>NZ_JAGJBY010000002.1 GCF_020010905.1 Streptomyces acidiscabies | reverse complement strand
GGTGAGGGTGACGGGAGTCAGGAAGAGCGGCAGATCAAACTGGGCGCCTGGGTCGGTAATCAACGGAGCAGGGCGGCGATGCTGACACCGGAACGGGTAGAACAACTGTCCACCATCGGCATGCGATGGACATGACGGGCGTCACCGCAGCCGCCACACCCACCACCAACTACCTCGTGCTCTGGTGGAACTGACCCACAACCCCACAGCCGGCTCACGACCCAGCTGTCCTTTGACAGCGAAGTCAGTCCGGCCGAAGTCGCTGACCTGCGCGGACTGACTTCGCTGTCAACGCAGTCGCGTGACGCTTCTTTCGGCCCGCCCCCCTGGCCGCCTGCGGGCCGGTGTGGGCCTTCCCCTTTCTGCCGGGGCGACGTACCTCCCGGCAGCAGCAGTTCCGCGCGATAGCGGGCTCACGCGGCGCTACGAGGTTCACGGCGCCGGTACGGCACCGATCTGCTGCATCACCCCGAGGAGATCGGGCTGGCCCCGTTCGCCGACGATCCGGCCGTCGGCCAGGTAGTAGAAGTTCATGGCCTGCACCGAGATCTTGTTGCCGCTCGCCGGGATCCCGAAGAATTCACCGTCGTGGGTTCCCCGCATGGTGAACCGCGCGGCCACGGTGTCACCTTCGGCGACCGTCTCCTCCAGCGTCCACCGGACGTCGGGGAAGGCACTGCGCATCATCCCGATGACTTCCAGATACCCACCGGGCCCCCGCAGTGGTTCCGGGTGGCTGGGCGCGTGGAACACCGCGTCCGGAGAAATGACCTCGCGGGCGAGATCCTCGTTGCCCGTGTTGATGAACTCGACGAAACGGTTCATCACTGACTCGGTGGACTGCGATGGCATCTTGCTGTGCCTCTCCGGAGACGTTTAGGCGGGTATCTGCGAGCATAACATCGAATCGATGTTCACATCGATTCGATGTTCGCGTGCGAAGATGGGCTCATGCTGGAACTCGCGATACTCGGCTTCCTCGCCGAAGGACCCCTGCCTGGACACGAGCTGCGCCGCCGCGTCTCACAGCTGACCGGTTACACACGGCCGGTCAGTGACGGCAGCCTCTATCCGGCGATCAATCGCCTGACCAGGGCGGGCTTGATCGAGCGGCGCGCCGACCCGGCCGCGGGGGCGGCCCGGTACGTGCTCAGCCCGACTGCGGCCGGGCGGGCCGACATGCTTCAGCGTCTGCGCGAGCCCGCCGACCACGAGATCACCGACTTCACCCGGTTCTACGTCGTCCTGGCCTTCCTCTCCCACCTGCCCGACGTGGCCGAACAGCACGCGGTGCTGCGCAGACGGCTGGAGTTCCTGGAAGAACCGGCGAGCTTCTTCTACGACGACGAGCGGCCCCTGCGTGCCGAGGAGATCGCCGACCCCTACCGGCGGGGCATGCTGCTCACCGCCCGCGCCACCAGCCGCGCCGAACGGAGCTGGCTGCGCGAGACCCTCGGGGAAAAACCGCCCGTATTCGCCACCGGATGCACCGACAGCGATCCGCATACGCCCGCCGCTCCCGCGAGCTGACCGTCCACGGAGGTACCCCCCATGCTTGCATCCTGGTACGACGCCCAGGGCCCCGCCGCCGATGTCCTGCACGTCGGTGAACTCCCTGATCCCCTCCCCGGCCCCGGCGAGGTCCGCGTCCGCGTCACCGTCTCGGGCGTCAACCCCGGCGACACCAAGAAACGGCGCGGCTGGCTCGGCTCTGCCATGCCCTATCCACGGGTGATCCCGCACAGCGACGCCGCCGGAGTCGTCGACGCCGTGGGCGCCGGAGTCGACGCCCGCCGCGTCGGACAGCGGGTCTGGGTGTACGGCGCCCAGTCCTACCGCCCCTTCGGCACCGCCGCCCAGTACACCGTCGTCCCCGACCACCAGGCCCCACCCCTGCCCGACCACCTCAGTGACGAGCTGGGGGCGAGCCTCGGCATCCCCGGCATCACCGCCCACCGCACCGTCTTCGCCGACGGACCGGTCGACGGCCGGCTGGTCCTGGTCCACGGAGTTCTCGGCGGCGTCGGCTCCCTGGCCGCCCAGCTCGCCCGGTGGGCCGGCGCCACCGTGATCGCCACCGTCCGCCGCACCGCGGACCTCGACCGCGTCGACCCGGCCGTCGTCTCCCACGCCGTCGCCCTGGATGCCGGCGACCCCGCCGCTGCCATCCGCTCGTACGCCCCGCGGGGCGTCGACCGGATCATCGAAGTCGCGCTGTCCGACAACGCCGATCTCGACAACGCCGTCGCCGCCGACAATGCCGTCATCGCCGCCTATGCCACCCGCTCGGACCGCACCGAGATCCCTTTCTGGCCGCTGCTGTTCAACAACGTCACCCTGCGGCTGCTCGGCAGCGACGACTTCCCCGCCGAGGCCAAGCGCCAGGCCGCCCGCGACCTCACCTCCGCCGCCGCCGTCGGCGCCCTCACCGTCGACGTCCGTGACCGCTACCCGCTGGACCAGATCGCCAAGGCCCACGACCACGTCGACACCGGCGGTGGCCACGGCCGCGTCCTGGTCGCCCTCCCCCAATAGCGCAGACCCGGAACACCGGTCCGTCACCAGCAACCCCCGTCTCATTGACGGCTACTGGATCGCTCGCCTCACACACGGGAACTGGCACCGCTCGGTGGCGGAGCCGATGTGCTGCCTCTGCTGTGTGGTGACGTTGGGGTTGCTCTTCGGGGTGTCCTCGGTGGTCTGTTGTCCTCACGGGTCCGCGTGCTGTCGTAGGCCGTCGAGGATGACGTTCATCAGTGGCCGTGCCGTGGATTTCCATTCGTGCCGTTCCAGTCGGCTGAGGTAGGCGATGAGCAGGAGGACCCCGTGGGCATCCACGTCCGTGCGGATGGAACCGGCCGCTTTCCCGGCATCCAGCAGGCGAGCGAGGGCGCCTTCGATGGGGTTGTGGCTGTGGGCGACGAGGTCCTGCCACGCCGTCGGCTCTAGCGCTGCCAGAACGCCGCGTTTGATCTCGGCGTAGTCGACCACTCGGTCGAGCCAGTGACGCAAGGCTTCCACGGGCTCGTGTTCCGCCAGCAGAGCGGGGGCGGCGGCGACGAGTTCTTCGACGTCGCGCCGGTAGACCTCGGCGAGGAGCGCTTCGCGGTTGGGGAAGTTCCGGTAGAGCGTTCCCTGTCCCACACCGGCACGTTTGGCGATCTCGTTGAGGTGGACGTGGTGGGACTCGGCGAGGGCTGCGCGGGCTCGAACAGCCGGGCGACGTCGAGATCGGCGAGATCAGCGTTCGCCCCACAGTCCAGGCATGACACCTGCCACCACCGGAAGCGGTCGGCGCGCGAGCAGCTGTCCGCGATCGGGATGCGGTGGTCGTGATGGGCGTCGCCGTCACTGAATGCGCCGGGCAATCCCGGTTTCCTTGCCCAGCAGCCATTCGAGCGGGCCTCGTGGGAAGAAGTGGGACCAGAGGGTGGCCAGGGCGGTGATGGATGCGATGAAGCCGAGCAGGATGTACAGGGGTGCGACGGTTGATCCCTCGGTGTTCAGGAGCCAGATCGCGACGATGTGGAAGACGTACGCCGTCAGTGACATCGAGCCGACCGCTATGACGGGGCGGGCCAGGCGGCGCAGCCGGGGGAAGGCGTCCATGGCGGCCAGGCAACCCGTGATCACCAGGATCGCGACGCCGGTGGCGGCCACGATGGACAGGGTCGCCTCGCTGTGCGGGGCGGAGGCCAGCATTCCGGCGGGGGTGTCGCCGAAGATGCCGATGCTGTCGGGCGATACGGACGACACCGACGACATGCCCGGTCCCTCTTCGGCTTTCCGGACGGCGGCTGCGGCGCCGGGTACGAGGCGCAGCGCCAGCCAGGAGCCGCCGTAGCCGGTGACGGCGAGGGCTGCGCCGGTGAGGGCCAGGCGTGTGCGGACCGCCGTGGCGGTCAGGTCGCAGCGGGCGACGGCCATACCGGCGATGACGAACGGGACCCAGGTCAGGGCCGGATAGCCGCCGGTGAAGAACAGCGAAACGGGGCCGTCGGCCTGGCCGTAGGAGAGGAACACCCGGCCGCCGAACACCGGCTTCAGCGCGTACAGCAGTTGCGGGCCCACCAGGGCCCAGCCCACCGCGATCAGGGCCAGCGGCTTGGCGCCCAGCCGGTACAGGGGCAGCACGAGCAGGAAGAACAGGCCGTAGAAGGCGAGGATCGGCACGACCGGGGTACCGGTCAGGGTCAGGGCAGTGCCCAGGGCTATCAGGATCACGGCCCGGATGATCACCTTGGCGACGGCCTGTCGGCCGGCCAGGCCGGTCTTCGGTGTGCGGCGGCCGGTGATGAGGGCGACCGCGAAGCCGGCCAGGACGGCGAACAGGGCGGAGGAACGGCCTTGCGCCAGTTCCATCAGGAAGCCGATGGCACCGTCCTGGCTCGGGGCGGGGCCCACATGGACCGCGTACATGCCGAAGACGGCCAGGCCGCGGGCCAGGTCCAGCCCGACCAGACGTCCCACCCCGGCCGCGCCCGGCGAGGGCTCACCGCGCTCGCGTTCGGAGGGTGGTGCGGCGGCCTGCGAGAGGTCTGCGTGCTCAGTCATGGCTCTCAGGCTGGAGGCCGGGCGAGCCGCGGAGTATCCGGCAGGAGGCTGCCGTGTCCCTGCCGATCGGGGGGCGATACCCCCGCCGGGTGGCGGGAGTTGCCACCCGAGACGCCGGGGGCGCTCCGGGGCTTTGAGGCCGAGGCGGTGTCGGAGGGCACTGGCTCGCCGGATTCCGGTAGGTGGGGGCGGTCAGCCGGCCCAGACGTCCTCCACGTAGTGGCCGGACTCGGTCAGGGCGGCCAGCCAGGCGGTGGCCTCTTCGTCGTCCGCGCCGGTGTGCGTGCGGTAGACCGCCATGAACGCCTCCCGCACGGCGGGGGCCATCCGGCGGCCGTCGCCGCAGACGTAGACGCGGCTGCCGGCCTCCAGGGCCGCCCACACCTCGTCGCTCTCCTTGGCTATGCGGTCCTGCACGAAACGGGCCCCGTCCTCGGGCGCGCAGGAGAAGGTGGGCCGCATGCTGACGGCTCCGGCGGCCTCGGCCGCCTCGAACTCCGCGCGGTGCAGGTAGTCGACGTCGGGGTGGTCGCAGCCGAAGTAGCACAGCAGGGTGCCGGTCGACTTGGCGTGGTGGCGGTCCAGGACGGCCCCGCGGAAGGGCGCCAGTCCGGTGCCCGCGCTGACCAGGATCGCCGGCGCCGAGTCGTCCTCGGGCAGCCGGAACGCGTCACTGCAGGGCAGCACCCGGGCCTGGACGGTGTCGCCCGCGTTCACGGTCTGGAGGTGGTGCGAGCCGATGCCGCGGAAGGTGCCCTCGCCGCCCCGGTGGGGTGCGGCGAGCAGGGACACCATCAGGTCGGCCTCGCCGGGTGACGTCTTGGCGGAGGAGGAGATCGAGTAGTGGCGCGGGCGCAGCACGGGCAGCAGTTCCAGGAAGACCTCGAAGGGCAGTTCGCAGGCCCGGTAGCGCTCCAGCAGGTCGAGGAGGCTGTGTCCGGCGGCGGTCACCTGCTCGCGGAAGGTCTCCGCGTCCGCCTCGGCGAGTTCGGCCAGGGGGCGCTTCTCGGGCGGGCAGGCGGTGTGTCCGGCGAGTGCGGCGGCCTGTTCCCGGGTGGCGGGGTCCTGGAGTTCGACGAAGTCGGTGAGCAGGCGGCGCAGGGTCAGCGGGCGGTCGACGGGCAGGGCGCTGCGGCTGCGGCGGCGGGCGCGGAGGCGGACGGTGCGGTCCAGGTCGAGGGAGAAGCGGTCGGCCACGCGCTGGACGAGGTCGGCCGGGTTGCTCGGGAGGACGGCGATGTGGTCGCCGGTGCGGTAGGTGACGCCGTCGGGGAGCCGTAGTTTGAGGAAGCGCTTGGAGCGGCCGAGTTGGTGGTTCATGTCGACCAGTTCGTACGCGTCGAGCACCTCCATGGGCTGGACGCCGTGCCGTGCGGCGAGTGCGCCGGTGACCGAGTCGGTCGCGTCCTCCAGTGCGTACAGTCCCGTTTCCCGGCCGGCGTCCGGCTCTGTCCCGGCGTCTTCCCCGGGGGTCCCGTAGCGTTCCAGCAGGGTGGTCCACAGGTCTCCGGTCCAGCGGTCCACCGTGCCCGCGAAGTCGCCGGAGGCGTCGGCGGCGGTGCGCTCCAGCAGGGGTGTGGCGCCCGCGGCGGTGAGCCGTTCGTCGATGAGGGTGGGGATGCGCTGGTAGGTGGCGGCCCAGTTGCGGTCGCCGACGCCGAGTACGGCGTACGTCAGTCCGTCGAGCGCTCCGGGCTCCAGCCCCTCCAGCCAGGTGATGAACCGGGCGGCGTCGTCGGTGGGCCTGCCGTTGTAGGAGGCGGCGACGATCACGACCGGTCCGTCGGCGTCGGAGAGCTTGCCCACGGCGTCGTCGAGGGGCGCGACGGACGGGGTGAATCCGCGCGCGTCGCCGTCCGAGGCGAGGTCGTGGGCGATGCCGGCGCAGGTGCCCAGGTTGGAGCCGTGCAGCAGGGTCAGCGCGGTTCCGGTGGCGCGGCCGGTGGCGGGGCGGTGCGCGGCGGCGACGGCGACGTCCTCGGTGGCGGTGGGCAGGCGTCGCTCGTCGCTGGTGCGCCGGGCGAGGTTCAGGGTGAACCCGTCGGGCTTGATGGTGACGGACTGGCTGATCTTCAGCTGGTAGTCGGTGTGGTCGATCAGGCGGTAGCGGTGGACCAGCAGCGCGAGGACCAGCGTCGCCTCGTGCAGCGCGAACTGGCGGCCGATACAGGCGCGTTCGCCGTTGCCGAACGGCTTGAACAGGTGGACCGGCCGCGCCTCCTCCCGCTCGGGCAGGAACCGGTCGGGGTCGAACAGCTCGACGTTCTCGCCCCAGGCGGGGTCGCGGTGCAGTTGCGGGATGAGGACCTCGACCGCCTCGCCCTTGCGCAGGACGTACTTCCCGCCGATGACGGTGTCCTCAAGCGCCTCCACGCCGTACGCGGGGGCCGTCGGCCACAGTCGCAGGGCCTCGTTGAGCACCTGGCGGATGTACGTCAGTTTGCCGATGTCCCCGTAGTCCGGGTCGGGGGCGTCCGAGTCGCCCCACACGGCGTCGACCTCGGCCTGTGCGCGGGCGAGGATCTCGGGGTGCTTGGTCAGGTAGTAGAGGGCGAACGACAGGGCGCCGCTGGTGGTCTCGTGGCCGGCGATGAGGAACGTGATCGCCTGGTAGCGGATGTTGACGTCGTCCAGGGGTTCGCCCGTCACCGCGTCGCGGGTGTGCAGCATGCGCCCGAGGATGTCGTCGGTGCTCCGGTCGCCGGACGCCTTGCGCTGCCGGATCACGTCGTCGACCAGGTCCTTCATGCTGGTCGTGTCCTCGCGGAACCGTTCCGTCTTCTTCCACTTGAACAGCTCCGTGCCGGGGATGGAGTCCTCCTTCTCCTGGACGAAGCCGAGCACCCGTGACAGGGACGTGACGAAGGGGTGCGGTTCCTTCCGGCTGAACGACTCGAAGTCGTAGCCGAAGCCGCACAGGCCGATCGTGTCGAGGGTCAGCCGTGTCATGTCGTCGCCGACGTCCACGGGCTCCGTGCCCACCGCCTGGTCCCACTTCCCGATCAGCTCCCGGGCGACCTTGAGCATCGTGGCGTGGTAGCCGCGCATCGCGCCCAGGGAGAAGGACGGCATCAGGACGTCGTGCGCCTTGCGCCAGTTGGGCTCGTCGTTGTAGGCGGTGATGAGCCCGTCGCCTGCGAGTCCCCGCAGGGTCACGAGTACGTCGTGCACGTTCTTGCGGAACCGGGTCTCGTCCGCCAGCTCCGTGACGAGGTCGAGGCCCGAGGCGAAGTTGATCTCGTGGCCGAAGACGCTGAACTTGAACAGCGGCCCCAGCTCCTTCGCCTCCTTCATCACGTGGAACAGGGGGATGGAGTCCCTGGGCAGGTCGAATGCGCTGCCGACCAGGGGCAGGCCCGGCCGCTGGGGAATCGGTTCTGTTCCGCGTAGGGCCTCGTGGGTCATGGGAGTGCCTTTCGTTCCGCACCGGTAAGTCGCTCAGGATCAACTTACACACGACATTGTCGAATGACAATGTCGATTGAATAGATTGCTCGACAAGGTCGTTCGACGAAGCGAGGTGAGGGCGTCGGGACGGTGGGGGGACGGTGACTTGACACACGACTCCGCCCCTAGACATGGTTAATCGACATGGTCGATCGACCACATCGGTTGGTGCGCAGCCGCATCCGCGCATTCGCCATCGAACGAAGAGAGGTTCCCGCCATGAGCAGCATGCTCGCCGGACGGCTCCACCTGGACACACGTACGTTCGCGGTCGAAGAGGTTCCGGTGCCGGTGCCGGGCCCGGGAGAGGTCCTGGTCGAGGTGCGGGCCGCCGGGGTGTGCCTGTCGGACGTCCATCTGATCGACGGCAGTCTCAGCCCCGGCTTCCCGGTCGACGCGGTCGCGAACAGCCGGGCGGTGACCCTCGGCCACGAGGTCGCGGGCGTCGTCCACACCCTCGGCCCGGACGTGCAGGGCCTGTGGGAACCGGGTCAGCGGGTGGTGCTCCAGGCCGGGCAGGCGTGCGGAGAGTGCGGAGGCTGCCTGCGCCGCACGTCCTGCCGGCAGCCGCTGACGCGCGGTGTGGACTACGACGGGGGCTGGGCCCAGTACGCCGTCGCCCGCGAGGACACCCTGCTCCTGATCCCGGACAGCCTGCCCTTCGACCAGGCCGCGATCATTCCCGACGCGGTCTCCACCCCGTACGCCGCCATCGTGGGGACGGGTGCGGTCCGGCCCGCGCAGGCGGTCGGCATCTGGGGTGCGGGCGGTCTGGGCGCGCACGGCATCCGGCTCGCCCGTATGGTCGGCGCGGCTCCGGTCATCGCCGTCGACCCGCTGGCCAGCGCCCGTGAACGTGCCCTCGCCTTCGGGGCGGACGTCGCGCTCGACCCGGCCTCGGCGGGCTTCGCCGAGGCGGTGGACCAGGCCACGGGCGGGTGGGGTCTCCAGGTCGCGTTCGACTTCGCGGGTGTCCCCGCGGCCCGCGCGCAGGCCATCGCCGCGCTCGGTGCCGAGGGGGTTCTGGTCCTGGCGGGGCTCACGCCGGAGCCGGTCGTCATCGGGGACAGCCTGGGCTTCTGTTTCCAGGGCAACCAGATCCGCGGCCACTACGGTTCCGGGCCCGAGCATGTGGAAGAGCTCATCGGTCTGGCCTCCGCCGGGCGGATCGACCTCGCTCCGTCCATCACCGCTCATGTGCCGCTGGCCGATGCGGCGGACGCCGTCGCGCGTCTGGAGAAGAAGATCGGCGACCCGGTCCGGCTCGTGCTCACGCCCTGACTCTGCGGGCCCGCCCGTGCCCTGAGGAGCCCCTTCGGCAGCACCTTGCCGGAGGGGCTCCTCCCATGAAACGCACTCCGGTCTCTGCCGCACTCCATTTTGGTCTATCGACTTTGTCGCATGATAAAGTCTGTCGAACGGATGCTCTTCGTGAAAGGACCCCCGCTCATGCGCATGTTCATCAACGAACCGGTCGAGAGGATGGACGGGCCCTACGTCCGGCGCTGGTGGGCGCTGCTCGTGCTCTGTCTGAGCCTGCTGATGATCGTGATGGCCAACACCGCCCTCACGGTCGCGGCTCCCTCCATGACCCAGGACCTCGGCCTGTCCAGCACCGACCTGCAGTGGGTCATCGACGGCTACACCATCCCGTACGCCGCCCTGATGCTGCTGTTCGCCGCGATCGGCGACAAGTACAGCCGGCGCGGCGCGCTCGTTCTCGGGCTCGTCCTGTTCGGCGTCGGAGCGATAGGGGGCTCACTCGTCGACAGCGCGACCGGAGTCGTCGCGGCCCGTGCGGTGATGGGTGTCGGTGCGGCGCTCATCATGCCCGCCACGCTCTCCCTCCTCGCCGCGACCTTCCCGCGCGCCGAGCGGACCAAGGCGATCACCCTGTGGGCGGGCACCGCCGGTCTCGCCATCGCCGCCGGGCCGCTGATCGCGGGCATGCTGCTGGAGAGTTTCAGCTGGCAGTCGACCTTCCTGATCAACGTGCCCGTGATCGCCCTCGGTATCGCCGGCGCCTTCGTCCTGGTGCCACCGTCCAAGGCCGCGAACGCGCCCCGGATCGACTACGTCGGCGGGCTGCTGTCGGTGGTGTGGATCGCCGCGCTGGTGTTCACGCTCATCGAGGCCCCGCACGGCTGGGACGCCAAGGCCCTCGCGGGCACGGTCGTCACGGTCGTGGGGCTCGTGGCGTTCGTCCTCTGGGAGCTGCGCCATCCGCACCCCCTCCTCGACCCGCGCCGCTTCGCGGACCGTGCGTTCACGGGGGCCAACATCGCCGTCGTCCTGTTCCTCCTCGCGGTCTTCGGCGCCTTCTACTACCTCACCCAGCACCTCCAGTTCGTCCTGCGGTACGACGCGCTGGAGACCGGCGTACGCATGCTGCCGCTCGCCGGTGCGGTCTTCGTCGGCTCCGTACTGACCGGCTACCTCACCCCGCGCATCGGCATGAAGGCGACGATCGTCGCGGGCATGGTCGGCGGTACGACGGCGCTCGCGCTGCTCACCCAGGTCGACAAGTCGTCGTCGTACGGCGATTTCGTGGCGCCCCTCATCGCGCTCGGGCTCGCGATCGGGCTGGCGCTCTCGCCCTGCACGGACGCGATCATGGGCGCGTTCCCCGAGGAGGAGCTGGGCGTGGGCAGCGCGGTCAACGACACCTCGCAGGAGCTGGGCGGGGCGATCGGCATCGCCATTCTCGGTTCGCTGCTGTCGACCTCGTACTCGTCGAACCTGTCGGACGCCACTGCGGGCAGCGAGCTGCCTGCCGACGCGCTGGACCAGGCGCAGGGCTCTGTCGCCGCCGGGTACGGGGTCGCCGATGCCCTTGGCGGTCAGGCGCGGGAGCTTGCCGGGCAGGCGGCGCGGGCGGTCGAACCGCAGCAGGCTGCGCGGCTTCAGGAGCAGGCTGATCAACTCGCCGACGGCGCACACCGGATGACGGACGCGGTCGGTTCGTCCTTCGCGGACGCGGTGGCTCACACCAGTCTGGTGGGCGCGGGGATCCTGGGGGTGGGGGCGGTGTCCGTGGCCCTTCTGCTTCCGGGGAAGGGGCGTGGTGCGGAAGCAAAGGCCGAGGCTGGGGCAGGTGCCTCGGTCGCTCGGGAGAGGGAGGCCGAGTTCACCCGCTCGAATCCGTGATCCTCCGTCGTGTCTTGTCCCGTACGGCAGAACAGGCCCTGGGGAAACCTGGGTGCGTGCCGTGCGGGACCGGTGCTGTCTTCGTGTTGACGGTCAGGACGCCGGGACGGCCGTGAGAGTCAGTTGGCCGCGTGCCAGTGCCACGACGGCGGCGATGAAGGCTTGCAGGCACGTTGCCTCGGCCTCTTCGTCGGGGTGGGTCAGGCGTTGCATGACCAGCCCGTCGAAACCGGAGAGGAAGAACCGCGCGACGGTTTCCGCGGGCTGGGACAGGGGCTGGCCCGTGCGCTCGGCCGCCTGCGTCACGAGCCTCGCCGTCGCTTCGACCACGCCACGGTAGTGGCTCTCCAGGGCCTCGTTGAGCGCGGGCGTGCGGAGCGCGAACATGCTCAGCTCCGAGAGGAGGAGGTGGTGGCCCGGCTTCTCGCGCACGGTGTTCCAGAGGGCCGAGGCCAAGGTGCTGACCGTCTCCTCGAATCCGGCATCCTCCGGAGCGGCCTGCTCGACCTGCGCCAGCAGCTCCGCTGTGAGCTGTTCCATGACGGCGCGGTAGAGGCCTTCCTTCGTGCCGAACGTGTAGTGCACGGTGGCCTGGGCCACGCCCAGTTCGGTGGCGATGGCACGGGTGCTTCCGGCTGAGACTCCTTCTCTCGTCATGAGGTCGATAGCTGCTTTGATCAGTTGGGGGCGGCGCTCGGCCGCTGAGACGTGAGCCATGGGTTCATATTAGCGACTTGGTCTTATGAGCAAGTCAGCTGCACACGACGAAGACGGCCTAGTCTGCCGGGATGGAGATCGGCGAGTGGTCGCCCGCGTGGTGAACGGATTTGCGGGGGCTGTGTGCGTCGGGGCGGTCGGTGGGGTCTATCTGCTGGCCGTGCGTAGGACTGCTGGGGCCTCCCTCTTGGGGGCGGTCGTGCTTGTTCTGGGTGTTGCGGTGGTTCCTGTTGTCCGTGGGCAGGCGGCGCATTATGTCGTGGGGGTCGCGTTGACCGTCGGTGGCCTGGTGGCCGTCGTCTGGGCTGTGGGGCGGTCGCGGCGGCGGCGGGCGGCCCGTCGGGGTGCGCTGGCCGATTACGAGGCCGGTACTGCCGTGGTCTCTCTGTTCGCGGCGCTTGCCGAGCGGGAGCGGCTCGCGGTGGAGTTGCATGATGTGGCCGCGCATCGGCTGACCGGGATCGTGGTGGACGCGGGGGCCGCGCTCCGGCTCGCCGATCCGGAGCGGAGCGGGGACGCGCTGCGTCATGCCGGGGTGGCGGGCCGGGCGGCCGTACGGGAGTTGGAGCGGCTCACCGAGTTGGACGCGACGGCGGCGGGGTTCGCCGAGGTCGACGCGCTGGCGCACGCGGTGGATTACCGGCGGACGGTCGACACGGCGCCGGCCGGCAGCGCGCAGGCCGCGTACCGGGTCGTGCGGGAGGCGTTGACCAACGCGGCCCGGTACGCCGCGGGTGCGGCCGTACGCGTCCGGATCGAGCCGGCGGACGGCCCAGACGACGGCGAGCGCATGTTCGTCGTCACTGTCACGGACGACGGGGGTACGGCCGCCGAGCCGAATCTCGGGACCGGGCTCGGTCTCGCGGGGCTGGCGGCCACGGTCACCGCGGCGGGCGGGACGTTCCGCGCGGGGCCGGACGAGGGCCGGGCGGGCTGGAGCGTGCGGGCCGTGCTGCCCTCGGCGACGGCCGTGGCCCCCCGCCGGTGGCCCTTGTGGCGCGGGACGGCCGCGCTCGACTACGCGCTGGTGGCGCTGGCAATCGCCCTGTCGCTCGGCGCGAGCCTCATCACCACCGAGGCCCCTTTCGGCGGGGTGCTGTCCGCGCTGGTGACCGTCGTGCTGTCGGGCCTGCACGCCGTACCGCTGGCCTGGCGTTCGCGGGCGCCCGGGCGGGCTCTCGTGGCGGTGCTGTCGGCGTTGCTGCTGTGGTGGGCGTGCGACCGGGCCGGGTGGACGCGGCCTCCGGTGAGCGATGTCTTTCTGGTGTACGGGTGGGTGGAGTTGACGCTCGTGTACAGCGTCGGGGTGCGGCTGCCGTGGCGGCGGGGTGTGTTCGCGCCGTTCGCCGTGGCCGCTGTGGGAGGGGTCGCGCTGGCCAGCGGCAGCGGTATCACCGGCAGTCGTACGGCTGCCTGGGCCGTGCTGGCGGGTGCGCTGGTTCTTCCCTCCCTGGCCGTCTGGTGCTGGGGGTGCCGGACCGCTCGGCGGTACGAGCGGCTGCGGGTGGCTGCCGTCCGGCGGCGGGTTCTGCTGGACGGGGACGCCGACGCGGCCGTGTCCGCGCAGCGGCTGGTGTTCGCCGCCGGGCTGCGGGACTCGGCGCTGCGGCATGCGCGGGCGGTGGTTGTCGCGGCGGAGCGGGGTGACCTGTCGGCCGTACGGGAGGAGGCTCGTGCGGGTCTGGCCGCTCTGCGGGACCTGCTGTCCGGGGTGCGTGCGGAGGACGGCGGCTCCCCGCCTCCCACTGTCGCCGGGATCGCCTCGCTGGCCGCGCGTCACGGCGCCGTCGTCCGGTACGCCGGAGTGCGCCGTCCACTGCCGGCCGCCGTGGAGGTGTTCGCGTACCGGACCGCGTCCGCGCTCCTGGCCGTCGGCGTCACCGTCACCGTGCGTACGCTCCCTGACGGTGTGGAGGTCTCCGGTCCCGCCGGTCCGGAGGTGGAGCGGCGGCTGCGTGCTCTCGCGGACGCCGCCGGGGGTAGCCTCTCGTCGACCGGCCGCGGTGCGGTGCGGGTGTGGCTTCCGGAGGCGTTCCCATGGCGATCAGAGTGACCGTGGCGGACGACCAGGCCGTCGTACGGGCCGGGATCGCGGCGATCCTCGACGCGGAGCCCGATCTGTGTGTCGTCGGGCAGGCGGCGGACGGTGATACGGCGGTCGAACTCGCGCTGTCGGCGCGGCCGGACGTCGCGCTGATGGACGTCCGGATGCCGGGGATCGGCGGGCTGGCGGCGACCGCCGCGATCACCGAGCGCAGTCCTTCGACGCGTGTCCTGGTGCTCACGACCTTCGGGCTCGACGAGTACCTGTTCGCCGCGTTGCGCGCCGGGGCCGCCGGTTTTCTGCTCAAGGACGCCGAGCCGGAGCGGGTGATCGACGCGGTGCGGGTGGTTCATGGAGGTGCCGCGCTGCTCGATCCGGCGGTGACCCGGCGGCTGATCGACCGTTTCACGGACGGTCCCGGTCCGCTCGACACGACTCGCCTCGACCGGCTGACGGCGCGTGAGACGGAGGTGCTGCGGCAGGTCGCCCGGGGGTTGTCCAATGCGGAGATCGCGGGGGTGCTGGGGGTGAGTGCGCCGACCGTGAAGGACCATGTGTCCGTCGTGCTCGGGAAGTTGGGGGTGCGGGACCGGGTGCAGGCGACGATCGCGGCGTACGAGACGGGGTTGATCCGGCCGGGTGACGGGGCGCCCCCGCCGTGAGGTGGGGGTGACACCCCGCCGCGAGGCGGTCCTCGTGGCCTGCGGGACCGTCCCTGAGCTGGACGGATCGTCCGCGCCTGGTTCCTAGCCTCGAAGGCATGTCACGCATACTTCTCCGCCGTGTCGTCGGCGGTGTCCTGTTGTTCCTGGCGTTGTCGCTGTCCCCTGCTGTGGCGGCGGCCGGTTTCCTCGCTGCGGCGTTCGTCACCGCGCGGGTGCCGGTCCTCGTCCTCGCCGGTCTGCTCTGCGGCGCGCTGACCGGTGGGCTGCTCGGGTGGGCGGCGTTCGCCCTGTTCGGCCTCCGCCGTCGTCCCGCGCTGCGGGCGTCGGCGTTCCTCGCGGTCGGTCTGACCGCCGCCGTCGCCGTCCTCGCCGCCGTCACCGTTCTGCGCCCCATGCCCACCGCTACGGCCGCTCCCATCCCGGCCGGTGTGCGGTTCTGGGATCTGCCGACCGGTTCGCGGATCGCGTACGTCCATGCCGCCGCCGTCGGGAAACCCCGTCCGACGCCGGTGATCTTCCTGCACGGGGGTCCTGGGACGCCCGGTGAGGGCATTCCCACGGGGGGTCGTGAACTCGCTGCGGATGGATTCGATGTGTATGCGTACGACCAGGTCGGCGCCGGTCGTTCCAGCCGGCTGGGGGACGTCTCCGGGTACACCGTCGCGCGTCAGGTCGCCGATCTGGAGGCGATCCGGCGCATGCTCGGTGCCGAGCGGGTCGTTCTGGTGGGTCAGTCGTGGGGTGGGTCGCTCACCGCGCAGTACCTGGCGGCGCACGGGGAACATGTCGCCAAGGCGGTGTTCACCTCGCCGGGTGCGCTGTGGGGGCGTGAGTATCCCGGGTCCGAGGCGGGGGAACCCTGGAACCGGCTCTCCCCCGCGCAGAAGGCGCGGCTCGACCGGCTGAACGGTGAACCCCGCATCCTCGCCGCGAGCCTGCTCCTCCCGGTCAACCCCGGCGCCGCCCATGCGCTGGTCGGCGACCGTGAGGCCGACCGCTGGATGCACGAAGTCGCCCTCCAGGGCAAGGACAGCGCCTCCTGTGCGGGCGCGTCCCCTGCCACTCCGCACGACAACCCTCAGGGTTTCTACGTCAACCAGCTGACGGTCAGGGACTTCGAACGGCTTCCCGATCCCCGGCCCCGGCTGCGTACCCTGCGCGTCCCCTCCCTGGTCATGCGGGGGGAGTGCGACTTCATCAAGCCTGCCGTGACCGCCGAGTACGAACGCACCCTGCCGGACTGCGAGTTGATGACCGTCGCGGGCGCCGGGCATGCCATCTCACGTGATCAGCCTCGTCGTTACACCTCGCTGCTGCGGGCGTTCCTCCTGGACCGGCCGTTGCCGACGGGGACCGGCTGAATCCGCCTCCGGCCTCCAGGGTCTGCCGGGTTCTGGAGGCCGGTGCGGTCGGTGTTCAGGCGGGGATGACCTGGATCTCGCGGAAGCCGTGGATCACGAGGGGCGTGCCAGGTCAGCACGGCCTGGGCGCGTGCGTCCTGGCCGGCTCGGGTCGCCCTGGTGGGCCTCCCGACCGGTCATGGCTACCCGTGGCCGGCTCCATCGGCACCGGACGTGTCCGGTGGCACGCGGCGCGCTTCGCGGGCCCGGCCGGGGCGCGTGTGTCAGCCGTGGCACGAGACGCTCGGGCTCTGTTCAGGCAGTGCCTGGTCGCGTCCGGCGCGCGTACGCCCGCGCCGCTCGTGCCCGGTCTCCGCAGCGGGTCGAGCACCAGTGGCGGCGGCCGTGGCGTAGGAGGTAGCGGTTGCAGGGAGGGGAGGCGCAGGCCGTGAGGCGGTCGGCGTCCGGGGAGGTGAGGAGGTCGGCTGCGTCGGCCGCGAGGGTTGCGAGGGCGTGGTCGACGAGGGCCGTGGTGGGGTGGGTGGTGGTGCGGTAGGGGCCGGTCTTCTCGTCCCACTGGAGGAGGGGGGCGGTGGGGACTCGGGTCATCGCGTCGTTGATCGCGGCTACGGCGGTGGGGGGCGCGGGGAGGGCTGCGACCCGGGCGGCGAAGAGGGTTCTGATCTGTTCGCGCAGGGCGCGGAGTTGGGCCGTGCACGTCTCGCCGAGGTCGACGTCGTCGGGGGCGAGGGCGTGGTCGACGAGCCAGCGGTTCGCGGTCTGCGGGGTGCCGAGGAGGTCGACGTAGTGTCCGCCGGGCAGGGCGAGGGCGCTGTTGGCGAGGGCGAGGGCGCGGTGGCGCTCCTCCCCCGGCGCGGGCGTCACGGAATCTTCCACGGCGTCATGCTACGTCCCAGGATTCTCACGGAACAGCTTGTCTTCATCCGTGAGACCTGTCTACGATCTCCTCACGGTTCAACTCGGAACATCCGTGAGGAGATTGTCGTGTCCTTCCCTGTCCGCGTCCTCGGTGGCCCCACCGCGCTCTTCGAGTACGGCGGCCTGCGCTTCCTGACCGACCCGACCTTCGACGAGCCCGGCGACTACCCCGTACCGGGCGGCAGCCTCACCAAGACGGCCCCGCCCGCCGTCGCCCCGGGCGACCTCGGCCCCATCGACGTCGTCCTGCTCTCCCACGACCAGCACCCCGACAACCTCGACACCTCCGGCCGCGCCCTCCTCGCGGACGTACCGCTGACCCTGACCACCCCCGGCGGCGGGCAGCGTCTCGGCGGGACCGCGCGCGGGCTCGCCGACTGGGAGTCGGTGGAGCTGGAGCGCCCCGGCGGCGGCACGCTCACCGTCACCGGGGTCCCCGCGATCCACGGGCCCGGCAAGCGTGAGGACGTCGAGCCGTTCACGGGGCAGGTCGTCGGGTTCGTGCTGACCGGCGAGGGGCTGCCGACGGTGTACGTCAGCGGCGACAACGCGTCCCTGGACGCCGTACGGGAGATCGCCGGGCGGTTCGGTCCCGTCGACACGGCCGTTCTGTTCGCGGGTGCTCCCCGGGTTTCCCGGCTGTTCGACCGCGCGCTCCTCGTCCTCGACAGTGCGCGGGCCGTCGAGGCTACGCGGCTGCTGGACGCGCGGCGGGTCGTGCCCGTGCACTGCGACAGCTGGACTCATTTCACCGAGGGGCGTGGGGAGTTGACCGCCGCGTTCAGCGCCGCCGGGCTGTCCGACCGCCTCTCCCTCGCCTGACTCCGCGCACGCCACCAGGTCCCGGCGAGCACCACGGCCGCCGCCGTGCCGTACGTCCACGCCTGGAGCGGGAAGCCGGGCAGCAGGCGTCCTGCCAGGTAGAGGGTGGTGCCCGCGAGGGTGACGGGGAGCCATTCCCAGCGGTCGGACAGGGTGGCGAGGGCGATCAGGAGGAGGGAGTACCAGGGGTAGTTCGGGGAGAGGAGGAGCAGGGTCGTGCCGGTCATGAGGAGGGCGCCGGTCCAGGGGCGGGCGGGGTCGCCGCGCCGCCACACGTACAGGGCGGTCAGGGCCAGCAGGACGACCGCGACCGGGCCCGCCGCGACGGGCGGCAGCAGGAGGCGCAGGAGCGCGAAGCGCCGTACGTCGTCCTGGTCGTAGCCCTCCTCGTGGAGATAGCCCGGCAGGTAGCCGAGGACGCCGGGGCCGGAGGCGACCGCGTACGGGAGGTAGGCGAGGGCCACCGTGAGGGCTGCCGCGGCGGCGACGCGCAGGGGGCGTCGGCCGCTGAGGGCGGCGGGGAGGGCGAGGACGGGGAGAATCTTCACGGCGATCGCGGCGCCGAGGAGGGCGCCACGCCGGGTGCTGGTGGTGCCCAGGGCGAGGACGGTGAGCAGGACGCCGAGGGTGTCGATGTGGGCGTTGTTGACCGCCTCGAAGGCGACCGCCGGGCACCAGGCCCACAGGGCCGCCGTGGCGGGGGTGCGGCGCAGGAACTTCAGCAGGGCCAGGGTCGTACCGAAGGCCAGGAGCGCGCCGCCGAGTTGGATGGGCTTGTGGCGGCTGTCGGGCGGGGAGACGGTGTGGACGGCGAGGTACCAGGCCTCGGCGACGGGCGGGTAGATGGTGGGGACGGTCGGGCGGTTGATGCGGACGCACAGGTCGCCCGGGGCGCGGGTGAGGCCCCAGCCCTCGCAGGACTCCTTCGTCGGGAAGAGCCATTCGTCGCGCAGGCTCGCGAGTTCGGGGGCGGCCGGCGGGTGGGCGTAGGGGGAGATGCCGGCGGCCTGGACGCGGCCGTCCCAGGCGTAGCGGAACATGTCGTCGCTGGTGCGGGGTGGTGCGGTCAGGCCCGCGAGGGCGACGGCGGCGCCGCCCAGCAGGACCAGGAGGGTCGCGTGGCGGCGCGGGACCTTGCGTACGGTCCACACGGCGGCGGCGAACAGGGTCCAGGCGACGGCGTTCCCGGCGAGCAGAGCGCCGGGGGCCTGGAGGTTGTCGCCCGCGTGGAGGGTGAGGGTCACGGTCGCGGTGAGCGCGGCCAGGAGGAGGACGACGGCGGCGGTCATGACGCGGCGGCCCGCAGGTCGACGAAGCACCGCTCCCCCGCCGTCCACAGGTCGGCGCCCGTCCAGCCGGTCGCCTCGGCCGTGCGCAGGAGCGCGGTGGGGCCGACGCGGGCCCAGGGGAAGGCCGTTCCGTGGTGGCCGCCGGCGTTCTCGACGCGGACGGTGAGGCGGTCGTCGACGTCGTCGTACGCCGTCTCCGCGAGCAACCGGCCGCCGGGGCGCAGGAGTTCGCGCAGGCGGGCGAGGAGGGCGGCCGGGTCGCCGCCGATGCCCACATTGCCGTCGAGGAGCAGGACGGTGTCCCAGCGGCCCTCGCTCGGCAGCCGGTCGAAGACCGAGCGGCGCAGGGCGGTGCCGCCGAGCCGCCGGGTGCGGGCGACGGCGGCGGGGCTGACGTCGACGCCGAGCGCCGGTACGCCGGTCGCGGCGAGCGCGGCGACCAGGCGGCCGGGGCCGCAGCCGACGTCCAGGACGCGGCCGGTGCAGCGGCGCAGGACGGCCGTGTCGGCTTCGTCGGCGGCGGCGCACCAGCGCTCCACGTCCAGCGGGAGGAGGCGGGCCGTGTCGAGGCAGCGCAGGTACAGCGGGCCGCGGCCGGTGCGCAGGGCGTGGGCGTACGGGTCGTCGGTCCAGGGCGTTCCTGCGGGGCGCGGCCGGGTCGCGAGGCCTTCCCCGGCGCTCACCTGAGGACTCCGGCGTACGCAGTGACGGCAGCGGCGAAGCGTGCGCCGGGCGGGCACAGGGCGGCGACCTCGGTGGCGTCGGCGGCGGTGTCGACGTCGCGCAGGACGGGGAGGTCGCGGACGGTCAGGCCGGCGTCGGTGAGGCGGCGGCGCTGGATCGCGCCGGTGCGGTCGGTGGACATCGGGACGCCGCGTACGAGGTGTCCGGCGCGGGCCGGGTCGGCGAGGCCGAGGGCCCAGAAGCCGCCGTCGGCCGCGGGGCCGAACCAGGCGTCGTGGCCGTCCTCGCCGACGCCCGCGAGGAGGGCGGGGGTGAGGTGGGGGGTGTCCATGCCGACGAGGAGGGCGGGGCCGTCGGTGCAGTGGGCGAAGGCGCCCGCGATGCGGTCGGCCAGGTCGCCGGGGGTCTGGGGGACGACCTCGTAGCCGGGTGGGAGCCAGGGGCCGGGGGCGCCTTCGAGGACGAGGAGGCGGCGGTGGGCGGGGACGCGCAGGAGGGTGTGGAGGGTGTCGGTGAGGGAGGCTTCGGCGAGGGTGGCGGCCTCTTCGGGGGTGTAGGGCGGGGTGAGGCGGGTCTTGACGCGGCCGGGGAGGGGTTGTTTGGCGATCAGGAGGAGGGTCAGGGTCATCGGGTGGCCTCCTGCACGGCCGGTTCCGCGAGGACGACGCGCATGTCCCGTACCGCCTGCCAGGCTCCCCGCCAGGTGCCGGTGACCTTCGAGCGGCCCGCGCGCGGGAGGTAGGGGACGTCGGTCTCGTGGATGCGCCAGCCCGCGTCGGCCGCGCGGACGACCATCTGGAGGGGGTAGCCGGAGCGGCGGTCGGTGAGGCCGAGGGCGAGGAGGGGCTCGCGGCGGGCGGCGCGCATCGGGCCGAGGTCGCGCAGGGCGAGGCCGGTGCGGCGGCGGACCAGGCGGGCGAGTTCGAGGTTGGCGAGGCGGGCGTGCGCGGGCCAGGCGCCGAGGGCGGTGGGCCTGCGGCGGCCGAGCGCGAGGTCGGCGGTGCCGTCGAGGACGGGGCCGGCGACGCGGGGCAGGAGGCCGGGGTCGAGGGAGGCGTCGCAGTCGCAGAAGCAGACGACGTCGGCGGTGGCCGCCGTCAGGCCCGCGTGGCAGGCGGCGCCGAAGCCCCGGCGGGATTCGTGGACGACGTGGGCGCCCAGCGCGCGGGCGATGTCGGGCGAGCCGTCGGTGGAGCCGTTGTCGACGACGATCGCGCGCCAGCCGGACGGGATCCGCTCCAGGACCCAGGGCAGGGCCTCGGCCTCGTCGAGGCAGGGCAGGACGACGTCCACGGAAACGGTGGGTGGGGAGGTCTCGGTCACGTCACTCACCCTACGAACGCGAAGCGGACATAAGGGACTTGGTCTCCTTACGAACCGCTGACGTCACCACTCCTTACGATTCGCTGACGTCTCCCCCGGCGACCTGGGTGAAAGCCCTCGGCCGGGTGTCAGACTCGCGGAGTGAAACGTGTACTCGTGGTGGACGACGACCCCACCGTCTCCGAGGTCGTCGCCGGGTATCTGGACCGGGCCGGCTTCGCCGTCGAAGTGGCCGCCGACGGGCCCGCCGCCGTCGCCCGGGCCGCCGCCCACCCGCCCGACCTGGTCGTCCTGGACCTGATGCTGCCCGGCATGGACGGCCTGGAGGTGTGCCGCCGGGTCCGCGCGGACGGACCGCTGCCGGTGATCATGCTGACCGCGCGGGGCGACGAGGAGGACCGCATCCTCGGCCTGGAGGTCGGTGCGGACGACTACGTCACCAAGCCGTTCAGCCCGCGCGAACTGGTCCTGCGGGTCGAATCGGTACTGCGCCGGGCCACCGGCGCTCCCCCGGCCGCCCGCACCGGGCCGTGGCTGCGCAGCGGGCCCCTCGCCGTCGACCCCGTCGCCCGCCGGGCCACCCGGCACGGCACGGAACTCGCCCTGACGATCCGGGAGTTCGACCTGCTGACGTTCTTCCTGCGCCACCCCGGGCGGGCCACGAGCCGCGAGGACCTGATGCGGGAGGTGTGGGGGTGGGAGTTCGGTGACCTGTCGACGGTCACCGTCCATGTGCGGCGGCTGCGCGAGAAGGTCGAGGACGATCCGGCCGAGCCCCGGCTGATCAGTACGGTGTGGGGCGTCGGCTACCGCTTCGACCCGCCCGTCGAGGAGGCCGGCGATGCTCGGTGACACCCTCCTCATCGCCCTGTACGCGGGGATCGGCGCCGCCCTCTGCGGGCTCGCCGGAGCGGCGGCGCTGCGGCTGCTGCGGGACCGGTCCGTGGCGCTGTCCCTCGGCGTGGTGTCCGGCGTGACGGTCGCGGCGATGCTCGCCGGGACGATGCTCGTGTCGTGGGCGATGTTCCTGTCGGAGCACGACCTGTGGGTCGTCACCATGGTGTGCGCGATGGCCTCGGTCGCCGCGCTCGTCGTGTCGCTCCTGCTGGGGCGCAGCGTCGTCCACGGCAGCCGGGCCCTCGCCGAGGCGACCCGGGCGCTCGGCGACGACGGCAGCTTCACCCCGCCCGCCGCCGCGCCGACCGCCGAACTGGCCGCGCTGAGCCGCCAGTTGGCCGCGACCAGCGCCAAGCTCGCCGCGTCGCGGGAACGCGAGCAGGCCCTCGAAGCCTCCCGCCGCGAGCTGGTCGCCTGGATCTCCCACGACCTGCGCACCCCGCTCGCCGGGCTCCAGGCGATGGCCGAGGCGCTGGAGGACGGCGTCGTCGGCGACCCCCGCGTCTACCACGCCCGTATCCGGGCCGAGGTCGGGCGCATGGGCGACATGGTCGGCGACCTCTTCGAGCTCTCCCGTATCCAGGCCGGTGTCCTCGCGCTCTCCCCGACCCGGCTGTCGGTGTACGACCTGGTCGGCGACGCGATCGCGGGGGTCGACGCGCTCGCCCGGGAGCACGGTGTCCGGCTGGTGGGCGCCGGGGTGGAGCAGGTGCCGGTGGAGGTCGACGGGCGGGAGATGTCCCGGGTCCTCGCGAACCTCCTGGTCAACGCGATCCGCCGGACCCCCGCCGACGGCACGGTGGCCGTGTCCGCGCGGCGGGAGGCCGACCGGGTCGTGCTCGCGGTGACCGACGGCTGCGGTGGCATTCCGCCCGAGGATCTGCCCCGTGTGTTCGACACCGGGTGGCGGGGCACCGACGCCCGTACGCCGCCTGCGGGGGCGGGGCTGGGGCTCGCGATCGTGCGGGGGATCGTGGAGGCGCACCAGGGGCGGGCGGCGGTGTCGAACGTGCCTGGCGGGTGCCGGTTCGAGGTGCATCTGCCGGCGACGGTGTAGCGCGCCGCCCTCACCCCGCCCGCAGCGCCGCCCCCGCGAACTCCCGCATCCCCTCCGCGAATCCGACCTCGGGCCGCCATCCCAGCTCCTCGCGCAGCCTCTGCGAGGACGCGGTGATGTGGCGGACGTCGCCGAGGCGGTACTCGCCGGTGACGACGGGGGGCGGGCCGCCGTACGACGCGGCGAGGGCCTCGGCCATCTCGCCGACCGTGTGGGGGTCGCCGCTGCCGACGTTGTACGCGCGCAGGCCGGTCCCGGTCGGGGCGTCCAGCGCGGCGAGGTTGGCGGCGGCGACGTCGCGGACGTGGACGAAGTCGCGGCGCTGGCCGCCGTCCTCGTACACGCGGGGTGCCTCGCCCCGGGCGAGTGCCGAGCGGAAGAGGGAGGCGACGCCCGCGTACGGGGTGTCGCGGGGCATGCCGGGGCCGTACACGTTGTGGTAGCGCAGCGCGGTGGCGTGGCCGTCGGTGGCGCGGGCCCAGGCGGCGGCCAGGTGTTCCTGGGTGAGTTTGGTGGCGGCGTACACGTTGCGCGGGTCGGTGGGGGCGTCCTCGGTGACCAGGCCGGGGGCGAGGGGGGCGCCGCAGTGGGGGCAGGGGGGTTCGAAGCCGCCCGCGTCGAGGGTGGCGGGGTCGCGGGGGCCGGGGCGTACGACGCCGTGGCGGGGGCACTCGTAGCGGCCCTCGCCGTAGACGACCATCGAGCCGGCCAGCAGGAGGCGTCGTACGCCCGCGTCGGCCATGCCCGCGAGGAGGACCGCCGTGCCGAGGTCGTTGCAGCTGACGTAGTCCGGGGCGTCGGCGAAGTCCTTGCCGAGGCCGACCATGGCGGCCTGGTGGCAGACGGCGTCCACGCCGCGCAGGGCCTCGGCGACGGCGGTGGGGTCGCGGACGTCCGCGACCCGGCGGACGACGCCTTCGGGGGCCGGCGGGGGTGTGCGGTGGGCGGCGGGGAGCAGGGCGTCGAGGACGCGGACGTCGTGTCCGGCGGTGGTGAGGGCGGTGACGATGTGCGAGCCGATGAAGCCCGCGCCGCCGGTGACCAGGATCAACATGCCCTCGACCGTAGGGGGTTGGGGGTGGCCCTGGGGGGCTCGGCGCGGGGACGTCAGCGGTTCGTAAGCCTTTTCCCGACCCGGTGCGCGACGGCTGCCGTCAGCGCGACCACCGCGAGCGCGATCAGCCAGTTGCGCGGGTAGTCCAGGGGCAGCACCGAGGAGTTGGGGCGGGGGCCGGGGCGCAGCAGGACCGGGAGCGCTACGGCCGTCAGCGCGCCGGACACGATCAGCGCCGCGCGGACCGGGCCGCGTACGACGCCCGCGCGGCCCGCCAGGAGGACGAGCGGGGCGATCAGGCCGTCGTGCAGGCCGACGGCCGCCGCGAGCCAGAGCAGGACGTCGGTGGCGTGCGGGAGGTCGATGAGGAGGGAGGCGCCGAAACCCAGGAGTGCCAGGCCGGCCGCGCCCGCGAGGAGCCTGAGGAGTCTCACGACAGGACCTCCAGCCGGCCGACCCACTTGGTCTGGAGGACGCCGGGGCGGTTGGGGGCGATGAGGCGGGCCGGGTAGCCGTGGTCGGGGTGGAGGTCCTCGCCGTTCAGGCGCAGGGCGAGGAGGGTGAGGGGGTCGCGGGCGTGGGTGTGGGCCAGCTCCGACACCCGGTATCCGCCGCGCAGTTGGAGCGAGACGACGCGTACGCGGGCGTTCGGCGGTGCGCCGGCGCGGTCCAGGAGGTCGGCGGTGCGTACGCCGGTCCAGCGGGCGGAGCGGCTCCAGCCCTCGACGCAGGCGATCGGCAGTTCCGCCTCGTGCTGGGGCAGGGCGCGCAGTTCGGCGAGGGTGAGGGTGTAGGGGCGGGGGCCGGTCACGACGAGGCGGTACTCCTCGTCGGCGACGCGTCCCACGCCGGCCTGGGCGGCGGTCCGGTTGACGGGGAGGGACTGCGGGCCGTGGTCGGGGTGGCGGGGTGCGAACAGGGCGAGGCTCTTCAGCGGGGTGACGGTCTGGCCGACGGTGGTGAGGGTGACGGCGCCTACGGCGGCGGCCACCGCGCGCAGCAGGGAGCGGCGGTCGGGGTCGTCCAGGGTGAGCGTGGCCGGTGAGTTGCGGCTCCAGTGGGCGCGGATCTCGGGGGCCTTGACGGCGAGGTGCAGCAGGAGGGCGCCGGTGACCAGCCAGGCGACGGCGTAGTGGGCGGGGACGAAGGAGAAGGTCCACGGGTACCACTGGGCCGTGTTGAGGAGTCCGGTCGCGAGCTGGAACAGGGCTCCGGCGACGAGGAGGGCGACGGAGAGGCGTTCCAGGGCGTGGCGCAGCGAGGTGACGGGGGGCCAGGTGAACAGGCGGGGGTAGACGGTCCACAGCTTGGCGAGCAGCAGGGGGATGGCGGCGATACCGGAGGCGATGTGCAGGCCCTGGCTGAGGCGGTACCCCCACACCGGACGGCTGGGAATGCTGAGCCAGTCCGGGGGGTGCTGCATGAAGTGGCTGATCAGGCCGGTGGCGAAGCACACGAGGAAGGTCGCGCCGAGCCAGCGGCCGATCGAGGTGGCGGTGCGGGCGTCGTGGAGGCGGCCCTTGAACACCGGTGGAGAGACGTGCGGTTTCATGGTGTCCATCCCATCGGGCGGGGGCCGGGTGGGGAATGGATCGACTCCTTACGGAGCGAGGACGTCTGCGGAGGACGAGGCCGGCGCGCTGGCGTCCGCTGGTGGAGTGAGGCCGTCCGGGGTGTCACCGCGGTGGCCGCTTCACTGGCACCGCGGTGACGTCGTCCATCCTGGGTGCGGGGCGGCTTCCGGGCGAGGGGTTCGGGGGTATGTCAGGGACTCGTAAGGTTCGTGGCCGTCCCACGATCGGGTGGTCCGGGACGCACTTTCGAGGGGTTCACGGCCCCGTGCGGCCTGCGCGGTGTCCGTGGGCCCCGATGATCCTTGCCGGGTCGCGCCGTGCGGCCCCGGAAGGATGACGATGGACAACACACGACGTTCCGTTCTCGGCGCTGTTCTGGCCGCCCCGTTGCTGGCGCAGTTCGCGGGGGCGGCCGATGCCGGTGCGGCGGACGGGTCGCTCGGTACCGTCTCGGACGGGTGGGCGGAGGTCCGGTGGACGCCGCTGGGCGAGGCGCTGCTGGGCCGGTTCGGGGCGACGGTGGCGGCGGTCGAGCCCGCGACGATGGACGCGAAGGGGGGCGCGATCCGCTTCCCGGTACTGGCCGGCAACGGTGACCCGTCCCTGCTGAACCCGGTGAAGGCGCACGGCGACGGGCGGCTGGCCGGGGGCGTCGAGGTGCGCACGCCCCAGGGCACGGTCCGGGTGACGGAGCTTCAGGGGTTCCTCCAGGACGGGGTGGCGTGGGGGAAGTGCGTCGTCAACGGCCTGGACGTCGGTCACCGGGCGACGGTGCGGCCGGGGCTCGACAAGGGGGTCCTCCAGACGGAGACCGTGCCGCTGGGGTCGCCGATGAAGGTGAAGGTGGCGGAGGTGCCGCTGCGGCCGACGCCGGAGCTGCTGGAGACGTTCGCGGCCACGTTCGCCACCGACGAGATCACCGCGGACTCGGTACTGGCGTATGTGACCGCGGAGGGGGTGTACACGCCGCCGAAGAAGACGGCGTGACGGCCGTGCCGCCGAAGCGGCGTTCGCGTTCCGTGTAGGCGGTGACCGCGTCCCTGAGCCGGGTGAGGTCGTAGTCCGGCCAGGGCGTGGGGTCGAAGACGAGTTCCGCGTAGGCGAGGTGCCAGGGCAGGAAGTTGCTGATCCGCTGCTCGCCCGAGGTGCGGATCAGCAGGTCGACGTCGGGGAGTTCGGGCACGTACAGGTGGCGGGCGAGGTCGTCGGGGGTGATGTCCTCGGCGCGCAGGGTGCCGGCGACCGCTTCGGCGGCCAACGCGCGGGCGGCGGCGGTGAGTTCCTCCCGGCCGCCGTAGTCGACGCACAGGGTGAGGGTGAGGACGTCGTTCGCGTACGTCATGTTCTCGACGAGGGCGATCGCGGAGGCGAGGGAGGTGTCGAGGCGGTCGCGGCGTCCGCACCAGCGGACCTGGACGCCGAGGCCGTGGAGGGTCTGGGCGCCCCGGGAGATCCAGTCGGCGAGGGCGTCGAAGATCGCGCTGGTCTCCTCCTGGGCGCGGCTCCAGTTCTCGGTGGAGAAGGCGTAGAGGCTGAGGTGGCGGATGCCGAGCCGCAGGGCGGAGTTGACCAGGCGCAGGGCGGCGCGGGAGCCGGCGTGGTGGCCTTGGCGGGCGGGGACAGCGTGGGTGTCGGCCCAGCGCCGGTTGCCGTCCATGATGACGGCGACGTGTGCGGGGCGCTCGCCCGGCCAGGGGGGCCGGGGGCGGGTCTCGCCGGTGGGCTGGTCGATGCCGGTGGTGAGGACGCGGGAGCGCAGGAGGGTCACTTCGTCGTGGTGGAGCTGGACGCCGAGGAGGAGGGAGTGCAGGAAGGGGCGGTACGGTTCGGCGACGGCCCAGGTGGCGGGGACGGCTTCGGTCAGCAGGGCACGCCAGTGGGTGAGTTGGACGTCGATGAACGCGTCGAGGGCTTCGCGCGGGCCGGCTGCGGTGAGGTCGTCGACGGTGAGGCCGAGGGCGCGCAGGTCCTCGCGGGGCCAGTAGCAGCGGCCCGCCGCGAGGTCGTCGGGGAGGTCCTCGTACAGGTCGGCGAGTTTGCAGGCGTCGAAGAGGGTCGCGACCAGGCGGGCGCTCTCGGGGCCGCGCGGCTCCAGGAGGGGCGCCCAGAGTTCGCCGACGACTCCGGTGATGCCGCGCAGGAAGCGGCGCTGGTCCGCGAACGTCTCGAAGGCGGGCGGGGCCGCGCAGTCGGCGGCGACGGTCGCGAGGTGCTCCTCGACGAGGGCGTGGTCGAGTCCTCGGCGGTGCACGGTGTCGATCAGGGCGCGGCGCTGGGGGTGTTCGCTGCGGCCGGTCCTCAGCTCGGCGAGGGTGTCGGCCCGCCAGCGCGCGAACCGTTCCCGGCGGCCCTCGGTGGGTCCTTCGTCGGCGATGCGGTCCGTGGTCACGGTCCAGCCGTGGATGGCGTGCATGAACGGCCGTACCTCGGGCGGGAGGAGGCCGGTCACGGTCCACAACGCGGGCAGGTGGTCGCGTACTTCGGCCTCGCACGCCTCGTACGACTCCCGCAGCTCATCCATCTCGTACCTCGTCCTTCTCGCGTTGTCGACGTCAGCCCTAACGACCCACTCCCCCATCGGTCGCTCCTGCCTCTGGACGGGTCCGTGAGGCGCCTCCTACAGTGCACAGCAAGCGCTTTCTTGACCTGCTCATGCCCTTGTCGCCCGCTGTGGATCAGGAGTGCCTCGTGCCGGACGGACCCCTGTGGACCCGCAAGTCGTTCCTGCTCGGCATGGCGGCGGCCGGTGCCGTCCCGCTGCTCCCGGCGGCGGCCGAGGCGTCGCCCTCACGGCCGGACTTCCCCCTGGTCGCCGACGGCCTCGCGACCGACCTCTACGTGGACCCGGCGGAGCATCCGGCGGTGATCCGCGCGGCCGGTGACCTCCAGGCCGACATCGAGCGGGTCAGCGGTGTCCGGCCCCGGCTCCTGCACGCCCTGCCCGAGCGCGCCGGGCACCTGGTCGTCATCACCACCTCGGCGGCACCGGGCCGTTGGGAAGCCTCGGTGACCCGCGTCGTCGACCGTCCCTTCCCCGGCGTGGACCGCGCGCTGACGATCACCGGCAGCGACCGGCGCGGCACGGTCTACGGCATCTACGACACGTCCGAGCGCATCGGCGTCTCCCCCTGGCACTGGTGGGCCGATGTCCCGATCGCCCACCGCGACACGGTGACCGTCCCCGCGCGCACCTTCGAACGGCGCGAGCCGAGCGTCCGCTACCGGGGCGTCTTCATCAACGACGAGCAGAACCTGACGACTTGGTCGCACCGCACCCAGGAGCCGGACAAGAACATCGGCCCCCGCACCTACGAGCGGCTCTTCGAACTGCTGCTGCGCCTCAAGGCCAACTACCTGTGGCCCGCGATGCATCCGTACTCCGACTTCTTCAACAAGTACGCGGAGAACCCGGAGTTGGCCGACCGGTACGGCATCGTCGTCGGGTCCAGCCACCCGGAGGCCATGCTGCGCAACGGAGTTCACGAGTGGGACCCGTGGGCGGCGGAGCACCGGAACGCGGACGGGAGCCTGCCGGTGTACGACTACACCGTCAACCCGGCGGTGATCTCGGAGTATTGGCGGACCCGGGCGCGGCAGAACGCCCGTTACGAGAGCAGTTGGACGCTGGGGATGCGCGGGCTGCACGACTCGGCGCTGGAGACCCGCAACGCGACCACGGTCCCGGAGAAGGTCGCGGTGATGAACGAGATCATCGCCGACCAGCGGCGCATCCTCGCCGAGGAGGTCGGGGCGGGGGCCGAGCCGCAGATCTTCATCCCGTACAAGGAGGTGCTGGACCTCTACAACGCGGGCGTCCGGGTGCCCGACGACGTGACCCTGATCTGGCCGGACGACAACCACGGCAACATGCGCCAGCTCCCGGACGACGCCGAGCGGGCCCGGAGCGGCGGGAACGGGATCTACTACCACCTCTCCTACTGGGGGCGGCCCCGCAGCTACCTGTGGCTCGACACCACGCAACTCGCCAAGGTGTGGCAGGAGTTGAGGCGGGTGCACGAGCACGGGGTGGACCGCGTATGGATCTTCAACGTGGGTGACCTCAAGTCCATCGAGACGGGGCTGTCCTTCTGCCTGGACCTGGCCTGGGACGTGGACGGCCGGGGGCCCGAGGAGTTCCTCGCGCGGTGGTACGGGCGGCAGTTCGGGCGGGAGCACGCGACGGAGCTGACCGCGATCCGTACGGAGTACTACCGTCTCGCGGCCGAGCGGCGGCCGGAGTTCATCGACCGGGACGTGTTCTCGACCGTGCACCACGGGGACGAGGCGGGGCGCCGGATGGACGCGTACGCGGCTCTCCTGGAACGGGTCCGTGCGCTGGGGACGCGGCTTCCCGAGGCGTACCGGGACGCCTACTTCGAGCTGGTCGAATACCCGGTCCACGGCGCCTACTTGATGAACCTGAAGTACTACTGGGCGGATCGCAACGCGCTCGCCGTCCGGCAGGGGCGGGGTGCGGGGGTGAACCGGTACGCGGATCTCGCGGAGGCCGCGCACGCCGAGGAGCAGGCGATCACGCGGCGGTACAACACACAGGTCGCGGGCGGGAAGTGGGACGGGATCGTCAATCCGTACCCGTCCCAGATACCGAAGGCCCCGGGGCGACCGGCTGTCACGCGGGTCGCCCGGCAGGAGACGTCGGGGCTGGGGGTGGCGTCCGAGGGGAACGACGTCGGGACCGTCCGGGCGCTGTCGTTCGACTCCTGCGACCGGGGGCGCCGGTTCGTCGATGTGTTCAACACCGGGTTCCTGCCGGTGGATTGGGTGGCGGAGGTGAGTGAGCCGTGGGTGCGGGTGAGTGCTTCCGGTGGCACGCTCGCCGACCAGACGCGGGTCTGGGTGGAGATCGACTGGGACCGGGTGCCGGAGGGTACCCACACGCCGAGTGTCTCGTTCACGGGCGTGGGGCGGAGCGTTGCCGTCGCGCTGCGGGTGGTCAACTCCCCTGTGCCGGTGCGGGGGTTCGTCGAGGCGCACGGGTACGTGTCCATCGAGGCGGCCCACTTCGACCGGCAGGTTCCGCGCGGGGGCGCCCGGTGGCGGACCGTGCCCGGGCTGGGGCGGCGGACCGGCGCCGTGGAGGCCGTGCCGTCGACCGCGCCCTCGGTCACGGAGGAGTTCGGCACGCGCTCGCCCGAGCTGCGCTACCGGGTCCACTTCACGTCGGCCGGGACCTTTCCGGTGACCGTCTTCCGGCTTCCCTCCCTCGACGAGCGCGGCAAGCGGCGGCTGGCTGTCGCGCTGGACGGTCAGGCGCCGGTCGTGCTGTCGGGGCAGGCCGTCGCCACCGGGAATCGAGGGGACGCATGGGCTCGGAACGTGGAGGAGGGGGTCGAGAAGCTGACCGGGACGGTCGTCGTGGAGGCGCCGGGTGACCACACGCTGCGGCTGTTCATGGTCGATGCGGCGATCGCCGTGGACCAGATCGTCATCGGTACGGCGGGGGCGGTGCCGGGGTATCTGGCGCCGCCCGAGAGCGCGAGGTCTAGGGTTCGCGCATGACCGACCCTCTGTCGCGCCGTCCGGCGACTGTCGCCGACGTACCCGTGGTCCACCGTCTGATCGCCGCATGCGAGGAGAGTCTCCACGGGGAGGTCACGACCAGTGCGGACCGGGTCGCCGTCGAGCTCGGTGAGCCCGGTTCGGAGGCGGTGGTCGTCCTCGGTCCGGAGGGGGAGGCGGCCGGGTGGGGGTGGGTGCGGGGGCGGCGGGCCACGGTGGACGTGCATCCCCGGCACCGGGGGCGGGGGCTCGGGGGTTCGCTGCTGTCCTGGGCGGAGGCGCGGGCCACGGGTGACCGGCTCGCGCAGAGCGTCCCGCACAGCGACCTCGCGGCGATCGCGCTCCTGGAGTCGCGGGGGTACGCGCCGCTCGTCACCGAGTGGCTCCTTGAGATCGCGACGGACGTCGAGCCCGAGGTGCCCGCGCCTGCGGCGGGGGTCACGGTCCGGGCGTTCCGGGACGGGGACGAGCGGGCGGCGTACCAGGTGGTCGAGGACGCGTTCGACGAGTGGCAGCAGCGGCGGATGCCGTACGAGGAGTGGGTGCGGCACACAGTCGGGCGGGAGACGTTCGTGGCCGGGGCGTCGCCGGTCGCCTTCGCCGGGGAGGAGATGGTCGGCGCGGTGCTCTCCACCGACGGCGCCGAGGGGCGCATCCAGCGGGTCGCGGTGCGGCGGGACCAGCGGGGGCGGGGCATCGCCCGCCTGCTCCTGCTGGAGGCTTTCCGGGCCTTCCACCGGCAGGGCAGGCGGGCGTGCACGCTGTGGACGCACTCGGACACGGGCGCGCTGGCGTTGTACGAGCGCGTCGGGATGACGGTGCGGCGCAGTTCGACGGTCTACAGCAAGGTGCTCACCGTCACGCGGTGACCGGCTCCGGGGTTGTAGCCGGGGTCTCGGTGGGGTGGCTGCGGGTCAGGCCCTTGCGGTCGTACGCCCGGGTGCCGAGGAAGCCCGCGGCCAGGCCGAGGACGAGGGCGACCGTGGAGGCGATCACCGCGCGGCCGAGGCCGCCGTCCCACGTCGCGCCGAAGTAGAGGACCGAGCGGACGCCGACGTACGCCTGGTGGACGGGTTCGAAGCCGGAGAGGAAGCGGATGAACGGCGGGAGCGCCTCCAGCGGGGTGGTGCCGCCGGAGCTGGGGACGGCGAGGACGACGAACAGCAGGAGGCTGATGATCATGCCGAGTCCGCCGAGCAGCGCGAGGATCGCCTGGGCGACCACGGCGACGGCGGCGATCACGAGGATACCGAGCAGCCAGAGCTGCCACGGGTGGTCGAGGGGCATGCCGAGCCAGGCCGCGATGCCGAGGTAGGCGCTGCTGACGACGACGGCGAGGCCGCCCATGAGCGCCCACTTGAACAGGAGCGTGGACTGGCGGCTGTGGCCGGAGTTGGCGGCCATGCGGTAGACCGGGCCCCATTCGAGGGGGATGAAGCCGAGCTGCGCGTCGACGAGGTTGGCGACGATGACGGAGCCGGTGAATCCGGCGAGGACGAGCAGCAGGGCGTAGTAGAAGGCGGAGAGGCCGTTGCCGGTGCCGCTCGGGACCGCTTCGTACGGGGTGCTGTGGACGTCCAGCGGGGCGGCGAGGACGAGGCGGGCGAGGCCGGGGGCCTTCGGGGCGGCGGCGAGGAGCTGCTTGCCGACGGTCTCGTTGACGCCCGTCAGGGCCTTGGTGGCGTAGGCGTTGACGATGGAGACGCTGGAGGTGTTCGCCAACGGGTTGGTGTAGACGGTGACTTGGGGCCGCTGGACGTCGGTGCCGGGGCCGCTCAGCGCGCCGAGTTTCTGCGTCAGGTCGGCGGGCAGGACGATCGCCCCGTACAGCTTGCCCTCGCCCATCTGCTCGCGGGCTTCGGTGAGGGTGAGGGTGCGCAGGTCGAACTTGTGGGGGTCGGTGTTCTTGCGCAGGCCCTCGGTGATCTTGGCGCCGGTGTCGCCCCGGTCGGCGTTGACGACGGCGACGGGGAAGCCGTCGAGGTGGTCGGCGGAGTTGACCGAGCTGCCCAGGTACAGCGACGCGAGGGCCGCCATGATCACGGTGACGAGGACTGCGGGGGTCAGCCAGAGCGCGGGCCCCGGCCTCGTGGGGGCCGTCGCGTCGTCGTTGTCGTGCGTCACTGCACCGATTCCCTTCAGGTGACCATTTTGGTTACTAGGTGACCAGGATGGTAACTTGAGGCCATGAAGTCAAATGTGAAACCCACGAGCGAGGAGATCGACCACGCGCTGACCGACGTCGCGGCCTTCGTGTTCGCCCAGCACGGGTTCGCGCAGGGGACGGTCCAGGCGATCGCCGACGCCGCCGGCTACTCCAAGGCCGCCGTCCTCAAGCGGTTCGGCTCCAAGGAGCGCATTCAGGACGCCGTGGTCACGCAGGCGGAGCAGACCGCCGCGACGCTGGCGGACATCGCCGCGGCGGCTCCCGTCGGGCCCGGGCGGGACGCCGTGCTCGTCGAGGCGCTGGTGCGGATGCTCGGGGAGCGGCCGGGGATGGGGGCGCTCGTCGTGGGGGCGTTCTGGCTGACGCGGGAGCCGGAGGTGCTGGAGCGGCTCTCGGGGGCGCAGCGCACGCTGATGGAGGCGTTCGACCCGGGTGTGTGGGAGGACGAGGAGCGGCGGGTGCGGGTGGTGGCGGCGATCGGGGCGGTGACGGCGACGATGATGGCGCGGCGCGACGAGAACCATCCCGACCGGACCGACGTGATCGTGGCGGCGGGGCTGGGGGCGCTGGGGCATCGACCCGGTCGATGACCGGCATCGGTGATCGACTGTTCCCAACGCGCCTGGTCAGCGGCCAGAGTCTCTCTTCAGGGGCCCGTTCTCCGGCCCTCTCCCCCCACATTGCGGTTCTTGGAGATGAGACTTATGCGCAGCGAACTGCTGGCGCTCAGAGCCGGGCACGTCTTCGACGGCGTGCGGGTCCGGCCGTCGGGCACGGTTCTGGTCGAGGACGGCGTGATCCTCGACGTCGACTGCACGGGCGCCGAGCCGCCGGAGCACGCGGCGGTGACCGACTTCGGCCCTGACGCCTGGCTGCTGCCCGGGCTCATAGACGCCCACGTCCACCTGACCTGGGACGGCGGGCCCGACGCCGTACGGCAGGTGACGTCCGACGACCGGGCGGCCGTCCTGGAGACCGCGCGCGTCTCGGCGGCGGCGACGCTGGCGGCCGGGGTGACGACCGTCCGGGACCTCGGCGACCGGGACTACCTCACCCTCGACCTGCGGAACAAGGTTCCGGCCGAGGAGCGTCCCGAGATCGTCGCGGCGGGGCCGCCGATCACCACCCCCGGCGGGCACTGCCACTTCCTCGGCGGCGAGGCCCAGGGCACCGAGGCGCTGCTGGCGGCCGTACGGGAGCGCGCCGAGCGGGGGTGCGAGGTGGTGAAGGTGATGGCCAGCGGGGGCAACATGACGCCCGGGTCCGATCCGACGCGGCAGCAGTACGGCCGCTCCGACCTGAGGCTCATCGTCGACGAGGCGCACCGGCTGGGGCTGAGCACGGCCGCGCACGCGCACGCGCTCCCGGCGGTCGTGGACACGGTCGGCGTCGGCTTCGACACGATCGAGCACTTCTCGTTCATGACGCCGACCGGTGTCCTCCTGCTGCCCGACGTGCTGGACGAGGTCGCGCGGCGGGGGACGTTCGTGAGTCTCACGGTGGGGACGATGCCGGGCCGGACCGTGCCTCCGGCGATCGCGGCGGCCTTCGAGAAGTTCCTCGAACTCATGGCGAAGGTCATCGCCTCCGGTGTGCGGGTCGTTCCCGGCACCGACTCGGGGATCGCTCCCGAGAAGGCGCACGGGGTGTATCCGCACGGGCTGCGGCAGCTCGCCGAGCTGGGGATGCCCGCCGTGGGCGTCCTGCGGTCCGCGACCTCCGAGGCGGCCGAGGCGGTCGGGATGACCGGCCGCAAGGGGGTGTTGCAGCCTCGGGCCGACGCGGACGTCGTCGTGCTCGACAGGTCTCCGGTCGACGACATCGGGGCGGTCACGGACGTGCGGGCGGTGTACCGGGTGGGGCGCCGGGTTCACTGAAGGGTGTCGTTCGTTGCGCACGGCGGCGGTCTCAGCGCGGGTCGGGCAGTTTCAGGCTGATCGCGCGGGCGTGCGCCCGGTCGGCGGTCACCGCCTGAATCGTCGCCAGCACCTGCGGTACGAGCAGGGCGGCGGCACCCTGGAGGAGGCTGGCGGCCACCAGGAACCCGATGGTGGGAGCGAGTCCGCACAGGACCGAGGTGACGGTGAACGCGGGAGCCGGCCCGGTCGGAGCAGATGAGCCAGCCGGGGGTCACGCAGGTGATCACCCGGCTCGAACGCGACGGGCTCGTGGAGCGCCGGCCCGATCCGGCGGACGGCCGGGCGTCCCTCGTCCACATCACCGATGCGGGGCGCGCGATCGGCGAGGCGCGGTACGCGGACCGCAGCCGTCATCTGGTCGGCCTGGTCGCCGAGTTGACGCCGGATGAGCGGCAGGCGATCGCGGCGGCTCTCCCCGCGCTGGCGCGGCTGGCGGAACTCGGCAACGCACGGTCGGCGGTGTAGCGCGGGGTCAGTCTCCGGTCCGGCCCGTCACGTACGTCTCCAACTGAGCCAGGGACGAGGCGATTCCGGCCTCGTGGTCGGACTGGCCGATGCCGGGGGGTACGTCGGTGGCGGTGACCGTCACTCGGGTGCCCTCCGGGGTGGGGGTGAGGTCCCAGGTCATCGTCATGGTGCCCGCGTACGACGGGTCGTCGGACGTGAACACGGCCTGCTGGACGATCCGTTCGGGCGGGACGAGGGCCGCGAAGGCGACGTCCACGACGTCGGTGCCGTCCGAGGTCTTGCCGGGGTCGTCCGTGGGGTCGAGGTAGGTGAGGGTCATCCGGAAGCCGCCGCCGGGGCGGGGGTCCCAGTGCTCGACGCGTCCCCTCATGCCGGTCGGCGGGAGCCAGGTCTCCAGGGCGGAACGGTCGACGAGGGCGGCGTAGACGGTGGCCGGCGGGGCCGGGATGAGCCGGGCGGAGCGGTCGGTCCTTGGCATGGGGGCATCGTAGTGCGGCGGGTCGTGGGCGAATGCGGGCCTTGTTCTTCGAGCGCGAATATCGGCATTGTCAAGTGGGCTTCAGAATATGTGAACGGCTTTTTCGACGACCTTTCCTTTACCTCCCCGTGGGTGCTTCATTGCACAGGGGCGATAGATTCGGACAGCGCGGTCGGGCCATTCGACTGCCTTGGACCGGCAGGAAAGGAACAGGTGGGTGCCGGATATCGCCGCCGGATCGATAGTCGTCGTGTACGACAAAGGTGCCGCTTCCGCCGGTGAGATCGGTGCGGGAATTCGACGGACCGGAATTCCCGTGGTGACGGTTCTCGGGGATTCGGAACACGCGCGGTCGATGCGTCCGCTGGTCGGGGAATTCGGGCCGGTCGTGTCGCTGGACGCCGGGTTCGGGGCCGCCGTGGACGCGCTGCGCGCCGTCGGCGTCCGGGCCGTCACGACGTTCAGTGAGCGGATGCAGCACACCACCGCTCTCCTCGCCGAGCGCCTGGCGCTGCCGTACCACTCCCCCGCGACGGTCCGTCTCCTCACCGACAAGGCGGCGCAGCGCCGGTGTCTGCGCGAGGCGGGGATACCGCAGGCCCGCAGTCACCGCCTCGACCGCGCCGCGCAGTGGCCCGAGGCGGTCGCCGTCACCGGGCTCCCGGCGGTCCTCAAGCCCGTACGCGGTGAGGGCAGCCGCAACACCTACCTGGTCCAGGACCCGGACGAGGGGCGGGAGTTGGCCGAGGCGCTGCTGTCGGACGCGGAAACCGCCCTGGTGCTGGAGGAGTTCCTGGCCGGCCGGTCCGAACTACCCTTCGGGGACTACGTGTCGGTGGAGTGCCTCGTGCAGGACGGCGAGGTGCGTGTCCTCGCCGTGACCGGCAAGCCCGCGCTCCTGCCGCCGTTCCGCGAGACGGGCCAGTTCTGGCCGAGCCACCTGCCCGCGCCGGAGGTGGCCGCGCTCGGGAGCCTCGCCGCCGACGCCGTACGGGCCCTCGGGGTCCGGTCGGGGATCACGCACACGGAGATCAAGCTCACGCCTCACGGGCCCCGGATCATCGAGGTGAACGGCAGGCTGGGCGGCTGGGTCGGTGAACTCGCCCAGCGGGCGGCCGGGTTGAGTCTGGTCGAGGTCGCGGGGCGGATCGCGCTCGGTGAGCGGGTCCACGTGCCGCCGCTGTCGTTCGACGGGGTGTACTTCCAGTTCTCCACGCCGGGTCCGCGCGAGGCGTGCACGCTGACGAGGCGTCAAGGCGTCGCGGACGTACGGGCGTTGGAAGGTGTCACCGGGATCGTGCCGCTGGTGCGGCGCGGGGAGCGGCTGCCCGGCGGGGTGCACACGGCGCTGCTGGACATCGCCTTCGGGCACGCCCCGGACCACGCGGCGATGCTGGCGACGGTCGAGAAGGCGGCGGGTCTGCTCTCCTACACGTTCACGACGGACGACGGGCGGGTCCACCGGGCCACGGCCGCCGAGCTCAAGGGCAACGGCCTTGTCTGACACCGTACTTCGCACGAGGTGGGCCACCGGTCTGGTCCCGGAGCCGGGTGACGCGCGGCGGTTCGCGTTCCTCGTCCTGGTGCAGGCGAGCGGTACGGGGTTCTTCCTCACCGCGAGCACCGTCTTCTTCACCCGGGTCCTCGGATTCGGCGCCGGGCAGGTCGCGTTGGGGCTGTCGGCCGCCGGTCTGTGCGGGTTCCTCGGGACGGTCCCGGCGGGCCGGCTCGCCGACCGGATCGGTCCGAAGAGGCCGCTGCTGACGATGTACGGGCTGCTGGCGGTGCTGTTCGCGCTGTACGCGGCCGTCGACGACTACGTGTCCTTCGTCGCCGTCGCCTGCCTGATCTCCCTGTGCGAGACGGCGGGCAGCCCCCTGCGCGGCGCCCTCACCCACGCCCTGTTCGGCGGGGAGCGGGCCACGAAGGTGCGGGCCCAGACGCGCGGCCTGTTCAACCTGGGGCTCGCCGCGGGGGCGGCGGTCGCGGCACCGGCTCTCGCCGTCGGCGGCCGACGTGCTTTCTACGTCGTGACGCTCGCCAACGCGGTCGCGCAGCTCAGTTGCGTACTCATCGGGCGTGGTTTCCCGCCGACTCCGCCCACCCGGCGGGCCGGTACGGCGGCGTCCTCCGGGGCCGCTCTGCGGGACGGCCGTTTCCTGCTCGTCACCTTCAGCAGCGGGGTGCTTGAGCTGTACCAGCCGGTGCTGACCGTCGGTCTGCCGCTGTGGATCGTCACGAGCACCTCGGCGCCTGCGGCCGTGAACGCGGCGCTGTCGGTGACGAACACGGTCCTGGTCGTGCTGTTCCAGGTCGCCGTCAGCCGGGGGTCCGACACGCTCCCGGGAGCCGCGCGGGCCCAGTTGCGGGCCGGGGTTCTGCTCGCGCTGGCCTGTCCGGTGCTCGCGCTGAGCGCCTTCGGTCCGGCGCCGGTGGCGACCGCCGTGCTGCTGGCCGGAGTCGCCGTCCTCGGCTTCGGTGAGCTGGCGCAGTCGGCCGGGAGCTGGGGCATCTCGTTCGGGCTGCCGCCCGCCGACCGGATGGGCGAGTACCAGGGCGTGTTCGGACTCGGGCGCGGGGTCCAGCAGTTCCTCGGCCCGGCGCTGGTCACCTCTCTCACCGTCGGCCTGGGGACGGCCGGCTGGCTGGTCCTGGCGGCCGTGTTCCTCGCGGCGGGGCTGGCCTCGAAGGTCCTCGTCGACGGTGCCGTACGGCTGGAAGGAGACGTCGCATGACGACGCTGGTCGATCTGTTCCGCGCGAGCGCGGGGCGTGTGCCCGACGGGGTGGCGTTGCGGGGCGGGGGTGAGGAGGTGACGTACGCGGAGCTGGACGCGCGGTCGGACCGGGTGGCGAGGGTGCTCGCAGGGTCTGGGGTGGGGCCCGGGGAGTTGGTCGGGGCCGTGGTGGGGCGGTGTGTGGAGTCGGTGGTGACGGTGCTCGGGATTCTCAAGTCCGGTGCCGCGTATGTGCCGTTGGACCCGGCGTATCCCGCCGAGCGGTTGCGGTACGTCGTGGCGGACGCGGGCGTGCGGGTCTCGGTGGGGCCTCGTGCTCGTGAGGTTCCGGGCGTGGTGCTGCCTCTCGACGGGCCCGGTGAGGGGCGGCCGTCCGCGCCGTCCGCCGGCGATCCCGCGTACGTGATCTACACCTCCGGGTCCACCGGCAGGCCCAAGGGCTGTGTCGTCACGCACGCCAACGTCGTGGCGCTGCTGGAAGCGGCCCTGCCGCTCTTCGGGTTCGGGCCGCGTGAGCGGTGGACGCTCTTCCACTCGCTGAGCTTCGACTTCTCCGTGTGGGAGATGTGGGGTGCGTTCGTCACCGGCGGGACGCTCGTCGTCGTGCCGGACGAGGTGGCGCGGTCGCCGGAGCGGTTCGTGGAGCTGCTGGTCGAGGAAGGGGTGACCGTGCTCAACCAGGTGCCGTCCGTGTTCCGTTACACCGCGACCGCGTACCGGGAGGCGGGGTGCCCGGGGCTCGCGGTGCGGTGGCTCGTGTTCGGCGGGGAGGGGGTGGATCTGCCGGTCGTACGGGAGTTTCTCGGCGGGGTCGGCGGGGTGCGGCCGTCGGTGGTGAACATGTACGGGATCACGGAGACGACGGTGCACGTCACGTACAAGGAGCTGGACGACGCCGCGCTCGCCGGGGAGGTGCGGTCGCCGATCGGGCGGGCGTTGCCGCATCTGTCGGTGCGGGTGCTGGACGCGGATCGGCGGCCCGTGGCGGTGGGTTCCGTCGGAGAGATGTGGGTCGCCGGGGCCGGGGTGTCGTCCGGGTATCTGGGGCGGGCGGAGTTGACCCGGGAGCGGTTCGTCGCGCTGGACTCCGTCGTGCACTACCGGACCGGGGATCTGGCGCGTGAACTGCCGGGCGGGGAGCTGGAGTTCGTGGGGCGGGCGGACGATCAGCTCGCGCTGCGCGGGTTCCGGATCGAGCCCGGGGAGGTCGAGGCGGTGCTGCGGGGGTCGGGGCTGGTCAGTGACGTCGCGGTGACTGTGGCGACGACAGCTGCGGGAGCTTTTCTGCTGGCCGGGGTGGTGGCGGCGCCGGGGCAGGCGGACGGGCTCGCGGGGCGGCTGCGGAAGCATGCGGCGGCGGAGCTTCCGGCGCACATGGTGCCTGACCGGTATCGGGTGCTGGACGCGCTGCCTCTGACTCCGTCCGGCAAGACGGACCGGCGTGCGCTCGGCGCGCCTCGTACTGCGAAGGAGACGTCATGAACATCGCTGGAGCTGTTGACGGCGTGGAGGCCGTGGGCATCGCGCGCGCCGACCACGCCCGGCAGACCCTCACCGCCATCTGGGAAGACCTCCTCGACACCGAAGTCGGCCCCCACGACGACTTCTTCGAGCTCGGCGGCTTCTCCTTGCTCGCCGTCGACGTCGTCGGCGCGGCTCGCCGCAGCGGGCTGGCGATGCGCGCGGAGGATCTCTTCGAGCACCGTACGGTCGCGTCGCTGGCCGCCGCCCTGACCGCCCCCGCCGCTCCCCCGCCCGCGCCCGTCCTCACCGCGTCGGACGTGTGGCGCACCGCCGCGAGTCCCTGGGACCGGGACGCCGTCACCTGTCTGGTCCCGCTCGCCCCCGAGGGCCGCGGTGAACCCTTCTTCCTGGTGCACGTCGGTACGGGCAACATCCGGTTCGCGGAGCCGGTCGTCGAGAGCTGGCGTGCGGGCCGCCCGTTCTACGGCTTCGAGGCCCCCGGTTACCGGGGCGACGTACGCCCCCTCATCTCCCTCACCGCGATGGCCGACCGCTACCTCCTGGAGCTGCGCGAACTCCAGCCGCACGGCCCGTACTTCCTCGGCGGGCTGTGCCAAGGCGGCCTGGTGGCCTACGAGATGGCCCGCCGCCTGCGCGCGTCCGGCGAGGAGGTGCGGGCGTTGGTCCTCGTCAACCCGCCGTCCCAGGTGTCCCTGGTGGACCCGGGCTGGGGTCTCGACGAGCTTCTCTCGTTCCGGCTGGCGTCCCTGTCCGCCCAGTTCGGCCTCCCTGAACCCCTGGACCCCGCCGAGACGCTGGCCCGCATCAGGCCGCTGTACTGGTACGACGACGCCGTCGCCCCGGAGGAGTTCGCCCGGCTCCAAGTCCTGTGGTCGGCGGGCATGTTCGCGCAGGAGCACTTCGAGATCCTGCCGTACGACGGGCCGGTGACGGCGTTCGCCCGCGAAGAGGCCCGGGAGCAGCTGGCGTTGTACTGGCCCAGGGCCGCGCCCGGCTTCGAGGTGTCCTGGTACGACGCCCGGGCGACCCACCCGATCATGGTCGATCCCGAGGTGGGCCGGCGGGTGCGCGAACTGCTCACGCCGTAGGAGCCCCCCCAGTTGCGGCCCGCCATCACCCCGCCGTCCACGTCCCACACCGCGCCGGTCACCCAGTCCGTCACGTCGGACAACAGGAAGGCGACCGTGGCGGCGACGTCGTCGGGCGTGCCCGGCGAGTTCCATCGCGAGGTGCTGGGTCAGCGAGTGCAGGCCCGCCTTGGCCATGGAGTACGCCGAGGACGGGGTCGCGGCGACGGCCTGGTGCGCCCACATGGAGCCGACGTTGACGACCGCGCCCTTCACGCCGCGCGCGATCATGGTGACGGTGACGGTCTGGGTGAGGAAGAAGAAGGCGCGGTTGATGGCCTGGTAGCGGTCGTAGTCGGCGCCGGTGTGGTCGAGGAACGGCTTGGGCGCGAAGACGCCGGCCGCGTTCACCAGGAGCGTGGCGTCCGGGTGGTCGGCGGTGAGGGTGGCGCGCAGGTTGTCGACGGCGGCCGGGCGTGGCCGAGGTTCTGCGCCCGGACCTCGCCGATCCACTGGTCGTGCTGGTACTCGTGGTTGATGAGCGCGATCAGCAGATGCTTGGCGACGACGGTCATCTGCGTGGAGGCGATGGCGCCGATGCGGGCGTGGACGCGTTCGGCGACGGTGTCCCGGAACGTGCCGAGGCGCTGGACGGTGGGCAGGGCGCCGCGGAACTTCTCCGGGTTCGGTGACGCCCTCTACCAGCGACCGGTACTGGACGGCCGTCTGCACTGGGCGTCGACCGAGACCGCCGCCGATCATGCCGGGCATATCGAGGGGCGCTGTCGGCGGGTGAGCGGTCGGGCGGGCGTCGTCCGGGACAAGGCCCTCAGAAAGTGCCGACCGCCCTCAGCGCCCCGTACCCCACCGTCGTGACCAGCGCCGTGGACAGCGCTCCCAGGAGCAGCCCCCGCCTCCCCGTCCGCAGCAGTGCGCCGATCCGCACGCCGCTGCCCAGGGCGAAGAGGGCGGCGGTGAACAGGAGTGTGGTGGTGGTCTTGGCCGAGGTCAGGACCGCCGTCGGGACGGTGCCGGTCGTGCGCAGGAGCATCGTCGCCAGGAAGCCGACGACGAACAGGGGGACCAGCGCGGGGCGGTCGCCCGGGGTGCGGCGGCGGTGTACGGCGCCGGCTCCGGCGACCATCGGGGCCAGCAGGATCACCCTCGTCAGCTTGACTACGACGGCGACCGCGACCGCGCCGGGGCCCGCCGAGGAGGCCGCCGCGACGACCTGGGCAACCTCGTGGACGGAGATTCCCGCCCAGGTGCCGAGGTGTTCGGGGCTCAGGGCGAGGGCGCGGCCGAGGAACGGCAGGAAGGCGATCGCGGCGCTGCCGTAGAGGGTCACGAGGGTGACGGCGGTGGCGACCTCCTCCTTGTCGGTGTCGGTGACGCTGTCCATCGCGGCGATCGCGGAGGCACCGCAGATCGAGAACCCGGTCGCGACCATCAGCGTGAGGCCGGGCGGGACGCGCAGGAGCCGGCCGAGCAGGAGCGTCCCGGCGAAGGTGACGAGGACGGTGAGGACGACGGCCGCGACCGTCCCGGCGCCGAGGCCGAGGACCTCCCCGAGCCCGAGCTGGAGTCCGAGCAGGACGACGCCGAGGCGCAGGCACTTGCGCGCGGCCCAGGTCATGCCGTCCCGCGTCTCGTCCGGGAGCACCCCGCCGACCGCGACCCCGAGCACGACGGCGGCCGTGAGCGCGCTCAACGCCGGTACGCGGGAGCTGAGTTCGAACGCCACGGCCGTACCGGTAGCCGCCACGAGGAGCCCCGGCGTCAGGGCTCGGGACGCGACGGCCTGTCCTGTTGTGCTCATGCACCGATCGTCGACGGGGTACGGGCGGGCCGGTAGCGGTCATTTTGTGTGCAGGTCATCAACGCGGTGAATGAGTCGGCGCCGCGCCCCGGTGGTGCCGGGCCGCGGCGCGCGCCGGGTCAGTAGGTGCCCGTGAGGGTGATGGCGAGGTCGGTGATGTTGAGCGGGAACTGACCGATCGCCGTGGGGGAGCCGGTGAGGATGTCGACGCTGTAGAGGGTCGGGGTGCTCGCGCCGTACGGCGTCAGGGAGGCGAAGGCCGCGTTCGCGGTCGTCTTGCCGTTGGTGAGGGTGCTGAAGATGTCGATGCCCGCGTCGAGGTTCGCGTCGAAGCCGAGGAGGCCGGTCGCGACGAGGTTCCCGGCGTTCGGGGGCGACTGGATGACGATCTGGTCGTTGTAGGTGTCGACGTCGACGAGCGTGGTGCCGGTGGAGCCGACGAGGTCGTTGTTGGTGTACGCGGCGCCGGTCACGCCGAGCGCGTACGTGGTCGCGGGCGGGATGTTCAGCATGCTGTCGGCGACGGTCGTGTTGTCGTTGAGGTTGTGGCGCAGGTTCTGGCCGTTGTTGCTGATGACCCTCAGCCGGTCGGCGGCGGGGTTGAAGTCGATGTCGAACGTCGTGCCGTACAGGGCGATCTGGAGCTGCGAGACCTTGGTGACGACGACGTCGGTGGTGGCCGGCGGGGTCTTGATGGTGTAGATGCCGCCCTTGTCGCCGAGGCCGTACATCACGCCGTTCTGCGGCCGGTGGTCGATGCCTAGGAGCTTGGTGTCGCCGCTGAGTCCGGTGATGACGCGGACCCAGTCGAGGACCTGGGGCCGGTCGGTGGTGAAGGTGGCCATCAGGGTGCCGTCGCCGGTGATCCCGAAGGCCCGCAGGCTGGGGACGGCGGCTGCGGTGGGCGTGCTGGAGGCGGGTGTGCCGGCCATGACGAGGGCGCCGGCCGCGGTCAGGGCGGCGAGCAGCGTCGCGGCTCTCTTTCCCGTTCTCATCCTCGTGGTCCTCCCGTTCGGACGAACTGCTGTGGTGTGTACGGAAGGAGGGCGCCCTCGCGGTCCCATTAAGCGCGCGCCCATCCGCCCCGGCAACCAGGAACGGCCCCCGCCGCGCGAACTTTGCGCACCCTCACGAACCCACGGCCTCCACACTCTTCACGCCTTCACCCTGACTGACAAACACAGGTCCGGTTTTCTCCTATGACCCTCCCGCGCGCCGATGGCATGCTCGCGCCATGGGAGGTCTCTTCACCGAACTGGCCCGCCAGGCACCGGCCAACGCCCGTCGCGAGGTCGAGGCGTACACCCGCGAGATCCCGGAGTTCGCCTCCCTCGACGCCGACTCCCGGGGGAAGGCCCAGACCCTGGAGTACTCGGTGTGGTTCAGGCGACGCACGGTCGAACTGGCCCCGGGCAACGGGATGTTGACCGACAGCGATCTCGACCACATCGCGTCGATGGGTGAGTTGAGGGCCGGTACCGGCATGTCCCTCACGTCGCGGCAGGGGGTGCTGCGCGTGCACGCCGAGCTGATGCTGCGCGAGATCGACGAGGCGACGCGGGCCCGCAGCGACGGGAGCCTCGACGAACTCATGGGCGTCATGGGCTGGTTCGCCCCGCAGGGCGAGCGCGGCATCGACGCCTACTGCCGGGGGTTCGTGACGGCGCTGCGCCGACGGCTGCCGTACGTCGCCCAAGTCGCGCTGCTCACCAAGGCGTTGCTGGCCGAGGACCCGGTGGCGAAGGAGCTGGCGCGGGTCGCCGGTGTCGAACTGGCCGACGCCTACGAGGTGTCGGTGGTCCGGGTGCCGGACCGGCCCGGCGACGAGCGGGACCTGGACGCGGAGGTCGAGGCCCTGGCGAGGGCGCACCGGGTGCCGCTGTGGTGGCGTCCCGCTGCGGCGGGCCGGGGCGGCGAGCTGATCGCGCTGACCCCCGAGGGCCGTGAAGTCGCCGTCCTGGTACGGGACTTCGCCGAGGCGCTGGGCCACCCCTGCGCGGCCGGCACCGCCGGTGGGCCGGTTCTCGCCGACGCCCTCGACCGGGCCCGGCACATCAGCCGTACGGCGCCTCTGCGCCGGGCGCCGGACCGGCTACGCCCTCACACCCTCGCGGACGTCTTCGTCGAACTCGCGGTCGCCGACGCCCCGTTCACCGACGCCTGGCTCCGGCAGGTGGCCCGGCTCCTCTCGCCCGGCCCCGACCTGCTCCTGACGCTCGACGCGTACTACCACTGCGACATGAACCGCGCCCTCACCGCGAGCACCCTCAACGTCCACCCCCGCACCCTGGACTACCGCCTGCGCCGGGTCCGCGACCTCACGGGCCTGGACCCGGCGTCGACGCGGGGTGTGCGGGTGCTGAGCACGGTCGTGACGCGGGATCTGTCGGGGGCGTGGAGCTGAGAGTCACCCTCGCCGGGACGGTCCCGCCAGCGCGTACGCCGTGACCCCGGTGACCGTGAGGACCAGCGCGGTCCAGGCGGCTGCCGTCGAGTCGGGCGGCAGCAGGAGCCAGGAGACGATCCGGGTCGCCGTGCTCGTCGGGGGCGGGGCGACGAACGCGAGGGCGAGCCAGGCGAAGGGAAGGGCCCAGGCGTGGTGGGCGCCGTGGAGGGCGGCGCCCAGGGCCGCCAGACCCATCAAGCCCGCGCTGTCCCGGGCGATCAGGGCGACGGGCGTTCCCGTCACCAGGACGGCCGCTGCCAGGAGTGCGGCGGCGAGCAGGACGTGGGCGGCTCTGCGGGTGGTCCAGCGGATCGCGGCGGTGCGGTCGAGGGCGGGGTCCTGGCCGCCGAGGCCGGTGGAGGCGGCCATCGCGCCGGTCGCGAGGGCGAGAGTGGTCAGGCGCGGGTCGCCGGTGCCGTCGCGGGTGAACGCCCAGGCCAGGACCGTACCGACCAGGATCACGGCGAGCGTCGCGGGGACCTGGCGGGAGCGGGCGTACAGCGTCAGCCATCTCATCGGGCCCCGCCCTTCAGCGCCTCGAACGGCTCGCCTTGGCAGCTGTACGCCGCCGTCCGCATCGCGGCGATCCGCGCGAGCTGCTCGGGATACGGCCGTGCCTTCAGTTCCCGCCACGCCGTACGCGCCTCCGTGTCGGCCGAGGGTTCCAGGCTCCCCAGCGCCCATCCCACCGCGACGGTCCGGGCGATGTCCTCCTCCCCTATGCCCTGCCAGCCGACGGGCGTGCAGCCGGGGACCATCCCCAGCCCGATGAGCGCCCGGGTCAGAGCCTCGCCCTTCTCGGCGGTGAGGGTGTCGAAGTCGACGAGGACGGTGTCGCGGGACCAGCGGGGTGTGGAGCCCTCGGGCAGGAGCGTCGTGTTCTCGCGTACGGCGGCCGGCGCGCTGTCGCCGAGCGCGGTGTGCAGGCGCCGGAGTGCTTCCTTGCCGGGGCCCGCGAGGTCGGTGAGGCGGTCCCGGTGGGTTCTGGTGACGCAGACGGGGCCGTCGCAGACCGGCGCGGCGGCGGCTTTGTCGACGACGTACATGCGGCCCGGGTCCGTCGGCAGGACCAGCAGGGCGAGGGCCGTGCAGGCGAGGGCCGGGGTGAGGGCGAGCAGGCGGGTGCGGCGGGTCGTCGCGATGAGCAGGGCGAAGCCGGTGGCCGCGAGGCCGAGGAACCACAGGGTCTGGCCGAGGTCGACGGCGCCGGAGAGCGTGACGTAGGCGGCGCGGATCTCGTCGGTCGCCGGAGAGAGGAGGGAGAGCCGGTTCGGCCGGGAGACGGGGAAGCCGTCCGGTGTGGTCGTCCGCGTGCGGCCGAGGGACATGTGCAGGAGCGTCGTGAACGCGAACGCGCCGACGGCGAGGGCGGGCGGGGTGAGCGGGGAGGGCAGGGTGCGGGCGATGCCCATGCCGAGGACGGCTCCGGCGGCGAGGGCGAGGACGGCGACCAGGGAGACGGGGAGCCAGCCAAGGTGCGCATAGGAGGCGTGGGCCAGGACCTGGACCCCGCCGACGAGGACGAGCAGCGTGAAGCCGACGGCCAGCGTCGCCGCCGTCGTACCGGCCTGGAGGGCGGCGCGGTGCCAGGCGGGGCGCGAGGTGCTCGTCAGGAGTTCGGACATGGTCGAGCGGTGGTCGCGCAGGCCCTGGAGGGCGCCGATGCCGACGGCCAGGGGCCACAGGTAGAAGAGGAGGGAGCGGGTCCACAGGGCGAGGGGCGTCCACTGGGCGGTCCACGCCGTGGTGCCTCTCCACCAAGCGGTGTCGGGGAGGTGGAGGAAGGCGAGCGAGGTCGTGAGGACCAGGGCGCCGGCCCAGGGGGCGGCGGAGCGCTTCAGTTCGGTGCGCAGGACGTTCACCAGGAGCCCTTCCCTCGTCCGGAGTGCTGGAGCAGGGCGGAGTAGCCGCGTTCGAGGGGGCTGTCGCCGATGTGGTCGGGGCCTCCCGCTGCGGCGAGTTCCTCGGGGGTGCCCTGGATGACGAGGCGTCCTTCGTCGAAGAGGACGACGCTGGTGCAGGCGGCGGCCACGTCCTCGACGAGGTGGGTGGAGACGACGACACAGGTGTCCTGGCCGAGTTGCTGGAGGAGTTCACGGAAGCGCAGGCGCTGGGCCGGGTCGAGGCCGACGGTGGGCTCGTCGAGCAGCAGGAGCGCCGGGTCGTTGACGATGGCCTGCGCGATGCCGACGCGCCGCACCATCCCGCCGGACAGCGTCTTCATACGCGAGTCGGCGCGGTCGGCGAGGCCGACGCGTTCCACGGCGCGCTGCACGGCGGCCGGGACGTCGGCCTTGGGCACCTCCTTCAGCCAGGCCATGTACTCGACGAACTCGCGGACGGTGAACCGCTTGTAGTAGCCGAACTCCTGCGGCAGATACCCGATCCGCCGCCGCACGGCCCGGTGTTCACCCCGTTCCCCCACGGACTCCCCGAGCAGTTCCAAGGTGCCCTCGGTGGGCCGCAGGACGGTGGCCAGGGCCCGGATGAGGGTGGTCTTCCCGGCCCCGTTCGGCCCGAGGAGACCGTGCACTCCGGTCCCGAGCGACAGGTCGAGGCCGTCGACGGCCATCCGGTTCCTGCCGACCCTGACCTTCAGCCCGGTGGCCCGGATCTGCCAGGCGTACACCGTCGGCGCGATGTCGGACGCGCTCACCATGACGTGTTCCTTCCCGAGTTGGCGTACGCCCTGCGGCGCACGATGACGACACCCACGCCGGCGGCGAGGACGATCCCCCACACCGGCATCCCGCCCGTCCCCAGGACGACGGTCGTACGGCCGACGGCCAGCGCCGGCGCCACCACTCCCCCGGCCCACCCGGCGGCGAGCGCGACGGCGGCCCGGGTCACCCCGACGACCCCGCCGAGCGCCAGCGTCGTGGAGGTGAGCGCGAGGCAGGGCAGCAGCCACTGCGCGGCGCTCGCCCCGGTCGCCCAGCCGCACAGGAGCAGGACGGGGACGACGACGGCGAGAACGGACGCGGTGCGCCGCAGCACCAGGTAGAGCCCGGACCTCGGGGTGGAGGCGGTGAGTTCGTACGCCGGGTCCAGGCCGCGCGACCAGGACGCGGCGACGCCGAGGACCGGCAGGACGGGGGCGAGCAGCAGGACGAGCGAGACCCGGCCCGCGCCGGTCAGGTCCAGGAGCAGGGCGATCAGGGTGACGCTGACCGCCATGGCGAGCCAGGGGACCATCGCGGGGGTCAGCCAGCGGGCGAGGCGTGCCGTGCGGCGGCGGGGGGCGGGCGGTGGGGTGAGACGGGGTTCGAGGCCGGCCCACACGGATTCCGTGAGGGCCGCGACGGCGGGTGCCTGTGTCGTGACGGCGGCCGAGAGCCGATCGCGGCAGAGCCGGCACGTCTCCAGGTGGGCCTCCAGGGCCCACACCTCGTCGGGGGCGAGGTCCGTGTCGCCGCGCGCGTAGCCGTCGACCAGTCGCGTCGACGCGTGGTCCGCGTTCATGTCAGCGCCTTCCGCATCTCGGTCCGGGCCCGGCGGGCGCGGGTCTTGACGGTTCCCTCGGGCAGGCCGAGCAGGACGGAGGTCTCGCGGACGGACAGGCCGTCGAGCACCAACGCCTGGAGGACGTCCCGGAGTTCGGGTGCGAGGCGGTGCAGGGCGTCGCCGACCTCGCCGCCGACGGCCCTGGCGAGCGCCTCGTCCTCGGCGGCGGGTGCCGGGTGGCGCTCGGCGGCCTCGGGCGGGGGTACGGCGTGGTGGGCGCGGCGCCGGAACGCGTCGACGAGGCGGCGCGCGGCGATCGTCCACAGCCAGCCGACGGCGCTCCCGCCGGCCGCCGTTCCGACGAAGGCGCCGGCCGCGCGCCACACCGCGAGGTACGTCTCCTGCATGACCTCGGCGACGATCTGCTCGTCGGCGCAGCGCCTGCGCAGCCGTACGGCCATCCAGGGCGAGGTGCGCCGGTACAGCTCCTCGAACGCGGCCCGGTCCCCGTGGGCGATGCGCCGGACGAGGTGTTCCTCGTCGAGCTCGCCGGGTGGTCTTCCTCGTGCTCTCACACACCCAAGACGCGGGGCGCAGGCGTCAGGTTTTCCTCAAGAGGTGATCCGCGTCACACGCATCGGGGCGCCGGCCGGGGAGACGGACGGCGCCCCGGTGTTCTCAGGAACTCACGCGGGAGACGAACCGGTACGTCCCCGAGCCCGCCCGGTAGACGGCCCGGTCCCCCTCGATGCCCTGGAGGACCGCTCCCCCGCTGGCCGCGGGCGGTGCGCCGCCGCCGGCCGGGACGCGGATCTCGGCGCTGGTGTTCGGCGGGATCACGGCCGTGAGGCGGAAGACGCCTCCCTGGCGCGACCACGCGGAGGTGACCTCGCCGTAGGGGGTGCGGTAGCTGCCTGCGGCCTCGGTGAGGTCGCCGACCGGGCGGGGGTCGATGACGAGGTCGCGGTAGGCGACGGAGGTGTCCGTCTGCCGGATGCCCGCGAGGGCGCTGTGGAACCACTCGTCGATCTGGAGAAGGATCATGTGGTTCTTCGAGTTGAGCAGGTCCCACTGTTCCGGGACGGTCGTCAGGCCCTGGGGGTTGGCGGTGGTGGGGGCCAGGAAGTAGCCGTAGCTGGGGCGGGTGTTCTCCTGGAGGACGTTCCACAGGACGTCGTCGCGGCGCCCGGCGATCAGGGACCGGATCACCGGGGACAGCCCGATCGTCCCGGCGCTGAGGTGGGGGCCGCCGCCGAACGGGTGGTAGCCCTCGATCAGTTCGACCAGCGAGTCGAGCACGCGCCCGCGCTCCGCGTCGGGTACGAGCCCCTCGTCGAGCGCGAGTCCTTGCGCGGCCTGGGTCGCGCCGGCCGTGCCCTGGTCGCCCTGGCTGGTGTAGCGGCCGAGCGCGCTGTTGTAGAAGGCGTCGTTGAAGGCGCGCTTGATGGTCGAGGCGAGGTCGCGGTACTCGCTCGCGTCGCCGTCGCGTCCGATGAGCGCGGCCATCCGCGCCATCCGGTCGGCGACCTGGTGGTAGGCCCAGGTCCCGGTGATCCGCCCGGAGGTGGCCTCGGCGGAGCTCCAGTCGGCGAGGGCCGCGTCGACGATGTGCGCGTCGGCGCCCGTGCCCGCCTTCTTGGTTCGGATGTAGGCCAGGAATGCCTGCATCCGCGGGTAGGCGCGGGCCATGGTCTGCGTGTCGCCGTACGTCCGGTACAGCAGCCACGGCGTGAGGACGATCCCGTCGCCCCAGTTGATCTCGTCGCCGTACCGGCCGAGGTAGCCGTAGTCGTACACGGGCGCCTTCAGCGCGACGTTCCCGATGTTGTCCCCGGCCCGCGACTGACCCTCCACCAGATGGCGCGCCATGGTGCGCAGATAGGCGCCGTACCCGAAGGTGCGGTGCAGGGCGCCGAAGGGCTGGAGGTAGTCGGCGGGGTAGGCGAGTTTCTCGCGGCCGGGGCAGTCCGTGAAGGTGGACATGGTGTTGCTCATGATCGAGTACCGCGCCATGCGGTGGATCCGGTTGACGCGCTCGCTGGAGGTGCGTACGTCCCCTGCGGCGGGGACGTCGGCGTGGACCTGGAGTCCGGTGAGCGTGTCCTCGGTGGGGGTGTACCCGGCGGGGAGGCCGGTGACCTGGACCCACTGCATGCCGAAGTAGTGGAACCGGGGGTGCCAGGTCTCGCCGCCGGGCGCGCCGTACGTGGTGTACGCGTCGAAGACGTCGGTGCCGCGTACGGCGCCGCCGCCCATGACGGAGAGCTGGTTGACCGTGCCGTCGGCGTTGAGGGACTCGGCGGGCCGCATCGTGACGGTCGTCCCGGCGGGGAGCGTGCCGGTCAGGTTCAGTTGGGGCCAGCCCGCGAAGTTCTGGCCGAAGTCGAAGACCCAGACGCCGGGCCGGGGCTGGGTGATGCCGACCGGGCGGAGGCGGGCCGTGATCTTCACCGATTCGGCGATACGCCAGACGAGGGCGGTGGTGAGGTTGGGGGGCGGTGCGAAGCCTGCCGCCGTCCAGTCGACGGGGGTGCCGTCGCGGCGGCGCGCGGCCGGGGTGAGGTCGGCTCCGGGGGTGTTCCAGCCGGGTTGTTCGCGGCGGGCGTCGTAGTCGGAGCCGGAGAACCAGTTGGCTGTGGTCTCGGGGCCGAGCGCGGTGCGCCAGGTGCGGTCGCTGACGATCGCGTGGACCGTGCCGTCGGCGCCGGTCAGTTCGAGGCGGGCGATCAGGCGGGGGGTGACGGCGGCGCCCGCGCTGGGGTCGGTGCTCGCGAGGGGGTTGCCGGAGCCGGTGACCCGTACGCCGGTGGCGTGGGACGCGGTGAGGGCGGGGGTGAAGGTGATGCCGGTGCCGTCCGCGCCCGCCGTGCCGACGGCGGTGATCCTGCGGGACTCCAGGCGTACGCCGCCGTCGCCGGTGTCGACGTTGACGGTGCCGCCGACGTGGTAGCCCGCGACGCCGCTCACCTTGACGGTGGTGGCGCCCGCCTCGGCCGGTGCCACGAGCGTGCCGTCGCCCTTGAACTGGCTCTGCCACCAGGAGTACGGCGCGGTGCGCCCGGTCGCCGGGTTGGTGACGGAGCGGGTGACCAGGGCGGTGCCGTGGCCCAGGGCGACGCCGAGGGTGTTGGCGCCGGGGCGCACGAGGTGCGTCACGTCGTAGGCGCGGTACTCCGTGGAGAGCTGGTAGTTGGAGTTGCCGGGGGCGAGGACCTCGTCGGTGACGGGGGCGCCGTTCAGGGTGACCTCGTGCAGACCGACGCCGGAGACGTACAGCCGGGCCCTGGTGGTGCGGCCCGTCGTCGAGAAGGCGCGGGCGAAGAGCGGGAGGGGCTGGTCGAGAGTGCGGGCGGGGTGGTCGATCCACCGGGCCCTGCCCCAGTCGGAGGGTCTGAGCAGGCCCGTCTCCCAGGTCGCCGGGCTGCTCCAGCCCGTCGTCGAACCGTCCGTGCCCCAGGTGCGGACCTGCCAGACGACCTCCTGCCGCGAGCCCGGCGGCGGGCCGCCCCAGGGGATGTCGTGCTGGGCCGCCGAGCGGACCGTGCCGGAGTCCCAGAGGTACCGTCCCGCCGCCAGGTCCCGTGCGCCGCGCGCGGCGCGGATGCGGTACGCGGCCTGCGTCCAGCCCCGGTTGACGCCCTCCGTGCGCCAGCCGAGCCGGGGGGCGGTGTCGTCGACGCCGAGGAGGCGTCCCGTACGGCCGTCGACGGTCAGGTCCCTGACGGTCGGTCTGGGGACGGCGTCGGACTCGGCGGCCTCCGCCTCGGTGGGCAGGGCCGGAGCGACGGTCAGCGCCACTCCGGTCGCCGCGATACCTCCGACGACCTGTCTGCGGCTGAGGGCGCCGCTCTGCTGCTTGGACATGCGAGCTCCTTCGAATCGGCCGTTCCGGGTGCGTCGCCTCGGTCGGGCCGTACGGCGGGCTGGGTGCGAGTCGTCCAACTCCCCCTTCCCGCAAGCCGGAAGCGATCCCTCCGAGGCTGCCCGGCACAGCGAGATCGCCAAGCGTGACACCTGGGCCCGGAGGGGTGGGTCGGCACATATGAGCCGATCTCCTGACTGCCGTCGCCATTATGCGGAGCGCCTGTCGGTGTGCTGTGGCGACGCGCTGACGAGGTGTGCGGTGTGCTCCGCGGTGATTGCGGCGGGGTTGTGGTGCCGTTGAGGTTGTCCGGTTCCGCCGCCTCGCCCTGCGGGGGTCTTGCGCCGGGTCCGGGGCGGTAAAGTTGGTGGTGCCGTCAAGTTACGAGGAGGGTTCGATGGCGCAGGCCCTGCGGGCGGACGCGCGCCGCAACATCGAGAAGCTGAAGGCGGCGGCCGTCGAGGTGTTCCGCGAGAAGGGGCTGCACGCGCCGCTGGAGGAGATCGCCAAGCGGGCCGGGGTCAGCGCGGGGACCCTCTACAACCGGTTCGGCTCGCGCGAGGCGCTCATCGACGCGGTCGTGCCGGACCTCGCGCAGGACGCGCTGGACCGGGTCGTCGACAAGGCGCTGGCCTGCGCCGATCCCTGGGAGGCGTTCGCGGGGTACGTGGAGGACGTCTGCCGCGTCCAGGCGTCCGACCCCGCCCTGAACGACGTCATCTCCCGGCGGTACGCGGCCGACCGGTTGTCCGTCGTGTGCCGGGTCACCGAGGACCGGGAGCGGCAGATCATCGAGCGGGCGCAGCGGGCGGGGGCGCTGCGGGCCGACTTCACGCGGGAGGACATGCTGTTCGTGTGGTGGTCGACGGCGATGCTGGTCCGCAACACCGGGGCGGTGGCGCCGGATGCGTGGCGCCGCAGCGTCGGGTTCCTGCTGGACGGGTTGCGGGCGGGGGCGGCGCATCCGTTGTCGGTGGGGGCGTTGACGCCGGGGCAGACGGAGGCGGTGATGCGGGGGTTCGGGGAGGCGGGGTGAGGGGGCGGTCGGACTAGGGTGCCGGGATGGACGAGACCCTGCCCGCCGACGTCGCCGACGCGCTGGACGCGATGCTCCGCACGGACGATCCCGTACACGTCGCGCTCCGCGAGCAGGTTCCGCACCTCGGTGTACAGGCGCGCTGCACCTGCGGTTGCGGCACCGCCTACTTCACGCTCGACACCAGCCGCGTCGGCCCCGCCCCCACCGCTCCCGGTACGGTCGTCGCCGTCGCGGTCACGCTCGTCACCGAAGCCGACGACTGGCCGGGCGAGTTGCTGCTCTTCACCCAGGGCGGGTACCTGTCGTGGCTGGAGGTCTGTTCGTGGAGCGACGACATCGAGGTGACCCTCGGCGCCGCGCTCCGCTGGATGCGGGCCGACATTCGGTGAGTCCCCGTACGGATACCCCGGGCCGCTAGGGCAACGGCCGTACTCTGCCGGGGCGTTCGTCGGCGGCGGCGCCGAGGCCCGCGAGTAGGCGTAGGCCGTCCTCGGCCGCGCTGTCGGGTGGTGCCGAGAGCACGATCATCTCCATGCCCGACGCGTCCGGCAGGGCGAAGTTCTCCTGGTGGAGTTCGAGGAGGCCGACCAGGGGGTGGTGGTAGGCCTTGCGGCCGTGGGTGCGGGCGCGGACGTCGGCTCGGGCCCAGAGGCGGCGGAAGCGTTCGCTGCCCATGGACAACTCGCCGATGAGGGACGCCAGTCGGGGGTCGTCGGGGTACTGGCCTGCGGCCAGGCGGAGGTGGCCGACGACGTCGAGGGTGCACTTCTCCCAGTCGGCGTACAGGCCGCGCTCCTTCTCCTCCAGGAAGATGTGGCGGGCCGTGTTGAGGCCCTGGACCGGACGGCCGTAGAGGAGTCCGGCGAGGCGGTTGCCGGCGAGGGTGTTCAGGCGGTGGTCCAGGATGAACGCCGGGGCGTCGGTGACCAGGTCGAGGACGCGCAGGAGTTCCGGCCGTACGCGTCCGCTCGGGGCCTTCGTACGGCGGCGGGGCTGGTGGGCGAGGCGGTGGAGGTGCTCCTGTTCCGTCTCGTCGAGGCCGAGGACGCGGGCGAGGGCGTCGAGAACCTGTTCGGAGGGCTGGGTGGCGCGGCCCTGTTCGAGGCGTACGTAGTAGTCGACGCTGACGCCGGACAGGTGCGCGACCTCCTCGCGGCGCAGGCCCGCGACCCGGCGGCGCCTGTCGACGGGGATGCCGGAGGCGGCCGGGTCGACCCGGGAGCGCCGGGTCCGCAGGAAGCCCGCGAGATCGTCCATGGGCTCCAGTATGGCTTCGGTGCCGGGCGCGAGGGTGGTCCTGCGAATACCAGGAAGTCCGGTCCGACGGTACGGGCGCCCCTGAACAACTCCCGTTCGCGGCCCCAGGATCGAAGGCATCCGATCCGAAGGAGTTCCCGTGAAGACGCTGATCGTCCACGCCCACCCCGAGCCGCAGTCCCTCAACAGCTCGCTCAAGGACCTCGCCGTGAAGACGCTGGAGGGCGCCGGTCACGAGGTGCGGGTGAGCGACCTGTACGCGATGGGCTGGAAGGCCGTCGTGGACGCCGCCGACTACGGCCCCGCCGCCTCGTCCCCGCTGAGGGTGGCCCTCGACTCGGGCCGCGCCTTCGACACCGGCGCCCTGACGGCCGACGTCCGCGCCGAGCAGGAGAAGCTCCTGTGGGCCGACACCGTCATCCTCCAGTTCCCGCTGTGGTGGTACACGATGCCCGCGATCCTCAAGGGCTGGGTGGACCGGGTGTTCACGTACCACTTCGCGTACGGCGTCGGCGAGCACAGCGACACGCACTACGGCGACCGCTTCGGCGAGGGCACGCTCGCGGGGAAGCGGGCGCTGGTGTCGGTGACCATCGGCGGCCCGGAGCCGCACTACTCGCCGCGCGGCATCAACGGCCCCCTGGACGACCTGCTGTTCCCGATCCACCACGGCATCCTCTACTACCCCGGCATCGACGTCCTCCCGCCGTTCGCGGTGCACGGCGCCGACCGGGTCACCGACGCGGACTTCCCGGACATCGCGAAGGCGTGGGAAGAACGCCTGCTCACCCTGGAGTCGACGGAGCCGATCGCGTTCCGGCGGCAGAACTTCGGCGACTACGAGATCCCGTCGCTGCGGCTCAAGGAGGGACTGGAGCCGGCGGGGCGCACGGGGTTCGGGCTGCACGTACGCGACTGACCGCCGGGTTCGGTCAGCGTACGGAGGAACAGCCAGCTCAGCACGGGCATCAGGGCGAGCGGGGCCAGCGCGGTCTGGAGGGACGTGCCGTCGGCGAGCGCCCCGATGCCCGGGCCGGCGAGCCCGCCGACGCTGACGGTGAGGCCGAGGGTGATGCCGCTGGCGGTGCCGACGCGGTTGGGGAGGTAGTCCTGGCCAAGGGCGACCTGGAGGGAGAAGGGGACGTACAGGCCGATCGAGGTGAGGGCCACGAACAGGTAGAGCACCGGGCCCGGTATCCACACGACTCCCGCGACGGATACGGCGGTGAGGGCGTACGACCAGCGGGCGACCGTGACCCGGTCCCAGCGGTCCGCGAGGGCGCCGCCCAGCAGTGAGCCGGCGACGCCGCCGAGGTAGAGGACGGTCAGGGCGGCGGTGCCGGCGGCCGTACCGCCGTCCAGGCGCTGGCGGGCGTACAGGGCGATGAAGGTGCTCAGGCCGACGAAGGTGACCGACCGGAAGACCACGGCGAGGGACAGTTTCACGAAGGAGGCGGTGTCGTCGTGGCCGGGCCGGACCGCCGTACCGGGTCCGGCGGTCCGCTTCTGGAGGGCGTGGACCACGGGCAGGCACAGGGCGGTTCCGGCGAGGGCCGGGAGGACGAGGAGGGGTGTCCAGCGCAGTCCGCCGGTGGCGATCACGGCGGTGACCATGAGGGGGGCGAGGGCGAAGCCGATGGTGCCGCCGGTGGAGAACCAGCCCATCGCGCGGTGACTGCCGTCGGCGACGAGGCGGGCGACGCGGGCGGACTCCGGGTGGTAGGCGGCGACGCCGATGCCCGAGAGGGCGACGGACGCGAGGGTGAGGGGGTAGGAGCCGGTCAGCCCGCTGAGCGCGATGCCGAGGCCGCCGAGGAGAGTGCTCACGGGGAGCAGCCAGGGCATCGACCGGCGGTCGGTGAGCACGCCGAACACCGGCTGGGCGACCGAGGACAGCAGGGAGGCGGCGAGGACGATGCCCGAGGCGACGGCGTACGTGTAGGAGCGCTCGGCGATGAAGAACGGCACCAGGGCGGCCACCGCGCCTTGGTAGATGTCGACGCAGGCGTGGCCCACGGACAGCAGGACGATCGAGGTGTTCCTTCGCATGCCGTCATGCTCCGGGCCGGGCGTACTGTCGCGCTTTCGATAAGCTGCCAGGTGATGACGGAAATCCGCCACGATCCGGTGGCCCCGACCCGCACGCAGTGGCTGGCGTCCGGCGCGGAGATCGACGCGCACCGGCACGACGACCACCAGATCGTCTACGCGGGCCGTGGCGTGCTGGCCGTCACGACCGGCGCGGGTTCCTGGGTCGCCCCGGGGACGCGCGCGATCTGGGTGCCCGCCGGGACGGTGCACGCGCATCGGGCGTACGGCGAACTCGACCTGCATCTGGTGGGGTTGCCCGCCGCCGAGAACCCGCTCGGCCTCGACGCGCCGACCGTCCTGGCCGTCGGTCCGCTGCTGCGGGAGCTGATCGTCGCCTACACCGGCGCCGAGGACGACGGCAGTCCGGAGCGGGCCCGGCTGCGTGCCGTCCTCCTCGACCAGCTCCGTGCCTCGCCGCAGCAGCCGCTGCACCTTCCGGCGCCCACCGCTCCCCTGCTGCGCAGTCTGTGCGGCATCCTCCAGGCCGACCCCGGCGACAGCCGTACCCTCGCCGAGCTGGGCCGCGAGGTCGGTGCGAGCGACCGGACGCTGTCCCGGCTCTTCCGCGCCGACCTCGGCATGACGTTTCCGCAGTGGCGCACCCAACTGCGGTTGCACCACGCGCTGGTCCTGCTGACCGAGCGGGTTCCGGTGACGGCGGTCGCGCATCGGTGCGGCTGGTCCTCCGCGAGCACGTTCATCGACGTCTTCCGGCGTACGTTCGGTCACACGCCGGGATCGGACAGCGGGCGGGCGACCTTCAGCCGGTCGTGATCGATCAGCCAGCGGACGGATTCGAGGACGGCGGTCTCCGGTTCGTAGTGCGGGGTGTAGTCGATGAGGGTTCTGGCCTTCTCGATGGTGAGGCAGTGGTTGCGGTGGAGGTGCTCCCAGCTGTTCTGGGCGTGGTCCGGGGTGGTGGTCGTGCGGAATTCCTCCCAGATCACCGGCTCCAGCGTCGCCGTCCGGCCGAACCAGCCGGCCGCGATGTTCGCGTAGCCGCGTACGGTCAGCGCGGTGGGGGCGACCACGTTGAAGTCCTCGCCCGCCGCTGCGTCGCGGTGGTCGATGGCCCGTTCGAAGGACTGGGCGACGTCGTCGGCGTGGACGTGGTGCATCGACTCGGCGCCGATGCCGGGGATCTTCAAGGGGTGTCCGGCGGAGAGGGTGTACCAGACGGTGGGGTCGAGGTTGCCCAGCGCGTTCACGGGTTCCCAGCCGGGGCCGACGATGTGGCCGGGGTGCAGGGAGGTGGTGACGAGGCCGCCGTTCGCTGTCTCCGCCTTCAGCATCCGGGCGATGCGGTCCTTCTCGATGCCGTACTCCCCCACCGGGGGTGTGCCGCTGGTCTCCGAGATCGGGAGTTTGTCGCTCGGGCCGTAGCGCCACAGGGTGCCGCAGTGCAGGAGGTGTCCGGTCGCGCCGCGCAGCCGCTCGACCAGGGCCGTCGCCGAGTCCAGGGTGAAGCAGACGAGGTCGACGACGACGTCCGGGGCGAGGGCGGCGACCCGGTCGCCGAAGGTGCCCTCGGTGTCCTCCTGTTGCCGGTCGGCGACGACCTGCCGTACCTGGCCCCATTCGGGAGCGTCGGCGTAGGCGGTGCTGGTGCCCCGGCTGATGTTGATGACTTCGTGGCCGGCCCGTACCAGACGGGGTACGAGGAAGGTGCCGATGTGGCCGCTTCCGCCGATGACGACGACTCGCATACGTCTCCTCTTCATTGCCACGCGGGAAGTGGCTGGGTGGTCCTGCCGGAACCTTCCCGTCCGCTCCGGCGCACAACCTGGTGGGTTCGAGGGCGCCGGGGTCATGGTGTCAACCCTTCGGTGCGTACGCCTGGTGCGGTGAATCGCGCTCCGGTGAAGGCGCCCTACACGCACCCCGCAGGCGGCACGGAGCATGACAACCGGTTCCCAGGATCTTCAGCGGGCGGCGTGTCCGGCGTGCGCCCCTTTCCGTGTCTGCCGAGGGGTGTCCATGTCTCTGTGTATCGTGCTGTTCCCTGGTCAGGGGGCTTATGTGCCGGGGGCGTTGAGCGCTCTGGCCGAGGCGGAGCCCGTGGTGGGCGAGGTGCTGGCAGAGGTCGACCTGGCTGCTGCCGGGCTGGGGCACCGGCCCGTGTCGCGGTTACTCGTGGACACGGGGGCGCCCACGCTGGGGGAACTCGTGGCGAGTGCGCCGCAGGACCTCCATCTGGCGATCTTCGCGTCCGAGATGGCGTTGTTCCGGCTGCTCACCGAGCGGCTGGGGGTACGGCCCGACGTGCTGCTCGGGCACAGCTTCGGGGAGCTGGTGGCGCTCGTCGCGGCCGGTGCGCACGATCTGGAGCACGGGGTCGCGCTGGTGGCGGCGCGGGACAAGGCGTTCGCGGCGTGTCCGCCGCAGGCCGGGGGGATGGTGGCGCTGGAGGTCTCGGCGGGGCGGGCCGGGCATCTGCTGGCGGCACTCGCGGAGGGGGAGGTGTGCGTGGCGGCGGACAACGGGCCCCGGCAGTGTGTGGTGTCCGGGCCCAAGGAGGCGGTGGGGAGGGTGCGCAAGGCGGCGGAGGCGGTGGGGATATCGGCGACGGAGTTACGGGTGCCGTATCCGTTCCACAGTCACGGGCTCGCCGGGGTCGCGCACGAATTCGCCGTGCGGGCCGGGGAGTTGGCGCCGCGTCCGCTGCGGTACCGGTTGTACTCGGCGATTCTGGGGCGGTACTTCGGGGACGACGCGCATGCGGCGCTGGTCGCGGGGCATCTCGTACGGCCCACCCGGTTCGCGGACGCGGTGCGGGCGTTGCACGCGGAGGGGGCGGAGGTGTTCGTGGAGTGCGGGGCCAAGGGGGTGCTGAGTGATCTGGTGACGGGGATCGTGCCGGGGGTGCGGGCGGTGGCGCCGCTGCGGAGGCGGGTGGGGGTGCGGGAGTTTGTGGGGGCGTTGGGTGGGCTGGTGTCGGGTGGGGGTGTGGTGGGGGAAACGGCGTTGGAGGGGGTGACGCCGGGCGGGGTGGTGCCGAAGCAGCCAGCGCTGAGGGGGGCCGGGTCGGAGCGACCAGCGCCGAGTGGGCCCGCGTCGGAGGGGGTGACGCCGGAGAGGTCGGTGCCGAAGCAAGCAGCACCGAGCGGGCCCGCGTTGGAGAGGGTGGCGCCAGACGGGTCAGTGCTGAAGCAACCAGCACCGAGCAGGCCCTCGCCGGAGGCAGCCGCGCCGAGGGACGCGGCTTCGCGCCAGCCGCAGACCGTGGTCCCCGCGAGGGACTCCCAGCCCGAGCCCCCAGCCACCCCGACCTCCCTCCCCGGCCACGCCGAACTCGTCCGCGTACTCCGCGACTTGTACGCCCAAGCCCTCGGCTACCCCCCGGACGTCCTCACCCCCGGCGCCGACCTGGAAGCCGACCTCGGCATCGACTCCATCAAACAGGTCGAGCTCTTCTCCCAGGCCCTGGAGCGCTACGGCCGCCGCCTCCCCCCGGACGGCAGCCGTCTGACCAGCTACACCACCCTCGACGACCTGGCGACCCTGCTGCTCGACCTGCCCACGGCGGCGGGCCGATGACGTACGCGGAGATCCCGGCCGCCCGCGACCTGGCGGGACGCGTCGCGCTGGTGACCGGCGGCGGCAAGGGCGTCGGCGCGGCGATCAGCCGTGAACTGGCCCGGCACGGCGCCCATGTGATCGTGAACTACTTCCACTCCCCCGGCCCGGCGCAGGAGACGGTCGCGGCGATCCGCGCGGCGGGCGGCTCGGCCGAGGCGCTGCGGGCGACCGTCGCCAAGCCGGAGGCGGTCGCGGAGATGTTCGAGGCGGTGGCCGACACGCACGGCGGCCTGGACGTCCTGGTCAACAACGCGGCGCGGGGCGTCTTCGCCCGGTACGACGAGCTGACCGACCGCGAGTGGCAGCGCGCGCTGGACACGAACGTGCACGGCGCCCGCTGGTGCGCCCTGGGCGCGGTCCCGCTCCTGGAGAGGCGGGGCGGCGGAACCATCGTCAACGTGTCGTCCATCGGCGCGGGTCTGGCGATGGACAACTACTTCCTGGTCGGGGTGTGCAAGGCGGCGCTGGAGGCGATGACGCGGTATCTCGCGGCGGATCTGGGGCCGTTGGGGATCCGGGTGAACACCGCGTCGGCGGGGCTGCTGGACAACTCCACGGCCACGCTGTTCCCGCAGGCCGAGGCGTTGCGGCGGGTGTACGCGGGGGCGGCGCCGCTGGGGCGGGTGGGTACGGAGGAGGAGTTGGCGCGGCTGGTGGCGTTCCTGGCGTCGCCGCAGTCCGGGTGGGTGTCGGGACAGTCGTTCCTGGCGGACGGCGGTCTGTCGGTGGGGCGGGCGATGCTCACGCCACGGGTCGGCGCCGCTTCGGTCGAGGCGCCCGTGTCGGAGTCGGAGACGGTCGCCGTCGTGGGAATGGGTGTCGTGGCACCCGGCGTCGACGGCCCGGACGCCCTGTGGGAGCGGCTCGTGGAGGGCCGCCCGGTGTTCACGGAGCCGGGGGAACGCTTCACGCTGGACGACTTCTGGTCCGCCGAACGCGGGGCAACTGACCGCACGTACAGCCGAGTTGCGGGCTACGCACACGGCACCGGGGACTTCCTCACCGCCTGGTTACGCACCGCGCTCCTCCAGTGCGGGCCCTCGACCGGCCTCCGGGCGGCGTGCTTCGTCGGCGCGTGGAACGAGGGCAGTCAGCACGTCGAGGAGAGCGTCCTGGTCGAGGCCGTGGCCGAGGGCACCGGCTCCGAGGAGGTCCGCTCGATGTTGCGGCGGCGCTATCCGTACGCCGGTGTCCTCGCCGACCACCTCCCCCTCGCGGCGGCCCGAGCGGCCCTGGAGGGCATCCTCCCCGCCGGTACGCGCGTGCAGATCGTCGACACCGCCTGCTCCTCGTCCCTGTACGCGATCGACCTCGGCGCGAAGAGCGTCCTGGACGGCGACTGCGACGTCGCGTACTGCGGCGGCGCCTTCTCCCAAGGGCCGCGCTACAACGTGCTGTTCGCCCAGCTGAACGGGTTGAGCCGGTCGGGCCGGGTGCGGGCGTTCGGTGCGGACGCGGACGGCGTGCTCTTCTCCGACGGCGCGGGTCTGGTCGCCCTCAAGCGGCTGGACCGGGCGCGGGCCGACGGTGACCGGGTGCTGGCGGTGCTCGCCGGGTTCGGGGCGGCGTCGGACGGGCGGGGCAAGGCCGTCCACGCGCCCAACCGCACCGGCCAGGAACGGGCGTTGCGGCGGGCGCGTGCCGTGAACACGGTGCCTGCGGGGCAGCTCGACTGGGTGGTGGCGCACGCGACCGGCACGCCCGTGGGGGACGCGGTGGAGCGTTCGGTGCTGGAGGAGGCGAGCCCCGGCGTCCTGTGCACCTCGAACAAGTCGGTGGTGGGGCACACCGGTTGGGCCGCCGGGGTACTGTCCGTCGTCCACGCGCTCCAGGGCCTCGCGCACTCGACGGTGCCCGCGCAGGTCCCGTACGACGGGATCGCCCCGTCCGCGCTGCGCATCCCGGCGCACGCGACCCCGCTCCCCCGGCAGCCGGACCGGCCCCGGACAGTGGGCGTCTCGTCGTTCGGGTTCGGCGGCACCAACGCGCACCTGCTCCTCCAGGACGAGTCCACGCCCCGCTCGCAGCCGCCGGTGCTCGACGGGGACCCGGTGGTGGTCGTCGGCTGGTCCGCGCATCTGCCCGGGACGCCGGACGAGGCGGAGGTCTTACGGCGTCTGGCGGCCGGACTCCCTTTGGCGGAGCGGTCGTTCGGGGTGCCGTACCCGGTGCCGCCGGTCGGTGAGGTGCGGATGCCACCGCGTACCGCCGCCGCGATCGACCCGGCCCAGTTGATGGCGTTGCAGGTCGCGGCGCGGCTCGCGGCCTTCTGGGAGGGGCTGGCGGAGACCACCGGGGTGATCACCGCGCACACCGGGGTGCCGGTCAACTCGGCCGACATGAGCGTGCGTTGCTATGCGCGGTCTCTCGACGGCAAGGCCGTGGAGGGGTTCGTCGAGACCGTGCTGGAGCGTACGCCCGCTGCGGACGAGGACACCCTCGCGGGGTTGATGCCGAATGTGGTTCCCGCCCGGGTGGCCGCCGCTCACGATCTGCACGGGCTGACGATGGCCGTGGACACCGGGCCCACTTCGGGGCGTACCACGCTGAGGACCGCGCAAAAGTACTTGAGCAGGGGGGAGTTGGACCTGGCGCTCGTCCTCGGCGCCAATGGCGGGAGCACTCCCCTCTTCGCCCGCCTCCACGGTCTGCCCGAACTCGCCCTCGCCGAGGGCGCTTTCGCGCTCGTCCTCACCCGCGCGTCGATCGCCCGCTCCCGGGGTTGGGCGGTCCTGTCCCCGCTGGACGACCTTTTATCGAACTTCCCAGACCGGCAGGGCTTCGCCACGGACCGCACCTATCTGGCGGCGGACGACTTGATCGACGCGATACGGCAACTGCCCCTTGATGAACCGAGGTTGACCCGCCGTCATACCGTCGCCTGGGTCCTCTCCGGAGCCGTATCGACCCCTACGACACGCCTCGCCCCGGACACCCTCGTCCTCTCCGACTCCACCGTCCCCGAACTCGCCTCCACCTCCCGCCTGTTGACGCTACGACCCGGGGACGACCCTCAGGCGTCCGTCGAGAAGATCCTCGCCGAGAACCCCCAGGGGTTCCGTCACCTCCGTGTCCTCACCGACCTGCGTACGGCTCCTGCTTGGCCCGCGCCTCCCTCCGAGGCCCTTCTCGCCGTGCAGGAAGCGGCGTTCCTCGCCACCCGGGAGCTGCGGGATTCTCTGGTGGACGCCGGGACGCTCGGGGTGGCGGTCCTCACCGGGTCGGTCACTTCGCCGCACGCCCATCTGTTCACCGGGTTCGTGAAGAGTCTCGCGTGGGAGCTGACCGGGTGCACGCCGCTCGCTCTGCTGACCGACGCCGGGTCTGCCGAGGCTGGACTCGCCGCGCTGGAGGGGGAGTTGGGGCGGGCGCGGGAGGGGTTGCCGGTCGTCGCGCACCGGGACGGGGTGCGGCTCGTTCAGCGGCTCCGCGAGGACGATGTGCCGGTCGGGGCTGTTCCGTTGGCGCCAGGGGCGGTCGTGGTGGCGACCGGGGGTGCGCGGGGTATCACCGCCGCGTGCATGATCGGGCTGGCTCAACGGGTGCCGGTGCGGCTGCACTTGATCGGGTCCAGCCGTGTGGAGGACGTGCCGGAGGAGTTGTCGGCCGCCGGGGACGGTGAACTGGCGGGGCTGCGGGCCGAGTTCATCGCCGCCGAGCTGGTCGCGCGGCCCGGGGTGTCGGTGCGGGAGATCAACCAGCGGTTCGAGCGGCTGCTGAACGCTCGGGAGTCGCGGTTGAACCTGGCCCGGCTGCGGGAGTTGTGCGGCGTGGGGAACGTCCACTTCCACACCGCCGACGTGACCGACGCGGCGGCGGTGCGGCGAGTGGCCGAGCGGATCGGGCGCGTGGATCTGCTGGTCAACGGGGCCGGGGTGCATCATCCCGGGGACATCACGCGGAAGGATCTGCCGGGTATGCGGCGGGTGCGGGACGTGAAACTGGCCGGGTACCACCATCTGCGGGACGCGTTCAGCGGGGTGTCGGCTCCCCGGCTGTGGTGCAACTTCGGGTCGGTGACCGGGCTTGCGGGGCTGCCCGGCGAGAGCGACTACTCCCCGGCGAACGACTTCCTCGCGGGGGCCGCCGAAGCGGCTGAGGGCGACGGGGAGTTCACGATCGCGTGGACGATCTGGGACGAGACCGGGCTCGGTTCGGGCAGCGTCGTCCAGTCGTACACCGCGCGGACCGCGCGGCTCAGCAGGATGACGACGGCGGAGGGGGTGGCGCACTTCCTCGAAGAGTTGGCGAGGCCCCGGCGAGACCGACTCGTCACGTTCGTCGGGGAGGCGGAACACACCTCGTTCGACCGCCAGTTCCCCGGGCTACGGGCCTCGCCCGGCCTGCCATCCACCCTCGGGCTACCGCCCGCCCCCGGCCTGCCGGGTTCCTCCGGCCTGCGGGTCTCGCCCGGGCCGTCGGGTTCCTCCGGCCTTCGGCCCACCCCCGGCCTACCGGATTCCCCTGGCCTACAGCCCTCCCCCGGGCTGCCGAGTTCCCTCGATCTGCGGCCCGCCCTCGGCCTACCGGGTTCTCCTGGCCTGCGGACCTCCCCCGGTCTGCCGGCCACTCCCGGCCTACCACCCACCCCCGACCTACCGGATTCCCCTGGCCTGCGGGCCTCCCCCGGGCTACCGGGTTCCTCCGGTCTGCGGCCCACCCCCGGTCTGCCGGCCTCCCCCCGTCTACCGGGTTCCCCCGGCCTGCTCGGCGAGCCGTACGCACCAGGTCGCTGGCCCCTCTCCCTCGACATCCGCACCCACCCCTTCCTCCTGGACCACACGATCGACGGCCGCCCCACACTCCCCGGCATGATGCTGGCCGATCTCGCCGTCCAGGCCGCACGCTCCCTCGCCCCGGAGCTGCCCGTGCGCGCGGTCGAGAACCTCGTGTTTTCCGCGTGGGTGCGGGCACGCGCCGACGGCACCCCGGTGAACTATCGGGTGACGGCCAGAGCCACCGGCACCGCCGACACCCGCTCCGTCGCCGTCCTCGTCCACTCCGACACCGTCGCCCCCGACGGCCGGGTCCTCGCCCGTGACCGCGAGCACTTCCGGGCCGTCGTACGGCTCGGCGGCCCCGCCCCCCTGCCCGTGCCGACCGGCGAGCCCGGCGCGGACTGGGCTCCCGTCGCCGATCCGTACTACGACGACGCCTCGCCCGCCCTCCTCACCGGCGTGTTCCGGGCCACCGAGGACTGGCGTGCCGGTCCCGGTGGAAGCTCCTGCCGCTGGCGTCCCGGCGCCGGGCTCCCCCGGCTGGGCACGCCGTGTGTCCTGCTCGACGGCCTCGCGCGGACGCGGTGGCTGGCAAGGACCGTGGCCGTACCGCACCACGCCGCACGGATCACCCTGTACACCGACGCGGACGACACGTCCCTCGCCCTCGCCCATCCCGAGGGCCTCGTCCTAGCCCACTGCGCCGCGACCGGCGTCTCCACCGCGCGGACCGCCGACGGTCGGGTCCTCGCCCAGATCACCGGCCTCACCGGCACCGAACTCGCCTCGAAGTGAAGGGCCTCCATGGAACTCACCGGACAGACCGCCCTCGTCACCGGCGGCACGCGCGGCATCGGTCTCGCCATCGCCCACCGGCTCCTCGCGGCGGGCGCCCAGGTCGTGATCAGCGGCCGGGACGAGGAGACCGGCCGCAAGGCGCTCGCTCAGTTGGACGCGGGGGACGACGCCGTGCTGTGCGCCGGGGACGCGACGTCCCGGGCGGACGCCGAGCGGGCCGTGGACACCGTGATGGAGCGGTTCGGGCGCCTCGACGTCGTCGTCAACAACGTGGGCGGGGCCTCGGAGTTCGCGACGGTCTCCGAGATCAGCGACGAGGTGTGGCACCGGACGCTGTCGCTGAATCTCGACCCGGCGCTCTACACCACGCGCAGGGCGCTGGGCCCGATGCTCCGGCAGCGGTCCGGGCGGATCGTCAACATCGCGTCGATGGAGGGCCGGGACCCGGACCCCGGCCTGTGCGCCTACGCGACCGCCAAGCACGCGCTGATCGGGTTCACCCGGGTCCTGGCCAAGGAGGTCGCCGCCCACGGCATCACGGCCAACTGCGTCTGCCCGGGGGCGGTGCTCACCGACTGGGTGCGGGAGAAGGGCCCGGTGGCCGCCGAGGTGCTGGGCACCGACTACGACGGCCTGATCGGGCACTTCACCGGGCGCACCCTGACCGGACGGCTCACCCTGCCGGACGAGGTCGCGGCGGCGGTGCTGTGGCTGGCGTCGCCGGCCGGGGCGGGGGTGACGGCGGCGTCGATCCCGGTGGACGGCGGCGCCACCCTCTGAGCTACTTGCGCGCCCACCAGGCCGCCGACGTGTCCCGCAGGGTGTTCGTCCCGCAGTGCACCTCGCCCATCCCCAGGTGGTACGTGTAGTAGTCGTCGATGTACGACACGGTCATCCCCGCACCGCGGTACGCGGCGGTGACGGCCTCGGTGAAGATGTCCTTCCCGCCGATGACCGGCCCCCACTGCCGGGGAGCGAGGTACCGGGTGCGGGACAGGACGACGCCGTTGACCGCGCCGGGGACGTACGCGCTGGTCGTCACCGTCCCGGCGGCCTTCGCGGACGTCAGCCACTTCCGCTGGCCGTGTTCCTGGAGCCGTTCGGTGAGGTCGGGGCCGACGCGGGTCAGGCGCGGGGCGCGCACGCCGGTCGGCTGGTACTCGCGCAGGTACAGGGCGGGGACGCGGACGACCTCGGCGTCCGTGATCCCCGTCTCGCGCTTGAGGACCGCGAGGTTCGCGGCGATCCGCTGGGCGGCCAGCTTGTTGTCGGCGACGACGTCGCGGGAGGCGAGGGTCTGGGCGATGGTCGCCTTCGGGGCCTGCGCGCCGGACTTGACGGGGACGGAGAACATCTTCGTCGCACCGTGCCCGGCCTGCTGGGCGTCGCGCAGCAGCCGCAGGCCCGCGTCGGGGTCGGCGAGACCGAGGCGCCAGCCGCGCGGGGTGTCGGCGGGCAGGAACTGCACGAACTCGTCGACGTGCCCGACGCCGAGCCACGAGGTGTCGAGGAGCAGCGGGTCCTGGAGGCCCTGGGAGGCGAGGAGCGTCCGCATCTTCTGCGAGGGCCGGACCCCGCTGTCCTTGCGCTCGCCCATGATGATCCGGCCCGCCGGGTAGGCACGGCCCTTGTTCGTGTACGGCGGGATGGTCTCCAGGTTGCCGAAGGAGTTGAGCGACCAGTCCACCGGGGTGTCGGGCTTGGCGATCTGGACGGCGCCGATGCCTGGGCCGCGCAGTTTCTCGAAGAGTTCGCGGCCCGCCTCGCGGTCGGGCTGGGCCGAGCGCAGCATGACGCGCATCGCCTGCCGCTTGCCGCCGGGGCCGGTCATGCTGACGTAGGCCGGTTCGACGAAGTCCTGTGCCCAGGGGTCGTTGTACTTGGTGAAGGTGATGAGAGGCGCGGTGATGCCGGCCTTCTTGACCTCGCCGGCCAGGTTCTTGACGAACTTCGCCTGTTCCTGGCCGTAGAGGTCGTCGTCGTCCCCGCTGATCTTCGTGACCATCACCTGCTGGGCCTTCTGGAGGTGGTGGTGGGTCAGGAGGGGGGCGACGCGCAGGGTGACGGAGTCGGTGGTGGAGCCCTTCGGGGTGGTGACGGTCAGGCGGATCACCGTGCGGCCGTCCCAGGTGGCCTTGTCGCGGATGATGTCGGTGGCCTCGACGCCGAGTTCGACGCCGGTGCGCAGTTCGGCGGCGGTGAGGAGGGTGCGCGGGGTGACGAGGGTCCACTTGCCGGCGCGCTTGAGGAAGAGGTGCGTGTACTTGGCGCCGGTGGTGACCGCGAGGCGGCCCTTGGTGTCGGCCTTCGCGTCGGGGAGGGGGACCGTGCGGACGCGGGCGAGGTCGGCGGCGTCCGCGTCGCCGTCGACCTTCGTGTCGGAGGCGTCGTTGCAGGCGGCGAGCTGGGCGTCGGTGCCTGTGCGGGGGCAGCGGCGGGAGTCGTCGTCGAGGTTCGGCAGGGAGAGCGCGCCGCGCGCGACGGTCCAGGTGTCCTCGCCGGCGGTGTCGCCGGTCCCGGTGACGTCGACCTGCCCGTCCCGGTTCACGTCCGCCCTCAGATCGGCCTGCGGTAGCTGCTCCACGCCGACCGCGACCGGGACCGCGAGCACCGATCCGGCGGCGGCGAGGGCGAGCACGAGTGACCCGGCGGGGCGTATTCGTGTACGACGACGCACGGTGAGTTCCTCTCAGTCGGGGGGTGTCTCCCGACAAGAGGCGAAGAGGTGCCTGTGAGTTGCCTGCGGGAGGCGGATTCCCGGAATTCGACGGGAGTTCGCAAGTCCCCGGGGCCGGTGTCGACCTCGTCCCTCTGCTGGTGGGGCCAGCTCTCGGCGCTGCCGGAGAGGGGGCGCAGCAGGACGACCGCCTCCACGCGCATTCCCTTCGGCGCGGAAATCCGTGGCATCTCAGGCCGCCCCGGAATACCCGTACAGAAAAGGACGATCGGCCACCGACACCGTTTCCTTCGAGGGAATCCGGAACACACTCTGCCGCACGCCCGCAGTGGTGAAGGTGTGCCGCGTGGGGCGCCTGGTGCGGTCGGTGCGCGGGCGGGCTCACAGCGGACGGAGCGCCTCCGGGAGGGGGACTTTGTTTCTCCTTTGCTTCTGCGCGCGGCCCGGTCGAGGGGTGCCGGTACGCACTTTCCGGCCTTCCTGCGGAGGCCGTACGCCCGTCGAACGCGCACAGTGACGCCGTCGCGACGCCGCGTCTTCATGTGGTCGCCGAGCAGGCGACACACCTGACGGTCCGTCAGAATTCGCGGCAATTCACTGCCAAGAGCAGGTAAACCGCCAGGTCGAATCCACATTTCGGGGACGGTGTCGAACGTTTCGCCCGCCGATTCGATACCCCCGCCCACCTCTCGCCCCCGCAAGCACTCGCCGATCGGCCGATTCAGTCTCAAAACCAGAGCACAAATTCCACACAACTTCTCTTCATTCTGCCGTCGATGGTCTAGATTGACCGTGCTTCAGGCGTTCGGGCACGAGGCGGCCAGGAAAGATCAATTGGTCCCTCGCCCTGGAAGGTCCTGGAGCCCGGGGGGCCTTGGACGCGGGGAGCGTCCAGGGTTTCGGCGGGTTTCCGCGAGCAAGTTGCTCAAGCACCTCTGCAAGAGCCGGGTTGTCGTGCGCAAAGGGGAGGAACAGCACGGGAGGCGGGGGCCTCCCGAGGGGGAGCAACGGTGTGAGGCATACACGTCGAACCATTGGGGACCCGGGGGGGTTCTGTGCAACAAGGGGGAGCAGTCGGCCCGTTCATGCCGACGCGCAGGCGTCTGGCGGACGGGACGTTCCAGCAGCCCGAGAGCGACTGGGAGCAGCGGTACCGACGTACCGTCATCGTCAGCGACACGGTGGCGACCGCCTTCGTGGTGGCGGCCATCGGCAATCTGTTCGGGGCCCGCGACGCGGCCAACTGGCACGAGAAGTGGGGGATCCTGGCGTTCGGCACCGAGGTGCTGGTGCTGGGGGCGCTCGCGGTGAGCCGGGCGTGGGTGCCGGCCGTCCTCGGCCAGGGTGCCGAGGAGTTCCGCCGGCTGGGGCGCTCGCTGTTCGCGGCGACCGTCGTGCTGGCGCTCGGCGGGATCGCCCTGACCTCGCGCAACATCAAACTGTGGATCTTCGTCGCGATCCCGGCGATCGCGCTCATCACGATGACCGCGCGCTACGTGCTGCGACTGTGGCTGCACCGGCAGCGCAAGGAGGGCCGGTGCCTGAGACCGGTACTCGCGGCCGGGAGCCCGGCGACCGTCCGGGACCTGATCACCAGGACCCGTAAGTTCCCGCACATCGGCTGGCGGGTGGAGGCGGTGTGCACGACCGGCGCGGACGGCGGCCATCTGGACGGCGTCCCGGTGGTGGGCCGACTCGCGGACGTCGCCGGTCATGTCCACCGTGACGGCTACCGGGTCGTCGCGGTCACCCCGGACCCGCACTGGTCCCCGGACCGGTTGCAGCGCCTGGCGTGGAACCTCGAAGGCAGCGACGCCGAGATGGTCGTGGCGCCGGTGCTGATGGAGGTGGCGGGACCTCGGCTGCACGTGGACGCGGTGCTCGGCATCCCGCTGCTGCGGGTCAGCATGCCGGCGTTCACCGGGGGCCGCCGGGTCGTCAAGGGGGTCGTCGACCGGCTGGGCGCGGCGCTCCTGCTGGTGCTGCTCGCGCCGCTGATGGTGTCCGTGGCGCTGCTGGTGGCGCTGGACAGCCGGGGCGGGGTGTTCTACCGGCAGCTCAGGGTCGGCAAGGACGGCCACGAGTTCACCATGGTCAAGTTCCGCACCATGGTCGCCGGGGCCGACCGCGCCAAGGCCGCGCTCGCCGCCCTCAACGAGGGTGCGGGACCGATGTTCAAGCTCCGCCGGGACCCTCGGGTGACCCGGGTGGGGACGCTGCTGCGGCGGTACTCGATCGACGAACTCCCGCAGCTGTTCAACGTTCTGACCGGATCGATGTCGCTCGTCGGTCCGCGTCCCCCGCTGCCGGAGGAGTCCGCCGTGTACGGCCCGGACATCCGGCGGCGGCTGCTGGTCAAACCGGGGCTCACGGGGCTGTGGCAGATCAGCGGGCGCAGCGACCTGTCCTGGGAGGAGGCGGTGCGGCTGGACCTCAGATACGTGGAGGACTGGTCGCTCGCGCTGGACACGGTGATCTTGTGGAAGACGCTGCGCGCGGTGCTGCACGGACAGGGGGCCTACTGATGCAGGGGGAGGAACGGGGCATGAGAGTCAGCGTGTTCGGGCTCGGCTACGTGGGCTGCGTGTCGGCCGCGTGCCTGGCCGGCATGGGGCACGAGGTGATCGGGGTCGACGTCAACCAGGTCAAGGTCGACCTGGTGAACGCGGGCCGGGCCCCGGTCGTCGAGGAGCGGATCGGCGAGCTGATCGCCGACGTCGTGGGGAAGGGGACGTTGAGGGCCACCACCGACGTCCGTGAGGCGATCGAAGGCAGCGAGGTGTCGCTGGTCTGCGTGGGGACGCCGTCGGAGCCCAACGGCAGCCTGTGCACGACGTATCTGGAGCGGGTCACCGAGGAGATCGGCGCGGCGCTCGCGGAGCGGGGCGGGCGGCACACGGTCGTGTTCCGCTCCACGATGCTCCCGGGGACCTGTCTGAACCTGCTGGTGCCGATCCTGGAGAAGCACACGGGTGCCGGGGTGGACGTGGGGGTCGCGGTCAACCCGGAGTTCCTGCGCGAGGGCACGAGCGTGCGGGACTTCTTCGACCCGCCGAAGACCGTGATCGGCGAACTCGACGCGGCGAGCGGCGACGTGGTGGCCGCGCTGTACGAGGAGCTGCCGGGCGAGGTGTTCCGGGTGTCGGTGCCGACGGCCGAGGCGATCAAGTACGCGGACAACGCGTTCCACGGCCTGAAGATCGGTTTCGCGAACGAGCTGGGCGCGGTCTACCGGGCGCTCGGGGTGGACTCGCACCAGGTGATGGACGTGTTTCTCGCCGACCGCAAGCTGAACATCAGCCCGGCCTATCTGCGGCCCGGGTTCGCGTTCGGCGGCTCCTGCCTGCCGAAGGACCTGCGCAGCCTGGTCCACGCGGCGCAGCGGGCCGACGTGTCGGTGCCGATCCTGTCCCACGTGCTGCCCTCCAACTCCGACCACCTCCAGCGGGCGGTGGAGCTGGTCGAGCGCACCGGCAAACGGCGGGCGGGGATCTTCGGGCTGTCCTTCAAGCCCGGCACCGACGACCTGCGCGAAAGTCCCCTCGTCGAGTTGGCGGAACGTCTCTTCGGCAAGGGGTACGACCTGAAGATCTACGACGCCAACGTGAGCCTGTCGCGGCTCCTCGGCGCGAACCGCGAGTACATCGAGACGCGCCTGCCGCACCTCGCGCAACTGCTCGCGGACTCCGTGGAGGAGGTCCTCGACCACGCCGAGGTGTGCCTGGTCGGCACCCGCGACCCGGAGGTCCTCGCGGCGCTCCCGCACGGCGGGACACCGGTGATCGTCGACCTCGTCCACCTCCCCGACGCCGACGCGCGCCGGGCCGAACCGGGGTACGTGGGCCTTGCCTGGTGACGTGGGCGCGCGGCGCGCGCTGGTGCTGGTGGAGAACCTGTCCGTGCCGTTCGACCGGCGCGTGTGGCAGGAGTGCGCGACGCTGCGCGACGCGGGCTGGCAGGTCGACGTCATCTGCCCGCAGGGCGGCAAGCGGGACACGGAGCCGGAGGCGGTGATCGACGGGATCCGCATCCACCGCTACCCGCTGCACGCGGCGACCGGCGGTCCGGCCGGCTATCTGCGCGAGTACGGCTCGGCGCTGTGGCACACGTTCCGGCTGGCCCGGAAGGTGGGCCCGGTGGACGTCGTGCACGCCTGCAACCCGCCCGACCTGCTGTTCCTGCCCGCGCTGTGGCTGAAGCGGCGCGGCGCCCGGTTCGTGTTCGACCAGCACGACCTCGTACCGGAGCTGTACCTGTCACGGTTCGACCGGGGCGAGGACCTCCTGTACCGGGGCGTGTGCGCGCTGGAGCGGCTGACCTACCGGGTCGCGGACGTGGTCCTCGCGACGAACGAGAGCTACAAGGCCGTCGCCGTACGCCGGGGCGGGCGCAGACCGGAGGACGTGTTCGTCGTGCGCAGTGCGCCGGACGTCGACCGGTTCCATCCGGTGGAGCCGGAGCCGGAGTTGAAGCGCGGCAAGCCTCATCTGCTGTGCTACCTCGGGGTGATGGGCCCGCAGGACGGCGTGGACTACGCGCTGCGGGCGCTGGCGAAGCTGCGCGACGAGTGCGGGCGTGACGACTGGCACGCGGTGTTCGTGGGCGGCGGGGACACCTTCGACGCGATGGTGGAGCTGTCCCGCACGCTCGGGCTCACCGGCCAGGTCGAGTTCACGGGCCGTATCCCGGACGCCGACCTGGCGCGCTACCTGTCGTCGGCGGACGTGTGCCTGTCCCCCGACCCGCACAACCCGCTCAACGACGTGTCGACGATGAACAAGGTCCTGGAGTACATGGTCATGGGCCGGCCGATCGTCTCGTTCGAGCTGCGCGAGGCGCGGGTCTCCGCCGGGGACGCCGCCGTCTACGCGCCCGCCAACGACGAGTCGGCGTTCGCGAAGCTGATCGTGGAGCTGCTGGACGACCCCGAGCGGCGGGCCCGGATGGGCGCGGTGGGCCGGGAGCGGATCGGCGGTCCGCTGGCCTGGCGCAACTCGCAGACGGCGCTGCTCGCCGCGTACGCCGCCGCCTCCAGGAGCACGGGAAAGAGGCAGCACCGTTGAGCGACGACACCATCCGGCTGGTCACGGTCGGACGCATTCTCCGCCGGCGCCGGCGGCTGCTCGTGCTGCTCGCCGTGGTGGGCGCCCTCGTCGGCTACGGCGCCTGGCTGGTGTTCCCGCCGCAGTACACGACGTCCGCGTCGGTGCTGCTGCCGGGGGCGTGGGAGGAGCGCGAGCTGCTGACGCAGGCGCAGATCGCGACCAGTTCGGTGGTGATCGACCGGGCCGCCGCCACGCTCGGCCGGCCCGGCGTCGACGGCGGCACCCTCAAGGGCCGGGTGAGCGCGACGGCGGCCGACGGGAACATCGTCAAGATCGCCGCCACGGACGGGACGCCCAAGGGGGCGCAGCAGATCGCCGACGAGGTGGCGCGGCAGTTCGTCGCGTTCGCGGCGCGGGTCGCGGGCGAGAAGGCCGGCTCGGACGCGGCCTCGGGTCCCGAGGAGCTGCGTCAGCTCGTGACGCAGACGGGGCGCCGGATCTCGGAGCTGGCGGACGCGGCCGGTACGGGGGAGTCCGTGGAGAGCGTGCAGACCCGTACGGAGCTGACGAAGCTGCGTACGGCGTTGCAGGAGGCCGTCACCAAGCTGAACCAGGCGGGCCCGGCCTCCGGGAAGGCGGCCATGGTCGTCATGGGCCCGGCTCCCCGGCCGACCGGCGAGGCGCCGCCGACGCGGACGCAGCTCACCGTCGGCGGGGGCCTGTTGTTCTTCCTCCTCGCGGTGATCGGCCATCTGACCGCCGCCCGCATGAGCCGCAGGCTGCGCACGGAGACGGAGATCGCGGGGGCGCTGGGCTCGACGCTCCTCGGCACGGTCGACGTACCCGCCGGGCGCCGGGCGCGTGGCCGTGGGCTGCGCCGGCTCCTGGGGACGGACGTCCGCTGGGACGTGCCGCCCCCGCAGCCGTCCGGTGACGAGGCCGACCGGCAGATCCGCTACCGGCGGGTGTGCGCCCGTATCCGCGAGCACCTCCCCTTCCCGCACAGCCTGCTGGTGCTCGTCCCGGACGGCGACGACACCGCCCGCAGTGCGGCGGACCACCTCGTCGCGGAGTCCGACAGCGATCCCCTCCTCGCCGTGGCCGGGGTCTCGGTGCAGCGGCCGGTCGTGCCGGACCGTGACGCGGAGTCCGGCGCCCTGGTCGTGCTGAGCCCGGGCGAGTGGACCGCCGCGGAGCTGACCGGCATCGCCGAGGCGTGCGCCGACGCGGGGCACACCGTCGTCGGTGTCGTCCTCGCCGCGCCCGTCACGACGCGGGCGTCCCGGGCCGGCAACCGCCGCCCGGCGGCCCTCGCGACGGGAGGCGCCGGGTGACGACACCGGAATCCGCTCCCCTGCTCGACCTCCAGGCGCTGGTGGTCGCGGTGCGCAGGCGCCGTCGCCTGTGGTGTGCGACGGCCGTGCTGGGGCTGACGGCCGGCGCCTCGGTGCCGGTGCTGCTGCCGCCCGCGCCGACGGCGGTGGCCAAGGTGCTGGTCGCCCACCAGGCGGACCAGCCGAACGACCCCGGCACCCTGATCCGTACGGACGTCGCCCTGCTGAGCACCACACGCATCGCCGACGCCGCCCTGAAGGCCCTCAGGTCCCCGGACCGGCCGGAGGACTTCATGGGGGACTACAGCGGTCTCGGCCTGACCAACAACCTGCTCCAGATCACGGTGACGGGCGCCACCGACGCCCAGGCGGTGGCCCGCGCCAAGGCGCTCGCGGACGCCTTCGTCGCCGACCACGTCCGGCGCATCCAGCAGGCGGCGGACGCCGAGGCGAAGGGGCTCCTCGACCAGCGGGACCGGCTGGAGGCCGACCTCGCCCGCGTCAACCAGGCGATCACCGACGGCTCGGGGCAGACCGGGCCGAACGCGTCGGCCGACCAGGAGTCGCTGTTCGCCCGCCGGGCCGAACTCACCGCGCGGATCACCGACTTCGGGCAGCGCGCGGCGGAGGCAAGGATCGGCACGCCCCGGCTGGTGGCCGGCACGCAGATCGTGGACGCGCCGCGCGCGCTGAGCCACTCCCTGCCGAAGGCCGCCGCCACGGACGGGGTGATCGGCCTGGTCCTCGGGTTCGTCCTCGGGCTCGCGGTGTCCGCCGTGGGCACGGTGGTCGCGGACCGTCCCGTCCTGCGCCGGGAGATCGCGGCGAACCTGAACGCCTCGGCCATCGCCGAACTGCCCCTGCGCTCCCCCCGGTTGTGGGGGCGGCGCCGGAACCGGGCGGCCCGCGAACGCCTCACCGCGTCGCTGGCCCGCACGGTGCGCGCCTCGGCGGAGCCGGTGTCGCTGCTGGCACTGGGATGCGCGCGGGGCACCGGGGTGATCGCCCTGGACCTGGCCCGCGCCCTGGTGGCGGAGGGTCCGGTGACCGTCGTGGACGCACTGCCGGGATCGCGTCTCGCCAAGCGCAAGCCGCAGCCGGGTGACCCGACCGTCGTCACCACGGCCCCGGCCGTCCCGGCGGAACGTCAGATCGGCGTCGGCTCGGTGGCGCCCGGCACCGCCTGGACCGACCTGCGGTACCTCGGCACGAAGACCGTCCTCGTGGTGCGGGCCGGGCACGGCAGCGCGGCGTGGCTGCACACGGTGGCGCGGCAGCTCGCGGACCAGCGGGTCGAGGTGGTCGGCGTGGTGCTGATCGACCCCGATCCGCGCGACCGGACCGACGGCACGCTGTGGGCCGAACGGCCCCCGGCGCCGCCCCGGCTGTTACGGAAGAACGGGGTGGAGCGGCTGCCGAAGTGGGCGACGCGGGTCCCGGACAGCGACCAGGAAGCGCGGTAGGACATGTGTGGCATCGCAGGCACGTACCGCTGGCCGGACGGGAAGGCCGTCACGGACCGGCTGACCGGCGTCCTCGCCCACCGGGGCCCGGACGGGTCCGGTCATTACGGCCACCCCGCCGGTGACGGCGAGGTGCACCTCGGGCACCGCAGGCTGGCCATCATCGACCTCTCGGAGACCGGCGCCCAGCCGATGGCGAAGGACGGTCTCGTCCTCACCTACAACGGCGAGCTGTACAACGCGCCCGAGCTGCGCGCCGAGCTCGAAGCCGCCGGGGCGCGGTTCCGGGGCACCTCCGACACCGAGGTCCTGCTGGAGTCGTGGCGGCGCTGGGGCACCGACTGTCTGCCCCGGCTGCGCGGCATGTTCGCGTTCGGCGTGTTCGACGAGCGGACCGGTGAGCTGGTCCTCGCCCGCGACCAGCTCGGCATCAAGCCGCTGTTCCTGATCCGGCGCGGCGAGGGCCTGGTGTTCGCCTCCGAGCTGAAGGCGCTGGCCGCCGTGACGGGCGGTTCGCTGGAGGTGGACCACGCGGCGCTGGTGGCCTCGCTCCTCTACTACTGGGTGCCGGACTCGCGGTGCGCGTTCCGTGAGGCGGAGAAGCTGCCGCCGGGGAGCTGGCTGCGGATCCGGCCCGACGGGCGGGTGGAGCGCGGGCGGTACTGGAACCTGCGGGACGTCGCCGCCGAGGCCCGGCATCAAAAGGAACCCGACATCGCGGCCGTCGTCGAGGAGTCGACCCGCCGTCACCTCCTGTCCGACGTACCCGTGGCGACGTTCCTGTCCGGCGGGCTCGACTCCAGCTACCTGACCGCGCTCGCGGCCCGCGACCGGCCGGGGATCTCCGCCTACACGATCGGGTTCCGCGCCGAGGACTCCAAGTTCGAGGCGATGCCGGACGACCTGCGCTACGCCCGGCAGGTCGCCGAGCGGTTCGGGGTCGACCTGCACGAGATCGAGATCGCGCCCGACGTCCTGGACCTGCTGCCCCGGATGACCTATCACCTGGACGAGCCGATCGGCGACCCGGCCGCGATCAACACGTTCCTGATCTGCACGGCCGCCCGGGAGGCCGGGGTCAAGGTGATGCTGTCGGGGATGGGCGCGGACGAGCTGTTCGCCGGGTACCGCAAGCACCTCGCGAACCTCCTCGCGCTGCGCTACCAGCGCGTGCCGCGTCCCCTGCGGCGCGGGCTGTCGGGGGTCGTGGACCGGCTGCCGGTCGCGTCCGCCCGCCGGGGGTACCGGTCGGTGCGGTTCGCGAAGCGGTTCCTGTCCTTCGCGGACCTGCCGGAGGAGACCGCGTTCCGGCGCAGCTACACGCTGTACGACCGGGCCGAACTCCTCGGCCTGATCGACCCGGACCTGGCGGGGACGGTCGACGACGTGCTCACCGAGCACGCGGACACCTACGAGGACAACGACCTCGACGACTTCGTGAACCGCATGTGCCTGGGCGACGCCCGGATGTTCCTGCCGGGCCTCAACCTCGCCTACACGGACCGCTCCAGCATGGCCGCGTCGACCGAGGTGCGGGTGCCGTACGTGGACGTCGAGGTCGTGAAGGCGGCGTTCGCGGTGCCCGGCGACCGGAAGATCGCCGGGCGGCAGGGCAAGGCCGTGCTGAAGGAGGCGGCCCTCTCCGTGCTGCCCCGGGAGATCGTGTACCGGCCCAAGGGCCTGTTCAGCGCCCCGCTGCGGGCCTGGATGAGCCGGGATCTCGCGCCGCTGGTCCAAGAGGTGGTGCACGACGGGGTCCTTGTGCGGTCCGGGTTCCTGCGGCGGGAGGCGCTCGCGCGGATGGTCGCCGAGGACGCCGCCGGGCAGCGGGACTTCTCCAAGCATCTGTGGCACGTCCTGACCCTTGAGTACTGGTACCGAGGCGCGACCTCCGGGTCCGCTCCCCTGACGGCGTAGAGAGACGAAGAGGCTTCGGGTGAAACAGGTCGTACAGAACTACAAGAGCGGCGAGCTGGCTCTCCTCGACGTGCCGGTGCCGGGGTGCAAGCCGGGCGGGGTGCTGGTGCGCACCGCCTACTCGCTGATCTCCACCGGCACCGAGCTGATGAAGGTCTCCGAGGCCGGCATGTCGATGCTGGGCAAGGCCCGCTCGCGCCCCGACCAGGTCGCGAAGGTCGTGCAGAGCGTGGCCGTGAACGGGGTGCCCGCGACCTACCGCAAGGTCATGGGCAAGCTGGACTCCTACACGCCGCTGGGCTATTCGCTGTGCGGGGTCGTCGAGCAGGTCGGCGACGGGATCGACGACGTGAAGGTCGGCGACCTGGTGGCGTGCGCGGGCAACGAGCACGCGCTGCACGCCGAGCTGAACTGGGTGCCGAAGAACCTGTACGCCCCGGTGCCGGACGGCCTCGCGCCCCGGCACGCCGCGTTCGGGACGGTCGGGTCGATCGCGTTGCAGGGGGTCCGGCAGGGTGAGTCCCGGCTCGGTGAGGTCGCGCTGGTGATCGGCCTCGGGCTGATCGGGCAGCTCGTGGTGCAGTTGCTGGCCGCCTCGGGGGTGCGTGTCGTCGGCGCCGACCCCGACCCGGCGCGCTGCGAACTCGCCGCGCGGCTGGGCGCGGTGGCCTGCGGCGACCCGGCGTCCCCGGCCGTGGAGTCCGCGGTGGTGGACCTGACCGACGGCCACGGCGTGGACCAGGTGTATCTGGCGGCGGGCGGCGGCAGCAATCAGCCCGTCGAGCTGGCCGCGCGGCTGAGCCGGGACCGGGGCCGGGTCGTCGACATCGGCAAGTGCCGTCTCGACCTGCCGTGGAACGCGTACTACGAGAAGGAGCTGGACGTCCGCTTCTCCCGCAGCTACGGCCCCGGCCGCTACGACCCGGAGTACGAACTCGACGGCCGGGACTACCCGATCGGGTACGTCCGCTGGACGGAGCGCCGGAACCTGGCGTGCTTCCTGGACCTCGTCGCGCGCGGCCGGGTCGACGTGGAGCCGCTGGTCTCCCACGTCGCGGACTTCGACGACGCGGTGGACACGTACCGGAGCCTGAAGGACGGCGACCTCAAGGCCGTGGCCGTGCTGTTCCGGTACCCCGAGAGCACGGTCGTGGCCGAGGCGCCGACAGTGACCGTCCCCTCCGTACGCATGCCCCCCGCGCCGAAGCCCGCGCCCCGCAGCACCACGGCCCCCGTACGCCTCGCCTTCATCGGCGCCGGCAACTACGCGACCTCGATGCTCCTCCCCCACCTCACGGGCCGCGACGGCGTCGAACTCGCCACGGTCGTCACCACGACCGCCCTCTCCGCCGCCAACGCTCAGCGCAAGTTCGGCTTCGCCGAGGCGACCACCGATCTCGACGCGGTCCTCGGTGACAAGGCGATCGACGCGGTGTTCGTCGTCACCCGCCACAGTTCGCACGCCGACCTGACCCGCAGGGCGCTGCTCGCGGGCAAGGCGGTGTTCGTGGAGAAGCCCCTCGCGCTCAGTGAGGAGGAGCTGGCCGGGGTGCTCTCGGCGGTCGAGGAGTCCGGCAACGACCGGATCCAGGTGGGGTTCAACCGCCGGTTCGCGCCCCTGCTGCGGGAGGCGAAGGAGCGGTTCGGTGCCAGGAGCGGCCCGGCGTCCCTGCGCTATCTGGTCAACGCGGGGCAGCTCACGCACGGCAGTTGGTACCTCCGGCAGGGCACCGAGGGCTCCCGGTTCGCCGGTGAGGGCGGGCACTTCGTCGACACGGCGAGCTGGCTGCTCGACGCCGACCCGGTCTCGGTGTACGCCGTGGGTGACGAAGACCTCCAGGTCATCCTGCGCTACCCGGACGACTCCACCGCGACGATCAGCTATGTCACGGGCGGCGCATCGAGTTTCCCGAAGGAGACCCTGGACCTGGTCGCCGACGGCAAGGTGCTGCGGCTCGACGACTTCGTGCGCGCCTCGGTCTACGACCGCAAGCGGTGGGTGAGTTCCCGGCTGCCGAAGGCCCGCGACAAGGGGCAGAACGCCGAACTCGCCGCGTTCGTGAAGGCGGTGCGGACCGGCGGCCCGATGCCGGTGCCGCTGGCATCGCTGGCCGCCACCACGGCCGCGACCCTCGCCGTGCGGGCCTCCGTGGCCGACGGGGTGCCGGTGACGCTGGCGGGGGCGCGATGAGCATGGACGCGCGGTGGTACCTGCGGCGGCTGTCGCGGATGGGTCCGGCGGAGGTCGCCGGGCGCGCCGGGGACGCGGTGCGCAGGCGGCGGTGGCGGTCGGCGCGGCCCGTCTGCCCGGACGTGACCGGCGCCCGGTTCACCGCCGTCCTGCCGCCGCAGGCACTCGCCTCCGTACCGCCGGACGCGGTGAAGCGGCTGGTGGCGGAGGCGGACCGGCTGATGGCGGGGCACGGCGAGTTCTTCGGCGTGGTCCGCGACGACCTGGACGCCCCGGACTGGTGGTACGACCCGAAGACCGGGCGGCGCGCGCCCTGGGGGTACGCCTTCGACGTGCCGTACCGCGACGAGGAGACCGTCGGGGACATCAAGCAGATCTGGGAGCCGTCCCGGCACCAGTACCTGACGGTCCTCGCCGCCGCCTACGCGGTCACCGGCGACGAGCGGTACGCCGAGCGGGTCGCCGCGCACCTCCAGTCGTGGTGGTCGGCCAACGCGCCCTTGCGCGGGGTGCACTGGACGAGCGGTATCGAGCTGGGCATCCGGCTGCTGTCGTGGGTGTGGATCCGCAGGCTGCTCGACGAGTGGCCGGAGGTGACCGCCCTGTTCGAGGACAACCCGGTGGCGGTACGCCAGATCTGGCACCACCAGCGCTGGCTGGCCGCCTTCCCGAGCCGGGGTTCGTCGGCGAACAACCACATCGTCGCCGAGGCCGCCGGACAGTTCGCCGCGGCCTGCGCCTTCGACTGGTTCCCGGCCTCGGAGCGCTGGCGCGGCGACGCCCTGCGGTCCCTGGAGCGGCATCTGCGCCGGAACACCTTCCCGTCCGGCCTCAACCGCGAACTGGCCACCGAGTACCACGGGCTGGTCCTCGAACTGGGTCTCGCGGCGCTGGCCGAGGCGGATACGGCGGGCGTTCCGGTCCCGCCGTCGGTCCGGCTGGTGCTGCTGCGGATGACCGACGCGCTCGCGGCCGTCGTGGACAGCCGTCTGCGCCCGCCCCGGCAGGGCGACGCGGACGACGGGTACGGCCTGGTCGTCGACGGCGCGGGCACGGACCGCTGGGCGTCGCTGCTGGCCACCGGGGACGCGCTGTTCGGGCGGCTCGGCTGGTGGCCGACGGTCACCGGCACCGACGTCCGCACTCCGCTGCTGGCCGCGCTCGTCGAGCCGTACAAGCGGGGCGACCGTCCCGCGAGCCGCCCCGCGCACTTCGCGGACGCGGGGCTGACCGTCCTGCGCGGGCCGGGGGAGATCTGGTGCCGGTGCGACGGGGGCCCGCACGGGTTCCTGTCGATCGCCGCACATGCGCACGCGGACGCGCTGTCCGTGGAGGTGCGCCACGACGGGGTGGACGTGCTCGCCGACCCGGGGACGTACTGCTACCACGGGCAGCCCGCGTGGCGGTGGTACTTCCGCTCGACGCTCGGCCACAACACCCTCCAACTGGACGGCGAGGACCAGTCCGCGTCCGGGGGCCCGTTCCTGTGGACCCGGCACGCGCGCAGCCGGGTCCTGGTCGCCGACACCTCCGAGGCGGGGGTGGGCCGCTGGGGCGCCGAGCACGACGGGTACGGGCCCTCCGTACACCGGCGGTGGGTCGAACTGACGTCGGCGGACCGGGAGGTGCGGATCGTCGACGAGGTGCCCGGCGAGCGGCGTGCCGTACGGCTCGCGTTCCACCTCGGCCCCGCGGTCACCGCGCGCCTGGAGGAGAACCGGGCGCTGCTGACGTGGACGCGGGACGGCGAGGAGCGGTCCGCGACGCTCGATCTGCCGGGGCGGCTGGAGTGGCGGGCGCACCGGGGCGAGAGCGATCCGCCGCTGGGCTGGTACTCCCCCGGCTTCGGGCGCAAGGAACCCGCGACGACGCTGGTCGGCACCGGCTCGACCGGGAGCGTCGAGGGGTTCGTCACCGTGCTCAGGTTCCACGGCTGAGGGGGCGGAGGGTGAGCAGGAAGAGGCGGTACTCCTGGGCGGCGGCGCTCGCCCTGCTGGCGGTGGCCGGCTGCGACAGCGCGCCGGGCGCGAAGCCGGAGCCGACCTCCACGCCGGCCACGTCCGTGTCGGCGTCGGTGGCCCGGGTGTGCGCCAAGCCGGCGGCCGGTCCGGCGTCGGCGCCGAAGGGCGCGGTGACCGTCGACCCGGCCGTACCCGGCGATCTGGCGGAGAAGACGAAGAGCAGCCCCCCGCGCACGACGTTCTGGCTGCGCCCGGGCACGCACCGGCTCGAAGCGGACCGGTACGCCCAGGTCATCCCCAAGGACGGGGACCGCTATGTGGGCGCGCCGGGTGCGGTGCTGGACGGCCGGAAGGTCAACCAGTACGCGTTCGGCGGGCCCGCCCGCGATGTCTCCGTGCGCTATCTGACCGTGCAGAACTTCGTCGCGCCGCACGACGAGGGGGTCGTCAACCACGACTCGGCCGACGGGTGGGTGATCGAGCACACGACGATCCAGCACAACTCGGGGGCCGGGCTGATGGCCGGGGCGCGGCAGCAGGTGCGCGCCAACTGCCTGCGCGGCAACGGGCAGTACGGCATCAACGCGTACAAGTCGGGCCGGATCAGTGGCCTGGTGGTCGAGGGGAACGAGATCACCGGGAACAACACCGGCGACTGGGAGCGCAAGCAGCCCGGCTGCGGCTGCACGGGGGGCATCAAGTTCTGGGCGGTCGACGGGGCCGACGTACGGGGCAACTGGGTGCACTCCAACCGGGGTACCGGGCTGTGGGCGGACACCAACAACAACGACTTCCTGATCGAGGACAACGTCCTGGAGGACAACGACGGGGCCGCGCTGATCTACGAGACCAGCTACAACGCGGTGATCCGGGGCAACACGATCCGGGGGAACAACAAGGTCGAGGGCCGCCGGTACGCGGACCGCGGCGACTCCTTCCCGCTCGCGACGGTCTATCTGTCCGAGTCGGGTGGCGAGCCGCGCGTCCGGGCGCGCACGGACAAGATCGAGGTCTACCGCAACGTCCTGGAGAACAACTGGTCCGGGATCACCCTGTGGGAGAACGCCGACCGGTTCTGCAACAGCCCGGCGAACACGTCGTCCGGCGACTGCACTCTCCTGGTGAAGAAGACCGCCGGCTGTACCCGGCCGGGGATCACGAAGGCGCCGCTGTTCTCGGACTGCCGGTGGAAGACGCAGCGCGTGGAGATCCACGACAACCGGTTCGTGCTGGACAAGGCGGCCGTCGGCTGCACGACGCTGTGCGACCGGATGGCGGTGCTGGCGAACTACGGCACCTATCCGGACTGGTCGCCGTACCAGGGCGACGGGGTCGCCGACGCGATCACGCTGAAGCAGGGCAACCGCTGGTACCACAACGAGTACGCCGGCCCGTGGACGTTCGTCGTCCACGACCCGAGCCGCACGCTCGACGCCGGGCAGTGGCGCAGCGCGCCGTACCGGCAGGACGCGGGCAGCACCTTCCGCGCGCGGGAAGGCGGCTGAGATGGGGGCGCCGAGGCTCGTCGGGACGGTGTGGGGGCTGCTGATCCTCAACACGCTGGGCTCGGCCGGGGCGAAGACCGTCGTGCCGATCCCCCGGTCGCTGATCCAGATGGTGACGATGGGCGCGCTGGTGGCGGCGTTCACGCTGGCGCTCGCGCTGAACCTGCGGCTGAAGGTCCGGGGCAGCGCCTATCTGCTGCTGCTCAGTCTGCTGCTGGTGGTGAGTGTCCTGTCCAGCGTGCACCTGGAGTCCGGGTTCGGGGCGCTGTTCCGGTGCGCCCGCCTCGCGCTCTTCGTGGGCACGCTGTGGCTGCTGACCCGCTGGTGGGACGGCGGCGACACGTTCGTACGGCACCACATCCGGATGTACTTCGCGGTGCTGATGTCGGTGGCGGCGGGCCTGGTGGTGTCGCCGGGCGCCGCGCTGCCGGAGCTGTACGGGGGGCGGCTGGTCGGGGCGCTGTGGCCGCTGACGCCGCCGCAGATCGGGCAGTACGCGGCGGTGATCATCGGTCTTTCGGTGCTGCTCCTGCTGGGCGGGCGGACCGACCGGCGCAGTGCGGCGCTGGTCGTCGTGCCGTCGCTGGTGCTGCTCGCGCTGACCCACACCCGGACGGCGACGCTCGGGCTGCTGGTCGGGCTGACGCTGGCGATCGTGTCGCTGGTGCTGACGAGTTCGTCCGCGCGCCGGTTCTTCTCCTGGTCGGTGCTGACCGCGACCGTGGCGGCCGTGGGGTTCAGCTCGCTGCTCCAGGCGTGGTTCCTGCGCGGGCAGAGCCAGGAGAACTTCACGAGTCTCACCGGGCGGGCGAAGGTGTGGGACGCGCTGCTCGCGGCGCCCCGGTCGCCGACGGAGGAGCTCTTCGGGGTGGGCCTGGGCGACAAGTCGTTCGCGGGCCTGCCGATCGACAACAGCTGGCTGGCCGTCTACAACGAGCAGGGCTTCGCCGGGGTCGGGCTGGTCGCGGCGTTCCTCGTCGTGCTGGCCGCCGTCGCGCTGCTGAGGCCGCCGTCCCTCGCTCGGGCCTGCGCGATCTTCCTGATCAGCTACTGCGCGATCGCGTCGTACACGGAGGCCGGGCTGGGTGACGCCTCGCCGTATCTGCTGCATCTCGCGCTCGCCGGCTCGCTGTTGGCGGCACCGGTGAACACCGCGCCCGGAGTCTCCCGTCTGCCGTCGGAGGTGAACTGACCGTGCACGTCCTCGTGGTGCACAACCGCTACGCCTCGGCGCAGCCGAGCGGTGAGAACAAGGTCGTCGACCAGGAGGTGGCGCTCCTGCGGGAGGCGGGCCACCGGGTCGGGGTGTTCGAGCGGCGCAGCGACGACATCGCCGCCCGCTCCCTGCCGTCGAAGGCCGCGCTGCCGCTGCTGGTGCCGTGGAACCCGGGCGTGCGAAGGGAGTTGGCGGCGCGGCTGCGGGCCGAGCGGCCTGACGTGGTGCACGTCCACAACGTGTTCCCGCTGCTGTCCCCGGCCGTGCTGGCGGCCTGCGCCGACGCGGGGGTGCCCGCCGTGGCGACCCTGCACAACTACACGCAGGTCTGCGCGCCGGGCACGCTCCAGCGGGGCGGCGAGCCGTGCTCGGCGTGCGTCGGCAGGGCGCCGCTGCCCGCCGTACGGCACGGCTGCTACCGGGGCTCGCGCCTCGCCACGGTGCCGCTCGCGCTGAGCCTGGCGGTGAACCGGCGGCGCTGGTGGTCCGGAGTGGAGCGGTTCTTCTGCATCTCCGCCGCCCAGCGCGAGATCCTCGTGCGGTCCGGGATGCCGGCCGAACTGCTGGCGGTGAAGCACAACTTCGTCCCCGAACCGGGCATCGCCCGCACGGGCCCCGGCGAGCACCTCCTCTTCCTGGGCCGTCTCGCGGAGGCCAAGGGGGTGCGGCTGCTGATGGCCGCGTGGGACGAGGTCGCGGCCGGCGGTGGCGTGGGGGTGCCGCTGGTGATCGCCGGGACGGGGCCGCTGGAGGCGGAGGTGACCGCCTGGGCCGCGGGCCGGGACGACGTGCGGTACGTCGGCCTGTACGACACGGACCAGTGCCGGGAGGCCGTCGCGCGGTCGGTCGCCGTGGTCGCCCCGTCGACGTGGCAGGAGGCGTTCGGCCTGGTCGTCGTGGAGGCGATGGCGGCCGGGGTGCCGGTGGTCGCCGCCGGGCACGGGGCGTTCACCGAACTCGTCGAGGACGGGGTGAGCGGGCTGCTGCACCGGCCGGGCGACCCGGCCTCACTGGCGTCCTGCCTGCGCCGGATCACCGGCGCCGACCAGGAGATGGGGCGTGCGGCCAGGCGCCGTTACGAGCAGGGGTTCAGTCCGGCTGTCGGGCTGACACGCCTGCTGGAGGGGTACCGCTCCGCGATCGCGGGGCGGACACAGTCGAGTGGGGGGAACCACTAGATGACACGATGCCGACTCTGCGGCTCACAAGCGCTCGCGAGCGTGGTCGACCTGGGGGCGACACCGCCGTGCGAGAGCTTCCTCGCCGCCGACCAGCTGGACCTGCCGGAGCAGACGTATCCGCTGCACCTGCGGGTGTGCACGGACTGCTGGCTCGCGCAGATCCCGCCGCTGATCACGCCGGAGGAGACGTTCACGCAGTACGCGTACTTCTCGTCCTACTCCACCTCGTGGGTGGACCACGCGCGCACGTTCGTCGCGGGCGCCGTCGAGCGCCTGGGGCTCGGGCCCGACGCGTTCGTGGTCGAGGTCGCCAGCAACGACGGCTACCTCCTGAAGCACGTCGTGGACCGGGGGATGCGCTGCCTGGGCATCGAGCCGTCCGTCAACGTGGGCGCCGCCGCGCGGGAGGCGGGGGTGCCGACGATCACCCGGTTCCTCGACCCGGACGCGGGCGCCGAGGTGCGCGCCGACCACGGTCCGGCGGATCTGGTGGTCGCCAACAACGTGTACGCGCACATCCCCGACGTGGTCGGCTTCACCCAGGGGCTGCGCGCCCTGGTCGCCGACGACGGCTGGGTGTCGATCGAGGTGCAGCACCTGCTGACGCTGATCGAGGACAACCAGTACGACACGATCTACCACGAGCACTTCCAGTACTACTCGGTCGCCGCCGCGATCCGCGCGCTGGCCAGCGGGGGCCTGGCGCTGGTGGACGTCGAGCTGCTGCCGACGCACGGCGGCTCGATCCGCCTGTGGGCGCGCCCGGCGGAGGTCGCGGGCGAGCCGTCCCAGCGGGTGACGGACGTCCTGGACCGGGAGAAGGCGGCCGGGCTCCAGGAGCTGTCCGGGTACACGGAGTTCTCCGCCCGGGTGGCGACCGTACGGCGGGACCTGCTGCGGTTCCTCGTCGAGGCGGCCGAGCGCGGCGAGACGGTCGTCGGGTACGGGGCGCCCGGCAAGGGCAACACGCTGCTGAACCACTGCGGCATCCGCCCCGACCTGCTGCCGTACACGGTCGACCGCAACCCCTACAAGCACGGCCGGTTCACGCCGGGCACCCGGATCCCGATCCTGGCGCCCGAGCAGATCAGCGCCGACCGGCCGGACTACGTCCTGGTCCTGCCGTGGAACCTGCGGGCCGAGCTCACCGAGCAGCTGGCCTTCGTGCACGAGTGGGGCGGCCGGCTGGTCTTCCCCGTCCCGGAACTGAGCATTGTCGAGGTGAAGTCGTGAAGGTCGTCCTGTTCTGCGGCGGTTACGGGCTGCGGATGCGCAGCGGTGCTTCCGACGACGTGCCCAAGCCGATGGCGATGGTCGGTCCGCGCCCGCTGATCTGGCATGTGATGCGCTACTACGCGTACTTCGGGCACACGGAGTTCATCCTGTGCCTCGGCTACGGCGCCGACCACATCAAGAACTTCTTCCTCACCTACGAGGAGACGACGTCCAACGACTTCGTGCTGAGACGCGGACAGACCGAGCTGCTGTCCACGGACATCGCGGACTGGACGATCACGTTCGTGCAGACCGGCGTGGAGTCGCCGATCGGGGAGCGGCTGCGGCGGGTGCGCGAGCACCTGGACGGGGACGAGATGTTCCTCGCCAACTACGCGGACGTGCTGACCGACGCCCCGCTGCCGGAGATGATCGACCGGTTCTCGCAGCGGGACGCGGGGGCGTCGATGATGGTCGTGCCGCCGCAGTCGTCGTTCCACTGCGTGGACCTCGGGGACGACGGCCTGGTGGGGGGCATCACGCCGGTGAGCGATCTGCCGCTGTGGGAGAACGGCGGCTACTTCGTGCTGCGGCAGGAGGTCTTCGACCACATCCCGGAGAACGGGGACCTGGTCGCCGACGGCTGCGCCGAACTCGCCAAGCGGGGACGGCTGGTGGCGCACCAGCACCGGGGGTTCTGGAAGCCGACGGACACCGTGAAGGAGCGGGCCGCGCTCGACGAGGCGTACGCGCGCGGTGAGCGTCCGTGGGCCGTGTGGGAGCGGGTGTGATCCGCCTCGGCGCCGGACGCCTGGAGCGGGTCGCCGCCGTGGGGGCGCACTGCGACGACATCGCGATCGGGGCGGGCGGCACGCTGCTGGCGCTGTGCCGGGCGCACCCGGGTGTCCGGGTGGACGCGCTGGTGCTGTCCGGCGCGGGCACCGAGCGGGAGCAGGAGGAGCGCGACGCGCTCGCCGCGTTCTGCCCGGGCGCCGACCTGCGGCTGACGGTGCTGAAGCTGCCGGACGGCCGCTTCCCGGCGCACTGGGAGGAGGCCAAGGCTGCCGTCGAGGAGCTGCGCGAGCGCACCGACCCGGACCTCGTGCTGGCGCCGCGCACCGACGACGCCCACCAGGACCACCGGGGTCTCGCGCGGCTGATGACCACGGCGTTCCGCGACCACCTGGTGCTCGGCTACGAGATCGTCAAGTGGGACGGCGACCTCGGCCGCCCGTCCGCCTATCAGCCGCTCCCGACGGAGGTCGCCGAGGAGAAGGTGCGCCTCCTCCAGACGCACTACGCCTCGCAGCGCCACCGTCCCTGGTACGACCGCGAGGCGTTCCTCGGCCTCGCGAGGATCCGCGGCATCGAATGCCACGCCCGCTACGCCGAGGCGTTCGCGGTCACCAAACTCACTCTCGACCTGGGGGATTGAACGTGCGTGTACTGCTGACCGGGCACCAGGGCTACCTGGGCACCGTCATGGCCCCGGTCCTCACGGCCGCCGGGCACGAGGTCACCGGCCTGGACGCGGGCCTGTTCGCCGACTGCGTGCTGGGCCCGGCGCCCGCCGACCCGCCGGGCCACCGCGTGGACCTGCGCGACGTCACCGCCGACCACGTCGCCGGCTTCGACGCCGTGATCCACCTCGCGGCCCTCTCCAACGACCCGCTGGGCTCGCTGGCCCCCCAGCTCACCTACGACATCAACCACCACGCCTCCGTCAGCCTGGCCCGCCTCGCCCGCGACGCGGGGGTTCGGCGGTTCCTGTACGCGTCGACGTGTTCCGTGTACGGCGCGGCGGGCGGCGACGACCTGGTGGCCGAGGACGCGCCGCTGCGCCCGGTGACGCCGTACGCGGAGTCCAAGGTGCGCGTCGAGGACGACCTGAACACGCTGGCAGACTCCGACTTCAGCCCGGTGTACATGCGCAACGCGACCGCGTTCGGGTTCTCGCCCCGGCTGCGGGCGGACATCGTGCTGAACAACCTGGTGGGGCACGCTCTGCTGTCCGGCGAGGTGCTGGTGCTGTCGGACGGGACGCCGTGGCGTCCGCTGGTGCACGCGGCGGACATCGCGCGCGCGTTCACGGCCGCGCTGACGGCGCCTCAAGAGGCTGTGCACGACCGGGCGTTCAACATCGGCAGCGAGGCCAACAACGTCACCGTCGCCGATATCGCCGGGCAGGTCGCCGAGGCGGTGGCCGGGTCGAAGGTGCGGATCACCGGCGAGAACGGCGCCGACCCGCGCTCGTACCGGGTGGACTTCTCCCGGTTCCGTACCGCGATCCCCGGCTTCGGCTACGAGTGGTCGGTGCAGCGCGGCGCCCTCGAACTCGCCGACGCCTACCGCCGGTACGGCCTGACCCGGGAGGCTTTCGAGGAGCGCTTCACCCGGCTCGCGGTGCTGCGCGCGGCGTCCGAGGCCGGTGCGGTGGACGACACCCTGCGGTGGCGCGGGTGAGTGCGACCGGCGAGGAGATGCACGCGCTGGTGGAGCGGCTGTATCCCCTCTGCCGGAGCATCACCGGCGACGGGGTGCGCGCGACGCTGGAGATCGTCGGCGAGCACGTGCCGCTGGAGGTCCACGAGGTGCCGACCGGGACGCAGGTCCTGGACTGGACGGTGCCGCAGGAGTGGAACATCCGGGACGCGTACGTCGCCGACGCGACCGGCAGGCGGGTCGTCGACTTCGCCGCGTCGAGCCTCCATGTCCTCGGCTACAGCGTGCCGGTGGCGCGGAGGATGCCGCTCGCCGAACTCCGTGAGCACCTGCACACCCTGCCGGACCATCCGTCCTGGGTGCCGTACCGCACCAGCTACTACAAGCCGACCTGGGGTTTCTGTCTGGCCCAGGACACCCTGGACGCGCTCCCGGACGGCGAGTACGAGGTGCGGATCGACTCCACGCTCGCCGACGGCCACCTCACCTACGCCGAGCACGTGATCCCCGGTCAGGTCCCCGACGAGGTGATCGTCTCCTGCCACGTCTGCCACCCGTCGCTGGCCAACGACAACCTCGCCGGCATCGCGGTCGCGACCTACCTCGCGAAGGCGCTGGCCGAGCGACAGCCGTACTACACCTACCGGTTCATCTACGCGCCCGGCACGATCGGGGCGATCACCTGGCTGGCCCGCAACGCGGAGCGGATCGACCGGGTCAAGCACGGGCTGGTGCTGGCCTGCGCCGGGGACCCGGGACAGTTGACGTACAAGAAGAGCCGGCGCGGCGACGCGGAGATCGACCGGGTGATGGGGCATGTGCTGGCCGAACGCCCGCATCTGGTCAAGGAGTTCAGCCCGTACGGCTACGACGAGCGCCAGTACTGCTCCCCCGGGTTCGACCTCGGTGTGGGCTCGCTCAGCCGGACCCCGTACGCCGGGTACCCCGAGTACCACACCTCGGCGGACGATCCGGACTTCGTGTCCCCGGCGGCGATGGAGGACACCCTCGCCGTGTGCCGGGAGGCGTTCGGGGTCCTGGACCGCAACCGGCGGTACGTGAACCTCAGCCCGTACGGGGAACCGCAGTTGGGGCGCCGGGGGCTGTACGAGTCGCTCGGCGGGCGCAGTGACGCGCAGCAGGCGCAGATGGCGATGCTGTGGGTGCTGAGCCTCTCCGACGGGGAGCATTCGCTGCTGGACGTCGCCGAGCGGGCCGGGCTGGAGTTCGGCACGGTCGTCGCGGCGGCGGACGCGCTGCACGACGCGGGTCTGATCAAGGCATGACGCCGGCACGGGGGTTCGTGAAGCGGCTGTCCTGGGGGCTCGCCGACCAGGCGGCCTCCAGCATCAGCAACTTCGCGGTGGGCCTGTACGTGGCGCGCTCGCTGGGGGTGACCGCGTTCGGCGTGTTCAGCCTCGCGTGGGTGACGTACGGCGTGGTCCTGAACGTCTCGCGGGGCCTTGCGACCGACCCGCTGGTCGTACGGTTCAGCGGGGTGCCGGAGTGGTCGTGGCGGGGCGCGGTGGCCCGGTCGACGGGGACGGCGCTCGGCGTCGGCGCGGCGCTCGGCGCGGTGTCCGTGGTCGCCGGGCTCGCGCTCGGCGGCAGCGTGGGGCCCGCGTTCGCGTGTCTCGGCGTGATGCTGCCGGGGCTGCTGCTCCAGGACGCGTGGCGGTACGCGTTCTTCGCGGCGGGCGCCGGGCGCAAGGCGTTCGTCAACGACGTCGTGTGGGGCGTCGCGCTGGTCCCGGCGCTGCTGGTCGCGGCCCGGGTGGGGAGCGTGGCCGCGTTCGTGCTGGCCTGGGGCGCGTCGGCGACGGTGGCCGCCGGGTACGGCTACGTCCAGTCCGGCATCCTTCCCCGGGTGACCCTGGCCCGTGGCTGGCTGCGTGAGCAACGCGACCTCGGTTACCGGTACTTGGTCGAGAACGTCAGTCTCAGCGGGGCGAGCCAGCTGCGCGCGTACGGTCTCGGCGCGATCGTCGGCGTCGGTGCGGTGGGCGCGGTGCGGGGGGCGGAGCTGCTGATGGGGCCGTTCCTCGCCGTGCTGATGGGGCTGTCGCTGGTGACCGTGCCGGAGGCGGCGCGGGTGCTGCGGCAGGCCCCGCACCGGCTCAGGTCGTTCTGTCTCCTGCTGGGCGGCGGGCAGGCCGTCGGCGCGCTGCTGTGGGGCGGGGCGCTGCTGCTGGTGCCAGGCAGGCTGGGCGAGTTCGCGCTCGGCGACGTCTGGCACTCCGCGTCCGAGCTCATCGCGGCGATCGCCCTCGGCGTCGCGGGCGCCGGTCTCGGCACGGGCGCGGCGGCCGGGCTGCGCGCGCTCGGCGCGGCCCGGCGCAGCCTGCGCGCCCAGCTCTTCGCCTCCGTCGCTTACGTCGGCGGCGGCCTCGGCGGCGCCGCCCTGGCCGGCACGGTCGGCTCGGCCTGGGGCGTCGCCGCCGCGACCGTCACCAGCTCGGCCGTGTGGTGGCTGCACCTGCGGACCGCCCTGCGCGAGCGCCGCCCCGATCCGATTCCCGAAGTGAGGACGCCATGACCGCCCGCCCGAGGCTGAGCATCGGCCTGCCCGTCTACAACGGCGAGGAGTACCTCGCCGAGTCCTTCGACGCCCTGCTCGGCCAGACCTACGAGGACTTCGAGCTGATCGTCTCGGACAACGCCTCGGCCGACGGGACGCAGGAAATCTGCCGCAAGTACGCGGCGCAGGACTCCCGTATCCGCTATCTGCGCCTCCCCCGGAACATCGGGGCGACGCCGAACCACAACCACGTGTTCGCGGAGTGCCGGGGCGAGCTGTTCAAGTGGGCCTCGCACGACGACCTGTACGCCCGTGACCTGCTCAAGCGCTGCGTGGAGGCGCTGGACGAGCGTCCTGACGTCATCCTCGCCCACGCCGACCAGGCGGTCATCGACGAGCACGGTCAGGTGAAGGTGCCGTACGCGTACACCCTCGACACCGCGTCGCCGGACGCGCCGAAGCGGTTCCGCAGCATGCTGTTCGAGCCCGGCGGGGACGACTTCTACGGGGTGATCCGGGCCGAGGCGCTGCGGCGGGTGAAGCCGATGGACAGCTACCACCACGCGGACCGTACGTTCGTCGCCGAGATCGCGCTGCACGGGCGGTTCCACCAGGTGCCGGAGCTGCTGTACTTCCGCCGCGACCACCCGACCCGCGCCGAGCGCGCGAACCCGTCGAAGCGGGCGCGGTGCGTGAACCTGGACCCGCGCCGGGCGGGGCCGCTGCATCCGACGCCCCGGCTGCTCGCCGAGTACGTGTGGGGGTTCGCCTCCGCGATCCGGCGGGCGCCGCTGTCGTCGGCGGACCGGCGGGCGTGCTTCGGGCATCTCGCGGCGTGGATGACGAGCCGGGCGCGGACGGGCGGCGGTGAGCGGGTCGAGGACCGGGCGCCGGTCGACCCGTCGGAGCTGTCCGTGTCCGTGGATGACCTGGTCGCGGGCCGTGAGGGGAGGCGGGCGTGAAGCCGGTGCGCGTCGGGGTGTTCGGGCTGCTCGGCTCCGGGAACCTCGGCAACGACGGGTCGCTGGAGGCCGTCCTGCGCCATCTGCGGGACCGGCATCCGTCGGTGACCGTGGACGCGCTGTGCGGCGGCCCCGAGGCGGTGACGGCGAAGTTCGGCATCCCCGCGACCCGGCTGCACTGGTACCGGGGCGAGTACCGGACGGCGTCCCGGGTGGGGGCGATCGCCGGGAAGGGGTTCGGGAAGGTCGTCGACATCTTCCGTACGGCCGCCTGGGTGCGGCGGCACGACGTGGTGATCGTGCCGGGGATGGGCGTCCTGGAAGCCACGCTGCCGCTGCGGCCGTGGGGGTTCCCGTACGCGCTGTTCCTGCTCTGCGCGAGCGGGCGGCTGCTGGGCACGCGGGTCGCGCTGGTCTGCGTCGGCGCCGCCGAGATCGGGAACCGGCCGACGCGGGCGCTGGTGCGGTGGTCGGCGCGACTCGCGGCGTACCGCTCGTACCGGGACGACAAGGCGCGTGACGCGATGCGGGCGATGGGGGTGGACACCTCGCGGGACGAGGTCTATCCGGACCTCGCGTTCTCGCTGCCGGTGCCGGTGGCCGCGGCGTCCTCGGGGACGGTGTGCGTCGGCGTCATGGACTTCCACGGCAGCAACGACGACCGGGCGCGGGCCGACGAGATCTACGGCCGGTATCTCGACGGGACGATCCGGTTCGTGCGGGTGCTCGTCGGGGAAGGGCGGCCGGTGCGGCTGCTGACCGGCGACACGTGCGACGCGTCGGTGGTCGCCGCGATCCTCGACGCGGTGGACTCGCCGCTGGTCAGCGCCGCCGAACCGGCCTCGCTGGCCGACCTGATGACGGAGATGGCGGCGGCCGACGCGGTCGTCGCCGTCCGCTACCACAATCTGATCTGCGCCCTGAAGACCGGTACGCCCGTCCTCGCGCTCAGCTATGCCGCGAAGAGCGAGGCGCTCATGGCGTCGATGGGGCTCGGCCCGTACTGCCATCCGGCGCGCGCCGTCGACGCCGACCGGCTCCTCGAACAGTTCCGGGAGCTGGAGAAGCGCTCGGCGGAGGTGCGGCGGACGCTCGCCGACAGCAACCTCGCGGCCTCGCGGCGCCTGGAGCACCAGTTCGCCGCCCTGACCACCGTCCTGTACCCGTCCAGCCAGGAGGCTCCTTGAAAGCGACCGCAGTCCCCGAGATCACCGGCGCGTATCTGTTCGAACCGACGCCGTACGCCGACGAACGCGGCTTCTTCTGCCGCACCTTCGACGCCGACGTCGTCCGGTCGGTGGGCATCGACCCGGACGCCTTCGTGCAGGACAGTCTGTCGCGGTCGGTGCGCGGGGTGCTGCGCGGCCTGCATCTGCGGGCGGGCGCGGGCGAGGCCAAGCTCGTGCGGTGCTCGTCGGGGCGGGTCTTCGACGTGGTCGTGGATCTGCGGGCGTCCTCGCCGACGTACCTGAACCGGGCCTTCTTCGAGCTGTCCGGTGAGACGCAGGTGAGCCTGTACATCCCGGCGGGCTGTGCGCACGGCTTCCAGGCGCTGACCGAGACCGCCGACACGTCGTACCGCATCGACCGGCCGCACGATCCCGCCGAGGACGTCACGATCGCTTTCGACGACCCGGAGTTGGGGATACCTTGGCCGCTGCCCGCCGCCTCGATGTCCCCCCGGGACATGGAGGCTCCCGGGCTCGCCGAGGTTCTCAAGCGGCTGGAGGGATGAGAGTGGGCACGGAGAAGTCGCGTCAGGCCAACGAGCGGCTGCACGCCCTGATCCCCGGGGGCGCGCACACCTACGCCAAGGGCGACGACCAGTACCCGGAGCATCTGGCGCCGGTCATCAGCCACGGGCGCGGCGCGCATGTGTGGGACGTCGACGGCAACCGGTACGTCGAGTACGGGTCCGGGCTGCGGTCCGTCAGCCTCGGCCACGCGCATCCGCGTGTCACCGAGGCGGTGCGGCAGCAGCTCGACCGGGGTGCGGGGTTCGTGCGGCCGTCCATCGTCGAGGTCGAGGCCGCCGAGCGGTTCCTCGCGACCGTGCCGACCGCCGAGATGGTCAAGTTCGCGAAGAACGGCTCCGACGCGACGACCGCCGCCGTACGCCTCGCCCGCGCCGCCACCGGCCGGTCCCGGGTCGCCCTCTGCGCCGACCATCCCTTCTTCTCCACCGACGACTGGTTCATCACGACCACACCGATGTCCGCCGGCATCCCGTCGAACGACCTCACGGTGTCGTTCCCGTACGGCGACCTCGCCGCCACGGAGGCGCTGCTCGCCCGCGACGGTGACATCGCCTGCCTGATCCTCGAACCGGCCACCCACACCGAGCCGCCGCCCGGGTACCTCGCCGGTCTGCGGGAACTCGCCGACCGGTACGGGTGCGTGCTGATCTTCGACGAGATGATCACCGGGTTCCGGTGGTCCGAGGCGGGGGCGCAGGGCCTGTACGGAGTCGTCCCCGACCTCTCGACGTTCGGCAAGGCCCTCGGCAACGGCTTCGCCGTCTCCGCGCTCGCCGGGCGCCGGGAGCTGATGGAGCTGGGCGGGTTGCGGGGCTCCGGTGACCGGGTGTTCCTGCTGTCGACGACGCACGGGGCGGAGACGCACTCGCTGGCCGCCGCGATGGCCGTGCAGAGCGTGTACGTCGAGGAGGGGATCACGGCCCGGCTGCACGCGCTCGGGGAGCGGCTGGCTGCGGGGGTGCGGGACGCTGCCGCTGGGATGGGGGTCGGGGAGCATGTCGTGGTGCGGGGCCGGGCGAGCAACCTGGTCTTCGCGACGCTCGACGCGGAGGGGCGTCCTTCGCAGGAGTACCGGACGCTGTTCCTGCGGTGCCTGCTCGCGGGCGGGGTGCTGGCGCCGTCGTTCGTGGTGAGCAGTGCGTTGACCGAGGGGGATGTGGATTGCACGGTGGAGGTGGTGGGGCAGGCTTGTGCGGTTTATCGGAAGGCGTTGGATGCGGGGGATCCGGGGCCGTGGATGGGGGGTCGGGCGGTGAAGCCGGTGTTTCGGAGGCGGGTGTGAGGGGCCTTCGGGCTCGGGGGTGAGGGGCGTCGGGGGCCGGGGGGATAGGCCGTCGGCAATCGGTAGGAGGGGGACGTCGGGGGCTGGGACGACCGGCCTTCGGCCACGGGGGGCAAGGCGGGCCGGCGCAGGGACGGGCCCTCGGCGATCGGTGAGAGGGGGACGGCCGGGGCTGGGACGACCAGCCTTCAGCCACCAGAGCAAGGCGGGCCGGAGGCCAGGGTGACCGGCCTTCGAACGCGGCGACAACGCGCACCGGCGCCCGGGACGACGGGCCCCCGGCGATCGGTGAGAAGGGGACGTCGAGGGCTGGGACGACCGGCCTTCGGCCACGGGGGCGAGGCGTGTCGGCGCCGGGACGGGCCGTCGGTAAGCGGTGAGAGGGGGACAGCCGGGGCTGGGACAACCAGCCTTCAGCCACCAGAGCAAGGGGCACCGGAGGCGAGGGTGATCGGCCTTCGAACGCGGCGGCAACGGGCCCCGGCGCCCGGTGAGAAGGGGACGTCGAGGGCTGGGACGACCGGCCTGCGAACGCGGCAGCGACGCGCGCCGGGCTCCCGGGGCAACAGGCCCTCGGCGATCAGTGGGAGGGGCCCTCGGCGGCTCGGTCGTGGGTGTGAGGGCGTGCCCCCGGTCCTGCCCCCTCCCCCGTGCCCTCAACGGCGTCCGTGGCGAGTCACGTCCAGTGTCCACGCCGTCGCCGGTGTTGTCGTCAGTGCCGTGCACCAGCCGCCCAGGACGTCCGTCGGGTAGTGCGCGCCCAGCGTTACCTGTGCCCAGCCCATGACGGCGCCCGCGAACAGCGCGGCGCCCAGGACCAGCCCTAGGCCCGCCGCCCTGCCCAGTCCGAGTCGGCCCGCCGCGATCAGCCCCGCCGCCAACGCGAGCGACGTGAGGAACGCCGTGTGGCCGCTCGGGTAGGACAGGTTGTCGGGGCCATGGATCGTGCGGCCCACCACGTGTTTGAGCAGTGTCGCCGTCACCACGCTGACTCCGACGGCCAGGGCGACGAGCAGCGCGGCGCGGGGCAGCCGCAGCAGCAGACAGCCCGTCAGGACCGCGCCGACCAGCAGCGCGGAGCCGAGGGGTTCGCCCAGGAAGTCGATGGCCAGGGCGACGTCCCGCCAGCCCGGGCCCGCCTTCTCCAGCGCCGTCGAGATCGGGGCGTCCGCGCCGCCGGGTTCGCTGTCACCGGCGTACAGGATCGCGAGGACGACGACCACCAGCGCCGCGAGGATCGCGGTCAGCCCGAGCCAGCGGCGTAAAGGAGGGGGGAGAGCCGGGGTCACAGGTCACCGCTCCGCCGTCGGACCACTGACACTGGAGCCCCCCTCGTCGTATCCCCTCGTCACCCTAACGTGGGGGCTGTCCCGTCAGTGCCGGAGCCGGGAGATACGGCGTGATATTGCGCCACGCCCGCTCGACGTACTCCTCCTTCTCCCCCACCGGCGCGACATAGTGCAGCGCGCTCTCTGCGGCCTCGTGCCCCTTGAGGCGCGCGATGATCCACCCGGCGAGGTAGTGCGAGGCGAGGCACCCACCGGCCGTGGCGATCGTGCCGTCCGCGTAGAAGGGCTGGTCGAGGACGTCGACCCCGGCCGCGACGACCCAGGGTTTGCTGACCAGGTCCGTGCAGGCGGGGATGCCATCGAGGAGCCCGAGCCTGGCCAGGACGAGCGCGCCGGAGCACTGCGCGGCGATGAGCTGACGCTCGGGGTCGAGCCCGCGCAGGACGCTCATGATCGCCGGGTTCTCGACGACCTCGCGGGTGGCGATACCGCTCCCGACGATCACGGCGTCGGCGGCGCAGGCCTCCTCAAGGGTGGACATCTGCTCGACGACCACCCCGTTCATGGACGTGACCTTGGGGGCGGGGGTCGCGAGGGTGACCCTCCAGTCCTTGACGCGGTTGAGGACACCGAGGGCGATGAGGGAGTCGAGTTCGTTGTAGCCCTCGAAGGTGAGGATGGCGATGTGCACGGCGGCGTTCCCTTCCGTAGGCGGGGAATGCCGACGGTAGGAACCAGCGGCCAGGACAGTCAAAGAATTGTCATGGATACACTTCGCGGCATGGCGGCACCCCGGTACAAGACCCTGGTCGACACGTTCGCGTCCGACATCCGCGCGGGCCGGCTCACGGCGGGCGCCCGGCTGCCGACCCACCGCGCGCTCGCCGCCCGCGAGGGCATCGCCCTGGTGACCGCGACACGCGTGTACGCCGAACTGGAGGCGATGGGCCTGGTCAGCAGGGAACAGGGCCGGGGGACGTTCGTACGGGACATCGCGGTGCCCGAAGGCCACGGCATCGACCAGCAGGTCATCGCGACGGAGGCCGTCGACCTCAACTTCAACTACCCGTCCCTCCCCGACCAGGCCGACCTCCTGCGGCAGGCCCTGCGGGAGACGGCCACCTCCGGCGAGCTGGACGCGCTGCTGCGCTACCAGCCGCACCGGGGCCGCGCCCAGGACAGGGCGTCGATCGCCCGGCACCTCGAACACCGGGGACTCGCCGTCGGCCCGGACCGGGTCCTCGTCGTGAACGGCGCCCAGCACGGCCTGGCCGTCACCGTCATGGCCACGCTCGCGCCGGGAGACGTCGTCGCGGTCGACGCGCTCACCTACCCGGGGTTCAAGGTCCTCGCGCAGGCCTTCCGCCTCGACCTGGAGCCCCTGCCCGCCACCGCCCAGGGCCCTGACCTGGACGCCTTCGAGAAGCTGTGCGCGACCCGCCCCGTACGCGCCGTCTACACGATGCCGACCCTGCACAACCCGCTGGGCTGGATCATGCCCGCGCCCGACCGCGCCCGGCTGATCGAGACCGCCCGCCGGTACGGGACGCTGCTCGTCGAGGACGCCACGTACGCCTACCTCGCCGAGGACCCGCCGCCACCGCTGGCGGCGAGCGCGCCCGACATCACCGTGTACGTCTCCGGGTTGTCCAAGAGCGTCGCCACCGGCCTGCGGGTCGGGTTCGTCGCCGCCCCGCCCCACCTGGTCGCGCCGCTGGAGCGCGCGATCCGGGCGACCACGTGGAACACCCCGGCGCTGACGACGGCCATCGCGTGCCGGTGGCTGGACGACGGGACGGTGGGCCGTCTGGAGGCGCGCAAACGGGAGGACGCGCGAGCCCGACAGACAATCGCAGCGCAGGAGTTGGCGGGACTACCGCTGATCGGCCACCCCTCCTCGTACTTCACCTGGCTGCCCCTGCCGGACGACGCCCGCGCGGACCGGCTCACGGCCACGCTCGCGCGCCTGAACATCTCGGTGAGCACGGCGGAACCCTTCACCACCACGAAGCACACCCCCCAGGCGCTGCGCCTCGCCCTCGGCTCGACCGATCCGGACAGTCTCCGGTCGACCTTGCGGACGGTACGACGGGTCGTGGTCGAGGACGCGACCGTCTGACGGCCGGGGACCGACCAGAAAACAATGCCGATGCCCCCGAACTGTCCAGGCTCGCCGAGGGAGCCGCTCGCCTCCGAGGTCTACCGGGCCCCGACCGGCGACACACCCCCGGAGCCGATGCGCATCCTGTAGATCTACGCCTCGGCGAACGCCACCCGCACCCTGACCGAGACCGGCGGGGTTACGCCGCCCGGGTGTATCGTCGCCGCCGCAGGAGGACCGACGTACCGGAAGTGAAGGGGGTGTTGTCGATGGCCGCCGTTCGTACGCCCATCGCCCTCAGCACCCCGCTCACCGTCTGAGACGCCGTATCGGCGCACCGGTGGGCACTTCTCTCGGGAGACTGTCGTGCCCTGTCACGAAAACACTCGTTCCTCCGTGCGGTCGTTGATGCGGCTGTACCCCTATATCCGGCCGTACCGTCGGCGGCTTCGGGCGGGGACGGCGTTGGCCGCGCTCGCGGCGCTGCTCGCGCTGGCGATGCCGCAGGTTCTGAAATGGATCGTCGACGGGCCGCTGGCCCGGCGGGATCCGTCGGGTGTGGTGCTCGGCGGGCTGGCGCTGCTGCTCGTGGGAGTCGCCGAGGCGGTGCTCTTCGGTGTCCGGCGCCGGGTGACGGCCGGGCCGCTCGCCGACATCGAGGCGGGGCTGCGGACCGGCTTCCACCGGCATGCGCAGCGGCTGCCGGTCGCCGTCCACGACGAGTGGTCCAGCGGGCAGCTCCTGTCGCGGGGGATGTCGGATCCGCAGGTCGTGCGGATGGTCGTCGCCGGTCCGCTGACGTTCCTGCCGGTGCACACGGTCACGCTCGTCGCCGGTGCGGTGGTCCTGTTCGTGGAGCGGTGGACGCTCGCCGTCGTCGTCCTGTCGCCCGTCGCGCCGCTGATCTTCCTGTCGTACCGGTTCGAGTCCCGGTACGCGGCGGCGACCCGTCGGGCACAGGATCTGTCGGGCGATCTGACGACGACGGTCCTGGAGTCGGTGACGGGTATCCGGGTGATCAAGGGCTTCCGTCGCGGCGACGACCGGATCGCCCGGTTCCGTGAGCAGGTCGCGCGGGCGCGTGAGGCCGAGGCGTACAAGGCGCGGCTGCTCGGCGGCATCGCCGTACCGGTCGCCGTCCTGCCGGGGCTCGCGATGACGGGTGCGCTGGTGGCGGGCGCGGTGCAGGTGGCGCGCGGGGAGCTGTCGACCGGGACGCTGCTGGCGTTCATGGGGACGGTGGCCGCGCTGCGGCCGGCGATCGAGCAGAGCGGGGGGCTGCTGGCCGTGTGCCATGACGGGGCGGCGGCTGCGGACCGGTACTTCGAGGTGCTGGATCAGAGGGGCGGTACGGGGAGTGCCGCGTCGGCCCGGCGTGAACCGGCCTCACGCCCCGCGCCCGCCCGGCCTGGACCGGTCTCATGCCCCGCGCTCTCGAAAGCAGCGCCCGCCCGGCGCGGACCGGCCGAACTCGTGCTCACCGACGTCGGTTTCCGCCACCCGGACACACCCACCGGCAGTCCCCCAGCCCTGCGGAACATCAGTCTGCGGATCGCCCCCGGAGAGACGCTGGCCGTGGTCGGCCCCACCGGAAGCGGCAAGACCACCCTCGCCTCACTGATCACGGGACTGTACGCCCCCACCACCGGCCGCATCACACTCGACGGCGTCGACACCTCGGCCGTCCCCCGCGCCGACTGGACGTCCGCGGTGTCCGTCGCCTTCGACGAACCGGTCCTGTTCTCCGGCACCCTCGCGGACAACGTCCTCATGGGAGCCGAGGCCACGCCGGGCGACGTCGAGCAGGCTCTGCGCGCCGCATGCGCCGACACCTTCGTCAGCCGGCTCGCCGAGGGCCTGCGCACCCGCGTCGGTGAGAACGGGCTGTCGCTGTCCGGCGGCCAGCGCCAGCGGATCGCGCTCGCGCGGGTCCTGGTCCGGCGTCCCCGGCTCGCGGTGCTGGACGATCCGCTGTCGGCCCTGGATCTGCGTACCGAGGCACGGGTCCACGACGCGGTACGTCAGGTGCTGGCCTCGACGACAGCCGTGGTGATCGCCCACCGCCCGTCGACCGTGCTGCTGGCGGACCGGGTCGTGGTGCTGGACGAGGGCCGGGTCGTCGCCGTCGGCACGCACGAGGAGCTGCTCGCCGCGAGTCCGGCGTACCGGGCCCTGATGACGTTCGACCTGCGGGAGGGCTCCGATGGACGCGCTTGAGGCGACGCCTCCGCCGGGGGCGGCACGGCGGCTGCTGCGGTCGGTGCTGGGGGCGGACGTCCGGCGGCTGTGGCTGGCCGTCGTGGTCGTCCTGCTCCAGCAGGCGGCGGCGCTGGCCGGCCCGGTGTTCGTCGCCGTGACCATCGACCGGGCCGTCCCTGCGCTGCGCGGCGGCGACGCGGGGCCCCTCGTCGCCGTAGCCGTCGGCTGTACGTGCTGTGTCACGGCGGCCGGTGTGCTCCAGAGCCTGTTCGTGCGGCTGTCCGCCGGGATCGGGCAGCGCGTGGTCGCCGAGATCCGGATGCGGCTGTTCACGCACCTCCAGGCGCAGAGCGTGGCCTTCCACGACGAGCACGCCTCCGGCACGCTGGCCGCGCGGGCGTCCGGTGATGTCGACGCCGTACGCGGTCTCTTCCTGAGCGGTCTCGATCAGATCGTCACCGCGGCGGTGTCCCTGGTGTACATCGCCTCGGCGCTGCTGATGCTCGACCTGCCGCTCGGTCTCGCCGCGCTCGCCGCCCTGGCGCCGGTCTGCTGGACCATGCGGTCGTTCCGGAGGCGGTCGCTGCCGGTGTATCACCGGCGTTCGACGGCGGCGGGGGCGGTCGCCGGTGACCTGCGGGAGACGTTCGCGGGGATCCGTACCGTCCGGGCGTTCGGCCGTGAAGGGGCCAACGAGCGGCGGTTCGCCGGGCTCGACCGGCGTCACCGGGACGAGAACGAGCGGGCGGAGCTGGAGATGGCGCGGTACGTGACCTCGTCACGCCTCGTCGCGAACGCCGCCGTGGCAGGGCTGGTGCTGTGGGGCGGGTACCGGGTGGCCGGCGGGACGCTGGAGGTGGGGGCGTACGCCGGGGTGGTGCTGTATCTGCGGGATCTGTACGACAAGCCGCTGCGGCTGGGCGGGGTTCTGGACGCGTACCAGGCCGCGGCGGCGTCGCTGGGGAAGATCGCGGTACTGCTGGCCGTCCGGCCGGCCGTCGCCGAACCCGCCTGCCCCGTTCCGCTCCCCGCCGGGCGCGGGGTCCGTTTCGAGAACGTCTCCTTCGCCTACGACGGCGGGCCCGACGTCCTGCGCGGCTTCGGCCTGACCCTTGCGGCGGGCCGGACCGTCGCGCTGGCCGGGCCCTCCGGCGGCGGCAAGTCCACCCTGGCCAAGCTGCTGGCCCGCTTCCACGACCCCACCGCCGGCCGTGTCCTCCTCGACGGCGTCGACCTGCGCGACCTCTCGGCGGCCGACCTGCGCCACGGCGTGGTCATGGTCCCCCAGGAGAGCTTCCTCTTCTCCGGCACCGTCGCCGAGAACATCGCCCTGGGCCGCCCCGACGCCAGCCCCGAGGAGATCCGGTACGCCGCCGAGGCGACCGGCGCCCACCGGTTCATCTCCGCTCTCCCGGACGGCTACGCGACCGATGCCGGTGGCCGCTTCTCCGCGGGTCAGCGTCAACTCGTCGCGCTGACCCGCGTGTTCCTCGTGAACCCGTCCGTCATCGTCCTCGACGAGGCCACCGCGGTCCTCGACATCCCGACCGAGCGTGCCGTCCACGAGGCGATGCGTACGGTGTTCCGGGGGCGGACGGTCCTCGTCGTCGCCCACCGGCCGTCCACCCTCCGCATCGCCGACCGTGTCCTGGTGCTGGCCGACGGCCGTGTCGTCCAGGACTGCGCCCCGGCGGAACTCACCGCGCTCACGCCTCGGAAATCGTGAGCCCCAAGCTCAGCGGGTCCCGTTCGTCGGGGTCCGGGCCGTTGCGTACGCCCGTGTCGAGTGCGTCGATGCGGGTGAGGTCGGCCAGGGAGAGGGTGAAGTCGGAGACCGCGAAGTTCTCGGCGATGCGGGTGGGGTTCGTGGATTTGGGGATGGCTGAGCGGCCCTGCTGGAGGTGCCAGCGGAGCATGATCTGGGCTGGGGTCCTGGCGTAAGTGTCGGCGAGTTCGCGCAGGACGGGGTCGGTCAGGACGTTCCTGCGGTGCTCGCCCCAGCCCGGGTAGAAGGTGATGCCGCCGATCGGGGACCATGCCTGGGTGAGGATGCCGTGCTCGGCGTCCGCCTTCTGGACCTCGGGCTGCGTGAAGTAGGGGTGCAGTTCGATCTGGTTGACGGCCGGTACGACGTCGGTGCGGTCGAGGAGTTCCGCGAGGTGGCCCGGCATGAAGTTGCTGATGCCGATGGCGCGGACCTTGCCGTCGGCCAGGAGCTTCTCCAGCGCCCGGTAGGCGGCGACCGTGCGGTCGAAGTCCTTGGGGGCGGGCTGGTGCAGGATCAGGAGGTCGATCTGGTCGACGCCGAGTTTCCGCGCGGACTTGTCGTAGGCGTGCAGGGTCTCGTCGTACCCGTAGTCGCTCACCCAGACCTTGGTCTCGATGAACACCTCGGAGCGGTCCAGGCCGGAGCGGCGGATGCCCTCGCCGACCTCGCGTTCGTTGCCGTAGGCGGCGGCCGTGTCGATGTGCCGGTAGCCCGTCGCCAGGGCGGCCTCCACGGCTGCCGTGGTCTCCTCGGGGGCGGACTGGAAGACGCCCAGGCCGAGGGCGGGCATGGTGACGCCGTTGTTCAGCTGAAGACTGGTCATGACTCCACCGTAGGTCGGTAGTTTCCTCGTCGGTCATCGGAGCCTCCGCCGTGTGCCGTACGCAGAGTTCCCCGCCGAAGGTCACCTCGTATCCAACCGAGGCCCGCCGACCTGTGGGAGTCACCGCTGTGAGGGGTACTGACAGGGACCCCCTCCTGCCTACCCCGGCCCCATGGCCCCCCGCTGTGTGGACCGGCGAGGTATCAGCACCGGCTCGACGAGCCGGTTGCGGTTCACCCCGCTGCGGGCGTTGATCACCGCGATCAGGAGGTCCACCGCTTCGGCACCCAACAAGTCGGGGCGCAGCGTGAGGGTCGTGACGGGTGGCGTGGTCGTGGCGTACGCCGGGTCCTCGCTGACGCAGGCCGCGAGGAGGTCCTCGGGGACGCGGAGGCCGTGGCGGTGGGCGGCCGACAGGATCGTGTGGCCCGAGTCGGAGTAGAGGCCGATCACCGCGTCCGGGGTGTGGTGGAGCAGGCGGTCGACCGCTTCCTGTTCCCCCGTGGGGTAGTGCCTCGGCGTGAACTCCTCGATCAGGACGGGTGCGTGGTGCTGCGCGCACCAGGACCGGTACGCCTCCGCCGCCAGGTGCGGGTACGCGTCGTCGTGGAGGGGCAGCGCGAGCCCGATGCGCCGCGCGCCCGCGTGGGCGAGGTGGTCCAGCAGGAGGCGCAGGCCCGTCCCGCTGTCGGCGTCGACCCACGCGTCGCCGTGGTGGGGTACGGGCGGGCGTCCCTCGCTGACCATGGGGATGCCGCGCTCGCGGAGGATCGCGCGGACGGGGTCGTCGGCGCGGGGTTCGACGTGGATGACGCCGTCCATGGGGGTGGTGAGCCACATCCACGGCGACATGGAGCTGGGCAGGGTGAGGAGCAGGTAGCCGCGTTCGTGCGCGGCGGCCATGGCGCCCAGGGTCAGGTGCGCGTAGTACGGGATCTCGGTGTACGGGACGGGGAGGTCGCCGTACGTGGTCATGGTCAGGCCGAGCACCCCGGTGTCCCCGCGCGCGAGGGCGCGGGCCGTGCCGGCGGGGGCGTACCCGAGGTCGCGGGCGGCGGCCAGGACGCGGCGCCGGGTCTCCTCGGAGAGGCGGCCGGTGCCGTTGAGGGCGTTGGACACGGTGGCCGTGGACACCCCGGTCCGTACGGCGACGGCGCCGAGCGTGGGGCGCCGCCAGGCACGTGAACTCGCCATCCACCCCCCGGCTACCACTTGTAGTTAAGAAGTTAATCACTCAGCCTACCGGCGACACCGGCTGTCGGCTGAGGAGTGATGACATGTCAGATGCCTTCAGAAAGCCCGCCCTGCGGCGGCGTACGTTCCTGGCCTCGGCCGGTGCGGGCGCGCTCGCGGTGGCCACGCCGGCGCGGGCGGCCACCGGCCGGGTCGCGACCGCCGTCGTGAACGGCAGGGTGTTCACCGGGTCCGGCCCCTGTGCGCAGGCGGTGGCCGTCGGCGGCGACGGCAGGATCCTCGCGGTGGGCTCCGACGCGGAGATCCGCCGCCGCATCGGCCCCCGTACGGTGGTCGTCGACGCCCGTGGCGGCACCGTCATGCCGGGCATCCAGGACGGGCACATGCACCCCCTCGGGGCAGCCGCCCAGTCCCTCAACCCCTCGCTGCGCAACGAGAGTCTGACCGTCCCCCAGTTCCAGGCCCGGCTCCAGGAGATGCTGGACGCGACGGCGGCGCAGGAGCCGGACGGCTGGCTCCAGGTGACCGACTGGAACCCGGTCGGCCTGCTGCCCGCCGGCACGGTCGCGGACCGGACGCTGCTCGACGCGCTGAACACGCGGCGCCCGGTCCACCTCCAGGGCTCGGACTTCCACAACAGCCTCGTCAACACGAGGGCGTTGGCTCTCGCGGGGATCGACCGCACCACCCCGGACCCGCCGGGCGGCCAGATCGTCCGCGACCGTGCGGGCGAGCCGACCGGCCTGTTCAAGGACGACGCGCAGGCCCTGGTCTCCCGCGTGATCCCGCCCCCGAGCGCCGACCGCCTCGAAGAGGCCCAGGCCAGGATGGCCGACGCGCTGCTGGCTACCGGGATCACGTCGTTCCTGGACGCGTCGAGCGACGAGAACAGCATCCGGACGTACGCCGCCCTCATGGCCAAGGGCCTGCTCCCGCAGCGCATCACCCCCGCCCTGGTGCTCGACGCCGACCTCGCCAGGAAGCCCCGCGAGGCGGCCGAGTACCTGCGGGACCTCCGCAAGCGGTACGCCGGACCGGCCGCGCTGCGCCTGACCACCGCGAAGGTGTTCCTCGACGGCGTGATGGAGTTCCCCGCGCAGACGGCCGCCCTGCTGACCCCGTACCTGGACGCGGACGGCAGACCCACCGACCACCGCGGCGAGCTGCACGTCGGCGACAAGGACTACCGGGCGCTCGTCCGCACCCTGGACGCGGACGGCTGGCAGATGCACGCCCATGCCATCGGCGACCGCGCCGTACGCACGGCCCTGAACGCATACGAGGCCGTCGCCCGCAGCCGCCACAGGCACACCATCACCCACCTCCAGCTCGTGCACCCCGCCGACTACGGCCGCCTGGCCCGCGCCGGCGTCGTGGCGAGCATGCAGTTGCAGTGGGCCGCACCGACCGCGTTCACCCTCGACGCGCTGCGGCCGTACCTCGGACCGGAGCGGTACGCCCGCCTGTACCCGGCCCGCAGCCTCGCCCGCGCGGGGGTCCGGCTGGCGGGCGGCTCGGACTGGCCGGTGGACCCGCTGCTCCCGTTCACGCAGCTCGCGACCGCGATCGACCGCAGCAATCCCCTGGCGGACGAGCCTCCGCTGAACGCCGCCGAGGGGCTGACCCGTACGCAGTCGCTGGTCATGCACACCGCGGGCGCGGCGTACCAGTTGCACGACGACGCCTCCGGGGCCGTACGGCCGGGTCTGCGGGGCGACTTGATGGTGCTCGACCGGGACCTCACGCGGGTGCCGGTGAAGGAGATCCGGGGGACGGCCGTCCGGTACACCCTCGTCGCCGGGCGGGTGGTCCACGACGCCGGGTCCGGGGCGGGGCGTGCGCGGACGGAGGCGGCTCGGCGGCTGGGCGCGCTCGGGGCGGGGCGGGTGGGGGGCTGCTGTCAGGGGCACTGACGGCGTCTATGCCCCGGCAGAAGGCGGGACGAGGACCAGCTTGCCGAGGTGCCGCTCCGGGCCCCCTATCCACGCCCCTCTCCCTCAATCCGATACCCCACCCCCGGCACCGTCACGATCAGCCACGGCTCCCCGAGCCGCTTGCGCAGCGCCGACACCGTGATCCGTACCGCGTTGGTGAACGGGTCCGCGTTCTCGTCCCACGCCCGTTCCAGGAGTTCCTCGGCGCTGACGACACCCCCCTCGGCGGCGACCAGGACGTCCAGCACCGCGAACTGTTTCCTCGTGAGCGCGACGTACCGCCCGTCCCGGTACACCTCCCGGCGGAACGGGTCCAGCCGCAGGCCCGCGATCTCCCGCACCGGCGGCCTGTGGTGCGCGCGTCTGCGGTCCAGCGCCCTGAGCCGCATGACCAGTTCCCTCAGGTCGAACGGTTTCGTCAGGTAGTCGTCCGCGCCGAGTTCGAACCCGGACGCCTTGTCGTCGAGGCGGTCGGCCGCGGTCAGCATCAGGATCGGCGTGCCGCTGCCGGAGGCCACGATGTGGGCGGCGATCTCGTCGCCGTTCGGGCCGGGGATGTCGCGGTCGAGCACGGCGATGTCGTACGCGTTGACGCCGAGCAGCTCCAGCGCGGTGTGGCCGTCGCCGGCGATGTCGGCCGCGATCGCCTCCAGCCGCAGGCCGTCACGGATGGCTTCCGCCAGGTAGGGCTCGTCCTCGACGATCAAGACACGCATGGGTCCAGGCTAGGAGGCCGCGCCTATCGCCGGCGTATCGAAAACCGCATACGTGGGGGCAACCGTGCGCTGTCTTCACTGGCGGCATGAATCGAAGCACAGGCGCCCTGCTCGTGACGCAGGCGGATACGGCGGTGAGGGAGCCGAGCGCCCCGGAGGGAACCCGGCGGCCACGGCCCGGCCCCTGGAGGCGTGGCCCGGTGCCGGCCGCGCTGGCCCTCGCCCTCGGGCTGCTCATGCTGACGCACGCGTGGATCACCGACCGAGGTGGCCTCGGCTCCCTCGTGGAGACCTTCCTCCCCTGGTTCGGCCTGTTCGTCCCGGTGCTGCTCGTCGTCGCGGTGTGGCGCCGTTCCGCTTCCGCGGTGGTCGCGCTGCTGTTGCCCGCCGTGGTGTGGCTCAGCCTCTTCGGCGACCACCTCCTCGACAAGTCCCGCCCCGGCGGCGACCTCACCCTCGTCAGCCACAACGTCAGCGCCGAGAATCCCGACCCCGCCAAAACCGCCCGCGCCCTCGCCGCCTCCGGTGCGGACGTGCTGGCGCTGGAGGAGATCTCGGATCAGGCGAGGGGTACGTACGAGAGGGTGCTGGCGGCGGACTACCCCTACCACTCCGTCCAGGGCACGGTCGGGGTGTGGAGCAAGCTCCCGCTGTCGGACACGCGGCTGGTCGACACGCGCCAGGACGCCGGACCGCTGGGCGCCACGAAGTCGGCCGAGTCGAAACTGGTCGCCAACCGGGCGCTGCGCACGACGGTGGCCACGTCCCACGGACCGCTCGCCGTGTACGTCGCCCACTTCGGCTCCGTACGCGTGACCCCTCGCACGGGCTTCTGGACGGACTCCCGCAACAGGAACGCCCAGGCCCTCGCCGAGGCGCTCGCCGCCGAACGCGACCAGCGGGTGATCCTGCTCGGCGACCTCAACGGCACCACGGACGACCGCGCGCTCGACGGCGTCACGTCACAGATGCGCTCGGCGCAGGACGCCGCCGGAGACGGTTTCGGCTTCACCTGGCCGGCGGCGTTCCCGGTCGCCCGCATCGACCAGATCCTGGTCCGGGGTGTGGAGGCGAGGAGTTCGTGGGTGCTGGCGGAGACCGGGAGCGACCATCTGCCGGTGGCGGCCCGGATCGACTGGTAGACGTCCGGGCTACGCTCACACGGATGCGGATCGTCAAGCACACCCATTCCTGCGTCCGGTTGGAGCACGAGGGCCGCGTCCTGGTCATCGACCCCGGGATCTGGAGCGAGCCCGGCGCCCTCGACGGCGCCGACGCGGTCCTGTTGACCCACGAACACAGCGACCACGCCGACGTGTTGCGCCTGAGGGGGCTGGGCGTACCCGTCCACGCCCCCGCCTCGGCCCACCTCCCGGACCTGGACTTCACCGCCGTCGCCACCGGCGAGGAGTTCACGGCGGCGGGCTTCCGCGTCACCGCCCAGGGCGGACGCCACGCCCCTGTCCACGGCGGCCTCCCGGACTGCGCGAACCTCGGCTACCTCGTGGAGGACCGCCTCTACCACCCGGGCGACTCCCTGCACCGCCCCGGCCGCCCGGTGGAAACCCTGCTGGTCCCGTTGCAGGCGTCATGGCTGAAGACGTCCGAGGCCATCGACTTCGTCCGCGCCGTCGCCCCGGAGCGGGCCTACGGCATCCACGACGCCCAGATCAACGACCGCGCCCTGACCAGCATCAACGGCTGGCTCACCGACCGATGCGGCGACCGCTACCGCTGGCTGGCGCCGAAGTCGTCCGCATGACTCACGCCGCTCCTCACCCCCGCAGCCCTTCCAGCACCACCCTCAGATAGCGCCGCCCCGACTCCAGCCGCGCCCCCGGGTCGTCGGCGTGCACCTTCGCCGCGAAGGCGATCCCGCACATCAGCGGCAGCAGGTCGTCCCAGGTGACGGCACCGCGCACGGCGCCCGCCGCGCATGCCCGGTCGAGGAGGTGTCCGGCGACGGAGTCGAGTTCGGTCGTCAGCTCCTCCGTGCGGGGCAGGACCCGCTGCGGCGCGGACCGTACGACGGTGATCGAGGGGTCGGCCAGCTGCGCCTCCAGTGAGGCGCCGAGGAAGCGGGCCAGGTCGCCCCAGGGGTCCTCGCCGGCCAGTGACTGCCGTGCCGCCCCGATCAGCCCTTCGAGGCCGGGCGCCGCCACCGTCTCCATCAGGACTTCCGGCGTCGGGAAGTGCCGGTAGACGGTCGCCACCCCCACCCCGGCGAGCCGGGCGACGTCGTTGAGCTGCAAGGGCGTCGCGTCGTCCACGAGCCGGCGGGCCACATCGAGGATGCGCTGCCGGTTGCGGGCAGCGTCCTTGCGCATCGGTGCATCGATCACACCGGAAGTGTAATCGGATGACTCATCCGGTACGCTCGAACGAAACGGATCGATTATCCGATTAGCCCCTTGGAGGGATCACCATGCCGTTCACCGTCACCGACGTACCGGGCCTGCCCGACGGGTTCACCGACACGTTCACCAGCCGCACCGTCAAGACCGCCGACCTGACCCTGCACGCCGTCACCGGCGGCGACGGCCCGGCGCTGCTGCTCCTGCCGGGCTGGCCCCAGTTCTGGTACAGCTGGCGCCTGGTGATGCCGGCCCTCGCCGAGCACTTCACCGTCGTCGCCCCCGACCTGCGCGGCATGGGCGCCAGCGACAAGCCGGAGACCGGGTACGACACCGCCGCCCTCGCCGACGACATGGCCGCCCTGATGACCGGGCTCGGGCACGACCGCTTCGCCGTCGTCGGGTACGACCTCGGGATGCTCGTCGGCTACGCGCTGGCCGCGAGCCACCGTGACCGCGTCACCGGGCTCGTCCTCAGCGAGGCGCTGATCCCCGGCCTCGTGCCCTCTCCCCCGCTGCTGTCGGAACCGGCGACCAACGACATGCTGTGGCACTTCGCGTTCAACAGCGCGGGAGACATCAACGAACGCATGGTCGCGGGCCGCGAGGAGATCTACTTCGGGCACCAGTTCACGTCCAAGACCGCGACGCCCGGCGCGATCCCGCAGCACGCGATCGACCTGTACGTCGATCAGCTGCGCGACCCGGCCGCGCTGCGCGCCAGCTTCGCGTACTACCGGTCCCTCGACACGTCCACCCGCCAGGTCCTGCGCTGGCGCGACGAAGGTCCGCTGACCGTCCCGGTCCTGGCGATAGGCGCCGAGTACGGCACCGGCGCCCTGCCCGAGCAGGTCATGCGCGCGGCGGCCTCCGACGTGACCGGTCTGGTGATCCCCGGCGCGGGGCACTTCCTGCCGGAGGAGGCGCCGGAGGCCCTGACCGGGGCGGTGCTGGACTTCCTGCGCCGATCTTTGCCTGGATCTGCCCGCCTGTGACGGTTTGGGGACAGTGGTCCGGAGGGGCTCCGGGTACGTGTACGACGCAACGGCCCGCACGCCACCGTACGAGGAGCCCTTCATGACCCTGAACCGCAAGCTGGTCACCGCAGCCGCCACCACCCTGCTGACCGTCGCGACCATCGGCGCCGCCCAGGCCGCGCCCCGCGCAGCCGCCGCGCCCTCGGCCTGCCGGCCCGCGAACCACCTGGCGACGATCGCCCAGGACCAGTCCAGCGCCGGCCACATCCACTTCCGGGTCACCCTGACCGCTCCCCGCGGGTACGCGTCCTGCACCCTCGCGGGCTCCCCCACGGGCGTCCGCTTCTCCGACCACGGCACGCCCCTCGCGATCACCGCGGGCCGCTACGGCGACCAGACCGCCGCCGTCACCTTCGGCCCCGGCCACCCCGTCCACTTCGACATCCAGGTCCCCAACATGGGCAACACGGTCCCGGCGGACGAGGCGTCGTTCACCCTCCGGACGCCGGGCGGCGGCACCATCCCGGGCACGTCCTTCGCGGACGGTACGTTCAGGGTCGCGACGGGCACGCTCATCGGTCCGATGCTGTCCGCCGACCAGTAGTACTGACAGCCCTGCCGTCGCGGGCCCAGTCTGGACGCATGACAACGACGAACCCGACGAACGACGGCCCTGCCTCCAGCGGCTGGGACGTCCTGGACGCCTCCCACGCGGCACTGCGTACGGCGGTCCGCGCCGTCCCCGCCGACGGCTGGCACCTGCCGACGCCCTGCGAGGGCTGGACCGTCACCCAGGTCTTCCAGCACGCCGTCGGCGACCAGATCGGCTACGCCGCCGCGCTGACCGGCGGACCCGGCCCGGGCTTCGACCCGTTCACCCCCTCGGGCGACCTGGCGGGCGCGGACCCGGAGGCGTTCCTGGAGGACGCCCTGGCCCGCGCGGCGAAGGCATGGGCGGGAGCCGACCGGAACGCCCCCGAACTGCCCGTGCCGCTACCGCCGTTCAAGCTGCCCCCGTGGTCCGGCTCGGCGGCGTGCGGACTGGACGCGGCGGTCCACGCCTGGGACATCGCCATGGCCACGGGCCGCCCGTCGCCGCTCACCCCCGAACTGGCCCGCCCCCTCCTCGAAGTCGCCCGGGAGATCGTCGAACCACTGCGCCCGCACGGCGCGTACGCCGCCGCCCTGCCCCCCTCGCCGGACGACGACGATGCGGCGGTCCTCCTGCGCTACCTCGGCCGCGACCCCCATTGGAGCGCCGCACAGGAGCATCTCCGTTGAAATGTGCCAGGAATGCGTTAACGAAAACCTTCCCCGCGCACTAGGGAAATTCCCAGTGTCGAACTCGCGCGCATATTCACCCTGAATACTTCCGTCTCGGTGCCTCGCTCGAAACGTTTCGGAGGGTGTCTCGGTCCATCCGTACTGTGCGCGGTCTTGGCCATGTGTTTGCATGACCGAGCCGTTATCAACGGAGGGACGATCCATGTTGAGTACGTCCAGCGGCCAGACGCCGCAATCGAGTTCGCGTTCGCAGGAAGCCGGAACAACGATCCGTACCCGGGTCGAGGTGCCGGTGCGAAGGTCCGACGGTTCCTGGCGGACCGCACAGATGATCAGTTTCACCGGGCTGGCGGACGGCCGGGAACACATCGCCGTGGTGTTCCCGTCGGAGACTTCCGCGCCCCTCGTCCGTGTGCATTCGGAATGCCTCACGGGCGACGTGTTCGGTTCCGCGCGCTGCGACTGCGGACCGCAGCTGTCCGAAGGTGTGGACCAATTCGCGGAGCAGGGCGGAATCCTGCTGTATCTGCGCCAGGAAGGCCGCGGCATCGGGCTGTACAACAAACTCGACGCCTACCGCCTCCAGGACCAGGGCCTGGACACGTTCGCCGCCAACCGGGAGCTGAACTTCTCGGACGACCTGCGGGACTACCGGGTGGCCGCGCAGATGCTGGACGCCCTCGGGGTGTCGAAGATCCGGCTGCGCACGAACAACCCGGACAAGGTGAAGCAGTTGGAGGGGTACGGCATCGCGGTGGAGGAGGTCATCCCCACCGGTATCCACCTCAACGAGAGCAACGAGCGCTATCTGCGGGTCAAGGCCGAATGGGGCGGGCACACCATCGAGTTCGCGGGAGATTCCAAATGATCCAGCACCGTGGTCCCATCAGCGGAATCGCCGCGTGGGGTGACGAGTACGTGGCCACGGCGGGGTACGACAACCAGGTCATCTGCTGGGACCAGCGCACGGGCCGCGCGGTGTCCCGCTCGTTCCACGACCACCTGGCCAACCAGTGCCAGTTCGCGCCGGACGGACGGCACCTGCTGACCTCGTCCAGCGACTACACGGCGCGCCTGTGGACCGTACCGGACCTGCGTCTGGTCGCGGTCCTCGGGGACCAGGAGGACGACGTGGAGATGTCGGTCTTCCACCCGTCGAAGGAGCTGGTGGCGACCGCGTCGCGGGACCACCGGGTGCGGGTGTACGACTTCGGCGGCCGGCTGCTGCACCGTTTCGAGGGGCACACGGCGGACGTGATCTCCGTCGAATGGGCGCGCGGCGCCGACGAGTTGATCTCGTCCAGTGACGACGGCACGATCAAGCGCTGGTCGCTGGCGACCGGCGGGATGACCGACGACCTGGACATGGACGGGGTGGAGACGGACACCATCGCGATCTCCTCGTCGGGGACGATCTTCGCGGGCAACGACGAGGGTCGGATCATCGTCGTCGCGGACGGCGAGACGGTCACGGTGCCCGCGCACGACGCGGGGATCAAGCGCCTGGTTCTCGATGACACGCGTCACCTGCTGGTGAGCCTGTCGTACGACCGCACGATGCGGCTGTGGGACGTGGCGTCCGGCTCCCCCGAGGCCCTCGACACGGCCGCCCTGCCGCCGGACGTGTGGCCCCGGTCCTGCGCCTTCGCGGGCGGCACGCGGCTGGTGTTCGCGACGTTCGGCGCGACGTACCGGGGCTACGACTACCAGGCGCGCGCCTGGGACACGGCGGCGGTCGCGGCGACCGGGGGCGTCAACGCGGTCCTGCCGGAGCGCGGCGGGTCGACGCTGACCGTCGGTGACGCGGGCATCGTGCGCCGGGACGGCGAGCCGCTCGCGCAGACCGGGAGCCTGTGCAACTTCCTCACCCCGCTGGGTCCGCTGGTCCTGTCGGGCGGGCAGCTCGGCAAGGTCTTCGACGCGCTGACGGGCCGTGAGCTGTACCAGCACCGCTCCCCGCTGAACTGCGGCGTCGCCTTCGAGAGCGGCGGCGAGCGGTACGCGGTGATCGGCGCCTACACCGGTGAGGGCCTGCTGCTGAGGCTGACCGGGGACACCGCCGAGCACGTGCGGGACCTGGAGCTGAACGTCAACGCGGTCAAGGACATCGCCGTCTCCGGCGACTTCCTGTTCTCGGTGGCCGCCGACGCCTCCGCGACCTGGTACCGGCTCAGCACCCTGGAGAAGGTCGCCACCGTCGAGGACGCCCACGACAAGATCGCCAACGGCTGCACGGGCCTCGCCGACGGCTGGTTCGCGAGCATCAGCCGCGACCTGAAGCTGCGGATCTGGAGCCCCGAGCGGACCGCCGAGGTCCTCGACACCCCGCACACGCACTCGGTGAAGTGCGTCGCCGCCGACACCGACGGCCGCCTGATCGCGACCGGCAGCTACGACGGCCACATCGCGGTGTACGACCGCGCCGACGCCCGCTGGACCGTCGTCGACCGCCCGACCACCTCGGGCATCTCCTCCCTCGCCTACGACGCGGGCCGCAAGCTCTTCGTCGCGGGTTCGTACGACGGTCAGGTCTACACGGTCGCCGGCTGACCGGCCCTCTCGCGGGACCGGGGCCGTGCCGCACTCTTCGCCGCCTCGCCCCTTCCGCGCCACCTCTCAGCGACGCGCCCTCCACAGCGACGCGCCACACCTGTGCGCACGGCCCCCTCCCGCGCCCCCCACCCGTGCCTTCTTCCCCTTTCAGGACAGGACTTCATCACCCATGCCCAGCCACCAGATCGCCGCCCGCTACACCCTGACCCCCACGTCCGCCCCACCCCTCGACGAGTCGGCGTACGCGGACGTGCTGCGCACCGACTTCCAGGACCACTACGCACGCGGCCGTGACGTGTGGACCGCCGAACAGTCCATGCGGGAGGCCCCCCGCCTGCTCCTTGCCGCGCTCGGCGACCGCACCGAGAAACCGCACGTCCTCGACGTGGGCACCGGGCACGGCAAGGACGCCGCGATCCTCGCCGACGCGGGCTGCCGCGTCACCGGCATCGACCTCGTCGAGTCCCCCGAGTGGACCCAGCTCAGCGCCCGTACCGAGGGCCGGGCCCGCTTCGACGCCTGCTCGCTGGACGACCTCGCGGGAACGGCCGTGTACGACGCCGTCCTCGACAACGGCTGCCTGCACCACCAGCACCCCGACGGCTACAGCCGCTACCTGGACCGGGTACGTGAACTCCTGGTGCCCGGCGGCCTGTTCACGGTCTCCGTGTTCGAGTCGGCGGACGGCCCCGGCCGCCTGTTCGCCAACGACGCGCGGCGCCTGTACCGGGAGTTCACCGAGGAGGAGCTGACCGGCCTGGCCCTCGGGCACGGCTTCACCCCCGTCGAGGTCCTGTCGGTGCCCCGGGGCACGGCCGACCTGCACTACCTGGTCGGGATATACCGCACGCCCTTCGAGGACCGGTGAGCCACGTCCGCACCACCGGGGCCCTGCTGACCGCCCTCCTGCTGGCCACCGCGTCCCCGGCCGCCGCCGGCCCGCAACAATGGGTCGGCACCTGGGGCACGGCGCCCGCCCCCGCCGCGCCGGACGGGATCTCGCGGACGGGGTTCGCCGACCGCACCGTACGGATGACCGCCCACACCTCGGTCGGCGGCAGCGAGGTACGCCTCCGGCTGTCCAACGCGTACGGCACGAGCCCGCTGATGCTGGGCCGGGTCACGGTGGGGCTGGCCACGGCGTCCGGCGGCTCCGAGGCCGTACCCGGCAGCCTGCGCCCGGTGACCTTCGGCGGCGCCCCGGGCACCCGCGTCGCGGCCGGGGCGCAGACGGTCAGCGACCCTCTGCCGTACGACGTCCCGGCGGGCGCCGATCTGCTGGTGAGCGTGTATCTGCCCGAGCCGACCGGCCCGGCCACCTGGCACTGGCTCGCCCAGCAGACCGCGCACGTCTCCGAACCCGGCGACCACACGGGCGCCGCGGCGTCGTCGGCCTTCACCCGCGCGGAGACCTCCTGGTTCTTCCTGACCGGCGTCGACGTGCGCGGCCCCGGCGCGCGCGGCACGGTCGTCGCGCTCGGCGACTCGCAGACCGACGGCTCCGGCTCGACCCTGGACGGCAACGGCCGCTGGACGGACGCCTTCGCCCGCCGCCTCGCGCCCCAGGGCATCGGCGTCCTCAACAAGGGCATCGGCGGCAACCGCGTCCTGCGCGACGGCACCGAGACGGAGCGACCGCAGCGCGGGACCAGCGCGCTCGGGCGGCTCGACCGGGACGTCCTGGACCAGTCCGGGGTGTGCGCGGCCGTGCTGTACGAGGGCATCAACGACCTCCAGCTCGCCCCGTTCGCGAGCGCCGAGGACGTGCTCACCGGGCTGCGCACCCTCGCCGGGCGGCTGCGTGAGCAGGGCGTCACCGTCGTCGTGGGGACCCTCACGCCGTTCAAGGACTCGCCGTTCTGGACAGCCGACGCCGAGGCGAGGCGCGGCGCCGTCAACGCCGTCCTGCGGACCGCGCCCGAGTTCGACGCGGTGGCCGACTTCGACGCGGCCGTGCGCGACCCGGCCGCCCCGGAGCGGGTGCGCGGAGATCTCGACTCCGGTGACCACATCCATCTCAACGACGCCGGCTACCGCCTGCTGGCCGCTGCCGTACCCGTCTCCGCGCTGACCTCGTGCGCCCCGCAAGGGAGGAACCGATGACCGACACGCAGGTGCTGGCCAACCCCAACACCCTCTCCGACCGGGCGGCGATGGGGCTGCCCGACATCCACGTCGCGCGCAGCGCCGGGTGGCCGCTGCGCGAGCACCGCGACCTGTTCGCCGTACCCGCCGAGACGCTGGTCGCCGTCGCCGAGGACCCCGGGCAGTCGTTCGCGCGCCGGTACGCGGCGGGGACGGTCCTCGGGCTGATCGGCGACCCGCGCATCCGCCCCGACGACCCGCCGATGGCCGACGTGCCCGCCGCCCGGGTCCGGCTGGGCCTGGACCGGGGCGACGCCGGGCGGGTCACCGCGCGGTGGCGGCACGCGGGGGTGATCGAGGACTGGATCGTGAAGGAGTGCCCGGCGTACGAGGCCGAGCTGCCGGCGTTCCGGATCGCGCTGCATCCGGTCACCAACGCCGAGTACCGGCGGTTCCTGGAGGACACCGGCGCGACCGGGCTGCCGACGTCGTGGCGGTTCGGCGTCCACCCCGACGGGCTGGGCAACCACCCGGTGTGGACGGTGTCGCCCGAGGCGGCCGACGCGTACGCCGCGTGGCTCGCCGCGCGCACCGGGCGCGCCTTCCGGCTGCCGACCGAGGCGGAGTGGGAGTACGCCGCCTCGGGCGCCGAGGGGCGGGAGTTCCCGTGGGGCGAGGAGTTCCGGCCCGGCCTCGCGAACACGGTCGAGTCGGGGCCGCTGACGACGACGCCGATCGGCGTGTACCCGGCGGGGCGTTCGCCGTTCGGGGTGCACGACATGGCGGGCAACGTCGAGGAGTACACGTCCGACGAGTACGGCCCCTACCCGGGCGGCAGCGCCGTCGACGACGACCTCGCGGTCACCCGGGGCGCCTACCGGATCGCGCGCGGCGGCAGCTTCACCCGCTTCGGCGACCTGGCGCGCACCCGGCGCCGGCACGGCTGGTACGAGCGGGACATCTACGCCATGGGCTTCCGCCTCGCGGAGACGCCGTGAGCCCCAAGATCGCCGTCGTCTACCACAGCCGGCGCGGGACCGTACGGACCCTGGCGGCGCTGGCCGCGCACGGTGCGCGGGAGGCCGGGGCCGACGTACGGCTGCTGCGCGTCCCGGAGGAGACCGAGGACCACGGGCAGTGGCCGGAGGGGATCGCCGAACCGGAGGACGTCCTGCGGGCGGAGGGCCTGCTCCTCGCCGCCCCGACCTACTACGGCATGGTGTCCTCCCCCTTCAAACGGTTCCTGGAGTCGACGTCCCCCCTGTGGGGCCAGGGTCTGCTGGCCGACCGGGTCGCGACCTGCCTCACGGTCTCCACGCAACGCCACGGCGGCCGGGAGGCGACCCTCACGTCCCTGCACCACACCCTGTGCCACTGGGGCTGCTGGGTGGCCGGCTCCGACCCGGCCGACCCGTCGACACTGGCGGCGGGCGGAACGGCGTACGGACTGGCCGCCGACAACACCCAGGGCCGCCCCACCCCCGCCGAGCGGGCGGCGGCGCGGGCCCTGGGGCGACGGCTGGCGGATCTGACGGCGCGGGCGCATCCGCGGCAAAACGGCGCCCCGGCGCCGGTCGCGGTCTCGTCACGCCGGTCCGTCCGGCTCGTCGTCGTCTATCACGGTGAGGACGCCGCGACCCGCATCCTCGCTCAGGAGGCCGCAGCCGCCGCGCGCGTTCTGGGGGCCTCGGTGCGGTTGCGGCGGGTCGTTCTGGGCGGTGGGGGGCGGGACACGGCGTGGCTCGGGCCGAGTGCCGTGCCCGCCACGGCCGAGGACGTCGCCTGGGCGGATGCCGCGCTGTTCGGGGCGCCCGTGCGTCTTGGCGCGCTGGCCGCGCCGCTGCTGGAGTTCGTGCAGACGCTGGACGGCGAGCCGGGCCCGCTGCGGGGCAAGCCGGCCGGTGGCTTTGCGATCACCCCGGCGCGGCACGCGGGCGCCGAGACGGCCCTCCTCGACCTCGGCCACATGCTCCTGCACACGGGCGCCCTGCTCGTGCCCCCCGGCTACACCGACCCGGTGGTCGAGGCGGCGGGCGGCAACCCGTACGGCACCTCCTGTTCCCGCGCCCCGGACGGCCTGCCCACCCCGCAGGCCAGGGCCGCGGCGGCGCACCAGGGCCGCCGTATCGCCTTCGCGGGCGACCTCCTGCGCCGCGCCCCGCAGCCGTCCGCACCGACCTCCGTCCCCCCGACCTCCATAGGGAGCCCGGCATGAGTGTGAGCGTCCAGCAGTACGACGACATCGGCGAGACCTACGAAGGGTTCAAGTCGCTGCCGATGGCCCGGTGGGCGGAGTGCCCGAGTTTCCTGGCGATGCTCGGGGACGTACGGGGGAAGTCGGTGCTCGACCTCGCCTGCGGTACGGGGTTCTACAGCCGGCGGATCAAGCGGCTGGGGGCGGCCGAGGTGCTGGGCGCGGACGTCTCCCCGGCGATGGTGGAGGCGGCCCGGGCGATCGAGGAGCGGGCCCCGCTCGGGGTGCGGTACGCGGTCGCCGACGTGACACGGCTGCCGGTGCCGCAGCGGCCGTTCGACGTGGCGAGCGCCGTCTATCTGCTCAACTACGCCGAGGACGCGGCCGAGATGGAGGTGATGTGCCGGTCGGTGCGGCGGAGTCTGGCGCCGGGGGGCCGGTTCTTCGTGCTGACGCAGGCGCCCGGTTACCGGTTCGAGGGTCCGTCGATGGCGAAGTACGGGTTCACGTACGAGCCCGTGGCGCGGTCGCCGATCGGCCCCCGGGTACGGATCGAGGCCCAACTGGAGCCGCCGGTCGAGTTCGTGACGTCGTATCCGCGCCGTGAGGTGTTCGAGCAGAGCCTCGGGCGGGCGGGGTTCGCTGACGTGACGTGGGTGCCGCTGCACGTGTCCGAGGAGGGCGTGCGGGAGCGGGGCACGGAGTTCTGGGCGGACTTCCTGGCGAACCCGCCGCTGGTGATGCTGCACTGCACGGCCGTCTGAACGGATGAGCGAGAGCCTCGCCCGGTTGCCAAAGCCGGGCGAGGCTCTCTTCGTGCCGCCGGGGTGCCCGGGCGGACGGCGGGCGCGCGACGGGGGAACGGACACGCACGCCGTACGCCGGGACGGTCCCCGGCGGCACGTCCCGGCCGGGCTGCGACCCGGCCGGGACTTCTTCAGGTCACCCGGTGGTGGCCGGGGCCCGCAGGCGGCGGGCCAGGACGAGGCCGATCAGGGCGAGCAGCGCGGTGAGGCCGAACAGCGAGCCGAGGGCGACGCGCGTACTGGCGTCGTAGTGCTCGCTGATGGCGAGCGCCGCGCCGCCGAGACCGGCGATGACGCCGGTGGCGAGGGTCTGCGCGAGCTGGAGCGCCCCGCTGAGTTCGCCCTGGCGTTCCGGCGGGGTCTGTTCCATCGTGTCGGTGGTGGAGGCGTTGAACGCCACGCCCATGCCGATGCCGCCGATGGCCCAGCCGAGGACCGCGATCCAGCCGGGTACGGAGTCGGTGAGGATCGCCAGGGTGATCACGCCGACGCCGGCCAGCAGGACGGCGAAGCCGAGGACGACGCTGGTGGTGCGCCCGCCCGGGGTGGCGTCCCGTTTGGCCTGCCAGGCCGAGCCGAGCACCCAGGTGATGGCGCCCGCCGACAGGCCGAGCCCGGCCTCCCAGGCACTCTGTCCGCGCAGTTCCTGGAGGCCGAGCGGGAGGTACGCCTCGCTGCCGAAGTACACCCCGCACAGCAGGCCGCGGATGACCACGCCCGCGCCGAGTCCGGGGCTCGCGGTGAGCGTGCCCTCGGGGGTGACCCGGCGCAGGGCGGGCAGGGCGATGGCGCAGCCCGCCACGGCGAGGACGGCGAGCAGGACCAGGTTCTCCAGCAGGAGGGCCTGGAGCAGGATGCCGGTGCCGACGGTCAGGAGCACGGAGTTGGCCAGCGGGCCCTTCCACCAGGGTGCGGCGGGGGCCGCCGTACGGTCGGCCTGCGGGCGTTCCAGGCGGCGCAGCGCGGGCAGGCTGAGGAACGCGGCGATCGCCACGATCGGCAGCATCAGCAGGAACACCGCGCGCCAGGTGGTGCTGTCGGCGAGGGTGCCCGCCAGGACCGGGCCGACCAGTGAGGGGATCGTCCAGGCCGAGGAGAGCAGGGCGAACATGCGGGCCCGCAGGTGCTCGGGGTAGGCGAGGCCGATCACGGTGTAGGCCATGGCCATGACGGCGCCGACGCCGAGGCCCTGGAGGAAGCGGCCGGCCAGGAACAGGGGCCAGGAGCCCGCCGCGCCGGCCAGGGCGCAGCCCAGCGCGAAGACGGTCATGCCGACGGCCGCGGGGGCCCAGGGGCCGCGCAGGTCGGCGGTCTTCCCGGCGAGGACGGTGCCGATGATGTTGGCGAGCATCAGGGCGGACAGGCCCCAGCCGTAGGCGCCGAGTCCGTCGAGGTCGCGGGCGATGTCGGGCAGGACGGTGGCGACGCCGAGGGACTCGAACGCGACCATGCCCACGGACAGGATCACGCCGAGGCTCAGGGCCCGGTAGGGGCCGGAGAAGACGCTCTCCGTCCGTTTCGGCGTGCCGTCGGGCTCGGGCGAGGGTCCGCCCAGGCCTTCTGGTAACTCGTCGACGTGCTGGGACATGACGTCACCTCGTATGAGAGAATTACTTTCCGATGCGGAACGGAATCATAAAGGTAAGGTATCCCGGGTGAACACACCACAGGGCACGGACAGCTCCGACTCACTCACCGTGCAGCGCTCTCGGGGCCGTCCGCGCGACGAGCGCATCGACACCGCCGTGCGCAAGGCCGTGACGGAGATCCTCAACGAGGTCGGCTACGGCCGGCTGACGCTGGAGGCGGTCGCCGCGCGGGCCGGGACGACCAAGCCGACGCTGCGCAGGCGCTGGCGTTCCCGGCAGCATCTGGTGGTCAGCGCGCTCGTGCAGACGTTGGGCTCCTCCCCCACCCCCGACACCGGCTGCACCCACTGCGACCTGATCGTCGGCATCCGCACCTTGAGCCACGCCTTCACGACCAGCATCGGGCGCCGTGCGCTGCCCGCGCTGATCGCGGACCTCGCGGACGACCCGGAGCTGGAGTCGGAGTTCCTCGGCGAGCTGTTCCACCCGCGCCGGGCCGCCACCGCCGCCGCGCTGCGCCGGGGCATCCGGCGCGGTGACATCCGCGCCGACGCCGACATCGACCTGCTGCTCGACATGCTGGCCTCCACCGCCTACTACCGGGTGCTCTTCGGCCACCTGCCGCTGACCCCGACCCTCGCGGAGGACGTCGTGGAGGTCGTCCTGCGGGGCGTGGCGACCCCGCAGTGGCACAGCAGCCACGGGAGCGTGCACACCCCCTGAGGCCGGGGGCACCGCACATACGGAGACAACGGGACCAGAGAGGGATTTCCAGTGCTGAGCCGCGACTGTGAGATGTCCGATGTGCAGAAGACCCTGGCCTCCGCCGCGTCCGGCGCGGGGGCCAGCCTCCTGATCGAAGGGGGGATCGGGGCCGGGAAGTCGTACCTGATGCGGGCGGCCGTCAGAACCGCCCGCGCCCACGGGTTCGAGGCGATACCCGTGCGGGCCCGTTCCTCGGGCACCTCCTTGCTCCACGAGGACCGTTTCGAGCGGTTCGCCGACTCCCTCGGCGGGCGCCGGCCGCTCCTGCTCGCGGTGGACGACCTGCACGGGGCCGACGGGCCCGCGCTGGAGTGGCTGGACCGGCTCACGGCCCGCCTCGAAGGGCTGCCGGTGGCCCTGTTCGCCACGCTCACGCCGGGCCTCGCGAAGGACGGTACGGGCACTCTCGCCCGGGTCGTCTCCGACTTCCACCAGCGCACGGTGCTGTCCGGTCTCGACCCGGACGCCGTGGGCTACCTGCTGACCTCCGCCTTCGGGCGCCCCGTCACCGAGTCCGTCGTCCACGCCTGCCACCGCGTCACCGGCGGCAACCCGCTCCTGGTCCACGCCCTGCTGCGCGAGCTGCGCCGGGCCGGTACGGACCGGGAGCCGACCGTCGAGCAGATCGCCGCGCTCGGTTCGGTGGACGTCGCCGAGACCGTCGTCGCCCGCTTCGAGGAGCGCTCCCCCGGCATCGGCCGGGCCCTGGACGCCATCGCCGTCACCGGCCGTACCGCCACCCCGAACCTGGTCGCCGCGCTCGTCGGCATCCCCTGCGCCGAGGCCGCCGACGTGCTGCACATCCTCGCCCGCTGCGGTGTCCTGCACGGGAACAGCGAGGGCGGCGTCTTCGCCCAGCCGCTCGTGCGGACGTCCCTGCTCGCCGCGCTGCCGCCGAGCGAGCAGGTCCGGCTGCACGCGGCTGCGGCCCGCGCCCTGCACTCCCTGGGCGCGCCCGCGCACGAGGTCGTCCACCATCTGCGCCGGGCTCCCCGCATCGGTGAACAGTGGGCGCACACGCTGCTGTTCGACTCCACGCGGGCGGCTCTCGCGCGGCACGACGTCGTGGAGGCGCGCGCCTTGCAGAAACGGTGCGCGCTGGAGGACGGGCCGGGTGATCCGTCGGAACTCCTGCGGCGGCTGGGCCGTGCCGAGCTCGTCGCGGACTCCCCCGCCGTCGCCGTCGGACGACTGCACGCGCTGGCCTCGACACCGGCCGACGACGACTCCGCCGTGGTCACCCTGGTCGACCTCGCGCTGGCGACGACGCTCACGGGGGACATCGCCGGGGCGCAGCGGACGATGCTGACGGGGCTCAACGGATGGGGGCCGCTTGATCCCTCGCGGGAGGCGGTGGCGGGGGCGTATGCGGTGCTGGGGGTGCTGACCCTGCTCGGCGGGGCCGGCGGGGCCGGGGTGTTCGGGGGACTCAGCGGGGTTGGCGGGGCCACGGGAGCCGTGGGGGCCGGCGGGCTCAGCGGGGCCGGGGTGTCCGGGGGACTCGGCGAGGCAAGCGGGGTCATGGGGGCCGGTGGGGCCGGAGGACCCGGCGGGCTCAGCGGGGCCGGAGAGCTCAGCGAGGCCGGGGCGTTCGGAGGACTCGGCGGATCCAGCGGGACCACGGGGGCCATGGGGCTCGGCGGATCCGGCGGGGCCGTGGCGTCCGGCAGGCCGGGGGAACCCGGCGGGACCGTGGTATCCGGCAGGCCCGGGGAACCCGGCGAGCCCCTCAGGCCCGGTGTACCCGGCGCCGTCGATCGTCCCGTGCCCGCCTTCCTCCCCGCCCTCACCGCCGCCCGTACCCCCTGGGTGCGTCTCGCGCAGGCCACGTTCGCCGCGCTCGCCGCCCTCCAGTACGGCGGGCAGCGTGAGGAGGCCGTGCGGCATGCCCGTGCCGGGCTCGGTGAACCCTTCGGGCCCGCCGACCTGCCCACCCTCCCGCTGCGGCTGCTGCTCACGCAGGTGCTGTGCGGCGCCGGGGAGCACGACGAGGCGCTCGCCGTGTGCCGGACGCTGGCCGCGACCGCCCGCGAGGAGTCCGCGCACACCATGGCCGCGCTCGCCGAGGCCGCGCTCGCCGCGTGCTGCCACCGGGCGGGACGGCTGCGCGAGGCGGTCCGCGCGGCCCGCTCCGCCCTCACCGACGGTCCGCCCGGAGCCTGGATCGGCAGCGCGCTGGCCCGCTGCCGGCTCGGCGGCATCCTCGTGCACACCGGCGACCTCGCCGGGGCGCGCCGGCTGCTCCTCGACGACCAGGGCCTCGCCGGACTGCCCGAGACGGCCCTGCCCTCCCTGCTGCTGCACCGGGGAGAGCTGCACGCGGCCCTCGGCCACCCGCAGGCCGCCCTCGCCGACCTGGAGGAGTGCGGACGTGCCCTCCAGGGCGCCCACCAGCACGAGCACTTCCCCTGGCGGGGCGCCGCCGCGATCCTGCACGCCCGGGCCGGCGACGCCACCGCCGCCGAGCGCCTCGCCCGCGAGGAGCTGGAGGCCGCCCGCACCTGGGGCGCCCCGCACTCCGTCGCCGCCGCGCTGCGCACCCTCGCCCAGGTCACCCGCAGCGGGCAGCCCCTCGCCCTGCTGTACGAGGCGGCCGAGCTGCTGGAGGGCTCCGGCGCGCGGCTGGAACTCGCCCGCGTCCTGCGCGGCCTCGGCCACGAGTTACGCCGCCTGCACAAGGTCCGCGACGCCCGCGAGCAGCTCCGCGCGGCCCTGGCGCTCGCCGAGGAGTGCGGGGACCGGAGCCTGGTCGACGCCCTGCGGGAGGACCTCGCGTCGGCGGGCGCGCGGCTGCGGCGGGGTACGGAGACGGGGCTGGACGCGCTCACGCCGGCCGAGTACCGGACGGCTCTGCTGGCCGCCGAGGGGCTGACGAACCGGGAGATCGCGGACCGGTCGTACGTCACGCGGCGGACCGTCGAGCTACACCTCAGCCGGGTCTACCGGAAGCTGTCGGTCTCCGGGCGCAGTGATCTGCCCGGCGTCTTCGGGGCCTCGCCCCGGCTGCTGGCCCTGAGGGCGGCGTCGTGACCGCGCGGGCGGCTGTTCAGCGCGGCGTCAGGAACGACAGCACCAGATCGACGCTCTGTCCGGTCACGTCCGGTGTGACCGGGCCGTGGCCGAACAGGGCCCGGTAGTAGAGGGGCGCGGCGAGCGCGTCGAGGACGAACTCCATGTCGAAGTCGGCGCGGATGTCGCCGCGTTCGGCGGACGTGCGCAGCCTGCGGGCGGTGGAGGCGCGGCGGGGCTGGAAGACCGAGTCGAGGAACTCCCGCCGCAGTTCGGGGTGGCCGGCGAGGTCGGCGACCAGGGCGGGCAGGACGCGGCTCAGGCTCGTCGAGGTGAACGCGTCGCCGAGTGTCCCGACGCCGGTGAGGAGGTCGGCCCGCAGGTCGCCGGTGTCGGGGGTGGGTTCCTGGCCCAGCGCCGAGGCCACCGCCTCCGCGACCAGGTGCTGCTTGGAGGGCCAGCGCCGGTAGATCGCGGGCCGGTAGACGCCCACCCGGGTGGCGACCTGGCTGATGGTGATCGCCGCGTACCCGGTCTCCTCCAGCAGGTCGAGGGTGGCGCTGAGGACGGCCCGGTCGATCTCCGGGTCCTTCTTGCGGCCTGCCGTGCGGGGGGTGGGGCTGGGGGACACGGGACTTGCCTTCCGGTGAGGTACGCGGGACACCCCGCGAAAATGATTCAGTACGACTTGTATCGTAATCCCGTTGACGACGCCCACGCGCAGATCGGACCGGTGACATGACTCTCGAATCCCCCTCCACCACCCGGAAGACGGACCGCGGCGAAGCGCCCGGACCGCCGTCCCTGGGCAAACCCTTACTCCTCGTCGCCCTGATCCTGCTCGCGCTCAACCTGCGCTCCCCCATCACCTCGATCGCCCCGCTGCTCAACCCCCTCCAGGCGGACCTGCACCTCAGCGAGACGACGGTGGGGGTCCTCACCTCCCTGCCGGTGCTGTGCCTCGGCCTGTTCGCGTTCGTCGCTCCGGGACTCGGCCGCCGCTGGTCCCTGCGGACCCTGCTCGTGCTGTCCCTCGTCGTGCTCACCGTCGGCGCGCTCGTGCGCGGCGGTACGTCGCCGGTCGCGCTGTTCGTCGGAACCGTGCTGGTCGCGGCGCCGATCGGGGTCGCCAACGTCCTCATACCCGGACTCATCAAGCGCCGGTTCCCGCACTCCGTGCCGCGCGTCTCCGCCTTCTACTCCAGCGCCCTCACCTTCGGCGCGGCGGCCGGCCCCGCGGTGGCGGTGCCGCTCGCCGACGCGACCGGGTCGTCCTGGCGGACGCCGCTGCTGATCCTCGTCGTCCCGCTGTCCGTGCTGACGGCTGTGGTCGTGCTGTTCGCCCTGCGCAAGGAGCCGCCAGCCCCGGCGCCGGCCGCAGGTGCCGGGCGTCCCTCGGGGCTGTGGCGCAGTGCGCTGGCCTGGCAGGTGACCGTGTTCTTCGGGGTCCAGGCGCTGCTGTCGTACACCGTCTTCGGCTGGCTCCCGACGATCTGGCAGGACCACGGCCTCAGCGCGACGTCCGCCGGGCTCGCCCTGTCCCTGTGCAACGCCGTCGGTGTCGTGGGCGCGTGGATTCTGGCCGTCGCGGGCAAACGCCTCTCCGACCAGCGCCCGGCGGGCGTGACGGTCGCCTGCCTCACCGCGACCGGCCTCCTCGGCGTCGTCCTCGGCCCGAAGCCCCTCCTGTGGCCGTCCGTCGCGGTCCTCGGCCTCGGCCTGGGCGCCGGGTTCGCGCTGGCGCTGAGCCTGTTCGCCCTGCGCTCCCCCGACCCGGCGACCACGGCCGCGCTCTCCGCGATGGGCCAGGGCATCGGCTACCTGATCGGCGTCCTGGGCCCCCTGGGCGCGGGCGCCCTCCACGACGCCACGGACACCTGGACCTGGCCCCTCGCCGTCCTGCTCATCGCCTGCGCCGTACAGATCACGGTGGCTTTCTCGGCGGGCAAGGCTCGCACGGTCGATGCCGTGACACGCTGAGGCGCACGCCCCGGGACGGCTGGTGTCTCACGCCGTCGCCAGTCGGTCGAGGATCTTGGTGCGCAGGGTGTCCGTGGCCGGGAGGCCGAGTTCCTCGGTGATGGCGAGGGCCCGGGTCCAGACGGCGCGGGCCGCCTCGGGGCCCGCGGCCGTGGCCTGGGTGTCGCCGAGGTAGGCGAGACCGGTGGCCTCGCTGTGGCGGTCGCCGGTCTCGCGGAACAGGGCAAGGGCCTGCTCGCAGCAGTCGAGGGCCTCCGGGTACCGGCCGAGGTGGTGGTGGATGTAGCCGAGGCTGTCCCAGGTGTGGGCCTGGCTGTTGAGACCCCCGGCCTCCACGGCCAGGGCGAGGGCTTCCTCGCAGTCGGGGAGAGCCCGGAGGTGGTCGCCGAGCTGGGCGCGGAACCAGGCGATGTGGTTGAGCGCGGCCGACTGTCCGGCCTTGTCGTCGGCGGCGCGGAAGTGCTCCAGGCTGTGGCGGGCGTGGTCGAGCGCCTGTCCGGAGTCGCCCTGGGCTCCGGACAGCCGGGAGAGGTGCAGATGGACGCGGGCCCGGCCGGGGTGGCTGCCGAGTCCGGCGAACAGTTCGAGGGCGCGGAGGTAGTGGGTACGGGCGTCGTCCGGGTGGTCGAGCCGGTCCTGGGCGTCGAGGGGTACGTGTACCCGGCCTGACCGCCGGCCCCGCCGTCCGGAGGGAACTCCGACGGGGCGGCCCACTTCGGGGGATCGCGTGGGCGGCGTGCCGACCGCCGTCCACGCGACCGGTGTCCGTCAGGCCGGGTCGATGCGCGAGACCGTGCCGGCGAGGTCGAGGACGTAGAGTTCGCCGTCGCCCGCCTGGGCGAACCCGACGACGCTGCCGCCGTCGACGCCGAGGTCGTTCACGCCGGTCACCCGGCCGTTGGTGATCTCCAGGGTGCGCAGGGTGCCGTCGCAGTAGTCGCTGAAGACGTACTGGCCCTGGAGGCCGGTGACGGCCTTGCCGCGGTAGACGTATCCGCCGGTGACCGAGCAGCCCCCGCCGGTGCGGCCGTACTCGTGGACCGGCCGGACGTGGTTCGCGGGTTCGACGCCGCCCCGGTAGGGGTGGTTGCCCTCCATCTGGGACCAGCCGTAGTTCTCACCGCCCTTGCTGCTCGCCGGGGCCCAGTCGATCTCCTCCCAGGCGCTCTGGCCGACGTCCCCGATCAGCACGTCGTGGGTGGCCTTGTCGAAGGAGAACCGCCAGGGGTTGCGCAGCCCGTACGACCAGATCTCGCCCTTGGCGCCCGGGGTGCCGACGAACGGGTTGTCGCGCGGGATCGCGTACGGCTTCGCGCCCTTCGGGTCGATCCGCAGCAGCTTGCCGAGGAGGGTGTTCAGCTTCTGCCCGTTGCCCTGCGGGTCGCCGGCCGAGCCGCCGTCGCCGAAGGCGATGTACAGGTAGCCGTCGGGGCCGAACGCGATGTCACCGCCGTTGTGGTTCGCGAAGGGCTGGGTCTGGGTGATGACGGTGCGCCGGGTGCTCGGCTGGGGCAAGCCGTCCTGTACGGCGAACTCGTCGATGGTGCTGGTGCCCTGACGGTTCGTGTACGAGACGTAGAGGTGCGTGAAGTCGTTGTCGAACGCGAGGCCGAGCAGGCCGCGTTCGCCGTCGTTGGTGGTGTCGCCGGAGATGTCGAGGACGGGGGTGCCGAGTCCGCTCGGGGTCAACACCCTTACTTTTCCGGCCCGTTCGGCGATCCAGACCGTGCCGCCGGGGCCCGCTGTGCCGGCCACGGGGCTCTGGGCGGTGGCTACGGCCGTGAGGGCGACCTTCGCCGCCGCCTGTTCGTCGGCCGATGCCGTGGTCAGGGCGAGGGAGGCGACGAGGGCGAGCGTGCCGACGATCGCCGAGCTTCTGGTGCGAACTTTCACCGTGCTCCTCCTGGAGGCGGCGAACAGGGGGAGTTCACCCGGAACAGGACAGGGGAAGGGTGTCGTCCACGCCGGTACGCAGCCTGGGGTGGGGGGTGTGCGCTACTGGGTACGCATGAGGCTACCGGGACTCAAGGGGCGTATATAAAGCGGCAGTTCGGCCAACCGGTCGTCTTGTTTGTGTCTCCGTCGAATGTCGCGCCGGCCGCGACCGCGCAGCGCGCCGAACGCGTCCGGTATGCATCCAGCGGCACCTACGACTGCCCGTACGCCCGCCGGTGCGCCCGTGTGTGGGACTGGGGCCCGGTCCGGAAGATCAAGAACTGCTGACCCGCGCGTCGAATCGCACAGCGCCCGCCTCACGGCCGTACGTGGGCGTTCAGCCCCCGCGTCGTACCCGGGCCGCCTCGCGGGCCTCCGCGAGTTTGCGGGCCTCGCTCGTCTTGCGGGACGGCCTGCCGCTCTTCGTGTCCTTGGTGGTGCCGATGCCCCGGAAGGGGGCGTTGATGTTCTTGGGGCGCGGGCCGCCGTCCAGGGGCTTCCCAGAGGGGGCCTTCGCGCCGGTGATCCGGCTCAACTGGGCCTCGCCGGAACGGACTTTGGTGACCGTGGGGGTGATCCCGGCGTCCGTCATGACCTGGGCCGCCTCGCGGCGCTGCCCCGACAGGGCGAGGGTGACGACGGTTCCGGAGCGGCCGGCGCGGGCGGTGCGTCCCGCGCGGTGCAGGTAGTCCTTGGGGTCGGTGGCCGGGTCGACGTTGACGATGAGGTCGAGGTCGTCGACGTGCAGTCCGCGCGCGGCGACGTTCGTCGCGACCAGCGCGGTGACCTGGCCGTTCTTGAACTGGTCGAGGGTGCGGCTGCGCTGCGGCTGGGACTTCCCGCTGTGCAGCGCGGCGGCGGCGACGCCGTTGGCCCGCAGGTGCTTGGTGAGGAGGTCGACGCTGTGCTTGGTGTCCAGGAACAGCAGGACGCGGCCGTCGCGTGCGGTGATCTCGGTGGTCACGGCGTACCGGTCGGGGCCGTGGACGACGAGGAGGTGGTGCCCGATCGCCGGGACCGCGTTCGACGAGGGGTCCACGGAGTGCTCGGCGGGGTTGCGGAGGTAGTCGCGCACCAGCTGGTCGACGTCCCCGTCGAGCGTGGCCGAGAACAGCATCCGCTGGCCGTCGGGACGTACCTGGTCGAGGAGTTCGGTGACCTGCGGCAGGAACCCCAGGTCGCACATCTGGTCGGCCTCGTCCAGCACGGTGATGCCGACCCGTCCGAGGCGGCATCCCTTGCGCCCGACGAGGTCGTGCAGCCGCCCGGGGGTGGCGACGACGATCTCGGCGCCGTCCCGCAGCGCGGCGGCCTGCCGTCCGACGGACAGCCCGCCCAGCACGGTCGCGATCCGCAGCCCGAGCGCCTCGGCGTACGGCGTGAGCGCCTCGCCGACCTGCTGCGCCAGCTCCCTGGTCGGCACCAGCACGAGCCCCAGCGGCTCCTTGCCCTGCGCGCGCCGCCCTGCCGTACGAGCCAGCATCGCGAGCCCGAAGGCGAGCGTCTTCCCGGACCCCGTACGCCCTCGCCCCAGCACGTCCCGTCCCGCGAGCGCATCCGGCAGCGCCGCCGCCTGAATAGGGAAGGGCTTGCGCACACCGTGCTCGTCGAGCACCCGCAGGATCTCGCCGGGCAGTCCAAGATCGGCGAAGCTCACGACCGGCGCGTCACTCACAGAAAGCCTTCCTCCAAGGAAACCGAACCGAGGAAGGCGCGGCGGGGACACAGCAAACGTCTGACGCTAGCACAAAGCGACGGACCTCCGCTCTGCTCCACGACGGGGGCCGTGACTCAGTCTGACCGACTGCGGTCGCCGCCGGCACCTGCCCAGGCCCGCAGCGCGGCTTCGGCTTCCTCGCGGGTCTGGGGGCCGTGGTCGAGGTGGAGTTGCTGGAGGTGGCGGACGGCCGCGCCTACGTGCCGGCCAGGGGGCAGGCCGAGCAGGGCGATGATGTCCTTGCCGTCGAGGGGTACAGGAATGCCGGACAGCCGTTCACGGCCGGCTCTTTCGGCCGCAGCGCGTTCCTCGGCCTGGTCGCGCGCGTGCCACTCGTCGTAGTCGGCGGCGCCGTCCGCGTCCAGCGCGGCCCGGTGCCAGTCGTCCTCGTCCCGCCCTCGCCCGAGGCCGACGTCCATGAACAGGTCGCGATCCGGGCCGGCCGGGGTCACACCGAGCCGGGCGAGCGCCGCGTTGATGGGCCAGTCCTGCCAGGGACCGCTGAAGTCCGAGGTGTGCACCGGCCCCCATTCCCGCACCCCGCCCCGCCATACGACGGCGGTCTGCTCACCGTCACCGCCCCAGAAGTCCGCCTGTACGTGGGCCACGGGTCCACTCCACGAGAGATCACGGAGCGCTCCCGGCAGATCGGACACACCAGGAATCAGCCCCATGCGCCGCCTCAACGGAGCGACCATCACCCCCGGCGTTCCTCCGGCCCAGTCCCTGAGGCGGTCGAAATCACCTACGACGGCGTCAAGTTGGTACGACACCCGCGCACGATAACCACGTTTCCCCGGCGTCGGCCACCGGGTTCCGCACGCCAGGACCGGGCGCGGGGTCCAGGGGAAGGGCCCCGGAGGTACTCAGTCCCCTCCCCCGCGTGCCGAACGCATCCCCGGCAGAACACGGTGCCCGACACCCGCCGTCAGCACCAGAACCTCGTCCCCACCGCCCCACACCCGCCGCTCGGACTTCCCGGGGCACAGCCGGACGGCGTACGGATCATGCGCCCGGTACCCGATCACGCACTCCCCGCGCCGAAGCCCCGCCGCCACCACGGTCGCGAAGGACGCCTCCCGCCCGGCCGGCACGTAGTGATCCGCCGGGTGCAGGGCCAGCGCGCCGCCCCGTACGGCGAAGATCTCCTCGAACACGGCGGCCAGTTCGGGGTTGTGCACGATCTGGGCCATGAGGAGGGCGGTGAGTTCCCCTCTCAGGACGACGTCGGAGGCGGGCCCGAGCGGGGCGATCCGTCGGCTGCTGTGGTCGCGCATCTCGGCCACCACGGGCAGTGCCCGGCGCGTCTCCAGGGAGCGCAGGATCAGCAGGGTGAGCAGCGTCCGGTCGTCGGAGCGTTCGTCCGCGCCGAGGGCGATGACACGGTCGTACGCAGTGAGGTCGAGGTCGTCGTACGTCTCGGGCGCGGCGGGGTCGGCGGTCCGGTGGGCGACGCCCGTCGGCGCGCGGTCCGCGACGACGTCGACGAGCGTGCCGGTCCGGCGCAGGATGTCCAGCAGCAGCGGGGCCCGGCGGTTCCAGCCGAGGAGCAGCAGCCGTACGGGCGGGTCGGACCGGGGCCGGGGCGGAACGACGGCCGAGGCGTCGACGTCGGCGCGGTGGTCGGCGAGGGGTACGGGGCTGTCGTCGTGGGCGACGGTCACGAGCCGGTCCCCCGGCCCGAGCACGGTCTCCGGCGCCGGCGTGAGCAGCAGCCCGCCGTCCGCCCGCAGCACCCCCACGGCGCAGGACGTCTCCAGCCGCAGCGCCACGTCCTCGAAGGACAGCCCGGCCACCTCCGGGACGTCGCTGACGTGGAACTCGGCCCCGGCGAAGTCCAGGAGGTCCCGCAGCACCGCCGGCATCCCGGGGCGCCCGGCGGACTGGAGGAGCAGCCGCGCGGTGGTGAGGTCGGTCTCCAGCACGGTCCCGCGCGGCCCGGCGGCGAGCCGCGCGGCGGGCAGGTGCCGCCCGTCGTGCACGGCGGCCACGACACGCGGCCCGCGTCCGGCGGGGAGCAGGGTACGCAGGGCCAGCAGGGTCCGTACGACGGTGAGGTCGCCGTCGGCGTCCTCGGCGGGCAGCACGGTCACCGTCCGCGCGGTGCCCGGCATGACGAGGGCGAGGGCGTCGGGGTCGGCCGGTGATCCGGACCGGCATTCGAGGCGGACACCGGCCCTCGGCCCCACGGCGCCGGTGAGGGCCCTCTCCATGGCGGCCGGGTCCCGGTCCGCGAGGACGGTGACGACGTGCCGGACGCCGGCGGGGCGGGCGGCGATCAACTCGGTGACCAGCGGAAAGATCTGGTCGGACCAGCCGAGGACCACGGTGTGGCCCTGCTCCAGGACCCGGGAGCGGCCTCGTCTCAGCTCCGTGAGCTGGTCACCGAGGCCGGTGGTGACGACGCCGATGACCGTCGACACGACCAGCAGCGCGATCAGCCCGAGCAGCACGGACAGCAGCATCCGCAGCGGCGCCCCGGTCGCGGCGCCGAGCCGCAGGGTCTCCGCGCTGGTGCGCCCCACCTGGAGGAGCCGGCCGGACAGGGAGTGCGGGGCGTCGGGGTCGGTCCACACCAGCAGGGCGCTGGCGGGGACGACGACCGCGAGGCAGCTCAGGGCGAGCCAGCCGAGCAGGGTGGCGGTGCTGCGCGCGAGGGTCCTGTCGAACAGGTAACGCATCCGGTGGGGTAACGGAGTTCGTTCCTGTCGCCGCTCCACATCCGCTCCCTGCTCGCCGTGCCGGTCTCCGGAAGGCGAAGCGTGCCCAACCCGCTGCCCGCGACACGCCGTTCCACCGGCACTTTCACTCTTTCGGGCAGGATGGACCGACGCCGCGTACTGGCCACCGTGACCGCCGGAAGCCTGATCGGGCTGGGCACCGGAAGGGCGACCCCCGACGAGAACGCCGACCTGTTCTGGGCCTGCCGGGGCGGGGCGGGCGGCAACTTCGGCGTCAACCCGCTGCTGCGGCTGCGGCCGGCGCGGGTGTTCGTCGAGGAGCGCGGGTTCTGGTCGGCGCAGGACTATCTGATGGAGCCGGTCGGCGGGAAGGACGCGTACGCCTCCAAGTCGCTCGTCCCCGGCCACTGGCCCACGTCCGACACGGTCGCCGCCGTCGCCGACCGGGCCACCGGTTACGTCACCCTGTTCGCGATGGGCGGCGACAGCGGCGCGCCGCGTCCCGACGAGACGGCGTACCCGCGCCGCCCACCGCATGCTCCGCCGCCTGTCCACGGACGCGGCCTGCGTGAACTTCCCCGACCCCGGCCTGCGCGACTGGCGGCGCGCCTACTACGGCCCCGACTACGACCGCCTGGTCGCCGTCAAGCGCCGCTACGACCCGTCCGGCCTGCTCCGGTACGAGCAGGCCGTCGGCCGTTCCGGTTCAGCGCAGGACGAACGTCGTCGCGCTGCGCGCCGGCAGCGTCGTCGTGAAGGAGCCGTTCGACACGTTCGCCGTCCCCTGGGAGGCGACGTTCCTGGTCGCGTCCGTCAGCCAGGACGCGACCGTCGACGGAGCGCTGTTCACCAGTGTGAACTGCTGGGTCACCGCGCCGGCCGCCTTGTTGACGGCGACGACGACCGTCGAGCCGCCGCCCCGGTACGCCGAGACGTACAGGTTCGTCGCGGGGTTCGCCGTCGCGTCGACCCGTACGTAGCCGGGGCGCACGAACCGCGCGAAGTGGGCCATCGCGGCGCCGCGTTTGCTGATCTGGCCGTCCTCGCGCATCGGGCCGTAGCCGCGCCGGATGTACCACCAGATGTACGCCTGGAACTCGGCGTCCACCATGGCGTGGTGGATGTGCTCCCCCACGTCGAGGGCCTGGGGCCAGAGGTCCGCGGAGTCGGAGCTGTTGGGGTAGTAGACCTCGGTCATCCAGAGTTCCTTGCCCGCGCCCTTCTGTTTGAAGAGGGGGTAGGGGAAGTTCGCGACCGAGGTGCCGTAGAGGTGGGCGCCGATGATGTCCGCGTTGGCGAGGGCCACCGGGTCGTTGAGGATCGGGTCGGACATGTTCTTCAGGTACTGGAAGGACTCCGGGGCGATGACCCGCGTACTGATCGCACCGGCGTTCTCGCGCAGGAAGCGGACCATTTCGGCGGGGGTCCACCAGGTCCAGTCGTGGGCGTAGTCGGGCTCGTTCTGCACCGAGATGCCGTACAGGTTCACGCCGTTGTTGCGGTAGTAGACGGTGAAGTCGTTGAGGTGCTGGGCGTAGGCGGCGTACATGTCGTACCTGAGGCGCCGGGCGTCGGTCTGGGTGCCGCGGACGAACGTCTCGGACATGGATGTGGGCGGGTTCCACGGGGAGGCGATGACGGAGGCGCCGAGGGCGGTCGCGCGCTGGGCCGTCGCGAGGTCGCGGCTCCAGGCCGCCCGGTCCTCGGGGATGGGGACCCGCAGCAGGGAGAAGCCGAGCCGTCCGTCGCCGGTGCCGAAGGCGGTGTCGCGCTGGGCCGCCGTGAGGTCGCCGATCCAGGCGGTGTGGGTCATGCCGCCGAAGCCCCGGACGGTCTGGCGGGTGACGGAAGGGTTGATGACGGCGGTCGCGGTGATGGTCCGGGCCTCGGCGCCGGAGGTTCCCGCGACGGTGAGTACGGGCAGGGCGCTCAGTGTCGTCAGGACGGTTCTGCGGGTGGGTGCTCGGTGTGCCATGTCTCCTCCTCGGGGAGATGGGCCACACGGCTGGAGAGACACCGATGTTGTTCGACATGCTGAACGGTGTCCACGTGGCGGATCAGTCGCAAGGTAACGACGCGGTCCTGCAAGGTCAAGGCTCCCCGCACGGGCAAACGGAAGGCTCCCCCTTCGCCGCGGGGGAGCCTTCCGGCCGGGCTCAGCGGAGGGAGCCGGCCCGTTTGGTGGCGAGGTTCAGGAGATGCTCCAGGGGACCTCGGCTGAAGAAGCGGGACCACAGCCCGGCGAACAGGGTGGCTCCGGCGATGAACGAGAGCAGCAGCGCGGTGGAGGCTGACTGCGGCGGGGTGGCCGACTCGCCGGGCAGGGCGAGGATGACCAGGATGTGGCCGACGTACAGAGTGAGGGACATGGTGCCGACGGCGATGACCGGGGTCGCCAGTCTGCGCAGCCAGTCCAGGCGCTCCATCGCCAGCGTCGCGCCCAGGATCACGGTGATCGCGATGCCGAGGCTGCCGATGAGGTCGAGCGTGGAGCCGCTGTGCGGTTCGGCCGCGATCAGTCCCCAGGCGTTGTGCCACAGGTCGCTGCCGACGGGCATGTCGAAGGACGGCGACGCACTCGTCAGGTCCTCGGGCTTGGGCCCTGCGCCGGTGAGGTGCTGGGCGCCGCCGGTCACGCGCAGCAGCAGCCACGCGACGCCGTACCCGAACGCGATCATCGCGGCGCCGGTCGCGGCGAGCCGTCGCCGTACTGTCCCGGAGGCGAGGTCGAGCCTGCCGAGGGTCATGCCGGTGACGACGAACGTCATCCAGGTGATCGCCGGGTAGAGGCCGGTGAGCACGAGGTCCAGGACGCCGACGCCGCTGATGCGGGCCAGGGGGTCGTAACTGTCGATCGTGCGGACGGCGGACTCGGTGAGCAGGGCGCGCAGGGCGAACGCGAGTTGGGGGGTGACGACCGCGAGGGTGACGGCGATCGTGGCGAGGGTCCTGGCCCGCAGTTTCAGCAGGGGGAGCGCCAGCAGGAAATACAGGGCGTAGAAGTTGAGGATGCCGGCGCCGCCGAAGTTGGTCATGGCGAGGGCGCTGCCCACCACGAGCAGGATCGCGGCGCGGATGACGATCCGGGCTCTCGCCTGCCGTCCGGCCAGGCCGGTCTTGGGTTCGCGGCGGCCGGCGATGAGCATCAGCGAGAATCCGGCGAGGGTGGCGAACAGGGCGGAGGCCCGGCCGCCGGCCAGCTCCAGGAACCAGCCGCCGACGCCGCCGTCGGGTGGGGGGAAGGGGCCGACGTGCACGGCGAACATCCCGAACACGGCCAGGGCGCGGGCGAGGTCCACACCGACGAGCCGCGCGGTCGACGCCGTGGGGGGCGTCGTCGTGGCGGGCTCGGGTGCGGGTGGGGGTAAGGGCGCCTTGCCGGCGCTGTCGATCTCGGTCACCCGCTCAACTTCCCGCGGACGCCGGCCGGCCGGCCATCCGCCGGTCGGGGGGAGGCGGCCCGCCGACCGGCGGGGACTCTCTCCGCACGTCGGTAAATGCCACGTTTTGACCGAATGTTTTCCCCCTCGTCATCTGTGATCGTCCTCTGTCGCGCAGAGTGGCCCCGGGCTTTCCGGCCCCCGCCGGCGCACCGCGCGCAGCGGACACGTCGACCCACGGAGGGTGGAGATGACGACGGTGCGCGCGCAGGTACCGCCCTCGGCGGCCACGGCCTTCGTGGGCCGGGAACAGGCGCTGGCGGACGTCCGCCGGACCGTACGGAGTGCGCGGCTGCTGACGGTGACCGGAGCGGGTGGCATCGGCAAGACCCGGCTGGCGCTCGCGGCGACCGCCGGCCTCGGCGGGTGCGCGCCGGACGGGGTGTGGCTGGTTCCGCTCGCCCCCGTCCGGTCGGGAGCGGGGGTGGCGACCGCGACCGCCGTCGCCCTGGGGCTGCCGGACCTGGGGCTGCGGCCCGCGCTGGACCAGCTCACCGGGTATCTGGCCGGACGGCGCGCGCTGCTGGTCCTCGACAACTGCGAGCACCTGGTCGACGCCTGCGCCGAGCTGGTCAGCGCGCTCCTGCTCGCCTGTCCCGGGCTGCGGATCCTGGCGACGAGCCGCCGGACGCTGGACGTCACGGGCGAGTGCGTGTACGCGCTCGCGCCGCTGTCCCCGGCGGAGTCGGCCGAACTGCTGCGGGTGCGCGCCGGGGAGATCGGCGCGGACCACCGGGTCGGGGAGGCGGACGGGGCGGAGGTCGCCCGGCTGTGCGCCGGTCTGGACGGGCTGCCGCTGGCGATCGAGCTGGCCGCGTCGCGGCTGCGGACGCTGGGCGTGGCGGAGGTGGCGGCCGGTCTTGAGGACCGCTTCGCGCTGCTGTCCCCCGGGCGGCCCGCGCTGCGCGCGGCGATCGACTGGAGCCACGAGCTGTGCACGCCGGCCGAGCGGGCGCTGTGGAGCCGGCTGTCGGTCTTCGCGGGCGGCTTCACGCTGGAGGCGGTGGAGGAGGTGTGTGGCGGGGAGGGCGTCTCCCGCTGGGAGGTGGTGGACCTGCTCGACCAGCTCGTGTCGCAGTCCGTGGTACTGGTCGAGGAGGGGGACGCCGGGCCGCGCTACCGGATGCTGGAGGCGCTGCGCGCGTACGGGCAGGAACGGCTCGCGGGTCTCGGTGAGCGGGGTCGGACGGCGCGGCGCCACCGAGACTTCTTCCTCACGCTGGCCCGGCGGACCGCTGCCGGGTGGTTCGGTCCCGGCCAGGAGCGGGCGTTGGCGCGGCTGCGGGCGGAGCATGGGAATGTGCTGGCGGCGCTGGAGGGGGGTGCGGGTGCCGGTGCGAGCGTGAATGCCGGTGTGGGCGCGGGTGTTGATGCGGGCGCGGGCGCCGGTGCGAGTGCCGGTGCGGGTGCTGACGCCGGTGCGGGCGCCGGTGCCAGTGCCAGTGCCGATGGCGGTCAGGCCCGGCTGGAGTTGGCGGCTGCGCTGGGCTTCCACTGGTGCTGCAACGGTTTCGTCGGCGAGGGGCGCCGGCGGCTCGACCAGGCGCTCGCCGACGCGCCCGAGCCGACGCCGGCGCGGGCCGCCGCGCTGTGGACCGCCGCCTGGGTGGCCCAGATCCAGGGGGACCTCGACACCGCCGAACACCGTCTCGACGAGGCGGACATGCTGGGCGAGTTGCTCGGTGACCCGCTGCTGCGGGCGTACGTGCGCGGTGAGCGCGGCACGCTGGCGCTGTACCGGGGACGGCCGCACGACGCCGTACCCCTCTTCGAGGGCGCGGTGGCCGTCCAGTCGGAGCTGGAAGGGGAGCCGTCGGCGCTGCGCTGGCTGTTCCAGCTGGCGCTGGCGCAGATGTATCTCGGTGACCCCGCGTCGGTGCGGACCGCGCGGCGCGCGGTGGCCACGGCCGACGCGCACGGCGAGCGGCTGACCCGCGCCTACGCGCTGTGGGTGCTCGGGTACGACGCCTGGCTGCGGGGCAGCGCCGAGGAGAGCACCGCCGTGCTGCGCACCGCGCTGGAGATCCACCGGGGCTTCCACGACCACGCGGGGGTCGCGATGGCCCTGGAGGTGCTGGCCTGGGGTTCGGCCGCGCTCGGCGAGCACCGGCGCGCGGCCCTGCTGCTGGGCGCGCTGGGGCCGCTGGCCAGGGAGCTGGGCTCCACCTGCGCCGGGCACTTCGCCGAACCCCGCGCGCGCTGCGAGGAGGCGATCGTCGCCGAGCTCGGTCCGGACGCGTACGCCGAGGCGCTCGCGGAGGGCGGCCGGTACGACACACCCCGGCGAGCCGTCGCCCTAGCGCTCGGCGACGCCCCCACGCCCCCGGCGCTGACCCGCAAGGAGCGTGAGGTCGCGGCGCACGTGGCGAGGGGCCTGGACAGCCGCCAGATCTCCCTGGCCCTCGGCCGCTCGCCCCGAACGGTCGAGGGCCACCTCCAGAGCGTGCTGACGAAGCTGGGCTTCACATGTCCGGCCCAGATCGCGGCTTGGTGGACGGCGAACGAACCGGTTGTCCACGAGGGGGTGTGACGGGCTCGCGGGGGTGCGGCGGACCGGAGACGACGAACCGGCCGTCCACCAGGGGGGCTGACGGGCCCGTGGAGATGTGACGGGCCGGGGACCACGCACCGGCCACCCACAAGGGGGCCCGACGAACTCGCGGAGATGTAACGGGCCCGGGACGACGAACCGGCCGCCCGACCGGTGACCACCGGCACCTCCCAGCCGCGCTGACCAGCTTCGCCGGGCGCGACAACAACTCCCGCGCGGCGGCGTACCCGTGCTCCCAGGTGAGCTGCGCCTTGACCATCAGGCCGGGGTCGGGGACCCGTCGCGTCGTCCTGGAACCCGAACTCCGGGGCGAGGACCCCGATCCCGTTCCTGCGCGCCGCCTATTCCACGCCTCGGACGATCTCCACGCCCCACAGGCGATCGTCACCGCCGCAGGCCCCTCACCACGCACCACCACAACCGCCCCCTCAGAATGATTGTCGAAGCGCATCGACACAGGCACCCCCACTGACAGCCTGTCAATCACCGGGCCAGGAGAAACTTTCTTCGCTTTCAAGCTCTTGTTTCGCGCGAAACACCTCGTTACCTTCCCCAGTTAGGTGAAGCGCTTCGACAGCCGCTTCGGCACTCGTCCATGGGAAGGGCCGCCATGACCATCCGCAGTGTCACCGACCACCTGGGCGGCCTCGCCTTCGGCGGGGACTACAACCCCGAGCAGTGGGACGAGCCGGTGTGGAAGGAGGACGACGTCCTCATGCGGCGGGCGAGGGTCAATCTGGCCACGGTCGGCGTGTTCTCCTGGGCGCTGCTCGAACCCGCCGAGGGCCGTTACGACTTCGCGTGGCTGGACGGCCACATCGAGCGGCTGCACACGAACGGCGTGGCGGTCGACCTCGCCACCCCGACCGCCTCCCCGCCGCCCTGGTTCACCCTGGCCCACCCCGACGCGCTGCCCGTCGGCCCCGACGGAACCCGCCTCACGCACGGCAGCCGCGACACGTACTGCCTCATCGCGCCCGCCTACCGGGACGCGGCCCGGCGCATCGCCTCGGCGCTCGCCGAGCGGTACGGCAACCACCCGGCGCTCGCGCTGTGGCACGTGCACAACGAGTACGTGACGCTGTGCTGGTGCGACCACACGGCGGTCGCGTTCCGGCGCTGGCTGCGGGAGCGGTACGGCACGCTGGACGCCGTCAACGAGGCGTGGGGGACGGCGTTCTGGAGCCAGCGCTACGGCGCCTGGGAGGAGGTGCTCCCGCCGCGCGCCACGCAGTGGCACAAGAACCCGGGGCAGGCGCTGGACTTCCGGCGCTTCTGGTCGGACGAGGTGATGGCCGCCTTCCGCGAGCAGCGGGACGCGATCCGCGCGCACAGCGACCGGCCGGTGACGACGAACCTGATGCTCCCCTCGTACCAGAACCTCGACCCGTGGGCGATGGGCCGCGAGGTCGACCTCGTCACCGTCGATTTCTACCCGGACTCCCCCGGCCTCGGCGCCGCCGCCGACACCGCCTTCACCGCCGACCGGACCCGCTCCTTCGGCGGCGGCCGGCCCTGGCTGCTGATGGAGCAGGGCACGAACACCGTGTACGCCGGGGACCGGGTCCTCGCCAAGCAGCCGGGCGACATCCTGCGGCACTCCCTGGGGCACATCGCGCGCGGTTCGGAGGGCGCCCTGTTCTTCCAGTGGCGCCAGTCCCGGGCCGGCGCCGAGACCTGGCACTCGGCGATGGTCCCGCACGCGGGCGCGGACAGCCGTATCTTCCGGGAGGTGACGGCGGCCGGCGAGGCCGTCGCCCGGCTCGGCGAGCTGGCGGGCTCGACGGTGCGGGCGCGGGCGGCGGTCCTGCACGACTCCGACGCCTGGTGGGCGCTGGACGGGGACGGGCTGCCGTCGGCGGACCTGCGCTACCACGCGGAACTGCGGCGCGCCCACCGCGCGCTGTGGGACGCCGGGGTCACGGCCGACTTCGCCCACCCCGAGCAGGAGTCGCTGCCCTACGCGTTCCTCGTGGCCCCGGCGCTGTTCCTGCTGTCCGACGCGGGCGCCGAGAACCTGCGCCGGTACGTCGCCGGCGGCGGGACCCTGCTCGTGCACCACGCGGCCGGGTTCACCGACGAACGGCTGCACGCCCGCCTCGGCGGCTACCCGGCCGCGCCGCTGCGCGAGGCGCTGGGCATCCGGGTCGAGGAGTACCGTCCACTGCGCCGCGAGGAGCGCGCCGCCCTGTCCGACGGGACGTACGGCACGGGGTGGAGCGAGTCCCTGCGCACGGAGGGCGCCGACCCGGTCGCCGCGTACACCGGCGGCCCGCTCGCCGGCTCCCCCGCGGTGACCCGGCACCGCTTCGGCGCGGGTGAGGGCTGGTACCTCTCCACCCGCCTCGACGACACCGGCTACGGCGCCCTCGTCGCCCGGCTGCTGGCGGGGACGGGGGTGGGGCCCGACGTACCGGGGCTGCCCGCCGGGGTGGAGAGCGTCACCCGGCACGCGGCGGACGGCCGTAGCTGGCACTTCCTGATCAACCACACCGGCGCCGCCGTACCCCTCCCCCACCCGGCCCACGACCTGCTGGCCGACGCCACCGCGCGCGAACTGCCGCCCGGCGGCTGCGTGGTGCTGCGCGCGCCCTGAACTCCGCCTGCCGCGTACGACCGACCGAGAGGGACCGCACGTGAACACCGCACAGTTCAGACGTCACCTCGCCCACGGCATACGCCGCCTCGCCGGCCTGCTGACGGTTCTCGCCGTCCTGCTGGGCCTCGCCGCCGGCGCCTCGGCCGCCGCCCCGGACCGTACGGCGACGGCGCACCCCGTCCGTGTCCCGGCCCGCGCCATGGACGCCGTCGCCGCGATGCAGCCGAGCTGGAACCTCGGCAACACCCTGGACGCCATCCCGGACGAAACGTCCTGGGGGAACCCGAAGGCCACCCGGGAACTGCTGCGGGCCATCCGCGCCGAGGGCTTCCGCAGCGTCCGGATCCCGGTGACCTGGTCCGACCACCAGTCGGCGACCGCGCCGTACACCATCGCCGCCGACTACCTGGCACGCGTCAAGCAGGTCACCGACTGGGCGCTGGCGGAGGGGCTGTACGCCCTGATCAACGTCCACCACGACTCGTGGCAGTGGATCAGCAGGATGCCGTCCGACCACGACGGGGTACGGGCCCGCTACGACGCGACCTGGACGCAGATCGCGGCGGCGTTCCGCGACGAGCCGCGCAGCCTGCTCTTCGAGAGCGTCAACGAGCCGGTCTTCGAGAACGCCACGGCCGGCCAGAAGACGCAGCTCCTCGACGAGCTGAACCGGTCCTTCCACCGGATCGTCCGCGCTTCCGGCGGCGGGAACGCGAACCGTCTGCTGATGCTGCCCACCGAGGCCGGCACCCCGGGCCAGAACCTCATGGACGACCTGTACACGACCATCCGGGCGCTGAACGACCCGGCGCTGATCGCAACCGTGCACTACTACAGCTGGTACCCGTTCAGCGTGAACGTCGCCGGAGGCACCCTCTACGACGACACCGCGCGCAAGGACCTGGACGACGCCTTCGCCCGGATGCGGGACGTCTTCGTCTCCCGGGGCATCCCGGTCTACCTCGGCGAGTACGGCCTCCTGAGCTGGCCCGACCACTTCCACCCCTCGCGCGTCGAGCGCGGTGAGGCACTGAAGTACTTCGAGCACCTGGCGTACACGGCCCGCACCAGCAAGGTCACCACCGCCCTGTGGGACCCCTTCGCCTACCTGGACCGCACCACCCTGACCTGGCGCGACCCGGCCCTGTTCGCGTGGATCAGGTCGGCCTGGACCACCCGGTCGGGGACCGCGTCCTTCGACAAGGTGTACGTGCCGAAGTCGTCCCCCATCACGGCGAAGGAGCTGACCCTGAACCTGAACGGGACCGCGTTCCTGGGCCTGTGGCACGGCTCGGCCCGGCTCGTCGAGGGGCGTGACTACACCCGCAGCGGGCAGCGGCTCGTCCTGACCGCCGGGGCGCTGACCCGGCTGGCCGGCGACCGTGCCTACGGGGTGAACGCGACGCTCCAGGCCCGGTTCTCGCGGGGTCTGCCCTGGCGGATCGACGTCGTCACGAACGACACCCCGGTGCTGTCCGGCGCCACCGGAACGACCGACGCGTTCGCGGTCCCCGCCCGGTACCGGGGCGAGGAGCTGGCGACCATGGAGGCCCGGTACGCCGACGGCGGCAACGCGGGCCCGACCGACTGGACGCCGTACCAGGAGTTCAACAAGGCGTTCTCGCCGGACTACCCGAACGGCCGGATCGTCCTCACCCCCGAGTTCCTGGCGTCCCTGCGCGAGAACGACCCGGCGACACTGACCTTCCACTTCTACAGCGGCGCGAAGGTCGTCTACCAGGTGCGGAAGTCCGGTACGACGGTCACCGGCACGGTATACCGGCCGAAGCGCCCCGGCGCGAGGTCCGATCTACGCTGAGGTCAACCGCTGGATCCGGCCCTGACGGGCACCGTTGTTCGCACGGAGGCGTAGCGCGTGGAGACGACCGGCATGCAGGACGCGCCCACGGCCGTCGTCGTGGTGGACCCGGACGGCGTGGTCAGCGGCTGGAGCGAGGGCGGCACGCTGCTGCTGGGGTGGACGGCCGAGGACCTCGTCGGCCGCCCCGTGACCGGACTGCTGGCCGCTCCCCCGCCTCCGGGTTTCCCCGGGCGCCTCGGCCCGAGCCCCCTCGCGCTGCGGCACCGGGACGGCTCGACGGTGGACGCCGTGCTGACGGCCCACCCGCTGGCCGGCCCCGACGGGCGGACGCTGGGCCACGCGGTGACCGCGCAGCTCTGGGGGCGCCGCCCGGTGATCGCGGACCGGGCCTTCGAGCAGTGCCCCTTCGCGCTCGGCGTCTACGACCCCGACCTGCGGTTCCTGTGGGTGAACGCCTCCGCGTGCCGGGTGATGGCGCACTCCGAGGAGCAGGTGCGCGGCGAGAAGTACCGGGAGCTGTTCCCGGAGCTGGAGGGCAAGGCGTACACCGACGGGCTGGCCGAGGTGGCACGGACGGGTGAACCCAGGCGGCTGATCACCGTCTTCCAGCCGCTCGGCAGCGACTACGCCAACGCGTGGGCGACCAGCATGTGGCCCGTGCGGGACGACGACGGCCGGATCCTCGCCGTCGCCAACTGGGGCTTCGACATGAGTGCCGAGTACTGGGCCCGGCAGCGGCTGCTGCTCCTGAACGAGGCGAGCGCCGGCATCGGCCGCACGCTCGACGTCACCGGCACCGCGCTGGAGCTGGCGAAGGCCCCGGTGCCGGGGTTCGTGGACCTCGTCACCGTGGACCTCTTCGCCGAGGTGCTGCACGGTGAGGAACCCCCCTCGGCGTTCGCCCCCGGCGAGCGGATCGCGCTCGTGCGGACCGCCCGGCACAGCGCGCAGGAGGGCACCGACCCGACGGCGCGGCCGGTCGAGCACGCGCCCGGCAGTATCGCGGCGAACTGCCTGGTCACCGGCGCGTCCACCGTGCAGCTCGCGGCCGACGGCGGCCAGGGCGGCGAGTGGGCGTTCGGTCCCGGCCTCGCCGCCGACCCGGCGCACTGGCCGCCGGGCAACCCGCTGATCGACCCCTCGCTCGCCGGGGAGGGGCTGACCGGCCGGATCACCGTGCCGCTGCGGGCGCGCGGGGCGCTGCTCGGCGTCGTCGTCTTCTCCCGTCTGGAGCGGCCGGAGGCGTTCACCGCCGACGACCTGATCCTGGCCGAGGAGCTGGCCGCCAAGGCGGCCGTCGCTATCGACAACGCCCGCCGCTACGCGCGGGAGCGGGCGACCGCGCTGACGCTCCAGCGCACGCTGCTGCCGAGCGGGCTGCCGGACCAGGAGGCGGTCGAGGCGGCGTACCGCTATCTGCCCAGCGGCAGCGACACGGAGGTGGGCGGCGACTGGTTCGACGTCATCCCGCTGTCCGGCGCGCGGGTCGCCCTGGTCGTGGGGGACGTCGTCGGCCACGGCCTGCACGCCTCGGCGAGCATGGGGCGGCTGCGGACGGCCGTCCGCACGCTCGCCGACGTTGATCTGCCGCCGGACGAGCTGCTGACCCACCTGGACGACCTCGTCCTGCACCTCGGCGACGACCTCCACTCGGCGGGCGAGTCGGGGGCCACCTGTCTGTACACCGTGTACGACCCCGTCTCCCGGCGTTTCACGCTGGCGAGCGCCGGTCACCCGCTGCCGCTGGTCGTCGCCCCGGACGGCAGCGCGGTCCCGGTGTCGGCGCAGCCCGGTCCGCCGCTCGGGGTCGGTGGGCTGCCGTTCGAGTCGGCGGAGCTGGAACTCCCCGAGGGCAGCCTGCTCGCCCTGTACACCGACGGGCTGGTGGAGAGCCGCGAGCGCGACCTCGACCGGGGGGCCGCCGACCTCGGACGGCTCCTGGACCCGGCGGCCGTCTCCCTGGACGCCCTGTGCGACACGCTCACCGACGCCCTGCTCCCCGGGCGCCGCACCGACGACGCCGCGCTGCTGCTCGCCCGTACCCGCGCGCTGGCCCGCCACCACGTCGCCGCGCTGGACGTCGAGCCGGACCCCTCGCAGGTCCCCCTGGTCCGCAAGTTCGCCGTCGAGCGGCTGGAGTCCTGGGGTCTTGAAGAGGCCGCGTTCGTCACCGAACTGGTCGTCAGCGAGCTGGTCACCAACGCGATCCGGTACGGGGCGCCGCCGATCAGGCTGCGGCTGATCCGCGACGCCTCGCTGATCTGCGAGGTCTTCGACGCCAGCAGCACCGCTCCGCACCTGCGCCGGGCGCGCGCCTTCGACGAAGGGGGGCGGGGTCTGCTGCTCGTCGCCCAGCTCACCCAGGGCTGGGGCACCCGGCACAGCGCCGACGGCAAGACGATCTGGTGCTCGCAGCCCCTGCCGCAGGCCCTGTAGTCAGCCGTTGCCCGCTTCCCCGGGCTCCTCCAGCTCCTCCAGCTCCTCCAGTTTCTCGAAGAAGAACTCGTGCTTGAGGAACGAGACGTCGTACTCGTGCCCGGCCTGCGGCGGGAGCAGTTGGGACGCCTGGAAGAGGCGCCAGCCGTCGTGGAGGGCGGCGAGTCCCGTGGCGTAGGGCGGTTCGTCGCTGTCGCCGGTCGTGGGGTGGGTGCGGGCGGTGCCGTCGTAGCGGGACCAGCCGACGACGTCGGAGTCGAGTGCGGACGTCGCGAGGTAGAGGACGAGGACGTGCTGTCTCATGCGTGGCTCCCGAGGGCGGGACGGTTGGTGACGCGGGTGACCCAGTACTCGACGTCGAAGGAGTCGTCGCCGGTCAGGGCCCGCCACAGCAGGACCCGGTTGTAGATCTCCAGGCGGCCGGTCGCCTGCTCGTACCAGGGGAGGTGGGCGCCGAGTTCCTCGGTCACCGCCGGGTCGTGGAGGTCGGCGGTGTCCCACAGCCGCACCTGCGGCACGGTCGGGTTGAGGCGGAGCTTGTACATGTAGCGCCGGGTCGCGGTGTCGTTGCGCCGGCCGCTGTGCCAGATGCCGTGGTGCACGAGGACGACCGTCCCGGCCGGGCAGGTCAGCCGGGTCTGGCCCCGGAGGTTCTGGACGCGGCCGACGTCCGTCTCGTTGATCCGGCGCAGATGGCTGCCGGGGACGCTGAGGGTGCCGCCCATGGCGGCGGTCACCTCGTGCGGGTAGTACATGAGCTGGATGTCGAAGGCGTCCGGCCGTACGTCGATGATCGCGTCCCCGTGGAGGGGCTGCGCCTGTCCCTCGTGCGGCTCGCGCACGTGGACGGCCTGGTGGTCGACGGTCGGGCCGGGGCCGACCAGGCTCTCGACGGCGCCCGCGACGGCGGGCAGGGCGAGGAGGTCGTGGACGAAGGTGTCCGGCGCGAACGCCTGCGCGAGCGGGGTGCCGTAGGGGACCGGGGGCAGGGTCTCGTCCAGGGCCGCGACGGCGCGTTCGTTGATCCCGGGCGGCACCACCCCGTCCAGCCGCAGGAATCCCCGCGCGACGAACCGCGCCACCTGAACCGACGTCAGGAGTTGCTTGCTGGTTGACATACGACGACCGTACGGACGGCCACCGCCCCGGTCGTGGGCTCTAATCGTCGACTGCTGGTATTTTTCCGACCTCGTGGACCATGTGACGCTCCGGCTCGACGAGCCGCCCGCCGTCGTCGCCGCCGGGATCGGGGTGCACGGCGTCGCCACCGCGCACGACGTGTTCCGGCTGCCCGGCCTGTGGCAGCTGCACCTCTACCACTACGACGGCGCCCTGACCCTGGGCCGGTCGGTGCACGCCATCCGGCCCGGCCACGTCAGCCTGGTGCCGCCGGACACCGAGGTGCGCTTCCGCTACCGGGGCCGGTCGGAGCACCTGTACGTCCATCTGCGGCTGCCGGAGGGCGGGAGCGCGCGGACGGTGCCGGTGATGCAGGACGCCGGCGCCGAGAGTCCGCGCCTGGCCGATCTGCTGCGGCGTGCCATGACGGCCGTACCGACGTCTCCCCCGCGTGCCACGGCCGAGGTGTGGGCGGCGCTGTGGCGCGTCGCGGAGCTGCCGGGGGGCGAGGGGGACGGGCGGGTGCATCCCTTCGTCGCCGCCGCGCGGGCGCATGTCGAGGAGCATCTCGCGGGGCCGCTGTCCGTGCCGGAGGTGGCGCGCGCCGTCGGGGTCTCGCACACCCATCTGACGCGGGTGTTCCGTGCCGAGACCGGCCGTACCGTCGTCGCGTACATCCGCCACCGGCGCCTCCAGCGCGCCCGTCACCTCCTGCTGTCCTCGACGCTGTCCATCGGTGCCGTCGCCGCCGCGGTCGGCATCGCCGATCTCCAGGCGTTCAACAAGGCGTGCCGCCGCGAGCTCGGGGCGAGTCCGCGCGAGGTGCGGGCGGCTTTGCTGGCGCGCCGTGGTACCGACTAGGTACCATCGACGTATGCCCTCACTGAACGTGACTTTCACCGACGAGGAAATGGAAGGCGTCCGCGCGGCAGCCGCGGCGGAAGGCAAGAGTCTCAAGCAGTACCTGCACGACCTCGGGGTCCGGGAGCTGCGCCGCAAGCAGTTCGTGGCCGGCGCCGCGTCGTGGGCGGAGAAGCTGCGCGAGGAGTTCGACCAGGCGTTCCCGGACGAGATCCCGCCCTCGCAGCGTGGAGACGGGACCGCTGCCGCCTGATGAGCGAGACCCTGTACATCGACGTCTCCTGGCTGCTCGACGTCCAGGAGGCCGCGCTCGGCCCCGACGACGTGTCGGTCACCGACTACTCGGCCCTGGTCGCGGCCGTGGCCCGGCACCGGACGCGGATGCCGACGCTGGCCGCGTCCAACCCCGATGCCGCCTGGCGGGCCGCCGCGCTGCTGCACACCATCACGCGGCTCGAACCGCTCCCCCACCGCAACAGCCTCTTCGCCGCGTTCGTGGCGACCCAGTACCTGGACCAGTCCGGCGAGGGCATCAACCCGCCCTACGGGGCCCTGTCCGACCTGATCAGGAAGTGCCGCGAGACGCGGCTGACCATATACGCGGTCGCGGACACGCTGCGTTCCTGGCGGATCTGACGGAGGGAGCGCTCCCACGGAGTGGGTGCGCTCCCCCGCCACGGAGCCGGTCAGGAGGGCGTGCCGCCCATCGTCGTCAGGACCGAGTTGTACGCGGCCTTCTTGCCGCCGCCCGAGTTGAACAGCAGCGGGTTCTCGCCGCTGCGCCACGAGTCGCTGTCCCGGATGCCCCACACGGTGATCCCGTTGCAGCGCGCGACGTTCAGGCAGGCCCGCACGGCGTTGGCGTACGCGTTCGTCCCGGCCTGCGCGATGTCCAGCTCGGTGATCTGCACGTCGACGCCGAGCGCCGCGAAGTTCGCGAGCGTCGTCTGGAAGTTCGACGGGGGGCCGCCCGCGCCGAAGTGGGCTTGGAAGCCGACGCAGTCGATCGGCACGCCACGGGACTTGAAGTCGCGGACCATGCGGTAGACGCCCTGCGTCTTCGCCGCGTTCCAGTCCTCGATGTTGTAGTCGTTGTAGCAGAGCTTGGCCGCCGGGTCGGCGCTGCGGGCGGTGCGGAACGCGGTCTCGATGTACCCGTCGCCGAGCCGGTCCTGGAAGACCGAGGAGCGGTGCCGGCCGCTGCCGCCGTCCTCGAACGCCTCGTTGACGACGTCCCACGAGTGGATGCGGCCCTTGTAGTGGTTCGCGAGCTGCGTGATGTGGTTGTTCATCACGCTGCGGACGGTGTTGGCGTCACCGATCGACTTGACCCAGTTGGGCAGCTGCTGGTACCAGACCATGGTGTGGCCGCGCAGCTTCTGTCCGTGCGAGGACGCCTGGCTCGCGATCCGGTCGCCGGGGCCGAAGTTGAACGAGCCGCGGGACGGTTCGACCGTGTCCCACTTCATCTCGTTCTCGGCGGTGACCTGGTTGAACTCCCGGTTGAGGATGCCGGTGTAGGTGCCGTCGCCGAGACGGCCCGAGGCGACGGCGGTGCCGAAGTACCGGCCGGACTGGGCGGCTTGGGCGCCTAACGTGGACGCCTTGATGCCGGGGGAGGAAGCGGCTGCGGCGGTGCCGCCGGCCAGCAGGGTGACGGCGGTGACAGTGCCCAGCAGGGCGTGCTGTCGCGTACGGGGATTCATGGTTCTCCTCGGACGGTTGCGGGGGGTTGGGTCGCGCGGTGGAGAAGAGCGAATCGACGCGTCGAACAGAACTGGATGATGGGGGGCCTCATACATCCCGTCAATATGTCTCGCATGATTCGGTCTCAAGACCGAAATGTTTCGAAGTAGGGATGTTCACACCTCGCGCCTCCGACCTGCGATTCACGCCTTAGAGCGTCCCTGTTGGCCAGTCCGCCGCCGCGACGCTGTTGACACCGGCGGAAGTCTCTCTAGAGTCCCTCCCACCAACGATCCGAAATCGGCACGAAATTTCGAACGTGCCGCACCGGACGTATACGTGACGCAAGCAGCCCGAACAGGTCAGTCCTCCGCTGTCTGACGCTCCCGGAAGGAGCCCCGTGCTCAGACGACTGCTCCGTCTCCTCACCGCCGCCGCTCTGGCTCTCCCCCTGTCCGTCGCGGCCACGGTTCCCTCCCCCGCCTCCGCCGCCCCCGGCAGCCCGGCGCTCACCCCACCGCTGGGCTGGAACAGCTGGAACAGCTTCGGCTGCGGTGTCACCGAGGCGCAGGTCCGCCAGGCCGCCGACGCGATGGTGTCGTCCGGGATGCGCGACGCCGGGTACCGGTACGTCGTCGTCGACGACTGCTGGTTCGACCCGCAGCGCGACGCGTCCGGCGCCCTGCGCGCCCATCCGACGAAGTTCCCCGGCGGGATGAAGGCGCTCGGCGACTACATCCACGGCAAGGGCCTCAAGTTCGGCATCTACCAGGTCCCCGGCACCCGCACCTGCGCCCAGACCTCGGGCGGCTTCCCCGGGTCGACCGGCAGCAGGGGGCACGAGGCGCAGGACGCGGCCACGTTCGCCTCCTGGGGCGTCGACTACCTGAAGTACGACTGGTGTTCCTCCGAGGGCACCCGTGACGAACAGGTCGCCCGCTTCGGTCTCATGCGCGACGCCCTGCGCGCCACGGGCCGGCCCATCGTCTACAGCATCAACCCCAACAGCTTCCACGCCATCACCGGCTCCACCTACGACTGGGGCCAGGTCGCCGACCTGTGGCGGACCACCGAGGACCTGCTCGACATCTGGCAGAACGGCAACACCAACAGCTACCCGATGGGCGTCGGCAACGTCCTCGACGTCAACGCCCCGCTGGCCGCCCAGTCGGGCCCCGGCCACTGGAACGACCCCGACATGCTGGTCGTCGGCCGCCCCGGGCTCACCCTCGCCGAGTCCCGCTCCCACTTCGCCCTGTGGGCGCTGATGGCGGCCCCGCTCATGGCCGGCAACGACATCCGTACGATGTCCGCCGACGTCAGCGCGATCCTGCGCAACCCCCGGCTGCTCGCGGTGGACCAGGACCCGCTCGGCGCGGGCGGACGCCGGGTGCGCGACGACGGGAACACCGAGGTGTTCGCCAAGCCCCTGGCCGACGGGTCGGTGGCCGTCGGGCTGTTCAACCGGGGGTCCGCGACCGCGACGATCAGTACGACGGCGGCCCAGATCGGCCTGTCCGGCGGGCCGTTCACCCTCACCGACCTGTGGACCGGCGCCACCTCGGCCGGCTCCCTGTCGGCGAGCGTCCCCGCGCACGGCGTCGCCGCGTTCCGCGTGAGCGGCGGCACCCCCCTCGCCTCGACCTCGGGGCTCCTGCGCCACCCGGCGTCGGGGCGCTGCCTGGGCGTGACCGGGTCCTCCACCGCCGCCGGGGCCGGCGCCGCGATCCGGGGCTGCGAGACGGCCGCCGACCGGCAGTGGACCAGCTGGGCGGGCGGCGAGGTCCGGGTCTTCGGCGACAAGTGCCTGGACGCCTACGACCAGGGCACCGCCGACGGCACCCGTGTCATCACCTGGACCTGCAACGGCCAGGACAACCAGAAGTGGACCACCTCGTCCGACGGGACGCTGCGCAACGTCCACGCGGGCCGGTGCCTGGACACCGACCGCAGCGGCACCGCCGAGGGGACCGCGCTGGTGCTGTGGAGCTGCGACGGGCGAGCGAGCCAGCGGTGGACCCGCAGTTGACTCCGTATCCCGACCTTCCCTCCGCAGACGGGAGTTCCCCGATGACCAGGACACGCTCCGCGTTATGGTCCGTCCTCGTGGCGGCGCTGCTCGTGCTGGGCGTGGGCGCCCCGGCCCCGGCCTCCGCCGCCGCAGCGGCCCCGACCGCCGGGTGCGGCAAAGCGCCCACGCTGAACAGCGGGACGTACACCATCCAGAGCGGCGGCAAGAACCGCACCTTCATCCTGAAAGTCCCCGACGGCTACGACCGCAACCGCCCCTACCGGCTGATCCTCGGCTTCCACTGGCTGGGCGGGACCTCCACCGACGTCTCCACCGGCCGCACGGTCGAGACCGGCACCTGGGCCTACTACGGGCTCCAGCGGCTCGCGAACAACAGCGCGATCTTCGTCGCGCCCCAGGGCCTCAACAACGGGTGGGCCAACTCCGGCGGCGAGGACGTCGCCCTCACCGACGCCATCCTGCGGCGCGTCGAGGACGGCCTGTGCGTGGACACCACCCAGCGCTTCGCCCTCGGCTTCAGCTACGGCGCCGCCATGTCGTACTCGCTGGCCTGCTCCCGCGCCACGGTCTTCCGTGCCGTCGCCGTCCAGAGCGGCGGGCAGCTCAGCGGGTGCAGCGGCGGCACCCAGCCGATCGCCTACCTCGGCGTGCACGGCCTGCGGGACAACGTCCTCGGCATCTCCGGCGGGCGCACGCTGCGCGACCGGTTCGTCCGCACCAACGGCTGCACCGCGCAGAACCCGCCCGAGCCCGTCCAGGGCAGCCTCTCGCACCGCGTCACCACGTACGCGGGCTGCTCCGCCGGGCACCCGGTCGCCTGGGCCGCGTTCGACGAGGGCCACATCGCCGCCCCGCAGGACGGCGCCCCCGGCGACAGCGGCTCCCGCACCTGGGTGCCGGCCGAGGTCTGGCGGTTCTTCACCCAGTTCCGGACCAGCTGACTCACGGCCGGCCGCCGGGGACGGCTCACCCCGGCACCGGCCGTGAGGACGGCCGCCCCTGCGCCGTGTCGTCGCCGATACGGCGCAGGTGGTCGGCCTCGGTCCGTCCCCGGACCGTCCGGCGGAAGTCGAGCGGGGACAGGCCCGCCCGGTGCGTGAAGTACTTGCTGAACTGCGACGGGCTGCCGAACCCGAGCCGGCCGGCGATCTGCCCCGAGGTCCGGTCGCCGTGGGCGAGCAGGCGTTTGGCCTCCAGCATGACCCGGCGGTCGATGAACTCCTTGGCGCTGAGCCCGGCGGCATGGCCGGTCGACCGGGCGAGCGTGCGTGTGGAGTAGCCGAGCTGGTGGGCGTAGTCCTCCACGCGGCGGGTCCGGGCGAAGTCGCGTTCGACGGCGGCGCGGAACCGGAGGAACGTCTCGTCCGGCTCCGGTGCGGGGCCGCCGACGGGAACGCTGAGGTGGGTCAGCCGCAGCAGCAGGACCGCGAGAAGGTTACGCAGGGCGATCACGTGCACGTCCAGGGGCAGTTGCCCGAGCGAGCGGAACTCGCGGCCGAGGTGTTCCAGGGCCAGGTCCACGGCAGCGGCGTCGTCGCCGGCCGGGGTGGTGGCCACGGCCGCGTACGGATCGTCCACGCGGGCGGCCGTCGCGGTGGCCCGGTCGAGCACGTCCTCCCGGAAGAGGATCAGCGTGCCCTCGGCAGCGCCGATGTCGCCCCACTGGTGCACCTGCCCCGGGCGCACCCACAGCCAGGACCCCGGCGTCAGGACATGGCCGTGGAAGTCGACGGTGTGCCGGAGGGTGCCTGCGGTGACGGCGAGCAGGTGATGGAAGTCCGGGCGCTGCGGCCGGGTGAGCACGGGTTCGGCGACCCGCCGTCGCAGTTCGGCCAGCGCCATGACCTCGACCCCGGCGGGGGTGCCGGCGGGCGCGGCGAACGGGATCTCGAGGATCTTCCGCGGGGGTCTGTGTCGCTCTCCGGCCACCATTGGTCGCGACTCTACCCGGCCCGCCCTCGTCGGGCATGTCGGCTTTTGAACATAACCCGTCGCAATCGGCCCCCCTGACCGGCTGTCCGCGAGCCTAATTTGGCCATGTCACCCCCTCAGTTCCTCACGCAAGGAAAACAAGTCATGAGCAGCGCCAAGAACACGGTCCTCCAGGCCGCCGCCGAACTCTTCGGCGACAAGGACCCCTCCGCCGTGGACCGCTGGGTGGCCGCGGACTACAAGCAGCACAGCGCGCTCGCCGCCGACGGCCGGGAGGCGCTGCGCGGGCTCGTCGCCGGCCTCGGTGAGGGCTTCCGCTACGACGGCGCCCGGGTCGTCGCCGACGGTGACCTCGTCGTCCTCCACGGCACCTACCACGGCTTCGGTCCGGACCCGCTGGTCGGCTTCGACATCTTCCGTGTCGACGCGGACGGCAAGCTGGCCGAGCACTGGGACGCGCTGACCCCGCTGGTCGGCGAGACCGTCTCCGGCCGCTCCCAGACGGACGGCCCCGCCGAGGTCACCGAGCCCGGCAGGACCGACGCCAACCGCGCCCTGGTGGCCGAGTTCGCCGAGAAGGTCCTCGTCGGCGCCGACTACTCCGTGCTCACCGACTACATCTCCACGGAGACGTACCACCAGCACAACACCGACGCGGCCGACGGCCTCGACGGGTTCGGCGCGGCTGCCGCCGAGTGGGCCGAGCAGGGCAGGAACCTCGTCTACAAGAAGGTCCACAGGGTCGTCGCCGAGGGCGAGTTCGTGCTGACCCAGTCCGAGGGCGAGTTCGGTGTGCCCGTCGCCTACTACGACCTCTTCCGCGTCGCGGACGGCAGGATCGTCGAGCACTGGGACGTCATCGCCCCCGCCCCGGCCGAACTCCCCCACTCCAACGGCCTGTTCTGACGGCACGCGCCGGAATCCGGGCGGGCGTTCGGGGGCTCGGCCGTGACGGGGTGCGTTCAGTCCTCGACGCGCCTGCCCCCTACGAGACAGCGATACATGTGATGTCTCGCAGGCGATCCATCGCGCGAAATCCGCAGAAACAGTCTCAACTCCCCCTGCACACCCCGTGATTCATCCCTGCACGAGGGTTGACCCGTCTTACGCGCGGATGAGATTCCTTGGACTCGTCCGCCTCGTCCCCCACAGATATTTCGGGAGTCACCGTGTCAGCAGGCCCCTCACGCAGGCAGATTCTGGGTGCGGCCGGTGCGACCGCCGTCGCGACGGCGCTGCCTCTGACCGGCGGCCCGGGCTCGCGAGCCCGGGCCGCCGGTCTGCCCCAGGACAGCCTCGCCCGCCTGGTCGACCTGCGCTTCGGCATGTTCAGCCACTTCAACCTCGGCACCTTCACCGACGAGGAGTGGGCCGCCCCGCACCAGAGCCCGGGGCTCTTCGCGCCGACCGCCGTCGACTGCGCCCAGTGGGCCGCGGCAGCGGCGGCGGCAGGGATGAGCTACGGCGTGCTGACGACCAAGCACCACGACGGCTTCTGCCTGTGGCCCACCGCCTACGGCGAGCAGAACGTCAGCCGCAGCCCCTACCCGCACGACATCGTCACCCAGTACGTCGAGGCGTACGACACCCGCCACGGCGTCGGCGCGCAGGAGGCGGTCCAGCCCGCCGACCTGACCTACGTCCTCGGCCAGATCACCGAACTCCTCACCGGGTACGGGGAGATCGACCTGTTCGTGACGGACGGCTGGGCCTGGCAGATGGGCCAGCAGGCCGTCTCCTACCAGCGGGTGCGCGAGCACGTGAAGGCGCTCCAGCCGAACATCGTGATGATCGACCACGGCGCGCTGTCCGTGCCCTTCCTCGGCGACGCCATCTACTTCGAGGAGCCGCTCGGCGTCACGGCCCCGGCGGGCAACACGTACGCCGCGCTCCAGGGGCAGACGATCAGCGACGGCTGGTTCTGGCATCCGAGCACGCCGGCGAAGGACCCGATGAGCCGGGCGGCCATCCTCTCCCACCTGGCCGACCTCGAACCGAAGTACACGTCGTTCATCCTCAACTGCCCGCCGAACCGCGACGGCGTGCTCGACGCCAACATCGTGCGGCGCCTGGCCGAGGTCGGCGCTGCCTGGAACCCGGACGCCTCCAGGCCCCCGCTGCCCGCGCAGCCCCCGCGCGTCGAGCACCCCGTCACGCCGGTCAGCGCCTATGCCACCGCCTTCCACACCGGCGAGGGCCCGCTCCACGCGATCGACGGGCTGAGCGACCGCGGCTTCGAGACCTGCTGGTCCACCTGGAGCCTGCCGCTCCCCCAGTCCGTGACCATCGACCTCGGCGGCGTCTGGAGCGGTGTCTCGTCCCTGGAGTACCTCCCCAAGCAGTGGAACCGCACCGGCTCCACGGACGGCGACATCACCGCGTACACCGTTCACACGAGCACCGACGGGGTCGCCTTCACCGAGGTCGCCGGCGGCGGCTGGCCCGGCGACCGGACCCTCAAGACGGCGCAGTGGACCGCCGGGGACGCCGGTTTCGTACGGATCACCGTCACCGCGGGCACCGGCGGGTACGCCAACATCGGCGGGCTCAGGATCGGCGGCCGGACCGCCAGGCCGGTGCTGCGGTCCACCACGCTGCCCGAGGACGGCACGGTCTACCGACTCGTCGCGCGGCACAGCGACGAGGTGGCCGACGTCAGGGGCGGGGGCACCGCGAACGGCACGCAGGTCGTCCAGTGGCCGTGGTCCGGCTCGGCGAACCAGCGGTGGACGTTCGCCTCCACCGGGGACGGCTACTTCACGGTCCGCGGCGTCGCGAGCGGCAGGCTCCTGGAGATCGGGGGTCTGTCACGCGCGGAGGGAGGCACCGCCGGGATCTGGGACACCGCCGACGCCCCGCAGCAGCACTGGGCTCTCACCCCGACCGGCGACGGCCACCACTTCCTCACCAACCGCCTCAGCGGACTCGCCCTCGGCGTCGGCGGCGGGTCCACCGACGACGGCACGGTCCTCGACCAGCGGACGTACACCGCAGCCGCCCACCAACAGTGGCGGATCGTCCCCGTCTGACGGAAGTGGACCGCCACTGACCTGCGACTTCACACCCCCCACTCGACCCTGTCAGTCGATATTAACGCTCGATATTGTCACTCGATAAAGTTGCGTGTACGGTGAGGGCACCGAAGCACGCGACAGGAGTGGCCATGAACGAGAACAAGACGGATGCCGTCGTCATCGGCGCGGGGCTGGCCGGGCTGACCGCCGCGCGGGACCTGGTGGCGGCGGGGAAGTCCGTCGCCGTGCTGGAGGCGCGGGACCGGGTCGGGGGGCGGCTGCTCAACCACCAGCTCGGGGGCGGCCAAGTCACCGAGCTGGGCGGGCAGTTCGTCGGCCCGACCCAGGACCGCGTCCTGGCCCTGGCCCGCGAGGTCGGGGTGGACACCTACCGCGCCGAGGTCCCCGGCGACAACGTCTATGTGCACGACGGCCGGGCCAAGCGCTACTCCGGCCGCGTCCTTCCGGACCCGCTCGCCCTCCCGGACATGGGCATCGCCCTGGCCCGGATAGCCCAGGCCGCCGCGAAGGTGCCCCCGCACGCCCCGTGGCAGGCGGCGAAGGCGCGCGAGCTGGACGGCATGACGTACGAGAGCTGGCTGCGCAAGGCGGAGATCACCGGCGCCGGCGTCGACCTGATCGACATCTTCCTGAACTCCGCGTACGGCGGGGAGGCGCGGGACGCGTCGGCGCTGTTCGGCCTCTGGTACGTCGCGACGTTCGGCGACGAGACGCACCCCGGCACGATGGAGCGCGGCACCGGCACCACGGGCGGCGCGCAGGACAGCCGTTTCGTCGGCGGCTCGCAGCTCGTCGCGCAGCGGCTGGCCGTGGAACTCGACGGCCGGGTCCACCTCTCGGCGCCGGTGCGGCGCATCAGCCAGGACTCCACCGGCGTCACCGTCGTGTCGGACGCCGGTGACTGGCGGGCCGACCAGGTCGTGGTCGCCGTACCGCCGGTGCTCGCCTCGCGGATCGTGTGGGACCCGCTGCTGCCGCCCCAGCAGGACCAGCTCTTCCAGCGGCTCCCGTTCGGGACGCTCATGAAGTGTGTGGCCGTCTACGACAAGCCGTTCTGGCGGGCCGACGGGCTCTCGGGCATGGGGCTGCTGCGCGGGGGCTCGCCGATCCGGGAGATGTTCGACAACACCCCGCCGGACGGCGGTCCGGGCGTCCTCATGGGCTTCCTCGGCGGCAGGGAGTGGCGCAGGTGGGCCCACCGTCCGGCCAGGGAGCGCCGGGGCGCCGTCCTGCGGTCCTTCGCGCAGGTCGTCGGGGACCGCGCGTTCGACACGGTCGACTACGTCGAGCAGGACTGGACGGCCGAGCCGTGGACCCTGGGCGGCCCGACGTCGGTCGCGGCGCCCGGCGTGCTCACCGGTTTCGGCGAGTGGACGGGCCGGCAGTTCGGGCGGGTCCACTGGGCGGGCGCCGAGTTCTCGCCGTACTGGAACGGCTTCATGGACGGCGCGGTGCGCTCCGGGCAGGACGCCGCGGCCGAACTCCTCAAGCAGAGCTGACCGGCGACCGCCGTACCGAAAGGCACTCCCCCATGAACTCCTTCATCGTCACCGAACACTGCGTCATCGACGCCCCCGTGCACCGGGTCTGGGAGGTCGTCTCCCGTACCGACCGCTACGCCGAGTGGGTCGCCGGGGTGATCGAGGTGACCCGCCACCACGGCGTCGCCGTCGAGGGCGAGACGTACGCCGAGCGCAACCGCACGCTCGGGCCGCTGCGCACCGACTCCGTCTGGACGGTCCGGGACGTCGTCCCGATGACCTGCCGGGTCGACACGGGCACCGGGTTCGCGCCCCTGCGGAACATGACCAGCATCTTCGAGTTCCAGCCGGTACCGGACCACGGCCGGGGCCGGGAGACGACCGAGATGACGTACCAGGTGGAGTACACCATCGGGCTCGGCCCTCTCGGGCAACTCCTCAACTGGATCCAGGAGCCCGGTATGCGCGTCGGTATGCGGACCAGCATGGCCAACCTCGACCGCCTGCTCCGCTCCGAGGCGACGGCGACCGCTCGCTGACCCCGCACAACCCTCCACTTCCAGCCTTTCTGTCGTTCGATCCTATCGGTCGATAGAAATAAAAGCCCTGATCGCCTAGCATGGGACCCATGGCTCACGTGTCCGCGGCGGAACGCCGTCCTCAACTGATCAAAGCGGCCATCGACCTCATGACCCGCGAGGGGGTCGCCGCAGGGAGCACCCGGGCCATCGCCGCCGAACTGGGCGTGGCCCAGCCCACCGTGCACTACCTGTTCGGCACGAAGGAGGAGCTGTACCGGGCGGTCATGGAGCAGCTCACGCAGGACCTGATCACCCAGGCGGAGCGGTCCGCGCCGACCGACGGGACCTTCGGGAAGTCCATCGCCACGCTCGTCGACGTCCTCTGGCAGACCGTCATCGACCAGCCGGCCACGTACCAGCTGCTGACCGAGCTGACGATGTACGCCCTGCGCACCCCGCACCTGAGCGGCGCCCTGGACAACCACTTCAGCGGGAGCATCGCGGTCACGGCGAACCTGATCACCCAGGCCGCCGAACGCACCGGCCACCCGCTCACCCGGCCCGCCGAGACGACCGCGCGGTTCTTCCTCGCCGGCTTCGACGGCCTCACCACACAGCACCTGTCCGCACCGGACGAGGAGGCCGAGCGGGCCTGCCTCCAGGAGCTGGTCAAGGCGGTCCTGGCGATGGCCTGACCCGACCCGCCGGACGCGCCCTTCACGGGCGTTCGGCCGCACCGCCCGTGTGGGCCGCTCGCGTCGACGTGAGCGGCCCACACCTCGTACCTCGGTCAGCCCTGCGCCCCCGCGCGGCGCCGGCGTGCGACGTAGGCCGCGCCGCCGCCGGCCGCGACGACCGCGAGGCCCGTGCCCGCGACGAGGGGGGTGCTGCCGGACGCGCCGGTCTCGGCGAGTTGCCCGTCCGCGCTCGGGCGGCCTGCGCCCTTGTCGCTCGCGGGCACCACGACGGCCGCCTCGCCTGCGGTGGCGGGCGCGGCGGGCCTGGGCTTGGCGAGCGCCCCGGCGAACGCGGCGGCGATCACCTTGTGCCCGGCGGCGTTGGGGTGCGGGTCCGTCTGCGGGGTGCAGGTCCAGGTGAGCTTGCAGATCGTGGCGACGTTGCGCGGCACCTTCCCGAAGGCGGGCGTGTCGACCTGGGTGGCGAAGTCGTCCGAGAAGTACGCGCCGGCGACGTCCGCGACCTGGAAGCCGGTGGCCTTGAACACCTGGGCGATGCCCGTGTTGGCGGCTTTGACCAGGGGTGCGGAGTCCTTGGCGGACTTCTGGCCCGCCGGGCCCAGCAGCCAGGTCGCCAGGAACGGGTTGTAGTACGTCGAGCCGACGAACCGGGTGTTCTTCGTGCCCGCCTTGTGGAGCGCGGCTGTGATCTGGGCGATGTTCTTGCCCATGGTCGTGCGCGTCCGGTTCAGGCACTGCGCGTCGAGGGCTCCGGCCGGGCTGACGCACGCCTTGATGTCGTTGGCGCCCACGGTGAGCGTCACCAGGGCGATCCTGCCGCGGCGCTGGGCCATGGCCTTGAGCGCGGCGTCCAGCTGGGACTTCGCCTTCGGGTAACGGCACGTGCCGCCGCTGATCAGCGTCTTGGTCGTCTCACCGCTGCACCCCAGGCGTATGTGCTTCAGGCCGGGGTCACGCTGCTTGAGCTGCGTGTAGAGCTGGTCGGTGTAGGCGATGCGGGTGTCCTTGTCGACGTCCGGCTGGTAGCCGGACGCTATGGAGTCACCGAGCGAGATGTAGTACGTGGCGTCCTTCCCGCTCGTCGCGTCCTGGGCGAAGGCCAGGGCCGGGGTGCTCAGCACGACCGTCATCGCGGACAGGGCGAGCCCCGGTCCGAAACGCCGAAGGAGATTCATGGGATGCGTGTGCTTTCCAGGTGAGGGGGGTGAGCCGCCGGACGGCGATACGCGTTTTCCGGCAGCGAAGAGAAAGCCTTTGGTGAGGCGTGGGGAATTGCTGTCGCCGTGGGAGCGCAGGAGTTGCCCTGGGCTCTTCTGTGCGAGGCAGGCATCAATCTAGCTGGTGGGACGCGCACTTCGGTGTGGCCGATCGACAAAGAGAAGTCTCATACGACACGTGTAATCACCAATGCCGGATTCCCGCCGCGAGGTCCGGTTCCGGGGTGGGGAATTCTTACCTGAGGCACACCTTTTTCACGCCGCTTCCGTATGGACATCACGCCTCGACGATCTCCGCCCGGTCGAGGACCTCGTCCACCAAGGCGGCCTGCCGTACGGAGGCGTCCGCGTACGCGGTCAGGCCGTCACCTCGGCGTACGGCGTCGGTGAAGAGCCGGACCACGTTGGCGAACTGGTGGTCGGCGGGCAGGGTGCGTTCCTCGACGTGGTTCTGCCGCTGGATCCAGAGGACGGGCCGGTACGTCTCCGGCGGGGTGTACGCCCGGTCGAGGCCCAACCGGCCGGTGGCGCCCGCGAGTTCGTAGGACGCCCGGTACGAGTGCTCCATCCCGAACGTCACGTGCGCGGGCACGCCGGTGGCGTCGTTCAGCAGGATCGCGCCCGAGCGGACGACCCCGGCAAAGCGGCGCAGGACGGCGCCGGTGACGGTGAGGTGGGGGCCCAGGAAGTGCTGGGCCGCGCGGAGCGGGTAGATGCCGGCCTCCAGGAGCAGGCCGCCGCCGACGGGCAGGGTGCGGATGTCGCCCGGGGGCTTCGGGGGGATCGTGAACGTGCCGGTGAAGGCGCGCAGTTCGCCGATCGTGCCGTCGGCGAGCGCCTCGGTGACGGCGGCGTGCTGGCTGTGGTGGAGGAACATGACGTTCTCGAACAGCAGCAGTCCGCGCTCCCGGGCGAGGGCGAAGAGGCGGGCCGCCGTGGGGGCGTCCGTGCACAGCGGTTTCTCGGCGAGGACGTGCTTGCCCGCGCGCAGGGCGCGTTCGATCCACTCGGCGTGCAGCATCGCGGGGAGGGGGACGTACACCGCGTCGATGTCGGCTCGGTCCAGGAGAGCCTCGTACCCGGTGACCGCGATGCAGCCGTACCGGGCGGCGAGCCGTTCGGCCTTCGCGGTGTCCCGGCTGGCGACCGCGACCAGCGTCGCGCGGTCCAGGAGCGCCGGGATCATCGTTCTCACGGCGATGTCGGCGCAGCCGAGCACCCCGAACCGTACGGCGGTCATGCCGGTCCCGCGCTGCGCAGGGCTTGCAGGCAGGCGACGCAGCTGCGCAGTTCGACGTTGAGGTAGTTGCTGTGCTGGAGGAGGTCGCCGAGCTGGTCGACGGTGAGCCAGCGGTATTCCTCGGGGACGTCGAGCGGGAACTCGTCGCCGACCTCGACGATGACGTACCGGTTCTGGGCGTGGTGGAAGCGCCCGCCCTCTTCGGACTGGAGGACGTCGAAGCGGATCTGCTGCGGCGGCACCGACAGGACGTGGTCGAGGAACCTGGGCCGGTGTTCGGGCGGTACGTCGCGGTAATTGACCGGCTGGCACTGCACGGTGGGGGCGAGTTCCGCGACGTTGAGCAGCCCGGCGTCCGTACGGGCCTCGACCAGTGCGTGCAGGACCCCGTCGATCTGTTTGACCAGCAGGGCGAGCAGGCCCGCTTCCAGGGGTGCGAACAGCGGCTGGGTCCAGGAGCCCACCTCGCGGCTGGTGGCCTCCACCCCGACGGCGACGACGTCGAAGTACAGGCCGTCGCGGTGGGTGATCCGGTCGCTCTCGCGTATCCAGCCGCCCTCGCCGGCGAGGTCCAACGGCACGCGGCGCTGGACGAGTTCGCGCTGGGCGCGTACCTCGGTGAGCCAGCTGAGGATGTCTCCCCCGCCGTGCACGCCCTCGGCTCCGCGCGCGGTGGATTCGTGCAGCGAGCCGGCGAACGGCGACCTCGGCGGGCTGCTTCCCCGGTCCAGGTGCGGCGGGATGCAGGACAGGACGGTGCGCGCGTCCATGTTCACCAGGTTCGGGACGCGCAGCAGTTGGCGGATCTGGGCGAGGGTCAGCCAGCAGAAGTCGTCGTCGAGCGGGACGTCCTCGTCGGTCTCGACGATCATGTTGCGGTTGCGTTTGTGCAGGAACCAGGCGCCCTGTTCGGACTGGAGGACGTCGGCGAGGACCCGGCCGCGCCGGGGCCGGCGGAAGTACTGGAGGTACTTGATGGGACGGCCGCCGTGCACGCCCGTGTAGTTGCTCCGGGTGGCCTGGACGGTCGGGGACAGTTGCAGCCCGTTGACGTTGCCGGGCTCCATCTTCGCCTGCATCAGGAAGTGGTGGACGCCGTCGAATTCCTTCGCCAGGATGCCCAGCACGCCGATCTCCGGCTGCACGATGATCGGCTGGACCCAGCTGGAGATCCAGGTGCGGTCGGTCTGCACGCTCAGGCCCTCGACGGTGAAGAACCGGCCGCTGTCGTGGCCGAGGTTGCCGGTGTCCGGCGCGAACGACCAGCCGTCCAGCTCGGCGAACGGGATCCGGCCGACGGTGAACCGGTGCGCCGCCGTGCGTTCGGCGAACCAGTCGTGGAAGCGGCTGAGCGGCATCAGGTCGCTGTCGAGGGTCAGCGCGGAACCGGCCAGCGAGCGGGGACGTTGTGCCGTGGTCATCGCGCACCGGCCGGCTCGGCGGCGGTGTGGCAGGCGTGGGGGACGCGCATCTCGCTGGTCTTCATGGCGGTGGCTCCCAGGAGTGGCGGGCTGGGCAGAACCGGACCGTAACAAGCGGTCCGGGCCCTCCCCAGCTCCACACCCTCCAGCTTTTCCGGCACCTTGTTGGCTCGTCCGGTGGGGTGCCCCGGTCAGGGGTTGGGCAGGCGGCGGAAGCGGTCCGCCTCGTACTCGACCGCCGGGATGCCCAGGAGGTCGTCGACGCCGGGGAAGCCCTCGTCCTTCTGGAACGGTGCGCCGTGCACCGTCGTGTCCTGGCTCGGGCCCGCGTGCATCCCGGTGTGCGCGGCGCCGAGTTCCATGAGGTAGCCGCCGGCCGCGGCCGGATCGCGGCGGTCGCGGGTGACGGCCTGGGAGGCGTACGTGTTCATGGCGGCGGCGCGTTCGAAGAGGGTGGTCGCCGACAGCGCCGGACGGCGGGCCGGGCGGCCGTCCACGCCCTTGACGCGCATGCCGTGTGTCTGGGCGGCGGCGAGCGTGGCTTCCAGTCCGGTCGTGCCCAGGTTCATGTTGCCGTCGTAGCGGGTGACGAACGTCTGGAGTTCGGGGCTCATGGTGCCGCTGGCGAGGTACGCGTCGACCTGCGCCTGGTAGCCGTCCTCCCGGATGCTCTCCAGGTAGAGGGTGCTGACGCCGGCTGCCTGGATGGCCGCCATGTTGGTGATCAGGAACCCCCAGATCGGTGCCCCGGAGTGGTCGCCGCCGATGGCCACGCCCTCGTACTGGGCCAGCAGCGCGGTCAGGTCGCCCATCGCGTCCGGGGCGGCGGCGCCGGCCAGGGTGTTCTCCACGGCCTGGTGACGCTGCTGGCGGTCCGCCGGGGTTTCCGTGTACGCGTCGCGTGCGGCCCGTGCGTCGAGGCCGAGTTGGGTGTCGCGGGCGTCCTGCTGGGTCCAGTGGCCGACCGTACCGGGGTCGGCGCGACCGATGCCTTCGATGACCGCGTTGCGTCCGGCCGCCCAGGGCACGCCGGGGGCGAGTCGGTTGAGGTTGCCCAGGCTCTGGTGGAGCTGCGGGTCGGTCTCCTGGAGGGTCTGCGGGTCGACGCCGACGTCCACGCGCTCCTTGGTGCTGGCGTTGCGGGTCGCCTGCGGGAGGGTCTGCCACTCGGCGGTCGTCAGCGTGTTCGGGGTGCGACCGCCCGAGAAGGAGCGGCGGGGGCCGCGTACCCGCACCGAGGAGCCCGGCGGGTGCTGGTGCAGTTCGTCCTCGGTGACGCGCTGGATCGCCGGTGCGGTCCGGCGCTGTTCGACGATGCGGGAGACCGCCGCGTTCCCGATGCGCGGCTGGAGCCCGAGCATCGGCGCCGCTGCTTCCGGCCGTACGGCGCTCGCGGCTCCCCGCGGTTCCCGCTCCTCACCGCTCTGCCGCGCCCGCATACGTCCCCTCTCGTACCCCGGCTGGAAGCGTCCAGGGTTGCCGCACGCGCCTGCCCGGCGGTACGTCCGGGCGGGCAGGGGCGGGTGCAGAGGGCTTGCCCTTTCACGCGGGCGGGGGCCGTCTTTTCCCCGTCTCGGGGGCCGTGACGCCCTCGCTCGCGCGGCGCATCGCCTCGTACAGTGCGGCGTCTTCCGGTGGGGGCGGGAGTAGGCCGCGGGACGGGTTCTGGAAGGACTGGATCATCCAGGCGACGAGGCGGCGCCAGGCGTCCGGGGCGGCGTCGCCGGTGGCGCTGAGGACTCCGGCGTTGGCCATCAGCAGGAGTACGAGGTCCCGGCTGGTGAAGTCCTCGCGCAGGTGCCCGCTGTCCTTGGCGCGGGCGATGAGTTCGAGGAAGCCCTCGTACGCCCGGGCGTGGTACTGCTCCAGTTCCGGGACGCCGGGGAAGCTCATGGTCAGGACGTCGGCGAAGCCCCGGTCGGCGGCCTGCATCGCGCAGACGTTCTGGAGGTAGCCGGTGAAGCCGTGCCACGGGTCGGGGTCGGCCAGGGCCTCGGTGATGGCCTGCGCGTACGCCTTCATGCGGTCGGCGAAGACCGCGGCGACGAGATCCTCCTTGCGGGGGAAGTGGCGGAAGAGGGTGGCGATCCCGACCCCGGTCTCCCGTGCGACCGAGGCCATCGACGCGTTCAGCCCGTCGCGCCCGAAGACCGTGCGCGCGGCGGCGATGATCCTCCCCCGGTTGCGCTCCGCGTCGCTGCGCTTGGGCTGACCTGCGGAATCGGCCGGGCCGGCGGCGGGGCCGGGGTGGGGGTCTCGGGGGCTCATACCGGTCAGACTAGCAACCGGAGTGCCTTATCCAGTTCCCGTGTTACGGTGGACCACGAAACGGATAGGGCTTTCCGGAAAGGAAACGGATAGCCCTTTCCACCTCCATGTCCACGAAAGGTTCCTCCATGCCCACCATCGCCATCGTCGGCGCCGGCCCCCAGCTCGGCCTCGCCATCGCCCGCACGTACGGCACGCACGGCTACGACGTCGCCCTGATCGCCCGCAACCGGGCCAAGCTCGAAGACCTCGCCGGGGAGCTGGCAGCCGAGGGCATCACCGCCGCCGCGTTCCCCGCCGACGTGCTCGACCGCGCCGCGCTCGCCCAGGCGCTCAAGGACGCGGCCTCGCACTTCGGCGGCATCGACGTCCTGGAGTACTCCCCCGTCAACGGCCTCCAGACCGTCATGACCACCCCGGCCGCGACCGAACCGGCCGACGTGCAGCACGAGATGGAGTTCCAGCTCTACGGAGCCATCGCCGCCACCCGCGCGGTACTGCCCGCGATGCGTGAGGCCGGCGCGGGCACCCTGCTGTTCACCACCGGCGGCGGTTCCGTCGACCCCGGGCCGCAGGTCGCCAACATCAACGCCGCCGCGGCTGCCCTGCGCAACTGGGTCGTCAACCTGCACAAGGAGCTGGCCGGAACCGGCGTCCAGGCGGCGCACGTCGCCATCGACGTGTCCATCGGCACACCGGCGATCCCCGGCTTCCCGACCGCCCAGCCCGAGGAGATCTCGCCGGTCTACTGGGACCTGCACACCACCGAGCGCGACCGGGCCGAACGCGTCTTCAGTCTCTGACGCCCATCTGCCGCATGGGCCCTGTCGTCAGCAGCGTTCGAGGCCGTCGATCGAGTTCGTGGCGTTGGAGATGTAGTAGCTGGCCATGTAGCCGCGGTGGCCGCTCGGGGTGAGGACCCACACCCAGTACGGGTTGTCGCCGACGCTCTGGGCGCCCTCCTGCTGGCAGTACACCCACACCTGGGCCGGGCTGCTCACGGTGGTCTGGATGTCGGGACAGTTGGCGGCCGACGGGTACAGGTAGCACTGCTCCCCGCCACCGGCACGGACGTTGACGCCGGACGCCCAGACGCCGTAGTTGCCCGGTCCGTGGCCGGTCGCGTGGGCGGAGCCGGCCGTGCCGAAGACGAGGCCGGCGGCGGCGAGGGCGGTGGACGCCACGGTCGCGGCGACGGTTCTCATGGACTTGGTCATGGGTGTGTTCTCCCTGGGGACGGTAGGACGGAGGGTTCGCCGGGCCCGGCGTCTCGAAGGCTAGACCGCGCCTGGGCCGCCGCGTCCCTGACAGATGTCAGGGTGCGTCGCCGTCCGTGCCCGGGAGTGCCTCGCGGGCGTCCCGGTACCCGGGCAGGAGCCACCTCGGCCGCCGCGCCGTACGCGAGCCGATGATCCACACCAGTTCGACCACCACTCCGGCGCACACCACGCCCGTGGAGATCCAGCCCCCGAGCGTGCCGTGGCGCCCCGGTACGACGATGGCCGCGATGCCGATCATCGTCGCCAGCAGGCCCAGGTCGTAGGTCCAGCGGGCGCGCCGGAAGTAGCGGGCGGCGAGCCAGAGGTCCTTGCGCTGGGCGTCGAGCAGGCGGTCGGGGGCGGCGGAGGCGTCGAGCGTGCCCACCCAGCCCTCGCGTTCGGCCGGGGTGGCGGCGAACAGGAGGCCGCTGCTGGTGAATTGGAGGCAGAACAGGAACAGGACCGCGCCGGTCGTGACGGCGGACATCGCCAGGTCCACGAGCCTCGGCGGCCGGTCGGCGGTGGCCAGCAGGGTCAGCGTGGCCAGGTCGAAGCCGCCCAGCAAAGGCGCGGCCACCGTGCCGAGGGCGCGCATGGAGTCGGTGCGGCCCAAGGGGTACTCGACCTGCCAGCGGCCCGCGTTCACCGGCGCCGCCAAGGCCACCGCCGGCGCGGGGACGGCACCGGTCCCGCAGCGCTGCATCCGGGTTCGTGGGTTCCGGAGCGCAGGCACTCGGGGCACTCGTCCAGGCCGACGGGCGGCGATCCGCGTACACGCGAGGGCCGGGAGACGGCGACCCCGACCCGGGTGCCTCCGACGACGAGCACGATCCGCCGTACCCGCCGCCCCGCCGCGAACGCCTCGTCCAGTGCCGCTGCCGCCGCGAGCACCGACGTACCCTCGGGCAGTTCCAGGACACTCGCTCCGGTGTCGGGCTCGCCGGGCCGGACGAGGATGTCGTACGCGGTCATGCCCGCCTCCCGGAGTCCACGAGGACGTAGCCGCACCAGTCACGCAGCGGGACCTTGCCGATCCTGGCGGCCATCGCCCGGCGCAGGGCGGCGGCGCTGCCCAGTGTCATGACGGAGCGGTAGAAGTCGGCCATGAAGGTGGCGGTGTGACGGTCGTCGACGCTCCACAGCGGTGCGAGGACGGCGGCCGAGCCGGCGTGGAGCACCGCCGGGACCAGGCCGTACGGTTCGTCGCCGGGTCCGAAGCGGTACAGGCCGCCGTCGCAGACGTTGAGGACCGTGAGCCAGGCCGTACGGAGGTCGAGTCGGCGCAGGCTTTCGGCCTCCGTCGAGCCGGTGTCGCCGGACTCCGGGTCGGCGTCGAGGAGCAGTTGGTGGAAGTGCATCGGGTCGTGTTCGGGGAACGCGCCGTGGGCGGCGAGGTGGACGATGCCCCGGCCTGCGGCGTGTGTACGCAGTGCCGGCAGGGTGGCGTGCGGGCTGCTGAGGATCAGGGCGTCGGTCGCGCCGGTCAGCCGGGCGGCCTCGGTGACCTCGTGTTCGGCGAACGGCAGCGGTGTCACGCCGGGTACGGCACAGGCCGCGAGGCCGATGAGGCTCGGTGCGTGGTCGCGCGGGCGGCGGCGGAGCGCGAGCCAGACCGAGGCGCTCGGGGCGGTGACGAGTGCGGTGCGCGTGATCAGGCTCCGCCGTCTGCGGTCGAGGAGGGCGGGCCAGGGCAGGACGTGGAGGGGGCCGTGCGGGATGACCGTGATGGTCGAGTAGGCGTCCAGGGGGCGGCCCAGCCGGGTGATCGGTTCGATCAGGTGGTCGTGGAGGCGGCGGAGCAGTTTGCGGGCGCGGCGGTCGTCGCCGTCGCGGATGTACATGCGCACGTTGACGACCGCGGCGATCAGGGGGCTGCCGTCGATGGGCTGGCGGCCGTCGACCATCAGCCGGCCGGGCATCGACTCGTCGGGGAGGGCGTCGGCGGGCAGGGGGATCAGCCGGGTGCGCTCGCGGGTCACGGCGAGGAGCCAGGTGCGGCGCATCGCCAGGGCCTGGCCGTCGAACGGGATGACGTACTGGCAGATCAACTCGTCGGCGCCCAGGGCCGCTTGGACGTCGGCGAGCTTCGCCACCCCGGCGACGCCCTGGTAGCCGAAGTCCAGCGCGTCCGCGAGGTGCTCCGACGCGGCGAGGCGCTGCGTCACCTGTCCGTCGGCGAGCGGCAGTTGGCTGGAGTACCGCATCTCCTGGGCGACAATGCTGCGGTCGGTGGAGGGGGCGAACCTCAACGCTTCGCCCTCCTCTTCGGCCAGTGCGTCGGCGAAGGCCTCCGGTGGCGGCCGGTAGAGGCCGGTCAGCTCGTCCAGCAGGGTCCTGGCCTTCAGCGTCTCGACGGCCTGGAACAGTTCGGCGTGGCTGAGGCCCGGGTGGAGGAGGTCCGCCTCCAGGAGTTCACCGAGGACCGGTTCCAGTTTCTGCGCGGCCCAGAGTCTGCCGAGGCGGGAGCGGTACCGGTGGCGCAGGGTGTCGCTGCGCGCACGGGTCTGCCGGCGGATCTGCCGTAGCGCGTCCTCGGTGTGGCCCATCCGCCGTGCCACCCGGTGCAGTGTCCCGGCGGCGTCGAGCCAGCGGTCGAGGTCGTCGGCCTGTTCCGCGCGGTCCATGGCGTACCGGACCCGTTCGGTGACCGACGTCCAGGCGGGGTCGGTGTGGGTGCGGAACGCACTCATCATCGCCAGTGCCACGGTGATGCCGTGGGTGCGCGCGGCGTTGTCCTCCTGCCCCGCGCCCGTGAACTCGTAGTCCACGGGCACCTGTTCGTGGACGAACCCGGCCAGTTCGGTGAACCGGTCGGTGGCCCGGCGCTCGTCGCCCTGGTCCAGCCAGATGTGCCCCCACCCCAGGTCGGCGAGCCCGCCGAGCAGCGAGACGAACGCGTCGAACTCGCCTCGGCCGGCGTGCGCCGTCCACCGGGTGGCGGCGACCGCGTCGTCCAGCGCCGCGAGCAGCCGTCCGCCGCGCGGCGACCCGACGTACGTCGGTGAGCCGACGGCCGCGAAGTAGGCGCAGTCGGCGGCCTGGCGCAGGGCCCGGAACACCAGCGCCGGTTCGCCGGTCTCCTCTGCCTGAGCGGCGAGCCGTCGCGCGCGCTCGCGCAGGCCGGCCAACTCGTCCGGATCGTCGGTGAGGTTGAACATGACCGACACCATGTCGAGGTGGCACGCGACCCACTCCGGGCGACGGCGCAGCCTGCGGAGCAGTGCCTCGCGTACGAGGTTGACGTGCATCGCGAGAGGGAGTTGCCCGCTCAGGGCGGCCTCGACGGCCTGCTCGCGCGCCTGGTCGGCGACGTGGTCGGTGACGTACTGGGGATGGTCGGTCAGGTACTGGTCGAAGCCGTCGGGATCGTCCATGAGCCGCTGCATCAGATGTGGTAGCGCTTCAGCCACCGCGAACCCCCCTTGTGCGGGCGCCGAACGACACGTCCGCTCACCACAAGCATGCTCCGGTCCGGCCTCCTCGACGCCCTCCCCCGCGTTCAACCGATCGGTTGAACGCGGGTTCCACCGCTCGGCAACTCCCTCTATCCGCACGGACGACGCGGGGCCCGGACCGGTCGCACAACAATGACGATCACCCCATCAGGAAGGCCCCGCAGCGTGTCCAGCTTCCTCAGCAGACGACGTGTCCTCACCACCGGTACCGGTGCCGCCCTCGCTCTCGGCGCGGCCGGGATCGCCGCGCCCTCCTCCTCGGCCGCGCCCTCCTCCTCGGCCGCGCCCGCCGCCCGGCAGTACGCCGGCCCCGAGGAGACCCGCAGCCTCGACGAGCTCTACCAGGCCGCTCTCCAGGAGGGCGGGAAGCTCGTCGTGTACGCCGGCGGTGACACCCCGACCCAGCAGGACTCCACGAAGGCGGGCTTCAAGGCCCGCTTCCCCGACATCGACCTGACGCTGATCGTCGACTACAGCAAGTACCACGACGTCCGCGTCGACAACCAGTTCGCGACCGACACCCTCGTCCCCGACGTCGTCCAGCTCCAGACCGTCCAGGACTTCGTCCGCTGGAAGCAGCAGGGGCGGCTGCTGCACTACAAGCCGGCCGGGTTCTCGAAGGTGTACGACAGTTTCAAGGACCCGCAGGGTGCGTGGCTGGCCACCGGAGTGGTCGCGTTCAGCTTCCTGTACGGCACCGCGGCGGTCGGCTCGGACGCTCCGCGCACCCCGCTCGACCTGGTCGATCCGAAGTGGAAAGGGAAGATCGCCTCGTCCTTCCCGCACGACGACGACGCGGTCCTCTACCTCTATGCGCTGTACGCCCGCGCCTACGGCTGGGACTGGGTGGCCAAGCTCGCCGCCCAGGACGTGCAGTTCGCGCGGGGCAGCAACTCACCGGGCGACGCGGTCTTCGGCGGGCAGAAGGCGATCGGGATCGGCACCGCCGGTTCGGCGGTCCCCTCCTCGACGTCGCCCGCGAAGTTCGTGATCACGGACGGGCATCCCTTCATGGCCTGGGGCCAGCGCATGGCCGTCCTGAAGCAGGCCAGGAACTCCACGGCCGCGAAGCTGTTCCTCAACTGGCAGCTGTCGGCCGAGCGGCAGCGCAACTCCTTCAACGGCTGGTCGGTGCGCACCGACATCACGCCCCCGGTCGGGCTCAAGCCGGTGTGGGAGTACCCGAACGCCCATGTGGAGGGCTTCCCCACGTTCATGGCCGACCGCGCCCAGGTCGAGCGCTGGAAGCAGACTTTCGCGCTGTACTTCGGCGAGGTCCAGGGCGCGCCCACGCCGGGCTGGCTCGGCCTCCACCCCGGAGCCTGACCGGCGCTCGCGTCGAGGGCGCACCGGAATCCCACGTTGCCGGTCGCCGCGTCCGGGAGGAGGCCCTGTCGGGCGGCGACCCGGTAGCGGCGGCAGCAGGAGACTTGGCAGAGGCAGGAGCCGTCCTTGGCGACGCGTTCCGGTCCGGTGCGGGACGGGGAGAACAGGTCGTCGCACCACTGCCAGACGTTGCCGGTGGCGTTGTACAGGCCGAAGCCTCCCGGCTCGTAGGCGGTGACGGGGCAGGTGCCGTACCAGGCGCAGTAGGCGCGGGCGTCGTCCCAGTCGACGTGGACGGCGGGGTGGTCCTCCCTGTCCCGCCAGGTGGAGTGCGGGCCGTCGGGGTGGCGAAGACGAACGACCAGCCGGCCCGTTCGGCGAAGGCCGCGAACCGGGCGTTGGACACCGCGCAGGCGTCGACGTGCCCCGTGCGCACGGGGCCCTCCCCGTCGGCCGGGTAGGAACACAGCGGGTCACCGCCGCGCTGGGCGCGGACTGATCCGTACGGCTCAAGGCGCTCCTCGACCAGGTGACCGACACGGTCGCCGGGCTCTGAGTCCGCGCCTTGGGCGTTCCTTGAATCTCCTGCGGGCCTGGGATGTTCACCCGCGTGCGAGACTCGCCGCATGACAGAAGTGGCCTTCACGAGCGTCTCCCCCGTCATCCCCGTCCGGGATCTCGACGCCGCTCTGGAGCGGTACCGCCGTCTGGGCTTCGCCGCGCACGTCTACGAGGGTCCGGACCGTTACGGCTTCGTCGAGCGGGGCTCGGTATCGATGCACCTCACCGAGTGGGCCGAACACGATCCGTCCCGCACCGGCGCCGTGGTCTACCTCTACGTGAGCGACGCCGACGCGGTCCATGCCGAGTGGAAGAACTCCGGCGTCGAGGGGCACCTCGGGGAGCCCGAGGACACGCCGTACAAGCTGCGGGAATTCACGTACGTCGACATCGAGGGAACGGCCCTCCGCGTGGGATCACCCCTGTCGACCTGACACCACAGCGAACTCCCCGTCAGTTCCCAGCCTTCTCCCCGGGTTTCCCCTGCCTCACCGGTCAGAGTCGATTCGTGCACCCCCCATCGACCCTCGCCCCCGAGGAAACCATGACGCGGACATTCAGTCCCCAGCAGCCTGCCCCGACCGACACCCGCACGCCGACGGTCGAGGTCGTCATCCCCGTCCACAACGAGGAACGAGCGCTCCCCGGCTGCGTCAGGACCCTGCACGCGCGATTACGTGACGAGTTGCCCTACCCCTGGCGGATCACGGTCGCGGACAACGCCAGCACCGACACGACCCTCACCGTGGCCCGCGGTCTCTCCGAGGAACTCCCCGGCGTCGACGCCGTCCACCTCGACCGCAAAGGCCGCGGACTCGCACTGCGCACGGTGTGGGGCGCGAGCGACGCCGAGATCGTCGTGTACATGGACGTCGACCTCTCGACCGGCCTCGACGGACTGCTGCCCCTGATCGCCCCGCTCGCCAGCGGCCACTCCGACCTGGCGATCGGCAGCCGCCTGGCCCCCGGCGCGAGGACGGTGCGCGGCCCCCGCCGGGAACTGATCTCGCGCTGCTACAACGCGCTGATCAGGCTGACGCACGGCGCGCGTTTCAGCGACGCGCAGTGCGGGTTCAAGGCGGCCCGTACGGACGTACTGCGCCCCCTGCTGAAGAAGACCCGCGACGACGCCTGGTTCTTCGACACCGAACTCCTCCTGCTGGCCGAGCACAACGGACTGCGCATCCACGAGGTCCCCGTCGACTGGGTCGAGGACATCGACACGAGGGTCGACGTCGTCGGCACCGCTGCCGACGACCTGAAGGGCCTGTGGCGGATGGCCCGCCTCAAGGCGTCCGGCAAGGCCCGCGCCGAGATCCCGGCCCGCCCGCGCCCGACCGCCGAACACCCCGACGCGGTACTCGCCCCGAACCGGGACCGGGCCCAACTCACCTGGCAGATAGCGTGTTTCGCAGTGATCGGCGTCGCCTCGACGGCGGGCCAGGCGCTCCTGTACTGGCTGCTGCGCGGCTGGTGGCCACCCGCCGCGGCGAACTTCGTCTCTCTGCTGGTCCTCACGCTCCTCAACACGGAGGCCAACCGCCGCCTCACCTTCCGCCACTCCACGGCCGGCGCCGGCCGCGCCCACCTCGGTGCCGGTGTCCTGTTCGTCGTCGGCTACCTCGCCACCTCGGGGGCCGTCCTCCTCTTCCGCGACGCCGCCCCCGACGCGTCGACGGGTGCCGAGACCCTCGTACTCGCCGTCGCCTCGGTCCTGGTGACCGGCGTCCGCTTCCTGGTGCTGCGGCTGGCCGTGTTCCGTACCGCCTCCGCGAACCCGGCCGGAGAGCGAGTGCTTCCGTGACTCACACCACCGAGGTGCCGTCAGGCTCCGTCACCCGTCTCCCCGTCATCGTCCGCACCCTGCCGCGCCGGGCGGCCCCCGTCACGCTGGCCGTGATCCTGCTGCTGTCCGCGCTGCTGTACGGCTGGGCGCTCGGCCCGCTCGGCTGGGGCAACGGCTACTACTCGGCCGCCGTGAAGTCGATGGGCCGCAGCTGGACGAACTTCCTGTTCGGCTCCTTCGACCCGGCCGGGGTCGTCACCGTCGACAAACCCCCGGCGGCGCTGTGGCCGCAGGTCGTCAGCAGCAAGGTCTTCGGGATGCACGGCTGGGCGCTGATCCTGCCGCAGGTCCTGGAGGGCGTCGCCGCCGTGTTCGTCCTGCACCGGACGGTACGGCGCTGGGCGGGCGAGGGCACGGCGCTCCTCGCCGCGCTCGTGATGGCCCTGACGCCCGTCACCGTGGCGATCAACCGGTACAACAACCCCGACACCCTGCTCGTGCTCTTCCTGGTCGGCGGCGCGTACGCGCTGACCCGGGCCGTCCGGTCGGACAGCACGCGGTGGCTGTGCGCGAGCGGATTCCTGGTCGGGTGCGGGTTCCTGGCCAAGATGGCGGCGGCGTGGATGGTGCTCCCGGCGTTCGCGGCGGCGTGGCTGGTCGGGGCGAGCGGTCCGTGGCTCTCGCGGGCCGGGCGGCTGCTCGCCGCCGGCGCGGTGTGTGCCGTCTCCTCGCTGTGGTGGGTCGCGGTGGTCGCCTGGTGGCCGGGGCGGCGGCCGTACATCGGGGGCAGCGCCGACGGCGGGGCCTGGGAACTCGTGGTCGGGTACAACGGGCTCGGCCGGATCTTCGGGGAGAGCGCGGGCAGCACCGGCGGGGCCGGTCTCAGCAAGGCTTTCCGGAGTGAACCGGGGCCCCTGCGGCTGTTCAGCGAGCAGGTGGCCGGGCAGATCGGCTGGCTGCTGCCGGCGAGCGCCGTGGCACTGGCCGTCGCCGTGGCCGGGGCGGTACTGCGGCAGCGCCGGCTGCCGGGGTCCGGGTGGGTGCTGTGGGGGACGTGGCTGGGGGTGTGCGGGCTGATGTTCTCCGTCCAGGAGGGGACGTTCCACGTCTACTACACGACCCAACTCGCGCCCGCCGTCGCCGCGTTGACGGCTGGACTGGTGACGGCGCTGGTGCGGGCGCACCGGGCGGGGGCGCGGTGGGCGCTGCCGGTCGGGGCGGGGACCGTGCTGGTGACGGTGGCGTGGGCGGTGGCCGTGATCCGGCGGGTGCCGTCCTGGAACGGGTGGCTGGGGTGGGTGGTGGCCGGGGTGGGGGTGGTCGCGGTGGGGCTGCTGATCGGGGCGGCGCCGAGAGCCGGTGTCACATCCCCGGTCGGATCAGCGTGCGTGCCGGGCGGCGGGTGCCCGGCCGGGGATGTGACACCGGCTCTCAGGCCCCGGCTGTCGGTGGCCGCGCTCGGTGGGGCGGTGCTGGCGGTGCTGCTCGCGCCGGGCGCGTGGGCGGTGAGCGTGCCGGCCGAGGCGGGGGCGGTGCCGGTCGGGGCGCCTCCTTCGGCGGGGCCGGTGTCCTTCGGCGGGCGGGTGCTGGGAGGGGGCGGGGCCTTGCCGCGAGGGGTCAAGATTCCTGGCGGCAAGAGCCTCGTGCTGCCGGCGGGCTTCGGTGGCACCACCCTCACCGCCGACCACCGCAAGATCCTCGCCTACGCCGTGCACCACTCCGACGACACCCGCATCACTCTCGCCGTCGACGGCGGGGCCGTCGCCGCGGGCGCCTTCGTCCTCAACACCGACGCCACGGTCATCGGCATGGGCGGCTTCGTCGGCGGCGACGACGTCCCCTCCGTACGACAACTGGCCGAATGGACCGGTGACGGTGAACTCCGTTACGTCCTAGGCTCGTCGGGCGGCATCACCGCTCTGCAAGGCGGCGAGGCCGGCGCCGGGCGGTCGAGGTGGCTCACCGAGAACTGCGCCGAGGTCCCCGCGCAGGAGTACGGCGGGAGCGGCTCCGCGCAGAGCCGCATGGCGGGCGGCGCCGGAACGGTTCTGTACGACTGCGCCCCCGCACACCGCCCCCGGTGACCTCCTCCCGTGACCTCCTACGGCAGAACGGAGCCCCGCCATGTCCGATGCTCAGGTCCCCGCGCACCGCCTCCTCGTGGTCGAGGACGACCCCGGCATCCGCATGCTGCTGGAGTCGGCGCTGCGGCTGTCGGGGTACGAGGTTCTCGGCGCCGCCACCGGCCGGGAAGCCCTGCGGACGGTGGACGAGAGCCATCCGGATCTCGTGCTGCTCGACATCATGCTGCCCGACCTGGACGGCATCGAGGTCACCCGTGGGCTGCGGGCGTCCGGGGTGCGTACGCCGGTGCTGTTCCTGACGGCGCGCGGTGAGCTCGCCGACCGTATCGCGGGTCTCAGCGCGGGCGGCGACGACTACGTGCCCAAGCCGTTCAGCATCGAGGAGGTCCTGCTGCGTATCCGCGCCATCCTGCGCCGTACCAGTCCCGGGAGCCCGGACGGCGCCGGTGCCGGGGTGCTGCGCTTCGCCGACCTGGAACTGGACGAGAACGCGCATGAAGTGCACCGCGCCGGCGAGTACGTCCCGCTGTCGCCCACGGAGTTCAATCTGCTGGTCTACCTCATGGAGAACACGGGCCGGGTGCTGAGCAAGAACAAGATCCTCAACCAGGTGTGGGGGTACGACTTCGCGGGGGACGGCCGCATCGTGGAGACGTACATCAAGTACCTGCGCCGCAAGATCGACCGCTTCGATCCGCCCCTTCTGCACACCGTGCGCGGTGTCGGCTACTGCCTGCGGCTGCCGCAGGGGCGCGGATGACTCCCCCGTGGACGCCGCGTCCCCGCTCGATGCGGGGCCGGCTCGTGTGGGGGGTGACTCTGCTCGCCGTGGTCGTGGTCCTGACCTCGCAGGTCATCGGGGTCGCGGGGATGCGCTCCTGGCTGCTTCAGCGGGTCGACCGGCAGTTGCGGAACCTGGAGCTGTCCGACCAGGTCTTCGCCCCGGCCACCGCACCGGTCGTCAGCTCCACGCCGGGCGCGATCACCCTTCCCTCGGACTTCCGGGTCACCTTCTACGACGCCTGGGGGGCGAAACAGAGCACGCTCGGCGGTGGGGACGGGCCGGGTCCCCAACTCGCCTCGTCCATCGGCGAGTTGGGGCTGAAGCTGGGGCACGTGACCACCGTTCCCGCCGAGTCAGGGGGCGGGCGCTGGCGGGTCCTGCGGCGGGAGAGCCCGGAGCTGAGTACGTACGTCGTCGCCCTGCCGTTCGACAGTGTGCAGGCCGTCCTGTCGAAGCAGTTGGTGCTCAGCAGCGTCATCCTGGTCGCGGCCGTCGCCGTCCTGCTCGTCGTCGGCCGGGCGGTGGTGCGGCTCGCGCTGCTGCCGCTGACGCGGATGGAGCGCACGGCGCAGGGCATCATCGCCGGGGACCTCGGCCTGCGGCTGTCCGACACCGATCCGCGCACCGAGACCGGGCGCCTGGGCACCGTGCTCAACGACATGCTCGACCGTCTCCAACAGGCCATGCGGCAGCGGGAGTTCTCGGAGGAGCGGCTGCGGCGTTTCGTCGCCGACGCCGGGCACGAGCTGCGTACCCCGCTCACCACGGTGCAGGGCTTCGCCCAGCTCGCCCTGCGCCATCCCGACCGGCCCGCCGCGCAGCGCCGTGAGGCCGACGAGCAGCTCGCCCGCAACGCCGAACGCATGCACCTCCTCATCGACGACCTGCTCCTGCTCGCCAAGCTCGACCAGGAACCCGCCTACCGCAGCGACCCCGTCGACCTGCTGTGCCTGGCCGCCGACGCGGTGAGCGCGGCGGCGGTCCGGGCGCACGGCGAACACCGGGTGACGCTCAGTCCGCTCGGCGCGCGGACCGAGGACGCGGAACTGGAGGTCGTCGAGACGGTCGGCGACCCCGACCGGCTGCTCCAGGTCGTCGGCAACCTCCTCTCCAACGCCCTCGTCCACACGCCGCCGGGCACACCGGTCGACGTACGCGTGGGCACCACGCTCGCGGACGGCACCCCTGTCGCCGTGATCGAGGTCGCCGACCGGGGTCCCGGTCTCGCCCCGGCCGACGCGGAGCGCGTCTTCGAGCGCTTCTACCGCGCCGACCCGTCCCGCTCCCGCCCCCGAGGCGGCAACGGCCTCGGCCTCGCGATCGCCTCCGCCATAGCGCAGGGCCACGGGGGCCGCGTGGAACTGGACACGGCCCCCGGCGAGGGCTGCACCTTCCGCCTGGTCCTGCCCCTGTCACGGCTGACCGGTCTCTGCCCGTAGGCCCCCACGGCACAGGCTCACGTATCGAGCCGCACCCTCACCCTCCGGTTCTGCCGTCCCTTGCTCTCCACCTTGACCACCTTGATCCGCCCGATCTGCCGCGTGGAGGCGACATGGGTCCCCCCGTCGGCCTGGACGTCGAGCCCGACGACGTCGACGATGCGGACCTCCGCGAGGTCGGGCGGCGCCTTGAACTGGGTGCGGACGAGGTCGGGGATCGCCTGGGCCTCGTCCTTGGGGAGCACCCGTACGACGATCTGCCGGTCGGCCTCGATCTCCGCGTTGACCCGGTCTTCGAGGCTCTGTTTGAAGCCGGCCGGCACTTCGGGCAGGTTGAAGTCCATCCGGGCCTCGCCGGGTTCCATGTTGTTGCCGGTGACGAGTGCGCCGAAGTCGCGGAACACCGTGCCGCACAGGACGTGGAGCCCGGAGTGGGTGCGCATCAGGGACGACCGGCGTTCGTCGTCGAGCGCGCCGGTGACCGTGGTGCCCGCCCCCGGGACGGGGTCGCCGGGGGCGGGGAGCAGATAGAGGTCGTCGCCTTTGCGCGTCCCCACGATGCGCGTCCGGACGCCCTGCCAGATCAGGACGCCGTGGTCCGGTGGCTGTCCGCCGCCGCCCGGGTAGAACGCGGAACGGTCGAGGACGATGCCCGCTTCCGGTTCGGCGGGGTCGGACCACAGGACGGTGCACTCCCATTCCCTGAGGGTGACGTCTTCCCAGTCCAGCCGGTGGGTACGGCCGTGATGATTGATCCCCATAGATGAGTGGCGGGACGAGGCCCGGCGGGCCTGTTCCCCGGTCTCCTTCCCTGCTGTGTCGTCTATGTCGTCTCTGTCGTCTATACCGAGCGGCCCCCGTGCCGCGTCACGGCCCGCTCACCACAAGAGCCGTGCGAGGGCGGCGGTGGCCGCGCCGAGGGCCACCACGAGCAGGAAAGGCGCCCGCAGGAGCGCCGCGGCGAGGGCGACGCCGAAGCCGAGGGCGCGGGCGTCGAGGACGAGCCGGTGGTCGGTGGTGAAGGTCTGGATCGCGACGAGGGCGGCGAGTACGGCGACGGGGAGCAGCGCGGAGATCTCCTGGACCCGCCGCTTCTCCAGGACGGACGCGGGGACGCAGAGTCCGGCGAGTTTGAGGAGGTACACCCCGGCGGTGCCGAGGATGATCGCGGTCCACATCAGCGCTTTCCCTTCGGGTCCTCGGGGTGCCGGCCGCGCGCGGCGAGGGTGACGAGGCAGGCGGCGAGCCCCGCGACCAGGACGGGGAGGCCGGCCGGCAGGACGAGGGCGGTGGCGACGGCGGTGCCGGCGGCGCCGATGGCCACCGCCCAGAGGCGGGGTTCCTGGAGGCGGGGCATGAGCAGGGCGACGAACGCGGCGGGCGAGGCGACGTCGAGGCCGAGTGCCTCGGGGTCGGGCAGTGCCTCGGCGCCGATCGCGCCGGCGAGTGTGGCGAGGTTCCAGCAGACGAACACGGCGGTGCCGGTGGCCCAGAACGCCAGCCGGGCCGCGCGCCGCGTGGGTTGTCCCACGGCCATGCCGGAACTCTCGTCGAGCACCAGGTGCGCGGCGAGGACCCGGCGGGCTCCGTGGACCCGCAGGAGCCGGGAGAGGGTCAGGCCGTAGAGGCTGTTGCGGACCCCGAGCAGTACGGCGGTGGCGGCGCCGGTGAGCGGGTTCCCGCCGGAGCCCATGACGCCGATGACGGCGAACTGCGACGCTCCCGAGAACATCAGCAGGGACAGGACGCAGGACTGCGCGGGGGTGAAGCCCGCCAGGACGGCGAGGGCTCCGAAGGACAGTCCCAGGGCGCCGACGGCCAGTCCGACGCCCACCGAGTCACGGATGACCGCGGTCCTGCGGCGGGGCCAGTCCTCGTCGCCGTCCGGCGCGGTCTTCGGCTCGGGGTCGGGTGTGATGCTGCCTCCGCTCATCGGGGGTGCGGTTCTTCCCGTACGACGGTGAGTTCGGCGTGGGCCTTGGCGCAGGCGGCGGTGGCCTCGTCGGCGGTCGGGGCCCAGGAGATCACGTATCCGAGGCGGTGGTAGGCGTCGCGGGCGGGCTGGATCTGCTGTCCGGGTCGGGCGGTCACGACGACCTGCTGGACGGCGTCGACGGCGCGTGCGGCGTCGACGCCGTCGACGCGTGCGAGCGTTCCGGCGCGGTCGGTGAGCAGGAACTGGATGACGGCGACGCCGTCGGGGGGTGCCGGGGTGTGGGGCCGCAGGCCGAGGGCGATGCGCAACTGCTGTTCCTGGAGGGTGAGTCCGGTCGTGAGCCGGATCAGTTCGGGGATCATCCCGCCGGCCGGGCGCCCGTTGATCTCGATGACGGCCGGGCCGTTTCGGGTGAGGCGGACTTCGGTGTGCGCGGTGCCGTCGGTGAGTCCGACGGCGTCCAGGGCGCGCCGTACGGTGTCGGTGATCGTGTGCGCGTCGGCCGGGGAGAGCGGTGCGGGGAAGACGTGCCGGTGCTCGACGAAGTGCGGGCGGCCGGTGAGGTGTTTCTCGACGATGCCGACGCACTGGGTCCCGCCGTGCCGGGTGATGGTCTCGACGCTGTACTCGGGGCCGTCGAGGTACTCCTCGATCAGGACGGCGCCGGCGGTGCGCTGGCCGCGTACGTTGGTCTCCTCGGCCAGGATCTGCCGTACCTGGGCGCGTACCTGGTCGGGGGTGGTGCAGAGCAGGACGTGGTGGGAGCCGCTGTCGTCGACGGGTTTGGTGACGCAGGGCAGGCCGATGCGGGCCAGGGCTGTCCCGGCCTCGTGGTCGGCGGTGACGGTGGCGAAGCGGGGCCGGTGGATTCCGGCGGCGCGCAGTGCGTGCCGGGTGCGGGACTTGTCCCGGCAGCGGGCGACGGCGTCGACGGGGCTGCCCGGCAGGCCGAGCCAGGCGGCGAGTTCGGCGGTGGGGGTGAGGTAGAAGTCGCTGGTCGTGGTGATGCCGGCGATCTGTTCGCGGCGGAACTCCCGCAGGATCGTCTCCCGTAAGGCGGTGAGCGAGTTGGTGTCGCAGGTGACGACGTCGGCGCCGGTGTCCGTCAGTCCCCGGTAGCGGCCGGGGTCGTTGGTGAGCAGGACGGGGCGCGGGCCGAAGTCACGGGTGAGGCCGAGGGCGAGCATTCCGGTGCCGGTGGTGTTGGACTCGATGAACAGCAGGCGCTGTCCGCTCTGCGAGCGGTCGATGTCCTCGGCCCGCGACCAGGTCTCGGCGGTCTGTCCGGAGCGGGCCGAGATGGTGGCGGGTGCCGGGGAGGCGGGTTGGGCGTCCAGTGCTTCGGCGGCCCAGTAGCCGTCGTCGTAGATCGTGTCGACGTACCGGTCCCCGCGGTCGGGGAGGATGCCCACGATGCGGGTGCCGGGCTCGGCCCGTGCCGCGAGGTGTTTGACGACGCGGTAGACGGAGCCCGAGGTGTTGCCCGCGAAGATCTGCTGTTCCCGGGCGAGTTCGCGGGCGGCGGAGAGGGCCTCCCGGTCGTTGAGCCAGTGCACCTCGTGGATGAGGCGCCGGTCGAGGTTGCCCGGCAGCAGGCTGTTGCCGAGCCCGCTCTGCCGGCGCCCCGGCCGGTCGGGCTGTCCGAACAGGACACTGCCGACGCTGTCCACGCCGGCCACTCTGAGGTCGGGCAGGGTGTCCTTCAGCGCGCGTGCGGTCCCGCAGAGCGATCCGCCGCTGCCCACGGAGCCGACGAGTACGTCGAAGTCGCCCAGGTCTTCGGTGAGTTCGGCGGCGAGCAGCCGGTACGCGGCGGGGTTGTCGGGGTTCTCGTACTGGTCCGGCCAGAACGCGCCGGGGAGGTCGGCGCGCAGCCGGTGCAGGAGTTCGAGGCGGGCGCTCTGCCAGCCCTTGCCGGTCATCGCGTCCACGATGTGCACCTCGCAGCCGAGGGCGCGGAGTTTGGCCAGGGTGATGCGGTCGATGCGGGGGTCGGTGACGATGTGGACGCGGTGTCCCAACGACGCGCCGACCAGGGCGACGCCCAGGGCCATGGTGCCGGAGGAGCTTTCGATGATCGGAGCGCCTTCGGCGAGGGTGCCGCGTCTGCGTGCTTCCGTGATGATGTTCCGGGCCACACGGTCCTTCATCCCGTACAGGTTCTGGAACTCCAGCTTGAGGTAGATCTCCACGCCGTCCGCCGCCTCCATCGGGACGCGGAGCACGGGGGTGTGTCCTATCGCTGCTGTGACACTCTCAAAAAGCATAGTCGCCTCCGGCGGGTCCGGTTCGCCGCACGGAGGACGACAGACTGTCACAGGTGCGGAACACGGTGATGGCGCCGGGCAGTTCGGCGCACTGGGCGCGGGCCCGTTCGACGCGCTCGTGGTGGCTGCCCGGGTCGGTGCGTTCGTCGATCAGGATCCCGAGGTAGGTGCCGCTGTGCGCGACGGCCAGGCCGAGCCCGCCGACCTCCCGGCAGATCTTCCGCATCCGCTCGAAACGCAGACCGGGTACGGGGCCCAGGTGCAGCTCGGCGCTGCGGGTGGCGATCCGTCCGACCGTGGCGAGGTCGCGGGCGCGGACGGCGGTGGAGAGCGCGTCGAGGAGTACGGCGTACTCGCGGCGGGTCCGGCGTTCCGGCGCCGGGGCTGTGCGGTTGAAGCGGACGGTGTCGACCGTGCCGCCGCTGTCGTGGGCGACCACGGTCAGCGCGGGCAGGAAGCCGAGCCGTTCGCGCAGCCGTACCTGGCGGTGGTAGTAGCTGACGACGCCCGCGTACATGACGCCGTCGGACGGCTCGATGCCGCGCAGGAAGCGTTCGGTCGTCGCCTCGTCCAGGGGGACGGCGAGGGCGTCGGCGACCGCGCGGGCGGTGGCGACGAGGTCGGCCGAGGAGCTGGCGAGGCCCTTGCCCTCGGGGATGCGGCCGGTCAGTTCGAGGACGCCGCCGTCGTGGTGGTTGTAGGCGCGCAGCATGCGGGTGGCCAGCAGTCTCGACTTGGTCTTGCCTGCCGGGCTTACGGAGACGGTGGCGTCGGCTGTGAGCCGGAACGTGGCGGTCGCCCAGGCGTCGATGGGGAGGGTGACCAGGAAGCGCCGTCCGTCGGGCAGCATGCCCTGGAGGAGTTCTCCGAAGGTTCCGTTGGCGGTGCCGAAGCCGGTGGTGAGGTTCATACGAGGCCCAGCAGGCGGTCGGTCCCGGTGAGGGCGTCCCGCACGCGGGCGTCGCGCGCGTCCCAGGCCGATGCCGCGTCTCGCAGTGCGTGGCCCTGGGCGGCGAGCAGGCGGCGTACCTCGGCGGGGTGGGTGGAGCCGGCGGAACGTTTCCGGCGGACGCTGCCGTGGACGTCGAAAGCGGTGGTGAGGGCCTGTTCGGGCGCGGCGAGGGTGTGGCCGTGGTCCCCGGCGGCGCGGCGCAGCAGGTCGGGGCGCGGCTCCTGGGGGGGCAGGCCCTGTTCGAGGGCCGCCTGGATGTAGGCGCCCGCCACCACCTGCGCCGTACGCCAGGGGATGCCCTCGGTCAGGGTCAGCCGGTTGGCGAGGGTGAGGCCGCCGAAGTACTCGCGCGCGCAGGCCGCGGCCATCGTCTCCGTGCGGAAGCGGAGGTGTTCGACGACGGCGGTGGCCAGGGCGAGGACGGAGCGTGCGGTCAGGAAGGCGGACAGGACATGGGCGCCCGCCTCCTTGGAGACCTCGACGGAGTTCGCGTAGGCGGTGTTGCGCTGTCCCGCCAGGGTGTCGACGTGGAAGGCCGTCAGGTGTGCGGTCTTGCCGCGGATGCGTTCCAGCAGGGGGAAGTTCTTCTTCTGGGGCATCGCCGACGAGATCCCCGCGTACGCGTCGGGCAGGTCGAGGAATCCGTACTCGCTGCTGCCCCAGGTGATGAGGTCGGTGGTGAAGCGGCTCAGGACGGTGCCGAACAGGGAGAGTTCGCCGGTGATCTGCATGGCCCAGCCGCGTGACGCCACCGCCATCAGGGCGTGGCGGCGCGGGCCGCGGAAGCCGAGGAGGCGGGCCGCCCTGTCGCGGTCCCAGTCCAGTTCCTGGCCGGCCATCGCGCCGGCTCCCAGCGGGCACTGGTCGATGTCGTCGTACGTGGCCAGCAGACGGCCGGCGCTCTCCACCACTTCCTCGGACAGCGCCGCGAGGTAGTAGCCGGCGGTGATGATCTGTGCCGCCTGGGCGTGGGTGTAGCCGGGCATCACCGTCTCGGCGTGCCGGGCGGCCGTCCGCCGTACCGTCTCGCCGAAGGCCAGCAGGGAGCGGGCGGTCAGCGCCGACTGGTGGCGGGCGAACATGAGTTGGGCGCAGGACTGGAGGTCGTTGCGGCTCCGGTCCGCGTGCCAGGCGACGACCGGGGCTGTCAGCCGGTCCGTCACGTGGCGTTCGATGGCGAAGGCGATGTCCGACATGTTGCGGTCGGGGTCGGCGGTGAGGGTGTCGGCGGTGATCTCGTCCAGGGCCTTGCCGATATGGCGGGCCTCGTCGGCCGTGATCAGGCCCATCCGCAGGTACTCGACGGCCAGGACCTTCTCGACGGCCACGTACCACGGCAGGAGATGTTCGGTCTCGAAGGCGAACTGCGGCGCGAGGACCTCCTCGTGGAGCAGGCGGTGCGGGCCGGAGGAGACCCGTCCGGAGAGGGGCGTGCTCACGGGTCATCCCCCGTTCTTGCGGATGGTGAAGGCGAGGCTCTCGTGCTCGTGGAAGTACGGCCGGTATCCGGCGTGCGGGGGTTCCATCCAGCGCAGCCGTTCGACGGCGGCGACCTCGTCGGTCAGTCCGCACCGCGTGAGGTAGGCGTCCAGGTCGGGGCGGTCGTAGAACTTGCAGTAGAAGTCGGCGTGGTCACGGTATTCCTTGGGGCCGATGGCCACCATGCCGGGGTCCGCCACCTGGCAGTCGGCCATGGTCCACATGTTCGCGACGACATGACCTCCCGGGCGGCAGATCCGGTACAGCTCCTGGAGCGCTTTCACCGGTTCGGTGAGGTGGCCCAGGAGGTCCCAGCAGAAGACGCCGTCGACGGAGGCGTCGGGCAGGGCGGTGGCGAAGACGTCGGTCTCCTGGAACAGGACGTTGTCGGCGCCGGCCTTCGCGGTGACCTTACGGGCGATGCGCATCGCGTTGTGCGAGGTGTCGCCGGCCAGCACGACCTTGGCGGCCTGGGCGAGGGGGGCGAGGTTGCGGCCGTCGCCGCAGGGGAGGTCGAGGACGATGAAGGCGGCGTGGTCGGCGAAGAGTTTGGCGGCGTTGACGACGTACGGGACCGGGGGGTCTCCCCAGAGGTTGGGGTGGCCGTCGAGGAGGTAGGCGTCGTTCCACTGTCCCTTGGCCAGCTCGTCGGAGGTGGTGTCGGTGGTCACGGGCGGGCCCTTTCGTTCGGGGTGGAGCGGGTGGGGCGGTCTGCTCGGCTTGGGCAGTCTCGGTAGGAGAACTGCTCGTCCTGGGTGAACTGGTCGTACATCTCCGTCACGCAGCGATGGGCGTCGACGAAGGCGCGTGAGTAACCGGGCGTGGGGATCAGGTGGTTGTAGAAGGTGGCGCCCTCGCACAGCGGGCCGATCAGCCACAGCCGCGGGTCGCCGGTGCCGTCCGGTCCGACCGGGTGGAGTGACGGGTCGACGTCGGCCGCTCCGACGCTGCCGCTGCCGGGCGCGTACGACGTGAGCAGTCGGCGCCGGCGCAGCGAGCGGACCAGCGGGCTCGCCGAGGTGGCCAGGTCCGGCCAGGGGGCGTTGCCCGCGCACAGCCAGTCCACGCGTTCCCGGTACGGGACCTCCAGCCGGGTCGACGACACCGTCCAGCCGGGACCCGGTTCCTCCGGGGCGATGCGGGGAGCCGCGCCGAAGGGGAAACGGACGATTCCGCTGTCGGCCAGGGCGAGGAGTTCGGCGTACCGCTCTTTCTGCGGGCCGACGACCGCGCGGTTCATCAGCGGCACGGTACGGCTCATGAAGGCGTCGAGCGAGGCCGAGGTCAGGCCACGGAAGTTGACGGCGTCGCGCAGAATGTCACGGACTTCTCGTACGGCTTCCGCCGCCGCTTTGACAGGGCTGCGGGAAAGGCCCTTCTCCGCCTCGGTGAGATCGTCACGAACCGTCCTGGTCAGCCATTCCTGATACTCATGGCTGTCGTGCGGTTCTCTGTTCTCCGACGGGTCCCACAGAGCGGTCGGATCGAAAGAGCCGTCGATCTCATCGAGCACCTCGGGGAGATTTCCCGAGCGGACTGCTTCAGCGAGGTACGCCGTCACCTTCTCCTCCGCTTCGGGCCCTTCCTCGCCCAAGGTCCGGCACCGGACGTAGGCGATCCGCATTTCGTTCAGCATCAGCGGCATGAGCTGCTCGTCGAAATCCAGTGGCCCGGCCGACCTCAGTGCTGCCACGGCCTCGCGGGTGAGGGCCATCGGCTGGAAGCGGCTCGTCATCTCTTCGCGCTTCGGCCGGACCCGGAAGGGAATTCCGGAACGGGAGTACAGCAGAATCCTGGGTTCCGCTCCGCCGGGCAGGTAACGGATTCCTCCGGATCGCCGGGAGAACCGCCCGCCGCGACCGAGGGTCAGTGCGGCGACCACGTCCATCGCGGAAAGCCCGAACCCTCCGACGGCGACCGAATCACCGGGTCCGATGGCCTCGACGCTCTCCGGCAGCGGATACGGATCGGTGACAGCACGCGCCTTCGTCCGCCGGTCGTTTCCGACGTGCCCGAGCGTGAGGAACACGTAGTCGCTGGTGAGCACCGTCCCGTCGGCCAGGGTGATCCGTACGCCGGTCTCCTCGCGCGACTCCACGTCGACGGCTTCGGAGCGGTGCACGTGTATGCGCATTCCCTCCGGCGCCCTGCGGCACGTCCACTCGAAGAACCACCGCAGGTATTCCCCGAGGATCCGCCGGGGCAGGAAATCCCCGGGGACGATGGCGCGCCCGCCCGTCCGGGTCACCGTGTGGCCGTCCTCGGCCAACCGCAGCCCGCGCGCCGTGACCCAGTCGAAGAGACCCGGTCCGCTCTCCGCCGTCCCGGCGCCCACGGATTCCGGGCCCGGGAACATGGATATCTCGCCGCAGAGCGTATTCAGCAGCAGATAGTCCGGTTGATCGGTGGCGTGTAATCCCTGACCTGATGACGTGGGGTCGACGATGTCAACTCTCACGGAAAAGGGGAAGGTGCTGTTCCGGGCCAATGAGATGACCCGCTCCAGAATGCTGCACCCTCGGGACCCCAGACCGATGATCCCCACTCTTAATTCGGAGCCCACCCGCAACCCCCGTAGGCAGCGTTTTCTTGAACGCGTCCCAGCCTAACCTCTGCCCCCACGGTCGCCACAACTCCGATTCGACAATGGCGCATTCCTTTTCCGATTCCGGGCGCTGTGGACTCCCGATCCGGCGGCGAAACGTCCCGAGCAGCGCCTATGCCGGTCACTCGCGCGCCAACACCGACGAGATCCGGCCACCCCGGAATCGGGAATGCGATTCACCTCTTCGCGCCGCCTGTAAAGATATCCGGCACCGATCGCCCTCCGTTTACCGGAGAACCGCCACCCTTTATCTGAGGTGATTCGCGGTTCACCGGTCCTGTATCAGGTTCCGCAACGGGGAGCTGTAGCCCTTGTCGCCCAGGACGTGTCCGGGCCGCGCGGGCTAATGGGCGTGGAGGTGGTCGATGATCAGGCCGGTGAGGGTCTCCGGGGCCTCTTCGGGGAGCCAGTGGCCTATGCCTTGCAGCGCGTGGAACGCGTAGGGGCCGTCCACCCACTTCTCTGTGGCGTGAGCCGCGCTGGGGCCGAGCGCGATGTCCTCGGCGCCCCAGACGTAGAGCGTGGGCACCTGGACCGGTCCGACGGCGCCATCGGGGCGGTCGGCGCGGTAGTAGTTGAGGGCCGCGTCGAGGGAGCCGGGCTCGGACAGGCGCCGTACGTACGCCTCGACATGGCTGTCGGGAACCTTGCCCTGGTAGAGGGAGCGCAGCACTGCGGCGTCGTCCGCCAGGAAGCGGTCCACCGTGCCGGGGTTCCGCCAGTCCTGCTGGTACTGCGAGCGGCGGCGCTGGTCGTCGTCGGTGCGGTGCGCTTCGGCCAGCGCGCTCGGGTGCGGCGTCGAGACGGCGGTGAGTGTGCGCAGTCGCTCGGCGTGCCCGGCGGCGGTCCACCAGGCGACGGCGCCACCCCAGTCGTGTCCGACGAGGTCGAAGCGGTTCCAGCCGAGCGCGTCCGCTGTCGCGAGGACGTCGCCGACCAGCTCGCTCACCCCGTAGGCATCGGCCTTCGTCGGGCGTACATCGGGTGAGTAGCCGCGGGTGTCGGGGGCGACCGCGCGGAAGCCCCGGTCGCCCAGCGCGGCGACCTGTCGTTCCCAGAGGACGGCCGTCTCGGGGAAGCCGTGCAGGAGCAGGACGGGGCGGCCGTCGGCAGGTCCGGCGGCGATCGCGTCGAAGGTGCCTGAAGCCGTGGGGATCTTCAGATTCTGTGTCATGTATGTCCTCATTCGGCGAGTGGTGCCGGGAGCCCGATGATCCAGGCGCACCACTCCGCGTCGGCACGCCGCTCGGGCAGATCGAGCACGGTGGAGACCGTCAGGACGAGCCCGGTGGCCAGGAAGGACCGCACCTGCATCGGGTCGGCGCCCGTCAGACGGGTGACGGTCTGCTGAAGGGCGAGTTGGCGCTCCCGCACCGACGCCTGGACCGCCGCGTCGCCTGCCGCGGCGTACGCCTGGAGCAGAACGGGGCCGACGGTGGGCCGGCTCTGGAGGAGATGCCGGTAGGCGTCACCGAGCGCGTCGAGTGCCGGGTCGGCGTTCTCGAACGTGGCCTGGACCCTGTCGTAGGCCGCGTGTACGACCTCAAGGAACAGGTCACGCTTCGAGCCGAACATCTGCACGATGCGCGGGTGCGAGATCCCGACGCGTGCGGCGATCGCCTCGAAGCCCGCCCCCGACAGTCCCTTCAGGGCGAACTCCGCGTCGGCTGCCTCCAGGATCTCGGCCCGCCGCACCGCCGCGGGCTTACGCGTCTGGCGGGTTCCGCCGGTCACTTCGTGGATTCCGCGTCGCTGATCTGGCTCAGTACGGAGTGGTAGTCGTACAGGCAGCGGTAGGCGTGGATCAGCCCGTCCTCACCCAGTTCGAGACGGTCGTCGCCGTGGAACTCCACGCGCCGGTCGGTGCCCGCGAGCGTCCCCGAGAAACGCCAGGCCACCAGGACGGCCCGCCGGGTCACCTCCCCGTACAGGCCCATGCGGGTGAAGGTGTAGTCGGGGAAGCCGCGGGACATGTGCGTCACGAACTCGCGGATGCTGTCGGGGCCGTACGACGTCTTCCCCAGCGCCGGTTCGTCGTACACCAGGTCTTGCGCGCACAGTGCCGCCGCGGCATCGCCGTCGTGGTCGTTCCACGCCTTCTCCCATCGGGCGCAGAACGCCTCGACGCCTTCGGTGTCTGTCGCGGCCACATCGGACAGGGTCGTATTCATACTTCTAACTTACAAGTTAGTAAGCACACTGGGCAAGCCTGGGCTTCGCTCGGGGAGCGGGAGTTGCATGTGCCGTAGCGGCATATGGTCCAGTTGGCGGCGAGCACGACACCGAAAGGTTCCCCCGTATGCCCTTTTCCGTGATTCCCCGCCGGGTCAAGATCGGCGATGCCGCCGCGTTCGCCGGGACCACGCCCCGCGCCATCCGCCACTACCACGCCATCGGGCTCCTCCCCGAACCGGAACGCGGCAGCGACGACCGCCGCCGCTACGGGTACGACGACATGGTCCGCCTGCTGTGGATCCGCAAGATGGCCGACGCGGGTGTCTCCCTGGACGACATCCGGGCCGGCTTCCAGGGCACCACCGGCGGCATCGAGCAGTCCCTGTCCCGGCTGGAGGAGTCCCTCGCCGCCAAGGCAGCCGCCATCGAGGCCCAGCGGGCCGCCGTACACCGCCTCCGTGAGGCCGGCAGCCCCCTGGGCCTGCTCTCACCGCTGGTCAGCGGCCGTCTGCACGACCTGCCGCCCCAGGCCCTCCGCCCGGCCGACCTCGACACCCTCCTCGTCACGGAGCGCATCTTCGGCCCTCTGGGCGCCGCCGCCCAGGCCGACCGGTTCACCACGCTGGCCACCCACCCCGACCTGCGCGCCGAGGAGGACCGCCTGACCGAGGCCGCAGCAGCCCTCGACGACACCGTCTCCCCCGACGACCCCCGCATCGAAGACCTCGCCGCCCAGCGGTGCGCCCATGAGACCGCCCTGGCAGCCGCCATCGCCGGATCCGGCCTGGACGAGACCCTCGACGCCCTCTTCGACCAGGAGGACGACCACACCGGCGAGAGGGAGATGAGCGCGATGGAGGCCATCGGCAAGATGCCGTACGACTTCTCCCCGGCCCGTATCCGCTACGAGGAACGTGTCATCGAGTTGCTCTACTCGGCCGATCAGGACGACGGCGAGACCCCACGGACCTGCTGACGGACGTCGGTACACGGGGCGAAGGCGGAAGCGCATGCCGAGGACACCGCCCGCTCCGGCTCACGGGCCAGGACGCCGTCGGGATCGCCGACATCGGCCTCGATCCGCAGCCCCGCCAGGTTCCGTCCGCCGACCAGCGGCGATGCCGTTCGGTCAGCACATGTCCCGGAGCACGACACCGTCCCGGGTACGGGGCGGCGCGGGCCCGTCGAGGTCAGCCGCGACCCCGGCTCCGGCGAGGTGCGCGACCTGCTCGTCTCGCTGCTGAGGGACGCCGGTTCGGGTCAGTGGCCGGTGTGCGTGTCCCCGAAGGGTGTAGTGACCCCGTCGTAGGCGACGTGCAGCATCATTCCCTGCTCGGCGTGGGGAAGGTTGTGGCAGTGGTTCATCCACATCCCGGGGTTGTCGGCCTCGAACGCCACGTCCCAGACCTCGCCCGGCCGCACGTCGAACGTGTCCATCCACAGAGGGCTGCCGGAGGGGGGCCTGCCGTCCCTGGACAGGATCAGCACGGGGTGGCCGTGCAGATGCCAGGGGTGGGTCTCCAGGCTCCGGTTGACGACCTTGAACCGGACGACCTCACCCTCGGCGACCAGCAGGTCCGGGATCGACGGGTACCCCAGTCCGTTGACCGTCTGCGCGTAGGCCGGCCCGCCGTCGACCACGGCGAGCGAGCGGTCCAGGACGAGGGTGAAGTTGCGGTCGGCGGCGTCCGGGTCGAAGGAGGCGCGGGCCGGCGTTCCGTACCGCAGGAGATCCAGCTCCGGCCAGTCGGAGGTGTCCTCGGTGCGCGGCTCGTCCCCGGCGCCGTCGTCCGGGCGCAGCAGCACCCCGGTGTCGCCGCCGTCGGCGAGAACCAGCGCGACGGCCGTGTCGGGCATGGCGAACACCAGGTCGTAGCGCCCGCCGGCGGGCAGCCGCAGGCTCACGTCACGGACCTGCTCGGGCCGGTTGAGGTCCCGGCCGTCGACGGCGGCGACGCGGAACCGTGTCCCGGCCAGCGCGAAGCGGTGCGGATCCGAATCGGTGTTGATCAGCCTCAGCCGTACCGTCGTACCGGGCGCCGCGGTGTGGGTGGTGCGCCCGTCCCGGTCCCCCAGGACCACGGTGCCGGCGAAGGTGTGCGCGGGCAGCGTGAGGTCGAGTTCACCCGTCGGCCGTCCGTCTCGTGGGGTCACGACGAGCGTCCCGTACAGTCCCTTGCGTACGGCGGGGTCCGAGGCCTCGTGGGTGTGGTACCAGTACGTACCCACCTGGTCGGCGCGGAACCGGTAGGCGAACTCCTCACCGGGCGCCACCGGACGCTGGGTCAGGTCGGGCACACCGTCCTCGCCGCACGGCACGTCGTAACCGTGCCAGTGCAGCGTGACCCCGTCCTCGATGTCGCTGTTGCGCAGCGTCACCTCGATCAGATCGCCCTCGGTCGCGGTGATCGCCGGGCCCGGTAGCCGGCCGTCGTACGTCCACGCGTCGATCTTTCTGCCGGACGCCAGTCGTACCGTGGCCGTCTTCGCGGTGAGCACGTACCGGCGCCGGGTACCGCCGGGGGCCGGACCGGCGGGGCCGCGCAGACCGGCCACCGACCGTGCCCGGTGGGAGCCGGGCGGGTGGGCGGCGCCGCCTCCGGTGACGACGGGGTCGGGGGATCGCAGCAGCAGGCCGGCGCCGGTGCCCCCCATGCCTACGACACCGGCTCCGGCGGCGATGCCGGCGAACCGGCGGCGGGGCAAGGCGGTACGGCGGTCCGTCGTCCCGCGCACGCCTTCGCCGTCTGCTTCTCGCGCCAGGACCCGGGCGGTCAGGACGGCGGCGGCCGACACCAGGGAGACCGTGATCAGCGCTGTCGACCAGGTGAGGGGGTATCCGGCGAGGAAGGTCACCAGGAGGCCGGCCAGCGCGGCGTAGGCGGCGGTGAGCAGTGAGACGGTGCACCTCGCCGGCAGGTGCTCGCCGGTCTTTCCCGCCGCCCGCAGCCGGGGCCCCGCGATGATCACCGCGGCCAGCCCGGCGACGCCGAGCAGCGGGAGCCCCAGCAGCACCTTCTCGGCCACGAACCACCAGCCGCGGCCGGCCAGGACAGACACGGTGGCGACCCGGGCGAGCGTGACCGAGGCAGCCGCGCCGAGCAGGACGAGTCCGAACGTGTGACGCCGCAGGGCCGCCGCGACGCCGGCCCCGAACCACGACACGACGCCCAGCAGGGCGACGGCGTGGTCCAGGAGGATCAGCCGCGCCGTGGTCACCGGGTCGGCCCCGGGGTGGGTCCGGCGGCCGGCGCGGGGGTGGTCGGCAGTTCTCGCGCCAGGCGCAGGATCCTGACGGCGACGGCCATCATGACCAGCGCGTTGACGGCGTGCAGGCCGAAGACGAGCTGTCCCGCGGTCGAGGAGTCGTCCGTGTCGCTGAACGCCTTGGCGATGGCCGCGATCACCGGCTGGGCGATCCCCAGCCCGACGAGGAGACCGGTCATGCCGACGAGCCGGCCGGGCACCCGGGCCGACGCGGCGATCAGCGTCGTCACGGCCGACAGGAGGACGATCAGGTAGCCCAGCATCCGGTGCGGCCGGAACGCCTCGTCGACCGACGCGGTGTCGAACGCTCCGCTGCCGGCCAGGAAGAACTGCACCACGATCGCGAACATGATCACTGCCGCCAGTCCGGCGATGGCTTTACGCATCGAAGAGCGTCCTTCGGGTCGATGGGGTCGGGGATGTGCTCAGGTCCGTCAGCGGGTGCACGAGGGAATCGTCGCGTCGGCGCACCGCGCCGTCCTCCGACGGCGGACGGCTCCCCGTACGCAGTTCTGCGTACGGGGCCGGTGTGAGAACGCGCTCTGCGTCGTAGGTGATCGGGAAGGGACGAGCGGTCGGCGTCACCTGCCCCGGCAGTAGGATCCTGAGCCATGAACGCGGCAGACACCTCCCCGCTCGTCAGCTCACCGATCAAGGTTCTGCTCGCCGATGACGAGCGGCTCGTGCGCTCCGGGTTCAGGGTCCTGATCGACGTCGAGGACGACATCGAGGTGGTCGGGGAGGCCACCGACGGTGCCGAGGCCGTCGAACGGACCCGGGCGACCCGCCCCGACGTCGTCCTCATGGACATCCGGATGCCGAAGCTCGACGGGATCCAGGCGACCGGCGAGATTGTCAGGACCCCGGGGCTCCAGCGGGTCCGGGTGCTGATCCTCACCACCTACGAAACCGACGCGTACGTCTTCGAGGCACTACAGGCCGGCGCGAGCGGCTTCATGCTCAAGGACGCGGGACCGGCCGAACTCCTCCATGCCATCCGGGTCGTCGCCGCCGGGGACGCGCTGCTCGCCCCGCGCATCACCCGGCGCCTGATCGCCCAGTACACCGCGCAACGGGTCACCACGCGGGCTGGCGAGAAACGACTGGCCGTCCTGACCCAGCGTGAACGTGAAGTGCTGGCTCTCGTAGGACAGGGCCTGAGCAACGACGAGATCGGCGCCGAGCTGTGTCTGAGCCCGGCCACCGCGCGCACCCACGTCAGCCACGCCATGGTGAAACTGGGGGCACGGGACCGCGCGCAACTGGTCGTCATCGCCTATCGGACGGGGCTCGTCACCCCGTAGCGGCATCGGTGTGGAGTCCGGGCTCGATCTCGAAGAGCTTGAAGTCGAGGTCGGGGAACACGGCGGTGGTGGGATCGCCCGGCACTCCGTTGGAGAAGACGACCGTGAACAGGGGCACCGCCATCCCTCTCGGGCCGGCCCGCCCTGCGGACAACGGCGGAGACGCGGCCTATGCTCCGACCGTCAACGGCCACACGGCGAAGCGCCCTTCCGGCCGCACCGCGCACTCGGCCGACCGCCCGCCGCAAGGAGAGATCCTTTATGACCGGGAACGAGAGCGAGGGCGCCCTGGCGAGCGTCCGCTACATCGTCGACGACGTCCGGGCCGCGATCGACTTCTACACCACGCACCTCGGCTTCACCGTGCTCACCGCGCATCCGCCCGCCTTCGCGGATGTCGTACGGAGGCCGCTGCGGCTGCTGCTCTCCGGCCCGCCCAGTTCGGGAGCGCGCGCCACGCCCGCGGACCTCTCCGGCAGCGGGCGCAACCGTATCCACCTCGTCGTCGACGATCTTGAGGCCGAGCGGGACCGGCTACAGAAGGCGGACGTGGTGCTGCGCAGCGACATCGTGTCGGGGCCCGGCGGGCGCCAGTTGCTGCTGGCCGACCCCGCGGGCAACCTCGTCGAGCTGTTCACTCCGGCCGCTGAGCCCCGGCCGGGCGGACGCGCCGCCCGCCGCCACCTGCGCGACGGTCGGCGACAAGGAGGTCGAGCCGTACGCCCGGCCCGGTCAGGCGGTGCGGCGCGACCGGGCCGCCGCCAGGCCGCCGACGGCCATGGCGATCAGCGCGAGCACGACTGCGACGACGCCCCCGCCCTGCCCGTTGCCGGTGCCGACGTCCGCGTCGGAACCGGCCAGCGCGACAGCGGCGACGACGGCGCCGGCCAGTCCGAGCGCCATGGCGGTGAAGGCCCTGCCGGGTCCCTGCGCGCGGTGGGCGCGAGCGGCGGAGCGCAGCGCCCACACGCCGACGACCAGACCGGCCAGTGCGAGCAGCAGGGCCCGGCCCGGCCGGAGCCGTCGCCGTTCTCGGCGAGCTGGACCTGTGCGGCTGCGGGTACGGCGGTGAGCAGGTGGTGGACGGACATGAGGGTCCTTTCGAAGGCTTGGTACGCAGGTGAGAAGGCGCAAGGGGACGGCCTGGATCCGCCGTGACGGTGGATCCAGGCCGCGCAGGAGGGTCAGACCTTGACCCCTCCCCCGATCTCGGCCGGGGGCGCCGGGACCGTCTTGGACGCCCAGCGTCCGGGCATCCACCAGTTGGCCTTGCCGAACAGCTCCATCACCGCGGGCATCAGGACCATCCGCACGACGGTGGCGTCGATGAGCACGGCGATGGACATGCCCACGGCCCCTTGCTTGACCGCGACGTCGGGCCCGAGCACGGAGGTCATGAAGACGGCGATCATGATGGCGGCCGCGGCCGTGATGACCCGGGCGGTGCGGGCCAGTCCGCGGGCGACGGACAGCCTGGTGTCGCCGGTGCGCTCGTACTCCTCACGGATCCGCGAGATCAGGAACACCTGGTAGTCCATGGACAGGCCGAACAGGACCGGGAACATCGTCATCGGCACCCAGCTCGTGACCGGCATCTCGGTGGGGAAACCGAAGACCCGGCCGAGCCATCCCCACTGCACGATCGCGACCACCACACCGAAGGCGGCGCCGATCGAGAGCGCGTTCATCACCGCGGCCTGCAGGGCGATGGTGACCGACCTGACCAGCGCGAGCATGAGCAGCATGGACAGCGCGATGACGACCCCGATCATCAGCGGCAGGCGTGCGGCGGAGTCCTCGGAGACGTCGATGGTGGTGGCGTTCGGTCCGCCGATGAGGACCGTCTTGCCGCCGGGCGTCTCGGGGAGCACGTCGTCGCGGAGCTTGTGCACCAGGTCGGCGGTCGCCTCGTCCTGGTATCCGGTCGTGGGGAAGGCCGTGAAGGTGGCGGCCCGCCCGTCCTTGCTGACCTGGGGCGGCGTGGTCTGGGCGATGCCCTCGGTGCGGCCGACCGCCGCGACCACGGGGCCCAGGTCGGTGGTCGCGGAGCCGACCTCGGTGGCGAAGATCAGGGGCGCTCCGAAGCCCGGTCCGAAGCCCTCGGAGAGGATCTTGTACGAGTGGTAGCTGCTCCGGTCGCGGGGCTGGACGCTGGCGTCGGGCTGGCTCAGCCGCATGTCCAGCATGGGGGCGGCCAGCACCAGCAGGAACCCGCCGGCGAGGAGCGCGGCGATCAGCGGCCTGCGCTGCACCACACCGGCCCAGCGCTCGGCGCGGGTGCGGTGCGGGGGGCGGGTGCCGTCGGCCTGGCTTCGGCGGGACGCGCGCCGGGGCAGGCGCAGGGAGTCGATCTTGTGGCCGGTGAACCCCAGGAACGCCGGCAGCAGGGTCACCGCGGCGATCATCGTCACCAGCACCGCGATGGAGGTGGCGACGGCCACCCCGGTCATCAGCCGCTGTCCCATGACGATCAGGCCCAGCAACGCGATCACGACGGTCAGTCCGGCGAACAGCACCGCGCGGCCGGCGGTGGCGATGGCCGTGACGGTCGCGGTCTCGGGGGTGTCGCCGTCGTGCAGGCTGTCCTTGTAGCGGGTCACGATGAACAGGGCGTAGTCGATGCCCACGCCGAGCCCGATCAGCACGCCGAAGATCATGGTGAAATCCGGCGCGGGGGCCACGTGGCCCACCAGCTTGATCAGCGCGAGGCCAGCGGCGAGTGCCAGCAGGGCGGTGATGAGCGGCAGGCCCATCGCCACCAGCGACCCGAAGGCGATGAACAGGATCACCGCAGCCGCCACGATGCCCACGCTCTCGGCGGGACCCTGCGCGGGAGTCTCGGCCTTCTCGGCCATGTACCCGCCGAGCCCGAGGGCGACGCCGTCGCCGGAGGCCTTCTTGACCACGTCCACCAAGGGCTTGACGTCGCTCTTGTCCACGTCCTTGTCGGTCAGCGGGATGGTCATACGGGCGATATGACGGTCCTTCGTCACCAGCTTCGCGTCCTGGTAGGGCGAGACGACCGGGCCGGTGACGGGCGAGTCGGAGATGTCGCTGACGACCTTCTCGATCGTCCGCCGGGCGGCGGGGTCGTCGATCCCCTTGTCCGCCTTGATCGCGAGGGTCAGCGTGTCCCCCGACCGTTCGGGAAAGTGCTTCTGGATCAGCTCCTGCGCCTTGGCCGACCCGGAGTCTCCGCCGGAGAAGTCGTCGTCGGGGGCGGCGCCGAAGGTGAACCCGACGAATGCCACGACGATCACGCCGACGATCCAGGTCAGGAGGACCAGGCGGCGACGGCGGTAACAGAAGCGACCCAGCCTCGCCAGAGCTCCATCTGTCCGTGGAGTCTCGGTAGTCATCACTGCTCCTCAGTAGTCGAGCCTTGTGGCACGGCTCGCTTCTCGATACGGGGAGATCGACCGGTCACATCGGCGATCGTTCCGCACACGGGGCGGCGACGGCCTCTGACGACGGACGGTCGTCCCTACGCAATCGGGCGTAGGCCGCCGCGCCGCGATGCGCCTGTCGACGTAGCGGAGCGCGCCTTCGGGCGGAGCCTCCCGCGGGGGCCCGAACAGTAGGATCACGGTATGAATCTCCGCCCCGGGCCGTTCCCGCTGCGGGTGCTGACCCAAGACGTGCTGCTCGCGCTCTTCGTCACCGCCATGCAGGTGCAGGGAACGGTCGCCCTCGCCGCCGCCAGGGGGACGGAACAGCGGTGGCTCGGCGACGTCGGATACCTCGGGTACGCGCTGCTGGTGGTGGGTGGCCTGGTCGTGGCCGTCCGCCGTCTGTGGCCCGTCGCGGCGTTCACCGTCGCCGCGGTCGCCAGCCTGGTGTACTACGCCCTCGACTTCCCGGACGGGTACGGCTGGCTCGGCCTCATGATCACCCTGTACACCGTCGCCGCCTACGGTGACGGGCGGCGGTCCTTGAGGGTCGCCGGCGTGGGCGCCGTGGTCCTGGCCGCCGGGTGGCTGTCCGCGTCCGCCGACGTGGAGCCGCGCGAGGCCATCGGCTGGGTGTTCTTCCGGATCGGGGTGACGGCCATGAGCACGACTCTCGGCGAGTCCGTCCGGTCCCGGCGGGTCATCGCCGCCGACGCCCAAGAGCGTGCGGAACTGGCCGAGCGGACCCGTGAGGAGGAGGCACGCGCCCGGGTCGATGCCGAGCGCCTGCGGATCGCGCGCGAGGTCCACGACACCGTCGCTCACGCCATAGCGATCATCAACGTGCAGTCCGGGGTCACCGCGCACGTGCTCGACAAGCGCCCGGAGCAAGCGCGCGAAGCGCTGCAGACCATCGAGCAGACGAGTTCCCGGACGCTCCAGGAGATGCGGGCCATCCTCGGCGTCCTGCGGGGCGACGACGACCGACCCGTGCCGCACGCGAGCCTGGAGCAGATCGACGACCTCACCGCCGAGGCACGCGCCGCCGGACTGGACGTCACGCTCAGCGTGGACCCGCCCTCGGCGCGGTTGCCGAGCGCGGTGGACAGCGCCGCCTACCGGATTCTCCAGGAGTCGATCACCAACATCATCCGGCACACCGGCCCGACCCGGGTGACGGTCGCGGTGAACACCGGGATCGACCATCTGGAGATCCGCGTCACCGACCAGGGCCGCGCCGGCACCAACGGCACGGTCCGGGGGGACAAGCCCGGCCGCGGGATCCTGGGCATGCGTGAACGCTGTCAGCTGCTCAGCGGGGACTTCAACGCCGAGCCGACCCCGGGCGGAGGGTTCGAGGTCACGGCACGGCTGCCCCTCGCACCGACCGCGTGACCGTTCCCCGGAGCCGGCTACCAGCACGAGTAGTGGCCGGGTGGAAGCAGGCCGAGGAAATGCCGTGGTCGGGGCCGTCCATCCGTACCTCAGCCCGGTGTCGCGTGCGAACTTCACGGGCAGCAGCCCCGTGAACAGGATCTCAACATCCTGATGGAGGTGCCGTGGTTCGACGCCGGCCGACGAGGTCCTGAAGGCGTCGGCGAACCTGGCCCCCGACCTGTGGATCGCCGTGCGGGCTCTCCTGCGCAGGTTCGAGAAGCACCTCAGGACGGCCGAGATGTTCCGCAGGGCCCGTCGAGCTGGCGCTGGACGCGTTCGGCGGGTGCGAGGCGGTGCTGGTGCCGGTACATCCCGGCCGCCTCTTCCCAGGTGGTGCGCGCCCGGTCGGGCCGGCCGAGCGCGTGGTGGGCGTGGCCCAGGCGGTCGAGCGTGTCGGCGGCCCAGTAGTCCCCGCCGAGGGCGCGGTACCGGGCCGCGGCGAGCTGGTAGTGGTGCACCGCTTCGAGGTGGCGGCCGGTGTGGTGGGCGATGTAGCCGAGGCTGTCCAGAACGTCGGCTTCCAGGGAGTCGTGCCGGATGCGGCGGGAGAGTTCCAGTGCCGCTTCGCAGTGCTCGCGCGCCTGGTCGAAGCGTCCGAGCCGGGCGCTGTACCAGCCCACCGAGTTGAGCGCGGTGGCTTTCGTCACCGGCTGGTCCACCTGCTGGTGCAGGCGCAGGGCGCGGGTGGCGTGGTCCAGCGCCCCGGGGAGGTGGTCCTGTTGCCCGTACGCCTGCGCGAGCGAGATGTGGATGCGGGCCTGAGTCGCGTGATCGCCGGACCGCTCGGCCAGGCTCAGCGCGTGCATCAGGTGTTTCGTGGCTTCGTCGTGCGCTCCGACATGGGCCGCCGCGTGCCCGAGCTGCCGGTGGACCATCACGTGGACATCGAGCGGGTCGTCGTGGTCGAGGGCCGCGAGGGCGGCGGTGCACATCGCCATTCTGTCGCGGACGTGCCCGAGCAGGCTGTGGAAGTGGTCCAGGCTCCAGACGAACTGCCACACGAGGTGCCGCCAGCCCCGGTCGGCCGCCAGGCTCTGGGCGGCGAGCAGGTTGGGCAGTTCACGGGCGAGCCACTGCACGGCCTCGGCCTGGGTGGTCGGTCGCTGCGGCCGGCAGCCGGGTACGGGGTCGCCGAGTCGATGAGGCGTCTCGTGCACCTCCATCACCGGGCGGGTCGCGCAGGTGGTGTGCAGGTAGAACTCGGCCAGCCGCCGTAGCGCCGTGTCCTGGTCGCCGGGCGGGAGGTCCTGGCGGCCCCGGTCGGCGGCGTACAGGCGTACGAGGTCGTTCATGCGCCAGCGGTCGGGGGCGTACTCCTCGACGAGGTGCAGGTTCTCCAGGCCGCGCAGGGCCGTGCGGGCCGCCGGTCCGGGGAGGTCGGCGAGGGACGTGAGCGCGGACAGGCCGATGTCGGGGCCGGGCGCCAGTCCCAGCAACGCGAACAGCCGCGCCTGTTCGGGTGCCAGGGCGTTGTACGACCAGGACAGCACCTGCGGCAGGCTCGCCGCGGGCATGTCGCCGTCGAGGGCGTCCAGCCTGGTCGTGGACTCCCGCAGCTCCGCGGCGAGTCGGGCCAGGGGAAGCCGCGGTGTGCACGCCGCGCGGCCGACGATGACGCCCAGCGCGAGGGGATATCCGCCGCAGTGGGCCAGCAGTTCGTCGACGGCGTCCGGTTCGGCGGCGGTGCGCTCGGCGCCCAGCCGTGTGTCCAGGACGCGGCGCGCGTCGTCGGGACTCAACGCGTCGAGCCCGAGGGGCCGGGCACCGTGCCGGACGACCGGTTCGGTCAGCTTGCGGCGGCTGGTGATCAGCACCGCGCAGTCCGGGTTGCCGGGCAGCAGGGGGACGACCTGGTCCGGGCTGCCCGCGTTGTCCAGGACCACCAGCATCCGTTTGTCCGCCAGCAGGCTCCGGTACAGGGTGGTCTGGCCGTGCGGCGTGGACGGTACGGCGCCCGGGGCGACGCCCAGCGCTTCCAGGAAGCCCCGCAGGGCCGTGGCCGGTTCCATGGGCGGCATCGACGGGTTGAAGCCCAGCAGGTCGACGAAGAGCTGACCGTCGGGGAAGTGCCCGGTGTGGCGGTGCGCCCAGTGCAGCGCCAGCCAGGTCTTGCCGACGCCGCCCGCTCCGGCGATCGCCGAGATGACCACCGTGACCGGCCGCTCCGGGTCGGCGGCCAGGATGTCGTCCAGGCGGGCCAGTTCTTCCGCCCGGCCGGTGAACCCCCTTGCCTCCAGGGGCAGTTGTGCCGGGAGGGCCTGCGTGGGCCGCTCCTCTGCGCGAGCCGCGGGCTGGGCGGGCTCGCCGCGCAGGATCGCCTGATGCACCTGCTGCGCCTCGGCACCCGGATCCGCCCCCAGTTCCTCGGCCAGCCGCTTCCGCAGTCCAGCGTAGGCGGCCAGTGCCTCGGGGCTTCGGCCGGCGGCGTGCAGTGCCCTCATGAGCGCCACGGCGAACGGCTCGACGAGCGGGTGCTCGGCGAGCAGACCCGTCATCGCGCCGATCACCTCCGTGTACTGGCCCAGGGCCAGCTCGGCATCGGTCCGCGCCATCACCGCCTCGATGCGGTGCTGCCGCCAGCTGTGCCGGACGCGCTGCGCCCACTCGCCGGGCAGCCCCGCCAGCGGCTCACCGCGCCACAGGCCCAGCGCCTCGCACAGCAGCACGATCCGCTCGGCATCCGCGCGGTCGGCGCGGCGGGCCTGTTCGGCCAGGTGCCGGAAGCGGTGCACGTCGACCCGGTCGAGCGGTACGTCGAGCAGATAGCCCCCGGTACCGCGCCGCAGCCGCGCGGCATCGCTGTCCGTGCCCGCCAGCAGCCGGCGGATCCGGGCGATGTAGGCGTACAGCGAGGGGCGCACCTGTGCGGGCGGGTCCTGCCCCCAGACCCGGTCGATCAGGGTCTCCACCGGCACCCAGCGGCCCGCGTCCACCAGCAGCGCCGCCAGGACCGTGCGCTGTTTGGCCGGCCCCAGGTCCACGGCCGTGCCGTCCGCGCGCCGTAACTCGACCGTCCCCAGCAGCAGAAAGTCCGCCATGTCCACCCCGAGTCACCTCTGCGCACCGCCCGCGTCCGCGCTGACCAGTAAAGCAAGGTTCTTACAAGGTGCCCGCCCACATTCACGCCACACCGTGGGGAGTGCGGTCCACAAGGACACCGCTGAGACCTCGATCGTGAGGAAAACACCCATGAGAAAACTGACCATCGCACGCGCGGCGACGGCACTCGGTTCGGTGGCGGCGATCACGCTGGGAGGGATCCTGGCCGGCTCGCCCGCCTCGGCCGCCTCCAACTGCCCGCCGGGCTACCACTGTGTGTTCAAGGACATCCAGGGCGACGACCAGCGCCACAACTACTTCGACAGCGACTCCAGTTTCACGAACGACTCCTTCACCAACGGCGGTGGGGTGGTCAACGACAACGTCACCGCGGCCAGCAACTCCTCGTCCGGCGGGTACGAGAGCCACTACTACCGGGACGTCAACCACGTGGGCTTCCTGTTCTGCGTGAACCCCGGTAAGCAGACCGGGCAGTACTTGCCCGCCAGTGCCAACGACAAGGCGAGCTCGCTGCTCCTCAGGCCCAGGACGATCGTCCCATGCTTCAACCTGGACGGATGACCTCCGGCCTACGGGAGGACCTCGGCGGCCACCGGCCGCCGAGGCACCTCACCGTGACAGCGCTGCTGTTGCCGGTGGCCGTGGCGCTCGGCACAGCGTGCTCGGGTGCTCCCGCCGCCGGCCCCTCCCCCGCTCCGGACACCGTCCCGCCCCACTGGCTCCCGCCCATCTACGCCGCCGTGTACGACACCGCGCAGGTCGGCGGCCAGATCACCGCGGCGCAGGGCAAGCTGATCGCGCGCTGCATGAGGAAGGCCGGATTCACGTACCCGGACCTGGACCCTGCCGAGATCGGAACCCCCGACCGCCCCAAGCCGTTCGGACTGGAATCTCTCGAACAGCCCCTGGTGACGCGAGAGAGCCCGATCACCGAGAAGCCAGGCCCCGTGGACCAGGACTATATGCGGGCGCTCTACGACGAGCGCGGCTGCCAGGCGCAGGCCGACGCGCGGCTGTTCGGGGAGAAGAAGAACCTCAAGAGCTGGTCGCAGACCCGCGTCGGGCTCTACAAAGCGGAGGTGGAGGCGAAGAACCTGCTGTGGCGGGAGCCCGGCTTCACGTCGCTGAACGCGCGATGGGCCGCTTGCATGAAGCAGGCGGGATTCGTGTTCCGTGATCCGTTGCAGGTGCTGGACGGCCTCCCCCCGAAAGCGACGTTCCGGGCCGAGCCGACCGCACGGGCCGATGTGACCTGCAAGGACAGGACCGGCTATCTGCGGTCGGCGTACACCGGTCTCGCCATGGCCCAGCGGCACGCGCTCACCAGGAGTCCGGACCTCCTCCCCACCTGGAAGCTGCTGCTGCGGCGGCAGTGCGATGCCGCACGGCAGATCCTGGCGCAGCCCGCAGCCGAATCCGGCGGTCCGTCCCCCTGTCCGGCTGCCTGACCTCCCTCGCAGAAAGTTGGAACGCCTCCGGATGAGCCCGGCCCGCGCCGGGCTCACTGCCTGGAGCCGCCCCGCTCCGCCGCGGTCACCAGGTGACGGGCAGTGCGGTGACGCCGCCGGTGAGGGTGGTGCGTACCTCCAGCTCGTCGAGGGCTTTGGCGAGCCGCAGGCCGGGCAGGCGGTGGGCCAGGGCGGCAAACACGACGCGCAGTTCGACGCGGGCCAGGCTGGCCCCTATGCAGAAGTGCACGCCGTGGCCAAATCCGAGATGGTTGCGCTCCGCGCGGTCGGGGTCGAAGATCTCGGCGTCGGTGTAGGCGGTGGTGTCACGGTTGGCGGCGTTGACGGACAGGATCACGGCGTCGCCGCGGTGGATGGTGACGCCGGCGACGTCGAGGTCGGTGTGGGCGTACCGCAGCAGCCCGAGGTCACCGGGCGCGCCCATGCGCATGATCTCCTCGACGGTGGCGTTGACCCGGCCGGCCGGGTCGTCGGCCAGCGCCCGCCACTGTTCGCGGTGGGTCAGCAGGAGGAGTGTGCCGAGGCCGATGCGGTTGACCGTGGTCTCGTGCCCGGCGAACAGCAGTCCGACGCAGAGCCGGATCATCTCGTCGTAGTCGTAGTCCGGGTCGGTGCTCTGGGCACGGACGATGTCGGAGATCACGTCCTCGCCCGGCCGCCCGCGTTTGGCCTCGGCGAGGCCGGTCATGTAGCGGCTGAACTCGTCGCGCGCGCGGTGGGCGTCGTCGCCGATGGCGAAGTTGGACATGCGTCCCGACAGCGAGGCGAAGTACTCGTGGTCGTCCTCGGACACCCCGAGCAGCCGGCAGATGACCGCGACCGGCAGCGGGAAGGCGAGGCCGGCGTGCAGGTCCACCACGCCGTCGGGGGCGTCCGCGTGGTCGGTGATCAGCTGGTCGATGCAGCGGTCGACCAGGTCCCGCACGTGGCCGGAGAGCATCTGCATCCGCTTGGCCGAGAACGCCGGGGTCAGCAGCCGGCGCATCCTGCTGTGGTCGGCCTCCTCGGTGTCGTAGTTGCCCGAGGGGCCGTCGAGTATCGCGGCGGAGGTGATGCGCGAGGCCCGTTCCGGTTCGGGGTGGGAGCGGCCGAGCCGCTTGTCGCCGAGCAGGTCCCGGACCTCGTCGAAGCGGGTGACCAGCCAGGCGGGGTCCCCGGCGGGGGTGGTGACGGGCGCGACCGGAGCCTCCCGGCGCAGCACGGCGTAGAAGGGGGCGAGGTCGAGAACGTTCGGACGGGTGAAGGGCAGTTGCAGGCGCTCGGCGGCAACGCTCATGGCTCTCCTCCGGTGTTCCTTCCGGTGGCCCGACCGTAGCATTTTGCTGTCAGTGGCTGCCAATAATGTTCGCGCCAATCGGCCCGCGCGCAAGGGCCTGCCTAAGATCACCCGATGGAGGACTTCAGAGCGGGCGCCGGCCGCACACCTCGTCGGGGCCGGCCACCCGTGAGCAGCGAACAGCGCGAGCGGCAACGCCTCGGCATCTCCCGCCATGCCGTGCGGCTCTTCGCCGAACGGGGCGTCGCCGCCACCTCCGGCGAGGAGATCGCGAAGGCCGCCGGGGTCTCCGAACGCACCCTCTGGCGCCACTTCCGCACCAAGGAGAGCTGCGTGGAGCCCTTGCTCACCCAGGTGGTCGACGCCTTCCGGGCGGCCCTGCGCACCTGGCCGCCCGGCATCGAACTGACGGAGCATCTGCGCGAGGCCTACCGCCCGGTCCTCGACTCGTCGTCCGACGCGGACATCGAGGCCGTCCACGCCGTGGTCCGGCTGACCCGGTTCGAGCCCGGGCTGCGCGCCGTCTATCTCGTGCTCGGGGAGCGCGCGGAGGACTCCTTCGCCGAAGCGCTGGCCACACGGGCAGGCCTGCCGTCCGACGGGTTCGAGGTCCGCTCGCAGGCCGCCGCCATGAACGCCGTGTTCAAGGTGGCGACCGACCTCCTCGCCCACGACACGGCGGACACCGGCCTCACTCCTGGTCTGCTGCACCACCACCGCGAACAACTGGCGGGGGCGCTGAGCCTCGTCACCCGGGGGCTCTCGGCCAGACAGAACGACTGACGCAGGCCCCCGGCGCGAGTCAGGTGCGCTCTCTCGGGACGCTCACCGGCCGCGGATGGGGTGCTGGTCAGGGCTGCCTCAAAGAGGCCGATCGGAGCGTGGGCCGGAGCTGTTGTCCGGGTGTTCTGCCCGTGCTGCCCAGGCGGCGGGCTTCGAGGAGGCGGGCGGTCGCGGCATCCAGGACGTCCGGCTCGAAGAGGATGAAGGGCCGGTGACGTTGGCGGGCGGGTGCCAGCACTGGGTGCGTCCGGGGCGTCCCCAGAGCCATTGGCCGGGGGCGGCGGTCCGGGTGATGTGGTCGACGTCGTGCTTGAGTACGCCGGACGTCACGAGGATCAGGTAGTGGTCATCGTGATCGGTGTGGAAGTCCCCGATCGTGGTGACCTCCAGTGCTGTACGGGGTGCCGACCGGCGGCTGGAAGCCGAACAGCGGGGTGGGGCTCTCGTCCGGTTGTCCGCCAGTGACCATCATGTGCCCGCAGTTCAGGGCGGTGGCCGGTCAGGCGCGGGACAGAGTGGATCTCGGGTCCGCGACGGCGGGCCGCCGGTGCCGTCCGGTACCGGAGTTCACACACGCCGAGCGTCCACGGAGGGACACGCGATGAGCGTCGACAAGGCCGCGATCAGCAGGACCGTTCTGGAGCTGGAGAAGTCGTTCAACGAGCGGTGGAGCGCCGGTGACAACCGCGGCTACCTCGACAACTACGCCGAGGAGATCAGCTACTTCGACCCGATCCTCAAGGACGTGATCGTGGGGCGTGACGAGGTGATCGCCCACATCGACGCGGCCTATACCAACCCACACATCGTGCGCAGCGAGTACCTGAACCCCGTCGTGCACGTCAGCGAGGGCGGCGACTTCGCGGTCCTGGCCTACAACCTCGACACGTACGTCCTCGACGACGACGGCAAGGAGCGGCAGCTGCGCGCCTGGAACTCCACGGAGGCGTACCGGCTGGTCGACGGCGAGTGGCGGATCGTGCACTCCAACTGGGCGTTCAGCCAGACCACGACCGAGGCGATCGCGTCCTGACGGTACGGAAGGAAGGAGGCGCGCGGTATGGACGGCGCGGAAGTGCAGCGGCTGGCCGCTCAGTACGCCGAGGGGCTGCCCGGCACCGTACTGGAGCACCCGTTCGGCCCCGAGTGGGACGTGCACAAGGTGCGCGGCAAGGTGTTCATGCTGGTCACCGAGGTGACCGGGGAACCGATGGTGATCCTGAAGTCCGCGCCCGACGACGCGGTGGCGCTGCGTGCGCAGTACGCGGAGATCACTCCCGGCTACCACATGAACAAGAAGCACTGGATCACCCTGCACGGCGGTGTCCTCGACGAGGGCCTGGTCGAGGAGTTGGTCACCGACTCCTACCGGCTGGTCGTCGACCGCCTGCCGAGGGCGCAGCGGCCGGTGGACCCGGGCGCCGGGGGCGGGCGGTGACCCTCGCCGGGGAGCAGTTGCAGCGGGCGGCGCGCCGGACGGCCGACGCGCTGCCCGGCACCACGAGCAGCCGCCCCTTCTCCCCCGGCCTGGACGTCCGCAAGGTCGCCGGAAAGGTCTTCCTGATCGTCACCGACGACCCCGGCGAGCGGATCATCACCGTCAAGGCGGAGCCGGAACACGGACGGCGGCTGCGCGCGACGTACCCCTCGGTCGGCGTGGGCCGCTACCTCGACAAGGCCCACTGGATCTCCGTGGGCGCAGGCCCGGGCGTCACCGCCGCCCTGGTCGAGGAACTGGTCACCGACTCCTATGACCTCGTACGGAGCTGAGGAAGCGCTCCGCGTCGTGAGGCATGAAGACGGTGAGCAGGGTTGTGGTCGATCACATCCGGGGCGAACACCTGGTCCGCCCCGGCGACGTCGCCGGTATCTTTCGATCGCTATCTCGTAGCTGCGGATGGACGGAGACGTTTCCGAACGCGATGAGTTCCTGGGCCCGGGCGGAAGTGGCGTCCCGGGTAAGGACCTTGACGGAGTACTTCTTGTCGGCGACGAGAGCACGGACAATGGGTATTCCAAAGAGCGCGCGCTTCAGACCATCGCGTGCAGCAAGTCGGCCACCACGTCCGGCCGCTCCAGCGCGATGAAGTGGTCCGCTCCCGGTACCTGCGTGAAGTCGGCGGCGGGCAGCGCGAGCGGGCCGCGATGAGGCTGGGCATGTTCCGGTACAGGGCGCGGGCGACGGCCGGGACGCCTGCCCGACTGGAGGAGTTCGTCGAGGTAGTCCTCCCGGAAAGCGGCCTTGTCGCCGACGCCGCCTTGCAGGATTCTGCGCAGGACGGGCTTGGGCTCCTGCTCGGCGATCACCTTGCCCACCCCCGGGGCGATGATTCCGCCGATGACCATGCGCGCGAGGAGACCGGACCGGGCGGTGCCGTCGCGGTAGTCGTACGGGTTCACCGCGACGACGCGCCGTACCCTGATCGCGGACGACTACACCGTCTACGCCCTCGACCTGCCGGGCCGTGGCGGTCGCGTTGCGGGAGACAGGGCTGCGGGGAGTGCTGGGCGGCGAACAGGCGGCGCTGTCCGCGCACGCAGCACTGGAAGCGCGGGGCGGCCGAACCCGCTGCCCGTGGACTAATAACTGTCGTAGCTGGGCTCGCCGTTCGGTCGGTAGACGCCGACCACCGTGCCGCCCTTCGTCGTCGACACGCTGACCGGCTCCAGCGCGGCGGGGATCGCCCCGTCGGCGAACAGCCGCTTGCCGGTGCCGATGATCACCGGATGGATGGTCAGCCGGTACTCGTCGACGAGGCCGTGCCGCATGAGGGTCTGGGCGAGGTCGCCACTGCCGACGACGTTGATGTCGCCGCCGTCGGATGCCTTCAGCGTCCGTACGGCATCGGTGACGTCGCCCTCCAGCAGCGTGGAGTTCTGCCACTCCACCGACGCCAGGGTCCTGGACGCCACGTACTTGTGCATGCTGTTCATCCGCTCGGTGAACGGGTTGCCGGGATCGGCGGTCGGCCAGTACGACGCGAAGATCTCGTACGTCTTACGCCCGAGCAGCATCGCGTCGGACGACTCGTACCACCCGGCGATGGCCGCACCGACCTCGTCGTCACTCACCGCCTTCTGCCAGCCGCCGTACGCGAACCCGCTCTCGGCATCCTCGTCCGGACCACCGGGCGCCTGCATGACGCCGTCCAGCGACAGGAACGTACAGACAACGATCTTGCGCATGGTGCGCTCCTTTCATCGAGAGGTAGACCGCACCAGCGCAGGAAATTCATCGGTGGCTGTGACAGTGGGCTCAGGGCGCGTCGACGAGGGTCCGGCCGTCAGCGGGTGCGAGCGCGGCGCTCGCGTAGGCGGACTGCACGCGGGACTTCTCCCTCGCGTCGGGTACGGCGTTGGTGCAGGCCGTACCGGCGCTCGAACCCGACATCAGCTGGGAGCAGGGGCCGGGCTTGGTGTCCGGCAGGCCGAGGCTGTGGCCCAGTTCGTGGGCGGCGATCCGGGTCTTGTCGTAGCCGTCGCTCACGGCCTGGCTGCCGAGTTCGACGCGGACCTGACGGCCCGGGCGGACGGGGCCGAGTGTGGCCTGCGGCCAGCCCGTGGTGGCGACGATCACGATCTCGGCCGTGGTGCCGGGCGCCGCTTCCACCAGCCTGACGTTGCTCACGTTCGCGTTCCACGAGGCGACTCCGGCCGCGATCGCGGCTTCCCAGCCTCCGGCGCGGGTGTCGTCGTACCGAAGGGTCACGGCTGCTACCCGGGTACTCGCGGGGGCGGCGGTCGCGACGCTCGCCATGGCGAGGGTGAGCGCCGCGGCGCACGTGCCTGCCTTGAGCCATGTGCTGAGGGGCATTGCTGCTCCTTCATCCGTGGGGGGAGGTCCGGCACCGAAGGGCGCGCCGTCGGCCGCTCTTCGGGGCCTTGCGATCGTATGCCCCGGAAGCCCTTCAGGTCATGCACCTGTCATGATTATTCTCCGTCAGCAACCCCTTCGGAAAAGGAAGTTGCGGAGGGCCCAGGCACTGGGATGCCACCGACGCACACGGCTCGGTGGCCTCCCCTTGACCAGTGGAGCCTCGCGGCTCAGGGTGCCTGTGTCGAGATCTCGAACGGCCTTGCCTGCGGGGCCGATTCGGTGCCGTCGGCGGCCACGGCCGTGACGACGTAGTAGTAATACGCCCGAGCCGGGACCGGGTCCGTACAGGTCGGCTGTGTCACGCCGGAGGCGATGCGGTGCTCAGGGGTGAAGACGTCCGAGGCGGACGTGGACCGGTAGACGTTGTACGAGACGGTGGTCCCCTGGTCGCACGCTCCCACCTCCCAGTCGAGCCGGACAAAGTCAGCGCCCCTGCCGCCCCCGGTGATCCGGGGAGTGGCCGGTGCGGTCATCGCCGGGCAGGGCACGGTGGCCTCGGCCGTCGGCGAGAAGTCGGACCACATGCTGTATCTGCTGACGGCGCGGACGACGTAGTACCAGGTCTTTCCGGCGGGCACGTTCTCGTTCGTGAACGTCGTCCCGGTGACGAGCGGGGAGACCGAGTAGGCCGACGTGGGGTCCGAGGAGGTCGTGCGGTAGACGTAGTAGCCCGCCACGTCGGCCGACGTGCTCGCGGTCCACTCCACGGTGACGTTGCCGTTCACGGCCGTCGCGGTCGCCGAGGCGGGTGCGGCCGGTTTCTCGCGGACCGGCAGGCGCTTGCCGTAGACGGTGCCGTAGCCGGGCTCGGGCAGGGGGGAGACGTTGCCGGCCGCGTCGACGGCGCGGACGGTGTAGCCGAACTGCACGTCGACCTGGGCGGCGGCGTCCAGATATACGGCGCCCCGCACCACGGCGATCTCCTCCCACGCGCCGAACATCGGCTTGCGCAGGACGAGGTAGTGATCGGTGTCGTCGGTGTTGGCCGTCCAGGCGAGGTGGACGCCGTCGGTGCCGTTCCACGCGTCCAGGCCGTACGGCATGTGCGGCGGGGTGACGTCGCCGGTGCGGGTGGCCGAGGCCGTCGCCGACGGGTTCGACTCCGTGCCGTGTGCCGTGACCGTCCTGACCTGGTAGTGGCGCGCCCGGCCGACGGGCGCCGTGACGTCGTCGTAGGCGGAGCCGGTGACCGGGGTCCCGGTCAGCCGGGTCCAGGGGCCGTCGGCCGACTCGGCGGCGTAGACGTGGAACCGGTGGGTGGCGTCGCCGTCGTACCGCCAGCCGACGGTGTTGCGGTCGACCCAGCCCTGGGCGGAGACGCGGGCCGGCGGGAGGGGTTTGGGCTCGGTCGTGGCGAGCTGGACGGGCGCGGAGTACGCGGAGGCGTTGCCGGCGCTGTCCAGGGCCCGTACGCGGTAGTGGTAGGTCGTGCCCGCGGTGGCGCCGGGGTCGGTCAGGGCGGTGCTCTGCGTGGGTACGGAGAGGGAGGCGTACGGCCCTTCGGGCGTGCGGGAGCGCTGCACCTCGTAGGCGCTCGCTCCGGTCACCGCGGACCAGGAGAGCCGGGCGCCGAAGTCGTCGTACGTGGCCGTGAGTCCGGTCGGGGTGGCGGGGGCCTCCTTGTCGGCGCTGACGACGCGTGCCGGGGCGGACAGCGGGGAGAGGTTGCCGGAGCGGTCGACGGCGCGCAGGGCGTACTCGTACGTGGCGCCGGTGGCCGGGGGTGTGTCGGTGAAGCCGGTGCCGGTGACCGGAGTGCTGGTGCGCTGACTCCAGTCGCCGGTGCCTGCGGTGCGGCGGTAGACGCGGTAGCCGGCCAGGTCCAGCTCGGGGTTGCGGGACCAGGTCAGGGTCGCCCTCAGGGTGGCCGGGGCGTAGCCGGCCTTCACGCCGGCCGGCGCCAGGGGTGCGGTCCTGTCGGCGGCACCGGTGACGGGCTGGTAGGTGAAGGCGATGTCGGCGGCGCCGGTGAAGGCGGCGAAGTCCACGCGCAGGGTGTGGGTCCCGCGCGGGACGGTGAGGCGGAGGGTCTTCCTCTGCGTCCGGCTGACGTCGCGCCACAGGTCGATCTTGCGGGAGCCGTCGAGGTAGACGCGGGCACCGTCCTGGACGGCGACGGTGAGGTCGAAGGGGCCGCCGGAGCCGAAGTCGCGGGTGGTGGTCCAGCGGACGCCGAACCTGTCCCTCGGCAGGGTGACGCCGGCGGGGTCGCCGAGGCCGTAGTTCTCGGCGACGGAGGTGTCGCAGACGGTGGCCTTCGGGGTGCCGGTGAGTGTGGTGTTGGCGTAGTACTGGGCCTTCCACACGCCGGCCGCGCAGCTCACGGCCGCCTGCGCGGTGGCGGGGAAGGCGAGTCCGGTCACCGTCGCCTGCTGGCCGCAGCAGACCGATGAGTTCTTGTCCCGCGAACCGTCTGTCTGTGTGACCGCATCGCGCGACCGAGGAGAAAAGACCGTGATCGACCTGAAGCCGGCCTGCCGCCAGATGATCGACGTGCTGGCCGGCGTGAGCGATGAGCAGCTCACCAGTCCCACTCCCTGTACCGAATACACCGTCCGTGACCTCATCACCCACGTCGACGAGGCTTCTCAGGGGTTCGCCGGCCTCGCCCGCAAGGGCACCGACGCAGCCAGCACTGAGCTGAATGCCGCGAACCCCGGCGACGACTGGCGGGGCAGCGTCGCCAAGAACGTGCAGGCGCTCGGCGACGCCTGGGACGACCCGGCGGCCTGGCAGGGCACGACCGTCGCCGCGGGCGTCGACCTGCCGAACGACACCTGGGGGAAGGTCGCACTCACCGAGATAGTGGTGCACATCTGGGACCTCGCCGAGGCCACCGGCCAGCCCTTCGACCTCCCCGACGACACGCTGCAAGCCTGCTACGCCCACGTGGCCGCGTTCGTCCCGAACGCTCCCGTCGAGGGCCTGTGGGGCCCGGCCGTCGAGGTCCCCGCCGACGCTCCGCTCCTCGACCGGATAGTGGCCATCACAGGCCGGCGCCCGTAGCGCTCCACGCCTTGATGAGAGCGCTCGATCTCCGCCTGTGACAGCGGCCCCGGAATGCGTGGCGGCACCCCGGCCCAACGCCCGCCACGCATTCCGTCCCCTCTGGCAGGTTCGCGGCAGGTTTCCCTGTACTTAGCCGCCGAAGCGCCGACGGCGTCGAATCGGCCGCGTCCGCCTGGCAGCATCGGGGTCCGAGGACGGCCGTCCCTGTTCCGATCAGCGATGTGTCAAGGGGAGACAGGCATGGTGCATACAGAAGAGCTGAAGACGGACGCGCAGTCCGCCGTCCGGACGGCCCTCGGGCGTTTCGCCCGCCGTGGTTCGGCGGCGGCCCTCGCCGTGGGGATGTCCCTGGGGGCCCTGTTCATGAGCACGACCCCCGCCTCCGCCTATGTGGGGGAGAACTTCCTGCGCAACTGGGAGACCGGGCGCTGTCTGGACGCCGACAACACGGGAAGCATCTACACGCTGCCCTGTCAGCAGGGGAACGCCTACCAGACCTGGGAGCCGATCTACATCCGCCACAGCACCTCTGACATGGTCCAGGTGAAGAACAAGGCCACCGGCAGGTGCCTGCATGTCAACGGCAACGGCGCGCTGACGACCTACTGGTGCGACTTGTCGGGCAACCCCAGCGCCAACCAGAGCTTCCTCGCCGTGGGGTCGAGCTGGGACCAGGTCGAGTTGTCGAACGTCCTGTTCCGCACCTGCGTGGACAGCAATTACGCCGGCGCCGCCTATGTGACGGGCTGCAACGGCGGCGGCTACCAGAAGTGGAAGCTGGGCTTCTAGAACAGCCGACGGCGGTGACGTGGCTCGGCTCCCGTCACCGCCGTGTCAGCCGAAGACCCGTCGCTGGATCTCGCGCCGGTAGTCCTCAAGCGTGTTGTCGAGGTGCACGGCGGCGGCCCCGGCCGCCTCGTCGGGCTTCCCGTCGCGGATCGCCCGGTAGATCGCGGCATGCTCCTCGACCGCCTCGGGCGCGTGCCCGCCCACCGTGCCGTGCAGCCCGATCGTGCTGGACTGGCGTTGCAGGCGACGGGATTCGCGTACCGAGGCGACCAGGAACTGGTTGTGCGACGCGACGGCGACGGCGAGGTGGAAGTCGTCGTCGCCGCGGTCGAAGAGTGCGGCCTGCCCGGCCAGATGCCCCTGCCGGCAGGTCTCGACGGCGGCTTCGATCGCGCGCAGCTCGGCCGGGGTCGCGTGGATCGCCGCGAGCCGGCTCGCGGCGGTCTCCTGGATGCGGCGGAACTCGAACAGCATGTAGACGTGGTCGAGGTCGGTGGGCAGGAAGAACCCGCCCCAGCGCGACGAGCCCAGCATCCCGTCGTCGTCGGCGACGTAGAGCCCCCGGCCCTTGTGCGCCCGGACCCGCCCGATCGCCGAGAGGATCTTGACCGCTTCACGGACCACGCTGCGGCTGGCGTCGAGCCGCTCGGCCAGCTCTTTCTCGGTCGGCATCCGGTCGCCGGGCCGTAGCCCCGACTCGGCGATGAGCTGGAGGATCCGCTCGGCGGCCACCTCGTACCCCGGCCGATACGAGCCGGTCGGCTGGGCGGCGCCGCCCACTGTCGCTTCCACCATGTCGAAAAACCTACAGCACGGTCCGAGATCAACAGATGAGTCGTATACATCACCTCGTCCCCACTCTTGACTGGTCTCGGTCAAATCTCGCTACTATGAGGATTTAGCGCATCTTGCCGCATCCATGAGTCGCATACATGCCGACGCTTCACCTGGCCGCAGTAGCGACGGCAGGCACCACGCAACGCCCCCTTTTCTCCCGCTGCGCCTCCCCCTGCCCTCCTGACGGAGCCGATGCCGTGAAGAGACTGATCGCAAGACGCCTGACCGCGGTGGCCGTGCTGATCGCGGCGACCCTCGTCGTGCCGGCGTTCGTCGCCCCCGTGCCCGCGTCGGCGCACGCGGTGAACGCCGCCGACTTCCAGCAGATCGAGCTGGCCCGGGGCGTCGGCGAAGTGGGCGAACCCATGTCTCTGGCCGTGCTGCCGGACCGCTCGGTACTGCACACCGCGCGGGGCGGCGTGCTGCGCCGCACCACCGCCGACGGGGCCACCAGCGTGATCGGCACCCTGCCGGTCTACACGCACGACGAGGAGGGCCTCCAAGGCATCGGAGTGGACCCGGGGTTCACCGGCAACCGCTTCATCTACCTGTACTACGCGCCCCCTCTGTCCACACCGGGCGGTGACGCACCGGACAACGGGACGGACTTCTCCGCCTGGAACGGGGTCAACCGGCTGTCCCGGTTCACCCTGAACGCCGACTTCAGCCTGAACATGGCCAGCCAGGTGACCGTGCTGGAGGTCGCGACCAGCCGGGGCATGTGCTGTCACGTCGGCGGGGACATCGACTTCGACGCGGCCGGCAACCTCTACCTGTCCACCGGCGACGACTCGAACCCGTTCGCCTCGGACGGGTACGCCCCGATCGACGAACGCACCGGCCGCAACCCCGCGTACGACGCGCAGCGCAGCGCCGCCAACACCAACGACCTGCGCGGCAAGGTGCTGCGTATCAAGGTGAACGCGGACGGGACGTACGCGATCCCGGCGGGGAACCTGTTCGCCCCGGGCACCGACCGGACCCGGCCGGAGATCTACGCGATGGGCCTGCGCAACCCGTTCCGGTTCGGCGTGGACAAGGCCACCGGCGCGATCTACCTCGGCGACTACGGCCCCGACGCGGGCACGGCCAGCAACACCCGCGGCCCCGCCGGACAGGTCGAGTTCGACCGGATCACCGCGGCCGGGAACTACGGCTGGCCCTACTGCGTGGGCAAGAACACCGCAGCGGAGACCTACGTCGACTACACGTTCCCGTCCGGACCGTCCGGGAGCCGGTTCAACTGCGCCGCGCCGGTCAACAACTCGCCCCACAGCAACGGGCTGACCAGCCTGCCCGCAGCACGCCCGGCGTGGATCACCTACGACAACTGCTCGGTGGCGGCGTTCGGTTGCGGGTCCGAGTCCCCCATGGGCGGCGTGGTGTACCGCTACGACGCGGCGAACCCGTCGCCGGTGAAGTTCCCCGCCGCGCTGGACGGGCACGTGTTCCTCGCCGAGTTCGGCAGGCGCTGGCTGAAGACGGTCGACGTCGAGGCCGACGGATCGGCCGGGCAGATCAACGACTTCCCGTGGCGCGGCACCCAGATCATGGACACCGCGTTCGGCCCGGACGGCGCCCTGTACGTGCTGGACTACGGAACCGGCTGGGGCAGCGGCAACGCGGAATCCGCCCTCTACCGCATCGAGTACAACCCGGCCGGCAACCAGGCGCCGACCGCGCGGGCCGCCGCGGACCGGACGTCCGGGCTCGCGCCGTTGACGGTCGCCTTCTCGTCGGCGGGCTCCTCGGATCCGGAGGGCGGCGCGCTCACGTACCGCTGGGACTTCGGCGACGGCGAAACGTCCTCCTCGGCCGATCCGAGCCACACCTACACGGACAACGGCCGGCGCACCGCCACCCTCACGGTGACCGACCCGGCCGGGCGCACCGCCACCGCCGGCGTGACGATCACGGTCGGCAACACCGCCCCCACGGTCACACTGACCCAGCCGGCCGACGGCAGCCTGTTCTCCTTCGGCGACACCGTGCCGTACACGATCACGGTGTCGGACCCGGAGGACGGCACGGTCGACTGCGCCCGGGTGAAGCTGACCTACCTCCTGGGCCACGACGACCACGGCCACCAGATCACCTCACGTACCGGGTGCTCGGGAACCCTGCCGATCCCCGTGGACGGCGAGCACGACACGGCGGCGAACCTGTTCGCGGTGTTCGACGCCGAGTACACCGATCTCGGCGGGGGCGGCCAGCCCGCGCTGACCACGCACACGCAGCACACCCTGCAACTGCGGCACCGCCAGGCCGAGCACCGCACCGCCCAGTCGGGCACGGGCCTGTACGACAAGGCGGGTGCCGAGGGCGGCAGGACCGTCGGCGACATCCACAACGGCGACTGGATCGCGTTCCGTCCCTACGCGCTCAGCGGGGAGACCCGGTTCACGGCGCGGGTGTCGTCCGGCGGCGCGGGCGGCACGCTGTCCGTACGGACGGGTTCGCCGACCGGGCCCATGCTCGGTTCGGTCGCCGTGCCGGTGACCGGCGGGTGGGACACCTTCAGGGAGGTCTCCACCACGCTGACGGGCGTCCCGTCCGGCACCGTGACGCTGTATCTGACGTTCTCCGGCGGCAGCGGCTTCCTGTTCGACGTGGACGCGTTCACGTTCGGCGCGCCGGGCGGCGGCACCGGCGGGCAGATCACCGGTATCGGCGGCAAGTGCGTCGACGTCGCCGGCGGCAACTCCGCCGACGGCACCCGGGTCCAGTTGTGGACCTGCAACGGCGGCGCCCAGCAGCAGTGGACGGTCAACGGGAGCACGCTGCGCGCCCTGGGCAAGTGCCTGGCGACCGCCGGCGGCGGCACGGCCGACGGCACAGCGGTCCAGCTCGGGACGTGCGACGGCTCCGCCGGACAGAACTGGTCCGTGCAGGGCGACGGCACCATCCGCAACGGCGGCAAGTGCCTGGACGCCGAGGGCGCCGGCTCCGCCGACGGCACCCGGCTGATCATCTGGACCTGCACCGGCGGCACCAACCAGAAGTGGACGTCGTCCTAGGAGGGCGAAGACATGAAACGCTCGTTCACCCGGCGCGTGCTCGGCTCGGTCGCCGCCACGCTCGCCGTTCTCGCGTTCGGCTCCAGCCCGCCGGCGGGCGCCGCCGACGCGCCGTACGACGTCCTGGTGTTCTCCAGGACCGCCGGGTTCCGGCACGACTCCATCCCCGCCGGGATCAAGGCGATCCGGGAACTGGGCGCGGCGAACGGCTTCACGGTGACCGCGACCGAGGACTCGGCGCAGTTCACCGCCGCGAACCTGGCCCAGTACGAGACGGTGGTGTTCCTCAACACCACCGGGGACGTGCTCAACGGCGCCCAGCAGAGCGCGTTCGAGTCCTACATCCGGGGCGGGGGCGGGTACGTCGGCATCCACTCGGCCGCCGACACCGAGTACGACTGGCCGTTCTACGGCGAGCTGGCCGGCGCGTACTTCGCCTCGCACCCGGCCGTCCAGCAGGCCACCGTCCGGGTCGAGAACCGGGCGCACCCGGCCACCCAGCACCTCGGGCCCGCCTGGGTCCGCACCGACGAGTGGTACGACTTCCGGAGCAACGTCCGGGCCGGCGCCCGGGTGCTGGCCACGCTGGACGAGTCGACGTACTCCGGTGGCGCGATGGGGGCCGACCACCCGCACACCTGGTGCAAGCAGGTCCAGGGCGGACGCTCCTTCTACACCGGCAACGGCCACACCCAGGCGAGCTACGCCGAGCCGGGCATGCGGTCGCTGGTGCTCGGCGGCATCCGGTACACGGCGGGCCGGGCCAAGGCGGACTGCCGGCCGGAGAACGGGTACACGCCCCTCTATGACGGCGCCACCACCGGCTGGTCCCAGGCCGGTCCGGGGGGATTCAGCAACAGCGACGCCACCCTGACGTCGTCCGGCGGGCTCGGTCTGCTCTGGTACAGCACCAAGGAGTTCCGGTCCTACTCGCTGAAGCTGGACTGGCGGATGGCCGGGGACGACAACTCCGGGGTGCTCATCGGCTTCCCGCCCGGCTCCGATCCGAACACGTCGCTCACCCAGGGCCATGAGATCCAGATCGACGCCACGGACACGCCGGACCGCACCACCGGCGCGGTCTACGGCTTCCAGGCGCCCGACATCGCCGCCCGCGACGCGGCGCTCAACCCGCCGGGCGAGTGGAACACCTTCGAGGCGCTGGTGGAGGGCGAACGCGTGCAGGTGTTCCTGAACGGCGCCAAGGTCAACGACTTCACCAACACCGACCCGGCGCGCTCCCTGGTCTCCGGGCACATCGGCATCCAGAACCACGGCGACGGCGACGAGGTGTCCTTCCGCAACATCCGGATCCGGGAGCTGGGCGGCACCGCGCCCACCCCGGGTCGCATCGTGGGCACCGGCGGCAAGTGCGTCGACGCCGGCGGGACCGGCGCGAGGCTCCAGCTGTGGACCTGCGACGGCGGCACCGACCAGCAGTGGACGCGGGACGGCGACACCTGGCGCAGCCAGGGCAGGTGCATGACCGTCACCGGTACCACCGACGGCTCTCCCGTCCAGTTGTCGGCCTGTGACGGCGGCCCCGGACAGAACTGGACCACCGGCAGCGCGCTCGTGAACCCGCGGTCGAACAAGTGCCTGGACGCGAGCGGAGCAGGCAGCGCCGACGGCACCCCGCTCATCGTCTGGACCTGCCACGGCGGCACCAACCAGCGCTGGACACTGCCCTGACCGTTCTCGCGCCTCGTACGGCACCGGCCGGTTCTACACGCCGGGCTCCACGATCGGGCCCGAACTCTGGCCGGTCGCGCGGTAGGTGTGTCCGGCCCGGCCGGTGAACTCGATCAGGTCGGGCTCGGGCTTCACTGCCCGCACCTGTTCGCCGCTCGTCATGTCGCGCAGGTCGTGGGCGCCGGTGAACATCCCGCTGCGGATCCGGACAGTGCCGGTGCGGTCGGGGGTGACGGTCAGCTCGGTGAGCCGGCCGTCGTGCCACACCGCGCCGACCGTGTGGCCGCCGCGTCCGCGCAGTCCCGTGACGCTCCCCGTCGGCCAGGCGGGCGGCAGTGCGGGCAGCACGTGGAGTTCGCCGTGGTGGCTGTGCAGCAGCATCTCCGCGATGCCCGAGGTCGCGCCGAAGTTGCCGTCGATCTGGAAGGGCGGGTGCAGGTCGAACATGTTGGGCGCGAGCCGGTCCGTGGTGACGAGGTCGCGCAGGAGTTCGTGGGCCCGCGCGCCCTCCTCCATGCGCGCCCAGTAGTTGATCTTCCAGGCGAGCGACCAGCCGGTTCCGGCGTCGCCGCGCAGTTCCAGGGTGCGCCGGGCGGCCTCGAACAGTTGGGGCGTCCCGCGCCGGGTGATCTCGTTGCCGGGGTGCAGGCCGTACAGGTGGGAGATGTGCCGGTGGCCGGGTTCGGTCTCCACCCAGTCGTGGAGCCACTCCTGGATATTGCCGCGCGAGCCGATCTTCATCGGGGCCAGCCGTCGCCGGGCCGACCGGACCTGTGCGCGGAAGGCGGCGTCGACGCCCAGCACCTCGCTCGCGGACGCGCACCCGTCGAACAGGGAGCGCAGGATCTGCATGTCCATCGTCGGGCCCGCGCACACGCTGACGTCCGGATGGTGGGTCAGTTCCGGTGAGTTCGACGGGTTGGTGACCAGGTGTCCCAGGCCGGGGTGGGGCACCAGGGTGTCGAGGAAGAACCGGGCCGCGCCCTTCAGCGCCGGATAGTTCCGCCGCAGGAACTCGACGTCGCCGGTGAACCGGTAGTGGTCCCAGATCAGGGACGCCAGCCAGGCGCCGCCGGTCTGCCACATGCCCCACACCGCGCCGTCGACGACCGAGGTGCCCCGCCACGCGTCGGTGTTGTGGTGCGTGACCCAGCCCCGGGCGCCGTACTGCGCCTGCGCGGTGCGGGCGCCGGTGGCGGTGAGGTCGTCGATCATCGCGAACACGGGCGCGAGGCACTCGGCGAGGTTGGTCGTGTCGGCGGGCCAGTAGTTCATGGGCAGGTTCGCGTTGATCGTGTACTTCGAATCCCAGGACGGGGTCAGCTGGTCGTTCCAGATGCCCTGGAGGTTCGCCGGCTGGGTGCCGGGCCGCGACGACGAGATCAGCAGGTACCGGCCGTACTGGAACAGCAGCGCGGAGAACTGCGGGTCGTCGGCCGAGCCGTGCTGTGCGATCCGTACGTCCGTCGGCTGGTCGGCCGCCGGGGTACGGCCGACGTCGAGGCTGACGCGGCCGAACAACGCCTGGTAGTCGGCCACATGGCGGGCGCGGAGGGTGTCGTAAGCGACGCCCTGGGCGGCGTCCAGGTGGGTTCGGGCGATGCCCTGGTAGTCGCCGTCCACGGTCCGGTAGTCGACGTAACTGGTGCCGATCGAGACCAGCAGCGTCACGCTGTCCGCGCCGGTGACCCGCAGCGTGCCGCCGGAACTGGTGACGCTTCCGCCCTCTGCCACCGCCTTGGCCAGTGCGAGGAAGCGGACCGTGCCCGCGATGCCCCGCATGTCGCCGGAGACGCCGTCCAGCGCGATCGTCGTACCGTCCGGGCTGGACAGCGACGTGCGCTGCGGGCTGGCGAAGGTGGCCGAGAACGTGATCGAGCCGGGCGTCCGGGCGGTCAGCCTCATCACGATCACCTGGTCCGGTGCGCTGGCGAACACCTCGCGCCGGTAGCTCACGTTGTTCGCGGTGTAGGTGACGGCCGTCGTGGCGGTGGTGAGGTCGAGCAGACGCTCGTACGCGGACACCGCGCTCCCGGCCGGGAAGGTGAGCCGCAGGTCGCCGACGGGCTGGTAGGCGAGCTGGGCCGCGGGGTCGCCGAGCATCGTCTGGTTGATCAGGTCCTGCGCCTGCCCCCACTGGTCGGCGAACACGAGCTGCCGGATCCGGCCGAGGGCGGCGGCGCCGCGCGGGTTGTCGTAATTGTGGGGGCCGCCGGCCCAGAGCGTGTCCTCGTTGAGCTGGAGCCGTTCCGTGTCGGTGTTGCCGAACACCATCGCGCCGAGGCGGCCGTTGCCGACCGGCAGGGCGCGAAGCCACTCCGCACCGGCCGCCTCGTCGTACCAGAGCGCCAGGTCGCCCGCCGCCCGCACCTCACGCGGCACGGTCGTGTCCGCGCGGGCGGTCGCCGTCCACCCGGTCCGGCCCAGCACAGCGCCGGCCACGCCCAGTCTCATCGCCTGCCGTCGTGTCGGATCGGGCATCTGGCTCTCACCTTCCTGTGGCGTGCGCGGGACTCAGTTGAACCGGGTGAAGAAGCGCCACACCTCCCCTTTGACCCAGCTCCTGGCGCCGCTCTCGCAGCCGGCGCACCCGTCCACGGGGCCCTGCTGATGGCCGCCGTCGAACGCGGCCCAGACGACCGGACGGCCGTCCCGGCAGCCGGAGTAGGCGGTGACCGTGTGGGTCAGGCTGCCCCGTGCGGGCTCGGGCGGGTTCTGCGGGGTGCAGCCGTTGTTGCGGACGAACCTGTCCCGCAGCGCGCGGCCGTTCTGGATGGTGTCGGAGACGCCGTGGATGCCCAGGTAGGCCACGGGCCCTGTGCCGCCGGCGCATCCGCTGATCGGTCCGGGGGCGGCGATGGCCGCGACCGCGCGGAAGGCGGCCGGCCGGGCGCAGGCGAGCGCGTAGCTCATGGCGCCGCCGTAGCTGAATCCGACGGAGTACACCTGCGCGGTGTCGACGCACAGGCCCCGGCCGAGGACCCGGAGCATGTCGTCGGTGAAGGTCACGTCCTCGCCGTTGGTGTTGGCCCAGCCGTTGCCGATGCCCTGGGGCGCGACGAAGATCGTCGAGTTGTTCGCCTGGGACAGCATGCCGTAGTAGGCCCACGCGTACCCGTCGCTTCCGCCGGAGGCGACGTCGTTCGCGGTGCCGCCCCACCAGTGGAAGCCGAACGCGAGGCGGTAGGGGCGGTTCCTGTCGTAGTTGTCCGGGATCTTGAGTGTGAAACTGCGGGTCTTGCCGCTGCTCTGGATCGTGTGGGTACCGCTGGCCAGTGCCGGGGCGGTGCCGCACCCGGCGCTCGGCGCGGACGCCTGCGGCGGAGGAGCTCCCGTACTGCCGTGCGCCACGCCGCCCGTGGCCACGACCAGCAGGGCCGCGGCCACGACGGACCGGAACAAGGATCTGCACTTCATCATCACGCCACTCCACTCCACTACGTTGTGGGGGTTCGCCGTACACAGGGGCTACGCGTGAAGTTCGAATGAGTCCGACTCATCTGCGTCGATCGGATGCTCAAACGTCCCCTATGGAAGCGGCAGGTCCCACTGTCGTCAAGGGATCGCGCGATGAGTCGTATCCATCCATTGCATGTACATGATTCATATGGTGCACTGAGGGCTGCCTAGGCAGGGGCGTTCGCCGGATCCATCCCACGTAGAAGGAGATCCCGTGTTCGCATCCTTGTCCCTGGCGGTGCGGGCCTTAGTGGCCGGCGTGGCGTTGACCGCCGCGACGGCCGTGACCGCCCCGGCCCCCGCCGCCGCCTCCGAGGCCACGCCCACGCTGTACGCCTCCCCGTCCGGTACCGGTACCGCTTGTTCGGCCGCCGAGCCGTGTTCGTTACCCGCCGCGCAGGCCGCGGTGCGCTCGCTCGTCGGGGCGATGTCGGACGACATTGTCGTCGAGCTGGCCGGCGGGGTGTACCGGCTGTCCGCGCCCCTGCGGATGACGGCGGCGGACTCCGGCACCAACGGCCACCGTGTCGTGTGGCGGGCCGCCCCCTCCGCGCGCCCCGTGATCAGCGGCGCCCGCGCGGTCACCGGCTGGTCGGTCGCCGACGCCGGGAAGAACATCTGGCGCGCGGACGTCGCCGCCGGGACCGACACCCGGCAGCTGTACGTCGACGGCGCGATCGCCACCCGCGCGCGGACGCAGGTGAACCGGTCCTCGTTCACCTTCACCAACACGGGCATGACCTTCTCCGACCCCGCGCTGGGCTACCTGAACAACCTCGCGGGCCAGAGCCGGGTCGAGGTGGAGAGCGTCAACTCGTTCACCGACCGCTACTCGCCGGTGCAGGGCATCCGCGGGAACGTCGTCACGATGCGGCAGCCCGCGTGGAACAACAACTCCTTCGGCTACGACACGCTCACGGCGCCGTTCCGAGCCGGCCCGTTCTACCTGGCCAACGCGTACGAATTCCTCGACTCCCCCGGCGAGTGGTACATCAACCCCGGCACGGGCTCGCTCTACTACATCCCGCTGGCCGGACAGAACATGAGCACCGCCCGTGTGGAACTGCCGGTGCTCCAGTCGCTGGTGAACGTCGGCGGCACCTATGACGCGCCCGCGCACGACATCACGTTCAGCGGGATCACGTTCACCGGCACGAGCTGGCTCGGCCCCAGCGGCGACCAGGGGTACGCGGACCAGCAGACCGGCGCCTACCTCGCGGGCGACTGGAACTGGCCCGCCGACCGGCTGACGTCCTGCCAGAGCGGCTGCCGCCAGTTCGAGGCGGCCCGGCCGCACTGGAACCAGATGCCGGCCGCCGTGCAGGTGTCCGCCGCGCGCGGCATCACCTTCGACGCCGGCGAGTTCGTCAACCTGGGGCAGACGGCCATCGGCATCGGCAACGACGCGAACGCCCATGCCAGCGGGGTCGGTCTGGGCGCGAGCGACATCACGGTCACCCGCTCCGAGATCGCCCGCAGTTCGGCGGGCGGCATCGTCGTCGGCGGTGTCCGTGCCGACGCGCACCATCCCGGCGACCAGCGGATGACCAACCGGAACATCACCGTCAGCGACAGCCGCATCCACGACCTCGGCCTGGAGTACCGGGGCAACGTGTCGGTCCTGACCACGTACGTCACGACCACGGACGTGTCCCACAACGAGGTCTACAACATGCCCTACTCCGGCATGTCGATCGGCTACGGCTGGGGCAGCAACGACGCGGGCGGCAGCAACCACTACGCGGGCCGTGGCCTGTACGACTACCAGCCCCGGTACACGACACCGACCACCGCGTCCGGCAACCGGCTCACCGACAACTACGTCCACGACGTCATGCAGCAGATGAACGACGGCGGCTGCATCTACACCCTGGGGTGGAACCCGAACGCCGAGATCAGCGGCAACCACTGCCTGCGGACCAACGGCTACTTCGGCCTCTACTTCGACGAGGGCTCCCGCTACTACACCGCCACCCGCAACGTCTTCAACGCCACCGGGACTTGGGCCACCGCCAACTACGGGGGCGGGGAGAACATGGGCAACTGGACGGTCACCGACAACTGGTCGACCAACGGCAGCACCAACGTCGTGAACGGCGACCGCGGCAACGTCGTCCGCGGCAACACCACCGTCACGGGCGGGAACTGGCCGTCCGGCGCCCAGGCCGTGATGGCGAACGCCGGACCGCGCGGCGGCGTCGACCCGCAGGCCGGCGCGATCGTGGGCAGCCAGTCGGGCCGCTGCGTCGGATTCGGCGGCGCGAACCCGGCGGGCGGCGACCAGGCGCAGCTCCGGGACTGCACCGGCGACGCGAGCCAGCGTTGGACCCACAGCTCGGGCAAGCAGCTCGTCCTGAACGGCACCAAGTGCCTGGACGCCTCCGGGCAGGGAACCGCCAACGGCACCAAGGCGATCGTCTGGGACTGCCACGGCGGCACCAACCAGCAGTGGAACGTCAACGCCGACGGCACGATCACGGGCGTGCAGTCCGGGCTGTGTCTCGACGCCAGCGGCAGCGGAACCGCGAACGGCACCCTGATCCACCTCTGGTCGTGCCACGGCGGAGCCAACCAGAAGTGGAGCCTGCGATGAGACCTCACGCACAGTGGACGGCCGTCCTCCTGACCGTCGCCGTCCTGGCCGGCTGCGGCAGCGCCTCGGGGCCGAAACCGTCGTCCGGCGGCGACAAGGACAAGCTGGTGGTCTGGGACTGGAAGTCGGGGGACAAGGCCGCTGCCTCCTACCTCGCCAAGGCGAAGGCCGACTTCGCGAAGAAGCATCCCGACGTCACCGTCGAGTTCGTGGCCCAGCCGTTCGACCAGTACTACACCCTGCTCGGCACGGCCATCCAGGCGGGCAAGGGGCCGGACGTCATGCTGTTCAACGGCGGCGGCCAGATCCGCGACCGGACGGACGCGCTCGTCCCGCTGGACCCCTACGTCGCCGGGGACCGCAACCGCCTGGTGAGCTGGAACGCGTTCAGCAAGGACGGCAAGACCTACGCCTCACCGGTCACGCTCCAGGGTCACCCCATCTACTACAACAAGAAGCTGTACGAACGGGCGGGCCTCGACCCCGACCGGCCGCCCGCGACCTGGGACGCCTTCGTCGGCGACTGCGCCACGATCAAGAAGAGGACCGGCGTCGCGTGCGTCGCGCTCGGCAACAAGGAGGGCGACGGCATCCAGTTCTTCCTCTCCGGGCTGGGCTCCGGCGCGCTCACCGGCCAGGAGTACGACGACTGGATCGCCGGGAAGCGGGACTGGACGTCCCCGCACGTGAAGCGGATCTTCGAGTTGTGGAAGGAGGCCGACGCCGACGGGCTCAACAACAAGGGGGCCAACTCGACGGCGATGTTCAACGATTCCTTCGCGCTCTTCTCCTCCGGCAAGGCCGCCCACGTCATCGGGCTGATGTCGGACGTCGGGCACTGGAAGGACTTCGGCGAGTTCCTCGCTCCCGGCGACATCGGCGTCATGCGGGCGCCGGTCATCACCCCCGGGGCGACGCCGAGTCTTCCGTACGACGGCGGTATCGGGTACGCGGTCGCCAAGTGGACCGCCGATCCGAAGCTCGCCGCCGACCTGGTCCGCTCGCTCACCTCGCGGGACGCGCTGGCCGCGTTCTACGCCGACGCGGGCGCGATCGTCGCCGACCCCTCCGTCGACGTGTCGAAGGGCGGCCCGGCCGTCTCCACGATCGTCTCCGAGATCAAGAGCGGCAAGCCCGCCCTGCACGTGGCGCTCTCCTCGCGGACCCTCGATCTGATGGGGCGGCTGTCCCAGCAGCTGCTGAGCGGGTCGGTCGCCGTCGACGAGGCGCTGAAGCAGCTCGCCGCCTCCGATCGGGAAGGCTGACCGGGTGCCGCTCGATGGCGCGCCGCCCCCCGTCCGTCCGGCGCCGGCCGAGCGGACGGGGCCGTCGGCCGCAGGGGGTGCGCGCCCTGGTGGCCGCCCGAGGTCTCGCCGTCCTGGTATGGACCGTTTCGCGCCGTACGTCCTGGTCGCCCCGGCGGTGCTGGTCGTCGTCGCCCTGCGGCTGTACCCCCTGGTGCTGGGCGTCAACTTCTCCTTCACCGGCGACGGGAAACTCGACGGGGCCTCCGTCGGGCTGGACAACTACACGGCCCTCTTCGACGACCCGCTCTTCCGCCGCGCGCTGCGCAACACGGGAGTGCTGGTGCTGCTGCTCCCGGTGGCGGTCGCCGTTCCCGGGCTCCTCGCGACCTTCATCCACCTGCGCGTTCCGGGGCACCGGTTCTTCCGCGGCGCCTACTTCTTCCCCGCGGTGCTGTCGCCGGTGATCGTCGGCGCGATCTTCAACCTCCTGCTGGCCTACGACGGCCCCGTCAACACGCTGCTCGGCGATCTCGGGCTCGGCCCGGTCGACTGGCTCGGCGATCCGGACATCGCGCTCTACACGGTCGTCGGCGTCCATGTCTGGGCGACCTTCGGGATGGCGCTGGTGGTGTTCCTCGCCGGGTTCGCCACGCTGGACTCCTCGCTGCTGGACGCGGCGCGGATCGACGGCGCGTCGGTGCCCCGGATCATCTGGCACGTGATCGTCCCGGGGCTGTCGCGCACCATCCAGTTCGTGTTCGTGACCACGATGATCGGAATGCTGACGTCGATGTTCGGACTGCTCTACGTGATGACCGGCGGCGGCCCGGGGGGTTCCACCTATTTGCCGGAGTACTACATCTGGATCCAGCAGGGCCAGTTGAACCGCCCGGCCCTCGCCTCGGCCGCGTCCACCGTGCTCTTCCTCGTCATGGTGGTGGTGGGGCTGCTCCAGATCGGCGTGCTCCGCCGCTCCGGCAGGGCGGAATGATGTCCGCTTCCCGGACGGCCAAGTGGCTGGTGGCCCTCGCGATGGCGGCGCTCGCGCTGGCCACCGTCTATCCGCTGGTGTTCACCACGAACGTGGCGCTGAAGACGCGGCACGAGTACGTCCTCGACCGCTTCGCCCCCGCGCACTCCGCCCGCCTCGACAACCTCTCCACCGCGTGGAACAGCGCCGGAATGGCACGCTACTTCGTCAACTCGCTCGTCGTGGTGACGTGCTCGGTCGTCCTGTTGCTGCTGATCGGGTCGATGGCGGGCTTCGCGCTGGGCCGGCTGCGGTTCCGTGGGTCGCAGGCGCTCTTCCTCGGCTGCCTCGCGGCCCTGTTCGTCCCGTTCCAGGTCATCATGGTCCCGCTCGCCCGGACGATGACCGGCCTCCACCTCATCGACACCCATGCCGGGCTGGTCCTCGCCTATGTCGCGCAGTTCCTCCCGTTCACCGTCTTCCTGATGGCGAGCTACTACGCGCACGTCCCGGCCGAACTCGTCGACGCGGCCAGGGTCGACGGCAACACCCTGTTCGGCGTCTACCGGCGGATCATGCTGCCGCTGGGTGCCCCGGCCCTGGTCTCGGTCGGCGTCCTCAACGCGCTGTTCTGCTGGAACGACGTCCTGATCGCCCTGCTGATGATGCCGTCGGCCGAGAACCGCACCCTGATGGTGGGAGTCACCTCGCTGCGCGGACAGTACGCGGACGACATCCCGACGTTCGCCGCCGGTGTCCTGATCGCCGCCGTGCCGATGCTGCTGCTCTACCTCCTGTTCCAGCGTCACATCGCCGAAGGCGTCACCGCCGGTTCCACGAAGGGCTGACATGCGGATCACCGGATTTCGAACCCTGAACACGGTCCTGGAGTGGGGGCGGCCGGTCGGTGACGCCAACGGCGTCTTCGCCGACGGGGTCGTGCCCGTGCCGATCGTCCTGGTGACCACCGACGTGGGGATCACGGGCGTCGGTCTGGGGCCGGCCGTCGACGCGGAGGCGGTCTTCGCCGCCCTCGACGGCGAGGATCCGCGCGGTGTCACGGCTCTCTACGACCGCATGCTGCGGCAGACGTTCAAGGCCGGGCACGCGGGCGCGGTGTTCGGGACCATCGGCGCGTTCGACACGGCGTTGTGGGACATCAAGGCCCAGGCCGCCGGGGAGCCTCTGTGGCGTCTACTGGGCGGCCGGGACCGGCGGGTGCCCGCGTACGCCTCGGGTCTTGACATCGGCCTCACCGACGCCGAGCTTGTGGCCGTGTACCAGTCGTACGCGGAGCACGGGGTGCGCGCGGCCAAGCTCAAGGGGGGTCTGGACGTCGAACAGGACCGGCGACGGCTGTCGCTGGTACGCGAGGTCCTGGCCGACGCCGCCCGGGGAGTACAACCCGCGCTGATGCTCGACGCGAACGAGTCGTGGTCCCGTAAGCAGGCCGTTCGCCATGTGTGCGCGCTGGAGCGCACCCTCGACCTGACCTGGGTCGAGGAGCCGGTCCGGCGCTGGGACGCCGAAGGTCTGGCCGCGGTCGGCCGGGGGATCCGGGCCTCGGTGGCCAGCGGTGAGAACCTTTCCGGCCTCGAACAGTTCCGCCCGCTGCTCGCCGCGGGGGCGGTCGACATCGTCCAGACGAGCGCGGTCTGGGGCATCACCCACTTCCTGCGGGTCGCCATGCTGGCCCACGCGCACGATCTGCCGGTCAGCTGCGTCGGGACCACCCCGGTCGGCCTGCTGCACGCCGCGACGGCCACACCGAACCATCTCGCGGGCGAGCTCCAGGACCTCCGGCCGCCGCTGGGCATCCACGTCGATCTGCATGTCGAGGGCGGCGAGTTCATCCTCGGCGACTCGCCGGGCCTGGGCATCCGGATCGACGAGGAGGCGATCCGGTCAGCGCCCCGACGCTCCGCTCCCCCGGCGGGCGACGGCACGAACGTACGCCCGGAATGGGCGGGCCGCCGCTTGCTGCCCGCTCCGCCCGCTGCTGGGCCTCACCCGGGCTCTCGGCGGCCCCTTCCGCTGCGCCGGGCGGACGGGAGTCCTGAGCGGCATGACTCGGAGCCGATGATCTGATCGCGGGGCTTGTGGGGCGCTGCGTGGGGTGGGGCACCGTGCGGGGTCGGGCGGCGCGCGGGAGCGGGATCGGGCGGTGTGCGGGGGGCACCGTGCGGGGGTGGGGAGCAGGCCGTGGTTCCGGCGACCGCGTCGGCGGCGTGGCGGCGGTGCGCGGCGAAGGGGTCGAGGGCGGTGCCGGTGTCGCGGGCTCGTGGTGCGGCGACGAGTTCGCCTCCGGCGACGCCCCCGTCGCCGACGCCGTCACCCGCCTCGCGTCCACCTGGCCTCCTGCCCCTCCCGAACCGCCGTCGATTCCCACCGCCACGGCGTCTGCGGCGAGGAGAGGTCGGGTTCGCCCAGGCCGGCGACACGATCTACGTCTCCGGACAGCTCTCCCGGCGAGGAGGGCCGCTTCCTCCACGCCGACGACAGTCGTACGCCAGTTTCGAGAAGGCGCTCGCCCGCTACGGCGCCACCCGCAGCCAGGTCGTCCCGGAGCCCCAATTCTTGCGGGAGGGCAGCAGGGCGAGGTGTTCCTCGCGTACGAGGCCGAAGCGCAGGGCCACGGAGACCAGGGCGGCGCGTTTGGCCCCCGTGCGGGCCGGCATGTCCGGGGTGTCGGCGAGGTCCAGGCGGAGTTTGCGGCAGGCCAGGTAGTCGATGTGGTAGTTCACCGCGGACCGGGTCAGGTCCTCGCAGTCCGGCAGACCACGCAGGCGTTCCGCGATGTCCCCGGCACTGGGCAGGGTGCTGTCCGAGGGGTCGCGCAGGCGCGGTTCACACAGGGCGACGAGGACGAGGAAGTACTTCGCGGCCGTGTCGAGCGCGTACGGGTGCACGGTCCGCTCCCCCGCCCCGGGAACCATCCGCTCCTCCCGGTACGCCGGACGCGGAGCGAACACCTTGAACCCCTCAGTCCCCCGCACCCCCGGCAGCACCACCCGCGAGAACTCGAACGGCACCGGCGCGGACAGCCTCCCCGGCCCCACCGACATGTACTCCCCGGCGCCCTCCAGGTTCTCGACCAGGTACGCCGTACCCGCACTGAAGTTGGACAGCCGCCAGTAGTCCCCCGCCGCCTCCAGCAACCCGGCCCGCCGGGAGATACCCGGATCGGGCAGGACGATCGACACACCCTCCCCGTCGGGCGTCCCCCGCCCGAACTCCGCCACCTCCCCCGGCGCCAGCCTCAACAACCCCGCCACCCCCACACCACCCGCACCAGCCCGCGCCCGCCCCAGCGGCTGCACAATGATCGTCTCCACGCCAGATCTCCCCCGAACACACCGTCTGCCTCACCCATGAGGACGCACACCGCGGCCATTGGTTCCCGCGCTGCGCTCCCGACGCCTCAGTAGTTTTTGTCCGTGGGTGTTTTGCCACGACTTGCTCCACTCCGCCAGTCCTCGCCCGACGCCCCCAGTGCCGTCAGCCAGGCGTCGCGGACGGCGGCCCATTCCCGGCCGCAGCCTTCCGCACGGCCGGCGGGAAGAGTGTCCGGGCCGACAAGGTCCTGGTGACGTCCAGGAGCGGAACCGTAGACCCAGCAGAGTTCGTCGACGAACCGCTCACGGTCCAAGGAGTGCTCGTCCTCGCCTCTGTCGTCGACGTCCTCGGCCGTCTCCGCCCACAGCCGCCACGCCTCCGCCGCCGCAAGCAACTGCCGCTCGCCGACGACCCCCTTGTCCAGCAGCATCAGTGCCGCGAACCGGTCCGCGAAGTCCTCCTCCCGGCCGGTCACCCGCAGATCCAGTACGTCGACAAGGGCGTGCGCGGTCTCGTGGAAGACCGTCTCCAGGAGCACCGCCTCGACCTCATCGCCGGACCGTGCACGCCCGGCCTGCCGGAACAGCTCCCGTGTCTCGGAGGCTTCCTCGTAGCACAGCTCCACCGTCCGGGTCTCCGGATCGTAGGAGGCCCCCTCCCCGCCACAGGACCGCACGACGACGTCCACCGGCCGCTCCACCTCCACCTTCACCAAGCCGGCAACCGCCGCAGCGGCCTCCTCGACCAGCCCCCGCAGGAACGCGGCATCCCCCCGGTCGGCGCCCACCGGCTCCTCGTACCGAGCCACGAATACCGAACCCTGCCCGCCCCCAGCGTCCTGACACCCGACCCCACCGATACCCGACACCAGCACCACGACGGCCGCCGACCACGCACGACGCCATCGGCACACAAAAGCCACCCCCCTCTGATGACCCCGACCGTACCCAACCCCGCAAACCTTGTCGGCTTCAGGAACCCAGCACCAGGTGGCCTGGCCAAGGCGCCCCGAGCGGACGAGGATGGGTGGCAGCAGGAGGCAGCAGCTTGTGGGAAGGTTGCCCCCGGATCACTGCCGGAGGTGAGTGGGGCATGGCTGAACTGCCGCGCGAGGAGCAGTTGGCGGCGGCGTTCGTCGACCTCGCCGACACGTTGGTGCAGGACTTCGACGTCATCAACTTCCTCCATTCGCTGGCCGAACACTGTGTGAACCTGCTGGATGTCGCGGCGGCCGGAGTCTTGCTGGCCACCCCAGGGGGCCGGCTGGTGGACGCCGCGGCCTCGGACGAGCGCACCCGAGAGCTGGAACTGGCCAGCATCGAGTGGGACGAGGGCCCCTGCCGCGACTGCTTCCGGACCAAGCAGCGGATCCCCGACGTACCGCTGGGGACCGAGTCGGCGAGAGTACGGTGGCCCCGGTTCGCGCCACGGGCCGTGGAAGCCGGCTTCACCTCGGTCGTGGCGGCTCCCCTGCGGCTGCACGACCAGGTGATCGGGGCCCTCAACCTCTTCCGGGACCGCCCGGGTCCACTGGACGAGTCCCAGTTGCGGCTCGGTCAGGCGCTGGCCGACACTGCGACCATCGGTGTGCTTCAACAGCGGGCGGTGAGTGAGCAGATGACCGTGACGGCGCAACTGCAGGCCGCTCTGGACAGCCGGGTCATCATCGAGCAGGCCAAGGGGTATCTGGCCAACCGCCGTGGCACCGGTGTCGAGGAGGCGTTCACCCTCATGCGCCGCTACGCACGCGATCACCAGACACGGCTCACCGAGATCGCCCGCCAGGTCCTCCAGGGCACGGCCGACGCGTCTCTCCTCCCGCGACGTGATCGGTGAGGACCGACCTCTCGGTCGGTCGTCGTCCGCGCTGTGCGGCGTTGAGGAAGGGGCGGTCGCGGTGACCCATCCGATGATGGCCGACTACCTGCGCGCCCTCAGCTCACACACCGGCCCCGGCCTGGCACCGCTGCCCCTCGCGGCCTGCGCCGACATGCTGGGCCTGGACGGCCTCGGCCTGCTCCTCGCCGCCGGCGACCGGACCGAACTGGTGCAGTCCTTCGGTGAGTTCACTCTCGCGCTGGAGGATCTCCAGCAGGTCCAGGGCCAGGGCCCCAGCCTGGACGCCGCCCGCCACGGCGCCCTGATACTGCTGCCCGACGTGGCCGACGACGCCGCGTTCGCCACCGTCCGCTGGCCGGCCCTGCCCGGCGCGATCGAGGCGCTGGGCGTACGCGCGGTGTTCTCCTTCCCCCTGCGCATCGGGATCATCGCGCTCGGCGCGCTCACCGGTCACCGGACCCGGCCCGGCCCGATGACCACCGACCAGCTCACCGACGCCTTCGGCCTGGCCGACACCCTCGCCCAGATCGCCATCACCACCGCCGTCCACGTCGACCTGCCGCACGCTCCGCTCCTCGACGACCCCGGTCTCCACTTCGCCGAGGTGCACCAGGCCACCGGCATGCTCGCCGACGCGCTGGACACCGACTGCGACCACGCCCTGATCCGGCTGCGCGGTTACGCCTTCAGCCACGACCGACCGCTCCTGGACGTCGCCCGGGACGTACTGGCCCGCCGCGTACGCCTGGAGGATAACGGAGAGAGCACCCCTGACTCCGTCACCTAGCAGACGAGCCGACGTCTCCGCAGCCTTTCGGCACGACCGGCCGGTGGACAGGCCATCTCTCCTAACCTGAAGTGCCGACCCGGACCCCGTTGGTGACCAGTCCCGATGGACATCCACACCCGGAGAAGAGGGTCGCGGTGTTTCCGCTCCCCGCAGTGATCTGCGTCAAGGACATCCGTACGCACGGAGACTGCACTTTGGTCGTCCTGTGCGGCGAAATCGACATCCAGACGGCCCCAGGCATCAACCATCGCCTCGACACGATCAACCACGCCGACAACGTCAACCTCTTGGTCGACCTGCGCGCCGTCGACTTCATGGACGGCACCGGCGTACGGCTCCTCGAACGCGCCCGCTCCCGCGCCGCTCGGCACGGCGGACACCTGCGCTTGATCTGTACGAACCCGGTACTCCTGCGGCTGCTCACCTTTCCCTGGCTGCACCTGGACTTCGACATCCTGGACCGGCTGCCCGCACCGGTGCCTCCCCAGGCGGCGGCCTGACCGACCTGAAACCGCCCTGTCCCCGCCGCCACGGCACAACTACGCTCACCACGCGGCCCTGGACCCCGGTCGACCGTGCGCCTCCCGCTGCCGGGTACTCCCGCACCCGGCACAGTCGGTCGAGGCAACCCGGTCCGCGGCTCCATGGGGAGTGGGGTCGCGGCCGGGGTCATGGTCAGCGGGTCGTGAAGCCGCCGTTCGCGAAGATGGTCTGCCCGCTGATCCAGCCGCCCTCCGTGGCGAGGAACACGACCAACGGCACGATGTCCTCGACCTCCGTGAGCCGTCCGCCCAGCCCCTGTGACTTGAGGAACGCGACGCGCTCGGGGGTCTCCTGGGCGTAGAAGAACGGGGTGTCCATCGGGCCGGGCGCAACGCTGTTGACGGAGATCCCGCGTACGGCGAACTCCTTCGCGGCGGCGCGGGTGAAGTGCTCGACGGGGGCCTTGGCACCCGCGTACGTCGAGTAGCCGTCCGTGAACGCGGCCAGCAGCGAGGTCAGGACGGTGACGATCCTGCCGCCGTCGTTCAGGTGGCGTCCGGCCTCGCGGAGGAAGAAGTACGCGGCCTTGGAGTTGACCGCGAACATCCGGTCGTACTCCTCCTCCGTGGTCTCCACGATCGGCTTGCGCAGGACCATACCGGCCGTGTTGACCGCGACGTCGATCCCGCCGAAGTGGTCCTTGGCGGTGGTGAACAGCCGCTCGACGTCGGCCACTTGGGACAGGTCGCCCTGGACCAGGAACCCCTTCCCGCCCGCCTCCTCGATCGCCTTCAGGGTCCGGCGGGCGTCGGGCGCGGTCGCGTCGGAGTGGTAGTGGACGACGACGTTCGCGCCCTGCGTCGCGACCGTGGTGCTGATCAGGCCGCCGAGGTTCTTCGCGCCCGCGCCGACCAGGACGGTCCTGCCGGACAGGGAGTGGTTCACGCTCATGGGGATCCCGCCTTCGCGATGGTGCCGGTACGACGACCACCATCGCCCGGCGCCCCGCGTCGCCTCTTGCACGATCACGCGGTCCTTGGACAAACGCATCACGAGCCGGAGTGTGCGATCACGACGGCCCCGAGGCCAGAATGGGAGCGTGTCAGGTTCCTTGATCAAGCCCCATCTCGTGCACCTCTCCGGCAGCGGTACGGGCCTCGCGCACGCCGTCGTCGAGCGGGACAGGGAACTCGCGGCCGGGAAGCACCCCGCCGCGCAGCCGCCCACCGGTCCGGACAGTCACGTCCTCGTCGTGCACGCGGGCACCTCGACGACCCTCGACTGGTCCGCCGACGGCTTCGCCCGGCGTGAGCGCTTCCACCGGGGCCAGTCCCTGATCAACCCGGCGGGCTGGGCCGCACGCCCCCGCTGGCAGGAGGACGCCGAGCTGATGCTCGTCTCCCTGGACCCGGTCTGGCTGGAGAAGCTCGCCGACGAAGCCGGACTGCGCGGCACCCTGGAGATCACGCCCGCCTACCACCTCAGCGACGCGTTCCTCGCGATGATGGTGGAGCGCCTGGTCCAGGAGTACGAGCACAGCGGACCGGCCGACGGGCTGTACGCCCAGTCCCTGGTCCAGGCGGTCGCCGCGCACGTCATCAAGGTCGCCTCCACCCACGGCAACGCGGCCAGACCCGCCGGTCCAGGGCTCGCTCCGCGCAGGCTCGCCCAGGTCACCGACTACATCCACGCCAACCTCGCGGAACCCCTCAGCCTCGACACTCTCGCCCGGATCGCCGGCGTCAGCTCCTCCCACTTCACCCGCACCTTCCGCGCCTCCACCGGACACTCGCCCCACCAGTACGTCCTGCGGCAACGCCTCGAACAGGCCCGTACCGCGCTCCTCACCAGCGCCTCCCCCATCGCCGACATCGCCCTCGCCTGCGGTTTCACCGACCAGAGCCACCTCACGCGCACGATGCGCCGCCAACTCGGCGTCACTCCCCACGCGTTGCGCGCCGGGTAGTACAGGGCGCACCCGGCCCGTCGGCCGTGCACCCACACCCCGTTGACCACACAAAGTGATGGGTCGAATACTGGGCGCACTGAACGCCCACTCGGGCTCCACCAGAAGGCCCTTCACGAAGGGGTGCACCCATGGGCTTACCGGCAAGACACGACGACGCACCGCAGCAGCACTCCCAGCCGGCCCGCCGGACCGTGCTCGGCAAGGCACTCGGCCTCGCGGCGGCCGGCCTCGGCGCCGCCGCGGCGATCGCGGCCACCGCCCCCTCCGCGCACGCGGCGGTCCGCGCGAACCAGGCCGACTGGCGGTTCTGCACCAAGTGCTTCGGCATGTTCTTCCGCGGCTACCCCACCGACGGCGTCTGCCCGGCCGGCGGCGGCCACGACTCCGCCGGCTACAACTTCAACCTCCCGCACGACATCCCGGAGACCCCCACCGCCCAGCACAACTGGCGCTTCTGCACGAAGTGCTTCGGCATGTTCTTCTGGGGCTACCCGGACAACGGCCGCTGCCCCGCCGGCGCGGCCCACGCGGCGGCCGGGTACGACTTCGTCCTCCCGCACGACATCCCGCAGACCCCGAACACGCAGCACAACTGGCGCTTCTGCCCCAAGTGTTACGGGCTCTACTTCTACGGCTACCCCACCAACGGCCGCTGTCCGGCGGGCGCTGCGCACAGCGTCGCGGGGTACGACTTCGTCCTTCCGTACCTGTAGGCCCCAGGCGCCCCGGCAATGCCGTCGGCATCGTCGGGGCGGTCATGGTGCTCCGAACACTCTCAGCGCCTCCTGGACGAACCCCCGGTACGTCCTCGTCCTCGTGTCCAGGTGCTGGCCCCCCGCGAGGATGAGGTTGTGCGGGTAGTAGGCGCCTCTTCTCTCCGGCACGTACTCCATCGAGAACACCCGGCGCACGATGGACTCGTCGCCGAGTCCCGCCTTCCGGTACCCGGCGATCGACGCCTCGACCGCCGCTTCGCTCCGCGCCGTGGGGTCGTCGAGGTGAGCGGGGTCCTCCGATCCGAGGATCAGGTCGAGGGCCTTGTCGTGCTTGCCGTCCACCAGGCGTGAGTAGCGCAGGACGACGACGGGGTGCGCCGAGCTCAGCCGGCCGTCGGGAGGCAGCGGGTAGTCGAGCAGGTAGTAGTTCGCGGCATCGGGGAAGACCGTGATTCCCCGCAAGAGTTTGCCGTCGGGCAGGAAGGAGCGCGGGCGCTCGCGCCAGCGGCCGATGACGACGACCTTGACGTTCTCCTTGAGCAGCTTGGGGATGACGTCCTTGCCCAGCAGGAGCCTGCTGTTCTTCGCGTCGCGCGGGTATTCGTTCGTGTAGACGGTCTCGAACAGGACGAGACCGCCGATCGCCCTGAGGTTGTTGCCGGCGCTGGTGAAGGCGTTGCCGCCGGACTGGCTGTAGGCCATCAGCACCGGCTTGTCGACGGCGAGGCTGTCGGCGTCGAGTGCCGTGCCGTGGGTGTAGACGGCTTTGACGGCGCCGGCGGTCAGGTCGTCGAGACCGCGCTTCAGGAGTACGCCGCCGTCGCCGCCGTTCATCAGCGGCACCAGCAGCACGTACTTCTCGTCGTGGACCTGCGAAACCAGCGGGAGGACCGGCACCGAGCCGACGCTCTGCTCGCGCTCATCGGCGACCTGGTCGAGGACTACGCCGACCGGACAGAAGCCGTGAACGACCGGCTTGCCCACCCATCCTGAGCGCTCTCCTCCACGCGGCACTCGAAGGCCGAGAGGTACGACGCCATGCGCCGCACGGCTCGTACGGCAGCACTTCGGCGACGCCCTCGACTGGCGACTCCCGCACGACTTCCACGGGCCGCCTCTACTTCACCCCGCACCCCGACCGCGTCGGGTACGCCCCGGAGGACGACCGTTCCTTCGGGTTGCGGGCAGAGCGGTACGCCGCCACGGCGCGCGGCGACGACCGGTGAGCGCCGTCATGACGGAGCTGATGTGGAGCCGCTCGCGGGCCAAACGGAGGGGCACTTCGCCCTGGTCCGTGAGGCGGACGACAGGGGGTGGTTCTCCCTGTCCCTGGAGCAGATCGCCAAGCTCGCCCGGCTGTCGGCGCGGGCGGTCACCAACCGCCTACCAGAACTGTCGCCGCTCGGGGAACTGAGCTACACGCCGGGTTCGGGTAGCGCACGCCGATGCCCCTGATCGTCACCGCGATGCTCTCGATGACCCTCGACTACGTCTGGTTCCTGGTCTCGGCGGGCTCCTCCCCCGCGTACACGTCCGGCATGTTCCCGTCCCTGGTCCTCCTCGGCGGCGGTTTCGCCTTCGGGTACGGCGCGATCATGGCGCAGGCCACGGAACAGGGCCTGGCCTCAGGGCTCGTCCAGACCTCGGGCCAGGTCGGTGGGGCCCTCGTCCTCGCGGCCCTCACTGCGGTGCTTGCGGGGACGGGCGACAGCGGGGCGGACTTCACCGCGTACCGGCCGGACCTGAACCTGGTCACGGGGGTGGCGACGGTGGGGCTGTTGCTGAACGTGGTTCCTGTGCTGCGCATCCGGAGGGGTCGGAAGGTGGCGTAGGCCCGGCGTCCTGTCCGGCCCGGGGCAGGACCATGAACCGGCAGTGCGGCCCGGCGACCTCGCCGCGAACGGCAACCAGAGCTGGGGCTTCACGACTTTCGCCCTCGCCCGGCGGACCGGACACGGCGCTGTCCCGGCGACGGCTCACGGTCCCGCGTCGGCAGGAGCGACCACGCCAGAGGTCTGAGCAGGGAGACAAGGGCAGCGACGTCGTCGTACCAGCCCTCCGGAGCTAAGACGATCAGCTCCAATACATCTGCGGGGTGCGGGAGTTCACGGCGCGTGCCGGGGTTCTCGCCGGCCCCGCAGGCAGGTGGCATCGACGACGGAGCCGGCGAGAGTCCGAAGTGGGCTAGGCCCCGTCGACCAGTCCGCCGGCGATCCTGTCGAACTCCTCCAGGACATCGAGGAGTCCAGCCCTGCCCCACAGGGCGAGGCCAAGGGCGGTGACGCCCACGGCCGTCATGTGTACGGCGCCCAGAACGTCCCGGCCCGACAGCGCCCGCATCGCCGAGCCGTCGCCGCGAGCCCACGCCCGAGTCGCCTCGGTGATGGCGAACTCGTAGTGGGGCGGGGCGGCGGTGGCGACCTCGTCGGCATGACGGACCAGTTCGTCCAGTCTCCAGCGCCTGCCGGTCAGCTCCATGATGCTGATCGTGGAGTGCAGCAGGCCGTTCAGGAGGGCGTACACCTCGACCCGGCTGTCCGCGTCCAGCCCGGCCAGCGCCGCCTGGACCGCGTCGGTGTCATGGTCCACGTACCCCCGGACGACCTCCACCGCGTTGCTCATGAGCGTCACCGTACGGTCGCCCGGATGCGCGGGGATCGGTCTCGCGGCGTACCGCGCCTCATAAGAAAGCAGTAGGACCCCCGCTCCCCGGCAGACGCGCCTCCAGAGGTCAAAGGGGGAGGAAAATCTCCCTCCCGCGAGCCGGATCCCCGGTGTCAGACTGCCCGCGTGACCGGCCGCTCTCATCGCACGCGGCTCTCCAGGTCCCTCCCGTGACGATCCACCCCTAGGCCCGTGCCCCCGTGTACGGCCGAGCTGTCCGCGACACGAAGGCATACATATGTCGACCGAATCCCCCGACCCGCCCTCCCCCGACGCCGATGGACCGTTCCCGGCGCCAACCCGGCGGACCTTCATCGCCACCACCACCGCCGTGGCGAGCGGCACCCTGCTCGCGGGCCCCCCTGAAGCCGCCCCGCTCACGAGCCGCGTCACCCTGACCATCAACGGCACCCGCCACACCGTGACCGTCGACAACCGCACCTCGCTCCTCGACCTCCTGCGCGAACACCTCGGCCTCACCGGCGCGAAGAAGGGCTGCAACGCCGGGGCCTGCGGAGCCTGCACGGTCCTGGTCGACGGACGGCGCGTCAACTCCTGCCTGACACTGGCCGTCCGGCTCCAGAACGCCGAGGTGACCACCATCGAGGGACTCGCCGACGGCGACGAACTGCACCCGCTCCAGCAGGCGTTCATCGACCAGGACGCCTTCCAGTGCGGCTACTGCACGCCGGGCCAGATCCTGTCGGGGGTGGGGTGCGTCCAGGAGGGGCACGCCGGTTCGCCCGAGGAGATCCGGGAGTGGATGAGCGGCAACATCTGCCGCTGCGGCTGCTACGTCAAGATCGTGCGCGCGGTCGAGCAGACCGCCGCCCACCGGAAGTGAGGCCCTCTTGCACCCCTTCTCCTTCACCAGGGCAGCCGACACCCGCGAGGCCCTCGACGCCGGTCGGCGCGGCGGCCGTTACATCGCTGGCGGCACCACCCTCGTCGACCTGATGCGCGAGACCGTCGAACGCCCCGGGACGCTGGTCGACATCACCGGCCTGCCCCTGCGGGACATCCTCGTCACCCAGGGCGGCGGGCTGCGGATCGGCGCCCTGGTCACCATGGCCGACGCCGCCCGGCATCCCACGATCCGGCTCACCCACCCCGTGATCTCGCAGGCCCTTGAGCTGAGCGCCTCCGCCCAGCTGCGCAACATGGCGACCATCGGCGGCAACATCATGCAGCGCACCCGGTGCACGTACTTCCGGGACGTGACGGCCGACTGCAACAAGCGCGAGCCCGGCTCGGGGTGCGCGGCCCGCGACGGCTTCAACCGCTCCCACGCCGTCCTCGGCACCTCCGACGCCTGCGTCGCCACGCACCCCTCCGACGTAGCCGTGGCCTTCGCGGCCCTGGAGGCGAGCGTGCACCTGCTGGGCCCGGACGGCGATCGCCGTATCCCCTTCGCCGACTTCCTCCTCCAGCCCGGCGGCACACCGCACCGCGAACAGGCCCTCGAAAAGGGCGAGTTGATCACCGCCGTGGAGATCCCCGCCCTGCCGAGGCCGCTCAGGTCGGGCTACCTCAAGGTCCGCGACCGCCAGTCCTACGAGTTCGCCCTCACCTCCGCCGCCGTCGCCCTGCACATCCGGGGCGGGGTGATCCGCGAGGCGAAGGTCGCCGCCGGCGGAGTGGGCACCGTGCCGTGGAAGCTGCCCGCCGTCGAACAGCGCCTCGCCGGGGAGCGCCCCTCAGCGGCGCTGTGGACCGAGGCCGCCGCGCGAGCGGAACAGGGCACCCGCCCCCTGGCCCACAACCGGTTCAAGGTCGCGCTGCTGCGGCGGACCGTCGAACGCCAGCTGCGCATCGTAGGAGGAAGCGAGTGAGTCCCCAGCCCCAGGCGGCCGTGGGCGCGCCCCTGTCCCGGGTGGACGGCGTGCTGAAGGTCACCGGCCAGGCGGAGTACGCCGTCGAGCACGAGATCGAGGGCGCTGTGCACGCCGTCATTGTGGACGCGAGCATCGGCCGGGGCCGTATCGCCGCGATCGACACCCGCGCCGCCGAGCGGCACGCGGGCGTCCTGCGGGTGATCCATCACCGCAACGCGCCGACGCTGCCGTACCGCGACAACTCCGGCTCCAACAACCCGCCCGGCCGCAGGCTGCGGGTCTTCCAGGACGACCGGGTCCTCTTCCACGGCCAGCCGGTCGCCGTCGTGGTGGCCACCACGCTGGAGGCCGCGCAGCACGGCGCGAGCCTGGTGTCGGTCCGCTACGAGGCCGAGCGGCCCTCGACGGATCTGCGCGAGGCCGAGCCCGGGGAGCCGACGCCGTACGCGCGGGGCGACGCGGAGGCCGGTCTGCGGTCGTCGGCCGTACGGCTGGACCGGACGTACCGGATGGCGCGCAATCACCACAACCCGATGGAGCCGCACGCCACGGTCGCCCGCTGGGACGGCGACCGGCTGACCGTGTGGGACAAGACGCAGTGGGTGATGGGCACGCACGACGAGATCGCCGCCGTGTTCGGCCTGCCGGCGGACGCGGTGCGGGTGATCAACCCGTTCGTCGGGGGCGGGTTCGGCAGCGGGCTGCGGTGCTGGCCGCACACGATCGTCGCCGCGCTGGCGGCGCGGGTGACGGGCCGTCCGGTGAAGCTGGTGCTGACCCGGCGTCAGATGTACTTCGGGACCGGGTTCCGGCCGTCGTACGCGTACCGGCTGCGGCTCGGCAGCGACCGGCGCGGGCGGCTGAACGCGGCGATCCACGACATCGACGCCGAGACCTCGTCGTACGAGACGTTCACCGAGGCGGTCATGCTGGCCGGGCAGATGCTCTACAGCATGCCGAACGTGCGGCAGGCGTACCGGCAGGTGCCCCTGGACGTGAACACCCCGATCTGGATGCGCGGTCCTGGACTCGCCTCGGCGTCGTTCGCGATCGAGTCGGCGATGGACGAGCTCGCGCACGAACTGGGCGTCGATCCGATCGAGTTGCGTCGGCGCAACGAGCCGGGCGAGGACCAGTCGAACGGGCTGCCCTGGTCGACCCGCCGGCTGAGCGAGTGCTACACGGTCGGCGCCCGCGAGTTCGGCTGGGACCGCCGCGACCCCAGGCCCCGTGCGACGCGGGACGGGGACCGGCTGATCGGGATGGGCATGGCCGCCGGGGTCTACGACTCGGGCCGCTATCCCGCGCAGGCCCGGGCCCGGCTGGACGCCGACGGCACGGCGGTGGTCGAGGCGGCCACCAGCGACATGGGCCCGGGCACCTATACCTCGCAGACCCAGGTGGCCGCGGACGCGCTCGGGCTGACCATGCGCACGGTGACCTTCCGGCTCGGCGACTCCCGCTACCCGCGGACGTCCCCGCACGGCGGCTCGGCGACCATGGCGAGCGTCGGCACGGCCGTCGCCGACGCCTGCGACAAGGTGCGGCGACAGGCGATCGCCCTCGCCGTCGGGGACGAGGCGTCACCGCTGTACGGGGCGGACGCCGGCGGCGTGGTGGTGCGCGCGGGCCGGCTGTACGTCCAGGGCGACCCGGCGCGCGGCGAGACCTACCGCAGCCTGCTGGCCCGCAACGACCGCACCCACCTGGAAGCGGACGGCGTCTACGAGGGGCCCGGCACCGAGCGGCGCTCCTACCACGCCTACAGCGCCACCTTCGCCGAGGTCGCCGTGGACGCGGACCTGGGCCTCGTACGGGTACGGCGGATGCTCGGCGTGTACGACGCGGGCCGCATCATCAGCCCCAAGCTCGCCGACAGCCAGGCGATCGGCGGCATCGTGGGCGGGATCGGTACGGCCCTGCTGGAGCACACGGTCACCGACCACCGCGACGGGCGGATCGTGAACGCGAACCTGGCGGACTACCTCGTCCCGGTCAACGCCGACGTCCCCGAGGTCAGGGCCGTCTACCTGGACGGCGAGGACAACGCCGGCAACACGCTCGGCGTCAAGGGGCTCGGCGAGGTCGTCCAGGTCGGCGTGGCGGCGGCGATCGCCAACGCGGTCTTCAACGCGACCGGCCGCCGGGTGCATCAACTGCCCATCACGGCCGAGGCGTTGCTCTGACATCCCTCTTCTCCCAAGGATCCGCCCATGCTGAACATCGCGGACACGCTGCTCCGCTGGTGCCGCGAGGCACGCCCCTTCGCCCTGGCCACCGTCGTCGGCGTCACCGGCAGCGCGCCCTTGCCCGTCGGTACGTCAGTGGCGGTGGACGAGGACGGCAACGCGGTCGGCAGCGTCTCCGGGGGATGCGTGGAGGGCGCGGTGTACGAGCTGTGCCGACAGGTGCTCGGTGAGGGGGACGCGCCTCAGCGCGCCCGGTTCGGCTACTCCGACGACGACGCCTTCGCCGTCGGGCTGACCTGCGGCGGCGAACTCGACGTCCTCGTCCAGCGCGTGGACGCGGCGGAACGGTCCCACCTCGCCGCCGCTCTCACGGACGCGGCCGACGGCAGGCCCGTCGCGCTCGCGCAGATCGTCGAGGGTCCCGGCGAGCTGGTCGGCCGGATGCTGTACGCCGACGCGCTGACCGGCGAGGTGGGCCGGGAAGTGGGCGCACAGGCGCGGGCGTTGTTGCGGGCCGGACATACGGCCCGGGTGGAGGTCGGCGCCCTGTCGGTCCTGGTGCACGTCCACGCGTCCCGCCCCCGGATGCTGGTCTTCGGGGCCGTCGACTTCGCCTCGGCGCTCAGCCGGGCCGGACGCTTCCTCGGCTACCGGGTCACCGTCTGCGACGCGCGTCCCGTCTTCGCGACCGAGGCGCGTTTCCCGGACGCGGACGAGGTCGTCGTCGACTGGCCGCACCGCTACCTGGCGGACACCGACGTGGACGCCCGTACCGCCGTCTGCGTCCTCACCCACGACGCCAGGTTCGACGTACCCCTGCTGCGGCTGGCGCTCGGTCTGCCCGTCGGGTACGTGGGGGCGATGGGGTCGCGGCGCACCCACTGCGAGCGGCTGCGTCTGTTGCGGGAGGCGGGCGTGACGCCGGAGCAGCTCGCCCGGCTCCGCTCGCCCATCGGCCTCGACCTCGGCGCCCGCACCCCCGAGGAGACGGCGGTGTCGATCACGGCGGAGATCGTCGCCCATGCCCACGGGGGAACCGGTCTGCCCCTGTCCCGGGGCAGGGGTCCGATCCACCGGCGTCAGGTGCTGGTCAGCCGCTGAGAGCGGAGGAGGGCTGGAGCCGCTGGTCGGCGGCCCAGGAGCCCAGCAGGCGCAGGCGTTCGTGGGTGGGCGAGCCGGGCGCGGCGGTCCAGACGGTCAGGTGCTGGTCGGCGTCCGTGTTCGCGGTGTACGTGTCCCAGTCGAGGACGAGTTCGCCGACGACGGGGTGGTCGAGGGTCTTCGTGCCGACGGTCCGGGCCGCGACCTTGTGCTCGCCCCACCACTTCGCGAACTGCTGGTCCCGCGTGGACAGTTCGCCGACCAGCTCGATCAGGCGCGGGTCCTCGGGGTAGCGGGCGGCCTCCATGCGCAGCTGCGCGACGGCGGTCCGCGCCGAGGTCTCCCAGTCGGCGTACAGGGTCCGCATCACCGGGTCGGTGAAGATCAGCCGGGGATAGTTGCGGTGTTTCTCCGGGACCAGGGAGAAGTCGGTGACCAGGGCTGCGGCCAGAGCGTTCCAGGCGAGGATGTCCCCCCGGCGGCCCTGCACGACGGCGGGCGTGGCGGTGAGGTCGTCGAGGACGCGCTGGAGCTGCGGCTGGACCTGCTGCCGGCCGCGCCGCCGGGTACGGGGTGCGGTCTTGCCGGCGAGCTGGAAGAGATAGCCGCGCTCGTCGTCGTCCAGGTGGAGGACCCGGGCGAGGGTCTCCAGGACGGGGGCGGACGCCTGGATCCGGCCCTGCTCCAGCCGGGTGTAGTAGTCGGTACTGATCGAGGCGAGCTGGGCGACCTCCTCGCGGCGCAGCCCGGCGACCCGGCGGGGGCCGCCCAGCTCGGGCAGGCCGACCGTACGGGGACTCAGCTCGGAGCGGCGTCTCCTGAGGAACCCGCCCAGCTCGTTCGGGGGAATGCTGCTGGTCATGCCGTTCAGCATGGCATCCGTCGCGCTCCGGGATGGGGGGACAGTTTCCTCCCAGGATGAATCCCTCCGCTTTCCGCGCCCCGGCCCGCGTGTGAGCCTGAATTCCGGGCGCCCCCGGCAAGATCTTCGACCTCACCCTGCCGCTGGAGCGGGTCGCCGAGGGGTACAAGGCCATGGACGAACGCCGTGCCGTCAAGGTCCTCCTCGCGCCCTGACCCGAGGGACCTATCACCCAGGACAAGGAACCACGTGACCACTTTCGCCCTCATCGGCGCCGGCCCCGGCCTCGGGCTCGCCACCGCCCGGAGGTTCGCCGCCGCGGGCCACGCCGTCGCGCTCCTCTCGCGCCGTACGGAGCATCTCGATCCCCTCGTCGCCGAGTTGGCCCGTGACGCGGTCGAGGTGAGGGGCTTCGCGGCTGACGTCCTCGACGCCGCGTCCCTGCGTACGGCGCTGAAGGACGCGGCGGCCACGCTGGGGCCCGTCGAGATCCTCCAGTACAGCCCCGCTCCCCGTGCCGACTTCATGAAGCGGCTCCTGGACACGGGTGCCGACGACCTCACCGCCCCGCTGGCCTTCTCGGTCCAGGGTCCGGTCACCGCCGTCGACGCGGTGCTGCCCGGGATGCGTGAACTCGGGCGCGGCACCGTGCTGTTCGTGAACGGCGCGAGCGCCGTGCGGCCGAATCCGAACGTCGCCGGGACGTCGATCGCGTACGCCGGGGAGAGTGCGTACGCCCGGATGCTGTACGACGTCCTCGCGCCGGAGAACATCCACGTCGCCCAGCTCATCGTCCCCGGGGCCATCCGGCCCGGCGCCGGGCTCAGCAGTCCCGATGCGCTGGCCGAGCGCCTGTACGGTCTCCACGTCCACCGGAGCGGCTTCCGCCACTACGCCGAGCCATTGGAACCATGAGACACCACCTGATACCGGCCGCCGCTCTGCTGCTGGCCGTGACCGCCTGTACGGCGGAGACCACCCGACCGTCGCCCTCCGCGTCTTCGTCCGGCAGGACAACCACCATGAACCTTCGCCTCACCGTCGACGGCCACCCCGTCGCCGCGACTCTCGACGACAGCGCCGCCGCCCGGGACTTCGCCGCGCTGCTCCCTCTCACGCTGGACCTCAGTGACTTCCACGCGACGGAGAGGATCGCGGATCTGCCGCGCCGGCTGTCCGTCTCGGGTTCCCCTGGCGGGGCCGAAGCGAAGGCCGGTGACCTGGCCTACTACGCGCCCTGGGGAAATCTGGCCGTCTTCTACCGCGACTTTCCCTATTCCGACGGTCTGGTCATCCTCGGCCGGGTGGCCGAGAGCGATACCGGCCGGCTCCCCGGCGCGGAGAAGATCACCATCGAGAACGTTTCATGACATGCGGGATCTCAGTACGTCGACCTCGCAGCCCGGCGCGAACGGATCACATCGAGGTCGACGTCGGCGCCGTAACCGGCGATGACCAGGTCCGCGGGCAGGACGCCGTCCGCCCCGAACCTCGGCAGGGTCAAGCCGCGGTGGCCCATTCGGCGAGGTGCCGGGCTGTGCCGGCGGGATCGACGATCTGGTGGAGGTGTTCGCCGGGGAGGTCCGCCACGCGCCAGCCGCGTTCGCGGGCCTCGGTGGCGAAGTCGTCGTACGGAGGGCCGAACAGCAGGTAGGAGCAGGGGTGGTCGTCCCAGCCGTCGGGTCGGAGAACATGGGTGCGACGTCCGCCTCGTCCCACCAGTCGGTCCAGCGCGGCAGCCTGCCGTTCACAGCCATCGGGCGGAGGAACTCCAGCAACTCGGGTGGGGCGACAGGGGTCGGTCCGCTCCGGGCCGGCAGTGCGGCATCCACGAAGACCGAGCCGGCCACCGGATGGTCGAGTCCCCGGCGAATCACCGGGACGAACAAGCCCGCGTTGCTGTGTGCCACCAGCGTGACGGGGCTGTCGGCCGGGACCTGCCGGAGATCGTCGCGGACGGCGTCCACGGCGCGGGGCCAGAAGGGCGGAGCACCGGCGCCCACGCCCAGCAGGAACGGCACTCGCACCTGGTACCCGGCCGCCCTCAAGTGTTCGGCCACCGGGTGCCAGGTCGAGGGACCCACGGACGGACTGTGCAGCGGTCTCTGCCGACAGCAGAGCGCTTCGTCGCGGGAGGCCCAGCGGGTGCGGAACACAGTGACCGCGAAAATCGCTCGCGCGGCGCCCGGCAGGGCGTGAGGATCGGCAACCGGTGTCCAGCGTTCGGTGGAGAGGAATCCGCGTGGTCGGTCGAGTGGCGGTGCGGCAGATGGACGAGGAAGTCCTCGAAGAGCTTCTCGCGGTGGCCGTCGAGGACGCGGCGCCCGAAGACGTCATGCCTCCCGTGGCCGGTCCGCCCGGGTGGACCGCGAGGCGGCGGGACGCCTTCCGGGACTGGCACCGGTCCCGTTTCCCCGGGCTCGCCGGTCCGCTCCGCGAGTCCACCTTCGCGGTCGTCCATGACGGGGCGGTCGTGGGGTCGGCCCGGCTGGCCGCGCGCGACAGCCCCGACGTCCTCGAAACCGGCATGTGGCTCGGCCGTTCACAGCGCGGACGCGGCATCGGCACCGCCGCTCTGCGGATCCTCCTCGACGAAGCGGCGAAGGCCGGTGCGCGGATGGTGGTCGCGGACACGATGGCTCACAACACGGCTGCACTCACCGCCCTGCGCCGCAACGGCGCGACGCTGACCACGAGCCGGGACAGCATCGACGTACTCGCCGAACTGACACCGAGGGAGACTCCGTCGAACCCGGGCAGCGCGGACGGTCGCTGAGCCCGCCGAACACGACGGGGCCGGCCAGTACCGGCCGACCCCGCCTTCACCTCTCCACCACCCCGCAGATCACGCGGTGTTGAGAGTCAGCCCATAGAACGACAGCGCGTCATCGAGCGGCTGGAAGTACGACGACCCCGGCGAGTTCACCGACCCGTCGCACCGCTGACTCGACGGACCGCCGGACGTCATCCCCTGAGCCTGGTTGCCCGAGATGTAGGCGCCACCACTGTCACCACCCTGCGTGCAGACGGACGAGCTGCCGAGCCCGGTGACGACCGTGTCCGGCCCCCCGTCGGGGTCGGAGTACGTGACGGACACGTTGTACGAATTCACCCGCCCGCAGGTCCAGTTGGTGGTCCGCCCCGCCTTGCACAGCGTGGCGCCGGACGCCGCGCGCCGGCTGCCGGTGACCGTGGGTTCGGTGGCCCGGCCGTACGTATTGACCACGGTGGCTATGGAGTTGCCCGAGTCCAGCTGGGCGATGCCCATGTCGACGCTCCGACTGCCGGACGCGAAGCGGCTGTTGGTGCCCTGCGCGAACCGGCTCCCCTGGTAGCTGAGTACGGGGAGGCCTTCGATGCAGTGCCCGGCGGTGACCAGGTACTGGCGGCCCGAGGAGTCACGGGCGCCGAAGCCGACGGAGCAGACGAAGCCGTTGAAGGCCATCTCGGAGCCCGGCTTGATGACGGCCTGCGGGGCGAGTTCACGCTGGTCCGAGAGGACACGGACGGCGTCTCCGTGCGCCCGCGCGACGTTCAGGAAGGCGCGGGCGGCGGGGGCGCTGCCGTCGCTGACCTTGACCGTCACCGTGTCGGCGGCGAGGTCGACCTCCCAGGAACTGACTCCGGCGGGCGTCGTGTTGACGGCCGCCGCGTCCAACTGGGCCTTGATCTTGTTCAGTTCACTCTCGCCGTGCCGCGTCGTACGGGCGTGCAGTCCCGCGTCCGCGATCCGCTGAGCCGCCTGGGCGCTCTCGGCGTTGACGACCAGTTCGCCCTTCGTGTCGAAGAACGCCCCGTCCGTCGCGACCCCCTTCCGTTCCAGCGCGGTGAGGGTGTGCTGCTGCGAAGTCTCGTGGTCGAGGCGCTCGGCGGCGGCTCTCTGGCTCACGCCGAGGGAGGACGCCAGGGCGCTGAGCATGGCCGGGTCGTACTGGTCCGCCGAGGCCGTCGACGCCTGTGCGCCCGAGACCGTGACGGAGGAGAGCAGAACCGCGGCGCCGAGCACCGCGAGGGATTTCCGGGAGATGCGCAAGGGTTGTTCCTTCCGGATTCCGGACGAACGACCGCTAACAGTGGGGGGGTGGAAAAGGGCATGGGGGTCCCCTTTTTCCGGTGGTCGCCGTCCGGCGGTCCGCCCTTTCGGGCGACCGCCCCCGAATCTTGAACGACCTTCGCTGCACATGACAAGAGCAAAGATCGATTCGTCCGCATTTTCCGGATCACCGGCGTACCAGCAGGCAGAAAGCCCGCCGGTACGCCTCCCCCGCCGCTCAGCCGTCGGACTCCGCCGACGGGAGGTAGGCGCCCGGTACCGCGTCCGGTGTGTAGAGCTTCTTGTCGCCGGGGTACGGGGTGGACCAGGCGTGGGTCTGGTACCAGGTGTAGCGGTTCATCTGGGTGGGGTTGGCGTAGTCGGGCACCGCGTCGGGCCCGGTGAGGCGCTGGCGCGCGGCCCACTTCTTCCACTGGGCCGCAAGGTCCTGCCGCGCGGGCGGGACGGCGGCGGTGGTCGGCGCGGGGGCCGCCTGGGTGTCCTGCGCGGCCGGGGTGTCGGAGCCGCAGGCGGGCTGGGGGTTCACGCCGAGGGTGAGCGAGGTGCGGTTGGGGACGGCCGTGAACGGGGTGGGGTCCGGCTTCGCGGTGAAGGCGCCGTACATGGGGGTGGCCGCGCTGTCGAGCTGGTTCATCGGGTGGACGCCGAGGATCTGCTCGATGGTGCGGACCATCGTGATCTGGGAGTAGAAGCGGCTGTCGACGGCGCCGTGCTGGGCGTACGGGCTGATGACCTGGACGGGGGCGCGGTGGCCGTCGACGTGGTCGAGGCCGGCCTGGGAGTCGTCCTCGACGACGAAGATCGCCGAGTCCTTCCAGTACTTGCTGTGGGTGATGGTGTCGACCATGCGGCCCACGGCGAGGTCGTTGTCGGCGACCTCGGCGGCGGGGTTGGCGGGGCCGCCGGTGTGGTCGTTGGAGTACCAGAACATGTTGAGGTTCGCGGGGCCGTGCGCGGCGAAGTCCTGCTGCCAGATCTGTTCCTTGTAGACGTCGGGGACGTCGAGGTCGAACAGCGGGAAGCCCTGCACCGAGACCTTGTTGAGGGAGGGGATCGCCGAACCCGTCTTGATGGGGTACGCGGTCCGCGCGCCGGTCGCGGCCATGTTCTTGCTGTCGCAGTACAGGTTCTGCCAGGTCGCGCCGTCCGGTTTGGTCTCCACGGACTGGAACTCGCCGAAGTCCTTGACGCTCTTGCCGACCGCCTGGGCGCCCGTCCACAGGAAGCCGGTCTTCTGGTGGCCGAGGACGTCGTTCTCGGTGTCGTAACTGCGCGTGTACTCGCCCGCCGAGGACTCGGTGTACTCCGGATTGTCCGACTGCGTCAGCCAGTTGTGGCCCTCGGCGGAGTTCGTGCCGATGTCGTAGAAGTTGTCGTACAGCCCGAACTGCTGCGCCAGGGCGTGCTGGTTGGGCGTCACGTTGGTGCCGAACTGGGTCAGCGAGGCGTTGCCGTCGCCCTGCGGGAGGTCGCCGAAGAGCTGGTCGTAGGTCCGGTTCTCCTTGACGATCAGGAAGACGTGCTTGATCGTCGACGGGTCGCCGAGACGCGCCGGAACGGGTACGGGCTTCGCGTGACCGCGCCCCCGGGCGGTCGTGACGGAGCCGGGCGTCCAGCCGTTCTGCCGGAAGACGTCGCCCGTCTTCGCCCTGACGACGTTGTCGTCCGGCAGCGTGAACCGGGTCAGGCTCGACGTCGTGTCGTGGGTGCTGTGGCCGGCGCTGTCGGGGCGCAGGGCGTCGACGCCGCGCGTGTTGGCGACGACGACCTTCTTGCCGGCGGCGAAGACCCCGGACGGGTAGTAGTCCGTGGGGAGCAGGCCGACGTAGCGGGCGGGCTGCTGCGGGGAGGTGTAGCGGTAGACGGCTACGGCGTTGGCGCGGCCGAGCGTCACCAGCAGGCGCCCGTCCCCGGTGAGCGTCACGGCGTTGGGCTCGTACCCGACGGACGCCTCCGGCCAGGGCCGGGTGGCGATGGTCTGGACGACCTTGCCCTTGCGGGTGTCGATGACGGACACGCTGTTGTCGGCGGTGTCGGTGACGAACACCGCGCCCTTCGCGGCGTACACGGCGGTCGGGTGCAGTCCGACGGCGAGGGTGGTGACCGTGGGGCGCGCCGGGTCGATGACGCTGACGGTGCCCGTGGTGGCGGCGCCGGTCTTCGGGTTCGCGGGTACGTCGGTGCCGTACGAGTTCATGGTGGTCTCGCCGGGCTTGGCGGCACGGCCGCCCTCGTTGCTGACGTACAGCTTGCCGTCGGCCAGGGCGATGCCGCGCGGGGCGGTGCCCACGGTCCAGCTCTGCCGGATCGCGCCGGTGGCGGCGTCGAGGGCGACGACCCGGTTCTGGCCGTTGACGGCGGCGTACACGGTGGAGCCGTCCGGCGAGAACACCGCCGCGCCGACGAGGGCCTGTTGCGTGCCCTGGGCCGGGATCGGGACGGCGGTCGGGGTGGTGAGGGTGCCGTCCGCGTTCACCGTGAACTTGGTGTAGCCGCCGGCCTGGCCGAGCCACAGCTGCTTGCCGTCGGGCGAGTACGTCGGGCCCTCCTGGCCGACGGCGCCGCTGCTGATGCGCAGGTCGTCGGCCGCGTTGGTGCCGATCTTCTGCTTCACCTGACCGGTCGTCAGGTCCATGATGACGAGGGAGGCGTCGCCGTCGGTGATGGACGCGGCGAGGTGCGCGCCGTCGGGGCTGACCGTGGACGACATGATCTTGCCGTCGTCGATGACGGTGCGGGTGCCGTACGGCTTGATGTACTGGTCGGCCGAGACGACCTGGCCGCGCGCGGTGACCTGGCCGACGTGCTGGTGGCCGAACTGGGTCGTGGAGGCGACCGCCGTGCCGGTGACGCCGAGGGCGACGGTGATGCCCGTCGTCACCAGCAGCGTCCGCCGGCTGAGGCGTCTGCCGGGCTTCTCCTTGATACGCCGTGTGACCTGCATGGACCTATCCCTTCGAGGTGGTGTCGAGCAGCTCGACGTTGCCGTCGAACTGCCAGAGAGGGTTGGGGGCGTCGCCGGTCGGCGTCCGCAGCAGGAAGTAGCCGTTGACCTCCTTGGGCCCGTCGCCGTCCGCCACGTACCGGCCGTCCGAGCCGATGTCGAGCTGGTAGACGGCCGTCCCCGTGACGGGTACGCCGGGCAGGTGCCAGGAGACGACGCAGCGCCAGTCGTTGCCCGCGCCCTCCTGCGCTCCCCGGCCGTCGCTCTTGGTGCACGCGGCCGAGGCCCGCACCTGGGCCTCGGTGACGGCGGGCCGGTGGAGCTGCTCGGTCTGGAGCCGGTAGAGGTGGGCGAACGCCGTGGCAAGGGAGCGCTGGACCTTGCTCTGCTCGATGCCGGAGCCCGTCGCGGGGGTGGCGGCGGCGACCGCCCCGACGGTGACGGCGGTCAGCGCGGCGAGCGGCAGCAGGCCGAGGGTGAGCGCGCGGCGCCCGGCGCCGTCGTGGACCGGGTTGGTGAAGTCGCGGCGCAGGAACAGCAGATACGCCAGCGCGGTCGCGAGCACCGCCCACGCCAGGCTCACCGTGACGGCGATCAGGAGCGGGGTGAGCTGCGCCGGGCTGGTGAACAGGCCGTTCCAGGCGATGAAGGCGTAGCCGGGCAGGGCTAGGCGTACGGCGACGGGCAGCGGCAGCATCTGCGCGACCTGCATCGCCAGCGCCAGCAGCGGGGGCAGCAGCAGGCCCGTCGGGGAGCGGCCGAGCGCCACCGAGCCCAGCAGGCCGATCGCGGCGAGGGCCAGGGTGGGGGCGAGGGCGCAGAGCCAGGCGAGCAGGACGCGGCCGGCGGCGTCGCCCGGCGTGAGGAGGTGTCCGTCGAGGCCGACCAGCGGGTGGTCGCCGACCGTCAGCAGGCCGCCTGCCGTGCTGCTCGCGGCGAGCCCGGCCACGAACAGCAGGACGACGGTGAGTGCGGCCAGCGCCTTCGCGGCGAAGACACGGCGCGGTGAGCGGACCACGACCAGGAGGTGGCGCCAGGTGCCCAGGCGGTCCTCGGCGGCGAAGACGTCGCCGGCGACGACCGACGTCAGCAGCGGGAGCGCCCAGGTGCCGGCGAAGCCGAGGATCACCAGGGGGCCGGCCCATGCCGTGGCGTGCATCCAGCGGCCGAAGAGGGTGTCGGAGGGGAGGGTGCTCTGTTGGCTAACGCCGGCGACGAAGAGTCCTGGGGCGGTCCAGCAGGCGAGGAGCAGGAGGCGGATGCGCCATTGGGAGGCGAGTTTGACCAGTTCGAAGCGGTAGGCGCGGGTGAGGGGGACTCGGCGGGCGGTGGGGGTGGGGGCCGTGGTCGTGATGGTCGTGGTCATCTGGCGGTCTCCTGCTGCCGCTCGGTGGGCTGCTGCTCGGTGAGCGCGAGGAACGCGGCCTCCAAGGGCGGGACGACGGGCGAGAGTTCGCGCACCGCGACGTCCGCGCGCACGATGGCGGTGACGAGCGCGTCGAGCGCCAGCACCGAGCCGCGTACGACGGTCACCTCGGGGTCGTGCCGTCCGTCGGTGTCGTCGACGATGCGGATGCCGGGCGTCTGTGCGGCCAGCCTCCGTGCCGTCTCGGGGTCGGACGTCCGCAGGCGGTGGTCGAGTTCGCCGTTCTCGGCGGCCAGCTTCTCCGGCGGGCCCGAGAAGACGACGCGGCCGGTGGCCAGGACGGTGACCTCCGTGCACAGCGCGTCGAGGTCGTCCATGCGGTGGGTGGAGAGGACCACGGCGGTTCCCTCGGCGGCGAGGCGGGTCAGGACGCGGTGCACGTGCCGTTTGCCGGCGGGGTCGAGGCCGTTGGCGGGTTCGTCCAGGACGAGCAGCCGGGGCCTCGTGAGCAACGCGGCGGCCAGGCCCAGGCGTTGGCGCATGCCGAGGGAGAAGCCGCGGACCTTGCCGTCGGCGACCTCGCTCAGGCCGACCTCGTGCAGCGCCTCGTCGGTCCTGGCCGCCTTCTCGGCCGTCCCCCTCAACTCGGCCAGTGCGACCAGGTTCTGACGTGCCGTCAGCGAGGGATACAGGCCGGGCCCGTCCACGAACCCGGCGACCCCTTCGGGACCGGCGAGCGCCCGCCGCGCCGGGGCGCCCAGGATCTCCAGGCTTCCGCTGTCGGGCAGGGCGAGCCCCAGCAGCAGCCCGAGCAGCGTCGTCTTCCCGGCGCCGTTCGGCCCCGCGAGTCCGTGGATCCGCCCGCGCTCCACCTCCAGATCGACACCGTCGAGCGCGACCACCTCGCCGAAGCACTTGGTGACCGCACGCGCCCTGACCGCGAGACGTGGTGTGTCCATGAGTCCCTTCCTCCGCAACGCTGAAGGAACTTAGGCACGGCACACGACGCGAACCCGGCAGGCGGGCTGAACGGCCCTGGAACGGTTCGTCAAGGTATGGGCAAGCGGGGCCGCGGGAGTTGCCCCGACAGCGTCATCCGGTGCGGACCCCGATCGCCGGGTCGGCCCCCGCTGCTCGCGGCAGCAGCCTCAGGGCGCCGAGCGCCTGCAACGTCAATCCGGACCGACAGTCGCCGTGGTCAGGCAGGCGGTGTCGAGCGGCTCCGCCCGCTCCTCAGCCGATGGTCTTCAGCTCACGCGACAGGAAGTCGTTCTCGATGAGGCCGAAATGATCGAGGTCGGTGATATTGAAGACCACTCCGTCCGACCGCGAACTCTTGCGCCGTACGGCGTCCCGCATTCGCACGAGATGTTCTTCGTATTCGGCGGAGAGAACGATGCTCACCGACTTGGCGATGTCGGCCACGCGAGCAACACGGGCACCGAATTGTTCGTATCCGGCCGGGTTCCAGTAATGGATCATGTCATTGGCGAGCTGCTGAATCTGGCTGAAATCCTTCGATGAAATTTTGTCGGCATACTCGCGCAGAGAGCGCCGTACGTCATGATTTCTCGCCAACCCGAGCAGCTGTTTCAGGGCGGGGGCGGGATCGCGCTGGTCCGCCGCCGCGAAAAGCCGCGAAATGGTCATGGTCGAGTGGTTCACGTTGGGGTCCAGCAGGAACGCGCCGAAGATCCGGGGGCGGGGACGGCGGGGGTCGGCCGTCCACCGCTCCGCGAGCTGGAGCACCAGATCGGCGCCCAGGGAGAAGCCGACGAGGTCGATCTGTTTGCCGGGGTTCTCGCTGCCGATCTCGTCGATCAGGCCCGCCACCATCTCGACCTGCCGGCCGGCCGACACCGGAGGCAGCCGGCCGGTGTCGCCCGGGGTGTAGCCGGCCAGGCTGACAGCGATCCCGTGAGTGTCATGCGTCTCCAGATACTCCTGGTAGTCCGTCGCGTCCAGCCCGAGACCGTGGAAGAACATGGTGATCCTGCCGGTGTCGGCCACGCGCTCCAAATAGGTCAGCTGTCCGAAATGCTTGTGCAGCAAGTGACGGGAGGGTGAAACGGGAGCCATGGATTCAGTCACTCTCTTCATGAGCACGGGGCGAACCCCACCACCGGAGACTCCAGACCATATTCCAGTACCCGGACCGCGGGGGCGGGAATCGAACTTCTCCGATCCGTCCCCGCTTCCCGCGCCTTCACCCCTCTGGACGCGAGCAGAAACGATCTGGCGTAATGATGACTGTATGAATTTTGACATCCAATGGCCTGGGGGCGTGCTTCTTTGGAAAGTGCGTTGAGCGAGTCGGACGCGAAACGACTGATCTTCGAGCACTCGTTGTCGCGGGACCGGGTGGGGCGAATCGGCGTGGAACTGGAATGGCTCGTTCTGCCGGTGGACGATCCGGCGCGCCGGGCCGGTCCCGAAGAACTGGCGGCGGTCGGCCTGCCCCTGCCGTACGGCGGCCTGGTGTCGTGGGAGCCCGGCGGGCAACTGGAGTTGAGCAGTCCGCCCTGTGTCTCTCTGCGGCGCTGCCTCGACTCCACCGGCGCCGATCTGGCCGTACTGCGCGACCGGGCGCGATCGGCGGGGCTGCGGCTGGTGGGAGCCGGGCTCGACCGCCGGCCGCCCCGGTTCACCGTGCTGTCGCCCCGGTACCAGGCGCTGCGGCGCTACTACGCCGGGCTGGGGGACGCCGGCGGAGCCCTGCTGTGCAATACCGCGTCCGTGCAGGTCAACGTGGATGCCGGGGACGACTCCGACGGATGGCGGGGGCGGCGTCGGAGGTGGCTGATCGCCAATGCGCTGGGTCCGGTGCTGATGGCCATGTTCGCCAACTCCCCCGTCCTGGAAGCCGGCCGCCCGGCGACCGTGCTCTCGGGGCGGCAACTGCTGCGGCTGCGGGCGGACCGGTTCCGCAGCGGGCCCCTGCCGTCCGGCGGCGACCCGCGCGAGGTGTGGACCCGGTACGCGCTCGGCACACAGGTGACGGCGATACAGCGGGAGGACCTCGGCCCGGCCCTGTGGGAACCGGCGCCGGCGGGGCTCACCCTCAGGGGGTGGCTGCGGGGAGCGGGCCCCCGGGCGGTATGCGTCGACGACGTCTTCCGTCACCTGAAGACACTGGTCCCACCCGTCCGGGCCTGCGGCCACCTGGAGTTGCGCATGCTCGACGCCCAGAGCGGTGACGACTGGCTCGTCCCGGTCGCGGTGGTGGCCTCGCTGATGGACGACGAGATCGCCTCCGACGCCGTCGCCGCTCTCCTCGGCCGCAGGCCGGACCCCCTGCGCCAGGACTGGATCGACGCCGCCCGGCACGGTCTGGCCGTCCCCGGTACGCAGGACCTGGCCCGGACCGTCGTCCGGCTGGCTCTGGCCGGTCTGCGACGGCTCGGCGTGGCACCCGAGGTGTTCGCCGCCGTGGAACGGTTCGCGCACAGCCGTACGCTGCGCGGCCTGTGCCCGGCACAGTTACGGCTGCCGCAGCCCATGGCGGTCGCGTGACCCCCCTCCCCTTCGTGAAGGAGCGCAGGTCCCGTGCTCTCGACGCGCAAGCAGGCCCTGCTGACCGCTCTGGCGGACATGCGCCGGCACGAACAGGGCAGCCACGGCTGGTCCCTGTTCCACGAGTGCCTGAGCGAAGTGGCCGACTCCAGGTCCTGCGAGGGCCTCGACCACGTCCTGTCCGCGATGTGGCGGCGGCGGCCGTACATCAGCGATGCCCATGCCATCACCCTGCTCGGCATCGCCGTGCGGCAGTTGGCGCTCCGGGGCGGGGACCCGGCGGACGTGTTCCGCCCGGATCTGCCGGCTTCCCACCGGGCATCCGCGCTGGTGTGGACCCTTTCGGAACGAGCCCGCGAACTCCTGCGCCTGATGGAGGATCATTCGAATTCGTACACCGGAGCACGCCGGTTTCTGCTTCCGCAGCTCGTCGTCGGGGCCTTCGCCGCGTTCCACGGTGTCCGGGAGGTCCGTCTCCTCGACCTCGGGACCAGCATCGGCCTGTTGCCGCGCCAGCTGAACAACAAGGTGATCTACGACCGCTTCGCCGCGGACCTGCGCTGGCGCCCCGAGCCTCCGCCGTTCCGGGTGATCCCGCTGGAGTACGTCGGCGGAGTCGACCGCCCACCGCTGCCGACGCTCGAATGGGTACGCGCCTGTCACGGCCCCTCGGACTATTACGAGCGGCGGTTCGAAGAGGTGCGCTGGTCGTTGGAGCAGGCGCGGAGCACGGGTACGGAGGTGGACCTCCGTGCCCTCGACATGCTCGACCTCGCCGCTCTGGAGGCCTTCCTGCGTGATCACCGCATCAACGTGGTCACCTGTAGCTTCGTTCTCTACCAGTACGCCGGTCCGGTGCGCGCCCAGGTCGTGGACACCGTGACGCGCGCGTTGGGGAGCCCAGGCATGCTGTTGTCCATGGAGCCTCGGCACGCGCTCGCGCGCATGGGGTCCGTCGTGTACGCCTACCGGGACGACAGCACGCTGCCCCTGCATGTCGCCGATGTGTCCGACGGCCACTTCGTGGGCACCGTGACCGTCCACGACGGGCTGGCGGAGCTCCTGGGGCGCGGTGACGGCCGATGATGCGCGACCGACGGCTCGTGGAGGGGACGGCGGAGCTCCTCGGCCGGCACAAGGCGGCCGTCACGCTGGTGGGCGCCGCCGCGGGAACCGCCATCGGCATCTACAGCGACGAGGCTCGTTCCGCCATCGCCTGGACCTGGAGCCATGTGGCCGCCGGCGGCACGCTGGTGACCCTGGCCGCGGCGACCGTCTTCTCCCTCGCCTGGTGGGCCCGTGGTGTCGCGGAGCGGCGCCGTGAGCTGCGCCGTGAAGTGGTGCGCCACTCCTTCGACATCCACGCGGACGACTTCGAGGAGGATCTGCCGTCCGACAACGCGGTGATCGGCCGGCAGCTCTGGTTCCTGGAACGCCGTACGGAGTCCGCCGACCTCGTCGTCCTGCTGCACGGGCTCGGTCTGGACGCGGACGACTTCCGTCCGTTCATGAACGTGGCCCGGCAGCACACCGCCGCCATCACCTTGTTCGGGCACAACGCCGATGAATCGAGAGACCATCGCTACCGTCCCATCGGCATCTCGGCCCACGCCGACCTCGTCAGCGGGGCGATCAACAACCTCCAGCGGCAGTACCCGTACAAGCGGATCACCCTGGTCGGCTTCTCGGTCGGCTGCGACATGCTGTTCCGCCTGGCCGACCTGTGGCGGGACCATCCCGAGCGGCAGCCCAAGATCAAGTCGGTGCTCCTCCTCGATCCGAACATCAACCACTCCACCATGGTGATCTCGGAGAAAGTGGCCCACCTCGATCCGGAGCAGCCGCTGGCGGAACTGAAGCGCATCGCCCAGATCCCCGCGTCGCTCATCGAACTCCAGAACGTCTGCGAATACCTCCACAAGATCAGCGGAAAGGATCTGGCGCAGATCCAGCGGCACGCGGCCGACCTGTGGGACTACTGGGAACCGGACGGCCGGTACGAGCTCTTCTTCCAGCGCGTCGACCGTGTCAGGGCGATCAGCGACAGAACGCGCGTGTTCTTCTCCATCCACTTCGAACAGCGCTTCAACGACGTCGTCGCCCAGGCCCGTCAGCGCGGCATCAGACAGGTCTTCGATCTCCGCAGAGTGGACCACTTCGAGTTCTGCCAGGACTCCTTCCTCAAACACGAGGTGAGCGCGCTGATCCGAGGCGGCTGAGGCGTCACCTGCTGTCGCTGGCCTCCACCCCCTCCAGCGCCGCGCGCCCCGCTTCGAGCCGGGCGACGGGGATGCGGAACGGGGAGCAGGAGACGTAGTCCAGTCCGGCTCGGTGGAAGAAGTGGACGGACGCGGGGTCGCCGCCGTGTTCGCCGCAGACGCCGGTCTCCAGGCGGGCGTTGGCGGCGCGGCCGGCCGTGACGGCCAGCTCGACCAGCCGGCCGACCCCTTCCTCGTCGATCGTCTCGAAGGGCGACTCGGCGAAGACGCCCTTCTCCAGGTAGAGGGGGAAGAAGGACGCCTCGGCGTCGTCGCGGGACAGTCCCCAGGTCGTCTGGGTCAGGTCGTTGGTGCCGAAGGAGAAGAAGTCGGCCGCCTTGGCGAGTTGTCCGGCGACGAGGGCGGCGCGCGGCAGCTCGATCATCGTGCCGACGGGCAGGTCCATGGGTTCGCCGGTCTCGGCGGCGACCTCGGCGAGGACGCGCGCGGTCTCCGCGCAGGCCAGCCGCAGTTCCTCGGCGGTGCCGACGAGCGGGACCATGATCTCCGCGCGGGGTGTGCCGCCGTCGCGCAGCCGCCGTGCCACGGCCTCGGCGACGGCCCGTACCTGCATGGCCATGAGACCGGGCACGGCCAGGCCCAGCCGCACGCCGCGCAGGCCGAGCATCGGGTTCTGTTCGCGCAGGTGCTCGACGGCGCCGAGGAGTTCACGGTCGCGGGGGTCGGGGTGGGCGGCGGTGGCCAGGCGGACGGCGAGGGCGGTGCGGTCGGGCAGGAACTCGTGCAGCGGCGGGTCGAGCAGCCGGATCGTCACCGGCAGCCCGTCCATGGCCTTGAGGATGCCGGTGAAGTCGTCCCGCTGGAGCGGCAGCAGCGCGTCCAGGGCCTGCGCGCGGGCGGTGTCGTCGTCGCGGGCGAGGATCATCGCCTCGACCAGGGCGCGCCGCGCGCCGAGGAACATGTGCTCGGTACGGCACAGTCCGACCCCCTGAGCCCCGAGCGCGCGGGCGCGGACGGCGTCCTCGGGGGTGTCCGCGTTGGCGCGCACCTGAAGGCGGCGTACGGAGTCGGCGTGCGCGAGGGCTCCGAGGACCGCCTCGGTGAGCGGTCCGGTCGCGGCGTTGGTCTCCAGGGCGCGGGCGACGTCGGAGTCGGTGAGCGGGAGCGCGCCGAGGTGGACGGTGCCCGCGGTGCCATCGACGGAGAGGGTGTCGCCCTCGCGGACGACGGTCCCGGAGGCGGTGGTCGCGAGGCGGGCGACCGGGTCGACGGTGAGGGACTCGGCGCCGCACACGCAGACCTTTCCCATGCCGCGCGCGACGACGGCGGCGTGGCTGGTCTTGCCGCCCCTGCTGGTGAGAACCGCCTCGGCGGCGATCATGCCGGGCAGGTCGTCGGGGACGGTCTCGGGGCGGACCAGGACGGTGCGCTCGCCCGCGGCGGCCCGGCGGACGGCCTCGGCGGAGTCGAAGACGGCGATCCCGACGGCCGCGCCGGGTGAGGCGGGTACGCCGTGGGCGAGGGGGACGGCGCCGGGGTCGGCCGCGAAACGGGGGAACATCAGCCGGGTCAGTTCGGCGCCGTCCACGCGGGCCAGGGCCTCGTCGGCACTGATCGTCCGCTCCTCGCGCAGGTCGTGGGCGATGCGGAACGCGGCCTCGGCGGTGCGCTTGCCGACCCGGGTCTGCAGGATCCACAGCCGGCCGCGCTCGACGGTGAACTCGACGTCGCACAGGTCCCGGTAATGGCGCTCCAGCGTCCGCAGGTGTCCGACGAGTTCGGCGTGGGCGCGGGGGACGTGGTGCTCCAGCTCGGCGAGCGGGATCGCGTCACGGACACCGGAGACGACGTCCTCGCCCTGCGCGTCGGGCAGGTAGTCGCCGTACAGGCCGCGTGCGCCGGTCGCGGGGTCGCGGGTGAAGGCGACGCCGGTGCCGGAGTCGGGGCCGAGGTTGCCGTAGACCATCGCCTGGATGTTGACGGCGGTCCCGAGGTCGTCGGGGATGTGCTCGCGGTGCCGGTAGACGCGGGCGCGCTCGCCGTTCCAGGATGCGAAGACGGCGCGGATCGCGCGGACCAGTTGCTCGCCGGGGTCCTGGGGGAACTCCTGGCCCGTCGCCTCGCGGACGATCGCCTTGAACTCCTCGACCAGGGCGGCGAGTTCGGCCGCGTCCGGTTCGTGTGCCGGGAGGGCCGCCTCGAACAGGGCGGCGTCCACGCCCAGTACCGTGTGACCGAACATCTGCACCAGCCGCCGGTAGGAGTCCCAGGCGAAGCGCTCCCGGCCGGACGCCTTGGCCAGAGCGGTGACCGACATGTCGTTCAGCCCGATGTCGAGGACGGTGTCCATCATTCCCGGCATGGAGAAGCGGGCACCGGAGCGCACGGACACGAGCAGCGGGTCCTCGGCGGCGCCCAGGGTGCGTCCCGTCGCCCGTTCCAGCGCGGCGAGCGCGCGGGCCACCTCGATGCCGAGGCCCTCCGGTTCCCGGCCGGTGGCCAGGTAGGCGGCGCACGCTTCGGTGGTGACGGTGAACCCGGGCGGCACCGGCAGCCCGAGCCGTGTCATCTCCGCGAGCCCGGCCCCCTTCCCGCCCAGGAGGGCGGCCATGGTCCGGTCGCCCTCGGCGAATGTGCGGACGTACGTGGTCGGCTTGTCCATCGCGGTCGTTCCACCTCTCGATGCCGGGTGCCTGGGCGACGAGCACGGAGCGCGGGCTCTCCTCCGGTCCGCTCGTCCCCGCCAGCGTCACGCCGCCCGGCCCCTGTCCGGCAGGGCCGCCCGGGGCGCACCGGGGGGCCGGTCGGCCCCGTCGACATTGCACAGCCCCTCCGCCCGCCTCCTGGCGCGACGTCCGATGGGAAGTTCTTCGGGGATCGACGTGACGGTTGGTCATGTGATCCGGGGTGCTCAGGCGCTGAAGGGCCGCGATCACCGTGGTCTTAGCGGGGAAGCCTCAGCTCGCCTGCTCGCAGCCCGGCCTGGAAACGGGAGTCGGCTTCGAGTTCGGCCATCAGCTCGGCCACACGCCGCCGGTAGGTACGCAGAGAGACGCCGAGCCGTTTTGCCGCCGATGCGTCGGTGAGGCCCGAACCGAGGGCTTCGAGGATCATGCGGCCGTCGGCATCGAGGTGCGGTACGTCGCCGCGCAGATAGGTTTCGAGATCGACGGCGGCGTCCCAGATCGCCCGGAACAGCGAGTGAACGCCGTCGACCAGGGTCTGTGACGTCGTCACGGTGTACTCGCGGCCGGTGGGGGTCTCCTGGTCGGCGAGGATCATCACCCGCCGGTCTATGAGGATGGTCTCGTGCGGCAAGGGCGAACGGCTGATCCGGACGAGAGCGCCCTTGCTCCGCACCAGCCGCAGGTGCGCGCGGGCCTCCTCGTCGGCGAGTGCCACCGGGCTGAGCAGCTTCCGAGGGGTGAAGCCGGCGGGATCCGCAGCGCGCATCCGGTTCCGGACCGCCGCCCTGGCCCCCGGTCGCGACCAGGTCCTGAGATCCCGGGCGGCGCACAGGAACTCGGTCCGCGCGGACTCGAAGAGATGACCTGCGCGCGTGATCAGCTCCGCGTCTCCACGCACTGAGAACACCTCTTCGTTCCGCATCCCGCCAGTCTGGCAGCAAGCTGCCACGAGGCCCAGCGAGCTCGTGGCGGCGGACACCATGAACGTCATGACGATCAAGACTTTCTCCCTCGGCGGAGAGCTGACGGTCAACCGGCTCGGCTTCGGCGCGATGCGCCTGGCGATGGGCACCTTCGCCGGTCCGGCACGAGATCCCGGGACCGGAATCGCGGTGCTCCGCCGGGCCGTGGAGCTGAGCGTGAACCACATCGACACGGCCGGCTTCTACGGCAGGGACGCGGTGTGGGCCAACGAGCTGATCCGTACGGCACTGACCCCCTACCGTGACGGCCTGGTGATCGCGACGAAGGTCGGGCCGCTGCCCGGACCGAACGGTGTGCCGAGCGGGCAGGCGACGCCTGGTCAGCTGCGCGGCCTGGTCGAGGCGGATCTGCGCGCCCTGGGTCTCGACCGGCTCGACCTGGTCTATCTGCGGGTCGGCGGGGTGACCGGACCGGGTGACGAGTCGATCGCCGAACGGTTCGCGGTCCTGGCCGGGCTCCGCGCGGAAGGGCTGATCCGGCACCTGGGCGTCAGCAACGTCGACGCCGCCCAGCTGGCAGCGGCCCGGAGGATCGCGCCCGTCGCGGCGGTGCAGAACCGGCACAGCGGTGACTCGTCCCTGCTGGCGGAGAGCGAGGAAGCGGGCATCGCGTACGTGCCGTACTTTCCGCTCGGCGGCGGCGTCGGCGACGGCCCGCTCGACACCGAACGGCTCGGCAAGGTCGCGGCACGCCTGGGCGCGACCACCGCGCAGGTCGCGCTCGCCTCGCTGCTGGCCAAGTCGCCGTCGGTGCTGGCGATTCCGGGCACCGGCTCTCTCGACCACCTGGAGGAGAACCTCGCGGCGAACGACCTCAGCCTCCGTGACGAGGACCTGTCCGACCTGCGAGGCTGACTGGCCGACTCCAAAGGCCAGTTCGGCTGCCATGCCCATCGCCGCCGCCCGCCCGATATCGACGGACGCGCCGCCGGCTCGCGCGGGACGCCCTCTGCCATCCCACCCCGGCCCCCGGCCAGACCCAACCTTGCCCGGGCCGGGGACACCCGCATGCCTTCGCCCGAGGCCTGCAACGAGACCGCGACGCCGTGAACACCGCCCTCACGCGATGCACGGACGATCACGCTTCCGCGCGTATCCGGCTCGGAGCGCCCCCTCGTGCTCACCCCTCCCGGTGCGCCGTATAGACGGTCGCAGTCATCGCCGCCGTCACCGGCCCCGCACCGAGGCGTTGCGTCATCCTCCGCGTGACGGCGTCCTGAATGGTCTGCGCGTCTTCGCGAACCCCCACCGTGGCACTCACCGGCGTGCCCGTGAGGAAGCCGGTGGCCACGGAAGCGGCCGACTCCGCGACGCCGTCCAGCGTGACCTCCTCGGCGCCGGCCGGGAACAACCCGGCGGCCGTGAGGTCCGCGGCGACGACGGCCGGATCGGCGTAACCGTGGGGCACGTCCGCGAGGAACGAGGGCGCGCCGTCCGGCATCGACTCTTCGAGGGCGGTCTGGAAAGCGGACCCGAAGCCGTGCGAGGCCAGCGGCCCCCAGCTGTTGAACAGGAACCGTCCGCGCGGCGCCAGAACCCTGCGCACCTCGGCGTAGGCGGCGGGCCGGTCGGGGAAGAACATCACCCCGAACTGGCACACGACGAGGTCGAACTCCCCGTCCCCGAACGGCAGTCGCTGGGCGTCCGCCTGCCGCCACACGGCCCGCGGCTCCCGTACCGACCCGGCGCCGACCATGGCCTCGTTGAGGTCGGTCGCCACCACCGAGGCCCCGGGCAGCGCGGCGAGCAGCGCCGAGGTCAACGCCCCCGTTCCGGCCGCGAGTTCCAGGATCCGGCCGGGGCGCAGCGCCGCCGCCCTCGCGGCCAGGTCCTCGGCGAAGGGCCGGAAGAAGACCGGCACCAGGTGGCGTTCGTAGGCGTCGGGCATGGACCGGGTCCACCGCCGGTTCGCGTCGTCCGTGTTCACGCGGCAGACACTAGCCGCGCCCGCCGCGGTTCCGTGTCGGCGCCACCCCTCGCTCAAAAGCGAACCCCGGCCGACGCGCGGCCGGGGTTCCTCAAGGCGGTCAGCGCTGAAGAGTGAGCAGCGCCGGCCGGTACGGCAGCCTCTCGTAGGGGGTGCCCTGCGGGACCCCGGGGGCGTACCCCTGGTAGAGGAACTGCAGGTTGCAGGGGTCGACCGTCATGGTCTGGTCGGGGTTGTTGCGGACCAGGTCACCGTGGCTGACGTCGTTGGTCCAGGTGGCACCGCTGTTGGCCTTGCCCGCGAAGGGGCTGCTCTCGCCGCCGGCCTGCTCGGTCCACCCGCCGTTGAGGTCGGTGGCGGTGAACGAGCGGAAGTAGCGCCCGTTCCCGCCCATCGCCTCGACGATCATCAGGTACTGGTTCTGGCCCTGGACCTTGTAGACCTCCGGCGCCTCGAACAGCCGCTCCTTCGTGTCCCGCAGGACCGTCGTGTACGACGAGCCGAAGCTGGCCGGGAAGTTCCCGAGCGGCATGGTCGACTTGTAGATGCTGCCGTTGTCGTCGGCGAAGAACAGGTACATGTTCTGGCCGTCGGCGATCATGGTCGGGTCGATCGGGCCGCCGACGGGGAGGCTGCCGGTGAACAGCGGCTGTGCGGCGGACCAGCTGTTGGCGTTGGTGGGGTCGCTGGACGTGCGGTAGACGAAGGTCCAGGGGGTGCCCCACCCGTTCGAGGCCAGCACCCAGATGTTCTTGGTCGAGAGGTAGAACAGCTTGGGCGCCACCGCGAGCTGGCTCATGTTGGTCTGGGTGGCCGTCGCCATGTCCGACCAGTTCGTGAAGGGACTGAACCCCGCCGAGTGCCACGACCCGTCGGAGGTGGTCCCGTAGACCAGGTGCTTGCCGTTGTACGTGACGGTGGTGAAGTCCTTCAGCGCGAGCTGGCCGTTGGCCGGCTGCGCCAGCGGGCCCGTCGAGGACCACCGGTAGGCCGACGGAAGAGCACAGGAGTTGCCCGTCCCGGACAGGCCCGTCCACTTCTGGTTGCCGCTGCCGCTGCACGACCAGAGCTGTACGGCCGTGCCGTTGGCCGTGGCGCCGCCGCTGACGTCCAGACACAGCCCGGACTGCACGGCGGTGATCGTGCCGTCGGCGTTGACCCGCCACTGCTGGTTGGCGCCGCCGTTGCAGGCCCAGATCACCACCCGGGTACCGGACGTGGCCGAACCCGGAACGTCCAGGCACTTGTTGCCGTACACGGTCAACTGGCTGCTGTCCGTCAGCGTCCACTGCTGGTTGGCCGCGCCGTTGCAGTCCCAGACCTGGAGGTTCGTGCCGTCGGTCTGGGAGGCGCCCGGTACGTCGAGACATCGGCCGGAGGCGACTGCGCGTACGGCGCCTGTGGTGGCCGCCTGGGCCGGGGCGGCGACGAGCATCGCCGCCAGTGCGGCCAGCACCGCGAGAGCGGCGGCGAGCGCTGCGGACAGATGCGTACGGCTGAAACTGCGGCTGCGCATAAGGACCTCGTCATCCTTGAGCAAGCGGCTCCGGTCAGCCCGGTCAGAGGCTGTCCGAGTGGGGGTTGTGGTGCACGGCTCAAATCGTTCGACATATCGACCAATGGTCGACGTGTCGGTCAATTGGATGATAGAGTTGTCATGATCAGCGTCAAGACTTCTCACAGGATTCGCGAACGGGAACGTTCACGAGCCGGAACCGGCCGACTTCGCGTCTCCGCAGCCGTATGAGCCGTCAGGCGCTCGCGCGGGTGACCAGGCGGGCCGGGAGGATCAGCGGGGTGGGGTCCTGGCCGTCGATCAGCGCGACGAGCATGCGGGCCGTCTCCCGCCCGAGAGCCGTGATGGGCTGGTGGACGGTGGTCAGCGGCGGGTCGGCGATCCGGGCGACGGCGAGGTCGTCGAACCCGACCACCGCGACGTCGGCGGGCACCAGGCGTCCACTCCCCCGCAGGGTGCGCAGCGCCCCTGCCGCCATGTTGTCGTTGGCGGCGAACACGCTGTCCAGGTCGGGGTGGTCGGCAAGGAGCGCGGCCATGGCAGCGGCGCCGCCGGACTCGGTGAAGTCCCCCTCCTGCGGGGGAAGCGGGGTCAGGCCGGCGGCCAGCATCGCATCCCGGTAGCCCCGGTGGCGGGCTCGCCCGGCCTCGGTGTCCAGGCGTCCGCAGATCACGGCGACCCGCGTCCGCCCCCGGGCGATCAGGTACTCGGTCGCTTCACGGGCACCGCCCACGTTGTCGACGTCCACGTACCAGCGGGGGACGGGCCCTACCGGACGTCCGCCGTACACGACGGGCAGCTCCGCCTCCTCGGCCATGCGCACCAAGGGGTCGCCCTCGCGCAGCGCCATCAGCATGACGCCGTCGACGCCGTGGGAACGCAGCAGCGCCGCCACCCGTTCACGGCCCCGTCCTGAGGCGGCCAGACACAGCATCAGATGCAGGTCCGCCTCCTCCAGCGCGGCCGACGCCCCCACGATCACCTGGGCGAAGAAGGGGTCCGCGAAGATCGACGGGTCCTCTCCCGAGACGACCAGGGCAGCCGCTCCCGTCTGCCGGGTGGCCAGCGCCCGGGCGCGCGGATTGGGGACGTAACCGAGTTGCCTGACGGCCCGTTCGACCGCCTGACGCTTGACGCGGCTGACGTACGGGGCGTCGTTGAGGACGCGGGAGGCCACGGAGCGGGAGACTCCCGCGAGTTCGGCCACCGCTTCGAGCGTCGGCCGGCGGCGGGCTCCGTCTGCTGCCATGAACCGTGGACCTCCTGTGACTGGAAGCGCTTCCAGAAACAGGACTGTAGAACCTGGTCCCCGGCCGTGTGAAGGGTGCGTCGTACGTTCACTCTTGACAGTCCCCACGGCTCCCCACACGATATCCACCACACCCGGATGGCCCTGACGCCGCTGGGAACGCTTCCATTTGGGAGCGCTCCCACACCACGTCGCCGGTCGTCCCGGGGGTCGTCCCGCCGGAGAGCCGCCGGCATCGAGGGACGTGTACCGCCGCACTTCCTCACTGCGCCGCCCGTCCTGGACGAGGGCGGGCGGCGCTCCCCCACCTGGAAACCGAGGTACATCCATGCGCCGAAAGCTCCGCGCCCTGACGGCGGCTCTGCTCGCCCTGCCGCTGGCGCTCGCCGTCGCTCCGTCCGGCCACGCGGCGGGCCCGGCCCTGAAAGCCAACGGGTTCTACGTGGACCCCAACTCCAGCGCGAAGCAGTGGGTCACCGCCAACCCCAACGACGGCCGCGCCTCCGCCATCAACAACTCCCTCGCCAACACCCCCGCAGCCCGCTGGTTCGGCTCCTGGAGCGGCTCCATCGGCACCGCAGCGGGCTCGTACGCGGGGGCGGCGGCGAACGCGAACAAGCTGCCGATCATGGTCGCCTACAACGTCTACAACCGGGACTACTGCGGCGGCCACTCCGCAGGCGGGGCCTCCTCGCCCTCCGCCTACTCGACCTGGGTCTCCCAGTTCGCCGGCGGGATCGGGAGCCGCCAGGCCGTCGTGATCCTCGAACCGGACTCCCTCGGCGACTACGGCTGCATGAACCAGGCGCAGATCACCGAGCGCCAGAACATGCTGACCGGGGCGCTCTCCACGTTCAGCCGCCAGGCCCCCAACGCGTGGGTCTACCTCGACTCCGGCAACCCGGGCTGGGCCGACGCCGGCACGATGGCCCAGCGCCTGAACAACGCCGGCCTGCGCCAGGCCCACGGCTTCTCCCTCAACATCTCCAACTACTTCACCACCGCCGAGAACACCAACTACGGCAACGCCGTCAACCGTGAACTCAGCGCCCGCTACGGCTACACCAAGCCGTTCGTCGTCGACACCAGCCGCAACGGCAACGGCTCCAACGGCCAGTGGTGCAACCCCTCCGGCCGCAAGATCGGCACCCCCACCCAGATGGGCGGCGGCGCCGAGATGCTCCTGTGGATCAAGACCCCCGGCGAGTCGGACGGCAACTGCGGCGTGGGAAGCGGCTCTTCGGCGGGCCAGTTCCTCCCCGAGGTCGCCTACAAGATGATCTACGGCTACTGACCCGGAGACGGCCGTGGCCCGGCACGCCCGCACCGCGTGACCGGGCCACGGCGCACCTGTCCGTACGTCAGGAACCGCCCGCTGATCAGCAGCTCACGCCAGGACGACGCGCATGCCGCCCTCCGCCAGGGCGTCGAGGAGTCCGGCGAACCATCGTTCCCAGACGGGCCGCACAGCGGCGGGAACGGGAGTGAAGGAGTCTTCGTCGAGTTCGAGGTCGATCAGATCCGCCCCGGAGGCGGACGGGCGCTAGGCGGTGATCCTGCCCCACAGCGGGCGTTCGGTGAGCGGCTCGCCCCGGTCGTCCCGGATCTCCAGAGCGGCTTGGTCCAGGTCCAGCGCCCGCCGGGTGCCCTTCGACAGCGCCGCCCGCAGTTGATCGCCCGGGGTGAGCCCCCGCAGAACGAGCGGGGGCGCGGACCGCTCGGGCGGCAGGATGCGGGTGAACTCCCGGCAGGAGCCCAGCCATCGCTGCCCGTCGTGCACCAGGACGCGGCCCCTGTACCCCTCGGGCGGACCTTCGCAGTCGTCCACGCCGGTGAGGACGAGGCTGTCCGTCCCCCCGAACCGGCCCAGGCTCTCCGCGTCCTCCAGAAGCCACGGTTCGCTCGCGTCGTCGTCCGGCACGAGCCACACCCGGTTGCCGACCCAGCCCCGCACCTCCGCTCGGGGAACCCAGCCGAACAGCCCATAGGTCCCGCGCCGGGGTTCCCCGAACAGCCCTTCCGCCTCGCCGCAGGTTCCCCGGACGTGTCCGCTCCCCGTCCCGGTCAGCGCGTACCGGGCACGCCCGGCGTGATTCCCGTCCTCGTGCACGGTCGGATCATGCCGGGGCCGGGCCCCGACGGCGAAGGCTTTTCTCCCGCGGCCTCCCGGCTCAAGGACGTCCGGCGGGGAGCCGTACGGTGAACGTCGTCGCTCCCGGGCGGCTTTCGAGGGTGACGTCTCCCCCGTGGGCCTGGGCCAGCGCCGCGACGATCGACAGGCCGAGCCCCGTGCCGCCCTGGGCGTCCTCGGTGCGGTGGCGTTCTCCGTGGGTGAAGCGTTCGAAGACGCGGGGACGCATGTCCTCGGGGATGCCGGGGCCGTCGTCGTGGACCGTGAGGAGCGTCCGAGTGCCGTCGGTGGTCAGAGAGACGGTGACCGTGGTGCCGGGGGGCGTGTGCAGGCGGGCGTTGGCCAGGAGGTTCGCGGGGATCTGGTGGAGGCGGTGGGCGTCGCCGGTCACGGTGACCGGTTCCTCGGGGAGTTCGAGGGCCCAGCGGTGTCCGGGCCCGGCGGCCTGGGCGTCCGTGACGGCGTCCAGGACGAGCCGGGTGAGGTCGACGGGGTGGTGTTCGAGGGGGCGGCCGGCGTCGAGGCGGGCGAGCAGGAGCAGGTCGTCGACCATCTCCCCCATGCGGGCGGCCTCGGCCTCGATGCGCTCCAGGGCCCGCGTCACCTCCGGCGGGACCGGTCCCGGGTGCAGCAGTGCGAGTTCCGCGTGGCCGCGTACGGAGGCGACCGGGGTGCGCAGTTCGTGGCTGGCGTCGGCGGCGAAGCCGCGCAGCCGCTCCTGGCTCGCGTGCCGTTCGCTCAGCGCGTTCTCGACGTGGCGCAGCATGGTGGCGAAGGCGGCGGCGAGCCGTCCGACCTCGCTGCGCGGGTCCGCCTCGGGCGGGCGCGGCCACCGGTCCGTCTCGCCGCCGGCCAGCGGGAGTTCGCTGACCCGGGTGGCGGTGGCGGCGACCTTGCCGAGCGGTCGCAGCGACCAGCGCACCCACAGGGCGCCCGCGACTCCGGCGGCGGCGAGGGCGGCGCCGAAGACGACGGCGCAGACGAGTTCGAGGCGGTGGACGGCGGCCTCGACGGGCTCGGTCGGCAGTCCGGTGACCAGGACGTCGCCGTCCCGGCCCGCGCTCGCCAGCATCCGGTAGCCGCCCAGCGCCGACAGGCCGACGGTGTGTCCCCGGCCGTCGGCGGGCAGGCCGGCGAGGTCGCGCAGGTCGCGCGCGCCGAGGGTGACGGTGCGGGTGCCGCCGCCGGAGGCGACCACGGCGGCGTGGGTGACAGCCCCGTCGACCAGGCGGGCGCCGAAGGTCCCGGCGGGCTGGAGGCGGGTGTCGCCGTCCTCGTCGCCGTCGTGGTCCGAGGGAGAGGTGCCCCCGTGTTCCAGGCTCGCCGGGAACCGCGCGCCCGCGTCGCGCAGTTGCTGGTCGAGGCGGCCGGTGAGGAAGCCGCCCAGTTCCAGGACGGCGGCGACGCCCACGGCCGCGCAACTGATCGCGAGGAGGACGACGAGCCCGGCGGTGAGGCGGGCGCGCAGGGTGCGCGGCCAGGACGGGCGCCGTCTCACGGAGCCACCGGTTTGAGGACGTATCCGGCGCCGCGCACCGTGTGGATCATGGGCGGGCGGCCCGCGTCGACCTTCTTGCGCAGGTAGGAGATGTACAGCTCGACGACGTGGGCCTGGCCGCCGAAGTCGTAGGACCACACGCGGTCCATGATCTGCGCCTTGCTGAGCACCCGGCGCGGATTGTGCATGAGCAGCCGCAGCAGCGCGAACTCCGTCGGGGACAGCTCGACGAGGTCGCCGCCGCGCGTGACCTCGCGGGCCTCCTCGTCCATGACGAGGTCGCCGACGGTCAGGCGCGGCCCGTCCTCCCGCTGGCGGGCCATGCCGGCCCGGCGCAGCAGTCCGCGCAGCCGGGCGACGACCTCGTCGAGGCTGAAGGGTTTCGTCACGTAGTCGTCGCCGCCGGCCGTGATCCCGGCGATGCGGTCCTCGACGGCGTCGCGCGCGGTGAGGAACAGCACGCACACGTCGGGCCGCACGGTGTGCAGGTCGCGCAGGACGGCGAAGCCGTCGGCGTCGGGGAGCATGACGTCCAGGACGACGGCGTCCGGCAGCAGCGCGCGGGCCTGTGCGGCGGCCGAGGCGGCGTCGCCCGCCGTACGGACCTCCCATCCCTCGTAGCGCAGGGCGCCGCTCAGGACCTCCGCGAGGTCGGGGTCGTCGTCGACGACGAGGACGCGCAGCGGGGTGCCGTCGGGGCGGGTCAGGGCGGGGCGGCCGAAGCCCCGGGAGCGGGAAGTGTTCATCTCGCCCTCCAGGATGCGCCCTCGGCGCCGCCCGTGCCTCAGCCGGTTCCTCTGAGTTCGCTCTGAGTCCCCGGCCGCCGCCGGCCCGTCCGGCCTGGGTTCCTTGCCCGTGGAGGGGCGCCGCTCAGAGCGGACGCAGAGGTCGGGCCGCGAGGGTGGCACCCGGACGGCCCCGAGCCGTACGGACCGGCGGAAGGATCCAGGATGACGACGGTGTACCCACGGCACAGGACGGCCCCCCGGATCTCCCCCGCCGGCCCCGTTCTCGCCGCCCTGTGGGCCGGGGCCGCCGCCGTGCTCGCCCTGTGGTGGCAGGACACCGGCCCGGTCGTCGGAGCGGCGGGCTGGCTGACAGGGGCGGGCCGGATCGCGGGCCTGCTGTGCGGGTACGGCTGTGCCGTCCTCGTCGGCCTGATGGCGCGCGTCCCGCTCCTGGAGCGGCGGGTCGGCACGGACCGGGTGTCGCGCTGGCACGCGATGGCGGGCCGCCTCACGGTGTCCCTGCTGGTGGCGCACATCGTGCTGATCCTGCCCGGGTACGCCGCCCAGGACGGCATCCCGCTGGTCCAGGAGACGATCACGGTGGTGCTGAACTACCCGGAGATGCTCAAGGCCACCGCCGGGGCGGCCGTCCTCGTCGCGGTCGGCGTCGTCTCGGCGCGGGCGGTGCGGCGCCGGGTCGGCCACGAGTTCTGGTACGTCACCCACCTGCTGACGTACGCCGCCGTGTTCCTGTCCTTCGGCCACCAGCTCGCCCTGGGCGCCGACTTCGTCGGCCACCGTCCCGCGCAGATCGCCTGGTACCTGCTGTACGGGGGTGTCGCGGCGCTGGTGGTGTGGTTCCGGGTCCTCACTCCCGTACGGCTCAACCTGCGCCACCGGCTGCGCGTCGACTCGGTGCGCCCCGAGGCGCCCGGCGTGCACTCGGTCCTCGTCCGGGGCCGGCGGCTGGACGAACTGGGCGCGCTGCCGGGCCAGTTCCTGCGCTGGCGGTTTCTGACCGGGGGGCTGCGCTGGACGTCCACGCCGTACTCCCTGTCGGCGCCGCCGCGCCCGGAGCTGCTGCGGATCACCGTCAAGGCGCTCGGCGACCACAGCGCGGCCGTCGCGCGGCTGCGGCCCGGGACCCGGGTGTGGGCGGAGGGCCCCTACGGCGCGATGACCGCCGGCCGGGGGACCTCGCCGAGGTCGCTGCTCGTCGCGGGCGGTGTCGGCGTCACCCCGCTGCGGGCCCTGTTCGAGACGCTGCCCGGCGAGGTCACCTTCCTGTACCGCGCCCGCACGGCCGAAGACCTGGCGCTGCGCGGCGAGTTGGAGGAGATCGCGCGGTGGCGTGGCGCGCGGGTGCTGTACGCGCTGGACGGGCCGGACGGCCGGCGCCCCGACCTGTCGGCGCCCGCCCTGATCGCGGCCGTGCCCGGTCTGGCCGGCCACGACGTGTACCTGTGCGGGCCGCACGGTTTCGCCCAGGACCTGTACGAGGCGCTGCGGGCCGCCGGGGTCCCCGACCGCCGTATCCACCACGAGTCGTTCGAACTGTGAGGCCGCCGTGCATCCGCTGAGAAGGCGTCACCCCCTGCGCCGTGTGGTCCTGACGAGCGCAGCGACCGTGTCCGGGCTGGTCCTGCTGCTGTCCCTGAAGCCGCACACGACGCCGGGCGCCGCCGCTGCCCGGGCCGTTCCTCTGCCGTCCACCACGACGGGCACGGCCACCGGCGCCCCGGCGCCGACCCGTTACGGGCCCGTCCAGGTCCGGGTCACCGTCAGCGCCGGACGCATCACCGGCGTGACCGTCCTGGCCCACCCGGACGGCAACCCCCGCGACGAGCAGATCAACGCGTACGCCGTCCCCCTGCTCACCCGGGAGACGCTGACCGCGCAGAGCGCCCGCGTCGACACGGTCTCCGGGGCCACCTACACCAGCGGGGGCTACCGCCGGTCCCTCCAGTCGGCGCTGGACTCCCTGGCCGGCTGATCCGCGGACCAGGGCCGGTCGGCCCGGGGGAAGGGGCCGACGGAACCTGGTGCGGGAGGGTCCCGCGGAACGAGGCTCGGCGGCGTCGTGAACGATCTCGCGGAAAGTGGTGCCATGGCGAAGGCATATCTGGTGGGCGGTGGAATCGCGGCGCTGGCCGCCGCGACGTACCTGATCCGGGACGGCGGCTTCGCCGGGCCGGACATCCAGGTGTTCGAGCAGCAGCGGCTACTCGGCGGGAGTCTGGACGCGGGCGGCACGCCGGCGACCGGTTACTCGATGCGCGGCGGGCGGATGTTCGAGGCGGAGTTCCGCTGTACGTACGACCTGCTGTCCGGGATACCCACGCTCGACGATCCCTCGGTCAGCGTGACGGAGGAGATCCTGGCCGGGCACGAGGAGTTCGCGTGGGACGACGTGGCCCGGCTCGTCGACGGGGACGGCCAGGTGCTCGACCCGGCCTCGATGGGGTTCGGCGAGCGGGACCGGCTGGAGCTGGTGCGGTGTCTGGCCACGCCCGAGGGGCGCCTGGACGACAAGCGGATCACCGACTGTTTCGGCGAGCACTTCTTCACCACCTCGTTCTGGCTGATGTGGTGCACGACGTTCGCCTTCCAGCCCTGGCACAGCGCGGTCGAGTTCCGCCGCTACCTGCTGCGGTTCGTGCACCTGTTCCCCGAGTTCGCGTCCATGGCGGGCATCCACCGCACCCGCCGCCACCAGTACGACTCCCTCGTCCGGCCGCTCACCGCGTGGCTCGGCGAGCAGGGCGTCACCGTGCACACGGGCTGCCGGGTCACCGACCTCGGGTTCGCGCCGGGCGTGCGCAGCGGCACGGTGGACGCGATCCACCTGAGCCGGCACGGCCGTACGGAGCGGATCGCGGTGGCCCCCGAGGACCTGGTGTTCGTCACCAACGGGTCGATGACCGACGCCTCCAGCCTCGGTACGCACACCTCGGCGCCGCCGCCCGCGCCGGAGCGTTCGGACGCCTGGCTGCTGTGGCACCGGCTGGCCCGGGGCCGGGAGAACTTCGGGCGGCCCGCCGTCTTCGACAAGCACGTCAAGGACTCCCGCTGGGAGTCGTTCACGGTCACCTCGAAGGGCACCGACTTCCTGGAGGCGTTCGAGAAGTTCAGCGGCCGGCCGGCGGGCCGGGGCGGGCTGATGACCTTCACCGCGTCGAACTGGCTGCTCAGCGTCGTCGTCCACCGCCAGCCCGTCTACCGCGACCAGCCCGAGGACACCACCGTCTGGTGGGGCTACGCCCTGTTCCCCGGCCGGGCCGGCAACCACACCCCCAAGCCGATGACGATGTGCACGGGCCAGGAGATCCTCGACGAGGTCCTGCACCACCTGCCGTTCGACGCCGGCACCCGCGAGCGGATCCTCGCCACCTCCACGGTCGTCCCCTGCGTGATGCCGTACATCACCAGCCAGTTCCTGGTCCGCCGACACGGGGACCGGCCCGAGGTCGTCCCCGAGGGCTCGGTCAACCTCGCCTTCATCGGCCAGTTCGCCGAGGTCCCCGACGACGTCGTCTTCACGGTCGAGTACTCGGTGCGCACGGCGTGGACGGCGGTGTCGCGCCTGCTGAACCTGGAGAGCCGGCCGCCGAAGGTCTACAAGGGGCACCACGACCCGCGTGTCCTGGCCGCCGCGCTGGAGACCATGCACCGGCGGTGACGAACAGCCGGTCCGGGCACGGGCCCGGACCGGCTGTTCTTGTCTTTCCCTCACGCCGGTTCGGGCACCACCGCGACGGCGCAGGAGCTGTGGTGCAGGACGGCGTGGGCGACGCGCCCGAGCTGGAGGCCGAGGTGGCCCGGGTGCCTGCGGGCGCCCACGACCAGGAGGTCGGCCCCGTGGGAGGCGGCCAGCAGGACCGTGCGGGCGGGGCCCTCGGCGGTGCGCCGGTTCACGGTCGCGGGCGCGTTCTTCAGCGCCCGGTCCAGGGCTTCGACCGCGTGCTGTTCGTGCAGCCGGGCCGGTTCCCCGGCGAGCAGCGGGTGGTCGGTGGACTCGCGGGCCGGGCAGCGCCAGGCGCGTACGGCGTCCAGGGTGGCGTGCCGCAGCCGTGCTTCCTGGACGGCGAAGTCCAGGGCCGCTTCTCGCTCGCCGATGCCGACGACCACCCGTCTCTGCGGGTCGTGGTCGCCGCGTACGACGATCACCGGACAGGCGGCGCGGGCGGCGACGGCCAGGCTGACCGAGCCGAGCAGCAGTTCCGCCAGCCCGCCGCGCCCCCGGGTGCCGACCACCAGGAGGGACGCGTCGCGGCCCTCGCGGATCAGCGCGTACTCGGGTTCCTCGGGCAGGACGTCGAGGGAGACCTCAAGGCCGGGCCCGCGCAGCGTCGCCCGCTGTTCGGCCGTGCGCAGGATGTCCTCGGCAGTGACCCGTTCGGCGGGCCTGCCGAGGTTCTCTGCGAGGGAGGAGCCTTCGTAGCGCTCCCACAGTGAGGCGTGGACCAACCGCAGCGGGGCGCCGCGCAAAGCGGCTTCGTCGGCCGCGAAGTCGACGGCACGCAGGCTGGATTCGGAGCCGTCCACACCGACGACGACCGGAGGTGTCATCGCCCTCACCGCCCCGCGCCCAGGTCGAACACGATCCGCGCCCTGACCTCGCCGCGCAGCACCTCGTCCATCGCGTCGTTGACGGCGTCGAGCGGGCGGGTCTCGTAGCGGACCTCGGTGCGGCCGGCCGCGTGCAGCCGGAAGACCTCGGCGAGGTCCTGCCGGGTGCCGACGATCGAGCCGATCACGCTGGTGCCGTTGAGGACCGTGTCGAAGATCGGCAGCCGGACCGTGCCGTGCGCGGGCAGGGCGACCATGACGAGCTTGCCGCCGCGCCGCAGCCCGGCGTTGACGGCCTCGAAGGCGGCGTCGTCCACCGCGAGGGCGATCGCCGCGTGGGCCCCGCCGTGCCGTTTCAGGACCTCGCCGACGTTCTCCTTGCGGGCGTCGATGACGAGGTCGGCGCCGAGGCGTGCGGCGAGGTCGAGCTTGTCGTCGGTGACGTCGATCGCGGCGACGGTGGCCCCGGCGAGCTTGGCGTACTGCACGGCGAGGTGCCCGAGCCCGCCGACGCCGGAGACGGCGACGAGCTGCGCGGGCCGTACCCCCGCGACCTTGAGAGCCTTGTACGTGGTGACGCCGGCGCAGGTCAGCGGCGCGGCGTCGAACGGGGAGACCCCCTGGGGCACCGGCTGCGCGAAGTCGGCCCAGGCGAGCATCTTCTCCGCGTACCCGCCGTCGCAGCCGTACCCGGTGTTGACCTGCGCCTCGCACAGCGTCTCCCACCCGGACAGGCAGTGCTCGCACCGCCCGCACGTCCGGCCGAGCCACGGTACGGCGACCCGCTGCCCGACGGCGAGCGTGGTGACGCCCTCACCGAGCGCCTCGACCAGCCCGACGCCCTCGTGCCCGGGGACGAACGGCGGAGCCGGCTTCACGGGCCAGTCGCCGCGCGCGGCGTGGATGTCGGTGTGGCACAGCCCGGACGCCTCGACCAGGACGCGGACCTGGCCGGGACCGGGCTGCGGGTCGGGGCGTTCCTCGATGACCAGGGGCTCGCCGAAAGCTCGTACGACCGCTGCCTTCATGTCTGTTCCTCTTCTCCGGGGGTCAGTCGTGGGGGACGACGGCGACGGGGGCCGCGCAGTGGTGCAGGACGGCGTGGGTGACGTGGCCGATGTGGATGCCGAACGGGTTGTGGCGGGTACGGCGTCCGACGACGACCAGGGACGCGTCACGGGCGGCGTCCACGAGCCGGACGGCGGGGTTGCCGAAGCGGACCTGCTCGGTGACCTCCACGCCGGGGTGCTCGCGGCGCCAGGGCCGCAGGGTCTCGGCCAGCCTCTCGGCCTCGCCCTGGAGGAGCGCTTCGTGCAGGGCCGGGTCGGCGGGGGTGCCGTACGCGATGTACGGGGGCGGGTTCCAGGCGTGCACCACGCGCAGGGGTGCGGCGCGGCGGGCGGCGGTCTCGAAGGCGAAGGTGATCAGGGTGGCGTCCGGGTGGTCCGTGTCCAGGCCGAGGACGACGGGGCCGGTGGAGATCCGCGCGTCCTTCTTGACGAAGACCACGGGGTGCTGGACGTGGGCCAGGACGCTGAGGCCGACGGAGCCGAGCAGGAAACCGACGGTCCCGCCGAGGCCGCGTGAGCCCAGGACGAGGAGTTCGGTGTCCTTCGCCGCCTCGATCAGGGCGTCGGCGGGGTGGCCGGTGACCTGCGTGGTGGTCACCTCGATGCCGGGGTGGCTCAGCCGGAGGCCGGCGGCTGCTTCGCGGGGGATGCGGTCGGTCCAGTGCTGGTGGGTCTCGGGGCCCAGGAGCGGGGCCTGGGCCATCGGCGCGGGGACCGGTTCCCAGACCTGGACGAGGTCGAGCGGGAGGCCGAGCGCGGCGGCCCATTCGGCGGCGGCGAGGCTTTCGGGGGAGCCGTCGAGACCGACGGTCACGGTACGGGGCACGGTGGTCGTCTCCTTGGATGGGCGCGGTGGGCCGAGGGAGCGGGCCCACCGCGCGTCCGGGGTTCGGCTGGTCAGCGGAGCCAGGCGTGGTCGCGGACGACCGGGAGGCGGGCCCATGCGCGCCCGAGGCCGAGTGCGTCGCCGGCGGCGACGGCCGCGAGGGCGATCAGGACGATCGCGTAGACGAGGTGGTAGTCGGCGAACGGGTTCGTCGACATGCTCGCGGTGCCGTCGGAGAGGTGCTTGGCGGGCGGCCATTCGGCGATCCACATGAACGCCATCAGCGCGGTCCCGGCGACGGCGGCGATCCGCAGCGCGACCCCGGCGGCCAGCGCGAGGCCGATACCGAGGAGGGCGAGCATGAACAGCCAGTCCGCCCAGGCGTCCCCGGCCCAGGAGTGGAACGTCGACTCCATCGGTCCGGCGGCGACGTGGGACAGGAAGCCCTTGGTGGGTGAGCCGCCGTCGATCCAGCCCTTGCCGGACGCGGTGGCGTAACCGAACCCGAACGTCTTGTCCAGGAACGCCCACAGGAACACGAACCCGGTGACCAGCCGCAACGACGCGAACGCGTACGCCGATGCACTGTGCGTGCGCACGGCCTCGCCCGCGCGGGTACGGAGGAGCGGGAGACGGTGGAAGTGCTCGTGCACGGCCATGGCGGTGGTTTCCCTTCGAGGATGGTCAGGTCGTTGCCCGACACCCCTCACCCTTCTCCCCCGGCCTCACCACCGCCGGATGCCGAAGGTCCGCCGCCGAGGGGCCGAACGGCCCTGTCCCCCGGGACCGTTCAGCGCGATGCTCGCGTCCGGTCGTACCGAGGTGGATCATGAGGAACCCCGGCGGAAGGCAGGAGATGCCCGAGGACAGGCACGCCCCCCGATGGCACCGGCTGGCGCCCGGTCTCGTCACGCTGCGGGGCTACCGGCGTACGTGGCTGACCGGCGACCTGCTCGCCGGGGTGACGGTGGCCGCGTACCTGGTGCCGCAGGTCATGGCGTATTCGGGGGTGGCGGGGCTGCCGCCGGTCGCCGGGCTGTGGGCGATCCTGCCGGCGCTCGGGCTGTACGCCGTGTTCGGTTCCTCGCGGCTGCTGTCGGTGGGCCCGGAGTCGACGACCGCGCTGATGACGGCCACGGTGGTCGCGCCGCTCGCGGCCGGTGACCCCGGGAGGTACGCGTCGCTCGCGGCGGCCCTCGCGGTGACGGTCGGCCTGCTGTGCCTGGCCGCGCGTGCGGTACGGCTGGGCTTCCTCGCGGACCTGCTGTCGCGCCCGGTCCTCGTCGGCTATCTGACCGGCGTGGCCCTGATCATGATGGTGGACCAGCTGCCGAAGCTGACGGGCGTCCGCACGTCCGGCGAGGAGTTCCTCCCCCAGCTGTGGTCCTTCGTCCGCCACGTCCCGGACGTCCACCCGGCGACCGCGATCCTGTCCGCCGTCGCCCTGGCGTTCCTCCTCCTGACGGCCACACGGTCCGTGCCCGGCCCGCTGCTCGTGGTCGTCCTGTCCACGGCCGCCGTCGCGGTGTTCGACCTCGACGGGCGGTACGGCCTGAAGGTGATCGGCGAGGTCCCGTCCGGCCTGCCGAGCGCGGCCCTCCCCGATCTCGGCGAGCTGCCGCACCTGGTCCTGCCCGCGCTGGGCGTGCTGCTGGTCGCCTACACGGATTTCGTGCTCACCGCGCGGGCGTTCAGCGACGGTCCCGGGATCGACGCCGACCAGGAGTTCCTGGCGCTGGGCGCGGCCAACCTCGGCGCGGGCGTCCTGCACGGCTTCCCGGTGTCGAGCAGCGCGAGCCGTACCGCGCTGGCCGCCTCGGCGCACGCCCGCAGCCAGGCGTACTCGCTGGTCGCGGGCGCGCTGGTGCTGGCCGTCCTGCTGTTCCTGAGCCCGCTGCTGACCCGGATGCCCTCGGCGGTCCTCGGCGCGCTCGTCGTGTACGCGGCGACCCGGATGATCGACCTCGCGGGTTTCCGGCGCCTGGCGTCCTTCCGCCGCCGCGAACTGCTCCTCGCGCTGGGCTGTCTGGCCGGGGTGCTGGCGCTGGACATCCTTTACGGGGTGATCGTGGCCGTCGGCCTGTCGGTGGCGGAGCTGCTGAGCCGGGTGGCGCGTCCGCACGACGCGGTCGAGGGGCTGGTGCCGGGGGTGGCCGGCATGCACGACGTCGACGACTATCCGCAGGCGCGTACGGTCCCCGGGTTGCTGGTGTACCGCTACGACTCGCCCCTGTTCTTCGCGAACGCGGAGAACTTCAGGCACCGGGCGCTGGCCGCCGTCGACGGACAGACCACTCCCGTGCGCTGGTTCGTCCTCAACACGGAGGCCAACGTCGAGGTCGACATCACGGCGCTGGACGCCGTCGACGAGCTGCGCCGTGAACTCGGGCGCCGGGGTGTGGTGTTCGCGCTCGCGCGGGTGAAGCAGGATCTGCTGGCCGACCTGCGGGCGTACGGGCTGGTGGAGTCGGTCGGGGAGGAGCGGATCTTCCCGACTCTGCCGACGGCGGTGGCGGCGTACAGGGCCTGGGAGGGGCGTCAGTAGGCGGGCACTCCGTGGTCCCGGAAGCGGGCGCGGACGCTCTCGGTGAGGTCCGGGGACGGGGTCGGGGTGTCGCGCAGCGGGAAGGGGATGCCGAGGGTGTCGTACTTGTGGGCGCCGAGCTTGTGGAAGGGCAGGACGTCGACGCGGTCCACGGAGCCGAGGCCGGCGACGAAGCGGGCCAGGCCGTCGACGGCGTCGGGGTCGTCGGTCCAGCCGGGGACCAGGACGTAGCGGATCCACATCGGGACGCCGAGGCGGTCGAGGCGGGTCGCGAAGGTGAGGGTGGGGGCGAGGTGGGCGCCGGTCAGGCGCCGGTAGGCCCGGATGTCGAAGGACTTGATGTCCAGCAGGACGAGGTCGGTGCGGGCGAGGAGGGTGTCGTCGGCGCGGGCGCCGGGGAAGCCGGACGTGTCGAGGGCGGTGTGCAGGCCGAGCGCCTTGCAGCGGCGCAGGATCTCGCCGGTGAAGGCGGGCTGGAGGAGTGGTTCGCCGCCGGTGAGGGTGACGCCGCCGCCCGAGGCGGTGAGGAAGGGGCGGTGCTGTTCGATCCTGGCCATCACCTCGTCGACGGTCGTCTCCCGGCCGTCGCGCAGGTGCCAGGTGTCGGGGTTGGCGCAGTACAGGCAGCGCAGCGGGCAGCCGGACACGAACAGGACGAACCGGGTCCCGGGGCCGTCCACGCCGGTGGACAGGTCCCAGGAGTGGATCCGGCCGGTCGTGGCGGTCACAGCGTTCCGTGGAAGGTGCGGCTGATGACGTCGAGCTGCTGCTCGCGGGTCAGGCGGACGAAGTTGACGGCGTATCCGGAGACGCGGATGGTCAGGTCCGGGTACTTCTCCGGGTGGTCCATGGCGTCCTGGAGGGTGGCGCGGTCGATAACGTTGACGTTCATGTGGAAGCCGCCGGTGGCTGTGTAGGCGTCGAGGATGCCGACCAGGTTCCCGGCGCGTTCGGCGGGGTTGTGGCCCAGGCCCTCCGGGGTGATGGTCGTGGTGAGGGAGATGCCGTCGCGGGCCTGTTCGTACGGCAGTTTCGCCACCGACAGCGCGGAGGCGACGACGCCGTGCCGGTCGCGGCCGTTCATCGGGTTGGCGCCGGGCGCGAAGGGCTGTCCGGCGCGGCGGCCGTCGGGGGTGTTGCCGGTGTGCTTGCCGTAGACGACGTTCGAGGTGATCGTCAGGACGGACTGGGTGTGCTCGGCGTTCCGGTACGTGGGGTGGCGGCGCACCTTCGCCATGAACGACTCGACGAGGCCGACGGCGATCCGGTCGACGCGGTCGTCGTTGTTGCCGTACGCGGGGAAGTCGCCCTCGGTGCGGAAGTCGACGGCGAGGCCGGTGGCGTCCCGGAACACCTTCACGCGTGCGTGTTTGACGGCCGAGAGGCTGTCCGCGGCGACCGACAGGCCCGCGATGCCGCACGCCATGAAGCGGTGCACGGGGTGGTTGTGCAGGGCCATCTCCAGGCGTTCGTAGGCGTACTTGTCGTGCATGTAGTGGATGACGTTCAGGGTGTTGACGTAGGTCTGCGCCAGCCAGTCGAGGACCTTGTCGTACGCCGCGAACAGTTCCTCGTACTCCAGGTACTCCCCCGTCAGCGGGGGCGCCGGGGGTGCGATCTGGTCGCCGGTCATCTCGTCCCGGCCGCCGTTGACGGCGTACAGCAGGGCCTTGGCGAGGTTGACGCGGGCGCCGAAGAACTGCATCTGGCGGCCGACCGCCATCGCGGAGACGCAGCAGGCGATCGCGGTGTCGTCGCCGGTGCGCGGACGGGTCAGGTCGTCGGACTCGTACTGGACGGCGCTGGTGTCGATGGAGACCCGCGCGCAGAACTCCTTGAACCCGGCGGGCAGTCGGGGCGACCACAGCACGGTGAGGTTGGGTTCCGGGGCGGGGCCGAGGTTGTACAGGGTCTGGAGGAAGCGGAAGGAGGTGCGGGTGACCAGGGTGCGGCCGTCGGCGCCCATGCCACCGATCGACTCCGTCACCCAGGTCGGGTCGCCGGAGAAGAGGGCGTCGTACTCGGGGGTGCGCAGGAAGCGGACGATGCGGAGCTTGATGACGAAGTCGTCGATCAGTTCCTGGGCGCGGGTCTCGTCGAGGACGCCGTCCGCGAGGTCGCGCTGGAGGTGGACGTCGAGGAAGGTGGAGGTGCGGCCGAGCGACATCGCGGCGCCGTTCTGCTCCTTCACCGCCGCGAGGTAGCCGAGGTAGAGCCACTGGACGGCCTCGTGGGCGGTGGCTGCGGGGCGGGAGACGTCGCAGCCGTAGGAGGCGGCCATCGTGGTGAGTTCGCCCAGCGCCTTGATCTGCTCGGCGAGTTCCTCCCGGTCGCGGATGACGTCGGGGCTGGAGGGGCGGGCGTCCAGCAGGGCCCGCTCCGCCTTCTTGGCCTCGGTCAGCCGGTCCGTGCCGTACAGGGCCACGCGCCGGTAGTCGCCGATGATCCGTCCGCGTCCGTAGGCGTCCGGGAGGCCGGTGATGACGCCGGCCCGGCGGGCGGCGCGCATCTCGGGGGTGTACGCGTCGAACACGCCGTCGTTGTGGGTCTTGCGGTACGTCCCGAAGACCCTCGTCACGAACGGGTCGGGTTCGTAGCCGTACGCGCGCAGGCCGCTCTCCACCATGCGCAGGCCGCCGCCCGGCATGATCGCGCGCTTGAGCGGGGCGTCGGTCTGGAGGCCGACGATCAGCTCGCGGTCGCGGTCGATCCAGCCGGGGGCGTGGGAGGTGATCGTGGAGGGGGTGGCGGTGTCGACGTCGAGGACGCCGCGGGCGCGCTCCTCGGGGAACAGCGCGCTGACCTTCTCCCAGACGGCGCGGGTGCGGTCGGTGGGGCCGGCCAGAAAGTCCGCGTCGCCCTCGTACGGGGTGTAGTTGGCCTGGATGAAGTCGCGCACGTCGATCCGCTCCCGCCAGCCGCTCCCCTCGAAGCCCCGCCAGGCCGTACGGCTGTCCGCCGCCGTGGTCACGGTCATCGCCGTTCCTCTCCTCGTGCCTCGTGTCCGGCTCTTCGATGCTCGCGGCCGTGATCACCAGGAGGGAGTGCCGGACAGGGTCCGGATGGGGGCCGTTCGGCCCTGAGCACGGTGACGGTGGCGGGACCGCAGGACTGACCGTTGTCAGCGGGTCCCAGAAGGTGGTCGCGTTGGTGTGAAGGTTCGCCAGGGCCATCAGTCGGCAGTCCGTCGTGGACGGCTCGACGGCGAGGGCGCCGCTCACGGGGCTGGGGTTCACCGACACCGCCTCGGTCGCCGTGGCCCGGGCCCTGTTGTGGGGTGCGGCCACGGGCATCCAGACGTCCACGCCGCGGGTCACGGTCGCCGAGAAGTCCATGACATCCCCACCTGAGACCCTGATGCGCAGGGCACCGGCACAGCCATGCGCGCAAGACCTTCTTCTTTGCGGCAGGTCGCGGTCGTCCTGGTGAACGGGCTGCCAGACTGGGCGAGTTGGGTCACAATGTGGTCATGTCCACGGTTTTGGATGGGGAGTTCATCGACGGAACGCCCGTGAGGTTCCTGCTGACCGCGACTCCGGACGGATACGCGTCCGAGCAGGACGACGACCTTCCCGAGGGCATGGGGACCGTCGTCCCGGTGGCCTCCGGGAGGCGGGTCGCCGCCGAGTTCACGGCGGGTGCTCTGCGTCTGGCGCTGCGCCCGCTGGGGCCGCTTCTGCAAGAGGTGCACGACGCCGTGCGGGCTGTGCCCGAGCCGCCCGGCGAGCTGAGTGTGACTTTCGGAGTGCAGGTCGGGCAGGACCTGAGGCTCGGGATCGTCGGCGGAAGCGGGCAGGCTCATCTCACCGTGACCGCCACCTGGACAACGGTCCCGACTGCGGCGGAGTGAGCGGTGAGCTGGTTCCTGGACGAGACGGCCTCGGACGAGGATCCGGCCCACCATGTGGTCTCGGTGCGCCGCGCGGACACCGACCGGATCGCGGGTGCGGGCATGGTGGTCGGCGCCGGCACCGTCCTGACCTGCGCCCATGTCGTCAACGACGCGCTGGGCCGCGCTTGGTCCGACCCCCGCGATCCGGACCTCAGGATGATTCCGGTGGACCTGCACGGCACGCTCGGCTCCCGTCGGTACTACGCGCGTGTCGAGCACTGGATCCCGCCGCGTTCCGCGAACGGCGAGAGGGTCCGCACGGGCGCCCGCACCTGGCTCGGTGACCTGGCGGTGCTGCGGCTCGAAGGGACGTCGCACGACCTGCCCGCGCCACCGCGCAGGACCGCGATGGCGCTCCGGCAGCGGGCGCTGGCCTGGCACGGCAGCGCCCTCCAGGAGTCGGTCGCCGAGGTCACCGTCACCCTGATCGCGGGCCCCGTGGGCTACGTCGACGGGGCACCCACCGGGAAGGCCGTGGGTCCCGCTTACAGCGGCAGCCCCTTGTGGTCCGTGGACCACCACGCCGTGGTCGGCCTGGTCGCCGCTAACACCGTGCCGGACCGGGACCCGGTCTCCGGGTCGTACAGCCCTCAGGACACGATCCGGCGCAGCATGGTCATCCCCTGGCAGCGCATCGAGGACGAACTGCGCCCGCTGGGTGTGCTGGACGTCGCGGCGACCGATGTGCTCGACCCCGACGAGCCCGCCCTCGGGGTGCTGGCGGATCTCCTGGCGGAGTTGCTGCCCCCGGGCAACGGACGCGTCGAGTACGGCCGGCGGCTGGCCCGGGCCTGCGGTGTCCGGTACGCGAGCGACGTCACCCCGCCGACGCCCGAGGAGTTCGCCGCGTTCCTCTTCACGCACCCACGCGCCCTGCCCGCCCTCACCGCTCTTCTGCGAGGTGAAGCCGGCAGCGGCGCCGACCGCGTCCTGGCAGCGGCCGGTCTCGTGCCGGCCGCCCTGCTGCTGACCCCACAGGAGTACGCCGAACTCCGCGGGCATCTGTTGCTCATGGGCCGCGCGGAGCGCGGGCGACTGGCCGAGGCGGTGCGCGCCGCTCTCCCTCACCTGGCCGTCTACCCCGACGGCAAGGATCTCGACAGTCTGGTCGGACAGTTGGAGGCGCTGCCCGGGGACGGCCGCCTCACCGAAGGGGAACGAAGGGTTCCGGCGCTGCTGCGTGCCATGGAGTACGTCGCCGAGCTGTGCGCGGAGCCTCTGCGGGCGGAACTGCGGCTGTGGACGAAGGGGGTGGCCGCGCGGCTCGGCGTCGCGCGGGGCGCCCTGAGCGAGCGGCGGGAGGACGCCTTGGTGTGGGCCCGCTCGGCGCGGGAGCGTTCCGTGCGCGTGCGGGTGCTGGTGGAGGTCACCCGGGCCCGGCCGGGCCGGCATCGGCTGGGGATCTGGTGCGACGAGGGGTCCGGGCCGCGGCGGGTGTCGACCGAGAGCGTCGTGTCGTACACGCCGTCGGAGGCGGCCCGGGAGGTGTTGCGGGTCGTCACCTCCCTCTCGCCCGCCGCCGAGGGCGCCCCGCCACCGATGGTCGAGGTGCTCGTGGACCGGGACAGCCTCGACCTGCCCGTGGACGAGTGGGCGGCGCGGCTGCCGGGAGAACTCGTGCCCGGGGTGCTCGGGGTGGAGTTCCCGGTGGTCGTGCACTGTCCCGAACTGCTGCGCCGGCACGGGCGTTTCCTGTCCCACTGGCGCACCAGATGGAGTCGGCTCGACTCGGGTGGACCGTTCACGGTCGACGAGTCCGTCAGTCCTGACACGGTCTACCCGGAACTGGTCAACCGGCTCGACACGGTCTGCGTCTTCGTGGATGTACCGCCCGGTCCGTCACGACGCAGGATCGTGCAGACCTGCCTCGTCCTGGGTATCCCTGTGGTGGTGTGGGACCGCGGCTCGAACGGGAGGTCGCATGTCGTCAAGTGGATGGCCGAGGTCGCCACGCGGGAGCTGCCGGACGAAGTGCGCGGCTACCGCGCGAACGTTCTGGCCGGACGGCCCGGGTTCCCCGGCCGTCCGGTCCTCGCCTGGGCCGACGCCGACCGTGCCGTGCCCCGATTACAGCTGAGCGAGCCACAGGAGAGCGCATGACATCCGCGTCCGGTTCCGAGGCGGACTGGCGCCTCTTCCGGGGCGACAGCATTCCGAGGTCCGTCGCCCTCCCGCCCGCCCCGCCGTGGCGCCGTTTCTCGCCGGTCCCGGGGCCGGGCCCGAAACGGCCGTACCTCATCGAGCCCCGGCACGCCGACGTCGTCAGTGCCGCGCTCCATCTGCGCCGCCCGCTGCTGGTCACCGGACCGGCCGGGACCGGCAAGTCGTCCCTGGCCCACGCGATCACGTACGAGCTGGGTCTGGGCGAGCTGCTGCGCTGGCCGGTCAACAGCCGCTCCACCGTGGAGGAGGCCCTCTACGGCTACGACGCGATCGGCCGTCTGCACGAGGCGGCGCTCAGTCGGGACCGCGGCGAACGCGAGCCGTCCATCGGCACGTTCGTCCGCCTCGGCCCGCTCGGCACCGCGCTCGTGCCGACGGCCGCGCCGCGCTGTCTGCTCATCGACGAGATGGACAAAGGAGATGTCGACCTGCCCAACGACCTGCTCACCGTCTTCGAGGAGGGCGTCTTCGAGATCGGGGAACTCTCCAGGCTCCCGGAGGACATGGCCGACGTCGAGGTGCAGACCCACGACCACGGCGGCACGGTCCGGGTGCACCGGGGGCGCGTCCAGTGCACGGAGTTCCCCGTCGTCGTCATCACCAGCAACGGTGAGCGGGACTTCCCGCCCGCGTTCCTCCGCCGGTGTGTCCGGCTCGCCCTGCCGGTGCCGGACGCGGATCGGTTGCGGGCCATCGTCGCGGCGCATCTGGGTGAGGAGGTCATGCGCGAGGCGGACGACCTGATCGAGGCGTTCCTGGGCCGCCGCGCGCCTGGTGAGCTCGCCACCGACCAACTGCTCAACGCCGTCTTCCTGCGCACGGGCGGGGTCGACCTGGACGCGGAAGGGCTGCTCGACGCCGTGCTGCACCAGCTGACCGGAGCTCTGTGACGATGACGGGTGGCGGGGAGCGGCTGGACGAGGTCCTGCGGATCCTGCGGGCGTGCGGGTACGGCATGCGGGAACTGGATGCCGACCAGATCCTCGACGTCCTGTGGCTGGCCCGCCGGCTGACCGCGAACACGGACGCCCCCCTGTCTCCACGACCGGCCTCGCCGCTCCCGCAGCCCCCGCCCCCACCCGCTCCCGCTCCCGAGCCGGACCGGACCGCCGTCGAGCCCCGGCAGCCCGACCCGGACGATCCGGACCTGCCCGACCTCATCCCCTCGGCCCTGTACGGAGCCGCTCGCCAGGCACCGCCGGTCCCGTCGCCGGGGTCGCGGCCCGAATCCCGCAGGGCGATGCCGGTCCGCGTCCCCGAGGACAAGGCACTCGGCGACGAACTCGCCGTGGGCCGCGCGCTGAGACCGCTGAGGCTTCGCAGCGACAGCCGCCATCGTGTGGAGATCGACGAGAAGCGCACCGCCGCCCGATTCGCCGAGACCGGCTTGCCGGACGTGGTGCAGCGCCCGGTGCGAGAGCGCCGGCTGCGCCTCGCTCTGCTCGTGGACGACGGCCTGTCCATGCTGTTGTGGCACCGGCTCGGTACCGAACTGCGGGTCCTGCTGGAGCGGCTGGGCGCCTTCGCCAGCACCCGGGTGTTCGGCCTCGACACGCGGGGCCGCGAGCCGCGCCTGCACGCGGGCGCGTTCGAGCCCGACAGTCCCGGACTGCCGCTCTCCGCGATCAACGACCCGTCGGGCCGGACTCTCGTCCTGGTCGTCAGCGACGGCATGGGAGCCGCATGGCGCACCGGCACCCTGCACAGCCTGCTGGCCGGGCGGGCGGCGCACGGACCGGTCGCGGTCCTGCACACCCTGCCGCCCGAGCTGTGGGAGGCGTCCGGTATCGCCGCCGGGCACTGGCAGGTCACCACCCGGCGGATCGGCAGCCCCGGCGCGTTCTGGGGGATCACCGATCCGGTGCTCCCTCCTGAGCTGGCCGTCTTCGAGGGGGTACCGGTAGCCGTCCTGGAGCCGACCGTCGCGTCCCTGCACCGCTGGGCACGGCTGCTCGCCTCACCCGGCGCCACCGCGGAGTTGCCGCTGCTCGACCGTTCCGACCGGGACGGGGCCGTCGCCGCGCCGCGCGAGGCCGGCAGCGCCCAGCACTTCCGGGACGCGGCCACCCCGGAGGCGTACCGCCTGGCGGCCCACCTCGCGGCGGTGACCCCGCTGTCGGTGCCGGTGATGCGACTGGTGCAGCGCGAGGTGCCCGCGGCACGGCCCTCGCACCTGGCGGAAGTATTCCTCGGCGGCCTGATCCGGCCGCATCCCGCACCCGTGCCGGGGCCGTTGCCCGCGAAACACCGGGTGTTCGACTTCTCCGAGGACGCCAAGGCGGTCCTGCTGCACGCGGTGCCGCAGGCCGAGCTCCTGCGCACCAACCGCCTGATCGGCCGCCGACTGGAGGAGCTGGCCGGCCGGTCCCCCGACTTCCCCTCCTGGCTGGCCCACCCCGAGGGCTCCGCCCAACTGCCCGCCGCACACCAGCCGTTCACCAGCGTCGAGCGGCGGCTGCTCAGCCGGTTCGGGGTGTCCTTCGAACGCGGCTCACCGCTGCCGGGCGCGGACCCGGAGCAGGCGGTCCCCGAAGCGGCCGACGACTGGGGACCGCTCACCGGCCAGGATCCCGTCCGACTGGGCCCGTACGCGCTGCGCGGCCGGCGTCCAGGGAGGCGCACGCTGCTCTACCGGGCGGTCGCCGACGGTGGTGCGGATGCCGTGCTGCGGGTCCCGCGGCCGGACCGGCCCGCCTCGAACGCGCGGTTGCTGGAGGTGGAGGCGCAGGCGCTGACCCGGCTCCAGGGACCGTACGCTCCGGCGCTGCTCGGGACCGGGTTCGAGGACTCCCCGCCGTGGCTCGCGATGACACCGGTCGTGGACAGCGAGTCGCCCCGGGCACGCCCCGTCCACCTCGGTGAGTTCGTCGACGAGGCGTTCCGCCGCAGAGCCGCCCCCTTCGACACGCTCCGCGGTCTCCTGGTCGGGTACCACCTGGCCAGCGCCCTCGCCCAGTGCCACGCTTCGGGTCTGGTCCTCGCGGACCTCGGCGCCGACACCGTTTACGTGCTGCGCCGGACCGTCGTGCTGGGTGGCCTCTCGGACTGCGTCGTCGACGGGCACCATCTGGGCGCTGGACCCGTCCCCACGGCCGCGGACAACGTGCGCTCGCTGGGCGGGCTGCTCCAGCTCATCAGCACCAAGGCGGGGCTGCGGGTGCCGGGGCTGCCCGAGGGGATGCACCTGTGGCAGGGCGATACCTGGGAGCCGCTCAGGAGGCTGGTGCTGCGCTGCCAGGAGACGGATCCCGGGCTGCGGCCGGCCGCGAGCGAGATCGCCGACGCGCTGGCCCGGTACGTCGCCCTGCACCGTCCCGGCGCCGCTCAGGCCCACACCGTCGGCCGCGGCGACGCCCTCGCCCGGGTTCCGCTCGCCCTGCCTCGGGAGACCCCCGGTGATCTCCCGCTGCGGTTGCCGCGTCTCGGCCCGGGACGCCGGGAGGCGGAGGCCCGTATGGGGAGACTGCGGGTTCCGCTGCCGTACAGCAGGCGGCTGACTCTGGTCGGCGCGGGCCCGCACAGCGGGCGGGCCACGACGACGGTGATGCTGGGCTCCGTCCTCGCCACCGTGCGGGGTGAGCCGGTCCTGGCCCTCGACGGCGCTCCCTCGGAGGGGGCGCTCGACGGATTCCTCACCGACCGCAACCCGGCCACCCTGCGGGATCTCGCCGCCCTGCGGACCGGTCCGGCGTACGCGGACGTCCGCGCCCTCACCACACGGCTCACGTCCGGCCTCCAGATCGCCGCCCATCGTCCGGGCCGCTACACCCCCAACCCGTTGCACGCGCAGGAGTACACGCGCGTGCTGGAGCACACGGCGCCGTACTACTCCTTCGTGCTCGCCGACTGGTCGCCCCGCCTCCTGGGCTGGCCGGCCGACGCCGTCCTGAATCACACGGACCGGCTGATCCTGTGCTGCGGCTCCCACTACCTGTCCCTCGACGGGGCATTGCGCACGCTCGACGCGCTGCGCGACAGCGGACACCAGCGTCTGGTCGACGAGGCCGTTGTGGTGACCACGCTTCTCGACAGCTCTGTGCGCACCCGGTTGTCCCCGGGCTTCGTCCAGGAGCTGGGCATCGGTCCCGCCCGGACGGTCCGGGTTCCCTTCGACAACGCGCTGCGCTCGACCCACTGGGCGCCGGACCGGCTGCGGGCGTCGACGACGCGCGCCTTCCTGGACCTCGCGGAACTGGTCGTCGCGTCCCCTCGACCCTGAAATCACCTTGAGTGACCCCATGGCCATGGTTACGGAAGTGGGGTGCACATCAGGAACAATGGCCGGACGATGACGTCGACGCCCTCCGAACCCACCCGAGCCGAGTACGCCCCCTTCGCCCATCTCAGCGCGCCCAACGCGGCCCTCTACCGCCGGGTGATGCGCGTGTTCCTCACGGCCAAGGAGCGCTTCGCGGTGCACCTGCGGCCCGAGGACGTGCACGCGGCGCTGGAGCCGGAACACCGCCCCGCCGACCAGGACACCGTGGCCAAGGCCCTCGACAGCCTCGTCGGCTGGGGCAATCTGCGGGCGGACCCGGACACGTCCCGGGTGACGGCGGTCGAGGACTTCTACCGCAAGCGCTTCATCTACCAGCTCACCCGAGCCGGCGAGGCCACCGAGCAGGCGCTGTCCGTGTACGACGAGGCGCTGGGACGGCGCGGCGCGCTCCAGGCGGTGGCCCTGCACGACATCGTCACGCAGCTGCGGGCCCTGCTGGTGCTCACCGGTGATCCGGACGCGGCCAAGGCGCACCTGGCGCTGTCCGCGCTGACCGCCCGGTTCGAGGCGCTGGCGGAGAACGCGCGGGCGTTCATGGGTTCCCTCCAGCGCACGATCGACCTGCACGAGGTGGACGTCGAGGTCTTCCTCGCCTACAAGGACCGGCTGATCCAGTACCTGGAACGCTTCATCCAGGACCTGATCACCCTGGGCGGCCGGATCGCCCTGCTCATCGGCGAGTTGGAGGAGCGGGGCCGGGTGGACGCGCTGCTGCGCCTGGCGGCGGCGCGGGAGGCGGCCGACGCCGCTCCGGACGAGGCCGTCGATGCCGAGGCGCGGGCGTACGAGCGGTGGTCGGCGAAGTGGTCGGGGCTGGCCGCCTGGTTCGTGTCGGCGGACGGCCGCGAGTCGCAGGCCCGGCTGCTGCGGGGCCGTGCCCTCGGGGCGATCCCGCAACTCCTGGCGGTGGTCCGGCAGTTGAACGAGCGGCGGGCCGGGCGCTCGGACCGCTCGGCGGACTTCCGCGCGCTGGCCCGCTGGTTCGCCGAGGCCCCCGACGACGCGGCACGCCACCGCCTGTGGCGGGCCGCGTTCGGCCTGTACCCGGCACGCCACCTCACCGTCGACGCCGCCACCCTCGACCGGCGCACGGCCCGCCCGGTGGCCGCATCCACCCCGTGGGCCGAGGCCGAACCGCTGCGCATCAGCCCGCAGTTGCGCCGTACGGGCAGCTACGAGCGGCGCGGCAAGGCCCGCCGGGTGCAGGACCGCTCCGAGCAGCGGCGCCGCCTGGCCGAGATCGCCGCGAAGCAGACGCAGGAGATCGCGGCGGCCCGCGCCCGCCTGGCGACCGGCGGCGTCACCCGGCTGTCCGCGCTCGGCGAACTGGACCCACTCTCCTTCCGCCTCTTCCTCCAGTTGCTGGGTGACGCCCTCGCCACCTGGCGGCCCGGCATGACGACGACCGTGGCGACCAGCAACGACGGCACGATGGAGATCCGGCTCACCGCCCTGGCGGACGGGACGACGGCCGAAATACGGACGCCCGGCGGTGTCTTCCGCGGCCCTGACCACACCGTCGAGATCATCACTGGAGAAGGGCGGCCATGACCACACCGTTGGGCGAGGTACTGGAGAACCGGCGCACCGCCGAGTTCCACAAGGCCGCCCGCGCCCTGCTCAAGGAGCCGCTGCTGCTCGCGCACGGCCCGCACGCCGACGAGTTCCGGCTGGTGCGCCGGCACGCCGCCGACCTGCGCGACTGGTTCGACCGCAACACCGGCTGGCCGCTGCGGGTGGACGCGGAGGCGGCGCGTCTCGGCCGGACGCCCGGCACGCTGGCCGACCCGACGCATCCGGCGCGCGAGGCGTCCCGTGCCCGCGTCCCCTTCACCCGGCGCCGCTATGTGCTGTTGTGCCTGGCGCTGGCCGCGCTGGAGCGGGGCGAGGCGCAGATCGCGCTGGGGCGGCTCGCCGAACAGGTGGTCCTGGACGCCGCCGATCCTCATCTGGCCGCGGCCGGTATCGCGTTCACGCTGGAGCGCCGCGACGAACGCCTCGACCTGGCGGCGGTGGTCCGGCTCCTCATGCACTACGGGGTACTGCGGCGGGTGGCCGGGGACGAGGACGCCTACGTCAGCGGGGCGGGCGACGTGCTCTACGACGTCCAGCGCCGCGTCCTGGCCGGTCTGCTCGCCGCCCGCCGCGGCCCGTCCCTGATCGGCGCCGGCGGTTTCGAGGACCGGCTGGCCGAACTGACCGCCGAGAGCGCCCTGGACAGCGACGAACTGCGCTTCCGCGCCGTCCGCCAGCGCCTGACCAGGCGTCTGTTGGACGACCCTGTGCTGTACTACGCCGGCCTCACCGACGAGGAGCTCGCCTACCTGACCCGTCAGCGGGCCTTCATCGCCGCCCGGATCACCGAACTGACCGGCCTGGTCGCCGAGGTGCGGGCCGAGGGGATCGCCATGGTCGACCCGCTGGACGACCTGACCGACGTCCGGATGCCCGAGCAGGGCACCCACGGCCATGTCACCCTGCTGCTCGCCGAGCACCTGGCGGCCTCGAACAGCGCGGTGAGCCGCGCCGAGCTGGAGCGCCGGGTGCGGGAACTGGCCGTCGAACACGGCGGGTTCTGGTCCAAGAGTGCCCGGCAGCCGGGCGCGGAGGGCGAGTTGGTGGAGCTGGCGCTGGCCAAGCTGACCGCGCTCGGCCTCGTCGCCCTCGTCCCCGGGGGTGTCTCCCCGCTGCCGGCGCTGGCCCGGTACGCGGTCGGTGAGACCGTCGTCAAGGAATCCGTACGAAAGGCGCAACGATCGTGACCGCCCTGCCCTCCCCCGCGCCCGGCCGGTGGCGGCCGTTGCGCATCGGCCTTGTGGACCTCTTCTACTACGACACCGAGGAGTTCTGGTTCCGCGACGGGCGGCTGCTGTTGCGGGGCAACAACGGCACCGGCAAGTCGAAGGTCCTGGCGCTGACCCTGCCGTTCCTGCTGGACGGCGATCTGTCCGCGCGGCGCGTGGAGCCCGACGCGGACCCGGGCAAGCGCATGGAGTGGAACCTGCTGCTGGGCGGGCAGCATCCGCACCCCGAGCGGCTCGGCTACACCTGGATCGAGTTCGGCCGCCGCGACGAGACCGACGGACAAGAACACTTCCTCACCCTCGCCTGCGGCCTCAAGGCGGTGGAGGGGCGTGGCATAGCCCGCCACTGGTACGCCGTCACCGACCAGCGGATCGGCGCGGACCTCAGCCTGCTCGACGCGACCGGCACCGCGTTGTCGCGCGACCGGCTCGCGGAGGCGCTCGCCGGACGCGGCATGGTGTACGACACGGCCACGGCGTACCGCAGGGCGGTGGACGAGGCCCTCTTCGGGCTGGGTGAGCGCCGGTACGCGGCTCTGGTGGACCTGTTGGTGCAGTTGCGCCAGCCGCAGTTGTCGAAGCGGCCCAACGAGGCGGCGCTGTCGCGGGCCCTGACCGAGGCGCTGCCGCCGATGGACCAGGCGGTGATCGCCGACGTCGCCGAGGCGTTCCGTTCCCTGGACGAGGAGAAGGAGGAGCTGCGGGCGGCCGGTGAGGCCGAGCGGGCGGCCTCCGCCTTCCTGGACCACTACCGCCGTTACGCCCGGGTCGCCGCCCGCCGCCGTGCCCGGCTGCCCCGTCACGAGCACGCCCGCTACGAGCAGTTGGGCCGCGATCTCGCCCAGGCCCAGACCGACAGGGCGGCGGCCGAGGAGGAGCGGGAGCTGATCGCCGGGCGGATCGCGGACCTGGAGGAGAGCGCCACCCGCCTCAAGGCGCAGGACGCCGCGCTGCGCGAGGGCCCCGAGATGCGCAGTGCCCGGGAGCTGGAGCAGGCGGCGGCCGGAGCCCGCCGTACGGCCGGTGAGCTGCGCCGTGCCGAGGCGGACCGGGAGCAGGCGGCCCAGGTGCACACGCGGGCGCTGGGCCGCTCCGAGACGGCCGGAAGGCGCCTGACGGCGGCCGAACAGCAGGTGGCGGACACTCTGGGCCGTGCGCGGGAGGCGGCCTCGGCCGCCCGCCTCGACGGCGAGGTCCGCACCGAGGGGGCGCCGGAGCCCGAACTGCGGCGCGCGGCCGAGGAGTCGGTGGCGCGCAGGCGGCGCACCCTCGACCACGTGGAGGAGTTGGCTGCGCGTGCCGAGGAGGCCGCAGCCGAGCGGCGCGCCGCCGCCCGCCGCCTGGACGAGGCGCAGAGCGAGGCGGGGCACACCGCGCGGCGGCAGGCCGAGGCGGAGTCGGCCGCTGCCGAGGCGGGCCGGGAGCTGGTCGCCTCGGTCCGCGAACACCTCGATGTCTGCGAGGAGTTGAAGCCCGCCGACCCGGCGGGCCTGCTGGACTCGCTCCAGGACTGGGTCACGCACCTGCGCGGCCCCTCCCCCGCACGCGTGCACACCGCCGACGCCCATCGCACGCGGGCCGCGCACCTGGCCGATGCGGCGGCCTCGCTCGGGCAGCGGCTGGCCGTCCTGGAGGCCCGGCGCGCCGAGGCCGAGCGTGAGCTGGGCGACCTGGAGGCGGGCGGCCAGCGCGGCCCTACGGCGCCTGACACCCGTACCCCCGGTGTGCGCGACCGGGCTCCGGGCGCTGCGCTGTGGCGCCTTGTCGACTTCCGCGCCCAGGTCGGTGCCGGTGAACGCGCGGGCCTGGAGGCGGCGTTGGAGGCGTCCGGGCTGCTGGACGCCTGGGTGTGCCCGGACGGCACCGCCCTGCGCGGGGACGGGCACGACGTGCTGGTGTCGCCGGGTGACCCGCTTCCCGGGAGCACGCTCGCCGAGGTGCTGCGTCCGGCGGTGGACCACGGTGACGCGCGGGCGTTGGAGGTCGGTGAGCGGACGGTGGCCCGTCTTCTGGCTGCCGTGGGCCTCGGTTCCGACAGTTCGGGCGACACCTGGGTCGCGGCGGACGGCCGTTTCCGCGTCGGCGCGCTGCGGGGCAGTTGGTCGAAGGAGAGTGCCGCGTACGTCGGTGAGGGCGCCCGCGAGGAGGCGCGCCGGTCCCGGATCGCCGTCCTGGGCGAGGAACTCGGCGTTGTCGCGGGCCGGTTGGAGGCGGTGGAGGCCGAGCGGGCCGAGGTGGCCCGCAGTCGCCGGACCCTGGACGCCGAGCTGGCCGCCGTCCCCGACGACGCCGCCCTGCGGCACGCGCACGCGCTGGCCGGTGCCGCCGTGGACGCCGCCCACCGGGCACGCGCCCGCCAGGACGAACGCGCCGGGGAACTGGCCGAAGCGGCCGGCGTGGAGGCCGAAGCCACTGCCGAACTCACCGACACGGCCGCCGCCGTGAATCTGCCGGCCGACCGGCCGGGACTGACGGCTGTGCGCCGGGCGCTGGCCGACTACACCGCCGTCCTCGCCGCTCTGTGGCCCGCCCTGCGCGAGCGGGCCGACGCCGGACGCGCCGTCGCCGAGGAGCGCGCGGAGGCCGAGAGCGCGGGTACCCGGGTGGCCGAACTGGCGCTGCGTGCCGAGGAGTCGGCCCGCCTCGCGACCGCCGCCGACGAACGGCACACCACGTTGCGGGCCACGGTCGGCACCGCCGTCGCCGAACTCGAACGGCTCCTGGCCGCCACCGCGGAGGCGCTGGCAGGGTGCGAGCGCGACCAGCGCCGCTCCCGCGAGGAACACGCCGCGGCCGGCCGCCGCGTCGGCCACGCCGAGGGCCGTATCGAGCAGTTGGCCAAGGACGTGCGGGAGGCCGCCGCCGCCCGCGCGGAGGCCGTCGCCGCGCTCCAGCGGTTCGCGGGCACCGGTCTGCTGGCCGTCGCCCTGCCCGAGGCGGCCGTGCCCGCGTCGGACGGCGGGCCGTGGGCGGCGACCCCGGCGATCGCGCTCGCCCGCGCCGTCGAGGCGGACCTCTCGTCCACCGACGACTCCGACGGGGCCTGGGAGCGGGTGCAGAAGCGGCTGAGCGAGGAGTACAAGAAGCTCCAGGACGCCCTCTCGCGCGGCGGCCACACCGCGACCGCGACCATGGTGGAGGACGGCATGGTCGTCGACATCGTCTACCAGGGCCGCAGGCGGACGGTCCCCGAGCTGGCCGGGGCCCTCGCCACGGAGGTGGCCGAGCTGGCGCGCATCCTGTCCGCTCACGAACGCGAGATCCTCGAGACCCACCTGCTGACCGAGGTCGCGGGGACCTTGCAGGAGCTGATCCAGGCGGCCGAGCGGCAGGTGGGGGCGATGAACGCCGAGCTGAAGGAGCGGCCCACGTCCACCGGCATGCGGCTGCGGCTGGTGTGGCGTCCTTCTCGCAAGGCGCCGGCCGGTCTTGAGCAGGCCCGGGGGCGGCTGCGGCAGTCGGCGGACGCGTGGGCGCCCGAGGAGCGGGCGGCGGTCGGGGAGTTCCTCCAGGCCGAGATCGCCCGTCGGCAGAGTGACGACGCGGCGGGCGGCTGGCTGGAGGTGCTCACCGCGGCGCTCGACTACCGGTCCTGGCACGAGTTCGGTGTCGAGCGCGACCAGCACGGCAGCTGGGTCCCGGCCACCGGGCCCGCCTCCGGCGGCGAGCGCGTCCTCGCCATGTCCGTACCGCTGTTCGCCGCCGCCTCCTCCCACTACGCCACCGCCGCCCCCGACGCCCCGCGCCTGGTGACCCTGGACGAGGCGTTCGCGGGGGTGGACGACGACTCGCGTGCCAAGTGCCTGGGGCTGTTGCACGCCTTCGACCTGGACGTGGTGATGACGTCCGAGCGCGAATGGGCCTGCTATCCGCAGGTCCCCGGGATCGCCATCGCCCAGCTCTCCCGGGTCGACGAGATCGCCGCGGTCCTGGTGACCCGCTGGGAGTGGGACGGCAGCGAGCGGCTGCGCGGCGCGGAACCGGAGCACCGGCTCATGGCCGGTGAGGAGTCCGATGCCGACCAGGAGGCGCTGTGGGCGTGAGCGCTTGCGACGGCTGCGGCCCTGTGGTCGAGCGCGTCCCCGGCACCGGGTCGGAGCACAGGTTCACGGTCGGCGAGCCCGCAGCGGTGGCGGGCATGAGCACCCCCGGCTCTCCCGGCCCGCATGTGGACCGCGACCGCCCCGGCCGGCTGCCGGCCGCCCCCGGCCAGGAAGCGCGGTCCGCATGAGCACGCCCGACCTCCCCGGCCCGCACATCGACCACGGCCGCCTCACCCGCCTGCTGGGCGACCCCGGCCTCGGCTGGCTGGTCGAGCGCGTACGCCGCCGTCTGGAGCGGGACGAACCTCTCACCGGCCCGGTCACCCTGGCCGCTCCCAGCGCCGCCGAGCGGGCCGCCGCCGAGCGCCTGCTGGGCCGTGCCCCGCGCGCCGGAGGCTCGCTGACCGTGCGCCTCGACGCGGTGGACGCCGTCCTGCGCCGCTCCGGCATCAGCCCCGGGGGACTCACCCCGGCCGTGACCGCGCTCACCGGCCCCGTCCCGCGTCTCGCCGACGTCCGCGCGCAGGAGGCGAACGCCTGGCGGGACGCGTACACGCCGCTCGCCGCGCTCCCGTCCGAACTCGCCGACTGGGCGGACCGGCTGCGCGGCGACGGTCTCGTACGCCGTCTCGCCCGCACCCCGCCCACGGCGAAGAGCCTCCTCGCCGGCACCGCGACAGCCCTGCGGGCGCTGCCCGCCGACCCCGCCGTGTCCCTGGCCGCCTTCGCCGCCGGCACGCTCGGTGACGCCCACGCCCTCGACGACGGGACCCCGCTCGCCACGCTCGTCCTGTCCGGCGTCCGTGCCCTGACCGGTTTCCCGGACGGCGCCGGAGCCGAGTGGCGCCGCGAGGCGTGGGCGTCGGCCGGTCTGCTGCGGGACGCCCTCTCCTCGACCGTCCTCACCGTGGGCCTGCGCGGCACGCCCGCCCTCGACTGGATGACCGACGCGGGCGAACCGGCCGTCCTGACCCTGCGCCAGCTCACCCGCACCCCGCCGAGGACGGCACCCGCGGTCGTCCACGTCTGCGAGAACCCGGCCGTCCTCGCCACCGCCGCCGACACCCACGGCCCGGCATGCCCGCCCCTGGTCTGCCTCCAGGGCCAGCCCTCGGCCGCCGCCCTCGCCCTGCTGCGCCACCTCCACACCCGAGGATCCCGGCTGCGCTACCACGGCGACTTCGACTGGGGCGGCCTGCGCATCGCCGGCGCGCTGCTGAGCCGCGTCCCCTGGAGCCCCTGGCGCTACACCGCCGCCGCCTACCGCGCCGCAGCCGCCGCCGCTCCCCTGGCCCCACCCCTGACCGGCACCCCCACGACCGCCCCCTGGGACCCTGACCTGGCCCCGGCCCTCGCCGAACTCGGTGTGCGCGTCGAGGAGGAGACCGTCCTGGACGTCCTGCTGGCCGACCTCGCACCCTGACGCAGCGGGCCGCCGCACACCCCGGCGGCCCATGTCCATGACCCGCGTCAGCAGATCCGCGGGAGTTGCTCCCCGAGCGGCATGTCGACGATGCGGCGGGCGCCCACCAGGGTGCGCAGGGTGACCCGACCTGCGGGACCGTCCGGCAGGACCTCGCCGATGCGGGTGGCCTCGGCGCCTTCCGGCAGGGAGCGCAGGGCGGTCAGGGCTGCCTCGGCCTCGGTGGGGGCGACGAAGGCGACCAGGCAGCCCTCGTTGGCGACGACGAGGGGGTCGAGGCCCAGGAGGTCGCAGGCGGAGGCGACCGCCTCGGGGACGGGGACGGTGTGTTCCTCGATCTCGACGGCGACCGAGGAGTCGCGGGCGATCTCGTTCAGGACGGCGGCGAGCCCGCCCCTGGTGGGGTCGCGCAGGGTGTGGACCGCGGGGCCCAGCGGGGCCAGGGCGGCCACCAGCCGGTGCAGGGGCCGGGTGTCGGAGGCGATGTCGCTCTCGAAGCCGAGTCCCTCGCGGGTGCTGAGGACGGTCGTGCCGTGCAGTCCGATCGGCCCGGAGAGCAGGACCGCGTCACCGGGCCGGGCCAGGGCGGCGGACGGGTGCAGTGTGCGGTGGCGCTGTCCGACGCCGGTGGTGTTGACGAACAACTTGTCGGCGGCGCCCCGGCCGACGACCTTGGTGTCGCCGGTGACCACGGGGACACCGGCCTCGCGGGCCGCCTTTCCGAGCGACTGCATGACGGCCCGCAGGTCGGCCAGCGGGAGCCCTTCCTCGACGATGAGGGAGACGGACAGCGCGATGGGCTGCGCGCCGCGCATGGCGAGGTCGTTGACGGTGCCGTGGACGGCGAGGCAGCCGATGTCCCCGCCGGGGAAGAACAGCGGGCTGACGACGTAGCTGTCCGTGCTGATCACCAGGTCGCGGTGGCCGGGCAGCAGGGCGGCGTCCTCCAGAGGGCCGTGGCCGCCGGTCGCGGGGAGGATCACCTCGTCGAGGAGTTCGGCGGTGAGGCGTCCGCCGGCGCCGTGGCCGAGGAGCACGACCTCGTCCTCGCGCAGGGGTGCCGGGCACTCGATGGTCATGGGGCGCTCCTTGCGCGTCCGGCCGCGTGGTAGGCGGCGCAGGTCCCCTCGGACGACACCATGGGCGCGCCGAGGGGGTGGCGGGGTGTGCAGCGGGTGCCGTAGGCGGGGCAGTCCGTGGGGACGCGGGCTCCGGTGAGGATGGCACCCGCGATGCAGGCCGCGTCCTCGACGGGGTTCAGGTCGCCCACGTCGAAGCGGCTCACCGCGTCGAACCGGACGTACGGGGCGGCGAGTTCGAGTCCGCTGTCGGGCAGCGCGCCCAGGCCGCGCCAGGCGCGGTCGGTGACCTGGAAGACGGTGCTGACGGCGTCCTGGGCGGCGGTGTTGCCGGTGCGGCGCACGGCGCGCGCGTACTGGTTGGTCACCTCGTGCCGGCCGGACTCCAGCTGTTCCACGGCCATCAGGACGCCCTCCAGGAGGTCCAGCGGTTCGAAGCCGGTGACGACGATCGGCACCCGGTAGTGCTCGGCGATGGGTTCGTAGGCGCGCCAGCCGGTCACCGCGCACACGTGCCCGGCGGCGAGGAACGCCTGGACCTCGCAGTCGGGGTCGTCGAGCAGCGTGGTCATCGCCGGGGGGACGAGGACGTGGCTGACCAGCATCGTGAAGTTGGTGAGGCCCAGGCGGGCCGCGTGCAGGACGGCGGTCGCGGCGGCGGGCGCCGTCGTCTCGAAGCCGACGGCGAGGAAGACCACCTCGCGGTCGGGGTGGCGGGCGGCGAGGCGTACGGCGTCCATGGGGGCGTACACGACGCGGACGTCGGCGCCGCGTGCCCGCAGGGACAGCAGGTCGGTGGAGGTGCCGGGGACGCGCAGCATGTCGCCGAAGCTGGTGAAGGTGACGCCGGGGCGGGCGGCGATCGCCATGGCCCGGTCGAGGGTCTCCAGCGGGGTGACGCAGACCGGGCAGCCGGGGCCGTGGATCATCCGCATGCCGGCGGGCAGGAGTTCGTCGATGCCCTGGCGGACCAGGGTGTGGGTCTGGCCGCCGCACACCTCCATGATCCGCCAGGGGCGGGTGGCGGTGGCCCGCAGCGCGTCGAGCAGGCGGCGGGCGAGGACGGGGTCGCGGTACTCGTCGAGGTACTTCACCTCTCCCCCGGGGTGCGCACGATCCTCAGGTCGAGGAAGTGGGTGGAGCAGGAGATGCACGGATCGTGGTTGCGGATCGCCCGCTCGCACAGGTCCGTCAGCTCCTCGTCGCCGAGGTTCTGTTCGCTCACGGCCCGCTGGGCGAGGCGGCGCAGATCGGCCTCGATGGCGCCCTGGTTCTGGGCGGTCGGCGGAACCATGACGGCGTCGGTGACGATGCCGCGGGCGTCGAGTTCGTAGCGGTGGTAGAGGAGGCCGCGCGGGGCCTCGGTGGCGCCGTGTCCGACGCCGGCGGCGGGCGGGACCTCCGTGTACGGGTGCGCGGGAGGCTCGTACGCGGCGATGATCCTGAGGGCCTCCTCCAGCGCGTACACGACCTCCACGGCCCGCACCAGGATCGAGCGGTACGGGTTGCGGCACACCCCGCCGTCGCGGGGGTCCCCGAGTCCGGCCTCGACGGCGGCCTGCCGGGCCAGCGGGGACAGGCTGCGGCCGTTGACCGCGAAGCGGGCGAGGGCGCCGGTGAGGTGGGTGCGGCCGTCGAGCCGGGAGTGCAGAGCGGTCGAGTGCGCCACGTGCGTCTCGCGGACGCGCTGGGTGAAGTCCCGCAGCGGGAAGGAGCCGGTGGTGCCGTCGGCGCGCAGGACGGTCGGGGTGCCGCTCTCGATGGCGTACGTGTCGGGGGCGGCCAGGGCGAGGAGGTCGGCGTCGGTGCGGGCGTCGGGGAAGTCGAATCCGGCCACCCAGCGCACGGTCTCCCAGGCGTCGTCGAGGGCGCGCTTCAGCTCCGGTTCCAGGGAGCGCAGTTCCCCGCGCGCCGGGGTCCGGTGGAATCCGCCGAGGCGGACGTTCACCGGGTGGATGGCGCGTCCGCCGAGCAGTTCCAGCAGGGAGTTCCCGGCCTTCTTCAGTCTGAGGCCGCGCTCCACCTCGGCGCGGTGGGTGCGGGCCAGTTCGATCGCGCCGGCTCGGCCGAGGAAGTCGGGGGCGTGCAGCAGGTAGATGTGCAGGGTCTGGCTCTCGATCCACTCGCCGCAGTACAGCAGTCTGCGCAGGGCGCCGATCGCCGGGTCGACGCGTACTCCGCAGGCGTCCTCGATCGCCGCGCACGCGCTCATCTGGTAGGCCACCGGGCAGATCCCGCAGACCCGGGCGGTGATGTCGGGCGGCTCGGTGTACGACCGGCCGCGCAGGAACGCCTCGAAGTAGCGGGGCGGTTCGTAGATCTCCAGGCGTGCCTCGGTGACCGTGCCGTCGTGGACGCGCAGGCTCAGCGCGCCCTCGCCCTCGACGCGGGAGAGGGCGCCGACGTGCAGGACGCGGGAACCTCGGTGGGTCACGGGTTCAGCTCCTTGTCGAAGGCGGCGGCGTTGAAGGTGTGCAGGAAGCGTCCGACGGCGTCCTCGTCGAGGCCGTCGCGGCGCAGCAGCGGGATCAGCGCGGGCAGGTTCACCGACCCGGACGGCCCGAAGCAGCCGAAGCAGCCGCGCCGGTAGGCGGGGCACAGGGCGCCGCAGCCGGCGTGGGTGACGGGGCCGAGGCAGGGGGTGCCGTCGGCGACGGTGACGCAGACCGTGCCGCGCCGCTTGCACTCGAAGCAGACGCTGTGTTCGGGGATGTCGGGCTTGCGGCCGGCGAGGTGGGCGGTGATCACTTCGAGGAGCTGGCGCCGGTCGACAGGGCAGCCGCGCAGTTCGAAGTCGACGTCCACGTGGGCCGAGACGGGGGTGGAGGTGGCCAGGGTGGAGATGTATTCGGGGTGGGCGTAGACCACGCGCCGGTAGGCGTCGACGTCGGCGAAGTTGCGCAGTGCCTGGATGCCTCCGGCGGTCGCGCACGCGCCGATCGTGACGAGCCGGCGGGAGGCGGCGCGGATGGCGTGGACGCGTTCGGCGTCCCCGGGGGTGGTGACGGAACCCTCGACGAGGGTCAGGTCGTAGGGGCCCGGCTCGACCGCGCTGGTCGCCTCCAGGAAGTGCGCGATCCGCACCTGGCCGGCGAGGCCCAGGAGTTCGTCCTCGCAGTCCAGCAGGGTGAGCTGGCAGCCGTCGCAGGAGGCCAGTTTGAAGACGGCGAGCGTCGGGGTGTTCCGTGTGCTCATCTCACAGCTCCCTCACCGACAGCAGGGGTTCGGCCCGGTCCCAGCCGACGACGGGACCGTCCCGGCACACCAGGAGGGGGCCGAGCTGGCAGTGGCCGCAGTGGCCGGTCGCGCAGCGCATGTTGCGCTCCAGGGAGACGCGGACGCGCTGCGGGGGCACGCCGAGGTGGACGAGGTCGCGGGCGGTGGCGCGGATCATCGGCTCGGGTCCGCAGACGAACGCCCAGGTGCGGGCGGGGTCGAAGGGGGCGCGGTCGAGGAGGCGGGTGACGACGCCGACGTCGCCGTCCCAGTCCGGGTCGGGCCGGTCGACGGTCACCCCGGTGTACGCCGTGCGCCATTTCTCCAGGTCGTCGCGGACGATGAGGTCGGCGGGGGTGCGGGCCCCGGCGAGCACGCTGATCCGGCCGTAGCGGCCGGGTTCGGCGAGGACTTCGAGGACCAGGGGGCGCAGCGGGGCGAGTCCGATGCCGCCGGCCACCACGAGGACGTCCCGGCCGCGCGCCCGTTCCAGCTCCCAGCCGGTGCCGTAGGGGCCGTGCACGCCGAGGACGTCCCCGACGCGGGCCTCGCACAGTCCGGCGGAGACCGCGCCGACGGCGCGCACGGTGTGCGCCAGGCCGCCGGTGGACTGGACGGAGCTGACCGACAGGGGGATCTCGCCGCGGCCGAAGCAGTGCACCATCGCGAACTGGCCGGGCGTGAACCCGGCGAGCGTCTTGCCGACGGGTTCGATCCGCAGGGTGACCGTGTCCGCGGTCTCGGCGCGCCGGTCGGTCACCACGTGCGGTACGGGCAGTCCGTTCATGGGGTGCCGCCCGCGCCGGTGGTGGTGCCGTACAGGTCGACGAGGCGGGTGCGGGCGGCGGCGAGGCGCCCGGCCAGCACCTGGCCGACCCACTGGCCGACCGCCCGCCCGAAGTCGGCGTCCTCGTCGCACATCCGGCGCACGGCGACGGCGTCGAAGGCGTACGCGCGCACCGGGGTGGTGGCGGTGGCGCCCAGTTGCCACACGTACGGCTCGAAGAGCCAGGAGCAGCCGGTCAGGTCCCCGGCGCCGAGGGTCTCGACGACGGCCGCGCGGCGGCCGGGAACGTGCACGTCCAGGGCGACGGTGCCCTCGCGCAGGACCCAGAAGCGGTCCGCGTACTCGCCCTCGTCGAAGAGCCTGGTTCCCAGGCGCAGGTCTGTTTCGCGGGCGGCCTTGAGGAGGCGCTCCCGGTGCGCCTCGCCCAGCGCCTTCGCCATGCGCAGCCTGCTCGCGACGGTCATCGGGGGGGCTCCGTCCCGCGTTCGGCGTCCAGAGCCGCGACCTCTTCGGTGAGGTCGATGCCGACCGGGCACCAGGCGATGCACCGGCCGCAGCCGACGCAGCCGGAGCTGTCGAACTGGTCGTGCCAGGTGGACAGTTTGTGGGTGAGCCACTGCCGGTAGCGGGAACGGCCCGAGGCGCGGACCGGTCCTTCGTGCAGGTGGGAGAAGTCCAGGTCGAAGCAGGAGTCCCAGCGCTGCCACCGTTCGGTGTGGTCGCCGGTGAGGTCGGTGACCTCCTCGGTGGTGACGCAGAAGCAGGTGGGGCAGACCATGGTGCAGTTGCCGCAGGTCAGGCAGCGGGCGGCGACGTCGTCCCAGCGCTCGGCGTCCAGGTTCCCGCTCAGCAGGGAACGCAGGTCCGCCGCGGGCAGGGCGCGGCCCATCCGGTCGCGGGCGGCGTCCACGGCGCCCCGGGCGGTGGCCTCGGTGACGGTGTCGGCCCGGCGGTGGGGTACGGCGTCCAGCAGCCGGGCGCCCTCTTCGCTGCCGACGCGCGCCAGGAAGCGGTGCCCGTCGTCGTCCACGATCTCGGTGAGCGCCAGGTCGTAGCCGGGGTCGGCCGCGGGGCCGCCGCCGGTGGAGACGCAGAAGCAGGTCGCGCCGGGTTCGGTGCACTCGGCGGCGATCAGCAGGGCGCGCCGCCTGCGCCGGCCGTACCCGGTGTCCTGGTACCGGCCGCCGGTCAGGACCCGGTCCTGGATGGCGATGGCCCGCAGGTCGCAGGGGCGTACACCGAGGAACGCGTACGCGGGGGGTTCGGGGTCGGCGGGGGTGAAGGTGACGTCTCCCCCGGAGGTCCGGTCGGCGCTCCACAGGCGTTCGCGGGCCGGGTGCAGCCAGGACTTCCAGGACTGGGGTCCGGCGCTGTGCGCGAAGGCGGCGCGGTCCGCGCGGGGGACGAGGCGGTAGCGGCCGGCGTCGAGTTCGACGCCCTGGCCGTAGGGGAGTTCGGCCGCGGAGGTCAGTTCGGCGAGCACGATCGCGCCGTCGCGCACGGTCGGTCCGACGACGGTGCGGTCCTGGGCCACCAGGGTCGCGACGAGCACCTCCAGTCCGTCCTCGTCGATCACGGCCGGGGGCACGGTGACGGTCATGACGGTCCACACCTTTCGTCGTCGGGTTTCGTCGTCGGGATGGTGCCGTGCTCCTGCGCTGCCAGCCTGCGGCCTCGCCGGGCGCCCGGGGCAGGGGCCGACCGGCCCTGCGGGGCGGGCCTGACGGACCTCGGGGGCAGTTCCTCGCCCAGTTCGCCCTCGACCGCGCCCGCCATGGCGCGCAACACGTCGAGCGTGCGGTGCGCCTCGGCCTCGTCGACCAGGGTGATCGCGAAGCCGACGTGCACGACGACATACGAACCGACGTCCGCCTCGGGGACGCAGCTCAGGCACGCCTCGCGCCGCACCCCGCCGAAGTCGACGGTGGCCATACGCAGTCCGGCGTCGTCGTGGATCTCCAGGACGCGTCCCGGGATACCCAGGCACATGGGTTCCTCATCTCCTGTCGGTGAGCCGGGCGGCGGCGACCGCGGCCTGGCCGTAGCTGATGCCGCCGTCCCCGACGGGGACCTGGGAGCCGACCAGGACCCGCAGGCCCTGGGCGTGCAGGCGGCGCCGGACGCCGGTCAGCAGCAGCCGGTTGGCGAAGCAGCCGCCGCCCAGGCACACCGTGCGCGGCGCGCCCTCGGCGACGGCGCGGGCGACGAGGTCGGCGGTGGCGGCGGCCAGCGTCAGGTGGAACGCGGCGGCCAGCCGGTCCACCGGTTCCCCGTCCAGGCGGCGGCGCAGCAGGTCGGTGAGGGTGGCGGTGGAGTCGTACACCCACAGTCCGCCGACGTGTACGACCCGGTGGGCGAGGGGCGCCGCGTGCGTGTCGCCGGCCGCCGTCTCCAGCAGGGCGGCGGCCTCGCCCTCGTAGGTGACCCGGTCGGCGAGGCCGAGGAGGCAGGCCGCGGTGTCGAAGAGGCGGCCGGCGCTGGAGGCGCGCGGGCAGTTGACGTCCCGGGCGACCATGGCGCGGACGGTGGCGGTCTCCCTCGGGTCGAGCCGGCCGGTGAGGCTCGCGGTGAGCCGGTCGGGCGGGAGCGGGGAGCCGAGCGCCTCGGCGCCGAGGAGGTGGCCGAGCGCGGTGCGGGAGGGGTGGCGTACGGCGGCGTCGCCGCCGGGCAGCGGGGCGGTCGCGAAGCGGCCCACGCGGCGGTAGCCGTGCAGGTCGGCGACGAGGATCTCGCCGCCCCACAGGGTGCCGTCGTCGCCGAGGCCCAGGCCGTCGTAGGCGACGCCGAGGAAGGGGCCGCGCACCTCGTGCTCGGCGGCGCAGGCGGCGACGTGGGCGTGGTGGTGCTGGACGGCCGTGCGGGGCAGGGGCTGGCGCAGCGCCCACTGGGTGGACAGGTAGCCGGGGTGCGGGTCGTGGGCGAGGAGGCCGGGTTCGATGCCGGTGAGGTGGCGCAGCCGGTCGTAGGCCGACAGGAACGCCTCGTAGGTGGCCGGGCCGGAGAGGTCGCCGGTGTGCGGGCCGAGGTGGGCGCGGCCGTCGGCGGCGAGGGTGACCGTGTGTTTCAGGTGGGCGCCCAGGCCCGCCACCGGTTGCTGGGCGGCGCTCGGGAGGGGGGCGGGGGCCAGGCCCCGGGCGCGCCGCAGGGTGACGCGGGTGCGGCCCGCGAACTGGACGACGGAGTCGTCGTGGCGGGCGCGGATGGGGCGGTCGTGGGTGAGGAAGCCGTCCGCGATCCCCTCCAGGGTGGCCCGGGCGGTGGCGTCGTCGATGGCGATGGGGTCGTCGCCGAGGTTGCCGCTGGTGACGACGAGGGGGCGGTCGAGTCCGTCCAGGAGGAGGTGGTGCAGGCCCGTGGTGGGCAGGAACAGGCCGATGCGGGACAGTCCGGGGTGCACGCCGGGTGCCAGGTGCGGCGTGCCGTGCAGGTGGCGGCGGGCGAGCAGGACGACGGGGCGTTCCGGGGAGGTGAGGGCGACGCGTTCGCCGCGGGAGATGCGTGCCAGCCGGGCTGCGGCATGGAGGTCGCGCACCATCACCGCGAACGGTTTCGCCGGCCGGTGTTTGCGACGGCGCAGTGCGGCGACGGCGCGCGGGTCGCCCGCGTCGCACACGAGCTGGTAGCCGCCGAGCCCTTTGAGGGCGACGATGCCGCCGTCGGCGACCGTTTTCACCGCCGCGTCCAGGGCGGCCTCGCCGCGCAGTGCGTCCCAGGCCAGGCAGGGGCCGCAGGCGGGGCAGGCGACGGGTTCGGCGTGGAAGCGCCGGTCGGCGGGGTCCGCGTACTCGGCCGCGCAGTCCGGGCACATCGGGAAGCGGGCCATGGTGGTGCGGATCCGGTCGTAGGGCAGGTCCTCGATGATCGTGGCGCGCGGTCCGCAGTCCGCGCAGTTGATGAACGGGTAGCGGTGGCGGCGGTCGGCGGGGTCGCGCAGGTCGCGCAGGCAGGCGGCGCAGATCGCGGCGTCGGGCGGGATCTCGCGGCTGCCGGGGCCTCGGCCGGCGACGGTGCTGGGGCGCACCTCGAAACCGGGCGCGGGGCTCGTGGTGCCGTCGGTCAGCCGTACCCGGCGGACCCGGGCGAGCGGGGGTGCGTCGCCTCGCAGGCGGGCGGCGAAGGAGCGGACGGCGTCCTCCGGCCCGGCGACCTCGCCCTCGACGTGGCCGTCGACGTTCGCGACCCAGCCGTCCAGGCCGAGTTCGGCGGCGGTGCGGTGGACGAAGGGGCGGAAGCCGACGCCCTGGACGGTGCCCTCGACGTGGAAGCGGCGTACGGTCACGGCCGCTGTCCGCTCGCCGGGGCGTGGTGGCGGGCGATGTCCTCCTCGACCGCCCGCGCGACCACCGGGACGGCGGCGGCCACGGCGGGCGACAGGCCCGTGCCGAAGGAGCCGTCGGCGCCTTCCACCGCGTACACGATCACATGCTCGGGCAGGCGGTCCAGGATCCGGGCGAGCTCGACGGCCTCGCCGAGGCCCAGTCCGTGGGAGCTGGTGGCCGACGGCGGCGCCAGGCGGCCCCCGTCGAGTTCGAGGCGGTGCACGCGGCCGGGTGTGCCGGGGTGGGCGTGGGCGGCGTCGACGACGACGGCGAGGGTGGCGCCGTCCCACAGGCCGATCAGCCGGCCGGGGTCTCCGTCGCAGGTGGCGAGCGCGGTGCCCGGGGGCAGGGGCCGCTGCTTCGCCCGCTCGCGCAGCCGGGCGATCACGGCCCAGCCCACGCCGTCGTCGTGGCGGAACTCGTTGCCGACGCCGATGACGACGACGGGCCGACTCTGTGTCATGACCTCCACAGTGGGCGGCGGCGCGGGACCCCTCCAGGGGCCGAACGGCCCCCGGAGGCCGGCCGAGGGTCCCGGGGGCGCGCCGGTGCCGGGGCGAGCGGGTCCCTCCCGTCGGCCTCGGGCGGGTCCTGCTCCCGCCGCATCTGTGCCCGGGGCCGCCGTTCCGGGTGCCGGTTCTCTCGACTTCGATCCGGTTCGCTCCGGCCCGAGGGCCGTACGGCCCTCGGGAGCGCACCGGTCGGCCCTCGCCCTGGAGCCGGGGCACGAACAGGCTGGGCCGGGAGGGCGTTCGCGCGGCGGGCGTCGGTCCGTTCGTCCGGGTCGCCGCGCGTGTCCGGTCGCCCTCGTCGCCCGAGCGAGGTCCCTCATGCAGCACCCCACGCAGGCCCGGCGGCTCCGGCTTCCGGGCGCCGAACCCGCCCTCCTCGTCGTCACCACCGCCGCGCTGTCGGCCGGCGGCGCGGCCTGGCTGTCCGGCTCCCGCGGCCCGGCCGACCTGTGCTGGGCGCTGGGCACGGCCGTCGCCGTCGTTCCGGCCGTCGGCTGGGTGCTGGGCACCCTGCGCCGGGGGCGGGCGGGGGTGGACGTGATCGCGGTGCTGGCCCTCGCCGGCACGCTGGCCGTGGGCGAGTACCTGGCCGGGGCGCTGGTCGCGGTGATGCTCGCCTCCGGCCGCACCCTGGAGTCCGCGGCTCAGCGCAGGGCCTCCCGTGATCTGCGGGCGCTGCTGGAGCGCGCGCCCCGTACCGCGCGGCGCCGCACCGGCTCCGAGGTGCGGGTCGTGCCGTCCGCCGAACTGGTGGTCGGTGACCTGGTCGTGGTGGGTCCCGGCGAGGTCGTCCCCGTGGACGGGCGGGTGAGCGGCGCGGCGGCCGTGCTGGACGAGTCGGCGCTCACCGGCGAGGCGGCGACGGTCCGCCGCCCGCCCGGCGACGGCGTGCGCAGCGGTGTGGTCAACGCGGGCGACGCGTTCGAGCTGCGGGCCACGGCTGCCGAGCGGGACAGCACCTACGCGGGGATCGTCCGGCTGGCCCGGGAGGCGGGGGCCGAGGCGGCGCCCGTGGTGCGGCTGGCCGACCGGTACGCGGCCTGGTTCCTGCCGCTGTCGGTGGGCGCCGCCGCGCTGGCCTGGGCGGTGACCGGTTCCGTGGTGCGCGCGGTGGCGGTGCTGGTGGTGGCGACGCCCTGTCCGCTGCTGCTGGCGGCGCCGGTGGCCGTCGTCTCCGGACTGTCGCGGGCCTCGCGGCTCGGCGTGGTGGTGCGCGACGGCGGTGCGCTGGAGACGCTCGGACGGGCCCGGACCCTGCTGTTGGACAAGACGGGCACCCTCACCCGGGGCCGGCCCGAGGTCCTGGACGTGGTCGCCGCGCCGGGCCGCAGCCCGGCCGAGGTGCTGCGGCTGGCGGCCTCCCTGGACCAGTTCTCGCCGCACGTGCTGGCCCGCGCGATCGTGGAGGCGGCCCGCCGGCGGGGACTGCGGCTGTCCGTACCCGAGGACATGTCGGAGCTGCCCGGACGCGGCGCCGCCGGGACCCTCGCGGGGCACCGCACGGCCGTCGGCCGCCTCGACCCGTCGGCACGGTGGCCCGGCTGGGCCCGCACGGCGGCCAACCGGGCCGTCCTCGACGGGGCCGCCGTGGCCTGGCTCACCGTGGACGGGGAGCCCGTCGGCGCCGTCCTGCTGCGTGATCCGCTGCGCTCCGACGCGGCGCGCACCGTGCGCCGGCTGCGCGCGGTGGGCGTCACACGGATCGCGCTCCTCACCGGCGACCGGGCCGAGGCCGCCGCGGAGGTCGGCGCCGTGCTCGGACTGGACGAGGTGCGAGCCGGGCTCGATCCGGCCGGGAAGGTCGCCGCGGTGCGCGCGGAACGCGGACGGGCGGTCACGGTCATGGTGGGCGACGGGGTCAACGACGCGCCCGCGCTCGCCGCCGCCGACGTCGGGGTGGCGATGGGGGCGCGGGGTTCCACGGCGTCCTCGGAGGCCGCCGACGTGGTGCTGACCACGGACCGGGTGGACCGCCTGGCCGACACGGTCGGCGTCGCCGTGCGGTCGCGGCGCATCGCGGTGCAGAGCGCGCTCGGCGGGATGGCGCTGTCGCTGGCCGCGATGGCGGCGGCCGGCCTCGGGCTGCTCCCGCCGGCCGCCGGGGCCCTCCTCCAGGAGGGGATCGACGTCGTGGTGATCCTCAACGCGCTGCGCGCGCTGGGCGGCGGCCAAGCGGCGCGCCCGGCGCTGCGCCCCTCGGCCCAGGCCCTGGTCCGGCGCTTCGCCACCGAGCACGACGACCTCCAGGACGTGCTGGAGGCCGTCCGGTCGGCCGCGGACCTCCTGTGCGACGACCCCGGCCCGAAGTCGTACGCCGCGCTGGCCCGGACCCACCGGCTGCTCACCGAGCGGCTGCTGCCGCACGAGTACGCCGAGGAGCACCAGCTCTACCCGGCGCTCGCCCCCGCGCTCGGCGGGCCCGAGTCGACCGCCACGATGAGCCGCGCCCACGCCGAGATCGAACGTCTCACCGGCCGCCTCGCCACCCACGTCGCGCTCGCCGCGCCGGGCGGCGCCCCGCTGCCGGAGCAGCTCGACGACCTGCGGGCCTGCCTGTACGGGCTGTACACGGTGTTGCGTCTGCACTTCACGCAGGAGGAGGAGAACTACTTCTCCCTCGCGCCCTGAGGCCAGGAGGCACACGCCGTGCGACGAGTGCCCCTCACTGAGCTCCGCGGCGGGTCTGGAGGGTGAACCAGGTGGTCTTGCCGTCGTCGGTGGGGCGCACGCCCCAGCTGTCGGCCAGGGTGTCGACGAGCAGGAGTCCGCGGCCGGATTCGTCGTCGGGGGCAGCCAGGCGGGGCTGGGGCAGGTGGGGGCTGTGGTCGCTGATCTCGATGGTGACGTCGGCGGTCGTGCGGCGCAGGTGGAGGCCGAGGGGGCCCTGGGCGTGCTGAAGGGCGTTGGTGAGTACTTCGGAGACCAGGAGCCGGGCGTCGTCGGCGAGGTGGGCGCAGTTCCACACGGTGAGGGTCTTGGTGAGGAAACTGCGTCCGTCACCGATGGAGGAGGCGAGGGCGGGCAGGGCGGTGGTGGCGCTGGCCAGTGGTGCGTCGGGCAGCCTGGCCAGGAGCAGGGTGACGTCGTCGTTGTGGTCCTCGACGTCGGGCAGCAGGGCGGCCAGGACGCCGTCGGCGATGGTTTCCAGGCCGCTGACGGTGGCGAAGGCGGCGTCGAGGGTGCGGGTGAGTTCGGCGAGCCGGTAGCCGATGTCGCTGCCGGGGGTCTCGATCAAGCCGTCGGTGTAGAGGACGAGCGCGGCGCCCGGGGGTACCGCGGTGCGGGTCTGCTCGTGCGGGACGCCGCCGACGCCGAGCGGCGCGCTGGTGGGGGCCTCCAGCTCCCGTACCCCGCCCGCGGGGTCGGCCAGCAGGGCGGGCAGGTGGCCGGCTGAGCAGAGGGTCACCTCGCCGGTGTCCGGTGCCAGGACGAGGTAGCAGCAGGTGACCAGTTGTTCGGGCTGGCCGAGGTCGGCGACGATCGCGTCGAGGTCCTGCATCAGCTGGCGCGGCTCCATGCCGGTCTTGGCCAGTGCGTGGGCGGCGGCCCGCAGCTGGCCCATGACGGCGGCGGCCTCCAGACCGCGTCCCATGACATCGCCGATCAGGATGCCCACCCGGCCCGCCCCCAGCGGGATGAGGTCGAACCAGTCGCCGCCGACGCCGGCGCCCTGGGTGGCGGGCAGGTAGCGGCTGGCGGTGGCCAGGCCGGGGATGGCGGGCGGGGTGCCCATCAGGCTGCGCTGGAGGGTGAGGGCGATGTGCCGTTGCTGCTCGTACAGGGCCTGGAGTTCGTCCTCGGCCCGCTTGCGGTCGCTGATGTCACGCACGATGGCGCACGCGCCCTCGACCGTGCCGTCGGCGGCGCGCGTGGGCCACAGCGTCACATCGACGTCGAGCAACTGCCCGTCGCGGGTGACACGGAGGGTCTCGAAGTGCTCGATCTTCTCGCCGTGGGCCAGGCGTTCCAGGAGCGTGGTGATCTCGTGGGTGTGGTCGGGCAGGGCGAGCATGTCGACGTGGTGGCCGAGTGCCTCCTCGGCGCTGTAGCCGTAGAGCCGCTGGGCGGCGGCGTTCCAGTAGGTGATGTATCCGTCGAGGGTCTTGGCGAGGATCGCGTCCTGGGAGGACTCGACCAGGGCGGCGAGCTGGTTGATGTGCTGTTCGGCGGCTTTGCGGTCGCTGACGTCGCGGACGGCGGCGGAGACCAGAAGCCCGTCGGCGGTCTCCAGCGGACTGAGACTGATCTCGACCGGGAACTCGGTACCGTCCTTGCGCAGCCCGTGCAACTCCAGACCCGCACCCATCGGCCGCACCTGCCGCGCCCCCGCATACGCCTCCCGATGCCCGGCATGCTGCACCCGAAACCGCCCCGGAATCAACAACTCCACCGGCTGACCCAGCAGTTCCGCCCGCCGATACCCGAACAACGACTCCGTCTGCGCGTTCACCAGCCGGATCTGACCCATGTCATCCACGATCACCATCGCATCCGGCGCCGCCTCCAACAGCCCCCGAAACCGCTGTTCGGCGGCTTTGCGGTCGCTGACGTCGCGGACGGCGGCGGAGACCAGAAGCCCGTCGGCGGTCTCCAGCGGACTGAGACTGATCTCGACCGGGAACTCGGTACCGTCCTTGCGCAGCCCGTGCAACTCCAGACCCGCACCCATCGGCCGCACCTGCCGCGCCCCCGCATACGCCTCCCGATGCCCGGCATGCTGCACCCGAAACCGCCCCGGAATCAACAACTCCACCGGCTGACCCAGCAGTTCCGCCCGCCGATACCCGAACAACGACTCCGTCTGCGCGTTCACCAGCCGGATCTGACCCATGTCATCCACGATCACCATCGCATCCGGCGCCGCCTCCAACAGCCCCCGAAACCGCTCCTCGCCCGCTGACGCTGTCCTGACCTTGTCGTCCATGTCGATCCCAACCGGCTGGCACATCTACGGTGAATCGGGCCATCACAGCGCATCGGCGGGCCCCGCGTTCCCGCATGCCCTCTACTGGTTCCCCGGCTGCCGAACCTGTCCGCTTCGCTTCGGCAGGGCATCGTTTTCTGGAGATCCGCCGCACCGGGCCGGCAGGGCGGGAGAGGGCTTCGAGGCGTGTCCGCCTTCCGCGTTCCCAGCGACACCCGCGTCGTCCTCTCACTCGACTGCTGCGGCTCGGGTCCGGCCGTCCGCGCCAGGATTTCCGCGGGACGGCGCCGCGAGGAACCCCGCCACGCTCGTCCACGCACCTGTAGCGGCGGTGACAGCAGGTGGACGCGCAGGGATCAGAGAGGGGCGGCGGCCCGGAACACCCGGACGCCGCCGTCGGTCGGTGGCTCGCCCCGCGGCACGAGCCACCACAGCAGGCGCGCCCAGCCCGCGGCCCCGCCGTCCCCCTCCGGCCTCCGCCCCTGCCGCACCATCACCCCGACCACGCACGGTGCGAAGGGCCGCAGGTTTCGGGAGCCGTTCGGCCGGGGGCAGGGGCCGTCCGGCCTCTGCTGCCGGCCGGGCCGGGCGTACGACACTGGAGCCGTGCCGTGACCCGGGGCACGCCCGCGCCCCGGGTCACGGCACGGAGAGGGAGGGCTCATGGCAAGGGCCGCCTTCGACAAGGTCACCCGCCGCTTCCCGAAGACGGACCGGCCCGCCGTCCACGATCTCGAACTGGAGGACGTCGACTCCGGTGCCGTCCTCATCGGTGACCGGGACATGACCCGGCTGCCGCCGAAGGACCGCGACATCGCGATGGTGTTCCAGAACCACGCCCTCCATCCGCACATGACGGCCGCGGACAACACGGGCTTCGCCCTGCGGATCGCCAAGCCGCGCAAGGCCGACGTCCGGCACCGGGTCGCCGAGGAGGCCGGTGTCCTCATGGACGAGCCGCTGTCCAACCTGGACGCCAAGCTGCGGGTGCGGACCCGTACCCAGATCGCGGCGCTGCGACGGCCGCTCGGCACGACCACCGTCCATGTCACCCACGACCAGGTCGAGGCCCTCACCATGGGCGACCGGGTGGCGGTCCTCAGGGACGGCGAGCCGCAGCAGGTGGTCCCCCTGAGGGTCCGGTCCGAGCCGTTCGCCGTCCTGCCCCGCGAGGACCTGGGGACGCCGGGGCGGGGAGTGGTGGTCGGTGCCGTGGAGGACACCGGTGCGGTCACCTGCCTGCACACGACGGCCGAGTCGGGCCGGGAGGCCGTCCAGGTCGCCGGCCGGACGCCGGGCCGGATCGCCTTCCGTCAGCGGCCGGTGGGCGCGTGACGTGGCCGAAGGCGCGTGACGTGACCGTGCGAGTGTCGCCCTCGCAGCCGCGCGGGCCCCGGGTGGCCGTCCGGCTCGGCGACTCAGGGCCGTCTCGTGACGCGCCGTCCGCCGAACCTGTTCCTCGTCCCGTTTCTCATCCAGTTCCGATCCCGATCCCGAGGAGAACGACAACCATGACATCGCACGCATCCCCGCAAGCGGCCCCGCCTCCGGTACATCCGGTCCGGCTCACGGCCGTCCTCGACACCCGGCTGTCGCGCTGGCTGTGGCTGGTCAAGTGGCTGCTGGCCCTCCCGCACTACCTCGTCCTCGTCCTGCTGTGGGTGGCCTGCGCCCTGGTGAGCGTGGTGGCGTTCTTCGCCGTCCTGTTCACCGGCCGCTATCCGCGGGCCCTGTTCGACTTCACCGCCGGTGTCCTGCGCTGGAGCTGGCGGGTGGGCTACTACGCGGGCGCCGCCCTGGGCACCGACCGCTACCCGCCCTTCACGCTCGCCGATGTCCCCGACTACCCCGCGCACCTGGAGGTGGCCTACCCCAAGGAGCTCTCCCGCGGCCTGGTCCTGGTGAAGTGGTGGCTCCTCGCCCTTCCCCATTACGTGGTCCTGGGCTTCCTGTGCGGCGGTCCGAGGGTGCTGTGGGCCTCGGGCGGCCTCATCTCGGTCCTGGTGTTCTTCGCCGGGGTCGCCCTCCTGTTCACCGGTGTCTATCCGCGCGGCATCTTCGAGCTGGTGACCGGCCTCAACAGGTGGACGGTGCGGGTCCTGGCGTACGCCCTCCTGCTGACCGACGTCTACCCGCCGTTCCGGCTGGACCAGGGCGGCGCGGAACCGGAGGCAGGTGCTTCACTTCCCGTCTGACCCCGAAAGGCCACGGCAGCCGGCCGGGGAACGCGCCGCGAGGGCGGTCCTCGTGCGCCAGGGCCCGATGCCAGGCCCGCGCGGCGACCGGGGGGACACGCGTGACGACGGCCCTCCGTCTTTTCCAGGAGCCCCCGCACGGTTCCCTGCGCCGGTACCGCCCGCACGACGCGTCCGCTCTCCCGGGCCACGGCAGCCCGGCCCGGCCATCAAGAAGAACCCTCGCCGCCACCTGCCTCAGCCGGCGCCGGCCCGACCAGGGAGTGACGCCGGGTCACCCGGCCGCCGGGGCCAGGGTCTGCGCGGGGCGGCGGCGTGGGCAGGTCCAGGAGTCCGGGGTGCGGCCGAGCCGCAGGATCAGCTGGGGAAAGCGGTCTCCCGTCAGCCTGTCCTGCAACTCCGCGCGCCGCGAGGGGAATTCCAGCGGCTGGGTGTGGAAGGCCGCCAGCACGCCGTGGGCCGCCGCGCACAGCAGGACCCGCTGGAGCGCCTGCCCCGCCCGCAGCCAGTCGGCGCGGGTGTCGTAGACGGTGGACAGGACGGCGACCGTGCCGGAGCGCTCCGTCCATCGCCGCATCCCGCTCGCGCACTCGGTCAGGCGGCCCGTGTAGTCGCGCCCCGCGAGGAACGTGCGGTCGGGATCGAGACGGCAGGCGTCGTGCGGCACCCGCTCCTGCCACGGTCGTGTGGCGGGACCGAATCCCCCGACGATCTCGGAGACGTGCCCGGGGGCGGCACGGTGCGCGGACTCCGCTTCCCGTACCGCCGCCACGAGGATCCTCAGTTTCTCCGGATTGTCGATGGTCTGCAGCAGGGCGCCTTCCGCGCGGGCGTGCTCCCGCAGCTCCTCGACGAGGGACCACGGCAGGAGCCCGGGGCCGAACGGCCCGCGGTGCGTGTGGCGCATGGCCATCGCCCGTTCCATCACGACTGCTTCACGGGTCACCGGGGCATGGGCGCCCCACCGCACGCGGGCCAGGAAGTCCGGGCGCGCGAGGTCGGGGAAGAGGGTCACCACGGGCCGGAAGCCCAGATGCCGCACGGCGATCCGCACGTTGAACAGCGCCGCCCCGCAGCTGATGACCATCTGCCGGCCTCCCGGATCGGTCAGGGGCAGCCACCGTCCGGGATCGGCGTGCAGTTCGAACCCGTGGTCCCCGCCCTCGTCGACGAAGGACCACGGCTGGGTGTTGTGCACCGAGGGCGCGGTGCCGGCGGCGCGGGCGAGGTGGAAGGCCGCGTGGCCCGGCCTCGCGGAGACGGGGGTTGCGTACGGCGCTGACATGGTGTTCCACCCTTCCGTGGACCGTCTGGCGGGGCGGGCTGACAGGGCCGTCCAGCCCTGTGTCCGGGCTGGTGGGGCCAACGGGGTCACGCGTGCGGGACGACGGCGACGGGGCAGCCCACGTGGTGCAGCACCGCGTGCGTGACCGCGCCGAGGTACGGCCCGGCGCGGCCGTCCCGGGTCCGCCGGCCCACGACGAGCAGGGCGGCCCGGGCGGAGGCGTGCGTGAGTTCCGCTGCGGCGCTCCCCTCGGTGACCGTCCCGGTCACGGTCACCGTCGGGAACTTCTCGCGCCACGGTCGCAGCGCCGTGGCCAGCGCCTGTTCCTCCCGCGCGCGCAGCCGCCCGGGGGCTGTGCCGTGAGCGTTCTCGCCGTCCGGGACCCGGTACGTGTGCACGACCCGCAGTCCGCTCTCCCTGCGCAGGGCGGACGCGAAGGCGAACTCGACCGGTTCGTCGCACGGGTGCGAGGTGTCCAGTCCGAGGACGATGTCCCGGTAGGGCAGGCCGGGTATCTCCTCCGGCGAGATGCCGTGCGCGGCCGGCAGGTGTTCGGCCGCGTACGTCACCCCCGCGCGCACGAGCACCACGGGAGCCGTCGACCGGGCCAGGACCCGGTGGGAGACCGATCCCACGACGAACCCGTGCAGCCCGCCCAGTCCCCGGGAGCCGAGCACCAGCAGCTCCGCCCGGCCCGCTTCCGCGACCAGGGTGTCGACCGCGGCGTCCCGCACGAGCCGTTCGACGACCGCCAGCCGGGGATGGCCGGCGCGGACGCCGGAGGCCACCCGGTCGAGGATGTGCTCGGCCTGTTCGTGGACGGCTCCGGAGCGCCCCGGGGTGAGGGGGCGCGGCCACACGTGGACGATCCGCAGTCCGACACCCCGTCGCAGGGCTTCCCCGGCCGCCCAGTGGGCGGCGGCCAGGCTCTCCGCCGATCCGTCGGTCCCGGCGGTCACGTGACGCTGCATGATGAGCACCTCCCGGCCCGTTCTACGGCCGCCCGGAGCGCTCCTGGGTGCGTCCCAGGACCGCGGATACCCGCCGCGGGAAGCGCGTAGGGCCCTCGGCCCGTCGACCACGGTGATCCACGCACGGTACGCGCCCCTCTCGGCCGTCTCCTCCCAGACCATCACCGGCCGCACCGCGCCACAGGGTGCCGTTGGGTCCACCCCGGGGTGCCGGACGGCCCCTGACGGGGGTGCCGCGCCGTCAGCACACTGGGCAGGGTCGCTCCCCGGCCCACCGGCCCCGTGGCACGGGGCGGGAAGGAGGTCCCGATGTGGTCCGCGACTCTCGGTGCTCCCACGGCGCAGACACTGGTCTCGGCAGCTGTGGCGGCACCGTCCGTGCACAACACCCAGCCCTGGCGGTTCCGTCTCGCCCCGGACGGCGCGACGTTCGAGGTCCTGGCCGCGGCGCACCGCGGGCTGCGGCACGCCGACCCCATGGGCCGCGCCCTGCACCTGTCCGTCGGCTGCGCGGTCCTCAACCTGCGGGTGGCGGTGGCCCGGCTCGGCCGGGAGCCGGTGACCCGGCTGCTGCCCTCCCCCGGTGAACCGGAGCTGCTCGCCACCGTGCGGCTCGGCGGGCCGGCGCGGGGTGCGCCGGCCGCCCGGCTGTACGAGGCGCTGTGGCACCGGCACAGCAGCCGGCTGCCCTTCTACGACGTGCCGGTTCCCCTGGCGGTCCTGACGGAGCTCGCCGAGGCGGCGCACTACGAGGGCGCCGTGCTGAGCCGGCCCGGTCCGCGCGAGACGGAGCGGCTGCTGCGGCTCACGTGGGACGCCGAACACCGCAACAGCGCCGACGCCGACCGGGCCGCGGAGAGCCGTCACTGGGTGCGTGAGCCGGACGAGGAGCGTCTCGGCCTGCCGCCCGGTGTGCTCGGGCCGCAGGACTTCCGGGAACGGCTTCCCCTGCGGGACTTCGGCGCCCACCGGCACCCGTCGGACCTGCTCTCGCGTTCGTTCGAGCGCAGTCCCTCGCTCGTCGTGCTGTCGACCGCGCACGACCGGCGGACCGACTGGCTGCGGGCGGGGCAGGCCCTGGAGCGCGTCCTGCTGGTGGCCACCGCCCACGGGCTGCGCGCCTCCTTGCTGCATCAGGCCCTGGAATGGCCCGACCTGCGCGAACAGCTCGTCCCCGGCGCGGACGGCCGCAAGGCTCACGCGCAGATGGTGATCCGGCTCGGCTACGGCCCGGAGGGCGCGGCGACACCGCGTCGGCCGGTGGGGCAGGCGATGGACGAGGACGCGTGGGACGTCACCGGCCCGCAGGTCCCGGCCCCGTCGAGGTGACGGTCACGGCGCGCAGCCGGCCGCCGGTAGTACCGGCAGCCGGCGTGTCATGGCCCGGTCTCGGGGGTGTCCCGTCCGGTGCCGGATCCGCTTCGGGAACGGTCGTGTGCAAGGTGGTGTCCGGGCCCAGACCGACCAGGTGCAGGAGGCGCCGGTGCAGCGGATCGGTGACCACGACGGCCAGGCGGTGCCGGGCGGCGCTGAGCCGGACGGCGGTACGCAGCAGGGCGTTGAGGCCGCTGCCGTCGATGAAGGTGACGTCCCTTAGGTCGACGACGGTGTCGGCCCGCGCGCCGGGGGTGCCGTCCAGGAAGTCGCTGCCGGGGGGAACCGCGAGCACGTCGATCTCGCCGTGCAGCTCCACGAACTGCCGCCGGCCGTCCCACCACCGGCGGACCGTGTGGGACGGACCGCCTGTCCACCACTCGGGCATCGTCGCCTCCTCTTCCCGAAGCCGCTGGAGCGCTACGGATTCGCCGTCCCGGTTGTGTTCCGCCCCTGTCATACCGGTAGGGGTACGCCGGGCAGGAGGGGCCGGTCGGCCCCGCTCCCGGCCCTTCGGGCGCCACCGGAGGTGAAAGGGCGCGCCGGGGCGTCCGACCGCGCGCGCCTCGGGTGGTCCTGCTGGCGGGCCGCTACGTCGTGGGCCGCGGGTGGCCGGTGAGGGGGACGCGCCAGCGCAGGCGGGTGCCGCCACCGGGGGGTGTCTCCAGCACGAGGCCGCCGCCCAGTGCGGCTGCCCGGACCTCCAGGTCCGCCAGTCCGCCGAGGACCACTCCCTCGGGAATCCCGGTGCCGTCGTCGGTGACGTCGACGGCCAGCATCCCGTCCCCGGCGACGAGATGGACGTCGACGGACCGGGCACGGGCGTGCCGGGCGACGTTGTCCAGCGCCTCGGTGAGCACCCCGGTCACCTGGTCGGCGACGGGACCGGGCGTCGCGCCGTCCGGTATGCCCTCCATCCGCAGGACGGGGGTCAGGCCGAGGGGCCCGGCCGCCTGCTCCACCGTCGCCGCCACCCTCGCCCACAGGGTGGATACCCCCGGCTGCTCCCGCAGGCGCAGCCTCAGGACAGCCGAGCTGATCAGCTTGATGGTGGTGTCGACGTCGTCGACCAGCCGCGTCAGCCGTTCGACGGCCTCCGGCGGATACCGCACCAGCCTCCGCAGCGCCTCCAGCCCCATCCCCAGGGCGAACAGCCGCTGTACGGCGACGTCGTGCAGGTCGTCCATGACGCGTTCGCGCTCCTCTTCCGTGGCGGTCCGCCGTGCGTGCTTCCTGCGCTCGGCGAGTTCGATACCGACGGCCGCCTGGGCGGCGAACCCGACCAGCGGGCCGGTCTCCGCCGTCCCGAAGGACGCGCGTCCCTTGCCCCGGGCGAGCAGCAGGACGCCGCGGGCCGGTCCGGCGGCCCCCAGGGGCACGAGTACGGCCGCTCCGAGACCCAGTTCCTCGCCGGCACGCAGTTCGCGGGAGAGATCGTCGACGACGACGGCCCCGCAGCCGGTGAACGCCGCCGCCAGGGGGCCCGCCCGTGGAAGCGGTCGCAGGCCGGCGAAGAGTTCCGCGCCCTCGCCGACGGCGACCGCCGTGCGCAGCACCTGGGCGCCGTCCGCGCGGACGAGGACGGCGCCCAGGTCGGCCGAGACGTTCCGCAGGGCGTGCCGGGTGACCATCCGCAGCACCTCTGTCTGGGGCCGGTCCGCCAGCAGGGCGGAGGTGATCTCCGCCGCGGCGGCCAGCCACGTCTCCCTGCGGCGCGCGTCCTCGTAGAGCCGGGCGTTGTCGATCGCGACGCCGGCCGCGACGGCGAGCGCCGAGACCACGGCCTCGTCCTCGGCGTCGAACTCGGGCGCGCCGCGCCGGTTCGTCAGGTACAGGTTGCCGAAGACCTCGTCGCGGACCCTGATGGGCACCCCGAGGAACGACCGCATCGGCGGGTGGTGTTCGGGGAAGCCCCGGAAGTCGGGGTGACCGGCGACGTCGGCGGTCCGGACCGGTTCCGGGCACTGGATGAGCGTGCCCAGCAGGCCGTGGCCCCTCGGCAGCGGCCCGATCCGCTCCTGGATCTCGTCGCTCATCCCGACCGGCACGAAGGCCGACAGATTCCGGTCCTCCCCGATCACGCCGAGCGCTCCGTACTCGGCGTCCGCCAGGGTCACCGCCGCCTCCACGACACGGTGCAGCACCTGGGACAGTTCCAGTCCACGGCCCACGTCCAGCACCGCCTGGAGCAGGGACTGCACCCGGTCGCGCGTGCTGCGGACCGCGCCGATGCGCGCGTGCAGCTCGTCCAGCAAGTCGTCCAGCCGCAGCCTGGGCAGCGGTTCGCCGCTCTCCGTGCTCACGTTGCTCTCCCCACCCTCGGTCGACGGCTCGACCGGGCCCGCGCTCTCGGCGGAACCGGGTACGGCACCGGCCCCCGCAAGCATCCGGTCGGCTCGTCGTGTACCAGGTCATCGATCGCCCCCGTTCCCCCTCGGCCGGGCACCTCTGGGTTCCGGGGTGGGGTGGCGCACGGCATCGTGGGAGGAGGGAGGCACCGGGGACGCGAGGACCGGACAGGCGGGCAGCACGGCGGGGACGACCGGTCCCGGACTCCGCCGTCGGCACTGCGGACGGCACGGCGCTGAGGATTCTCCTCACGGCAAGTCATCTCCGCTGCACTGGTCGTGCTGATCCGGCCGGGGTCCAGGGCGCTGACCAGGAGACTACGGCCGTCCCGCCTCCCGAGAGCGGCGCGTTCTCGACAACCGGCGTCCGACCCGGGTGTCACGGGCGCGAATACGCCGAACCGACCAGGCGGGCAGGTCCGGACGGCCCCCTCTCCTCCCGGACGAACGCAGTAGGCGCGTCCACGTCGCCGCACCCCCGGCCGGCCCTCCCCGGGCGAAACACTCGGTGCGCGGACCTCCTGACCGGGGGCTGTCCGTCACAGAGCGCGACCGACCCGACGCCGTAGAGTGCCTCGACGGCCGGGACCGAGACGCCCGCGGCGAGTTCCCCTCCCCCGGCCTCCTCCACGCCTGCCGGCGGTCGCGGCGCCCCGTACCGTATGCGCCCCCTTGTGTGTTCTTCCTACGTCTGTTGCGGGCCGACCGTCCCCACGGAAAGGGCCGACCGGCCCGTTCGCGGGCACAGCTCGCCGCCCCATGATGAAGCCGGAGGCTGGGCACCAGGGGAGAAGGGCGGCGGTGTGCGGCCAGGGACGTCGCACCGCGCCGGAGCGTGCCGGTCGCCGCACCCGCGCCCACCGCACCCCAGGAGGTGTCCCATGAACCAGCTCTCACCAGCCCGTGACACCGATGTCCTCACGCCTCGCAGAGCGCTCGCCGAGCCTCCCGGGCTGATCGAGGTCACCCATGTCGCCAACCGGGCGTTCGCCCTCTTCGTGCGCGACCACGAACTCACCGTGGACCAGCCGGTCGAGGAGGGCGGCGACAACGACGGGCCCACCCCGCTGGAACTCTTCGTCTCGGCACTGGCCTCCTGCGCCGCGTCGGACGCGACGCGCTTCCTGCGGCTCCTGGACCAGCCGTACGAACACCTGCGGGTCAAAGCGGACTTCACGCTCGCCGACGGTCCGGCACCACGCATCACGGGCATCCGCCTGCGCGTCCTGCCGCCGACGCCTCTCACCGCGGTCCTGGAACAGAGTCTGCGGGCGGTCGTCGGCCGCTGCGCCGTGCACAACAGCCTGTGCGCTCCTCCCGGGATCACGGTCGAGATCGGCTGAGGCCGGGACGTCAGGTCCGGTCCCCGCGGGCCGTCCGGCGCACGTGCGCGTCGGGGCCGGGGAACACGAGGGTCACCTCGTGCGTCTCCGACCAGCGCACGTCGTAGGGGGGCGTGCCGTCCTCGTGACGCAGTCCGACGATCTCTCCGTCGCGCCGGGTGACACCGGTGGTCGGGCTTTCGACGACGAGGATGTCACCGATTCGGGCTCGCATGGTCACCACCTGCTTCCGCGGACTGTTCCCGTTCCTGAGACGGCCGCCCTCCCCGGTGCCGGCTCCGCGGACCGTACGGGGATCCCCTCCGACGACGACGTCGTTCCCCGTCCCGACCGGTGCGGACCCGGCACCAGGGTGGGCGGCTCACCCCCCTTCCCGAGAGGCCGTGTACGGCATCCGTTCCGGGAGGAACGGCGTCGCCGCACGTCTCACGGGCACGTCTCCCACCGTTTCATCCCGGACGGCACCGGAGCATGGGCCGAACGGCTCACTTGCCGGTCCGAAGGGCCCGCTTCCCCCGCGCGCGACGGTGGGGACGACATCGCGCAGTTGAACGGCCCGGTCCAGGTGTGACGGGCGTGGGCCGGTGGCGGTCACCGCAGGAGGTTCAGCGGGACCGTGTCCTCGATCACCGGACGGCCGTCCTTGGGCGAGTTCCAGTACGCGGTGAGCGTCCCGGCGCCGGAGCGGGTCGCCTTGTAGGGGATCGTCACGTCGAACGTGCCGCGGGTGCCGGTTCCGGAGGTGGCCGTGACCCGGACGTCGGCCGCGGTGTGCTTGGCCGCGTCGGTGAGCTTCAGCCTGAGCGTCCCCTCGAAGGTGTTGGCGCTCCCCCACACCCGGACCGGGGTGCGGACGGTGTCGCCGATCAGCGGCGACTCGACGAGGACGAGCGGCGCCAGGTCCTCGAAGTCGGCGCGGCCCACGGGGTGGTCGAGGACGATGCCCTCGCCACCGAAGACCGTCACCGGCTTGCCGTCGAGTTCGAAGCCGACCTTCTGGATGGACGGGAAGCGGGTCGCGGTGAACACGACCTGTGCGAGCCGGGCCCGCATGGAGAGGGTTCCGCCGCCGTCGTCGTAGCGGCCGGTCAGGTCGACCGTGGCGACGTGCCGGCGCACCACGACGGAGCGCAGCCGGGTGCCGGCCGGGATGGCGGTGGTGCGGCCGTGGTCGCGTTCGTAGCGGTCGGGGCCGGCGAGGAGCGTGCGCAGGGCGCCGGCCACGGTGGTGGGCATGGCCACGGTGCGCGGGGCGGGCGAGACCTGCTCGCCGTGCAGGAAGTACACCGAGGTCCGCATCCCCTGGGGCCCGGTTCCGGGGCGCATCGGCATACCGGAGCCGCCGGGTGTCCCGACGGCGCCGGAGCACCCGGGACCGCCGGGGCCGTACAGGGAGCCGGAGTTGCCGGTCGTTCCCCCGCTCGTGCCGTCCGTGTTCCCGGTGTTCCCGGTGTTCCCGGCGGTGCTGTTCCCGCATGCCGTCGCCAGGGACGCCGCCAGCGCGACGGCCGTGGCGAGGAGCAGCGGACGGTGGATCCGGCGCGTGGCCGGTTTCGCGGTGCTCATGGCGGCCTCCTCCCGACGGTTCCATCCGACACCTCTCCCCCAGGCATCCCCAGTGCCGAACGGGCAGGCGTCGCTGGTCTTATCCAGGGTTGTCAAGTCCTTTTGCTGATCAGAGGCCTGTCGGTCACTCAGCTACGTTAGGCACGTTGCTGGGCGTCCGGTTGCCGGGGCCAGTCTGGGTTGTGGCGGTCGGACCAGGGGGCGTAGTGCCAGCCGGGTTGGTGGAGCTCGTCGCCTTCGTCCTGGAACGAGTGGCGAGCCACCTGACGAAGAGGTCTTCGGCCGCCGGGATCTTTTCAAGCAGCCCCTTGAGGGCGGATGTGTCGTCGGGATGCTCTTCGAGCCCGAGGCTGAACGGCGAAAGCCCCGGATGTCTCTGCATCGGGCTGCCGGGGCCTTGCCAACGATGCTCAGGGGCAGCCCTTTTCGGGCTCAGGGGGCTGACGCCGGCCGCTCAGTTGGTCGCCGAGGGGGCTGCGGCGGTACAGGACCTGCCGTCCTGCGCGAGCCCGGGTGACGAGGCCGGTGGCGTACAGGACGCGCAGGTGCTGGGACACGGCGCTCGGGGTGACCCTGAGGCGGCGGGCGATCTCGACTGTGGGCAGCGGCTCAGCGAGGAGGCTGAGCAGTCTCGATCTGGGAGCACCCAGAAGGGACACGAGAGCAGCCGCGTCAGCGATGGGCGCCGGGACCCAGAGCGTCGCCACTCCGCGGCTGGGGTACGCCAGCATCGGCGGTTCCTTCGGGCTGACAGGAGGCGCGGGCTTGTGAGCGAACACGGACGGTACGAGTAGCAGCCCTCGGCCGGATGCCGCGACGCGGTGCCTGCCGATCATCTTGTCGATGTGCAGCACGCCGTTGTGCCATCGCAGATTCGGGTGCATGTCGGCGAACAGCAGGCGGGCGCCTCCCATGGCCAGTTGCCGCGCACGGTAGGTCATGTCGGCTTCCAGCAGCAGCTGGATTTGCGGCCACGTCGGCTTGATGGCGGCCTCCCAGTACTGCCGCAGGAGCTCGCAGAGGGCGTCGCGGAGTCTGACGACGGGCGCGTCGTCAGCAGCGGTGGCAGCGTGCAGAGCACTGGGGAGCGGGTCCGGCGCGTGCGTGGCCAGCAGATCGCGGCGGACCAGTTCGGCGGAGGTCTGGCGGGCGACGGCCAGTTCTTCTTCGAAGGCTGGGGCGAATCTTGCAGGCCGCGGCGTCAGGAAGTCGGGAAGGGCGCGCCTCGCCGCTACCAGGGACATGAGCAGGTCGGTGTCGAGCGCGCTGAGTCTGCCCAGAACGGACCTGCGCCATGGGAGGTGAAGCGCGGACAGTCCTGGCTCGCGCAGCACCCGCAGGCTGAGCACGGTCTCATGCAAGGGCGATACGGCGAACCGTGTGTCCGCGAGGTCCTCGGCGTCGACTCTGTTGCGCATTTCGGCTGGGGCTATGCGGTGAGTTGGCAGGCGAGGCGGGACAGGCGGCTTGTCCGGGGCCTGCGGGGTTGATCGTGTTGTTGGCTGGTCCAGTGGGCGTCGAGCCGGACGATGTTGATCGCGGTGGCGGAGAGGGCGTGTTGGAGGGTGACCTTGGGCAGGCCGCGGTAGCGGGCCCGGCGTAGGCCGGTGACGTCGAGTGCCTGGTTGATGGTGCCTTCGACGTCGGCGCGAATGGCGTACTTGGCCTGCCAGGTGTCGCTCTTCTGCTCGGCGCGCGCGGCGGCGACGGCTTCGTGCAGTTCCTTGGCCCGCAGGGTGAGCATGCGGCTGCCGCGGGCGGCGGTGATGCAGCGTTCGCGGGAGGGCCAGGGACGGCAGTCGGAGCCGGCGATCACGATGGCGTCGTGGCCGTGCTGCTTCACGGGGTACCAGCCGGTGCTGGTCCGGCTTTCCGGGCAGGTGACCCGGCGGGTGTTCCAGTCGACGGTGAAGGCGGCCTTGTCGAAGCCCTCGGCGGCGCGGGCCTGGCGGGAGTGGTCGGCCAGAAGCGGGGTGACCATGGTGACGCCCTCGCGGGCGGCGGCCACGACGAGGTCGGCGGAGGGTTAGCCGGAGTCCAGGTAGTGCTCGCCGGGCTTGACCTGGTGCTCGGTCAGGCGCCGCTGGATGCCGACGGTGGCGGTCACGTCCGGTGCGGTCGAAACCGTGGTGGCGACGTCCGTGATCAGGTTCGGGGCCCCGCCCGCGGTGGGACCGGCGTCAACCGCACCACCCGTGTTGCCGTCCGTACCCGTGCTGTCCGTGCTGTCCGTGCTGTCGGTGTCGCAGGTCTCGGTGAGGTGGACCTTGCATCCCAGCCAGAACAGTTCGTCTCCCTTGGCGGACCAGCGGGCGTCCGGGTCGTAGGGGGAAGCGAGCCGCAGATGGGAGGGCGGGACGCCGTCGCTGTCGGCCTCCCGCTTCCTGACCACCTTCCCGTCCCCGGGTGTCGCGGATAACGTGGTAGGTCTGCACGAAGATCCGCCGCAGCAGTCCCACCGGCTCCGTCTCGCGCAGCAGCACGAGGGCGTCGTTACCGTAGACCTGGGCGAGATGGTCCCGTTTGGTCTTCGACGACGGCAGTCGCCAGGAGTCCACGCGGTCGGGTGTTCACGAGTGGGGTTGATCTGCGGTGTCGAGAGGGGCTTGAAGATCGCTTCCCATCTGCAATGTGATCGTTTCCCGTATCTGTTGGGTCCAGGGCAAGGTCATCCGCTCACTCGGCCGCACGCCGCCCACCCCGAGATCATGCTGGTCTGGGCCGACAACGCTTACGGCGGCGCGGAGTTCACCGCCTGGGCGCAGAACACCCTCGGCATCACCATCAAGGTCGTGCCTCGCCCCGACGACGCGAAGGGCTTCATCTTGTTGCCGAAGCTGTGGGTGGTGGAGCGCTTGAACTCGTGGACGATGCGGGCCCGGCGTAAGGCGAGGGACTACGAGCGTCTCATGTCCCACGCCGAAGCCCATGTTCAGTGGGCCTTCATCACTCTCATGCCCCGTCGGCTCGCCCGCCGGCACCGCCGCTCCGAGGCGGTGCCGGCACAAGACCAGCGCACGGCAGCCGCCTGAGAAGCCGTTGAGCAACTTCCCCTTGCGCCCCTGTCTGAGAGGTCATACGCCAGCGAGTTCGCGATACGGCCGGTCTATCCGGATTCTTAGCCTTTCCCATAGGGAAGTCCCTCAGTGGGCCCTTTCGCCTTCACATCGGTGGTGGCCCTGTAAGAGTCGGATTATTCCCTCGGTCGCCGCAAGCTGGCACCCAACGGCGCGAGAGGCCTGCCCTGTGGCACTGACACGGCAGCTGTAGATGTGGCTGCGTCGTAAGTTGAGGCTGGTCACCGGGATGGCGGGGTGCCTGCGGGCGTGAGTACGGCCACCGTGATCATGAACGTTTGTGACGACGTTTCAGAACCAGGTGGTCGCGGAGGCCGCGATAGCCGAGCAGGCATGGACGGCGGCGCTCGGGACGGTGACCGACGAGATCGCGGACTGTTTCGAGCGCCGTGAACCACGGGCCCTGGTCCGGGAGATGACCGAGGCGATGCTGATGGAGCTGGACACGCGCAACTGCTGGACGCTCGCCGAGGCCCTTGGCCACCGCGGGCCGCACCGGCTGCAGCACTTCCTGTCGCGCGCGGTCATCGATCACGACCGGGCCCGGGACCGGATCACTGCCTGGACGGCAGCTGAACTCACCGATCCCGACGCGGTGTTGATCGTGGACGAGACAGGCGACGAGAAGTCCTCCACGGACTGCGTCGGCGCGGCCCGCCAATACTCCGGAGCGCTGGCCGGTATCGGACTGTGCCAGGTCGCCGTCCACCTCACCTGCGCAAGCCGGCACGGGCACGCCCCGATCGACCGGGCCCTGTACCTCGGCGCCGAGTGGGCCGCCGACGAGGAACGGCGCCTGCTCACCCACGTCCCCGACGACGTCATGTTCGCCACCAGACCCCAGATCGCCGCCGCGCTGCTCACCCACACCCGCGACCTGGGCATACAGGCACGGTGACTGGCCGGCGACGAGGTCTACGGAGGCAGGGAACTGCGGCACGGCGCCCGCGCACCCGGCTTCGGCTACGCCCTGGCCGTCCGCACCGGCCACCGCGTGGACACCGCCGTCGGCCGCCTCACCGTCACCGGCCTCGCGGCCCGGGTCCCGAAGAAGAGCCGGATGCGCCTGCGCACCGGCCACGGCCTCAAAGGCGACCGCCACTACGACTGGGCCATGCTCGACATCCAGCCCGACGGCACCCCCGACACACACCGGCCCGGGCGCGCCGCCGTCCTGGTCCGCCGTCACCGCTACACCCGTGAACTCTCCTTCTACCGCTGCCACTCGGCCACTCCCGTCACCCTGGCCGATCTTGTGGATGTGGTGTGCCGCAGGTGGCGCGTCGAGGAGGACTTCCAGACCGCCAAGGGCGTCCGCGGCCTGGACCAGGGCCAGACCACCTGCTGGAACTCCTGGATGCGCTGGACTTTGATCAGCATGCTCGCCGCCGCAGTCCTGGCCGTCACCCGCGCCCGCACCGCCACGGCCACCACCGCCGGCAGCGAGCTCGTCCCGGCCGGCGGCCGGGAACTGCTCCGCCTCCTGAGGATCACCGCCCTGCCCCGTCCCCGACGCGACCGCGACCACCTCCCGCGCTGGTCCGCCTGGCGCCGCCACCACCAGCACCAAGCCGCCGAAGCCCACCGGAGATGGAACAACATCACCGCCACCACAACGGCCTGACCAGCAAACACCCCACCGATCAAGGAACTACAGCTGCCGTGTCGGTGAGCCGAGTGCGATGAGAATCGTGGTGCGGTCCGTGACTGTGGTGCGGCGGGCGAGCGCGGCGTGCAGGGTGCGGCCGAGAGTTTGTCCGGCGCCGCCGATGCCGAGGGCCCAGGCGGCCTGGCTGGTGAGGTGTACCCGCGTTCCAACAGGAGCGGGACGAGGGCAACGACGACGTACCCGTGCCTCGTAAGACGCGGTCGACACCACGCCGCGCTTGGTTGGGTCGCCGTCCCTACCGACCACGACTGGCTTCCCGCGAAGCTCCGGGTGACGCAGTTGCTCGACGGCGGCGAGGAACTGGTCCATGTCCACGTGCACCACCCACTCGCTCACACCGGCAAGGCTTACCCCATCGGGAGGCGCTTCTTGGCTTCCTCGTAGAGGTCGGACGGTAGCGGGCCCTTTTCCGCGATGTCGATGTTGCCCGCCAGGTGGGCCGGGTTCGCGGTGCCGACGATCGTGGTGGACAGGCCGGGGTGGCTGAGCGTGAAGCGGAGGATGAACTCCTGCTTGTCGATGCCTGCCTGGTCGATGAGGTCCTCGATGCCCGACGTCTCCCAGTTGCGCTGGCCGACACCCGGCTGCTGGGCGAGCGGACCGACGGTCCAGTTCTTCTCCTGCGACGCCGCGCCGCGGGCGGCCCCGCCGCGGATGAGTGTGCCGGTGCCCTTGTCCGCCGCCTCGGTAATGAGGTTCTCGTGATCGCGTTGTACGGCCGAGTAAGGGATCTGGAAAGCGTCGAAGACGTTCATCGCGAGGTGGTCGGGCAGGTTGGGCAGGATGCCCGACATGCCGATGAAGCGGACCTTGCCCTCGGCCTGTAGTTCCTTGAGCATCTCGACGGTGCGGTTCTCTTCGAGCGTGGCCCGGCTCGGTGACATGTGCACCTGGACCAGGTCGAGGCGATCGGTCCGGAGCCGGCGCAGCGACTGCTCGACGTCGGCACGGACGTTCGCCTGGCTGTAGTCGTGCGGGTAGGGCGGCGGCGTGTCGGCGGGCGGCTCGATCGGGCAGCCGCACTTGGAGGCGAGAAAGAACTCGTCCCTGCGGTGGGCGAGGTGCGTGCCGATGAGCTCTTCGCTGCGGCCGTAGTCGGGCGAGGTGTCGATCAGGTTGATGCCGCCGTCGAGGACCGCGTTGAGCAGCCGGCCGGCGTCCTCGTCGGTCAGCTCTGGCCCCCTGCGCAGCCCGCCCAGTTCCATAGCGCCGTAGCCGAGGATGGCCACGTCCGTGCCGGTGTGCCCGAGGGCACGTGTCATGATCGCCATGCCGCTAGAGTGAAGCACCATTCACCTTTCGTCAAATGGTCCCGGAGGGCTCCATGACCTCACCCCGACCGCTGCGTGCCGACGCGGCCCGCAACCGCGCCCGGATCATGACCGCGGCACATGAGCAGATCACCGAGCACGGGCCCGAGGTGTCGATGGAGCAGATCGCCGCTGCCGCGGGCGTCGCGGTCGGCACCCTGTACAAGCACTTCCCGAACAAGAGCGACCTGGTCACAGCCGTGGTCGCCACCTCGTTCGAAACACTCGCCGACGACGCCGAAGAGTGCCTGCAACGCGAGAGCCAGGGTTCACCCGCCATGGCGGAGCTCACCGGCTTCCTCAGCCGCGTGATGGACACCGTCGCCCACAACCGCGCCGTCAAAGCAGCCGCGTACGCGCTCGGCGCCGACCACGCAGCCCACCCCGCCAAGCAGGAGGTGGAGACCCGCGTCACCCAGGCCCTCGGCCGGCTCATCCGCACCGCACAAGCCCAGGGCGGTCTGCGCGCCGACTTCACCCCCGACGACCTGTACCTGATGCTCTCCACCCTCCCCGCCGACCAGCCACCCACCGCCCGCGCCCGATGGCTCGCCCTCCTGCTCACCGGGCTCACCGCCCGCTGACCGACCGCGGGGGTACGCCGCCGTCGCGGCCACCGCCGGGACGCCCTCTACGACCGCCCCGCCTGCCGACAGAAGGCGTACCGGGCCCGCCGGCGGGCCGCCGAGCGGGTCCGCGAAGCCGTAACGGCCCCGGCCGGTGTGACGACTCGCGGAACCAGCTCCGGGGCTCTGGCCAGCACGGACGCCCAGGTCAAGATGGTGGCGACCACGACGCGCCGCCGTACGACCTCACTCGTCATCGGCAGCGTCCTTGTCGCGCAGCTCGGGCAGCTTGAACGAGTACCGGCCCAGCATGTTGATGTGCTGTCGCACGAACGGCGAGAGGCGGGCGACATCCTCGTCGCGGACGTCGAACCCGTCCGCCCGCAGCTGGTTCACCGCGGCGTCGATGTACCTCGTGTTGAAGAGGACGACGGCGTTGAGGACCAGGCCGAGCGCGCCGAGCTGGTCCTCCATGCCGTCCTGGTAGCGCTGGTAGAGCTGCCCCGAGCGGCCGTGGAAGATCTTCCGGGCGAGGGCGTGGCGACCCTCCTGGAGGTTGGCCTGCGCCTTGATCTGGCGGCGGTAGCCGGGCTCGTCGGCCAGCCGCAGGATGTGCAAGGACTTGGCGATCCGCCCGTAGTGCGCGATCGCGTCCCCCAGCGGGGTCGGACGCCCGTCCCGCGACAGCATCCGGATCACGTCACACGCGCGCACTGCGCCGGTGTCAATCCCCTCGAACTGTGGAGATCTTCTAAGCGGCCAGCTCCAAGACGGAGTTGGCCTGGTGGTCGTGCTCGTAGTCGATCGGGCTCTGATATCCACACACGCTGTGTAGCTGACGGCCGTTGTAGAAGCCGGTGATCCAGGTCGCGATCCGCAGCCTCGCCTCGGTGCGGGTGGCGCTTGCGACCAGCACGCCTACGGCCGCTCAACGTGGATCAGCGGGCGTAACCGCCGTCGGCCATGATGGTCTGGCCAGTCACGAAGGCAGCGTCGTCGCTGGTGAGGAAGGCAATGGTGCCGGTCAAGTCTTCCGGCAGCCCGTTGCGCTTGATGGCCTGGGACTGTGCGGCAGCCGTGAGGGCTTCCTGTGGGTGGGCATTCAGGACGCCGGGTGTGATGGTCAGGGTCGCGCCGACCGCGTTGACGGTGATGCCGAACGGGGCGAGGTCGTTGGCCAGTCCGCGGCTGAAGCCGATGTTGCCCATCTTGCTCGCCATGTAGTGGGACATGCCGGGCGCGTTGGTGACGATTGAGTTGGAGGTCACGTTGATGATGCGGCCCCAGCCGCTCTTCTTCATGGTCGGCAGCAGGGCCTTGACCATGAGGAACTGCGAGTCGAGGTTGACCGCGATGACGCGCCGCCAGGTGTCATAGTCCAGCTCCTCGATGTCGAGGAAGGGGCAAATGCCGGCGTTGTTGACCAGGATGTCCGCCCGCCCGAACCGGTCGGCGACCTCCTTGCCCACGGCCGCGGTCTGGTCGGGATTGGACACGTCGCCCGTGAGACCCAGCACCGGGTGTCCTTTGTCGGCGAGCAAGGCGACGGTTTCCTCGGGGCTGTTGAGGTCGACCGCGACGACGGTCGCGCCGCGTGCGGCGAGGTCGACGGCGATGGCCTGGCCGATGCCGCGTCCGGCGCCGGTGACAACGGCCACTCGGTCCGTGTGTGTCTGGGGAACTGACATGTCAGAAACTCCTTTGTCGCGAACTTCCGGTCCCGCGCCTCGTGGCACGGTGCCCGGGACTTCTTTTCCGGCCCCCGCCCGGGTGAGCGTCACGCCGCGCGGTCGGCCTTGAGGGTCCTGGCGACGTTGGCGATCCGCTTGCCCTGGTAGGCGCCAGAGACGCGGGCCATGCTGTCGACGGAGTTCTCTCCCTGGGCACCGGTCACGTGCGAGGTTCCGCAGGTTGCCGTCGGTGAACTTGACGGGGACGGTGAAGCCGGGGGGCTTTCCCCGGGCCGGGCGATGTGCAACCGGCGCTTCACAAGTGCTATCGGCCCGGCCGCTCGGGCTCCATCCGGAAGCGGACCAAGCGGGTCTTCGCGGCGGCCGTGCGCAGCTCGTCGTCGGTGGGCTGCCGGTCGCCTGGGAGGCCGAGCATCAGCCCCTTGGCGGCCTTGGGTCCTTTGCGCCGGCCGAACTCACCCAGCAGGGCGGCGACTTCCTCAGGGTCCTCGACGACCGTCGGGACGGCGGCGTGGTCCTGGCCCCGGATGCGCAGCCGGACGGCAGACCCTTGGCGCATGCTGGGGATCCAGCTGAGCTGGGAGGACATGGCGAGCACCGTGCCGGGATCCCAGTCGAAGTAGCCGATGGGGACCGTGAATTCGCGACCCGTCCTGTGCCCCTGGTACGTGAGCAGCATCAGGCGCCCGCTCAGCGGCTTGTGGAAGCGGGAGGCGAGCAGCGGCCGTACGACCTTGTTGGCGGCTCGGAAGATCTTCACCATGGGTGGCGTGGCCGTGTTCGCCGCGGGTGTGCCGGAGGTGCTCACCGGGTGCCGCCGGGGGCGGTGTGGACGATCTCGGCCTGGTCGCGTTTGGTGTAGGCGTCCCAGTAGTGCTCGGCGATGGTCTCGGGCTCGGTGCCGGGACCGCTGCCGATGAACACCCCGATCGCCACGTGCGCGGTGTGCACCCCGTGCTCGGCGAGGTCGATACCCAGGGCCATGGCGTAGTTGCGCAGGGCCGCCGCCGCGACGCCGACGCTGCCGAACGCGCCGCCGCTCGGCCGGATGGAGGAGGCGCCCGTGGAGAACAGCAGGGTGCCGCTGCCACGTTCGAGCATGGCGGGCAGCACCTGACGGACCGCGGCGACCGCTCCGTACAGGTAGTAGTCGAGCTGCTTGTGGAGCTCCTGCGCCGTGGCGTCGACGGCGGCGGCGCCGGCGAACGTGGGGTCGGCGGGCGAGTACTCCAGTACGTCGACGGCCCCGAACCGGTCGGCGACCGCGGCGAGCGCCGACCGCAGCGAGTCGGGACGCGTCACGTCCGCGGCGAAGCCCGCGGCCTCGATGCCCTCCTCGGCGAGCCGCGCGGCGAGCGCGTCGAGCTTGTCCTGGGTCCGGGAGACCAGGGCGACCTGGAAACCCTCCTTTCCGAAGCGGCGGGCGATGGACAGGCCCAGGCCGGGGCCTGCCCCGATGACGGTGATGACGGGCATGGGTGATGCTCCTGTGGTCGGACGGGCTGGACGGATGAGGGCACTTCCCGCCACGTCAGCGGTCAGGACCGAAAGTCGAGGGCAGCCTCATGTTCTTGGATCGTAGCAGAGAATATGAGGCACCCCTCCGGTTGGTAGGCTGAGTGACATGGCCATCGACCCTCCGTCCGCCTCCGCCGGGAACCCGGCCCCTGTCCGCCCCCTGCGGCGCGACGCGCAGCGCAATCGCGAGGCCCTGCTCACCGCGGCCCGCTCCTGCTTCGCCGAGCAGGGCCTGGAGGCACCCCTGGAGCAGGTGGCCAAGCGGGCCGGGGTGGCCATCGGCACGCTGTACCGGCACTTCCCCACCCGGCTGGACCTGGTGCAGGCAACCTTCGCCGGGAAGCTGGCCGTCTGGCGGGAGGCCGCCGAGAAGGCCGTCACCATGGATGACGCCTGGGCGGGGCTGTGCCACTTCCTGGAGACCATGTGCGAACTCCAGTCACAGGACCGGGGCTTCAACGACCTGGCCTCCATACGGCTGCCGGAGAGCGCCTGCCTGGCAGGTGCCCAGACCCGCATCCGCGAACTCGGCGTACACATCGTCGAGCGTGCGCAGGAGCAGGGCAGCCTGCGCCCCGACCTCACCCCCGAGGACCTTGCCTTCGTCATCTGGTCGCACAGCCGCGTCACCGAGGCCACCCACGCCATCGCCCCGGACGCCTGGCGCCGCCACCTCTACCTTCTGCTCGACGGCTTCCGATCCGACCGCGCCCACCCGCTGCCGGCGCCGCCGCTCACCGAGGAACAGCTGTACCGCGCCATGATCAGCCTCGGCGGAAACGGGGCCTGCGGCGCCTGACCGTCGGGACGCGCGTTGTCCCAAGGCGCCACGGGAGCCCCTTCCCCGCGGCCAGGCCGAGCCGGTACGCCTCCGTCCCTGTGCTGCAGAGTCCCTTCAGTTGGTGGTGGCTCCCACTGCTGTAGATCGCGCAATGCCAGGCAAGCTACGTGGCCTCCGAGACAGATGAGACCGACTGCTGGGACAAGGGGAAGACCTCCATCGCCACGGACGTCTCACCGTCGTCGTGGACGGCGCCGATCTACAGCAGTGTCCGGATCTCCCAACTGAAGGGACTGTCCAGAGTGCAGCGGTCGCCTGCTGTACGCCGATCGGGAACCACAGACCCCTGAAGAATGGGGAAAGTGGTTCACTGTGATTCGCAAGGCACTGCTCAAACAAGCAGTAGTCATGCGAGGAGGCAGAAACGGCCGAGCGTGTTTCAGCAATTCCTGCGAGCCCGTGAGGCTTGCCCGAGCCGTGTGCGATGACAAGTCGCTCGCACGGTTCCAAGGTAGCGGGTCATGGCAACATGACCCGGCTACCCGACGAATGGCGGGGGCTGGCCACCCGTGACGACAAGACACTCGATATTCCTCAGCGGCGCACGGAAGCCCGGTCGGCGTCACACCGAGGAGGCGGCAAGGGCCCGCGCGCTGCTGAAGGCAGCGGGCGTTGACCAGTCCTGTTGGCGAAGGAGGTTCAGCAGGGCGGTTTCGGCTGGCCCCGGGTCGTGACGCACGCCGACCAGGACCCGTTCGGAGAGGGCGGGGGCCAGCGGCCTGGCCAGCTGGGTACAGGGGGTCGGGACGGTGGAGGCGGGGACCATGGTCACACCCAGGCCATGCGCGACCAGTTGTACCGCCGTGGCGATCTGAGAGGCGCGTGCCACGGTCGAGGGAGTGAGCCCGACGCGCCTGAGAACCTGGCCGATCTGTTCGTCCAGGAGGCCGCCACGCGTGAACCGCACCCAGCCCTCGCCGGCCAGGTCCTCCAGTCGTACGGAGTCGGCCCGGTGCAGGGGGTGTTGGGGAGGAAGGATCACGGCATACGGCTCCTCGCCCAGTTCGTGGACGTCGTAGCCGCACTCGGGTGCGAGGTGGTGGTACAGCACCAGATCGACCGTACCCAAGTGGTCGAGGTGCTCCATCTCCACCGGCGTGGGTTCTTCCACGAGAGTCACATGAAGGCGCGGATGGATGCGCCGCAGTTCTCCCAGGGCGGCGGCAAGCTGGTTGGTCGCCAGGCCGGTGGAGGCGACCACGAGGAGCTCGCCCGTCAGATCGCCTCCGCTGGCACGTGCCGCAGCGCGGGCCCGGCGGGCGGCGCTCACGGCGATCTCGGCCTCTTTGAGGAAGGCCCGCCCGGCGACGGTCACCGCGACTCCACGCGGGATCCGGGTGAAGATGCGGACGCCGAGATCCTTCTCCAGCACCGCGACCTGATGGGAGACCGTGGGCTGGGCGACACCGAGCCGGGCGGCGGCCGCAGTGACAGAGCCCTCTTCGGCCATGACCAAGGCGTACTCGTACTGGCGCAGGTTCATCGGTTTCTCCTCGCGTGACCCATAGAAGCATTCTATAGCATGCAAGCAAATGATCTATTTGCTTCTATGGATAGTCACTCATACCGTGATGCTCATGGCGCGGTCAACACGAGGAATTTCCCGGTGCCGCCGTTCTGAGGAGAAAGCCATGGGGCAGAAGTCGAAAATCATGGACAGTGAAATTCGGGAGCTTGTTGACAAAGCTGCGGAACTCGTTCCCCGGCTGGCTGAAATCGGCAACCGCTCGGACAGGCTGAGTGAGGACCCGACGGAGGCGATGAAGCTGCTCAACGAAGCCGGCTTCTGGCGTCTGCAGGTCCCGGCCGCATACGGCGGGTACAGCGACGGCAGCGTCGCGTTCGGACTGGAAGCCCTGTACGAGATCTATCTGTCCATCGGCCGAGGAGACGCCGCCGTCCTGCTCAACACCGTCGTCGGCTCCGTCGTCCTGGCCGAGCTCTTCAGCAGCGATCTTCCCGAGGCGACCAAACGTCAGGTGGGAGAGGACATCGCCGCCGGCCGCAGGTTCCGGTTCGTCGCGTCCGCCTCCGAGACCGGCGTCACCACCGGCCCGACCAGCGTACGCAAGGTCGACGGCGGCGTACTGGTCAACGGCACCAAGTCCTTCAACAGCAACAGCGGCAGCGCGGCCGAGACCTACGCCAGCGTCTCCGCCCAACTGGAAGGATCGACATCCCTGGTCACCGCCCTGATCCCGCTCGACGCCCCGGCCGTGCGCCTTCACGGCGACTGGGACGTCATGGGCATGCGCGGCACCCAGAGCCAGCGCATCACCTACGACGACGTCTTCGTCCCCGACGGCTGGTACACCGTCCAGGCCACGCGCGACCCCCTGCTGTTCCCCATGGCACAGGCCGGCCAGGCGATCATCGTTCTCGGCCCCGCCTACGGGGCGCTGGACGCGGCGATCGACTACGTCAGGGCCTCCACCACTCCCACCGTGAAGATCTACGACTCGGTCCAGACCGACCCGTTCGTCCGCCGGCGCATCGGGGAGTTCCGCATCAAGCTGGACGCGGCCCGAGCCCTGCTGATGGAACTCGTCCGCGCCGTGGAGAACGCCGACGACAAGACCGAGATCGCCCAGCTCATGATCGACGCGCTCTCCGCCAAGGCCGCCGCGACCAGCATCGCCGTCGAGGTCGCGTCCGGGATCGTCGACCTCACCGGGACCCGCAGCACCGCCGCCAAGTACAACATCGACCGTTTCTGGCGCAACATCCGCACCTTCTCCCAGCACGACCCCAAGATCGATGCGGCGCAGTACTTCGTCGGCGGCTACCACCTGGCCGGAGAAGTACCCGGCATGGAGGTCTACGTCCGTGTCTGACCAGCTCGCCGGCGATGGCCGTCTCGCCCGGCGCGGTACGAGAAGAGAGACTCCCGTGACCTCACCCGACTACGACCTCGAACTCGCCGGACGCTTCCGGGAGGCCATGGCCTCATTTCCCAGCGGCGTCACCATCGTGACCACGGTGGATGAGGACGGACGCCCCTGGGGGTTCACCGCGAGCGCCTTCTCCTCGGTCTCGGCCGAACCGCCGCTCGTCCTGGTGTGCCTGTCCCGGACCGCCGAGTGCCACCCGGTGTTCGAGCGCTCCACGCACTGGACCGTCAACATCCTCAACGACGGCCACCAACCGCTCGCCCGCCGGTTCGCGACCCGGGGCGCGGACAAGTTCGCCGGCGACGAGTTCCGCCTCGACCCCGAGGGCGTGCCCTACCTGCCCGACGCGTCGGTGCGCCTGCACGTCTCCGCATACGACCGTCACGCCTCCGGCGACCACACCATCCTGGTGGGACGCGTGCACGACGTCCGACTCGGACAGGACCCGGCGACCGTCTACTTCCAACGCGGCTTCCACGCACTGGCCGGCTGAGTCCGTCCTTCCGGCGAGCCAACCATCAAGGGACCGCACACTGACATCAGGTGTGCGGCCTCGGCCCGAGAACGGCCGACCGCGGGTGCCGGCTCCCGCAGCGGCCTGCTTTGTCGGCGAGTCACCTGCGCAGTCGGTGGCCTGTGCACCACTGCTCCTGGCGTACTCGGCGTCCGCATGCGGGCGATGCACGGGGCAGGACGGGCGGTAGCCCCGGCAGGCGCCGCAGTCGAAGTTCTCGAGCTCGACCTGGGACCGGCCGTCGGCGCGGAGCGGCGTGAAGGTGTAGCAGTCGCGGACTTCGGTGATCCGGCCGGCGCGGGAATCGAAGGCGTACTACTCGCGTCGCGCAGGAATCCGCCGAGCCTGGTCTTGTGGCGAGTTCCTTCCTGTCCATGGACGACCGCGCCACGGCGCAGTGAGCAAGCTGATGGCCCCAGCCTCTGTCTCGCGGGCGAGGCAACAGTCTGCCGAGCAACAGAGTGGTCGAGGGCTGGGAGCGGTCTTACGCGGCCCGGTCCTGTGGTGGCACGAGGCGTCGGCCGGAGCCTCGGCCGAGCACGTGCCGGAGATGTTCGACTCCGATCTGCATGGGCGACGCTCCGGCCGAGAACGTCGTCGAGGCGTTCGTCCGGGACATCGAGGGCTACGCCAAGTTCGGCATCGAGACGGTGATGCTGGGTCCGCGCACGGGTGAGCAGACGGCCTGGATCGAGCAGTTCGCGGCCACGGCGGTGCGGCGCGCGGCCGAGCTGGGCTGAGACCGGGGAACGGAAAGAGCGAGCGAGCTGAGGCCGGGAACCGGAAGAAGGGCCGGAGCCCATGCGGCTTCGGCCCTCGATCATGCGTACATCGATCAGGCGGCGGTGGACGTGGCCTCGCCGTGGACCAGGCCGATGACCTCGGCCGGCTCGGCATCGTCGGAGGGGTGCGTCTCGGCGCAACGGACCACGGAACCGGCGATGGACGGCTTGGCGTCCTCCAGCACCCTGGCGCCGACGATGCCCGCGGCCTTGCGGGCCGCGTCCTGCGCCCAGAGGCCGCCGAACCGGACACGGTCAACGAGTGATCGGGCGCTTCCGTATGCCTTCCGGGAGCGGGAAGCCTTCCTGGCCTGTCACTCGGTGGGGCTCGGAGCCTCCGGTGTCGGGAGCAGGCGTCGCAGCAGGGACTCCTCCAGCTCGATCAGGACGTCTTCGCTGCCGGCGACGGGGCTCGGCAGGGTGCGCCACAGGACGAGCTGGCCGTGCAGGGCGGTCCACAGGTGGATGCCCAAGTCCTGCGCCTCCGCCCGACGGCCCGGGGCTGCTTCGGTGAGGTAGGCGTCGGTCGTATCGGTCCACGCCTGGAGCACGGTGCCGATGGGGTGGTCGGCGGAGGGGTAGCGCTCGGGCTCGTATTCCAGGCTGAACATCAGTCGGTAGCGGCGGGGCTTGACGATGGCGAACCTGCGGTAGGCCGTGACGGTGGCCCGCACGCGCGCCCACGGGTCCGCGCCTGCGGCGGCGGCCGACTCGCCGGCCTCGCTCATCGCGACGGTCAGTGTGCGGTAGGTGGCGTCGAGGACGGTGGAGACCAGGTCGGCCTTGTTCTTGAAGTGCCGGTAGACGCTGGGCGCGGAAATGCCGACCTCGCGGGCGACCCCGCGCAGGGAGAGCGCGTCCTCGCGCCCCGTCTCCTCCAGGATGCGGGTCGCCGCGTCGAGGATCTCCTGCCGCAGCCGCTCGCCCTCGCCCCGCACATTGGGCACCCGCTTGACCTGCAACGTCATGACTCCTCCTCGCTAACCGCAGCAGCCTACCGACCCTTGTGCGCCCCGCCTTCAACGGTCGGCGCTTCGTCAGGTCCGGCGTCGGGGCTTGACGATTCCTCGATTAACACTGTTAGTCTAACAATGCTTCGACTAACAGCGTTAACCGATGGTGGAAAGGAACAGTCATGACCTCATTGCCGACCGTCCCCGCGTTCACGCTCACCCGCCCGCAGGACGCTCCCCTGGACCCCCCGCCGCTGTATACGCGGCTGCGTGAGGAACAGCCCGTCACGCGTGTCTCCCTGTGGGAGGGGCGCCTGACTCCGTGGCTGGTGACCCGCTGGGAGGACGCCCGGGCGGTGCTGGGCAGCCCGGCGTTCAGCACCGACCCGACCCACCCCGGTGCACCCACCTTCCAGGAAGACGCCCAGCCTGGCCCGCGCGGCTTCTTCCAGAACTTCGACGACCCCATCCACGCGGCGATGCGGCGCACCCTGACCCGCGAGTTCATGGTCAAGCGCGTCGACGCGTTGCGCCCGGCCATCGCCCGCCTGACCGACGAGCTCCTCACCGGCCTCACCGAGCTGAGCGGTCCCGCCGACTTCGTGGAGCACTTCGCGCTGCCGCTGCCGTCCCTGGTGATCTGCGAACTTCTGGGCGTGCCCTACGAGGAGCACCCGTTCTTCCAGGAGCAGTCGAAGGTCCTCGTCGATCTGAACGCCACGGGGGAGGAAAACGCCCGGGCGTTCGCCAACCTCGCCGAGTATCTGCTGGGACTCGTGCAGACCAAGCGCGCCACGCCCGGGGACGACGTGGTCACCCGGCTGGCCGCACAGGCGGACGAGGGTGTCATCACCGACCAGGACGCCGCCGACCTGAGCGCCTTCCTGCTGTTCGCCGGGCATGAGACGACGGCGAACATGATCGCGCTGAGCACCATCACCCTCCTCAACCACCCCGACCAGATCCCGCACATCCTCGGCGGACCGGACCAGGTCGCGAGCGCGGTGGAGGAACTCCTGCGCTACCTGTCCATCGTGCACGGCGGACTGCGCCGCACCGCCGTCGACGACGTCACCATCGGCGGCGTCACGATCCACGCGGGCGAGGGTGTGATCGTTCCCGTCCATATCGCCAACCGCGACCCGGAGTTCTTCTCGAACCCCGACGACTTCGACCTGGACCGCGCGAACGTCCGCCAGCACCTGGCCTTCGGCTACGGCATCCACCAGTGCCTGGGCCAGCCGCTGGCCCGCGCCGAACTCCAGGTCGTCCTGCCCGAGGTCTTCCGCAGGCTTCCCGACCTGAAGATCGCCGTACCGATGGAGGAGATCGCCTTCAAGCAGGCCACCGCCGTCTACGGCGTCCGCGAACTGCCCGTCACCTGGTGACCGCGACCACCCGATCCCCCCACCGAGAGCAGGGAAGAAACATCATGCGTGTAGAAGTCGACGTCCCCAAGTGCGTCGCGTCGGGCCAGTGCGTACTGCTCGCCCCCGACGTCTTCGACCAGCGCGACGAGGACGGCATGGTCGTCCTCCTCGACGACAACCCGCCGGCCGAACTCCACGACGCCGTCCGCGAATCCGCCACCGTCTGCCCGGCGGCCGCCATCCGCCTGGAGGAGTCGTGAGCGCGACCACGACCAGCCGCGTGGTCATCGTCGGCGCCTCCGCGGCCGGCCTCGCCGCCGCCGAAACCCTCCGCCGCGAGGGCCACACCGGCCCCCTCACCCTCATCGGCGACGAACCCGCCGCCCCCTACGACCGCCCGCCCCTGTCGAAGGAGATCCTCTCCGGCGCCTGGAGCCCCGACCGACTGCCCCTGCGCACCCAGGCCGACCTCGACGCCCTTGACCTGGACGCCCGCTACGGCCGCGAGGCCATCGGCGCGAGTGTCGCAGCGGGCACCGTGCTGCTGGCCGACGGTACGGAGGTGCCGTACGACGGACTGATCGTGGCCACCGGAGTCCGCCCCCGGCGCCTGCCCGGCACACCGGCCCACGTCCTGCGCACCCTGGACGACGCCCTCGCCCTGAAGGACCGCCTCGGCCCCGGCCGCACACTGACCGTGGTCGGCGCCGGATTCCTCGGCGCCGAGGCCGCCGCGGTGGCGGCCGGCCTGGGCACCCACGTGACCCTCCTGGAACCCGCGCCCGTCCCCCTGGCCCACGCGGTCGGCGAGGACGTCGGCCGCATGCTCGCCCAGGCCCACCTCCATCACGGCGTGGACCTGCGCACCGGGACCGGGGTCAGCGAGGTCGTCCCCGGCGGAGTACGCCTCGACGACGGCAGCGTGGTCGAGGCCGAGACGGTGCTGGTGGCCGTCGGTTCCCGGCCCAACACCGAGTGGCTGACCGGCAGCGGCCTCACCCTCGACGACGGGCTGGTCTGCGACGAGTTCTCCGCCGCCGCACCCGGCGTGTACGGCGCGGGCGACGTGGCCCGCTGGCCCAACCCGCTCTTCGACACCTCGATGCGTATCGAGCACCGTACCAACGCCGCCGAACAGGGCATGGCCGCCGCCCGCAACCTCCTGGGCGCCCAGCGGCCCTTCGCGCCCGTCCCCTACTTCTGGTCCGACCAGTACGACATGAAGATCCGCGCCTACGGCTACCTGCGCGGCCACGATGAGATGCGGATCGCCGAAGGCAGCCTGGAGGAACGCAAGTTCACCGCCGTCTACCGCACCGACGACCGTCTCACCGGCGTCCTGGCAGTCGGCATGCCGCCCAAGACCACCCGCCCCTGGCAGGGGGCCATCGCCGCCCGCACCCCCTGGCGCCAGGCGACATCCCTCCTGGAAGGAGCGGCAGCATGAGGGACACCACCGACTTCGAGGGACGGGGCGTCGTCGTCACCGGCGCCGGGTCCGGCATCGGACGCGCCACCGCGCTGCGGTTCGCGAGCCTGGGGGCCCAAGTTCTTGTCGCGGACATCAACCCGGTCGGCGCCGAGGCCGTCGCCAAGGAGATCGAGGCGAACGGCGGCACCGCCCGCACGGTCGTCGGCGACCTCAGCGACCAGGGCACGGTCGACGAGGTCATCACCACCGCCGTCGAGTCCTTCGGCGACCTCGGCGTGCTCGTCAACAACGCCGGAATCATGGACCGCATGACCGCCACCGCCGACGTGAGCGACGCGGAATGGGATCGGGTCATCCGCATCAACCTGACCGCCCCGTTCCTGCTCACCCGCGCCGCCCTGCCCCACATGCTGGCCCGTGGCAACGGCTCCATCGTCAACACGGCCTCGGAGGCGGCTCTGCGCGGCAGCGCCGCCGGCACCGCGTACACCGTCTCCAAGCACGGGATCATCGGCCTGACGAAGTCGACCGCGGTCATGTACCGGGACCGCGGCATCCGCGTCAACGCCATCGCCCCCGGCGGCACCCGGACCCACATCACCGACACCGTCACGTTCGATGGCGACGGCGCCTCGATCGTAGGCCGCTACCAAAAGAACGTGGGCCGCTTGGCCGCGGCGGAGGAAGTCGCCGCGGCCATCGTGTTCCTCGCCTCGGACGCGGCGAGCAACATCAGCGGCGCCGTGCTCCCCATCGACAACGGCTGGTCGGCCGTCTGACCCAGCCACCCATGCGGTGGCCGGCCCCCAGACCGGGGCCGGCCACCGTACGCCCATGCCCTGTGAGGTCGCTTCCCCGGACACGAGCGGATCCTCGTACGGGCGCGGACGCGGCACAGGACGGAGGGCACGTCCCGCTGTGGGCACGGCCCGACCGGGTGCGGCCGTCACGACTTCGGCGGTTGTCGATGTCCTCCCGACGGAGCGCCGGCATGCAGGAGTTGCACAGTGCAGCGGCTGGAGGCGCTCGGCCTCGGCATAGGGGCCGACACCGGCCGGGCCGAGGGCGGGTTCGGTTCGGGTCTGTGCTGAGGTCGAGGGCCGGGGTGATCATCGCGAAAGCCTGGTCGGCCAGCTCGTCCATCGGCTTGGTGCCGTCGCTGTCCACCCAGCGGCGCAGCGCGGTCTGGTACACGGTGAGGGCGACGTCGGCGGCGAGGGCGGGGCGCATGCCAACGTCGGGATCGAGTCCCGTGCGCCGGGCGAGGATGCCGACCATCTCGGCCTGCCACTGCGACTGCCGCTCCAGGAACCGGGCCAGTAGGGCCGGCGTGTCCAGAATCAGCCTGCTCACGTGCAGCGCCCTGTCCGGATCGGCGTCGCACACGGAGCACGCGGCCATCGGCCCACCGGCCCACGAGTGCCCGGTAGCCGTCCCACTTGGGCTCCGCCGCATGATCGGAAGAAAGTATGGGATCGGAGGTGGGTGTGGCGAGCATCGGATCCGGCAGGGACCAGGTCGAAGGCATGGTGGACGTCTTCCACCGCGTGCCGTGGGTGCGGAGCGGTGTCCCCCCGGTCAGCGGATCCGGGGCAGGGCCTTGTCCGGGTGCGCGGCCTGTACGTACTTCACAGCGATGCTGGGGTGGACGCCGAAGAACGAGCTCGACCACGGCCTCGAACCGGGCCACCGGTCCGTCGGCATCCTCGCCCGCGTCCAGTCCAGCCGGGCCCTGGACTACGTCCGCGAGTTCAACACCGCCCTCGCCCCCTGGCGGCGCGAGCCGGCCGTCCGCGACTTCATCCACCGCACCCGCGCCGAACTCGCCGTCACCGCCTAACCTGCCCGTTCCCGCAGATGCCCATGATGTGGGCCTGACGGGTCCTACTCCGGCCCGGCGTCCTCACTGCGGATCATCCGCCGGAGGCTGGAACGGGCCGCCGCCAGGTCCTCCTCGGTCTCGGCCAGTCGTTCTTCCAGCTCGGCCTTTTCGCGTCGCAAGGTGTCGCATTCGACCGTCAGTTCCTCGTGCTGGCGAGTCAACTCGTCCACTCTCACCACCAGGTCGGCGGTCCCGACCTGGTCGAGCTGCTGACCGAGCTGCCGCTGAAGCGCCGCCTTCAGCTGGCCCCGCTCGACCCGCAGAGCGGCAACCTGCTGTTTGGACAGTTCCAGGTCCGTCCGCAGGCTTGCCGTACTCGATGAGAGGCCGGCCTGCGCCTCCCGGCGCGGCTGTCCCGCCTGTTTCTTGCGGGCGGCCTCGATGTGTTCGCGGACGCCCTCGGCATAGACCAGCCAGTTCGACACCTTGGCCGTCTTGGCGACGGCCGCGAAGGTGACCGTGTCGCCGCGGGCCGCCATCTGGTCCACAACTGCCAGGACCCTGGCCCGCTTGTCCCGGCTGTCCTTCTGGCGAGACGCGGCCAGCACCTCGCGGGGGGGAGCGTTTGCCCGTCATGCGCTGGACTCTCCCGGCCTGATCACGGTCAGCGGCAGCATCATGCGACCCCTGGCCGCCCGGCTCTTGCGCAGGACCTTCACCGATTCCATCAGCTCTTCGCGCTCCTTCTCCGGCAGAGCCTCGATCTGCTCGTGCATGTTCGCGGCGACCTTCTTGAACGAGTTGATCTGATCCTGCAGGTTGCGGATCACGTACTCGTCCGTGCCCATCGCCAGTGCGGTCTCCTTGTCCGCCTTCAGGTCCCGGATCTGGTCCTCGATCGCGGCCAGGTACGACGGGTCGGGACGGTAGAAGCCGCAGTCGGCGCACTGGAATCGGATCGGGCAGGCATGCCCGCCCGCCTTGACGTTCGACGGCTCGGTACACCCGCCGAACGGCACCGCCACCGACCGCATCTCGTAGGCTCTGTTCGACGTCATCGGGGCGGGGTTGCCGTGCCGGTCCACGACGTGCAGGCGCATCGTCTTGACCGCCTCCAGTTTCCGCTTCAACGACACTTTGTAGTACCGGGCCGTCGTATCGGCGCTTTTGTGGTCCATGAGCTCTTTGAGCACGTCGATCGGGACGTTGGCGTCCGCGTGCCGCTGAGCGTAGGAATGCCGGAACGCATAGGGGAAGATCTTGTCCTTGTCGAACGGGACGGGCAAACCGTCCCGGCCAGTCCCCTCCGAGTCGACTCTGTCCAGGAGCTGCACCCACTGGCGCATCGCCCTCTCGAGATAACTCGACGTCAGGTGGGGGTACTTGCCGTCATCGGAGATGGCGGGGAACAGGTAGGGCTCGCTCCGCTTGGGCGTGAGCAGCCCGTCGCGGTGGGCGGCCCAGCGCTGGATGTCCTCGGCGGTGTCCCGGGTGATCGGGAGCCGCCGTTTCAGCCGCTTGCCCTTGTTGTTGTTCCAGATCAAGAAGATGTCGTTGCCCGCGAACTCCAGGCAGTTCCGCTTCAGGCTCACCACCTCCCACGGCCGCCTGCCGGTGTCCCGAAGGACCCGGTAGACCGCTTGGAACATGGCCGCGATGTCGGCCTCGGCATAGCCGCGGTAGCGAAAGCCAACGTCGAAACCGTCCAGGCGGCCGTCGAGTTGGCGGATCACCGACTCGGGAATGGCCTTGCCGATCTCGTCCTCATTGGACTCCTCGCGAACGATCCGCAGCGACTTGTGCCGGCCGAACGTCCCGTGCAGATCGTTCAGCAGCCCGGCCCGGCGGCCGAAGTCCAGGACGTTGTGCAGCATGGACAGGCAGTCCGCCCGGTGCTTGCCGGCAAACAGATTTCCGTCCTTCTTGGTCATCGCGCGAAAGCCCGCCACGACCAAGGACATATCGGCGAACCGCGCCTGGCTCGGGTCCAACCCTCCGCCGGGCTGACGGTGCAGGACGGTGGAGGTCAGGACGCATGCCTCCAGGCGGCGGCGGAAGCGGTTGCTGTCCGGCTGGGTGGACCGGGCCCACTCCATCAGCGCATCCCGCAGCCACGGCTGCTTGATGACCGTGAAATCGACCTTGACCGACCGTGAGCCCGACCCGGATCGCCCCGGACGGTGGCCGATCGGTCCGTTCACCGCCCTCATGTCCCAGATCAGCTTGTCGGTGGGCTTGATCCCCGTGAACTGTTCCTGCCCTCTTTCGATGATCCAGGCGATGTCCCGGAGCAAGGCCATGCGGTTCGACACCTCATGCCACCCGGCGGGAGAGAACGTCTCGGGCTTCGCGGTCAACAGACAGCCCACCCCGGTCAGTTCCCTGATCACCGGGCGGATCACGGAGGGCTGGATCACCCGCGTGCGCAGATCACGCTGCTGAAGCGCGTAGAGCACCTCCAGCCTGGCGATGTCGCTCAACGGTGCCAACGAGAACTGGTGACTGGCCAGGTAGGACGTCTGATGCTCGATCCAGGCATCGAGGTCCGCGACCTTGACAGCCCCCTTGTGCTTGGACCACCACTGGTAGTGGATCCGGCACAGCCCCGACGTGAGCGTGACCTGCTCAAGGGGGCAACCGGCCACGTTGCAGTCCGGCCAGGCGCCGAGCGGTTCGGCGACATCGCGGATCCACTCCTCAAGCGTCCCGTCGAACGGCCGACGTTTGTCCGCCGCCCGGCTGGCCTTGATCCACCGCATGCTGTGGCCGCGACACAGGCCCTTGGAGTGCAGTTCGCGCTGGCATCGTGCGCCATCGCGCTCGACGGTGCAGAGCGACGCCCGCATGTGGACACGGTTCCGGCTCGGCCGGTAGGTGGCGCTGAATTCCTCCTCGGTGAGCCCGCTGAGCCGGAAATGGTCCTCGCAGGACTTGCACCGCCGGTTGCGGGACTTGTGGACCACCGGGCACGTGTCGATGATGCACGGCCATGCCACCGTCTTGTCGCTGTCGAGATCGCCGGTGAACAGCCACGATCCGCCGTCCCACTCACCCTGCCGCCAGTCCTCCAGCAACTGCGACTTCAGCCAGGCCGCCCAAGCGCTCAGGTCGAGTTCGGGCCGGGCAGGCAGGTCGATGACCTCCGCGAGATTCCCGTTCACGCGAGGCCCTGGCCCTTCTGGATCGCCGCGACGCGTTCGACGGCCTCCCGCTTGTCCTCGTCCGTCGCGTGGACGTACGGCTCCATCGACGACTCCGCGACGTGCCCCATCAGGTTCTTCACCACATCGCGCGGCCCAGCGGGGCCTTGAAGAGGTTGACTAACACCATGTCGACCTCGGCGGCCTCGGCGACCTGGTCCCGCTCGAAGACGTAGTCCGCGTAGAGCGTCACCAGCTCGGTCGTCACCGGGATCCACCGCGGCATACGGGCCTTGGCCAGAGCCCCGTTGGAGTTGCGTCGCCGCCGGACATGGATGTGTGGACCGGCGACCTGGCAGCCGAGCCCAGCCGAGTTCGACAGGAAGTGCATGTCCTCTCGACGCAGGCCCAGTGCCTCACCGATCCGGATGCCGGTTCCGGCCAGCAAAGCCACCAAGAAGCGGTCCCTGGCATGCCGGGTGAGCCCGATAAGGGTTGTGAACTGCTCGGGGTTCAACCACTCGTAGCCCTCTACCGCCACCTCGAACTTGATCGCCTTCGTCCGCACTGTGCGGAACTGCCCTTGCTCGCCCGGGTCGTAGCCCTGCGGCAGATAGGACAGGTACTTCTGCTCGGACAGCTGAGCGACCGTCTCGGCCAACACCCATCCCTGCTGGGAGCAGAACTGCAAGAACCCGCAGACCGTCGTCATGATCTGGTTCGCGGTCTTCTTCCTCCGGAAGCGGCTCGTCCACCAGCCAATGCAGGAACCGGGCCAGCCACGGCAGACCCGGCTTCTTCCAGTCCAGGCCGTGATCGACGCAGTACGACAGGTACAAGGCGACCCGAGGGGCGTACGTGCGCTCGGTGTTGATCGAACGGTCCGCCATCCGAAGGCTCGCCAGGTAGGCGCACGCCTCCACATGCAGCTCGTACTCCGAGGAGATCACCACCCATGACACGGATTCGTCGCGGAGGGAGACGGCGCGTTCAGCCGTGTACCGAGGAGGCGTGATAGCGAACGTACCAGACGTGACAGACACCTAGTGGATACCTTTCAGAGACATATGAATTAGCCCTCAACACCTATGTGCCAGAGGCCACATGGCTCCTACAGATAATTGGTCCGTACGGCTCTTCCGCGGGGTTCCTCCGTACGGCGGGAGAGGGCCGTACGGCCCCTGCCGGGCGCTGCCGTCGACGGCCCAGGGTGGTCTCGGCAAGGGATGGAGTGAGGCCATGGACGTCCTCGTGGGATACGCGACCGCGCACGGCTCCACGCGGGAGATCGCCGAGCGGATCGCGTCCCGGCTGTGCTCGGCGGGGCTGAGCGCCGAGGCCCGGCCGGTGGAGTCGGTCGACGACGCCGACGCGTACCGGGCGTTCGTCCTCGGCAGCGCCGTGCACGGCCGGGCGTGGCTGGTGCCGGCGCGGGACTTCGCGTACGACAACCTCGGCGTCCTGGCCGCGCGGCCCGTGTGGCTGTTCAGCGTCGGGATGCCGGACGCGCTGCGCGGGCCGTGGCGGCGGCTGGGGCCGAAGGAGGCACCGCTGATCCTCGCGGCGCTGCCCGGCGACCTGTCGTACCGGGAGCACCGGCTGTTCTCCGGCGTCGTGTCACGCGACCAGCTGTCGCGCGCCGGGCGGCTGCTGTTCCACCTCATGGGCGGCCGGTTCCGCGACTACCGGGACTGGGAGGCCGTCGAGGAGTGGGCGTCCGGCATCGCCGATGAGCTGAGGCAGGGGCCTGCGGGCTGGTGACGGCCGGAGGGTGAGCCGTACGAGGAGGGCCTGTGTCCGAGAACGAGCGGATCGATCTGGCGTCGATGATCACCGCGCTGCGCCGGTCCCTGGAGGACGCGCAGCGGGAGGGGGCACGGACCGGCGGCCCCCGCTTCCAGGTGGAGGGGATCGAGCTGGAGACGACCGTGCAGGTGGTCAGGGATGCGCGGGCCTCCGGCGGGGTGAGGTTCTGGCTGGTCACCGCGCAGGCGGGCGCCGGCCGGGGCGACAGCGTGACGCAGCGCATGACGATCCGGCTGGGCCTGGAGGGGACGGCCTTCATCTCCGATCCGGGAGGTGAGTTCCGTGAACTCCCCTGATCTGCGGCGGGTGGCGTTCGTCCGCTCGGCGCGCGGGACCTCCTCCGGGTATCTCGTCGCGCCACGGCTCGTTCTCACCGCCGCGCACTGCGTCGGCGAGGTCGGGGACGGCGCCGAGGTCCAGGTGCTGCGGCCCGGGGCACGGCAGGGTGCCCGGCAGGCGAGTCCGGCCGTGCGGTTCGAGGTCGTCGCGCTGAGCGGCGGCGTCCGCGAGACCGGGGTGGACGGCTTCGCCCTCCTGCGCGCGTCCAGCGCCGACCCCTTCGAGCTTCGGACACCGCGCCCGGTCACATGGGGTCGGCTCACCGGCACCGAACCACTCGCGGCGGAGGCGTACGCCTTCCCCCGGGGGGCCACCGAAGCACGCAGGCAGAACCTGGAACACACCCTGGGGCATCTGATCCCCGGTACGGGAACGGTGACCGGTTCCGCGCGGACCGGCTGGTACCAGGTCTTCCAGGTCAGCACCGGTTCCTTCACCGAGAACGCGCTGTGGCAAGGCGCCTCGGGGGCCGCGGTCTTCAGCCGAGGCAGGCTACTCGGCCTGATCTGCGAGTACGACGCGTGCGAGGCCGGACGGCTCAAGGTGATCCCCGTCCAGCTGCTGAGCGAGCAGGAGGAGTTCCTGCGCCTGCTCACGGAAGAGGATGCACGGTCCATGGTGATCGAGCCGGTGTGGAAAGGGCAGGAGGTGCTGGAGCCACCCTATGTGGATCTCGCCGACAGCTCGTCGGCCGCAGACCTGCTGCTTCCCCAGCACAAGCTGGTGGGCTTCTGCGGACGTGAGAAGGACCTCCGTGAACTGACGCAGTGGTGCACGACGGACTCGGCTCCGCACTCCGTGGCCCTGCGACTCGTCAGCGGTGACCACTCGGTGGGAAAGACCCGGCTGGCCCGGGAGCTGTGCGCGCGGATGGCAGGTCGCGGCTGGGTGGCGGGACCGCTCAACCCCCTGGCGAAGGCGACGGACATCACGCGCCTGATGGGTCTGGACGAGGACCGGCTGATCGTGGTCGACGACGCGGACGGCAGGATCGGCGAACTCGACGCCCTGCTCCGCCACCGGGGTGGTGAGGGGAAGGTCCGGATACTGGCGACCACCCGGTACGAAAGCCGGTGGTGGCCCGCCTTCCAGCACCGCTACGGCGAACTGGCGAAGAAGGAGCCGTACCGGCTCCTCTGTCTTGACGCGGCGGAGCGCGAGGACATCTACACGAAGGCGTACCGGACGTTCCTGCGCCGGCGCGCGGAGCCGGAGGGGAAGTCGGACAGGGGACTTCCGCAGCCGTCCGTGAACCTCGCCGACCCGGACTTCGCCAGCTGTCTGTTCGTCCTCATCCTCGCCATGAGCGACGCACACAGCTTCCTGCACCCGGAGTGGGATGCACAGCACGGCACCACCGGTTCGCTCCCCCTCCCGGAGTCCCTCTACGAGCAGGCACTCGCCCTGGAACGGGAGGACTGGATCGACAACGCCGAACGGGCGTGTCTGCCGAGGGACCCGGTCCTGCTCGACCGGGTGGTGGCGGTGTCCAGCCTGGCCTTCGCCGGCGGGAGGACCCGGGGTGAGCAGGAGACCCAGGCCGCCGAACGGTTGCGGATGGTGCCCGACCTGAGGGACGCGACGGAGGAGTACCGCCGCCGGTTGGTGCGCTACTTCCAGGAGCGCATCGACGGATACGGCGCCCTGCGCGCCCTGCGTCCCGCACGGCTCGCGCAGCACCTGGTGGCGAACACGGTCCGCGATTTCCCTGAACTCCTCTGCGAGGCGCTCGACGTGGACCCGACACGTCAGCCCGAGGCATGGGCCCGGCAGGCGCTCACCACGCTCCAGATGGTCAGTGCCACGGCGTTCGGGGACGACGCGTCCGGGCGGCCCTCGGACCCCGTGGTCCGCGGCGCGCTGCGGGTGGCGGTCGAACGGCACGCGTCGGCGCTGATCAGGCTGGTCCGTGCCGCACTGGAGACCACCGACGCGACCACCGGAAGGTCGCTCGCGGCGGCCCTGGAGACGGTCTTCGACCGCCCCGGGGACTGGGAGGGGGAGTTCGCGGCGACCGCTGCCCGGGAGGTGGAGGAGAAGGAGCCGGACGCCCTCCTGAACCTCGCGATCATCCTGCGCAAGAAGGCGGTGGCGTTCTACGAGACCCAGAAACCGCTCAGCCGGGAGACACAGTTCCGCTGGGCGACCGAGAACCGGCAGCTGTCACGGGTCCTGGCAGACGCCGGACACCGGCACGAGGCACACGACCCCGCCTTGCAGGCGGTGCGGCAGTTCAACGCACTGACCCGGCTCGACGACTCGTACGCGTACCTGCTGGGGAAGGCCCACTCACTGAGCAATGCCGGGGTACGCCAGCGGGAGATCGGACGGTGCTCCGATTCGCTGGAGAGCGCACGCGAGGCCGTCCGGATCTACGAGACCCTCCTGCACGGCCATCCCGACCGCTCGCACCACCGCTATCTCAGCATCGCCCAGTGCAACCTGTCGGAGTCGCTGGCGCAGGCGGGCCGCAGCCGCGAGGCTCTGCAGGTCGCGACCGACGCCCTCGACCTGATCACGACCGGACTTCCCGCCGAGCCGCCACAGCCGCCGTTGCGGCCCTGGGAGATCCCCGAGGCCGAGGCTCTCGCCTGGCGCACTCTCGCACGGCGCCAGGCCGACGCGGAGAAGTTCGACGACGCACTCGTCTCGGCCGACCGTGCCAAGGACCTCTACCAGCGCCTGCGGGACAGCCGCAGCGGCTGGTGGGAACGGGACTTCGCACGAGCGCTGGCGGTCCTGGGCCGCTGCCACGGCGACGCCCGCCACTGGAACGAAAGCATCAAGTTCCTCTCCGAGGCGGTGGACCGCTACGCGGAACTGGAGCACCTCTACCAGGAGGCGGAACGCCCTTACCACACCGCCGCGTTGCGCAACCTGGCGCTCGCCCACCTCAACAAGGCCCACGCGCTCGGCCGGGACAGTTGGAAGGAGGAACTCGACGAAGGGGTGCGCTGGGCGGACCGGGCCCGCCGCCACCACGACGCGATGGCACCGGAGGAGCACCACGCCGAACGGGCCCACAACGCGTGGACCATGGGGATCAAGGCCGCGCTGGAGCTGGCCCTGGACAACTCGAGCGGAGCCCGCGACCTGGCCGGCAAGGCGCTGGACATCCTGGAGCAGGACGCCCGGGACGACACCTGGAAGCAGCGCCGCGACAGGATCCGGCTCACTCGCGTGCACGGCGCGGCGCTGAGGGCCTGCGGTGAGGCGGACGCGGCGACGGAGCAGTTCCACAAGGCCGACCGGCTCCAGAAGAGCCTCAACGACGCGGAACCCGGCCAGCAGCTGAACGGCTTGACGATACCCCCCGTGCCACCGGCCGACTGGCAGCGGAACCATGCCGACGGCCACCCCGCCTGACCGTTCCCCAGACCTGCCGCGCTGTCCCGCTCGGCCCCCTCACCGGGACGTTCGGCCCCTGAGCCGGGGACGGAGCGCGCGGTAGGACTGGAGGCACCGGCGGAAGGAGTCCCCGTGTTCCAGGTGCGTATCCACGGCCGCGGCGGCCAGGGAGCCGTCACCGCCGCGGAGTTGTTGTCGGTGGCGGCGTTCGACGAGGGCCGCCACGCGCAGGCGTTCCCGAGTTTCGGCTCGGAGCGGACCGGGGCGCCGGTGACGGCGTTCTGCCGGATCGACGACCGGCCGATCCGGGTGCGTGAGCCGGTCACGCGGCCCGACGCGCTGATCGTCCAGGACGCGACGCTGCTGCACCAGGTGGACGTCTTCGAAGGGGTGCGTCCCGGTGGCGCCGCCCTGGTCAACTCCCCGCTGGACGCCCGGGAACTGGGCCTCGACGCGCTGTCGTGCCGGGTCCTCACCGTTCCCGCGACGGCGCTCGCCCTGCGCCGCATCGGCCGCCCGGTGCCGAACGCCGCTCTGCTGGGCGGGCTGGCCGCGCTGACCGGCTGTGTCGGGATCGACGCGCTGACCGGGGCGATCCGCGACCGTTTCCCGGGCCGGCTGGGTCCGGCCAACGCGGACGCCGCCCGGGAGGCGTACGCGCTCGTGCGGAACCTGTGTGAGGAGCACGCCCATGCTGAAGCAGACTGAGGGCTCGCGCGCGGTCGCCGAGAGCGTCGCGCACTGTCGGCCCGAGGTGGTGGCCGCCTATCCGATCTCCCCGCAGACGCACATCGTCGAGGAGCTGAGCCGGCTGGTGAAGTCCGGCGCGGTGGACCCTTGCGAGTACGTCAACGTGGAGTCGGAGTTCGCCGCGATGTCGATGTGCATCGGTGCGAGCGCGGCCGGTGCGCGCGCCTACACGGCGACCGCGAGCCAGGGCCTGCTGTACATGGTGGAGGCCCTGTACAACGCCTCGGGGCTCGGGCTGCCGATCGTGATGACGGTCGCCAACCGGGCGATCGGGGCGCCCATCAACATCTGGAACGACCACAGCGACAGCATGTCCCAGCGCGACTCGGGGTGGATCCAGCTGTACGCCCGCGACAACCAGGAGGCCGCCGACCTGCACCCGCAGGCGTTCCGGCTGGCCGAGGAGCTGTCGCTGCCGGTGATGGTGTGCATGGACGGCTTCGTCCTCACGCACGCCTGGGAGCGGATCGACGTACCCGAACAGGCTGAGGTGGACGCGTTCCTGCCGCCGTACGAGCCACGTCAGGTCCTGGACCCGGCCGAGCCGGTGTCGATCGGCGCGATGGTCGGGCCGGACGCCTTCACCGAGGTGCGCTATCTCGCGCATGCCAAGCAGATGCAGGCGCTGGCGGCGATTCCGCGTGTCTCGCAGGAGTTCCGGGAGGTGTTCGGACGGGAGAGCGGCGGACTGGTCCACCCGTACGCGTGCGAGGACGCCGAGACGGTGGTCGTCGCGCTGGGGTCGGTGTGCGGCACGGTGTGCGACGTGGTCGACGAGCTGCGCGCGCGGGGGGTGCGGATCGGTGTCCTGGCGATCACGTCGTTCCGGCCGTTCCCGCTGGCGGCGGTGCGTGCCGTGCTGGGCGGCGCGCGCCGGGTCGTCGTGCTGGAGCGGGCCTTCTCGGTGGGGGTCGGCGGGATCGTGTCGGCGAACGTGCGGATGGCGCTGTCCGGGATCCGGCTCGACGGCCACACCGTGGTCGCCGGGCTCGGCGGGCGCGCGATCACGAAGGCGTCGCTGCACCGGCTGCTGGGCGACGCGCTCGCCGGGCGGCTGGGCGAGCTGACGTTCCTGGACCTCGACACGGAGCTCGTGGAGCGGGAGCTGGCCCGTATGGCGCGCACCCGGCGGTCGGGTCCTTCGGCGGAGAACATCCTGCGGGACATGGGGAGCAACCGGTGAGCGGCGCACGGCAGGTGAGGTTCTACCAGGTGGGAAGTCTGGCAGCGGGAAACCGGCTGCTGGCGCCCGGACTCCGTTCCGACCAGGCCGACCCGGGCCGCTCCAACACGCTGACCTGCGGGCACCGCGCCTGCCAGGGGTGCGGTGAGGCGCTGGGCGCCCGGTACGTCCTGGACGCGGCGCAGCGGGCGTCCGGCGGGAAGGTGATCGCGGTCAACGCGACCGGCTGCCTGGAGGTGTTCTCCACCCCGTACCCGGAGACGTCCTGGCAGCTCCCGTGGCTGCACTCGCTGTTCGGGAACGCGCCTGCCGTCGCCGCGGGGGTCGCCGCCGCGCTGCGCGCCAAGGGCCGTACCGACGTCCGGGTGGTCGGCCAGGGCGGGGACGGCGGCACGGTCGACATCGGTCTGGGCTGTCTGTCGGGCATGTTCGAGCGGGGCGACGACGTCCTGTACGTCTGCTACGACAACGAGGCGTACATGAACACGGGTGTGCAGCGCTCGGGGGCCACTCCCCCGGCGGCGCGCACCGCCACCACCCAGACAGGCGCGCCGTTCGGGCAGGGCAAGAGCCTGCCGCTGATCGCGATGGCGCACGGCATCCCGTACGTCGCGACGGCCACCGTGGCCGGGCTGCGGGACCTGGAGGCCAAGGTGCACCGGGCGATGGGGATGCGCGGTGCCCGCTATCTGCATGTGCTGGTGCCCTGTCCGCTGGGCTGGGGCACTCCGGCCCACGACACGGTGCGCATCGCGCGGCTCGCGGAGCGCTGCGGCCTGTTCCCGGTGTTCGAGGCCGTCGACGGCGAGGTGACCGACGTGACGCCGATCCGCCGGCAGGTGCCGGTCGAGGAGTACCTGCGTCCGCAGAAGCGCTACGCGCACCTCTTCGAGCCCCACGTCCGCACCGACGTCATCGCCCGGCTGCAACGGGCCGCCGACCGCAACATCGCCCGCTTCGAGCTCGCCGAGGAGGAGACGCCATGAAGGAGAAGCCGTTCGCGATCACCCTGGACGTGGGGTCGAGTCTCGCCAACCACACCGGGGCCTGGCGCACCGAGCGTCCCGAGTACGTCCACCGGCTGCCGCCGTGCAACCAGGCGTGCCCGGCCGGGGAGAACATCCAGCAGTGGCTGTTCCACGCGGAGAGCGGCGACTACGAGGCGGCGTGGCGGGAGCTGATGCGCGACAACCCGCTGCCCGCCGTGATGGGCCGGGTCTGCTACCACCCCTGCGAGACCGCCTGCAACCGTGTACAGGTCGACGACGCGGTGGGCATCAACTCCGTGGAGCGGTTCCTCGGCGACGAGGCGATCCGGCAGGGCTGGAGCGTGGCCCCGCCCGCCACCGTCTCGGGCAAGCGGGTCCTGGTCGTCGGCTCCGGCCCGGCCGGCCTGTCGGCCGCGTACCACCTGCGGCTGCTCGGCCACGAGGTGACCGTCCGCGAGGCCCAGGAGCGGCTCGGCGGAATGATGCGGTACGGCATCCCGCGCTACCGGCTGCCCCGTGAGGTGCTGGACGCGGAGATCGGCCGCATCCGCGGGCTCGGCGTCGCCTTCGAGACCGGCGCGCGGGTGCGGGACGTGCTGGCCGCGCGGGAGGACGGCGGTTTCGACGCCGTGTTCCTCGCGGTGGGCGCGGGCATCGGCAGGCGGGCCTACCTCCCGGCCGGGGACAGCGCCCGGATCCTCGACGCGGTGGCGCTGCTCGGCAGCATGGAGGGGGAAGAGCCTCCGCTGCTGGGGCGCAGGGTCGCCGTCTACGGGGGCGGCGACACGGCGATGGACGCGGCCCGCACCGCCCGCCGCCTCGGTGCCACCGACGCCGTGGTGGTCTACCGGCGCACCCGTGACCGGATGCCCGCGCACGACGAGGAGGTCGAGGAGGCTCTGGAGGAGGGCGTGCGGATGAAGTGGCTGTCCACCATCAAGCACGCCGACGAGGGCCGGCTGACCATCGAACGGATGGCACTGGACGAGACGGGATTCCCGCAGCCGACGGGTGAGTTCGAGGAGCTGGAGGCGGACTCGGTGGTGCTGGCGCTCGGCCAGGAGTCCGACCTGTCCCTCGTCGCGGGCGTGCCGGACCTGGCCGTCGACCACGGCACGGTCCAGGTGGCCCAGGGGCTGATGACCGGCCACGAGGGCGTCTTCGCGGGCGGCGACATGGTGCCCGCCGAGCGGACGGTGACCGTGGCCGTGGGGCACGGCAAGAAGGCGGCCCGGCACATCGACGCCTATCTGCGGGGCACGTCCTATGCGCCCGGCACGAAGCATCCGCCCGCGAGTGCCGACCGGCTGAACACCTGGTACTACTCCGATGCCCCGACCTCCGTACGGCCCCGGCTCGCGCTCGCCCGCCGTGTCTCCACCTTCGACGAGGTGGTCCAGGGCCTCGACCGCTCCACCGCGCTCTTCGAGGCACGGCGCTGCATGTCGTGCGGGAACTGCTTCGAGTGCGACAACTGCTACGGCGTCTGCCCGGACAACGCGATCACCAAGCTCGGTCCGGGCAAGGGGTTCTCGATCGACCTCGACTACTGCAAGGGGTGCGGGCTGTGTGCGGCGGAGTGCCCTTCGGGGGCGATCGACATGGTGCCGGAGGAGTGAGTTTGGCGCACCGGGACGGGCCCCGCCGGCCGGCGGGGCCCGTCCCGTGTCACGTCCCCTCAGGCGACGTACTCGCCGACCGCGGCCTTCAGTTCGGTCAGTCCCTTCTTCGCGTCGGTGAAGAACATCCCGGTGCGCGGCTCGGTGTAGAGCTCGTTGTCGATGCCCGCGTACCCGTGTCCCATGGAGCGTTTGATGACGACGACGCTGCGCGCCTTGTCGACGTCGAGGATCGGCATCCCGGAGATCGCGTTGCCGGGGCGGCGGGCGAGGGGGTTGGTGACGTCGTTGGCGCCGATCACCAGGGCCACGTCGGCCTGCGGGAACTCGGGGTTGACGTCGTCCATCTCCTTGAGCTGGGTGTAGGGCACGTTCGCCTCGGCCAGCAGCACGTTCATGTGGCCCGGCATCCGGCCCGCGACCGGGTGCACGGCGTAGCTGACGTCGACGCCGTGGTCGGTGAGGAGCTGGGCCAGGGCGCCGAGTTCGTGCTGGGCCTGGGCGGCGGCGAGCCCGTACCCGGGGACGAGGATCACCTTGCGCGCGTACGCGAGCTGGATGGCGACGTCGTCCGCGGACAGGGAGCGCACCTGGGCCGGTGGGGCACCGGTCGTGGCGGGGGCGTTGTCGCCGGTGCCGAAGCCGCCGACGACGATGTTCGCGACGGAGCGGTTCATGGCGTCGGCCATCAGCTTGGTGAGGATGCCGCCCGAGGCGCTGACGAGCATGCCGGCGACGATCAGCGCGGTCTCGTCCAGGACGAAGCCGGCCATGGCGACCGCGGATCCGGTGAAGGCGTTGAGGAGGGCGATGACGACGGGCATGTCGGCGCCGCCGATCGGCAGGACCATGGTCACGCCGAACAGCAGGGCGAGGGCCGCGAGCCCGTAGAGGGCGGGCCGGGAGCCGGGGTCGAGCACGAGCCAGACGGTGCCGGCGGTGAACGAGGCGGGCAGCAGGACGTTCAGCAGCCGTGCGCCCGGGAAGACGACCGGCGCTCCGGAGACGATGCCCTGGAGTTTCCCGGCGGCGATCAGCGAGCCGGAGAAGGTGACGGCGCCGATCACGATGTCGAGGGCGCCGGGCAGCGAGACCCGGGCGCCGATGCCCGCCGGGTCCGGGGTCTGGAGCAGGTCGGTCACGGCGATCAGGGCCGCCGCGCCGCCGCCGACGGCGTTGAAGACGCTGACCAGTTGGGGCATGGCCGTCATCTTCACCTCGCGCGCGGCCCACAGGCCGAGGGCGGCGCCGAGGAGGCCGCCGCAGGCCAGGACGAGCCAGCCGGTGCGGGTGACGGTGCCGTCGGCGGCGACGAGCCACACGGTGGCGGCGATCGCGGCGGACATGGCGGCGGCGGAGAGGGTGTTGCCGCGGCGGGCGGTGCGGGGGTGGTTCATGAGGTGCAGGCCGAGGACGAAGCAGGCCGCCGCGGCCAGGAACACGTAGTGGACGGTGTCGGAGACCATGGCGCTCACACCCCGTTCTTCTTCTCTGTGTCCGGCCGGGCCTTGAACATCTCCAGCATCCGGTCGGTGACGACGTATCCGCCGACGACGTTCATCGCGCCGAACACCATCGCGGTGAAGGCCAGCGCGTAGCCGGGCCAGGTGTGGGACTCGGCGGCGACGAGCATGGCGCCGATGACGACGATGCCGTGCACCGAGTTGGAGCCGGACATCAGCGGGGTGTGCAGGGTCGCGGGCACCTTGCTGATGACCTCGACGCCGACGAGGACGCCGAGCACGAACACGGTGATCGCGGTGAGCAGGTCGAGGTCGTTCACGACGGTCCGCCTCCCGTCAGGGCCGCGGTGATCTCGTCAGCCGGGTCGAGGACGAGTTCGCCGTCCCGCACCAGGTGGCGCAGGAGGGCGAGGAGGTTGCGGGCGTAGGCCGTGGAGGCGGCGGTGGCCGTCGCGGACGGCAGCCGGCCGGCGCCGATCACGGTGACGCCGCCCGCCAGGACGTCCGTCTTGTCGGGTTCGGAGCCCTCGACGTTGCCGCCGAGTTCGCTCGCGGCGAGGTCGACGACGACCGAGCCGGGCCGCATCCGCCGCAGCACGTCCCGGGTGACCAGGAGCGGCGGGCGTCGGCCGGGTACCTGCGCGGTGGTGACGACGACGTCGCAGCGGGCGATGTGCTCGTCGAGGGCGGCGCGCTGGGCCTCCTGCTCCTGGGGGGTCAGCTCCCGCGCGTAGCCCCCGTGTCCGGTGCCCGGTTCCTCGTCGGGCGGGCTCTGGACGTCGAGGAACCGGGCGCCCAGTGACTCCACCTCCCCTCGGGATGCGGGGCGTACGTCGTACGCCGTGACGACGGCGCCGAGGCGGCGGGCGGTGGCGATGGCCTGGAGCCCGGCGACACCGGCGCCGAGGACGAGGACCTGCGCCGGGCGCATGGTGCCCGCCGCGGTGGTCAGCATCGGGAAGAAGCGGTCGTAGGTCTCGGCGGCGACGAGGGCCGCCTTGTAGCCGGCGACGTTGGCCTGCGAGGTGAGGGCGTCCATCGCCTGGGCGCGGCTGAGGGTGCGCGGCAGCAGGTCGAGGCTGACCGGGTGCACGCCCCGTCGGCGCAGGTCCGCCATCAGCTCGGGGTGGCGGGCCGGTTCCAGCAGGCCGATCAGGGTCTGTCCTTCGCGCAGGGAAGCGGCGCTCTCCGCGTCCGGGGGTCCCACGCACAGCACGGCGTCGGCTCGCGCGTACAGGTCGCCGGGCGCGACGGCCTCGGCGCCGGCGGCGGTGTAGTCGGCGTCGGTGAACCAGGCGCCGGAGCCCGCTCCGGTCTCGATCAGGACGTCGATGCCCGCCTCGCGCAGCCGGGTGACGGTCTCGGGGACGAGGGCGACACGGCGTTCGCCGGGTGCCCGTTCCCGCAGAGCGCCCACGGTGATGGCCATGGTCTGCTGCCTTTCTCCGGGGCCCGGGACCGCCGGGCCCCGGCGCTGTCAGAACTCGAAGACGAGCCGTGCCTCGGCCCGGCCGCCGAGGACCTCGTCGAAGGATTCGTTGACCTGCTCCAGGCGCCGGGGTTCGGCGATGACCTGGGTGCGTCCGGCGGCGTGCAGCGCGAACACCTCGGTGAGGTCCTGGCGGGTGCCGACGATGGAGCCGATGACGGAGATCCCGCCGAGCACGGTCTCGAAGACCGGTACCCGGATCGCCGCGTCGTCGGCGGGCAGCGCGACCATGACGAGCCGTCCGCCGCGGTTGAGGGACCGGTACGCCTGCTCGAATGCCTCGGGGGCGGCGGCGAGCACGATCGCGACGTCGGCGCCGCCGGCCTTCCTGATCTCCTGGACCGGGTCGTGGGTGCGGGCGTTGACGGTCCGGTCGGCGCCGAGGCGGTGGGCGAGGCCGAGTTTGCCGGGTTCGAGGTCGACGGCGGTGACGAATCCGCCGACCAGGCGCGCGTACTGGAGCGCGAGATGGCCGAGGCCCCCGATGCCGAAGACGGCGACCCGCTCGGCCGGGGTGACGCGGGCGACCTTGACCGCCTTGTACGTGGTGACGCCGGCACAGGTCAGGGGGGCCGCGTCGAAGGAGGTCACGCCGTCGGGCACGCGGACGACGGCGCCCGCGTCGGCGACGGCGTACTCGGCGTAGCAGCCGTCGACGGAGTAGCCGGTGTTGACCTGGGATGCGCACAGGGTCTCCCAGCCGGAGAGGCAGTGCCGGCAGGCGCCGCAGGAGGAGCCGAGCCAGGGGACGGCGACCCGGGTGCCGGTCAGGCCGGCGGGGACGCCGGGGCCGGTGGCGCGGACGGTGCCGACGCCCTCGTGGCCGGGGACGAACGGCGGGGTGGGTTTGACGGGCCAGTCGCCGTGGGCGGCGTGGATGTCGGTGTGGCAGAGTCCGGACGCCTCCATCTCCACGAGGACCTGGCCGGGGCCGGGTTCGGGGACGGACCGGTCCTGGATCTCCAGGGGTTTGCCGAAGTCGGTGACTACCGCTGCCTTCATGGCGTGCGCTCCTCAACTCGCTCTGGTCCGGGACGGTTCGGCCCGGGTCACGAAGTGCAGCCCCTCCCCGGCCGCGAGGGAGAAGCCGCCCGGCGTGCCCGGTTCGACGTCCAGGACGAAGACGGGGCGGCCGAGGGCCTCGTACTGGTCGGCGTCCATGTGGAAGGTGCAGCCCTCCACGACGCCGATGAGCATGTCGCCGTCTCCCAGGGCGAATTCGCCGCCCTGGAAGCACATCGGGTCGCTGCCGTCGCAGCAGCCCGCGGACTGGACGAACATCACCGGTGCGCCCTGGGCGGCGCGCAGGGCCGCGATCGCCCTGCGCGCCGCGCGGGTGGCCGTGACGCGTCCGACGGTGCCGGGGCGCGGTTCCACGGGTGCCTCCTAGAACAGCCCGAGGGGCTTGGTGCCGTAGCTGACCAGCAGGTTCTTGGTCTGGCTGTAGTGGTCGAGCATCATCTTGTGGGTCTCGCGGCCGATGCCGGAGACCTTGTAGCCGCCGAAGGCGGCACCGGCGGGGTACTGGTGGTAGCAGTTGGTCCAGACCCGGCCGGCCCTGATCGCGCGGCCCATGCGGTAGGCGCGGGCGCCGTCGCGGGTCCACACGCCGGCGCCGAGGCCGTAGAGCGTGTCGTTGGCGAGGGCGAGGGCGTCGGCCTCGTCCTTGAAGGTGGTGACCGAGAGGACGGGCCCGAAGATCTCCTCCTGGAAGACCCGCATCCGGTTGTGGCCCCTGAGGACGGTCGGCTCGAAGAAGTAGCCGTCCGTGAACGGTCCGCCGATGTCGGCGCGGTGGCCTCCGACGAGCAGTTCGGCGCCCTCCTTCAGGCCGATGTCGACGTAGGAGGCGATCTTGTCGATCTGCTGCTTGGAGACCTGGGGTCCCATCATGGTGTCGGTGTCGAGGGGGTCGCCCTGTCGGACGGCTCGGATGCGCTCCAGGCAGCGGGCCATGAACTCCTCGTAGATGTTCTCCTGGATCAGGGCGCGGGAGGGGGCGGTGCAGACCTCGCCCTTGTTGAACGCGTAGAGCACCAGGCCCTCGACGGCCTTGTTCAGGAAGTCGTCGTCGGCCGCCGCCACGTCGTCGAAGAAGATGTTCGGCGACTTGCCGCCCAGTTCCAGGGTGACCGGGATGATGTTCTGGGACGCGTACTGCATGATCAGGCGCCCGGTGGTGGTCTCGCCGGTGAAGGCGACCTTGGCGATGCGCTTGTTCGTGGCGAGCGCCTTGCCGATCTCGGCGCCGGGGCCGTTGACGACGTTGAGGACACCCGGCGGGAGGATGTCCCCGACGACCTCCATCAGCTTGAGGATCGACCACGGGGTCGGCGAGGCCGGCTTGATGACGGAGCAGTTGCCGGCGGCGAGCGCCGGGGCGAGCTTCCACGCGGCCATCAGCAGCGGGAAGTTGAACGGGATGATCTGGCCGACCACGCCCAGCGGTTCGTGGAAGTGGTAGGCGATGGTCTCCTTGTCGATCTCGGTGATCTCGCTCTCCTGCGCGCGGATCGCCGCGGCGAAGTAGCGGAAGTGGTCGGCGGCGAGCGGGATGTCGGCGGCGAGGGTCTCGCGGACCGGCTTGCCGTTCTCCCAGCTCTCGGCGACCGCGAGTTCCTCGCGGTGGGCGTCGATGGCGTCGGCGACCTTGTTGAGCACGGCGGCCCGCTGGGCCGTGGTGGCCTCGCTCCAGGTGTCCTTCGCCGCGTGCGCGGCGTCCAGGGCGAGTTCGATGTCCTGGGGTCCGGACTTCGGGACCTCGCAGATCGGGCGGGCGGTGGCGGGGCACAGGTTCGGTGTGTACCGGCCGGTGGTGGGCGGCAGCCATTTGCCGCCGATGAAGTTCTCGTAGCGGGGCGCGACGTCGACGGGACTGCCCGGCGCGCCCGGAGGCTCGTACTTCATGTTCGTCCCCTTTCCGGTGACGACGGTCGGGCTGATGTACGGCACGTTAGGAGCGGCAACGCTGCAACCGCGCTGCATCCGCGACGGCCCCTTCGAGGTGCCGGGCGCGGGCCGCGGCGGCGGCGCGCTGCGGTGAACCGCCGGGCAGGAGGCGGGCGAGGGCGGTCCACGCGGACGTGTCGTCGGTGCCCCATTCGGAGGTGACCCAGCGGCGCAGCGGCACGGCGCCGCCGGCCAGGACGGCGCCGCGCAACTGCTGTTCCAGGGACGTCCGGTGGGCGACGACGAGGGGCGCCTCGGAGCGCGGCAGCAGCGGGCCCGGGTAGCGGGCGAGGGCCGCGTCGGCCCGCCCTTCGGCGAGCAGACCGGCCACCTCGTCGTAGTCGGTGCGCACCGGCACCAGCAGTGCGTAGGGCCGGGAGCCCAGGAGGCCGGGGCCGAGCACCGCGCGCAGCCGGGTCAGTTCGGCGCGCAGCGTCGAGGGCGGTATCTCGTGCTCCGAGAGGTCCACCGCGAGCCGGTCCCCGGTCACCCCCCGGCCCTCCAGGGCCAGCGTCACCACGATCTCGCTGTGCCGGGGACTGAGCCGGTGCACCCGTCCGGCGTGTTCCAGCACGGCGCTGTCCCGGGCCAGCGCCCGCAGCCGTACGCCACCCGGGGCGGCCCGGGTCGGCGGGAGTACCGCCTGCGCGGCCAGCGCCGCCGCGCGCACCGCGGCCAGGGCCGGGGGTGTGGCGATGCTGGGGCCGCCGGAGAGGTCCACCGCTCCGAGTACCAGGCCGGTGCGGGGGTCGCGCACGGGTGCGGCGGCGCACGACCAGGCGTGGACGGCGGAGCCGTAGTGCTCGCCGGTCACGATCTGGACCGCCCTGCCGAGTTCCAGGGCGGTGCCGGGGGCGTTGGTCCCGGCGAGCCGTTCCGCCCACCGGGCGCCCTCGACGAACCGCATCCGCTCGGCGCGGCGCAGGGCCGCCGGGTCCCCCTCGACCCACAGGAGGGTGCCCTCCGTGTCGGTGACCGCGAAGACGTGCCCGTCGTCGGCGGCTCCCCGGCCGAGCAGGTCGCGCAGGAGCGGCAGCGCGGCGGCCAGCGGGTGGTCGCGCCGCCGGTCGTCGAGGTCGGCGAAGGCTCCGCACAGCGGCGGGAGGCCGTCGGCGTGGACGCCGCGCACCGTGCAGCGGGCCCACGAGTCGGCCACCAGGGGGCGGACCGGGGCGGTGCGGGGGGACTGCATGGCACACACCTCCTGTGCGGCGTCCTGCGGTGGTCGCGTCAGCCTCGTGCCGGCCTGGCGACACCTCCAGGGGCCGAAGGTCCCCGCTCACTCGCCGGTCGGCACCAGCACCACGGGACAGTGGGAGCGCGACAGCAGGGTGTGCAGGACCGGGCCGGAGTGCCGGTGGGCGCCGATGACGACGACGGCCGCCTCCCGGCCCGCCTCCAGGAGGGCGTGCGCGGGGTCGGTGTCCACGGCGCGGATCTCGACCGGTACGTGGGGGTGCTGCTCCCGCAGCCGTGCGACGCCGAACCGGGGCACGGCCCGCTCGGCCCGTTCGTCCTGTGCCCGGCGCCGCTGGCCGGGGCTGGTCGCGGGGATCGGCGAGGGCATCTCGGGAGCGACGCGGTGGTGGGCCATGGCGTGCAGGACGCGCAGCGGTGCCTGCCGGCGCTCGGCCTCCTGGAAGGCGTAGACGGCCGCCTCGTCGTCGGCGTCGCCCCGCAGGCCGAGCACCACCGGACGCCCGTCGGAGGTGGGGTCGCGGGGCCGGTCGTCGCGTACGACGAGCAGCGGACCGTGCGCCCGCGCGGCGAGCCTGAGGCTCACGGACCCGGCGAGGAGACCGGCGACGGGTCCCAGCCCCCGGGTGCCGACGACCGTGAGGTCCGCGCCCCCGCTCTCACGGGCGAGCACCTCCACCGCCCCGCCGACCACGGCGTCGGCGACGACCGGCAGCCCCGGCCACCGCAGGCGCGTGCGCGTGACGGCGGAGGCCAGTACCGGCCCCGCCTCGTCCCGGTCGCGCACGGCGTACACGACGCGCAGCGCGGTGCCGCGGCGTACGGCTTCCTCGGCGGCGCGGTCCAGCGCGCGTACGGCGCCCGGTGAACCGTCCACGCCGACGACGACGTTCTGGCGAGTCATGGCCCGTCCCCTTCCCCGCGGTGGTCGGTACCGCCGCTCCGAAGCGATGCTGGTCCCGTACCGGCGCGGGGGGGCAGGGGCCTCAGGAACCCTCCGGCGCGCCGGACGGCCCCTTGTGGCGGGCCGGTCGGCCCCGTCAGCCCACGATGCGGCGGCCGGTGAGGGCGAGGGGTTCGATGCGCAGCCACAGTTCGCGCGGGCCGCCCGCCCAGGGTTCGCTGTGGGCCGTCTCCGTGAGCCGGAGCGCTTCGGCGGGGTCGGTGACGCGGCGCGCGTACCCCCGGACGAGGACGCTCCAGCCCCGGCTGAACGCCTCGTCGATCCGGTCGGCCTCCAGGGCCACCCGGCAGCCGTCGGCCTGGGCGGGGACCGTGCCGGGGGCGGTGCGGTAGACGACGGCGCCGGCGACGACGCCGTAGTTGACGGGCACGACGAGAGGGCCCTCGACGGTGGGCACGGCGAGGCGTCCCACGCCGTGCGTGGCGAGCAGGACGCGGCACTCGGCCGGCGTCAGCTTCACGAGGTGCGTGCGGCGGGCCCGGCCGAGACCTGCGGGACGTCCGGCGGCGGCGCCGGTGAGGGCCGCGACGGTGGTCTCCAGGGCGTCGGCGAGCCTGCGCAGCACCCCGGCACCGGGGGCGGCCCCGGACCACTCCTCCAGATAGCCGAGGTAGCCGGGCGCCATGCCAGCCCGTACGGCGATCTCCTGGCGGCTGAGACCGAGTTCGGTCCGGCGCCAGGCGAGGCGGTGTCCCAGGTCTCCGGGGCCGCCCGGCGATGCGTGTGCCGTCATGACTGTCGCTTCCCCTCGTGGCACGACGGCGTCGGCCCGTGAAAACGGTCCGGCGTCTCCTACCTGTTGCGGCGCTCCTGCGGCTCCGGCGGCTCCAGGTGCGAGGCCAGCACCGCTGCCTGGACCCGCCGTTGGACCCCGAGCTTCGCCAGCAGGCGCGAGATGTGGTTCTTGACCGTCTTCTCGGAGAGGTACAGCTTCTTGCCGATCTCCCGGTTCGTGAGGCCCTCGCCGATGAGGGCGAGGATGTCGCGCTCGCGCGGGGACAGGCCCGCGAGTTCGTCGGGGACGGTCGGAGTGTCGGTCGGGTCGGCGCGCAGGGAGCGCATCAGGCGGGCCGTGGTCGCGGGGTCGAGCATGGACTGGCCGGTGGCGACCGTGCGGACCGCCGAGACCAGGTCGGAGCCCTTGATCTGCTTGAGGACATAGCCGGACGCCCCGGCCATGATGGCGTCGAGGAGGGCGTCCTCGTCGTCGAACGACGTCAGCATCAGGCAGGCCAGCGCGGGCATGCGGTCACGCAGTTCGCGGCAGACGGTGATGCCGTCGCCGTCGGGCAGGCGGACGTCGAGGACGGCGACGTCGGGCCGCAGCGCAGGACCCCGCGCGAGCGCGTGCTCGACCGTCCCGGCGTCCCCGACGACCGTGATGTCCGGCTCGGCGTCGAGCAGGTCGCTCAGGCCGCGGCGTACGACCTCGTGGTCGTCGAGCAGGAACACCCGGATCGGGTCCTGCTCGGTGAAGGTACGCGCCTGCGCCATGGCGACCTCTCTCTGAGGGAATGTGCTGCCCAGGACGATCATCACCAGCCGGACCGCAGCACACTAGGGCCGACCGGCCCTATTCTCCCCGGGCACGAGCTCGAACACCACGTCCACGACCCCCTCCACCGCCCGCACCAGCCGCGCCGCCACCGGCACGAGGGAGGTGTCGCGGATCTGTCCGCCCAGGGTCACCACACCGTCGTGGACGTCGACCCGCAGCTCGGAGGCCGGCGGGAGGAAGAGATGGGCGACGATCTCGCGCCGGACCTCCTCGGCGATGCTGTCGTCCCCGCGCAGGAAGACCTTCAGCAGGTCGGCGCGGCTGACGATGCCCTCCAGCCGGCCGAGGGCGTCCACGACCGGGAGGCGCTTGACGCTGGCCCGCGCCATGACGCGGGCGGCCTGAGCGAGCGTGGTGTCGGCGCGGACGCTGAGCGCCGGGGAGGTCATCAGGTCCCGGGCCCGTACGCCGCCCGCCTTCTCCAGGTCCCTGAGGCGCCGTAGCTGTGTGTACCGGTCGGGGTCGTCGTCGCGGAACTCCTCCTTGCACAGGAGATCCGCCTCGGAGACGACGCCCACGACCCGGTCCTCCCCCTCGGTCACGGGCAGGGCGCTGACCCGCCACTCCCGCATCAGCCGCACGATGTCCTTGAAGGACGCGTCGCGTCCGACGCTGACGACGGTGTGCGTCATGACGTCGCTGACGACGTGCGGTGTGCCGTCCATCGAGTCCCCCTCAGATACGGGTGCCGGCGCCGTACGGCGCGTACAGGTCGAGCAGCCGGGTGCGGGCCGAGCGCAGGCGGTGGGCCAGGATGCCGCCCACCCACAGGGCGACGGAGTTCCCGAGCGCCGGGTCGTCGGCGCACAGCAGGCGGACGGCGGCGCCGTCGAACTCGTACGCCCGTACCGGCGTCGTCGTCTTGGCGCCCAGGTGCCAGGCGTGCGGGCCGAGCAGCCAGGACCAGCCGACGAGTTCGTCGTGGCCCAGGCTCTCGATGACGGCCGCGCGACGGCCGGGCACGTGCATGTCTAGTTCGACACGGCCCGTGCGGATCACCCAGAACCGGTCCGCCTTCCCGCCCTCCTCGAAGAGCCGGGTGCCCGGCTCGAAGGACACCTCGTGGGCGAAGCGCATCAGCCGCTGCCGGTGCTCCGCAGGGAGAGCGCGCAGCATGCTGGGGGTCGGTGCGGTGTTCATGGCGGGTCCTCCGGGGGCGGGGACGTACGGCGGTCTGCTGCCAGCGTGCGCCGGCAGCTCCCGGCGCGGCCAGGGGCCGTTCGGTCCACCGCCGCGCCGAACGGCACCGCCCCCGAACGGCCGCGCGAAGAGGGCCGTTCGGCCCTGCGGGGACCGACCTTCGGCATCCGGCGGCGTACGGCGCACCTCGCGAGAGTGAGGGGTGTCGGGCAACGACCGGATCCGAAGGGACATCACCGCCATGGCCGTGCACGAGCACTCCCACCGTCTGCCCTCTTTCCGGGCCCGCCTGTCCGTGGGCGAGGCCACGCACAGCGCATCCGCGTACGCGTTCGCGTCGTTGCGGCTGGTCACCGGGTTCGTGTTCCTGTGGGCGTTCCTGGACAAGACGTTCGGGTTCGGTTACGCCACCGCCTCCGGCAAGGGCTGGATCGACGGCGGCTCACCCACCAAGGGCTTCCTGTCGCACGTCTCCGCCGGGCCCATGGAGTCGACGTTCCACTCCTGGGCCGGGGACACGTGGGCGGACTGGCTGTTCATGCTGGCCCTCCTGGGCATCGGCCTCGCGCTGGCCGCCGGGGTGGCGCTGCGGATCGCCGCTGTCGCGGGGACGGCGCTGATGGCGTTCATGTGGATCGCCGAGTGGCCGCCCGCCAAGCACCTGTCCGACGGCACGGCGAGCATGTCGGCCAACCCGTTCGCCGACTACCACCTGATCTACGCGATCGTCCTGATCGCCCTCGCGGCCGTCGCCGCCGGCGACGCCCTCGGCCTCGGGCGTGTGTGGGCGCGGCTGCCGGTCGTCCGCGACCACGCCTGGCTGCGCTGACCAGCCGAACCCCGGACACGCGGCCCACCGCGCCCGCAAGGAGGCGAACGTCATGATCCGTACCGTCACCGTCGGCCTCGACGGTTCCCCCGAAAGCCTCGCCGCCGCCGAATGGGCCGCCCACGAAGCGCGGTCCCTCGGACTGCCGCTGAAGCTCCTCCAGGTCTGGGAACCGGTCCCCGCGCCGATGGCCCAGGCCCCGCTCCTGGGCCCCGAGACCCACCAGCACTGGACCGACCGCATCCCCCGCGAAACAGCCGCCGGCCTGCGACAGCGCCACCCCGGCGTCGAGGTGACCGGCGAACACCTCTCCGGCTCGCCCGCCGATGTCCTGGCCCGTGCCTCGAAGGACGCCGAACTCCTGGTCCTCGGCTCGCGCGGGCTGGGCGGCATCGGCGGCTTCCTGGTCGGCTCCGTCGGCCTGTCCGTGCTGGCCCACGCCCACCACCCCGTGGTCTTCGTCAGGTCCCACCGGCAAGAACCCGACCGCCCCGTCGTCCTGGGCCTGGACACCGACCACCCGGACAGCACCCTCATGGACTTCGCCTTCGACGCAGCCGTCCGCCGCGCCGTGCCCCTGCGCGTGGTGCACGCCTGGAACCCGTCGCCGTACATCGCGTACGGCACCCCCGACAGCCCGCCGCTGCACGAGGCCCTCGCGCTGGACGACGCCGAGGCGCTGGCCGACGCGGTGCGGCCCTGGCGGCAGAAGTTCCCGGACGTCGAGGTCGTCGAGGAGTCCCGGTACGGCAGCGCCGCCGAGCATCTCGTGGCCGCCGCCCGCGAGGCGTCCCTGGTCGTCGTCGGACGCCGGGGCCGGCGCAGCCCGTTCGGCACGCACATCGGCCACGTCACCCACGCCGTCCTGCACCACTCCCCCGCCCCCGTCGCCGTCGTGTCCCACGGCTGACCGACCCCCGGAAGAGAGAACCCCATGCAGCCGATCGTCGTCGGTGTCGACGACTCCGAGCCGAGCCTTCGGGCCATGGACTGGGCCGCGGACGAGGCGGCCCTGCGCGGCGCGCCCCTGCGCCTGGTGCACGCCTCGACGTGGCGGCGCTACGAAGAGGACGGGGCCGGCGGCTGGAGCCACGACCTGCGTCTCCTCGAATCCGCGGCCCGACGCGCCCAGCGCCGTGCGCCGGAGGTGACGATCACCACCGAGGTGGCCGCCGAGGATCCCGAACCCGCGCTGCTGCGCGCCGCCCGGGACGCCGGCGCCCTGGTGCTCGGCAGCCGGAGCCGCCCCGGGCTCACCGAACTGCTGCGCGGCTCGGTGAGCCTGACCGTGGCCGCCCGCGCCGAGTGCCCCGTCATCGTCGTGCGCGGCCACCACGACAACCAGGCCCGCCCCGGGGCGCACGGCCGGGTCGTGGTCGGTGTCGGCGGGCCGGCCGCGGTGCGGTTCGCGGTGCGCGAGGCCGAGGTGCGGGGCGCGGAGCTGGAGGCCGTACGGACCTGGCGGTCCCCGGCGCGTCCGGCGCCGTCGGGCGAGGCCGTGCGACCGCCCGAGCAGCGGGCCTCGGCCGCGCTGGAGCGGGCGCTGCGGCACGCCCCCGAGCGGCTGCGGATCCGGCGTCGTACCGCCGAGGGGCATGCCCGCCGGCTCCTCGTGTCGGCCTCTTTCGCGGCTGATCTGCTGGTCGTGGGTACCCGGTCCCGCGCCGGGCGCCTCGGCCTGGTGACCCACCGGGTCCTGCACGACGCCGCGTGCCCGGTCGCTGTCGTACCCGAGCGGCGCCGTTAATCCCCTGTGAGGAGACTTTCCATGCTGCACGACGACGAACTGCGCGCCCTGGACGCCCACTGGCGGGCCGCCAACTACCTCGCGGCCGGCCAGATCTACCTCATGTCCAACCCCCTGCTCACCGAACCGCTCCAGCCCGAGCACATCAAGCCCCGGCTGCTGGGCCACTGGGGGACCTCGCCCGGTCTCACCCTCGTGTACACGCACCTCAACCGCGTCATCAGGGCGCGCGGTCTGGACGCGCTGTGCGTGTGGGGTCCGGGGCACGGTGGTCCGGCGGTGCTGGCGGGGTCCTGGCTGGACGGCAGCTACACCGAGACGTACCCCGACGTGTCGCGTGACGCGGCCGGCATGGAGCGGCTGTTCCGGCAGTTCTCCTTCCCCGGCGGGGTGCCGAGCCACGTCGCGCCGGAGACGCCGGGCTCGATCCACGAGGGCGGCGAGCTGGGCTACTCCCTCGCGCACGCGTACGGCGCCGCCTTCGACAACCCCGGTCTGCTGGTCGCCTGCGTGATCGGCGACGGCGAGGCGGAGACGGGTCCGCTGGCCGCGTCCTGGCACGCGAACAAGTTCCTCGACCCGGTGCACGACGGCGCGGTCCTGCCGATCCTGCACCTCAACGGTTACAAGATCTCCAATCCGACGGTGCTGTCCCGGCTCCCGGAGTCCGAACTCGACGAGCTGCTGCGCGGGTACGGCCACGAGCCCCTGTACGTGTCGGGCGACGACCCGGCGCAGGTGCACCGCGCGCTCGCCGACGCCATGGACCGGGCGCTCGGCCTGATCGGCGTCATGCAGAGCACCGCCCGCGAGGACGGGGTCGCCGAGCGCGTGCACTGGCCGATGATCGTCCTGCGTACGCCGAAGGGCTGGACCGGTCCCGCGGAGGTGGACGGCGTGCCGGTCGAGGGCACCTGGCGCGCACACCAGGTGCCGCTCGCCGGGGTCCGTGAGAACCCGGAGCACCTGCGGCAGTTGGAGGCGTGGCTGCGCTCCTACCGGCCCCAGGAGCTGTTCGGCCCCGACGGACGCCCGAGCGCCGATGTCCTCGCCTGCGTCCCCGAGGGCACGCGCCGCCTCGGCGCCACCCCGCACGCCAACGGCGGCCTCCTCGTACGGGAACTCCCCCTGCGCGACCTGGACGAGTTCGCCGTACCCGTCGACAAACCGGGCGCTTCCCTGCACGAACCCACCCGGGTGCTGGGCGACTTCCTCGCGCGGGTCATGCACGACACGCGGCTGCGGCGGGACTTCAGGATCGTGGGGCCCGACGAGACCGCCTCCAACCGGCTCCAGGCCGTGTTCGGTGAGAGCGGCAAGGCGTGGCAGGCCGCGCATCTGCCGGTCGACGAACACCTCGACCGGCACGGGCGGGTGCTGGAGATCCTCTCCGAACATCTCTGCCAGGGCTGGCTGGAGGGGTATCTGCTGACCGGGCGGCACGGGCTGTTCTCCTGCTACGAGGCGTTCGTGCACATCGTCGACTCGATGGTCAACCAGCACATCAAGTGGCTGCGCACGTCACGGGAGTTGCCCTGGCGGGCGCCGGTCGCCTCGCTCAACTACCTGCTGACGTCGCACGTGTGGCGCCAGGACCACAACGGTTTCTCCCACCAGGACCCCGGTTTCGTCGACCACGTCCTGAACAAGAGCCCCGAGGTCGTCCGGGTCTACCTGCCGCCGGACGCCAACACCCTGCTCTCCGTGGCGGATCACGCCCTGCGCAGCCGCGACTACGTCAACGTGATCGTGGCCGGCAAGCAGCCCTGCTTCGACTGGCTCTCCCTGGACCAGGCCCGCGCCCACTGCGCGCGCGGCGCCGGGATCTGGGAGTGGGCGGGCACGGAGAACGGCGGCGAACCGGACGTCGTCCTCGCCTGCGCGGGCGACGTACCCACCCAGGAGGTCCTGGCCGCCGCCCAGTTGCTCCGCCGCCACCTGCCCTCCCTCGCCGTGCGTGTCGTCAACGTCGTCGACATGACGCGGCTGCTCCCCCGCGAGGAACATCCGCACGGGATGAGCGACTTCGAGTACGACGGCCTGTTCACCGCCGACAAGCCGGTGATCTTCGCCTACCACGGCTACCCGTGGCTCATCCACCGCCTCGCCTACCGCCGTACCGGCCACCGCAACCTGCACGTGCGCGGCTACAAGGAGTCCGGCACCACGACGACCCCGTTCGACATGGTCGTCCGCAACGACCTCGACCGCTACCGCCTGGTCATGGACGTCATCGACCGCGTCCCCGGCCTCGCGGTCCGCGCGGCGGCGCTGCGCCAGACGATGGCCGACGCCCGCACCCGCCACGAGGCGTGGATCCGCGCACACGGCACCGACCTGCCGGAGATCACGGACTGGACCTGGACCGCCTGAACACCCCTGCCACGAACACCCCTGACACGACAAGGAGTTCACCGTCATGACCGTACGTGTCGGCATCAACGGCTTCGGCCGGATCGGCCGCACCTACCTGCGCGCGGCCCTGGAGCGCGGCGAGGACGTCGAGATCGTCGCCGTCAACGACATCGCCCCCGCCGCCACCCTCGCCCATCTGCTGGAGTACGACTCGACGTTCGGGCGCCTCGGGCGGGAGGTCGGCCACGACGACCGGTCGATCACCGTCGACGGCCGCCGGATCGCCGTCACCGCCGAACGCGACCCGGCCGCGCTGCGCTGGGGGGAGCTGGGTGTGGAGCTCGTCGTCGAGTCCACCGGCCGCTTCCGCGACCGCGACTCCGCCGCCCTGCACCTGAAGGCGGGTGCCCGCGGCGTGCTGCTGTCCGCGCCGGGCAAGGGCGTGGACGCGACGATCGTGATGGGCGTCAACGACGGCGCCTACGACCGTGAGCACGACCGGATCGTGTCGGCCGCGTCCTGCACCACGAACTGCGTCGCGCCGATGGTGAAGGTCCTCGACGACGCGTTCGGCGTCGAGCGCGGCATGCTCACCACGGTCCACGGCTACACCAACGACCAGTCGCTGCTCGACGGCCCGCACAAGGACCTGCGCCGGGCCCGCTCAGCCGCCCTCAGCATCATCCCGACCGGCACGGGCGCGGCCCGCGCGGTGGGCCTGGTCCTGCCGGAGCTCGCCGGGATGCTGGCCGGCATCGCGGTGCGGGTGCCGGTGGAGGACGGCTCGCTCAGCGACCTGACGGCGGTGCTGCAACGCCCGGTGACCCGGGACGAGGTCAACGACGCGTTCGAGACGGCGGCCCAGGGCCCGCTGCGGGGTGTGCTGCGCGTCTCGCACGCCCCGATCGTCTCCCGCGACGTGATCGGCGACCCCGCCTCCTGCGTCGTCGACCCCGCCCTGACCCAGGTGGGCGGCACGCTGGCCAAGGTCTTCGGCTGGTACGACAACGAGTGGGGCTACACCAACCGGCTGCTGGACCTCACCCGCCTGATGGCCTGAGCGGAGAGGGCCGTCCGGCCCTCTCCCCGTCCCCGTCGGCCCATGTCAGCGGCCCGCCGTACGCCGGATGCTCGCAGTACCGACCGTTTCCGAAGGAGCCCCCCATGACGGACGACCTGCTCGACCGCGCGCCCTCCCACGCGCTGCTCGCGGACGGCACCACGGCGTGCATCCGGCCCGTGCTGCCCGGCGACCACGACCAGGTGGAGGGGCTGTACGAGGAGATGTCGCCTCAGAACCTGCGGCTGAGGTTCTTCTCGCCGTGCCGGCGCTCGGCCGCCCTGGCCGCCGAGCGGGCCTGCGCGCCCGCCCGGCGCGGGTACCGGGCGCTGCTGGCCGAGGTCCGGGGGCAGGTGCTGGGGATCGCCGAGTACGACACCGGCGGCGACGGCGACCGGGCGGAGATCTCGATCGCCGTCGCCGAGGGGATACACGGCCGGGGTGTGGGGACGCTGCTGGTCGAGCACCTGGTGTCGGCGGCCCGCGCGGACGGCGTCACCGTGTTCACGGCCGACGCGCTGAGCGAGAACCGTGAGGTGCTGCGGCTCTTCGCGGACCTGGGCCTGCACACCTCGCGCCGGTTCGAGGGGCCGGAGGTGCGGTGCGTGATCCGGCTCGACGAGGACGACGCCTACCTCGCGGCCGTCGAGGACCGGGCCCGGCACGCGGACGTGGCGAGCCTGCGTCCGCTGCTGCGGCCGGAGGTGGTCGCCGTCGTCGGGGCAGGGCGTACGCCCGGTTCGGTGGGGCGGGCGGTCCTGCACCACCTGCACACGGGCGGCTTCACGCGCCGCCTGTTCGCCGTGAACCCGAGCGTGACCTCGCTCCTCGGCGTGCCGTCGTACCCGTCGGTGAGCGTCCTGCCGAAGACCCCGGACCTGGTGGTCGTGGCCGTCCCCGCCCCGGCGGTCACGGCGACGGCCGAGGAGTGCGGGAAGGCCGGGGTGCGCGCGCTCGTCGTGGTCTCCTCGGGCCTGGACGCCGACCAGGCCCAAGGCCTGCTGGCCGCCTGCCGGACGTACGGCATGCGGCTGGTCGGCCCCAACTGTCTCGGCATCGTCGACACGGACCCCGCGCTGCACCTCGACGCCACGTTCGCCGCGCGTCACCCGCTGCCCGGCGCCGCCGGGATCGCCGTACAGTCCGGCGGGGTCGGCATCGCGCTGCTCGACGGGATGTCCCGGCTGGGCATCGGGGTGTCGTCGTTCGTGTCGCTCGGCGACAAGTACGACGTCAGCGGCAACGACCTCCTCCAGTGGTGGGAGGACGACGGCCGGACCCGGCTGGCCGTGCTGCACCTGGAGTCGTTCGGCAATCCGCGCGCGTTCTCGCGTACGGCCCGCCGGGTCACCCGGCGCATCCCGGTGCTGACCGTGGACGCCGGGCGCACCGACGCGGGCCGGCGGGCCGCCGCCTCGCACACCGCCGCCGCGGCCACGCCCACCATGACCCGGCAGGCCCTGTTCACGCAGGCCGGGATCACGGCGACCCGCTCGGTCGGCGAACTCCTGGAGACGGCCGCCCTGTTCCACTCCCAGACGCTGCCCGAGGGCACACGGGTCGCGATCGTCACCAACGCGGGCGGGGCGGGAGTGCTGGCCGCCGACGCCTGCACCGAGGCGGGTCTCGTCCTGCCGGTGCTCCCCGAGGCCGTCCTCGAAGACCTGCCTGCGGGCGCCACCATCGGGAACCCCGTCGACGCGACCGCCGCCGTGACCGAGGCCCAGCTCACCGCGTGCGTCGACCGCATCCTGACGTACGCGGGCTTCGACGCCGTGCTCGTCGCCCTGGTGCCGACGGCGGTGGCCGCCGCGACCGGGGACGACCTGGTGCGCGCCCTCACCTCGGGGCCGGGCCGCCGTACGAAGCCGGTGCTGGCCGTGCGGCTCGAACAGGACGTGCCGGTGAGGCTGCTGCCCGCCGACGGGGGCGGCACGGTCCCGTCGTACGCCGAACCGCAGGCGGCGGCACGGGCGTTGGCGCACGCGGCCGACCGGACGGCGTGGCTGGCGCGGCCCGCCGGGGCCGTACCGGACCTCGCCGATGTCGACAGCTCGCGCGCCCGCGACGTGGCCGGCGCCTGGCTGACCGCCCACCCCGAGGGGGGCTGGCTCGATCCGCGTACCTGTGCCGATCTCCTCGCCTGCTACGGCGTGCCGCAGATCCCGTGGGCCTGGGCCGAGACGGAGGACGAGGCGGTGTGCGCGGCGGAGCGGCTGCGCGGGGCCGACGGGCGGGTCGTCCTCAAGGCGCACTGGCCGGGTCTCGTCCACAAGAGCGCCCAGGGCGCCGTACGGCTCGATCTGCGCGGTGACACGCAGGTGCGGACCGCGTTCCGCGACCTGAAGGAGCGGTTCGGCGGGCGGATGACCGGCGTCCTGGTGCAGGCCCTCGCGGGCCGGGGCACCGAGCTGTTCGCGGGCGTCGTCCAGGACGGGGTCTTCGGGCCGCTCGTCCTGTTCGGCCTCGGCGGTACGGCGACGGAGGTCCTCGCCGACCACGCGGCCCGCCTCGCCCCGCTCACCGACCACGACGTGCACGACCTGATGACGTCGCCGCGCTGCGCGCCCCTGCTGTTCGACGGCCCGCTCGCCCTGGAGGACCTGGAGCAGCTCCTGCTGCGGCTCTCCCGGATGGCCTGCGACCTGCCGCAGCTCGCCGAGGCCGACTTCAACCCGGTCCACGCCACGCCGGACGGCGTCACCGTCCTCGACGCCCGGGTACGGCTGCTGCCGCACCGGGCCCATGATCCCTACCTGCGCCGACTGAGGTGAAGCGATGAGGCACGACAAGGTGGGTTCCGTGATGACCGCGGAGGTCGTCCACGCCGTCCCCGACACCCCGTTCAAGGAGGTCGCGCGGCTGCTCTCACGGCACAGGATCAGCGGGCTGCCGGTGGTCGACGGCGACGACAAGGTGCTCGGCGTGGTCTCCGAGACGGATCTGCTGGCCCGCCAGGCGGCCCCGGTCGCCTCGGGCCCGGCCCGGCTGACCCGCGCCGCGCGTCGCCGGACCGCCAAGGCGACGGCCCGCACGGCGGGGCAGCTGATGTCCGGGCCGCCGGTCACCGTCCACGCCGACGACACCATCGCGGAGGCCGCCCGCACCATGGCCGAGCGGCGGGTGGAGCGGCTCCCGGTCCTCGACGTGGAGGACCGGCTCGTCGGCATCGTGACCCGCGGCGACCTGCTGCGGGTGTTCCTGCGGCCCGACGGGGAGATCCGCGCCGAGGTCGTGGAGGAGGTGCTGGTGCGCGGGCTGCTGCTGCCTCCGCACGGCGTCGACGTGTTCGTGACGGACGGCGTGGTGACGCTGCGAGGACAGCTGGAGCGCAGGAGCGACACGGAGATCGCCGTCGCGATGACCCGCCGGGTCGACGGCGTGGTGGACGTCGTGGACCGGCTGACGCACCGGCTGGACGACACCCACACCCGCGGAACACGGTGAGAGAAGGAGAGGATCGCCATGACCGTCCTGGTCGCCTACGGCACCACCAACGGATCGACGGCACGCATCGCCGAGGCCGTCGCCGTCACCCTGCGCGAACGGGGACTCGACACCGAGACCCGCCCGGCCGGTTCCGTCACCGACGTGACCCGGTACGAGGCCGTCGTGGTCGGCGGCGCGCTGTACATGGGCCGCTGGCACCGCGACGCCCGCCGCTTCGTCCGCCGCAACCGCCGCGCGCTGGCCGGGCGGCCCCTGTGGCTGTTCAGCAGCGGACCGCTCGACGCGTCGGCCTCGGAGCGGGACATCCCGCCCATCCGCGGTGTCCAGCGGACGATGACCTCGCTGGACGCACGCGGACACGTCACGTTCGGCGGCTGCCTGGAGGAGGGCACGCGGGGCTGGATCGCCGGGCGGATCCTCTCGGCCGACAAGGGCGGGGACTTCCGGGACTTCGGCGCGGTCGCGGAGTGGGCGGGGCGGATCGCCGGGGAACTGGCGAAGACCTGAGCCCTCAGCCCTCGTACGCCGGCACGACCGCGACCGGGCGGCCCGACTCCCGCAGCAGGGCCCGTACGACGCTGCCGGGCGGGCCGCCGACCACGTACAGGGTGGCCCGCGCGCGGTGGTGCAGGAGCGCCTCGGCCGGGGAGAGGAGGAGGACGTCCTCCAGGACGGGGACCTCGGGGTGTTTCGCCCGCCAGGGCCGCAGCGCGTCGGCCAGCACCTGCACCTCGTGGTCCTCCACCTCGGCCCGGTCCTCCTCGGGCACGGCGAAGGGCAGCGCTGCGGCCTCGGGAGGCAGCGCCCACGCGTGTACGGCGCACAGGCGGGCGCCCCGCAGCCGGGCGCTGTCGAAGGCGAAGGCGAGGGCGGGGTCCGAGGGTTCGCGGGCGTCGATGCCGAGGACGACGTCGGTACGGTGCCGGGTGGCGACGTACCCGTCGGGGACCAGGACGACGGGGCCGGGCACGGTGTCGAGGAGCGTCACGGCACGGGTCTCCCCGACGGTCACGACAGCGGCGCGTGTCGCGGGGGCGTCCGGCGCACGAAGGGGTAACTCGCGGAGCGCGGCCTCCCGTTCGGCCCAGTCGGCGGCGGCCCGGCCGGCCTCGGAGGTGTCGGTGCGGGCGAGGACGACGACGGGTTCCATGACTGTCCGCCTTCCGGTACGAGGGGTCGGTGGGCGTGTCCCAGCGTGCCGGGGCGCGGGCACGAGCGCAGGGGGCCGAACGTCCCGCGCGGGGAGACTTCCGGACCGTTCCCACGGCGTGGAAGCCGCCTCGCCGACGCGATACGGGCCGCCGTCATCCCGTCCGGTGCCCCCACAGCGGACCGACCACGTCCCACTCCCGCCCCCAGCCCTCGAGCCGCCGTCGGTCGAGCCGCCAGCGGGCGATGCGGCCCGCCCCGTACAGGGCTCCGGCGAGGCCGCAGGCGGCGCCCGCTCCGAGGGTTGCCGACTCGACGGCCGCCTCCAGCGCGTTCGGCGGCTCGGTCTTGAGGCGGCCCTGTGCGTCCTGCCAGACCACGACGGTGGCCCCGGCCCGGTGTCCGGCGTCGACCAGGGTCCGGCCGGTGCGCTCGGAACCGTCGGGGGCGCTCCAGCGGACCCCCGCGGAGCGTCGATCACTCCCGGTCCCGCCCACGCCCGCGCTCTTAGGCACGTCGTCGAGGAGGACCGCCCGCACGGGATGCCGCTGCTCCCGCTGCCGGGCGAACATCTCGTCGGCGGCGTGGGCCGTCATCATGCCCACGACGGTGCCGGCCACCGCGATCAGCAGCCAGACGGCCAGGACGAGCCATGCCTCGGTGATGTCGTCGGGGCGTCGCAGCGGGTTGCTCCGCCACCGCCACAGCCGTTTCCTCGTGTGCAGGGTTCCACGCATCGGTCCGCACCTCCTCGTCATACTTCAGAAGGTGGCAGTCCGCAGCGGGCTCGCGCAGGGGCCGGGCAGGCGCCGTCGCGGGACGACTCGGCCCGGGGTGAAGGGCCGTTCGGCCCTCACCCGGCGATGCTCCGGACCGGTTCCTGGCACAGGTCGAACGCGTCGCTCAAGCCCGCGTGCCGCAGCAGTCGTGTGAAGCCGGGGCCGGGGGCGGTCAGGCGCAGCCTTCCGCCGGCCGCGTGGACGCGGTTGCGGGCGCGGCACAGGAGGCCGAGTCCGCAGCAGTCGAGGAAGGTCACGGGGCGCAGGTCCAGCACCACGTCCGGCTGCGGTCCGGTGGTGAGGTCGTCCAGGGCGGGCCCGAGGGCTATGACCGCCAGCAGGTCGAGTTCGCCGCGGAGGGTGACGACGGTCGTGCCGTCGTCGGTCAGGGTCGTGCGCAACGTCGCGCACCCGGTGTGCATGTCGTCCATGGGAGAAGCCAAGCCGAGCGGGTACACCGGCAGGAAGGGCCGTTCGAACCCTGCGGACTCTGTTCGACAGGGCCCGAACGGCCCAAGCGACGCCCGCCCGGACGCAGCTTGTGCGGTCGCGCGTCCGCTGAAGCTGTGCGGTCAGCTGGTCACCGCCTGCCAGTGGTGTTCGTGTGCGGGGTCGATGCCGCTGAGCCAGACCAGTGCACCGCCGACGAGCCCCGGCTTGTCCCGGGTGGCGAGGGCCGGGGCTTCGAGCATGTCGGCGGTCTCCTCCAAGTAGGTGACCAGGGTGTCGAGTTCTTCGCCGGGGGGTTCGTCGTAGCGGGACCAGGGGCCCAGGTAGCCGGTCGCGGCGTCCAGGTACAGCCCCATGGTGTTGTCGGCCGGGCTCAGGGCGATCACCGGAATCCGGGTCGCCTCCCACACGGTGATTCGCTCGTCCTCGGAGTGGTCGGCGTTGTGGGTGCCCAGGTTGGCCTGGGCGTCCATCTTCAATCGATAGCGGTGGGCGACGTCGGCCAGGTTCATCAGCGCCATGTTGCCCGGCAGGCACCCCCACCCGTCAGCGCCGTCGTCTCCCTCGGTCAGCGTCCAGAGAACGCGCAGTTCGACGGGCAGCCGGATGCCCAACTCCCCTTCCAGCGCGGCGAGGACACCGAGGTCGGCCCCGGGGCGCAGCGCCGCGTAGGAGTCGGGGGCATGGCGCTGGAGCCAGTAGGTGATGCGCCGCCAGGCGTCGGCGACCTGCCGTGCGGTGGTCGCCTCGGTGACCAGGTCGGCGCGCGGTTCCGGCTCCTCCTGCTCGGCAACGGGCTCGGGGGCTTCCACGGGGCGGGCCAGGGTCAGGAACCGGATCTGTATCCGGTCGGGTTCGCGGATGTAGCCGATGGCCAGGGCCGGGCAGTCCTCGATCACGTCGTCCTCGATCCGCACACTGAGGATTCCGGGCAGGCCGGAGGGGTGACCCAGGTCGGGATCGTCAGCCAGTTGTCCCGCCACCGCCTTCAGCGCGTAGGGGACACCGCCACCGAGTCGGGTGGCGGTGTCGCGTACGTCCTGGGGGATCTCGACGTCCACAGTCCGGTGCTCCTTGCCGGTCGTATGCCTGCGCGATGCCTCACACACAGTAGGAGACCGGCCTCGGTACTGGTGGGCTCGCGTATTCAACTGTCGCCAGTGTGCCCAGCAGACCAGCGTGAAGGTTGCTCCCTGTGATCTCTGCTGGGCGGCCTGACGTGCCCTCCCCGTGGCGAGCATCTGGTTGTGCCCAGGCCCGGGTTCTGGGTGGCCAAACAGGGGGTGAGTGAGGCCCTGCGAGGACGATCGGCGATCGTGGCCCGTACTCCGTTGGACCTGGAGGAACTTGTCGAGCACTGGACGCTGCCGAAGGACGAGCAGGCGCTCGCGTCCGGCAAGCGCGGAGTGACGCGTCTGGGCTTCGCCGTGCTGCTGAAGTTCTGTACGCAGTACGGCCGGTTTCCCCGGAACCGGGCAGAGCTGCCGGGCGAGGCCGTGGAGTTCGTCGCCCGGCAGGTGCAGGTTCCCGCCTCGGTACTGGAGTCCTACGACTGGACAAGCCGCACGGTCGAGTACCACCGCGCGCAGGTCCGGGAGCACGTCGCGCACAAGGAACGCAGGCCCGAGCAGGTCCGGGTGGAACTGCTGGCCCGCTGCCGGGCCGAGAGTATCGAGCCGCCTACAGCGGGCCGGTGCGATCGCGTCGTGGCTGCCGCTCTGCGGGAGGCTGAGGAGTCGCTGACGGCCCTGATCTCCTCGCGGCTGGTTACGGAGAGCGTGGAACGGATCATGGCTCCGGTGCTGGGGAAGGTCAAGGAGGCTCCGGGCAACGTGAGCCTGGAGACGATGCTCACCGAGATCGACAAGCTGCTGGCGGTGCGGGCGATCGGGCTGCCGCCGGATCTGTTCATCGATGTCACGCCGAAGGTGGTGGCCGGCTGGCGGGCGCGGGCCGCGGTGGAGTCGTCTTCCCACTTGCGGACGCACCCGGTGCCGCTGGGGGTGACCTTGCTGGCCGCTCTGCTGCACGAGCGGGAGATCACGGACACGCTGGTGGAACTGCTGATCTCCACGGTGCACCGGATCGGGGCGCGGGCGGAGAAGAAGGTCACCGAGCAGCTCATCAACGCGTTCAAAAAGGTGTCGGGCAAGGAGAACATCCTCTTCGAGCTGGCCGAGGCGTCGCTGTGCACCCCGGAGGGGACGGTCCGCCAGGTCGTGTTCCCGGCGGTGTCCGGGGGCGAGGCGACGCTGCGGGAGCCGGTGCACGAGTTCAAGACCCGGAGGCCGGTCTACCGGCGTGGGCTGATCAAGCTGCTAGTGCTCTGACCACGTAGGTTCGCCGGGTTGGGTGGCCGAGCGGTGACGTCCGATCTGACCGCTGGGGGTGTGGTGGCTGAGCCTGTCCGTGTGCGCAGGTTGACTGACCAGGAGGGGCAGAAGCTGCAGCAGATCGTGCGCCGGGGTAGCACCAGTTCGGTGCGTTACCGACGCGCGATGATATTGCTGGCCTCGGCTGGCGGGAACCGGGCGCCGGTGATCGCGAAGTTGGTGCAGGCCGACGAGGACACCGTCCGGGACGTGATCCACCGGTTCAACGAGATCGGTCTGGCCTGCTTGGACCCTCGGTGGGCGGGAGGCCGTCCCCGCCTTCTCAACCCTGACGACGAGGACTTCGTCGTCCAGACGGCCACCACCCGACCGACCAAGCTCGGACAGCCCTTCACCCGCTGGTCCATCCGCAAACTCGCCGCCTACCTGCGCCGCGTACACAGCCGTATGATCCGGATCGGCCGCGAGGCGTTACGGTGCCTGCTCGCCCGCCGCGGCATCACCTTCCAACGCACCAAGACTTGGAAGGAATCCCCCGACCCCGAGCGCGACGCCAAGCTCGACCGGATCGAGCACGTGCTGGAGCACTTCCCGGACCGCGTGTTCGCGTTCGACGAGTTCGGCCCGCTCGGCATCAGGCCCATCGCTGGGTCGTGCTGGGCCGAACAGCGTCGGCCCGAGCGGCATCCCGCGACCTATCACCGTACTCACGGGGTGCGCTACTTTCACGGTTGCTACTCGGTCGGCGACGACACGCTCTGGGGCGTCAACCGGCGCAAGAAAGGGGCCGCGAACACCCTGACCGCGCTGAGGTCAATCCGGGCGGCCCGCTCGGACGGCGCCCCGATCTACGTCATCCTGGACAATCTGTCCGCCCATAAGGGCGAGACCATCCGGAGCTGGGCAAAGAAGAACCGGGTCGAGCTGTGCTTCACCCCGACCTACGCGTCCTGGGCCAACCCGATCGAGCCCCACTTCGGACCGCTGCGGCAGTTCACCATCGCCAACTCCAACCACCGCAACCACACCGCGCAGACCCGAGCCCTCCACGCCTACCTCCGCTGGCGCAACGCGAACGCCCGCCACCCCGACGTGCTGGCCGCCCAACGCCGCGAACGCGCCCGTATCCGCAGCGAGAAGGGCATCCGCTGGGGCGGCCGAAGACCGGCAGCCGCTGCCTGAACTGCCCATCCTCCCTGACGGCCACGCACTACGGTGGAATACATGTCCGAGCTCTCCGTGCGGGATTTCTACGACGAGTTGGCCCACGACTACCACCTGATGTTCCGGGACTGGGACGCAAGCATGACCTACCAGGCCGAGGTATTGGGCGGGCTCGTCCGCCAATCTCTCGGCGCGGGACCACGCACCGTCCTGGACTGCTCGTGCGGGATCGGCACCCAGGCCATCGGGCTGGCCCGGGCCGGGCATCAGGTCGTCGGCAGTGACCTGAGCCTGGTCGCCGCCGCGCGCGCCGCCGCAGAGGCGGCAGCCCGGGGAAGCCGGCTTCCGGCCGCTGCGGCTGACATGCGCCAACTGCCCTTCAAGGAGACGTCATTCGATGTCGTCCTCTGCGCGGACAACTCGCTCACGCACCTACTCTCCGGGCAAGATCTCCGGACGGCACTCCGCGGCATGAGACGGGTACTCCGAGACGACGGACTGCTGATGATCACGGTCCGGGACTATGACGAGGCACGCCAGACCAGACCCACGTCGACACCTCCCCAGGTCTCGCAAACACACGACGGCCAAGCGATCACCTTCCAGCTGTGGCACTGGCACGAGGACGGCGAACGCTACGACCTAGAGCACTTCCAGCTCATCCCCGCAAAGAACACCTGGCACGTCCAAGTCCGCCGGACCACCCACTGGGCGCTCACACCCCCGCAACTGACAGAGTTCGTGACTGAAGCCGGCTTCACCAACATCACCTGGCACAGTCAGGCATCCAGCGGCTACTACCAGCCCGTTCTCACCGCACAACGCGCTCCCTCAGCGCAGTAGTACAGACACCGGCTCCGCCCTGCCCGACCTTCCGTTCATCCATGGCAACCGGTGAACGTTGCCGGTCACAGCACTAGACGTGCTGGAGTTCCGTTCCTCCAACCATGCTCACCGGCCCGTGAACGAGGCCCTGGCGCTGGTGGCACGGTATGCGAGCGCGGGGAACGCGACGTACTACCCGCTGGGCGAGACGCTGCCGGTGCACAAGGCGATGGGCGGGGACTGGGCGGAGGTCGTGCACCGTGCGGACAAGCGGGGCTAGCGCCGTGTGGTGCGCATGGTCTACGCGGTCGTTGCCTTCCAGGCCCTGCGCGATCAGCTCAAGTACAAGGAGTCGCCGAGCGGAAGTCAGGGGCGACCCGGCTCACGGCGGCCGAGGCCCAGCCCGAGCCGCGCAATCTACGCAGGATCAAGGGCGAGGTACAGAGGCGTTGGGGCATCGTGCCGCTCGTCGACATGCTGAAGGAAGCGGTGCTGCGGACCGGCTGCCTGGGACGCGGTCACCTCCGTCTCCGGTGGCGGCAGCCTCTCGCCGGAGGTGCTGGCCGAACGCCTGCTGCTGGTCATCTACGCCTACGGCACGAACACCGGGATCAAGGCCATCGCCTCCGGTACCTGTCGGCGGAGGCCGCCCGCGCCATCGCCGTCCAGACAGCGAACGCCACCTTCGCCGCCCGCAGCGCCGGCGCTACGGCGGCCGTGGGTTGCTCATCTACTGGCATGTGGAGAAGAAGTCGCTGGCCATCCACTCCCAGCTGATCAACCGCACCGCCTCCGAGGTCGCCGCGATGATCGAGGGCGCGATGCGGCACGGCACCACCATGGACGTCGAGGCCAACTACACCGACTCGCATGGACAGTCGGAAATCGCCCGATCCGCTGGGAGCTCATCGCCCAGCAGTACGACCAGATGATCAAGTACGCCACGGCGATGCTGGAGGTCGAGGAGGGCCTGAACGTGATGGAGTCGTCCAACGGCGCCAACTCCGTGATCGCGTACGGCAAGGGAGAGGAGACCGCCTCGAACCGGCGCGACGAGCAGGAGATGTTCGTCCTGTGCCCGCACATCCTGCAATCCGCCCTGGTCTACGTGAACACCCTCATGCTCCAAGACGTCATGGACGAGCCGGAGTGGGCCGACCTGCCCCCCCGCATCGCGGAAGGCGCCGACCACGGGCTTACCTCACCAGACGGCACAGCCGGGGTTTGATGCAGCAGCGCAGAGGCCACAGCTGCGGCCGGTCCAGCAGATCGCTTCGGGCCCGCGACGCCTGCGCGCACGCTCGCTGCATTGGCGAAGCGCCAAGTACATCCAGTACGAGGGCGCTCCACCGCCTATGGCCGCACGCGGCGGGCGCCGGGGTGATCCGGCGTGACCTGCCGGGCAGGCCCGGCCGTCAGTCCGCGGTGATGCTGTCCAGCACATCAAGACGGGCGGCCCGGCGAGCCGGCCACTGGGCGGCGGCCAGGCCGACCAGAACGGCGACCAGCAGCATCAACAGCAGCTCGGGGTAGGGCAAGACGGTGCGGAGCTCTGGCAGGGTCACGGTCATGGTGGAGCCGGCCGCCCAGGCCAGGAAGACGCCGAAGGCCATCCCGATCGCCGCGCCAAAGACTGAGATCAGCACCGATTCCAGCCGTACCATCCGCTTGACGCCGCCGCGGTCCAGGCCGATCGCCCGGAGCAGGCCGAGCTCGCGCCTGCGCTCGAACACGGCCATCGCCAGCGTGTTGACCACTCCGAGGGCCGCGACCAGCAACGAGATCCCGAGCAGTGCGTAGAGCAGGTTGAGAGCGAAGGTGATGGTGCGGTCGAATCCGTCCCTCAGGTCCTGCTTGTTCTCGACCTCGATCACAGGGCTCTTGCCGGTGGCGTCTTTGAGAGCCTTTTTAAGCGCGGGGGTCGCCCCGTTCATGCCCTTGACCAGGATCTGCTGAGCCGGCGCGTACGGCTGGTGGGCGGTGACCACTGCGCCCGGCAGGAGCACGGGGGCGAGCATCCGGCTGGGTGCGAACACCCCGCCGACGGTGAGGCGGGTGCCAGTCCCGCGCGGGGCGGCCACCGCTACGGTGGAGCCGACGGCCAGTCCGTGCCGACCCGCGAAGTCAGTGTCCACCAGGATCTGACCCCGTTTCAGCGCCGTGGCCGCCCCCTGGCTCATGTTCGGCCGGTCGTGCTCCTCGAACAACACCTTCGCCGCCCGCCCGAGGGTCCGCAACGCCTACTCCAGCTGAGGGAGCGTGGACAGGCGCTCCTTCTCCGTCTTCCGCTTCGCCGTGCTCCGGGTGGCCGTCAGGACCTGGAACAGATCCGATCGCCTTCGCCTCCAGGTGCCGCATCACCGCGGTGAGCATCGCCGTACGCTTCGGCTCCACCGCACGCTCCAGCAACGCCGCCTTCGATCCCAGCGCGTACCGGGCCGGCGACGCCATCCGGTTCGGCGGGATCTGCGACAGCTTCAGCCGCCCGAGCTGGAAGGCGCCGATCCCGTCCACGCGCTCCAGCGCGTGGACGAACGCCGTGCCCGTCGTCCGCGTCGGCGGCCGGCGCAGCCGCTCCAGCTCCGAGAATCGCGAGCCCTCCGGCGTCCTCAGCGTCGCCACCAGGTCCCCGGGCAACGCCGCAACCGCGCGGCGGGCGGCTCCCGCAACGGTGGCGTGCAGCCACTGGTCCGCGACCTTGCGGACCAGTGGCACCTGCCGGGCCAGCACACTCACCCCCGGCAGCAGCACGCGGTTGCGGCGCAGCCGGCCCACCGCGTGATCGAACAGCGCCTTCGGCCCCTCGGCGTGCGTCCACGCCCGCCCATGCAGGAACGTACGGAACCGCCGCGACCACTCCGGGTCCTCGTACTCGTGGTACTCGTAGGCGTCGCGGATCTCCCACGCGTGCTCGTACGCCATCTTCGGCCGCTCGGTGTACCGCTTCACCACCGACGGGTCCTCGATGCCGAGCTGCGCGGCCAGGTGCTCGGCCACCGGCCACGGTGCATCGAGCGCCGCAGCGCGATCAGATCCCGGCCGACGTCGTCCTGATACCGACGGTGTTCTCCGGCCGTCTCCCTGTCGGCCGCACCGCTGCCGATCTATCGTTGACCTGGGACGATTGGGGGCGTCGTGGCGCGGGACACACGGCTGGTACAGACAGCGGTGATCGGGGACGAGCACTCGGACGTGCCAGTCGTCCTGCCGACCGAGGCAATCGAGCTGGACGTGTTCCGCCGGGCCCATGTGCACGACACGTTCTGGTGCGGCGTACTGCTGGGCAGCTGCGGGGCCCAGCTCGCACACAAGCTGTACGTCGACCGGCAGTGTTCCCTGTCAGGTTCAGCGTGTCGAAGTCGAAACGGGTCGCGGCCCGGGCGGTCGGCAGTACTTGAAGGCTTGGCAGGGCAGCCCGCCGAATACGGCGGCCTGCCAAGCCTTGGCGAAGTCGGCCGAGCCGACAGCGGTTGTGGTCAGAGGCCGATGTCGGCCAGCCACTGGCTTGTGGTCCGGGGGGTGACTCCCAGCAGCTTCTGGGCGGAGGTCTCCGGCGTGATCGAGCGGCCAGGCATGGAGCTCATCGCCTGATATGCCCCTGCGATGTCAGCGGCGGCGCTCTCCCCGATCAGGGGAGCCATTGAGGTACGGAACTCCTCGGGCGTGATCTGGTCGAAATCCACGTCCCGTCCGAGCCTGGCGCCGAACGCTTCGGCCAGGTCCGGTCCCGTGATCGCCGGGTACTGGCCGACGGAGACCACGCCGGTGACGTCCGTGCGGTCGAGCAGGGCGACGACGGCGTCGGCGATGTCCAGGTGGGAGGCCCAGGAGACGGGGAAGTCGGCCCGGATCGGGTAAGGCAGAACGCCGCGCTCGCGGACCGAGTCGATGACGTGCGGCATGAGCAGGTTCTCGAGGTAGAGCTCGGGCGCGATGACCGCGTGGGACACACCGCTGTCGGCCAGGCCGGCGGCCAGAGTCGCGGCGGCACCGCCGATGGCGGGATCGATGGGGAAACCGCTGGTGGAAAACACGACGCGGCCCGGCCAGGCCTCACCGACAGCAGTGAGGATGTTGTGCGCGTAGGTCTGGCGGTCCTCCTCGGAGGCCACCGGCAGGTGGACGAAGACCCCTTCGGCACCTCGGTAGGCGTCGGTCAGGTCGGCGGCGAAGGAGTAGCCGGCGGCAACGACGCGCTGCGCGCCGTGCACGACGGCATCGGGGTTGCGGGTCAGAGCGGTCACGGATTTGCCCGTAGCGGCGAGAGCGGCGACAACAGGGGCACCCTGGGCGCCGGTGGCGCCATGTATCACGTAGGTCATGGCGCCATTAGTGCATGCAATGCACCAGTTACATCAACTGCACTAATGGAGTACGGTCAGAAATTGTGACTGATCCCTGTCTCCCCGAGTGCGGCGTCGCCCGTTTCCTCACCCTGCTCAACGGGCCGTGGGCCACCCTGATCGTGCGCGAACTGCTCCACGGCCCCCACCGGTTCAACCAGCTACGCGAGGCCCTGCCGGGCATCAGTCCGCACACCCTGACCAGCCGACTGCGCCAGTTCGAGCGGCACGGCATCGTCACCCGCACGACATATGCGGAGATCCCGCCGCGCGTTGAATACGCGCTGACCCCTCTTGGTGAGGGGCTGCGCGAGGTCCTGGAGGCCATGGGGACATGGGCCATGGCGGTGCCGGATCCCGAGTCCGGCATCACCGCCTGACGTACGCCTGGCCCGGCGACCCGGACACGGTCACGGTCACGGTCACGGTCACGGTCACGCCGAGGATGCGAGCCTCTGGCGCAGGGAGTCGTTGTCGTCGTGGTGGACGACCTCCTCGAAGCGCAGCCGCAGGCCGTGCTTGTCCAGCAGCTCCGCCACGATCGCGTCGAGCCGCTCGCGATGTTCCTTCGTCTGCGCCTGGAGGTACGCCTCGCGGACATCGTCGGGCTCGTCGGCGAGGACCTGGTCCATGCGCTCGCGGATGTACCGCTTGAGGTTGATGTGCTCCATGAACACCTCACCGACTCCCGCCTCGGCGAGCTGCCCGAAAAGGTCGTCCAGAAGCTCAGGCTGGGTGGCGAAGTGGGGCAGGAGCGGGCCGACGAAGGCGTAGGTGTGGATGCCGGCCTCTTTCAGTTCGGCCAGGGTGCGCAGGCGGCGGGAGGCGAGCGGGGCGCGGACCTCCAGCCAGCGGCTGACCTTGTCGTCGGTGGTGGTCACGGTCATACCGACCTCGGCACGCGGCAGACTGGTGAGCAGGTCGATGTCGCGGGTGACGACAGGCGACTTGGTCAGGATGCGCACCAGGCCCGGGTACTCGACCGCTTGCAGTTCGCGCAGGATGCCGCGGGTGAGCCGGTACTTCGTCTCGTGGCCCTGGTAGGGGTCGGTGACCGAGCTGAGCAGCATCGTGCCCCGCCGCTTGTCCTGCGGCATCTTCGCCAGCTCCTTGCGGGCGAGTTCGACCGCGTTCTTCTTCACGTACAGGTAGTCGCCCCACTCCTTCACCGTCCGCCCGAACTGGCGCCCGGCGAAGCTGGCGAAGCAGTAGGCGCAGCCCAGCACGCAGCCGGTGTAGGGGTTGATGACGTAGTCGTTCGACGGGGTCTTCGACTTCTGGATGAGGGTCTTCGCCTCGATCTCGATGGGCTCCACGTCTGGTTCCTTCCGGTTGTGCCGTCTGGCGGGCCAGCGATGCCGGCGCGTCCGCGCACCGGCCGGCCCCTGCCTGGGCGGGCTGTAGTCCGGGGCACTCCACAGGGAGCACGCCGATTCCATCACCTAGAACAATAATCTCTGGAAGTTGCTTCCATAGAATGTAAATGGTTTGCTGGTTGGCGTCACGCGCAGGGCCTCAATGACTCCTGCGCAGCCCAGACGTCCACTCGGCGTTTACGGCAGTCGACTCCTGAGGGAGGGGAGATCACACCCAGTTATCTTTTTGCACCAGAGAGTCATATTCATTCATGTTTGTGATGAGAGGAGTGAGTGTCGTGGGTGCTCCCGCGTTCAACTCGGTCGGATGGTTCGAGTTCGGTACCGACCAGGCCGACGAGGTCAAGAAGTTCTACGGCGAGCTGTTCGACTGGTCCTTCACGCTCAACACCAACCTGGAGGGCGTCACCTACTGGGAGGTCGCCACCCCGGGCAGCGAGCAGGCCAGCGGCGGGATCTTCGAGTCCGGCGGCCGATTCCCCAATTATGCGATCTTCTACGTACTCGTGCAGGACGTGGCCGAGACGATCGAGCGCGCCAAGGGTCTCGGTGGTGAGGTGCTGATGGAGCCGGTCACCGATGCCGCCGGCATCACCTTCGGCCGACTGCGAGACACCGCGGGCAATCATGTCGGCGTCTTCTCGCCCCCCTCGCAGTAACCACGCAGCCGGACCGAGCTCGGGCGTGCGCCCGATGGCGGCCGGCACCGGCACCACCCGACCGCACCGCCCGGTACCGGGCAGCGAGGAGCAGTCCCCATGACCAGCACGAATATCGATCTGGCGCGCACGTACTTCCAGGCTGTCCAGACCGGCGACATGGCCACCCTCGGTGATCTCCTCGACGAGGCGATCACCTGGCACCAGCCAGGCGCCAACCAGTTCTCCGGCGACCACAACGGACAGGGCGCCGTCTTCCAGATGCTCGGCGGAATGATGGAGGCCAGCCAGGGCACCTTCGCGATCGACGAGGTCCACACCGTCATGACCAACGGCGACCTGGTCACCGCCACCATCCACTTCACCGGCCGCCGCGGCGACACGTCGATGAGCATGGACGGCGTCGACGTCCTGCGCATCGAGAACGGCAAGATCACCGAGATGTGGCTCTTCTCCGAAGACCCGGCCGCCGAAGACGCCTTCTGGGGCTAGAACCGCGGTGCCCGGCACCGGGCACCCACGAGTCGATCCGTACGCACACGAAAGGCGCCCGCATGCTGAGGATGACCGAGCAGGAGTGGCGGGCGTTCGCCATGTACGGCACCCGTACCGGCAAGCTGTCCACCGCCCGCGCCGACGGCAGCCCCCACGTCACACCGGTCTGGTTCCTCCTCGACGGCGACGACATCGTGTTCACCACCGAGAAGAACGGGGTCAAGGGCCGCAACCTCGCCCGCGACGGACGGTTCGCCCTCTGTGTCGACGAGGACCGGCCACCGTACGCGTTCGTCCTCCTCCAGGGCCGCGCAGAGATCTCCGAGGACCCTGACGACATGCTGCGCTGGGGCGGACTCCTCGGCGTCCGCTACATGGACGAGAACCGTGCCGAAGAGTACGCCGCACGCAACGGCGGCCCCGGCAACCTCCTCGTCCGCGGCCGCATCGACAAAGTCATCGCCTTCGCCGGTATCGCCGACTGAATCGTGGGGTGACGGGCCGGGGCTGTGTTCCCCCGGCCCGTCACCGCACGAGCATTGCCGATCCGTCGCGGCTCACGATGCAGGTCGGCCGGGCTGCTTCGGCGCCCGCACAGCCGGTACCGGTGTCTGCGCGATGGCCCCCCGCTGCGCGTCCAGGGCGCGTCCGGCTACCCGCAGCGTGCCGAGGACCGCGGTCACCTCGCGTACGGACCGCTCGGGAATCACCGACCCGATACGCAGTTCCAGCTCCTCCTCGAAGACCTTCAGCGCCCCGTCCACCAGCTTCCGGCCCTTGGGCGTGAGCTCGACGATCGAGGAACGGCGGTCGTTCGGATTGGCCCGCCGCTCACACAGGCCCGCTGTCTCCAGACGGTCGACCACCTTGCTCGTGCCACCCACCGTGATCGAGAACTCCTCCGCGATGTCCTGGATCCGCCGGCCTGGTTGCCGCAGCAGCAGGTGCAACACCTCGAACGAGGTCAGCACCAGGTCGTACTCGGCCTTCAACCGCCCCTCGATGCCATCCCACAGCTCGATCTCCAGCGAGACCAACTCCCGGTACAACAGCTTCAGGTCAGCGTCAGCCATCACTCATCTTCCAAAGAATTATCTTCCATAGACACCTAATTATATGTCACCGGTATCGAGCCTCAGAGTGTTTGGTTCGGGTGCGGTTGGGTTCGCAGCACTCGAACGGGAGAGGTGGGCTGCGACAGGGCACCGCGCAATTGCCGGTTCTCCACGGTCAGTTGGTTAACGGCGCGAACAAGATGATCGACGTCGGTCCGCAACTGGGACAGCTCTGCCGTGTCCTTGGCTCGGAGCTCCTTAAGAGCTCGCGCGGATAGGGCACGCGCGTCACGGGCACCGGGCAGGGCGAGCATCCCACCTGTAACGGACCCAGGACCGGCGGACCGGGCGGCGGATGATGATGACTGCGCTGGCCAGTGCGACCCAGGCGTTGTGCACGCACTCCTGCCGGTCGGTCACCTTTGCCAGCGTCGAGAACCCTCGGTTGTGCCATGAGGTTGGGTCGGCCGCGTGGCGAGGTGCCTGGAGACAGGTCCTTTCCCTCGCGGCCGACCCAACGTCCTGGCTGTCCGGCTACCGGCGTCCGAGCCCTCACTACGAGCGCAATCCTCGCAACTACCTGGCCTTTCTCGGCCTCGCCGCCGCCCTCTGCTGCCACAAACGACTCATCCGCCTCACCACATAGGACACGGTCAAGCGCGTGATGGATCGAGCCGGGCTTCACGCTCGACCACTCGTGCGCACCCCAGCACTCCAGGTCATTGCGCACCTGGTAGCCGTGCGCGCGGCCACGCTGGCGGACGGCACCCAGGACGAGGAGACGGATCACGGGCATGCAGAGAACCCTTCCCCTTCTAATCAATTTTGACTAGTGTGCGGGTATGGCCGAAAAGACGATCCCCTTGCTCCCATGTCAGACCATCCAGCCCGTCATCGACTTCTACACGGCTCTCGGTTTCGAGGTGACCTTCCTGCAGAAGAGCCCCAACCCGTTCGCGGTTGTCGAGCGAGGCGATATCGGGCTGCAGTTCTTCGGCATGAAGAAGTACGAGCCCAGCGAGTCGTACAGCACGTGTTATGTCCTCACCGACAACGTGGACGGGCTGTACGAGGCGTTCCGGGCCGGGCTCAAGGCCGCGTACGGGAAGATCCCGAGCCGGGGCATTCCGCGGATCGGGCCGCTCAAGGACATGTCCTACGGGGTGCGGCAGTTCCTGATGACTGACCCCGGGGGCAACTGCATCCGGGTCGGGCAGCCCACCAGCGAGGACCTGCACCACCGGCCCGCCCCCAAGGAGACCTTCGCGCGAGCGCTGCACAACGCCACGCTCTTCGCCGACTCCAAAGAGGACCCAGCAGGTGCGGCGAAGATCATCGACCGGGTGCTCGGGCTCGAGGGCGAGCGGCCGACACCCGCGCAGCTCGTACGCCTCCTCGTCCTGCGCGGCGACGTGGCCGGGCGGCTCGGTGACGAGACGACGGCGGTGTCCGCGCTGAAGGAGGCCGCCGCGGTCCAACTCACCGATGAGGAACGGCAGTCGGTCAGCAGCGACCTGGAGAGACTGAAGGACCTGGCGGGTTCGGAGCCGAAGCTTGAGGAGTGACATCTGAGCTGGATCGTCGGCCCGCCGTTCGGACCGGTCCTTGGCGTGCTGAACCCATCTGGCAGTCCGGCCGCCTCATGTCTGAGGGCTGGACCTATCCGCACGACCTCTAAGTTTGACGATCTGTCGGCGCAGGCGGATCTCAGAGTCCGGCGTGTGTCCGCGCGCCCTGACCTGCGTGTAGAAGTCGTTCTTGAGGTCGAGGTGGCGCTGGGTGAGCGCGTTGCGCGGCACCCCGACTTCCTGGGCCAGGGCGACAACCGTCCATGGCCGCGCGAATACGGACGCGTTCGTCGGGCGCAGGGCTCATGCGGTGCCGTCCTGGAGGCTGATGCGATGGGGTGGTGGGCGTTGGCGAGACCGCGAAGGCAGGTGACGTTGCCACGCAGGCGCTCGCCCAGCGGACTGGGGACATGGCCTGCCTGCTGCTCAAGCGAGGTGGCACGGAGCCGAAGGCCGGTGGCGTGCTGATCGGTGCGGGCGATGTTCGCACAGGCGGGGACGCACTGGTCGAGGCTGGGGGTGTCCTCGAGGCCGCGATGACACAGGGCCTTGTCGCGCTTGTAGACGCACATCAGCAGCGTGCGGGGATTGTCGTAGACGGCCAGGTCGAAGTTGGCGAGGATCTGGCGGGCCTGCCGGGCGGTGATGACGGTGCCGGTGTACTGGGGCGCGGTGCCGGCGGCCTTGATGGCCCGGCGGGCGGCGGGCCCGGAGATGCCAAGGCCGTCCTCGAGAGCGGCATTCAGGTTGGCGACCGTCTCGATGGTGGCGCGGGCCGTCTCGACGTCGAGGAGGTCGTGGATGCCGTCCCGGCTGCGCGCGGCATACCCGGCCGCTACAGCAGTCCGCAGATGACCGTACTGAATCGCGAGCGCGACAAGGCCCCGGGGCGGCGGGCGATGTGCCAGGCCAGGCTCCTGCGGAACCGCTCGGTGCGATCCTCCCGCGCGGGTCCGGCGGGAATACCTCACCGGCCAGGCCGCGAGCGGTTGCCTCGTGGTTGGCCCAGGTGATGAAGTCCTCCACCCGTTTCCCCAGGGTATGCACGGTGAGGGAGCCGGTGCCGACCCGGGTGCCGCGCAGGTCGTGGGCGTGGTGATCGAACAACAGCTGCCCTTGGGAAACCATGCGTTCCAGAACACGGATGGCGTTCACGACAGGGGCAATGGCCACCCAGGGAGCATCGCGGACTTCGCCCTCGGAACGATGGTTGCCGTCGTCGTCGCGGGCGGTCTTGTACACGGTGCTCGTGATCAAGTGCCGCCCCGTACGCCCCGCAGCGTCCGGCTTCGGATCGGGGCAGCATCCGTTGCGCATTCGGCCGCCTCTCCGGGACGCATCCCCGTCAGACAGGCGATCACGATGAAACACGCCGTGCTCAACTGGCGCATCAGAAAGCCTGCTTCGGTGTAGTCGACGGCCTCTCCCCAGGGGATCCCGCCGAGCTTGCCGGTGACCGGGACACTGAGCGGGCAGGGGCCCGGCCGCTCCAGGGCAGCCTGCCGCCCAACCGCTGTGTGGTACGAATCGCGTGACGGCCGTACTCACTCAGTACCTGGGTGGTGCACTCTCAGCATGGTGATGCCCCGGTTGGTGAGCCACACGGCCAGCCGGCACCAGGTCCCGATCGTCTGGCAGAGCACCTTGGACGCCTGACGTGAGCGCCAGGTGGGATGACGCTTACGCAGGAACACCGCGGGCAGTTCGCCATTGATCAAGGTCCAGGCGGCCAGCCGCATCTCCTCCCGGAACGGGTCGGGGAACGTCGGCCAGTGGATGGTGCTGTGCGTGACGCCCGGGTTGGCGTTCATCGGGATCAGCGGCCAGGCCGGCGCCGCGTAGCGCGCGATCGGGCCGGTGCAGCCATCGACGATCCGGTGGGTGGGGATGACGGGGGTGTCGGGTCCGAGAAGGACACGGACGGGGGCTGAGGTGGCCGTCACGGGTCGAGGTCTCCGTTGAGCAGCAGGGCGATGAGTTCGCGGTCGGTGTCGGTCACCTCGGCCAGGGCGCGGGTCCATACCGCGGTGTCGGGCTGGCCCTTGAGGTGCTCCAGGCGGGCGTACCCGTCCTCCCACTGGCGTTGCCCCTGGCCCGGCTCGATGGCGGTGCGCAGGTTGTCGAGCGCGTGGTGCAGGTTAGCCAGACGGCTGTGGTGGGCGGGGTGAATCCGGGCGTTGGGGCAGGCCAGGCACATCAGGAACGAGGCCCAGCAGCCTCCGCCGGGGCCTGCGCGAGGCCGATGGCCGCCTGGTGCTCGATGAGTGTGGCGTTCACGGCCCGGTCGGTGGCCAGCCGCAGATACGTCTGGTCGACGTGCGACAGCCTGCCGTACTTCAGTGCGTCGATCCCGCCGACGACCGGCGTGCAGCCGACGTTGCAGCCGTGCGCGACCAGCAGTCCGGCGACCGTCACATGCAGGTCCTTGAGGCGGGCCCCGCCGCCGGTGACCGAGGTGAACACCTGGTCGGCGCCGGTCCACGAGAACACCTCCAGCAACACCTCCAGCAGGCCGACGCGAGGCAGCATCGCCTCCACCGCCTTCCGCAAGTCCAGGAGCGAGGCCGGTTCGGGCTCCGGCTCCAGGGCGGCGAAGTGCAGGCGGCCGTCGTCGTCGAACACGATCTGCGAGTTCGCCGGCACCCGCCCCGCGACCTCCCGGTAAGTGCCGTCCAGCAGTGCGGCCCGCGCCGCCGGGTGCTCCCCCGTCTCGCCAGGCAGGTTGAGCGAGGCGAGCACGGTCGGCTTGGCCTGCTCCCACGCTTCCCCGTCCAGCAGCTTCGCCCTCGGATCGCCCCACTTGGAGGAGTTCTTCGCGAACACCTCCCGCCGCCGCAGCATGCGGTGGAAGGACTCCAGCACACAGAACACGTACGCCTTCCAGTCCGCCGCGCCCGGCTCCAGGTGCGGCGGACAGCACGAGGCGCCGCCACGACCCGGCCAGCAGCGACGTGTCGATCTCGTCGGGCCCCACCTTCTTGCGCCCCGTCAGGTCGGGCAGTGACTTCAGCACCGGCAGGCCCTCGGGGGTGGCGCCGAAGTCGACGACCTGGACCAGGAGCTTGAGAAACGGCCGTACGGTGGGGAACCGGGTGACCAGCATCGACCGCCACGCCTCGTCCGCGTCGGAGTCCAGCGGCGGCGTCAGCTCGAACAGCGCGGCGATCGCGGCCGCCAGCTCCTCCCGGGGCACCACCTGCTCAACCTCCGCCCACATCGCCTCCAGCGTTTCCACCTTGGGCGCCGCGATCTCCCCGGTGTCGGTGTCGACCTGCTCGGAGGTGGTGTCGAACACGACCCGGAACACGGTTGCCAGCCACATCCCGGCCCGCTCCACCCTCGGCAGCGTCTTCAGCTTCTGCTTCGCCGTCTCCCGCTCCGCCCTGACCAGCAGCTTCGTCGCGATCAGCACCTCCAGCAGATCAAGCGCGTCGTCGACCGCCCTGCTCGTCAGGTAGACCGCAGTGGCCAGCAAAGTGGCCAGGCGCCGGGAATCACCGTGGCGCCGCAGTAGGGACGCCTTTCCGTCCACCCCGTACCGCGACAGCTCCACCAGCCGCCGCGGCGGTATCGCGGACACATCCACCTGGTCCATCGCGAAGGCAGCGATCTCCTCGGCTCGCTCCAGCGCCCACTTCATCCGCGACCCGGAGATCCGCACTGGCCCCCGGCGCAGCCGGTCCAGCTCCGACACCCGCCCGGCGATCTTTCCGCGAACCTCAGCGGAGCCCCCAGCCCGTGTGCCGGCTGACCATGATCGTTCTCAGCGCCAACGGCTGTACCGATGTTCCCCGAGGCCGGAGACCGGACCGCCCCCGCACTCAGCTCCGCCCCGGCGCCCCCGCCCGCAACCCGTCCATGACGATGTCCAGCAGCCGTGTGGCCTGCGTGTGCCAGTCGCCGCTGATGTCGATCTGCCAGATCCCGGCGATGGCGCGCAGGAAGTCACCGGCACTCACGCCGGGGCGGATGGTGCCGGCCTCGTGGTTGGCGGCGAGCAGGAACTCGATCGACCCGAACACCATCGAGTAGCCCGACGGCTCGGGCCCGTCCGCCGCGCCGGCCGCCTGCCGCAGCGCGTCGGCCAGCCCGGTCTTGGCCATGATGAAGCGGGCGAGGCGGTCCATCCACACGCGCAGGGCCCGGTCGGGCTCCATCGTCTTCAGCAACTCGGCCGCACTGTCGGTGAGTTGCCGCACCTCGTGCTCGTACGCCTCCAGGACGAGCGCCTCGCGGTTGGGGAAGTTGCGGTAAAGCGTCCCCTGCCCGACGCCCGCCTTCTTGGCGATCGTGCTCAGCGGGACGTCCGCGGAACGTGACAGTTCGACCAGCGCCACTTCCAGGATGCGCTCCCGGTTGCGCTGCGCGTCCGACCGCTGAGGCCCGCCGGTCCTCGACTCCACTGCTCCTCCACTCTCTCCCTGCTGGACGACTGTCCGCTTACCCCTCCACCATAACGCCCGGACGCGTCCGACGTCATAGGCCGGCGGCACCCACTCCGCCGCCCCGATCTCGTACACGAAACCGCCGCTCACGCCACTCTCCGGTGTCATTCACACAGACCCCCCTTGCAATTTCCGATCTCCCGTGCGTACCTTCATACCCGTAAGCGAAACGGACAGTCGTCCGCTTCTGATCGACCCTGAGGAACACCCCATGTCTCTCGTTCTCGACCCCACCGCCCAGGACCTCCTGTTCCGCGAGGCCCGTACCGCCAACACGTTCACCGGCGAGCCGGTGACCGACGAGCAGGTGCAGGCGATCTACGACCTGGTCAAGTACGGTCCGACCTCCATGAACGGGTCGCCGCTGCGCGTCACGCTGGTCCGCTCCGGCGAGGCCCGCGAACGCCTGCTGCGGCACGTGTTCGAAGGCAACCGGAACAAGACCGCCACCGCCCCGCTGGTCGTGATCCTCTCCGCGGACAACGAGTTCCACGAGGAACTGCCGCAGCTGCACCCGCACTTCCCGCAGGCCAAGGACCTCGTCTGGGGCGAGCGCGCGTTCCGCGAGAAGAACGCCACCCTGAACGCCGCTCTCCAGGCCGCCTGCTTCATCATCGGCGCCCGCGCCGCGGGGCTCGCCGCCGGCCCGATGACCGGCGTCGACCTGGCGGGCGTCCAGAAGGAGTTCCTGGACGACGACCACACCCCGCTGATGGCCGTCAGCGTCGGCAGGCCGGGCGAGGACGCCTGGTTCCCGCGCGCCCCGCGCCTGGAGTACGACCAGGTCGTCACCGCGGCGTGAACGACCCCAGCGTCCCGCCGCACGACCGCCGCGCAGGAGAAGGCAGAGATGACCATCCGCGTTCTGCTCGCAGACGGCCAGGCCCTGGTCCGGTCCGGTTTCCGCATGTTCCTCCAGGCGGAGCCGGACCTGGAGGTCGTCGGGGAAGCGGCGACGGGCGGCGAGGCGGTCGCCCTGGCCCGCGGCACCCGTGCCGACGTCGTCCTGATGGACGTCCGGATGCCCGGCATGGACGGTCTCGCCGCCACCCGCGCCATCACGAGTGACGAGAACCTCACGGACGTACGGGTGCTGATCCTGACGGCCCACGAGAGCGACGACCACGTCGTCCGGGCGCTGCGCGCCGGGGCCGGCGGGTTCCTCGGCAAGGGCGTCGAGCCGGCCGCCCTCCTGAGCGGCATCCGGATGGTCGCCCGCGGGGAGACACCGCTGTCCCCCACCGCGACCAAGGCCCTCATCACCCGCTACCTCGCCCTGCCGGACCCGGCGAACGTCCCGGTGCCGGAGCTGAGGACGCTCACCGAACGCGAGAGCCAGGTGCTCGGCCTCGTCGCCGCCGGCCTCTCCAACCACGCCATCGGGGACCGGCTACGCGTCTCGCCCCTGACCGCCAAGACCCACGTCAACCACATCATGGCCAAGCTCGACGCCCACGACCGCGCCCGACTCGTCGCGATCGCCTACCGGACCGGCTTCACCAGACCTCGCGCGACACCCGGCGAGGAGAGACCGGAACAGCCATGGGCCCCCAGCCGCTAGTGGGCCACGAGCCGCACCCCCGTCACCAGCGCCGGGAGAATCCGCACCGCGTGTTCCATGGTCCGGTCCACCCAGGGACGCAACAGGGCGTCGTAGAGGGCGAGTTCGGCCGGGTCCGTGACCAGGTCGGCGTAGCCCGTGACGACGACGCTCCAGCCGAGGTGGGTGTGGGGGTCGATGTCGTCGGCCTCGTAGGCGACGACGACCCCCATGCCGTCGCCCCGCACCGTGTGCAGCGTGAGAGCGGCGTGTTCGTGGGTGCGGATGACGACGGCGCCGTCGACGAGGACGTGGTTGACCGGGCGGACGGTCGGCAGGGCCTGCCGGGTGAAGACGACGCGTCCGAGGGAGACGCTGCCCAGCAGCCGCAGCGCCTCGGCACTGTCGAGTTCGACGCTTCTGCGCGCGGGGAGCGGGGTGGCGGTGGTGTCATCGTCGGTCATGGCGGGTTTCTGTGAGAGGGCGGGGCTCGGTCGTGCGGGCGGAGCGGCACCACGGGGGTGGGTGCCGCTCCTGTCTCCACTGTCCCGCCGGGGAGGTCCCGGCGCCGGTGCCGTTGGTCCCGGATCCGGGGCCGGTCGGCCCTTCATGTCCCGGGGTCCGTGCGCCAAGGGGGTGGCAGGTGCGTCCGGCGGTGCGCGGCCTGTCCGGCCCGCGCGAGGACCCGGTCCTCCAGCCGGTCGGCGAGTTCCCGCGCGGTGGCCTCCTCCGCGTGGACGACGAGGACCGTGCCGTCCACCAGGAGCCGGGCCGTGGCGAACCAGGGCCGCCTGATGTGGCGGGCCGCCGCCCTGACCACGGTCAGCGCGCCCTCGACGGGCAGGCCGAGGCGTCCGCAGGCCGCGTCGAGCTTGGCGAGAACCCGGGCGACCTCCTCCTTGTCGACCTCGCCCTGGACCCTGACCCGTACGGCCCCGTGTGCCGTCATGCGCCTCACGTCCTTCCGCTCGTCTCGGGTCCAGCCTCGTGCGGCGGGCGTCCGCGAGGCAGGTGCTGTCGGTCCCGGTCCGGGGGCCGGTCGGCCCTGGCGGAGGACTTGGCCCGTTCTCGGTGTCCTCTGCGGGCACCGGCCGCTACCTTGGCCTGACCGGAGAGGCCGGGACGCGGAATCATCGAGGAGTGCTGGTGGGAAGTCCCGAGGACGCCCGGGTACGGCTGCCTCAGCTGCGGCTGGACGAACTGCTGGACGAGCTGCAGGTCCGGCTGGACGCGGCGAGGGGGACCCGGGACCGGGTGCACAGCCTGCTGGAGGCGGTGCTGTCGGTCGGCCGGGAGCTGGATCTGGAGCAGGCGCTGCACAGCATCGTGGAGGCGGCTGCGGTCCTGGTGGACGCCGAGTACGCGGCGCTGGGGGTGATCGGTCCCGACGGGAAGCGGCTGTCGGCGTTCCACACCGTGGGGATCAGTGCGGAGCAGATCGCGGAGATCGGCCCGTACCCGGAGGGCCACGGCATCCTGGGCGAGCTGATCCACCACCCGGAGCCGCTGCGGCTGGCGAAGATCTCCGACCACCCGGCGTCGTACGGCTTCCCGCCGCACCACCCGCCGATGAACACGTTCCTCGGCGTCCCGATCCGGGTGCGCGACCAGGTGTTCGGCAACCTGTACTTCACGGAGAAGCGCGGCGGTGTCCTGTTCGACGAGGAGGACGTCTCGGTGACGTCGACGCTCGCGGTCGCGGCGGGCGTGGCCATCGACAACGCGCGCCTGTACGCGGAGTCGCGGCTGCGGGAGCGGTGGCTGGGGGCGAACGCGGAGATCACGCACCGGCTGATGTCGGGCAGCGGGCAGGCGGAGGTGCTCGGGCTGATCGCCGAGCGCGCGAGGGACATCACGGGCGCGGCGCTGGCCGTCGTCGCGATGCCGATGGAGGACACCGGGTCGTTCACGGTCGAGCTGGCGATCGGTCAGGAGGCGGACGCCCTGCGCGGTCTGGTGCTGTCCACCGAGGGGGGTCTGGTCGGTACGGCGTTCACTCGTGGGAGTGCTGTCACGAGCGACGAGCGGCTGTCGCTCGTACCGTCGCTGGGCCCGTCCGTGGCGGTGCCGGTCGGTACCGGGGACGACGGGGTGCGCGGGGTGCTGCTGCTGGTGCGGGAGGCGGGGCGGGTGCCGTTCTCCGGCAAGGAGATCGGGCCGCTCCAGGTGTTCGCCGCGCAGGCGGCCATCGCGATGGAGCTGGCGGAGCGGCGCCGGGACGCGGAGGAGATCGCGGTGCTCAAGGACCGCGACCGCATCGCCCGCGACCTGCACGACCTGGCGATCCAGCGGCTGTTCGCGACGGGGATGACGTTGCAGAGCGCGGGGCGGTTCATCGAGCACTCGGAGGCGTCCGAGCGGGTGCTGCGCGCGGTGGACGACCTCGACGAGACCATCAAGATCATCCGGTCGACGATCTTCGGGCTGCGGGCCCGGGAGGGTGCCTCCGGTGCCGGGCTGCGGGCCCGCGCGATCCGCGTCGTCGGCGAGGCGGCCCCCGCCCTCGGCTTCGCGCCGAGCTTCCGCATGGAGGGCCTGATCGACACGGACGTCCCCAAGGAGGTCGCCGACCACGCCGTCGCCGTCCTCTCCGAGGCCCTCACCAACATCACCCGCCACGCCCGCGCCGGCCACGCCGAGGTCGTCCTCACCACGGACGGCCACGACCTGACCCTGACCGTCCACGACGACGGCGTCGGCATCCCCTCCGAGGGCCGTCGCAGCGGGCTGCTCAACATGGAGGAGCGGGCACGGGAGCTGGGCGGCCGGCTGGAGTGGGACTGTCCCGACGGGGGCGGTACGACGCTGGTGTGGCGGGTGCCGGTGACCGCCATCTAGCGCACCGGGCCGACCGGCCCTCAGTCGGGGTCGGTCGGCTCACGGCGCTGCCAACTCTCGCGCGTCATCCTGGAGTTGAGGGACACAGAGAGAGGAGGAAGCGCATGAGCGGCATGATCGAACGGTTCCCCGGCTGGCCGGTACTGCCCGACCTGTTCGGCTGGGTCGAGTCCGGGCTGCCCGGACTGCACGGCGTCGCGGGCCTGCACGGCATCCGCGTCGAGGAACACCTGACGGACGGCGCGTACGTACTGCGCGCCGAACTGCCGGGCGTCGACCCCGGCAAGGACGTCGAGCTCACCGTCTCCGAGGGCGTGCTGACCCTGCGGGCCGAGCGCACCGAGGAGACCACCGAGGGGCACCGTACGGAGTTCCGCTACGGCACGTTCGCCCGCAGCGTCCGGCTGCCCCTCGGGGCCAAGGGCGACGAGGCGACCGCGGCGTACAAGAACGGCGTCCTGACCATCACGGTCCCGCTGCCGGAGGAGAAGACGGGGACGCGGACCATCCCCGTGCACAGCGGCTGACCCAGGGGGTGTGCGCGGCCGGCGCGAACCGGCCGCGCACTTCTCTGTCCGGTCTCAGACAGGTACTGGGCCTCGTTCGCCACGCTGTCGTCCAGGATCTCCGGCTTTCGCAGCTCCACCAGGAGGGCCTTGAACTCGGCGCTCTCGCAGCGGTCACCGATCAGGGCGCCGCCGGTACGAGGCGGCAGCGGACGGCGACGACGCCCTCGACCGCTCGGGCCAGACGTTCGGCCGTGTCCGCCGAGGTGCTGCCGTCGACGCTGCCGGTCAGGGTGACGACGCCGTCGGTGACCTCGACCCCGATCCGGGCGCCCGTGACCGGGGCGACGGTCCGCCGTACCTCGTCGGCGAGTTCGGTGTCCTCGCGCAGGAACACCTTCAGCAGGTCGGCGCGGCTGACGACGCCTTCGAGATACCCCTCGGCGTCGATGACGTACAGCCGCTTGACCCGGCGGCGGGCCATGATGCGCGCGGCCTCGGGGAGGGTGGCGTCGGCGTGCACGGTGACGGCGGGCGTGCTCATCGACTCCCCGGCGGTCAGGGCGCCCGCCTTCGCGAGGTCGGCGAGGCGCTCCTGCTGGACGGCACGGTCGGGGTCGCTCTCCCGGAACTCCTCCTTGGGCAGCAGGTCGGCCTCGGAGACAACGCCGATCACCCTCCCGTCGCCCTCCAGGACGGGGACGGCGGCGACCTTCCACCGCTCCATCAGCGTGACGACGTCCTTGAAGAGGGTCTCCCTGCCGACGGCGACGACCGTGTGGGTCATCACGTCGCTCACTGTGTACGGGCCGGCGTCCATGAGGTCCTCCCGAGTCCTGTCCTGTCGCGTCCAGCGTGTGAGCGGGCGCCTCGCGCGGACCACGGGCCGCTCGGTCCCGGTGACGGGCCGTACGGCCCTGCCTCGCGGGGCCGGTGCGCGGGCCGTTCGCCCCATGTGCCGGGCGTGGCACGGGAGTTGACTGAAAGTGAGGGGAACGGCCCCGCCGAGGGAGGGTGAGGACAGTGGGCACGAGTCTCACACCGGAGTTCTGGGAGCGCTTCACGGTCCTGCTGGCCGTGGCGATCGTGGTGACGGTCGTACTGAGCGCGGCGCTGGACACGCTCGTCGTCCGCCTGCGCCACCGGCGCACGCACAGCCGGCCCACGCGGCAGCCTCGGCTCCCCCGCACGCACGCGCACTGCTGACACACCGGTTCGGGCGCCCTCCCCGTCGCGACGGGGAGGGCGCCCGAACCGTCGTACGTGCCCGTCACGGCCGGGCCGGCACCGTGATCACCGGCACCCGCGCGTGCCTGACGCACTCCCGTACGACCGGGCCGTGCGCGGAGCGCCCCACGGCGAGCAGGGCGGCGTCCCGGGCCCGTTCCAGGAGCACCCGTGCGGCTGTCCCCTCGGCCAGGACGGGCTGTACGGCGACGTCGGCACGTTCGCCGAGCGTCTTGAGGAGGCTGTCCTCAAGGATGCGCACGGCCTCGGCCCGCTGCTGCGCGGCCGTCGGGCAGGCGGCCACGGAGGCGTAGGGCGCGAGGTGGCGGCCGAGGGGTTCCCAGGCGTGGACGGCGACGACCCGCGCGTTCAGCAGACGGGCCTGCCCGGCCGCCCAGCACAGGGCGGCCAGGGACTCCTCCGAGCCGTCGACGCCCACCACGATGTCGGTCATTTCCTGAACTCCCGATGGTCGTCGTGGTCACCGAAGTAGTGCCGTTCCTCGACGTACTCCCGTTCGCCCGGCCGCAGGACCGAGCCGGGAGTGCCGATGAAGGCGACGAGTCCGACGATGCCCGCCGCCATCAGGGAGAACCCGACGACGAACGAGCTGTAGCCGAACACCATGCACGCGCCCACGATGGTCGCGCCGATGAGAGCGAGCGGGATCATGACCGTGCTCCTTCCTCCGTTGCCGTGCGCCGCGCCGGTCAGAGCCTGCGCAGCCAGTCGTCGGCCACGCCGTGCAAGGCCTGTTCGGCGGGGCGCAGACGGGTGTCGTCGATGCGGTAGGTGAGGTGGTCGACGACGTCCACGACACCGTCGAGCCGACGGGTCATGCCGACCGCGATGGGGATCTCGCTGCGCCGCTCCAGCCGTCCCGTGAGAGAGACGATGCCCTCGCACACCGAGACGTCGATGGTCTGCGGGACCAGCCAGAGCGTGTCGACGAGGACCTCCTGCCGTACGGCACGCAGGATCTCCTCGTCCGGGCGCAGGAAGACGTGGAGGAGGTCGTGGCGGGTGACGATGCCGACGAGCCGGTCCTCCTCGTCCACGACCGGCAGCCGCTCCACGCGGCGCGCGGCCATCAGGCGGGCCGCCTCGGTGGCGGTGGCGTCGGCGCGGACGGTGACGGCGGGTGCCGTCATGATGCCGCCGGCGGTGCGGGCCCGGCTCCTGGCCGCCGCGCGCCGGGCGCGGGGGCTGAAGCGGTGCCGTACGCCGGTGCGCACCGCCTGGTGCGGGACGAGGTCGGTCGCGGAGATCACGCCGATGACCGTGCCGTCCTCGTCGACCACCGGGAGGCCACCGATGCGGTGGTCGTCGAGCAGCCGCACCACCTCCTTGAACGGGGTGCCGTACCGGGCGGTGACGACCTCGTGGGTCATGAGGGCGCCGACCTCGATGGGCTTCATGTCCGGGCCTCCTCTCGCGGAGCCCTCCTCACCGGGCCCCGGCTCCAGGTTCCGGCGCGGCGCGCACGGGTCACAGAGGCTGGGCGGGTACCGGTGAGGGCCGGACGGTCCCTGTCGCGGCCCGGTGGGCCGTACCAGGCTGGGCGTGGAGAGGGAGGTGCCGTGATGGAACACCCCGTGGTGGTCGGAGTCGACGGGTCCGAGGAGAGCATGGCCGCGGCCCTGTGGGCGGCGCGTGAGGCGTTGCGGCGCGGCCGGCCGCTGCGGCTGGTGCACGCCTGGGACCGGTACACGCGGCAGCACGACACCGTGCTCGCCGGAGCCGCTCAACGCCACCTGGCCCGCCGCACGCTGCACCGGGCGGAGGAGCGGGTGCGTGCCGCGTGTCCCGGGCTGCCGCTGAGCGACGAGTTGCTGGCTGGTCCGGCAGCCGCTGCTCTGGTACGGGAGGCCAGGCGCGCACGGCCGCTGGTGCTGGGGTCGCACGGGTGGAGCGGGTTCGCCGGGTTCCTGGTGGGGTCGGTCGCGCTGGGGGTGGTGGCGAAGGCCGAGGGTCCGGTGGTCCTGGTGCGTGCGGAGGAGGATGCGCCGGACGAGCACGTCCCGGAGGCCGACGGCAGCGCTTCCGAGTACACCGGCTACCGGAATGTCGTGCTCGCGGTGGACGTCGCCGATTCGTGCGACGAGGTCGTCGAGTTCGCCTTCGAGGCGGCACGGCTGCGGCAGGCCCGGCTGCGTGCGGTGTACGCCTGGCACTCGTCCGGCGCGCTCGGCCTGGGTCCGGGGGACGTCGCTCTCGTGGACCGGCCGGCCCAGGCCGAGGAGTGGCTGGGTTTCCTCCGCGCCGTACTCGCTCCGTGGCGCGACAAGTATCCCGACGTAACGGTCCTGGAGACCGTCGTCGAGGACCGGCCCACCACCTCTCTGGTCCGCACCGCGACCGGCGCGAGCCTCCTCGTGGTCGGCCACCGGCTCACCCACCACACAGGCCCTGTCACCCACGTCGCGATCCAGCACGCCGGATGTCCGGTGGCGGTGGTGCCGCACCGCTGAGTGATACACGGGGTCGAAAAGCGCCACGGGCACGGAATCCCACCGTCGCCGCTCCGCGGCGGACTTCGGCCTCGGTGCTCCTCGCGCTGCTGGGAACTCTGGTCCTGTCCGGTGGACACGGAACAACTCGTCAAAGGTTGGGGGCGTTGAGGCGACCGGCTCCACTCTCGGTGACCCGCCACCGAGGGCTGACCTGCCGCCGCGGCAGGAATAATCCCCATATGAACCACCATCCATCCGACGAACAGAAGATCATTAAGGTTCGCACCGCCAGGACTCCTGGCCGCGTAGTGCGCATCGACCTCGGGGACGGGAGATGCGTCTACGGGCGGCAACTCACCGGCGTGACAGTCGAGTTCTATGACCGGGTCTGCAAGCCGGCAGAGCCCGTCGGCCCGACGGCAATCGTTGCCTCGCCGGTAGCATTCAGGATTTGGGTCATGGATGCCGCGTTCCGGCGGCACGGCGGCTGGGAACTGCTCGATGTTGTCTCCCTGACCCAGGCGGAACGGACCGAGGTTCATCGCTACAGCAAGCAAGATCCCCTCAGCGGAACCATCACCATCTACAACGCCGACCCAACCACCGGTGCGGGCAGCGAAACCCCGGCGACGATCGAAGAGGGCCAGAAGCTGGAGCGCGCCTCCGTCTGGTCTCCTGAGCACGTGGAAGACCGGCTGCGGGACTACCTCGACGGCCGCCCGAACAAGTGGGTGGAATCGTTGCGCCTGAAGCCGTGATGCCGAAGCCCTCATCGGCCGCGACACGCCGAGCAAGCGATTTCGCCAGCACCCGAACAGAGCGCCGCGAATCGCGTCGAATGCACCGTCCACACCACATCGCCGCAGGTCAGATGACTGCCCGTCTCGCAAGTTCAAGATAACGGCCGTTGACCCGCTTGCCGCCGTCATACCCGCGACTACTGGTCGGGATCGTGTCGGCTCCGCGCACCGGCTGTGAGTCGATCGCCGCTGCGGTGGGCAGGGCCTGGCGTAGGCGTACCTAATCGCGTAGAGCGTCGTGGAGGCGCTGCCTTGATCCGTCGCGTACCCAGCGCCGGTAGATCCCGTACACCGTCATCGGTGGCGGAAGCTCGCGCGGCAACTGCCGCCGCGCACGACGTAGAAGGCAATGACACGAGAGCTCCTGGCAGGACTGAAGTGGACAACTCCTGCCCTGCCAGGGGCTCTTCGTTGCGTCAGGCATTCACGCAGAACGTGTGCCCCTGGCCCAACCGCTCGCGCTGAGGCCCGACGACCACACGTCGACCAGCCGGCTACGCGACGGAAGCCCGGCTACAGACCAACCCCGCTGCTACACCTCCTACGCCGGCGCGCTACCAGCCTGCTCGCGCAGCGCCAGCCACTCCTGAAGCTCGATCAGATTCCCTTCCGGGTCTTCCAGGTAGGCGACCCGTATGCGGTCGCCCATCGGGCCCGGGTCCCGAGCGAACTCCGCCCCCCGCGAGGTGAGTTCGGCATGGGCGGCGTCCAGGTCGTCCACCCGCAGCACCACCAGCGCTCGGTATCCCTCCGGCTCCGCCCCCAACTGCCCCAGCACGCCAGCCATCTGCGCCCGGTCCTGCAGCGCGATCGCGGCGTGTCCGGTGTCGGGGCTGAGCTTGGCGTACGGGCCGCTCTCGGCTTCGAACTGCGGTTTGAGCCCGAGCACGTCCCGGTAGAAGCGGTAGACGGCGGGGAAGTCAGACACCAACAGGCGTATCTGGGTGAGTTCCATACTGCCTTTTCTAGCCCAGTTCCGGTTCGATCGCGATCTTTGAGCGAGCCCCGCCGGAGTTCGGCGACGCACACTTATCGACCGGAGCCGACGTCACCCCGTCCTCCCGCCTGATACCCGCTCCCGGTACGCCTGCGCCACTGCGCACGGTGGGGCCGGGACCGTCTGTTTTCTTCAAGCCGGTCCAGCCCGAAGGCGGTTGGGGCGAGTGCCAGCCACGCAGGACCTGCGACAGTCCCAGGGCCGCGATGCAGCTCACGCCCGGCGTCGCCTCCTGCTCGTCGTAGGCGAGGCTGGAGACCTGGATCTTCTCCAGGACCAGGCGCAGCAGTTGCCAGGTCGGTGATCGAGTACGGCGTCAGGCCGGGCCGCGGGACGGACAGCGGTTCCTCCGCCAAGTCGGGGCCGCGGAAGGCGAGGAGGGGCTGACCGACGCCGGTACAGCTCAGAGGGAGAGCTCCGCCGATGCGGGAGGGCAAACCGGAGGGCTTCATGGCCATCGCGGACGCCGAGGTGGACGGTCTCCCGGTTCGTCGCACAGAGCGTGCCGGGTGGGGCCTGTTCGCGGCTGCGGCAGATCGTCTGCCTCCTCAACTGTCACTCGGGCCGCTTTTGTTCACCCGTTCCCCGTACGACCCGCCTGCGGCCGGCGTTGTCTCTGCACGCAGCGCACTGGTCCAGCGCGTCTCCGCCCTCCCCGACAGACCGCTCGACGTCACCTGGCTCCCCGCCGAAACCTGACCGAACCGCAGAAGGCCGCCCCTCGCCGATCCAGCAGGGGGCGGCCTTGCCGTATGCCCGGTCACGTGCTGCGTACGCTCATCGCCGACGGACGAGAAGGTCACGACGGCCGACAGCGGAGCTGTCTGCGCAGGCATTCCTCCCCGGGGAGCACGCCGTTCAGCTGACCCGAGATCACGCCCGCCCCTGGGCTGAGAGCATGACGTTCGATTCGCCGATGCCCTCCGTTCCCTTCACCGGACGACGCTGTGCTCCGGGTGGTCGTCGGCAACGGCGAAGCGTCGGTAGAGGAAGCAATCCTGCACGCCGCCGTCCGCGGACGGTACGAGGGCCATATTCAGGGCTAGGACGAGTGTCCCGGTGCTGACGGCATCCAGGCAGCCGGGCTGCGCTGATGTCGGGACGTCCGGAACGGGCTCAGCCGAGACACTGGCTCCACGTGGTGGCCGGGCTGAGGGCTAGCCCACGCCCACGCTGCTCTGGGAGGCGGGGAAGCAACTGGGCTCGCCCGGGGCCAGCATGACCTCCATGGAGTACATCTTGTCCGGGTGCAGGGCGCCCTTGAGGGCGGGCTGCACCAGCACCAGAGAGTCCCCGCGCGGGATGGCGCTGGGCCGGATCACCATCAGGCGTCCGTTCTTCGGATCCTGCGACGAGACCGTCTCCAGGTTGGCGTTGTCGGTGCGGACCCTGGCTGAGCAGGACTCCGAGGCCCGCAGGACCACGGCCGGCACGCCCAGGCTGCGCAGCGCCGCCTGGAGTCCGGACACCTCCGCGCCCGTCACCAGAACGGTGACGGTCCCGTCCTTGCGCGGAGCCACCGTGTAGGAGGCGTTGCTCAGCACCGGCGCACTCCCGTCCGGCACACGGGTGACGCTCCGGCCCTTTTCCGCTTGCGGGGTGGCGGTGGTGTCGGCGGCACGCGGGATCAGCACCACCGCGGTGACGGCTGCCGCCAGTCCCAGCGCGGTGACCGCGATCCGCCGGGTGTGGCGCGGTCGCAGAGGCACCGCCGCCGTGGGCTGCAGGGCTGCGGCGCGGGCGGTGAGTTCCTCGGCGAGCTGCTGCTGGAAGTGCACGGGAGCGGTCATGAGTGGGCCTCCGAGGCGACGTGCAGGGATGTGATGGGCCGGGTGTCGACACGCTGTAGGGACTTGCGGGCACGGTGCAGGCGCACCCGGGCGGTGGCCGCGCTGATACCGAGGGCCTGTGCGGCCTCACGGACGGTCAGTGAGTCCAGGGCCACCAGGTCCAGCACGGCGCGCAGCGGCTCGGACAGGGCCGCGTGCCGCGCGGCCAGCTGCCGGGCCTCGCGGGCCGCGTCGATACGGCCCGCGATCGCGCTGATGTCCTGGTCGTCCAGCATCCGCTGCGCGGCGATCCGGGTGACGGCCCGCTGCTCGCGGGCGCTGCCCCGGAAGTGGGCGGCCAGGACGTTGCGGGAGATGCCGTAGAGCCAGGCGACCGGTGTACCGCGCCGGGCGTCGTAGGTGTGCGCTTGTTCGAGCGCGGTCAGGAAGATGTCCGCTGTCAGGTCCGCGGCCAGGTGCGGGCTGTCGGTGCGCCGGGTCACGAAGCCGAGCACAGTGTCGAACTGCTGCTGGTAGAACACGGCGAACCCGGCCGGGTCACGCACGGGTGGCGCTGGTGAATGCTCCGCTTGCACGGACGACTCCTTGAACGGACGAGCAATGCCTTACAGCTCTACTTGGCTCGGGCTCCCAAAAGCGTTACCCGCCTCACCAGCCGACTCTCCCACCCCACAGGCCGGCGCCCGTACCGTCCAGGACGCTGATCAGGGCGTCGAAGCCGGCGCGGCTGATCTCCGGTTCGAGCCACTGGTTGCCACAGCAGCAGACCCAGACGTTCCGGCCGTGGTTGATGAGCAGCCGGTCACGCCGGGCGCGGCGGGCAGTGCACCGCACCGGGATTCCGCGGAGGACGAGTTCGCGCGGGTGGCTGAGGCAGCGCGCCATGCCGGGGCGGTGGGACGGTGGGGTGTGCTTCTGCCGCAGGGGCCGAATGGGGAAGTCGCAGTCGAAGGTTGATCTGTACGCCGGGATCACCGAGGTGGACTGACCCAGCGGGCTTTGCAGCGCAAGTACAACGTGACCTGGCGAACGGTGCGGCGGGCGTTGGACGGGCAGTGGCCGCAGGAGCGCAGGAAGCCGCGACGGCGGGAGTCTCGGCCGGATCCCTACAAGCCGCCGATCGACGGGATTCCGCAAGCGGATACCGAGTCCTACCGCCTCGCCCACACCAAGGCCCAGGCCGAACGCGCCGCGGCCAGCTGACATCCAGGCAGGTTCCAGGTAAATCGGTGCGGGATGCCCGGAGCCGCCGACCGGCCGGTTCACCGGAGAGGAGAAGCCCACGCCCGCGCGGAAGAGCAGGACGCGACGGCGAGTCGCGCCCTGAGCTTTGCATGCAGTTCATGCCGGTCAGGGTGCTCACTCAGACGGCGGGAGCACGGTGACGTGTGCACACCGAGCCTGCCTTTTCAGGGCTTCGGGTCGGTGGTGTGGGTGTGTCGGTGGTGGGCGTAGTCGCTGGTGTGTTCTTCGGCCCAGTTCTGCAGGTGTTGCAGTGCGGCGGTGGCGCCGCGGGCAAGGTCGGTCAGGGCGTACTGCACCGTCGGTGGGCGGCTGGTGTGCACGGTGCGGGTGATCAGCCCGCCGGCTTCGAGGTCGCGCAGGGTCTGCGCGAGCATCTTGTCGCTGACGCCGCCGGCACTCCGGCGCAGCTCGGACCAGCGTTGCGGGCCGTCCACGAGATCCACCAGGACCAGGGCGGCCCACCGGGCGGTGACCAGGTCGAACAGCTGCCTGCCGGGGCAGGCGGGATCGCGGACGTTACCTCGCGTGCTTTCCTGCACGTGCTCACCTCACCTAAAGGTATGTACTTCCCAGGAGAAAGTAACTCGGTCAGGGTGAGTGGGCCAACCCCTGATCGTCAAGGAGTACCTGTGGTAACCGACGTTGCCGTGACCCGCGCCGCGAACACCGTGACGGTGCTCGGCGGTCCCACCGCGCTGATCCACCTGGCCGGCTGGACGCTGCTGACCGACCCGACCTTCGACGCCGCCGGCACCGAATACCAGGACGGCCCGGTCCTGGTGCGCAAGACCGCCGACCCGGCGCTGAAGCCCGCACAACTGCCCGCTCTCGACGCCGTCGTGGTCAGCCACACCGGGCATCTGGACAACCTCGACATCACCGGGCGTGCGGTGGCCTCCGATGCCTCGAACGTGTTCACCACCATCGCCGGCGCCACCGATCTCGGGGGCGGGACCGTCGGCCTGGAGCCCTGGCAGACCCGGACCCTGTCGAAGCCGGGCCGCACGCCGCTGAACATCACCGCGGTCCCCGCCCGCCACGGTCCCGTCGGCACCGAGGACATCACCGGTCCGGTCACCGGCTTCCTCCTGCACACCGACGACGGCTCGGCACCGAGCGTGTACGTCTCCGGTGACACCGTCGACCTGGACGCGATGAGCGTCCTGGCCGACCGGTACCGCGTCGACGTGGCGCTGCTGCACCTTGGCGCGGCCGGCTTCGAGGCGTTCGGTGACGTACGGCTGTCGCTGACCGCGGTCCAGGCCGTCGAGGCCCGCCGCCTGCTCGGCGACCCCCTCGTGGTGGCTGTGCACGCCGAGGGCTGGGCGCACTACACCGAAGACCGCGGCCACGTCCAGCAGGTCTTCGACGCCGCCGGCGTCCCGCTGCACTGGCCCGCCCCGGGCGAGCCCCTTGCACTGCCGGACCCGCGCACCCCCTGACACGTCACCCAGTGCGGTCACCGCACTGTACGAAGGCCTCGCCACCGTGCCGGACGACACCAACAGCGCCCGTCCGCAACGAAGGAAAGAAAAGGAAAAGAACATGAAGCCGGAAGTCGTGCACGAGCGCTTCGCCCAGTACCTCAAGGACCAGGACCTCGACGGATTGGGCTCCCTGTTCGACGAACACGCCATGTTCGTACCGGGACCGGAACAGCAGCCGGTCTACGGCAGGGAAAGCATCAAGGAAGCGCTGAAGCCCTACCTCGCCTCGCCCAGCACCATGGAGGTGGTGGCCACGTCGGTCCATCAGAACGGCGACCTGGCGATGGTCCAGCCGTCCTGGCGGATCACGAGCAAGAGCGGCACCGTGGAAGGAAAGGCGGTCGAGGTGATGAGGAGGACGAGCGAGGGGGACTGGGTCTACATCATCGACAACCCCTACGGCGTCTGATTCTCGTCATCCCGGCATCACCGCCGGTCGACGGAACCTCGTCACGGCAGCGGCGGCCGTATCGACGTTCTCGATACGGCCGCCGCTTTCCGGCGTCGGTGACACGGGCATGATCCGGTGTGGTCCGGGCGCAGTCGGCTGGGGAGGGTGAGCAGGTCTTCGACGTGGCGTTGGGCGGTGAAAGCTCCGCTGCCAGCGGTGAACCGCCGGTACAGCAGTGCTGCCGGGCGGCGTGGGCCTGTTGGGCGTGGCCGCGGGCGGAGTGTCGGCAGGCGGCGGCGAGGACCAGGTGGGGCACCGAGGCGGACGTCCCGAAGCCCTTCGCCGACGCGATGAAACACCCCGCTCCCGCCTCGTCGTACACCTCCGTCCGACCCCACCCGACCACGAAACGGAACTCGCCATGCCCACCCCCACGCAGGCCACCGAGTCGTCGATCGCCCGACGCGTCACCGACTGGCTGGAGCCGAGAACCTGGATCATGCTCAACACCCTCGTCATCGGGTGGCACAGTTCTCGGTGGACCGGCATCGCCTGAGGGATCTCGCTCCCGTCTTCTGCGCGGTCATCCCCATGCTGTTCATCCAACGCGGGGTCAAGAAGGATACGTACGGCGACCGTCACGTCGGCTCACGCAAGCAGCGGTTCGTGGTCCTGCCGTTCGTTCTCCTGTCCGTCGCCGTCGGCCTCGGCGTGATGTTGGCCGGCAGGGCACCCCAGGAGATGATCGCCATGGTGGACTTGTTCGCCCTCACCGCGATCACCTTCGCCTGGAAGATCAGCGTTCACCAAGCCGTGGCCACAGGCAGCGTCACCATGATCGCCGTGGCGTACGGGCCCTGGACACTCCTCGGGTTCGCCCTCGCGGCCCTGGTCGGATGGTCACGGATCGAGCTGCGTGATCGCACTCCGGCCCAGGTCGCTGCCGGGACCGCGCTGGGCACACTGCTGGCCGTGCTCAGTTCGTGCCGCTGCGCTGAGTTTAGGGCGCCGGCCGCCGTGTCGCCCGACTTCACGTTCCAGAACCGAACGAGGCACCGCTGGCTAGGGTCGAGTGAGACACCGATCAAGAGGGGCGGTCTCATGGCGAGCGAGGTTGTGGTCGCGCAGACGACCATCGACGACGAGGAGTTGGCAAAGGCGTTGGCGCGTGGTGCGGTCGAGAGGTGGTTGGCGGCCGGCGCGCACATCGATCCGCCGTTGACCGCCGTGTACTGGTGGAAGGGTGCGATCGAGACCGCCCAGGAGTGGCGGGTCTCGTACAAGACGACCGCCGAGCGGCTGCCGGAGCTTGCGGCGTGGGTCGCCGAGCAGCACAGCTACGAGGTCCCGGAATGGGTCGTCTTCAAGGTCGACGGCGGGTCCGAGGCGTACTTGGCGTGGGTGGGCGAGCAGACGTTCGCGTAGCGTCAGACGGCAAACTGGAGCAGGTGGCGGGCGAGTTCGCGTTCGTTGTTGGGGAGGCGTGAGGCGATGCTGTGGGCGCGGTCCCGGCCCATGGTGTTGGGGCGGGCGTCCGCTGCGGCGACGAACTGCCGTGACACGTAGACGCCTTGGTCGATGTCTCCGCCGCGCAGCAGGGCAGCGGCCAGGTCTCCCAGGACGACGACTCCCGAACCCGGCAGGGACTCGCCGAGGCGTCGTACCGCGTTGTCGGCGGTCTCGGTCAGTTCCTGTCGGCCGAGTTGCCCGTACACGGAGAGCGAGAGGGAATCGAGGCGGTACGGGGTCATGAACTGGACCCATGCCTGTTCGGCGGTGTGGTCGGCGAAGTCGTACGCGACTTGGGCTCGGTCCAGGGCACGTAGTGCCTCGGTGTCGTCCCTGAGGTTCGCGGCTTCCTCCGAGTAGCGGCCGTGGATCCAGGCTGCGGCGGTGGCGTTGCCGAGGCCCCGGACGTCCTGGACGGCTTGGGCGAGGAGCCGCATCGCCTTCTCGGGGGTGCTGGCTCCGTAGCTGGCGTAGGCGAGGGCGAGTGCGCGAAGAGGGGGGTGTCCGGCGACATCGGCGCAGTCCTTGGTCACCTCGTAGAAGGCGCGTGCCCGGCGATGGTCGCCGAGGTCCCAGGCGACCCAGCCCGCCAGTGCGGCCGTTTCTCCGGCGGCGATGGTCAGTTCGCGCTCGTGTGCGCCGGCGCGAGGCAGTACGGCGGTGATCGCGTCCAAGTGCGACTCGACCGCGTCCTGAAGTTGGTGGGCGGCCAGGTCGTGCTCGCTCACGTGGAGAGCCGAGGCCCGGTCGATGAGCACGTGGGCGCCGGGTGAGTCGATCCTGGCGGCCTTGCCGATGGCGTGCGCGAGCCGTCCCCACGGCTCGGTGACGGCGGCAGCGCCGAGGACAGTGCCGCCGAGGAGGGTCCGGCGTTTCATGTCGTCCGTGTCCTCTTCACCACCGTGTTCTCCCTCCCTCTTGCGGGCGCGTGCGGCTGCCGCCTCTCGCTCCAATTGTTCAACAGATACGCCGCCTGCGACCGCGATGTGGGCGATGGTCCGCTTGGTGGGGATGTTCTTGCCGCTCTCGTAGCGGTTGATCTCACGGCGGGTCATGGTCTCCCGCCCGGAGACCGCGTTGCGCCAGAAACAGGAGAAGGCGGCCTGGGGGGACGGCTGGCAGGACACCGGCCGCATCTTCACCGAAGAAGACGGCGGCATCCTCCACCCGGCAAGGTCTCCGACCTCTTCGACCACCTCGTCCGCGCCGCCGGCCTCCCGCCCATCCGCCTCCACGACCTCCGCCACCCTCATGCTCGCCGCCGGCGTCGACATCAAGGTCGTATCCGAGACCCTCAGCCACAGCGACACCCGCATCACCCGCGACATCTACCAATCCGTCCTCGACGGCGACCAGTCCACCAGCCGCACCTTCCCCCGCATGACCCCGCCCCCACGCAAACAGGAAGAACCCGAGACCTACGCATTACGAGACCATGCGCAATCGTGTTTCCTGCTGTGCTGCTCCGTGTTGCACCGTCCAAAGGCGTCCGTCCACCGCCTGTCCACCGGCGGAGCCGCCGAAAGCAACGTGCAGGGCTCCGGCAGAGGCGAGCCCGTTCTCAAGAGACCGTTATCGACTGGACGTTCTGGTCCGAGGTCCGGTGCCCTCACGAGCGCTCGTTGTCTCCGGACCACCACATAGCCCATGCCCGGAGAACCCACTGGGTTCAGAACTCGGTCTGGCCCCGAACTTCAGCAAGGCCGACGTCCCGACGGGGCAGGTGCATCCAACCCTCGACCGCGGCCATGGCCCGCTCACGGTCGGTGGCAGGCGCCTCTGTCAGGCCACGCGCAGCAGCCCGTGCGACGACTGCCGAGATCAGGGCGTCCAGGTTGTGGTCACTGGCCGCACACCGGTCACGAACCCGGTCGGACAGCTCCAGGTCCAAGCCGGCCTCAAGACCGGCAAGAATCCGGGACCGCGCAGCCGTGGCACCCTTGCCTTTATAGGTCCCCTCTTGGTCGAGTCCCCACTGGATGAGCGCGAACGCCGGGTAGACCTCGACAACGGAGCCCGAGCCGTCGCGCGGTACCGCCGGACCGCCCTCGGCCAGCCGGGCCAGCAGACCGGCCGCACGCATGGCGACGATGCCGAGCTTGTCGGCCGACACCGACAGCGGACGCCGCTTGCCCGCCCCGGTGCGCTTCCAGGCCACGTCATCGGTCAGCCGGTGGGTGAAGGTGTTGCCGAGTCCAGGGCGGCCATCGGCGCACGCTGCGTGGTGATCGAGCGCAGGCAGCTCGACACCGGTCCGGTGCGCGGTGAGCAGGGCGATGAAGGCGACCGGCCAGCCCAGGGGCGAATCCAGCCCCGTCTTGTCCGCGGACCGCATCGCCGCCAACAGGTCGTCGTCATGCCTCGCGGGAAGGAGTTCAGCCGTAGGCCGCCGCCCCCACGTCACACGGCACACGCCCGTGGTTCCGGTACGCCCGGCCAGATCAACGCCCACCGTGACCATGGCACCACGCCGCACCACGCCGTCGGCCTCTGCTGTCACGGGCTTCACCTGCACTTGGTCTCCCCTCTGTGGCCCAATGGCACGTGTTCATCTGCCGTCGGCCACCACCAGGAGTCTGCCGGATGGCCCGGACCGCGCTGTTCCCGGTCCTCCCCGGCCCTCTGTCACCGACGTCGGCGAATTTCGTCACGAGTGCAACCAATCCACGTGGCCGGCGGGAACGGATTACGCCCGGACATGTCCCGACGGTGGAGGCCCTAGGTGAAAGAAGCGGTACATATCATCAGAAACCCCTCTGCGGGGCCCGACCTGGAGGAACTCGTGGGGCAGGTGGCTCTGGGAAACGAGGACGCGTTCGCTCATGTGTACGACATCGTCGCGGGCCCGGTCCTGGGCGTCGTGCGTGCCGTCCTGCGGGATCACGCGCAGTCGGAGGAGGTGGCGCAGGAGGTCTTGGTGGAGGTGTGGCGGACAGCTCCCCGCTACCGGCCCGATCGCGGAACGGCGGTCAACTGGATTCTCACCCTGGCGCACCGCCGGGCGGTGGACCGGGTCCGTTCGGTGGACGCCGCGACGGCCCGGGACCACAAGGCCGCACTGCTCGACAAGGTGCCGGAGTACGACGAGGTGGCAGAGCATGTCGAGGCGCGGCTGGAGCGGGAACAGGTGCGGCGCTGCCTGCGCACGTTGACCGAGCTCCAGCACCAGTCCGTCACGCTCGCCTACTACCGGGGCCTGACCTACCGCGAGGTCGCCGAGGCACTGGAGATCCCGCTCGGGACCGTGAAGACCCGACTGCGCGACGGACTGATCCGGCTGCGCGACTGCCTGGGGGTGACCGCGTGACAACCATCGACCTGCACCGGCTGACAGGCGCGTACGCCCTGCACGCCCTGTCCGACGAGGAGAACGCCTCGTTCGAACGTCACCTCGCGGACTGCGAGCCCTGCACGCAGGAAACGGCCGAGCTCAGCGCGACCGCCACCCGTCTGGGACTGGCCGTCGCCACGCGTCCGGCCCCGGCACTGCGCGAACAGGTGCTGCGCCGGATCACGACCGTCCGCCAGGAGGCACCCGGCGCGTCCGTCCGGGTCCTTCCGGTGAGTGCCGGACTGAAGGCCCGGCTGGTGTCCCGGTGGGCGCTCGCCGCCTGCCTCGCGGCGGCCACGGCGCTCGGCGGGACGGCGGTGTGGCAGCACCGACAGGCCGCCGACGCCCGCGCCGAGGCACGCCAGGCGTCCCGGAGTGCCGACGAGATCGCCGCTGTCCTGTCCGCCCCGGACGCCCGCGTCCGGGCGTCCGGGCTGGCCGGCGGCGCCACCGGCACGATCGTCGTCTCCCACAGCCGGGACAGGGCCGTGTTCGCCGTCTCGGGAATGGCCCGTCCACCCGGCGGCAAGGTCTATCAACTCTGGTTCGACGACGGTGGGACCATGCGGTCCGCCGGGCTGATGGACCCCGGCCGCAGCGACCAGGCCGTCCTGATGCGAGGCGGCGTCGACCAGGCGTCGGGCATGGGCATCACCGTCGAGCCCGACGGCGGCTCGAAGCAGCCCACCACCGCGCCGATCGCTTTGATGGCCTTTCCTGGCTGACCACGGCTCGATACTGCATACGGGTGCATTATATGACATAAAGTCACATGCCGTGCCGACTGGTTGTCATACGATCATGACGATCGATGTTCTGCCCCGACAGCCCATGCCGTCCCACCCCCGTCGACGTGGCGGCAGAGTCCCGTTGCCGTCCCCCGAGGAGCGCGTACGGCTGCGCCGGGCCTCCTACGCCGCGTTCCTCAGCGGACTGGCGTACGGACTGGTATCGGTCCCGGCTGCCGGCGCGGATCACTGGTGACCGGCCTCAGAGCAGCCCTGTGACCGTCACGGTGACCCGGGGCGGGGATTCGGCAGGGGCCAGGACGTCCAGGCGCCGCCCTACCTCGTCACGGACACCGCGAGCCACGTCCACGGTCCGCACCTGCCGGAGCGCCACGACGTGGATCTCGACGCGCCAGGGCCCCTCGCCGTCCGGTCGGGTCATCCGGACCCCTGCCGGTCGCGGCAGCTCGGTGCGCAGCCGGCCGGCCAGGCCGGGCCGGAGGAAGGCCACCCCCGGAACACCGGTCACGGCGGTGGCGAGTTCCTCGACGAGCGTGCTGTGCGGGGTCATCGCGGTGTGCTCGGTCATGGCGTACGGCCTTCCCGGTCGTCGTCGGCCGTCAGGGGGAGGAGGTCTGTGACCCGGATGTGCACGGCCGCTATGTCCATGCCCAGGGCGCGGTCGGCGGCCCGTCCGACCTGTTCCCGCACCCGTGCGGTGAGGTCGGGCAGGGGAACGCCGGTCGGGGCGTGGATGTCGAGGCGGACCTCGACCGTTCCGTCCGCATGGACGTCGAGGAGGCGGCAGGAGCCGGCGTGGACGCCCGGGACCGTCTCCGCCGCGGCACGCAGGGCGCGGGCCGCGACCGCTTCCATGATCCACAGGTCCTCCGATGGGTCACCCAGCGGCAGGGGGCGGCCCGGACGCAGTTCGAGGCGGACGACGTCCATGATCCGCCGGGTCAGGGGCTCGGCGTCGTAGGAGCCGGCGTCCGCCGTCTCCGTGCGCAGCCCGCGTACGGCGGACTCCAGTTCGTCGAGCCCGCGCACCGCATGCCGGCAGTGCGGGCAGGTCTGCGCGTGGGTGTCGTCGGCCTGGGTCTCCCAGTCGGCCCACGCTCGGGACAGCAGCCGTCCGCAGGGCAGGAGTTCGTCATCGTCCTCATGCGCGGACGTGCCGTACGGCGGGTCGGTCCGGTCGGTCATCGCCAGGCCCCCAGTGCTTGTGTCAGACAACGGCGTGCGCGGAAGACACGGGCGCGGACGGCCTCCTCGGTGATGCCCACCGCTTCCGCGACGAACTCGTAGGACCGCCCGTCCAGTTCCCGCAGCACCCAGCAGGCCCGCTGTTCGGCCGTCAGCAGGTCGAGGGCCTCGCGCAGTTCACGTACCGCGCTTCGGCCCTCGGTGATCCGCGCCGGGGAGGTGCTGTACTCGGCCGCGGCCACGTCTTTGGCCTCCTCCAGCGAGGCCGTGGGCCTGCGGGAACGCAGCACGTTCAGGCAGCGGTTGGTGACGATCCTGTATATCCAGGTACCGAAGGAGGAACGCCCCTGGAACTCGGGCAGCCGTCGCCAGGCGCTGAGGAAGGCGTCCTGGACCGCGTCCTCCGCCTCGGTCCCGGTGCCGAGCAGCCGGGTGGCGAGCCGGATCAGCGACGGCGCGTGCCGTTGCACGAGCACGGCGAACGCGTCCTCGTCGCCCTCTGCGGCACGGACCGCCAGCAGGACGTCATCCGTTTCGGACCGGGTGTCCGGTGGTGCGTTGCCGCATGGTGCGCTCGGTGTGCGGGCCCCCGCCACTGGGCGGCTCCTCTCGTCCGGTCTTCCGAAAGCCGGTCTTCCCCTGGTTGGACCCTTCGGTGCGGTCCCTGTTACGCGGTACTTCGGGGCGCGCGGACCCGGCGGATACGGACGGCCGCCGCCATCTCCCGCGACCGGCGAAATGAAAAACATCTGACAAGGAATCCGTAGCCGAAGCGGGCACGGATTGGCGGGAAAACAAAATTCATCCGATCGTGGGTGCGACCAATCCGGCGGGGCTCCAGAACCGGATTCCCCACGTGACCGAGAACGAGAAGAATCCCCGCCGCCGGCCCGGCCCGACGCGGCTGCTGCTGGGCGCGCTCAGTGGTGCGCTGGCCGGGTGCGCGGCGCTCGCGGTAGCCGAGGCCGTAGCGGGTATGGTCCGCCCGCAGGCCGGTCCGGTCGTCGCCGTGGGCGGCGCCGCGATCGACCGCACGCCCGCGGCGGTCAAGGACTGGGCGATCCGGCATTTCGGCACCGACGACAAGCTGGTTCTCCAGCTGGGAATTCTCGCGGTTCTCGCCCTTTTCGCGGTGTCCCTGGGAATTGCCGGACTGCGGTATCGCCGTACGGCCGCAGCGGGCGTGCTGTCGTTCGGAGTGGTGGGAGCGCTCGCGGCGACCGGACGGCCCGACTCGACCGGCGTCGCGGACGCGCTGCCCTCGGTGGCCGGGGCGGTCGCCGGAGCCGTACTCCTGTACGTGCTCACGGGCCGCCTCGCACCCCGCACGCCCTCCCCGGTGCCGTCCGATGCGGACTGGGACCGCCGGGGCTTCGTGATCGCGGCGAGCGCGGCGGCCGTGGCGTCGGCGGGAGCCGGCCTGCTGGGCCGGTCCCTGGCCGGAGCCAAGGGACGGGACGCTGTCGCCTCCCGGCGGAACGTGGTGCTGCCCGCGCCCACGTCCCCCGCTCCCGCCGTACCGAAGGGCGCGGCACCGAAGATCTCCGGCCTCAGCCCGTTCATCACGCCCGACGCGGACTTCTACCGCGTCGACACCGCCCTGGTGGTGCCCAAGGTGGACGCGACGTCCTGGCGGCTGCGGATCCACGGCACGGGCGTCACCCGTCCTGTCACGCTCTCCTACGAGGATCTCCTGCGCCGTGACCTGGTCGAGCGGGACATCACTCTGACCTGTGTCTCCAACGAGGTCGGCGGCCCCTATGTCGGGAACGCCCGCTGGACCGGTGTACGGCTGGCCGATCTGCTGGCCGAGTGCGGGGTGAAGCCACCCTCGAAGGGCGGCCCCGCCGACCAGCTGGTGGCCCGTTCCGTGGACGGCATGACGATCGGCAGCCCGGTCGAGGACGTGATGGACGGCCGCGACGCCCTCCTCGCCCTCGGCATGAACGGCGAACCCCTCCCTTTCGCGCACGGCTTCCCGGTCCGCATGGTGGTGCCCGGACTGTACGGGTTCGTCTCCGCCTGTAAATGGATCAAGGACATCGAACTCACCACGTTCGATGCCTACGACCCCTACTGGGTCAGGCGCGGCTGGGCCCGCAGGGCGCCGGTCAAGACGCAGTCGCGCATCGACACGCCCAAGCCGTTCGCACGGCCCACAGCGGGCACGGTGATGGTCGCCGGCGTCGCCTGGGCCCAGCACCGAGGCATCGACAGGGTCGAGATCCGCGTCGACGACGGTCCCTGGCAGGAGGCCCGGCTCGCCGCCCAGGACACCACCGACACCTGGCGCCAGTGGACCTTCCCCTGGCAGGCCACCAAGGGCGGCCACACCCTCACCGTCCGGGCCACCGACCGTACCGGCGCGATGCAGACCGAGAAACGTACCCGCACGATCCCCGACGGCGCGAGCGGATGGCACTCCGTGGTCGTGACCGTCGACTGACACCCCCCCCGAGCCACTTTTCCCTGCCCCACACCAAGGCAGCTCAGGCTGCGCCTAGCAATCAGGAGAAACACCATGAACACCCGAATCCGCCGTACCGCCGTCACCCTGGCCGCCGCTGCCGTTCTGCCCCTCGCCCTGAGCGCCTGCTCCGACAGCGGCTCCGACTCCGCCGCGTCGGACTCCTCGCCGACGACGGCGGCCTCGGCCTCCGCCCCGGACGACGGCATGACCGGCTCCGGCAGCGGCACCGCCACGGACAAGCCGTTCGGTCCCGCCTGTTCCGCAGTGCCCGCGAGCGGTGCCGGTTCCTTCGACGGCATGGCCCAGGACCCGGTCGCCACAGCCGCCTCCAACAACCCGGCGCTGTCCACCCTCGTGGCGGCGGTGAAGAAGGCCGGGCTGGTCGACACCCTCAACAACGCCCAGAACATCACCGTGTTCGCTCCCACGAACGACGCCTTCGCCAAGATCCCGAAGGCCACCCTGGACAAGGTCCTCAACGACAAGGCCCAGCTGACGAAGATCCTCACCTACCACGTCGTCGGCCAGAAGCTCACACCGAAGGACCTGGAGAACGGCTCCTTCACCACCCTGGAGAAGGCGAAGCTCACCGCCTCGGGCTCCGGCGAGTCCTACACCGTCAACGACTCCGCCAACGTGGTCTGCGGCGGCGTCAAGACCGCCAACGCGAACGTCTACATCATCGACAGCGTCCTGATGCCCACCAGCTGACGCTGCGTCATCGGCGGGGTGCCACGCGTGTGGCACCCCGCAGATTTGTTTCCGGCCCCGCGTCACAGACGCGCCTGGGCCGGGTCTGACGAAGTGAGAGCCCGTCGAGGACGAAGCCGTGAGGAACCCGCGATGACCACGCAGACCGCATCCGCTCCCAAGGACCTGTCCGCGCCGCAGACCGGCAGGCCGCCCCACACCACGGCCGTGTCCGGCGGCACGGCCGGGGCCGACCAGCCCGCGCCCGACCGGGGCCGTACCTCGATCGCCGACGTCGTCGTCGTGAAGGTGGCGGGCATCGCGGCCCGCGAGATCCCCGGTGTGTACGACATGGGCGGCGGCCTCTCCCGCACCATCGGCGCCGTCCGTGACCGCGTCCCCGGGGGCCGGCCGAACGTCGGGCGCGGCGTCAAGGTCGAGGTGGGCGAACGGCAGACGGCGGTCGACCTGGACCTGGTCGTCGAGTACGGCGTCTCCGTCATGGACGTGGCCCGGGACGTCCGGGAGAACGTGGTCGACGCGGTGGAGCGGATCACCGGCCTGGAGGTCGTCGAGGTCAACATCACCGTCAACGACGTCCACCTGCCCGACGAGGACGAGTCCGAGAGCACCGCCGGTTCCCGCGTGGAGTGACGGCGCCGGGTACGGGGCACGCGGTGAGTCGTACGAGGTGAGAGGGAAAGGGACATGAGCACACCAGTGGTGGGAATGACCGCGGGCATGGCGCTGGCGTTCGCCGGCTTCTTCGGCGGGTTCGGCGCCTTCCTGCTCGTGGCCGCGCTCGGCGGCCTGGGCTGGGCGCTGGGCCGGTGGATCGAGGGCGGCGGCAGCGTCCAGGACGTACGCGACGCGTTCGAGCGGAACCACCGATGACGGCCCCGGCCGAGCGGGGCACCACCACCGTCTCGGAACGGGCCGTGCGCCGGATCGCCGAGCAGGCGGCCACCGAGACACTCCCGCGACGGGGAGCCTCCCGGGCGGCCGGGGCCACGGCGTCCGTGCACGGCGGGCGGGCAGAGTTCTCCCTGGGGATGACGCTGCCCTACCCGGCTCCCCTCGCCGACACCGTGCGGGACGTCCAGCGTCATGTCACCGCGCGTACCGGGCAGTTGACGGGGCTGGACGTGACATCCACGCGGATCACGGTCACCTCGCTGGCCGCGCTCCGGGGACCTGTGTCCCCCGCTCCCCGGAGCGATGAGGGTCGTACGCCCCGCCGTTGGTGGTCCCAGCGCCGGGTCCCCGTCGCCGTGCTCACGGCGACGGCCGCGGCGGCCTGTGGTGCGCTCGCCTTCGACATGGTCCAGGTGCACACCTCTCACCGGGCGGTCGCGCCCTGGCGAGTCCGGGCCGTGGACTGGCTGTCGGGGCACGGGCCCGGGGATCCGGCCGTGGTCGCCGTCGGCGCGCTCACCGCCCTGCTCGGTGCCTGGCTGATCCTGCTCGCGGTGACCCCTGGCCGGCGCCACCAGTCCACGGTCGCCGCGTCCACAGCCCGTGTGGACGCGGCGGTGGACCGTTCCGCAGTGCGGTCGCTGGTCCGTGACTCGGTGGCGGACGTGCCGGGGACCGGAGCGGTACGCGTACGGGTGCGCAGGCGCCGCGTCAGCGTCCGGGCCGGTCTCCGCTTCGGCGACCGGGCGAACACGCGGGACGCCGTCGCATCCGCCGCCGGAACCGCCCTGACCGCCTGCGACCTGCGTCGCGTCCCCCGGCTGCGGGTCACCGTCGTCCCGGAGCCGGTCTGGGGCCCGCCTCTCCATCCGGTGCGGGAGGCACCCCGTGGTCACACTCCCGACCGGCCCGTGCCAATGTCCGCTCGTACCCCGGAAGGCGACATGTGATGAGCCGCGCCCGTACGACCGTCAACCGGACCGTCCTCGCCGCCGCCGGGCTCACCATGCTCCTGACGGGCGGATGGCTCACCCAGACCGGCGGCCCCCTCCGTGAGCGGCTGCCCTCGTGGTGGCCGGCCACGGGCACGGACACCGTCCTGCTGGACCGCACCCGTCTGGCACAGCTCCGTGCCGAAGACTGGTGGACCCCCACCGTCCTGGCAACGACGATCGCCCTGACCGTGCTCCTCGTGTACGGGGCCCTCGCACAGCTCCGCTCGGGCCCGACCCGGCGCCTGGCCCTGCCTGCTCCCGGCTCCGCCGTCCGTACCCAAGCCCTCGCAGAGGCCATGACCACACGCGCCGCGACCGTACCCGGGGTAGCCCGCGCCCGGGCACGCGTGCTGCCCCGCCGACGGCAACGCCTGGACGTCGGTCTACGAGTCTGGCTGCACCCGGGCACACCTCCGCACGCCGTCCTGCCCCCGCTCCACGCCGTGATCACCGAGGCCGAGCGGGCGACCGCGCCGTACACCTCGTACACCCGCATCCGGCTGAGCACGCTGTCGCGCGGGAAGTCCCGTGTCCGCTGAACCGTGGGCGGGGCCGTGTCTCGCGTCGTGAGTAAGCGACCTTGTCCTGCGGCCGACCCGTCACCGTCACCCCCGGCGTGTGCCGCGCTTCGGCGGCCGGGGGAAGAAGCCGCTGGTGCCGGCCCGGTACTCGGCGTAGCCGGGCCGGTCTGCCATGTGCCTTTCCAGTAGCCGCTTTCCGCTGCCCCGGGTCAGCAGCAGGCTCATCGCCAGGGGCGACACGGCGGACACGGCAGCCGCCACCGGGGAGTCGCAGACGAGCAGGAACAGACCCCACCAGACGCAGAAGTCACCGAAGTAGTTGGGGTGCCGGGTCCACGCCCACAGTCCCCGGTCCATGATGCGCCCGCGATGGGCGGGATCGGCCTTGAACCTGGCCAGCTGAGCATCGCCGATCGCCTCGAAACCCACCCCGGCCGCCCACAGCGCGACTCCGGCCCAGGCCAGGAACGACGGCCGGCCGGGCACGTACTGGGCCGCCTGCACGGGCAGGGACACCAGCCACACCAGGGCGCCCTGGAGCAGGTAGACCATGCGCAGGGCGTACGCGTCGCGGCTGCCGGGCGCCTTCGCGAGCATCGCCTCGTAGCGCGGGTCCTCTCGGTGGCCCCGGCCCCGGCGGGCGATGTGCACCGCCAGGCGCAGCCCCCAGACCGCCGTCAGCACGGTCGCCAGCAGCCGCCGTACGGGATCGCCGTGCCCGGCTGACGCCACGAAGGTCACGGCCGCCACCGCTGTGAACCCGATCCCCCAGGCCACGTCCACGATCCGGTGCAGGCCCACGCGGAGCGCGACGGCGAAGGTGACGAGCATGACCGCCAGAGCCGCGGCGGCACCCCAGGCCAGGTTGAGCGCGAACACACTCCACGGGAAGGTGTTCACAGGTCTTCGTACCAAGCGCTTGAGGTGGACGGCATCCCGGCCGCGCCGACGGGTCCCGGCCGTACGGCGAGGATCTGGTCGACGCCCATCCGTCCCTCTTCGAAGGCCAGTGCCGCGCCGACCAGATAGAGCCGCCACAGCCGTGTCTCGCCGAGGGGACGGATGTGCATGTCTGGGGCGATGTACGCCTCGATGAACGCCCCGCCGCCCGGGGCACCCGGCCCCCGCGACATCTGCTGCACCAGCACCCGCCCGCACGGCCGGACGAGCCGGTTGAGTGCGGCGGCGAACGCCGGGTACCCGGCATCGCCGACGTGCTCACCCATCTCGACCGTGGAGACGGCGTCGTATCCGCCACCCCGGATGTCCCGGTAGTCCCGGCATACCACCTCCACCCGCTCGGCGAGCCCGCGCTCGCGCACCTGCCCGCGCACGTGCGCCGCCTGCTCCCGGGCCAGAGTGACGGCGGTGAAGCCGGGCTCGTCGCTCGCCCAGTAGCCGCAGGAATAGGCCATGGTCTCGTCGAGGAGAGGGCCGTAGAAGTCGTTGGACAGGTCGTAGTGGTGGCTGATGACGGCCCGGTCGGTGGACGTCGGCCGGGGCGGGCGCGGGCCCCGCTCCCGCTGGGCCGCCCACATGGTCCGCAGCCCCTCCACGAGGTCGCCCTCGACATCGCGTTCGCCGGTGACGTACGCCTGCGCGAGGCGCAGCGCGTCCTCGACGAAGGCGGTGAGCAGGTGGGCGGCACCGGGCCGGGCAAGGGTGCTCATCGGGCGGGATTCTCCTTGATCTCCTCGTTCTCCTTGGTGAACAGGTACTGCTGGACGTCGAGGTAGCCGGAGCGGAATCCGGCCTCGGAGTAGGCGAGGTAGAAGGTCCACAGGCGGCGGAAGGTCGCGTCGAAGCCGAGGGCGTCGACCTCGTCGGCGCGGTGCGTGAACCGCTCGCGCCACAGCCGCAGGGTCTCGGCGTAGTGGGCGCCGAAGGCGTCCCGGCGGGACAGGTGGAGCCGGGTGTGCTCGCGGGCGGTGTCCTCGATCGCCTCGGTGGAGGGAATGAGGCCGCCGGGAAAGACGTACTTGTGGATCCAGGTGAAGGTGTCGCGGGAGGCGAGCATCCGCGTGTGGGGCATGGTGATCGCCTGGAGCGCCACCCGGCCGCCCGGGGCGAGCCGTTCGTCGAGGGTGCGGAAGTAGGCTGGCCAGAACTCCGCGCCGACCGCCTCGATCATCTCCACGCTGACGACGGCGTCGTACTCCCCGCCCGCCTCCCGGTAGTCGCACAGCTCGACCGCGACGCGGTCCTGGACGCCCGCCGCGCGCACGCGTTCCAGAGCAAGGGCCCGCTGCTCGGCGGAGAGGGTGAGCGAGGTGACGCGGGCGCCTCGGGAGGCCGCGCGCAGGGCCAGTTCGCCCCAGCCGGTGCCGATCTCCAGCAGGCGGGTGCCCTCGCCGACACGGGCGAGGTCCAGCAGCCGGTCGATCTTGCGGTGCTGGGCCGCCGCCATGAGGTCCCAGCTCGCCGGGAAGCCTCGGAAGACGGCCGAGGAGTAAGTGAGGGTGTCGTCGAGGAAGAGGGCGAACAGGTCGTTGGAGAGGTCGTAGTGGCGGCTGATGTTGGCGCGGGAGCCGTCGGGGGTGTTGCGTTCCTCGTGCGGGTGCCGCAAGGCCCACAGTCCGCGCAGGCGTTGCAGCGGGGCCGGGATCAGCTCGGCCAGGTCTTTGGCGAGCACGGTCAGGACGGCGACGAGGTCGGGGGCGTCCCACTCCCCGGCCATGTAGGACTCGCCGAACCCGACCAGGCCGCCGGTGCCGATCCGGGCGTGGAAGGCGGCCGGGTCGCGCACCTCCAGCAGCGGGCCGCCCCGTCCCGCGTCGTCGCGGCCGGCGAACCGGGCCCGCACGGGCAGCCCGTCCAGGGCCCGGCGGACCAACGCGCCGGTCATGGCGGTACGCGGCCACGAGGATGCGGGTACGGCGGCCACGTCCGGCCAGCGCGCGGCATCGACGGGCGTGTCGGCGGTGCTGCGGTGGTCCGCGGTTCTCATGTCACGTTCTCCGGGGTGCGGTGGTCGTCGGGCCGGGGCTGGACGGGCAGGCCCCGCAGGTAGAGGCGGATGCCGTGGAAGCGGATCGCGGCCGACACGGCGAGGGTGGACCACGGATGGCGCACGGCCAGCCGCAGCAGGTTCGGGACGGTCACCGCGCGGCGGATGCCGTGCACAGTGGCCGTGAGGGCTCGGCCGCCCTCGCGGTCCAGGTGCAGAGTCAGGCCGAGCCGGGGTCCCGGGTGCGGCAGCCTCATGCGGTAGCGCCCGTCGACGGGGAAGAACGGCGAGACGTAGAGCTCCTTGTCGGCACGGGCCGTCCCGGTCCCGTCCGGGTGCAGGAGGTAGCCGTGGCGGCCCCCGTAGGTGTTGTGGACCTCGGCGACCACGCAGCGCGGTTCACCGTCGGGGCCATGGCACCAGTAGAGAGTGATCGGGTTGAACACGTACCCGAACACCCGGGCGTGGGTGAGCATCACCACCGGACCGCCCTCCAGGTCGATCCCGTGCCCGGTGAGGAAGGCGTCGAGGCCCGCACGGAGGGACGGCTGGTCGCCGGTGAAGTGGTCGCGCGGGTCGAACCGGGCCAACGGCCGCAGCGGGAGGGGCAGTCGGGGCGGGCGGTCGGGGTCGATGAGCCACATGTACGTGCGGTGGCGCAGCGTGTACCGCCGAGGGGTGGTCCGGACATGGCGGATCGTGCACGTGTACAGGGCGGCGTTCACCAGCGTGCCCCCAGCGCGGCGGCGGCCTCGACGCCGGAGCGGCAGCCGTCCTCGTGGAACCCCCACCCGTGGTAGGCACCGGCGAACACGCAGACGTCACCGGCCAGTTCGGGAAGCCGCCGCTGCGCGGCCACCGACTCGGGCGTGTAGACGGGGTGTTCGTAGACCATACGGGCCAGCACCCGGCCGGGGTCGATACGGTCCTCGCCGCCGAGGGTGACGACGAACGTCTCGGCGGCGTCGAGGCGTTGCAGCCGGTTCATGTCGTAGCTGACCCGTACGCGGTCGGCGCCCGAAGTGCAGGACGGCATGAGGTAGTTCCAGGAGGCGCGGGCGCCGCGGGCACGGGGCAGCAGGCTGGTGTCGGTGTGCAGGAACGTGGTGTTGCGCGAGTAGCGGAACGCTCCCAGCACCTCCCGCTCCCGGTCGGTCGGGTCGGCGAGCAGGCGCAGCGCCTGGTCCGGGTGGACCGCGATCACCACGGCGTCGTACGACTCGGTGGTGCCGTCGACGACGGTCACCTCGGCGCCGTCGTCGTGGCGGCTCACCGCCCGGACGGGGGTGCCGGTGCGGATCTCGCCGATGTGCTTGGCGACCCGGTCGACGTACTCGCGGGAACCGCCGGTGACCGTACGCCACACCGGTGATCCGCCGACCGACAGCAGCCCGTGGTGCTCCAGGAAGCGGAACAGATAGGCGGCCGGGTAGCGCAGGGCGGTGGCGGCGTCGCAGGACCACACGGCCGACACCACCGGCGTCATGAAGTGGGCACGGAAGTAGGCCGAGAAGCCCTCCCGGTCGAGGAACTCGCCGAGGGTGAGGTCCTGTCGCCCCTCACCGGCGAGCAGCTTCCGGGCCGCCCGGTGAAACGCGGGCACCTCGGCGAGCAGCCGCAGGAACGAGGTCCGCAGGATGCTGCGGGGCCGGGCGAGCAGCCCGGCCGGGCCACGGGCGCCGGCGTACTCCAGGCCGCAGCCCTCGCACCGCACCGACATGCTCATCTCCGACTCCTGCGTGGCGACACCGAGTTCGTCGAAGAGACGCAGCAGATGCGGATAGGTGCGGCGGTTGTGCACGATGAACCCGGAGTCCACGCGGTGCGCACTCCCGTCGTACGACGAGGTCAGCTCATGGGTGTGCGCGTGTCCGCCGAGACGGTCGTCCGCCTCGTAGAGGGTGACGTGGCAGGTCCGGCCCAGGATGTACGCGGCTGTCAGCCCCGCCACGCCGGAGCCCACCACCGCTGTCCGCCTCATCCTCTTTCCTCCCAGGCTCGCGATCAGGTCCACGCGTAATCCGGAGCAGGTCGCATCGCGGATTGGCGAGGAGCCGCATCAGATTCCGGGGCCTCGGGGGCGCCCTCGACGCACCGCGAGGCCAAGGGGCAGGGGTGTACAGGACTTGATCACCCACTCGGTACCAGGCTCCCTGTCCGCTCCTCAGGCCGCCCCGAGCACTCTTCTCGCAGCGCCACCGTCTCCGGGTTTCCCCCTGAGCGGTGCGCACGTTGAAGTCGCTGATCACGAAGCTGGCGCGCGTGGACATCGGGATACTCGTGCTGGTCGGAGAGTCGAACGTATGCCGCCGCGGGATCGCTGCAAACGCCCCTCCCCAGCATGGTCGGCGCCGTAGCAGCGAAGAAGCCCGCGTCAGTTCGCGCTCTGGTCGACACAGACGGCTGGGTCACTTCTCGTCGAGCCGTTCATCGGGGATCTCGGCAGCCCAGGCCCGCAACCGTCGGCACACGTTCTCCATCCGACCGCCGTTGATGCCGTATGCCTCGTACCCACGGTCCGGCCAAGACCGCCCGCAACGCTTGGGCGAAGCAACCGGATCGAACTCGGTGTCGTGCCCCGATTCCAACTCCGGCAGTTGCCCACCCGAGTACCGGCCGGAGGCGAGCGCGGCAGGACCGGACCGATCTCCAACACGGCAGGCGGGCGAGCCCTCCAGTCACGCCCGAGCCCGCACCTTGCCCTGGACGTGAAACTGTCAGGACCACATAGTCCCGACGCCTCCGACAGCCCCATCAAAGACCGGTGGATTTCACCCGTCGGCCAGGGTGGCGAGAATCTCTGACGGAGCTTCACGCACGGCTGTCCACCGGGGCTTGCCTCGTCAGCATGAACCGTTCCCCGCAAGCCGTTGAAAGACCAGTTCAGAGCATCACTCCATCGATCCCGTCGCAGAGACGAGACCTCTGACCTACGCATTACAAGTGCGTCGGTGGTGAGGGCAGTGCGGCCGGTCGTCGGTCGCGGGAGTCCGTCCTGTGTCCTCGGCGGACTCACGGAGCCTCTCCCGGGTCTCGCCCGAGCGGGAGCCGCAGTCGCACGAGCGACGGGGGATGCCGTGATGTGGTCCGGATGCGGACTGCTCGGACCGGTTCCTGCGGCAACGAGTCGGTGGAGCAACTCCCCCAGCGCCCGGGAGTCGGAGGGCCGACCGATGCCCGGCTCCCGTCGGGCCATCGAGTCCGCTCGCGGACCGGGGCCCGACGGCCACCGGGCCGAGGGTGGTCGGCTTCCGGTCCTGACGGTCCTTCGGACCCTCGCAGGGGCTGGTCCTTGTGCGGTGGCGGATGCGCATTCGCGGTCTCCTCGGGCCAGGCGCCCACACGTCGCCTGCACCCCAAAAGACCGCGATTTAACCCCGTTTTAGCCACGCCCCACCGGAGAACCTCCGGAGTCTCGTCCGGCAGGGCCGGTTAAAGAACACCTGCATCACACCTAAAACCCGGACCGACCGCCCCCCGCGCGGGAGCCGGCTCGCGCTCCCCGGACCGGGTCTGACCTCGCCTCTTTCAGCAGTCCTTTCAGCGGGCGGCCCCTGCCTCCTCGGGGCGGCAATTGGCGCTGCTTGGCGTTCCCTTGGCGCCGATCCGGTCCTGTAGAGGCGTCCCCCTTTCCCCTGCCTGAGGAGGCGCCAGGTCATGGTTTCCTCCCGTCACGAACACCACCGCACCACCCCCGTTCTGCCGCTGGACACCGTCCGGGAACGCTTCGCCCTGCTGATCACCGAACCCGACACGCTGACCGTGGACGGACACCGCTTCCACGGCCTGCCGCACCGGACGATCCCCCTCGACGAACTGCGCGGCCTGCTCCTCCACCCCGCCTGCCCCCGCCTCACCCGCGACGCCGTATGGACCCACCTCGTACGCCGCTCGCGGCATGACGGCGCCGCCTGGGTCCTGGCCTGCGCCGGCATGGCACTGCCCGCCCTCGCCGGAGTCGCACGACGCCTCTCGGACCGCTTCCCCGGAGAGCCGTCCGACATCCAGGCCGAAGTCCTCTCCGGGTTCCTGGACGGACTCGCCTCCATCGACGTGATCCGCCCCCGGGTCCTGCCGCGACTGCGGTGGGCCGCCTACCGGCAGGGGCATACCGCCCTCACCAAAGCACTGGCCGCCCCCACCCCGGTCGCACCGGGGTTCGGACCGTCCGTCCCCCGACCCCCCTGGGGCCACCCCGACCTCGTCCTCGCACAGGCGGTCCGCGAAGCGGTCCTCACCCGGACCGAGGCCGACCTCATCGGGACCACCCGACTCGACGACACGACCGTCACCGACTGGGCGGACCGACACCGCACCACCCCCAACGCCGCCTACAAAACCCGCCGCCGCGCAGAAGCCCGACTCGCCGCCTTCCTCCACGACGAAACCCGCGACGACCACGACGACGACCCCGCCGCCCGCACGACGATCGAAGCTCCGCCTCTGCCCCGTACGGCCCCGCAGGGAGACCGCCGCACGGAACGCGCAGAGAAATCTGCGCCGGGCATGGCCAAAACCGGCCCGGAATCCGGCCTTTTGAAGTGCGGGGGTTCCACACCCCCTTCCCCTTCCTCTTCGGCTCCGGAGGCGAACTGATGCGACAGGCAACCCTTCTTCGCCACCTCCGCCACGCCGCCGCCCGAGGCCGCGCCGCACTCAACCGGACTGTTGCCCCGGACCGGCACTGGACCCTCTGCTGGCTGCTGACCACGGGGACCGTACTGCTCGTGTGCCTTCTGGGAGCGTCGTCCGCGTCAGCGGCCGGACCCGGACAGACCCTGGGAGCGGCGGCGTCGGTGAACGAGGTCCTCACCAACATCCGCAACTGGATCATGGGCATCGCGGCCACGCTGGCCACCGTGTTCCTGTCGATCGGCGGCCTGCGCTACATGACGGCCGGCGGCGACCCGAGCGAGGTCGAGAAGGCCAAAATCGCCTTCCGGGGCGCCGGCTGGGGATACGGCATCGTCGTACTCGCACCGCTGATCGTCGAGATCCTCAAAGGGATCGTGGGCACCTGATGGACACCCCCTCCGCCCAACCACCCCGTCCCACACCGGCACTTGGCGACCATCCCCCGGTACGGAACCGGCGCAGACGCCGGCGTCTGCGCCGGGCCCTGGTCCTCGGGTCCGTGGTCCTGACGGTATGCGCCCCGGTGTTCACCGCCGTCGCCGACCCGAGCCCGAGCCCCGCCCCGGCACCCGAACCCACCACCTCCGCCACCCCCAGCCCGATACCGACACCATCCGGTACGGCCTCACCGTGCCCAGCGGCGGACTGCATACCGCAGCCCGGTACCTCCCCCTCCCCCGTGCCGACCACCAGCGCGATCACCGGCTTCTTCAAAACGATCGTCAAGTCCGCACTCAACCCCCTACTGGACCAGCCATCAATTATCTCGCCATTCCAACGCAATGGAACCCGAATCGGACAGCCAGCGCGTTTCACCTAGAGGAATTCAAAGCACCTCAAATGACGATCATTTTCAATTCCGCACCCCATCGAAAGATAGAATCGCCGATCCGAAATAGAGGCGAACCAGGTGCACCTAGAAAAATAACAGGAAGTTGAATCGAGAGAGGGATGAACGGGAAAATTAGAAAAAACTCATTCCATGCGGGAAATTCCGCCGACCGGCGACGCACCCGCCCGCCCCACCGCACGTCTCCTCAGGGACCCCTCTGGGTACTTAGAGGTTGTCTCATGTGGCGTGATGTTCGTGCGGCATGATGTCGGTCGTGACTGCCGATCTGTCGAAGCGGCTGGTTCCTGATGAACTCTGGGAGCTGGTCGCCCCGTTGCTGCCGTCGTTCGTCGCTCGACCGCAGGGAGGCGGGACCGCTCCGCGTGATGAGCGGGCCGTGTTCACGGCGGTGGTGTACGTACTGACCAGCGGGTGTGCCTGGCGGCACCTGCCGCCGACGTTCGGTACGTCCCCGGCGACAGCGCACCGCCGGTTCACGGCCTGGACCGAAGCCGGCCTGTGGCGCCGGCTGCACCGGGCCGTGCTCGACCGACTCGGCGCCAGGGGTGAGCTGGACTGGACCTCGGCGATCATCGACGCGGCCTCCGTCCGTGCGAAAAGGGGGGATCACTGACCGGGCCGAACCCGGTCGACCGCGGCAAGAAGGGCAGCAAACTGCACGTCCTGTCCGACGCCCAGGGCATCCCGCTCGCCCTCGCGGTGTCCGGCGCGAACCTCCACGACAGCCAGGCGTTCAAGCCGCTGATCCGGGCGATACCCGCCGTCCGCTCGCGGCGCGGACCACGAAGACGACGTCCCGTCAAGATCCGCGCGGACAAGGCGTACTTCTCCGCCGACCACCTGGCCTGGCTCCGTGAACGGGGCCTGGTCCCGCGCATCGCACGTCCGGGCATCGAGTCCGGCGAGCGACTCGGCCGGCACCGCTGGAAGATCGAACGGTCCATCGCCTGGCTGCTCGGCTACCGCCGCCTCACCGTGCGATACGAGCGGAAGGGATCGCACTTCCTCGCCTTCCTCGGCCTCGCAGCCGCCCTGACCTGCTACAAGAAGCTCGCGAAACTCACCACGTGAGACAACCTCTTAGTTGCGTGGAGCATCGGCAAGAGTTAAAAGCCGTCTGGTCTGCAACAAAGGCGACTCCAGGGGTTTCCTGTCTAATGAGTACCGAGATGGGAATCGAGATGGGCACCGAGAAAGGAAGCCGCACCGGAACCCCAGAGAACCGTCCGATCTCCCGGCAGGAATTTCCAGATCGGCGTGTTCGCCGCCTACGCCACCACACGTGGACGCGCCCTGGTGGACCGGGAGTTGTATCTGCCCAAGTCATGGACCGACGACTGCGACCGCTGCCGGGCCGCCCACGTCCCCGACGAGCGGGCCTTCGCCACCAAGCCCGATCTGGCCAAGGCCATAGTGCTGCGCGCGATCGCCTCGCCACTGCCGATCACCTGGGTGACCGCAGACGCCGCCTACGGTCAGGAGTGGCGACTGCCCCGCATGCTGGAGGAGACCGGCCTGGGACATGTGCTCGCGGTCCCCAAGTCCCAGCAGGTGCCGCACTTCGGACGCATCGATCACCTCTTCTCCCAGGCTCCTGACGAAGCGTGGGAGAAACACTCGTGCGGTGACGGCGCGAAGGGCCCGCGCATCTACCACTGAGCCGCCTTACAGGTCACATCCGTCGAGGACTTCGACGGCGAGATGCCCACCCACCAGCGCTGGGCACTGGCACGCCGCAGCATCAGCAAGCCCGGAGAGATCGCCTACTACCTCGGCCACGCACCGCTCGGCACCACGGTCGAGCACCTGGTCCGCGTCGCCGGGATGCGCTGGGCCATCGAGGAAGCCTTCCAGGCCGCGAAGAACGAGTGCGGCCCCGACCAGTACGGAGTCCGCCGCTACACCGGCTGGACGCGGCACATCACCCTGGCCATGCTGGCGCACGCATTCCATGGCCGCCGATGCCGCAGTAAAAGGGGCAGCAGAAACGGTTCCTGCCTCGCGCCCCTCACCATGGCAGAAGTTCGGCGGCTCCTGGCAACTGTCCACTCACCCATCGCCGTTCACCAACACCTCACCAGCCAACGCGCGCTGACATGGTCACACTGGCGCAGACGACGCCAAGCCGCCGCCCGCCGCTGCCACTATCAGCGGCGGCTGCACACGATCGGGGGGGGCCGTCCGGGAAAGAGAACACGGGCCGACCAACAGCCCACTACACTCATCCAGACCTCCCCTGAACAGGGAAAACGTCAAAGTACTGCTGGAGTATCAGTACTCCAGCCGTAGATCGTGATCTCGATGGTGAGGGGCGTCAAGGCGGCAGGCGCCCAACGTGGATCACCTCACCCGAGATCGCTCATGCCGTCGCGGGCGTCGGCTCCTTCTCCGTCTACCCGAGTTCACCGCGACGGAGGGCGTCCCTTATCTCGCTGAGCTTCGTGGTCGTTGCCGAGGTCCGCTCCTGTGCTTGTTCAGCGAGTCGGAGGGCATCGTCGATCTCGCTGAGCTTCCTGGAGGACAAGACGGCCGCCCGCTCTATCAGGTCGTCCCGGGACACGGTGGTCAGCCACGTGCACGGGGTGAAGCCCGGACGCGGGAACGCGAGCCGCAGCACGCCTTCGAGCAGCAGCCCTTCACCGGCGCCGACCGTCACTTCGATGCCCAGACCGCTGATGTCGAGGCCCGCCGGAGCGACGACCTGCATCACCTGGAACCCTGACGCGTCGTCTCCTGACAGCAGTACGACCAACCTCCGCTCGTCGAACTGGACCCACCAGACTTCGCCACGTTGCACAAGCCCTCCGATACACAGGACGGCAGGCCGACGCTGCGCGACCTGACGCGGTGCGGAGACGGGTGCGACCACCGTTGATCATCGCCGCGTGAAGACAAACGATCATGCGGTGGCCGCAGGTCACAGCGTAGACCCTGCCTGCCGGCAGGAGCCGTTAGAGGGCCTGATGAGCCGGATAGCGGGACGCTTCACCGGAACCATCAGTCCCACGGTCGGCCGAGTTGCCCACCAAAGCCTGACGCCCCGTTCCCACGTCCTGGGCATCCAGGTCGCGCCGAGCCCGAGCACGCGTACGCCTGATGCGTACGGCACCAAGTTCGGGGGCAGAGCATCGGCGCTGGCCGCCGGTGTTCTCACCAGCCCGTGACACGCCCCCAGTAGGCCTGGATCACCGGCGTGCCGGTGGTGTCCCGGCTGCTGTCGACGACGTGGTAGCCGTGATGCTGGGCGGCGGTGGCGCAGGCGTGGTTGGGCAGGACGCGCAGCCGGGTGCCGACGGGCAGGTCCGGAAGGGGGGATCCATCTCGGGTGGAGAGGATGCCGTGTTCCTGGCTGGCGCCGCTCATGAGCAGCTGGGGGACAGGGTTTCCGTTCAGGTCGGTTACAAGCCCGTAGCCCTGGTCGACGCGCTGGTTGGCGGTGCCCCGATCGCGGGACATGGCCATCCAGCCGCCGTCGGTGAGGATCCAGCCGTGTTCGGGGCGGTGACCGATGACGGTGACCACAACGGACAGCGCGAGGTCGTCCACCTCGCACACGCCGAGGCCGGACATGACGAGGTCGAAGAAGACGTAGTTGCCGGCGCGGACTTCGGTGACGCCGGTGAGGTCGGTTGCGGCGTGGGCGGTCGGGGTGGATCCGACGCTAACCGTGTCCACGCGCAGGCCGGCCTCGCGCAGCTGCTGTGCGGCGGCGACAGCGACGTCGCGTTCGTGGTCGGCGGCCTTGTGCTGTTCGGCGCGGGTGGTGGCGAAATAGGACTCGCCCGCGTGGACGAGGACGCCGGCGAGGCTGTCGGATTCAGTGAGGATGCGGCCGATCTCTACGAGCGTGGGGTCCTGGAGGGTCACGCCGCCGCGGTGGCCGTCGCAGTCGACCTCGATCAGGGCCGGGATGGGCGTGCGGGCAGCGGCGGAGGCGTCCCGCACTGCGCGGGCCTGTTCCGTGCTGTCCAGCAGAACGCTGAGGGTGATCCCGCGTTGCAGCAGGGCGATGACGCGCGGGAGTTTATGCGGGTCGATGCCGACGGCGTAGAGGATGTCGGTATACCCGCCGTCGGCGAAGGCTTCCGCCTCGGCCAGGGTGGAGACGGTGATCGGTCCGGGGGTGTCGCCGTGGATCAGGGCGGCGACGGCAAGGGACTTGGCGGTCTTGAGGTGCGGTCGCAGGCTGACGCCGAGTGTGCTGACGTGGTCGGCCAGCCTGGCGATGTTGTGCGTGGCCTTGTCCGTGTCCAGCACCGCGAACGGGGTGTCCGGATCGACCAGGCTGAGTGCGCCCACGGTGTCGGAGGTGGTCGGGGCGGGGTGCGGGGGCGGCGTGGTCATGGTGCGGTGTCCAGTCGGTCAAGGAGGGCCAGGCCCAGGTAGAGGTCCTGAAGGCCGATGCCTGAGCTGTCGAAAAGGGTGATGTCCTGGGGTGTGCGTCGGCCCGGCGCTCGCCCGGTGAGCACGTCTCCGAGTTGGGTGACGGATGCGTCAGCCGGGGCGTGCTGCAACTCGCCGATCCTGCGGGACTGGCTGGTTATGTCGCAGAAAAGCTGTGCGCGGGACAGCAGTTCGGCGGGCAACTCGCGTTTGCCGGGGGCGTCAGCGCCCATGGCTGACACATGAGTGCCGGGCCGGACCCACTCTGCTTGGAACAGGGCCGGGTCGGCGGTGGTGGAGGTGGTCGCGGTGATGATGATGTCGGCGCTGGTGACGGCTTCCTCGGCCGCTGTGGGCCGTGCGGAGATCCCGTCACTGGCGAGCGCGTCCGTGAACGCCCGGGTCCGGTCCGGGTCGCGTCCGACGGCCAGGACCAGGTCGACAGGGCGGACCCGGGCGACGGCGCGTACGTCGTAGCCGGCCTGATGGCCGGTGCCGAGGACGGCAAGTGTGCGCGCGTCCGGGCGGGCGAGCAGGTCGACGGCCAGGGCGTCGGCGGCCGCGGTGCGGTAGGCGTTGGCGGTGCCGGCCTCGAGCACGGCGGCAATGCGGCCGATGCTCTGGTCGAGGATCAGCAACGTGGAGTGGTGCCTGGGCAGTCCGTGGCGGTCGTTTGCTGGCCAGTAGGTGCCGATCTTCAGCCCTGCGTGGGCGGAGGAGGCGGCCGGTTTGACGGTGTATCGGTTCGTGGGGTCCGATCCGTGTACGTTCAGTGTGTCCAGCACCGCGCAGCCGACGGTGGCCTCGAAGGCTTCTTTGGCGGCCTGGAGCGCCAGTTCGTGGCTGATCACGGCTGCGGTCTGCTCCTCGGGAACGTAGCGCAGTCCGCTTCTCAGCTCGCCCGTGGCGGCCTGGGGCTCAGTCGAGGGCGGCAATTGCGTGCACCTCCACTGCGGAGCCGTAGTGGAGTTCCTTGGCACCGGCAACGGCCCGCGCGGGCCGGACCGGGCCGAGCCAGGCTCGGTACAGCTGGTCGAAAAGAGGCCAGTTGGCGATGTCGGTCACGTGGACGGTGACCGAGATCAGCCGTTCCCGGCTGGAGCCGGCGGTGACCAGACAGGCGTCGAGGTTGTCCAGCACCTGCCGGGCCTGGACCTCGAACGGCTCGTCGGCCAGCCGGGTTCCGTCGGGCGCCAGAGGAAGCTGGCCGGAGATATAGGCCACGCCACGGTGGGTGGCGATGTGCGAGTAATGGCCCGCTGGCGGCAACAGCTGCGCGCTGTCGAACGTCGCTGTCGAGGTACCCCCGCCCGTGCCTGATCCGGCGTCGTGGAGGGTGTTCTCACCGGTGGTCATCGTCCTCATTTCGTGTACGCGTAGACGCTGGCCCGGGAGATACCGAGGAGGTCGGCGATGGTCTGGGCCGCGTTGCGGGTGTCGAAGTAGCCGTCCTGGTGCAGGCTGCGTACGAGCTCCTTCTTGACGTCCTTGTGAAGGGCCCGCGGGGTGGTGGAGCATTCAGCGGCGGCCGTCTCGATGACCTCACGCAGTTCCCGGCGGGAGCGGTCGCGCAGGGTCTCCAGCTCGACGTCGCGGTTCTCGGGGTCGGTCGCCACCAGGTTGGACAGAGACAGGGTGACCGGCGACAGCGTCGATACGTCCAGGTTCAGGCACAGGGCGGCGATGTACTCCCCGGCCATGTTCTTGATCCCGATCGACGTGCTCTTGGCGGGCCGTCCGTCGGGGAACTGGTTGGCGTAGTTCTGAATGACGCTGGGGTAGCCGGGGTCCTTGATGCGGGCTAGGCCCAGCTCGGTGGCCGAGTCGCCGACCTGCCTACCGGACAGGTTGTTCTCGATGACGCGGATGGCGTGGGTCGGGTCGCGCAGGTCGTGCAGGACCACCTCACACAGGCCGGGGAACATGCGCCCCAGCGCGACGGCGATCTTCTCGGTCTCCGCGAGGAGATGCTCGTCCTCTACTGCCACCGCCACCGGCCCGCCCTGCAGCTGCGCATCGTCCTGGCCACCGCGGTTTTCGCCCTTCACGGACATCGGTCGATCCCTTCCCTCACTGTCGTTGCTGCCGCTCATCCCGCTCCCCGCCATTACCCGCCTTGTGTTCTGCGGGCCGTCCGCCCTGAAGGCATGCGATGCACATGCCACGGGCCACGGGTAGCAGGCCATCGAAAACCAATCTAGATCTTTCATCTAACTATAGACAGACACTCTATCCAGTTCTAGAGTTCCCGTCCAGCTCCAGGTGTCGATCGACACCGTTCACCTACGATGGAGGCAGAGCGATGGCAGGCCGGTCACCGAAACAGCCAGCTGACAAGCCCGCGTCGGCTGTTTCGACGCCACCACAGCCGTCCATGGGCCAGCAGGCTCCATGTCATCGCAGCGTCGACCAGGCCGACGCCGGGTACGCCAAGACGCTGCGCCCCCGGCACATCCGGATGATCGCCATCGGCGGCTCTATCGGCACGGGTCTGTTCCTCGGGGCCGGCGGGCGCCTCGCGCTGGGCGGGCCGGCCCTGGCCCTCGTCTACGCCGTGTGCGGCGTGTTCACGTGGTTCATGATGCGAGCCCTGGGCGAGATGGCCGTCTACCGGCCGTCCTCGGGCGCATTCGTCTCTTACGCACGGGAGTTCATGGGTGAGAAGGGCGCCTACGTCACCGGCTGGCTGTTCTTCATCGACTGGTGTGCCAGCGTCATGGCCGAGACCACGGCCATCGCTCTGTACCTGCACTACTGGGACGCCTTCAAGCCAGTGCCCCAGTGGATCCTCGCCCTGATCTCCCTGGCGCTGGTCGTGGCGGTGAACATGCTCAGTGTCAAGATCTTCGGCGAGACCGAGTTCTGGTTCGCCATAATCAAGATCGTCGCGATCGTCGGCTTCATGGTCGTGGCCTCCGCCGTCGTGCTCCTGCAGTTCCAGGTCGACGGACACAGTCCCGGGCCGGCCCTGATCACCGACAACGGCGGTTTGTTCCCTCGTGGTTGGCTGCCCGCCATCACCCTCGCCCTGGGCGTGGTCTTCGCTTTCGGCGGCACCGAGATGGTCGGCGTGGCCGCCGGTGAGAGCGACAAGGCCGAGGAGGTCATCCCCAAGGCTGTCAACTCCACGTTCTGGCGTATCGCGATCTTCTACGTCGGCGCCGTGCTCCTGTTCACCCTGGTGCTGCCCTGGACCGCCTACAGCAAGTCCGAGTCACCCTTCGTCACGTTCTTCTCCGCGCTCGGGTTGCCGGGCATCGGCAATGCCATGAACCTCGTGGTCATCACCGCGGCGATGTCCTCGATGAACTCCGGCCTCTACGCCACCGGCCGCACCCTGCGTTCCATGGCCATCGCGGGCAGCGGCCCCAGGATCGCCGCCCGCCTCAACCGCAACCAGGTGCCCTTCGCCGGTGTGCTGATCACCGCCGGACTCGGCGTGATCGGCGTCGTCATCAACTATGTCTGTCCCTCACAGGCGTTCGACATCGTCATGAACCTCGCGGGCATCGGGATCGCCGGCACCTGGATCTCCATCATGGTCAGCCACTGGCTGTTCGTGCGGCGCGCCCGGCAGGGACTGCTGACCCGGCCTGCGTTCCGGTTGCCCGGCGCTCCCTGGGTGAACCTGCTCACCGTGCTGTTCCTGACCATGGTCATCGTCGGCATGTGGTTCGCCGACGACATCGGCAAACCCACCATCCTGCTGTTCCTCGGCATCTGCGTGCTCATGGTCATCGGCTGGTACCGCATCAGGAACCGCATCGCCACCACCACTCTGCCCCCTGCACAGAGACCGCATTCCGCGCCCGGCACGGACGCCGCCCCCGACGGGACCGAGCCCGCCTGATCACCGGCCGCGAGCCCCCGGCCGGCCCACCACACGAAGGAAAACTCCGCATGCGCACCGCACGCCGCGTCCAGTTCCTCTACACCGGAGGCACCATTGGCATGGTCCCCTCGCCCCGCGGATTCGAACCCGGCGGCGACATCCACGCGCAGGTCCAAGGGGCTGTCCACGCCCAGGGCACTGACGCCTCCCTCGCCGACCTCGACCTCGGCTTCGCCCAGCTCGAAGAGGTCATCGACTCCTCCAACATCACCCCCGAGCACTGGCAGGAGATCATCGACCACCTCCACGCGCACCACGACGCCCATGACGGCTTCGTGGTCCTGCACGGCACCAACACTCTGGCCCACTCGGCGGCTGCGGCCGCTCTCGCGCTGTCGGACTTCGGCAAGCCCGTGGTGTTCACCGGTTCCCAGGTCCCCTTCGGCATGCCCGGCAGCGATGCCCCTGGCAACGTGGTCGGCGCCCTCTTGGCCGCTGCCTCGGGCGGCAGCGGCGTCAGCGTGTACTTCGACGGCACCCTGCTGCCCGCCATGCGTGCCACCAAGGTCTCGGCGCTGGACCTGCACGGCTTCGTCAACCCGTACGACGGCACGCCCGACGCGCCACGCCATGGATGGGCCGATCCCGCCCCCTACCGGCGCCACGACGTAACAGTCATCACCATGGCCCCCGGCATGACAGCCGCCCGCTTCCGGGCGATGACGACCCCCGCCCCGGCCGCCGTCATCCTGCGCGCATACGGCGCCGGGGAAGGTCCCTGCGACGAGCCCGGCCTGGAGCAGGCCATCCGCAACCTGGTCACGGGCGGTACCCCTGTCGTCGTCATGAGCCAGTGCCTGCACACCCGCATCAACCTGAACAAGTACGCAGCCGCCCAGTTCTTCACCCGAGCCGGGGCGATCGGCGCGGACGACATGTCCCTGGAAGCCTTGTACGCGAAGCTGCAGTTCCTGCTCAGCCAGGAGATACCTCCCGGCCGGTTCAGCACCTGGGTGCGCACCAATATCGCCGGCGAACTTGCCGCCGACCTCCACGGCAGCATCCCCGAACCGGTCTCGTGAACCAACGCGCCCGCGCGCCGCTGACGTCAGCCCCACCAACACCTACTCAAGGAACGAACGGCACTACAGATGTCCAAAGACTTCCCGCATCTCACCGACCGCAGCGGACACCGGTACGCAGCGGACCAGCCGCGCTGGCGCGGCGACGACGGCTCCCCGCTCATGATGGAACCACTGCCCGGTATCACCCGTCGGCAGATAGACACCAGCGTCAACACCCAGTGGCGCTACCGTGCCGCGCTCCCGCTGGCCCAAGTCGAACCCGTCACCCTGGGCGAAGGACGCACTCCCCTGCTGCCGCGGACCCTGGCCGGGCTCGACGTCGCTGTCAAGGTCGAATCCATGAACCCCACCGGCAGCTTCAAGGACCGCGGCAGCTCCGTGATGGTCAGCATGCTGCGCCACCAGGGCGTCGGTCGCCTCCTGGAGGACTCCAGCGGCAACGGAGGCGCATCCATCGCCGCCTACAGCGCCGCAGCAGGCATCGACGCGCAGATCATCGCCCCCGCATCCACCTCTCCCTCCAAGATCGTGCAGAGCCGTCTACACGGAGCAAGCGTGGACCTCGTCCCCGGCAGCCGTCAGGACGTCGCCGACGAAGCCGTCCGCCGCGCCGACACCCGCTTCTACGCCAGCCACAACTGGCACCCCCAGTTCCTCCAGGGCATCAAGCTGATCGCCTACGAGATCTGGGAGGACCTGGGATTCAGCGCCCCCTCGGCCGTCCTCGTCCCGGCCGGCGCCGGCAGTCTCGTCCTGGGCTGCGTCATGGGCTTCGCCGAACTCCAGCGCGCGGGCGAGATCGACCAGGTGCCCCGCGTCCTGGTCAGCCAACCCGAACAGTGCTGCCCCCTTGTCCAGGCCCTCGACAGTGGCGCCGCCACCGTCGACGCCCGCACCTGGCCCCGGACACTCGCCGAAGGAACCGCCATCGCACGGCCCGTGCGCGACCGGGAAGTCCTCCAAGCCATCCACGACAGCGGCGCCGCCACGGCCGTGGCGGAAGAAGAACTCCTGCCCGCAGTCGGCGAACTCGCACGCACCGGCGTATTCGTCGAGCCGACCAGCGCTCAGGTCCTGCCCGCGCTGCGCCAGTTCCACTCCGACGGCCACATCAGCCGTGACGACACCGTCGTCCTCGTCCTGACTGGCTCCGGCCTCAAGGCCAGCCAGACCCTCAGCCAGCTGATCACCGACATCCCCGCCTGACACTGACCCGCCTCTCATCAGGCGGTGGCAGATCAGACCGCCGCGGCCCCGGACACCGGCGGGTTCATCCGGTGCCCCCCACGGCACGCCCCGCTCTGGAGCAGTGCCTATGCGGTGAGCCGGAGCGGGGCTCCAGCACCGCCTCACGCACAGACCGCACATCGGACCAGCACACCTCAACTACCCCCGGAGGCACCTGTGAACGCACCCCATACCCCTGCCGCAATCACTCCTCAAGCGAGGGGACTCAGGTGTTCAGCGCAGAGGGCCTGGAGCAGGCCGGACGCCGTCAATGGCACGGATGTGCACGCTACCGGACTGCTCGATGGCAAAGGTGCAGGTGCATGGGGCAAGTCACAGGAGCGGACCTTCGGGTGAGGCGTCGGGCGACGATCATGACCGTGCCAGGTGCCGAAGCCGCGGATCTTGCTGAGATGTACTGGCGAAGGCGGCGAGGCCGATCGGGTCGATCTCCCGGCCCTCATCCTGGAGCGGCACCTCCGCAGCGCCGGGAGGCAGCGCCGAGGGGCCACGATCGTGAGACAGAATCGCCGTGTCCCTCGAATGAGACGGCCAGGAAAGGCCAAGTCGTCACAGCGGAACGGAACATTCCAAATACGGGTCTACAGAACTGTGGGATCTGAGGCCCTGTAGCCGAATTTCACAGCAAGCCCCGCAGATCATCAGCTGCCGGGAGTCCCCATGCACGTCATGCACCGGCTCGTCGCCCGTCCCTCCCGGCGCTGTCCGATGGCCGCCTCGTTGTCCCGTACCAGCACCCGAGGACGAGGTGCCACTCGTCCCAGGTGACCACGTCGGCAAGGTCATGATGCTCGGCCAGAGCCCGGCCGCCGGCGAGCAGCGCTGCGGGGTCTCTCAGGTCGACCGCGGGGTGGTCGACGATGAACGGCTTCTCCCACGACGGCTCGGTGCCGGTGAGCAGGACGATGTCGTACGCGGCGGCCACCGTTCCAGGCAGTAGCCGCAGTAGGTCTCGTCGCCGGTAGAAACGACGAGCACGAGAGGATGAGCGGACAAGAAGAGGTTCTCCGTATCGGTGGACGGCGGGACGAGAAAGGCCTGGGCAGGGATATCGCTGATGAGTCGCACCCGGCAGAGCGCGTCCGGCATCCACTTGCGGGACGCACCCTGCCGAGCGAACAGCAGGAACACACGGCCTTCGGGTCGCCCCCCCTTGACGAGCATGGACACCACCGACCGATGGCAGTGACCCAGCGGGAGATCGAGAACCGGTTGTGGGACGCCGCCGACGAGCTGCGCGTGGCAATGCCCGAAGCGCGCTCTCCACGAACCGGACGAGGCCGCCGTCGATGAGTTCGTGCAGGAGGACCAGTCCGCTGCGACTTCCGGCGCATCCACTGGAAGGCCGCTCACCCGGCCCGAACACCGAAACCCTCACAGGCGGTACAGATTCTCGGACTGCCGGGAGTCGTGGCTGAAAAAGGTGTGCTGCTGAGTGACAGGTGATGCTTGGTGCTGATGTTTGCGGATGCGGCGCTTGGTTGTGCCGATCCGGGACTGAATCTGATCGGCAGTGCAATCCGGAGGCTGTTGGTGGCTATCCACTACTGGCGCGGCTCGGCGAGGGTGGCTTGGGGCGGGTCTACCTGTTCCGGACGGTGTCGAGGCGTCCGCTTTCGTAACAGCCACCGGGTGCGCTCCCCTGGGACGCCCGCGGTGGTGGACTACAGCCCGATGGGGCAGTGCCCTCCGTGGCTCGCCACCAAGTACGTGCCGGCGCCGTCCCTGCCGGAGCAGTGCCTCGTAGCTACTGGCGGCCGAACTTTTCGGGGCGCTGGGAGCGGTACACGGGGCGGGGCTGGCCCACCGAGATGTCAAGCCGTCCAATGTGCTGGTGGGTCGACGCGGACGCGGTCCGTTGCTCATCGACTTCGGTATCGCGCGCGATGGAGGACTCGCGTCACGCGAGGACCGGAGGCGTGATCGGTACCCCCGGCTATCTGGCGCCGGAGCATGCGGTTGCCGGGGAATCGGGTGCGCCAGGTGACGTCTTCTCGCTGGCTGCGGTGCTCGTGTACGCGGCGACGGGACGGGGCCCGTTTCCCCGCCCGAACGAGGAGTACTCGCCTGTGGTGCTGCTCTACCGCATTGTGCATCAGGAGCCGAACCTCGCCGGCGTTCCGGCGACCCTGATCCCACTCCTGCGGTCCTGTCTGGCCAAGGAACCCGAGCAGCTGGCCACACCCGCCAAGTTGGAACGCTTGGGCAGCCGATGCGGTACCTGGCCGCAGCTGCTTCCCGAGGCACTGGAGAGAGATCTGGCTGTGCGGGAAGAGGAGGCGCACGCGTTGATCACCGCGACCGTGCAACCGCCGCCTGAAGCGCCTGTGTCACCTGAGCCCGAATTCGGCCCGGCTCCCGCCGACGCGGGGGACCGCCGTCCTGCCGCCTGTCCACGCAGGGCGACCGTGAATGTCCCGCCCTACCTGCCGGGCGGCCCGCCTGGACCATGGCCGTGGCCTTGATAGCCGTGGCGGGCACATTCGTCGTGCAGCATTTCTCCGACTATGACGCGTCCCCCGGGACGCCTTCGCCGCCATCCGCCACCACGTCGCTTCCCAATACCTGGGCAGGTACATGGGTCGCCACCGGGCCGGGCAATCCCAACGCTGACGGCCAAGCAGGTCAGCAACGTGACGGAAGTTCCGTCGCACCGAAGAGTCGACCGACATCCCCTGCCCCAACAGCAGTACTTACGTCGTCACGATGACCGGCCGAGACATCCTGGGCCTGAGCGACAAACGTGACCAGTCCACAGGGGCGCCGTCCACCCTCACCCGGTGCTGACGGCTACGCCCGCCGAACAAGGGGACGCCGAGCTCCTCCCATCCAGCGCCGGCTTCACTGAGGGCCGCCGCACCCTGTTGCCTCCGCGCTCCGGTACGAACCTACAGCTGCACCTTCTGAATGGCGCCGCGTCACGCCCTGACGGCAGCCAGGACTGGCCGGGAGAGAGCCCGAAGCACGACGTCCAGGGGAGTGTCCGGGCGACGCGGGAGCGATAGGCACAGAGGAACACCGGGACGCCGAACCCGCGTCCCCGCCCGCCTCGCACTGCCGCGTGCCGCTCAGTCGGACGCAGGCTGGGCCCCGGGGCCCGGCCTCGCGATGACCTGTCCGGGTGTGGTGATCTCGTGTCCTGATGCACAGGTCACCACCGTGCGGACGGGGCTGCCGCAGTCGTGGTGGAGCAGGGAGATGGTGGCGGAGCCGGCCGGGACGATCCACTGCTCGGCCCACTCGTTGAGGGCGATCACGATGGGCAGCAGGGCGCGGCCTTTGTCGGTGAGTCGGTACTCGTCGCGTCCGCGCGTACCGGGAGCCCGATAGCGGGTCTTCTCCAGGATGCCGTCGGCGAGGAGGTCCCTCAGGCGGGCGGACAGCACGCTCGGGCTGATGCCGCAGTGGCGCTCGAAGTCGTCGAAGCGGCGTGTGCCGTAGAAGGCCTCCCTGATGATCACACCCGTGGTCCGCGGGCTGAGGGACCGCAGGGCGAGATTGATCGAGTCGGGTTCGATGTCCCACGCGTCACGCTGCCACCGTTCCGGATGGCCCTCAGTCTCTGCTTCGGCTGCGTCGCTCACGTCTCCCTCTCCTGTGTGTTGCTCGATTCTATCCACCCCCGTAGGCTGACTACTGTTTTTCGAAGTCAGATGAAAGGGCACCACGTGAGCATCGGTGAGAGCTACCACCGCAGCACGGCCGGCCAGGCATGGGACGCGATCGTCATCGGATCGGGGATCGGTGGGCTGACCACAGCCGCCTTCCTGGCCCGGGCCGGGCAACGGGTCCTCGTGCTGGAGAAGCACTCGACGGCGGGCGGCGCCACCCAGACGTTCCGGCGCGCCGGATACGAATGGGACGCCGGGCTCCACTACATGGGCGACGTCCACCGGTCCACCAGCGGCCTGCGCCGGATCTTCGACCACATCAGCGGCGGCAAGCTGGAGTGGGCTCCCATGCCGGACGTGTACAACCGGGTCTTCATCGGGGAGCGGGAGTACGAATACCGGTCCGGTGTACAGCGGTTCAAGGACCGCATGAAGGAGTACTTCCCCCACGAGTCCGGGGCCATCGACCGGTACGTCGACATGGTTCACACGGCGAACCGTGCGGCTCGCCCCTACCTCGCCCACCGCAGCCTTCCGCACGCGGTGGGAGACACCCTGTACGACGACCTGGCCGCACCCTTCCGCTCGTACGCGGACCGGACGGTCACCGAGGTCCTCACCGACCTCACCGACGACGCGGAGCTGCGCGCGGTGCTCAGCGGCCACTACGGCGACTACTCCCTCGCCCCCGGCCGCGCCTCGTTCGGAATGCACGCCATGCTCATCCGCCACTACATCGACGGCGCGAACTTCCCCGTCGGAGGCTCCGCACGACTCGCGGAGACGGCGACCGATGTCATCACCGGAGCCGGAGGGACCGTCCTGATCTCCGCGGAGGCCGAGAGGGTCATCCTGGACGACAGCGGCTCGGCCCGCGGCGTTCTCATGGCGGACGGGAAGAGTTTCCTCGCGCCGTTGGTGATCAGTGACGCCGGTGCGCTCAACACCATGACCCGATTGCTGCCGGACCGGACTCCCGAAGCCACCCGGCTCGTCGACTCCCTGCGGGCCGTCGGCCCTTCGCAGACGTACGTCATGCTCAACATCGGGATCCAGGAATCCGGCGACCGGCTCGACCTGGATCCGGCCAACATCTGGGCCCACGCCGGACCCGACATCGACGGCGACATAGCCGCCTTCGAGGCCGACCCCGAGCACCGCGCCATGCCGACGTACTTCATCACCTTCCCGTCCGTGAAGGACCCGTCGTGGGAAAGCCGCTACCCGGGACGCACCACCATCGACATCGCGGGGCTGACCAGTTGGTCGTTGTTCGAGCCGTACGCGGACAGCGCGTGGATGCGCCGGGGTGCCGACTACGAGCGCCTCAAGAACAGGCTCACCGAGGAACTGCTGGGCCAGGTCTTCCGTTTCTGCCCGCAGCTGGAAGGCCGCATCGACCACACCGAACTGGCGACGCCGCTCAGCTTCAACCACTTCCTCGGCAGGGAAAAAGGCGACTTCATGTCTCTCGCCCACACCCCACAGCGGTTCGCCCTGCGTGACCTCGGTGCCCACACCCATGTCCCCGGCCTGCTCCTCACCGGCCAGGACGTGGCGTCGGCCGGCGTCAGCGGCGCCATCATGGGCGGCGTCGTCGCGGCCTCGGCCGCCCTGGAGCGCGACGCCCTGGAAGACCTCGTGACCGGATGAACGGCGACAGTGAGGCAAGAAAGGCAGCGTACGCACGTGCCCGGACCGGATCTCGGCACCCGGGGACCGCTTCCGCGCCGCGCGGAACGACAGGCACCGCCACGACCCTGAGCGACACCGACTTCGCCGCCTCGGTCGAGGACCGGTACTTCGAGGACTACGTGCCGGGTGCCGTGTACGTCTACGGCAGCATCACCATGACGAGGGAGGACATCCTTCGGTTCGCCGACGAGTTCGACCCGCAAAACATCCACAACGATCCCCAGGCGGCCCGGCAGGGCCCGTTCCCTCGCGTTCCAAGCCGGATCGCGGTCTCGTCACCACCGGCATCGAGGTCCTCGACCAGCACGAACAGACGGTGCTGACCATGAGCGCCATGAATCTCTTCCTGCGCCGCCAAGCCGTCAGCGGGCGAGGATGACGGTTCGCTGTCGCCGGTGCGCGCAGGTCCCGCCGGGTGGAGCAATCGTGGCGGAGCCGACCTTGCCAAACCTGTCCCACCTCGAGGAGATCTTCTCCGAAAAGGGTGACGGCGTCGTCGGGCCCGTGCAGTCGCGGGACTGGCAGAGCAGCGTCTCGCCGCAGGACTCGCGGTGACCCAGCGGGGCGTCATCAACGACATCATGAACGGAGGCGGCAGCCGTGTGGCCGGCTCGGCCCGTCCGTCCGTCCGGCGCACAGCAGAACCGGAAACTCTGCGACGAGTACGGAATCCGTGGGCGCGCGGTTCGGCCGGGTGGAGGCGATGCCACACCGTGTGCGATCTCGTCCAACTGCCCGCCGACCAAGCCGAGAAGCTACGCTGCTTCACATCCGCGATCACGGTTGATGAACGGAGGACAGCGGTGTCTTCACATGCGGCGCCTGAGGACAAGGTGATAGCCGGACTTGACCGGCGCGCCGAGCTCAGGGAGTTCCTGCGTTCTCGCAGGGCCCGGCTCAAGCCCGAAGACATCGGCCTGCCCTCGTACGAGCGGCGGCGGGTACCCGGCTTGCGACGCGAGGAGCTGGCGCAGCTGGCGGGAGTGTCGTACGCGTACTATGCGCGCCTGGAACAGGGTTACGGCGAAACCATGTCGGCCGAGGTGCTGGACGCCGTGGCTCGCGCCCTGGGCCTGACCGAGGAGGAACGGGACCATCTGATCCGGCTGGCCCAGCCCGACCGGAGCCGCACACCGCCTGCCGCGCCCCCGCCGCAGCGGCTACGGCCCACCGTCCAGAGCCTCCTCGACACGCTCGGCGTACCCGCCTACGTCGTCAGCCGGCGCCTGGACATCCTCGGATGGAACCGGCTCGCCACTGCCGTCTTCGGGGACTGGTCCCAACTGCCCCGCGAGGAACGGAACATGGCCCGGCTGATCTTCCTCTCGCCCGATGCGCGCGACCGGTTCGCCGAACAGGACCGCATGGCTGCGAGAATCGCCGGCGTACTGCGGAGGAACTCCGGCAAAAGCCCCGAGGACACACATCTCTCGGCGTTGATCCTCGAGTTGTCGCACAAGAGCGAGCAGTTCCGGCGACTGTGGGCACAGCACGAGGTGAGCTGTTCCCCTGCCGGCGAGGTCGTGCGTATGCGGCACCCGCTGGTGGGGGAATTCGACCTCGTCCACGAGCCCATGGCACTGCCGGGGGGCGCCCCCATGCGGCTGAACACCTATCACGCGGAGCCGGGCTCCCGATCGGAGAACGCCCTGGAGACGCTGACCGGTCGGGAGATGGAGCCGCAAGTCTGAGACACGGATCCGGCCGGGGTGACGATGTGGCGGGCCGTCATGCGGACGGCATCGAGGCCGGTGACATCCGGGCCACCGGGACGGAACCGTGGATGGGGCCGGGAATGCTGGACAAGGGCAGGCCGGTGCCGTTGTTGGTGTGAGCGATGATCTCGGCGGTGATGGAGATCGCTGTCTCCTCAGGGGTGCGGGCGCCGAGGTCGAGCCCGATCGGCGAGTGCAGGAACGCCAGATGTGCTTCGGGCACGCCGGCCTCGCGCAGACGCTCGATGCGGTGTTCGTGGGTACGCCGGGAGCCCATCGCGCCGATGTAGCCGACCGGGAGACCGAGGGCCAGGCGCAGCAGGGGGATGTCGAACTTGGCATCGTGGGTGAGGACGCAGATCGCGGTACGGGTGTCGGCTTCCGTGCGCTCCAGGTAGCGGTGGGGCCAGTCGACGACGACCTCGTCGGCATAGGGGAAGCGCTCGGGGGTGGCGAAGGCGGGGCGGGCATCGCAGACGGTGGTGTGGTAGCCGAGGAAGCGTCCCGCCTGGCTGAGGGCGGCGGCGAAATCGACGGCGCCGAAGATCAACATGCGGGGCCGGGGCGCTTGGGTGTGGACCAGGAGCGTCACCCTCTCCGGGCAGATGGCGGCGTCCCCGCCGATCTCGACGCGGGCGGTCCGTCCCGCTCGCAACAGCGCACGCACCTGCGTGGCCACCACACGGTCCTGCTTCCCGTCGCCCAGTGTCCCGTCGTAGGCGCTGCCATCGCCGAGAACGGACAGAGTGCGGCCGAGCAGGCGCTGCGGACCGTTCACCACCTGTGCCACGGCCACGGGCAGGCCTGCCAGTACTTCCTCCAGGGCAGTGGTGAGGTGGGGCCGGCCGGTGGGGTCGATCCGCTGGACGAGGACCTCCAGTTCGCCACCGCAGGTCAGACCCACCGCGAAGGCGTCGTCGTCGGAGTAGCCGAAGCGCGTGCACACCGGGGATTCGTTCGTCTCCAGCACCTGCCGGCACAGCTCGTAGACGGCGCCTTCCACGCATCCTCCGGAGATGCTGCCGACCGCCGCGCCCGTGGCGTCCACGGCCAGTGCGGTGCCGGGTGGCAGGGGTGCGCTGCCGCTGACCTCGACGACGGTCGCGAGGGCGAAGGGGCGGTTCTCGCGGCACCAGCGGTACAGCGTGTCCGCGATGTTCAGCATGAGTGGCTCTCCTGTGGCAGTCGGAAAGCCCGCCACCGTGCCGACGGGGGGATCAGGGGACACGGTGGCGGGCCAGTCTGCGGGACGGCGTTCAGAGCCCGTCCGTGTGGGGTAGGGGGACGGGCCCTGCCGTCCGGGTTCAGAGCAGGGCTTCCGCGGTGATGGGCAGTTCGCGGACGCGGCGTCCGGTGGCGTGGAAGACCGCGTTGGCGATGGCCGGTGCCACACCGATCTGCACGAGCTCTCCGAGGCTCTTCACGCCGATGGGGGCGGCCTTGTAGTCCTCCCCGTCGAGGTAGACGGCCTTGAGGTCGGGGACGTCGGCGTTGACGGGCACGAGGTAGTCGGCGAGGTTGGCGTTGACGATCCGGCCGTCGCGGTGGTCGGTGACCGTGTGCTCCAGCAGAGCCGAGCCGATACCGCCCACCATGCCGCCGATGGCCTGGCTCTCGGCGAGCTTGGGGCTGATGATGCGCCCCGCGTCGTACACACCGAGCATCCGCCGCACCCGGACCAGTCCGAGCCGGGCGTCGACGGCGACCTCGGCGAACATCGCGGCGTACCCGTACATCGAGAACCGCCTCTCCTCCTCCGGCGTGTACGACCCGCGCGCCTCCAGGTGGGTGAGGTTGTTGCGGGCGATGAGCTGCCGGTAGGTCTCCCCACGCGCGGCGTCGCCCTGGACGTGCAGCCGTCCGCCGCGGACCACGACGGTGCCGGCCTCGACGCCGTGCAGCGGTGAGCGCTCGTCCTCGATCGCGAGTTTGACGGCCTGTTGCCGCAGCTTGTCGCAGGTGTCCTGAACGGCGGACCCCACACTGAGCATGGTCTGCGAGGCACCTTGGGGAGGGGCCGGCGGCATGCTGGAGTCGCCGAGCCGGAATTCGACGTTGCGTACGGCCAGACCCAGAGCGTCGGCCGCGACCTGGGTCATGGAGGTGTACGTGCCGGTGCCCGTGTCGTGGGTCGCTGACTGGAGCACCGCCGTGCCGTCCGCATCGAGTCTGACGTGGGCCTGTGCCTGTCCGCGGAAGACGTCGTAGCAGCCGGTGGCCACACCCGTGCCGATCAGCCAGTCGCCGTCCCGTGTGGACCGTGGCCTGGGGTTGCGCCGGTGCCAGTCGAATTCACGGGCGCCGACACGGAAGCACTCACTCAGTCGCCGGGTGGAGAAGGGCTGCTGCGTGGATGGGTCCTCGCCGGGTTCGTTGCGCAGCCGCAGCTCGATCGGATCGATGCCGAGCTTGTGGGCGAGTTCGTCCACGGCTGTCTCGATGACGAAGGCGGCGCTGCCGTAGCCGGGGCCGCGCATCCACTGGGGGGTGCTGACATCGAGTGGCACGATCCGGACGTTCTGGCTGACGTTGGGCACGGCGTAGAGCATCTGCCCGAGCGCCATGTTGGCCTCCCAGAACTGCTCGTAGCGGGAGGTCTCGTACTTCATCTCGTGGGTCATCGCGGTCAGCCGCCCGCGCCGGGTGCTGCCCAGGCTCAACTTGTACTCGTACGCGGGCCGGTAGCCCACCGTGAAGAACATCTGCCTGCGGGTCAGCGCGAGTTTCACCGGGCGGCCGATCTCTCGGGCGGCGAGGGCCGCGATGGTGACGTGCGGCCAGGCCCGCAAGGCGTTGCCGAAGGCACCGCCGATGAACGGCGAGAGGACGCGCACGTTCTCCTGCGGGATGCCGAACACGGCCGCTATTTCGTTCCGCGTGCCGATCACGTGCTGGGTCTTGTCCCACAGGGTGAGCTTGTCAGCGTCCCAGCGGGCGATAGTGGCCTGCGTCTCCATCGGATTGTGGTGGTTGCGCGCGAGCCGGTAGGTCATCTCCAGCCGGACGTCCGCGGAGCCCAGCGCTTCCTTCGCGTCGCCTCGCGCGTAAGGTCGCGCGAAGGGCGCGGGCCCGTCCACGGCCGGGCTGCGGGTCAGGTCGGTCGACGGCTGCTCGACGTCGTAGGAGACCTCGACCAGGTCGGCGGCATGCTGCGCTGCTTCCAGCGTGGTCGCCACCACGACGGCGACCGGCTGGCCGAAGAACCGGACGGCGTCGTCCTGGAAGACGCGCAGCCGCCGACCCGGAATGCGGTTTCCCGGGTTGTCGCGGTAGGCCAGCGTGGGCTTGTCGAGGTGGCTGATCACGCCGAGGACGCCGTGCTGGGCGCCGGCGGCGCTGGTGTCGATGCCGGTGATACGGCCGCGCCCGATGGTGCTGTCGACGACGACGGCGTGGACGACGCCGTCGATGTCGTGGTCTGCGGCGTACTTGGCCTGGCCGGTGACCTTCAGTCGTCCGTCGACCCGGGACAACGGTGCTCCGACGGCTGACTGCGGCTGCTTGCTCACTTGCCACCTCCCACGATGCGCAGCTGGCGCTCGACGGTCCGTTTCAGCAACTCGACTTTGAAGCGGTTGTGCTGGAGAGGCCGGGCTCCGTCCGCGGCCCGTTCGGCGGCCTGGGTCCACAGGGTGTCGGACGGCCGCTTCCCCATGAGCTGCCGCTCGACGGCGGTGAGTTTCCACGGCACGGTGCCCACGCCTCCGGCGGCCACCTTCGCCTCCTGGATGACTCCGTGACGGATGTGCAGGGCGACGGCCGCCGAGGTGAGCGCGAACTCGTAGGACTGCCGGTCACGCACCTTCAGGTAACCCGAGAGCAGCGGGCGGGGAAGGGACGGAAGCTCTACTCCGGTGATCAGCTCACCCTCGCCCAGGGCCTGTTCGCGGTTCGGCGTGCTGCCGGGCTTGAGCAGGAAGTCGGCGAAGGGCACGGTCCGCTCGCCTGCCGGTCCCCGCAGGTGCACGGTCGCTTCCAGGGCCGCGAAGACCACCGCGACGTCGGACGGGTGGGTGGCCACGCAGTCGTCGGAGGTGCCGAGGATGGCGTGGGTTCGGTTGACTCCGTGCAGGGCCGCACAGCCCGAGCCCGGTTTGCGCTTGTTGCACTCGGCGCTCACGTCACGGAAGTACGTGCAGCGGGTGCGCTGCATGATGTTGCCGCCGATGGTCGCCATGTTGCGCAGCTGCGCCGACGCGCTCAGCTCCAGCGCCTGGGAGATCACCGGGTACAGGGCGCGCACTCCCTGGTGGGCGGCGGCCTCGGACATGCGTACCAGGGCGCCGATGTGCAGGCCCCCGCGCCGGGTGACCGTGATCTCGCGCAAGGGCAGGGCGCTGATGTCCACCAGCGTGCGGGGGCGTTCGACGGTCTCGCGCATCAGATCGACCAGTGTGGTGCCGCCGGCGATGTAGCGGCCGCCGGCGCGGCCCGCGTCGAGGGCCTGCCGCGTGCCCGCGGCCTTGGTGTAGGAGAAGGGATGCATGGGAGCCGTGCCTCACTTCCGGTCGGCGGCGGTCTGCTCGACCGCGCGCACGATCTTCACGTAACAGCCGCAGCGGCAGATGTTGCCGCTCATGAACTCCCGGATTTCACCGGGTGAGCCGGTATGCCCCTCGTCGATGCAGCCGACACCGGACATGATCTGGCCGGAGGTGCAGTAGCCGCACTGGAAGGCGTCCTGGTCGATGAACGCCTGCTGCAGGGGGTGCAGGTGATCTCCCTTGGCCAGGCCCTCGATCGTGGTGACCTCGGCGGCCTCCAGTCGGACCGCCAGGGTCAGGCAGGAGTTCACCCGACGGCCGTCGACCAGGACGGTGCAGGCGCCGCAGGCACCGGCGTTGCAGCCCTTCTTCGAGCCGGTCAGGTTCAGGTGCTCGCGCAGCAGGTCCAGCAACGAGGTCCGGTTGTCGACCGTGACGGTGTGCCGCTTGCCGTTGACGGTCAGGGAGACACGGCTGCCGGGTGGCGCCTCGACGGCATCCGCGGACTCGGCACCGAACACGGACGGTCCGGCTACCACACCGCCCGCCATGACAGCACCGCCGACGGCGGTGGTGGTCGTGATGAACGTTCGCCGGGACGGAGCGGACGCGAATTCCCCGGTTGGCTGCTCGGGAGATCCCTCGGGGTGAGGAACAGTTGACTCGGGTGGCTGGGCAGACATGACCATTCTCTCGGTCGATGGGAGGCGGACGGCGGTACCAGCTGCCGTCATGTGGACGAATCGGCGTGCGGCCAGTCAGCACGGTTCATGTGCGGGTGGGGGCGTGGTGTTTCCCCGTAGTCGGTCATGCGGCGAATTCCGTGGGGACTCCGGTCGTGTGCGACGGCCACCCGGCAAGTGCTCCGGCGGCGCGTCGTGGGTGCAGAACGCCGTCGCGCGCGCCGATGCCTCGGTGCCCGTCGCGGTCGGGCCGCGTAGGGTGCTGCGCTCTGCTGTGCCGCAGATCGTCGAAGTCGGGGGGCGGATGCCCGGGGAGTGACGACCACCGCTGCTCGTTGTCGGCGGGCAGCCGTGCCTCGGCCCGGGGCCCCGGCAACTCGGGGTTCCCGTTGCCGCGGTGGCTGCCGAGGACCGGGAGAAGGCGGCGCGACAATGGGAGATCTCCTTGCTCGGTGCATGGACGACTGCTGCGGGTGAGCAGTCCCGCCGGGCGGCGTCGTGGTCTGCGTGTCCCGGCAGTGCCGGTCGAGCCGGCTCCGGGGGACACGGTTCACGCCGCGGCGGTCGGGTAACGCCCTCGGTCCCGGAGGAGCGCGGCGGCCGGCACTCATCACGCTCGGCATCCGCCTCACCAGGACTTCGACGAGGTGCAACATCCACTGTGCGGCACCCGGCGCGATACAACGAGCAGAAACTTTTGGGATGTCTCCGGTATGTATCACTGCCGTTCGTACGTCTGGCAGTAGCAGGCTGAGCGGTGCGGCGGCCACCCACGACTACGTGCGCAACGGCCCGGCCATCCTCTTCTCCGCTTTCGACGTCGCTACGGCGAGGTCGTCGGTGTCGCGCACCGCCTTAACCGGGCTGCTGCGAGACCGGTCCGCGCTGTCAGCGGACCACGACACGTGCCCTGCCGATATTCCCCACCTGAGCGAAGGGGGTCGCCGTGTCGCCTTCTCGCTGTGCCGTCGCCCTGAGCACGGGGAGGTACGTGCCCGGCTCGGGGTAGGTGAAGGTCTGTCGGATCTCGACGGTTGCGCGGGGCGGTCCGAACGGCTTCGCCGCGAAGTCGCCGGTGCCGGCGAAGTCCCACTCGGTGTGCACGACGCGGCCGGCGCCGGGCGGAACCTCGATGCGGGCCTTGAAGGTGACGGGCGTGCCGGCCCGCACCTCGATCCGGTCGGTGCCGTCGACGGTGAGATCGACGACGGGCTGGATTCCGCGGCGGTCTGCGGCGTGCTCCGGCACCGAAATCTGGCTGCCGGTCACGTCGTACGACGTCGTGCGCGCGGGTTTCACGCCCTTCTCCACCCAGGCGCTCACATCGCGCAGCGCCTGTTGCAGGATGCCGGTGAACTCGACGAGCCGGGCCGCACGGGCGCCGGTGACCGGGCCTTCGAGGTGGTCGGCGTTGTCGTTGTACCACAGGCGGAAGGCGTCCTCGTAACGCCCGCCCAGGGCTTCCCTCACCCGGGCGCGGTACCAGTCGCCGGGCCAGGGGTCGGCGTCGGTGTCGACGAGGTTGCCCACCACGATGACCTTGCCGGTGATCTTGCCGGTGTGGGTGCCGCCGCCACTGGTGGACTTGGAGATGAGGGGGCCCACCTGAAGGGCGCGCTGCGGATACAGCGGCTCTCCGTCGGGGCCCCGGTACTGGTCCCACGCGTAGAAGCCGGGGCGTGTCGGGACCTGGTAGCGGTGGTAGGCACGAAAGGCAATGGTCCACTTGTTGTCGAGGCGCAGCCCGACCCCGGCGTCGAGGGCAGCGAGTGTCTTGGGGTCGTTGCCGCTCGCGAGGGTGACGACGCGCGTCGCCGGGTCGAGGGAAGCCTGCAGCGTCCCGATGACCGTCGTACCGTCGCCGCCGACCACGGTGAAGTCGAGTCCCGTCGTGTCCACCTGCACCGGGGCAGCGGCGAGAACCAGGCTCGTGGGCGTGTTCCCAGCGTCCCGGTCGACCTTCTGGACCGTGGTCAGCAGGTCGATCCGGGCGCCACGGACGATGTCGCCGAGAGCTGACTTCTCGGTACCGAGGTAGCCCGGCTTGCTCCAGAAGTCGTCGGCGTAGGCCGGGTCCATGGCGCGCAGCACGGCCGTGAATCCGAGAAGCCCGTCCGGCGCCGACAGCCCGAGTACGTAGGCGGAGTCCTCCCACGCACGCAGGGGAACGCCGAACTCCGTGGTCTCGCGCAGCATGGCCCGTTCCACGCCGTTGAGCCCCTCGAAGGGCTTGCCGCTGCCGCCGGGCCGCACCGCGTCGGCGATCCGGGGCGCCTTGTCCCGCAGCACGAGCCGTGCCAGGGCCCGGACGGTGAAACTGCTCGGGACGGAGTACGGCGTGCCGGGGATGAAGGGCACCGCGCCGTCCCACACGCCCTCGGTGTTCTCGATGGCGCCGATGGTCTGGTACGAGCCGCCGCTGCCGCCCCAGATGTAGCCGTGGATCTTTTTCGACGAGCCGTAGTACTTCGCCGCGTACGTGCGGGAGAACTTGGCCGCGGCGGCGTCCGCACGGTATCCGGTGCCGCCGTTGGTCTGTACGACGTAGGCGCCGCTGTCGACGCCGAAGGCGATGTCCTGGTCGACGGCGTTCTCGTCCGTCAGCGGGTACACCTTGTGGAAGAAGCGGCTCTGCCACTGCCCCTTCGGCGGCAGGTACAGATTGAACTTCTTGTCGGTGCCGTCGAAGTGGCCCGAGACCTTGCGGTGCGGTACCGGTGAGGTCAGCTCGCTCTCGCTGTCGATCACGGGTCGGTCGTACGTCGGGTCGTCGCAGCCCGGGGTGACCCACATCGGTCCGCCGCCGACGAGTGCCGCGCACTGCGGGCGGGACGCGCCCGATGCGCCGGGGACCGATATCGCCGATGTTCCGAGGACCATCACGGCACCGACCGTCGTGTTGCGGACGAAGCGGCGCCTCGTCAGCGTGTTGTCCTGGGCCGGCTCGGGCCTCTCGCCGGCGTTTGCTCCCTGTGTGTTCACGAGGTCCCCTTGAGGTCGGAAAGCTCCGCGGTGTCTGCCTGCAACCGCCTTGCGCGGCGCAGACGCTGCTTCTTCGGATCCGCCACCGGCGCCGCCGTCTGCAGCTTGCGGGTGTACGGGTGCTGCGGGTCGGCCGCTACGTCGTGGGCCTTGCCCATCTCGACGATGCGGCCCTGGTGGAGGACGGCGATGCGGTCGCTCACCTCGTTCACGACGCCGAGGTCGTGGCTGATGAACAGGTAGGCCACGCTCGTCTCCCGCTGGATGTCCTTCAGGAGGGTGAGGACGCGTGCCTGGGTGGTGACGTCGAGGGCGCTGGTGGGTTCGTCGCAGATGATGACCGACGGCTGAAGGGCGAGGGCGCGGGCGATGGCGACGCGCTGCCGTTGGCCGCCGGAGAACTCGCGCGGATACCTGTCGCCGGAGTCGGCCGGGAGGCCCACGGCGTCCAGCAGGTCCCGCACACGTGCCCGGCCGCCTGCCATGCCGGCCGCGACAAGCGGTTCGACGAGGATGCTCTCGACCGTCATCGACGGGTTCAGCGAGGAGTACGGGTCCTGGAAGATGACCTGGAGGTCTCGGGCGACTTCGCGCCGGCGAGCCCGGGAGATGTTGCTGACGGTCTGGCCCCGGAAGGTGATCGTGCCGGCCGTGACCGGTGCGAGCCCGAGGACCGCGCGGCCGATGGTCGTCTTGCCCGACCCCGACTCGCCGACCAGGCTCAGGGTCTCCCCGGGACTCAGGTGGAAGGAGACATCGTCGATCACCGTGGCTCCGGTGCCCCGCCGTCCGCCGTAACGGACGATGAGGTTGTCGACCTTCAGGACCGGCTCCGTCAGTACCGGCTCCGCCACTTCACACCTCCGCGATCTCGACACGGCGTGCCGAGGAGAGCAGTTCCCGCGTGTACGCCTCCGCCGGGCACTCGAACAGCCCGTCCACGTCCTGGCGCTCCACGATGTGACCGTCCCGCATCACGCTGACCGTGTCGCAGATGTCCGCGACGACGCCCAGGTTGTGGGTCACGAGGACGACGGCCAGTCCCCGTTCGTCGCGCAGCTCACGCAGCAGGTCCAGGACATCGGCCTGCACGGTCACGTCCAGGGCGGTGGTCGGTTCGTCCGCCACGATCACGTCGGGGTCGGAGGCCACCGCGCCGCAGATGAGCACACGCTGCGCCATGCCGCCGGAGATCTCGTGCGGATACTGCCCGAAGACCCGGTCCGGGTTCTTGATGCCGACGCGCGCCAGCAGCTTCAGCAGTTCCCGTTCCGCTTCCCGTGTCGAGATCTTCTTGACCGCGCGCAGGCCGTGCGTAAGCTGCGCGCCGACGGTGAAGCAGGGGTCGAGGTTCGACATGGGTTCCTGTGGAATGTAGGCGATGCGCCGGCCCCGGGCCTCGCGCAGCCTCCGTTCGTCGGCCAGCAGGTCCTGACCGTCCAGGAGGACGCTGCCGCCGAGGACGACCGCCTCGCGGGGCAGGATGCCCAGGACCGAGAACGCGATCTGAGACTTGCCCGAGCCGGATTCGCCGACCAGGCCGTGGATCTCGCCGCGCCGTACGTCGAGGTCGACGCCGTGCACGACCTCGCGCACCCCGTCCTCGCCGTCCGGATAGCCGATGCGCAGACCGCGGACCGACAGCACCGCCTCGACGGCGGGAGCAGCCGCCCCTTCCGAGGCCGCCCGCCCACGCTCTTCCCGCGCCCGCCGGACGAGTCCGCGACGCCGCCGCGGGGACAGCGTCCGGCTGTGCGCCGACGACTGGAGGATGTCGCGCAGTGCGTTGCCGAGCAGGACGAGCGCCAGGACGGTCAAGGTGATGAGGAGGGCGGGCCAGAGCACGCCGGGCCTGTTGTTGTAGATGTTGCCGAACGCCTCCTGGAGCACCCCGCCCCAGGACGCCTTGTCCGGGTCGCTCAGGCCGATGAAGCCCATACCGGCCTCGATGCTGATCGCCGAGGCAAGGACGAACGAGCTCTGGACGATGATCGGCGCGCGTACGGCCCACAGCACATGGCGTCCGACGATCCGCAGGTCGGAGAGTCCGACCACCTTGGCCGCGTCCACGTAGAGTTCGCCGCGGACCCCGAGGACGACGGACCTGACCAGGCGGAAGTACGTGGGTGCGACGATGAGCCCGTAGGCGGCCATGGTGGCGACGATGTTCGACCCGGTGCGGGCGTACAGCGCGATGATCAGCACGATGCCCGGCATCGACATGACCACGTCGGAGAACCAGCTCGACACCGCGTCGGTCCTGCCCCGGTAGAAGCCTGCGGCGAGGCCGCTGGTCACGCCGGTCACCAGGGATACGGCGAGCACCACCAGGCAGGCGATCATCGTCTGCCTGGTGCCGTACATCAGCCGCGACAGGATGTCCCGTCCGGTCGAGTCCGCTCCGAGGAGGTGACCGGAGGAGAACGGGGAGGCGTCCACCGCGCTGAGGTCGGTCACGTTCTGCCCGTGGGGGGCCAGCCAGGAGCTGGACAGACCCAGGAACACCACGAAGAGGAGGAAGACGACGCAGAGGACGGCCTGCGGGTGGGTCAGCAGCCGCCGCAGAAGTGAGCGTCCCTTGGTGGCCGGCTGCCCCAGACCGGACGGCTCCAGGGTGGGAGTCGTGGTCATCGCGTCCTCGCTTTCGGGTTGACCGCCGCCGTCACCAGGTCACCCAGCAGGTTCACGACGAGCACGATCACGATCGTCACCAGCACGCACCCCATCACCATGGGAACGTCGCCTCGTTGGGCGGAGCCGTTGCTCAACTCGCCCAGGCCCGGCAGCGCGAACACCTGCTCGATGAAGACGGCGCCGCCGATGAGCCCGAGAGTCTGCAGGCTCAGGACGGTCAGACCGGGACCCGCGGCGTTGCGCAGCACGTGGCGGAAGACCACCTTGGACTCCGGAATCCCGCGCGCCCGCAGGGTGCGGACGAAGTCCTGGGAGAGGGTGTCGAGAATCGCTCCGCGGAACTGCGCGGCGGAGTTGGCGATGGCTCCCGCGAGAAGGGCGAGCACCGGAAGCGTGACCGATCCGATCCATCCGGTGGGGCTCTGGTCCGGTGAGACGTACCCAGTGGCAGGGAAAGCCCTGACGGAGACCGCGAAGGCGAAGACCAGGCCGATCGCGACGATGAAGGGCGGTACGGCGGCTCCCACGACCGACAGGAACTGCACCACCCGGTCGATCCACCCGCCGCGGACGGCGGCGGCGACACCGATCAGGACACTCGCCACCACCGTCAGCAGCATAGTGAGCACGATCAGGGTGAGTGTTACCGGTACCCGGGACGACAGGGCCGACGAGACGGACTGCCCCGTGAAGAAGGAGTCCCCGAAGTCGCCGGTGACGACTCCTTTGAGCCAGTCCCCGTACTGCACGAGAAGCGGTCTGTCCAGGCCGAGCTCGACCACCTCGGCCCGGACGGTGGCATCGGTGGCTTGTGTGCCCAGCACGGCCCGGGCGATGCCCGGACCGTTGCCGTACATCAGTGTGAAGGTCGCGAAGCTGACCAGCAGCAGTACGGCCACTGCGCGTATCAGCTTCCTCAGTACAGATACCAACACCCGTGGCTCCAATCGCTCATGCCAGCAGGGGCTACTGGAAGTCCCAGAGCTGCGGGTGCAGGCCGGAAGGGTCGGTCGACTCGTTGATCTTGACCTTGGGGTTGGAGGCGTAGATCGTGCCCGTGTCCACCATGGGCACGAACCATGCCTGGTCGATGACATACCGGTTGAGGGCCTGCTGATCCTTGGCGGACTGCTCCGAGGTCTCGCCGGCGATCTTCTTCCAGAGCTCGTTCACCGTTGCGTCCTGCTGGTGCTTGACGTTCCAGATGCCGTCCGGCAGGACGTAGTCGGAGATGTCCTGCCGGGAGTCTGCGTAGTTCCCGAGCGCCCACATGGGCACCGGGTACTTGCCGCTGAGCAGATCCCCGATGGCGTTCGGCCCGGACAGGGTCACCTGCTTGACCTTGATGTTGATCAGCCCCAGCTGTTGCTTGACCACCGGCATCAGCGCGTCGAGGCCCTGGCCCTGCAAGTAGGGCATCTCCAAGGTGAATCCGTTGGCGTATCCCGCCTTCGCCATGAGCGCCTTCGCGGCGGTCACGTCGTAGGGGTAGGGATCCTTGAGGTCATCGATACGAGCCTCGGTGCCGGCACGGAAGATCTGCGCGGTCGGGGAGGCCAGGCCGCGGTAGAGGTTCTTGGCGATGGCGTCCTTGTCGAACACCCTGTTCATCGCCCGGCGCACGTCCACCTTCCCCAGCGCCGGGACCTGCTTGCCCAGGTGGTCCGTGATCAGCAGACGGGTGACCTCGCTCTTCTGCCACTGGACCTTCAGCCCGGCCGCCTCGGCCTGGCTGTAGGTCGCCTGCGTGATGAGCGAGCCGTCGATCTGCCCGGTCTTGAGCGCGTTGATCGCCGCCGTCTCGCTGGTGATCACCTTGATGACGAGCTTCTTGTACGGGAAGCGCTTGGAATCCCAGTACGCGTCGTTCTTGGTGAAGGCGTACACCGAACCGGCGGTCGTCGCCGACGCATCCAGCGTGTACGGGCCCGAGCCGACCGGCGCCTTGTTCGTCCGGCCGCTCGCGAGGAACTCGGGGCTGCCCAGGCGCACCTCGCACAACCGCGCGGTGAGCAGGGGGTTCGGCTTCGACAGGGTGATCTTCACGGTCGACTTGTCGGGTGTGGTGACCTTCATGTCCGCGAAGCGGGCGGCGCTGCCGCCGTGCTTCTTCGCGTACTCGAAGTTCGCCTTGACCGCGGCCGCGTCGACCGGGCTGCCGTCCGAGAACTTCATCCCCGACCGCAGACGGGCCGTGACGCCCATGTTGTTCGGCGCGAACGACCACGACGTCGCCACATCCGGTTCCGGCTGACCGTTCACGCCACAGCGCATGAGGCCGTCGTACACCGCCGACGCCGCCCAGCCCTGGTAGGAGGGCTGGCCCGTCGGGTCCCAGCCCTGGATGTCCTGCGTCATGCCGAGAGTGAGCGTGGTCCTGGCCCCGCCCTGGCCCCCGGAGGTGGTGCCCGCGTTGGTGCAGCCGGTGAGGGCTGCGAGACCGGCAAGGCTCATGGTCGTGGTCACTGCGAGAGCGGATCGAGTGGTGCGCCGCATCGGGACTCCTTGGGATGCGAAGGAAGTGCGGCCCTGGCAGCTGCCGGCCGGAGGAGAGATGTCGCGGGCGCCCAGAAGAAGGAGCGCGAACCGGACGAAGTGATGTGTACAACGTTCTACGTCGCAACGTACGGAGGGCGCGAGAATCAGTCAAGGGAACGCACGGACCCTCTCAGGTAACAGTTCCGCAACGCGCCCGTAGCCTCGTCTTTCAGATTAACCGCCGGCCACCCATCTGACGTGCCATTACCTCTTCCGGGCCGACCGAGCCTCGGCTGTCGGCACACCGGCCGGCGTTCGGCATGACACCGGCCCTTCACCACCCGTTCAAGACAGGCAGTGCACCGTTGCACACAACGCCCCGCGTCCTGCGTCCATGGCCCTCACCTGCGCCGCGAGGGCACCGCGCTGGTGGCACGCACGACCAGGCGTGGCGCCACGACGTAGTGAACCGGCCGAGTGCGGCCAGTCAGCCGCTCCAGCAGCAGCCGGGCGCTCATCTGGCCGGTCAGGTGGCCGGACTGGTCGATCGTGGTGAGGGCGACCCGGCCGATCGCCGAGGCGTTGATGTTGTCGTAGCCCGTCACGGTGAGGTCCTCGGGAACCCGCAGGCCGCGCTCCTCCGCCGCCCGCAGGACACCGACGGCCGCGATGTCGGCCCCCGCGAAGATCGCGGTCGGCGGACTCGGCCGGTCGAGGGCCTCTACCGCCGCCAGAAATCCGCCCTCTTCCGTATAGGAGGTCTCGATGACGTCCGGTTCCAGGCCATGCCGTTTCATGGCGGCCACGTAGCCGTCACGGCGTGCCGTGTGCGAGAGGACGAAGGGCCTCTCCAGGCTCCCCGTGGGATGGCTGGTGTGCACGATGCTCCGGTGCCCCAGGCCCACCAGGTGGTCCACCATGAGCCGGGCGCCGCCGCGGTCGTCGTCGACAACGGTGTCGAAGTGGACGGCACCACCGTGTCGCGCCACCACCACGGCCGGAAGCTCCGCGCCGAGCTGCTCCAGCCAGTCCGTGCCGATCTCCGGCGTGATGATCACAAGTCCGTCGACCTGCCGGTCCGCCAGGGCCTCGATGCTTCGCTGCTGGCGCGGGGCGGCGAGCCCCCCGGTGATCAGGATCTCCTGGTACGGGCCGGGCTCCAGCTCGTCCGTGATGCCTTCGACGATCTCCGGCTGGAAGGGGTGCGAGAGCGCCGCGAGCATCACGCCGACGGTGTAGGAGCGGCCGCGCATGGCGCGCGCACCTGCTTGGGGGCGGTATCCCAGCCGTTCGATGGCCTCGGTGACCTTGGCCCGCATCTCGGGGCTGACGCCATAGGCGTCGCGGAGAACCTTCGACACGGCGGAGATCGAGACGCGCGCGTCCTTCGCCACGTCCTGGATCGTCACGCGTCGAGTACCGGAGGATCGCGACCTGTCCGCGGCCTGTACGACTTTCGGCTGCGTCTGCCGCTCGCCTGAACTGTTCATGTCGCCCCGCGGGCCGGCGTCAGCAGAGCTGTTGTCCATTCACGCCATGCTACAAGCGCATCTGTAGATCGCTGCCTCACGGATCGGTGCCCTTCGACGCGTCACCAGGTCCTTGACATGGGTTCGGGGCGCTCCATACGCTCCCATTCGTAGAACGTTGCACACAACCGGCTTGTCACGCCACCCCATCAGAGGCGTGCGGGCGTTCCCGAGCAGAGCGCATGATCATCCGCTTCGGGCCCGGTCACCAAGCGCATGAGACATCTGGAGACCCGCATGGTCGTGGCTGCCGCCCCCTCCCCGCCTCGCTTCGAACACTTCACCGACGCTTCTCCGGTACGCGGCGTCGGAACCGGCTCTCCCCGTCTGTCCTGGTCGGTCCCCCACGCGGACTTCGGCTACGAGCAGACCGCGTACGAGGTCGAGGTGACCCTGGGCGGGACCGCCGAGAGGTACCGGGTCGACAGCACCGAGCAGATTCTCGTGCCCTGGCCCGCACGGCCGCTGGCGTCCCGGGAGTTCGCGGCCGTACGCGTGCGCGTCGCCCACAAGGAGGAGTGGAGCCACTGGAGCGGACGCGCCGTAGTGGAGACGGGCCTCCTCGAGAGAGGGGACTGGACCGCTTCCTTCATCAGCCCGGTCGGTGTCGGCGGACTGCACATGCCGGCGCCCGTGCTCTCCGGCACCCTCCATGTGCCCGGCGATGTGCACAAGGCCCGCCTGTACGTCACCGCGCACGGCCTGTACGCCGGCACGGTCAACAGTCTGCGGGTCGGGGACGCCGTGCTCACCCCTGGCTGGACGGCGTACGCCCACCGGCTCCGCTATCACACGCACGACGTGACGGAGCTGGTGCGCAGCGGCGACAACACGCTGGACGTCCTGCTGGGCAACGGCTGGTACCGGGGCCGCCTCGGCTTCCGCGGCGAGCGAGCGCAGTACGGCGACCGACTCGCGCTGCTGGCCCAGCTCGAGGTCACGACCACCGACGGCCAGGTGCACGTCCTGGCCACGGACGGCTCCTGGACGGCCCGCGAGAGCGAGGTCCTGACCGATGACCTCTACGACGGCCAGCGCACCGATCTGCGCCGCCGGGGCCGTGACTGGCGCCCTGCCACCGGCTCGGTGGAGGTGGTGGAAAGTGACCTGAACCGGCTCGTCGCACCGGAGGGACCACCCATCCGGGTCGCCCACATGCTGTCGGCCCAGAAGGTGTGGACCTCCCCCACCGGACGCACCCTGGTCGACTTCGGGCAGAACGCCGTGGGGTGGGTGCGACTGCGCGTCCGTGGCCTGGCGGCCGGCAGCGAGGTCGTCGTCCGGCACGCCGAGGTGCTGGAGCACGGGGAGCTCGGCACCCGGCCCCTGCGCACGGCCGGGGCGACCGACAGCTACCTCGTGGCGGGCACCAGCGAGGAGGAGCTCGAACCCTTGCTCACCTTCCACGGCTTCCGGTACGCGGAGGTGTCCGGGGTCCCCGGTCTGCGCCCCGAGGACATCGAGGCCGTCGTGATCTCGTCGGACCTGCGGCGCACAGGCTGGTTCCGCTCCTCCCACGCACTGTTGAACCGGTTCCACGAGAACGTGGTGTGGGGCACTCGCGGCAACTTCGTCGACGTGCCCACCGACTGCCCCCAGCGGGATGAGCGGCTCGGCTGGACCGGTGACATCCAGATCTTCACGCCGACCGCGGCCTTCCTCTTCGACGTCGGCGGTTTCCTCAACTCCTGGCTGGCAGACCTCGCCGCCGAACAGCGGCCGGACGGCTCGGTGCCCTTCGTGATTCCGGACGTCCTGCACGACGCCTCGCCGGCCGCGGCCGCCTGGGGAGACGCCGCCGTGGTGGTCCCGTGGGCGCTGTATCAGCGCACCGGCGACCAAGGCGTGCTGGAGCGCCAGCTGCCCAGTATGCGCGCCTGGGTCGACAAGGCGGCGTCCCTGGCCGGGCCGGACCGGCTGTGGACCGGCGGTTTCCAGTTCGGCGACTGGCTCGACCCGTCCGCGCCTCCGGATGCGCCGGGCCGCGGCAAGGCGGACCCCGACGTGGTCGCCACCGCACATCTGGCGCACTCAGCCCAGCTGGTGGCCGAGGCCGCCCGAGTGCTGGGTCGGCAGGACGAGGCCGACCGGTACGCGACACTGGCGGAGGAGGTACGGCGGGCCTTCAACCGCGCCTACGTCACCTCCACCGGCCGTGTCCTGTCCGACGCGCCGACCGCGTACGCCCTCGCGATCGCCTGGGACCTGCTGCCCGACGCGGCGCAGCGCGAGCGGGCCGGTCAGCGGCTCGCCGACCTGATACGCGCCGGCGGTTTCCGGATCAGCACCGGCTTCGTGGGAACCCCCCTGATCACCGATGCGCTGTCGGCCACCGGTCACGTCGACGTCGCCTACCGCCTGCTGCTGCAGACCGGCTGCCCGTCGTGGCTGTACCCGGTCACCATGGGGGCGACGACCGTGTGGGAACGCTGGGACAGCATGTTGCCCGACGGCAGCATCAACCCCGGTGAGATGACCTCGTTCAACCACTACGCGCTCGGCGCTGTCGCGGACTGGATGCACCGCCAGGTGGCTGGTCTCGCCCCGGCCGCGCCCGGCTACCGCAAGATACTGGTGCGACCGCGCCCATGGGGAGCGCTCACCTCCGCGTCGGCGCGGCACCTCACCCCGTACGGAGAGGCCGACGTCGACTGGGAGCGGGCCGACGGCGAGTTCCGGCTGGACGTGCGGGTGCCGGTGGGAGCGTCCGCCGAGGTGCATCTGCCCGGTGGTGCAGATCCGATCCTGGTGGGCCAGGGCTGGCACCAGTGGGTGGTGCCCGATCCCGCCGGGCCGTCGGCCGGGCCGCGGGCCGACCGCACGGTCCGTGACGTGCTGGATGATCCCGGTGTCTGGGCGGCGGTGGTCGGCGCCGCGGTGGAGACCGGGCTGGCTCCGCGGGGCGAGACCCAGGTGGCGGCAGCGCTCGCCGGCCGGCTCGACGCTCCGGCGGCCGAGATCGCCGAGGCACTCGTTCCGCAGGATCCGCATCCCGGCGCGGAGACCTTCCACCGGGCCGTGCACACGATCCTGGATCCGGTTCGGCGGTCCTTCCTCTCGGATGGGATCGAACGTGTCTGACCGGGAAGCCGTACCGACCCCCGAGGAACTCCTCGTGGACCTGCCCAACCCCCTGGTCCCGGGTTTCAACCCGGACCCCAGCTGCGTCCTCGTCGACGGCACGTACTACATGGTCACTTCGTCGTTCGAGTACCTGCCGGCGCTGCCGGTCTACCGGAGCACCGACTTCGTCGCCTGGGAGCACATCGGCAACGTCGCCCCTCGCCAGGAGCAGGTCCGGCTCGCGCGCACCCCTTCGAACGCGGGCGTGTGGGCTCCCACCATCCGGTACCACGAGGGGCACTTCCACGTCATCGTCACCGTGACCGCCAGTCCGCGTGGCTGCGTCGTGTTCACCGCGGCCGACCCGGCGGGCCAGTGGAGCGACGGAGTCTCCCTCGACGGCATCCACGGCATCGACCCCGACCTCGCGTGGGACGAGCACGGCACCGCGTACGTCACCTTCAGCGGCCTGCACCTGGACGGCGTCCGGGTGGTGTCGAACCGGGGCATCCTCCAGGCGAGGGTCGACCTGGTGACGGGCAGGATGCTGGAGGAGCCACGCGAGCTGTGGTCCGGCACGGGCCTGGTCGCGCCCGAGGCGCCGCATCTCTACCACCGTGGCGGCCAGTGGTATCTACTGATCGCCGAGGGCGGCACCGGCTACGGGCACTCGGTGAGCGTCGCGCGCGGCCCTGGCATCGAAGGGCCCTTCGAGGGCGCCCCTCACAACCCGGTCCTCAGTGCCTCCGGCACCGCCCGGCCCGTCCAGTGCACCGGCCATGCCGACCTGGTCCGGGGGCCGCACGGCGAGGACCTGCTCGTACTGCTCGGCACCCGGACGGCGGGACGCACCTCCCCACTGGGCCGGGAGACCTATGTGACCACCGTGGAGTGGGCCGACGGCTGGCCGTACGCGGCTCCCGTTCCCCTCGCCCCGCGTACCGAACCGCTCGACGAGCACTTCGTATTCACCGATCCGGCGGCCCTGGCGGATCCCGGCTGGCTGGCGGTGGGCCGGGCACTGGAGTCGGTGGCATCCCTCGGGCGGCGCCCCGGCCATCTCACCCTCAGCGCGGAGTCAGGGGGCATCGACGCCTTCCGTCCGGACTTCGTAGGTCGCCGTCAGCGCCATGTGACCAGTGTCGTGGAGACCCGGATCGCCCCGGCCGACGGCCGTGGCGGACTCGGTATCCGTCTGGAGGAGGAGTCCACCATCGCTCTGGTCGCCGAGCGGGCACCGGCCGGGAACGGGATCCGGATCACGGCCCGGGCGGCACTGCCGACGCTGGTCAGCACCTGGAGCACCGAGGTGGCCGGCGACGAGGTCGTGCTCCGTATCGCCACCGAGGCTCCCGAGGAGGGCAGGGCGCCCTGGCTGCCGTCCGGCGACACCATCCGGCTCGGCGTCGTGGATGCCGGGGGCGTCGAGACACGGCTGGCCGAGTGCGACGGCCGGTTCTGGTCGGTGGAGACCGCTGTGCCCTTCACCGGCCGTGTCACCGGCATGTTCGCCGAGCACGGCACTGTGCACTTCGCCGACTTCAGCTACCACGGGGAGGGCGGCACATGACCGGCAACATCCCGGTCCGTGCCACGCCGGCAGGCCGCTCCGGCTGGCCGAAGACGCGACGGCGACCGGTCTCATCGCCGACGACGCCGAGGCCCTCGTCGCTTGGACCACACCCCCACTTCGGCCACCGGCCGACCGTGACCAGCCGACGTCACGGCCGAGGCCGGGGCACATGGGTCAGCACCCCACCCGCGTCCCCGTCAGACAGAAAGGCCACCATGACGGGCATACCCTTCAACGCCGACTGGTCGGTGAAGCCGAAGGTCAGCGGCTTCACCGACCTCATGGGCAAAGACACCGCCGCGCGACCCGTCACGCTCCCGCACGACGCCATTCTGTCGCTGCCGCGCTCCGCCACGGACAGCGAAGGGCCCTCCACCGGGTAGTCCGTCGGCACCCCTGCGCGCCCTCGACGACAAAGGCCGCCCGACTGCCCTGCGTGCCCTCAGAGCTCGCACGACGCCATGGCCGTCCAGTACATCGTCCGTGCGGCGCTCCTCGGCCGGCCTCGCAGGACCTTGCGACCACCGTCCCACGAGGCCGGGCCCCCGACGCCCGATCCCGGTCGAACCTCAGGAGTTCCAGATGCCCTACGGACCCCGATCCGTTCTCGCCGATGTACTGCGCAACCCGCAGGCCGCGTCCGTGATCCGCACGTACATGCCCGGCGTCGAGAACGAACCGATGCGGGCAACCCTCCTGCGGGGACGCCTGGAGCTGGTGACCGCCATGGTGCGGCCCCTCCGGGTCGACCCCGTCGCCCGCGAGGCCTTCTACGCCGAGTTGGCGGCGGTGGAGGAGACGGCGGTCGAGGAGCCGCCCGCCGAGCTGGAGGTGGTGCCGTCCCCCGACTACGAGTCCGCCGACGTGCCGACCGGCAGCGCCCGGCTCGTCCAGCGCAGCACGGTCCGGCAGTGGCGGGCGTTCGAGCTGGAACTGCACGGCCCGGCACACGGAAACCCGTTCACCGAGGTCGATCTACGGGCCGATTTCCGGCTCGGGGAGCGGACGCTGACCGCGTACGGCTTCTACGACGGTGACGGGGTGTACCGGATCCGGTTCATGCCGGACGAGGAAGGCGACTGGTCCTTCCGGACGTTGAGCAACGCCCGCTCGCTGGACGGGATCACGGGCGGCTTCACCTGTGATGCGGCGGGTCCTGACGACCACGGTCCGGTCCGAGTGCACGACCGCTTCCACTTCCGCCACGCCGACGGCACCCGGATCCTCCCGCTGGGGACCACCGCCTACGCCTGGACCAACCAGGGTGACGACCTGGAGAAGCAGACCCTGCAGACCTTGGCGGACAGCCCGTTCAACAAGATCAGAATGTGCGTCCTGCCCAAGTCGTTCGTCCACAGCACGAACGAGCCGCCCCGCTATCCCTTCGAGGGCTCGCCGGAGACCGGCTGGGATTTCCAGCGACCCGACCCCGCCTACTTCCGCCACCTCGAGCAGCGCATCGAGCAGCTCGGCGACCTGGGCGTCGAGGCCGACCTCATCCTGTTCCATCCCTACGACCGCTGGGGCTTCTCGGACATGGGTCCGGCCGCCGACAACCGGTATCTGCGCTACGTGGTCGCCCGGCTCTGCGCCCACGCCAACGTCTGGTGGTCGCTCGCCAATGAATACGACTGCATGTTCTCCAAGGACGCCGCCCACTGGCCCCGCTCCGCTGCCGTGATCCGCGAACGGGACCCCCACGATCACCTCATGAGCGTGCACAACTGGATGGAGCTCTACGAAAACGGTGCCTACTGGGTCACCCACTCCAGCATCCAGCGCGGTCCCGAGGACACCCGTGCCTGGCGCGAGCAGTGGGGCAAGCCCGTCACCCTCGACGAGATGGGTTACGAAGGGAACATCGACGCGGGCTGGGGCAACCTCACACCCCAGGAGATGGTCCGCCTCTGCTGGGACGGTGTGGTCCGCGGCGGATACGTCACCCACGGGGAGTGCTACCTGGCCGACGGCGACGTCCTGTGGTGGGCGAAGGGCGGCACTCTGAAGGGTGACAGCACACCCCGCCTGGAGTTCCTGCGGACGATCCTGGAGCAGACCCCCCAGGACGCCGGCATCGACCCGCTGCCTTCGGAGTCCGACTTCCCAGCCGGCGGGGTCGAGGGCCGCTACCACCTCACCTACTTCGGCGCGGCGCAGCCCGGTGCTCGCTCCTTCACACTCCGACCGGGAACCACCTACCGGGCCGAGATCATCGACACCTGGAACATGACGGTCACCGAGCTGCCCGGCACCTATGAGGGCGAGTTCACCCTCACGCTGCCGGGGCGACCGTACATCGCGGTCCGACTGAGGGCTGTGGACGACAGGAGCGAGTGACGTCACTACAGGAAATGGGCCGCGGCCACCAGGACCGGCCCGGCGGATCCAGAGCCGGCTCCTCGTCCACAAGCGCAGCCGTCTGCTCTTCGGGGATGAACAGCAGGCCACGGCCTGAGTCCGGCTGCGGGCCGCGGCCGGACGCAGAGGCCGGCGCGGGGTGTGCAGCGGGTCCGGTGTCGGTGCGTGTCCCGCTTACTTGGCGTAGTTGTAGACGGTGGCCCGGGACACGCCGAGCAGGTCCGCGATGGTCTGTGCGGCCTCTCGGTGATCGAAGTAGCCCTCGCCCTGCAGCTTCCGTACGAGCGCCTTCTTGTTGTCCCGGCTCAGCGACCGGGGAGTGGCGCCGCGCTCCGCGGCCAGCGCCTCCACCGTCCGGCGCAGCTCGCGCATGTTGCGGTCCCGCAGGTTCTCCAGTGGCTGCTCACGGTGCTCGACGTCGGTGGCCACGAGGTTCGACAACGCCAGCGTCACGGGCGACAGAACGGATACATCAAGGTTCAGGCACAGGGCCGCGACGTACCGGCCCTCGGCGTTCTTGATGCCGATCGACGTGCTCTTCACCGGCCGACCGTCGGGAAATTGGTTGGGATAGTTCTGGATGACGCTCGGGTAGCGGGGATCCTCGATGCGTGCCAGGCCCAGCTCCGTAGCCGAATCCCCAACCTTCCGGCCGGAAAGGTTGTTCTCGATCACCCGGATCGCTTGCTGCGGATCCCGCAGATCGTGCAGCACCACCTCGCACAGCCCGGGAAACATACGGCCCAACGCCACAGCGATCTTCTCCGCTTCGCGGATGAGATGCTCATCGGCCTCGTCCGAAGCGGCGGCACGGGGGCCCTTGGTGTCGTTCTGCGGCCCGCCAGTCACGGGGTGCTCCATGAACCGCCTCCTCATGAACTGGACTGGCATTCAATCTTTGGACAGGAATGCTAAGGCGTTCTCCGAGCCGTGTCCAACCCCGCCCACGCGAGCGGTCACACCTAGGGGGTACGAGCAGACCGGGCTCCGAACCATCGGCACCCGTGAGCACGTCGACCAGGAACCGGCAGGGATGAGCCGGACGTGAACAGTCACCTTCGGGTGCGTCTTCCAAGTCACGACGGCCGTTGAGGCGGTCAGGAAGCAGCGGCTAGGCAACGGCACGAGGCAGGCCCCCCACACGTCATCGACGAGCTTGCCGTTACAGTGATGCCGCCCCTGTCCACCGCGCCGGAGCCCACCTTGCCGAACCTGTCCCACCTCGAGGAGATCTTCTCCGACGAGGGTGACGGCGCCGTCAGCCCCGTGCGATCGCCCGGCTGGCAAAGCAACGTCTCGCCGCAGGGACTCACGGTGACCTTGATCGCCGACTACACGTTCCCCGTCCGGGCGTGGTTACCGTCGGCGGCGATCGTGGCATTGCTCGGTGAGTTCGACGTGACCGCGGGCGCCGCCCGTACGACGATCAGCAGGCTGATGCGCCGTGGGGTGCTGGAGAGCAGCCGCCAAGGACGGTATACCTCCTACCGGCTGACACGGGAGGCCGCCGTCGACCTGTGGAGCGGCGCCAGCTCGATCGCCACCTTCACCACCCAACCCGACTCATGGGACGGTCGGTGGACACTGATCGCCTTCTCCGTCCCGGAACAGGAGAGCACGCGGCGGCGCGCACTGCGCACCGCGCTGCGCTGGCGCGGATTCGCGCCGCTGTACGACGCGCTCTGGGTGTCGCCGCACCCGCTGACCCCCAAGGGGCGGATCGAGGTGGCCGACCTGGCGCGGGGAGCGGTGACTGTATTCCGCGCGCGGCAGGAGGAACTGGACACGGAGGCCGACCGCAACCCGGTCCAGGCGTGGGACCTGCCCGGCATTACCGAGCACTATCAGGCTTTCATCGATCGTTGGAGCGGCTTGCTTGCACACATCAGCGCCGACCGCGTCACCGGTGCCGATGCGGTGCGCGCACGGACCGAGGTCATGCACGCCTACCGCCATTTCCCCATTCTGGACCCGCTGCTCCCCATCGGGCTTCTGCCGCCGGGCTGGCCACGGTCACGGGCGCGGGAAGTCTGCGTCGCAGTGTACGACGGTCTACTCCAGCCGGCCCAGGACCACGTCCGCTCCGTGGCAACCCGATTCGCGCAGGGACCTCACCCCGACATCAGGGCCCATACGATCGCCGGCATGAGTGCGGGTATCGGCCACAGCTGACGGCGGGCCGCCGCGAGTGTGATCGGGCGGGCCCCGAAGACGTCACACCGTGCCTCCTGCGCCTGCGATCTGTCGAATGTGCGTCGAAGACAACAGAGTTGAGCGCCAATGATTGACAGATCGGCACCCGATCGGGAATGTACCTGTTGAAAGACATGTGGGAACGCTCCCAGAGGCGTAGCGCACGACGAGCGGAAGGAGAGGCACCCCTGCGCCGTTTCCGCGGAATCGACACCTCCTGTCAGCTAGGTGAGCGGGTGGGCGCCAAGGAACTGCTCCCTCAACGAGTCACGGTCCGGCCAGTGTTCAGCGGCTAGCCACGTCTCTTCGGGCAGGGCCACACCACGCCGATGACCACCACGGGCAGGACCGGAACGTCCTCCACCGTGCGCGATTCACCGACCCGACCACCCTCACCACCAACTCCCCCCACCACCTAGGTCAGTCTCACCGCCGCGGTATCACCCACGCCTCTCCCCGGCACCTGACCGAACAGCGCTCCGCACCCCCCACCAGGAGTCTTCATGACCATGCAACGGCGTAGTTTCGTGATGCTGAGCGCAGCCGGAGCCGCGAGCGTGGGCCGCGCCAGGGTCCTGCGCACGCACGGCGACCGGGACGGAACGTGCCCGATCTCCTCCGCCCGCCAGGCGTACCGAGAACTGACCGCTGCCATGGAGTTCCTCACCTTTCGCGGCGCCAACCACAGCAACCGTTTCGGCGACTCCCGCATCGTCAACACCTTCGTGGACTGGACGCGGTGGAGTCTGTACGGCGACTCCGCGGCCCGCGACCGCCTTCGCGCCGACGCCACCTCCCCCACGACCACCTGGGAATCCGCCCTGAATTGAGGAGCAACCACGCACGGCCCGGGTGCGTGCGTCTGCCGTGCTCGCCGTGCATCCGGGCCGTGCAGGACGCGTGGCCACCCACGGACACCCGTGAGGTCAGCCGCTGCGCAATCGACTGTGCTCGTTTCCACACCGGCGTGGACGCCACCGCCCGAACAGCCTGCGGTTCCGGCCGCTCCCACACGCACAGATGGATCCGCTTGAGGGCCCGACGCCCTCAAGGACGCAGGAGAGGAAAGCTCATGGTTTCACTAAGGACTGTCCCGTAAATGATCTTCGAGCTGTCTCGGGCGTGGTTGGCCGTCGTGCGGGCCGCTCGTCTATCCGGCGAGGGCGAGGTTGTGTATCCGGGCGATGCCGAGCATGGCGTGGTGGACGCCATCGCCTTTGAGGCGGCAGTCGCGGAGGATCTTCCAGGTCTTCATGCGGGCGAAGACGTGCTCGACGCGGGCGCGGACCTGCTTGTGGGACTTGTTGTGTGCTTCCTTCCAGTCCGGAAGGTCTTCGCCCTTGCGCCGGCGGTGGGGCATGACGAGCCCGGTCCCGGGATAGCCGCCGTCGGCGATCGTCATGGTCTTGCCGACAGCGGCTTTGGCGCCGGATTCCTCCCACGCCTTGCAGTCGTTGCGGTTTCCGGCGAGAGGCCGGCCCACCACGACGACCAGGCGGGTGTCGGCGTCGATGACGACCTGATGGTTGGTCGAGTACCGGTAGTTCTTGGACTGCTCCGCGACCGTGTGGTCCCGGGTGGGGACCAGGGTGCCGTCCACGATGAGCACGGTGTCCTTGGCGAACCGCTTGCGGGGCTGGAGCGCGAGCATCGGCCCGAGGTGGTCGATGATGCGGTCGGCTGCCGACTTGGACACCCCGAAGAGCGGGGCGAGCTGGCGCATCGTCAAGTTCGTGCGCCAGTACGCCGCGACCAGCAGAGCCCGGTCCTCCAGCGGGAGGCTCCACGGCCGGCCCTTGCGGACCGCATCCGCACCTTCGCGCCGCAGTACGGTCACCAGCTTGCCGAACAGGCGGGGGCTCAGCCCGGTGAACGGGGCTATCCAGGACGGCTCCGACGCCGTGATCACACCAGACACATCAAGATCATCTCACCCGTGACCAGCAGTTACGGGACAGCCCTTAGCAGGGAAGATCAGAGTCATTTTCCTTGCCGTCCTGTTGGCAGTTACCGCATCGGTTTACGGCGCGGCGCATCAGGCATCGGCCGATACCGCGACACAGTCCAGCGCTTCACAGATCGTGGCCGACATGGGCGCGGGATGGAATCTGGGGAACCAACTCGAAGCCACCACCAACGGATACCCCAGCGAAACAGCATGGGGCCAGCCGACGGTGACCCAGGCCCTCATCGACAAAGTGGGGGCGGCAGGGTTCAAGACGATCAGGATCCCGGTCTCCTACCTGGGATACATAGGGCCCGGCCCGAATTACACGATCAACGCCTCCTGGCTGAACAGAGTCCAAGAAGTCGTCGACTACGCCTACAACAGGGGCCTGCATGTGCTGATCAACATGCACGGCGACGGATACAAGACCGTCAACGGCTCCTGGCTGATCTGTGATTCACCTTCCCAGTCGACGATCAAGGCCAAGTACGAGAAAGCTTGGCAGCAGATCGCGAACAGGTTCAAGAACTACGACCAGCGCCTGATCCTGGAGTCCATGAACGAGGAGTTCGACGGGCAGTACGGCCGCCCGACCCAACCGTGCTACTCGAACATCAACAGCTACAACCAGATCTTCGTGGACACCGTGCGGAAAACGGGCGGAAACAACAGTTCGCGGTGGCTGCTCGTGGCCGGCTGGAACACGAACATCGATTACACCGCAGGGAATTATGGCTTCGCGCTTCCGTCCGACCAGTACCGCTCCCTCTCCATCCCCGCGAATGAGCGACGGATCATGATCTCCGTTCATCACTACAGCCCCTGGGACTTCGCCGGAGAGGAAAACGGCACCATCACGCAATGGGGCCGAGCAGCGACCACCCCATCAAGGACGTCGACCTGGGGACAGGAAGACTATCTGGACGCGCAGCTCAAGATGATGCGCGATGTGTTCGTCTCGAAAGGGTATCCGGTGGTGGTGGGCGAATACGGCGCCATCGACAAGTCATCGTTCGATTCGTCGAACAACAGGTATCGCGCGGACTTCGCACGGGCCGTCGTGGCCACTGCCAAGAAATACGGCGCGGCCACCGTCTACTGGGACAACGGTGCAACCGATCGGTACGGGTTCGGGCTGTTCAACCGCCGCTCCCTCACGGTCACCCAACAGGGCATCATCAACGCCATCATGAATGGCGTCAGCGGCCGTGTTGCCGGCTCCGGCCTTGCGTCCGGCACGTAGCAGGACCCGAATCTCGGCGACGAGTACGTACCTCTATCTAGATACCTCGTGGGCGCGCAGTCGGGCAGGATGGCGAAGCGGCACGGTGTGTCATCTCATCAACTGCGCGCCGACCAGCCGGAGAAATCACGCTGCTCCACGTCCGGGAGCACGTTCGACAAACGGACGACAGCAGTGCCTCCATTCTGTTGGCTCTTTCTGTTCGAGCGTGTGCGGATGTGGGCCAGCGAGAGGTCCCGTGCACAGCCCCGCCCTCGTCGTCGCACTCCCCCTGAAAGGGCACTTGAACTGGGCCGACTCCCGCCGTTTCAGGCAGCTCACGGCCGAGGCACGGCGAGCCCTCGACCCACAGGGGCGCACTTCTTCTTCCATGGATGGTGAGGAATGGTTGACAGCTTCGTGCCCGATCGAGAAGCTGCGTGATGTACCCCCTCTGTGAACGCTCACAGTCACGACCTGGAGGGAGCGCCCTGGCACGCCAAGGCCGCCCCCTCCGACACGTGCCACTCGTAAGCACTCCAGCCTCAGTTGTTGCCACTCCGAGGGAGGCGCATCGGCTGGGATCGCGCGCAGCTACACGAACTCCATGGGCCTGAGCGCCAGTTGCCCCAAGCACCCGCCTCGCTCCTGGAGGTCTCTCACTGCCCCTCTCTCCGCCGCCCGCGGCGTCGCACCCGCGGCCGACAGAAGGAAAGGACCGACCATGTTTCCGCAACCCCCCACACCAGTTGCCGGGCGCATCACCCGCCGGACCCTGCTCAGGGCCACCACCGCGACGGCCGGTGCGATCGCCACCGCCGCCGCCTTCGCCGAGCTCCAGCCACCGGCCGAGGCCGCCGAGGGATTCATCAACGGCGTGGACATCAGCTGGGCGCCGCAGATGGAGGCGCGCGGCTACTCGTGGAAGAACGCGGGCGGGCAGACGCAGGACCTGCTGACCATCCTCAAGGGCTACGGCATCACCGCCGTACGGCTGCGCACCTTCGTCAACCCGTCCAGCAGCCCGACCGACGGGCACTGCGGCATCAACGAGGTCGCCGCCTTCGCCAAGCGGGTCAAGGCCGCTGGGATGTCGGTCATGCTGGACTACATGTTCGGCGACACCTGGAACTCCGTCGGCGTGCAGAACCCTCCGGCCGCCTGGCGGACCATGAGCTACAGCCAGATGCTCACCGCGATGAGCGCGTACGTGAACCAGACCATGACGGTCATGAAGAACAACGCCGTGCTACCCACCTGGGTGCAGATCGGCAACGAGATCAACAGCGGGATCTGCCGCCCCGTCGGCAGCGTCTCCAACGGGGCGCAGATGACCGGACTGCTCAACGCCGCCTACACCCAGGTCAAGGCGGTGTCGCCGGGCTCGACGGTGTGCATTCACCTGGCGCAGCCGCAGAAGTACGACGTCATGACGACGTTCTTCAGCCGCTTCGCCGCGGGCGGTGGCAAGTGGGACATGTCGGTGTTCTCCTCCTACGGCAGCGCCGATCTCGCTCCCGGGATCGTGGCGAACATGAAGAGGATCTCCGCGCAGTACGGAAAGCCGTTCCTGCAGAGCGAGTTCGGGGGCCGGGCGGACCGTGTCTCCGCCACCCGGGCGTCCCTGGTCGCCTACATCAAGGCGCTCAAGGCCAACGGTGGGCAGGGCATCTTCTACTGGGAGCCGGAGTGCATGTCCCCGTTCACCGGCTACAACATGGGCGCCTGGGACTCCGCCACCGGGCGGCCCACCGCGATCATGAACGGCTTCACCCAGGCCTGAGCAACTGGCCATGGACCTCAACCCGGGCAACTCTACGGTCGAGAACTGGGATTGGTGATTGTAATGGGCATGACATTGAGCCTGGAAGGGCACGGGGTCAGGCTGGGAGCAGTGGGTCTGCTGACCCTTGCGACACTGGTCGGCACCGGTGCGGCGCATGCCGATGCCGCGACGCAGGCACTGCCGGCCGGTTGTTCCGGCACTGCGCCGATCAAGTGTCACTACGCGGTCTCACCCGGCAACTACGACGTGACGGTCTCCATCGGTGGTGCCACTGCCGCCGCGACCGACATGTGGGTGGAGGCCCGGCGCCTGATGCTTCCGGCGACGAAGACAGCGGCCGGTGCCGCCGCCACGTACTCGTTCACGGTCAACGTGCGCCAGCCGGAGGGGCAGCCGACCGGCCAGGGCGGCACCGGGAACCCCGGCCTGGACATCCGGTTCGCGGGGACCAACCCGCAGGTTTCGGCCGTCTCCGTGAAACCGGCGGCCCAGCCGCTGGTCGCCTACCTGGTCGGTGACTCGACCGTGTGCGACCAGCCCGTGGCCCCGTACACGGGCTGGGGCCAGATGATCACGCCGACGGTGGGTCCCGGCGCATCCGTCGCCAACTACGCTGACTCGGGGGAGAGTTCGGGCAGCTTCCTGAGGAACTCGGCGCTCTTCCCGGCGCTGCTGCCGAAGGTCAAGGCGAACGACGCGGTCTTCATCCAGTTCGGCCACAACGACAAGCAGACCAGCGCGTCAGCCTTCCGGAGCAACCTCACCTCCATGATCACGCAGGTCCGTGCGAAGGGCGGCGTCCCGGTTCTGGTGACCCCGCCGGTCCGCCGACAGTTCGACGGCAGCCGACTCACGCCCACAGCACTGCACGTCAACGGCCTCGGAGTGGACCTGCCCGCCGAGATGCGAGCGGTCGGCACTGCGCAGAACGTCCCAGTGATCGATCTGACCACCAAGAGCAAGACGCTGGTCGAGTCCCTCGGCGCGTCCGCCTCCGCACAGTTCTACCTGCGCTCATCCGCCGACGGCGTCACGGACAACACCCACTTCTCGCAGTACGGCGCGATCCAGATGGGCGGGCTGGTGCTCCAGAGCATCCGCGAACAGCGCCTGCCCCTAGCCGCGTACCTGCGCTGACCGACGCCCGGCGCCGGCCCCAAGGAGGGACCCGTTGAGGAACTTACGGATTCTCATCACGACCGTGCTCATGATCGCTCTGTCGAGTCTCGGTGTCAGCGCCGCATCCGCGGCGGACCGCGTCACCACGAACTGCACCAGTGCCTCCCGCGCCCAGGCCCCGGCCGCACGGGCGGTCGCCACGCCGGTCACCGTGTGGCTGGCCGGCGACTCCACCATGGCCAACCCGAGTTCCGGCCGTTGTCCGGTCGGCTGGGGCAGCCAGTTCGACGCCCTGTTCAACAGCGACGTGACGGTCAGGAACCAGGCCGTGGGCGGCCGCAGTATCCAGACCTGGATGTACGAGGGAAACGTCAGTAGCACCAAAGGCTCGGACGGCGAATGCCGCCTCACCTCCACCGCGTACTCCGCACGCTGGCAAGCGATGCTGAACGCGAGCACCGGGATGAAGGCGGGTGACTACCTGTTCATCCAGTTCGGCATCAACGACTCCTCCTCGACCTGCCCCCGGCACGTCGGCCCGGCCCGGTACCGACAGCTGATGACCACGATGGCCCAGGCCGCCCTGGCCCGGGGCGCGCACCCGGTGCTGCTCACCCCGGTGGCCGCCATCACCTGCTCCGGCGACACCGCGACGAAGAACCGCGGCTTCGTGAACGAGACCTTCGCCGCCGGATCCGCCACCGGAGCCCCCGTCATCGACCTGCAGACACTCAGTGTCTCGCTCTACAACAGTCTGCGCTTCTGCCCGAACAACGGCGACTACCAGGGCAGCGGTCCCCTGGGCACCTTCTTCTGCAACGACCACACCCACTTCGACACCTACGGCGCCCAGCACGTCGCAGGGCTCGTCGCCGGTGACGTACGCCGCCAGAACTTCCCGCTCGCCGCGTATCTCAGGTAGCACGCGGCGGTGGGCGCGAACCGAGGCCGGTCGGTTCGCGGGTGGCCTCGACGACGGCGGTGCAGCAGACCTAGGACGCAGTCGTCCCTACCGACCTGACGCTGCCGTACGGAAACGGCTCGGCTCCGATCGGGCCGCGGGGCGCCCGGGCTTGCGGACACGGAGTGCGCGGCCACTTCGTCCCGTGGGCCATGAGGTCCGCGCCGCCGCTCGTGGTCAGCGATGTGTGCGGCGTGTCGGCGGCGGTACTGAGCCTCCTCAACACGCCGCCCCCCGTTCAACCAGAGCAACCGTTTCGCGATGTCTGTTCGGCCCTCGCCCGAGCGATCAGGGAGTGGGCCGCTCACTCCCCGGAAGGTGGTACACGCGTCCATGGCAGTGTCACGAAGACGGTCCACTCGGGAGGTGACGCCGTGAGAACCGCGAAGTTCGGCACCCCTGCCCTTCTGCTCTCGGTGGTCGTGGCGAGTTCCGTCGCCACGACCACCGGCTCGGCGTCCGCGAGCGCCGCGCCGGCCGGAAACACTCACTACGTAGCCCCGAACGGGAACGACGGGGCAGCAGGTACGCAGGCCGCTCCGTGGGCATCGATCGCCCGTGCCCAGGCCGTCGCCAAGGCGGGCGACACGGTCTACTTCCGGGGCGGCACCTACACCTACACCCGCGCGAACAGCGCCTGTCCGAGCCAGACCTCCAAGGTCGACGCGATCACCCTCGACAAGAGCGGCAGTTCGGGCAACCCGATCCGGTACTGGGCCCAGCCGGGCGAGAAGCCGGTCTTCGACTTCTCACGGATGACGGACAACTGCCGCATCAAAGGCTTCAACGTCACCGGAAGCTGGATCCACCTCAAAGGACTGGAAGTCAAGGGCGTTCCCCAGAACAACAACCGCAACGCCGAGGCCTGGGGAATCTGGGTTTCCGGCAGCAACGACGTCTTCGAGCAGATCAACACCCACCACCACATGGGTACCGGCCTGTTCATCAGCGGCGGGGCCGGCAACCTCGTCCTCAACTCGGACGCGCATGACAACTACGACCTGCACAGCAACGACGGGCCCGGCGAGAACGCCGACGGGTTCGGTTCGCACTACACGCCGGCCGGCCGCCCCGCAAACCTGTTCCAGGGTTGCCGCGCGTGGTGGAACGCCGATGACGGGTTCGACCTCATCTCCACCTACTCTCCCGTGATCATCGAGGACTCGTGGGCCTGGCTCAACGGATACGTCCCGGGGACGACAACGCCCTCCGGCAACGGAGCCGGCTTCAAGTCCGGCGGCTACGGGGGCGACTACGAGGCCAACGCGCCGAAGCACACCGTCCGTTCCTCGGTGGCATTCCTCAACAAGGCGGCCGGCTTCTACGCCAACCACCACCCGGTGGCCAACGACTTCTTCAACAACACCGGCTATGGAAACCACCCCAACTTCAACATGCTGGGAATCGACTCGCGCGGCGCCGCCGTCGGCCGGGGCAACCTGCGCAACAACATCGCCTACACCGGAACGGCGACATCGAACATGAGCGGCACGAACGCCGCTTACAACTCCTGGAACCTGGGCGTCCCCCTGTCGGACTCCCAGTTCCACAGTGTGTCGACGGCCGGCTGGGACGCGCCCCGCCAGACCGACGGGAACCTGCCCGTGCTGCCCCACCTCCGTCTCGCGGCGAACAGTGCCCTGATCGACAAGGGCACCGACGTGGGACTCCCCTTCAGCGGAAGCGCGCCGGATCTCGGCGCCTTTGAGAATGACGGAAGGTGACCTCTTGAGGCAACGATCGCGTGTCCTCTCCAAGTACTGGAAGTCGGCCGCCGCCACCCTGCTGTCCGTGGCCTTGGCGGCGCCGCTCTCGGCGAGCACCGCCGCGGCCGAGACACCTGCGACGCAGAGACAGGCAACGGAGCTCCAGGACCAGGGGGCGGCTGCTGGACCGGTAGTGGATCGCGGCCTCAAGTACCTGGTGTCCGACTACCAGAAGCGCACTCCGGCCAAGTACACGGCTGACTCCTGGAAGCCCTTCGCCAAGGCGTTGACCGCCGCGGCCGAGGTCGCCGGCGACACGTCGGACGTCGCCGACGCGAAGACAGCCCTGATGACCGCCGCCGCCGATCTGAAGGCCGCTGACGAGGGCACGTTCCAGACCATCACGAACAACACCTTCTGGAACGACACCAGCGGCAACCCCATCTATTCGCAGGGCGGCGGGGTCTTCAAGTTCGGCGACACCTACTACTGGTACGGCGTGCACTACACCGGCGCCGAGCTCTACCGCGCCAATCCCACGAGGAAGTACGACGGGAGCGTCAGCTTCGTCTCGATCCCCGTGTACTCGTCCAAGGACCTGGTGAACTGGAAGTTCGAGAACAACGTCGCAACGCGCTCGACCAAGATCAACAACGGCGCCACCCTCGGTCAGGCGGGATGGGTCGGGCGGCTCGGGGTCTCGTACAACGAGACCACCGGCAAGTACGTACTCGCCACCCAGGCCTACGTCGGAGGCGGGCACGGTGTCCTGCTGCTGCAGGGCGACTCACCCACCGACACCTTCGACTACGGCTACTTCCAGACCCAGATCACCAACTCGCCGACGACCGGCACCGGAGACCAGACCGTCTTCACCGACGAGGACGGCAAGGACTATCTGATCTTCTCCAACCGCGAAGGACGGTCGCGCGGCTTCGTGGCCAAGTTCCGGGAGTCCGACTCGCTGCGGATCGAGCCAGGCGTGCAGATCCGCAGCGGCGCCGGTCGCGAGGGTAACGCCATGTTCAAGCTCGACGGCAAGTACTACCACGCGGCGTCGGACCTGCACGGCTGGAACACCTCCGTCAACTACGTCAATGAGTCGACCAGCAGCAATGTCCAGGGCTCATACAACAGCGAGTACGTCCTTGCCGGCACCGAAATGGACTACAGCCACGTGACCCAGACCGGGTTCTTCGTGACGGTCAAGGGCACCAAGCAGAACACGGTGCTCTACGCCGGCGACCGATGGGCCGGCTTCGCCTGGAACGGCATCGGGTACAACCAGTGGGTGCCGATCACCAAGACCGGCGCACGGCCGCAGTTCCACTCCGTGAGCCAGTGGCAGTTCAACGCCACGACCGGGGAGTGGCGCGTCGGGCCGGCGAACAACTACATCCTCAACCCCGATATCCAGGCCGACCGCGTCATCGTCTCCAGCGTACGGGGATGGCGGAACCTCGGCGGTTCGGTGACCAACGTCAACGGTGGTGTGAACGGGTCTCGCTTCGCCCTCCAGGTGAGCAACAGCGGCGGCGTCGAGCAGCGGGTCGAGTCGGCGCCCGCAGGCACCTACATCCTGTCCCTGCACGCTCGGGGTAGCGCCGGACAGGTTGTGATCACCGGCGCCGACGGCAGCCAACGCACCCTCGCCATCCCGTCGTCGAGTGGCTGGACCAAGCGCGAGCTCACCGGCATCGAACTGCCCGGCGGGGCCGCCACCGTCACCGTGCGAGCGTCCGGTTCGGGCGGCGTCACCCTCGACCAGCTCTCACTCATCAAGACCTCTGCCGGCACACCAGCGCCTCCGGGGTGTTACGAGGCAGAGACCGCTCCGGCGTAGTGCCGGGGCACGATCGACTCGAATCAAGCCGGCTATTCCGGCAGCGGGTTCTGCAACGGCGACAGCTCTGTGAGGGCCTTCGCGGAGTTCACCGCGAAGTTCGACACCGTCCTGGTCATCGTGGACCAGCCCGCCTCCATCGGCGCCCTCCCGCTGACCGTGGCCCGCGAAGCGGGCTGCCGTGTCGCCTACCTCCTGCGCCGGTCTCACACCCGCCACGAAGCAGTCGGGCACCTCGGTCCACGGCGAACACGCACCCCTGGGCGGCAACCGCCAGCTCGAACGTGCCATGTTCCTCTCCACCTTCGCCCGCATGAACGCCGATCCTGCCTCCCGCACCTACTAACGCCTTCACCCGCCAACGCATCAGCGTCCTGTTCGCCACACAACCCCGAACCCATCCGAACCCGACAGGGGTGCCTTGATGAAAGACATAGAGGCACCCCCACTCATCCCCTCACCCAAGGAGTCACCATGACCTTGCGACGACGGACCTTCCTCAGCATGAGCGCGGCCGGAGCGACGGGCGTGGGCCTGTCCCTGCTGGGGGCGGGCCAGGCACCGGCCGCCGCCGGGCCACTGGACACAGCACCAACCACGCCGTTCGCGGTCGGCGTGCGCCGGTACAACTGGACCCGCGGCAGCCGCCCCTGCACCACCTACGTCTACTACCCGGCCACCGGCACCGCCGGCGGCAACCCGGTGACGGACGCCCCGGCCGCAGGCGGGGTCTTCCCCGTCTACAACATGACCCACGGCTACGGAAGCAGCCCGCAGAACTCCCTGTTCATCATCCGGGCCCTGGCCTCGGCGGGCTTCATCGTCCCCGCCCCGCACTTCAACCACAACTTCAGCGACGTCAACAACGGCAACACCTCCAAGGACGTCTCGCAGATCCTCACCAACACCCTCGCACTCAACGCGAGCGGACCGCTGGCCGGGCACATCAACACCGGCATCGGCGTCGGCGTCTCGGGCCACTCCCTGGGCGGCATGGTCACCCATGGTCTGCTGACCTCCTGGCCCGACAGCCGGATCGTCTCCGCCAACCCGCAGTCCTGCGTGGACATGGGCAACCCGTCCAGCTCGGTCTCGGCCAAGGTCCTGTTCGTCCACGGCGACCGGGACTCGACCACGCAGTACTCCTCGGCCCGGCAGGCGTACTCGGAGATCACCTGGCCCAAGGCGTTCCTCACCTTCGTCGGCGGCAGCCACACCAGCTTCTGGAGCGACCAGCGCTTCCCGAGGACCGTCGTCGACTGGGCCCGCTGGACCATGTACGGCGACACCGCCGCGCGGGACCGCCTCCCGGCTGACGCGTCCGGGTCCAACACCAGGTGGGAAGCCCAGCTGGGCGACTCGCCCGGAGGCCCGGGCCTCTACACCCTGCTGGCCCAGCACAGCAGCAAGGCCGCCGAGATCAACGGGGCCTCCACCGCCGCCGGCGCACAACTCGTCCAGCGGACCACCGACAGTCGCCCCAACCAGCAGTTCGAGTTCGTCGACGCCGGTAACGGCCACGTCCGCGTCAAGGCACTGCACAGTGGCCTGTTCCTCCAACCCACGGGCACCGCGACCGGCGCGGACGTCGTCCAGCAGGCCGATACCAGTGCCGTCAGTCAGCAGTGGCGCGTGGTCGAGCACGGCGGTGGCGTGATCAGCCTCGTGAACCGGGAGTCCGGCCTGGCGATGGATGTCTGGGAGTACTCGACCACCGACGGCGCCCGCATCTCCCAGTGGACCTACAGCGGCAACCCCAACCAGCGCTTCACCCGCCGCCGGGTCTGACCGGGACCCCTCGTCGGGCACCGCTCGGGCAACAGGGTCGGGCGGTGCCCCGGCATGGGCGCCGACAGTCCTGGGCGAAATGACGATGCTGCCCACGCCATGGCTGCGACGAGGCCCTCGCACACGCCGTCTCGCAGGAGGCGCCGATGGATCGCGTCGATGTGCAGCGGCTTCTCGCCGGCGACGTGCTCCGGGTCGACGTTCAACCGGCTCCACAAGAGCTCGTTGTCGTACACCTTCAATGGTGTGGCGACCCACGACAGGACGGCCGTGATCGCCTTGAGGCCGTCGTCGAAGCCGTGGTGGTCCAGGAGCAGGGCGGTGGTCAGGACAGCGAAGCCTTCGCCCTGGTCGTCGTCCAGGAGGTCACGCAGATGCTGCACCAGCGCCCACCCAACAGGCGAGCCGGCGAGTACGGCACGCTGGCGAGCGACCGCGTCCATCCTCAACTGGCCGTTGAGCAGGTCGAGTTCGGGCTCGGGTAGGTCGACGAGGTGTTTACCGAGGAGGTCGACAAGTCGGTCGGGCAGGAGTACCCGGTAGGCCGGGGGCACGGTGGTCACCAGTCCTTTGGTGGTTGCGGAGCGGATGGGAGTCCCGGCGCGTACCGCTTCGGGCGGGCGGGTGGAGCCGCCCGCCCGAGGAGCGCTGGGACATGGGAGCCGTCTCCCGTGCGCGGGCTCGTTCACCGTTCGGGCGCGGGAGACGGTGCCTGCGGGGAAGCCCTGGCCATCCGGGAGACACAGCCGGCATCTCGTATCTCGGCGACAGCGCGGTCCAGTGGAACGTCCGTCGCCGGGTCACCTCGCCGCCGGACAGGATCACACGGACGGTCTTGCCGATGCCGTTCGAACACGGGAACCAACTGACCTGCGCGTCCAGCCTGGCGAGCCGGCGCATTCCCCGGCCGCTCCCGGCCCTGCGCTCCCGGTCGAAGTCAGGGAAATGGCGGTTGTGGTCGGTGACGTCGAGGACCAGGTCACCGTCCTTGGTCACTGCCGCCCGAAACAGCAGGTGGCACTGCGGGGGAACCTCTTCGGGCAGGCCGTGGTGTACGGCGTTGGAGGTGAGGTGAGCGGCCACCTCCGTGCTCGTCTCCTGGCTGCTGGCGGCGGCGGTGTGCGCGGCGCTGCCGCTGCGCCGGCGTCACCCGGTGGCCGGCACCGGCGTCTACCACTCGATGAGCACGGTCGACGGCCCTCTCGTCGTGGTCCCGGTCGCCGCGTTGTACGCGCTGGCGGCCGGGGGCGGCTCCGCGAGCCGGTCGCCATGGCGGCGGTGATGGTCCTCGGGGTGGGGGCGGGGGCCCTGGCCGACACCGGCGACGTGACCGGTACGGCGGCGTTCATGCTGGCCGGCTGGCTGGTGGCAGTGGTGGCGCTGGGCGCGATGCGCCACGGCCGGGTCGCCTACGCCGAGGAGGAGGCCCGGCTGCGTGCCACGCGGGAGCGGCTGCGCATCGCGCGGGAGTTGCACGACGTGATCGGCCACACCATGTCGATGATCCACGTCCAGGCGTCGTCCGCCCTGCACCGGCTGCACAAGGACCCCGGTCAGGCGCAGGAGGCGCTGGCCGCGATCAAGCAGGGCAGCAAGGAGGGGCTGCGGGAGCTGCGCGCCACCCTCGGGGTGCTGCGCCAGGTCGACGAGGAGGCTCCGACCGCTCCCGCACCGGGGCTGGCCGGGATCGGCGACCTGGTCGCTTCGGCCTCCCGCGCGGGGATGGACGTACGCGTCGAGCGCAGCGGCGCCGGCTCTCCCCTCAGGAGTCGCTGACCAACGCGGTCCGGCACAGCGGTGCGCGGCACGTCGTCGTCCGGCTCGACCGCGGGGAGCGGGAGCTGACGGTCGGCGTCCAGGACGACGGGAAAGGCCCGGTCGGGCACACGGCCGGCAGCGGGATAGCGGGGATGACGCACCGCGCGCGAGCGCTGGGTGGGACCCTGGACGCCGGACCCGGCGGGGAGAGCGGATTCGCCGTCGTGGCCCGGCTGCCGTTCTCCGGCGACCGGAGCAGCCGATGATCAGGATCCTGCTGGCGGACGACCAGCGCCTCGTGCGCGCGGGCATCCGCGGCGTCCTCGACGACGAGGAGGACTTCCAGGTGGTCGCCGAGGCCGCCGACGGGCACGCCGCGCTCACCGCCTGCCGCGAACTGCGCCCCGACATCGTGCTGATGGACATCCGCATGCCCGGCATGGACGGCCTGGAAGTCGCCCGCCGCATCGCCGCCGACGAGCAGCTGACGTCGGTGAAGGTGGTCATGCTGACGACGTTCGACCTCGACTAGTACGTGTACGGCGCGCTGCGCGCCGGTGCGGCGGGGTTCCTCGTCAAGGACACCGAGCCGGCGGAACTCCTGCACGCGGTGCGGGTCGCGATGCGCGGCGACGCCCTCATCAGCCCCTCGGTCACCCGCCGCCTCATCGCCGAGTTCGCGGGCCGCCCCGACCCCGCACGCCGACCCGGCGAACGCCTCGACCTGCTGACCGGCCGTGAACGCGAGGTCATGGAACTGATCGCCGCCGGCCGCGCCAACGCCGAGATCGCCGCCCGGCTGGTGGTCTCCCCGCTGACCGCGAAGACCCACGTCAGCCGGATCATGGCGAAACTCGGCGCCAGGGACCGGTCCCAGGTCGTGGTGATGGCCTACGAGTACGGCATGGTCGCGCCTGGCCGGCTCATGGACTGACCCCGCCCCGGCTCACCGCGTACCGCACCCCCGTCCCCGTGAACATCAGCGCCCCCGCCGCGACCGCCCCCAGCAGGAGCAGTCCGACGGCGTACGACCCGTACGCCCCGTACAGCGCCCCCATGACCAGCGGCGGCACGAATCCGCCGAGGCCCCCGGCCGCTCCCACGACCCCGGTGACCGAGCCGATCCGGTCGGCGGGTGCCAGGAGGGCGACGAGCGCGAAGACCGCGCCGCTGGCCGCGCCGAGCGCGGCGGCCATGACGAGGAAGGCGGCCGTGCCGACCGGCGCCAGGTCGGGGGTGAGGGACTGGACGCACGCCCCGGCCAGGACGGCGCCGAGCGCGACCGCGAGGACGCGGACGGGCCCGACCCGGTCGGAGAGCCACCCGCCGACCGGCCGCATGGCGACCGCGAGCAGCACGAACCCGGCCATCCGGTCGGCCGCGTCGGCTTGGGTGAGCCCGTACCCGGTCTTGAGGTAGGTCGGCAGGTAGACGGAGAAGGCGACGTACCCGCCGAAGGCCACCGCGTACAGCCCCGCCGCCTGCCAGGTCACCGGGAGGCGGAGGGTGTCGGCGAGTGTGCGGGCCAGCGGCTGGGTCACCGGCGTGCGACCGGGGGCGTCGCGCAGGACGAGTGCCGCGAGGAGCGCGTACGCCACGAGGGCGGCGGCGGTCATGAGGAACGGGGTCCGTGTGCCGTGCGCGTCGACCAGCTTCACCGTGCTCAGGGCGCTGATCGCGGTGCCGCCCATCCCCATGCCGAAGACGCCGATGGCCAGCCCTCGCCGCTCGGGCGGGAACCAGGCGTTCACGAAGGGCACGCCGACGGCGAACGCGGTGCCGCCGACGCCGAGGAAGAACCCGCCGGCCAGGAGCGCGGTCAGCGAGGAGTGTCCGGCGAGGCCGAGGTAGAGCACCGGCAGGACGGTGGCGGCGGAGACGACGGGGAACATGACGCGCCCGCCGTAGCGGTCGGTGAGCGCCCCGACGGGGACGCGGCCCAGCGAGCCGACCACGACGGGGACCGCGACCAGCAGCGACTGCTGGAAGGAGCTGAGGTGCAGGGTGTCCTTGAAGCGGGGGCCGAGCGGGCTGAGCAGCGCCCAGGCCCAGAAGTTGACGGCGAATCCGACGGTGGCCAGGGCGAGCATCAGCCAAGCTCTGCGGGGCTGCGGGCCGGCGCTGTCTGGTGTGGACGACCGGTGCATGGTGTCCGTCCTTTCCCTCACGGCTGTACGGAGCGCCCCGACTCTCGCGTCACCGCCCCGGGCCCGGCGCCTTCCGACCGGTCCCGATCACCGGGGCCGATGGGCCTCGCGGCAGGGCCGTTCGGCCCCGGGTGGCCGGCCGGCGGCCCGGCCTAGCGTTCCGGTCATGGCGAACGACACAAGGACCTGGCCCCTCACGGCGCGGCGGCTCCTGACCCGCCGTGAGATGTCGGCCGACGGCCGTGCGGAGTTCGGCACGGGCGACGCCCGCTGGGAGGGCTTCTACCGGGACCGCTGGTCCCACGACAGGGTGGTGCGCTCCACGCACGGCGTGAACTGCACGGGGTCCTGCTCGTGGATGGTGTACGTCAAGGACGGCATCATCACCTGGGAGCACCAGGCCACCGACTATCCGTCGATCGGCGCGGACTGTCCCGAGTACGAGCCGCGGGGCTGCCCGCGCGGGGCGTCCTTCTCCTGGTACACATACTCCCCCAGCCGGGTCCGCTACCCGTACGTCCGGGGCGAGTTGCTCACCCTGTGGCGCGAGGCGAGGCAGCGGCTCGGCGACCCGGTGGCGGCCTGGGCCGAGATCACCGGCGACCCGGCGAAGGCCCGCGCCTACAAGCGCGCCCGCGGCAAGGGCGGCCTGGTCCGCGCCGACTGGGACGAGGTGACCGAACTGGTCGCCGCCGCACAGGTGCACACCATCAAGGCGTACGGCCCGGACCGGGTCGCGGGCTTCTCCCCGATCCCGGCGATGTCGATGGCGTCGTTCGCGGCCGGCGCGCGCTTCCACTCCTTGATCGGCGGCACGCTGCTGTCGTTCTACGACTGGTACGCGGACCTGCCGATCGCCTCGCCGCAGGTCTTCGGCGACCAGACGGACGTCCCCGAGGCGGCGGACTGGTGGAACGCGGGCTACCTGATCATGTGGGGTTCGAACATCCCCGTGACCCGGACCCCGGACGCGCACTTCCTCACCGAGACCCGCTACAACGGCGCGAAGGTCGTGGCCGTGAGCCCCGACTACGCCGACAACGTCAAGCACGCCGACGAGTGGCTGGCCCCGCATCCGGGGACGGACGGCGCGCTGGCGATGGCGATGGGGCACGTGATCCTGCGCGAGTTCCTGGTCGACCGTGAAGTGCCGTACTTCCAGCACTACTTGAGGACGTTCACGGACGCGCCGTTCCTGGTGACGCTGCGCGAGCACGAGTTGGGACTCGTCCCGGACGGGTTCCTGACCGCCGCCGACCTCGGCCGTGACGAGGAGAACGCCGAGTTCAAGACGGTCCTTCTGGACGGGACCACCGGTGATCCGGTGGTCCCCGGCGGCTCGCTCGGCTTCCGGTGGGGAGAAGCCGGGCGGGGCCGCTGGAACCTCGGTCTGGACGGTGTCGTACCGGAGTTGAGCCTCATCGGCCGCGCCGAGGACACCGTCGAGATCGCGCTGCCCCGCTTCGACGAGGGGGCCACGGAGGGCGGTTCGACGATGGTGCGGGGCGTGCCGGTCCGTACGGTGGGCGGGCGGCTGGTGACGACCGTGTTCGACCTGATGCTGGCCCAGTACGGCGTCCACCGCCCCGGGCTGCCGGGCACGTGGCCGACGTCGTACGAGGACGCCTCCCAGCCGTACACCCCTGCCTGGCAGGAGACGGTCACCTCGGTGCCGGCCGTCCAGGCCGCCCGGATCGCGCGGGAGTTCGCCCGCAACGCCGAGCGCACGCAAGGGCGTTCGATGATCGCGCTGGGCGCGGGGACCAACCACTGGTTCCACTCGGACACCATCTACCGGGCGTTCCTCGCGCTGGTGACGATGACCGGCTGCCAGGGCGTCAACGGCGGCGGGTGGGCGCACTACGTCGGGCAGGAGAAGATCCGTCCGCTCACGGGCCTCCAGCACCTGGCGTTCGCGTTCGACTGGCAGCGGCCCACCCGGCACATGGCGGGCACCTCGTACTGGTACCTGAACACCGACCAGTGGCGCTACGAGGCGTTCGGGCCCGACGAGTTGGCGTCGCCGCTGGGCACGGGACGGTTCGCCGGGAAGGCGACCGCCGACTGTCTGGCGCAGGCGATCCGGCTCGGCTGGACGCCCGGTCACCCCGGCTTCGACCGCAACCCGCTCGACCTCGCGGACGAGGCGAAGGCCCGAGGGCTTGAGACGGCCGAGTACGTCGTCGCCGAACTCAAGGCCGGGCGGCTGAAGTTCGCCGCCGAGGACCCCGACGACCCGGCCAACTTCCCCCGGGTGCTCACCGTGTGGCGGGCGAACCTGCTCGGCTCCTCGGGCAAGGGCAACGAGTACTTCCTGCGCCATCTGCTGGGCGCCGACGCGGCCGTCCGTTCCGAGGAGACCCCGCCGCAGGGGCGCCCGAAGGACGTGGTGTGGCGGGAGGAGGCGCCCGAGGGCAAGCTCGATCTGCTGGTCACCCTGGACTTCCGCATGACGTCGACCGGTCTGCTCGCCGACGTCGTCCTGCCGGCCGCGACCTGGTACGAGAAGGACGACCTGTCCAGCACGGACATGCACCCCTTCGTGCACGCCTTCACCCCGGCCATCCCGCCGCCCTGGCAGGCCCGCACCGACTACGACGCGTTCCTGGCGATGGCCGACAGGTTCAGCGAGCTGGCCGAGGAGCACCTCGGCACCCGCACGGACGTCCTCGCGGTGCCGCTGCTGCACGACACCCCCGACGAACTCGCCCAGCCGGGCGGTGTCGTACGGGACTGGAAGCTCGGCGAGTGCGAGCCGGTGCCCGGGCTGACCATGCCGAAGCTGGTCGTCGTCGAACGGGACTATGCCGCGACGGCGCAGAAGATGCGTGCCGTCGGCCCGCTGCTCGACACCCTCGGCACCACCACCAAGGGTGTCACCGTCCACCCGGACCAGGAACTGGACGACCTCCGGCGCCGAGGCGGCACCGTACGCGACGGCATCGCCGCCGGACGCCCCTCGCTCGCCACCGCGAACGACATGTGCGAGGCGATCCTCGCCCTGTCCGGCACCACCAACGGCCGCCTCGCCACCGAGGGTTTCCGCCGGCTGGAGGAACGCACCGGCAGCGAGGGCCTGGTGGCACTGGCCGCCGAACGCGAGGCCGAGCGCATCACCTTCGCCGACACCCGCACCCAGCCCCGAGCGGTCCTCACCTCGTACGAGTGGTCCGGCAGCGAGACCGGCGGCCGGCGCTACTCGCCGTTCGTCATCAACACCGAGCACCTCAAGCCCTGGCACACCCTCACCGGCCGCCAGCACTTCTTCGTCCAGCACGACTGGATCGCCGAACTCGGTGAGCAACTCCCCGTCTACCGACCCCCGTTGAACGCCCACCGGCACTACGGCGACGAGGAACTCGGTGGTGAACGCGCTGAGGTGACGGTCCGTTACCTCACCCCGCACTCCAAGTGGTCCATCCACTCGGCCTATCAGGACAACGCCTACATGCTCGCGCTGTCCCGGGGCGGGCCGGTGATCTGGATGTCCACCGCCGACGCCGCGAAGATCGGCGTCAAGGACAACGAGTGGATCGAGGCGTACAACCGCAACGGCGTCGTCGCCGCCCGCGCGGTGGTCACCCACCGGATGCCCGAGGGCACGGTGTACATGTACCACGCCAAGGACCGCACGGTGAACGTCCCGAAGACCGAGGTCAGCGGCCGGCGCGGCGGCATCCACAACTCCCTGACCCGGCTCCTGGTCAAACCCACCCATCTCGCGGGCGGCTACGCCCAGTTGACGTACGCCTTCAACTACTACGGCCCCACCGGCAACCAGCGCGACGAGGTCACCGTCATCCGCCGCCGCTCACAGGACGTGGAGTACTGACATGCGCGTGATGGCCCAGGTGGCGATGGTGATGAACCTCGACAAGTGCATCGGCTGCCACACCTGTTCGGTGACCTGCAAGCAGACGTGGACCAACCGTCCCGGCGTCGAGTACGCCTGGTTCAACAACGTCGAGACCAAACCCGGCGTCGGCTACCCCCGCCGCTACGAGGACCAGTCCCGCTGGAAGGGCGGCTGGACCCTCGACCGGCGAGGACGCCTCGTCCTGCGCTCCGGCGGCCGGGTGAAACGTCTGCTGTCGCTGTTCGCCAACCCCGATCTGCCGTCCATCGACGACTACTACGAGCCCGTCACCTACGACTACGACAACCTCGTCACCGCCCCCACCGGCACCGACCTCCCCGTCGCCCGCCCCCGCTCCCTCCTCACCGGCAGACCCACCGCCGTCACCTGGGGCGCCAACTGGGAGGACGGCCTCGGCGGAGCACCCGAGAACGCCGGCAACGACCCGAACCTCAGCGGCAGTTGGGCCGAGAAGGTGAAGTTCGAGTTCGAGCGGACCTTCCTCTTCCACCTGCCCCGCCTGTGCGAGCACTGCCTCAACCCGGCCTGCGTGGCGGCCTGTCCGTCCGGCGCGCTGTACAAGCGGGTCGAGGACGGCATCGTCCTCGTCGACCAGGACCGCTGCCGGGGCTGGCGGATGTGCGTGACGGCGTGCCCGTACAAGAAGGTGTACGTCAACCATGCCACCGGCAAGGCGGAGAAGTGCACGTTCTGCTTCCCGCGCATCGAGGCCGGACAGCCCACCGTGTGCTCGGAGACCTGCGTCGGCCGGCTGCGCTACCTCGGACTGCTCCTGTACGACGCCGACCGCGTCGGCGAAGCCGCGGCGACCCCGGACCCGCAGGACCTCCTGGAGGCGCAGCGCGGCGTCTTCCTCGACCCCCACGATCCTCAGGTCATCGCCGCCGCGCGGGAGGCGGGAATCCCCGAGGACTGGCTGGACGCCGCCCGCCGCTCCCCCGTGTACGAACTGGCCGTCCGCCACCGGATCGCCCTCCCGCTGCACCCGGAGTACCGCACCCTGCCCATGGTCTGGTACGTCCCCCCGCTCTCCCCGGTGCTGGACGCCGTGACCGGCGCGGGCGGCGACCAGGACGACCCCGACCACGTCTTCGCCGCCGTCACCCGGCTGCGTATCCCGCTGGAGTACCTGGCCGAGGTGTTCACCGCCGGGGACACGGACGTCGTCGCCGGGGTGCTGATGAAGCTCACCGCGCTGCGGTCGTACATGCGGGCGCGCACCCTCGGCGACACCGAGGCCCTCAAGGCCGTCCACCTCACCCCGCGCGACGCCGAGGACCTGCACCGGTTGCTCGCCGTCGCCAAGTACGAGGAGCGGTACGTCGTTCCGGCCGCGCACAAGGAGGACGTGGCGGCGCTGGAGAACCGCTGCCCCGTCGAGGCGACCAGTGATCGCCGGGTGTCGCTCGGCATGCCGACCCTGCGGGGAGGACGACCGTGAGCCCACTCCCGTCGACGGTCACCGGTATGGTCCGCACCCGCGTCCGGGCCGCCGTACGCCGCCCTGCCCCCGAGGAGGCCGAGGCGCGTGCTCTGCTCCTGCGGCTGTGCTCGCTGCTGCTCCAGTACCCGGACGGTGAACTCGTCGCGGCCCGCGCAGAGTTGACGGACGCCGTCGAGGCGTTGCCGTCCTCCTCCGCCGCCGGGCACCTGACCGCGTTCACCGTCTGGCTCACCTCCCAGGAGCCGCAGGCCCTGGAGCGGCACTACGTCGAGATGTTCGACCTGCGGCGCCGCAGCAGTCTGTACCTCACCTACTACCTGCACGGAGACACCCGCCGCCGGGGCATGGCGCTGCTGACCCTCAACCAGCGCTTCCGCGCGGCCGGCTGGGACGTCGGCGGCGGTGAGCTGCCCGACCATCTGCCGGTCGTCCTGGAGTTCGCGGCGCTGGCCGGTCCGCGCGGCGGGGAGGCTCCGCTGCGTCAGCACCGGCGCGGTCTGGAGCTGATCCACCACGCCCTCGACGACGCCGCCTCCCCGTACCGGCACGTCCTGGCCGCGCTGCTGAGCCTGCTCCCGCCGCCCACCGAGGCCGACCGCGCGGCGGTGGCGCGGCTGGCCGCCGAGGGCCCGCCGGGCGAGGAGGTCGGCCTCTCGCCCTACGGAACCCACAGCGCCGGCGAGTTCGCGTCGCCGGAGGCTTACGCACCGCCCGCCCGGCCAGGAGACCCCCGATGAACGTCTCGACCAGCGGCCTCCTCCTGTGGGTCGCTCTCCCCTACGCCTGCCTCGCCGTGTTCGCCGCCGGGCACGTCTGGCGCTACCGCCACGACCAGTTCGGGTGGACCACCCACACCAGTCAGCTCCTCGAACACCGGTGGCTGCGCTGGGGCAGCCCGCTGTTCCACCTGGGCGCGTTCCTGGTGATCGCCGGGCACGTGGTGGGGCTCGCGGTCCCGGCGGCCTGGACCGCGTCGGCGGGAATCAGCGAGCACGCGTACCACACCGTGGCCGTCTGGCTCGGTTCGGCTGCTGGGCTCGCGATGGTCACCGGGCTGGGCCTGCTGTGCGCGCGCCGGCTGCTGGCCCGGCGGATCCGGCTCACCACGGACCGCAGCGACAGACTCCTCTTCCCCCTGCTCGCCCTGACGGTCCTGCTCGGCATCGCGGCGACCTCCGCGCACAACGTCTTCGGCCCCGGCTACGACTACCGCGAGAGCGTCTCCCTCTGGTTCCGGGGCGTCTTCACCCTGCGCCCCCGCCCCTCGGCGATCTCCGAAGCTCCCCTCCTGTTCCGCCTCCACGCGCTGAGCGCCTGCCTCCTCTTCGCGGTCTGGCCGTTCACCCGGCTCGTACACGTGTGGAGTGCGCCGGTCGGGTACCTCGCGAGGCCGTACCTGGTCTACCGGCGCAGGGCCACCCGGGCGGCGTGATCAAGCACTCGCGGTCCGAAGTCGTGTGAGAGGTTCCTTGAGTTCTCTCTCCGCGAATCGGTCAGGTGCGCCAGAGCAGCCAGGTGTCGCCGGCGCAGTCTTCCTGGAGCGCTTGTTCCTGGTCGCCGCTTCCTGCGGGCAGGGCGACGCATTTGCCGCTGTTTCGGCTGACCAGTTTCCATCCGTGCCGTGCCGTGTCGTAGCGGAAGCTCCGCCGGTGTGCTGGTTGTGGATCGAGTAGACGATACGGCTGTCGACGTTGGTGAGGCGGAACAGGCCGACGGGCAGCGGAATCACGATGCCGACCAGCCACCAGGCCCACTTGGGCGGATGCTGGGGCGGACGCGCGACCGAAGCATCCCCTTCCCCCGTCTGCGAACCCCGCGACGTCTGCGGCACCCGTTACTCCCCCCGCGAGAGTGTCCCCTGTACACGAGCCGATACCACTGTCGCGGGTGCGTTTCCGCCCGATCTCGCCGCGATCCGCGAGCCTCAGCCCGCGTTCTCGGCGTGCCTGCCGATCAGCCCCCGGGCCGTGTTCTCCTCGGAGTCGATCCCGAGCATCTCGGCGCCCTCGAACGCGGCGGTCTGGGTGGCCCGTCGGAACATGTCCTCCTCATACGCGCCAAGCGCGGCCTCCGTGTCGTCGGGGTGCGCGGCGAGGGTCTTGCCGAGTTCGGCGCCGTCCAGCATGGCCAGATTCGCGCCTTCGCCGTTCGGCGCCGCGAGGTGGGCGGCGTCGCCGAGCAGGGTCACCCCGGGTACCCGGTCCCAGCGGTGGCCAGCCGGCAGGGCGTGGTGGGGGCGCAGGACGGGCGGGGTGTCGGTGTCGGTGATCAGCCCGGTGAGTTCCGGTGCCCAGCCCGCGAACTCCGCCGCGATGCGCGCGGTGGCCGTGGCTGCGTCGGTGAAGTCGATGCCGGCGAACCAGTCCAGCGGCTTGGACAGCGCCACGTACATATGGAGGGTGTCGCCGCTCTCCCGGTGGGCGAAGATCTCCCGGCCCGGTGAGGGCGCGATCAGCATTCCGCCGCCGACGGTCTTCGCGGCGACCGGGTGCCGGGTGTCGGCGTCGAACAGGTACGTCTCGACGAACGACGTGCCGGCGTACGAGGGCACGGCGCCGGAGAGCAGCGGCCGGACCTTCGACCAGGCTCCGTCCGCGCCGACCAGCAGGTCCGCGACGGTGGTGGTGCCGTCGGTGAAGGTCACCTCGTGGCGGCCCGCGCCGAGCGCGCGGACTCCGGCGGCCCGGTGTCCCCACCGGACGGTGCCGGCCGGGAGGGAGTCGATCAGCATCTGCCGCAGCTCGCCGCGCATCGCCTCGGGGCGCCCGCCGGTGCCGTCGTCCGCCTGCTCGAACTGGACGGTCCCGTCCGGGTCGAGGACGCGCATCGCCTCGCGGCCCTCCAGGACGATGGCGCGGAACTCGTCCGTCAAGTCGGCTGCCTGGAGGGCGAGTTGGCCGTTGTAGTCGTGGATGTCGAGCATCCCGCCCTGCGTACGCGCCGACGGGGAGGGCTCCGCCTCGAAGACGACGGAGGGGATGCCGTGGACGTGCAGGACGCGGGCCAGCGTGAGTCCGCCCAGTCCGGCGCCGATGATCGTGACGGGGGTGCGCATGGTGGCTCCTTCGGAAGGGGGCCGCCCGGTGAACTGCGGGCGGCTGTCACCGGAAAGGTGCCAACCCCGGCCGACAAGTCACCGACAGCCCCGACAGGGCTCCGACATGACACCGACACCGGCAGACGTCCAGACCGTCGAGCACAGCAGCGCGGGCAACTCCGCGATCCCGTCGCCCTGTTCGTCACCCCCGAGGCCGTCCGTTCCCTCGTCAGGGTCGTCCTCGCCATTACATCGGGCATCCAGCACAGGTCGCCTGTATGTTGAGAAATGGCATCAAATTTCCCCAAGTTCGACTTGTGGAAATCGGAGAAGCAGATCCTGGGGCGGGACGGGGATGTGGTGGACGTGAGCAACCATTTCGGGGGCCCGCCGGACGACATGCGGTTACGGGACATCTTCCGGGGCCCTCGTCGGCGGCCGGACCTGGTGGGTCCGCCGATCGTGCCGAAGGACCCGCTCCCCGCCTGGGCCGGACCGAGGATCAAGGGGTTGGACCCGGACCTGCGGTTCGAACCGTTCCCGTACCTGCGCCGGGCCGACCTGACCGTGCCGGTCGCGCCGAGCGCGGCCCCCACCGACGCCGACGTCTACGAGAGCCCGGACGGTTCGCAGAAGTGGGCCCTGCCCCGTTACACGCTGGTCTTCGACCGGGTCGGCCGGGCCGACGAGCCCCGTATCGCCATCACGGACCGCGCGGGCGTGGACACCCTCCAGGTGACCCTGGCGACCACGCCGTCACCCGCGTCGGGACCCGGCATCGGCGCGCTGACGCACTCCGTCGTCGTCTCGCTCGCCTACCTGCTGCCGGTGACCGGGGGCGGCGGCGAGATGACGCACAAGCTGGAGTTCCCGAAGGTCACCTGGGACCTCCCGGACATGGTCGCCGAGCTGCCCCTCTCCACGCCGGGCCTGCGCGAGCAACTCCTGGCCGCGATGTCGTCGCCGCAGTACGGCGTGAGCCTGGCGGTGATGCGCAGGATCGCCGTGGGCGTGCCCACCGACTACCGGATGGACGACACCGGCGAGTTCGTCTACCAGGAGCAGGTCGTGGAGCTCGACTGGGTCTCCCCGCCGACCCCCCTGGTCCTCTCCCCCGCCCAGCTGGAACGCCTCGGCGGCGCGGTGGGCCCGGTCTCCCCGATGCGGCGGCTGCGGATCTCCTTCGACGGGCGCGGACACTCGTACTGGCAGGACCCGGTCCGCCCGGAGCAGTTCTTCTTCGTGCCGGACCGGTTCCTGCTGGCCCGGACCCCCACCGGGCCCGCGCTGCGGGTGCGCGCCGCCGACGCCGCGAGCGAGGCGGACATCCGGATCACGGCGGAGTTCTTCGCCCGCGCCGTGACCGACCCGCGCCGGCTGGAACAGGCCCGTCCGACCCTGGAGGACCGGGCCAGGGCCGACGGAGCGGTCCGCCCGGTCCGGGTGGCGGTGCTACCGGAGGCGCAGCCGGTCCTGCGGCTCGCCCTGCCCGAAGGCGGCGCCGCGCCCTCGGCGCTGACCTCCCGGCCCGGCGCGCTGATCGACCTGGAGCTGGGGGTGACGCACGCCGAGACGCTGAAGTACGGCGACTTCCGGCTCGTGTACGAGGCGCTGCTCGGCTCCTCGCTCAGTCTGCTGCGCGGCGAGGTGCGGATCGGCGCGGACGGCGACCAGCCCGAGGACATCCCGCTGGAACTGCGCCTGGAGAACATGGTGGGCGACGCCCTCACGCTCACCCTGGGCGAGGTGGGGACCGACCGGATCACGGGCACCCTCGCCAACGGCACCGAGAGCCCGGCCCGCGTCGACCGGCTCGGCGTGAGCGCCGTACTCGGCGACCGGGAGGTGCCGCTGCGCGTCGAGGGGCTCGCGGCGGGCCGCAGGCTGGCCCCGGACGAGCGGGCGGAGATCGTCCTGGTGCCCGGCGAGCCGCTGCCTGCGGGCGGGCCCGACCGGATCGTCCTCGACCAGAGCGGTGTGGTGACCGAGCCCGACCGGAAGGCCGTATGGGACCGGGTCTACGACCGCACGGCCGATCCGCAGCTCACCCGCGCGATCCAGGTGGAGGCGGTGGCGTCGATGTTCACCGCCCTGGACCGGCCCACGGACCGGGTGACCGCGTTCATCGTGGTCGTGCAGAACGGCGGCACGGTACGGCTGACGGAGACGGAGCTGTCGGCGGAGACCACCGTGCGCACCCCGATCCAGCCGCTGCTGACCGGCGTACCGGTGCCGCCGCTGCGCTACCAGACCCAGACCTGGTGGCAGAGCGGCGGCGTCGGGGAGAGCGCGTGGCGCGAGACCTCGGCGACCATCCTCGTACCGCTGCGCACGGCGCCCGCTTCATGACCGCGCTCACCGGCCTTCCGGACCTCGGCCATCCCCTCGCCGCCCTGCCGGGCGCCGCCTTCCGGGCGCGTGACCTGCTCGGCCTGGGCGTGCTCCTGCCCTCCGACCTCACCCTGGAGCCCCTGCCGGAGGGCGGCGTCGCCCTGCTGGTCACCCTCCTGCGCGAGGGCCTCACGGCCGTCGGCCGGATCGAGGCGGGGTTCGCCGTCGCAGCCCCGTTGACGGCGGCCGGTGAAGCCGCCGCCGCGAGCGGGACCCCCCTGCTCCTGTCGGCGGCCGAGCCGCTGAGCGGCGTCCTGGAGGTGACCACCGGACTCGGCAGGCTGTTCCCGCCCGTCCTCCTGGGCCCGGACACCTTGACCACGACGCGGGTCGTCGCCGAACTCCCCGCCGAGGCGGCGGTGTTGGCCGCCCGCCTGGTGCGCACGGGGACGATGCCGCTCGACGCGGCGCTGCGCCTCACCTTCCGGGCCGTCGCCCCGACCCTGCCCCTGCGCGCGACCGTCGACCCGCAGGTCCTGCTGGCCACGCTGACCCACCGCTTCGGCGCGGGCGCGGTGCTCCCCTTCGACACTCTCGCCACCGCCCTCGACGAGTCCGTGTTCGGCGCCCCCTCCCTGCCGGACCGGGCCACCGCGCTCGCCCTGCGCCTGCGCTCCGCCGTGACCCGCCCCGAACCGGCCGCCGGACCGCTGCACCGCCTGCTGGACCAGGTCCCGGCAGCCACGCTCGCCCTGGACCTGGCCGACCCCACGGCCGTGGACGTCGACCGGATCCTGACCCTCGACCTCCAGGCGGCGTCCCGCGCACTGGCCGACGATCCGCAGCGGTACGTCCGCGAGGTCGACGCCCCCGTACTGCCCACCGGCCGCACCACGGTGACGTTCGCCGCGAACCTGCCCGCCCCGGTGGCCGGACTCGCCCTGCTCCTGGCCGACTTGAGGGTCCCGCCGTCCGCCACCCGCCCGCAGGAGGTCACCACGAGCGTGACCCTGACCGCGCCCGGCGGCGTGACGTCCACTCAGATCACCCTCGCGCCCGGCGAACGGCTCCAGGGCGAAGTACGCCTGCGGGCGGTGCTGGACAGCGTCGGCGAGCTGGAGGGCCCCTGGCGCCCGGCGGACACCACCCTGCTGACGCTTCCCCCCGACGCGTTCCCGCTCCCGCTGGCCGTGGTCCGCGCCACCCGCGCGCTCACCGCGCTCGCCGTCGCCGAGGTCCGCACGGCCGGCGGCGTGACGGTCGGGCGGGTGGACGCGGCGGGCCCGGTGCTCGCCGTCCCGGTCACGGAGACCGACCCCCCGGCGACGATCACGGTCCGGCCGCTCGGCCCCGGCCTGCCGGTCGAGGTGCCGGTGGACCGGCGGCGCGTCGAGCTGGACCCGGCGACGCTCCCCGGCTTCGGCGCCCACCTGGCCCGGCTGCGGCACGCACCGGCGAGCGGCCCGCTGACCGTCCAGTGGCGGCCGGAGGGCGACGAGGAGGCGGAGCCGCAGACGGTACGGCTGGACGCCGACCGGCCGCAGGCGGACATCCGCTGGGTGGCGACCTCGCCGTTCCGGCCCGGCGTGGTCTGGCGGGCCGGTTCCGGGGACTGGTCCGCCCCGGTACCTCCCCGGGACTTCCTCACCATCGACGTCGACCCGCCGGTTCTCGTGGACGGCGTCGAGCTGCACCCCGACCCCGGCCACCCGGACACCTGGACCTACGTCCCACCCGGCCCGTTCCTCGACACCCCGGACGCCGTTCGTCTCATCGAAATCGAAGCGGACACGGTCTCGTTCCTCCAGGTCACCAGCCGCATCGACCTGCCGGACGCACGCCGCGACGCCCTGCGCGGCGCGCTGGGACCCGGCGCCGACGTCCACCCGGTCCAGGTACGGGTCACCCGGGTCGCCGTCGAGACGAAGTCGCCGGACGGCGTCTGGACGGCCGTCGCCGAGGGCACCAGCTCGGGCATCCCGCCCTGGACCACCGCCCTGTCCGCGTCCCTCGACGGCGACCGGCAGGCCGCGGCCCGCGCCGCGCTCGGCGGCACGGCGGGCTGGATGGTCCTCGTCGCCGAACTGACCGTCGCCGGGAAGCCCGAACGGCGGACCCGGGACTTCGCCGGCCTCATCACCACCCCCCACCACTGAGGAGTACGACATGCTGCAGTTCCTCGGAGCCCTGGATCTCCCCGAGGCCCTCGTCTACCTGGACGACATCGACGACAGGCTGGGCTACGTACTGCCGAAGAACGTGATTCTGCGCAGGGACCCCGGCGGCCGGGCGGTGTTCAAGTTCATCAAGTACCGCTCGGCGAGGCCGCTGCCGGGCGGCGGCGTCGGGGCCGGTCTTGTCTTCATGGACGTGGAGCTGGCGCTGACCCCGGAGCAGGACCAGAGCGTCCGGACCCGGTTCGCCCAGCACGTCACCGCGCGCCGCGGGCCGGGAGCCCCGCCGGTCGAGCCCGACCAGGTCACCCTCTCCAAGCCCGCCGTGACCAAGGCGGAAGTCGCCGTGAGCGTCCTGTCGGACAGCGGTGCGCTGGTGCAGAAGGTCCGCCACGCCGGGGTGCCGTCGATGTACGGCAACAACGTCGTGGCGATCTCCGCCGAACTGAGCCAGTTCGGCGTGCCCGTCTTCGAGGCGGCGATGAGCGGTCAGGGCGCCGGGGGCGTCTGGGTCCAGTACCACCTGCACTTCGCCGGCCGGGTGCCCCCGGTCACGGTGACCGGCACCTGGACCGCCCAGAAGTTCTACAGCTTCATGCAGGACTTGAACATCGACGACAGCTTCTGCGGAGACGACGAGGTGACGGAGAAGATCGAAGAGCTCTTCGTCAACTCCGAGTCCCGGCGCGTGTTCAGCGATCCCGGCACGCTGGAGACCAGCGACCCCGAGGTCGCCAAGATGCTGAGCACGCTGGAGGCTTCGGTCACCCAGCAGCTCGACGACATGATCCAGCGCAACATCCTGGAGGCGATTCCGCCGGAGAGCCGGGACATCTCCAAGTGGCGCGACGAGGACTACGAGAAGATCCACCGCGAGGTCACCACCAACAAGATCGCCGACGTGCGGATCGAGGTGACCCGCAACCAGGTGTTCGGCATCGACGTGAACCCGCAGAACAACATCCAGTCGCTGCCCAGCCAGGGCTACAACTGGCCGGACTACATGCAGCTGGTGGACACCGACGACCCGTTCTTCCGCCAGCTCAACCTGAACATCCTGGTCAACGCCGACTTCGCGCAGCTGCCGATCTTCAGCGTGGAGGTGAAGATCGACTACCCCCCGCACACATCGCAGCACGGCATCCAGACGTTCACCTTCCGGGGGCCCGAGGACCTCGGCAAGTTCACCGCGTTCATGGACGGCGCGACGGGCGAGTTCAGGTACCAGTACGTCGTCAACTACGTGGGCGAGAGCCGTACGTTCACCTCCCCGTGGGTCACCGACACCACCACCGACCTGGTCATCAACATCGATGAACTGGGCCTGTGGCTGGTCGACATCGAGCTCGGCGACATGAACTTCGAGCAGGTCAAGCGGGCCGTGCTGACCCTGGAGCACCCGGCGGTGAACGGCGGCGCGCCGCTGGTCCAGCGGTTCCAGATCGACGAGCGGACGACCAGGCTGTCGGTCAAGGAGGTGCTGCTCCAGCCGGTCCAGCCGTACGGCGGCTCGGTCAAGTACTTCATGCAGGACGGACGCGAGTTCGTGCGGAACCTGAGCGGTCTGACCGGCCAGCGGTTCTACGTCGACGACCCGTTCTCCGCGAACCGGACGGTCCAGGTGCGTACGCGCGGCGACTTCGAGCGCTCGGTGGACACGATCTTCCTGGATCTCTCCTACGAGGACGAGGTCAACGGCTACCGGCAGACCGACTCGGTCGCGCTGTCGAAGGACAAGCGGTTCCTGGACTGGCGGTTCCCGGTGATCGACGAGCGGGCCGGGAAGGTCACCTGGCGCACGGTCACCACGTTCCGCGACGGCAGCGACAAGGACTCGGGCGAGCAGACGCTCACCGGCTCCCTGCTCCTGGTGGGCCCCGCCTCGGACACCCTGACGGTGACCGTGGTGCCGGACCTCGTCAACTGGTCGGTCATCAAGCTGGCCAAGGTGACGCTCCACTACACGGACCCCGCCAACCAGATCGAGGACACCGAGACCCTCGTCTTCCGCAAGGGCGACAGCGAGAAGACGTACGAACGGGTCGTCCTCGACCGGACGATGAAGCGCTACGAGTGGCAGGTCGACCTCTTCCCGGTCGACGGCGGCGCCGCGGTGCACGCCCAGGGCGCCGGCACCGATGAGGTCCTCATCATCGAGATCCCCACCTGAGAGGGGCGGCTCCCATGCTTCAGGAGAAGCCTCCGTACTACCGGATCGACGACACGCTGATCCTCGGTGACCACGCCGACCCCCGGCAGTTCTACTGCATGCCGCTGGCACCGCGCTTCGTGACCCGCGCGGACGGCGCGCTGGAGGTGCCGTCATTCCAACTGATCAAGTTCCGGTCGCAGACCTACAGCGGCGGCTTCGCCGACTTCGACGTGCACCTGGGCCTGACCGCCGCCGAACTGGCCGACGTGACCGCCGCGTTGAAGAGCCTGGCGGGTCTGAGGGAGACCCCGCTGGTGTCCCCGCTGCCGGTGATCGACGGGTCGGTGTCGCTGATGCTGTTCGGCCACGGCGACCAGGGCGGCGACGGCTCGGTCTTCGTACGGACCGCCCGGCACGCCGCCAAGCCCTCCCTGTACGGCGACAACAGGGCCGCGTTCTCCGTCGAGCTGGACGAGCGCGGCACGACCGTCCTGGAGCAGGCGATGCACGGCGAACTCTCGCCGATCGGGGTCGTGTACAGCCTCGACTACCTCGCGCTGCGCCCGGCCTACCACGTCAAGCTCACCATCGACTGGGACCGGGTGCAGGACATCCTGGACACGTCGTTCGGCCACGAGGGACTGTTCGACTCGGTGCAGATCCAGGACGTGATGGAGCGGCTGGAGGAGGAGCGCGCGATCGTCTACGAGGTCGACACGTTCATCCCGGAGGACGACGAGACCGGCACCTTCGCGCAGCGCCGTGACGCGGCTGCCGCACGCGCCCGGGACATGATCACCGACGCGTTCTTCGAGAGTTCGCTCGCCCCGCTGCGCGAGGAGCCCGACGGCTGGGACCGGGCCCGCGAGGTGGTCAGCGCGTTCGCCCCGAGCCGGAGCACCCCGTCGGGCGCGTTCACCTACCGGCGCACGCACTACAACCGGGTCGACAAGAAACGGCTCGACGTCGACCTGTCGGAGCGGACCACCGTACGCCGCACCATCTATCCGCAGGGCCATCTCAGCGGCCTGTTCCGGGAGTTCGGCGCGGGTCTCGACCCGGACCGGCTGATCATCAGTGTCGACGCCGACGACCCCTGGTTCGAACGGCGCCGCCTCAAGGTCGTCTCCCAGGCCGACTTCGTCCACGACCCCGTACGGTTCGTCACCGCGTCCGCGGCCTACGGCACCACCATCAAGACGGTGCGGCTGGACGCGCAGCACACCGAGGCCGAGCTGAGCTGGCCCTCCGCCCTCGCCGACGGGGCGATGGTCCAGCCGGTGGACCTCACGTTCACCGTGGACCTGGTGCCCGCCGACGACGGGGAGCGGCCCGGCAGGCTGTCGGCCCCGTCGGTGCGGGTGCTGGGCGACATCGTGGCCGTCGAGCCGCGCGACCTGTTCGCCCAGGAGCCGATCCCGCTGCTGACCCGCCCCGGTTTCCCGTTCGACCGGTACCCGCACATCGACGTACGGCTGCGCTACGACGACCCGGTGCACCGGGTCCGTCAGGACGACGTCGTCCGGCTGAGCGCGCAGCAGCCGGACGCGACCTGGCACCGGTTCCTCGTCGGTGACCCGGCGGGCCCGGTGTTCGCCGAGATCACCTACCGGGGCGCGGACCAGCGCGACCACGTCCTGCCGTCGGCGCCGCTGGCCGCACCCCAGGTGGACGTGGCCGACCCGTTCCCGGCGCGGCTCAGGGTGGCCGTCGTGTCGGCGCTCGACTTCACGCAGGTGGAACGGGCCTGGGTGGACTTCTCGTACGACGACCCGGCGCACGGTGTCCATGCCGAGGACACGGTGGAGATCAGCGAGGACACCCCGCTCGTACGGCCGTTCGTCGTGGACCGGGTCGATCCGCGCGCCGCGCTGGTGCGGTACCGGATGACGCTGCTGATGCGCGACTCCACCGTGTTCGAGGGGCCGTGGTCGACCACGCTGCGGCCCCGCGTCTTCGTCCGGGCCGACCTGCGCGGCCACCGCGCGGTGACCCTGTGCTCGCCGGCCGACTTCGCGGCGAAGGGGCTGGAGCGCCTCCACGTCGAGGCGCGGGCCGAGGACCCGGTCGCCGGGCTGTCGTTCGCCGACGCCTTCGACTTCACCGGCCCCGGCACGACCGGCGTGTTCGAGTTCGACTTCGTCGATCCGGCGCGGGACTCCTACGAACTGAAGGTGCGCAGGCTCTTCCGCAACGGTCTCTCCGAAGAACAGGACTGGACCCGCTTCGACGACGACGCCGTGACCGTCCCCGCGACCACCTGACCCGGGAGGCCCCCGTGCTGCAACTCGGCTCCGACACGTTCGACGAGGACGGCGTCCAGGTCCTCAGGGACTCCGCCGACCCCGCCCAGTTCTGGTACCTGCCCTCCAGGGTCTCCCTGGGCACCCTGCCGGACGGTTCGCCCGCGTTCACGTTCATCCGCTACCGGCCCACCGTGGGCGACGCCGGGGTCACCGGCGGCGGGTTCCTCATGTTCCAGTCGGTGGTGACGCTCCCGGCCGCGACCCGGGCGAAGATCCTCGCGCGGGCGGCCGGGCTGCTCCACGGCGCCGAACCGAGGCTGGCGCCGGCGCCGGTGGACACCGGGACCGTGCGCTGCGTCGCGCTCAATCTCGCGGGGCCCGGCGGGACCGGCGCCGAGCCTCCGCCCGGTGCCTTCGTGCCCGTCACGACGATCCTCGGCGCGACGAAGCCGTCCCTCGTGGGCGACGAGACGGCCGTCTTCTCGCTGGCCCTGTCCGAGGAGGGCGCCACCATCCTCAAGCAGGCGTTCGAGAAGGGGGCCACGCCGGTCGGGGTGATCTACGAGCTTCAGTACTCGGCGCTCACCCCTGATCTGCATGTGGCGATCACCGCCGATTTCGAGCGGGTCTACACGCACTTCTCCGCCGGTCTCGAGGCGCAGATCTACTGGCTGCGGGCCGGGATCGACGCCGGGTTCGAGAAGCTCGTGCAGGATGGCGCGATCAAGATCGACGTCATCGACTACGACAGTGCGCAGGACCGGGAGGAGAAGGAGAAGTGGGCGCTCGACTTCTTCAAGAGCGAGTTGCTGTCGAAGTGGTTCGAGCCGTCGTTGGACCTCGGCAAGCTCAAGGGGGCTGATCCGCCTGAGGGGTTGGATGCGGTGCTGGAGCGGTTGAAGAAGCTCAAGGGCGGGGGGAGTTCGGCCGGGGGTGGGACAAGTGGCGGTGGGACGACCGGAGGCGGGACCGGGACTGGGACCGGCTCCGGGTCTCCCCCAGGCAGCGGCACCCCCGGCCCGCTCCCCGCCGCCAAGCTCGTCACCACCTCGGCCACCCCAGACCCCCTCCCGTCCGGGCACGGGCTGAGCCACACCCCGGCGGCCACCGGCACCACCGAGACTCTGCGCGTGCAGGGCCCGGCGGGCGCGGTGGTGACCGTGGACGGCCAGCCCCGCACCGTCGACGCCAACGGCACCATCACCGTGGACGTCCAGCCGGACACCACCCATCCGGTCACCGTCGCCTGGCCGGCCCCGGCCCCGGTGACCGAGACGTTCAAGCTGCTGTTCACCTTCGACCAACCGCACGAGCAGGGCTTCTCCCCCTCCCCCTCGAACCCCGTCTACTCCTCGTACCTGCTCGACTCGCCGCTCCCGCCCGACCCCAGGTTCAGTCAGAGCGCCGCGCCCGGCCACACCCCTCCGCCGGGCGGAGCAGCCGCCCTGCACGCCTGGCTGGACCGCCTCGCCGGGGCCAAGGAGGTGACGGTCAGCGCGCACGCCAGCTACGACGGGAACGACGCGCCGAACATCGTCGCGCTGAACCAGCGGCTGTCCGAACGCCGGCTGGCCGTCGCCAAGGGGATCATCGCCAACCGGGCGGCGATCACGGCGGCGCAGGCCGCGGGCTTCAGCCGGGGGCGCGCTGCGGGCGGGGTCAAGCCGGAGGAGGAGCGCGTCCAGGACCGGGTTGCCGAGATCACCGGTCTGGTGGCCGCGCCGGGGCAGGCCGTCTCCCTCCAGGCCACGCTCTCCCGCGCGCCCCGCCCGTCCACGACCCCGACCGACCCGACCAAGCCCACCGACCCGACCCAGCCGCAGAACGGTGCCACCCCCGCGCTGGTGTCCTTCCGGCTGAGGTTCGTCCGGCAGGAGGAGCGCAAGACGCTCAAGCTCGTCTACGACCGGAAGAAGGCCGTGCAGCGCACCTACGCGCCGCAGGGCTTCATCGGCCTGCTCCTGGACCAACTCCCCGACAAGAACAGCCATCTCATCGACGTCGACCTGGACGACCCGTTCTTCCGCAAGCTGAACGTCGACATCGTCTCGCCGGCCGACTTCGAGCGCGTCGGGCTCTCCTCCGCCGAGGTGTCCATCGACTACGGCGATCCCGCCGACGCGGCCCACCGCCGACACGAGGAGTTCCGGCTCACTGCGAACGACCGTGGCCCGAAACGGTTCGAGACCTACCTCGACGGCGCGTACGACCTCGGCTTCCGGGTCGGGGTGCAGTACCACTTCGACGCGGGGTCCGGCTGGGCCGGCGAGAAACTCGCCTACGAGCTGCCGACGCGGGCCAGCGTCGACCGGACGCTCACCGTGGACCCGGGCGACGACCTGGGGTTCCTCACGCTGCGGGTGTTCCCGGGCCGGATCGACGCGGGGATCGTGGAGGCGATCGACGTCCGGCTCGACTACGACGACGGGGTGTCCTTCGCCCGCACCGACACGCTGCGGGTGGTCCCCGGGGGCGACGCCCAGTTGTGGCGGCTGCGGCTGAGCAACCCGGCGAAACGGGGCTGGACCGCGAGGTTCACCCACCATCTGAGGAACGGCACCTCGCGCACCGGCGCCCCGATCACCGGCGAGGCCTCGTTCCTGCCCGTGGACGACCCGTTCACCGACGCGCTGGACATCCGCGCCGTACCGCTGTTCGGGTCGGGCGAGGTCCGGGAGGCGTTCCTCGACGTCGAGTACCACGACCCGGCCAACTCCTACGACCGGACGGAGCGCATCGACATCCCGGGCACCGCAACCGACCCCGTCACCCTGCGCGTGGCCCTGCTCGACCCGGCCCACCGCTCCTTCCGGCACCGGGTCACGGTCGTCACCGCCGACGGCCGCCTTGTTCAGCACGCTCCGGTGGAGGGCGAGGAGACGATCATCGGGATCGGCCTGGGGTCCGCGTGAACCCGGGCGACGGCTGCCGTCAGGCGACGACGGAGAAGGCCGCGCAGCTCGAGAAGGTGCCCTTCACCACGCACGCGTCGCCGTAGTACGTGTCGCCCTCGGTGAGGTTTCCGGTGCCCCAGTCGCTCCAGTACGGCGCTCCGTGGCCGCGCGTGGTGACCTTGTGCGAGTCGGAGGTGCGCAGGGTCGCCTCGATGCCGTAGCCGTCGGAGACGGTGTCGTGCGCGATGAGCGCGTCGCCGGGGTCGGTGCTCCCGTCGCTGTCGAGGTCGCCGCCGGGGTCCTGGCTCCACCAGACCTGGCCCGCGTAGACGCCGTCGAGGTACAGGTTGACCCCGCCGTACGGAGAGCGGAGCGCGGTGATCGCGACGGCGGTGGCTTCCGGGGTGGTGGGCTGCGCCTGTGCGGCGGTCTGCGCGCCCAGGACGAATCCCAGGGCCGCGAGGCCCACGAGGGCGTGCTTGAGGTGTACGCGCATGACAATCCCCCAATTTCATTGCTGCGTGACGGGCGGCTACGAAGCCGCCTCGGCGCATATGCAAGCACCTCGACTTGTCCTGAACACCTCAACTGGCAAGATCTGGACGCGAATCTGTCTGAAAACATCGTTCAGAACAGGACAGGACGGCCCCGTACGGCGCCGGATCCGAAGAGCCGGTGTGCTGTTCCCGCCTCGTCGTCGGCGATCACCGCCACGACCGCTCCCGGCGTCAGCTCAAGGGCCTCCAGCTCCAGCAGAGCGATCACCCCGGCGCCGGCCAGGGGCGGACCGGTGTCAGCGCGGGCATCTCCTGCGAAAGGACAACCGGGCCGCGGTATCTCCTGTGCCATCGCCATCGACAATCACTATCTGCTGATCGCGGGAAAACCGGGTCGCCTTTCTCGACGACGGAATGGAGCCACAGTGCCGTCCGTCGGGCCGATCCGGGCCATGTCGCACCGGCTATGGAAATTCCGTAGAAAAGAACCGGATACGAGACATAACGGAAAGCGGCCTGCGGGCAATGCCTTAAAAGTTTCAAGCAGTCATGTTAGGATCTTCGGCGTCGGAACGACCCCCCACGGTCTCCGGCGATATCGGCGAAGACTGATCCTTACGCTGTCGCGCGCGTACTCCAAGAGGCGGGTTAGAACACCGTTCAGGAAGATGAGTCGACACATGGCCGAAATGACAGACAGGTCGTCATCAGGGCCCCGGCGTTTGCCCGGATCGCCCCGGCCTGGGCCGGTTGATCATGCTGGCGGGCCTCGGAAGCAGATGAACACGGCACCTGTGGATCATGGAGTTCTCTACGCTGCAAGATCCACGAAGGTGCCGTGTTCGTTCCTCCATCATCCCCTGCCGTCGTTCCCGTCTCTCCGGCGCCCCGCCTGGAGGCCCTCGGCTCGGATGCCGCGCGAGACCAAGTCCGCGGCCTGGTTGCCGAGTTCGAGTCGGTCACCGATCCTCGCGGGGCGTGCGGGGTGCGCTACCGGGTCTCCTCGCTGCTGGCCCTGGTGGTCTGTGCGATGACCCCGGCGGGCCATGACTCCATCACCGCGGCGGCGGAGTGGTGCCGACGTGCGACGCCTGAGGAACTGGCCGCTTTCGGTCTGCCCTACCATCCGTTGCGCGGCCGCTACCGGATCCCGAGCGAGAAGACCTTGCGCACCGTTCTGGGGCGGCTCGATCCCGGTGAGGTCAGCGCGGCCGGCTACGACCACCTGCGGCCCCTGCTGTCCACGGTGTCCCACTCTCCCGAGCCGCTCATGCCCGACGGCGGCATCGAACGCGAACAGCGCCGCGCCCACCGGGCGGCCGCCCGCGCCGAACCGGTGCGCTCCCGGCGCCGGGCCATCGCGGTGGACGGCAAGTGCCTGCGCAGTGCGAAGCGCCCGGACGGCAGCCGCGTCTTCGTGCTCTCCGCCGTCCGGCACGGCGACGGCATCACCCTCGCCTCCCGCGAGATCGGCGCGAAGACCAACGAAATCCCCGAGTTCCAACCCCTGCTCGACCAGCTCGACGACGCCGATCTCAAGGGGGCCGTCGTCACCGCCGACGCCCTCCACGCCCAACGCGACCACGCCACCTACCTGCACGAACGCGGCGCCCACTACCTGCTGACCATCAAGAACAACCAGCGCGGCCAAGCCCGTCAGCTCCACGCCCTGCCCTGGAAGGAGATCCCCGTCATCCACCGTGACGACGCCCGCGGCCACGGCCGCCACGAACAGCGTCTCGTCCAGGTCGTCACCGTCAACGGCCTGCTCTTTCCCCACGCGGCCCAGGTCCTGCGCATCCAGCGCAGACGCCGTCTCTACGGAGCGAAGAAGTGGTCCAGCGAGACCGTCTACGCCATCACCGACCTGCCCGCCGAGGAAGCGAGTGCCGCCGAGATCGCTTCATGGGCTCGCGGGCACTGGACCGTGGAGAACACCGTCCACTGGTGTCGGGATGTGACCTTCAACGAGGACAAGTCCCAGGTCAGGACCCACAACACGCCCTCAGTCCTCGCCGCCGTCCGCGACCTGATCCGCGGTGCGCTCAAGCTTGCCGGGTACGTCAACACCGCCGCCGGCCGCCGAGCCCACACCGAACGCACCCTCGTCCTCAGCCTCTACGGCATCACATGATCAAACCGGACGACCCGGGCAAACGCCGGGGCCCTGAGGTCGTCATCCCCTGTCGAGGCACCCCCCTCGACGCCGGACAGGGACAAGGTCGCCGACTTCAGAGCCAAGGTGCGGGCCGCAGGGCAGGAATGGACCGGCGACGGACCGGAGGACCTGGTCGAGCTGCTGTCCCGGGCAGCGGCGGGCGACCCCGGTCTCGCCGCGATCGTGCGGGCCGGCGGCGGTCTGCTGCACGACTTCCTCGACGGATACCGGCAGAAGACCACGGCCGACCTGGCGGATCTCCTCGCCGACGGCCAGCAGTTGCCCGCGGACATCGCCGAGGGACTTCCGCCGAGATACCTGGTCGCGGTGGTGCGGCTCGCGGACCCCGGCTCCTCGGTGGACGCGCTGCGAGCGGCGGCCGGAGACGACGCGCTGCTGACCCACCGGGACAGCAACGTTGTCCTCCTCGTCCCGGCGGCGGACCCGGGCAGCGGCGAGCGCGCGGTGGCGAGGCTGGTCCAGTGCCTCGGCGGCAGCGGCTGGCTCGCGACGGCCGAACGGGACAGAGCGTGCCTGGCCGACGGGGTCACCGAGGCGTCCCACGTGCTGAGACTGGTGCTGGCGGGGCTGCGCCCGAGCGGCGCCTACACGGTCTCGGACGTGCTGGTCGAGTACGCGGTCACCCTGAACGAGAAGGTGCGCGCCGACCTGGCCGCGATGATCGGCCCGCTGCGCGCGCACAAGGTCCTGTGGGAGACGCTGACCGCGTTCATCGACTCCGACTACAGCAGGAACAAGGCGGCCCGCAGCCTGTTCGTCCACCGCAGCACGCTGGACTACCGGCTGCGGCGGATCGGCGAGGTCACCGGCTGCGACCCCACCAGCGGCAGAGGGGCGCAGACGCTGACGGCTGCGATGATCGCCGAGGCCCTCCTCCAGGGGTGACCAAGGGTTCATGCGCGTCAGGTCAGAATTCCGCAAAATCTGGAGGGGTTTCCGAGCCGGACGGAAACTGCCGGGATACGGCGGGACGCCGGTGACAAAGGACGAGACCTTTCCCTAGGATCTCATTCCAGTGCTTCTCGATCTGCATTTGTCCGGTTACCGGCCTGGCCGACTGTACGGAATGGGATGGATGCCATGATGGACGACCAGAACACCTGCGACGCGTCTCAGCCAGACGATGGCTTGATTCTTAGCTCGGTCCAGGCAAGGGTCCTGGAGGGGGTCGCGGCCGGCTTATCGAGCGGAAGCCTCTCCCGGGAGTTATATCTCAGCTCGAAGACCATCGACTATCACGTTCGCGTCATGTCCGAAAAGCTACAGGCCCCGAATCGTGTCGCCCTCGTTGCGAGGGCGTTCGTCCTCCGGATCCTGTGCACGGATTCATGGCCCCCGCGTATCGCGGAAGAAACTTCGGATTAACGCAAAGAGGTTTCCCGGGGCCGCTCACGCCTCGACGTCCACGCCCATCTCCTCGGCGATGCGTACGGCCTCGGCCAGCAGGGTCTCCACGATCTGCGACTCGGGGACCGTACGGATCACCTCGCCCTTGACGAAGATCTGCCCCTTGCCGTTGCCGGCGGCGACCCCGAGGTCGGCCTCGCGCGCCTCGCCGGGCCCGTTGACGACGCAGCCCATGACCGCCACCCTCAGCGGCACCGGGAACCCTTCGAGCGCCGCCGTGACCCGCTCGGCGAGCGTGTGCACATCCACCTGGGCCCGCCCGCAGGACGGACACGACACGATGTCAAGACCCCTGGGCCGCAGCCCCAGCGACTCCAGGATCTGCGTGCCGACCTTGACCTCCTCCACGGGAGGCGCGGACAGCGAGACGCGGATGGTGTCGCCGATGCCCTCCGCGAGCAGCGCCCCGAACGCGACGGCCGACTTGATCGTGCCCTGGAACCGGGGCCCCGCCTCGGTCACCCCGAGGTGCAGCGGATAGTCGCACCGCGCGGCGAGCTGCCGGTACGCCTCGATCATCACCACCGGGTCGTGGTGCTTCACGGAGATCTTGAGGTCGCCGTACCCGTGCTCCTCGAACAGCGAGCACTCCCACAGCGCCGACTCCACCAGCGCCTCCGGCGTGACCCCGCCGTGCTTGCGCAGCAGCCGCTGGTCCAGCGACCCGGCGTTCACGCCGATCCGGATCGGCACCCCCGCGTCCTGCGCGGCCCGGGCGATCGCGCCGACCTGGTCGTCGAACTGCCGGATGTTCCCGGGGTTGACGCGGACGGCCGCGCAGCCGGCGTCGATCGCGGCGAACACGTACTTGGGCTGGAAGTGGATGTCGGCGATCACCGGGATGCCCGACTTGCGGGCGATGGCCGGGAGCGCGGCGGCGTCGTCCGCCGAGGGGACGGCGACCCGGACGATCTCGCAGCCGGCGGCGGTGAGTTCGGCGATCTGCTGGAGGGTGGCGTCGACGTCGGTGGTGGGTGTGGTGGTCATCGACTGCACGGACACCCGCGCGTCGCCGCCGACCGGGACGGAGCCCACCGTGATCCGGCGGGAGGTGCGGCGGTTGGCCACCGCGAGTTTGCGCGGTGAGGGCATGCCCAGATCGACGGTCGTCATAGTTCCTCCCCTGAGCGGACCGGCCGGATGCCGGGGTCGCCGATGTCTTCGAGGCCGGCCAGGAGTTCCACCACGCCCCGGGTGATGTCCTGGGCGGTGAGCCCGCAGGCGGCGAGCACCTCGGCCCGTGAGCCGTGGCTGAGGAACCGCCTCGGGATGCCGAACTCGCGCAGCGGGGTGCGGACGTCGGCGTCCCGCAGCGTCTGTGCGACCGCGGAACCGACGCCGCCCGCGCGGCTGTTGTCCTCGACGGTGATGGCGAGCCGGTGGCGGCGGGCCAGGTCGGCGAGGGCGGGGTTGACCGGGGTGACCCACCTCGGGTCCACCACCGTCACGCCGATGCCCCGGCCCCGTACCGCGTCGGCGACGGTGAGCGCGAGTCCGGCCAGCGCGCCCACCGCGATGATCAGCACGTCCAGCGAGCCGGCACGGCGCAGCACGTCGAGGCCGTTGAAGGTGGCGACGGCGGGGAGGTCGTCCCCGGCGGGGCCCTTGGGGAACCGCAGCAGCGTCGGGCCCTCGTCCCAGGCGACCGCTTCGGCCAGGAGTTCCGCCAGCCGGGTGCCGTCGCGCGGCGCCGCGATCCGCAGTCCCGGTACGACCTGGAGCACCGACAGGTCCCACATGCCGTTGTGGCTGGGCCCGTCGTCGCCGGTCACTCCGGACCGGTCGAGGACGAACGTGACCGGGCGGCGGTGCAGGGCGACGTCCATGAGGAGCTGGTCGAGCGCGCGGCTGACGAACGTGGAGTAGATCGCCACGACCGGGTGCACGCCGCCCATGGACAGCCCGGCGGCCATGGTGACCGCGTGCTGTTCGGCGATGCCGACGTCGATCACCCGGTGCGGGAACCTGCGGTGCAGCGGCAGGAGGCCGGTGGGCTCGGCCATCGCGGCGGTGATCGCCACGAGGTCCTCGCGCCGCTCGGCGAGGTGGACGAGCGTCTCGCCGAACACCGACGTGAACGACGGGGGCGACGCCTTGAGCGCCTGCCCGGTGTGCGGGTCCATGGGCTTGACGGCGTGTCCGAGGTCGAGGTCGTTGGCCTCGGTGTGCCGGTATCCCCGCCCCTTGGCGGTGATCGCATGGACGACCACCGGCCCGCCCAGCGCGACCGCGCGGCGCAGGGCGTCCTGGAGGGCGGTGATGTCGTGGCCGTCGACGGGGCCGAGGTAGCCGAGCCCTAGCTGTTCGAAGACGCCCGGCCCGCGCCCGGCCCGTAACTCGGCGAGGTGCTCGGCGAGTCCGCCGACGGTCGGCGCGTAGGAGCGCTGGTTGTCGTTGAGCACGATGACGAGCGGCCGTTCGGGCCCGCCCGCGATGTTGTTGAGCGCCTCCCAGGCCATGCCGCCGGTCATCGCGCCGTCGCCGATGACCGCGACGGTCGCCCGGTCGCGCCGTCCGAGGTGGGCGTCCGCCCGGGCAAGACCGTCCGCGTACGACAGCGCGGTGGAGGCGTGCGAGTTCTCCACCAGGTCGTGCTCGGACTCCTCCCGGCTCGGGTAGCCGGAGACCCCGCCGGCCTTGCGCAGCCGGTCGAACCCGGCCTGGCGGCCCGTCAGGATCTTGTGTACGTAGGACTGGTGCCCGGTGTCCCACAGGAGCCGGTCGCGCGGGGAGTCGAAGACGGTGTGCAGCGCGATGGTCAGCTCGACCACCCCCAGGTTGGGCCCGAGGTGTCCCCCGGTCGCGGAGACCCGGTCGATGAGGAACGCGCGGATCTCCTCGGCGAGTTCACACAGTTCCCCGGCGGTCAGCTCACGCAGTTTCGCCGGGTCGCGCACGGTTTCCAGCAGCGCCATCTCGGACAGTGCTCCTCACCGGGTGTGGTCGGCGGCGGTGGCCGCGCTCTCGGTCGGTTCGGGAAGGTTCACGGCGCCTGTGCCGCACCGGTCAGCCGGGCCGGCGGCGAGAACACCACGTCCTCGGTCGCCACCCGCTCCACGAGCGTGTCCGCGTACCCCAGTCCGGCGAGCCGGTCGAGCAGCTGGTCGACGAGGATCTCCGGCGCGCTCGCCCCCGCGCTCACCCCGACCGTGCGCACGCCGGCCAGCCAGGCGGCGTCGAAGTGGCTGACGTCCGGCACCAGTTCGGCCTTGACGCCGAGCCTGCGCGCCACCTCGACCATGCGGATCGAGTTGCTGGAGTTGACCGAACCGACGACCAGCACCAGGTCGCACCGGTCCGCGATGGCCCTGATGCCGTCCTGGCGGTTCTGGCTGGCGTAGCAGATGTCGTCGGTGCCCGGCCCCCGCAGATCGCGGAACCTGCTGCGGAGCACGGCGATGATGTCCTTGGTCTCGTCCACGGACAGCGTGGTCTGGGTGAGGTAGGCGACGGGCGCGTCGGCGGGCAGGTCCAGCGCCTGCGCGTCGGCGACCGACTCGACGACGACGGTCCGGTCGGGGGCGTGCCCGTAGGTGCCCTCGACCTCCTCGTGGTCCGCGTGCCCGATCAGCAGCAGCGTACGGCCGTCCCGCGCGAACCGGAGGGCCTCCTGGTGCACCTTGGCCACCAGGGGGCAGGTCGCGTCGAGGACGTCCAGTTCGCGCGCGGCGGCGTTGTCCCGTACCTGCGGGGAGACGCCGTGCGCGGAGAAGACGCACACCGCGCCCCGGGGCACCTCCTCCTCGGAGTCGACGAACCGCACTCCCCGGCGCTGGAACTCCCGCACCACGTGGTGGTTGTGAACGATCTCCTTGCGGACGTACACGGGTGCGCCATGCCGTTCCAGCGCGAGGTCGATGATGGCTATCGCACGCCGCACCCCGGCGCAAAAACTCCGCGGCTCGGCCAGCAGGACCTGCTTTCCGCCACTCATTCCCACTCCGTCGTCGGGTGTTGGCTGAATAGCCGGAGTCTAATCCAGACCCGCCGCCCTGGCCTTTAGGGTTTTTACTAGACCCACCGGGCGTCGTTGACAGGGCCGGTCCCGCCCTCCCAGGATGGGGTCCCATAGCTTCCACTTATTTTCGGGGCGAATCAAAATTCCGGGTCGGAATTCGAGCTCTGGAGGAATGACTGTGTCAGATCTGGACGAGCTTTCGGGCTCAGCTCAGCAAGTGCTGGAGCCGCAGGACGAGGTGCGGATAGTCGGCCAGTACTACGACGAGAAAACGGCGAAACTCGTCCGTAAATACGGGCCCGGCCCCAGGATTCACTACCACGTGGGCCACTACCCGTCCTCCCGGACGCCCCTGGACGTGCACGACGCCACGGCCGACGACATTCGCCACAGCATCCGCATTCACCAGGAGGGGCTGCTGCGGTACGCGGCCAAGATCTGGGGCGCCGAACACCGTCTTTCGGGCCGGGTCCTGGACGTCGGCTGCGGTCTCGGCGGCGGCTCGCTCTTCTGGGCGCAGGAATACGGCGCCGACGTCACGTCGGTCACCAACGCGCCCGAACACGCCCCGATCGTCGAGGGGTTCGCGCAGGAGGCCGGGGTCGGCGGCCGGGTTCGCGCGCTGGTCTGCGACGCGATGCACCTCCCCCAGGACGGCGGTCCCTACGACGCGGCCGTGGCCATCGAGAGCAGCGGCTACTTCGACCGTCCGCGGTGGTTCGACCGGCTGTCGAACATCATCCGCCCGGGCGGCAGCGTGTGTATCGAGGAGGTCTTCATCACCCGTCCCCGCGGGGCCGACGTGTGGGCGGAGTACTTCTACACGAAGCCGACGACGGTGCGCGCGTACGCGGAGGCCGCCGGGGCCGCGGGGTTCGAGCTGGTCGACGACGTCGACGCGACGCCGGAGACCGCGCCGTTCTGGGACGAGAGCACCGCCTGGACGCAGGCGGTGCTGGACAGCGACGACAGCCTGTCGTCCGTCGAGCGCCGGCAGATGCGCATCTCCCTGATGGCGAACCAGGCGCTGGGCGCCGAATGGCGCGCGGGCGGCCTGAAGCTGGGCTTCCTGCGCTTCGAACGGAAGTGAACCGGCACCCTCACCGGCGCCCGCACCAGCTCCCCGCCGCGCTCGGCCGAGCGCGGCGGGTTTCCGTCCGCACCAAGGCCGCGCTCACGGCCGGACCGCGCCCTCTTCCCGACGATACGGAGACCTCATGACAGCCCCCAGCCAGTCCCCCGCCCTGACGCCCAGCGAGTCCCCCGCCCCCAGCGACGTCCGCACCGTGTACGACGGTTTCGGCCGGATCTACGGCTCCGCGTGGGGCCGCAACATCCACTACGGCTACTGGGAGGACGACGCCGACGACAGCTCCGTCGAGGTCGCCACCGACCGCCTCACCGACCTGATGATCGAGGGCCTCGACGCCCGCGCGGGCCAGCGGGTCCTGGACATCGGCTGCGGTGTCGGCCACCCCGCGCGGCGGCTCGCCCGCACCCGTGAGGTGGACGTGGTGGGCATCACCGTCAGCCACATCCAGGTCGCGGAGGCCACGGAGCTCACGGCCGAGGCGGGGCTCTCCGACCGGGCCACGTTCCAGTTCGCCGACGCGATGGACCTGCCCTTCCCCGACGCCTCCTTCGACGCGGCCTGGGCGTTCGAGTCGATGTGGCACATGCCCGACCGGGGCCAGGTGCTCGCCGAGACCGCCCGCGTCCTGCGCCCCGGCAGCCGGCTCGCCATCGCCGACGTCATCCAGCGCGACCCGGTCAGCCCGGAGGGTCAGGTCGTCCTGGACCACATCTGCGCGAACTACGCGGTGCACTCCCTGGGCACGATCGAGGAGTACCGAAAGACGCTGGCCGCCGCCGGCTTCGTCGACGTCGAGATCCGTGACGTCACCGACAACGTCATCCGCACCCTCAGCCTCATGGCCGACGCCTTCGGCACGGTCCGCGACAAGCTGGCCGACCTGGTCGGCGGGGAGCAGGCCGACTCGCTGATCCACTTCGTGCGCCGGTTCGGGTCCATCCCGGAGAGCGGCTACGTGTACCTGACGGCGGTCCGCGCCTGACCCGCCGTACACCAGAACGGCCCGCCGGTCGGAACCGGCGGGCCGTCACCTGTCGTATCAGCGCTCTACGGAAGCCAGCGTGTCGTCCACGCCCCCCGCCGACCGCCCGGACGTCCGGACCCGCAGCTCGCTCAGTGCCCGCAGCGGGAACACCGGCCGGTGGCGCGGCGGCAGCCCCGGTGCCAGGGTCAGTCCGGGCATCGTGGCGGCGACGGCCTCGATCGCGGCCTCCAGTTCCAGGCGGGCGAACCCGGCGCCGAGGCAGAAGTGGATGCCGTGCCCGAACGCGAGGTGCGCGGAGGACTCGCTGCCCGGACTGAACCCGGCCGGGCACGCGTGGGTACGGCTGTCCCGGCCGGCCGCGCCGTACAGCAGGAGGAGCCGGCTGCCCGCCGCGAGGTGGACGCCGCCGACCGTCACGTCCTGGAGCGCGGTGCGGTACATGCCGGCCAGCGGGCTGTCGAAGCGGAGCCCCTCCTCGACGAGGTCCCGGGTGGCGACCTTCCCGTCGACGACGTCGGCCCAGCCGCCGGGTGAGCGCAGCTGCTGGTGGACGATCGTGCCGAGCGCCTCCGCGCAGGTCATGTGGCCCGCGAAGATCAGCGTGGGGACCTGGACGGAGACCTCCTCGGCGGTGAGCGTGGTGCCCGCCCTGCCGTCGTGGAGGAGTTCGCTGATCAGGTCGTCCTGCGGCGAGGCGAGGCGCTCCTGCACGAGGGAGCGGGCGAACGCCCCGAACTCCATCAGCCCCCGGGCGTACTCGCGCAGCCAGTCGGGGTCGGTGTAGCTCTGGAGCATCATGAGTTCGATGCGCTGCTCGGACCAGACGCGGCAGCGCTCCACGTACTCGTCCGGGATGCCGAGGCGCCGGCAGATCACGTCGAGGGCGTACGGGACGGCGTACTCGGTGATGAAGTCGAACTCCGGTGACGCGGCGGTGCGTTCGGCCAGGTTGGTGGCGATCGCGCGGACCGTGGGTTCGAAGGCCCTGACCCGGGCCGGGGTGAACCCGATGTTGAGGACGTCCCTGATCCGGGAGTGCTCGGGCGGGTCGAGGGAGCCGACGGCGAGGGCGCCGGCGCCGCGCCAGGTGCGGAGCATCCGGCTCACGTCGTCGGGGAGTTCGACCTTGGAGCGGGGGTTGTGGTCGCGCGCCGTGAAGTTCCGGTCGTCCCGCAGGACGGCGACCATGTCCTCGCGCCGGGTGACGCACCACGCGTCGAGCAGGGGCGCGTAGAACACCGGCTCCATCTCGACGAGGTCGGCCAGAAAGGAATACGGGTCGTCGCGATGCGCGCCGTAGGGGTCGAATGGCCTGCCTTCACGTAATTGCCCAGGCTCGACTGACACAGCCATTCCGCCTCTCGTGAATTCGGTCTCGGTGCCGACCGCAGTCTAATCGAGGCAGCGCGTTCCGGACTTTGGGGTTTTTCCTAAAGTCGAGAAGGCTCACGATCTGTCGTTGACACGATCCGGAGAGGTCGTTGAGGATAGCGGTCGGAACGGCCCGGGAAATTCCCGCAGAGTAATTCACTAATCGGGGAGGGACGGTGCGGTCCACCGTATTACCCGTCATACGGCGGCAGGTGTCGGCGCTGGAGCCGACCCTGGCCCGGATCTGCTCGTACCACCTCGGCTTCACGGACGAGAACGGTCACCCCGGCCCGGCGCCGAACGGCAAGCTGACGCGCTCGGCCCTCATGCTGGCGGCGGCCGACGGCGTCGGTGTGCGGCCCGAGGCGGTGCGGTGCCAGGCGGCGGCGCTGGAGCTGCTGCACAACGCGACCCTGGTCCACGACGACATCATCGACGGGGACGAGCTGCGCCGTGGCCGTCCGGCCGCGTGGAAGGTGTTCGGCACCGGCCCGGCCATCCTCGCCGGGGACGCCTTGCAGTCCCTCGCCCTGCGGATGGTCGTCGACGATCCCGGCCCCGGCCGCACGGAGATCTCCGGCCTCTTCGCGGAGGTCACGGATCTGGTGCTCGCGGGCCAGGCACGGGAGTTCACCGTCCGGGCGGACCCGCGCGCCGGTACCGCGGAGTACGAGCGGATCGTCGAGGACAAGACGTCCGCGCTGCTGGAATGCGCACTGGTGACGCCCGCGCTGCGGGCCGGCCGGCCCCAGCACGTCGTGGCCGCCCTGCGCGGCGCGGGCAGGCACCTGGGCCTCGCCTTCCAGATCCTCAACGACGTCGAGGACATCTGGGGCGACCCCTCGGTGACCGGCAAGCCCGTCCGCAGCGACATCGAGCGGCGCAACCCGAGCTTCCCGGTACTGGCGGCGCTGTCCGCCGACGGCACGGCTGCCGGACGCCTGCGCGGGCTGTGGGACGCCGACGGCACCTCGGCGGCGTACCTCCAGGAGCTGGCCGACCTCGTCGAGGAGTGCGGCGGCCGGCACACGGCCGAGAAGCTGTCGCGCGGTCACCTGGACTCGGCCCTGGAGCACCTCGGCCGGGCGGGCCTGACCCCGGCCGCGTCGACCGCGCTCACCGCGCTGTTCGACCGCATCGTCCACCGCACGCCATGACCGACCGACCCTTCCGGCGGAGGCCGTCAGTGAGGACCCCAGCTCAACTGCCTTTCGAGCAGACGAACGTGCTGCACCTCGCGCCGGGGCTGCGCACGCTCCAGTCCGAGGGCACCATCCACCGGGTGCGTACGGCCGAGGGCGCCCCGGCGTGGCTGGTCACCGGTCACGCCCGGGTGCGGCAGCTGCTCGACGACGACCGGCTCGGCCGTACCCATCCCGATCCCGAGGCCCCGAAGGACCCCGGCTCCGCGCTGCTCGCGAACCTGCTGGGCGACTTCGCGACCGACCACGGCCGGTTGCGGGCGCTGCTGGAGCCGCACTTCGCGCCGGAGCGGATGGCGGCGCTGCGGCCGTACGTGGAGAAGGTGACCGGGCAGCTCCTGGACCAACTGGCCGGGCAGGAACCGCCGGTGGACCTGCGTGAGGCGGTGGCGCTGTCGCTGCCGGTCCAGGTGATGTGCGAGTGGCTGGGCGTGCCGCAGGAGGACAAGGAGCGGTTCGGGGGCTGGACCCAGGACGCCGCCGACGTCGGGGACCCGGTCCGCTCCAAGCAGGGGCTGGGCGAGTTGTTCGGCTACTGCCGTCAGCTCGTCGCGGACAAGCGGCGCGCTCCGGGTGACGACGCGGTCTCCCGGATCTGCGCGGCCGAGGGGATCACCGACAACGAGGTCCTCGGGCTGACGGCGCTGCTGCTGTTCGGCGGGTACGAGACGACGGTGGCCCGGATCGGCACCTGCGTGGCGCTGCTGCTGGCGAACCCCGGGCAGTGGCAGACGCTGGTGGACGACCCGGATCTCGTGCCCGGCGCGGTCGAGGAGACCCTGCGCAGGTCGATGCCGAACCCGCACAACGGCGGTATGCCCCGCTACGCGCTCACGGACTTCGAGGTCGACGGCGCCGCTGTGCGGACCGGTGACCTCGTGCTGCTGAACATCATCGCGGCCAACCACGACGCGACGGCCTTCGCCGACCCCGGCCGGGTCGACGTCACGCGCGACACCACGGACAGCCTCGTGTTCGGGCACGGCGCCTATGCCTGCGTCGGCGCGATGCTGGCCCGCATGCAGTTGCAGGTGGTGCTCGCGCAGCTCGTCGCGCGGTTCCCGGCGCTGCGGCTGGCTGTCGGTGTTCAGGAGCTGGGACTGCGCCACAACACGCTGATCGGCGGGTTGATCCAACTTCCGGTGACTTGGTGATCGGATCCCTGATGCTGCACAAGATATCGACTGACGTCGTCACGAAGAGCCCGGGCTCGGTCCGCGCGTATCTGCTGCTGATGCGCCTGGACAGACCCACCGGGTACGTCCTCTATCTGCTCCCGGGGCTGTGGGCCGCCGTCCTCGCCTCCGGCCGCCGGCCCGATCTGCTCGCGGTGGTGGTCCTCGCCGTCGCGGCGGTCCTGGTGCGCGGCGCGGCCTGCGCGGTCAACGACGTGGTCGACAAGGACATCGACTCCCGCGTCGCGCGCACCGTGTCCCGCCCGGTCGCCTCGGGCACCATCAGCGTCGGCAACGCCCTCTGGTTCGCCGCCGCGCAAGGCGTACTCGCCCTGCTGGTCCTGGCGGTGGCGAACGTGGAGACGGCCGTGGTCGCGGCGGCCTCGTACCCGCTGATCGTCGCCTATCCCTTCATGAAGCGGATCTTCGTCTGGCCGTCGGCGTTCCTGGCGCTGGTGATGAGCGTCTACGTGCCGATCGGCTGGACGGCGGCGACCGGGAGCTTCGACTACCCGCTCGCGGTGTACGGCCTGTACGCGGGCGGCGCCTTCTGGACGCTGATCCACGACGCGGTCTACTCCCACCAGGACAAGGAGTACGACCGGAACATCGGCGTCAGGTCCTCCGCGCTGCTGTTCGGCACGGCCACCAAGCCGTGGCTGGGGCTGTTCGTCGCGTTCAGCGTCGGCGGGGTGCTGTGGGCCGGGTCCGACATGGCGATGGGGTGGGCGTTCTACCTGGTCGTCGCGGTCGCGGCGCTCTTCCTGGCCCGGCTCCTCGTCCGTGTCGACCTGGACGATCCCCAGTCGTGCTGGGACGCCTTCGTCGCCAACACCTACTTCGGCTGGCTCCTCCTCGCGGCCGTGCTGGCAGGGCAGTTCACATGACCGACTCGATGTGGCAAGGCGACGGCGTCGACCTGGACGCCTATCTGACCCGCGTGGGCCACCGGGGCGACGTGGCCCCGGACCTGCCCACGCTGCGGGCCCTGCACACCGCGCACGTCGGCACGATCGCCTTCGACAACCTCGACGCGCTGCTCGGGCGTACGGCGGTGCCGCTGGACCTGGACAGCGTCCAGGAGAAGCTCGTGCGGCAGGGGCGCGGCGGCTGGTGCCTGGAACAGGTCGTGCTGGCGGCGGCCGTACTGGACCGCATCGGGTTCACGTTCACGGCGTTCGCCGGCCGGACCCGCATCCGTACGGGGAACAAGGTCGGCCCTGCCCTGCATGTCGCCCTGTGCGTGGAGCTGGACGGCGAACGGTGGCTGTACGACGTGAGTTTCGGCGCGCACGGGCTGCACGAGCCGATCTGTCTCGCGGAGGGCGCGCAGCTGGCCGGCGACTGGTCGTTCGACCTGGTGCGGGAGGCGAACGGGGAACACGTGCTGCGGTTCCTGCGGCCCGAGGGCCCGGCGGAGCTGTACGGCTTCACCCTGGACCCGCGCTACCCGTCGGACTTCGAACTCCTCAACCACTTCTGTCTGACGCACCCGCGCTCGCCGTTCAACCACCGCATGGTCCTCCAGCGCACCCGCCCCGAGGTGAGACACCTCCTCGCGGGCAGCACGCTCATGGAACTGCGTCCCGGGGAGCCGGTGACCGTGCGCGAACTCGACAAGGACGAGGCCCTGTCCGCTCCCGAGGAGATCTTCGGGATCACCCTGGAACCGGGCGACGTCCAGGCGCTCAGGAAATTCTTGGACGGTGCGTGATGCGTACCCTGCTGCTGGACAACTACGACTCGTACACCTTCAACCTGTACCAGCTGATCGCCGGCATCAACGGCCGCGAGCCGGTCGTCATGGTCAACGACGATCCGCGGCTGGCCGGTCTGCGGCTGGAGGAGTTCGACAACATCGTCGTCTCCCCCGGCCCCGGACGGCCGCAGAACCCCCGCGACGCGGGCCTCGTCGGCGACCTGCTGCGGCGTTCCACGCTGCCCGTGCTGGGCGTCTGCTTCGGGCATCAGCTGATCGCGCACCTGGCGGGGGCGTCGGTGGGCGCCGCGCCCGAACCCCGGCACGGGCATCTCGCCAAGGTGTCCCACGACGGAGATCCGCTGTTCGCCGGGGTCCCGCGCGAGTTCGTCGCGGTCCGCTACCACTCGCTGTGCGTGCGGGAGCCGCTGCCCGACTCGCTGGCCGCCATCGCCTGGGCGGACGACGGGGTGCTGATGGCGCTGCGGCACCGTGAACTCCCGCAGTGGGGCGTCCAGTTCCACCCCGAGTCGATCGCGTCCCAGTACGGCCGGGAGATCCTGCGGAACTTCGCCGACCTGACCGACACCGGCCGCCGTACCCGGACCGCGCCCCGGCCGACCGTCACCGTACGGTCCGACGACGCGCCGGGCGGCGCCGAAGCGGGGCTGGGGATCGTCAGCGCGGTCGTGCCGACCGCCGATTCCGAGGCGATCTTCCTGCGGCTCTTCGACGACACCCCGTACAGCTTCTGGCTGGACAGCAGCCGGGTGGAGGAGGGCCTGTCCCGGTTCTCGTTCCTCGGCGACACGTCGGGGCCGCTCAGCGAGGTCCTGACCTACCGCACCGGTGACGACGCCGTGGAGGTACGGGACGCTAACGGCGTGCACAGTGTGCCCGGCAGCGTCTTCGACGTCCTCGAACAGCGGCTGCGTGAGCGGCGCGTCCCCGACACGGGCCTGCCCTTCGACCTGACCGGCGGGTACGTCGGGTACTTCGGCTACGAGCTCAAGGCCGAGTGCGGGGCGACGGCCCGGCACACCGCCGAAACCCCGGACGCCGTCTGGATGTTCGCGGACCGTGTCGTCGCGGTCGACCACCAGGAGGGGCTGACCTACCTGGTCGCCGTCCACGACGAGAGGACCCGGCGCGACGCGCAGGAGTGGCTGGAGCGGACGTCCGCGCGGCTGACGGATCTGCGTCCGGCGGAGGTCGAGACGCCGGACGGCGGCCTGCCGGGCGCCGAGGAACATCTCAGCCGGGGCCGCGACCAGTACCTCGCGGACATCGCGGAGTGCCGGCGGCAGCTCCAGCAGGGCGAGAGCTACGAGATCTGCCTCACCAACAAGCTGCACCTGCCGTTCCACGACGACGACACGTCCTTCTACCTGCGGCTGCGGCGCGCGAACCCGGCCCCGTACGCCGCGCTCCTGCGCCTCGGCGACGTCAGCGTCTTCAGCTCCTCCCCGGAACGGTTCCTGCGCGTCGAGCGGGACCGCACGGTCACCAGCAAGCCCATCAAGGGCACCGCCCCGCGCGACGCCGACCCGGTGCGCGACGCGGAACTCGCCGCCACCCTCGCCTCCAGCGCCAAGACGCAGGCCGAGAACCTCATGATCGTCGACCTGCTCCGCAACGACCTGGGGCGGGTGTGCGAGGTCGGCAGCATCGACGTCGACCCGTACCTCGCCGTCGAGAGCTACGAGACCGTGCACCAGCTCGTCTCCACGGTGCGCGGGCGGCTCGCCGACGGGGTCAGCGCGATCGACTGCGCCCGGCAGTGCTTCCCCGGCGGGTCCATGACCGGGGCGCCCAAGCTGCGCACCATGGAGATCATCGACCGCCTGGAGACGGAGGCCCGGGGCGTCTACTCCGGCGCCCTCGGCTACTTCGGCCTCACCGGCGGCACGGACCTCAACATCGTGATCCGTACGGCCGTCCGCGTCGGCGACCGGCTGAGCATCGGGGCCGGCGGGGCGATCGTCCTCGACTCCGATCCGGCGGACGAGTACGAGGAGATGCTCCTCAAGGCGGCGGCGTCGCTGCGGGCCTGGCGGGCGCCTTCCGTCGTGGACCAGCGGTGAGGGCGGGGACGCGGCGGTGGTGGACCGCCGAGGACGGGTGGGCGGCGGCCGACGATGCCGGGAGGGTGCTCGTCGTCGACTCGTGGCTCGTGGACGAGGGGCGGGTGCGGGGGTTCGACCGTCATGCCGGGCGGTTCGGGGCCGCCTGTGCGCGGTTCTCGGGTCCCTCGACCGGGGAGTTCCTGCGGGCTGTTGCCGAGGTGCTGCCCGCGCGGGGGCGGTGGTTTCCTCGCGTCGAGCTGGTGGAGACCGGGGCGGGGCTGCGGCTGCGGATGTGGCTGCGTCCGGCGCCGGTGCGGACCGCGACCGTGCGGCTGTGGACCCCTGCGGGTCCTGACCGGCGGCGGTTCGCGGACGTCAAGGGGCCCGACCTCGACCACCTCGCGGCCCTGCGCGCCGACGCCGTCGCGGCGGGGGCCGACGAGGCGCTGCTTCTCTCGCCGGAGGGGCATGTGCTCGAAGGGGCGACCACGAGCGTCGTCTGGTGGCGGGGCGACACGCTGTGCGGGCCGCCGTCCGGGCCCGGGCTGCTGCCCGGGGTCACCCGTGCGCTGCTCGGTGAACTCGCCGGTGCTGCGGGGCACTTGGTCGTCGCCGAGCGGGCCACGCCGGGCGACCTCACCGGCGTACCCGTCTGGACGCTGAACGCCCTGCACGGTGTCCGGCCGGTCGTCGCGGGGCTGGGGCGGTGTCGGGGGGCGGAGGTCGCGGTGGCCGGGCGGTGGCAGGCGCGGCTGGACGCGCTCGGGGTCGGACTCAGGGAGGTTGTCCGGTGACCGGGTACGAGCGTGATCTGCTGGTGCAGTTGACGCGCCGGTGGGGGAAGCGGGTGGCCGTCAAGAAGGACGAGCTGGATCTCGACGGGCACTTCGATCCGGCGTTGCCGGACTTTCCCGAACAGCTCGTCCCGGTGCTGGCGCTGCCCGGTGCCGAGCGGCTCGACCGGGATGCCCGGGCGCGGATCCTGTCCGCCGCGTGGATCTCGTACAACGCGAAGACCGCGGCCATCGAGGACGAGATCATCCTTCCGGCCTGCCGGCTGATGCTCCAGGAGCGGATTCCTGTCCGGCGTGACGACGTCGCCGTCGACGCGCTGCATCAGACGATCATCGACGAGCACTACCACATCCTCATGTGCCACAACGCCGTCGGTGTCACCCGTCGGCGGCGCGACCTGGGGGAGCTTCGGTTCGCGCCGGGCGTCTGGTCCGTCGTCCAGGGGCGTGAGGCCGTGCGCGCCGGGCTGTCCGGGTTCGACCGCGACATCGTCGACATCGCGTTCTCCCTCGCCGCCGAGACGACCATCAGCGGGTTCCTCTCCGCGCTCGCCACCTCCCGGGAGATCCAGCCGATGAACCGGATCACCACCGATCTCCACCGGCGCGACGAGGGCGGACACGCGGTGGTGTTCCGCGAGCTGTGCGGCTCCCTCTACCGGAACCTGGACGGCGCGCAGCAGGGCATGTTCCGCGAGGCGCTCGTCACCGGGCTCACCGCGTTCCGCTCCGCCGACCTCGAACCCTGGGTGACCGTGGCCGCGCAGGGCGGATTCACCGTCGACGCCGGGCAATTGCGCGCGTGGGCGGCGGCGCGGCCCGTGCCCGCGCGGGACACCGGGCCGTTGCAACTGCTCCTCGACGATCTCGGGATCAGCCATGACCTCGTCGCGAGCACAGGGTGACGCTCACCGGGGAGGCCGCCGCGCACTGGCGGACGCTCGTCGCCCATCAGCGGCCACCTTGGCCCGCCGAACTCGGCGGTGTGGTCGAGGAGTTGGCGGGCCTGCCGCCGCTGGTGACGCCTGAGGAGTGTGACGCGCTCACGTCGCGGCTGGCCGAAGTGGCCGCGGGGCGGGCGTTCCTGGTGCAGGGCGGGGACTGTGCCGAGCGGTTCGACCGGCTGTCGGCGTCGGCGGTCCAGGGCAAGGTGCGGCTTCTTCGGGAGATGGCCGCAGTGGTTGAGCGGGCGTCGGGGATGCCGGTGGTCACGGTGGGGCGGATCGCCGGGCAGTACGCGAAGCCCCGGTCCCGGGCGACGGAGACCGTCGGCGGGCGGACGTTGCCGGTCTACCGGGGGGACGCGGTGAACGGGCTCGGGTTCAGCGAGGGTGAACGGCGGGCGGATCCGGGGCGGTTGCTGCGGATGTACGAGGCGTCGCGGGAGACGCTGGATGTCATGCGTGCGTACGGCGGTGCCGAGTTGTTCGCCAGCCACGAGGGGCTGCTCCTCGACTACGAGGCCGCGTTGACCCGCCGTCATCCGCCCACCGGGCGACCGTACGCCGGGAGCGGGCACCTCCTGTGGATCGGTGACCGTACCCGGCAGCTCGACGGTGCCCATGTCGCCTGGTTCTCCACCGTCGGCAATCCGATCGCGGTCAAGCTCGGGCCCACCGCGACGTCCGCGCAGGCCCTCGCCCTGATCGACCGGCTCGACCCCGAACGGCGGCCCGGGCGGCTGACGTTCATCGTGCGGATGGGGGCGCGCCGGGTACGGGATCTGCTGCCCGAGCTGGTCGAGAAGGTCGCCGCTTCCGGTGCGCCGGTGGTGTGGGTGTGCGATCCGATGCACGGCAACACGTTCGAGGCGCCCAGTGGGCACAAGACCCGGCGGTTCGACGATGTCCTCGCCGAGGTCTCCGGGTTCTTCGAGGTGCATGCGGGGCTCGGTACGCATGCCGGGGGGCTGCATGTGGAGGTGACCGGGGAGGAGGTGACCGAGTGCGTCGGGGGCGGGGTGGGGGTCGACGAGCTGCCCCGCCGGTACGAGTCGGCGTGCGATCCTCGCCTCAACGGGGGCCAGGCGCTCGAACTGGCCTTCCGGGTCGCCGAGATGAAGTCGCCGTGGATGGCGTAGTGGCCGCCGTCCCGGTACGGCTCGTCATCCAGGCGGTGCGGTTGGGCGGTACTCCGTCCGCGAAGATCTTCACGCCGATGGCGTCCAGCAGCCGGGGGTCCGCCGAGCGCGGGCGGCGCAGTTCCTCCAGCCCTTTGCGGACGTCGGCGGCGGAACCGCCGATGGGGGCGGGCAGCAGCAGCACGCTGACCCGCGCGTGGAGTTCACCGGCGGTCAGGAGGTCGGCGTACGCGGTCCAGTTGTCGGTGCTCAGGCCACCGAAGAGGGTGTCGGCGCTGGGCGATCGTCGGGGTGGGGAGGACGGTCCGGCCGCCGGTCAGGACGAGGGTGGGGGCGAAACGCGCGTCGTCCCGCCGCACCATCCGTACAAATACCGACTCCCCCGCGAGGGGAGACGCCTCAGGAGCCGGACGGCTCGATCTCCCCCGCGAAGACGATGATCTGGTCGATGAGGTTGCGCCGCAGGTGGACGACGTCCGTTCCCGCCAGCCGGGGGCCGCCGTCCGGCGTGGTGAAGACCCACTGGTACCGGGCCCACTCGTCGGGCATGTCCACCGCCGAGCAGCGCACCATCGTGCCGGTCCCCGCCGGGTGGCGCCGGATGTCCAGCACGAACCGCTCGACCGCCACGACCCCTTCGCTGCGGCCCAGCGGCCCCCAGAAGACCACGTCCGAGGTCAGGGCCTGGGAGAGCAGAGCGGTCACATAGGTGTCGTCCGAGGCGTTGAACGCGGAGATGAACATGTCGATCGCGGAGCGTGCGGTCTCTTCCTGCATGCCCCAGTAATACCAGCCGTGTTACCAGGGCATGGCACCGTCGCGGTCGACGAAGGTGCCGGTGGGGCCGTCGGGGCCGATCGTGGCGAGGGCGACGATCGCGTCCGTCCCCTCGGTCACCGTCTGGTGGCCGCGGTGACCGTTGAAGTCGGTCGCGGTGTAGCCGGGGTCGGCGGCGTTGACCTTGATCTCCGGCCAGGACTTCGCGTACTGCGTGGTCAGCATCGTCACCGCCGCTTTCGACGCCGTGTACAGCGGCGCGAGGTTGATGCCCTCGGCGCGCGTCGTGTCGTGGGTCAGCGTGAAGGAGCCCATGCCGCTGGACACGTTGACGACGACGGGGTGCTGGGACTTGCGCAGCAGCGGCAGGAACGCGTGCATGACGCGGACGATGCCGACGACGTTGATGCCGAAGACGTCACTCGCGTCGGCGGCGGTGATCTCGTCGGCGGGGATGTGCGGGCCGAAGACGCCGGCGTTGTTGATGAGGACGTCGATGCTGCCCTCGTTGGCGGCGACGTCGGCGGCGGCCTCGTCCACCGACACGTCGTCGGTGACGTCGATCCGTACGAAGCGGGCCCCGAGGGCGTCGGCGGCGGCCCGGCCGCGCTGCGGGTCGCGGGCGCCGACGATGACGGTGTGGCCGGCCTTGATGAGGCGGCGGGCGGTCTCGTAGCCGAGGGACTTGTTCGCCCCGGTGATGAACGTGGTGGTCATGCGTCCACTCTCGGCCCGCGCCGAGGGGGCAGCCAGTGCTCTGGGTGACGGTAGGACCGGCAGTACCAGGCACTGGCCGGTGCACGCGCCCCTGCCGCACACTCGTCAGGTCCCTCCGCCACAGTCACCGAGGCTCGTATGCTCAGCCACGCCGCCGTCCATCTCCACTCAATACGGAGGGCGCCGATGCCTATGGCGTCGAACGGTGAGGCGAACGGGCCTGATTCCCCAAGGGCGTTGGCGTTCGGGGCCCGCACGGAAATGACCTTGCGCCGACTCCCTTGGGTTGCCTAGGTTTTTTCCTAGACATCCTAGGGAGAGAACCATGGCAGACCCGTACTACGACGTCACCGGAACCGGCCCCACCCTGCTCCTGATCCCCGGCGGCGCAGGCCACCCCATGGGCCTCGGCCCCGCGACGGAAGCGCTGGCCGCGCACTTCACCGTCGTCACCTACGACCCCCTCGGCCTCGCCCACGGCCGTCTCGGTGACCCCGTCGACGACCAGCGCGTGGAGGACTGGAGCGAGGGTGCGCGGCAGGTGCTGGACGCCGTGGCGCCCGGCGGGGAGCCCGCGTACGTCTTCGGCAGCAGTGCCGGTGCCGTCGCCGCCCTCGATCTGCTCGCCCGGCATCCCGGGCGGGTACGGCATGTCGTCGCGCACGAGCCTCCGTGTGTGGGGGTGCTGCCGGACGGGGCGCGGCAGCGGGCCGCGTTCGGGGAGGTGTGCGAGGTCTACCGGGTCGCCGGGCTCGCGGCGGCGGGCGCGCGGATGACCGCCGTCCTGGCGCAGCAGGAGCCGGACGCCCTCCCCGAGGGCCAACCCCTCACCCGTGAGGAGGAGTTGGCGAGCCCCATGGCCATCTCCCTCGCCCATGTCCTGGGCCCGTTCACGTCGTACACCCCGCCCGCCGGACCGCCCCTCTCCCGCCTCACCGTCGCCGCCGGTATCGAGTCCCGGGGCCAACTCCTTTACCGGACGGCCGAGTTCATCGCGACGTCCCGGGAGAGCGGCTTCGCGGAGTTTCCCGGCGGGCATCTGGGGATCGCCCAGGCGCCGGAGGCTTTCGCGGAACGGCTCGTGGGGACGCTGCTGCCGTAGAGCCGTACCGCATCGGTCACGGCAGCCGGAAGCGGAGGCGGCAGATCACCGCGTCCGTCTCCCGTCGTACCGCGTGCGCGACGACGGCTCCCCGCTGGTTCTGGAGCAGCCGTTGCCACAGACGCTCGGGTTCGGTCTCCGGGATCAGGACGGTCACCTGGGTGCCCGGTTCGGCGGCGGCGATCTCGCGGACGTAGGCGGCGATGGGGCGGCCCAGGCTGCGCCGGTCGCTTCTGACCTGGACGAGGGGGACGCCGGGGTTCCAGTCGGTCCAGGCGCGTTCCAGGGTGTGGAGGGCCGCGCGGTCCTCGGGGTCGGGGTAGGAGACCGTGACCGCGCGGACCTCGTCGCCGAGGGAGGTGGCCGCCGTGAGGGCCTGGGAGGTGAGGCGGGAGAGGGAGGAGACGGGGACGACGACCAGGGAGCGTGCGCGGTGCGGGGGTTCGGGGACGCGGCCGAGGCCGAGGCGTTCACCGATGGCGGCGTAGGCGCGGTGGACCGTTTCGAAGGCGGCCACCAGCAGGGGGAGCGCGATGACGATCAGCCAGGCTCCCGCCGTGAACTTCTCCGCCGTCACGACGACCGTGGCGACCCCGGTGAGGAGGGCGCCGAAGCCGTTCAGCAGGGCTTTCCCCGTCCAGCCCGGTCCGCGTTCGAGGCGCCAGTGCCGGACCATGCCGACCTGGGCGACGGTGAAGCCGACGAACACGCCGATCGCGAAGAGGGGGACGAGGGTGTTGGTGTCACCGCCGGAGAACACCAGGAGGGCCGCCGAGACGACGGCGAGGGCGAGGACGCCGTGGCGGTGGACCTGGCGGTCGGCCTTGAGGGCGAAGACGTGGGGGGCGTAGTTGTCGCGGGCGAGGAGTTTCAGCAGGACGGGCAGGCCCCCGAAGGAGGTGTTCGCGGAGAGGGCGAGCAGGATCATCGTCGTGAACTGGATGACGTAGAAAGCCCAGTTGTGGCCGAGGGAGGCGTCCGCGAGCTGCGCGAGGACCGTGACGCCCTGGACCGGCTGGAGGTGGAAGCGGCCGATCAGGACGGACAGACCGATCAGCATCAGGCCCAGGACCGCGCCGAGGGCGACCTCAGCGTGCTGGGCCCGCTTGGCGCGGGGGACGCGGAAGGAGGGGACCGCGTTCGCGATGGCCTCGACGCCGGTGAGCGCGGCGCAGCCGGAGGCGAACGCCTTCAGCAACAGCAGGGCGCCGACCGTCGTCGCGTTGCCGGACAGGGCGGAGGCGTGGCCGTCCGCCGTCGCCGTGCTGACCGGTCCGGAGCGCAGCAGGCCGACCACGATCACGGCGAAGATCGAGCCGACGAACACGACGGTCGGCACGATGAACGCCTTCGCCGACTCGACGATCCCGCGCAGGTTCACCGCCGTGATCAGCGCCAGGACCGCCAGGCACAGCCACAGCCGGTCCCCGTACAGGGAGGGGAACGCCGAGGTCAGCGCGGCGACTCCGGCCGTGACGGCGACGGCCACGTTCAGGACGTAGTCGAGGACCAGGGACGCCGCCGCGACGAGGCTCGTACGCGCCCCGAGGTGCGCCTTCGCGACCGCGTACGAGCCGCCGCCGTCCGGGAACGCCGCGATGACCTGCCGGTACGACGCGACCAGCACCGCGAGCAGACCGGCGATCGCGAGCGTCACCGGCAGCGTGAAGCCGAGCCCGTGCGCACCGGCGGCGGCCAGCACGAGGACGATCGCCTCGGGGCCGTACGCCACCGACGCCATCGCGTCCAGGGAGAGCGCGGCCAGGCCCGTGACGGCGGTGAGGCGGTGCCGTTCACCGGCGTCGGGCGGCTCCTCCTCGGTGGGGGCGACGGGGGTGAGGACGGACATGGCCGGGGGCTCCTTCGTGCGGACTGGTGCACTCAGGGTCCGTCCGGAAGTGATCGTTTCCGATCGTTCCTAGCGCGTTCTTCACGCCGGGGGCGGGCATTTTGACGGGTTCATAGCACCGTCAGTCTCGGGTGCGCCGTCGCCGTACCAGCATCACCAGCGGCCCAACTCCCAGCAGCACCGCCAGCGCCGCGTACCCGTACGTCAGCGTCGCGGCCGTGGCGACGGCGGCGACCAGCAACGGTCCGCCCGCGTCGCCGAGTTCGCGGCCCAGTTCGGCGGAGCCCATGGTCTGGCCGAGGCGCTCCTGGGGCGTCGTCGCGGCGAGTGCGGCGAAGCCGAGGGGCGTGATCAGGCCGGTGCCGACGCCGATCAGGGCCGCCGCGGTCAGTACGCCCGTGAGCCCGGGGAGCGTCGCGCAGGCGAGGCCCCCGGCCGTGATCAACAGCCCCGCCGTGAGCCCGGTACGGGTCGTGAGGCGCCCCTCGTCCAGCGCGCGCCCCGCACGGGGCTGCACGACGGCCGCGCACGCGGCCAGCACCGACACCGCCGCCCCGGTCGCGACCGTCCCGAGCCCCGCCGCCCGCCCGGAGACCGGCAGGAACCCCACGCCGACCGAGAGCGCCGCCGTCGCCCCGGCCAGCGCGGCCGTCGGCGCGAGGAAGGCGGGGTCCGTGAGCCTGCGCGCCAGGTCGAGGACGGTCTGGCGGGCCTTCGGCAGCGGCGGGACGACGGGGACGGCGAGCGCCCCCCACCCGGCGACCACCGCGCCCGTCACCGCGAGGACGGTGAACAGCAGCCGCAGCCCGCCCGCCCAGACGAGTACGCCGCCCAGGAGCGGGCCCAGCGTGTAGCCGATCGACTTGTAGAAGCCGTAACTCCCGAACGCGCGGCCGTGTTTGGCGGCCGGGTTGAGGCGGGCGACGAGCGCGGACGCGGCCGGTGAGAACGCGGAGGCGGCGGCGCCCTGGCCGAGGCGGGCGGCCCACAGCCAGCCCGGGCTGTCGGCGGCGGCGTACAGCGCGGACGCGAGCGCGAACGCGGCGAGCCCACCGAGCAGGACCGGGCGGGCGCCGATGCGGTCGGCGAGGGTGCCGAAGACGGGTTTGAGGAGGACCTCGGCGCCGTCGTACAGGGCGAGGAGGCCGCCGAGGACGAGGAGGGAGGTGACGGCGTCGTCGGAGAAGCCGCCGAGGTTGGCGGCGATGCCGTGGGCACCGAACGCGGTGGTGAAACCGGCGGCGTACAGGGGCCACATCTGACGGGGTCGGTTCACCGGGTCACCTCGGGGGCTCGTGCGGGCCGGGACGCGGTCACTGCCCCGGCCGGAACGTCCTGCGGTACGCCAGCGGCGACACCCCCACCGCCGTATGCAGGTGCTGCCTCAGTGACGCACCCGTCCCGAAGCCCACCGACAGGGCGACCTCGTCGACCGGCAGGTCCGTGGTCTCCAGCAGGTGCCGCGCCCGGTCCACCCGCTGGCGGATCAGCCAGCGGCCGGGGCTCGTGCCGGTCTCCTCGTTGAAGCGGCGGGCGAAGGTGCGCAGGCTCATGCGGGCCTGGTGGGCGAGGTCGGTGAGGGCGAGGGGTTCGTCGAGGTGGTCCAGGGCCCAGGCGCGGGCGGCGGCGGTGCCCTGTTCGCCGGGGGCGGGGACGGGGCGTTCGATGTACTGGGCCTGGCCGCCGTCCCGCCAGGCCGGGACGACGCAGCGGCGGGCGACCTGGTTGGCGAGTTCGCTGCCGTGGTCCTCGCGGACGATGTGCAGGCACAGGTCGACGCCGGACGCGGCGCCCGCCGAGGTGAGCATGTCGCCGTCGTCCACGAACAGGACGTCCGGGTCGAGGTCGACGGCGGGGAACCAGGCGCGGAAGGTGTCGGCCATCCTCCAGTGCGTCGTCGCGGGCCGCCCGTCGAGGAGCCCCGCCGCCGCGAGGACGAAGGCGCCGGAGCAGATGGAGACGATCCTGGTGCCCGGTGTGATGCGGGAGAGCGCCGCCGCGACCGGTTCGGGCAGGTCGGGGGTGACGCGCCACGGGTTGAAGGGCGGGATCACGACCGTGTCCGCCTCGGCGAGCGCCTCGGGGCCGTGGGTGACGGTGACCGAGAAGTCGGACAGGGTCTGGACGGGGTGTCCGTCGACGCTGCACGTCAGGACCTCGTAGAGGTCGTCGGCGGCGCCGAACACGCGGCTGGGGATGCCGAGTTCGAAGGGGTAGACGCCGTCGAGCGCCAGGACCACGACGCGGTGTGCACGCTCCATGGCAGGATCCTATTGGATATTGGCCATCCCGCCATTGGCCGGGCGGGCGGACGCGCGCAGGCTGGAGGCATGACCACAACGATGAACGCCGCACGGCAGACCGTCTTCGGCGGTCCCGAGGTACTCGAACTCGCGCAGGTCGACCGGCCGGAGCCAGGGCCAGGCGAGATCCTGGTCGCCGTGCACGCGGCCGGGGTGAATCCGACCGACTGGAAGCACCGGGGCGGCGGGGGGTTCCTCCAGGAACTGCCGCTCGTCCTCGGCTGGGACGTGTCCGGGGTGGTGGAGGCGGTCGGCTTCGGGGTGACGCTGCTGCGGGCCGGAGACGAGGTGTTCGGGATGCTGCCGTATCCGCACGGCACCGGGTCGCACGCCGAGTACGTGACCGGGCCTGCGCGGGCCTTCGCCCGCAAGCCGTCGAACGTCGATCATGTGCAGGCCGCCGCGCTGCCGCTCGCCGCGCTCACGGCGCACCAGGCACTCGTCGACACCGCCGGCCTCCAGCCGGGACAGCGGGTCCTCGTCCATGCGGCGGCCGGTGGCGTCGGCCATCTCGCCGTGCAGATCGCCAAGGCCCGGGGCGCGTACGTGATCGGCACGGCCAGCGCGGGCAAGCACGCGTTCCTGCGCGAGATCGGCGCGGACGAGGTGATCGACTACCACTCCGTCGACTTCACGGAGACCGTCACCGATATCGACGTCGTCCTCGACACGCTGGGCGGTTCGACGTCCGTCCGCTCCGCCCGCGTCCTGCGGCCCGGCGGGGTCGTCGTCTCGATCCTGCCGAGCGACCCCGTCCCGGGGGTGCGGGTCGAGCAGTTGCTCGTCGAGTACGACCGGGCGGGGATGTCGGCGATCGCCGAACTCGTCGAGCGGGGTGCGCTGCGCGCCCATGTGGAGGCCGTGTACGACCTCGCGGACGCGGCCGACGCCCACGCGCACGGCGAGAAGGGCCGGACGACGGGCAAGATCGTGCTGGCCGTCAAGGACGCTCGCTGACCGGTCTCACACCGTCATCCAGTCCAGGACCGGCGTCGACTGGAGGTACACGATCAGGGCGAAGCCGGCGAGGAGGCCCAGGCTCCAGCCCAGGACCTTGCGGAAGATGACGCTCTCGCTGCCGGCCATGCCGATGGAGGCGGCGGCCACCGCGAGGTTCTGGGGGGAGAGCATCTTGCCGAGGACGCCGCCGGTGGAGTTCGCGGCGGCCAGGAGGACGGGGTCGAGGCCCGTTTCGTGGGCGGCCGTCACCTGGAGGACGCCGAAGAGGGAGTTGGAGGACGTGTCGGAGCCGGTGACCGCGACGCCGAGCCAGCCGACGATCGGGGAGAAGAACGCGAACGCGGCGCCGGTCTGGGCGAGGGCCGTGCCGAGGGTCGCGGTCTGGCCGGAGAGGTTCATCACCCAGGCCAGCGCGAGGACGGAGGTGACGGTGACGACGGTCCAGCGCAGTTGGTGGAGCGTCGCGCCGTACGCCTTGACCGCGCGGCCGGGGCCGAGCCGGTACAGCGCCATGGTGAGGAGCCCGGCGACCAGCAGGATCGTGCCGGCCGCCTTGAGGTGCTCCAGCTTGAAGGTGACGGCTCCGGCCTGCTGCCCGGCGGGCGTCTGGACGTCGAGCCCGGGCCAGGAGAACGTGACGACGCCGTGCACGGCCAACCAGTCCTTGACGGGGCCGAGTTGGGTGAGGGCGAAGAGGGCGACGATGACGAGGTACGGCGCGAAGGCCATGAGCGCGCTGCCGTTCGCGGACTCGTCCTTGCCGGCAGCGGGACCGGTTCGGGTGCCGCCGTCGCCGTACGTGTCCGCGTCCGAGTACGTGTCGATCCCCCCGCCCACCGTCACCCGCGCCGGCTGCCACACCCGCAGGAACCCCAGCACCGACACCAGCGCCACCACCCCCGCCACGATGTCCGTCACCTCGACGCTGATGAAGTTCGATGCGGCGAACTGGGCGATCCCGAAGGTCAGCCCGGCGACCACCGCGACCGGCCACGTCTCCCCCACTCCGCGCCGCCCGTCGAGGAGGAACACCAGCACCAGCGGTACGAACACGGCGATGAGCGGCGTCTGGCGTCCCGCCATCGCGCCGAGGTCGTCCAGCGGCAGCCCCGTCACCCCGGCGAGAGTGGTGAGCGGTACGGCCATGCTGCCGAAGGCGACCGGCGCGGTGTTCGCCACCAGAGCCACGGTCGCCGCCTTCAGCGGGGCGATCCCGACGGCGACCAGCATCACGGCCGTGATGGCGACGGGCGCGCCGAATCCGGCGAGGGCCTCGATGAGCGCGCCGAAGCAGAACGCGATGAGGATGCCCTGGACGCGCTGGTCGGTGGAAACGGTGCGGAAGGAGCGGCGCAGGACGGCGAACCAGCCGGTGACCTCGGTCATCCGGTAGATCCAGAGGGCGTTGACGAGGATCCACAGGACGGGGAACAGCCCGTAGAAGGCGCCTTCGACCGCGCCGGACAATGCCTGCGAACTCGGCATGTCCCAGACCCAGACGGCCAGCGCGAGCGCGAGGGCGAGCGCGGACAGCGCCGCGAACTGTGCGCGCACACGAAAGGCACCGAGCAGGACGAACAGCGTGAGCAGCGGTAACGCGGCGAGGAGCGCGGACCAGTACAGCGATCCGGCCAGCGGGTCGAGGACCTGGCGGTACATGCGGGCCTCCTGGTGCGGCAGTGACGCGATGTTCCGGTCGTCAACTTGTAGGACACGCGTCCGAGGCCGTCAATGGCGCCGTCACCTCACTCCGGCAGCGCCACCTGCCCCACCAGTTCGTGCCATGTGCTCATCGGCAGCGCGATCGCGTGGGCCCGGTCCGAGGACATCCGGACCATGACCTCGTCCGCGTCCGGGACCAGGGCGAACTCCACGTGTTCCTGGTCCCATTGGCCCATCGGGTAGTACCACTCCAGGCCGCCCGCGTCCTCGACCATGGCGGCCATGCCGACCTGGAGGGCGGCGACGAAGGGTTCGATCGCCTCCTTGGGGATCCTGACGGTGGCCTTCTCGCGCTCGGGGCCGTCGGTCACGGGGGTCCGCCCTTCCTGTCGTCGCGTCGTCAGTCGGTCGCGCGGAGCCTACCCAGCGGGGCGGTTACGTCACCCTTGGCAACAGGCCACGGCTTGCGTGTTTTTGCCAACTCCCTTGCACGTAGGGGTAGTTGAATGGTTCAGGGCCGTTAACATCGCCGCATGCGATCACGGCGTGGTGAAGACCTGACCAAGCTTCCGCGCGATCCCCGGGCGGACGCGTATCCGATGCCGAGCGTGCCGTACGGGTGGTACGCGGTGGCGCGCAGCGGGGAGTTACGGGCCGGGCGGGTGGTGAGTCTGCACTACTTCGGGCGGGCGCTGATCGCGTTCCGCGGGGAGGACGGGCGGGCTGCCGTGCTGGACGCGCACTGTCCGCACTACGGGGCGCATCTGGGGGCGGGCGGGAAGGTCGTGGAGGGGACGGTGGAGTGTCCGTTCCACGGGTGGCGGTTCGGGGTGGACGGGCGGTGTGTCCAGGCGCCGTTCGCGGTGCGGGTGCCGAAGGTGTCGCTCGGCGGGTTTCCCGTGCGGGAGCACAGCGGGCTGGTGTTCGTGTACGTCGGGCCGGGCGAGCCCGAGTGGGAGGTGCCGGGGATTCCGGAGGCTCTCGACCGGGGGTACGCGGCGCCGGTCGAGGACACCTGCCGGGCCCGTGTCCACGTGCAGGAGATGCGGGAGAACATCGTCGACGAGTCGCACTTCCACTTCATCCACGGCCAGCCCGAGCCGCTGGCGCAGGAGTGGAAGGAGGACGGGCCGTTCGCGGAGGCGCGGGGGCGGATCGGGCGGCGGGTGCTGCGGTGGGACATCGACAACACCTTCGACGCGTTCATGTACGGGCCGGGGGTCATGGTCGTCCGTACGGAGGGGCCGGTGCTGTCGTTGACGGCGATCGCGCTGAGCACGCCCGTCGACGAGCGGACCAGTGAGCTGCGGATGCTGTATTACGTGCGCAAGCCGCGCCGACTGCCTTTCCTGACGCCGCTGTTGAAGCTGGTGTTCCGTACGCAGGCGCTGGGCGAGGTGCGGGACGAGGTGCGGATCTGGGATCACAAGGTACATCTGGCGCGGCCGGTGCTGTTGCCGCACGAGCAGGGGATACGGGCGTTGCGGCGGTGGTACGCGCAGTTCTATCCGCCGGTCTGAGCCAGGTGATGCGGCCCGGCTCCGAGTCGGCGTACCAGTATGGGGACCTCGACTCGTCCTGAGGAAGGGAACGCCGTGACCGACACGTCCGGGCCGCTGGCCGGCCGTATCGCCCTCGTCACCGGGGCCAGTGGTGGCATCGGGCAGGGCATCGCCCGTCAACTCGCCGGTGCGGGGGCGTCGGTGGTGCTGCACTGCCGTCAAGCCGTGGGGGTCGCCGGGGAGTTGGCCCGGGAGATCGGGGACGCGGTGGTGGTGAGCGGGGATCTCACGCGGGAGGAGGAGTGCCGGCGGGTCGTCGGGGAGGCGGTGGGGTGGCGGGGGCGGTTGGACGTGCTCGTCAACAACGCGGGGATCCAGCCGGTGAAGGGGCTCGCGGAGCTGACCGTCGCCGAGTGGCAGGAGCTTCAACAGGCCAATGTCACCAGCGCGTTCGCCTGTACGCAGGAGGCGGCGGCGGTGATGGCGGGGCAAGGGGGCGGCAGCATCATCCACATCGCCTCCATCGAGGGCACCCGCCCCTCCCCCGGCCACACCCACTACAGCGTCTCCAAAGCGGCCCTGATCATGCACGCCCGCGCGGCCTCCCTGGAGTACGGCCCTCTCGGCATCCGCGTCAACACCGTCTCCCCCGGCCTCATCGACCGCCCCGGCCTCACGGAGTCCTGGCCGGAGGGCGTCGGCCGCTGGCAGGCTGCGGCTCCCCTGCGTCGCCTGGGCAGCCCGGCCGACATCGGCGCGGCGTGCGTGTTCCTCGCGTCCGACGCGGCGGCGTGGATCACCGGGGTGGACCTTCCGGTGGACGGGGGTGTGAGCGCTCGGCCGGGGTGGTAGGGCAAACCCCCGGTACGAGTGGGTGGTCGGCCGTAGTGATCCAGGGGGGTGGGTGCGGGAAGGTGAAGGGCGTTGTCCTCCCGTGCCCTAGGAAGTGCCTTGTCCAGTAACGTCGTAGCGCCCTTGTCGTCCGCTCGTGTGCTTGTGCCTCTCGCCGTGTTTCTTGTGCCCGGCGTGTACTTCGGGCCGCATCTGCTTGCCGACGACGGGTCGCAGAGTGGGTTCTCTGATCAACGGGCGCTTGTGGGGGCCGTGGAGGAGGGGTTTGTTCGGTACTGGGCTGCCGGGAGCGGGGATTACTCGTCGGGGATGGGGGGTGTCGTCGAGTACTGGTTCCGGTTCCATGTGGCCAAGGCGCTCATCGCGTTGGCGTTGTTGGGGGTGTTGGCCGCGCTCGGGGTGGTGGTGTGGCGGGCGTTTCTGCGCAGTGAGGGGGTACGGAGGGGTGGGCTCGCGGTCGCCGGGGTCTGTGTCACCGGGGTCGGGCTGCTGTCTCTCGTCGTCGCGGCTGCCAATGTGCAGGGCGCTGTCGCGCCGTTCACCTCCGCGTTGACGATGGTGCCGGTCGGGACGCGGGGCGGGGAGCTGGCCGGGACCTTGGACCAGGTCAGGACGGAGTTGGCCGCGAACCCGGACACCGCCTCACCCGCACTCACGGAGATGATCAGCGACAACGCGCGGTATCACGTGTCGATGGCCGTGATCGCCGGGATCGTGGCGGTGGGGTTGGTCGCCGTCAGCGTGGTGTCGTGGAGGAGGTTCACGGAGGTCGGCGACCGGCGTACGCGACGGGTGCTGGGTGCGTTCGGTGTTCTCGGTACGGTGCTCGCGCCGGCCGTCCTGGTGGCGGGTGCGGCGAACGTGACCGTGGCGGCGGATTCGGCACGGGGACTCACGGAGTTCTTCGGCGCGTAGGCACGTAGTCCCACAGTCCCCCTGCACAGGAACCTGGCAAGGCCGCGCCATCGAGTCCAAGGGGACGGGGTCATCACAACCCCGTCCCCTCCATGCCCTGCCTACAGTCCCCTCAGCCACTCGCTCACAGCCGCAGCCGTACCAGCCGCATGCTCGTTCATCATCGTCTGATGATTCCCCGGCGCATCGACCGTGTCGTGCGCGAAGTCCCACTCCGCGCTCCACCCCCGCGGCGCGTCCCCCTCCGCCTCGCCCCGCTGCGGCATCCGCTCGGCGGCGCGTGCGAGGAGGACCGGTGCGGAGACCGGTTGGGGCTGCCAGCCGTCGAAGAGTTCGAGGTACGCCCCCTGCGCGGTGACCTGCGCCTCGGTCATGAGGGCGAAGGCGTGGGCGTTGACGGCGATGCCCTGGAGCTGTTCCTGGACCTGGTCCTCGGCGATGTCGTCCTGAGGGAACCACGTGTCGAGGAGGACGACGGCCCGCACGGCATGCCCCCGGGCCTCCAGCCGGGAGGCGACGGCGTGCGCGAGCCACCCGCCGGACGAGTACCCGGCCAGGGCGACCGGCGTGTCGGGCAGTTCGCGCAGCACCGCGTCGGCGTGCATCTCGACGACGAGTTCACTGCTGGCCGGCAGCGGGTCGTCGTCCCCGAACCCGGGCAGCGGAAGGGCGTACACGTCGTGCCGCCCGTGCAGATGCAGCGCGAGCCGCGCGAAGTTGTGCGGACCGGAGGGCGCGACCATGGACGGCAGGCAGACGAGCGCGGGCCGGGCGGGCCCCGACGCGAGGCGTACGACGTCGTACGGCCGTCCGAAGCCGGCGGCGTCGTGGCACACGGGACGCAGCTTGGCGGCGGCCTGGAGGATCCGGATGCCTTCGGTGAACTTGCCGATCTCGCAGGCCCGCCGGTAGAGACCGCGTACGCCGAGCCCCTCGCTCTCGGCGACCGTACTCACGGGCTTCTCGGAGGCGGCCAACTCGCCTATGTGCCGGGCGAGTTCCTCGGGTGTGGGGTAGTCGAAGACGACCGGCGTGGCGAGCGGCAGCCCGGTCGCGGTGATGAGCCGCCGGCGGAGCTGGACGGAGGTGAGGGAGTCGAAGCCGAGGTCGAGGAAGCGGCGGGTGGGGCTGATGTCGTCGGGCGAGGCGTACCCGAGGACGGCGGCGGCTTCGGTGCGGACGGTGAGGAGGGGGTCGGCGGTCGTGGTGACCTGCTCGGTCTCACCGGAACCGGAAGGGGACTCCTGACGGTGTACCGCGATCTCGTCGAAGAACCGTGTCTCCCGGGTCGCGGTGAACGGCGGCAGGAACCGGTCCCAGTCGACGTCGGCGACGGTCAGGCTCGTCTCGCTCGCGCCGACGGCCCGCCAGAGTTCGTCGACGGCGGTGCCGGGGTCGAGGGGCGGCAGTCCGCGCCGGGCGAGGAAGCGGCTCATGCCTTCCTCGGCGCCCATGCCGGTCTCGGCCCAGGGGCCCCAGGCGACGGAGGTCGCGGCGAGTCCCCGTCCCCGGCGGTGTGCGGCGAGGGCGTCGAGGTAGGCGTTCCCGGCGGCGTACGCGGTCTGGCCGGTGCTGCCCCAGGTCGCGGAGATGGAGGAGAACACGACGAACGCGTCGAGCGGTGTGTCGCCGAGGAGTTCGTCGAGGAGGGCCGCGCCGGTGGCCTTGGCGGCGACGCCGGCCGCGAACTCGCCGGGGTCCAGGTCGGTGAGCGGCGCGAACCGGCCGACGACTCCGGCGGCGTGGACGACGGCAGTCAACTCCCCGTCGGGGATGGCCTGGAGGAGGTGTGCGACCTGGTCGCGGTCGGACATGTCGCAGGCTTCGACCCGGACGTCGACACCGAGGGCGGTCAGTTCGGCGGCCAACTCGGCGGCGCCGGGCGCCTCTTGGCCCCGGCGGCTGGTCAGCACGAGGCGCTGGGCGCCGGTTTCGGCGAGTCGGCGGGCGACGCGGGCGCCGAGTGCGCCGGTGCCGCCGGTGACGAGGACGGTGCCGCGCGGACGCCAGTCGGTGCCGGCGACGTCGGAGGCTTCGGCGGCCCGGGTGAGGCGTCGGGCGTACAACCCGCCGGTGCGGACGGCGAGTTGGTCCTCGCCCTCGGGGGCGGTGAGGGCGGTGCCGAGCCAGAGGGTGGCCTCGTCGTCGAGGACGGCGGGGAGGTCGATGAGGCCGCCCCAGCCGCGCGGGCGTTCCAGGGCGAGGGTGCGGCCGAGACCCCACACCATGGCCTGGTCGGGTGAGCCGACGACGTCCCGCTGCGGGGCACCGGAACCTTCGGAGCCGAAGCCCTCGGTCACGGTGACGGCCGAGCGCGTCGCGCACCACAACGGCGCCGCGACATCGAGATCCGCCAGCGCCTGGACGAGAGCACACGTCAGGGTGAGCCCGTCGGTGGGATCGAGCGCGAGCAGCGACAGCACACCCCCGAACTCCCCACCTGCATCGGCCAGTTGCTTATCCAGTAGCTCCGCCGCACGCCCCCGTTCCGCGTGCTGTGCGTCGACCGGCACGATGGCGGCGCGCCCCCCGCGCCGGTCGACGGTCCAGGCGACGCGCGCGACGAGTTCCTCACCGGCTCCGGTGGGCGGAGTCAGCAGCAGCCACGTGCCGCTGAGCGTGGGCGGCGCGGCGGTGGGCTCGGGGACGACGGGCCGCCAGGTGACGCGGTACCGCAGGTCGGCGGGGCTGGTCGCGGGGATCGCCGGGGCGGCCGTACGGGTCGCGGGTTCGAGCCAGTACCGGCGCCGCTGGAAGGCGTAGGTGGGCAGGTCGACGTGGTGGGCGTCGGGGTGGAGGGCGCTCCAGTCGACGGCCAGGCCCTGGACGTGGAGTTCGGCGAGAGCGGTGAGGAGGGTGACGGTCTCGGGCCGGCCCGCGCGGGCGGCGGCCACGAAGACGGCGTCGTCGGGCAGGCAGCCGGGGCCCATCGCGCTGAGCACGGCGTCGGGCCCGAGTTCGAGGTGGGCGGTGACCCCCTCCTCGTGCAGTGTGCGTACCCCGTCGGAGAACCGGACGGCCTCCCGTACGTGGCGGACCCAGTAGTCGGGCGAGGACAGTTGCTCGTCGGTGGCGACGCGCCCGGTGAGGTTGGAGACGACCGGCAGCCGGGCGGAGCGGTATCCCACGCGGGCGGCGACGTCGCGGAACTCCGCGAGCATGCCGTCCATGTGCGGCGAGTGGAAAGCGTGACTGACCGTCAGCCGCTTGGTCTTGCGCCCGTGTTCGCGCCACAGCCCGGCGATCTCGTCCACCGCGTCGGCGTCCCCGGCGATGACGGTGGCGGCGGGCCCGTTGACGGTGGCGACGACGGCCCGTTCCCCGTACGCGGCGAGGCCGGCGAGCACCTCGTCCTCGGTGGCCTGGATCGCGGCCATGGCCCCGCCGGTCCGGCAGGACTGCATGAGCCGCCCGCGCGCGGCGACCAGCGCGCAGGCGTCGTCGAGCGACCAGACCCCGGCGGCGTACGCGGCGGTCAGCTCCCCGACGGAGTGTCCGAGCAGGACGTCCGGCACGATTCCCCAGGACTCCACGAGCCGCAGCAGCGCGGTCTCGTAGGCGAACAGCGCGGGCTGTGTGTAGGCCGTCTCGCCGAGGAGCCCGGCGAGTTCGGCGCCTTCGGGTGCGAACATCACATCGCGCAGGGGGTGTTCGAGGTGAGCGTCCATCCGGGCGCACACCTCGTCGAGAGCGCGGGCGAACACCGGATGCGCGGTGTACAACTCCCGCCCCATGCCGTGCCGTTGGCCGCCCTGCCCGGTGAAGAGCACGGCGAGCCGCCCGTCGGCGACGCGCGGCGAGACACTGCCGCGGGTGACATGCGGCCCCGTGCCCGTCAGGAGTGCTCGTACGGCGTTGTCGCGGTCCTCCGTCACGACGATCGCCCGGTGTTCGAAGCGGGCGCGCCCGGCGAGGGTGGCGGCGGCTTCGGTGAGGCGCAGACCGGGGTGGCCGGCGAGGTGGGTGCCGAGGCGGGCGGACTGTTCCTTGAGGGCGTCCTCGGTGCGGGCGGAGACGACGAGCGCGGCCGGGTGTCCGGCGGCCGGGGTGTCGGCGGGCGGTTCCTCGATGACGACGTGGGCGTTGGTGCCGCTGACGCCGAACGCGGAGACGGCGGCGCGGCGGGGCCGCTCGTCGGTGCGGGGCCAGCTGACCGGCTGGTGAAGGAGTTCGACGCTCCCCGAACTCCAGTCGACGTGCGGGGAGGGGGTCTCGGCGTGCAGGGTGCGCGGGAGGCGTTCGTGCTGGAGGGCCATGACCATCTTGATGACGCCTGCCGCGCCCGCCGCCGCCTGGGTGTGGCCGATGTTCGACTTGAGGGAGCCGAGGCGCAGGGGCCGGTCCTCGGGGCGGTCCTGACCGTAGGCGCCGATGAGGGCGCCCGCCTCGATGGGGTCGCCGAGGGCGGTACCGGTGCCGTGCGCCTCGACGGCGTCCACGTCGGCCGGGGTCAACCCGGCTGCGGCCAGGGTGCGTTGGATGAGGCGCTGCTGGGAGGGGCCGTTGGGGGCGGTGAGGCCGTTGCTGGCGCCGTCCTGGTTGGTGCCGGTGGCGCGCAGGACCGCGAGGACGCGGTGCCCGTCGCGGCGGGCGTCGGAGAGGCGCTGGAGGATGACGACGCCGGCGCCCTCGGCCCAGCCGGTGCCGTCCGCGTCGGCGGAGAACGCCTTGCAGCGTCCGTCGGGGGCGAGGCCCCGTTTTCGGCTGAACTCCAGGAGCATGCCCGGCGTCGACATGACGGTGACGCCCCCGGCGAGCGCCAGGTCGCACTCGCCGGTGCGCAGGGACTGGGCGGCGACGTGCAGGGCGACGAGGGAGGAGGAGCACTGGGTGTCGATGGTGAGGGCGGGGCCCTCGAAGCCGTACGTGTAGGCGATGCGGCCGGAGACGACGCCGAGGGCGTTGCCGGTGAGCAGCTGGCCCTGGGCCTCTTCGGGGGCCTCGTGCCAGGCGGGGCCGTAGTCCTGGAGGGAGACGCCGGTGAACACGCCGGTGTTGGTGCCGCGCAGGGTGTGCGGGTCGATGCCGGCGCGCTCCATGGCCTCCCAGGAGATCTCCAGCATGAGGCGCTGCTGGGGGTCGAGGGCGGTGGCCTCGCGGGGGCCGATGCCGAAGAAGCCGGGGTCGAAGTCGCCGACTCCGGTGAGGAATCCGCCGTAGCGGGTGTAGGCGGTGCCGTGCTGCTGCGGGTCGGGGTCGTAGAGGCCGGCGAGGTCCCAGCCGCGGTCCTCGGGGAGCCCGGCTATCGCGTCGCGGCCCTCGTCGACCAGGCGCCACAGGGCTTCCGGTGAGTCGGCGCCGCCGGGGAGGCGGCAGCCGAGACCGACGATGACGACGGGGTCGGTGTCCCGGGTGTCGTACGCGTCGGTGGCGCCGGCCTGTCGGGGGCGGGCGGCGCCGGTGAGGCGGCCGGTCAGGTATTCGGCGAAGGCCAGGGGCGTCGGGTAGTCGAACAGGGCGGTGGCGGGGATGCGCAGGCCGGTGGCCTCGGCGACGCGGTCGCGCAGGCGCTGGGCGACGTCCCGGTAGACGCCGAGGCGCCGCCAGGGCGTTTGGACGTCGACGTGTCCGCCGCTGTCCGTCGTCCGCGCGATCTCCTCCTTGAGGAGGTCCAGCAGGACGCCGTGCCGCGTGGTGGGGGCCGGCTCGGTGAGGCGGGCGCGCAGGGCTTCGCCGTTGGTCATATACGTCCCATGTTCGGATACGCCGACCGCTCCGCCGTCGCAGCGTCGTCGCAAAGTGAGTAGGTTCCGGGGCGTTCACGCCCGCCGTCCTTCCGTGAATCCGCGACCTTCGTCAAGCGTATTCGCTGGAAAATCCCGGACGGCGAGCTCAACATATAACCAGGAATGGCAATCGGTCCACTCACGAAAGGCCGTCCATAAATCCCTCGTTTTAACGGGGAATTCGTGAAGGCCCTTCACAATATGAATATGCTTCAACTTCACGTCCGGGCAACATGTCCGTGAAGCGGCCGTCATGCCTGACCTGGAAGGACTTCACCTACTCCAGACCGTTCACCGCCGTAGAACCGAATTCTGGCCGCTCCTCCTTCCGCCCTTCCGTCGTTCACGCGAATTTTGGTCGCAGGTGGCGTCATTCTCTATTCGGCGGCACGGCGCCATGGGTGAGCGCCGTACGGGCGAGGGCGCGGAGTTCGCCGTCGGCGTCTCGCTCGCCGGTGTACAGGAGGCGGCGGGGGGAGAGCAGTTCGCGGAGGGCGGGACGGAGGTCTTCGGGGCACCGGCCGATCTCCGTGAGGGTCCTCAGCGCGTCGAGCCCGACCGGGCTGGGGCCGACCAGGGCCGCCAGGACCGGGACCGCGCGGTCGGGGGAGCCGGTCGCCCAGTGGTGGACCTCGGCCGCCGCGAGGCGGATCCAGTCGCTGCGGGAGTCCAGGAGGGGTTCGACGACCGGGAGGATCGGGGCGGCGGCGGTGCCGAGGGGGCGCAGATCGCGGCGACCGGGCTGCCGGGCCACTGGCGGGACTCGGTGTCCTCGGGGGTGTGGTCGGCGAGGGCGGCGAGCAGCATGAGGAGGCTCGCGCGCTGGGCCGGGGCGTGGCGGGCGGCGTGGGCGAGGAAGGGGACGGCCGGTGCGGACGCCTCGTACACGGAACCCTGGTGGTAGACCGTGCCGTACAGCTCGCCCAGCGCCTCCTGCGCCTGCTCGCCGCCCTCGTACAGGGCTCGGATCAGGGCCGGTACGTCCTCGGCGGTGCCGTACGCGTGGGTCAGGGTGTGCCACTGGATGTCGTCCAGGTCCGCCGGTGGTCGCATGAGGTGTGCTCCTCGTCAGGTCAGCCGCTGTCGAGCGTAATGACCGGCACTGACAATCCGGTTGTGAGGCTCCGGGAGGGCTCGTAGGGTCCGGGCATGTCTCTTCGTGATCTTCTTCGGCAGGCTCTTCCCGATGCCATGCGTGCGCGCGACAAGGTCGCGGTGAGCGCGCTGCGGGCCACGCTGGCCGCGCTCGACAACGCGGAGGCCGTGCGGGTGGACTCGGCGGCGCTGCGGGGGCAGGCGATCGAGGCTGTGCCGGTGGGGGTCGGGGCTACGGAGGCTCAGCGGCGGGTGTTGGGTGAGGGGGACGTCGTACGGATCGTGCGCGGTGAGGTCGACGAGCGGCTCGGGGCGGCTGGGCAGGTGGAGGGGACCGCGCATGCGGAGCGGCTGCTCGCCGAGGCTCAGGTGTTGCTGCGGTTCCTGGAAGCTACTGCGGGTGGTGGTCCCCGAACGCCGTGACGGAGAGGAAACGGATGGGGAGCGTCACGAGTTCCTGCGGGCCGTGCGGGCCCTCGCCGTCGAGTTGGAGGGCGTCGCCCGGGCGCAGGGTGTAGGCGGATTCGCCGTGGCCGTACACCATCTCGCCCTCCAGCATGTAGAGGAGTTCGGTGCCGGGGTGCTGGAAGAGGGGGAAGACCTCGCTCTGTTCGGTGAGGGTGACGAGGACGGCCTCCATGCGTTTGTGGGGGCCGCGCAGGGCGCCGAGGAGTTCGTAGAGGTGGCCGACCCGGCTGCCCCGGCGGACGATGCGCGCGCCGTGGCCCGCCGGGACGTACACCGCCTCGCGGTCGGCGTCGAGGCCGCGGAACAGGGCGGTTACGGGGATGCCGAGGCCGTTGGCCAGGCGGCCGAGGGTCGTGAGGCTGCACGAGGTCTGCGCGTTCTCGATCTTCGAGAGCATCGCCTTGGAGAGGCCGACGCGGGACGCCATCTCGGCGATCGACAGACCGGCGGCCGTACGGTACTCCCTGACCTGGCGCCCGATGACGGCCTCCAGCCCGAGCGCCTGCGCCGCCGCACCGGGATCGACCTCGCGGTCGGGGAGGACGGCGGCGTGTTCGTGCAGGTCGGCTTCCTGCGGGTCGGCGGGGCGGGGGTCGGTCGTCATGCGGGTCATTCTGCCTCGGGGGGTCGGCGGGGCAGGTTTTGAGGGGCGGCGGTTCCTGAGGGCCGGTTTCTGAGGGGCGGCGGCTTTGAGGCGGGCCGGCTTTGAGAGTGGCGGGGGTGGCTCCGGTGGGGCGGCGGCGTGCGGCGCGGATGCGCGCCCGGTCGTGGTGTTGGTCGTCGGCGTGCGCCCGTCGGACACCTTGAGCCCTTCCCGGCAGGGCTAGGCCGGGCGGGAGAGGCCCTCAGGCGGTGCGCCCTCGGCGAACAGCATGGTCACCCGCGCCTTGCCTGCTCGTATCTCCCTGGCCCGCCGGTACTCGGCGGAGTCGTACCACTCCCGGATCCGGTCCATGCCGGGAAACTCGATGACCACGAACCCCGAGGAGTCCCAGTCGCCTTCGACGGGCTCGGGCGTGGGTCCCGCGACCACGTAGTGGCCGCCGTGGCTGCGGATGGACTGCTGGGCCACGGCCGCGTAGGCCGCGCCGGCTTCCTCGTCGAGCACATCGAAGTTGACGATGACGTAAGCGGGCGTGCGGTTCTGTGGGCCGGCCTGCGGGTAGAGCGCGCCGACCCCTCCGGACAGACCCGCGAGTACGGTCCTGCTGGTCTCGTCGGCGACAATCTCAGGGGCGCCGGCGGCGACACCGTCGAGGGCGATGCGTGCGATGTCCGCGGGGTCGGCCTTCGGCGCGTCGAGGCCGGAGGTCATGTCGGTGTCCATGTACCCGACGTGCAGCGCCGAGACCTGGGTGCCCTGCGGGGCGAGTTCCTGGCGCAGCCCGTTCGTCATGGACCAGGCGGCCGACTTGGCGACGCTGTAGGCACCGATGTCGGGGAAGTTGACCCAGGACGCGACCGACAGGATGTTCAGCACCGCGCTGCTGTCGTGAGCGCCGAGCTGGGGGGCGAATGCCCGGGTGACCGCCAAGGTGCCGAGGTAGTGGGTGTCGATCTCCAGGCGGATGTCCGCCAGGTCGCCCGTCAGCAGCGACGCGGAGGTGGCCGAACCGGCGTTGTTGACCAGGATCGACACGTCGCCGGTCGCCTCTGCCGCTGCGGCGACGGAGGCGGGGTCGGTCACGTCGAGGGCGATCGGCTGCACGCCGTCGAGGTCGACGGCTGCGGGATTGCGGGCGGCTGCGTAGACGGTCGCGCCCCGGTCGCGCAACTGCTTCGCCAGGTGACGGCCCAGGCCACGGTTCGCCCCGGTGACCAGTGCGGTCCGTCCTTCGATCTGCATGGCACAACTCCCTGCTGGATAGGTTTTTCCAACTTAGCCCCTCTGGGTTGGAAGAAACAACCCAGGGTAGGCTTGCAGCATGGGCAAGATTCCGAATGACAGCTGCGCCATCGCCCGCAGCCTGGGCGTACTGGGCGAGCGCTGGACGTTTCTGATCCTGCGCGAGGCCGTGACGGGGTCGAGCCGGTTCTCGGAGTTCCGCAGCGGGCTCGGGGTGGCGCCGGACGTACTCACCGAACGCCTGAACACGCTGGTCACCTACGGCGTGATGGGGAAGGTGCCCTACCGGGAACCGGGAGAGCGGGCTCGCTTCTCGTACGTGCTCACGGATGCGGGCCGGGAACTCCTCGTCGTCCTGCTCGCCCTTCAGCAATGGGGCGACAAGCACCTGCCGTGGCCGGACGGGCCGAGCATCCTGCGCCAGGTCGAGGGTTCCGGACGACCGGTGCACGTCGGGTTCATCGACGACGACGGAAACGAGGTCGCCGAAAGCTCCGTGGCACTGATCCCGACCGCCATCTCCCCGAGCCGGAAGTAGCGCAGCTCCAGTTCCACGCGCCCCTCCTTGCGGGCTCCGTGCACGTGCCCCGGCAGGCGTACATGCCGTCTGGCTAGTGATAGTAAACTCAGGCGTACGGTGCACGCCGCAGGGTGTATGTGGCCACCGGAACGAGTACCCGGCATCGATGTGGAGGTGTTCCGTGCCGTCAGGAAGGCAGCTGTCCGGCTCCATGGATGACGAGCCGGCGTGCTCGATGGAGCGGAGCCTACAGATCTTCGGCGAGCGGTGGACTCTGCTGGTGCTGCGTGAAGTCCTCTACGGCAGGCACCGGTTCGCCGAGATCCGGTCGGCTCTCGGCATCGCGTCGAACCTGCTCAGCGACCGGCTCAAGGTTCTCGTCGACGCCGGAGTGCTGCGGACGCTGACGTACCAGGAGGCCGGCAGCAGGCCGCGGCAGAGCTACCACCTCACGCCGGCCGGGCTCGAACTTCAGCCCGTCCTCGGTGCGTTGCAGCAGTGGGGTGACCGTCACCGCCCGCGGCCCTCGGGCCCCTCCGCCTGCCAGCGGACCCTCTCCACGGGGCGGGCCGTCCACGTGGGGTTCCTCGACGAGGACGGTCGCGAGGTTCCCATGGAGGACGTGTCGCTGACGGCGGCACCCGACCCTCAGAACTCACCCTTCGACCAGTCCGGCTGAACGCGCCCCCGCCAACAAGCATGGGGGCACGTCACACTCCTTCTGGATTGCATTTTTAAATCTAGGCCCCCTAGAGTCGTCTCCATGAGCAACCAGTCGCAGTTTCACGTACACGCGGTGTCGCCGTCCTACTGGAAGGTGACCTTCGAGAACGACCCGATCAACCTCATCGATCTGGACACCGTCGAGCAGCTCGGCGATCTGGTGACCCGCATGGAGCAGGACCCCGATCTGACCGTCGTGGTGTTCCAGAGCGCCAACCCCGACTTCTTCATGGCGCACTTCGACCTCCAGTCCGACATGCAGCGCTTCTACACCACGGCGCCGGGTCCCACCGGACTCCTCCCCTACCCGGACAGCCTGCTGCGCCTCAGCAGGGTCCCGGCCGTCACGATCTCGGCCATCAAGGGCCGTGCCCGAGGAGCGGGAAGCGAGTTCGTCCTGAACACGGACATCCGCTTCGCCGGCAGCAACGCCATCCTGGGACAGCCCGAGGTGGGCTTCGGCGCCGTACCCGGCGGCAACCCGATGGGGCGACTGGCCGAGCTGGTGGGCCGGGGCCGCGCGATGGAGATCGTGGTGGGAGGAGACGACTTCCCGGCCCAGCTCGCCGCCGAATACGGCTACGTCAACCGCGTTCTTCCCGAGGACGAGCTGGACGACTTCGTCGACACCTTCGCCCGCCGCATCGCGGGCTTCGACAAGGCCGCGGTCTCCGGCACGAAGGAGTTCGTCGACGCGGCCACCGCGATCCCGGCGGGGGACTTCGCCGCCGCTCTGGCCGCCATCAGGCGCACAGGGGGGCGCCCGGAGAACGCGGATCACGTGCGCAGCCTCTTCGAACGCGGCTTGCAGCAGCCCCAGGGAATCGAACTCGATCTCGGCAAGCACGTCGCCGAGAGGTTCTGAGCCGCTCGGGTGTTCGTGCCGTCACCTGCTCCATGGGGGCATGCGCGGCACGCTGGTCTGGATGTCCGGATGCCTCGGGGGCACTGCGCCCGTGCCTCCTCACCTTCCGAGCCGGAATCTCGGGTGCGGTACCCCCTTCCCCGTGGCCAGGTCCGCCGCCATCGCCCCGATCAGCGGCGTGAACTTCGCCCCGTGTCCCGAGCACGGGGACACGATCACCAGCGAGCCCTGGCGGTCGAGCACGAAGTCCTCGTCGGGGGTGGTGGTGTAGAGGCAGGTCGCTTCGGCCACCGGGTCGGGGTCCAGGCCGGGGAAGCGGTCCTCCACCAGCGTCGTGATCCGGGTACGGGAGCCGGAGTCGACGATCCCGGTGCGGGTGCCGGCCGTCGTAGGTGTCCCCCGGTCGTGCTCGGCGACCTTCATCGCGGGCCCCGCTCCCCCGTCGCTCCCCGAAGGCAGCCCGTACACCTGCATGTCCGCGTCCTTCGCGACCAACACCGGCCACTCATCGGCCGGTTGGCGCTGGCGGAAGTGGAATACCTGCTGCTGCGTCACCCTCAACTCGGGGAGTACGACGGACAGTCCGAGGTCGGGAAGCCACGCACCGGCAGCCACGACCACCGTCTCCGCGACGACCTCCCGCCCGTCCGCCAACCCCACCCGGCCGTCCTTGATCCCCACCACCCGTACCCCGGTGAGGACTTGCGCCCCCAACTCCCCCGCCCTGCGCACACACGCGGCGACCGTCGCATCCGCGTCCACCACCCCGGCGCCGGGGTGGTACAGCACGGCCCCGTCGAACCGGATGAACGGCCACCGCTCCAACGCCGCCTCGGCGCCGAGGAGTTCGTACGGCACCCCGGCCCCCTCCAGGACCCCGGCGAGCGCCTCGGGGTCGCGCCCCTCCCCGAGGTCGAGGCCACCGGTCGTCCGCAGCAAGGGAGTCGCGCTGTCCCCCTCCAGCTCGCGCCACTCCTCGTACGCCCTCCCCGTGAGGCCGACGTACAGCGGATCGGCGTAGGCGCGGCGGAAGATGCGGGAGCTGCCGTGTGAACTCCCGTGCCGGTGACCGATGTCGTGCGCCTCGACGAGGGTGACCTCGTGGCCCCGCCGGGCGAGCTGCCAGGCGGTGGCCGCGCCCATGAGTCCGGCGCCGACGACGGCGATCACAGACCCGCTCCGGGGATCCAGTCGGTCCCGGCGAGGGGGACGCGGGCCATGGCCGCCGACTCGATGGTGAGGGCGACGAGGTCCTCGGGTTCGAGGTGCAGGAGGTGGCTCTTGCCGCAGGCGCGGGCGAGGGTCTGGGCCTCCAGGGTCATCACCCGCAGGAAGTTGGCGAGGCGGCGCCCGGCGGCGACGGGGTCGAGGCGGGCGGCGAGGGTCTCGTCCTGCGTGGAGATCCCGGCGGGGTCGCGGCCGTCCTGGTAGTCGTCGAAGTAGCCTGCCGCGGAGCCGAGTTCGCGGTACTCGGCGTCGTACCGGGGATGGTTGTCGCCGAGCGCGATCAGCGCGGCCGTACCGATGGCGACCGCGTCCGCGCCGAGCGCGAGCGCCTTGGCGAGGTCGGCGCCGGAGCGGATGCCGCCGGAGACGACGAGCTGGACCTCGCGGTGGACACCCAACTCCCGTAGTGCGCGCACGGCTTGAGGGAGCGCGGCGAGGGTGGGGATGCCGACGTGCTCGATGAACACGTCCTGCGTCGCGGCCGTGCCGCCCTGCATGCCGTCCACCACGACGACGTCGGCGCCCGCGTGCACGGCGAGTTTCACGTCGTAATAGGTGCGCGTCGCGCCGACCTTGACATAGACCGGCTTCTCCCAGTCGGTGATCTCGCGCAGTTCGAGGATCTTGATCGCGAGGTCGTCGGGGCCGGTCCAGTCGGGATGGCGGCAGGCGCTGCGCTGGTCGACGCCGACCGGCAACGTCCGCATGCCAGCGACGCGTTCGGTGATCTTCTGGCCCAGCAGCATGCCGCCGCCGCCCGGTTTCGCGCCCTGTCCGAGGACCACCTCGATGGCGTCGGCGGCGCGCAGGTCGTCGGGGTTCATGCCGTAGCGGGACGGGAGGTACTGGTGGACGAGGTGCTTCGAGTGGCCGCGCTCCTCGGGGGTCATGCCGCCGTCGCCGGTCGTCGTCGAGGTCCCCACCTCGCTGGCACCCCGGCCCAGCGCCTCCTTGGCCTGCGCGGAGAGCGCGCCGAAGCTCATGCCGGCGATGGTGACCGGGGTCGCGAGGTGCAGGGGGTGCTTGGCGTGCCGGGTGCCGAGGACGACGTCCGTGTCGCAGCGTTCGCGGTAACCCTCCAGCGGATAGCGGGACATGGAGGCGCCGAGGAGCAACAGGTCGTCGAAGTGCGGGAGTTTCCGCTTGGCGCCGAAGCCCCGGATGTCGTAGACACCGGTCTCGGCGGCGCGCTGGATGGCGTGGATGGTGGCACGGTCGAAGGTGGCGGACTCGCGCAGGCCGTGGGATGCGGGTTCCATGGTCGATCGACTCCCTCAGTACGACGCTGTGTTGCCGGTCTTGAAGTGGTACAGCTCCCGGGCCGATCCGTACCGCCTGAACTCCCCCGGTTCCTCGTCCCGTTCGGCGGTCTTCAGCAACTCCGTGAGTTCCGCGAGGTGTTCACCCCGCATCTCCTTCTCCACGCAGTCCGCGCCCAGGGACTTGACCGTCCCCCGCACATAGATCCGCGCCTCGTACAGCGAGTCCCCCAGCCCGTCCCCCGCGTCCCCGCACACCACGAGCCGCCCCGCCTGCCCCATGAACGCGCTCATGTGACCGGCGTTCCCCCCGACGACGATGTCCACCCCCTTCATGGAGATCCCGCACCGCGCGGCGGCGTCCCCGTCGATGACCAGCAACCCGCCGTGCGCGGTCGCCCCCGCCGACTGCGAGGCGTTCCCGTGCACCCGCACGGTCCCGGACATCATGTTCTCGGCGACCCCGGTACCCGCGTTGCCGTGCACGGTGACAGTCGCGCGCTGGTTCATCCCGGCGCAGTAGTAGCCGACATGCCCCTCGATGTCGACGGTGTGGCCGACGCGGATCCCGCAGGCCACGGCATGTGCGCCACGCGGATGAGCCACCCGCCACGACTCCGCGTCGGCACTGTGCAGCGCGGCGTTCAGCTCGCGTACCGACGTCGCCCCGAGGTCGATCAGCGTCGCCATACGTACACCTCTTCCGGCTCGGGTTCGAAGATGCGGGCGTGTTCGACGCCGGGCAGGACGTCGAGTGCGCGGTACTCGGACGCCATGGCCACCCAGTCGTCCGTCTCGGCGATCAGCGCCGGCTTGCAGGCGATGGCGTCGCGGACGACGGCGAAGGAGTCGTGGGTGGTGACGAGGAGGGTGTAGAACCCGTCGAACCGCTCGCACAGAAGCTTGAGCGCCTTCTCCAGGTCGGCGCCCCGGGCGAGTTGGTGGGCGATGAACCGCGCGCCCACCTCGGAGTCGTTCTCGCTGTCGAACTCGACGCCCTGGGCGCGGAGTTCGCGGCGGATGGTGGCGTGGTTGGCGAACGACCCGTTGTGGACGAGGCATTGGCCGGGTCCGACGGAGAAGGGGTGGGCACCTTCGGGGGTGACGGCGGACTCGGTGGCCATACGCGTGTGCCCGAGGGCCTGGTGCCCTGTGACGCGGGCGAGCCCGAAGGTCTCCGCCAACTCGACCGGGTTTCCTACGCCCTTGAGGACAGCGAAGCCCTCGCCGGAGCCGATCACGGTGGCGTCCGGGAAGTGGTCCGTCTGAACCAGGGTCGTGGCACCCAGAACAACCGCAGAACTGTCCTTAACATCGCCCGGAGAGACCCCGAGCAGGCTGGTCGTGACGACGCCGGGCGGCGACAGGAGAGGGTCGCCGTAGATGGCGACTCCCGCCGAGTCCGGTCCGCGTTCGGCCACTTGACCCAGCATCGCGGCGAGCAGTTCACCGAGCCGTGGTTCGAGAGAGGGCTCCCGCAGATGGAGCCCCACGATTCCGCACATCGCAAGTCCCTTCAGAACGCGGTCAGATAGCGGTCCAGCTCCCATGCGCCGACCGTGGCGTGCCAGTCGAAGAACTCCTCGCGTTTGAGGCCGGCGAAGTAGCGGCTGACGCCGGGTCCGGCGGCGTCGAGGGCGCCGCTGACGACGTCGTCCGCCTGGAGTGCCTCGACGGCGTGCAGGAGGGTGGGCGGGAGGTGCGGCCCCTTGCCGGCGGCGCCGGGTTCGCCGGGGTCGAGGCCGCGTTCGATGCCGTCGAGTCCGGCGGCGAGGGCGGCGGCTGCGGCGAGGTAGGGGTTGGCGGCGCCGTCGCCGCCGCGCAGTTCGACGCGGTCGCCGTCGGGGACGCGGACGTAGTGGGTGCGGTCGTTGCCGCCGTACCCGGCGACGCGGGGTGACCAGGTGGCGCCCGAGCGGGTGTTGACGGCGCCGGTTCGCTTGTAGGAGTTGACGGTCGGCGCGAGGACGGCCTGGAGCGCGGGGGCGTGTTCGACGATCCCGGCGAGGAACGAGTAGGCGAGCGGGGAGAGTCCGAGGCCGCGTCCGTCGTCCGGGGCGGGGAAGGCGGGTTCGTCGCCGCGCCACAGGGAGAGGTGGAGGTGCAGGCCGGTGCCGGTGCGGTCGGTGAACGGCTTCGGCATGAACGTCGCGGTCATGTCCCGGCGTTCGGCGAGCACCGAGACCAGGTACCGCAGGGTGATGACGCGGTCGGCGGTGGTGAGGGCATCGGCGTGCCGGAAGTTCTGCTCGAACTGGCCGTTGCCGTCCTCGTGGTCGTTGGCGTAGTTGCCCCAGCCGAGAGTGTTCATCGCCCGCGACACGGCGGTGAGGTGGTCGTACATGCGGGTCAGGCCGCGTGCGTCGTAACAGGGGCGGGCCGCGGTGTCGCGGGGGTCGGCGACGGTCAGCGTGCCGTGTTCGTCGCGGTGGACGAGGAAGTACTCGACCTCGGCGCCGACGGACATCGACAGGCCCTGCGCCGCGGCGCGTTCGAGCTGGCGGCGCAGGATGACGCGCGGGGCGTACGGCCAGGGTTCGCCCTCCACGTACGGGTCGCAGTGGACGAGGGCGAGGCCGGGTTCGACGAACGGCAGGGGCGTGTACGAGGTGACGTCGGGGCGGGCCACGACGTCCGGGTCGCTGGGGAGCTGGCCGAGCGCGCCGGCGGCGTACCCGGCGAACCCCACTCCCTCGTCGCGGAGTTCCTCCACCGCCTCGGCCGGCACGAGCTTCGCGCACGGTTTGCCGGTGAGGTCGACGAAGACGGCGAGCACGAACTCGACGCCGTCCGCCCGGACCAGTTCGGCGAGGTCGGTCGTCATGGGGCCTCCCGGAAGGTGTCCACTGAAAGGAATCGATGTTGCACATCAGTAGACCAGGTGAACGTTTCCGCCGGATTTCGGAAGCTCCCCGCCATCGCGCCCGTTCGGCCCGGGGGTGGCACCAGTACCACCCCGGAACCGGTCGCTGCCTTCATGGACCGCCCCTGACCTCGGGTTCTACGGTTACGTCATGCACCTCACCGCGCGTCTGCGCCCGTTCGTCCCGGCTTCGGCCGCGTTCCATGTCATGGGTCTGCTCATCCACCTCGGCGTCCTGCTGACGCTGGGCCTGCCGTGGATCTTCTTCGACCCGTCGGCGCTGTGGGCGGTGCTCCTCGCGGTGGCCGTGCCGGTCACGGCGGTGGTGTACGCCGGGCCGGTGTTGACGAAGGCGCAGCGCACGCGGCTGCGGACGCGGCTCGGCGTGGAGATCCCCGAAGGACGCGCCGGACGAGGGGAGTTGACCTACCACCTGCTGGCCGGTCCGCTGCTGACGCTCGGGGCGACGCTCGTCCTGCTGGCGTGGGGCGCGGCCGGGGTCGCCGCCGCCTTCTACGTGTGGATCTGGGCCGTACCCCCCGACTGGCGTCTGGCGAACGCCGGTTACACCGTGCAGGGCGCGTACATCACCGCCGCCGGGCTCGCCCTGCTGTACGGCGCGGCCTGGTCGTCGGGGGCGCTGGCCCGGCTGGACGGACGGATCGCCTCGGTGCGTCTCGGGCCGGGCCGCGAGGCGCAGTTGGCGTACCGGGTGTCCGCGCTGGCCGAGAGCCGGGCGGGTCTGGTGGACGCGGTGGACGCCGAACGGCGGCGTATCGAACGGGACTTGCACGACGGGGCGCAGCAGCGGCTGGTGTCGCTCGCCGTGAACCTCGGGATCGCGAAGGCGACGCTCACCGAACTGCCGCCGGACGCGCGGCGGGTGCTGGCGGAGGCGCACCGGGAGGCGAAGGAGGCGATCGAGGAACTCGGCGCGCTGGTACGGGGGTTGCACCCGGCCGTGCTGGAGGACCGGGGGCTCGACGCGGCGCTGTCGGGGCTCGCCGGGCGGGCGCCGATTCCGGTGCGAGTGCGGGTGGAGCTGTCGTCGCGGCCGTCCGCGACCGCCGAGTCCGTCGCCTACTTCGTCGTCTCCGAGGCGCTGACGAACGTGGTGAAGCACGCGGAGGCGTCGCGGGCCGAGGTGTCGGTGGAGCGGTTCGGGCCGACGCTGCTGGTCGTCGTCAGCGACGACGGGGTGGGCGGGGCGCGGGTGGGGGCCGGGAGCGGCCTTGCGGGGCTGGTCAAGCGGGTCGCGGCGGTGGATGGGAAGCTGTCCCTCGACAGCCCTGTGGGAGGGCCGACCGTTCTGACCGTGGAGCTGCCGTGCGTGCCGTGATCGCCGAGGACTCGGTGCTGCTGCGGATCGGGGTCGTCAAGGTCCTGGAGCTGGCGGGGTTCGAGGTGGCCGCCGAAGCCGGCGACGCCGAGGGCCTGTTGGGCGCGGTCGAGGAGCACCGGCCCGACATCGCGGTGGTGGACGTCCGGATGCCGCCCGGCTTCACCGACGAGGGGGTGCGGGCCGCGCTGGTGATCAAACGCCGGTGGCCGGGGACCGCCGTCCTGCTGCTGTCGCAGTACGTGGAGGAGCGGTACGCGGCGGACCTGCTCTCCGCGCACACGACGGGGATCGGGTATCTCCTCAAGCAACGTGTCGCGGACGTCGAGGAGTTCGCCGGGACGGTGCGCCGAGTGGCCGCCGGGGGCACCGCGTTGGACCCCCAGGTCGTGTCCCAGCTCCTCGCACGCCGGCACAGCGATCCCCTCGACCGGCTCACGCCGCGCGAGCGCGAGGTGCTGGAGCTGATGGCCGGCGGACGCTCCAACGCGGGGATCGCCGGGGAGTTGGTGGTCAGCGAGAGTGCCGTGGCGAAGCACATCAACAACATCTTCGCGAAGCTGGACCTGCCGAGGGCGGACGCGGACCACCGGCGGGTGCTGGCGGTGCTGCGGTTCCTCGACGTCGCGTAGCGGGCCGGGGCCGCGCGTCCCGGTGTCTCAGGGCTGGAGGCGTTCGTGCGTCCACGTGCCGTCGGTGCCGGGACGGTCGTAGCGCAGCCGGCGGTGGAGGCGGTCGGGGCTGCCGTACCAGAACTCGATCGCCGTGGGGACGAGGCGGTAGCCGGTCCACTCGGTGGGGCGGGCGACGTCCGCGTCGGCGGCGACCAGGGACTTCGCCTCGGCGCGCAGGGCGTGTTCGTCGGTGAGGGGGCGGCTCTGGCGGGAGACGGCGGTGGTGGCGCGGGCGGCGAGGGGGCGGCGGGCGAAGAGGTCGTCGGACTCGGCGGCGCCGACCTGCTCGACGGGGCCGGTGACGGTGAGCTGCTGGAGGGTCTCGCGCCAGTAGAAGGTGAGGGAGGCCCAGGGGCGGGCGGCGAGTTCGACGCCCTTGCGGCTGCCGGTGAAGCTGGTGAAGACGAGCCCGGAGGCGTCGGCGTCCTTGACGAGCAGGACGCGGGTGGAGGGGCGGCCGTCGGCGTCGGCGGTGGCGAGGACAGCGGCGTACGGCTCGCGGACCTCGCGTGCGACGGCGCTGTCCAGCCAGTCGAGGAGCAGGGGGAGCGGGTCGGCGGGCGGGGTGTCGAACTCGGGGAGGTCGAGGTCGGTGGCGCCGCTGAGCGACTGGGTGCGGGGGGAGGTGGTCACGTGGGGGGTGCTCCTTGTGCGTGGTGGATCGTCGTACGGATCATCCTGCCCGACCGGGGTGGCGGGCGGCGTCGCCGATCATCGGGAGCAGGCTCACGAAGGTCAGCGAGGCGAGGGTGAGCAGGATGGCGGGGGCGGGCAGGTTGCGGTTGAGGAGTTCGAAGACGAAGGGCGCGGCGAACCCGGTGTAGGCGAGGGCCCAGTAGACGGCGGTGAGGACGGCGAGCCGGTCGGGGCTCGCGAGGCGGGCGGTCTGGGTGAGCCCGTACACGGCGCACAGCCCGTATCCGCAGCCGAGGACGGCGGAGGCGCCGAGCGCGGCGTACGGGTCCTCGTGCCGTACGGCCCAGCTTCCGGTGACGAGTCCGGCGGCGATCGTCGTCATCCCGGCGATCGCGGGCGCGAGGGGGTCGCGGGCGGCCAGTCTGCGGGCCAGCGGTGTCATGAGGACGCCGCCGCCGGGGGTGACGAGGATCGCCAGCCCGCCGTAGAGCAGGGCGTGTTCGCCGACGGCGCCGGCGACGAGGTGGGGCAGGACGACGTAGCCGATGGTGGGCGCGGCGAAGACCCAGGGGGCGAGCGGGACGACGTACCGCAGGAACGGGCGCACGCTCCCGGCGGGCCGCGCCCCGCGTTGTGCGGTGCGGGCGGCGCGGGGTCCCGCGGTCTCCGGGAGGCGGGCGACGGCGGCCAACGCGAGGGCGGTCAGGGCGAGTTGGGGGAGGTAGGCGAGGAGCAGCGGGTGCGGCAGCCACTGCGCGATGAGCGCGGAGCACAGGCCGCTGAGGGCGAATCCGGCGGACAGGCAGAGGCTGGCGAGGCGGGCGGGCCGGTCCGGGTCGCCCGCCTCGCCCGCCCGGTCGTGGAGTTCGCGGGCCCAGACGGCGACGGAGGTCATCGCGGCGCCGATGGCGAGTCCGGCGAGCATCCGGCCCGCGAAGAGCAGCGCGGTGATCTCGGAGCCCGCCATCAGGGTCAGGGAGGAGAGGCCGGAGGCGGCGATGGCGGCGACCACGACGCGTTTGCGGCCGAGGCGGTCGGTGACCGGGCCGCCGAGCAGGATGCCGGGCACGATGCCGAGGACGTACACGACGAACGCGCCGACGACGGTGCTCTGGGGGAGGCCGAGCAGCCGGCGGTAGACGTCGAGGAGGACGGTGAACTCGTTGGCGGTCCAGCCGATCGCGACGAGAGTGAGCGCCGCCCTGCGCCATTGAGCGGTGTCCGTCGGCCGCTGTTTCTCTCGAACCCTTGGCGTATGCAAGGTTATTACCGCCCTTTCCAACTTTTTAGCGCACCATCACCGATGTTCTGCTTGTTGTATACAACTTGAAGCTTTAATATCCCGGACATGGATCTTCGACGCCTGAATTCTTTCGTGGCAGTCGCAGAGGAAGCGCATTTCGGCAAGGCCGCCAAGAAGCTCTACCTCTCCCCGCCGTCGGTCACTCTGCACATCAAGCAGTTGGAGGCCGATTTCGGAGTGCAGTTACTCCACCGCACACCCGTCTCTCTCACTCCCGCGGGCCGGCGTCTGCTGCGCCACGCCCGCCAGCTCCTCGGCGCCCTCGACGCGGCCCGCCAGGACCTCGCCGATCTGGCGGAGCCGGGCGGCCCGCGCACCGGGCGGCTGCGGGTGGGGGTGATGAGTCACGGCGCGGGGGAGCTGACCTCCTCCGCGCTGTCCGCTTTCCAGCACCTGCGCCCGAACGTCCCGCTGACGGTCGTCCAACTCGACTTCCAGGAGCACCAGTCGGCGTTGCTGGACGGGGCGGTGGACGTCGCCTTCATCCGGCCGGCGCCCACGGACGACCGGATCCGGTGCGACGTGCTGACGACCGAGTCCCGGGTCGCGATCGTCCCCGCCACCTCGCGGCTGGCGGACGCGCGCGCCGAGGGGGTCTCGCTCGACGAGGTGCTGGACGAGCCGTTCCTGCCGGTCACCGAGGTGCCCCGGGAGTTCGCCGACTACTTCTACTTCGCGCCCGCGCGCGGGGGGACGCCGGTCAGGCAGGGCGCGCCCGCGGTGGTGCGTACGCCGTACGACGCCCTGCGCTCGGTCGCGGGCGGGGCGGGGGTGGCCACCACAGTGGAATCGTTCACGCATTATCACTCCTGGCCGGGAACGGCGTACGTGCCGATACTCGACGCACCCTGGGAAAACTGTGTGCTGGCCCGGCGCGGTGACGACGACAGTCCGAGCGTCCAGACCTTCCGGGCGCTGACCGCGACGCTCGCGAAGAATCAGTCGGTGCCGTCGCTCGATAAATTGCCGGATCCGGAAAACCTGCGGAATTCCGCAAAAGAAATCCGGCGCGATCACGCCGCCTGAGCGCGGCGTCCGAATATGCCCGAACGGACATCCGTTCCGCATTGTCCGGACGCCGGACGGCCCCGGGGATCAGGCGCCGAGCTGCTGCCACTCCTTCAGCCGCTGGAGCCTGAAGATGTCGGCCACGGAGGCGATCTTCGGCTCCAGCGCGACGGTGTCCCCGGCATCGCGGATGGAGCGGTAGGTCTCCCGCAGGGAGGAGATCGTGGCCCGCATGCCCTGGTTGGCGTAGATCACCACCTGGACGCCCATCGCCTCGGCCTCGGCGATGTTCCAGTCCGGGTAGGTGGTCGGGACGACGACCACCGGGAGGCGGCCCTCCCAGCGCTTGACGAACTCGACGACCTCGGTGTTGGTGCTCTTCTTGGAGTGGATGAGGACGGCGTCGGCGCCGCCGTCGGCGTAGGCGTGGGCGCGGTCCAGCGCGACGTCGACGCCGAGGCCGTTGATGAGCGCCTCGGTGCGGGCGATGACGAAGAACTCGTCGTCGCGCTGGGCCTTCTTGGCGGTCTCGATCTTCGCGACGAACGCCTCGGTCGACAGGAGGGTCTGGTCGCCGTCGGCGAAGCTGTTGATCTTCGGGAAGAGCTTGTCCTCGATGGCGACGGCGGTGATCCCCCGGTCCTCGAACTCGTGGACCATGTGGGCCACGTTGAGGTTGTTGCCGTAGCCGGTGTCGGCGTCCGCGACGACCGGGATGCCGAGCGCCTTCTGCATGTGGGCGGCGGCCTCCAGGTACTCCGTCATCGTCAGGATGCTGGCGTCCGGGAGGCAGCGGGACGCCGAGATCTCCAGGCTCGACGACCAGATCGCGTCGAACCCCTCCTGCTCCGCGAGGACGGCGCCGAGCGCGCTGTGCGCGCCGGCCACCCGCAGGGCCCGGCCGGGCCGCAGGAGGGACCGGAAAGAGGGGGCTGAGGGGGGCTTCAGGGACATGGGAACACCTTCTGTCAGCGATTCACCAAGGCAATGTGCACACTATTTATGCCGGATTTTTCGCTCGGAGTTTGTCTTCCGGCTTCCTTCCAGACACCTTCCGTATCCTTCACCGTCACGACAGCCGTTGGCGAGAGCCTTCGGAAATCCTGAAGAACGCCCATTCGTCATTGACAGGCGTCACCCCATGTCAAGATCATTGAACTCAGCGCGACACCGACCCGATCCCCCCACCGATGCGTTGCATCAGCGAATCGAGTCCGTCTCTTCCGTGTCGCCACCCGTATCCACACCGGGAGCTGAACCCGTATGAACACCCCCACCATGCGCGCCGGACTGCTGACCGCGCCGCGCGTCCTCGACCCGCACGCCCGGCTCGACGTGCCCGAGCCCGGCCCCGGTGAACTCCTGGTCCGCGTCCTCGCGTCCGGCATCTGCGGCTCCGACCTCGCCGCCTGGCGGGGCACCCACCCCTACAAGGTGGCGCCCGTCGTCCTGGGGCACGAGTTCTGCGGCGAGGTGACGCGCGTGGGCAGTGAACTCGACGCGGACGACGGGGAGTTCACGGCCGGCGACCTGGTCTGCTCGGCGGCGTTCTCCCCCTGCGACACCTGCGCCGAGTGCCGGCGCGGCTCCCCCCACCTGTGCACGGACCGCCGCAACCTCAGCCACGAGGGGTGGCAGGGCTCCTTCGCCCAGTACGTCCTGCTGCGCCGCAACATGACCCACCGCCTCCCGCCAGGCACCGACCCGGTCGCGGGCGCGCTGGTGGAGCCGCTGTCCATCGGGCTGCACGCGGTGCGCCTCGCCGGTGCGGGCGCCGGGCGCACGGTCGCCGTCCTCGGGTCCGGCACGATCGGGCTGAGCTGCCTGCTGGCCGCCCGGCGGGTCGGGTTCGGCGCGGCCGTCTGCGTGGACGCCGGGCCCGCGAAGGCCCGGCTCGCCGAGGCGGCGGGCGCGGCGGGGTACGTCGACGCCCGGACCGGATCGCCCTCCCCCGCCGAGGTCGGTGAGCTGATCGTCCGTCAACTCGGCGGTGAGCGGCCGGAGGTGGTGTTCGTCTCGGCCGGGTATCCCGGTGTCCTCGACCAGGCCGTCGCCGCCGTACGGCCCGGCGGGACGGTCGTCGTCGTCAGCTACTTCGAGGGGCCCGTCCTCACCGACCTCAACGCGCTCGTCGGGCGTGAGGCCCGGGTGCTGTTCTCCTCGCTGTCCGTGCCCGACGACTTCCGCCGGGTCATCTCCTGGCTCGCGGACGGCACCCTCGACCCGCTCCCGCTGGTCACCCACCACTTCCCGCTCGACGACATCGAGGAGGCCATGTCCGTGCTCGACCGCCCGGCGGCGGCCACCGGCAAGGTGATGCTGCGGATCGGGGGCGCCGCGTGAACGCGCTGCTGCTCGCGCTGGCCGACCTCACCCCCGACCCGGACCGCGTCCGCGCCCTCGCCGTCGACCCGGACCCCGCCGCGTTCCTGGACGCCGCCGCCCGGCACAAGCTGCTCCCGCTGATCGGCCGGCACGTCCACCGCCACCACCTCGACCGCGGCGCCGGCGCCCTCCCCCACGCCTGGGTGCTGACCTCCGCGTACGTCGCCAACCGTGCCCGCAACCTCGCCCTCGCCGACGAGTTCGGCGCCGTACAGCGCGAGTTGACGTCCCATCAGGTCCGGTACGCGCTCCGCAAGGGGTTCATGCTCGCCGAGGGCGTGTACGGCGATCCCGGCGCCCGGCGCATCGGCGACCTCGACCTCGCGCTGCACCCCGGGGACGCGGGGCCTGCGCATACGGCGCTCACCCGACTCGGGTACGTGCAGGGGGAGTTGGCCGTCGACGGGGACCGGGTCGTGCCGTACGACGGCGTCGGCGACGGGCCCCGGCGCGGGGACGACGGGGAGTTCCTGCCGTACCGCAAGGCCGGACTGCGGCCCGAAGTGCCCGAGTTCTACGTCGACTTGTGCACCGTCCTGCCCGAGGCGCCGCTCGGGCTGCCCGAGGTGCCGATGGCCGACGTGCTGGAGCGGTCGCGGAGTTCCGTGCGCTGCGGGTCCCCCGCGCGGGAGTTGCATCCCGTCGACCAACTCGTCGACCTGTGGGCACAGTTGAGTGCGCCTGCCCGTGCGCTGCTGGACGGGGAGCCGGACGGCGGGTTCCTTCCGCTGGCCAAGCTGCTCGACGTCGCGCTGCTGTCCGCGCGCCTCACCGACGCGGACTGGGCGCTCACCGAGGCGCTCGTCTCCCGGCCCGGGCTGTGGCCCGCGCTGGACGCCGTGCCGCGCCTCGTCTCCCTCGTGTTCCCCGGCTCCACGCCGTCGCCGTTCGCCGACGGGCCGGCCGCCGTGCCCGGGCTCACCGCTCGCCTGACGGCCTGACCTTCCTAGGAGTCCCCCCATGCTCATCGCCCTCGTCGGGTCCGACGGTGCGGGCAAGTCCACCGTCACGCGGCTCCTCACGGCCGGCTCCGCCGGTCCCGTACGGCGCTCCGACCGCTGGGACATCGTCGCCGAGCCCCAGCACTATCCGTCCGCCCGACTCCTGCGCCCCGACGTCCAGTTGGGCCGGACCGCCGCCGCCGAGATGCCCAACCCTGCGCGGTTCCTCTTCTTCCTCTGGTCGTCCTGCATGGCCCTCCAGGGCCGGGACCCGGCGCCCTCGCCGGACACGGTGACCCTCCTCGACGGCTACTGGATGAAGCACGCGGCGGTCGAGGTGGTGCACGGCCTCGACCGGGCGTGGGTGGAGTCGGTGGGCGCCGGGCTACCTGCCTGCGACCAGGTCCTCTACCTGCGGATCGCGCCGGAGACGGCGTGGGAGCGGAAGCGGGGGGAGGAGATCCTGCCGTACGAGTGCGGGGGCGACCCCTTGTGCTCCCGCGAGTCGTTCATCGTCCACCAGGGCCGGGTACAGCGGGTGTTGGACGACTGGGCGGGACGGTTCGGGTGGCGGACGGTGGACGCGGATCGGCCCGTCGAGGAGGTCGCGGAGATCGTGCGCGAGGCGGCGGGGCTGGCGGCGGCGTCTGCCGAGGTGACGCGGTGAGCGGGGTACGGGTGGGGGGCGAGGGGACGTCGTACGCGAGCGGCTCCGGCGCGGATGGTCGGCTCGACACGTTCGGCTCCGGTACTGGCGGCCGGCACGACACGTCCGGCTCCCGCGCAGCCGGCGGGGTCGACACCTCCGACTCCCGCACGGACGGCGAGTTCGGCACCTCCGGCTCCAGCTCGACCGAGGTGCCCGGCGCGTCCCGGCGAAGCTCGCCCGCAGCCCCCGGCACGCCTCGCCCCGCCTCGGCCGAGGTACTCCGCGCCGGATCGGGCTCGCCCGGGGTGCCTGACGTATCCCGCCCCGACCGGGCCGAGACTCCCGGCTCGGCTCGCCCCGGCGGAGCCAAGGCGCCCGGCGCACACCAAACCGCCTCGGCCGCGCCCCCCGCCGCCGCCCGGCCGAGCCCGGCCGAAGCGCCCGGTGCGACCCGGCCCTCCCGAGCCGAGGCGCTCCGCAGCGCCCCGTCCTCTTCCGCCGGACCCGATCTTCTCGTCCTCAAGGTCGGGGGGAGTCTCGTGTCCGACAAGCGGGCCGATGACGGGATCGACACCGCCGCTCTTGCCGGGTATGCGCGGCAGGTCGCCGGGTTGGCGCGGGAGCGGCCCGGGCGGGTGGTGTTCGTGGCCGGGGGCGGGGCGTTCGGGCACGGGGCCGTGCGGGAGTTGCGGGCCGATGATCCGTTCAGCGCGCTGGAGTTGACCCGGGCGACCTTCGCGGTGAAGTGGGCCTGGGTGAGTGCCCTGCGGGACGCCGGGGTCGCCGCGCTGCCGTTGCAGGTGGCCGCGCTCGCCTGGGACCGGCGGCCCGCGGGGCGGGTCGGTGACGCCGACCCCCGAACCGTCGGCGCCGGTACGGGTGAGGAGGTCGAGGCGGAACGGACGGTCCTGCGCAAGCTGCTGGACGTCGACGCCGTACCCGTACTCTCCGGGGACTGTGTCCTCGCGGCGGACGGACGCCTGCGCATCCTCGGCAGCGACCACGTCCCCGGGCTCCTCCTGGACGCCGGTTTCGGCCGGGTCAGGATCGTCACGCTGACGAACGTCTCCGGGGTCCTGGCGGACGGTCCCGCCGGCACGGAGGTGGTCCCCTTCGTCGACCCCGACGCCCCCGACACCGCGCACGACCTGGTGTGGGAGTCCGCGAGCTGGGACACCAGCGACGCCATGCACGGCAAACTCCGCGCCCTCACGAGCCATGCCCGGCGGGGCGGCGAGTGCCTGATCATGCGGGGCGACCCCAACACCCCAACGCTCACGCACCTCTTCGACCCGATCGCCGCTTGGCCTCCGGCGCTCCCCCACACGCTGATCGCCCGCCGAACCCCGGCAGACGCAAGCACGTAGACCCACCCCCCTGCCGTAGCTGCGGGCAGTCGCGCCACCCCACAGACCCGCACCCGCCCCACTCACCCCACCCAGCCGCGGACAACCGCGCCACCCCCACCGACCCGCACCCTCTCCACTCGCCCCGCGTAGCTGCGGACAACCGCGCCACCCCCACCGACCCGCACCCACTCCACTCGCCCCGCGTAGCTGCGGACAACCGCGCCACCCCCACAAACCCGCACCCACTCCACCCCGCCCACTCAGCTGCGGCCAGCCGCGCCGCACCCCAGCGGACCCGCACCCTCTCCACTCGCCCCGCGTAGCTGCGGGCAGTCGTGCCGCTAGGGGCGGCACGGGTGGGCGCAGCGGCACCCCGCCAGCGCGGGCAAGCTCCAACGCCCCTACCCCAGCCACCCACCAACCCGCACCCGAACCACCACCACAGCCACCCCTCACCCCCTCACCCCCACACCCCCCACATCCCCCCAGAAAGGCACCCCCATGTCCACCACCCCCCTCCCCCAACTAACCCTCCTCAACCCCGGCCCCGTCAACGTCCACCCCGACGTCCGCGCCGGCATGACCTCCCCCGACCAGTGCCACCGCGAGTCCGAACCCCTCGCCCTGCTGGCCCGTACCCGCCGCAAGGCCACGCAGATATCCGGCGGAACCCCCGAAGACCACACCGCCGCCATCTTCACCGGCTCCGGCACAGCCGCCCTGGAAGCCGCGTTCGCCTCGATCGTCCCGCCCACCGGCCGCATCCTGATCCTGGACAACGGCCACTACGGCGCGCGCCTGTGGCGGATCGTGAGCGCGAACGGCGTCCCGCACCAGCGCCTGGAGTTCGGCTGGACGAACCCGATCGACCTGAAGACCCTGGACCGCACGCTCGCGGAGGACCCGGGCCTCACGCACGTCGGACTCGTGCAGCACGAGACGAGCACGGGCCAGCTGAACCCCGTGCGGGAGATCGGCGAGATCGTGGCGAGGCACGGCCGCCGGCTCGCGGTGGACGCGATCAGCAGCCTGGGCTCAGAACGCTTCGACCTGGTGGAGGACCACGTCGACTGGGTCGTGGCGACGGCGAACAAGTGCCTGGAGGGCCTCCCCGGCGTGAGCTTCGTCGCGGGCCGCAGGGACCGTTTCGAGGAGCTGAAGGACGTACCCGCACGCGGCTTCTACCTGGACCTGTACAGCAACTGGTCGTCGCAGAAGGGCAAGGGAGTCCCGGCGTTCACCCCGGCGGTCCAGGTACTGACCGCGTTCGAAGTGGCCCTGGACCGCTCGATCGAGGAGGGCACGGTGGAGCGGGGCAAGCGGTACCTGCACCTCGCGGAGCTGATCCGCGCGGGCCTGACGGAGCGGGGCTGCGAGTTCCTGCTCCCCCCGGAGCACCGCGCGAACTCCTGCACGAACGTGTACATCCCGCACGGCATCGCGTACACGGACCTGCACGACACGATCAAGGCGGAGGGCTACGTCATCTACGCCACTCAGGAGCAGCTCCCGGGCGTGTTCCGCGTGGCGAACATGGGCCAGCTCACGGAGTCGGACGTGACGGGCTTCCTGGAGGCGTTCGACCGAGCGGTCGAAAAACTCAAGCCCTGACCCCACTCCAGCCCTGACCCCGGCCGCCGTCCCCCACCCGCACGGCCCCCCACCCCCACCCCAACTCCCCCATCCCCCCACCCCGGAGGTTCACCATGCCCTTCGTCTCCCTAGCCATCGTCGGCGCGGGCCCCAGCTGCACCTACGCCCTGGAACGCCTCGCCGCCCTCGCCCAGTCGGCCGAAGGCCAAGTCCCCCTGGCCATCCACATCTTCGACGCCTCGGGCCAGTTCGGCGCCGGCCAGGTGCACAGCCCCGAGCAGCCCGCGACCAGCTTCCTGAACCGCATCGTCGGCCAGGTCTCGTTCGCGGCGGACGAGACCGTCGAGGAGGCCGGCCCGCTGCTCCCGGCCGAGCTGCGCCCCACGCTCCTGGAGTGGTGCCACGAACGCTTCCGGGCTACCGGCGACCCGCTGTACGACGTGAGCGCGGAGGACTGGCCGAAGCGCTACGTCCACGGCCAGGCGCTCCAGGACCAGTTCGAGACGTACCTCAGGCTGCTGCGCTCGGCGGGCGTGCGGGTCGACCTGCACCACGCGGAGGTCGTCGACATCCACGAGTCCGCCGAGGGCGACAACCGGCTCACCGTCGTCACGAACGCGGCGGGTGCCTCGTACGACGTGGACAGCGTCCTGATGGTCACCGGCCACTCGTGGAACGACCCGGACCGCTACCCGAAGCAGGCGAAGTGGAACGCGTTCGCCAAGCAGCACGGCGCGGTGTTCGTGCCGTCCGCGTACCCGATGGAGCTGCACATCCCGGAGGCGTCGACCGGCCCGGGTTCGGTGGTCGGCTGCCTCGGCATGGGCCTGACCAGCATCGACATCATCCTGCACCTGACGGAGGGCCGGGGCGGGACGTACGTCGACCGGGGTGACGGCCAGTTGCTGTACGTCCCGTCGGGCGACGAGCCGGCGTCGATCGCGGTGTTCAGCCGCTCGGGCCTGTTCACGTTCGCGCGGCCGTACAACGCGAAGGAGCGCGACCTGGACGCCCTGGAGCACCGGGGTGTGTTCCTGACGGAGGCGGCGGTGGACGCGCTGCGGGTGTCGCAGGGCGGGACGCCGGTGACGATCGGCGGACTGGCGCGCGTGCAGCTGGACTTCGAGCGGCATGTGCTGCCGGTCGTGGTGCTGGAGATGGCGGCGCTGTACTACCGGACGCTGTTCGGGCCGGAGTTCGGGGCCGCGCTGGAGGCGGCGGTGCGCCCCGAGTACGAGGCGTTCCTCGCGGACGCGGGCGCGGGTGCGTCGTCCGCCGACGCGGTGGCCCGGCTGTCGGGCGCGGTCGAGCGGTACGTCGACCCGGTGGCGGAGGCGCTGGACGCCGTACTGCGCGGCGGAGCGGCCGAGTTGCCGAAGGGCCTGCTGGGGCGCTACCTGGAGGTCGTGTTCGGCCCGGACTCGGGCGCGCGGCTCGCGGGTCTCGCCGAGTCCGAGGCGGACCGGGCGCGGTTCGCGCGGGCGGTGGAGGTGACGCCGTCGCCGTACCGGCACGGGACGTACGCGGCGGACAACCGGTTCTCGTGGGAGCGGACCCTGTGGCCGATCCCGCGCGACGGGCACCGGGACGGCGAGGGGTACCGGGCGGCGCTGCTCGACTTCCTGGACGTGGACCACCGTTGGGCGGCGCAGGACAACCTGACGAACCCGGCGAAGGCTGCGGCCGACGGCGTCTGGCGCGACCTGCGGGACACGCTGGCGTACGCGGTGGACTTCGGCGGTCTGACGGCGGCCTCGCACCAGAACTTCCTGGACGTGTACATGCGCCACCACAACCGGTTGTGCAACGGCGCGGCCCTCGAAGTCATGGAGAAGGTGCGGGCGGCGATCCGCGCGGGCCTGGTCGACGTGTCGGTGGGCCCCGGCGCCGACCTCACGACGGACGCGGCGACCGGCAGGTTCCGGGTGCAGGGTCCGACGACCGGCGCGGACGTGGAGCTGGACGTGCTGGTGGACTCGCGGGTGCACCCGTTCGACGCGGAGAACGACGTACGGCCGGTGTATCCGGCGCTGCTGCGGCACGGTCTGGTCCACAAGTGGGTGAACCCGGGTCAGGGCGGGGCGCCGGACTTCGGTCCGGGCGGTCTTGAGCTGACGGCGGACTTCCACCCGGTGCGCGGGGACGGTACGGCGGACGCGCGGCTGACGTTCCTCGGCCCGCCGAGCGAGGGCGTGATGTTCTTCCAGCTCGGCGCGCTGCGTCCGAACCGCAACCACCATGTGATGCAAGACGTGCTGCGCTGGGTGCGGGAGTTCTGGCCCCGCGTGCAGGACGCGCCGGTCCCCGCGAGCGCCTGACGCCGCCCCGCCCGTGACGGGTTCCCCCACACCCGTCACGGGCCCCTTTCCCCCTCTCCCCCCACATAAAGGAGTCACCCCGTGGCCCGAACACAGCGTCTGCTGGTCCTGGACCCCGTCGATCCCGAGGCCCTCGCCGAACTCGGCCGGGATCTGGAGGTCGTGGTGCGGCTGAAGCCGCCGCAGGACGAACTCGCCACCCTGGTCAAGGAGGTGGACCCGGACGCCGTCGTAGTCCGCAGCGGGGTACGGCTGACCGAGGAGGTGATCCGGTCCGCGCCCCGGCTGCGGGTGATCGGCCGGGCCGGCAGCGGCACCGACAACATCGACGTCGCCGTCGCCCGCGAGCTGGGCATCCGTGTCTTCACCCTGCACGGCGTCTCCGCGAACGCGGTCGCCGAACTCGCCCTGGGCCTGGCCCTGTCGGTGACCCGCAACCTCGCGCTGGCCGACCGGCAGATCCGCGCCGGCCTGTGGCGCAAGCCGGAGCTGGCGGGACCCGAACTCGGCGGCCACACCCTGGGCGTGGTCGGCCTCGGCCCGATCGGCTCACGGCTCGCGGAGCTGGCCCGCCCGCTGCGGATGCGGGTCCTCGCGTCGGTCGCCTCGCCGACTCCCGAGCGTACGGAGGAACTTGCCGCCGAGGACATCGAACTCGTCCCGCTGGAGGAGCTGTTGCGGGAGTCGGACGTGGTCTGCCTCGCGCTGCCCCTCAACGACGCGACCAGGCACCTCATTTCGGGCCCGGAGCTGGCCGCGATGGGCCCGGACACGTACCTCGTCAACGTCGCCCGGGGCGGTGTCGTCGACGAACAGGCCCTGTACGAGGCCCTGTCGACCGGCGTGATCGCGGGCGCGGCGCTGGACGTGCACGCCGTCGAGGGCGGCATCTCGGCGCTCGCCGAGCTGGACAACGTCGTCCTCACCCCGCACATCGGGGCGACCACGCACGACGCGCAGCACCGCATCGGCGCCCTGCTGGTGTCCCGGCTGCGCGAGGAACTCTCCGCCGCCGGCGTCCTGTCGCGTCCCCTGGCCTCGGAGGCCGTCCAGTGAGCGCGTCCCGTGTCCGTGCCGCCGTGATCGGCGCCTCCGGGTTCACCGGCGGCGAGATGCTGCGGCTGCTGCTGAACCATCCGGACGTCACGGAGATCGCGGCGGCGGCCCGCTCGCAGGACGAGCCGCTGGAGTCCGTCCACCCCCATCTCCTCGGCAGCGGCCTGGAGTTCACCACGCCGGACGAGGTGACGGCCCGTGCGGGCGACTTCGACGTGGTGTTCCTGTGCACGCCGAGCGGCGAGGCCATGCGCCGCGCCGGTGACCTCCTCGCGGCCGGCACCCGGGTGGTCGACCTGAGCGCCGACTTCCGCTTCGCCGACCCCGAGACCTACGCGCGGGCGTACGGCGCCGAGCACACGGCGACGGACGCGCTCGCCGAAGCGGTGTACGGGGTCAGCGAGTTCAACCGGGAGCGCATCGCCGAGGCCCGCCTGATCGCGAACCCCGGCTGCTATGTCATCACCGCGCTCCTGGGCGTCGCCCCGCTCTACGACAGCGGTATCGCGGACCCCGCGTCGCCGCTCAACCTGGTGGGGATCAACGGGACTTCGGGGGCCGGGAACAAGCCGCGCACGGAGGTGATGCACCCCAACGCGTTCGCGGCGCTGCTGCCGTACAGCCTCCAAGGGCACCGGCACGCCCACGAGTTGGAGGATCAGATCGGGCGGGGTGTGGTGGTGGACCTGTCGACCGCGCACGGCAACTTCGCGCGGGGTATCCACATCCAGGCGACCGTGCCCGTACGGGCGGACGTGCGCGGGGAGTTGAGCCGGGAGGCGCTGCTTGAGCTGTACCAGGCGCGCTACAAGGGCGAGTTCTTCGTGCGGGTGAACGCGCGGCCGGCGCACGGCGGGCTCACCGACAAGGACTACCGGCGCTATCCGACGCTGGCCGGGGTGACCGGGTCGAACTTCTGCCACATCGGGCTCGACTACGACGCGCACCGGGGCGCGGTGAAGGTGGTGGCCGTGACGGACAACCTCGTGAAGGGGGCGGCCGGTTCGGCGATCCAGAACATGAACCTGATGCTGGGCCTGGACGAGACGGCGGGGTTGCGGACGTATGGCTTCTGACGCGCCGCTGGCCGGAGTTCCCCGCCTCGCCGACCAGTCGGTGTCCCCCGGGGAGCGGTGGATCCTGTCGGCCGGTTTCAACACCGGCGTGAAGCTCGCCGAAACCGCCCGTATCGACTGCGAGTTGGCGGACATCGCGGCGCTCGCGGACGCGGGTGCGCGGGTCGCGGTCCTGTCCCACCAGGGCAGTCACCGCGACGGCACCGCGCGCGGCCTGTCGCACGTCGCGGCCTATCTGGCACGGGAGTTGGGCCGGGTGGTGGCCTATCATCCGCACAGCGCGGACGAGGAGGCTCCGAAGATCGCGGCGGCGATGGCGCCGGGGCAGATCGTGCTGTTCGGCAACACCCGCGAGTACCCGGGCGAGGAGGGCAACGACCCTGATCTGGCGCGGGCGTTCGCGCGGCTCGGGGACCGGGTCGCGGTGGGCGGCTTCTCCAAGGCGCACCGCGCGCACGCCTCCAACGCCGGGCTCCTGGAGCTGCTGCCCGGGGTGGCGGCGCGGAGTCTGGTGCGGGACGTCGAGGCGCTGGCGCCGTGGGCGGTGCGCGACGGCAGGCGGTCGGTGGCGGTGCTCGGCGGACGCAAGCCGGAGAAGGTCCTCGCCGGTCTCGCGGGGCTCGCCGCCTACTACGACGTGATCGTGCCGGGCGGCGTCGTCCTCAACACCCTCCTCGCCGCCCTCGGCCACCGCACGGGCGCGTCCTGGCTCGGCACCGACCCGGAGCGCTGTGTCCGGGTGGCCCGCGAGGTCCTGGAGGGCCCGCGCAAGGCGCTGGTCCACATCCCGTCGACGGTGTACGTCGCCCCGTCCGACGCCTCCGGCAACCCGACCGGCCCGGCCCGCCCCCTCGCCCTGCCCGCCGACGTGCCCGACGGTCACGCGGTCGTCGACTTCGACCTCCAGCCGTGGGCCGCCGCCGAACTCACCTACGCCGAGCGGGCGGTGGTGGCGGGCACGCCCTGCCAGTACGTGTACGGCCACACGCGGGCGGCGGACGCGGTCCTGCCGGTGCTGGCCGGCACGGACACCCTGCTGCTGGGCGGCGACACGGTCGCCGAACTCCCCTGGCGGGGCCGCACGTCCACCGGCGGCGGCTCCGCGCTCACCCTGCTCGCCGAAGGGGACTGCGCGGTGCTGCGGGCCCTGCGGAATCCACGAAGGACGTGAAGCATGCACTTCGATCTCGACCTCCCGACCCGGATCGTGTTCGGCGCGGGAACCCTGGACCGCCTCGGTCCCCTCACCCGGGAGCTGGGTGAACGCCCCCTGCTGGTGACCGGGCGGTCGGCGGGCCGCAAGTACGGTTACCTGGAACGGGCGTTGGCCTCCCTGGGCGGCGCCGTCCACTTCGACGGCGTGTCCCCGAACCCGACCTGCGTCGAGGTGGAGCAGGCCGCCGAGGTGGCGCGCAAGCACGGCTGCGACGTGGTCGTGGGGCTCGGCGGGGGCAGTCCGCTGGACGCCGCGAAGGCCGTCGCCGCCGTCCTGGGCACCGGGCGCCCGGCGACCGAGCTGATCGGGTCCACGCTGTCCCCGGCCGACCCCGTCGTACCGATCGTGGCGGTGCCGACGACCGCCGGGAGCGGTTCCGAGGTGACGAAGGGCGCGATCGTCACCGACACCGTGCGCCGCTTCCGCTCCGGGATCCGGGGGGACGCGCTGACGCCCCGGATCGCCGTGATCGACCCGGAGCTGACGGCGACGGTTCCGCGGCACGTGCGTACGGAGACCGCGTTCGACGCGTTCGCGCACGCCGTCGAGGGGTTCGTGGCCCGCCGCTCCGACCCGCTCAGCCAGGCGCTGGCCGTCCAGGCGCTGGAGCTGATCACCGAGCACACCGACGACGACTCCCGCGCCGGCCGGGAGGCCCTCTCGCTGGCGGCGCTCCTCGGCGGCATCAACGTCGCCCGCGCCAGCACCTGTCTGCCGCACCGGCTCCAGCAGGCCATGGGCGCGCTGCCCGACCTCGGCATCTCGCACGGCCGGGGCCTGGCCGTCGTCTACCCGGCCTGGCTGCGCCACACCGAGCACCACGCGCCGGACGACTTCGGCCGCCTCGCTCGGCTGCTCGGCACGTCCAGCGTGGGTGAGGCGGTCGGCGCGTTCCTGGAGCGGACCTCGCTCGCGTCGCGGCTGCGGGACCACGGGGTGTCCCGCGGCGACCTCGGCGCGCTGCTCGACGGGGTGACCGGCAACCTCGACAACGACCCGCGCCCCGATGTGGACGCCGAGTATCTGCGGATGCTGTACGAGGAGTCGTACTAGGACAGCGGGACCCGCTCAGGAGCCGTCCAGTGCTCGGGCGCCCGCCAGTCGCGCCACTTGTCCCACCAGCAGTCGCCGCTCTCGACCAGGGCGGCGACCCGGTCGGCCGTCTCGCGCACCGACTCCGCCTCGCCGGGGGCGAATCCGCCGGTGGCGGCGCGGTGGGCGAACTCGTCCTCGTCCTTCCACGTGTACGGCGGGGTCCCGGGGGTGGGCGGGATCAGGAGGTCGAGTTCCTGGTCGAGGGTGTCGAAGCCGTCGGGCGTGAGGCGCATGGGGCGCTGGAAGTTGACGTACCAGCCGCCCGTGGGCCGGCTCCAGACCGAGTAGCCGTCGCCGGGGCGCACCAGTTGGAGGACGCCCGGCGAGCGCCAGGTGTCGCCGATGCCCAGCCAGGGGTGCGGGCCCCGGCTGAACTCGCCCTGTCCGAAGGTGAGGGGGGTTTTCTGAGCCGTGAAGACGGCGAGTCCGTCGGCGTCGTGCGCCACCACCCGTACCGGGTAGACGAGCCATTCGCGCCCGTCGAGCATCTCGCGCCGGACGATGGTCCGCCCCGGCGCGAAGAACTTGTTCACCATACATCGACCCTATCGGGAGCCGTCCCATGTCCCTTGTCGTCGTGGCCCGTTGGCGCACCACCACGGACTCCCAGGAGCACATCGCCACGCTCCTCCCGGACTTCGCGGCCACCGCCCTCGCCACTCCGGGCTGCCTCTCCTTCGAGGCCGCCCGCTCCACGTCCGACTCCCGCTCGTTCACGCTCATCGAGCGCTACACCGACCGCGCCGCGTTCGAACGGCACCTGGCGGGCGCGGACTACCAGCGGATGCTCAACGACCTGATCCTGCCGCATCTGGTGCTGCGGGAGCGGGACATGTACGTACCGCTCCCGCCGTGACACGACGTCAGGAACGGTCGCGAATCAGCCCGAACCGGACACACGATGATCTCTTTCGAGTGAATCAGGGACGGAATTAGCCCGTTCGGCCGAGGGGGCGGGCACGCTGGACGTGTCGAGGCGGGAGGGGCCGGTGGGGACAACGGGGATGCAGGTGGCGGCGGTTCAGGCGCCCGCGCGGGGGGCGGTGCCCCGGCACGTGGCCTGTGTGATGGACGGCAACGGCAGGTGGGCGGCGAGCAGGTCGCTGCCCCGGACGTCGGGGCACCGCGCCGCCGAGGCGACGGTGATCGACGTGATCGAGGCCGCGCGCGGGGCGGGCGTCCAGTGGCTGAGCCTGTACGCGTTCTCGACGGAGAACTGGCGGCGGCCCGGCAGCGAGGTCGACTTCCTGATGCGGCTGGTGCGCCGGGTGGTGCGCAAGCACGCGCCGCTGTTGCACGCGCGGGGCATCCGGTGCCGGTTCCTCGGGGTGAGCGATCCGCGTATCCCGGCGGCCCTGGCGCGGGACTTCGCCGACCTGATGACGCTGACGGAGGGGAACCGGGGGATGACGTTGACCGTCGCGTTCGACCACGGCGGCCGGCGGGACATCGTGGAGGCGGCGCGGTCGCTGATCCGCGCGGGCGTGCCGGCGGACGCCGTCGACGAGGAGAGTTTCGCCGCGCACCTGCCGTTCCCCGACACGCCGGACGTGGACCTCGTCATCCGTACGTCGGGTGAGCAGCGCATCTCCAACTTCATGCTCTGGCAGGTCGCCTACGCGGAGTGGACGTTCCCGCCCGTGCTGTGGCCCGACTTCCGGGCGCCGCACTTCCTGGAGTGCCTGCACGCCTACCAGCAGCGCGACCGCCGGTACGGCGGCGTGGTACCCCAGCCCCAGCGGATCGGAGACTCCCGCCCGTGACCGACACCAGCGCCGCCGACACCCCTTTGTTCGGCCCGGGCTCGAAGTTCGACACGTTCGTCAACGACCCGCGCTGGGCACTGGCCCTGGTGCGGGCGCTCGTCATGGAGGCCGCGCACCCGCAGGTCGGCGCGGCCCTGCTGGACAACTCGACGTTCATGACGCACCCGTGGCGCCGCCTGTGGAACACCTACCGCAGCCTGCGCCGCATGTTCGGCACGGACGACGATGTACGCGCGCGGGAGGCGGACCGCCTGAACCGGCTGCACGCGCGCCTGAGGAGCGCCGGTGCGTACGACGCGACGGACCCGGAGGTCCGGGCGTGGGTCGTGGCGACGCTGTTCGAGAGCACGGTCACGATGTGCCGGCTGAGCGGCCAGCCGCTGGACCCGGCGGAGATGGACCGGGTGTACGCCGAGTACCGGGCGTACCTGGGCGCGCTGGACGGCGAGGAGAACCGGCTGCCGGAGACGGTGCGGGAGTTCTGGCCGTACTACGACCGGGTCGTGGCGGAGGTGCTGGAGAACACGGAGGCGGTGCGGATCATCCTGTACCGGCTGTTCGACCACGTTCCGGCGCCGCCGCTGCTGCACGGTGTGCCGACGCTGTGGGCTGCGGGGCGGGCGGTCGCGGGGCCGGTGATCGGGGCGGTCACGGTGGCGTCGCTGCCGGAGGAGTTCCGGCGCCGGGCGGGGCTGGCCGAGGTCCCGGGGGCGCGGGCGCTGCTGCGGAGCGCGTACTTCGCGGCCGGGCTCGCACGGTTCCTGCCGGAGGGGTGGATCGAGGCGGACAAGGTCGTCGGCCTGCTGTCGACGTCGCCGGACACCGATGATCCCCGGATCAGGGCGGTGCGGGACGCGGTGCGCAAGGCCGGTGCGTTCGTGCGGCTGGTCACGCCGCTGCCCGCCGACCCGGAGCCGGTGTTCGCGCCGTCGCGGGACGCCGAGGACTTCTTCGACGCGGTCCTCGACCAGACCGGCGACGGGTACGTCATGTGGCCGGACCTCGCCGCGATGGCCCGCGAGCTGTCGACCCGCCTCGACCTGGACGAGCCGCTGGAGACCCGCCTGTACACCGCGTACGCCGACTGGTGGCGTGAACTCCAGTCGGCGCTGGACACCGACGGCGACGGCCGGGTGAGCCGCGCGGAGTACGCGGCGGCCGTACCGTCCCTCGCCGGGCCCGCGCTGATCCGGGTCGCCGAGGTCCTCTTCGACGCCACCGACACCGACGGGGACCAGCGCATCGACGCGGAGGAGTACCGGCGGCTGTTCCGCAGGGCGTTCAGCCGCGAGGTGCCGGAGCTCGGGAAGGCGTACGCGCGGGGTGACTTCGTGCGGGACTTCCTGTCGTTCATGGCGGGCCGGCAGCGTACGACGCCGTTCGATCCGCTGCTCGCGGAGGCGTGACGTCAGGGGCGGTTCCCCGTGCGGGGACCGCCCCTGACGGGTGGTCAGCTCGCTGTGCCGCAGTAGGTGCCGGAGATACCGAGGATCGTCATGCAGACCCGGTCGCCCTGGACGAGGGCGGGGGACGGCCTGAACTGGCCCTGCACGAGGTTCGGTTGGGTGAAGATCGCCGTGCTGCCCCCCGCCGGGAGGCCGTTGACGGTGAAGGACAGGCCGAGGGGCGTCGGCGGCTGCTTGATCGAGAACGTGTAGACGTAGCCCTGGGTCGCGTTGCCGTCGACGCCCGCGCACACCCGGGCCTCCGGGATGCAGACCACCTGGATGGAGGGGGCGGCCGAGGCGGTCGTGGGCATCAGGACCGCGCCGAGTGCCGCGCCCGCCGCCAAGCCGCTCGCGATGAGTCTCGTTCGCATGGATCTGGTCGTCTCCTTCTGCCGGCTTCGACCATGCGTTCGGTCGTCCTCGATGGTGGTGCGGGTGGGGCGGGGCGTCAAGAGACGGCGGCGGGAGCGTTGCTAGACGCGGACGGGCTTGCGGCGTCCGGTGATGAGGCCGCCGCCCGCGCCGAGGGCGACCAGGCCCATGCCGACGGCGGTGGCGATGCCCTGGGCGCCGTCCATCGTGAGGTAGGAGACGACGGCGACGACGGCGTTGAAGAGGAACAGGAACCACAGGACGGGCCGCTTCGACAGGAACGCCTTGATGCTGGGCTTCTTGGTGCTGGGCTTCTTGGTGCTGGGCTTCTTGGTGCTGGGCTTCTTGGTGCTCCGCGAGCCCGTGACGGCGTACGGGGACTTGTTCATGGGGTTTCCTTCGTCGTAGTGCGATCTCTGTCCCCAACGATCCCGGCGCGCGCCCGCCGCCACGAGGGAGGCCGCTCCCGGACCTGGGGTGTAGCCCGCTACACCTTCGCCGGGCGGTTTTCCACAACCGCTCACGTTGCGCTGCCCGGCGCACTACGCTCGGTGGGCGAGGTGGTGCATGAGGCACTCGGAGAAGCGGATCACGCTCCTGGAGGAGCTCCGCGCGGGCTGGCGGGCGGCCCGGCGGGGCTGGGTGCTGGACGACGAGCTGTCGGACGCGGTGTGGAACGCGGTGAAGGCCGCGATCCAGGAGGGCATCGTCGAGCAGGCGGACCGGCAGACACGCATCGACCTCGCCGCCCTGGTGGGCCGCCCGGTCCCGCGCGCCCTGCGCATCACCGACTTCGGCCGGGACGTCCTGGTGTACGCGCACAGCCGTACGGCCGTCGCGCCGTCCCCGCGTGAACCGGCGCCCGGCGAGCAGCTGGTGAAGCTGCTGCCCGCCCAGATGGAGACGCTGCGGGTCTTCGTCGGCGTCGGCCACCGGCTGACCCGGCCGCCGGTCGCGGGGCTCCCGGAGCGGGTCGAGGCGGCGGTGTTCAGCCCCGTCGAGAAGCGCTGGTACCTGTGTCTGACCCCGGAGCAGATGGAGTCGGCGGCGTACGCGATGTCCCTGCGGACGACCGTGTTCTCGTGCGCGGAGGAGAACCGCTTCAGGCGGGAGTACGGGGTGCGGGTGCGGCGTGGGCAGGGCTGACTGCCGCCTGCGGGCGCGGCACGCGGCAGGGCTGCCTCCTACCTGCGCGGACATTCTTCAAACCACCTGATCGAGTAGGTTCCCCGCGCGCGAACCGTCGACGGCTCTACTCGGTTGGGTGGTGACGGCGCCGGTCGGCCGCGACGAGTCTGGGACCACAACCGAGGCGGGCCCACTCCGTGGGCGGGTCCGCCGTGGGTGTGGGAGGTGCTGCGCGTGTCGACTGCCGTCGGATCCAGAGGCCGCCGGCCCCGAGGCGTGGGCGGCGCCGGGTGCGACGGCGCCGCCGCCTCCGTCCGGTCTGCGCGCGCCCTTCCGGCGGGGCCGCTCGCGGCGGGGGCGATTCCGGAGGGTCCGTTTCCACGTCCCGGCCGTGGCGCCCCGCTCGTCGCGCGCCGGGGCTGATCCGATCCCCCCGCCGCACCTCGTCCGCACCCGTACCCAGTGACACCCGCACACGAAAAAGGGGAGATCGCGCCAGTGAGCAGCCATGAGATCCAGGCGGCCGAGACGGATGTCGCGATCATCGGGATGGCCGGGCGGTTCCCCGGCGCCGACGACCTGGACTCCTTCTGGCGCCTGCTGCGGGAGGGCCGCGAGGGCATCACCCGCTTCGGCCGCGAGGAGCTGGCGGCGGCCGGTGTCCCGGCGCGTCTGCTGGACGACCCCACGTACGTCCCGGCGCACGGGATCATCCCGGACGTCGACCTCTTCGACACGGGCTACTTCGAGTTCACCCCGGCCGAGGCCGCGATCACCGACCCCCAGCACCGCGTCCTGCTGACGGCGGGCCACGCCGCGCTGGAGCACGCCGGGTACGACCCGGCCCGCTACGACGGCCTGATCAGCGTGTACGTCGGGGCGGCCGTCAACACGTACCTCCAGCAGCAGGTGCTGCCCAACGTCGACCAGACCACGACGTCGAGCCACTTCGCGGTGATGGTCGGCAACGACAAGGACTACCTGGCGACGCGCCTCTCGTACAAGCTCGACCTGAAGGGCCCCAGTTACGCCGTCCAGACGGCCTGCTCGACCTCCCTCGTCGCCGTCCACCTCGCCTGCCAGGGCCTGGTGAACGGCGAGTGCGACATCGCGCTCGCGGGCGGGGTGACCGTCAAAGTCCCCCAGGAGAAGGGGTACTTGTACGAGGAGGGGGCGATCCTCTCCGAGGACGGGTACGTGCGGACGTTCGACGCGGACGCGAGCGGCACCGTCCTCGGCAACGGCGTCGGCGTGGTCGTCCTCAAACCGCTGCGGGACGCGCTCGCCGACCGGGACACCGTGTACGCGGTCATCAAGGGTACGGCGACGAACAACGACGGTTCGGGGAAGGTGAGTTTCGCCGCGCCGGGCGCCGCAGGCCAGGCCGCGGTGATCCGCGAGGCGCACTCCGTGTCGGGCGTGGACCCGCGGTCCATCGGGTACGTCGAGGCGCACGGGACGGCGACCCGGCTCGGCGACCCGGTCGAAGTCTCCGCGCTGACAAGGGCGTTCAGGGACACGACCGCCGACACCGGGTTCTGCGCGCTCGGTTCGGTGAAGTCGAACCTCGGGCATCTGGACGCGGCGGCGGGGGTCGCGGGGCTGATCAAGACGGCGCTGATGCTGAAGCACCGGACGCTCGTGCCGACGGTCAACTACACGACGCCGAACCCGGCGATCGACTTCGCCGCGGGGCCGTTCAAGGTGTCCACGGAGACGGTGCCGTGGACGGGGGACGGACCGCTGCGGGCGGGCATCAGCTCGTTCGGGATCGGGGGGACGAACGCGCACGCGGTGGTGGAGGAGGCTCCGTCCGTCGCGGTGACGGGGGGTTCGCGGGCGTCGCAGGTGCTGGTGGTGTCGGCACGGACGCCGACCGCTCTGGCGACGGCTGCGACGAATCTCGCTGACCATCTCGACGGCGACGACTCGGCGTCGCTGGCGGATGTGGCGTACACGCTGGCGGTCGGCCGCCGGGCCCATGAGTACCGGCTCGCGGTGACCGGGGGTGAACGAGCCGAGTTGGCGCGGGCGTTGCGCGAGGCAGCCGTGCCGGAACGGCCCGGGACCGGTGAGGTGTCGTTCGTGTTCACGGAGGAGGTTCCGGACGCGGGGAGCCTGGCCGGGGAGTGGGCGGCTGAGCCGGCCTTCGCCGCGTATTACGAGGCCGCGCTCGCTGCGGGAGCTGGTCAACTGGGCGAGCGGGGGCGGGCGTTCGCCGTGCAGTATGCGTTGGGCAGGCTGTGGCTCGACTGGGGGGTCACGCCGGTCGCGGTGCATGGGGATGGGGTGGCGGGGCGGGTTGCGGCTTGTGTCGCCGGGGAGTTGACGCTCGCGGAGGCTGTGGGCGGGGAGAGTGCGGGCTCGCGGAACGGTGCGGCTTCCGGCCGTCCGCGTCGGGCGCGCATTCCCGTCCTGGGTGCGCTCGATGAGGTGCGTGGGGTCGCTCTCGGGGTGGCCGACGGGCCCTGGCAGGGGCTGGCGCGGGCCTGGCAGGCGCGGGTGGACGTCAACTGGACAGCGTGGTTCGAGGGCGAGGAGCGTGGGCGGGTCCCGCTGCCGACGTACCCGTTCGAGGGACGGCGGTGCTGGCTCGACGCGCCCGCGTTCTCTGTTCCCGAACCCGCGCCGTCCGCCGCCGGACCGCACCCGATGCTCGACGAGAACGTCTCCACGCTCGACACCCTCGCCTACCGCAGCTCCCGCACCGGCACCGAGTTCTACCTCGCCGACCACCGGGTGAACGGCGCACCGGTCATGCCGGCCGCCGGGCAGGTCGAGTTGGTGCGCGCGGCGGGTGAACTCGCGCTCGGTCAGCCCATGTTGCTGCGCGGGGTCTCCTTCGAACGGCTCCTGTCGTACGCCGACGGTCCGCGTACGACGCTGGTACGGCTGTGGCCCGAGGACGACGCCGTCGGCTTCCAACTCGCCGACGGCGATGAGGTGGTGGCGTCCGGTTCCATCGGCCCGGCGCCGGTCGATCCGCCCGCGCCGGTGGATCTGACGCCCGTCGCGGACCGGTGCGGCGAGGTCGTCGGGCACGGTGAGGCGTACGACGTGCTGCGTGGCCTCGGCCTCGACTACGGGGCGCGGATGCGGGCGCTCCGCGAGGTGCGGCTCGGGGACGGGGAGGCGCTCGGCGTCCTGGACCTGCCCGAGGGGGCCGAGTTCGACGGGGCCGCGCTCAACCCGGCGTTGATCGACGGGGCGTTGCACGCGCTGGTCGTGCTGTTGGCGCGGGCGTACGGGGAGTCCGCCGAGGGGTTCTTGCCGCTGGCGCTCGGTGAACTGGTCGTACACGCGCCGGTCGTCGAGGGGTGCCGGGTCCATGTGACGGTCGGGGAGTTGGGTGAGCGGACCGCTCGGGCGGATCTGACGTTGGTGGATGGGCATGGGCGGGTGCTGGCGCGGCTGAACGATCTCGCTGTGCGGGTGTTGGGTGAGGTGCGGGATTCTGCGCTGTTGGTACGACGGTGGGTCGATGCACCCTTGCCTGTCACGGGAGTTGAGCTGAGCGGTACGGCTCGTGTGGTCGGTTCTCCGGAGTGGGCCTCGGTGTTGACGGGGCTCGGGTTCGAGGTCGTGACCGAGGCGGCTCCGGACGTCGTGCTGGTCGACCTGGTTGACTCTGTCGACGAGCCCGCCCCGGAAAGGGTGTTGCGTGCTGTCCAGGACCTCCTCGCGGCTCGCCCCACATCCCCCGTACGGGTCCTGCTCCTGCACCGGAACGACCCCGCGCTCGGCGCGTTCGCCCGGACGGTCCGTGCGGAGAACCCGCTGCTGGCGATCCAGGCCATCGGCCTCGGCGAGGGGGTAAACAACGCCGAGGCGCTCGGGGCCGAACTCGCCGGGCATGGGCGGGACTTGGAGGTCTCCCACACCACTTCCGGACGCCGGGTCCTGACCGTCGAGGCCGCTCCTTCGGGGGATGGGCCGGTCGTCGTGCGCGACGGCGGCGTGTACCTGGTCACCGGCGGTGCGGGCGGGCTCGGGCGGATCGTCGCCGAGTGGCTGCTCGCGCGGGCGGATGTCCGGGTGGTGGCGGTGGGGCGGGGTGAGCGGCCCGCAGATCTGGACGACAGGGTCGCGTACCGCCGCGCCGACGTCACCGACCGCGCCCAACTCGCGGCCGTACACACCGAGTTCGGTCCCTTCAACGGCATCGTCCACGCGGCCGGTGTCCTCCGGGACGGCTTCGCGCTGACCAAGTCCGCCGAGGACTTCGCGGCGGTCCTGGCCCCCAAGGTGGCCGGCATCGAGGCGCTGGACGCCGTGACCGCCGACGACTCGCCGGACTTCTTCGTCGCGTTCTCCTCGATCGCCGCGCACATCGGCAATCCGGGGCAGAGCGACTACGCGTATGCCAACGCCCGCTTGGAGTCGTACGCCGAGCGGCACAGCCATGTCACCACGATCGCCTGGCCGTTGTGGGCCGAGGGCGGTATGCGGCAGAGCACCGAGGACGCCTCGGACGTCGCCGCGCGCACCGGGTTCGGCACGCTCTCCACGGCGACAGGTCTCGCGCTGTTCGAGCAGGCGCTCGGCATGAGGGGCGCGGTGATCGCCGCGCACGGTGACGTACGACGCATCACCACCGCGCTCACCGCGCTCGCCCCCGAGACGTCCCGCCCGGCCGCCACGCAGGGCGCTGCCCCGAGGGCGCGGGCCGTAGCGCTGCTGCGTGAACTCATCGCCGCCGAGACCGGGTTGGACGCGGCGGAGCTGGTCGAGGGGGCGCCGTTCGAGCGGTACGGCATCGACTCGCTGATGATCGCGAAGCTGAACCGGGAGCTGGAGCGGCACTTCGCGAACCTGTCGAAGACGCTGTTCTTCGAGTACACGAGCCTCGGGGAGCTGGCGGACTACTTCGCGGAGCGGCACGCGGGCGAGTTGAGTGCGCCCGGCGAAGGGGAGTGCGACGGAGGCACGTCCGGCAAGGACGAGGGAGCCCCCGCCGGCAAGACCGCAACTCCGGCCGTGGCACGCACAGTTCACCGCCCGAAGCCGGGCGCCGAGGCTTCCGGCCTCGCCGGGACGTCCCCGGACGACGGCGCCATAGCCATCGTCGGTCTGGCCGGCCGCTACCCCTCCGCCGACGACCTCGACGAGTTCTGGGAGAACCTCTCCGCGGGCCGGGACAGCATCACGGAGATCCCCAACGACCGCTGGGACAGCACCCGTTGGTACGACCCCGACCCGGCGGCCCCCGGCCTCGCCCACACCCGCTGGGGCGGATTCCTGCGCGACGTCGACCGGTTCGACCCCCTCTTCTTCGGAATCTCCCCCCGTCAGGCCGAGTTGATGGACCCTCAGGAGCGGCTGTTCCTCCTCAACTCCTGGCACCTCCTGGAGGACGCGGGCTACCGGCGCGCGGATCTGGCCGGGCGCCCGGTGGGTGTGTACGTCGGCGTCATGTACGGGGAGTACCAGTTCCACGGCGCACTCGACGCGCTGCGCGGCGGGCGCCCGTTGACCGGTTCGTCGTTCGCGACGATCGCCAACCGGGTGAGCCACGCGCTGAACCTGTCCGGCCCGAGCATGGCACTGGACACGATGTGCTCCTCCTCCCTGACCGCGATCCACCTGGCGTGCGAGAGCCTGCGCAGGGGTGAGAGCGAGCTGGCGATCGCGGGGGGCGTCAACGTGTCCGTCCACCCGTACAAGTTCGGCTTCCTGAGCCAGGGGCGCTTCCTCTCGGACGACGGCCGCTGCCGGGCTTTCGGCGCGGGCGGCACGGGCTATGTCCCCGGTGAGGGGGTCGGCGCGGTGCTGCTGAAGCCGTATCGCAAGGCGCTGGCCGACGGTGACCGTGTCCAGGGCGTGATCCTGGGCAGCGCGATCAACCACGGTGCCCGGACGAACGGTTACAGCGTGCCGAACCCGCGCGCCCAGCAGCAGGTCATCTCGACGGCGCTGCGCGAGGCCGGAGTTGCGCCCGGCGAGATCAGCTATGTCGAGGCGCACGGCACGGGCACCAGTCTGGGCGACCCGATCGAGCTGACCGGGTTGACCAACGCCTATGGCACGGAGGGGAGTTGGCCGATCGGCTCGGCCAAGTCGAACATCGGGCACCTGGAGTCGGCGGCCGGGATCGCGGGGCTCACGAAGGTGCTGCTCCAGTTCCGGCACCGCACGCTCGTACCGTCCCTGCACGCCGAGGAGTTGAACCCCAACATCGACTTCGGGCGCTCCCCGTTCCACGTCCAGCGCGAGCTGTCCGCCTGGCCCGAGGGGAACGGGCCGCGCCGGGCGGGCCTCAGCTCCTTCGGGGCGGGCGGGGCGAACGCGCACCTCGTCCTGGAGGAGTCGTCGCGCCCCGACGTGGTGACCGAGGCTCCGGCGGGTGAACAGCGCGTCGACGAACCGGTGTTGTTCCTGCTGTCCGCCCGCGACGAGGAACGCCTGCGGGCCCACGCCGACCGCGCTGCCGACTTCGTCGCGACCGAGCGGGTGCCCCTGGCCGACCTGTGCTTCACGAGCCAGGTGGGGCGCGAGGCGCTCGACGTCCGGTTCGCGGTGCTGGTCACCGAGGGCGCCGAACTCGTCGCCGCGCTGCGGGAGTTCGCGGACGGTGGGCCGGTTCCCGCCGTCACCGACGACGCGGCCCGCAGGTGGCTGCGAGGCGAGGACGTCGACTGGGACTCTCTGCACGCCGACCGCCCCGGCCCCGCGCCGCGCCGGGTGCGGGCGCCGCTGTACCCGTTCGCCGACGAACCGTACTGGATCCCGCTCGACGCGGAGTTCGGCCCGGCCGCACCGCACGCCCTGGTCGACGCCAACGAGTCGACGGTCAGCGGCATCCGGTTCCGCAAGACGCTGCGGGCTTCCGACGCGCTCCTGCGCGATCACGTCATCGAGGGCCGTCCACTGTTCGCGGGCGCGGCGACGCTGGAGTTCGTCCGCGCCGCCGCCGGGCTGGCCGAGCCGGGGGTCCGGCACGCGCTGCGGGACGTGGTGTGGGGGCGGGCCGTCGAACTCGACGCCGGACAGCTGGAGTTGTACGTCTCGTTCCGGCCGGAGGGTGGGCATCTCGCGTTCGAGGTGCACAGCGAGGACGGGACACACGCACGAGGGATCGCCGTCCCGGCGTCCTCCGCGCCGGACGCCGCCGGGGAACTCGCCGCGCTGCGCGGCCGGTTGAGCGTCGTACGGGACCGGTCCGGTGTCTACCGCGACTACGCGGACGCCGGGTTCGCGTACGGGCCCTCCTTCCAGGTCGTCGACGAGATCCGGGCCGGTGCCGGAGAGGCGTTGGTGCGGCTGGGGGACGGGCAGCCGTGGGCGCTGCTGGACGGCGCGTTGCGCGCGTGCCACTGGGCCACGCCGTGGTCTGGTGACCTGGCGGTTCCCTTCAGCCTCGGTTCCCTGGACGCCTTCGCCGAGCTGTCCGCCGGTTCGTCCGCCCACGCCCGGCTCGTGGGTGAGTCGGCGGGGGTGCGGCGGTTCGACGTGACGGTGTACGACGCTCAGGGTCAAGTCGTCGCCGTGGTACGGGACTTCGCGGGCCGTACGACGTCGGGGACGACCGGCGGGCCTCGTCTGTACGAGCCGTACTGGCGTCCCGCGCCCGAGCCCGAACTCGGCGAGGCGGCTCCGACGCTCGCGGTGCTCGGCAACCACCCTGCACTGGAAGCGGAGTTGCGGGCGAGCGGGGCGTGGGCGCGTGTCGTCTCCGGTGGCGACCTCATGTCGTCGGCCTCGGACAGCGGGCTCGATGTCGTCGTCGTGAGCGAGCCGGACGACACCCTCTCCCCCGCCGAACTCCTCGACCGGCTCTGCGCTCCCGTGCTGGATGTGCTGGACGGTGTGCGAACTGGCGCCCTGGGTGGGCGGGTTCGGTGTGTGGTCGTGCACCCTGAGGGGGCTCCGGAGGGGGAGGCGTTCGCCGGGTTCGCGCTGTCGACGGCGCCGGTCGCTCCTCGGCTGGAGATGCTGACGCTGGAGGTCGCGGCCGGTGCTTCGGTGCGGGAGATCGCGGGGGCCGTGACGGGCGAGTTGCGGGCGGTGCGTCGGGTCGCCGGGCTTGAGGTGCGGCGTACTGCCGCTGGGCAGCGGGAAGTTCGGGGTCTGCGGGTGGTCGCCGGGGCGGGTGGTGGCGGGGTTTCCGTGCGGGACGGCGGGGTGTACGTCGTCACCGGGGGCGGGGGTGCCGTCGGGCGGGTGCTCGTCGAGCATCTGGCGTCGAAGTACGCGGCCCGGCTCGTGCTGATCGGCCGGTCCGAGCCGGACGAGGAGACGCGGGCCTGGCATGCGTCCCTCGGGGCCGAGGTGCTCGCGGTGCGGGCCGATGTGGCGAACTCGGCTGAGTTGGAGGCCGCGTTGGGGGTGGCCCGGGAGCGGTTCGGGGTGTTGCACGGGGTGTTCCATCTCGCCGGGGTCGCCGATGAGGGGCGGGCCGACGGGGATCGGGAGCGGTTCGCCCGGGTGTTGGCCGCGAAGACGCACGGGCTGGTGCATCTGGACGAGTTGACGCGTGGGGACGGTCTCGAACTGTTCGTCGTGTTCTCGTCGGTGTCCTCGCTCGTGGGGGACTTCGGGGCGGTCAGTTACGCGACCGCCAACCGGTTCGCGGACGTGTACACCGCGCGGCGGGGCGGGGTCTCGTTGGCCTGGCCGCTGTGGGCGGTCGGCGGGGTGGACGGGATGGTGCGGGAGGAGGAGCTGGCGGCGTACACGCGGCGCAGTGGGATGCGGGCGCTGGAGGCGGGGCAAGGGGTTGAGCTGTTCCGGCGTTCGCTGGCGGTCGGCGTGCCGTGGGTGGTGCCGGCTTGGGGTGAACCGGGGGTTCTGGACGGGGCGTTGGCCGGTGGGGCGGGCGGTGCGGCCTCGGCGAAGGCCACCGCGTCGACGGGGCAGGCGGAGCGCCGGGTTTCGGCTCCCGCTCCGGCGTCTGCTCCGGGCGCGGCCACCAGCACCGGCGTCAGCACCGGCGCCGCTCGCCGGGAGCGTCTCGTCGCGCATCTGCGCGAGGTTCTCGCCGGGGTGCTCAAACTGTCCACGGGCCGGCTCGACAGCCGCGTACCCCTGGACGACTACGGGCTCGACTCGGTCCTCGTCATGGAGTCCAACTCCCTGTTGGGCAAGGACTTTCCGGGGCTGCGCGGGACGGTGTTCTTCGAGTGCCGGACGGTCGACGAGCTGGCGGACCATGTGCTCGCGGAGCACGCGGACGCGGTGGCCCGGCTGTTCCCCGAGGAGCCCCAGACCGCCGAAGCACTCCGGGCCACTTACCAGCACCCACTGGTCGAGCAGGCGACAACTCCCCCTGCCCCCAGCCCAGTTCACCACTCCCCCGACAACGACCCGATCGCCGTCATCGGCATCAGCGGTCGTTACCCCGGCGCCGACACCCTCGACGACTTCTGGCGCAACCTCGCCGAGGGCCGCAACTCCGTGACCGAGGTCCCCGCAGACCGCTGGGACGCCTCGGAGCTGGCCGACTCGGGCCGCAGCACGAGCCGTTGGGGCGGCTTCCTCTCGGACGTCGGCTCCTTCGACTCCCTCTTCTTCCAGATCTCCCCCAAACAGGCCCGCACGATGGACCCGCAAGAACGGCTGCTCCTCCAGACGGCCTGGTCGGCGCTGGAGAGCGCGGGCTATCCCCCGTCCCGTATCCCGGCACCCCGCTTCGGCGGCCAGGGCCACGACGTCGGGGTCTTCGTCGGGGTGATGTGGGACGACTACGCGATCCTCGGTGCGACCGAGTCGGCGCGCGGCAACCCTCAAGTCGTCCTGGCGAACCGCTCGTCGATCGCCAACCAGGTCTCGTACTTCGGCGATTTCAGGGGCCCGAGCGTGGTGATCGACACCGCGTGCTCGGCATCGCTCGTGGCCGTGCACCAGGCGTGCGAGAGCATCCGGCGGGGCGAGTGCTCGTACGCGCTCGCGGGCGGGGTGAACGTCGCCGTGCACCCGGACAAGTACGTGCACCTCAGCGCCAAGTCGATGCTGTCGGACGACGGCCGCTGCCGGGCCTTCGGCGCGGGCGGCACCGGGTACGTCCCCGGTGAGGGCGTCGGCGCGGTGCTGCTGAAGCGGCTGTCGGAGGCGGTCCGGGACGGGGACACCGTGCACGCGGTGATCCGTGCGACCGGCGTCAACCACGGCGGCCGGACGAGCGGTTACACCGTGCCCAACCCGCAGGCCCAACAGGCCCTGGTGGAGCAGGTGCTGGACGCGGCCGGTGTCGACGCCCGGACCGTCGGCTGCGTCGAGGCGCACGGCACCGGGACCGCGCTGGGCGACCCGATCGAACACACCGCGCTGGCCCAGGCGTTCGGGAAGCACACCGCCGACACCGGGTTCTGCGCGATCGGTTCGGTGAAGTCCAACATCGGTCACCTGGAGGGCGCGGCGGGCATCGCCGGACTCACCAAGGCCGTACTCCAGTTGCGGCACGGCACGTTGCTGCCGTCGCTGCACGCCGAGGAGTTGAACCCGGTCATCGACTTCACGCGCTCACCGTTCGCCGTGCAGCGCGAAGTGGCCGAGTGGACGCGGGAGTTCGATGCCGAGGGGCGTGCGGTGCCGCGTCGGGCGGCGGTGAGTTCGTTCGGGGCGGGTGGGACCAACGCGCATGTGGTGCTGGAGGAGTACGTCGCCCTCGCGCCGGACGAGCCCGACTCCGCCCGCGAGTTGATCGTCCTGTCGGCCCGCGACGAAGAGCGGCTGCGCCTGTACGCCGCCGAGTTGGGCCGGGCCGTCGCCGATGCGCCCCGGCTCTCGGACGTCGCCCACACCTTGCGCGTGGGGCGTGAACCCCTCGTCGAGCGGCTGGCGTTCGTGGCCTCCGGTCTCGCGGACGCGGCCGAGAAGCTCGCGGCCGTCGGACGCGGTGAGGGCGGGCAGTGGCTGCACCGGGGGCGGGTCGAGCAACACCCGCCGCTGGCCGACCTGTTGACGGCGGGCGTGGGCGCGGAGGAGTTCCTGTCCGCGCAGATCCGGGCCGGGGCGGACGATCTGCTCGGGCGGATGTGGGTCTCCGGCGTCACCGTGGACTGGGAGTTGCTGGAGCGGCTGCGGCCTGCCGCGCGGCGTCGGGTGCCGTTGCCGACATACCCGTTCGAGCGGGTGCGGCACTGGCTGGACACGAGCGCGACTTCGACAGCACCCACGGGCGTGCCGGAGTCGGCCACCACGCACACTCTCGTAGCCGCCCCCGCCTCGCTCGCCGCGCACACACCGGCAGCCAACCCCGCCCCGGTCGCTGGACAAGCACCGGCAGCCACCCTGATCCCGGTCGCTGCACAAGCACCAGTAGCCGACCCGGCCTCGATCGGCATGCCGGAGCCGGTAGCCGACCCGCTCCGGGCCGGTACAGCACCGCCGGCCGCCATCCCGACCCCGGCCACCGCTTGGCACCACCGCCTGACCCCCGACACCCCCGCCCTCCGCGACCACATGGTCGACGGCCGCCCCATCCTCCCCGGCGTAGGCCACCTCGACCTCGTAGCCGAGGCAACCGGCGGCCTCACCGGACGCGCGCTCGCCGACATCCGCTGGGCCGTCCCCCTGACCGCCGAAGACGTGACCGTCGCCTTCGACGGCGACCGCTACGACGTCCTCGGCGCCGACAACACCGTCCGCTCCACCGGCCGCCTCGCCCAGGCGGGCCCGACACCCTCTCCCCTCGACACCGACGCCCTGCGCGCCCGCCTCGCAGAAGACCACAGCGCCTTCTACCGGAACCTCGCCGAACAGGGCCTGCCCTACGGCCCGTTCTTCCGCCGAGTCCGCCAGATCTGGACCGGCACCGACGAAGTCCTCGGCCGAATCGGCGCCGTCGACGACGACCCGGCGCACGCCCTGCACCCCGGCATCCTGGACGCGGCCCTCCACACGTACGCCGCGCTGCTCGTCCGGCGCTCCCGGCCGATGCTCCCGTTCGCGGCGGACCGGGTCGACGTGTTCGGCCCGGTGCCGGTCAGCGGCTGGTCGTACGTCCGGGAGACCGGCCCGAACCGCTGCGAGGTCCTGCTCTGCGACGACTCGGGCACGGTCCGGGTCCGGTTCGAGGGGCTGACGTACCGGGAGGCGAAGCCGCGAGCCGTGATCGTCCACCGTCCGGTGTGGACGCCTCAACCCGCCAAGGGGCGCGCGGAGTTCGGACGCAGCGTGCTCTATGTGGGCGAGCCCGTCGCGGAGTTGCACCCCGGCACCGACGTCCGACGCGTCCCGACCGACTTCACGGACGCCGAGATCGGCACCCCCGACCTCGTGTACTTCTTCGGCACGGCACCCGCTCAAGACCCCGTCGACCGGTCCGACGTAAGGGAGTTGGCCGACAACGGCCCGCTCGCCCTGTACCGCCTGGTACGCGCCCTCGACCGGTCCGGCGCGCTGGAGCGAGGCGTACGGCTCAAGGTCGTCACCACCGACGTCCATCCGCTGGAGGACGGAGACGTGTCGTCCCCCTGGGCGGCCGGACTCTTCGGCATCGCGGCCGTGGCGGCGAAGGAGTTCCCGGCGCTGCACGTCTCGCTGATCGACGTACGCGCCGCCGAGGCCGGGCAGCTCGCCGGGGCGATCGTCGCCGAGCCTTTCCCGGCGAAGCCCGCGCCGGTGTCGATCAGGGGTGGTGTACGCCGGGTACGGACGCTGGAGCGGGTCGAACTGCCCTCCACGCCAACCCGGTTGAGGAAGGGCGGCGTCTACCTGGTCGTCGGCGGTCTCGGCGCGGTCGGCCGGGACACCTGCCTGCACCTCGCCCGGACGTACGGCGCGAAGCTGGTCGTCGTCGGACGCTCCCCCCTCGACGAGGACCGGCACCAGAAGGTGGCCGGGCTGGAGAAGGCGGGCGCCGAGGTGCGCTACCTGGCACTGGACGCCACCGACCCGGCCGCGCTCACCGACGCCGTCGACCTCGCCGTACGTGAATTCGGCGCCCTGCACGGGGTGTTCAACGCGGCGATGGTCCTCGTCAACCGGGTCCTGCGGGACCTGTCCGAGGACGAGATGCGGGCCGCGCTGGAGGTGAAGACCGGTACGGCCTGGGCGTTGCTGCACGCGGTGCGTGAACTCCCCCTGGACTTCGCCCTGTTCTACTCCTCCGGCGTGGCTTTCGAGGGCAACCACGGCCAGGCCGGGTACGCGGCGGGCTGCGCCTTCGCCGACGCGTACGCGGCACACGCCGCCCGCACCCTGCCGTTCCCGGTCCGGGTCCTCAACCTCGGTTACTGGCACGCGGCCGGGGACGCGGAGCGGGAGCGCGTCCTGAGCCGCTTCGAGGCCGCCGGCATCCGGCCGTTGAGCGCCGAGCGGGGCATGACCGTCGTCGAGCGGACCCTCGGGGCGGAACTGCCGCAGGTGTTCGCGCTGGACGCCGACCGGCCGATCCTCGACAACCTCGGGATCGACGCCGACCGCACACTGAAGGTGGTCCCGGACGTGGTTCCGGGCACGCTGCCCGAGGTGCGCTTCCCGGCAGGCCCGGACCCCGAACTCGCCGCGCATCAGCGGGTGGTGGCGGAGGTCGAGGTGCTGACGGAACGGCTCCTGGCGGCGGTACTGCGCCGGGCGGGGCTGACCGACCCGAGCCAAGTGGTGCCTGAGCACCGGGAGTTGTTCAAGGTGCAGCTCGGCATCGTCAAGGCCGGTCCCGAAGAGGGCAAGGAAGCCGAACTTGTCGCCCGACTCCATGAGTTGACGGAGCAGCACAGCTCACTCGCCCCGGTCGTCACCCTCCTCACCGACTGCCTCACTGCTCTCCCCGACATCCTCACGGGCCGACGCCCCGCCATGGAGGTTCTGTTCCCCGACGGTTCCACCGAGCGCGTCGCCGCCGTCTACCGGGGCGACCCGGTGACCGACCGCTGCAACGCCGAGGTCGCGCGGATCGTCGTCGAGCAGGTCAAGTCCCGTCTGGCGCAGGGCAACAGCACCGTCCGGGTCCTGGAGGTCGGCGCGGGGACGGGCGGCACAACGGCCGCCGTACTCGCCGCACTGGCGCCGTACGGGGACGCGGTCGAGTACGTCTTCACCGATGTGTCCCCGGCGTTCGTTCGCAAGGCCGGGAACCGGTTCGGGGCGCGGTATCCGTTCGTGCGGTTCGAGGTGCTGGACATCGAGGCCGGGACGGCGGCCGGGGAGTACGACGTCGTGTTCGGGACGAACGTGCTGCACGCGACGCGGCGACTGTCCCGAACGCTCACGCGGGCCAAGGAGTTGCTGCGGCGGGGCGGGGTGCTGCTCGCGGTCGAGGGGACGCGGCCCCGGAGTCAACTCGCCCTGATCTTCGGGCTGACGACGGGGTGGTGGCTGTTCGACGATCCGGAGCAGCGGATGCCGGGGTCGCCGTTGGCGAGCGAGCGGCAGTGGCGGGACGTGCTGGCGGCCTGCGGGTTCACGGGGATCAGCGTGGGCGCGCCGGGTAGTGAGGCGGGGGTGGCGTTCCAGAGCGTGATCGCCGCCGTGAGCGACGGGGTGGTGACGCACGCGACTCCTACGGCAGGCCCCGCCCCCACCTCGCCCGCCACCGCACTGGTCGTCGAAGCCCCTCCCCAGACAGCCACCCCCACCCCCACCCCGACTCCCGCCTCCACCGACCCCCTCCACCAGGTCACCGACGTGTTCGCGACGGTCCTGGAGATGACCCCCGACCAACTGAACCCCGACCTCACCTTCGAGAACTACGGCGTGGATTCACTCGTCGTCCTCGAACTGACGCGAGCCCTGGAAGCGGTGTACGGCCCCCAGTCGGCAACTCTCCTGTTCGAGCGCATCACAATCCGCCAACTGGCCGACCATTTCCGAGCGAAGGCAGCCCTCAACCAAGACCCGCCCCTGGACGAAGCCGAGCGCCTCATCGCCGGCATGTCCGACAAAGCCGTGGAACAACTCCTGGCCGAACTCCTCTCCCAGCAAACGGAATCCGAAGGGGGCGACCGATGACCGCCGAACCGTTCACCTGCGTCGTCATCGGCGAGGAAGCCCTCCTGGTCGAGTGCACCCGCCTCCTCCTGTCCCGGGGCCACACGGTCGCCGCCGTCGTCTCCCCCGCACCCGACCTGCTGGCGTGGGCGAAGAGCGAGGCCCTCCCCGCCCTCCCCTTCGGCAAGGACCTGGCCGACCGCCTCCAACTCCTCACCTTCGACTACCTGTTCAGCATCGCCAACCTCCGGATGCTCCCGGACGAGGTACTGAGCCTCCCCGCGAAGCTCCCGGTCAACTTCCACGACGGCCCGCTCCCGAAGCACGCCGGTCTCTACGCGACGAGCTGGGCGATCCTGGACGGCGAGCGGGAGCACGGCGTCACCTGGCACGTGATGAACCGGGAGGCCGACACGGGCGACCTGCTCAAGCAGCGCGCGGTCCCGGTCCCCCCGACCGCGACCGTGCACGACCTGGACGTCGCCTGCTTCGACGCCGGCATCGACTCCTTCGCCGAGCTGATCGACGAGTTGGCGGCGGGCACGGCCGTCCGCACCCCGCAGGACATGACCCTGCGCACGTACCACGCCCGGTACGACGGCCCCCCGCGCGGCGGTGTCTTCGACTGGCGTGCGGAAGCCGCCGAACTCGACGCCCTGGTCCGCGCGACGGCGTTCGGCAGGCGTCGCAACGACTTCGGCACGGCCCTCCTGGCGACCGGCGACGACCTGGTGGCCGTCCGGGCGGTCGAGATCACCGACCACCCGTCGACAGCGGCCCCCGGCACGATCGTCACCATCGCCCCGGACGCCCTCACGGTCGCGACGGCCGACAGGGACGTACGCCTCACCGACCTGGCCGCCCTCACCGGCGAGAAGCTCGAACTCCCGGCACTCGCAGACCAGTTGGACGGACGCTTCCCTCACCTCTCCCGGGAAGAGGCGGCCGAACTGGAGCAGGCGTCCAGGGCAGCCCACCGCCGCGAGGCCCGCTGGCTGCGCACACTCGGCCGACTGGAGCCCGTACTCCCGCCGAGACTCGGCCAGTTGACCCCGAGGACGAGCCAGGCAGCCCCGGTCCCGCTGCCCGCCCAACTCCGCACGGCCCCGGAACAGACCGCCCTGGCAGCCGTGTTGGCGTTCCTGACCCGCCTCGCACGCGGCGGCGAACGCACCGTGGCGATCTCCGTGAGGCCACAAACACCCCACGTCCTGGCCCCCGAACTCCCCCTGGACATACCGGAGAACCCCCTCAACCACACCCTCGCAGACCTCGCCACCCTGGTCGGCGCCCAACTCGACCGCCTCCGCACGGAGTCGCCGTACCGCCGGGACATACACCTCCGTCACCCCGCCCTCCCCCACACCACACTCCCCGTCGCGGTCCTCCTCCAAGGCGCCGACACGGACGACCGCCCCCTGACCGTCCGCATCGACCCCACCGGCACCGTCCGCTTCGAAGCCCGCACCCACGCCCCCTGGCTCACCGCCCGCTACGCCCTGTTCCTCGACGGCATCGCCACCGACCCCCAACGCCCCCTCGCCACCGTCTCGTTGCTCACCCACGAGGAACACCACCTCGTCCACGGCAAGTGGAACGACACCGACGAGGAGTACCCCCGCCGCGCGACGGTCACCTCCCTCATCGGCAACCTCGCCGACGCCTCCCCGGACGCCGTGGCCGTCCGTTTCGAGGGCCGTGAGCTGACGTACGGCGAACTGGACGACGCGACAGGCAGGTTGGCCCACCACCTCACCGAACTCGGCGCCGGGCCGGGCAGCTTGGTGGGCGTGTTCCTGGAGCGCTCCCCAGAGCTGTTGATCAGCCTCCTCGCCGTGCTCCGCTCGGGAGCGGCGTACGTCCCGGTCGACCCGATCTACCCGCCCGCCCGCATCGGCCACATGCTGAAGGACTCCGGCGCCGAACTGGTCCTTACGGACGAGGCGTTGGGCGGCGTGCTCGCGGACTTCCCGGTCAAGCCGGTCGTGGTGACCGAAGCCCTCGCGAGCGCACAGGCGATCCATGTCGACCACTCCGCCCCGGACTCCCCCGCGTACGTCATCTACACCTCGGGCTCGACCGGCCTCCCCAAGGGTGTCCAGGTCGGCCACCGCGCGCTGGTCAACTTCCACTGGACGATGGCCCGCAGGCCGGGCTTCGGCACCGCCGATTCCCTGCTCGCGGTCACCACCGTCTGCTTCGACATCGCGGGCCTGGAGCTGTACCTCCCCCTGGTCCGGGGCGGCACGGTAGAGATCCTCCCCGCTGCGGTCGCCGCCGACGGAGTCGCCCTGCGCGAACGCGTCGAGCAGGCGTCCCCGACCGTCCTCCAGGCCACCCCCACCACCTGGCAGATGCTGCTGGCGGCAGGCTGGCAAGGTGACCCGGCGCTCAAGGCCCTGTGCGGCGGCGAGCCCCTCCCCGCCGAACTCGCCCGCACACTCGCCCCGTTGGTAGCCGACCTCTTCAACATGTACGGCCCCACGGAGACCACCATCTGGTCCACCGTCGACCGCGTGGAACCCGGCGCCGAGGTCACCATCGGCCGCCCCATCGGCAACACCCGCGCCCACGTCCTGGACGAGCGCGGCACCCCCGTACCCCCCGGCGTCCCCGGCGAACTCCTCCTGTCCGGCGACGGCGTGGCCGACGGCTACCTCCACCGCCCCGAGCTGACCGCCGACCGCTTCGTCCCGGCCCCCGAGGGCGGCACCGGCCGCGCGTACCGCACCGGCGACCTAGTGCGCCACCTCCCCGACGGCCGCCTCGTATACCTGGAGCGCATCGACGGCCTGGTGAAGCTGAACGGCTACCGGATCGAACTCGGCGAGGTCGAGTCGGCTCTGCGTCAACTCCCGGGCGTCCAGGCTGCGGTGGCGGTCGTCCGCGAGGACCGGCCGGGCGAGCGCAGGCTCACCGGGTACGTCACTGGCGTACCCGACGGCGCCGTACTGCGCACCGCGCTCGCCGAGCGGCTGCCCGCGTACATGGTGCCGTCGGCCGTAATCAGCCTGCCGGGCCTGCCACTTACGCCGAACGGCAAGGTCGACCGCAAGGCGCTCCCGCGCCCCCACGGCGTCGGCTCATCAACTGCCCCCGCCCGCACCGACCTTGAGCGCCGTATCGCCGAGATCTGGTGCGAGGTGCTCGGTCTCGAACGCGTCGGTGCCGAGGACAACTTCTTCGACGCGGGCGGGGATTCGCTGCGGCTGACGTCCGTGGTGGCGGCGCTGCGGGAGCGGCTCGGGCTCGATGTCACGCGGCTCGACATGTTCGGCCATCCGACGGTCCGGGCGATGGCGGCCCATGTGTCCGGCGGCGCCGGGGCGGCTCCAACTCGACCTCGGCGTACGCGAGATGTGTCAGCGCTGGCCGGCCGCCGCGACCGTACGCGGCGGCGCTCGTAAGCACCATGACCATCAATTCACCTGCTTCTCCAGGGAGTTCCGTGTCCAGTTGCCAGGTCTGCTCGCTCAAGGGCGGCCACCCGGGAATCACGCTCGACAACCAGGGGGTGTGCAATCTGTGCAACCTGGATTTCGCCGAGGACCTGCTCATCAACTACCGCTACACCCATGAGGTGTTCACCGAGTTCCAGCAGGCGCCGGCCGCGAGCGGGGAGTACGACTGCCTGTTCATGTACAGCGGCGGCAAGGACAGCACGTACATGCTGGACAAGTTCGTCAACGACTACGGCAAGCGGGTGCTGGCGTTCACGTTCGACGTGCCGTTCGAGAGTGTGCACGCGGCGCAGAACATCGCGCTGGCCAGGGAGAAGATCCCGGCGACGTTCGTGCTGGACGCGGACGACGACAACATCAAGCTGATGATGCGCGAGGTCTTCAACCGGCCGGTGCCGAAGACGCCGGGCAAGTATCTGGACGAGAAGCTGCCGTGCGTCTCGTGCCGGACGTTCTTCGTGCTGCGGGCGATCCTGATGGCGTACGAGCAGAAGATCCCGTACATCGCGCTGTGCGCGGACCCGCAGCAGATCCTGACGATGGAGTCGAACGTCCGCGAGGTGGTGCGCGGGTTCTACAAGACGTTCGGTGAGCGGCTGACGGACACTCTGTTCGCAGGCAGGCTTGAGGAGTTGCTGTTCGACGACGACGAGAACCTGCCGAAGATCGTGTTCCCGTTCATCGCGATGCGCCACGAGTACGACCCGGACCGGATCGTCGAGGAGCTGCGGGCGAAGGGGTTGTACGCGTCGTCGCCGATGGAGACGCACTGCACGCTGTTCCCGCTGCTGAACTACTACTCGTTCAGCAATTTCGACTGCATGTTCTACAAGTTGAACGCGGCGAGCCACGTCCGGTCGGTGAAGCGGAACGCGTCGTACGACCGGAACACGTTCAGCATCAAGTTCCCGCGCTCGCTGGACCTCGCCGACGTGGAGGCGCGGCTCGGCGGGGTCGTGAAGGAGATCGCGGCGGGTGAGGGGGACACCGCCGCGCACGAGCGGACCCTGATCGACCTGTTCCAGCGGATGGACGCGGGCGAGGACGCCGCCCGGTTCGTCGCGCGCAGCTTCCTCGACATGCGTTCCGTCGCCGCCGACCTCGGCATCCGCCTCAGCTGAGACCCGCACAGGAGCCATCACCATGACCGTTTCCGATTCCGACATCGCCATCATCGGGATGGCGTGCCGCTTCCCGGGTGCCGACTCCGTCGACCGGTTCTGGGAGGTCCTCAGCGAGGGCCGCGAGACCCTGACCCGTTACACGGACGAGGAGTTGACCGCCGCCGGGGTGCCGGCGGACCGGCTCGCGGACCCCCGGTACGTCAAGGCCGCGCAGACCATCGCGGGTACGGATCTCTTCGACTCGGAGCTGTTCCGGTTCACGCACGACGAGGCGGAGATCCTCGATCCGCAGCACCGGGTGTTCCTGGAGTGCGCGCTGGAGGCGCTGGAGCGTTCGGGGTACGACCCGGAGCGCACCGACGCGCAGATCGGCGTGTACGCGGGCGCCGGCATGAACACGTACCTGCTGCACAACCTGGGCGATCGCTACCGGGGCGCGTCCTCGGTGGACCGGTACCGGCTGATGCTCGCCAACGACAAGGACTTCCTGTCGACCCGGGTGTCGTACAAGCTCGACCTGACCGGCCCGAGCGTCAACATCTCGACGGCCTGCTCGACGTCCCTGGTCTCGGTGCACACGGCGTGCCTGGCGCTGCTCGGCGGGGAGTGCGACATGGCGCTCGTCGGGGCGGTGCACCTCAATCCGCCGGGTGAGGGGTACCAGTACCAGGAGGGCATGATCTTCTCGCCCGACGGTCACTGCCGGGCCTTCGACGCCCAGGCGCGGGGCACGGTCATCGGGAGCGGCGCCGGGGCCGTCGTACTGAAGCGGCTCAAGGAGGCGCTGGCCGACGGGGACTGGATCCACGCGGTGATCAAGGGGTCCGCGATCAACAACGACGGTGCGGCGAAGACCGGTTACACCGCGCCGAGCATCTCGGGGCAGGCGGCGGTCATCGCGGACGCGCACGAGGTCGCGGACGTCGAGCCGGACACGATCGGGTACGTCGAGGCGCACGGTACGGGTACCCCGCTGGGCGATCCGATCGAGGTGGCGGCGCTGACCGAGGCGTTCCGGCACGGCACCGAGCGGTCCGGGTACTGCGCGCTGGGGTCGGTGAAGACGAACGTCGGGCACCTGGACACGGCCGCGGGGATGGCCGGGCTGATCAAGACGGCGCTGATGCTGGAGCACCGGACACTGGTACCGAGCCTGCACTTCACGGCGCCGAACCCGGACATCGACTTCGCGTCGAGCCCGTTCTTCGTCAACACGGCGAACACGGAGTGGACGTCCGCCGAGGGGCCGCGCCGGGCGGGTGTCAGCTCGTTCGGGATCGGCGGGACGAACGCGCACGTGATCCTCCAGGAGGCTCCGGCGCGCTCCGACGCTTCCCGTGCGGAGCGGCCTGAGCTGCTGGTTCTCTCGGCGCGGTCCGCGGAGGCGCTGAAGCAGGCGCAGGGGGCGCTGGCCCGCCATCTGCGGGCGCGGCGGGATCTCGACCTCACGGCTGTGGCGCAGACGCTGGGTCTGGGACGGCGGGCGCACGCGCATCGGCTGGCGCTGGTGGCGGACGGCACGCGGGGTGCTGCGATGGCGCTCGCGCTGGGGGACGGGGAGGGGATTCGGCGGGGGGTGGCCGGGGAGGTGGGGCCGGTACTGGTATTGACGGGTGGGGCGGCGCCCGAAGCCCGTGAGTTGTACGCGGCTGTGCCCGCCTATCGGGAGGCCGTCGACGCCTGCTCCGAGGCCGTGGGGCAGGTCGGCGGGGGTGAGGCGCTGCTCAGCGGGGAGTACGCCGGGTTCTGTCATGAGTACGGGGTGGTGCGGGCGTTGCTGTCCTGGGGGGTCGCTCCGGGGGGCCTCGCCGGTACGGGTGCCGGGCTCGCCGTGGCCGCCGCCGTGAGCGAGGCGCTGGTGCTGCCGGACGCGTTGGCGCTGGCCGTGGGGAGTGCTCCGCTGCGGGTGTCGGCGCCGGGTCTGCCGGTGCTGTCGGCGGTCACGGGGGCGCGGCTGACGCAGGATCCGGGCGACTGGACGAGCGGGGGGCCGGTCGCGGACGGGGCGGGGTGGGTTCGGGTCTCTGCTGCCGGGTACGCCGAACTCCTCGCGCTGGCCGGGGAGTTGTGGGTGCGGGGTGGTGAACTCGACTTTGCCACGCTGTATGAGGGGCGGGACGTTCGCCGAGTGCCTTTGCCCACGCACCGGTTCGAGCGGCGGCGGCACTGGGTGGAGCCGGGTGCGCAGACAGGTCAGCCCGCCGCCCCTGAGCGGGATCGGCTGCTGGCGCGCTTCGCGGCGGACGATCCGGCCCACAACGTCGAACTCGTCACGGACTTCGTGACCGACGAGGTGGGGAAGGTGCTGGGCGGGCGTCATCTGGCCGCGCTCGACACGAACCTGTTCGACCTGGGGCTCGACTCGCTGGTGCTGATCGAGGTCGTGGCGAAGCTCGGTGAGGAGCTGGACTTCGAGGTGCCGGCGACGGCGTTCGTGGAGTTCCCGACGATCCGGTCCTTCGTGGAGAACCTGGCGGAGCTGATGGGGCTGACGGAGGGCGGGGGCGCGGCGCCGGCCGCCGCCGCTGCGGGGCGGACGTCGCGGCGGGCTCAGCGGGCGGAGGCTCGGCGGGCGGGGCAGGGCTGAGCTTTCTGAGCCGTGCGTGAACGCCTGAGGGGCGGGAATCCCAGTCCGGGATTCCCGCCCCTCTCGGCGTCCGCCTGGTTCGCTCTGCGTCCGCCTAGTTCTTGAACGCCCCGCAGCGCTCCTCGATCAGCTGAGCCGTCGCCGCCATCAGCCGGTCCGCGACGGTGTCGACGTGGCGGTCCTGCCAGGGTTCGAGGCCGGTGCCCTTCACCCACTGGTTGAAGGCGCCCAGCGCCGGTCCGGAGTGCACGAGGTAGTCGACTCGCCGTCCGGGGGCGCCCGTTCGGGCCAGTTCGAAGCCCTCGTCCAGGTACGAGCGGAACGCCAGCGCCAACTTCCGCTTCCCGTCCGGTTCCTGGCCGCCGGTGTGGGCCGCGCGCCACGCCTCCTCGAAGGGGCGGCGCAGATACATGTCCTCGATCTGGCGGCGCGTGTCGGCGTCGATGCCCTCGAACGAGGCGTGGGTGCGCCAGAGTTGATAGAGGCGGTCGGCGCGGGCCGGGAGGAAGACGCCGCGCTTGACGGCTCGGGCACGGACGCCGAGTTCGAACATCTCGGCCCAGGGGGCGGGTTCGGTGTCCTGGACGTCCAACGCCTGGAGCATGTCCTTGACTTCGGGGCTGGTCGCCGCCTCCACCGTGCACTGGTTGACGGACCCGGTGACGAGGAACTCGGCGCCGAGCACGAGGGCCGCCGTGGCCGCTTCCGGCGTCCCGATCCCGCCGGCCGCACCGACGTGCACACGGTCCTGGCCGGTGGCGAGGGCGTCGCGCAGGCGTACGACGGTCGGCAGCAGCGTGGCCAGGTCCACCGCCTCGGTCACCCAACCGCCACCGGCCTCGACGCACAGATCGTCGGCCATGGGGAGCCCGGCCGCCTTCGCCGCCTCCTCCTCGCTGACCTCGCCCTGTTCGACGAGACTGCGTACGACGTCGCCGGGCGCTGGGCGGAGGAACGCCTCGGCGGTGTCCGTGCGGGAGACCTTGGCGATGATCCGGCCGCCCTTGAGGCGGTACTTGACCAGCGCCGGGGTGATCCGCAGGAACCCGGACGCCTCGACGGTACGGACCCCGAGCCGCAGCAGCAGGTCGACGAGCGCGCGCTCGTCGTCGGGGGCGGCGTGACGGTGCAGGACGCTCGCGCCGAAGGGCCCGTCGGGGCCCAACGCGGCCTGGACACCCCGGACTTGCTCCTCGACATCCGCGAGGCTCAGACCGCCGGTACCGAGGAAGCCCATCGCACCGGCCTTGGCGAGCCGGACGACGAGGGCTTCGGAGGAGATGCCGCCGTACATGCCACCGGCGAGGTAGGCGAGGCGGAGGCCGTAGCGGGTACGGAAGGTCTCGGCGCCGAGGTCTTCGGGGGCGAGGGGGCGGCGGGGGGTGGGAACGGGGGCGGGCATGGGGATCGGCGCCGCCGCTCCCCCCGTCAGAGCGGTCGTCGTGACGGCCCTGGCAGGTTCCACCGGCGTCTCGACAGCCTGCGTCGCTCGCTCCCCCAGTTCCTCCGCGCTCATCGGCGCGACCCCCGCCCGCACCTTCGCCACCATCTTCTGTAGCGTCCGCCCCGGCCCCAACTCCACGAACTCGAAGTCCCCTTGGGCCATCAGCCGCCGTACGGTGTCGACCCACCTCACCTGCCCGACGATCTGCCCGGCGAGCGTCTCGCGGATGCGATCGGCGTCGTAGGGACGCGCGTCGACGTTGGCGATGACGGGAATGCGGGGCGCCCGGAACTCGGTCGTGTCCAGGAGCCGCCGGAACTCGTCGGCGGCGTCGCGCATGTACCGGGAGTGGAACGGCGCGCTGACGTTGAGGACGACGACCTGTGCCCCCAGGTCCTCAAACAGGGCGCGGGCGCGGACGAGTTCGTCCTCGGGCCCGGCGAGGACGATCTGTTCGGGGCCGTTGTGGTTGGCGATGTCGATACCGGTCAACCCGGCATCGGCGAGGCCCGATTGGACGGTGCCGAGGTCCAGACCGAGGACGGCGGCCATGCCCCCACCCGAGGCGCGGCCCATGAGTTCACCACGCCGGGAGACGAGGCGCAGTCCGGTGGCGAAGTCGAAGACCCCGGCGGCGAACAGGGCCGCGTACTCACCGAGGCTGTGGCCGACGAGGAAGTCCGGCGGAACCGGGTCCTCCTTGCTGCGGCGGAGATAGGTCAGGGCCTCGACCGCGTACAGCGCGGGCTGGGTGAACTCGGTGCGTTTCAGGCGCCCTTCAGGATTCCTGAGACACAGCTCGCGCAGGGAGTAGCCGAGGATCTCGTCGGCCTGGGCGACGAGGTCGGGGTACTCGTCGAAGAGGTCCGCGCCCATACCCTTGACCTGGGAGCCCTGCCCAGGGAAGCCGAACACTTTCACTTTCCTACCGCCTTTCGCCGGGGCGCGGTCCCTCACGAGGGCCAACTGCCGTGTGTCACGGGTGAACGGGGTGAGCAGCGCCATCGACTCGGAGCCCGTGCCGGGGCGGGCGGCGAGGTTGGCGCGGACGAAGTTGTGGAGGGTGCCGGAGGGCCCGGCGTCGAGGTAGAGGTACGGCCCGGACGCCTCCAACTCCCGTACGGTCGCCGCGAATTCGATGGGTTCACGGGCGACGCGCCACAGGTGCCCGGCGCTGACCTCGGGGAGCGGCCCGGCGGTAGCGCTGGAGACCAGCGGGATACGCGGCGTCCTGAACTCGGCGTCCGCCCACACCGCGTCGAAGGCGCGCCGGGAGGGGTCCATCAGGTGGGAGTGGAAGGCGTGGGCCACCGGGATGCGCTGATGGGCGATCTCCCGTTCGGTGAGGAGAGCCTCGGTGCGGTCGAGGGCGTGCAGGGGTCCGGCGACGACGTAGTGTGCGTCGTAGTTGTGGGCCGCCAGCTCCAACTCCCGGTGCAGATCAGGGTCCTGGCGCAGCAGCGCCGGGTCCGTGAGGACGGCGAGCATGCCGCCGGGTGCCGAGTCGGCCGCCGAGTGGGCCATGCCGACGAGCCTGCGCAGGCAGTCGCCGGGTTCGAGGACCCCGGCGAGAACGGCGGCGGTGAACTCGCCGAGGCTGGCGCCGAGGAGGAGGTCGGGGACGACGCCGTACGCCATGAGGGTCTCGGCGAGGGCGAGTTCGACCATGACGATCGCCGGGTGGGTGACCGCCGTGTCGGTGAAGGGTTCGGAGACGCGGCGGGCCGGGTCGTAGAGGCGGGCGACGACGGAGGTGTCGAGTTCGGCGTCGAGGCGGTGCAGGGCGTTCCTGAACACCGGTTCCTCGTCGTAGAGTTCGCGGCCCATCTGGTAGGTCTGCGAGCCCTGTCCGGAGAACATGAAGACGGTCCGCACGGTCATCGCCCCCCGTCCACGCCGGGGTGCCAGTGCCGCTCACGGGCGAACGGGTACGTCGGCAGCGGCACCCGGCGCGGGCGGGCGCCGGGCCACAGGCGCCGCCAGTCGAGGTCGCCGCCGGCGGTCCAGTGGTCGGCGAGGTCGGTCAACCGCCTGTCGGTGATCCAGAGTTCGATGTCCTCCGGAGTCCCCGGAGCGCCCCAGGGATTCCCGGCCCCACCGGCGAGGTACTTCTCCAGCCCCCGCTGCAACTCCCCCAGATCCTCGACGACGAACGCGACCCGGCTCGCCATCGCGACGCGCCCAGCCTGAAGTGTGTGAGCCAACTCCGCGAGCGACGGCACCTGTTCGCCGCCCAGGAAAGCGAGCAGCCGCTCGGCCGTCTCCCGTAGCCGGTCCCCGTCCCGCGCCGACAGCGGCACGATCTGCGGCCCCGGCAAGGGCAGTTGGGCACCCGGCGTGTACTCCTCCAGGACGACATGGGCGTGCGACCCGGTGGCGCCGTACGAGCTGATCCCCGCGCGGCGCGGCGTCCCCGACTCGGGCTCGGGCCACGGCCGTACGTCGTGCTGGAGCCTGAACGGCGTGTCCTCCAGGCCGAGTAGCGGGTTCGCGGTCTCGGAGTGCAGGGACGGCACCAGGGTGCGGTGGTGGAGTTGCAGGACCGCCTTGGTGAGTCCGGCCACGCCGCCCGCCGACTCGGCGTGCCCGATGTTGGACTTGACCGAGCCCAGCGCGCAGAACCCGGTGTCGTCGGTGCGCCTGCGGAACGCCCTTACCAGGCCCTGGAGTTCGATCGGGTCGCCGAGTTTCGTCCCCGTGCCGTGCGCCTCGACGCAGCCGATCGTGCGGGCGTCGATGCCCACCCTGTCCAGCGCGTCGGAGACCACGGCGGCCTGGGCGACCGGGCTCGGTACGGTGACGCCGCTGCCCGCGCCGACGTGACTGACGGCGGTCGAGCGGATCACGGCGTACACGTGGTCCCCGTCCCGCTCGGCCGCGTCCAGCGGCTTGAGGACGACGGCGCCGACACCCTCGGAGGAGACCCAGCCGTCGGCGTCCGCGCCGAAGGAGCGGGAGCGGCCGGTGGTGGAGTGCATGTCGACGGCGCCGTACGTGTGGTACTTCGCGGGGTGCAGCGACAGGTTCACGCCGCCCGCGATCGCGACCTCGCTCTCACCCCGGGCGATGCTCTCGACCGCGAGGTGCACGGTCGTGAGGGAGGCCGAGCAGAGGGAGTCGACGGCCATGCTCGGGCCGTGGAAGTCGCCGACGTACGAGACGCGGTTGGCGATCATGCCCTGGTTGAGGCTGACGGGAAGCCGCTTGCCGTCGGTCTCCGCCGCCTGGGCGCCGATCAGGGCGTAGTCCTTGTGCATGGCTCCGGCGAACACGCCCACCGCGCGCCGCCGTTCGGGGCCTCGGGGTTCGACCAGGGTGGCGGGGGTGTAGCCGGCGTCCTCGATCGCCGCCCAGCAGGTCTGGAGGAACAGCCGCTCCTGCGGGTCGGTGATCTCCGCCTCGGCGCGGGGGATCCGGAAGAACTCCGCGTCGAACCGGTCGGCGTCGGAGACGAACCCGCCCCAGCGGGACGCGGTCGGCTCCGCACGCCAGTCCCAGCGGTCAGCCGGGATCTCGGTGACGGCGTCGTGGCCCGCAACGAGGTTGCGCCAGAAGGCGGTTACGTCGTCGGCGCCGGGGTAGCGACCGGCGAGGCCGATCACGGCGACGGGGACGGGGGTGGGCTCGCGCCGGGTGGAGGCGGGCTCGCGCGAGGGCACGGCTTCCGGGTCTCGCGCGGAGTCGTTCTGCCGCTCCCGCACAGCGGCGGCTTGCTGCTCCCGTGCCAGGTCGCTCGGCCGCCCTCCCCCAGCACCTGCCCCCGCCAGCATCTGCCGCGCCAGCTCAGGCCGCTTCAACGCGGCCCGGCCGCCTCCCGGCCCGCTCCAACCCTCCACCACCGCATGCGCGTTGGTCCCCCCGTCCGCGAAACAGCTCACCGCGGCGACGAGCGGCGCGTCCGGCCAACTCCGTGTCTCCCGCGCGAACATGAACGGCGTGGCCGCGAAATCGAAGTGCTCCGGCGGCTCCTGCCCCGACAGGAACGGCACCAACTGCCGTTCCCGCAGCATCAGTACGACCTTGACGAGCCCGGCGATCCCCTCGGCGCACTGCGGATGCCCGATGTTCGGCTTCACGGACCCGAGGCTGCACGCGACCCGCGACCCGTCCCGGTACACCGCCTGGATCGCCTTGAGTTCGACGAGGTCGTGCACGGCGGACCCGGCCGCGTTGGTCTCGATGTGCGTGACGTCCTCGGCCCGCTTCCCGCTGCGCGCCAACGCCTTGGCCATCACCGCCCGTTGAGCGACGGGATTCGGGGACGCGGGCCCGGCCGTACGCCCGTCGTTGTTGACGGCGATCCCCTTCAGCACCGCCTGCACCCGGTCCCCGTCGGCGAGGGCCCGGTCCAGCGGCTTCAGTACGACGACCCCGGCCCCCTCCGCGAGCACGGTCCCCCGCGCGCGCCGGTCGAAGGCGTGGAACGCGGGTTCGGGGCTCAACACCCCACGCTGGTCGAAGAGTCGGTGCCCGGCGTCGTCCGCGAGGAGCGTCACCCCGCCGACGACGGCCGCCTCCGCGTCGCCGTCGCGCAGCGCCTGCGCGGCGGAGTGCAGGGCGACCAGCGCCGAGGAGCACGCGGTGTCGACGACGACGCTGGGGCCGCGCAGGTCGAAGAAGCGGGACACGTTGGCGGCAAGGTAGTTCTGGCCGACGGCGACGATCGGGTTCCGGGTCCGGCTGAGCGTCTCGTCGTCGGGGAGATGCCGGCTGCGGGCACCGACGTACACGCCGACCTCCCGCCCCTTGACGTCGACGGGCGCGTACCCGGCGTCCGCGAGCGCGAACAGCGTCTCCTCCAGGAGGACCAGCGCCTGCGGGTCCATCGCCTCGGCGTCCTCGTCGGACAGCAGGAAGTACGCGGGATCGAACCCGTCCCGCGCGACGAGCCCGGCAACGAAGCTCCCATCACCGCCCCAACGCTCGGGCGGGACAGGGGAGATGGCCGAACGCCCTTCGCTGAGCAGCTTCCAGTAGGCGTCGAGGTCGGGAGCGCCGGGGAAGCGGCCGGACATGCCGATGACGGCGATGTCGTGGGGGCGGGTGACGGACGGCGCCGGTTCATCAACGGGCCGAGCCTTCGCAACAGGCCCGAGGTCAAAAGGGCCCGCTCCACCAGCCCCTCCCCCATCCCCGAACGCCTCAGCGAACTCCCCGGGATGCTCCGCCGCCAGCCACCCCACGAACCCCTCGACCGTCGGATGCTCGATGAACGCCGTCGGATCGACCTCCACCCCCAGCCGCCCCCCGACCTTCCGCAGCAGCTGCACCATCACGATCGAGTCGGTCCCGAAGTCCTCGATCGGTACGTCGACGCCGAGTTGACCGGCATCGAAGTGCAACTGCTCGGCAATCAGCCCGAGAAGCCAGGAGGCAGCAGCCTCGGGGGCAACCGCCACGGCAGCCCCACCCACGACCGGCTTCCGTACGACCGCCTCGCCCCGCTCCCCCTCGATACGGCGCCGAGTCAGCAACTCGGGCCCCCACTCGGCGTCATGGACCACGGCAGGCAGCACAACAGGCCCAGCACCACGGCGCAGCAAGTGGTCCAGCAGAGCCGTCCCCTCAGCCTCGGTCACGCTCCCGAGCCCGGTCCGGAGATAAGCGGGCCCAGGATTCTCGCCCCCCATCCCGACCCCGCTCCACGACGGCCACTGCACACTCAGCAGCGGCAGCCCATGCGGCCGAGCGGTGGCAAGGTAGTCCTGATAGGCATTGGCCATGGCGTAATCGCTCTGCCCGACAGCCGCACTCGGCACGGCAGCGGCGACGGACGAGCAGATCGCGAAGAACCTCAACGGGTGCCCGGCGAAGGCGTCCACGAGAGCATCGAGCCCGGCGACCTTGGGCTGGACGACGGCCCCGACGGCGTCCCCCGGCTTACCGACGAAGGCGAGGTTCTCCCGATCGGCGACCCCGGCACAGTGGATGACCCCGCCGACGACCCCCGACTCCCGTACGGCACGCTCTAGTTGCCCCGGCGCCGAACCGTCGAGGGGCAACGACAGCACCCGCACCTCCGCCCCGGCCCGCTCCAGCCCGAGCAGCGCATCGAGCCTGGCGTCGTCACCGCGCCGGGACTCCCACTCCGCACGGTCGGGGAACCGGCTCCGCCCGAGCAGCACGAGCCGCCGAACTCCCCAGTGCCGTACGGCATACCGGGCGAAGGCGAGCCCCAGCCCCCCGGTTCCGCCGGTGATGAACAGCGCCTCGTCGGCCCCGAACTCCCCGGTGAAGGGCGGCAGTCCGGACGTACCGGGGTTCTCCCGCAGCACCGCCCGCTGCCGCTGCCCAGCACGGTGCCGGACCTCCGGCTCCTCGCCGGTGTCGGCGAGTTCGGCGACGAGCTGCCGGACGGCGGTCACATCGTCGTCCAGCGGGTCCAAGTCGACATGCCGGGAACGGACGTTGGCGTACTCGCTCTGAAGCATCCGGTAGAGCCCGGCGCGGTCGGCACCCGCGAGGTTGACCGGGTCGCCGCCCTCCAGCCCCCGTGTCACACCGAGCAGGACGACCGGCTCAGCAGCCGAGGCGCGGGACACGAGGCGCTGGACCCACGGCAACCAGTCGTCGACCGATCCGGTGCGAGCGCGGCCGGTCAGGTCAACGCAGACACGGAAGTGATCGGGGCGGGCGGACAGATCGGTGACGACCTCGGCGTCCGGCAGCTCACGGGCCAGACGATCGGCGAGGGCGCGAGTATCTGAGGTAGCCAGGAGGGCCACAGGACTGGGAAGTTGGCCTTGGGTACCTCCGGCGACAGGCTCCCACTCCTTGGTGAGCAGCCGCGTACCGGCCGGCGGCGTCTGCGCCGCGACAGGATGGTGCTCGTCCAGATACGCCGCGAGGTCACGAATGGTCGTGTACTCGAACAACAGCGTAGGCGGCAGACTCTTGCCGAGTTCCCGCTCCAACTGCCCGACGAGTTCCAGAACACTGACCGAGTCGATACCCAACTCGTAGTAGCCGACGGCGGGTTCCAGCTCCCCGGCGTCCCGGTTCAACGCATCCGCGATCAAGCGCCGTACGCGATCCTCGGTGGCGGTCAGCGACGCGCTGCCTGTCGGTACGGCCGTCGCACGCGGCGCCTCCGAGCGGATCAACTTGCTGGCCATGCCCCGGAGTTCGGCGATCATCCGCCCGTCACCGGACAGGAACTCGACGGTCAGCCGGGCGATCTCGTCCCGACGGTTCACCGAGGACCGCAACACCCGTGCCGTACAAGCACTGTTGAGCGGAGCCACCGCGCGGAAGGACTCCACGTACATCGGCAGAAAGAACCCGCCTTCGGCCACGTCCGCCAGCAGCGCCCCCGCCGCCACCGCACCGCCGAGCATCAGCCCGGGATGGAAGAGGTGCCCACTGCTCGCAGCACCCGGCGGCGGGGTCAGCTCGGCGATCAACTGCTCCCCGTCCCGCCAGACTTGCCCCCCGGCACGGACGGCCCCGCTGTAGACCTGGCCGAGGGCGGCGTCCCGGTCGTACACCGCGCCGAGGTCCTGGACAACGGCCGACGCCGAGGGGACGGCGGGTCGCTGGAGCGCGGGGAACTCCACGGCACCCGTCGATACCAACTCGGCGGTGGCGTACGGCTGTCCGCCCTGATCGGCGATGCGGATCGTCCACCGTTCCGGGGTGGTCCGCTCGGCGTCCAGGGTGATCCGGACGGGGGACTCGGCGGTTACCGCCAGAGGGCGCAGGGCTGTCAGATCGCGGAGTTCCAGGCTGTCGTAGGCGAACCCCTGCTTGCGGAACGCCTGGTGGACGAGGTCGATATAGGCAAGGGCGGGAAGAAGGAGCCGGCCCGCCACTCGATGCCCGGCGATGACGGGGGTGGCGGAAGTGAGGGTGAACTCCTCATGGACCCTGACCACTTCGGGTTCCTTGGCCACAGCCGACCCGTACCAGCACCGCACTCCCGCGAACGGGTACCCCGGCAACTCGACGCGCGGCGGCGGGACTTCGTACAGCACACGCCAGTCCACCGCCTCACCGGCGGTCCAGGCGGCGGCCAGGGCGCGCGGTTCCGGGGCAGCCGCCGAAGCACCCCGCGCGTTGCGCCGGACAACTCCGGTCCAGACACCCGGAATCTCGGCGTCCCCCTTCACGAACGCGTCCAGCCGTCCGAGGAGTTGGGCACGGTCCTCGTACACCACGGCGACCCGGTGGGCCATCGCCTCACGCCCCGTTTGAAGGGTGTAGGCGAGGGACGCCGGATGGGTGTCCTTGCCGTCGGCGCGGAGGAAGTCCGCCAAGTCACCGGCGTAGGCGGAGAGTTGGTCAGCGTCGCGGGCCGACAGGGTGCACACGTACGGAGTGAGGGTCTGCGGGGTCGGTCGGGGATGGGCAGGCACGTACTCCTCCAACAGGACATGGGCATTGGACCCGCCCGCACCGAAAGCACTCACAGCAGCCGTACGCGGCAGCGGACGGCCACCGGCATCGCTGCGAGGCGCCCATTCAGCGAGGTCACGCTGAACGCGCAGGGGCGCCGACTCGAAGTCGATGTTGGGATTGAGGGTGTCGGCGTGCAGCGAGGGAGCAAGCTGCCCGTGCCGGAGCTGGAGCAGCACCTTGGTGACGGCGGCCATCCCGGCAGCCGACTCCGCGTGACCGATGTTGGACTTCACCGAGCCGATCGGAATCTTCCGCCCGCCGAGGTCCTGACCACCGAACGCCCGCAGCAGGCCGGTGACTTCGATGGGATCGCCGAGGGACGTCCCGGTGCCGTGCGCCTCGATGTAGTCGAGGTCGGCAGCGGTCCACCCCGCACGCTGGAGCGCCGTACCGATGAGGTCGCCCTGGGCACGGGCGTTGGGCACGCTGAACCCCTTGCCCGCGCCACCGTGGTTGACGGCGGACGCCTTGACGACGGCAAGGATCCGATCGCCGTCACGCTCGGCGGCGGACCGCCGCTTGAGCAGCACGGCCCCGGCCCCCTCGGCGGGCACATAGCCGTCACCGTCCGCGCCGAAGCTCCGGCACCGCCCGTCCGTGGACAGGAACCCGCCCCGGCTGAGCTGGAGATACTTGAGCGGATGGCTGGAGATGTTGACGCCCCCGGCGACGGCCGCGTCACAGTCCCCGGCCCGAATCGCCTGCGCGGCAAGGTGAATTGCCGTGAGCGAGGACGAACACATGGTGTCCAGCCCGACGCTGGGCCCGTCGAGGTCGAAGAAGTACGAGACACGGTTCGCGACGGACGCGTACGAGGAGGAGGTGGCGGCCCCTTCACCGCGCAGCGCCTCTTCGACGCCGTACAGCTGGTAGTGGCCGTACATCATGCCGACGAACACGCCGGTACGGGTGCCGGCGAGCGCGGAACGGGTGACACCGGCGTCCTCCAGGAGGTGCCAGACGGTCTCCAGGAAGATCCGCTCCTGAGGATCGATGTGCTCGGCCTCGACCTGGGACATCCGGAAGAACAGGGGATCGAACCGATCGACGTCCCGCAGGAACCCGCCCCACTTGGAGTAGGACTTGCCGACGGCGTCACGGTCGGAGTCGAACCACCGGGTGTGGTCCCACCGATCGCCGGGGATCTCCTCGACGGAGTCGACGCCGTCGCGAAGGTTGCGCCAGAACTCACGGAGGTCATCGGCACCGGGGTAGCGACCACTGACGCCGACGATGACGATGTCGTCGTCGGACACGTCACCCGGCCCGTCGGACTGGGCCTGTCCCGAACCTGCCTCCACCACAGGCTCGACGACACCTGGGCCCGCCACCGCATCCCCCACCGGCTCCCCGGCAGCCTCCTCCGCCGCACCCCCCACCAACTCCGCGAGCTTCTCCCCGTGTTGCTCCACGAAGTACCCCGCCAACTCGGCAACCGTGAAGTACTCGAAGAACAAGGTCTTCGACAACTCCCCGAACCGTGCCTCCAGTTCCCGAGTCAGACTCAACACCAACAGCGAGTCGATCCCGTACCGATCGAACTGCTCCTCCGAATCGATCTCCTCGACCGGCATCTTCAACTCACCGGCAAGCAGCTCACGCAAGAACTCCTCAGCCACCTCCCGAAGCCCGGCACCCCCCACCTCGGCAACACGCCGAACAACACCAGCCGAAGGAGCCCCCTGCGGCGCCAAATGCTCAATCTCCAGCGCCCGTTGAATGAGACCAGCATCCCCAGCAGCCAACAGCAACCGAGGAGCAGAACCCCCCAACGCCCGCTCAAGCCCATCCAGCGCAACCCCGGTGCCCAACGCCCCGAACCCCAACTCCCGCCGCATGGCCTGCTGAGCGCCCACATCCATGGCCATCCCCCCGTCCCGCCACAAGGGCCAGTTGACGGAGAGACTCACCCCGAACCGCTCCCCCCGAGCCCGGAGTCGCTCACGCCCCAGAACGAAGTGATCGAGATAGGCATTGGCATAGGAGTAGTCGGACTGCCCAACACTGCTCAACGCGGCGGCGGTTGAGGAGAACGCGGCGAAATACTCAAGGTGTTCCCCCCGAGTCTCCTCGTCCAGCCACCGAACCCCCAGCATCTTGGGCGCGATGACGGCATCGGCGTCATCCGGGTTCTTCCGCAGCACGAACCCGTCCCGCAGCACCCCAGCCGCATGCAGCACCCCCGCGACCCGCCCGGAGTGCTCACGAGCGGCCTGCACCAGCGCGGCGACATCCTCCCGCCGAGTGACATCAGCGGCGACGTGCAGAATCCGCGCCCCGGTCCCCGCAAGCCGAGCCACCCGCTCCACAACCTCAGCCGAAGGCTGATTCCGCGAGGCCAGCACGATATCCGCACCACGCGACGCAAGCCGCTCGGTGAGATGCAGCCCGATCCCCCCGGTCCCGCCGGTGATGATGTGCGCACCAGGCGCACCAAACACCCCGGAGCCCGCAGCGGGAAGCTCCGCCGGACGCCACGCCCCCACCAGCCGCCGCACACCGTCCGTACGCACCTCAACTGGCGCCTCGGCACAGCCCAGTTCAGCAGCGACGACCGCCACCAGGTCGGCGTCGGCAGCACACGCCACCGCACTCATCCGCAGCCCCGGATACTCCCCCCGCACGGCCCGCGCCAACCCGCTGATCGCGGCATGTTCAGGCGCGCCCTCGGGATGGACGTACAGATACCGGGCCTCCCCACCGCTCCGCGAGATCCAAGCCCGGCACAGCGCGAGCGCCTCGTGGAACCCGTCCCCCGCCAGATGGACGATCGCGACGGGCCCCGCCAACTCGGCGGGATCGAACCCGGCACCGGGCTCAACGCTGACGACCCGCGCCCCGGTCCGCTCCGCGAGCCGCGTCCCGAGCCCCCGCCGAGCCCCGTCGACCAGCAGCACAGTCTTGGGCAGCGCGGCCGGAGCCGAAGCGCTCTCCCGCCAGTACGGCTCGAAGGCGACCAGCGGCTCGTCCCCGCCCTTCGCGGAGGGCAGCGCCCGCAGGGTGAACCGCTCGATCCGAGCGACCACCACCCCGTCGTCATCCGTCACGAGGATGTCGAAGACCTTCACGCCGGGCGTGGAACCGTCATCGGTACGACGAGCATGCGCGTGCCCGCTCTCCGGCAGCCGCTCGGCCAGCAGCTCGACGACCCCCACCGAGTACGGCAGATGCGCGGGCGCGGTGGAATCGTCCGTGGCAATGCTCCCGGCGGTCTGGAGCGCGGCGTCCATCAGTGCGGGGTGGAACCGGTACGAGCCGGCGTCTCCCCGCAGATGAGCGGGGGTGACAAGCCGGGCAAGGGCCTCCCGGTCACCGATCGCGAGCCACTCGACGACCTGGAAAGACGGACCGTAGTGGAACCCGGTCGCATCGACGCGACGGTAGTACTCGGCCCCGGTCGTCCGCGAGGAGCAACGCCCCTCCACGGCACCGAGATCCAGCGTCTGCCGCTCCCCCCGCACGGCGGCGACGACCGTACCGGTGGCATGCGGCCGTCCACCCCCGGTGAGCACCTCGAACCCGGTACGCCCCGGCTGCCGGTCGAGCTTGATCCGTACGGTGACGTCTCCCGCACCGGTACGGACGGGCGCGGCCCAGGTGACGTCCTCGACCCGCTTGGCCAACTGCCCGTCCCCGCGCGTGAGTTCATCGGCGGCGCGGGCCATCTCCAGCAGGACGACACCCGGCAGGATCGGCGTCCCGTCGGCGAGGTGGTCACGGAGGTAGAACTCGGTGCCGGTGAGCCGCTTGGTGGACTCGTCGGGGCTGGTGGTGTCCAGCAGGGGGTGCACCACAGCGGCGGCAACGCTCCCCTCGCCGGCGCCGGCGTTCTCCACCCAGTGCCGAGCCCGATCGAACACGTACGTGGGAATCCGCACCCGCCGAGCCTCACCACCGAGCCCGGCCCAGTCGAACTCCTCGCCCTCCACCCAGAGTTCGGCGAGCGCTTCCAGCTCGCGGTCGGCGATCAGCGAGTCCAGGTACCGCCGCCAGGACGCGCTCTGCGTACGCCCCTTCCCGGCGCGACCGCTGTGCCCCACCGGCTCCCCGGCGGCGAACGCGTCGAGCACACCGAGCGCCTCCGCCCGGTCACCGGCGACGAACGCGAGCCGCTGCGGCATGGGTTCACGGCCGACCCGGAGCGTGTGGGCGACGTCCGCGAGCGATGTACGTCCCTCGCGCAGGTGCGCGGCGAGCCGCCCGGCGTACGCGGTCAGTGCCGTCCTGCTGTGCGCGGAGAGAACGAGCAGCACCGGCCCACGGTCATCGACGACCGCGTTCGCCAACGGCGCCTCCTCCAGGACCAGATGCGCCCCCGCCCCGCCGAACCCGAACGAACTGAGCCCCGCCCGCCGGAGCAACGACCCGTCGCGCTCCCACGGTGTCGCCTCGGTGACGATCCTGAACGGCCCCCCGTCCAGGTCGAGATACCGATTCTCCTCGACGACGTGCAGGCTCGCCGGGATCACCCCGTGCCGCATCGCGAGGACCACCTTGAACAGCCCCGCCATCCCGGCGGCGCCCTCCAGATGACCCACGTTGCTCTTGACCGACCCGAGCCCGACCGTCGGTACGGCGGGCACCGCGCGCCCCGCCTCCTCGTACAACTGCGTGAAGGCGGTGCGGAGTCCGGTCACCTCGATCGGATCGCCGAGCGCGGTGCCGGTACCGTGCGCCTCGATGTACCCGACGGCCGCCGGGTCGGTACCGGCGATGCGGTGGGCGCGGGCGATGACCTCGGCCTGGGCGTCGGGGCTGGGTGCGGTGAGGGAGTTGGTGCGTCCGCCGTGGTTGACGGCGGACCCCCGGATCACGGCGTGGACGGGGTCGCCGTCGCGCTCGGCGGCGTCAACTCCCTTGAGGACGACGGCTCCTACGCCCTCGCCGCGTACGTATCCGTTGGCGCGGCTGTCGAACGCCTTGCAGCGGCCGTCCTCGCTGAGCATCTCGTTCTTGCTGAGGGCGACGTACAGGGACGGGTCGAGGATGAGGCTGACGCCGCCCGCGATCGCGAGGTCGCAGGAGCCGTCACGCAGCGCCGAGACCGCCTGGTGGATCGCGGTGAGGGAGCTGGAGCAGGCGGTGTCCACGGCGACACTGGGTCCGCGCAGGTCGAGGAGGTAGGAGACGCGGTTGGGAATGATGGACAGGGCGGCGCCGGTGATGGTGTGGCCGTCGGTCTCCTGTCCGGCGGCGCGCTGGACCTCCAGGTAGTCGGAGTTGGTGACGCCGAGGAAGACGCCGACGCGGCGCCCGGCCAGTTCGGACGGCCGGATCGCGGCGTCCTCCAGCGCCGTCCACACCGTTTCGAGGACCAACCGCTGCTGCGGGTCCATGAGTTGGGCCTCGCGCGGTGAGATCCCGAAGAACTTGGCGTCGAACCGGTCGACGTCCGGGACGAATCCGCCCCAGCGGGACCGGGACCCCTCGGTGGCACGCCAGTCCCAGCGGTCGGCCGGGATCTCCTGGATCAAGTCGTCGCCGTCGGCGAGGTGTTGCCAGAAGGCGTCCAGGTCGGGGGATTGCGGGAGGCGTCCGGCCATGCCGACAACGGCGATGCCGGTGCCGCTCCCGGGCCTTACAACATCGACAGGGACCGCCTGGGCGGCCGTGCTCCGGGCACCGAAGCGGGCGCGCAACTCCGCGTGGGCGTGCAGGAGATGGGCGGCCATGCCGGTGACGGTCGGGTACTGGTAGAAGGCGGTCGGGTAGACCTCGACGCCGAGCACCTTGCCGATGCGGGTGCTGAGCGTCGTGAACCCGACGGAGTTCAGGCCGAGTTCACCGAGCGGGCGATCCTTGGGGACGCGGTCCTCGGAGACTTCGGCGACCTCCGCGACGAGGCGGGTCAGTTCGTCGACGAGCGGGCTTTCCGGTACGACGACGGTTCGCGCGGTGCTCAATTCGCTGTACGCGGCGCGCAGTTCGTCGAGGGGTGCCGTCCCGAGGCGTACCCGGTCCGTCTTGGCGTTGAGTGTCTGCGGGAACTCCCGCAGCGGGACCAGCACATCGGGGACCATGTACTCGGGCAGCCAGGCGCCCAGCGGCGCCGGGTCGACCGGCTCCCCGGTCCCGGTGTAGAAGCCGCGCAGCATCACCCCGTTGCCGCCGGCGGCAGCGGACGGTACGACGACGGCCTCGGTGACCCCGGCCAGCCTGCGCATCGCGGCCTCGACCTCGCCGGTCTCGACGCGGTAGCCGCGCACCTTGACCTGGGTGTCCGCGCGGCCGAGGTATTCGAGCGTGCCGTCGGGCAGGGCGTGGACGAGGTCGCCGGTGCGGTAGAGGCGCGGGGAGAGTTCGGGGGCGATGAGGTTGGGGACGAAGCGTTCGGCGGTGAGGTCGGGCCGGTTGACGTACCCGGTCGCCAACCCGTCGCCGCCGATGTGGAGTTCGCCGGGGACGCCGGGCGGGACCTGCTGGCCGTGCGCGTCGAGGACGAGGAGCTGCGTGTTGGCGACGGCGCGCCCGAGGGTGACCCGGCCGCCGGGGGTGAGGCGTCCGACGGCGGACCAGATGGTCGTCTCCGTCGGGCCGTAGAGGTTCCAGGCGGTGCGAGTGCGCTCGACCAGGGCGCCGGCGGTGTCCTGGTCGAGCGCCTCTCCCCCGCACAGCGCGGTGAGCGACCGGTCGCCGGCCCACCCCGTGGCGAGGAGCATCTTCCATGTGCTCGGCGTCGCCTGCATGGCGGTCGCGCCGCAACTCTCCAGGTGGCGGCGGAGTTTGACGCCGTCCTTGGCGACGTCGGCGGGCGCGATGTCGACCCGCCCGCCGGTGATCAGCGGCAGGTACAGCTCCAGCGCGGCGATGTCGAAGCACACGGTCGTCAGCGCGAGCAGCGTGTCGTCCTGCCCGAACCCGGGCTCGTCCTTCATCGAGACGAGGAAGTTGACGAGCGCCCGGTGCGGTACGGCAACTCCCTTGGGGCGCCCGGTGGATCCGGACGTGTAGATGATGTACGCCGTGTCGTCGGGCCCGGCGGCCGGTCCCGAGGAGCTGGTCCGCCCGGTGAGCTGATCGAGCCGGAGCCTCGGTACGGCGATCCCGCCGAGCGCGCTCTCGGCCGTGCCGGTGGTGAGGACGAGGTGGAGTCCGGCGTCCTCGGCCATGTAACTCAGCCTGTCCACCGGGAAGGTGGGGTCGAGGGGTACGTAACTCCCGCCCGCCTTCAGGACGGCGAGCAGCGCGACAGGCAGGTGCCCCCGCTCGACGAGTACGCCGACGGCACGGCCGGGGCGTACGCCCTCCGCCCTCAGGTGACCGGCCAACCGGTCGATCTTCTCGGTGAGTTGACGGTACGTCAGTGACTCGATGTCACTCGTGACGGCAACGGCGTCGGGGCGGCGTGCGGCCTGCTCCTCGACGAGTTCGGGGAGGGTCCGTTCACGTGGGTAGGAGCGGCGTGCCTGTTCCCACTGCCGCTCGATCTGCCGCCGTTCGTCGCCGGTCAGCAGCGGCAACTTGCCTATCGGGCAGGCGGGTTCGGTGAGCGCTGACCTCAGCAGGGCGAGGAAGTGCTCGCCGAGGCGGCGCACGGTGTCCTCGTCGAAGAGGTCGGGGTCGTACTTGAGGGTGTACGTGCAGTCGGCGGCGCCCTCGACGACCTCCAGGGTGACGTCGAACTCGCCTTCCTGGTGCACCCCGTGGAACACCTCGCGCACCGGGTCGCGGTCGCCGGGCTCCACCCAGTTCTGGAAGTAGAACGCGGTCCGGAAGAGGTCGGCGGTGTCGGTGCGGCCCGCCTGGCGCAGCGCCTCCGCGAGGGAGATCAGCGGCAGGTGGGCGTGTTCCAGGGCCTCCAGAACCGTGCGGTGCACCTGGCCGGCGAGGGTGCCGAAGTCGTTCTCCGGGTCCACGTCGGCCTGGAGGACCACCATGTTCATGAAGTAGCCGAGGGTGTCCTCGAACTTAACGGACGGGCGCCCGGCGGCCGGGGTGCCGACGCGGATGCCGCGCTGCTGGGTGTAGCGCTGGAGCAGGGTGAAGTAGCCGGAGAGCAGGACCGCGAACAGCGAGGTGCGCTTCTCGGCGGCGAACTGTCGCACCAGTGCGACGAGTTCGGCGTCCATCCGGCCCTCGACGGCGGCACCCCGGTAACCGGGGACCTGCGGGCGCGGGCGGTCGTAGGGCAGGGCGAGGGGTTCCGTCGCGGCGTCGAGGCGGCGCAGCCAGTAGGCGCGGAGCCGGTCGCCCTCGGGGCCCGCGAGGAGGTCGCGCTGCCAGGCGGTGAAGTCGGCGAAGGTCGCCGCCACGGGGGCCGTGCCGGGCCTGCGTCCGGCTCGCGCTTCGCGGTAACCGGCGGTGAGTTCGCGCAGGAACGCGGCGATGGAGACGCCGTCGAACACGATGTGGTGGAAGGCGAGGAGCAGGACCTGGCCGCCGTCGCCCTGGGTGAAGAGGGTGACGCGCAGGAGGGGGCCGTGTTCCAGGTCGAAGGGGCGACGGGCTTCCTCGCGGACGCGCTCACGTACGGCCGACTCGTCGGTGACGGCCAAGTAGCGCTGCTGGAAGTGGAGTTCCTGCCACGCGGCGATCGTGCGGACGGGGCCGTCGTCGGTGGTGCGGATCGTGGAGCGGAGGCTGTCGTGCCGGTCGAGGATGCTCTGGAGGGCGAGGCGGAGGGCGCCGGTGTCGGTGCCGGGGTCCAGGCGGAAGGCGAGGGGGAGGTTGTAGGCGTAGGTGCCGGGGTTCATCCGCTCGATGACCCACAGGGCGCGTTGGCCTTCGGAGAGGGGGTGGTCGGTGGAGGGGCCGTCGGCGACGAGGACCGAGGGGAGGGGCCTGACAGGAGCGGGAGCATAAAGGGCCTCCCCGGAGGCGCCTTCGGACACACCTGCCGAAACCCCGGAGACCTCCGCGACATCCCCCAGCGTCCCCGACTCCGCGTAATACTCCGCCAGTTCCCGCAGCGTCGGACGGTCGTAGAAGTCCCCCAGCGACACGGTCACACCGAACTCGTCCGCGATCCCCGCCACGATCTTCATCCCGGTGAGCGAGTCGAACCCGTAGGACGCGAGCGGCCGTTCGGGATCCACGTCCTCGTCGAGCTTCAGGCACCGCACGACGATGGCGGCAAGCTTGCTCTGAAGTCCCCCGGACGGCACCGCACTTACGGCCACCTCGGCGGCAGCCTCCTCAACCACCGTTTCCCGCACGGCGATCGGCCGCAGCCCGTCACTCTCCCCGATGACGACGTGCTGCCCCCGGGCCCGCCCGTCCGCCCCGGTCCCCCCGGTCACGGTGACGTCCCCGAACCCTTGCTCCCGCAGCAGCCTGCGCCACGTGCCGGGATGCACCAACGGCGAGTCCGGCAGCCGGAGTTCACCGTCGTCGAACAGCCACCACCCGTCCAGCACCCCGCCCACGACGGTGGTGGAGTCCCGCACCTCGGTCAGCTCGTTGAGCACGAGCCAGCCCCCGGGCCGCAACAGGTCCTTGGCCTTGCCGAGCGTCGCCCGCAGGTCGGCCGTGGCGTGGACGACGTTGGTCGCGAGGACCATGTCGTACGTCCCGGGCTCGAACCCCTGCTCCTGGTGCCCCCGTTCGAGGTCGAGCACCCGGAAGTTGAGGAAGCCGGGAGCGCCGTACAGCGGACGCAACCGCGCCTCGGCGTGGTCCAGGAAGTGCTGGGAGATGTCGGTGAACCAGTACGACACCCGGTCGGCGTACGGCGCGAGGACCGGCAGCACGGAGTCCGTCGTCGCCCCGGTCCCGGCGCCGAACTCGACGATCCGCAGCCGCTCTCCGGGAGCCAGCCGGGCGATCCGGTGTTCGAGGTGGACGCCGACGGCGTCGCGGACCAGTTCGTTGAACGAGTCGGTGAGCGGGTTGGCCTTGTAGAAGTCGGCGACCAGGGCCATCGAGGAGCCCGGGAACATGATCTCGGTGGCGCGGATCTCGCCGCGCAGGATCTCGGCGTACTGACGCAGGAAGAGCCGGGTCAGGGTGACCGTGGGCGCCAGGTCGGGGTGGTCGGCGGCGATCCGGTCGAACCGGGGCTCCAGCGCGTCGGAGGAGTACGCCCCGGCCGGCTTCGCAGTGTGCGGCAGCCGTACGCGTGCGCCGTCGAACTCGACGTACCCGTTGTCCTTGAGGATGTTGAGCAGCGCCTCGTACAGCCGTCGGAACTTGGGCAACACGCCGAGCTGAAGAGCGAGTTGGTCGCGGTCGTGGCTCTCGCCCGGAGTGGTGAGGACGCCCATGCCCTGGAGGACGCCGAGCACGGCGGGGCGGCAGACCTCGGTGAGGCGCTCGTACCCGGAGATGACGCTCAGGACGCCGGGGGCGTCGTCGGCGCGCGGGGCGAGCAGGCGCGCGGCGGCCGTGCGCAGGGTGGGCGGGGCGTCGGCCCGGTACTGCCGGGCGGGCGGGGCCATGGCGGCGCCGAGCGCGGTGAGCGCGTCGCTGTCCGCGTTGATCGGGAGCACCTGGGGCAGTCGGCCGCCGAGGGTGCGGGCGATGGCGGACAGGCCGTCGGGGACGGTGAGTTCGCCGATGCCGAGCCCGTGGAACATCTCCCGCAGCCCGGGGCGGGCGCCGGAGCCGACCGGGCCCCAGTAGCCCCAGTCGATGACCCGTACGGGGTAAGGGCGTTGGTGGTCGAGGTGGAGCGCGTAGGCGTCCTGGACGGCTCCGGCGCAGCTGTAGGTGCCGTTCCCGGCGGTGCCGACGAGGGCGCCGACGGACGAGAAGAACACCATGAAGTCGAGTGGTTCGGCGCCGAACGCCTCGTCCGTCGCCACGCTCCCCTCGGCCTTCACCGCGAGCGCCGCCGTGAACGCGTCCTCGTCGAGCGCGGCCAGCGGGCCGGGGCCGAAGGTCATCGCCGCGTGCACGACGCCGTGGATCGCCCCGAACCTCGCCCTGGCCTCCCGCGCGGCCCCCTTGAGCGCCTCGGCGTCCCGGCAGTCGGCGCGCAAGTGCAGTACCTCGCCGCCGAGTTCCCGCGCCCGGTCCGCGCAGGCCCGCTGCTCCGGGCCGAGTTCGCCCCGGCTGATCCAGACGACCTTCGCGCGGTGACGCTCGGCGAGGTGGAGCGTCAACTCCTGCCCGATACCGCCGGTTCCGCCGACGATGACGTACACCCCGCCCTCGCGGTACGGCGCCTCCTGCGGCTCCGGCAGGTCGACGGGCTGCAACGCGGGGACGTACCGGACACCGTGCCGCAGGAGCACCGTCCGGCCGGTGGCGTCGCAGGGTTCTTCCAGTACGGCGGTCAGCAGGTCTTCCGGGGTGGGCTCGCCGTGCGCGAAGTCCAGGCAGACGGCGCGGATTTCGGGGCGTTCCTTGACCAACACCCGGGTGAGGCCGTGGAGTCCGGCGGCGAAGGGGTTGACGACGGGGTCACCGAAGGCGGCGCAGGCGTCGTTCGTGACGACCTTGATGTGGAGGCGGGAGAGCTGGGGGGTGAGGTGGCGGGCCGCCTTGAACAGGGCGAGTACGCCTCGCTGGTGACTGGTCGTCAGGTCGCGCGGGTTGATGCCGCCGAGGTGGTAGACGCGGTCGACGCGACCGGCTTCGGTGAAGGCGCGGATCAGGTCGTCGCGGTCGAGGTCGACGAGGTGGGTGTCGTCGTGGCGGTGGTGGTGGGCGATGCCGGTCGCGAGGGAGGCGGCGTCGGGGGTGGTGAGGATGAGGACTTTCTGGGGGGTCGCGGGGTCGGGGGTGGTCGTGGGGCGGGGTTCGGGGAGCCAGGTGGGGCGATAGCAGGACATGGCCGGGGCGGGCGTGACACCGGCCTGCACCCAGGTGATCGCGGACTCGGCGGGCTCAACGCCGGTCTGCACCAAGGCGGTTTGCGACACCCCAGTCCCAGCCGCTGCGATGGCGGTGGCGGCAGGACGCGGCAGCCAGTACCGCTTGCGCGCAAAGGGGTACGTCGGCAGCCCCACCCGACGGCCACCGTTCCCGGCCCACTCGACTCCGGCGCCTCGCGCCCAGTGTTCGGCGACCGTACGCAAGTCGCCCTGCTCCAGGGCGCGTTGCAGACTGGTGTCCGCCGTGACGCGCTGGGCGGGGGCCGTGCCGGTGACCACCTCGGCGGTCGGCTCGCCGGCGGCGTACGCACGGAACAGCGCACGCGCCTCGGCCAAGTCCCGGGCGGGGAAGGCGAGTCGGGCGGGGAGTTCCTCGCGGCCGACCTGAAGCGTGTGGGCGAGGTCGGCGAGGGTGACGGTCGGGGCGGCGGCAGGAGCCGGGGCGAGGTCGCGCAGGGTGGTCGCGCCCGTGAGCTGGACGCCCTGCCCGAACTCCGCGTCCAGCTTCTCCGCCAGCCGGGTCAACTCGGCCGCGCCGCAGCCGTATTCGTGGAGCGGGGTGAGGGGGTCGAGGTCGGCGGCGTCGACGCCCAGCACCTCGGCGGCGAGACGGAGGCAGGTCGCTTCGGCGGGCTCGTCGCTCTGGACGGCGTTCCCGTCGAGGAAGTCGGCGAGGCGTCCGGCGTACGCGCGGAGGCGTTCATCGTCGCGGGCCGACAGGACGACGAGGTGGGCACCAGTCGAGGTCGCAGCATCAGGCCTCTCGCCCCCCACGTACTCCTCCACGATGAGGTGAGCATTCGCCCCTCCCCCTCCGAAAGAGCTGATCGCACCCCGCCGAGGAAGTTCCGTCCGCCTCCCACCCGCATGAACCGCCACCGCCCGCTCCCACACCACCGCCTCCTGCGGCACGAAGAACGGCGTCCCCGCAAGGTCGATGTCCGGGTTCAGCTCACCGGAGTGCAGCGACGGCGCGATCGTCCCGTGCTTGAGCTGCATCAGCATCTTCGTGAGCCCCGCGATCCCGGCGGCGGACTCCAGATGCCCGATGTTGGACTTCACGGAACCGACGGCGCAGCGCTCGACCCCCTGCGCAAGCGTGTCGTCAAGGTGTTCCGCGAACGCCTCCCGCAGACCGGCGATCTCGATGGGATCGCCGAGGGGCGTACCCGTACCGTGCGCCTCGACACAGCCGATGGTCCGCGGATCGATCCCGGCCTTCCGCAGGCTCGTACGGATCACCTCGGCCTGAGCCGCAGGGCTGGGCACGGTGTAACCCCCGGTCTTGCCACCGGAGTTGACGGCGGAGGAGCGGATGACGCCGTAGATGCGGTCACCGTCCGCAACCGCCCTCTCCAACGGCTTCAGAACGACCGCGCCAACCCCCTCCCCGTCCACGAACCCATCGGCGCCCTTCCCGAACGCACGGACGCGGTCCCCCGGCGAGGTCATGCCGTTCTCGGCGAGGGTGCGCAGGTGGGACTCGTGCAGGATCAGGTTGACGCCACCCGCGACGGCGACCGAGCACTCCCCGGAGCGCAGGCTCTCGCAGGCGAGGTGAACGGCGGTGAGGGAGGCGGAGCACGCGGTGTTGACGGTGAGGCTGGGCCCCCGGAAGTCGAGGACGTACGAGACCCGGTTGGCGATGGACCAGTGGCTGGACCGGGCCGCGTTGGCAGCGCCGAGGGCCGTCGCCTCGCCCCCCATCCACTCGTAGTCACTGTTCATGACCCCGGCGAAGACACCGACAGGGTTGCTCTCGCGCGCGAGCCGCCGAGGCGGGTGCCCGGCGTCCTCCAAGGCGGCCCAGACGGTCTCCAGGAAAACGCGCTCCTGGGGATCGATGCTGTCGGCATCGACGGGCGCGATCCCGAAGAAGAGCGGATCGAAGGCATCGGCGTCATCGATGAGCCCGGCCCAACGCCGGGCGCCCGCGCGGCCGTCGGGGCTCCGGTCGGCAGGGAACTCGGCGATGCAGTGCTCACCGTCACGGGTACGGACCCACAGCTCGTCGGGGGTGGCGGCACGGGGATAACGCCCGGCAACCCCGATGACGGCGATACCGGCGACGGACTCGCCCTGAGGCTGCACGCCACCAAAACGCGCACCCGCAGCCTCCCGCTCCCCGTCCTCGCGCTGCCCCTCCCCCACCTGCGCCCCCCGCAGGAGCCGCAACAACGCCATCCGCTTCTCGTCCATGCCCATGCCCCTGCCTGCCGTCCCGTCTGTCGTCATTCCGTCACCGCCCGGCCGCAGCCACAGCCGTGGCCGTAGCCATGGCCGTGGCCGCCCCCGGCCCTGTCATCGAGCGAATCCCGCCGCCCCGGACCAGGCGGTCTCCTCCCGAAGCGAAGGCGGGGCCGTGCGGCCGGGCGGCGCCGGCAACAGCGGCCGTCGTACGGGGTGGACTTGGACATCGGACCTCTCCTGCGTGCCTCTCTCGTACCTGCCGTCCCCGAACAGCGGTGATCCGAGATGTCAGGAGAACCCCGGAGAGTCCAGAACTCCGACGATTCGACCGGTCCGGGAAATTACCGAGCGACGAAAGAACCGACTGCGGAAATCCGCAGTCCCGTAGCGCAAATCCCGCATTTCCGCAACGCCTGCCACGGGAAAGGATTCCGGCACCCAGCCCCAAGCGTGCCGAACCACCCCAGGCCGGGCTTCCGGCACAAGCTTCCTGTGACCCAGATCATGATCGAAAAATATGCCGCCACGGAACGCCGCACTGTTCGGGATTCTCGAACTGTGAGCCGCACCACCATTCATGAATGCGGGGCAAGGCTCCGCTTCCCGCAAACCACTCCCCCTCGAAGATCGAATACACCGCGGCAACCGCCGGGGGGCCGTGTGCCCCGGCATCCACCTTCACCGCAGGATCCGGCCAGTGTCACCACCTGACCAGGTAGGTTTGCCACGCGGGGCCGACCATCGGCTACTCAAGCGGGTAGTGGAGGGACGGCAGTTGGACTCCGGGAACCGCACAGCGACCGGTCAGGTTCATACCTTGCCGCCTCGTCCACTGTTTCCATCCATTCACGGAGTTTTCGCTTCCGACGGGTAACGGGCGCACCAAGAAAGCATGTTAATGTTCAACGGATCGCGTTAACCTTCAAGAACTTCCCCCCGCACCCTTTTGAAGGATCGTCAACTTCAACGGCACCCCGCACGCCGGACACACGATCCGTCAATTCCGCAGGTACGGGACCCACCTTCGTTCGATTCCCCCTTCCCGGACATGAACTACGTGAGGTCACGTGTCACCAAGTCCCCTACGCGGCCGATCACCAGAAATGAGCCTCATACTCCAGGCATTCGCCGAAGCGGAGTCCAGCCGCGGCGGCGTGATACTCGTCTCAGGAGACGAAGGTTTCGGGAAATCGCGCCTCGTCCATGAGGTCGGCCGCATCGCCGAAGAACGCGAATTCCACCTCGTCCACGCCGGTGACGGCACTTTTCCGCCCCGCTCCGACGACCGCCCCACCCTGACCGTCCTCGACGACCTGCACACGCAGACCGACCAGGCCCTGCTGCGCCGGCTCACCGCCGACCTGGCGTCGCTGCGCCGCCGCCCGCACCTGTGGCTCCTGACCCTGCGCGACCAGGCGTACAACCTCGACGTGCACCGCTTCGTGCGGGCGCTGGACGACTGGGGCTGCACGCGCCTGACCCTCGGCCGGCTCTCCCCCGACTCGGTCCAGGAACTCCTGACCGACGTCCTCGGCGCGACCCCCGACATCGGCCTGACGGCGCTGGCCGCGGAGGCGGAGGGCCACCCTCTGCTGACGACCGCGCTGGCGACGGGGCTGCGCGAGGACGGCAAGGTCCGGATCGTGGGCCGCCAGGCCGCCCTGCTCTGCACGACCGTGCCCCGGCGCCTCAGGTCCACGGTGAACTGCCTGCTCAGGGAGCAGGGCGAGCAGGTGCGGGACATGCTCAGGACGGCGGCCGTGCTGGGCCCCCAGTTCAGCCTCTTCGAACTCTCCGCGGTCCTCACCGACGTACCCGCCGTGGGCCTGGCCGCCCTCGTGCAGCGGGCCGTGGACGCCGGGCTGCTCGACTGCCACGACGACGGCCGGCTCGCCTTCCGCAACGAACTGCTGCGCCGGACCGTCGTCGACGGCACCGCGCCGGGTGTCCGCCAGGTGCTCCTCACCGCCGCGTCCGCGACCGACACCGGCGCCGCCGCGTCGCACCCGCCCGGCGAGCGGAACGCGGCACTCCTGTACGCGCGCGCCGTCTCGTCCCTCGACGAGGGCCGCACCGACCAGGCCCGGGAGGCGGCGACCGCCCTGTTCCACAACCGCGCGGCCGTCGAGGACGCCTCGGGGCAGGCGTTCGCGCTGGCGATGCGCTCCACCTGCGCGCGGCTCGACGGGCGCCCGGCGGAGGCGCTGCGCCTGAGCCGGGAGGCCACCGCGGTCATCCCGCCCGGCCGGGCCGACTTCATGGACCAGCAGGTGACGAACTCGGTCGCGCTCGAACTCTCCCTGCTGGGCGAGCCCTTCGAGGCCGAGCGGCTGCTGCGCAAGGCGGAGTGCTGGGCGGAGCCGTCCGGCCCGCCGCCCCAGGGTCTCGCGCTCGCGGCGGTCGCCGCCCGGCTGCTGAGCCTGAAGGGCGACCACCGCCGCGCCGACCAGTGGATCGCGGAAGCGCTGGGCGAGGTCCGCAAACCCGACGGCACCCTGCTGCCCCTGGCGACCACGGTCCAGGCGCTGGCCGCCCTGCGCGGCGGCGACCTGCGCGACGCGGAGAAGCTGATGGCCCGCCGCCACCAGGAGCAGGTCCCCGCACACCGCGTGATCTGCGCGCAGCCGGACTGGGTCGCCCTCCAGATCGCGGCCGAGCGGTACGGCGCGCCGCGCGCCGTCGAGCTGCTGGACCGGCAGTACGCCGACCTGGTCACCGGGCCGCTGCTGGTCACGGAGGAGCCGGGGGCCGCCGCCTGGCTGGTGCGCACCGCGCTCGCCGGGCGCGCCCCGCACCTGGCCGAACAGGTCGTCCGTACGGTCCGCACGCTCGCCCACGACAACGCGGACTACGCCCCGCTGAGCGTCTCGGCGCTGCACGCGGCCGGTCTACTGCACCAGGACGAGGCCGCCCTGGGCCGGGCCCGCCGCGAGTACCGCTGTTCGTGGGCCGCCGGCGGGGCCGCGGAGGACCTGGGCATCCTGCTGCTGGCCCGGGGCCGGGGCGAGAGCGCGGCGGTACGGCAGTTCGGCGCGGCGCGCGAGCTGTACGAGGAGGCCGGGGCGCTGCGGGACGCGGCCCGGGTCGCGGCGCGGGTCAGGCTGTCCACGGCGCCCTCAACGCGGCCTTCGGAAAACCGACCGGTCGGTCCGGAAAAGGAGCTGACCCACTCCGAGCGGGCGGTCGCCGATCTGGTCGTGCTGGGCATGACCAACCGGCAGGTCGCCGGGAAGCTGCACCTGTCCTCGTACACGGTCAACTACCACCTGCGGAACATCTTCCGGAAGTTCGGCATCAAGTCCCGGGTGGAGCTGGCGCGTTGCTACCAGGACGACACCACGGCCGTGCCCGAACTGGCGCTGCGGCACAGCGCGCGGCCCGCGTAAGCACCTCTCCAACACCCCGCACAGAGAAACAGGTGACGGTCATGCCCGCGAAGCCCCCCGCCGACGTCTCCCCCCTGAGCCGGGCGGCCCGTCTCGTCGCGGAGCTGTCCGCGCACGATCCGCAGTACCGGGCCGCGATGCCGCTCCCGGCGGTCCGCGAGGCGGTCCGTGAGGCCGCGCGCGACCAGGTGCTGTCGCGGACGGTGGCGACGGTCATGGCGGGGTACGCCGACCGCCCCGCCCTGGCCCGGCGCGCGACGGAGCCCGTCACGGACCCGGTCTCCGGTCGTACGTCGCTGCGGCGGCTCCCCGAGTTCACGACCGTCACCTACGGCGAGCTGTGGGCGCGGGCCGGGGCGGTCTCGGCCGAGTGGGCGGCGGACACCCGACTCCCGCTGTCCCCCGGCGACTTCGTGGCGATCTACGGCTTCACCAGCGGCGACTACGTCACGGTCGACCTGGCGTGCCTGCGCCACGGCGCGGTGTCCGTGCCGCTCCAGTCCGGCGCGCCGGTCGCCGGGCTCGCCCCGATCCTCGCGAAGACCGGGCCGAAGGTGCTCGCGGTGAGCCTCGAACTCCTCGACCGGGGCGTGGAGTTGGCGCTGTCCGCCGAAGTGGCCCCGCGCCTGGTCGTGTTCGACTTCCACGCCGGGGACGACGCACAGCGCGAGGCGTTCGAGGCGGCGTCCGCGAGGCTGACGGCCGCCGGGCACGCCGCCCCGCTGCCGCTGGAGGCGGTGATCGAACGCGGGCGCGCCCTGCCCCCGGCCCCGCTGTTCGTGCCCGGCCCCGACGAGGACCCGGTCCGGCTCCTCATCTACACGTCCGGCAGCACGGGCACCCCCAAGGGCGCCATCCAGACGGAACGCATGCTGCACCGGGCGTGGGCGGGCGCCGTGCCCATCCCCGACGACGTGGCCTCCATCGTCGTCAACTACCTCCCGCTGAGCCATGTCGCGGGCCGTTCCTCGCTGGTGGAGACCCTGCGCCGGGGCGGAATCTCGTACTTCACCGCGCACAGCGACCTGTCGGACCTGTTCGAGGACATCGCGCTGGCCCGCCCGACGGCCCTGCTGTTCGTGCCGCGCGTCTGCGACCTGCTGTTCCAGGAGTACCAGGCCGAACTTGCCCGGCGTGCGGGCGAGTTCGCGGACGCCGGGGCGCTCGACGCGGCCGTGAAGGCGGACCTGCGGGAGCGGTTCGTCGGCGGCCGGCTCATCCAGGCGCTGTACGGCAGCGCGCCCCTCTCCGCCGAGCTGCGCGAGTTCATGCACACCTGCCTCGACCTGCCGGTCCTCGACGGCTACGGCTCCACCGAGACCGGCTCGGTCCTCCTCAACACCCGCGTCCAGCGCCCCCCGGTGACCGACATCAAGCTCGTCGACGTCCCCGAACTCGGCTACTTCGCCACCGACTCGCCGTATCCGCGCGGCGAGCTGGTCCTCAAGTCGGCGACCCTGACGCCCGGTTACTACCGCCGCCCCGAGGTGACGGCCGCCGCCTTCGACGCGGACGGCTTCTACCGCACCGGCGACATCATGGCCGAGGTCGGCCCCGACCAGTACGTGTACGTCGACCGCCGCAACAACGTCGTCAAGCTCGCCCAGGGCGAGTTCGTCGCCCTCTCCCGCCTCGAAGGCGTGTACGTCACGCATCCGCTGATCCGGCAGATCTACGTGTACGGCAACAGCGAACGCGCCCACCTGCTGGCGGTGATCGTGCCGACGCGGGAGAACTGCACCCACGAGGATCTCGCCGCCGCCCTCCAACAGGCCGCGCGGGAATCGGAGTTGAACTCGTACGAAATACCGCGCGCGTTCCTCGTCGAGACCGAGCCGTTCTCGCTGGCCAACGGCCTGCTCAGCGACACCCGCAAGAACCTGCCGCCCCGCCTCAAGGCGCGGTACGGGGAGCGACTGGAGGCGCTGTACGAGGAGTTGGCGCGGGAGCAGGAGGACGCGGTGCGCGTCCTGCGCGACGAGGGCACCGGGCGGCCGGTGTCCGAGACGGTCGAGCGTGCCGCCCGCGCGCTGCTGGGGAGTTCGGCCGCCGACGCGCGCTTCACCGACCTCGGCGGCGACTCGCTGTCCGCGCTGTCCTTCTCGACTCTGCTCGCCGAGATCTTCGGGGTGGAGGTGCCGGTCGGCACGGTTCTGAGCCCCGCGAACGACCTGCGCGCTCTCGCCGCCCACATCGAGGCGCGGCGCGCGTCGGGGGCGAGCCGTCCGACGTTCGCCTCGGTGCACGGCGTGGGCAGGACGGTCGTACGGGCCGGTGACCTCGCGCTGGAGAAGTTCCTCGACGCGGGGGCGCTCGCCGAGGCGGCTCAACTCCCCGCGCCTGGCCGTGAAACACCGAGGACCGTCCTCCTCACCGGCGCCAACGGCTATCTCGGCCGGTTCATGTGTCTCGACTGGCTGGAGCGGCTCGCGTCCGGTGGCGGTCGCCTCGTCTGCGTCGTACGCGGCAAGGACGACGCGGACGCGCGGGCCCGGCTGGACGCGGCGTTCGACTCCGGTGACCCGGAACTCCTGCGCCGCTATCGCGAGTTGGCGGCCGGGCGGCTCGATGTGCTCGCCGGGGACATCGGAGCGGAGCGCCTGGGGCTGGCCGGGGAGACGTGGCGGCGCCTCGCCGAGGACGTCGACCTGATCGCCCACCCGGCGGCGCTGGTCAACCATGTCCTGCCGTACGAGCAGCTCTTCGGCCCGAACGTCGTCGGCACCGCCGAGCTGATCCGCCTCGCGCTCACGGCGCGGGTCAAGCCGTTCGTATACGTCTCGACGACGGCGATCTCCACCACGCTGGACGAGACGTCCGATATCCGGGAGTCGATCCCCGAGCGTGCCCTGACCGACGCGTACGCCGCCGGGTACGGCACGAGCAAGTGGGCCGGCGAGGTCCTGCTCCGGGAAGCGCACGCCCGACTCGCCCTCCCCGTGGCCGTGTTCCGCTCGGACCTGATCCTCGCCCACCCCCACCACACCGGCCAGCTCAACCCGGCCGACGTCCTCACCCGCCTCCTCTTCAGCATCCTCAGCACCGGCCTGGCCCCCACGTCCTTCTACTCCGAGGAGGGCCGCGCCCACTTCGACGGCCTCCCCGTCGACTTCACCGCCGAGGCGATCAACACCCTGGGCGCACAGCCGATTTCGGCCCACCGCACCTACAACGCGGTGAACCCCCACGACGACGGAGTCTCCCTGGACACATTCATCACCTGGCTGGAGGAAGCGGGCCACCCCCTACGTCGCCTCCCCCACACAACATGGTCCCCCCGCCTGGAAACGGCCCTCCGCTCCCTCCCGGAACACCACCGCCCCCACACGCTCCTCCCCCTCCTCCACGCCTTCGCAACTCCCCAACCCCCCACCCCCACCTCACCAGTTCCCGCCACCCACTTCCACGAAGCGGTCCGCGAGGCAGGCATCGGCCCGGACAACGACATCCCGCACATCACCCAAAACCTGATCACCAAGTACGCAACGGACCTACGCCAGTTGGGCCTGCGGTAGAGAACCCCATGCGCACCCGGCAGACGGCCACCGAGATCGGCGAAGTCTTCGGCGTGGAGCCGGTGTTGAAAAAGGAGCTGAGGGAGAAGTCGTACGGGGAGGCCGAGGGCAGACCCAAGGCGTGGCTCGACCAGCGGTTCGTGGCACCGCCCGCCCAGGGGGAGCGGCTGTGGCACGACGAGGGGGTCAAGGGGGCGGAGACCAAAGGGGCTTGCGTGGAGAGGGTGTACGCCGCGACGGCCGGCATCCTTGAACGGCCGTGCGCGCACCAGATCGTGGTCACCCACGGCGGCTCGCTCACATTCGTCGTGGCGGCGTGGATCGGTATGCCGGCCGAGGCTGCGGGACACGTCAGCTTCCCGGTCCCCGCCGGGAGCATCACGACGCTGGTCGAGGACGACCACTTCCACAACCGCCAGGTCACCGGCCTCGGCGTCCTACCCGGCTGACACGCGAACGGCGCCCCAGGAAACCCCGGGGCGCCGACATGACGTACCGTCAGAAGACGCTCACGCCATACGCGTTGAGCGCCTCCGTGACCGGCTGGAAGAACGTCACCCCGCCGCTCGTGCAGTTGCCGCTTCCGCCCGACGTGAGGCCGAGTGCGGTGGTGCCGGAGAACATGGAGCCGCCGCTGTCGCCGGGCTCGGCGCAGACGTTGGTCTGGATGAGGCCGCTCACCGTGCCCTCGGCGTAGTTCACCGTGGCGTTGAGGCCGGTGACGCTCCCGCTGCGCAGCCCGGTCGTGGAGCCGCTGCGCTGCACGGACTGCCCGACGGTCGCGTTCCCGGCGGCGGTGATGTCGCGGTAGCTGCCGTTGTAGAGGTAGACCCGCCCGTCGGCGGCCGAGGCGTTGGCGTGCCGGATGATCCCGTAGTCGTTGCCGGGGAAGCTGGACCCGGTCCGCGTCCCGAGGGTCGTGCTCTGGCCGGAGTTGGTGTACCAGGTGGAGCCGATGGCCGTGCAGTGCCCGGCGGTCAGGGCGTAGTACGTGTTCCCGCTGCGGACGTTGAACCCGAGGGAACACCGCCCGCCGGAGTAGATCGCGTCGCCACCGGCGATGAGCTTGCTGAACGTGCCGGGCGTCCGGTTGATCTGGAGCCCGCCCGCCCGGTCACCGGCGGCGGCCTTGATCTCGGCGATCTCCGCCGCGCTGACGGTCGCGTCGGCGGTGACGACGACCTTGCCGCTCGCCGGGTCGGTGTACCAGGCCGTGCCGACGACGTCGGCGGTCTCGACGGCGTCGGTGACCTGCGCGAGCTGGGCGCCGCTCAGTTTCACGGGCGTCGCATCGGCCGCCGCCGCAGGTACGGTCACCGCCGCCGCGGCGACGAACGCCGACGCCACCGCGACGAGACGGGCTCTCTTGGACAGGGTGCGGACAACTCTCACTGCAACCTCCGAAGTGGGGTTCCGGGCCCGTTGGGGTGGCGGGCCCGTGAGGTGCACACGCCGGACCTTGTTTCGGTCATGAGCGCGTCAAGATTTGACACAGAAATCCTCAACTCCGCACGGGAGAAGGAACAAGGTCAATTTCCGGACGCACACGCACACCCACCCCACGAACCCCACCGACCCCAGTCCCCCCACCACGAAACGCGCCTCCACCGAAGGCGCGCCTCGTTCACTTACGCACGTTCACACCCCATACGTCACCCGCGCCCCGCTGGCCGATTCGCGCCCTGGCGATCCCCGACCCGCCATGAGAAAGCCGCACGCGCGAGAGCCGCACTCACCGCCAGTCGAACACGCCCGCGCCCTGCGCCTGCTCCGGCACCTCGGGCGCCTGCTCCGCGTCCCACTCCGTACGCCCCATCACAACCTCCGGGTCGAACATCACGATGACCCCGGCGATCAGCAGCAGAATCAGCGGCCCGGCGAGCATCACCAGCATGAAGGAGAGCAGGTTGGCGGAGGACTGCCCGCTGACGGTGCCGTGCGCGGCATGGACACTGACCGCCGCCATCCCCGTGTAGTGCATGACGGACACGGCGGCCCCCATGACGAGGCTCGCACCCAGCGTCGCCCACACCGCACTGATGGAGACGGCGGCCCACAGCGCGGCGGTCGCCGCGACCACCGCGATCACGACGGAGAGAAGGACGACCCCGTTGTCGTACCGGAGCCCGTTGACCTTGAGCGCGCCCATGCCCATGTAGTGCATCACGGCGACACCGAGCCCGGTGATCGTGCCGGCGACCCCCAGCGTGACGGGCCCCGAACCCCGGTAACCGACGAGGAAGACGCCGACGGCGACGACGGCGATCGCGACGAGGAGGCTGAGGATCGTGAGGCCGGCGTCGTACTCCATGAGCTCGCCGTCGACGGTGAAGCCGATCATCGCGATGAAGTGCATGGTCCAGATCCCGCAGCCGAGCGACACCGCGCCGAGGGCGAGCCAGCCCCAGCGCCGTTCACCGCCGACGCGCCGCAGCGAGCGGGTGGTGCAGCGCAGGGCCAGGATCGAGCCGACGCACGCCATGACGAAGGCGGCGATGGGGGTGACGAGACCGTAGTGGAACTCCGACAGGGTGGCGCTCACGGTGCCGATGCCTCTCTACGCGGGTCCAGAACAAGCCACTTGGCCAATTCCTTCACCATTCAACCACGACTCACTTACGCGATCATCACACCGTCACCTCATACGCCTAACTCCCAAGCCCACCCCAGCCCGCCCTAGTCCACCTCAGCCGCCCCCAGACATGCCAAAACAGCCCCCGCACCCAAGCACGGCGGCCGATTCAGCCCCTCCAGACCCTCACCGCCCAGGCGGCGGAGCCGTACTCTCCCGCACCACGAGCCGCGTAGGCACCAGCGTCGTCCCATGCGTAGGCCCGTCGTGCCGCATCTTCCGCAGCACCGCCCGCACACACAGCCGCCCCACCTCGGCGAAGTCCTGATGCAGCGTGGTCAGCGGCGGCAGGAACGAGGACGCCTCCGGGATGTCGTCGAACCCGATGACGCTGACATCCTCCGGCACCCGCCGCCCGCTCTCGTGCAGCGCCCGCAGCAGCCCGAGCGCCATCTGGTCGTTGGCCGCGAAGACCGCCGTGCAGTCCTCCCGCGCCGCGAGGTCGAGCCCCGCCCGGTACCCCGACTCGGCCGACCAGTCCCCGCTGACCGGCGGCGGCACCGGCCGCCCGGCCTGCACGAGCGTCTCCCGCCACGCGTCCGTACGGCGCTGCGCGGCGAAGGAGTCCTCGGGCCCCGACAGATGCCAGACGGTCCGGTGCCCGAGCCCGAGAAGATGCTGGACGGCGGTCCGGGTCCCCCCGGCCTGATCGGTGTCGACGACCGTGTACCGCTCGCCCGCGTCGGAGTCCGCGACCACCACTTGGACGTACGGCGGCAGATTGATCGTGGCCGCGTCCAGGAGGTGCACCTCCATGATGACGATCACAGCGTCGACGGCGAGTTCTTCGAGCCGCGTGAAGGCGCCGCGCACCTCGTCCTGGGTGGGGACGGCCACCGGGAGGAGGGTCACCGCGTACCCCTCGGCGGCGGCCGAGTTGGCGATCGCCTCCAGGGTGCGGACGTTCCCGGTGGAGGAGAGCGAGAACGTGATGACGCCGAGCGTGCGGAACTCGCCGCGCTTGAGGGCACGGGCGGCGCTGTTGGGCCGGTAGCCCAATTCACGCATCGCGTCGAGCACTTGGCGACGTGTCTCCTCGGTCACGCCCGCATAACCATTCGACACGCGCGAGACGGTCTGGGAGGACACGCCGGCGACCCGGGCGACGTCGGCCATCGACACGCTCGCGCGTCTTCCCCTGGTCTCGGCGGGTGCGGACCCCTGCGCCGGGATGCTGTGTGTCGTGTCCATTTTCAACCCCCGGCCTCTTCCTCTCGTCACCTCGGCCACGCTCTCCCCCGGAGACTCTTGACCTGCGTCATCGGAGGAGTGTAGACATGCCGCCATCAGATGTTTACGTAAACATAACAGCTCGGGTCTCTTTTTTTGCTGGCTGATGTTTACGTAAACATCGAGGCGGCGCCGCACTGGAAACCCACGAGGCGTCGCGGGTTCCATGAGTGGACGAGCGAGGATCGATCATGAAGACGCTGCAACCGCCGGCCGCCGCCGAGCCGCGGCCGGCACCGCCTCCGGCGAAGAAGGACCGCCGTTCCTGGACCGGCTGGGGGTTCATCGGCCCCTTCGTGGCCGTGTTCGCCCTCGTCTTCCTGGCGCCGATCGCGTACTCGATCTATCTGAGCCTCTTCCGTGACCAGCTCATCGGCGGGAACCACTTCGTCGGCCTCGACAACTACACCCAGGCGCTCCAGGACTCCCAGTTCTGGGACTCCCTGGCCCGGGTCGGGATCTTCCTGCTGATCCAGGTGCCGATCATGCTCGGCATCGCCCTGCTGGTCGCCCTCGCGCTGGACAGCGGCCGGCTGTACGGCAAGAGCTTCTTCCGGATCACGATCTTCCTGCCGTACGCGGTCCCCGCGGTGGTCGCCACCCTGATGTGGGGCTTCATGTACGGCACGAAGTACGGCCTGGTCCGTGACATCAACGACGCGTTCGGTGTCACGCTGCCGAACCTGCTCGACCCCAGCTGGGTGCTCGCCTCCATCGGCAACATCGTGACCTGGGAGTTCGTCGGCTACAACATGCTGATCTTCTACTCGGCGCTGCGGGTCGTACCGACCTCGCTGTACGAGGCGGCGGAGATCGACGGCGCCGGACAGTGGCGGATCATCCGCTCGATCAAGATCCCGGCGATCCGGGGTTCGCTCGTGATCGCGACGATCTTCTCGGTCATCGGCAGCTTCCAGCTCTTCAACGAGCCGAGCATCCTCCAGCCGCTCGCGAAGAACGCGATCACCACCGACTACACGCCGAACTTCTACACGTACTCGCTGTCCTTCAACGGCCAGCAGCACAACTACTCCGCGACCGTCGCGATCATCATGGGCGTGATCACGATGATCGTCGCCTACGTCGTGCAGCTCCGCGGCATGCGCAAGGGAGCGTGACGAACGATGACCACCTCTGTCACCACCGCTCCCGCCAAGAGCTCGCCGAAGCTGCGCACCCCGCGCAAGGGCAAGGCGTACAGCGCGAACAAGCCGCGCCGCAGCAAGCTGCTGACCGGCCTGATGACCCTGATGGCGGTCTACACGATCGCCCCCCTGGTGTGGCTGATCATCAGTGCCACCAAGACCCAGGAGGGCCTGGCCGACTCGAACGGCCTGTGGTTCGCGAAGCACTTCGCCCTGTGGTCGAACATCCACGACACGTTCACCTACCACGACGGCATCTTCGGCCGCTGGCTGCTGAACACCCTGTTGTACGTCGTCCTCGGCGCGGGCGGCGCGACGCTGCTCGCGGTGCTCGGCGGGTACGCGCTGGCGAAGTTCGACTTCGTCGGCAAGAAGGCCATCTTCGCCGTCGTCATCGGCGCGGTCGCGGTGCCGGGTACGGCGCTGGCGGTGCCGACGTTCCTCATGTTCAGCAAGATGGGCCTGACCGACACCCCGTGGGCGGTCATCATCCCGTCGCTGGTGTCCCCGTTCGGCCTCTACCTGATGTGGGTCTTCGCGGCCGAGGCCATCCCGACGGAGCTGCTGGAAGCGGCCCGGATGGACGGCGCCGGGGAGGTGCGGACCTTCTTCCAGGTCGCGCTCCCGCTGCTGGCGCCGGGCATCGTCACCGTCCTGCTGTTCACGACGGTCGCCACCTGGAACAACTACTTCCTGCCCCTGATCATGCTGAAGGACCCGGACTGGTACCCGCTCACGCTGGGTCTCAGTTCGTGGAGCGCGCAGGCGCAGACGATCGGCGGTGACGTGATCTTCAACCTGGTGATCACGGGCTCGCTGCTCACGATCCTGCCGCTGATCGCCGTGTTCCTCCTGCTCCAGAAGTACTGGCAGTCCGGTCTGTCGGCCGGAAGCGTCAAGGAGTGACTCCGGCGCCCCCAAGCCCCACAATTGCGCACAAAACGCAGTACCCCCACCCTCACCCGATCCACCCACGAAGAAGTGGAAGCACCATGCGCAGAACAACGAGCCGTGTCCTCCGCGGCGTCGCCCTCGTCTCCGCCCTCGCCATCGGCGCCACTGCCTGCGGCAGCTCGGACGACGGCGACTCCTCGCAGAAGGCCGTCTCGGCCGGGGACCTCCAGGCCGCGCTGGACAAGGGCGGCGACATCACGGTCTGGGCCTGGGAGCCCACGCTGAAGACCGTGGCCGCCGACTTCCAGAAGAAGTACCCGAAGGTCAAGGTCAACCTGGTCGGCGAGCGCTCGGGCGACAAGCACTACACGGCGCTGTCGAACGCGATCTCGGCCGGCAAGGGCGTCCCGGACGTCGCCCAGGTCGAGTACTTCGCCGTCGGCCAGTACTCGCTCACCAAGGGCCTCACCGACCTGTCGAAGTTCGGTGCCGACAAGCTCGCCTCGAAGTACACGCCGGGCCCGTGGAACGCCGTCAGCGACGGCTCCAAGGTCTGGGGTCTGCCGATGGACTCCGGCCCGATGGCGATGTTCTACAACAAGCAGCTCTTCGACAAGTACAAGATCGCCGTCCCCACCACGTGGGACGAGTACCTGGACGCGGCCCGCAAGCTCCACAAGGCCGACCCGAAGGCGTACATCGCCAACGACACCGGTGACGCGGGCTTCACGACCTCCATGCTGTGGCAGGCCGGCTCGCGCCCGTACAAGGTCGACGGCACCAAGGTCGGCATCAACTTCGACGACGCGGGCGCGAAGAAGTTCGAGACGGTCTGGCAGACGCTGGTCAACGAGAAGCTCCTCGCCCCGGTCACCGGCTGGACCGACGACTGGTACAAGGGCCTCGGCGACGGCACCATCGCGACCCTCGCGACCGGCGCCTGGATGCCCGCGAACTTCGTCACCGGTGTCGCCGCAGGCGCCGGCAAGTGGCGTGCCGCGGCCATGCCGCAGTGGGCCAAGGGCGAGAAGGCGAGCGCGGAGAACGGCGGCAGCTCGCTGACCGTCCCGGCGCTGGCCAAGAACAAGGAGCTGGCGTACGCGTTCACCGAGTACGCGAACTCCGGCGCCGGTGTCGCCACCCGCGTCTCCGAGGGCGCCTTCCCCGCCACCAAGGCGGAGCTTGAGTCCCCGGCGTTCCAGGCCAAGAAGTTCGACTACTTCGGCGGCCAGGAGGCCAACAAGATCTTCGCCGAGTCCGCGGCGATGGTCGCGAGCGACTGGAAGTACCTTCCCTTCCAGCCGTACGCGAACTCGATCTTCAACGACACCGTCGGCAAGGCGTACGTCTCCTCCACCACCCTCGCCCAGGGTCTGAAGGCCTGGCAGGACGCCTCCGTGAAGTACGGCAACGAGCAGGGCTTCACGATGGAGAAGTAGGTCTTCTCCGCCAGCAGTTCAGAACGACCGGGCGGCGCGGCCCTGTGCCGCGCCGCCCCCGTGCACCCCCTCGGGAAGGACCGCCATGATCTCCACCCTCCACGCCCGCGCAGCGCGCGGGACGGACGGTGACCTCGCCCCGCGCTTCTCCTACGGCGCCGACTACAACCCCGAGCAGTGGCCTCGGGAGGTGTGGGAGGAGGACATCCGCCTGATGCGGGCGGCGGGCGTCAACGTCGTCTCGCTGGCGATCTTCTCCTGGGCGCGCCTCCAGCCCGGCCCCGACACCTGGGACTTCGGCTGGCTCGACGAGGTCATGGACCTGCTGCACGCGGGCGGCATAGGCGTCGACCTCGCCACCGCGACGGCCTCGCCGCCGCCGTGGCTGACGACGGCCCACCCGGAGATCCTCCCGGTCACGCAGACCGGCGAGACCCTGTGGCCGGGCGCCCGCCAGCACTGGCGGCCCACCTCCCCGGTCTTCCGCGAGCACGCCCTGCGCCTGGTGCGCACGATGGCGGACCGCTACCGGGACCACCCCGCGCTGATCGCCTGGCACGTCTCCAACGAGCTGGGCTGCCACAACATCTACGACTTCTCGGACGACGCCGCGCGCGCCTTCCGGACCTGGCTGACCGACCGCTACGGCACCCTCGAAGCCCTCAACCACGCCTGGGGCACGGCGTTCTGGTCGCAGCGCTACACCGACTGGGAGCAGATCCTGCCGCCCCGGCTCGCGGCCTCGCACCCGAACCCGACGCAGCAGCTCGACTTCAAGCGGTTCTCCTCCGACGTCCTGAAGGACTACCTGCGCGCCGAGCGCGACATCCTGAAGGAGATCACCCCGGACGTCCCGGTCACCACCAACTTCATGGTGATGGGCGAGACGAAGGGCATGGACTACGCGGACTGGGCGGCGGAGGTCGACTTCGTCTCCAACGACCACTACGTCCTGCCCGGCCCGCAGTCGCGCGACGAGCTGGCGTTCTCCGCGAACCTGACCAGCGGCATCGCGGGCGGCAAGCCGTGGTTCCTGATGGAACACTCCACCAGCGCCGTGAACTGGCAGCCGGTGAACGTCGCGAAGCGCCCCGGCGAGATGGCGCGCGACGCGCTGCTGCACGTGGCGCACGGCGCGGACGCCGTCTGCTACTTCCAGTGGCGGCAGTCGGCGGCGGGCGCCGAGAAGTACCACTCGGCGATGGTCCCGCACGCCGGTGAGGACAGCGAGGTCTTCCGCGCGGTCGCCGCCCTCGGCGCGACCCTCAAGACCCTTGCCCCGGTGGCCGGTTCGGACCGTGAGACGGCGCGCGTCGGCATCGTCTTCGACTGGGACTCCTGGTGGGCGAGCGAGCAGGACTCACACCCCACCGAGCTCCTCAAGTACCGCCAGGAGGGCCTGGACTGGTACTCGGCGCTCCTCGCGCTGGGCGTGCGCGCCGACCTGATCACCAAGCGCTCCGACTTCTCCCGCTACGACGTGCTGATCACGCCGGTCCTGCACGTCATGCCGGCCGAGCTGGCCAAGGACCTGACCCGGTACGCCGAGCAGGGCGGCCACCTGATCGCCACGTACTTCTCGGCGGTCGTCGACGAGAACGACCACATCTGGCTCGGCGGCTACCCCGGCGCCCTGCGCGACCTGCTCGGCATCCGTGTCGAGGAGTTCGGCCCGCTCCTTCAGGGCGAGTCGGTCGCGCTGGACGACGGCACCACGGGCACCCTGTGGACCGACCGCATCACCCTGGCCGACGAGGCGACCGAGGTCCTCGCCCGCTACGAGTCCGGCAACCAGTCCGGGCGTCCGGCCGTCACGCGCCGTACGACGGGCGGGGGTTCGGCGTCGTACGTGTCGACGCGCCTGGGCGTCGAGGGGCTCACCGCGCTGCTGCCGAAGCTCCTGGGGCCGGCCGGCGTGGAGAGCGAGCTGCCCGCCGGGGCGCGCGGGCGCGTGGAGCTGACCGTGCGCAAGGGCGCCGAGGAGCGGTTCCTGTTCCTCGTCAACCGCACGGACGACGAGGTCGACCTGAGCGGCTTCGCCGGTGACGTGCTGTACGGGTCGTTGGTCCTCGGACCGCGTGAAGTGACCGTCGTACGCCGCCCGTTGGTCTGATCCCCCCACCTTCCCGACTCCCCGGGCGACGTGTGTCCGTCCGCCCGGGGCCACCCCCTCCTGCCCACACGGCGGGAGGGGCCACCGCAGCGTTTCCACCTATGAGAGCTGGGAGCAACACGATGGCACGACTCACCCGCAACAGACGCTTCCTCGGGGCGGCCTCGATGACCGCGCTGGCGACCGGGGCGGCTCTGCTGACCGTCCCCGCGCCGCTCGCGCAGGCCGATACCACCACCCCGTCGGTGACCGTCCAGCCGGATCCGTCGTACAAGCAGGACAAGTTCGAGGGCTGGGGCACCAGCCTGGTCTGGTTCGCCAACGCGACCGGCGACTACCCGAAGGAGGTCCGCGAGAAGCTCGCGAAGCTCCTGTTCGGGGACGACGGGCTCGCGCTGAACATCGCGCGGTACAACATCGGCGGCGGCAACGCCCCTGATGTGCCGGACTACTTGCGGGCCGGCGGCGCCGTCGAGGGCTGGTGGAAGGCCCCGGCGGGCACCACCCGCACCGACACGGACTGGTGGAACGCGGACGACCCGGCCGACTGGAACCCGAAGGCGGACGCGACCCAGCGCTGGTGGGTCGACCGCATCAAGAAGGACATCACGCACTGGGAGACGTTCTCCAACTCCCCGCCGTGGTTCATGACCGTCAGCGGCTACGTCTCCGGCGGGTTCAACGCCAACGACGAGCAGCTGAAGGAGAGTTCGGTCGACGACTTCGCCGCCTACCTCGCGGGGGCGACGAAGCGTCTGGAGAAGTCCTCCGGGATCAAGGTCGACACCGTCGACCCGTTCAACGAGCCCAACACCGGCTACTGGGGCACCCGCCTGGACGCGAACGGCCAGCCGGTCGCCGGGCGTCAGGAGGGCGCGCACATCGGGCCCGCCATGCAGGAGAAGGTCCTCGCGGCGCTCGCCCCCGCGCTGAAGAAGGCCAAGGTCGGCGCCGAGATATCGGCGATGGACGAGACCAACCCCGGTCTGTTCGCGACGAACTGGAACTCCTACTCGCAGGCGTCCAAGGACCTCGTCGGCCAGATGAACGTCCACACCTACGGCACCGGCCAGCGCACCACCGTGCGCGACCTCGCCAAGGCGGCCGACAAGCCGCTGTGGATGAGCGAGGTCGAGGGCGACTGGGGCGACGGGCAGAGCTTCACGGACATGCGTCCGGGTCTCGGCCTCGCCCAGCAGATGGTGAACGACCTGCGCGAACTGGAGCCCAAGGCCTGGGTGTTCTGGCAGCCGGTCGAGGACTACGACAACATGAAGCCGGGCGGCGAGTCCGCCAAGGGCGGCAACTGGGGTTCCATCCAGCTCCCGTTCAGCTGCACCTCCAAGGACACGCTGAAGTCGTGCCCGATCTTCACGAACACCAAGTTCGACACGGCCCGTAACTTCACGCACTTCATCAAGCCCGGCGACAGCCTGATCAAGGTGGACGACACGTCCAGCGCCGCCGCGGTCACGAAGGACGGCAAGGGCGCGTCCCTGGTCCACGTCAACTCGACCACCGCGCCGCGCACGGTCGTCCTCGACCTCTCCCGCTTCGGGAAGATCGACCGGAAGGCGACGGTCACCCCGACCGTCACGGACGTCGACGGCAAGCTCGTGAAGCAGGCCGCGGTCAAGGTCGTCGACGGCAAGGCGTCGTTCACGGTCCCCGCGCAGTCGGTGACCTCGTTCGCCGTCAAGGGCGTCTCCGGTGTCGCCCAGGACGCGAGCCTCTTCAGCAAGGGCAAGGCGTACACGCTGACCGGTGTGCAGTCGAACAAGGCTGTCACCCTCGGCGCGAACGGCACGAGCCTGACCATCAACTCGGCGAGCGGTGGGGTCGCCCAGCAGTGGCGTCTGGAGCAGGTGTACGGCACGACGGGCAACCGGCTGCGGTACGTCTTCGCCAACCCGGCGGAGGGCAAGCGGATCGCCGTGCGCAATGACGTGCCGGTGGCCGAGCCGAACACGGGCCAGCGTGACGCGGCGACCGAGTGGATCCTGTCCACCACGGGCGACGGCACGTGGACCCTGGTGAACGCGGCGACCGGCCGCCTCCTGGAGGTCGGCGGCCAGGCGACCAACGAGGGCGCCGCCGTCACCACCTGGTACGGCAACTCCGGCGCGAACCAGCGCTGGCGGATCGCCCGCGTCAACTGACGCGACTGGGGCCCCTTTTCGAGGGGCCCCAGCTTTTTTGTGAAGGCTTCTTACGGCGCCGTCGGCACCGGGCTCGGCCCGCTCCCGGTGAGCTGCACGATCTCCCCGCCGATCTCGGGCCGAAGCTTCTTCAGCACCTCGACCTTCCCGCCGACGGCCCACTGGGGTCCCACGATGTAGGTCCCCCCGTAGATGGCCGCCGCGTCGAGCCAGGTGTCCTTGAGGGACTCCTTCGGGAACGTCGTGATGATGTAGTCCCCCTGCCCGGTCCGGCAGCTCCCCTCCCGCAACTCGGCGGCCTGGATGCGGATGCTGGCGGTGCACCCGGTCATCCCCGCGATGATCTCGACCTTCGCGGGCGCGACGACCTGCGCGGCAGCGGCGGGCTGAGTCGACGCCGACTCCGACGCCTTGGCCGCCGGCTTCCCGTCCCCTCCCCCACAGGCGCTGACCAACAAGAGCAGGGCGCCTACGGCGACGCCTCGGACGATGTGCGGCACGGCGGTGGCTCCGGGGTCGGACGGGGTGCGTACGTCGTACTGATACGGGCGTACGGGTACGTCCGTTCAGCGCCGCTTGCTCCCCGGGTGCCGGCGGTGCGGGTCGAACAGGCTCGCCGCCATCCCCGCCACCACCAGCCCCGTCGCCAGCGCCAGGCCGTGGGGCAGTGCGATGCCGACGAACAGGAGCGCACCCGCCGCCGCGAGAGACCACCAGGCGCGGCCTCTGCGGTATTCGCGGGGCCGTTCCGGGTGGCCCTCGGCGAGGGATCGGGCGAAGCGCGCGTCGTCCCGTTCGGTGGCGGACGCCAGCGCTTCCAGGCGGTCGTCGTGGCCGTCGGACACGGGTCCTCCTGTCCTGAGGGTCCGTTACCGGTCGGGGGTGGTGACGGGGTCCCTCGTCTCTCGTTTGGTTTCTTCCGCTTCCACGGGGTCCTCAGTCATCGGTACGGCCTTCTTCTCCCGTTCGCCCGCCGCGTGCACCCGTCCTGCCGCCAGCGGCCCGAGCACGGCGAGCACGAGCACGTACCCGGCGATGAACGGCGCGAGCCGTCCGTCGAGCCCGGCGTTGGCAGCCATCGCCGCGAGGATCAGCGCGAACTCGCCGCGTGCCAGCAGCGTCGTCGCGATGAGCATCGCCTCGCGCGCCCCGTACCCGTACAGCCGTGCCACGACGAGCCCGGCGGCGATGTTCATCGCGAGCGTCAGCACGACCGCGATGACGACGGGTACGGCGACGGCCGCGAAGTCCCCGGGGTCGATGGCGAGTCCGAACGCGAAGAAGAAGATCGCGGCGAAGGCGTCCCGCAGCGGGTGCACGAGCCTGCGGATGCGCGGTCCGGACGGGGTGCCGCCGAAGAGGAGGCCGACCATGAACGCGCCGATCGCGTCGGCGACCCCGAGGTACTCGGAGACGCCCGCGACGAAGACGGCGGCGCCGAGGAAGCTGATGACGAGGAGTTCGTCGTCACGGACGTGGATGAGCCGGGCGACGAGCCGTGTCCCGTAGCGCGCGGCGGTGGCGAGCAGCAGCAGGAACCCGAACGCCTTGGTGACCTGCCAGGCGATCTCCAGACCGCCCTCGGCGCCGCTGATGACGGGTTGCAGGACGGCCAGGTACAGCGCGAGGAAGATGTCCTCGACGACGATGACCCCGAGGACGATCTTCGTGCCGGGGCGGCCGATGCGGCCGAGGTCGATGAGGATCTTCGTGACGATCGCGGACGACGAGATGCCGAGCACTCCCGCGAGGACCAGCGCCTCCCGCGCGCCCCAGCCCAGGCCGAACCCGAAGGCGAGCCCGGCGCCGACGTTCAGGACGAGGTAGCTGCCGCCCGCGAGGAGCAGGCGCCTGCCGCCGTTCTTGAGGTCGTCGACGTGGAATTCGAGGCCGAGGTAGAAGAGCAGCAGCACGAGGCCGAGCGCGGAGAGCATCTCGAAGTCGTGCGGGTCCCGCACCAGTACGAGCCCCGGTGTGTGGGGGCCGAGCAGGATTCCGGCGAGGGTGAACAGGGGGATGGTGGGGAGCCCGAACCTGTTGCCGAGCCGGGCGAGGACGGCGGCGGCGAGGAAGGCTCCGCCGAGGGCCAGCAGCGAGTCAGCGTGTCCCATGGGTCACCTCCCGCCGGCCGGCGTCGGGGCGGGGTCGTACTGCGCGTGGGGAGTGGATGGGGCTGTCCTCCTGGAACGACAAGGTTGGACGACCCGGGGTCCGGTCTCCCCGGGCCTTCGTCAACCCTGTCATTCCGGAGGCAGTCCCCGGTATCGGGGACGACACCCATATGGCGGGCTAGCCGCCCAGCGCGTCCAGTACGACGGTCCGGGCCTCCTCCTGCACCCGGGCGAGGTGTTCGGGCCCGTTGAAGGACTCGGCGTAGATCTTGTACACGTCCTCCGTGCCCGAAGGCCGCGCCGCGAACCAGGAGTTGGCGGTCGTCACCTTGATCCCGCCGAGCGAGGCCCCGTTCCCGGGCGCCTCGGTGAGCACGCCCGTGACGTCCTCCCCGGCGAGGGTCCGCGCGGTCACCTGGGCCGGGGACAGCTTCGCGAGGAGCGCCTTCTCCTCGCGGGAGGCGGGCGCGTCGATGCGGGCGTACGCGGGGGCGCCGAACTTCTCGGTGAGACCGGCGTACAGCTGCGAGGGCGTCTTTCCGGTGACGGCGGTGATCTCGGAGGCGAGCAGCGCCAGGATGATGCCGTCCTTGTCGGTGGTCCACACCGAGCCGTCCCGGCGCAGGAAGGACGCGCCCGCCGACTCCTCGCCGCCGAAGCCGAGGTCCCCGCCGACGAGGCCGTCCACGAACCACTTGAAGCCGACGGGGACTTCGACGAGCGTGCGGCCGAGGTCGGCGGCGACGCGGTCGATCATCGAGGAGGAGACGAGGGTCTTGCCGATCCCGGCGTCGGCGGGCCAGTTCGCGCGGTGCCGGTAGAGGTAGCCGATGGCGACGGCGAGGTAGTGGTTGGGGTTCATCAGCCCGGCGTCGGGGGTGACGATGCCGTGCCGGTCGGAGTCCGCGTCGTTGCCGGTGGAGATGTCGAAGCGGTCGCGCTGCGCGATGAGCGAGGCCATCGCGTCCGGGGAGGAGCAGTCCATGCGGATCTGGCCGTCCCAGTCCAGCGTCATGAACCGCCAGGTGGGGTCGGTGTGCGGGTTGACGACGGTCAGGTCGAGGCGGTGCTCCTCGGCGATGCGTCCCCAGTAGGCGACGGAGGCACCGCCGAGCGGGTCGGCGCCGATGCGGACACCGGCCGCGCGGATCGCGTCCAGGTCGAGGACGTTCGGCAGGTCGGCGACGTACGTGCCGAGGAAGTCGTACCGTCCGGTCGTATCGGCGGCCAGCGCCCGGGTGTACGGGAGGCGGCGGACGTCCTTCATCCCGGCCGCGATGATCTGGTTGGCGCGGTCCTGGATCCAGGAGGTGGCGTCGGAGGCGGCGGGGCCGCCGGACGGGGGGTTGTACTTGAAGCCGCCGTCGGCGGGCGGGTTGTGCGAGGGGGTGACGACGACGCCGTCCGCGAGGCCCGTGCTGCGGCCCTTGTTGTACGCGAGGATCGCGTGCGAGACGGCCGGGGTCGGGGTGTAGCCGTCGGCGCTGTCGATGAGGGTGGTGACGCCGTTCGCGGCGAACACCTCCAGGGCGGTGACCTGGGCGGGTTCGGAGAGAGCGTGGGTGTCGGCGCCGAGGAACAGCGGTCCGTCGGTGCCCTGCGCGGCGCGGTACTCGCAGATCGCCTGGCTGGTGGCGGCGATGTGGTCCTCGTTGAAGGCCGTGTTCAGCGCGGAGCCGCGGTGGCCCGAGGTGCCGAAGGCGACGCGCTGGCCGATCTCCGCCGGGTCCGGGTGCAGCGCGTAGTACGCGGTGACCAGCCGGGCCACGTCGACAAGGTCCTCGGCTGAGGCCGGCTTGCCCGCTCGCTCGTGCCGCATGGGTGGGTTCCTCCGCATCGGTTCGTTCACAGGCTCTGAGGGCCATCTTCCCTTGTCAGGAAGGTGGCGGGGAACCTGGGGTGGGGACTGTCAGCATCCTGTCACCGCTCTGAGGGCGGCCATGGTCTCGTGCATCAGCGGGCCGAGCCCCGGTCCGTCGTCCTCCTCGATCCAGCGCGCGAAGGCGACCTTGAAGACGGCGGTCCCCGCCTCGGCCCCGAGGGCCGCCTCGCGTCCCGGTACGCCGCGCTCGCGCAGGACGGCGCAGAGGGCGGCGGAGAAGTCCGCGAGCTTGATCAGTTCGCGTTCCCGCAGTTCGGGGTGGGCGTCGATGACGGCCTGGCGGCGGCGCGCGTAGGAGCGGCGGACCTCGGGGAAGTCCTCGGCGGTCCCGTCCAGGACGGCGACGACGACGTCGAGGGGCAGCGCGTCCGCGGGGACGCTCGCGGCGGCGGCCGTGATCCGGTCCAGCAGGTCGGCGGTGCCGCCGAAGAGGACCTCGCGTTTGTCGGCGTAGTGCCGGAAGAAGGTGCGCTCGGTGAGGCCGGCCCGCTGGGCAATCTCGGCGACCGTCGTGCGCTCGAAGCCGCGCTCGTCGTAGAGATCGAGCGCCGCCTTCGCGAGTCGCCCTCGCGCGTCGGGCTGCCATCGGCTCATGGCGGGATCTTAGCTCTATGACAGTGACTGACATCAGGTGTACGGTCGATGACAGTGACTGACATCGAGTCGTTCGAGGGGTTTCCCATGCGTGTTTTCGTGACAGGTGCGTCGGGTTGGATCGGTTCGGCTCTCGTGCCCGAACTGCTGGGCGCCGGACATGAGGTGGTCGGGCTCGCGCGCTCGGAGTCCTCGGCGGCGGCTCTCGAGGCGGCGGGGGCCGAGGTGGTCCGGGGTTCGCTGGACGACCTCGATGTGCTGCGGGACGCGGCGGCCGGGGCCGACGGGGTGGTGCATCTGGCGTTCGCGCACGACATCGCGTTCAGCGGCGGTTTCGAGCAGGCGGCCGGGATGGACCGGCGGACCATCGAGGCGTTCGGCGACGCGCTGGCGGGCTCCGACCGGCCGTTCGTGCTGGCGTCGGGGCTGATGCTGATCGCACCGGGCCGGGTGGCGACGGAGGCGGACGACGCCGTCGACGGCCCGGCGGAGGGTCCGCGCGTCCGGCACGACAACGCGGTGGCGACGGTCGCCCTGGCCGGGCGCGGGGTGCGTTCGTCGGTGGTCCGGCTGCCGCCGACCGTGCACGGGGACGGGGACCCGGGGTTCATGGCGACGCTGGTCGACATCGCCCGTAAGCACGGGACGGCCGGGTACGTGAGCGACGGCGCCGTCCGCTGGCCCGCCGCCCACCGCTCCGACGTGGCGCGGCTGTTCCGGCTGGCGCTGGAGAAGGCCCCGGCCGGTTCGACGCTGCACGGCAACGCCGAGGCCGGGGTGGAGCTGCGCGAGGTCGCCGGGGCGATCGGACGCGGGCTCGGGGTGCCGGCCGCCCCGGTCCCGGCGGCGGAGGCGGAGGAGCACTTCGGCTGGCTCGGCCCGTTCTTCGGCCTCGACTCCCCCGCGTCGAGCACCCACACCCAGGAGCTACTGGGGTGGACACCCGAGGGTCCCGGCCTGATCGCGGACCTCGACACGGGCCACTACTTCACCGAGGGCCGCACGGGGACGTTCCTGGTGGGCTGAGGCTCAGAGCCTGTGTCACATCCCCGGCCGGGCGCCCGCCGCCTGGCACGCACTCCCCCAAGCACTGGCGAGCAGGGGGACCCCCAGCGGCGTTGCCGGACCGCCCACGTGACTCCTCCCCCAAGCTCTCGGCTTCGCTCGACCAGGGGGCACCCCCATCGCGGGCGCTCCGGCGCCTTGCGATCTGGGGGTCCCCCCTGGTCGTAGAGCTTGGGGGAGCACCAGACGACGTGCGCTGATCCGACCGGGGATGTGACACAGGCTCTCAGCGCCTGACCCGAGGCCGAGCCGACCCGGCCGGCACCCTCGACTTCCGCACGGCCGACGGACAACCACAGTCCGTATCCGCAGTCGCCGAACCGATCCACGCGACCTCGTCGTGGCCGGTGACTCCGCCGGCGGCGGCCTGATCATCCCCTCGCCGATCGCTGCATCGGTGCGGGCGACCGGGCGCATCCCCTGGCCGGCCCGGTGTTCGCCGACCTCACCGGATCGCCTCCGTTGCTCGTGCAGGTCGGGGCGAACGAGATGCTGCTCGACGAGGCGGGTGCCGCGCTGGACCGCGCCGCCCGCTTCCTCACCACCCACCTCAGTGCCGACCGGCCCCAACCTGTCATCGGTTTCTCCCCGCAGGGGGCCCGCGCCGGTCGGCCGCGGTCAGGCTTCCGGGTTCGGTGCCGGCGGCTGGTCGCTGTCGTCATGCGCCAGCACGGCAAGCATCTCGCTGCGGCAGACATCAAGGATCTCGTCCGCCAGCGGAGAATCATCGGGGCATGCCCGCGACAGCATGACGGCACCGACCGAACGGGCGAGCATGTCGATCACCATCGCGCGGGGCACGCCCTGGTCCGCGCCCCCCGGCCTGTCGCTCGGGGCCTGAAGAGCCGTGAGCAGGCTCTCGATCCCGGCTGCGAACTCTGCTTTGACCTCCGCCGGCTGACGTGCGGCATCGCCGCTGAGCGCCGCGACGGTGCACCCGTCCCCGCGCCCGTCGCGATGCTCCCGGGAGACGTACCTCTCGACGAACTCGGCCGGGCCCAGCCCTTCTGCCCGCGCCGCGACCTGCGAAAGCCCACTCGCGGACGCCTCGGCCATCAGGTCGGCCTTGGAGCGGAAGTGCTTGTAGAACCCGCCGTGGGTGAACCCGGCGGCTGCCATCAGCTCCGCCACGCCGACACCGTCATAGCCGCGCTCGCGGAACAGCCTGGCCGCTGTCGCGACGATATGCGCGCGGTTCTGCTCCGCCTGTGCCTTGGTGACCCGCATGTCCAGCCACCCTCCTGTGAGTCGACGCCCGTCGCCCAAGGATACATAGATGACGATCGACATCAAAGAACTTGACTTTTTAGATGTCGGTCGTCATCTTATTGTTCATCCCCACCAGAAAGGCTCAGGCCGTGAGTGACACGCATGTGACCGCACCGACCCAGTACGTCGAGGTCGACGGCGACCGGTTCGCCTACCGCCGCTGGGGCAAGCCCTCCGGCGTCCCGGTCTTCCTCGTCCAGCACTTCCGCGGGGGAATGGACCACTGGGACCCGCTGCTCACCGACGGCCTGGCCGAGGGCCGTGAGGTCATCCTGTTCGACGGGCGCGGCATCGCCTCGTCGTCCGGCACGCCACGCAACCGGATCGAGGACATGGCCGACGACATCGCCGCGGTCATCCGGGCGCTGGGGCTGGAGCAGGTCGACCTGCTCGGCTTCTCGATCGGCGGTTACCAGGCACAGGAGGTCGTGCTGCGCCACCCCCAGCTGGTGCGCAAGCTCCTCCTGCTCGGCACCGGCCTGCGGGGCGGGGACCCGACGACGGACCCCAAGGTGTACGAGCTGGCGCCGAATCCGGTCCCCACCGTGGAGGACTTCCTCTTCCTGTTCTTCGGCCGCTCGAAGGCGGCGGTCGAAGCGGGCCGGGCCTTCTGGGAGCGCCGCCACCAGCGGGCGGACCAGGACCTGCCGAGCTCGCCCGCGGTCGCACAGGCGCAGCTCGAAGCAGTGGTCGCCTACGCCGAACCCCTGCCCGGCGAGAACCCCTACGCCCACCTGAACGCGATCACCCAGCCGACGCTGGTCCTCAACGGCACGAACGACGTGATGATCGCGTCGGTCAACTCCTGGCACCTCGTCCAGAACATCCCCGACGCCCAGCTGCTGATCTACCCCGACGCCGGGCACGGAGCGCACTTCCAGTACCCCGAGCGGTTCCTGAAGCACGCCCTCCAGTTCCTCGACGAGAAGTAGGCGGACATGAAGATCGAAGGTTCGGTAGCACTGGTCACCGGCGCCAACCGTGGCATCGGCAAGGCATTCGCGGACGAGCTCCTCGCCCGAGGTGCCACCAAGGTGTACGCGGCTGTCCGCGACGTCACCACCGTCACGGACCCGCGGCTGACACCCGTCGCCCTGGACGTCACGGACCCGGAGGCTGTCGCCAAGGCCGCCGCCGAGTTCACCGACGTCACGATCGTCGTGAACAACGCCGGCATCGCCAGCAGCAACCTCGCGCTGTCCGCGCCGCTCGACGTGGCGCGGGGCGAGCTGGAGGTGAACTACTTCGGGCTCATGGCCATGACGCAGGCGTTCGCCCCGGTCGTGGCGGCCAATGGCGGCGGTGCCTTCGTCAACATGCTCTCGGTCGCCTCGTGGGCGGCGTACCCCGTGGCCGCCACGTACGGCGCGTCGAAGGCAGCCGCGTGGAGCTACACCAACGCCGCCAGGCAGCAGCTCAAGACCCAGGGGACCGAAGTCGTCGCCGTCCACGTCGGGCCGGTCGACACCGACATGCAGGCCGGCTTCGACGTCGCCAAGACCCCGCCGGCCGACGTGGCCCGCGCCGCCCTGGACTCGCTTGAGGCAGGCCGGCCCGAGGCCGTCGTCGACGAGATCAGCCGCAGCGTGAAGGCCACGCTGCACGACGACCAGACCCTGCTGTACCCGGCCATCGAGGCGCAGTTCGCCGCGCAACTGGCCGGCTGACCACCGGAACGCCGACCACCCCCCGCCACCAACAACACGAGGAACCCCCCATGACCGACAGCCTGTGGACCCCCACCGTCGCCGGAAAGATCTCCCTGCCGCACCGTCTGGCGATGGCCCCCCTGACCCGCAGCAGGGCCACCCCGGAAGGCGTGCCGACCGACCTCAACGCCGAGTACTACGCCCAGCGCGCCTCGCACGCCCTCATCGTCACCGAGGGCACTCAGCCCTCCGCCGACGGCCAGGGCTACCCCGTGACCCCCGGCATCTACACCGACGAGCACATCGCCGGCTGGCGCAAGGTCACCGACGCCGTACACAAGGCCGACGGACGCATCGTCATCCAGCTCATGCACGCCGGACGCATCGCCCACCCCGACAACACCCCCCACCACCGGCAGCCGGTCGCCCCCTCCGCGATCAAGCCGGCGGGCCAGACGTTCACCGGCGCCGGGATGCAGGAGATGCCCCAGCCGCGCGCACTGTCCACCGAAGAGGTCGCCGCGACGGTCGACGACTTCCGCCGCGCCGCCGCAGCCGCCATCGCGGCCGGCGCCGACGGCGTCGAGATCCACGGCGCCAACGGCTACCTGGTCAACCAGTTCCTCTTCCCCAGCGCCAACCAGCGCACCGACCAGTACGGCGGCTCCCTCGACAACCGCATCCGCTTCGCCGTCGAGGTCGCCACGGCCGTGGCCGACGAGATAGGCGCCGGCCACACCGGCATCCGGATCTCCCCCGGAAACCCCTTCCAGCTCAACGACCTCACCGAGGACGACCCCCACGAGCTCTACCCGCACCTCCTGCGCGCCCTCGCCCCCCTCGACCTCGCCTACCTGCACATCGGCCACGGCGGCGACGAGGAACTCCTGGGCACGCTGCGCGAGCTGTGGCCGAACACGCTGATCCTCAACCGCGCCGGCACCGACATCGCCACCCGCGCCAAGGACATCGACAACGGCATCGCCGACGTCATCACGGTGGGCTCGATGGCCCTCGCCAACCCCGACCTGGTCGAGCGCGTACGAGCGGGCGCACCCCTGAACACCCCCGACCCCGCCACCTTCTACGGCGGCGGCGCGGCCGGCTACACCGACTACCCCACCCTCACCGCCTGACCGCAGCACCCGGCGCCCGAGGAAATCGCCTTCCTCGGGCGCTTCGGTCAGCGCACCTCGACCAGCAGGTCCCCGCCCTCCACCTGCTGGATGCGGTTGATGGCGAGCCGCGTCACCCGGCCCGCGCCCGGCGCGGTGATCGTCGCCTCCATCTTCATCGCCTCGATGGTCGCGACGGTCGCCCCGGCGGCCACCTCGTCCCCCTCGGCGACGGCAAGGGTGACCACACCGGCGAACGGCGCCGCGACGTGCCCGGGGTCGGACCGGTCGGCCTTCTCGGTGGCCGGGATGTCGGAGGCGGCGGCCCGGTCGCGGACCTGGATCGGCCTCAACTGCCCGTTGAGGCCGGCCATCACCGTCCGCATCCCGCGCTCGTCGGCCTCGCCGATCGCCTGGAGCTCGATCAGCAGCCGTACGCCGGGCTCCAGGTCGACGGCGTACTCCTGGCCCGGGCGCAGCCCGTAGAAGAAGTCCTTGCTGTCGAGGACGCTCGTGTCGCCGTACGCCTGCCGGTGGGTCTCGAAGTCGCGGGTCGGGCCGGGGAAGAGGAGCCGGTTGAGGGTGGTCCGGCGGTGCTTCTCCAGGCCCTCGCGGTCCTCGGTCGTCAGCTCCTGCACGGGCTTCGCGGCGGGCCGCCCCTGGAGCGCACGGGTACGGAACGGCTCCGGCCACCCGCCGGGCGGCGTGCCCAGCTCCCCGCGCAGGAACCCGATCACCGAGTCCGGGATGTCGAACCGGTCCGGCGTCTCCTCGAAGTCCCCGGGCGCGACCCCGGCCCCGACGAGGTGCAGGGCGAGGTCCCCGACGACCTTCGACGAGGGCGTCACCTTCACGAGCCGCCCGAGGATCCGGTCGGCGGCGGCGTACATGGACTCGATGTCCTCGAACCGGTCCCCGAGCCCCAACGCGACCGCCTGCGTACGGAGGTTGGAGAGCTGGCCGCCCGGGATCTCGTGGTGGTAGACCCGCCCGGTCGGCGCCGCGAGCCCCGCCTCGAACGGCGCGTACACCCGCCGCACGCTCTCCCAGTACGGCTCCAGGTCCCCGACGGCCTGGAGGTCGAGCCCGGTCGTCCGCTCCGAGTAGTCGGTCGCGGCGACGATCGCGGACAGCGACGGCTGCGAGGTCGTCCCCGCCATGGACGCCACGGCCCCGTCGACCGCGTCGACCCCGGCGCCGATCGCCGCGAGGTACGTCGCGAGCTGACCGCCCGCCGTGTCGTGCGTGTGCAGGTGCACCGGCAGCCCGAACTCCCGCCGCAGCGCGGAGACGAGAGTCGCGGCGGCCGGTGCCCGCAGCAAACCGGCCATGTCCTTGACGGCGAGCACGTGCGCCCCGGCCGCGACGATCTTCTCCGCGAGCCGCAGGTAGTAGTCGAGCGTGTAGAGCCGCTCCCTGGGGTCCGACAGGTCGGCGGTGTAACAGAGCGCGACCTCGGCGACCGCAGTGCCGGTCTGCCGTACGGCGTCGATCGCGGGCCGCATCTGGTCGACGTCGTTGAGCGCGTCGAAGATCCGGAAGATGTCGATCCCGGTGGCCGCCGCCTCCTGCACGAACGCGTCGGTCACCTCGGTCGGATACGGCGTGTACCCCACGGTGTTGCGCCCGCGCAGCAGCATCTGGAGGCAGATGTTCGGTACGGCTTCGCGCAGCGCGGCGAGCCGCTCCCACGGGTCCTCGGCGAGGAACCTCAGGGCGACGTCGTAGGTCGCACCGCCCCAGCACTCCAGGGAGAGCAGGTCCGGGAGGGTACGGGCGACGAGCGGTGCGGAGGCGAGAAGGTCCTTGGTGCGCACGCGCGTTGCCAGCAGGGACTGGTGCGCGTCCCTGAACGTCGTGTCGGTGACGCCGAGTTGAGGGGTCTCGCGCATCCAGCGGGCGAACCCTTCGGGTCCCAGCTCGATCAGGCGCTGGCGGGAACCGGCCGGGGGTTCGGCGGCGGGCGTGCGCGGCAGCTTCGCCAACGGGTCGATGAGGTCCGGGCGTTCGCCGTGCGGCTTGTTGACGGTGACGTCGGCGAGGTACGTGAGGAGCTTCGTGCCCCGGTCGGCCGAGGTGCGTGCGGTCAGCAGGTGGGGGCGCTGCTCGATGAACGACGTGGTGACCCGGCCGGCCTGGAAGTCGGCGTCGTCCAACACGGCTTGCAGGAACGGGATGTTGGTCGCGACGCCCCGGATGCGGAACTCGGCGACCGCGCGCCGGGCCCGCCCGATCGCGGACTTGAAGTCCCGTCCCCGGCAGGTGAGTTTGACCAGCATCGAGTCGAAGTGCGCGCTGATCTCCGTACCGGCGTGGGTCGTTCCGCCGTCCAGCCGGATGCCTGAACCACCCGGTGAACGGTACGCGCTGATGCGGCCGGTGTCGGGGCGGAAGCCGTTGGCCGGGTCCTCGGTGGTGATCCGGCACTGGAGGGCCGCGCCGTGCAGCTTCACCGTCTCCTGCGAGAGGCCGAGGTCGGCGAGCGACTCCCCCGAGGCGATGCGGAGTTGGGCCTGCACGAGGTCGACGTCGGTGACCTCCTCGGTGACCGTGTGCTCGACCTGGATGCGCGGGTTCATCTCGATGAAGACGTGGTTGCCGTCCCGGTCGAGGAGGAACTCGACGGTCCCGGCGTTGCGGTAGCCGATCTCGCGGGCGAACCGGACGGCGTCCGCGCAGATCCGGTCCCGCAGCGCCGGGTCCAGGTTGGGCGCGGGGGCCAGCTCGATGACCTTCTGGTGACGGCGCTGGACCGAACAGTCGCGCTCGTAGAGGTGGATGACGTTCCCGTCGCCGTCCGCGAGGATCTGCACCTCGATGTGACGGGGGTCGACGACCGCCTTCTCCAGGAAGACCGTCGGGTCGCCGAACGCGGACGCCGCCTCGCGGGACGCGGCCTCGATGGACTCGCGCAGGACGGCCGGGTCCGCGACGCGCCGCATGCCGCGTCCGCCGCCGCCCGCGACGGCCTTCACGAACACCGGGAAGCCGATCTCCTCGGCGGCGGCGACCAGTTCGTCGATGTCGTTGGAGGGTGCGGACGAGCCCAGCACCGGGACCCCGGCCGCGCGGGCGGCGGCGACGGCGCTCGCCTTGTTGCCGGTCAGCTCCAGCGTGCGCGCGTCGGGGCCGACGAAGGTGATCCCGGCCTCCTCGCAGGCGCGGGCCAGTTCGGGGTTCTCGGAGAGGAAGCCGTACCCCGGGTACACCGCGTCGGCTCCCGCGCGCCGGGCGGCGGCGACGATCTCCTCGACGGAGAGGTACGCGCGTACCGGGTGACCGGGCTCGCCGATCTCGTACGCCTCGTCGGCCTTGAGGCGGTGCAGCGAGTTGCGGTCCTCGTGCGGGAACACCGCGACCGTGCGGGCCCCCAGTTCGTACCCGGCGCGGAACGCCCTGATCGCGATCTCGCCTCGGTTGGCGACCAGCACCTTGCGGAACATCCCGAATCCCTTCGCCGGAGTCGGCACCCATCGTGTCGGCGTGGACGCCGCAGGTCCATGTGACCCGGACCACCACGCACCCGTCCGGGGAACGAGCACACGATCGGCGGTGTCCGTGGCGGGAACTATGCTCCCGCGCATGAACGACGCGGACAGCCGCAGACGCATCGTCGACGGGCGCTTCCAGCTGGAGGCGCGGCTCGGCAGTGGCGGTATGGGCATGGTGTGGCGGGCCACGGACCTCGTGCTGCACCGCAGTGTGGCCGTGAAGGAGGTCCGTCCGTCGGACCCCGACCTCGCCGAGTACGACCCGCCGGCCGCCCACCTGCTGCGGCAGCGGGTGCTGCGCGAGGCGCGGGCGCTGGCCCGGCTCGACCATCCCGGCGTGGTCACGATCCACCACATCGTGGACGAGGGCGACGGCACCTACCCGTGGATCGTCATGGAACTGGTGCCCGGCGGCTCGTTCGCGGACCGGCTCGCGGAGGGGCCGATGGGCCCGGTGGAGGCCGCGCGGATCGGGCTCGGCGTCCTGTCCGCGCTGCGCGCCGCGCACGACGCCGGCATCCAGCACCGGGACGTCAAACCCGCGAACGTCCTGATGCGGCCCGACGGCCGCCCCGTCCTCACCGACTTCGGCATCGCCGCGATCCGCGAGGCGACGGCCCTCACCGCGACGGGCTCGATCATCGGTACGCCGGACTACATGGCGCCCGAGCGTGTCTCGGGCCAGTCCGGCGGCTCCTCCTCCGACCTGTGGTCCCTCGGCATGATGCTGTACACAGCGGTCGAGGGCCGCCACCCGCTCCGCAAGGGCACGACGCTGGCCACCCTGGCGGCCGTCCTCAGCGAGGACATACCCCGACCGCTCCACGCGGGCCCCCTCACGGACGTACTGGTCCGCCTCCTCGACCGCGACCCGTCGGCGCGGCCCGGTGCGCAGACGGTGGAGCGGCTGCTGACGGAGGTGGTGGAGGGGGGTCCGGCGGGGCGGGGCGCGACGACGTCGTATCCGTTGCAGGCACCGGCGCCTTCGGCTCAGCCGCAGACCGTCGCCGACGCCCCCGCGCGGCGGCGCAGGTGGCCGGCCGTGGTGCTGCCGGGGGTGGGGGTCGCTCTGGTGGGGGTGCTGGGCTGGAACTTCCTGCCGGGGGGTGCGAGCGGGGCGGCGGGCCCGACCAAGTCGCCGGTTTCGTCGGGGAGTTCGGTGCCGTCGGAGACTGCGGCCGTCGAGCGCGGTACGGGTCTGCTGACGCCGGACGGCATCCGGACGGCGATCGCGGCGATCGAGAAGAAGACGGGACGCAAGCGGTTCGGGGCGTTGTCGGTGTACACGGACTATGTCTCGGCGGACGTGCTGGTGGACGGCAGCGACACCAAGGTCGAGTCGTACACGTACCGGCCGGGTGAGGGAGCGAAGGAAGGCATCATCAAGAGGACCCTCCCCTCCGTCCAGAGACCCTTCACCGTGGAGGGGTTCGCGTGGGACAAGGTGCCGTCCCTGCTCGCCGAGGCCACCAAGAGGCTGAACGTCCCCCACCCCGACACGCGGTTCCTGCTCGTGAGTCCGCCGGTGACCGTTTTCGACACTCCGGTCACCCTCAACCTGTACCTCACCGACGAGTACGGCAGCTCCGGACACGTGGAGGCCGACTCCCAGGGCAAGATCATCAAGGTCTATCCCGCAGCGGACTGACCTGCGGATAAGGTCACTTCATGCGTCTCGCCCTCTTCGATCTCGACGGCACTCTCGTCGACCGTGCCGCCGCCCTCTCCGCCACCGTCGCCGGGCTGTGCCGGGACCACGGGTACGACCCGGCGGTCGGGGAGTGGCTGCTGACTGAGCTGGCCGAGAACGGTGGCCGGGACGTCCTCGGCCGGCTGCCGGAGGCGTTCGGCATCGTGGAGTCGCCGGAGCACCTGTGGCGGGTGTACGTGGACCGGATGGCGGCGTCGGTGGTGTGCCGTCCGGACGTGCTGGAGAGCCTCGGGCGGCTGCGGGAGCACGGCTGGAGCGTCGGCGTCGTGACGAACGGCTCGTCCGACCTCCAGCGCGCGAAGATCCGCTCCGCCGGCCTCGCGGACCTCGTGGACGGCATCGCCGCGTCCGGCGACATCGACGTACGCAAACCGGACCCGCGCCTGTTCGAGCTGGCGGCGGCCCGGTGCGGGACGCAGCTGACCGCCGGGGACTGGATGACGGGGGACGACCCGGTCAAGGACATCGCGGGGGCGGCGGGCGCGGGGCTGCGGGCGATCTGGGTACGGGGCCGGACCTGGCCGGAGGGTCTCGACGTACCGCATCACAGCGTCGCGGACGTCGTCGAGGCCGTCGGTCACCTGCTGGAGCGGTCCGGCGGGTAGACGCGGTCGGCGGCGGTGAGGTGTTCCAGGACCTCGGCGAGTTCCTCGCAGGCGCGTTCCACCGAGCGGCGGGTGTTGCGCTGCTCGGTGATCACGGCGGACAGCAGGAGCGCGGTGAGGGCGGTGGCCCCGTTGAACGCCTGGAGTTTCAGCATGACCTCGACGTGTGTGAGCCCCGCGAAGGGGCCGGCGCCGTCGGTCGCGGCGACCGTCGCGAGGACGGACGCGAGCAGGACGCACAGCATGCTGCCGGGCAGCTCGAACCGCAGGGCCGCCCAGATCAGCACCGGGTAGGTCAGGAACAGCATGTTGACGTGGTCGTGCGTGGCGACGGGTACGACGACGCAGGCGGTCACCGCCAGCGCGGTCGCCTCCTTCCAGCGGGCCAGGCTCGGCAGACCCCGCGCCCGGTACGCCATCAGCAGCAGCGGCGTCACGATCAGCACGCCCATCGCGTCGCCGACCCACCACGCGACCCACACCGGCCAGAAGCTGGACGCGCCGAGGTCCCCGGTGAGGACCGCGATCCCGACGCCGGTCGTGGAACTGATCAGCATCGCGGTGAGCGCGCCGAGGAAGACGAGGGTGACGCCGTCGCGCAGGCGGGTGAGGTCGGTGCGGAAGCCGACGCGGCGCAGGAGGAGGTAGGCGCAGACGGGGGCGGCGACGTTTCCGGTGAGGTTCGCGAGCATCGGGGGGTGCATCTCGCCGGAGGTGAGATGCAGGATCACGAAGAGGCACCCGAGCGCGATGCCGGGCCAGGCCCGCAGCCCGATGATCAGCAGGCAGGTCAGCGCGACGCCGGTCGGCGGCCACACGGGCGTGAACACCGTCTCCTCCACGGTGAGCCTGCGCAGCAGCCCGAGCCGCCCGGCGCCGTAGTAGCAGGCGGCCACGGCGAGCGTCTGCACGACGAAGACCGCCGCTCGGCGCAGGTTCCCGGTGTCGGTGTCGGTGTCGGTGTCGGTGTCCACCACATGATCCATCAGACACCGTGACCACCGGGTCGGCCAGACGAGAGCGGCCACTCCCCCTGCCCCGGCTCGTCGTGCCCCACCACCAGCACGGCCGCGTCGTCCTCGTGCCCGACCCGCGTGGCCCCCTCGATCACCGCAGCCGCCAGGGACTCCGTGCTCAGCCCGGCGACAGCCGCGATCCCGGCCAGCCGGACGACCGTGGAGAGCCCCTCGTCCAGAGGCATCGCGGGCCCCTCCACGACCCCGTCCGTCAGCAGCACGAAGACGCCCCCGCTGGTCAGGTGGTGCCGCGAGACGGGGTACGCGGCGCCGGGCTGGATCCCGAGCGGCGGCCCGGGCTCGTCCTCGGCGACACCGGACCGCCCGTCGGCGGTGGCCCAGACGAACGGCGTATGCCCGGCGCGGGCACTCTCCAGCACGCCGGTGACAGGGTCGAGCCGCAGGAACGTACAGGTGGCGAAGAGGTCGCTCCCGAGGGAGAACAGCAGATCGTTGGTCCGAGCGAGCAGCTCGCCGGGATCACTGGTCACGGAAGCAAGTGCCCGCAGCCCCACTCGAACCTGTCCCATAAAGGCAGCAGCCTCGATGTTGTGCCCTTGAACATCCCCGATGGACAGAGCAAGCCGCCCACCCGGCAACGCAAAGGCGTCGTACCAGTCCCCACCGACATTGAGCCCATAACAAGCAGGCTCATACCGAACAGCCAGCCGCACCCGGGGCGGACAAGGCAAATCCCGAGGCAACATCCCCCGCTGCAAGGCAATAGCCAACTCCACCTGAGACCGCTGCACCTCGGCCCGCTCCCGAGCCTGAGCGGTCAGCGACCGCAGCCGCACAAGCAGCTCATCGCCGTAGTCGCTTGTCACCCCTGAATTTTCCCGAAGGAACCCACGCCCCGCACCTGGATGCGGCCCGCCCACGGATGAGGCGACCGCCGAGCGAGCGCAACCACCCCACGACACCCGCCCTGGTCTTTTCAGGGGCGCGGGGCTGTACCGATATGCGGCGACCGCCGCGCAAGCGCAACCAGCCCACGACAACCCGCACCCACCCCACCGACACCCGCCCCGTCTTTTCAGGGGCGCGGGGAACTGCGCGACCAGCCCACCACTACCCGCACCCCGCCACACACCTCTCCCACCCCAACAAACCGCCCCCACCACCCCGTTCGACCCGTCGGACATTGTTCGAGACCCCTTGACGCGCCTCCACACCCCGACTGACACTCTCGCAACACGACGTCACACAGCTGTAACCCCACGGCCTTCCAGACGAAAGGCCGCGGAGTCACGCCCTCCCCCATCCCTTCGTGTCCTCGTGTCCTCCGACAGGGAATCAAGAACATGCCGCAGCACAACGCACCCCCCGGCGCCAAAAAAAGCCGCGCGAGACGGCTGGCCGGCCTCACCGCCGCCTCCCTGGTGATCGCCCTCGCTCCGGCCGTCACAGCGCACGCCGCCCCCGACACCCTCACCGACGGCCTGGCCCTCTGGTACAAACTCGACGCCTCCCCGGGCACACCCACCGTCCCGGACGCCTCGGGCCACGGCCGCGACGGCGTCCTGAACGGCACGGGCACCTGGTCGGACGGCCTGACGTTCAACGGTTCGGACACCTACGTCAAGCTCCCGAACGACGTCATGAAGGGCATGGACGCGATCAGCGTCGCCTTCGACGTGAAGATGGACGCGGCCCAGCAGGCCCCGTACTTCCTGTACGGCTTCGGCAACACGAGCGGCACCGCGGGCAACGGCTACCTGTTCACGACCGGCAACGCCCTGCGCACCTCGATCGCGTCGGGCAACTGGTCCACGGAGCAGAACACGAGGGCGGACGACGGCCACAACCTGGCCAGGGACGTCTGGAAGCACGTGACGTACACCCAGTCGGGCACGACGGGCATCCTGTACGAGGACGGCGCGGAGGTCGGCCGCAACACCTCGGTGACGCTGACCCCGGGTTCGATCGGGGGCGGCACGACGACCGCGAACTACATCGGCAAGTCGGTGTACCCCGGCGACAAGCTGTTCCAGGGCAAGATCCGCGACTTCCGTGTGTACGACCGCGCGCTGACCGGCACCGAGGTGGAGACCTTGTCGCTGCCGATCGCGACGGAGGGCGTCGCGGCGGACAAGGCGGCGCTGACGCTGGGCGACACGAGCGCGGTGACGACAGACCTGACGCTCCCGAAGTCGGGTACGGCGGGCGGCTCGAACATCACGTGGGCCAGCGACAACCCGGACGTCGTCTCGGCGGCCGGCAAGGTCACGCGCCCGGCGGCCGGCGAGCCGAACGGCCACGCCACCCTGACGGCGACGCTCCGCAAGGGCGCGGTGAACGACACGAAGTCCTTCGAGGTGACGGTCCTGCCCACGTTCGACGACGCGACGGCGGTCCGGCAGGCCGCCGACACCCTGACCGTCCACAACCTGGACGACGTACGCGGCAACCTGGCCCTCCCGTCGACCGGCGCGTACGGCACGACGGTGACCTGGACGTCGGCGAACCCGGCGGCCGTCTCGGCGGACGGCATCGTCCACCGCCCGGCGCACGGCGAGGGCGCGACCACCGCAGCCCTGACGGCGACCGTCACAAAGGGCACGCAGAGCACGACGCGCGTCCTCACCGCGAAGGTCCCCGAACTCCCCGCCGCGCAGAAGCCCGAGGGCTACCTCTTCAGCTACTTCACCGGCGAGGGCACCTCGGACGGCGAGCAGCTCTACTTCGGCCTGAGCAAGGGCAACGACCCGCTGCACTGGCGGGAGTTGAACAACGGCCGCCCGGTGCTGACGTCGACGCTCGGCGAACAGGGCCTGCGCGACCCGTTCATCATCCGCTCCCCCGAGGGCGACAAGTTCTACCAGATCGCCACCGACCTCAGGATCTACGGCAACGGCGACTGGGACGCCTCGCAGCGCACCGGCAGCAAGTCCATCATGGTCTGGGAGTCCACCGACCTGACGCACTGGACGAACCAGCGCCTGGTGCGGATCTCCCCGGACAGCGCGGGCAACACCTGGGCCCCTGAGGCGTATTACGACTCGAAGCTCGGCGAGTACGTCGTGTTCTGGGCGTCGAAGCTGTACGACAACGAGGCGCACTCCGGCGACACGTACAACCGCATGATGTACGCGACGACGCGTGACTTCTACACGTTCAGCGAGCCGAAGGTGTGGGTGGACCGGGGCTACTCGGTCATCGACTCGACGGTCATCAAGCACGACGACACGTACTACCGCCTCTCGAAGGACGAGCGGAACAACACCTCGTCGACGCCCAACAGCAAGTTCATCTTCGAGGAGAAGAGCGACTCGCTGCTCAACACCTCGTGGACGCCGGTCGCCGAGGGCATCGGCAAGGGCACGATGAGCGCGGCCGAGGGCCCGCTGGTGTTCAAGTCGAACACCGAGGACAAGTGGTACGCGTTCCTCGACGAGTTCGGCGGCCGTGGCTACATCCCGTTCGAGACGACCGACCTCGACAAGGGCGTGTGGACCCCGTCCACGAACTACGAACTCCCGGCCCGCCCCCGGCACGGCACGGTCCTGCCGGTCACGAAGGCCGAGTACGACCGTCTCCTGCGCGCCTACCAGCCGGACCAGTTGGTGGAGAGCGTCCAGGACGTCACCGTGAAGACGAAGACCGGTCAGCCCCCGGTGCTCCCGGCGACGGTCATCGCCCGGTACGCCGACGGCGTGGACCGCCCGGTCGCGGTCACGTGGGACGCGGTCCCGGCGGACGCGTACAAGCAGCCCGGCACCTTCGAGGTCAACGGCAAGCTGGCGGACGGGACTTCACTCAAGGCGACGGTGACCGTCTCGGCCGAAGGCCCGGACGTACCGGCCGACTTGCTCGTGCACTACAACTTCGACGAGACGAAGGGGAACATCGCCGTCGACTCCAGCGGTCACGGCAACCACGGCACGTACGTGGGCTCCCCGGAGTTCGGCACGGGCGTGCACGGCGGCTCGGCCAAGCTGTCCGGTGGAACGTACGTCAAAATCCCCAACGGGGTTCTGAAGGACGCGAGTTCGGTCACCGTCTCGACGTACGCGAAGTGGCAGGGCGGCTCCAACTTCCAGTGGCTGTTCGCACTCGGCCCGGACAGTGACAAGTACCTGTTCGCCACTCCCTCCAACGGCGGCTCGACCCTCTACTCGGCGATCACGAAGGCGAGTTGGTCGGCCGAGTCGAAGCTGACCGGCAACTCGGCGCTCCCGGCGGGCCAGTGGCAGCACGTCACGGTCACCCTGGATGGGGCGACCGGGACGATGGTCCTGTACGCCGACGGCGTCGAGGTGGCCCGCACGACGACCACCGTCAAGCCGTCGGAGCTGTACGACGCGGCCAAGGACTACTCGGGGTACATCGGCAAGTCCCTGTACGCGGCGGACCCGGCGTTCACGGGTGAGGTCGACGACTTCCGTGTCTACGGGCGGGCGTTGACGGCCGCCGAGGTCATGGAGATCAGCGGCAACACGACGGGGATCGCCCGCGCCACCCTGCCGCAGCTGAAGGTCGACGCGATCGTCTCCGACGGCAAGGTCACCCTGCCGGTCAAGGAGGGCACCGATCTCCGGCGCCTGGCACCGGAGTTCACCATCGCCAAGGGCGCCGCGATCAGCCCCGCCTCGGGCAGCGTGCAGGACTTCAGCAAGCCGGTGACGTACCAAGTCACCGGCGGCGACGGCAAGAAGCGCACCTGGACCGTGTCGGCGGTCGTGATGAAGAGCCCGGTGCTGCCGGGTCTCAACGCCGACCCGAACATCGTCCGCTTCGGCGACACCTTCTACATCTACCCGACGACGGACGGCTTCGAGGGCTGGAGCGGTACGCAGTTCAAGGCGTACTCGTCGAAGGACCTCGTCCACTGGACGGACCACGGCGTGATCCTGGACCTCGGTCCGGACATCTCCTGGGCCGACAGCAGGGCGTGGGCGCCGACGATCGCCGAGAAGAACGGCAAGTACTACTTCTACTTCTGCGCCGACGCGAACATCGGCGTCGCCGTCTCCGACTCCCCGACCGGCCCGTTCAAGGACGCGCTCGGCAAACCCCTGCTGAAGGCGGGCCAGTTGCCGGGCCAGATGATCGACCCGGCGACGTTCACGGACGACGACGGGACGACGTACCTGTACTGGGGCAACGGCCGCGCGTACGTCGCGAAGCTCAACCCCGACATGACGTCGCTGGACATGTCGACGTTCAAGGACATCACCCCGAGCGGCTACAACGAGGGCACGTTCGTCGTGAAGCGCAAGGGCACGTACTACCTCATGTGGTCGGAGAACGACACGCGGGACGTCGACTACCGCGTCGCGTACGCCACCGGGCCCTCCCCGACCGGTCCGTGGACCAAGCGGGGCGTGATCCTGGAGAAGGACCTCTCGCTCGGCATCAAGGGTCCGGGACACCACTCGGTCGTCCAGGTCCCGAACTCCGACGACTGGTACATCGCCTACCACCGGTTCGCGATCCCCGGCGGTGACGGCACGCACCGCGAAACCACCATCGACAAGATGGAGTTCGACGCGAACGGCCTGATCAAGAAGGTCGTGCCGACCCTGTCCAGCATCGACCCGGTGACCGTCGTGCACGCCGGCCTCGACGTCTCCGGCACCGAGGGCTCGCCGATCGCGCTGAGCGGTACGGCCTCCGGCGCGCCGGGCGCGAAGTGGTCCGTGGAGGGCGGCGCGCCGTGCAAGGTAGCCGACCCGGCCAAGGCGGCCACGACGGTGACGTGCGCGGACAACGGCACGTTCCAGCTCGCCATCGCGGGTGGCGGCAGCCGCGACACGGTGACGGTGAAGGTCGCGAACGCGGCGCCGGTCATCACGAAGGTGTCAGGACCGTCGCCGGTGTCCATCGGCCAACCGGCCTCCGTGACAGCCTCGTTCACCGACGCGGGCGCCCGTGACACGCACACCTGCACGATCGACTGGGCCGACGGCAGCAAGCCGTACACCGGTCCCGTCTGCAAGGCCGAGCACCGCTACACCAAGGCCGGCATCCGCCGACCGGTCGTCACGGTCAAGGACGACGACGGCGGGACCGCCACGACGACCCTGCCCGAGCTGGTCGTGTACGACCGGGCGGGCAAGGCGTCGGGCGCGGGCCTGCTGCTGTCCCCGAAGGGCCGGGCGGCGTTCTCCTTCGCCGCCGCGTACGGCAAGAAGGCGACCGTCCCGACCGGCCGCGCCACGTTCACCGCACCCGGCGTGTCGCTGCGCGGCACCGGCTCGGACTGGCTGGTCGTCACCGGCAAGCAGGCCGTCTACCAGGGCACCGGCAGCGTCAACAAGGCGTCCGGGTACGTCTTCCGGATCACCGCGACCGACGGCCCCGACACCTTCCGGATCAAGGTCTGGCAGAAGTCGACGGGCAAGGTCGTGTACGACGGCGGCAGCATGGCGGGAGGAGTGATCACCGTGGGCCGCTGAGTCCGCGCGCGCGAGGCGGGTCCGTACCCGGGGGGCTCCACCCCTTGGGTACGGACCCGCCTCTTTTGCAGGGCGCCCGGTGCGTGCCAGGACTCCCCAGTGATCCTGGACCGACCTCGGGACGTGTGCCCTGCGCGGTGATCACCAGCATCAAGCATGGGCCGGGCGCGTGTCGTTGGCGCACAGTCCACAGGCATGACGCATTGCGTCCACTGCCCCGCCTACGGCGCTCCGGTCGGCGACAATCCCCCGCGCCCCGCCTGTGCGCGCACGTCGCTGGGCGTGTCGCCGTACGCGGAGCGGAACGCGCGCGTGAACTCGGCGGCGCGCGGGAAGCCCCAGCGGGCGGCGACCGCGTGGATGGGGAGGGTGCTCAGCGCCGGGTCCGTGAGGTCGCGGTGCGCGTTCTTCAGGCGCTGCTCGCGCAGGTAGGACGCGACCGTGAGGCCCTCCGCCTGGAAGAGGCGGTACAGGTAGCTGCGGGAGACGTGGTGGGCGGCGGCGATCGTGGCGGGGCTGAGGTCCGGGTCGGCCAGGTTGCGGCGGACAAACTCCTTGATCCGCAGGGTCGTCGCGCGCGCCCTGGTCTCCGGCGGCACGGCCCGTTCGGCGTCCAGGAGATGCGCGAACAGGGCGGTCACCAGGTCCACGACGACCGTGCCGAGACGCGTGGCGTCCGTCGGGCGGTACGGCGTGGTGTCGTCGGCGAGCTGGATCAGGAACTGGGTGAGCAGCGCGCCCAGTCCGGACTGGCCGTCGACGCGGCCGATCACCTTGTCCTCCGCGCGGCGGCCCGGCAGGACGACCGCGCTGCGGGGTATCTCGACGCCGACGATCGACACCGGGTCGGGTCCCGTGGACACCTCGAACGCGCGCGACGAGTGGCTGACGTGCAGATCCTTCACCCGGTACGCGGCCTGCCGCTCGCCCCAGTCCGCCGCGCCCTCCCCGCGCAGGAGCAGCGACAGGTGGTACACCTCCGGGTCCGACTGCCGCACCAGGCGCGGGGTGCGCTGGAAGACGAGGTGGTCGAAGGAGGCCGGCCAGATCGTCACCTCGCCGAGCAGGATGAGGCGTTGGACGCCGTGGTAGTCGTCCGCACAGTCGCTGAGCAGCCGCATCGGAGCGTGCGTACGGCCCAGCCGTTCCGTCCATGCCTCGAACCGGTCGGCGGCAGGCAGTTCCTTCGTTCTCAGCACCGATTCGTGGAGCATTCGGGTAGTCAACCACACGTCCCGGCAGCCGATTTCGGCCGATCGCCGGTACGGGAGAGGAGCTGATCGCCGGTACGGGAGAGGACGAGAAACCCGGCCACGGCGAGGGCCTGGAACCCGGCGGCGGCCACCAGCGCCTCTCCGGGCGGGCAGACGGCCGCGACCCCCGCGCCGACCGCGTACCCACTGATCTTCAGACTCGCCCCGGTGCTGAAGACCTGCCCCCGCAGCCGCTCGGGAGCTTCCCGGTGCCGGATCGCGAAGACGGCGACGAGCTGGGGCCCGGCACCGAGTCCGGCGAGGACGGACGCGGCGAGGGGGTCGACCACCGCGAGGAGAAAGGCGCTTCCTATCAGGACGGTGCTCGCGAGAAGAAGGGCATCGGGGCTGAGCACCCCGGGGCGGCGGGCCAGAGCGAGGCTCGCGAGGAGGGACGCGAACGCAAGGACGGCAAGCAGAAAGGCCCCCGCGCTCTCGGCACCGAAGGCTTGGACGCCGAGAAAGGGGGTGACGGCCGTAAAGGCACCGAGCCCGGCGTGGGAGAGGGTGGAGGTGAGGGTGGCTCGGGCGAGGGGGCGGATACGGAGGAGAGCACGGAACCCTGCGCGGAGGTCGGGAAGCAGGCCGGTGCGGGTGGCTGGAGCTGGCCCCGAGGCTTCGCGCGGGCCGGGGACCAGGGCTCGGCCGGACATCGCCGCCGGGAGCCCACCTGACACGGACGTCACGCCACCGCCTGGCTTCGGCACCCCAACCATGCTCCCGCGCGACTCCGGCAACCCAGCCATGCCACCGCCCGGCTCCGACACTCCAGCCATGCCTCCGCACGGCTCCGACACCCTAGCCGCGTCCCCGCACGGCTCCGACACCCCGGCCATGCCTCCGCACGGCTCCGTCACCCCAGTCACACCACCGTACGGTGGGACTCCCGCACCGCCTGCCGGCTTCTTCTCCGCCCCTTCCCCCGGCTGCTGCCACCCGCCAACGCCCCCACCAGGCTCCACCCCCTCACCCCCAATCCCGCTCGCGCCCGGCCCGAGACTCCGCGCCACCTCCGACACCCCAGCCATGCCCCCGCACGGCGAGACTCCCGCACCGCCTGCCGACTTCTTCTCCGCCCCTTCCCCCGGCTGCTGCCACCCGCCAGCGCCCACGCCCCCGGTCCCGCGCACCCCCCGCCCGAAACTCCGCGCCGCCTCCGGCAATCCAGCCATGCCCCCGCACTGCGGGATTCCCCCACCGCCCGCTAGCTTCCTCTCCGCCCCTTCCCCCGGCCGCTGCCGCCCGACAGCGCCCCCACCCCCGGTCCCGCGCACCCCCCGCCCGAAACTCCGCGCCTCCTCCTCCGACACCCCGGCCATGCCTCCGCCCGGCTCCGGCACCTCAGCCATGCCCCCGCACGATGGGACTCCCCCACCGCCCGCCGACTTCCTCTCCACCCCTTGCCCCGGCCGCTGCCGCCCACCAGCGCCCGCGCCCGCCCCCGCACCGCCGGTCCCGCGAGCCCCCCGCCCGGGACTCCGCGCCTCCTCCGAGACCCCCGTCCCTCCCCCCGGCAGACTCCACGCCGCCGGAAGCGCGCACGCGATCAGCGCCACCGCTGTCAGCAGGGCCGCGTCCGCGCCCGCCGTCAGCGCCACGACCCCGGCCAGCGCGGGGCCCGCGAGTGCCGCGAACTCGTACGACGCCGCGTCCAGTGCTCCCGCGCGCGGGAGGTGTTCGGTGATGGCGGGGAGCCGGGAGGTCCAGCCCGCTGCCAGGGCGGGGGCGAAGAGGCCGGCGGTCAGGGCGAGGGACAGGACGGCGGGGAACGGGAGCGTGCCGAGGGTCCATCGGACCAGCAGCAGGGTCGTGGCGTATGTCGCCAGCGCTCCGCCCAGGAGGCGGCCGGGGTGGGGCGTGCGGTCGAGGAGGGCGCCGAGGACCGGGCCGCCGAGAGCCGCCGATGCCGTGAGCGCGGCGAGCAGGAGTGGGCCGGAACCGGTGGTCGCCGTACCGGCGAGGAGCAGGGCCGGGCCGGACATCTCGTCGCCTGTGCGGGCGGCACCCGCGCCGAGGAGGTAGCGGGCCAAGCCATAACGTCTTCTCATCAACCCGACGTTACAAAGTAACAGCGTATCCAGCCAAGGCCGTTACACTCACCCCCATGGACCCCTCCCCCGACGACTGGTTCACCCGTCACTCCCCCGCCCGCACCGCCCACCGCACCGTCGCCCTCGTCAACGTCCTCACGTCCGGCGAACCCCGCACGGACACCGTCGCCGAGGTCCTGCGCGAGTACGGCGAGGCCGAACCCCTGGACCTGTCCCCCGGTGACATCGAGGGCATGAGGGAAGCGGCCCTGCGCCTGCGCGAGGTCTTCGCCGCCGGGTCCGTAGACTCCGCGGCCGGACGCCTCAACCGCCTCCTCGCCGAGGGCTGCGGCCCCGTACGCCTGACCTCCCACGGCGGCGGCACCCCCTGGCACCTCCACCTGGACCGGCACGACGAGGCCCCCTGGGCGGAGTGGTTCCTCGCGTCGTCCTGCATGACGCTGGCCGTCCTCCTGTGGGACCGCCAGCTCCCGCCGGGCGGCGTATGCGCGTCATCGGCCTGCGAGAACGTCTTCGTGACGAGCACGAGCGGCTCGACCCGCCGCTACTGCTCGGCCCGCTGCGCGACACGGGAACGGGTGGCGGCACACCGCAAGGCACGAAATGCGGATGCGGACGGCTCCGGTCCTCCCTAGCCTGACCGGCATGACGGACGAGGCGTACACGAACCCGAGACTGGCCGCCTTCTACGACCCGCTCGACAACGACCGCCCAGACCTCGACGTATATGTGGGCATCGCAAGGGAGTTGAGCGCACGTCAGATCCTGGACGTCGGCTGCGGCACCGGCACCCTGGCGTTCCTGCTGGCCGAACAGGGCTTCGACGTCACGGGAGTTGATCCAGCGGGCGCCTCACTGGACCTCGCGCGCGCCAAGTCCGGTGCGGACAAGGTGCGTTGGCTGCACGGAGACGCGACCACGCTGCCCGACCTGAGCGTGGACCTGGCCGTCATGACCGGCAACGCCGCACAGGCCGTCGTGGACGAACCCCTCTGGGAAGGGACCCTGCGCGGCGTGCGCGAGGCTCTCCGCCCCGGCGGCCGGTTCGTGTTCGAGACACGGGACCCGGCGCGGCGGGCGTGGGAGGAGTGGAACCCCGAGCAGTCCCGCCGCCTCGTAGACGTACCCGGCACCGGCGAGGTGGAGACCTGGCACGAGGTCACCGACGTCTCCTGGCCCTTGGTGACCTTCCGGACCGTGATCGTCCTCAAGTCCACCGCCGAGGAACTCCGCTCCCTCTCCACCCTCCGCTTCCGCGAGCGCGACGAGGTCACCGCCGCCCTGACGACCCACGGCTTCACCGTCGAGGAGATCAGAGACGCCCCCGACCGCCCCGGCAAGGAGTTCGTGTTCTTCGCCCGAGCCCGAGAAGTGGTGTAGCCCTGCCGAGGGTCGTAGCGTCGACAGTGGAGAACGACCGGCGCAGGGAGCGGGACATGCCCAGGTACATGAAGAGAACCGCCCTGGCGCTATGCGCGGTGGCATCCCTGGCGGCGGCGAACACGGCAACACCCCACCACCACCCCCGCACGGCCCTCCTGGACTGCGCGGGACACCCCCAGACCCGCCCCACCGACTACATCCTGGCCTGCGGCGACGGCAACAGCCGCCTGACCTCCCTGCACTGGTCCAGCTGGACCTCGGCAGAAGCGGAGGCCCAGGGCCTGAACGCGATCAACGACTGCGTCCCGTACTGCGCGGCGGGCACGTTCCACAGCTACCCGGTGAGGGTCCGCCTGGACACCCCGAGAGCGGGGAAGGCCCGGCACTACACCCGGATAACACTCACGTTCACGGCCGATAGGCCGGATAAGGCACCACAAACCGTCACATACCCACTATGGGAAGCCCCCTAAGGGGCGCGGGGAACTGCGCGACAAGCCACGACGGCGCCGCACTCGATCGACAACAGCCCCCGCCTCCCCCTTCAAAACACTCAACCGTGGCCGAGCCTGCTAAGCCGCGCAGCGGCTCGCATCCTGGCCACCTGAAGCACCGACAGCAGCACCTCACGGCTGGAGTTCCGGTCCCGCACATCGCACAGGACGACCGGTATACCGGGATCGAGATCGAGAGCCGCCCGGACCTGTTCCACGGAAGCTTCCCGCCGCCCATGGAAGCAGTTGACCCCGACCGCGAAGGGAATCTCCCGGGACTCGAAGAAGTCGATCGAGGCGAAGGACGCGTCGAGCCGGCGCGTGTCCGCGAGGACGATCGCCCCGAGCGCCCCGTTCGCAAGGTCGTCCCACATGAACCAGAAGCGGTCCTGGCCGGGCGTGCCGAAGAGGTACACGACGAGGTCGGAGGCGACGGTGATCCGGCCGAAGTCCATGGCGACCGTGGTGGCCACCTTGTTCTCCACGCCGGAGAGGTCGTCGACGCCCCGGCTGACCTCGGTCATGCGCTCCTCGGTCTCCAGCGGCGGCACCTCGCTCACCGAGCCCACCATCGTGGTCTTCCCGACGCCGAATCCGCCCGCCACCAGGATCTTCAGGGCCGTCGGCAGGACGGGTTCAGAGTTGACGGATGGCATCCATCACCCTTTCGATGAGTTCGACGTCCGGCTGGCTTTCCTTGCCGGGCGGCGACTGGACTAGGATCAGCGAGGTATTGAGGAGATCTCCGCACAGGATCTTCACGACACTCACGGGCAGGTCGATGAGGGCGGCGATCTCGGCGATCGCCACCGCCCGGTCCCGGCACAGCTCCAGGATCTTGGCCGCCTCCGGCGCGACCGCCTCCTGGTCCGTGTCCGCCACGGACCGGGAGACGATCTGGGTGATCAGCGTGAAGGCGTGCTGGGAGTGCCGGGTCCTGCCGCCCGTGATGGCGTAGGGCCGTAAGTAACGCCCCCCGCCGGACGCCTCCGACCAACGGGGCTCAGACATCCTGGCCCAGGCCGCCAGGAGGGCCCTGCATCCGTGGCGGGGCGCTCAGATAGGTGCCGACGCGCTTGACCAGGGTGCCCATCTCGTAGGCCATCATGCCGATGTCCACGGTGTCCGAGGCGAACGCCGCGAGGCGCGCGCCCTGCCCGGCCGCCGTGATGAAGAGGTACGCCTTCTCCATCTGGATGACCGTCTGCTGGACGGGTCCGCCGTGGAAGTGGCGTGCGGCGCCCCGCGCGAGGCTGTGCACGCCGGACCCGACGGCCGAGAGGTGCTCGGCGTCGTCGCGGCGGATGTCCTTCGACTTGCCGATGAGGAGGCCGTCCCCCGACAGCACGACAGCACAGCGAATCTCGGGGATCCGGTCCACCAGGTCGTCCAGCAGCCAGTCCAGCTGCGGACCGGGGTGTACCTGCTCACTCATTCCGTAACGTTCCTTCACACTTGGTATGCATCAGGGCCCTTCGTCGTCGTACTGCCCGAGGGGCGGAGGGTCCGTCTCGGGCGACTGCGCTCGTTTCAGGCCCCTCTGGATGGCGCTCAGCGCGCGGGCCGACACGTCGGGGGAGATGACGCTCTCGTCGGGCTCCCCGCCCTCGCCGAACTGGGCGGCCTCCTTGCGCAGTTGCTGCGCGAGGGCGGCCCCACGGGTGCGCCGTGGCAGTACGTCGGGGGTGGTCAGGGGGGAGTTGCCCGTCATGGGTGCCGCCGCCTGGGGTGTCGTGGGGCGGTCCTGCCGCTGGTACTGCTCGGCTGCCGGGGTCGCGGCGGTGCCGTAGCCGTACTGCGGGTTCTGCGGCGGTTCCTGCTGGTAGGAGGGGGAAACCGCTTGCTCGGCGTACAGCCCTGTACCCCCCGGGCCGTAGGGCCCGGGTGCCTGCGGGGGGTACGGCTCGTAGGGCGCCCCGTACTCCGCCGGGGCCTCGGGCGCGGTGAGGCCGCTGCCGTAGGTCGCGGAGGACACGTTGTCGTAGGACGTCGTGTCGTAGGGCGTGCTGTCGTAGGACACCTGGTCGTACGACGCGACGGGTTCGGCGGGCGGGGGTTCGTACGCGGCCGGCTGGTAGTCGTACGACGGCTGGGGTTCGGGGTGGCCGGCGGCGGCCGGGGGGAGAAGGCCCGCGCCCGCGTACTCGGGGAAGCCGTCGTAGTCGGCGAGCCGGGTGTGGGTGGGCAGGTCGAAGCCGGTGTGCGCGCCCGCGCCGACCAGGAGGTGTTCGGCGCCGGCCGGGACCTGCTCGGTGCCGGCGGCGAGGCCCTGGCGCTCCGGTGCGGTGAGGGCCGCGTCCATCGTGGCCGCGGCGGCGGCCTGGAGCTGGTCGAGGACCGGGGAGCCGACCTCTTCGAGGAGGTCGACGGGGACCAGGACGATGCTCAGCGTGCCGCCGTAGACGGACTCGCGCAGTTCGACCTTGATGCCGTGGCGCTCGGCGAGCCTGGCGACGACGAAGTGGCCGAGGCGGGGGTCCTCGCCGAGGGCGGTGAGGTCCAGGCGCGGCGGGTTCGCGAGGAGCTGGTTGGCCTGGTGGCGCTGGGCGGGCGGGATGCCGAGGCCGTGGTCCTCGACGTGGATGGCGAGGCCCTTGGCGACGCGGATCGCGCTGACGGCGACCTGGGTCTCCGGCGGGGAGAAGCTGGTGCCGTTCTCGATCAGCTCGGCGAGCAGGTGCGTGACGTCCGAGACGGCGCGCGCGGCCAGGGCCGTACGGCGGTCGGCGGGGGCGTTCTTGACCTTGACCCGGGTGTAGGCCTCGGTCTCGGCGACGGAGGCGCGCATGACGTCCGTGATGGGGACGGCGGCGTTGGTGCGGCGGCCGGTGGGCGTGCCGCTGAGGATCATCAGGTTCTCGGCGTGCCGGCGGGCGCGGGTGGCGAGGTGGTCGACCTTGAAGATGTCGTGCAGGAGGTCGGAGTCCTCGTGCTTGCGCTCCAGGTCATCGAGGAGGGCGATGAGGCGGTGCAGCAGGATCTGGGTGCGCCGGATGAGCTGGGCGACGACCTTCTCGGTGCCCTCGCGGCCCATGTGCTGGCGTATCGCGGTGTCGACGGAGACGAGGGCGACGCGGTCGATGACGGCGGCGAGGCGGGCCATCTCCTCGGAGCCGCGCCGGCGGGTGCCGAGGCCGAGTGCGGTGGCGGGGTCGACGCGCTCGCCCTTCTCGACGCGGGCGAGGACCTCGGGGAGGCGGCGGCCGGCGAGTTCCTCGGCGTAGGCGTGCAGGTCGCGCAGTTCGCCCGCGGAGGCCCGCTTGCGGCGCCGGGCGACGAGCCAGGCGGCGAGGACCGGGGCGAGGGCGGCGACGGCGCCGGTGAGCGCGCCGATCAGGAGGGCGTCGGCGCGGACGCCGATGACGGCGGCGAGGTCGGTGTGATCCGTGTAGACCACGGGCGTTCGGACCTCGCCGGCGTAGACGGTGGTCTGCCGGAAGGTCGCGGGGACGAAGTACGTCTCGGTCGCCCGCGCGAGGTCCGCGCGTATCGCCCGGTACTCCTCGATCAGCGCGCTCTCCTCGGGCGCGGTGGTGCGCACGGAAAGTCCGCCGGTCGCGGAACCGGGGAGGGCCTCGGGCGCGTCCGGCCCTTCGAGGGGGGAGGACGCGGCGTGCGGCAGCGTACGGGTGGTCACGCGGTCGGCGTGGCTCTGCTCGTCGGCCGCGTGGGCCGCCGTCGAACCCCACAGGCAGGTGAGGCAGACCGCGGGGACCACGAAGGGAACGACGAACGAGGAGCGCAGTCGCGGACTGCGGGGGGCGGAGCGGTTACGGGTCCGCCGGTCGCGGATGCCTGGCATCTGATTCCTCGTACAGCAGCGACACACCTGGGCCGGCGGACGGTCGGTCCCTGTGGAAGGGCTTTCCGTCCGGCCGGTTTACTCGGCGTGTTCGAATGTCGGCGATGAGCTGCACCGTATCAGGATCATGGCGCAGCGTCAGCATACGCCTGAGGCAACTTCCGCACGTCACGGCACAGTTGACACCGGCACAAGCCCGTCGAAGGGCGGGCAGGTTCGGGCAAGGGGTCACAGCAGGGCGAGAAGCTTCGGTGTGAAGAGCGCGCTCGCCGGGGCAATTCCGGCAACTGTGTCGAAATAGATCGAGGTGAGTTCCTCGTCCTGCTGGACGGCTCTCAGCAGGGAGAGCTTCTGCTCGTGGGGGTCGAGGCGGGCGACGCCGAGGGTCGCCTCGTAGCCGCCCATGAGGGCCTGGTCACGGTCCTCGCTGAAGTCCTTGAGGGCGGTGTCGAGGACGGCGGGGTCGTCGCCGAGGGCGTCCGCGAGGCGTCCCGTGAGGAGCTCGACCTGCCGGTAGCCGTCGCTGATGCCGCGCGCGGTGATGGAGTCCTTGTGGTGTCCGGCGTCCCCGACGAGGACCCAGCCGGGGCCGTTGGCCTTGCGGAAGAAGTTCTGCTGACGGCCGGTGCCGCGCAGTTTCTCCAGCGGTTCGAGGCCCTCGATCCGGCCGTACAGCTCGGGCGCGGTGTCCTCGACCTGCTTCAGGTAGGCGGCCTGGGCGTCGGCGCGTACCTCCTGGTAGCGGTCCTGCGGGAAGTAGACGAGGACCAGGGTCGCGTCGCCGTGGGTGGGGACGGCGGCCACCCAGCTGCGGGGTTTCTCGTAGAGTTCGAGGGCGTCCGTCACCTTCGGGTAGTACGCGTAATAAGCGCAGGTCAGACGGGGGTGCTCGACGGTGAACGGCGCTCCCACGAGGGAGCCGACGGTGGAGCGCATACCGTCCGCGCCGATCACGAGACGGGCGGTTTCGGTGAAGGTCTTCCCCCCGGATCTTCCCCGTACCCCCACGACACGCCCCGTGTCGTCGTGCAGCAGCCCGTTCACTTCGTACCGTTCGCGGTATTCGGCACCGCCCTCCACGGCGGCGTCGATCATGAGCGGGTCGAGGATGTTGCGGCGCGGGGAGTACGCCGCGCGCTGGCCGTCCACGCCCCGGGCGCAGCCGTCGAGCCTGATGTCGTCGACCTCGTAGCGGACCCGCTCGATCGGCGGGCAGCCGGTCTCGCGCAGGGTGTCCAGCAGGCCCCAGCGAGCCAGGGCGGCGACGCCCGGCTGGTGCAGCAGATGGGTGGAGAGCGTGTCCGTGCCGTAGGCCGCCTTGTCCACTATGAGGACCCGGAACCCGGCTCGGGAGAGCAGCATGGCGGTGGGTGCACCGGCGCAGCGCGCCCCCACCACGATGGCGTCGAACATGTCGGAGCCTTACATGTCGGCAACTAGGGGATGAGGTGTGGGGGGTGGGAGGAGCGAAGTGCTCCTCGGATGTCACAAGCCTTGTCCCAGTGAGGCGAGCAGGGCCCGCCGGTCGATCTTCCCGTTGGCGTTAAGCGGCAGTTCGCCGAGGACGGTGATGCGCCGGGGCATCATGTACGGCGGCAGCTCGCCGCCGATCGCCTCGTACAGGGCGTCGGGGGTGCGGTCGGTCCCGCTGACGGCGGCCAGCAGCTCCGGTTCGCCGTCGGCTGCGGTCGCGGCGACCACGGCGGCGTCGCGTACGCCGCCCCGGCGGCGCAGGGCGGCCTCGATCTCGCCGAGTTCGACGCGGTGGCCGCGGATCTTGACCTGGTGGTCGGTGCGGCCGAGGTGGACGAGGACGCCGTCCTGACGGGCGACGCGGTCCCCGGTGCGGTACCAGTGGCCGTCGGTGGGCGGTCCGGTGGCGGGGCGCAGGTCCTCGTCGAGGAAGCGTCCGGTGTTCTCGGCGGGGTCGAGGTAGCCGGAGAAGCGCAGTGCGCCGCGCACGCACAGTTCGCCCAGGTCGCCGGGGTTGCCGTCCTCGTCGAGCAGGACCGCTTCCACGCCCGGGTGGGGAGTCCCGATGGGGGCGGTGCCGCCCGGGGTGTCGGGCCAGCCGGCGGGGTCGTCGGGCAGGAGGTGGCCGGTGCAGGAGATGGTCGCCTCGGTGGGGCCGTACAGGACGTCGACCCGGCTGTTCGGCGCGGCCTCGCGCCATTCCCGCGCGGCCTGGAGGGGGAGGGGTTCGCCGCCGAAGACGCTCCACTCCAGCGTCGGCATCGCCCCTGGGGTGAGCGTGCCGAGGCGGGAGGCGAAGGAGATGAGGGAGGGGACGGAGAACCAGTGGGTCAGCCGCAGGGTGTTGACGGTCCTGACGGGTGACATGAGCTGGGCCCGGCGGGGCACCACGAGCGTACCGCCGGCGGCCCAGGTGACGAACAGGTCGTGCACCGAGCCGTCGAAGGTCAGCTCGAAGCACTGGGAGAGCCGGCTGCCGGGTCCGATGCCGTAGCGGCCGGCGAGGTCGTCGAGGTAGGCGCAGATGTTGCGGTGCGCGACGGGCACGCCCTTGGGGCGGCCGGTGGAGCCGGAGGTGAAGATCAGGTAGGCGGGGCTGTCGGGGGCGGCCGGTGCGTACGGCCGGGCGGGGGTGTCCGACGCGGCCCAGGCGACGGCCTCTTCGGCGGTGACGGTGACGACGGGGACGCCGACGGAGCCGATGCCCTCCTCGGCCGCGTCGGCGAGGATCAGGTCGAGCCCGGCCGAGCGGCCGATCTCCGCGATGCGGGCGCCCGGGTGCTCGGGGTTGAGGGGGACGACGGCCGCGCCCGCCCGCAGGACGGCGAGCCAGCCGACGTACGCCGGGAGGGTGCGCGAGGTGAGCAGGCCGACCCGTTTCACCTGGCCGATTCTCTCGGCCAGCTCTTCGGCGGCGAGGCGGAGTTGACGGTACGTCAGCTCGGTTCCGGCGACTTCCAGGGCCGTTTCGTCCGGGTACTTCTCGGCGGCCTCGGCGAACCGGCCGTACAGGTCGTACGGTCGGCTCATCGGGTGGCCGCCAGCAGGGTCCGCGTCCACGTGCGCAGTTCGCCGACGGTGCGGACCTGGCCGAGTTCCTCGGGGTCGACGTCCTGGCCGGTGCGTTTGGCGAGGTCGACGACGATGCGGAGCTTGGCGAGGGAGTCGATGCCGATGTCGGTGAGGGTGGAGTCCTCGCCGAAGCCGGTGCGGGCGTGCTCGCTCAGCACCCAGGAGGCGAGGTCGTCGCCCTCGGACCCGGCGCGCTCGCCGGTCCAGTACCGCTTGGTCTGCCAGGGGTAGCCGGGTACGGGGACGTACCGGCCCTCCTTGCCGACGGCGGTCCCCCAGTCGACGTCCTCGCCGACCGTGTAGCGCGCGGCGAGTTCGGCGAGGGGGCCCTCGGCGTGGGCCGCGCCGCTGATGAGCGCGTCGCGCAGGTCCTTGTGGCTGATGCCGACGACGGCCAGCCGGTGGCCCTCGTGGTGGTCGCGGCGCAGGGCGGCGGTGTGGCAGATGTCCCGGACCGGGTACGCGGCTCCGGCGCCGTCGGGGGCGAGGTAGCGGACGTAGGCGGCGACGAGGTCGGTGAGCGCCTCGGCGCTACGCGCGGAGAGCGCCAGCAGGTAGGGGGTGTCGGCGCCCTCGGGGTCCTCGGCGGGGTCGGGCGGGGCTGCCTCGCTGAGGACGACGTGCGCGTTGAGCGCGGCGGAGCCCTGTCCGGAGACTCCGGCGTAGGCGGGGCGGCCGTCGTGTTCGGGCAGGTCCAGGGCCTCGCCGGGGACGCGGACGGGGAGGGTGTCCCAGTCGAGGTCGGGGCGCGGGGTGCTGAGGTGGAGGCTCGCGGGTATGCGGCCGTGCTCCAGGCAGAGCACCGCCTTGATGATCCCGGCCATGCCGCCGGCGGCCTCGCCGTGACCGACGTTCGTCTTCACCGAGCCGACGAGCAGCGGCCGGTCCGCCGGGCGCCCGGCGCCCAGGACCTCGCCGAGGGCGGTGAGTTCGATGGGGTCCAGGGACGGGGAGCCGGAGCCGTGGGCCTCGACGTAGTCGACGTCGGCCGGGTTCACGCCGGCGTCCTCGTAGGCCCAGCGCAGGACGTCGAGCTGGCCCTGGAGGGAGGGGTTGAGGACGGTGTCGCTGGTGCGGCCGTCGTTGCCGACGGCGCTGCCGCGGATGACGGCGCGGATGCGGTCGCCGTCGGCCTTGGCGCGGTCGAGGCGCTTGAGGACGAGGACGCCGACCGCGTCGCCGGGCGCGTGCCCGTCGGCCGCCGCGTCGCCGAAGCGGCTGCGGCCGTCGTGGGAGTGGCCGCCGGCCTGGCTCATCACGATGGCCTCGTCGGGGCGCAGCACCAGGTTGACGCCGGCCGCGAGCGCGAGGGGGCTCTCGCCGGCGCGCAGGCTCTGCACGGCCTGGTGGACGGCGACCAGGGACGAGGAGCAGGCGGTGTCGACGACGACGCTCGGGCCGCGCAGGTCCAGGAAGTGCGAGACCCGGGCGGGCAGCAGGGAGCGGAAGTTGTTCAGCTGGGCGGCGTCGGCGCCGTCCGCCCCCTGGCGCAGGGCGATCTCGAGGTAGTCGGAGCGGGCGTTGCCGACGAAGACGCCGGTGCGGGTGCCCGCCAGTTCGGCGGCGGTGCGGCCGGCGTCCTCCAGTGCCTCCCAGGCGGTCATCAGCAGCAGGCGCTGCTGCGGGTCCAGTTGGACCGCTTCTGCCTCGGACATGCCAAAGAAGGCGGCGTCGAACTCCCCCGCTTCCGCGACGTAGCCGGCGCGGCGGGCGGTGATCCGGCCCGGGGCGCCCTTGGCGGAGTGCAGGGCGTCCGCGTCGTAGCGCTCGGCCGGGGTGTCCCCGGTGGCGTCCACACCGTCGAGCAGCAGCTCCCACAGTTCGTCGGCGCCGCCGGCGCCGGGCAGCCGGCAGGCCATGCCGATCACCGCCACGCAGCGGGCATCCGCCTCGCAGCTGTTCATGAGCTGACTCCATTTCATACTCGGCCACCGTCGTTACGCGACAGTAGTGTTGATCTTGCCCGCAGGACGGCGAAAAGACGACGAGATCTCGGCAACACCTCAGGCCGGAGGTGCACGCCATGGGCGACGGCCGTCACCACGGCGCGACGGCGCGCGGAACGGTCGACGAAGTCGAAGGGACAAACCCACGCCCGACAGGCGCGTGCCTAGGGTCTGTTCAGCCTGCGCGGACCCCCCGCTCCGCACACCGGTCCCCCACCGGAACAGCTCTTCCCCCTGCGCCGGACACGTCCCCCCTGGCCGGGAACGCCGCACACCGGGCTCGACACCCCATTTTCAGACACACTTTCGATTCCTCGATGTCATGGCGAGTCGAACACGTTAGCGTCGAAAACACGCCCGTCGCACGATTGTCGTACGCCCCAACCACATCGCGCGACGGCCGCCGCAAGGAATGACGGGAAGTGATCGGCGTTGGTTGAAACACGGCGCTTTTTGGACAGAATCAAAAGTTGAGCACCCGTCAACCAGGCCCCGAAGTCCGCCTGGCAAGGGCTTCTTCCGCCAACCACCGCAGGTGACAAGCTGGTTACGCCCGGGGCTGAAGTGACCGGGATCGCCGGGGGAGGCGCCTCGCACCACCCGGAGTTCTGCTTTGATCTGATCTCATGGACTCCCTCTCACCTGAAGAACTCCGTCTGGCGGGCGAGCAGCGCCGGCTGCGGCTGCAGATTCTCGGCCTCAATGCGGTCGGCGCGGAGGCCACCTTCGACCGGGTGGCGCGGCTCGCGGCCGGGTTCAGCCAGTCGCCACTGGCCATGGTCAACTTCATCAGCGACGAGCAGCAGATGTTCCGCGGCATGTACACGCCCCCCACCGACCCGGGTGCGCGGACCGACGCGGCGGGCAACTCGGTCACCTTCGACCTCTCCAACCTCACCCGTGAGGCCCCCGGCGACTACGGCTTCTGCCCGCACGCCGTCGCGATGGGCTCCCAGCTCGCCCTCGACGACGTGTTCGACTACCCGCGCTTCAAGGGCAACGCGCTGGTCAACGACCTCGGTGTGCGCTCCTACCTCGGCACCCCGCTGCGCGACAACACCGGCATGATCCTCGGCACGGTCTGCGTGGCCGATTTCAAGCCGCGTACCTGGGACGCGGGCATCCGCGAGGGCATGAAGGAGCTGGCCGACACGCTGCTGTCGGAGTTCCGGCTGCGCGACAGCCTCCTCGCGCAGCAGCAGGAGCTGTTCGCGGTGTTCGACGGGGCGCCCTTCCCGATCATGCTGACCGAGGGCCCCGAGCACCTCCTGCGCTACGCCAACGGCAAGCAGGGCCAGGCGTTCGGCATGGTCCCGCAGTTCAGCCGGGGCCGGCACGTCCTGCCGGGCCTGGAGGCGATCGGCGTGTTCAACGCGATGGACGACGCGTTCCGCAGCGGGCAGACCACCACGCTCGGCGGCGGCCGGATCAAGACGTACGACTCGCCGTCCCCGCAGGAGTTCGACTTCCTGTGCACGCCGGTGCGCACCTCCCCGAGCGCGCCGGTCAGCGGGATCCTCACGGTCGCCATGAACGCGGGCGGGCACAGCTCCGCCAAGCAGTCCCACGCGTTCGCGGCCAATGTGCAGCAGCGGTTCGAGCAGATGGGCAACGGCGCGATGAGCGGCGGCGCGACCACCCCGGTGGACTTCTTCGGTCCGCGTCACTGAGGGGCGCGGGGGTCAGCCTCGGCCGACGCGGTAGTGGTCTCCGTACACCGTCCACTCCAGGGGCGGGGCCAGGTCGAGGTTGCCCGCGCGCAGGAAGAGACGCTGCGCGGTGTCGACGCGGCTGGTGTCCCGGTGGGCGGGTTCCCGGCGCATCGCCCGGACCCGGGCGTCGAGGAAGGCGGTCAGGTACGTCCGCTCGTCGCCGCCCCTCGCGGGGGTCCTCGCGCGTGCCGTGGCCTGTTCGCGGATGCCGTCGAAGCCCGACTCGCCGTGCATGACGTACGCGTCGAAGTAGGCGAACTGCCCCAGCGCCCGCAGCCCGTCCGCCCTCCCCTGCCGCAGCGCCGGGGCGAAACACACCCGGTCCCGCTCGTCCTCCTGCGCCCGCCGGAACACGGCGTCCCGGGCCGCGACACGCCAGTCACGCACGAAGAACGGGTCCAGCCCCCGGTGCGACGCGCCGCCCGACACGGAGCGCAGGGCCGGGAGATACCGCGCGAGCACGTTACGGGGCCTGCGCCTCGTGTACAGCTCGACCAGTTTCAGCATGTCGCCGGTGCCGGAACAGAAACCGATGATGCCGGCGGTGTAGCCGCGTCCGTCGTGGATGTCCTCGATGTAGGGGTACTGGGCACGCCAGTCCAAGGAGGAGTTCTCGGCGCTGGAGACGAGCTGGAGGGCGAGTTCTTTCTTGGCGGGGGTGTCCAGGGCCGGGGGTCTGGTCCGGGAGAGCGACACGCCGAAGAAGGGGAGAGCCAGGGCACTGCGGCGGCTGATGGGCACGGTCCGTACCGTGCCCGGGTGGTGGGGGCGCTCGCAAGTCGGCGTGGCCGTGGCGTACTTGGTGGGCGAGCGCCCCCCTGTGGTCAGCGGGCCAGTGCCGCGATCTCGGGTGCGGTCAGCGTTCTGCCGTACACGCGGACGTCGTCCAGCGCGCCCTTCAGGTACGGGTCGGCGTACTGGGACCGGCCCAGGTAGGCCGCGCGGATGTGGTTGCCGAAGTGGCGGGGTTCGACGGTGACGGCGGTGTTGCGGCCGGCCTCGGTGCCATCGACGTACAGGACGGCGGTTCCGGCGCCGTAGGTCACCGCGACGTGGGTCCAGCGGTCGGTGGCCAACGGGGGTGCGTCGATGCGCTGTTCGGCTCCGCCGCCGCCCGCGGTGATCGCGTACCGGAGGGTTCCGGAGTCGCTGCGCGGGGTGAGGAACATGTTCGCGGTGACGCCGGTGCCGACGTCGAAGATCCGTGTCCACGCGGCGGGTTGGCCGGTGAGGCGGACCCATACGGCGACGGTGTGGGCGGAGGCGCCCGCCAACAGGTCCTCGGCCAGGGCGACATGGCCGTCCACGCCGTCCAGGGCGACCGCGCCGCCGGTGCGCCCCTGCGTCCAGCTCGCGCCGCCCGCAAGGGTTCCCGTCTTCCCGTTGCCGGTCGCGTCGGACGCGCTCGTGCCCGACGTCTCGTCGAAGAGGTGCCAGGCGGCGAACTCCGGTGGCGGAGGCGTCGGTTCGCCGGTCTGCCAGTACACGCTGTAGTGCTGGTGGTGGACGCGGGCGATCGGCAGGAGAGTGACCTGTTCACCGTCGGCCCGCGCTGTGAACCTGAGCGGGTCCGCCGACTCCCGCCGCACGGTGGGGAGTTCGAGACGCGGCAGCCACGGGTTCGCGCGGTCGCCGTACACGCCCGCGAGGACGACGGGACCGTGCAGCACCGCCTGCACCTCGGGGTCGTCGGGGGTCGCCTCGACGGTCGTGCGCAGCGGGAGGGTGACGTCGACGCGGTCGCCCCGGCGCCAGGCGCGGTCGAGGGTGAACCAGGTGCCGGGGGCCGGACGGTCGGGCAGGGTACGGCCGTTGAGGCGGACGCGGGCACCCCGGGCCCAGCCGGGGACGCGGACGACGAGGGCGTGGCGGGCCTGTCCGGCGGTGACCGTGAGGGTGGCCGTGTCCTGGTCGGGGAGGCGGGTGGTCTGGCGCCACGTGATCCCCTTGGCCTTCCAGTCGACCTCGGAGGGGATGAACAGGTTGACCAGAAGCCGCTGTTCGTCGTGCGTGTAGATGGTGTCGGCGAACTTGGCATGGGTCTCCATGCCGGTGCCGTGGTCGCAGGAGAAGTTGGTGTAGTCGGTGGAGTAGGCGTCCTCGGGGCTCATGAAGGACGGCTGGCGTTTGGCGGAGCCGGGGGCGAGGCCGGTGTAGTAGATGTTGTAGCCGTGCTCGGAGCCGGGGTCCTGCTCGCCCAGCATCTGGTTGAACAGGGCGCGTTCGTAGTAGTCGAGCAGATCCGTGCGGCCGGGGGCGTGGAAGTGCAGCAGCCGGGTCAGCTTCAGCATGTTGTAGCTGTTGCAGTTCTCGCAGGTGCTGTCGGACAACTGGCCCGCGATGACGTCGGGTTCGTGGAATGCCTCGCCGTTGCTGTTGCCGCCGATGACGTAGGTGTGGTGGCCGGTGACGATCCGCCAGAAGTTCTCGCCGATCGTCCGGTACCGGACGTCGAGTCCCTCCTCCCACATCCGCAGCGCGCCGACCATCTTCGGGATCTGCGTGTTGGCGTGCAGCCCGGCGAGCCGGTCCTCGCCGCGCGCGAGGGGGTCGAACACGCGGGCGTGGGTGAAGCGTTCGGCGACGGCGAGCCAGCGGGCGTCGCCGGTGATCTCGTGCAGGTCGGCGAGGACGTCGTTCATGCCGCCGAACTCGGTGTCCAGCACCCGCTGCATCCGCTCGTACGACAGGCCCGCCGTCCGCCGGTCCACCCAGTCACCCTTGCGCAGCACCACGTCCAGGGCCTGCTCGTTGCCGGAGAGGCGGTACTGGTCGACGAGCCCGGCCATGATCTTGTGCAGCGTGTAGTACGGCGCCCAGACGCCGGTCCCCGCCTCCAGGCGGTCGAAGAAGCTCTCCGGGAACGCGGAGAGGTACCCGGCGTTGAACCCGGCCGCCGGTGACGCGGCCTGGCACTCGGCCAGCGCGGCGACCAACCGGCGTCCCTTGTCACGGAGTTCGGTGTCGCCGGTGTTCGCGTGGGTGAGGGCGAGGCCGGACAGGAGGTGGCCGGTGGAGTGGCCGCGCAGTTCGACATTCGGGCCCTCCCAGCCGGAGCAGGGCTGCGCGGTGGACGGCAGACCGACGTTCAGACGGAACGTGTGGAGCAGCCGGTCGAGGTCGACGAAACGCAAGTAGGCCGTGTTGCGGCGCTGGTTGTCGCGGAACGGTCCGTCGAGGAGCTGGACGTCGGTGAGCGGGAAGGGAGTTGCCGAGGTGCCGGGAGCCGCGTGCGCTGTGGCCGTGGGGATGCCGGTCAGCGTCAGGGTGCTCGCCGCCACGAGGAACGGGCGTCTGCCTAGGGGGGTCAACAAAGCCTCCGCCGTACGGTTCGAAATACCGGATATCGGGCGATTCGCTGTGCGGGGTCCACGGTAGGCATCGGGCCGGTGGTGTCAACGGGGTCAGGGAGGCATGGGTGATTTCCGGTCTCCGGGGTCGGCGATCGGTCGTTGCGCTGCCTGTCAGTACGGGCCCGGAGCGCGGCCCGTTCAACGCCAACTGCGGTTTCCCGAACGGAATTTCCGACACTCGTGGGCAGAAGCGCACAACTGGCGGAGCGATTCGGAGGGAAGTGACACTCGACCGTGCGAGAGCGGTCGATGACGGTGTGTACTGTGCTGCGAGTGCCCCACCGGGGCGCTGGTGACCTCTTCCCCTGCCCGTGTGTTCTCGTCGGGCGCCCGGCCCTTCCTGGATACCGATTCGATGATCGAACTACCGGACCTGGCCGTCGGTGGTCTCGCCGCCGGCACGTTGTCCGCGCTCGTTCTGGGCGGCGGCCTGCTGCGCTCCAGACGCAGGCAGACTCGGCAGCAGGCCGAGATCGCCGCGCTGCGCACCCAACTCGACGGTTCCGTGCGGGCGTTCACCGCCGAGGTCGAGCACCTCGCCGGGGCGCGGGTACCCGCAGCCGCACGCCGGATCACTCATCCGCACCTGGAGATACCCGGCCCGCTCCAGCCGCTCACCGTCGGCACGCCCCTCGGGCTCGCGCTGGAGAAGGTCCTGGAGGCGCTGCGCGTCGAGGTCACGGCCCAGCGGGGCAGGGTCGACGCGGCGGCGCAGGCGGGGATGCGGGGCGCGACCCGTGAGATCCAGGCCGCGCTCTACCGGCTCCAGGACGCCCTGCGCGGGCTCCAGCAGCAGTACGACGAACCGGAGTTGGCGCAGACCCTGTTCCGGCTCGACCACGAGAACGAGCAGTCGCTGCGGCGGGCGCAGGTGACCGCCGTGGTGTGCGGGGCGTGGGTGGGGCTCGCGCGGGAGGAGTCGCACCTCGTCGACGCGGTGACCGGAGGGCAGGCCCGGCTCGCCGGGTACCACCGGGTCGCCGTCCACAACCACCTCGAACCCGGTACCGCGCTCGTCTCGCACGCGGTCGAGCCGGTCGCCATCATCGTCGCCGAGCTGCTCGACAACGCGCTGCGGCACTCCGCGCCGGACACCGACGTCGTCGTCGGACTGGAGCACGTCCACCACGGGGTGTGCGTGACCATCGACGACGCGGGCGTCGGCATGACGCGGGACGAACGGGAGCGGGCGCAGCGGTTCGTCGCCGGGGACGCGCCGATCCACCTCACGGAACTCGGCGACCCGCCGCGCATGGGCCTCGCCGCGATCGGCCGCCTGACCCGGCAGTTCGAGCTGGCCGTCGACCTGACGTCCGCGTCGCCGTACGGCGGGGTACGCGCGGTCCTGCGCATCGGCACGCACCTGCTGACCCGCCTCGACCCGACACGCCGCCCCCCGTCGGTGAGCGCACCCCGGACGACCCGTAAGCACCCCGAGTCCCGCGAGGCGGCCGGCCCGACGGCGACGACATCCGCACCGGCCGCCCCGCCCTCTCCGTACCCAGCGGCATCCGCACCGGCCGCCCCGCACCAAACCGCATCCGCGCCGCGCCCAGCGGCACCAGCACCAGCACCGGCCACCGCACCGCCCTCAGCGGCCCGGCCCATGCCTCCGGCCCCACCGACGCCTCCCCCGTCGCCCCCGGCCCCGTCGGCACCCTCGCAGCCGACACCGCCCCCGGCCCCGGCCCCCGCCCCCGCCCCGGCCCACCCGTACCTCACCACCCCCACAACCCCCGACACCCCGGACGACGACTTCGACTTCGGCGACCTCCCCCAGCGCCGCCGCCGCAACCGCACCGCCCGCCCCGCCCCCAGCGGCACCACCCCGCAGGGCCCGGTAGGCGGCCAGGAGTGGTCCTCGCCCCGGTACCCCGCACGCACCCCGGAGGAGTCCGCCGCAGCACTCGGCGCCCTCCAGTCCGGCACGGCGGCGGCCCGCTCGGGCCGGGACGGCACGGCGGCCTCGCCGCAGGACCACTGGACCGCGACGGCCCGGGACGGCTCCAGCACCGAGACCCTCCGCCTCACCCCGACCCCCGACTGGGACCACACCCCCGCCCAGCCGATCCCCCGCCCGCCCGTCACCCCGGACCCGGCGGACGACTGGTCCAACGACGACACCCACCTCGACCCGCCCGAGGACCCGTCGATGGACGAGACCCACGAGTGGCCTCAGGTCGCCGCCCCCGTCCCCGAGGACGACACCCACGACCGCCCCGTCACCGAGGGCACGTCGTACGACTGGTCCCGCGTCACCACACCCCCCACCGAACCGGAGACGGAACCGGAAGCAGCACCCGAACCCGAACCCGAGTTCGTGCCCTTCTCCCTCTTCGAGCCCCGCCCCACCCCCGCACAAGAGCCCGACCCCCACCCAGACTTCGAGCGGACCGAACGACAAGGAGGCCCCACGCGATGACCACTCCCGAGACGGGTGACAACACGGCCTGGGTGCTGGAGCCGATTCTCGAGGTGCCGCAGGTGATCGCGGCGGTGATCCTGACCCGCGACGGCCTGATCACCGGCTACACGGACGCCCTCTCGCAGCCCTCCGCGGAGCGCGTCGCGGCGATCACGAGCACCGTGCAGGGCGCCTGCCGCACGGCCGCCGCCGCGTTCGCGGACGCGGAGAGGGCCGTCGTACGGCAGGTGGTGATCGAGTCGGACCACGGGTACGTGCTGATCGTGCCGACGGATCACGGGACCTGTGTCGCCGCGTACGGCAACGTGGACGTACGCCTGGATCTGCTGGCGCACCGCGTGCACTCGCAGGTCGCGCGGCTCGGTGAGAAGGCCATGGCGGCCGTACCCCGAGGAGCCGACGACGCCGGACCCGCGTGACGGGGCGTCCGCCCGGCCGGCCCCTGGTGCCCGCCTACCTGTCCACCGGCGGCGTCGCCCGCCCGAGCCGCCCTCGTCTGGAGCGGCTCACCGTCCTGGCCCGCGACCCGTCCGTACCTCTCCCCGAAGGGCTCTCGGCGGCCGAACTCGCCGTGCTGGACGCGCTGTCGGGGGGTGCGCTGGCGCTCGTGGAGGTGGCGGCGGTGCTCCGGCTGCCCGTGTCGGCGGTGCGGGTGCTGATCGCCGGTCTGCTGGACAGGGAGCTGCTGCTCGCCCGTGCCCCGGTCGCGTCCGCCGCGCACTACGACCCCGACCTGCTGAAGAGAGTGGCCGATGGCCTCCGCGCCCTCAAGCGTTAGCCCCCCGCATCTCCCGGACGGCGCACAGGAGTTGGTGAAGATCCTGATCGCGGGCCCGTTCGGGGTCGGCAAGACCACGCTCATCGACTCCGTCTCCGAGATCACGCCGCTGCACACGGAGGAGCGCCTCACGCAGGCGTCCGCGCACGTCGACGACCTCGCGGGGGTGCGGGACAAGACGACGACCACGGTCGCGATCGACTTCGGCCGCATCAGCCTGCCGGGCGGGGTGGTGCTGTACCTGTTCGGCACTCCGGGCCAGGAGCGGTTCCGCGAGCTGTGGGAGGACATCTCGTACGGCGCTCTCGGCGCGCTGGTGCTGGTGGACAGCCGCCGGATCGGGGCGTCGTTCGACGTGCTCGGGCTGGTGGAGGACAGCGGACTGCCGTACGCGGTCGCGATCAACGCGTTCCCCGACTCGCCCCGCCACCACACGCACGAGCGGTTGCGGCGCGCGCTGGACCTGGAGGCGGGCACGCCGATGGTGACGTGCGACGCGCGGGACGCGAACTCCTCGATCGACGCGCTGCTCGCGCTCGTCGACCACCTCGTCTCCAGGGAGCCCCGGTGACCACCTATCCCCCGGACCAGCGCGACTTCTCCCGCTCCGCCCCCGTGCGGCTGTGGGAGGACGACTTCGCGGCGGACCCGCACCGCTACTACGCGGCGCTGCGCGCCCAGGGCCCGGTCGGCTGGGCCGAACTGGCGCCCGGGATCACGGCGTTCGTGGTGACGGACCGGCGGGCGGCGCTGGAGATCCTGCACGACGACGCGACGTTCTCGCACGACCCTCGCTCCTGGGAGACGACCGTCCCGGTGGACTCGCCGGTGCTGGGCATGATGCGCTGGCGCCCCAACGCCCTCTTCTCCGACGGCGCGGCCCACCTCCGCTACCGCCGTTCCCTCCTCGACGTGTTCGACCTGGTCGAGCCGCACGACCTGCGGGCCCGCGTGCACCGGGCGGTAGAGCTCGTGGTGGGCCGGATCGGGCCGCGCGGCGAGGCCGACCTGGTCGAGGAGTTCGCGCGCCCGCTGCTGGCGCTGGTCTTCAACGACCTGTTCGGGCTGCCCGACAGCCAGGGCGACCGGCTGCACCGGGGCCTGGCGCGGATGATGGAGGGCGGCGCGGAGGCGGCGGCCGGTGAGGCGGAGTACGCCGGGTACGTCCTGGACCTGGTCGCCGCGAAGGCCGAGCACCCCGGCGAGGACCTGCCGAGCCGCCTCCTGGACCATCCCCTCGGGCTGACCGAGGAGGAGGTCACCTGGCAGGTGTTCCTGACGCTGGGCGCCGGGTTCGAGCCGACGTCGAACCTGGTCTCCAACACCCTCTCGCGCATCCTGGGCAACGACCTGTACTACTCGACGCTCACCAGCGGCGCCCGCCCGGTGATGGACGCGGTGGTGGAGGTCCTGCACCACGAGACGCCGCTCGCCAACTACGGCATCTACTACGCGCGCGAGCCGGTCGCCTTCCACGGCGTGTGGCTGCCGGAGACGGTCCCGGTGGTCGTGTCGTACGGGGCACTCGGTCACTTCGCCGAGCGCGAGGTGACCAGCGGGCGCCACCCCTCGGACGCCTCGCACCTGTCGTGGGGCGCGGGCCCGCACGCCTGTCCGGTCAAGCAGCACACGCTGCTCATCGTCACCGAGGCCATCGAGCGCCTGACGCAGTGGCTGCCGGACCTCGAACCGGTGCTGCCGCGCGAGCGGCTCGCCTGGCGGCCGGGCCCGTTCCACCGGTCCCTGAGGGCCCTGCCCGTCCGTTTCACCCCTCGCAGTCCCGACCAGCCTGGAGATCCCACGTGACCGTGACCGACCGCATCGCGATCGACCCCTTCGGCGCCGACATCCCCGCCGAGTCCGCGCGGTTACGCGCCCTGGGCCCGATCGTGCCGGTGCAGCTCCCCGGCGGTATCCCGGCGTGGGCGCCGACCGGGTACGACACGCTGAAGGAGCTGCTCCTCGACCCGCGGGTCAGCAAGGACCCGCGCAGACACTGGCGGCTGTGGCCCGAGGTCCCCGAACACCCCTCCTGGGGCTGGGTCCTGGGCTGGGTCGGCGTCGTCAACATGCTCTCGACGTACGGCGAGGACCACACGCGCCTGCGCAGACTGGTCGCGCCGAGCTTCACGGCACGCCGTACGGAGTCGCTGCGGTCCCGCGTCGAGGCCATCACGACGGAGCTGCTCGACGCCCTGGAGGACACGGACGCCGTCGATCTGCGGGCGGCGCTCGCGCATCCGCTGCCGATGCGGATCATCTGTGAACTGTTCGGTGTTCCCGAGGAGTTGAGGGACGCGACGGGCCGGCTGATCGCGGCCATCATGGACACCTCGGACCCCTCCCCCGAGCACGCGGCGTTCGTGCAGGAGCAGATCGGCGCGGTCCTCGGCACGCTCATCGTCCGCAAGCGGGAGGAGCCGGGCGACGACATGACGACCGAGCTGATCCGGATGCGCGACGAGGACGGCGACCGGCTCAGCGACGAGGAACTCCTGTACACGCTGCTGCTGGTGATCGGCGCGGGCTTCGAGACGACCGTGAACCTGATCGGCAACGCGGTCGTGGCCCTGCTGCGCCGCCCCGAACAGCTCGCGGCCGTCCGCGCCGGGGAGCTGTCCTGGGACGGCGTGATCGACGAGACGCTCCGCGTGCACCCGTCGATCGCGTCCCTGCCGCTGAGGTTCGCGGTGGAGGACCTGACCGTCGGGGACGTGACGGTCCCGGCCGGGGACGCGATCCTGACGACGTTCGCGGCGGCCGGGGTCGACCCGGCGCACTACGGCGGTGACGCGGACGTCTTCGACGCGGCGCGCGGCGCGGACGACCACCTGGCGTTCGGGCTCGGTGTGCACCGCTGCATCGGGGCGCCGCTGGCCCGCATGGAGGCGTCGTACGCGCTGGACGCGCTGTTCGCGCGGTTCCCGGAACTGGCTCTGGAGACGGACGACTTGAAGCAGGTGCCGTCGTTCATCGCGTTCGGGTGGCAGGAGATCCCGGTGCGGCTGCGGGGGTGACTTCGTGGGGTGCGACCGGTCCCCCGTCCTGGTCGCACCCCGATGGTCTGTGAACGTACACACCGCCGTACCGGGTGTGAATCGCACGGATGCCCGGCCGGGGCTCACCTGTGCACAGGGCCGCCCGGTTCGTCCGGGTTCGCCGGGCCGGGGACGTCTCCCGTGACGAGGTGGGCGAGCACCACTTCGTACAGGTCGCCGCCCGGCGCGAGGAGCTGGCGCTCCAGGACGGGTTCGGCGCTGCGGACGTGGTCGCGGACGGTCTGCGGGTGGATGCCGAGGGCGTCGGCGGCGCGTTCGGCGTTGCCCTGGGCGGCGATCCAGGCGCGCAGGGTGCCGCGCAGGTCGCGGGGGTCGGCGTCGAGGCGGGCGAGGAGGGTGTGCGCCCAGGTGCGCAGGGCGGGGGCGGTGAGGAGGTCGCCCAGGGTGGCCGGGGGCGCGGATTCCACCGGTGAGTCCTGCTGCGCGAGGGCGAGGTGGAGGGCGGCGCGGGAGGGCAGGTCGGAGAGGTCGGTGCCGATGAGGGACTCGACGCGTTCCATGCGGGCGCGCACGGTGTTGCGGCTGACGCCGAGGATGCGGGCGGCGCGGACGGCGGTGAACTCCAGGCCGAGGCGGGTGGTGGCGACGAGTTCGGCGCGCACGTGGTGCGGGAGGCGGTCGAGGGGGCTCAGCAGGTCCAGGGCCCACGCGTTGAGGTCCTGCGGGTCCATCAGGCGGCGCGGGTTGGTGCGTTCGGTGTAGATCGCGGTGCGGTCGGGGTGGAAGCGGGCGACCGCGAGGGCGCTGGCGGCCTGGCCGTACGCGACGGCGGTGCGGGCGAGGTCGTGCGGGACGCTGCCGCCGAGGTAGGTGCCGGGGCGGCGGGCGGGCAGGGCGCGCAGCCCGGCGTCCGCGCTCCCGTCGGGGACGACGACGATGACCTGCGGGTCCATCGCCGGGCAGCGGACGACGAGGGCGGCGTCGCGGGTGGCGGTGAGGATGTCCTCGGCGAGCCGGTCGCGGTCCTCGACGGTGGACTCGGCGATGTAGACGCGCGCGGTCTCGACGTCCAGGAGCCCCGGCCACAGGCCCGCCGCGACCCGGCGCGCGGCGACGGTGTCCTCGACCATCAGCAGCTGGAGGATCGCGAGCCGCAGATCGGCCGCCGCCCGCCGCAGCCGGCGTTCGGTGGCGTCGGCCTCGCGGGTGCGCAGGACGGCTTCGAGGACGGCGGCGGTGTGCGCGACGACGTCGGAGGCGCGCGGGTCGAAGGGGGCCCGGCGGGCGACGGCGAGGAGCCAGGGGTGCGCGGGCCTTGGCCGTACGACTCTGACGAGGCGCAGGTACCGGCCGTCCCCCTCCCAGGAGGCGGCGGCGATGCGTCCGCCGAGGACGTCGGCGGCGGGCGTGCCGTCCAGGGGCAGCGGGGTTCCGGCGACCGGGGTGGCGGTGTCGTCGCACAGACAGACGTCGGCGTCGAGCGTGCGGGCCAGCCAGTTCACGGTGCCCCGGACGCCGTGTCCCGCCGTGGGTCTGAGCAGCGCGAGAAGTTCCTCGGCCCAGCGGGTGCCGCCCTCGTCCCCGGCCGTCATGCCCATGCCCTCCCTCTCGCCGACCTGGGACGTTACACGGGTCCGCGCGTCGGTGTCCGGGGCGAGGGCGGCATAAGGTCACCCCATGGCGAAGTACTACGACGTGCACCCCGACAACCCCCAGCCGCGCACCATTTCCCAGATCGCGGACGCCGTCCGGGGCGGCGCGCTGATCGCGTACCCCACGGACTCCTGCTACGCGCTGGGCTGCAAGCTCGGCAGCAAGGAGGGCACCGACCGGATCCGGACCATCCGCAAGCTGGACGACCGGCACCACTTCACGCTGGTGTGCCAGGACTTCGCGCAGCTCGGCCAGTTCGTGCAGATCGACAACAACGTGTTCCGGGCCATCAAGGCGTCCACGCCCGGGAGTTACACCTTCATCCTGCCGGCGACCCGCGAGGTGCCCCGGATGCTCCAGCACCCCAAGAAGAAGACGGTGGGCGTGCGCATCCCGGACCACACGGTGACCCAGGCGCTGCTGGCGGAGCTGGGCGAGCCGCTGCTGTCCAGCACGCTGCTGCTGCCGGGCGAGGACGAGCCGATGACGCAGGGCTGGCAGATCAAGGACGAGCTGGACCACGTCCTGGACGGGGTGCTGGACTCCGGGGAGTGCGGGACCGAGCCGACGACGGTGGTGGACTTCTCGGAGGGCGAGGCACAGATCGTGCGATACGGGGCGGGGGACGCGTCGCGGTTCGAGTAAAGGGCGGTTCATGAGGTGAGGGGCGCCGTCCCGGGCGTTGGTTGAAACGTGCAACGATGCTGATCATGACCTCTGTACTTGGAACGTCAGTCGACATCACCACCGAGGACGGCGTCGCCGACGCCTATTTCGTCCACCCGGCCGAGGGCGGCCCGCACCCGGCCGTGCTGTTCTACCAGGACGCGTTCGGGCTGCGTCCGCACCTGCTGGGCATGGCGGACCGGATCGCGGCCGAGGGGTACGCCGTGCTGGTCCCGAACGTGTTCTACCGGCACGGCCGCAGCCCGGTCGTCGACCTCCCCGAGTTCATCGACCCTGAGGCCCGCCCGGAGATCTTCGGCGCGCTCTGGCCGGTCATGCAGTCCCTCACGAAGGAACTGGCGATGCGGGACGCGGGCGTCTGGCTGCGCTGGCTCGCGGAGAACCCGGCCGTCACGGACGGTCCGGTCGGTCTGACCGGCTACTGCATGGGCGCGCGTCTGTCGCTGATGACGGCGGGCACGCACCCGGAGCGGGTCGCCGCGGCGGCCGGCTTCCACGGCGGACGGCTCGTCATGGACAACCCCGACAGCCCGCACCTGGTCATCGGGAACATCACGGCCGAGGTGTACTTCGGCCACGCCGACAACGACGACACCCTCACCCCCGAGGACGCCCGCGTCCTGGACGAGGCGTTCACCGCCGCCGGCGTCCGCCACCGCACCGAGTTCTACGAGGGCTCCGCGCACGGCTACACGCAGGCCGACACGGCGTCGTACGACAAGGAGGGCGACGACCGGCACTGGGTCGCGCTGCTCGACCTCCTCAACCGCACCTTCGCCTGAGCCTCTGAAGCGGGGCGCTCGCGGCACCGTCCTCCGCGAGCGCCCCTGTCCGGGCCGGATCAGCCGGTCGTGACGGCGGTGTCGTCGACGACGAAGCTGGTCTGGAGCGAGGAGTCCTCGACGCCGGTGAACGTGAGGGTCACGGTCGACCCCGCGTAGGAGCCGAGGCTGAAGGACTTCTGGACGTACCCGGAGGCCGCGTTGAGGTTGGAGTACGTGGCCAGGGTGGTCGAACCGGCGGCGACCGTCAGCTTGTCGTACTGCGTGCTGGTGGTCGTCTCGGCGGTGTCGATGTGCAGGTAGAAGGTGAACGTGGTGCCGGCGCAGCCGCTCGGGACGGTCACCGACTGGGAGAGCGTGTCGGTGTGGGTGGAGCCGTACCCGTCGAGCCACGCCTTGTAGGAGCCGGTGCGGGCGGCCTGGCCACTGGAGTTGGTGATGACGCCACTGGCCGCACTCCAGCCGGTGTTACCGGACTCGAAGCCCGCGTTGCTCAGGAGCTGCATGGAGGTGCAGGTACCGCCGCCACCACTGGAACTCACCGTCCAGGTGAAGGAGGCCGTGCCGGTCGCCCCGGTGGAGTCGGTGACCGTGACGGTCGTGCTGTACGTCCCGGCGGTCGTCGGCGTCCCGGAGATCAGGCCGGTCGAGCTGATGGCCAGCCCGGTCGGCAGCCCGGAGGCCGCGTAGGTGAGCGAGCCGCTGTTGGTTGAACTCGCCGAGATCTGAAGGCCGGCCGCCGTACCGACCGTGGACGACTGGCTGCCCGGGTTGGTGACGGTGACGCCGGTCGACGGGACGGTGATGTGGCCGCCGACGCTGATCCCCGCGAAGGCGTTGCCGACTCCCGCGTACTGCGCGGAACTTGCCCCGTACAGCGCGGTCGCCGCGTTGAGGGCGGCGGTGCGGGCGCCCGCGTAGTTCGTGGACGACGTCATGTACGTCGTCAGCGCCTTGTACCAGATCTGGAGGGCGGCGGCCCGGCCGATCCCGGCGACCGCGACGCCGTCGGAGGTGGGGCTGTTGTAGGTGACACCGTTGATGGTCTTGGTGCCGCTGCCCTCGGAGAGCAGGTAGAACATGTGGTTGGCGGGGCCGGAGGAGTAGTGCACGTCGAGGTTGCCGACGCCGGAGTACCACGCGTTGGCGGAGGCGCCGTCCTTGCTGGGCTGGTCCATGTAGCGCAGCGGGGTGCCGTTGCCGTTGATGTCGATCTTCTCGCCGATGAGGTAGTCACCGACGTCGGTGGCGTTGTTCGCGTAGAACTCCACGCCGGTGCCGAAGATATCGGAGGTCGCCTCGTTCAACCCGCCTGATTCGCCGGTGTAGTTGAGCCCCGCCGTGTTGGAGGTGACGCCGTGGCTCATCTCGTGCCCGGCGACGTCGAGCGAGGTCAGCGCGTGCGTGCTGCCGGAGCCGTCGCCGTAGGTCATGCAGAAGCAGGAGTCGTCCCAGAAGGCGTTGACGTAGGCCGAGCTGTAGTGGACGCGGGAGTAGGCGGCGACGCCGTCGTTCTTGATGCCGCTGCGCCCGAACGTGTTCTTGTAGAAGTCCCACGTGGTCTGCGCCCCGAAGTGCGCGTCCACACCGGCCGTCTGCGTGTTGGACCCGGCCCCGGTGCCCCACACGTCGTCGGCGTCGGTCATCAGCGTGCCGGTGCCGGAGGTGCCGTTGTTGAGGCTGTACGTCTTGTGGCCGCCGCGCGCGGTGTCGTACAGCTGGTACGTCGAGCCGGAGAGGGTCGTCCCCATGGTGACCGTGCCGCTGTACTGGCTGTTGCCGGTGCCGGTCTCGATGCCCTCCCAACGGGAGAGTTCGGCGCCGGTGGCGGCGTCGGTGACGATGTGCAGCTTGCTGGGCGTGCCGTCCTTCTGGATGCCGGTGACGATCGTCTCCCAGGCGAGCTCGGGAGTGCCCTCGGCGGCCCAGATCACCTTGCGGGCGCTGCCCGCACGGGAGTTGACGGTCTTCGCCGTCTTGAGCGCCTTGGTCTCGGCGGCGGACTTGCCGAGGGTGGGGGTGGTGGACTTCACCGAGATGGTGCGGCGGTCGTTGTTGAACGTCGTGGAGACGGTGCCTGCGGCGAGCGAGGCCGGGGGTGTGTGGACGACGAGGTCGCCGCCGAGGACGGGCAGGCCGGCGTAGGTGCGTTCGTACCGGGTGTGGACCGTTCCGTCGTTGTCCTTGACGACGTCCTTGACCAGGAGTTTCTCCTGCGCGCCGAGGCCGAGTCCCTTCGCCGTGCCGGGGGCCTTCGACTCGGCGTTCTTGATGAGCGTGGTGCGCTGCGCGGGGGTGAGGTCGGCGGGGAGGGCGCCGGTGCGCAGGGGTGCGGGGTGGGGGGCGGCGGGCCGGGCCGTGGCGGGGACCGTCTGGACGCCGAGGGCGAGCAGTGCGGTGGTGGAGAGGAGCGCTGCGCAGGCCGTGGTCCGCTTACGGGGGGTGGGTCTCACTCGAACTCCTACGGTGTGTGTCCGGGATGAGCTGAGTGGGGGGTGGCACGGAGGATGGCATCTTTGACGCGGTCATGTCATCAGAGTCGGAACAGCTCAAGGGTTTCCCCTCGGTGGGAAATTGCTTTGAACTTTCAAGAACTGACGGCGGCGTGCCGAATGAATATGCCAGCAGAAATACGGCGGACCGAAATTGACGCATCTGTACGCAGAGTTGCGTTTCGCTATTTGAGAGATGCTCCACTACTGGCCGGTTCAGCTTGCCATCACCGTCTCTTTACCCGTAGACCTTCGAACACACACAGCCTTTGCTCTGGGGGGAGTTGGCCTATGGAAGGCACCGTCGACGGTTTCCGCTACGGGGCGGTGACGCCGATCGCGGCTTATGTGATGGCCTGTCTCGGGGCTGCTCTGGGACTGCGGTGCATTGTCCGCTCACTGCTCAACACACAGTCCTGGAAACCGGGCTGGCTCGCACTCGGTGCGGCGTCCATCGGGTGCGGGATCTGGACGATGCACTTCATCGCGATGATCGGGTTCCAGGTCGTGGAGACCCGCGTCGGATACAACGTCGGGCTCACCGTCCTGAGCCTCGTCGTCGCCGTCGTCGTCGTCGGCATCGGCGTGTTCATCGTCGGCTACCGGGGGGCGAGCCCGCGCACGCTGCTGTTCGCGGGCGTGGTGACCGGGCTCGGGGTGGCCGCGATGCACTACCTCGGCATGGCGGCCATGAGCCTCAACGGCCGTATCGGCTACGACGTGCCGATCGTCGCGCTGTCCGTCCTGATCGCCATCGGCGCCGCGACCGCCGCGCTGTGGGCGGCCGTCTCCATCCGGGGGTTCCTGCCCAGCCTCGGCGCGAGCCTCGTGATGGGGATCGCCGTCTCCGGCATGCACTACACCGGGATGGCGGCGGTCAGCGTCCACGTGCACGGGACGACCGCGTCGTGGGCCGGCGACTCTCCGACCTCGCTGCTGCTGCCGATGCTGATCGGGCCGGTGATCTTCCTGCTCCTCGCGGGGGTCGTCGTGATGTTCGATCCGCTGCTGGTGCTGGGGGACGGCGAGTGGAACCGGCCCGTGCAGGGGCGCAGGTCCGCCGCCACCGCCGTCCCCGAGGCGTTCAGCCGGCCCGAAGCGTGGCAGAAGGAGCGGACGCGGAGCGGCGAGTGAGGGGTTCGCGCAGGCCTAGGTGGTCGCGCAGGGTCGTGCCTGTGTACGCGGTGCGGTAGACGCCGCGTTCCTGGAGTTCCGGGATCAGCAGATCGACGATGTCGTCGAGGCCGTCCGGGATCAGGTACGGGGTGACGTTGAAGCCGTCCACCGCGCCGTGGCGGGCCCAGTGGGCGAACTTGTCGGCGAGGCCGCCGGGGGTGCCGACGTGGCCGCGCTGCGGGCCCAGCGCGATCACCGTCTCCCGCAGCGACCAGCCGTTCGCCTCCGCCTTCCCCCGCCACTCGGCGACCACGGCACGCGGGTCGGCGACCCGGCGGGCGCCGAAGGAGCCGTCGTTCTCCACGACGACCGGGTCCTCCTTCGGGAGCGGGCCGTCCGCGTCGTGCCCCGACAGGTCCCGGTTCCACAGCTGGCCCGCGATGCTCAACGCCGTTGCCGGGGTGACCTGTTGGAGCCTGATCCAGCGCTTCTTCTCCGCGGCCTCCGCCTCCGTCGCGCCGATGATGATCTCGGTGCCCGGCAGGATCCGCAGATCGTCCTCCGGCCGCCCGAACGCCCTCAGCCGCCGCCGCACGTCCTGCGCGAACGCCAGCGCGTCGTCGAAGTCGTCGCCGTGCGCGGAGAAGATGACGTCGGCGTTGCGCGCCGCGAAGTCGCGGCCCTCGCCGGAGTCGCCGGCCTGGAAGATGACGGGGTGTTCCTGCGGGCTGCGCGGCAGGGTCGGCGTGAACTCGACGTCGAACTGCGGTCCCTGGTGCCGGACTTGACGCGGCGTCTCCCCTTCCCACGCGTCCCAGATCTCCCGCGCGAGCGTGAGGAACTCCTCCGCCCTGCGGTACCGGTCGGCGTGGTCGAGGTAGCCGCCGCGCCGGAAGTTGGCGCCGGTCCAGGCGTTGTCGGTGGTGACGACGTTCCATCCGGCGCGTCCCTCGGACAACAGGTCAAGACCGGAGAGGCGCCGCGCCAGGTCCGCGGGCTCGTTGAAGGTCGTGTTGGACGTCGAGACGAGCCCGATCCGCCGGGTCACCGCCGCCAGCGCGGCGAGCTGCGTGATCGCGTCCGGCCGTCCCGCGACGTCCAAGTCGTGGATCAGACCGTCCACTTCACGCAGCCTGAGTCCCTCGCCGAGGAAGAACGCGTCGAACAGCCCGCGTTCGGCGGTCTGCGCGACCTTCCGGAAGCTCGCGGGGTCGATCTGCGAACCGCTGGCCGGGTCGGACCAGATGGTCCAGTGGTTGACGCCCTGGAAGAAGACCCCGAAGTGGAGCTGGGCGTGGGGGAAGGGGGTGTTGTCGGTGCGGGTCATCGCAGGGCCTTCCCAGTGGTGGAGTGGGTCGCGTCCTCGTACCGGTTCGCCGGCCTGGTCAGGCCCAGGTTCGTGCGGAGGGTCGCCGCCGGGAGGGGGCGGGTGGCCGTGCGGGTCGTGAAGAGGTCCGGGAGGACCAGGCGGGAGAGGACGAGGAGGTCGTCGTCCAGGGAGAGGGGGCGGAGGTGGACGCCGTCCACCGAACCCCTCAGCTCCGCCAGGAGGTTCACCAGGCCCGCCGCCGAGCCCACGTGGCGCAGGCGGCCCTTCTCCGGCCAGTCGGCGGCTCGTTGACGACCCGTCAACTCCTCTGTATCCAGGGCGACTTCGACCTCCGCGAACACCAGCGGGGTGTCCGTGCGCGCGGCGGTCTCCCTGACCGACGCGATGTCGGGGCCGTCGATCAGCGCCACGTCCAGCCGGTCGGCGGGCACCCGGCGCGGGTCGCCCAGGACCACCAACTGCCCCTGCGGGGGCCGGGGAACGATCGCCGGGCCCTTCACCGCGTACGTGTCGCCCGTCAAGTCGATGTAGTGGAGGCGATCCCGGTCGAGGTAACGGCTCGTGGCGACGGAGCGGATCACCGCGTCGTCCTCCCACGAGTCCCACAGAGCACGCGCCACATCGACACCGTCGGCCGACTCACGGCTCAGCGCATCGACGCCTTCGACGACAGGCCGCCCCCAGACCCGCGCCGCCTCCGGCCGGTCCTCCTGCGACACGACCCACCCCGCGCGGCCCAGCGAGATGTGGTCGAGCGACGCCAACTGGCTGGAGACGTGGAAGGGTTCGGCGTAGGTGAGCGGTACGGCCGGGGCGATGCCGATGGTCGTGGTGGACGCGGCGATGAACGCGGCCCGCTCGACGGCCCCGATCCGCCCGGGAACCAGCGTCGAGTCGTCGAGGGTGACCAGCGTGAACCCGGCGTTCTCCGCCGAGACGGCGGCACGGGCGACGGCCTGCGGCACGAGGGAACCGTCGAGTCCGACGGCAAGACGCAGGGGGTTGGAGGACATACGGAATCCTTCCGGAACACGGCGAGAAACACCGGCCACGGAGCGGGACCGGCGCTGAATCAGACGCGTACGGAAGGACAGACAGCAGAGGCGGTACGGCAGTAATCGACATGCCGCCGGACAACCAGCCACACCTCAGCACCACCCGGTGCCGAACTCGGTGCGCGCATGGTTTCCTCCACCGTCCCGAACAGATCACCTCAACTTACGTCGCCGGGACCGCGGCCTGTCAAGACCGACCGGGCATGATCACTCCATGACCGAGATCATCCTCATGTCGGACCCGAGGGTCGCGGCAATCCCCGTACAGGACTGCGCCGAACCCCTCGTGGACGTACGCACCACCCTGCACACGGCCCCCCTCAAGACCGACGACACAGGCGCCTACGCGCGCCTCAGGGAGGGCGTCCTCGCCCGCCTCCTCACGGCCCAGCAGCACCTCCCGGACGGCCTGCGCCTCCTGTTCGTCGAGGGCTACCGCCCGCCCGCGCTCCAGCGCGAGTACTTCGAGGGGTACGTCGCAGAACTGCGCACCGCGCACCCCGACTGGTCCCCCGCCTGTATCCACACCGCCGCGAGCCGCTACGTCTCCCCGCCCGACATCGCCCCGCACAGCGCGGGAGCCGCCGTGGATCTCACCCTCGTCACCCCCGACGGCGAGGAACTCGACATGGGCACACCCATGAACGCGAACCCCGAGGACAGCGACGGCGCCTGCTACACCCACGCCCCGAACATCACCCCCGCCGCCCGCGAGAACCGCCGTGTCCTGGGCGAAGCCCTCAGCGCGGCCGGGCTCGTGAACTACCCCACCGAATGGTGGCACTGGTCGTACGGCGACCGGTACTGGGCGCTGGCCACTGGAGCGCCGACCGCCCTCTACGGCCCCCGGGAATGACCCGCCGGCCGGCGCGGTTGCCACGGACGACGGTACGACCTCCAGCAGGGAGCGCACACATGAGCAGCGGTTTCGTCGCGGAGTGGGAGAAGTGGCACCGGAAGAGGGAGGAGGTCCTCACCTCCCCGCACGGCTTCCTCGCCATCACCAGCCTGCGCTGGCTCTCCCCCGAGCCGGAGCGGTTCGACGACGCGCCGGGTGCCTGGGCCACCACGGACGAGGGGGTGGTCGTGGAGCTGGGCGTGGGTGAGGAGTTGACCCTGGACGGCGAGACCATCACGGGCCGGCACTCCTTCGGGGTCATCCCCGAGCGGGCGAGTGTGTACGTCGATGCCGGGGACGCCGTACTCGAGATCGGCAAGCGGGGCGGGAGCGACATCCTGCGGCCCCGCCATCCCGGGAACGCCCTGCGCACGAACCACCGCGAGACCCCGACGTACGCCCCCGCCGAGATCTGGGCCGTACAGGGCCGCTTCGTGGCGTACGACAGCCCCCGCGAGGTGACCGTGGGCGCGGCCGTGGAGGGTCTGGAGCACGTGTACGACTCGCCGGGCCAGGTCGAGTTCGAGCTGAAGGGTGCCGTCCACCGCCTGATCGCGTTCAACGGCATGACCCCGGGCAGCCTGATGGTGCTGTTCACGGACGAGACGTCCGGCGTGACGACGTACGCGGCGAACCGCGCCCTCCAGATCGCCGCGCCCGACGCGGAGGGCCACGTCACCGTCGACTTCAACCGCGCCGGGAACATGCCGTGCGCGTACACGGACCAGGCGACGTGCCCCCTGCCGCCGAGGGAGAACAGGCTCCCGGTGGCGGTGGAGGCGGGCGAGAAGCTCCCGTACGAAAGGGCCTGACCCCACCGCCCGGTGAGGGCCGTATCCCCAACCCCCTGCCACGCTCTGGCCATTGCTACGGTTCCCCCGTGTCCGAATCCTCACGCGATACCGCCGCCGGCGCCGGTTGGGGCGAGGCCGCCCCGGGTGCCTACCGTCAGCTCATGCCGGAGAAGACCGAGAAGGTCTCGTGGCTGGACCCGCGCACGCTGTGGGCGGCGCGCAACGGGGTGGTGGCGTCCTGGCTCGGGGACCCCACGGGGAGGACGAGAAGCCGGTGGGTGGCCCAGCAAAAGGCACAACAAGAGGCCCCCGCCGACAAGGTGATCCGCCGCGACGACCCGGACCGCTTCTCGTTCATGGTGATCGGCGACACGGGCGAGGGCGACGACCCTCAGTACGCCGTCGTACCGGGCTTCCTCAAGATGAGCGAGGGAACCCGGTTCGCGGTCGTCGCGAGCGACGTCATCTACCCCGTGGGCAGCGCCGCCGACTACGGCACCAAGTTCTTCCGCCCGTACGCGAGTTACCCGGCTCCGATCTACGCGGTCCCCGGCAACCACGACTGGTACGAAGGCCTCGGCGCGTTCATGCGGGTGTTCTGCGGGGACGCGCCGCCGCTGCCCGCCGAGCCGAAACCCCGTGCGCCGACGAAGGCGTGGCTGCGGTCGCTGCTGTGGCACGAGGCGCGCCCCGGGGACGGCCAACGGCTCGACAAGGTGCGGGAGTTGCGTTCCGCGCCCGGTCAACAGGCCGTGCAGCCGGGCCCGTACTGGGCGATCGACGCCGGGCCGGTGCGGATCATAGGGATAGACACGGGACTTCTCGGCACCCTCGACGCCGAACAGGGCGCGTGGCTGCGGGAGGTGTCCCGGGGTCCGCGCCCGAAGATCCTCGTCACCGGGTCGCCCCTGTACGTCGACGGCCGGTCCGACCCCTGCGCGATCGAGGGCGGCGGGACGGTCGACGAGATCGTGCGGGCGCCGGAGCACGGGTACGTCGCGGCGATAGGCGGCGACATCCACAACTACCAGCGCTATCCGGTGCGTTGCGCGGACGGGCGGACACTCCAGTACGTCGTCTCCGGGGGCGGCGGCGCCTTCACGCACGCCACGCACACGATCCCGCGTGTCTCCGTCGCGGGCGTCGGCGAGGCGGAGTTCCGGTGCTATCCGCTGCGCGGCGACTCGCTCGCGTTCTACGCGGGGCTGTACGGGCGGCGGCTGCGCCTCAAGCGCTTCTTCCGGCTGACCGTGGACGAGGCGACGGCGGTGATCGCCGAGCGGCTGGGCATCACCCCGGCCCGCGCGCCCGGCGCGGAGGTGCGGATCACCCGGCGGATCCGGCTGGTCGCCGCGCTGCTCGGGGTGGCGGGGAAACCCCGGCGCATCAGGCTCCCCGTACGGAAGATCTACACGCAGCTCTTCTCGCCCAGCTCCGCGACGTACAGTCCGCCGTTCTTCAAGAGCTTCCTGCGGCTCGACGTCACGCCGGAGTCCGTGCGCATCCGGTGTTTCGCGGCGACCGGGAACCTCGCGCAGGAGGTCGAGCCGCCGGTCGAGGACGAGGTGATCATCCCGCTGCGCCGGAATGCGTGAGGTGCGGCGCGGGTTGGCACGGTCGTACGTCCCGTGACCGTTGGAGAGCCTCATGCCGTCCACCCCGCGCCCGCTGCGCAAGCTCGGTTTCCTCACCATCGGCCTGTTCGACGGGGACGACCCCCGCGCGGGCCACGAATCGACGCTGGAGATCATCGAACTCGGCGAGCGCCTCGGCTTCGACAGCGCGTGGCTGCGCCACCGCCATCTCCAGTACGGCATCTCCTCCCCCGTCGCGGTCCTCGCCGCCGCGACCCAGCGCACGAGCCGTATCCACCTCGGTACGGCCGTGACGCCGCTCGGCTGGGAGAACCCGCTGCGGCTCGCCGAGGACTGGGCGACGGTCGACCTCCTCTCCGGCGGGCGGCTGAACCCGGGGGTGAGCGTGGGCCCGCCGATGCAGTACGAGCACGTCAAGGGCGCGCTCTACCCGGACACGGCCGACGCCGAGGACTTCTCGTACGAGCGGGTCCGGCGGCTCCTGGACTTCGTGCGCGGCGAGTCCGCGAGCGACTTCAGCGGCGTGCAGGGTTTCGAGGTCTTCTCGGACCGGGTCCAGCCTCACTCCCCCGGGCTCGGCCGGCGCATGTGGTACGGCGGCGGCAGCCTGAGTTCCGCGCGCTGGGCCGGGGAGCACGGCATGAACTTCCTGACCAGCAGCGTCGTCAAGGCGGAGGAGTCCGAGGACTTCGCCGAGATCCAGCTCTCCCACGTCCGCGCCTTCCGCGCCGCCCACCCCGACGGTGACGCGGCGCGCGTCTCCCAGGGCCTGGTGGTCATCCCCACGGACTCGGCGACCCCGGCGCAGCGCGCCAAGTACGAGGAGTACGCGGCAAAGCGCCTCCCCCGCACAGCGACCCCGCAGGGCCCGGCGCGCATGATGTTCGCCCCGGACTACGTAGGCACGTCCGCAGAGATCGCCGACCGCCTCCACGCACACGCCGCTTACCGCGAGATCGACGAGGTGGCCTTCGCGCTCCCCTTCACGTTCGACCACGAGGACTACGTACAGATCCTCACGGACATGGCGACGAACCTGGGCCCGGCGCTGGGCTGGAAGCCGGGGTCGGAGGACTGAGCGGGCCGGGGCGGGCGAGTGAAGGCGGGAGGCACCTCGCAACCGACCCCGCCCCTCACCACCGCCCCACCTCCGTCCCCGTCACCCCCTCGGACTCCCGCCCGTCCGCCCCCACCGGCACCTCCCCGGCCAGCATCACCCGGTGCATGGTCCGGGGAAACCCGAGATGCGCGTTGTCGCTCGGCGCCAGATGGATCGTCGCGCGGTTGTCCCAGAACGCCACGCTCCCCGGCTCCCACCGGAAGCGGACCGTGTATTCGGGGCGTACGGCCTGTTCGAGCAGCATGTCGAGCAGCGCCCGGCTCTCCGCTCGGGAGATGTCCTGGATCTGCTCGGCGTAGTACCCGTTGACGTACAGGATCCGCTCCCCGCTCTCGGGATGGACCCGCACCAGCGGGTGTACGGACGCGACCTGGTGGTCCAGCAGATGCCGCACGTACGCGTCGTCCCCGGCGCGCGGCTGGTACCCCACGCCCAGCCGGTGCTCCACCCGCAGCCCGTCCACGAACCGGCGTACCGGCTCCGACAGCCCGGCGTACGCGGCGGCGAGGTTGGACCAGGTCGTGTCGCCCCCGTACGGCGGAACCGCCTCCGCGCGCAGGATCGTCGCGGCGGGCGGGTCGATCCGGGCGCCGTGGTCACAGTGCCAGCCGCGCAGCAGCGTGTGCCGGCGCCGCTGGAGCCACTCCTCGTGCTCCATGCCGAACTTCCCGCCGAGTTCCAGCCGATCGGCGGTGGTCTCGACCTCGGGAAAACCGGCCGGAGAAGCACTGCCCCGCTTGCGCAGCACGACGGGTTCCCCGAACCGGCGGGCGAACTCGACGTGCCCGGCGTGGTCGAGCTTCTGCTCCCGGAAGAAGACGACCTTCCAGCGCAGGACCGCGTCCCGGATGCCCCGCACCGTCGCCGCGTCCAACTCCCCGGCGAGATCGACCCCTTGGACCTCCGCGCCGATGTACCCGGCGACCGGCCTGACCTCCATGAACCCTCCAAGATCCGTTTACGGACTACCTACCCGGATTCCCCCTTGCGCGCCCCTGCCGTCGGATAGGGTCTGCGCCGGACGACGCCTCAGGAGGCCCCCCATGCGTACGCGTACCGTTCTCGCCACGACCTTCGCGGCCCTCATCCTCTCCACCACGGCCGCCCAGGCGACGCCTCCGGGCCCGGGGGTGACGGCGAAGCTCCTCGCGCAGAAGACGGTCGGCGACAAGGACTACGTCCTGCGCGAGCTGACGATCCCGCCGGGCCAGGCGACCGGCTGGCACTACCACGACGGCATGGTCTACGGCTTCATCGAGGAGGGCACGCTGAGCCACTTCGACGCGACGTGCGATTCGGACGGCGTGTACCAGAAGGGCCAGGTCATCGAGGAGGGCCCGAACTACGTGCACATCGGCCGCAACCTGGGCGACAAGCCGCTGGTCCTGAAAGCGCTGTACATCCTCCCGCACGGCGCCCCGTTCTCCGAGGACGCCCCGAACCCGGGCTGCGACTTCCAGTGACCCTGACAGCAGGTCACAGCGCCTGTTCGGCCCAGATCGTCTTCCCCCGGCTGTTCTGCCGGCTCCCCCACCGCTGCGTGAGCTGAGCGACCAGCAGCAGCCCCCGCCCGCCCTCGTCGAAGGCGTGCGCCCGCCGCAGATGCGGTGAGGTCGAACTCGCGTCGGAGACCTCGCAGATCAGCGTCCGGTCCCGGATGAGCCGCAGTTGGACGGGCGGCTCGCCGTACCGGATCGCGTTGGTGACGAGTTCGCTGACGACGAGTTCCGTGACGAAGGACGCCTCGTCGAGCCCCCAGGCGGCGAGCTGCGCCATCGCGGCCTGCCGGGTCGCGGCGACGTGCTCGGGATCGGGTACGACGTCCCAGGTCGCGACCCGGTCCGCGCCGAGCGCCCGGGTGCGCGCGAGGAGCAGCGCGACGTCGTCGCCGGGTTCCTCGGGGAGGACGGCCTTGAGGACGGTGTCGCAGAGCGCGTCCAGCGTCGCGGCGGGCGCGGCGAGCGCGCTGCGCAGCTCGGCACTGGCCCGGTCGACGTCCCGGTCACGGCCCTCGATGAGCCCGTCGGTATAGAGGGCGACGATCGCACCCTCCGGCAACTCCACCTCGACCGCCTCGAAGGGGTGCCCGCCGACGCCGAGGGGCGGCCCGGGGCTCATCTCGACGAACCGGACCGTCCCGTCGGGCAGCACGAGCGCGGGCGGCGGATGCCCGGCGGCGGCGAGGGCGAGGCGGCGCGCGACGGGGTCGTACACGGCGTACAGGCAGGTCGCTCCGAGTTCGGCGGCGTCGGCGGAGCCGTTGTCGTACGTGGCGAGGTGGGTGACGAGGTCGTCGAGGTGGGTGAGCAGCTCGTCCGGCGGGAGGTCGACGTCGGCGAGGGTGCGCACGGCCGTGCAGAGCCGTCCCATGGTCGCCGAGGAGGGGATGCCGTGGCCGACGACGTCCCCGACGACCAGCGCGACCCGGCTGCCGGACAGGGGGATGACGTCGAACCAGTCGCCGCCGATCCCGGCCGTCGACCCGGACGGCAGGTACCGGTGGGCGACCTCGACGGCGGCCTGTCCGGGCAGGCCGCGCGGGAGAAGGCTGTGCTGGAGGGTGAGCGCGGTGACGCGTTCACGGGCGAAGCGGCGGGCGTTGTCGACGCAGACGGCGGCGCGGCTGGCGAGTTCCTCGGCGAACACGGTGTCGTCGTCCCCGAAGTCGTCGGGGTGCGCCATGCGGATCGCGACGGCGACCCCGAGGGTCGTCCCGCGGGCCCGCAGCGGCACGGCCATCATCGAGTGCACGCCCTGCCGGTGGGGCTGTCCTTCGGGTGAGCGGGTGTTGCGCTCGGCGACCCACCGTACGAACTCCGGCTCCCCGGCCTGGTTGAGCACGGCCCGCCCTTCGCGCAGCGCCTTGGCGGGCGGGCTGTACGGCGGGTAGGCGTCGGTCTCGCCGAGGTGGACGGCGGCTTCGGGGGTGCCGTCGGTGGCGGAGCCGTGCGCCACGCGCCGCAGGACGACCTGGCTCTCGGGGATGCGCGGGGGTTCGTCGGAGCCGAGGACCCAGTCGAAGAGGTCGACGCTCGCGAAGTCGGCGTACTGGGGGACGAGGAGGCCGACGACCTCCTCGGCGGTGCGGACGACGTCGAGGGTGGTGCCGATGGAGGCGGCGGCCTCGTTGAGGAGGGCGAGGCGGCGGCGGGCCCAGTACTGCTCGCTGCTGTCGAACGCGGCGAGCGCGACGGCCTTCAGCTCGCCCGCGTCGTCGTGCACGGGCCACATCTCGATGTTCCAGGCGTGCTCCCGGTTCCCGGAGGGCTCGCCGGTGTAGCTCTCGTAGTGCACGCGCCGCCCGGTCTCGGCGACCTCGCGGAGGTGATGGTTGAAGCCCTGGCTGTGCTCGGCGTCCTCGACGGTCTCCGGGAACGGCCGCCCCAGGAGCACGTCCTCGTCGACGCCCATCACCTGGCAGGCGACCGCGTTGAGCCGCAGATACCGCTGCCGCGTGTCGAACACGGACATCGACATGGACGCCTGCTGGAAGGCCAGCTCCCCGAGCGAGGGCGGCGGGGGCGGTACGACGGTGACGACGAACCCGGCGGGCTCCCCGCCGGGGCCGAGGACCGGGCAGGCCGTGAGGGTGGCGGAGACGGGGTGGCCGTCCTTGTGCCGCAGGACCACGGGCCCGCCGCCCGGCAGCGCGTCACCGAGCACCTCGGCCGCGAACCGGCCCACCGCCTCGCCCGCCGTACGCCCGGTCAGCTCGCGGGCACCCTCGCTCCAGCCCGTCACGACGCCCCGGGCATCGATGACCACCGCAGCGACGAGATGCTCCATACGTCCCAGAATGGGGGCAATGCGGCAGGGGCTCAACCCCGGGCGCGCAGGACCTCCAGGGCCCGGTCCGCGTGCTGGTTCATCCGCAGCTCGCTGCGCACGACCTCCAGGATCCTGCGGTCCTGCCCGATCACGAACGTGACCCGCTTGGTGGCCATGAGCGCGAACCCGCGCTTGACGCCGAACTTCTCCCGTACGGTGCCGTCCTCGTCGGACAGCAGCGGCATCCCCAGCGTGTGCTTGCCGACGAACTCGTTCTGCTTGTCGACGGTGTCGCCGCTGATCCCGACCGGGCGCGCGCCGGCCGCCTTGAACTCGGCGGCGAGGTCGCGGAAGTGGCAGGCCTCGGCGGTGCAGCCGGGCGTCAGGGCGCCGGGGTAGAAGAAGAGGACGACAGGGCCGTCGGCGAGCAGCTCGGTGAGGCTACGGACCGTTCCGGTCTCGTCCGGCAGGGAGAAATCGTCGACGACGTCGCCGGTCTCGGGGGCGCGGCTCATGGGCCAGTCCCTCCTTCAAGTGGGGTTGCGCGCGATGCTACTTGACCGCTCCAGGTCAGGCCGTGGCGGGTTCGGTGTCCTCCTCGACCGAGTACGTGAGGAAGTCGTCGACCATCCGGTGGAAGAGCCCGGCGAGCTGTTCCAGCTCCTGCGGCGTCCACTCCTGGAGCGCGAGCTGCATACCGCGCTGGCTCGCCGCCCGGATCCGCCCGACGGCCCGCTCCCCCGCCTCCGTGAGCTGGATGCGCTGCGCGCGGCCGTCCTGCGGGTCGGGTACGCGGGTGACGTACCCGGACTTCTCCAGCTGCTGGACGGTCCGCGTGACGTGCGAGGCCTCGACGCCGAGCCGCTGGGCCAGTTCACCGGGGCGCAGCGGGTCGGAGTCGGCGACCTGGCGCAGCAGCGCGACGGCCGCGCGGTCGAGGGGGACGCCCGCGACGGCCATCAGCCGGTCGTGCTGGCGGGCGCGGGTGCTCAGGTACGTGATACGGGTGAGCGCCCGCTCGATCTCGATGACCTCGGGGGAGGCGGAGGCGGGGAGCGGTTCGGTCGGCATGCGCCCCACTTTACCCTGTTGTTGCGTAACTCAAGTAACTTGCGGCTTCTCGACGAGACGGATGGCGCCGGCCGGGCAGACGGCGACGGCCTCGCGGACGTCGTCGAGCTGGTCGGCGGCGGGTTCGGCTTCGAGGAGGACGGCGATGCCGTCGTCGTCCTGGTCGAAGACGTCCATCGCGGCGAGCACGCACTGGCCGGACGCCACGCACTTGTCGGCTTCGAGTTCCACCTGCACGGTGATCTCCTGTTGTTCTCTGGGGAGTTGGCGGACTACCAGGTGACGGGGAGGCTGTGGACGCCGTAGACGAACGCGTCGTCCTTGAAGCGGACGTCCTCGAAGGGGATCGCGAGCTTCAGGTCGGGGAGGCGTTTGTAGAGGGTGCCGTAGACGACCTGGAGTTCCATACGGGCCAGTGGCTGGCCGAGGCACTGGTGGACGCCGAAGCCGAACGCGACGTGGCGGCGGGCGTCGCGGGTGAGGTCGAGGCGGTCCGGGTCGGGGAACGCCTCGGGGTCGCGGTTGCCGATCTCGTTGGCCATGATCAGGCCCTCGCCCGCCCGGACCGTACGGCCCGCGATCTCGATGTCCTCGGTGACCGCGCGGCGCCGGCCGAGGTGGGTGATGTGCAGGTACCTCAGCAGCTCCTCGACCGCGCCCGCGACGAACTTCGGGTCGTCGCCCCGGCGCAGGAGGGCCAGTTGGCCGGGGTTCCTGAGCAGGGCCAGGGTGCCGAGGGCGATCATGTTCGCGGTCGTCTCGTGGCCCGCGATCAGGAGCAGCAGGGCCATCTCGGTGGCCTGCCGGTGGTCGAGTTCACCGGCCGTGATCCGGCCCGCGATGCCGGAGATCAGGTCGTCGCGGGGGTCGGTGACGCGCACTTCGAGGAGGGCGCCGAGGTAGCCGCCGATCGCCCGGCTGGCCGCCATCCGCTCTTCCGGGGTCGCTGTCTGGAGGATCATCGTCTTCGTGTTGCTCTGGAAGAAGTCGTGGTCCGCGTAAGGGACTCCGAGCAGCTCGCAGATCACGAGGGACGGCAGCGGCAGCGCGAACGCCTCGACCAGGTCCACGGGGTTCGGTCCGGCGAGGAGGCCGTCGATCAGGTCGTCCGTGATCTTCTGTACGGCGGGGCGCAGGGCCTCCACCTTCCTGATCGCGAACGGGCCGGTCACCATCCGGCGCAGCCTCGCGTGTTCCGGGTCGTCCATCATGATGAAGCTGAGCTTGCCGTCACCGCTGCCGGGCGAGGCCTTCGTGGGGTAGCCCGGGTTGTCCGGGTCCGCGCTGACGCGGGGGTCGCCGAGCAGGGCGCGCTGCTCGGCGTACGTCGTGACGAGCCAGGGTTCGCTGCCGTCCCAGAGCCTGACCTTCGCCAGCGGCCCTTTCTCGCGGAGTTCCGTCAGAGCGGGCGGCGGGTCGAAGGGGCACCGGCTCGACCTCGGCATGGGGAATTCCGGTGCGGTGAGCGCGTCTGCCATGGCTCTCCTCGGGAAGTGGGGGGTTCCGTGGGCCCAGGCAAACAGAAGGCGCTGACTCGACCCGGTCAGGAAGCTGACGGGGAGCTGACGTGACCTGGATCACAGGTCACGCCTCGCTCTCCTCCCGGCCCAGCCAGTACCCGAAGCCCCGGCGGGTGTGGAGCAGCGGGGGACCGTCCCGGTCCAGCTTCCGCCTGAGCCGCGAGACCAGTTGCTCGATGGCGTTGCCCTCCCGGAAGTCGCCCCACACGAACCGGCTGATCTGTTCCTTCGACAGCACGCGGTGGGCGTTGACGAGGAAGTGGCGCAGGAGGCGGTACTCGGCGGGGGTGAGGTCGAGGGTGCGGCATCCGCGTACGGCACGGCAGCCGTCGTCGTCCAGCGTCAGGTCGTCGTAGCTGAGTGACGCGCCCCTCGGGCTCCGGTCGGCGGAACGCAGCAACACCCGCATCCGGGCGAGGACTTCGGCGACCCGGATCGGCGTCGTCACGTAATCCTTCTCCCCGGAGTCCAGCTCCGGAAGGATCGCCTCCAGCCGGTCGGGCGGCAGCAGGTACAGCACCGGCAACCGCCGCACGACCGGCCGCCCCGCCCCCTTGCTCCTCGGCAGCCCCGGCAGCCCCAGATCGACCACCGCCAGCTCGAACCGCCCCTCCCCCAACCGGGCCACGGCCTCCCCGAAACTCCCGGCGAGCCCGACCCGGTACCCGGCCAACTCCAGGCTCACGGCGAGGAGTTCGACGACGGCGACGTCCCGGGCCGCGACGAGCACGCGTTGTCCGGAGCCCCGGACCAGGGCGGGGAGGGGAGTTCGGGGGGCGGCGGCGAGGGGAGCCCGGCAGACGGGGCAGGAAGAGGCCGCCGCGTCGTCCGGACGTCGTAAAGCGAGCATGCCGTTCACCCTAGCCCCCTACTTGCCTTACTCAAGCAAATCCCAATAACTTGCTTGACTCAAGTAACCCCCACATGCTTGCCTTACTCAAGCAATACCGAACCAGGGCTCTCCGACCCGAAAGGCCCCCGCGATGAGCACCATGAAGTCCGTCCGTACCGCCGGCGTGCACGAGCCGGCCGGCGAGGTCGTCCGGGTCGGCGCGGAGGTCACCGGCCTCAAGGCGGGCGACCGCGTCGTGGTGAACCCGCAGGACGCGCCGACCGGCATCATCGGCTGCGGCGGGACGTACGGCGGCATGAGCGAGTACCTGCTCGTCGAGAACGCCGAGGTCGGCAGGAGCGTCGCGGTCTTCCCCGACACCGTCCCCTTCCCCGTCGCCTCCCTCAACGAGCCGATGGCGGTGGCCCGGCACGCGGTGAACCGCTCCGGGGCACGCCCCGAGGACAAGGTCGTCGTCTTCGGCGCGGGTCCCATCGGCCTCGGCGCGGCGATCTGGTTCAAGCTGCGCGGCGTCGAGCACGTCACCGTGGTCGACGTCATCCCCTCCCGGCTGGAGAAGGCACTGGCCGTGGGCGCGGACGCCGTCATCGACTCGGCGACAGAAGACGTCGCCGCGCGCCTCACGGAACTGCACGGTCAGGCCGCGAACGCGCTGGGCCAGCCCCGCCCCGGCACGGACATCTACCTGGACGCGGCCGGCGCCCCCGCCGTTTTCAACACGGTCGTCGCCAGCGCGAAGTGGCACGCCAAACTGGTCATGGTCGCCGTCCAGAAGAAGGGCGAGATCGACCTCGGCGGCATGCTCCGCAGCGAGTTGACGCTGATCCCGTCCCAGGGCTACCCCACGGAGATCTTCGAGGTGACCCCCGAACTCGTCGAGCACCAGGACCGGTTCGCGAAGCTGATCAGCCACACGATCCCGTTCGCGGAGGCGGACCGCGCCTTCGAACTGGCGCTGTCGCCGGGCGCGGCGGAGAAGATCGTCGTCACGCTGGACGACTGACGGAAGCACAGGCCGTACGCCCCATGCTCGCGACCCTCCGCCAGGCCGCCCGCGCCTCGGCCCACCTCGCCCTCGCCGCGGTCGTGGCGTTCCTGTCGTACCTGTTCATCACGGTCCTGCTGATCACGGCCGTCTGTGTCGTCGCGGTGATCGGCATCTGGATGTTCCCGGAGACGGTGCTGATCGTCCGCCGGATCGCGGGCGCCAAGCGGACGCTGACGGCGCGGTGGACGGGGCGGCCGATCCCGGAGGCGTACCGCCCGATCACGGGCCCGCTGCCGGACCGGATCAAGACCGCCGTACGGGACCCGGGCACCGGCAAGGACCTGCTGTGGATGGTCGCGCAGTACGCGTACGGCTGGCTGAACCTGCTGATGGTCCCGCTGTGGCCGGTCGGCCTGGTCGTGGACGGTGTCTGGTGCGGCATCCTGCGGCGGCGCGCGGTGGTCCTGCCGCTGATCACGAAGCTGGCCGACCTGGAGGCGGGCTGGTCGGCGACCCTGCTGCGCCCCTCGCCGGAAGCCCTCCTGGAGGCGCGGGTGGAGGAGCTGACGACGACGCGTGCCGACGCGGTCGCCGCGCACGGCGCCGAACTGCGCCGTATCGAACGGGACCTGCACGACGGTGCCCAGGCCCGTCTGGTCGCGCTGTCGATGCGGATCGGGCTGGCGCAGCGGGCGTACGAGGCGGACCCGGAGAAGGCGCGCAAGCTGCTGGACGACGCGCTCGGCCAGGCGGAGGAGGCCCTCTCCGAGCTGCGGCACGTCGTACGGGGCATCCACCCGCCGATCCTCACGGACCGTGGCCTGGCCGGTGCCGTACGCGCGCTCGCGGGGAGCAGCGGACTGGCGGTCGACGTGCGTGCCGAGGGTCTGGACGACGGCGTACGGCCGCCCGCTGCGGTGGAGGCGGCGGCGTACTTCGTGGTCGCCGAGGCGCTGACGAACGTCGCGAAGCACAGCGGCGCCGATCACGCGGAAGTGGGTCTGGCGCGGACGAGGCGGGGGCTGCGGGTCGAGATCCGCGACGCGGGGAAGGGCGGCGCGGACGAGCACGCGGGGTCGGGGCTGACCGGAATGCGGCGCAGGGTCGCGGCGCTGGACGGGACGGTCGGCGTCTCCAGTCCGCCGGGCGGGCCGACGGTGGTGACGGCGGAGCTGCCGTGCGTGTGGTGATCGGCGCCTCCCAACAGCCAAGTCTTCGCCGATACTTCACCTTTGATATGTGCATGACCTCTTGGCGGGGGTGGGAAATACGGGGAAGCTGAGCTGCCCCCCCACGCTCCCCCTCTTCCCCCCATCCGGAGGACGCCTTGTCGTCACCCAAGTCCCCGTCGGGCCGCCGCAGATGGCTCACCGTGTCGGCGCTCGCCGGCGCGCTCGTGCTCGCCGTCCCGACGGCCGCGTACGCCGCTCCGCCGAAGGCGCTGCCGCAGAACGCGGAGGCCGCCGAGCTGACGTACCTGCCGGCGTTCGACTACGACACCGACGGCTGCTACTCGACCCCGGCGATCGGCCCCGACGGGACGGTCAACGGCGGCCTGAACCCGACGGGTTCGCTCAGCGGCGAGTGCCATGACGCCTCGGACCTGGACAACACGAACAGTTACTCGCGCGCCAAGTGCAACAACGGCTGGTGCGCGTACATGTACGGCCTGTACTTCGAGAAGGACCAGGCCCTCGCGAACAGCAGCATCGGCGGGCACCGGCACGACTGGGAGCACGTCGTGGTCTGGGTGCAGAACGGCGCGGTGCAGTACGTCGCGACGTCCAACCACGGGTCGTTCACGGTCAGTCCGGCGTCCTCGGTCCGCTTCGACGGGACACACGCGAAGGTCGTCTACCACAAGGACGGGATCAGCACGCACTGCTTCCGGCTGGCGGGCTCGGGCGACGAGCCGCCGGAGAACGCGAAGCACACCTGGCAGTACCCGCCGCTGGTCGGCTGGAACGGGTACCCGGCGGGGCTGCGGGACAAGTTGAGCGCGTACGACTTCGGGTCCGCCAACTTCGGGCTCAAGGACGCGAACTTCGCCGCCCATCTGACGAAGGCGCTGCCCTCGGGGATCTCGTTCGACCCCAACGCGTGAGCTGCTGAGGCGTCCCCCGGATCCGGGTCCGACCGGGTTCGGGGGACGGCCGGGGCTCGTCCGGACGGGGGCACGCGGTGTCCGTGGGGCGGCCGGGAGGGTCTATCGTGTCTCACATGTCGGTACCCGAACTGATCCGTATCGTCTCCCGTGACTCGCCGATGGCTCTGGCCCAAGTGGAGCGGGTGCGCGCCGAGTTGGGCGCCCTGCATCCTGGGGTGCGGACCGAGGTCGTGCCGGTGAAGACGACCGGTGACAAGTGGATGGGCGACCTGTCCCAGGTCGAGGGCAAGGGCGCGTTCACCAAAGAGGTCGATGCCGCGCTGCTCGCCGGGGAGGCGGATCTCGCCGTCCACTGCGTGAAGGACGTGCCCGCGGACCGGCCGCTGCCCGCCGGGACCGTGTTCGCCGCGTTCCTGAAGCGCGACGACGTCCGGGACGCGCTGATCCACCCCGGCGGCCTGACCCTGGACGAGCTGCCCGACGGCACCCGCATCGGCACCTCCTCGGTCCGCCGTATCGCCCAACTGGCGGCCACTCACCCGCACTTGGAGTGCGTGCCGTTCCGGGGCAACGCGAACCGGCGGCTGGAGAAGCTGGCTGCGGGCGAGGCCGACGCGCTGCTGCTCGCGGTCTCGGGGCTGGAGCGCATCGACCGCACCGACGTCATCACCGAGATCCTCTCCCCCGAGGCGATGATGCCGCCCATCGGCGCGGGCATCCTGGCCCTCCAGTGCCGCGAGGGCGACACGGACCTGATCGACACGGTCAGTTCGCTGGGCGACCCGTCGACTCACCGCGAGGCGACGGCGGAACGCATGTTCCTCCACGTCCTCCAGGGCCACTGCAACAGCCCCATCGCCGGCTACGCCCAGGTCGACCGCACCGGCGAACTCTCGCTGCGCGCCTGCGTCTTCACCCCGGACGGCAAGACCCGCCTGAACGCCCACGAATGGGCGGGCCCGCTGGACCCGGCGACGCTGGGCACGTCGGTCGCGGTGGCGCTGCTGCGACAGGGAGCACGGGAACTGATCGACGGCATCCCCCACTGAGCCCTCAGGACGTCCCGTCCCCCGCCTCGGCCTGGTCCCGGAGGTAGTTGCTCACCTGGCGGGACAGGTCGTCCTCGCGCCCCGCGCAGGGGGCCGCGCCCACCCGCTCCTCGCAGAGGTCCAACCCGCCCGTCCACAACCGGCGTTCGGTCCATTCGTCGTCCACCCGGAGCTGGACCTGGATGTCGATGCGGTCCAGCGCGGACTCGGGGCCGGCCGCGTGCAGGACCGCCGTCACCCGGCGCAGGGGGTAGACGTCGAAGCCCTCCACGAACTGGGAGTTGCGCCAGTCGACGAAGGCGCTCTCACCGTCGGGGCCGAGGCGGACGTCGATCTGGCCGTCCTCCAGGTGGACGCAGTACTTGGCCTCGCCGCGGTTCTCGACGACCACGCGGAGCCTGAAGTACGTGAGACCGTCGGCGGCGTCGTCGCGGCCTCGCGGGGGCTCCGCGCGCTCCAGCCGGTTCACGCACAGGCGCAGACCGGAGTACGCCTCGTACTCCTGCCAGTCTCCGACCACGTTCGGCTCGTACACGGCCCACCTCCCGACGTCCACCGGCTGAGTCCTATCCGTGGCCCGAGTGCACTGTCAAATGAGCGGAATACCCCGTGGCCTGGGACATCGTCCCTTTTGATCGGTGATCAAGCCGTGCCCAGCGGAAATATCGGAACGCCCGAGGTGACACCTTGTGCAAACGTGCCGCACATCACGTCACCGGGCGAGCCTGCCGAGCAGCGCGGAGGACGCGGCGACACCGAGCGCGGCGGCGAGCGCGAGCACCCCGAAATCGACGGCGAGATGCGCCGGCGTACCGATCAGGAGACCGCGCAGCGCGTTCACTTCGTAACTGAGCGGATTGAACGCGCTGACCGCCTGGAGCCAGCCCGGCATCACGGAGACGGGGTAGAGCGCGTTGGAGCCGAAGAACAGCGGCATGGTGATCGCCTGCCCGATCCCCATGAGCCGGTCGCGGCTCAGGACGATCCCGGCGATGGTCATGGACAGGCAGGAGAAGAACGCGGACCCGAGCACGACGACCGCGAGCACCCCGAGCAGCTTGAGCGGGTTCCAGGTGAGCGCGACCCCGAGCAGCGCGGCGATGACGATGACGACGACGGCCTGGATCACCGACTTCACGCCGGCGGCGAACGCCTTGCCGGTGATGAGCGCGGCGCGCGGCGTCGGCGTGACGAGCAGCTTGTTGAGGACGCCCGCGTCACGCTCCCAGATGATCTGGATGCCGTAGAAGATCGCGATGAACATGGCGGACTGGGCGATGATCCCGGGCGCGAGGTAGTCGACGTACGGGATGCCCCCGGTGGGGATCGCGCGGATGCGGGTGAACGTCTGCCCGAAGATCAGCAGCCACAGGGCCGGTTGCACGGCGCGCGTGTACAACTCGGTCCGGTCGTGCCGGAGTTTCTGGAGTTCGACGACGCACATCGCGCCGACCCGCGCGGGCACGAGCCGCCAACCGGCGCGCGGGGCGGGGGGTTTGACGAGGAGGGATATGTCAGCCGACACGCTGAGCGGTACGGCGGGTGCTTCGGACATCGCGGAAGTCTCCTGAGTTCTCGTCGAGGTCGAGGGAGCCGCCGGCGACATCGCGGAAGACGTCCTCCAGGCTGGGCAGCGCCTCGGTACCCCGCCGGGCGGCGAGGCCCTCGCGCAGCTCCCCGGGCGTGCCGAGCGCACGCACCCGGCCGTGGTGCATCAGCCCGACGCGGTCGCAGTAGTGGTCGGCCTCGTCCATGTAGTGGGTGGTGACGAGGACGGTCATCCCGGTGGCCTCGCGCACGGCGCCGATGTGCTCCCAGACGCCGGTGCGGGCGATGGGGTCGAGGCCGATGGTGGGTTCGTCGAGGATGAGCAGCCGGGGCGCGCTGACGAGTGCCTGGGCGAGTTCGAGGCGGCGCACCATGCCGCCGGAGTACGTCCCGGCGAGCCGCCCGGCGGCGTCGGTGAGCCCGACGGCGGCCAGCGCCTGCCCGACCCGCTCGGCGCGCTCCCTGCGGGGCACGTCGAAGACGCGGGCGAACAGCGACACGTTCTCGCGCCCGGTGAGCCCGGCGTCGGCGGAGAGCTGCTGGGGGACGTAGCCGAGGAGGCGGCGGACGGCCATGCGGTCGTCGGCGGCGTCGTGCCCGAAGACGCGGACCATCCCGGCGGGGACCGGCAGCAGGGTGGTGAGGCAGCGGATGGCGGTGGTCTTTCCGGCGCCGTTGGGTCCGAGGAGGCCGAAGACCTCGCCCTCGGCGACGGTGAGGTCGAGCCCGTCGACGGCCCGGGTGTCCCCGAAGGCGTAGGCGAGGCCGGTACAGGTGACGGCGTCGGTCATGACGGGTCCTCCTCCGAAGGCTCTTCGGGTTCCTGCTGGAGCTGTACGGCGAGCGTCCGCAGCGCCGGCAGCGCCGCGCTCAGCGCCGCCCGGTCCGCCGCGTCGAGCCGCGCCACCTCCCGCTCGACGAGTTCCGCGCGCCGCTCCCGCCAGTCCCACAGCCGGACCTCCGCGGCCTCGGTGAGCCTCAGGCGCGCGGCGCGCCGGTCGGCGGGGTCGGTCTCGCGGATCAGGAACCCCTCCTTCACGAGCCGGTTGACGAGCGTGGAGACGGAGTTGCCCGCGAGGAGGAGTTCCTTCGCGGCCTCGGTGACGCCGATGCCGGGCCGGGTGCCGACGAGGCGCAGGAGTTCGGCCTCGCCGCCGCGCAGCCGGGGGACGGTGAGTCCGGCGCGCAGCCTGCGCCGCAGGAGCCGCTGGACTCCGGTGATCGCGTCGGCGAGTTCCTGCGGAAACGTCTCGTCGTCCATACGAGCAGATTATCTCTTTAGCAGAGGTAACAGCCTCAAGGGTGAGTCAAGAGGCGGTCTGCGCTCCGTGCGCACGACACTGGACCTGCTCCCCCGACCGCCGTACCGGAGATCGTCATGAACCCACGTCCCGAGGTCGTCACCACCCGCTCCGTGTTCGGGGCGCCCTGCTGGGTCAGCCTCACCACCCGCGACCTGGCGGCCACCCAGGAGTTCTACGGAGCCGTGTTCGGCTGGGAGTGGCGCCAGGGCTCCCTGGGCGACCACTTCCGGGTCGCCTCGGCGGACGGCGTCCCGGTGGCCGGGGTCGCGGGGGTGGCGGCGATGTGGCAGATGGCGGTGGCGTGGACGCCGTACTTCGCGGTGCTCGGCGCGGACGAGGCGGTGGGCCGGGTCCGGGAGCGGGGCGGCACGGTCGCGGTGGGCCCGGTGTCGCTGCCGCCGGGCCGCGCGGCGCTGCTGGCCGACCGGGACGGCGCCGCGTTCGGCATCTGGGAGGGCGAGCTGTTCGGCGACTGGGACCTGTGGCGCCGCGCGGCGCCCGCGCTGGTCCGCCTGCACACGCGGGACGCGTTCGCCTCGGCGATCTTCTACGGCGAGGTCCTGGACTGGGCGTCGGACCGGCCGGGGAGCTGCGAGGTCCATTACGAGGACGGCGAGGTCGTGCTGCGCAGCCGGGGCGCGGCGGTGGCCCGCATCGGCTCGGGTGCCCTGGAGGCGGCCCCCGATCCGACGGTACGGCCGCACTGGCAGGTCCATTTCCGGGCCTCGGACGTCGCCGCGTGCGCGCGGGCGGCGGAGCGGCACGGCGGGAGCGTCCTGACCAAGTCGGCGGAGCAGGTCGTCCTGCGCGATCCGGACGGGGCCCAGTTCACCGTGGTGGAGCGCCAGGGCTAGACCAGGACCGCCCTCGGCAGGTCCAGGCTCGTGCGCAGGCTCGGGGCCGGGCGGACCGGGATCAGCGCGGCGTGGCGGCCGGTGCGGGCGCGGCGGCTGAACCAGATGACCTTGGCGCCGTCCGCCGTGGCGCAGCAGCCCCAGCCGTCGCTGGTGGCGGCGAGGCGGGTGAGGCAGGCGCGGAGGTCCTGGTCGGGGCGTAGGTCGGGGTCGTGCTCGGCGACGGCGGTGATGAGGTGGTGGCCGTTCCACCACATCTCGATCGCCGCGCGTTTGTCGAGGGCGTGCCGGTCGATGGCGTTGAGCAGCAGCTCGGCGCCTTCCCCGACGGGTTCCACCAGCGTCTCCAGACCCCAGTGCCGCAGGTGTGCGGCGAGGATGCGCCGGACCTGTCCGGCACGTTCGGGGCTGACGTCGACGTCGAGGTGGTAGGTGCAGGGAGCGGCGGTCTTCATCGTCGTTGGCTCCTCACCGAGTCCGCTCCACGGAGCGTGACTGCCGTTCGCTTCCGCGTCACTTCCACGGTGGGGGCGTTGCTCCATTCGTGCAACACGAGCACCTCGCGTACCCGTGATCCTTGTGCGTTCGAGGTCAAAAGCGCCGGTGACTGGGCTAGATTCGAGCACCCGCAGCCCGTACGTATCAGGAGCCAGTGCATGCGCGACGTCACGGTCGCTCCCCCACCCCTCTCACCCCTGACCGGAGGACTCGCCGACAGCATCTTCGACGCCGCCCTGAGCACCCCCGAACGCGCGGTCCTGGCCCGGCGTTCGGCGACCGACCCCGAGGGGTGGGAGGAGGTGAGCGCCGCCCGGCTGCGGGACGAAGTGGTGGCGCTGGCGCGGGGGTTCGTCGCCTCGGGGATCTCGCCGGGCCACCGGGTCGCGGTGATGGCGCGCACCCGCTACGAGTGGACGGTGCTGAGCTACGCGCTGTGGACGGTGGGCGCGGAGATCGTGCCGGTGTACCCGACGTCGTCGCGGGACCAGGTGGAGTGGATCCTGCGGGACTCGGGCTGTGTCGGGGTGATCGTGGAGGACGAGGCGACCGTGATGACGGTCGGTTCGGTGTGCGCGGGGCTCGACTGGCTGCGCCACGTCTGGCAGTTGGACGCGGGCGCCCTCGAACAGCTCGCGGCGGCGGGCGAGTCGGTGCCGGTGACGACGGTGGATTCGCTGCGCCGGATCGTGTTCCCCGACTCGACGGCGGCGATCCTCTACACCTCAGGCACCTCGGGCCGCCCGCTGGGCTGCGCGCTGAGCCACGCGGGCCTCGCGAGCCCCTGCGACACGCTCCTCGCCGGGTGGGGGCACACGGTCGCGGCGCCGGGCGAGCGTCCGGCCGTCCTCGCGTTCCTGCCGTTCTCGCACGTGTACGGGCTGATGATCCAGGGCCTGTGCATACGCGGCGGCCTCCTGATGGGGCACGAGCCGGACATGAGCGAGGCGGCGATCACGGCGGCGCTGCGCTCCTTCCGGCCGACGTACCTGTACGCGGTGCCGTCGGTGTTCGAGAAGATCTACAAGGGGTTCCTCCTCACCGCTCAACAAAGCGGCAGGGGCGGGCTGTTCGAGCGGGCGGCGCAGACCGCGCGGGAGTTCGCGACGGCCGTGGAGCGCCAGCGCCTCGGGCGGGGTTCGGGTCCCGGCTTCGACCTGCGGATGCAGCACGCGGTCTTCGAGCGGACCGTCTACCGCAGACTGCGCGCCGCGCTCGGCGGCCGGGTCCGCCGCGCCACCTCGGGCGGCTCCACCCTGCACCGCGACCTGTCCCTGTTCTACGAGGGCATCGGCGTCTACGTCCACGACGGCTACGGCCTCACCGAGACCGGCGGCGGTATCACCATGCAGCCGCTGGGCCGCGAGAAGTCGGGCACGGTCGGCCGGGCGCTGCCCGGTACGGACGTCCGGGTCGCGGACGACGGGGAGATCCTGGTGCAGGGCCCCTCGGTGTTCCAGGGGTACGTCGGCGACGAGCCGGCGACCCGGGCGGCGCTGCGCGGCGGCTGGCTCGCGACCGGCGACCTCGGGCACCTCGACTCGGACGGCTATCTGACGATCACCGGCCGCAAGAAGGACGTCATCGTCACGACCAGCGGCAAGAGCGTCTCGCCGACGCTGCTCGAACAGCGGCTGCGGATGCACCCGTTGGTCCACCAGGCGGTCGTGGTCGGCGACAACCGGCCCTGTGTCGGCGCACTCATCACCCTGGACCCGCAGTTCCTGGCGCACTGGCGGGCCCGGCTCGCCCTCCAGGGGGACGTGCCGAGCCGTGAGGCGCGCGAGGAGAACGCGCTGCGCGAGGAGATCGGCCGCGCCGTCGCCGCCGCGAACAGCGCCGTCTCCCGCTCCGAGTCGATCCGCGTGTTCCGGATCCTGCCGCGCGCCTTCGACCAGGCGGGCGGGCTGCTGACGCCGTCGATGAAGCTGCGCCGGGACTCGATCGTCGAGCACTGGTCGGCGGAGATCGAGGCGATGTACCAGGCCCGCGCGCCGATCCCGCGCTACAGCCCGCCGGAGGCGCTGAGCTGGGACGACGCGGACGACGTGTTCCGGTAAGGGCTGGTTTTTCCCTTGAAATCAGGCCGGCGCGGTGCCGTGCGGGGTGAGGCGCAGGTAGTACGCGCCGACGGTCCCCAGGTAGCCGGGGTCGCGCGTCTCGCTGTCGGTGCGGAAGCGCGGCGCGGCCTTCACCTCGTCGCGGGTGCACGTCAGCAGGACGCGCCGGCCCGTGTCGTCGATCCCGGCGACGGTGCCCGCCGGGACGACCGCGCTGCGGCCGAAGACCCACATGCCGGTCTCGACGACGAGGTGGTGCAGACCCTGGGGTGCGGCCTCGCGTTCCACGTGGCCCACGGTGCCGTCGGTCGCGACGACGGTGTAGCCGGTCAGTGCCCGGCCCTCGGTACGGCCGGTCTGCGGCCCGTACGTCCAGATTCTCTCGCTGGTCAACACGGCTCCCTCCCTTTCACCCCGTGGACGGCCGCCCACCGCCGTCCGTACAGCTCCCCCATACCCGCCCTGAGCCGCCCTGACGCCGCGAAGGCGCGTGCCGTACGGCACGCATGGAACCGTGTGGCGGGGGTATTGCAATGTGACTATCGGGCCGGGGCCGTCACCCATGCCTCACCCGGCTGGCGCGAGCGCTCCCGGCACGGTGGGATCGGTGTGGTGCCGTAGAAAGGGAGGTCGACGTGGATCGACCCAAGATCCTGGTGGTCGGTGCGGGTTTCGCGGGCGTGGGATGCGTCCGGCGGCTGGAGCGGGGGCTGTCCCCCGGCGAGGCGGACATCACCCTGGTGACGCCGTTCGCCTACCAGCTGTACCTGCCCCTGCTGCCGCAGGTGGCGTCCGGGGTGCTCACCCCGCAGTCGATCGCCGTGTCGCTGCGCCGCAGCAGCAAGTACCGGACCCGGATCATCCCGGGCGGCGCGATCGGCGTCGACCTCAAGTCCAAGGTGTGCGTGGTCCGCACGATCACCGGGGAGCTGGTGAACGAGCCGTACGACTACCTCGTCCTCGCGCCCGGCAGTGTGACCCGCACGTTCGACATCCCCGGTCTCACCGATCACGCGATCGGCATGAAGACGCTCTCCGAGGCCGCGTACGTCCGTGACCACGTGATCGCGCAGCTCGATCTGGCCGACGCCAGCGACGACCCCGCCGAGCGGGCCTCCCGGCTCCAGTTCGTGGTCGTGGGCGGCGGGTACGCGGGGACCGAGACGGCGGCCTGTCTCCAGCTGCTGACCCGCAACGCCGTCAAGCGGTATCCGCGCCTCGACCCGGGGCTCATCAAGTGGCATCTCATCGACATCGCGCCCAAGTTGATGCCGGAACTCGGCGACCGGCTCGGGTCCAGCGCGCAGGAGGTGCTGCGCAAGCGGGGCGTCGAGATCTCGCTCGGCGTGTCCATCGAGAAGGCCGGCGCCGAGGAGGTCACCTTCACGGACGGCCGGGTGATCCCGACGCGCACGCTGATCTGGACCGCCGGGGTCGCCGCGAGCCCCCTCATCGGGACGCTCGGCGCGGAGACGGTGCGCGGACGGCTCGCCGTGACGCCGGAGATGTCACTCCCCGGGCACGACGGGGTGTTCGCCCTCGGCGACGCTGCGGCCGTGCCCGACCTGGCCAAGGGCGAGGACGGCTCGATCTGCCCGCCGACGGCGCAGCACGCGATGCGGCAGGGCAAGGTCGTCGCGGACAACGTCATCGCGACGCTGCGGGGGCTGCCGGCCAAGCCGTACAAGCACAAGGACCTCGGCCTGGTCGTCGACCTCGGCGGCACGGACGCGGTGTCCAAGCCGATGGGGATCGAACTCCGGGGCATTCCCGCGCAGGCGGTCGCGCGGGGCTACCACTGGTCGGCGCTGCGCACGAACGTCGCGAAGGTCCGCGTCCTCACGAACTGGACCCTCAACGCCGTCGCGGGCGACGATTTCGTCCGCACCGGCTTCCAGTACCGCAGGCCGGCGCGGATGAGCGACTTCGAGTACACGGACACGTACCTGACGGCGGAGCAGGTCGCGGAGCAGATCAAGGGAAAGTGAGCGGCGGGTGGGGGACGTCCGACCTGCGAGATTCGCCCCTGTCCCCCACCCCGCCCGCCACCCGCCGCGCATAAAGTACGCCGCGTGAACACAGTGGTCAGGCGGGTGTGGGACAGGGTCTCGGCCTCCGATCCGGGGCTGTTGCGGCTCGCGGCGGGGCTGCGGACGACCGGGGCGATCGCGTTGACGCTCGCGGTGCTGGCGCCGTTCGGGGTGGGCGTGTCGCATCTCGTCGCGGGGGCGATCACCGCGATGGTCGCGACGTTCGCGATCCAGGAGAAGCGGCGCGGCCCGCAGGGGGTGACGCTGGCACTGGGCCTGCCGGTGGCCGCCGCGTCGGTCGCCCTGGCGACGCTGCTGCACTCGCTGGTGGTCGTCGGGGACGTGTTCTTCGTCGTGCTGATCTTCGGCGCGGTGTACGGCAGGAGGTTCGGCGACCGGGGCCACGCGCTCGGCATGATCGCGTTCCAGACCCACTTCGTCGCCCTGTTCGTCGGCGTCCGGACCGGGAACCTGCCCGGGTTCCTCGGCACCGTCGCCGTGGCCTTCGCGTGCAGCGCGGTCGCGCGGTTCGTCCTCGTCCCCCAGACCTCGCCCGGTATCTTCCACCGCCTGCGCCGAGCGTTCCGTGCCCGCCTCGCGCAGCTCCTGGACGCGCAGCTGGAGCTGCTCGACGCCGGTCCCGAGGACGTCGAGAAGGCGCTGGAGCGGCTGCGGGAGCGCACCGCGCGCCTGCACGAGTCGGCGCTGATGATCCAGAGCCGCCTGGAGGAGGGCACCCCGGACGAGGCGTCGGCCCGCCTGGTCCAGCGCCGGATCGCGGACGCGGAGATCACCGCCGAGCGCCTCGGCCTGCTCCTGCTGACCGCCCGCAGCGCCGAACGCGCGGACACGCTCACCCTCCACCTCCCGGGCGCCCCCGTCCCCGAGGGCGGCAAGCTCCTGGTCCGCGACGCCACGCGGGACACCCTGCGCCGGGACCTCTCCGCGCTGCGCCTGCTCGTGCGCGAACCGGAGGCGGCCGGGACCTCACGGTCGTACCTGCGCAACCGCCTCCTCGGCTACCGCGACGAGGAGAACCTTCCCGACGGGCCACCGGCCGTGCAGGACGTCTTCCGGGGCATAGGAGAGGCGGCCCGCGCGGTCCTGGGCCTGCGGATCGTGCTGGACGGCCCGCAGGACGACGCCGACGACACCCCGGAGACGGCGCGCTCCCGGGAGGAGCTGGACGCCGAGGACGCCGCGCTGGAGGCCGAGGAGGAGCCGGAGGAGTCGGGCCTCGCACGGCCGACGACCCGCGCGGCGCTCCAGGTCGCCGTGGGCTCGTCGCTGGCGATCGTCGGCGGCGAGTTCCTGTCCTCGCAGCGCTGGTACTGGGCCGTCCTGACCTGCTGGATCGTCTTCCTCAACACCGCGTCGACCGGCGAGATCCTGGTCAAGGGCTACCGGCGGCTGCTCGGCACGGTCCTCGGCGTGGCCGCCGGACTGGTGCTCGCGGGGCTGGTCGGACAGCACACGTGGACGGCGTTCGCGCTGGTCCTGCTCTGCGTGTTCGCGATGTTCTACACCGCGCCCCTGTCGTACACGCTGATGTCGTTCTTCGTGACGGCCGCGCTCGGCGTCCTGTACACGCTGCTACACACCTACAGCCTCTCGGTGCTGGTCCTGCGCGTCGAGGAGACGGCGCTCGGCGCGGCCTGCGGGGTGATCGCGGCGGCGCTGGTGCTGCCGGTGCACACGGACCGGCGTACCAACGAACTCCTCGAATCCGTCCTGGAGCACCTCGCCGACATCACCTCCGGCGCCCTGGACCAGCTCAGCGGCGCACAGGCGGACGACCTGCTGGAGCGGGCCCGCGAGCTGGACCAGGCGCTCGCCGACCTGCTGGCCGCGACGCAGCCCCTGACGCACCCGGTGTCGCCGCTGCGCAGCCGCAAGAACACGGCGCGGTACGTCGTGGCGCTGCTGGAGACGTGCGCGTACCACGCGCGCTCGCTGGCGGCGACGGCCGAGCTGCTGCCGACGCACCCGTCCATCGCCGCCGATCCCCGGCTGCGGGGAGCGGGTGAGCGGATCGTGGCCAACATCGGGGCGGTCGCCGCGCACGTCCGGGGCGAGGGCGCGGCCGTCCGTACGGGGGCGAGCATCGCGTCGCTGCTGCGGCCGGGGCGGTACGGCACACCCCGGTACGGGCGGGTCACCGACCGCGTGCTGCGTCATCTCCAGCGGCTCGACGAGGCCGTCGTGGGGCTCGCGCGTCCGCTGGGGGCGCCGGTGAAGGCCGAGTCGGGGGACCTGGCGGCCTGAGCGAACCTGTGAACTTCCTTTGAGATCAACCCACTTGGGGGGGTTTCCGGGAAGGATGAAAGTGAAACAGGTCACTCAACCCGCTTGAGACTACGCGAAATCTCCCTCGATGGTTTACGGTTCATTCATACGGGGTGCACGGAGTCGAGCACTGCTCCTCCGGACATCACCGTGTGACAGCCCTGGCTGGCTTCCCCCGTCCAGCCAGGGCTTTCCCCTTTTTCTTCACACCCTCCGAGGTGCCCCCGCAGCGTGGGCACGCTCCAATGGACGCAGGGAACCCCCCGAGAAACCTTCGCGCCAAGGAGCCCCGCGCCATGACCAGAGCGACCAAACTCCTGACCGCCCTCGCCCCGCCCCAGCGCGAACACCTGCTCACCCTCGCCGAGGAGGTCGCCTTCCCCGAGGACACCCGCATCTTCGAGGCCGGCGGCCCGGCCGACCGCTTCTGGGTCATCCGCTCGGGCGCGGTGAGCCTGGACCAGCAGGTCACGTCCCAGCAACGCGTCACGGTGGCGAGCCTGGGCTCCGGCGACCTCCTGGGCTGGTCCTGGCTGTTCCCCCCGTACCAGTGGGACTTCGGCGCGGAGGCGTTCAGCCCGGTGAGGGCGTACGAGTTCGAGGCGGAACCGGTGCGGAGACTCTGCGAGGCGGAGCCGGTACTGGGACTGAACCTGATCCGGTTGGTGGCGGAGATCTTGGCGCACAGGTTGGAGACAACGAGGGGGAAGGTACTGGAGGCGCACAGGAGGGGGACGCTGTAGGAGGCTGACCGCGAGGGAGGCCGATGTGCAGGGCGGGCGATGGGATGGGCGATGGGGCGGGCGGGCAAGCTCACAGATGCGCTCCGCAGGAGCGCTTCTAGGGGCGCGGGGAACTGCGCGACCAGCCACACACAACCCGCACCCGCCGAACCACCAGTCCCCCCACGATCAAATGCGATACCTCCTCAGCGCAGGAACAGCCGCAGCGATCCCCAACATCACCACCACGACCAACACCCCACCCCCCGCAACAGCCACCCTCGGCCCAAACGCAGCCCCAGCCGTCCCGTGCAACACATCCGCAAGCCGAGGCCCCCCAGCAACCACCACCGTGAACACCCCCTGCATCCGCCCCCGCATCTCATCAGTAGCAGCGGACAACAAAATCGCCCCCCGAAACACCATCGACACCATGTCCGCAACCCCGGCAACAATCAAGAACGCCACCGAGAACCACAGATTGAGACTGACCCCCACCAAAGCAATAGCAACCCCCCAGACAACCACGGCTCCGATCACCATCACCCCATGCCGCCGAATCCGAGAGAACGTCCCGGAGAACAACCCACCCAACACGGCCCCAATGGGAATCGCCGCAAACAGCAACCCCAACGCGAGCCCCTCCCCGTACGACGCATACGTCTCGGCCGCAAGCTGCGGAAACAACGCCCGAGGCATCCCGAACACCATGGCAATGACATCGGCCAGGAACGACAACAACAGCACCTTGTGCCGAGAGATGTACCGAAACCCCTCGACAATCTCCCGCACCCCGGCCCGCCGACTCCCCCTCCCACCGAGCGGCGGCAACGCGGGCAACCGATAAACAGCCCACACCGTCACGCACAAAGCCACCGCGTCGATCAAATACAACTCGGGCAACCCCACAACAGGAATCAACGCCCCCGCCAACAAGGGCCCGGCAACAAGCCCGGTCTGCATGACGGTCGACCCCAGCGCATTGGCCGCAGCCAACTCCTCCGCAGGCACCAGCCGGGCAATGGACGCATTACGAGCAGGCGAATTCAGCCCGAAGAACGCCTGCTGCACAGCGAGCAACACCATCAGCACCCCGACGGAACCCACCCCGGAAAACGCCTGCACCCAGAACAACAACGAGGTGACAGCGATCCCGGAATTGGTGACCAACAACAACTTGCGCCGATCCATCGCATCGGCGACAGCCCCACCCCACAACGCGAACACCACCATCGGCACAAGCCCCGCCAGGCTCGCGTACCCCACCCACGCCGACGACCCGGTGATGTCGTACACCTGCTTCGGCACAGCGACAGCCGTCAACTGACTCCCCACCGCCGTGACGATCGTCGACGACCACAACCGCCGGTACGCCGGCCGCCGCAACGGCCGCGTATCCATCGCGAACCGCCGCCACCCCTTGCGCACCGGCACAGGTTCCGAAACCGCCGCGCTGTCCTCGTTCGTGTCCACACGCACCTGCTTGCCGGTTACACGGATCGCTGCCGGGAACACCGTACGGCCATCAGCTCCCGACGATCAGCGTGATCCCCAGCACGATCATCGTCACGGCGACGACCCCGTCCAGCACCCGCCAGGCGGACGGCCGCGTCAGGAACCGCCCCAGCAGCCGCGCCCCGAACCCGAGCCCGGCGAACCAGCACAGGCTCGCGGTCACGGCGCCGAGCCCGAAGACCCACCGCAGGGACCCCCGGTCGGCGGCGACGGACCCGAGCAGGAACACGGTGTCGAGGTAGACGTGGGGGTTGAGCCAGGTCAGGGCGAGACAGGTGAGCACCGCGCGTTTCACCGACCCGGTGGCCTCCCCCTCGGCCACCAGCGCCCCCTGCGGCCGGACCACGCGCCGCGCGGCGAGCGCGCCGTAGCAGAGCAGGAACGCGCCCCCGATCCACCCGACGGCGGTCACCACCCCGGGCCAGGCCACGACCAGCGCCCCCACTCCCCCGACACCGAGGGCGATGAGCGCGGCGTCGGAGAGCGCGCAGATCGCGACGACAGGAAGGACGGCGGCGCGGCGGACGCCTTGGCGCAGGACGAACGCGTTCTGGGCGCCGATGGCGACGATCAGCGACAGACCGGTCCCGAAACCGGCCGCGGCGGCGGTGAGTGCTTGAGGCATGACGTCCACGCTACGAAGCGGATCACCGCGCGTACAGCTAAAGATTCTTACGTATCATTAGCGCTCGTGATGACCGACCTCCCCCTGGACCAGGTACGCACGCTCCTCGCGGTCGTCGACGAGGGCACGTTCGACGCGGCGGCCTCGGCCCTGCACCTGACGCCGTCGGCGGTGAGCCAGCGCGTGAAGGCGCTGGAGCAGCGGACGGGGCGCGTCCTCCTGCTGCGCACCAAGCCGGTACGGGCGACGGAGTCCGGGGAGATCGTCGTACGGTTCGCGCGCCAGCTCGCCCGGCTGGAGCGCGACACGCGGTCCGAGCTGGGGATGAGCGGCGAAGGAGAGGCGACGCGGGTGTCCGTCGCGGTGAACTCCGACTCCCTGGCGACCTGGTTCCTGCCCGCGCTCCAGGGAGTCCCGCAGGACCCGCCCCTCAGCTTCGAACTGCACCGCGAGGACGAGACGCGTACGGCACAGCTCCTGCGCGAGGGGCTGGTGATGGCGGCGGTGACGGCCTCGCCGGAGCCGGTCACCGGCTGCTCGGTCCGCCCCTTGGGGACGATGCGCTACCTCGCCTGCGCCCACCCCGGCTTCGCGGCCCGCCACCTCACCGGCCCGCTGCCCGAGGCGCTGTCCCGGGCCCCCGTCGTGGTGTTCGACCGGCGTGACGGCCTCCAGGACACGTTCGTCCGGACGCTGGGCGCGGGTGGCGCGGGCCGCGTCCGGCACTCCGTACCCGCCTCGGAGGGGTTCCGGGACGCGGTGGTCGCCGGGCTCGGCTGGGGGATGATCCCGGAGGTGCATGCCCAACCGCTGGTCCAGGAAGGCGAGTTGGTCTCGCTCGCTCCGGACCGGCCGCTGGATCTGCCGCTGTTCTGGCAGCAGTGGAAACTCGACTCCCCCGCCCTGGCCACCGTCGCCGAAGCCGTCACCGCTACCGCCCGCGCCTTCCTGCGCTGAGCCGCGCCTCCGCGCTGTCCAGCAGCATCTCCAGCGCCGTCGGATAGGCGCTGGTCACCATGTGCGTCGTGAGGAGTGGCGCCGCCTCGGCGATCCGGGGGTGCGTGCTCGCCGGCAGGCGCGCGTACGTGGACTGCCACTTGGCGTCGTCGGCCCGCTGGGAGGCGCGCGGCAGGGCGAGGGACGCCGCGTCGAGCGCCGCGAACGCGAGGGTCTGGTCGATGAACGCGTGGTAGATGCGCACGGTCTCGGCCAGCGGGAACCCGGCCCGCCGCAGGACGTCCAGCACCGCCTCGTCGGCGGCGAGTTCGTTCGCGCGCCCCGTCACGCGGCTCGCGGTGAGCTGCGCGGCCTGGGGGTGGGCGACGTACGCCTCGTAGATCCGCAGCCCCACCGCGTGCAGGTCGGCGCGCCACCGGCCGGTGGGGCGCCAGCCGTGCAGGGCCTGGCCGATGAGGGCGTCGCCGATCGCGAGCGTCAGGTCGTCCATGCCACGGAAGTACCGGTACAGGGCGCTGGGGTCGCAGTCGAGGGCGAGGCCGAGGCGGCGGGCGGTGAGGCCGGTGCTGCCGTGTTCGCGCAGCAGCCGCAGCGCCGTACCGACGATGAGTTCCTCGGAGAGGAGCGTGCCGCTCTTGGTGGGGCGGCGGCGCCGGCGCTTCTCCTCGGGGACGACCTGTTTAGCCACGGGGCCTCCTTATGCCAACGCCATTGACCTTACGGCACCCCAGCGCGTTGGATCCTGGGTAAGGCGCGCGCACCCCTGTAGCGACTTATCGACAACAGAGGAGCCTTGTCATGCGTGTACTGCTCGTGGGAGCCGGTGGCGTGGGTACCGCCATCACCCGGATCGCGGCCCGGCGACCTTTCTTCGAGGCAATGGTGGTCGCCGACTACGACCCCGCCCGTGCGGCGGCGGCCGTGGCGGCGCTCGACGGCGACGGCCGCTTCACGGCGGCGTCCGTCGACGCCTCCGACCAGACGGCCGTCCGTGACCTGCTGGTCCGGCACGGCTGTGACGTCCTGCTGAATGCGACCGACCCGCGTTTCGTCCTGCCCCTGTTCGAGGCGGCGCACGCGACGGGCGCCACCTATGTCGACATGGCGATGTCCCTGTCGCGTCCGCACCCGGACCGGCCGTACGAGGAGTGCGGCGTCAAGCTCGGCGACGCCCAGTTCGCGCGGGCCGGTCGGTGGACGGACTCGGGGACGCTCGCGCTCGTCGGCATGGGTGTGGAGCCCGGTCTGTCCGACGTCTTCGCCCGGTACGCGGCCGACGAACTCTTCGACGAGATCGAGGAGATCGGCATCCGCGACGGCGCGAACCTGACCGTCGAGGGGCTCGACTTCGCGCCGTCCTTCAACATCTGGACGACGATCGAGGAGTGCCTGAACCCGCCGGTGGTCTACGAGGCCGACCGGGGCTGGTACACCACCGCGCCGTTCAGCGAGCCCGAGGTGTTCGACTTCCCGGAGGGCATCGGCGAGGTCGAGTGCGTGAACGTCGAGCACGAGGAGGTGCTCCTCGTGCCGCGCTGGGTGGACGCGCGCAAGGTGACGTTCAAGTACGGGCTCGGCAAGGAGTTCGTCGACACCCTCAAGACGCTGCACCGCCTGGAGCTGGACCGCACGGCCCCGGTGACCGTGCCGACCGCCGGCGGCCCGGTCGCCGTCTCGCCCCGGGACGTCGTCGCCGCGTGCCTGCCCGACCCGGCCTCCCTCGGGGAGCGGATGCGGGGCAAGACGTGCGCGGGTACGTGGGTGCGCGGCACGAAGGACGGTGCGCCGCGCGAGGTGTACCTCTACCACGTCGTCGACAACGCGTGGTCGATGGCCGAGTACGGCAGCCAGGCGGTCGTCTGGCAGACGGCGGTGAACCCGGTGGTCGCGCTCGAACTCCTCGCGTCCGGCGCGTGGTCGGGGACGGGGGTGCTGGGGCCGGAGGCGTTCCCGGCGCGGCCGTACCTGGACCTGTTGACGGAGTACGGCTCGCCGTGGGGGTTGCGGGAGCAGTGAGGGGGCGGGCCGGCGTCTCGGGGAGTCCGTGGGATGCGGCCCCGAGCCCCGCTGCATCCGGTGGGCAGCGGGGCTCGGCCTTGGCGCAGAGGTGTCAGGAAAGCTTCGGCTTGCCCGCCGTGTACAGCCAGGTGCGGAAGAGCGGCGCGAGGTTCTTGCCCGACGTCCGCTCGGCCAGCTTCTGGAACTGGGCGGTGGTGCCGTGCCCGTCGCGGTGCTCGGTGGCCCACGCGCGCAGGATGCGGAAGAAGGCGCGGTCCCCGACGGCCTTGCGCAGGACGTGCAGGGTCATCGCGCCGCGCGCGTACACGGGCTGGCCGAAGATGTTCGCCCCGCTGCCGGGGTTGCCCGGCGGGAACTTCCACAGTCCGTTACCGGCGGGCCGCGCGTACAGCGCGTCGAACGCCTTCTGCGCGCTGTCCCCGCCGTGCTGCTCGTCGTACAGCCACTCCGCGTACGTCGCGAAGCCCTCGTTGAGCCAGATGTCCTTCCACGAGGTCAGCGACACGGAGTCGCCGAACCACTGGTGGGCGCTCTCGTGGACGAGGACGGAGAGGTCCGGCGCGCGGTCGTACACGGGCCGGGTCTGGGTCTCCAGCGCGTAGCCGACCTGCGGCGCGTGGTCGACGATCGACCCGGCGGCGCGGAACGGGTACGGCCCGAAGAGCTTGCTCTCCCACTCCAGGACGGACGGCAGCTTCTTGAGGACCGGGTCGGCCGCGTTCGCCTCGCGCGGGTCGACGGCGTCGTACACCTTGAGGCCGCTCTTCGTCGTGTACTGGCGGACCTTGAAGGTGCCGACGGTCGCGGTGGCGAGGTAGGCGGCCATGGGTTCGCGCTGCTGCCAGCGGAAGGTGGTGCGGCCGTTCTTCGTCCACTGGCCGAGGAGCACGCCGTTGGCGACGGCCGTGCGCCCCTTGGGGACGGTGATCGTGAAGTCGTACGACGCCTTGTCGAGCGGGTGGTTGTTCGCCGGGAACCAGGTCATCGCGCCCTGCGGTTCCCCGGCGACGAACGCGCCGTCGTCGGTGGGGATCCAGCCGTCGAGCGAGCCGTCCGGGTCGGTGACCGGGGCGGGGGTGCCCTGGTAGGTGACGGTGACGCGGAAGAGCTGGCCCTTGCGCAGGGTTCGCGGCGGGGTGACGACGAGTTCCTGGCCGGAGCGGCGGTAGGAGGCGGCGCGGTGATCGACCGTCAGGCCGGTGATCTTCGGGCCGGTGAAGTCGAGGTCGAAGCGGGTGAGGTCCTGGGTGGCGCGCGCGGTGAGCACGGCCTTCCCGGCGAGGTGCTTCTTCCCGGGGTCGTAACCGAGCGTCAGGTCGTAGTGGGAGACGTGGTAGCCGCCGTTCCCGGCGAGCGGGAAGTACGGGTCGCCGGCACCCGCGTTCCCGACGGGACCCGCCGCAGCGGGGCTCGCGGCGATGAGTACGGCGGTGAGGGCGACGGGTACGGCGAGAGCGGAACGTCTTCGGGGCACGGGCGCTCCTCGGTGAGGGGTGGTCCCCTGGTGACAGGGGATCAGGGAGGTGATCAAACGCCCTTCAGATTAGATAACCGGCACCCCGTATTCGTCCCCCATTCAGGTCAAACCACGAAGCGTCACGCCGCGTCAGCGCCCTAGGCTCGCCGTTATGAGCGCCCGTATCCGCCGTGTCTACGACCCGCCCAAGCCGGACGACGGCGTCCGTATCCTCGTCGACCGCCTCTGGCCGCGCGGCATCTCGAAGGAGGCTGCGCGTGTCGACGAGTGGCCGAAGGGGCTCACCCCGTCGAACGAACTGCGCCGGTGGTACCACGCGGGTGAGGGGTCGTACGAGGAGTTCGCACGGCGGTACGAGGCGGAGCTGACCGTCCCGGAGGCGGCCGAACTCCTGTCTCGTGTACGGGAGTTGGCGGTGTCCGGGACGGTCACGCTGCTGACGGCGGTGAAGGAACCCGGGGAGAGTCACGCGGCTGTGCTGCTACGCCTGCTGGACTGACGGCCGGGCCGGTCTCACCTCGTCTGTTCGGCCGCCGCCCTTCCCGCCGCCCGGCCCGAGAACAGGCAGCCGCCCAGGAACGTGCCCTCCAGCGCGTTGTAGCCGTGGACCCCGCCGCCGCCGAAGCCGGCGACCTCGCCGGCCGCGTACAGGCCCTCGATCGGTGTGCCGTCGGCGTCCAGCGCGCGGGAGTCCAGGTCGGTCTGGATGCCGCCGAGGGTCTTGCGGGTGAGGATGTGCAGCTTGATGCCGATGAGCGGGCCGGAGGCGGGGTCGAGGATGCGGTGTGGGGTGGCGACGCGGCCGAGGCGGTCGCCGATGTAGCGGCGGGCGTTGCGGATGCCCTGGACCTGGGCGTCCTTGCTGTAGGGGTTGGCGATCTGGAGGTCGCGGGCGCGGATCTGGCGGCGCAGGGTGTCGGCGTCGAGGAGGGGCTTGTCGGTGAGGCCGTTCATCTTCTCGACGAGCCGGTCCAGCGTGTCGGCGATGACGAAGTCGGCGCCGTGGTCGAGGAACGCCTGCACGGGGGCGGGGGCGCCCTTGCCGAGGAGCCGGTCGCGCAGGACGGCCTTGCGGTCCTTGGCGGTGATGTCGGGGTTCTGCTCGGAGCCCGAGAGCGCGAACTCCTTCTCGACGATCTTCTGCGAGAGCACGAACCAGGAGTGGTCGTATCCGGCGATGTCCTCGGTGGTGCGCAGGTGCTTGAGGGTGCCGAGGGTGTCGTAGCCGGGCAGGCAGGGGTCGGGGAGGCGGCGGCCGAGGGCGTCGAACCACATCGAGGACGGTCCGGGCAGGATGCGGATGCCGTGGCCGGGCCAGATGGGGTTCCAGTTCTGGATGCCCTCGGTGTAGTGCCACATCCGGTCGCGGTTGACGAGGCGTGCGCCCGCGTCGGCGCTGATGTCGAGCATCCGGCCGTCGACGTAGGCGGGGACGCCGGTGATCATCTCGGCGGGCGGGGTGCCGAGCCGCTCGGGCCAGTACCGGCGCACGATGTCGTGGTCGCCGCCGATGCCGCCGGAGGTGACGACGACGGCCTGCGCGGTGAGCTCGAACTCCCCGATGGCGTCCCGGTTGGAGGCCACCCCGCGCGCGGAGTCGTCGGGCGCGAGGACCGTGCCGCGCACGCCCTTGGCGGTGCCGTCCTCGACGACCAGCGCGTCCACGCGGTGGCGGTGGTGGAAGGTGAGCAGCCCGTCCTTGGCGGCCTGTTTGGCGTACTTCACGAAGGGTTCGACGACGCCGGTGCCGGTCCCCCAGGCGACGTGGAAGCGGGGGACGGAGTTGCCGTGGCCGTCGGCGCGCAGGTCGCCGCGCTCGGCCCAGCCGACGGTGGGGACGAAGGAAATGCCGTGCCCGGCGAGCCAGGTCCGCTTCTCGCCGGCCGCCCATTCGACGTAGGCGCGCGCCCAGCGCACCGCCCAGGAGTCCTCGTCCTCGGTGCGGTCGAAGCCCGCGCTGCCCTGCCAGTCGCTCCAGGCGAGGTCGAGGGAGTCCTTGATGCCGAGGCGGCGCTGTTCCGGGGAGTCGACGAGGAAGAGCCCGCCGAAGGACCAGTACGCCTGGCCGCCGAGGTTGGCGGCGTTCTCCTGGTCGACCAGGGCGACCCGGCGGCCCCTGCTGGTCAGTTCGTGCGCGGCGACCAGCCCGGCGAGTCCGGCCCCGACGACGATGACGTCCGCGTCCATGACGCCCGTCCCTTCATCCGATGGTGTCGCTGCCGTCCGTCAGCAGCGCGGTGAGCAGTTGTTTCAGCCAGGCGCGGGCGCGCTCGACGTCTTTGTCCAGCAGGAGTTGGGTGGTGACGCCGTCGTAGGCGGCGATCACCGCGTGTGCGGCGGCGGGGGCGTCGCCGAGGACCGGGGGGACGGGGGTCTCGGCGAGCCGGTCGGTGATGGCGCCCCGCAGGCGCGCGCGGTGCCCGAGGAGGCTCTCGGCGACCTCCGGGTCCCGGGCCGCGTGCACGAGGAAGTCGGTCTTGACGAGCAGCCAGTCGTGGTCGAGGAGGAGCACGTCGGTCACGCGGTCGACGGCTTCCGGTACGTCGAGCCCGGGGCCGTCCTGCGCGAGCGCCCCGGCGACCTGCTCGGCGATGAGGTCGGCGCGCTGGCGGTAGAGCGCGAAGAAGAGTTCGTCGAGGCTGTCGAAGTTGGAGTAGAAGGCGCCCCGGCTGTATCCGGCGGCCTCGCAGATCTCCTCGATGGAGACCCGGCCGAACCCTTTGGCGGCGAAGACGGTGAACGCGGCGGCGAGGAGGTTGGCGCGCGTGCGGACGCGGCGTCGGGTGACGCGGGGGGTGTTCGTGTCGTCGGCCATGTCCGTACCTCCGTTCGATACACAAACGTATCGGATACATCCGTGCATCGAAAGAGTCAGCGAACTTCTTCACTCGAACGAGTTTTCGATCCGGGGTCGCGACGAGGTGTGCCGGAGCCCTGTCGTCCGCCCACGGAGTCCCCGACACTGGGCCGGTGACCGTCCGACGTGGGGAACTCGACGCGCTGCGCACGTTCGTGGTGATCGGGCTGGTCTTCTTCCACGCGGGGCTGGTGTTCGCCACCGAGGGCGACTTCTACGTCCAGAACCGCGAGCGGACCGAGGTGATCACGTTCCTCGCCGGGTTCGGGGTGATCTGGGCGATGCCGATGCTGTTCCTGGTCGCGGGGATCGGTGCGCGGTACTCGGTGCGCGGTCGCGGGGCGGGCGGTTTCGCGCGGGAGCGGCTGCTGCGGCTCGGGGTGCCGCTGGTGTTCACGACGCTCGCCCTCAACCCGCTGCCCCAGTGGCTGCGGCTGCGGTCGGCGGACGCGTCGTACCACGAGTCGTACTGGCGTTTCTGGCCACGTTTCATGACGGTCCGGCTGGACTTCGCGGACTTCCCGTTCGTCGTCGACGGGCGGTACTTCGAGACCGGCCATCTGTGGTTCGTGCTCCTGCTGCTGGCGTTCTGCCTGATGCTCGCCCCGTTCGCGGCGCGCCTCTCGGCGCTCGCGGACCGCGCGGTGCCGGCCGTGGCCCGCCGTCCGGCGCTGCTGCTCCTGCCGCTGGTGCCGCTGCTGCTGATCGACGTCCTCGCGGGGATGGAGATCGACTACGCGGGGTGGAACCACTGGGCGTACCTGGTGTTCTTCCTGTACGGCTTCGCGCTCGCCGGGGACGAGCGGGTGCGCGCGGCGATGCGGGCGCTGGCCAAGCCGCTGGGGATCGCGGGCTCGGTGCTGTTCGCGGCGACGACACCGGGGTTCGCGGCCGACGAGGACCCGTTCACGGCGTGGACACCGCTCGCGGTGGCGACGCGCGCGCTGTTCACGGCGGCGGGCTGGTGCGTCGTCCTGGCGATCCTGGGGTTCCTGGACCGCCCGCGCGCGAGGGAGGACGAAGCCGGCAAGCGGCCGGGGCGCGTGAAGGTGTATCTGGGAGTCGCCGCCCTGCCGTTGTACGTCCTGCACCAGCCCGTGGTGGTCGCGTACGCGTACGGGATCGTCGGCTGGCAGGCGCCGATCGTCGCCAAGTACGCGGCGATCGTGGCAGCGTCCCTCGCGACGATCCTCGTGCTGTACGAGTTCGGCGTGCGCCGTACGCGCGTGACGAGGTTCCTGTTCGGCCTGCGTCCCGGGGCGCCGAAAGCCGCCACCCCACCGGCGGCACCGGCTTCTTGATCTGCTTTGCTGTGCCTCGACCGGCTCGGACCCCTCCCCCCACAGGACCAGCGATGCAGGCAGACGTGCGGCAAGTCGCCGACGGGATCCATCTCGTGCGCGGCTCCAACACCAACTGGGTGATCCTCACGGACGGCGACGCGGTCACGCTCGTCGACACCGGCTACCCCGGCGACCGCGAGGCGCTCCTCGCCTCCCTCACTGCGGTGGGCGGCGCCCCCGAGGCGATCACGGCGGTGCTCATCACCCACGCGCACTCCGACCACCTGGGCAACGCGGAGTTCCTGCGCTCGACGTACGGCACGCCCGTGTACCTGCACGAGGCGGAAGTGCCGCACGCGCGCCGGGAGTTCCTGCACCAGGTCACCGTCGGGACGGTGCTGAAGAACGGCTGGCGTCCGGGCGTCCTGCCGTGGGCGGTGCACGCGATCCGCTCGGGCGGCACCACGGACACCCGGGTCAGCTCCCCGGAGACGTTCCCGGCACCCGGCGCGCTGGACCTGCCGGGCCGCCCGGTCCCCGTACACACGCCGGGCCACACGCTCGGCCACTGCGCGTACCACCTCCCCGAGGCCGGCGTGGTGATCTCCGGGGACGCCCTGGTCAGCGGCCACCCGACGTCCCGCAGACAGGGCCCGCAGCTCCTGCCCGACATGTTCCACCACGAACGGGAACGCGCCGTCGCGTCCCTGGCCCTGTTCGAGGACCTGGACGGCGACGTCGTCCTCCCGGGACACGGTCCGCTGCACCGAGGTGACATCGGCGACGCCGCACGTCACGCGCGCGGGTAGGACGTCTAGACCGTCCGGCACATGGGGGGTGGAAGAAGGAGCGGGGCTGGGTGCGTGCAGCTGCAAGGCGGAGGAGGGAGTCATGGCGGAGCCATGGCGACCGACGACAACGCCGCAGATGCGCGTGCCCAGCCCCGCGACGCCGCCCCCCATGTGCCGGACGGTCTAGGGTCAGGCCATGGCTTTGCAGATAAGTGCGACTACTCCGGAGCATCCGGCCCTCCTGCTGGAGCTGCCGTGGGACGTTCCGCTGGAGGAGTGGCCCGAGGAGGTCCTCGTCCCGCTGCCGCGCGGCATCTCGCGGCACGTCGTGCGCTACGCGCGCGCGGGGGACGAGGTGATCGCCGTCAAGGAGCTGGCCGAGCGGCCCGCCCTGCGCGAGTACGAGCTGCTGCGCGACCTGGACCGCCTCGGCATCCCGGCCGTCGACCCCCTGGCGGTCGTGACGGGCCGGACCACCGAGGACGGCGGCCCCCTGGAGTCGGTGCTGGTGACCCGGCACCTGGGCGGCTCGCAGCCGTACCGGTCGATGTTCGAGACGACGATGCGCCCCGCGACGATGCACCGGCTGATGGACGCCCTCGCGGTGCTCCTGGTGCGCCTGCACCTGGCCGGGTTCGCGTGGGGCGACTGCTCGCTGTCCAACACCCTGTTCCGGCGCGACGCGGGCGCGTACGCGGCGTACCTGGTGGACGCGGAGACCGGCGACCTGCACCCGCAGCTGTCCCCGGGGCAGCGGGAGTACGACGTGGACCTCGCGCGCGTGAACATCAGCGGGGAGCTGCTCGACCTGGAGGCGTCGGGCGCGCTGCACCCGTCGATCGACGCGATCGAGTTCGGGCAGGAGATCTACCGGCGCTACTGCGAGCTGTGGGAGGAGCTGACCCGCACCTCGGTGTACCCGGCGGGCAAGTACCACTACATCGAGCGCCGTATCCGGCGGCTGAACGAGCTGGGTTTCGACGTCGCCGAGATGCAGATCGAGCACTCCTCCAACGGCGACACGGTCACGTTCGTGCCGAAGGTCGTGGACGCCGGCCACCACCAGCGCCAGTTGCTGCGGTTGACCGGGCTTGACACGGAGGAGAATCAGGCCAGGCGGCTGCTGAGCGACCTGGAGTCGTGGATGGCGACCCAGGACGACTACGCGCCCGGCGACCCCCTGGCAGCCCGCCCGGAGGTGCTGGCGCACCGCTGGGTGCGGGACGTGTTCCGGCCGACCGTGCGCGAGGTGCCGTTCGAGGTGCGCGGTCAGATGGACCCGGCGGAGATCTACCACGAGCTGCTGGAGCACCGCTGGTACCTGTCCGAGCGCGCACAGCACGACATCGGTCTCGACGAAGCCGTCAAGGACTACATCGAGAACATCCTCCCCAAGGCCCGCGAGACCCTGGAGCCGACGATCCCGGAATGACCCGGGTGAGCCTCAGGCGTGCGGTACCACCGCCACCGGGCAGGGCGCGTGGTGCAGCACGCCGTGCGCGACGGACCCGATGCGCGCGCCGACGGCCGTACGCCGCGCCCTGCGCCCGACGACCACCAACTGAGCCTCACCGGCCGCCGAGAGAAGCACCTGTCCGGCGCTGCCCATCTCGATGTGCTCGACGACGGGCACTTTCGGGAACCGCTCGCGCCAGGGGCGTACGGCGTCGGCGAGGGCCTTCTGTTCGAACGGTTCGGGTCCGCCGGCCTCGTCGAGGAGCATGATCGAGCCGGGGCTGTAGGCGAACACCGGGGGCAGCGTCCAGGCGCGGACGACCCGTACGCGCGCGCCGCGTGCGGCGGCCGTCCGGAACGCGAACTCCAGCGCGCCGGCGCTGTCCTCGGGCTCGCCCTCCTGTCCTACGACGATGTCGCGCCCGGCGGCCTCGTGCGCGGGGTCGTCGTCGGCGCGGACCAGGACGACGGGGTGGCCGGCGTCGGCGATGACCTGCTGGCCGACCGAGCCGAGGAGGAAGCCGACGACGGCGCCGTGTCCGCGCGAGCCGAGCACCAGGAGGTCTTCGGCGGCGGTCAGCGTCTCGACGACGGGGCCCTCGACGGCTTCCCAGGTCACCGGGAGGCCGGGGTGGCGTGCGGTGATCTCCTGGGCGGCCTTCGTGACGGCGTCGCGCGCCCAGCCCTCCTGCGTGGCATGGTCGACGGTGGCGTCCGGGTGGACCTGCCAGGCGTGCGCGATCCTGAGCGCCGCGCCTTGCCGTACGGCCTCGCGGGCCGCCCAGGACAGGGCGGCGAGGCTCTCGTCGGTGCCGTCGAAGCCTGCCGTGATCGGGGCCGTCATGGTGCCGCCTTCCCGGTCGTGGCCCCGCGCGGTGGCCGCGAGGCCGAGCGTTTGTTCCCTTCCGACCCTACGATGGCCGGTGTCGCCCAGGGCCGCACGCCCTGGACCTGAGCACTCGGGGTGGAAAACGTATGACACAGGCCGCCGAAACAGCGCGGACCGTCATCCTGACCGTGGACGACGACCCGGGGGTCTCCCGCGCCGTCGCCCGTGATCTGAGGCGCCGCTACGGCGCCGGGCACCGCATCGTGCGCGCCGAGTCCGGTGAGTCGGCGTTGGAGGCGCTGCGGGAGCTGAAGCTGCGCGGCGATCTGGTCGCGGTGATCCTCGCGGACTACCGGATGCCGCAGATGAACGGCATCGAGTTCCTGGAGCAGGCACTGGACGTGTACCCGGGTGCGCGCCGGGTGCTGCTGACGGCGTACGCGGACACGAACGCGGCGATCGACGCGATCAACGTGGTCGATCTGGACCACTACCTGCTGAAGCCGTGGGACCCGCCGGAGGAGAAGCTCTACCCGGTCCTGGACGACCTGCTGGAGGCATGGCGGCGCAGCGACCACCGGCCGGTGCCGACGACGAAGGTGGTCGGGCACCGCTGGTCGGCGCGCTCCTCGGAGGTGCGGGAGTTCCTGGCGCGCAACCAGGTGCCCTACCGGTGGTACTCCTCGGACGAGCCGGAGGGCCGGCGGCTGCTCGCGGCGGCCAGCGCGGACGGCGAGCGGCTGCCGCTGGTGGTCACCGAGGAGGGCGCTGCGCTGGTCGAGCCGGGTGACGCGGAGCTGGCCGCGCGCGTGGGCCTCGCGACGACGCCGGCGGCCGACTTCTACGACCTGGTGGTGATCGGCGGCGGCCCGGCGGGGCTCGGGTCGGCCGTGTACGGGGCGTCGGAGGGGCTGCGGACGGTGCTCGTGGAGCGGTCGGCGACCGGCGGGCAGGCGGGGCAGAGTTCGCGCATCGAGAACTACCTGGGCTTCCCCGACGGGGTGTCCGGCGGTCAGCTCACCGAGCGGGCGCGCCGTCAGGCGGCGAAGTTCGGGGCGGAGATCCTCACCGCGCGCGAGGTGACGGGCCTGGACGCGAGCGGCTCCGCGCGGGTGGTGCGGTTCGCGGACGGCTCGTCGGTCGCCGCGCACAGCGTGATCCTCGCGACGGGCGTGTCGTACCGGCAGCTGGAGTGTCCCGGGGCGCAGGACCTCACCGGGCGCGGGGTGTTCTACGGGTCGGCGCTGACGGAGGCGCCGTCCTGCCAGGGGCACGACGTGTACATCGTGGGCGGTGCGAACTCGGCCGGGCAGGCGGCGATGTACCTGGCCAAGGGCGCGAAGTCGGTGACGCTGCTGGTGCGCGGTCCTGACCTGTCGGCGTCGATGTCGCACTACCTGATCCAGCAGATCGAGCAGGCGCCGAACATCTCGGTGCGCCCGCACACGGTCGTCGAGTCGGCTCATGGCACCGACCACCTGGAGCAGCTGACGCTGCGGGACGTGGCGGGCGGGGCGAGTGAACTGGTCGACGCGCAGTGGCTGTTCGTGTTCATCGGGGCGGCGCCCCTGACGGACTGGCTCGACGAGACGGTGCAGCGCGACGGGCGCGGCTTCATTCTCGCCGGGCCCGACCTGACGCCGGACGGGCGGCCCCCGGCGGGCTGGGAGCTGGACCGGCCGCCGTACCACCTGGAGACCAGCGTGCCCGGCGTGTTCGTCGCCGGGGACGCGCGCGCGGAGTCCGCGAAGCGGGTCGCGTCCGCCGTAGGAGAGGGAGCCATGGCCGTCATGCTCGTCCACCGGTACCTGGAGCAGTCGTGAGCGGGGTCGTGCTGCCCTGCGACCCGGCGGAGATCGGGTCGCTGTTCCTGTTCGAGGACCTGACCCCGGAGCAGCTCGGGCGGCTGTGCGCGGTGGGCCGGGTCGAGAAGTTCGAGCCGGGCCCGGTGTACGCCGAGGGCGAGCCGGCGACCTGCTTCTACGTGATGATCCAGGGCACCGTCGTGCTGTCGCGGCGGGTCGGCGTGGACGACGTGGAGATCAACCGGACCTCGCAGCGCGGCGTGTACTCGGGGTCGATGCAGGCGTTCCTCGGGGACCGGGTGCCCCAGGTGTACGCCGGGTCGATGCGGGTGACCGAGCCGTCCCGGTTCTTCGTGCTGCCGTCCGAGGCGTTCGCGGCGATGATGCGGGACTGGTTCCCGATGGCCGTGCACATGCTGGAGGGCATGTTCTTCGGCTCCCGCAACACGCAGCGGACGGTCGCCCAGCGGGAGCGGCTGCTCGCGCTGGGCTCGCTGTCGGCGGGTCTCACGCACGAGCTGAACAACCCGGCGGCGGCTGCCGTGCGCGCGACGGCGTCGCTGCGGGAGCGGGTGGCGAAGATGCGGCACAAGCTCGCCGTGATCGCCTCCGGGCCGTACGACCGCGAGGCGTTGACGCGGCTGATCGAGATCCAGGAGCGGACGGCCGAGCGGGTCGGCAAGGCGCCCGCGCTGAGCCCGATCGAGGCGTCCGACCGGGAGGACGAGATCGCCGACTGGCTCGACGAGCGCGGCGTGACCGAGGGGTGGCGGCTCGCGCCGACCTTCGTGCAGGCCGGGCTCGACGTGGACTGGCTGGAGCAGGTCGCGGTGGCCGTCGGCGAGGAGATCCTCCCTGGGGCGGTAGGCTGGCTCAACTACACGGTCGAGACCGAGCTGCTGATGTCCGAGATCGAGGACTCCACCACCCGCATCTCGCATCTGGTCGACGCCGCGAAGCAGTACTCGCAGCTCGACCGCGCTTCCTACCGCGACGTCGACGTCCATGAGCTTCTCGACAGCACCCTCCTCATGCTCTCCGGCAAACTCGGCAGACTCGTCGCCGTTGTGAAGGACTACGACCGGACACTCCCAGAAGTTCCCGCATATCCGGCGGAACTCAACCAGGTGTGGACGAACCTCATCGACAACGCCGTCCACGCGATGGACGGCGAGGGCACCCTGACGATCCGCACCGCGCGCGAGGGCGAGCAGTTGCTCGTGGAGTTCCGCGACACCGGCGCCGGGGTGCCCGCCGACATCCGCGACCGGATCTTCGACCCGTTCTTCACGACCAAGCCGGTCGGCGAGGGCACCGGGCTCGGTCTTGACATCTCGTGGCGGATCGTCGTCAACAAGCACCACGGCAGCCTGCAGGTGGAGTCCGTCCCCGGGGACACCCGGTTCCAGGTGCTGCTGCCGCTGACCGCACCGCTCCCGCTCCCCGAGGAGGACCCGTCATGACCGAACTCGCCGGTGTCGACCCGGGCGTGCCGCCCAGCGGACCCGGGTGCGTGGACTGCGACGCGGCGGGCGGGTGGTGGTTCCACCTGCGGCGGTGCGCACAGTGCGGGCACGTCGGCTGCTGCGACTCCTCGCCCGCTCAGCACGCGACGGGTCACTACAAGGCGACCGGGCATCCCGTGGTGCGCAGTTACGAGCCCGGGGAGGGCTGGTTCTGGGACTACGCGCGCGACGAGCTGTACGAGACGGGGCCGGAGCTGGCGCCGCCGGTGAACCGTCCCGAGGACCAGGCGGTGCCGGGTCCGGCGGGACGGGTGCCCGAGGACTGGGCCCACTCCCTGCACCGGTGAGATGAACCGGTGAGATAACCCGACGGGTCCGCCCGCGCGCGGGTCATCGGTTTCCTCGCCCTCCGGGGCAATACTGAGGCGCGTCAGCGACGCACACCGGGTGACGGAACGTCATCTGTGCGTCGGCCTCGGAGTGGTGAGGAAGCGGAGGAAGCTTGACGCGCTCGAAGTGGAGACGGCTGACCGGTGGAGCGCTCACGGGAGCCGTGTTCCTGTCCCTGCTGAACAGCCCCGCGCACGCGGCGGCGGCACCTGCACCCGACATGACGGGTCTGCGCAATGTCCTGAACACCGCCCGCGGCCAGGGCGCGCCCGGCGCGCTGGCCCGTGTCGACGACCAAGGGACCGTCCGTCAGGTCACCGTCGGCGTCGCCGACCGCACGACGAAACGCGCGCTCAGCACCGCCGACCGGTTCCGGATCGGCAGCATCACGAAGGTGTTCTCGGCGGTCGTCCTGCTCCAGCTCGTCGACGAACGCAAGCTGCGGCTCGACGCGCCGGTCAACCAGTACCTGCCGAAGCTGCTGCCGGACAACCGGATCACCGTCCGGCACGTCCTGAGCCACCGCAGCGGCCTGTACGACTACAGCAACGACATGTTCGCCAGCTCCGTCTCCGGGTTCGAGGCGGTCCGCACGAAGGTCTTCACCTACCGTCAGCTCGTCGCCCGTTCCCTGCGCCACCCGCGCACCACGAAACCGGGCGGCCCCTACCGGTACTCCAACACGAACTTCGTGGTCGCCGGAATGCTCGTCGAGAAGCTCACCGGGCACTCCGTCGCGGCGGAGTACCAGAAGCGGATCATCAAGCCGCTGAAGCTCACCGACACCGTGTACGTCCACCCCGGCGCCACGATCCCCGGCCGCCACACGCGCGGGTACCTCACCCCCGACAGGGCGGGCGCGCCTCTCGTCGACGCGACCCGGCAGACCGTGTCCTGGGCGCAGAGCGCGGGCGCGATGATCTCCAGCACGAAGGATCTCGACACGTTCCTGTCGGCCCTCATGCGCGGCAGGCTGATGTCGGCCGCGCAGCTCGCGCAGATGCAGAAGTGGGTCCCGGCCGGCACCGGCCAGGCGTACGGCCTCGGCCTGCGCCGCCGGACCCTGTCCTGCGGTGTGTCGGTGTACGGGCACACGGGCGCCGTCCAGGGCTACTACAGCTACGCGTTCACCACGAAGGACGGCCGCCGCAGCCTCGCCGCCCTCGCGAACGTCTCCAACAGCTCGCGCGTGCACACCACGATGCTGCGCACCCTGGAGTCCGCGTTCTGCGGCAAGCGCGCACAGTCCCGGGTCTCCCCCGCACCGGTCCCCGAGCGGCACGACGACCTGGCACCGGACGTCGCGCTGGACTGACCGGCGGGAACCGTCACGCCGGGCCGCCCGTTGGAAGGGGTACGGAACGACGGCGGGGCGGCACGATGAGCGAACTGGTACCCGGGGGCAACACGGCCCTCCCGAGCGGCGCGTGGACCTTCCGGGTACCGGGACCCTTCGACGTGAGCGCCCTGATCACCGACGACGACGGCAAGGTCCGCGGCGACGCGGACTTCGTGTTCTTCAACCAGCCGACGGCCCCCGGAGCGCGCCTCCACGGCGACACCCTGACCCTGGACCCGGCGAGGCTGCGAACCGGGGCCTCGCGCGTGACGCTGGTCGTCAGCCCGGCGGACCCCGGCACACAGTTGGCCCGCCTCCCCACCCCGACCCTCCAGGTCACCGACCCCCGGGGCCACGTCCTGACCCGCTTCACCCCGGCCCCCGTCCGCACGGAGACGGTCCTTCTGCTCGCGGAGGTCTACCGCAGGGCGGGCACCTGGAAGGTCCGCGCGCTGGGACAGGGGTACGCGGACGGACTGGCGGGCCTGGCACGGGACTTCGGCGTGGACGTCACGGACGACGGAGCGGAGGACCACACGGAGGCGGTCACCAGGACCGGCACGGCAGGCGGCGCACGCCGAGCACCGGCGGCTCCCGTGTCCGCCGCCCCACCCCGCCCGGCCTCCTCCGCCCACGCCCCCGACCCCGACGGCTTCCTCGCCCTCGTCAACCCCGCCCGCGCGCAAGCCGGTTCACCCCCCGTCGTCCTCGACCCCCGTCTCACCTCCGCCGCCCGCGCGCACGCCGCCGCCATGGCCGCCGCCGGGAAGCTCGGGGTCGAGGGGCGGGACGGGGTCTCCGTGTTCCAGCGGGTCACGGCGGCCGGGTTCGCGTACCTCGCTGTCGGGGAGCACCTGGTGTCCGGGCCCCGGACGCATGCCGAGTTCGTCGAGTACTGCCTGAGCGGCGGGGACACCCGCCGTACGGTTCAGGACCCGGTGTTCACGCACGTGGGTGTGGCGCGGGCCGACGCGTACTGGACCGCCGTCTGGGCGAGCCCCCTCACCCCGGCCGGGCTCGACCGGGTGGAGGCGGAGGTGCTCGAACTCACCAACCGCGAGCGGATACGCGCCGGCCTCGGGCCGCTCGCCCCCGACGGCCCCCTCGCGCGTGCGGCGCGCGCGTACTGCGTCGACATGGCGGCCCGCGCCTTCTACTCGCACACCTCCCCCGAAGGCACTCAGCCCTGGGACCGGGCCAAGGCGGCGGGTTCGGTGAAACGGTCGATCGGGGAGAACATCGCCTGCGGCCAGCGTTCGGCGGCAGAGGTGGTGGAAGGCTGGATGAACAGTCCGGGACATCGGGCCAACATCCTCAAGGCGGATTTCACCCACCTCGGTGTCGGCTTCGCAGGCGGCGGCCCCTCGGGGACGTACTGGACGCAGCTATTCGGCGCCTGAATCCCCTTTCCTCGCACATACGTTTCCCCGCACACCCCGCCGCTTTTGAATGAAAGACAGATTCCCCCCGGAAATCGCGGATGCTTTGAACGCACCGCGCCCCGCGCGCCGTACCACTGGGAAAGGGAGCGAAACTCCGGGGGTTCAGCGAGGGATGACCATGGTCAAGGCGCACGTCTCCACGCACGAGTTGATCGCCGGCAGATACCTCCTCCTCGACGTCGTCCAACGGGAGACGAACCGCGTCAGCTGGTACGGCCAGGACGCGCAGGACGGCAGGCCCTGCCTGGTGACGCGGATCGGACTGCCGGAGGGGACGGCGGAGGAGGACGGGCGGATCGCCGCGCGGGGGGTGCGGCGGATGGCGGCGACGATGACCCGGCTGTGCCCGGGACGGATCGCGGCGGTGCTCGACGCGGTCGCGGAGGACGGCTCGCTGTGGACGGTCACCGAGTGGATCGACGGCCTGCCGCTGGGGCAGCTGATCGAGCAGCAGGGCTCGTTCCACCCCGCGCGGGCGGCGGCGATCGTCCTGGAGGTCCTTGACGTCCTGGAGGTGGCGCACGGCGAGGGCATCACGCACGGCGAGCTGAGCCCGGGCCAGATCTTCGTCCGGGACCGGGGCCCCGTCGTCCTCACCGGCTTCGGTCTGGTCGGCGCGACGCTCGCGCCCCGGGTCGCGGCCCCGTCGTACGCCTCGCCGGAGCAGGCCCGCGACGAGCGGATCGGCCCGGCGGCGGACCTGTGGGCGCTGGGCGCGATCCTGTACACGCTGCTGGAGGGGCGGCCCCCGTTCCGGGACCGCGACCGGACCGACGCGACCCTGCGGGGCGTGGACCGGCTGCCCTTGCGCGCGCCCCTGCGCGCCGGTCCGCTCGCCGGGACCGTACAGGGCCTGTTGCGCAAGGACTCCCGGGAGCGGCTGACGCGGTCGGTGCTGCGGCAGTCCCTGACCCGGACGCTGGACGAGAACCCGCACCTCACCCCGGCGCCCCGGCTGCGGCGCGCGTACGCCGTGCTGCACGCGGCGCCGGCGTGGCGCGGCCGGGCGATGGCGGCGGGAACGGCGCTCGCGGTCGTGACGGTGGCCGTCGCGGCGCTCGCGGCGACGCACCAGCTGCCGGGCACGCAGGACGCGGGCACGGACGCGCAGCCCCGGCCCTCGGCGACCGCGGCGGCCCCTACGGACAACGAAGTCGGACAGACCGTCCCTCCCGCGCCTTCCCCGACCCCCACGGCGCCCGCCTCTCCGTCCGCGCCCCCGCCGTCCCCGTCGGCGCCCCCGTCCGCGTCCGCCCCGCCCGCCCCCGAGTTCCAGCGGTACCGCGCGCCCGAGGGCTTCACGATCGACCTGCCGGAGGGGTGGAAGCGGCAGGAGGTCTCGAAGCAGGGCGATCTGGCGTACCGGATCACCTTCGGCGCGAAGGGCGACGGCCGGACGCTCGCCGTCACCTACAGCACGCAGCTCGGCCCCGACCCGGTCGAGGTGTGGCGCGACACGGTCGAGCCGGAGCTGCGGCAGGAGGAGGGGTTCCGGCGGATCGGGGAGATCCGGGCGACGACGTACCAGGGGTTCAAGGCGGCCGACATGGAGTGGGTCGTGAAGGACGCGCACGGCATGTCGCTGCGGACCTTCGGGCGGGGGTTCCTGACCGGTGAGCACTCCGGGTTCTCGCTGCGCTGGACGACGCCGGAGGCGGACTGGGAGAAGCCGGCCAACGTGGAGGCGCTCAAGACGTTCTTCCGGACGTTCCGCCCGAACTGAACGGACCTTCCGGCCGAGTTGAGGTGACGTTTCGGCCGGTCCTGGCGTGACCGCGCGGGTCTTGCCAAAGCCGTATCAACGGGTCGATATAGGCTGCCGGTCTGCACGTTCCGTTCTCTTGAGGAGTCTTCCGTGACCCTGGCGATCGACCCGTCCGAGATGCCCGCCGAGGTGGAGTTCGCCCCGCTCGCCGATGCCGTGGTGCGGGACGCGCGGGAGTTCGGCGCGTACGCGCGCACCGGCGGGTGGGCCTTCGGCCTGAAGGTGGCGCGCAGTGTGCGGCCCGGCGGTCAGGCCGCGGGCGAGAGCGACAAGGTGTCGGCGAAGGAGTTCGCCGAGCTGGCCGAGTGCTCGCCCGAGCGCGTGATGCGCTACTACAAGGCGTGGGACAAGGCCGCCGACGACGGTCTCGTCCCGCAGTTCGAGGAGCTGGAACCCGGCCAGGACATCCAGCTCCCGGACGCGGACGTCTGGCTGAGCTACTACGTCTCCCGCTCCAGCGCCACTTCCGAGCGCGGCACCGCGATCTCCGAGGCGGCCGAGGCGGAGGGCATCCGGCCGACGAAGGCCCTGGAGGTCGCCGAGAACCCGACCGCCCTGCGCGCCGCGATCCTCGCCGACCCCTCCACCGCGCGCGCGGCCCGCGCCGCCCTCCTGGACCGCATCAAGGAGGACCCGACGCTCCAGGCCGAGCTGGCCCGGGACGTCGTACGGACCGACGACCTGAAGAAGGCCGTCGCCACCGAGAGCCGCTCCGCCGACCGGATCGGGTACGTCCGGCAGATCGCCGAGTCCGGCCAGGTGAAGACCCCGGCCGGGCAGATGATCGACGCGCCGGTGTCGCTGCGCGAGGAGGCCGAGCGGCACCTGTCCCTCATCGACGAGCTGAGCGACGACGAGGACGCCGGCGAGTGGGCGACCGAGGCGTACGACACGATGAAGAACCTCGTCGTGGAGACCGTCGAGGCCGATCCCGAACTGCGGGTCCAGGAGCGGCGCACGAAGTTCTACAGCAGCCTCCAGCGGGCCACGAAGGTCTTCGAGGAGCTGACCTTCGACGACGCGCAGGACTTCTACGAGGACGACATGGTCAAGCAGCTGGAGGAGTTGCAGGAGGCGATCGGAAGCTGCATCTCCTCCCTGCGCAAGGCACGGAGCGCCGAGTAGCCGCTACCAGCGGTTCTCGACCTGGTCCTTGATCCGGCGGTCGTACAGGTCCCGGATCGAGGCCAGGGTGGCGGCGTCCAGTTCGGGCAGGTCCGCGGCGCTCGCGTTGGCGCGGGCCTGTCCGGGGGTGCGGGCGCCGGGGATGACGGTGGTGACGCCGGGCTGCTGGAGGATCCAGCGCAGGGCGAGCTGGGCGGGGGTGACACCCTCGGGGGCGAGGCCCGCGAACTCGACGGCGGCCTCGACGCCGGTCGCGTAGTCGACGCCGGAGAAGGTCTCGCCCTGGTCGAAGGACTCGCCGTGCCGGTTGTAGGTGCGGTGGTCGTTGGCCGGGAACACCGTGTCCTTGGTGTACTTCCCGGACAGCAGGCCGGAGGCGAGCGGTACGCGCGCGATGATCGCGACCCCCGCCTTCTCGGCGGCCGGGAGGACCTCGGCGAGGGGCTTGAGGCGGAACGGGTTGAGGATGATCTGAACGCTCGCGACACCGGGGCGGGCGATCGCGGTGAGCGCCTCCGCGCACGTCTCGACGCTGACCCCGTAGTGCGCGATGCGCTCCTCCGCGACCAGGGTGTCGAGGGCGTCGAAGACCTCGTCGGTGGAGTAGACGGGGGTGGGCGGGCAGTGCAGCTGGACCAGGTCGAGGCGGTCGACGCCCAGGTTGCGGCGTGAACGGTCGTTCCAGGCGCGGAAGTTGTCGAGTACGTAGTTCTCGGGGAGCTGCTCGACGCGGCGGCCCATCTTGGTGGCGACGAAGATGTCCTGCTCCGGGCGGGAGCGCAGGTACGTCGCGATGGTCTGTTCGCTGAGGCCGTCGCCGTAGACGTCGGCGGTGTCGAAGAAGGTGACGCCGGACTCGACGGCCGCGTCCAGGACCGCGAGGGCCTCCTTCTCGTCGACATCGCCCCAGTCGGCGCCGAGCTGCCAGGTACCGAGGCCGATGACGGATGCGGACCGTCCGGCCCGTGTGAATGCGCGCTGCTCCATGGGCGCAGTCTGTCATCAGGGCCGGTCGGGGCGGTAACGGGGGCGCCAGGTGAAGGTCCGTCACTCGTACGGGTGATCTGTTCGGCCAGACGGCCGATATACGGACGTATGCGCTTACCGTGATCTTGTGACTGATCGCCTCGTGAACCTCCCCAGCCGCCGCGGCTTCCTCGGCGGTGCCGCCGCCGTCCTGGTGCTGCTGGCCGCCGATCCGGCCGCCGCCTCCTCGGAGCTGCCCGGCTTCCCGTCCGAGGTGGACCTGCGCCGCACCGCCTACCGCAACTGGGACGGCACGATCGTCGCCGTGGGCCTGTGGGCCTGCGTCCCCGAGACCCCCGCGCAGGCGGTCGCCGCCGTCAACTGGGCGCACGCGCAGGGCTGGACGGTCCGCGCCCGGGGCGCCTCGCACGGCTGGGCGCCGCTGACGCTCGCCGAGGACACCCCGGCGGACGCGAAGATCCTGCTCCTCGACACCTCCCGCTTCACCGGCCTCGCCCTCGACTCCCCCACCTCCGTCCGCGCGGGGACCGGCGTCCGCATGGAGACGCTGCTGGGGTTCCTGGAGGACCACGGCCTCGGCGTGACGGCCGCGCCGGCTCCCGGCGATCTGACGCTGGGCGGGGTCCTCGCGATCGACGGGCACGGGACGGCCGTTCCCGCGCGCGGGGAGAGCCGGTCGCCGGGGCAGACGTACGGGTCGCTGAGCAACCGGGTGCTGTCGCTGACGGCGGTCGTGTGGGACGGACAGGCGTACGCGCTGCGGACCTTCAGCCGTGACGAAGCGGACTGCGCCGCGCTGTTGACGCATCTGGGGCGGGTGCTCGTCGTCGAGGCCGTGCTCCGGGTGGAGGCGAACAGCAATCTGCGGTGCGTGAGCCGGACGGACATCCCGGCGAAGGAGCTGTTCGGGGAGAGCGGGCGGACGTTCGCGGGTTTCGTGGACTCCGCAGGGCGCGTGGAGGCGATCTGGTTCCCGTTCACCGAGTTCCCGTGGCTCAAGACGTGGAGCGTGGAGCCGGTCAAGCCGCTCCTGTCGCGTCGGGTCAACTCCCCGTACAACTACCCTTTCTCCGACAACCTCCCGACCCTCGTCGCCGACCTCGCCGGGCGGCTCGTCGCGGACGCGGCCTGGTATCTCGCGCCGGTTCTCGGCAACGCGCAGCTCGACGCGGCGGTGCTGGGGCTCACGGCGACGCTGTCGGCGGACCTGTGGGGGCCGTCGAAGAACACGCTGCTGTACGTCCGGCCGACGACTCTGCGGGTGCACGCGAACGGGTACGCGATCCTCACCTCACGGGATCGGATACAGCGCGTGGTGCGGGAGTTCGCGGACTTCTACCGGAAGCAGCTCGACGCGTACGCCGCGCAGGGGAAGTTCCCGGTCAACGGGGCCGTCGAGATCCGCGTGACCGGCCTCGACGACCCCGCCGACGCCGAACACGCGGGCGCGCGGGCGCCGTTGGTCTCCGCGCTGAGTCCCGCCCCCGGCCGGCCCGAGTGGGACACGGCCGTCTGGCTGGACATCCTCACGCTGCCGGGGACTCCGCACGCCGAGGAGTTCTACCGGGAGCTGGAGCGGTTCCTGCTGGACTCGTTCGACGGGACGGACGCGTTGGCGCGGGTCGAGTGGTCCAAGGGGTGGGCGTACACGGACACAGCCGCGTGGGCCGACCCCGAGGTGCTGGGGACGGCCGTTCCCGCGTCGTACGGCGCCGCGTGGGGCGAGGCCGCCGGGACGCTCCAACGGCTCGATCCGCACGGGGTGTTCAGGGCGCCCCTGCATCAGCGGCTGTTCCCGTGAGGTGCGCCTGGACCGTCGGGCCGTAGCGGGCGACGATCTCCTCGACCGGGGTGGCACGGACGGCGGCGCCGCGCGCGATGCCGTTCATGACGCCGAGGCCCAGGAGGGTCGCGAGGGCGAGTTCCGCGCGCAGGGGGGCGTCCGGGCCGGGGAGGCGGGCGGCGAGGCGGCCGGTGACCTGGGCGCGGAAGTTGGCGCGCAGGACGTCGCCGTCGTCGCCCTGGTAGGAGGCGAACACGATCCGGAGGACCGGATCGGCACCGCGCTCGCGCTGGCCCGTGACGATGTGGCGGACCATGTGCGGGCCGAGGTCCTCCAGGGGCGCGTCGAGCAGGGCCTCGACATCGGCCTCGAAGGACATCACGCGGGCGAAGAGGGCGTCCTTGTTGCCGAAGTACTTGAGCACCAGGGGCGCGCTGACGCCCGCGCGTTCGGCGACGGCCTTGAGGGTGATGTCGGTGTGCGAGCGGCGGGCCATGAGGTAGCGGGCGGCACGGAGGATGGCGGCGCGGGTGGCTTCGGCGTCGCGGCGGGGGGCGGCGGGTTCTGTGGCCGAGGGTGGAGTCGTCACGTCCCTCATGCTCCCTCCCTGATCTCGTCCCGCGTCTGCGGGTTCTCCTGCGGCTCGGGCTCGGACTTCTCGTCCCCCGGAATCGTCAGCGCCACCGCACTCGCCCCCAACGCCACCACCCCCGCGACCCCGAACGCGAGCAGATACCCGTGCAGCGTAGGCACCGGCACCCCGCCCACCGTCCCCGCGTGATGGACCAGCACCGCCGCGACCGCCGCGCTCGACACCGCCTGCCCGATGGTCCGCATCAGGACGTTCACCCCGTTCGCGGACGCCGTCTGGTTCGCGGGGACCGCGCGCAGGATCAGCGACGGCAGCGCCGAGTACGCGAGCGTCGTACCGACCGACACCACCGCAGCGCCGATCATGATCATCCACAGGGAGTGGCTGTCGGCGATCCGCACGGCGTACCCGCAGGCAATGACCGCCGCGCCGAGCGCGAGGGTGAGCCGGGGTCCGCGTGCCGCCGAGAAGCGGGCCGAGAGCGGGGAGATCAGCAGCATGATGATGCCGCCGGGCAGCAGGACGAGGCCGGTCTCGACGATGGTGAGGCCGAGCCCGTACCCGGTGGCCTTCGGCGCCTGGACGAGCTGCGCGGTCACGAGGGAGTTGGCGTAGAACGCGAACCCGGTGAGCAGCGCGGCGACATGGGAGAGGCCCACACTGGGGCGGCTCACGAGCCGCAGGTCCACCAGGGGTCGCTCGCCCCGCAGTTGCTGCCACCACCACAGCGCGAGGATCACCCCGGCGGCGACGAACAGGCCGACGATCCGTCCGCTCCCCCACCCCCACTGACCGCCCTGCGACACCCCGAGCAGCAGGCACACGAGCCCCGCCGCGAGCCCGAGCGCGCCAATCACGTCGAACCGCCCCGGCTCACGCACCGGCGACTCCGGCACCGCCCACAGGATCAGCACGACGCCGAGCGCGCCGAGCGCCGCGGTGACCCAGAACATGACGTGCCAGTCGGCGTACTGGATGACGACGGCGGCGGCCGGCAGGCCCAGCGCGGCGCCGATGCCGACGGTGGAACTCATCAGGGCGACGGCCGATCCCCGCTTCTCCGCCGGGAGTTCGTCGCGCAGGACGCTGATGGAGAGCGGAACGACCGCGGAGGCGGCGCCCTGGAGAGCGCGCGCCGCGATGAGGATGCCGATCTGGGAGGTGAGCGCGCAGATCACCGAGCCGATCGCGAGAAGCGCGAACGACAGCAGGAGGACGCGCCGCTTGCCGTACATGTCGCCGGCGCGGCCGAGGACCGGGGTGAGGACGGCGCCGGAGAGGAGGGAGGCGGTGACCATCCAGGACACGGCGGCCGGGGAGGAGTGCGTCAGGCGGGGCAGGTCGGGCAGGAGGGGGATCACGACCGTCTGCATGACGGCCATGAGGATGCCGCCGTAGGCCAGGACCGGGACGGTGAACCGGCTGCGCGGACCGTCCGGCCTGGTGACGGGTATCGGGACGGGCGAGGCCATGGGGTCTCCAGCGGCGGCGAAAATATGGTGAATGGCGATTCACCGTAGGGGTGAATCGCCATTCACCGCAAGCCGCTCACTTCTTCGACGTCAGCACCCGCGCGTGCACCCCCCGAGCCACCACCGGCCCCAGCCACCGCTTGAACCGCCGCAACGCCTCCAGCGACCCCGCCGCCCGGTCCAGCCGGTAGTACAACTGCGGTGGCACATACGGCAGCAACGGCGAGTGCCGCTGCCCCAGCAGCGCGAACATCTGCTCCGGCGGCAGATCGATGTACCGCGCGAGGTTCTCGTACCACTGGGCGCTGTACCGGGCGGCGCTCTGCGTCGACAAGAGCGCCGCCTTGCGCTCCCCCTCGTACGCGGCGAGCGCGGACGGCAGGTCAGCACCGGAGCCGAGGGCATCGGCAAGCGCCATCGCATCCTCCAGCGCGAGAGTCGTCCCCGCGCCGATGGAATAGTGCGTCGTGTGCGCGGCATCGCCGAGCAGGACGACGTTCCCGTGGTGCCAGGTCCGGTTCGTGAGCGTGCGGAACACCGGCCAAGGACCCGGTTCGCGGCCGATCAGCCCGTGCCCGTCGAGGATGTGCGCGAACAGCTTCTCCAGCACCGGAAGGCTGTCGTCCCCGTCGAGACCGAGGCCCGCGACCGTCTCGGGGGCGCACTCGATGACGCAGGTGCTGTGGCCGTCGTCGTAGGGATAGCCGTAGCACCAGACCCAGCCGTGCTCGGTCTCGACGAACGCGAAGGTGAAGGTGGGGAAGACCTTGGTGGTGCCGAGCCAGACGTAGGCGTTGCGGCCGTCGACGAGTTCGGCGCCGAAGCCGGCGGCGTGCCGGGTGCGCGAGGAGCTGTGGACGCCGTCGGCCGCGACGACCAGGTCGGCATCGGGCAGGCCGTCGATCTCGGACTCGAACTCCAGCCGGACCCCCAGTTCGCGGGCGCGGGCCGCGAGGATCTCCAGCATGCGGTGGCGGCCGATGCCGTGCCCCTCGTCGCCGGGCTGGCGGGTGGCGGTGCCGCGAATGTGGGCGACGCCCTCGGTCCAGCGGACGGACGCGGCGTCGATCTCGCGGGCGGACTCGGGGTCGTACCGGTGGAGCTTCTCCAGGAGTTCACGCCAGTACGTGACGCCCCAGCCGTAGGTCGAGCCCTCCGGATTGCGTTCGTGGACGGTGATGTCGTACGACGGGTTCCGTCTCTTGAGCAGGATCGAGAGATACAGGCCGGCGGGCCCGCCACCGACGCAGGCGACCTTCACGCACACCTCTGAAATTGACCGAACGTGGGCAAGTGACGACGCAGGGTAGCAGCCGGTGGGCGTCGTTCAGCGCACGTGCGACACGAGGTGCTGTCAGCCGGTAGCCTCCGCGCGGCACTCCGGGTGACCCCAGCCCTGAGCGTTCTTCGCGATGTCCTCGCCGGCCGCGTAGGAGCGTCCGCAGAGGCAGCGGCCGGGGAACTTGGCCTTGAGGGTGCGGGAGGAGGAACCGGCCGTCTTGCGCGCGGCGGGCTTCCCACCGCGTCGCGCACCGCCCCCGGACGACGGCGTCATCGACGACGGCGGCGGCTCCGGCGAGCCGAGTTCGCTCCCCGCCGCCTCCTGCACGATCGCCGCCTGGCTCGCGGCGCGGTCCGCGAAGTCGTTCAGGGGGTCCCCGTCGACCTGGTGCGCGGGGACGTAGCGGAACTCGACGGTGCGCCCGCCGAGGAGTTCGTCGATGCGGACGACGAGTTCCTGGTTGGCGACGGGCTTGCCGCCGGACGTCTTCCAGCCGTTGCGCTTCCAGCCGGGCAGCCAGGTGGTGACCGCCTTCATCGCGTACTGCGAGTCCATCCGCACCTCAAGGGGTACGTCAGGGTCGGTGGCGGTCAGCAGCCGTTCCAGCGCGGTGAGTTCGGCGACGTTGTTGGTGGCCTTGCCGAGCGGCCCCGCCTCCCAGCGGACCGGGGTCGAGGCGTCGTCGGAGACCACCCACGCCCAGGCCGCAGGTCCAGGATTGCCCTTCGAAGCACCGTCGCACGCGGCCACCAGTCGTTCACGCATGGACTCGATCATGCCACGTCGGTGAGCGTCGGCTGTTCCCCCTCCGTCGTCGTCACGTCGATCACGGAGAAGCTCGCGCCCTGGGGGTCGCTGAGTGCCGCGAACCGCCCGAAAGGCATGGTCATCGGCCCGAACCGGAGGATGCCGCCGCCGTCGACAGCGCGCTGTACGGCGGCGTCGCAGTCGTCGACGGTGAAGTAGACGTTGACGTACGACGGGACCTGCGGCGGGAATTCCTCCCCCATCTGCATGCGGCCCATCACCATGGTGTCGCCGAGCTGGTAGATGCGGAAGTTGACCGCGTCGTCGGCCATCTCCTTGACCCGGTAGCCGAAGACGGCCGGGAAGAACGCGTCCGCCTTCTCGGGCTCCCGCGTGAAGACCTCGGCCCAGCAGTACGCGCCGGGGACGGCGACCGCCTCGAAGCCCTCGTGGGTCCCGGCCTGCCAGACCCCGAAGACGGCGCCGCTGGGGTCGCGCGCCAGGCACATGCTGCCGAAGTCACCGACCTGCATGGGCTCCATCAGCACTTCCCCGCCGTGCTCGCGGACCTTCGCGGCGGTCGCGGCGGCGTCCGCCGAGGCGAGGTACAAGCACCACTGCGAGACGCCCTCCTGGCCGGGCATGGGCGGTACGACGGCGGCGACCGCCTTGCCGCCCACGTACGCCTGCGTGTAGCTGCCGAACTCCGACGCCGCCTCGCCGAAGGTCCAGCCGAGGACGTCGCCGTAGAAACTCTTCGCGCCTTCGACGTCCGTGAACATCGCATCCGCCCAGCAGGGCGTTCCCTCGGGCTGCACGGCCATGACCGCGCCCCTTCCGATCGGCCGACAGGTCTGGGTCCCACGCTAGCCACGCACCCGCCGGGCCGCACCGCGAACGCTGTCGACAAAACCTCTAACACAGAACCGGACGTTCCACATATTCCCCTTGAGGGTGACGCGGGAGCGTGGTGGATCACGGTTTCTGCTTCCGTCGATCCGTCCGTGCGACCGCCATGCGATGGCGCCACCCCCGAACGCCGGTGCGCGGTCGTCGTACGACCGGGTTGGCTGCTCGTACGCATCCGGCCGGCGACGGCGGGAGCCTGCTCTGTCCAGCTCACGGGAGTGAATGTGTCCACACCGGACGGTGTCACCACCGCCCCGCTCACCAGTCTCGGCACCCGGGCCGCGCGTCAGCTCGCCACCGTCACCAAGTCCGAACCGCAGATGCGGGGCATCAGCTCGCGCTGGCTGATCCGCTCGCTGCCCTGGATCGACGTGCGGGGCGGCACCTACCGCGTCAACCGGCGGCTCCAGCTGACGGTGGGGCGGGGCCGGGTCCGGTTCGAGCAGAACGGCGCGGACGACGTCCGGATCATCCCCGAGACCCTCACCGAACTCGCCCCGCTGCGCGGCTACGGCGACGCCGGGGTGCTGCGGGAGCTGGCGGGCCGGTTCACCGCGCGCGAGGTGCGCGCGGGCGAGGTGCTGTGCGAGGCGGGGCAGCCGGCCGCCGAGGCGTACGTGGTGGCGCACGGCCGGTTCACGCGGTTCACGGCGGGGGCGTACGGCGAGGAGGAGGTCGTCGGGATCGTCTCCGGGGGCGACCAGCTGGGGGACATCGGGACGCCGGACGCGCTGTGGGGCGCGTCGGTGCGCGCGGACACGGCGGGCGTGGTGCTGACGCTGCCGTCGGACGCCGTACGGGAGCTGACCGCGCGTGTGCCGTCGCTGGCGGCGCACTTCGTGGCGTACGCGGCGAGACAGCGGCTGCCGGTGAACCGCAAGGGCGAGGCGGCGATCCCGCTCCAGGCGGGGCACGTCGGGGAGCCGACGATCGACGCCGGGTTCGTGGACTACGAACTCTCGCCGCGCGAGTACGAGTTGTCGCTGACCCAGACGATCCTGAAGGTCCACACCCGGGTCGCCGACCTCTACAACGAGCCGATGGACCAGACCCACCAGCAGCTGCGGCTGACGGTGGAGGAGATCCGGGAGCGCCAGGAGTGGGAGCTGGTCAACAACCGGGAGTTCGGGCTCCTGCACGCCACGGACTACGACCAGCGCATCCCCACGTCCGGTGGGCCGCCGACGCCGGACGACATGGACGAGCTGCTGTCGATGCGGCGCAGGACGACGCTGTTCCTGGCGCATCCCAAGGCGATCGTGGCGTTCTTCCGGCAGCTCAACCGGCGCGGTCTGATGCCGGCCCCGGCCGAGGTGAACGGCCATCACGTGCCCGCGTGGCGGGGGGTGCCGATCTTCCCGTGCGGCAAGATCCCGGTCGGCAAGGACCTGACGACCAGCATCATCGCGCTGCGCACCGGCGAGGAGGACCAGGGCGTCGTCGGCCTGTACCAGACCGGCATCCCGGAGGAGTACCAGCCGGGCCTGAACGTGCGGTTCATGGGCATCGACCAGAACGCGATCATCCGCTACCTCGTCACCGCGTACTACTCGATGGCGGTGCTGACGCCGGACGCGGTCGGAATCCTGGAGAACGTACAGATCGGACGGTCGGAATGAGCTACGCGCCTCCCGGGCCCCCCGCCCCCTTCCGGCCGCTGAACGCCAGGCGGACCGGTGTCGTCCCCGGCCTCAAGTACCGCCAGGTGGAACCCGCCGACCCGGTGAAGGCCGCGGAGGTGGACCGCCGGCTGGAGGAGTGGGCCAACGAGCTGGAGCTGTTCCCGCCGGAGTGGCACGGCGACTTCTCCGGCTTCCAGTTCGGCCGGGCCGTCGTCCTCCAGCATCCGAACGCCCTCGACGTCGAGCGGCTGGTGGCGGCCGGGAAGCTGCTGCTCGCCGAGAACATCGTCGACGACTGCTACTGCGAGGAGGCCGAGGGCCGGGGCGGCTCGGCGGCCGGGCTCGGCGGGCGGCTCGTCATCGCGCAGTCGGCCCTCGACCCCTTCCACGGCCCGGCGGACCTCACCGAGGAGTGGCACGCGGGGATGCAGGCGGACAGCCCGCTGCGCTCCTACTTCTGGGCCATGAAGGACTACGCGGCGCTCTCCACCCCGAGCCAGGCGGACCGGTTCGTGCACGACATGGCGCGGCTGCACCTCGGCTACCTCGGCGAGGCGGCCTGGGCGCAGACCGGGTACGTCCCGAAGGTGTGGGAGTACCTGGTGATGCGCCAGTTCAACAACTTCCGGCCCTGTCTGTCGATCGTGGACGCGGTCGACGGGTACGAGCTGCCGGAGCAGATCTACGTCCGGCCCGAGATCCAGCGGATCACCGCGCTCGCGTCGAACGCGACGACCCTCGTCAACGACCTGTACTCCTTCACCAAGGAGCTGGCCACCGACCCCGAGCACCTCAACCTCCCGCAGGTCATCGCCGCGAACGACAAGCGGGGCCTGAAGGCCGCCTATCTCAAGGCGGTCGAGATCCACAACCGGATCATGGAGGAGTTCGAGGCGGAGTCCGCCCTGCTCGGGGCACTGTCCCCGCTCGCGGAGCGCTATGCGCGCAGCCTGGACGACTGGGTGGCGGGCAACCACGAGTGGCACGCCACCAACACCCACCGCTACTACCTGCCCGACTACTGGTGAGACCCGGCCGGCTCCGGCCGGCCGCGGCACGACCTGTTCACCGCACGACGTTCACCGCACGACAGAGGAGCAACCGTTGACCACTGCCCACGACGCCGGACCCCGTCTCGCCTCGGTGCCCACCCAGTCCGTCTACCAGACCCGCATCGCGGACTACTGGAACGCCGAGGAGAACCCGGTCAACCTCGACCTGGGCCGGATCGACGACCTGTACCACCACCACTACGGCATCGGCGACGCCGACTGGAGCGTCCTCGACGACCCCGATCCTCTCCAGCGCCGCGAGCGCCTCACGGCCGAGCTGCACCGCCTCGAACACGCGCAGGCCGAGCTGCTGGCGGCCAAGTTGGGCCCGCTGACGGCCGAGGACCGGGTCTTCGACGCGGGCTGCGGGCGCGGCGGCGGCAGCGTCACCGCGCACCTGCGGTACGGCTGCGGCGCGGACGGCGTGACGCTCTCCACGAAGCAGGCGGAGTTCGCCAACGCGCAGGCCCGCAAGCGGGGTATCGACGACAAGGTCGCCTACCACACCCGCAACATGCTGGACACCGGCTTCGAGACGGGCGCGTACGCGGCGTCCTGGAACAACGAGTCGACGATGTACGTCGAGCTGGACCTGCTCTTCGCCGAGCACGCGCGGCTGCTGCGCCGGGGCGGCCGGTACGTCACGATCACCGGCTGCTACAACGACACGTACGGGCAGGCCTCGCGCGAGGTGTCGCTGATCAACGCGCACTACATCTGCGACATCCACCCGCGTTCGGAGTACTTCCGGGCGATGGCGAAGAACCGGCTCGTGCCGGTCCACGTCGAGGATCTCACGCAGGCGGCGCTCCCCTACTGGGAGCTGCGCGCGCAGGCGGACCATCTGGTCACCGGGATCGAGGAAACGTTCCTGACGGCGTACCGCAACGGCAGTTTCCAGTACCTGATGATCGTCGCGGACCGTATCTGACGTACCGCGCGGGGCTCCGGCCGGGCCGTACGGTCCGGCCGGGGCTTCTCCGTGCCGCGCGCCGGGTCACTCCCCGTCGGCCGCCTTCTCCAGGGCGGCGATGTCGAGCTTGCCCATCTTCAGCATGGCCGCCATCACGCGGGCGGAGCGGCCCTCGTCGGAGCCCTGGAAGATCTCCATGAACCGGGTGGGGACGACCTGCCAGGAGAGCCCGAACCTGTCCTTCAGCCACCCGCAGGGGCCGGGCTCGCCGCCGTCCTCGGTCAGCTTGTTCCAGTAGTAGTCGACCTCTTCCTGGTCCGCGCACAGGATCTGGAAGGAGATCGACTCGTTGAACGTGAACTCGGGTCCGCCGTTGAGGGCCACGAACCGCTGGCCGTTCGCGGTGAACTCCGCGGTCAGGACGGTGCCGGCGGGCTGCGGGGCGCCCTCGGGGTAGCGGGACACCTTGCCGATGCTGGAGTTCTTGAAGACCGAGACGTAGTAGTGCGCGGCGTCCTCCGCCTGGTCGTCGAACCAGAGGCAGGTGGTGAATCCGTCGGTGGTCATGGGTGCTCCCCAAGGTCGTGGACGACACGGTCATGGATATCGACCGGACCGCCGCCGCGAACTCATCGCTCCCGCGCGAAAAATATTCGGCGGGTTCCCCGGGCGCCCCGAACTAGCATCCCGGTCATGACGATCCACCCGTTCCGCATCGCCGTCCCGCAGGCCGATCTGGACGACCTCCACGCCCGCCTCGACCGCACCCGCTGGCCCGACCAGATCCCGGGTTCCGGTTGGTCGTACGGCATTCCGGTGGACTATCTGCGGGAGCTGGCGCACCACTGGCGGCACGTGTACGACTGGCGGGCGGCCGAGGCGCGGCTGAACGAGTGGCCGCAGTTCACGACCGTCGTCGACGGCGCCCGCGTCCACTTCGCGCACGTCCGCTCCCCCGAGCCCGACGCGACGCCGCTGATCCTCACGCACGGCTGGCCCGGGTCGGTCGTGGAGTTCCTGGAGGTCGTCGGCCCGCTCACCGACCCCGTGGCGTACGGCGGTGACGCGGCCGACGCCTTCCATGTCGTCGTCCCGAGCATCCCGGGGTTCGGGTTCTCGGGGCCGACCACCGAGAGCGGCTGGGAGGCGGGGCGGATCGCGGACGCGTGGGCCGAGCTGATGACGCGCCTCGGGTACGAGCGGTTCGGCGCGCAGGGCGGTGACTGGGGGGCCGCGATCTCCCGGGAGCTGGGGCGCGCGCACCCCGAGCGGCTCGTCGGCGTCCACCTCAACCTGCTGCCGGGAGCGCAGGCGACGACGGAACCCACCGAGGAGGAACTGGCCGCGCTGCCCCCGGCCGAGCGGGAGCGGACGCTGACCTCCTGGCGGGAGTGGTCCGCGTGGATGGCCGACGCGTCCGCGTACGCCGCGCTCCAGGCGACCCGCCCGCAGACCCTGTCGTACGGGCTCACGGACTCGCCGGTCGGCCAACTCGCGTGGATCGTCGAGAAGTTCCGGGAGTGGTCGGACGCGCGGGAGGTGCCGGAGGAGGCGGTGGCGCGGGATCTGATGCTGACGAACGTGATGGTCTACTGGCTGACCGGCACGGCGAACTCCGCGTCCCGCGTGTACTACGAGCGGGCCCACACCACGACGGGCCGTATCGCCCGGCCCACCGCGTTCTCGACCGCGCCCACCGGGCTCGCCGTCTTCCCGGGCGACCCGCAGATCCCGCTGCGGCACCGGGCCGCGCTGACGGACACGGTCGTGCGGTGGACGCAGTACGACCGGGGCGGGCACTTCGCGGCGATGGAGGAGCCGGATCTGTTGGTCGGGGATGTGCGGGCGTTCTTCCGGCAGTTGCGGGAGGGCTGAGTCTGCTCTCGGCAGAGCCGCTCTGCCCACGGCAGAGAAACCGCTGGCCGGGGCCGTTCCCGGTCAAGAGTGGAGTCACCGGAACCCGCCCCACTCAGGGAGAGGCCATGACTCCACCGATCACGCTCGCCGACGGCGACACCCAGCCGACCCGTTTCGACGACCACCTCGCCAACCAGCTCCTCGCCCAGCGCATGGTGTTCCTGGGGACGCAGGTCGACGAGGTGTCCGCGCAGCGCGTGTGCACGCAGCTCCTCGTCCTCGCCGCCGAGGACCCGCGCACGGACATCGTCCTGTGCATCAACAGCCCCGGCGGCGAGGTCCATTCGGGGCTGGCGATCCACGACACGATGCAGCTCGTCCCGAACGACGTGGCGACGCTCGCCATGGGATTCGCGGCCAGCATGGGCCAGTTCCTGCTGACCGTGGGCGCGCCCGGCAAGCGGTACGCGCTGCCGCACGCCCGCGTGATGATGCACCAGCCGTCCGCCGGGATCGGCGGCACGACCGCGGACATCGAGATCCAGGCGGAGAACCTGGAGCACACCAAGCGGACCATCGAACGCCTCATCGCCGAGCGCACGGGCCAGCCCCAGGAGACGGTGTCCCGCGACGGCGACCGCGACCGCTGGTTCACGGCCGAGGAGGCCCAGGAGTACGGCATGGTCGACCGGATCGTCCGCTCGCTGGCGGACCTGCGCCCGGCGGCCCCGGCACGACGGATGGGACTGTGACGATGAGCAGCTACACGATTCCGTACGTCGTCGAGCGCACCCCGCAGGGCGAGCGGTCGTACGACATCTACAGCCGGCTGTTGTCGGAGCGGATCATCTTCCTCAGCACGGAGATCGACGACGGCGTCGCGAACGTGGTGATCGCGCAGCTCCTGCACCTGGAGTCGGCGGCCCCGGAGAACGAGATCGCCCTGTACATCAACTCGCCCGGGGGCTCGTTCACTTCGCTGATGGCGATCTACGACACGATGTCGTACGTCAAGGCCCCGGTCTCCACGTTCTGCGTCGGCCAGGCGGCGTCGACGGCGGCCGTCCTGCTGGCCGGCGGCGACCCGGGGCGCCGGTTCGTGCTGGAGCACGCGCGCGTCCTGCTGGGCCAGCCCGCGAGCGGCGGCCAGCGCGGGATGGTGTCGGACCTCGCGCTCCAGGCGAAGGAAATGGTCCGCATCCGCGCCCAGGTCGAGGAGGTCCTCGCCCGGCACACCGGCCACGACACGGCGACGCTGCACGCCGACATGGACCGCGACAAGGTGTTCACGGCCCAGGAGGCGGTGGCGTACGGGCTGGCGGACGAGGTGCTCAGCCGCCGGTAAGCCTTACGCGGCCAGGCAGAGGCCGTTGTACGAGGAGGAGGTGGTCGCCGCGCGACGGTGCACGGGGGTGCGCCGCGCGGTGACCCTGACCAGCTCGTCCCGCGTCAGGGAGAGCAGGTCGCCGAGGGACAGGCCCAGCGCGTGCGCGGCGGCGGCGAGGACCTCGGAGGAGGCCTCCTTGCGGCCCCGCTCGACCTCGGAGAGGTACGGCATGGAGATCCGGGCCGCGTCGGCGACGTCCTTGAGGGTGCGCTCCTGCGCCTGGCGCTCGCGCCGCAGGACGTCTCCGACCAGGTCCCGCCAGAGGGGCTCGCGGGGCGGGGCCAGGGGGATGACTCGGGCCTCGTCGTGGTTGCTCACCTTCCCAGCCTAGGAGTCCTGGTCCTGTTGGGCCCGGCGTTCCGCCATCGGCGAAAAACCGGAGGCGGGGGTGCCGGGGGCGGCGGCAGACTGCGGGGTCCTCTCGAAACCCCGAAAGCCCGAAAGGCGGACCATCCATGCTGCGCGAGACCTTCGACACCGTGGCGGAGCGCTACGACCGGGTGCGCCCCCGCTACCCCTCGGCGCTGGTCGACACGATCGTCACGGAAGCCGGTCTCGGCCGAGGCAGCCGGGTCCTCGAAATCGGTCCTGGCACCGGCCAGTTGACGGTCCCGCTCGCCGCGACCGGCTGCCGTCTCACCGCCGTGGAACTCGGCGCCTCCCTCGCCGCCGTGGCCCGCCGCAATCTCGCGGACCGCCCCGAAGCCGAGGTCGTGGTCGCCGACTTCGACACCTGGGAGCCCTCCGCCGCGTCCTTCGATCTGGTGACGTGCGCGACCGCGTTCCACTGGCTCGACCCGGCGACGCGGGCCGCCCGGACGGCGGCGGCGCTGAGGCCCGGCGGGCTGCTCGCGGTGGTGGTGACCGAGCATGTCGCGGGCGGCACCACCGAGTTCTTCCACGACTCGCAGCCCCACTACGAACACTGGGACCCCGCGACCCCGCCGGGCCTCCTCCTCAAGGACGCCGCCGAAGTCGGCGCGGACCTCACGGAGTTCGAGCGCGAACCGGGCTACGAGGACGTGGCCGTACGCCGGTTCACCCAGGACGTCACGTACACCGCCGACGGCTATCTGGAGGTGCTGCTGACCTACTCCGGGCACCTCGCGCTCGACGAACCGTCACGTGACGGGCTGTTCGCGGCGCTGCGGGAGCTGATCGACACGCGGTACGGGGGCACGGTCACCAAACGCTATCTCCACGAACTCGTCACCGCTCGGCGCACGTTGGGGTGAGCGGGGGCGCATGCGCCGCGCGGCTGGGGGTAGGCGCCCCGAGAGTGCCTCGTGGCTTTCGCCCCGCCCCGAGGACCGGCACCACGTGACGTGCGAGGGAGAGGGCATGCGTACCGCCGTGATCGGCTCGCAGGCAGGACCGGTCGTCGACAGGACGTCCGGCACAACCACGACCGCCGGGCTGCCGGGGATCGAGGACCCCCGCAGTGTGGCTCCGCGAGACGCGCGCGAACTGTCCCGGCAGTTCCTGCGGCGGCTCAACGAGCTGGAGGAGGGCACACACGCTTACCAGTACGCCCGCAACACGCTGATCGAGATGAACATGTCGCTGGTCCGGTTCGCGGCCGGCCGCTTCCGGGGGCGCGGCGACGACATGGAGGACATCGTCCAGACCGGGATGATCGGGCTGATCAAGGCGATCGACCGGTTCGAGCCCGAGCGCGAGGTGGAGTTCACGTCGTTCGCGCTGCCGTACATCGTCGGCGAGATCAAACGGTTCTTCCGGGACACCACCTGGGCGGTCCATGTGCCGCGCAGGCTCCAGGAGTTGCGCGTCGAGCTGGCCAAGGCGCGCGACGAGCTGGCGGGCCGGCTCGACCGGGAGCCGACGGTCGCTGAGCTGGCGACGCTGATGAACATCGGCGAGGACGAGGTGGTCGAGGCGCAGATCGCCGCCAACGGCTACACGTCGTCCTCGCTGGACGCGGCCCTCACCGGGGACGGCTCCGAGCACGGGGAGGCGGTCCTGGCCGACTTCATCGGCGTCGAGGAGCACGCGCTGCGGCTCGTCGAGGACTTCCACACGCTGGCGCCGCTGATGGCCGAACTGAGCGCGCGCGACCGGCGGATCCTGCATCTGCGGTTCGTGCAGGAGGCGACGCAGGCGGAGATAGGCGCCGAGCTGGGGTGCTCCCAGATGCACGTCTCCCGGCTGATCAAGCGGATCATCACGCGGCTGCGGGAGGGCATGCTGGCCTAGCCTCTAGCCGAACGGGACGACGGCCCGGACGCGTTTCCCGACGGGGACGCGTTCGGCGCTGACCTCCCGCGCCAGGGCGTGGACGATCTCCAGTCCGTGGCGGCCGACGCGCTCGGGGTCGCGGGGGAAGCGCAGCGGGAGCGCGTCGCTGCTGTCGTACACGCAGACCGCGACGGACTCCTCGGTGCCCTCCAGCTCCAGGATGTAGGGGCCGTTGCTGTGCCGGTCGGCGTTGGTGACCAGTTCGCTGACCACGAGCATCACCTCGTTCACCGTGCCGTCGTCGATGGCTGCGCACCACTCGGTTCTCAGCTGGTCGACGAAGACTGCCGCGAAGGCGCGGGCCTCGCCGATGCAGCCGGGGTCCCCCGTGTAGTGCGCCGCCCGCCGAAGCGGTTCCACCGGTACGTCGAAACGAGTAGGTATCACTGCCCCGTCCAGATGCTCGGTCGTTCTCGTCCTCAAGCGTCCCCCTGTCAGGTCCGACCGGGCGGACGCCGCTGCACCTGTGCTCGTACCCCGTGCCGGGCCGGGCAGTCCCCTCATACGCCAGGGGAAGACGGGGGCTCCCCGGAAGAGGGGGACGGCGTGCCGGTCGAGGTGCCGGTGGGGCTGGGGGTGGCGGTGAGCGGAGAGGGTTCGAGCGGGGACGCGGACAGCGGCGTCGGCGGTGATGGGCTGGGTGACAGGCTCAGCGCCGGGCTCAGTGATGGGCTCAGCGACGGGGAGGCCGAGGGGCTCGCCGACTCGGGGGACGGCGAAGGGGAACTCGGGCTCGTACTAGGGCTGGGACTTGGGCTGGGGCTGGGGCTCTCGCTGGGGCTCGTGCTCGGGCTGGGTGTCACCGACGGCGAGGGCGAGGGGCTCGGTGTAGGGGTGGGCGTCGGGGTCACGGGCGGTGTCGTGGGCCGGTCGCCGTGGCCCGAGTCGCCCCGGTGGCGCGCGATCCAGCCGTGGTCGTCGTGGTCGTACAGCACGAAGATGTTGATGACCGTCACCGAGGGCGCCACCACGACGACGTTCGCGGGCCGGTACGCCGGCCAGGTGTCGCCGGTGGGGCGGGGCGCGCCGGACTGGGCCTGGGCCCGGGTGAGGGGGTTGCCGCAGGCGCAGCGCACGCGCGGGACGCCGTGGCCGTCGACGAGGACGGCCGTACCGGTCTGGAGGACGGACTGGTAGCTGGTCGCGGCGCCGTCGCGGAAGCCGTGGTTGGTGACGCGGGTGTCGGTCCTGAGCTGTACGGGGGTGAGGGAGCGGAGGTACGAGGGGACCTCGGCGGGCTGGACGCCGGCGACCGTGGCGAAGGCCCGGTTCTTCGCGGGGGCGGCGCCGAGGGCGCGGATCTGCTTCTGGACGTCGCAGGCGGCGACGTCGCGGCTGCCGCCGTAGAGACCGGCGGAGCCGCCGTCGACGCTGCGGAGCGTGCCCTCGGGGGCCTGCGAGGGGGCCGGGGTGGTGGGCGGGGCGGAGCTGTGCGCGGCCGTGGACTCGGTGAACGGGTCGGGGCCGGGTTTCGCGGCGGCCTGGAGGAAGACCTCGCCGCTGCCGCTCTTGTCGCCGGAGTCGCCGCCGGAGCGGGTGAGGAGGAGGGTCACGGCGGTGACGGCCACGACGGCGGTGGTGGCGAGGGCGATGCGGGGCGCGGATCTCCACCAGGGGCGGTGCGGCTCGTCCGGCGGTCCCGAGGCCGGCTGGGAGGGGCCGGAGAGGGGGCCCGAAGGCGGTCCGGTGGGGTTGCCGGAAGACGGCGGTTCGACGCTCACGCACCCTCCCGAAGTGGGTTCGTTATGTCATGGAACATCCCCATTGTGTGCTCCGAATGGGTGTCCCTCGCAAGCCGACACCGACGGCGCACCCGGCAGGCGGGCCCGGGCATGCCTGCTTAGCGTGGCAAGCGTGATCGATTCCCTCCCCTCCCGGCACGGCTGGCCCCAGGCGCTCGCCGCCGTGCTCGCCGGGGTGTTCTCGATGGGGCTCGTGGCCGCGCTGGGGCTGTTGACGGCCGGGGCGACGGACCTGCCCGGCGGCGCGTTCCCGAGTGTCGTCGCGGCGTCCGTGGTGACGGCGGTCGGCGGCACGGTGAAGCTGTCCGGCGCGGCGGGGGATCTCGCGGGCAGCCGGGCCGGGATGACCGTGATCCCGCTGTCGGTGACGCTGGCCGGGGCGCTGGTGATCGGCGCCGGGTTCCTCAGGCCGCTGCGCCGCCGCGCGGTCGCCGGGGCGGCGGAGCTGGCGGGCTGGGCGGCGCGGCTCGCGGCCGTGTGGCTGCTGGCCCTGCTGGGGATCGCCCTCGCCGCCCGGCACACGTTCCGCATCTCGCTCGGCGAGGGCACGCTGGGCGACCTCGGCGACCTGTTCGGCGTCAATCCGGAGGTCGGTTTCACCACCGACCTGCCGCTGACCCTGTCGGTGGGCCTGGTGTGGCTGGCGGGCGTGCTCCTGCTCGCGCTGCTGGTCGCGCGCGGCGCCCCGCTGCCCGGCAGGCTCCTGCGCGCGCAGGAGACGGTACGGCCGGTGTCGCACGCGGTGCTCGTGCTGCTTCTCGCGTGGGTCGCCCTCGGGGTGCTCGCCGCGCTCGGGGTGGTGATCGGCAAGGGGCACCGCCCCGAGACGGTCGCCGTCGTCCTGCTCGGGATGCCGAACCTGATGTGGCTGACCCTGGCGCTCGGCCTCGGCGCGACCTGGGAAGGGCGTGTGCAGGGGCCGTTCGGGCTACCGATGCCTCAGGTGCTGGACGAGGTGCTGCGCACGCCGGACATCTCGGACCTGAACCTGCGCACGCTGGCCGAGCAGGACGGGCGCGTATGGTGGCTGGTCGCGGTGGAGGCGGTGCTACTGCTGGCGGCGGCCCGGGTCATGGTCCGGCGCTCGCCGGAAGGGACGCCAGCCTGGCGGCACGGGCTGCACCTGGCCGTCGGGCTGACGCTCGCCGTCCTCGCGGTCTTCCTCCTGTGCCGCACCGAGGCCCACTACGGCCTGTCCCTCCTCGGCATCGGCGACCTCGGCGGCGGTCTGGGCGGGACGCTGCTCCTGCGCCCGCAGTGGTGGCCGGGGCTCGCGCTCGCGGCGCTGTGGGGGTTCCTCGCCGGGTTCATCGCGGGGTGTCTGCCGCGAACATCACGGCGGCCCACTCCGGCGGCCGGCGCACGCCCCTGACCTCGCCGCCCCTCAGCTCCCCCGCGAAGGCGAGGCAGGAGGCGTACCGGTCCGCCGGGTCCTTGGCCAGCGCCTTCGCGAACACGGCGTCGAGACGGGCGGGCAGGTCGGGGCGCAGGGACGTCGGCGGGGGCGGTTCGTCGTACTGGTGGGCCCACAGCAGCGCCATGTCGTCGTCGCGCCTAAACGGCGGCCGGCCGGTGAGGCACTCGTGGACGACGCAGGCGAGCCCGTACACGTCGCACCGCCCGTCCACCGGTTTCCCGGCGATCTGCTCGGGCGCGACGTAGTCCAGCGTCCCGACGAACTGCCCGACCGTCGTGAACCCCGTCAGCGACAGCGACTTCTTCGTCAGCCCGAAGTCGGTGAGGTAGGCGTGCTCGGGGTGCTCGTCGTCCGGGCCGGGGGCGATCAGGACGTTCCCGGGTTTCACGTCCCGGTGCACGAGCCCGTGCGCGTGCGCCGTGTCCAGCGCGGAGGCGATCTGTACGGCGATCCTGGCGGTCGTCGTGAGCGGCAACGGGCCCTCGCGGTCGAGCAGTCGGCGCAGGTCGCTGCCCTCGACGTACCGCATGGCGATGTAGAGCACGCCGTCCGCCTCCCCCGCCGCGAAGACCGGCACGATGTGCGGGTGGTCGAGCCCCGCCGCGACCCTCGACTCGTGGGCGAAGCGCTGCCGGAAGGTGTCGTTGCGGGCGAGTTCGGGGGCGAGGAGCTTGAGGGCGACCGTCCGGTCCAGGGCCAGGTCACGGGCGCGGTAGACGACGGCCATGCCGCCGCGCCCGATCTCGCGCTCGATGCGGAAGCCGCCGATCAAGCGGCCGGTGTCATCGGTCATCGGGGGTCACCACTCGGGTGGGGGCGTGCTGTTCCGGGGCCCCCTCAGCGGCGTACGTGCTGACCCGCGTCCCCTCCGCGTACACCCACCTCCCCCGCTCCTGGTCGTACAGCCACACCGACTCGCCGTCCACGACGACCCCGATCCGCAGCCCCCGCGTACGCCGCCGGAACGCCTCCCCGTCCAGTCCGCCCGCCAACTCCTGGAGCGCAGCCCGGTATTCGGCGAGGGCACGCTCCGCGCGGGCCAGCAGGGGGCGGGCGTCGTCGGCGGAGGCCGGGTCGCCGGGCGGTACGGGTGGGTCCTGGGGTACGGCGACCAGGTAGCGGCCGTCCACCCAGGCGTTCCAGCCGTTGGCGCACAGGACGTGGCCCCAGTCGCCGCGCAGTTCGAGGAGCTGGACGGGGAGGAGGGGGTCGAGCGGCACCGTGGGGCGCGCGGGGTCGGGGGTCTGCCAGGCGGGCATGCCGTGGGGCGGGACGACGTGGGTCGGGCGGAAGGCGCCGGACGCGTTCACCGTGGGGACGTCCACCGTCACCGCCTACTTCCGCATGATCGCCGGTTCGTGCCGGCGCAGGAGGCGGGAGACCCCGTACAGGAACACCACCGCGAGGACGGCCAGCATCGCGATGTCCAGGAGCCAGACGCCGGTGCTGTGTTCGTAGAGCGGGTCGGCGGGGACGATGCGGCCGAGGTCGAGGGTCGAGGCCATCGCGGCGAGCGCCCAGCGGGAGGGGATCAGCCAGGCGAGCTGTTCCAGGACGGGTACGCCGTCCAGCTCCAGCAGCGCGCCGCAGAACACGACCTGGACGATCGCGAGGAGCACCAGCAGCGGCATGGTCACCTCCTCCTTGCGGACCAGCGCGGAGACGAGCAGGCCGAGGGTCATCGCGGTGAAGGAGAGCAGGGCGACGGCGAGGGTGATCTCGACGAGGGGATGCGTGAGGACGCCCTTGCCGCCGGGCGCGCCGAGGTCGACGCCGAGCAGCCCTACGAGAGTGAGGACGACGGCCTGGAGGACGGTCACCGCGCCGAGGACGACCACCTTGGACATCAGGTAGGCGCCCCGGGAGAGGCCCACGGCCCGCTCGCGCCGGTAGATGCCGCGTTCCTTGACGAGTTCGCGTACGGCGTTCGCGGCGCCGGTCAGGACGCCTCCGACGCACAGGATGAGCAGCGCGTTCATCGCCGTCTTCTCGGTGAGCCGCCCGCCCGCGAGGGCGCGGGCCATGCCGCCCATGACGAACGGGAGGGCGATCATCACGGCGAGGAAGGTCCGGTCGGAGGAGAGGGCGGCGGTGTAACGCCGCACCAGCGTGCCGAGTTGGGCGGTCCGGCCGCGTGGACGCGGTGGGGGCGGGACGGTGACCCGGTCCTGGCGGGGCAGCCGGGGCTGGGCGGTGGCGTCGCGGACGTACCGGCGGTGCAGGGGGGAGAGCTGGTACTCCCCCGCCCAGTCCCGGTCCTGTTCGAGGGACTCGAAGACCTCCGGCCACTGCTCGGCGCCGAAGTAGGCGAGGGCGTCCTCGGGCGGGCCGTAGTAGGCGGTCCGGCCGCCGGGGGCGAGGACGAGGAGGCGGTCGCAGACGTCGAGGCTGAGGACCGAGTGGGTGACGACGATGACGGTGCGGCCGTCGTCGGCGAGGCCGCGCAGCATGTGCATCACCGAGCGGTCCATGCCGGGGTCGAGGCCCGAGGTCGGCTCGTCGAGGAAGAGCAGCGAGGGTTTCGTGAGGAGTTCCAGGGCGACGCTGACGCGTTTGCGCTGGCCGCCGGAGAGGCTGTGCACGGGCTGGTCGGCGCGCTGGTCGAGGCCGAGTTCGTGGATGACCTCGGTGACCCGGGCGCGGCGCTCCTCCTTCGCGGTGTCCTGGGGGAAGCGGAGTTCGGCGGCGTAGGTGAGGGCGGCGCGGACCGTCAGCTGGGCGTGCAGGATGTCGTCCTGGGGGACGAGGCCGATGCGCTGGCGCAGTTCGGCGTAGTCGCGGTACAGGTCGCGGCCGTCGTAGCCGACGGTGCCGTGGTCGGCGGGGCGCTGGCCGGTGAGGGCGCCGAGCAGCGTCGACTTGCCCGCGCCGCTCGGGCCGACGACCGCGAGGAGGCACTTCTCGCCGACGGGGAAGGAGACGTGGTCGAGCAGGACCCGGCGGCCGTGGTCGAGGGTGACGGTGAGGTCCTGGACGTCGAGGGAGACCTCGCCGGTGTCGACGTACTCCTGGAGCCTGCCGCCCTCCAGCCGGAACGCGGAGTGCCCGATCCCCACGACGTCCTCGGGGCCGACCCGGGCGCGGGTGACCGGACCGCCGTTCAGATACGTGCCGTTGTGGCTGCCGAGGTCGGCGATCTCGTGCGTCCCGTCGGGCAGCGCGCGCAGTTCGGCGTGGTGCCGGGAGACCGTGAGGTCGTCGAGGACGAGGTCGTTGTCGGCGGCGCGGCCGATGCGGACGGTCGTGGCGGGGAGGCGGTGTACGGCGGTGGGGCTGCGGAAGGCGCCGGTGCGGGCGGCCTTGAGGCGGGCGTGGGGGCCGTCGTCGGGGCTGCCGAAGCACAGGACGCTGCCGGGGCCGACGTCCTCGGCGTGGACGCGGTGACCGTCGGTGAACGTGCCGTTGGTGCTGTGCTCGTCCTCGACCGTCCAGTGGTCGCCCTCGGGGCGCAGGACCGCGTGGTGCCAGGAGACGCGGGAGTCGTCGAGGACGATGTCGCTGAGGGGGTCGCGGCCGACGTGGTACGCGTGGGCCGGGGTCATCACGGTGGAGCCCGTCTCGGTCTCCAGGACCAGGTCGGGTGCGGTCGGGAGGACCGACGGCTCCGCCATGCCGGAATTCTATCGATTCGTTCAGGTGTGCGCCTGGCGGGGCCCGCGAGGTCTTCAGCCGACCGGCAGCACCAGGGCCGGGATCGTCCGCTGCATCCTCAGCGCGTCCACCGACTCCGCGAGCAGCTCGTACTCCGTCGTCTCGTCGCTCAGCGCGATCCGTACGAGCCGTCCGACCGCCAACTCGTCGGCGACCAGCTCCTGTTGGCCCATGTCGGCGCACCACGCGCGCAGTGCGCCGGGTACGTCGGGGACGGTGTGACCGACCGGGACGAGCGCGCCGGGCGGGCACGGGCCGCTCTCCGGCTGGGGGTCGAGGCGTTCGGCGATCCAGGAGGCGCGGTCGCGTAACCACCACAGGGCGAGCGCGAGGGTGGGTGCGCGGTAGGTGCCCAGCGGTACGCCGATGCGGCGGCCGTCGCAGACACCGTACGCGGTGACATGGCACAGGAATTCGTCGTGCACGTCTCTCTCCCCCGTCGATCGCAGCCGGGCGGGCGGCCTCGCTTTCTATGCGGTACCTGAGAGTGAGCTACCCATGACGACGAGTATGTTCACTTCTAAAACACTGTCACCATGTCTTTCCGGCCAGTCTCTTGGCATATCCAGCGCCCGGCTTGGCCGGATTGCACCCGGCACCGAAGCCTCTCTTCATGACCTCGGAGGTAATCGACCCCGGGGAGCCGCGCGGGCAGAGTTGAGGACACCGGAGCACGATCCGGGTCCCGACCAGCCACGACGACCTCATTGGGGGCCGATCACCCATGTCCACGCACACCGAGCGTCACGACAACGCCGTCACCCGTTACTTCGAGGCTTGGAATGCCCGTGACCCCGAGGCCCGCGCGAAGGCGGTCGCGGCGGCCTGGACGGAGACGGGCAGTTACACCGACCCGCTGGCGGACGTGAGCGGGCACGCGGGGATCACGGCCGTGATCGCGGCGGCGCACGAGCAGTTCCCGGGTTTCGCCTTCCGTCCCACCGGAACGGTCGACGGCCACCACGACACGGCCCGCTTCTCCTGGGAGCTGGTGAACGAGGCGGACAGCTCGGCTCCGGTGGCCGGATCGGACGTCGTCACTCTGGACGAGGACGGCCGAATCGTTTCCGTCCTCGGCTTCCTGGACCGGGTGCCGGACGGGGTCTGAGAACACCTCTGCCTGTCCGGCGACGGGGAACCGGACAGGCAGAGCGTCACGTCAACGGCCTCCGCGCCACCGCCGCAGCAGGCGGGAGCGCAGCGACCGGACGCTTCAACCGTTGACGATCTTGTCGATCTGCGCCAGCTCCGCGTCCTCGAAGTCCAGGTTGGCGAGCGCGCCCACGCTGTCCTCGATCTGCCGCGCACTGCTCGCGCCGACCAGCGCCGAGGTGACCCGCCCGCCGCGCAGCACCCACGCGAGAGCGAGTTGCGCGAGGGTCTGGCCACGTCCGGCGGCGATGTCGTTGAGGGCGCGCAGCTTCGCGACGAGGTCTTCCGTGAGCGCGTCGGAGTTCAGGAACGGGCTCTCGCTGGCCGCGCGGGAGTCCTCCGGGATGCCGTTGAGGTACCGGGAGGACAGGACGCCCTGCTCCAGCGGGGAGAAGACGATCGAGCCGACCTCCAGCTCGTCCAGCGCGTCGAGCAGGCCGCCGGTCTCCGGGCGCCGGTCGAGCATCGAGTAACGCGGCTGGTGGATCAGCAGCGGGGTGCCGAGTTCGCCGAGGATGCGCGCGGCCTCGCGGGTCTGCTCGGCGGAGTAGTTGGAGACCCCGACGTACAGCGCCTTGCCCTGCTGGACGGCGGAGTGCAGCGCGCCCATGGTCTCTTCGAGCGGGGTGTCGGGGTCGGGTCGGTGCGAGTAGAAGACGTCGACGTAGTCGAGGCCCAGCCGCTTGAGGGACTGGTCCAGCGACGACAGCACGTACTTGCGGGAACCCCACTCGCCGTACGGGCCCGGCCACATCAGGTACCCGGCCTTCGTCGAGATGATCATCTCGTCGCGGTAGGGCGCGAAATCGGCCTTGAGGAACTCGCCGAACGCGGACTCGGCGGCGCCGGGCGGCGGGCCGTAGTTGTTGGCGAGGTCGAAGTGGGTGATGCCGAGGTCGAAGGCGCGGCGCAGGATCGCGCGCTGGGTCTCGACCGAGCGGTCGGGGCCGAAGTTGTGCCACAGGCCGAGCGACAGGGCCGGGAGTTTGAGTCCGCTGCGTCCGGAGCGGCGGTAGGGCATGTCCGCGTAGCGGTCGGGGTGTGCGGTGTAGGACAACGCGACTCCATCACGAGGGGTGAGGCAGAGGGGGTGAGGCACAGCTTTCGAGCGATATCCACCTTTCCCGACCTGCGCACAGAGGTCCAACAGAAGAATCCGATGGAATTCAGCGACTACGCTTCTCAGTCATGGAACTGCGCCATCTCCAGCACTTCGTCGCGGTCGCCGAGGACCAGCACTTCACCCGGGCCGCCGAACGCCTCATGGTGTCCCAGTCCGGCCTGTCCGCGTCGATCCGCGCCCTGGAGCGGGAGCTGCGCGCCCCGCTGTTCGTGCGGACGACCCGCAGGGTGACCCTCACCGAGGCGGGCCGCGCGCTGCTGACCGAGGCCGAGCGGATCCTCGCGCAGGTCAGGTCGGCGCACGAGGCGGTGGCCGCCGTGCAGGGCGTCCTGCGCGGGACCCTCGCGGTCGGCGCCGAGCAGTGCATCGCGGGGGTGCACCCGCCGGGGCTGCTCGCCGCGTTCCGCCGTACGCACCCGGACGTGGAGGTGCGGCTTCGGCAGTTCGGGTCGGGGACGCTCGCGGAGGAGGTCGCGGCGGGGCGTCTCGACCTGGCGTTCGCGTACCGGACGCAGGACGACACGGATCAGCTGAGGTCGGTGTCGCTGGCCGTCGAGCCGATGTACGTGCTGTGCCACCCCGAGCACCGGCTGGCGGGCGCGGGGGCCGCGCTGAGCTGCGAGGACGTCGGGGACGAGGTGTTCGTGGACTTCCATCCCGACTGGGGTCCTCGCCGGGCGACCGATGCCGCGTTCGCGGAGGCGGGGGTGCGGCGGACGGTCGCGCTGGAGGTCAACGACGTGCACAGCCTGCTCGACCTGATCGACGAGAACCTCGGCGTCGCCGTCGTCCCCCGGCACTTCCGGCACAAGCGTCCCGCGCTCGCCGCGCTGCCGCTGAAGGGGTCCGGGGAGCAGGGCTACGAGACGGTGGCGCTGCTTCCGCCGGACGGGGCGAGAAGCCCTGCGGCGCGGGCGCTCATGGGGTTGCTCGAAACCGGGGGCGCCTGAGCCGCGCGCGGGGCATGGTGGTCGTATGCATGCGAAGGACATTCTCATCGACGGGTACGGCCGCATCCGGGAAGAGGTCCACGCGGCGGTCGCCGGCCTCGACGCGGACGGGCTCAACCACCGGCCGACCCCCCAGGCCAACTCGGTGGCCTGGCTGATCTGGCACCTCACCCGGGTCCAGGACGACCATGTCGCCGACGCGTTCGGCCTGGAGCAGGTGTGGCACGCGCAGGGCTGGGAGAAGCTGTTCGGCCTCGATCTGCCGCCGCACGACACCGGGTACGGGCACGGGCCCGAGCAGGTCGCCGCGGTCCGGGTCGCCGGGGCGAACCTGCTCACCGGGTACTACGACGCCGTCCACGAACAGACGCTGGAGGCGCTGGTCGCGGTCACCGCCGAGGATCTTCAGCGGATCGTCGACATCCGCTGGGACCCGCCGGTCAGCCTCGGGGTGCGCCTGGTGAGCGTGCTCGCGGACGACCTCGAACACGCCGGCCAGGCGGCCTATCTGCGCGGGATGATTCAGAGCGCGGAGGAGTAGCCCGGCAGGACGACGTCCTCGATCAGCTTCTCGCGCTCGTCGAACGGGATGAACGCGCTCTTCAGGGCGTTCACCGTCACGTCGCGCAGGTCGGCGGTGGTCCAGCCGGCCTGCTCGACCAGGAGGGACATCTCGCGCGTCATCGTCGTACCCGACACCAGGCGGTTGTCGGTGTTCAGGGTGACGCGGAAGCCGAGGTTCTTCAGCGCGGTGATCGGGTGCTCGGCGATCGAAGTGGCGGCGCCGGTCTGGAGGTTGGAGGTGGGGCACATCTCCAGGGCGGTACGGCGGTCGCGGACCCAGCCGGCGAGGCGGCCGAGCTTGCCGTCGACGATGTCGTCGGTGATGCGGACGCCGTGGCCGATGCGCTGCGCTCCGCAGGTCTGGAGCGCCTGATGGATGCTGGACAGGCCGTCCGCCTCGCCCGCGTGGATCGTGAACGGGACGTTCTCGCTGCGCAGGTGCGCGAACGCGTCCGCGTGGTCGGCGGCCGGGAAGCCCGCCTCGGCGCCGGCGATGTCGAAGCCGACGACGCCCGCGTCGCGGTAGGCGACGGCCAGGTCCGCGGCCTCGCGGACGCGGTCGAACATGCGCATGCCGCACAGGATCGTGCCGACGCGGACCGGGGTGCCGGCGGCAGCGGCCTTCGCCATGCCGGCGGCGAGCCCTTCCTGGACGGTCTCGACGACCTCCCGCATCGCGAGGCCACCGCGCGTGTTCAGCTCCGGCGCGTAGCGGACCTCGGCGTACACGACGCCGTCCGCCGCCAGGTCCAGGACGTACTCCTCGGCGACCCTCAGCAGGCCCTCGCGGGTCTGGAGGACGGCGAGGGTGTGGTCGAAGGTGGCGATGTAGCGGACCAGGTCACCGGAGTTGGCAGCGTCGTAGAACCAGGCGGCGAGTTCTTCCGGGTCGGTGGTGGGGAGGGTGTGGCCGACCTCGGCGGAGAGTTCGACGAGGGTGGCGGGGCGGAGGCCGCCGTCGAGGTGGTCGTGGAGGACGGCTTTGGGGAGGCGGCGGAGGGTTTCGGTGTCTACGCGCGTAGTGGTCATGGGGTGGGGCTTCCTTGGGTGGGGTGGGTGGTGGTGGTTCGCCGGGGGCCTGGGGTGGGGGGCTGCTGGGGGCTTTCGGCGGGGCGGGGCGGGTTCGGCGGGGTGTTGCCGGGGCCGTTTCTGGTGGGTCGTGCTCGGGTGGGTCGATCAGGGGGTGACGCCGGGGGCGGGTCAGGGGGGCGGGGTCAGCGGGATTCTGGCGGCGTCTTTGCCGGTGGGTCGTGCTTCGGCGGCTAGCGCTTTGGCGGGTCGGTCAGCAGGTCCGTCCGGCTCGGCGAAGTCCCGCCGGGAGGCGGGTTCGCCGGTGGTGCTCGGGGGGCGATCAGCGGGTGCGGCTTCCGTGACTGCGAGTCGGCCCGGTCCGCCGCCGGGATAAGTCGGCGGGGGCCTCCTCCGGGGGGTCGGCTGCGGAGTTCGTGCGGTACTCCCCCGCCTCGCCGCCGTCGCCGGTCAAGCTCGCGTCCCGCTCAGTCCGACGGTTGCAGCAGGTCCCACCTGTTTCCGTACAGGTCCTGGAAGACCGCGACCGAGCCGTACGGCTCATGGCGGGGGGCCTCCAGGAACGTCACGCCCGCCTCGGTCATGCGGGTGTGGTCGCGGGTGAAGTCGTCCGTGTGCAGGAAGAAGGCGACCCGGCCGCCGGTCTGGTCGCCGACGTGGGCGGACTGGGTGTCGTTCTTGGCGCGGGCCAGCAGGAGTCCGGTGCCGCCGCCCGCTCCGCCGGGTTCCACCACAACCCACCGCGAGCCGTCGGGGCGGGGCTCGTCCTCGGCGAGGCGGAAGCCGAGAGCCTCGGTGTAGAAGCGGATCGCCTCGTCGTAGTCGTCGACGACGAGGGTGACCAGGGCGATGCGTGACATCGGGGCCTTTCGGGGAAGATCGGCGGGGCTGGTTAGCGGAAGAGGTTATACGTAAAACCCACTCGATGCCAATCCTATTTCCGGGGTGCTTGGAGGGGGCGGCGCGGGGTGGTTTCCGGGGGCCGGGGTGGGCCTGCTCCCAAGGGCGGTGCCGGGCGGATTCCAGGGGGGTCGGTGCCGGGCGGTATCGACGGGGCGGTGCCGGGCAGACTCCCCGGGCCGGCGCCGGGCGGTACCGAAGACGCGACGCTGGACGGACTCCCCGGGTCGATACCGGGCGGTACCGAAGACGCGACGCCAGGCAGACTCCCCGGGTCGATGCCGGGCGGTATCGACGGGGCGACGCCGGGCGGCTTCCCGGCAGCCCGATGCCCTCAGCCCTTGTTCCCGGGCGCCTGGTCTCCCCGTCCCCTGACGCCCACCCTCCCCCGGTTCTAGGCCCCGAGACCGACCCGTACCCCACCCCGCGCCCGAGGCGCCCGCACCCCGGCCCCGGATACGTTCCGCCCATGACGATCACCCCCGGCCCCATCCGCGACTTCGCGCAACGCAAGCACGACACCCTGGCCCGTCTCGAACGGGAGATGGACATCTGGGTGGCCACGGCGGGGCCGGACGGGGTGCCGTGTCTTGTGGCTCTCTGGTTCGTGTGGCACGGGGACGCGCTGTGGCTGGCGACGCGGTTCACCAATCCGACGGGGCGCAATCTCCAGGGCGGCGGCAAGGTGCGGCTGGCGCTCGGAGATACGCGGGACGTCGTGCTCGTGGACGGCGAGACGACCTCGTACACGCGGGAGTCCGTGCCCGAGGACGCGGCGCGGGCATTCGAGGCGAAGACGGGGTGGGACCCACGCCAGGACGCCGCGTCGTACGGGTTCTTCCGGGTCCGTCCGCTGGAGGTGCAGGCCTGGTGCGAGCAGCGAGAGTTGCCGCGTCGGCACCTGATGCGGGACGGGGTGTGGCTGACGGATCAGGGCGTCGGATCGTCGCGCAGGATGCTGTAGCGGACGAGGTCGCGCCAGTGCCCGTCGCGGAACGCGGCGCTGCGCAGGACACCTTCGCGGGTGAACCCGAGCTTCTCCAGGGCGCGTTGCTCGGCGAGGTTGCCGATGTCGGTGTCCGCTTCGACGCGTTGGGCGGTGCTGTGGGCGAACAGGTAGCGCACCAGGAGCCGTTGGGCCTGCGTCCCGATGCCGCGTCCGCAGGCGTCGGGCAGGAGCTGGATGCCGATGTTCCAGTAGTGCGCGGCACGGGTGACGCCGGTCTTGTGCCAGGCGACGAAGCCGACGGGGTCCTCGTCGGCGGCCACGGTGAGGTGGCCGCCGTCGTCGGTGAGCATCCCGTTCTCGGCCCAGCGGCGCCTAAACCGCGCGGGGTCGGCCCAGCCGAACCACTGGAAGGGGCCGGTGAGTTCGGCGTCGACCAGGAACGCCTCCAGGACCAGGAGGTCGTCCTCGCGGACCGGTCGCAGCGTCACGGAGTCACCATTCACCCCGCTACTTTACGGTGGGCCCCTTGGAGTCGGGTCAGCTCCCCGTCGGTCAGCCGCAGGGCGCCCGCCGCGACGTTCTCGGCGAGGTGACCGGGGTTGCCGGTGCCGGGGATGGCAAGGACGTGGTCGCCCTGCGCGAGGCTCCAGGCGAGCCGGATCTGTGCGGGGCCCACCTCGTGGGCGGCGGCGATGTCCCGCACGGCGTCGTCGTGGTCGGCGGTCGCGCCCTGGGGTCCGGCGTCGCCCGCGATGGCGAAGAACGGCACGAACGCGATGCCGGACTCGCCGCACAGGCGCAGGACTTCGGCCGTGGCCTCGTTGCGGCTGCCGAGCCCGAAGCGGTTCTGGACGCTCACGACGGGCGCGATCTCCCGTGCCTCCGCGAGGTGTCGGGGCTCCACGTCGGAGACACCGAGGTGGCGGATCAGGCCCGCGTCCCTCAACTCCGCGAGGGCGCCGAAGTGTTCGGCGATCGAGTCCTGGCCCATCCGGCGGAGGTAGACGAGGTCGAGGTGGTCGCGCCCCAACTGGCGGAGGTTCTCCTCGACATGGGCGCGCAGGTCCTCGGGGCGGGCCGACGTGTCCCACTCCCCCGCCCAGTTGCGGAACGGGCCGACCTTCACGGCGATGACCAGGTCGTCGGCGTACGGCGCGAGCGCGCTGTTGATGAGTTCGTTGGCCGAGCGCAGGGCGGAGAAGTAGAAGGCGGCCGTGTCGATGTGGTTGACGCCCAGCTCAACGGCCTTGCGCAGGACGGCGATCGAGCGGTCCCGGTCGCTGGGGGTGCCGAGGTGGAAGGCGGCGCTCCCCGTCAGCCGCATCGCGCCGAAGCCGATGCGGTTGACGGTGAGGTCACCGAGGGTCCAGGTGCCGGAGTCTGCCGCCGTGATCTTCTCTGAGGTCATCGGCGGAGTCTCGCACAGGCCCGTCACTCGCCGGCGCCTCAGCCGAGCGGCTTGTCCAGGATCGCCTTGCGGTGGCTGAACGTCTCGATGGAGTACCGGCCGTGGTAGTTGCCCATCCCGCTCTCGCCGACGCCGCCGAACGGGAGGTCGGAGACGGTGAGATGGGCGAGGGGCAGGCCGTAGCCGATCGCGCCGGAGGACGTCTCGGCGGCGATGCGGTCACGGGCCTCGACGGACTCGGAGAAGACGTACAGCGCGAGGGGCTTGTCGCGGTCGTTGATGAACGCGAGCGCCTCGTCCAGGTCCGCGACCGTGACGATCGGCAGGATCGGGCCGAAGATCTCCTCGCCCATGACCGGGGACGCGGGGTCGACGTCGGCGAGGACGGTCGGCGCGATGTACTTGTCGGCGCGGTCGTGGACGCCGCCGACGACCGTGCGGCCGGAGTCCAGGAGGCCGGTGAGCCGGTCGAAGTGGCGTTCGTTGACGATCCGCCCGTACTCGCCGGACTGCTGCGGGTCGGCGCCGTACGTGTCCTCGACGGCGCTCGCGAGGAGGGGTTCCAGCGCGGCGGCGGTCTCCGGGTCGGTGAGGATGTAGTCGGGGGCCACGCAGGTCTGGCCGGCGTTGAGGAACTTGCCGCGCGCGAGGCGGCCGGCGACGGCCTTGAGGTCGGCCGTGGAGTCGACGAACGCCGGGGATTTCCCGCCGAGTTCGAGGGTGACCGGGGTGAGGTGCTCGGCGGCGGCGCGCAGGACGATCCGGCCGACGGCGCCGTTGCCGGTGTAGAAGATGTGGTCGAACTTCTCGGCGAGCAGCGCGGTGGTCTCCGGGATGCCGCCCTCGACGACGGCGACGGCGTCGGTGTCGAGGTAGGCCGGGAGCAGGCGGGCCAGCGCGGCGGAGGTCGCGGGGGCGAGTTCGCTGGGCTTGACGACGACCGCGTTGCCGGCGGCGAGCGCGCCGACGAGGGGGGTCAGCAGGAGCTGGGCCGGGTAGTTCCAGGGGGCGATGACGAGGACGACGCCCAGCGGGTCGTACTGCGTGCGGGCGGTCGCGTCGGAGCCGAGGTGCGCGGGGACGGGGGCGGGCTCGGGGGTCAGCCAGGTGTCGAGGTGGTCGAGGGTGTGGTCGATCTCGCGGACCGTGAAGCCGATCTCGGTGCGCTGGGACTCGGCTTCGCTCTTGCCGAGGTCGGCGTGGAGGGCGGCGGCGAGGTCGGCGCCCTTCTCCGTGAGCAGGTCGCGCAGGCGGCGCAGTTGCGCCGTACGCCACTCGACGGGCTGGGTGCGGCCGGTGCGGAAGGTGGTCCGCAGGCGGGTGACGACGTCGGCGGGTCGCTCGGTGGTCACGGGGGTGCCTCGCTCGGATAGACGGTGCTGGTCTGACGGTGCTCGATCAGATGTATATAGCAACTATCGGCTGCGGGCCAACATTCCCGGGCCGTACGACTACTTTGCGCCATGGCGCGATCACACGCGCGTGGAGCCGTCCACCGTCTCCGCGAGGCGCTCCAGCAGGGCCTTCAGCATCTCCTCGTCGCCCTCGCCGAGGGCGGGCCAGTCCTGGCGTACGGCGCGGTCGACGCGGCGCCAGTGGTCGCGGCCCCGCGGGGTGAGGTGGACGAGGATGCGGCGCCGGTCGTGCGGGTCGACGCGGCGGTGGACGAGGTTCTGGTCCACAAGCTGGTCGACGAGTTTCGTGAGCGTCGGCGGGGGCAGGAAGGCGGCTTCCGCGATCGCCGACATGTGGTGGCCGGTGTCGTCGGCGAGCAGGGTCAGTACCCGCCATGCGTCCAGGGAGCAGCCCTCCTCGTCCAGGGCGGCCTGGAGGCGGCGGGCGGCCAGCCGTTCGGCCCTGGTGAGGAGGCGTATCAGGTCGTTGGGCCGGCGGGCGGACGAGGTGGACATCCTGCTCCTAGCTCCGAGAGGTGTACATGGTATGAGACGGACTGGAGTTCGGGGCAGGGACCCTGGACCATGGCGCCATGTCCCGCCCCGACCCTTCCGTGTTCGGCGTCGCCCTCGTGTTTCCGCTCCAGGGGCCCGCCGGGATCTTCGGGCCCGCCTGCGAGCTGTGCGCGCGGCTCGCCGCCGAGGAGGTCAACCGGGCGGGCGGGGTCCTCGGCCGTGAGCTGCGGCTCGTGCCGGTCGACGGGGGCGCGCCGCCGCGCGAGGTCGCCGACCGCGTCGAGACCCTCGTCGACCTCGGGGCCGTCCAGGGCGTCACCGGCTGGCACATCTCCTCCGTACGCCAGGCCCTCGCGCCGCGCGTCGCGCACCGGGTGCCGTACGTGTACACCGCGCTGTACGAGGGCGGCGAGGACCGCGCCGGGGTCTTCCTCACCAGCGAGACGCCGCGCGACCAGCTCTGCCCGGCGATGGTCCTGCTCGCGGGGGAACGCCGGGTGCGGCGGTGGTTCGTCGTCGGCAACGACTACGTCTGGCCCCGGCGTACGGCCCGCGCGGCGCACACGTACGCCCGGCGGACCGGCTCCCGGGTCATCGGCGAGGCGTATCTCCCCCTGGGCACGCACGACTTCGCGCCCGTGCTGCGCCGTATCGAACGCTCCGACGCGGACGGCGTCCTCATGCTGCTCGTCGGCAGCGACGCGGTCCGCTTCAACCGGGCGTTCGCGGCGTACGGCCTGGACGCGCGCGCCCTGCGCCTGAGCACGCTGATGGACGAGAACATGCTCCTGGCCAGCGGCCCGGCCGCCACGGCGGACCTCTACAGCACGGCCGGCTTCTTCACGTCCCTCGCGACCCCCGACACCCTGGACTTCCACGGCCTCTACGCCCGCCGCTACGGCCTCGACGCCCCGTCCCCCGGCAGCCTCGGCGAGTCCTGCTACGAGGGGGTGCTGTTGCTGGCGGCGCTGCTGCGGCGGGCGGGCACGGGAGACGTCACGCGGATCGGGGCGACGGCGCCGTCGGTGTCGTACGAGGGGCCGCGCGGGCTGCTCCACCTGGAGGGCAGCCACGTCCGCCAGCGCATCTACCTGGCGCGCGCGGACGGGCTGGACTTCGACGTGCTGACCGAGCTGCGTCCCTGAGCGAGCGGGCTCAGGAGGTGAACGGCACCTGAGCCGAAGGGGTCTGTGCCGTCCCTGCGGGGTGGGTCCACAGGCCGTCCTCCGCGAGCTTCGGGAGGACGCCCTCGCCGAACCAGTACGCCTCCTCCAGGTGCGGGTAGCCGGAGAGGACGAACTCCTCGATGCCGAGGGCCGCGTACTCCTTGATGAGGGCGGCGACTTCTTCGTGGGAGCCGACGAGGGCCGTCCCCGCGCCGCCCCGTACGAGGCCGATGCCGGCCCAGAGGCCGGGGTGGATCTCCAGCCCGTTGCGGTCGCCGCCGTGCAGTTCGAGCATCCGGCGCTGCCCCTCGGACTCGCTCTTCGCCAGCCCCGCCTGGACGGACTCGACCGTCTCGGGGTCGAATCCGGCGAGCAGGCGGTCCGCCTCCGCCCAGGCCGCCTCGGACGTGTCGCGCGTGATGACGTGCAGCCGGATCCCGAACCGCAGCGTACGGCCGTGCCGCGCGGCGAGCCCCTTGATCCAGGCGATCTTCTCCGCGACCTGCGCCGGCGGCTCGCCCCAAGTGAGGTACACGTCCACGTACTTGGCGGCGATCTCCCCGGCGATCGGTGAGGACCCGCCGAAGTACACCTCGGGCACCGGATCGGGAAGGCGCGCCAGCTTCGCGTCCTCGACCCGCAGATGCTCCCCCTTCAGGTCGACGGACTTCCCCTCCCACAACCCCCGTACGACGTCGAGGAATTCACCGGTGCGCCGGTACCGGTCGTCCTTGCCGAGGAAGTCCCCGTACGCCCGCTGCTCGTGACTCTCCCCGCCCGTCACGACGTTGAGCAGGAGCCGCCCCCCGGTCTGCCGCTGGAACGTGGACGCCATCTGCGCGGCGAGCGTCGGCGAGACGAACCCGGGCCGGAAGGCGACGAGGAACTTCAGCCGCTCGGTGTGCTGGCTGACCATGGCCGTGGTGAGCCACGCGTCCTCGCACCACGCGCCGGTCGGGGTCAACGCGCCCACGAACCCCAGGTCTTCGGCCGCGCGGGCGATCTGGCTCAGATAGCCGACCGTGGGCGGCCGGTCGCGTCCGGAGGCGGTCGCCGGGGTGCCGTGGCCGCCGCCGACGACATGGCGGCTGTCGCCGTTGGTCGGGAGGAACCAGTGGAAGGTCAGGGACGACATGGGGGTCTCCTCGGGAGGTCAGAGCAGGCCGTGGCGGGGCGGCCGGGTGCCACCCAGCACGTACCGGCCGATGTGCTGCACCTTCCAGCGCGTCGGGTCGTGCAGCGTGTGGGTGCGGGCGTCGCGCCAATGCCGGTGCAGGTTGAGGGAGTTGAGGGCGGAACGGGTGCCGGAGACCTCGAAGAGGGCGGCGGCGACATCGACGGCGGCCTGTGCGGCGGTCACCTTCGCGGCGGCGACCGCGATCGACGCCTCGGCGGCGGTGTCGTCGGTCAACTCGGCACGCGCCGCGTCGACCGCGCGTGCCGCTTCCTTCAACAGGGCGTCGGAGGCGCGGACTTGGATCGCCAGTTCCCCGAACCGCTGGATCAGCAGGGGGTCTTCGGCGGCCGTCTCGTATCCGCTCTCGAACCAGGGCCGACTCTTGGTCCGCACGAAGTCGACGGCTTCGGCGAGCGCGCCGCCCGCGATCCCGGCGTCGATGGCGGCGTGCAGCAACTGGGCGACGGCGCCGTGGAGTTGAGGGCCCTCGAAGGTGAGGTGGTGCGGGAAGACGCGGTCCGCCGGGACGGGTACGGCGTCCAGGTGGACGGTTCCGCTGGCGGTCGTGCGCTGGCCGAGGCCGTCCCAGTCGTCGTCGATCGTCACGCCGGGTGCGCCGGCGGGGACGTACGCGACGTACAGCTTGTCGTCCTCGGCGCGGGCCAGGACCGGGATCCAGTGGGCGAACAGGGCGCCGGTGGAGTAGTTCTTGGTGCCGGTGAGGGTGTACGAGCCGTCGGGTCGGCGGTCGAGGCGGGCGCGGATGTCCTGGACGTGCTTCGTGCCGGCCTCGGACTGGGCGTTGCCGAGGCGGCGGCCGGCGAGGATCTCGTCGTAGAAGAACTTCCGCTGCTGCTCGGTGCCTTGGCGGCGGATGACGTTGACGTAGACGAAGTGGCTCTGCGGGATCTGCGCGAGGCTGCCGTCTGCGGTGGCGAGGAGGCGGAAGATCTCGGCGAGGGTCACCGCGTCGACGTCGGCGCCGCCGTGGCCGGCGGGGACGGTGACGGCGAGCAGGCCCGAGTCCGAGAGGCGGTCCAACTCGGCGCGGGGCAGGCGGCGTTCACGGTCGCGCACGGAGGCGTCCGGACGGAATTCGTCCGCGAGCGCCCGCGCGACCGTGAGCGCCTCGGCGGCGTCGGCGATCACGTGCGCTGTCATCAGCTCGCCGCCGCCAGGTACGGGGTGCGGCCGAGGGCGGCCGAGAACTGGTCGACGATCTGCGCGAGGGCCTCGGCGGAGGCGGGGGCAACGGTGACCGTGCCGTCGTCGTGGGCGGTGATGTCCTTGTCGAGGGTGAACCAGCCCTGCACGATGTGCGCGGCGCCCATCGAATTGAGGACGGGACGCAGCGCGTAGTCCAGGGCGAGGACGTGCGCGGTGGAGCCGCCGGTCGCGAGGGGGAGGACGGTCTTGCCGGTGAGCGCGTACTGCGGGAGCAGGTCGAGGAGGGACTTGAGGACGCCGGAGTAGGACGCCTTGTAGATCGGCGTGCCGATGACGACGCCGTCGGCGCTCGCGAAGAGGTCGGTGGCCTCGACGATCGCGGGGTGCTGGAAGTCGGCGCCGAGGAGCGCCTCGGCGGGGATCGTGCGGACGTCGAGGGGGATGACGCGGTGGCCGTGCGCGGTGAGACGCTGGTCGAGGTGGCGCAGGAGGCGGCCGGTGCGGGAGGAGGGGGAGGGGCTGCCGGAGACGGACAGGACGGTGGCCATGCGGGGCCTCTTTCGGATGGGAGCGGTCAGGAGTACCAGGTCGGTTCGGGGAGTTCGGCGTCCAGGACCCAGCGGCCGACCTCGCGGCGCTTGTAGGCGACGGGGTCGTGGAGGGTGTGGGTGCGGACGTTGCGCCAGAACCGGTCCAGGCCCTCGGAGGCGGCGGTCGCCCGCGCGCCGGTGACCTCGAAGATGCGGTTCGTGGCCTCCAGGGCGACGTCCGTGGCGCGCGCCTTGACCGCCGCGACCCGTACCTCGAACGCGCCGCGCGTCTCGGGGGTGACCGCGTCGGGGTCGTCGTGCAGCCGCTGCCCCTCCAGGGCGACCGCGTCGGCGAGCGCCTCGGCCGCCCAGAGCTTCGCGGTGAGATCGCCGTAGACGTCGATGACGTACGGCTCGTCGACCGCGCGGTCGTGGCCGCCGTGCAGCCAGGAGCGGGACTTGGTGCGCGTGTAGGTCGCGGCGGTCTCCAGGGCGCCGGCCGCGATGCCCAAGTAGAAGTTGGCGAAGACGAGTTGGATGGTCGGGACGTTGAGGGTGTTGTACGTGCGCGGCCGGAACTCCTTGCCGACGTAGCCGAGCGCGTCGGTCCAGGGGGCGCGGACCGCGTCGATGGTGACGCTGCCGGACTCGGTGAGGCGCTGGCCGATGTTGTCCCAGTCGTCGTGGAAGGTCAGGCCCCGGCTCGCGGACGGGACGACGGCGAAGACGTGCAACTCCGTGCCGTCCAGGACGCCTTCGAGGACCGTGACGTCGGAGACCCTGCTGCCGGTGGAGAAGGTCTTGGCGCCGGTGAAGACGAGGTCGTCGCCGTCCTCGGTGACCGTCACGTCGTGGTCGCGGGGGTTGACGGCGCCGCCGAAGAACCACGCCTCGCGGGTGGCCTCGGCCTCCAGGCGCTGCCACTGCTCGCGGGTGCCGACCAGGCGGGCGGCCCAGAACCACAGGTAGTGGTAGCCGAGGAGCTGGCCGATGGAGCCGTCGGCCTTGGCGATCTCGCGGACGGCGCGGTAGGCGGTCGGCCAGTCCTGGCCCGCGCCGCCGTGCTCCGTGGGGCCGAGCAGGGTGACGAGGCCGGCGTCCTTGAGGAGGCGCACTTCGGCGTGCGGGGTGGCGCCGGCCTTGTCGCGGGCGGCGGCGTCGGTGGCGAGAACGGCGGCGGCCTCGGCGGCGCGGGCGATCCATTCCTCGGCGGTGGCGGGGGTGGTGGTCCAGCGGGTTGCGGTGCTCATGGCGGGTACGACCTTTCGGCGGGTGGGGGGGGAGGGTCAGGCGGTCTGCTGGGCTTCGAGGTCGCGCACCAGCGGGAGCACCTTCTTGCCGAAGTACTCGACCTCCTCGTGGTAGTGGAGGAAGCCGAGGAGGAAGAGGTCGACGCCGAGCTTCTTGTAGGCGACGATCCGCTCGGCGATCTGCTCGGGGGTGCCGATCAGGCCGGTGCGGAAGCCGTCGTTGTACTGGACCAGGTCCTCGAAGGTGGAGTCCTGCCACATGCCTTTCTTGTCGGCGGTGGACTGTCCGGCCTGTTTCACGGCCGCGCCGAATCCCTCTACGGCTTCGCGGTCGGCCTTGGCGACGATCTCGTGCAGGGTGTCGCGGGCCTCGGCCTCGGTGTCGCGGGCGATGAGGAAGCCGTTGAGGCCGAACTTCGGTGCGCTGCGGCCGACTTCGGCTGCGGACTTGCGGACGTCCTCGATCTGCTCGGTGACGCCGTCGAAGTCCTTGCCGTTGGAGAAGTACCAGTCGGAGACCCGGCCGGCCATCGCGCGGGCGGCGGTGGAGTTGCCGCCCTGGAAGATCTCCGGGTGCGGGCGCTCGGGCGTGTTGAGCGGCTTCGGCTTGAGCGTGAAGTCCCTCAACCGGTAGAAGTCTCCGGCGAGTTCGGTGTGGTCCTCGGTCCAGATCCGGCGCAGCGCGGTGATGAACTCCTCGGCGCGCCGGTAGCGCTCGTCGTGCTCCAGCCAGGGTTCGCCGAGGGCGGTGAACTCGCCCTTGAACCAGCCGGATACGACGTTGACGGCGAACCGGCCTTGGGACAAGTGGTCGGCGGTGGCGCCGAGTTTGGCGAGGACGCCGGGGTGCCACAGGCCGGGGTGGACGGCGGCGATGACCTTCAGGCGCTCGGTGGCGAGGAGCAGGGCGAGGGAGAAGCTGGTGGACTCGTGCTGGAACTCGGCGCCGTAGCTGGCCATGTAGCGGACCTGGCTGAGGGCGTACTCGAAGCCGTTGTTCTCGGCGAGTACGGCGAGTTCGCGGTTGTAGTCGTAACTCCAGTCGGTGCGTTGTTCGATGGAACTGGTGACGAGTCCACCGCTGACGTTGGGGACCCAGTAGGCGAATTTCACGGGTGCGGGCACGCGGAACTCCTGTGGCGGGGAAGCGTTTTCAGGCATGCCGAATTCAGGGGGCGCGAAAGGCGCGGGGAATTCAGGCTTCAGGAAAGGGAACTGCGGCGGATCTGCGGGGAGTCGATCAGGCCGCGGCGCGACAGGAGGCGCTGGAGACGCGCGCGAGGTCGACATGGCGTCGCCGCGTGAGGTCCAGTCGCATCTTCATGCCGTCGATCGTGACAGCCGTCCGTCGGGGCCGTCAAGGAGAACCCGACCGGTCTCGGATCGCGGACCATTGAATTTCACGAAGGTGTGACAGGGAAACCCTTGAACGCGGCGGGAATCGGCCCGCATTCTGCCGGTCATGCGGACGGAACAGCTCGAATACATCGCGGCGGTCACCCGGCTCGGCTCGCTGCGCCGGGCCGCCGAGGAACTGCGGCTCTCCCAGCCCGCGTTGAGCGAGACGGTGCGGAATCTGGAGCGGGAGCTCGGGGTCGATCTGCTGGAGCGCAAGCGGTCGGGGGCGACGATGAGCGCGTCCGGGCGGGAGCTGCTGCCGCACATCATCGGGGTGCTGGACGCGGTCGACCGGCTGCGGTCGGCTGCCGGTGAGCAGCATCGGATCAGCCGGATGGTGCGGGTCGGGACGGTCAACGCGGCGACCGTGCCGCTGCTGATCCCCACCGTGCGGGAGTTCCGGCGGGCCCATCCGCTGACGCAGGTCGAGGGGGTGGGGGCGCAGCAGTCCGACGTCCAACGGGCCCTGCTGGAAGGGGGGTTCGACCTCGGGCTCGTCAACCATCTCGAAGGGGACGACATGCCGGCCGAGTTCGCGTCGACGGAGTTGCTGCGGGGGCGGCCGGTCGTGGTGATGCATCCCGGCTGTCCGCTGGTGTCGCGGGAGGCGGTCGGGGTGCGGGAGCTGGCGGAGGTGCCGTTGATCGGGATGCGGTCGGGGTACGTCATGCACCGCTACGTCCATCGGCTGCTCGGGGGGAGCGGGCCGTCGTTCTCGTACTCCACGGACGGGGCGGAGATGGGGAAGCTGATGGTCGCGGAGGGGCTCGGGGTGACGGTGCTGCCGGAGTTCAGCGTCGTAGGGGATCCTCCCCCAGCCTTCGGCCGGGGGGACCCCCATTCGCTGCGCTCGCGGCTGGGGGCGATCACGTACCGGCCGCTGGAGGGGCGTACGCCGCAGGTGCTGCTGATGTTGCGGCGGCGTCGGGCGGAGGCGGCGCCTCAGGCGGCGCGGGATCTGCATGACGCGTTCGTCCGCACGGCTCGGTCGATCGTCCCGTAGCACTACACATAAAGGGAAAATAAGAGCAGAATGGAGATAAAGCGGCGTTATCACCGCGATCACGTCGAAGGAGACGAATCATGGCCAACGTCTCGCACACCCGAGGTGACCTGTCGACTCACCCCGATGTCTCCGAGATGCGGGACCGATATGCCCGCATGCTCGGCGGTCGTGATGTGGCGCTCGTGGACGGGCCGGTGTTCCTGCTCGGTCTGTACTGCGCCATATCCCCCTGGATCCTCCACTACACCACCAGCCAGCCCCCGCTCTTGACCCACAACCTGATCGTGGGCATCGCGATCGCCCTCCTCGGCGTCGGCTTCACGGTGGCGCCCGCCCGCATGTACGGCCTCAGCTGGGCCATGTGCGCGCTGGGCGTGTGGATGGTCATCGCCCCGTGGGTCGTCGGCAGCAGCCCGGACAACGGGGTGAAGCTGAACAACATCATCATCGGCGCGCTGGCCGTGATACTGGGGGTGATGTGCGCCCTCACGGCGGCGAAGAGCAGCACGAAGTCCTGAACCCCGCCCCGACCCGACCGGGCCGCCTCAGCCCTCCGGAACCGTCCAGGGTTCCGTCGCCAGGGGCCGCCCGGTCTCCAACGCCGTCTTGAGGTTGGAGAGGACGGCGGGCCAGCCCCTGGACACGTCGTCGAGTTCGCGGGCGTCGCGGAGGTCGGTGTGCGTGAGGGTGAGCCGGACGATCCCCTGGTACTCGGTGATGCCGAAGGCGACCCGGGACGCGGTCGCCGGCTCGGCGGGATCGGCCCAGGTCGTCACGAGCTTCTCCGGCCGACGGCTCTCCACGACCTCGCCGGCCACATCGACGACCCCGGACCCGTCGACCCGTACATGCTCCCAACGGGACCCCTCGGCCCAGTCCGACACGTTGCGGTGACCCCAGTAGGCGGCGGTCTGCTCGGCATCGGTGAGCGCGTCCCAGACCTGCTCGGCGGAGGCGCCGAGGTAGAGGACGTACGAGTACTCCATCACGCCACGCTCCCACGGCCCCGCCGACGCCGCATCCCCGGCACCTCGATGCGCCATCGACGGGGGGAAGTGGAGGTCAGGACGCCTTCGAGAGCCAGTCCGTCGCGTTCAGGGCCAGAGCCGCGTTCGTGGCGTTCGTGTCGTTCCAGCCGTCGTAGAGAGTGTTGCCGGACTGGCCCGTGCCGTCGTCGATCGGGCTGCTGTCGCCCCAGAAGGCGATGCGGCCGGAGCCGAAGGTGGACGTGAGGAAGAAGGCTCCCGTGTTGCCGGAGTAGCCGGAGCGGTACAGAAGGCCCTTGGCCGTGGAGTTGTCGGCCGGTTTGATCGTCGCCGTCGTGCCGCTCGCGATGAGGCTCTTCGTGACCGTGCCGAAGCCGCCGTGCAGGACCGGGTTCGTGGAGTCCGTGATGGCGGCGGGGTAGTCGGAGCTGATGCTCAGGGAGTCGATGGAGAAGCCGAAGGGGTCCGTCGAGTCGACCGTGTTGTTCGTCATCAGGTCGTTGAGGATCTGCACCGCGTCCTCGCCGTCGTTGTTGCGGTCGGCGCCCGTGTGGTCGGAGATCATGAAGAGGCCGCCGCCGTTCTTCACGAAGGTCATGATCGCGGTCTTCTCGGCGGCCGTGAACAGCGTGTTCGGCTCCGGCAGGACGAGGGTGTCGAAGTTCTTCAGGTCCGTCGCCGAGGAACCGCCGTAGCTGAGGCTGGAACCCGACGGCAGCGTCTTGAGGCTGTAGTCGCCGGTCTGCTGGAGCGCCACGCCCCAGGAGGACAGCGCCCCCGTCCAGTCCGTCTCGTCGGACGGCGAGGAGTCCTCGCCCAGCGGGTCGGGCTGGCTCGTGGAGATGATCCAGTCCGCGTTGCCGGCGGTCTCGGCGTGCGCGTTGTCGAAGAGGACGCGGTGGGGGGTGGCCGCGTGCGAGGGCGTGGCGGCGGTGACCTGGAGCGTGACGCCCGCGGCGAGCAGACCGAGTGCGGCGAGTGTGGCTGTTGCGCGGGGACGTGCGATACCGGGCATCCGGCGAACCTCCGTGAAGGATGGGGGGAAAGAGGCGGGTGCGGGTACGGGCCGTGTACGCGTAGGTCCAGGTCGGACGGGTCTACGCGCATCGACCGCTTGAAAGGTACATGGCACGACGGCGCGGAAACCATCAAGCGCTGGCGAGGAGACCCCCAAGCCCGGGCAATGAACCTGACCGGACTGTTCGACGCCGGGAAGGGCATCCGTACATCGACGGGATTCCGACTCGAAGGGGCGAAGATGGAGATCTCCGGAATCATCAGCGCGGTCGTCATCGGCTGCGTCATCGGCGTACTCGGCCGCCTCGTCGTCCCCGGCCGCCAGCGCATCGGCGTCCTGTGGACCATCCTCGTCGGCATCGCCGCGGCGCTCATCGGCTCGGCCATCGCGAACGGCCTCGACGTCCAGGACACGAACGGCGTCGACTGGATCGAGTGGCTCATCCAGATCGGCTTGGCGGCGGTGGGGGTGACGGCACTGGACCGCGCGAAGTCGCGCCGCTGAGGGGGGTGTTGGGGCGGACGCTGCCCGCGCATACGCCGTACGACGCGGGCCCTGCCTGAACGGAGGGCCTGCGGGGCGTCGGGCGTCGGGCGTCGGGCGTCGGGCGTCGCGGGAGGTTACCCACGCGCACGCGGGAGGCTGACGCGGCCTCATGCCTCGCGGCGGCCCCCATCTGTTGCCCACACGGACGCGGGAGGAGGCTGACGACGATCTCGGCCCGCCCGGCCACGCCCCGAGCCGTTACCCACGCGCACACGGGAGGGCTCATGCCGTCCACCCCCTCGCGGGGCGCGCGCGGCAAGTTCCCACGCGCACGCAGGAGGCTGACACAGCCTCATGCCTCGCGGCGGCCCTCCATCTGTTGCCCGCGCACACGCGGGGGTGGCCCGCTCACTCGCGTAGAGCGGGTCGCGGATCTGGTGGTCCCGCGCACGCGAGGGTTGTCCCTCGCCGAACTCAACGTCCCCGCGCACGCGGGGGGGCTGACGGCGGTCTCGGCCCGCCCTCCGGCCACGCCCCGAGCCGTTATGCACGCGGGGGGCTGGGCGCCCTGCCGCAGCCCTGTACCGCGAGGGCTGTTGCCCACGCGCACACGGGGAGGCTGACTCGGCCAGCCTCACGCCTCGCGGCGGTCCCCTATCTGTTGCCCACACGGACGCGGAGGGCTGACGGCGGTCTCGCCCCTGGGCCCCGCCCCGAGCTGTTACGCACGCGGAGAAGTCGGCTCCCCCTCGTCTCCGAGGCGCTCGTGCTTGCCCCATGCGCGCTGGGAAGTTGGCGGTCTCATGTCGAGGCTGGGCGCCGGGAGTTCGTTGCGCACATGCGGGGAAGTCGACGCCGTCCAGGCCATGGTCCGCAACGCCCCCGCGCTCGCGGGGAGGCCAGGCATCAGCCCTGCCAAGCAGGGGCGCCCTGTTCGTCGCCCCTGTTCAGTCAGGGAGGCCCGGCGGCAGACCCCTCGCAGTCAGCAAAGCCCGGCAGCAGAGCCCGCGCCTGTCCCCCACCGACCCCCACCCCAACCGTCCCCAAGCCCACCCCCCGTACGCCACCCCGCGCAGCCTCCATACAGCAAACTGCCCCGCGCGCCCGTACGGCGCCCCCGCGCGCCGTTCCCCCCTCGGTCCCCGAGGTCTACGCTGGACGGATACACAAAGGTCCGGCACCGGGCCCGCCGCCTCGGCTCCCCTCAACGCACGGCGGGCCCACTCGGACGGAACGTGCACACGGGTCCGGCGATTAGAGGGTTCCCCCGTCCGGAAGCGCCCCGTTCCAGAGGCCCCGCCCACAGGACTCCCTGCGTTCCAGAGGTTGCCCCACCCGCAGGGCTCCCCCGTTCCAGAAGTTGCCCCACCTCCCGCCCAAGCGGCCCCCGCCGAAGGCGCGTTCACCGCGCGGCGCGCCCCCGCCGACACACCTACCCCAGCCCGCAGAACCCCAGCACCCCAACCCCCTCACGGCGTATACATATACGGCGTAGTCGTCCCCAACTTCGCGAACCCCAGCCCCTCCAGGATCGGTCGGCTGTCCTCCGTCGCGTCGACCTGGAGGAACTCGAACCCCCGCTCGGCGGCGATACGCGCCCGGTACGAGATCAGCGCCCGGTAGATCCCCCGCCCCCGCCACTCGGGAACCGTCCCCCCACCCCAGAGCCCGGCGAACCGGGTGCCCGGGATCAGCTCCATGCGGGCGGAGCTGACCGGCTCGTCCCCGGCGAGGGCGACGACGGCGACGAGGAGGTCGGGGTCCTCCACGAGACGCAGGCGCAGCAGATCCCGCAGCCAGGAGCCGTCCCGCCCGAAGGCGCGCTCGTTGGCGCGGACCATCAGCTCGACCCCGGCCATGTCCGTGACGGGCTCGATCCGGACCCCCTCGGGCGGCTCGGCCCCGGTGAGCTGGGTCTTCGTCTCGGCGATGAGGAGACTCTCGGCGTCGTCGGGCACGAACCCGGCGGCCTGAAGGCGTTCCCCCAGGTCGGCAGGCGTGTCATGGGAGTACGTCTTCCACTCGAACTCACGCCCGAGCCCCGTGTAGAGCGCGACCTGCTCGGCGATCACCGCGTCCGCGTCACCCGCCTCGAACCCGGACCACAGAATCCCGTTCCACCCCTCGACGGAGGCGATCTGCCGGACGACCTGCCCGGTGCGTTCGATGCGGGCGTCGGAGCTGTCGGGGCGGGCACCCCGGCGCATCTCACGGTCGTACAGGGCGAGGATGTCGGCATTGTTCATACGGTCACTCCAGCACCCCGCCACGCCGCCCACAACGCAATTACCCTGTACGACTCGCGGCGAAGGCACGTGTACGTCGCCTCGTCCGAGCAACTCGGCGCCTGGCTCGCAGAGTTGGGCGTCCCCGCGCCACCAGTGCGCACGCTCCCGGTCCACGAGGTCGCACCCGGCGTGGCGGTCGAGGGGCCGGTACCGGAACTGGCCGGTGAGGTACGGGAGTTACACCGCCGTTTCCACACACGCTGAGGGCCGCACCGGCTCGGCCGGTACGGCCCTCAACGCAGCGTCACACCCTTCAGCGCACCACCCTCGCCCGGGCCCGCCGATACAGCGCGGCCCCGCCGAGGACGAGCGCGGCGCTTCCCGCGAGCAGCGCGCCCTGCCCGTCGGCCCCGGTGCTGGCCAGCGTCACGTTCATCCCCGGGGTGGGCGCCTCGGCGCGCGGCACGGGGTCGACCGGCCGATGCGGCTGCGGATGCTGCGGCGCCGGGTCGACGGGGCGGGCCGGCGGGTCCTCGTGCGAGGTGTTGACCGCCTCGTTGCCGAACGCCGGGTTGAGCGCGCCGACGACGTTCACACTGTTCCCGCTGACGTTCACGGGGAGGTGCACGGGCAGTTGGATGCCGTTGCCGGACAGGACGCCCGGCGAGTCGTGCGCACTCCCGTCGGCGTGGGCGCCACCGCCGGTGGCAGACCCAGACCCTGAACTCACCGGTCCCGACGAGGAGTTCACGCACTTGTTGCCCATCGCCGGATTCAGCAGCCCGACGACGTCCACCGTGTTGCCGCACAGGTTCACCGGGATGTGCACGGGGAGCTGGACCGTGTTCCCGGAGACCGCGCCGGGCGAGTCGACAGTGGAGCCGTCCGCCACGGAGTCGGCGTGGGCGGGCATCGTCACGGCCATCGCACCGGACGCGGCGAAGACGGCGATCACGCCGGTTCGGGTCACCCGTCTCATGGGGTCCCTGCCTTCCAGTCGGGGCGCGGGCGTTCCCCGCACCGGACACGGGCGTCTCCACCCGCACCGGTTAAAACGCGGGCGAACCATCGGAGTTATGGCTCATCGTCCTTCCACCCCATCGAGTGACCCGCTTGTCGAACTGGCAGTAAAGCCGTCGAGCCGGCCGCGAGGGTCATGCCGGACAGACAGAGAAGCGCGCAGGGTAACCCCGCCCCGCACCCCCCGCACCTCGGCGGGCGCACCCCGCGCACCCCGCCTATCGTGACCGTGGGCACTGCGCTCCGGGAGGCATCGATGCTGGTCACGTTGGTCGTCGCGGTCTCCCTGCTCGGCGCCGGGACGGCCGCGCCCGCCCCGGATCCCGCCCGCTTCGACCGGCAGAAGGTCGCCTGGTCGGCGTGCGAGGACCAGGACGTGCCGAAGGATCTGGAGTGCGGCAAGGTCACCGTCCCCCTCGACCACGCGCACCCCGGCGCCGGGACCCTCGAACTCGCGCTCGCCCGGTACCGGGCCACCGGCGAGAAACACGGCTCGGTGGTCCTGGACTTCGGCGGGCCCGGCGCGGCGGGCGTACCCGAACTCGCCTACAGCCGCCGGACGTTCGCCGATCTCACCAACCACTACGACGTCGTCTCCTTCGACCCCCGGGGCGTCGGCCGTTCCTCGCCGGTGAGCTGCGGGGACTGGGCCTCGAACGAGGACGAGGACGAGGGCGAGGGCGAGGTGACCGGAGACGACCCGCAGGCGCTGCTGGAGCGGCTCCGGAAGATCGCCGGGCTCTGCACGAAGCACTCGGGTCCGGTACTCCCGTACGTGGGAACGGTGTTCGCCGCGCGCGACCTCGATGTCATCCGCTCCGCGCTGGGCGAGCGGAAACTCAACTACCTCGGCTTCTCGTACGGTTCACGGCTCGGCGCGGTGTACGCGGCGCAATTCCCGGACCGCGTCGGCAGGTTGGCGCTCGACGGGGTGGACACGCTGACCGAGCCGGTCGCCGAGCAGGGCATCGCCGGGGCGCGGGGACAGCAGCTGGCGCTGGACGACTTCACGTCCTGGTGCGCGCGGGGCCCGGCCTGCCCGCTGGGCAAGGAGCCGCGCGCGGCCCGGGAGGAGGTCGTACGGCTGGTGCGGTCGCTGGACGCGCACCCCGTGCAGTCCTATCTGAGCGGGGAGTTCACGGGCCAGGACCTCGTGGGCGCGCTGGGCCAGGCGCTGTACCGGAAGGACTGGTGGCCGTCGCTCCAGGTCGGGCTGACCCGGCTGACCCGGGACGGGGACCCGAGCGGGGTGCAGTCGTTCGCGGCGGGCGGCCTCTACTCGCCGCACCCCCTCAACTCCGCCCACAAGAAGCCGACTCCCCCCACCCGGCACCCCAACTCCCCGCCCCCGAAAGGCATCCACACCCCCCTGACCGACCCCGCCGACGTCCCCCTCGACAACATGCCCGCCGCCCTGATGGCCATCAACTGCGCCGACGACCCCGACCGCCCCACCCCCCGCCAGATCACCGACGCCCTCCCCGCCCTGCGCGCCTCCTTCCAGCAGGCGTCCCCCGTCTTCGGCCCGTACCGCCTCGCCGAGACCCTGATGTGCCACGGCCGCCCCAAGGGCACGGAGTTCATCCGCGAGGACGTCAAGAACCTCCGTACGCCGAAGCTGCTCCTCGTCGGGACGCGGGGCGATCCGGCGACGCCGTACCGCTGGACGACGGAGACCGCGGCGCGGCTCGGCAGCGCGGCCGTCGTCCTCGACAACCGCGGTGAGGGGCACACCGGTTACGCCTCCTCGCGGTGCGTGCGGCGGAAGGTGGACGACTTCCTGCTGGACGGATCGCTGCCGCCGAGCGGGAGTTCGTGCGGGGCGGACGAGGAACCGTAAGAGAGGAACCGTAAGAACGGCCTCTTGACCTCGCGTGACACCCTGGTGACCATCGCTGCGAGAGGAGCCGTGGACGTGTCGGAGTTGCTGGGTGTCGCCGTGCTAGGAGCCGGTCACATGGGGGCGGACCACATACGGCGGCTGGACCAAGTGGTCAGCGGCGCAAGGGTCGTCGCGGTCGCCGACCCGGACACGGACCGCGCGAAGGACGCGGCGGCCGGGATCGACGGCGTCACCGTCCACGCGGAGGCCGAGGCAGCTGTCGAGGCACCCGGCGTCGAAGCCGTCCTGATCGCCTCCCCCGGCCCCGCGCACGAAGCGGCGCTGCTCGCGGCGTTCGAACGCGGCCTGCCGGTGCTGTGCGAGAAGCCGATGGTGCCGGACCCGGCGGGCGCCCTCAGGGTCGTCGAGGCGGAGGCGCGGCTCGGGCGCAGGCTGGCCCAGGTGGGGTTCATGCGGCGCTACGACGCCGGATACCTGCGGCTCAAGTCGGTACTGGACGCAGGCACGTTGGGCCGGACGCTGATGCTGCACTGCGTGCACCGCAACGCGGCCTCCCCGTCGTTCTTCACGAGCGAGATGCTGGTCGAGGACTCGGTGGCGCACGAGATCGACGCGGCTCGCTGGCTGCTGGGCGAGGAGCTGACGGCGGTGACGGTGCTGCGCCCGCGCCCGTCGGCGCAGGCTCCCGAGGGCCTGGTCGACCCGCAGTTCGTGGTGTTCGAGACGTCCGGCGGCGCCCTCGTGGACGTCGAGGTGTTCGTCAACTGCCGCTCCGGCTACCAGGTCCGCTGCGAGGCGGTCGGCGAGCACGGCAGCGCCCGCATCGGCGACGACCAGGGCCCGCTGCTCACCGTGTCGGGCGCGGCGGCGACGGAGGTGCCGCAGGATTACGTGGTGCGATTCGCGGACGCGTACGACCGTGAGGTGCGCGCGTGGGTGGACGCGACCCGGCGGGGCCGGGTGACCGGGCCTTCGGTGTGGGACGGGTACGCGGCGTCGGCGGTCGCCGAGGCGGGGGTGCGGTCGCTGCGCGGGGGCGGGCGGGTGGCCGTGGAACTCGCCGCGCGGCCGGAGCTGTACGCCGGTGCGACGGGATAGGGCGTACGGGGTTCGAACACCCGGGTGAGGCCCTTGTGCTGCCGCGATGCAACCGGCAACTCCCGTGCCGCGTCTACGACTTGAAGGGCGTGAGGTGTACCCGCCGGTAGCCCGGAAAGGCGTCCGGGAGGCCGGTGGCATATGCCGAGCGCATCACCTCAAGGTGTGTTGCCAAATCCCTTACACGACGTCGCGCGCTGTGCAACAGTCGTAACGGCCTTTCCGTTCGGCAACCCCGGCCGAACCGTCCCCGCATCGGAGTGCGTCATGCCGTCCCCTCTCTCCGCGGACCATCCAGCCGACCGGCCAGGACCGGTCGACGCGCTGATATCGCAGGCGCGACAGCTGCGCGGGGACGTGGCCGCGGTACGCCGGGGCACCCGCCCCACCGGCTGCGATCCTGCGGACCTGTGGCAGCGCGCGCTGTACGACCTGGCGCTGCACCAACTCAGCGACCTGGACGAGCACTTGGCCCAGTTGCGGGACGGGCCTCCCGGGGCAGCGGAGGCCGCGCCGACCGCTCCCCGGCGCGCCTCCCTGCTCAGCTGGGTCGGCAGCGCGGAGTGGAACCTGATGGCGGACGAGGCGGTGTGGTCGGCGGAGTTCCACCGCATCCTCGGCCGCGATCCGGCGGCCCCGGCGCTGACGCTGGACGAGCTTCCGTCGCTCGTCCTGGAGGAGGACCGGCCGAAGCTGACGGCGATGGTGACGGACTGCCTCATCGACTCACGGCCCATCGACGGCGAGTTCCGCGTCGTACGGCCGGGCGGCGAGGTGCGGACCGTGCACCTGATGGGCGAGCCCGTGCTCGGCGCTGACGGGTGCACCGCCTCGATGTGGGCGGTGCTGCGGGACGTCAGCGAACTGCGGCGCAGCCAGCGGGCGGTGACCGAGACCCGTGACTCGCTCCGCCGCGGCGGGCCGCGTCCGCGTACCGAGGCACGGCTCGCGGTCGAGTCGCGGGGAGCCGCCTCACCGCCCTGGTGCGGCTCCCTGCGGCTCCCGCGCCAGGCACCCGCCGTACTCGATGTCGCCGGGCTGCACCTGCCCGCGGCGAACGGTGTCCCGATCGGCGCGGACTGGTTCGACTCGGTCCAACTGCCGGGCGGCGACACGGTGTTCACGGTCGGCTCGCTGACCGGGAACGCCGAGACGCTGGAGTCCACGGCGACGATGCTGCTGGGCGCGCTGCGCGGGATGGCGCTGGCCGGCACCGAGCCCGGGCGGCTGCTCGGGTTACTCGGGCAGCTCCTCGGCGCGGGGGAACGGCCCGCGCTCGCCGGTGTCGTCTACTGCCGCTACCGGCCCGCGACCCGCACCCTCACCTGGGCCCAGGCGGGCCCCTGCGCCCCGCTGCTGGTCCGGGGCGGCGCCGGGCGGCGCCTGACCGGGCCCGGCGGCGCCCTCCTCGGCGCCGCGCCGGGCGCTGTGCACCGCCCGTCCGAGATACTCCTCGAACCGGGCGACCTCCTCCTCCTGCACACCGACCCGGACGCCCGCCCCGTCCTCACCTCCCGGCTCGTGGAGGCGAGGACGGCACAGCAGGCGGCCGAGGCGGCGGCCGAACCCCACACCGGCGAGGACTCGGCGTGCGTACTGGCGGCGAGGATATTGCCGTGACGGTCAGATCATCACACCGGGAATGACCCTCACGTCGACACCACCGCCCCCCTCCCGCCCCTCGCCCTCGGCAACGCCGACTTGATCTCCTCCCGCAGCTGCGCGATCTTCGGCACCTTCGCGTACGGCCCGGTCAGCCGGTACATGTCGCCCAGCCGGTCCCACGTCCGCAGCGACGAGTTCGCGCCCATGGACGACAGCGCCTCCCGCGCGTAGTAGTGGGCGTGCTCCGCGTCCCCCGCGATGAACAGCGCCGAGGCCATCGACAGGTGGTCGAAGATCCTGGACCGCTGCTGGGTGTCGTCCCGCAGCGCGAGGGCCTTGTCGGCGAAGTACTGCGCCTGGGCCGCCGCGCTCGGATCGTGCTCGGCGAGGGTGCGGTAGGCGAGGCCCTCCATGCCGTACAGGTCGGCCTCGTTGAAGAGCTGCATCCAGCTCGGCGTGGGCCCGTCGTCCCGGGCGGAGGCGAACAGGTCCTCCGCCTTGCCGAGGGTGCGGCGCATGGCCTGCCCCTTGCCCTCGGCGGCCTGCGCCCACGCCTCGACGGTGTGGAACATGGCCCGGGTGCGCGGCAGGGTCTCGGGACCCGCGCCGGACTGGGCGAGCCGCATCAGGTCGAGCGCCTCGCCGGGCTCGCCCAGGTGCACCTTCTGCCGCGCCGCACGCGACAGCGCCTCGCTGGCGCGGGGCCGGTCCCCGCCCTCGCGGGCGGCGTGAGCGGCGATCAGGAAGTACTTCTGGGCGGTGGGTTCGAGGCCGACGTCGTGGGACATCCAGCCCGCGAGGACGGCGAGGTTGGCGGCGACACCCCACAGGCGGCGCTGGAGGTGTGCCGGATGGCGGTAGGCGAGCATGCCGCCCACCTCGTTGAGCTGTCCCACCACCGCTTTGCGCTGGAGTCCCCCGCCCCGGGCGGCGTCCCAGGCGCGGAACACCTCCACGGAGCGCTCCAGCGCCTCGATCTCCTCGGCCCCGATGGGGGCGGCCTCGTAGCGGTCGAACCCGATGGGGTCGGCGTTCAGGGGGTGGTCGAGGACGGGAGCGTCGGCGGACAGGATCGGGTCGGTGTGCAGCCAGTCGTACATGGCGCTGCTGAGTGCGGAGCCCGCGGCGAGCGCGGCGCCCGCGCCCACCAAGCCGCGTCGGTTGAGCATGAGGTCCATTCCCGTGAATTCGGTGAGGAACGCGACCGTCCGGTCGGGCGTCCACGGAACCCCGTCGGGACGCTCAGTGCTCCCGCCGCTCTGCCGTTTCCCCGGGCGCCCGTGCCGGACCAGACCGAGGTCCTCGATGGTCACGACACGGCCGAGACGCTCGGTGAACAGGGCCGCCAGCACCCGCGGTACGGGATCGCGCGGGATCTCTCCCGTGTCGATCCAGCGCCGCACCCGCGAGGTGTCGGTGGACAGTTGGGGGTGGCCCATGGCCGCCGCCTGCCGGTTCACCAGTCTCGCGAGTTCCCCCTTGGACCAGCCGGCCAGGCCGAACAGGTCCGACAGTCGGGTGTTGGGTTCTCCGCTCACGTCAAGCCCCCAGGTTCTCGGCTGAGGTCGACAGTAGCCGCGCCGTGGTTGCCGGGCGACTATTCGCCAGGCTTCGCCAGGGTCCGCCACGTGGTGTGCCACGGCCGATCGGGTGTCAGGTAGGAAAGCGCCACCCCGACCCGGTCGTCCCGGGACACTCCCCAGGGTGCACCTGGGTGACCGGGCCGGGCGGCGCACCTAGTTCGCAGGCACACGAAGGGATCTGTCTCGCCCATGTACGCAGCATCGTCCTCCGTGTCCGCGCCGCCCCGGCCCGTCTACCCCCGCCAGGGTGGTGGCCCCTACCTCGCACCCGTCGCCCCCGGCATGGTGCGGCAGCGCAGGCCGGCGGGCGCCGGGACACCACCCCTCAGCGGCAGACTGGACCTTTCGGGCCCGCAGGGCGCCCAGTTGCGCACCGCGCTCGCCTCGGTGCACCGGATCTGCCCGGACTTCGCCCCGGTGCAGGTGCTGCGGCGCAGCGGCCGGTCGGTCCTCCTCGCCGGTACGACCGGACGCAAGCAGGCCGTGGCCAAGTGTCTGCTGGACCACTCCCCCGTGTGGGCGGAGCGCGGCCGGCACGAGATAGCCGCGTACCGCACGTTCGTCCGGCAGCGTCCGCCGGTGCGTACGCCCCGGCTGATCGCGGCGGACCCGGAGAACTGTGTCCTGGTCATCGAGCGGATGGCGGGCCGGGTCGCGGCGCTGACGCGGCATCCGGTGGAGGCGCCGCCGCGCACGGACATCCGGGCGGCGCTGGCCGCCGTGTGCCGGCTGAACGCGTGGCGGCCCCCGGCGGGTGCGTTCGACGCGCCGCTCGACTACGCGGCCCGGATCTCCCGCTACCACGAACTCGGCCTGCTGACCGACCGTGACCTCGGCGACCTCCAGAAGCTCCTGCACGGCATCGCGCAGTCGGCGGGCCGGGGCGGGATGGGGCAGTTCTGCCACGGGGACGCGCTGCTCTCCAACCTGCTGCTGTCCCCGGCGGGCCCGGTCCTGGTGGACTGGGAGCACGCCGGCTGGTACCTGCCGGGCTACGACCTGGCGGTGCTGTGGTCGGTCCTGGCGGACGCGCCGGGCGCCCGCCGCCAGATCAGCCAGCTCGCCCAGTCGGCGGGCCCGGCCTCCCGGGACGCGTTCCTGGTGAACCTGATGCTGGTCCTGACGCGCGAGATCCGTACGTACGAGACAGCCGCCCAGCGCGCCCTGAACGACCCGGCGCCCGCGCACGGCTCCCTGCCGTCCGGCGAGGAACAGCGCCTGCTGCTGCGGCGGTTGCACGACGACAGCCAGATGGCACGGCGAGCGGTACGCGCGGCGGTCGGCACGCGCTGACCCCATGGACCGAGGGCCTGCGGTGCGCCAGAGCGGCGGTGCATCGCAGGCCCTCAGCACGTCCGGCGGCGAAACGCGCAGGGTAGCGCTGTGACAAGGGGGATCGCCTCCTCCCGGGCATGATTGACGGACCGTCAGCGAGCCGGTAGGCACAGACGTGTCCGGCCCGCGCGATCCCCCCACCGGAGGCCGCATTGCCCAGACGTATCCCCCAGGCCGTCGCCTCGGCAGCCCTGCTGCTCCCACTGCTGGCCGCCGCCCCGCCCCACGAGTCCGGCGCGTCCCGGCTCGCCCTGCAACGCGCGTTCGACGCGGCGGCGGCCGAGTACGGGGTCCCGCGCAGCGTCCTGCTCGGCGTCTCCTACCTCCAGTCCCGCTGGGACGACCACGCCGGGGCGCCCAGCGTCACCGGCGGCTACGGCCCGATGCACCTGACGGACGCGGGCACGGCCCTCGCGGGCGCGTCGCACCACAGCGAGGGCGAGGAGGATCCCCGGGGGGACTCGGCGCGTCCGGTGCTGCGCCCGGCGGCTGTTCTCGCGCAGAGCGTCGACGCCCCCCGCCTGCACACCCTCGCCCGCGCCGCCGCCCTCACCGGCCTCGCCCCCGAGACCCTCCGCACCGACCCCGCCGCGAACATCGAGGGCGGCGCGGCCCTCCTCGCCGCAGCTCAGCGCGCCCTCGGTGAGCCTCTCAGCACCGACCCCGCCGAGTGGTACGCCGCCGTGGCCCGTTTCTCCGGCGCCGACGACACGGCGACGGCAGCCGCGTACGCCGACGACGTGTACGACGTACTGCGTGCCGGTCAGGAGCGGACCACCGACGCCGGTCAGCTCGTCGCCCTCGACGCTCAGCCTCGACTGGCGCCGGACGAGCGGCAGTTGGCGCGCGCCGGGCTGCGGCAGCCGGTGACGGCCGGGACCGAGTGTCCGAGGGACGTGTCCTGCGAGTGGATCCCGGCGCCGTACAAGGAGTTCGGCGACAAGGACTACGGCAACCACGACCTCGCGAACCGCCCGGCGTCCCAGCCGGTGCGGTACATCGTCGTCCACGACACCGAGGGCTCCTGGGAGGGCGTCCTGAACATGGTCCAGGACCCGACGTACGTGTCCTGGCACTACACCCTGCGCTCCACCGACGGCCACATCGCGCAGCACGTCAAGACGAAGGACGTCGCCTGGCACGCGGGGAACTGGTACATCAACACCGCGTCCGTCGGCATCGAGCACGAGGGGTTCCTCGCGCAGCCCGACGCCTGGTACACGGAGGCCATGTACCGCGCCTCGGCCCGCCTGGTCCGCTACCTCGCGCACCGGTACGGCGTACCGCTGGACCGGCAGCACATCCTGGGCCACGACAACGTGCCCGGTCCGACGACCGCGAACGTCCCCGGGATGCACACCGACCCGGGTCCGTACTGGGACTGGCGGCACTATTTCGAGCTGCTGAAGGCGCCGATCAAGGCGACGGCGCAGGGGCACGGTGGGCTGGTGACGATCCGCCCCTCGTACGGCGCGAACCGGCCCACGTACATGGACTGCGTGGCGAAGGGGCAGCCCTGCGCGGACCACGGGTCCAGCGAGGTGCGCCTGTACACCGGCCCCGGTGAGACGTATCCGCTGGTCAAGGACATCGGGCGGGGTACGGAACCGACGACCGGCGTCAACGACCTCTCCTCGCGGGTCTCCACCGGGCAGCAGTACGCGGTCGCGGGACGTTCCGGTGACTGGACGGCGATCTGGTACCTGGGGCAGAAGGCGTGGTTCAAGAATCCGCGCAAGCATGCGACGGCCGTGCACGCGGCGGGGCTGGTCGCCCGGGCGAAGGCGGGCCGCGCGTCGGTGCCGGTGTACGGGCGTGCCTATCCGGAGGCGTCCGCGTATCCGAAGGGTGTCCCGGTCCAGGCGGTGTCGCCGCTGTCGTACACGTTGCCCGCCGGGCAGTCGTACGTCGTCGGCGGCGAGGTGCCCGGTGAGTACTACTACGCGGTCACCTTCGCCACCGACTCGCACAGGGTGGTCGTGGGCAAGGACATGTACTACGAGATCCAGTACGGCCATCGCGTCGCGTACGTGCGCGCCGCCGATGTGGACGTCGTGCCGTCGCTCCGGGGCTGAGGCTCTTTTCTGAAGGGCTCAGCCCTGCTGGAACAGCTCCGCCGGGAGCGGCTTCAGGAGGGCGTACAGGTCGTCCGTGATGGGGCGGTCCCAGGCGGCGATGGTCACCAGGACGTTGTCGCTGCGGTCGAACTGGACGCAGGAGATCCGGCTCTCGGAGAGCTTGAGGCGCCGGACGATGAGGAGGTTGTCGCCCTGCATCACCGGCATGTCCTCGGTGCCGGTGACGGTGACCTCCTCGTCGTTCTCCAGCGCGAGCAGGAGCTGGGCGACCTCGAAGGGGATCTCGCCGTCGGCGGTGTCCCGGGCCGGGGAGCCCTCGGGAAGGTTGCCGATGATCATCGCGGGGCCGCGCCCGCCGAAGAGGTCGTAGCGCAGGAAGACGCCCTGGCAGGTGCCGTCGGGAGCGGGGAGGAGGCCGGCGCCGAGGTTGCCGGGCCAGTCGCCCGGATCCATGGCGAGGACGTCGAAATCGGGGCCGGCGGGGGTTGCGCTTCGGCGGCGGAGGAACGACATACGGCCATCGTACGGGGTGGCGGGGGTGTGTGGCCGAGCGCGGGTCGGATGGTGGTGGAGCGAGGGTCGGCTGGTGGTGGAGCACGGGTACAGGGCCCGCCGGGGGTTTCGCAGGGCGGGGGCGGCGGGGAGGTGGCGGAGTGATTCCGGACGGGATGGTTCCGGACGGAGTGGTTCTGGGCGAGGTGGTTCCGGCGGGGGTGGTTCCGGGCGAGGTGCGGGCCGACTGCGGCTTTTCCGCTCGGCCGCAACTTCCGCCAGGCCGCAACTCCCGGCTCCGCCTCAGCTCCAGGCCCCGCCGCAACTTCCGCCCGGCCTCAACTCCCGGCCCCGCCGCAGTCCTCGACCCGGCCACGGTTTTCGGCCCGGAACCGGCTGCGGCGCCCCGTCTCATGCCTTCGCCCCACCCCACCCCGTCTCAGCTTCCGCCCCGCCTCACCCCTCGTCCGGCACCGGGCCGCAAGCCGGACGTGGTTCGCGTTGCCCTCGGCAGGGCCGAGCGCGGGGTGCGGGGCGGGAAGCCGCCCCGGCCCGGCGTTCACGTGAGGTCGAACTCGCCTTCCCGTGCGCCCGAGACGAACGCTCCCCACTCCGCGGGGGTGAAGACGATGGACGGGCTCTGGGGGCGGCCACTGTTGCGCATCGCGATGAAGCCCTCGACGAAGGCTATCTGGACATCCCCCAGGCCCTTGCTGCCCGGCTGCCACTCGGCCTCGCTCAGGTCCAGGTCCGGCTTCTCCCAGCCCGCCAACGGCTGCTGCTGGATGGTGCTTTCGGCCACGTCCGTGCTCCTCCCGGTTCCGTCGTCCGCGGGTCAGCCTAGCGATCGGCTCCGGGCCCCGACAGAGCACGTCGGCCGTACCTTTCGGGAGCCGTGCGCTTCGGCTCTCAGGACGTGGGCGCCTCGGCTCCGACGAGCCACATCGAGAAGAACTGGGAGCCGCCGCCGTACGCATGTCCCAGCACCCTGCGCGCACCGTCCACCTGGTGTTCCCCGGCCTGCCCGCGCACCTGGAGGGCAGCCTCCGCGAAGCGGATCATGCCGGAGGCGCCGATGGGGTTGGTGGACAGGACGCCGCCGGACATGTCGACGGGGAGGTCGCCGTCGAGTTCGGTCACCCCGGACTCCGTGAGCTTCCAGCCCTCGCCCTCGTCGGCGAAGCCGAGGTTCTCCAGCCACATCGGCTCGTACCAGGAGAACGGCACGTACATCTCGACGGCGTCGATCTCCCGGCGCGGATCGGCGATCCCGGCCTGCCGGTACACGTCGGCCGCGCAGTCCTGCCCGGCCTTCGGCGACACCGCGTCCTTGCCCGCGAACAGCGTCGGTTCGCTGCGCATCGCGCCGCCCAGCATCCAGGCGGGCGGCCGGGGCGAACGCGCCGCGCCCGTACGGTCGGTGAGGACCATCGCGCAGGCCCCGTCGGAGGAGGGGCAGGTCTCGGAGTAGCGGATCGGGTCCCACAGCATCGGCGAGGACTGGACCTTGTCGAGGGTGATGTCGTGCTCGTGGAGATGGGCGTACGGGTTCTTGAGCGCGTTGCGCCGGTCCTTGTACGCCACGAGCGAGCCGATGGTGTCGGGAGCGCCGCTGCGCCGGATGTAGGCGCGCACGTGCGGTGCGAAGAAGCCGCCCGCCCCCGCAAGCAGCGGCTGCTGGAAGGGAATCGGCAGGGACAGCCCCCACATAGCGTTGGACTCGGACTGCTTCTCGAACCCGAGGGTGAGGACGGTCGCGTGGACGCGCGAAGCCACAAGGCTCGCCGCCACCAAGGCAGTTGACCCGCCGACGCTCCCCGCCGTGTGCACCCGCAGCATCGGCTTCCCCACGGCGCCGAGCGCGTCCGCGAGATACAGCTCGGGCATCATCACGCCCTCGAAGAAGTCCGGCGCCTTCCCGATGACGACGGCGTCGACGTCGGCCCACGTCAACTCGGCGTCAGCCAGCGCCCGTTGGGCTGCCTCCCGGACCAACCCGGCGATGGACACGTCCCGTCGGGCCGCGACGTGCTTGGTCTGGCCGATCCCGACGACGGCCACGGGTTCCTTGCTCATCGCGGATCCCCTTCCAGGACGGCGACCAGGTTCTGCTGGAGACAGGGCCCGGAGGTGGCGTGGGCGAGCGCCCGGTCGGCCTCGCTGCGGTGCACGCGGGTCGCGGCCTCGCCGATGCGGATGAGCCCGGCGGCCATCACGGGGTTGGAGGCGAGCGCCCCGCCGGAAAGGTTGACGCGCACGCTGTCGTCGAGCTTGAGCGCCTTGCGCAGGACGACTTCCTGGGAGCTGAACGGGGCGTGCAACTCGGCGGTGTCCGCGGGCCGTTCGAAGGCGCCGGCCTTCTCGGCGGCGAGGCGTGTCGACGGGGAGTCGGTGAGGTCGCGGACGCCGAGGGAGTGCGCCTCGATGCGGTGGTCGATGCCGCGTATCCAGGCGGGCCGGTCGCACAGCTCACGCGCCCGGTCCCCGGCAGCGAGGATCACGGCGGCGGCCCCGTCCCCGATCGGCGGGCAGTCGCCGTGCCGCAGCGGCGCCACCACGTACTCGCCCTGCGGATGCGAACCCCGGTTCTGCGCATGGGGGTTGAGGGTCGCGGCGCGCCTGCTGCGGGCGGCGATCTCGGCGAGTTCGCGTTCGTCGGTGTCGCCCGCGTCGATGAGGGCCTGCGCCTGGAGGGCGGCGAGCGCGACGGAGTCGGGCCACAGGGGGGCGACGTAGTACGGGTCGAGCTGACGGGTGAGGACGTCCCTCAAGTGGCCGGGCGAGGACTTGCCGTACGCGTAGACGAGCGCCGTATCCGCGTCGCCCGTACGGAGTTTGACCCACGCCTCGTACAGCGCCCAGGCGCCGTCCATCTCGACGTGCGACTCCGCGATCGGCGGCCAGGCGCCGACTCCGTCGAGGGCGAGGGTGAAGGAGAAGGCGCGGCCCGCGAGGTAGTCGGAGGAGCCGGAGCAGGTGAAGCCGATGTCGGGCGTCGTGAGGCCGGTGCGGTCCAGGACGTCGTGCAGGACCGGCATCAGCATCTCGACCTCGGACGACTCCTCGGTGGTGCGCCGGATGTCGCTCTGCGCGAAGGCGACGACCGCGATGTCCCGGGTCACAGCAGCTCCTTGTAGGTGTCGTAGTCGGCGTCGGGTTCGCCGGTCGGCCGGTAGTGGTCGGGGTAGCGGGCGCCTTCCGTCCAGACGGGTTCGACGCGCAGGCCCATGCGGACCTGGTCGTACGGGATGCCCGCGATCCGGCCGTGCAGGGCGAGGTCGGCGCCGTCGAGGGCGATGTGGCCGTAGACATAAGGGACTTCTATGTCCAGGTTCTTCGCCTTGATGTTGACGACGCAGAAGGTGGTGACCGTGCCGGCCGGTCCTACCTCGACCTGTTCGGCGGTCGCGACGCCGCAGGTGGGGCAGGCGCCGCGCGGGGGGACGTACACCTTGCGGCAGCGGGGGCAGCGTTCGCCGACCGTGCGCTGTTCGGAGAGGGCGGCGATGTACGCGGTCTGGGCGCGGCCGGGCGAGTAGGTGTAGTCGAGGCGGGCGGGGGCGACGATGCCGGTGACCGGGTTCTCGGACTCGCCCACGTGGACACCGACCACGGACTCCTCGCGGTCGTCCGGCTCGAAGCAGGCGATGTCGGTGATGGCGCCCACGCGTTCGTCGGCCCAGCGGATGCGGACGCGCATGCCGGTGTGCACGGCGTCGGGGCCGGGGGCGTCGAGGGCGTGCAGGAGGGCGGTGTCGGCCTGGTCCAGCTTCACCAGGACCCAGGCGAAGGGCGTGTCGAGCGGCTGGCCACGGCGCGGGGCGGGGTTCCAGGCCCAGGTGGTGACGGTGCCGGTGAGGCCGACGTGGACGAGGTCGCGGATCTCCTCGGCGGTGACGGGGTCGTACTCGACCGGCGGGACGAGGGTACGGCCGTCGCGGGTCCGCACGCCGAGGACGTATCCCTGGCGCAGGCCCGTGAGAAAGGCGCTCTGGACGGGGCCGAGGGAGCGGGTGAAGGGGAACTCGACGACGAGCGGTGCCTTGAGCACGGTGGTGGTCCTTCGGTCAGGCCCGCTTGTAGACGGGGGCGCGTTTCTCGGCGAAGGCGCGGGTGCCTTCCTGGGCGTCGGCGGTCGCGAACACCGGCCAGCCGCGCTTGAGTTCGGCGGCGAGCCCCTCGGCCTCGGTGAGTTCGGCGGTCTCGTACACGGACGCCTTGACGGCTTCGACGGCGAGCGGGCCGCAGGCGTTGACCTGTTCGGCGATCTCCAGGGCTCTCTCCAGGGCGGTGCCGTCGGGGACGACGTGTCCGATCAGGCCGATCGCGGCGGCCTCGCGGGCGGTGTAGGGGCGGCCGGTGAGGAGCATCTCCAGGGCGTGGGTGCGGGGAATCTGCCGCTGGAGACGGACCGTCGATCCGCCGATGGGGAAGAGGCCGCGTTTCACCTCGTACAGGCCGAAGGTCGCGGACTCGCCCGCGACGCGGATGTCCGTGCCCTGGAGCATTTCGGTGCCGCCCGCGACGCAGTGGCCCTCGACGGCAGCGATGACCGGTTTGCGGGGGCGGTGGTGGCGGAGCATCGCCTTCCAGTGGAGGTCGGGGTCGGCGTCGAGGCGGCTGCGGTAGTGCTCGCCGTCGATGCCCTTGCCCGCGAGGGCCTTGAGGTCCATGCCGGCGCAGAAGGTGCCGCCGGCGCCGGTGAAGACGATCGAGCGGATGCCGTCGTCCTCGTCGGCCTCGATCCAGCCGTCGTACAGGCCGACGAGCATGGGCAGCGAGAGGGCGTTCTTCGCTTCGGGCCGGTTGAGTGTGAGGACGAGGGTGGCGCCCTCGCGCCGGACTGTGAGGTGTTCGGTACCGCTCATGGCACTTTCCCCTCCTGAGCCTTCGGGGGAACAGGTTGCAGGAGCCCGGTGGGCACTTCAAGGGGCGACCGGCGACTTTCTGACAGTCAGTCAGATTTCTCTGCCGTGAGCCTTCCCAGTTGCCGCCGCCTTTGCTCTGATGACCGGCGAGCCGAGGTGGGGAGGAACGGTGGAGTACAACCTTGCCGACCTGTTCGAGTCGGTCGTGGACGTCGTCCCCGGCCGCGAGGCACTCGTGTACGTCGACCATCCTGGCACCGGCGCGGAACTGCGGCTCACCTACGCCGAGTTGGACGCCGCCGCCAACCGGATCGGGCATCATCTGCTGGCGCGGGGTCTGCGGGCCGGTGAGCATGTCGGGCTGCACCTGTACAACGGGGTCGAGTACCTCCAGGCGGCGCTGGGGTGCCTCAAGGCGCGGCTGGTGCCGGTGAACGTCAACTACCGGTACGTCGAGGACGAGTTGGCGTATCTGTACCGGGACGCGGACCTCGCCGGGCTGGTGTTCGACGGGGAGTTCGAGGACCGGGTGCGGGCGGTGCTGCCCCGGACGCCGGGGGTGCGGGAGCTGCTGCGGGTCGGGGAGGGGGAGTTGGGGACCCCGTTCGCCGATGCCGAGGGGTCTTCCTCGCGGGGTTTCCCCGCGCGGTCCGCCGACGACGTGTTCATCATCTACACCGGCGGTACGACCGGGATGCCCAAGGGCGTGCTGTGGCGGCACGAGGACCTGTTCTTCTCCGGGATGGGCGGGGGCGCGCCGACCGGGGAGCCGGTGAAGAAGCCTCAGGAGCTGGCCGAGCGGGTCGCCGCCGGGGCGCCCGGGATCACCTTCTTCCCCACTCCCCCGCTCATGCACGGCACCTCGACCCTGACGGCGTTCATCGGCTTCAACTTCGGCCAACGGGTCGTCCTGCACCGGAAGTTCGTGCCGGAGGAGGTGCTGCGGACGGTCGCGAAGGAGAAGGTCAACGCAATCTCCCTGGTGGGCGACGCGATGCTCCTCCCCCTGATCGACGCCCTGTCGGGCCCGCTCCGGGACACCGACTGTTCGTCCCTGTTCAGCGTCTCGTCCTCCGGCGCGATCCTCTCGGACACCGTCCGCCGCCGGTTCGGCGAACTCCTGCCGAACACCATGCTGTTGAACAACTTCGGGTCCTCCGAGTCCGGCTTCAACGGCACCGCGACGGACGACTCCGGGCCCGAGAAGGGGTTCCGGGTCCGGGTCAACTCCCGTACCCGGGTGGTCGATCCGGCGACGCATGAGTCCGTCGCCCCCGGCGAGGTGGGCCGCGTCGCCCAGTGCGGGCACGTCCCCCTCGGCTACTACAACGACCCCGCGAAGACCGCCGAGACGTTCTTCGAACTCGACGGCGAGCGCTGGGTGTTGCTCGGCGACATGGCGACCGTCGACGAGGACGGGGTGGTCGTGGTGCTGGGCCGGGGGTCGGAGTGCATCAACACGGGCGGGGAGAAGGTGTACCCGGAGGAGGTCGAACAGGCCCTGAAGGCCCACCCGGACGTGTACGACGCCCTGGTGGCCGGGGTGCCCGACGCGACGTGGGGCAACCATGTCGCGGCGGTCGTCCAACTCCGGCCGGGCTCCGCCGGGTTGACGCTCGACGCGCTCCAGACCCACTGCCGGGCCAGCCTCGCCGGGTACAAGGTCCCCCGGCAGCTGGTGATCGCCGAGACGATCCGGCGCTCGCCCAGCGGGAAGGCGGACTACCGGTGGGCGCGGGAGGTCGCCGGGGAGGCGGACCGTTAGCCCAGGAACTCCTCGACGTGCGCGAGGAACTCCGCCGGCCGGGTCGCGTGCACCAAGTGCCCCGCGTCGACGGTCACATGGCGGGCGTCGGGGAGGAGTCCGGCGAGTTCGGCGACCTGCTCCTGGGGGATGAGGCTGGTCGGGCCGCCGCCGATGAGGAGGGTCGGTACGGTGACCCGCGCCGCGCCTTCCCGCCAGGCCGGGTCCGGGGCGTTGCGCTGGGCGTCGGTCGCGGTGATCATCGCCCAGTCGTACGGGAGGTCGCCGTCGGGGCGTTCGGCGGGTGGGCGGGGCGGGTCGAGGGGGACGGTGACGGGGACGTCCTCCAGCACCAACCGGCGTACGGCGTCCGGGTGTTCCTGCGCGAGGAGGTAGGCGACGACGCCGCCCAGGGAGTGCCCTATCAGGTCGGCGCCGATGAGGCCGAGGGCTTCGAGGTAGCCGTGGACGTCGTCGCGCATCGCCTCGTACCCGTACGTCCCCGGCCAGTCGCTGTGGCCGTGTCCGCGCAGGTCGGGGGCGTGGACGCGGCGCGGGCCCGCCGCCAGGCGCTCGGCCACCCGCGTCCAGTCCGCGCTGTCGAGGCCGCGGGCGTGGAGGAGGACGACGGGCGGGGCGTCTTCGGGACCCCAGGTGCGGTGGGCGAGGGTGATGCCGTTGGTCTTGACGGTGTGCATGGCGGGGAGGGTAGCCGGGGGCGGGGCGGGGGTGTCGATCACTCTGCCGACCGCAGAAAGGTGTTGACGCGGCGTACGAACCAGTCGGCGTCGTCGATCCACGGAATATGTCCGGCGCCGGGCTGGACTGCGACCTCGGTGCGTGGAAGGAGGTCGGCGGCACGGTGGGTGAGGCCGGGGTCGGGGGCGCCGTCGTGCTCGCCGCAGAGAAGAAGAACGGGGGCGTCGAGTCGGGCGAGGGCTGCCAGGGTGGCCGGGGGGTCGTAGGCGGCCGGGGTGTGGAAGAGGTCGGACGCCTCGTCGTTCGTCAGGGACTCCATGAGGGCGAGGTGGGCGCGGGCCGCGGCGTCCCAACGGCCGTAGATGAAGCCGCCCACCGCTTCGAGGCTGAGAGCGCTCTCCCCCGCCTGGACGGCTTTCAGGTTGGCGTACGCCTCCTCGAACCAGTCCTCGCCTGCCCGCAGCTGCGCGGCGGTGAGGTGGTCCTCGTCGGTGGCGTGGAGGCCGAGGGCTCGGGGGGTCACCGCGATCAGGGCGAGGCTAGAGACGCGGTCGGAGTGGCGGGCAGCGTAGAGAAGGGCGAGGTTTCCGGCCGCCGAGTGGGCGAGGAGGTCGACGCGGTCGAGGGCGAGGTGGGCGCGGAGTGCTTCCACGTCGTCGACCTGACGGTCGCAGCGGTACGTCGCCGGGTCGGCCGGGGTCGCGGAGTCGCCGGTGCCGCGCAGGTCGAGGAGGATCAGCGTGCGGTGGGCACTCAGGCCGCCGAGGTCGCCCAGGTACTCGGACGCCACCATCGGGCCACCCGGCAGGGCGATCAGGGGCGGGCCCTCACCCCGTACGTGGTAAGCGAGTTCCGTTCCGTCGGATGCGGTGAAAGTCGGCATGCGGCCGATCATCTCCCCTTGTCCCGCCCCTGGTCATCTGTGTTACTGGAGGTGCGGAGGTGAGGCGGATGCTGGACGCCGGTGAACGCATGGGTGCCGAGGAGCTGCGGGCCACGCAACTGCGGCGGCTGCGGTGGTCGCTGCGGCACGCGTACGAGAACGTGCCGTTCTACCGGGACGCCTTCGACAAGGCGGGCCTGCGGCCGGAGGACTGCGAGTCGCTCGCCGACCTCACGAGGTTCCCGTTCACGACGAAGGCGGATCTGCGGGCCCACTATCCGTACGGGATGTTCGCGGTCGACCGGCGACAGGTCCGGCGGCTGCACGCGTCCAGCGGAACGACCGGCGTACCGACCGTCGTCGGGTACACGCAGGCCGATCTGGACCTGTGGGCGGACCTCGTGGCCCGGTCGATCCGCGCGGCGGGCGGGCGGCCGGGGGACGTCGTCCATGTGGCGTACGGGTACGGGCTGTTCACCGGCGGGCTCGGCGCGCACTACGGGGCCGAGCGGCTCGGCTGTACGGTCGTCCCCGCGTCCGGGGGCATGACGAGCCGGCAGGTGCAGCTCATCCGGGACCTGGAACCCCGGGTCATCATGGTCACCCCCTCGTACATGCTGACGCTCCTCGACGAGTTCGAACGGCAGGGCGTCGATCCGCGCTCCACCTCGCTGGAGGTCGGGGTGTTCGGGGCGGAGCCGTGGACGGAGGCGATGCGGCGGGAGATCGAGGAGCGGTTCGGGATCGACGCGGTCGACATATACGGGCTGTCCGAGGTGATCGGGCCGGGGGTCGCCCAGGAGTGCGTCGAGACGAAGGACGGGCTGCACGTGTGGGAGGACCACTTCTACCCGGAGGTCGTCGACCCGCTGACCGGCGAGGTGCTGCCGGACGGGTCGGAGGGCGAACTGGTCTTCACGTCCCTCACGAAGGAGGCGATGCCGGTCGTCCGCTACCGCACCCGTGACCTGACGCGGCTGCTCCCCGGTACGGCCCGCGTCTTCCGCCGGATGGCGAAGGTCACCGGCCGCAGCGACGACCTCGTCATCCTGCGCGGCGTCAACCTCTTCCCCACCCAGATCGAGGAGATCGTCCTGCGCACCCCGGGTGTCGCACCGCACTTCCAGCTCCGCCTGACCCGCGAGGGCCGCCTCGACGCCCTCACCGTCCGCGCGGAGGCCCGCCCCGACGCGACCCCCGAGGACCGGCGTACGGCGGAGGCGGCGATCACGGCGGCCGTCAAGGACGGGATCGGCGTCACGGTGACCGTGGAGGTCGTCGACCCCGAGACCCTTGAGCGGTCGGTCGGCAAGATCCGCAGGATCGTGGACCTCAGGCCCCGTTGAGCGTGTCCCGCAGCTCGCGCTTGAGGATCTTGCCGCTCGCGTTGCGCGGCAGCGCGTCCACGAACACGATCCGCTTGGGTGCCTTGAAGTGGTCCAGCTTCTCGCGGGCGTGGGCGAGGAGTTCGGCCTCGGTGGTCTCGCCTCTCGGGACGACCACGGCGGTGATCGCCTCGATCCACTGGTCGTCCGGCAGTCCGATCACCGCGACCTCGGCGACCGCCTCCTGGGTGTAGAGCGCGTCCTCGACCTGGCGGGAGGCGACGAGGACGCCGCCGGTGTTGATGACGTCCTTCACGCGGTCGACGATCGTGTAGAAGCCGTGCGCGTCCCTGACCGCGAGGTCCCCGGAGTGGAACCAGCCGTCCCGGAACGCCGCTTCGGTCTCCTCCGGCTTCTCCCAGTACCCCTCGCACAGTTGCGGCGAGCGGTACACGATCTCCCCGGCCGTTCCGTCGGCCACCTCCTGCCCGTTCTCGTCGACGACCTGCGCGTCCACGAACAGGACCGTCCGCCCGCACGAGTCGAGCCGCCCCTTGTGCTCGTCCGGTGCGAGGACCATGGCGAGGGGGCCGATCTCGCTCTGGCCGAAGCAGTTGTAGAAGCCGAGCTTCGGGAGCCGTTCCCGCAGCCGCTCCAGGACCGGGACCGGCATGATCGACGCCCCGTAGTACGCCTTGCGCAGCCCGCTGAGGTCGCGGGCCGTGAAGTCCTCCCGGTTCGCGAGGGCGATCCACACGGTGGGCGGGGCGAACAGGCTGTCCGCGCGGCCCGTCTCGATCAGGTCGAACAGCCGGTCCCCGTCGGGCGCGTCGAGGATGACGTTCGTCGCCCCGACCGCGAGGTACGGCAGCAGGAACACGTGCATCTGCGCCGAGTGGTACAGCGGCAGCGCGTGCACGGGCCGGTCCCCGGCGCTGAGGTCGAGCGCCGCGATCGCGCTCAGGTACTCGTGGACCAGGGCGCGGTGGGACATCATCGCGCCCTTGGGCAGGGCGGTCGTCCCGGACGTGTACAGCAGCTGGACCAGGTCCTCGGCGCGCGCCCCCTCTCCGTCGTACGGCGCCGCTGCGGCGAGTCGGTCGAGGAGCGAGCCGTCGGTGTCCCTGAGCGCCAACTGCCGTGTCCCGTCCGGGAGGTGGTGCGCGAGGTCGGGGTCGGTGAGGACGAGGGTGCTGCCGGACTGGGTGATCAGGTAGGCGAGGTCGTCGCCCGTGAGGTTCTGGTTCACCGGGACGTGGACCAGTCCCGCCCTGGCGCAGGCGAGGAACGCGATGAGGTAGGCGTCGGAGTTGTGCCCGTAGGCGCCGACCCGGTCCCCCTTCACGAGCCCCTCGCCGAGGAGCACGGCCGCCGCGCGGGAGACCGCGTCGTCGAGTTCCTCGTAGGTCCAGGTGCGGTCGCGGTACTCGATGGCGACACGCGCCGGGGTACGGCCGGTACTGCGCCGCAGCACCCCGTCGACCGTGGTGCTGGCCTGTCCTGACGTCATGGGGGTGATCCTGGGTGTGCCGCGTTGACTGGTCAAGTCGGGGTGGGGGGAGGGGTGGTGGGGGCGCGCCCCGGGTCGAGCCGGTCCGGTACTGCGGGGCCCCGCAGTACCGCCGCGCCGCCGACCTCTCACACCAGCCGGCCCCCCACCCCCGTCCTCTCCTCCGGCACCCCCACCAACGTCACCAGCGTCCCCTCCCGTATCTCCTCCCCCAACACCCCGGCCACCGCGTCGGTGAGCGCGCCGACCAGGCGGGCCGGGGCCTCGGGGAAGTCCGGGTGCCGGTAGGCCCCCTCCCTCATGCTCAGGGTGATCTGCGGCGTCGCACCGCCCGTCACCACTCCCCCGGTGCCCCGGCGGTGTGCCGGAACGCCGATCAGGTCCACCCCCACCAGCTTGCGGAAGCCGTCCCCGAAGACGGACCCCACCGCGTCGGTGACGGCGACGATCAGTTCCGTCTCCCGGCCCGTGAGGGCCTCCTCGCCCAGATGGACAGTGCAGTGCGGCATGACCAGCCCCCTTCTCGCAGGCGGCATGCGTACCATGGCCGCCAGATTGCCTTGCCAGACAAATTAGCTTTGATGTCAAAGATAAATGACCAGGAGCCGCCTGTCCATGCCCTCCGACGAAAACAACGGCGTCGACCCCGCCGTCCGTGAACTGCTCCTGCTCATGCCCCGCCTGGTCGGCCGAGCGAAGAAGCTACCGATCCCCGAGGCGCTCCAGTCCCTCTCCCTGGCCCCCCGCCACCTCTCCCTGCTCTCGTACCTCCTCTTCGACGGCCCGATGACGGTGAACGAACTCGCGGCGCGGCTCGGCGTCGCCCCCACGACCGTCAGCCTCCTGATCGGCGACCTGAGCAGAAAGGGCGTCCTGGAACGCCGCGAGGACGAACGGGACCGCCGACGCCGGATCATCGCCCTGTCCCCCGCCCACGAACCGGCGATCACGGCGTGGCTGGCCCCGGGCGCGGCGGCATGGCGCCGGGTCCTGGCTCCCCTGACCCCGCTGGAGCGCCGCCTGTTCGTGAACACGCTGCTGGCGTACGAGTCGGAGGTGGGCGAGGGTCCGGCTTCTTGACCTTCCCCCGGGCGAGAAACGCGTCAGTCGGTCCGCAGGCCGACCGCCAGGGTCAGTTCGAGGACCCGGTGCGGTGATGTGAGGTCAGGGAACAGTTCCCGCAGCTGCGACATCCGGTACCGGACGGTCTGGGGGTGGATGAACAGCGTCGCCGCCACCTCCTCCCGCCTGCCCTGGTGCAGCAGCCACGCCCGCAGCGTCTCCTCCAGCCGCCGCGCGGACGCGGCGGGCAGGGTCCGCAGCGGTGCGAGAGCCCGGTCGCGGAGGTCCGCGAGCGCGTCCGCGTCAGCGCTCAGCACCAGCTCGGGGAGGTGGTCCTCGGTGTCGCGGATCTCGGCGGAGAGGGAGCGCGCGCGTACGGCTCGTGCGTACGAGGCGGACGCGCGGGTCCACGGCCGGGCCGGGCCGACCACGGCGGTGCGGCCGGTCAGCTGCCTCAAGAGGCGCGACCGGTCGGCGTCGGGGACGAGCAGCACGCCGGTGGCGTCCGGCAGGTCGTCGAGGACGAGGGTGCCCGGGTCGAGCGCGCGGTAGGCGGGCCGGACCTGGGCGGCGGGCAGGAGGACCACGGTCAGTGAACCCGGTGGCTGCCACCTGGCCCGCCCGGCGGAGACGAGCAGTACGTCCGGGCTCGCGCCGGCGAGGAGGTCGCGGGCCAGGTGTTCCAGGTGGCGCTCGTGGGCCCGGCCCCGGGCCGCCAGTTCGTCGGCGTGGCCCGCGGCGCTCGCGGCGGAGAGCTCGTCGATGTAGGCGAACGTCAGCTCGGCGAACTTGGCGACCTCGGCGGCGGGCAGGCCCGCGGGTACGGCACCCGCCGCCAGGCATCGCCAGGCCACGCGGGCGCCGACGCGGTAGGCGCTGAGCAGGGCGTCCATCGACCGGCCGTCCCGTACCTCGCCGCGCCCCAGCTCGTAGGCCGCGTCACCGCCGTCGCCGCCCGTGGCGTTCCCGCTCGCGAGGTCCAGGTAGTGCCCCAGGGCGGTGCGGACGGCTCCGCGGATGGTGCCGCCCATACGGCCCGAAAGGGCGCCCGCGTAGGGGGGAACCTCGTCGATGATCGCCTGGACGACCTCGTCGGCGGCGGTCGTCAGCACGGCCCGCAGCGCTGTGACCGTGGTCTCGTCCAGGGTCAGTTCGCCGGCCTTCCGGATCGCGTCACTCATCTTTATTCCCTGCCCTGTCTCCGTTTTTGTTCCCTGCGAACAACTCGGCCGACAGAATTCACATCCTGCGGTCAGGATTTTACGCCTGGAGGCGCAGCAAGCTGGAGCCATGACGAGTACAGCCCTTCGCAGCAGGGCGTGGAAACTGCTGGAGATGGTCACAACGCCGCTGCTGCCGTCGGACTATCTCGACCTGGCCAGCCCGCTGCGCGCGGGCGCCGACCTGCGCGGGCGCATCGAGGCCGTGCACCCCGAGACGGGTGACGCCGCGACCGTCGTGATCAAGCCGGGGCGGGGCTGGCGCGGCCACCGGGCCGGTCAGTACGTGGGCATCGGGGTCGACGTCGACGGCGTACGCCTGTGGCGTACCTACTCCATCACCTCGCCGACCGACCGCCCCGACGGCCGCGTCACGATCACCGTGAAGGCGATCCCGGACGGCAAGGTCAGCAACCACCTGATCCGCAGGGCGAAACCGGGCACGCTGATCCAGCTGGAGCAGGCGGCCGGTGACTTCGTGCTGCCGCAGGCCAAGCCCGCCAAGGTGCTCTACCTGACGGCCGGCAGCGGCATCACGCCGGTGATGGGCATGCTGCGCGACACCGAGTCCGACGACGCCGTCATGGTCCACTCCGCGCCGCGTCCGCACGACGTGATCTTCCGCGGCGAGCTGCACGACCTGGTCGCGCGGAAGAAGCTGCGGCTCACCGAGGTGCACACCGACACCGACGGCAGGCTCGACATCGCCCGGCTCGACGAACTCGTACCCGACTGGGCCGAGCGCGAGACCTGGGCCTGCGGGCCCGCGGGCCTGCTCGACGCCGCCGAGAAGCACTGGGCCGAGCACGGCGTCCGGGAGCGCCTGCACATCGAGCGCTTCCGTCCCAGCGTCGTCGTCACCGGCGACGGCGGCGAGGTCACGTTCAGCACCACCGGCAAGACCGTCGACGCGGACGGCGCCACGCCGTTGCTGGACGTCGGCGAGGCGGCCGGCGTGCTGATGCCCTCCGGGTGCCGTATGGGCATCTGCTTCGGCTGCGTCACACCGCTCAAGTCGGGCGCCGTCCGCGACCTGCGCACCGGCGAGATCACCGAGGCCGAGCCGGGTGTCCTCATCCAGACCTGTGTGTCCGCCGCGGCGGGCCCCTGCGACATCGAACGGTAGGCGTACACCTTGACCGCTATCGACCCCACCGCCCACCTCACCGCCGAGCAGATCGAGGAGCTCGGCCGCGAGCTGGACGCGATCCGCGACGAGGTGATCGCCGACCGTGGTGAGAAGGACGCCGCCTACATCCGCAAGGTGATCTCGGCGCAGCGCAAGCTCGAACTGGTCAGCAGGGGTGTGCTGCTGTTCTCCTTCTTCCCGCCCGCGTGGGTGATCGGCACGGCGGGGCTGTCCGTCGCGAAGATCATGGACAACATGGAGATCGGCCACAACATCCTGCACGGTCAGTGGGACTGGATGCGGGACCCGAAGATCCACTCCACCACCTGGGAGTGGGATCACGTCTCGCCGTCCGAGCAGTGGAAGCACTCGCACAACGAGCTGCACCACACGTACACCAACGTGATCGGCAAGGACAACGACCTCGGCTACGGCATCATGCGCGTCGACGAGGACCAGCGGTGGCACCCGTTCCACCTCGGCCAGCCGCTGTGGAACTTCCTCAACGCCTGCTTCTTCGAGTACGGCATCGCGGCGTACGACCTGGAGCTCGGCAAGAACCTCCAGAAGCGCCGCCGCAAGAACCCGGAGTTCCGCGCGCGGGCCAAGGCTGTGGGCCGCAAGATCCGCAAGCAGGTGCTCAAGGACTACGTGATCCACCCGCTGCTGTCGGGCCCGTCGTTCCTCACCACGCTCGCCGCCACGTTCACCGCGAACCTGGTCCGCAACGTCTGGACCCACTCGGTGATCATGTGCGGGCACTTCCCCGAGGGCGTGCAGGTCTTCGAGCGCCGGTCGATCAAGGGCGAGACGCGCGGCCAGTGGTACCTGCGCCAGATGATGGGCTCGGCGAACATCAGCGGCAGCAAGGCCATGCACTTCATGACCGGCAACCTCTCGCACCAGATCGAGCACCACCTCTTCCCGGACCTGCCGAGCAACCGGTACGCCGAGGTCGCGGTGAAGGTGCGCGCGCTGTTCGAGAAGTACGAGCTGGAGTACGTCACCGGGCCGCTGCCCAAGCAGGTGTTCTCCGCTTGGCACAAGGTCTTCCGGCTCTCGCTGCCGAACAAGAAGCCCAGCACCAGGACGCCGGACCGCGAGAAGGAACTCGTCGCCGCCTGATTCCCGGTACCGAGAAGGGCGTCAAGGCGTCACCCGGTCTTCGGAGCGGCTGAGTCGGCCCAGTACGGCTCCCTCAACCGGCGTTTGTAGAGCTTGCCGTTGGGGTCGCGGGGCATCTCGGCGATGAAGTCGATGCTCTTGGGCCGTTTGTAGCCGGCCAGGTGTCCGGCGCAGTGGGCGAGGAGGTCGGCGGTCAGGTCCGGTCCCGGGGTGAATCCCGGGGCCGGTTCGACGACCGCCTTGACCTCCTCGCCCCAGTCGTCGTGGGGGATCCCGAACGCGGCGGCGTCGGCGACGGCCGGGTGCGCGAGGAGGGCCGCCTCGATCTCGGCGGGGTAGATGTTGACGCCGCCGGAGATGATGAGGTCGATCTTCCGGTCGCGCAGGAACAAGTACCCGTCCTCGTCGAGGAGTCCGAGGTCCCCGACGGTGAAGAAGTCGCCGATGCGGTTCTTGCGGGTCTTCTGCTCGTCCTTGTGGTAGGCGAACCCGCCGGTGTTCATCTTCAGGTAGACCGTGCCGAGTTGGCCGGGCGGCAGCCGGTTGCCGTCGTCGTCGAAGATGGCCAACTCGCTGATGGGCCAGGCCTTTCCGACCGTGCCGGGCTTCTTCAGCCAGTCCTCGGCGCTCGCGAACGCCCCGCCGCCCTCGCTGGCCGCGTAGTACTCCTCGACGCAGTTGCCCCACCAGTCGATCATCGCCCGTTTCACGTGGTCGGGGCAGGGGGCGGCGCCGTGGATGGCGTGCCGCATCGACGACACGTCGTAGCGGGCGCGGACCTCCTCGGGGAGGGCGAGGAGGCGGTGGAACTGGGTGGGCACCATGTGGGTGTGCGTGCACTTCTGACGGTCGATCAGGCGGAGCATCTCCTCCGGCGTCCACTTGTCCATCATGACCAGCCGGTGCCCGATGTTCAGCGACGCGCCCGCGAACTGGAGGACGGCCGTGTGGTACAGCGGCGAGCACACCAAGTGGACGTTGTCGTCGAAGGGTTGGATGCCGAAGATCCCCAGGAAGCCGCCGAGGTAGGTCTCTTCGGGAAGCTTCCCGGGCAGCGGACGGCGGATGCCGCGCGGGCGTCCCGTCGTACCGGACGTGTAGTTCATGACCCAGCCGAGCGTGCGGCCCGAGGGGGCCGACTCCGGCTGTCCGTCGAGGAGTTCGGCGTACGGGCGGAATCCGTCGACGGCGCCGAGGGCGTACCGGTGGCTCGGCGGGAGACCCGCCTCGTCGGCGGCCTGGGCGGCGGCAGCGGCGAACCGTTCGTGGGCGATGAGGACTTTGGCGCCGGAGTCGGCGACGATCCAGGCGATCTCGGGGGCGACGAAGTGGTGGTTGATCGGCACGAGGTAGAAGCCCGCCTGGGTGGCGGCGAGGTAAGTGACGATGCATTCCGGGGAGTTGGGCAGGACGACCGCGAAGGCGTCGCCGCGTTCGAGTCCGGCGGCGCGCAGGCCGTGGACGAGGCGGTTGGCCTGCGCGTGGAGGCGTCCGGCGGTCCACTCCTCGCCGTCGGGGGCGACCAGGACGACGCGGTCGGGGTTCTCGGCGGCCTGGGCCCAGAAGCCGGGGGTCATCGGGGGGTCCTTCCTGCGGCGATCCGGTTGACGCGCTCGACGGCTTTCTCGAAGCCGCGCGTGAGGTCGTCGACGACGGCCTGGACGCTGCGGACCTCGGTCATCCGGCCGACGATCTGCCCGACGGGCGTGCCGAGCAGCGGCTCGACCTCGTACTTCTGGATCCGGGAGAGCGCCTCGGCGACCAGCAGGCCCTGGAGGGGCATGGGGAGGGTGCCGGGGCCGTCCGGGTCGTCCCAGGCGTCGGTCCACTCGGTGCGCAACTGCCGGGCCGGTTTGCCGGTCAGGGCGCGGGAGCGGACGGTGTCGCCGGACCCGGCGGCGAGGAGCTTGCGGGTGACGGCCGTCGAGTGCATGTCGGCCTCGGCGGTGGTGAGCCAGAGCGAGCCGAGCCAGACGCCCTGCGCGCCGAGCGCGAACGCGGCGGCGACCTGGGCGCCGCTGCCGATGCCTCCGGCGGCGAGCACGGGCAGCGGGTCGACGGCCTCAACGACCTCTGGGGTCAGGACCATTGAGGCGATCTCGCCCGTGTGCCCGCCGGCCTCGTAGCCCTGCGCCACGACGATGTCGATGCCCGCGTCCTTGTGCTTGAGCGCGTGCCGGGCACTTCCGGCGAGGGCCGCGACCCGTACGTCGTGGGCGTGGGCACGGGCGATGACGTCCGCCGGGGGTGAACCCAGCGCGTTGGCAAGGAGTTTGATCGGGTAGCCGAAGGCGACGTCGAGCTGGTTGCGGGCGACCTGTTCCATCCAGCCGGTGATCCGCCAGCCGGACACCTCGCCCTCGGCGAGTTCGGGCACGCCGTGCTTGGCGAGGGTCTCGCGCACGAACTGCCGGTGCCCCTCGGGGATCATGGCCTCGACGTCGGCCTCGGTGACGCCCTCGACCTTCTTGGCCGGCATGACGACGTCCAGTCCGTACGGCCGTCCGTCCACGTGTGCGTCGAGCCAGTCCAGGTCGCGTTTGAGGTCGTCGGGGGCGGTGTAGCGGACCGCGCCGAGCACGCCGAACCCGCCGGCCCGGCTGATCGCCGCGGCGACGGCGGGGAACGGCGTGAAGCCGAAAAGGGCGTGCTCGACTCCCAGTTGGTTGCTCAGCTCCGTCTGCATGTCGCGCAGGATGCCGCAGACGGCCGTCCGAAGGAAGAGGTTTTCTGATGGAGCGTCAGATCTATTGCTCCAGCACTGCCATGGCCGCGTTGTGACCCGGAACGCCGCTCACCCCTCCGCCTCGGATCGCGCCCGCGCCGCACAGGTAGACGTTCGCGTGCGGTGTCTCGACGCCCCAACGCCCGTCGCCCTTCTGGGAGTAGGGCCAGGACAGGGCGCGGTGGAAGATGTTGCCCCCGGGGAGGCGCAGGTCGCGTTCCAGGTCGAGCGGCGTCTTCGCCTCGATGCAGGGGCGGCCGTCGGCGTCGGTGGCGAGGCAGTCGGCCAGCGGTTCGGCGAGGTGCGCGTCGAGTTGGGCGAGAGTGCGGGTGAGGAGTTCCTCGCGGGTGGCGTCGTTGTCCTCGCGGAAGAGGCGGGCGGGGGTGTGCAGGCCGAAGAGGGTGAGGGTGTGATGGCCCGTCAACTCCGGGCCCAGGATGGTCGGGTCGGTCAGGGAGTGGCAGTAGATCTCCGAGGGCGGGGCGGTGGGGAGCTGTCCGGCGGCCGACTCGGCGTAGGCGGTGGCGAGTTGGCCGTATCCCTCGGCGATGTGGAAGGTTCCGGCGAACGCCTCGCGCGGGTCGACGGCGGTGTCCTTCAGCCGGGGGAGGCGCTTCAGGAGCATGTTCACCTTGAGTTGGGCGCCCTCGGCGGGCTCCGGCTCAGTGGCGCCGGTGAGTTGGGCGAGGGCTTGTGGTGAGGCGTTCACGAGGACGTGGCGGGCGGTGGCGACGCCCTCGCCGTCGGCGGTGCGGTAACTCACCTCCGCCGTACGGCCGTCGGTGTCGATCCTGGTGACCTCGTGGCCGGTGGCGAGGACGGCGCCGGCCTCGCGGGCCGCCGTGGCGAGGGCGTCGGTGAGGGCGCCCATGCCGCCGACGGGGACGTCCCAGGCTCCGGTACCGCCGCCGATGACGTGGTACAGGAAGCAGCGGTTCTGGGCCAGCGAGGCGTCGTGCGCGTCGGCGAACGTGCCGATCAGGGCGTCCGTCAGCACGACTCCGCGCACGGTGTCGTCCGCGAACCGCTCCTCGATGGCCGTCCCGATCGGCTCCTCGAACAGGGCGCGCCACGCCTCCTCGTCGTCGACCCTGCGCCTCAACTCCTCGCGGGTGGGCAGGGGTTCGGTGAGCGTCGGGAACACGCGGCGGGCGACGTGCCCGGTGAGGCCGTAGAACCGCTGCCACGCCTCGAACTCCCGGTCCGAGCCGGTGAGCTGCGCGAAGGCGTCCCGGGTGCGGTGGTCGCCGCCGCCGACGAGGAGGCCGGTGGGTTTCCCGTGGCGCTCGACGGGGGTGTACGAGGAGATGTCGCGGGACTGGACGCGGAAACTCAGGCCGAGGTCCCGGACGATCTTGTCGGGGAGCAGGCTCACCAGGTACGAGTACCGCGAGAGGCGCGCGTCCACCCCGGCGAACGGCCGCGTGGAGACCGCCGCGCCGCCCGTGCTCTCCAGCCGCTCCAGCACGAGCACCGACCGCCCGGCGCGGGCCAGATAGGCGGCGGCGACAAGGCCGTTGTGACCGCCGCCGACGATGACGGCGTCGTACGCGTGGGATGCTTCGTGTACAGACATGGTTCTTGGTAGCACGGGTGGGGGTGCGAGAGTGTGATCACGCGTGACGTGCGGCTCGAACCGTATCGACGGGGTGCGGCGAGGGTGTTCGCCGACCGGCAGGAGGTCGGGCTGCTGGTCACCCGGGTGGACGTCTGGCGGGAGTACACGGGGTGGCTGTGGCGCCGGCGCATGATCAGTGAACAGGAGCTGCCGGAGTGGATGGTGTGGCCGGTGGGCTCCTCCGGCACGCTGACCGCCGACGACGGCGTGGTGCGGGGCGAGGACGTCGACGGTGAACTCGCCGACTGGTCGGCCGGCGTGTTCCGGGTGGGCGACGCCGTGTACGAGCTGGAGTGGCTGCCGGTGAGCAAGGCGGAACCGGCGCACCGGGAGCACGGCTGGGACGTGGTCTAGGCCCTGTCGTCAAATTCCCGTCGTCCGCCCGGAGGGCGGGCCGGGAGGCGTCATGGGGGCACCTCCCTGTTCGAGCGAAGTCGAGAACTCGGGGGAGCGTGCAGCTGCAAGGCGGAGGAGAGAGTCGACGCGGAGCGTCGGCGACCGACGACAACGCCGCTGGGGGTCCCCCCTGCTCGCAGAGCTTGGGGGAGCGCGTGGCAGGCGTCGCCCGGCAGGCGGGAATTTGACGACAGGGCCTAGGGCCCCAAGTAGCGCTCTGTCCCCGAGACTTGGCGGGTCGTCGCCTGTACGATCATCAGCGCTCGGGGGGCATCTCGGTACGGTGCTCAGCAAGGTCGTCCTCAAAGATGCGGAGAGAACTTGTCCACCGCTTTCGTCACCATGACCATCATCGGCGCGGTCTTCAACGGTGCCGCCGCCGTCACGTACCTGATCGGCCATGAGTACCCCAAGACCCAGGCGGACATGAAGGGCATCCCCCGCAAGTACGTCCCGGTCCTGGGGTCGTTGCTGGCGGCGGGCACCGTCGGACTGCTGGCCGGGCTCGCGGTGCCGGTGCTGGGCACGCTGGCCGCGATCGGTCTGATCCTGTACTTCGTGGGGGCGATCATCGCCCACGTGCGGGTCGGTTCCCGCAACATCGTGGGCGGGATCGTCTTCCTCGCCACGGCGGTGGCGATCCTCGTCCTCGGGCTACTCGACCACGGTCCCTGGTAGCCGGGCCGCGAGGCGGCGGGAGAGTTCGACGCGGCGCGTCTTGAGGGTGGCGGTGCGCGGGAGTTCGGCCAGCGGGATCTGGACGGGTTCGGTGAGCTGCGGGTATCCGGCGGTGGCGGTGCGCCAGCGGCCGAGGTCGAGCGGTTCGTCGTGGTGGGTGCAGACGACCGGGACCGCCTCGCCGTCGGGCCCCTGCACGACGACCACCTCGGCGAGTTCCGCGAGTTCGTCGAGGAGGACGTCCTCGATCTCCAGGCTGCTGCCGACGCCGTCGATCGCGTCGAACTCGCGGTCCAGCATGTGCAGGCAGCCGAACCGGGTGCGGTAGCCGACGTCGCCGGTGCGCCACCAGCCGTCGGTCAGGTTGGCGTCGTAGCGCTCCTGCTCGCCGTGGTACGTCTTCGCGATGCCGTCCCACCGCACCTCGATGAACCCGGGGTTGTCCTGCGAGGGCCGCTGCCCGTCCCGGCTCACCAGCCGCACCTGAGCGCTGCCCGGCAGCGGGTAGCCGACGCAGCGGCCGTCCATGCGGTGCGCGAACCGGCGGAAGTACGGGCGCCCCGCTGCGGGGCCCACCTCGCTCTGGCCGTAGATCTGGAAGAACTGCGCGCGCTGCGTGGAGGCGTGCAGCAGGCGGCGTACGGTGCGCGGGTGGATCGCGTCGAAGGTGCTGCTGAAGTACTTGACGGACGCGAACGGGCGGCGCGCGTCGTCGGCCAACTCCTCCCAGGCGAGGAAGGTGTTGGGCAACGCCTCGATCAGCCAAGGGCGTTGGGCGGCGAAGAACGTGGCGACGGAGTCCGGGGTGCCGTTGTTCACCAGCAGCGGCGGCATGCCCTGGAGGAGGCACAGGGACATCGCCGCGAAGGTCCGGGAGTGGCCGAACGGGGTGTGGATCGCGACGGTGCCGCGCTTGCGCATCAGGCCGAGCAGGAAGATCTGGGGGCGCAGCCGGGAGCGCATCGTGCGCGGTGTGTGGACGACGAGTTTCGGCAGGCCGGTGGTGCCCGAGGTGTGGGTGATCATCGCCGGTTCGTCGAGGCCACGCAGCACCGGGCGGACCGGCACCGAGCCGTCCAGGGAGGCGAGCGGGACCGCGCCGGGACCGGCGTCGCCCACGCCGAGCACGCCCCGGGTCAGGGTGTCCAGGTCGACGGCGTCCTCGGTGAGGGAGCCGAGCTTGGGGCCGTCGGTGATCAGGTACGGCCGGTCGAGGCGGGCGAGGAGCGCGGAGAGGGCCTCGGAGTCGAGGTGGTGGGAGAGCATCACCGGGACGGCGCCGAGGCGTTCGACGGCCGTCGCGAGGAGCCAGAGGTCGAAGTTGGGGGCCTTGCAGATCACGACGTGTCCGCCGCGTCGGACTCCGGCCACGGCGAGACGGTTCGCCATGTCCGCGACGTGGGCCGCGAGTTGAGCCACCGTCAGATCGCGGCCGGCGTCGGGCAGGACGTCGAGGTCGTGGTCGAGGACCACCGGCATCGCGCCGCGCACGCGGGCCGCCGCCTGGGGGACGACGCCGAGGTAGAGGCCCTTGCGGTGGAGTGCGGCGTGGTCGGGCCTGGGGGTCAGTCGGTACAGAAGTGTGCTCATGGCAGGGGTCCTTCGGGAGTCGTCAGCGGTCGCGGTAGGCGACCATGTCGGCGAGTTCTTCGAGCCGCAGGCGCCAGGGGTCGGGCAGTGCGGCGCCGGTGAGGGCCGTGCGGGCGTCGGTGACGAGGGCGTCGATGCGCTTCTCGACGTCCGCGCGTACGCCGGAGGCGAGGAGGGCGGTGTGCAGGGCGGCCGGGTTCCAGTCGGTGTGCCGGCTCTCCTCGCCGAGCCGCGCCACCTCCGGGTCCTTCGCCGCGCCCAGCGCGATCAGCAGGGTCATCTTGTGCTCGTCGAGGTCCAGACCGGCCGGTTTGCCGGTGACCTCCTCGTCGCCGAACGCGTCGAGCAGGTCGTCCCGCAGCTGGAACGCCTCCCCGGCCGCGACGCCGTACGCCTCGAACGCGCCGTACAGCGCGGGGCGTCCGGCGAGGGCCGCGCCCAGCGCGAGCGGGCGGTGGATGGTGTAGCGGCCGGACTTGCAGACGGCGACCCAGCGGGCCAGCGCCTCGTCGGGGACGGCCTCGGCGGCGAGGGCGACGTCCAGTTGCTGGCCGACGATCATCTCGGTGACCAGCTCGTGCCAGACCTGCGCCGCCGGGCCGGTCAGGGTTCCCGCGAGCCGGTTCGCGTAGCTGAGGGCGAGGTCCCCGGCGAGGATCGCGACGCCCTCGCCGTACCGGCGCGACTCCCCCGCCCAGCCGTTCCGTGCGTGCAGGTCCGCGTACGCGACGTGGGCGGTCGGACTGCCGCGCCGGGTGGGCGAGTTGTCGATGATGTCGTCGTGGAGCAGCGCGAAGGCGTGCAGCAGCTCCAGGGCGGCTGCCGCGTCCACGACAGTGTCCTCGTCGCCGTCCGCGCCGGCCGCGAGAAACCCGGTGACGCAGAACAGGGGGCGCAGCCGCTTGCCGCCCGCCGCGATCAGCTCCGCCACGACGCCGACGGGTACGGCGGCCCGGGGGTCGACGGAACTCCAGTGCGCGGCCTCGGAGTTGAGGAGGTCGGCGATGCGGCGGTCGACTCGGCCGAGGAGCTCGGCGCAGCTCTCCTCGGCCTGGCGCGCGGCGTCTGATACCTCCAGCCCGCCCGCCTCTACCGGGATCTCGGGCACGCTCGCCCCTGCGGTGAGCCCGGGAAGCACTCCAGGCGGTGCGGTGGCGGACTGCATGGTTTCCCCCTCGGGGTGGTCGGAACCGGATTCTGGAATCCGTGCGCAACCGCATCCTCGTCACGGCCCCTTGCCGGGGAATACGCGGCGAGTTGGCCCCGGCTTGGCGGCAAGCGGGCGCCAATCGGCCACCAAGTCGGCGCTGGCATTCTCACTGGGGAATCGGCCGTGACCACCGGCCCGGAATTCCGCCGTCCGCCTTTCTCCGCGCCCCGCGCATTCCGTAGAAGCATTCCACGGAATGCATTCCACAGAGAGCGACACTCATGAGCGGTCTGATCGTCCCGCCAGGACACGGCAGGAAACTCGTCACGAAAGCCCAGGACGTGACGTTCAAAGTCACCGCGGCGGACGGTTCCTCCTCCTCCGTGTTCGAAGTGGTCGTGCCGCCGGGATTCGACGTCGGCGCGCACGCGCACAGCGAGTCCCAGGAGTTCTTCTACGTCCTGGACGGCGAGCTGGAGCTGTTCGCGTTCGAGCCCGCCGAGCGGACCGAGGACACCTGGCACGGCTGGGAGTCCCCGAAGGGCGAGCGTCCCGTCCGGGCTGTCACCGGCAGCTGCATGTTCGTGCCGCCGGGCACCCCGCACGCCTTCCGCAACGCCTCGGACACCCCGGCCCGGATGCTCTTCCAGAGCTCCCCCTCGCCGGACCACGAGCGGTATTTCGAGGAGATCGTCGAGATCTTCGCCGCTGGTCCCTCGGTGGACCCCGAGGCGGTCGAGCGGATGCGCCGGCGCTACGACGTCCAGCAGATCACCCCGCTCCGCTTCACCCCGCCCGCAGAAAGGACGGTCGCCCCGTGACCACCAACGACAGCGTCCCCCTCGTCCACGCGAGCCTCGGTGCCCGCGAACTCTCCGCCGTGGCCGAGGTGTTCGCCTCCGGCTGGCCGGCCGGCCAGGGTCCGCGCGGCAAGGCGTTCGAGGCGCAGCTCAAGCAGCGGTACGGCGTCGGCGACGCGGTCGCGCTGAGCAACTGCGGCGCCGCGCTGCACCTGGCGATGCTGGCGCTCGGCGTCGAGCCGGGCGACGAGGTGATCGTCGCCGACTACACGTTCCCCGCCCCGGCGCACGCGGTGCGGTACGTCGGTGCGACGCCCGTCTTCGCGGACGTGCGGCCCGACACCGGCACGATCGATCCGCAGGCGGTGGAGGCACTCATCGGGCCGCGCACGGTGGGGGTGATCGCCGTGGACACGGTCGGCCTGCCCGCCGACTACGACGAGCTGATGGCACTCGCCGACCGGCACGGGCTGTTCGTCGTCGAGGACGCGGCCTGCGCGGTCGGCGCGACCTACCGGGGGCGGCCCGCGGGCGCGCTCGCGCCGGTCGCCTGCCTCTCCTTCCACGGCCGCAAGGGCGCCACCAGCGGGGAGGGCGGGGCGCTGCTCGCCGCCGATCCGGTGATCGGGGCGGACGCGCGGCTGCGGTCGTCGTTCGGCATCGGCAGCATCTACGACCAGGCTCAGGTGGTCGGGCTGCCGATCCCGACGTTCACCGACATCGGCTACAACTACAAGCTCTCCGACATCGCCGCCGCGATCCTCCAGGTGCAGGTGGAGCGGGTCGACGAACTCCTGGCCCGCCGTAGCGCGGTCGCGGCCCGGTACGGCGAACTCCTCGCCGACGAGGACCTGTTGACGCTGCCGTACGTCCCCGACGACCGCACCCACGCCTGGCAGTCGTACCTCGTGACGCTCTCCCCGCTCGTCGACCGCTCCTCCCTCGCCGCGTCGCTGCGCGCGCAGGGCATCGGCTGCGGGCACGGCACCTGGGCGAGCCATCTCCAGCCGGTCTACGACGCCGTACAGAGCTGCCCGGTCTCCGCCGACCTCTTCCACCGCAACCTCGCCATCCCCATGCACGCCGAGCTCCGTGACGACCAGGTCGAGCGGGTCGTGGACGTGCTGCGGGCCGAGCTGAAGAACAACGTCCGCACGTCCTGACAGGAGAGCCCGTGCTTGTCGTCTGTCTTGTCGGAGCGGGGCCGCGTGGGCTGTCCGTCCTGGAGCGGCTGTGTGCGAACGAGCGGAAGTCGCCGGCGCACGAGGCGGTGACCGTGCACGTCGTCGATCCGTACGCGCCGGGGGCCGGGAAGGTGTGGCGTACGGATCAGTCGCGGCGGCTGCTGATGAACACGGTGGCCTCGCAGGTCACGATGTTCACGGACCATACGGTGACGATGGACGGCCCGGTGGAGGAGGGGCCGAGCCTGTACGAGTGGGCTGCGGGGCGGCTCGGGCCGGACGACTATCCGACGCGGGCTCTGTACGGGGCGTACCTGGAGGGCGTGTTCCGTACGGTGCGGGACGCGGCGCCCGCGCATGTCACCGTCGTGGAGCACCGTACGTCTGCGGTCGCGCTCGACGACGCGGCGGACGGTACGCAGTCGCTGCTGCTGGCCGACGGCACTCGGCTGACCGGCCTTGACGCCGTGGTCCTGGCGCAGGGGCACCTTCCCGTCCGCCCCGCGCCCGGCGAACCGCGCCTCGCCGGTTACTTCGGCCCCGCGAACCCCGCCGACCTCGACCTGTCCGGGATCTCTCCGGGCGAGACCGTCTTCGTACGCGGGCTCGGGCTGAACTTCTTCGACGTGCTCGCGCTGCTGACCGAGGAGCGGGGCGGGAGGTTCGTCCGGGATGCCGACCGTCTGCGCTACGAGCCTTCGGGGCGGGAGCCGCGCATCGTCGCCGGGTCGCGGCGCGGGGTGCCGTACCACGCGCGCGGTGAGAACCAGAAGGGTGCGTACGGCCGCCACGAGCCGCGTCTGCTGACCCTCGCGGCCGTCGCCCGGCTGCACCGGCGGGCCGAGGACGGGGAGCGGCTGTCGTTCGCCGCCGATCTGTGGCCGTTGATCGCCAAGGAGGTCGAGAGCGTCTATTACGGCACGCTGCTGGGCTCGCGTGAATCGTTCGTACGGGAGTTCCTGGCGGCGCCCGACCGGGCCGCCGAGGCGCGGTTGCTGGACGCCGCCGGGGTCTCGGCCGGGGAGCGGTGGGACTGGGAGCGGGTGGCTCGGCCCTGGCTCGGGCGGGACCTTCGTGACCCGGACGCGTACCGGGCGTGGCTCCTGGGGCATCTCGCGGACGACGTGCGTGAGGCTCGTGCGGGCAACGTACGCGGGCCGCTCAAGGCTGCCCTCGATGTGCTGCGGGATCTGCGCAACGAGATCCGTGCCGCCGTCGATCACGGGCGGCTGGAGGGTGGTTCGTACCGGGACGACGTCCAGGGCTGGTACACCCCGCTGAACGCGTTCCTGTCCATCGGGCCGCCGGTCTCGCGGGTGGCGGAGTTGATCGCGCTGATCGAGGCGGGGGTCGTGGAGATCCTCGGGCCGGAGGTCCGGGTGTCGGCCGGGGACGGGTTCAGCGTCGTCTCCGGTGTCGTACCGGGGCCACCGGTACGGGCGACCGCGCTGATCGAGGCACGGTTGCCGGAGCCGGACCTCGCGCGTACGGCGGACCCGTTGCTGCGGGGGCTGTTGGAGTCGGGGCGGGCGAGGCGGTTCTCGATCGCCGGGAGCTGCGGGACGGAGGTCGCGACGCGGGGGTTGGCCGTGACGGAACGCCCGTACCGACTGGTCGACGCGACGGGGCGGGCTCATCCGCGCCGGTTCGCGCTGGGGGTGCCGACGGAGGGGGTCCACTGGGTGACCGCTGCCGGGATCCGGCCGGGGGTCGACTCGGTGATCCTGGGCGATGCGGATGCGGTGGCGCGGGCGGTGTTGGCGGGGGAGGCGGCGTCGGGGGGTCCCGGGGTGCTGTCGGACGGGGTGTCAGGACAGGGCCTCGCGCGGACGCCGCCCGTCGATGCCCCGGCCGCCCTCGCCAGCCCTGCGCCTCAACTTCCCGCCACGCAGCCATTGCCCGCACGGACGCCGCCCGCCGGTGCACCGACCGACCTCGCCAACCCTGCGCCTCAACTTCCCGCCACGCAGTCACTGCCCGCACGGACGCCGCCCGCCGGTGCACCGACCGACCTCGCCAGCCCTGCGCCTCGGCTTCCCGACGCGCAGTCATTGCCCGCGCGGACGCCGCCTGTCGATGCCCCGGCTGCCCTCGCCAACCCTGCGCCTCAACTTCCCGACACGCAGTCATCGCCCGCACGGACGCCGCCCGCCGGTGCACCGACCGACCTCGCCAACCCTGCGCCTCAACTTCCCGACACGCAGTCATCGCCCGCACGGACGCCGCCCGCCGGTGCACCGACCGCCCTCGCGCCAGAACTCGCCATCGCGCCCTCGGCTCCCCCGCACATCCCGGCTGCCTCGCCGACCCCTTTCTCCCACTCCACGCCAGAACCTCCCGCCGCTCCCTCGGACCCCACGCGGACACCACCCACCGACACCCCGGCCACTACCACCCGCCCCGCGCTGGAACTCCCCACCCCACGGACACCGTCCGTCGGTGCCCCGGCCGCTCCCACCCGCCTCGCGCCAGAACTCCCCGCCACGCCCTCAGGTCCTGCGCGCACACCACCCGCCAGCACCCCGGCTACCCGCGCTCACCCCACACCCTCCGATCCCGCGCGGACACAACCCGCCGACACCCCGGCCACTCCCACCCGCCCCACGCCAGAACTCCCCACCACGCCCTCAGCCCCTGCGCAGACCCCCTCCACCGACGCCCCTCCAGCCACACCCCCCTCCCCCGCATCACCCCCGTCACCCCCAACCCTGCGAGCGTCCGCATGACCGACCACGACCTCGGCCTCCTCTCCCCCGTCCGCGCCGGCACCCCCGCCGAAGCCGCCACCTCCGACGCCGCCTGGCTGCAAGCCATGCTGGACGCCGAAGCCGCGCTCGCCCGGGCGCAGGCCGTCGTTGGGGTGGTCCCCGGCGAAGCCGCCAAGGTCATTACCGAGGCCGCCCGCGTCGAGCGGTTCGATGTCCGCGCCCTTGCCCTCATCGCACGGGAGACCGCGAACCCCGTGGTCGGGCTCGTCGGCGCCCTCACCCGGGTCGTCGCCGAGACCTCGCCCGACGCCGCCGCGTACGTTCATCACGGCTCGACCAGCCAGGACGTCTTCGACACCGGCGCCATGCTCGTCGCCCGCCGGGTGCTCTCCCTGGTCCGTGCCGACCTGGAGCGGACCGCCGCAGCGCTCGCCGAACTCGCCGTGCGGCACCGGGACACCGTGCTCGCCGGGCGGACCCTCGCCCTGCACGCCGTACCCACCACCTTCGGGCTGAAGGCGGCCGGCTGGCGGCGGCTCGTGCTGGATGCCCGGGACCGGGTCGCGGCGTTGCTGGACGGGGGGCTGCCGTTCTCGTTGGGCGGGGCCGCCGGGACGCTTGCCGGGTATCAGGAAGCGGGGCCGGTGGGACCGCTGCTCGACGCGTACGCCGTGGAGACGGGCCTCGCCCGGCCGCCCCTGCCCTGGCACGCGCTGCGCACCCCGATCGCCGACCTCGCAGCCGTACTCGCGCTGACCACGGGCGCGCTCGGGAAGATCGCCGTGGACGTCCAGTCGCTGGCCAGGACCGAAGTCGGCGAGGTAGCCGAACCCTCACCGGCCGGGCGGGGCGCGTCGTCCGCGATGCCGCACAAGCAGAACCCCGTACTGGCGACCCTGTTGCGCAGCGCCGCGCTCCAGGTCCCGGTGCTCGCGGCAGGGCTGACGCAGTGTCTCGTGTGCGAGGACGAGCGGTCGGCCGGGGTCTGGCACGCCGAGTGGCAGTTGCTGCGGGAGTGCCTGCGGCTGGCCGGGGGCGCCGCGCACACGGCCGTGGAGCTGGCCGAAGGGCTGGTCGTCCGGCCCGACCGGATGCGCGCGAACCTGGAGCTGACCGGCGGCCGGATCGTCTCGGAGCGGATCTGTGCCGCCCTCGCCGGACCGCTCGGCAAGGCCCGCGCCCGCGAGTTGGTGACCGAAGCCTCTGCGCAGGCGGACCGCAGCGAGCGCGCTCTCGGTGACGTCCTGGGCGAACTGCCCGAGGTCACCGCGCATCTGACGGCCGACCGGATCTCCCGCCTGCTGGACCCCTGCACGTACACGGGCGCCGCCGCCCTGCTGGTCGACGACGAAGTCGTCCGGCATTAACCCCTCTGAACAAACACTTTCCGAGAATTCCCTTACTGCTGAGAGGCGAATGCCGGACATGCCCATTCTCTGCAAACCCGCAGTGCGCGTACCGGAATACGTCATCACGATGGAACAGACCCTGGATTTCGCCCGCACGGCACACGCCGGAAAACCGCAACTGCCGCTCGCGCTCCGGCTGATAGAGAACACCGGGGTCAAGAAACGACACCTGGTCCAGCCCATCGAGAAGACCTTGTCCCACCCCGGTTTCGAGGAACGGAACCGTATCTACGAGATGGAGTCGAAGAAGCGCTGCCCGGAGGCGATAGAGGAGGCGCTGGCGAACGCGCTGCTGCGGGCCGAGGACATCGACGCGATCATCTACGTGTCGTGCACCGGCTTCATGATGCCCTCGCTGACGGCGTGGCTGATCAACACGATGGGCCTGCGCTACGACACCCGGCAACTGCCCATCGCCCAACTGGGCTGCGCGGCGGGCGGCGCGGCGATCAACCGGGCCCACGACTTCTGCGCGGCGCACCCGGACAGCAACGTCCTGATCGTGTCGTGCGAGCTGTGCTCCCTGTGCTACCAGCCGGACGCGGACGACATCGGCTCGCTGCTGTCGGACGGCCTGTTCGGCGACGCGGTCGCGGCGGCCGTCGTACGCGGCGGAGGCGGATCGGGTGTCACTGGTGTCCAACTGGCGCGCAACGCCTCGTACTTGATCCCGAACACCGAGGACTGGATCTCGTACGCGGTCCGGGACACGGGGTTCCACTTCCAGCTCGACCGTCGGGTGCCGGGCACCATGGAGCCGCTCGCGCCGGTCCTCAAGGACCTCGCGGCCGGCCACGGCTGGGACGCCGGGGACCTGGACTTCTACATCATCCACGCGGGCGGCCCCCGCATCCTGGACGACCTCGCGAAGTACCTCGGGGTCGACGGCTCGGTCTTCCGGCACAGCTGGGGGACGCTCACCGAGTACGGGAACATCGCCAGCGCCGTCGTCCTCGACGCCCTGCGCAGACGGTTCGAGGAAGGCCCGCTGCCCACCGGGGCGACCGGCCTGATCGCCGGGTTCGGCCCCGGCATCACCGCCGAGATGGCCCTCGGCACCTGGGTCGACGACCACCACTCCATGGGGAGGACCGCATGACCAGCACCCCCGCATCCGACCGCGTGATGCGGCTGATCAACGGCTACTGGGCGACCGGAGTCGTGGGCACGGCCGCGACGTACGACCTGTTCACCCACCTTGAGGACGGCGCCGGCACCCCTGAGGAGCTGGCGGCGCGGGCCGGTGTCGCGGTACGCGGTGCGCAGGCCCTCCTGGACGGCCTCGTCGCGCTGGAGCTGGTCGAGGTGGCGGACGGCCGCTACCGCAACTCCCTTGAGGCGTCGGCGTTCCTGGTCTCCGGCAAGCCCGCGTCGCTGGCCGCGTTCGCCCGCCTCAAGATGGGCCACCTCGGCTCGCTGGCCGCGCTGCCGGACGTCGTGAAAGCGGGCGGTCCGGTGTCGGACGCGGTCGTGGAGGTCGCCGACAACCCGCACTGGGAGAACCTGGTCCAGGCGATCGCCGCGCAGTCCGTGCCCGTCGCGCACATCGCCGCCGAGGAACTCGGGCTGGCCGATGCCGGGAAGATCTCGGTCCTGGACGTCGGCGGCGGTTCCGGGGTGTGCTCGGCGGTGTGGCTCGGCCTCAACCCGGACGCCCGTGCCACGCAGATCGACTGGGTGCCGATCAACGCCATCGCCCGACGGCTGCTCGCCGAACAGGGGGTGGGCGATCGGGTCGAGCATGTGGACGGCGACTTCCACACCGTCGACTTCGGGGACGGGGAGCACGACGTCGTCATGTACTCCAACATCGCCCACCAGGAAGGGCCCGAGGACAACGAGGCGGTGTTCGCCCGCATCCGGCGGGCCCTGCGGCCGGGCGGGACGCTCGTCGTCTCCGACTACATCACCGACGACGAGCGCAGCGGGCCCGCCTTCGCGCTGACCTTCGCCGGGGAGATGCTCCTGAAGAGCCGGCACGGTTCCACCTGGCGGCGGAGCGACTATCACGCGTGGCTGACGGCGGCCGGGTTCGAGGAGGTGCGGTTCGTGGAGACACCATCGCCGACGACCCTCGTACTGGCCCGGTGACGAGCGGCGCGGTGGCCCCCGGGAGGGTCACCGCGCCACGTGGTCGAGAGGGTCACTTCCTCTCCGGAGGATCAGGAGCGCTCCAACTCCGGTGCCTGCCGCAGGATCTCCAGCTCCAGATGTTGCAACGCCGGGCTCGGTGAGATGCCCAGCCCCTCGACCATCTTCTTCTGGTGAGCCCGCAGCACCGAGAGCGCGTCGGCCTGCCGTCCCGACCGGTACAGCGCGAGAGTGAGCAACTCACAGCCGTACTCCCGCAAGGGATGCGCCTGCGTGAAGGCGACCAGTTCAGGCACCGCCATCTCGTGATTGCCGACGGCGATGAGGGTGGCGCACCTCCCCTCGACCACCGACAGCCGCAGTTCCTCCAGCCTCACCGCCTCGGGCGCGACGTGCGGCGCGCCCGCGACCTCCGCGTACGCCTCCCCCCGCCACAGCCCGAGACCCGCCTCGAACGCGTACAGCGCGCGCTGCGGATCACCCCGGTCCAGCGCCTGCCACCCGGCGGTCGCGTGCTCCCAGAAGCGATGCGCGTCGACCTCCACGGCCCGGCTGTCGAGGAGGTAGCCGCGTCCGCGCGTGCACAGCACGGTGGCCGGGGTGCGGGGCGCGCGGTGGGGTTCGAGGGCGCGCCGCAGGTTGGCGATGTAGGCGTGCAGCGAGGTGATCGCGGACTGCGGGGGCCGCCCCTCCCACAGCGCGTCGACGAGGGCGTCGACGGAGACGGGCTGGCCGACCTGGCTGACCAGCAGGACGAGCGCGGCACGCTGCTTGGGCGCCCCGAGGTCGACCCAGCGCCCGTCGACGGCGGCCTCGACGGGACCGAGCACCCGGAACTCGACGCCGGTGGCGGGCGCGGGCCTGCGCGAGGGGCGCTCCGGGTCCGGCCCGCCCGACCGGTCCGGGTCCCGGCCCGAGAACCGCGTGCCGGACCGGTCCGCGTACAGGTCCAGGTCTCGTCCCGCAGACCTCATACCCGACCGATCCACGTCCGGGTCCCGGCTCAAGGACTGCACGCCCGACCGATCCCCGTCCGACTGCACGCCAGGCCGGTCCGCGTCCAAGTCCCGGCCCGGTCCCACAGACCGCCCGCCCGGCCGGTCCACCTCCACGTCCGATCCCGCAGATCGCCCGCCCGCCCGGTCCACATCCAGATCCGACCCCGCAGCCCGCACACCCGCCCGCTCCTCCCCCCGAGGCCCGGTATCGAGATCAAGTGCCTTACTGACGTACTGCTTGAGCGTCTCATTCGCGCGTCTGAGTTCGCGGACCTCGTGTTCGAGTTCCGCGATGCGCCGCGCACCGGTGCCTTCCGTCGTGGTGTCGCGGCGGAGTTCCCTGTCCCTCGTCTCCGTGTGCATGGATCTTGCCCCCGTTGCCGTGTTTCCGTGCGTGCGGTCGCCCCTGCCACGGGACCCCGGACGGGGTCGCCGTGGCAGAGACGGTTCACCTGCCGCTGTAGGCGGGTACCTGCCCGCTCTCACCCGCGGACGCGTCCGCGTCGTCGCGGCGGTGGAACAGCTTGCTGGGCCACCACATCCAGCGGCCCACGTCGAGGGTGAGCGCGGTGACGAGCACCGAGCGCACCACGAGCGTGTCGAGCAGGACGCCGAACGCGACGGCGAAGCCGAGTTCGACGGCGAAGACCAGCGGCAGGGAGGCCATCGCGGCGAAGGTGCCCGCGAGGACGACGCCCGCCGAGGTGATGACCCCGCCGGTGGCGGAGAGGCCGGTGAGCGCGGCGCGCCGGGTGCCGTGCAGGGCGGCGTCCTCGCGGACGCGGGTGACCAGGAAGATGTTGTAGTCGATGCCGAGGGCGACGAGGAACACGAACGCGAGCAGCGGGAACGAGGCGTCGGCGCCGGCGAGGCCGAAGACGTGCTCGAAGACGAGGCTGCTCACGCCGAGGGCGGCGCCGAACGACAGGAGGACGGTCGCCATCAGCAGCAGCGGCGCGACCACCGCGCGCAGCAGCAGGCCGAGGATGAGCAGGACGACGAGGAGGACGATCGGGATGATCACCTTCGAGTCGCGGGCCGCCGCGTTCTCTGTGTCGAGCATGATCGCGGTGGAGCCGCCGACCTGCGCGTCGGCCCCTTCGATCTTGTGGACGGCGGTGCGGGCGCGGTCGACGGTGTTCATCGCCGCCTCGTTGCTGGGCTCGTCCTTCAGCTGGGCGAGCAGGACCGCTTCGCCGCTCTTGACGACGGGGTCGCCGACGCCGGTGATGCCGGGTACGGCCGTAAGAGCTGTCCTGACCTGGGCGGCGGCGTCGGCCTTGGTGACGACGTAGACGGGGTCGCCCGAGCCGGCCGGGAAGTGCTCGGCGCGGATCTCCTCGCCGACGGCCATCTGCGGTTTGTTCGTGAACTGGTCCTTGTTGGAGAGGCCGGAGGCGTCGAGCCCGAGCGCCCCGAGCCCCATCGCGCCGAGCACGAGGACGGTCCCGGCCCACACGAGGCGGGGCCGGCCGGAGATGACGTTCCCGACCCGGTCCCAGACGCTCTCCACGGCCTGCGCCTCGGCGCCGTACACGGGTTTCTTCGGCCAGAAGATCCACCGCCCGCAGGCGACAAGGAGGGCCGGCATGAGGGTCGTCATGGCGAGCAGGCCGACGAGGATGCCGACCGCGCAGGCCGGGCCCAGGCCCTTGGTGGAGTTGAGGACGGCGAGGGTGAGGAGCATGAGGCTGACGGCGACGGTCGCGGCGCTGGCGACGATCGCGGGCCCGGAGCGGTAGAGGGCCTCGGCCATCGCCTCGTGCCGGTCCTCGTGGCGGGCGAGTTCCTCCCGGTAGCGGGAGATCAATAGCAGCGCGTAGTCCGTGGCGGCGCCGAAGAGCAGGACGACGAGGATGAAGCTGGTCTGTTTGTTGACGACCAGTCCGGCGTTCTCGGCGAGCAGGTAGATCAGCGCCTCCGCCGCCATCAGGGCCACGCCGACGGTGAGCAGCGGCAGCAGGGGCAGGAGCGGGCTGCGGTAGGTGAGCAGCAGGATCGCGACGACGACCAGGGCGGTGATGGTGGTGAGCGCGCCGCCTCCGCCGAACGCCTTGATGGAGTCGGCGCCGTACCCGGCGGGCCCGGCGACGTGGAAGCCGAGCCCGGCCGCGTCCTTCTCGCCGACGTCGGTCATGGCGTCGACGACCTTGCCGAGCCCTTCCCAGCCGGTCTTGTCCTTGCGGACCTGGACGACGGTCTGGAGGGCCTTGCCGTCCTCGGAGACGACGGGGCCCTGGGGTTCGCCGACGACGTTGGTGATGCTCTTGAACGCGGTGGCGTCGGCGCGCGCCTTGGCGAGGTCGGCGGGGGTGGTCCCGGCGGCCCGGTCGTAGACGACGATCGCGGGGACGGTGTCGGCGGGCATCAGCTTCTGGGCGCGCTCGACGACGGCGGTGGACTCGGCGTTGCCCGGCAGCCAGGCCGAGTTGTCGTTCTCCTCGGCGTCACCGAGCTTCCCGGCGAGCATCAGCGCGGGGACGAGGATCACGGCCCAGATCGCGATGACGACCCATTTGCCCACCCTTCCGCTGGGCAGGGCGGCCAGTTTTCGCAGCATGCGTGTGTCTCCAGTGTGGTGTGGGGGACGGTTGTTTCTCAGGAGGGCTCAGGTGTCCAGGAGACGGGCCCGGACGTGTCCGAGGGCCAGCAGGACCGGGATGTCGGTGAGCAGGGGGAAGTGGTAGGCGAAGGGGCGCGGTCCGACCATGTCGGGCGGGCCGCCGTAGCCGCCGTCGGCCTTCTGCCGCTCCAGGAGCCAGGTGAGGGCGGCGCCGAGGGCGCGCGGGTCGTCGGCGTGGCAGAGGGTGACGATGCCGTAGGCGGTGCTGATGTCGTCGCTGGGGTCGCCGGGGCGCATGCCCCAGCCGCCGTCGTCGTTCTGGGTGTCGAGGACGGTGCGCTCCACGCGGGCGGCCATGGCGCCGGAGCGCAGGTCGTCGGGGTGGGCGGTGCAGGCGGCGAGCCGGACCCGGAAGAGGCTGTGCAGCCGGGAGCGGCTCCAGCCGGGTTCGAAGCCGCCGTCCTCGTCCTGGTGGTCGGCGAGGAACGCGAGCGCTTTCGCCCGCTGCGGGGCAGTCGCCGGGTGCGGGCCGAGGGCGCCGACGGCGGCGGCCGTCATGCAGGGTTCGGACGAGGCGCCCGCGACGTACGTGGGGAAGCCGCCGTCGGCGCCCTGTACGGCGAGGAGGGCGGCGACGCCGGCGCGTACGGTCCCGGCGTGGGCGACGGGGGCGACGGCGTGCAGGAACTCCAGGGCGCAGGAGGTGTCGTCGACGTCGTTCTGGGCGACGGCCGGTGACATGGACCAGCCGCCGGTGAGGGGGGTGCCCCGGGAGAGGGAGGGCAGGGGGGCGCCGCCGCGTTCGGCGGCGAGGGTGGACGCCATGCGGCGCAGGAGTGCGGGGTCGGCGCCGGCGGCGTGCAGGGCGAGGCCGCCGGTGGAGGTGCACCAGTTGTGCATCTCCAGGACGAACGGGAAGCCGCCGTCGGGGCGTTGGTGGCGCAGGAGGGTGGTGAGGCCGCGCCGTACGGTGTCGTCGTGGCGGCCGGTGCCGGCGAGGGCGTGCAGCACCAGCAGGTGCATGAGCGCGTAGCCCTCCCAGACGGTGGTGTCGGGGTCGGTGGCCAGCAGGGTGTCCAGGGCGGTGTCGGTGGCCTGGTTGTGGACGCCGAGGGCGGTGGCGAGGATCAGGGTGATCGCGGCCTGCTGGACGGCGGCCCAGGAGTGCAGCGGGTCGGTGGGGACGTGTCCGCCGCCGGGGAGTTCCGCGTCGGCGGGCAGCGGGCAGCCGAGGACCGACAGCACGGCGTAGACCATGAGGCGCCGCCGGGTGGAGATGAAGCCGGGCGCGGAGCCCAGGATGTTCGCGGCGAGGGTCCCGGCGAGGACGCTGTTGCCGCCCGCCGCCCGCCCGGCGGCGCCTTCGACGGCGTGGGTGGCGAGGACGCGGTCGAGGTCGTCCGGGGACTCCAGGTGGCCGCGCAGATAGCCGAGGAGGCGGTCGCGGGCCGGGGAGGCGGCGTCGGTGCGGGTCATCAGGGCGAGGGCGAGGGCGGATTCCAGGACCCGGCTCTCGCACTGTTCGCGTATCGCGCCGTCGTCGTCGGTTCTGGCGCTGATGTGGGCGGTGAGGCGGGCGGTGGCGTGGCGCAGTTCGGCCGGGGTGATCCCCTGGGGCAGTCGCAGCGGGGCCGGGCGCGTGAGGTCCGCGATCTTCATGTCGTGCTCCTGTCTGGTGCGGCCTGGGTGGCGGAGAACGGGCCCGGCCCCGCAGCGGGGGCCGGGCCTGCGGGTCAGCCGATGCTCTGGGCGAACCGGAAGAACCCGTACGGGTCGTACGTCCGCTTGATCCGGGCCAGCCGCGCGTAGTTCTCGGCGTAGTAGGAGCGCCGCCAGTCGGGCAGCCGGGGGTCGATGAAGTTCTGGTAGGTCTCGCCCTGGGAGTGGGGGTCGATGACGGCGAACCCGTTGTCGACGTACTCCCAGGCGGCGGCCTTGGCCTCCTCGCTCGCGGAGGCCGCGTTGGAGGTGAGGTAGCTGACGGAGAAGAGGCTGTCGCGGTGGACGTAGGCGGTGGCGTCGCGGGCGACGGTGTTGGCCCGGCCGCCGAGCGCGGAGATCTGGAGCTGGCGCATCTGCCCGCCCGCGAACCGGTTGCCGTTGAACGCGTCGAGCGCCTTGGCCCAGCCGTCGCGCGGCATACCGCGTTCCTTGAAGAGGCGGCTGCGCCAGGCCCCGAACGCGGGGCGCTGGATCTTGCCGTCGGGCGAGGTGTCGGTGCGGTGGCACTGCTGCGCGGTGAGGTCGGAGCACTGGTAGAGCTGCATGAGGATCGCCCGGTAGGGGGCGGTGAACTTCTGCTGGTAGACCGGCGGACGGCCGACCAGCGAGATCAGCCGGGCGATCTCGGCGTCGAACCCGGCGCCGGTGTCGACCGAGCCGAGGAACACGGACGCGGTCGGCACCCCGCCGGGGCCCGCGTCGGTGAGGGTGACGTTGACGCCGCTGCCGATCGTCCAGGGCGCGTCGGGCAGCCACTGCGTCCAGCCGTCGAGCATGTCGAGGGCCTGGTCGAAGGTCCACACGAGGTTGATGGCGGCGACGTTGGTCAGCGGCGAGGGGGCGATGTCGTACGAGGTGACGATCCCGAAGTTGCCGCCGCCACCGCCGCGCAGCGCCCAGTACAGGTCGCTGTTGCAGTGCGGCGACGCGCTGACGATCCGTCCGTCCGCGAGGACGACCTGGGCGGCGGTCACCTTGTCGGAGGCGATGCCGATGCTGCGGGTGAACAGCCCCATCCCGCCGCCCTGGAGGAACCCTCCCGCGGCGACGGTCGGGCAGTAGCCGGCGGAGATGCCGAGCCCGGCCGGGGCGAGAGTGTCGGCGATGTCGACGAGCTGGGCACCGGGACCCATCCGCACCGAACTCTCGCCCAGGGCGATCGAGTTGAGCTGCGATACGTCGATGACGAGGCCCTGCGTGGTGGAGTAGCCGGCCGCGCTGTGGCCGCCACTGCGGGCGGCGACGGGGATGCCGTGGGCGGCGGCGAACCGGACGCAGGCGGAGACGTCGGCGGCGGAGGCGCAGTAGGCGACCGCCTGGGGGGCCGCGCTGTCGAACTGGACCTGGTAGAGCTGCTTGGCCCGCTGGTAGTCGGCGTCGGCGGGGAGCACCAGACGCCCCTGGAGCCGGTCGGCGAGCTTGCTCCAACGGCCGCTGACGGTGGCCGACTTGGGCTGTGCGGCGCCGGTGAGCGCGGTGGTGGCGAGTGCGGCGCCGCCGACCGCGAGGAAGGACCTTCTGTCGATCATGGTGTTGTTTCCGTGTTCGTTTCGTGAGGGAGGAAGGGCGGGCGGCGGGTTACGGGGCGCGGTGCCCGAGGACGAGGGAGAACGCCTCGGCCAGGGCGCCGGCCGGGTCGGCCTCGGTGCCGGTCGCCCGCCAGGCCACGTGCTGGTCGGGGCGTACCAGCACGGCGCCCGCCGGACCGGTGCCGGGCAGGGACTGCCAGACGGCCTCGTCGACACGGGTCACGGTCAGCGGTACGGAGAGCTTGTCGGCGACCTGTTCGGCGGCCTCGGCCCAGGCGGTGCCGTCCGGGCCGGTGAGCAGCGCGAAGCCGGTGCCGACGAGGTCGTGGGTGGACAGGCGCTCGCCGTCCTCCTCGGTCCAGGCGTGCGGCAGGAGGTGGCCGGGGCGGGTGGTGGGCCGGTACACGTCGCCGAGGGGCGAACGGGCGGGCGGGGCGCTGCCGTCGGGGACGACCGCGCCGCGCTCGTAGGCGAAGCCGGTCTCCACGTCCAGGGCCTGGCACTCGGCGCGGTGGGTCGCGAAGATCTCCGCCGCGCGGGCCCGCTGCGCCGCCCCGACCGGGGTCGGCGAGAAGTAGGAGAAGAACACCGGGGTACGGCGCTGCGGCGGCACGTGCGGGCCGAGGCCCACGGCGGCGTCGATGACGACCTGGTGGTGTCCGGCGGCGGACATCGCCCAGCCCAGGTTGAACTGGCCGACCGGGCGGCGCTCGGCCTCGTACGTGTCGAGCAGGCCGTCTCCCGCGCGGCCCGTCAGCACGGAGGCGAGCTTCCAGGCGAGGTTGTGCGCGTCCTGGATGCCGCTGTTGAGCCCGAGTCCGACGGCCGGGGGCTGCCGGTGGGCGGCGTCGCCGACGAGGAACACCCTGCCCTGCCGGTAGCGCTCGGCGATGACCGCCTCCACGCTCCAGCTCGTCACGTCGTGCAGGGTCAGCTCCAGTTCGGGCAGGCCGAGGACCTCGCGGATACGGCCGACGACGGCTGCCTCGTCGGTGCGGTCGATGCCGGCGAGGGGCAGGTGCAGGCCCCACTCCTCGCAGTGCTTGCCCCAGGTCGGGCCCATCTCGATGAGCGCGCTGGACAGGTCGGGGCGGTAGGGGTTGAGGAACCAGGTGATGACCGAGCCCTCGGTCCACCACTGCGACAGGTCGGCGGAGAAGTACGCGGTGGTCGCGTCGAACAGGGCGGGCAGGCCCTCCATCTGGATGCCGAGGGCAGGGCCGACGGTGCGGCCGGCGTCCGCCGCGATCACGTACTGCGCGACGACCGTCGTCGTCTCGCCGGTCTCCGTGTCGCGGATCTCGGCGGTGACGTTCTCGGCGTTCTCGGTCAGCGCGACCACCTCGTGCCCGAACTTGACCCGCCCCGGGCCCTGTTGCTCTGCGTGGCGGCGCAGGATCGGCTCCAGGCGCAGTTGCGGCAGCTTGGCGGGCAGTTCGGGGCCCGCCGCCTCGTACGAGGTGCGCAGCTCGCCGCCGCCGAAGGCGTCCATCTCGTGGATGACGCGGCCGTCGAGGGGGCCGGGGCCGGTGAGCGTGGTCTGCCAGCGGACCTTGCCGAACTGCTCGGGCCCGGCGGCGAGTTCGGTCACGTCGTCCGCGAGGCCGTGCTGGCGGAAGATCTCCATCGTGCGCTGGTTGAGGTAGTGCGCCTTCGGCAGGCGTGAGGTGTCCGCGCGGCGCTCCACGAGGAGGTGGTCGATGCCGTGGGCGGAGAGGAACACGGAGGCGGCGAGGCCGGAGCCGCCGCCTCCGACGATCAGGACAGGTACGTCTACGGTGCTCATGGTTCGTCCTTCTGGAAGGAGTTGGATGAGGGAAAAGGGGGGAGGTCAGACCGGGTCCGCGAGGGCGCCGTCGGGGAGCTGCATGATGTCCGGGACTCCCGCGCCCCACCGGTAGTAGGACTGGAGCTTGTAGTACTCGCCGTCCGGCTGGGAGGCGACGGCGTACACGAACCTGGTCTCCGGGTCGGCGCGTTGGACGTGCCGTACGAACTGCCGGATGCGGTCGTCGAGTTGGACCGGCAGGGACGCCGGGTCCGTCGTCGCGACGGCGAAGCAGACGCGGGTGATCGCCGGGGAGTCCCAGTCGAGGGTCACGTACACGCCGAACGCCTGGCGGCCGAGGCGGAGCATCTGCTCGCTGGGTTCGGCCTGGTCGACCTCGCGGAGCATGGCCCGGACGGACTCCGGCGCGATGCCTCCGGCGGGGGGTTCGCCGAAGTAGATGTTGACGGTGCGGTGGCGGTAGTCGACGCCGAGCAGGCCGACGGTGTCGCCGAGGCCGTGCCGGTCGATGAAGTCCAGGCTCGCGGCGAGGCTGCCCGGCATCGAGGGGAGCGCGGCGAGCGTCCTGACGTCCTGGAGCTGGGTGCGGGGCAGGACGGCCCAGATCTTCTTGAAGCCACCGACGACGCCGAAGTCGATGCCGTAGCCGTCGACGGGGCAGCGCGCGCTCAGCTCGGCGAGAAGCCGGGAGACGGGATGGCCATCCTTCTCCAACAACCCATTGTCGACGGCAAGTTGATACGGATCGAGCCCGTCGGGGATCGTGAACCGGCAGTCCAGCTCACCCGCGCGGCCCTCGCCGGTGGACACGCGGAACGCGACGACGGCGTCGGCGAGTTCACCTCCGTACAGGTTCAGGATGCGCAGCACATCGCCGCGTTCGTAGTCCACCTCCAGGAGCCCGGCCGCGTCATCGATGGCCGAGTGGAGGGCGTGCACCGCTTCGTTCATGGCGGTCACCTTCCTTGTCTGGTTTGTCGGGTGCTGGTATGTCGGTCGGTTGTCTGTCGGGGGCTTGGCTGCTGGGGGCGTGTCTCTCGGGTGCTTGCCTGTCGGGGACTTGGCTCTCGGGTGCGGGGCTCGGTGAGCCGGGTGAGCAGACGGGCCACGGTGAGCCGGGGGCGCCGCGCCAGCCGGGCGCCCGCGCTGCTGAGCGCCGACGGCAGCCCTGCGCAGTGCCGTACGAGGTCGCGGACGGCGTCGGGTTCCGCGCGGATCCGGTCGGCGCCGGCGGTTTCGGCGAGCAGCCGAACGGCGTCCTCCTCGTCCAGCGGGCCGAGGGTGAGCGTGTGAGCTGCGGGTACGGCCGCCAGCGGGGCCCGACTCGTGACGAGCAGGGCACTGTCCGGGTCGGGCGGGAGCAGGGGGGTGAGCTGGGCGTCGCTGACGGCGTCGTCGAGGACGAGGAGGAGGTGGGTGCGGGCGAGGCGGGCGCGGTAGCGACGCACGAGGTCGTCCAGCTCGGGGCGACCGGCGTGCACCGGTTCCCCCGACCCCGGCCCGCTGGTGCCAGCCGGTTCCTCCGACTCCGACCAGCCGGTGTCCACCGCTCCCGCCCGCTCCGGCCAGCCGATGCCGTCCGATCCCGATCCGCCGATGCCTGCCGCTTCCCCCAGCTCCAGCCAGCCGGTGTCTCTCGGTCCCGCCAGCCCCAGCCCGCCGGCGTCCGCCGCTCCCGCCCGTCCCGGTCCGCCGATGCCTCCCGGTCCCACCGGCCTCAGCCCGCCGATGCCAGCCACTTCTCCCGACTTCGGCCCGCCGGTGCCAGCCCGTTCCCCCAGCCCTGGTCCGCTGGTGCCAGCCGTTCCCGCCCGCCCCGGCCAGCCGATGCCCGCCGCTTCCCCCAGCTCCAGCCAGCCGGTGTCTCTCGGTCCCGCCAGCCCCAGCCCACCGACGTCCGCCGCTCCCGCCCGTCCCGGCCCGCCGATGCCTCCCGGTCCCACCGGCCTCGGCCCGCCGATGCCAGCCACTTCTCCCGACTTCGGCCCGCCGGTGCCAGCCCGTTTCCCCAGCCCTGGTCCGCTGGTGCCAGCCGTTCCCGCTCGCCCCGGTCCGCCGGTGCCTGCCGCTCCCGCCCGCCCCGGCCCATCCCCCTTGCCCGATTCCCCCAGTACGCCGAGCAGTTCCGTGAGGACCTCGCGAAGTGTCCGTGCCGTGCCGTCCTGATGTCGGAGGCTTGCGTGGAGCACGCCGTCCGGGAACGTTTCCGCGCAGCCGTGGGCTACCTCGATGGCCAGGGCCGTTTTGCCTGTGCCGGGGGCTCCTGTGATCAGGGCCGATCTCAAGCGGGCGCCTAGGAGCAGCGACCTCAAGCGGTCCGCCTCTGCTGTGCGGCCGGTGAATGTGGTGCATCGGGGTGGCAGTAGTACGGGTGGCGGCTCTGTGCTGTCGCCTCGCAGCATTTTTAGGTAGGCGTCGGCCAGATGGCGGCCCGGTACTACGCCTAGTTGTCCGGCTAGGGCGCGGCGGCCCTCGTCGTACACCTGGACCGCCTCGGCCTGGCGGTCGGAGCGGTGCAGAGCCGTGATCAGGTGGGCGCGCAAGGTTTCGTCCAGCGGGAAACGGGCCACCAGGGACAGCAGCTCGGGGACTAGGGCGCGGTGTCGGCCGAGTGAGAGGTCCGCCTCGATCCTGCGCTCCAGCGCCTGCGTACGCCGGAACTCCAGCCGAGGCCGCTCGTACCGCAGAAGGTGTTCGGTCACGTTCTCCAGGGCCTGGCCGCTCCAGCAGTCGAGCGCCCCGCCGAGCAGCCGGCCGGCCTCTTCGGGCCGGTTCTGCTCAAGGGCCTCGCGGCCGAGTTGGTCGAGCCGCTCGAAGGAGAACAGGTCGACGTCGGCCTCCCGGACTTCGAGCACATATCCAGGCCCTTTCCGGAAGATCCGCGCACAGTTCCCCAGGGTTTTCCTGAGCCTTGAGACGTAGGTGTATATCTGCGAATTCGACGTTGGTGGCGGTGTATCCCCCCAGAGCGCGGCGCTGAGCCGGCTGTCGGCGACGAGTGTGCCGCGTGCCATCAACAGCACGGCGAGCACGGTATGGATCTTGGCTCCGGAGAGCGGAACGTCCGAGCCCTCCCTGGTCACGGAGACCGGGCCGAGCAGCCGGAATGTGAGCACCCCAGCGGAGTTCAGCAAAGTTCAGCCTCCCCCGCGAAACGACTTGCTGAGCGCTCCGCACTCTATGAGCCACCGCTTTTCGCTCGTTATCGAGTGGATTTCGAGCAGCCGAAACGATGGCGAAATCGCGTCAAAAGCGCGTACCTCTAGGATGTTTCACGAGCACCACAACAGAAATACTCAACGGGGAGAATCAGATATGCGTAAGCACCGAACACTCGCGGGTGCCCTCATCTTCATTCCGCTGCTGCTCGTCGTGGGCCTCACGGCGGACCCGACGGGCGACCTGCCGTGGACCAGCGTCAGCGTGTCCGAGAACGACCTGCCCTGGACCTGACGGACCGGCAGACCGACCGGGTCAGCGGTCGGTGAGCACCCCGGCCAGGATCGACCCCTCGACAGGACGGGACGCGTCATGTGCACCGAGGACCTCGCGCAGCCGCCCCGCCCGCCGCTCCCACGCGGGCGCCCCGAGGGTACGGAACTCCTTCTGAGCCCAGTCCAGGGGCTCCCCCGCGCCGGAGCCACCGCGTACGGCTTCGGCGCAGGCGAGGTGGACGACGATCCTGGCCTGGAGGAACCGGTCGCCGACCTCTTCGGCGAGGCGCAGCGCGCGCAGCAGCCCGGCGCGGGCCTTCCAGGGTTCGTCCTGGCGCCACTGCGCCTCGCCGAGCGCGCACAGCCCGTGCGCCTCGCCGAGCCGGTCGCCCTGACCGCGCGCGAGGCCGACCACGTCGTGACAGATCCGCTCGGCCTGCGCGCAGCGCCCCGCACCGAGCAGCCCTTCGGCGAGCCGGTAGAGGTTCTGGGTACGGCTGCGCAGCGACCCGGCCTCGTAACTGACCTCGATGGCCTGGTTGCTGAGGCTCACCCCGCGCTCGGGGTCCCCCTGCTCGATCTCGATCTGGGCGAGCAGGCCCAGCGCGTGGGAGAGCCCGGAGTTGTCCTCGGCGCGCCGGAACAGGACGAGGGACTCCTCGCAGTAGCGGGCCGCCTCGGCGAGGTCGCCGAGGAAGCGGGCGCACACCGCGAGGTTGCGGCGCACGATGGCCCGGCCCTGGCTGTCGTCGGTGTCCTCCAGGTGGTCGAGGGCGGTGCGCAGGAGGTCGCGGGCCTCCTGGTGGCGGCGCTGGTAGATGGCGAGGGTGCCCAGGGAGCGGAGCATGGTGCCCGCGCCCCGGGTGTCACCGGTGCGGCGGGCGCCGTCGAGGGCGAGTTCGGCGGTGCGGCGCCAGTCGTCCAGGTAGTTGCGGGTCTCGTAGAAGGGGACCGCGCCCGCGACGAGGTGCCAGGCGCGCTCGGTGCGGCCTTCCCGTACGGCCTGGGCGACGAGGCCGCCGAGCGTCTCACGTTCGCTCTCGAACCACTCCATGGGGTCGGCGACGAGTTCACCGGCCGTCTCGCCGAGCACCGGTGCGGCGGGGGCGGGGCCGGCGCTCTTGCCGTAGAGCTGTTCCTGGGCCGCGTGGACGAGGGCGAGGACGGCGGTCAGGACGCGGTCCAGGGTCTGTTCGCGGTCCTGCGGGGTGTCCTCGGCGAGGCAGCGGCCCCGGGCGAAGCGGCGCGTCGCGTCCGGGAGGCGGAAGCGGGCCGTGCCGCCCCTGGCCGGGCGGACCTCCAGGAGCCCGGCGGCGACGAGCCGGCTCAGCAGTGCCTCGGAGGCGTCCGGGGTGACGCCGAGGACGGGGCAGCCGATCCACTCCGGGACGTCGGGCACGTCCAGCATGCTCAACTGCCGCAGGAGACGGGCGGCTTGGGCGGGCAGCGCCCGGTATCCGAGCCGGACCGCGTCGCTCTCACCGGCGGAGGGCGCGGCCGACTCCTCGGGGGGCAGGGCGAGTTGGCGGTGAGCGACGGCGGGTGCGTCGAACTCCCCCCGGGGACGGCTGGGTTCGAGGTTGCTGAGCCCGTACCAGAGGGAGGGTTCCTCGTGCTCGCGGGCGGATTCGGGGCGGAGGTCGGTCTCCCGGTGAGAGCGGGCGTGCCCTAACGGGGCCCCGGCCGCCGTACCCCGTGGGCCGGACTCCTCGTGCGGGCGCGCGGCGTCGGGGCGCCGTTGCTCGGGCACGGCGGCGGCGCGCGGCTGTACGCGGGCGTCGCCCTCCAGGACCGTACGGTGCAACTCCCGCAGTTCCGCGCCCGGTTCGACGCCGAGTTCCGCGACCAGGATGCGGCGGCCCTCCCGGTAGCAGTCGAGGGCCTCGGAGCGGCGGCCGGAGAGATGGTAGGCGCGCATGAGGACGGCGCGGGCGTCCTCCCGCAGCGGGTGTTCGGCGACGAGCGGACCGAGGGACTCCACCACCGACCGGTAGCGGCCACGCCGTAGCTGGACGGCGGCGTACTCCTCCGTCAGGTTGCTGCGCAGTTCGGTGATCCGGTCGACGACGCCGCTCAGCACGCTGTCGTCCATGCCGTCGAGCACCGGCCCCGCCCATAGCGCGAGGGCGTCCTCGAAGCGGGCGGCGGCCTCGTCGGTGTTCCCGGCCTCGGCGGCGGCGCGGGCGGCTGCCGCCGACTCGTACAGGGCGGCCACGTCCACGTAGTGGCCCTCGCGGTGCAGGACGTAGCCGGGGAGCTGGGTCTCGATCAGGCCGTCGACGCCCGCCTCGTCGCGGAACGTCTTGCGCAGCGCGGAGACGCAGATGGCGATCTGGTTGCGGGCGGTGACGGGGGGCCGGCCGTGCCAGACGGCGTCGGCGAGCGCGTCCACGGAGACCGCGCGGCCGGGGGTGAGCAGGAGCACGGCGAGCACCGTGCGCTGTCGTGCGCTGCGCAGCAGCAGTGGCCGGCCGTCCGCTCTCACCTTGAGCGGGCCCAGCACCTGAAACGACAGACAGACCGTCATGCCGCCTCCTTCCAGGACTGTGAATGTCCCGCCCCCCGCGAAGACACAGCATGGCCATTCTGTGGAGATGGCTTGATCTTGACAAGGCGGATACGCATCTTGACAGGGCCGTTCCGCTCTCCTCACCCTCCGCGACGCTCCGTCACCGACGGTCCGGTGCCAAGTGATCGCCAATCGCCGGAAAAGAAGCGTGGGTTGTACTCGGTCCGTGACGCCGGGCCCGGCTCTCGCACACAGCCCAGTTCTCAGGAATACGGCACCTGCCAAGAAGGAGCACCCCACATGAACCGCTTGTCGACGCGCCGATTCACCCTGACCGCGACCGCCGTCACCGCCCTCGCGGCGTCGCTGGCGCTGGCCGGCTCTGCCGTCGCCGTCGCCCCGGCGTCCGCGACCGCCTCGTACGACTGTGACGCGGCGGGCAGCGGCGCCATCACCCTCACCGCGGCCGACTCCGGTGGCGTCAAGACCGTGAAGCTCGACTCGGCGGCCATCGTCGCGCAGTTCCCGTACGCGGCGAACTCCGTGACGACGACGCTGAAGCTGAAGAAGGCGTCCGGGGGTGAGGTGCAGTTCTCCGGCGCCGTGCACCCGGCGGCGACCACGGGCGCGCCGCTGTCCTTCGGCCCCCTCCCGCTGTCCTCGGGCGCCCTGGCCACGGGCGACGTCACCGACTCGACGGTCCTCTCGGGCACGCCGAGCGCCTCCAACTGGTCGCTCAAGTTCGTGGTGACCAACGCGGGTGGGACGTTCACGTCGTACTGCACGGCTACGAGCGCGCAGTCGAGCGCGTTCACCTGGTAGTCCGCTGATTCGCCGAGTCCCCCCGGGGGGACTCGGCGTGTCTGTACTAGGCGCCGCGCTGCCGCAGCACCCTGGGTTCTGGTGCCCTGTCGCCTCCCAGCCGACGCCGGCACTGTGTCTCGTCCTCGCGCGCGGTGAGGGTGTCGGGGTGGTCGGGGCCCAGGAGGTGTTCGCGGGTCGTGGCGATCTCGCGGTAGTGGGTGAGCGCGTCCTGCCAGCGGCCCAGCCAGCCCAGCGCGACGGCGACCTCGCGACGGCTGACCAAGGTGTCCTCGTGATCCTCGCCCAGGACGCGGGCGCGGATCGCGTGTACGTCGCGGGACTCGGCCAGCGCCTCCTCCCAGCGGCCGAGGCGGCCCAGGTTGACGCCGAGGCCGTGGCGGGCGCGGAGGGTCTCGGGGTGGGCGGGGCCGTGGACGCGGGTCCGGTCCTGCGTCAACTCCCGGTACAGGGCGAGGGCTTCCGCGCTGCGGCCGAGCCTGCCGAGGCCGATGCCGGTCTCGTGGCGGGCGGCGAGGGTGTCGGGGTGATCGGGTCCGAGGACCCGTGCGCGGGCCTCGGCGACCTCCCGGTACGCGGCCAGCGCTTCGGGCCAGCGCGCCAACTGGCCGAGCGTGTACGCCACTTCGTACCGGGTGACCAGCGTGTCCGGGTGTTCCTCGCCCAACACCCGTGCCCTGTCCGCCGCGACCTCTCGGGCCATCCGGTACGACTCCGTCAGCCGGCCCAACTTGCCCAGGTTGAAGGCGAGGTTGTGGCGGCAGCGCAGGGTGTCGGGGTGATCGGCGCCCATCGCGCGCGTGCGGGCGGCGAGGACGGTCGTGTACATCTGGTGCGCCTCCAGATGCCGGCCCAACTGCCCCAGCACGTACGCCGTTTCCTGGCGCGCGGCGAGAGTGTCGGAATGATCGTCACCGAGGCACCTCGCACGGGCCGCCGCGACCTGCTGATACTCCCGCAACGCGTCCTGCGCGCGCCCGGTACGACTGAGAGCGAACGCGCCCTCATACCGACTAGCGAGGGTGTCAGGATGATCCGCCCCCAACACCTGCGCCCGCTCGGCAGCAACGGCCCGATGCACTTCCCCGGCCTCCACCCAACGCCCCAGCCCACCCAGCCCGAGCCCCGCGTTGTGCCGCCGCGCGAGGGCCGTCAACTTCTCGGGGGACGGGGGTTGTCGGGGGCTCGGGTTCGGTACGACGCCCAGGGCGGGGCGGGGGGTCCAGTTGCCGGACAGGGCTGGTTGCGGGGGTGGAGGGGTGCGGGGTCCGGTGGCTTTGGGACCGTGGGTCATGCCTCGGGTCCAGAGGGGGAGGCGGGGGTCGGTGGGGGGTGGGGTGGTGCCGAACGCCGTTACCGGGGGCGAGGGTTGGTGAGGGCTCACAGCAGGGCGGGCGGCATTCTCGGCGCGGGGCGGCTCGCTGGAGTGGGGCGGCTCGTTGGAACGAGCCAAGTCACCGGCGCGGGGCAACTCAGCAGGGCGGGACGGCTCACCAGCGCGGCACCACGCCTCGGGTTGGAGCAAATCGCCGACTTGGCTGCGCGGGTCGGGCCGGGACGCCTCCCCGCCTTCCCCGTACGGCTCCACCCCATCAGCTTCCGTGCACGGGCCGGGCCAGAGCTCCTCCGCCTCTCCCCCATCGCCACGCCGCCCGCCCCGACCCGGTTCGCCCTCCCTCTCACCCCACCGCACCCCAACACCCCCACCAACAAACCCCGGTTGCGCCGTCACCACCGTAGGCACATACCCCGGCGCCCTCCCGAAAGCGATCCGGCGGACTATCTCGCTCGCGTCTCCCGGGCGGCCCGCCGGTTCCTTCGCCAGGAGGTCGAGGATGATGCGGTCCAGGTGGTCGGGGAGTTCGGGGCGGTGGGCGCTGGGGCGGCGGGGTGGGGTGTCGCGGTGGGCGATCAGGACGGCCCAGGGGTCGTCCATGGCGAACGGCGGGGCGCCGGTGGCGAGTTCGTACAGGACGCAGCCCAGCGAGTACAGGTCGCTGCGGAGGTCGACCTCGCTGCCGCCGATCTGTTCCGGCGACATGTAGTGCGGCGTGCCCATGGCGACGCCGACGCCGGTCAGGCGGGAGGTGACGGCGATGTCGTGGCCGAGCCGCGCGATGCCGAAGTCGCAGATCTTGGCGGTGCCGTCGGCGAGGCGGACCACGTTCGCGGGTTTCAGGTCACGGTGGACGATGCCCTGGCGGTGCGTGTAGGAGAGCGCGGCGGCGAGTTGGTCGGCGATGTCGACGACGTCCGGAACGGGCAGCGGACGATGACCCGTTGCCGTAAGGATCTGGCACAGGTTGAGCCCGTCGAGGAACTCCATCACCAGGTAGAGCACCCCGTCCGACTCCCCGAAGTCATGGACGACGGTGACCCCCCGATGCTGCAACCCGGCAGCGACCCGAGCCTCCCGACGGAACCGCTCCCGCAGAATCCGCATGAACCCCGCATCATGCTGCGGCCCGGGCGGTTTCAGACACTTCACGGCGACCTGTCGCCCGAGCGACTCGTCCATCGCCCGCCACACCTCGCCCATCCCGCCCCGCCCGATGAGCTCCAGCAGCCGGTACCGGCCCTGGATCAGCCTCGACTCCGCCATCTCGCTCCGCCGCCCCCGTCGTTGCCTTTCCGGCGAGTTCCAGTATGACGATTTATCGCCCCACTCGGTACGGCGCGGACCCCACATCCTCGCGCTCCCCCGCACCACCCTCAGGACGGATCACCCCGCTCGCGGCTCCCCCAGCACAAGTCCCGAGTCCCGGCGCCAGGCTTCGCCTTCCGGCTTCCAGGCGACCCGGTTGCCGAGTTCGACCCAGACACCGAACTCGCCGGGGGACGGCAGGCTGTGCTGATCCATCTGGACGCTGTTCAGACAGAGCCGCAGCCCGCAGTTCTTCGTGTCGGACAGACCCCGCCAGTCGCAGCCCCAGTCCGCGACCAGACTCAACGGCCCGAGCACCTCGACCATCCGGTCCAGTTCCTCTTCCGTGCAGTCATGATGGGACTCGGTCTCCGGCGTACCGAAGGGCAAGGTCGTGCCGAGGAAGACCGTCACGCCTTCGGGCAGCGGCCAGAGGTCACCGAGCTCCGGAGTGAGACGCAGGTCCGCCACGAGCCATGACCTCGGCTGATCCGCCGCGAACGTGACGGCATCGCGCCGCACCAGTTCGTCCAGGAAGGGAAAGACGGCCACGGGATCGCGGTCCGCGACCATGCGGGCGGTGTCGAAGGTACGGAGAGCGTACGCGTACTGCTCCGCCGTACTGATCGGTTCCAGTTCGGGCCACCAGAGGCCGAACCCGTCGGCGAGGTCGCGCATGATCGCCCGCGCCCGCGCCAACGCGCTCCCGGCATCGGGAAAGGGGGCGAGTACGGGCCAGAGTGTGGAGGCCAAGTGGAGTTCCTTTCGAAGGACGGTACGAAGGCCAGTACGAAGGGCCGGCCCCTCGCCGGATCACCCGTGCTGGGGTTCGCCCAGCGTGAGTCCCGAGTCCCGGAGCCAGGCTTCGCCTTCGGGCCTGCGGGCGAGCGGGCCACCGAGGGAGATCCAGACGCCGAACTCTCCCGGTGACGGCTCGGCAGCCCCATCCGACCAGACACTGTTCAGGCAGAGTTTCACCCCGCACCCCTTGAACTCGGACAGTCCGCGCCAGCCGCAGTTCCAGGAAGCGGTCAGCATGAGCGGCCCGAGCACGGCGACCATCCGGTCGAGCTCCTCCTCGGTGCAGTCGTCCTCCGGCTCGCTGCCGGGACCACCGAAGGGCGGGGTCCGGTTCAGGCTGAGGGTCATGCTCTCGGGCAGGGGCCAGAGGTCGGCGAGGTCGGGGCCGAGCCGCAGGTCCGCCAGGAACAGCCAGGAGTACGGCTGTTCCTCGTCGAACGTGATGGCGTCACGGCGTCGCAGTTCGTCGAGAAGCGGCCCGGCTTCGGGTTCCCGGTCCCCGATGATGCGGCCGGTCCCGAAGGATCGGAGCGCATGCGCGTACTGCTCGGCCGTGGCCACCGGCTCCAGTTGGGGCCAGGGGATGCTCTTCCAGGAGGCCAGATCGCGCATGATCCCTCGCGCCCGTGCCAGCGCGCTCGTCGCGTCGGGAAGAGATTCGCGCACTCGGTAGAGCGGCAAGGAACGTGCCTTTCGGTCGGGGGCGGGGCGGCATCGGGCGGTCAGTAGGAGTACCCGTTCGGCGAATAGTAGGTGTGCCCCTCGACATGCCCCAGGTCGGCGTAGTCGCCGAGGTCGTCGAAGGTGCCCCGGCTCTCGCCGCTCTCGCTGTAGACCCGGAGCCGGAACCCTCGGACGCTGTCGAGGCTGCCGTTGTTCTTGATGCGCAGATTCCGGTAACTGCGGACCCACCCTCTGACTTCCGAGGCATCGACCATGTCCGGAACCTGGATGAACACCTGATTGACGTCCGAGCCGAAATTGTCCTGGCGCCAGCGCAACTGCTTGACAGCCTCTTTGAGCGCGCGGTTGAAGGTTGTGAAGTTGTTCTTCATGATCGTCTTGATCTCGCCGTAGCCGACGATGTTGCCCTGCTGGTCGAGATATTCGATGTCCGGGTTCTCCACTTGCTCGCCCTCAGGGGCACTCAGCTGGTGTTCGTCGGGCATCCGCCGGGCCCGGGTGCCCTCGGGGGCACCGTCCAGGGAGCGGTAGGCGTTGTCCAGGGACAGCGGCGCGTCGCGCCCTTCCTTCTCGCCGTGCTCGTCGGCCAGCTTCTGCGCGTCCGCGTCCCGGCTCGAATCCTCCGAGGACGAGCCGTCGGACCCGCCCCCGTCCTCACCCCCTCCCCCGCCGTCCCCGTTCTGCACGGCGTACGCGATGTTCGGCGCGGCGACCGCCGACGCCACCGTCGCGCTCCCGGACACGGCCAGCATGGACCCCGCCGCGATCAGCGCCTCCCCGGGACCGAGCGCCCCGATGCCGGTCGCCATGAGCGCCCCGCCCAGCCCGTCCGACGCGGCGCCGATCAGCAGTTCCCCGACACCCAGCGCGGCCATGGGACCGTTCGTCCGGTCGATGACCTGCTGCGCGGTGTCCGCGAAACTGGAGACCGCGTTGGAGATCGAACTGAACCAGCTCTGCCCGGTGGGGTCGCTGCCGGTGACCGGGTTGTTCGCGGCGTAGTCGTAGCCCGTGAGCTGCGAGGGATCCGTGGTCTCCAACTGCGGGTCACGGCTGATGAAACGCCCGGTCTGGGAGTCGTACTCGCGCAGCCCCAGGTTGACGAGGCTGGTGGCGGCGTCGGTGGTGCCGCCGACGTAGCCCTTGCCGCCGGTCCAGGTCGTGGGAGCCGTACCGCGCGTGCCGCCGAAGGGGAGGTACTCGCGGCGGGTCACCGCCTGAGTCTGGTAGTCGACCGACAGGTAGTCCGTGCCCTGGCGGTTCGGAATCAGGTACTGGATGTTCCCGCTGCTGGAGCGCGCGGCGACGGTCGTACCGGCGATGGAGTAGTAGCGAGTGCCGGTGACGGCCTTGGTGGAGAGGTTCTCCACCAACTCCTCGTCGCCGAGGTAGAGCGTCGCCTGCGTCGGATCGGTGCGCAGGACGAGGCCGCCGTCGAGGCCGTAGAGGTAACTCGTCGTGCCGCCGGACGTCGTGTCCGTGTCCAGGCGGTTCTGGTGGTTCCAGACGAGGGTCTGGTCGCCGAGGGCACCGCCCTGGACGGTGGTGGTGTTGCCGGAGGCGTCGTAGTGGTAGGTCGCCGTGTTCGCGGTGGCGTCGGGGCCGGTGGCGGTGGTGCTGCCGAGGGTGTGCGGCTGGTCGGTCGCGGAACCGGGCGCCGGGTAGTGGTAGGTCGTGGTGGTGTCGGTGGTGCCGTGGTCGGTCTGGGTGTCGCGCTGGCCGTCGGCGGTGTAGGTCCAGCTCTGCCAGTAGGGGTCGGGGCCCCCGACGGTCGAACTGCCGGCGCTCGCCGCGCAGTTGTCGGTGGCGGTCCAGGCCGCGGTGAGGCGGGCGGCCCAGTCGTAGCCGTAGCACTGGGTGCCGGACTGGCTGCCGGTGGTGGAGGTGAGGAGCCCGGCGCCCTTGGAGACGTCCGCGTTGCCCCAGGTGTACGCGGTGTCGTCGACGACCGTGGAGCTGCTGGAGTCGGTGGTCTTGGCGTCGGTGGGCTGCCCGGTCTGCGCGTCGTACTTGAGGGTGAGGTCGACCCAGCTGGTCGTCGGGCCCATGGAGTACTGGAGGGGCTCGCCGTACTCGTCGTAGCCGATGGCGGAGACGTACGTCCAGGCGGTCGTCCCTGTGCCGGCCAGGCTGGTCGGCTGCCCGAACTGGTCGTACCCGTAGCTCACGGTCTCCGCAGGGAGCCCGCCGCCCGCCGGGGACTGGCTGGTGGCCGGCGTGCCGGTGGTCTTGTACGTGTACGACTCGGTGTACCCGGCGCTGGGTGCGAGCGCCGCGAGGTTGCTCGGCAGGTTGGCCAGCGTGGTCTTCGAGGCGGCGACCTTGCCCAGGCTGGTGTAGCCGAGCACGGCGTTGGTGACCGAGGGGCTCCCCGTACCGAGCTGGTACGACGTGGAAGAGGTGGGGTACCCCTTCTTCAGCGTGTCGTACGTCCAGGACGCGGTCTGGTTCGCGGCGGACGCGGTGGCGTTGCCGGTCGTGTCGTAGACGCCGGTGCGGCGGCCGTCCTTGTCGTACGTGTACGTCGCCTGGTCGCCGCGCGCGTCGGTGGTCGTCAGGAGCTGGCCGGCGTTGTCGTAGCTCGCCGAGGAGCCGCCCGCGTCGGGGTCGGTGGCCGTGACCTGGTCGCCGAGCAGGTTGTAGGTCCAGGACCAGGAGTTGCCGGCCGGGTCGGTCTGGCCGGACTGGTGGCCGTCCGGGAAGTAGGTGTAGTGGGTGTCGGAGTAGTCGGAGGCGCTGTCGTGGACGGGGTCGGCGGCGGCGCCCGCGTGGTACTGGTACAGGTCGGTCTTGCGGCCCCGGGCGTCGGTGAGCGTGGACTCGGCGACGCCGCCCTTCGGCGGGATCGTCGTCGTGAAGTTCCCGCCGAAGACGGTGGTGGTGTTCCAGGTGGCGGTGCCGAGGGCGTACGCGGTGGCGACGGTCTTGCGGCCGGCGCCGTCGTAGGTGAAGCCGGTCTCCGAGGGGATGTCGCCGTCCTGGGCCTGCACGAGGGTCGCCGAGGGGGCGCCGCTCGCGTAGTAGGGGGCGGTGGTCTTGGCGACCCAGCCGTTCGTGTCGTAGACGGTGTCGGTGACGTCCCGGCCGCCGTCGACGGTCGCGATCTGCGTCTCGCGGGGGCGCAGGAGCGCGTCCATCAGGAGTTCGCTGCTGCGGTACGTGCCGTCGTCGTTGAGGGTCTGCGTGGTGACGGTGCTCGGCTTCCCGGCGGCGAGCACGTACGTGTACTTCGTCGTCGCGGCGGTGATGCCGGGCCGGAACACGGCGGTGCGGCGGCCCAGCGCGTCGTACTGCGCCTTGGTGACGTACCCGGCGGCCGTGGTCTGCGTCAGCATCAGGCCGCGCGAGGCGTCGTACGTCTGGCTGAGGGTCTGGCCCAGCGGGTCGGTGGAGACGATGGCCGTGGGGGCGGCGCCGGTGGTCGGGGTGTAGGCGGTCGTGGTGGTGCGCTGGTCGGCGTCGGTGCTGGTGAGGGGGCGGCCGTAGACGTCCGTGGTGAGGGCCGACATGGTCGAGTAGACCGGGGTGGCGCCGGTGTACGACGTGACCTGCTGGGTCGACGTCGGGTCACCGGCGGTGGGGGCGGCGCCCAGCGTGCTGGAGCCGTCGTAGAAGACCCGCTTGTCGCTGACCGCGTCGCCCGGGAGGGTCGGGGTGGTCGCGCACTTCACGGAGACCGTCTTGGTCTCGTCGACGAGGTCGTAGATCCAGGCGGACGTGTTGTCCGCGTAGGTCGCCGTGGTGCACAGGTCGTCGCTCGTGGTGGAGACGTCGCCCTTGTCGTCGGCCTTGGTGACGCGGCCGTGGGCGTCGTGGGTGTAGTCGGTCTCGGTCTCGCGGGTGGAGCCGGAGGCGAGGGGTGTGTAGACCTGCACCGAGTCCTGGCCGGTGAGGTACGCCTTCTGCGCGGGCAGCCCGCCGGACAGGGCGTGGGTGGCGGTGACGGCGCTGCTCCAGGGCGCGGTGATCGTGTCGTTGACGACCTTTCCGCTGTTCAGGCCGTTGTAGAGGATCGCCTCGTACGTCAGGCCCGCGTACTGGGGTGAGTCCGTGACCGCCGGGTCACCGCGGGAGTCGGTGACGGACGCCGCGCGGGTGCCGCTGGAGAGCGTGTCGCCGTCCATGCCGCGGAAGTACGTGTAGTCGGTCTCGGTCACCGGGTCGGGCGCGGTGCCGGTGATGGCCTTCATACCGCCGTAGCCGCGCCACTGGTCCCAGGTGCGCTGGGCGGCGGGGGTGAGCGGGTTGTCGTCGTGATGCCAGGCGGGGGTGCCTACGGGCGTGTAGCGGGTGACGATCGTGTCGTTGACGCCGCCGCCGGTCGGGTCCTGCTGGGTGACCGTGGTGACGACGTACTTGTTGAACCAGTCCAGCATCGGCGCGGTCTGGCCGGTGGGCGTCCAGTAACCCGGGTAGCACAGGCTGGTGTTGTGGCTCGCGTCGCTCGGGGTGCCGCCGCCGCAGGCCGGGGCCGAGTAGCCGACGCTGATGATGCCGCCGGACTCGGTGGTGATGGTGTTGAGGCGGTAGCGGGTGATGGGCGGGTAGCCGTCGGTCAGGTCCACCCGGTTCGACAACGGGGTGCCGGAGAAGGTGACTTGGGGCATGGCGAGCGACGCCGTGGAACCGCCGCCGGAGGTGTCCTGGCCGGTGCGGGTCACCGAGTTGAGCCACAGGGAGGGCGTGGTCGCGTCCCCGGTGGCGGGGAAGGAGTACGTGAACGCCCACGCGTCGACGTTCGTCTCGGTGGTGCCGACCAGCGCCTGCGTCTGGACGCCCGTCAGCTCGTTCTCGCTCCAGAACGTGGGCGAGTTGGAGGAGCAGGCCGCGCCGCTCGCGCAGTCGAGGTCGAACGGCACGTCGGGCCACTTCGACGCGGTCGAGCTGGTCAGCGTGGAGGTCGCGCAGCCCGTCGCGGAGGTGTCGCAGCGGCCGTTGTAGGTGAAAGTGACCTGCGCGGCGGGGCTGGTGGAGTACACCGAGCCGTCGCGCTGGCCGTACTGGATCCTCGCGAGGGCCGCGTCGCGGATGTACGGGGTGTCGGCGGTCTTGCCGAGGTTGCGCGCGTAGTGCGCGGTCGTCGGTGTGTAGAAGTAGGACATCACGTCGCCGTGGGTGTCCTTGACGTAGTCCAGCATCCAGCGGTAGCCCTGCTGGCACCAGGAGCTGGCCCAGGTCGCGTTGTAGCAGGGCTGGCCGGAGGCGGTGGCGTAGACGGGCTGCGTCAGCACCGAGTTCGTGGCCGCGTCGCCCGAGGCCCAGCCGGGGAGCTGGTTCAGGCCGAAGGTGTACTGGGTGCCGTTCGCGGTGGTGACCCGGAAGTACTCGCCGCTCTGGGCGCCGTTGGAGGCGCCGGTCAGCCGCTCGACGCGCTCGTCGGAGTCGCCCTGGGCGCGGTAGGCGCCGGTGGTGTCGTCCTTGACGAGGGTCGTGGCCGTGCCGTTGAGGGAAAGGGTGAGCTGGTTGTCGGAGGACCAGCAGTTGTCCCAAGTCCTGGTGGTTCCCGCCGGGTTGTCGTGGCAGGAGGCGTACGAGCGCTCGATGTAGTTGCTCGGCAGGGAGAAGCCGTCGCCGACGACCGACGCCTGGTTGTTCGTGGACGAGGTGAGGCCGTCCACGCTCTGCGAGTCGTAGCCCAGCGCGAGGTTGGGGGCGAGGCCTCCGGGTACGGCGGGGCCGGTGATCGGGTACGACCAGGTGAACGCGTCGGTACTGCCGCCGGCCTGCCAGGTGCTGGAGGACTTGAGGGAGGTGGCGGTGAAGTCGCCGCCGCCTCCGGTGGGGGCGGCGGTGGCGGCCATGACTACGTCGCTCTGGGCGGAGGTGCTTTGCGCAGAGGTGCTCTGCGCGGAGGTGGTCTGCGCGAGGGCGCTGTGTGCGGGGGCGCTCTGCGTGGAGGTGCTCTGTGCGAGGGCGAGCGGCGCCGAAATCGTCTGCGCCTTGGTGTCGTTGGTGGAGGCCACCGGGGTCTGGGTACGGCAGGCCGCGCGGCTCGGCGTCGTCAGGGCGCAGGCGGGGAGCTGGACGAGGCGGAGGCGCGAGCCCCAGTCGGCGCCGAACGCGGCGGTGAAGTCGCGGTAGTCCAGGGCGAGTTGAGACTTGGCCTTGGGGAGGCCGGTCAGCTGGAGGAGGACACCGTCGACTCCGGCGGACTGGGCGGCGCGCTGCGGGAGGACGCGTGCGGTGGTGTGCGTGAAGGAAGAAGGTGCGCCGGAAACAGAGGAGTTGCCTGAGGAAGCGGCCTTGCCGGACGCGGCCTTGCCGGACGAGGGCGTGAGCCAGATCGGCAGGCTGCCCGCCCTGAGCCGGGTTCCGGACGCCGCCGCCGTACGCCCCGCCGTCGAGCCCGCCGCACTGAACCCCGCCGCCCCGCTGGGCCAAGTCACCTTCGGCGACGGCGAGTTCGCGAGATGCCGTACGGGACCGTAGTGCGACCGCACGGCCGTCACCGGAACCGGCTTCACCTGGGCGTAGCCCGGCTGCGTACGGCTGTGGGACGGCTGCGCGGCGCCGGTGACGCCGACGATCACGGAGATCACCGCGGTCAGGGCGGTCAGCCCTCGTCTCAGGCGGCCGTCGGGTCTCGGGCCGCCCTGCGAACCTGTCGTCCTGGGCAAGGACTTGCTCCTTCACACGGCACTGTCGATCTTCACGACGCAACGGACCGTACGTGTCCGTCGATTTGCCGCGCATCGGTCAACAGGAACCTCTTCCCTGATTCTTGACATGACCACATACGTCTCTCACCTGCCCGGCTGATCTTTGCGGAGTTCCGAACGACCACTCACGCCAGTCTCCGAAAGACCTTCCGCAGACGGGAATCCGATGCACCCACCTCGTACACGTGCGCGAATCCACAGACCCAGCGCGGCCCTGGCGGTCGCCGCGATCCTGGCGGTCGGCGCGGCCGGCCTCGCCACCACCCCCGCAGCGGCGGCGACCCCGCGCCCGGCCGCGGGCCTCCAGGTCACCGGCAAGAGCGCCCCCGTCACCAAGTCCCCTGCGGACAGCGCCGGTTCACCGGTCCTCCCGGACGGCTACGGCCCCACCTCGGCCGACGGCACCGCCATGCAGGCCGCCGCAGCGCAGGCGCACAGCACCGGAAAACCGGTCACCGTCCCGTCCCTCACCAGCCCCACCCTCCAGGTGGAGGCGGAGCCCGGCGGCGGCTTCCGTACGGTCTCCAACCCGTTGCCGGTGCGAACCCGGCACTCCGGCCGCTGGGTCCCGGTGGACCTGACGCTCACGCACCGCCCCGACGGCACCTGGTCCCCGAAGGCCACGGCGTACGGCACGGTCTCCTTCTCCGGCGGCGGCACGGCCCCTCTCGCGGTCACCCGATCCGGCATCACCGCCCTCACTCTGACCTGGCCAACCCCCCTCCCCGCCCCGCGCATCGCAGGCGACACCGCCACCTACCCCGCCGTACTCCCCGGCGTAGACCTCCAGGTCACCGCCACCGCGTCCGGCGGCCCCAGCGAGACCCTCGTCGTCCACGACGCCACCGCCGCACGCAACCCCGCGCTGGCCGCCCTGCGCCTGGGCGCTCAGGTGAACGGAGGACACCTGGCCACCGCGGCGAACGGCGGACTCACCGTCACGGACACGCACGGCACAGCGGTGGCCGACTCCCCCACCCCGCTCCAGTGGGACTCCAACCTCGCCCTGCACACCAAGGCGAAGGTCGCGGCCGACGCCTCCGACGCCGCGCACCCGGGCCTGGCCGCCCGCGTCGCCGGCGTCGGCACGCGCCTCGGCCACGGCACGCTGACCCTCGTACCGGACAAGGCGATGCTCACCCGCGCCGGGACCGTGTTCCCGGTGTACGTCGACCCCTCGGTGAACTGGCACCCGGTCGACTACGCGAACCCGGCGTTCGACGAGGTGAAGCAGGGCTGCCCCGGCACGTCCTTCTACAACAAGACGGGTTCGCTGGCCGACAACGGCTATCTCGGCGTCGGCTACAACGGCTGGCCCGAGGGTTCCTGCAACACGGGTGACGAGCACGCCATCTACCAGTGGAGCCTGTCCAAGACGATCTTCGGCGCGACGATCAACAGCGCCGAGGTCGACGCGACGGACATCTACTCGGCGTCCTGCGCGACGACGGCGACCGTCAACCTGCACTGGTCCCGGGGCATCGGCTCGGGCACCGACTGGAGCAACCGGCCGAAGTACAACAGCTACTCGACGTCGGCGAGCTTCGGTCCGGCGTACAACCCCTCGCTGTGCCCGAACAACGGCAGTTCGACCAACGGCTTCAATGTCCTGACGCCGATCAAGAAGGCTGCGAGCGGGCACTCGACGAGCTTCACCGCCACGCTGAGCGAGGACTCGATGGAGGCCGGCCGCAACGACCTGGGGTTCAAGCGGTTCTCGCACAACCCGACGCTCCAGATCTTCTACGACAACCCGCCGAGCGCCCCCACCGCCGCGACCATGGCCGCCGTGTCCGGCGCCGCCGACGCGGCCTGCGACACCTCGTCGCCGTACCCGTACATGGGCAAGACGATCGCGTCGACGCCGCCGGTGCTGCGCGCCAAGGTGAAGGACCCGAACGGGGACAAGCTCCAGGCGACGTTCCAGTACTGGGTGGACGGCACGACCACGAAGGCGACGGTCAAGAGCGGCGACAACCTGGCGAGCAACACGTACGCGACGGCCTCGCTCCCGGCGTCGTTCGTGTCGTCGCTGGCGGCCGGGAAGACCGTCGACTGGGACGTCACGGTCACCGACGGGATGGCGTCGACGACGTACAGCCAGTCCCCCACCTGCCACTTCACCGCCGAGCCGACCGCACCGGACGAGCCGACGCTCGCCTCGGAGAGCAACCTCTACCCGAACACGGACGTCACCGACGCGGCCGTCGGCGCGGCTGCGGGCACCTCGGGGAAGTTCGACATCACCGGCTCCGGCACCACCGCGACGAAGTTCGTCTACCACCTCGACGTACCGCCGCCGACGAGCGGCGCACCCGCGAACGAGACGGTGACCGCGAGCGGCAACAAGGCGACGGTGACGGTCGTCCCGCCGTCCCCGGGTCCGCACACCCTGTACGTGTACGCCGTGGACGGCGCCGGTGACGTGTCGGGCACGTCCGCCTACCCGTTCCTGGCCGCCGGGCACCCGAACACGACCTGCGCGAGCCTCGCGGCCTGCTTCAACAATGTGGGCGTCAGCGCCGACAGCAACATGACCGCGGCCAACTTCGACGGCAACGGGCACAGTTTCTCGGCGACCGACTGGGCCGACGCGGGCTGGACGAGCGGCGGGAAGGTGACCGTCGACGGCGCCACCATGACGCTGCCCGCCTTCGGCTCGGGGCAGAAGGACAACCTCCTCGCGGCCAACCAGACCGTGAACTACTCCGCGCAGGGCAGCGCCCTGGTCTTCCTGACCGCCTCGACGTACACCAACCTCAGCTCGCCCGGCGCCATCGCGGGTGACACCACCTCGCCGTACGTACCGGCCGGGACCCGGGTCAGCGCCGCGTACTGCTTCACCGGCGACGACGCCGACGGGTTCTGCCCGGCGAGCGGCCAGATCACCTACACGGACGGCACCAGCGCGACGTACATGCTGACCGTGCCCGACTGGTCCAACACGGACAGCTCGATCGCGGCGGCGGTCTTCCCGCACGCCAACGGCTCCACCCAGAGCACCGCGAACCGGCAGCTGTACGCGTTCTCGGTGCCGGTCGACCCGGCGCGGACGATCGCCTCGGTGACCCTGCCCGACCTGACCGGCGCGGCCGGGCCGAGCGAGCCGACGCTGCACGTGTTCGCGCTGGGCACCCGCAACACGACCGCCGGTACTGCCGAGGCGAACGGCACCTACGCCGCCGCGCCCTCGGGCCAGTCCTGGACCGGTGCCTGGTCCGGCGCGACCGAGGGCAGCTTCGGGCTGCCGGGCGGCGGCACGTACGCGAACCAGACGATCCGGGTGGCGCTGAAGCCGTCGGTCTCCGGGTCCACGGTCCGCGTCAAGCTCGACAACGCGCTCGGCACGAGCAAGCTGTCCATCGGGCACGCGACGATCGCCGTCAGTTCCACGCCGAACGCGATCGGCTCGGTCCCGTCGGGGACGCCGACGACGCTGAAGTTCGGCGGCGCCCAGGCGGTGACCGTCCCGGTCGGCGGCATGGTCTACAGCGACCCGCTGCCGTTCACCGTCACCGCGAACCAGTACCTGCTGGTCTCCTACCAACTCAGCAACGCCGTCCCGTACTTGGTGCAGCACACGTACGCGGGCGGCTCCTACGAGTACATCACCGCGAACGGCAGCGGCGACCTGACCACCGGCACCAGCGCCACGCCGTTCACGACCACCGCCGCCGCGTACGGCAACTTCACCGACCTGGTGACCGGTCTGGACGTGCAGTCGGCGAACGTACCCACCGAGGCGGTCCTCGGGGACCATCTGGTGGACCCGTTCCAGCCGAACACGACGCTGCCCAACTCCAACGGGTACCGGGTGGCCGACGGCCTGACCGCCGCCGAACCCACGACGGCCAGTCCCTACGGCGTGCTCGCCGAGGGCATCGAGGCCAACCAGCTCATGACCGACAACCCCGAGACGTACAGCGGCAATTCGGTCGGCGGCCCCTCGGTGCTCTCCCGGCTCGACCGGGACATCCTCGACCAGCCCGGACTGTCCACGGTCGTCGTGGACGCCGGGCTCGAAGACCTGCTGGCCGGGTCCACCAGTGACGACCTGGACGCCGACGGCTACACGGAGCTGGTGCAGCAGCTCCAGGGCTGGGGCGTGAACGTCGTCCTCACCTCGCTGACCCCCTGCGAGGGCTTCGCCGGGGACGGCGCCACCCCGAACGACCCGTGCACGAGCACCACCGACGACAACCGCACGGACGTCAACGCGTTCCTCGGCGGCATGAACCTGGGCAACCCCTGGGCCACGCCCGCCGTCTACTTCGCGGACTTCGACGCGGCCGTGGCCGTGACGGACGCGACGACCGGGGAGGAGAAACTCGCGGCGACCGCCGACAGCGGCGACCACGTCAACCTGTCCAACCCGGCCTTCGGGGCGCTCACCACGGCGCTGCTGTCCCCCGTCGACACCTGGGGCCTGGACGACGGCGACGGAATGCCGGTCGCGACCGACACCGCCGCGACCGACACGCTCAACACCCTCAACGCGGCGGGCGCGAACCCGAACCTCGGCAACAACCCGCTCACCCTGACGGGCGGCGCGAGCTGGGCCACCGATTCAACTCGGGGCACGGTGCTGGGCCTTGACGGCAGCACCGGGTACGCGGTCAGCGCGAACCCCCAAGTCGTCGCGGACACCGGCAGTTTCACGCTCTCCGCGTGGGTGAAGCTCGGCTCCGCCGGTACGGCCGACCAGACCGTCCTGGCCGAAGAGGGCACCCAGACCTCGCCGTTCGCCCTCCAGTACAACCACTCCCACACCGGAAACCCCGGCTGGGCGCTGGCGTTCACCAGCGCGGACTCCGCGAGCCCGACGACGACGTACACGTACGCGGCGAACGCCGCGGCGGGTACCTGGACCCACCTGACCGGCGTCTACAACGCCGCGACAAAAACGGCCCAGTTGTACGTCAACGGCACCCTCGCGGCGACCACGACCGGGGTCACCCCCTGGGCGGCGACCGGAAACCTCGTCCTCGGCCGGGGCCTGTCCGGCGGCACCCAGACGGCCTGGCTCAACGGCTCCGTCAGTGACGTACAGGCGTACGCGTACGCCCTGACCGCCAACCAGATCACCGCGCTGTACCAGAACATCCCCTGACACACCGACAGTTGAGGGTGGCCCGCCTTTGCGCGGGCCACCCTTTTTTCATGGGCTCCGCCCGCCCACGGCGCGGGAGATGCGCCGGCGGGTGTCGGTGAACACCGTCGCCAACTCATGGCCGAACTCGGCCTGGCCGGACGGAAGATCTCAAGGCGCCGGGGCCTGACCCGACCCGGGCAGCGGCCCGTCTGCCGATCTTGACACGAAGGAGACCCCGAGGCTAGCGTTCGTGACGAATATTCGATTAGCAGTATCGAATATTAGATGCACACTCCCCCCCACTTCTTGACAGCGGCGGCCCTCCCGCCTGCCGCGACGACGCCCTGGGCCCCCACCAGAGGCGACGAAAGGCAAGTGAGCAACAGATGGATACGAGCACGTTGCAGTCGATCGACGCGATCGAGTTCCTCAAGGCGCGGTACTGCAGAATCCTCGACACCAAGGACTGGGACGACCTCAGGTCCGTCCTCGCAAGCGATGTCGTTGTCGACACGACCGCGCTGGGCGGCGACCGCGTCATCGGCGCGTCGAACTGCTTGGCCCTGTTCAAGCGCAACTACGACAAGACCGTCACCGTGCACCACGGGCACATGCCGGCGATCACCCTCGCCTCTCCAAGGAGCGTCAAAGCCACTTGGGCGATGGAGGTGCTCACGGTGCAGCCGGACGGCAAGCGTGCCCTGGCTTTCGGACACGACCACGACACCTACTCCCTTCGCGGAGGTCGGTGGTTGATCACGTCCATCAAGTCGACTCGCCTGCTCATGGACGAGTCGTGATGGCGCCGGGACGCGACCGCGACGCCACCCGACGGCGCTTCCTGATCGGAACCGGGGCGGCGACGGCGGCCCTTGGACTGGCGCACGCCGCGCCGGCGATTGCGGAGCCCGCTCGCGTGTCGACCCCCGATGCGGTGGATCCCGCCGTGTCCGTGGTGGCCGTCCGGGCGATCAAACAGCTCAAGGCGCGCTACTTCCAGTCGATCGACACCAAGAACTGGGCGCTACTCAGGCAGCAGCTGACCGATGATGTCGCGGTCGACACGACCGGCTCCTTCGGGCCCAAAATGACCGGCGCGGACGCCTTCATCGGATTCCTCAAGCTGACCATCGGCAGCGCCCAGACCGTCCACCACGGACACATGCCCGAAATCACCGTCACCTCGCCGACGACCGCGACAGGTGTGTGGGCGTTGCAGGATCTGCTGATCTGGCTGGGCGTGGTCAGGGTCATCGGATTCGGGCATTACCACGAGGAGTACACCCTCGTCGACGGGCGCTGGCGCATCAGCAGCACCAAGCTCACCCGGGTGTACATGGATCCGCTCACCGCGCAGAGGCTGCACGGCATGTGAAAGCCGGCCTGATCGGCGGCGCTCGGGCGTGGGGATCGCTTCCGCGGACGATGCCTGTGCCCCGCCGGTCCGGTTTCGAACGGCAGGCTCTCAAGTGTCCGATGCGGACGTCATGCGCGAGGGGTTCCGATGGAGGCGCCGATCGCCGTGGTGAGTCCGAGGAGGCGTTGGCCGATGGCGTCGATCTTTCGGCCGGGCAGATCGACGAGGGGGTGTACCGAGAGCAGACAGGCCACCCGCCCCTGGCGGTCGAACACGGGTGCGGCGACAGCTGCGACCGGTTCGCGGCCGGAGTCGTTATGAGGAAATCCGACGGCGCTGAATTCCGCGCGCAGACGGTCGAGCGTCCCCCGAATGCCGGCCGGAAGTGCGATCGCGCCGCTGGCGAGCGTGTCGACCAAGCCTGCCGCATCAGCCAAGGCAGGTGAGGTGTAATCCACGTCGAATCCGCGCTCGCGCGTATGGTCAAGGGCTTCTTCCAGGCGCGCGGCGGTTTCGGTACCGGCAGAAGCGGCCCGCTGGATCCAGGCACGTCGCCCTTCATCGGTGTCCCACGCCGCGAATCCGGCACCGAATGGCGGTGCATACGGAATGCTGTCACCCGGCCAGGGGTTTTCCCCTCCTTCGAATGCCGTGACCACCAGCGCGTCGCCGACCTTCTCGCTCACCGACGCGGCATACCCGAATTCGGCCGCCAGATCGATCGCGGCGGCGTGCGCGACACGCGCGAACGGACGCATGGTCACGACTTCGGCGATGAACGCAAGCCCCGGACCGAGCGCGAAGGTCTTGCTGACCGGGTCGCGGCTCGCCCACCCCCGGTCGCAGAGCGTCTTCAGGATGGCGTGTGTCGTGGCCTGGCTCAGGCCCAGTTCCCGCGAGATGTCGGTGTAGCGAAGTGGATCGTCGCCGCTACGGGCCAGCAACTCCACGACCTCGACGACGCGGAGAGTCGGCGCGGAGTTCGCCCCACGCATCTTGGCTCCTTTCGGGACTCACGCTAAGTACACGAAATCCCGCAGCCTAAATCGATTATTCGACGAGTGCAAGGCTGCCACGCCGGAGGCGATGGCTAGGTCCGAAATGTACCTTCTACCCTTGAGGCCCGTTTAGCGCTTTTTCGGTGGTTTTCAATGAAACCCGTATCGTCGGTCAGATCACCGCCGATTGGGGAAATACCGCACCCGTGCCTCGATCCGGTGAAGGGTTGTGAATTTCGCGAGGATGGCGCTCCACCCCTGCCGGCATTCTCTATAAACTCATCGCCATATTTGCCGCGCTGGACGATCGGCGTCCGCTAAATCTATGGTCTGCCTCGCCATGCGAAATTCGTGAGCGGATTCCAAGGCCGACTGTCGACTGTTTCGATGTTTTGCGGTGCACTAGAAAGTTGGGCACACATGACCATTGATGTTCCGGATTCCCCCGCACCCACACTTGCCGAGAAAGGCGAGACGCTGCGGAATCGTCTGGCGGACCTCCAGCCCGCCGAGCAGCACTCCCTGCTGCTGGACCTGTTGAAGGAGCAGATCTCCCGGGCGGCGGACGGGGACGGATCCGGCCTCGTCGACGTCCGGGCGCCGTGGCGGCGCCTGGGCGTGTACCGGCAGCGGGCGCAGCGGCTCCGGGACGGCATGGCGGAGGCGACCGGGCTGCGCCTGCCCGCCACCGTGCTGTTCGACTACCCGACACCGCTCGCGCTCGCCGAACACCTGCGCCACGAGCTGCTCGGTCCCGGAACGGTCCGGGACACGGCAGGTGTGGTGGACGGCGGACGTGCCGGCACGGCGGACGACCCGGTGGTTGTCGTCGGGCTCGGCTGCCGGCTTCCTGGAGACGTGGACTCCCCGGAGGCGCTGTGGCGGCTGGTCGCCGAGGGCAGGGACGTCATAGGCGACCTGCCGGACGACCGGGGCTGGGACCTGGAGGGGCTCTACGATCCGGACCCGGAGCGGCACGGCACCGCGTACACCCGGCACGGCGGATTCCTCAAGGGAGCGGAGGACTTCGACCCCGGCTTCTTCGGCATCGGCCCGCGCGAGGCACTGGCGCTGGACCCCCAGCAGCGGCTGATGCTGGAGATCTCCTGGGAGGCGTTGGAGCGCGCGGGGATCGATCCGCACGCGCTGCGCGGAAGCAGCACGGGGGTGTTCGCCGGCGTCTCCCTCCAGGACTACGGGCCCGCCTGGCACGAGGCGCCGCAGGAGGCGCAGGGGCAGATGCTCACCGGTAACGCCCTGGGGGTCGTCTCCGGCCGTGTCTCCTACACCTTCGGGTTCGAGGGACCGGCTCTGACCGTCGACACGCAGTGCTCGTCCTCTCTGGTCGCGATGCACCTGGCGGCGCAGTCACTGCGCGCCGGCGAGTGCGACCTGGCGCTGGTCGGGGGCGTCACCGTGATGTCGACGCCGGGCATGTTGCTGGAGTTCAGCCGCAAGCGCGGTCTGGCCCCGGACGGCCGCTGCAAGGCGTTCTCCGCCGACGCGGACGGCACCGGCTGGGCGGAGGGCGCCGCCGTACTGCTCCTCGAACGGCTCTCGGACGCCCGCCGGGCCGGCCGCCGGGTGCTGGCGGTGGTGCGCGGCACCGGCACCAACCAGGACGGTGCGAGCAACGGCCTGACCGCGCCCAACGGCCCGTCCCAGCAGCGGCTGATCCGGCGGACCCTGGCGTCTGCCCAGCTGGGCCCGGCGGATGTCGACGTGGTCGAGGCACACGGCACCGGGACCGCGCTCGGCGACCCGATCGAGGCGAGCGCGCTGGTCGCCGTGTACGGCCAGGAACGGCCCGAGGACCGGCCGCTGTACCTGGGCTCGCTCAAGGCGAACATCGGGCACACCCAGGCGGCGGCGGGGGTGGCCGGCGTGATCAAGATGGTCATGGCGATGCGCAACGAGCTGCTGCCGCGCACCCTGCACGTGAGGGAACCCACCCCGCACGTCGACTGGTCCGCGGGCAGTGTCGAGCTGCTGCGGGAGCCGGTGCCATGGCCGCGCGCCGGCCGTCCGCGCCGGGCGGCGGTCTCCGCCTTCGGGGTGAGCGGAACCAACGCGCACGTCATCATCGAGGAGCCGCCAGGACCGGGGCCGGATCCCGAGGCGGCTCTGCTGCCCGTCGTCCTGTCCGCCCGTACCGGTCAGGCCCTACGGGCGCAGGCCAAGCGCGTCGCCGGTCACCTCGCCGGTCACCCGGACCTGCCCCTGGCCGGTGTCGGAGCGACCCTCGCCGGCCGTACCCGCTTCGAGCACCGCGCCGTCGCCGTCGCGGCCGACCGGGACGAACTCCTGGGCGCCCTGGAGGCGTTGGGCGAAGGACGCCCGGCCATGGGCCTGGTGCAGGGGGAGGGCGGGCCGGCCGGGGACGGCGGGAAGCTGGCGGTGCTCTTCACCGGGCAGGGCAGCCAGCGGCACGGCATGGGGCAGCGGCTGTACCGGACGTACCCCGTCTTCGCGCGGGCGCTGGACGAGGTGTGCGCCCGGATGGACCAGCACCTCCAGCGCCCCCTACGGGACGTCATGTTCGCAGCCGAGGGGGCGACGGACGCCGAGCTGTTGCACCGTACCGCCTACACCCAGCCCGCCCTGTTCGCGCACGAGACCGCGCTCTTCCGCCTGGCCGAGTCCTGGGGCGTGGCCCCCGACCTGTTGATCGGGCACTCCATCGGCGAGCTGACCGCCGCCCACGTCGCCGGGGTGTGGTCCCTGGACGACGCCTGCTCGCTGGTCGCGGCCAGGGGACGGCTGATGCAGGCGTGCCGCTCCGGCGGTGCGATGACCGCGATCCAAGCGAGCGAGGAAGAGGTCCTCGACACCCTGACCGGCCTCGACGGGCAGGCGGGCGTCGCCACCGTCAACGGCCCGCTCGCCACCGTCGTCGCCGGTGACGAGGAGACCGTCGCGCGGATCGCCGCCGTATGGGAGGAGCGGGGCCGGGGGACCAGGCGGCTCAACGTCAGCCACGCCTTCCACTCGCCGCACATGGACGACATGCTCGCCGCCTTCCGTGAGGTCGCCGAGGCCGTCACCTACCACCCGCCGCAGATCCCCGTCGTCTCCAACGTCACCGGCGAACGCGCCGGCGAGGAGCAGCTGTGCTCCCCGGAGTACTGGGTGCGCCACGTGCGGGAACCGGTCAGGTTCCTCGACGGCATGCGCTGCCTGTACCGGGAGGGCGCGACCGGCTACCTCGAACTCGGCCCCGACGCCGTGCTGACCGCCCTCGGCCCCGGCTGCCTCCCCGAGGACGCCGACGGCCTGGTCATGACGTCCGCCTGCCGGGCCCGCCGCCCCGAGGACCGAAGCCTGCTCGCGGCGTTCGCCGAACTCCACGTCCACGGCTTCCCCGTCGACTGGCAGACCCCGTACGACGGTCTCGGCACCGACCACGTCGACCTGCCGACGTACGCCTTCCAGCGCCGCCGGTACTGGATGGAACGGCCCGCCCGCACCGCCGCCCCCTCGCAGGAAGCGCCCAGGCAGCGCCGCACCGACCCCGCCGGCTGGCGCCACCGCATCGCGTGGCAGCCGGTCGAGCTCCCCGTGCTGCCGTCGCTCTCTGGTGTCTGGCTGCTGCTCGTCCCGCCCCTCGGTGCCGACGAGGAGCTGCTGTCGCGGGTGGCGTGGGTCGTCGAGCTGCTCGGCGGCGAGGCCGTACGGGTGGACCTGCGCGCCGACGACGCCGACCGTGCCGAGCTCACCGAGATGCTGGAGAAGCAGGTCACCACCGCCGGGGGCAGGCTCGGCGGCGTCCTGTCCCTGCTGGCCCTCGACACCACCCCGCACACCGAGCACCCCGTCCTCAGCGACGGCATCGCGCTCACCTGCGCCCTCGCCCAGGCCATGGCCGACCTGGACCTCGACGCGCCCCTGTGGTGCGCCACCCGGGGCGCGGTCGCCACGGACGACACCGAGCAGGCCGTCGACGCCGACCAGGCCATGCTCTGGGGCCTCGGCCGCACCCTCGCCGTCGAACGCCCGCACGCCTGGGGCGGACTGATCGACATGCCCGCAGAACTGGACGACGAGTCCCTCCACCTGTTCGGCGCCGCCCTGACCGCGCCGGGCGACGAGGACCAGCTCGCGGTCCGCTCCACGGGACTACTCGCCGGCCGCCTGGTTCCGGCGGAGCCGGCCGACTCCCGGGCCGTACCCGCCGCTTCCTCGGCTCTGCCCGCCGATGTCTCCGCGACCCCTTGGCGCCCCCGAGGCACCGTCCTCGTCACCGGCGGCACCGGAGCCCTCGGCGCCCATTGCGCCCGGTGGCTCGCCCGCAACGGCGCCGCCCGGCTCGTGCTGACCAGCCGCCGCGGTCCCGACGCGCCGGGCGCGGCCGGGCTGCGTGCCGAACTGTCCGAACTCGGCGCCGAGACCGTGATCGTGGGCTGCGACGCCGCCGACCGCGAGCAGCTCGCCGCGGTCCTCGGTTCGCTGCCCGAGGACCAGCCGCTGTCCGCCGTGGTGCACGCCGCGGGCGTCATGGGCCGCTTCGCGCCGCTCCCCGAGACGGACCTGGCCGGGTTCGCCGAAGTGGTGGCCGGCAAGGTGGCGGGCGCCCGCCACCTCGACGAGCTGCTCGGGGACACCGAGCTGGACGCTTTCGTCATGTTCTCGTCCGTCACGGGGATCTGGGGAAGTTCCGGCCAGACCGCCTACGCCGCAGGCAACTCCTACCTCGACGCCCTGGCCCGGCAGCGCCGCGCCCGGGGGCTCGCCGCGACGGCCATCGCCTGGGGCCCGTGGGCCGAGGCCGGCATGGGTGCGGGTGACGGGGTGCAGGACTTCCTGACCAGGCGCGGCCTGCGGCACCTGGCGCCGGAAGACGCGATCGCGGAGATGGAGCGGGCGGTCGCCGCCGGGGGGACCGGCCTGACGGTCGCCGACATGGACTGGGACCACTTCGTGCAGTTGCGCAGGACCATCCGGGCCGACCGCTTCTTCGACGTGGTCCGCCCTCCCGCCGACGGGCTTCCGGCACCGGGCGAGTCCTCGGAGGAGTCCTCCGTCGACCCGGCCGCGCGCGTGACGGACGCCCGTGCCGCCCTGGAACTCGTCCGCGCCGAGGCCGCCGCCGTACTCGGCCACGGCTCGTCCGACGACATCGACCCCGGTCGGCGCTTCCTGGAGCTCGGCTTCGACTCGCTCGCTTCCGTCGACCTGCGCCGCCGCCTCGCCGCCGCAACCGGCCTCGCGCTGGCCACGGCCGTGGTCTTCGAGCAACCGACCGCCACGGAACTCGCCCGGCACATCGAGACCCTCGCCCGCCGCGCCGTCGAGGAGCGGACGGCCCCAGCACCGTCCGACCCGCCTGTCCCCGGTGTCCGCGACCTCTACCGCCACGGGTGCAAGGTCGGCATGTACTCCGAGGCCAACCGCATCCTCCAAGCAGCCGCCAAACTCCGGCCGGTGTTCCACACGCCGGAGGAATACGACGAGAAGCACGGCGTGGCCCGGGAGGTCCGGCGGCTCGCCACCGGGCCGGCGGGCGCCACCGCCCTCGTCTGCCTGCCTCCGGTCGTCGCCCCCTCGGGGCCGCACAACTTCGCCCGGCTCGCCCTCCACCTGCACGGGCTGCACGACGTGTACGGCCTGTCGTACCCCGGCTTCGGCGACGGCGAGCCGCTCCCCGCCGGCGGCGACCTCATCGTCGACACGCTCACCGAAGCGATGGCCCGCCGCTTCGCGGACACCCCGATCGCCCTGGCCGGATACTCCTCCGGCGGCTGGCTCGCGCACGCCGTCGCCCACCGCCTGGAGCAGCGCGGCCTGGCACCGAAGGCCGTCGTCCTGCTCGACAGCTGGTTCCCGAAGGACCGGGTCCCGCGGGAGAAGGTCGAGGAGCAGTTCCGCAACATCGCCGTCAACGACGGGGTGTGGGGGCTGATCACCGACGACCAGGCCACCGCGCAGGGCGCCTACCTCGAACTCCTGGAGCACTGGGAGCCCCGGCCCGTCACCACCCCGGTCGTCCTCGTCAGCGCGCAGGAGCGCTGGTTCGGTGGCACGGACGAGGACGCCGTGAGCACCCACGACTGGAGTCCCGCTTGGGACTTCGCGTACGACACGGTGGTGACGGAGGGCGACCATCAGTCGATGATGTACGAGTACGCGCAGACGACGGCGGGCGCGCTGCGGGAGTGGCTGCGGCGGGTCTGAGATCGCGTGTGGCTCCGGGACGGGCGCGGGTCCCGGAGCCAGGGCCCGATGCCGGCGATCAGCGGCGCACCCTCGGCATCCCCAGGCCGATCCACGTGATGATCTCCCGCTGGATCTCGTTGTTGCCGCCGCCGAACGTGAAGATGACGGCCGAGCGGTAGCCGCGTTCCAGTTCGCCGTGGAGCACCGCGCCCGCCGAGCCCTCCTGGAGCGCGCCCGGTGCGCCGACGATCTCCAGGAGCCAGGCGTACGCGTCGCGGCGGGCCTCGGAGCCGTAGACCTTGACGGCGGAGGCGTCCTGGGGGGTGAGGGTGTTGTTCTGGACGGCCTGGACCATCTGCCAGTTGAGGAGTTTCAGGGCGTCGAGCTTGATGTGGGTCTGGGCGAGGCGGCGGCGTACCCAGGGGAGGTCGAGGACGCGGCGGCCGTCGGCCAGTTTCGTCTCCCCGGCCCAGCGCTGGACGTCCGCGAGGGCGCGGATCGCCATCGTGCCGTGCGCGGCGAGCGTGACGCGCTCGTGGTTGAGCTGGTTCGTGATCAGGCGCCAGCCCTCGTTCTCGGCGCCGACCCGGCGGGTGACGGGGACGCGGACGTTCTCGTAGTAGCTCGCCGTCGTGTCGTGGGAGGCGAGCGTGCGGATCACCGTGCAGGAGTAGCCGGGGTCGGTCGTGGGGACCAGCAGCATCGTGATGCCCTTGTGGGGCGGGGCGTCGGGGTCGGTGCGGGTGGCGAGCCAGATCCAGTCCGCCGTGTCGCCGTTGGTCGTCCAGATCTTCTGGCCGTCGACGACGTACTCGTCCCCGTCCCGTACGGCCCTCGTCTTGAGCGCCGCGAGGTCGGTGCCCGCGCCGGGTTCGCTGTAGCCGATGGCGAAGTCGATCTCGCCGGAGAGGATGCGGGGGAGGAAGTACGCCTTCTGCTCGTCGGTGCCGTAGCGCATGATCGTCGGGCCGACGGTGTTCAGCGCCATCAGCGGCAGGGGTACGCCCGCCTGCGCGGCCTCGTCGAAGAACACGAACTGTTCCACGGGGGTCAGGCCCCGGCCCCCGTACTCCTGCGGCCACCCGACGCCGAGCCAGCCGTCCGCGCCGAGACGGCGGATCGTCTCCCGGTAGAACCGTTTCGCACCGACCGGGTCGGCGTGCCGCGCGTACGCGCCGTCCGGGACCAACTCCGCGAAGTACTCCCGCAGTTCCGCGCGCAGCCGCTGTTCTTCGGGGGTCTGGTCGAGGTGCACGGGGCCTCCTCCGAGGGGGACTGAGGGCGCACACAGTAGAACGTGTTGCAGGAATAGGGAATGGCGGGCCGGGTTTCCGGTCGGGGCGGGGTGCCGACAGGGTGGGCGGGGGCGGCTGTGCGGGCAGCGCCTCGGCCTCCGCGCCGCCGAACAGCGGCGCAGGGGTGTCAGTGGAGCGGGCCGGGGTGTCAGTGGCGGGCCGGGTTTGCCGGCGGTGGGCCGAGTTTGTCGACGGCGGGCCGAGTTCACCGGCGGCGGGTCGGTTGTCGGCGGCGGGCCGGGTACGCCGACGGCGGACCGAGTTCACCGGCAACAGGCCGATTGCCAACGGCGGGCCGGGTACGCCGACGGCGGGCCGAGTTTGTCGGCGGCGGGTCGGTTGTCGGCGGCGGGCCGAGTTCACCGGCGGCAGGTCGGTTGTCGGCGGCGGGCCAGGTATGCAGACGGCGGACCGGTTGTCAGTGGTGGGCAGCACAATTGGTTCATGACTCACCGGCTGCTCCTCATCGCCCCCGCCCTCTCCCCTTCCCTGCGGGCCGCGCGGTTCGACGACGGGGATTCGCTGGACGCGGCGGGCGTGCGGGCGGCGCGGGACGCTGCGGGTGGGGTGCCGGTCGCCGGGCGGGTCTGGTGTTCGCCGAGTGTGCGGTGCCTGGAGACTCTCGCCGGGCTCGGGCTCGCGGGGGTGGAGGTCCCGGAGCTGGCAGGGATCGACGCCGGGCGGTGGCGGGGGGAGACGGTGGAGGAGGTGGGCGCGCGGGAGCCGGAGGCTCTCGCCGCGTGGCTGTCCGACCCCGGGGCGGCTCCGCATGGTGGGGAGTCCGTGCGGGAGTTCTGCGCGCGGGTCGGGGGGTGGCTGGAGGCCGGTGCGGAGTTGTCCGGGCGGACGGTCGCGGTGGTCGAGCCGGAGGTGGTGCGGGCTGTCGCCGTACGGGTATTGGGGGCGCCGGAGGGGGCGTTCTGGCGGGTGGATGTGCCGCCGTTGTCGGGGGTGGAGGTCAGTGGGAGGGGTGGGCGGTGGAATCTGCGGGTGGGGAGTGTCCTGGGCGGGGTGGAGCCGGGGTGAGAGCGGCGGCGGGACGAGGCCGATGGGCGGAGTGGGCCGGCAGGCGGGGTGAGGTCAGTGGGTCGCCGCAAGAACCGGCGGGTCAACTCAAGGACCGACGGGCCAGCTCAAGGACCGACGGGCCGACTCAGGAACCGGCGGAGCCGACTCAAGGACCAGCGGGCCAGCTCAAGAACCGGCGGGTCAACTCAAGGACCGACGGGCCGACTCAGGAACCGGCGGAGCCGACTCAAGGACCAGCGGGCCAGCTCAAGAACCGGCGGGTCAACTCAAGGACCGACGGGCCGACTCAGGAACCGGCGGAGCCGACTCAAGGACCAGCGGGCCAGCTCAAGAACCGGCGGGTCAACTCAAGGACCGACGGGCCGACTCAGGAACCGGCGGAGCCGACTCAAGGACCAGCGGGCCAGCTCAAGAACCGGCGGGTCAACTCAAGGACCGACGGGCCGACTCAGGAACCGGCGGAGCCGACTCAAGGACCAGCGGGCGGCCTCAAGACGGCGGGGCCGACTCAACGAACCGGCGGGCTGACTCAAGGACCAGTGGGCTGGCTCAGGAACCGGCAGAGCCGGCTCAAGGACCAGCAGGGCCGGCTCAAAGACCAGCGGGCAGCCTCAAAATGGCGGGCGATCTTCGTATCGTACGAATACCGCCCGCACCGAACCCGCCCCGCCCTGCCCCGACCCGACCCGACCCGACCCGCCCTAGCCCTAGCCCTAGCCCCGGCCCCGGCCCCGGCCCCGGCCCCGGCCCCGGCCCCGCAGGCTACCCACCCCCAACCCCCTCCCTCAGCCGATCTCCCGCTTCAGGATCTTCCCCGTAGACGTCATCGGCAGCGTCTCCACGAACTCCACCACCCGCGGATACTTGTACGCCGCAAGCCGCTCCTTCGCCCAGTCGACCAACTCCGCCTCCGTCACCGCGGCCCCGGCCTTGCGCACGACGACCGCCTTGATCTCCTCGCCATGGGAGGCGTGCGGTACGCCGATGACGGCGACCAGGGACACCGCGGGGTGCTCCATGAGGAGTTCCTCGATCTCCCGGGGGTACACGTTGAACCCACCCCGGATGATCATGTCCTTGGCGCGGTCGACGATGTAGTAGAAGCCGTCGGCGTCCCGCCGCCCGAGGTCACCGGTGCGGAACCACCCGTCGTCGAGGACCTCGGCGGTCGCGTCGGCCCGCTTGTAGTACCCCTTCATGACGTTGTGCCCCTTGACGGCGATCTCCCCGATCGCATCGGGATCGTCCGCGATCGGCGCCCCGCCCCCGTCGACGAGCCGCATCTCGACGCCCGGCACAGGCACCCCGATCGACCCGGCGCGAGGCTCCTGCCCGAGCCGGGAGAACGACGCGACCGGGGACGTCTCGGAAAGCCCGTACCCCTCAAGGATGGTCACCCCGAACCGCTTCTGGAACTCCCGGTGCACCTCGTGCGGCAGCGCGGACCCACCGGAGACGGCGACCCGGAGATTACGGGCAAGCGTCCCGACGTCCACGGAGTCGTCGAGCGCACCGAGCAGCGCCCAGTACATGGTGGGAACGCCACCGAAGAAGGTGACGTGCTCGGAGAGCATCAGCTTCAGCGCGGCGGCGGGCTCGAAGCGGGGCAGCATGACGATCGTCCCGCCGTACGCGAGCGCCCCGTTCTGGATGACGGTCTGCCCGAAGGAGTGGAACAGCGGCAGCACGCACAGGAACGTGTCGGGCCGCTCGACGGACGCGCCGAACAGCACCTCGTCGATGAGGACGTTGTCGCGCATGTTCCGGTGCCGCAGCTCGGCGCCCTTGGGCCGGCCGGTCGTCCCGGAGGTGTAGAGGATGACGGCCGTGTCGTCCTCGTCCGTGACGACCGTCTCGAAGACCGGCGCCTGCCCGGCCCACGGCAGCTCGCGCGCCGGATCGACGACGAACAGCCCGACCCCGCCGACCTCGTCGACGGCCTCGCGCGCGTACTCCCCGATGGGCAGCTCGGGCGTCCCCGAGAACGCGATGAACGCCTTCGCGTCGGAGTCCCGCAGGTGGTACGCGATCTCGCGCGGTTTGAGCAGCACGTTCAGGGGTACGACGGTCGCGCCCGCCTTGAGGATGCCGTAGTAGGCGAACGTGAAGTACGGCAGGTTCGGCATCGACAGCGCGACCTTGTCGCCGGGCCGAATCCCCGCCGCCACCAGCAGGTTCGCGACCTGCGCGGCGGCGCCGTCCACCTGCGCGTACGACAGCCGCAGCTCGCCGAAGACGATCGCGGTGCGCTCCGGGTGGCGGGCGGCCGAGTCCTCCAGGAACCCGGCGAGGTTGTACGCGGTCATGACCCGTCCGCCGTCCACTGGCACGGCATAACGGCCTCCCTCATCGCAGGATCAACGCGGACGGTCCACACGAACCGTCCGACTTCGGACGCTAGTTGAGCGCACCATGCCGTCGCAAGGATCTTGCGTCAAAGATGTGTGCAGGTCACAGGCTCGCGGCATGGTCCGGGACATAGTTCTGGAGGTCGCGCGGCGGGCGTACGTACCCGGTGGACGCCGGGCGCTCCGGCAACTCCAGGACCGGCAGCGGGACTTCGCGGTAGGGCACCGAGTCCAGCAGGTGGGCGATCATGTTGAGCCGGGCGCGCTTCTTGTCGTCGCTCTCGACGACCATCCAGGGCGCTTCGGCGATGTCGGTGTGCACGAGCATCTCGTCCTTGGCGCGCGAGTACGCCTCCCAGCGGGTGATCGACTCCAGGTCCATCGGCGAGAGCTTCCACCGCCGGACCGGATCGTCGAGACGCTTGCGGAAGCGGTCCTGCTGCTCGCCGTCACTCACCGAGAACCAGTACTTCCGCAGCATGACGCCGTCCTCGACGAGCATCCGCTCGAAGATCGGGCACTGCCGCAGGAACCGCTGGTACTCCTCCTTCGTGCAGAACCCCATCACGTGCTCGACCCCGGCGCGGTTGTACCAGGACCGGTCGAGCAGCACGATCTCCCCGGCGGCCGGGAGGTGCTCCACGTACCGCTGGAAGTACCACTGCGTCCGCTCCCGCTCGGTCGGCTTCGGCAGCGCGACGACCCGGGCGACACGGGGGTTGAGATGCTCGGTGACCCGCTTGATCGTGCCGCCCTTGCCGGCCGCGTCCCGCCCCTCGAACACGACGACCAGCCGCGCGCCCTCCGCCCGCACCCACTCCTGAAGCTTCACCAACTCCGTCTGGAGACGCAGCAGTTCACTCTCGTACACCTTCCGCTTCAGGTTCCCCGCCGCTGTCATACCGCCTCTTTCCGTCGCCGCACAGGTGAACGCCCGAAGTCTAAAGAGCGGTCCGTCGGGCGTCGTACGCTGGCGTCCATATGGACGCCCTCACCGCCGCCGCGCGCCTCACCAGCAGCCCCGCGCACACGGTCCGCCCACTCTCCGGCACGGTCGCCGAGGTCGCTCTCGCCGACGGCCGGACCGTGATCGCCAAGCACGCCGACGCTCCCGACGCGGCCCGCGCGGAGGCCGCCGGGCTGCGGTGGCTGGGGGCTGCGGGGGTGGTGCCGGTGCCTGAGGTGTACGGGTACGACGCCGGGTGGCTGGTGACGGAACGGGTCGCAGTGGGTGCGCCCACCGTCGGGGCCGCGCTGGGGCTGGGGCGGGGGCTCGCGGCGCTGCACGCTGCCGGGGCGCCCGCGTACGGGGCCGGTCCGCCTGGTGGTCCGCGTGAGGCGTACATCGGACTCGCCCCGATGCGGAACGTCCCCGGCGCCGAGTGGGCCGACTGGTACGCCGAGCAGCGGGTGCTGCCGTACGTCCGGGCGGCCGTCGACCGAGGCGCGCTGACCTCGCACGACGCGGCCGTGGTGGAGGCCGCCTGCGCGCGGCTCCCGGCGATCGCCGGTCCCCCCGAGCCGCCGGCCCGCCTCCACGGCGACCTCTGGAACGGGAACGTGCTGTGGGGCGCCGACGGGAGGGCGTGGCTCATCGACCCCGCCGCGCACGGAGGGCACCGGGAGACGGACCTGGCGATGCTGCGGCTCTTCGGGGGCCCGTACCTGGAGGAGATCACCGCCGGGTACGAGGAGGTCGCGCCGCTGGCGGAGGGGTGGCGGGGGCGGGTGGGGGCGCATCAGCTGTTTCCGCTGATGGTGCATGTGGTGCTGTTCGGCGGGGGGTACGGGGAGCAGGTGGTGGGGGTGGCTCGGGGGGTGGGGTGAGGGCAGGGGGTGGGGCGGAAGCCGTACGGCAGCCGGGGCGGGGGATGGTTCGCCTCCCGCCCTCGCCCCGGCCCTGATACGGCGAGCCCCGGCCCGGTCCGGGAGGCATCCGGCCTGCTCGGTCAGGTCCGGCCCCGTCCGGAGGACCCCGCGCCCGTCCAGCTCAGTGCGCGCCCAGCCCGCCGCCCCCGAAGGACCCGCTGGACCCCGGCGTCCACCTGCGCCGCTTCTGCGACGCGCTGGTCCTGGTCTGCATGTTGGTGAGTTCGTACGGAGTGAGGGCGTGGCCGCCCTTGGGTACGCGGGGTACCTCGTCGGGTTCCCGGTTCTCCAGGATCTCGTGAACCGCGCCTTCCGGCGGGAGGTGCGGCTGTTCCTCGGGGCGCGGGCACGGCAGCTCGCGGTCCTTGATACGCGCGCCCAGCCAGAACGCACCACTCAGCATCGCCACCACGGCGATGCCGGCCGCGAACAACGCCAGGCTGAGCAGGCCGCTCGGGGCGGCCAGCATGACGGATGCGGTACTCATATACGGCAAATACCCTCATAGGGGGCGGCAAACCCTCCAGGAGGCCCCGGAAGGGGTGCCGAAAGGGGTGCCGGCTCCCGTACGGCGCGGCGGGGCGACCGTCGGTTACCGTCACCCCGTGACCACACCACGCAAACCACGAGGCCCCTACCGCAAGGGCCTTGAGCGGCGCGAACAGATCCTGCGGGCCGCCCTGGAGGTGTTCGGCGACCACGGCGAACGCGGCGCCTCGCTGAAGGAGATCGCGGACCGGGTCGGCATGTCCCAGGCGGGCGTCCTGCACTACTTCGGCTCGCGTGAGGAACTCCTGGTCGCCGCCCTGGAGGAGCGGGACGCGCAGAGCAACCGGGCCACCGCCGGCATCACCTCCCCCGGCGAGATCCTCGCGACGACCGCAGCGCAGAACGCGGACCGGCGCGGCCTGGTCGACCTGTTCGTCACCCTCTCCGCCGCCGCCTCGGACCCCACCCACCCGGCGCACCCCTTCTTCACCCGCCGCTACGACGAGCTGAACCGTTCCCTGACGACCGGACTGCGCGAGGCCCAGGAACGCGGCGAGACCAGGACGGACGTACCCCCCGAGCAGCTCGCCCGGATGCTGATCGCCCTCTCGGACGGCCTCCAGGTGCAGTGGCTGCTGAACCCGGACGTCGAGATGGCGGAGACGATCGAGGCGTTCAACCGCATGTGCCGCGCAGCCGTCGGCGACGGAAAAGACGACGGCACCCCCGCGAATACCTAGCGCTGTTCGCTTTCTGAACCTAAAGTCGTCCTCACCCGCGCCCGCACACCGTGAGGACCCGAACCATGGACGACGCCACCCCCCTCGACCTCACCACCAAGGCCTCCCTCCTCTCCGGCCACGACATGTGGACCACGGTCGACGTGCCCGGCGCCGGTCTCCCCTCCCTCCTCCTGTGCGACGGCCCGCACGGCGTCCGCAAGCAGTCCGGCGAGGCGACGCAGGTCTACGACAGCGAACCGGCGACCTGCTTCCCCCCGGCCGTGGCCCTCGCCTCCAGCTGGGACCCGGAGCTGCTGCGCAGGGTCGGCGAGGCCCTGGGCCAAGAGGCCCGCTCGCTCGGCGTGGAGGTCCTCCTCGGCCCCGGCGTGAACATCAAGCGCTCCCCGCTGTGCGGCCGCAACTTCGAGTACTTCTCGGAGGACCCGCTGCTCAGCGGCGTACTCGGCGCCGCGCACGTGACCGGCGTACAGAGTCAGGGCGTCGGCGCGTCGGTGAAGCACTTCGCGGCGAACAACCAGGAGACGGACCGGATGCGGGTGAGCGCTGACGTCGACGAGCGCACGCTGCGGGAGATCTACCTCCCGGCGTTCGAGCGGATCGTCAAGGAGGCCCGCCCGGCGACGGTGATGGCCGCGTACAACAAGGTCAACGGCGTCCGCGCGACCGAGAACCACCACCTGCTCACCGAGATCCTCCGCGAGGAGTGGGGGTACGAGGGTGTCGTCGTCTCCGACTGGGGCGCGGTGGCCGACCGGGTCGCCGCGCTGGTCGCGGGCACGGACCTGGAGATGCCGGGCACGGGCGGCCGTTCGGACGCGGAGGTGGCGCAGGCGGTACGGGACGGCCTGCTGGCCGAGTCGGTCGTGGACACGGCCCTGGACCGTCTGCGCGCCCTGGCCCGCCGGGTCCGCGCCGAGTCCGCCCCGGTCGCGGTCGACCACGACGCCCAGCACCGGTTCGCCCGCGAGACCGCCGCCGACTGCCTGGTCCTCCTCAAGAACGACGACCACACACTCCCCCTCCCGCCGACCGCCCGCATCGCGGTCCTCGGCGACTTCGCCCGGCACCCGCGCTACCAGGGCGGCGGCAGCTCCCACGTCAACGCCACCCGCGTCGACAGCCCCCTCGACGAACTCCGTACCCAACTCCCCGACGCCCGCGTCGACTTCACCGACTCCCCGGCCGACGCCGCCGACGCCGACATCGCGGTGGTCTTCGCGGGCCTGCGCGAGGAGGACGAGTCCGAGGGCTTCGACCGCGAACACATCCAACTCCCCGCCGATCAGGTGGAGTTGATCCGCGCGGTGTCAACTGCCGCACGCCGTACGGTGGTTGTCCTCATGAACGGCAGCGTCGTGAGCCTTGAGGGCTGGTACGACGGTGTCGAGGCCGTCGTCGAGGCGTGGCTCCCCGGCCAGGCGGGCGGGGGCGCGATCGCGGACGTCCTCACCGGCCGCGCGAACCCGTCGGGACGGCTCGCGGAGACGGTCCCGTTCCGCCTCCAGGACACCCCGGCGTACCTCAACTTCCCCGGCGGGCAAGGGCATGTGCGCTACGGCGAGGGCGTGATGGTCGGGTACCGGTACTACGAGACCGCCGAGGTCGCCGTCCGACACCCCTTCGGACACGGCCTGAGCTACACGTCGTTCGAGCAGTCCGGCTTCCGGGTGACACCGACGGGCGCGGACACGGCGACGGCGTCGGTGACGGTCACCAACACCGGGGACCGGTACGGCAAGCACGTCGTCCAGATCTACGTCGCCCCGGCGCCCCGGCCGGTGCTGAGCCCCGTACGCGAGCTGCGCGGGTTCGCGAAGGTCGCGTTGCGGCCCGGCGAGAGCACGCGGGTCGAAGTCGCCCTGGACCGGCGGGCGTTCGCGTTCTGGGACATCGAGCGCGGGGACTGGACGGTGGCGGCGGGACGGTACGAGGTGCAGCTCGGGGAGAACGCGCACGTGGTGCTGGCCTCGGCCGGTCTGGAGCTGGCGGGGGACGACTACTCCCGTCCGCTGACGGTGGATTCGTCGGTGGACGAGTGGTTCGGTCACGCGGTCGCGGGCCCGGCGCTGCGGAAGGAGCTGGCGGGCGGGGCGATGGTCGGGGACGACGTCATGCGGATGATCGGGTCGATGCCGCTGAAGCAGTTCCAGGGGTTCCTGCCGAAGCCGATTCCGGAGGAGCTGCTGGCGGGGTTGATGGAGGCGTAAAGGGGTGTTTTCCGGTGACGCCGGTGACCGTTACCGGCGGGACGGCGAGGTCTGTGGGGACGACGGTGTACTGGGCGGCGGTGCCGAAGGGGCGGTAGGACTGGGCGCCGTGCACCCACACGCGGCCTCGCCGTACTGGAGCGCCTCGGCCGCCGGGCCCTGCCGGTCGTACCAGGGCGCGAGCATGTTCAGTCCTTCCGGTCACGGGGCTGGCTGGGCGCCGGCGCTCGGGAGCCGACCTGTTCGGCGATGAGCCGCCGGTAGTTCGGGCACTGGGTGACGTCCTCGTACTCGCAGTTCAGGCAACCCTCGATGAGCTCCAACGAGGCCCGGGCGGCGGCGATCCTCGATCGGAGCTCGGCGGCCTCGGCACGCAGGATCTCGTGCCGGGTGGCGCGCTCGGCGGTGGCGGACAGGCTCCTGATGGTGTCCAGGCCGAGGCCGGCCTCCTTGCCCATGAGGATCGTCGCCACGCGGGTGAGGTCGTCCGCGCCGTAGCGGCGGCGTCCGCCCGCGTCCCGTACGGGGTGCAGCAGGCCCATCGACTCCCAGTGCCGCAGGACGTGCGTGGCGAGACCGAACCGTGCCGCGAGAGCGCCGATGCTCATCGCGCCGTTGTCTCCGCTTGACTCCATGTGTCTCCGCTTGACTTCATGTCGACATGAATTCCTAGCCTGGCGTCCATGTCCAAGAACCAGGAAGTGGTGGAAAAGCACCGTGCCACCGAGGGCATGTTGGCCCTCCTCAACGCGGCGGACCAGATGGCGGGCGCCGGCCTGCTGCGGGCCCGCTCCTACGAACTGCTGTCTCTTGTCCCGGGCTCGTCCGTCGTGGACATCGGCTGCGGTGCCGGGCGGGCCGTCGCCGAGCTGGCCGAGCGTGGCGTCCACGCGGTGGGTGTGGATCCCGATCCGTGGATGCTGGCCGAGGCCCGGAAGCGGTGGCCGGCGGCCGAGTTCCGGGAGGCGGGGGCGGAGGATCTGCCGTTCGCCGACGGAAGTGTGCGCGGCTACCGTGCCGACAAGGTCTTCCACGCGCTTCGGGAGCCGGGGCGCGCGGTGGCGGAAGCGCGGCGCGTCCTGTGTCCGGGCGGCAGGATCGCCCTGGTCGGGCAGGACTGGGACGCCGTCGTGGTCGACTCCGACGATCCGGAGCTGACCCGCACGATCGTGCACGCCCGCGCCGACCTCCTGGCCACGCCCCGCGCCGGCCGCCAGTACCGCAGCCTGCTCCTGGACGGCGGCTTCGACGACGTCACCGTCGAGGTGCACACCAGCGTGTTCACCGATCCCGCGATGCTGTCGTGGCCCACTAGGCTCGCCGAGTGGGCCTGCACGAGCGGTGCCGTCGGCCGTGACCAGGCCGACGAGTGGCTCGCCGAACAGCGCCGACGCGCCGAGACCGGCCGGTTCCTCGTCGCCGTTCCGTTCTTCGTGGCTGCCGCCTCCGCCTAGAGAGCGCGGACCGCCGTTGTCACCTCACGGCCCTTGGCCTCCGGGCCGCCCCGGAGGAGAGCCCCTGAGGCGGCCCGGAGGCCGAGGACGGTGAGGTGTTCCGGCAAAAGCGTGCCCGGCGATCTAGCGGGTGGACCCGGTGTGCTCCCGCGCAGTCTCCGCCTCGGCCCCCGCCTCGGCGCTCTTGCTCGCGAACCCGCGCCGGCCCGGCAGGACCGCGAGGACGATCAGTGTTCCGGCGGCCATGATGATCCCGCCGATGAGGCTGGCCTGGGCGACACCGTGGGCGAAGGCCTGATGGACGGCGTCCACGGCGGCCTGCGCCTGCTGGGGCCCGGCGGAAGGATCCTGCGCGACCCGCTGCGCGACGGCCAGGCCGGCGCCGACCGAGTCCTTGGCGGTCTCCATCGCCTCCGCCGGGAGCCGGTTGCCCACCAGGTCGGTCAGCTCGTTCCGGTAGGCCGTGCCCAGCAGCGAGCCCAGCACCGCGATGCCCAGCGCCCCGCCCAGTTCGAGCGCGGTGTCGTTGACACCGCCGCCGACGCCCAGCTCGGACTCGGGGAAGGAGCCCATGATCGTGTCGGTCGCCGGGGAGATGGCCAGTCCGAGCGCGAGGCCCAGCATCATCAGCGGCACCAGGAAGTCCCCGTACGTCGACCCCTTGTCGATCTGGGTGAGCAGGAACATGCCTGCCGTGCCGATGGCCAGGCCGGTCACGGCCATCACCCTCACCCCCAGCTTCGGGGCGAGTACCCCGGTCACCGCGGACCCGAGGAACACCGCACCGCCCAGCGGCAGCAGCCGTACGCCCGTGTCCAGGGCGCTGTAGCCGAGGACGAACTGCAGGAACTGCGTCGCGTAGTAGATCACGGCGAACATGCCGAAGAAGAAGACCATCACCGCGAGCATCGAGCCGGTGAAGGGCCGCAGCGCGAACTTCCGGACGTCCAGCATCGGGTGCGGGTGCCGCAGCTCCCAGACGACGAAGGCGGCCAGACCGACGCCGGCGACCACGGCGCCGGTGACGGGGCCGGCGCCCCACCCGGCGTGCGGGCCCTCGATGGCGGCGTAGATCAGGGAACCGACGGAGACGATCGACAGCAGACCACCGACGTAGTCGATCCGGCCCATGCCCTCCGCCTTGGACGGCGGTACCAGAGCGAGCGCGCTGAACACGCCGACGAGTGCGATCGGCACGTTGATCAGGAAGGTCGAACCCCAGGCGTGGTCCTCAAGGAGCCAGCCGGAGACCAGCGGGCCGACGGCCACCGCCACCCCGGAGGTCGCGGCCCAGGCGGTGATGGCTTTGGCCCGCTCGCTGCGGGGGAAGGTCGCGACCACCAGGGACAGCGTGGCCGGCATCACGACCGCGGCACCGACACCCATGATCGCGCGGGCCACGATGACCAGCGAGGTCTCGTCGACCATGCTCCCCATCACCGAACCGGCGGCGAAGACCAGCAGACCCACCACCAGCGCGCCGCGCCGGCTGTACTTGTCGCCGATCGCGCCCAGCACCAGCATCAGCGCCGCGTACGGAACGGTGTAGCTGTCGACGACCCATTGCAGATCACTGCTGCTCAGACCCAGGTCGGTGGTCATGTCGGGGGCGGCGACGATCAGCGACGTGTTCGCCATCACCGTGACCAGCAGGCTCAGACACAGCACGAGCAGCGCCCACCAGCGCCGCGCGTACGGCCCGGACATTTTCTCCACGGGGGTGTTCACAAAGAAGGACATCAGTAGCTCCTGAGGGGGACGGGCTGGGATATTCAGGCTTCAAGATCACCCTGCGGCCCCTTGCGGGCTTCCCACGGCGATCCCCTGGAGGGCCGCGTCGGTGTCCGCGATGGCGAGCATCCTGTTGATGTCGGCGCCGGCCAGTGCGCCGGCCGCCGCGGAGGCCCCGACCTGGGCGACCAGATCGGTGACGTTGCCGGCCACCCACACACCCGGCACCTCGGTGGCGCCGTCCGGGCCGGAGGCGAAAGCGCGGCCCTTCGGGAGGTCCAGCACCGGCAGGCCCAGACCCTCCAGGCCCTGGGTGCGGGCCTGCATCGGCGCGGCGACCGCGACGACGCGGCGGGCCACGACCTGGCCGTCGGCCAGGCGCACCCCGGCGAGGGCGCCGTCCTCGTCGCTGACGACCTCGGCGACCGGGGTGTCGACGACGCGGATGCCGCGGGCGGCGAAGCGGGCGCGGCTGTCCTCGTCCAGGTCGGTGCCGTGGGTGAAGTAGGTCAGGTCCTCGGTCAGCTGGCGGAACAGATACGCGTGGCCGATGGAGGCCGGGCCGGTGGCGAGGATGCCGATGGGCTCGTCGCGTACCTCCCAGCCGTGGCAGTACGGGCAGTGCACCACACCGTGCCCCCAGTGCCCGGCGAGCCCGGGCACCTGCGGCAGCACGTCCGTGAGGCCGGTGGCCACCAGGACGCGGCGGGCGGTGACGCTGCGGCCGTCGGCCAGGGTGACGGTGAAGCGCAGGTCCCCGTCCGCCGACGGGGCGGCAGGCTCGGCCGAGACCACCTCGCCGTGGACGACGTGTCCCCCGTACTGGCGTACCTGCTCCCGGCCCCGGCGAAGGATCTCGGACGGCGGGGTGCCGTCCAGGGCGATGAGGCCGTGCACGGCCTCGGCGGGCGCGTTGCGCGGGGAGCCGCTGTCGATCACGACGACCGAGCGGCGGGAGCGGGCGAGGATCAGTGCGCCGTTCAGCCCTGCGGCGCCCCCGCCGATCACCACCGCGTCGACGGTGCCCTCGGCCAGTGCGTCGCTCATGGCCTCCTGCTTTTCCTTGTCAGTCATGGTTCGGTCGGCCTTTCGAGTTCTGGGGTGGTTGGAGGGGGCAGTTGTTCAGGAAGCCCAGGATGTGGCCGGCGGCCGTCTTGCGCCGTTCGAGATGGCGCGGGTTGCTCTGCCAGGCGTGCACGCACCCTGTCCGGTGAGCTCAGGAGGGTTGTGTACTGAACGGTCAGAAACCTAGATAGTTCTGTACTGACTTGTCAAGTACGACGGGTTGGCTTTACCTTCGATGTATGGCGAGACCACGAAGCTTCGACCGGGACCACGTCCTGCATGCCGCCGAGCGGCAGTTCCGCGCCTCGGGCTACAACGGCACGAGCGTCGACGACATCAGCGCCGCCACCGGCCTGGGCCGCGGCAGCCTCTACGCCGCGTTCGACGGCAAGCACGGCGTGCTGCTGGAGGCGATGGCCGGCTACTTCGGCCGGCTGGCGCAGGGTCCAGGGAAGATGCTCGACGGACCGGACGAGGGCGCCCTGGAACGACTGCACGCGTACTTGCTCCGCGCCGTCCACGGGGTGCCGCTCGCCGCCGACGTACCCCCCGCCCCCGACCGGGCGGGGGCGGCCTGCTTCGCCGCCAAGATGGCCCTGGAGATCGGCGCCTCCGACCCCGAAGTGAAACGCCTGGCCAACGACTGCTTCACCGTGGTCGCGACGGCGGTGGCCGAGTGTCTGCGAGCGGCGCAGCGCAACGGCGACATCGACCCCGACGCGGATCCCGACGACCTCGCGTACCTTCTGCTGACCGTCATCCGCGGCAGCGATGTCGTAGGCGCGTACGGCCACAGTCCCGCCCGCCTGACCTCGATAGCGGAGAGCGCGTTCGCCTTGCTGCCTCGCCCGCGCCACCGTGACCTCGCGTAGGCCTCAGCAAGCCGCGCCCCGAACCTAGCGTTTGCTTGGTGCGGCTGGCTACTGTGTCGGCATGGCCCTCCAGTTGGACATGTCGGGAAAGGTCGTCCTGGTCACCGGAGGCACGCGCGGGGTCGGGGCGGGGATCGCGGAGATGTTCCTCAAGGCGGGCGCGCACGTCGAGGTGTGCGCCCGTACCGAGCCGCCCGAACTCCCCGCGCACTTCAGCCGGTTGGACGTCCGCGACCCGGACCAGGTCGAGCGGTGGATCGAGGACGTGGCCCGCCGCTGCGGCCGGGTCGACGTCGCCGTCAACAACGCGGGCGGTGCGCCGTACGCCGATTTCGCGGACGCCTCCCCCCGATTCCACCGCAGGGTCACGGAGTTGAACTTCCTGGCGCCGGTGTATGTGTGCCGGGCGGTGTTCCCGGTGATGGCGGACGGCGGGCTCGTCCTCAACGTGACCTCGATCAGCGCGCGCCGGGTGAGCCCGGGGACGGCGGTGTACGGGGCGGCGAAGGCGGCGCTGGAGAGCCTGACGGCGTCGCTCGCGGTGGAGTGGGCGCCCAAGGTCCGGGTGAACGCGGTGAGTTGCGGCCTGGTGGAGACGCCGGGGTCGATGGACCACTACGGCGACGCGGAGCAGGTCGCGCGGGTCGCGGCGACGATCCCGAGGGGCGTGTTCGCACGGCCGGAGGACGTGGGCGGCGCGTGTGTGCTGCTGGCGTCGCCGCTGGCCGCGCATGTGACGGGCGCGGTGCTGAACGTGGACGGGGGCGGCGAGTGGCCGGGGTTCCTGCGGCACACGCCGAACGCGTGAGCCGGGGCTTGATCGCTATGCTGAGCGCCGTACCGGGCAAGGCGCTGTACCGGGCAGGACGGGAAGGAACGACGACATGGCGGTGAGACGCCCCGTCCGCACGGCGGCCGACAACGGCGGCTCCCCGAGGGCGGGTTCGGACCGCCGGGCCGAACTCCTGGGGATCGCCGCGAAGTTGTTCGCCTCGCGCGGGTACACGCAGACCACGGTCCGGGACATCGCGGACGACGCGGGCATTCTCTCGGGCAGCCTGTACCACCACTTCGCGTCGAAGGAGGAGATGCTCGACGAGATCCTCCGCGACTTCCTCGGCCGCCTGTTGGAGCGGTTCACCGCGATCGAGAAGGCGGAGCAGGACCCGCGCCGGGTCCTCGACCAGCTCGTCCAGCACTCCTTCGCCGTCATACACGAGACGCCGGAGGCGGTCGCCCTCTACCAGAACGAGTCCGCCTCCCTGACCGGCCAGCCCCGGTTCGCGTACGTCGAGCAGTGGGGCCGCAAGATCGAGAAGATCTGGCTGCGGGCCATCACCGCGGGGCAGGAGTCCGGGGCGTTCCGCGCGGACGTCGACGCGCGTCTCACCTACCGTTTCATCCGCGACACGGTCTGGTGCTCGGTCCGCTGGTACCGCCCGCGCGGCCGGTTCCGCCACGAGGCGGTCTCCGAGCAGTACTTGAGAATCCTGTACGGCGGTCTGGTCACGGAGTGACGGGGACCTCCCGGTTCCGCAGCCCCCGGGGGTCGATCTCCTCGCGGATCAGGCGCAGTTCGGCCGGATCGGGGAGCCGGGTCTCGGTGACACCGGTCGCGTCCAGCGCGAACCCGGTACGGGCGCGGACGTCGTCGACGGTGACGCCGGGGTGCACGGAGCGGATGCGGAGCCGCCCGTCGTCGCCGTAGTCCAGGACGGCCAAGTCGGTGACGACGACGCCGAGATGATGGAACGTCAGTTTCCCGGCGCGGTCGTTGCCGACCCCGCACACGAGGTCGACCTTCTCCACGAACACCTTCGGCGAATGCCGCGAAACCCAGTAGTCCGTACGGTGGTTGGCGGTGTTGCCCGGAGCGCCGCGCACCCCGATCAACTGCCGTGTCGGCTGCCGCCAGTCGCCGACGAGGGAGATGTTCTGGTTGCCGTAGCGGTCGATCTGGCTGGCGCCCATCATGCTCTGCCGCCGTCCGCTCTCGACGAGTTCGAAGATCCGGCCGAAGGGCACCCAGCCCTCGACCACTCCTCCGTCGGCGGCCGTGCCCCCGAGCGGCGGCGGCTCGCTCATGTAGTACGCCTCGCCGTCGGACAGGACGAGTTCGGGGCTGGTGGTGAGCCGGGCCAGCCGGGCGCCGATCATCGGGACCGACCCGACGGCGTGCGCGAGGACTTCACCGGCGCCCTGCCAGGTGTCGGCGCAGGCGGCGGCGCACACTTCCGCGCGGGTGATCATCGCCCCTCCTCGGTGTGGAAGTCGGTGACGGCCTGCTGGTAGGCGCGTTCGTCGCCGTCCAGGAACCGCTTGCGGAACAGCTCCCACGCCGCCGGGTCCTTGGCGGAGGCCGCGTAGTGCGCCTGGAACGCCTCGTCGCGCGGGTGGTCCGGCACGCACGAGGTGAAGTGCGCGCCGCGCGGCGTCTCGATCACGCCGGTGACGAAGATGCGGCTCAACAGCAGGGTCTGGGCGGGGCCTTCGGCGAGCAGGTCGGGGACGACGCGTTCGGCGCTGACGTAGCAGCGGTCGGCGGCGCGGGCGAACAGGTCGTCGAAGTACGGGTCGGGGCCCAGGTACTGGGCGTTCCCGGTGGGGTCGGCGCGGTTCATGTGGAGGAGGGCGAGGTCCAGCGGGAGCGCCTTCATCGCGACGTACTCCTCACCCGTGTAAGGGGAGTTGACGGTCTTGAGGTCCGGGTTCATGGTCAGGACGTCCGAGCCGAGCCCGGCCCGCGTCGGCAGGAACGACAGCCGGCTCGCCGCCGCGCGCAGTCCCGTGACGACCATGCCCTCGTCGTACTCGGCGGTCTCGATCTCCCCGCGTTCGCGTGCGGAACGGAAGTGCGGGTCGAGGGCGATGGAGTCCAACGAGACGAATCCGTAGACCAGTTTGCGGACTTTCCCCGCCGCGCAGAGCAGTCCGGCGTCGGGGCCACCGAAGGTGACGACGGTCAGGTCTCTGGCGTCGCCACGCAGGATCTCCCGGACCAGCGCCATGGGTTTGCGGCGCGAGCCCCAGCCGCCGATCCCGATCGTCATGCCGGACTCGACGACTCCGGCGAAGTCCTCCAACCGCACTGTCTTGTCAGCCATGTTGACCCTCTCGGGGTTTGGCGTCGACTGGGTCCCTACCAAACAAATGCTTGGTGGGTTACGGTAAATCGCCGTTCCGGCTCCGGACAAGCAGGGGGACCGATGGACCTGCCCGAGTACGTGCCTGGCCATGGGTTGCTCGCAGGAAAGACAGTCGTCGTCACGGCAGCCGCCGGTGCGGGCATCGGCTCGGCGGTCGTCCGGCGGAGCCTCGAAGAGGGCGCGCGTGCCGTGGTGTTCGGGGACGTCCACGAGCGGCGGCTCGCCGAGGCGCACGAGGCGCTGGGGAAGGAGTTCGGCGCGGACCGGGTCGCAACGGCCGTATGCGATGTGACCGTTGGGGAGCAGGTCGAGGAACTCCTCGACGTGGCCGACGCGTTCGGCGGCGTCGATGTGATGGTCAACAACGCGGGGCTCGGCGGGACGCGTTCGGTGCTGGAGATGAGCGACGCCGAATGGGGGCGGGTGCTGGACGTGACGCTGACGGGCACGTTCCGGTGTGTGCGGGCGGCCGGGCGGCGGATGGTGCGGGGCGGGCGGCGCGGGGTGATCGTCAACAACGCGTCGGTGGTGGGGTGGCGGGCGCAGGAGGGGCAGGCGCACTACGCCGCCGCGAAGGCCGGGGTGATGGCGCTGACGCGGTGCGCGGCGCTGGACCTCGCCGGGCACGGGATCCGGGTCAACGCGGTGTCGCCGAGCCTCGCGCTGCATCCGTTCCTGGAGAAGGTCACCAGTGCGGAGCTGCTGGACCGGTTGACGAGCCGCGAGGCGTTCGGGCGTGCGGCCGAGCCGTGGGAGGTGGCCAACGTGGTCGTGTTCCTCGCGAGCGGCTACGCGTCGTACATGACCGGCGAAGTCGTCTCCGTCAGCAGTCAACACGCCTGAGAGGAGGGCCCGTTGTGGGACTGCACACGCCGCTGTGCGAACTGGCCGGGGTGCGATATCCGATCGTGCAGACCGGGATGGGGTACGTCAGCGGGCCCGAGCTGACGGCGGCCACGGCGGCTGCCGGGGGGCTCGGGATCCTCGCCGGCGCGACGCTGACCCTGGAGGAGACCCGGGACGCGATCCGCGCGGTGCGCGAGCGGACCGACGCGCCGTTCGGGGTGAATCTGCGCGGGGACGCGCCGGATGTGCTGGAGCGCGGGGAGTTGCTGGTGCGGGAGGGGGTGCGGGTCGCGTCGTTCGCGCTCGCGCCGCAGGAGCGGGTGATCCGGCGGCTCAAGGAGGGCGGGCTGGTCGTCGTGCCGTCCGTGGGGGCTCGGCGGCATGCGGAGAAGGTGGCGGGGTGGGGGGTGGACGCCGTTGTCGTGCAGGGGGGTGAGGGGGGCGGGCACACCGGGGGCGTGCCTACGTCGATCCTGGTGCCGCAGGTCGTGGACGCGGTGGACATTCCGGTGATCGCGGCGGGCGGGTTCCGGGACGGGCGGGGGCTGGTGGCGGCGCTCGCGATGGGGGCCGTGGGGGTCGCGATGGGGACGCGGTTCCTGCTGACCAGTGACAGTACGGTGCCGGGCGCGGTGAAGGCGGAGTATCTGCGGCGGGGGGTGGACGGGACGGTTGTGACGCGGGTCCTCGACGGGGTTCCGCAAAGGGTGTTGCGGACGGAGTTGGTCGAACGGCTGTTGCGGGAGCGGGCGCCCGGCCGGGCTTGGCGGTCTGTGCGCAACGCGTCGGCGTTTCACCGGAGTTCGGGCATTCCTTGGTCCGCCATGGTCCGGGAGGGCCTCGCGATGCGGCGGGGGCATGAGCTGGGGTGGTCGCAGGTGCTGATGGCCGCGAACACGCCGATGATGCTGCGGGCGTCGATGGTCGAGGGGCGGGTGGATCTCGGGACGCTGGCGTCGGGGCAGGTGGCCGGGGTGATCGAGGATCTGCCCAGTTGCAAGGAGTTGATCGAGCGGATCGTGGCGGAGGCGGAAGCCGTGCTCGCGCGGCTGACGGGGTTCGCGGAGATTCCCGGCGGCTCCGAGTCCGCCGGGCCTACCGGCTTCACCGGGTGAAGGGGCTTCCATGGGTGCCGAGTTCATCGCCACGACCGTCGACGAGCGGGGCGTCGCCGAAGTCGTCGTCGACCGGCCGCCGGTCAACGCGCTTCCCGTGGCGGGGTGGTACGCCCTCGCGGACGCGGTGACGGGGCTCGGCCGGGACCCCGCCGTACGGGTCGTCGTGCTGCGGGCGGAGGGCCGGGGCTTCAACGCCGGTGTGGACATCAAGGAGTTGCGGGGCGAGGGGGCGATCGTCGAGGTGAACCGGAGCTGCTTCGCCGCGTTCGCCGCCGTGTACGAGTGTGCTGTGCCCGTCGTCGCGGCCGTGCACGGGTTCTGTCTGGGCGGGGGGATCGGGCTGGTCGGCAACTCGGACCTCGTGATCGCCTCGGAGGACGCGTACTTCGGGCTGCCCGAGGTGGACCGGGGGGCGTTGGGGGCGGGTACGCATCTGTCTCGGCTGGTGCCGGGGCATCGGGCGCGGGCGATGATGTACACGTGCGCGACGGCGACGGCCGCTGAACTCCACGCGTACGGCTCGGTGTTGGACGTCGTGCCCCAACCGTCGCTGCGGGCGCGGGCGTTGGAGGTGGCCGCCGAGATCGCGGGGAAGCATCCGGCGGTGATCCGGGCGGCGAAGGAGGCGTTCAACGGGATCGACTTGTGGGATGTGAAGCGGAGTTACCGGTATGAGCAGGGGTTCACGTTCGAGATGAACCTGTCGGGGGTGACCCGGGAGGAGAGGTTCGGACTCGCCACCGACAGCGCCACCGACACCGGCTCCGGCTCCGGCTCCGGCTCCGGCTCCGGCTCCGGCTCCGGGGAGTAGCCCATGGACCTGACCTGGAGCCCCGAAGAGGACGCGTTCCGCCAGGAAGCCCGCGACTGGCTGGCCGCGCATGTGCCGTCGCCCCCCTTGCCGTCCGGCGACACCCGCGACGGCTTCGCCGCCCATCTCGGCTGGGAACGTGAGCTGTTCGCGGCCCGCTGGTCGGTCGTGTCGTGGCCGGAGGAGTACGGCGGGCGGGGTGCGTCGCTGTGGGAGTGGCTGATCTTCGAGGAGGAGTACTACCGGGCGGGCGCACCGGCCCGGGTCACCCAGAACGGGATCTTCCTGCTGGCCCCCACGATCTTCCGGTACGGCACCCCCGAGCAACAGGCCCGTCTCCTCCCGAGGTTGGCGGCGGCCGAGGACCTCTGGGCGCAGGGCTGGTCGGAGCCCGGAGCGGGCAGCGACCTCGCGGCGATCCGCAGCCGTGCGGCCCGTGTCGACGGTGGCTGGCGGCTCACCGGCCACAAGACGTGGACCACGCGCGGCGCCTTCTGCACCCACCTCTTCGGCCTGTTCCGCACCGACCCCGACGCGGACCGGCATCGCGGCCTCACCTACTTCCTGCTCCCGCTCGACGCCCCCGGCGTGACGGTCCGAGGCTTCCAACGCCTCGACGGGGACGAGGGGTTCGCGGACGTCTACCTGGACGACGTCTTCGTACCGGACTCGGACGTACTCGGCGAGGTGGGCCAGGGCTGGACGGTCGCCATGGCCACCACGGGCTCCGAACGCGGTTTGACGCTCCGCTCCCCCGGCCGCTTCCTGCACACCGCCGACCGCCTGGTGGACCTGGCCAAGTCCGTGGGCGCCGGGCCCCACCGGGACGACGTCGTGCAGGCGTGGATCGACGCGCAGGCGTACCAGTGGTTCACCCTGGAGCAGGTCACCGCGATCACCGACGGCCGCGAGGTCGGCGCCGAGGCCAGCCTCAACAAGCTCTTCTGGTCCGAGCTGGACGTCCGCCTGCACGAGACGGCCACCGAACTCCTCGGCCCCGACGCCGAGTTGGCCGGACCCTGGAGCAAGGGTTTCCTCTTCTCGCTCGCCGGTCCCCTCTACGCCGGCACGAACGAGATCCAGCGCAACATCGTCGCCGAGCGCCTGCTCGGACTCCCCAGGAGGTGAGCGGGTGCGTTTCTCCGTGACCGAGGTGGACGCGGCGCTCGCCGAGGCGGCGGGCGGGGTGCTGGCGAAACCTGACGTATGGCGGATGCTCGCGGAGGTAGGGGCGCTCGGCGCACTCGTACCCGGCGAGGCGGGACTCGACGAGAACTGTCTGCCACCGCTGATGGAGAGGCTGGGGCACAGCGGGGTACCGGTCCCGGCCGCCGAGACGATCGCTGTCGGCGCCCCTCTGTTGGCCGAACTCCCGTTGCTGGCCGAGGTGTTGGACGGTTCGGCTCTGCTGACCGTCTCCTTCTCCGAGGGCGCACCGGTGCCGTTCGCGGCCCGAGCGGATCTCGTCGCTCTCGCGGCGGCCGGTCGGATACGGCTGTTCCGGCGCGAGGAGTTGGATATCGAGCCCCTCGAATCGGTGGACGCGACACGGCAGTTGGCGCGTGTCACGGCCCCGGCCCGGGGTGGAGTGCTGCTCACCGACGATCCCTCCGTGCTCGAAGTGGCCCGGCGGCGGGGGGTGTTGGCCACGTCAGGTCTGCTCGTGGGCCTCGGGACCCGGATGGCCGAGCTGACCGTCGCGTACGTGCGGGAGCGGGAGCAGTTCGGCGTGCCGGTCGGCTCGTTCCAGGCGGTGAAGCACACGTTGGCCGACGCCCTGGTGGCGTTGCGGTTCGCCCGTGCGTCGGTCCTCGCGGCGGGGTGGGCGCAGGCCGCCGGGGACGCCGACGCGGACGTACGGACGTCAGCGGCAAAGGTGTTGGCCTCGGAGGCGGCCCGGAAGACCGCGCGGGCGGCGATCCAGTGCCACGGCGCGATCGGCTACACCACGGAATACGACTTGCACCGCTACGCCAAGCGGGCGTGGGCACTTGCGGCGGACTGGGGCGGCCCCGCACACCACCGGGCCCTGATAGCAACCCGGTTGGGCCTCTCCCAACCCCGAGGAGACGCATCATGATCTGCCGGAACCGAGTAGCCATAGTCACCGGCGCGGGCCAGGGCCTCGGCCGCGAACACGCCCTCGCCCTGGCCGCCGAGGGCGCCGTCGTCGTCGTCAACGACCTGAGCGAGGCCGCGAAATCGGTCGCGGAGGAGATCACCACGAGCGGCGGCGCGGCGGTGGCCGACGTGGGTGACATCAGCGACTGGACGTACGCCGAGTCCTTGATCCACCGGGCCGTAGAAGAGTTCGGCACGCTGGACGCCCTGGTGAACAACGCGGGCATCAACCGCGACCGGATGTTGGTGTCGATGACGGAGGCCGACTGGGACACTGCCCTCAGGGTGAACCTCAAGGGTCACGCGGCCCCCTTGCACCACGCCGCCGCCTACTGGCGCACCAGCGCGAAGAACGGCCACCCGGTCCAAGCCCGCATCATCAACACCACGTCCGGCGCAGGCCTGTTGGGAAGCGTGGGCCAGGGAAACTATGGCGCCGCGAAGGCAGGCATCGCCGCGCTCACCATCATCGCGGCGGCCGAACTCGCCCGCTACGGCGTGACCGTGAACGCGATCGCCCCCTCCGCGCGAACCCCGATGACCGAAGCCGTCGAGGCGTTCGCCGACCAAATGCGGGCCCCGGAAACGGGCTTCGACACCATGCACCCCGCGAACGTCTCCCCCCTCGTGGTCTGGCTGGCCTCCACCGAATCGGCCGAGGTGACAGGCCGGGTCTTCGAGGTCGAGGGCGGAGTCATCAGTGTGGCGGACGGGTGGCAGCACGGGCCTCGGGCCGAGCGGGATCGGCGGTGGACGGCGGCTGAAGTGGGCCCGGCGGTAAGCGAGTTGCTGAACCGGGCGCCCGATCCGGCTCCGGTGTACGGGAGCTGACCTCCGGTGTACGGGAGCTGACGGAGTCCACCAGCCCCCACTCCAACGCCGTACCGGCCTCCAATTCCCGCCCGGACAGCACCAGATACAGCGTCCGGTGCCGCCCGATCCGGCGCGGGATGCTCACGGTCCCTCCGGCGCCGGGGATCAGCCCCAGGTCCAGTTCCGGGAGCCGGATGCGCGTGTCCGGTGCCGCAACCACCCTCCCGGCAAAGGCCGGCAGCTCGATGCCGGCGCCGATGCAGCGGCCGTGGATCCTGGACGTCAGCCGATCCCGGACGGCGTGCAGCCGACGCGCGGCACTCGCGCTCGTCCGGATCAGGTGAGCCGTGGCCAGGTCGGCGACCGTACCGAACTCGTCCAGATCACCGCCCGAGCTGAACTCGGGACCGTTGGCGTCGAGGACCACCTCCCGAATGCTCAGATCCTGAACGGCCAAGTCCACGGCGGCAGTCAGCGCATCCCGCATCTGAGCACTGTGGGAGTTGCGCCGGGCGGGATGGTTGAGGGTGATCCGCAGAAAGCCACCCTCCCGGTCCACCAGCACCGGTTCCTCGGCCACCGGCACGTCACGCACCGCCCTGCTCTCCCGCCAAGCCCGGAACCCCGAACTCCCCAGCAATGTCGAGTAAGCGAGCGACTCCGCCTCCAGGGCCTGCCGCACCGGCAGCTCCATCCGCAGCAGTTGACGGAGCATCAGAGCCGCCTGCGGCTGCGCTTCGACCCGATCGCGCAGCAACTCCGCCTCGGCGTAAGGCTCTTCGACCACGACGCAGTCGCGCTGCCCACTGCCCGTACCTACGACGGTGAGGTCCAGCTCCGCCGACAGAGGGTGCCCGGCACGCACACCACGGCCGACCAGCAGCCGTTCCCCTTCCCGGGCCCGGCGCCCGGCCTCCCGCACCTCCGCGTCCGTCGCCGGACGGTCCAGGTCCACGACGAGAAGGGCCCGATGCGGGTGCCCGTCCCTGTCCAGAAGGCCCATGTCAGCGGCGCCCGCCGCAAGGTCGGCTACAGAAATCACGGTGTTCACTGTGGTCGCCGACAGGCCCCCGGTCCAGCATCCGGGCATGATCGACCGGTCCGAGGCGAAGGACCGGGCGCGCAGCGGAGTGCCCCTGCCGACCCGTCACGCCGAGGGCCCGCCCCTGTGGCCGCCGGGCGGAGCCTCAACCGTCGGCCGAGTTCGTGCGGCGGACATTCATCGCAGGTCAGTCATCGGATGTGTAGCGAGATCCACTAGAGGTGATCACCCGTCCGGCCGATCCTCAAACGTTCATGTCCGTTAGCCGAATTGAAGCCGACCCGAGTCTTGTCACTGCGGGCGACGGCATCGTAACGTCCTCGGCATTCCGAGATACATCGGAGGAATCACGGCTCAGGGGAGAACACGGCCAATGACGCCCGCTCGTATCCGCTCGACCGCAGCCGCCACCGCCGTCCTCGCGGCGCTCGCCCTCGCCACCGCCTGCAACCGCGACAGCTCCGACTCGTCCTCGACGGGCGACAAGTCCCCCGTCGGGATCGATCTGCCGCGCTCCGACACCGACTTCTGGAATTCCTACGCGCAGTACCTCAAGAAGGACATCAAGACCGACGGTATCGACGCGCTGCCGCTGAGCAATTCGCAGAACGACGTGACCAAACTCGTCGCGAACGTCCAGGTGTTCCGCAACACGGGCGCCAAGGCGGTGGTGATGGCGCCGCAGGACACGGGCGCGATCTCGTCCACGCTGGACAGCCTGTCGGCGGCGAAGATCCCGGTGGTCAGCGTCGACACGCGGCCCGACAAGGGCGACGTCTACATGGTGGTGCGCGCGGACAACAAGGCGTACGGCACGAAGGCGTGCGAGTTCCTGGGCAAGCAGCTCGGCGGGCAGGGCAAAGTCGCCGAGTTCCAGGGGGCGTTGGACTCCATCAACGGGCGTGACCGCTCGGAGGCGTTCGCGGCGTGCATGAAGGCGAAGTTCCCGAAGATCCAAGTGTTCGAGCTGCCGACGGACTGGAAGGGCGACGTCGCCTCGGCGAAGCTCCAGTCGCTGCTGGCCCAGCACCCGGACCTGAACGGCATCTACATGCAGGCCGGGGGCGCCTTCCTCCAGCCGACGCTGGCGCTCCTGGAGCAGAAGAAGCTGCTCAAGCCGCCGGGGCAGCCGGGCCACATCAGCATCGTCTCCAACGACGGCATCCCGCAGGAGCTCGACGCGATCCGCAAGGGCCAGATCGACGCGACGGTCTCCCAGCCCGCCGACCTGTACGCCAAGTACGCGCTGTACTACGCGAAGGCGGCGACCGAGGGGAAGACGTTCACGCCGGGCCCCACCGACCACGGGTCGACCATCATCAAGATTCCCAATGGACTTGAGGACCAGCTTCCGGCTCCGCTGGTGACCAAGGCGAACGTCGACGACGCCACGCTGTGGGGAAACAACATCGGCTGATGCGGGGGAACGGCATGACGGACACCAGCACCACCCCGGTGGCCGAAGCCATCGGGGTCTCCAAACGGTTCGGGGCGACGGTCGCCCTGCGCGACGCGCACATCGCCGTCGCCCCGGGCGAGTCCCACGCTCTGGTCGGCCGCAATGGCGCGGGCAAGTCGACCCTCGTCTCGCTGCTCACCGGCATCCAGCGCGCGGACGCGGGCACCCTGCGCTTCTCCGGCGCCCCGGCACCGGCGCCGGGCGACCTCGACGCGTGGCGTTCCCGGGTCGCCTGCGTCTATCAACGCTCCACGATCCTCGACGAGTTGACCGTCGCCGAGAACCTCTTCCTGAACCGGCAGAGCGCGAGCGCCGTACGCCCGATCCGCTGGCGGCAACTGCGGGAGCGGGCACAGGAGTTGCTGACCGAGTACGGGGTCGACGTCGACCCCGCCGTACAGGCGAAGGAACTCACCGTCGAGCAGCGGCAGTTCGTGGAGATCGCGCGAGCCCTGTCGTTCGGCGCGCGGTTCATCATCCTGGACGAGCCGACGGCGAAGCTCGACGCGCGGGGCATCACCCGGCTGTTCGCGAAACTCCGTGAACTGCGGGAGCAGGGCGTCGCGTTCCTGTTCATCTCGCACCACCTCCAGGAGGTGTACGACCTCTGCACGACGGTCACCGTGTACCGGGACGCGACGCACGTACTGACCGCGCCGGTCGCCGAGTTGGGGCACCGGGAGCTGGTGGAGGCGATGACGGGCGAGTCGGCGGCGATGCCGGTCGCGGTGCCCCGGCAACGGACCGCAACCGCTTCCACCGAGTTGCTGACCGTCTCCGGCCTCACGCTTCCGGGCGTGTGCGAGGACTTCTCCCTGGCCGTGCAGTCCGGTGAGGTGGTCGGGCTCGCCGGGTCGGCCGCGAGCGGGAACGTGCAGGTGGGCGAGGCCATCGCGGGGCTACACAAGGCGCGGGGCGGGCAGGTCGCCGTACGCGGACAGGTCGTGCGGACCGGGAGTGTGCCGTCGGCGCTGGCCGCCGGGGTCGGGCTGGTGCCCGAGGACCGGCATGCTCAGGGGCTGGTCACCGGGCGGAGTGTCGCCGAGAACGCGACGCTCACGGTCACCGATCAGCTCGGGCCGTTCGGGACCGTACTGCCGTCCCGAACACGGGAGTTCGCGGGGCGGGTGATCCGGGAGCTGGACATCAAGACGCCCGGAGCCTCGACGCCGGTCGCCGCGCTGTCCGGCGGGAACCAGCAGAAGGTCGTCGTGGCACGGGCGTTGGCGACCGACCCCGATGTGCTGGTCGCGATCCGGCCCACGAACGGGGTCGACGTCAAGTCCAAGGAGTTCCTGTTGGGCACGGTCCGGGGGATCGCCGACGGCGGGAAGGCCGCGCTGATCGTCTCCGACGAGCTGGACGATCTGCGGGTGTGCGACCGGGTCGTCGTCATGTTCCACGGGCGGGTGGTCGCCGAGTTCACGCCGGGGTGGCGGGACGAGGAGATGGTCGCCGCCATCGAGGGCGTCGCCGACGCCTTGGGGAGGTAAACCATGTCCGTGACCACCGAAGTGACGCCGCCTCCGACGAAGGCGGCCGGGCTCTCCCGGCTCGATCTGGGCCGCTTCCGGGACCTGTCCCTCGTACCGGTCATCCTCGTCCTGATGCTGATCGGGTTCATCGTCTCGCCCGCCTTCCTCACCTCCGACAACCTGATCGGGGTGCTCCAACAGTCCACGGAACTCAGCCTGTTGGTGCTGGCGACGACCTTCATCCTGATCAGCGGGCGGATGGACCTGTCGCTGGAGTCCACGATCGGGGTGGCTCCGGTGATCGCCGTCTGGCTGGTGCTGCCGAGCAGCGGCGGGCGGTTCAACGGGGTCGATCTGCTGCCGGGCTGGACGGCGATCCCGGTGTGTCTCCTCGTCGGCGCGGTCATCGGGGCCGTGAACGGGTTCCTGATCCTGAAGCTGCGGCTCAACGGGTTCATCGTCACGCTCGGCGCGCTCACCATGCTGCGCGGGCTCCAAGTCGCCCTGTCCGACGGTCAGTCGATCGTCGACCTGCCGCCGTCGTTCACCTACCTCGGCCGTACGTCGTGGGCCGGGCTGCCCGCCGCCGTCTGGGTGTGCGGGGTGCTGTTCGCCCTCGGGGGCGGGGCGTTGGCGTGGCTGCGGCACGGGCGGGCGCTCTACGCGATCGGCGGGAACCAGGAGGCGGCCCGTACCGCCGGTATCCGCGTCGACCGCATCGTCTGGATCGTCCTCGTCGTCGGCAGCGTGCTCGCCGCGTTCGCCGGGATCCTCTACAGCGGGCACTACGGGTCCATCTCCGCGACGCAGGGCAGCGGCTGGATCTTCCAGGTGTTCGCCGCGACCGTGATCGGCGGGGTGAGCCTCAACGGCGGCAAGGGCTCCGTGTTCGGGGCCCTCACCGGGGTGCTGACGCTCCAACTCGTCGTCAATGTCATGACGTTGGCGGGGGTACCACCGCTGTGGAACCAGTTCCTCAACGGCGTCATCATCATCGTGGCGCTGATCGTGTCGCGGTTCGCGTCGGGAGAGAAGCAGGAGTGAACTAGCCGGTCCGGCGGTCCGGTTGAGCTACCTGGCGAGCAACAGCCCGCACCCGTAGGCCCGTCCGCGCCCCACGCCCTGCGTCAGCGCCTCCACCAGCGCGGCCGGGTCGGTGACCGTGAACGTGCCCCGGATCTCGGCGCGCGCGAGGCGCAGGCCCTCGTGCGGGCCCGCGCTGGAGGCGGCGGGGAGCATCCGTACGGACAGGGCGTCCGGTTCGGCGGTCGCGCCGATGCGCGGGACGCCGTACGGGGACTTCGCCGGTTCGCCGGGCCGCTGGAGGCGGTCGAGGAACCAGTTCCTGACGTGGTCCGGGCGGGTGTGCGGGGCGCGGCGGCCCCGGGGACGGTTGCCCGGCGGGCCGGACAGGCGGCTGTAGGTCGGGTTCACCACCGTACGGAACGTCAGCGCGTCCCCGGCGCGGAATGTGCGGTCCACCGTGATGACGTGGGGTTTCGCGGTGAGCGCGCCCTTGGGCATGCCCGTCCAGTCGCCTGGGACCCTCGACTGGACGACCAGGACGAGGACGCCCGCCTTGAGGTCCACCGACCAGGTCGACAACACGCCCATCTGGGCCCGCGCGTCGGGGTCACCGTCCGTGCCCCAGCCCCGGAAGCCGCTCATCACCGTGCGGTGCATGTCCTGGGCGTCGATGAGGGACTTGGCGGTGTACAGGTGGCTGGTGTCGAGGCTCAGGATGCTGTGGGTGGCGACGAACCGGGCGGTCATCGGATCACACCCTCCCATTCGGTGGCGTCGGCGGCGATGACGATCCGGGTCCGGATCTCCCAACGGGTCGCGTGTACGGGCCCGTTGGCGTCGAAGGTGACGGGCTGGTCCTGGACGGGGGAGGCTCCGGGAGTCGCCGGGTCCGCTTGGATCCACGCCCATGGCCGGGGTGAGGGAGCAGGTCCGTCGGCCTGGAGGAGAGCCGTGGTGCTGAACACGTCCTGGATCGTGCCCTGTTGGAGGGGACCGGCGAGTGTCCCGGACGGCGGGCACGCCTTGCGGCCCAACCACAGCAGCCGCGCGGGGTGTTCGAGCGCCGTCGCCACGGTCCGGAGGAACCCGGCGTCCGTGTGCTCCAGCGCCGCCACGAACGCCGCGTCCGCCAGATACCAGCGCTCGGTCACAAGTCCGTTGCGCACGAGCTGCCTCGAGACCAGAGCGCCCGAATCAGGGTCCGTGCCGACGTACTTGGGCGCGCCGTACCATCCGTCCAGTTCGTGCCGCCCGAACGCGTCTCCTTCCGCGTCGGCCATGCTCACGGCGAGGGCGGCGGCTCTGCGGTGGTCGGTGATGATGTCCCGGGGTCGGACGGGGAAGCGGCCCGCTCCGACCAGGTGGAAATCGCGGGTGGGCGTGCCGGGGTGGTCGGCGCGGACTCCGTAGCGCAGGGAGGCGAGTCGGCTCAGGTCCGCCGTCCGTTCCAGGCCGAGGGCCGCCGCGCACATCCCGATCACCGCCGATTTCGTGGGCCGGCTGTGGGTGTCCCTGCGGGCGGCGAACCGGGAGATGGTGCCCCAGGACTGCAGGGGCCCGGCGAGCCGGATGAGGAGCGTGTGGGTGCTCATCGGACGAGATCCCGGACGGAGTCGACGTCGGAGATACCGAGTTCCTCAAGAACGGCGTGCATCACCGGATCGTAGGTGAGCACGCGCCCTTCGGTGATGTCGTCCCGCTTCCCCCGTACGAACCGATGGTGCCCCATCAATACCCGTACGGCCTTCTCCCCCGCAGGCCCGTCGGTCTCATCGATCGGCCTCTGGAAAGCCCCGGCGTAATTGAACGGACGGCTCCCCTCGAAAGCCAGCACCAGCACGGGCAACGACCCTGTGGAAGCCGTCGAATTCTTCTTCGCCTGCGGAAACGCGTTCACGAACGCATCCACGAACTCCGCCTCCGCGGCCTCGGCCGCGACCTCGGCATCCGCCTCTCCCATTCCCGCCGCCCGCAGATTGCTCCGCAGCGTGTGCCGATCCAGCACCGCATGCCGGTAGAACGTCCCCGAGATCAACGACTGATACCCCGTCATCCCGGCCCCCGCGTCGTCCGCCGCGTCGAGAAAGTCCAGCGCGTTGTTCTTCCGGTCGATCTTCGCGTCATCGGCTGCGGCATAGAAATCATCGGTCGCCTCCGCCTCATGAACGGTAAAGGCGTGACCGCTCTGGATCGCCCCGTCCACATTGGGCGAATCGGGGATCTCGGCGAGGAACCGACCGTAGAGGGCGATATCAATGGCATCGCGGGGAGCCAATGCGGTGAGTACGGCGTTCCGCGTGGCTTTTTCCAGAGCCGGAAGCTTCACGTCGCCGGAAGCGCTCCTCTTCCCCCGCCTCTGCTCGGCAGGGCCCCGGCGTTTGCCCGGATCGCCCCGGCCTGGGCCGGTTGATCATGCTGGCGGGCCTCGGAAGCAGATGAACACGGCACCTGTGGATCATGGAGTTCTCTACGCTGCAAGATCCACGAAGGTGCCGTGTTCGTTCCTCCATCATCCCCTGCCGTCGTTCCCGTCTCTCCGGCGCCCCGCCTGGAGGCCCTCGGCTCGGATGCCGCGCGAGACCAAGTCCGCGGCCTGGTTGCCGAGTTCGAGTCGGTCACCGATCCTCGCGGGGCGTGCGGGGTGCGCTACCGGGTCTCCTCGCTGCTGGCCCTGGTGGTCTGTGCGATGACCCCGGCGGGCCATGACTCCATCACCGCGGCGGCGGAGTGGTGCCGACGTGCGACGCCTGAGGAACTGGCCGCTTTCGGTCTGCCCTACCATCCGTTGCGCGGCCGCTACCGGATCCCGAGCGAGAAGACCTTGCGCACCGTTCTGGGGCGGCTCGATCCCGGTGAGGTCAGCGCGGCCGGCTACGACCACCTGCGGCCCCTGCTGTCCACGGTGTCCCACTCTCCCGAGCCGCTCATGCCCGACGGCGGCATCGAACGCGAACAGCGCCGCGCCCACCGGGCGGCCGCCCGCGCCGAACCGGTGCGCTCCCGGCGCCGGGCCATCGCGGTGGACGGCAAGTGCCTGCGCAGTGCGAAGCGCCCGGACGGCAGCCGCGTCTTCGTGCTCTCCGCCGTCCGGCACGGCGACGGCATCACCCTCGCCTCCCGCGAGATCGGCGCGAAGACCAACGAAATCCCCGAGTTCCAACCCCTGCTCGACCAGCTCGACGACGCCGATCTCAAGGGGGCCGTCGTCACCGCCGACGCCCTCCACGCCCAACGCGACCACGCCACCTACCTGCACGAACGCGGCGCCCACTACCTGCTGACCATCAAGAACAACCAGCGCGGCCAAGCCCGTCAGCTCCACGCCCTGCCCTGGAAGGAGATCCCCGTCATCCACCGTGACGACGCCCGCGGCCACGGCCGCCACGAACAGCGTCTCGTCCAGGTCGTCACCGTCAACGGCCTGCTCTTTCCCCACGCGGCCCAGGTCCTGCGCATCCAGCGCAGACGCCGTCTCTACGGAGCGAAGAAGTGGTCCAGCGAGACCGTCTACGCCATCACCGACCTGCCCGCCGAGGAAGCGAGTGCCGCCGAGATCGCTTCATGGGCTCGCGGGCACTGGACCGTGGAGAACACCGTCCACTGGTGTCGGGATGTGACCTTCAACGAGGACAAGTCCCAGGTCAGGACCCACAACACGCCCTCAGTCCTCGCCGCCGTCCGCGACCTGATCCGCGGTGCGCTCAAGCTTGCCGGGTACGTCAACACCGCCGCCGGCCGCCGAGCCCACACCGAACGCACCCTCGTCCTCAGCCTCTACGGCATCACATGATCAAACCGGACGACCCGGGCAAACGCCGGGGCCCTGCTCTGCTCGGCCTCCCGATACCCCTCCGCCCAAGCCACGGCCTTCTCCTCGTGCGCCGCCAGGTGATCCGCGATCCGCTCCCCCGCATCGGCCGGCGCGAACAGCAGCACCTTGGTGAGATGCGCGACGGTCGCCTTGGCCGGGTCACCGAACTTCAGCCCGGTCGCCTGAAGCACAGCACGCGCCGTGGCCACGGCGCGCTCCCTCTCCCAGCCGTGCCTGTCTTCCAGGGCCTTGGCGGTCTTGAGCGCCCACTCCCTCGTACGAACCCCCATGCTGTACTCGACGAGCGGCCCCTTCCCGGCATTGGCCCGGTCCCTCGAATACATCCGCTCGGCCCGACGACGAGCCTGACTGGTGATCAGATGCCGTTCCACACCGCCGTACACGATGGTCTTCGGTGCCCCGTTCTCGTCACGCACGGGCAGGACGGCGACGAGAGTTTCCAGGAGGTGCAGGGAGAGGAACCGGGGGCGGGCGGGTGCACTCACGTCAGTTGATGCCCTTCTTCGGCGTCGGAGCGTGGAAATCGAGGGCCCAGTGGTAGGCGATGCGTGCTTCCTTGTCGCGCCAGCGGGTCAAGTCATCGGCGAGGCGCGGCCAGTGAGGCGGCGGCTTCTCGCAGGAACGCAGGCGCGCGATGGTGTGCCGGAGGTGGCGCAGGGGCGGACGGCGGCTCGCGACGATGCGGTCCACCAGACGGCAGGCGCCGGGATCCTCGGGGCCGGTGCCGATCCTGCGGGCGGCGGTGCCCACACGGCCGTATCCCCGTTCGGGCTTGGCGGCGCCCTGGTGGTAGACGGCGAACAGGAACGCCACCTGCTCGAAGACTTCGCGGCGCTCGACGTCGAAGTTCCCCGCCTGGATATGGGGTTTCTCCTCCATGGTCGGCCTGCGCAGCCGGGCGAGCGCGCCGTAGTCGCGGCTGCGTACGAGGCCGGTGAGCCATCGGGTGAGGAGTTGGGCGCTCTGCGAGGGGTCGGGGTTCACTGCGGGTCCTCCTTCAGTTCGTCCGGAGCGGCCGGACCGGTGAAGTCGGCTTCGAGACGGCGGGCCGCCTGGGCTCGTGCGCGGTGCCCCCGTGAATCGGCGGGGAGCGGGTCCAGGCGGTTGCGCAGGAACCGCCGTGCCGCGTGGGCGAGTTCGGCCGCGTACTCGACGACGGCGGCGTGGACCTCGTCCTCCTCGCCCTCTCCGGCGGCCGTGACTCTTTCGAGCAGGGTGTGGAAGGGGTCGGCGGCGTGTGCCCAGTGCTCCGGGCTCGCGTCGAAGCGGGCCAACTGCCCTTGCTTGTCGGCGGGTTTGGGGTTGGGGTAAGTGATGGTCCAGGCGACGTACGCCGCTCTGGACAGGCAACCGGCCACGTACTCGGCGATCCCCGAACCCCGTTCGGCCGCATGGCGGAGGTCTGCTTCGCGGCCCGGTACGAACGGGAACGTGTCGGAGACCCAGGTGAGGACCGAGGTGTGCTTGGCGATCATCCCCACGGCCCACAAGTTGATGCGCAGGTCGCTGAGTTGGGCGAGCCTGTGATAGAGGTCCCAGGTGTCCCGGTGCTCGACCACCGCCGCGTACAGGGCGTGCGCCTCGCACCACAGCGCGCGGGAAGGTGACGGACGCAGCGGCCTGCGTGTGCCGTCCCTCGTCTGTTCGTAGACCGCGTCCCGCATGTGGTGCGCGGGGAGGGGGTCCAGTACTTCTCCGGCGGCCAACAGGACCCGGTCGACGACGAGTTCGCCCCTGTCGTCGACGGCAGGTCGCAGGAGGATCGAGCGCCCGAGGACGGTGTGCAGGTCTGCCGGACCTTCCACGTGGCGGCCCTGCGCCTTGGCCCGGAAGCCGCGTCGGGGTTGTGGCGACACCGTCCAGGTGCGGTTGAAGGTGCCGGGGTGTCCTTCGACCGGCGCGAGGTTGACGAGAAGGGTTTCCCGGAGGGTCCTGCCGAGGGCCACGACCCGGATACGGCCGCTCAGGCGTCCGGCGCCGAGGTTCGTGAGGGCCGGGCCGAGAGTTTCCTTGCCGGATATGCGGGCGCGTCCGCTCGGGCCGAAGGCGTGCTGGGTGAGCATCGCGCGGAAGGCGGCTGCCGCGGGTAAGGGAGTCAGGTGGGCCAGGTGGTGGTGGTCGAAGAACTGGTTGTAGTCACCCGCGTGCTCGATGACCAACTGGGCGGGGCCTACGCCGTGTTCGTCGAGGTAGGGGGACAAGAGGTAGTTCTGGCCTAGAGGTTGGGTGGAGTGGAAGAGGTCCCAGTCTTCGTCGCGTTGCTCTTCGTCCAGCCACTTCGCCACGTCCTGGAGGAGGCCGCCCCCGTACACCAGCTCGCGCAACTCGTCGTCGCCGCCGGGGAATTCCGGGTACGAGTAGCAGATCGCGAGCAGGTACTCCAGGAGCGCGACGGTCTCGCCAGGGGTGGGCGCCGAGATACCGAGGAGGTTGCCGGCGTCCCTGAGAGCCGCGACCAGCGTGACCTCTTCCGGCCTTCCCTCCCCGTCCAGCACCGGCACGCACTTCTCTCTGCGCGGGTCCCAGCAGGGGCGTAACTCACCTTCCGGGGAAGGGGGTGATTCAGCCATCGAGTAGCCCTCCCACTCACAATCCTCGCAATCCCTGCTGTGCTGGAAATCGGACCGTAGCATGCCACAGGAGGTCAGTATGGATACTTCACGAGATCTCAACTCAACAGTGCATAAATGGTGTTGGGGATCGATCGCCCCCTCGCGCGGACCCGGTTGGAACCCGCTCGTCGCCGAGATGCTCGCCGCCGCGTCCACGCTCCTCGAACTGTGGCAGCACGCACTGACCCCGGCGCAGAGGACCGAGATCACCAAGAGCCTCGCCGCCCAGGACGAACACTGCGCGCGCCGAGCCGCCGCGTTCCTCGTAGGTGTGAGCCGCCTGGGCCATGCGTCCCCGGCTCACATGGTGTCGTTCGGCGCGGGTCTCCCGCGTTCGCAGGCGCTCGATCACACGCGCACCGCATGGCGACAAGGCGCTCTGCGAGCGGGGTTACCCCTGCCACAAGTCGGCTCCCGAGTGCGGTACACGCAGCCGCACTACGTGACGGCCGCCGTCCTCCCCCGGCTCACCGGCTGCGACTGCGCGGGGTACGTCGACGGCGAGAGATGCCGGAACCCTGATCACCGATGCCTCTACACCGTCGCATACGCACTCAATACTCACGGCGCCGACATCCTGCACGCCGACATGGTCGCCAAGGCGTACGGCGCGACCGGCGGCCCGGCCTGGGACGCGGTCCGCGCGGCGTTGGTCCGTACGGTCGCTCACCACGTGGGCATCGACGCGCGCTGGCTCCCTCTCCTGATCCGGCCGACGCATCCGTCGCAACTGACCTTGCTCAACCGCCTTGTCGCGCAGTGCGGAAGGCTGGCGGAGGGGAGCACCTTCGATGTCTTCCCCTCTCCGCACAGCACGGACGAGACGTTGTCGGACCTGGCACGCCGACACGCGAAAGAGGCCGTGTCACGCCTGACGCATCACCATCCCCGCGCTGCCTCTCCGCACGGCGGAGCGTCCTCATCGTAAGAAGCCCGGCTCCCCGCTTCCCCCTCGCGTCACGGCGGCGATCCCCCGCGGACCGCCGAAGACGACCAGCGACTCCACCACACACACCGCCGTCAACGACACCCCCGTGACGATCCGCCGCACCTCTTCCCCACTTTCGAGATCCCACATCCGTACAGTCGTGTCGAGCCGTCCCGTACTCACGATCAGGGATCCGGCGACCGCCACACCGGAAACGGGACCGTCGTGCCGGACGGACAGCACCCTCTCCCCCTGCTTCCACACACGGACACTGCCGTCAGCACCTCCGGCCACCAACACCTCGTCCCCGGCGGCAGCCAGAGACTCCGCAGGCCCTTCCCAGCCAGGCCACTTGTCGGCCGGTCCACCAGCCAGGGGATGGAGTTCGACACCTCGCTCACAGGCGACAGCGAGAGACTCACCCACGAACTGAAGCGCACGGACCGCCCCGGCCACGGCCTGTTGACGCATGAACTGATCCCGCGTCATATCGCAGTACTGGACGCCCCCTTCACTCGTCCCCACCGCCAACACCCCATCCCGGACGGCCAAGGCGGTGGCGCAGGCGCCCGGCGAGGTCAACGCCCCCGTCATGTGCCACCCACGACCGTCCCAACGGACCACGGCACCGTCGGACAGCCCCACGACGATCCGCCCCGCGCCGCAGGCGGCGAGCGCGGTCACTTCAGTCTCTCCCCTGCGCGGCAACTCGACCGACCGCACCAGCGCTCCATCACCGAACGACCGCACGAGCAGGTTCCGTTCGGGTCCGACCGAGACCAACCCGTCCCGCAGTACGGCAAGTAGCGTGCCGTCGGCGGTCAACTGCCGTTGCTCCATACCGGCGTTCCACACCCGGACGGTCCGGTCGAGAGATCCCGAGGCCAGCACCGGGGTGCCGTCGGACGCGGTGACGACCGCGAGGCCGGTGACGCTCCCGGTGTGTCCGTCGGAGAACCTCCGTGTCTCCTCCCCGGTCGCGGGGTTCCAGAGGCGTACGACCCCGCCCTCGGCGCCGGCCAGGAGGCCGTCCCGGCACAGCGCGAGCACCTCCGCCGACCGCCTGATCCTCCGGTACCGGTGCGGAGTTCGCGCCGACACGTCCCGGAACTCGATCGCCTCCGGGGTGGCGAGAGCCAGTACCGGCCGCCCCTCACCGTCCTCGAAAAGAGCGAGAGCCGTGACGTCGGCCTCGACCCGTTCCCGCGAGACGCCGTCGTCGATGTGCACGAACGTCCCGTCGTACCAGGCCAGCACCGGCCCCAGCGCCGCAACGCCCTCCACCGGACCACCCTGAACCTCACGGAGACCGGCTCCGTCGTACAGAACGAGCCCTTCGTCCGTTCCGACCGCGAGCCCCGCGTCTCCGTAGGCCGCCATGCACCGAACGCTCGCTCCGATCGGCAGGCGCTCGGTACGGCCGGACAGGGGATCGCAGGTCCAGACACCGTCGTCGCAGCCGATGGCAAGGCGGGAACCTACAGCGACCAGAGCGCGGGCGTTCGGAGCCGGACCTTTGATGGGACGGCCGAGGGGGGTGAGGGTGGCCGGGTCCCAGAGGTGGACGGTGCCGGCGGCGGTCCCTGCCGCGATGAGCGAGGTGAAGGAGGTGAGGGAGAGGAGGTCCGTGTCGGTGCGGGCGAGGATGTTGTCGGGAGCCGCGAGGAGTTTCCAGCCGTCCTGATGAGGCAGGGCGAAGTGGAGGCTGTCCCTGCGGAATCGAGGGGATGCGTCGGCGAGGAAGGGTTCGATGCTCGCCCAGGCGTAGAGGCGAGCGGCGTCGGAAGTGCGTTCACCGAGGAGGCCGAGGGTGCCTCGTACGGTGCCGCTGGTTTCCTGGACGAGGAACTCCTCTGTGATGACGCGGTCGTTGAGGATTCCGCCCGCTTTCGCGTGGTGGACGAGATGGCGGAGCAAGTAGGGGTGGGGGCGGTCTCCTTGAGCTGCACAGAGGTCGACGAGGCTACGGGCCAAGGCTTGTTGGGAAGCCTCGGAGTTCTCCCGCAGTACCTCGTTCTCCCGCAGCACCTCGGCAAGGTGTTCATGGGCCGGGCGATAGACCGTCCGGCCGTCTTCCATCCCGGTCGTCAGGTACCCCATCAGACGGCTGTTGCTCAGCCAGCGGATCAACGCGTCGACGCGGGGCACCTCTTGCCCCGCCAATGCTTCGATCGCGCACCGCCATACGTCCGCCCAGGGCAGTCCGGCCCCTTGGGCAAAGGCCGTGGCGCTCAGGGCGTATCCGATGTGTTCCGCCGGGAACCCACCCCTCGCCGCCTCCTTCCGGATCTCCTGGCGAAGGAGTTCCCCGGTCCCCTGTCCGAGCGTGTCCAGCCAGGCGGCGTCGGCTGGTTCGCCATGGCTCAGAAGGTCGTCGACGGCGATCCGGGCGTCCAGAAAGGACGGGGTCACCCGCTCGGCGATGGCTCGCGCGAGGTCGGAGGCACCGGGCAGACGAGCCCTCGCATAGTGCTCGATGTCGGCCTGGACAGCGGCGGTGTCGTCGGTCCGCAGCGGCGGGCAGGCAGACGTCACCGTCACCAACAAGTCCAGCAGTCCCGGCTGTCGGCCCGCTCCAGGCCCGTCCGGACGCGGGCTGCGGACGCCCAGCACCATCCGCACGGCGGGCCGGCCGTCGTCCGTCCGCTGCTGGGCCAGCAAACCGATGAGGTTCGTGACGACGCTCGTCGGATTCTTCGCCTCGTCGATGCCGTCGATGAGTACCGTCAGGGGACGGCGCTCGCGGCGGACGCTGTCGTGGATGTGGTCCAGCAGATGGTCCAGAGCGTCGCCGTCCGATTCGGGGACACCGGCGAGGGCTCGGGCGAGTTGATCCGGTTCGGCGTCGCGTGCGAGCACGGCGGCGTCGATCCCCTGCGTCGCCGTCCAGTTCAGCAGAGCGGACTTGCCCGAGCCGGTCACACCGGTGACGACGAGGGCGGTGGTGCCGCTGCGGAGGAACTCGGTGATGCGGTCCCGTTCCGCGGTGCGGCCGGTGAAGTGGGGCGGGACTTCGGAGACGGCGGTGAGGTCGGGGGTTGGGCGGTAGCCGGGGTTCGGGAGGCAAGGGGTGGGAAGATGCTGGGAGTTGGCCCGCGACACCTTGTGCTCGGGCCAGACCAGGTGGATGTCCGGCGCCGCGGAGTTCTGCTGCGACTCCCCCATCAGGGCGTGGAAGTCCTGGAAGCTCAGATGGGAACTCGCGTATCCGGAGCTTTCCTCCCTCAGGTACACGGCCATCGCCGCCAGCAGGTTCGAGAACGCCTTCGGCCGTGGTCTGTCGTTCTCTCCGCCGACGGTGAGGACGACACGGGACGTCAGGGAGCGCCGTTCTTCGCTCAAGGCCCTGACCAGCCTCGGGAGTTCGACCCGCAACACGCCTGAGCGACAGGAGTCCACCATGACCAGGGCGTGCTCCACGTCGGATTCCAGCACCGAGGTGATCAACTCGGACGTCTGGAATGCGGTGTTGAGCAATTTCCCCGAGTCGGTCTCAGGCATCAGCAAGTAATGTTCGTCCGACCCCGGGTTGACGCCGTGTCCGGTGATGTACACCACCAGCACCTGCCGGCGATGAGCGGACACCACCTCCTGCTCCCGCAGAAAGTCCTCAAGGTCGCGCAGCGCCGACAGTTCACCGGACTCGGCGACCTCGTACCGCCGCTCCCCCAACTCCTCGCCGGCCCACCACCCCTTCACCACCTCGACCTGTACGGCGATGTCAGCGGTGAACGCCTCGTCGCGGGGGTCCGGTACGGCTACGACGATCAGCCGGCAGTCCCACACTCCCCCGCCACCGCCTCCAGATACCCGGCGACACCGTGCGGATCCACCCGCCCGTTGTCGACCTCCACATCGACGACCCCGGCAAGCCCCAGCCCCGCCCCGCCGGTCACCACATCCTTGGGATCAAAGGCGTTGACCCACCGCACCCCGTCCACCCCCTCCACAACTCCCAGAGCCCGCCGCACCGTCGGCACAGCCAACGGCGACCCGCACGACACGAACGTCCGTACCCCCTTCACCTCACCCCGCCGCAACAGGTCGTACCCGATCACGCTCCCGAGCGAGTGCCCGACCACCGCCCCCACCCCCGGAGCGAACGCCTCGGCCACGAACTCCCGTACCTGCTCGGCGAGTCGCGGCTCGTACAGATAGAGCCGCACCTCACGCATCCGCGCGACGAAGAACTCCCCCGCCCGGGGCCACCTCTGGTCGTACGCGCACATCAACCGCGTGAGCGCGGCGGGCCAGAGCTGCGGAGGTCCCAGCGTCCCTTCCCCTGCCGCGTCGACCCGGGCGAGTTCTTCCTCGCTCACGACGTCCTCCAGCGCGGCGGTGACGAAGGCGATGTCCTCCGCGCTGAGGGACGGTTCCTCCTCCGGTCCGAGGTGCTCGGCGCCGCGCGCCAACAGCCGCGTCCAGTGCGGGAGTTCGAGCGCGTCTGCGGGCAGCCGGGGCTGGCCCAGATCCGCCAGCCCCCGGTTGAGCGCCTCGGACCACTGCCCCTTCAGGATCTTCTCGGATGTCCTGAGCTGCCGAATCCCGTGCACTCCACCGATCCGCGCCACGTCACCTCCGCTGAGCCGCCAACCGTATCGGAGCGTTCACCGCACCGTACCCGCTGTAACCGCCGTCCCGTTGGACGAACTCGAAGAACACCTGGCCGACCGTCGCCGTGTAGCAGTGGCGGAACTCGCCGCCCTGTTCGTCGCGGTCGTAGAGGATGCCGAGTTCGCGGTAGGTCTCCAACTCCGTTGCGGGGAGGTCGAATCGGGCCGCGAGGTCGTCGTAGTAGTTGCCGGGGACGTGGAGCAGGGGGGCGCCGGACGACTGGAATGCGCGGGCCGTGGATATCAAGTCGTCGACGGCGACGGCTATGTGGCGGGCCCGGTCGTCGGCTTCCGGTGTGGGGGCCAGGTTGAGGACGAAGTGCGGGCCCGAGGGGGACGCCGAGAGGGCCCGGCTGCGGAACAGGCCGTAGGGGTCGGCGAGTTCGACTGTCTCGTGGGGGCTGAGGCCCAGGATCGTGCGGTGGAAGAGGACCGCTTCGTCGAAGTGGTGCCAGGGCTGGGTGAGGGCGAGGTGGTCGAGCCGGCCGTCCGCCCCGCTCTCGCCGGTGAACGTGAAGTCGTCCGTCCAACTCGCCAGCCCTGTGCGGCGGGTGGCGCAGAAGAGGACTTCCGTGCCGTCGGGTGCCGCGATGGAGTCGAGGGGGACGTCCCGGGCGGCGCGGTGTTTGGGGAGGGTGGGGGCGAGGAGGGCTTCGGCGCGGCGGGCCGAGGCGGCGGGTTCCGTGGATTCCAGGCCCAGGGCCGCGAGAGTCGTCCGCGTGCGCTCGGTCGCCGTGTTGAGGACGATGCGGGCCTCGCCGCGTTCCCAGAGGGCGACCGGTTTCGTGTGGTGGCGGGCCGTGCGGGTGAAGCCGATGGACGCGAGGAGGTCCTCGGTGGGCTGGGGGTCGCTGGTCGCGAATTCGGCGAAGGCAACTCCCGTCACTCCCACGGACGTCGGGAGGCGGGAGGCTCCCGCGCTCTCCTCCAGGGCCAGGAGGGAGCGCATGCCGTCGAGGGCGGTGCGGCCCGCGTCTGCCTGGCGGAAGACGTCGTTGAAGACTTCGAGGGAGAGGGGTCCGGCGTACCCCGTGGCGAGGACGTGGCGGAGCAACTCCGTGACGTCCAGGCCGCCTTGGCCCGGGAAGCAGCGGTAGTGGCGGCTCCACTGAAGGACGTCCATCGCCATCACGGGCGCGTCGGCGAGCTGGAGGAAGAAGATCTTCTCGCCGGGGATGTCCTCGATGCCCTTGGGATCGGAGCCCCGAGAGAGGATGTGGAAGCTGTCGAGACAGGTGCCGAGCGCCGGATGGTCCGCGTCGCGGACGATCCGCCAGGCATGGTCGTACGTGCTGACGTGCCGCCCCCACGCGAGTGCCTCGTACGCGACACGGATACCGGACTCCTGCGCCGCGTCCGCGAGCCGGGCGAGCTGGGCGGAGGCCAACTCGTCGTCGTCCAGGGCGAGTACGGACACGTTGGAGCAGACGAGGACCGTGTCCACGCCCAGCCGTCCCATGAGGTCGAACTTGTGGCGGGCGCGGCGCAGGTTGCGGGCGAAGAGGTCCTCGGGGACGGCCTCGATGTCACGCATCGGCTGGTAGAGGTCGATCGTCAGGCCCAGGTCGGCCGCGCGGGCGGCGATCTCCTCCGGGGAGAGGGGGCTCGCGAGGAGGTCGTTCTCGAAGATCTCGACGCCGTCGAAGCCCGCGCGCGCCGCGGCGGCGAGTTTCTCGGTGAGGGTGCCGCTGAGGCAGACGGTGGCGATGGACTTACGCATGGTCGCTCCCGATCCGGATCCAGGTCTTGCCGGCCCGCAAAGAGGCGCCGGAGAACGCCTCCTGAGCCTCCGTCAGAGAAAATCCCGCCTCGATCACCCTTCCAGGGCGGGCCGTCGGCAGTTCGGCGACGGCTGCGGTGAAGTCGCCGGGGTGGTCGTAGATCATCGAGCCGCGCACCACGAGCTGGCGGCGCACCACGTCGTCCGTACTCAGCGGCAGCGGCTCGGAGTTGAGCCCGACCAGCACGACCGTCGCGCCCGGAGCCGCCCGCTCGATCGCCGGGCGCAGCGCGGGGGCGTACCCGGACGTCTCGAACACGTACGTGAACCCGCCGCGCCCGTCGTCCGCGACCGCGCCCAACTGGACGGCCTTCTCCAGCCGGAGAGGGTGGGGTTCCGTGACGACGGGTACGGCGCCGAGGCGGGCCAGAGTCAGACAGACCAGCAACCCCTGCGCTCCCGCGCCGACGACCAGGCAACGGTCGTACGGAGTCACGCCGCTGCGGCGGACGGCGGCTCGTGCGACGGCGTACGGCTCGGCACATGCCAGGTCGGCGAGGTCAGCAGCGTCGGCAAGGTCGCCCGGGTCCGCCCCCTCGGCCCTCAACTCCCCGGCAAGGGGAGCCCCTTCAGCCGAGGCAACCGGATGAGCGAACGGCGCCGGAACCACAACACGTTCGGCGAGGACACCGGGGCTGTTCAATCCGACGATCGCGCGGTGCGAACACGCCGAGGTCAACCCCGTGAGGCAGTCCGCACACTTCAGGCATGCGTAATTGGGTTCGATGACGACCCGCTGGCCCACCTGACGGTCCACCACGTCCGTTCCTACGGCGACGATCCGCCCGAACCCCTCGTGCCCCATGACCCAGGGGTACGACGAAACCTCACGCCTGCCGTGGAACACAGCGAGGTCGGTTCCGCACACCCCGACCCCCTCCACAGCCACCACCACGTCTCCCGCCCCGCCCTCCAGCGGAACCTCCGGCCAGTCCCCCACCACTTCGACCCGCCCCGGCGCCACCAGAACCGCCGCTCTCACGAGACCTCCCAGCCGACCACTAGACGGTTCACTTGTTCCGCTCTACGGCCAACTCTACCCTCGGCGCCCCCGAGGGCACCCCCTCCTCCGCACCCCGCATCCGCCAGGCCACCACCGCCGACACCAGACACCCCACCGCGACATACCCGGCGACCAGCGACCACCCGCCCCCGGCCCAGATGACCAGCACCCCGGCGATCAAGGGCGTGAACCCTCCGCCCACGGCGCTCGCCAACTGATACCCGACCCCCGCCCCGCTGTACCGGTACTCCGCCCCGAACATGTCGGTGAACAGCGACTGCTGGACCGACACGGCCATGTCGTGCCCGATGTTCACGAGCACCACCGCGCACACGACGATGAGCACCATCGACCCCGACTCCATCGCCCAGAAGTACGGCACCGCGCTCGCCGCCCCGACCAGGCCACCCGCGACGTAGATCCGCCGTCGCCCGTACCGGTCGGCGAGATACGCGAAGGCCGGAATGGTGACCACGGCGAGACCCCCGACCGCAAGGTTCACATCGAGCAGGCTGTCCCGGTCGAGCCCCAACTCGTCGGTGCCGTACGACAGTCCGAAGGTCGTCACCCCGTAGAAGGTGAACAGCTCCACGAACCGCAGCCCGATGATCGCGAAGAACCCGCCGGGGTTCGAGCGCACGGCGGCGACCAGCGGTACGCGCGGACGGGCACCCTCCGGCATCCCGGCGACCTTCTCGGTGAACACCGGCGACTCCTCGACCTTCGCCCGGATCACCAGCCCGACCAGCACCAGGAACGCGCTGAACAGGAACGGTATCCGCCACCCCCAGGCACGGAACGCGGCCTCCGAAGTGCCCGACGACATCAGCTTGGTGACGAGCGTCGCGAGCAACAGCCCGAAGGACGCGCCGACTTGGACGCCGCTGCTGTACAACGACCGCCATTTCCGAGGCGCGTTCTCCACGGCCATCAGCGCGGCCCCGCCCCACTCGCCGCCGACCGCGAAACCCTGCGTGGCCCGCAGCAGCACCAGCAGGACGGGCGCCCAGATCCCGGCCTGCGCGTACGTCGGCAGGACACCGATCAGCGTGCTGGCCACGCCCATGATCAGCATGGTCAGCACCAGCATCCGCTTACGGCCCAGCCGGTCCCCGAAGTGCCCGAAGACGATGCCGCCGAGGGGCCGGAAGAGGAAGCCGACGCCGAAGGTGGCCCAGGCGGCGAGGGTACCGACGGCCGGCGAGGCATCGGGAAAGAAGAGGTCACCGAAGAGAAGCCCGGCGACGATGCCGTACAGGAAGAAGTCGTACCAATCGACCACGGCGCCCATAAAACTCGCGAAGGCCGCGCGCCGGGCGAGGGCACGGTGGGGAGCGCCGTGCGCGGTGTCCTGCGGGGTACTGCTGCTCATCTCTCACACACTCCGTCGGGTGAGGGGGAGGGGGGAGCCGAGCGAGCGGGCCCGGCGCCCGTCGAACCCGCCGGTCCACACAATGGACCTTCTGATCCGACGAGCGGAACGATAGGTCGGGCGGTTTGCGCCGATCAAGAGTTGCGGCAAGATTTCCTCGGCACCGCCAGGCGGCGGGTCCGCAGGGCGGACTACCGTCGGGGCACGCGCAAGGAACGCATGCACAAGGAACGACAGCCGGACCGACGGGGAGACCACGCATGAGCACCAACGACGAGGACCGACCCCTCCAGGACTCCGACACCCACGCCCCCGGCGTCCGCAGCGTCCGCCGAGCCGTCGAGATCCTCAACCTCCTCAGCGAGGACCGCCCCGTCGTCACCCTCCGCGAGGTCACCGAGGCCACCGGCCTCGCCAAGACCACCGCGCTGCGCCTGGTCCAGACCCTGGAGGAGACCGGCCTCCTCGGCTCCCACCCCGCCGGGTACACCGCGGGCCCGGCCCTGTGGCGCTGGGCCTACCTCGCGCAGAGCCAGTGGGAGGTCCCCCAGGAGACCCGCAAGGTCATGCGCGACCTCGCGGACCGCCTCGGCGAGACCGTCAACCTGTTCGTCGCCCGGGGCGTACACCGCATCTGCGTCGCCCACGAGGAGAGCCCCCACCCGCTGCGCCACGTCGTGGACGTCGGCGACGAGCAGCCCCTGTGGGCCGGCGCCTCCTCCAAGATCCTCCTGCGCGACGCCCCCGACCCCTTCCTGCGCCGGGTCGCGACCACCTCCCCCCAGGGCGAACCCCTCACGGACCGGCTCAGGACGTGGGCGGCGGAAGCGGCCGAACGCGGATACGCGGTCAGCTCCAGCGAGTTCGACGAGGGCCTCACCGCCGTGGCCGTCCCGATCACCGGCCGCACGGGCAAGGTCGCCGCGTCCCTCTCCCTGAGCGGCCCCACGCACCGCTTCCCGTACGAGTCGATCGAGCGCTTCGCCACCGAACTCGCCCAGGGCGCCCGCCTCATCTCGGACCAGGGCTTCAGCCACCCGCTGGGGAACGCGGGCTGAGCAACACCTCCGAAAACATTCGACGGTACGCGAGGTATTGACGCTGCCCCTGAGGCACCTATCATCCGAACCGTCCGACGCCCTGTCCGCCGTTCGTATATGCGAACGGCGCCGCAGACGGCAAGGCGTACGACACCCCCGCGCACCCCACCTGAACAGCCCGAAAGCCCGCCCGAAGGTGGGAGCGCTCCCACCCCCACTGGAGGAGCCGATGGACGACACAGGAGATCCGACCCCCGGCATGTCATGGCCGAGACAACGGATCACCCGGCGCGGAGCGCTGGCCGGCGGAGCCGGTCTGTTCCTGGGAGCCGCACTCCCCCACACCGCCGAGGCCATGACCGCAGCCGCGACGTACAACAACCCTGTCCTGTGGCAGGACTTCGCCGACATCGACGTCATCCGCGTCGGCGACGCCTTCTACTACTCCGCCTCGACCATGCACTACTCCCCCGGCGCCCCCATCCTCCGCTCCTACGACCTGGTCAACTGGGAGTTCGCCGGCCACTCGGTCCCGAGGCTGGACTTCGGCGCCAAGTACGACCTGAACGGCGGCCGGGGATACGTACGCGGAATCTGGGCGTCGTCCCTGGCCTACCGCCCGAGCAACCGCACGTTCTACTGGCTGGGCCAGATCGACTTCGCGCGGACGTTCCTCTACTCGGCGCCCTCGGTGGAGGGTCCGTGGAGCCAGTTGGCGTCGCTGGGGAACGTGTACTACGACGCCGGGCTGCTGGTCGACACGGACGACACGATGTACGTCGCGTACGGCAACACCACGATCAGCGTTGCCCAGTTGGCGCCGGACGGCCGGAGCCAGGTGCGCGCGCAGCAGGTGTTCAGCACCCCGGCGAGCATCGGGACGCTGGAGGGCTCCCGGTTCTACAAGGTCGGCGGCAACTACTACATCTTCGTGACCCGCCCGGCGAACGGCCAGTACGTCCTGAAGTCGACCAGCGGCCCCTTCGGCCCGTACACGCTACGGCAGTTGCTGCTGAACCTGCCGGGTCCGGTGCCCGGCGGCGGGGTCCCGCATCAGGGCGGGCTCGTGCAGACGCAGACCGGCGCCTGGTACTACCTCGCCTTCGTGGACGCCTATCCGGGCGGCCGGATCCCGGTCCTCGCGCCGGTCACCTGGACGTCGGACGGCTGGCCGGTGCTCCAACTCGTGGGCGGCGCCTGGGGATCGACGTATCCGAGCCCCGTCCTGCCCACTCCCCCGCGTCAGGTCGCGTCGATGATCGGCGTCGACACCTTCGACGGTACGAAGCTGAAGCCGAAGTGGGAGTGGAACCACAACCCGGACGACACCAAGTGGTCGGTGAACAACGGCCTCACGCTGTCCACGGCGACGGTCACGAACGACCTGTACTGGGCCCGCAACACCCTCACCCACCGTATCCAGGGCCCGAGTTCGACCGCGACCGCCATCTTGGACGTCACCGCGATGCGTGACGGCGACCGCGCGGGGCTCGCGCTGCTGCGGGACTCCTCCGCGTGGATCGGCGTCAAGCGGGAGGGTACGGCGACGCGGCTCGTGATGGTGAACGGGCTGACGATGGACGGGAGTTGGAACACGACGGGGACGGGCACGGAGGCGGCGAGCGTGCCCGTGACGGCCAACAGGCTCTGGCTGCGCGCGAATGCGGACATCCGGCCCGGCGCCGCCCGCTCCGGCACCTTCTCCTACAGCCTCGACGGCGTCACGTTCACCCGGCTCGGCCCGGCCTTCTCGATGGGCAACGCCTGGCAGTTCTTCATGGGTTACCGCTTCGCCCTCTTCAACCACGCCACTCGGGCGCTCGGCGGTTCGGTCCGCGTCTCGCGGTTCGAGGTGTCGGTGCCCTGACGGCACACCCCGCAAGGAACCCGCATCCCGTACGAGGAGAACCATGAATCTCCGAACACGACAACCCGCCCTGCTGGGCGCGCTGGCGGCGGTCACGCTGCTGGCCGGCGGTACGGCGGCGGCCGTACCGAAAGACGCTCCAGCACCCGCTCCCGCGATCAAGGCGTCCACGCTCGGCGCCCAAGCCGCCCAGTCGGGGCGGTACTTCGGCGCCGCGATCGCCGGGTTCAAGCTGAGCCAGTCGGTATACTCGACGGTCCTGAACCGGGAGTTCAACCAGGTCACCGCCGAGAACGAGATGAAGTGGGACACGGTCGAACCCTCCCGCGGCTCGTTCAACTTCGGCCCCGGCGACCAGATCGCGAACCAGGCGTCGTCGCACGGTCAGAAGCTGCGCGGCCACACGATGGTCTGGCACTCCCAACTCCCGGGCTGGGTCGGCTCGATCGGCGACGCGAACACGCTGCGCGACGTCATGAACAACCACATCACGCAGCTCGCGAACCACTACAAGGGCCGCGTCCACTCGTGGGACGTCGTCAACGAGGCGTTCGCGGACGGCACCGGCGGTCGCCGGTCGACCGTGTTCCAGAACGTGCTCGGCGACGGGTACATCGAGACCGCGTTCCGTACCGCCCGCAGCGCCGACCCGGCGGCGAAGCTCTGCTACAACGACTACAACATCGAGGACTGGAACGCGGCGAAGACGCAGGGCGTCTACCGCATGGTCCGCGACTTCAAGTCCCGTGGCGTGCCGATCGACTGCGTCGGCTTCCAGTCCCACTTCGGCGCGGGCGGACCCCCGTCCACGTTCCAGACGACGCTGGCGAACTTCGCGGCGCTCGGCGTCGACGTACAGCTCACCGAGCTGGACATCCCGCAGGCCGGGACCACGGCCTACTCCAACGCCGTGCGCGCCTGCCTCAACGTCCCGCGCTGCAACGGGATCACCGTGTGGGGCATCCGGGACAGCGACTCGTGGCGTACCGGCCAGAACCCGCTGCTGTTCGACAACAACGGGGCGAAGAAACCGGCGTACAACGCGGTGCTGACGACGATGGGCGGCACGCCGACGGCCGCTCGGGCGCAGACCGTTGAGAAAACCAACGCGGCTGCCCTGCCCACCAGTTACTCCTGGAGTTCCAGCGGCATCCTGATGTCCCCCAAGTCCGACTCGACGCACAACATCGCCGGGCTGAAGGACCCCTCGGTCGTGTACTACAACGGCAAGTACCACGTCTTCGCGAGCGTCGCGAACAGTGCCGGATACAACCTGGTGTACCTGAACTTCACCGACTGGTCGCAGGCCGCGAACGCCACGCACTACTACCTGGACCGCACGCCGATCGGCGCCGGGTACCGGGCCGCGCCGCAGGTCTTCTACTTCGCGCCGCAGGGGCTTTGGTACCTCGTCTACCAGACCGGCAACGCCTCGTACTCCACCAACCGCGACATCTCCAACCCCAACGGCTGGAGCGCGCCCCGCAACTTCTACCCGTCGATGCCCGACATCATCCGGCAGAACATCGGCAACGGGTACTGGGTCGACATGTGGGTGATCTGCGACGCCTCCAACTGCTACCTGTTCTCCTCCGACGACAACGGCCACCTCTACCGCTCACAGACCTCGCTCTCCCAGTTCCCGAACGGGTTCACGAACACGGTGATCGCCGCGCAGGACTCGAAGTACGCGATGTTCGAGGCGAGCAACGTGTACAAAGTCCAAGGCAGCGACCAGTACGTGCTGTTGATCGAGGCGATCGGCTCGGACGGCAGGCGGTACTTCCGCTCGTGGACGTCACCGAGCATCGCCGGTTCGTGGACGCAGCTCGCGGCGTCGGAGTCGAACCCGTTCGCCCGGTCCACCAACGTGACGTTCCCGGCGGGTAGTTGGACGCGTGACATCAGCCACGGCGAGATGATCCGGGCCGGGTACGACCAGACGCTGACCATCCCGTCGTGCCGTCTCCAGTACCTCTACCAGGGCATGAACCCCAGCGCGGGCGGCGATTACAACAGTCTCCCGTGGCGCCTGGGCCTCCTCACGCAGACCAACTCGACCTGCTGACCAGCGAGTTACGACGCCTGCGACTCCCGGCTCCGGTCGGGAGCCGTACGGCGTTCCTCGGCCGACCTGCGCCGGGCGAGGGTGTATCCGGTTCCCGCGAGGAGGGCGGGGACGGCGAGTTCGGTCGCGAGGGACGCGGCCCACTCGGGGTTGAGGCGGCTCGTGCTGCCGCTGGTGTACTGGCAAGTCGCCTGTGGTGGGAGGAAGTTGTAGTCCAGGGTTCGCGGCGGGTTGGTCCCCCAGTCCCCTCCCCGGGAGCAGGCCGACGAGGGGCCCGCGAGCAACTGCCAGCCGACCAGCGTGTACACGAGCACGAACACGGAGCCGAACACGAAGAACACCACGCGGGTGCGCCCGAGTTTCTCGGCCCTGGTCATCGGCTCGACGAACCGTCCGCCGAGCGGCGGTTCCAGGCACTCGGCGACGAGGGCGACCAGCAGGCAGGTCACGAGGAGCACCATCCCGGCCCACATCAGCACGTCGAACGGTCCGTGGCCGCCGATGGACGACACCTCCCCGCCCTCGAACTCGCAGACGGTGGCCGGCGGGAACGCCTGGTCGCGGGTCCGCAGCAACTGCCCCGGCCCTTCGACCAGTCCGTGCATGCACTCCTCGTCGAACTCCAGCATTCCGGCCGCCGCGACCAGCGACCCGACCAGCAGCACGGCGAAGGAGATCCCCGCCGTGGCCCACAGCCTGTCCGTTCGGTAACTCCCGTACATCCGGGCACAGTAGCCGTCAGGGCAGCTGCTTGACGTTCTTCATCGTGAAGTGGGAGACGATGTTCCTGATGCCGGGGATGGTCATGACCCGCGTGCTCATGAAGGTCTCGTACGCGGTGAGGTCGGCGACGGCGACCCGTACGAAATAGTCGGGGGCGCCGAAGAGCCGCCGCAGCTCCAGGACCTCGTCCGCCCGGGCGAGGGTCTCCTCGAAGCGTTCGACGGTCGCCGCGTCCTGCGACTCCAGGCTGAGATCGATCAGCACCTCGAAGGAGCGGCCCCGGGCGGCGGGGTCGATGACGGCCCGGTACCCCTGGATCACCCCCTCGGCCTCCAGCCGCTGGACCCGGCGCAGACAGGGCCCGGTGGTGAGGCCGACGCGGGCGGCGAGGTGGACGTTGCTGAGACGGCCGTCCCGCTCCAGCTCGGAGATGATTGCCAGATCGATCGCATCCATGGAAGAAGATTGCTCCACAAGGCACCCACAGGGCAATTTTCGCAACCACTTGTCGCGCGTTTCGCGGGAGCATGAAGGGGTGCAGCAATCAGCCAGTCCGATCATCACACCGCAACCTCCGCAAGCACCCCAGCCCACCCGCCGCCAGCTCGCCGACGGCATCCGCGACTCCTTCTCCGCCGGCCTCGGCATCTTCCCCCTGGGCATAGCCCTCGGCCTCCTGATCCTCCAGGCCGGCCTCCCCTGGTGGCTCACCCCCGCCCTCTCCCTCGCCGCCTTCGCCGGTTCCCTGGAACTCCTCCTCGTCGGCATGATCGCGAGCACCACCCCGCTCGCGGCGATCGCGGTGACCGTCCTGGTCGTCAACTTCCGCCACGTGTTCTACGCGTTCTCGTTCCCCCTGCACCTGGTGAAACACCCCCTGGCCAGGACGTACGCGGTGTACGCGATGATCGACGAGGCGTACGCGGTCAACGCGTCGCTCCCCGAGCACGAGCGCTCGGCGCCGAGGCTGCTGGCGATGCAGGCGGCGTGCGAGGCGTACTGGGTCGGCGGCGGCCTGCTCGGCGTGGCCCTGGGCAGCGCGCTGTCCGCTCCGGTGAAGGGCCTGGAGTTCGCGCTGTGCGCGCTGTTCACGGTGCTGACGCTGGACGCGTTCCGCTCCCGCGCCGAGGTCCCGTCCGCCCTGCTGGCCGGGGCGAGCGTCACGGTCGCGCTGCTCCTGACGCCGGGCGTCGCGATGTTCACGGCGCTGCTCCTGTTCGTGGGCCTGCTCCTGGCCCGCCACGCCCTCACGGAACGGACCGCCGCCGATGCCTAGCACGCCGTACCTGCTGGCCGTCCTCGCGATCGTCTTCGGCATCACCTTCGCCCTGCGCGCCCTGCCGTTCGCGCTGCTGGGCCGCCTGCGGGACTCGGCGCTGGTCGCGCGGCTCGCGGTGTGGATGCCGGTCGGGATCCTGCTGGTCCTCGCGGTGACCGCGCTGCACGGCACGGTGACCGAGGACCCGCACGGCGCCGGGTACGCGCTGCTCGCGGTCGCCGTCACGGTCGTCGTCCACCTGGCGTTCGGCCGCCGGACGATCCTCAGTGTGGGCCTCGGGACGGCCGTGTACGTGGCCTTGCTGAACCTGTTGTAACGACCACGTTGTTACCATCCCCCGTGACAGCAGCGCCCCCGAGGAAAGGTCCGTCTTGACCCCCGGCAGCTATTACGAGCGCATCGACGAGCACCGCTTCAAGCCGACGCACCACGCGCAGGGCGCCTGGGCTCCGGACGAGCAGCACTTCAGTCCGCTGGGCGGTCTGATCGTCCACGCCATGGACCAGCACCTCGCCGACCGCCCCGGTCTGCTCCTGTCCCGCGTCAGCTACGACATCCTGGGCCGGCTCGCCCTGGACGAGTGTGAGATCGAGGTGGAGACGGTCCGGCCGGGCCGCACGATCGAGCTGATCGAGGCCGTCGTACGCATCGCGGACCGCCCCGTGGTCCGGGCGCGCGGCTGGCTGCTGACGGCCGTCGACACGACCTCGGTGGCGGGCGGTACGGGTGAACTCCTGCCGCCGCCCCAGTCGTTGCCGTCCTGGCCGATGGCCGAGCTGTGGCCGGGCGGGTACGTCGCGTCGCTCGACGTACGGATGCCCGCGCCGCCGGTGCCGGGTCGGGGGACCGCGTGGATCTCCTCGCCGTACGACCTCGTCGCGGGCGAGCCGGTCAGCCCGCTGACCTCGTTCCTCACGCTCGTCGACACGGCCAACGGCGTCGCCGTACGCCGTCCCCCGACGGAGTGGATGTTCCCCAACGTGGACCTCACGGTCCACCTCCACCGGCAGCCCGAGGGGCCGTGGACGGGGCTCGACACGACCGTCACGTTCGGGCCGACGGGGCAGGGGCTGACCAGCACGGTGCTGTACGACGTCCGCGGGCCGGTCGGGCAGGCGCAGCAGATTCTGACGGTGAGGCCTGCGCCGGGGAGGTGACCTGAGCCCGGCCGGCGGTGGCACCCCGGTACACGTTCGGGTCATCCGACATGCGCGATGTGTACATGACTGGTGACGTTTCGTGCATGAAACACCGCACAGGCATATATGTGCCACTGGCCGTTCTCCTGCTCTCCGCCGGCCCCGCTCTCGCCGTCGCCGACTCGTCGGCCGGGCCTTCCGAGGCCACCGCCGTCCGGCCCGCTGCGGACTGGCCGGCCGCGAAACGCACCCAGCGCGTCTCCGCGACGATCCCGGTCAGCGGCACTCGCAACTTCGACTTCACGCGCTTCGTCGGCACCGGCGCCCTCGGCGGCGGTGACCAGAGCGAGAACCAGCCGCCGGTCCTCGAACTCGCCGACGGCGCCACGGTCTCGAACGTGATCATCGGCTCCCCGGCCGCCGACGGCATCCACTGCCGGGGCACCTGCACCCTGCGCAACGTCTGGTGGGAGGACGTCGGCGAGGACGCGGCCACCTTCAAGAGCACCCGGGCGAACCAGACCATGACCGTCGACGGCGGGGGTGCCCGCAGGGCCGCCGACAAGGTGTTCCAGCACAACGGCCCCGGCACGTTCACCATCCGCAACTTCCAGGTCGAGGACTTCGGCAAGCTCTACCGCTCCTGCGGGGTCTGCAAGAAGCAGTACCAGCGGCATGTCGTGATCGACAACGTCACCGTCCGGGCGCCCGGCGTCGACGTCGTCGGCATCAACCCCAACCTCGGCGACACAGCCCGGATCAGCCGCGTCACGATCGTCGGCGACCGGAGCCGGAAGATCGTCGTCTGCCAGAAGTTCCGCGGCGTGACCGCGGGTGAACCGGTCAAGACCGGCTCTGGTCCCGACGGCAGGAACTGCATCTACCGCACGTCAGACATCACCTACCGGTAAGGACCACGACCATGACCGCTGCCCGACTGCGCGGCCTCACCCTGGCCGCCGCCACCGCCGTCGTCGCTCCGCTGCTGCTCGTCCCGCAGTCCGCACGGGCGGCCGACAACTGCACGGCGTTCAACACCATCAGCGCCTCGCCGTACTACCTGAACAACAACGTGTGGGGCCGGCAGGGCGCCAGCGGCAAGGAGTGCACCTGGCTGAACTCCTACCGCAACGGCAACCTCAACTGGGACACCACCTTCGACTGGACCGGCGACCGGACCAGCGTGAAGGCGTACGCCAGCGCGGTTCTCGGCTGGCACTGGGGCTGGAAGGAGAAGAACACCCGGCTGCCGATCCGCCTCGACAGCGGCCGGCGTGTCACGTCCAACTGGTCGTTCAAGATCACCCAGAACCGGCCGACCGTCATGAACGTCTCGTACGACCTATGGTTCCACCAGAAGTCCAACCCGGACTGGAAGGACCAGCCGCACGACGAGGTGATGGTCTGGCTCAACCGGCAGAACGGCGCGGGCCCGCTCGGCACGAAGCGCGAAACGCTCAGCGTGGGCGGGGTCGCCTGGGACCTCTACGTCGGCAAGATCGTCAACAAGGACTCCGCCGGGAAGATCACCAGCAGCTGGAACGTCTACTCGTTCGTCCGCAGGGCCAACACCACCAGCCAGACAACCGACCTCACCGGCCTCACGGACGCTCTGGTCCGGCGCCGGCTGCTCGGCGGCACCACGTATCTGACGAGCGTGGAGGCAGGCACCGAGGTCTTCACCGGCACGGGCCGGTTGAGCACCAGCGCCTACTCGGTCACCGTCCGCTGACCTTGGGGTGGTCATCACCGTGAAGTGATGGCCACCCTCCTCGGCGGAGGCGCTTACGCGTCGGTCTCCGGTCGTTCGGCGTCCGCCCAGTGCGTGTGGAACGCGCCCGGCTTGTCCACCCGGCCGTAGGTGTGGGCCCCGAAGTAGTCCCGCTGCCCCTGGAGCAGCGCGGCGGGGAGGCGCTCGGCGCGCAGGGTGTCGTAGTACGAGAGAGCTGCGGAGAAAGCCGGTACCGGGATACCCCGGCGAGCGGCGGTCGCGACGATCTCCCGCCACGGCACCTGCGCGTCCGTGATCTCCTGCGTGAACTCCTTCTCCGTCAACAGGCTGACCAGGGACGCGTTTTGGGCGTATGCGGCGCGGATGCGGTCGAGGAAGGAGGCGCGGATGATGCAGCCGCCCCGCCAGATGCGGGCGACGGCGGCGAGGTCGATGTCCCAGCCGTACTCCTTTGCCGCGTCCTGGATCATCGTCCATCCCTGGTCGTACGCGATCACCTTGGAGGCGTACAGGGCGTTCTCCACCTGCGAGGCGAACCGTGCGGCCTCGGTGCGGGAGAGGGGCGGGGTGGTGCCGCCCGGCAGGCCCCGGTACGCCGCGCGCAGCGCGGTCTGTCCCGACGCGGCCCGCGCGAACGTCGCCTGCGCGATCGCCGTCACCGGGGAGGCGAGGTCGAGCGCGGTCTGGACGGTCCAGCGGCCGGTGCCCTTCTGCCCGGCGCGGTCCACGACGACGTCGACGAACGGTCCACCGGTCAACGCGTCGGTGTGGCCCAGGACTTCGGCCGTGATCTCGATCAGGTACGAGCCCAGGCGACCCTGGTTCCACTCGCGGAAGATGCCCGCGATCTCGGCCGGCTCGTACCCGCCGACCTGCCGCAGCAGGTCGTACGCCTCCGCGATGAGCTGCATGTCGGCGTACTCGATGCCGTTGTGCACCATCTTCACGAAGTGCCCGGCACCGTCGGCGCCGATGTGCGTCGCACACGGCTCGCCGTCGACCTTCGCGCTGATCGCCTCGAACATCGGGCCCAGCACGGCGTACGACTCCGGCGACCCGCCCGGCATGATCGACGGCCCGTGCAGTGCGCCCTCTTCACCGCCGGAGACGCCAACACCCACGAAATGGATGCCCTGTTCGCGCAGGGCGGCTTCCCGGCGGCGGGTGTCGGCGAAGTGCGCGTTACCCCCGTCGATGATCATGTCGCCCGGCTCCAGCAGCGGCGCGAACTCCTGGATCACCGCATCCGTCGCCTCCCCCGCCTGCACCATCAGCATCAGCCGCCGGGGGCGTTCGAGGGCGGCGACGAAATCCTCGGCGCTCTCGGCAGGGACGAAGTCCCCCTCGTGGCCGAACTCCTCGATGAGCGCACGGGTGCGTCCCGCACTGCGGTTGTGGACGGCGACCGTGTACCCGTGCCGCGCGAAGTTGCGCGCCAGGTTGCGGCCCATGACTCCCAGGCCGGTGACGCCGATCGATGCGGATGCGCTCATGTGCGGTACCTGTCCTATCGGATACGACTCATGCGGTCACGCGGCTTCGGGGGTGGGCCGCGTGTGAGGTGCTCGTACGTCCTGCGGGCATCCTCGCAAGCCTAAACAGCATCGATGATCGGATCTATGCCCCGCATCTCGAAGAATCCCGCGCGAGGGTGACCGTCACCGCCTTCTCCACGGCAGCGCCTGCTCGTGTCCGTTGTCCGCGTCGATGCGGTGGAGCGCCGCGTTGATCGCCTCGCCGATCTCCGCGAACTGGGTGATCTGGGCCGGGGTGAGGGCGTCGAAGATCGCCTGGCGGACCGCTTCCACGTGACCCGGGGCCACTTCTTCCAGGAGGCGCATGCCCTCGGGGGTGAGGACCGCGAGCTGGTTGCGGCGGTTGCTGGGGCAGTCCTGGCGGTCGACGTAGCCGGATTCCTGGAGGCGGGTGACCGCGTGGGTGAGGCGGCTGCGGGTGATGCGGAGGCGTTCGGCCAGCTCGGACATGGTGAGCTGGTGGCCGGGGACCGCCGAGAGGAACGCGAGGAGCGAGTAGTCCGCGTGCGTCATCCCCGCGTCGCGGCGCAGCTGGCGGTTGAGATGGTCGGCGAGGTGCGTGGAGAACTCGACGTAGGCGAGCCACGCCCGTCGCTCCTCGGGGTCCAGCCAACGCGGCGTCGAATCCATGGGCCCGATGTTAATCGGCGGTCCTGCCGTCGCCCGTTCACCCCACGACGAAGGGCAACCTCTCGGCCGTACCGCCCAGTTCGGCCCGTTCCGCGTCGGTGGGGGCGCGGCGGCCGGTGCCGAGGAGGAGCGCGTCCGGGTCGGAGAGGGCTGCGGGGAACGGCGTACCGGCGAGTTGTTCCAGCATCTGCCGGGTGCGGGCGAGGGCTGCGGCGGGGGGTCCTTCGACGCCGGGGAGGTGGGCGACGAGGTCGAGGTGGTGGAGGGTCCACTCCAGGACGTACGCGGAGAGGTAGTCGGCCGTCGTGAGGACCATGTCCTGGGTGGCGACCCGCAGCTCCGGCGCCGCCAGGCTCGCGGCGCGGCCCGCCGCCGAGCCGACGTCGTCCAGGTGGAACTTCAGCAGCGCCGGGTCCTCGTACGCCGCAGCGAGGCGGACGGTCAGCGCGTCGAGCGGGTCCTCGCCGGTGGGTGGGGTGCCGGTGACGTGCCAGTACGTCACCGCGTCCCGGGTCGGTTCGGCGTCGGTGGGGGTGGCGAGGGTGATCAGGACGTCCTGGGCGTCGATGACGAGGTGGCACACCAGGTCCTGTACGAGCCATCCGGTGCACCCCGAGGGGCGCGTGAAGTCTTCGTCCGTGAGCCCGGCTACGGCTGACCGGAGTGCGGCCCAGGTCTGTGTGAAGAGGTCCACGCGGGCACGGTACTGGAGGGGCGGGGGGTTCGGGTACGCGTACGTTGTCTCCCCACGGCCGCCGCGATCTCCGGTACGTCGGTGTTATGCGGTCCCGCCTGCCGGTCCGGCCCCCAGTTCAAGCGTCCAGTTCTGCCCCACCAGGTCCTGCCCGAAGCTGTGGTGTGGTTCCTCGTCGACGAGTTCGAAGCCGGCGGCCTGGTAGATCCTGCGTGCCGAGACCAGGACGTCGTTGGTCCAGAGGGTCACTCGCTCGTAGCCCGCCGCTCGGGCGAAGGTCAGGCACTCGGCGACCAGGCGTGTTCCGAGGCCCAGGCCCCTGCCGTCCGGGGTGACGAGGAGGACCCGGAGCTGGGCCGTCTTCGGGCCGTCGCCTGCCACCAGGAGGACGCAGCCCACGCGGCGGCCGTCGGCCTCGGCGATCCAGGCCGCCTCGCGGAGCGGGTCGTGTTTGGCCGCGTAGTCCGCGACGATCCTGGCGACCAGGGCCTCGAAGTCGGGGTCCCAGCCGAGCTGTCCGCAGTAGACGTCGCCGTGGGCCATCAGGACCCAGCCCAGGTCACCGGGCCGGTCGGCGCGGCGTACGGCGGCGTGGTTCTGGTCGTGCTGTGGCATGTGCCGCTCTCCCGGCCCGTGATCGTTCCCTGGACTGAAACAGTCGTTTCAGTTGCGTTAGGCTAACCGCGTGCCCCAGGAAGCGCCACCCCCGTCCGCCCGGCGGACCGAGCTGCTGGAGGCGGCCTACCGGTACGCCCTCACGCACGGCCTCACCGACCTCTCGCTGCGCCCCCTCGCGGAGGCGATCGGCTCCAGCCCCCGGGTCCTGCTGTTCCTCTTCGGCAGCAAGGACGGCCTGGTACGAGCGCTGCTGACCCGCGCCCGCACCGACGAACTGGCCCTCCTGGACCGCATCAGACACCCCGCGCCCGCCGGACTGGTCCCGGCGGTAGAACAGGTCTGGACCTGGCTGGCCGCGAAGGAGCACCGCCCGCTGCTGCGCCTATGGGCGGAGGCGTACACCCGTTCCCTGGTCCAGCCGGACGGCCCCTGGTCGGGCTTCGCCCGCACAACCGTGGAGGACTGGCTCGACGTCCTGGCCGACTGCCAACCACCGCCCGAACGATCGACACAGACCGCCACCACCCACCGCACCCTCGCCCTGGCCGTCCTCCGAGGCGCACTCCTGGACCTCCTCGCAACAAACGACGAGCCCCGCCTCACGAAGGCCGTCACCCACCAACTCGCCCTTCTGCGGGGCTGCGTCGACTAGTCCTGTTCACCACCTGGGGGTGTGAGTGGGCCTGCTTTCGCTCCGGGTCGTGGAGGGCTCATACTCGGGCGCGACGAGTGAGCCACGAGGAGTGAAAGACATGCCCGGTCTTCCGAGCGCGCGTTGACGTTGTAGGCCCTGATCGGCCTGTCATCGCGTGCTGCCCTTGATGTTGCGGCACAGCGAGCCTTTTCCTGCCTGAACCTGTGGGTGCACAGGGTGACGGGCCTCGTTGTCGGCAATCCAAGGGACCCTCATGCCGTCCGCTTCCTCCGCTGCATCCGATTCCGGTCGACCTGTTCCGTCCAGCCTGCGGAGGGATGGCGACTTCCGCAGGCTCTGGGTGGGCCAGACGGTCTCCCAGCTCGGCGAACACTCAACTCTGGTGGTTCTGCCGCTCTTCGCTGTCCTGACGCTCAACGCCGGTGCCGGTCAGTTGGGCGTTCTCCGCGCGGTGGGGCAGGCGCCGATCCTGTTGCTGTCGCTTTTCGTCGGCGCATGGGTGGACAGGTGGCGGGCCCGTACGGTGATGATGCTGACGGACGTCGGCCGGACGCTGGCGCTGGGCGCCGCCGCAGTGGCCGGCGTCTTTGGCTGGCTCGGCCTGCCGGCTCTGTTCGTGGTCGCGTTCGCGGTCGGGGCCTTGTCCGTGTTCTTCGACGTGGCGTATCAGACGTCTCTCGTACGGCTGGTGAAACGCGATCAGTTGGTGCGGGGCAACAGCGCGCTCGAAGGCAGCCGGTCCGCAGCGCAGATCGGTGGTCCAGCACTCGGCGGCGCGTTGGTGTCGCTGCTGTCGGCGCCGATCGCTGCCGCCTCCAGCGCGCTGTTCTTCGCGCTGTCGTTTCTGTCGATCCGTCGGATCCGTCGGATCGAATCGATGCCGGACTATTCGGAACTTCGGATATGGCGGCGGATCCATGAGGGGCTCCGTTTCGTCGTCAGCGACACCTCGCTGCGCACCGTGTGTCTGGCCTCGGCCGCCTTCCAGTTCTCCTTCGCGGCCATGATGACCGTCTATCTGCTCTTCCTGCCGCGGGAACTGCACTTGTCGGGCACCGTCGTCGGGCTGGCGCTTGCGGCGATGGGGCCGGGTGCGCTCCTGGGCTCGGTGCTGGCCGCCCGCCTGCCGAGCCGGTTCGGTCATGGCGTGGTGCTCGTGTCCTCGGCGGTACTCGGTGACGGCGTGTTTCTGTGTGTGCCTGCGTTGCACGGCTCCGCCGCGGTGACGGTTCCCGCGCTCCTTGCGGTCAACTTCGTGTTCGGGATCGGCAGCCAGTTGGTGACTGTCACGGTCATGGCCGTCCGGCAGACCGTCACCCCGGACGGTATGCAGGGCCGCGCGGCTGCGACGATCACGTTTGCCGGCATGGGGCTGACCCCGCTCGGCTCTCTGCTCGGCGGATTCCTCGCAGAGACGTGGGGGTTGCGCACCAGCCTCCTGGTGACGGCCGCAGGCATGATGCTGTCCCCAGTGGTGATGACCTTGTCCCCACTCGCACGCTTGGGACGAACGCTTCCGCCCACGCAGGCCGCGCGCCCCGAGGCCCACGAGGCGGCCATCCGCGAGTCCGATGCCGTTCGACATCCCCACCAGTGAGCTGGTTTCAACCTGATTGGCGACAGGCGGAATTGAGCTGAAGCTGGAGGCTGCGTTTCGTGAGGTTGGCCAGCGATCTCACCCTCGACGGGGTTGCACTTGGGAGCGTACGGCGGCAACTGCTAGACAGTCAGCCATAATCGCGCGGCGATGAGCCGTCGCATCGCGTGGCTGACGTGCGTGTTCAGACTGTCCCGGACCAAGACGACGGGGCCTTCGGGCTGCTGGTGAGCGGCGTCGAGCAGGCGGGCGCAGTCAGTCTCGGTGAAGCCCTTGCACCGCCCTTGGTGCAGATCAGCGCCGCCATCGAGACCGTTTGGTGCCCGCAGCGGTGACCTTCACGACGGGGGTGCAGCCTTGGGACGGCCTCAAGCCCTGACCTGCCTCGTCCTCGAAACAGACCTGGGCGCCCAAATCCGCCTCTCTCTTTTTATAACGGCCGCTGCTCGTCCTTCCAGGAGGCAGTCCTCGGCTCATCCCGCTCGGTGGCTTTGCGGACCGGCTCCAGCACTGGTCACTCCAGCCCCACGCAGCCGGACCGGCCTCCAACATGCACAGTCGACCGGCATCGAGCTTGCACCGGGCACCACCAGCGCCTGACGACTACCCGAGGCCAAGGCCCGGCGCCAGCGGTTCGCCGACGTCCGAGTCACCCTGAACCGCCGGGCCACCCCTGTCACCGGCCCTCGCCTCGATCAAGTCAGTGGCTAACTGTCTGTTTCAGAAAGAACTTCGGCATCGGCACACTGTCGAGTGACCTTTACATCGCGAAACAGCCCTTCCGACGCGGTTTGGTCATCGCAACACCCTCAGGGGCTGTTGTTGCAACGACCTGTTAGTGGGGCAGGGGTGTGACGGACGTGGGAGGGCAACTGTTCAGCCCGCGCCGTCCGACTCCGCGTTGCCGAGGCCACTCATAAACTCCGCGACGACGGCCTGCTCATGACGGGGGTCGGATGGCAGCTTGACCGGTCGGCCTCGGTCCGGTGAGCGCTCTGCCAGGGAGCGCCATGCAGCCTCCCGCGCCTGGGTTAGCTGCTCCCGCACGCGGTCGACGGCCCGGAACTCCTCATCGTGCAGCAGGTGGGCATCGTTGTCGGTAAGGAAGCTCAGCAGCGCTTCGAGGTAGCCGATGCTGGTCTCGCTGAGGTCCCCGGGGGCGGCGGCGAGTTCACGCAGTTTCTCCAAGGCGCACTCCACCATGTCGTCCAGCAGAGTTCCCTCGGCGAGCCATCCGATCGGCTCGTCAAGATACGCGTACCAGTTGTTCACCTCGACCCAGCCGGTGGCCACACGCTCCGAGATCTGGCTGCTGACATGTTCGTCGACCAGGGCTCGGAACTCGGCGGAGACCTCCTGCGTAATCAGTCGGCTGCAGTCCAGCGAGTTCGCGAGCCGGAGCAGATCCTTCGTACTCTCCGACCACCGCGGCAGTTCCAGGGCCCGTTTCGCCACGTAGTCCGCCAGTGACGAGGAGCCGATGGTCTCCGCGGTGTCGAGGGCCCACTCAAGGTGGTCCTCTCTGTTGTCATCATCCACGGTGTCTTCTGCCCCGAGTACCGCGGAGGTCAACGCCTGCTTGAGCTCTATCAGTTGTGCGAGAATGCCGGCGCCGTCTGCCAACCGTCCGGCATCCACGAGGCGTTCGACCTGCCGCATATCGCCGCAGGAGGCGAGCAGTGCACCCAACTGCCCCCGGCCGGCGTTGAGGTGGAAGCGGATGTAGTCGGCAATCGACGGGTTATGGAAGGAGACGGCACCTTCGTCGATGACGAGCATGGTTCCGTCGAGCACCTGGAGCGCGTGACGGAAGCGGCGGCCGTCCACCTCTCGGTCCAATTCCTTGCGATACCAGGTCTGTCTCCTCCAGTTCGACGAGTTCGACGGACTCGTACGTGAAGAGGATCTCCAGCAAGTGCACGGCTTCGTCGGTGAGTTCGTTCTCGACGATGCGTTCCCATATCCGCCGGGGATTGTCCAGGTTGGCGACCATGGCGGTGGCGACGTCCGGTTCGCGCTTCAGGTCGATGCGCAGAGTCTCCTCGATCAGACGCGGGCTGAAGTTGCGGTGGCTAACCACGGGCAGCCAGGCGTCGCGAGCGGCGAACTGCCGTTTCTGTCGCGGTCCGAGAGCCGAGCGGTGGACGTGGTTGTAGAGGATCCGCCCGCGGGTCAGCAGGTCCAGGTCGGTGAGGCGAATGCCGGTGAGAGTGTCCCGTACATCTTCTGCGGCCAGCCGATCGTGCTTGCGGCGGGCCTCCTCCAGGATGTAGTCGCGGGTCGTCATGACCAAGGCCTTGTCTGGCGCGTCTCGTATCGCACGCATCACGGACAGCAGGCGCGTGTCCTCGTTCTTGCCGAACTGGGGCAGCAGCGTGGTCTGGCCCAGGAAGTCGTCGTAGAGGAAGAGTTGGGGCACGTCGTCGCGCCAGAGTTCTGTGACCTCGTCGATGTCCTGGCTGACCTCGTGCACCTCCCAGCCGTGGCCCATCCGCCAGGCGGCAAGCATGCGCGCGACTGTGGTCTTCCCGGCACCGGGGATGCCGGTCACGATGCACACATGCTGCTCGTCGAGAAGCTGCCGGGCACGCACGAAGCCCTCGTGCGGGACGAACGTCTGGGCCACCTTCGCCAGTTCGCGCCGCAGCCAGTCGGAGCGCAACAGCGGGCCCTTGTGTAGCAGCGCGCCAAGTGCCGCCGTACCGCTGAGCCAGAGCCGGAAGTGCCGCTCCACCAGCTGCGGTCGCTCCCGCAGGGCGGCCACAATGTCATCCACGCCGTGGATGTCCTCGGTGGACCGGATGTGAGGAGCGAAGGCGGCGCGCAGCTTCTCCTTGGCATCGACGGTCAACCCGACGGTGGTGGCGAGAACATAGCGGTCCGGCTTTAGAGCGGCGACCTTGGGCACCTCCTCGTCGATCAGGTGGGCCAGGAGTTTCGCGCGGCCGCTGAGGTACCAATGCTTGCACTGGACAATCGTGCAAGGACCGCCTTCCGGGTCATGGCGCAGGTCGACGCCCCGGTCCCGGCCGCGCGGAAAGATCTCCAGCGGCACGCCCAGGAGCTCCGTGAACAGGTCCCGGCACACCTCCTCGAAGTCGTGGTCTGTCAGCCGCCCCAGCTCAAAGGAATCCATGCCGCCTTCGCCCACGCATCCCGGTACCCCTCGGTCCTCCCGCGGGGCTCGATCGGACCCATTCTCCACGACACAGCCTTAGCGTTGGCTGTTCCGCCCTTCAGCGGCAGGATCCCCGAACTGGTGACACTCACGGGGGGACTAAGTCGGGTAGCCGGGTCACGTTGCCGTGACCCGGCTACCCGACTAAGAGATCGTCTCAACTGGCTCGATCACTAGGCTGACGGCCGTGATAGCGATGATGGAGCGCCTCGTGCCGGATGGGTTGTGGAAGTTGTTCCAGCGGGTGGTGCCCGCCGCTCCGGTTCGGCCGCAGGGCGGTGGCCAGCGCAGGTACAGGGACCGGCAGGTGCTGGCGGCCATCATCTTCGTGGCCACGACGGGCTGTACATGGCGCCAGCCGCCGACGGGTTTCGGCCCATCCGGACCGACCGCGCACCGACGGTCCACCGAGTGGAGTCGGGCCCGGGTGTGGGCAAGCTCCACCGCCTGGTGCTGGACGAGCTCGGCGCCCGCAGCGAGTTGGACTGGTCGTGGTGTGCGGTCGACTCGGTGAACATGCGGGCGATGATAGGGGGGACCTGACGGGCCCGAATCCCGTAGATCGCGGAAAGAAGGGCTCAAAGATCCACTTGATCACCGAGCGGACCGGTCTGCCCCTCTCCATCGGCATCTCCGCAGCGAACACGCATGACAGCCGGGGCCTGGAACCCCTGGAACGGGGTATCCCGCCGATCCGCTCCCGCCGCGGACCGCGCCGTCGGCGGCCCGCCAAGCTCCACGCCGACAAGGGCTACGACTACGACCACCTGCGCCGATGGCTCCGCACCCGACGTATCGTCCCGCGCATCGCTCACAAGGGCATCCCAGCAGCTGGGCCGCCATCGTTGGACCGTGGAGCGGACGGTGCGTGGCTGGCCGGGTGCCGTCGCCTGCACCGTCGCTACGAACGCAAGGCTGGCATGATCCATAACCCATTCGGACTATTCTGCCCTGCCGCTGGCCTGTTGCTCAGCGTCGATCCATACCAACGAGGTGCCCCATGACCGACTACCTGGCTGCCGCCATGGCGATGCTCGGGCCGGCCCAGAACCGCTATGCAAAGCCGCCGGCATGGGACCGCCTCCACGCCGATCTCGGCATACGGCTGCCGGCCGACTACCGGGTGATCGTCGACGCATACGCCCCGATCCAGCTCAATGGCCATCTGTACTTGTCCCACCCTGCGACCGAGCGCTGGAACCTGGTCGAGTGGATCCGGGAGACCATCCAGGCGTGGTCAGAAGTGCCCTGGGACGAACTCGACCTTGACGCGGAGGAGGACCCCCGCCAGCTCTTCGGGCTTGAGGAGTTGAGTTTCGGCACCCGCAACGGCCTGTGGCCGATCGCGAGCACCGACCGAGGAGAGACGGTCTTCCTTGACGCGGCCGCCGATGCCACCAGGCTTGTCGTCAACTATGACGAAACCTGGGCAGAGCACCGCATGGACTTCACCGAATGGCTCTATCGCTACCTGATAGGCGAAGACATGACCGGCCCCAACAGCTCAGCCTTCTATCCAGGCCCCGTGAAACTGCAGCACCTCCCGATGTCTGCCAACGAACGTCCCGAGCCTTGGTACGGTCCAGACCGCGGCATGTGAGGCGCCGGCACTCACCAGCAGGGGATAGTTCCAAACGAGATGACCTCTAAGAGGTCGTTTTTCTCTTAAGTGCGGCACTCCGTGGCGGTTTATCCAGCCGCTTGGTGTGCTGCTGGTGAGTCGGTGGAGACGGCTCTTCTTGGTGGGGCGGATGGTGTGACGGACGGGGTGAGGGCACGCGTGCGCCTGTCTCATTCCAGGATGCCCGGTTCTGTTCCGTGCTTCGGCGCGGCAGGACGCACGCCTGGGCGCACGCCTCCGGGCAGCGGTATGCCCGGATCATGACGGAACGCCGCGCGTACCCGAGTGACCTGTCCGACGCCCGCTGGGAGTTGATCGAGCCGGTGCTGTCCGCCTGGCGCTTCGAACGCCGGGGCCGGGCCCTGGACTTCGGCCGACCACCACGGCACGACCTGCGCGAGATCATGAACGCGATCCTGTACGTGGACCGCACCGGCGTGCAGTGGGCCTACCTCCCGCACGACTTCCCGCCGCATCAGAGCGTCTACGGCTACTTCGCCATGTGGCAGAAGGACGGCGTCTTCGCCCACCTCAACGGCCTCCTGCGGGAGCTGGTCCGCCGACAGGAAGGCCACGGAGCCACCCCGTCCGCCGGCGTGATCGACGCGCAGAGCGTCAAGACCTCCACCAGCGTCCCCGCGCGAAGTCAGGGCATCGACGCGGGCAAAAAGATCGCAGGCCGCAAGCGAAGCATCATCACCGATACCCTCGGCCTGCTGCTGGCCGTGCTGGTCACCGCAGCCAGCGTCCAGGACTCCACAGCCGGCCGCGCCCTCCTGGAACAGGCCGCCGCCGACCATCCCGGCCTGCGCAAGGTCTGGGTCGACGGCGGCTACCGCAAACACTTCGTCGAGCACGCGGCCACCCTCGGCATCGACCTCGAAATCGTCCAACGCGCCCCCGGGGCCAGGGGATTCACCCCCATCCCGAAACGCTGGGCGGTGGAGCGGACCTACGGCTGGCTCATGCTCCACCGCCGCCTGACCCGCGACTACGAACCCTCCCCGCCCGCTCCGAGGCCATGATCCATCTCGCCATGACCGACCTCATGGCCCGCCGCCTCACCGGCGAAGCGACCATCTCCTGGCGTGACCCACTAAAGCAGGATCAACACCTCATTCAGGGATGAAACGGAGGGATAAAACGACCTCTAAGTGGCTCAGCCACTCATCCACTCACTCCCCCTCCCCACCACCCTCCCCCGAGCCTCCCCGAACCCGATCCTCCCCCCGCCAACCCCCGGCGCACTCCCCCGCAGCACCACCTCGTCCCCGTCCTCCAGGAACGTTCTCAGCTCCCCGCCCACAGCGACCGGTTCCGCCCCGCCCCACGTCAGTTCGATGAACGCTCCCCGTTCCCCCTTCTCCGGTCCCGATACCGTGCCGGAGGCAAAGAGGTCGCCGGTTCGGGTGGGGGCGCCGTTCGCGGTCAAGTGCGCCAGCATCTGTGCGGGGGACCAGTACATCGCGGCGTATGGCGGCCGGGAGACGATCTCGCCGTTCCACTCGATCTCCAGGGAGATGTCGAGGCCCCAAGGGCGGTCGAGCGCGAGGTAGGGGAGGACGGCCGGTTCCTGGGGTGGTGTGTTCACCTTCGCGGCGGTCAGGGCCAGCAGGGGGACTACCCACGGCGAGACGGTCGACGCGAAGGACTTGCCGAGGTTGGGGCCGAGCGGGACGTACTCCCAGGCCTGGATGTCGCGCGCGGACCAGTCGTTGAAGAGGACGGCGCCGAAGATGTGGGACTCCGCGTCGGCTACGGGGATGGGCGAGCCCATGGCGTTGCCGGTGCCGACCACGAAACCGACCTCCGCCTCGATGTCGAGCCGGACGGAGGGCCCGAAGACAGGCGCCGGGTCGCCGGGTGACTTGCGCTGGCCGGAGGGGCGTACGACGTCCGTGCCGGAGACGACGACGGAGGCGGAGCGGCCGTGGTAACCGACGGGGAGGTGCTTCCAGTTGGGGAGCAGGGGCTCCGGGTTCTCGGGCCGGAAGAGGCGGCCGAGGTTGGCGGCGTGGTGTTCGGACGCGTAGAAGTCGACGTAGTCCGCGACCTCGAAGGGAAGGTGGAGGGTGACGTCGGAGAGGGGGTGGACGGCGTCGGAGGGGACGTCCCCCGCAAGCGCGGCGGCGATCGCGGCACGGACGGCGACCCAGCGGTCGTACCCCTGCGCCATGAACGGGTTGAGGGCGGGCGCGGCGAAGACCTCGTCGCCGAGGAGGAGCGCGAGGTCGACGACGTGGTCGCCGTAGCGGGTGGCGACGCGGGGTGCGGTGCCGGGGCGGGAGTAGACGCCGTACGGCAGGTTGGCGAGTCCGAAGAGGGAGTCGGCCGGGGCGGAGAGCCGCATGAAGGACCTTTCTGTCGCCGCGATCACCGCACGCTAGGTCGCGGCCCCAGGACCGTCAAGGCAGCCACACGAGGGACGAGCCGCTCAAATGATCGACTTGCCGCTCATTCGTGCACACCTCACGATGGGAAGGCACCAGTCCATCAGCTACGGAAGGGGTGGCTCCATGCCCCAGCACATCCGTGTGTACTACCGGGATCCCCAAGCGACCCGGACCACGTGCAACTTCAACTGGGCCGCCATCAACGCCAACTCCGTCGTCCTCGTCACGGCCTGCGAGTACGCGCCGGAGCGCAGCGACCCGCACGGCGGCTTCGGCGGCACAGACCGCAAGCGGTTCGTCGGAGCGGCCGACGTCTGGGTCACCAACATCGCGCCGCACGGCCCGCCGTTCGACCCCAACAACGGAGTCACCTGGGTGCTCCACCACAACTGGGGTGAGCCGATCTACCTCTGCGTGGACATCACCGTCTTCGACGAGGGCCCCTCGGAGATCCAGACCTGACCCGTTCCACGTCTACGCCACTTCGAACGACCGCTTCGCGAATCCCATCATGAAGCCGTCGATGGTGGTGCGGACGGCCCGCTCCGGGTCGTCCGCACTGCCGAGGGCGATGAAGAGGGGGAGGAAGTGGTCGGGGGTGGGGTGCGCGTACGGCATCCCGGGCGCGCGGCTGGCGTACGCGGCGAGTTCGTCGACGTCCCCCTTGGCCAGCGCCTCGGCGGCCCACTGGTCGAAGTCGGAGGACCAGGCGGGGACGACGCCGTCGAGCATCTCGCGGGTGACGAACGGCAGGCCGTGCGTCATGAAGCCCGAGCCGATGACCAGGACACCTTCCTCGCGCAGGCCCGCCAGGCGGCGGCCGAGTTCCATCAGGCGGACCGGGTCGTGGGTCGGCAGGGACAGCTGGAGTACGGGGATGTCCGCGAGGGGGTACATCGCCATCAGCGGCACCCACGCGCCGTGGTCGAGGCCCCGGTTCGTGTGCTGGTACAGCGGTTCGCCGTCCGGCATGGCCGCCGCGACGCGGTGGGCCAGCGCGGTGGCGTCCGGGGTGTCGTACTTCATGCGGTAGTAGCGGGGGTGGAAGCCGCCGAAGTCGTACACCAGCGGCGTGTGCGCGGCGGACGCGGAGATCGCGAGGGGGGCGTCCTCCCAGTGCGCGGAGACGATCAGGATCGACTTGGGCCTCGGCAGGCGCTGCGCCCAGTCGAGGAGTTCGCGCAGCCAGGGGCCGTCGTCGAAGAGGGGCGGGGCGCCGTGGCTGAGGTAGAGGGCGGGGAGGGGGCCGTCGGCGGGGGTCCACTCGCGCTGGGCGCGGGCGCGGACCAGGGCGTCGGGGAGGAACGCGTCGTACGCGCCGGCCGGTATCGCGGGGTTGAAGACGGAGGACATACGGGGCCTTTCGGGCGGAGGGACGTTTCGACGCCAGAGGTTAAAAGGCAAGCTCAGCCGGTCGGGGGGCACCCGTCGGGGCGTACGGCGTCGTTGACGCGCCGTCCCGCCTCCCGCAGATGCCGCTGCTGGGCCTTGGTGAGCGGGCCGAACACCAGCCGCCGCACCTCGGCGACGTGGCCGGGCGCGGTGGCGACGACCTTGTCCCACCCGGCGTCGGTGAGGGTCGCCAGCGTGCAGCGGCCGTCGCCGGGGTCGGTCGTACGGCGTACCCAGCCCTGTTTCTCCAGGCGCTTGACGGTGTGCGAGAGCCGGGACAGCGAGGCGACGGCGAACTCGGCGAGGACGCTCATCCGCAGGGTGCGCTCCGAGGACATGGAGAGCCCGGCGAGGACCTGGTACTCGAAGTGGCTGATCCCGGCGTCCCGCTGCAACTGGGCGTCCAGGGCGCCGGGGAGGTGGGTCATCAGACCGACCAGGGCGAGCCAGGTCTCCTGCTCCTCGGCGTCCAGCCAGGGCGTGCCGTCTGTACCCGTCTCGTCCGTGCTCATGCGGCCAGCATAACTTGAACCGTCAAGTCACTTCACTTGACGCTTCAAGTCACCAGAGCCCGCCGCCGCACCCCCACCCCGCCGTCCCTCACCGCCCCCGCACCGGCAACACCGCCCGAACCCGCCACCCCTCCACCTCAGGCCCCGCCTCCAGCTCCCCACCCAACGCCGTAACCCGCTCCCGCAGCCCCACCAGCCCGAACCCCCCACCCCGAGCCTCCTCCGGCAGCCGCACCCCACCCCGCCCGTCGTCCACGACGGTCACCTCCAGAGCCGTACCGACGAGCCGCAGCCCTACGGCGACCCGCCCCGCGTCGCCCGCATGCCGCCGTACGTTGGTCAGCGCCTCCTGGACGACGCGGAAGGCCGCGGCCTGCACCTCGTGCGGCAGGTCGTCGTGGACGGCCGCGTCCCGCCGCAGGACGACGGGCTGCCCGGCGAACCCCCGGACCAGCCCCCGGATCCCGGCGAGGTCGCCCACCGGGTGCATCGCGGCGGAGTCGCTCTCCCGCAGCACGCCGACCGTCCGCCGCATCGAGGCGAGCGCCTCGGTCGCCGCGTCCTGGATCCCCCCGAGGACGGGATCGACCCGCTCCCGCTCACCGGCGACCAGCATCCGGGCCATCTGCGTCTGGACGAGGATGCCGGTCACGTGATGCGCCACGAAGTCGTGGAGGTCGGCGGCGATCGCCACGCGCTCCTGGCGCCGCGTCTCGGCGACGGCGACGGCACGCCGGAAGTCCAGCGCGCGCAGATACCCCGCGAACCCGGCGACGGACCCGACCAGCACCAGCCCGACGACCAGATACACCGGCCCCTCGTCCCCGGCCCACGGCGTACGGAAGTACCGCGCCGGCATCGCGAGCACCGCCCCCGCGTCCAGCGCCCCGCACACCCCGGCCCACCGCGCCGGTACGTACCGCACGGCGACGTACAGCAGACACAGCAGCACGGCGACCTCGCCGGGCCCGAAGGCGACGTCGCGGTGCCGGATGACCGATGTCGCCGTGTACAGCAGGGACAGCAACGCGGGTACGACGGTACGGAGTTGAAGGGAACCAAGGGGTCGCAGGACGGCGGTCAGGCCGACGGCGAGGACCAGCGCGGGCAGCGCGAGGCCCGTACGGGTCTGCTGGGCGACGACGAGATCGAGGAAGGCCGCGGCGAGGAGGGCGCCGACCGCGAAGCCCCGGGCGGTGGATCGCATGGCGTCACCGTAGCGGGGGTGAACTGGTACTTTCCGAAGCCCGAAACCGAAGCCGGAGCCCCGCCCCGAAGTCCGAGAGGAAGCCGCCCGTGCCGGACAGCAGGTTCGCCCTCGGCGTCGTCGCCGGAGCGGCCGTCGTCCTCCTGACCGGCGTCCTCGGCACACGCGCGCTCTCCACGACGGAGTCGACGACGCGCCTGGACGAGTACGACACGGTCATGGTGGACGGCCGCAAGGCCCTCGCCGCGAACATCGTCGCCGGCAGGACGCAGAGCAGGTACCACCCGCTGCCCTGGGTCGGGATCAGAGTCCACGACGTGACCTGCCCGGGTCCGCTGCTCGCGGTCGCGGGGACGAGGATGACGTGCACCGGCAGACGGGGCGACGGGACGGCCGTCCGTATCCCGGTCACGGTCGTCAACACGGCGCCCGCGCACATCACCTGGAAGTTCGACCGCTGAGCGCTTCCGTCGCTCCCGACGACAAAGCGCGACCGTGAACGTTAGTCTCCGAGTGGTCGCTCACCAGGGCCGACAATCGAATAAGACGTACGTGCACAGGTCATCAGGAGGACCGCCATGAGGATGCTGATCAACGTTCCGGAGACCGTGGTCGCGGACGCGTTGCGGGGGATGGCAGCGGCCCATCCCGAGCTGGTCGTGGACGTCGAGAACCGGGTGATCGTGCGCCGGGACGCGCCGGTCGCCGGAAAAGTCGCCCTGGTGTCGGGCGGCGGTTCGGGGCACGAGCCGCTGCACGGCGGCTTCGTGGGCCCCGGCATGCTGTCGGCGGCCTGTCCCGGCGAGGTCTTCACGTCCCCGGTACCGGACCAGATGGTCCGCGCGGCGGCGGCCGTGGACAGCGGGGCCGGGGTGCTGTTCATCGTGAAGAACTACACCGGCGACGTCCTGAACTTCGACATGGCGGCCGAACTCGCCGAGGACGAGGGCATCCAGGTCGCGAAGGTCCTGATCGACGACGACGTCGCGGTCACCGACAGCCTCTACACGGCGGGCCGGCGCGGCACCGGCGCGACCCTGTTCGTGGAGAAGATCGCGGGCGCGGCGGCCGACGAGGGCCAGCCCCTGGAGCGCGTCGAGTCGATCGCCCGGCAGGTCAACGAGAACTCCCGCAGCTTCGGCGTCGCCCTGAGCGCCTGCACCACCCCGTCCAAGGGCTCCCCCACCTTCGACCTGCCGCCGGGCGAGCTGGAACTCGGCGTCGGCATCCACGGCGAACCGGGCCGCGAGCGCCGTCCGATGATGACGTCCGGGGAGATCGCCGACTTCGCCGTCAACGCGATCCTGGAGGACATGACCCCCCGCAACCCGGTCCTCGTCCTGGTCAACGGCATGGGGTCGACGCCGCTGCTGGAGCTGTACGGCTTCAACGCCGAGGTTCAGCGCGTCCTGGCCGCGCGCGGGGTCACCGTGGCGCACACGCTGGTCGGCAACTACGTCACCTCGCTGGACATGGCGGGCGCGTCCGTCACGCTGTGCCAGATCGACGAGGAGCTGCTGAGGCTGTGGAACGCGCCGGTCAGCACGGCCGGGCTGCGCTGGGGCATGTGACCGTACGGAGCGAGGAGTTCCCATGCTGGACGCCGACTTCTTCCGCCGCTGGCTGACGATCGCTGCGGCTTCCGTGGACCGCGAGGCGGACCGCCTCACCGAGCTGGACTCGCCCATCGGGGACGCCGATCACGGCGCCAACCTGCGGCGCGGGTTCGCGTCCGTGGCGGCCGTGCTGGAGAAGGACGAGCCCGCGACGCCGCGCGCCGTCCTCCAGCTCGCCGGGCGGCAGCTCATATCCACCGTCGGTGGTGCTTCCGGTCCGCTGTACGGAACGCTGCTGCGCGGCACCGGCAAGGCCCTCGGGGACGGTCCCGAGGTCAGCGAGGCCGAGTTCGCGGCGGCGCTGAGGGCCGGGGTGCAGGCGGTCATGCAGCTCGGCGGGGCCGCGCCGGGCGACAAGACCATGGTCGACGCGCTGGTGCCGGCCGTGGAGGCGCTCGACGCCGGGTTCGCGGCGGCGCGGATCGCGGCCGAACAGGGAGCGGCGGCGACCGTGCCGCTCCAGGCGCGCAAGGGGCGCGCGAGTTATCTCGGTGCGCGCAGCGTGGGTCACCAGGACCCGGGGGCGACCTCGTCGGCCCTGCTGATCGCCGCGCTGGCCGAGGCTCAAGGGGAAGTCCAAGGGGAGGAAACGTCATGAGCGATCAGAAACTCGTCGGGATCGTGCTGGTCTCGCACAGTGCCGCTGTCGCGGAGTCCGTCGCGGATCTCGCGCGCGGTCTGGTGGGGAACGGTACGGACGTGCCCGTGGCCGCCGCCGGGGGCACCGAGGACGGCGGGTTCGGTACCAGCGCCGCCCTCATCACGCGGGCCGCGGCCGAGGTCGACCGGGGTGCGGGGGTCGCCGTCCTCGCGGATCTCGGGAGCGCCGTCCTCACCGTCAAGGCGCTCCTGGAGGACGACGAACTGCCGCACGACATCCGGCTGTTGGACGCGCCCTTCGTGGAGGGGTCGATCGCGGCGGCGGTGACGGCGGCGACCGGGGCGAACCTGACGGCTGTGGAGGCGGCGGCCGGGGAGGCGTACGCGTACCGGAAGGTGTGACGGCGGCGAAGGCTGCGGCGGCGAGGGGGCAGCGGCGCTAAAGGCGAGCGGTAATGGCGAGGGGCGGCGGCACTGGGGGCGGGCGGTAATTCGGTGGGCGGGGCGGGCGTCGCGAGACGATCATGGACGCGACATCCCCACCCCTCCCGACCGCACGCCCCCGACCTCGCGCCCTCGACCCCACACCGTCGCCCCTGTCGCCCCCCCCGGAGAGAGACCCATGCCCCTGCTCCCCGACCCGACCACCCTCCACCCCATGCCCGGCCAGCCGCGCGTCGTCCTGCTGAAGCCGCTGGTCACGTCCCCGCTGATCGAGGTCGGGGAGTTCTCGTACTACGACGACCCGGACGACGCGACCGCCTTCGAGACGCGCAACGTCCTCTACCACTACGGCCCGGAGCGGCTGGTCATCGGCCGGTTCTGCGCCTTCGCGACCGGCGTCAAGTTCATCATGAACGGCGCCAACCACCGCCAGGACGGCCCCTCCACGTTCCCGTTCCCGACGATGGGCGGCGCCTGGGCCGACCACTTCGACCTCATCACCGGCCTCCCGAACCGGGGTGACACGGTCGTCGGCAACGACGTGTGGCTCGGGAACGGGGTGACCGTGATGCCGGGGGTGCGGATCGGGCACGGCGCGATCGTCGCGACCGGTTCCGTCGTCACCTCCGACGTCCCCGACTACGGCATCGCCGGCGGCAACCCGGCCCGCCTGATCCGCTCCCGGTTCGCCGACGAGGACGTGGCGAGGCTGCTGGCGCTGGCCTGGTGGGACTGGCCGCTGGAGCACATCACCGCGCACGTCCGGACGATCATGTCGGGGACCGTGGACGAGCTGGAAGCGGCGGCGCCGTAATCCGGATGCGCGACGGCACGGCACCGGGCTAGGGTTTTCGCCATGCACGGTTTCGTACAGCTCTACGGCTGACACGCCCCTCACACAGCGCCCCGCGCGACACCGCCGGGCCGCGCTTCGTCGTGTCCTCAACTCCGTAGACCTGAAACGAGTGTGATCGTCCATGTCCCGTCGCCGTGCCCACATCGCGATGATCGGCATCCCCGCCGTCAGTCACGTCCTCCCCAGCCTCGACGTGATCCGCGAACTGGTCGCCCGCGGCCACCGCGTGACCTACGCGAACGACCCCGTCGTCGCGCACCTCATCGAGCCGACCGGCGCCGAGCTGGTCCCGTACACGTCCGTCCTCCCGGTCGCCGACAACGACTGGCCCGAGGAGACGATCGCCGCGATGTCCGTGTTCCTGGACGACGCGGTCCAGGCCCTCCCCCAGCTCCGCGCCGTGTACGACACCGACCCGGCCGACCTCTACCTGTACGACATCGGCGCGTACCCGGCCCGCGCCATCGCCGAATCCCAGGGCCGCCCCCTGATGCAGCTCTCCCCGACCTTCGTGGGCTGGGAGGGATACGAGACGGAGGTCGCCGCGCACATCTGGGCGCTGCCGGGCGCGGACGCGTACCGGGCGCGGTTCGAGGCGTGGCTCAAGGAGTCCGGGGCGTCGACGCTCGCGATGGAGGAGTTCGCGGCGCGTCCGGCGCACACCGTCGCGACGATCACGCGGGCGATGCAGCCGCAGGCGGACCGCGTCGACACGTCCACGGTGACCTTCGTGGGGCCCTGCTTCGACCCGGCCGAGGGGGACTGGGCGCGTCCGGCCGGTGCCGAGAACGTCCTCCTCGTCTCCCTCGGTTCGGCGTACACCCGGCAGCCCGAGTTCTACCGGCAGTGCCTCGCCGCGTTCGGTGATCTGCCGGGCTGGCACGTGGTCCTCCAGATCGGCAAGTACACCGACCCGGCGGACCTCGGCACGATCCCGGCGAACGTCGAGTTCCACCCCTGGGTGCCCCAGCGGGCGATCCTCGACCGGGCCGACGCGTTCGTCACCCACGCGGGCATGGGCGGCTGCGGCGAGGGCCTCCTCGCGGGCGTCCCGATGATCGCCGTACCGCAGGGCGCCGAGCAGTTCATGAACGCGGACCGCCTAGTGGAACTGGGCATCGCCCGCCGCCTCGACACGGCGGACGCTACGGCGGAGGCCCTCCGCAGCGCCCTGCTGGAACTGACCGCCGACCCTGAAGTGGCGCGCAGGTCGGCGGAGTTGCAGGCGGCGGCCCGAAAGGAGGGCGGGACCAAGCGTGCGGCTGATCTCGTCGAGGAGCTGATTTAGGCCCTGTCGTCACATTCCCGTCGTCCGCCCGGAGGGCGGGCCGGGCGGCGTCTGACGCGTGCAGCTGCAAGGCGGAGGAGGGCGTCGACGCGGAGCGTCGGCAACCGACGACAACGCCGCAGATGCGCGTGGCAGGCGTCGCCCGGCAGGCGGGAATGTGACGACAGGGCCTAACCCCGCACGAACAGCTTCGCCAGCCGTTCCCCCACCGCCAGCGCCTCCGCCTTGTCCTCGATCGGCTTGACCCGTGAGTCCTTGAAGACGATGTACGTCACCCCCGAGGACACACCCCCGCCGCGCGGGTCGGCGGGGATGCCGAGGGCCTTGGCGGTGGCGTAGGACGCCTCGCCGATGAGGTCGTCGGGTCCGGTGTCGCCGACCACGGCGTACTGGACCCGGCCCCGGTAGATCACGGCGGCGACGGAACCGGCGTGCACCCCGCTGTTCCGGTGGTTCCAGGTGGCGCTCTTCATCGGGACGACGATGTAGGGCAGCTTCTCCGCGCTGAGCTGGCGTCCGTCGGACTGCTGGAAGGCGGTGGTCGGCGCGAACAGCGGATCGGCGTCCCGGTTGCAGTGCCGGCCGGGGCGCCCGTCGCAGTCGATGTCCATGTCGGCCTTCCAGAACACCGCGTCACGGGTCCCGCAGACGGGTACAGTGCGCGGCGCGCTGTCGTCCGTACGGTACTTGCCGCGCGAGACGGGGTCGCAGCCGCGCACCTTGGCCAGCAGGTCCGCCGCTCCGACGGGCCCGTCGGAGGTGGGGAGGCCGAAGGCCTGCGGAACGGCGGGCGAGGTCGGCGCGAGCAGGGCGAGGCAGGTGACGGCGAGTGTCAACGACTGGGGACGCACGTAGAGAAACCCTCTCCGCGGGGGGACTTTGACGGACACTCAGGTAAATCTGGTGTCCTCCCGCCACCTCGGCCACCTCAAGGGGGCCGTACGGTGCACGCGCGTTGACGGACCGGCAGAAGGGCCGGGTGCCTTGTTGCGCCGTACGAAGGAATCCGTCACCTGCCCGGCGGCTCCGGGGGTGCGTGCCCCGGGCGGGCCGCTTTGGCTGGCCGCATGCGCACACTTCAGCTTCTTGTCGGTGCCGGGGCGAGCGCGGCGGCCGTCGCGCTGGCCGCGGGTCCGGCGTTCGCGGCCGGAATTTCGGTGAGTACGACGGGGTCGACGGCGTCGGTGGTGACCAGCACCTGTACGACCCAGGTCAGCGGCAGCTACGGCACCGCGTCCCTGCTGACCAGCAGCCAGACCAGCTTCAGCCAGGGCCGGCAGGTGGCGCTGTCGGGGACGACGGTGAGCCAGGCGGCGGCGTGGACGAGTGTCACGCCCGGCACGTACACGGTGACGGTCCGCTGTGCGGACGGCCGCAACGCCGGGTCCCAGACGATCATCGTCTCTGCGTCGACGACCCCGACCGCCTCCTCGACCACCGCGCCCACCCGGGGCGTCCTCGGCGGGATCGGGGGCGGGATCAAGGACTACGGCACGGTCACGCTCGCGGCGGGCGGGGCGCTGACCGGGCTCGGGGTGGTGGCGGCGGGATGGTTCCTGCGGCGCCGGCGGCGGCCGTACCGGCTCTGAATCAGGCGTCCGCTTCGGGGAGTTCGGCCAGGGCTTCCGTGAGCCAGCTGATCCAGAACGTCTCCAGGGCGATGCCCGCGCGCAGGACCAGGTGCTGGAGCCTGGCCTGCGCGCTTTCGTCCCCCGGCGGGAAGTCGCGGGTCTCGATCTCCTCGTACTCGGCCAACTGGCGCTGGTGGAGGGCGAGATGGCGGGTCAGGTCGGCAGCCAGACCGGCCGTGCCGACGACCGCCGCAGCCCGCAGGCGCAGGAGAGTCACGTCGCGGTGGGGTTTGGGGTCCTGGGGTGCGGCGGTCCAGCGGGCGAGTTCGGCGCGGCCCTCGGGGAGGACCTCGTACGCCTTCTTCTGGCCGCGCGCGGGTGCCTCGGAGGGGAGGGCGCGGATCTGGCCCTCCGCCTCCAGTTTTCCCAGCTCGCGGTAGATCTGCTGGTGCGTGGCCGACCAGAAGTATCCGATCGACCGGTCGAACCGGCGGGTCAGCTCCAGCCCCGAGGACGGCTTTTCGAGCAGGGCGGTGAGGATCGCGTGCGGGAGTGACATGCGGGTCATCCTAGGGAGAGCGTCAGAGGGCCGCCGCGATCTCCGTGCCCTGCTTGATCGCCCGCTTCGCGTCCAGCTCTGCGGCGACGTCGGCGCCTCCGATCAGGTGCGGCGTACGGCCCGCCGCCAGCAGCGCGTCGTACAGGTCCCGGCGCGGTTCCTGGCCCGTGCACAGGACGACCGTGTCTACCTCCAGGACCGTGCTGTGGCCGTCGACGGTGATGTGGAGGCCGGTGTCGTCGATGCGGTCGTAGGTCGCGCCGGGGGTCATGGTGACGCCTCGGTGCTTGAGTTCGGTGCGGTGGATCCAGCCGGTGGTCTTGCCGAGGCCCGCGCCGACCTTGGTGTTCTTGCGCTGGAGGAGGTGGACCGTGCGGGGCGGGGTGGGGCGGTCGGGGGCGGTGAGGCCGCCGGGGGTGGTGTGGTCGAGGTCGACGCCCCAGGCGCGGAAGTAGGCCGCCGGGTTCTCGTGGGCCTTGTCGCCGCTGTCGGTGAGGTGTTCGGCGACGTCGAAGCCGATGCCGCCCGCGCCGAGGATCGCGACGCGGTCGCCGACGGGGGCGTCGTCGCGCAGGACGTCGAGGTAGCCGAGGACGCTGGGGTGGTCGACGCCCTCGATGTCGGGGAGGCGGGGGGTGACTCCGGTGGCGACCACGATCTCGTCGTACTCGGCCAAGTCACCTGCCTCGATGCGGGTGTTGAGGCGTACGTCGACCTGATGGGCCGTCAACTGGTGGCCGTAGTAGCGGATCGTCTCGTCGAACTCCTGCTTGCCGGGGACCTTGCGGGCGACGTTGAGCTGGCCGCCGATCTCGCTCGCGGCGTCGAACAGGGTGACGTGGTGGCCGCGTTGGGCGGCCGTGACCGCGCAGGCCAACCCCGCCGGTCCGGCGCCGACGACCGCGACGCGTTTACGCAGGCGGGTCGGGGACAGGGTCAGTTCGGTCTCGTGGCAGGCGCGGGGGTTGACCAGGCAGGAGGTGATCCTGCCGCTGAACGTGTGGTCCAGGCATGCCTGGTTGCAGCCGATGCAGGTGTTGATGGCCTCGGGGGTACCGGCGGCGGCCTTGTTCACGAACTCCGGGTCGGCGAGCATCGGGCGGGCCATCGAGACCATGTCGGCGGCGCCGTCGGCGAGCAACTCCTCGGCGAGTTCGGGGGTGTTGATGCGGTTGGTGGTGACGAGGGGGATCGTCACCTCGCCCATGAGCTTCTTCGTGACGAACGTGTACGCGCCGCGCGGCACCGACGTCGCGATGGTCGGGATACGGGCCTCGTGCCAGCCGATGCCGGTGTTGATGAGGGTGGCGCCGGCCGCCTCGACGGCCTTCGCGAGGGTGATGACCTCGTCGAAGGTGGAGCCGCCGGGGACGAGGTCGAGCATGGAGAGGCGGTAGACCAGGATGAAGTCCTCGCCGACGGCCTCGCGGACCCGCCGGACGATCTCGACGGGGAAGCGCATGCGGTTCTCGTACGGGCCGCCCCACTCGTCGGTGCGGTGATTGGTGGGCGCCGCGATGAACTCGTTGATGAGGTAGCCCTCGGAGCCCATGATCTCGACGCCGTCGTACCCGGCGGCGCGGGCGAGGCGTGCCGTGCGGACGTAGTCCTCGATGGTCTGCTCGACCTCGGCGGCGGTGAGTTCGCGGGGCGTGTGGGGGCTGATCGGGGCCTTCACCGCACTGGGGGCGACCAGGTCGGGGTGGTAGGCGTACCGGCCGAAGTGCAGGATCTGGAGGGCGATCCGGCCGCCCTCCGCGTGCACGGCGTCGGTGATCTGCCGGTGCTGGTCGGCTTCCTCGTCGGTGGTGAGTTTGGCGCCGCCGGGGTACGGGCGGCCCTCGTCGTTGGGGGCTATGCCGCCGGTGACGATGAGGCCCACTCCCCCGCGTGCGCGTTCCGCGTAGAAGGCGGCCATGCGCTCGAAGCCGCGCTCGGCCTCCTCCAGGCCGACGTGCATCGAGCCCATGAGGACGCGGTTGGGCAGCGTGGTGAAGCCCAGGTCGAGCGGGCTCAGCAGGTGCGGGTAGCGGCTCGGGCTCATGGCGTCCTCCTCCGGGGGGTGTGCCCTTCCGTTGTAGAGGGCCGGACGTCATTATGCAACTAGTTGCAAAAGAGTTCGCCGCGGGAGTGCCGGGCTCAGGCGCGTGCCGCCGTACGCCCGTGTCCCGCCCACGTCCGCGACGCCGCCGCCGCGATCCGGCGTACGTCCGCGCCCAGCCGTACGGTGTCGATGTGGCCCCGTCGGCCGGCGATGGACAGGGCCGCGACCAGGCGGCCCGCGCGGTCCAGGACGGGGGCGGCGACGCAGCTGAGGCCGGGGCGGCTCTCCTCGTCGTCGTAGGCGATGCCGGTGCGGCGGACGCGGTCGAGTTCGGCGCACAGGGCCGTGGGGTCGGTGATCGTGCGGGTGGTGAAGCGGTGCAGGGGGGTGACGGTGGCCCGGGCTGCGGCCTCCGCGTCGTAGGCGAGCATGACCTTGCCGACGGCGGTCGCGTGCGCGGGGAGCCGGCCGCCGACCCGCGAGGGGACGGGGGCCGGGCGGTGGCCGTACAGCTTGGCGAGGTAGACGACGTCCGTGCCGTGCAGGACCGCCAAGTGCGAGGTGTGGCGGGTGAGTTCGTACAGGTCCGTCAGGTGCGGGAGGAGGAGGTCGTGGACGTGCTCGTGGTCCGGGGCGTAGACCGAGCGGCCGAGCTGGTGCAGGCGCTCGCCGAGGCGGTAGTCCGTGCCGACGCGCTCCACGACGCCGTTGCGCTCCAGGGTGCCCAGCAGGCGGAACGCGGTGGACTTGCTGAGCTGTGCGCGGCGCGCGAGTTCGCTCACGCCGACGCCGCTGCTGCCCCGGTCGCCGAAGGCGGTGAGGAGGCTGATGGCCTTGTCGACGGCGGCCCGGTCGTCGCGCAGATCGGGAGCGGTGGTCATGGCGGTTCACCCCGGCTTCGAGGGATGGCGTCAATTTCATTGCACCATTCGGAATGCTTTACGTGACAAGCATGTCCAGTCGGGCTCCCGTCCGTCAACATTGACACCATGCACATTAAAAGTGACGGCCTCAAGCACGAGAACGAACTCGTCGCCCGCAACGTACGCCGGTTCCGGCTCGAACGCGCCATGTCCCTGGGGGAGTTGGCCCGCCGCTCCGGCCTCTCGAAGCAGACGCTCTCGAAGATCGAGCAGGGCTCCGGCAACCCCACGGTCGAGACGCTCTCCCTCCTCGGCGCCGCCCTCGACGTCCCGGCCCGCCGCCTCCTCACCGAGTGGGGCACGCCCGTGTACGTCCAGCGTCACGACGAGGGCGGCTGGACGACCGCCGGCAACTGGTCGGAACGGCTCCTCGACGAGGTGTACGGCTCCGGGTACGTCCGCACCCTGGTCCTGCGCCTCGAACGCGGGGCGGGCCAGCCCGAGCCCATCGCCCCGCACGCCCCCGGCACGCTCCACCACGTCTACGTCATCACCGGCAGACTCCGCACGGGCCCGCTCACCGAGCCGGTCGACCTCGCGGCCGGGGACTTCGCGCGCTTCCCCGGCGACATCCCGCACCGGCACATCTGTATGACGGACCGGGTCGTCGCCCACATGGTCACGACGTTGCCGCAGGTACGGCAGATCAGCCCGACGGTGCTGAAGGGCGGGTCGGCATGAAGTCCCCCGCCCAGCTGCGGACGCTCCTGCGCGAACTGGACGACCCCACGCACCTGGAGCTTCCCGCGGATCACGACCTGCCCGCCGCCCGGCACCGTTTCGAACGGCTCGGCGCGGCCCTGGAAGAGCGGTTCGGCCCGGCCGTGGTGACCGGCCTGGGGCAGGACGCGAGCTACCACGGGGTTGTCTCGGTCCCCGGCACGGACCGGCCCCTGTGGGTCCTGATGAGCAACTTCGGCCCCTTCGTCACCGCCGGCACCGGCCGGGACCGGGGTGTGCCGGGCTGCGAGCAGGGCTTGAGCGAAACGTTCGTGACCTGGCTCGACGTACTCTGTACGGAACTCGGGTGTGTGTACGTGCCCGTCGAACTGCTGCTGGAGCCGTACGACGGGCCCTCGCCCCTTGAGGACGGCTCCCTCCCCGGGGAGACACCGGACGGGGAGGACCTGCCACTGGCCTGGTGGGACCGTTATTTCCAGTACGTGTGACCCGCCTGTCGTCAGTTCACGGCGTGGCACGCTGGTGTCCGTTCGGTCGGGGCAGGAGGGGCTTGGATGAGTGTCGGGGACGATCTGGATGTGGCGGCGAAGGAATTCGTCGCAGTGCGGGGGCGGCTCTTCGGGATCGCCTACCGGGTGCTGGGGAGCACGGTGGAGGCCGAGGACGTCGTGCAGGAGGCGTGGGTGCGGTGGCAGGGGGTGCGGCGGTCCGAGGTCGCGGAGCCGGCCGCGTTCCTGACCACGGTGACCACCCGGCTCGCGATCAATGTCGCGCAGTCCGCGCGGGTACGGCGTGAGTCGTACGTCGGGACCTGGCTCCCGGAGCCGGTGAACACGGGGGCCGATCCGCAGGTGGGGGCGGAGCGGGCGGAGGCGCTGGATCTCGCGGTGCTGTTCCTGCTGGAGAAGCTGAACCCGGTGGAGCGGGCCGCCTATGTGCTGCGGGAGGCGTTCGACTATCCGTACCGGCGGGTCTCGGAGATCCTGGAGACCAGTGAGGCGAACGCGCGCCAGCTCGTGACGCGGGCGCGCAAGCACCTGGCCGCCGAACGCCGGGAGCCCGTCGGACGGGCCGAGCACCGGCGGCTCCTTGAGGTGTTCCTCGCGGCGGCGCGGGCCGGTGACCTGGCGGTACTGGAGGAGGTGCTGACGCAGGACGTGGTCAGTTACACCGACGGCAACGGTATGCGCGGCGCGTCGAGGATCCCGGTCGTCGGGCTCGTGCACGTCTCGCGGTACCTGGCCGCCTTCGCGCCGCGGTTCTGGCCGGGTACGGAGGTCCGCTGGGTGGAGGCGAACGGCCGCCCGGCGGCTCTCGTGTCGGAGGGCGGGTCCGCGAAGGTGCTGGTGTGCGCCGACGTGTCCGCGCGCGGCGTGGAGCGGCTCCTGTGGGTGATGAGCCCGGAGAAGCTGGCGCCGTACATGGCGTCGCTGTAGCGGGCTCATCGGCTCAAAGGTGGTCGCGAGGCTGGGCGAGCACGGGCACGAGGCGCTCGCCGCCTCGCCGGGCACGGGGTGGACACGCTGACCAGGGAGGGCCTGGCCGGGGCGCGTCCGTCGTGGTCGACGTGTCGAACTCGCCGTCGTTCGAGGACCGGGCGGCTCCAGGAGAGCGGCTACTTCCGTGCCAAGCAGGCGCAGGAGGAGCTGATCAGGGAGTCGGGTGCGTCGTACTCGATCGTCCGCGCGACGCAGTTCTTCGAGTTCGTGAACGCGATCGCCGCCGAGGCGACGGACGGCGATACGGTCCGGCTGGCCCCGGTGGGCATCCAGCCGGTCGCCTCGGACGACGTCGCGGCGGCCGTCGCCCGCACCGCCGTGAACGCTCCCGTGAACGCTCACGTCGAGGTCGCGGGCCCTGCTGTGTTCCGGCTCGACGAGCTGGTCCGTGAGGCGCTCGCGGCGCAGGGCGATCCCCGCACGGTCGTCACGTCCCCGGACGCGCGGTACTTCGGCACCGCGCTGGGGGAGACGACGCTGCTTCCGGGGCCGGACGCGCGGCTCGGTGAGGTGGCCTTCGGGGAGTGGGTGGCGCGGCAGCGGTAGGACTGCGCTTCAGCCGCCGATCAGTGCCGCCTGTCCTCCCAGGAAGCGGGCCAGTTCGTCCGGTGCGGAGTAGAACGGGGCGTGGTCGCAGGGGAGTTCGAGGTGGGTGCAGGCGTGGGTGGCGCATTCTCGTTGGGCTTCGGGGCGTACGGTCCGGTCCTCGGCGCAGATGATGTAGGCGCTGGGGACCGAGAGCCAGGCCGGGTTGTCGACGGGCTTGTGGGGGACGCGGCTTCGCATCGGGCGCCAGCGGGTTGCCGCCCTGTCGGCGTACGCGGCGGGGGTGCCGGAGTAGAGGGCTTCGCGGGCCTGCGGGAGGAGGGTGATCGTGCCGTCGGGTGACTCCTGGACCGCCGCGCGGAACGCCGGGTCGTTCCAGCGGGGGGTCAACTCCGCAGGGGACTCGCCCGGTTGGGGCATGCGCGCCGCGATGTACACCAGGCGGTCCGCCTCGTGGCCGGCCGCCGAGACCGGGAGGCCGCCGTAGCTGTGGGCGACCAGGAGGACAGGGCCGTACAGGGTTCCTTCGCGTACGGCGGTGCGGACGGCCTGCGTGTCGTCCTCGAAGGACGTCAGGGGGAGGTCTACCGCCGCTGTGCGTACGGCCGTCGGGGCGAGGCGGGTCCTCACCTCGTCCCAGCACCAGGCGCCGTGGTGGGCGCCGTGCACGAACAGGACGTACGGCGTCACGGGTGGTCTCCCGGAGCGGGGGGCACGGGGCGGTTGTTGAGGTCCACCGAGAGGAAGATGTCGTTCGCCACGGGGGTGCGCATCTCCTCGGCGAGCTGGCCGATGAGTCCCGCTGTGCGGGCCAGCAGGGCGAAGCCGCGCAGGAGTTGGATGGGGAGGTCGAGGTCGGCCAGGGCGGCTCCGCAGACTCCGGCGCCGTTCAGGGGGAGGGTCTTGCCGAGGATCTGGGGGTGGGTGCGGCCGATCGCGGCGAAGAGGGCCAGGTGGGGGCCGAACTGGCCTTCCTCCTCGGCGATCTGCATCAGGCGGGGGGTGCGGGGGTCGCCGTCCTTGTGGACGTGGTGGCCCAGGCCGGGGACGAAGCGGCCCGCCGCTTTCTGCGCGCGTACGGTGTCCAGGGCCAGCGCGTCCCACTCGTCCTCGGTCCACGGGAGGTCGCCTTCGTGGCGTTCCAGGACGTCGTGCAGGAAGGCGCCGGTGTCCTCGGTGACGCCGAGGAAGCGCGAGCCGCCGCCCAACAGGCCTGCCGCCAGGGCGCCTTGGATCGAGTCCGGGGCGGAGAGGTAGGTGAGGCGGGTGACGATCGCGGTGGGGGTGAAACCGTGGTCGGCGAGGGCGGCGAGGACGGCTTCGAAGACGCGGGTCTGGCCGGGCGTGGGGCGGCGCTGGGTGGCGAGACGGTAGGCGAGCTCGCCGAAGCCGACGGTGCCCATGATGTCGTCGGCGAGGTTTTCACCGAGAAGGGTGATGGAGGTGCGGGAGGAGGCGCCCAGGGCGGTGGGGTAGGTGGGTGCCGTGAGGTGAGGTGCGGGCGTTGCGTCAGTCACGGCTCTCCCCTTCCGGCCCCGCCAGCCACTTCCTCAACTCCGGCCCGTGCTCGTCCAGTTCCGGCGGCGGCAGCTCGTACCGGGCCGGTGTCGTCGAGAAGCTGATGGGGTGCCGTGCCATGGGCACCGCCCGCTCTCCCTCCCCCACCTCCACGATCGGGTCGAGCCCGAAGCGTTCCGCCATCGCGAACCCCCCGTCGATGGTGTTGATCGGCGCGGCGGGCACCCCGGCCGCGACGAGCGCCTCGAACCACTCGGTCGCGCCGCGCGTGGCGAGCCGTTCGACGAGCAGCGGGCGGAGTTCCTCGCGGCGCGCGGTGCGGTCCTTGTTGTGGGCGAAGCGGGGGTCGTCGGCGGTCTCGGGGATGCCGAGGACGTCGCACAGGCGCCGGAACTGGCCGTCGTTGGCGGCGGCGACGATCAGATCGCGGTCGGCGGTGGGGAAGGGTTCGTACGGGAAGACGCTGGGGTGCGCGTTGCCCATCCGGTAGGGCACGGTGCCGCCGGCGACGTACGCGGAACTGTGGTTGACCAGCCCGGACAGGGCCGAGGAGAGGAGGTTGACCTCGACGTGCTGGCCCGCGCCGGTCGCGTCGCGGTGGCGCAGCGCGGCGAGGATGCCGATCGCGGCGTGGTTCCCGGCCATCACGTCGAACACGGAGATCCCGGCGCGGAACGGCTCCCCCTCGGGGTCGCCGGTGAGGCTCATCAGTCCGGAGATCGCCTGGACCATCAGGTCGTACCCGGGGACGTGGGAGCCCGCGCCGGGCCCGAAGCCGGTGATGGACGCGTAGACGACGCCGGGGTTGGCGGCGCTGACGGCGCCGAAGTCCAGGCCGTACTTGGCGAGGGTGCCGGGCTTGAAGTTCTCGATCAGCACGTCGGCACGGCGGGCGAGTTCACGGGCCGCCTCGGCGTCCTGGTCGGTGCGCAGGTCGAGTGCGAGGGAGCGCTTGCCCCGGTTGATGCCGAGGTAGTACGTCGAGGTCGTGCCGCGCGTGGGCGGCATCCAGCTGCGGGTCTCGTCCCCGGCGGGCGCCTCGACCTTGATCACCTCGGCGCCGAGGTCGGCGAGCAGCATGGTGGCGTACGGGCCCGCCAGCACCCGGGAGAAGTCGGCGACCAGCAGCCCCGACAGGGGGCCGCCGCTCTGGCCCGACGGTGTCGGTATCTCCATGGAACCTTCCCTCCGACCGCACAGCGGACATCTGTCCGTTGACTTGGGATTGTGGCACGCCGGGCCCCTTCACGGCGAGCCCCCTTGCGGGCCGGTCAGCTCTGGACGGCGGCCACCGCACGCGGCACGGCCGTCAGGCGGGCGAAGTCGCCGCTGATGTCCCCGGCGGTCTGGAGCAGGAGCGGCAGATGTCTGTCCCGCAGGTCGGCGAGGGACGTCTCGGCCGCGTGCGCGTTGACGTTGATCGCCGCGACGACCTTGCCCTCGCCGTCCCGCAGCGGCACGGCGACCGAGCGGATGCCGAGCGCGAGGTCCTCGTCGGCCAGCGCCCAGCCCTGCGCGCGGACCTCGCGCAGTACGGCGTCCCGCTCGCCGGCGTCGGGCCGCCACAGGGGGGTGAGCCCGGAGCGCGTGGGCTCGGCGAGCGCCTTGTCGAGCCGCTCCGGCTCCAGCGCGGCCAGCAGGACCTTGCCGAGCGAGGTCTGGAGGGCGGGGAAACGGGTGCCGATCCGTACGGAGAGGGTGACGATCTTCGGTACGGCGACCCGCGCGACGTACACGATGTCGCCACCGTCGAGCTGGGCGACCGAGCAGGACTCGTTCGTCCGCGCGACCAGGCGTTCCATGTGCGGGCGGGCGACGTCCCACAGGCCCAGCGAGCCGACGTACGCCATGCCGAGGTCCAGGACGCGGGGGGTGAGGGAGTAGCCCCGGTCGCAGGAGCGGACGTAGCCGAGTTCCTCCAGGGTGAGGAGGATGCGGCGGGCCGTGGGGCGGGCGAGGCCGGTCGCGGTCGCCACCTCGGAGAGGGACATGTCGGGTCGCTGGGGGGCGAAGGCGGTGATGACCTCCAGCCCTCGGGCCAGCGCTTCGATGAAATCAGGCCCGGTGCCCGTACGCGGCATCTGCCGCCCCTCTCGGATCGCTCGACTGGAGCGTCCAGATTACGCCGCCTGTCCGCCCCCCGGCCCGCCATCCGGCAGATGGTCACGGTTTCCTCCGCAAGGGTTGACGCTGAGGGTTTCGCGTATCAAGGTTGCCAGCATTGACCGCACAGCGGACAGATGTCCGCGCTTGACCTCTCCGAAGGAGAGTCGACGATGGCTCAGCCCTCCACCCTGCCCTCGCGCCTGCACCACAACGCCTACGTCACCCAGGACCAGGAGGCGACCCGCGCCTTCTACGAGGACGTCATCGGCCTTCCGCTCATCGCGACCTGGAAGGAGTCCGACGAACTCTTCGGCGCGGTCCGCACGTACTGCCACACCTTCTACGGCCTCGGCGACGGCAGTGCCCTCGCGTTCTTCCAGTTCGCCGACCCCGAGGACCAGAAGCAGTTCGGCCCCGAGATGCCGCACTCCCCCTTCCAGCACATCGCGCTGAAGGTCACGGAGGAGGTCCAGAACGCGATCGCCGGCCGTCTGGAGAAGGCGGGCTGGCGCCCGGACGAGACGTACGTCCTGGAACACGGCTACTGCCGCTCCCTCTACACCAGCGACCCCAACGGCCTCCTCCTGGAGTTCACCCTCGACGCCCCGGGCATCGAGGAGAGCGACGAGCAGCGCCGCCGGACCGCTCGCGCGGAGCTGGCGTCGTGGCTGAACGGGGAGCACACGAGCAACAACACGTACCGCTGAGCCGGGAGTCGGGGGTCACGGCACCGACGGCCCGCTGATCCGCTTCCCCTGCTCGTCGTACGGCCAGGCGTTGGGGACGCAGCCCTTGAGGCCCTTGATCTGCTGCATCATCGCCGGGGCGGGGGCGCCTGCGGCCGGGCAGGTCTCGTGGCCGTGGCCGAGGAAGTGGCCGACCTCGTGGTTGACGATGAGGGCGCGGTAGGCGGGGATGTCGTCGGCGTAGTACTGGGTTCCGGTGAGCCAGCGTTCGAGGTTGACCATGACCTTGTGGGCGACGCTGCAGTTCAGGTCGCCGTGGGTGTCGAGGCCGTACTCCGCGCAGGCCGTGTCGACCGTGCCCGGGGTGGCGATACGGACGACGAAGTCGGTGGGGCCGGTGGAGACGCGGCGGAAGGACGAGGTGCCGTCGGCGGTCCAGCCCCGGCGGTCGGCGAGGACCTGTTCGACCTCGTCGGCCGTGTCGCCCAAGGGGAGGTCGATGCCTTTCTCGATCTCCACCTTGTAGCGCAACGGGGTTCCCTTGCCTGCCTGTTGGCCGGTTCCCGGGGCGGTGGTGTAGGCGCCTGTGCCGTGCTTCGGGATCTCGGGAGGGGAGGGCGACGGGGTGGGCGTTGGGGTGGGTGTCGCACTCGGGGACGACTCGGGGCTCGGTTCCGGGCTCGGGGGTGAACTCCGCTGCGGGGAGGGGGAGTTCGAGGGCCGGGCCGAGGTCGTCATGGAGGCGTCCTGTGACTGCCAGGCCGCGAGCGCCCCTATCGCGCCGACGGCCGCAAGGACCGCGAGGGCCGTCGGCAGCAGGGGGCGCCGGCGCGGGGCGCGGCGACGACGGCGGCGGGGTGCGGGAGTTCGGTGCGGTGTCACGGGGGTTCACCGTGCTGGGGTTATGTGATCGAGCCTGGCCCATTTGGTCACGAAGCGATAACGGGTGTTTAATCCGGTGACCTGTTGATCGTTTGCTGGCGGTTACTGAACCAATGTCACGAGTACTTCTGATCGAGGACGACCGGGCGGTCCGCGAGGGCGTCGCACTGGGGCTGCGCCGACAGGGCCACGACGTGTGCGCCGTACCGACCGGCGAGGAGGGGCTGGCCCAACTCCGGGTGTTCCGGCCGGACATCGTCGTCCTCGATCTGATGCTGCCGGGCATGCCGGGACTTGAGGTGTGCGCGGGCATCCGGGCGGTCGACGAGACGCTGCCGATCATCATGGCGACCGCGCGGGGCGACGAGGTGGACATCGTGGTCGGCCTGGAGGTCGGCGCCGACGACTACGTGGTGAAGCCGGTCACCGCGCGTGTCCTGGACGCCCGCATCAGGGCCGTACTGCGCCGGGCGGGCGGCGGCACGGGGCTGCCCGCGCTCGACACGTTCGGGGAACTGACCGTCGACCGCGCCGGGGTGACCGTCACGCTCGCCGGTACGGCGGTCGCGCTCGCGCCCTCCGAGATGCGGCTGCTGCTGACGCTCTCCGCGTCGCCGGGCCAGGTGTTCAGCCGCCAGCAGTTGCTGGAGGCGGTGTGGGAGCACGACTTCCACGGGGACGCCCGTCTGGTGGACGCCTGCGTCAAGCGCCTGCGCACCAAGCTGGCCGAGCCGCCGCGCGCCCCCCGTTTCATCCACACCGTGCGCGGCTTCGGCTACCGCTTCACCGCCGACCGGTGAACCGCCCTTTCCGCGGCCTGCGTTCACGCCTGATCGTCGCGTTCGTCCTCGTCGCCGCCGTCACCGCGACCGCGACCGGCGCGCTGACCCTGCGCGAGGCCCGCACCGGCATCCTCCAGCAGAGCCAGGACGCGGTGATCCGCCAGCTCCGCAGCCACGTCGGCCAGGAGGCGCCGAACCTCCCGTACCCGCCCGACCGGGCCGACTTGCAGCGGTTCGCCGAGAACATCAAGGCCAACGACGGGAGTTGGCGCGTCCTCGCCGAGTACCGGGGTGTCGGTGCGGGCGACCGGCTCGACGAACTCACGCCCGGCATACGGAAGTCGGTGGCGAACAGCCGCGCGACCGTCTTCCAGCGCGTGCGGGGCGACGGCCGCACCACGCTCCTGGTCGGCATGTCGGTCACCTTCACCGACCCGAGCGGCACCGCCTCCGGCGTCCACGTCTACCTCGCCGTCCCGCAGACCGTCGAGCAGGCGTACGTCGACGCCCTGGTCACCGGCGTCCAACGCGCCATGCTGGGCGCCCTGTTGCTCGCGGTGGCGCTCGCGCTGTTCGCGGCGCGCGGGGTGCTGGTGCCGGTGCGGGCGCTGCGTCAGGCGACCCGGCGGATCGCCGAGGGGCGGCTCGACACGCGGCTCGCGGTGAACGGTTCCGACGAACTCGCCGACCTGTCCCACACGTTCAACGAGACGGCCGCCGCGCTGGAGGGGTCGGTGGCGGAGCTGCGGGAGCTGGAGGCGCGGGCGCGCCGCTTCGCCGCCGACGTCTCGCACGAGCTGCGGACGCCGCTCGCCGCGATGTCCGCGGTGACCGACGTCCTCGACGAGGACGCGGCCGGGCTCGACCCGGACACGGCGACCGCCGTCCGGCTGATCAGCGAGGAGACCGTCAAACTCGCCTCGCTCGTCGACGACTTGATGGAGATCTCCCGGTTCGACGCGGGCGCGGCGCAGGTGCACCGGGACGAGATCGACCTCGCCGAGTCGATCCGGCGCACGCTCGGTGCACGCGGGTGGACGGACGCCGTGGCGGTTCAACTCCCGTACGCGGTACGGGCGGACGTCGATCCTCGGCGCGTCGACGTCGTCGTCGCCAACCTCGTCGGCAACGCGCTCAAGCACGGGGGCCGTCCGGTGACCGTGCGGCTGACCGCCGCCGGGGGCACGGCAGTTGTCGAGGTGCGGGACAGCGGGCCCGGTATCCCCGAAGACGTTCTGCCGCACGTCTTCGACCGGTTCTACAAGTCGGACTCCGCGCGCGCCCGTTCGGAGGGCAGCGGGCTCGGGCTCGCGATCACCGCCGAGAACGTCCGCGTCCACGGCGGTACGGTGCGCGCGGCCAACCACCCCGACGGCGGCGCCGTCTTCACCGTCGTCCTGCCTCTCACCGCTCCGGAGCAGCCATGAACACCGGCCGCCGCGCCGCCCCGACGCTCGTCGCGCTCCTCGCGCTGTCCTCCTGCGGCATCCCGGCGACCGGGGTCATCGAGGCGGGCGACCCGGCGAGCGGGATCGCGCCGGTCACGGCCGTCTACTACGTACGCGACGGCGCCCTGAGTGCCGTCCTACGGCCGACCGAACTCCCCGGCGATCCCGACGACGCGCTGTCGCTGCTGCTGACCCTGCCGCCGCCGGGCGAAGGCTTCATCACCCACGTGAAGCCCCTGCCCACCGCCGCGCCGGACTCACCGGAACGGGCGCCGCAGACCCCCGCCGTCTCGGCGGACGGCGACGCCCTGACCGTCCGACTCCCGGACCGGATGCGGCAGTTGACCGGCCTGGCGATCGGCCAGGTGGTGTGCACGGTCGCCGCCGCACGGCGGATCGAAGCACCGCACCTCTCCGTGGTGACGGTCCAACTGCTCGCAGGAGAGGAGCAGTTGGCGCGCCAGACGGATGAACGCTGTCCCAGCCCTAGACTCCCTGAAGGCGCCAGACCTGGTTCCGCTTCCCCGGCAGCGCGCTCGCCGCGTCGCACGTCCACTGGTTGACCTTCGCCCCGGAAGCGGTGGACACGCCGCTCACGTCGACGCACTTCCCGCTGTGCACGGCGACGAGTTGGTAGTCCTTGGCGTTGCCCAGCGCGCTGACGGGTCGCAGCGTGAACATCTGGTTGGTGGCGCCGTTGCAGCCGTACTGCTGGACGGCCGCACCGTCGGCGGTGGAAGCACCGGCGACCTCCAGGCACTTGCCGCTCAACTCGTCGACCACGGTGTAGGTGTTGGCGCGTCCGGCGACCGGCTTGAGGTCCAGCATCTGCTGGTACCCGCCCTCGCAGGGGTACTGCTGGTACTGGGTGCCGTCGCCGGTGGACAGGTTCGTGTCGTCCAGGCACTGGCCGCTGTGCTGGACGACCGCGACGGTCGAGATCGTCGTGTTGGACGGCGGCAGCAGCGTCACGGTGTAGCCGTCGGCCGCGTCGGTCCAAGGCACGTTCACCGACGCCGAGTTGCCGTTGACGGTGAGCTGCTGGTCGGAGACGGTGACGGGGCCGGTGACCGCGCCGCCCCCGTTGTTCGGGACGCGCTGGACGATCGCGCGGACGCGGCCGTTCTCGACGAGGGACGTGGTGTCGAGGCGGCCCAGACTCACCGTGACGTTCCCGGTGTTGCCGTTGCTTCCGAGGAGGATCTTCGCGTTGCGGGCGGCGTTGTCCTTGGTGGCGACGGCGTCGGTGTTCGAACCCGGCGTGACCTTTACGATGTTGCCGGTCTGCGAGCCGTAGTACCGGTACAGGAACCACTCCCCCAGCGGCAGATACTGGGTCCCGGACTTCGTCAGCAGCCGCGCCGCGAAGTCGTGGAGGTTCGCGCCGCCCGCCCAGTTGGCGCGCAGCCCGTCCGCGCCGGCGCGCTCCAGGCGGGAGATGTACCAGCCGCCGCGCCCGGGGTTCTGCTCGTTGCTCGCGGCGTACTCGTTGACCTGGAACGGGCGGCTCGTCGTCATCGAGCGGGCCGACAGCTTGGCCCGCAGGGAGTTGCCGTCGGCGACCGGGTCGCCGGGGAGGTTGTGCCAACTGTAGATGTCCGGCTGGACGTTGTTCGCCTTCACGTAGTCGAGGTACGTGTTCCACCAGGTGTTGCCCGGGTCCGGGTGGCCGCAGGTGCTCGCGCCGACGATGACGGCGCCGGGGATCGCCGTACGGATCTTCTGGTAGGCGCGTTTCCACATCTCCAGGTACTGGGGCTGGCCCGAGCCCCAGAAGAACGAGCAGTCGGGCTCGTTCCAGATGTCCCACTGCACGTCGGTGGCGCCGGCCGCCTTTATGTCGGTCAGGAGGCGGTTGTAGAAGGCATCGAAGCTGGACCAGTTGCCGCCGTCTCCGGGGAAGGTGGGCGTCGTCGTTCCGTCGGCGCCCCAGATGTCGTGCGGGAGGATGACGAAGGTGCCGCCGAGGGACTTGGTGCGGCGGTACTGGGCGAGGGTGGAGTTCCAGCGGCGGTCGTACTTGCCCGCGGCCCAGCCGCCGGGGCGGTCGAGCTGGGCGCCGCCCGCCCGCATGAACTTCCACTTGATGTCCTGGTAGAAGTGGTCCGGCGGGAGGGTGCCGTTCTCGGTCAGGCCGTAGAGGGTGCCGGAGGCGCGGTAGGTGGGGGCGCCGCCCGCTGTGGCGAAGTCGACGGTGACGGTGGTGTCGGCGGCTCGGACTGGAACGGCGGGGAGTGCGAGGGCGAGGAGTGTGGCGAGTGCGGTGGCGGCGAGTGGGGTGCGGGGCACGGGCATGGCGGGACTCCCTCTCTCTGCGTAGCGGTACTGGATGCTGCGTAGCGGTACTGGATGCTGCACAGCCGTACTGGGTGCTGCACAGCCGTACTGGATGGTCATGGTCATGACACACACGAAAGTGGACCGCCGGCCTGCGCCGGCCCGAGAGCCGCCCCTCAGACAGGCCCTGTACTCGCCCGCAGCGAGATCGGCGGCGTCAGGAAGTGATGGCGCGCGGGCACCTCGGCATCACCCAGCCGCTCGATGAGCAGCTCCACCGCCAGCCTCCCCATCTGCGCGGCCGGTACGTCGGCCGCGGTGAGCTGCGGCGTCACCGTCTCCGCCCAGCGCGCCGCGACGATCCCGGTGACCGAGAAATCGCGCGGGACATGGCGTCCGGCGTGCGCGAGGCCCCGGTAGATCCCGCCCAGGGATGCCTCGTTGAGCGTGACGAGCGCGGTCGTCGCGGGATCGTCGTACAGGATCCGCTCCAGGCACGCCTCCCCGGACGCGGCGTCGTCGCCGCAGCAGTACGAACGGGCCGTCAGACCCCGTTCGGCGGCGGCCTTCGTGAAGCCCTCCAAGCCCCGGTGCGCGGACTCGTAGCCGGTGCGCAGGAGGTGTTCGGGGCGGTTGACCAGGGCGATACGGCGGTGGCCGAGGTCGGCGAGGTGGTGGACGCAGGCCGCCGCGAGGGTCGCGTGGTCGAGCGCCACCCACCAGTCGCGCTCCGGGCTGGCGGTACGGCCGATGGTGACGGCCGGGAAGTCGAGGGCGGCGAGGTGGCCGACCCGGTCGTCCTCCAGCCTGATCTCCATGAGGATCACGCCGTCAACTCGGCGTTCCCCCAGCAGGCGCCGGAAGGAGCGGTCGCTGTCCGCGCCTCCCGGGGAGAGCAGGACGTCGTAGTCGTGGGCGGCGGCTGCCTCGACGACGCTGCCGATGAAATCGAGCTGCATGCCGGTGTAGTGGTCGCCTGCGGGCGGGAAAGCGAGGCCGATCGTGCTCGTACGACCGTTGGCCAGCGCCCGCGCGCTCGCGTTCGGGCGGTAGCCCAGCTCGTCGATCACGCGCTGGATCTTGCGGCGGGTGTCGTCGGAGACGGGGCGCTTGCCGCTGAGGGCGTACGAGACGGTGCTCCGGGAGACACCGGCCCGGCGGGCGATCTCACCGATGTTCACGGGGCTCCTCCGTCTGGGTCGAACCGGTTCGCGTGAGGGAAGTTAGAAGCGACGGGGAGTGCTGTCAATGCCTCGCGCGCAGATGCTCGAACCGGTTCACACCGGGACGGTATTAAATGCGTCGACATCCCGCTTCCCCCCTCGGCAGAGTGGTCGTCCATGACGAGCAGCGAGTTGTGGGGCCGTGCCACCGCCGAACGTTACGACGCCGAGGAGACCGAGATGTCCTCGGCCCGTGTCCTCGGGCCGACCCTCGACTTCCTTGCCGAACTCGCCGGGGACGGGCGGGCGTTGGAGTTCGCGATCGGGACCGGGCGGGTGGGGGTGCCGTTGCGGGAGCGGGGTGTGCCGGTCGCCGGGATCGAGTTCTCCGAGCACATGGCGAGGGTGCTGCGGCGGAAGGTCGACGAGGAGACGTTGCCGGTGGTCATGGGGGACATGGCCGGCGCCGTCGTCCCCGGGGAGTTCAGCCTGGTGTACCTCGTCTACAACACGATCACCAACCTCCTCACGCAGGACGAGCAGGTCGAGTGTTTCCGCAACGCCGCCCGGCATCTCGCGCCCGGCGGGCGGTTCGTCATCGAGTTGGGCGTGCCGCCGCTGCGGTTCCTGCCGCCGGGGCAGGTCGCCGTACCGTTCGACGTGTCGGAGCGGCATCTCGGGTTCGACACCTTCGAGTTGGCCGAGCAGATCCTCGTCTCGCATCATCTGACGCGGGAGGAGGACGGCAGTTATCGCCGTGGCGCCTCCCGGCACCGGTACGCGTGGCCGGCGGAGCTGGACCTGATGGCGCGGATCGCCGGGCTGGAGCTGGAGCGGCGGGTCGGGGACTGGGGTGGGGAGCCGTTCACGGACGCTTCCGCCAAGCATGTCTCGGTGTGGCGCAAGCCGGTCTGACGGACCGGGTTCTGGCTCCGGCTCCTTCACCCCCGAGGCGGCCCCGCGTCCACGACCCTCATCGACAGCTCCAGCGGGTCGAAGTGGATCAGCGACTCCAGCCACCAGGTCGCACCGGCCTCGGCGAGCCCCTTGAGGTCGACGTCCTTGTCCTCCTCCCACGCGGGACTCGCGTTGCCGCGTACGGCGATGTCGAACGGCCGGTCGGCCGGGAGGCCCGCGTCGCGCAGAGCCTGGCGGATGCCGGCGACCTCGTCCGGGGTGAGTTCGTGGTCCTCGGGGTTCGGGAAGATGCCGTCGCAGCCGGCGGCCCGGCGGATCACCCGTGGGTGGTTCGTGGAGCTGGCCATCCAGACCGGGATGCGGTACGGCTCCGGCTCCGTGGCCGCGAGGTTCACCCGGTAGTGCCGGCCGGCGTGTTCGATGGCCTCGCCGTCCCACATCGCCCGCATCAGTCCGAGCCCCTCGGTCAGCATCGACGCGCGGGTGGCCAGGTCGGCGGCGGGTTCCCCGAAGCCGCTGAAGTCGCCGGACTCGTCGACACCCACTCCCGTACCGACGACGAGCCGTCCCCGGGAGAGCCGGCTGACGGTGGACGCGTGCCGTGCGACCGTCCAGGGCCGGCGCCGGGCGAGCGGTGTGACGGCCGGGCCGAGCAGCAGGGTTCCGGTGGCCTGCGCGATGGCCGCGAGCGTGGTCCAGGTGTCGGCGATCGGCATCGCCTCGCTGACGACGTGGTCCCACAGGAACACCCCGTCCCACCCGGCGGCCTCCGCGCGCACCGCCAGCTCGACGAGAGTGTTGGGGTCGCCGAACGGGCCGAACGGCGGCAGGTAGATGCCGAAGCGCAAGTTCACGGGAACCCTCTCCAGAGTCGGCCAGTTGTACGGGGGTCGGCCGGACCGGCGTACATATGATCCGACGGCCCGCCGCCCACCCTGACATCCGTCAGGACCGCACCCCCCGTCCCCCTCCCTAATCTTCGAGTCGTCTCCGATCCCCGACCAGGAAGAGACGGCCCCCCATGCGCCTGCTCCGTCCCACCCTCGCCACAGCCGCCGCCCTGTGCGCACTCACCACCGGCGTCCTCGTCGCCCAGCCCGCGCGGCCCGCGAGCGCGGCGGCCTCGGACTGCACGGGTGGTGCGCGCGGCTTCCGCGACCACCCGGACAACGCCGAGGGCGACACCGCCAAGCCGCGTGACTTCTCCGTCGGCAACGTCCGGTTCACGCTGGAGAAGGGCGCGTACGTCGGTCAGCAGATCGCGTTCGGCAAGATCAGCGGCGAGACCCGGCCCGGCGACAACGTGTGGATGGACTGGCGCGCGGACGGCTGGGACAACACGAACGCCGTGTCGCCGTGGCTCCAGTGCGGGCCGTTCACCGTCCGCTCGGCCGGGCAGAGCCTGACCACCCCGTTCAAGCGCACCAGCACCGACCCCAACTACCAGTTCCGGGTGTGCGGTTCGCTGATCTCCGACGGCGTGGTCCGCTGCTCCCAGTGGTGGTAACCGCTCCCCCCTCCCCTCCCTCCACGAAAGACATGCCCATGCGCAGAATCCTCCACGGCGCCGCCGCACTGGCCCTCGCCACGGCCGCCGTCCTGACCGGCACGACCCAGGCCCAGGCCGAGGGCGGCACGTGGGACGGCTGCCCGTACGGCGCCGTCTGCATCTACCCGGAGAACGTGACCCCGGCGAACAACCCGAACCCGAGCCACATCTTCTACTCGTACGGCTTCCACCCGATCTACAACCAGTTCGGCAACCACTGGGTGTTCAACAACCAGTACGACGGCGCCCTCGTCGAACTGTGCGAGTCGGTCAACGGCGACTGCCACGACTCGATCCCCCCGCAGGAGGGCTGGTACGTCGACCTCACCCCGCTCAACTCCCTCAACCTCAGGGAGCATTACCTTTGACGTCCTCTCCTCCCTGATGGGGAGGGGATTTCTGGCTCAGGCCGCCTCCGGGAGCAGCGCCCCCGCAGGTCTTACGCCCTCGACACCAGCCGAGGTGAGAACAGCCCGGACGAGCATGACGCGGGCGGAGTTCTTGTCCCTGGGGGACGAGGCTCCGCACGCGGTGCAAGTGTAGGTACGTTCCGAAAGAGGAAGTGCGTGCTTGGTTCTCGCTCCGCACGAAGCGCAATCCATCGTGGTGTACGCGGGATTGACAAGGCGGATGTCCCGCCCGTGCTTGCGGCCTATCTCGACCAGGGCCGTCTTCGTGGCACCGATCGCCGCGTCGGCCGCTTTGCGGGCCATGGTGGTCTTCGCGAGGAACTTCGGCCGGAAGTCCTCGACAGCGACAGCATCGTGGTCGCGGACAACCCTCTTCGCCCACTTGCGGGCCGTGTCCTGCCGCTGCCGGGCGATCTTCGCGTACGTCTTCGCCCGCCACCTCTTCGCCTCTCGATACCCCTTCGGCGCCGCCTGCCCCTTCTTCGGTCTGCGCCGGGCCATCATCCGGTCGTACCGGGCCAGCTTCCCCTGAGCCTTCTGCCCGTGCTGGCGGTGGGGGAGGTCGTGGGCGTCGGACGTGGTGGTGGCGATCTCTCTGACCCCCCAGTCCACGCCGAGCACACAGCCCGTACCAGGGAGCGGCTGGGCTTCGGTGGCGACGACGAACGAGGCATACCAGTGCCCCACCGCGTCCCGGTACACCCGTACCGACGAAGGCACGGACGGGAGTTCACGCGACCACACCACGGTAAGGATGATGCCGCCCGCGAGATGCAGACGGCCGTCCTTCAACCGGAACCCACGCTGCGTGTAGTTCAGTGTGGGCAGCGCCTCACGCTTCTTCTTGTGCCGGGGTATGCCCGCACGCTGTCGCATCGGCAGGCGCTTCTCGATGTCCTTCAATGCCTTGGTGCGGGATTTCGCGAAGTCGCGGATGATCTGCTGCTGCGGCACCGAAGCACCCTCGCGGAGCCACGCCGTGCAGGCTCGGGCAGCGGTCAGCATCTTGTCGAGCTGTGCCGGGCCGCACGTCAGCCCGCTCTCGGGGTGCGCCCGGTTATGGGCGTGCACAGCACGGGACTTGGCCACGCACTCGTTCCACACCCACCGGCACCGGTCCCACTCGGCGAGAAGAGCGGCGCGGGCGGTCGACGACACACGAAGCCGGTAGGTGTACCGGGCGCACCCCGCACCCTCCGAAGCCTGTTTCAGTGTCGCCACGGTGTCAATTTACCACTTAAGTTGCAGCAGTGGACCACTAACATAAGGTCATGAATGAAGAGAAACGCATCACCCTCCGCCTGCCCGCCGACCTGCATGAGTGGCTGGTCGCACAGGCCAAGTCCGCCCGCAGGTCACTCAACTCCGAGATCGTGCACCGGCTGGAGGTCCAACACGACACCGCCGCGGCAGACTCCTGATCGCCTCCGCAAGCGAGAGGTGCCACCGTCCCGGCCCGAAGGCCAGGGCGGCTTCGGAGGAACCCGATGAAGCGTCGTCTCCTCGCGGTCGCCGCCGCGCTGCTGCTCGTCGGTGGTGCGGCGGGGTCCGCCACCGCCGCCGGTTCCGCGCCTGCCGCCGTCGCGTCCGTCCAGGTGCCGAGCGGGGTCACCGCCGGGGTCGCCGTGTTCGACCGGCAGACCGGTGCCTTCACCGAACAGGTCGACGCGAGCGCCCAGTTCCGGTCCGCGTCGGTCGTCAAGCTGCTTCTCGCGCTGGACTTCCTGTGGAACCGGGGTCCCGACTACACCGTGCCCGCCGCCGACCGGGCACGGCTGGAGCCGATGCTGCGCAGCAGCAACGACGACACGGCCAACTACTACTGGTCGACGTACGGCGGTTCGGCGATCGTCAACCGGATGGTCAGCCGTCTCGGGCTCCAGGACACGGCGCCGCCGCCCGCCGGCTACGAGGGCTACTGGGGTTACACCGCGATCTCGGCCCGCGACACGGTGGCGATCTACCGCTACCTCCTGGACTCGGCGCCCGCGCCCGTGCGCGACTTCGTGATGGGCAACCTGCGCCAGTCCACCCGCTGTGCCTCCGACGGCTTCGACCAGCACTTCGGCATCGCCGGGGCGTTCGACAAACCGTGGGCGGTGAAGCAGGGCTGGGCCGGATCGTCGTACCCGGAAGGCACCTGCACCAACGCGACGGCGGCTCCGGCCTCCACGCGGGTGACCGCCGCCGCCGTCGACCTGACGCGTCCCGCGCTGCACAGCACGGGAACCGTCGGCGCGGGCGACCGTTCCATCGTCGCCGTGTACACGCTGCACCCGGTCGGCACGTCGTACGGCAAGGCGTACACGGACATCGGGCGGCTGACGCGCTCGCTGAACGTGCCGGGTGCGACGCGCCCCGGGGGCTGGTGGTACGGCACCTGGAGCGAGCACGTCAACGTCCGCCGGGACCCGTCGACGGGCAACGCCCCGATGACGCAGCTCCCGGCCGGCGTCGAGGTGCTGATCGGCTGCCAGAAGCGGGGACAGGAGGTGCAGGTGCCGCCGTACACGAACGACTGGTGGGCCTACCTGCCCCAGTACGGCGGCTGGATCTCCAACATCTACGTCAGTTCGCCCGACAACCGGATCCCGGGCGTCAGGGAGTGCTGACCGAGTAGTCGGCGAGGTGGCGGAGCACCTTGTCCACGTGCGGCTGTACGCGCGCGGGGACGCCACCCTCGTCGATGACGGTGCGGTCGCTCGTGCGCCAGCCGGCGGCGATCAGCGCGGGCAGGTCACCTACGGGGAGACGGGCCTGCTTGAACTGCTGGTCGAGCCAGCAGGTGTACAGGCTCATCGTGGCGATCGCGTCGGGCGGCGACAAGTAATCCTTGTCGCCGTCCCCGTCGCCGTCCACCGCCCAGGCCCGGAACACCGACGGCGTCCACATGGCGATGCCGTACTCCTCGGAGGCCGGGCGGGAGGCGTGCACGTCGAAGTCGCTCTCCGTCTTGATCATGGCGGCGAGGAACGCGGGCGTGATCTCCGGGTCGGAGCAGCGTTTCGCGGCGTTGACGATGACCGGGCGCAGAGCTTGCGGTACGTCGGAGTCCTCCCGGATGCTGCCGATGACCTCGGCGGGAGCCGTACGGCCGGAGTCGTCCCGTCCGCTGTCGCCTTTGGCTATCGCGAACCCTGCGACGGCCGTGACCACAGCGAGCGCCGCTGCGGCGTACGGCAGGAAGCGGCGCCGGCGGGGTGTACCGGCCAGCCCCTCGACCCGTTCCGCGAGGCTCGCGGCGGTGTGCTTCAGGCGTGACTCGTGGTCCGGCGCGAGGCAGTCGGCCACGATCCGGCGCCAGTTCTCGTCAAACCCGGCGTCCAGCCGCAGCGGCGTCGTCCCGCGCGCGTACGCCTGCGCGGCCAGCGAACGGGCTCGCGCCGTGGCGCCGGGGAAGGGGTGCAGGCCGCCGGTGAGGACCTGGTGGGCGAGGACGCCGAACGCCCAGATGTCGGCGGTCGTCCGGACGACGGCCCCCTCCGCGCCGGTGCGCTGGGACCACCACTCCGGCGGCAGGTGGTCGAGGGTGCCCAGCGGGGGCATGTGGGCGTGGGTGCCGTCGAGTTCCGCGGCCAGTCCGAAGTCCGCGAGCCAGACCTCGCCGTCCGCGCCCAGCAGGACGTTCGCCGGCTTGAGGTCGCCGTGCACCCAGCCCTCGCCGTGCATGTGCGCGAGCCCGGCGAGGACTCCGCGCAGGATCCGTACGGGGTCGGGGACGCCGCCTGTGTTCAGCACCTCGCCCAGGCTTTCCTCCGCGCGGTCCATGACGAGCGCTATCGCGCCGTCCAGGGCGGGGAGGTCGGGGGCGTCGACCGTGCGGACCGCGTGGGTGCGGACGAGGTGGGGGTGGTCCGCCTCGGCGCTGAAGCGGACCTCGCGGGCCACGAGGTCGCCCAGGGCGGTGCGTTGGTTGGGGGCGAGGGTGTTGGTGGGGAGGATCTTCACGGCGGCGGGGGTGCCGTCGGTGACCGCGCGGGCGTCGTAGACGGTGCCCCAGGCTCCGGAGCCGATGACGCCGGTGAGCTGCCAGTCGGCGATGCGGAAGCCGGTGGGGAGGGTGGGGGGTGTGAGGGGTGCGCGCGGGGTGGCTAGGCCGGCGAAGTCGGGCGTGTCGCCGGAGTCGCCGGAGCGGCGCGGGGTGGCGGGGCTCGCGAAGTCGGGTGCGTCGCCGGAGCCGGTTGAGCCGGCCGAGTCGTACGGGCCGTCCGGGGCGCCGGAGCTGCCCGAGCCGGCCAAGTCGTCCGAGTCTCCCAAGTCCCCTGATTCCCTTGAGCTTGAGTCCTTTGAGAAGGTCACGCCCCGGCCCCCTTCCGTGACGGCAGCAGCGCCAAGTGTTCCTCCCGTACCAGCCCGAACCGCAGCGCGAGGGACGCGAGCCGCGCCCGCTTCGCCCCCGTCCGCCCGCCGTCCCCGCCGGGTTCCTCCCCGACGTCCAGCCGGAGTTTCGCGAACGCCAGGTAGTCGATGTGGTAGTTGACGGCGGACCGGGTGAGCCCCCGGCAGCTGTCCAACGGCCGCAGCCGCTCGGCGATGTCCCCGGCCCCCGGCAGTGCGCTGTCCGCGGGGTCCCGCAGCCGCGGCTCGCAGAGCGCGACCAGTACGAGGAAGTACTTGGCGGTCGCGTCGAGGGCGTACGGATGGACCGTCAACTCCCCCGCGCCCGGCGTCGACCGCTCGTCCAGGTACGCGTGCTGCGGCGCGAAGACCTTGAAGTCGGCGGTGCCGCCGAGCGAGGGCAGCACGACCCGCGAGAACTCGAACGGCACCGGCGCGCCGAGCCGGCCGGGCGCGACGGTGAGGTACTCGCCCGCGCCCTCCAGGTTCTCCACCACGTACGCCGTGTCCCGGCTGAAGTTCGACAGCCGCCAGTAGTCCTCGGCCGCCTCAAGTCGCCCCGCCCGCCGGGAGATTCCGGGGTCGCGCAGGACGATCGGCACATCGCCGCGCCCGAACTCGGCGACATCGCCCGGCCCCATGCGCAGCAGCGCGGGTTTGGTTTTGTCGACGCCGTCCGCCCGTGCCGGACCGGGCGGCTGGACGATGATCGTTTCCATGCCGGCTCCCCCCGATGTGTTCACCAGATTGTAGGGACGGCGCCGGTCGCCGTCCGCCTGGCGTCGTGTGTGATGCGTGAACGAACCGCGCGGTTCCAGCGAAGGCGGACGGTCGGTCCGGGCCGGGCGGGGCGCTCCGTGACGCGGGTCCCTGCGGCCACCGCGAACTCCGGTTGACCTCGCCGCGTCGGCTATTCAACAATGCACCTATGAATTTCCAGCGGTACGTCGCTCTCGGGGACAGTCAGACGGAGGGGCTCGGGGACGGGGACGACGTCCAGGGGCTGCGCGGCTGGGCGGACCGCCTCGCCGAACAGCTCGCCCGGCACGAACCCGCCCTCCGCTACGCCAACCTCGCGGTCCGGGGCCGCCGTACGGGCCAGGTGCGCCGCGAGCAGCTCGCCCCGGCGCTCGCGCTGCGGCCCGACCTCGCGACCGTGGTGGCCGGCGTCAACGACGTGCTGCGCCCGGGCTTCGACCTCGACGAGGTGGCCGGCGACCTGGAGGCGATGTTCGCCGCGCTGACCGAACAGGGGGCGACGGTCGCGACGCTGACGTTCCCCGACGTCGGGCGGGGCACGCCGCTGGCGCGTCCCCTGAGCCGCCGGATCCTCGCGCTCAACGACCGCGTCCGCGCATCCGCCGCGCGGTACGGCGTGGTGGTCGCGGAGACGTCCGTGCACCCGGTGGTGACCGACCCCCGTCTGTGGAGCGTGGACCGTCTGCACGCGAGCCCCCTGGGGCATGCGCGGATCGCCGCGGCGATGGCGTACTCGCTGAAGCTCCCGGACACCGACACGAGTTGGGCCGACCCGCTGCCGACCGCGCCGCCGCCCGCGTCCACGTTGTCCGACCTGCGCTGGGCCGGAACTTTCCTCGGCCCGTGGCTCGTACGGCGGCTGCGGGGGCGTTCATCGGGGGACGGCCGGGAGGCGAAGCGGCCCGCGTTGCTTCCGGTGACCGGCGCCTGAGCTTCCGGTGACCGGCGGTTGAGGCGGGGGGCGGCGCTTGGCGCCTTCAGACCGGCCCGCCCCGCGCCGGGGTCCGAGGCGGAGAGTCGGCGCTCGCCGCCATCAGGCCGGTCCGCCTCTCGTCGGCGCCTGAGGTGAGGGGCGGCGCTCATCGCCATCAGGCTGCTCCGCCCCGCGCCAGCGTCTGAGATCGGGAGTAGCACTCGCCGCCATCAGGACGGTCCACCCCGTGCCGGCGGCTGAAGCGGGGAGTCAGCGCTCGGCGCCATCAGGCCGGTCCGCCCCTCCGGCGCCGGGACCGCCCCCGCGCCCGTGCCTCAGCCCTCGCCCCGCCGCGCGGCCAGTCGCTGGTCGATCCTCCGCAGTGCCAGGTCCCCCCACTGCAAGCTCTCCCGTTCGAACGCCATCCCCCGCAGCAGCGTCAGGTACGGCCCCACCCGCTCCGCCTCCGCGAAGTACGCCTCCTCCGACCGGCCGTCGAGCAGGCGTTGGCGCAGTCGCTCGTACCGGGCGAGCTTGGCGGTGGCCCACTCCATGTGTTCGGCGACGGCCGCGCGGACCGCGTCCCCGTCACCCGCGTCGAGGCACTGGACCTTGACCATCAGCTCGTCGCGGATCGCGGTCGGCTTGGCCGGGGGCTGGGTGGTGTAGGTGTGGACGGCTTCGCGGCCCGCCCGGGTGAGGGAGAAGAGGCGTTTGTCGGGGCGGCCCCGCTGTTCGACGACGCGGCCGGTGACGAGGCCCTCGGTCTCCATGCGGTCCAGTTCCCGGTAGAGCTGCTGAGGCGTGCAGGTCCAGAAGTTCGCGACCGACGCGTCGAACGCCTTCGCGAGGTCGTACCCGGACGCCTCGCCCTCCAGGAGGGCCGCCATCACCGCGTTCCGCAGAGCCATGGGCGACACGCTAGCAGTCAACTAGTTGAGTATGGGCGTCCGGTCATGGTCCGCCCAGGGGGAACACCGCGTGCACCTCCCACCCGACCGCGCCCCGGGGACCGGTCGTCAGGTCGCCGCCGAGGGCCGTCACGCGTTCCTTGAGCCCGACGAGGCCGAAGCCGCCGCCGTGTGCCTCGGTGGGAAGTTGGGTGCTGCCCCGGCCGTCGTCGGTGACGGAGACGGTGAGGTGGGTGGGGTCGTCGAGGAGGCGGACGTCGATGTGGGTGGCGTCGCCCGCATGGCGGCGGATGTTGGTGAGGGCTTCCTGGACGACGCGGAAGGCGGCGGCCTGGATCTCGTGGGGGAGGTGGTCGGGGAGGGCGGGCGCGCGGTGGAGGGTGACCGTCTGGATGGGGGTGGCGAATCCGTCCGTGAGGTCGGCGATGGCGGCGAGGTCGCCGACGGGGCGGCGGTCGGCGTCGTCGGTGTCGCGCAGGACGCCGAGGGTGCGGCGCATCGAGGCGAGCGCCTCGGTCGCGGCGCGTTCCATGCCGGCCAGCACGGGGTCGAGTTCGTCGCGCCGGGTCGTGGCCATCATGCGGGCCATCTGCGTCTGGACGAGGATGCCGGTCACGTGATGCGCCACGAAGTCGTGGAGGTCGGCGGCGATGGCGACGCGCTCGGCGCGCCGGGTCTCGCCGACGGCGACGGTGCGCCGGTAGTCCATGGCCCGCAGGTAGGCCGCGAGCCCGATGAACAGGCCGATGAGGACGAGTACGACGGCCAGGAGCCAGAGTTCCTCGGTGACGAGCTGCTCCACGCTCCGGAGCGGAAGCAGCAGGAGCGCCCCGACGGCAAGGGCGCCGCAGCCGACGGCCCATCTCGGCGGGCAGTGCCGTACCGCGAGGAACAGGACGCACAGCAGGATGGCGATCTCGCCGGGCCCGAAGGCGTTGGAGCCGAGGACGATCAGCGAGCCGATCGAGTAGAGGGCGGAGGCGAGGGCGGGTACGGCGGTGCGGACCTGCGGCGTGAGCCAGTCGGGGCGCCGCGCGGCCGGCCACAGCACGGCGGCCAGGCCGATGAGCAGGACGGCCAGCGTCGGGAGGACGGGCAGGGCGGTCGGCAGGACGCTGCTGCCGTCGGACCCTGCGCTCAGGACGTCCACGACACAGGCCGACAGCAGCAGGCCGACGGCGAAGCCCCGGAGGAGTTCGCGGGGTGAGACGGACTTCATGCCGATCACGGTACGGCGCCGCACCACCCGTCCGGATCGGCCGAACGGCCGAGGCCGATGGTGCCGGAAATGGCCATTCGGCCGAGGCGGGAGGCCGGTGCCGGGAGCGACGCTGGAGGCACCTTCTCACCACGCGATTCAGGAGCGGTCGATGCAGCACAGCAGATTCCTCGTCGGTGCCCTCGGCGGTACGGCCGTCGTCGCCACGCTGGGCGGCGTCATCACCTACTTCATGGCGGACACCGAGTCGACGACGCCGCTGGACGACTACACGGTGGTGCGGGTGGACGGTCAGCGGGCGCTGTCCCCGAACATCGTCGCGGGCCGCACCGAGTCCAAGTTCCACCCGCTGCCCTGGGTCGGCGACAAGCTCACCGGGGTGACCTGCCCGACCGGCCTCAAGGCCGTCGTGGGAGCGAGCCTCACGTGCACGGGCGAGAAGAGCGGCGGCGGGACCGTGCAGATACCCGTACGAGTGACCAAGGCGGACGCGAAGAGCCTGACCTGGAAGTTCGACCGCTGAGAACCCCTCTCTCCCACCCACAGACCCCGGAGCCCCCATGCGTTCCTCCGTCCTCCCCTTGACCTGGCATCTCACCAGGTCCTCGGGCCGCCGCGGCCTCCAGTCGCAGCTCCTCGCGGCCGGTGCCGCCGCCGTCGGCTCGTTCCTGCTGTTGGTGATGATCGCCGCCGCCCTCGGCTCGGGCACCCGCGCCGAGCACACGACCTGGCGCACCCCGCACGCCGTCGCGGCGCAGAAGGCGGCGGCGGTGCAGGTCACGGCGGTGACGTACGTCCGCCACGACCCGGTGACCGTCGTGAGCCTCGCCCAGCTGCCGGACCGTACGGCGACGCCCGCGCCGCCGGGCCTGACCGCCTTCCCGAAGCAGGGCGAGATGTACGTCTCCCCCGCCCTCGCCGACCTCCTGACCGAGCTGCCGAAAAGTCAACTCGCCGACCGCTTCCCCGGGTTGAGGTCCGCCGGCACGATCGGCTCCGCCGGTCTCGCCTCGCCGGACGACCTGGTCGCCGTGGTCGGCCGCGCGCCCGGCGACCCCGCGGTCTCCCCGGCCGCGGGCAACCAGAACTACTACGACGAGAACCTCACCGAGCGCGCGCTGGTCTCCGGGTTCACCAGTACGAAGGCCGGCGTGTTCACCGGCTCCGACCGCACGTCGGTCCTGCTGGGCGTGCTCCTCCTCGTGGTGCCGGTCGTCGTGCTGGCCTCGGCCGCCGGACGGCTCGGCGCGGCCCGGCGTGAACAGCGGCTCGCCGCGCTGCGGCTGGCGGGTGCGACGCCCCGGCAGATCCTCGCCATGACGGCCGTCGAATCGGCCGGGGTCGGCGCGGCCGGCGCGCTCACGGGTGCCCTCGCGTACACGGCGCTGCTGCCCATGCTCGCGCGGCTCCCGTACGGCGTCGGGACCTGGTACACCGGCCAACTGTGGGTGGGCCCACTGTGGTTCGCTGCGGTCGTCGTGGCGGTGACCGCGCTCATCACCGTCAGCGCGCTGACCATGCTGCGGCAGGTCGCGACGTCCCCGCTGGGTGTCGCCCAGCAGTCCAGCCCGCGTCGCACTCGCGCGATCCGTCTCGTGCTGTTCGTCGGGGTCCTCGGCTACATCTGGTCGACCACGGGGGACGGCCAGTTGAAGGCGCGTCAGCTGATCGCCCTGCTGTTCCTCTTCTACGGCGCGTTCTGGCTGTTCGGTCCGTGGGTCGTGGACCGGCTCGGGCGGATCGTGGGCCGGTACGCCGTCCGTCCGGCGACCCTGCTGGCGGCGCGCCGTCTGAGCGACGACCCGCGCGGGGCGTGGCGTACGGTCAGCGGGCTGGTGCTCGCCGGGTTCGTCGCCGGGTTCTTCTCCGTCAGCACCCTCGACCTCGACGGCCCGAGCCACCACGGCCAGGTCGCCGTCCTCACCGCGAACGCCGCCGACGCCCGGAAGGTCGCGACCGAGGCGCGTACGGCGCTGGACCGGGCGGGCGTCGAGGCGACGGTCACCGTCACGAGCGAGGACGAGTACAACAGCCTGCTCGGCGGCGTGGACGGCGTGACCGCGAAGGTCTCCGGCGGCCAGGACCGCATCGACACAGCCGTCACCGCCCTCACGCCCCTCGGCGCGGGGCGGTTCCCCTTCACCCAGGAGTACGTCTCGGCGCCGGACACCACGATCACGGACCGCGTCGCCACGGTCTCCACCGCCACCCTCGTCCTCAGCTTCATCGTCGCCTCCGCCTCGGCGGGCCTCACAGCCGCAGCGAACGTCCTAGACCGACGCCGGATATACGGCCTGCTCCGCCTCTCCGGCACACCGCTCGCGGTCCTCGACCGGGCGCGGATCCGGGAGGCGGTGATTCCCCTGACCGTCCTAGCCGGGGGGACGACCGCGATGGGGGTCTTCGGGGCGATGCAGCTCAACAAGGCGGCGGGGACGACGATGAATACGTCCGGGGCTGTGCAGTTGGTGGTCTGTGTGGTCGTGGGGGCGGTGGCGATGTGTGCGGCGGTGTTGGGGAGCAGGCCGTTGCTGAGGAGGGTTACGGCGGGGGCGGCTCAGGGGGCGGAGTGACGGTAGCGCTGTGGCGATGTGCGCGGCGGTGCTTACGGCAGAGGCGGCGCAGGGGACAGAGGTGACGGCGGCGGGGGTGTGGCAGGGGCCGTGTGGGAAGGGCAGCTCGGCCCCTGTGGGGAGGCGAAGTGGCGGCGCAGGAAAGCGAGGGAAGCGACGTGATCGGTTCGGAGTCACGGTGGACTCGGCGCAGGAAGTCGAGGTGGCTGCGGGGCTGACGCGGGGAGATGGAGAACGGCCGAGCGGGCTCCGGCGAACGGAGCGATGGCCGAGGCAGCGCGGGGCGACGGGTCAGGAGATCAAGGGCGGCGCGGGGAGGCGAAGTGGCAGCTATGGGGCGACGCAGGGAGCTGCGGGAGCTGCGGGAGCTGCGGGAGCTGCGGGAGCTGCGGGAGCTGCGGGAGCTGCGGGAGCTGCGGGAGCTGCGGGAGCTGCGGAGATGATGTCAGTCGTCTCACCGCTCGTGGCCCAGTCCTTGACGCCGCAGCCTTGCCGCCGTTCCTCGCCGACGTCGCGCTCCCGGCACTGCACCACCTCGCCCGCCCCACCCAAGCTCGCCGCATCACTCGGCATCACCCGCCTGCCACCCCTCACACCCCACACCGCTTCGTCCCACCTCACCGAGCGCACCGCACCAATCGCCATCGCCAGCCCGCTGTCCCTCGTAACCCGCAACACCTCGCCCGCCCCGCCAAGCACGCCGCGCCGCTCGGCATCGCCAACGCCCCCACCTGACCGCGTACCGCTCCGGGAAGTACACCCAGCCGCTCACCCTCGCCAGCCCACCGGACCTCGTACCCCACGCCGCCTCGCCCCCCGCCAAGCACGCCGCGCCGCTCGGCATCGCCAACGCCCCCCACCTGACCGCGTACCGCTCCGGGAAGTACACCCAGCCGCTCACCCTCGCCAGCCCACCGGACCTCGTACCCCACGCCGCCTCGCCCCCCGCCAAGCGCGCCGCACCGCTCGCCGTCACCACCCTGCCGCCCCTCACAACCGACGCCACCTCGCCCCACCCCACCGAGCGCACCGCACCGCTCGGCATCGCCAACACCCCCGCCTGACCACGTACCGCTCCGGGAAGTACGCCCGGCCGCTCGCCATCGCCACCCCGCCACGCCCGCCAGCATCCTCCGCCTCGCCTCGTACCACCCCGGCGAACCCACCTCACTGGTCATGGCCGTCGTCACTCCTGGGCAAGCGAATCCCGTGCTCCAGGCGGTACGTACGATGATCGCCGGACGATTCCGGTACGCACGGTCCGAAAGGCGGAGGGTGATGGAGAACGGTGGGGTGCTCGACGACCCTGTGGGGGAATCGTTGCGCGGGCGGCACGCGCATCTTGCGCGCCGGGTCGGTGGGGCGGTCACTTATGTGGCGGACGTGGCGACGTTCTCGGCCGTGCCCGTCGCGCCGGACGCCGCAGACTGGGACGATCTCGCGGAGCTCCTCGGGCCGGACGGGTTCGCGGACATGTTCAGTTCTCCGGCGGTTCCGCCGGGCGGGTGGGAGCCGGTGTTCGTTCTCGAAGGACGCCAGTTGGTGTGGGGCGGGGAGAGGCAGCCCGAACAGGCAGCGGGAATCGTGGAGTTGGGCGCCGACGACGTACCCGAGATGCTCGACCTCGTCGAGCGGACCCGCCCGGGGCCGTTCTGGAAGCGCACGGTCGAACTCGGCACGTACCTCGGTGTCCGAGCCGACGGCAGGCTCGTCGCGATGGCGGGCGAACGCCTCCGCCCGCCGGGCTGGACCGAGATCAGCGCGGTCTGCACGGACCCCGCATCCCGTGGCCGGGGCCACGCCGCGCGCCTGGTCGACGCGCTGTCCGCCCGCATCCTCGCGCGCGGTGAACGCCCGTTCCTGCACGTGGCGGAGACGAACGCGGCGGCCCGAGCCCTGTACGAACGCCTGGGTTTCGTCACCCGCAAGAGGGTGACGTTCCAGGGCTTCCGCACGCCATGACCCCCGAGGACACCGCAGCTCTCCTGGCCCGCTTCGAGGCCGACCCGCAAACCGTCCGGCCGGAACGCCCGGGCCTCGACACGACGTTCCCGGAAAGCGTCGAGGCCCTCCCCCGGCTCGCGGCAGACCGGGCCCCGTCGCAACGGCACTGGATCCTGTACGCGGCAGGCCCGATCGTGTCGTCCGCGCGGAGGATGCCCGAGGCCGTCGCCGCGTCCGAGGACCACACATTCACGCTCGCGGAACTGTCCCGCCTCACCACCCGCTGGACCTCACCGAGTACGTCGGCCTCCTCCAGATGTACCTAGCCTTCGAGGGCGTCGGGGTCTGGGACGAACACAACCTGACCGAGGGCAAGTTCGAGGTCGACTGCCCCTGGCTCGGCGTCAGCTTGTTCGCGTCCAGCGACGACTGCTCCCGCCGGAACGTCGACGCACGCCTACGGGACCGGGCTCTCGCCGACGGACAGGAGGAGGTCGCCCGCAGGCTGACGTACCTCTTCGGTGGCGCCACCTGCACCGACTGCGGGACGGCCTTCTCCCCGGCGGACCGGGTTGCCGCGAAATGCCGCCCGCCCGGTCAAGCGCGGTGTGTCTCCCGGAACGCCCCCGGTGTGAGCCCCGTGTGCCGCGTGAAGAACTTGCCGAAGTTGGTGGGTTCGGGGAAGCCGAGGCGGCGGGCGATGGTCGCCGCGGGTTCGTCCGTGTGGGCGAGGAGGCGTTGCGCCTCCAGGGCGACGCGGGCGTCGATGACGTGTTTGACGGGGCGGCCCGTCGCGGCGGTGCAGGCGCGGGTGAGGGTCTTGACCGTGTAGCCGAGGCGGTGCGCGTAGTCGGCGGCGCGTCGGGTGGTCGCGTAGGAGCGTTCCAGCTCGGCACGGAAACGGGCGTAGACCTCACCGCCCGCGTACGGATCACCGCCGTCGGGCCGAGGCAGCCGGTCGACCTGGAGGAGGACGGTGGCGAGGAGATGCCGGAGGATCTCGACGGAGGGAGTCCGGCCGTACGAGTCCCCCACCGCCCCCGTCCGCTCGTACTCCGCCCTCAACTGCCCCAGAAGCGTGGCGAGTACGGCGTATTCAGGGCTCGCCCCCAGTTGTCTGCACACCGGCTCGTCCCCCTCGTCGAGGAGTCGGCCGGCGCCGGTGAACGGGGGCGGGAAGGCCGGTGCGAACAGGACGTGGAGGCCGTCGGCCGTACCCGGCAGGGTGTAGCGCTGGACCTGGCCGGGGCGGACCCGGAGCAGGGTGCCGGGGCGGCAGGGGTACGTCACGAAGTCGACCGTGTGTTCCCCGCTGCCGCCGGTGACCAGCGTGAGGGTGTGGAAGTCGACGCGATGGACCCCGTGCCGCAGCCGGTGGTGCAGGTCGGCGAGGCCGATGATCTCGAAGCCGGGGACCCGTGGGTCGGGCGGGTTGAAGCCCAGCCGTGGGATCGCGTCGCCTGCGGGAAGCATCATGTCCTTGTTCTACCATCCGAAGTCTCCGGCTCATCTCGCCCGGCCTGGGCCCTTGCGGCGAGAGTGTGAGGCAAGAAGACCGCTTTCACCATCTGGAGCTCCCATGAACGGCACCGTTACCGTCCTCGACAGAGGCCCCGTCCGTATCCACAGCTACATGTCACCGGCGGACACCTTCCACGCCACCACCCAGTTCATCGAGACCCCGGCGCGAATCATCGCCGTGGACGCCCAACTGCTCCCGGCCCACGCGGACGAGGCCGTCGCCTACGCGAAGGGCCTCGGCAAGCCGCTGGACCGCCTGATCGTCACGCACGCACACCCCGACCACTACAACGGCGCGGCCCGTTTCGGCGTACCCGTCCACGCGCTGCCCCAGGTCCGCGAGCAGATCATCGCGCGCGGCGACAGTGTGCTGCCCACGGGCGAGACCATCCCCGCCGCCACCTTCACGCCCACCGTCGACCTCGTGCCCGGCACCGAGGTCATCGACGGTGTCCGGTTCGTCTTCGAGGCGCTGACCGGCGGCGAGGCCGAGGACGAGATCGTCGTCAAGCTCCCCGAGCAGCGCGTCCTGATCGCCCAGGACGTCATCTACCACGACGTCCACCTCTACCTCGGCAACAACGACATCCCCGGCTGGGAACGCACGCTGGCCACGCTCGCCGCCGACCCCGCGTACGACACGATCCTCCCCGGCCACGGCCTGCCCACCGGCCCTGAAATCTACGACCGGGTACGCGGCTACCTGACCGACGCGCGCGAACTCCTCGGCACGGACGGCGAGGCGTACAAGAAGGCGATCGTCGACCGCCACCCCTCGTACGCAGGCCCTTTCCTCATCGACATCGCGAACCGCTCCCTGTTCGGCACGGGTCACTGACGGCGTTGCCTGCGGATAGCGCGAACACCAGCAGCGCCCTCACCACGGCGGCGGGCGGCGTCGAGGCTCGCCCACTCACCCCGGGGCCCGCCGCCATCCCCCTCACCTCCCCGCAATCACCGCAACCCCCGTCCGCCCGCCATCCACATCGACCACCGTCCCGTGCACGAACCCCGCCTCGTCACTGGCCAGCCACACCACCGCCTGCGCGACAGCATCCGGCGTCCCGACCGCCCCCGCCGGCGTCCCGTTCATCATGATCTCGCCCGGGTGCGGCTCGGCCCCCTCGGGTGTCGGCGGCAGGATCACGCCCGGCGAGACCGCGTTGACCCGGACCCCCCGCGCCCCGAACTCCGCCGCCCACGCCCGGGTCAGCGTCTCCATCGCGCCCTTCGTCGCGCTGTACACGGTCCCGCCGGAGATGCCGAGGCGGGCGACCCAGGAGCCGAGGTTGACGATCGCGCCGCCGCCCGCTTCGGTCATCGCGGGGACGACGGCGGCCGTGAGGTAGAAGGGCGCTTTGACGTTGACGCCGAACAGCCGGTCGAACGTCTCCTCGTCGGTGTCGAGGGTGGGGGACGCCGGGTAGATGCCCGCGTTGTTGACGAGGATGTCGATCCGCCCGCCCAGCGCCGCGCGGGCGCGTTCCGCGAGGTCCCACGAAGCGGAAGGGCTGCCGTCGAGGTCGGCCGCTAGGAAGTCGGCGCGACCACCGGCCGTACGGATCCGGTCGACGACCTGTTCGCCGCGTTCCCGGTCACGCCCCGAAACGACGACATGGGCACCCTCCGCGGCGAACGCCTCGGCGACGGCCCGGCCGATGTTACTGGTCGAACCAGTGACGAGGGCGGTCTTGTCGCGCAGTCGGTCGGTCATGGCTCGCTCTCCCTACACACGCCGTGGAGTGGTCGACCCCGACGATGCTCCGCAGAAAATGGACCGGCAAGTCCAGTCGGTCCTAGGCTCGGGAGGCATGACGGACACGCTGACGGAGAAGGGCCGCGCGACGAGGAAGCGGATCGTCGCCGGGGCGACGGAGGTGCTGCGCGAACTGGGCGTCGCCCACGCGACGCTGGACGACATCCGGGGCCGTACGGGAACCAGCAAGAGCCAGCTCTTCCACTACTTCCCCGACGGGAAGGACGAACTGCTCCTGGCGGTGGCCCGGTTCGAGGCGGAACAGGTACTGGAGGACCAACAGCCGTTCCTCGGCCGGCTCAACTCGTGGGAGGCGTGGGCGCAGTTGCGGGACGTGGTGGTGGAGCGGTACGAACGCCTCGGCGACCACTGCCCGTTGGGCGCGCTGTTCCTCCAGGTGGGCCGGGACCGGCCGGGCGCGCGGGCGGTCGTCGTGGAGCTGATGCGGCGGTGGCAGGAGCATCTCGCCCAGGGGGTACGGGAGTTGCAGGCGGCGGGCCTGGTGTCACCGGCGCTGGACGTGGAGCGGACGTCCGCGTCGCTGCTCGCCGGGATCCAGGGCGGGGTGATGATCATGATGTCGACGGGTGACTCGGTCCACCTCAAGGCGGCGCTGGACACCGGCATCGACCACCTGCGCGCGGCGAGCCCCAACTCCCCGGCGCGGAACCCTTCCTAGACACCTACGCAGGCACCGTCTTCTTCCGCGCCCGGTACGCCGCCGCCTTGATCTTATTCCCGCACGACTCCATCCCGCACCACTGCCGCCGCGTCCCCCGCGACCGGTCGATGTACGTGCGGGTGCACTCCGGGTTCCCGCACTCCTTGAGGAGCGGTACGTCGGGGCCGCTGAGCAGTTCGACGGCCCGCCGCGCGACCGACGACAGCGCCTCCTGCGGCGTCGCCTGCGTCCAGCGACCCGACGGGGTGAGCTGCGGTACGGCCGGCGGCTTGCGCGCCGCGTTGTTGACGACCGTCAGCGCCGCCCCGTCGTACGCCTCCCCCAGCCGGCGCGTGGTCACCAGCCGGTAGATCGCCTCCCGGACGGCCTTCGCCTCCTCGACGTCACTGTCCCGCGCCGGGGAGACCGCGTCGACGATGCCGGACTCGACGTACCAGGCGGTGAGCCGGTCGGGGTCCGCGAACATCTCGAAGCGGGTGGAGCGGCGGGCCCGGAGGGTGGCGGCGAAGTCCAGCGCCGGGTCACCGCAGACGAAGACGTGGTCGAGGTTCACGTCACCATTCTGAACGGTGACGACCCCGGAGGCAAGCCTCAGAGGCTCAGAGCCCCAGATCGAGCGCGAGACAGGCGAGAGTACGCCGGGTGACCTCCGCGTCGTAGTCGAAGCGCGCCGGGTCCTGCGGCGTCGCGGGCCTCTCCTCGACCAGTTCGTCGTACCGGACACGCTCGGGCAGCTTGCCGAACCTCGCCCGGCGGATCGTGGCGGCATTGTCTTCCATGGTCGTTGCTCCTTCGTTCGTCACCGGTCTGGCTAGAGACGGTCTGCGTCGACGACGGCCTGCGCAAAGGCGGCGGGCGCCTCCTGGGGGACGTTGTGGCCGATGCCCGTCAAGGTGCGGTGTTCGTAGGGGCCCGTGAACCTGTCGCGGTACGTCGAGCCGCCGCCCGGCGCGGTGAACGGGTCGCGGTCGGGGTCGAGGGTGATGGTCGGGACGCCGATCGTGGGGCGCGCGGCGAGGCGCTTCTCCAGTCCGTCGTAGCGGCGTTCGCCGTCCGCGAGGCTCAGGCGCCAGCGGTAGTTGTGCAGGACGATCGCCGGGTAGTCGGGGTTGTCGAAGGCGGCGGCAGCGCGGTCGAAGGTGGCGTCGTCGAAGGACCAGGTCGGGGAGGCGGTCTCCCAGACCAGGCGGGCCAGGTCGCGGCGCAGGTCCCTCGTCTCCAGGGCGGTCTTGCCGCGTTCGGTGGCGAAGTAGTACTGGTACCACCAGGCGTGTTCGGCCGTCGCGGACAGCGGTTTCAGGTTGGCCTCGCGGTTGGTGACGAGGTAGCCGCTCACGGAGACGAGGGCCTTGCAGCGCTCGGGCCACAGCGCGGCGACGATGTCGGCGGTCCGCGATCCCCAGTCGAAGCCGGCGAGCACGGCCCGCTCGATCTTCAACGCGTCCATCAGGGCGAGGAGGTCCAGGGCGATCGCGGACTGCTGGGCGTTGCGGACGGTCTTCTCGGAGAGGAAGCGGGTCGTGCCGTGGCCGCGCAGGTACGGGACGATCACGCGGTATCCCTGGGCCGCGAGCAGCGGGGCGGCCTCGGCGTAGCTGTGAATGTCGTAGGGCCAGCCGTGCAGGCAGATCACGACGGGGCCGTGCGCGGGGCCGAGTTCGGCGTAGCCGACGTCCAGGAGACCGGCTCGCACCTGCTTGACCTGCTGCGGGAAGTCGGAGGGTGCGGCCGACGCCGTACGGATGCCGCCGAGCGAGACGGCCGCGACGCCCGTGCCCATCGCCTTGGTGAAGGTGCGCCTGCCGATCATGTGGATTTCCCTTCGCGAGGTGCCGAGCGGGGTGCCGACACGGTTATCGTCACCGGTTTAACCGGTGACGTCAATCGGGCAGCGTGAATCCACTGAGCGATGTGACGCAAAAAGAGCGGTACGGCGAGAAGTCGCCGTACCGCCCCAGACCGGTGACGCCTACGTCACTCCGTCGGGAAGTCCGTGATATCGGCCTCCCAGTCGAGGAGCTGCGCCAGGGTGTCGTCGCCGGGCCGCGTCTTGCCGACCGGGCGGCCGTTCGCGTCGGTCGCGTTGTACGTGCCCCGCGACATGGCGCCGCTGGCGACGATGTTGTGCTCCACGCGCGGGCGGCGCAGCGACTCGTACCGGTCAAGGGCCGCGTCGGTGTCCGGCAGGTCGCGCAGGCACTTCGCGAGGACGACGGCGTCCTCCAGCGCCATCGAGGCGCCCTGGCCGGTCGCGGGGGACGCCGCGTGGGCCGCGTCGCCGAGGACCAGGGTCCGGCCGGAGCGCCAGGGCATGCCGACCGGGAGTTCCGTCGCGTTGGTGACCATGAGCTGGTCGGGGGTGGCGGCGACCATGTCGGCGGCCGGGGTGTCGTCCTTGCGCAGGAGCGGTACGAGCAACTCGCGCCAGCCCGCCGGGGTTTCCTCCGCGATCCGCTCGGCGGTCAGCGGGTCGCCGCCGACTCGCGCGAACCAGTACGTCTCGCCGTCCGGCGAACACGCGAACCCGAACGCCGTCTCGCTGCCCCGGACCATGGTGAAGCAGTCGGTCTCGGCGGCGGGGCGGGCGTCGGCGGTGTAGCCGTAGAAGACGTACTGGCCCGCGTACGCCGACTGCGCGTCGGGCGCGACCGTCTGCCGGACCACCGAGTTGAGGCCGTCGGCGCCGAGGAGCAGGTCGCCGGTCGCTGTGGCGCCGTCGGCGAAGTGGGCGGTGACAGCGCCGGGTTGCTCCTCGATGTGCGTGAGGCGGGCGCCGTACCGCACCGGGATCCCGCGCCGTACGACCTCCTGCTGGAGCGCGACCGCGAACTCACCCCGGCGCAGGCAGCGGAAGTTCAGCGCCGGGTCCGCCGCCTCGCCCATCGGCGCGTGCGCCGCCTCCACACCCGTGCTCTCCAGCAGGCGGATCGACCTCAGCGGAAACCCGATCGCGGTCACGGCCTCTGTCGCGCCGATCTCCCGCAGCGCGCGCATCCCGTTGCTGGCGAGCGTCAGGAACGCCCCGATGTCCTCCGCCGCGTCCGGATGCGCCTCGAACACCTCGACGTCCAGCCCCGCCCTGTCCAGAGCCAACGCCGCTGCCGCGCCCGCGATCCCACCACCGACGACCAGTACTCGCGCCACCGCTTCACCTTCCGCTCGGCCGAGGGGGGAAATGCCCCTGTTCATCGATGATTTCACGACGGGGCGCGGCTTCTGCGGGTGCTTCGGCGGCGTTTCCTCCGTCGGTGCCGGGGCCTCGGACTCCGTTCCCTTCCTGACGTTTCGCCGCAATTCGAACATGGGCAGTTGTTCCCCTTGTGCGGTGACAACTGGTCAGGAAAGGGGCGCTGTTGACACACCTGCGGTTGTCCGAGGACGTGATGCGCGCGCTGGGGTATCGGGGCGTCGACATGGTCGTCGAGCACCTGTCCCGGTTGGGGGACGGGCCGGTGTCCGGGCGGGAGGGGTGGCCGGCTCACGAGGGGGTGCCGTGGGAACCGGCGGTGGACCCCATGGCGGTGCTGGAGGAGACGTACCGGCTGCTGACGTCGGGGAACGCGCATCCGGATCACCCTCGGTTCCTCGCGTTCGTGCCGAGTCCCGGGAATTTCGTCGGTGTGCTGGCCTCGATGCTGGCGACGGGGTTCGCGGTGCCGGGTGGGTGGCGGCTGACCGGGGCCGGGGCGGCGGACGTCGAACTCGCCGCTGTGCGCTGGGTGGTGGAGTTGTTGGGGTTGCCGGAGGGGGTCGGTGGGTTGTTCGTGCCGGGGGGTTCACTGGCCAATCTCACGGCGTTGACGGTGGCGCGGGATCAAGTCGGGGCCGGGGTCGCCTACTTCTCCGATCAGGCCCATTTCTCCATACCCCGCGCGCTGCATGTGCTGGGTGTCGGCGCCCAGCAGTTGCCGTCCGACGGGGCGCAGCGGCTGGACGTCGAGGTGCTCGCGTCGGCGGTGCGGCGGGATCGGTGTGCGGGGCGGCGTCCGTTCGCCGTGGTCGCGAACGCGGGGACGACGAGTACGGGGGCTGTCGATCCGCTGCCCGAACTCGCCGAGTTCTGCCGGGCGGAGGGGTTGTGGCTGCACGTGGACGGGGCGTTCGGAGCTGCCGCCGCGCTGACCGAGGCAGGGCGGGAGGCGCTGGACGGGCTCGGGCTCGCCGACTCGTGGACCGTCGATCCGCACAAGTGGCTGTTCCAGCCTGCCGAGTTGGGGTGCGTGCTGCTGCGTCGGCCCCGGGAGCTGCGGGAGACGTTCGGGGTGCGGCTTCCTGGCTATCTCGGTGAAAACATGGGCGGCGACGGCGACTTCATGCAGTACGGCATCCAACTGACCCGGGAGTTCCGGGCGTTGCGGCTCTGGCTCTCGCTGAAGGTGTTCGGCGCCGACGCCTTCCGGGACGCGGTCGCCCAAGGGATGCGCAACGCCGAGGAGTTGGGGCGGTTCATCGACGCCGAGCCGGGGGTGGAGCTGGTGACCGCGCCGTCGCTCGCCGTGCTGACGTTCCGCTGCCCCGGGGCGGACGCGGACCGGGTCTGCCGGGAGCTGCGGGAGGAGGGGGACGCGCTGGTGATGCCGACGACCGTGGACGGGGAACGGGTGTTCCGGCTGTGCACGATCAATCCGCGTGCGGATCTGGGGGAGTTGAAGAGCGTGGTGCGGCGGCTGCGGGAGCTGTCCTGAGATGCGCCCGGATCAACTGCACGCCGAGGCCGCCGAGTTGACCGGTCTGAGCGACTTCGGCCCGACCGGGTACCGGGAAGCCCTCGACCGGCTCGTCCACGCGTTGACCACCGAGGCCCGTCTCCACGCGCGGGGCTTGGCGGAGGCCCACGACACCCTGCGCAGCGCGCTCGTCCACCGCCTCCGTCTGCACGAACGCCCGTGCCCCGCCCCCGCCGCCCTGCACGACCCCGTCGTCATCGTCGGCCCGCCCCGCACCGGCAGCACGCTCCTGCACCGGCTCCTCGCCCGCCACCCCGGCCTGCACGCGGTCCGACTCTGGGAACTCACCCACCCGGTCTCCCCGCCCGGTGTCACCGACGCCGAGCTGATCGCGTCGACGGGCCGGGCGGTCGCCGCGTACTACCGGGCGGCGCCCGCCCTGCGCGCCATCCATCCGATGAGCGCGCGGGCGCCGGAGGAGTGCGAGTACCTGATGACGACGGACTTCCACAACTCGGTGCTGGGACTGATCAGTTACCGCGTCCCGTCGTACGCGGACTGGCTCCTGGAGCAGGACCTCACCGCCGCGTACCGGCTGCACCGCCTCCAGCTCGCCCACATCCTGGCCCGCCGCCCCGCACCCCCGGGCGCCCGCCTCCTCCTGAAGAGCCCCTCGCACCTCTGGCACCTCCCGTCCCTCGCCGCCGTCTACCCCCGCCTCACCCTGGTCACCCTCCACCGCGACCCCCTGCGCGCGACGGCCTCGGCGTGCAGCCTGGCCCTCCACGCCCGCAGGAAGCGCAGCGCGCACGCCGACCCCCACGAGATCGGCCGCCAACTGCACGCGGCGCTGCGCCTCGGCTCGGAGCGCCTCGACGCGTTCCCCGGCGTCACGGTCCACGTTCCGTACGACGAACTGTCCGCCGACCCGGTCACCACCGCGAGCCGCGTCTTCACCGCCCTCGGGCTCCCCACCCCACCCCAGACTCTCGACCGCCTACGCACCGAGGCGAGCCGACGCCGGACCACCCAACACCGGTACGCACCCGGCGACTTCGGGCTCACCTAACAGTGCGGGCCGCCCCTGCGGCTTCGGGCCGAACCAGTCGCCAAACCAGTCATCGAGCCCCGGAGGCCCCGTGCTCCGCTACCCCTTCGACCGCACGAACTCCCTCTCCCCCATGCCCCACCTGGACCTCCTCCACCAACACACCCTCCCCCGCGTCCTCATGCCCAGCGGCCACCCCGCCCACCTCGCGGTCCGCCACGCCGACGTCCAACAGGCCCTCGCGGACCCCCGATTGAGCCGCCGAGCCATGTTCACCACCCCCGGCGGCCCCCGCTTCACCCACGCCGACCTGGACGAGCCCAGCCTCATCGGCGTCGACCCGCCGGACCACACCCGGCTGCGCCGCCTGTGCGCACCGGCGTTCCGCCCACCCCTGATTCACGCGCTGCGCGCCCCTGTTCAGCGCCTCGCCGACCACCTCCTACGCCAACCCACCGACCTGCACGCCGAGTTCTCCGTCCCCCTGGTCACCCACACCGTCTGCGACCTCCTCGGCGTCCCCCACCCCGACCGCACCCAACTCCTCGACTGGTCCCACCAGAAGCTCTCCCTCACCGGTCCACCGGACGAGGCCCGCGCCGGCCACGAGGCGCTCCGCGACCACTTCACGTCCCTGACCACCGAGCCGAACCTCGCCCCGGGCCTCCTCGCCGACCTCACCCAAGCCCACCGCACCGGCCTCCTCTCCCGCCGCGAACTCACCGCCGTAGCCGTCAATTTGTTCGTGGCCGGGAGCACCACCACCGCCGCCGTCCTCACCAACGGCCTGCTCTGCCTCCTCAACCGCCCCGCCCAGTACGCCGCCCTCACCGCCGCCCTCGTCCCGCAGGCCGTGACGGAGATCCTCCGTTTCGACGCCGCCGGGGACATGTCCTTCCCCCGGCTCGCCCTCGTGGGTCTCAGGATCGGCGCGACCGACGTCCGCGCGGGCGAGGCGGTCATCCCCGCGCACGCCTACGCCGATCGCGACCCCGCCGTATACCCGGACCCGGACGTCTTCGACATCACCCGGCGGCCCGTCCCGCACCTGGCGTTCGGGTACGGGCCGCACTACTGCGTCGGCGCGCGGCTGGCCGTACTGCTGCTCGAAACGGCGCTGGCCGCCGTCGTGACGCGCTTCCCCCGCCTGCGACTTGCCGTTCCGGCGCGTGAACTCGGTTGGCGGAACGGGGCGTTGACAGGTGGGGTGGGGCGGCTGCCTGTCGCGTGGTGAACCGGTGGCCTACGACACGTACCCCAACTCCCGCAGCGCCGCCCGCAGTCGGTCCGCCGCCTCGTCCAGTTTCGTCTCGTCCTTCTCGATCTCCGCCTTGGAGAAATCGAAGTCGCCCATCTCCCAGACCGGCGCGACGTGGATGTGCATGTGGGGGACCTCGAAACCGGCGACGATCAGGCCGACGCGGGGTGCGTCCCACGCGTGCTGGGCGGCTCGGCCGATCTTCTGGGCCACGGACACGCAGTGCGCGAGGAGTTCGCCGTCCGCGTCGGTCCAGCGGTCCACCTCCTCGCGGGGGACGACGAGGGTGTGGCCGGGCGTGAGGGGGGCGATGCTCAGGAACGCGGCGGCCCGGTCGTCCTCCCAGACGAAACGGCCGGGGAGTTCGCCGGAGAGGATGCGGGTGAAGAGTGTCGACATGGGATCAGTCTGTCACCGCGTTCCCGTACGTCACTTGGGCGGCAGGACGTTCTCCGCGTACTGGCCCGCGACGTTTCCCGCCGGTGCGTAGTCGACGACGACGTACGTCTTGCCGTTGGTGGTCTTCGCCATGCCGACGCCGATGCGGGCGGAGGACTTCCACACGACCTGGCTGAACAGGCCCCAGTCCTTGAAGGTGCCCATGTCGGGCTCACGGCCGTAATAGGTGTACGAGCGGACCTGGTTGTACCAGGCGTCCACGACCTCGGTGCCGGTCGGCGAGGTGCCGTCGGAGCGCCACGTGTAGTGGAGGTTCTCGCCGTACTTGTTGTTGGGGCGGTGGTCGAGGCGCTGGACGGCGGCCAGGCGGTCGGCCCACTCCTGCGCCCAGCGGCTGATCTCGGGGTCCAGGGTGACCGCCGGGACCTCGTGCCGGGCGCGGTCGTCGTTGGTCCGCTGGAGGACCTGCTGGTCGAACGCCGGGTCCGCGGCGGCGCGGGGCGCGGCGGGGGCCGCGAGGGCCAGGGCGGCGATCGTGGTGAGGAGGGTGGTGAGGGCGGCTCGGCGCGTGATCGTTCTCATGCCGCCGTAACGATCATCGTGGCGTGCGGGTCACCGGTAAATAATCGCGCGACCCGACTGCCGTGTGTCCGCTACGTTTTCCCCTGTTCGAAGGGGGGCCACATGGCGAAGCTCAACCAGATCATCGCTGTCGAAAAGGGCGTCAAGAGCAAGTCGTTCCAGGACATCACCGTCGCGCATCACAAGGTGCAGAAGCCTGCGCTGCTGGCCGGGATCTCGCGTACGTACCAGCCGAAGGACGAGGAGGGCGAGCAGTTGCCGCCCGAGTCCACGCGGGTTCAGGTCAAGGCGGAGGACGTGCTGCGGGAGATGTCCGTGTCGCTGACGCGGCTCTTCGACGTGACGGCGACGAAGGACTGGGCGAACTGCGCGGCCCGCGCGGACGTCGTGGTCGACGGGCGGACGGTCGTCGCGGACGTGCCGGTGAGCTATCTGCTGTTCCTGGAGAAGCAGCTCACCGATCTGCACACCTTCGTCAAGAAGCTGCCCGTGCTGGACGGCGCCGAGTCCTGGTCCCTCGACCCGTCGACGGACTGGTGGAAGACGGACCCCGTACGGACGATCCGTACGAAGAAGACGCCGCGCAACCACGTCAAGGCCGAGGCGACCGAGAAGCACCCGGCTCAGGTCGAGGTGTACTACGAGGACGTACCGATCGGGTACTGGACGACCGTGAAGTTCTCCGGCGCGCTGCCCGCCCGGCGGGTCAACGAACTCCTCGATCGCGTCGAGAAGTTGCAGCAGGCCGTGAAGTTCGCCCGCGAGGAGGCCAACGGCACGGAGGTCACCGACCGACGGGTCGGGGACGCGGTGTTCGGCTACCTGTTCAGCTGACACCCCCAGATCGCCCCCGCGTGCGAGCGCGGGGGTGCGCGACATGCGCGGGCCGGCCATGAGGACCGGTCCACGTGGGAGCGCAAGCTGAAACTGAGACGTTCAGCCTGAAAAACGCGGTCACAGTGAAGGTTCGAGTCCTTCCCCCGGCACCACACGCCGGGGTAGCCCAAACCGGCAGAGGCAACCGCGATCAATCTCAGACTCTCGCTCCAGCTTCAGCATCGCCACCGATCGCCGGATCGAACGAGAAGGGACGAACGCCGTCGGATGCGAGTTCGAATCTCGCCTGCGCCTCTCTTCCAGGGCGCGGTAGTTCAAAGGAAGAACACGTCGGCCTGACGACTGATCCTTTCTCTTAAACGCCATCGGCGTGCGCAATTGGGTGGCATCACCAGGGGCCCGGGAGCTGGATACGACTCCCGGGCTCCGCCACGTCGCGCGAGGCCAGTCATGGGCGTCGTGCGTGGTGGCACAAGCGTGCAGACGGCCGATGCAGAGTTATCGCGGTTGTCTCCCCGCCGGGATAAAAGCGGGAACCGGCCAGTGCCGCTCCGCCGGGTCGGCACCGTCCTCACCCGCCTGGAGCTTCCACAGCGTGGCGTAGAGGCCGCCCTGTAGCACCAGTTCGTCGTGGGTCCCCTGTTCGCTGACCACTCCGCCGTAGTCGAGCACGTGGATACGGTCGGCGGTGCGGACGGTGGTGAGCCGGTGTGCGATGACGATCATCGTGCGGTTGCGGCCGAAGGTCCGCAGAGCGTGCTGGATGACGGCTTCGGTCTCGTTGTCGACCGCCGAGGTGGCCTCGTCGAGGAGGACGACCGGCGGATCGCCGAGGATCGTCCGGGCCAGCGCGATCCGCTGGCGCTGCCCGCCGGACAGGGCGACGCCGCGCTCCCCGACCCGGGTCGCGTACCCCTCGGGCAGGGCGGCGATGAAGCTGTGCGCACCGGCGGTGCGGGCGGCGGCCACCAATTGGTCGTCGCCGGCGTCGGGGGTGCCGTACCGGATGTTGTCGGCGATCGTGGCGTCGAACAGGAACGGCTCCTGCGGCACGTATCCGATCGCACGGCGTACGTCGCGCAGGGCCAGGTCGCGCACGTCGGTGCCGTCGAGGAGGATGCGCCCCAGGTCGGGGTGGCGGAAGCGCATGAGCAGCTTGGCGATGGTCGTCTTCCCGGCACCGGTCGGTCCGACGATGGCGGTGACCTGTCCGGCCGGGAAGTCGATGGACACCTCGTCCAGGACCCGGGGCCGTCCCGGGTAGGCGTAGCTGACCCGGTCGAGGGCGATGCCGCCCCTGATCCGCTGCCGTGGCAGGGGGATGCCCTCGGTGTGCGGTTCGACGGGCAGGGCGTGCAGGCGCTGGACACGTTCGACGGCGGTGACGGTGTGCTGGTACTGGTCAGTGACCGCGCCGAAGCGGGACAGCCGCCACAGCGCCTGCCCGGGCAGGTCGAGGAGCGGGCTCAGCTTCGTCACGGACAGCGAGCCGCTGAGCACCGCGCGCCCGCCCAGCATCATGGTGAGCGGCAGCGCGGCCATGGTCGTTCCCCGCATGATCTGGTCCTGGGTGACGGCGCTGCGGTCGGAGCCGCGGTTGCCGGCGCGGTGGGCCGCGCTCTGCTCCGTCATCAGGTCCGTCTCGTACTCCTCGGTGCAGGACGCCTTGACGGTGGTGGTGGCCTGGAGGGTGTCGGTGATGCGGCTGCCCATGCGGGCGCGGCGCTCGCCGGAGCGGACGTGGTCGGTCACGGCGCGCTCGTGGTAGCGGAAGGAGAGCCAGGTCATCAGGGGGATCGGGGCGAAGGCGACCCAGGCGAGCCGGGGGGCGAGCAGCAGGAACGCCGGTACCAGCAGGGCGACGCTGGTGACCAGTTGCATGGCTTCGTGCGGGGCGCGGGTGAAGAAGGCGCCGATCTGGCCGATGTCCTCGGTGAGTACCGACGTGACGCGGCTGGTGCGCTCGCCCTCCAGGTCCGCCGGGGAGAGCCGCTGCACCTGCGCGTAGGTACGGGTGCGCCAGTCGTGCTCGATGGTCTGGCCGAGGTTGCGCCAGGCGATGCCGGCCGCGTAGCCGAGACCGACCACGGCGAGGGAGGCGAGCGCGGTGGCTCCGGCGAGGAAGGCCAGTTGCGTACCGGTGCCGACGATGCCGAGGGCGGTCAGTGCCGCGTTCTCTCCTCGCAGCAGAAGCAGCAGGCCGGACGTGGCGGACATGTACAGGAACGTCTCGAAGGTCTGGCACAGCACCGATAACAGGGCGGCCTGGCCCGCCTGCCGTTTGTAGGGACCGATGAGCTGCCGCAGAGGGGAGACGTGGTGGCCCTGCGGGTCCCGTGGATGCCGTTGTGCGGAGCGTCGCCATGCGTTGCGGACCACTGCGGCGGTGGCTGCTGCCGCCAGGCCGATGCTCACCAGCGGCTGGGCGAGAAGCGTCAGGCACGCCTTGCCGCAGCTCACGAGCAGAGCGGCTCCGGCGCCGACGGCGAACAGGCGCCGGGCCCTGGTGCGCGGAGCGGCGGGGCGGGGCTCCGGCCTGTCGGGGAGCACCGCGCGCAGAGGTTCCGTGTGTTGGGCGACAGGGAGCACGGCGCCGGTGACGATGCGGGCCACGGCGCGGGGAGCCAGTCCCCGGTCGTGCCGGACCAGGACCCTGCCGGTGACGGGATTGGCGCGGACGTCCTCGATGCCCTCGGCCTTCGACAGGGTGAGTTCGAGCAGCCGGGCCAGAACGGGGTTGCCGAGCAGGCCGTCCACCCGCCAACGCTGTCGGCCGGGCACGACGGATGTGGGCGACATCGCCAACGGGAGGGACAAGTGATCACCTGTACAGAGCGAAAAGTGGGTCTCACGCTAACCGAGCAACGAGGCGACATCGGAGGTCGGACCACATATCCACTCGTGAGAGTGAAATATGACGTATTGATCTGACCTGCTGGGAGAACTGCTCCCACCGGCGCAACACCATCCCTCGAACGGGGTGGGTGAACGCTCGCTCCGTTCCGGTCACCTTTCACAGCGCCAAGATCATGATGAATGTCCCGATACCGCCCCCCGGAGGTGGCCGTCCGTGGTCCTCGTCATCGTCGTCGCCGTCCTCGCACTGCTCGCAGGTCTCGCCGCCAACCGCTGGCTGCGGCCCCGGCTGGTCAACTCCGCCGACGACGAGGGCATGGGCGTCAAGGACCTGGTCGGCCCGCTCCTGACGATGACCGTCCTGCTGCTGAGCTTCGTCCTCGTGACCGCCAACGGCTCGTACGGCAAGGCCGAGGTCGCCTCGCGCGGCGAGGCCCGCGCCCTGGACCAGCTCGTGGAGACCGCCGAGTACGCGCCCGAGACGCAGCGGGCCGCGATCCAGGCCGACGCCGTCTGCTACGCCCGTGCCGTCCGCGAGCAGGAGTGGCCGGCCATGTCCGACGGCGACGGCTCGGCCGCGCCGAGCGTGTGGTCGACCCAGTTCCGGCAGACCTTCCGCCCCCTGGAGGGCAGGCCGGTCTTCGGCATGCTGATCTCCGCCGACAACAAACGCTCCGACGAACGCGAGGAACGCCTCACCCAGGCCACCGCCAGCATCCCCAGCGCCATCTTCTGGTTCCTGCTCGCCACCCTGACCATCACCGTCGTGGCCCTCGGCGTCTGCCTGCCCCGCCGCAACAACCGCGGCCAGCTGATCACGCTCGTCGTGATCACCATGCTCCTGACGACGGCGCTGATCATCATCCGCGACGTCGACCGCCCCTTCGGCGGCATCGTCAACGTCGGCCCGACCGCGATCACCGAAGCCGAACGCCAGGCGACCCGAGACTTCACCATGAACCACCCGGACTCCGAACTCCCCTGCGACAACAAGGGAAACCGTCGCGCCGTCTGAATGGACTGCACGGCCGGTCACGCTCCGTGAGTGAACCGTGGGCGAACTCTGCGCCAGGGTTCGGTCAGGAGCAGGTCAGAGGGGCGGAATCGGGTCTTCGGGGGTGCTTACGATCGTCCGCGTTCGTACGACCCTCAGGAGGCCCGGCGTGCCGAACTTCGCACGTGAGATCCGTGTCGCCCTGCTGGTGGGCGGCGCGCTCGTCGCCGTGGCCGGGTGCGGGGCGCAGGGGCAGCAGGTGGGGGCGGCGGACGGGCTGCGGCACACGACCGTGCAGGTCTCGTCCGGTGACTGCGGGCGCGGCTGGGAGAAGCCGGCGGGCGGGCGGCAGGTCTTCGACCTCGACAACACTTCCGGCGCCGCCGCCGAGGTGTATCTCACCGACGCCCGGACCGGCGCGGTGTACGGCGAGGTCGAGGGGCTCGGACCCGGGACGCGGCGGCCCCTGAGGGTGACGCTCGGCAACGGGTCGTACGCCTTCAAGTGCCTGCCCGACGACGCGGACGCCGTGACCGGGCCGACCGTACGGATCACCGGGAGCCGTACGAGGAGCGGGCCCGCCGCGCTGCCGGTGACCCAGCAGGAGCTGATCCCGCCGACGCTGGCGTACCAGAAGTGGATCGAGGCGCGGACGGTCGAGCTGTCGCAGAAGACGGACGTCCTCAAGGCGGCCGTCGACCGGGGCGACCTGGCAGCCGCACGGGCCGCGTGGCTGCCCGCGCATCTCGTGTACGAGCGGATGGGCGCCGCGTACGGCACGTTCGGGGACGCGGACGAGGCGATCAACGGGCGGACCGAGGGGTTCCACCGCGTCGAGCGGGGACTGTGGCACGGCGAGTCCGCGAGCGCCCTGCGCGCACCGGCCGCCGCGCTCGACACCGCCGTACACGCGCTCCAGAAGGACTGGCCGGGCGAGCGGATGGACCCCGGCGATGTCGGACTGAGGGCGCACGAGATTCTGGAGAACGCCGTGCAGTTCGAGCTGACCGGGCGGACGGACGCCGGGAGCGGCAGCAGTCTCGCGACCGTGCGCGCCAACCTCGACGGGACACGGGCGCTGCTCGGGTTCCTGCGGCCCCTGCTCACGACCCGGGACGCGGGGCTGGCCGGACTGGACACCTGGATGGACCGCGCCCAGCACACGCTGGACGGGGTCGACGACAAGCCGCTGGCTCAACTGACGCGCGCCCAGCGGGAGAAGGTCGACGCGGATGTGAGCGGGCTGGTCGAGCGGCTGGCGGACGTCGCCGCCCTGACGGACGTACGGAGGACAGCGTGAGCGGCGACGTCGGACGCCGGGGGTTCCTGGCCGGGGCGGCTGCGGTCGCCGGGACGGGTTTGGTGGCCGCCGACCGGGGTACGGCCGTGGCAGCGCCCTCCGCCGCCCCCTTCCACGGCGTCCACCAGTCCGGCATCGTCGAACCCGCCCAGAAGGCGACGGCGTTCGTGTCCTTCGACGCGACCGCCGAGAACCGCGCCGAACTCACCGACCTGCTACGGACGTTGACCACCCGCGCCAGATTCCTCACGACCGGCGGCAGCCCGGACGAGGCGGGCATCACCGCACCCCCGGTCGACTCGGGCACCCTCGGTCCCGTCGTCGCGGCGGACGGCCTGACGGTCACCGTCGGCGTCGGGTCGTCCCTGTTCGACGACCGGTACGGCCTCACCACACGCAAGCCGCACAGGCTGACCGAGATGCCCGCGTTCCCGGACGACGACCTGAACCCGGACTGGTGCCACGGCGACCTCAGCGTCCAGTTCACGGCAGCCAGCGCGGACACCGTCCTGCACGCCCTGCGCCACGTCGCCCGGCACACACGCGGCGGGATGCAGATCCGGTGGCGCATGGACGGGTTCATCAGCCCCCCGCGCCCCTCGGGAACGCCCCGCAACCACCTGGGTTTCAAGGACGGCATCGCCAACCCGGACACCGGCAGCGCCCGCGAGATGGACCGCCTGGTGTGGGTCGGCGCGGGCGACGGCGAACCGGCGTGGGCGACAGGCGGCACCTATCAGGTCGTCCGGCTCATCCGGATGCTCGTCGAGTTCTGGGACCGCGTCTCGATCACCGAGCAGGAGCGGATGTTCGGCCGGGCCCGCGACACGGGCGCGCCGCTCGACGGCCGGCGCGAGACGGACGTACCCAACTACCCGCAGGATCCCAAGGGTTCGGTGATCCCGCTGGACAGTCACATCCGGCTGGCGAACCCCCGGACGTCCTCGACCGACGGTCAGCGCATCCTGCGTCGGGGCTACAACTACGACCGGGGCGTGGACAGCAACGGGAACCTGGACATGGGGCTGCTGTTCACGTGCTACCAGCAGGATCTGGCGCGGCAGTTCGAGGCGGTGCAGAAGAGGCTGGCCGGGGAGCCGCTGGTGGACTACGTCAGCCCGTTCGGGGGCGGGTACTTCTTCGCGCTGCCGGGGGTACGGGACGGGTCGGACTGGCTGGGCCGAACTCTTCTGGCCTGACGGCGTCCTGACGGTGTCAAGAAAAGTTCAAGTTCACATGAGAATGTCCTGACTGGAAGGCGAGACCCGCATGATCGGCATACCCACCCACTCCGGCGTACGGCGCGTGGCACGCGTCGGCGCCCTGCTCGGCGCGGCTGCCCTGGCCGCCGCGAGCGGCGCCGTCCCCGCCTCGGCGGCCACCGCGCACGGCCACCACGGCACCCCGCACACCGAGACGCCGATCAAGCACCTGGTGGTGATCTACGACGAGAACGTGTCGTTCGACCACTACTTCGGCACCTACCCGCAGGCCGCGAACACGGACGGCACGACGTTCCGGGCCGCCGCGCACACCCCGAAGGCCGACAACCTGTCGAACGCGGGCCTGCTGAAGAAGAATCCGAACCTGTACGCGCCGAAGCGGCTCACCTCCGCGCAGGCGATGACCTGCGACCAGAACCACTCCTACGGCCCGGAGCAGTACGCGGCGAACGGCGGCAAGGCAGACAAGTACGTCGAGAACACCGAGGTCGACAAGTGCACCGGCCTGTTCGGTGAGCCCGGCCTGGTCATGGACTACTACGACGGCAACACCGTCACCGCGCTGTGGAACTACGCCCAGCACTACGCGCTCGGCGACCACTCCTTCAGCTCGGTCTACGGCCCGTCCACGCCCGGCGCGCTGAACCTGGTCTCCGGCCAGACCCACGGCGTCGTCTCCGTCGACCCGGCGACCGGCGAGAAGACGGCGAAGCCGGACTCGTACACGGTGATCTCGCCGGACGCGAAGGGTGTCGGCACGCTCGTCAACGACCCCGACCCGGCGTTCGACGACTGCTCGGACAAAGACCGCACGAGCACGAACGCGCTCGCGCAGATGCAGGGCAAGAACATCGGTGACCTGCTCAACTCCAAGGGTGTGAGCTGGGGTTGGTTCCAGGGCGGGTTCCGGCCGAGCACCGCGTGGAACGGCAAGAGCGACGACCACGCGAAGTGCGCGGGCGCCACGCACACGAACGTCGGCGGCGCGGCCGTCGAGGACTACTCGCCGCACCACTCGCCGTTCCAGTACTACAGGTCGACGTCGAACCCGCACCACCTCGCGCCGAAGAACCTCGCCGAGATCGGTCACGCGGGCCGCGCGAACCACAACTACGACCTCACCGACTTCGACGCGACCGTCAAGGCCGGCAAGCTCCCTGCGGTGAGCTTCCTCAAGGCCGCCGAGTACCAGGACGGCCACGCCGCCTACTCGGACCCGGTCGACGAACAGCACTTCCTGGTCAAGGAGATCAACGCGCTCCAGCAGTCCCCGGAGTGGAAGTCGACGGCGGTCGTGATCGCGTACGACGACTCCGACGGCTGGTACGACCACGTCACGTCGAAGGTCCTGAACGGCTCGAAGGACTCGACGCTCGGCTCGAACGGCAAGGCCGTCGACTCCCCCGCCTGCCAGTCAGGACCGGCCGCGACGCACGGGTACGCCGACCGCTGCGGCCCCGGCACCCGGCAGCCGCTGCTCGTCGTCTCGCCGTACAGCAAGGCCAACGCGATCGACCACACGGCGACCGAGCAGGCGTCGATCACCAAGTTCATCGAGGACAACTGGCACACCGGGCGGATCGGTGACGGGTCCTTCGACAAGCGCGCGAACACCCTGGCCTGGATGTTCGACTTCCGGCACCCCAACAACAAGCAGGTGCTGCTGAACACGGACGGCTCCGTGAAGTCGGTCAAGCCGATCCCGAGCCACTACCCGCGTACGGCGGCCTCGCCGCAGTACATCGCCGACCTCAAGGCGCAGAACGTCGCCGCCGACACGTCCACGACGTCTCCGGTGGTGCCGGTCGCGCTCGGGGGCGGAGTGCTCGCGGCGGGCGCGGTGGCGACGGTGTTCGCGCTGCGGCGACGGGCCCGCGGGGCTTCCGCGTAACGCTCGACAACAACCGGCTCCGTCGTCCTGGCGGGGCCGGTTTTGCCGTTCCCGCAACTTTCCGTGCCCTCTCGCGGAGCGCCTGGTGAGACTGGCCGTCCACCGACACGAGGAGTTCCCGATGGACACCACCGACGCGTTCACCTTCTGGGACGGCGTCTACGCGGCCCGCGAGGCGGCCGGCGATCCCCGCCCGAACGCGCGCCTCACGGAACTGGTGACGGGGCTGGCGCCGGGCGACGCGCTGGACCTCGGCTGCGGGGACGGCGGCGACGCGCTGTGGCTCGCCGGGCAGGGGTGGCAGGTCACGTCCGTCGACATCTCGGCGGTCGCGGTCGGACGCCTCGCGGACCTCGCGCGCACGCGAGGGCTCGGCGAGCGCGTCAACGCCGTACGGCACGATCTCGGCGAGTCCTTCCCCGCCGGGGAGTTCGACCTGGTCAGCGCGCAGTTTCTGCAAACGCCGTACGCCTTCGACCGGGCGAGTGCGCTCCGTACGGCCGCGCACGCGCTGCGGCCCGGCGGGCGGCTGCTGGTCGTCGACCACGGGTCGGCGGCGCCGTGGTCGTGGAACCAGGATCCGGATACGCACTACGCGAGCCCGAAGGACGTCGCCGCCGGTATCAGCCTCGATCCGGCGGTCTGGACGGTCGAGCGCGCCGACGCTCCCCGCCGTATCGCGACCGGTCCCGGCGGTCAGAAGGCCGAGGTCGTCGACCACATCCTCCTGATCCGCCGGACCGGCTGAGGCTCACGCCCCGGGGCCGACCTCCCGCACGATCCCCGGCCGGGTCCCCCAGACGACCACCCGGTCCCCCTTCTTCAGCACGCCCCACAGCCGCCGCGCGTCGCCCACGCGCAGGTTGACGCAGCCGTGGGAACCGCCCTTGAAGAGGTCGCCGTACGAGCCGTGGAACGCCTGGCCGCCGTCGAAGAACTGCGTATACGGCATCGGGGAGCGGTTGTAGAGGGACGAGTAGTGGTCCTTGTGGCGGAGGTGGACGCGGTGGGTGCCGGTGCGGGTCTCGTAGCCGTCGCGGCCCGAGCGGATGGGTACGGGGGTGTAGAGCACGCGCTTGCCCTTCTGCACCCACATCAGCTGGCGGCCCAGGTCCACGCAGGCCACCCGGTGCGAGCCGACCGGGCAGCGGCGGGCCGCGTTGGGGTTGCGGGCGGCCTGGGCGACCAGCGCCATGCGGTACGTCGGGTAGCCGGCGTACCCGTTCGCCGGGGAGAGGCCGCTGCGGGCCTGGAACGCGCGGATCGCCTCGCAGTCGGCGGGCGACTGACTGCCGTCCTGCGGGAGTTTCAGGTGGCGCTCCAGCTGTCGCTGGTACGGGCCTGTCCCGGCCGTGCACGGCGACGTGCCGTCCGCCGCCGACGCCGCCGGGGAGGCCGTCGCGGCCAGGACGGCCGCCGCTGTCACCACACGCCACATCCAGTTGGTCCTCATGGGGCCAGCAAAACGGGGTGGGGGGTGCGGTGAGGGGCGAGCTGAGCCGAACGGCGGGTCGCTTGCCCCCTACCGGGTACGTCAGCTCTTGGTCAGCACCCGCACCGGCTCCCCCGCCAGGTACGCCGCGATGTCCTCCACCGCCTGCCCGTAGAACGTCCGGTAGTTCCGCTCGGTGACGTACCCGAGGTGCGGGGTCGCGAGGACGTTCGGGAGGGTGCGCAGGGGGTCGTCGGCGGGGAGGGGTTCCGTCTCGAAGACGTCCAGGCCGGCTCCGGCGATCCAGTGTTCGCGGAGGGCTCGGATCAGGGCGTCCCGGTCGACGATCGCCGCGCGCGAGGTGTTGACGAGGTACGCGTGGGGGCGCATCGCGCGCAGTTCGGGTTCGCCGAGGAGGCCGCGGGTGCGGTCGGAGAGGACGAGGTGGATCGAGACGAAGTCGCTGCGGGCCAGCAAGTCCTCCTTGGAGGCGGCGAGTTGGACTCCCGCGTCCGCCGCGCGCTGCGCTGTCAGGTGCTGGCTCCAGGCCAGGACGTCCATGCCGAACGCCGTGGCGACGCGGGCGACCTGGCTGCCGAGGCGGCCGAGTCCGAGGAGGCCCAGGGTGCGGCCGGCGAGGTCCTGGCCGACGGTCGACTGCCAGGGGCCGTTCTCGCGCAGGGCCCGCGCCTCGGTGGTGAGGTGCCGTGCGAGGCCCAGGAGCAGGGCCCAGGTGAGTTCGGCGGGCGGGGTCGCGCTGCTCGCCGTACCGCAGACGGTGACGCCCTGTCCGGCCGCCGCCGTGAGGTCGATGGACGCGTTGCGCATACCCGTCGTCACCAGGAGGCGCAGCTTCGGGAGCCGTTCCAGGAGGGCGGCGTCGAAGGGGGTGCGTTCGCGCATGGCCACGACAATCTCGCAGTCGGCGAGTTCGCCGGCCAGGCGGTCATGGTCGGTGATGTTCTCGCGGAGGGTGCGGACGTCGACCTGTCCGGCGAGGGGGCTCCAGTCCGCCGAGGTCAGGGCTACGTCCTGGTAGTCGTCGAGTACGGCGCAGCGGAGGGTCATGCGGGGGTCCTGCCTTTCCTGCGGGGAGCGTGGGGGGTGCGTGGGGTGCGTCACCTGTCGTACGCGAGCCTCGCCGTGCGCGGGACCGGGCCGAACGTGCCGCCGTGGAAGTCCGTGAACGCCTGGGCGATCTCGTCCTTGGTGTTCATGACGAACGGGCCGCCGAGGGCCACGGGTTCACGCAGGGGTGTGCCGCTGTAGATCATGACGCGGGCGGGGTGCTCGGGGTCGGTGGCCATGAGGTGGAGGGTCGTGGGGGCGGGGCCCTCGACGGGGTCGGACCAGCCGGTGCGGCCCGCGTGGAGTTCTCGTCCCGCGACGAGCAGGCGGCCGTTCATGACGTACGCGAACAGGCGGTGTTCCGGGGGGACTCGGAGGGTGTACGAGGACTCCGGGTCGAGGGTCGCGACCAGGCCCTGGACCGGGTGGTGGGTGTCCGCCGCGCCGGTGACGCCGTCCACGGTGCCCGCGTGGACGTCGATCCGTACGCCCGGGGTCTCGATGCGGGGCATCGCCGCGCGGGTGAGGTCCTGGTAGCGGGAGGGGGTGAGCTTCTTCGCTGCGGGGAGGTTGAGCCACATCTGGAGGACGTGCGCGTGCTCGTCGCGGTAGGCCAGTTCGCGGTGGATGATGCCGCGTCCTGCGGTCATCCACTGGACCTCGCCGGGTTCGAGGGCTCCCGTGTGTCCGAGGTTGTCGCCGTGTTCGAGGACGCCGTCGAGAACCGTCGTGACGGTCTCAAGCCCTCGGTGCGGGTGCCATTCGAACCCCGGCTTCGAGAACCAGTCCTCGACCAGCGCCAGGAACGGGTCGGTGAGCGCGGGGTCGGCCGGCACGAAGACGAGCGCCTTGTCGTCGACCTGCGCGTCGGGCCCGAGGTGCTGCTTGTCGGTGACGCGGTTGATGATCCGCTCCATGTCCATGGGGAGCTCCTCACTGTCGAGCGGCACGAGACCCATCATCCCCGGGGGCGTCTCAGGTCGGCGACCGTCTCGCCGAACTCGCGTTTCAGGGAGCGGCCGAGGTGCTTGGTGTCGAGGACGCCCCAGCGGGCGGCGACGGCCGCGGTGGAGCGGTCGGTGAGGGCGGGGTCGAGGAGGTCGCGGCGGATGCGCAGGAGGCGTTCGTGGCGGATCCAGGCGGTGAAGGTGAGGTCGGCGCCCTTGAAGAGGGAGTGCAGGTAGCGGACGGAGAGGTGGTGGCGGCGGGCGACGTGTTCGGCGGTGAGGAGGGGGTCGTCGAGGTGGGCGAGGACGTAGACGCGGATGCGGTCGGCGAGGGCGCTGGCGACCGGGGCCCGCTCGGGGGCGGTGTCGGCGAACTCGGCGAGGAGGAGGGCGGTGAGCGCGTCCGCGAGGTGGGCGCGGGGTTCGGCCCGGCCGGGGAGGGCGTCCGGGGACAGGGCGTGGCCGAGGAGCGCGCCGATGCCGGTACGGGCGGACACGGCGAGGGCGGTGCGGCGGCCGATGGCGTCCACGTGCCGGCCGAGGCTCGCGCGGGGCACGCACAGGACGGTCATGTCGGTGGGGCCGTCGCCGATGATGCGGTAGGGGCGGGTGTTGTCGCAGACGAAGAACTCGCCGGGGGCCAGCGCGGTGGCGCGGCCGTCCTGACCCACGCCGAGCCGGCCGCCGTGCAGGAGGGTGAGGTGGACCCATTCGCGGTCGGCGGAGGTGATGGTGCGGTCGTCGCGGACGACGGTCGCGCCGGTGGCCTTGATGCGGGCGACGGCGGCGGGGCCGATGGCCGCGTGCTCGAACGTCGCGTGGAAGACGGGGACGGGGTCCGTCACCCGCAGCGGGGCGAACAGGGACGAGGCCGCCGCCTCGAACGACTCCGTACGGTCCTCGTTGTCCGTCATGCCGGTGCACTCCCAGATCCCCCGCCCGGACGGCCACTGTACTGGGGCGTTGTGCATGAAATGGGGAGTCCTCGTGCACAGGCTGGTGCCCGCAGGGCACGCCCTGTTCCCTACGCTCGTCGACGGGAACGGCCCGTCTTGAGACGCGCAGTGGGGAACGTTCGATGCACAGTCACACCGAGTTGCGTCTCGGCCCGCTCGCCGAGGTGCGGATCTCTCTCGCGGCCCATCAGAGCGCGACGCTGTTGTCGCTGGTGGCCGACGTGTTCGGGGCGCGCAGTCACGGGGTGTCGCGCAAGTGGCGGGAGATCGTCCGGGGTGCGGTGCCCGAGGCGGGGGCGGCGGTGCTGCGGCCCCTGTTCGCGCCCGGGTACTCGATCATCCCGGACTGTGTCACGCCGACCGCGTGCATGCCGGAGGGGGACGCGGCGGCCCAGTTCGCGCAGTTGACGGACCTCTCGCCGGGGACGCTGCTGGACGAGCTGGAGGCGGAGTTCGGGGGCGAGGTGCCTCCGCAGTGGCGGCCCGTCGTGGACCGGCCCCAGCAGTGGATCCACGGCTATGCCGAGGTGCTGCGGCGGGTGTGGCAGGAGTTCGAGCCGGTCTGGCGGGGCGCGGAGGCGTACCTGCGCCGGGAGACGGAGCGGGTCGGTGCCGCCGTCCTCCAGGACTGTTCGGAGGCGGTGCTCCAGGATCTCAGCCCGCGGTTCCAGCTCGTCGGCGAGAGCCTGCGGCTGCCCGATCCGCAGGCCGACACGTACGCGCTCGACGGGCGCCGGCTCGTCCTCGTGCCGATCCTCTCCGGGCCGGGGGCGTCGATGTTCGCGCTCGACCGTCCCGACCTGGTGTGGATCGGCTATCCGCTGCCCGGGGTCGGGCGCCTCTGGGAGTCCTCGGCGGTGGCGCCCTCCCCCGCCAAGGATCCCCTCGCCCTCGTCGTCGGCCCGTTGCGCGCCACCATCCTGCGTACCGCCGCGCATCCCCTCACCATGGGGTGCCTCGCCAAGCTCCTCGATTGCAGCCCCGCCAACGCCACCCACCACTGCCGGCAGCTCATCGACGCCGGGCTCCTCGAACGGTACCGGCAGGGCCGCAACGTGTGGATCGGCCGGACCGAACGGGGGGACGCCGTCGTGGAGTTGCTGTCGCAGAGCGGGACGGTGCCGGACTCGCCCTGGTGATCAGGGTTTGTAGGCCTTGCGGTTGTCGTACGTGACCTTCCCGGCGGGGAGTTTCGCCGGGGCGAACAGCTGGTCGACCGTGACGATGTGGAAGCCCCGGGACTTGAGGCCCGTGATGATGGCGGGGACCGCGCTGACCGTCGTCTTGTGGATGTCGTGCATCAGGACGATGTCGCCGGGCCTGCTCTGGGTGGTGACCGTCTTGATCAGGCGGGCGGTGTCGCGGTACTTCCAGTCCAGGGTGTCGATGCTCCAGTGCACGAGCGGGCGGGCCGCCGCTTTCCGTACGGCCGCGTTGTTCGCCCCGTACGGCGCCCGCACGGTGCTCGGCCTGAGGCCCGTCGCCTGCCGGATCGCCGTGTCCGTCCGCGAGAACTCCGCGTTGATCTTCGCGGCACTCAGTTTCGTGAGATCCGCGTGATCCCAGCTGTGGTTCCCTATCTGGTGGCCCGCCTTGGCTATCGACTTCGCCACCGAGGGGTTGCGTTGCACGTTCTGCCCCACGAGATAGAACGTGACTCTGATATTCCGGTCGCTCAACGTCTTCAGCAACCTTTTCGTGTCCGCGACGGGGCCGTCGTCGAACGTCAGCGCCACACACTTCACTTTCCGGCAGTCGACGGCCTTGACCGCCTTGACCGCTTTGACATCAGCACTCGCGGACGAGGCCGTACCCACCAGCGCCGTACCGCACATCGCGGCCGTGAGCACGGAAATGACAAGTCGTCGGCGCATCGAATTCCTCCTGGAGCAGCGGGTTTTGCTCCTAGAGACGCGCCGGGAGAGGATACGGATGCATGTACGTTTTGCGAATTTCCGTACGCCTATGAGGAAGCCGGCATTCCCGTGTCACCGGAGTGACGGGAGGGAAATGGGATTACCGAGTGCCGCCACGAACCCCTTTGCACGGCGCGTTATTTCGGGCCAGTCCGCGGTCGCGACCGTGTTCGCCGGGACCACGTCGGAACCCGCGCAGACCGCGTGGGCGCCGGAGGTGAGGAAGTGGGCGGCGTTGGTGGGGTTGATGCCGCCGGAGGCGATCAAGGGGGCGGCGGGATAAGGGCCGTTGAGATCCTTGAAGTAGCGGGGGCCCAGGGAGTGGGCCGGGAAGATCTTGATCGCCGTCGCACCCAGATCCAGGGCTCGGGCCACCTCCGTCGGGGTGAACGCGCCCATGATCAGGGGGACTTGTGAGGCTATCGCCACCTCCGCCACCTCCTCCCGGCACCCCGGCGTCACCAAGTACGTCGCGCCCGCCTCGATCGCCGCCTCCGCCTGCGCCGCCGTGAGGACCGTGCCCGCGCCTATGCGGCAGCCGGGGACCGAGGCGGCGCGGCGGAGGTGGGTGGGGAGGTCGGGAGTGGTGTACGTGAACTCGATCCAGGGGATGCCGCCTTCCGCCAGCGCGGTGGCCAGGGCTGCGGCGTCCGGGATCTCGGGGGCTCGGATCACCGCGATGACGCGGTCCTCGGCGAGGGTGTCCAGGAAGTCGGGCATCAGAAGAACGTCCTTACCAGGTCGACGACTTGAGGGTGGGGGGCGTTCGCGTCGTCCAGGACCGGGATCAGGTTCCACTTGTCGAACGCGGTGCAGGGGTGGGAGAGGCCGAGGCGGACGATGTCGCCGACCTGGACGTCCGCGTCACGCAGGAACGTGTGCTGGTCGTTGAGGGCGGTAACCCGCGCGCCGGTCAACGCGCCGCCGCCCCGGACCAGTTGGGGTTCGGGCAGCCCCTCGTCGTACGGGAAGTCCCGCTTGCCGCCGTCGAGCAGCGCGAGGGACGGTTCGGGGCGGGAGATCACCCGGGTCCAGCCGTGCATCGCGCTGCGGAGGGGCAGTGGGGAGACGGTGCGGTAGTAGCCGTCGTCGTGGATGAGGTAGGCGCCGGAGCGCAGGAGGATACGGGTGCCGGTGGCGCGGACGGGCGCCAACTCCCGTACGACCGTGGCGAAGTGGGCGCTGCCGCCCGCCGTGACGACCGGGTCCGGGACTTCCAGCAGGCCGTCCGTGCGCAGCCTTTCGTGCAGGACGACCATGTCGCGGAGGTAACTCTCGATCGCGGCGGTGGACTTGAGGGCGCCCTCGTATCCGCTCACCCCGACGAGCCGCAGCCGCGAGTCCGCGCAGATCGCTCGGCCCACCGCGACGGCCTCGTCCACGCCGCGCACCCCCGTCCGCCCGCCCTCCGCGCCGAGTTCGACGCACACGTCGAGCGGACGCTCCCCGGTGTACGCCGAGCGCAGCAGGTCGACCGTGCGCGGGGAATCGGCCCAGCAGGTGAAGGAGAACCCGGCGTCGCGGTCGAGTTCGGCGCCGATCCAGCGCAGGCCGGCCGGGTCGAGGAGGGCGTTCGCGAGGTGGATCCGCTGGACGCCGAAGGCGCGGGCGACGCGGACCTGTGCGAGGGTCGCGAGGGTGATCCCCCGTGCCCCGGCGTCGAGTTGGCGCTGCCAGAGGGCGGGGGCCATGGTGGTCTTGCCGTGGGGCGCGAGGTCGACGTCGGCCGCCGCACACCAGTCGGCCATGGTGCGCAGGTTGTGTTCGAGGGCGGACGCGTCGAGGGTGAGGAGGGGTGTGCCGAACTCGTCCAGGGTGGGGCGGGTCGCGAGGAACTCGGCGGCCGTACTCCCCCACGCGTGGTCCGGCACGGACTTGAAGCGCCAGTCGAGGATCACTCCACGACCGCCTGCGCGTCGATCTCCACGAGCATGACCTCGTGCGGGAGTTCGACGAACACGGTCGTCCGGCACGGCTTGGGCGCGCCCTCGGGGACGTGTTCGGCGATGAACTCGGCGTACACCTCGTTCATCGCGGCGAAGTCGGCGCGGGTGGTGAGGTAGACGCGGAACATGACGACGTCGCCGACGCCCGCGCCGCCCGCTTCGAGGATCGCGCGGACGTTGTCCAGGGTGCGGCGGGTCTGCGCCTTGACGTCGCCCTCGTACAAGTAGGCGCCGGTGGCCGGGTCTTGAGGTCCCTGGCCGGAGACCTGGAGGATCGGTCCCTTGCGGACGCCCTGCGAGAAGGCCCAGGCGGGCGCGGGTGCGCCGTCGGTGCGGATCGCGCGGTGGCTCATCGTCGTACTCCTAGAGGGTCAGCGCGGACCAGGCCGCGTCGTCGAGGGCGAGGTGGTCGTTGAGGGCGGTGCGGGTGAGGGGCGGGGGGATGTCGGCGCGGGTCGCGAGGGTCGCTGCGGCGACGAGGTGACCGAGGCGCAGGGCGTCGGCGGGGGTGCGGGATTCGAGGCGGGCGGCGAGGTATCCGGCGGCGAAGGCGTCACCGGCGCCGACGCGTTCGACGACGCGGGCGGCGGGGGCGGGGACGAAGGCGGTGGGCTCTTGAGGGGCGTACACCGTCGCTCCATGACTCGCGTCTTTCACCACCAGGGTCGGGCCGGGGATCAGCTTCCGGATCTCCTCGGCCGTGCCCGTGTGCCAGAGGTTCTCCGCTTCGTCTCGGCCCACGAAGACGATGTCGGCGGCGCGGGCGAGGGCGAGGAGTGCGGGGGCCGCGTCGGTGCGCCAGAGCGCGGGGCGGTGGTTGACGTCGAAGGAGATGAGGGGGCCGGGGATCGCGCGGTGTACGACGAGGGCCTCGACCAGGTCGGCGCACGTGTCCGAGAGGGCGGCGGTGATGCCGGTGAGGTGGAGGATGCGGGCGTCATGCAGCATGGGCAGGGTCGTCAAGGCCGTACTCATCGCCGTAGCCGCTGAATCCCGGCGGTAGTAGTACGTGCCGGTGCCCTCGGTGCCGGGGTCCTTGAAGTACACGCCCGTCGGCCGGTCCGGGTCGGTCTCTGCGCACGAGATGTCGACACCGTTCGCTGCCAGGTCGTTCAGGACACGCCGTCCCAAGGGGTCGGCGCCGACGCGGCCCACCCAGGCGGCCCGGTGTCCGAACGCCGCCAGCGTGCACGCGACGTTCGACTCGGCGCCGCCGACCGTGAGGGCGAGGTGGGTCTGGTGGGCGAGGGGGGTCGCGGTCGGCGGGCTGAGGACAGCCATGGTCTCGCCGACGCACACGACGTCCGGGGGGAGGTGCACGGGGTGGTCCTTCACGTGTCCAGTACGCGGTGCAGGAACTGCTGGGTCCGCGGCTGTGTCGGGTTCGCGAACACCTCCTGCGGCGGCCCCTGTTCGAGGACGACACCGCCGTCCATGAAGACGACCCGGTCGGCCGTGTCCTTCGCGAACCGCATCTCGTGGGTGACGACGACCATGGTCATGCCGTCCTCGGCGAGGGACCGCATGACGCCGGTGACCTCCCCGACCAGCTCGGGGTCGAGCGCGGAGGTCGGTTCGTCGAAGAACATGACGCTCGGGTCCATGGCGAGCGCGCGGGCGATGGCGACGCGCTGCTGCTGGCCGCCGGAGAGCTGCGCGGGGTAGCTGCCGGCCTTGTCGGCGAGCCCGACGCGGGCGAGCGCGGACCGGCCGCGTTCCTCGGCGTCGGCCTTGTCGAGGCCCCGGACCTTGCGCAGGGCGAGGGTGACGTTGCCGAGTGCCGTCTTGTGCGGGAACAGGTTGAACTGCTGGAAGACCATCCCGACGTGCCCGAAGATCTCAGGGGCGCGCTTACGGTCGTGCAGCGGGACGCCGTTCACCCACACCTCGCCGCCGTCCGCGCGCTCCAGGTCGCACATGATCCGCAGCAGCGTGGACTTGCCGGAGCCGCTGGCGCCGATGAGGACGACGACCTCGCCGGGTTCGACGTCGATGTCGACGCCTTGGAGGACGTCCAGGTCACCGAAGCGCTTGCGCACTCCGGACAGGGAGATTCGTGCGGTGGTCATACGGGGAGCGCCTTTCGTTCCATGCGCCGCACGAGCAGCGACAGCGGGTAGCAGACGGCGAAGTAGAGGGCGGCGACGGCGAGGTACGAGGTGGCGGGGTCGCCGGAGCGGTCGATGACGGCCTGTCCCTGGCGCAGGAGTTCGACGTACCCGATGACGACGGCGATCGAGGTGTCCTTGATGAGAGACAGGTACTGCCCGACGAGCGGCGGCAGGACGATCGTCCGGGTCTGCGGGAGGACGACGCTGACGAACGTCCGTACCCGGCCCAGTCCCAGCACGCGCGCCGCCTCCCACTGCCCGCGCGGTACGGCCTCGATCCCGGCGCGGAAGATCTCCGCGATGTAGGCGCCCTGGTAGAGGGTGAGGGCGACGAGGGCGGCGCCGAAGACGGTGAGCCCCATCGGGGCGATGTAGGCGATGCCGAAGTACAGGAACAGCATCTGGATGAGCAGCGGCGTGCCCCGGAACACCTCCAGGTAGACCCGGCCGAGCTGGGCGAGGACGGGTACGCGGCTGGTGCGTACGGCGGCGACGAGGACGCCGAGGAGGGTGCCGGTGCCGATCGCGGCGAGGGAGAGCAGGACGGTGGACCTCAGGCCGTCGAGGTAGAGCTCGCGGTTGGACCACAGGAGCGAGAAGTCCATGTCACGCTCCCTTCAGCAGCAGGCGGCGTACGGCGCGGCGCTTCGGGGCGGCGGCCTTCAGCGGCGGCCGGAACGCCACGCGGCCCACCAGACCTGCGGCCAGCGCGACCGCGTTGGTCAGCACCAGGTAGAGCACCGCCGCGATGCCGAAGACCTGAACCGTCAGCAGCGTGCGGGAGTTGACGACCATCGCCGTACCCGTCAGCTCGGGCACGGAGATCGCCGAGAGCAGCGAGGAGCCGAGGATGATCTGGACGAGCTGGCCCACGACGGCGGGGTAGACGTTGCGCAGGGCCTGCGGGAGGACGACGTGCGCGAAGGTCCGTACGGGGCTGAGGGCCAGGACTTTCGCGGCTTCCCGCTGGCCGGTCGGTACGGCGTCGATGCCGGCGCGGAAGATCTCCGTGAGGTAGGCGCCGACGTTGACGCCGAGGGCGAGTACCCCTGCCTGTACGGGAGTCAGGCGCAGGCCCGCCGAGGGCAGGACGAAGTAGGCCACGAACATCTGGAGCAGCACCGGGGTGTTGCGCATGACCTCGACGTACACGGCCGCCGGGGCGCGCAGGGCGAGGTGGCGGGAGCGGCGGGCGAGGGCGCCGAGGAGGCCGAGGGCGAAGGCCAGCGCGAAGGCCGCCAGGGAGAGTTGCAGGGTCAGCCAGGCGGCGTCGAGGTAGGTGGACCAGTCGCGCAGCGCGTAGCTCCAGTCGACGAACATGTGAACCCCCTTGTCAGTAGGCCGGGTTGAGCGGGAAGACCCGCTCGACGCCGAACCACTTCTTGTAGAGGGCGCCGGCCTCGCCGGAGGTGTTGAACTCCCTCAGCCAGGTGTCGACCCACTGGGTCCAGGTGGCGTCGCCGAGGGGGAGGCCGATGCCGTTGTATTCGAGGGGGACGACCGAGTCCTTGGTGACGGTGAGCGAACTGTCTTTCTTCGCCTGGTAGTTGAGGAAGTTGGAGTCCTCGACCATCGCGTCCGCCTGGCCCTGCTTGACCGCGAGGACGGCCGAGGAGGAGCTGTCGTACTCCTGGATCCTCGCCTTCGGGTTGGCGGCCTTGACCGCGTCGCCGTTGGTGGAGCCCTTGGTGACGGCGACCGCCTTGCCGGTCAGGTCCCCCAGCGTGGCGATGCCGCTGGACTTCTTCACGAGGAGGACCTCGCCGGCGACGACGTACGGGGTGCTGAAGTTGACCTGCTTGGCGCGTTCGGCGGTGGTCGTGAAGTTGCAGACGACCGCGTCGACCTTCCTGGTCTGGAGGTTGGGGATGCGGTTCGCGGAGGTGGTGTCGACGATGTGGACCTTGACGCCGAGGGCCTTCGCCATCGCGGTGGCCACGTCCACGTCGTAGCCCTGGGGCTTGTTGTTCTTGTCGAGGGACCCGAACGGCGGGAAGGTCAGGCAGCTCGCGACGTTCAGGGTGCCGCGCCGGACGACCTCCTGGAGGGTGGAGGACTGCGCGCCGCCGGTGGCCGCGCTGACCGAGGTGCAGGCGGTGAGGGATGCGGCGGTGGTCACACCGGCACACATCAGCAGGAATGGGCGGGTACGGTGACGGAATCTCTGCACGGGGGCTCCCTTCCGGGAGGGGGATCGCCTCAGGGGTAGCCGGTTTGTTTTGCAATGCAGAATCTAATTTCGCATTGCACGGCTTGGCGTTGCGGAGAAATTAGCCCGCGCCCCGACCAGCGTCAATGCAGGATTTCGATATGTAACATTCTGTTTTGCAATGCAGTACGGTAGGGTCCGCCGCGTGACCTCCGAGACCCCCCGCAACTCCTCCTCGTCCCTGCGCCGCGCGCTCGGCCTCCTCATGTACCTCGCCGAGGACGACGGCCACCCCCAGGGCACGTCGCTCACCGATCTCGCGACGGGGCTCGGCATGAGCAAGAGCACGGTGCTGCGGCTCGTCGCCCCTCTGCGCGAGACCCGCCTCGTCGACCAGGACCCCGAGAGCGGCCACTACCGGCTCGGCCCGCAGAACGCCCTCCTCGGCCAGGTCTACCTGGAGCGGCTCGACATCCGGCGTACGGCTTCCCCGCTGCTGCACCAGCTCGCGCAGGACGCCCGGGAGGCCGTTCACCTGGTGAGTTTCGATCCGCCGGAGATCGTGTACATCGACAAGGTGGAGAGCCCGCAGGCGGTACGGATGCACTCGCGGGTGGGGGGACGGCAGCCCGCGTACTGCACGGCGACCGGCAAGGCGTTCCTGGCGCACTCGACGGACGCGGTCCTGGCCGAGGTCCTCGCGGCGGGCCTGCCCGCCCGCACCCCTTCCACCCTCACGACCCCCGCCCTCCTGCGCGCCGAGCTCGCCTCCGTCCGCGCACTCGGCTACGCCGTCGACGACGTCGAGAACGAACGCGACATCCGGTGCGTCGCCGCTCCCGTCTTCGGCCACACCGGCACGGTCCTCACGGCGATCAGCGTCTCGGGGCCCGCGTCCCGGGTGACCCACGAGCGGCTGCCGGAACTGGCGGGGCAGGTGATGGGGGCGGCTCGGGCGCTCACCGAGCGGTTGGGCGGGGTGGTGCCGCTGGAATAAATGCGGTGGAGCGGCGGGCAGTTGGACGGCAGGCTGGCTCGGTGAGCTACGAGACGAACCCCCGTTTGCTGGACTGGGACGACGTGGATCCCGCGCGGTACCCCTTCGACAGCGGGACGGCGTCGGAGGTGGTGCGGGCGCTCGGGCCCGCGCGCAGGGTGCCGGTCCGGCCGGAGGTTCCTCCCTCGGACCGGGCAATGAGCACCTGGAGCTGGGAGGTGGCGACGCCCTGGGCCGATGCCATGTCCCAGGCTCTCGCCGAACGCTACGGCCAGTGGGCCGTGGGCTGGCGGTGGGCGCTCGACGAGGGGGATTTCGACGGGGGGCCGGTCGGGTCCTGGTGCTGTCCCCAGGATTCGGTGACCGTCCCGGAGGAGACGCTCGACCGGGTCGTCGCGGCGTTGTGCGAGTGGCGTGAGTGGCTGGAGAACCTCGCGGACCGGTTCGAGGCGTATCCGCTGGAGGTGGCGGACGTCGAGGAGCAGCGGGTGCTGTGGGAGGGTGCGGTCCGGAAGATCGTCCTCCAGGTGGCCGACCGCACGGGGGGCGGCAGCGGCTGGTACGGGCACTGCCGTCAGGTGCTGACCTGGTTCCTCGCCCGCTGGGGTGTCGCGCCCGCTCTCGCGCGTGAGTTGGTCGACGAGGCGATCGGGGGCCGGTTCAAGAGCTGGGCCGAGCCCGATGCCGTGCTCGTGGACGACGTCGCGGAGCGCCTCGCGGGGTCCCTGCGGCCGGACGACGCCGACGCGCCGCCCGTCGCCCCGGCCCCGCCGGACCACCTCGCGCGGTGGCTCGCCGTACGGGAGACGGTCCCCTGGGACGAGGCGCCGCCGGACGGCGAGCCGGTGACGCCCGCGCGGGACGGAGCCGCCGAGGACATCCGGGCCTTCGACGCGGCCCTGGACCCCGCCCGAGCACAGGGCCTGCTCACTGCCCTCGACCTGCTCCGCCGTGACGCGGAGCGGGGTGCGGTGCTCGACTTCGAGCTGTTGCGGAGCTGGCAGCGGCATGTCCTCGGGACGGACCCGGAGTTCCGTACGCTGCCCGCCTTCGCGAAGCGCGGGCGGGAGCGGTACGGCATCGGCCCGGACACCCGGGGGCGGCTCGACGCGTGCCTCGCCGAGAGCGCGCGGGATGCGGCGCGGCCCCTTCCGCTCACCGCCCGCGCCGCGCGCACGTACCTCGACATCTGCCACTTCCACCCCTTCGACGACGGCAACGCCCGTTCCGCCTTCCTCGCGCTCGTCTTCGTCCTCGCCCGCGAGGGGGTCGTTCTCGACGGAGTGACTCTGCTGCGCCGGCACAGCGTCGACGCCGGGGACGGGTTGACCGTCGCCCGGTACGTCGACATCTGCTCCCGGTGAACTCGCCGGGTGGCATGCCTCGCACGTGTCGTACCGTGACCCACACGACGCGTCGAGGTACCCCAAGGAGACTCCCTGATGGCGCAGTTGGAGCACGTGCTGGCCGTGATCGCCGAGCGGCGGGCGGAGTTCGAGGCGAAGGGGCGTGTTCCCCTGGATGTGGTCGAGGAGTTCAAGCGGGCCGGGGTGTACCGGGCGGGGGTGCCTCGGCGGTTCGGTGGGGATGCGCTTGCGCCTGCCGAGTTCCTGCGGGTCGTGGAGCGGATCTCGGAGGTGGACGGGTCGGCCGGGTGGGTCGCGAGTTTCGGTTCGGGGACGGTCTACCTTGCGGGGCTGCCGCTGGAGACGCAGGCGGAGTTGTATGCGGGCGGTCCTGATGTGGTGTTCGCGGGAGGGTTGTTTCCCGTGCAGGCGGCGGCGCGGGTCGGGGGTGGGTATCTGGTGGAGGGGCGGTGGAAGTTCGCGAGTGGGTGTCAGGGGGCGGATGTGCTGGGTGTGGGTATCAAGGCGAGCGCTGCTGACGGGGAGCGCGCCAACCGTCCCCGCACCGCCGTGCTGCGGCCCGAGCAGGTCGAGATCGTCGAGAACTGGGACGTCATCGGGCTGCGTGGGACCGGCAGTCACGATCTCGCGGTGGCCGGGGTCGTGGTCCCGGAGGAGTGGACGTTCGTGCGCGGTGGCCCGGCGACGGTGGACGAGCCGCTGTACCGCTACCCGACGGTGCCGTACGCCGCGCAGGTGCTCGCGGTCGTGGGGCTGGGCATCGCCCGCGCCGCCCTCGACCATGTCACGGCGGACGGCGGACGCCCGGCCTGGACCGGCGCCCCCAAGCCGGCCGACCGGGCGACGTACCGCATAGCGGTAGCGCGGGCCGAGGCTCAACTCCGTTCGGCGCGGGCCTACTTCTACGAGGCGACGCACGAGGTGTGGGCCACGGTGGAGTCGGGTGACCCGGCGTCGAGGGAGCAGGCGAGCATGCTGCGCCTGGCGTCCACCCACCTCGCGGAGACGGCGTTCGAAGTCACCCGCGCCGCCTACCAGTTGGGCGGCACGGCCGCGATGACGACCGGCGGCGTCCTGGAACGCTGCCTGCGGGACGCGTCCGTCGTTCCCCAACACGCCTTTCTCCAGGGGTCGGTGTACGAGGGGGCGGGCGCGGTCCTGGCGGGCGTGGAACCGTTCCCGGGGTACGTCTGATCGGCTTCACCGACGAACGGGTCGCGGCGTTCCGCGCGACTGGTCCCGCGCCCAGTGGTGCGGGCGCGGGACCAGGTATCGGACGGTCACCTCCGACGGTGCGGGGTCAATCTCAGCCGGGCTGGGTCCAGTTGTGCCACTTGCCGTTGTAGAAGCAGTTCTGCCAGTACGGGTACGACATCTTCGTCACCAGGACGATGATGCAGCGGCTGCGGATGCCCGCGCCGACCTGGCCGGGGCCGAGCATGTCGTCCGCCCTGCCCTTGCCCGGGAGTTCCTGCCAGCCGGACGCGGCCTTCCAGGTGTGCCAGATCGTGCGGTTCGGGGCCACGACGAAGACCTCGTCCGTCTTGCCGTCGACGTTCCAGTCGACCCAGGAGGCCGTGGTGTTGCACTTCTTGTAGCCCGTGTGGTTGAAGGCCACGACCTTCTTCTTGCAGGCCGCTGCCACGGTTTCGGCGCTGTGGGCGGTGGTGCCGGTGCCGGCGAGGCCGATGAGGGCGGCGGTTACGCACAGGCCGGTCCTGATCCTCATCTCCCCCGCCGTTCAGCAGTAGTTGGAGTTGTTGAAGCTGGCGAACGCGCCCTTGGTCGCGGGGCCCGCGATGCCGTCGATGCCGACGCCCAGGAATTTCTGGAGGGCCTTGATCGTGTTGGTCCCGACGACGCCGTCCACGGCGAGCCTGCTGCCGACGTAGTACCCGTAGTGGTTGAAGAACGACTGGGCCGCCTTCCAGCTGTTGGTGCCCAACTGGCCGTCGATCGTGCCGGGGTTGAAGCCCAAGTCGTCCAGGAAGCACTGCCAGTGCCGGGCCTGGGTGGTGCTCAGGCCGAGGTTGTTCACGGCGAGAATCGAGGCGCTCGCCGCGGGTACGGGGGCCGGCTGGGGTGCCGTGAAGCCCGTACCCACGAGGCCGCCGGTGGTGATCCCCGCGACGGCGGTGACGGTGACGAGTGTCCTCGTCAGGATGTTGGGTCGCATTCCTTGTTCCCCCTCGGGTCGGCCGGGCGCTTCGGCCGCGGCTTCCGGTGCCGCGCCGCCCTGGCGATACGAGAGTGCGGGACGGCGCGAGGGGGTCGGGAGACCTGGCGGACGATTGACGTCACGCTGGGACGTCCCATGCCCTGACCTGCGGAGATGCGGGCGGGGGTGGTACTTCCGGGGGACGCCCGTTTCGCGCCTGCTACGGGTGGCCGTAGCGCACGCACTTCACGTACACGACGGTGGGCGTTGCCGGCGTCGAGGGTGAAGGCGGTCGTACCCCGGCAGCTGTTCACGTCGACCGACTTGTCCTCGCGGGGCTGCGCCGGTCGGCGTCAGGCGCCCGGGTGCAGTCCGAGCGAGCCCGGCGTCGGGTCTCCCTTGACCTCTCCGAAGTAGAGAGCGAACGTCTGCTTCCAGCGCTCGACCGCGGCGCGGTCGGCCATGAAGCGGGGGAACCCGTCGAGGTTCCCGTTCGGGTACTCCCAGACGGGCTTCAGGCCCGTGGGCGGAGTGACGTCCGTGCGGACCGACCAGCCGTTGGTGGCGGCCTGCTGTTCCCCGGTGGACAACCGCCAGTTGAGGTAGAGCTTGGCTGCGGTGGGGTTCTTGGCCTGCTTCAGGATCGCGGCCCGCTGCCCCCAGGACATGAACGGCGTCGCCCCGTCGGGGAGCACCCACTTGACGGGCGCGGTGGCCAGAGGCGCGCCGGAGCCGCCGATGCCGATGGCCTTCTGTCCGTTGGTGACGGCGTCCCTGGGGCTGAAGCTGCCGCGGGCGAACTGCGGTTCCTGGGCGGCCAGTCGGGCCAGCCAGTCCCAGCCGTACTTCTGCACGTAGAGCGTGTAGAGGTAGAGGGCCGCGTCGTCGTCGTGCGGGTAGGAGGAGGCGATCCGCCCCTTCCACTTGGCGTCGACGAGGTCGAGCGGGCTCGCGGGCACGTCCGAACCGACCGCCGCCGGACCGTACATGTAGCTGAAGGCAGCCACCTGCACGGCGATCCAGGCTCCATGCGGGTCCTTGAAGGGGGCGTACACCTTCGAGAATCCGGCCGGCTTGTAAGCGAGCAGACGCCCCTGCTCCTTCCAGCGCACGAAGTCCTGGACGGTCTGGAGCTGTACGACATCGGGTACGAGGGTGTCGGTGGCGAACTGGTTGTCCACCCGGACGTCGTGGTACTTGCTGTAGTCGATGACAACATTCAGATCGATGCCGGGAAAGCGGCTCTTGAAACCGGCGCGCACGCCGTCCGCCTGCGTCGTGACGTCACCGCCCGCGTAGATCACGAGCTTTCCGCCCTCCGCGAGGGCGGCTCGGTAGAGCTCGTCGAGCGACCGGGTCTCCTCGGGGCCGGCCGCGCGCGGGGACACCGAGGCGGAGGCGGAGGCAGTCGAGGCGGAGGCAGTCGAGGCGCCGAACACTCCGGCGCCGAGAGCGGCACCGGCACCGGTCGCCAGGAGACGTCGCCTGCTGGGGAGGATGGACATGCTGATGGAACCTTCCGTCATGGGGGTGAGGGGACAGGGCTCGCACCGAGGGCGGTGCTCATTCGCATGCCGAGGTGCGCGGCGGCGGCCTGTTCAGCCGGTCATCGCGTCGCGCACCAGAGCGGTGTCGACGAACTGCTCGAAGCGGACGACCAGACCGCCGCGGACCACGAAGTGGTGGGCGACGCGGACGTCGATCGCCTTGCCGGTGGCCTTGTTGGTCGCGGTGTAGCGGGCCAGGACGACGACGTTCTCGCCGTCGACGACGTAGGTGTCGTCGTGCGCGGCCCAGCCGTCCCACTCCTTGCCGAGCTGTTCCATGACGTTGGAGGTCACGCCGTCGGGGGTGCGGTAGGTGCCGGCCAGCGGGAAGCCGGCCATCTCCGTCCACTCCACGTCGGGGGCGAGGGTGGCGCGCAGGGCGTCCAGGTCACCGGCGGCGGAGGCCAGGTACTGGCGCCGTACGACATCGGCGGGCGCGGTGGAGGTGGCGAAGTCGCCCATGGTCAGCCCCACTTCATCTCACCCTTGGCGACCTTCGCACCGATCTGCGCGGCGATCAGCATGCCGTTGTCCGGGTAGCGCGCCACCAGCGCCTCGGTCAGCGCGGCGCCGTCGGCCGCCTTGCCCAGCTCCTCCTCGAAAGCGACGAGGTACTCACGGGTGGCGGTGATCGCGGAGGCGTCGGCGGCGGTGCCGGGCAGGCGGTGGCCGGGGACGACCAGCTGCGGGTCCAGGGCGGCCATCTCGTCGAGCAGGTCGATCCAGGCGGCGCGGTCGCCGGGGGTCGCGGTGTCGGCGACCCAGACGTGCTCCTGCTGGAAGAGCAGGACCCCGCCGAGCAGCGCGCGGTACTCGGCCTGCCACAGGTAGTGCCGGTCGGGCAGGCCGGCCGGGCCGCCCTTGAGCTCGAAGGTGTGGCCCTCCAGGGTGAGGTCGCCGGTCAGCGGCTCCAGGTCGACCAGGCGGGTGGGGAGGTTCGGGCCGAGCGCGGCCCAGGCCTTGAGCTTGCCCTCGTAGGAGTGGGCGATGTGCTCGATGACGAGCGGGGTGGCGACGAACTTCGCGTCGGGGAAGGCGTCGGCGATGACCTCGGCGCCGAAGTAGAAGTCGGGGTCGGCGTGGCTGACGAAGACGGTCGTCAGGGTCTTGCCGGAGTCGAGGATCTCGGCGGCCAGGCGGTGGCCGTCGGCGCGGGTGAAGGCTGCGTCCACCAGCAGTGCTTCGTTCTCACCGGTGACGAGGGTGGCCGTCTTGTTCTTGCTGCCGGCCGGGAAGTCGAGATCGAGGACTTTGAAGGAGAGGGTGCTCATGCGAGTTTCCTCAGGTGAAGGGGTGGACACGGCGAAGTATCTGATGACGCAGACAATATATCTGCTGCAACAGATATTGCAACAGCAGATTCTTCCGATCGCGCCCTTCTGTCATGCTTGAGGAGTGAACGAGCAACTGCTGAACGACGACGACGTGACACTCTTCGGGCTCTTCGTGGAGGCCTACAGCCTCATCAAGCCCCTGGTGAACCGCGATCTCGATATCCCGCACACCTGGTTCGAAGTGCTGCTGCGACTGGGCCGCACCCCCGGCCACCAGCTCCGCATGACGGACCTGGCGGAGGCCGTGTCCTTCAGCTCGGGCGGCTTCACCCGGCTCGCCGACCGCATGGAGAAGGAAGGGCTCGTCCGCCGCGACCCCGATCCCGCCGACCGCCGAGCCGCACTCGCCGTACTGACCGAAAAGGGTGGTCAGGCGCTCGACCACGCACTGACCACCCACGTCTCCCACCTGCGCAACCACGTCGCCGGACCACTCTCGACAGAGGACCGCCGCCACCTTGAGCGCATCCTGCGCACGCTCCGCGACGCGAACGCGTAAGCGGGCAGGCCCCGGCCTCTAGAACATGCCGTTGCCGTTGGCCGAGGTCTCCGGGACGTTCTGGATGATGTCCCAGTGCTCGACGATCTTGCCGTTCCGCACCCGGAACAGGTCCAGGATCGCCGTGCCCCGGTCCCCCGGATAGTTGACGTAGTCGCTGTGGACGGCCACCAGGTCGCCCTCGGCGATGACCCGCTTCGGGGTGACCGTCAGCTGCGGTGCCGAGGCGAAGTAACCGCCGAGGCCGGCCTTCGCGGCGGGCACGCCGCTCTGCATCTGCGTGTTGTGCTGGAGGTAGCCGGCGTCCCAGTAGCGGTCGAGGGCGGTCAGGTCCTTGTGGACGATGAGCTCGTCGAAGGCCTTGACGACCAGCGCCTCGTTGGCCTTGGTGAGCCGGTGGTCCAGGGGCTGCGAGACCTGCGGCGAACTCAGCGTCGAGAACATGTCGTTGCCGCTGGCCGTGGTGTCCGGCACATTCTGGATCACGTCCCAGTGCTCGGCGATCTTGCCGCCCTGGAAGCGGAAGATGTCGATGACGGCCGCGCCCTTGGTGCCCGGGACCAGCACCACGTTGGAGTGGAGCATCACGAGGTCACCCTGGGAGATGACCCGCTTGACGTTGTACCGGGCGTCGGGGAACTGCTGGTGGATCGAGGTGGCCAGGGCCTTCAGGCCCGCCGCCCCGTCGGCCGCGGTCGGGTTGTGCTGGATGTAGTCCGGCCGTACGAAGCGGTCGACGACCGCGGTGTCACCGTGCTCGAACACCCTCTTGGTGACGGTGATGGCGACGGTCTTCTGGTAGCCGAGGCGGGCGGCATCGCCGTAGCCGCCCTGGCCGTACGCCGCGTGCCCGGCGGCCGAGCCGTGCGGGGCCGCGGCGGCGGGTACGGCAGCCGCGCCCAGGACCGCGGCGGCGGCGAGGAAGGCGACGGCGGCCCTGCGGGCGGGGGTGGTGGGGGCAGAGGGGGGCATGGTGCGCTCCAGACGTCCCAGGCATGCGAAACCCGGGAGTAACTTGATGTTTAAATATCTGCGTTGGCAGACAATCACTGCGGGGTGACCCATGTCAACCGCCTTTGCCGCCCCTTGGCGTTCCTCGCCCCTCCTCAAGCCGTTTGTTGCGGCAGGCACGGGAACATGCCGAGCAGGCGCTTGCGCGCGCAACGCACTCAAGGCCTGTCGCCACACACGGATCGTCGAGCCCCTCGCCGCCCCGGCGGAGCCGAACGTGAGACTTACTCCAGTTCCTCCGCCAACAGGTCCATCAGCAGCCCGTCGTGCCAGCTGCCGTCCGGGCCGCGCTCGTACTGCCGCATGATGCCCACCGGACGGAAGCCGACTTTGCGATAGCACCGGATGGCGGCGGCATTGTCGGCGGCCGGGTCGATCACCAGCCGGTGGTATCCGTGATCATCGATCAGATGGCGTGCCAGGGTGCGGACGGCGTCAGCACCAAGGCCACTCCCGTGCACCGCAGGGTCGAGGTAGATGTCGATGTTGGCGTGCCGGTAGTCCGGCTCGTCCTCGGCACCCCACTGGACAGCACCGACCACCCTGCCGTCATGCTCGACCACGAAGGTCCGGACCTCGGGATCTTCGAGGTCCTGGGCCACCGCGGCCGTCAGGTCGTCGCCGCCTCGCCAGCGCGCGTACACCTCGGACGCGGTCCGGATCGCGGCCAGAGCGGGGATGTCGCCCGACGTCGACGGGCGAAGCGTCACCAGTGCTCCCAGCAGGACCGTCTGCATACCACTGATCATCCCCGGCTTCGGAGCCACTCGTCCAGGGAGCGCCGGTTCGTAGGCGCGGGCGTTTTCGGCCACGCCGAGCGCCATATCGACGTACACCCTGCGATTATAACGATCGCCATAGACGTGGGGTAAGGTCGTCCTATAACGACCGTCATAGGAGCCCAGCCATGACCATCATCACCGTCAACACCCCCGAGGGCCGCCTGAGCCTCGACCAGCGTCGCGTTCTCGCCGAGACCCTCACGGACGCGGTGCTCGTCCCCGAGGTCGGGCACTTCGAACCCGCCGCGCGCCCCGGTTTCCAGGTCCGTTTCGTCGAGCACTCCACCGACCGGATGGCCATCGGCGGACGCCTCCTGTCCGACGCGGGCCCCGGGCTGGACGTGATGGTCCTCGACGTCGCCGTGATGGACGGCGACTGGCCCCGCGAGGTCCGCGCGGAGGTCATCGCCCGCCTCCTCACGGCCCTCACCGAGGCGTGCGGACTGGCGGAGCCCTCGCCCGCGTGGTGGGTCAACTTCCGGGTGATCGACGAGGGGAGCTGGGCGTCCGGCGGCGGGGTGACGTCGATCCTGTCACTGCTGGCGACGGGGGTGTTCACGGAGGAGAAGGCGAAGGCGATCCGGGCGGCGATCGAGGGCTGAGGCCGTAGAGGCGTCGCCGCCTCAGTGCTCCGCCCGTTCCCTCAAGTACGCCGCCAGCTCCGGCGGTTCAAGGTCCAACGCCTCCAGCGCGGACACCTCGAACGGCACCCGCACCGGCGTGAATTCGCCCAGATCGGGGTCGTCCAGCTCGGGACCGCTGCGGCGGGACGGGTCGAGCGACAGCACGTCGGCATGGAAGTAGTGGTGGACGACGGTGACGCGCGGGCCCGCGTCCGTCAGGGTCAGGAACTCCGTCGCGGGGCCGATCTCCGCGCCGACCTCCTCCCTGACCTCCCGACGCAGGGCCGCCTCCAGGTCGGCGTCGTACGGCTCGACGCCCCCGCCGACCGTCGTATGGAAGGGCGGCCCGTCGAACCAGCCCCGGCGCAGGAACACCAGGTGGCCGGCGTCGTGCAGGACCGCGCGGACGTTGTGACGGACCCTCATGCGGGCGACGGTAGCTGGTGTCAGGCCGGTTTCCCCAGGGCGCCTTCGATCACCGTCTCCAGTTGCTGCGCGACCAGGTCCAGCGGGACCATGCTGCGTTTCGCCCGGCACATCGCGATCGCGCCCTCGACGGAGGCGACGATCAGGGCGGCGACCCCCTCGGCCCGGTCGGCGTTCGTGCCGTGGGTGCGGAGGGAGGCGGCGAGGAGGCGTTGCCAGTCGTCGAAGGCCTCGGCGGCGGCGACGAGGGACGGGGGGAGTTCGTCCGTCAGGGGCTCCTCGACCGAGACTCCGAGGACCGGGCAGCCCGCGTGGTAGTCGCTCTTGAGGACGATGCCGCGCCACAGCGCGAGGAAGGCCCGCAGACCGGCGGCCGGGCCCGCGTCGAGTTCCGTGCGCAGGATGCGGGAGACCGTCGTACCGGCGTAGCGCACCGCCTCGGTGGCGAGCTGCTGCTTGCCCTCGGGGAAGTAGTGGTACGTCGAGCCGAGCGGCGCCTTGGCGTGTTTGGCCAGCTCACGGATGCTCGTCGCGTTCAGGCCGCGCCTGCTGATCAGGTCGGCGGCGCCCGCGACGATGCGGTCGCGCGACGGCTTGTTCGATGCGGCCATGGCCGTACCCCCTTCTGAACTCTCTGGCTATAACGGCCGTCATAGTCTAGCGTGAGCGCTGCTTATAACGACTGTCATAGACCGTTCGTACGGCTTCGAGGAGGCTCCCGTGCCCATGATCCGGCTCACCGTTCCCGCAGGTGCTCTCACGGAGGAGGGTCGCGCGTCGATCCAACGCGACCTCGCCGGTGTACTCCTGCGCTGGGAAGGTGCTCCCGACACCGCGTTCTTCCGTGCACAGGCGTGGAGTTACCTGATCGAGCTTCCCGAAGGTGCGCAGGTCACCGCCGAGGACACGGCACCCCGGTTCCTCGTGGAGGTGACCGTCCCGCAGGGTGCGCTGTCGGAGCGGCGCAAGGCGGGTCTCGTCGAGGAGGCCACGCGGACGGTGCTGGGCGCGGCCGGGCTCCCGCAGGACGAGGCGCCGCGCGTGTGGGTGCTGGTGCACGAGCAGGCCGACGGTACGTGGGGCGCGGGCGGTTCCGTGGTCCGGTACGCCGATCTCGTCGCTCTAGCGAAGGGGGAGCAGGCCGGTGCGTGAACTGACGTACGTCGCCCGCAACTCGGTCGAGTGGCGCGAGGCGCCCGACCCGAGGCTCGGCTCGGACCGGGAGGCGATCGTCGCGCCGGTCGCCGCGACCTCGTGCGACGTCGACACGGCGATCCTCGCGGGGCATGGCTTCATCGACCCGCCGTTCGCGCTCGGGCACGAGTGCGTCGCCCGTGTCATCGAGACCGGCGACGCGGTGACCTCCGTACGGCCCGGGGACCTCGTCGTCGTCCCCTGGTCGATCAACTGCGGTACGTGCGGCCACTGTTCGGCCGGGCTGACCGCGCACTGCTCGTCCGTCCCGCACATGGCGATGTACGGCGCGCCGATCGGCGGGAACTGGGGCGGGCTCTTCTCCGACCTGGTCCGGGTGCCGTGGGCGGACGCGATGCTCGTACCGCTGCCCCGCGATCTCGACCCGGTCGCGATGGCGGCGGCGAGCGACAACTGGTCCTTGTCCTGGCGGCTGGTGGCACCGCACCTGAAGAACCGGCCCGGCGCGCGGGTGCTGGTCGTGGCGCGCGGCAGCATCGGGCTGTACGTGTGCGACATCGCGCGGGCGCTGGGCGCGTCCGAGGTGCTGTACGTCGACCCCGACCCGGAACACCGGGCGATCGCGCGGGAGTTCGGGGCGGCGACGACCGAGACACTCGAACCGGTGCCGCACGGGTACGACATCGCCGTGGAGGCGACGGGGCGGGTCGACCAGTTGGCGCTGGCGGTCAAGTGCCTTGCGCCCGAGGGCATTTGCGAGTCCGCCGGGAACCACTTCCGCCCTGGTGAGCTGCCCCTGTTGGACATGTACCTCACGGGCGTGACCCTGCGCGTCGCCCGCGACAACGTCCGGGGCCACATCCCGGATGCCCTCGAACTCGCCCGCTCCGGCAAGGTCGACCCCCGCCGGGTCGTCTCGCACGTCCTGGACTGGGAGCAACTGCCGGAGGCGCTGCCGGAGAAGCACTTGAAGCCGGTGTTCGTACGGACGGAGGGCTGAGTGGTGGGGTGGCTCGGTGGCCGAGTGGCCGAGTGGCCGAGCCAATCAACCACCGAGCCGACCGGACGGCTGGGTGGCTGAGTGGCTGAGCCACTCAGCCACCGAGCCACCGAGCCACCGAGCCACCGAGCCACCGAGCCAAGAGAACCACCCCTCCCCCACACCGCGAGAAACACAATGAGCGCACCACCGACCCCCACCCCCACCCACGACCTCACCCACCACCGCGCCGCCATCTCCACCCTCGGCCACGACCTCCGCGCCCTCGTCGACGCCACCGTCGCCTCCGCCGCCCCGCCCGAGACCCTGCACCGCGTCGCGGAAGCCGTCCGCGACCTCACCACCCGCTTCACCGGCCCCCGCCGCACCCCCGCCGAGATCCCCTCCGTCGACGAATTCCCCGGCACCGTACGGATGTTCAGCCCCGTCATCGGCGAGGGCAACCCGCTCGCACCGCCCGTGCGGCTCAGCCGGGACGGCGACGGCGTCGTAGGGCTCTGCACGCTCGGGCTCGTTCACGAGGGTCCCCCCGGGTACGGGCACGGCGGGTTCACCGCGATGCTGCTGGACGAGTTGATGGGGCACGCCTGCGTCGCGGCGGGCCGCCCCGGGATGACCGTCTCCCTCACCACCCGCTACCACCGCCCGGTCCCGCTGGAGACGCCGTTGCGCATCCACGCCCGGGTCACCGGCGTGGAGGGCCGCAAGGTCTTCGCCACCGGCACGGTCAGCACGGCGGAGGACCCGGCGACACCGCTGGCCGACGGCGAGGCCATGTTCGTGACACCGGATCCCGACCAGGCTCGGGCCATGTTCCCGCACCTGCGCGCGGACCGGTGAATCCCGTACGAGGTCTTGCCCAGCCCGGCGCCCGGGAGTTTAATCCCGCTTGAAAAGTATCCACCATGGTTACTTTCGGCGTCGCCAGGCCGCGCCGTCAGGCTGCCCGGCGACGTCCCGTCGGGCTCGACCTCAAGGATCCTCATGCGCGACAAGCCCGCCTTCCTCTGGGGCGCCTCGACGGCCCCGCACCAGATCGAGGGCAACAACGTCAACAGCGACTGGTGGGCCCGCGAGGGGCAGTTGCCGGGGATGGAGCGCAGCGGGGACGCCGTCGACAGTTATCACCGGTACGAGGAGGACATGCGCCTCCTCGCGGACGCCGGCCTCACCGCGTACCGCTTCGGCGTCGAGTGGGCGCGGATCGAGCCGGTGCCGGGGCACGTCTCGCGGGCCGAACTCGCCCACTACCGGCGGATGATCGACACGGCGCTACGGCTCGGCCTGACGCCGGTGATCACGCTGCACCACTTCACGAACCCGCGCTGGTTCGCGGAGGAGGGCGGCTGGCTGGGCGCGTCCGCCGTCGACCGGTTCGCGTCATACGTCGAGACGGTGTCCGGGATCCTCGACGACGTGCCGTACGTCGTGACGATGAACGAGCCCAACATGCTCGCGATGATGCTGACGATCGAGCGCACGATGAAGGAGCGGCCCGCCGATACGTGGCAGAGCCCGACCGTCGACAACGACTCCCGGCCGACGCTGCCCGCGCCGGACCCGGAGATCGGTTCCGCCCTGGTCAAGGCCCACCACACGGCCCGCGAGATCGTGCGGGCCCGCACGGGTGCGGCCGTCGGCTGGACCGTCGCCAACCGCGCCTTCACCGCCCGGCCCGGCGCCGAGGAGCGGCTCCGGGAACTGGAGCACATCTGGGAGGACCTGTACCTGGAGGCCGCGCGCGGCGACGACTTCGTGGGCGTCCAGTCGTACTCCAGCCAGTGGGTCGGCCGGGACGGCATCGAGCCCCACCCGCCGCACCCCGACAACACGCTCGTCGGCACGGCGTACCGCCCCGACGCGCTCGGCATGGCCGTCCGCCACACCTGGGACGTCACCGGCGGCGTCCCGGTCCTCGTCACCGAGAACGGCATCGCGACCGGCGACGACGCGCGGCGGATCGCGTACACGGAGGAGGCGTTGCGGCATCTCTTCGACGCCGTGGACGACGGGATCGACGTACGCGGCTACCTGCACTGGACCGCGCTCGACAACTACGAATGGGGGCACTGGGAGCCGACGTTCGGGCTGATCGCGGTGGACCGGGAGACGTTCGAGCGGACGCCGAAGCCGAGTCTGGGGTGGCTGGGAGGGGTGGCACGGCGGGGACGGCCTCGGTGAGGACACCCCGGGTGACCAGGCCCCAAGGAGATCAGAGCTATGCCGGTCTCCCGTCTTTGCAGCCCACGTACGCGATACCTCGGCTCCCGCTCCTCAGGTCACGGATCTTCCATGCGTCACCGACTCGCACGAGGAAGATGATGGCGTCCTCGGTGTACGTATCCCGACACGCCGCCTGCTCATTGCCGTGCAGCCCGCCGGCGGGGTCCACGGGGTTCACGCTGTACGCCTCACGGACGACCGCTGCCCGGTCGCCGGACACCTGGACCCTGTGGGCATCGACGGTCGCTCGCAGGAGGGCCTTCTGCCGTGGCCCGACCCAGCGGTTGGCCATGATGAAGGTCACCATGTAGGCGGGGCAGTCGTACTCGGGCCAGACGACGCCGGACTCCGCGATGGCATCGGTGAACTCCCACTGGGCGCCGGAAGCATAGAGGTCGCACAGTGCCTGGGACGAGCTTCTGTAGCGGGGGCCTGCCTCCAACGATCCGACGGCGGTGAACCAGTCCTTGACCGTACGGGCCACCGCGGCCTGTTGCGGCGACGGTTCGCCACTGCCCCATCGGTAGCAGCCGAAGAACTCCTGGATCACTTTCGGGGCCATGCCGAGATCCTTGTTGAGACACGTGACCATCTGGCGCTGCCACGGGTTGGCCTTATTGCCCGGCACGCTGAGACTGATCTTTCCGTCGCGCACGATCCCGAGGTCGTAGGTGTGATAGGGGTCGCCGGGGAAGAGCGACTCGATGGCCACGTAGTTCCCGGCGCAGACCTTGGCCGTCACCGACGCCATCGCCCGGGGGTCGTGCGACGCCAGCCCCCATGCCTCGGTGTAGATGACGTCGTCCGGCGGGCAGGGCTTCTTGGGGAGGTCCGGCACCTGCGGTGTTTCCGGGGGGCTGTACGGTGCCGGTGAGCGCGCCGCGTCGTCGTGGACGCCTGACTCGTCCGCGGTGCCCGAGGTGCATCCGGACAGCACCGCCGCTACCGCGACGGCTGCCAGGAGGGACCGGTACCACCCTGCGTGAACGTTCACGACGCGTCACCCTCATGCCAGGACCCGTCGAAGAACCACTTCTCAGCCGGGTTCTTGGGGATCGGTTCACCACGAAGCCCCTTCTTGACGACGAAGGGCTTCATCTCCTGGTCGGATCCGTTCGGGAGGTAGGAGAGTTCCATGGTCCAGGTGCAGTGGGACGCCGCGTCGACGTCGATCGCGAAGGTGGAGGGTTTGGCGCCGCTTCCCAGCACCTCGCCTCCGTTCCGGCGATAGGGAACGCTGCCTCCGTTGTTGACGTCCTCCATCATGAACGTCGGGTGGGTGACGGACAGGTCGACCGACAGCGGCGTGGGCGGACTGCTCTCTCCCGACGGCTGGACGAAGAGCGTGGTGTCGGCCGAGTGAACCGGGGCGCACTTCATGTCCCGGACGGAGAAGTCGGTGACGTTGATCTGGTCCTGGGCCTTCTGGCTGCTCAGTTTCAGGAAGTACCGCACCCGCCCGCACCCCGCTCCACAGCTTCCGGCCTCCAGGGGGCGGGCCTTGAGCGTCTTGGCCACGTAGTCCACGCCGGCACCGCCCCGCAGCCGACTCCGCTCGCCGCTCGTCAGCCGCCGGTCCAGCACGTGGTAGAGAACGCCGTTCGTCGGCCAGTCCTCCACCATCGTGGCGTCAAGGGGCGCACGCTCGCGGTCGAGCTCTTCGTCGACTCTCTCCTCCGCGCGGGTGCGCTCCTTGGTGCCGAGGATGTCCGTCCCGAAGGCGAAGAAGGTGCTTGCCAGGAGCACGACCACGCCTGTGGCGACCCGCAGGGAAACCCAAACGGAACGATTCCCGCCCGCCGGGGGCGGCTCCCCGTACCGGGCTCGGAAGAGGGCATCCGCTGCCCGCCCGGTGACAGTACGGCGACGTGACCGGGGTGACGGCGGCGGATCGGATGGGTCGCTCGGCCGTCCATTGCGCTCGCTCATCCCGCAACCCCAGCACGGGTCGACCCGTGGGCCGGCCCGGATCCCACGGGCTCACCCGATCAGGCGACGACGGAGGGCTCAGCTCGCGGTGCGCCGGACACGCTCCCGCCCCCTCAGAACCCGAACCGCGTCCGGAAGAACTCGTCCAGGTCCGGGCGTTCGGCCGGTGTTCCCGGGAGGCGTTCCGTGCCCGGTGCGCGCAGGCCGTCGAGGAGGACGGCCACGTGGCGGCCGGTCAGGTCGGTGCCGAGGGTGTTCTTCTCGCCGTCCTGGGGGGTCCGAGGAGGGAGGGAGACCATCATCAGGACGAGGTCGTGAACGTTCACGTCGGCCCGCAGCGAGCCTTCCGACTGGGCGCGTCGCACGAGGCGGTCGAGTTCGGCGAGGAGGCGGTCGCGGGCGGCGATGAGTTCGGGTCCTGAGGGGGTCGTACGGCGGCGCGAGACGGGGAAGAGCTGGCTGCTGCGGACCTCGGCCATGTGGTGCATGACGCGTACGAAGGCGGTCCAGGCGTCCGGCTCGTTCGCGAGCGCCTCCGTGACGACCTCGGACGTCGCGTCCATGTGCCCGGTCGCGACCTCCTCGACGAGGGCGCGTTTGTTGGGGAAGTGCCGGTAGATCGTGCCCATGCCGACGCCGGAGCGGCGGGCGACCTCCTCGATGGAGACCTCGTACCCCCGGTCGGCGAAGACGGCGCGGGCGGCGTCGAGGATCTGCCGGACGTTCTCGCGTGCGTCGGCTCTGCGGGGGTCAACTCGGTTCACGGCGTGGATGTTACGCTCCTTGAGCAGTACCGGAAATTCATTTTCCGGTTAGCCGAAGGGGCAGCCCACAGGCACGGGCTGCCGCCCCCAGGGAGGCCCACCATGAACGCGACCCCCGACTTCCCCGCCGACTTCCGCGGCGCCCTGCTGCACCCGGACGACGACGGGTACGACGCGGCCCGCGCCGGCTTCAACTCCCGTACGGCGGACGCCCGTCCGGGCCTGATCGCCCGCTGCCGGGACACCGCCGACGTCGTCACCGCCCTGCGCCACGCCTCGGCGCACGGCCTCCCGGTGGCCGTCCGGGGCGGCGGGCACGGCCTCGACGCGTACGCCCTGCCGGACGAGGCGTTCGTGATCGACCTGTCGGGCCTGCGTGGGATCTCCGTGGACCCCGGCACCCGTACCGTCCGGGCCCAAGCGGGCGTGCTGCTGGGCGAGTTGGACGCGGCGGCGCAGGTGCACGGCCTGGCCGTACCGGCGGGCACGGTCACCTCGACCGGGGTGGCCGGGCTGACGCTGGGCGGCGGGATCGGGCACCTGATGCGCAGCTTCGGGGCGACCGTCGACAACCTGCTCGGCTGCGAGGTCGTCACCGTGGACGGGCGGGTGGTCCGGGCGGACTCGGAGACCAACGCCGACCTGTTCTGGGGGCTGCGCGGTGGCGGCGGAAACTTCGGGGTCGTCACCGAGTTCACGTTCCGCGCGCATCCGGTGGGGCCGGAGGTGACCTCGGGGATGATCCTGTTCCCCGGCGAGCAAGCAGCCGCCGTGCTGGGCGAGTTGCCCGCGTTCGTGGCCGCCGCGCCGCGCGCTCTCGGGGTCGCCAGCACGCTGACGTTCGCGCCGCCGCTGCCGGGGCTGCCCGAGGAACTCCACGGTGAGCCGGTGCTGTTGCTCCTGCCGGTGCACATCGGGGACGCGGCCGAGGCGGAGGAACTCACCGCGAAACTCACCGCGTTGGGGACTCCGGTGCTGAACACCGTGGGCCGTACGACGTGGCTCGCGACGAACAGCATGCTCGATGCGAGCGCCCCGTACGGGCGGCGCGCGGGCGGCCGTGGCGGCTACCTCGCCGAACTCACCCCGGAGGTCGTCGACGTGGCGATCGCCCGGCTCGACGCCGCACCCGCACAGCCCGGTTCGGTCACCGCCGTCAACCTCTGGGCGTTCGGCGGCGCGTTCTCCGAGGACACCGACGAGGACGCGATGGCGTTCTCCCGCGCGGGCGCCGGGTGGCTCTGGGAGACGGCGACGATCTGGGAGGACCGGGAGCACGACGCCGACTTCGACACCTGGCTCGACGGCACGGCCACCGCGCTGCGCCCGCACACCCTGCCCAACGCGTACACGAACCTCACCCAGGACCAGGGCGCCGAGTGGCGGCGCGGGGTGTGGGGCGGTGAGGCCAAACACCGGCGGCTGCGGGAGCTCAAGGCGGAGTGGGACCCGCGGAACCTGCTGCGGTTCAACAAGAACATCGAGCCGACGGCACCTTCTGCATCAATACGCCGGTAGATACGACCCCGTCGCCGGATCAGCCTCCAGGACGGGACCCGCCCTCGCAAGAAGACGTACGCGTACGTCATCTCCGCATCTCCTGGGTCGCGGCGTCATGCGGACGGTCGCGGGCCTGCGGTCGCGTTCAGGCCGTCCAGGAGCATGTCGAGGCCGGTGATGAACTGGTCGCGGTCGGCATGGTCGCGCAGGTGCTGGGTGGTGCGTGTCAGGAAGGGGTAGTCGGCCGGGTCGAGTGCTTCCCAGTGTTGGGCGGTCCGGGCGAGGAAGTCTTCGCGGCTGATGGTCGCGTCGAGGGTGGTGCGCGGGGTGATGATCTGGGCGCTGACGCCGGTGACGTAGTAGGAGATCGCGGTGGAAACCTCGAAATGCCGTTCGGCCGGCAGTCCGGTTCGTGCGACCAGGGTGCCGATGCGGTCGAGCAGGCGCAGCGCGTTCGCCAGCGTGGGCGGTGCGGAGACGTGGGACGCCGCCCATGGGTGCCGGTCCAGGGCGTCGAAGACGGCGACGGCGAGCGCGCGCAGCCCGGAGCCGGCTTCTTCCTCAAGGCTCGGGTGCGCGGCGACGGCGTGACCGAGCACCTGATCGGCGGCCAGGGCGACCAGTTCGCCCTTGTTCGACACGTGCCAGTACAGCGCGCCGGTCCCGGTGTTCAGCTGTTCGGCCAGCAGCCGGAAGGTGAGCCCTCGCTCGCCCAGCTCGTCCAGCAGTGCGACGGCCGCGCCGACGATCAGCTCTTGTGAGAGGGCGTCGGCGCGTCCTCCGGCGGGTGCTCTTCCTCGTGTCCGCTGCATGAACCTCATTTTGACACAGCCTGGACCGGCGTTCCATATTACTTATGGAACGCCGGTCCATATGGACGTCGGGTGCGTGCCCGACGCCGCGCCGCGCGGAAACGAGGAAGCCCATGAACACCAGCCACCACCCGATCGTCATCGTCGGCGCCGGCCTCGGCGGCCTGACCCTCGCCCGGGTCCTGCACGTCCACGGCATCCCGGCGACGGTCTACGAGGCCGATCCCTCGGAACAGTCCCGCACCCAGGGCGGCCAGCTCGACATCCACGAGGCCGACGGACAGCGCGCGCTCGCCGACGCCGGCCTCACCGACGAGTTCCGCGCGATCATCCACGAGGGCGCCGAGGCGTCGCGCGTCCTCGACCAGCACGGCAAGCTGCTGTTCGACGCCCCCGACGACGGCACGGGGCGGCGCCCCGAAGTGCTCCGCGGAGACCTGCGCCGCGTCCTGCTCGGCTCCCTGCCCGATCAGACGGTCCGGTGGGGACGCAAGGTCACCGGTGTCCGGCCCCTCGGCGACGGCCGCCACGAGCTGGCCTTCGCCGACGGCACGACCGTGACCAGCGGTCTCCTCATCGGCGCCGACGGCGCCTGGTCGAAGATCCGCCCCCTGCTCTCCGACGCCGAACCCCGGTACACCGGCACGACATTCATCGACATCTACCTGTACGACGCCGACGAGCGGCACCCCGCGGCGGCGAAAGCGGTCGGCGCCGGCGCGATGTACGCACTGGCTCCGGGCAAGGGGATCATCGCGCACCGCGAGGTGGGGAACATCCTGCACACGTACGTGGAGCTGAACCGCTCCGCCGAGTGGATCGCCGCCATCGACTTCACCGACGCCGCCGCGACCGCCCGGATCGCGGCCGAGTTCGACGGCTGGGCCCCGGAGCTCACCGCGCTGATCACCGACGGCGAGACCGCTCCGGTCGCCCGCCCGATCCACACACTCCCGAACGGACACCGATGGGAGCGCGTGCCCGGAGTGACGCTCCTCGGCGACGCCGCGCACCTGATGCCGCCGTCCGGTGACGGCGCGAACCTGGCGATGTTCGACGGCGCCGAACTCGGCAAGGCGATCGCCGCTCACCCCGACGACGTCGAGGCGGCTCTCACCGCCTACGAAGAGGCGCTGTTCCCGCGCACCGAACCCGTCTACGCCGAGGCTCACGCCATGCTGGACCTCATTCTCGGCGACCACGCGCCGTCCGGATTCATCGGCCTCTTCACCGCCGCCGACCAGGCCCAGTGACGTCAACACCCGGCAGCCGTCCCACAGCAGACGAAGAAGAGGCCCGCATGAGCACACACGAGACCGATGACGGCATGGGCTGGGCGCCCACATGGACCCAGGCCATGACCGACTTCCGCGGTGAGGACGACGAACCGCCCTTCGACGATGTCACCGTCCGCATGACCGTGCCCGCGAGCATCGGCGGCAGCCGCGTCCGGGTGGAGCTGTCCAACCTCTTCGGGGACGGCCCCGTGCGGATCGCACGAAGTGCCATCGGAGTCGGCGGACGGTTCGCCGAGATTTCCATCGACGGGCGGTCGTCGATCGAGATCGCGGCCGGCACATCGCGGTGGACCGACCCGGTCGACCTGACCGTCAGCCACGGCGACGAGATCGTCGTCGATCTGTATCTGCCCGAGTCCACGCCCTACACATCAGCGAACGGATTCACGTTCGACCGGTCCCTGCCGGGCGACTTCGCAGGATCACGCGAGTTCCCTGCCGCCGGCACCGGCACCGGCACCGAGCCCGACGGGACCGGCTGGTCCCTGCCTCCGGGAGGTCCCTTCCTGCGCACCATCGAGGTAGCCGGCGCCGAGGCGAAGGCGGTGGTCGTATGCCTCGGGAGCTCCAGCACGGCGATGGGGTGGCCTCAGTACACCGCGGCCCTGCTTCCCGCTGATGCCAGGATCGCCGTCGTCAATCGAGGAATCGCAGGAAACCGAATCCGGCTCGACGCACCACGCACGACTCCGTCATGGGGCCGGGCCGGGTTGTCCCGGTTCGATGAGGACGTGCTCGGAACCCACGGCGTGACGCACCTGGTGATTGCCTACAACAGCAACGACTGGAGCCTTCCCGGCAGAATCACGCCGCTGGACGAGATGCCGACCCTCGCCCAGTTGACCGACGGTTACCGAGAACTCGTCGATCGGGCCCGGAAGGCAGGGCTCACCGTGCTTCTCGCCACTGTCACACCGCTTGCCCCGGAGCTCGCGGGCGACCCCGGCCGAGAAGACTTCCGCCTCGCGGTCAACGAGTGGATCCGCACATCTGGGCACGAATTCGTCGACTTCGACGCAGCGATCCGCTCCGAAGCCGACCCTTCCCTCCCCGAAGACGGATACACCGCCCCCGACCACACCCATCCCAATGTCAAAGGGTCGAAGCGCCTCGCACAGGTGATGGCTGAAGCTCTGGCCCGGCTGCAGCTCGTTCAGGACGAGGCCGGCGTGATCACCGGCTGATGAACCGGCGGGGCGCGGTGGCGATCCGCGGGTCAGGGCCGGTCGTCCACGAGAGCGACTGCGCGTGTCTCGGGAACTCCCAGCATCAGCAGGCTCGTGATCGTCGCCGCTCGGGCGCCGGAGGGCCCCTTCGTCGGGTCGCTGTCCGCGATGGAGAACACGACGCCGTAGGCGAGCTGGCTCAGGATGCCCGCCGGCAGGTGCTGTGCGAACACGCCGCTGTCCTGGCCCCGTTTCACGAGGTCGGCGAGGAGTTCGTCGACCGGCCCGAGCAGGCTGTGGATGGCCTCGCCGTACTCGCCACGGCGCAGCGCCAACAGCACTCGGTACCGGTGCGCCACCGGCCAGAGGCGGGCGATGAACTCGACCCACGTCGCGTCCGCTTCCGCGTCGGGGGCGTCGACTTCGGTGAGCACGGCCGCCACCTCGGTGACGGCCCGTTCCGCGAGTGTCCGAACCAGGTCGAGGCGCAAGGGGAAATGGTCGTAGACCGTGCGCCGGACGACGCCTGCGGCGGAGGCGATGTCGCCCATCGCGGCGTCGGGGTTGTCTCCCAGCACATCGAGGGCGACGTCGAGGATGCGATTGCGTGTCTCGTTCATCGAGCGGACACGGGAGGACTCGGCGGGCACGACACAATTATTGCACAGCGGTGTACAGTGAAACTCACTGCACAGCGGTGTACAGCGAAGGGTTGCCCTGTGCCTCGAAGCTCAAGGGAAGGGAAGAAGGCAATGACCGCACCGATACCGCCGGCCTCGGCCCTCGTCCGTCCGTTCACCGTCTCCATCTCGGACGCGGAGATCGCCGACGTGAAGCGGCGACTGGCCAGGACCCGGTGGCCGGATCCGGAAACGGTGGGCGACTGGTCGCAAGGGGTTCGCGTGGAGAACGCCAGGTCCCTGGTCGACCACTGGCAGCGCGGCTACGACTGGCGGCGCCTGGAGTCCGAGCTCAATCGCTTCCCCCAGTTCCTGACCGAGATCGACGGGCTGGACATCCACTTCATCCACGTCAGGTCCAAGAATCCCGACGCGATGCCGCTGATACTCACGCACGGATGGCCGGGCTCGATCCTCGATTTCCTGAAGCTGATCGGCCCGCTGACCGATCCGGTCGCGTTCGGAGGAGACGTCGCCGATTCGTTCGACGTCGTCGTCCCGTCGCTCCCCGGGTTCGGGTTCTCCCAGAAGCCCACGGAGACCGGGTGGACCGTACCGCGCATCGCGAGTGCGTGGGTGGAGCTGATGAAGCGGCTCGGCTACACGCGATGGGCCGCGCAAGGCGGCGACTGGGGTGCCGTCGTCACCACCGCGCTCGGGGTCATGCGGCCTGAGGGGCTGCTCGGAATTCACCTGAACACCCAGTTCGCGTTTCCCGCACAGATACCCGACACCTTGTCGCCCGAGCAGCGCGACGCCGTGGAGACCCTCGCCGTCTACACCGGCGATCTCGGCGGGTCGAACCATCTTCAGGGCACTAAGCCGGAGACTGTCGGATTCGCGCTGGCGGACTCTCCCGCCGGCCAGGCGGCCTGGATCTACGAGAAGTTCCAGTCCAAGACCGACAACCACGGGCTCGCCGAGGACGCCCTCAGCATGGACGACATGCTCGACGCGATATCCCTCTACTGGTTCACCAACAGCGCGGCGTCGTCCGGCCGCATCTACTGGGAGAACAGATCGGGCACTTTCGCCGGCCCGAAGCTGACGCTGCCGGTCGCGGTGACCGTCTTCCCGAAGGACATCCCACGCCTGCCGCGAAGCTGGATCGAAGACACCTACAGCAATCTGATCCACTACGGCGAGGCCGACAAGGGCGGGCACTTCGCGGCCCTGGAACAGCCCGAGATCCTGCTCGACGAAATCCGCACCGGCCTGCGTGCCCTTTCCTGACGGCGACGCGCGAGCTCCCGTGCAGGCGTGGGCGCCGGCCGAGCACGAGAAGAACCTGGGGTACTTCCTGACGCGTGACGCCTCCGGACTGACCGGGCCTGGCCCCGACGACAGCGCCGAGGACGCGGCGTACTTCGAGCCGGCGGACGACCATGTCGGCGGGCGCCTGGAGGGGCCGTTCACCTCGGCCGACGTCGCGTCAGGCGGAGCGGGTGCTGGCAAGGATGACCGCCGAGGACCTCGTACGGCGCAGGCCGGGGGGCGGGCTGGGAGTTCCAGCACGTCATGGCGACGGTCGACGCGCACAACCAGAGTTACCAGTTCCGGATGATCATGGAGCCGACGGACGCGTCGGAGTACCTCGACCGGGTGCGGGAGATCAAGACAGGCATCGGGAACTGACGTGCGGACGCTACCGATTTGGGGGCGCTACCTGCCGTAACCGTCGCGGCAAGGGTGAACCGGCCGACAGGGTGGACGCGTTGGTCCACACCTTTCGACCCAAGGGGTTTCTCATCATGGTTCCGCTGCGCCACTCCGTCCTCGCCCTGGCCACCCTCGGCCTGACCGCCGCGCTCACCTCCCCGGCCGCCGCCGCGCCCACGCACGTCGACGTCACCTACGGCGCGACGTACGTCCGGGGCGACCTCACCTTCAACAACCGCTCGGTCAGCTTCACCGGCACCTACCGTTCGGTGTCCGCGACCGACTGCCGCCGGGCCTGGTTCGGCACACTCGACGGCTCCGGCCGCCTCCTCGACGCCCGCAGCACGGGCACGCTGTGCAACGGAACCCGGACGATCAACACCACCGTCCCGGCCGACGTACCCGGCGGCGCGGGCAGCGTCCTGGTCTGCCTCGACAACGGGAGCGCGACGCCGCTGAAGTGCCTGGAGTACAAGCGGCCGTAGGAAATTGTTCGACGCGTAGCTGGGGAACGTGGCGTGCAGGTCGCCGAACTCGGCGGCAATCCGGTGCCGACGGGACGTGGATGTCGCTGTGAGCGGTGCTCGTCCGGGAGACGTAGGCCCTCTGGACCAGCCCGCCCGAGCGGTCCTACGCCTTCCGGCCGTTACGTCGTCGTCGCCGTCCGCCTAGCGTCGTGTTCATGGACGACACGACCGGCATTCTCGACGAGGCTCTGGAGCGGCTGCACGGCTCGGGGCCGGAGCGGCTGGGGCGGCTCACCAATCACGCGCCGATGGCCGTGGAGGCGCTCGCCGCGCGTGGGCGCGCGGGGGCCGTGCATCGGTGGCTCGACCTGTACGCGTCCCGGCTGGAGGAGTTCCCGTCCGCCGTCGCTGCGGTGACGGTGGACAACTGGCGTACGGCGCTGGGGGATCCGCGCCGGGCGGCCGACTGGATCGGGTACTTCGAGCGTGAGCTGGCGGTACGGCCCTGGCGGGACGTGCTCGCGCAGTGGTGGCCCCGGTTGCTGCCGGGGCTGTACGGCGGTTCCACGCACCCCGTGATCCGCGTCGGGCACGCCGTACGCACCCTGCTGGCCGGCGAGGGGACGGCGCCCCGGCTGACGGAGCTGGCGCACGGCCTCGGCTACTGGGCCGCCCGGCACCACACGCTCCCCGCCCTCACCCCCCTGACCGGAGCCGGCAGCGCGGCGGCGGCCCTGGACGCCGTACGCCCCCTCACCGACCAGAACGGCGGCTTCCCGACGCTCCTCGCGCGCGTACGGGCGCTCCCGGTGTGGGCGTCGACGGTCACCGACCCCGACGAGGCGCACCTCCGCCTCACGGAACTGGTCCGCGCGGCCACCCACCGCTACGCCACCCACGGCCACGGCGAGGAAACCATGCTGGTCCACGCGGCCACGGCCCCCAACGCCGTCCTACGCACGCTCCCTGCACTCCCCCGCGCGCTGTGGGCCCCCAGCCTCCACGCGGCGTGGACGGCCTCGGCGGCGGTGACGGCGATGTACTCCCCGACCGAGCCCGTCCCTCTCCGTCCGACCACCCTCGCTCCCGAGGAGGTCGTCGAACAGGCTCTGGCACACGGCGACGAACACGTCATCAAGCTGACGGACACGGCGCTGGACGTGGGGGACGCGGAGGCGCTGGCGGCGGCGATGCGGGCGATCGAACTGAGCGAGCCGCTGAGCTGAAAGAAACGAGGAGCCCGCCCCTCGAAAGGGACGGGCTCCTCGTCGTAGAGCGCCGGGCAGGCCTTGCACCTGCATCTCCCCGCAGGAAGCGGGGCGTCTTTCCTTGGACCACCAACGCACTGTCCGGGGCCCCGAGTTGGGGTGACCGGCTCAAGATCCACTGTAGCAGCGTTACTGGACCAGGTAGTAGCGCAGGCGGGTGCCGTCCTCGGAGGTCACCTCGACCGTGAGGCGTTCCAGGGTGGGTTCGGGGGCGGGGCGGGGGCGGGCGGGGCGGTTGGGCAGGGGGTGGCGGCGGGCCGGGGGGTGGCGGCGAGGGGTCGTCGCGGCGGCGATGATCTCCAGGTGGACCGCGAAGTCCGGCCCCGGCAACGGGATTTCGAAGCCGGGGTGACGGTCGTACCCGATGGCGACGGCCGTGCGGACGAAGTCCATGACGGCGGTCGCGGCCGGGGTGTGCGCGCGCGGCGCGGCCTGTTCGGTGAGCCGGCTCAGGACCCGCAGCACGGTCGCCGTGTCCGTGTCGGTGCCGATGAAGTCGTCCTCGGCGCTGGCCTGGGCGCGCCAGAGCGCGGCGGCGTGCGGGTCGCCCTGCGCGAGGTGGTGCAGGTGGAGGCTGTAGGCGGCGGCCCGGTCCCCGGCGCCGGCCGCGTACTGCCACCAGAAGCGGGCGCCGCTCTGGAGCCCGGCGAGGTGCAGGGCGCAGCCGAGGGTCCAGGCGACGGGCGGCTCGGGGAGCTGGTCGGTGACGAAGTCGGCGAGCCGGTCGGGGGTGCAGTGCAGGAGGGCGGCCTCGCACAGCGCGTCGAGGGAGCGGGCGGCGCAGGGGTCGCCGGGGATGCCGGCGGCGGGCGCCTCGTCGTCGTACTCCTCCTCGTAGGGGACGACGTCGCTGGGGACGCGGGGGTCGCGCAGCAGCAGGGACTGGACGAGGAGGTCGTCGATGGCGGTCGTCACGGGGTGGTCGCTCCCGGTTCGTCGAGGTGGGGGACCTGGACCTCCAGCGCGCCTCGGGCGTGGTGGTCCAGGGTGTGGGTGATGGCCGGGGACAGGCCGAGGACGCCGGGCACGGCGTGCGGGTCGATGCCGCAGAGGTAGCGCAGGACGACGACGTCCCGCTGGTCCTCGGGGAGGGCGGCGACGGCGTCGAAGAAGCGGGTGAACCGCTCGATGTGGGCGAAGCGTTCGCCGAGGTCGTGGATGCGGGCCTGGGCCTCGGTCGCGAAGGCGGCGGCGCGCAGGTCGGGGCGGCCGTCGGGCCTGCGGTGGGCGCGGTGCAGGACCCGGCCGCGCAGCAGGTGCCAGGCGTACCGGCGCGTGTCGGGGGCGGCAACGGCCTGGTCCCAGGTGAGCCAGAGGATGTCGAAGACCTCGCCGACGGTGGTGCGGGCGCGCTGCTCGGACTGGAGGAAGGCGTGCGCGTACGCGGTGTACGGGTGGGCCATCGCCTCGGTGAAGCCGCGGTGCGCGACCGGCGGGACCTCGCTGTCGGGGGGCCGGGCGTCGTCGACGCGGTGCTCGATCCAGCCGGGGCTCTTGCGGGCCTCGTGCGCGGCGGACGTCCACAGGCGGTGCACCGGCCGGACGGGGATGTCGAGAGCGCGGACGACGCTGTAGGTGATGGCCCAGCCGGGGTAGTAGCCCTTGCCGCGCAGGAGTTCGGAGATGCGGGTCTTCGAGTAGCCGGAGCGGCCGACGAGTTCGTCCAGGGTGAGGCCGCTGGCGAACAGGCGGGTGCGGACGGGTTCCAGCCACGCGCGGTGGGTGGGGCCGATCTGCGGTTCGATCGCCTCCGGGGGCCGGCCGCGCCGGCGTACGGGCCGGGCGGCGGGTTCCTCGGGGTTCGGGGACGTCGGGGATAACGTCATGACGTCACCTGCTTGCTGGTCATCGGACCTTCCTGGTGCCTGAGGTCTGGAAGGCCCCCGCGCGGCGGTGCTGAGGCGCCGCGAAGGAGTCGCCCGCCAGCATGGTGTGTGGGCCGCCCGGCGCTCAACGTGGCCCGGGGCGCCCGGAACAAATGAGCGCGCGCTCGCTTGTACCGTATCGGCGCGTCCGGTGTGGGGGAATCGGTCGCGATGAACACTTTCGGGGGCTTCGGCCGTCTTCCGGCCGCTGATTCCGCCGCGCCGTCCACCATGGAGACGCACGCCTGCTCTTGGCGTCGCGCCTTCCTGTCTGGGAGGTCACGCGGTCCCCTCGTGCTGAGGGACAACCTGAGGGGACCGCGCTCAGGCCGCCGGCTTCCAGGAGATGCGCGGTAGTTCGATCGAGGGAAACCGATCCGCATTTCCCGACTGTCGAATACGACGCGCTACCGTCCGCCTGGAATTGGTGCACTCTCGATCATATGGACCGCTATCTTCGCCTTCTCCCCGGAACGACAGGTGCCAGATGATCGACCCCTTCGACCGTGTTCTGGAAATCCGCTCCCTCACGGACCGCTCCGAGGAAGAGCCGGCCGATCCGCCGAACATGGTTCAACACCCTCCCGTACCCGGCGATCCGACACCGTCCTGAAGCCCGTCACCCCTCCCCCACCCTCCCCGCGACCCGCAGCAGCGTCTGCCGCAGCGACTCCATCGAACGGTGCACCGCCACCGACCGCAGCCCCGTCCCCTCCCCCCGCAGCACCCGTTCGTGGTCCCGCGCCTCGTCCAGTCTCCCGAGCGACAGGAGGACCCCGGCCAGCCGCAGCCTGGTCAGGGCGGCTCCCCGGCGGTCGGCTCCGGGGCGCGTCGCCAGCGCGTGCGCGAGCGCGTCGGCGGCCTGAGCCGGTTCGCCGAGCGCCAGCAGGACCCCGGCGCGCTGGAACTCCAGGTCGGCGCGGGGGTACGACTCGAAGGGGTGGCCGCGGGTCTGCGCGGCGCCGTCCGCCGCCGAGTCCGCCGCCGACAGCGCGCGCAGCGCGTCCGCACGCCTCCCCCTGCTCGCCGCCGTGACCGCCAACTGGGCCTGCGTGAAGGCCCGGACGGCTCGCGGGGTGTGCCGGGCCGTCCGGGCAGCGACCTCGGCGGCGGCGTCCGCGGTCCTGAGGTGGCCCAACCTGTGGGCCTGGGTGCTCAGGGTCCGCAGCGCGATCACCGCCAGCCCCTGGTGCCCGCCGGCCAGCGCGAGGTCCCGGGCCGTCAGGAAGCAGCGCTGTGCGGCGCCGTGGAGCATGTCGTCCGCGTACATCCGGCCCAGCAGCAGCGTGAGCTGCGACGCCTCCGCGTACCGCGTACGGCCGGCCGGCGTGCCGGTGCCGGCCAGCCGACCCGCGATCGCGTCGGACAGGTAGGCGCGCAGCGTCGTCCGCGCGAATCCGCCTCCGTGCGCGAGGAAGACCTCCGTGAAGAACCGTACGGCTCCCCACGGCTGCCCCGTGGGGTCGGTTCTCTGCGCGGGGACGACCGGCGGATCGCCTCCGCCGCGCTGCCCCGGAAGCACGGCGGCCGACTGGTAGGGGAGGTTCGGGGACAGCTCGTGCAGCAGCGCGCCCAGACGGCTCCCGCCGATTTCGAGGCCGGCCGCCGTAGCGGGAAACCCCGCCTGCTCCGCTGTCACGACCCGTCCGGTACGGCGCCGCAGCGCCTCGCAGACCAGGGCCGACACCCGCTGTTCGGGACAGCTGCCGGACAGCCAGTGCGCCACCGCGCTCCGGTCGTACCTCAGCCGCAGGCCGATTTCCGAGCCTACCGCGTTGACGGCGCGGGCCAGTCCCTCCTGTGTCCAGCCTGCCTCTTCGAGGAGGGTGCGCAATCGGGTGTTCGGAAGGCGGCTCCGTGTCATTCGATCTCCCAGAACAGACAGGTCACTTCGTGGAATCGTGCCCTTCTACCAAGGAATTCCCACCCATCGCAAAGCACTCTCCGTCAGTGCCGGGGACCACTCCACCCCGCTTAAATCTGCTTTCCATTCTTTTCCGGCGGTCCGGCGATCGGCGTTCAACATGTTCAACGCACCGGTGCCGTCCAGCCGTTGACCCGGATACCGCGAAACCGGTTGCCTTTTCGCAAGGAACGACGCCGAAAGGAATCCGAATGATTCAGCGGACTGCCGTCATGTTCCCCGCAGGGCCCCGGCGTTTGCCCGGATCGCCCCGGCCTGGGCCGGTTGATCATGCTGGCGGGCCTCGGAAGCAGATGAACACGGCACCTGTGGATCATGGAGTTCTCTACGCTGCAAGATCCACGAAGGTGCCGTGTTCGTTCCTCCATCATCCCCTGCCGTCGTTCCCGTCTCTCCGGCGCCCCGCCTGGAGGCCCTCGGCTCGGATGCCGCGCGAGACCAAGTCCGCGGCCTGGTTGCCGAGTTCGAGTCGGTCACCGATCCTCGCGGGGCGTGCGGGGTGCGCTACCGGGTCTCCTCGCTGCTGGCCCTGGTGGTCTGTGCGATGACCCCGGCGGGCCATGACTCCATCACCGCGGCGGCGGAGTGGTGCCGACGTGCGACGCCTGAGGAACTGGCCGCTTTCGGTCTGCCCTACCATCCGTTGCGCGGCCGCTACCGGATCCCGAGCGAGAAGACCTTGCGCACCGTTCTGGGGCGGCTCGATCCCGGTGAGGTCAGCGCGGCCGGCTACGACCACCTGCGGCCCCTGCTGTCCACGGTGTCCCACTCTCCCGAGCCGCTCATGCCCGACGGCGGCATCGAACGCGAACAGCGCCGCGCCCACCGGGCGGCCGCCCGCGCCGAACCGGTGCGCTCCCGGCGCCGGGCCATCGCGGTGGACGGCAAGTGCCTGCGCAGTGCGAAGCGCCCGGACGGCAGCCGCGTCTTCGTGCTCTCCGCCGTCCGGCACGGCGACGGCATCACCCTCGCCTCCCGCGAGATCGGCGCGAAGACCAACGAAATCCCCGAGTTCCAACCCCTGCTCGACCAGCTCGACGACGCCGATCTCAAGGGGGCCGTCGTCACCGCCGACGCCCTCCACGCCCAACGCGACCACGCCACCTACCTGCACGAACGCGGCGCCCACTACCTGCTGACCATCAAGAACAACCAGCGCGGCCAAGCCCGTCAGCTCCACGCCCTGCCCTGGAAGGAGATCCCCGTCATCCACCGTGACGACGCCCGCGGCCACGGCCGCCACGAACAGCGTCTCGTCCAGGTCGTCACCGTCAACGGCCTGCTCTTTCCCCACGCGGCCCAGGTCCTGCGCATCCAGCGCAGACGCCGTCTCTACGGAGCGAAGAAGTGGTCCAGCGAGACCGTCTACGCCATCACCGACCTGCCCGCCGAGGAAGCGAGTGCCGCCGAGATCGCTTCATGGGCTCGCGGGCACTGGACCGTGGAGAACACCGTCCACTGGTGTCGGGATGTGACCTTCAACGAGGACAAGTCCCAGGTCAGGACCCACAACACGCCCTCAGTCCTCGCCGCCGTCCGCGACCTGATCCGCGGTGCGCTCAAGCTTGCCGGGTACGTCAACACCGCCGCCGGCCGCCGAGCCCACACCGAACGCACCCTCGTCCTCAGCCTCTACGGCATCACATGATCAAACCGGACGACCCGGGCAAACGCCGGGGCCCTGATGTTCCCCGGCCAGGGTGCCTATCTCCCCGGCGCGCTCGCCGATCTGGTCCATGTCGACGGCGTCGACGAGGTGCTCAAGGAGGTGGACGAGGCCGTGGCCGGGTCCGTCCGTGAGGTGCTCACCGACCACGCCGCCCCCACCGCCGACACACTGCTTCAGAACGACCCGGAACGGCTCCATCTGGCTCTCTACGCAGGCTCGTTGGCCGTCTGGCGGCTGCTGTCGGGGCCGCTCGGGGTCCGGCACGACGTGCTGTTCGGACACAGCGTCGGTGAGTTGACGGCGCTCGTGGCCGCCGGCGCGATCGGCGTCGCGGACGGCGCACGGCTGCTCGCCGCACGCGATACGGCGTTCCGGACGGTTCCGCCACCGCCCGGCGGGATGTTCGCGGTCCGGCTGGGAGCGGACCGGCTCGGCTCGCTCGTACGCGGCTGCGCTCTCCCCCGTACACACATCGCGGCGGACAACGCGCCCCGTCAGGCGGTGGTCTCGGGCCCCGACGACGAACTCGCCGTCCTGGCCTCGGTGTTGGACACGCTGGGTGTCGACCGCTTCCGGCTCCGCTCGGCGTACCCCTTCCACAGTCCCCTGCTGTCCCAGGTGACCGCGCACTTCCGGAGCGCCGTGGAAGAGGTACGGATCTCCGCTCCGGTTCTCCCCGTGTACTCCCCCACCGACGGCGGCTACCACCGGGACGCGGACTCCGTCAGGGCGGCGATCGTCCGTCACCTGACGCAACCCGTGTACTTCCGGCAGGCGTTGGCGGCGCTGTACGGCGACGGGGTCGAGCGGTTCGTGGAGTGCGGACCGAAGTCCATCCTGGCGGACCTCGTGGCGGAGAACCTTCCCGGCGCCGAAGCCGTCGCACCGCTGCGGACCCGTCGCGGCCTCGACGCGATGCGCGCCGCCCTCGGCGGGACCGGACCGGTGACCGTACCGCCCGCCCGTCAGCCGGCCGTACCCGCTCCCGCGCCGGAGTCGCCGGAGCCGGTCCTGCCGTCCTCCCCCGTCCTCCTCAAGGAACTCCAGCAGCTCTACGCCGACGCACTGGAGTACCCCCTCGACGTGCTGACCGCCGACGCCGATCTCGAAGCGGACCTGGCCGTCGACTCCGTACGGCAGATCGAGCTGTTCTCGCGCGCTCTGGACCGCTACGGCCTGCCGCGACCCGAGGCGCGGCTGCGCGTCACGAGTTATCCGACCCTCTCCCAAGTGGCCCGGCTCCTCGGGGAGATCGCCGACGGGGTCGCGTCGTGACGGCGGCGTCCTTCGCGGGGAGGGTCGTCCTCGTCACCGGAGGTGCTCGCGGGGTCGGGCGGTTCGTCACCGAGGAGTTCGCCGTCCGGGGTGCGCATGTGATCGTCAACTGCTTCCACAGCGAGCCGGACGCCCGCAGGCTCGTGGACGAACTCGCCGGGTCGGGGCTCTCGGCCGAGTTCATCAAGGCGTCCGTCGCGAAACCCGGTGAGGTCGACCGGATGATGGAGCGGGTCCGCGAGGAACACGGCGGCCTGGACGTCCTGGTCAACAACGCGGCTCGCGGGGTCTTCCTCCCTCTCGGAGAGCTGACGGAGGACGACTGGCGCCGCGCCTTCGACCTCAACCTCCATGCCGTACGGCACTGTTCGCTGGCCGCGCTGCCGCTGCTGGCGCGGCGGGCCGGGAGCAGCGTCGTCAACCTCTCCAGCCACGGGGCACGGCACACGGTGCCGAACTACGGGCTGGTCGGGACGACCAAGGCCGCGATGGAGGGCCTCAGCCGGTATCTGGCGGTGGAGTTCGCGCCGTACGGCGTGCGGGTCAATGTCGCGGGCTGTCAGGTCATGGACAACCGGGTCGGCGACATGTTCCCCGACGCCGCGCGGATGAAGAGCGCCACGCGGGACGCGACACCGTGGGGGAGGCTGCCGACGGAGCGGGATCTGGCGCGGCTGGCCGTCCTGCTGGCGAGCGAGGAGGCCGGGTTCGTCACCGGCCAGACGCTGCTGGCGGACGGCGGACTGTCGTGCGGCGCGGCTCTGCACGGTCCGCCCGCTCGCCCCTCTGGCACACCCCACGCCGCCGGTGACACCGAGTCCGCCGACGCCGTCCAGCTCACCGGCTCCCACCCCGCCGTCGACCCCACCGCACTCACCGACGCCACCGACCTCGCAGCCGCCACCGCCCTCAGACACGTACCCGCCCCCCGGAAAGACCCCGACCCGATCGTCGTCACCGGCATCGGCCTCCTCCTCCCCGGAGCCGAATCCCCCGCGCGTTTCTGGGAGTTGCTGGGTGAAGGCACCCCGCAGTTCACCGACCAGAGCCGCCGCTACCCGATGGAGCACTTCCTCTCCCCCGACCCGGCCACCGCCGACTCCACCTACACGGCCGTCTCGGGGATCATCGACCACCCGCAACTCCACCCCCGCGCACAGGACATCGTCGGAGCCACACCGGTAGAGCGCTGGATCCGGCACACCGTCGCGCAGGCTCTCGACGGCCGGACGCCGACCGCCTCCGACCGGATGTCGCTGTACGTCGGAGGCTGGGCCGACGGCACGCGGGAGATGGAGGAGGGTGCGCTGCGGGAGCTGCTGTCCCGGGAGGCGGCGGACGCCGGACTCGAACCCGGCGCGGTGGCGGACCTGTTGTCGGCGGCGCTGCCGGGCGCTGTGCCGGAGCCCGGCGCGTTCGGGCCGGCCGGCCTGGTACGCCGGGCGCTGCGCGGACTCGTACCCGACCGCGCGGACTGTCTCAACGTCGACGCGGCCTGTTCCTCCGGCCTGTACGCCGTCGATCTCGCCGCGCGGAGCCTGCGCTCGGGGGACACGGACGTCGCGCTGGCGCTCGGCCTGTCCATGTGCACGATCCGGTACCAGGTCCTGTTCTCGAAGCTCACGGGTCTGAGCCGTACCGGCGAGGTCCGTGCCTTCGACGAGAAGGCGGACGGCACCCTGTTCTCCGACGCGGTGGCGGCGGTCGTCCTCAGACGCCGTTCCGACGCCGAACGCGACGGCGACACCGTGCTCGCGTTCCTCGACGGCTTCGGCGCCTCCTCCGACGGCCGCGGCAAGGCCCTCCACGCGCCGCGCGCCGAAGGACAGCGGCTCGCGATCCGGCGTGCCTACGCGGACGGCGGTCCCCACGGCGTGCGCTGGGTCGTCGGCCACGGCACCGGGACGCCGCTCGGCGACCGCACCGAACTCGACGTCCTGTCAGGCGAGTTCGCGAGTGGTGTGCACTGCACCGGCAACAAGTCCCTCTTCGGGCACGGCGCGTGGACCAGCGGCCTCGTCTCGGTGATCCACGCGGTCCTGGGTCTGCGGCACGGGACCATCCCCGCCCAGGCCCGCTACGACGCTCCGCGGGGCGGCACGGTCGACATCCCCACCCGGCCGGTCCCGTTCTCCCCCGGCGCGGTGCGCAGAGTGGGTGTCTCCGCGTTCGGTTTCGGCGGAACCAACGCTCACCTGGTCCTCAGCGACCGCCCCGGAACCCCCACCGCGCCCCCCGCCTCCCCCTCTCCCCTCGTCCTCGTCGGCTGGAGCGCACTCCTGCCGGACAGCTCCGACTCGGCCTCGGCGCTCGCGGCGCTGCACTCGGGTGACCACCCGCCCACCTTCGGCGCCACCTATCCCCCACCCCCCTTCTCCACCGTACGGCTGCCTCCCCCTTCCGTCCGTGCGGTGGACCGAACCCAGTTGATGGCTCTCCAGCTGGTGGAGCGCCTCGGCGCCGACCACGGCCGCCTCTGGCAGGACGTCGCGGACCGCACCTGCGTCATCGCCGCGCACAGCGGACCCACCCGGCTCTCGCAGGAGCTCTCCGTACGCTGCTTCGCCTCGGCGCTGGACTCCGCCGCCGGCACGACGTCGCGGACGGCACGCTGGTGGCGGACGTACCGTACGGAGCTGTCCGCCAGGGTCGCCGAGGTCGGTCCCGACTCGCTGCCGGGAATCCTCCCGAACGTGGTCGCGGGACGGATCGCGGGGCGGCACGACCTGCACGGTCCCGCGCTGGCCGTCGACACGGGCCGTACCTCGGGGCGCGACGCCTACGCGGTCGCCGCACGCTATCTGCGCGACGGGGACTGCGACTTGGCGCTCCTGGTCGCCGCGCACGGCAACACCCTGCCCGCGTCCGGGGCGCTGTTCGGGGTGGCGGACGACGCGGTACGCGAGGGTGCCTTCCTGCTCGCGCTGGCCAGCGCCGAGCAGGCCGCCGAGCGGGGCTGGCCGGTCCTCGCGGAGCTTCCCGACGCGCTCGCGGCGACGCCGCTGGACCCCAACCGCTGTTTCGGGGGTGCCGACGACATCGTCGTACTCCTGCGGCGGTTGGCTCTCCAGGAGCAACCTGTCGGCGAGCGGCCTCAGTTGATGCGTTTCGAGGTGACCGCAGATCCGGTGCGGCACGGTGCGGAGGAGCATCCGGCCGTCGCTCCGCTTCCCGACGGGTGTCTGGTGATCGTCGACGACGCGGCGCTCGCGAAGTCGCTGGCCGACGCGGTGCGTGCGGCCGGGGCCACGCTGGTCGTCATGGACGCCAGGTCGAAGGTCAGTGAGGAGTACGTGGCCGGTCTGGTGCGGGACTGCGGGCGCCCCGCTCATCTGCGGGTGTTCGTCAGTCCGGCGAGGACCGCTTGGCCCGGCCGTCCCCGTCCCGCTCTGCTGGCCGCGCAGGAGGCCGCGTTCCTCGCGCTGCGGGAGCTGCCAGCCGGGGGTTCCGCTGTGGTGTGTCTGCTGGACCCGCAGGCCGGCGGGGTGGCGCATCCGCACGGGGCGCTGTTCACCGGGATGCTGAAGAGCGCGCTGTGGGACCTGCCGGACGTCTGGCTGCACGCGCTCACGACCGACGCGCCGCTCCCCGAGGCGCTCGGCCAGATCGAGGAGGCGTCCCGGCACCGGCCGGAGATCCCGGTGAGTTTCCTGCGGCACGGCGTGCGGCACACCGAGACCCTCTCCCCCGCCGACATCACCCCCGACGGGCCTCCTCTCCTGTCTCTCCTGGACGACGACAGCGTGGTCGTCGCGGTCGGCGGCGCGCGCGGCATCACCGCGAGCATCCTGCTCCGTCTCGTACGGCGGCACCGCTGCCATCTGTGGCTCATCGGGTCCAGCGACCTCGACGCGGTCCCGCCGGAGATCCGCGCCGAGTCGGACGAGGAGTTCGCGGGCCGGCGCCGGGGTTTCATCGCGGACCTCCTCTGCACCGGGGCGGGGGCGACGCCGGGTGAGGCGGTGCGCCGGTACGACATCCTGGCCTCGGCGCGCGAGGCCGCTCGCACCGTCGACCGGCTCGGCGCCCTGTGCGGAGAGGGCCGGGTCCACTACCTGCGGGCCGACGTCACCGACCCCGGCCAGGTGAGCGCGGCGGCGCGGCGTGTCGCGGCCGAGCACCCCCGTATCGACCTGCTCGTCAACGCGGCCGGGGTCCATCGCGGGGGCGACCTCGCGACCAAGTCGCTGAGCGAGTTCCGGCGCATCAGGGACGTCAAGCTCCTCGGCTACCACTGCCTGCGCGACGCCTTCGACTCCGTGCCCGTACGGCAGTGGTGCAACTTCGGCTCCCTCACCGGGGTCCTCGGGCTGCCCGGCGAGATCGACTACGCCGCCGCCAACGACCTCCTCGGCGCTGCGGCGAGGGCCGGCTCGCACACCGACCGAACCGAGTTCACCGTCGCCTGGACCCTGTGGTCGCAGAGCGGCATGGCGACCCGCGACCTGGTCGGCGACGCCGTGAAACGCCGGGGTCATCTCTCCCAGGTCTCGGACGAGGAGGGGGCACAGCACTTCCTGAGCCTCCTGCGGCTCCCCCAGCGCTGGCTGCCGGGGGTGGTCCAACTGGGGAGCACCGAACGACGGTTCATCGCCGGCCGCATGCCGCGGCTGGCAGCTGCCGGCACCGGCGCCTTCCTCGGCGTACCCCGCCCGCGCGGGACCGGCGTCGCTGAGTGGGACCTGACCTTCACCGACCGTCAGGTCCGTCTGGTGTCGGAGCACCCGGTGACCGGTCTGCCGACGCTCCCGGGAACCCTGGTGCTGGCGCTGCTCGCGGAGGCCGCCGCCGCGCTCGTCCCCGGCGCCCGGCCCGACGTCGTACGGGACGTCCGGTACCACCGCTTCATCCGGGTACGTCCCGACAGTCGCGTACGGCACACGGTCCGCGCCGAACTGACCGGACCCGGCACGGTCCGCGTGACCGTCACCTCCACCACCTCCGCGCCGGACGGCCGGGTCCTGAGCCGGGACGCTCTGCACACCGAGGCGCTCGTCGACCTCGACGCGCACCCCGAGGCGCAGGCCCCGCCGGCGCTCACGGAGGGGACGGCGGCGTACGACCCGTACTACGAACCGGACAGCCCCATCCCCCTGCGGGGTTCGTTCGTCAACACCACGGACCACCGGTTCACCTCGGACGGCGGTCGCAGCCTCTGGCGTCCCCGGACCGCGCCCGACGCGCTGTTCTACGGCCGGATGCTCGTCCCCGCGCTCCTAGTCGACGCGCTCGCACGCACCCACGCGCTGCGGCCGGCCGGCGCGTCCGGCACCCCGGTCAGCGCTCCCACCGGGCTCGACCGGCTGGAGATCTACCGGCACGGCGACGACCTCAGCCACTTCGTACGGCACCCGGACGGCATCCAACTCGTCGAGGACCGCACGCTCGGCCGCTTCCACGCGCTGACGCTCGCCGGTGAACCGGTCCTGTCCTTCACGGGGATGCGGATCCAGTCGGTCGGGACGGTCGACATACCGGGGACCGCGCCTTCCCCGCAGAATCCCCCCACCGAAGAAACGAGAACCCGTTGAATTCCCCCGACGCCTTCGAGCCCGCCTACCGCGCTCTGTTCGACGCGTTCGACGACGACTCCAGCCAGGGGCTGTCCCGCACGGAACTGGTCGAGCACCTCGCTCGGACCGGGATCCTGGAGGACGACCCGCGGATCCAGGGGATCCTGGACGCCACCCAGGACGCGGAGCGGGAGATCGGCTTCGCCGAGTTCGTCACGCTGATCCAGCACCACAGCGGACTGGTGCAGCGCGCGATGCAAGGCCGGCTGGTCGTACCGGACTTCGCCGGCCTCACGGCCGACATCGACCGGATCCACGCGGAGGTGCTCCCCCTGCGCGGTGGAGCGGTCGCCGACTACATCCCGCAGCTCGCGCGCGTGGACCCGGAGCAGTTCGCCATCTCCCTGTGCACGGTCGACGGACAGCGGCACACCATCGGCGACGCCGACGTGCCGTTCTGCGTGCAGTCGGTGTCCAAGACCGTCGGCTACTGCATGGCGCTGGAGGACCAGGGGGTCGAGGCCGCTCACCGGCACGTGGGACGCGAACCCAGCGGACTCAGCTTCAACGAGCTGACCCTCAACCGGCAGGGCCGTCCCCACAACCCGATGATCAACGCGGGTGCCATCATGAGCTGCGCGCTGATCGAACCCGGCCGGCCGCTCGCCGACCGGTTCGACCATGTGGCGCAGACCTGGCAGCGGCTCGCCGGAGGACGCAGGCCGGGCTTCAACAACGCCGTCTACCTCTCCGAACGGCAGACCGCGGACCGCAACTTCGCGCTCGGCTACTCGATGCGGGAGCGCAACGCCTTCCCGCCGGGTACCGACCTCCAGGAGACTCTGGACTTCTACTTCCAGTGCTGCTCGGTGGAGCTGGACGCGCAGGGGCTCGGCATCGTCGCGGCGACCTTCGCGAACGGCGGGGTGTGTCCGCTGACCGGCGACCGGGTGTTCCACGAGGAGACCGTCCAGCACTGCCTGTCGCTGATGTCGTCGTGCGGGATGTACGACTTCTCCGGCGAGTTCGCCTTCACGGTGGGGCTCCCCGCCAAGAGCGGCGTCTCGGGTGCGCTGATCGTCGTCATCCCGCAGGTCCTGGGGGTGTGTGTCTGGTCGCCGCGACTGGACGAACTGGGCAACTCCGTCCGGGGGATCGAGTTCTGCCGACGGCTGGTCGAGTCGTACAACGTCCATCCGCACGCGGCGGGTACGGCGACCTCGCACCGCAAGGATCTGCGGCTGCTGCGCCACCAGAGCCGGGTGGAGAACGTGGTCGCGGCCTGCTGGGCGGCCAGCCAGGGCGACCTCGACGAGATCCGCCGGGCCGCCGCGTCGGGAGCGGATCTGTCGGCGGCCGACTACGACGGACGTACACCGTTGCACCTGGCCGCCTCGGAGGGCCGCACGGAGGCCGTACGGTACCTCCTCTCGCACGGGGTGGCACCGGCTCCCCGGGACCGGTGGGGCGGAACGCCGCTCGCGGACGCGGAGCGCGGGGGGCACGCGGAGGTGGCGGAGCTGCTGAAGGCGGCGGTGTCCTCGCGAGGGGTGCCTGGTCAGCACAGTCCCAGCGACTCCAGGGGACCGGCACCGGCCACCGCTTCCCGGCCGGCTTCCGGATCCGACGCCATCCGCTCCCCGGGATCCGCCTCCGGTTCCGGCGGGGCCACGGAAACACCTCCCTCCGCTCCCCCGCCGTCCGTCGCGAGGAAGGCGACGAAAGGGAATCCGTCCGGCGCCACGAGAGCGCAGTAATCCCTTGTCCCCTCTGTCACACCGGCAGACCGTGGCCGAGCGCTGCCGCGCGGTCACCGAGTCCGACCGGTTCGTTCAGCTGATGCTCTGGCTGATCCTCGCCAACGCGCTGCTGCTCGGCGTCGAGACGTACTCCGGAGTCGTAGCGGCGTGGAGACCCTTGCTCAAGGCCGTCGAGCACGTGTTCCTGGCCGCCTTCGCCGTCGAGGCCGTCCTGCGGATCGCCGCGCACGCCGACCGGCCGAGCCGGTACGTGCGGGACCCGTGGAACCTCTTCGACCTCGCGATCGTGCTCCTGGCGTTCCTCCCGGTGGCCGGCGAGAACGCCACCATGCTGCGGCTGCTGCGCCTCGCACGGGTCCTGCGTGCCGCGCGGATGCTCCCGCAACTGCGGATCATCATCGTCGCCGTCGGCAAGAGCCTTCCGGGTGCGGTCGGTTTCGCGCTGGCCTGCACGCTGCTGCTGTACCTGTACGCGATGCTCGGCTGGATACTGTTCGCCGAGGCCGACCCCGCGCACTACGGCTCCCTGGGCCGCGCGACGCTCACCCTCTTCCTCCTCGTCACCCTCGACGGCGTCGGAGAGACGGTCAGAGCCGGTCTGGCGATCTCCCCCTGGAGCATCTTCTACTTCGCGTCGTACGTGCTCTTCGGCTCCTTCATCCTCGTCAACCTGCTCATCGGCGTCGTCCTCAACTCCCTCGACGAGGCACGCCGGCTGGAGGAGGCCGTGCTGGAGAAGGCCGCCGTCCCGCACCCGCAGGACGCGGCGAGCCGGCTGCGGGGAGCCATCGTCGCGGCGCGCGCCGCTCTGGACGACCTCGAAAGCTCTCTCGAACCGGCCGCCACCCGGCGCATCGACCACAGAACCCCGGAAGTCCTCGAAGAACATGCCCACCGGTAGATCCAGGTTGCTTCCCCATGCCGTCCTCTACGCGTCCCAGGCCGGTTGCAGCGTCTCCCTCTCGGCGATCAGTCCCACCCTGGCCGAGGCACGCAGGACCTGGCCGATGTCGTACGCGGCGATCGGTCTGTACCCGTCGCTGCTGGCCGCCTCGATGGTCGTGTCGGGTCTCGGTTACGCACGCTGGTCGGCGCGGTGGGGACGAGCACGCGTCCTCGGGACCGCGTCGGCCGTGCTGTCCGCGAGTGCGGTGCTGTTCGCCGTGGCACCCGATCCGACGACGCTGCTCATCGCCGCCACGGGACTCGGTCTCTCCAGCACGGTGTCGCAGGCCGGGGTGATAGCGGTCCTCGTCGACGCGTCCGCCAAGCGGCGAGCGAGCCGACTGGCGCTCAACGGGCTCTGCGCGAGCCTGGCCTCGCTGATCGGTCCCCTGCTGGTGACCGCCGCCGCGCACACGGATACCGGCTGGCGTCGCGCCTGGTGGTGGCCGGCGCTGTGGTTCCTGCTGCTGGCGCTCCTGCTGCCGTCCGCCGCGCGCGGTGGGCCGGTGGCGGTCGAAGCCGTGAGCAGAGGAGCCGTACTGCCGGTTTCCTACTGGCTGGTCTCGGCGGGAGTCGCCGCCGGGGTGGCCGCCGAACTCTGCGTGGTGTTCTTCGCTCCCCGGTCCGAGGCGGCAGCCGCGGTTCCCTCGGCCGGTGCGGTCCTCCTCCTGTACTACGCGGGTGAGTCGGCCGGTCGTGCCGTCGGGTTCGGGGTCATACGGCGTCCCGGCCGCGAGGCGTCCCTCCTCGCCGGTTCGCTGCTGACGGCGACGGCCGGGTTCGGTGCCTTCTGGCTGGCGGATTCCAGCACGGCGCGGCTGATCGGCCTGATGGCCGCCGGTGCGGGGATCGCGGGGTTCTTCCCGGTCGGTGCTTCCCTGGCCTCCTCGCGCGCTCCGGGTGCGGCCGACCGTGCCATGTCCCGGCTGCATCTCCTGGTCGGGGTGGCGGCGTTCGTGTCCCCGCTCCTGCTCGGCGCGCTCGCCGACCGCGTGGGACTGCGCGCGGGGTTCGTCCTCGTGCCGGTGCTGTTCCTGGCGATGGCCTGCCTGCTGGCCCTGGGGACGCGGTCCCGCCTCCCTGTCCCTCTCCTGCCGGACCTTCAGAAGGAAACGCGATGAGCGCCACGGAACTGCTGCTGGTACGCCACGCCGAAGCCTGGTGCAACGTCGAGGACACCGTCGGCGGACCGCTCGGCTGCCGGGGGCTGACTCCCCGTGGCCACGATCAGGCGAAGCACCTGGCCGCGCGGCTGCGCGAGGAGCGGATCGACGTGCTGTGTTCCAGTCCGAGACGCCGCGCCGTGGAGACCGCCGAGGCACTCGGCCTCCCCGTCGACCTGGTCCCCGACCTGCGGGAACAGGACCTCGGTACGGCGGACGGCCACCCCCGGGCGCTGCTGCACGGCGACTTCGCCGGGAACCCGGTCCTGGAGCCGTGGCGGGTCCCGGCACCCGGCGCCGAGTCCTGGTCCGCGTACGTCACGCGGATCGGCCGCACCCTCTCCGCCCTCACCCGGCTCCACGCCGGCCGCCGGCTCCTGCTCGTCACCCACGGGGAAGCGGTCAACGCCGCGCACCACGTCTTCTTCCGGCTGCCGGAGGGCTGGCCGGGACCACTGCCGCTGACCGTCGAGAACACCGGCGTCACCCGTTGGCGCGAGGAGCCGTGGGACCAGCACCGTCCCCGGCTCGGCCTGCGCTGGACGCTCACCGCGCACAACGACACCGCGCACCTCCCTCTCTGACTCTCTGACTCTCTGACCGGAACGGACCGAAGAGCCTTGCGTGTACTGCACATCTCCGACCACGCCGACCCGCTCGCCGCACCCGGAACAGGCTTCCAAGGAGGCCAGAACGTCTACGTCCGCAGTCTCGCCGCGTCGCTGGGCGCACTCGGCCACGAGGTCGACGTGGCGACCCGCTGGGCCTCCCCCCGGCTCCCGGCGCGGGAACGGATCGGCGCCGGCGCACGCGTCGTACGGCTGTCCGCCGGTGCCCGGGAGCCGCTGCACCGGGACCGGTTCGGTGAGGTCCTGGAGGAGTTCTCCGAGGAGGTGGACCGGCTGTTCCGGCAGGGCGGTGGCTACGACGTCGTCCACAGCCACTACTGGTACTCCGGCCGGGTCGCTCTCGATCTCGCGCGCCGGCACCGGACTCCGGTCGTGCACACCCATCACTCGCTGGGAGCGGTCCGCCGGGCCGCGCTGGACCGTGCGTGTCCGCCTCTGCGGGAGGAGTCGGAGCGCAGGATCGGGGAGCGGGCCGATGCCGTCGTGGTCGGCTGTCCCGCCGAGGCGGACGATCTGCGCCGGCTCCTCGGGACTCCCGGGGAGCGGATGCGGCTCGTCCCTCCCGGGGTGGACACCAGCGTGCTCCGGCCGTTGGACCGCGCCCTGGCACGGCGTGCGGTCGGTCTGCCTGCGGACGTTCCCGTGGTCCTCTTCCTCGGCCGGCTGGAGCCGCGCAAGGGGTGGGAGGAGTTGGTGCACGCCTTCTCCCGTGTGTGCCGGGAGCGGCCGACGGCGGTGCTGCTCGTCGTCGGCGGGTGCAGTGCGGCGGAGACCGATCCCCTGGTCCGGCTCGCCGGGCGATACGGGATTCTGGCGAACCTCCGGCTGTGCGGTTCCGTCCCTCACGACGAGACCGCCCTCTACTACAGCTGCGCGGACGTCACGGCCGTCCCGTCCCACTACGAGCCCTTCGGTCTGGTCGCCGTGGAGTCCATGGCCTGCGGGACTCCCGTCGTCGCCACGAGGGTCGGCGGTCTGTCCTGGACCGTGGCGGACGAACGTGTCGGCGCGCTGGTGCCCCCGCGTGACCCCATGTCCCTCGCGGACGCCTTGCTGAGTGTCCTCGACCGGGGGCGCGACCACTTCCACGAGGCGTGCCTGGAGCGGGTGACCGCGCGCTTCACGTCCGCCACCTGGCTGAACGGCATCCGGGAGGTCTACCGCTCCGTTCAGGTGAAACGAGCCGCGTCCACAGGGACACCCACCGGCCCTTGAGGCAACGTGTACGTCACTCTGTGTAACCCACTCTCGCTCCGGAGGCACCCTTGCCGCGCAGTTCCCCCTTCCGGCTCCTCGTCTGTTCCCTCGCCGTGCTCGCGACCGGGACGGTGGCCTCACCGTCGTACGCGGAACCCGCCGACGACTCCACCGCCGTAGACCTGTCGGTGAAGGCCGATATCGTCCAGCAGGCCCCCGGGATCACCGGACAGCAGAAGATCACTGTCACCAACCAGCAGGGGACCACCACCGGCAAGACGCTCCTCACCTACGTCACGCCGCCGTACACGAACATCGACCGGGCCGTCCCGCTCCCGAGCGGCTGCGTGATGCGCTACCAGAACCTCGACCCGACCGTCCCCGAAGTGGTCGTCTGTGAACTCCCCGCGGGGCTGGGGGAGAAGGAGCGGACGGAGCTGTCGATCCCGATCGACGTGACCCCGCGTGCGCGGATCACCGGGATGGTCCGGGGAGTGGTCGACGCCGTTCCTGCCGAAGGGTCGTCCGACACCGACGTCAACCTCAACGACAACTGGATGCCGGCCTATCTCTCCCTGACCCGGCCCACCCCGCAGACGCCGGACGGCAACAAGACCGGGCTGTATCTGTCGGTTCCCATGGCCACGCTGGCCGAGGACGGAACGGCGGAGGTCACTTCCACCTACGGGAACGTCGGTCCGGCGGCGGGAGTCGGCGCGACACAGGTCACCGTGGTCACTCCCTTCGCGGTGAACGTCGACCGGGACAAGCCCCTCCCGGACGGCTGCGCCATCGCTCTCCAGGAACCGTTCCTCGGCATCCCGGAGATCGTCGTCTGCACATTCCCGGCGCTCGCCGCGAAGGAGCAGCGGACCTTCACGGTTCCGGTGCGCGCGGCGTCGGGAGGACACGCGGCGGGCCTGCTCTTCGGTCCCGCTCTCATCGCTCCCGCGAGCCCCGAGGACGTCGATCCCGACCAGACCGACAACGTCTCGTCGTTCGCGGTCCTGGCGCCGAACCGGACGAGCTGACCGTACGTCCCCGACTTACGGCGTGAGCGAGTGGCGAGGCGCTCAGTGTCCGTAGTAGGCGTCGCGCATCAGGGCTTGCATCTCGCTGAGCATGGGCATGCGGGGGTTGGCCGGGGCGCATTGGTCGTTGTAGGCGTTGATCGCCTGCTGAGGCAGGGCGGCGAGGAAAGGTTCTTCCGGGATGCCGGCGGCCTGGAAGGAGGGTTCGATTCCCACGCGTTCCCGGAGGTCCTCGACGGCTGTGGCAAGAGCGGTGACGGCGTCCTGCGGGGTTGCGGAGGGCAGGCCGAGGAAGCGGGCGATGTCCTGGAAGCGTTCCGGGGCTTGGTAACGCTCGTACTTCGGCCAGCCGGTGAGTTTGCCCGGCAGGGTGCCGTTGTAGCGGATGACGTGGGGCAGGAGCAGCGCGTTCGTCCGTCCGTGAGGGAGCCGGTAGGTGGCTCCGAGGGTGTGGGACATGGCGTGGGTCACGCCGAGGAAGGCATTCCCGAAAGCCATGCCGGCGATCGTGCCGGCGTTGTGCAGGTGCTCGCGCGCTCGGGGGTTGGCCGCGCCTTCACGGACCGCGGATTCCAGGTGGTCGTGGACGAGTCTGACGGCCTTGAGGCAGAGGCCGTCGGTGAGGTCGTTGGCGAAGACGGAGACGTACGCCTCGATGGCATGGGTGAGGGCGTCGAAACCGGCGTCCGCCGTGACGTGGGGAGGCAGGTCGGTGGTCAGGGTCGGGTCGCAGATGGCCACGTCCGGGGTGAGGGCGTAGTCGGCCAGCGGGTACTTCAGTCCCGTCGCCGGATCGGTGATGACGGCGAAGGGGGTGACCTCCGAGCCGGAGCCGGCTGTCGTGGGGACGCAGATCAGGCGGGCGCGCCGGCCGGTCTCGGGAAACGCGAACACGCGCTTTCGCATGTCGTAGAACTTCTCCCGCAGATCCGTGAACGCGAGATCCGGATGCTCGTACAGCAGCCACATCACCTTGGCCGCGTCCATCACCGAGCCTCCGCCGAGGGCGATGACGGTGTCGGTTCCGAAGACCCGCATGCGCTCGGCGCCGCGCTGTGCCACATCCATCCCCGGTTCGGGTCCGACGTCGTCGATCACGTCCAGTTCCGCCGGGGAGAGGCGCCCGGCCAGTGCCTCCCGTACTCGCTCGATGTGACCGCGCCGGCGCGCCGACGGGCTGGTGACCAGCGTGACGCGGCCGAGTTCCGGAAGGTCTGCCAGGCAGTCGAGCGAGTAGGGCTCGAAGTAGATCCTGGGCGGCACCCTGAACCACTGGGGATTCCTGGTGCGGCGTCCGACGCGTTTGATGGTGAGGAGGTGGTGCGCGCTGATGTTGCCGGACAGGGAGTTGCCGCCGGAGGTGCCGCAGCCCAGGGAGAGGGAGGGGGTGAACGAGGTGTAGAGGCCGCCGATGGCGCCGTGTGAGGCCGGTGCGTCCCACACCACCCGGGCCGCTTTGACGGCGTGCCCGTACTCCTGCGCGAACGAGGGGTCGGAGGTGTGGACGGTGGCGGTGTGTCCGAGACCGTCGAGAGCGAGGACTTCCTGGGCCACGCGCAGGGCGTGGTCGCGGCCGGTGGTACGGACCACGGTGAGGACGGGGCACAGTTTCTCGCGGGTGAGCGGTTCGGCCGGGCCCGGCTCTGGGGTGTCGGCGAGGATGACCGACGTGTCGTCGGGGACGGTGAAACCGGCTTCCCGCGCGATCCAGCAGGCCGAACGTCCCACCGCAGCGATGTTGAAGGCTCCGGGCGTTTTCGCCTCGCCGCCGAACAAGTACCGCTCCAGCAGGAGTTTCTCCTGCGGGGTGGCGATGTGGGCACGCAGGCGGCGGAATTCCTCCTGTGCCGTGGCGGCGATCTCCTCGTCGAGGATCACGGTCTGCTCGGAGGCGCAGATCATCCCGTTGTCGAAGGTCTTGGACAGGACGATGTCGTGCACGGCGCGTGTCACGTCGGCTGTGCGCTCGATGTACGCCGGGACGTTGCCGGGGCCGACGCCCAGGGCGGGATTTCCCGAGGAGTACGCGGTGGTGGACGCGCGGCCTGGTTGGTCGAGCCATTGCACACAGTGGGCCGGAGCTCCAGCGGCGACCGCCGCGTCGCGCGCTGTCCGCGCGGGTTGGTGGCGGGGGTGACAGCGCAGATGACCCCGGCGGGATCGGCGATCTCGGTGATGCCTCGGACTTCGTCGCGGGAGATCACGCCGACAGTTTTCAGGCCGGCCATGTCGTGGACGACGTGTTCACACGCGAAATGGTTCTTGACCGCCTTGTCCTCCACCACGCCGCGCCCGGTCTCCTCGACCGTGAGCTGGGCCAGTTCGACATTCCGGCTCAAGGCGGCCAGTGCCGCTCTCGTGACGATCCGGTCGACGTCCGCCTGGCCGAAAGTCCCGAACTCGGCCAGCGCTTCACGGGCCCCCGCGACCAGCTTGTCCACATCAGTGGGCGCCATGGCTGTTTCTCCGTCCTTCGTCGTCGTACAGGTCATGTCGCGGGAGTGGCCGTGACCCGGCCGGGGTGTGCCCGTCGAGGAGGACCGGCAGGTGTTCAGGTCGCCGGGCCACGACGCTGCGTCGCCACGGGAGCCGGTCGAGGGGTGCGGCCGGACTGAGTGAGGGGTGGCGCCGCAAAAGGGCGGAGAGGAGCGTTCCTGTGATCAGTCGGCCGAGCCGTGCGCCGAGGCAGTAGTGCGGACCGTCGCCGAACGGCAGCGTGGCGACGCCGGTTCGGGTGAGGTCGAGGCGGTGTGCGGCCGGGTAGCGTGCCGGGTCGTGGTTGGCGGCGCCGAGGCAGAGCATGACCTTCGCGTTCGCCGGGATCTCGGTCCCGCCGATCCGTACGGGCCTGCTGGTGCGTCTGGTCACCAGTTGCACGGGTCCGTCGTAGCGGGCGAACTCCGCGACCCCGCGCAGTGCCGAGTCCGGTTCCCGTACGGCCTGTTCGAGCTGGTCGGGGTGGGCGAACAGGGCGTGGACAGCGAGGGTGATCTGACTGACCGTCGTGTCCGTGCCGGCCATGGCGAGCATGACCAGGTTGGCGGTGACGTCGGCGGGAGAGGGGGAGCCGTACAGGACTTCCGCCGCGATCCCGGTGAGCCGGCCCTGCCGTCCGAGCGCCTCGATGTGCTCGCGGAACTCCCGCATGGCGGTCTCGGCGCGCTCCCTGACCCGGTGTCCGGGGACCGGGTCCGTGAGCCTGCTGATGTCCGAGGTCCACCCGGCGTACCGCTCCCGCCGGTGGACGGGGAGTCCCAGCAGGTCGCACATGGTCGACGTGACGACGGGTTCGGCGACTTCGGACACCACGTCGACCGGACGCGTGACGTCCAGTCCGCTCAGTACGGCGTCGACGGTCTCCGTCATACGCTCCGCACGTCTTTCGACGGCGGCCGGTGTGAAGTACCGCTGGAACACCCGCCGTACTTCCTGGTGCCCGGTGTCTTCCCGCAGCAGCATCCACCTCCGGCCGTCGGCCACCATGACGCTGTCCTCGCCTCCGTGACGTTCCACCCAGCGGGGATCGGCGGGGAAGTCGGCGCGCAGCCGCGCATCCCGCAGCAGTGCGGAGACCTCCGTGAAGTGGGTGGCGATCCAGGCGCGATGGGCGGTGCGGACGACGGGGCCGAGGGTGCGCAGGTGCCGGTAGACCGGGTAGGGGTTCCGGTGGAACGAGGATGCGGTGAGATCGAACCCGGGCGTCACGGTCATGACGCCGCCTGTCTCTCACGGCAGATGACGCCTTGCGCCGCGAGGGTCTCCACACGGGTTTGGGGGACGCCGTACGAGGCCAGTACTTCGGCGGTGTGCTGACCGGCTTCCGGTGCCGGCCGGGAGATTCCGGCCGGGGTCCGGCCGAAGTGCGGTCCCGGTACGGGTTGGGGGATGCCGGCGTGGACGGTGTAGGCGGAGCCCGATACGGCCTCGCCGAGTTCGAGCACCGGAACCACGCAGGCGTCCGGGGGGAGTTCGGCGGCCCAGTCGTCGCGCGGACGGCGTGCGAAGGCGGTGGCGAGGAGGCGGCGCAGCAGGGGCCACTGACCGGGGTCGTCGCGCCATGCCAGGGCGCGGCTGTCGATCCCGAGCGCCTCGACGAGAGCGCGGTAGAACGGTTCCTCCAGCGCGGCCACCGCGACGTACCGCTCGTCCGAGCACCTGTACGTCGCGTAGTACGGCGCCCCGCCGTCGAGGAGGTTGGTCCCGCGCCGGTCGGACCACAGCCCGCTCGCCCGCAGGCCGAGGACGATGCTCAGCAAGGACGCGGCACCCGCGACCATGGAGGTGTCCACGACCTGTCCGGCCCCGCCGCGCTCCGCCTCCAGCAGGGCGGCGATCACCCCCATGGCCAGCATCAGCCCGCCACCGCCCATGTCGGCCACGGCGTTCGCGGCGGGAAGCGGAGCGCCGTCGGCAGGCCCGGTCAGCGCCAGCGCTCCCGACAGTGCGCAGAACCCGAGGTCGTGTCCCGGGCGTTCGCTCCAGGGGCCCGCGCGTCCGAACCCGGTGAGCCGCGCGTACACCAGCCGGGGACGCCGCTCCAGGCACGGCTGCGGGCCGAGGCCGAGCCGTTCCATCACTCCGGGCCGGAACCCCTCGACCAGTACGTCGGCCGAGGAGACCAGGTCCAGCAGCAGCGCACGGCCCTCCGCGTGCCGCAGATCCACGGCGATCAACCGTTTTCCCCGGTCCACGATCCGGTGCGCCGCCGCCAGCTCCAGAACGCTGATGTGCCGCAGCGGGCCTTCAGCCGTATCCGCTGTCATGCGTATCCCGTCCCCGTCCCCTGCGGCGCTGCTCTCGTGATCCAGGAAAACGCACCCGGAACCACCGGAACCAGGTCCGGAGCCGCGCCGACGTGTTGAACGAGTTGAACGGTGTTCGTCTTCAGGCGGGGTGGAACCGGTGACCGTCAACCGTCGGGGACCGGACGCGGTCAGCCGGTCAGCGCGTCGAGGCGTGCCATCGCGTCCGGTCCGAGTTCGACGTCGGGGGCGGCCAGGTTCTCCGCGAGGTGTCCGGCGTTCGCGGTGCCGGGGATCAGCAGGGTGCGTTCGTAGTGCGCCAGGAGCCAGGCCAGGCCGACCTGCGAGGCGGTCGCGCCGAGTTCGCGAGCGACGGCGAGGACCGTGGCGTCCTCGGTCACTTTGCGGTGGCCGGGGAACGCCGAGCCGAGCGGGATGTACGGGATCCACGCGATGCCGTGCTCGCGGCAGGCTTCGAGCACCGGCTCCGTTTCGCGGTCCAGCAGGTTGTACGCGTTCTGCACAGCCTCGATCCCCATCGGCAGCGCGTGCCGCACCTGGTCGGCATCGACGTTGCTGAGCGCGATCGAGTGGATCTTGCCCGCCTCGCGCAGAGCGCCGAGTTCGGCGAGCTGGTCGTCGATGTCGACCTTCTGCTCACCCTCGGCGATGATTCCGGGCGCGAAGTCGAGCCGGCGCAGGTAGACCATGTCGAGGCGTTCGGTGCCGAGCGAGGCGAGGTTCGCATCGACCTGCCGGCGCAGTTCCTCGGGGCGCTGCGCCGGAACCAGCCCGCCGTCAGCGGTGTTGTCGGCGCCCAGCTTCGTCGCCACGACCAGGCTCTCGGGATACGGCGCGAGCGCCTCGCGGATGAGCGCGTTGCAGGTTCCGGCGCCGTAGAACCAGGCGGTGTCGATGTGGTTCACGCCGGACCCCGCGGCCAGCCGCAGCACGGTCACGGCGGTGTCCGGCGCCACGTGGCCGCCGTGGGTGAGCTGCATCGCGCCGTAGCCGACCCGGGAGCGGCTGCTAGAGGCCGCCCGCGCCGCGTTCGCCGCCGATCGCGAGACGGGGCGGCCGGTGACGCTCGATCAGGTCGCTCGGCAGGCGGGCGTCGGCATCGGCACGCTGTACCGGCACTTCCCCAGTCGCGAGGCACTCGTCGAGGCGCTCTACCGCGAGGAGGTGGAGCAGCTCTGCGCGAGCGTGGACACCCTGCTCGCGCAGCTGCGCCCCGATCTGGCGCTGCGCAGCTGGATGGACCACTTCGCCGACTACGTGGAGGCGAAGCGCGAGATGGGCGACGCGCTGCGGGCGCTGATCGACACCGGCGTGGTCACGGCGGCGACGTCGCGCGAGCGGCTCGCCGGGGCACTGCGGCACCTGCTGGCGGCCGGCGCGGCCGACGGAACCCTCCGCGCGGACCTGAGGGCCGAGGACATGGTGACGGCCGTCGTCGGCATGGTCTCGGCCACGGCGATCGCAGGAGGACGCGAGCAGCTCGGGCGCCTGTTCGACCTCATGCTCGACGCCGCGCGCGGGCGCGTCGGGGAGCACGGCACGTAGCGAGGCGGCCCTATCCCTTGTGCGTTCGGGGTGGGCGGTATCGCTCCACCCACCGGATCAGGGGCGGCGCGATGAGCACCATGGCGAACAGGCGCAGGCTCTGTACGCCCGAGATGAGCGGGACGTTGGCGCGCGTGGCGACGGCGGTGGCCAGGACCGCGTTGATGCCACCCGGGGTGGTGGCCAGGTAGGCGTCCGTCGGCGGGATACGGGTGGTGATGGCGATGAGCCACGCGAGAGCGGCGCAGACCGCGCAGATCGTGAGCGTCAGGGTCAGCGCGAGAGGGAGCAGACGGCGCATACGGACCACGGCGGAACGGGTGAAGCGCAGGCCGATGTCCAGTCCGACGGCGGTGAACAGGGCCGCGCGCAGGAGGCCGGACGGGGTGAAGCCGGTGGCGGTGCCGGAGACAGTGAGGGCGGCGGTGAGCAGCATGGGGCCGAGGAGGGCCGGGCTGGGAAGCCGTACGCGGGTGCCGAGCCAGGTGCCGGTCGCTGCCGTGGCGGCCAGCAGCAGGAGACCGGCGGTCTGATGAGGGCCGTTCACCAGGAGCCACTGCTCGGATCGCGCGGCATCCCGCCCCGTGGGGGCTGTGCAGAACCAGTGGGCGATCACCGGCGCGGTGGCGGCGACCAGAGCGACGCGCAGGTACTGGAGGAAGGCGACCGTGCGTGGGTCGGCGTCCAGTTCCTCGGCGGCGCAGACGACGGCCGCCGAACCCCCGGCGACCATGCCGAGCAGGGCGGAGGCGTGGTCCACACGTCCGACACGGGCCAGGACAGCGCCCCCGGCGAGGCTGAGCAGGGCGGTGGCGGCGGTGACCAGGGTGAGGACGGCGGCACGGCCGGACGTCTGCTGGAGAGCGTGCGGACCGAGGTAGCTGCCCATGAGGACACCCAGTGCGGCCTGGATCCAGCGGTTCACCCGAAGGGGTAGTTTTCCGGCGCTGAATCCGGCGACAGCGACGGCCAGTCCGGTGAGCAGCGGGGCCAGCAGGTGCGGAGCAGGCAGGAAGGGCTCGGCAGCCTCGCCGGCTGCCGCTGCACCCAGGATGACGGCCGTCCAGGTGGCGTAGCGGCGGGTGCGCAAGTAGGGCGGAGTGAGGGTGTGCGGGGGGATCACAGAGCGGACGCTACGGTATGCATTCTTTTCTGTGCTTTGCGTGACATGGGGAAGGGTGAAGGGGTGGGTCTGCTCGGCGCGGTCCGTCAAACGCTGCGTCATCCGGACGGACTGCCGTACGTTCTGCGGGAGTTGCTCGACGGTGTCGACGTGTACTGGCAGGCGCGGCACTGGGACGGCGTCCGGTATCTCGCCGCCGACGACCGTGCGGTCCTGCGGCTGCGTGATCCGGCGGGCGGGGTGCTGACGGTGGTGCGCGACGGTCACCGTTTCACCGTCGGGGACCGGTTCGCCGTCCATCTGCTCCGCTTGTTCGCGTGCCGTCCCGTGGTGTCGCCGCCGCGCAGGACCGTACGTCTCGCCTGTGGAACCCCGGTCCGTCTGCGTGCGACCACGCCCCGCGATCTGCCTGTGGTCACCGCTCTGCACACACGGTGCGCGCCTCGGTCGGCCGGGGGTGCGGGGGATCTCGCCGGCCTGCTGCATCCCCGGACCGGCCGGGGTCTGCTGGCCGAGGCGGCGGACGGAGAGGTGGTCGGCTGGGCTGCGCTGACGTGGGACGGACGGCAGGCCGACCTCGTCCTGATGGCCGTCGAGGCGTGGCGGGACCGGGGGCTTCTCGGGGCTCTGTTGCGCGAGTCGGTCACGGCTGCTGAGGCGGGCGGCTGCGAGACGCTCTGGCTGCACGGCGATGTGGCCGGGCGGCGGGCGGTGGAGGAGGCCGGGCTGTCCTTGACGACGGAGACGGAGGCTGGGGCAACGGTGCACCGGGTGTGCCTCGGTGCTCGCCGCGCGGTGGCGCCGGGCGAATGACCGGAGTTCTCGTACCGAGGTGTGGTGCGTCAAGTTGGCCGAGGCGAGGCTTTGGGAGGTCAGTCCACGCCTTCGATGATGCGGAAGTCGCGCTCGACGCCGTCGGAAAGGGCGTCCAGCGCCTCCTGGTACGCCGCGCTCTCGCGTGCCGCGACCGCCTGGTCGAAGGTGTCGAACTCGATCAGGACGGTGCGTTCGGCGATCCCGGCGTCGTGGGCGACGACCCGGCCGCCGACGGCGAGCCTGCGCCCGCCCCCGGCCCGGACGGCCGGACCGGCCAACTTGTTGTAGGCGGCCAGCTTCTCGGGGTCGGAAATGGTGCGGTAGACACTGACCCAGTAGCCCTTGGGCATGGAAACCTCCTGTTGTTCGGCACCCGGACATCCCTGTCCGGGTGAAGTCGTGAACGATGTCCCGCCCAAGCCGCTCACCGCGCCGGGAACGGGGCGCCCCAGGGCTCTTCCTCCAGGAGGAGCCCGTTGGCGAGGTAGCTGATGGTCCGGTACCAGCCGGCCAGCACGAGGAACTCCAGGAGCTGGGCGTCTTCGTAGTGGGCGCGCAGGGAGTCCCAGGCGGGTTGTGAGAGGAGTGCGGTGTCGTGCAGTTCGTCGACGGCGTTGAGCAGGGCCGCATGATGGGGCGCCCACTCGGTGCCGCCGTCAGCGTCGGTGGTGACCCGGAGCTGTTCCTGGCTCAGTCCGGCCTGCTGGGCGAGGGTCGCGGCGTGTACTCCCCATTCGTAGGCGCAGCCGGTGCGTGCGGTCACCCGGGCGATGACGATCTCGCGGTCGACGGCGGGAAGAAGTCCGTGGCCCAGCAGGCCGGACCCCAGGGCGAACATGCGTGAGGCGAGTTCCGGGTTGCGGTGCAGGACCCGGAACAGGGTGAGCGGCTCCTGTGGCGCGCCGGGAGGCATCCATCGGCGCAGTGCCTGGTCGATGGGCGCGAGATAGGGCGGGGTGAGCGGTTCGATGCGCGGCATGGACGCCTCCTGCTTCGATTTCCGAATCACTATGACGCTTCTAAAACCGAAGCGCAAGGGGGTAGGTACGGAAGCCGGAGCGCCTCGGCCGGGTACGGGGGTGCGGTTCAGGGCGGCCGGCCGTGGCCGCACTCGATCTGCCCGGGCAGCGCCGGACGCTGCGCATCCTGCGGGAAACGGGCCAAGTCCCGGCGGGCTTCGGGGAGTTGCAGCGCCGTTGCGAACCCATGCCGTCGAACATGGCCAGCATCCGGGCTGGGCGAGCCGGCCGGCGCCCGCATGCTCACTCTGCGCACCTCCCCCAGGCTGGCGAGGACCCGGGTGCCGGAGGAGGTTCTGGGCGCGCCGTCAGCCCGGGCCGCGCGGGCGTCAGCCGACAGAACCCCTCCCGGACGTCCCGTCACCCACTCACGGTGCCGGGATCCGGGGTGCCGCCGGAGGGCCCCTCGCTGTCGCGGTGCGCCGGTTGCGCGTCGAGCGTCGCCGCCCAGCGCTTCGACCACTGGACGAGGGGGCCGAGTGCGAGGCAGGCATCGCGCCCCAGCGGAGTGAGCTCGTACCGACTGTCGGGCAGTTGGTGGACCACGTGGGCGTCCAGCAGTTCGGTCAGGCGCTGCCGCATCACGCTGGAGGACATGTCGTCGCACTGCGCCTGCAAGGGGCGGAACCCCAGGGGGCCCTCGCGCAGCTCCCAGAGGATGCGCAGGCTCCACCGCCGTCCGAACAGGTCGAGTGCGGCCATGAGGGGACGACCGGTGGCCGAACCGCGAACTGGCTTGCCGGGCTTTGGGGTTGGCATGGTGTGGAGTCCAGCCTCCAAGGTCGACGCTTCGGTTTCCGAAACGCTACCATCGGCGACCGCTTCGGAAACCGAACCGAAGGGGACCACGGCGGCAACCACCCACCCGCGTCACCCCGCACCATGCGCTGCGGGATGGCGCGTACCGGGCAGACGGTGAAGGTCGATGTCGAGATGAGAGAAGCCGCCGAGGCACTCGATGCCGGGGCCCGCTGGCCCCTGCTCGACAACATGCCGTTGGCCGGCATCGAGCAGGTAGTGAGGATCAGGGCCGGACGACCCGACGCTCCCCGGAAACTGCCGGAGGCCCCGGGTACCGTCCGCCTGAACAGGGCCCACACCATCGCCGAAACGGGCATCGCCCTCATCCCGGTCGGAGCGTCGACACACAGCGCACCCGCCCTCGACCTGACGATGCTGCCGACCACCGGCCCGGTGCCGGCCTGACAGCATCGTTCGATCCGGGCCCGGTCAGCCTGAGCGACGTCCGAGGGCCCGAGCTGGAGGCGATCGCACACGGCCTCGGACTGCCCGAGGACGCGGTCGCCGGGGACGCCTGCGGGGCGTCGAACGGGCGGCCGAGGCTGCTGCTGCCCGTCCGGTCACGCGCCGTACTGGCCAAACTTGCCCCGGATTTCACCCTGTTGCGCGCAGAGCTCGGCGAGGGGAGGCCCTGATCTTCAGGGTGTCGCAGCGAGACGACCGTACGCCTCGACGACAAGAGCCGCCCCGAACCCGACACCACCGCCCTACAACCCCGACCGGCCCCTCAAGCCCTTCAAGTACGCGTAGGACAAGATCACCCACCCCCGCCTGGGGCACCCGCGCTGGTCGGGGATGCCATCGACAGCAAGTGATCGTCGGCCGCGGGACGGGGAGTTCGCGTGGGGAGACCGGTGTCGTTGCCGATGACCAGGCCGGCCGCGCCGAACACGTCCAGCCAGTCCACCGCGTCCGGGCCTTCGAGTACCTCCGCCCTCAGGTCCCGGACGGCCGGGTGGTCCGCGCAGCCGGCGCGGTGACGACCTCGGCCGAGCCGACTTCCAGGTCCGCTCCGGCACCGCGATCCGACGCCACCAGACCCTGGTCAACCGCCCGTTCACCTTCTGGGGATGGCGATGCGCATTTCGGTGCGGGCGGGCGAGGCAGAAGTGGACCAGTTGGCCGCCGAGTTCGACGTCTTCTGTGGCGGTGCGGACCAGTCCGTGCCAGACCCGATCGGCCGTTCAGATGAACGACGGCGGCACCCGTAACCCGGACGACCGAGTACCGGCGGATCCGCGTGGCGCGTTCGAGCCGCCGGCTGCCCCTGCCCCGTGCGAGAGGCTGGCGTGTGCGCCGGACCGTTGCCCACCATGACCATCATGACGGACATCAGCATCCGGACCATCGGCGCGGCGGACGTGGGGACGGTCGTCCGCATGGTGCACGACCTGGCCGCGTACGAACGCTCCGCACACGAGTGCCTGCTGACGGAGGACCAGTTGCGCGCGGCCCTCTTCGGCCCCTCGCCCGCCCTGCACGGGCACGTCGCTCAGGCCGACGGGCAGGTGGTCGGCTTCGTCCTGTGGTTCCTCAACTTCTCCACCTGGACCGGTGTCCACGGCGTCTACGGCGAGGACATGTACGTCGAGCCCGCCTACCGGGGCCTCGGCGTCGGCCGCGCCCTGTTCCGGGCCATGGCCCGGGTCTGCGTGGAACGCGGGTACGGGCGCCTGGAGTTCTGGACCCTGGACTGGAACACGGACACCATCGCCTTCACCTCGTCGCTGGGCGCGAAGCCGATGGACGAGTGGACGGTGTACCGGATCAGCGGCCCGGAACTCGCCGAACTGGGCGGCGACGGGTGACACCGCACCGGGTGCTCCAGATCGGCTGCGGCCCCACCGGCACCAGCCTGCTGCGCCAACTCCTGCCCAGGACGGCGGGGTTGCCGGTGCGCTACGAGGTGGCCGACCCCGCGCCGATGGGCCCGGGGCTGGCCTTCTCGACCCCGTACGACCTGCATCTGCTGAACGTGCGGGCGGACCGGATGAGCCTGCACCCCCACGACAAGGGCGAGTTCGCGCGTCGGCGCACCGACGCGGGCCCCGCCGACTACCCGCCCCGCCGCCTGTTCGGGAGCTACGCGCGCGCCGTCCTCGCCGACACGCTGCGTACGGCTCCTGAGCCGGTGCGGCTGACCGGGGACCGGGTCGTGGAGGTGCGCCGTACGGCGGGCGGCTGGCGGTGCCGGTTCGCCTGTGGCCGTGCGGCGTCGTACGACACGGTCGTGCTGACGCTCGGCCACCTGCCGTCGGCGCCGTACGCGCCCGCCGAGGGCCGCGCCGGGTTCCTGCGTGACCCGTGGCACGGCCTGGACCTTCCCCGCCGGGCCCGGGTCGGGGTCGTCGGGACCCGGCTGACCGGGGTGGACACGGCGCTGGCGCTGCGTGAGCGCGGGCACGAGGGCCCGGTTCTGCTGGCGTCCAGGTCGGGCCGGCTGCCCAGCGTCAAGGGCCGGGTCGCCGCGTACGAACTCGCGTACCTCCCCACCTTCGTGACGGGCCGTCAGCCAGGCTCGGTGACTCTCGCGCAGATCGCCCGCGCCATCGCCCGGGAGGTGCGGGACGCGGAGGGCGGCCCGGTGTCCTGGACCCGGGCCCTGAACCCTCCCCCGGCATCGCCGGGCACGCTCCGCGCCGAACTGGCGGTCGCCGAGTCGGGGCGGGTGATCGGCTGGCAGTCGGTGCTGGCAGCCGTGGTGCCCTGGGTGCCCACGCTGTGGCGGTTGCTGGACGCGCCCGGCCGACATCTGCTGATGAGCGCCTATGTCGGCGCGTGGGCGGTACGGATCGCGTCCTTCCCCGCCGTGAGCGCGCGCCGGCTGCTGGAGATGATGGAGGACGGGCGCCTCACGGTCCGGCCGGGGCTGGTGGACGTGGTGCCGGCCGGTTCCGGGTACCTGATGCGGTTCGGTGACGGTACGGCGGTCCGGGTGGACGCCGTCGTCAACGCCACCGGGCCCGGCTACGGCCGCGCCTCCCTCGACGCCACCGAGCTGACCCGGTCCCTGTGGCGCTCGGGGACGACGGCGGTGCACCCCTTCGGCGGGTTCGCGGTCGACGAACGGACCTTCGAGGCGGGTCCGGGCCTGCACGTCGTCGGCGACCTGACCCGGGGCGTCTGGCTGGCGACGAACGCGGTGGAGAACTCCGTACGGCAGTCCGTGCTGCTGGCCGAGGTGCTCGCGCGGCGGATGCTCAGCGGGTCATGCAGGTCTCGTCGAAGTCCTGATACCTGATCCGGCCGCGGACGACGCTCGTGTAGAAGCCCCGGTAGGAGGCCGCCACGGGCACCACCCGGTCGGCGATGAGCACGTGCAGGTCGGCGATCCGCGCCATGGGGACGCCCTGGTGGTAGTGGTGCGCGGTGTGCAGGTTGTTGTAGTTGGTGAACCACTGCGCGAGGCGGGACGTCCGTACCGTGCGGGTGTTGGCCAGGACGTCCGGGTCCGACTGGGTGTTGAGGCCGAAGTGCTCCGGCATCTCGATGAGGAAGTGGACCGGTTCGCCGACCAGGACGGCGGGCAGCAGCCAGGCGAGGACGAGCAGCGGGGAGCCGGTGAGGACGGTCGCGGTCACACCGGCCGCGAGCAGGAGGGCGAGCAGCCGGTACTCGCTCCTGATCCGCCGGGCGTCGAGCGGCCGGGACACCCCTGGCACGGGCCGGCCCAGGCAGGAAAGGACCAGGTTGCGGCCCACGCCGGCGTAGCGGCCGGGGTGCAGGGCGGCGAGCAGGAAGCCGAGTCCGTACCAGCGGTGCAGGTCGCGGAAGCGGTAGTTGAAGAACTCGCGGTTGTCGGGGGTGCCGAGGAAGGCGTGGTGGCGCAGGTGGTCGTGCTTGTAGTGCCAGAACGAGCTGAGCAGGAACATCCCGGCGGCCACGCCGCACAGCCGGTTCAGGCGGCGGCTGCGGTAGGCATGCTCGTGCAGGCACTCGTGCTGCAACTCGACCAGGTGGGCGTACATCAGCCCGGTCACCGCCATCGCGGCCACGGTGACGGACCAGTGGAAGTGAAGAGCGATCGCCGTCCAGCAGACGGCAATCACGCCGAGCGCGGTGAGGAACTTCGCCGTGAACCGGCCGGGGCTCTTCACGAAGTACGCCTTGGGCAGCGACCGGCGTTCGTCCGTTCCGCGCACCGGCGCGAGCAGCGCGCCCTCGGCGGCGTCGAGCCGCTCGACGTCCTCGTCCCGGAGCGGCGGTACCTCGGCGCGTCCTGCCATGGTCCCCGGCTCCCTTCGCGAGCGCCACATGCGACTGCCGACAGTGTTCGAGCAGAAGCGGGACGTCACCAGGGTGGTTTCCGGCCAACCTTTCATCCGTCCGGCGGTTGCCGCGGTGCTGGACCGGCACCTGCGCCACCTGGTGATGCCTGGTCATCGCGTCGGCGGTCGCGTCTCCAGGACAGTCCTGCGGACCCGTGCACCAACCCGTCGCAGTCAGACGGATGTTGAACGTGTTGCGTTTCCGCAGCGCCTGGACGACGGACAAGGTCCAGCCGACCTAGGCTGCGGCCGGCCCGACGCGAGCGGGAGCGGGAGTGCCGCCGCCGTGTCCGTACGAAGGTGGAACCACCACCGCGTGTCCCGGCAGGAGAGACGACATGACGAGCCCTGCGGCCTTCTGGCCCGCCTACGAGACGGGCGACACCTTCCTCACCACGGCGGACGAATCCGCCGCGATCCGCGCGGTGCGGGAGCGCAGGTACTACCGCTACGACGCGAGAGCGCTGTCCGACACCTGGACGGGCAGACTGGAACACCGGCTGTCCGGGACGCTGGGCGCCCGGCATGTACTGGCTTGCACCAGCGGGACCACGGCGATCGCTCTGAGCCTGCTGGCGCTGGACCTGCCGAAGGGGTCGCCCGTCGCCTGCCCGGGGTTCACCTTCGCGGCGACCCCCAGCGCGATCGTCCTGGCCGGCCACCGTCCGGTACTGGTGGAGTGCGACGAAGACCTGCATCTCGACGTCGACGACCTGCGCCGCACACTCGCGGCCGGGGCAGCCGCCGTCGTCGTCGTGCACATGCGGGGCATGGCGTCGGACATGACGGCCGTGTGCGCCGCCGCGGACGCGTTCGGCGTGCCGGTGGTGGAGGACGCCGTGCCGGTGCTGGGGGTCGGTCTCGGCGGCCGGGCCCTGGGCACCTACGGCCGGCTCGGCGCCTTCTCCACCCAGGCCGACAAGCCGGTCAACACGGGCGAGGGCGGTTTCCTCGTCACCGACGACCCCGACGCGTACGCCCGCGCGGTGATCCATTGCGGTGCCTACGAGGGCCGGCTCGCCCGGCACTTCGCCGGGCAGGAGGTGCCGACGATCGACGAGCGGTCGCTCCCGGTCTACGGCTGGCGGATGGACGAGGTGCGCGCAGCGCTCGCGCTCTCCTCGCTGGACCGGCTGCCCGAGCGGCTCGCTCTCCAGCGCGCGCACTACGACCGGATCACCGGGGCGCTGGCCGGTCTGCCGGGTATCGCGGTGCGCAGACCTGTGGCCCCCGAGGCGTACTCGGGACAGCAGTTGCTCTTCCGGGTGCCGGGCGCCGACGCGCTGCTCACCGCCCGTTTCGCCGCGCATCTGCGCGAACGTGGCGTGGCCGCCCGTACGTACGCCGGTCCGGGGCCCGGCTACAACGCCCGCGCCTACTGGAACTGGCGCTTCCTGGACGTCGGCGAGGAAGCGCTGCCTCGTACCCGCCGTCTCCTCACCGAACTCGTCGAAGTGCCGCTCTCCCCCAACCTGACCCAGGCTCACCACGAGCGGCTGGTCTCGGCTGTGACCGAGGCGTCGGAGCAGTTGGACAGGGTGATGACAAAAACCACCCAGCGATAGTTAGTTTAGGCTAACCTAATAATCTTGCCGGGGTCGGTGACAGGCGTGCGCCCCCCGCCGTTCGCGATCCGGACATCACCGAGTGGTACGACCGTTCCAGCCCGGCCCACGAAGCCGGGCCCGTCCATGAATGGAGTGGCCCCCGTGAGTGTGACCGCTGCCCGGGAGAGCCTCGCAACCCTGCCGCAGGGGCTGCGAGGCGGTGTGGTCGTCGTCAAGTTCGGCGGCAACGCCATGGTCGACGACGAACTCCGGCGCACCTTCGCCGAGGACGTCGTCGAGCTGTGGCGGGCCGGGGTGCGGCCGGTCGTCGTGCACGGCGGTGGGCCGCAGATCAGCGCGATGCTCGACCGGCTCGGCCTGGAGACCCGCTTCGAGGCGGGGCTCCGCGTGACCACGCCGGAGACGATGGAGGTCGTCCGGATGGTCCTCACCGGGCGCGTGCAGCGGGAGTTGGTCGGTTCCATCAACGCGCACGGCCCCTTCGCGGTCGGTCTGACCGGCGAGGACGCGCACACGATGACGGCCGTGCGGCGGCCCGCGTGGGTGGACGGCCGTCCGGTCGACATCGGGCTCGTCGGCGAGGTCGTCGACGTCAACCCGGACACTGTGCGCGCACTCCTCGACCAGGGCCGCATACCCGTCGTCTCGCCGGTCGCGCGCGGGGCCGACGGCGAGGTCTACAACGTCAACGCCGACCTCGCGGCCTCCGCACTCGCCTCGGCCCTCGACGCCGAACGCCTGGTGATGCTCACGGACGTGCCGGGGCTGTACGCGGACTGGCCGCGCTGCGAGGAGGTCGTGCCCCGGCTGACGGCCGGTGAACTCCAGGCGCTGTTGCCGGAGTTGGCTAGCGGGATGCTGCCGAAGATGGAGGGGTGTTTGCGGGCGGTGCGGGGTGGGGTGCGGCGGGCTCAGGTGATCGATGGGCGGGTGCCGCATGCGGTTGTGCGGAGTCTGCTGGAGGGGGCGGGGGGTACGACGGTGGTGCCGTAAGTCCCTTTACGGGGGCGGTGGTTGCGCTGGCTCACCGGACGTGGTGGACCAGCACGCGCGAGCCCTGCCTCGGGTGCCAGCCGGGCGGGGTTCTCGCGTCCGTGCACGCCGGGGTGAAGCCGTGCCTCAGGAACAGCGCGCCGCTGCCTGCCGTCGCCGTGAACAGGGCGGTGAGGGTGAGGAGTTGGGCGCGTTCCAGGGCCGCTTCCATCAGACGGCCGCCCACTCCGGTGCCCTGACGGTGTTCGGCCACGCAGAAGTTGTAGAGCACCCCGGCCTCGCCGTACGTCTTCAGGCCCACGCAGCCGTCGAGTTCGCCGGCGAGGGACTCGACGACGAGGAACTCGGCGGCGTGGGTGGCGTACAGGTCCGTCGGACGTTCCCGCAGGGCACCGGAGAGGGCGAACGGGCGGGACAGGGCGGCGAGTTGCTCGGCGTCGTTCCGGCGTGCAGGGCGCACGAGGGAGACCGGCGAAGCGGTGGCGAGGGGGGCCGGGTGGGGGGTGGCCATGGTCTGGACGTGTCCTTTCTCTGTCGCGTCGTACGAGGGATGCGTACCGGCAGGGGTACGCGCCGACTCCTCGACGAGCAGAGCAAGGTTAGCCTTACCTAAACTTCCGACCAAACCGGGCCCGCTGGCTCACCCCGCGAGTGAACGCGGGCGCAAGTCCGTCCAGTTGGCCTCGACGTACGCCAGGCACGCCTCCCGCGACCCCTCGCCGAACGCGACCGTCCAGCCGCCGGGGACCTCCGCGAAGGACGGCCACAGCGAGTGCTGCCCCTCGTCGTTCACCAGGACCAGGAAACGGCCTTCGGTGTCGTCGAACGGGTTCGTGCTCATGTTCCGGGCCTCCTGGAAACGGACGTCAACGTTAGGTTAGGCTCGCCTAATTGAAGCTGAGCCTAGTCTGTCCCCTCCCCTCTCACAAGGAGACACCTGCCGTGGCCGACAACGCCTTCACCGAGTACGGGATCTACGGCGAGGTCGGCACCGACGCATTCTGGACGGCCGTCGACGGGCCCAAGTCGGTGCCCGCCGACGGAGGTTGGCGCACCCTGTTCCTGTGGCGCGGCGACGAGGCCCGCATCGAGTTCGAGAGCTGGTCGGGGCCGGTCGCGCTGACCCGCTGGGCCGACACGGACTGCTGGTACGCCGAGGTCCCGATGCCTGAACGCCTGCGTGTCACCTACCAGTTCATCGTCGGCGAGGACGCGCACGCCGATCCCTTCAACCCCTTCGGCGCCGGGGGCGACCGGTCGATCGCCGCGACGCCGGACGCCCCGGCGCAGCCGTACTGGCCTGCGGTGGGGGCGGACGCGGTGCTGCCGGTGCCGCGGGCCCGGGTGCGGTGGGCGAGTGAGCGGCTCGGGGGGCGACGTACCGTCCGGCTCCATCCCGTGGGTGGGGGTGGGCCGTTGGTGCTGTTGCTGGACGGTGACGACTGGCTGTACCTGCATCCCGCGACGACCGCGTTCGACGCGGCTTTCGCGGCCGGCGAGCTGCCGCCGGTCACCCTCGCTTTCCTCCCGGCCAAGGACCGCGAGGCCGAGTACACGTGCCGTCCCGAGCTGTGGGAGGCGGTCCGGGACGAACTCCTCCCGCTGGTGGCCGAGTCGGGGGTACCGGCCGACCTCTCGCGCCTCGTGGCCGTCGGCCAGAGCTTCGGGGGGCTCAGCGCGCTCTACGCGGCCCTGGAATTCCCCGAGTTGGTGTCCGGGGTGGCGTGTCAGTCGGGGTCGTTCTGGTGGACGCCGGAGGCGGTGGGGTCCGCTGATCCGCTGGGTGGGGTGGTCGGGGGTGTGATGGCGGACCGGGTGCGGGAAGCGGGTCAACTGGGCGGCCTGCGGGTCGCGTTCGACCTCGGGGAGCACGAGCGGGCGATGCTGCCGCACTGTGAGCTGGTGGAGGGGTTGGTGGAGGGGGCCGGGGCGCGGGTGCGGGTGTCGCGCGCGGCGGCGGATCATGACCGGGCGGGGTGGCGGGGGGCGTTGGTGCGGGATGTGGGGTGGCTGCTGGGGTGAGGGGGGCGGGGTTCCCGGGAGTAGACGCGTCACGCGGGCGGCAGCGGACAAGAGGCCGTCGCGGACGCTCCCGCGACGGCCCGCCCGGTGACCGCGCCTCGCAACACGACGCCGCCCCCGCCCCGTCTCACCTCGCCACAGCCGCGCAGTACTCCTCGTCCGTCGCCAGCAGATTCCGGTGCGTGTCCTCCGCCGTGACCGCCCCGTCGTTCAACACCAGCACCCGATCGGCCGCATCGAGCAGCGCAGGGCTGCTGGTGATCACCAGCGTCGTACGCCCCCTCCGCAGATCCGCGACCCGCCGGGCGATGAGCTGTTCGGTCACCGCGTCCACCGCCGTCGTCGGGTTGTGCAGGACGAGTACGTCCGTGTCTGCGGCCAACGCCCGTGCCAGCGACAGCCGTTGACGCTGGCCGCCGGACAGGTTGGCGCCCCGGTCGCGGACGGGATAGTCGAGGCCCTCCTTGTGCAGCGCGACCACGTCCGTAAGCAGCGACGCCTCCACCGCCTCGTCGACCGTACGGCTCGTCCCCGAGGGGTCGATGTTCGTGCGCAGGGTCCCGGCGAAGATCTCCCCGTCGTAGGGGTTCACCAGCAGTTGCTCGCGCACCCCCTCCACCGCCAACTCCCCCAGCGCGGACCCGTCGACGCGAACCTCCCCTTCGTACCCGTCCGGTGGGACGTTCACCGCGAGCAGGGACACCAAGTCGGCCGCCGCGCGCGGCTGGTACGCGGCGATGGCGACGAACTCGCCCGCCTTCACCTGGAACGTGAGGTCGCGCAGCGTGCCGTAACTGACGCAGTTGATCTCCAAGTCCCCTCCTGCGGAGGGTGTTTCGGTGCCCGGTGTCATCGTCGGCGGGGCCGAGAGGACGAGGGACATGCGGGCCGCCGAGGCGCGCGCGATCATCACGTACTTCGGCATCTCGGAGAAGAGTTTGAGCGGCTCCATGATGAACTGCGCGAGGCCGACGGCCATCACCAACTCACCGATGTTGATGCGGCCTTCGAAGGCGAGCCACCCGGCGGTGAGGGTGACGGCGGCGGCGAGAACGGCGTTGAGGGCGAGGGCCGTGCCCGCGTAGATGCCGTTGACGCGGGCGACGGTGACCGCCTGCTGTTTCGCCTCGCTGCTGACCGCCCGGTAGGAGCGGAACGCGGCATGGTTGCCGCCGAAGCCGTGCAGCGGGCGCAGGCCGGTGATGAGGTCGGCGACCTTCGCGCCGGCACGGGCGACCCGGGCCTGCTGCTCCTGCGTACTCGATCCGATCCGTTTCGACATGACCGACAGGACGGTCAGGATCGCGGCGGACCCGGCGATGACGAGCGACCCGAGCCGCAGGTCGGCGAGTCCGAGCGCGACGGCGGCGATGAGGAGGGAGACGACGGAGCTGATGAGGAGGGGGACGACCTCGATGATGTCGGCGGTCTGGTCGGCGTCCTCGGTGGCGACGGTGAGGACTTCGCCGGACTTCAAGTCGACGTCGCGGGCGACGGGTTGGAGGCCGCAGGCGGCGACCTCCACGCGCCAGCGGTGCGCCTCGGTGGTGTTGGCCTTCTGGAGGATGCGCATACCGAACCGCCACGACAGGGAGACCGTCGTGATGATCACGGCGAGCGCGGCGATGGAGATGCCGAGCTTGTCGAGGCTGCGGCCCTGCATCGTGTGTTCGACGATGAGGCCGAGCGCGATCGGGAAGGCGGTCTCCCCGGCCTGGTAGAGGCCCATGAGGAGGGTGCCGCCGGCCATCGCGCCGACGTTGCGGCGCAGCGCGGTGCGCAGGATGTCGGCCCCGGTGCGGGGCTGCTGGAGGTCAGGAGTTGTCATCGAGGTGGTGGGCAATCGCTTCGGGGGTGCGCAGGGTGAACAGGTCTCGGATGGTCACGACGGGGCCGAACTCGCGGCGGAGCAGGCCGATCAGGCGTACCGCCAGCATCGAGTGTCCCCCGAGGGACACGAAGTCGCTCACCGCGCTCACCTCGTCGTCGTCCAGGTCCAGTGCCTCGGCGAAGAACTCGCAGACCAGCGTCTCCGTCTCGGTCTCGGGCCCGCGCTCCCCCGCCGTCGTCAGCGCGCCGAGCGGCCGGGCCTCGGGCAACGCCTTCGTGTCAGCCTTCCCGTTGACGGTCAGCGGGATGCCGTCGACCTGCGCGTAGTGCGTGGGCCGCAGGAAGTCCGGGAGCCCGGCGCCGACTTCGGCCGCGACGTCCGCCAACTCGGCGCCGTCCAGGACGAGATACGCGGCGAGCCGGTACGCCCCGTCGACCTGCGGATCGCGCTGCGCGACGGCGGCGACGAACCGTACGGCCGGGTGCGCGGCGAACACGGCCTCCACCTCGCCGAGTTCGACGCGGTGGCCCCGGATCTTGACCTGCTGGTCGGTGCGGCCGAGGTACATGAGGTTGCCGTCGGGCCGCCGCAGCACCAAGTCACCGGTGCGGTACATGCGTTCACTGGGTTCCCCGAACGGGCAGGCCACGAACCGGTGCGCGGTCTGGCCCGGCTGCCCGAGGTAGCCGCGCGCGATACCGACACCGGAGACGTACAACTCGCCGGGGACACCGTCCGGGAGGGGACGCAGCCACGGGTCCAGTACGTACACGTCGGTGTTGTCGATGGCGACGCCCACCACCGGGTCGGCGCACTCGAACGTGCCGACACCCAGGGTGTTGATGGTGTACTCGGTCGGCCCGTACAGGTTGTAGCCGACGGTCCCCTCGGTCTCGGCGAGTCGCTGCCACAGCGTCGGCGTCACCGCCTCCCCGCCGAGCAGGACGAGCGGGGGCCGCCGGGTCGGGTCGTCCAACAGGCCCTCGGCGACGAGCTGTTGCGCGTAGGTCGGAGTGACGTTGATGACGTCGATCCCGAACTCCAGGCAGTACTCGACGAGTCGGGGCGCGTCCCGGCGCAACTCCTCGTCGCAGATGTGGACCTCATGCCCGTCGGCGAGCCACAGCAGCTCCTCCCACGACATGTCGAACGCGAACGACACGGTGTGCGCGATCCGGAACACCCGGTGCCCGTGCTGCGCCAACACCGGCTCGAAGATGCGGCGTTGGTGGTTGATCAGCATGTTGGTGAGACCGGCGTACTCGGTCACCACGCCCTTGGGCTTGCCGGTGGAACCGGAGGTGTAGATCGTGTACGCCGGGTGCCGCAGCCGGTCGGGGTCGTCCGGCGTGAACGTCACGAACGGTTCGGCGGGCGGCAACGGCCGGTCCAGCTCGATCAGTTCACCTCTGAGGCGGGGTGACACCGACGACACGGTCAGGATGACGTCCGGCCGCGCGTCCGCCACGATCGCCGCGATCCGTTCGTCCGGGTGGTCCAGCTCCAGCGGCACATAGGCCGCGCCGACCCTCAGTACGGCGAACAGGGCGACGATCGAGTCCAGCGAACGCGGGATCGCGAGACCGACGTTGGTCTCCGGACCGATCCCGCGCCCGGCGAGCACGCCCGCCAACTCGCGGCTGCGGTCCCTCAGTTGCGCGAAGGTCAGCGTGTTGCCGTCGGCGACGAGCGCGAGCCGCTCCGGGTTGCGCCCGGCGGCCTGGTCGAAGCGGTCGACGACCGTGTCCGTGGTGATGTCGGTCTTCTCGCCGGGTACGGGAGTCGCGCCGAGTCCCGGCAGCGCGCCGACGGGTCCGCTCGCGCGGGCCAGGTCGCGCAGGACGCGGAGGTAGTCGTCCAGCAGGCGCCGGGCGTCCGCCGAACTCCCGTACCGGTGCTCGACCTTGACCGTCAGCCGGTCGCCCGGCGTCACGACCCACGTGTAGGGGTAGTGCGTCGAGTCGTCGGCCTTCACCTCGACGATGCCGTGCCGTGCGTTCATCTCCGCGAAGGCGTCCATGTCGAGGAAGTTCTGGAGCACGAACAGGTTGTCGAACAGGGTGTCGTGGCCGCTGGCCCGCTGGATCTCGCCGAGTCCGAGGTGCTCGTGCTCCATCGCGGCGACCCGCGCGGACTGCACGCTCTCCAGGTACTCGCGCACGGAGTCCTGGGGGCGGGCCCGGGTCCACATCGGGACCGTGTTGAGGAGGACGCCCACGATCTCGTCGAGCCCCTCCCCCTCGCGCCCGGACACGGTCACGCCGAACACGGCGTCGCTGCGGCCGGTGTGCGCGCCGAGCAGGAGGCCGAAGGCGCCGGTGAGGACGGAGTTGAGGGTGACGCCGTGCGCCTTGGCTGCCTCGCGGAGGAGGTCGGAGTCTTCAACCGACAGGGTGTGGACGAGGGTTGGCGGCAGCTCCGTCGACAGCTCGGGCGCCGGGCCGGCGAGGAGGGTCGGTCCGGACAGCTCGGCGAGCTGGTCCGACCAGAACCGCTCGGAGACGGCGGTATCGCGAGTGGCCAGTGTCCGCGCGTACTCCTCGAAGCTGGGTGCGGGGGCCTGGGTCAGCTCACCGGCGTACGCGGCGAACAGGTCCCTCAGCACGATCTCGCGCGACCAGCCGTCCCACAGCAGGAGGTGGTAGCTGAGCAGCAACCCGTCCCGGCCATCAGGGAGTTGGACGATTGTTAGGCGGATCAGCGGCGGTTCCCCGGGGTCGAACCCGGCGTCGCGGTCCGCCGCCCGGAAGGCGTCTACCTCTTCGAAAGAGGACAGTTGGACGGTCTGGACGTCAACGTGCCTGCCCGCCTTGAGGACTTGGACGGGGTTGCCGTCGTCGTCGGTGGTGAACCCGGCGCCCACGACCGGGTGCCGGTCGATGACCTGGGCCATCGCGTCGGCCAACTTGTCGGCGTCGAGCCGCCGTTCGAAGGTGAACCAGCTCTGCGCGACGTAGTGCCCGGCCTGCCCCGCCAACTGGGCCTGGAAGAACAGGCCGCGCTGGAGGGGGGTGACGGGTGCGGTGCGCTCGGCGGTCGTCGAGGCGTCGGCGATGCGGGTGAGCGCCTCGGTCCACGCGTCGGTGATCGTGTCCGGGATGCCCTCGGCGAGTGTGAACTCCGTGTGGAGCCGGTCGTCGGCGATCCACGCGTTCACCTCGACCGCGTACGGACTACCCTGGTCTCCCCCGGCGATGTGCAGCGCCTGCGACTCGCTGCCCCGGCCCAGGTAGTTGAACAGCACCTGGGGGCGGGCGGTGAGCAGCGGGGCCGTCTGCGGGTTGAGGTACCTGAGGCGGCCGTACGCGACGTGCCCCTCCTCGTCCGGCTGCCGGTCGGCGACCTCGCGGGCGGCTTCGACGGGGTCGGTGTGGGCGGTGAGGCGGACCGGGGCGATCGAGGTGAACCAGCCGACGGTGCGCGTGTAGTCGTGGTCCTCGCGGACGGGGACCCTGCCGTGGCGTTCCAACTCCACGGCCAGGTCGGTGGGTTCGGGCTGGATCGCCGTAAGGGCGAGGCGCAGGGCGCCGACGAGGAGTTCGGTGAGGTCGACTCCCAGGGCTGCGGGGGCGGTTCGGGTGAGGCGGTCGGTGATGTCCGCGTCGAGAACGGCCGTCGCCTCGCGCAACTCGCCGATGGAGGACACGAGTTGCGGTGCGTCGAGGGTGGTGATCCAGCGGCCGAGGGTGCCGGTGTCCTGCTGCGCCCGGGCGGCCAGCGCTTCGGCGTACTGCGCGTACGACGTTGTCGGTGGCGCAAGTTCCTTGCGGCTCAGGGCCGTTGCCAGGTCCTCCAGGAGGATCAGCCAGGACACCGCGTCCACGGCGAGGTGGTGCACGACCACAACCAGGGTCCGGGTCTCCTCCAGCCAGGCGAACCCGGCGACTCGTCCGGCCTCGGGGTCGAGGCGGTCGGCGAGGTCGTCGGCTGCGGCCATGGGGGTCAACGTGCTGCGTACGACGGTGAGTTCGGTGTCGGGTTCGGTGCTGAGTGTCCAGACGCCGTGGTCGGTCGCCAGGCGGAGCCGGAGGGTGGGGTGCGCGGCGACGACGGTCTTGACGGCACGTTCGACGTCTGTGAAGCCGGTGCCTTCGGGAGTGGTGAGGGTCCTTGCCTGGGCGAACCTGGCGAGGGAGCCGCCGAGTTGGCGTTGGCGGAGGATGATCGGGGTGGGGGTGAGGGGGCCGTCCATCGCGACCTCGGCCTTGCGTGCGGGGGGCACGGGGGCGCTCACGCGTCCGGCCAGTGCACGCGGGGTCCGTAGGAGGAAGACGTCCCGGGGGGCGATGGCCAGGCCCAGCGCCCTGGCCCGGTTGATGACGGTGATGGCGACGATGCTGTCGCCGCCGGCGCGGAAGAAGTCGGTGTCGGCGTCGATGTCGGTGCCGGGGAGTGTGTCGGCGAAGATGCTGATCAGGGCGGCGAGAGCCTCGGGGGCGGGGGCGTCGACGGAGCCCCCCGAGGCAGCGATACCAACAGCACCACCGGAGGCCGCGAGGCCAGCGCCCGAGGCAGCAAGGCCGACAGCGGCACCCGAGCCCTCAAAGGCAGCGCCCTCGAAGGCACCGGCAACTTCCTCAGCCGCCCGCGCCACCAACGCCTTCCGGTCCAGCTTCCCGTTCACCGTCAACGGCAGCGCGTCCACGGCCAGCACCCGCCCCGGCACCATGTGCACCGGCAGCTTCGCGGCGAGCCGCTCGGATAGATCCCCGGACACCCGCCCGACGACATGCGCGACGAGGTGATCCCCACTGTCCGCGACGGTCACGGCAACATCCGTCACCCCGTCGACCTCGCGTACGGCGGCCTCCACCTCCCCCAACTCGATCCGGAACCCCTTGAGTTGGACCTGATCATCCGCTCGGCCGGCGAACTCCAGCTCCCCACCGAGCGTCCGGCGCGCCAGATCCCCGGTGTGATACATCCGCGACCCGTCCCCGGCGAACGGATCGGCAACGAACCGCCCCGCCGTGAGCCCGGCCCGCCCCAGATACCCCAGAGCCACCTGATCCCCGGCGACGTAGATCGCCCCCACCTTCCCCGGCGGAACCGGCCTCAACCGGTCGTCGAGAAGATAGGTCACCAACCCCGGAATCGGCCCCCCGATCGGACTGACGTCGGCCGCAAAATCCTCATCGGTCAGCACCCGATGAGTGACATGCACGGTCGTCTCGGTAATCCCGTACATGTTCACCAACTCGGGCGACTGAACCCCGTGCCGCTCGACCCACCCCCGCAGCCGCACCGGGTCGAGTGCCTCACCCCCGAAGATGACCCGGCGCAGAGCAGGCAACGCCTGCCCGTTCTGCCGATCCGCCTCGACGAACTGATAGAAGGCGGACGGCGTTTGATTGAGAACGGTCACCCCCCGCTCACGAACCATCCGATGGAAGTCGACCGGCGACCGCGTCAACCCGTACTCCGGGACCAGCAGTTCACCCCCGTGCAGCAGCGCCCCCCACAGCTCCCAGACCGCGAAGTCGAAGGAGTACGAGTGGAACTGCACCCACACGTCATCGGCCCCGAACCCCATCGCGGGCTGCGTGTTGGCGAGCAGCGTCACGACGCTGGAATGCGGGACGACGACACCCTTGGGCCGCCCGGTCGAGCCGGACGTGTAGATGACGTACGCGGGGTCGTGCCAGCCGACCTCGAACGGCTCATCGTCCAGGGGGAGTTCATCACCCTGCACAATCACCCGCGCGTCGACCCCGGTCCGGGCCAGCAACTCCGTGAACCGCCCCCGGTGTTCGGCATCGACGAGGACGACCTGGGGCGCGGAGTCCGTGAGGATGTGCTCCAACCGCTCGTCCGGATACGCGAGATCGAGCGGAACATACGCACCGCCCGCACTAACGACCGCGACCAGCGCAACAACCTGTTCCACCGACCGAGGCACGGCGACGGCGACACGCTTGCCCGCACCGACCCCGGCGGCGCGCAGGGCGCGGGCCAACTCGGTCTTGGCGTCGGCGAGTTCGCCGTACGAGAGAGAGCGGGTCGTGCCGTCCAGGGCAACCTGAGTGACGGCGGTGGCGTGGGGGGCGCGACCGGCGGCGGTGTCGAAGCGGACGCCGAGGGGGGTCTGTTCGACCGAGGGCACCTTGGAACGCGGACCGGCGACGAGGGCGTCCGGATCGGCGAGCAGCGCCGTGAGCGTCGAGGTGAAGGTGTCCAGGACGGTGCGGGCGTCGCGCTCCCCCAACACCTCCGCGTCATAGATGAGGTTGAACCGGTCGCGTTCCACGACCAACGTCAACGGGTAGTGCGGAGCACCCTCGTTGACGATCTCCGTGACAGCAAGCGTGTCGCCGGGGCGGCGCAGGGCGGTGACGTCCGTCGCTATGTCGAACACGACGAGCGTGTCGAAGAGGGCGCCCGCGCCGATCCGGGACAGGGAGACGTGCTGGTGGGCGAGGACCGCGCTCTGGTGTTCACGGACGGACGCGAGTAGATCCCCATGAGTCGTAGAAGGCGTCCAACTCGCCCGCACCGGAATGGTGTTGATGAACAGGCCGACCATGTCCGCGATGCCGGGCACATCGGCGTCGCGGCCGGAGACCGTGGAGCCGAAGACGACGTCCGTGCTGTGCAGGACGCTGCCGAGGGTCACGGCCCAAGCGCTGTGCACGGCGACGCTCAGGGGCACGCCAGGCGTCTCGACCTCCGCCGATGCGAAGACCTCGGCGAACGTGTCGGAGGGCGTATGCCCCTCGGCGACCAGCGAGGCACCGGTGAAGCCGTCCAACTCCGCGCGCCACACCCGGTCGGTCTCGGCGGCGTCGCGTCCGGCGAGAGCGCGGACGTAGTCGGCGAAGCCGCCGATCGGGTAGACGCTGCCGGGCGCGTGGTACTCGGCGAGGAGGGCGCGCAGCATCGGCGGGACGGACCAGCCGTCGGCGATGATGTGGTGGACGGTCTGGACGAGCACCGTGCGGTCCGTGGCGCGGACCAGCGTGAACCGCATCAACGGCCCTGCGGCCAGGTCGAATCCGGCACGCCGGTCGCGCTCGGCGAGATCGCGGAGTTCGGCGTCGGTGATACCGGGTCGGTCCAGGACGGTGAACGGCGCCTGCACCCCGCTCTCCAGGACGGAGACCACACGGCCGTCAGCGAGGGCGGTGAAGCGGGCGGCAAGGTTGGGGTAGAGGTCGAGCAGGCGAGTGGCCGCCGCTTCCAAGCGACCCCAATCGATCTCCCCTTCCAGCGTGAGCAGTTGCTGCTCCACATACGCGCCGGACGAGTCGTCGTCGAAGACCGAGTGGAAGTACAGCCCCTCCTGCAACGGCGTGAGCGGCAGGATGTCCCTCAACTGCGGCCCGTCGTACGCGTCCACGTCGGCCTGCGTGAGCGGGACGAGGTCGAAGTCGCTGGGCGTGTGGCCGCCGGTCTCCAGCGCGGCGAGTCCGGCGAGGGCGGCGTGGAAGTGGTCGCCGAGGGCCGTGATGTCGTCGTCGGTGAACACGCCCGACGGCCACGACACGGTCGTCACGAGCTGGAACTCGCTGGTGTCCGCGTCGGGTTCGGCGATCGCGTTGAACTCCAGGGCGCGCGGCAGCCGCATCGCGGGGTCGCGCTTCTCGCCCAACTGGTCGGTGGTGCCCGTGAGTTCCCAGTCTCCGTCGGCGCCCGTGTCGAAGCGGCCCAGGTAGTTGAAGAGGACCTGGGGCGCGGGGGCGGTGAAGCCGGCGCCGTGGAGGTGGCGCAGGACGCCGTAGGAGAGGCCGTTGCCGGGGACGCGGGCGAGGTCTTCCTTGACGGCCTTGAGGGCGGCGGCGAGATCCTCGGTCGTACCGGGGTCGACGGTCACCGGGAACAGGGTCGTGAACCACCCGACCGTACGCGACAGTTCGGGCTCGAACCCGGCGGAGTCCGCGACGAACCGCGCCTCGCGGCCGTGCCCCTCCAGCTCGATGTGCGCGAACGTCTGCTCCTGGCCGCGCTCCCGACGGAACCGGGACAGCGCGACGGCGAGGGCGGTGAGCAGGACGTCGTTGACGCCCGCGTGGAACTTCGCGGGAATCTCGCCCAGCAGCGCGGCGGTGGTCTTCGGGTCGGTGGTGAGGACCCGGACGCGTTCGCCCGCCACGGTGTCGGTGTCCACCAGAGCGCGCCTGCCGAGGAGTTGGTCCGGCCCCGGCAACTCCCGCTCGTAGTAGGCGCGATCGGCGTCGAAGGCGGCGCGTTCCAGGAGCTGCGTCCAGCGCCTGAACGACGTACCCACCGGCGGGAGTTCGACGTTCGCGCCGGAGCTGTACTGGCTCCACGCGGTCGCGAGGTCCTCGCGCAGGACGCGCCAGGAGACGCCGTCGACGATCACATGGTGGGCGACGAGGACGAGTTGGCGTGCCGCGCGGCGCCAGATCGCGCGCAGCATCACGCCGTCGTCGGGGTCGAGTCCGGCGGTGGCGAGGGCGACGCACTCCTCAAGCGACAGGTCGCTCTCCTGCCAGTCCACGGCAGCCCTGCGGGCGGACGGGACGTCGAAGCCCCACTGCTCTGCGCGCACGAGCCGCGCGCGCAGCATGTCGTGGCGTTCGGCGAGTGCGGTGAGCGCCGAGTCGAGGGCGTCCTCGGTGAGTTCGGCCGGGGTGTTGAGGACGACGGACTGCACGAACCCGTCGACCGCGCCCGTCGTCTCGCCGAGCCAGCGCACGATGGGCGAGCCGGTGACGGTGCCCGTCGGGACGTCCGCGTGGTCCGTCGCGGAGACGTCCTCGCGGCTCGCGACGGCGGCGAGCGCGCCGATGACGCTGTGCGTGAAGATCTGGCGCGCGGTGACGTGCAGCCCCTGTTCGCGCAGCGCGCCGAGCAGGGAGATGGCGAGGATGCTGTCGCCGCCGAGCTGGAAGATGTCCTGGTTGACGCCGACTTCGTCGAGGCGCAGCACCTTCGCGACGGCCGCGCAGACGATCCGCTCGTTCTCGGTGCCGGGCGGCACGATCGTGCCGGTGCGGACCTCGGGTTCGGGCAGGGCCTTGCGGTCCAGCTTGCCGTTCGCGGTGAGCGGGAACTCGGTCATCACGACGACGTGCGTCGGGACCATGTACTCGACCATGTGCTCGGTCGCCCACGCCTTGACCTCGTCGGCGGTCAACTCCCCATATCCGGCCGAATATCCGGCTGAGGGAATGACGTACCCGACGAGGTAGGTGCCGCCCGCCGAGTTCTTCTTCGCGACGACGCACGTGTAGCGGACGCCGGGGTGTTCGGCGAGGCCGACCTCGACGTCCTCGATCTCCAGGCGCATGCCCCGGATCTTGATCTGGTTGTCGACGCGGCCGAGGAAGTCGAGCGAGCCGTCGGGGGCGAAGCGCGCCAAGTCCCCGGTGCGGTAGAGGCGGGAGCCGTCGTTCGCGAAGGGGTTGGCGACGAAGCGGGACGCGGTCAGGCCGGGCGCGTTGACGTACCCGCGCCCCAACAGGAAGCCGCCGACGTAGAGTTCGCCGCCGACGCCGACCGGGACCGGCCGCAACTCGTTGTCCAGAACGTACAGTTGCGTGTTCGGGTTGGCCTTGCCGATGGACGTGGTGAGGCGCCCGGCCCGGCCCCGGTAGATGACGTGGGAGACGCCGATGGTCGTCTCGGCGGGGCCGTAGCCGTGGTACATCGGGATGTCGAGCTTCGTGCGGAACCGTTCGTACAGCTCCGGCGTGAGGACCTCGCCGCCGCACCACACGTGCCGCAGGCTGTCCAGCTTCCCCGAGTCGCCGGCCATCTCCAGGAGGACGTCCAGCATCGACGACACCAAGTAGGTGAAGGTGACGCGCTGTTCGGCGATGACGCTCAGCAGGTGGTGGGGGTCGCGTTCGCCGCCGGGGCGCAGGACGACCAGGCGTCCGCCGCTCACCAGGGGGAGGAAGATCTCGTTGATGGAGATGTCGAACGACAGCGGCGCCTTGAACAGGGACGCGTCGTCGTGCCCGAAGTGCAGGATCTCGTTCACCTGCCACAGCAGGCGCTCACTGATCGCCTCGTGCCGGATCATCGCGCCCTTGGGGCGGCCGGTGGAGCCGGAGGTGAAGATGACGTAGGCGAGTCCGTTGCCGGGTGCGGTGATCCCTGTGCCGCCGGTGGGGTACGCGTCGTACGCCCACTCCCCCAAGTCGACCGCTACGGCGGGAGGTTCGGCCTCGTCGTACTCCCCCGTCGTATTGAGCTGGAGGACGGCCCGCGCGTCCTCGATCACCACGGCCCGGCGCGCGGCCGGCCACTGCGGGTCCAACGGGACGAAGGCGCCGCCCGCTTGGAGCACCGCGAGCAGGCCGACGACCATCTCGGCGGAGCGGCCGAGGGAGATGCCGACTACCTGTTCCTCAGTGAGCCCTCGCTCGATCAGGTGATGCGCCAACTGGCTGGACAGCTCAGCTGCTTGACGGTACGTCAGAGACCGGTACTCGTCGACGATCGCTGTCTCGTCCGGCCTCGTCCGCGCCTGCTCCCGGAACATCTCGACGATCGTCGGACGGTCCCGGTCGGCCCGGTTGTCGTTCCACTCCGCGAGCGCCGCGAGCCGCGCGGCCACGCTGGAGGGCGCGATCGTGCCGAGCGGGCGGTCGGGAAAGTCGGCGAGATCATCGAGGGCGAGCTGAGCATCGCCGGGGTCGACACCGTCGGGGACGGCAATGTCGTACGCCTCCCCGTCACGGTTCCCGACCCAGGCGAGTACGTCGGTGAAGAGGGTCGCCGAAGTCAGCTCAATACCCTCGGGGTTGGCCCCGGAAGCCCAGAACTCCAGCCCGATGGCACACGCTTCACTGATGGCCCGGTCGGACTGATCACCACCGGTACGCCGCCGCACACCGGCAAGGCGCTCGGAAGAAAGCCGCACAAATCGAGTACCAGATTCCAGCATCGAAGACTCCGCGTCCCTTTCACGTTATGAACGTCGGCTTCAGGTGGGGGGTGAAGCGCCCCGGAGATTCGGCCTATTGAGCAACTAGGGGCAGGGCAACGCCCTTTCTTTTAGGGGCGCGGGGAACTGCGCGACCAGCCACGACGAAGCCGCAGCCTCCAGACAACCTTTCTCGGCACCCCCCGAGGAGCACTCAGCTGCCCTCACGCCAAGCTCGCCAAAGACGCGCATACCGCCCGCCCAACGCAACAAGCTCCTCATGCGTCCCCTGCTCCACAACCCGACCGGCGTCAAGAACAGCGATCCGGTCCGCCGACATCGCCTGCGTCAACCGGTGAGCGACGAACAACGTCGTCCGCCCGGCGCAAGCCGCCACCACGGCCCGCTCCAGTTCGGCAGCCCCTTCGCTGCCCGCCTCGGCGGTGGACTCATCCAGCACGACCACCGGCGTACGAGCCAACACGAGCCGCGCCAGCGCCAGTTGAGCAACCTTGGTCACATCCAGCCGCTCGCCGCCTTCACCGACCGGCGTTTCAAGTCCTTCGGGAAGCGCGGAAGCCCACTCCCAGGCCCCCACCGTCCGCAGCGCATCGGCGAGTTCCTCGTCGGTAGCAGCAGGCGAGGCAAGCCGCAGGTCCTCCGCGAGGGGACCGGAGAACACGTGGCTCTCCTGGGTGAGGATGCTCACCAGAGCACGGGCGCCGGCCTCGTCGACGGAGGCGAGGTCGGTACCGCCGACCCGTACGGACCCCGAATCCGGTGTCCCGATCCCGGCGATGAGCGCGGCAAGGGTGGTCTTCCCGGCCCCGGTGGCACCCACGAGCGCGAGCGAACCCCCGACGGGAATGGTCAAGTCGACGTCCCGCAACACAGGTTGCTCGGCATCGGGATAGCTGAAGGTAACCCCCCGCACGGTCACCCCGTACGCCCCGGAGCCAGCCACATCCGCATCCCCGACGAGCCGCCCCGAAGTCCCCTCCCCCAACACACCCACAAGCCGCGTAAGACTGGCCCCGGACTTCTGAGCCTCGTCGAACGTGAACATGATCGCCCCGAGCGGCGTGAACAGCCGATGGAAAAGCAGTGGAGCGGCGGAAACATCACCGAGCGTCGCGGCATCGTTCTCCAACAGGGCATACCCCACAAGGAGAATGAGGGTCAGCCCGATGAACTCGGCCCGGTTCTCCCTCCCGACGAACCGCCCGAAGAACCGAAAAACCTCGATGCCGTAATTCCGTACCCGCCACGACTCGGCATCGACCTTCTCGCGAAAGGTGTCCTCAAGCCGGTAAGCACGAACGGTATCGATCCCGTCAAGACCGCTGATGAGGGCCTGAGCCCGGTCGGCCTGCGCAGCGCGTTGCTTGCGATAGAGCGGAGCGGACCGCGGCAGATACCACCGCAGCGCGAACGCGTACGCGGGCAGCGCAGCCGCCCCCGCGAGCCCGAGCCGCCAGTCGAGCCCGAACATCCCAGTGGTGGCGATGACGACAAGTACCCCGGCGGAGAAGACAGTTGGGATGGCGGTCCGGATCCCCCGGGAGATCACGGCGACATCGTCACCGACCCGGGAGAGCACGTCCCCGCGCCCGACCTGCTCGACACGCGAACTCGGCATGCCGAGCACGGCGCGGACGGCGCCTTCGCGCAGCCGCGCGAGCAGATCCGCGCCGAGCCGCCCGATGAGATACGTGGAGGCGGCCGTGGCCACCGCGCCGAGCAGCGCGGCGACCACCATCGTGACGCCGATGGTGAACAGGACCGACCGGTCGTCGCCGCCCACGACCCCGTCGACCACGCGGCCGAGGAGCAGGACGGGCAGGACCTGGAGCGCGGCCCCGGCCACCGTGGTGAGCACGGTGGCCGCGGTCAGTCCGGGCACCTCGCGGCAGTGGTCCGCGACCCATCGCGCGGCCTCACGGCCGGTCGCCGTGCGCAGCGCCGCCGGGGCGGAGCGCGTGGCGGTGCTCACGCCGGCGTCGGACATTACTGGCTGACCGCCTTGACGAGTTCGTCGATCGCGTACGGCATCGAGGCGAGCGTGGCCTGCGACATGGCGGCGCCGATCGCCGGGCCCTCACTGTCGAGGAGGTAGGTGACCTTGTTGTTCTTGACGGCGCCGAGGTTGGTGTAGAGCTTGAACTTCTTCAGCGCCTCGGTGTCGGCCTTGTCGTTGATGACGACGACGCGGTCCACGTCGACGAGGTCGACGCGCTCGGGCGAGAGCTGCGTGGAGAAGCCGCCGCCGGCGACCTTGTCGATACCGGTCTGGTACTTGAAGCCCATGCCGGTCAGGAGCTGGCCGCGTACGTCGGTGGAGGTGAAGGCGGCGATGGAGTCCTTGTACCAGGAGAACGCGACGGCGGTCTGGCCGGCGAACTCGGGGTGCGCCTTCTTCGCGGCGGCCAACTGCCCCTGGACGCCCTGGATCAGCTGCTCGCCCTCCTTCTCCTTGCCGAGGGCCTTGGAGATCTGGAGCGCGTTGTCCTGCCAGGGGGCGCTGAAGGGCTCCTTCTCCGCCTTCGTACGGCCGACGGTGGGCGCTATCTGCGAGAGCTTGTCGTAGGCGGCCTTGTCGATCTCGGAGTACACCGCGACGATCAGGTCCGGCCGCAGGGCGGCGATCTTCTCGAAGTTGGGTCCGGAGTCACCGTTGTTCATGATGACCTCGGGCTTGGCGTCGCCCCACTTGTCCTTCACCCACGGCCACTGCGTGTTGATGTCGGGGGACTTGCCGGCCGGGTTCGGGTACTGGTCGACCATGCCGACGGGCTTGGTGCCGAGCGCGAGGACGGTCTGGTCGTCGGTGTAGCCGACGGTGACGACGCGCTCGGGGGCCTTCTTGATGGTCGTCGAGCCGAAGAAGTGGTCGACGGTGACAGGGAAGGCGCCGGAAGCGCCGGGCGTCGTGGAAGCACCCACGCTGTCACCGGAGTTGTCCGAGTCGCTGGATCCGCACCCCGCGAGAAGGCCGACGCCGAGCGTCGCGACGGCCAGCGTGGCCGCCAGCCGGCGCCAGGGCTTCATGAGCGTCGTTCTGTGGAGGAGCATCCCGCAATCCCTTGCCTTCGCGTTGTCCAGCTGGTCCGGCGCCCGGTGAAAAAGCGCGCGCCTCGTTCACAGGGCAGGCAAACCCTACCCAGAAAACTGAGGTTAGCCTAGCCTAACCAGCACAATCATCCGGATCATTCGGCGAGTTGGGCATGCGTACGCCCGATCGGCACGATCATCGGCCGGTCCCCCACCGGGTCGTCGATGACCAGCGCCTTCAACCCGAAGGCATCGTCGAGGAGTTCGGCGGTGACGACGTCCCGGGGATGCCCCTGCGCGAGGATCGCGCCGTCCCGCATCACCACGAGGTTGTCGCTGTAGCGGATCGCGAGGTTGAGGTCGTGCAGCACCATGACGACGGTCCGCCCCGACTCGTGCAGGTCGTCCACGAGATCGAGTACATCGACGGCGTGCGCGAGGTCGAGATAGGTGGTCGGCTCGTCGAGAAGTAGCAGGTCGGTGCCCTGAGCCAGCGTCATGGAGATCCATACGCGCTGCCGCTGACCGCCCGACAGCGAGTCCACCGGCCGGTCCGCGAGGTCGAGTACGCCGGTCATCGCGAGGGCTTTCTCGACGACCTCGGCGTCGTCCGAGGACCATTGCCTGAGCCAGCTCTGATGCGGGTGCCTGCCGCGTGCGACCAGGTCGGACACGGTCAACCCCTCGGGTGCGACCGGCGCTTGCGGGAGCAGCCCCAACTTCTTGGCGACGTCCCGGGTCTTGAGGCGCGCGATGTCGTCGCCGTCCAGCACGACCGAGCCCTTGGTGGGCTTCAGCAGCCGCGACAGCGTCCTCAACAGGGTTGATTTCCCGCAGCCGTTGGGCCCGATGATCGTGGTGATGACACCCGGCGGCACGGCCACGTCGAGGTCGTCGATGACGGTCCGGCTGCCGTACCCGACCGTGACGCCTCGCGCGGCCAGCCGCGTCGCCGCGACGGCCGGGGACTCGATCTCGGTGATGTGCTGAGCGACCACAGGGCCCCCTTGCCTATTTAGGTGTGCCTAACCTTTGTACCAGCTACTTCATGTTCGCCCGCACCAACAGGTAGACAAGGAACGGTCCGCCGATCGCCGCCGTGATCACGCCGACCGGCAGCGTGGCCGGCAGCACGGCCCGCGCGACGAGGTCGGAGCCGAGCAGCAGGACGGCCCCGAAGAGCCCGGACGCGGCCATCGGGGGCGTGGCGGAGCGCGCCAGCCGCATCGCCACCTGCGGCGCGACCAGCGCGACGAACGGCACGGGGCCCGCCGCGCTCACCGCGACGCCGGCCAGCAGGACCGCGCACAGCAGCAGCACGGACCGTACGGCCGAGTAGCGGACGCCGAGCCCCGCTGCCACGTCGTCGCCGAAGTGGAGGGGTTTGAACTGGAAGGCCACGCAGGTCACGACGATCACCAGCGCGAGCGTGCTCCACAGGGCGATCCACACCTCGTTCCACGACCGGTTGTCCAGCGAGCCGACCAGCCACGCCTGCGCGCGGGCGACGTCCCTGATGTCGGCCCCGACGAGCAGCCAGGTCGTGATGGCCTGCATGACGGCGCTGACGGAGATGCCGATCAGGATGAGCCGGAAGCCGTCGATGCCGCGCCGCCAGGCGAGGAAGTAGACGAGGAGCCCGGTGCCGAGGCCGCCCAGCAGGGCCGCCGCCGACAGGCCGAGGGTGTCGGAGATCGCCGTGGCGGCCCCGCCCGACACCGTGACGAGGAACACGGCGACCGCGCTGGCGCCGCTGGTGATGCCGAGGATGTCGGGGCTGGCCAGCGGGTTGCGGGCGATGGACTGGGTGATCGCGCCCGAGACGCCGAGCGCGATGCCGACGACGAGTCCGGCCAGCGCGCGCGGCATCCGCAGGTCCATGATGACGAACCTGTCGACCTGTTCGCCGCCGCCGAAGATCGTGGAGATCACCCGGGAGAGGCTGATCGGGAAGTCGCCGATGCCGATGGAGAGGCAGAACAGCAGGAAGGCCGCCGCCGCGAGGACGAGCGTGACCAGGGCGACCCACGGCCGCCACACGAACGAGAGCCCGCCCAGCCGGATGCCGGGCGCCATCGGGGGCTTCGGGGGCTTCAACTCCGTGCCGTTCATGCGCTCTTGAACTTTCCTCGGTAGACGAGGACGGCGAAGAACGGCGCCCCCAGCAGCGATACGACGACTCCGGCGTCCAACTCGCCCGGCCTGACGACGAGTCGGCCCGCGATGTCGCAGACCAGCAGGACGACCGCGCCGAGCAGTCCGGCGTACGGCACGAGCCAGCGGTAGTCGGGGCCGGTGAGGGAGCGGGCGATGTGGGCGACCATCAGGCCGAGGAACGCGATGGGCCCGCAGGCGGCGGTGGCGGCGCCCGCGAGAAGCGTGATGGCCGTGATGCCGATGATCCGGCTGCGGGTGACGTCGACGCCGAGTCCGCGCGCCACGTCGTCGCCCAGGTTGAGGAGGTTCATCGCGGGCAGGGTCGCGACGGCCAGGACGAGGCCGACGGCGACGAACCCGGCGATGGGCCAGATGACGTCGAAGCCGACCCCGGCGACCGACCCGGCGTTCCAGAACCGCAGCGCGTTCAGCGCGGTCTGGTTGCCGAGCGAGATCGCGGTGGTCATGGCGGCGAGGAAGACGGTGATGCCCTGCCCGGCGAGGGCGAGGGTGAGCGGGTTCCCGGCGCCCCGGCCGATGCTGGCGAGTCCGAACACGACGACTCCGGCGAGCCCGGCGCCGAGGAACGCGAACCACACGTACGCGAAGGGGCTGGTGAACCCGAACACGGCGATCGCGGTGACGACCGCGAAGGACGCGCCCGCGTTGACGCCCAACAGCCCTGTGTCGGCTATGGGGTTGCGGGTGTAGCCCTGGATGAGGGAGCCGCCGACGCCGAGCGCGATGCCGGCGACGACCGCGAGGACCGTGCGCGGCACCCGTACCGTCCGGACGATGAGACGGATCTCGGTGAGCCGCTGGTCGTCGGTCGGCGCGCCGAGGAGGCCGTGCCACACCTCGCTCAGGCTCAGCGCCCGCGCCCCGACGGCCAGGGAGAGTGCCGAGGCGATCACCAGGACCACCAGGAGGGTGCCCAGACCCGCGACCCGGCGTCGGCGGGTGTGCCTCGACCCCCCGGTCACGGGGCGCGCAGCAGTAGTCGTGCCCATGTCGTCGTACGTTATCTCTTCGGTCTGTGGGTGATCGCGGCCGGTCGGGCCCCGCGCCCGGGAGCGCGGGGCCGGAAGGCTCAGCGGGTGGTGCCCTCAGCGACCGAACGGGCCGCGTCCGAGGCGGACTTGAGGCCCCGGTCGAGGAGCGAGTCGAGGATCTCGCCGACCCTGATCGCCGTGTTGGAGAGCAGGGAGGAGGTGATGCCGTGGGTGTGCTCGGTGCCGCCCTGGAGGTAGATGCCGGCGTTGACGCCGGGCGCGGTGGCGATGCGGTAGTCGCGCTCGACGCGGACGCGGCCCTCGTCGTCGCGCAGGCAGCGGCTGCCGACCTCGCCGAGGAGGCCGAGGGGGTCGACGGGGCTGTAGCCGGTGGCGAACACGACGACGTCCGCGTCGAGTTCCGTCTCCTCGCCCGTGACCAGGGAGGTCACGGTGGCCGTGGCCTTCTCCTCGGTCTCGGTGACGCCGGTGAGGCGGGAGACGTTGATGAACTTCAGGCGCTCGGTGCCGAGGACCTTCTCCTGGTACGACTGGCGGTACAGGTCGTCGATCAAATCGATGTCCACCACGGAGTAGTTGGTGTTGCCGTGGTAGTCCATCAGCCGCTTCTTGACGGCCTCGGGCGCCTCGAAGTACTCGTCGACGGCCTGCGGGTCGAAGATGCGGTTGGCGAACGCGCTGTCGTCGGCGGGGCTGTAGCCGTAGCGCGAGAAGACCGCGCACACCTCGGCGTTCGGGAATCTGCGGTGCAGGTAGGCGACGTTCTCGGCGGCGGACTGGCCGGCCCCGACGACGACGAACCGGGTCGGGTCGGTGCCCTCCAACCCCTCGACCTTCGCGAGGAGTTCGGAGTTGTGCCAGAGGCGCTCGCCTCGCTCGACGCCCTCGGGCATGAGGGGGCGCAGGCCGGTGCCGATGACGAGGTTGCGGGCGCGGTGGACGGCGAGGCCCTCGGGGGAACGGACGGTGACGTCGAGGTAGTCGATCTCGCCGTCGCGCAACACCGGTTCCACGCCGACGACTTCATGGCCGTACGAGACCATGTCGCCGACCTTGGCTGCGGCCCACTCGAAGTAGTCGTGGAACTCGACGCGCAGCGGGAACAGGCTCTTGTGGTTGATGAAGTCGATCATCCGGCCCTTGCTCTGGAGGTAGCACAGGAAGCTGTACTCGCTGGCCGGGTTCCGGAGCGTCACCAGGTCCTTCAGGAAGGACACCTGCATCGTCGCGTCGTCGATGAGCATGCCCCGGTGCCAGCCGAAGCGGGGCTGCTGCTCGAAGAAGTGGGCGGTCACCGCCTTCCCGTCGCCGATACGGGTGTTGTGCTCCTCCAGAGCGATCGCCATGGCCACATTGGACGGGCCGAAGCCGATCCCAATGAGGTCGTGGACCAGTGGTGAGCCAGCAGGAAGCACCTGTGACATGTCTCTCCCATCGTGCGGGGCAGTCGCCATGTGTCGGCGTGGGGGAAAGTGCGGGATGACGGGCATGCCGAACAGCGGCACACCGGCAACTTAGGTGAGCCTAAGCTAATCCGGTTGAGCTGTCGATAGGGGTGCCGTGAACCACCCGGCATCAACAGGCGATCCGGAAGCGCCCGTTGAAAGCTAAGGTAAGCCTTGCTTTACTTGATCCGCACGTCGCTTGATCCGGTCAGCCCTGCTTCGAGGAGGAACCCCATGCGGGTCGTCATGTTCGGTTACCAGACCTGGGGGCACCGCACCCTCCAAGCCCTTCTGGACTCCGAGCACGACGTGGTGCTGGTCGTCACGCACCCCAGGAGCGAGCACGCCTACGAGAAGATCTGGAGCGACTCGGTCGCCGACCTCGCCGAGGAGCACGGCGTACCGGTCGTCATCCGCAACCGGCCCGACGACGAGGAACTCTTCCAGCGCCTCAAGGACGCCGACCCGGACATCATCGTCGCCAACAACTGGCGTACGTGGATCCCGCCGCGCATCTTCGGGCTGCCCCGGCACGGCACGCTCAACATCCACGACTCGCTGCTGCCGAAGTACGCCGGGTTCTCGCCGCTGATCTGGGCGCTCATCAACGGGGAGCCCGAAGTCGGCGTCACCGCGCACATGATGAACGACGAGCTGGACGCCGGTGACATCGTCCGCCAGGAGTCCGTGGCTGTCGGGCCCACCGACACGACCACCGACCTCTTCCACAAGACGGTCGATCTCATCGCCCCCGTCACGGTCGCCGCGCTCGCCGAAATCGCCTCCGGGAAAACGGAGTTCACGAAGCAGGACCGCTCGCAGGCGACGTTCTTCCACAAGCGCGCCGAGGACGACATCCGCATCGACTGGGAGTGGCCGGCGGAGGTCCTGGAGCGTCTGGTCCGCGCCCAGTCGGCCCCGTACCCCAGCGCGTTCACGTACCACAAGGGCAAGCGCCTGGAGATCCTGGCGTCCTTCGTGTCCGAAGCGCGCTACGGCGGCACCCCGGGCCGCATCTTCTACCGCGAGGGCGAGGGCGTGGTCATCGTCGCCGGCGCCGACGCCCGCACGGGCCGCAACCACGGCCTCGCGATCACCCGGGTCCGCACGGCGGACGGCCAGGAACTCGCGGCCACCGACTACTTCACCTCCATGGGCGGCTACCTCACCACCCGCCCCTGATCCGTCGGCCCCGGTACGGTCCCGGGGCCGGCCTCCGATCGCCGCCGCGCCCGATCCCTGTCGGGGGCGGCGGCGATCGGCTTTGCCGCAGACGCTTCGGAGCGGCGGGGCGATTCTTCGTAAGGCAGTGTGACTGCATACGGTATGACCAGATCATCACCTGCCCGGGAGTTCCGATGTCCGGTAGCCGTCGTGCGAGACCTGTTGAGGCCATCGAGGCCATCGAGCCGCCCGGGAACGTTCAGCTCGCGCTGGCCGTTGTCGGGGTGACGGTGTCGGTGGAGGCGTTGGGGGAGCTGTCCGGTTCGGCGGTGCTGCTGCTGGGGCTGCTGGTGTTCCTGCCGGGGGCCGCCGCCGCGCTGTGCACCGTACGGCAGACCGCGTTCGTCGCCTCGTGGACGGCGGTCGTCGTGTCGACGACGGTGGTGACACGCGGGCCGGGCGGGCACTGGCTCGACCGGATCCTGATGGTGGCGATCACGATCGCGCTGGGCATCGCGTCGACGTACGCCTGCGGCTACCGCATCCGGCGTGAGCACGAGATGCTCCGCCTGCGCTCGACGGCCGCCGCGATGCAGCGCCACATCCTGCACCCCCTCCCCCTGGTCACGGACGACGTCCTGGTCAACGGCGTGTACGAGCCCCTCCACGAGGACCGCCTCGTCGGCGGCGACATCTACGACGTCGTCGCGACCCCGTGGGGAACCCGCGTCCTCATCGGCGACGTCCAGGGCAAGGGCCTCACGGCGGTGGGCGCGGCGTTCGCGGTGATAGGGGCGTTCCGCGAGGCGGCCCACCGCGAGCCGACCCTGACGGCCCTGGTCGACGCGCTGGACGCGGCCGTCGTCCGCCACAACTCCTACGCCACCGACACCGGCGAGGACGAGCGGTTCGTCACGGCGCTGATCCTCGGCATCGACCTGGACGACGAGGCGCAGGCGGTCAACTGCGGCCACGTCCTGCCGTACGTCGTGCTCGACGGCAAGGTCAGCACCCCGCACCTCGACTCCGGCGTCCCCCTCGGCCTGTCCGAACTCGCGGCCGAGCCGACGATCGTCGACTGGTTCGACTTCCCGGCGCACGCGACGCTCGTCCTCAGCACGGACGGCCTCACCGAGACCCGCGCGGCGGACGGCACGTTCTACCCGGCCGACGAACGCCTCACCGCCCTCTCGGACCTCTCCCCCACGGCCCTGCCGCAGGCGCTGTACGACGACGCCCGCGCGTACGCCGGGCACGGCGGCCGGCACGACGACGTCGCCGTCCTCACCGTGCGCCGGGCACCGCGCCACCCTTGACAGTCATGACCGCTCCGGCCTGGGGTAGGTGCCAGGGACGGCACGGACTTTGGAGGGGTCGTGGAGTGGCGGACGGAGAACTTCGGTACGTCGCACGAGGGCAGGCCGCGCGCCGTGCTCCCGGACGGCACCGAGCCGGGACCGGTGTACTTCGACGTCGGCAGCGGCGCCGACATCCCGAAGTCGACCGAGTGGTGGGTGTACGACGGCACGCTGCGCGCCCCCGAGGCGAGCCATCTGCGCGCGGCGTGCTCCTGCGGCTGGCGCGGCGAGACCCACCACCCCCTGGACTGGTCCCGGGTCCCGCGCCACCACCCGTACGACTACGACACCTCGGCGCTGGAGGAGGAGTGGGACCGGCACATCCGCGAGGTGGAGTCCCGCTCAGTCCCCCTCCCCACCGACATCGAGGCGATGATCGACGAACTCGACCGCAGACTGGGCGACTTGGCGGACCAGGCCCCCTTGGCGGCGCTGCGCGCGGTGACGGCCCTGGAACGCATCACCTCCGACGCGGGCCGCGAGGCCGCCTACAACGTCCGGGCCGACGAACTCTCCTGGGAGACCATCGCGAAGGCCCTCGGCCTGACGGAGGACGACGCGCACTCACTGCTGTTCCGGCTCAGCTTCCGCAGGTGAGGTGGGCGTTCGGGGCCGGTGCCGCCGTGCCCATGTCTCACGCCTCGGATCACCCGTTGACGTTCGCGGAGGCCACTCCTTACGCTCGTGATCGGTAGTGAGGCTCCCTCAGTGTGTACCCCTGTGGAGCAGGCTTCTGGACAGGGAGGGACCGGCGTGACATACGACAGTGAACTCCGCGTCCCTCGCGCCGAGTTGGCGCTCTTCTCCGGGCTCTCCCGCCGCTGGCACATCGACCTCCAGCGCTGCACCAGCTGTCTGTGTCGCGGCTGACCGCGTTCCGCGTCGCCGCCTGACCCTCCCCCCTTTCTTCCTTCACGCCTCCGCTCCCCCACCACCGGAGGTGCTCACTCCGCGCGCCCTCCTGCTCTGCGGCGCGCGGTGACACGAACAGGAGACCCCGTCCCGTGACGGCTCAACTTCCCCTGCGCGCCGCGAGATCGGCGGCACTGGTGACCTCTGCGCTTCTGCTCGCCGCGTGCTCCTCGGGAGCCGATGACGCCGCCTCCGGCGCGACCGTGCCCCGCTCTGGCGGCACGCTCACCTTCGCCGTCGGCTCGGACGCCGGCTGCGTCGACCCGCAGCAGGTCGGCAGCAACGACACGATCTACTCGGTACGGCAGCTCGTGGACTCGCTGACGGACCAGGACCCGAAGACCGGCAAGATCGTGCCGTGGCTCGCGAAGAGCTGGGAAGTCAGCCCGGACGCCCGGCAGTTCACGTTCCGCCTGCGGCCCGGAGTGACCTTCAGCGACGGCTCGGCGCTGACCGCACAGGTGGTGAAGGACAACTTCGACGCGGTCCCGAAGCTCGGCGCGCTCGGTACCCTCGCGCAGGGTTATCTGAGCGGCGTCGAGAGCACGACGGCCGTCGACCCGCTGACCGTACGGGTGACGTTCAAGAACCCCAACGCCCAGTTCCTGCAAGCGACTTCGACGCACTCGCTGGGCATCGAGTCCTCGGCGAGCGTGAAACTCACCCCGCAGGAGAAGTGCAGCAAGGGGGTCGTCGGGTCGGGGCCGTTCACGCTGACGCGGTACGTCCAGAACCAGTCGATCACGCTGGCCAGGCGCGCGGCGTACGCGTGGGGTTCGTCGCTGTGGACCAAGCAGGGCGAGGCGTATCTCGACAAGCTGGTGTTCAAGGTGGTGCCCGAGGCGGGCGTACGCGCGGGGAGTCTCCAGTCCGGTCAGGTCGACGCGATCAGCAGCGTCGGCAAGGCCAACGAGGCGGCGCTGCAAGGCGGTTCGGTGAACCTCCAGCGGCGGGCCAACCCGGGGATCGTGTTCGGCCTGTCGCTGAACAACGCGCGGCCGGTCCTCAAGGACGTCCGCGTCCGGCAGGCGATCCGGACCGCGATCGACCGGCAGCAGGTCGCCACGACCGTCTTCCCGACCGGCACCCAGCCGGCGACGAGCGTCCTCGCCCACACGACCCCCGACTACACCGACCTCGGCGCGGGCCTGGCGTTCGACGCGGCGAAGGCCAAGTCCCTGCTGGACGCGGCTGGTTGGAAGCCGGGCGGCGACGGCATCCGTACGAAGGACGGCGCGAAACTCAGCCTGACGGTGAAGTGGTTCGCGAACTCGGCGACCAACCAGCCCGCCCTGGAGCTGATCCAGCAGCAGCTGAAGGAAGTCGGAGTCGGCATCGTCCTCCAGCAGCTCCAGATCTCGCAGCTCGCCCAGGTCCAGCAGTCCGGCGACTTCGACGGCCTGTGGGGCAACATCACCCGCGCCGACCCGGACATCCTGCGCTCCTCGTTCTCCACGAAGCTCGCGAACCTCTACCGGCTGCCCGCGACACCGCTGGACACCGCGCTCACCGGGCAGGCGGCGGCCACCGACCCCGCCCGGCGCAAGGAACTCGTCGCCCAGGCACAGCAGTTGATCGTCGACAACGCCTACACCGTGCCGGTCGTCGAACTCCAGACACAGCTCGGCGTGGCGAAGAAGGTGCACGGCCTGGCCTTCGACGCCTCCAGTCGTATCCAGCTCCACGACACGTGGATCGGCTGAGCCGGTGCGCGGATACGTGCTGAAACGGCTCGCCCAGGCGGTGGGCGTGCTGTGGGCGGCGTTCACGGTGTCGTTCGTGATCCTCTACTACCTGCCGGGCGACCCGGTCTCGGCGATGGCCGGGGCCGGTGCGGACTCGGCGCAGATCGACCCGGCCCAACTCGCCGCGCTGCGAAGCGAGTACGGGTTCGACAAGCCGCTTCTCGCGCAGTACGCGGACGCGTTGGGGCGGGCGGTGCGCGGCGACTTCGGCGACGCGATCTCCACCGGCCGCCCGGTCGCCTCGACGATCGCCGACGCGCTGCCGCAGACCCTGCAACTCACCTCGCTGGCCCTGCTGTTGGCGGTGGTCTGCGGGGGCGGGCTCGCGGTCCTCGCGACGTACACGCGGGCGCGCTGGCTGCGGCAGACGCTGCTGTCGCTGCCGCCGCTCGGGGTGTCGGTGCCGACGTTCTGGGTCGGGCTGGTCCTCGTCGAGCTGTTCTCGTTCCGGCTGCGCTGGTTCCCGGCGTTCGGCAACGACGGGCTGGACGGGCTGATCCTGCCCGCCGTCACCCTCGCCGTCCCGACCGGCGCGCTGGTCGCGCAGGTGCTGGCCAAGAGCCTGCTCACGGCGCTGGATCAGGCGTACGTCGAGACGGCTCGCGCGAAGGGCGCCGGGCGGTGGCGCATCCATCTGCGGCACGCGCTGCGCAACGCGTCGCTGCCCGCGCTGACCGTCGTGGGGCTGCTCGTCGGGCAGCTCGTCGCCGGGTCTGTCGTCGTCGAGACGGTGTTCTCGCGCGACGGGCTCGGGCGGGTGACCGCAGCCGCCGTCACCGCGCAGGACATTCCGCTGGTCCAAGGGGTCGTCGTGTTCGGGGCGCTGGTGTTCGTGCTGGCGAACCTCCTCGTCGACCTCGTCTATCCGCTGCTCGATCCCCGGATCGTGGTCGCGCCGAGCCGGAAGGCGGTGGCCGCGTGAGTCAGGCCGTCCTGGAGAGGGCCGACGAGGCGCGGGCCGAGCCCGCGCCCGAACCCCGGCGCGTGGTGCGGTTCTTGGTGCGCCGGCCCGGTCTCGTCGTCTCGGGCGTGGTCGTCGTGCTGGTGGTGCTGGCCGCGTTCTGGCCGGACCTGTTCACGTCCAAGGACCCGCTGAAGGGGGTTCCTTCGGAGAACTTCCGCGCGCCGAGTTCCCAACACTGGTTCGGTACGGACGAGTTGGGGCGTGACGTGTTCACCCGGGTCGTGCACGGCGCCCAGTTGTCCCTCAAGGGCACGCTGGTCGCCGTGGGCGTCGCGTTCGTCGTCGGCGGGGCGCTGGGGCTGATCGCCGGGTTCGTCGGGCGGTGGGTGGACGACGTCCTCATGCGGGTCGTCGACGTCCTGCTGTCGATCCCGGCGCTGTTCCTGTCCCTCGCGCTGGTCACCGCGCTGGGGTACGGCACGGTGAAGGTCGCGATCGCGGTCGGCATCGCGAGTGTGGCGCCGTTCGCGCGGGTGACCCGGGCCGAGGTGCTGCGGGTGCGGCAGGCGGTGTACGTCGAGGCCGCGCACGCGTCCGGGGCCCGCTGGTACTCCGTCCTGGGCCGGCATGTCGTGCCCAACTCCGCCGGGCCGGTGATCGTCCTCGCGACCATCGAGCTGGGCAGCGCGATCCTCGCGGTGTCGGCGCTGAGCTTCCTCGGGTACGGGGCTCCGCCGCCGGCGCCGGAGTGGGGGACGTTGATCTCGGACGGGCGCAACTATCTGGCGAACGCGTGGTGGTTGACGGTGTTGCCGGGGGTGGTGATCGCGGCGGCGGTGCTGTCGACGAACCGGATCGCGCGGGCGTTGGACGATGAGTGGGGGCGGGTGTGAGGGGGGCGTTTCCTGAGAGCGGGCGGCATTTGGCACTTCGTAGAGATCGGCAACTGGCATGACCACTGAGCCACTTCTTGAGATACGCGGCCTGACCGCCTCTTACGGCACCCGTACCGGCGCCCGCGTCCCCGCCGTACGCGGCGTCGACCTCGACGTCCGCGCCGGTGAAATCACCGCCGTCGTGGGCGAGTCGGGGTCCGGCAAGAGTACGACCGCGCACGCGGTCACCCGGCTCCTCGCGGCGAACGGGCGGATCGACGCCGGAACCGTCCGGTTCGGCCGGCACGATCTCACCGCCCTGTCCGAACCGGAGTTGCGCACGATCCGGGGTGCCAGGATCGGCCTGGTCCCGCAGGACCCGACCGTCTCGCTGAACCCGGTCAAGCGGATCGGCGAGCAGGTCGCCGAGGTCCTGCGCATCCACGGCCTGGCGACCCGGCGTACAGCACCCCGCGAGGCGATCGACGTCCTCGCGCAAGCGGGCCTGCCCGAACCGGCGATGCGTGCCCGGCAGTACCCGCACGAGCTCTCCGGCGGCATGCGCCAACGCGCCCTGATCGCCGTCGCGATCGCCGCCCGCCCGGAACTGATCATCGCGGACGAGCCGACGAGCGCGCTGGACGTCACGGTGCAGCGCGTCATCCTCGACCACCTCCAGCACCTCACGGAGGAGACGGGTACAGCGATCCTCCTCGTCACCCACGACCTGGGCGTGGCGGCGGACCGGGCACGCCAGTTGGTCGTCATGTCCGAGGGCAAGGTCGTCGAAGCGGGCCCGACACACGAGATCCTGACGAACCCTCAGCACCCCTACACGCGCGGCTTGTTGGCGAGCGCCCCGCGCCTCGCCGAGGCCCGCCCCCGTCCCACCGCACCCCTCACCTCACCGACCCCGCTCCTCGAACTCCGGAACGCGGTCAAGGAGTTCAAGCTCCCCGGCGGCACCACCCTGCGCGCCGTGGACGACGTCAGCCTCACCCTGCACCGGGGCCGCACCCTCGCCCTGGTCGGCGAGTCCGGCTCGGGCAAGTCGACGACCGCGCGCCTGGCCCTGCGCCTCACGGACGCGTCGGCCGGGCAGATCCTGTTCGACGGCGACGACGTGACGACCGTACGCGGCGCGAGGACACGCCAACTCCGGCGCCGGGCCCAGCTCGTGTACCAGAACCCGTACGCCTCCCTTGACCCGCGCTTCTCGATCGGCGAGACGATCACCGAGCCGCTGCGCGCGTTCAAGGTCGGCGACCGGACCGAACGGCTCGCGAGGGCACGGGAGTTGCTGGACCGGGTCGCGCTCCCGGCGTCGTACCTGGAGCGCCACCCGGCGGAGCTGTCGGGCGGGCAGCGGCAACGCGTCGCGATCGCGCGGGCGCTGGCGCTCTCGCCGGACCTCGTGGTGTGCGACGAGCCGGTGTCCGCGCTGGACGTCTCCGTGCAGGCCCAAGTCCTGGAGCTGCTCGCGGAGTTGCAGGCCGACACGGGGGTGGCGTACCTGTTCATCTCGCACGACCTGGCCGTGGTCCGGCAGCTCGCGCACGAGGTCGCCGTCATGAAGTCGGGCCGGGTCGTCGAGACGGGCACGGCGGACGACCTGTTCGCGCGGCCCGGGCACGCGTACACCCGCGAGCTGCTCGCGGCGATCCCTGGGCAGCACGCGATCGCCAACTGACTGATCGATGTGGGCCGTTGTCTTGACGGCCCACATCCCTGCTGCCATCGTTTCCGGCACCGAGACATCAGACGTCTGACGTCAGATGTAGGAGCCGAGCGAAAGACACGTCCATGTCCCTCGCAGACGACCTCGCGGAGCAGTTGCTGACCGCGATCATCGACGGGCAGTACCCGCCGGACAGCGCCCTCCCGCCCGAGGGCGAGCTGTCCGGGATCGGCGGGGTGAGCCGGCTGACCGTGCGCGAGGCCGTGAAGGCGCTGCGCGCGCAGAACGTCGTACGGATGGTGCGCGGGCGCGGCACGTACGTCAACCCGCCGGACCGGTGGACGGCGCTCGAACCCGTCGTGCGGGCCGCCTCCCGGTCGGCGAGCGGGGCGCTGTCGGAGCGGCTGATCGAGGCGCGGCGGCTGATCGAGAACGGCGCGTGCGAGCTGGCCGCGACGCGGCGTACGGAGAAGGATCTCGCGGATCTGCGGCGGCAGTTGGAGCTGATGCGGGAGGCCGCCGAGCACGCGGACACCGAACTGTTCGTGCAGGCCGACATCGACTTCCACGACATCGTGATGCGGGCCTCGGGAAACCTGTTCGTGCCGCTGCTGTTCGAGCCGTTCGGGGCGCTGCTGGTGGAGGGGCGGCGGGAGACGTCGGCCGTGCCGGAGATCCGGACGCACGCCATCGCGCATCACGAACGGGTGCTGGCCGCGCTGGAGTTGGGCGACGCGGAGGCGGCGCGGGCGGCGATGGACGGGCACATGGAGCAGACGGCGGACGACCTGCGGACGCATGTGATCAAGCGGGCCTGAATTTTCGAGACATGACAGAGGAAGAGAGGCTGCCTTCTCATGCCTTCGCACATCCCCGAAACCACCGTCCTCGCCGGTCTCCCCCCGGTCCGCGAGGTCGGCGCCGCCGACGTCGCCGCCCGGTTGTACGGCGCGCCCCGTCTGGTCGTCCTCGACGACGACCCGACCGGCACCCAGACCGTCGCCGGTGTCCCCGTCCTCACCTCCTGGACGGTCGACGACCTGCGCTGGGCGCTGCGTCAGGGCACGTCCGCGTTCTTCGTCCTCACCAACACCCGTAGCCTGTCCGCCGGTTCGGCGGCCGAGCGCAACCGCGAGGTGGTGCGCGCCCTGCGGGAGGCGTCGGCGGCCGAGGGGGTCGCGTGCGTCCTCGCGAGCCGGGGTGACTCGACGCTGCGGGGACACTTCCCGCTCGAAACCGACGTGCTCGCCGAGGAGTTGGCGGACGTCGACGGCGTCGTGCTGGTCCCGGCCTACATCGAGGCTGGGCGGCTGACCGTCGACTCCCGGCACTGGATGCGTACGCCGGACGGCCTACTCCCCGTCGGAGAAAGCGAGTTCGCGCGCGACGCGACGTTCGGGTACCGCAGCTCCTTCCTGCCCGACTGGGTCGAGGAGAAGACGGGCGGCCGGGTGCGCTCCGACGAGGTCCTCCGGATCACCCTCGACGACCTGCGCGGCGGCGGACCGGCCCACACCGCCCGCCTGTTGGGCTCGCTGCGGGGTGGCCGTACGGCCGTCGTGGACGCGGTGTGCGACGACGATCTGCGCGTCCTCGCGGTCGCGGCGACCGAGGCGAAAGACACGCGGTTGCTGTACCGGGTGGGGCCGTCGTTCGTGCGGGCCCGCGCGGGTCAGGAGGGCCGACCGCCGCTGACTCGGGGCGAGTTGAGCGGGATACGGGAGGCGGGACGGCACGGGTTGATCGTCGTCGGCTCCCATGTCTCCCTGACCACACGGCAGTTGGACCGGCTCCGGGAGCGGGGCGGGGTCGCCGAGTACGAACTCGACGTGGCCGCGCTGCTCGACGACGACCGGCGGGACGCGCATGTCGCCGAGATCGCGTCGGCCGCCGCTGCGGGGATGGGCTCGTCGGACGTCGTGATCCGTACGTCCCGCACGCTGGTCACCGGTGCGGACGCGGACGCCTGCCTCGCGATCTCGCGCCGGGTCTCGGCCGCGCTGGTCGAGACCGTCCGCCGGGTCACCGCCCTTCGCCGACCGGGGTTCGTGGTCGCCAAGGGCGGGATCACCTCCAGCGACACGGCGACCGACGGGCTCGGGATCCGCCGTGCGTGGGCACGCGGGACGCTGCTGCCGGGGATCGTCTCGCTGTGGGAGCCGGTGGAGGGGCCCGCCGCCGGGATTCCGTACGTCGTGTTCGCGGGGAACGTCGGGGACGACGAGGCGTTGGCCGACGCGGTCGCGCTGCTGCGGTAACTCCCCCCTTTTTTTTAAAGACCTTCACTGATCGGGGGCTCGACTCCCCCATCCTGGCTGCCCCCCCCAATCCTGGCTGCCTCCACGGCCGCCTTCAGAGAGGACGATGATGTCCGCCCTGCCCCGTACCGCTGTCCTCGGCCTGGGTGCCATGGGGTTGCCCATGGCCCGCCGCCTCGCCACCGAACTCCCCCTCTCCGTCTACGACATCGACGCCTCGCGCCGGGCAACTCTCGCCGCCGAGGGTGCACATGACGCCGCGTCACCCGCCGAGGCCGTACAGGGCGCCGAGGTGGTCCTCGTCGCCGTACGCGACCAACTCCAGGTGGAGGGCGCGCTGTTCGGGACGGCGGGGGCGGTGGAGGCGTTGCGGGCGGGAGCCGTCGTCGTCCTCACCAGTACCGTCGGGCCCGAGGCGGCTCGGTCGACGGCCCAACGACTCGCGGAGCGTGGGGTGTTGACGGTCGACGCGCCGGTGAGCGGTGGGCCCGTGCGGGCCGGGGCCGGGGATCTGCTGATCGTCGTGGGCGCCGAGGAGACCGCGCTCAAGACGGCCCGGCCGGTGCTCGAACGGCTCGCGTCCACACTCACGTTGGTGGGTGCGCGGCCCGGGGACGGGCAGGCGATGAAGGCCGTCAACCAGCTGCTCGCCGGGGTGCACATCGCCGCTGCCGCCGAGGCGATCGCCCTCGCGCGCGGGCTCGGGCTCGACCCCGCGACCGTCGTCGAGAGCCTGAGTCAAGGGGCCGCCGGTTCCTTCATGTTCGCCGACCGGGGGCCGCGCATGGTCCAGTTGTACGACGGTTCCGGCGAACCCGAGGTCAAGTCGCGGCTCGACATCTTCGTCAAGGACATGGGGATCGTGACCGGGGTCGCGCGCGACGCGCACGTACCCGTACCGCTCGCGGCAGCCGCCGAACAGCTCTATCTCCTGGGCGAGCAGGCCGGGTTGGGGGCGCGCGACGACTCGACGGTCGTCACCGTCCTGTCCCCGTCGCCGGCTGCGGAAGGGACCGGCCGGTGAGCCACGGCGCGCTGCTCGGCATCGCGGCGGCCGGGGTCGGGCTGCTGCTCCTGCTGATCCTGTGGGGCAAGGTCCAGCCGTTCGTCGCGCTGGTCGTCGTCAGTATCGGCGTCGCTCTCGTGGCCGGGGTGCCCGCCGCCGACCTCGTGAAGACCATCGAGGAGGGGATGGGCGCGACTCTCGGGCACATCGCGACCATCATCGCTCTCGGCGCGATGATCGGCCGCATCATCGAACTCTCCGGCGGCGCCCACGCGTTCGCCCACTCCCTCATCGACCGTTTCGGCTCCCGGCGCACCCCGTTCGCGCTCACCGTCGCCGGGTTCGTCCTCGGCATCCCCGTCTTCTTCGAGGTCGGGCTCATCATCCTGATGCCGATCGCGTACGGGGTCGCGCGGGCGTCCGGCAAGCCGTTGCTGGTGTACGCGCTGCCGATGGGCGCGGCGATGCTGACCGTCCACGCGTTCCTGCCGCCGCACCCGGGTGCCGTCGCCGGGATCGAGGCGATCGGGGCGAGTCAGGGGCTAGTGCTGCTGATGGGGATACCGGTGACGGCGGCCGTGGTGGTGCTGGGGTACTTCGTGTCGCGGCGGATGACGCGGCGGGAGTATCCGATGGACCCGACGGTGCGGGCGGAGGTCAACTCGGCTGATCCTGAGGGGGTTTCACCCGCTACAGGCGCCGGTGACGGTCACGGCACCGCCGTACTCACCAAACCCTCTCCCGTAGAGACCGACGTACGACCGCCCTCCTTCGGCATGGTCCTCGCCCTCATCGTCACCCCCATCCTCCTGATCCTCCTCGGCACGATCGGCGAGAACGCCCTCGCCGAGGGGTCGACGCCGCGGGCCGTCCTCACCGTCCTGGGCGCGCCGATGGTCGCGCTGCTCATCGATGTCGCCCTGTGCGGTTGGCTGTTGGGCGCCCGGCGCGGCTGGGACCGGTCCAGAATCGCGGAGGTGATGGGCTCGGCGCTCCCGCCGGTGGCGATGGTCATCCTGGTCGCCGGGGCGGGCGGCGTCTTCGGCAAGGTCCTGGTAGCGAGCGGCATCGGCGACGCGATAGCCGACACCCTCGAACGCACCGGCCTCCCGGCCCTGTTCCTCGCCTTCTTCACGGCCCTCGCCCTACGAGCGGCCCAGGGCTCGGCAACAGTCGCCTTGATCACAACGGCCGGCATCCTGACCCCCCTCCTCGAACGCGCCGACCTCTCCACCGGCCAACTCTCCCTGGTAGCCCTCTCGATGGGCGCCGGCGCCCTCACCCTCTCCCACATCAACGACGCCGGCTACTGGATGTTCACCCGCCTCGCGGGCCTGGACGTCGCGTCCGGGCTGCGTACGTGGACGGTGTTGACGACGGTGATGGGGTTCGCGGGGTTCGGGTTGACGGCCGCGCTGTGGCCGGTCGTGTGAGTCACCCTTCCACCGGCAGCCACACCCTCATCGTCGACGGCCCCCGGTTCGCCCACGAGTGGTAGGGCACGAGAACGATGCCGGTCGGCTGGGGGGCGGGTGCGGGTCGTGTTTCGTCTCGTGGGTGGTACGGCCAGTCGTCGGCCGGCGGCGTCGTGGTCGCGCCGGGGGCTACGACCGTCCCGCCGGGGCCGTCCTCCAAGGGGCCGTCCGGGGTGATCTGTACGGCGTCCACGTTCCGGTCGCCGGGGAGGTCGGTGGACTCCGCGCAGTACACGACCGGGCCGCGCTGTACGGCGACCGTCCCGCGTACGGCGTCGATGCGGGGGTCGGGGGTGATCCAGCGGGGGGTCACCGGCAGGGTCAGTGTGATCTCGTCGCCGGGGCGGAAGGCGCGGGTCACGGTGGCTGTGCCCGGGGTGACCGGTCGGCGGGTTCCCGTGGAGTCGGTGAGCCAGGCGGCGGTGCCCCGCGCCCAGGCGGGGACGCGGAGGGAGAGGGTCCAGGGGTGGGCGGGGGTGCGGTCGACGGTGACGGTGACCGTGCCGTCGTAGGGGTAGTCCGTGCGGATGCGCAGGGCATACGGGCCGGTGGTGATCTCCGCGTCGGCGTACTGGTGGAGTTGGATGCCGTGGGCGTCGGTGGTGGCGAGCTGGGTGGGGAGGGCGGCGAGGGTGCGGGCGACGTTCGTGGGGCAGCAGGAGACCGCGAACCAGGGGGCGCGCAGGCTGGATTGGGCGCGGGGGCTCTCCGTGTCGGGGGCGGGGACCGTGCCCCGGGTGCGGCGGTGGAGGGTGTTGGCGTAGAAGAAGGAGCGGCCGTCCGGGGAGGGGGAGGTGGCGACGACGTTGAAGAGAGTGCGTTCGGCGAGGTCGGCGTAGCGGGGGTTACCGGTGGCGAGGAGGAGGCGCCAGGCGAGCATGGTGGAGGCGACTCCGGCGCAGGTCTCGGAGTAGGCGCGGTCGGGGGGCAGGACGTGGTCGTCGCCGAATGCTTCGTCGCGGTGGTGGGAGCCCATGCCGCCGGTGAGGTAGGTGCGGCGGGCGACGGTGGCCTCCCACTGCCGTTCGACGGCCGCGAGCAACTCGTCGTCACCGGTTTCTACAGCTACGTCTACGGCGCCGGCGGCGAGGTAGAGGGCCCGTACGGCGTGGCCCCGGAAGACGGTCGCCTCGCGGACGGGTACGTCGTCCTGGAAGTAGGCGCGGCCGAACTCGCCGTCGGCCAGGGTGTGTTGACCCCGGCGTTCGATGAACAGGGCGGCCTGGTCGAGGTAGCGCTGTTCGCCGGTCGCGCGGAAGAGTTCGACGAGGGCGGTCTCGATCTCGGGGTGGCCGCAGATGCCGTCGTTCGCACCGGCGCCGAAGGTCGTGCAGACGTGGTCGGCGGCCCGGCGGGCGATCTTCGCGAGTTCGCCCTCGCCGCGCGCCCGGGTCTGGGCGACCCCGGCCTGGATCAAGTGGCCGTAGCAGTACAGCTCGTGGCCCCAGGCGAGGTCGCTGTAGCGGGGCTGCTGGCCGGGGCGGCCGTACGCGGTGCCGAGGTAGCCGTCGGGTTCCTGGGCGAGCGCGACGGCCTCGGTGAGGGCGGCGATCTCGGGGTCGCGGTCGCCGTCCCAGGCCATGGCCTCCAGGAGTTTGTAGACATCGGAGTCGGCGAACTCCCGTCCCCTGCGGTCGTGTCGGATGCGGCCCTCGGCGGCGGCGCGGAAGTTGCCGATCCAGCCGACGCGTTCCATCCAGTACCGGCAGTGGTCGAGGGTGGCGGTCGCGTTGGTCCGCCTGCGCCCGGCCCAGAACCCGCCAGTGATCCTGACCTCGCCGAGCCCGAGGGGCCGCAGCCGGCCCCGGCCGGGTACGACCGGCGTCGCGAGGGGGCCCGCCATGTTGTCCGTCACCAGTTCAAGCCTTCCGGTCGTCGGAACCAGGGGAAAGTTGCCTGTGCCGTGCGGAGTTGGCTGTGCCGTGCGACAGGGGTGCAGGTGCACAGGGCTGAAGGTGCGCGGCCTCCTGACGCGCTCAGCCCTTGAGCGCGCCCGACATGAACCCCCGCACGTAATGCCGTTGCAGCAACAGGAACAGCAGCAGACACGGCACCGCGAGCACCACGACCCCCGCCTCGGTGGCGCCGTAGTCCACCGCCCCCATGCTCTGCTGGCGCAGATTCGCGACGGCGAGCGGCAACGGCGCCTTCGCGCTGTCGGAGATGAGGATCAGCGGGGCGATGAAGTCGTTCCAGGCGGCGAGGAACGCGAAGAGTCCGACGGTGATGAGCCCCGGCCGTACGGCGGGCAGCAGGATCCGGCGCAGCGCCCCCGCCGTCCCGCACCCGTCGACCAGCGCCGACTCCTCCAGCTCACGCGGCACCGACTCGAAGGAGATCCTCATCATGAAGGTGGCGAAGGGGAGTTGGAACATCGCGAGCACCAGACTCAGCCCGATCAGCGAGTTCTGGAGGTGGAGGCGGCCGAGGAGGACGTACAGCGGGATGAGCAGGGTCGCGTACGGCACCATCAGGATCGCCAGTGTCACCAGGAAGAGCAGGTTCTTGCCGGGGAACCGGAAGCGGGCGAAGGCGTATCCGCCGAGCAGCGAGACCCCGAGGGTGAGGACGACCGTGAGGACGGACACGACGGTGCTGTTGAGGAAGTACTGCCACAGCCCGGCGTCGTAGTCGAGGAGAGTGCGGTAGTTGCCGAGGCCGTACCCGGACTCCTGGGCGGTACCGGGCTGGGGGCTCACCGACGCCCAGGTGTTCCAGAGCAGCGGGAACAGGAAGATGACGGCGAGGCCGCCGGTGACGACGTAGTACGGCGTGCGCGTCCCTTTCACGAGTCCTCCCTTCGCAGCCCCCGGAACTGGAGGGCGTTCAGCAGGAGCAGAGCGGCCAGCACGATGATCGAAAGGGCCGCCGCCGTACCGAGGTTGAGGCGCTGGAACGCCTCGCGGTAGATCAACTGGACCACTGTCACTGTGCTGTTGTCCGGTCCGCCCTTGGTCAGGACGAAGAACTGGTCGAAGGCCAGCAGCGATCCGGTGACGCAGAGCAGTAACGACAGGGCCAGCGAGGGGCGCAGGAGCGGCAGGGTGATCGAGCGGAAGATCTGGGAGCGGCTCGCGCCGTCCATGCGGGCCGCCTCGTACAACTCGTGCGGGATGCGCTGGAGTCCGACGAGCAGGATGAGCATGTAGAACCCGGCGAACTTCCACACGACGAGGAACACCGTCGACCAGAGGGCGGCCGTGGGCGAGCCGAGGAAGGAGACGGGGTCGTCGACGAGGCCGAGTTTCTCCAAAGTCCTGCTGAGGGGGCCGGTGTTGGGGCTGTAGAGGCCCCAGAAGAGGAGGGACGCGGAGGTGAGTCCGAGGGCGCCGGGCAGGAAGTAGACCGTGCGGAAGAACCCGGCGCCGGGGCGGGACTCCTGCACCAACAGGGCGAGGAGCAGGGCGAGTCCGAGGAGGACGACGGTGACGAGGGCCGTGTAGAGGAGGGTGAAGCGGACGGCGGGCCAGAAGAGGGAGCCGCCGGTGACGTCGGTGTAGTTCTCGGGAGCGTTGCCGCCCCGGTCTCCCGCGAGCAACGGCCAGTCGCTGAGGGACATTTGGGCGACGAGGACGAGCGGGAGGACGAAGAAGACGGCGACGAAGAGGGCGGTGGGGGTGGCGTACCCGATGCCCTGCGCGGTGCGGGTGCGCCACCAGCGGCGGGGGCGGGGTGGGCCGGGAGAGACGGACGGCGGCGGGGTCACCGTCCGCTCAACTGCCTTGACCTGCATGGAGATCCTCCGATGACGGCCGGCGTACGGCACCCGGTGGGGAGCGACGCCCGCCCTGGGCTCACGGCTCAGTCGGCCAGCGACGCGGAGACCTCCTTGTTGTCCTTGTCGATGCCGGACCCGTCCCCGAACACGGCGTCCCGCATGAGCTTCAGCCAGGGCCCGTTGGGGTCGTTGAAGGTCTGCCCGAACTTGAGGGCGTAGGGCGTACGGCCGTCCGCCACCAGCTGGTTGACGGTGACCAGGCGCGGATCGGCGGCCGAGAACTTGTTGGACGCGAGGTCGGTGCGCGCGACGACGTCCTTGTGCGCGGCGACTACGTTCACCTGCGCGTCGTCGCCGAGGGACCAGGCGAGGAAGTTCCACGCTTGGTCGGCGTTCTTGCTGGTGGCGGCGATGCCGATGGCGTCCCCGCCGACGAACGTGGACTTGCCGCCGTCGGGTCCGGGGATGGGGGCGACGCCGAGGTCGAGGTTCTTCGGCATCAGGCCGAGGGTCGTCGAGGGCATCGGCATGACGCCGACCTTGCCCTTGGGGAAGACGCCGGTCCAGGTCGTGCCGGTCTCCTCCTTGGCGCCGGGCGCGAGGATGCCGTCCTTCACCCAGCCGCGGTAGACGTCGTACACCTTCTTCGCGGCCGGCGAGTCGAGGGTGGCGGCGGTGCCGTCGTCGTTCAACACCTCTTGTCCGGCGGCCCAGATGGACGGCCACCAGGTGAAGACGCCGCAGCCGCCGCAGTTCCCGCCGAAGAAGGTGCCGTTGACTCCGCCGCCCAACGCGTTGACCGCGCGCGCCTGTTGGTCCCATTCAGCGAGGGTGGTGGGTGGCTTCTCCGGGTCCAACTTCGCCTGTTTGTAAAGGGACTTGTTGTAGAAGAGGACGGAGAGGTCGAGGGTGTGCGGGACGACGTACTTCTTGCCGTCGTGCGTCCCGGCCTTGATGTGCGACTGCGCGAGCTTGGACGCGAAGGGGAGGGCGTCGATGCGGGAGGTGAGGTCCGCGAACAGGCCGCTGGACGTGTAGTTGGGCACGAACACGACGTCCGAGGCGAACAGGTCGGGCAGTTCGCGCGAGCCGGCCGCCGCGCCGACCTTGGCCTGGTAGTCGTCGGTGGGGACGACGGTCAGCTCGACCTTGTTCTTGTGGCTGTCGTTGTACGCCTTGACCAGGGCCTCGCTCTGCGGGCGGGTCGCGGCGCGCGTCCACATCGTGAGTTTCGCGCCGTCGTCGACGTCACCCGACGACTTGCCTCCTCCCCCGCCGCCGCCGCCCGACGATCCGCAGGCCGTGGCGAGGCTCGCGGCGGCCAGGAGCGCCACGGCCCCACTGGCGACCCGTCTGGTGGTGCTCCTCATGTCGATCCCCCAGTCCCGCGGAAACGAACCGAAAAGGCTTTCAGAAAGCTAGGACGGACCTGATGGCTCGTCAATCCCCCTGTAAGACACGGTTCTTGCTCGTACGCCGAAACCTGTGGATACGCCGGTGCGCCCACCTTGCCGAAAACAACTCGCGTACCGTTTACGCACGCGACGCGAGAAGGAGAACCACATGACCCCGGCCCCAGGCCCCGCTCGTTCGCAGCCCTCGACCCTCGGTGACGTCGCCCGGCTGGCGGGGGTGTCCATCGCGACCGCGTCCAAGGCGCTCAACGGGCGCAGCCAGGTCCGCGCGGAGACCCGGCAGCGGGTCATCGAGGCGGCGGAGCGGCTCGCGTTCCGGCCCAACCAGCTCGCCCGGGGCCTGCTGGAGGGCCGTTCGGGCACGGTCGGTCTGCTCACCAGCGACCTGGAGGGCCGGTTCAGCATCCCGATCCTGATGGGCGCGGAGGACGCGTTCGGCGCGGGCGAGGTCGCGGTGTTCCTGTGCGACGCGCGGGGCGACTCGATCCGTGAACAGCACCACGTACGGGCCCTGTTGGGGCGCCGGGTGGACGGGCTGATCGTCGTCGGGAGCCGTACCGATCCGCGTCCGTCGCTCGGCCGGAACCTGCCGGTGCCGGTGGTGTACGCGTACGCGCCCTCGGAGGACCCCGAGGATCTGTCGCTGGTCCCGGACAACGTGGACGCCGGCCGGATCGCCGTCTCCCATCTGCTGGCCTGCGGCCGGACCCGGATCGCGCACATCACCGGCGACCCCGGGTACGCCGCCGCGCACGACCGGGTGACGGGGGCGCGGTCCGCGCTCGCGGACGCCGGGCTCGACCTGGTCGGTGAACCCCGGTTCGGGGCCTGGTCGGAGGGGTGGGGGCGGGCGGCGACCGTGCTGCTCCTCGACCAACACCCCGAGGTCGACGCGGTGTTGTGCGGGAGCGATCAGATCGCCCGGGGGGTCATCGACGTGTTGCGGGAGCGGGGGCGGCGGGTGCCGGAGGACGTGTCGGTGATGGGGTTCGACAACTGGCAGGTGCTGACGGCGGCTTCGCGTCCGCCGTTGACGAGCGTGGACATGAATCTGGAGCAGGTGGGGAGGGCGGCGGCGCACGCGCTGTCGGGGGCGATCGAGGGGGCGCGGCGGTCGGGGGTGGAGACGGTGCGATGCCGGGTCGTGATCAGGGGGTCGACGGCGCCCCTGTCGTGACGCCGGGCCGGTGGTGATCCGGGGTTCGACGGCTCCCGAACTCCGCTTCATCCGCGATGCCTTGACACCTCATCAGCTCGCTCCTACTTTGCGAAAACCTTTTAGGTTCTTTTCCGTGCCTCTCGTCACCCCCACCCAGGGAGCCTCCGATGAGAAGACCGCACGCCCTGCTTCTCGCGTTACTGCTCACGCTCTGTCCGTTCCTCACCGCGCCCCCGGCCCACGCGGCGCAGACGATCGGTTTCCCCACCTTCAACGGGCCCGCGATCCCGAACCCGCCGGTCGGCTACACGACCGGCGACATGATGAAGTCCGTGTACGACGCGGAGAGTTCGGGCACCGACTTCTGGATGGACCGCCTGCTCGCCCGCTCCGGCGACGACCCGGCGGGGCCTTGGCTGATGAGCCGGGGCCGGGCCCTGTTCATGAAGACCCACAACCCGGGCGTGCTCGGTTTCGGCGGGCAGGTCGCGTACTGGGAGAGCATCAGCGACAACAACGCCTACACGGTCGCGATCACCCCGGGCACGTTCACCGAACAGGTCAACCAGCGCTGGCAGGCGCCGAGTTACTGGAAGAGCGTGCACACCGGCGGCTCGACGACGGTGACGCAGACCAAGTTCATCACGGACAACGACGTCGCCGTGACGAACCTCGCGATCAGGAACAACGGCACCGCGTCGACGACGCTCCAACTCCGCGCGACCTCGCCGTACGCGACGACCGGCAGCGGGAGTGAACTCACGGGCCAGGTCAACGCGTACAACAACCTCACGACGATCAGACCCCGCCTGACCGGCGACGGGTTCACCGTCTCCAGCGGCGGCCTGAACCGCTCGGTGACGGTCGCGGCCGGGGCGACGGTGACCGTGAAGGTCGTGATGGGTTTCGTCACCGACGAGATCCCGGCCTCGCTGACCGAGTACACCGCGTACGCCGGATACACCCCGGACACCGCGTTCGCGACGCACGTGCGCGCCTACAACCAGTGGTGGGCGAAGAACGTGCCCTACATCGACGTACCCGAACCGGCGATCAAGAAAAACATCTACTACCGCTGGTGGCTGATGCGCTTCAACAACCTGGACGCCGACATCCCGGGCCAGACCTTCCAGTTCCCGACGTCGACCGAGGGTGTCCTCGGCTACAACAACGCGATCGCGCTGACCCAGCCGATGCACATCGACGACCTCAAGTACCTGCGGGACCCGGCGTATTCGTACGGCGACTGGCTGAGCGTCGGCCAAGTCTCCAAGGGCGGACGCTTCTTGGACAACCCGGGCGACCCGGAGAACTGGTCCAACAGCTACACGCAGTACATCGCCGAGGCGGCGTGGCGCAGTTACCAGCTCCACGGCGGCCAGCCCGGTATCGCGGCGAACCTCGCGCACTACGCCGAGGGCGACGTGAAGGGCCAACTCGCCTACTACGACCACGACAACAACAAGCTCATCGAGTACGACTGGGGTGCGCTGACCGGCAACGACGCGGACGCCGTGTCCTTCCACTGGAAGCCCGGCAATATGGACCGCGCCGAGTCCGCGTACCAGTACAGCGGCGCGCTGGCGGCGGCGCAGGCGTACGACGCGACCGGGAACACCGCCAAGGCGGCGGAGATGCGGACGCTGGCGAACCAGATCAAGGACGCCATCGTCAACGTCCTGTGGAACCCGAACCGCCAACTCTTCGAGCACCGGCTGAAGTCCACCAACGAGTGGGTGCCATGGAAGGAGATCAACAACTACTACCCGTTCTCGGTCGGCGCGGTCCCCAACACGGCGACCTACCGGCAGGCGCTGCGTCTGTTCGACGACCCCGCGCAGTACCCGGTGTTCCCGTTCTACACCGCGAACCAGGTCGACAAGCAGGCGGCGGCCGACGCGGGCCAGCCGGGCTCCAACAACTTCTCGACCATCAACTCCACGGTGCAGTTCAGGCTCTACTCGTCCGTCCTGCGCAACTACCCCAACTCCTGGATGAGCGCGACGGATTACAAGAAGCTCCTGTACTGGAACACGTGGGCGCAGTACGTCAACGGCAACACGCAGTGGCCGGACGCCAACGAGTTCTGGGCGGACTGGAACGGGAGCGCGATCACCTACCGTTCCTGGATCCACCACAACATCCTGGGCAGCAGCAACTGGACGGTCATCGAGGACGCGGCGGGTCTGCGTCCGCGCAACGACGCGAAGGTGGAGCTGTCGCCGATCGATATCGGCTGGTCGCACTTCACGGTCAACAACGTCCGTTACCGGGGTGCCGACTTGACGATCGTGTGGGACGACCCGTCCGACGGTGTCGTGCGCTATCCCGGGGTCCCCGAGGGGTACTCGATCTTCATCAACGGGAGCCGGGTGGCGACCGTGAACTCACTGGTGCCGTTCACGTGGGACCCGGCGACGGGTGACGTGACGACGAGCGGAACGGTCAGCTATCACACGGCGGTTGCCGGGCTGAAGGCGCCGAACCAGGTCGTCCAGGACAGTCCCCGCATGACCGACATGCTCGCGAAGGCGGGCGTCGACCTGACCGCCGACCTCACCAACCTCGCCTCGGGCGCGACGACTTCGGCCTCCTACACCGGTTCCGGCAGCGCGACGTCCGGTGCCGTCGACGGGTATCCGACCAACGAACCCTTCTGGGGTGCGGGCGGTTCCCCGAACGCGCAGGACTGGTACGAGCTGAACCTCGGGACGTCCCGCACGCTCAACGAGGTGCGCCTGTACTTCAAGGACAGCCGCCCGGCCAGTACGACGTACCGGGCGCCGTCGGCGTACACCATCCAGTACTGGAACGGGAGTTCGTGGGTGGACGTGCCGAGTCAGACGAAGAGTCCCTCGGTGCCGCGCGCCAACTACAACCTCGTGACGTTCCCGGCGGTGAGCGCGCAGCGGGTCCGGGTGCTCGCGACCAACGCGTCCGGGGCGAGGACCGGGCTCACCGAGGTGAAGGTGTTCAACCGGGGTGGCGTCCAACCGCCGTCCAACCAGGCGCTGTCGGCGACCGCTTCGGCGTCGTACACGTCGTCGTGGGAGAGCGTCGCGGCCGTCAACGACGGGGTCGATCCGCCGTCGTCGAACGACACGGTGAATCCACGCTGGGGGACTTGGCCCGAGACCGGCCAGCAGTGGGCCGAGTTGACGTGGCCGGCCGCGCGGACGGTCAGCTCGGCGGACGTGTACTTCTTCGACGACGACCAAGGCATCGACATGCCGTCGGCCTGGAGACTCCAGTACTGGAACGGGAGTTCGTACGTCGATGTGCCGGGGGCGAGTGCGTACACGCTCGCGAAGGACCAGTACAACCATGTGGCGTTCACCGCCACGAACACCAGTCGGCTGCGGGTGCTGTTGACCGGTACCGGCAGCAGTTCGGTCGGTCTTCTCGAAGCGAAGGTGTACGGACCATGACCAGATCCCGGGTGCTCCTCGCCCTGTTCGCGCTCGCGGTCGCCTTCCTCGTGGCGCCGCAGTCCGCGTCCGCCGCCGTGGCGTTCACCTCGACGGGCGTCAACCAGAACGGTGGCAACTGCCTGGATCTGCCGGGAAGTTCGACGGCCAACGGGACGCAGTTGCGGGCGTTCTCCTGCTCGTCCGGTGCCAATCAGAGTTTCACCTACACGCCGGTCGCCGGGACGAGTGACGTCTACACCGTGACCGCGCAGTCCGGGCAGTGCGTCGACGTGTACGGGGCGTCCAGCGCCGACGACGCGGCCGTCATCCAGTGGCCGTGCCATGGCGGGACCAACCAGCAGTGGCGGTTGGCGCCGGTCGCGGTGAGCGGGACGGACAAGACGTTCACCCTCGTGTCCGTCGGGTCGGGGAAGTGCGTGGCGCCGAGCGGGGGTTCGTCGGCGTCGAACACCAACCTCGTGCAGTTGCCGTGCAGTTCGACGGGCGGGAGGGTGTGGCGGCTGCCCGGCTTCAGCGGGGGTGGGTCCACGCCGGGGACCTTCACGAATCCGCTGAAGCAGCAGGGGCCCGACCCGTGGATGACGTACTACAACGGCAACTACTACCTGGCGACGACGACGTGGAACTCCACGATCACCATGCGCAAGTCGCCGACCCTCGCGGGGCTCGCGACCGCCTCGGACCAGGTCGTTTTCAACCTGACCCGGCCGAACGGCGCCGGCACGATGTGGGCGCCGGAGTTCCATCTCCTCAACGGGCCGAACGGCCAGCGCTGGTACTTCTACTACACGGCCGGACGTGAGCCGTTCGACCTCGGCACACAGCGCATCCACGTCCTGGAGAGCGCGGGTCTCGACCCGATGGGCCCGTACACGTTCAAGGCGGACCTCCTGGACCCGTCCCAGGACAACACCTGGGAGTTGGACCCGGGCATCCTCCAACTCAACGGCCAGCTCTACCTGTTGGGCACGTTCTACAACGGCTCGCAGCCCATGTTCATCCGTCCGCTCTCCAACCCGTGGACAGCGAGCGGCACTCGACGCATCCTCTCGACGTCGACCTACAGCTGGGAGACGGTCGGCGGCGCGGTCAACGAGGGCGCGGAAGTCCTCCAGCGCAACGGCAGGACGTTCATCGTCTACTCGGCGAGCCACTGCTCCACACCGGACTACAAGCTGGGCATGCTCACTTACACCGGCGGCGACCCCCTCAACTCGTCCTCCTGGACGAAGTCCCCCAACCCGGTCTTCCAACGCTCCAACGCCAACGGCGTCTACGGCCCGGGCCACAACGGCTTCTTCAAGTCCCCGGACGGCACGGAGGACTGGATGGTCTACCACGCCAACAGCTCAGCGGGCGGCGGCTGCGACATGAACCGCTCGACACGGGCACAGAAGTTCACGTGGAACACGGACGGCACACCGAACTTCGGAACCCCGGTGGCCTTGGGCACCCCCCAGACAGCACCGTCAGGAGAGTAACCACCCCCCGATTACGTACCTGGAACCTTCGAGGTACCCCGCATCCCCCGTACCGGCCAGCATTTCCAGGGCAGCAAGACGCTCTGAACAAAAGGGGCGGCATCCGGCACATCGGGTGCCGCCTCACGACCGAACGGGACAGGAATGCGACCCATGACTCTGACCAGGACCCTCGTCGGCGCGGCGACGGCCGCCGCAATCGCCGCCGGCAGTCTGGCAGGCGCAAGCGCGGGATTCGCCGCACCCGCACAGGAGACGAAAGCAGCGTCCAGCACCGAAGCCCGCATCCTCGCGACGGTCAACCTCGGCCTGAGCCAGGCGGAGGCCAGGAAGGTCCAGGGCGCGCTCCAGGCCCGCTGGGATTACCGCGGCGACCTCGACGGCCTGCTCGGCACCGAGAGCTGGAAGGCGATCCAGCGCTACCTCAAGGCGAACTTCGGTTACAGGGACACCATCGACGGCATCGTCGGCCCCAACACGGTGGAGGCGCTCCAGCGTTTCCTCGCGCGGTTCTACGACTACAACGACGCGATCGACGGAGATCCCGGACCGAACACCCGGGCCGCGTTCAAGCGGATGGCCTCCTTCTGCCCCAACGGCTGCATGCTCTGACCCGACCGGGCGGTACGAGGAGACTCGTACCGCCCACGGCCACGCTCAGCTCAACCGCACCAGCACCACCCCCGGCACGAGCGGCACCGACACCACCACCCCACCCCCGTCCCACACTGCGCCCCCACTCCCCGCAGCACCCGGATGCAGCACCTCGACCCCCACCCCTGGCCCCGCCAAATGCTCAACAGGCACCCGGAGTTCGTCTTCCCCTCCCCGCCGCCACACGGACAGATACGTCGCCCCACCCGGCACCCGCATCCCCAACACCACCCACTCGTCCCCCCACCCCGGCAACCCCACCGGCCAGAACGGCAACCCCCGCGCCAGGTCACCCCGAATCGCCTTGTACGTGTCCAACGCCCCGCGAACCAAGGCGATCTGACGAGAACTCATCTGATCCAGATGCCCCGACAGATGAACCCGCCCCAGCAACGCCCCACCCAGCGTGAACGAGATCAACTCGTCGGAGTACGACGGCTGGGGGTAGGCCCACACGGCCCCCTGCTCAGGCGGCGCAGCCGTAGGCGCGGACGCGGCGATGGGCGGGTAGCGCAAGGGGTCCTGTTGGTCACTGGTGGACTGGAGTTGGGAAACCGCGAGGGTCGCGCCGTCCATCCGCATCCCCCCGGACGCACAGTTCTCGACGACCAACCCCGGATACCGGTCCAACACCCCTGACAGCCACGACAGATACGCGTGGCCATGCCCGAGCAGCCCCGCCCCTGGCGCAAGGTCCTCAGGCCCGACCGTCCCGGGATCAACGACGATGTTGTAGTCGAGCTTGAGATACCCCACCCCCCACTCCCCGACGATCCGGTCGACGGTCCGGTCAAGGTGTGCACGAGCCGCCGGGTGTCTCAAGTCGAGCTGATGGCGGCCCTGTTCGGTGAGCCGGATGCCGTCCCGCTGGAAGAAGGCGTCGTCGGGAAGCGACCGGGCGACAGGGCTGCGTACGCCCACGACCTCGGGCTCCAGCCAGAGCCCGGGCACCATCCCGCGCTCCCGGATCCGCTCCAGCACCCGCTGAATGCCCCCGTCGGGAAAACGCCGGGCGGACGGCTCCCACGCGCCGACGCTGTCCCACCACCCGTCGGCGTCATCGTCGTACCACCCGGAGTCGATGCAGAAATACTCCGCCCCCACCTCGGCCGCCGCGTCGATCAACGGCAGCAGCTTCGCCGTGGTCGGGTCCCCCATCAGCGTGTTCATGTAGTCGTTGAAGACGACAGGCAGCGCCACATGGTCGGCGTGCGGACGCCGCACAGCACGCCGGTACGAGGTCAACGCCCCCATGGCGTCGTCGAACCCGGCACCGGCCGCCAGGGCGACCGGCACGGTCGTGAACGACTCCCCCACCCCGAGCCGCACCCGCCACTGATGCTCCGCGTCGGTGGGCCCATTGAGCGCGAGGCACGTCCGCCCGTCCCGCTCCCCCAGATCCCACCGCCACCCGGCGGGCGACTCGATCTGCCACAACCAGGCCCGCCCGTCGCCCACTTCGGTCAGCGCGCCCATGGCGAGGTGCCCGTCGGTAGGCCAACTCCCGCGCCCGGTAAGGCGGAACGCGGCCCGGCTGTCGTGCTGATGGACGGCGGCCCCGATATCGGCGACGACGTCCCGGACCGGCGCACAGTCCCAACGGCACTCCGCGAGCCAGTCGTTACGAGCCCAGTGCACGTCCAGCAAGTGAGGAGGCGGCAGTACACCGAGGAGCAGACTGCTGACGGACTGGACGACAAGAGGCTCACGGCCGTCGTTCCGGAGCCGCACCCGTGACCGCAGCACCGACACCCCGGCGACACCCTCGAACTCGACGAAGGCGGTCAACCCGGTCTCGGCGTCGTGGAGTTCTACAGTCATCCCCTCAAACCCGGCTGTCCCCCCGAACGAGGCCCCACCCGAATGCCCCCGGTACCGCAGCCGGTTACCGAGTGCGGTCCCCGTGAAGCGCGGCCCCGACCACCCACTCCCCCGCCCAAACGCCGTCAACTCAACCAACGGCAACGCGACTTCAGGATCGACCCGCCTCCCGTCAACCCCCACCCGCACCACCCTCGGCGTCCCATCGGAAGCAACCCCGAACTCCACCTCAAGACCCTCATGACCCCAGACAAGCCCGTCCACCGTGCCGGTCACGGCACCTCCCGTCCGCGTGAATCCGTCGTGTGAATCCATCGTTACGGTCTCTTGACGACCCTTGTGTGACCGGTCACAATCCTGGCATGGATGTGACCGGTCACACAAGGCGCCCGGCGAGCATCAGGGATGTGGCGAGCGCCGCCGGTGTCTCGTACCAGACCGTGTCCCGGGTGATCAACGACCACCCCAGCGTGCGCCAGGAGACACGCGACAGAGTGCTCGCGGCGATCGGCGAACTGGGCTTCCGCCGCAACGCGACGGCGCTGGCGCTGGCCAGCGGGCGCAGCCGCAGCGTGACGGTGCTGACGGCGAACACGACGCACTACGGGTACGCGGCGATCCTCCAGGGCATCGAGGAGGCGGCCCGCGCGGCGGCGTACGCGGTCGGGATCGGCGTCCTGGAATCGGCCGACGAGGCTGCCGTCACCGCAGAGGTGCGGCGCGCGGCGGACGCGAGCGGCGGTCTCATCGTGATCGCATACGACCCGGCAGGCGTACGGGCGTTGACGTCCGTCCCCGCCGAACTCCCGGTCGTGGGCGTGGTGGAGACCCCGGCGAGCCCCCCGGACGGCGACCGCCCCTGGGTGTGGACGGACGACCGCGAGGCGGCGTACGAGGTGACGCGCCACCTCCTCGCGCTGGGCCACAGCACGGTGCAGTACGTGGCGATCCCCTCCAGCACCCGGCGTACGGCGGCCCGCACCGAGGGCTGGCGTCAGGCACTGCGCGAGGCCGGTGCCGCCATCCCCCGTCCGCTGCAAGGGAGTTGGGGACCGGCCGGCGGACACACGGCGGGCCGGAGGCTGGCCCGCGACCCCGCCGTCACGGCGATCCTGTGCGGCAACGACGACCTGGCGCTCGGTGTCCTGCGCGCGCTGCACGAGGCGGGGCGCAGTGTGCCCGGCGAGGTCAGCGTGGCCGGTTTCGACGACGCGCCCCACGCGGCCTACCTCACCCCGTCCCTGACGACCGTCCGCCTCGACTTCACCGGCCTCGGCAGAGCGGCGTTCGCCTCGCTGCACGGGGTGCTGGAGAAGTCGGCCCAGATCGCCCCGCACCCCGTCTCCGTACCGGAGTTGGTGGTGCGGGAGAGCACGGCAGCACCGCACACCGGGCCCTGAACTCCCCGCACGAGCAACGCCGCACCACGCCCTGAACTCCCCGCACAACACAACACCCCTCACGAGCACCACTGTTCTGATCCTGCTTCCTGGAACCACCCCGTTCTCGAAAGGCACGTGATGCAGACAAGAGCTCTCCCAGCCCTGGCGCTGATCTGCGCCCTAGGCCTTGCCGCCACCGCGTGCAGCGACCCGACCGCCGGGGACTCCGGCACGGACGCGAAGGACACGAAGCGCGCGGCCGTCGACCCGACCGCGCGCCTGGACGGCGTGAAGCTGACGATGTGGACCGCGCAGAACACGGTCACCGCGCCGAAGCAGGTGATCGACGCCTTCGAGAAGGCGACCGGCGCGCAGGTCGAGACGCAGGCGGTCCCGGACCTGTACGAGCAGAACGTGCCGACGAAGCTCGCCTCGGGCGACCGCCCGGACCTGATGTTCTGGCAGCCCTCCATCTCCACGCTGCCGTTCATCCAGCCGAAGCAGAACCTGCTCACGCTGGACGACGAACCGTGGGTCGCGAAACTCGGCGGCACGGAACAGAAGTTGGGCGTGATCGACGGTAAGCGGTACGCGGCGATCGTCACCAGTCCCGCGATGCTCGGCGTCTACTACAACAAGGACGTCTTCCGGCAAGCGGGCCTGAGCGAGAAGGACTTCCCGAAGTCCTACGACCAACTCCTCGCGCTCGGCCGTACGGTGACCGACAAGACGGACGCGGCGGGCTTCTACGAGGCCGGGGGCGACAAGTGGCCCCTCCAGTGGCAGATGCAGCTCCAGTTGACCGACCTGGACCCGGCGTGGTGGGACGGCCTCAACAAGGGCGAGAAGAAGTGGACCGACCCGGTCGTGGTCGCCGCGATCAAGAAGTACAAGGACCAACTCCTCGACGCGGGGCTCGCGCAGAAGAACTACCGCACCGGCACGTTCACGGGCCAGGCGGACGCCCTGTGGAAGGGCGAGGCCGGAATGGTCCTCAACGTCACCTCGTTCCAGAGCCAGTTGCAGGCCAAGTACTCCACCGCCGAGATCGACCAGCGGATCGGCTGGTTCCCGGTCGCCAACTCCTCGGCGACAGGGCTGTATTCACCGGACCAGACGAACGGCGTGGTCGCTTTCCGCACCGGTGACGAGAAGCGGGAGAACGCGGCCCGGCAGTTCCTCGCGTACTGGCTCGGGCCCGACTACACCGACTACATCGCGGCGATGAAGATCCCGTCCGTCCAGCCGTCGGTGCCGACCCCGGACGGGCTCCCGGAGACGTCCAAGGCTCAAGTCGCCGCGCTGCCCAAGGCGATCGGCGTCTTCCAGGCCAAGGCGATCGTCGCCCCCGACACGCACCTCTACCTGGCCGACATGATCTACGGCAAGAAGAGTCCGCAGCAGGTAGCGCAGGCGATCCAGGACCAGTTCGCCCAGGTCGCCAAGGCGCAGGGCGCGCCCGGATTCTGACGATGACTCAGACCATCCCAAGAGCCAACTCCCGCGCTCCGAAGAGCCGTCAGCCCAAGCCAGGCCGACTCCCCCGCGCCGCCGTCCACCACCCCTGGTGGTTCGCGCTCCCGGCCATCCTCGTCTTCGCGGGCTTCTTCCTCGCCCCCAACCTGCTCAACTTCTATTACCCGTTCACGAATTGGTCGTCGTACCACTCGGACATCTCGTTCACGGGCCTGGACAACTTCAAGGCGGTCGCCGAGGACGGCTCCCTGCTGCGGGCGATCCGTACGACGCTGCTGTACGCCGTCCTCGCCGCGCTGTTCCAGAACGGCTTCGGTCTCGGCCTCGCGCTGCTGCTGGAGGCGGACACCCGGTTCAACCGGTTCTTCCGGGCCGTGTTCTTCCTGCCGGTGCTGATCTCGGCGCTCGCCACGGGGTACGTGTTCCAGGCGCTCCTGGACCAGGACGGCGCCCTCAACTCCGTGCTGGGGACGGACGTTCCGTGGCTGGGGTCGACGACCTGGACGCTGGTGATCGTGAGTGTCATCCACGGCTGGAAGTGGATGGGCCTCGCGATGCTGATCTATCTCGCGGGGCTCAAGGGCATCCCGAACGACATGCTCGAAGCCGCGCGGATGGACGGCGCCGGGCCCTGGCGGACGTTCCGGTCGGTGCGCTGGCCGATGCTCGCACCGGCCGTGACCTTCAACGTGACGACCGCGCTGATCGGTTCGATGAACACCTTCGACATCGTGCAGGCCACGACCGGCGGCGGCCCGGCCGCCTCCACGGAGGTCTTCAACATCTACATGTTCCGGATCTTCGGCCAGGGCCTGTACGCGCAGGCCACGGCGATGAGCCTGGTCCTCTTCCTGATCGTGGTCGCGGTGGCGATCCCGCTGGTCGTCGGTCTCAGACGAAGGGAGCAACTGCTGTGAGACTCTGGCGATTTGGCCGCCCAGCCCTCGTCATACTCATCGCCGCGCTCGCCATCGGCGTACCTCTGTGGCTGGTCGCGGTCACCTCCGCTAAGCCGCAGGCGGAGGCCATCAAGCCGAACCTCGACCTGCCGCAACACTGGCAGCCCGCGAGCAACTACCAAGACGCCGTCAGCGAAGGCGAGATGCTGCGCGGGCTGCTCAACTCCCTGCTGGTCGTGGTGCCTTCGGTCGTCCTCGTGCTGGTGCTCGGCGCAGGTGCCGCGTGGGTGTTCGCTCGGCGCAAGTCCCGTCTGGTGTCGGCGGCTTACGCGCTGTGCATCAGCGGGCTGCTGCTGCCTCCGGCGGTCGTCACCGTCGTGATGGAGCTGCGGCAACTGGGGCTGGCGAACACCCGGCCCGGGATGATCGCCGTGTACACCGGCATGTATCTGTCGACGTCCATCTTCTTCATGACGGGGTTCATCCGCGCGATCCCCTTCGAGCTGGAGGAGGCGGCGCGGATCGACGGGGCACGGCCGGCGCGGATCTTCGTACGGATCGTCCTGCCGCTGCTCAGGCCCGTGATCGCGACCGCGACGATCATGGTGACGCTCTATGCGTGGAGCGACGTCTTCTACGCGTTCTTCGTCCTCGGCGGCGGAGAGCGGGCCACCCTGCCGCTCAACCTCTACCAGGTGGCCAGCGCCCAGCTCTACCTCAACAACTGGCACCTCGTCTTCGCGTACGTCGTGGTGATGAGCCTGCCCATGGTCGCCGTGTTCCTCGTCGGCCAGCGAAAGATCGTGTCCGGAATCACCAGTGGAGCCGTCAAATGACCGGAGGTCCATCAGCGTGACCGCCCCCACCCGCACGAGACTCCGAACCGCCTTTGTCACCACCGCACTTGGAGCCGCCCTCATGACCGGCGCACTCCCCTCGACCGCTCAGACCCCCCTCGACACCCAGCGCCTGACCGTCGACCTCGCCGCCTCCGAAGGCCCCGTCCAACTCGGCGCGAACGGCGCCCTGTACGGCCTCGGCGACGACGGCGTACCGAGCGACGCGGCCCTCGAACCCCTGAAGATCACCAGCGTCTCGCAGAAGCCGGACGGCGGTCTCCAGCACCCGAACGGCGACGCGCAGGCCGTGTCGAAGGCGTTCTTCCGCAACGGCGGCGGCGAGATCAACGTCATGATGCAGGACATCTACGCCAAGTGGCCGTACGAAGACCTCGGCATCGACGACTACCTCCCCAAGGTCGACAGCATCACCCGCCGCATAGCCGCCGACCCGAACAGCGAGCGGTTCGTCTACATCCCGTTCAACGAACCGGACTTCATCTGGTACAAGCTCAACGGCCCCCAGGCGGAGTACGAGGTGGAGCGCGACCGCTTCCTCACGCACTGGAAGACGGTGTACGAGCGGATCCGCGCGATCGACCCGGACGCGGTGATCGCCGGGCCCAACGAGACCGGCTACTACCCGCGTTTCCTGCGGGACTTCCTCACCTTCGCGCAGCGCGAGAACGTCCTCCCGCAGATCATGACCTGGCACGAACTCAACTCCGGCTCCCTGCGCGACTTTCAGGGCCACTACGACAACTACCGTGCCCTGGAGCGGGAGTTGGGCATCGGCCCGCTCAAAATCAACATCGACGAGTACGCGAACCGGCGCGACCTGTCCGTGCCGGGCCAACTCGTGCAGTGGATCTCGATGTTCGAGAGGAACAAGGTGTACGCCAACATGGCGTACTGGGACGCGGCGGGCAACCTCAGCGGCCACGTCGTCCGTTCCAACATCCCCAACGGCGGCTGGTGGCTGCTGCGTTGGTACGCGGGCCTGACCGGCGACACCGTCAAGGTGACCCCGCCGCAGCCCAACACCATCGACACGCTCCAGGGGTTGGCCTCGCTGGACACCTCGCGCCGTCAGGCCCAGGTTCTGCTGGGCGGCTCGGCGGGTGACGCGGACGTCGTCGTACAGAACGTCCCCCGCAAGCTCTTCGGCCGTACGGTCACCGCGACGGTCGCCGAGGCCGGCTGGTCCGGGTACGAGGGTCAGCACGCGGCGCCGCAGGTCCTGAGCCGCGTCAAGACCCAAGTAGCCGCCGACGGCACGGTCACCGTCCCCCTGCGCGGCCTGCACAAGATGTCGGCCTACCGGATCGTCCTGACCCCGTCCGGCACCGGCACCCCCGCCGCACCCGCAGTCCCCTGGTCCGCGTCGTACGAGGCCGAGGACGCGGCGATCACCGGCGGCACGGTCTACACGCAGGGCACGGTCCAGAACGCCAACGGCTACGCGGCGTCCGGCACCAAGGACGTCGGCTCCCTCAACACCCCTGCCAGCAAAGTCGACTTCACGGTGACCGTCCCCGAGGACGGGACGTACGACCTGGCGGTCCTGTACGGCAACCAGTCCGGCCGCCCGGCCACGCAGAAACTGTCCGTCGACGGCGGCGCCCCGGTCACCGTGACCTACCCCTCCACCCAGAACTGGACCTACCGCGCCAAGCAGGACGTCAGCCTCCAACTGACCTCCGGCACCCACGTGTTGAGCCTCGCGAAGGGCGACGCCGAGGTCACGCTCGACCGGATCGACCTCACCCGGCGCAGCGCAACGCCGACCGCGTCGTACGAGGCCACCCTCACGGACATCAGCGGGCGTCCGGCGTACGACTACGCCTCCTCCGCCGGAACAGGCACCGGTTCGCTCGTGCTGCGCGGCGGCGACAAGGCCGTGTTCGACGTGTACGCGCCGCGTGACGGCTACTACACGGTCGTACCGAAGGGATCGGGGCCGGTCCAACTCGCCCTGCACGGAGAGAAGTTGGCCGCCGTGCCGAACCGTGCGCTGCGGCTGTACCTGGTCGCGGGGAACAACCGCGTCGCGGTGACGTCGGGCCACGCGTCGTTGCGCTCGCTCGACGTGTCGGGGGACGGGTCCGACAAGAACGTCCTCACGTACAGCGCCGCCGATGCCGTGCTCGCGGGCGGCGCCAAGCTCGTCGACTCGGCGTACGCGCCCGGTGGGGCGTACATCGGCAGCCTCGGCAACAGCCCTGACAGCACTGCCGAGTTCAGGGTGAACGCGCCGAAGTCCGGGCGGTATCTGCTGGTCGTGACCTACGCGCACAACGACCGACGCGACAACGGGCACGCCTACAACACCGACATCATGTCCCGCACGGCGAACGTCACGGTCGACACCGGCGCGCCACGCACGGTCACGTTCAAGAACACGTGGAGCACCGACGACTACTGGACGGTCGGTGTCCCGGTCGAGCTGCGAAAGGGGGGCAACACGGTGACGTTCGGCAACGCGACCGCAGCCGCCCCCGACATCGCACGGATCGAGTTGGGCCGGATCGCAGCGAAGCCCTGACCCCACCAAGCCCCTGACCCACTGAGCCCCCCCTGCGGGCAGCCTCCCAACGGCTGCCCGCACCCGGGACGGTAACTTGTCCGGCATGAGCACGATCACGGAGAACGGGCAGCCCACGGGCCGTCTCGCAGGCAAGGTCATCGTCGTCACGGGCGCGGCACGCGGACAGGGACTGGCCGAGGCCCACGCCCTCACCCGGGCCGGCGCGACCGTCGTCGCCACCGACGCGCGCCCCGAGAACGACGGGTGCCTGAAGCTCGACATCAGCTGCGAGGCCGACTGGGACGCGCTGGCCGGCGGTCTGCGCGAGTCGTACGGCCAGATCCACGGCCTCGTCAACAACGCGGGGATCATCGAGCGCCAGCGCCTCGACACCGTGCGGCCCGAGGACATGGCCCGGGTGCAGGCCGTCAACACGACCGGGCCCCTCCTCGGCATCCAGAAGCTGTCCCCGCTGATGCCGCCGGGCTCGTCCATCGTCAACATCGGCTCGGCGACCGCGCTGACCGGCTACTACCCCGTCGCCTACACGGCCAGCAAGTGGGCCCTGCGCGCCGTCTCGAAGATCGCCGCGACCGAGCTGGGCCCGAAGGGCATCCGCGTCAACTCCGTTCTCCCCGGCTACATCGAGACGGAGATGACGGCCGCCGCCTCGCAGGCGTTCCGCGACGCGACGATCGGCGAGACCCCCCTGGGCCGCTCCGGCACGGTCGACGACATCGCCCCGCTGGTCGTGTTCCTCCTCTCCGACGAGTCCTCGTTCATCACGGGCACGGAGATCCCGGTGGACGGCGGCCTGACGGCCCACGGCGGCGTGAAGTCGATCTCGGACGCGCTCAAGGGTTAGCCCGCGTTGGTAGCGTCGTCCTCAGCCTCACTTCGAAGAGCCAGCGCACCCATACGTACGAGAGAGAGCAGATGTCCTCCCCCACGATCCGCAGGGCCGTCATCCCCGCCGCCGGGCTCGGTTCACGCCTGCTGCCCCTCACCAAGGCGATCCCGAAGGAGATGCTGCCGGTCGGCGACAAGCCGGTCGTCGAGCACACGGTGCGTGAGCTGGTGGACTCCGGCATCACGGACATCACGATCGTCGTGTCGGGCGGCAAGTCCCTGATCCAGGACCATTTCCGGCCGAACCCGGCGCTGGTGGACCAGTTGCGGGCGGACGGCAAGACGGCGTACGCGGACGCGGTGGAGGAGGTCGCCGAGCTGGCCCGGCGCGGCCACATCACCTACCTGGACCAGCGCGGCCCGTACGGCAACGGCACCCCCGTGCTCAACGCGGCGCGCTCCTTCAACGACGAGCCGGTGCTCGTCCTGTGGCCGGACGACGTGTTCGTGGCCGAGGTCCCGCGCGCCCAGCAGCTCATCCGGGCGTACGAGGCGACCGGCTGCCCGGTCCTCGCCCTGCTCCCGATGGACCCGAAGGACTCGCAGCGCTACGGCGTCCCGATCGTCAAGGAGGACCTCGGCGACGGGCAGCTCCGCATCACGGGCCTGGTCGAGAAGCCGAAGCAGCAGGACGCCCCCTCCTCGTACGCGGCGATCGGCGGCTACGTCATCACCCCGGGCATCGTCGACGAGCTGCGCGAGCAGACCCGCCGCTGGCACGAACACCGCACCGGCGAGATCTACTTGACCGACGCGATCAACGCGTACGCCGCGACCCGCGCCGTGTACGGCCAGGTGATCCAGGGCGAGTGGTACGACACCGGCAACCCGGCGGACTACCTGGTCGCCCAGATGGCGCACGCGCTCTCGCACCCCGAGTACGGCCCGGTCCTGCGCGGCCTGGTCCGCAGCCTCGACGGCACGAAGGACGCAGGCGAATAACCCTCACGGCGCCGGGAGTTGGGCGGACGTCAGCACCAGATCCGCCCGCTCCCGCGTCCCCGCCACCAACTCGGCGTTGCGCTCGTCACTGCCCAACACCCAAGCCACCGCGTCCTCGTGGCTCTTCCCGAACTCCTCGTGCCGCGCCACGAGCCGCCGCACCCGCTCCTTCTCGTCCGGCGCGCAGAACCACACCTCGTCGAGCTCGGCCCGGACCCGTACCCACGAACCGGCGCCCAGCAGAAGGTAGTTGCCCTCCGTGACGACGAGCCGCGCGGTGGGCGGCACGGGAATCGCACCGGCGATCGGCTGCTCCAGAACCCGCTCGAACCCGGGCGCATACACCAGCTCCTCCGACGTCCGAAGCCGCTTCAGCAGCGCCGCGTACCCCGCCGCGTCGAACGTCTCCGGCGCCCCCTTCCGGTCCCGCAACCCCAGCCGGTCCAACTCGACGTCGGCGAGATGGAACCCGTCCATGGGAACGTGCGCCGCGACCGGCCCCAGATCCCGCACCAGCCGCTGCGCGAGCGTCGTCTTCCCGGCCCCCGGACTCCCGGCGATCCCGAGAATCACCCGGCGCCCGGGGCGGACGAGAGCGGCGGCCCTGTGCACCAGCGCGCCATAAGTCAAGGAAGAGGTCATGGGACCAGTGTCGCGGGGGCCGGTCCCGAATCCGTCCGGAACCGGCCCTCTTGTCATCAGTACGCCGGTGTGCCGACCAGCTCGGGCAGCGGATTGACCAGCGCACCCTTGCGTTCGGGCGCGGGTTCCACCGGCCAGACGGCCGGGCAGTGCGTCCCGGGACGCGGCGTCCTCAGCGTCAACAGGTACGTGTCGATGGCGTCCCGCGCGCACGGGCTGAGCCAGTAATCCCCGTGCCCGGCACCGTCGTACGTCAGCAGCACGGCCTCCCGCCCGATCTGCCGCGCGGCGTTGGTCCCCCAGGCGTACGGAGTGGCCGGGTCGAAGCGGCTGTTGGTGAGGAGGATCGGCGGCGTGCCGTCGACCTTGAGCGGCCGGGGCGGGTTCGTGACCTTGGCCGGCCAGTTCTGGCACGAGGCCATGACCGTCCAGCCGAGCGGGCTGAGCCGGGTGACGGGGGCGACGCGGGACAGTGCCTTCTTCTCCCTCGCGAGCGTGCCGTACGAGGGGACGCCGAACCGGTAGTCCTGGCACATCACCGCCGGGAACGGGTACGGCATCGGCTCGCCGAACGCGGCGACGCGGCGGGCCGTTCCCTCGGTCGGGTCGTCGATGTCGCGGAGCAGGTCGGCGAGTTGGAACCAGGACGCCGGGTCGTACAGGAACCCGATGACGGTCACCTGGACGTCCTGCGGCCTGAGTTGGATCCCGCCCGGCAGCTCCAGCTCACCGGCCTCGGCGCGCCGGTACAGCGAGTCGAACAGGGCGCGGGCATCACGGCCGTACAGCTCGCAGGCGGGCGTACGGGCGCACCAGTCGGCGAACTGGCCGTAGACCTCCTCCATCCCGACGGCCTCGGTCCGCTGGAACGCCGAACGGCCGAGGCTGTGGTCCATGTTGGAGTCGAGGGCGAGCGCGCGGAGGCGGTGGGGGTAACGGGCGGCGTACTGCTGGCCGATGGCCGTGCCGTAGGAGACGCCGTAGTAGCTGATCCTCCGCTCGCCGAGGGCGGCGCGGATCGCGTCCATGTCCTGGACGACGTTGTCGGTGTCCATGTGGCGCAGGAGGGGGCCGGTCCGGGCGAGACAGTCCTTGCCGAGGGCCCCGGTGGCGGCGCGCAGGGCGGCGAAGTCGCGGGGACTGCCGGGGTACAGGAGCGGGTCCTGTTTCAGGATGAGGTCCCAGTCGCAGGTCGCGGGGTGGCTGCGGCCGACGCCGCGCGGGTCGAAGCCCACGATGTCGAAGCGGGCGAGGAGTTCGGGCGAGAAGGAGGACGGCGCGCTGAAGGCGAAGTCGACGCCGGAGCCGCCGGGTCCGCCGGGGTTGATGAGCAGGGGGCCGATGCGGCGGGCCGGGTCGGTGGCGCGGTGCCGGTTGAGGGCGAGGTCGATGGTCGCGCCCTTGGGCTTGGCGCGGTCCACCGGGACCTTGAGGGTGGCGCACTCGAATCCGCCCGTGCCGTCGGGCGCGGTACAGGGTTTCCAGGCTATTCGCCCTGCTGCCGCCTCGGTTAAACCGACCGGCGCCGCCATGGCCGTTGTCCCGCCGAGGAGTTGGCCCAGCAGAGCGGCGGCGAGGGCACCGACCGCGAGAACGCGACGGGTTCTTGTGCGGTGACTATGCGAATGCTGTGTGCTCATGTCGGCCATTGTCGGCACCCGCCCACGCCCCAACGGGCCTTTCACGACACGGGAGTTGTGTGAATCCCGGAAAACCTCCCCGGCCTCAGAAGTGACTGATGCCACAAGCGAGACGCGCCCGTTCCGTTTTTGCCACATGCCCCACGCCGGTGGCCAGCGCCCCGCCACCGAAAGCAATCAGGACGGCGCCGAACGACGGCACGTTGTCCACCAGTTCCAGGCCGATGGTCGCCGCGCCCTCGCAGGTCAGCCGGAGCGCGCCGGAGACGCTACGGACATGACTCCTCGAACTTCACAGCCGTCAAGGACACTGGCTGCCCCGGAGATAATGCTGGACATCGCCCCTCCCGGCGCCGTCCGACGAGGCGGGAAAGACGGCCGACCAGATGTCAGCGGCGGCCGGGGTGCAGTCCCAGCCAGCCCGGGGACGGTGCTCCGGTGACCTCGCCGACGTAGAGGGTCAGCTGCTGCCGGAAGCGTTCGACGAGGGCGCGGTCGGCCATGAACGTGTCGAAGCCGTCCAGGTTGGCGTTGGGGTAGTCCCAGATGGGGCGGTAGCCGCTGTGGGGGGCGACGTCGGTGCGGACGGACCACATGTAGAAGTCCGACTGGGTCTGCTTGTCGAGCCACCAGTTCAGGTACAGCTTGGCGGCGGCCGGGTGCTTGGCGTTCTCGAAGATGGCGGCGCGCTGGGCCCAGGCCATGAAGGGGTCGCTCTTCGGCAGGACGAAACGGGTCCTGACCCCGTCGGCCGGGGTCAGCATGCCGTCGGTGCCGAGGGCGACGGCCGCGGTGCCGGCCTCGACCCGGTCCGCGGGTTCCTGGGTGCCCCGTACCCAGGCGATGTCCTGGGCGACGAAGCGGCGCAGCCAGTCCCAGCCGTACGTGTCGACGATGACCTTGTAGAGGTAGAGGACGGCGTCGTCGTCGTTCGGGAACGTCGAGACGATCTTCCCCTTCCAGCGGGGGTCGAGGAGGTCCCGGGCGGAGGCGGGCGCGGCGGCCCCGGTCTTGTCGACGTTGTAGATCGTGGAGAAGGCGTCGACGAAGATGCCGGTCCAGGCGCCGTCGGGGTCCTTGAAGGCGGGGTGCACGCGGGAGAAGCCGGCCGGCTTGTAGCAGCGCAGTACGCCTTCCCGCTTCCAGCGCGGGAAGTCCTGCAGCGTCTGCAGCTGGACGACGTCGGGGACGAGGGTGCCGGTGGTGAGCTGGTTGTCGATGCGGGCATCGTGGAACTTGCTGTAGTCCACGACGATGTCCAGCGTGATGCCGGGGAACGCCTTCTCGAAGGCGGCCTTGTTGCCGTCCTGCTGGGTCGGGGTGTCGCCGCCCGCGTAGACGATCAGCGAGCCGCCTTCCGCCTTCGCCTCGCGGTACAGCTGCTCCAGGCTCTTCGTCTCCTCTCCGCGTCCCGTGGCGTGCGCCGTTCCGGCGCCCAAGGCGCCTGCGGCGGCGGTGAGTGAGCCTGCGACGAGTACCTGACGTCGTCCGAGTGGCATGGGGGGTGGTCCCTTCGGTGCGGTGCGGTGCGGTGTGATCGGCTACAGGGAAAGTATCTGCAAAGGCAGCTATATTTCAAGCTTCAAGAACCGAATAACATGCTGTTTATTTGTATAAATACTCAACTATCGGGCACAAATATTGCTGTAGGTTCAGCTTTATGAGTGAGTTTCTGAACGATGAGGCAGTCGTCCTGTACGGCGACATCCTGCGCCTGACCGACGCTTTCGGTGGACGGGCCGATCGCACGATCCGCGAGGCCGCCGGGCTCGGCGGCTCCGAGTTCGAGGTGCTGCTGCGTCTGGCGCGGCATCCGCAACGCCGTAGCACCAGCGCCCGCCTCGCCGAGGACCTCTCCTTCACCTCCGGCGGCCTGACCCGGCTGATCGCCCGGATGGAAGAGGCCGGGCTGATCACCCGGCACCCTCACCCCGAGGACCGCAGGGCCTCCCTCCTGGAGGCCACCGAGAAGGGCAACGACCTGCTGGAGCGTGCCCTCGCCGCACACGTCCCGCAGATGACCGCCGACCTGATGGAACCGCTCACCGTCATCGAGCGGCTGATCCTGCGCGAGCTGGTGACCAAGCTGCTCGCCCACTCGACGCGCGGCACGGTCGCCACTCCTGCCGGGCCGCTCAAGCAGCCCTGATCAGCTCTTCGAACAGGGCTTGGTTCGCGGGGTCGTCCGCGGCCGTGTCCTCGGGGTGCCACTGAACACCGAGGAACCAGCCCTCGGCACCGCGCAGCTCCACGGCCTCGACCGTGCCGTCCGCGGCCCCGGCGACGACGCGCAGACCGGTGCCCAGCTCGTCGATCCGCTGGTGGTGGTAGCAGGAGACGACCACCTTCTCGCCCCGGAACACGACCGGGTGCACGAGGTGCCGGTGGTCGGGCTCCATATGCTGTTGCAGCGTGCCGCCGAGGGCCACGTTGACCACGTGCAGGCCACGGCAGATCGCCAGCAGCGGCATCCCGGCTCCCAGCGCGTGCCTGGCCACGGCCAGGTCGAAGGCGTCCAGTTCTTCACTCACGTCGTAGACGGCCTCGTGTACGGTGCGCGCACCGTAACGATGCGGTGCCAGATCACCGCCGCCGGGCAGCAGCACGGCGTCGCACCGGCTCATCCGTGCTCCGATCCGGTCCGTGTCGGCGGGATGCATGATGAACGGTTCCCCGCCCGCCCGGTAGACGGCCTCGACGAGGGCCTGCGCGGCGACCTCGGCGGAGTACCGCAGGGCCGAGGAGGTGGCGGCCACGCGGGCGGGGACGGCGACGAGTGGTCTCACAGCCGAATCCAGGTGGTCTTGAGCTCGGTGTACTTCTCCAGGGCGTGCAACGACTTGTCCCGGCCGTTGCCCGATTGCTTGTAGCCGCCGAAGGGCACGTCGAGGCCGCCTTCCTCGTAGCAGTTGATCCAGACGGTTCCGGCCTTGAGCTGGCGCCCGACCAGGTGCGCGGTGGACAGGTCCGAGGTCCAGAGCCCGGCGGCCAGGCCGTAGTCGGTGTCGTTCGCCAGGGCCACCGCCTCGTCGGTCGTGTCGAAGGTCAGCACCGACAGGACGGGGCCGAAGATCTCCTCCCGGCTGAGCCGGGAGGCGGGAGCGACCTGGTCGAAGACGGTGGGTTCCAGGTAGAGGCCGCCCGGTGAGAGCCCGCCGGTGCGCAGTCGGGCGCCTTCGGGATCGGAGAGGTACGTGCTGATCGTGGCGAACTGGCGGGCGGTGGCGATCGGGCCCATCTCGGTGGCCGGGTCCAGCGGGTCGCCGATCCGCAGCGACCGCGCCCGTTCCACGACGGCCGACACGACCCGCTCGGCGACGGAGGTGTGGACGAGCAGCCGGGAGGGTGCGGTGCACATCTCCCCGGAGTTGAAGAAGATGCCCCAGGCCGCGGTGGCCGCCGCCGTGTCGAGCGAGGGCGCGTCCGGGAAGACGATGTTGGGCGACTTGCCGCCCAGCTCCAGCCAGACGCGCTTGAGGTTGGAGTCGGCCGAGTAGCGCAGGTAGTGGCGGCCGACCTCGGTGGACCCGGTGAACGCCACGACGTCGACGTCCGGGTGCAGGCCGAGGGCCGTGCCGGCGAGCTTGCCCTGACCCGTGACGACGTTGAGGACTCCCGGCGGCACTCCGGCCTCGGACGCCAGCTCGGCCAGGCGGAGCGCGGACAGGGGCGTCTGCTCGGAGGGCCGCAGCACCACCGTGCAGCCCGCCGCCAGAGCCGGGGCGATCTTCCAAGTGCCGAGTGTGAGGGGGAAGTTCCACGGCACGATCGCGGCCACCACGCCGATGGGCTCACGGGTCACCAGGGCAAGCGCGTCGGCACCGGCCTGCGGGATCTCGCCGGCCGGCCGGCCGACCAGCGAGCCGTAGTACCGCAGCGTGTCGACGACCGCGCGCAGCTCGATGCCGAACGCGTCGGAGATCGGTTTGCCCATTTCCAGGCTGATGAGCAGCGCCAGTTCGCAGCGGTGGGTCTCCACCAGTTCGGCCAGTCTGAGCAGGACGCCGCCGCGTTCGAGTGGGTCGAGCCGGGGCCACGGGCCATGGTCGAACGCCCGCCGGGCGGCTGCCACCGCCCGGTCGACGTCCTCCTGTCCGGCGTCGGCGACCTCGGCGAGCACCGACTCGTCGCGTGGGGAGATCACCGGGTACGTCCGCCCGGAGAGGAACAGTTCGCCGCCGTCGACGTGGTGCCGCGTCGGTGGGCCGAGGGTCGCGGCCAGGGCTTTCCAGTCCGTGTGCGTCATTCCTGCGGCCGTGGCGTCCGGTATGAGGTCTGGCATGAGTTCGGTCATGAATGTGGTGCCTCGTCGGTCCATTCCGTCGCTCCCCAGGTGAAGCAGAGCAGCGTGGCGTCCTGGCCCGGCGCGGCCCCGTGCCAGTGCCGTTCACCTGCCGGGGCCTCGACCAGCGTGCCCGGCGCCAGGACGACGCCGGACCGGTCGTCGGTTCCGACGACGCCCGTGCCGCGTACCACGTAGATGAGCTGTCCGCCCGGGTGGGCGTGCCAGCAGGTGACGGCGCCGTCGGTGAATGCCACCAGGGCGACGTCGGGTTCGCCTTTCGCGGGCGCCGCGCGCAGCATGCTGAGACGGACGTCTCCGATGAATTGCCCGCCGTACACGCCGGTGGGTTCGCTCTCGCCGATGACGCGCATCACTTCACCACCGCACGGTTGCGCATGACACCGACGCCTTCGACCTCGGTCTCGACGAGGGTGCCGTCGCGCAGGTAGAGCGGCGGCGTCCGGGCCTCACCGACGCCGCCGGGCGTGCCCGTCCACACCTGGTCGCCGGGCTCCAGGGTGACGAACCGGGTCAGCCAGACGAGCAGGCGCGGGACGGAGAAGATGAAGTCGCTGGACCTGGTGCGCTGTGTCTCCTGGCCGTCCACCCGGCCGATCAGCCCGATGTCGTCACGGTCGGACAGTTCGTCCGGGGTGACCAGGTACGGTCCGGTGGGACCGAAGGTGTCGTACGACTTGGCCATGGAGAACTGCTTGACCGGTGGGCGGAACTGCTCCTCACGGTCGGAGATGTCCTGGCCGGCCGTGATCCCGGCCACCACGTCCCAGGCCTCCTCCTCGGTGAGCCTGGTGCACCGGCGGCCGATGACGAGCACGATCTCGGCCTCGTAGTCGATCATCTCGCGCCCGGAGGGGACGACGATCTCGTCGTACGGGCCGGTGATGCTGCTGGGGAACTTCACCATCACGTGCGGCTCGTCCGGGATGGCCTTTCCGGACTCCTCGGCGTGGGTGCGGTAGTTGAGCGCGAGGGCGATGACCTTGCCGGGCTTGGGCACGGGCGGCCCGAGCAGGGCCTCGTCCAGCACCGGCAGAGTGGCGGTGGCCGTGGTGGTGAGGGCGCGGAGTTCCTCGTGGTGTGCCAGGTCGCTCAGGACGGCCGGATCCGAGGTGAGCCGGCCGTTGGTGGCGGTCTCGATGTCGAGCACCCGGTTGTCGACGATGATCGCCGCTCGGCCGTTGACGTTCGCCAGTTTCATGTGTGGTGTCCTTTCTCGGCGCAGGTCAGGCCCTGCGGATGTAGTGGTCCCATTCCCAGTCGGTCACGGTGCGCTCGGAGCGTTCGATCTCGTCGTTCTTGAGTCCGATGAAGACACTGACGAGCTCGGGTGCCAGGGCCTTGCCGAGCACGTCGTCGGCGGCGAGCGCGTCCAGCGACTCGCGCAGGGAACGGGGGAGGGGGTCGGGGTTCTCCCGCGGTCGCAGGTCGTTGTCGATGCCGTCGATGCCGGCCTGGATGATCGCGGCCAGCAGGAGGTAGGGGTTGGCGCTCGCGTCGCCGCCGCGGACCTCCACCCGGGTCGCCGCTCCCCGTTCCCTGGGGATGCGGAGGTAGCAGAAGCGGTTGTCGTCGCCCCAGGAGGCGGTGGTCGGGGTCAGGCTGCCCGGGACGAACCGCTTGTAGGAGTTGACGGTCGGGGAGGCGAACGCGCTGATGGCCCGGGCGTGCGACTGGATACCGCCGATGAAGGCGCGGCACAGGTCCGAGACGCCGTCGTCGTCGGAGGCGAAGGCATTGACACCGTCCCGCCACAGCGACAGGTGGACGTGCATGCCGCTGCCCTCTCCGTCGGTGAAGGGCTTGGGCATGAAGGTCGCGGTGAGTCCTTCTCCCCGGGCGAGTTCCTTGACCGCGATCTTCAGCAGGAACATGTTGTCGGCCGCGGTCAGCGCGTCCGCATGATGCATGTTGATCTCGAACTGTCCCGGGGTGAACTCCCGGTTGGCGCAGGTGACGGCGACACCGAAGTCCATCAGGGAGCGGTGGAGGCGCCCGAACGCGCCGTCCGGGTCGACCTCCCGCCCGATCATGTACGACGTTCCGTGCATCGAGTACGGCAGCCGCCCGTCGTCCCCGTGGAGGAGGTAGAACTCGGGCTCCGGGGCTGCCACGGCGTCGAGGCCGCGCTCCTTCAGCGCCGCGCAGGCATCGCGCAGCACGGTACGGGAGCACAACCGTGACGGACCCTCCTCGACCAGGTCGGCCAGGAGCCAGACGGCGTCCGGCTCCCAGGGCGGCCGGCGCGCCGTGGCCCGGTCGGGGACGGCGAGCAGATCGGGGTGCGTCTTCTGGTCGGGGAACTCCTCGCCCTCCAGAGGGATTCCGGTGAGTCCTTCGATCAGGCTCACCTTGGAGTACCCCACGCCGTGGAGCAGGGAGGGCAGGAGAGAGGCGGGGAACTGCTTCGAGCGCTCCCGGCCGAAGAGGTCCGGGTGGATCAGCCGGAGCACCCGTGGATCCGGGAGCGGCTCGTTGGCCGGGTCACGTGACATGGGCGCTCTTCCTGTGCGGGAGTCGGGTGTGCTCGGTTGCCGTGCGGACGCTGCCGGCGATGTCCCTGCTCGCGCTCGTGAGAAGGGCCACGTCGCTGCGCAGGCTGACCAGGGTGTAGCCCTGGGAGATCCGGTGCTGTGCCTCGGCGGCCGAAGAGGTCTGGATCGCAGCCGCGATGCCGTGGCGGCGACACGCGTCCGCCACGCGCTGGATCGCGCCGTCGTGCACCGGGTCCTCCACCCGGTGGTCGGCGGGCAGCCCGAGGCTGATCGCCAGGTCCGTGGGTCCGACGAAGACGCCGGTCAGCCCGGGGGTGGCCGCGATGGCGTCCACGTCGGCCACTCCTTCGGCGGTCTCCACCATGGCGAAGCAGCCGACGGGTTCGGCGGCGCGCCCGGTGTGGAGCAGTCGGATCGGCCCGTAACTGCGCCTGCCGTGCGGCAGATAGCGGCAGCCGGCCACCGCCGAGGCGGCCTCGGCGGCCGTCGACACCATGGGGACGACGACGGCCCGGGCGCCGAGGTCGAGGGCCCGGCCGATGCAGGCGTGGTCCCCGGAGGCGACCCGTACGATCGGCAGGGCGCCGGCGAGTTCGACCGCGGTGATCAGACCGTGCAGGGCACTCTCCGCGAACAGCCCGTGCTGGGCGTCGATCAGCAGGAAGTCGTAGCCGCAGCGGGCGTGCAGTTCGGCGCTCTCGGGCGAGGGCAGCAGGACGAACGACCCCAGCGCGGCCCGGCCCTGGGGCAGGGGGACGGTCATGACCGGCCGGTCCAGCCCGACTCGGGCCGGTCGAACCACAGGTGTACCTGCCCGGTGCCGAGCGCGTTCTCGTACTCGCCGAACTGCCGGGCCGCAGCCGTGCATTCCGCTCCGCCCAGCGCCCCCGCCAGCATGAGGTAGTGCGCGAAGCCCGCCTCAGGTCTGAAGGCGCGGAACTCGTCCATCGTGGCGAGCACCTTCCCGTGGTTTCCCTCCTGGAACCAGGCGATCCGTTCGAGGTCGGCCCGGGCGGCCTGCGGCGTCCTGATGTGCTCGATCGCCGCGGCGGTGTGCAGCGGCGTCTGCCGCAGCGGCCAGAAGGCGTGGGAGAGCGCGCCCGAGGCGATCACGAGGACCTTGCGGTCGGTGCGCTCCACGGCTGTCGCCAGCGCTCGACCGACCCGGAGGTGGTCCTCGGCCTCGCCGGTCTGGCACACCCCGATGGAGACCCACCGCTTGTCGGCCAGGCCGCGGCCCAGGTAGTGCCAGAGGTTCACCGTGGCGTAGTGGGTGGGCAGGTAGGGGTCGTCGATGCCGGTGATCCAGGCGTCCTGTTCCGTGCCGGCGCGGACCAGTTCGCCCGCCAGCTCCGGGTCCCCGGGCCAGTCGTAGGGGATGCGGCACATGCCGCGTGGCAGTTCGTCGGAGGTGAACAACCCCGCGCGGCGGTCATGGGCGGTGACCACGAACTCCACCGTGGTGGCCCAGTGACTGTCCATGACCACGACGGTGTCGTAGTCGGCGACCTCGAAGACTTCCCGGCGCAGCGCCTGGAGCCCGGTGACAAGAGTGATCTCCTTGCCGTCGTTCTCCTCTAGTCGCGCCTCGTGAGGGAGCATGATCAACGGCACGTGTGCCAGCAGCCCGGCTCCGACGATCTCGCCCATCGCAGCTCTCTTTCTCGCTCGTTGGTTACTAAAGTGGAACGTTCGTATTCGTAAAAGGGACGGTGTAGGTATGGGGTACCGTGCTCACGTGACCAAGCTGGGTACGACTCTCGCGGAGAACGTGCGGCGCCTTCGCGAGGCCCGCGGCCTATCGCTGAATCAGCTCGCCGAGCGCTCCGGCGTGGCCAAGGCGACGCTTTCCAAGGTGGAGCGTGAGAACACCAACCCCACGTTGGACACGATCACGGCGATCGGGGAGGCGCTCGGGGTGGACCCGATCAGCCTTCTGCGGTCCGAGGAGCCGAGCGGTGTGGAGGTCGTGCGGGCCAACGAGGGTCTGGACATCTCCGACTCCGCCTCCATCGGCCGGGTGGTCAAGAGCACCCTGGTGGGTTCCGTCTTCATCGAGATCCACCACCAGATCTTCCGCTCGGGCCACTCCGAGACCTCGATGTCCCATGGCAAGGGCGCCCGGGAACACGTCTTCGTGCGATCCGGGAGCATTCAGGTCGGCCCGTTGGAACAGCCGGCCATCATTTCGGCGGGTGACTACGCCAACTACGCCGCTGACGAGCCGCACCGGTGGGTCGTGCAGGGCAAGCGCGACGCCGAGGTGTGGATCGTGCACACCATTCCGCACCCCGCCGGTCACATCGTCACCTGAGTTCCGGCGCGTATGCGGGCGAGGAACGCCTCGACGCGGGATGTCCCGGAGGGAGCCGCGCACCGCGAGCACCCTCATGACGACGCCTCCGCCGGGACCACCACACCGTGGTCGGCGGGCCAGCCGACCTGGACGACGTCGCCCGGCCGCAGGCCGCCGTCGGCGATCGCGGCGGGCTGTCTGACCGTGAGGGTGCAGCCGGGAACATCCACGAGCACACGCTGCGATGCCCCGAGGTAGACGACCTCGGCCACGGTCCCCTTCACCCGGTTGCGCTCCGGCGCGGCCGTGGACACCGACAGCTTCTCCGGCCGGACGACCACCGAGACGCGGTCACCGTCGCGCAGCGAACGCGCGGCCACATGCGCCCGATCCACCTGGATACGACCGCTGGGACAGGAGACCTCGCCCTTCTCCAGGGTCCCGGTGAGAACGTTGGAGTCGCCCATGAAGGTGGCGACGAAGAGCGACGTCGGCCGCTCGTAGAGATCACGACCGGTGCCGAGCTGCTCGATCCGCCCATGGTTGTAGATCGCGATGCGGTCGCTCATGGCCAGCGCCTCGTCCTGGTCGTGCGTCACGTACACCACGGTCATGCCGAGTTCACGGCTGATCCGGGTGATCTCGACCTGGAGCGCTTCGCGCAGCTTCTTGTCCAGCGCACCGAGCGGCTCGTCCATGAGCAGCAGCTTGGGCTCGAACACGATGGCCCGGGCCAGTGCCACCCGCTGCTGCTGGCCACCGGACAACTGGGCCGGCTTGCGGTCGCCCAGCTCCGCCAGCTGAACCCGTTCCAGCGCCGCCTCCACGCGCCGGCGCGCGGCGGTGCGGTCGACCTTCCGCATCTTCAGCGAGAAGGCCACATTCTCGGCCACCGTCATGTGGGGGAACAGGGCGTAGTGCTGGAAGACCATGCCGATGTCCCGCCGGAACGCCGGAACCCTGGTGAGTTCCCGGCCCGAGAGGACCACCGAGCCCGCGTCCGGCTCGGTGAACCCGGCGATCATGCGGAGCGTCGTGGTCTTGCCCGAACCCGACGGCCCCAGGAACGAGACGAACTCGCCTTCTGCCACGTCCAGCGACACCGAGTCCACCGCGACGAAGTCGTGGTAGGTCTTCCTGACCTGAGTGAGGGACAACATGGTCACGTCCTCGTCCTCCGGGAGTCGATCCAGCGGAACAACATGATGAAGAGCAGGCCCAGCGTGCTGAGCGCCACCAGCAGGGTGGAGACCGCCGCGACGGTCGGATCGCTCTCCAGCCGGATCCGCGACCACATCTGCACCGGCAGGGTGGTGTATGTCGGACTGGTCAGGAAGATCGAGACGATGAGCTCGTCCCAGGAGGTCACGAAGGCGTAGACGGCACCGATCGTGATGCCCGGGGCGAGGCCCGGCAGGATGACGTGCCAGAAGGTCGCCGGCCGCCCCGCACCCAGGCTCGCTGCCGCCAGTTCGAGCGCCGGGTCCAGGGTGCGCGCGCTCGCCGACACGGTCACCACGACCAGGGGGAAGGCCAGGACCGTATGGCCCAGGACGAGCCCGGTCAGCGTTCCGGTCAGCCCCGACCTGGACATCACGGAATAGAGCGCGATCGCGGTGATCACCGTGGGGACGATCGCGGGCCCCAGGGTGAGGGCGTTGAGCAGACCGACACCGCGGAACCTGCCACGTACCAGGGCCAGTCCGGTCGCCGTTCCGAGGACGACCGACAGCAGTACTGTCCACAGCGCGATCCAGAGACTGTGCAGTGTCGCCTGCTGCCACTGCACGTCGGCGAAATACCGCTCGTACCACTGAGTGTCGTAGCCCGGCGGCGGGAACTCCAGCAGGGCGCCCGACGTGAACGACATGGGGACCAGGACCAGGCTCGGGGCCGCCAACAGCGCTGCCACACCAAAGGTGACGACGGCCAGCGGAGCCTTGCGCAGCGCGTTCATCGCTCCACCTCCGTCGAGACGAGGTCACGGATGCGGACGAACCTACTGCCCACGGCGAGGACGGCGAACGTGGCCAGGAGCAGCACCACCGCCACGGCGCTGGCCGTGCCGAAGTCCGACCGCGTCTGGACGAGGTCCACGATGAGAGTGCTGATCATCGTCGACTCCGGCCCGCCCAGGATGGCCGGAGCGATGTAGAAGCCCAGCGACAGGACGAACACGAGCAGGCAGCCGGCGTACACGCCGGACAGGGTGAGTGGCAGGAAGACCCGGAAGAACGCTCGCACCGGGGAGGCACCCAGTCCGGTCGCGGCCCGGACGAGTTCCGGATCGACGCGGCGCATGGCCGAGTACAGCGGAAGGATCATGAAGGGAAGCAGGATCTGGGACATGCCCACCGTGACCCCGAAACTGGTTCTGATCAGTGGGACGGGATCGTCGATCAGATGCGCGCGCATCAGCAGCTTGTTGATCAGGCCGCTGTCCTGGAGCCAGATCTGCAGGGCGAAGGTGCGTACGAGGAAGCTCGTCCAGACGGGCAGCAGGACGACCGCGATCAGCAGTGCCTGCAAGGCCGGTCTGGCCCGAGCCATGACATAGGCGAACGGGTAGCCCAGCAGCACCGACGTGAGGGTCACCAGCGCCGCGACCCGGAAGGTGCGCAGCAGGGTCTGCCAATAGAGGGGGGTGTCGATGAACACCCGGTACACCTGGGGCGAGGGGTCGGTGAGGCTCCGCCGGACGATCTCGATGAGCGGGAAGCCGAACATGACCAGCAGGAACAGCGCTCCGGGCAGCGCCACCCACAGCCATCCGTCGGTACGGCGCCGCGGTCGACGGGCGGCCGGGGCGGGCGTCTCGATCGCCGGCTCGGCCGGAATGGCGGTCTGCTGCGCGCTCATGACTGCAGCCAGGTCTGGAACCCGTCGCCGACCTCGTCGAGGTTCTTGTCCCACCACGCGTCGTTCTGGGCCGCAGATCCTTGCAGATGGCTGGACGGCAGCCAGGAGACCATCGCCGCGTCCGCGGCGGCCTTCGCGTCGGCGGTGCCCGGACCCACCGGGTAGTAGGCGGAGATGGCACCGTTGCGTTTCGGCGAGGTGATCCAGTCGATCAGTTTCATCGCCTCGGCGGTGTGCCTGCCGCCCTTCGGCACGACCAGGTAACTGCCGAAGACCATTTGCTGGTTCCACTGGATCGCGACCGGCTTCTTCGAGGTCACGGCGAGGTTGTAGGCACGCGGGGACCAGATGCCGCCCATGACCACCTCGCCGCTGCTCACCAGTTGCTCGGACTGTGTGCCGGTCTCCCACCACACGATGTCCTTCTTGATCGTGTCCAGTTTCTTCAGAGCCCTGTCCACATCCAGCGGATACAGCTGATCCGCGGGCACTCCGTCGGCGAGCAGCGCCGCTTCCAGCGCTCCGGAGCCCACGGACTTGGGCAGCGCGCGCTTGCCGGGGAACTTGGCGGTGTCGAAGAAGTCGGCCCAGTCCTCGGGCGTCCCGGAGACCTTGTCGGTGTTGTAGGCGAGCGTGAGCGCGCTGGTGTTCTCCGCGATCCGCCACCGGGTGTTGGTCAGGCCGCGCAGCGGAGTGGCGCAGGCCGTCACCCGGGCGCAGTCGATGGGGGTCAGGTACTTCGACTGGCTTTCCATGCCGTAGTCGCCGTTGACGTCCACGACGTCCCAGCCGACGTTCCCGGCTTCCGTCATCGCCTTGATCTTGCCGTAGTCCACGGGGCCGGTGACGAGCACCTTGATGCCGGGGTTGGCCGCCTGGAAGCCGTCGATCCAGGCTTGCTTCTGCGCGGCCTCGTAAGGGCCGCCGTAGGTGGCGAAGGTGAGGGTGACGGAGCCGTCGGCCGCTCCGTTCGCCGCCCCGCCGCAAGCGCCCACCAGGAGCGCGCTCAGCACTGTTCCCACGGCGGCGATGGCGCGTGAGCGCCGGACAGATCGAGACATCCTCATGACGGGCCTCCTGGGCCGGGGGTGGGCCTTCCGAGGCCCTGAGGGGAGGTGTGCGCTCGGCGCGAACGCCATGTCTGTATCTTTTAAGAGCATGCGTAGCGTATTTCAAGAAACAACGACTGGGCAAGAGGGCCGTCGAGATCCGCAGCATGGATCATGTGGCGAGTGCCCGGGCGAGCCGGGAGGGGGGAAACGCCGCCTGGCCGGCGTTCCGGGCGGCTTCGTGAATCAGGCCGCGCAGCCGACACCTCCAGGAGCCCGACGGGCACGACCTGTTGCCGGCACCCGCCCACGCCCCAACAGGCCTTTCACGACACGGGAGTTGCGTGAATCCCCGAAACCTCTCCCGCCCCGGAAGTGACTGATGCCACAAGCGAGACGCGCCCGTTCCGTTAGCGGCGCGACTAGCCTGAGGCCGTTCACGCCGAGGAGGGGTGCCCATGGCCGTCCGCCGCACCCGGATCACTCCGCTGCGCGCCGCCCAGGTGTACGAGGCCGTACTCGCCCTGCTCCGCGAGGTCGGGTACGAGGCCCTCACCATGGAGGCGGTCGCCGCCCGTGTCCGCGCCGGGAAGGCCACGCTGTACCGGCAGTGGGGCAGCAAGCCCCAGCTGGTCGTCGCGGCTCTCGGCCAGCGCGTGCCGCTGCGGATCACCGAGATCGACACGGGCTCGCTGCCCGGGGACCTGTACGAGGTCATCGACCGGGTCGGTGACGAGGCCCTGTCGCGCGGCCCCGCCCTGCACCTCGGCGTCGGCAGCGCGATCCTCGGCAACCCCGAACTGCGGTGCTCGCTGCGCCAGTCGATGCTGGAGCCCGCGCTGGCCGACCTCGCCACGCTGCTCCGGCGCGCGGTGCGGCGCGGCGAGGTCCCCGCCGACTGTCCGGCCCTCGACCTCGTCCCCGGGCTGCTGCTGAGCGTCATCCTCGCCCGGCCGCTGCTCGGCGAGGAACCGCTGACCGTCGTCGAGATGCGGCGCCACCTGGACGCGCTGGTGTTCCCGGCGCTGGGCCTGCACCCGGCCCTGACCGGCCCCTGAGACTCCCCCGCCCCCACAGACAGCTCCGCCCGGAGTCACCAGGAGAAACACCATGCACGTACTCCTCGTCGAGGACGATCCCGAGATCGCCGGCCCCCTCGCCCGCGGCCTCGCCCGATACGGCCACGACGTCCACTGGGTCGCCACCGGGCAGGAGGCGCTGCTCGCGGGCGGCGACCCGGAGATGGTCCTCCTGGACCTGGGGCTGCCGGACATGGACGGCCTCGACGTGTGCCGCCGGCTGCGGGCCCGCAGCGAGGTGTCCCTCATCATGATCAGCGCGCGGAGTTCGGAGACGGACAAGGTCGTCGGCCTGGAGCTGGGCGCGGACGACTACGTCGTGAAGCCCTTCACCGTACGGGAGTTGATCGCCCGTATGCGCGCGGTACAGCGCAGGCGCCTGGCCCCGCCACCGGCCGCCGCCGTGCCCCGGCCCACCGCCCCTGGTGCGACCCCCGGTTCTTCAGCCCCCGGTCCGGCCTCCGGTGTCGTCATAGGCCTCCCCCGCCGCTCCCTGGACCGCTACGGCCGCCTGTCCATCGACCGGCTCGCGCACCGCACGTACCTCGACGACACGGAGATCCCGCTGAGCCCGAAGGAGTACGCGCTCCTCGTCTACCTCGCCGACCGCCTCGACGCCCTCGTGACCCGCGAGGACATCATGGCGGCGGTGTGGGACAGCAACTGGTTCGGCCCGACGAAGACGCTGGACACGCACGTGTACGGGCTGCGGCACAAGCTGGGGGACGCGGTGTGCATCGAGGCGGTGCGGGGCGTGGGTTTCCGGCTGGCGGTGCGGACCGGGGCCCCCGCACACCAGCCGGCGTCCTGACCGCCGGTCACACGGACTGCACCTCGATCACACGGACTGCGCCTCGGCCGCCCGCAGAGGCCGCGCGGCGAGGAACGCCGTACGCCGCCGCAGGCTGAACCCGAGCGACTCGTAGAGCCGGATCGCGTTCGTGTTCCCCGCCCCCGTATGCAGAAACGGCACCTCCCCACGCTCCCGGATGCCGTGCGCGACCGCGAGGACGAGCCGCGTGGCCAGGCCCTGCCCCCGGTACGCCGGGTCCGTGCACACGGCGCTGATCTCCGTGTACCCCGGCGGGTGCAGCCGCTCCCCGGCCAGCGCGACGAGCGCGCCCTCGCGGCGGATGCCGAGGTAGGTGCCGAGTTCGATGGTGCGCGGCAGGAACGGGCCGGGCTGGGTACGGGCCACCAGGTCCAGGATCTCGGGGACGTCGGCGGCGCCGAGCCGTACGGCCTCCGGGTCCGGCGCCGCGTCGAGCCCGTCGTCGACGAGCTGCACGCCCTCGACCTGGAAGGTGACCTCCCACCCGGCGGGCACGTCACCCCGGTAGCCGGGCAGCGGCACCTCGGCGCCGGGCCCGGCGAGCGCGACGAGGTCGGCCCAGTCCCGCGCGTCCGGCTCCTCCGGCAGCGCGAGCCAGGGCGAGACGTCGACGGGGTACCGCAGCACCCGCCCCCTGCGCTCGGCGAACCGCGCGTGCGGCCCGGTCAGGGAGTGCAGCGCCGGATTGTCCAGTACGTGGCTCACGCCGCTCCCCCGATCTCGATCACGACCTTGCCGCGGGCGTGCCCGTCCTCGACGCTGCGCAGCGCTTCCCCGGCGTCGTCGAGGGAGAACCGCGCGGTGACGTACGGATCGAGGGCGCCCCGCACGACGAGGTCGGCGACCGCTTCCAGTACGGCCGCGTTGCGGGCCCGCGTGACGCGTGCCCCGCCCAGCGCGGCGACGGCCTCCTCGGAGGCCCCGGCCGTGATCAGCCTGCCCGGCCCGCTGACCAGTCCGGCCGCCTGCTCCAGCACTTCGCCGCCGACAAGGTCGTACACCGCGTCGACGGGACCGGGCACCCGCGAGGCCCAGTCGGGGCCGGACGGCACGTGGAGCGCGCCCAGCGACTCCAGGAACTCCTTCTTCGCGGCGCTCGCGACGCCGACCACCTTCAGGCCGAGGGCGCGCGCGATCTGGACGGCGGCCACGCCGACGCCGCCGCCCGCGCCGGCGATCAGGAGGGTCGCGCCGGCGGGGAGGGCGAGCTGGTGGACGCCGTCGTAGGCGGTCGCGGCGGCCACGGGGAGGGTCGCGGCGTCGGCGAAGGACAAGGCGGCGGGCTTGTGGGCGGCGATGGCCACCGGGAGGATCGTCTCCTCGGCGTAGCCGCCGGTCAGGGCCGTGCCGAAGACCTCGTCGCCGACGGCGAACCCGGTCACCCCCTCGCCGAGCGCGGTCACCACGCCGGACGCCTCGCTGCCGAGGACCGACGGGAAGACGCGCTCGCCGGTGTCGCCGGGGCGGCGCAGGCCCGCGCGGAGTTTCCAGTCGACGGGGTTGACGCCGGCCGCGCGGACGGCGATCAGCAGTTCGCCGGGGCCCGGGGCGGGGCGGTCGAGGTCGATGAGGGCCTGGGTCTCCGGGCCTCCGTGGCGGGTGAAGACGTACGCCTTGGACATGGCTCCCTCTCTACGGCTCGTCTGTGTCATCCCTCACCAAGAACCCCAGGTGGGAGGGTATTCCCGGGCGCCGCGAGCGTTCATACGGACGTAATGATCGGCCGCCGCGCGCGCCGCGTATCGTGGAGGCCGCACGAACGTTTCTCCGAGACAGGCACCCATGAACGTCACCCGAGGATTCGCCGGGCGCCCCCGCGTCCACAACCCGGGGCTGCCGCCCGGCCAGTACGACGCGGGCGACGACTGGCCCGTCCTGTCCGCCGAGGTCACGCCGGACCTCGCGCCCGCCGACTGGACGTTCCGGGTCGACGGCCTGGTGGCGGAGCCGCGCACCTGGACCTGGCAGGAGGCGCAGGCGCTGCCCGGCTCCGAGTACCGGGGCGACATCCACTGCGTGACGAGCTGGTCCAAGTTCGGCGTCCGCTTCGGCGGGATCTCGCTGGACGCGTTCCTCGCGGCCGTACGCCCGGACAGGGCCGCCACGCACGCGGTCGCCTACTCGCACACCGGCTACACGACGAACCTGCCCCTCGCGGACCTGACCGGCGGCAAGGCGTGGATCGCCTTCACGTACGACGGCCTGCCGCTCGCGGCCGAGCACGGCGGGCCCGCGCGGCTGCTGGTGCCGCACCTGTACTTCTGGAAGAGCGCGAAGTGGGTCGCGGGCATCAGGCTCCTCGACCACGACGAGCCGGGGTTCTGGGAGCAGAACGGGTACCACGCGCGGGGCAACCCGTGGGAGGAGCAGAGGTACTCCGGTGACTGAGCAGACGTTCGAGACCCGGTTCGCCGTGCCCGGCCGTATCGCCGTGTCCAACCGCGCGGCGGCCGTCTGGCAGACGGCGACGCTGACCGAGGTCCGCCGCGAGACCCCGTACGCGGCGACGTTCCGGTTCGCCGTGCCCGCCTGGGCGGGGCACCTCCCCGGCCAGCACCTGATGCTCCGCCTCACCGCCGAGGACGGCTACACCGCGCAGCGCCACTACTCGCTCGCCTCCGCGCCGGACGCCTCGGGCCACATCGAGCTGACCCTCGACCACGTCGAGGACGGCGAGGTCTCGGGCTGGTTCCACACGGTCGCGAAACCCGGCGACCAGGTCGAGGTGCGCGGCCCGCTCTCCGGCTTCTTCGCCTGGCCCGGCGACCGCCCCGCGCTGCTGATCGGCGCGGGCTCCGGGGTCGTCCCGCTGATGTCGATGGTCCGCCACCACCGGGCACACCAACTCGACGTACCGCTACGCCTGTTGGTGTCCGCGCGCAGCCCCGAGGAGCTGATCTACGCGGACGAGTACGGCACGGAGACGACGCCGGTGTTCACCCGCAGCGCGCCCGAAGGGTCCCCGGTGGGACGCCTCAACTCATCCCACCTGGAACCCCTCTTCACCGACGGCACCGCCTGGGAGGCGTACGTCTGCGGCTCCAACGCCTTCGCCGAGCACGCCTCGCGGCTGCTGGTCGACGCGGGCCAGCCGGTCGACCGGATCAGGATCGAACGGTACGGCTGAGCAAGGTCAGTTGACGCAGCGGGGGTGAGGTTCGACATACCGGTACGCACCGGCCCGCGTCCATACTCCCCCCATGCGCCTCCTGCTGATCCGCCACGGCCAGACCCCCTCCAACCTCACGCACCTCCTGGACACCGCCGAGCCCGGACCAGGACTGACCCCCTTGGGACAGGAACAGGCGCAGGCGCTCCCCGCGCTGCTGGCCGGCGAGCGGATCGACGCCCTCTACGCGTCCACGCTCCGGCGCACCCAGCTCACCGCGGCGCCGCTGGCCGCCGCGACGGGCCTCGACGTCCAGGTCCGGGACGGCATCCGGGAGGTGATCGCCGGGGACCTGGAGATGCGCGGCGACGACGAGGCCATCGCCCTCTACCACGCGGCCGTCTTCGCCTGGCCCTGCGGGGACACGGAACACCGCGTCCCGGGCGGCGAGAACGGGGTCGAGGCCCTCTCGCGGTTCGACTCCGTGGTGCGGGAGGCCGCCGCGTCGGGAGCGGACACGGTCGCCATGGTCAGTCACGGCGCCGCGATCCGCATGTGGGTGGCGGCCCGCGCGGAGAACGTCGACGCGGACTACGCGCTGCGTCATCCCCTGGCGAATACGGGCGTCGTCACCCTGACCGGGTCGCCGGACGCGGGGTGGCGGGTCCTGAGCTGGGAGGGCATGCCGGAGCCGGAATTGGCTGGCGGGTGATCGCGGGAGCGGTGAGACTGCGGCGATGATCAGCCTGCTTCGTCCCCGTGCCCTCAAGCCCGGGGACCTCGTCGTCGTCGCCTCGCTGTCCGGGCCGCTGCACGCCGAGTACGAGCCCGATCTCGGCCGGGCCGTGGCCGTACTGGAGGGGATGGGGTTCCGGGTGCGCCGGGCGCCGCTCCTCGAAGCCGGGCGGCGGCGCTGGTGGAGCGCGGCGCGGCCGGCGGAGATCGCCGAGGAGTTCAACAGCCTGCTGCGGGACCCCGAGGTGCGGGCGATCGTCGCGCACGACGGGGGCCAGACCGTGTTCGGCTATCTCGACCTCATCGACTACGACGCGGTCGCCGCCGACCCCAAGCCGGTCCTCGGCCTCAGCGACATCTCCCTCCTGCACCTGGTGCTGTACGCCCGCACGGGCCTGGTCGGCTTCCACACCGACGTGGCCACCCCCGGCCTCGGCGGCCACTGGCAGCGCGCGTCCCCGGCCCGCCGGGCGGAGCTGGCGCGGCTCTACACGACGCTGCTGACCAGCACGGAGCCGATCGGCGCGCTGCCGTCCGCACCGACGTGGGAGTGCTGGCGCCCCGGCCACGCCGAGGGCCCCCTCGTCGGCGGGGTCATCAACCGCATCGCCCTCAACCAGGCGACGCCGTACGCGCTCCCCCTCGAACGGTTCGACGGCGCGGTCCTGTTCTGGGAGGAGGCGGGCGGCCTCGCGGCGCACGTGTGGACGTACCTCCAGGTCATGCGGCACTGCGGCATCCTCGACCGGATCGCGGGCATGGTCGTCGGCGTCCCGGACGGCATCGCGGGCCTGGGTACGGGTACGCCGGACCCGACCCTGCGCGACCTCGTCCTCGACGCCCTCGGCGACCGGGACATCCCCGTGCTCGGCAACGTCGACTTCGGGCACGCGGGGGCGAACCTGCCAATGCCGGTGGGGGTGCGGGCGGGGCTGGACGCGGGGGCGCGGACGCTGTCGCTGCTCGAACCAGCCATACGGGACGCACACGGTGGCATGGACGGTTATTGACAAGCGGAATCCAGCCAGGTTGTCATGAGCACATGATCCGCCCCGACCGCAGACCCGTCCCCGGCGCCGAAGGCCACCGCCCCCTGTGCTCCTGACCTGCCGCCGGGACCTGCTCGACACCGCACGGGCCGAACTGGCCACCGCCCCCGGGGTGTTGTTCCACGGCCCCGCCGGAATCGGCAAGTCCACGCTGGTGGACGCGCTCCTGACGACCGCCCAGGCCGCGACGGTCCTGCGCTGCTCCCCTTCTGAAGACGACGCCGAACTCCCGTACGCCGGGCTCGTCGACCTGTTCGCGCAGGTGCCGGACAGCCGCCTGGACTCCCTCGCGCCGCCGCTCCGGGAGGCGTTGCGGGGCGCGCTGCTGCGGGGCGAGGCACCGGGCGACGGCCGGGGCAGGCTCGCCGTACGCGTCGCCGTGCTCGACGTCCTGCGAGGGCTCGCGGGGCCCGTGCTGCTGGTCGTCGACGGGATGCAGTGGCTCGACGCGGAGAGCGCCGAGGTGCTCGCGTTCGTGGTGCGCCGGGTGGGCGGGCTCGATCTGCGGGTGGTGGCCGCCGAGCGGGTCGCGGACGGGGAGCGGCCGGAGGGGGTGTGTCCGCCGGGTACGGCCGTGCTGCGGATGCCGCCCTTGTCGTACGACGAGGTGGCGCGGATCGTGCGCGCCGACCTGCCACCTGACGTGCTGCGTGCGCTCCAGGAGACCGCCGCCGGAAACCCGTCGTACGCACTGGAGTTGCAGCACTCCGCCCTGCTCGGCCCGGTGCTGGACGTCCCCCGGCACCTGCGTACCCGGCTGCTGGCGGAGATGCCGGAAGGCGTACGGCGGACGCTGCTCGTCGCGAGCGCCGCCGAGCGTCCGAGCCTCACCGTGCTGCGGGCCGCCGGGCTCGACGACCCGGCCTGCGGCCTCGCGGCGGCCGGCGGCGACGGGGTCGTACGGTTCGCGCACCCCGTCGTACGGGCCGCCGTGTACGCCGACGCGTCGGCGGGTGAACGCCGGGAGGCGCACGCCCTGTTGGCGGGTGCGGTCGGCGACCTGGTGGAGCGGGCCCGGCATCTCGCGTACGCGCGCCCGTACGAGGACGAGGACACCGCGCGCACGCTGGAGTCGGCGGCGGAGCACGCGCGCGGGCGCGGGGAGCCCGACGCCGCGTTCGAGCTGGCGCGGCTCGCGGCTCGCCGTACCCCAGGGGAACACGCGCGCGCCGAACGGCTGTTGGCCGCCGCCGGGTACGCCTGTGACGCGGGGCGGCAGGAGGAGGCGGGCGAGGCCGCCGAGGCGGTGCTGGCCGGGTCGGGGCACGCCCGGCAGCGGGTGCGGGCGCGGGTGGTGCTGCTGCGCAACGCCGGGCAGGCGCTGGAGGGGGCGCACGAGCTGATCGCGGAGGGGCTGCGGGACGCGGCCGGGGACGCGGAGGCCGAGGGCTGGTTGCACTACTGGGCTGCCGTACGGGGCCTGCTGTGCGGGGAGTTGACCGAGGCGGCCCGCCACGCGCGCCGGGCCGCCGTGCTCGGCGACACGGACACCCGGGTCGGCGCGCTGGCCACGCTCGGCCGGGTGCTGTCGCTGGCCGGGGAGCCGGACGCGGCCGGGGCCGCCCTGGAGGAGGCGCTCGCGCTGACGGGCGGTCACAGCGGGCCCGACGGCTGGGGGCTGATCCGGATGCGGGCGATCCTCGCGCTGGACTCGGACCGGGTCGGCGAGGCCCGCGCGCAGGTCGCCGGGCTCCTCGCGGTGATCGGCGAGGTCGCCGGGGTCGAGGAGACGACGGCCACCCTGGTCGCGCTGACCCGTATCCAGGTGCGCGCCGGGGACTGCCGCGAGGCCCTGGCCACCGCCGCGCGCTGCGAGGCGGGCGTGGGGACGGCGCCCGTGCTGTACGCGCGGGCCCTCGCGGCGACCGTGGGCGGCACCGCCGACGAGGCCCGCCGTCTCGCCGGGGACGCGGTCCGCGCCTCGGAGGCCGACGGCGACCGGCTGTTCCTGGTGCGCGCGCTCGCGGTCCTCGGACAGGCCGAACTCCTCACCGGCGACCCGCAGGGCGCGGCGACGGCGGTCGAGGCGCTCCAGCGGGTGCGGGACCTCGGGGAGGCGATGGGCGCCGCCGATCCGCCGCTGCTGCACTGGTACGCGGATCTCGCGGAGGCCCTGGTGGTCCTCGGCGAGAGCGACGAGGCCGGTGCGGTGCTGCGCGAGGCCCGCGCACGCATGTCGGGGGAGGTACCGGGCAGCGCGCTGGCGGCCCTGGAGCGGGCGGAGGGGCTGCACGCGGCGGGCCTCGGCGACGCGAAGGAGGGGGTCGTACGGCTGCGGACGGCCGTCGAGCGGCTGCGGCGGCTGCCGTTGCCGGTGGACCTCGTACGGACGCTGACCGCGCTCGGGACGGTCGAGCGGCGGGCCCGGCACCGCAGCGCGGCGCGGGCGGTGCTCGGGGAGGCGCTGGAGACGGCGGAGCGGATCGGGGCCGCCGCGCTCGCGGTGCGGGCCGGGGCGGAGCTGGCGCGGCTGGACGCCGGGGAGCGCGGCGAGGGTCCCGGGCTGACGCCGACGGAGGCGCGGATCGCGGAGCTGGTCGGGGGCGGGGCCACCAACCGGGAGGTCGCCGCGAAGCTGTTCATCAGCGTCAAGACCGTGGAGGGGGCGCTGTCGCGGGTCTACCGGAAGGTGGGGGTGCGGTCGCGGACGGCGCTCGCGCACGCGATGGCGGTCGCCGTGCTGGCCTCGGGCGCGGCGGTGGACGCCCCCGACGACGAGCGGGTCGTACCGGCGGTGACGGTCGGTCAGCCGAGCCGCTCCTACAACCGGCGTTTCGACACACGGCGTTGACACGACATGCGCTGTTAACACGTGACGCAAGGGTTCCCCCGCTTATGAGGGGTGGCCGGATCTTCCTACGGTGAAGCCGTTCCGCTTCAGGAACAGCACCCCCCACTCCCCGGAGGACTCGGTGAAGTCACGCCTGAAACTGCTCGGTCTGGTCGCCGTCCCGGCTCTCCTCACCGCCGCGATCCCCGCCGCGTACGCCTCCGACGCCCCGCACACGACGCGCGCCGCGATCGCCGGTGACGTCGTCAAGGGCCTCGGCCACGACGCGGCCCGTACGGGGCAGGTCGCCTCCGGCAAGCGCATATCCGTGGCCGTGAGCCTGACGCCCAGAGGCGGCTCGGCGCTGGACACGTTCGTCGCCAAGGTCAGTGACCCCAAGTCGAGTTCGTACCGCCACTACCTCACCAAGGCCCAGTTCGCCGCCCGCTTCGGGCGCGGCGACGCCGAGGTCGAGCAGGTCAAGGACTACCTCCGCGCGCAGGGCCTGACCGTGGGCAAGGTCCACGCGGGCAACCTCCTCGTCGACGCGAGCGGCACCGCCGCGCAGTTGCAGAAGGCATTCGGCACGGAGCTGGCGACGTACAAGGACGCGGCGACCGGCCGGACCTTCTACGCCAACTCCTCGGCGCCGACGCTCCCTTCCGCCATCGCCTCCCTCGTGAGCGACGTCGCCGGCCTCAACAACCGCGCCCAGCTCCACCACCAGGCCATCTCGCGGACGGTCACCCCGAAGGACGGCCCCGGCGGCGGCTACACCCCGGCCCAGCTCAAGGGCGGCTACAACGTGTCCGGCACGTACACCGGCAGCGGGCAGAAGATCGCGCTGCTGGAGTTCGACGGGTTCCAGCAGGCCAACATCACGAAGTACGACACGAACTACAGCCTGGGTTCCCCCGCGCCGACCGTGCAGAAGGTCGACGGCGGGTCCGGGGCGCTCGGTGACGGGCAGGTCGAGGTCGAGCTGGACATCGAGGTGCTGCACGCGATCGCGCCCAAGGCGAACGTGACGGTCTTCGAGGGGCCCAACTCCGACGCCGGGGAGGTCGACACGTACCAGGCGATCGTCGACAGCGGCATCCCGACCACCTCCATCAGCTGGGGTGCGGCGGAGTCGGCGCGCACCACGTCCAACATGAACGCCGTGGACGCCGTGTTCAAGGCGGGCGCCGCGCAGGGGCTCGGCTTCTACGCCGCCTCCGGTGACGACGGTTCCGACGACGCGAAGGACGGCGGTACGTCCGTCGACTACCCGGCGAGCGACCCGTACGTCACGGGGGTCGGCGGCACGCGGCTGACCGTCACCTCCGGCAACGCCTTCAGCAAGGAGGTGGCCTGGTCCGGCGGCGGTGGCGGCAAGTCCTCCGTCTTCAAGATCCCGAGCTGGCAGACCGCCGTCCAGAAGAGCGCGGGCGGCGGCTTCCGCCAGGTCCCGGACGTCGCCGCGCACGCCAACCCGACGCCCGGTCTGTCCATCTACTCGCAGGGCTCCTGGTCCTCGGTGGGCGGCACCAGCGCGGCGGCGCCGGAGTGGGCGGCCTTCGCGGCGCTCTACAACCAGCAGGCGGCGGCTGCGGGCAAGGCCAACCTCGGGTTCGCCAACCCGTCGCTGTACGCGGCGAACGGCACCGGGTTCCATGACGTGACCAGCGGTAGCAACGGTGCGTACTCGGCGGCGTCGGGCTGGGACTTCACGACCGGGTGGGGGTCGTACAACGCGGGGACGCTGGCGGCGAAGCTGCTTGGCTGAGCCGTAGGGGGACGGAGAAGGGGTGGGCCAGGTGCCCACCCCTTTTTCGTTGTGCCGCCGGGGTCGGCGGGGTCGGCGGCGTAACTTGATGGCACTCTCAACTTGGGTGCTAGAGTCACATCTTGAGGGTGACATCAAGTTACTGGAAGGCGGTCCCCCGATGGACTCGACAACAGCCCCCGCCACGACCCGGCTGACGGTCGACCTGTGGGCGGACGTCCTCTGCCCCTGGTGCTACATCGGCGGACACCGGCTGGTCAGGACCGTCCGGACCTCCTCGCACGCCGACGCCATCGACCTGCGGATCCGCACCTTCCAGCTCGACCCGGCCGCACCCGCCACCGTCTCCCGGACCCTGGAGCACCTGTCGCGGACGTACGGCATCTCCCCCGCGCAGGCCAGGGCCACGGAAGCGGGGCTGGCGCAGCGGGCCGCCGTCGAGGGGCTGCGGTACGAGATCGACCGGCCGGTCGGCAACACGTCGGACATGCTGCGACTGGTCCACCTCGGCAAGGGGCACGGGCTCGCGTGGGAGTACCTGCGGGCGATGCAGACCGAGGTGTTCACCGGCAACGGGAACGCCTTCGAGCACGACACGCTGGTCCGGCTCGGGGAGCGGCTCGGGATTCCCGGGGAGGAGATCCGCGAGACCCTTTCCACCGGCCGCTACCTGGACGCGGTGCGCGCGGACCACGCGGAGGCCGTGGCTCTCGGCGCGACCGGCGTTCCGTTCACCGTGCTCGGGGGCCGCCTCGGTATCCCTGGCGCGGCGAGCAGGAGCCAGTACGCCGCTGCGATCGAGCGGGCGTGGGAGGGGGTGGGGGGCTGAGAGCGGGGCCGTACGTCGTTTCCTTCGGCAACCTGTGATGTGATCTCCGGTCCGTCGACACACTCGGTTGGTGTCCTCGGGTGGGCCCGGACGTGATGTCCGCGCCGGCCACCGAGACGACCCCGAGGAACCACCGTGCCTTCCGCGACGAAACGCCCCCGACCTCCTGGCTGCGCTGGAGGTCCGGGGCACGCGCATGACGGAGGCGGGCTTCAACACCCCGTGACCGCAGCCCCCTTCGAGGAGAACCCCGTGCGCGTACTGCTCGTCGAGGACGACCGGGACACCGCCGACGCCGTACGGCGCAGCCTGACCCGGCACGGCTACCACGTCACCTGGGCGCCCACCGGTCACGCCGCCCTGACCGCCGTGGAACCGGACATCGTCCTGCTGGACCTCGGCCTGCCCGACATGGACGGGCTGGACGTCTGCCAGGAACTGCGGGCGCGCGGCGACGTACCGATCGTCATCGTCAGCGGACGCGACAGCGAGACCGACAAGGTCGTGGGCCTGGAACTCGGAGCGGACGACTACGTCGTGAAGCCGTTCCGGATCCGCGAACTCGTAGCCCGCATGCGGGCGGTGACCCGCAGACACCACCGGGACCGCCCCCGCACACCCCCCGACGTCTACGGCCGCCTAACCGTCCACCGCCCCGCCCACCGCGTCTACCTGGACGGCACCGAAGTCCCCCTGCGCCCCAAGGAGTTCACCCTCCTGACCTTCCTCACGGACCGTCTGGAGGAACTGGTCCCCCGCGAGACGATCATGTCGGCGGTCTGGGACGCCAACTGGTACGGCTCGACGAAGACACTCGACGCACACGTGTCGGTACTACGCCGCAAACTCGGCACCGCGCTGCGCATCGAGTCGGTACGGGGGGTCGGGTTCCGCACGTCGGTCACCGGCGGTACGTAGCCGGCACCGGCCGTCCGACGCAGGACCGCATGCGACCGCTTCCGGCACATCCCTTTTGAATCCGCACCACCCGATCGGATGGCTTGCCCCGGCCTCCGGCAACCACACATCTCCCCCACCAGTTCCTCACCAGTAACTCGCATCTCACTCTGGGGGGACACATGAACCAGCAGCACCCGCAGCCGCCGAAGAAGCGGTCCGTCGGCAAGACCATCGGCATCGGCTGCGGCGGAGCGTTCGGCCTCCTCGTCGTCCTCGGCATCGTCGGAGCCCTCGTCAGCGGAGGCGACGACAAGGAGTCCAGCGGCACCAAGGTGACCCCGACGACCTCCCGCGTCGAACGCCCCGCGACCGACGCGAAACCGAAGACCGAGCACAAGCCCAAAACCGTCGTTCTCAAGGTCTGGGGCACCGCCCCCGCAGGCGCCCTCGGCCCCATGAACATCACCTACGGCTCCGACAACGACACCCGCCAAGGCACCTTCAAGAACGGCGAGTTCACCACCACCCTCCCCCTGCACAACGACGCCCTCTACTACACGATCACCGCCCAACTCCAGGGCTCCGGCGACATCAACTGCTCCGTCACCATCACCGACCACACCGAAAAGGCCCACGCCTCCGGCGGCTACAACATCTGCCACGCCCAGGCGAACAAGGGGATCTTCGGCGGCTGGGACTGACACCGTGCCGTACCGGTCCGTGTCGGGCGAGCCCGGCGCCGTCGGTGAGCAGGGGTGAACCGTACAAGTACGTGCCGAGCACAGCGGCGTTGATGGTCGCGCCCGGCTCGGCACGGATCGACATCGTCCGCTGCCCTACGATCACCGCGTGAGCACGTGGAAGCGAAGTCTGGACGCGGCAGGTGTACGGGAGCCCGGGTTGCGGCGGGACTACGGGGAGCAGCGGCGGACGGTGGCCCGGTATCGGCGGGCCTCGTACGTCGCCGTCCGGCTTCTGCTTCCCGCCCCGGCCCTCCCGCACGTCCTGGCCGCCACCGCGTTCATGCACCACAGCGACGGCCTCCTCGACACCGGCCCCCACGCGCAGCGCGCGGCGGCGTGGGCCGAGTGGGAGCGGCAGGTCCGGGAGGCTCTGCGGACGGGGACGAGTTCCGACGCGGTCCTGCGCGCGCTGGTCCACACGGTCGCCGCCCGCCCCCGGCTGCGCGGCGTCCTGGAGACGTACCTCGCCACCGCCACCGCCGAACTCGACTTCGCCGGCTTCACCACCGAGGCCGACTACCAGGCGTACGTCGACGCCTACACGTTCCCCGCCTTCATGCTGATCGCCACCCTGGTCGGCCCCGAGGAGGACGACGGGGACTTCCGCGCCGCCTGCCGCACCTACATCGACGGCAGCCAGCGCCTCGACTTCACCAACGACCTCGCGGAGGACCTGCGCGAGGGACGCCCGGGCATCCCGTCGGAGACCCTGAAGCGGTTCTCGCTGACGGAGGACGACTTGAGGGCGGGCCACGAGACGGACGCGATACGGGAGTTGGTGACCCACGAGATCACCAGGGCCCGGGCCGACCTCGACGCCGCCGCCCGCCTCCCCCACCTCGCCCCCGCCCCCTACCGCCCCCTCCTCCTGGCCCTGATCGACATCGAACTCCTCACCGCGGACGCGGCACTCGCCCGGGGCGCGGGGCTCCTGAAGGGCTCGGCGGAGCCGTCACCGGCGGGAGCGCTGCGGGTACTCCTCAAGTCCCGCCTGGGCCGCCGGAGTTCCGGGGGCCAGTTCGCACGACCGACATGAAGCTGTCACACCCGGCCGGAATTTCCTTCGCCGGGAGGGCTGTTGGGACCGACATGACTGTCGGAGTGGCGCTCAACGCGCCGGACGCGTCCAACCAGGTTGATGCGACTGTGGAGTTGGCGAAGGAGGCCGCTGCCGCCGGGCTCAGGTCCGCGTGGTTCGGGCAGACTTTCGGCGCGGACTCCCCGCAGCTCGCGGCGATCGTCGGGCGGGAGGTGCCCGGCTTGCAGGTGGGGACGTCCGCGATTCCCGTCTTCGGCCGTCACCCGTTGGTGGTCAACAGCCAGGCGCAGACCGCTCAGGCCGCCACACACGGCCGTTATCACCTGGGGCTGGCGCTGGGGACGAAGCTCCTCGCCGAGGGCGGTTTCGGCTTGCCGTTCGAGCGACCCGTCGCCCGGCTGCGTGAATTCCTCACCGCGCTACGGCAGTTGACCGAGACCGGTACGGCCGACTTCCGCGGCGAACTGCTCACCGCGACCCCTCCGCTCCCGGCGCGCGTACCCGGCGCGGAGGGCGGGGTTCCTGTCCTCGTCGCCGCGATGGGACCCCAAGCACTCCGGGCCAGCGGCGAGTTGGCGGACGGAATCCTGCCGTACCTGGCGGGCCCGCGTGCCCTCGCCGAGCACATCGTCCCGGCGCTCACCAAGGCGGCCGAGGCCGCCGGGCGCCCTGCCCCGAGGGTCGTGGCGCTGGTGCCCGGCGTGGTCACGGACGACGTGGACGCCGTACGCGCCAAGGCGACCGAGAGCCTCGCGTTCTACGAACAGATCCCGTCCTACGCCCGTGTCATCGAGCTGTCCGGCGGCCGGCGCGCCGCCGACCTCGCGGTGATCGGCGACGAGAAGGCCGTCGAGGCGGAGGTGCGGCGGTACCGGGACGCGGGGGCGACGGAGGTCGTGTTCGCGGGGACGGAACTCGCGGGGGAGGAAGCCCGCAGGCGGACGTGGACGCTGCTCGGCGAACTGGCCCGCCGAGAAGGGTGAGTTGGCCTGGCTGAAGCCCCTTCACCCGCCTCAGCGAGGGAGCGCGGCGGTTCGTGACCGCCAGGGCCTCGGCAGCCCGAGTTGCCCACACAGGGTCCGCCGCGCACCCCTTCAGCCCGCCGCCAGCACCTCCACCCCCCGCGCCGCGAGTTGCCCAAGAACGGCGTGCCCCGGATCCGCATCGGTCACCACCCCGCTCACGTCCTCCCAAGCCAGCACCCGGAACCGCGACGCCGCCCCGATCTTCTCGGACGACGCGAGGATGTACGTCTCCGCCGCCCGCCCCGCCAACGCCCGCTTCATGGCGGCCTCTTCGGCGTCCCCGGTGGTCAACCCAGCCTCGGGATGCACCCCGGTCACCCCGAGCAGACACAGATCGGCGGAGACGTTCTGCGCCGCCTCCACGGCAGCAGCCCCACAGGCCACCGCCGAGTGCTTGAAGAGCCGCCCCCCGAGGAGAAACACCTCGGCGACAGGATGCTCCAGCAAGGCGGACGCGACAGTCGGACTGTGCGTGATGACCGTGCACTCCAGGTCCGCCGGAAGAGCGCGCGCGACAGCCAGCGCGGTGGTCCCCCCGTCCAGAATCACGGCACCCCCCGGCCGCACCAGCCCCGCGGCCACAGCGGCGACCTTCCGCTTCCCCTCAGGCGTGACGCCCTGCCGGGCGGCGTAGTCCACGACGGCCGGCGAGACCGGCAGCGCCCCGCCGTACACCCGCTGGCACAACCCCTCCGCCGCGAGATCCCGCAGGTCCCGCCGCACGCTGTCCTCGGAGATCCCCAGGCCGGCGGCCACGTCCTTCGCGACGACCTTCCCCTCCCGCGCGAGCAGACCCAGCAGATGATCCCGCCGTTCAGCAGCCAGCATGCACACTCTCTCCTGTTCTTGCACGTTTCTGCGTGTACTGTAACCCGCCATGACCACCGACCTCCCCCTCCCCGGCTACGACACCCCCGACCACCGGGGCCGCACGCACCTCGACCGCACCGGACGCGACCTGACCCGCAACCCCGATGTCCGCATCCGTGACGTGGAGTTGACCTCCCGGGGCTGGCACGTCCTGCGCCGCACCACGTACGACTACCGCCGCCGCGACGGCAGTTGGGTCACCCAGCAGCGCGAGACGTACGACCGGGGCAACGGCGCCGTGGTCCTCCCCTACGACGCCGACCGCCAACAGGTCCTGCTGGTACGCCAGTTCCGCTACCCCGCGTACGTCAACGACCACCCCGACGGCATGCTCGTCGAGGCCGCGGCCGGCCTCCTGGACGACGACACCCCTCTGACCGCGATCCGCCGCGAGGCGACGGAGGAACTCGGCGTCACCCTCGGCCCCCTCACCCACGTCTTCGACGCGTACATGAGCCCCGGCTCGGTCACCGAACGCCTGCATTTCTACGCGGCCCCCTACACGCCCGCCGACCGCACCGGCCCCGGCGGCGGCCTGGAGGAGGACGGCGAGGACATCGACGTACTGGAACTCCCCTTCAAGGAGGCCCTGGCCATGATCCGCGACGGCAGGATCGCGGACGGCAAGACGATCATGCTGCTCCAGTGGGCCGCCCTCGACGGTCCCTTCGGCAGTTGATTCGCGCCATACCGCCCGTTTCGTGCGGGAAGACCCTCCGAACTGGGTACGAGAAAGGTATGGGCGCTCGTACACGGACCCGGGTGCGCGGCTGGCGGTGGCGGAGCAATGCGCTGCGCCGTCCGTCGGACGTCGTCGAGGGGTGGACGGTGCTCGCGCTGGCGGTCCTGCTGCTGGTCGCGGCGCCGCTGGTGGGGGTGCTGGCGGGGATGTGGGCGCAGCGGGAGGGACAGGCGGTGGCCGACCGGCTACGGACCGAGCGCCACGAGGTGCGGGCCGAGGTCGTCGGCCGCATCCCCGACACCCCCGCGTCGGTGGGCGGGCGCGAGCAGTCGTACCGGGTGGCGGTCCGCTGGACCCCGCCGGGCGGGCAGCCCCGTACGACGACGGCGCCCGTCGACGCCGGTACCCGCACCGGCGACCGGGTCGACGTGTGGCTCGACGCCCGGGGCCACGGGGTGCGCCCGCCGCCCAGCTCGGCGATGGTGTGGCAGCAGTCCCTCTCGGTCGCGTTCTGCGCGGGCGGCGCCACGGCCGGGACGATCGTCGTCGGGTACGCCGCCTTCCGCCGCACGGCGCTGCGGCACCGGCTGGCGGAGTGGGAGCGGGACTGGGCCCTGACGGAACCCCGCTGGACGCGCCGCCGCGCGTGAACCCCGCATGACCTGCGGGAACCGAAAACTTTCGACCTCTGGTGGGCCTCCCGCACGCCACGTACGGTGAGATCGTCCGGCCACTTCCCCGAAGGCGGTTTCCCGATGCCCCTGTTCGACCTGTCCCTCGAAGAACTCCACGAGTACCGCAGCGAGTCGGTGGCCCCGGAGGACTTCGACGCGTTCTGGACGAAGACCCTCCAGGAAGCGCGGGAGCACGACCTGGACGCCCGTTTCGAGCCGGTCGACACGGGCCTGACGACGGTCGACGTGTACGACGTGACGTTCGCGGGCTATGGCGGCCACCCGGTGAAGGCGTGGTTCACCGTCCCGTCCGGCGCGACCGAGCCCCTGCCGCTGGTCGTGGAGTTCGTGGGCTACGGCGGCGGCCGGGGCCTCCCGCACGAGCACCTCCTGTGGGCGTCGACGGGCCGCGCCCACCTGATCATGGACACCCGGGGCCAGGGCAGCGCCTGGGGCGGCGGTGGCGGTACGGCCGACCCGGTGGGCGCCGCGCCCGCGTACCCGGGGTTCATGACACGCGGGATCGACGCGCCGGAGAACTACTACTACCGGCGTGTGTTCACGGACGGCGTGCGCGCGGTGGAGGCGGCCCGCTCGCACCCGCTGGCCGACGCGTCCCGCACGGTGGTCCTCGGCGGCAGCCAGGGCGGCGGCATCAGCATCGCGGTCTCGGGCCTCGTACCGGATCTCGCGGGCGCCGCCCCGGACGTACCGTTCCTGTGCGACTTCCCGCGCGCCACGATCCTCACGGACCGGCACCCGTACCGCGAGATCGGCCTGTTCCTGAAGACGCACCGGGGCCGCGCGGCCGACGTCCAGCGCACCCTCGCCTACTTCGACGGCGTCCACTTCGCGGCCCGCGCGAACGCGCCCGCCCTGTTCTCGGCGGCCCTGGAGGACCAGACGTGCCCGCCGTCGACGGTGTTCGCCGCGTTCAACGCGTGGGCGCACGACGACAAGCAGATCGAGGTGTACGACTTCAACGACCACGAGGGCGGCGGCCCGTACCAGGAGGAGACCAAGCTCCGCTGGCTGCGGGCGCTCACCGCACGCTGAGCGACGCGATCGGCCGGCACTTTCCCGGAGCCTCCCCTTCCCCTCCGTCCGACCGGTCGGTACGTTCTGGGTGCCCTGCTTCCCGACCCCCTGCGGAGGACCCATGACCGAGGTGCACGGCCACTGCGACGACCGGTTCGCCTCAGTGCGCGCGGCGTTCGAGGAGAACTTCCGCGAGCGGGACGAACTCGGCGCCGCCGTCACCGTGTTCGTGGCCGGGCAACCGGTCGCCGACCTCTGGGGCGGCTGGGCCGACGCCGCCCGCACCCGGCCCTGGGAGCGGGACACCGTCGTCAACGTCTGGTCCACCACCAAGGGCGTCACCTCCCTGTGCGCCCACCTCCTCGCCGACCGCGGCCTCCTGGACCTGGACACCGAAGTCGCCCACTACTGGCCCGAGTTCGCGGCGAACGGCAAGGAGCACGTCCTCGTACGGCACCTGCTGTCCCACCGCTCGGGCCTCTCGGGTCTCCAAGTCCCGCACAGCGTCGCCGAGTTGTACGACTGGGAGCTGACCGTCTCCCGGCTCGCGGCGGCCTCCCCGCTGTGGGAGCCCGGCAGCGCCTCCGGGTATCACGCCCTGCTCTTCGGCCACTTGATCGGCGAGGTCGTCCGGCGCGTCACCGGCCTCCGCCCAAGTGCCTTCCTGGAACAGGAGATCACCGGCCCGCTCGGGATCGACTTCACGATCGGGCTGCCCGAGAAGGACGCCGACCGCGCCGCCGAACTCGTCGCGCCGCCCGCCATGACGAGCACCCAACAGGCCGCGATGCTCGCCTCGTTGACGCCGATCGCCGTCGCCGCGCTCGCCAACCCGCCCGTCGGCGCGCCCGCCGCCAACTCCCCCGCCTGGCGCGCCGCCGAGATCCCGGCGGCCGGGGGCCACGGCACCGCGCGGGCCGTCGCCGAGCTGTACGGCCTGCTCGCCGGTGACCGGGGGTTCCTGTCCCCCTCGTCCGTCGAGCGGGTCCGCGAGGGGCAGGGCGCGTGCCGTGACCTGGTCATCGGGGCGCAGTTCGGGCGGGACACGGAGATCGGGCTCGGGCTGTGGCTGAGCGGGGCGCACGGGTCGTACGGGCCTAACCCGCGGGCGTTCGGGCACGACGGGTTCGGGGGGTCCTGCGGGCTCGCGGACCCGGAGGCGGGGGTGTCGCTGGGGTACGTGATGAACCGGATGGGGTCCCGGATCGCGGACGATCCGCGTAAGTCGGCGTTGGTGGAGGCGGTTTACGCGGCCTTGTGAGGGCTGGTTCCCGAAAGGCCGTCTACGCCGGTTTGTGGCCGACGATCAGCCGCGCCCTCGGGCTCCCGTCGTCCCGCGTCCCGAACTCCGGCAGCGCGCGCAGGCTCACCGCGAACCCGGCGCGCTCCAACTCCCGTCGTACGTCGGCGAGCCGGAAGGTCCGGTAGTACATCACGAACGGGGGACGCCACAGGGCGTTGCGGACCCGCATGGCGCCGTCGAAGCCAAGGAGCGCCCAGTACGCGGGAGTTGACGCCTTGGGCGGGGCGCCGACGGGGAACGCGAACGTTCCGCCGGGCCGCAGCGCGGTGTGCACCTGGCGGAACAGGCCCGGCAGTTCCCCGGGCAGGAAATGCCCGAACGCCCCGAAACTGACGACGAGATCGAACGCGGCGGTGAACGGCAGCGCCCTCGCGTCGGCCCGTACGAGCCGCGCGCCCTGTCCCTTCGCCCGCTCCAGCATCCCCGCGCTGAAGTCGACGCCGGTCACGCTCCCGCACACCTCGCCGAGCACCCCGAGCCCGGCGCCCGTCCCGCAGCACAGGTCGAGGCCGTCGCCGTACGGGCCCATCCCCTTCAGCGCCTCGACGGTCGCGTCGAGCACGGAGTCGGGCGTACGGAACGGGGTGTGGTCGAACTTCGGCGCGAGCAGGTCGTAGCCGTGCTCGACGGACGACAGCGCCTGGACGGCGAGTTCGCGCAGACTGGGGCCCTCGGGACTGAACATCCGGGTCAGCGTAGCTATCCTGGCGGTCCTTGTCCTGACCTGAGGGGGATACCCGTGCGCGCGTTTCGTGAGGCAGTCGAGTCCGGCGACATGGAGGCCGCCGTCGCGCTGCTGTCCGAGGACGTCGTCTTCACCAGCCCGGTCGTCCACAAGCCCTACCGGGGCAAGCCCATCACCGCCGCGATCCTCCGCGCCGTGGCCCAGGTCTTCCAAGACCTCCGCTACCAACGCGAGTTGACCGACGGCCCCGACCACGCCCTCATCTTCACGGCCCGCGTAGGCGACCGCGACCTGACCGGCTGCGACTTCATCCACGTCGACGAGACGGGCCAGATCGACGAACTCATGGTGATGGTACGCCCGTTGTCGGCGGCCCAGGCTCTCCAGGCCGCGATGGAGGCCAAGTTCACGGAGATCGCGGCGGACGCGGCGCGGTAGTCGAGGGCAGCCTGTACGCCTCGCCTCACGGCGAGATGCCGGGGCGGCTCGTCGCGGACCACCGGGGGACGACGCGCCGCTCCTACCTCGACGCGCCGTTCGGGGAGACCGTGGGGCCGGTCATGTGGGAAAGCGGGCTCGGGGAATAGTGGGGGAAGGTTCGGGGTTGACAGACCCGGGTACTTCCGGTGTTACATTGCGGAGAGCACTTGTGTACGTCCCGTCGTGGACGCCGGTGCGAATTCCCTTCTTCTGCGCCCCGTGAAAGCCGGGGTGTCTCTCAGCCGCCGGGAGCGCGTGTCGCCTCCCGAATTCTTCGCGGCGTTCTCCTTCCCCATCGCATGCCACATGCCCCGTCCGTCCGCGAAAGGACCGACCCTCATGACCACCACTCTCGAACACCCCCCGATCCAGCAGCAGCCCCCGACCCGGCTCGTGGCCGGCGTCCTCGACGTCGACGGCGGCGGGAAGGGCCACCTGCGCGGCCCCGGCCTGCTGGCCGAACCGGACGACCCGCAGGTCCCGGCGGCGCTGATCCGCCGTCACGGCCTGCGCCGCGGCGACCTCGTGGAGGGCCTGCGCGACCGGCGCGGCCTGACCGAGGTCACCTCGGTGGAGGGCCGTACGCCCGAAGTGGCGCCCCGGCGCCGCACGTTCGCCGAGCTGACGCCCCTGCACCCGTACGAGCGGCTGCGCCTGGAGCACCCCGCCTCGGGGCTCGCCGGCCGGGTCACCGACCTGTTCGCCCCCGTCGGCAAGGGCCAGCGCGGCCTGTTCGTCGCCCCGCCGAAGACCGGCAAGACGGTCCTGCTCCAGCAGCTCGCGGCGGCCGTCGCCGGCAACCACCCGGACGCCCGCCTGATGGTCCTCCTGCTCGACGAGCGCCCCGAGGAGGTCACCGACATGCGCCGCTCCGTACGCGGCGAGGTGTACGCCTCGACGTTCGACCGCGCGGCCCGCCAGCACACGGCGCTCGCCGAGCTGGTCGTCGAACGCGCGAAGCGGCTCGTCGAGGCCGGCGAGGACGTCGTGATCCTCCTCGACTCCCTGACCCGCCTGTGCCGCGCCCACAACAACGCGGCCCCCGGCAACGGCCGTACCCTCAGCGGCGGCGTCGACGCCGCCGCCCTGCTCGGCCCGAAGCGGTTCTTCGGCGCCGCGCGCGCCCTGGAGGAGGGCGGCTCCCTGACGATCCTGGCGACCGCGCTGGTCGAGACGGGGTCGCGGGCCGACGACTACTACTTCGAGGAGCTGAAGGGCACCGGCAACATGGAGCTGCGCCTCGACCGCGAGTCCGCGTCCCGGCGCCTGTTCCCCGCCGTCGACCTGTACGCCTCCGGCACCCGCCGCGAGGAACTCCTCCTGACCCCGGCCGAGTTGACGGCGACGCGCGGCCTGCGCCGGGCACTGGCCTCCCGGGACACCAGCACGGGTCTGGAGACCCTGCTGGAGCGGATGCGCAAGACGCCGGACAACGCGACGTTCCTGCGACAGGTACAGCCGACGCTGCCGGGTCAGTAGGGGCGCGCGTACGGCATCCGAGTGCTCGCCGCCCCCCGATCGGCACGGGCAGCACGCCGATCCGCATGATCGTTTCTACGTTGACCGTATGACGATCGGATTTTCCTCCCGGGCCGCCGTGTCGGCCTGCGCGCTGTGTGCCGTGGTGTCCCTGGCGGCAGGACCGCTGGCGTTCGCGTCGGCCGGACCGGGCACCCCCGATCCGCACCGGACGTCGTCCCCCGATCGTCCCCGGACGTCCGGCGCCCCCTCCCCCGCTCTCCTGCACCGCCCCGGCCCCCACGTCCACCCCCGCCCCGGCGCCCCCGCGCTCCCCGGCGTCTCGGCCCTCTCCTGGGTCGTCGCCGACGTGGACAGCGGCGCGGTCCTCGCTGCCTCCGACGCGCACCGCAAGCTGCCCCCGGCGAGCACCCTCAAGACCCTGTTCGCTCTGACCGTCCTGCCGGTCCTCCCCGCCGGCACCCGGCACCGCGTCACCCCCCGGGAACTGGAGGGCATCGGCGCGGGCAGCAGCATGGTCGGCGTCGCGGAGGGCCGTACGTACACGGTCGCCGACCTGTGGCGCGGCGTGTTCCTGAACTCGGGCAACGACGCCGTGCACGTCCTGGCCGCGCTCAACGGCGGCTGGGAGACGACGGCGACCCGTATGCAGGCCAAGGCGAGGGCGCTGGGCGCGCTGGACACGCACGTGCTGTCCCCGGACGGGTACGACACGCCGGGCCAGGTGTCGTCGGCGTACGACCTCGCCGTGTTCGGCCGCGCGGGGCTGCGCAACGCGGACTTCGCGCGGTACTGCGGGCTCGCGCGGGCCCGGTTCCCCGGGGGCGGCGGCTGGTCGTACGAGATCGAGAACACGAACCGGCTGCTGACCGGGGAGGACGGGGTCGCGGAGTATCCGGGGCTCGTCGGCGTGAAGAACGGTTACACCACCAACGCCGGGAACACGCTGGTCGCCGCGGCCCGCAAGGGTGGCCGGACGCTGGTGGTGACGGTGATGAACCCGCAGGCGGGCGGGGGGTTCGCGGTCTACGAGGAGGCGCGTGACCTGCTCGACTGGGGGTTCGCGGCGGCGGGGCGGGTGGATCCGGTGGGTTCACTGGACGCGCTGAGGGTGCGGCCCCGGCCGGGTCCCGACGTGCGCCCGGCGGTCGCGGCGGCCGTCCCGACGGGGGACGACGGATCCGGCTGGCCGGAGGCGGCGATGGTCGCCGGGGCGGCGGCGCTGGGGGCGGGCGGGGTGTCGTTCGTGCTGCGCGCGGGGAGGCGGCGTTGACCGGTCGGCAGCCACAGGAGGAGGCCGAGGGTGATCCATACGTACATGTTGCTGCCGAGGAACCCGTCGAGGCCGGACGCGTCATGGAACCAGATCCATACAACACTGGTGCACATGACGGCGTACAGAGTTGATGCGATCCGTACATAACCGGATCGGATCAACACGACGAACGACGGAATCAACCAGATCAAGTGATGCACCCAAGTGACGGGACTGACCAGACAGGCGGTCAACCCGGTCAATGCGAACGCTGTTCGCCACTCCCCCGCGCGCCGCACCCGCCACGCCCACACGGCGAGCACCACCAGCACGACCAGCGCCCACACGGCCTTGCTCTCCACCCCCAGGCGCGCGAGGACCCCTTGCAGGGACTGGTTGGAGACGTAGTCGAGGCGTCCCACGCGCGTGGTGTCCCATAGGGCGGTCGTCCAGTAGAACCGTGACGGGCCGGGGGCGACCAGCGCGGCGAGTCCGGTGGCGCCGACGGCGACGGCCGTGGCGACCCCGGCCGCGCGCCAGCGGCGGGTCACCAGGAGCAGCCCGATGAACAGCGCGGGCGTGAGTTTGACGGCCGCCGCGAGGCCGATACCGATGCCCGCCCAGCGTTCGCGGCCGGTCGCGAGGAGGTGGGCGTCGATCAGGACGAGCGCGAGCAGCAGGATGTTGACCTGGCCGAAGCTGATCGTGTCCCGCAGGGGTTCGAAGAGGGCCAGGACGCAGAGGGCGAGGCCGACGCTGTACCAGCCGTGCCGCTTCCACTCGCGGCCCGCGAGGAGGCGCAGGACCAGCGCGAGGGCGGCGAGGTTGAGCAGGAGGGCGGCGGCGATCGCCGTGTGCAGGCTCATCAGCGCCATGGGGAGCATCGCGACGGCCGCGAAGGGCGGGTAGGTGAAGCCGTACGGGGTGCCCGGGACGCGGTAGTCGTAGACGCGTCCGCCGTGGTGGACCCAGTGGTCGATGGTCCCCCAGTAGACGCGCAGGTCGAACCAGTCCCGCAGGAGCGGCACGGTCGCGGTGAACGCCGTCACGGCGGCGGCGAGCGCGAGGAACAGGTACAGGCGACCGCGGTCGGTCTCGGGGAGTCTCATGGTCCTCGGGGTTCGTGGGGTCATGCCGTACGGCCGTGCTGGAGGCCGGTGGCGCGGGTGGCGAGGCGGGCCTGCCACAGGACGACGACGGCGAGGGCGCCGCCGGAGACGGCCAGCAGGACCTGTCCGGCGTCGGCGGGCCCTCCGTCGGGCAGGACGGCGAGGGCGAGCACCCCGGCCACGGCGACGGCGGTACGGTGCCGTACCGACGTGTCGGGTGCGGCGGCGGCGATCAGGAAGAGGCCCCACAGCGCGTACCAGGGGCGGATCGCGGGGCCGAAGGCGGCGAGGGCGGCGAGGCTGAGGCCGAGCGCGTACACCGGGCGGGGGCGCAGGCGCCACCAGATGGCCGCGACGAGCCCTGCCGTGATCGCGAGGCCCAGGGCGTGCCAGACGGGCACGGCGAGCGGCGCGAGGTCGCTGCCTGCGTGTTCGAGGAGGGCGCCGGTGGCGCGGCCGAGGAGGCTCGTGAGGGCCCAGTTCTGGGGGGAGACGGGGGTGCTGAGGGCCCTGATCCAGCCGTATCCGGTGCCGGTGGCGGCGGTGACGGCGACGGTCGTCACGGCGGCCGGGGCGAGGGTCGTCGCGCACGCGCGCAGAGCGCCGTAAGGGCCGGACCGGCCGTGCTCCCTGTAGTGGAGCAGCACGATCACCGCGAGGCCGAGCGCCGCCGGTGCCTTGACGAGGGCGGCGAGGGTGACCAGGACGGCGCCGAGGGTGAAGCGTCCGCCGAGGGCGGCGACCAGGCCGATGCCGAGCAGGCCCAACATGATCGCGTCGTTGTGGGCGCCCGCGACGAGGTGCAGCAGCACCAGCGGGTTGAGCACCCCCAGCCAGAGCGCGCGCGCCGGGTCGGCGCCGCAGTGCCGGGCGAGGCGGGGCAGGGCGGCGGCCATCAGGGCGACGCCGAGGAGGGCCACGCACCGCATCCCGTACAGCCCGGCGGGCAGCTCCCCGCGCGTGAGGTCCGCGAGGACCCCGGCGAGGCCCATGAAGGCCGGTCCGTACGGCGCCCCGGTGTGCTGCCACAGGGGCGCGACCTCGTCGGCGAGCGGCCCGCCGAGGCTGGAGGGGCCGTAGGAGTAGACGTCGATGTGGGCGTCGACCATCGCGCCTTGCGCAAGGTAGCTGTAGACGTCCCGGCTGAACAGGGGCGGCGCGACGATCAGGGGGGCCGCCCAGACGGCGAGGACGAGCACCAGCGCGCGCGGGGAGGGCGGTTTATCGCCGCGCACCCTACGGCCCAGGAGCACCCAGGCGGCGGTCAGCAGCACCAGCCCGAAGTAGACGCCGACCAGGCCGAGCACGGCGTGCGGGGAGGAGGGGGCGAGCAGCTCGCGCGCGGGCAGGGCGCCGGCACTCTCGCCGCCGAGCGCCAGGCAGGAGGTACCGGCCAGGCCGAGCACCTGGCAGCGGCGGAGAGCGACGGGGAAAGCCTTGGCCAGCACTCTGCCAGCGTGGCGACGCCGGGTGGCCTGTAAGCGACGTTCCGCCTTCGGGGCGGTGGTCTGTGCATGACCGGAGCGTGATCGCGGCGCGCAGAGCCGTACGGGAGCCGGGAGTTCACCCCGGGTTGGTGGGAGTCAGGCGAACCGGGTGCTCGGTACGGGGCCCGTGCTCCGTACCCGCGCGCGGTCGCCGGTGAGCCAGGTCCCGCGTACGGCCGCCACGAACTCCGTGAGCCGCTCCTGCGGGTCGTCCGGGGTCGCGCCGTCGCCCTCGTCGGGCGTGGGGTCGGCCGCGACGATCTCCGCAGCGAGTTCGGTCTCCGCGCGCGGGTCGGGGCCGCCGCGCTCGACCTCGCCGTCCTCGCCCACGCGCAGGGCGTCGCCCCAGGGCGCGACGACCGACTGGTGCAGCAGGGTCACGCTGTCCGGGGTGACGGCGGGCGGGTCGGTCCAGCAGCTCGCGTGCTCGTGGAGGACCTGTCCCGGCGTCCGGCCGAACAGCTCGCCCAGGATCTCGGGGCCCTGCTCGGCCTCGGCGGTCTCGTTGAGGTCGTACGCGATCACGACGGTGTCCTCGCGCCCCGCCTCGAACGGCACCGCGGGCAGCCCCAGCACCTGCGCCGCCGCGAGCCCGAGGACGCGGCTCGACCGGTCCGGGAGCAGCGACACGGACGCCGGGCGCACCTGGGCCGCCTCCAGCGCCGCCCGGAGCCGCAGCAGGCCGCGCAGGCACTGGTCGTACGTGTCCTGGAGCCAGGCGTAGCGCCCGCTCATGCCCGCGTCGTAGCCGTACGGCGAGAGCGTGCCGAGGACGGTCCCGCCCATCACGTACTGCCAGCCGCGCAGGTCGGCGCGGTCCAGCGGGCTCACCGTCCCGGCGGCGTCGGCGCGCTTCAGGACCCTGCGCTGGCGGGCCTGCGCGGAGGTCCACATGTCGTCCTCGGGGTCGCCGAGGAGCGCGTGCTGACGCCGGGCCAGGGGCAGGTCGCCCGCGAGGACGGCGTTGAACACGAGGAGGTAGCGGTCGGGCCAGTCGTCCAGTTCCGTCTCGTGCGCGAGCAGGACGTCGGCCGCCTCGCGGTGGCGCGAGCGGTCCTCGTAGGCGGCGACCAGTTCGCGCAGCAGGGGCTTCGCGCCGGGTGCCAGCCGCAGCGCCTCGCGCAGCGCGGGGATCGCCAGGTCGGCGACGCCGCGCTCGATGCACACGTACCCGAAGTCGTAGAGCGCGCGCGGCTGTCCGGGACCGGCGACGACCGCTTTCGCGGCCTCGCGCAGGTCGTCGAACCCGGCCTTTTCGGCCGCCCGCCCTGCGACCAGGGCGACCTCGGCGAGCGGTGCGTTGTCGGCGGCGGCCCGCAGGAGCCTCAGGGCGCCGGGGACGTCGCCCTGGTCCAGGCATTCCCATGCCTTCAGGGTGTCGGGGGACGTGGGGCGGCGCGGCTTGCGGGAGAACATGCGTGCGATTCTCCCTGAGGGCGGCGGGGGTCCTCAACCGGATTTCCGGCGGGCTGTGACCGATGGCGCGGTTTCTCCGTCTTCCCCTGTGACCGACCTATTGGGGGAACGATGAAGTGGTCCAGGACCGTGGCCGCAGCGGCTGCCGGCCTCGTCCTGTGCGGGTGCGCCGGCACGGGCGGCAGCGCGACGCCGAAGGCTGCCCCGCCCTCGCGTACGGCGGCCAAGCCCACGCCTCCCGCGCCCTCGCCGTCCCCCGCGCCCTCGCTGATCCTCAACGGCCAGACCGACGCCCGCCCCGGGGAGCGCGTCCACATGATGCTCTACGGCGTCACCCGCGCGCGGGGCGGCGATGCGGTCATCGCGCGGTCGGCCGCGTTGACCGGGCCGGTGCGCCTGAGCTGGGAGGACGACCACTTCTGGGCCGTGGGGACCCTCAGGATGACGGACAAGCCCGGCTCGTACCCCCTGACGGTCGCGGTCCACGGCCGTGACGTGGCCCACGACACGGTCAAGGTCGTCGCCTCCCAGCGGCCCTCGTTCACCCTCTCCGCGTCCCAGGAGGCGACCCGTCCCGGCGAGCCCGTGTGGCTGGGCTTCGACGACCTGTACCCGGGCGAGCGGGGCACCGGCTTCACCGTGCGGTCCGCCGCCCTCCCCGCGCCCGTGCGTCTGGTCCACGACGACGGCACCGACTTCTACAACCCGCGCGCGTTCTCGGCGCGCCCGGAGCTCAGGACCCGTCTGGCGGACGGCACGTACACCTTCGCCCTGTACGGCGCGGACGGCCGCCGTATCGCCGAGAAGCGGCTGACGGTCCGCGCGTCCCGGCCGGGTGACCGCGACTACCGGGGGAAGCCGTCCGGCCCCGAGTTCTTCGACCCGGACGCGGGCTACTCCGGCGGCGCCCACAGCACGTTCCGGGCCGTCGCCGGAGGACAGGTCGCCGTCATGTGGCACGACGTGTACCCGGACCCGGGCGAGGAGACTCGGCTGACCGCCACGTCCCCGGCGTTCACCGGGACGGTCCGCCTGCGGCACGACGACAGCAAGGGCGCCGACGGGGACGACCCGCGCTTCCTCGGCACCGCCACCGTCCGGCCCGGCCTCACGCCCGGCCGCTACCCCGTGACGGTCGTCGCGCATCACGGCCGGGTGAAGAAGACGGTGTACCTGACGGTGACGGCGCGTTAGGAGCCGGCGGCGCAGGTCATGTCGTGCTCCGGGACCTTCCCGTCGAGCAGGTAGGCGTCGACGACCGCGTCCACGCACGCGTTGCCGTTCCGGTACTGGCCGTGGTCACCGGCGCCGGTGACCGTGACCAGCCGCGAGCCCTTCAGCGCGCGGTGCGCCCGCAGCGCGCCTTCGTAGTACGTCGCCGGGTCGTGCACGGAGTTGAGCATCAGGGTCGGCGGCAGGCCCTCGCCGGTGACCTTGACGTGCGGGGCGTCCGACTCCGGCCAGAACGCGCAGACCGCCGCGAACGCGAGTTCCCGCGCGCCCACCAGGGGGTGCTTCCGGGTGTCCGCCGCGCTCTGCCGCAGCCAGTGGCCGAGGTCGCGGTTCCACGGCGTGTCGTTGCAGGTGACCGGGAAGTAGGTGGCGGTGAAGCCGGGCGAGAGGTAGTTCGCGAAGGCGCTCCCGGCCGTCTGCCGCTCGGCCGCCGTCGCCGTGTCCCAGTGCTCCAGGGAGGCCAGCACGGACGCCAGGGACGGCCACAGGCCCGTGTTGTACATGCCCTGGATCGTGGCGTTGTCGAGCTGGTTGGGCCCGACCGTGACCGTGCCGGCGGTCAGCGGACGGTCGTGCAGCACGGCCCGACGCGCCTCCCAGGTGGCCTTCGCCTCGGCCGCCGTACGCCCGTAGTGGTAGACCGCGTCGTGCTGCGCGAGCCAGGGCAGGAAGTCCTGCTCGAAGCGGCGCTGGAAGCTCATCGGCTGCCCCAGCTCGGCCTGCTCCCAGGTCCCGTCGAAAGCCAGGTTGCTGTCCAGGACGGCGCGTTCGACGTGCTGCGGGTACTCGGTCGCGTAGTACGCGCCCAGCCAGGTGGCGTACGAGGGGCCGTAGTACGAGATCTTCTGTACGCCGAGCAGGGTGCGCAGCAGGTCGATGTCGTGGACAGCTTGATCGGTGGTCAAGTACTTGACGAGATCACCGCTGCGATCAAGACAACTGTGGACGAACTGACGGGAACGGTTGATCACGCCCTGGAGGGCGGCGGGCGTGCGGTCGCGGAAGTCGCCGGCGTAGAAGTCCTGGAACTCGGCGTCCGTCTGGCAGGTGGCGTGCGTGCTGCTGCCGACGCCGCGCTGGTCGAAGCCGACGACGTCGTACGCGGCGCCGACCGCCGGTGACGCCTTCACGAACCCGGCGGGGCGGTTCAGTCCTGACGCGCCGGGTCCGCCTGCGGCCATGACCAGTACTCCGCGCCGCTGCGCGGGGTCGGGTGCTCGGTGGCGGGACACCTGGACGGTGAGGTCGGCGCCGGTGCCCGGGTGGTGCCAGTCGCGGGGGACGGTCATCGGGGCGCACTCCAGGGCCGGGGTGCTGGGGCAGGGCTGCCAGTCGAGGCGCTGGGTGGTGTAGCGGGGCGGGATCGGCGCCTGTGGGGCGGCCGTCGAGGCGGGCTGGGCGGCGGCGTGCGCCGTGGTCAGGCCCGTTGCCGCCAGCGCCATGGCCGCGGCCACCGCTCCGGAGACAGCGGCTCCCCTGCGGACACCGGACGCTGACGGCGTGACTGTCGAGAACACCGAGACCGCCGAAAACACCGAGAACCTGGACATCGAATCCCCTCACTGCCGCGCGAGGCCGCGCGGCGTCTGAGTCGATGTTCAGGTCCGGCACCCTGCTGAATCGATCACGCTGATACCCGTCTTGGGGGTGGCACCAGTACCACCCCCCACGGTTACGCGAGCGGCGATCCGCTCCCCGCGACCACCTCGGGACGCAGCAGCGCGGCGAGGGACTCCGCCGGCAACAGGCCCTTCTCCAGGACGAGTTCGGCGACGCCCCGGCCGGTCTCCAGCGCCTCCTTGGCGATGTCGGTGGCCGCCTCGTAGCCGATGTGCGGGTTGAGCGCGGTGACGAGGCCGATGGAGTTCTCGACGTTCGCGCGCAGGCGTTCGGTGTTCGCGGTGATGCCGTCCACGCAGCGTTCGGCGAGGGTGAGGCAGGCCGCGCGGAGGTGGGTGATCGACTCGGAGAGGGAGTGCAGGATGATCGGCTCGAACGCGTTCAGCTGGAGCTGTCCCGCCTCGGCCGCCATGGTGATGGTGACGTCGTTGCCGATGACCTCGAAGGCGACCTGGTTGACGACCTCGGGGATGACCGGGTTGACCTTCCCCGGCATGATCGACGAACCGGCCTGGACGGGCGGCAGGTTGATCTCGCCGAGCCCCGCGCGCGGGCCGGAGGAGAGCAGGCGCAGGTCGTTGCAGCTCTTGGAGAGCTTGACGGCGATCCGCTTGAGGACGCCGGACATCTGGACGAACGCGCCGCAGTCCTGGGTGGCCTCGACGAGGTTGGCGGCGGTGACGAGCGGGAGGCCGGTGATGTCGGCGAGGTGGCGGCGGGCGGCCTCGGCGTACCCGGCGGGGGCGTTGAGACCGGTGCCGATGGCCGTGGCGCCCAGGTTGATTTCATGGATCAACTCGACGGCCTCGTCAAGACGGCTGCGGTCCTCGTCAATCATGACGGCATAAGCGGAGAACTCTTGACCGAGCGTCATGGGAACCGCGTCCTGCAACTGTGTACGGCCCATCTTGAGCACGTCACGGAACTCGACGGCTTTGCGGCCGAACGCGTCCTGGAGTACAGCCATCGCCTTGAGCAGTCCATGTACCGCGAAGACCGTCGCCACCTTGACGGCGGTCGGGTAGACGTCATTGGTGGACTGGCCGAGGTTGACGTCCTCGTTGGGGTGCAGGAACTGGTACTCCCCCTTGGCGTGCCCCAGCAGTTCGAGCGCCCGGTTGGCGATGACCTCGTTGGCGTTCATGTTCGTGGAGGTCCCGGCACCCCCCTGGACGACGTCGACGACGAACTGCTCGTGCAGCTTGCCCGCGCGGATCTCCCGGCACGCGGCGACGATCGCGGCGGCCTTGTCGGGCGTGAGCAGCCCGAGTTCCTCGTTGGCGAGGGCGGCGGCCTCCTTGACGGCGGCGAGGGCGTCGATGAGGTGCGGGTAGGCGGAGATGGCCGTACCGGTGATGGGGAAGTTCTCGGTGGCGCGCAGGGTGTGGACGCCCCAGTAGGCGTCGGCGGGGATGTCACGGAAGCCGAGGAGGTCGTGCTCGCTGCGGGTGACGGCGGTCATGGTGAGGGGTGTCCTCTTTCGGGTGGGTGAGGGTGTGGAGGAGCTGGACAGGGGTACGGCGCGCACACTCGCCGTACCCCTGTCCCGACGCCGCGCGCGCCCCGCACAGGCGGGCGCGGCGTCCGGTGGGGCGCCTACGCGCAGGCGGGGAAGGCGACGGGGTCCAGCGCGCGCACCGCGCGGATCTCGCCGACGGGTTCGCCGCCGCCGAGGAGCGGCTCGCCCGCGAACGCGGTGAGGCGGGCCGGGTCGACGCCCGCGCGCGCGAGGGCGGCGGCGGTGACCGGTACGCGCGCGCGGTTGGCGCCGTCGGAGATCTTGACGGCGACGGCGCGCCCGTCGGGCAGGGCGGCGACCTCGACGCCCTCGAAGCCGTCCTTGGCGAGCAGTCCGGGGACGGCGCGCATGAGGGCGGCGACGTCGCGGTCGGTGCCGGAGGCCATCTCGGGGAAGTCCCGCATGGCGGCGGCGACCTTGGCCTCGGGGGTGCCCGGGACGGCCGTGGTGATGCGGGCGGCGGCGCGGGCGAGGCCGTGCAGGGAGACGGAGAACAGGGGCGCTCCGCACCCGTCGACGGTGACCTGGGCGATCCGCTGCCCGGTGAGGTCCTCGACGATCTCGGCGATGGCCTGCTGGAGGGGGTGGCCGGGGTCGAGGTAGCCCTCCAGGGACCAGCCGTTGAGCTTGCAGGTGTAGAGCATCGCCGCGTGCTTCCCGGAGCAGTTGTGCGCGAGCCGCGACGGCCCCCGCCCCTCGCGGATCCACTGGTCGCGCTGGGCGGCGCCGTACGGCAGGTCCTCGACGTTGCGCAGGTCGTCCTCGGTGACTCCGGCCTCCTCCAGGATCCGCCGGGTTCCGGCGAGGTGGCGTTCCTCGCCGGAGTGGCTGGCTGCGGCGAGGGAGAGGAGTCCGCCGTCCAGGGGGAGCCCGGCGCGGACCATGGCGACGGCCTGGACGGGCTTGAGGGCGGAGCGGGGGTAGAAGGCGGCCTCGATGTCGCCGAGTTGGAGGGTGACCTCGCCGCCCGCGCCGAGGACGACGACGGAGCCGTAGTGGACGCCCTCGGTGACCCCGCCGCGCACCAGGTGGGCGACGGGGGCGTGGAGGGGTTCACGGACGAGGGGGGCGTCGGTGGGGGTGCTGCTGAACATCACTCTGCCTGCGGGTTGTCGTGGTCCGGCGCAGGGGTCACGCGTCGGTTTTGGCGGAGATGCGCGCGATGCGCCCCCGGATGGCGTACCAGCCGGCGACGAGCGCTCCGACGATCAGCGGCAGGCACAGCACGGTGGTGCGTCCGGCGCCGCCGTCGGCGTACATGAGGACCAGGACGGAGGCGAGGAACGCCAGCGTCACGAGTTCGGTCCAGGGGGAGCCCGGCAGACGGTAGCTCGGGCGGGTCAGCTCGCCCTTCTGGGTCTTCTGCCAGAACATCAGGTGGCAGACCATGATCATGCCCCAGGTGGCGAGGATGCCGATCGCCGCGAAGTTGAGGACGATCTCGAAGGCGTCGGCGGGGACGACGAAGTTGAGGCCGACGCCGAGGACGCAGACGCCGCTGGTGAGCAGGATGCCGCCGTAGGGGACCTGGGTGCGGCTCATCTTGCCCGTGAAGGCGGGGGCGGAGCCGTTGACGGCCATGGAGCGCAGGATGCGTCCGGTGGAGTAGAGGCCGGAGTTCAGGGAGGACATGGCGGCGGTGAGGACGACGAGGTTCATGACGCCGCCGGCGGCCGGGATGCCGATGTTGGACAGGACCGTCACGAAGGGGGACTCGCCCGACTTGTAGACGTTCCAGGGCAGCAGCATCGACAGCAGGACGACGGAGCCGACGTAGAAGAGGCCGACGCGCCACATGATCGAGTTGATCGCCTTCGGCATGATCTGCTCGGGGTTCTCGGTCTCGCCCGCCGCGACACCGACGAGTTCGACGGAGGCGTAGGCGAAGACGACGCCCTGGATGATCAGCAGCATGGGCAGCAGGCCGTTGGGGAAGATGCCGCCGTTGTCGGTGATCAGGGAGGGTCCCGGGGTGTGGCCGTCGACCTGGTGCTGGGTGACCAGCAGGAATATCCCGATCAGCATGAAGACCACCAGTGCGCTGACCTTGATGATCGCGAACCAGAACTCCAGCTCGCCGAAGAACTTGACGGAGATCAGGTTGACGGTCAGCACGACGGCCAGGGCGATCAGTGCGAGCACCCATTGGGGGATGTCGGAGAACATGCCCCAGTAGTGCGTGTAGGTGGCGACCGCCGTGATGTCGGCGATGCCGGTCGTCGCCCAGTTGAGGAAGTACATCCAGCCGGCCGTGTAGGCGCCCTTCTCGCCGAGGAACTCGCGGGCGTACGACACGAAGGCGCCGGAGGAGGGCCGGTACAGGACGAGTTCGCCGAGGGCTCGTACGACGAGGAAGGCGAAGATCCCGCAGACGGCGTAGGCGATGAAGAGGGAGGGTCCGGCGTCGGCGAGACGTCCGCCGGCGCCGAGGAAGAGGCCGGTGCCGATGGCGCCGCCGATGGCGATCATGTTGACGTGCCGGTGTTTGAGGGACTTGCTGTATCCCTCGTCTCCGGCGTCGACGTGCGGGGACGAGGGGCGCGTCTCGTCTTTGAGGTGCTGTTCGCTCACGCCTCGGGTCCGCCTTCCAGGGGAGTTTCCGCGCGCGGGGTGCGCACGATGTCGGTGAGGGACGTCTCGACGCGGTCGAGGTGGTGGCTCATGGCCTCCACCGCGTCGGGCTCGGAACCGTCCATGAGGGCCTCGACGATGGCCCGGTGCTCGCGGTTGGACTGCTCGCGGCGTCCGCCCAGTTCGTTGAGGAAGGCCGACTGGCGCGCGAGCGCGTCGCGGATCTCCTCGATGACCCGGCGGAAGACCGGGTTCTGGGCGGCTTCGGCGACGGCCAGGTGGAAGAGGGTGTCCATCGCGACCCACGCGGTGGTGTCCGTCTCCCGCTCCATCCGGTCCAGGAGGTGGGCGAGGTGGTCCAGGTTCTCCGGGGTGCGGCGCAGGGCGGCGTACCCGGCGACCGGGATCTCGATGTGGCGGCGCACTTCGAGGAGGTCGCTGGCCGCGTAGTCGCCGAAGGTGGGGTCCTCGACGGTGTTGGCGACCACGAAGGTGCCCTTGCCGGTCTTGGCGACCGTCAGGCCCATCGTCTGGAGGGCGCGCAGGGCCTCGCGGAGCACGGGCCTGGACACCTCCAGGGTGCGGCAGAGCTCCGCCTCGGAGGGGAGCTTGTCGCCAATGGCGTACTGGCCGCGTTCGATGGCGCGGCGGAGGTGGGTGAGGACCGCCTCCATCGCGCTCACGCGACGGGGCCCCGAACCACCTGTCTGGCTGTCTGACAGGTTCACGGGAGTGATGGTGCGGCTGCGCGACAGGTGGTGTCAAGACGAACGAAAAGAAAAATTCACCGGGCGGGCCGGCTGAAAGCCGGTCGCACGCCCGGTGATCTGATCAGGCGCTCAGCGCACCCGTCGCGAGCAGGCCGAAGAGCAGGACGCCGACGATGATGCGGTAGACGACGAACGCGTTGAACGAGTGCTTGGCGACGAACTTCAGCAGCCAGGCGATCGAGACGTACGCGACCGCGAACGACACCACGGTGCCGACGGCCAGCGGAACGGCGCCGACCCCCGCGCCGAGCGCGTCCTTCAGCTCGTACAGACCCGCTCCGGTCAGCGCCGGGATGCCCAGGAAGAACGACAGGCGGGTGGCCGCGACCCGGTCGAGGTCGAGGATGAGCGCGGTCGACATGGTGGCGCCGGAGCGGGAGAAGCCCGGGAAGAGCAACGCGAGGATCTGCGAACTCCCCACCAGCATCGCGTCCTTGAACGAGGTGTCGTCCTCGCCGCGCTTGTGGCGCCCCATCTGGTCGGCGGCCCACATCACGCCGCTGCCGACGATCAGGGAGGCGGCGACCACCCACAGCGAGCCGAGGGCGCCGTCGATCAGCGGCTTCGCGGCGAGGCCGACGATCACGATCGGGATCGTCGCGTAGATGACCCACCAGGCGAACTTGTAGTCGTGGTGGTGGCGCTCCTCCTTGTTCGCGATCCCCCGGCCCCACGCGGAGACGATCCGCACGATGTCCTTGAAGAAGTACACGAACACGGCCGCGATCGCGCCGACCTGGATCACGGCCGAGAAGCCGACGACCGCCGGGTTGTCGACGGAGATGCCCATCAGGCCCTCGGTGATCTTCAGATGGCCGGTGGAGGAGACGGGGAGGAACTCCGTCACTCCCTCGACGACTCCGAGGACGACGGCTTGGCCGACAGAGATGGTGACGCTCATGGAATCCAGTTCTGCGGGAAGGGGGACGGCTGATGAGGGACAGTCCTACCAGCCCCGGGTAGGGCGCCGTCCCTCCCGTTTCCCCGCTACGACCAGAACGTCTGCCCGATCCACACGCCCCCGAAGGCGGCCCCCAGCCCCGCCAGGAGACTGCCCGCGACGTTGGCGAGGGCGTACAGTCCCGCGCCCGTCTCGGTCAGCCTGAGCGTCTCGTAGGAGAACGTCGAGTACGTCGTCAGCGCGCCGCACAGGCCGGTCCCCAGCAACAGCCGCAGATCGGGCCCGGCGGACGCGGCCCCCGTCAGCGTGCCGAGGATCAGGCACCCGACGACGTTGACGGTGAACGTCCCCCACGGGAACACCGAGTCGTGCCGGGACTGCACCGCGCGGTCGGTCAGGTAGCGCAGGGGCGCCCCGACCATGCCGCCGACGGCGACCAGCAGCCAGTTCACAACGATTTCTTACCCTTCTTGTCCGCTTCGCCGGATTTATCCGGGCGGCCGGTGTACGTCACGACCTCGCACGGCTCCAGCGTCACCAGCCCCTCGGCGACCAGTCCGTCGAGCTGCGGCAGGAAGGCGCGGACCCGTTCCTCCGCGTCGACGACGACCACCGCGACCGGCAGGTCCTCGCTGAGGGACAGCAGCCGTGTCGTGTGCACGCGCGAGGACGCGCCGAAGCCCTCGATGCCCCGGAACACGCTCGCCCCGGCGAGACCCGCCGCGTGCGCGCGGTGCACGATCTCCGCATACAGCGGTCGATGGTTGACGGTGTCGCTCTCCCCGATCAACACGGTCAACCTCAGAGCACTGCCGGTCAACCTCGTCATGTCTGCCTCCTCGCGAAGAGACGGCGTGTCGCGCCGGCCGCGAGCCATACGGCGGCCAGAGCCGCGCACAGGGTGCCCGCCAGATAGGCGAAGCCGGTGGCGGGATGGCCCTCTCCCACCAGTTTCCGGATGTCGACGGCGTACGTCGAGAACGTCGTGAACCCGCCGAGGACCCCGGTCCCGAAGAACGGCCGCACCAGCCGGTGCACGGTGAGGATCTCGGTCACGAGGACCAGGAACACGCCGATCACCGCGCACCCGACGACGTTGATCCCGAAGGTCGCCCACGGGAACCCGCCCGCGCGCGCGGGCCACAGTTGGCCCGCCCCGTACCGGATCAGGGACCCGGCGGCGCCCCCGGCGGCCACCACCGCGACCACCGGAAGCTGTCCCCCGCGCACGCGCTGTGCCTTCGGCGCTGTCATGTCGTACATCTCCTGCCCGGCCGCCGTGATCACGGCCGGGCCTCAGCGTAACTCCGCTGGTGAGGTCCTATACGGGCGCGCAGACGGCGATGCCGGGCTCGTTCAGGCTGCCGAGGACCAGGAGGCCGTCCGTCGTGCGGCAGACGCTGGTGACCATGCGGAAGCCGGAGCGGCGGCGGGTGAGGTGGTGGACGGTGCGGCCGGTGTCGTCGACCGCGAGGACGCCGATCGTGCCGGAGGGGCGGTAGGGGGCGTGCAGGGCGAGGCGTGCGGCCCTGCGGCGGACGGTGGGGGACGCGCGGTGCAGGAGGTCCAGCGCGGGGACGCGGGGGCCCGCGAGGGCGACCCAGACGGGGCCGTCGGGGCTCTCGCGCCACAGGTTGTCCGGGTAGCCCGGGAGGTCCTCCAGGAAGGGCTCGGCGACGCCCGTACGGGGGCCGGTGAGCCAGTACCGGGTCAGGCGGCGGGCGCCGGTCTCGGCGACGATCAGGAACGCGCCGCAGCCGCTCACCGCGAGCCCGTTGGCGAACTGGAGCCCCTCCAGGAGCACTTCGGGCGTGTCGGCGCCCGGCGAGAGCCGCAGGAGGCGTCCGGTGCCGGTGTGGCCGACGAGGTCGCCGAGCCACTCCCCCAGCGCGAACTCCCGGCTGGAGACGGTGAAGTAGACCGTCCCGTCGGGTACGGCGACGGCGTTGCTGCAGAACCTCAGGGGCTCGCCCTTGGCCGACTCGGTCAGCACGCGCACGCTGCCGTCGCCGGTGTCCACGCGCAGCAGGGCACCCTCCGCGTCGCACACCAGCAGGCCGCCGTCCGGGAGGAGTTCGAGACCGAGGGGACGGCCGCCGATCTCCCCCACGTGCTCGACGCGGGCCGCGCGCGGGTCGTCGAGGCCGGATATCCGGAAGATCCTCCCGTCCGCGACGCCGGTCAGGACTCTGCCCTGCCCGTCCGCCACGACGTCCTCGGGGCCGTGGCCCGGAAGGGTGACGTACCGGAGGGGGACGAGAGCCGCGCGACGGTGCATGAACGTGGGACCTTCCTGTCGGAGTCGGGTAATCCTTTCAGTCGGCACCCGTCTCCATGCGCGCGGGCAGGGGGCTTTGCCGGGGCTTTCCCCGGGCCCGTCTCCCCCGTCCCAGCAGCCCTCCCGCGCTACCTCTGCCAGCCCTTCTCGAACATCCGGGCGACCTCGGCGATACGGATCTCGTCGCGCCGGTAGTAGGTGCGCCGGCCGACCTTCTCGGCCCGCAGCAGGCCCACGCGCGCGAGGAGGTCGAGGTGGGCCTCGGCGGCCTTGCGGCGCACGCCGAGCTTGTGGGCGAGCGCGTCGGCGGTGACGCCGTGCCCGGGGGACGCTGCGCGCCGCCGCGCGGGGAAGTGCAGGGCGGGCTCCTTGAGCCATTCCAGAATCTCCAGGCGCCGCCCGGCCACGGGAGTCCTCAGCATCTGAACCTGTCCCTCCGTCCTCGCGTCGGGGCCTCCTCCTACCGCGTCTGTCCACTCTCCCGCAGTCGACGCCTCCCCGTCCCGGACTCCGCCGTGCCCGTCCGGAACACACCGTCCGGCCTGCACGGACGCCGCACGCGCGCGGGGCGTGCGGCACGGTTCCGGATCGGCGCGGGGGACGTGCGGCGACGGCGTCCCGACCTGCGGGCGCGCCCGTTCGGCCGGGGGACGCCGGGGTTCTACGGTGAGGGGGCCAACGCCCGTCCACGCCCCCAGGGAGCACCTCGTGCGGATCCGTCTGACCAACGTCTTCGTCGACGACCAGGAGAAGGCCCGGCGCTTCTACACCGGCGTCCTCGGCTTCGTGACGAAGCACGACGTGCCCGTGGGGACGGACCGCTGGCTGACCGTCGTCGCGGCCGGTGACCCCGACGGTCCCGAGCTGCTGCTGGAGCCCTCCGGGCACCCCGCCGTGGGCCCGTACAAGGCCGCGTTGTTCGCGGACGGCATCCCGGCGGCCTCGTTCGCCGTGGACGACGTGCGCGCCGAGTTCGAGCGGCTCTCCGGGCTCGGGGTGCGGTTCGCGCAGGAGCCGGTGGACGCGGGGCCGGTCGTCGTCGCGGTCCTCGACGACACCTGCGGCAACCTGATCCAGCTGATGCAGACGAAGTAGGCCCGGCCGCGCGGGGTGTGCGCGGCCGGGCCTGCGTGCTCGTCACTGGTTCAGCCGGTGACCACTGGTGCCCGAGGGGGCTACCGGTGCTTGAACCACGTCATCGAGCCGAGCGCCTTGTCGTCGTAGCCGAACAGCGCCTGGTTCTCCCAGCCGTTGCCCGAGGCGGCGTCCTTGGGGTCCCAGCCGTTGCCGGTGACGGCGGTCCAGGTGGCCTCCCAGTAGAAGACACCCAGGCCGCGGCCGTTCGGGACGGCCTCGACGATGCTGGCGACGTCGTTCATCCACTTCGTCTGGCCCGCGACCGTGGCCGGGTAGCCGCTCACCAGCTCGCTGCTCAGGTCGATCTGGTTCTCCAGCGAGTCGTCCTGGGCGAGCGTGAACGGGTACGCCGTCTCCGCCACGTACACCGGCTTGCCGTACCGCGCCGCCGCGTCGTCCAGGGTCGTCTGGAAGTCGGACAGCGGGCCGTGCCAGTAGCCGTAGTACGACAGGCCGATCACGTCGAACTTGACGCCGTTGGAGACGGCGTTGTCGAACCACCAGCGGGTGCCGGACAGGTCGCCGCCCTTGGCGAGGTGCAGGGCGACGGTGGTGGACGAGTTGACCGCCTTGACGGCGTCGTATCCGCTGTTGAGCAGTCCGGCGAGCTGGGACCAGTTACTGGTCGATCCCTCGTTCCACAGCATGCCGCCGTTGATCTCGTTGCCCACCTGGACCATGTCGGCGGTGGTGCCTTGAGCCTTCAACGCGTTCAACACGTCGTACGTGTGGTTGTACACGTCCGTCTTGAGTTGACTGTATGTATGGCCCACCCATGCGGCCGGCTTGGACTGCGCGCCCGGGTCGGCCCACGTGTCCGAGTAGTGGAAGTCGACCAGCAGCTTCATGCCGGACGCCTTGATCCGCTTGGCCATCGCCAGGACGTGCGCCTTGTCGTTGTAGCCGTCGGCGGGGTTGACCCAGACCTTGAGGCGCGCGTAGTTCATGCCGGCGTTGCGGAGGATGCCGAGGGCGTCGCCGCTGGTGCCGGAGGCGTTCTTGTAGACGCCGCCCTTGGCCTCGCTCTTGGCGAGGGAGGAGATGTCGGCACCATGGATCGATGTACCGGTGGTCCCTGCACTGAACGACAGGTCGTCAACATTGATCCAGTTACCGGCGTTGGCGTCACTGTTGATGCTGATGGTGCACTGGTTGTTCGTCACATTGACCGGCGTGACAATGCGGATCCAACCACTGGACGACACCGGTATGTCGGTACGCTGCTCGGTGCCCCCGCACCCCTTGAGCGCTATGTACGCCGCGTTCTGCCCGCCACCGGAGCGGACCCACGCGGTCAGCGTGTAGTTCCCGTTGGCCAGCCCCGACAGGTACTGGTACGTCTCCACCTTGTAGGCGCTGGACGCCCACTGGGTGAGCCGGTAACTCCCGCCGTGGCCACCGGACTCGGTGAAGGAGGCGGAGTTCTGGCCGCCTGCCGAGTAGGTGGACCACCCGGCGGGGGTCGCGGTGCCGGTGCCGTCGGACTCGAAGCCGCCGTTGGTGAGCGTGGAGGCGGCGGCAGCGGTCTGCGCGGGCAGGGCGGTGAGGGCGAGGCCCGCGGCCAGCGGCAGCAGGAGGGCCTGGAGAGTGCGTCTGGGATGGAACATCGTCGTCCGTCGTCCCTTCGACGTGATGGGGGTGGAGTGTCCCGCACCTGACAACCACAAGCCCCTTGCGGGACCGTACAGGTGCGAGGGCCCCCCTCCGCCCGCGGCTCGCGGCTCCACGGGCGAAGGGGGAGTCGGTGTCCGGCTCAGCCGTCGAGCCGTACGACGCGCACGGCGCCCGCCGGAACGGCGAGGTGACCGGAGGCCGGATCGCCGGTGAGGAGTTCGGTGCCGGCGGACTCCAGCGGCACCTTGACGTCACCGGCGGTGTGGTTGATGGCGAACAGATAGTCCGCGTTCTCCCCGGACCGGCGCACGACCTCGACGTCCCGGGGCAGGTCGCGCGGCGTGATCCCGGCGTCGTCGGCGGCGCGCGCCAGCACCGTGTCGAGCCCCTCGGCGCCGAGGCGCGTGGAGACGTACCAGGCGGTGCCCTCACCGAGCCGGTGCCGGGTGACGGCGGGCCGCCCGGCGGCGAGCCCGTCGGCGAAGGACCACACGGTCTCGGCGCCGCGCGGCACGACGAACTCGCTCCACACGTCACCGGTCAGCTCGGCACCGTCCGCACCGGTCAGCCGTACCGTTTCTCCGGCCAGCAGCGGCGAGAACTCCTCGACGGTGAGGCCGAGGACGTCGCGCAGGGCGCCGGGGTAGGCGCCGTCGTGGACGGCGTCGTGCTCGTCGACGATGCCGGAGAAGAACGACACGACGAGGGTGCCGCCGCCGGCGACGTACGCGCGGAGGTTGTTCCCGGCTGCCTCGGTCATCAGGTAGAGCGCGGGGACGACGACCAGCGGGTACGTCGACAGGTCGGACTCCGGGTGGGCGAAGTCGACGGTCAGGTGCCGGTCGTAGAGGGCCTCGTAGAACGCGTCGGCGCGCTCGCGCGGGTCGGCGTCCTCGCTGGGGCGCCAGGCGAGGTTCTGCGCCCACCAGGACTGCCAGTCCCACAGGACGGCGACGTCGGCCTCGGTGCGGGAGCCGCGGATCGGGTTCAACGCGTCGAGGGACGCGCCGAGTTCGACGACCTCGCGCCACACGCGCGTGTCGGTGCCGCCGTGCGGGACCATCGCGGAGTGGAACTTCTCGGCGCCGCGCCGGGACTGGCGCCACTGGAAGAACATGGCGCCCTCGGAGCCGCGCGCGACGTGCGCGAGGGAGTTGCGGGCCATCTCGCCGGGCGCCTTCGCGGGGTTGCGGGGCTGCCAGTTGATGCCCGAGGTGGAGTGCTCCAGGAGGATCCAGGGGGCGCCGCCGCCGACGGAGCGGGTGAGGTCGGCGGCCATCGCGAGGTTGACGTGGGTGCGGCGGCCGTCGGTGATCAGGTAGTGGTCGTTGGTGACGATGTCGACCTCGCGGCCCCAGGCCCAGTAGTCGACGGAGTCGCACTGGCTGAGGGCGGTCATGAAGTTCGTCGTCACGGGGACGCCCGGCGCGAGGCGGTGCAGGATGTCCCGCTCGGCGGTGAAGTTCTCGCGCATCGTGGCGTCCGCGAACCGCTTGAAGTCCAGGGCCTGCCCCGGGTTGCCGACGGTCGGCGCGGTGCGCGGCGGGGTGATGTCCTCGAAGCTCGCGTAACGCTGGCCCCAGAAGGCCGTGCCCCAGGCGGCGTTGACGGCTTCGATGCCGCCGTACGTCGTCTCCAGCCAGCGGCGGAAGTGCGCGGCGCAGGAGTCGCAGTAGCACGCGGAGACGGGGACGCCGTACTCGTTGTGGACGTGCCACATCGCGAGCGCCGGGTGGTCGGCGTAGCGCTCGGCGAGCCGGGTGGTGATGTTCGCGGCGGCGGCGCGGTAGACGGCGCTGCTGTGGCAGATGGCGCCGCGTGAGCCGAAGGCGTAGCGGGTGCCGTCGGCGGCGACCGGGAGAGCCTCGGGGTGCTCGCGGTAGAACCAGACCGGGGGGACGACGGTGGGGGTGCCGAGGTCGACGCGGATGCCGTTGTCGTGGAGCAGGCCGATGATCCGGTCGAGCCAGCCGAAGTCGTACTGCCCGCGCGCGGGTTCCAGCAGGGCCCAGGAGAAGATCCCGACGCTCACCATGGTGACGCCGGCCTCGCGCATCAGCCGGACGTCCTCCTGCCAGACGCTCTCCGGCCACTGCTCGGGGTTGTAGTCCCCGCCGAAGGCGAGCCTGGTGAGGCCCTGGGGGCTGGTGTCCGGCATGGATCTCTCCCGGTTAATCGATCATTTGGGAACGTGCACAGACCGCTGCGGCGTTCGAAGCCCAACATAACCGCACAGCAACAACCATTGACAAGTGTCCGGGATGTTTCTCTACTGTGAACGCTCACAGAAGCATGACGGGGCACTGCGACGGGCAGTGTCCGAGGTCGTGCCATCGCATGGCAGGCCCCCGCGTGAGGCGTGGGGCCCAGGTCAGGGGAGAGTTCCATGCCGAACACGAAGCGCCGTCGCCTCGTGGCAACCGCCATCGCCGTCACGCTCGGCGCCACCGCGCTCGCCGCGTGCGGATCGTCCGACGACGACGGTGGATCCGAGTCCTCCGGTCCGGTCTCGCTGACGTACTGGACCTGGACGCCCGGCATGGACAAGGTCGTCAAACTCTGGAACGACGGTCCCGGCAAGGCCGACCAGATCAAGGTCACCGTCCAGAAGCAGGCGTCCGGCGACGACCTGGTCGCCAAGATCCTCACCGCGCACAAGGCGGGCAACGGCCCCGACCTGGTGCAGGCCGAGTACCAGGCGCTGCCGACGCTGGTCTCCAACGACGCGCTCGCGGACATCGGGAAGAACGTCGGCGACGCGAAGTCCAAGTTCGCCGAGGGCGTCTGGCAGCAGACGACGCTGGGCACGGACGCGGTCTACGCGATCCCGCAGGACATCGGCCCGATGATGTTCTACTACCGCCAGGACCTCTTCAAGCAGTACGGCCTGACGGTCCCCACCACCTGGGAGCAGTTCGCCGAGACGGCCCGCGCGCTGAAGAAGAAGTCCCCGGACACCGACCTGACGACGTTCTCCGCGAACGACTCGGGCCTCTTCGCGGGCCTCGCCCAGCAGGCCGGCGCCAAGTGGTGGACGACCTCCGGGAACAAGTGGAAGGTCGGCATCGACGACGCGGCGACGAAGAAGGTCGCCGACTTCTGGGGCGGCCTCGTCAAGGAGGGCGCCGTCGACAACCAGCCGATGTACACCCCGGCCTGGAACAAGGCGCTCGACACCGGCAAGCAGATCGCCTGGGTCTCCGCCGTGTGGGCGCCCGGCACGCTCTCCTCCGCCGCGCCCTCCACGAAGGGCAAGTGGGCCGTGGCCCCGCTCCCCCAGTGGTCGGCGAGCGACAACACCACCGGCAGCTGGGGCGGTTCCTCGACCGGCGTGACGACCGACTCGAAGCACAAGTCGGCCGCCGCGAAGTTCGCGGCCTGGCTGAACACGGACGGCGACGCCCTCAACGCGCTCGCCAAGGAGGGCGGGATCTACCCGGCGTCCACCTCCGCGCAGCTGTCCGGCGCGTTCACCACCCCGCCGGAGTACTTCGCGAACCAGCCCGACTTCTACAAGGTCGCGGCGAGCGTCGCCAAGACCACGGCGCCCTCCGCGTGGGGTCCGAACGTCAACGTCGCGTACACCACGTTCAAGGACGCGTTCGGCGCCGCCGCGAAGAACAAGTCGGACTTCTCCGCCGCGCTGGCGAAGATGCAGTCCGACACCGTCGCCGACATGAAGAAGCAGGGCTTCGAGGTCTCCGAGTGAAAACCGCACGCCGGCAGTCGTACGGGGTCAAGTCGGCCCCGTACGCCTTCCTCTTTCCTGGAATCGTCCTGTTCGCCCTGTTCTTCGCGCTGCCGATCGGGTACGCGGTCTACCTCAGCTTCCGCAAGGTGCACGTCTCGGGCCTCGGCCTCGGGTCGGGAGCCCGGAAAGAGGTCTGGGCGGGGCTGGAGAACTACACCGACGCGCTCTCCGACAGCGAGTTGCTGCACGGCGCGCTGCGCGTCGTCGGGTACGGCATGATCGTCGTCCCCGTGATGCTGGGCCTCGCGCTGCTGTTCGCGCTGATGCTGGACGCGGACAAGGTGCGGTTCACGCCGTTCACGCGGCTCGCGATCTTCCTGCCGTACGCCATTCCCGGTGTGGTCGCCGCCCTGCTGTGGGGCTTCCTGTACCTGCCGGACGTCAGCCCGTTCTACTGGATCCTCGACCGGCTCGGGATGCCGCAGCCGGATCTGCTGGACGGCGGGCCGCTGTACCTGGCGCTGTCGAACATCGCGGTGTGGGGCGGCACCGGCTTCAACATGATCGTCATCTATACGGCGCTCCAGGCGATCCCGGTCGAGGTGTACGAGGCCGCGAAGCTCGACGGGGCGACGCCGCTCCAGATCGCGCTGAGGATCAAGATCCCGATGGTGGCGCCGTCGCTGGTGCTGACGTTCTTCTTCTCGATCATCGCCACGCTCCAGGTGTTCAACGAGCCGACGACCCTGAAACCGCTCACCAACTCCGTGTCCACGACGTGGAGTCCGCTGATGAAGGTCTACCAGGACGCCTTCGGCAACGGTGACATCTACCAGGCAGCCGCCCAGGCCGTGATCATCGCCTTCGCCACGCTGGTGCTCTCCTTCGGCTTCCTGCGCGCCGCGAACCGCCGCTCCAAGCAGGAGGAGGGAGCCCGATGAGTTCTCTTGCCGTCCAGAAGGTCCCCTCGGCCGCCGACACGACGGGCACGGCGCAGAAGAAGCCGCCGCTGCGCAGCCGTATCGCGCTGGTCCCGACGGTCGCTCTGCTGATCGGGGCGGTCTACTGTCTGCTGCCCGTCGCCTGGGTGGTCATCGCGTCCACCAAGTCCGGTAGCGAACTCTTCTCCACGTTCACGTTCTGGCCGGGTTCGGGCTTCGTCGACAACGTCAAGCAGCTCAACGCCTACCGGGACGGCGTCTACTGGCAGTGGATGGGCAACTCCGCCCTCTACGCCGGGGTCGGCGCGCTGCTGTCGACGGCCGTGTCCGCGTTCAGCGGGTACGCGCTCGCGGTCTACCGGTTCCGGGGCCGCGAGTCCATGTTCAGCATCCTGCTCGCGGGCGTGCTGATGCCGCCGATCATCCTCGCCATCCCGCAGTACCTGCTGATGGCGAAGGCCGGTGTCACCGACTCGTACATCTCGGTGATGCTGCCGCAGATCCTCTCCCCCTACGGCGTCTACCTGGCGCGCATCTACGCGAGCGCGGCCGTTCCGGCGGACGTCGTCGAGGCCGGGCGGATGGACGGCGCGAGCGAGTGGCGGATCTTCACGCGGATCGCGCTGCCGATGATGATCCCCGGTCTGGTGACGGTGTTCCTGTTCCAGTTCGTCGCGATCTGGAACAACTTCCTGCTGCCGTACATCATGCTCAGCGACGACACCAAGTTCCCCATCACCCTTGGGTTGTTCACGCTCCTGAAGCAGGGCGCGGCGGCTCCCGCGCTGTACACGCTGGTGATCACCGGCGCGTTCCTCGCGGTGATCCCGCTGGTGGCGCTGTTCCTGGTCATTCAGCGGTTCTGGAGCCTGGATCTGCTGTCCGGGGCCGTAAAGTCATGACCATGAGCACTCCGGGGGGCAGGCGCAAGCCGCCGACCATCCACGACGTGGCACGCGAGGCGGGAGTCTCCCGGGGCACCGTCTCGCGGGTCCTCAACGGCGGCCACTACGTGAGCCCTTCGGCACAGGAGGCGGTCAACGCCGCGATCCGCAGGACCGGTTACGTCGTCAACCGGCACGCGCGCTCGCTGATCACCGGCCGCTCCGACTCCGTCGGCTTCCTGCTGACGGAGCCTCAGGAGCGGTTCTTCGAGGACCCCAACTTCAATGTCCTGCTGCGGGGTTGCACCCAGGCGCTGGCCACGCACGACGTGCCGCTGCTGCTGATGCTGGCGGCGACCGAGGACGAGCGGCGGCGCATAACGCGGTACATCACCGCCGGGCACGTCGACGGGGTGCTCCTCGTCTCCAGCCACTCCGGCGATCCGATCGCGCAGGAGCTGCGGGAGGCCGGCGTACCCCTCGTCGCCTGCGGCAAACCGATCGGGATCGGCTCGAAGGTCTCGTACGTCGCCGCCGACGACCGTGACGGCGCCCGCGACATGGTCCGCCATCTCCTGTCCCTCGGCCGCCGGCGCGTCGGCGTCGTCACCGGGCCGCTGGACACGCCGGGCGGTGTGGAGCGGCTCGCCGGGTACCGGGAGGTGCTCGCGCAGGCGGACATCGCGTACGACGAGCGGCTCGTCGCGTCCGGGGACTACAGCCGCACCAGCGGGGAGGCGGGGGCGCGGGCGCTCCTTGAGCGGGCGCCCGACCTCGACGCCGTGTTCGTCGCGTCCGACCTCATGGCGCAGGGCGTGCTGTCCGTGCTGCGGGACGCGGGGCGGCGGGTGCCGGAGGACGTCGCGGTCGGCGGGTTCGACGACTCGCCCGCCGCGGTCGCGTCCAGCCCGGCGCTGACGACGATCCGCCAGCCGTGGGACCGAATCAGCGGCGAGATGGTGCGGGTGCTGCTCGCGCAGATCGGCGGGGAGGACCCGGCGGCGGTGATCCTGCCGACGGAGCTGGTGAAGCGGGACTCGACGTGAGGTGAGGTGCAGAGGAGGGGGTGCGAGCCGCGGGGGAGCTCGCACCCCCTCTTCTTTGCGCGTCGCCGAGGAGGCTCCGTACGACCGGTCAGGATCGGAGAAGCGGATCTCCGGCGCCCGGCCTAGCGTGGTGGGCACAGCACGAGCCCAGACCCACGAGGAGCACCCCATGTCCGCCGGACTCCAGACGATCATCTACCCCGTCAAGGACCTGACCAGCGCGAAGGCCGTGTTCGGCGCGCTGCTCGGCGTCGAGCCGTACGCGGACACGCCGTACTACGTCGGTTACAAGGCCGCCGGCCAGGACATCGGCCTCGACCCCAATGGCCACGGCAAGGGCATGACCGGGCCGGTCCCCTACTGGCACGTCACCGACCTGCGCGAGCGCCTCGCCGCCCTCCTGGACACGGGCGCCGAACTCCTCCAGGACGCGCAGGACGTCGGCAACGGGCGGATCGTCGCGTCGGTGAAGGACGCGGACGGAAACCTCGTCGGACTTCTCCAGGACCCGGTTGCCTGACCACTACATGCATCCGCACAAGTTGCACGATCATTGACCGTTCATTTCGGTGTTACGGTCGGTTCATGGCAGCGAACGCGACCGCGGCGGACCTTGAGGACCGGTGGCGGGACATCCTGACGGTGCATGCCCGCACGCTCTGCGAGATCGACCGCGCCCTGCACCCCCACGGCCTCGGTGCCAGCGACTTCGAGGTCCTCGACCTCCTCGCCGCCGAGGCGCCGCGCCACGGCGACCAGTGCCGCGTACAGAACCTCGTCGGCCGCGTCCATCTCAGCCAGAGCGCGCTGTCGCGGCTCATCGGGCGGCTGGAGAAGGACGGGCTGGTCGAGCGGTCGGTGTGTGCCGAGGACCGGCGGGGGGTGTATGTGTCGCTGACGGCGAAGGGGCGGGGCGTGCATGCGGAGGTGCTGCCGTTGCAGCGGGCGGCGTTGGAGCGGGGGTTGGGGCAGGGGTGAGGTTTTCCGCAGGGACAGGAGACGTGGGCCGGTTCACGTGAGCAGCCCCCGTACCGCCTCGAACGCCGCCTGTGCCGTCGCCGGGTCCGTGCCGGGGCCCGCCAGGGCGCTCATCGGGATCGGGGGGACCGGGGGGAGGCCGGGGCAGGGGGTGAGGCCGTCCGGGGGCTGGCCCACTGCCGCGAGGAGGGCCACGCCCTGGCCGGTGCGGGCGATGTCCAGGACGCCCGCCAGGTAGCCGGCGTCGCCGACCACCGTCGACGGGACGCCGTGGGCCGCCAGGGTCGCGATCGCCCGGCGGCGGATCGCGCAGGGGTCCTCGATGGCGACCAGGGGGACCGGGGCGGGGGCCGGGGGGCGTTGCCAGCCGGGGCGGGCGTACCAGGTCAGGGGGAGGCCGCCGACCGGGGTGCCCTCGGTCGCCGCCGCCTCCGTGACGTACACCGCGACGTCGACCGTCCCCCGCTCCACCGCCTCCACGAGGCGGGCCGAGCGGTCGATGCGGTAGCGGACGCGGCAGCCGGGGCGGATCGCCTGGACGGCGGCGGTGAGGCGGGGCAGGAACTGGTCGGCGGCGTGTTCGGTGGAGCCGATGGTGACGGTGTCGCTCTCGACGTCGAGGAGCGCGCGGACGGCTTCGTCGTGGACGGCGAGGATCCGCCGGGCCTGTTCGACGAGGCCGCGCCCGGCCGGGGTGAACCGCGTGCCCCGGCCCGCGCGTTCGACGACCGGCCGGCCGAGGGTCTTCTCCAGTTTCCGGACGTGCTGGCTGACGGCGGACTGGCTCAGCGCGAGCGCCTCGGCGGCGCGGTGGAAGCCGCCGTGGTCGGCGATCGCGGTGAGGCTGCGCAGGGCCACGATGTCGAGCACGGGTCGGGACATGCCGCGACCGTAGCCGCTCGGCGTGATCGATCGCGATGGCTGATCGGTTTCGATACCGAATCGTCGTTGGACGCATCCGGCCACGTCCGGCCATCATGGGCGCATGCTGTTCACGGCCCCTTCCGCTGCCCTTCTGACGCAGCGCCGAGTCATCGACTTCGGCGTCGCGTGCAGCGCGCGCTGTCGCTGAACTCCCTCTCCCCCGCGGCTGATCCGTACGCGCCGACCGGCGTGTGACGGCCGCTCTCCCCTGCCTTCTTCCTTCTTTCTTCCTTCTTTCACTTTCACGGAAGTGGTCCACCCATGCCCTCTGCTACCCCTTTCTCCTGGGACGAGCCCGAAGGTCTCGCGGCGCGCGGCACGCTGATCCTGCTGGCGGGCCGTGGTGAACACGGCGGTGTGTACGAGCGGTTCGGCCGCCGCCTGGCCTTCGACGCGTACCGGGTACGCGCCCTCGGCGACGCCTCCACCGACCCGGCGGTCCTCGACGAGGCGGCGAAGCTGCTCGCGGACGAGTCGCTGCCGGGCCCGAAGGTCCTGGTCGGCTCGGACACCGGCGCTTCGTACGCCGCACAGCTCGCCGCCGAACACCCGGGCGTGGCCGCGCTGATCCTCGCGGGTCTGCCCACCCGCCCCTGGAGCGCGGGGAGTTGGGAGGAGGAGGCCGAGGCGCGCACGGCCTGCCCGACGCACCGGGGCCGCCTCACGAACGACCCGGACTTCCGCCGGGGCGCTCTCGCCGAGGCCCCGGACACCCCGCGCCTCGACCTGGTGCGCGTCCCGGTGCTGGCGCTGCACGGCGCGGACGACACGGTGAGCCCGCTGGAGTCGGCGCGCGCGGTGTACGCCGACCACGCCGTGCGGTTGGTGACCTTCCGGGGCGGGCGGCACGACGTCCTGAACGACGCGCTGCACCGCACGGCCGCCGCGACGGTCGTCCTCTTCCTGGAACGCCTGCGCCTCTCCCCCGAACTCGCCCCGATCGCCGAGGGGTTGGCATGAGTGCGACGGCCACGGCCGGGTCGGAGGTGGCGGCCGGGGCGATCTCGGACGCGTCCCGCGTGACGCTGCGCGGGTCGGCGAAGTCTGCCCGGCGGTTCAATGTGCCGCGTTCCGTGCGGCGTTCGGCGGGGCCGGTCGGACTCGTGCTGCTGTGGTTCCTCACGTCGGCGACGGGGCTGCTGCCGGAGTCGGTGCTGGCGTCGCCGGTCGATGTCCTCAAGCAGGCCGTCGAGTTGACGAAATCCGGTGAACTCCCCAGCGCCGTCGCGGCGTCGGGGCGGCGCGCGGCGACCGGGTTCGTGATCGGCGCCGTGGTCGCGCTGACGCTGGCGCTGCTGGCGGGGCTGTTCCGGCTCGGGGAGGACGTCATCGACTCCTCGATGGGGATGTTCCGGGCGATCCCGTGGGTGGGCCTGATCCCGCTGTTCATCGTGTGGTTCGGCATCGAGGAGACCCCGAAGATCGCGCTGGTCGCGCTCGGTGTGACGTACCCGCTGTACTTCAACATCTACGGCGGCATCCGCTCGACGGACGCGGGGCTCGTGGAGGCCGCGCGGATGATGGGGCTCGGGCGGCTGGGGCTGATCCGGTACGTGATCCTGCCGAGCGCGCTGCCCGGTGCCCTCGTGGGGCTCCGGTACGCCCTGTCGACGGCGTGGCTGGCGCTGGTCTTCGCCGAGCAGGTGAACGCGGACGCGGGACTCGGCTACCTGATGAGCAACGCCCAGCAGTACTTCCGTACGGACGTGATCGTGCTGTGCCTCGCCGTGTACGCGCTGCTGGGGCTCGCCTGCGACTTCGCGGTGCGGGTGCTGTCGAGGCGGCTGCTGCGGTGGCGGGCCAACTTCGAGGGGGAGGCGTAGAGATGGGCAACAGTGTTGAGATCAGGGGGCTTTCGAAGGCGTTCGACGGCAACACGGTCCTGCACGACCTGCGACTCGACGTCCGGGACGGCGAGTTCGTGGCGCTGCTCGGGCACAGCGGGTGCGGGAAGTCGACGTTGCTGCGGATCCTCGCCGGGCTCGACGAGGAGATCGACGGCGAGGTGACGGTCCCGCTGAAACGCAGTGCGGCTTTTCAATCGCCGCGCCTGCTCCCGTGGTTGAAGGTGTGGCGCAACGTCGTCCTCGGCCTGCCGGGAAAGGCGGACCGCGAGCTGGCGCTCCGGGCGCTGGGCGAGGTCGGGATCGCGGAGCGGGCGGACGTCTGGCCGAAGACCCTCTCCGGCGGCCAGGCCCAACGGGTGTCGCTGGCAAGGGCGTTGGTGCGCGAACCCGAACTCCTGCTGCTGGACGAGCCGTTCGGGGCGCTGGACGCGCTGACGCGCGGCAAGGTGCAGCACCTGGTCGCGGAGCTCTGGCGCTCCCACGGCTGCGCGATCCTCCTGGTCACGCACGACGTGGAGGAGGCACTGCTCCTGGCGGACCGCATCCTCGTGATGGACGAGGGCCGTATAGCGCACGAGGTGACGGTGGACCTCCCCCGCCCGCGCGACCTCATGGCCCCCGGCTTCGTATCACTGCGCGCCCGCCTCCTGGGCTGGCTCGGCGTCACCCGCACTCTGGAAGGAACCCCCTCGTGATCCGCCGACTCGCAGCCGCCGCGCTGACGTTGACCGCCCTGCTGTCCCTGACCGCGTGCGGCGGGGACGCGGACGCGTCCTCGTCGAAGGGCCAGGTCACCCTGACGATCGGGGACCAGGCGAAGACGCTCCAGACGATCGCCGCCGCGTCCGGCGCGCTCAAGGGCGCGGACTACAAGGTGAAGTGGGCGGAGTTCGAGGGCGCGGCCCCGCTCTTCCAGGCGGTTCAGGCGGGCGCGGCCGACACGACGTACGCGGCGGACCTGCCGACGCTCCAAGCGCTCAGCGGGGGCGTGAAGTTCAAGAACGTCGCCGCGCTGAAGAACGACGGCCGGCACGTGGGGATCGTCGTACGCAAGGACTCCGGGATCACCCGCGTCGCGGACCTGAAGGGACAGAAGGTCGTCGTCTCCTCGGCGAAGGGCAGCATCGCGGAGTACCTCCTCGCGAACGCGCTCCAGCAGGCGGGGCTCACGTACTCGGACGTCCAGGTCCAGTACCTCCTGCCGACCGACGCACAGGCGGCGTTCGCCTCCGGGAAGATCAAGGCGTGGGCGATCTTCGGCGTCTACCAGGCCGTGGCACTCGACCAGGGCGGCAAGCTGATCGTCGACGGCGCGGACGGCAGGGTCAGCGGCTACGGCTTCATCGGAGCGGCGGAGAAAACGCTGGCGGACCCGGCGAAGAAGGCGGCGCTGGGCGACTTCCTCAAGCGGCTCGGTACGGCGCTGACGTGGACGAGCACGCACCAGGACGCGTACGCGCGGGCGATCCAGGACCGCAACGGCGCGGACGCGGCGGTCGCGAGGACGCTCGCGTCGGCGGCGTACAGCCAAGTCCTGCCGGTGACACCGGAGATCGACAGGACCGTACAGGGCGTCGCCGACCTCATGAACGGGATCGGGGTGCTGAAGCCCAACGTCGAGGTGGCCTCGGCAGCCGATACGTCCGTACTCAAGTGACCTTCTCGTTCAAGGGAGTTGACCATCATGCCTGTCGAGTTCATCAGCGCGGTCCACACCGACGCGGGGGCCTCAGGACCGGCCGCCGCGAGCCGGACCGGCCTCGACGTCGACCATCTCCGCAAGTACGCGCGGGCGTTGGACGACGGAGGGTTCGACCACACGCTCGTCGCGTACCACTCGGCGTCGCCGGACGCGTTCCAGATCGCGCAGTTCGTCGCGACGCACACGGAGCGGGTGCGGCCCATTCTGGCCCACCGGCCCGGGGTGATCTTCCCGACCCACGCGTCCCGGGCTCTCGCCACGCTGGACCGGATCAGCCGGGGGCGGTTGACCGTGCACATCATTTCCGGGGGGAGTGACGAGGAGCAGCGGCGGGAGGGGGATTATCTCGACAAGGCCGAGCGGTACGAGCGGTCGGACGAGTACATCCAGATCCTGCGGAAGGTGTGGGAGGCCGAGGGGCCTGTCTCCCACGAGGGGAAGTACTTCCGGTTCGAGGGGTATCACTCCGACGTCAAGCCGGTGAACGGGCTCATTCCGATTTCTGTCGGGGGGTCTTCGCAGGACGCGTATCGGGTCGGTGGACAGCAGGGGGACATCTTCGGTTTGTGGGGTGAGCCGCTGAAGGAAACGGCTGAGCAGATCGCCTCCGTGAATGCCGTTGCCGATGCGGCGGGGCGGACTCGGCCCCGCATCTGGGTGTCGTTCCGGCCGATCATCGCGGCTACCGATGAACTCGCCTGGGAGAAGGCTTATCGGACACTCGGGGTGCTGAAGGACCAGGCCAGGAACACGGAGTTGCTGCGGCATTACAAGACTGCGGGGCGGCCTGCGAATGTGGGGTCGCAGCGGCTTCTTGATATCGCCGGCCGGGGGGAGGTTCATGACCGGTGCTTGTGGACCGCACCGGCGGTGGCGACGAATGCGGCTGGGGCATCTACGGCACTGGTGGGATCGCCGGAGACTGTTGCGAAGGCGCTGCTGGACTACGTGGACATCGGGTGTGACCTGCTGTCCATCAGGGGGTACGACCCGCTGAACGACGCGATCGACTATGCGCGGTTCGTATTGCCGTTGGTCCGGCAGGAGTTGGCTCATCGAGCCGGCGTTTCAAAGGTTGCCTGAAGAACTGGAGAACCCCGTGTTGTTTCGTCCCGGCCGTCGCGCCTCCCTTCTCCTCGCCGTTCTCCTTCTGCCGGTTGCCACCGCCTGCGGCGGTAACGCTCAAGCAGATTCCGACGTAACCCTCCGAGTGGGCGCCACAGGATGGAAAGTCGAGGAAGCGGCACTGAAGTTCGCGAACCTCGACAACACCCCCTACCACATCAAGTGGAGCACCTTCCAAGGCGGCGACAAACAACTCGAAGCCGTTCGAGCCGGTGCACTCGACCTCGCCTCCTCCAGCGAGATCCCACCCGTCTTCGCCGCGGCCGACGGCAAACCCAACTTCAAAGTCGTAGCAGTCCAGTCGGGATCCACCCTCAACCAGGAAGTCGTCGTCCCCAAGGGGTCGAAGGTCACCGACATCGGTGGGCTCAAGGGAAAAACCGTCGGCTACGTCAAGAACACCACCGCCCACTACTTCCTGTACGAACTCCTGAAGCAAGCCGGCCTCAAGTGGTCCGACATCGACGCCAAACCCCTCCTCCCCAACGACGGCCTGGCCGCACTGAACGGCGGTTCCATCGACGCGTTCGCCTCGTACGGCACGTCGATCATCACCGCGCACCAGCAGGGCGCGACGACGATCGGCTCCGGCGCGGACATCCTCTCGGGCAACTTCCTGTGGTCGGCGAGGGACAGCGTGCTGAAGAGCGCGGCCCAGAAGGAGGCCGCAGCCGATCTGATCGCGAGGATCTCGAAGGCGTACGCGTACGTACGGGACGGCCACGAGGCGGAGTTCGCGAAGGTGATCGCGCGGAACACGCACCAGCCTGTCGCACAGGCCGAGACCGACCTCGTGGCCCAGCAGAAGCAACGCCCCACGGCGGCAAGGCCGGTGGACGCGGCGGCGACCGCGTCGGAGCAGAAGGTCGCGGACGTGTTCACGGAACTCGGCGCGCTCGGCTCCCGCCTGGACGTCGCCTCGTTCTGGACGACGGACCTCGACGCCGAACTGGAGAAGTCCCTGTGACCGAGCGCATCGCGGAACTCGCCGCCGAGTACGACCGTTCCGGCGCTTTTCCCGCCGAGTCGCTGGCGATGGCGCACGCGGAGGGACTGCTGACGGCGACCGTCGGAGAGCGGTACGGAGGCTGGGGTGCCGGCGTCGAGGAGTCGGCCCGAATCCTGCACAGACTGGGCCGCCTGGACCCGTCGGTGGCACTGATCACGGCGATGACCCTGGCCACGCACGCGCGCCAGGCGACGCACCCGCACTGGCCGCAGGAGCTGTACGCGCGCGTGGTGAAGGAGTCGTTCGCGAGGCCGGTGCACATCAACCGCGCGCGCGTGGAACCCGACTTGGGCTCCCCGGCGAGAGGCGGACTCCCCTCGACGAGGGCCCGGCGAACGGCGGACGGCTGGTCGATCGAGGGAACGAAGCGTTTCGTGACGGGCGCGGAGGGCCTGGACTGGTTCCTGGTGTGGGCGACGACGGACGAGGACGAGCCGCGCGTGGGCACGTTCCTGGTACCGGGCGGCTCACCGGGGATCGAGATCACCGGTCGCTGGGACCAGTTGGGCCTGCGGGCGAGCGGCAGCCACGACGTGACGTTCCGGGGCGTGGAGGTGCCGTACGAGCAGGTGACCGGACTGGGCCCGTACGGTCCAGCCGCCGAGCAGGACAACCGCGCGGGTGCGGCGCTGCACCTGCCGCTGGCGGCGCTGTACCTGGGCGTGGCGAGGGCGGCGCAGGACTTCTTCCGGACGTTCGCGCACGCACGCGTGCCGGCGAACCTGGGGCACGCGGTGGCGCGTACGGAGCGGTTCAGGCGGACGGCCGGGGAGATCGAGGTGCTGCTCGCGGGCGCGGAGGACCTGGTGTTCGGCGGGGCGGCGCGGCTGGACGCGGGAGACGCGTCGTACACGCCGGAACAGGCGCTGGGCGCGCGGGTGCTGGCGGACCGGCACGGGGTGCGGGCCGTGGAGCTGGCAGTGCGGCTGCTGGGGAATCCGGGGTTGGCGCGCGGGAATCCGCTGGAGCGGCACTTCCGGGACGTCCAGTGCGCGCCGGTGCACGCGCCGCAGGAGGACGTGTCGCTGCTGGCGATCGGCGGGAAGGCGCTGGGGTTGTGAGCGCGTCCGTGGGTACGTCGGCGGTCGCGCCCGCGCGCGTGCTGGGTCTGCTCGCGCGGGACCTGCCGCCGGACCGGCTGAGTACGGACCCGCGCACGCTGGCCGCGCACTGCACGGACCGGTCGGGGACGCGTCCGGACGGGCTGCCGCTGGCGGTGGTGCATGCGCGGCGCGTGCAGGACGTCGGCACGGTGCTGCGGCACGCCCACTCTCTGGGCGTGCCGGTGGTCCCCAGGGGTGCCGGTACGGGGCTCTCCGGAGGTGCGTCGGCCGGTGAGGGCTCCTTGGTGCTCGACCTGTCGGGGATGGACCGCGTCCTCGAACTCGACGCCGAGGACCAACTGGCCGTCGTGGAGGCGGGGGTCGTCACGGCCGACCTGGACCGGGCGGCGGGCGCGCACGGGTTGCGGTACGCGCCGGATCCGGCGAGCGCGGCGTGGTCGACGATCGGCGGGAACATCGCGACCAACGCGGGCGGGCTGAGGTGCGCGAAGTACGGGGTGACCCGGGACAGCGTGCTGGGCCTGGAGGCGGTGCTCGCGGACGGGACGGTCGTACGGACGGGGCGGCGGACCGTGAAGGGGGTCACCGGGTACGACCTGACGGCGCTGCTGACGGGTTCGGAGGGGACGCTCGCGGTGATCACGTCGGCGACGTTGCGGCTGCGGCCGGTGCCGGTCGCGTCGGCGACGCTGGCGGCGTGGTTCGCGTCGTTCGAGGCGGCGGCGCGGGCGTCGTACGCGATCGCCCGCGCGGGCGTGGTGCCGGCGCTGGCGGAGTTGCTGGACGGGCCGGTGCTGGAGGCGGTCGACCCGGCGCTCAGGGCGCGCGGGGAGGCGTTGTTGGTGGTGCAGTGCGACGGGGCCGGTGCGGGGGTGGAGGCGGCGGCGGTCGCCGAGGTGCTGGCGCCGCTCGCGACGGCCGTCGAGCGGACCGAGGACCCGGCGGAGGCGGAGGCGCTGCTCGCGGCGCGCAGGCAGGCGCTGCCCGCGCTGGAGCGGCTGGGGCGGCCGTTGATCGAGGACATCGCCGTACCCCGGTCGCGGCTCGCCGAGGCGGCGCGGGAGATCCGGGCGATCTCGGCGCGGCACGGCGTGCCGGTGTTCACGCTCGCGCACGCCGCCGACGGCAACCTGCACCCGATCGTCGTCGTGGACCCGGCGCTCGACCGGCTCCCGGACGCCGCGTGGGAGGCCGCCGGGGAGATCTTCGCGCTGGCGCTGCGGCTGGGCGGCACGTTGACCGGGGAGCACGGGGTGGGGGTGCTGAAGCGGCAGTGGGTCGCGGAGGAGCTGGGGCCGGCGGCGTACGGGCTCCACCGCCGCGTGAAGGAGGCGCTGGACCCGCTGGGCATCCTGAACCCCGGGAAGGGGTTCTGAGGGGTTCTGAGGGGCTCCGGTGGCCTCCGAGCCCTTTCCGGCGCCCTTTCTGACGCCCTTTCTGACGCTCTTTCAGCGTCCCAGCAGCGCCCTCACCCCCGCCACCGTCGTCACCTTGATCAGCGGCTGGTAGAGGTCCATCACGTCCAGCGCCTTCGCGTGCGCCGTGTCGTTGGCCCCCGCGCACGCGTCCGCCGCGACGAGGACCTCGACGCCCGCGTCGGCCGCGGCGAGGGCCGTGGACAGGACGGAGCGGTCCGTGCTGACGCCCGCGAGGACGAGGCGGCCGTGCGGGGCGACGCGGGCGGCGAGTGCGGGGGTCCACTTGCCGAAGGCGGAGACGTCCAGGACCTGCGGCGCGAAGGCGCAGAAACCATCCGTCAGATGCCATAGGGCGGCATCCGCCGGCTGGAGGGCAAACGGCCACTGCGCGTAGTACGCGCGCCAGGCGCCGGCCGGCTCCTCGGGGGCGACGAAGCGGGTGAACGTGACGTCGTCCCCGTCCTCGAAGGCTGGCAGCAGGCCCCGTACGCCGGTCGCGGCCTCGCGGTAGCGGGGTGCGGCCCAGGGGCTGGTGGGGTCGGCGAAGACGTGCTGCATGTCGATGACGGCGAGATGGGTCATATCGCGTCCTCCCGGGCGCGCACGCGGGCCGAGGTGCTGGAGTCCTGAGGGTCCGTCATCGTCTGCTGTCTGCCTGTCTTCCGGGGCGGGCGCGAGGGGTCGTCCGGATCAGTCCTACCCGGCCGAAGCCCCTCGCGCACCGCGCGGACGTCAGGCTCCCATCTCGGTCCAGGCGAACCCGTCCGCGCGCAGCCCCCGGGCGATCGCGCCCGCCGCCGCGTGCAGATGGGGTGCGGTGCGCACGGGCTGGACGACCTCGGGCGGCCCTATCACTCCGAGGGCCGCGACGACGGTCCCGCGCGCGTCGCGCACGGGTACGGCGTGGCTGCTGCGGCCCGGCGCGTACGCGCCGTGGAGGAACGCGTGCCCCTCCCTGCGCACGCGGACCAGACCGCGGCGCACTTCGGTGACGTCGGTGACGGTGGTCTGTGTGTACGCGCGCAGGGGCGGCGCCAGGGCCTCCTGCTGGGCGGTCTCGTCGGCGTGGGCGAGCAGGACCAGGCCGACGGCGGTGGCGTGCAGGGGGACGCGGCGGCGCTCCAGGTTGCCGCCGGCGGCGGGGTGGGGGTCGTCGGAGACGAAGGCGAGGCAGAGGCTCTCGCTGCCGTCGCGGATGGCGATGGTCGCGGCGGCCGAGGTCTGCTGGGCCAGGGCGACGAGATGGGGGTGGGCGGCCTCGACGAAGTGGGAGACGCGCGGGGCGAGGCAGGCGGTCTCCCACAGGCGCAGGCCGATGCTGTAGCCGCCGTCGGCGGAGCGTTCGAGGGCGCCCCAGCCGTGGAGTTTGTTCACGATGCGGTAGACCGTGGCGACGGGCAGGCCGCAGCGCCGGCTGATGTCGCTGAGGGACAGGGTCCTGCTGTCCGCGTCGAAGGCGGCAAGGATGCTCAGCGTCCGGTCGACGACCGAACGCTCCGGGGAGGAGTGGGGAGTGGTCATCCCGTTCAGGTTCCTTTCACCTTCATGACAAGGGTGCTTACGGGGATGCGTGTTGACACGTGCGGGCACCTGACAGCACGTGTGGGGAACCAGAAGTGATCCGGCATCGGGCGACCACGTCTATGATTGAACCCTCAAGAGCAGCGAGAAAGGTCGATTCCGGAACGCCCATGGTCGATTTCGCATCGTTAGCGATCCCCGTCGTCCCCTTCTCACCCGTCTGCCGCCCCGGACTCGGTCTCGCGGTCACCTCGCTGGGCACGCTGCGCACCTTCGCGGACATGGAGTTCTACGCCAGTCCGCACCGCCTGGACTTCCATCAGGTCATGCTCGTGACGGAAGGCGGAGGAAACTATTCCATCGACTCCGACCGGTTCGCGATCCGCCCGGGAACGCTGTTGTGGACGCGCCCCAATCAGGTCGTGCAGTTCACCGCGGACCCGGCCCTGGATGCGGACATCATCATGTTCACGGAGGCGTTCCCGCTGCGCATGAGTGCGCACATGGGGATGCTCGACGACGTCCTGCGGCCCTCGCACTGGCGCCTGCGGGAGGGTGAACTGGCCGCGTTCCGGCGGGTCCTCGACCTGCTGGGAGAGGAGTACACGCGGCCCGACCAGGGGCTCGGCGAGGAGTTGCTGAAGCATCTGATGGCCGTCGCCCTGCTGCACATCGACCAGATGTGCAGGCTGCGGCACAGGGAGAAGACGTCCGCGTTCAGCGGCGAGCACGGCGAGTTGTTCCTGCGTTTCCGCCGCGAGCTGGACCGTTCGTTCGCGACGACCCGGCTGGTCGAGGAGTACGCGGCGGCGCTGCGCTGCTCCACGCGCGCGCTGTCGCGGGCCTGCCGGGCGGTCGCGGGGACGTCGACGAAGGACGTGATCGACGCGCGGGTGGCGCTGGAGGCGCGCCGGCTGCTGGTCCACACGGACCTGCCGATCAACGCGATCGCGCGTCAGCTCGGATTCTCCGAGGTGACCAACTTCGGCAAGTTCTTCGTGCGCCGCGTGAATATGACACCGGGTGCGTTCCGGCGTGAGTCAAAAGGGGGGCACCAGGCGTGATTCGGGCACCTCGGACTCGCTTAGTCGTTCAGTCGCTCTATTAAGGGCGGAGATCTACGCCCGTAAACCTGGATTTCTTTCCACTGTTCGGAAGAACGGTTGTTCCTGATTACCGGAAGTGGCAAGACTGTGCCCTGCGTGCTTCGGGCGACCTTCCGTTGCACGGGAACAAGGTCCGTGTCATTAGTCCGAACCTTCGGCAATGGCGCGGTGCAATGCGCGCGTGGCCGAGGGGTCCCCATGCCCTCGGCCTCGCGTGTCAGGCGGCTGCCGTCGTCGTCTCGCGCGCGCGGCGCGCGGCGGTCCACCAGCCGGGGTGGTCGCGGTACCAGTCGACCGTGTCCGCGAGCCCCTGCTCGAAGGGGACGGCGGGCGCCCACCCGAGTTCGTCGCGGATACGGCTGTCGTCGAGCGCCGTGCGCGCGGGTACGGCGCTGTCGTGCGCCACCGCGCGCGTGCCGGTGAGGGTGTGCAGTTGTTCGGCGAGGGCGGCGGGGGCGACCGCCTCGCCTCCGACGTGGTAGGTCTCGCCCGCGCGGCCCCGGTTGAGGACCAGGTGGACGGCGCGGCAGTGGTCGTCGACGTGCAGCCATTCGGTGACGGCCGGCGCGTCGTCGTACGGGCGTGGGCGGGTGCCTTCCAGGAGGGCCGTGAGGCGGCGCGGGAGCGGGCGGTCCGGCTGCTGGCGGGGGCCGTAGCAGGCGGCGGAGCGGGTGACGGACAGGTCGACGCCGTGGGTGTGCCAGGCGGACCGGGCGACGAGGTCGGCGGCGGCCCGGGAGGTCGCGTACGGCGTGACGGGGCGCACGGGGTGTTCCTCGGTCCACGGGGCGCCGTCGCCCGCGGGAGGGCCGTACACGTCGGCGCTGGAGACGACCACCGTGCGTTCCACGCCGCTGCCCCGGACGGCGTCGAGGAGGGTGTGGGTGCCCAGGACGTTGGTGCGGACGAGTTCCCCGGTGTCCGCGCGCGTGGCGTCCGCGAAGTGGACGACGGCGTCGTGGCCGGGGAGCAGGTCGCGCAGCAGGAACGGGTCGCCGACGTCGCCGCGGACGGCCTCCACGCGCGCGTGGCGCTCGGGCACGGACCGTTTGTCGAGGGCGGTGACCCGGGCCCCCTCCCAGCCGCGGTAGGCGCCGGCCAGGAGGGAGCGGACGAAGTGGGAGCCGGCGAACCCGGCGGCTCCGGTGACGAGGATCCTCACGCGCGGGCCTCCTCCCGGTGCCGGGCGACGAGCTGCTCCAGGACGGGCACGACGTCGGCGGGGACCGGTGCGGCGAGCGTCTGCTCGTACAGGCGGCGCGCGCCCTCCTTGAACGACGGCTCTTCGAGGAGGCGGGCGACCTGCTTGCTCAGGGTGTCGGGGTCGAGGGCGTCGACGTCGGCGACGAGGCCCGCGCCGGTCTTCTCGACGTGCCGCGCGTTCTGCGGCTCGTCCCAGGCGACGACCGGGACGACGAGCTGGGGCACCTGGTGGGCGACGGCGGCGGTGAACGTCCCGGTGCCGCCCTGGTGGACGATCACGGACGTGGTCGGCAGGACCTGGTTGAGGGGGATGTACTCGACCGTGCGGACGTTGGCGGGGAGCGTCACGTCGGGGGCGATCTGGCCCCTGCCGAGGGTCGCGACGACCTCCACGTCGAGTTCGGCGACGCGCTCCAGGAACTCCGGCGCGGGGAAGACGGTGCCGCCGCCGATCATCCGGCGGCTGACGCCGAGGGTGAGCACCACGCGCGGGCGCTCGGGTGCGCCGTACAGCCAGTCGGGGAGTTCGGAGGAGCCGTTGAAGGGCAGGCGGCGCACGGGGATCGCGGGGAGCTTCAGCGGGGGCCGCATGGCGGGCGGGACGAGGTCGAGGCTCCACTGGCCGAGGAGGGTGTCGTCACTGAAGGCGAGGCCGTGCCGGGAGAGCAGCGGGTCGAGCCACTTCAGCCAGTCGTGGCGGCCGGGGGTCTCGGCCTCGGTGAGTTCGTGCAGGGCGGCGATGCTGTCGAGGCCCCAGACGATGCGGGCGTGCGGGGTGCCCGTCACGCGCGCGGCGATCGCCGCCGGGATCATCAGCTTGTCCCACAGGATCAGGTCGGGCTTCCAGGAGCGGGTGAAGGCGATCAGCTCGTCCAGGAACGAGCCGTCCTCGCCGGGCTCCGGGTAGGCGAACGAGAACATCCCGCCGAGCAGGGCGCGCGCGGCGTGCCAGTCGGCCGTCTCGCCGGGGTGGGACGGGTCGAAGCGCCAGGCGTCGGCGAAGGCCATCAGGCCCTGCTGCATGGCCTCCGGGGGCGGCCCGGCGATGCCGGCGCCGAGCGGTACGGCGGTGAGGCCCGCCGCGGTGATGTTGCTGGTGATCTCCGGGTCGAGGGCGCCTGCCTCGCAGGCGACGACGACCTCGTGGCCGGCGCTGTGCAGCGCCCAGGCGAGGGGGACCATCGTGTGCAGGTGGGCGGTCGCGGGGAACAGCGTGAACATGACGCGCATGACAAGGTCTCCGGTCGGGTGAGGGGGTGTCGGTCGAGGCTTCAGTCGAGGCTGAGGAGGCTCTCGGCGGTGAACGGGCGCAGTTCGTCGTGCCGGCCGCCCTGGATCTTGTTCGGCCAGCCGGGGTCGGACAGGAGCAGCCGGCCGAGGGCGACGAGGTCGAACTCGTCGCGTTCCAGGCGCTCCAGGAGGCCGCCGAGGGAGGCGTTGTCGGCGCCCTTGCCCTCGATGAGGGTGGTGAGGAACTCGCTGCCGGTCAGGCCCACCGAGCCGACGGCGATCGTGGGCAGGCCGGTGAGTTTGCGGACCCAGCCGGCGAGGCTCAGTTCGGAGCCGGTGGCGGGGAAGCCGGGCAGCCAGTAGCGGCGGGCCGAGCAGTCGAGGACGTCCACCCCGGCGCGTACCAGCGGGTCGAGCAGTTCCGCCAACTCCTCGGGTCCTGAGGCGAGTTGGGCGTCGAAGTCGCTGACTGTCCAGTGCGAGACGCGCAGGATGACGGGGAAGTCGGGGCCGACGGCGGCGCGGCAGGCGGCGACGACCTCGGCGGCGAAGCGGGTGCGGCGCTTCAGGTCGCCGCCGTACGCGTCGGTGCGGTGGTTGGTCCCGGGGCGCAGGAACTGGTCGATCAGGTAGCCGTGGCCGCCGTGCAGGGCGACGCCGTCGAAGCCGAGGCGGCGGGCGTCGGCGGCGGCCCGGCCGAAGGCGGCGACGATCCCGGCGATCTCCGGCTCGGTGAGCGTGTCCGGGCCGACGGCGGGGACGTGCGGGTCGGGGACGCCGTCGCCCTTGCGTTCCAGGCCCGCGTGCCACAGCTGGGGGACGATCCGGCCGCCCGCCGCGTGGACCTCCTCGACGACCCGCGCCCAGCCCGCAAGGGCGTCCTCGCCGTGGAAGCGGGGCACGGTCGGGGTCGGCGCGGACGCCGGGTGGCCGACGACCGTGCCCTCGGTGACGATCAGGCCGACCCCGCCCTGGGCGCGGCGCGCGTAGTAGGCGGCGACGTCCGGGCCGGGCACGCCGCCGGGCGAGAAGTCGCGGGTCATCGGCGACATCACGATCCGGTTCGGCAGATTCAGGGAGCCGATGGAGAAAGGCCGGAACAACGCGGAGGTGTCAGTCGTTTCGGGCATAAGGGTGCTCCTGGGGAGGGCGGTGCGGCGGGTGGTGTCAGGCGAGAGCGGCGGTGCGAGCGGTCTCCGCACAGGCGAGGTCGACGGCGTGCGTGAGACCCATGCGGGTCGGCAGGCCGAAGATGTCGACGATGGTCGCGAGGCGCTCCTCGATCGGCCCGCCGACGACGTGGTAGGGGATCGCGAGGTCGTCCAGGGTCGTGCGCAGCAGCTCGTCGGACATCCGGCGGAACCGCTCCGAGACGGGCCGGTGGCCGTCCTCGACGAGGTCGAACTCGACGGGCAGGTGCACGAAGACGTCGTACGCGGTGCGCGCGTGCCGCCGGAACACGGCGCCCAGGGAGTCGACGACCTCCTCGTAGAAGTCGGGCGGCGTGTCGCTCGCGTCGTAGCCGTCGGTGGGGTGGATGCCGGCGCGGACGCGCACCTTGCCGTAGACCCACTCGTGCAGCGAGGAGCCGTCGGAGAGGAAGCCGCCGGTGAGGCGGGACTCCTGGACGGCGCGTTCGGTGTAGCGCTGGATGCCGAGCTGGATCAGCTCCGGCGCCGTGCACTCCTCGAGGCGCCTGCCGGGCAGGGCGTCGGCGAGGATCTCGCGCATCGTGCGCGCGTGCGTGCGGGGTACGCCGGTGAGGTGGGCCAGGGCGATCGTGGTGGTGGTCTTGCCGGTGCAGTAGGTGCCGGAGACGGCGATCCTGCGCGGCCGTGCGGGAGGAGTCATCGCGTTCCTCGGTCGGGAAGTCGGTGGGTCACCGAGAAGGTGCCGGTGATGCCGTGGAAGCCGTAGGACAGGTCGCAGACCCGCCACCGGCGGTCGTCGATGTCGACGAGCCGGGAGTCGGCGACCCGCGCGTGCACGGGGAAGGCGCGGTCCACGGCGCGCAGCGGCAGGTCGGTGGCGAGTTCCGCGCGGCGCAGCCACAGCGTGTCGCTGCCCCCGCGGGTGAGGCCGTCGAGTTCGTACATCAGGATCTGGGCGAGCTGGCCCATGACGGCGATCGCGTCGACCATCGAGGCGCTCGGCGCGTACGCGGCCTCAAGGCCGGTGCCGGCGCTCTCGCCGGGCGCGGGCGTGAGGGTGACCTCGGCGTCCGCGCGTCCCGCCGGGGCGTCGACGGCGAGGTGGGTGACGCGCTGTCCGCGCCACCGGAACAGCTCGGCGTAGTACTGGCCGTCCGGCGCGCCCAGCGCCGTGTCGGCGTCCTCGTACAGCGCGCCCGGCGAGGGGCGGTAGCCGCCCTGGTCCTCGTGCTGGACCTCGCAGCGCACGTCCATCGAGCCGATGGTGACGCCCACGACGGAGGTGCGCAGGCCGTCGGCGACGGCGACCGACTCGGCGGGGCGGACCGTGCCGTGCACGGGGAGCCGGGCGAGGTCCTCCTGCGGGCGGTCGCCGGCCCGGATCACGACCCGGCGCAGCCACATCCGGGAGCGGGCGCCCGCGTCGAGGCCGTAGGCGTGGGTGAGGAGGAGTTCGGCGGTGCGGGCGGCCAGGACCAGGGCGTCGATGGTGCTGAGGTGCGGGACGAGCCCGCCGGTGCCCTTCGCGGACCAGTCGCCCGGGTAGCCGACCGACGCGGTCGCGGTCGCCCGCGTGGACTCCGGGCCGCCGGTCAGGGCGATGGCGGTCAGCCGCTGGCGCACGCGCCGGAAGCCACTGCCGAAGTAGCGGCCCTCGGCGGGGCCCAGGTAGTCCTCGACGTCCCCGGCGGTCAGCCTGCCGACGGTCACCGTCGTCTCCCGGAGGTGGGGGCGGGGCGGTGGAGGTACGGCGCGGCCATCACCGCCAGGAACATCTCGTGCGCGGGGCGGAGTTCGGGATTCGGGGGCGGCGGGGCGGGGAGGAGCGGTGGTACCTCGACTGCGGGTGAGGTGGGCATGACGGGCTCCTGCGGGGGTGGGGTGGCGGGTGCGGGTCGCCGGGTGTCAGGGCGCGGGCGTCGGTCCGGAGCCGGCCAGCAGGGCGGCGGCGATCCCCGCGTGGTCGGGGCCCTCCGGGTCGTCGAGGCGGGCGGTCAGGTCGCGCAGGCGGGCCTCGGCGGCGGTGCAGTGCGCGTCCGTGAGGGCCTGCTCGCCGTCGTGCGCGGCGGCGGCCAGGACGGCGGCGGTGCCGAAGAGTTCGCGGGCGATGCGGCCGAGGAGCAGCAGGGGGTACTGGCGGGCGCGCGGGTCGGAGGCGACGGCTCCGGCGACCGCCTCGACGGTGGCCGGGAAGCGGGCGAGGCGGTCGGTGAGGGTGTCGAAGTGGTGCCGGTTGCGCGGGGAGAGTTCGCCCTGCGCCGGGGCCTGGTGGGGGGCCGGTTGCGCCGTGCCGGGCGTCCGGCGCGCCAGCAGCGCGCTCGCCGTCTGCACGTCGGCCAGGAAGTCGACGCCGCCCGCCGTGCGCAGGACGCGGGCGTCGCGGTAGGCGCGCTCCATCGGGACCGGGAGAGCGCCCCGGGCCCGCTTGGAGCGGGCGGTCTCCATGCCCTCGCCGCCCATCAGGGACAGGGTGCGGTCGACCACCCGCGCGCAGGCGTCCGTACAGATGTTGCGGGTCAGCTGGCGTTCGAAGAAGTGGTCCTGCGGGGCGGGTCCGGCGAGCGCCCAGCGGGTGGCGCTCTCCATGAGCCGGACGTCGGCGGCGTTCTGCGCGAGGGTGCGGCGGGTCAGGTCGTACTCCCCCAGGCCCGCCCCGTCGATCCGGCGGCGCGCGGTGAACTCCACCGACCAGCGCAGGCAGTTGCGGGCGATCGCCAGCGCGGGGGCCGCCTGGATGAGCAGGCGCGCGGTCATCACCGCCGACGCGAACACCGGGGTGCGGCGGGGGTCGCCCTCCGGGACGGTCACGAGATGCGCGTCGGGGACGCGGACGCCGGTCAGGGTCAGCCGTGCGTTCGGCAGGCCCCGTACGCCGAGGTGCTCCAGCTCGTCCTCGACGCGGAAGCCGGGGTCGGAGGTGTCGACGACCGCGAGGCCCACGCGCGGCGCCTGCGCGTCGCCCCGGACCGTCACGGTGACGCCGAGGAGGGTCGCGACGGGGCCGTTGCTGATGAACAGCTTCTCGCCGTCCAGGACGTAGCCGTCGCCGTCGAACGCGGGGGTCGCCGTGACTGTCGGCCACTGGTTGCCCTGGCCCTCCGGGTCGGTGTCGGCCCAGCCGGAGATCATGCCGTCGGCGATGTGCCGGCGGATCAGGTCGCGCAGGGGCCCTTCGGGCAGGACCGGGAGGAGGGAGACGCCGACACCGATGCCGTTGTGCACGCCCAGGAGGAAGCCGACGGCGGCCGAGCGGGTGGCCGCCGCCTCGACGACGCGGAACACGTCGTACGCGCCGAGTCCGAGGCCGCCGAGGTCCTCGTCGGCGCCCAGCGTGAACGCCCCCACGTCGTGCAGCGCCTTGAGGAACCCCTCGGGCAACTCGCCGTCCCGCTCGACGGCTTCGAGGTCGGCGTCGGTGTCGAGGAAGGTGAGGAGGCGGGTGGCGGCGGCGTCGGCGCGGAGCTGTGCGGCGCGGTCGAGGCGGGGCGGGGTGGTCCAGGCGGGCCAGTCGGGGCGGCCGTCGAGGAGGGAGGTGAGGAAGGTGCCGGCGGTGGTCATCTACAGCCCCCTGACCTGTCCCGAGACCGTCTCGTCGGCCGTGCGGACCGTGTCGAGGAGGCCGTGCAGGCGCAGGCCCGTCTCGAAGTCGGGGACCGTGCGGGTGCCGGTGCGGATGTCGGCGGCGAGGGCCGTGTACAGCTCGGCGACGTTGCGTACGGCGGTGGCGGGGACGTCGACGGGGGCGCGGTGCTCCGGGGGCGTGTCGACGGGGGTCCAGGCGCCGCCGGCCGCGGCCTCGTACAGGTGGACGTCGCTGACCTGGATGCCGTGCCCCGCCGCGGGGCCCTCGGAGACGACGGCGAGGCTGCCGCGGGTGCCGGAGAACTCCAGGCGGGTGCGGGCGTCGCCGCTCTTGCCGTCGTGGATGTGGACGCTGACGGGCACGCCGGTGCTGAGCAGGCCCTGCACCATGACGTGGTCGGGGCTGGTGACGCCGACGCTCTCGGCGGTGTCGGAGACGGTCAGCCGGGGCTGGCGCACGCACAGGTCGGCGGACAGCCGCGTGACCGGTCCGGCCAGGAACTCCAGGAGGTCCAGGGTGTGGCCGCCGGCCACCTCCAGGGTGCCCGCGCCGTTCCTGCGGTCCAGGGTGTACACGGCGTCGGAGGTGATCGTGCCGCCGACGCCCTTGGCGCGCGCCGCGTACACGTTCACGCCGGTGACCCTGCCGATCGCGCCCCCGGTGAGCAGGGCGCGGGCGTGCCGTACGGCGGGCGCGTGGCGGGCCTGGAGGCCGACGGCGTGGTGGACGCCGGCCCGCGCCGCCGCCTCGGCCATCACCTCCGCCTCTTTCGTGGTCCGGGCGAGCGGCCACTCGCAGTAGACGTGCTTGCCCGCGTCCAGCGCCGGCAGGACGAGGTCGGCGTGGTCCGGGGTCTTCACGGCGACGACCACGAGGTCGACGTCGGGGTGGCCGCTGAGGCGCGCCGGGTCGGTGAACGCGTGGGCGGCGCCGCAGCGTTCGGCGGCCCGGCGGGCGCTGCCCGTGCGGGTGGTGGCGACGGCGGTGATCTCGTAGTCCGGCAGCGCGGTGAGGGCCGGCAGGTGGGACATCGTGGCCCAGCCCCGCTCGGGGGAGGCTCCGATGACGCCCACGCGAATCGGTTCGGTCATGGCTGCTTCCTGGGGAGGAGGTGCGGACGAGGGAGGGGGCACCGGGGCGAGGGCCAGGGGCGGGGGAACCCGTGGGGCTGCCCCGGTGCCGGTCTGGGGGGTGCGCAGGGGGACGGCGAGGAGCGGTGGAGGGGTGCCCGGGGACGGCAGCACCCCTCCGGCTCAGGACAGCGCCGACAGCTCCTCGGCGAGGATCCGTACCGACTCCGTGATCTGCTCCTCCGTGTGCTCGGAGGTGATGAAGAAGCGCAGCCGGGCGAGGCGTTCCTCGACGGCGGGGTGGAGGATCGGGTTGGCGCTGATGCCGCGGGCGTAGAGGCGGTCGGCCAGCAGGAGGGCCTTGGTCGAGTCGCCGGTGATGGCCGGGACGATCGGCGTTCCGGAGCTGGTGCCGACGTCCACCCCCGCCTCCCCGGCGAGCTTGAGGAAGAGCGCCGCGTTGTCGTGGAGGCGGGTGACGCGCTCGGGCTCCTTGCGCATCAGGCGCAGTGCAGTGAGCGCGGCGGCGGTGGAGGCCGGCGGCAGCCCCGCGCTGAAGACGAAGCCGGGGAGCGTGTACCGGAAGTGCTCGATGAGCTCGTGGCGTCCGGCGATGTAACCGCCGCAGCTCGCCAGGGACTTGGAGAGTGTGCCCATCCACACGTCGACGTCGTCGGGGTGGACGCCGGAGTACTGGGCCATGCCGCCGCCGGTCTTGCCCATGACGCCGATGCTGTGCGCCTCGTCGACCATGAGGAGCGCGTCGTGCTTCTGCTTGATGGCGACGAGGGCGGGCAGGTCGGCGGTGTCGCCGTCCATGCTGTAGACGCCTTCGACGACGATCAGCACGCGCCGGTAGTTGCCGCGGACGTGGCCGAGGATCCGGTCGAGGGCGACGAGGTCGTTGTGCGGGAACGGCTGGCGCGCGGCGCCGGACTGCCGGCACCCCTGGATGATGCTGTCGTGCGCAAGCGCGTCGTGCAGGATCAGGTCCTCGGAGCCCATGAGGTGCCCGATGACGGTGACGTTGGTCGCGTGTCCGCTGACGAGGCTCAACGCATCCTGCGCGCCGACGAGTTCGGCGAGGCCCTGGTCGAGTTCGTCGTGCAGGGGCCGGTTGCCGGACAGGATGCGCGCGGCGGAGACGGAGGAGCCGTAACGGGCGACGGCCTCCTGGATCGCGTCGGCGACCTCGGGGTGCCCGGACAGGCCGAGGTAGTTGTAGCTGGAGAAGGAGATCAGCTCGTGGTCGCCGACCCGGCTGGTGTCGCGGATGGTGCCCTCGTGGCGCAGGAAGTACGGGTTGACGGTCGCCGCCGCCTCCAGGCCGGCCTTGCGCTCCAGGGAGGCGCGGACCTCGGGGAAGAGCCGTACGTCGGCGGACTCCCGGCGGTCCGGGGCGGACACCGGAGCGGGTGCGGGCGCGGCGGGCGCGGGCGCCGCCTTGGGGCTCGGGATGACCGTCCGCTGCACGGACGGCGTGGCGGACGGCGTACCGAGCCGGCTCTCCACGGTCCGCACCAGGTCGCCGACGGACGCGATCTCCATCATCTCGGCGGCCTTGACCTCCAGGTGCGGCCACTGCTTGCGCAGCCGCGTGGCGAGCTCGGCGAGCATGATCGAGTCGAAGCCGAGGTCGGTGGCGAAGACGTGCTCGGAGCGCAGGAAGTCCTGCGGGTAGGCACTGACCTTGGTGATCGTGTCGATGACGGTGCCGAAGACGTCCTCGGGCACCGAAGGAACGGCCGGAGCGGCGACCGGTGCGGCGGCCGAAGGAGCGGCAGCGGGCGCAGGGACCGGCGCGAGGGCGGCGACGGGCGCGGCCTCCTGGACGGGCACGGGCGTCGCCGGGAGCGGCAGGACGCGCGCGGCGGCCGGGTCGAAGGACTGGAGCAGGGACACCTGGGCGTGCAGGAACTCGATGAGTCCGCTCATCCGAGGCTCTCCGTTCTGGTGGGACGTGGCGGGGACGGGGGAAGGAATGACAGAGCGCAGCGGCGCCGTAACAGACTCGACGGACTCGGCGGACCCGGTGACCTGAGCGGCCACGACCCGCTCGGCCGCCTCGCGCTGGGGCCGCCCGGCCCCCGTACGGATGGTGTAGACGCCGGTCGCGAGCGGCGACGGCGGCAGCGACAGCAGTCGCCCGGCGCTCCCGGCGAACAGCGGCGCCGTGTTCACCGGCGCCCCCGCGACGGCGAGCCGTCCGAGCCCGGTGAGCAGCGCGCGCCCGTCGTCGGCGCGGGACACGGTGAGCGGCACGAGGCCGAGCCCGGCGCCCGCCTGGGTACGGCGGGCCATCCGCAGCAGCGTGTCGCCGCCGTAGATCTGGACGAGGAAGGCCGCGCCGGAGTCGGCGACGGTGCGGACGGCGTCGGTGAAGCGGACCGGCGCGGTGTTGTGGCGGGCCCACAACTCCTTGATGCCGTCGGGGTGTTCGGCACTGGCGCCGCTGACGCCGGAGACGAAGGGGCGGGCGGGACCGGTGAGCGGGAGGGCGGCGATGGTGTCGGCCATGACCTCGTCGGCGGCGGCGACGAGGGGCGAGTGGAAGGCGTGGGAGACGCGCAGCAGGACGGCGGCGGTGCCGTTCGCGGCGCAGTGTTCGCGCAGGGCCTCGGCGGCCTCGGCGCTGCCGCTGAACACGACCTGGCCCTCGTGGTTGTAGCAGGCGGGCCAGACGCCCTCGACGGCTTCGGCGAGGCGTTCGGCGTCGGCTATGGGGGCCTGGACGGCGAGCATGGCGCCGGTGCCGGAGGGGACGGCGGCGGCGAGGGCGGCGCCGCGGACGGCCATGAACCGGACGGCGTCCTCGGGTGCGAAGGCGCCGGCGGCGACGGCGGCGGGGAACTCGCCGACGCTGTGGCCCACCGCGAGGTCGGGTTCGATGCCGCAGGCGGCGAGGAGTTCCATGGTGGTGACGCCGGTGATGCCGAGGCCGGGCTGGCACATGTCGGTGACGGTGAGGGCGGCCTGCGCCTCGGTGTCGTCCTCGCCGTGGGCCTCCCACAGCAGCCCGGGGAGGAACTCGGCGACGGTCGGGGCGTCCTCGGCGGTGGCGGCGGCGAGTTCGGCGGCCCGGGCGGCGACGGCCGGGAAGCGGCGGGCGAGGTCGGCGAGCATGCCGGGGCGCTGGGAGCCCTGGCCGGGGAAGGCGAACGCGATCCGGCGCTCCTGTGGCGGCAGCGGCTTGGCCGAGGCGTGGATGCCGGGGGCGAGTTCGCCGAGGGCGCCGTCCGCGAGGCGGCTCGCGGACTGGCGGAGCTTGTCGAGGAGTTCCTCGCGGTTCGCGGCGACGAACGACAGGCGGGCGGTGAGGAGTTCACGCGTCGCGAGGGTGCGGGCGACCTCCTCGGGGGTGGCGGACGGGTCGCGGACGAGGGAGTCGTGCAGGGTGTCGGCGTACTCGGCGAGGACCTTCGGGTCTCCGGCGGAGAGCAGGAACAGCCAGGGCTCGTCGGGGCGTTCGTCCTGCGGCTGGGCGGTCTGCGGGGCGCTCTCCAGGACGGCGTGCACGTTGGTGCCGCCGAAGCCGAAGGAGCTGACGCCGGCCCGGCGGACGCCGTCGTGCGGCCACTCCTTCGGGGTCACCGTCAGGCTCAGCCCGGCCTGGTCGACGGGGATGTCGGCGTTGACGCGCATCTCCGCCGGCTGCGGGGGCACGACGCCGTGGTGGACGGCGAGGGCCGCCTTGACGAGGCCGGCCGCGCCCGCGGCGGAGAGGCTGTGGCCGATCAGCGCCTTCGAGGAGCCGAGGTAGCAGGGCCGGTCGGCGCCCTCCTCGGCGCGCAGCATGCCGATCGCCTCGACCTCGGTGCGGTCGCCGACGGGCGTGCCGGTGCCGTGGGCCTCCAGCAGGTCGACGTCACCGATGCCGATCCCGGCGTCCTTGTAGGCGGCGCGCAGAGCCGCCAGCTGGCCCTGGGCCTGCGGGGTCATGGGACCGCCGCCGCGCCCGTCGTTGGCGGAGCCGACGCCGGTGATGACGGCGTAGATGCGGTCGCCGGCCGCGATCGCGTCCTCGACGGGGCGCAGGACGAGGGTGGCGCCGCCCTCGCCGAGGACGAATCCGTCGGCGCGTTCGTCGAAGGGGCGGCAGCGGCCCGCGCGGGAGACGGCGCCGGCCCGTGCGAAGCCGACCAGGGGGGTCGGGCTGAAGCTCAGGTAGACCCCGCCGACGAGGGCGATGTCGCAGGCGCCCGTGGTGAGGCTCTTGACCGCCGTGTCGAGGGCGACGAGGGCCGAGGAGCACGCCGCGTCCAGGGACATCGACGGGCCGCCGAGGTCGAGGACCTCGCTGACCGTGCACGGGACCATGTTCGCGAGGCAGCCCGGGATCGTGAACGGGTTCATCGGCATCAGCGAGGAGCCGAGCGCCTCGTGGAGGCGGTCCATCAGCTCCGGGTCGCTCTCGCCGTCGTGCAGGGAGCCGTCCGCGAGGAGGTTCGCGGTGATCCGGGAGACGCTGATGTCCCGGTGGTCGAGCGAGGTGACCCCGCAGAAGACCCCGGTCCGCGACCTGTCGAACCCGTCCTGCTCCCAGCCGGTGTCCTGGAGCGCCTCCCGCGAGAGGTCGACGAACAGTTTCGCCTGCGGGTCCATCACCCTCGCCCGGCGCGGCGGGATTCCGTAATGCGCGGGGGCGAAGCGGTCCACCTCGTCCAGGAACGCGACCTGGTCCGTGTACACGGAGTGCGGATCTCGGAAATCACCCGGGCGGTGATACACGGAGTGGTCCCAGCGCGATGCCGGAACAGCCGCGAACTGTGGTTCCGCTTTCACCAGGATCTGCCAGAACTCGTCGATATTGGCGGCTCCAGGGAATCGGCACGACATGCCGACGACAGCCATTCCAGCCATTGACCGGTACCTCGATCCAACGTCGATTCTGTAAATGCCCTAGAAGCCGACGCCGGTTGCCCCCGGGTCACAGACGGACCCGTCCCTCGGGAATTGCGGGAAAACACCGGGCGACATCATGAGAAACACCAGGATTACCGCGCCCCGGTCTCCCGACGTCGACACGCAGAGCTTGCATCCGACCCTGGAGCGCACACAACCCGCCTTCTCATCGAGCGGAAAAGAAACCAGCGAGTAGCACCGGGGAATGGGTACGGGAGGGGCGAAAACCACTTCACGCACGAAGGAAACCTGTCCGCGTGCGGGAACAGGTAAGAGGGTGGCCCCGTCCAGGACCACCCCCTCGGGCCGAGCGGTACAGCTACCTCTCCGCCGAGAGTCCCACCTGCCGCGCCAGCGCTGTGACCCCCTGCGTGAACAGCGCCTCCCGGTCGTCGATGACCTGGTTGAACTGCCCCAGCACCTCGAAGCTGATGAGCCCGAAGAGCTGGGCCCAGGCGGCTGCGGCGGAGATCACCGTGCCGGCGGGGAGGGAGCGTTCGGTGAGGAGGGCGCGGACGTCGGGGCTGAGGACGGCCTCGGCGTCGGCGGCCTGCGCGGCGACGGCCAGGGCTCCCGCGGCGTGCGCCTTCTCCAGGACGTTCAGCAGGACGAGGGCGACCCGGGACGCGGGTGCGACGGTGTCCGCAGGGGCGTCGTACCCGGGGACGGGCGAGCCGTAGATGAGGGCGTACTCGTGGGGATGGGCGAGGGCCCAGGCGCGGACGGCCTTGCAGGTGGCGTGCCAGGCGTCCCACGGGGAGGAGCCGGCGGCCTGCGCGTACGCGGACTCCGCGGCGCCCCCGATCGCGTCGTACGCGTCGACGATCAGCGCCGTCAGCAGCTCGTCGCGGCTCGGGAAGTACCGGTAGAGGGCCGACGACACCATCCCCAGCTCGCGCGCGACGGCGCGCAGGGAGAGCCGGCCGGGCCCCTCCGTGGCGAGGTGCACGCGGGCCTGTTCCTTGATGGCCTGGGCGACTTCCGCACGGGCCCGCTCCTTGGCTCCTTGGATCACGTCCATACCGAGCAGTCTGCCATCCCGCGAAGCACCGACCAAGAGTGAGAGCAGCGCTCTTGCTTTGAGGCGGTGCTCACTGCAACACTGCTCCAGGAAAAGAGCAGCGCTCCGGAATGGGAGCGCCTCCCTACGTCTTCTCCCCGGGCCTCGCAGCGTGGCGTCCTCGCAGGTCAGCCGCCCTCGCCCGGCTCCCCCACCCCTTCCAGGCCGTAGCCGCAGAGGAAGAAAGGACCCACGTGATGGTCACCTCGGTGCCATCCGGGAACGACAGGACGAACCGCCGCGGGCCGTGGTTCACCCTTCTCGCCGGAATGCTTTTCCTGCTCATCACCGCCGCCGCGAGCGCCGGAGTGCTGGACAACCTCAAGTCGGGCGGCTTCGACGACCCCGGCTCGGACTCGGTGGCCGCCGCCGAGGCCCTGGAGCGCTCCTTCCCGGACAGCCAGCCCAACCTGGTCGTCCTGGTGAAGGACGCGAAGGGAGGTGTCGACTCGACCGCCGCCCGCACCAAGGCCGGTGAGATCGCCACGACGGTCAAGGGGACGGACGGCGCACGCGTCGTCGCCTCCTACTGGACGACCGGCGACGCGTCCCTGCGCGCGAAGGACGCTGGCCTGGTCCTCGTCCGCGTGGACGGCGACGAGAACGCCTCGATCGCCACCGCCAAGAAGCTCCACGAGGAGCTCTCCGACCCCAAGGGCGCGGTCGCGGTCTCCTTCGGTGGCATCACCGCCATCAACAACGACATGAACAGCCAGGTCGAGAAGGACATCATCGCGGCGGAGACGATCGCGATCCCGATCACCCTGCTGCTGCTCGTCTTCGTCTTCCGGGGCCTGGTCGCGGCGCTGCTGCCGATGCTGCTCTCGGTCCTGACGATCGTCGGCGCGCTGGCGGCGGTGAACGTCGGCGCCCAGGTCACCTCGCTCTCGGTGTTCGCCGTCAACCTGATCACGGCGCTGGGCCTCGGCCTCTCGGTCGACTACAGCCTCCTGATCGTCACCCGCTACCGCGAGGAGCGCGCGGCCGGCCGCACCAACGCCGAGGCCCTGCGCATCACCCGCGTGACGGCGGGCCGTACGGTCGCGGTCAGCGGCGGCGTGGTCGGCGCGGCGCTGGCCACCCTGTTCGTCTTCGACCAGTACTTCCTGCGCTCCTTCGCGCTGGCCGGCATCGCCGTGGTGCTGTTCGCGGTGCTGGGTTCGCTGTACCTCCTGCCCGCGGCCCTCATCCTGCTGGGCGACCGCATCGACAAGCTGGCCTTCAAGCGCCGCAGCCCGCGCCCGCGACAGGAGCCGGCCGAGACGTTCTGGGGCCGGATGGCGGGCCTCGCCTTCAAGCGCCCGGCGCTGCTGGCCACCCCGGTCATCGCGCTGCTGCTGTTCATGGCGGTGCCGTTCGCGAACGCCCAGTTCGGCGTGCCGGACGAGCGGGTGCTCCCGGCGGCGACCGAGAGCCGTGTGGTCACCGAGGCCGTGCGCGACGACTTCGGCGCGGGCGACGACCGCGCGCTGAACCTCGTCTCGGAGGACTGGAAGGGTACTGAGGCGCAGCTCCAGCAGTACTCGGCCGCGCTGTCGAAGGTCTCCGGCGTGACGCAGGTGATCGGGGCGGCCGGGGTGTACAAGGACGGCGCCCAGGTGACCGTGCTGCCCGCAGCCGCTGCCGCCGGGTACCAGAAGGGCGACGCCGTCCGCATCCAGGTGCAGTCAGACGTCGTGCCGTACTCGGAGAAGGGCGGCGACCTCGCGCGCGCGGTCCGGGGGATCGACCCCGCGGGCGGGAAGGTCCTGGTCGGCGGACAGGCGGCGCAGCTCGTCGACATCACGCACTCCATCGCGGGCAAGCTGCCGCTGGCGATCGTCCTGATCAGCGTCTTCAGCCTGCTGTTCCTGTTCCTGCTGACGGGCAGCGTGCTGATGCCGATCAAGGCGCTCGTGTTCAACACGCTGAGCCTGGTGGGCATCCTGGGCGTCGCCGTCTGGATCTTCCAGGACGGCCACCTCTCCGGCGCCCTCGACTTCACGGCGTCCCCGCTGGCCGTGTCGATGCCGGTGCTGATGTTCTGCATCGCCTTCGGCCTGTCGATGGACTACGAGGTGTTCCTGGTCGCCCGCATCAAGGAGCGCTACGACCGCACCGGCTCGCTGGAGGGCTCGGTACGTGAGGGCCTGGGCGCGAGCGGGCCGGTGATCACCGCCGCGGCGGCCATCCTCGCCGTGTCCTTCTTCGCGATGCTGACCTCGGGCGTGTCCCTGATCAAGATGTACGGCCTGGCCACGGGCCTCGCGATCGTGATCGACGCGTTCCTGGTGCGCGGGGTGCTGGTCCCGGCCTTCATGCGGGCGGCCGGCAACTACAACTGGTGGGCCCCGGCGCCCCTCAAGGCCGTGCACCGGCGCTTCGGCATCAAGGAGTCGTTGGAGGAGGAGCACGGGACAACCCCGGACGCCGGTTCGGCGACGGCGGCTCCCGAGCCCGAGCGGACGGGAAGCGCGCGATGACCGACACCCTGCCCCAGCTGCACAACGCGGCGGCAGCCGCCGCCCGCGCCGCCAACGCGCACAACACCCAGCCCTGGGAGCTGCGCCACCGGGGCGACCACATCGAGGTCGGCTGGGACACGCGCTACGCGCTCGGCCCCAGCGACCCCTCCCACCGTGACCTCAGGCTGTCTCTCGGCACGTACATCGAGACGTTCCTGATCTGCGCGAACACCGAGGGCACGGCCGTGCGCTTCGTGCCCGACTACGACGCCGGCGCGACCCGCGTGGGCCGGATCGTGCCCGCCGAGCGCGCCGTACCGGACGTCGACCGGGCCGCCGACGTGGAGCGCAGGCGCGTCTGGCGCGGTCCCTGGAAGCCGGACCGGGTCGCCCCCGAGCTGCTGGAACAGGCCCAGTCCACCGCCCTTGAGGCCGGTTTCCGGATCGCCGTGGTGCCGACGGCGACCGCGCGTCCGCTGCTGATCCGCGCGTACCACTGGTTCTTCGGCCACGAGGGGATCGCGGCGGAACTCCTCGCCTGGACCCGCCTCTCACCGAAGCACCCGGCGTACGCCGAGGACGGGCTGAACGACGTGATGCTCGTCCTCAACAAGGCGGAGCGCTCGGTGATGGGCCTCCTCTTCTCCCGCCCCGTCTACCGCGCGCTGCGCCCGCTGGGCCTGGTCAAGCTGCTGACGTCGCTGACGTCGAGCGCGACGAGCGGCGACGGGGACGTCCTGGTGATCCTCGGCCGCGACGCCGGTCCGGCGGACGAGGTCGAGGCGGGCCGGCTGGTGACCCGGCTGTGGCTGGACCTGTACCGGCAGGGTGTGTACGTCCATCCGCAGAGCCATGTCATCGACTGCCCCGGCACGCACGACGACCTGGCGCGGGTGTGCGGGGCCGAGCCGGGTGAGCGTCCGCTGGTGTTCTTCCGGGTCGGCCATCCGGCGAGCGACCCGGCGCTGCGGCCCCGGCACCCCCGGCGCTGAGCGGCTGTGCGCGGCGAAAGGGACGGGCACGTCCCGTCCCTTTCGCACCCTCTTGTTCATGATCGCGACGCCGAAAGCGTTCTTGCGTCAATTCACCGCCGTACGGCGATTACCTGTCGTATTGGATTCACGCGCCTACGGACACGCGAAATGTGAACACGCGAAGAACAACCTTCACAACCTCTTCCCTAAGCTCCTTGAAAGTGCAATTATCAAGGTGTTTCCGCGGAAGGGAAATGTCCAATGGAGTCACCCCCCACCCCCGAAGGACGCTCGGTCATCGAGCGCACCTTCGACGTCCTCGGCGCATTCGACTCAGGGAACGTGAGTCTTTCAGCCAGTGAAATAAGCAGGCGTACCGGAATACCCGTCGCCACTACCTACCGCATAGTCTCCAAGCTGCTCGACTGGGGAGCCCTGGAGCGGATCGGCGCGAACAGGTACAGCATCGGCCTCCGGTTATGGGAGGTCGCCTCGCTCGCACCGAGGCATGCGGCTTTACGCGGGGCCGCGATATCGCCTATGCTTGATCTGCACGCGAAAACTCATTCTGTGGTGATGATTTCCGTCCGGGACCGCCGCGAGGGCGTCTGGCTGGAGTCGGTCTCGGGTACGGGCGGCGCGCGTCACAAGACCTGGTCGACGGGAAACCGCTTCCCGCTGCACGCGACGGCCTGCGGTCTGGTGCTCCTCGCCCAGGCCCCGGCCACCGTGCGGGAGGACACCTTCGCCGCCGGACTCCCCGCGTACACGGACGGCACGGTCACCGACCCGGACGCCCTGCGGGGCCTGCTCGACGAGAACCAGAAGCGCGGATACGCCGTCTGCGGCGGGGAGTTGACCGAGGACGTCGCCGGCATCTCGGTGCCCGTCCTCGACGAGAACGGCGTGGGCATCGGCGCCCTCGGGCTCGTCACGGAGTCCTCGGCCGTCCTCACCCCCCGGCACATCACCCTGACCCTCGAAACGTCCCGCCGCATCACCCAGGCCCTCGCCCTGCGCTCCCGCAAGAGCGAGCCGGCCCCCGCCACCGCCTCCCGGGGCGGACGCGGACGCAGGATCACGCGCCCCAGCTGCGCCTGAGCGCACGTGTCACCCGACAGGCCCTGAACGGAAACCGCCTCGCACCGGCCTGCCGGAACGGACCCCGTCCGGCATCACCCGCACACCACTCCCCTGCTCTCCGCTCTCCTCCCCACGAGCACGTCCCCCAGAACAGGAGCACCACGTGATCGCCACCCGAGACGAGATCCACGCCGGACTCGCCGACATCGTCAGCGAGATCTCCGGAGTCCCGCTCGCCGACGTCCTCGGCGAGAAGTCGTTCCGCGACGACCTCGACGTCGACTCGCTCTCCCTGGTCGAGGTCGTCGTCGCCGCCGAGGAGCGTTTCGGGGTCGCCATCCCCGACGAGGCGGCCACCGACCTCAGGACGGTGGGCGACACCATCGAGTACATCCTCGCCAGCCGCTGACGGACCCGTCCGTACGTCCCTTCCCCGCTGTGGAGTGATTCGCAATGAACTCGTCAGATCGCCGTGTGGTCGTCACCGGGCTCGGAGCCACCACGCCGCTGGGCGGCACCGCCTCCGACACCTGGCAGGGGCTGATCGAAGGCCGCTCCGCCATCCGCCTCCTGGACCACCCCTGGACCGAAGACGTCGTCGTGCGCATCGGCGCCGAGATCGCCGTCGAACCGGAGAAGGTGCTGCCCCGCACCGAGCTGCGCAAGCTGGACCGCTCCGCGCAGTTCGCGCTGATCGCGGCCCGCGAGGCGTGGGCGGACGCCGGTTTCACCGGCCCCGCCGGTGACGGCGGCGAGGCCGACCCCGACCGGGTCGGCGTCGCGCTCTCGGCCAGCGTCGGCGGCGTGACCTCCATGCTCCACCAGTACGACATCCTCAAGGAGCAGGGCTTCCGCAAGGTCTCCCCGCACACCATCCCGATGATGCTGTCCAACACGCAGGCCGCCAACGTCGGCCTGGAGCTCAACGCCCGTGCCGGGGTGCACGCCGCGTCGAGCGCCTGCGCCTCCGGTGCCGAGTCCATCGCCTACGCGATCGAGATGATCCGCACCGGCCGGGCCGACGTGGTGGTGGCGGGCGGCACCGAGGCCGCGATCTGCGCCCTGAACATGGCCGCGTTCGGCAACATGATGGCGATGTCCAAGCGCAACGACGCGCCCGAGCGGGCCTCGCGCCCCTACGACACGGACCGCGACGGGTTCGTGATCGCGGAGGGCTGCGGGGTCGTCGTCCTGGAGTCGGCCGAGCACGCCGAGCGGCGCGGCGCGCGGGTGTACGCGGAGGCGGTGGGCCAGGCGATGTCCTCGGACAGCCACCACATCACCCAGCCCGAGCCCTCGGGCCGGGGCATCGCGGCGGCGCTGTGCACGCTGCTCGACACGACCGACCTCACACCCGCGCAGATCGTGCACGTCAACGCGCACGCGACGTCCACCCCGAAGGGTGACGTGGCCGAGATCAAGGCGCTGCGGAAGGTGTTCGGCGACGCCACCGACCACTTCGCGGTCTCCGCGACCAAGTCGATGACCGGGCATCTGCTCGGCGGCGCGGGCGGCGTGGAGACGGTCGCGGCGGTGCTGGCGGTGCACCACCGGCTCGCCCCGCCGACGATCAACATCGAGAACCTGGACCCGGAGGTGGAGGCCGACATCGTGCGCGACGAGCCTCGCGCGCTGCCGGACGGGCGGATCGCGGCGCTGAACAACTCGTTCGGCTTCGGCGGGCACAACGTGGTGCTGGCGTTCCGGACGCCGTGAACCCATTTCTCCGACGACAGGTCAGCTCCCCTCTCCGAGAGGGGAGCTGGCCTGCGGTCAGTTGTGCCCGTGTCTGCGCGCCGACTCGTTCTGCTGCGCCAGGCGCCTGAGCGAGAGGAGCGCCGGCTCCAGGAGGACGGTCAGCAGGAGGGCGCGCTCGGCACTCTCCAACGGGTCGCCGATGCCGTCGAGTTGATCGAGGTCGAGTTCCGCGGTGCGCTCCGCGAGGCGGGCGTACGGCAGGAGGGTGTGGCGGTCGACAGGAGCGCCGAGCGAGCGCAGTGAGGCGATCGTCTCGGCGAGGGCGGTGCGCGCGGGGGCTCCGGCGTGCACGTTCCAGCCCAACTCGGCGATGAGGGCGTCGACTTCGGCGGCCCCTTCCGGCGCGGGCGACCCGGCCGGTTCGTCGGTGACACTGATCGCGCCGATGACGAGGCCTAGCAGGATGTGCGGGTCTCCGCCGTACTCGGCGACGGCGTCGAGGACTTGGCGGGCGGTGCTGACCGGCAGCCCGCGCACACCGGTCAGCGCACGGATCAACCGCAGCCGCCGCAGGTGCTGTTCGTCGTACTCGGCCTGGGTGGCGGAGGTCTGACGGCCCGGCGGGAGCAGGCCCTCGCGCAGGTAGTACTTGATCGTCGTGACGGAGACGCCACTGCTGCGGCTCAGTTCGGACATGCGCATCGGTGGTGCTCCGCTCTGCCTTGTGGCCTTACAGGCTTGCGACTCTCGATTGGATACCTCTACTGTCTAACATAGATAGTGAAGGTATCTAATACTGAGAGGGCGCAGCCATGCCCACGCTCCGCTGGACCACCCCGACCCCGCCCCACACCGACGCCCACCTCATGGCCTCCCGCTTCGAGGTCCGCACCCTCGCCGACGCCCTGCGCTTCCTGCTGAAGACCCCCGCGGTCTGGAAGCAGATCAAGGGCGCGCCGGGCGCGTACGGCGCCTCGCTGGTCGCCGAGCCCCTGAAGCGCACGTTCTGGACCCTGTCGGCCTGGGAGAGCAAGGAAGCGCTGTACGCGTACGCCCGCGCCGAACCGCACAGGTCGGTGATGACCGGCCTGCGGTCGACGATGCGGTCCGCCACCTTCACCTACTGGACCGGCGCGCCCGCGATCGACTGGACCGACGCGAAGAACCGCCTGGCCGAGGAGGCGGCGAAGTGACCCACACCGAGCCGCGCCGCACCCCCCTGTGGCTGGCGATCCTCGCCGCGAGCGTCCCCATGTTCATGGTCGCCCTCGACAACCTGGTCGTCTCCACGACCCTGCGCACCCTGGCCGTCGACCTCCGGGCGAGCACCCAGGAACTCCAGTGGTTCGTCAACGCGTACGTCCTGGGCTTCGCCTGCCTCCTGATGACCGGCGCCGCGCTCGGTGACCGCTTCGGGCGGCGGCGGGTCTTCGTCGCCGGGATCGCGCTGTTCACGCTCGCCTCGACGGGGTGCGGACTCGCCGACACCAGTGGGCAGTTGATCGCGTTCCGGGCGGTACAGGGGTTCGGCGCGGCGGCGGTGATGCCCCTGTCGCTGACCCTGTTGTCGCAGGCGGTCCCGGACCGACTGCGGGGGCTCGCGCTCGGCGTGTGGTCCGGGGTGAGCGGGCTGGCCGTGGCGATGGGTCCCGTGGTCGGCGGGGCGGTCGTCGAGGGGCTGGACTGGCGGTGGATCTTCTGGGTCAACGTGCCGGTGTGCGTGATCGCGATCCCGCTCGTGTACGTCGCCCTGAAGGAGAGCCGGCTGCCGGGCACCCGCCTCGACCTGGGCGGGATGGTGCTCGCGGCGACCGGCCTGTGCGCGGTGGTGTGGGGGATCGTGCACGGCGAGACCGACGGCTGGACCTCGGGGACGGTGCTGGGCGCGTTCACGGCGGGTGTCGTCCTGCTCGTGGCGTTCGTCGCCTGGGAGGCGCGCGCACCGCAGCCGATGCTGCCGCTGTCGTTCTACCGGATACGGGCGTTCACGCTGACCAACGTCGTCTCGGCGGCGATGTACTTCGGGGTGTTCGGCTCCCTCTTCCTGCTCTCCCAGTACCTCCAGATCGCGCCGCCGCGCACACCGCTCGAAGCGGGGGTGCGGACCCTGCCGTGGACGCTGATGCCGATGTTCGTCGCGCCGGTCGCCGGGATCCTCACGGACCGGGTCGGCGGCGGACGGCTGATGGCGCTCGGGCTGTTCCTCCAGGGCGTCGGGCTCGGCTGGATCGACCTCGTCGCCGGGACCGACACGGCGTACGCGGCGCTCGTGGGGCCGATGGTCGTCGCCGGGATCGGGATGGGGTTCGTGTTCGCGCCGACGGCGGCCGTGGTGCTCGGCTCGGTGGCCAAGGAGCACGCGGGGAAGGCTTCGGGCGCGAACAGCACGGTCCGCGAGATCGGGGGTGCGCTCGGGATCGCCGTACTCAGCACGGTGTTCGTGGCGTACGGGGACAGCGGGAGTGCGCAGGGGTTCGTGGACGGGCTGAGGCCGGCCGTGTGGGTGGGGGTCGTGGTGGTGTTCGCGGGGGCGGTGTGCGCGCTCGGCATTCCGGGGCCCGTGAAGGTACGGGTACGGGATCACATCGAGGCCCACTAGACCGCTCATATGAACGCTGGGTTACCATTTGAGCGCCGTCCGCTCGTGCACATGAGCGCCGCCTAGCTCGAAAGAGAGCGTTGTGACCCTCAACGAGGACTCGTTCACCAACTGGATGAACCGCGAGGAGACCGCGGAGTCGATGATCCCGGTCATCGGGAAGCTGCACCGTGAACGGGACGTGACCGTCCTCGTGCACAGCCGCTCCCTGGTGAACAAGTCGGTCGTCAGCATCCTGAAGACCCACCGGTTCGCCCGCCAGATCGCGGGCGAGGAGCTGTCGGTCACCGAGACGATGCCCTTCCTCCAGGCGCTCACCGCGCTCGACCTCGGCCCCTCGCAGATCGACCTCGGGCTGCTCGCAGAGAGCCACCGCGCCGACGAACGCGGCCTGAGCGTCGAGGAGTTCACGGCCGAGGCGGTGGCCGGGGCGACCGGCGCGAACAAGATCGAGCGGGGCTCGGGACGGGACGTCGTCCTGTACGGCTTCGGCCGCATCGGACGGCTCGTGGCGCGCCTGCTGATCGAGAAGTCCGGCTCCGGCAACGGCCTGCGCCTGCGCGCCATCGTCGTACGAGGCGGCGGTCCCGGCGACCTCGTCAAGCGGGCCTCGCTGCTGCGCCGGGACTCGATCCACGGCCAGTTCCACGGCACGATCACCGTCGACGAGGCGGCCGGCACGATCACCGCCAACGGCAACGAGATCAAGGTCGTCTACGCGGACGACCCCTCCGAGATCGACTACACCGCGTACGGCATCTCCAACGCGATCCTCATCGACAACACCGGCAAGTGGCGCGACCGCGCGGGGCTGAGCGAGCATCTGCGGCCCGGCATCGACAAGGTGCTGCTGACCGCGCCCGGCAAGGGCGACGTACCGAACATCGTGCACGGCGTGAACCACCACACGATCAAGCCGGACGAGCGGATCCTGTCCTGCGCGTCCTGCACGACGAACGCGATCGTGCCGCCGCTGAAGGCGATGGACGACGCGTTCGGCGTCGAGCGCGGGCACGTCGAGACGGTGCACTCGTTCACCAACGACCAGAACCTGCTGGACAACTTCCACAAGTCCGAGCGCCGGGGCCGCTCCGCGCCGCTCAACATGGTGATCACGGAGACGGGCGCCGCCTCCGCCGTCACGAAGGCGCTCCCGGACCTGAAGGCGAGGATCACCGGCAGCTCGATCCGGGTGCCCGTCCCGGACGTCTCCATCGCGATCCTCAACCTCCAACTCGCGCGCGAGACCACCCGCGAGGAGGTCCACGACTACCTGCGTGAGGTGTCGCTGACCTCCCCGCTGCGGCGGCAGATCGACTTCACGACCGCACCCGACGCCGTCTCCAGCGACTTCATCGGCTCCCGGCACGCCTCGATCGTCGACGCGGGCGCGCTGAAGGTGGAGGGCGACAACGCGATCCTCTACCTCTGGTACGACAACGAGTTCGGGTACTCCTGCCAGGTGGTCCGGGTCGTGCAGCACGTGTCGGGCGTCGAGTACCCGACGTTCCCGGCGACGGCCGTCTAGAGCGGGGCCCCCTCCCGCAGGCAGAGCGTCGCGCCGCTCGCCGCCGCCTCGTACAGCGCGCGCAGGGTGCGCAGTTGGGGCGGGGAGAGCAGGCCGTCGAGGTCTTCCAAGCCGTGGAAGGCGTACCGGTCGTGCTCCTCACTGAGGGCGACGGGGGCGCCTGCGGGGAGCGTGCCGCCGTAGAAGTAGCAGTCGAGGACGGGGCCGCACTTCTCGACGTCCGCGCGGTGGTCGATGCCGATCAGGCGGGGGGCGTCGGGGATCTCCAGGCCCGCCTCCTCGCTCAGTTCGCGGCGGGCCGCCGTCCAGGGGTCCTCGCCGTGGTCGAGCATGCCACCGGGGAGCCACCAGTTCCCGGCGGCGGGCTGCCCGGGGGCGTAGCGCAGGAGCAGGACGCGGCCCGCGCCGTCCAGGAGGAGGACGCAGGACGCCAGCAGGGTCTGCGGCTGGGTCTTCACCCACTCCGCTCTCGGCAGCCATGCCTGCGGGTTCTCGACGGTGACGGTCTCGTCCACGGCGGGTTCCTTCCTGCGGAGGGTCGACTCGCCCTGGTCAACGACCGAGTTCCGCCCGGGGGACGGCCGGGTGTTCCGCGTACGTGGCCCCATGGTGGAGATTGGTAAGGCTTGCCTTATAAGGTGTACATGTCCTCGGTCGTCGTACAGGCATATGTCCGTACGCCGGGGGCGCGTTCGTTCCCCGTCGACAGGACATCCATGCGCACCACCTCCCGCGGTCTGCTCGCGGCGTTCGCTCTCACCCCGCTGCTGGCCGGCTGTTTCTCCTCGGGCGGGTCCGGTTCCGCGCAGGGCTCCGACGGCGGACGGCTGCGGGTCGCCCTCGCGGTGCCGCCGGCGCAGGCGCTGTCGCCGTACAGCAACGACGCGACCGTCCTGAGCAAGCTCTCGGTGACCGAGGGCCTGACCGCGCTGGACAAGAACGGCGCGGCGGCGCCCGCGCTGGCCACGTCCTGGAAGCAGACGGCGCCCACGACGTGGACGTTCGACCTGCGCAAGGCGACCTTCCAGGACGGCACTTCGGTGACCGCCGCCTCGGTCGTGAACGCCCTCGACCACGCCAACTCCGCCGCGACCAAGCCGCGTGTCCTGAGCGACGTCACCCTCACCGCGAAGGCAGACGACCCCGACACGGTCACCCTCACGACGAAGACCCCCGACCCGGTCCTCCCCCTGCGCCTGGCGAGCCCCGCGCTCGGCATCCTCTCCGCGAAGGCGTACGGCGCGAACGGCGCCGTCACCCCGGTCGGCACCGGCACGGGCCCCTTCGAGATCACCAAGTTGACCGGCAAGACGAGCGCCACGCTCGACCGGTACGACAGCTACTGGGGCGGCAAGGCGAAGGCGCCCGGCGTCGACGTCACCTGGATCGCGGACGGCACGGCCCGCGCGAACGCCCTGCGCGGCAAGGACGTCGACGTCGCGGAGTGGATACCGACCTCGCAGGCGGGGCTCCTCGACGCGGGCGCCCGGCACGAGGTGCCGTCGGTGCGGACCGACAGCCTCGTCCTCAACACCCGCTCCGGCACGTTCGCGGACGCTGGACTGCGGGCCACCGCGCGTGACGCCGTGGACGGTTCCGCGCTCGTCAAGTCGGTGTTCGGCGGGTACGCGGACGCCGGACAGGGGCTGTTCGGGCCCGCCGTGTCCTGGGCCGCCGCCGACCGGGTCCCGGTGACCGGGCGGGCGGCTGCGGTGCAGGTCCCCAAGGGGACGACCGTGCGGCTCGCCACGTACACCAACCGTACCGAGTTGCCCGAGGCCGCGACCGTGCTCCAACAGCAGCTGGAGAAGGCCGGGTTCACGGTGAAGCAGGACGTGCGCGAGTACACGCAGATGGAGGCCGACCTTCTCGCCGGGAAGTACGACGCGCTCGTGTTCTCGCGGGTGACGCTGCTCGACACGGGGGACGCGGTCGCGTACCTCGCGAGCGACTTCACCAGCGACGGGGTGTACAACATCGCCGGGCTGAAGGACGCGAGGGTCGACGCGGCGATCAAGTCCGCCGCCGCCGAGGGGAATCCGGCCGCCCGGCACAAGAAGATCATGCAGGCCGAGGCGGAGGTCCTGCGCACGGACGCCGTGGTGCCGCTCGTGCACGAGAAGGTCGTGCAGGGGATCTCGGCGGACGTCGAGGGCGTCGCCCTCGACCCGCGTGAACGGACGCTGATCACCATCGGTACGCACCTGAAGTGACCGATTCCCGCACGGTCGCCGGCCGGGTCCTGGCCGGCGCCGCTCTCCTCGCCGCCGTCACCTCGCTGCCCTGGCTCTCCGGAACCGACCCCGCGCTGACGGTACTTCGCGCCCGCTCCGGCGACCAGGACCCGACGCCGGGCCAGTTGGCGGCCGTACGGGAGCAACTCGGCCTCGACGACGGCCCGTTGGCGCACCTCGTGCGGTGGCTCGGCGGGGACGCGGGGACCTCGTGGGTGTCCGGGGAGGCGGTGTGGCCGCAGGTCTCGGACGCGTTCGCGGTGTCGGTGACGATGATGCTGGGCGCGCTCGTCGTGACCGTCGCCGTGGTCGGGCTGGTGTGCGCGCGGACCCTGTGGCTGGGGTCGCGCGGGCGGCTGAGGCGGGCCGGGGGCGGGGTGTTCGCGGCCGTGCTCGCCGCGCTGCCGAAGTTCCTGCTGGCCTCGCTGCTCGCGACGGTGTGCGGGGTGTGGCTGGGGTGGCTGCCGGCCGGCGGCTGGGAGGGGCCGCGGTCGATGGTGCTGCCCGCGCTGGCGCTGGGGGTGCCGTCGGGGGCGATGATCGGGGGGTTGTTGCAGCAGGCGTTGCCGGGGGTGTTCCGGGAGCCGTGGGTGCGTACGGCTCGCGCGTTCGGGCTGTCGCGCGGGTATGTGGCGCGCAACGCGCTGCGGCGGGCGTTGCCCGGGGTGCTGCCTCAACTCCTGCCGACCGTAGTGGGGTTGGTGGGCGGGTCGGTCGCCGTCGAGAAGATCTTCAACATTCCCGGGCTCGGGCGGCTCGCGCTGGACACGGCGCTGGCTCAGGACCTGCCGCCGCTTCAGACGGTGACGCTGGTGCTGGTGCTGCTGGGTGTGGGGGCGGGGCTGGCGATCCGGGGTGTCTGCCGGGTGCTGCTCGGGCCCGCGTTGCGGGACGGGGCGTTGCCCGCCGTGCCGGTGGTGAGGGTGCGGGCGCGGGGGTGGCTCGCGGTGGTCTGTGGCGTCGTGCTGGTCTCGCTGGTCGTCGCCGGGTTGCTGCGGGATCCGGCGCAGGTGGACACGGGGGCGCGGCTGTTGTCGCCGTCCGCCCAACATCCGCTGGGCACGGACTCGTTGGGGCGGGACATGCTGGCGCGGCTGGGGCACGGGGCGCTGCGGACGGCTTCCGTGGCGTTCGCCGTGACGGGGGTGAGCGTGCTCGTGGGGCTGCTGCTGGGGGTCGCGGGGCGGGTGGGGGCGGGGCTGACGGAGGTCGTGTCGACGCTGCCGGCCGTGCTCGCCGGGCTGCTGACGACGGCGGTGACCGGGCCGTCGGTGTGGGGCGCGGCGCTGGCCGTGTGTCTGGTGGGCTGGGCGCCGTACGCGGCCCAGACGGCGGCGCTGCTGGCCCAGGAACGGGCCGCCGGGCACACGCTGGCGTCCCGCTCGCTGGGTGCAGGCCCCGCGTATCTGCTGTACCGCCACCACATCCCGGCGGTCCTGCCCGCCGTGATCCGCAACGCGCTGCTGCGGCTGCCGACGGCCGTGCTCGTCCTCGCGTCGCTGGGGTTCCTGGGGCTCGGGGAGCAGCCGCCGACGCCGGAGTGGGGGCGCCTGATGTCGGAGAACCAGCCGTATCTGGAGCTGGCACCGTGGACGGTGCTCGGGCCTGCGGGGGCGCTGGTGCTGCTGGCGGTGCTCGCGGTGTCGGTGTCGGGACTTGGGCGGCGAGGGACTCTTTAACTACCCGCGCGTAGCGGCGAGTTCGGGCCGGGGTCGCTCGCCGGTGCCGGCGGCCGTACGGCGGCGGCGGGGCGTGCCACGTCGGATGCGGTCGCGAACTCGGGTCGCCCGTATCGGGTTTTGGCCTGCCTGTATGCCGGTCGAGGTGTCTCCGGATTGCGAACATGCCCTGCCTGTACGCCAGTTGGACCCCGGCCTCACCTCATGGCCAAAACCTTACGGTCCGTAGCATCCGGTGGGCCCAAGTGGCTTTCGGTCAAAGGGTGTTCGCCTAGGGTGGCGTTCTGATCAGCGTTGTTCATCAGTCGCAGGAGGCTTTGCCGTGTCGGACACCCAGGACACCCAATCCCCCGCGGGCAAGGCCCAGGAGGCCCGCTCGCGGATCGACACGTCCACGCCTCACTCGGCGCGGTTCTGGAACTACTTCGTCGGGGGCAAGGACAACTACGAGGTCGACCGGCAGATCGGGGACCAGATCAAGGAGATCTTCCCCGGGCTGGTCGACGTCGCGGTGACGAGCCGCCACTTCCTCGGGCGCGCGGTCACGCACCTCGCCGGTGAGGTCGGGATCCGGCAGTTCCTGGACATCGGCACGGGCCTGCCGACCGCCGACAACACGCACGAGGTCGCGCAGCGCGTCGCCCCCGAGACGAAGATCGTGTACGTCGACAACGACCCGATCGTCCTCGCCCACGCCAACGCGCTGCTGACCAGCACGAAGGAGGGCGAGACCGCCTACCTCGACGCGGACATGTACGACCCGGCGGCGATCCTGGAGAAGGCGTCCGGGACGCTGGACCTCTCGCAGCCGGTCGCGCTGATGATCCTCAACACGCTCGGGCACGTCGGCGAGTACGAGCAGGCGCGTCAACTGGTCCGCGACCTGGTCGCCGGGCTGCCGTCCGGGAGCCACCTCGTCATCAGCGACTCGACGGCGACGAGCGAGGGCATGATCGCGGCGTCCGACGCGTACAACAAGAGCGGCGCGGTGCCGTACTACGTGCGCAGCGTGGAGGAGATCGGCGGGTTCTTCGACGGCCTCGATCTGCTGGAGCCCGGGGTCGTGCAGGTCACCGAGTGGCGGCCGGGCGCGGACACGCAGCGGGTGTACGTGGACGCGTACGGGGCGGTCGCGCGCAAGGCGTGAACTCCCGTACGGGGTAAGGCTTTTCGTGAGGCGGGGTCGGAGTCTGTCCGGCCCCGCCTCGGCGTGTCAGTACGCGAACCCGGACTTGCCGGCCTTCGTCGCGGTGACGTGGGTGACGCCGCTGCCCGGCGGGAGCGTCCGCGTCGTACCCGGCGGGCTGACGACCGTACCGTCCCCGAGCTGTGCGGCGGTGTTCGCGCCCCAGCCGATCACCGAGCCGTCGTCGAGCGCGGCGAGCGTGAAGTCGGGGCCGCCCGCGATCTCCTGGACCCCGGTGAGGATGTCGATGGGGACCGCGCTGGTGCGGTTGGCGGTGGTTCCGTCGGCGAGTTGTTTGGTGTCGTTCTTGCCCCATGCCTGGACGCTGCCGTCGTCGAGGACCGCGAACGACGAGGAGTGGGTGGCGAAGATCTTGGCGACGGAGTCCAGGTAGGCGACGTCGACCGGCTTGGGGCTGTCGGTCTTCAGGTCGTCGCCGAGCTGGCCCTCTGTCCCCTTCCCCCACGCCTTGACGACGCCGTCGGCGGTGAGCGCGAGGACGTGGTCGCAGCCGACGGAGACCGCGTCGACGTCGGTGAGGTCGGGGACCTGCTGCGGGGTCTCGCGGTTGGCCGTACCGCCGGTGCCGAGGCGGCCGTTCGCCCCCGCGCCCCAGGTCCACACCGTGCCGTCCTGGCGCAGGGCCACGCTGAACTCGCAGCCCGCGCCGACGTCCTTGACCTTGTCGAGGCTCTGGACGGTCATCGGGGTCTTGTAGGGGTTGGTGGTGTCCTGGCCGGTGCCGAGCTGCTTCTTCGCGTTGCTGCCCCAGGCGAGGACGCGGCCGGACTTGACGGCGAGGACGTGGTCGGCACCCGCCGAGAGGTCGCTCACGCCGTACAGACCGGCGACCGTGCCCGGGAACGACTGCGCGGTGATCGTGCCGTTGCCCAGCTGGCCCTTGTCGTTGGCGCCCCAGCTCTTGACGGTGCCGTCGTTCAGGAGCGCGACGGTGAAGGCGTCCTTGTTCGCGCCGCCTCCGGCGGAGACCTCGCGGACGTCGTCGCGGGCGACGCCGGTCACGGCGGCGGGGGTCTGCTGGGCGAGGACGCTGCCGTTGCCGAGCTGGCCCTGGGCGTTGTCGCCCCAGGCGCGGGCCCAGGGGTCGGCGGGGCCGGCTGCATGGGCGAGGGGGACGGGGGTGGCGAGGGTGAGGGTGGTGGCGGCGAGGGCCGCGAGGAGGAGGGGTCTCATGGGCTTGCCTTTCGGTTCAGTAGGCGTAGCTGCTGTCCGAGATGTTGGTGGCGGCGACGTGGGTCACGCCGCTGTCCGGGGGCAGGGCGGTGACCGGCGTGCCGGACGTGGTGGCGGTGCCGTCGCCGAGCTGGCCCTTGTCGCCCGCGCCCCAGGCGAGGACCGAGCCGTCGTCGAGGGCGGCGAGGGTGTGCTTGTTTCCGCCGGCCATGGAGGTCACGCCGGTGAGGGCGGGAAGCGGTACCGGGCTGGTCCGGTTGCCGGTCGTGCCGTCGCCGAGCTGACCGCTGGTGTTCCAGCCCCAGGCGCGGACGCCGCCGTCCTCCAGGACCGCGAAGCTGTGGTGGGCCCCCGTGTACAGAGCGGTCACCGGCTTCGGGAACCCGACGTCCACGGGAGTGGTCCTGTTGGTGGTGGAACCGTCGCCGAGCTGGCCGAAGGCATTGCTGCCCCACGCCTTGACCTTGCCGTCGGCCATGAGGGCGAGGTTGTGATGGCAGCCGACGGAGATCGCGGCGACGCCGGTCAGGTCCGGCACCCGGTGCGGGGTGTTCCGGTCCGTCGTGGCACCGTCGCCGAGCTGGCCCGCGTGGTTGCGGCCCCAGGCCCACACCGTCCCGTCGTCCCGCAGGGCCACGACGTGGTTGCATCCGGCCGCGATGTCCTTGACCCGGTTCAGGCTCTGTACGGGAGCGGGCAGGGAGTTCTGGCCGCCGGTGGAGCCGTTGCCGAGCTGGCCGAAGGAGTTGATGCCCCAGGCGAGCACCCGGCCGCCGCGTACGGCGAAGGCGAAGCTGAACCCGGCGGCGACCTCGGACGCCTTGTCGATGCCGGCCACGGTCACCGGATACGGCCGCGAGGTCGTCGTACCGTCGCCGAGCTGGCCCCTGAGGTTGGCGCCCCAGGTGCGGACCGTGCCGTCGTCGAGCAGGGCGACCGCGAACGAGTTGTCGCCGTCCCCGCCGCCCGCGCTCAGCTCCCGTACGTCCGCGCGGCGCAGCCCCGTGACCACGGCCGGGGTCTGCTGGTCGAGCGTGGAGCCGGTGCCGAGCTGACCGATACCGTTGGCCCCCCACCCCCGTACCCACGGATCACTCGGCTCCGCGTACGACGGCCCGGCGGCCCCCGCCAGCAGCACCGCCGCCAGCGCGAGAGCCTCAGTACGCATACGTCGTGTTCCCCCCGAGCGACGCCGTCACGTTCTTGATCGCCGAGCCCTCCTGGAGGATCTTCACGGAGTCGAACCGGGAGACGGTCGTCCCGTTGCCGAGCTGGCCCTCGCTGTTGTTGCCCCAGGTGAAGACGTCGTCGGCGGTCACCGCGACCCCGTGCCGGGCGCCCGCGGCGAGGTGCTGGACGCCCTCCAGGCGCGGGATCTCCACCGGCGCCGTGCGGTTGGTGCGGGAGATGTTGTCGCCGTCGGCCTGGTCGCCTTCGAGGAGCTGGCCGTACTGGTTGTTGCCCCAGCCGTACACGTGACTGTCGCTGGTCATCGCGTAGTTGTGCCAGGCGCCCGCCTCGATGTCGGAGACGTCCGTCAGCCAGTCGACGTCGACGGGGACGGTCGAGGACTTCGTGGCGGAGTTCCCGAGCTGGCCGTACAGGTTGTAGCCCCAGGACTTGACCGTGTTGTCGGCGGTGATCGCGAGCGCGTGGTAGCAGCCGGCGTCGATCTTGACGATGTCCTCCAGGCCGGTGACCTGGCGGGGTACGGAGCTGGTGGCGCGGTTGCCGGTGCCGAGCTGGCCGTGGATGCCGCGCCCCCACGCGTACACCTTGCCGTTCTCCAGGAGCGCGAGGCTGAAGTCGCAGCCGGCGGAGATCTGCTTGGCCTTGGGCATGCCCTGGACGCGGTCGGGGACGGTACGGCTGTCCCCGGTGCGGTTGTTGCCGAGCTGGCCGTAGGAGTTGTCGCCCCAGGAGTAGACCTGGCCGGACGTGTCGAGGGCGAGGGCGTGCTTGCCGCCTGCGGCGATGTCCTTGACGTTCGTGAGGCGGGGGACGGTCGTCGGGACGGCCTGGTTCGTGTTGCCGCCGTTGCCGAGCTGGCCGGCGGAGTTGTGGCCCCACGCCTTGACGGTCTTGTCGGTGCGGGCGAGCGTGAAGGAGTCGGCGGAGGAGGTGCCGCCGGCCGACATCTGGTCGACGTCGCCCCGGAAGAGGCTGGTCACGGAGGCCGGGGAGAGGCTGTCGGAGAGGGTGCCGTTGCCGAGCTGGCCTGTGCGGCCAGCGCCCCAGCTGAGGACGGTGGGGTTGCCCTCGTTGGCTCCGGCGGCGGGGGCGAGCGCCAGGGCGGCGGCGGTCGCGGTGAGGACGGCGAGCGTTCTCAGGGGGGACATGGCTGTGCTCTCCTTCGGGGGTTGGGAGTGCGGACCAGGGGGTGATCCCTTCAGCAGCCTGGCCGTGAACGATCACCGCCGCGAGCCGAGATGTTCGAAACACCTGAATGACGGACGTCCGTTCGAGTTGCCCGGCGTGGCGGATTCCGGGCGGGGTGGGAAACCGGCCGGTCAGGGCCCTTGGGCCGATGTGGTGAACCATGATCGACGCGCGCACCTCGGGGGGTTTTCCGTGCGCTTGTCCGATTAGCGTCTGACCCGCTTGTTCGAATCCCCCTCTTCTCTCCCCGGGAGCCGTCATGCCCGCACGCCGTTTCCTGTGCGCCTGCGCCCTCGCGCTGGCCGTCTGTTCCGCCGCGTACGCGTCGCCCGCGCACGCTGTCGCCGTCGCCGCCTCGGAGTGCGCTCCCGACGACGAGCAGTGCAACGACGACGAGGCGTCGGCGCAGAAGATCGAGGAGCAGCAGAAGAAGACCGAGGCGGACGCGGCGAAGGCGCAGGGCCAGATCGACGCGGTGGACAAGCAGCTCAAGGAGTGCGCGCCGGGGTCGTCCGAGTGCATGACGAAGCTCGCCGGGGCGGGGACCTCCGAGAAGAAGGGGGTCGAGGAGATGACCTCGACGATCAAGGGGTTCAAGACGGAACCCGGTGACAACGCGTCGTCGACCTCGACCGGCGTCTGCTCCGGCTTCACCGCGACACTCCCCGGCGGTGCCGGTGAAACGCCGTTCCCCGCCGACCAGTTGTGCTCGCTGCTCGGTTCCTGAACCCCACCGTCTAGGAGAGTGCTGTGCGCCGTACCGCCCTGCTCGTCCCCGCTCTGCTGACCTCCCTCGCGCTCGCCGCGCCCGCCTCCGCCGCGCCGCTGCCCGGGGACGATCCCGGTCCGCCGCCGGCCGCGCGTGCGGTGGGGGCCGACGGGAAGCCCGCGAAGGTCAAGGACGTCCTCAAGTACTGCGAGACCAAGAAGTCCGCGTGTTCGTTCCGTATCAACCGTGCGCTGGACCGGGAGTTCGCGACGGCCGTGCGGTCGTTGGGGAACTCGGTCGTCAACTGCACGCAGAGCGACATGAACATCGAGCGTGCGGTGACGCTGCGCGCGAGCAGCACCGACAACATCGGCGGCGAGATCTCCGGGAAGGTCACCGCCGAGGGGACCGTCAACGCGACCGGCTCGGTCACCACCAACCTGGCCCAGGAGATCTCCAGCAGCCACAAGACGCCCGACCTCGACAAGGGGCCGACCAGCGAGACCGGCACCAAGACCACCGTGTCCGGGGGCGCGACCGTCGGCGGGTCGCTGACCGCGCGGCTCGCGTTCGAGGCCGAGTTCAAGGCGACGTACTCCAAGTCGTGGACGGTGGAGAACACCGAGCAGACGACGTACAAGACGACCGTGAAGCCGCACGACATCCTGGTGTTCGGGGCGAGCGCGGCGATGCGGCGGGTGACCGGGAACCTGCTCACGGACATCGGGAGCAAGATCCTCGGGATCTCCGTGGACAGTCCGTCGATGGTCAACACGAGTTCGTTCGTGGCGCAGACGTATGCGGCGCCGCCGAACGTGTGCCAGGGGACCCGGCCCACCGGTAACACGGCACCCGGGGACGGAAACTGATGCGGAGTCACTTCATGCGCGGGCCTTTGCTGGTCGTTCCCTTCGCCGTCTCCCTCGCGCTGGCCGCGCCGGTGTTCGCCGCGCCGGTGTTCGCCACGCCTCTGTTCGCGGCGCCTGGGGAGCAGCCCGTCCCTGTGCTCAACGGCGACTTCGTCGAGCCCGCGATGAAAGGCGACGGTCCCACCACCGTCGGCATCGACAACTGGACCGGCGCGAACCAGCGTTACTCCGCCACGGCGTCCGGCCGGTCCGACGGCTCCAACGCGGTCGGCCTTCAGAAGGACGGCAACACACTCCAGCAGCGGCTGCGCGGGGTACGCGCCGGGGCTCGGGTCACGGTGTCGTACGAGGACAGTCCCGCCGTGTCGAAGGAGTGCCTCCCCGCCGAGGTCGCTGACGGGCAGCCGTACACCGTGGAGGCGAGCGGCGGCGCGGTGCAGGCGGTCACCACCGCCGGGGATCCCGGGCGGGTCAAGGGCACGCCGGGAAGCGGGCGTTGGGCTCAGCGGACGTACAGCTTCACGGCGTCCGAGAACGAGCCGCTGCTGACGTTCACCTCGAAGGTGGCCAACTCCAAGACGCACATCACGTGTTCGCCGATGGTCGCGCGGATCAGGGCGGTTGAGGTGCCGCCCGCCGTGGACCAGACCGTCGACCGGACGTCGCTCGGCACGTCCGAGGCGTTCAAGGGGAACGACAAGGAGAAGTGGCTGCACAACGCGCTCGCCGCGTGCAACGGGGAGAACGCGTGCGAGTTCCGGCCCGACGCGCGGACGTCGTTCCGGTACTACGGGCAGTCCCGGGTCATCGGCGAGGCGTTCGTCAACTGCACGCGCAACACCCTTGAGCACAGCCGGGTGTTGAGCTTCGCCGAGCGCAGTCACGACAGCATCGCGCAGACGTACACGGATGCCGGGCAGTCGCTGGAGGAGGTGGCTCGGCTGCCCACGTCCGGCGACCGTACGGAGGACGAGAAACGCGTCAAGTCCCGCCCGATGGCTACTCAGTTCGCGCTCGCCTACGAGAAGGCGTGGAAGCGGCCGTGGCAGTGGTTCAGCAGCGATCAGCGGACGGTGGTGGAGCGGATCCAGCCCGGGGAGGTGAGTTGGGTGGAGTTGCAGCCGACCCGGGAGCGGGTGGAGGGGTGGTTCGTCAGCAAGAAGGACGACTATCGCGTGCACGCGGTGGTTGACGGCCCGTCACGAGCCGTACCGGATCGTCTTCTTCAGCGGACGGGGCCCATGTCGGTGGCGGAGAAGCAGCGTTGCTCCGCCGCCCGGCCGATGACGATGACGCCGGTGGGGGCGGAGGCGCCTGCGTGGTCTGCGGACAAGGGGGTGACGGGGCCGGCTGCGCCTACGGCGGCGGGGGTGCGGCGGATCGGGTGAGGTGAGGGTGAGGGGGTGGCCTCTTACGGGCCATCCCCTCTCGTTTCGGTCCCCTCGCGCGTAGGGCGCCGAGGGGAGCTTGCCGCCGAAGTCCTGGAGGGTCCAGGTCGCGTACACCTCGTAGGTGCGGTCGGTGAGGGCCTGCGGTGCTGTCCGACGCGATGGGCGGGGGAATGCCCTAGTCAGCGGGTTGTGCGATCGTGTGATCACGGAACCGTGGACGCCTGTTCGACATCCCAACAGGTGAACGGGGACGGCGTACGGATCACACGGTTTCAGGGAGCAGCGCGATGCACTGGCGGATCAAGGGAGCGGTGGCGGTCTGCGCCCTTCTCGTCGCGGGTCTGGCGACAGGGTGTACGACCGAGTCCTCGGCGGTGTCCCGGCCGTCGGCGTCGCCGTCCGCGTCGAGCGCCGCGCCCTCCGCGAATCCCCGGGCCGCCGTCGAGGCCGCGTACCGCAAGTGGGGGCTGAAGCCGCTCGCCGAGGCGCCTGAGCCGCCCGCCGTGAAGCCGGTCACGCTGAAGTCCGGCGGTGAGATACCGGTGATCAGCGAGATACCCACGAAGGAGAAGATCGTCTTCCTCACCTTCGACGACGGGACCGAGCAGGACCCCCAATTCATCACGATGATGCGGGAGTTGAAGCTTCCGATCACCATGTTCCTCACGGACGCGGCGATCCGCTCGGACTACGGCTACTTCACGAAGCTCCAGTCCCTCGGCAACACCGTCGAGAACCACACCCTGTCCCACCCCAACCTCCCCACGCTGGGCGCCTCCGCCCAGAAGCAGGAAATCTGCGGCCAGCAGCAGAAGTTGACGGACCATTACGGCACCGCGCCGCGCCTCTTCCGCCCGCCCTACGGCAACTGGAACGAGGCCACCCGCAGCGCCGCAGCGTCCTGCGGGCTCCAGGCGATCGTCCTGTGGCGCGAGTCCATGCAGATCAAGAACATGCAGTACCAGCTACCCGGCAAGAAGCTGCGCCCCGGCGACATCATCCTGGCGCACTTCCGGGGGCCGTCCGAGCTGAAGGGCCGGACGATCACGCAGATGACGGTGAACATGCTGCGGCACATCGAGGAGCAGGGCTTCACGGTGGCCCGGCTGGAGGACTACCTCTAGCACCCCGGGGAAGCTCCCCGCCCGATTTTCCCCGGAGACTCCCGCAAAGCCCTGTGGACGGCCACACTGGAGACGGTGGAACGGGGGACGGCATGTGGGAGAACGCTTCGGCTCCGGAGCGGGTGCGGGACGTACGGCTGGACGTCACACCCGACCCCGAACTCGACCCGGAGGCCGCCGAACGGCTGTTGCGCCGGCTGCGGGCCGAACTCGCCGCGCTGGACGTCGAGTCGGCCCGGTTCGTACCCGGCCCCGCTGCTCCCGAGGGGGCGAAGGGGCCGGACACGGTGACGCTCGGCGCGATCGTGGTGGCGCTCAGCGCGTCCGGCGGCGTGTTCACCTCGCTCATCGGCGCCGTACGGGACTGGCTCGGCCGCTCCTCCGCACGGCACCGGGTGTCGGTCACCGTCGACGGTGACACGATCGAGCTGGAGGCCGCGACGGACGCCGAACGGCGGGCGCTGGTCGAGGCGTTCGTGCGCCGCCACTCCGGCGAAGGCCGGTGAGCGGGCCGTGGGGCGCCGGCTCGCGCTGCTCGTCGCGACGTACGACCATCAGGACGCCACGCTGCGGCAGTTGACCTCGCCCGCGCACGACACGGAGGCGCTGGCGGCGGTGCTGCGGGACCCGGACATCGCCGGGTTCGAGGTCACCACCCTCGTCAACGAGCCCTACCACCGCGTCGGTTCGGCGATCAGCGAGTTGTACCGCGACCGGCGCCGCGACGACCTCACCCTGCTGTACTTCACCGGCCACGGTCTCAAGGACGACCACGGCCGGCTCTACCTCGCGACCACCGACACCCGCCACGACAGCCTCCTGTTCACCGCGCTGTCCGCCGAGCAGATCGACCAGGCCATGGAGGGGTGCGCGTCCCGGCGGATGGTGCTGATCCTCGACTGCTGCTACAGCGGCGCGTTCCCGGCGCGCACGAAGGGTGACACCGAGGTGCACGCGCTGGAGCGGTTCCAGGGGCGCGGCCGTACGGTCCTCACCGCCTCGGACTCCACGCAGTACTCCTTCGACGGCGAGCGCGCGCAGGGGCAGGCCGCGCAGTCGGTGTTCACCCGGTACCTCGTGGAGGGCCTGCGCGACGGGAGCGCGGATCTCGACGGGGACGGCGACATCACGCTCGACGAGCTGTACGGGTACGTCCATGACCGGGTCGTGGAGGCGATGCCTCAGCAGCGGCCCAAGAAGCAGGACGATGTCGAGGGCCGGATCGTCATCGCGCACAACATCAACTGGCGCCTGCCGCTGCACCTGCGGAACGCTCTCGCGAGTCCGATGGTGGGTGATCGGCTGGGGGCTTTGGAGGGGCTGATGCATCTGCATCGGATCGGGAATGTGCAGGTGCGGGCGGCGGTGTTGGAGGAGGTGCGGCGGTTGGAGGAGGACGACAGCAAGCAGGTGTCTGCGGCGGCGACGATCCGACTGACGTCGCTGGTGCCTCGGCCGGTGGTGCCGGAGGTTGCTGTGGTTCCGGTGGCTCCTGTGCTGCCGGTGGCTCCGGAGGTGGGATCGGGAGCGGTTGCGGGGGTAGTTGGCGGGCTTGTGGAAAGGGAGCTGGGGGTCGGGACGGAGCCGGGGACGGGGTCGGTGGCCGGGACGGAGCCGGGGACCGGGTCGGTGGCCGGGACGGGGACCGAGACTGAGACGGAGTCGGTGGCCGAGACCGGGACGGGGCCGGGGGTCGAGACGGTGACCGGGACCGGGACGGAGCCGGGGGTCGAGACGGTGACCGGGACCGGGACGGGGCCGGGGGTCGAGACGATGGCCGGGACCGGGACGGAGCCGGGGGTCGAGACGATGGCCGGGACCGGGACGGAGCCGGGGGTCGAGACGGTGACCGGGACCGGGACGGAGCCGGGGGTCGAGACGATGGCCGGGACCGGGACGGAGCCGGGGGCGGAGCCGGAGACCAGGTCGGAGATCGTGGCGGGGACGGGCACTGAGGCTTTGGGGTCCGCTGCCGCACGTGCATCGGCACCCGAATCCGCACCGGCACCGACACCGACAAACGCACCCACACCCGTCGCACCCGCACCCGCACCCGCACCCGCACCCGCACCCGCACCCGCACCCGCGAGCAATGCACCTGTCCTGATCCCGCCACTCCCCTCCGCCCCTCCCCGGCCCGCCGATCCCTCGCCCGCCCGCTCCCGAGCCACCGCATCCCCCTCGCGCCCCCGCAGACCCGCCCTCTCCACCCGCGCCAAGATCCTCGCCGCCGTCGTGGTGCTGGTGATCGGCGTGTCCGTCCCGGTGACCCTGACGCTCCTCCAGGACAAGGGCGGCGACTCGGACTCGTCCGCCTCGACAGGCGGAGCCGTAGCCGGCCCCGTCCTCCGCGCAGCTGTGGCCGGCGCGGGTACCTCCGCCGTGTTCAGCCCGGACGGCAAACTCATCGCGGCGACCGGCAGCAAAGGCGTACAGCTGCTGCGTGCGGCGGACGCCGGGACCGTCAACACGTTCCCCGATCAGGCGTACCCCCTGTTCAGCCCGGCCGGTGGACTCCTGGCCACGGTGCAGACGGACAACGCCGCGAAGAGCACGGTCCGCCTGTGGAACCTGACCGCGAACAGCAGGACCGACATCGCCACCGGCGCTCCGTCGAGCGTCACGATGGCGTTCAGTCCCCGCGGCGACCTCCTCGCGACGGCCGCCGGTCTCGCCGCCAACCAGGACTACGGCAACCCGATCCGCCTGTGGAACACCACCACGGGCAAGCTCGTCACCACCCTCACCGGCTTCGACAACGGCGTCCAGAGCATGGTGTTCACGCCGGACGGCAAGACGCTCGCGGCAGGCGCGGCGGGTGACCCCGGCACGGTGAAGCTCTGGAACGTGACGACCGGCAAGGTCACCGCCACGCTCGCCACCGGCTACGTGATCGCCCTCAGCCCGGACGGCAAGACGCTCGCCACCAGCAGCGAGTTCGCCGCCGACCACAAGGCGAGCCTGTGGGACATCACGACCGGAAAACGCATCGCCGCACTCGCCGAAGGCCGTCCCCTCGGCTTCAGCGGCGACGGCGAACTACTCGCGCTCATGGACAGCAGCAGCACCGCACAACTCTGGCGAATCTCCGACCACGCACGCGAACGCACCTTCCCCGGCATGGCCACGGCGAAGTTCGGCCCATCCGGCGAACGCCTGGCCCTCGTCTCCGAAACCGGCACGGTCAGCCTGCTCGACTACACGAGTTCCACCCCGGCGAAGACCCTCATGCCGCTGAGCAGCACCTCGGAAAAAACCCAGACGGTCGACTTCAGCATGGACGGCAGCGCACTGACGACGGCGGCCCAGAACGGAAGGGTGCAGGTGTGGATGCTCAACTGGCCCTCATGGGTGTCACCTTCACCTTCATGAGACGCCGACGATCGTCCCGTACCCGCCTGGCATCGTGACCGCATGGAAGACCTCATCGGCACGCAGCACCCCGACCGGCACCTCGCCCCGGCCGAGGCGATCGCCGCTCTCGAAGCGGCCGTCCCCGGCCTGACGTATCACCGCCGCACCTCGGCGACCCCGCCTGACTGGGCACGGATCGAGGGGACTCTCGGTACCCGGCTCCCGGCCGATTTCCGGTTGTTGGCGGAAAACTACCCGTCCTTCGGCCTCGGTAACTTTCTCCACGTCCCGCTTCCCGAACCGGGCCGCGAGGCGGACTGGCTCGGTGGCGTCGATCACGAGTTGGAGACCGTGCGGGACTGGTGGGAAGACGAGATGTCGATCGGGTTGCGTCCACATCCGGCACCCGGTGGACTGTTGCCGTGGGCCAGTTCCCTGTCGGGCGACGTCTTTCTGTGGACCACGGCGGAGCCTTGGCTCGTCACGGTCGCCTCACGGAACCTCGAATGGTGGCATTACTCAGGTGGCGCTGTGCAGTTCCTCGCGGAGTGGGTCTCCGGAACGCTGGAGCCGTGGGCCCTGCCCGAACTCGGCTTCGGGCTGAAGGCGTTCAGCTGAAGTCGCCGTGTTCCCCGAGGTGTGGCGGAGGGGCCGTACGTCGGTTCGTGGCCCGCCAGGTGAATGGAGATCTCGGCCTCACCGAGGATGCGGGTGGCGTCGACCTCGTGCGGCGTGCAGACGCAGACAGGGATCCCGGCGACGACACGAGGCGCCGAACGCCCCGCCGCCTCTGCGGACTCGGTGATCGCGGGGACGACATACTCGTCGGCCACCCACAGCACGGTCCCGTCGGCCAACTCCCCCGCGATGCGCAGCATCACGGGCCTGAGGGCGGCCACGAGCACCGGCAGTTGCCCCATCCACACCGCCCCACCGGCCCTGCGCACCGCCGCCTCCCCCTCACCCCTTCACCCCGCCCTCCTCGATCCCCCGGAAGAAGAACCGCTGCAACCCGAAGAAGAACACCAGCACCGGCGCCACCGCGACGATCGTGCCGGCCGCCACCACCCGGGGGTTGTCGAAGAACGTGCCCCGCAGCGCGTTCAGGCCGACGGTCAGCGTGTACTTGTCCTGGTCCGACAGGACGATCAGCGGCCACAGGAAGTCGTTCCACGCCCCGACGAACGCGAAGATCGCGACGACCGCCATCGCCCCCTTGACCTGCGGTACGCAGATGAGGACGAACCGTTTCCACACGTTCGCCCCGTCGATGACGGCCGCCTCCTCCAGCGCGACCGGCAGCGCGAGGAACGCGTTGCGCATGAGGAGGACGTTGAGAGCGGCGACCGCTGTCGGCAGGGCCACGCCGAGCAGCGTGTCGTTGAGCCCGAGCGACCGCATCAGCAGGAACTGCGCGACAATGACGGTCTCCCCCGGCACGAGCAGCGCGGCGACGAACACGGACAGCGCGAGCCCCCGCCCCCGGAACCGCAGCCGCGCGAGCGCGAACCCCGCGCAGGTCGCCCCGGCGACGTTCCCGGCGACCGAAATCAGGGCGACGATCGTGGAGTTGAGGAGGTAGCCCGGTACGGGGACCCTGCGCACGACCTCCTGATAGTTCCCGAACGTCGGGTCGCTCGGCAGGAGTTGAGGCGGACGCGTGTACAGATCATCCCCAGCACCTTTGAAGGACAAGGACACTTGCCACAGGAACGGCCCGACGAGGATCACGAAGACCAGCACCAGCAGCGCGTACCGCACCCCGCGTCTCACTCCGCGTCCCCGTCCCGCCGCTGCATGCGCAACTGCACGATCAGCAGCGCGAGCGTGATCACGAACATGACGACGCTGATCGCCGTCGCGTACCCGGTGTCCGCAGAGAGCCCCGTACCCTCCCGCTGGATGAGCATGGTCATGGTCATGTCCTTGCCGCCGGTACCGCCCGTGTTCCCTGACAGCACGTACACCTCGCTGAACACCCGGAACGCGGCGACCGACGACAGCACCCCGACCAACGCCATCGTGGACCGCACCCCGGGGACGGTCACCGACACGAACCGGCGTACGGGTCCGGCCCCGTCGACGGACGCGGCGTCGTACAGGGCCGTCGGGATGTGCGCGAGGGCGGCGAGGTAGATGACCATGTAGTAGCCGACCCCGGTCCACACGGTCACGAACATCGCGCTGATCAGCAGCAGCCAGCGGTCCGCGATGAACGGCACCGGCTTCGACACCAACTCCAGCCACGACAATGCCTCGTTGACGAGTCCCCGGCTGTCGAGAAGGTTGGTCCAGATCAGCCCGACGGCGACGGCGGACATGACGACCGGCGTGTAGAAGGCGCTGCGGAACACCCCGATGAGCCGGCCGGGCCCGCTGACGAGGCTCGCCAGCAGCAGCGGGAGCACGACCATGAACGGGACGACGCAGACGACGTACAGACTGGAGTTGAGCAGCGCCGTCCAGAACCGCGGATCGTCGCTCAGGCGGCGGTAGTTGTCGAGTCCGACGAACCTCCCGCCGCGCACCATCGTCGCGTCGGTGAAGGACAGGACGACGGTGTTGAGGAACGGGAACAGGACGAAGACGGCGGTGACGGCGAGCCCGAGGGCGAGGAAGAGCCAGGGGGCGGTCCACCAGCGGTGGGTACGGGTGACAGAGGCTGTCACGCCCGGCGGAGCTTCTCGTTGCAGAAGGCGACCGTGTCATCGAGGGCCTTCTTCGGCGACTTGTCCCCCTTGAGCGCCAGCGCGACCTGTTCGCGCAGCTCGTCGACCATGGCCTGGGAGAAGGCGGGCGGCCAGTACACGACGGCCCGCCCGATCTGCGCCGCCGCCTCGACGCGGACCCGGCCCTCGTCCGTACCGTCGTCCTTCGTGAAGTACGGGTCGTCCAGGGTGTGTTGCGTGGCCGGGAAGATCGCCGCCTTGTGGGCGAAGGCGAGTTGGTTCGCCCTGTTCGTCGCGAACTTGGCGAAGGCGACGGCCGTCGCGGCGTTGCCGGTCCTCGAACTCACCGCGAGGGACTCGATGTACATGTTCGGCGCGGCGTTCGCGACGATCGGTCCGATGGCGACGCTCTTGTAGATGTCGGGGGCGTTCTTCTTGAAGTCGGCGAGGTTGTAGGCGCTGCCGGGCAGCCAACCCAGCTCCCCCGCCTTGAACTTGTCGACCTCGCCGACCTGCTTCTCGTTGAGGATGTCCTCGGTGAGCGCGCCGGCGTCGTACAACTTCTTGTAGCGGGTGAGGAGTTCGATGCCCTTGGCGTTGTTGAAGGTGAACGCGGTGGCGTCCTTGTTCATCAGCTCGACGCCGTACGTCCCGAAGGTCTCGATGACCGGGGTGCGGCCGAGCATCGAGTACGCGCCCTTCGCGGAACCGGCCATCTTCTCGGCCTGGGTGAAGAGTTCGTCGTAGGTCTTGGGCAGGTTCTTCGGGTCGAGGCCCGCCTTGGTCAGGAGGGCGGTGTTGAAGAAGGAGGGGCCGGTGTTGAGGTAGAAGGGGTAGCCGTAGGTGCCGCCGTCGATGCCCGCCCAGGTCATGGCGTTCCAGGCGGCGGGGAGGAAGTCGGCCTTCGCTGCGGGGTCGGCCTTGGCGATGTCGAGGAGTTTCCCGGCGCCGGCCAGGGTGTAGCCGGCCTCGGGGCCGAGGTCCATGACGTCGGGGAGGGTGTCGGCCGCGGCGTCGGCGGAGAGTTTCTCGGAGTAGCCGTCGGCGGGCTGGTCGATCCACTTGACCTTCGTGCCGGGGTGTTCCTTCTCGAAGGCGGCGACCAGGCCGGTGAAGTAGCCGGCGTAGTTGCCCTTGAGGTTCCAGGTCTGGAAGGTGATCGAGCCGGTGACCTTGCCGTCGACCGGTCCGTCGGTGCCGCCGCCGGAGTCGTCCCCGCCGCCCACCCCGCACCCTGCCAGTACCAGGATCGCTCCTGCGATGCCGAGACGTCTCATCGTGAACTCCCTCGCGTCGATCGGTCGGTTCGGCGAGTTCCCGTGCGTTCACTGCCCCGGCGGGTCGTGCCGGGGACGGCGAGAGCCGACACTAAGGCGCTTAAGTTGAGGGTGTCAACGGCCGGGACAGGGTGGGTACATGTGACTGATGGTCCGTCAATCCTCGTGATCTTCAGGTGAGTTGATGCCTGTGCTGGCGCGGGCGACCAGCGTGGGCACCAGTTCCGCCGGGTCCGTCGCCGGCTGACCGTCGAGCAGGTTCAGCAGCCGCCGGGCCACGTCCGCGCCGAACCCGACCGCGTCCCGGCGCAGCGCGGTGAGTGCGGGTCTGAGTGCCGTGCAGACCGGGGTGTCCTCCCAGACGACCACCGCGACGTCGTCCGGGATGCGCAGGGCGTGGCGGCGGACGACGTCCAGACCGGCGACGGCGAGCACCTCGTTGTCGTAGATCAGCGCGGTGGGGCGGGGCGTGCCGGTGAGCGCGGTCTCGGTCGCGGTCTCGCCGGCCGCCGCCGAGAAGTCGGTGGACAGGGTCCTGAGGCCGGTGAACTCCAGCTCATGGCCTGTGCGTTGGAAGGATTCGATGCGGCGGTGCACGTGCAGCATGGCGGCGGTGCCGGACAGGTAGGCGACGTGGTCGTGGCCGCGTTCGCGCAGGTGGCCCATGACGGCGCGCATCGCGGCGGCGTCGTCGACGGGTACGGGGGGGAGGTGGCCGCCGGGGTCGGGGCCGCCCGCGACGACGCCGGGCAGGCCGAGGGCGGCGACGGCCGCCGGGCGCGGGTCGTCCTGCCGCAGGTCGACCAGGACGACGCCGTCGACTCTTCCTTCGTGCCGCCACCGGCGATAGGTCGCGATCTCCTCCTCGACGCAGGCAACGACCTGGAACAACAGTCCGTAATGCCGACCGCTCAGCACGGTCTGCATGCCGGTCATCAGGCGGTGGAAGAAGAGTTCGGTGCCGACGTCCCGGGCGTCGCGGGCGACGACGAACCCGACGGTCGAGGACCCGGCGCCGGTGAGGGCGCGGGCGGCCGGGTGCGGAGTCCAGTCCAGTTCCTGGACGACATCGAGGACGCGCCTGCGGGTGGCCTCGGAGACGCCGGGGCGGCCGTTCAGGGCGAAGGAGGCGGCGGCTTCGGATATGCCGCAGCGCTGGGCGATGTCACGGAGGGTGGGACGGCGGCCTTCGGCGGTCATGGCGAACCTCGATGGTCGGTACGGCGCTCCCTCGCGCGGGAACCTGACGTCGGCGGGCACTCCCCCGCCCCATTGGCCTGATACGTCGTCAACTCCCTCTTGCGACACGGACTTTAGCGCTTTAGTGTCGGCTCTCGCCTTACCGAGGAGAGGGGATTCCATGCCCGTCGACGCGTCAGGCCCGTTCTCCAGAGCCCTGCGGCGCCGCAGTCTTCTGCAAGCTGCCGGTGCCGGACTGCTGGCCACCGCCCTCCCCGCGACAGCCGCACACGCGCAGTCCCTCGCGGCGGCGGGCTTCGGCCCCGAACCTCCTTTGATGCACGGCTACTCCGGCCCGCAGATCAAGTCGTGGAGCCCGGACACCGACCGTCACGCCCGCTATCTGCGCTCCCGCGTCCCCCTCGCGACGCGCATCGCCCCCTTCGAGCCGACCCAGTCCCGCCGGGGCCTGGACCCCCGCCCTCGGCTGGCGGTCCTCGCCAACGACTACGTCCAGCCGAGCTGGGAGACCGAGGGCTACCCGTACGGCCCGGTCGCCGAGGCGTACGCGCTGCGCTTCTGGCAGTACCCCGACCTGTACGCCTCCTGGCACGGCCTCCCGCTGGACGGCCGCCACACCGAACCCAACCCGCCCTACGGCCTGTTGAACCTCCCCAACCCGGGCTACACGGATGCCGCGCACCGCAACGGCGTGCTGAGCCTGGGGTGTTGGTTCTGGCCGCGCCCGGAGAACTTCGCGGACATCGTCGAGAAGACCCCGCAGGGCACGTTCCCTCTCGCGGACCAACTCATCGCGATGGCGGGCTACTTCGGCTTCGACGGGTACTTCATCAACCAGGAGGCCACCATCACGGCGGCCCAGGCGAAGCTCCTGATGGAGATGCTCGCCTATCTCGCCCGCAAGGCCCCGGCCGGCTTCCACCTCCAGTGGTACGACTCCCTCACGGTCGACGGCCGGATCTCCTACCAGAACGAGTTCAATTCGGTGAACTCCCCCTGGATCGTGTCCGGCGGACAGCCCGTCAACAGCAGCGTGTTCCTCAACTACTGGTGGAGTTCGGCCAAGATCCAGGCGTCCCGCGCCCACGCGCAGTCCCTGGGCCTCGACCCGTTCCAAGTCGTCTACGCGGGCAGCGAGATCGGCATGTACCGCTTCGCCCAGCCCTACGACCCGCGCGCGATCTTCCCCGACGGCGGTGAGCCGCGCACGAGTTGGGCGTTCCTCGGCTCCGAGATGGTCTGGTACACGGTCGACGGCGACAAGACCACCCTCGCGAAGCAGGCGCCGGTCTACGCCCGTGAACGCCAACTGTGGTGCGGGCCCGCTGAGGACCCCTCGCGCACCGGCCGCACCCGGCAGCCCAGCAGCGGCAGCCCGCTCGACCCGGCGGGCTGGGACGGCACCGCCCACAACATCGTCGAGAAGTCGGTGATCGGCCAACTCCCGTTCGTCACAAGGTTCTGCACCGGCACGGGCGAGCGGTTCTTCGTGGACGGCGTGCAGGTCGGCGACCGGCCGTGGTTCGACATCGGTGTCCAGGACCTGTTGCCGACCTGGCAGTGGTGGGTCCGCGACGGCGCGGGCGCTGCGAGTACGGCGGTCCGCGCGGACTACGACCACACGGTCGCGTACGACGGCGGCAACTCCCTGCGGCTGACCGGCGCTCTCGGGGCGTCCGCGTCGGCTGTCGTGCGCCTCTACAAGACGCGGCTGCCGCTCACCTCGGCGTCGACTGCCTCGCTGGTGCACCGGGGTTCGACCGGGACGGCGGCGCTGCGGCTGGGGCTGGTGTTCGAGGACGCTCCCGCCGAGGTGGTGTGGATCAACGCCGGTTCGGTGTCCGGGAGTTGGACGCGGTGGACCGGCAACCTCGGGGCGTGGGCGGGCCGTACGGTCGTCGCCGTACACGTCTCACTGCTGGCCGGGACCGGTGGCGCCTCCGGAATCGCCGTGAACCTGGGCGAGTTGCGGATCGCGGACTCGGGGCCCGATCCGGCGCCGGAGTGTCCGACCGGGTTCGCCGTCGAGCGGGCGGTGACGGCCGGGGACTCCGCGAGTGTCTATCTGACCTGGGATTTCGTGCCGTCCGAGGTGGCTCGGTACGACATTTTCCGGCGCACTTCCGAGGGGCGGCGGTGGCTGGGGCGGACGTACGACGGCGCGTACTGCGTATCACCGTTGGACCGGGGCGGTGACTCGGTGACGACGCTCGAACTGGAGGCGGTGTCCGTGACCGGACGCCGCAGCTGTGCCGCCTCGACCTCGCTGACCTGGTAGAAGGGAACGGCATGGGCCTCAGGCTGACCGTCGCCGCGCTCGTGGTGTCCTGCGTGTTCGCCACTTCCCCACCGGCGTCCGCGACCGACGCCGCGTCCCCAACAGATGTCGCACTCCCCCAAGTCACCCCGCAGCCCCAGCAGTTGACAGCCAACGGCACCCTCCTGACCGTCCCACCCCGCGTCCACATCCGCACCGCCGGACAGCAGGACCTTCCCACCCACGACCTCGTCGTCTCCACCCTCCGCGCAGCAGGCGCCACGGACATCGACGAAGCCCCCTTGCCTGCAACGGGAGTTGACCCGGCCGACCTCACCGTGGTGATCGGCGGCATCCAGGACACCCGCGTCGCCGACGCCCTGCGCGCGGCCGGCGGACAGGTCCCGGCCACCCTCCCCGCCGAGGGCTACGCACTCGCCTCCCGCGCAGCACCCGGCGGCGGTTCCATAATCCTCGCGGGCGCCGACGCGAGCGGCATGTACTACGCCGCGCAGACCCTGCGCCAACTCGCCTCCGGCACAAGCCTCGCGGCCGTCTCCGTCGTCGACCATCCGCTCATGCCGCTGCGCGGCGCGATCGAGGGCTTCTACGGCAGCCCGTGGACCCACGCGGAACGCCTCGACCAACTCGCCTTCTACGGCGCGCTGAAGATGAACACGTACCTGTACGCCCCGAAGGACGACCCGTACCACCGCGAGCGCTGGCGCGACCCGTACCCTCCCCAACTCCTCGCCCAGCTCGGCGAGTTGGTACGCCAGGCGACCGACCACCACGTCCGCTTCACCTTCGCCCTCTCCCCCGGCGTCTCCATCTGCTACAGCTCGGCCGCCGACCGCACGGCCCTGGAGGCCAAACTCCAGGCCGTGTACGACCTCGGCGTGCGCAGCTTCTCCGTCCCGCTCGACGACATCAGCTACACGCGCTGGAACTGCACGGCCGACCAGACCGCGTACGGCGCGCCCTCGCAGCAGTCGGCGGCACGGGCGCAGGTCGGTCTGCTCAACGCCCTGCAAGGGCAGTTCCTCGCCGCCCGCCCCGGAACCCAGCCGCTCCAGATGGTCCCGACCGAGTACGGCGACGTCACGGACACCCCCTACAAGAAGACGATCCGCGAGCAACTGGACACCCGCGTCGAGGTGATGTGGACGGGCACCGACACCGTCCCGCCCCGCATCACCGTCCAGGACGCGTCGCGCGCGGCGGCGGTGTGGGGCCGCAAGGTGTTCCTGTGGGACAACTACCCCGTCAACGACTACGGCCAGGCCGAGGGCCGTCTCCTCCTGGCCCCGTACTCCGCACGCGAACCGGGCCTGCACGCCCAGCTGTCGGGCCTGGTCCTCAACCCCATGAACCAGGCGGCGGCCAGCAAGGTGGCTCTCTTCGGGGGCGCCGACTTCGCCTGGAACGACACGAGTTACGACGCCCAGCGGGCATGGCGGGCAGCCGCCGCGTACCTCTCGAACGGCAACCCCTCCACCGTAGAGGCCCTCTTGGCGTTCTTCGACGTCGAGCACCTGGCGCCAACGTTCGGTGCGTCGCCCTGGCAACCCCAAGCCCCCCAACTGGCGGCGAAACTCAGCGAGTTACGCACAGCCTGGGCATCCGGCGCCAAGGACTCCGCCCTACGCGCCCTCCGCCCGTACGCCCAACTCCTCACCGCCACCCCGGACCGCATCACAACAGGCGTGACAGACCCGGGTTTTGTCGCCGACTGCACCCCTTGGCTGAACGCCCTCCGCCTCTGGGGCCCGGCCTTCGAACGCACCCTGGACGCCCTGACGGCCCGCCTCTCCGCCAACGAGCCCGAAGCTCAACGCCTGTTCACCGAGGCATCCAGCCTCGCCACTCGCGCGGGCGCCATCCAGACGATCCCCGGCGAGACCCGCCCACAGGGCCCGGTACGGGTCGCGGACGGGGTCCTGGACACGTTCCTGACGGAGGCGCGCTCCCTGCGATAAGCGGCACGTCACACGTCGTCCCGGTAGGTACCCCCGGCCGTGCGGTACGGCGGGCGTACGACGCGGCGACCCCACCCTCGTCAACTGGAGCTGGTGTTCGTCGTCGGCGCGTACGTCATGCAGGCCATGGTGTACAACGCGTTCGGCGTGGACCTGGACGAGGGGATGGGCGACGGCGGGATACCGGTCACCTGAACTCGCCCTGGCCCGAACTCAGTTGCCGCAGCGGTACAGCGTCTCGCCGGTGTCCGTGCCCCCGTAGGCGGAGGCCGGTACGAGGGTGCAGGCAGACTGTACCCACGCCGTGATCCGGGTGGCGGTCGTCGTACCGGACCCGGCCCCGCCGAAGCCTCGACCGCCGCCCACCAGGACGTACCGCAGCTCACCCGCCCCCACGAGCCGCCGGAACCCCGCCTCGGTCGGGAACGGCACCCGGCCGCTGAACCCGCCGACCGGCAGCACGTGGGCGCCGGTGGCGAGGATGTACGGGGACGCGGTGCTCCAGTTCGTGGTGGCGAAGGTGTACGACGCGGAGCCCTGGTGGGCGGTCGTGTAGGCGAGCAACTCCCGCTGGGAGGCGGTGAGTCCACCGTTCGAGCCGAAGCCGAAGCCTCCGGCAGGTACGGCGTCCTCCATAAGTCCGCCTGTACGCCCACCCGTACGCCCACCCGTACGTCCGTCTCCGCGCGTGCGCCCGCCCGTGCCGCCACCCCACCGCAGCCGGTCCGTCCGGCCGCCCGCCGACACGAAGGTCCCCGACGCCCCGCGCGTGTCGGACGGCCCGACCGCGCCCATACCGGTACTGCGGTACGAGGGGTTGAACACCTGCGCCACCCACGCACCCGGCGCGATCAGTACGGCGGCGAGGGCGGTGGCGAGCCCGGCGAGAGCGAGGCGCCCGCCGAATCGCCCGCCCGACAGCCCCCCGAACCTCCCCGGCCGCCCTCCAGGACGCGCCACCGCCAGCAGGAGAACGGCCGCCGCGCCCAGCATCGCCACGACCGGCGCCAGCCACGGCAGGAACGAGCTGAACTCCCCCGCGAGATACGTGCTCCACACGGTCGTGGCCGCCACCGCCCCCGGCAACGCCCAAGCCCGCCGCCCACCGGCCCGGTACGCCCGCCACAACACGACGGTCCCGCCACCCGTCAACGCGGCCAGCGGTACCGCGATCACCCCCATGTAGTACGTGTGACCCCCCACGCTCCCCGCGCTGAAGACCAGGAAGAACGTCGCCAGCCAGGTCCCCCAGAGCAGGAACCCTGCACGCAGCCCGTCGGTACGCGGCCGTCCCCGGCTCCACAGCAGCCCGCATACGACACACAGGGCGGCGAACGGATACAGCCACCCGGTCTGCGAGGCGAGCGAGGTCCCGAACATCTTCGCCCAGCCGTCCTGCCCCTGACCCGGGCCCTGACCCTGACCCGGCCCCCTCCCCTGAGCGCCACCACCGAAAGCACCGGCATCTGCACGCGCACCCGCAGACGCCATCCCCTCACCGCCCCGCTGAGCACCCCCCTCCCGATGCCCACCCCCCTGAGTCCCGCTCACACTCCCCGTAGAAGCCGCACTGACCCCCAACGAGGAGAACCGGTTCAGGAAGTTGTACCCGACCACCATGCTGAACGCGGAGTTGTCCGTCGTCCCGTCCACATAGGGCCGATCCTTCGCCGGCACCAACGTCACCGCCACCATCCACGACACCGACACAGCGGCCATCACCACACCGGACACCCCAAGGTGAACCACCCTGCGCCGCAAGGGAATCGGCGCCGACACCAGATACACGACGGCCAGCGCGGGCAGCACCGCCCACGCCTCCAGCATCTTGCTCTGGAACCCGACCCCGACCCACACCCCCGCGACGACCAGCGTCCGCATCCGCCCGTCCCGCGCGGCCCGCTGCGTCGCCTCAGCCGCGAGCAGCACGCACAGCGTGAACGCCGGGTCCTCGACAGCCGTACGGAACAACCCGACCGAGACCGGCGTCAGCAGGAAGGCCGTGCAGGCGACGAGTGCCGCGTTCGCGCCCGCCCAGCGGGACACGAGCCGGTGCAGCACGAGCACGCTCGCCATGCCCTCGATCACCTGCGGAAGGACCAGCGCCCACGGATGGAATCCGAAGACACGTGCGGACAGCGCCTGTGGCCAGAGGAATCCGGGGAGTTTGTCGAGCGTGATCGAATTCCCGGGGTCGAAAGAGCCGTAGAAGAACGCTTTCCAGTTCTCCGACATGCTGCGCGCGGCATCGGCGTAGAACGCGTGGTACGAACTGTGGTCGATTCCCCACGTGTAGAGCACGGCGGCGAGCACGAGGAGGCCCAGCAGCGCCGGTCGCGCGTAGGAGGGCTGGTCGGAGGGGGAGCGCCAGGGTGCACGCCATGAGGGCGCGGTCGGCGCGGGGACTGTCGTAGCCATGCACAGCAGTGTTCGTTACGCGCCGCGCCGACCCTCCCGAATCAGCCCCCTCCAAGAGAATTCTCATCGTCTGGAGGACCGCACTTTAATTACGAGGGACGCTTTTCAACCTGTGCGGGGAATTTCATTGCCTGTCGATCGACAGGACCAGACACAGGATTCGCACAGCCGCAAACGACGTGTCGCCCGGTGCGGGCGGTTCGTTGTCCCGGCATGAAGATCCGTGCCCTCTGTGCCACAGTCGCCGCGACCGCCGGCGCCCTCGCGTTCGTGCTGGGAACCGCCTCGCCGTCGTCCGCGCTGCCGAGCGACTACTGCTACGGCGCCCCGGACGGCCTCTACTCCTACCCCGGAGTCGTGGAGCTCTACGTCGAGTGCAGAGCGGGGGTGGCCGTGCTCCAATCCTGCCCGTCGGGCCTGAACTTCAACGCGCACGGCCGATACTGCGACTGGCCCACCAGCGCCGACCCGGGCTATCAGCTCTTCCCGCCCAACTACCGGCCCTAAGCCCTGACTGCGGCGCGCACGAGCCGCCCGAGCGCACGCGCGTCGCTCAGCACGGCAGCGTCGAACTCCCTGGACGCCGTACGGACGGCGCCCAGTACGGCGTCCAGGAACAACGCCATACTGTCGGCGGGCGGCACCCGCAGCACCCGCTCCCCGTCACCGTCCCGCACCGAGACCGCCGTCTCCAGCCCCGGCGGCATCGAGAAGGGCCGCTCGACGTCAACTGCCGCCCGCGCGCTGAGCAGTTGGAGCGTGTTCTGGTAGACGGTGGTGAACCCGAAGTGCCCGACGACGGTCCGCCCGCCCGGATACTGCCCGAGCACGCTGTACGACGACATGGCCCCGTCCTCCGTCACGACGCTCAGCTCCTCCGGCTCCAGCCCCCACAACACCCGCCCCAGAGACGCGAGATAGGGCCCGGTGTCGAGCAGCGCCCCGCCACCGCGTACGGCATCGTGCCGGAAGTCCCCCGCCGGCACCGGCGGCGTGAAGACGGCCACCGCCTTGGTCGCGTCCACCGCGAACTCCCGGACGACGGAGAACATCGGGTGGAACGCGTAACAGGTCGCCTCGGCCAGCACGAGCGACGACCGCCGCGCCAGCTCCACCAACTCCGCGACGCCGTAAGGGTCGTAGAGCGCGGGCTTGTCGACGACGACGTGCCAGCCCCGCTCCAGCGCTTCCCGTACGGCGGCGGCGTGCTCGGCGTTGACGAGCGACACGTACGCCAGCCCCGGCGGGCACTCCGCAAGGGCCTTGCGCCAATCCCCGTACAGCGCCCGCGACTTGGGCAACCCGGCCACGTCGTCCGGCGTCGCATGGCGGCTCGCGATGTCGACGGCGGTGATGCCCGGCAGGCTCGCGGCGGCGGGCAGCACCCTGCGCCGGGCGAACGAGGAGAGGCCGATGAGCAGGAGGTCCATCGTCAGCTCCGTCCGTACACGCGCTCGGCGACGGCCAGCTTGGCGGCGCGCAGTTCCGCCAGCCGATCCCCGCTGAAACCACCGGAGTCGGGCGGCGGAGGGATCTCGGGCACGCGCACCAGCCCCCACCCGGACCCGGCGTCGATCAACGACTGATGCTTGGTCCCGTAGTACCCGTCTCCCACGACCAGCCCCACTCCGTACGCACCCGCGGCAGCCGCCACCAGGTGCGGATGGAACCGCGTCCCGAGCCACCGCTGACCGGCCCGTGCGGGCAGCCCGTTCGCGAGGACGTCGTCGAGACCGTAACGGCGCACCCCGGGCACCTCTTTCTCGACGGCGTCGAGCACGTCCCGGTCCTTCTCCGGCGAGCACTCCAGCAGCCCGACGTCCGTGGCATCCCACGAACGCAGCACCTCGGCGACGTAACGGGCCGTGTCCTCGGGCGAGTTGTCGGCCAGCAGCGACTGGACGCTCACCATGACCTCCGGCATCTCCCCTTCCGTACGCAGGAGTTGGGGCCCCATTCCGAGGAACACGTCGTCGCAGTAGGCATCTTGGGGTGCGAGTCCCGCGAACTCGGCGGACGCCGCGTCCCGTACGTCGACGACGTCGAAGCGGTCGAGGAAGGACCGGGTCAGCCCGCTGTCGTCGGCCGGAGGCCACAGCCCCTGCCCGGTCGCCGCCGTCCGCGCCCCACTCGCCTCCGCGACGGTCACGATGCCCGCCGGGAGCCCGGCGAAGTACGGCCAGATCGCGTTGAGGTAGCCGCCGCCCGCGAGGTGGATCACCTGGGCCCCGTACAGATCCGCGAGGCCCGGGTCCCGGACCGCGTCCGTCACCCACGCGCAGACGACGGCCGGATCGTCCTCGGGCCACAGGCTCAGGCACAGGTTCCACAGCGTGTTCGTGAAGCGGGCGCGCGGGTGGATGCCGTCGAGGTGGGCGGCGGCGGTCTCGGGGTAGAGGCAGTCGACGACGACGTCGGTCGCGGGGGCCGTCCCGGCGAGGTGGCGCAGCCAGGTCGCCGCGATGACTTCGTCGCCGTAGTTGGGGATCCCGGCCGGGCAGACGAGGTAGTGGGCGCCGGTCATGAGGCGCGGTGGAGCGCGGTCAGCTCCTCCAGGCGGGGCACGCAGGCCGTCGGCGGCGGGTCGGCGGTCAGATCGTCGTACAGCAGCTCGGCCCCTTCCTGGAAGCCGGGTTCTTCGAGGACGCGCACGAGCGCCTTGCGCAGGGCCTCCCCGTCGAGCCCGGCCAGGTCGAGCGCGAGTCCGGCGCCGTACGCGGTGACCTGGCGCGCGGTGGCCGCCTCGTCCCACAGGGGCTGCGGTACGACGATCTGCGGAACCCGGCAGGCGGCGGCCGTGGCGAAGGTGCCGCGCCCGCCCTGGTGGACGATCGCGGAGCAGGACGGAAGAAGGTGGTCGAAGGGAACGTATCCGACGGGCCGGACGTTGGCGGGGTACGGGGCGAGGTCGGAGAGCTGGTCGGTCGTCAGAGTGACGAGGAGGTCGATGTCGAGATCTGAAGAAGCGCGCAGGAAGTCGCCGAGCGGGAACGCGGTCTCGTGGCAGCGGATCTCCTGCCGGGTCATGCCGAGGGTGAGGACGACCCGGGGGCGGGCCGGGGGTTCGTGGAGCCAGGGGGTGAGTTCGGCGGGTCCGCCGTAGGGGATGCGGCGGACGGGGACGGTCGTGCCGTGCGCGGGGTAGGGGTGGGGGCGGTTCAGGTCGACGGACCAGTCCCCGAGCAGGGTCGCGGCGGTGAACTCCAGGCCGTACGGGGCGAGCAGCCGGCCGAGCCAGTCGGCGCCGGGGTCGGTCGCCGGGTCCGCGTCGGTCTCCGGGTCCGTTTCGAGGAGGCGGTCGCGGAGCAGGGCGACGGTGTCCGTGCCCCAGAGCAGCCGGCCGTGGGCGGCGCCGCAGAGGCGGGCGGCGACCGGCGCGGGGAACATGAGCATGTCCCACAGGACGAGGTCGGGCCGCCAGGCGCCGGTGAACGCGACGAGTTTCCGCAGCAGGCCATGGCGTTCGCCGAGGGGGACGTCCGGCGCGTACACCTCCGTGCACAGGAACCGCAGCGCTTCGTGGAAGCGGTCCCACTCCCGGGGGTCGTCGGAGTCGGGGTCCAGGGCCAGGAACCCGGACTCGTTGTGGGCTCCGGGGCGTACGGGCGAGATGTCGCCCTCGCCGCCGAGCGGTACGGCGGTGAGTCCCGCCTCCTCGATGTGCCGGGCCGCCTCGCGCTCCGGGCCCCAGTCGCCGGTGACCACGACCTCGTGTCCGGCGGCGCGCAGGGCCCAGGCGAGCGGGATCACCGCGTTGAGGTGCGCTTTCACGGGCAGGACCGCCAGGACTACGCGCATGCGGGGCTCCAAGGGGGTGCGGGGGTGCCGCCAGCCTTTCCCGGGGCCGGGTCCGGTCGTACATCCGTATAGGCCGATCGAGTTCACATCGGGTTCCCGGCTACGGCACTTGGGTTAACCCGTGCGCTCCCGCGGGGTCCCTGTGCTCCGAACGGACAACGGATGGGTGGGTCGAGGAGAGGACCGGATGACCATGACTTCACTCACGCGGGTCGCCGTCGTAGGCGCCGGATTCCTGGGGAGCGCGCTCGCCTTCGGGGCCGTGGACCGGGGGTGGGACGTCACCGTGATCGGGCGTTCCGATCCGTACGCGCTGCGCGGGCGGGACCCGCTGCGGTTCGTGCGGGGCGACGGGGCCGAGGAGTTGCCGGCCGTCCTCGCCCGCGGTGTCGACTCGGTCGTCATCGCCGCCGGGGGCCGCTTCCCGGTCCCCTCGGCGGACGAGCCGGAGGCCGATGTGGTGGAGACCCTGTCGCTGATCGTCACCGTCTGCGAGACGGTCCGCACCCTCAGCCCCGCCACCCACGTCGTGTTCCTCTCCTCGGCGGGCGGCGTCTACGCGCCGGGCCCCGGGCCGCGCACCGAGTCCCATCCCGCGCGCCCCGTCTCCCCGTACGGCATGTCGCGGCTGGCGGCCGAGGAGTACCTCGACTTCTACCGCCGGGTGCACGGCCTGCCGGCGACCGCGCTGCGCTGTTCCAACGTGTACGGCCGGCTGCTGCCGGAGTCGCGGGGGCAGGGCGTGGTGTCGGCGGCGTTCCGCTGCGCGCTGACCGGGAAGGCGTTCGTGCTGCACGGGACCGGTGAACAGCGCCGGGACTTCCTGCACGTGGACGACCTCGTCCTGGCCGTCCTCGAACTGCTCGCCCTGCGCGGGGAGTTGCCGGGGACCGTCAACATCGGCTCCGGCGTGGGGTGTTCGGTCGCCGAGGTGGTCGACCTGGTGTCCGCCGCGACGGAGCGGCACATCCCCGTCGAGACGGGACCGAGTTCCGGGACCGACACCGGTGATCTGATCGTGGACGCGTCGCTGCTGCGCTCCCTCGTCGACTTCGACCCGCTGCCCCCGGCCGCCGGATTCGCCCTGATGGCACGGGAGTTGGCATGTCGGTTCTGATCAGCGGCGCCCGGGACTTCCTGTCCTCGGTGCGTACGGCCGAGAGCCCGCTGACGCCGGACCCGGAAGCCTTCCTGCGCGAACGCGCCGCCGCGTCCGCGTTCCGGGTGGAGCAGGTTCCGCTGGACTCCCTCACGAACTGGCGCCTCGGGCATCAACTCGGCCATGTCTCGGGCCGGTTCTTCACGGTCGAGGGGCTGTCCGTGCGCACGACCTTCGGTACGACGCCCCGGTGGTGCCAGCCGGTCATCGTGCAGCCCGACATCGGGATCCTCGGCATCCTGGTCAAGCGCATCGACGGCGTCCACCACTTCCTGATGCAGGCCAAGATGGAGCCCGGCAACACGGCGCTGGTCCAGTACTCCGCGACCGTGCAGGCGACGCCCAGCAACTACGAGCGGGTGCACGGCGGGAGGTCGACGCCGTACCTGGACTACTTCCTGCGCCCCGGCTCGCGCCCGGTCGTCTTCGACCAACTCCTGTCCGAGCATTCCTCCTGGTACCTCTACAAGAGGAACCGCAACATGATCGTGGAGATCCCTGAGCACGAAGAGGTGCCGGTCGGGGAGGAGTTCACCTGGCTGACGCTGGGGCAGTTGCGGCGGATGCTCGCGCTGGGCGACCGGGTGAACATGAACGCGCGGACCGTGCTCTCCACCATCACTTACGCCGGACCACCGGACACGGACGTCGTCCGGTCGCATCAGCGGCAGACCTCGGACGGTGACGTCGCGGCGGCGATGACCTGGCTCATCGACCAGAAGGCGCGGTTCGATCTGGACGTGCGGCGCATCAGCCTGCGTGACATGCCGGGCTGGATCTGCGACGGGCACAGCGTCCGGCACGAGGAGGGCCGTTACTTCCAGATCGTCGGCCTGTCCGTCGGGGCGACCAGCCGCGAGGTGACCTCCTGGACTCAGCCGATGCTGCGGCCCAACCCCGGCAACGTCGCCGCGTTCGTCTGCCAACTCCGCGACGGGACACTCCAGTTCCTGGTCCAGGCGATGGCCCAGCCGGGTGCCACGGACCGGGTGGAGCTGGCCCCGACGGTCCAGCTGACGCCGGGCACGTACCGGGGGCTGGCCGATCTGCCGCCGCTGGCCGAGTTGTTGGACCGCGATCCGTCGTGGACGGTCCTCGACAGCGTGCAGTCCGAGGACGGCGGGCGTTTCCAGAACGCCGACACACGGCACCTCGTCGTCCGGGTCCCCGACGATCTGACGGTCGAGGCGCCGCCCAACTACCGTTGGATGACGTTGGGGTTGCTCAACCGGCTGATGCGGATGGGGTATTACGTCAATGTGGAGACGCGGAGTCTGATGGCCTGCCTGCTGTGAGGTTCCCGGCCAACTCGCTCGCCTGGAAAGCCGTGTTGTCGTGGATGCCGATGACGTACCCGTCGATGTCCCGGAAGTAGAAGACGCGTTGGCCCACGTCGTCCGTCAACGGGCCTTTGAGGATCTCGGCCTTGCGGGCGACGCGGTCGTGGAAGGCGTCGAAGTCGTCGACGGTCAGATAGAGCATCCCGGCGAGGCCGATGGGCGTATCGGCGAGCGGGGGCAGCCACTCCTTGAGGTCGGCGTTGCTGTAGAGCAGGCCGCAGAACTCGCCCTGGTGCAGCAGGAGATGGACGTCGTCGCCGGGGCGCGCGATCGTGGAGTCCACCTGGAATCCGAGGGACTCGTAGAAGGCGATGCTGGCGGCGGTGTCCCGGACGCTGATGCATGTCGTGAACGGCATGGGTACTCCTACTGCTCGGCGGGGTAGAACTGCTCGGCCCACTTCCGGTACTTGCCGATCGGCCCGTCCCCGGCGGCCAGGCGCGGCGTGCGCCGGTACGCCTGGTACTGCCACACCGGCAGGTCCGGGAGGCTGCCGGTGGCGTGGACGGCGTAGAAGACCTCCCGCAGGAGGCGCGCGCCCAGGGTGCCCAGCGGGCCGTACGAGCCGGTCGTCGCCGTCGCCGCGAACCGGAACTGGGTCCGCCAGGGGCCGACCGGGGTGGGCAGGGCGAAGAACCTGGTGCGGGCGGCGCCGAAGGGCAGGGCACATTCGATGACGGTCAGGCCGAGGCCGTGGACGGCGAACGTGTACTCCGTCTCGACCCGTCCGATGCGCGGGAGTGTGCTGACGACCTGGAATCCGCCCGTGCAGCTGGGGCCGTCGAACGCCACGTCCGGTGTCCTCGCGAGGGTCGCGCCGTGTAGCTGTTCCAGGTGGCCGAAGTCGATGACGTTCTCGGTCATCTGCTGCGGGTGGCTCGCGACCTCGTACATCGTCCCGCGCGGGCGCTGCCAGCCGTCGGCCGGGATCGCCGGGGGTTCCCAGGACGGGGGTTCCTGGCCGTGCCACACGAGGACGAGGCCGCCACTCTCGCGCACGTGCAGCGTACCGAGCGTGGCGCGGGGCGCGGGGTGTTTGTACGAGGTGCGCAGGCAGGGGCCGTCGAGGCTGAACGTGAACCGGTGGAATCCGCAGGTGATCTCGTCGCCGGAGACCTCGCCCAGGACGCCGAGGTGCGCGCCGAGGTGGGGGCAGTGGGGGTGCAGGGCGCGCAGGACGCCGCTCGCGCCTCGGGCGAGGACGACGTCCGCGTCCGCGAGGCGGCGGGTGAGGAGGGCGCCGGGGCGGATCTCGTGGCTGAGGGCGAGGCAGAACCAGCCGTCGGGGTGGGGCAGGGGGGCCACTTCGTCGAAGGTGGCAGGTGTCGCCCCCGCGCCGTGCCGGAACAGCTTCAGATGCCGGCGTCCGAGGAGAAGCGCCACGCCCGTCACCACCGCACCGGCAGCTCGGCCAGCCCGCCGGTCAAGGTGTTCTGGCGCATCGTCAACTCATCGGGTTCCACGGCCAGTTCCAGCGTCGGGAACCGTCTCGCCAACTGCCCCAGCACCACCCCGAGTTCGATCCGCGCCACCGGCGCCCCCTGGCAGTACCGGCCCCCGTGACCGAACGTGACGTGCCCCGCCGCCCGGCGCGTGATGTCGAGCCGGTGCGGGTCCGGAAAGACGCAAGGGTCATGGTTGGCCGAGCTGTTGGCGAGCAGGACGAGGTCACCGGCGCGGACGGCCGTGCCGTCGATGTCCAGGTCCTCGCGCGCGTACCGGGGAATGCCGCCGCCCGTCCCCTTCACCGAGGCGCGGAGCAGTTCCTCGACCGCGCCGGGGATCAGCGAGGGGTCGTCCACCAGCGCCCGCCACTGCTCCGGGTTCGTCAGCAACAGCAGGACGCCCAGGCCGATATGGACGACGGTCGTCTCGTGCCCGGCGAACAGCAGGGCCATCGACAGCCCGGCGATCTCGTCGTCCGGGACGCCCTCGGTCGCGACCAGCCGGGAGATCACGTCGTCGCCGGGTTCGGCACGCTTGCGGGCGACCAACTCGCGGCCGTACCCGAAGAGTTCGAGCATCCCCCGCTCGCAGCTCGCCGGGTCGCCGAGGGTGGCGGCGGCGTCGGTCCAGGCGCGGAAGCGGTCGCGGTCCTCGTAGGGGACGCCGAGGAGTTCGCAGATGACGAGGATCGGCAGCGGGACGGCGAGTGTGGCGTGCAGGTCGACCGGGGGGCCGTGCTCGGCGAGGTCGTCCAGCAGGCGCGCGGTCAAGGTCTCGACGCGGGGTGTGAGGTCCCGCATGATCCGGGGGGAGAAGTGCGGGCGCAGCAGGGAGCGGATGCGGGCGTGGTCGGCGGCCTCGGTGGCGAAGTCGCCGAGCAGGCCGTTGAAGAGGGTCTCGTCCGTGCGCGCGGCGGTCTCGGGGGTGGGGTGAGTGCGGCCGAGCCGGTCGTCGTCCAGCAGGTTCCGGACGTGCTCGTGGCCGGTGACCAGCCAGGCCGGGTCGCCCATCGCCGTACGGACCCGGTGCACCGTTCCCTGGTCCTGGAGTTCGCGCAGCCGGGCCGCCATCCGTAGCGGGTCCCCTTGTTCGAAGGGGAGTTGGGTCACGGTGGTCATGCGAGGGGGCGTCGGGCGACGACCAGGAGGTAACCGAGCAGGGCGGGGTCGATCACGGCCTGCGGGTCGAAGTAGCAGCGGGCTTCGGTGTCGTCGGGCGGGATGTCCAACGCCCGTGCGCGTTCGGCGAGTTCGGTGAACGACCGGGGAACGGTCTCGTCGGTGATGTCCAGCATCTCCACGAACTCCAGTCCCGCCGACCGCAGAAGGGCCGGATAGTCGTCGAGTCGCGCGCTGGTCGAGCCCATCGTCTCGTGCAGGGCGCGGGCGCCGTCCGAGGGTGCGGGACGGCGGAAGAAGTCGGTGAGGACGACCCGCCCGCCGGGACGCAGGACGCGCCTCACCTCCCGTAGGACGTGCGGCCGGTCGGGCATGTGCGGCATGGATTCGAGGGCGAAGGCCGCGTCGAACGAGTCGTCTTCGTACGGCAGTTGCATGGCGTCCGCCTGTTCGAAGGCGACCTGCCCCGGGAGCTGGGCGGCCAACTGCCGGGCGCGGGCGACCTGTTCGCCGCTGACGGAGATGCCGACGATCTCCGCACCGGTCCGGCGCGCGATCCGTACCGCCGGGGCGCCCACCCCGCAGCCGACGTCCAACAGCCGGGATCCGGCGCCGATGCGCAGGCGGTCGGTCATGACGTCGGTGAGCCGGTCGGTGGCCTCGTCGTAGGTGAGCGCGCTGTCCGGGGTGTCCCAGTACCCGAGGTGGGCGTTGAAGCCGTCGCCCCCGACGAGGTCGGCGGCGAGCAGGGTCATGCGGTCGTACATCCGGCCGACCTCCTCGGCCACGGGGGCGGGGGTCGTCACGGGGTCTGTCGTCATCTGGTCCTCCTCGGGTGCCTGAACTCTGTTTCCGTCGGCCCTCGCACGAAACGCATCCCGCCGGGAGAGGCACCGTTCGAGGGAAATGCTGACGCCGTATGGGTACTTCGCGGAGAGCGGGCGGCGCACGAGCGGGGAACGTCCCGTCACCCACGCGAAAGAGGTCCCGATGCCCGAGCCCCTCGACTACCCCTTCAACGAAGGGCACAGCCTGGAACTGTCCGACCGGTACGAGGAGGCACTCGCGGACGACGGGCTGCGGCGCGTACGACTGCCGTACGGCGAACCCGCCTGGCTCGCCACCCGGTACGCGGACGTCCGTACCGTCCTCGGCAATCCCCGCTTCAGCCGCGCCGCCTGCGCCGTCAACGACGAACCCCGCGAGGCCGAACTCCAGGTCAACCAGGGGATGATGGCGATGGACCCGCCGGACCACACCCGCCTGCGGCGGCTCCTCTCGAAGGCGTTCACCGTGCAGCGCATCGAGCGGATGCGGCCCCAGGTACGGGAGTTGACGGAGCGCCTGCTCGCCGACATGGTCGCCGCCGGTCCGCCCGCCGACCTCGTGGAGTCCCTCGCGCTGCCGCTCCCCGTCACGGTGATCTGCCGGATGCTCGGCGTACCCGAGGCCGACCAGCATCTGTTCCGTACCTGGAGCGACAACACGGTGTCCAGCGCGGTCGGCGCGCAGGAGGCCGAAGCCAGCCGCCGGGACTTCCACGCCTACATGTCCGGCCTCGTCGCCGAACGCCGGGAGCGGCCGGGGGACGATCTGATGTCGGCGCTGATCGCGGCGCGGGACGACGAAGACCGGTTGTCCGAGGCGGAGTTGTTCGAGCAGTGCGTGGGGCTGCTGATCGCGGGCCACGAGACGACGGCCACCTCGGTGCCGAATTTCCTGTACACGCTCCTCCAACACCCCGACCAGCTGCGGCGGTTGCGCGAGGACCTCGCGCTGATCCCGTCCGCCGTCGAGGAGTTGCTCCGGTACGTCCCGCTGCGCACCGGCGCACTCGCCGCCCGCTGGGCCACCGAGGACGTCCATGTCGGCGGGACGCTGGTCCTTGAGGGCGAGCCGGTGGTCGTCTCGGTCGGCTCGGCGAACCGGGACGCGCGGCGGTTCGCCGAGCCCGGTGTCCTCGACCTCGACCGGACGGGGAACCAGCATGTGGCGTTCGGGTACGGCGTCCACTACTGCCCCGGCTCGGCGTTGGCCCGGCTGGAGATCCAAGAGGCGTTGCGGGGGCTGCTGTTGGGGTTGCCGGGGCTGCGTCTGGCGGGGGACGTGGAGTGGAAGACGCGGATGTCGTTGAGGGGGGTGCGGCGGATGCCGGTGGAGTGGTGAGCGGTGGGGGGTGAGGGGGTTGGGGGCCGGGGGCGGCGTACGGATCACCTCGGGTCCGCGTATTCCGACGGATCTCGATTGCCCGGCCACTCGGCGTTCCCCAACTTCTCCTGGTTGCCCGACCGCTCCCGCAGGGACATCGGCAGCGAGCGTGGCGTGGAGGACAGCCGGGGTGCCATCCGCGCGTGTGCCCCCGGCAGCGGGTCGAGTTGCCAGCGGGCCACGATCGACGCCAGCGCGAGGGTCGCCTCCGTGAGCGCGAAGACCTCGCCGATGCACTTGCGCGCGCCGCTGCCGAACGGCGTGAACACCCCGCGCGGCGGCCGTCCTTCGCCCTCGCGCCAGCGGTCGGGGTCGAAGCGTTCGGGGTCGGGGAAGAGGTCGGCGCGGTGGTGCACGATGTGCGGGCTGTAGATGACGATCGAGCCGGCCGGGAGCCGGTGCCCCGCCAACTCGGCGGCCCTGGTGGTGACTCGGGTGAACAGCCAGCCCGGCGGGTACAGACGCAGCGTCTCCATGACGACCCTGCGGGTCACGTCCAGGCGCGGGATGTCGTCGTGCACGGCGACCCGCCCGGCGAGGACGGTATCCACCTCGGCGTGCAACTCCTCCCGGACGGCGGGGTGTCGGCCGAGCAGGTACAGCGCCCAGGACAGCAGGGGCGCGGTGGTCTCGCTGCCGCCGAGGTAGAACGTGAAGACCTGGTCGTGGAGTTCGTCCTCGGTGAGGCCGTTCCCGTCGTCGTCGCGGACCGCGAGCAGGATCGACAGCAGGTCACCGTGATCGACGCCCGCACGCCGGTAGTCGTCGGTGAGCTGCGCGACGTACTGCCGCAGGCGTGAACGGGCCCTGACGAAACGGCGGTTGCCCGGCGTCGGCAGCCGGTTCAGGACCGACCAGGGCAGCAGCATCCGGCGCATCATGCCGGTCATCACGTCGTGCATGCACAGCCGCAGCTCCCCGAACGTCTCGTCGTCGAGTTCGGCGGCGAACAGGGTGCGGGTCGCGAGGTTCGCGGTGAGTTCGTTCATCGTGGCGAGGACGTCGAGTTCACGGCCCTCGGTCCAGCCCTGGAGCATCGCGGTGATCTCCGAGGACATCACCTTCGCGTAGCCGGGCAGGCGTTCGCGGTGGAAGGCGGGCTGGAGCAGCCTTCGTTGCCGCCGGTGGTCCTTGTGCGGACAGGTCGCGAGGCCGTTCCCGGCGATCGTCCGTACGAGGTCGAAGATCGCGCCGCCCTTGTCGTACGTCCGGTCGTCGACCAGCACCTGATGGACCAGGTCGGGATCGCACAGCACGTGGAAGGGGACCGGGCCGAGCTTGATCCGGACGAGGTCGCCGTGCGCGGGCAGGGACGCGAGGAAGGCGAGGGGGTGTCTGCCGAGGGGGAGCGCGTGCCCGAGGACGGGGAGCGCGCCGGGGGCGGGGGCGACTCGTACGGGGGTGGTCATGCTCGGGGGGCCGTGTCGGGGGCGGGTGCCGGGGCTTGTGCGCCTGCACGGTCGTATTCATGTGACCCGGCGCCTTCGTCCATACGCTTCCGCGCCACCCAGCACCCCATGATCACCTTCCCCTCCACGCACCCGTCCCGCAGCGCGGGCAGCGACCGCGCGAGCAGGTTCTCGAACCCGTCCGCCGTCAGGTCCGGCCGCTCGTCCCCCGCCGCGTCCGAACCCGGCGCGGCAGGCGTCCAGTTGGGTCCGATGTCGCCGTGGTCGTCGTACCGGGACACCGACTCGACCTCGAACCCGGCCTCCTCCAGGTACCCCTTCAGCTCGCCGAACGGGATGACGTGCGGGATCGCGAAGCCCTGGCACATCGGCTCCACCCAGCGCGCGTACTCCGCCTCGGAGAGACCGTCGGCGCAGAACCAGTCCGCGCCGACGAAGGCCCCGCCGGGCCGCAGCACCTTCGCGATCCCGGCGTACACCTGCCGCTTGTCCGGCGCGTAGCAGAGCGCCTCGATGGAGAAGACGCCGTCGAACTCCCCTGCGCCGAAAGGCAGGTTCATCGCATCCGCCTCGACGAACGTGAGCCGCTCGGTGCCGGCGTGCAGCGAGCGGGCCACGCGTACCTGGTGGCCGCAGATGTTGACGCCGGTCACCTCGGCCCCGGTGTGCGCGGCGACGGTCGCGGCGGGGCCGCCGATGCCGCAGCCGACGTCGAGGAGTCGGTCACCGGCGGTGAAGCGTGCCTGGTCGGCGAGCCAGCGCTGCATCGTGTGCTGGGCGTCGTGGAGCTGCTGTCCCTCGGTGAACCAGGCGAGGTGGAAGGAGTCGGACCAGACGTCCCGGCAGACGTCGGTGACCTGTTCGTAGTACCGGTCGACGACGCGGGCGTAGTGGTGCTCCCGGTCCTCGGGGGTCCTCACCAGCTCCAGGTACTCGGCGTTGCGCATGCGGTTGCCTTTCGGGTGTCGTTCAGGAGGCTGGTGGCGTTCAGGGGGCCGGTGTCTTCGGAGAAGCCGGGGCGAGGGTGAAGAAACGTTGCTGCCACAGGGCGTGCAGTTCGGACCGGATCGCGTCGGTGAGCGGCCCGACCGGGCTCGTGCCGTCCGCCTTCTCCAGCACCGCGAACAGCTCGGGGGACACGGCGGCCCGGGGTCCGGTGGCGTAGTCGAGGAGGATCTCGTGGCTGACGGCGCCCTCCGCCACCGTCCTGACCAGCCTGGTCACGGGGCGGAACGTCAGCACGAGGTCGTCGAGGCCGGCCATGAACCCCGGGCGTCTGCGGACCAGGAGGTCATCGACGACGGCGCAGTCCAGCTCGGTCGTCAGCAGGCACGTCAGTACGTCCTGCACGCTCTGCACGATCGGTTCTGCGTTGTTGTTCATCGACGTGTTGAGCAGCACCGGCGTACCCGTGAGCGCGCCGAAGCGGCTGATCAAGCGGTGGACGCGCTCGTTCGCCTCCGGGTCGACGATCTGGACGCGGGCCGTGCCGTCGACGTGGGTGACCGCGCCGAGGTGCTCGCGGTGTTCGGGGCGCACGCTCACGACGTACGACATGAAGTCGTGGTGCGCGGTGGTGTCGGTGAGGTCGAAGTACGTGTCGGCGGCCTCGGGGACGACCATCGGCGCGAACGGCCGGAAGCTCTCCCGTTTCTTGATCATCGCGTTGATCCGGGTGCGGTTCCCGGCGGGTCGCGGGTCGGCGAGGATGCTGCGGTGGCCGAGTGCGCGGGGCCCGAACTCCGAGCGCCCGTACGCCCATCCGACGACGGCGCCCCCGGCGAGCAGGCGGGCGGTGGTCTCGACGACGTCGGCGGGCCGCTCGTACTCCACGAGCCCGCTCCACGCGCGGACCGTCTCCTCCACGGCGTCCGCGCTGCCGAGGCCGGGCCCGAGGCTCGCGCCGCGCATCCGCTCCTTGAGGCGTACCGTCCCGGACAGCGCCTCCTGCGCGAGCAGCGCGGCACCTTCGGCGGTGCCCGCGTCGTGGGAGGCGGGGTGCACGAACATCTCGGTGAACAGGCCCGAGCGCAGGACGGCGCCGTTGAGACTGCAGTTGTGGGCGACGCCGCCGCTGAACACGAGCTTGGTGTGCCGGGTGGTGCGGCGCCAGTGCGTCAGCACGTGCAGGACGATCCGCTCCAGCATTTCCTGGAGTCCGGCGGCGAAATCCTTGTGGTGCTGTTCCAGTGGTCCGTTCGAACGCCGGGGCGGCATTCCGCAGGAGAAGAACGTGTTGCTGACGTATTCGAAGGCGAGGGCGTGGGGCGGGAATTCGTAATCGCCGTCCGGTCCGAGCGTGTACATCGAGTCGAACACCGGACGGTATACGGCGGGGTCTCCGTACGGCGCAAGTCCCATCACCTTGTACTCGTCGCCGAACCTGAATCCCAGGTGTCTCGTGGCATTCAGGTAGAGGAGGCCCAGCGATTTGTGCATCGCGAACTTGGTGAGGATCTCCAACTCGCCGCCGGTGGCGCCGAACACAGTCCCGGAGGAATCCTCGCCCATGCCGTCGAGGACGACGACGAGGGCCTCCGACATTCCGGAGCGCACGAGGCCGGAGACGGCGTGGGCGCGGTGGTGCGAGGCGTGGAACAGCTTCTCGTCGGGAAGGTCCCAGGCCAGCGCCTCCTTGAGGCGGTCCTTGATGAGCCGGCGTGAATAGCACAGCGGGACGGCGGGGTTGTCGGCGTAGAGGCCGTTGAGCATCAGGTCGAGGTACTGCTCGGGAAAGTAGTAGCCGACCCCGTCGATGTCCGCCGGGGTCGCTCCGGCGATCTCCAGGCAGGCCCGAACGGCGTTGCCGGGGAATTTGGTTGTGTGTTTGATCCGGTTGAGCCGTTCCTCTTCGACCGCCGCGATCAGCACGCCGTCCTGGACGAGGGCGGCAGCGGCGTCATGGTACATGTACTCGCGCAGACCGGGCACGATATCGGAGTTCTCGGGAGAGAAGTTTCCGTTCAAACCGATCGTCAGCATGTTCGACAACGTAGTGGCGTGGAACACGCCTCTGCAATTCGAACAAGGAGGGATCGGACAGCTGTACACGTTCGGCCGAACGTGTGTGGAAATCCCGTCGCGGGGACGGTAGTCGCGAGGCGGACGGTCGTCGTGTGGCTTTCGTGGCGTTGGGGAGGAGAGGTCTGCTTTTCGGACAATTTTCCCTGTGGCGTCCCCTCGGCGGATAGCCTGGACCGTGTCGGCGCACGTGCGTCCGGGGGGACACCTGTCGGCGCCCCTCCCCTGCCCCGACCCCGTCAGCGGAGAGGAAAGTGACCATGCAGGTACTGCCCCACGTGGACTTCTTCGGGCGTTGCGAGGAGGCCGTCGAGTTCTACAAGTCCGCCCTCGGCGCGGAGGTCGAGGTCCTGCACCGCTACAGCGACCTGCCGGAGTTCCACAACGTGCCCGACGAGTTGGGGCACAAGGTGCTCCTGGCCACGCTGAAGATCGGTGAGGGCCGCCTGACCTGCGGTGACGTGATGCTGGAGCCGATCCGGTACGGGGGTTACTCAATCCTCCTCGTCCTCGACTCCGTGGAGGAGGCCGAGCGGCTGTCGACCGCGCTGACGCACGGCGAGGGCGAGGTCCACTTCGAGATGACCGAGACGGCGCAGGAGGACCAGGCCCACGGGGTGTTCGACCAGTTCGGGGTCCGCTGGTACTTCCACGTCAAGACCTGAGCGGCCGGGGGCGGCGGACCGCGTACGTCGGGGCCTGCCGCCCCCTGCTCAACTCTCCGGCGGGAACACGGACTTGCCCGTCCGCGCGTCCGCGACGGAGATCGCCTCGATCGGGCAGTTCAGGCCTCGCCTCCGGACGCCTCCTGACAGGTCATGAAGGTCATCGGCGCCAAGTCCCTCGGCGTGGACGGCGGTTACAGCGCCTGAGCGGGGTTCTCGAACCAGGTAGGACCGTCGCCCGCCTGGGCCTGCTTGATGCGGGAGACCGCGAACTCGGGCAGCTCGGGCAGGTCGTCCACGGCGAACCAGCCGACTTCGAGGGACTCGTCGTCGTTCACACGGGCCTCGCCGCCGGTCGCGCGGCAGCGGATCGTGATGTCCATGAACTGGACGTTGTCGCCGTTGGGGTAGGTGTGCTCCTCCAACGCCTGGACGAGGACGACGCGTTCGGCGACGCAGTGCACCGCCGTCTCCTCGTACACCTCCCGTACCGCGCACACGGCGGGCTGTTCGCCGGGGTCGGGGATGCCGCCGATGACCGACCACTCGCCGGTGTCCGAGCGGCGTCCGAGGAGCACCCGGCCCTCGTCGTCGAAGACGATGGCGGTGACCCCGGGAAGCCACAGCAGCTGGTGTCCGGCGGAGGCCCGGATCGCGCGGATGAACTCAGGAGTTGCCATGCCTCGACCCTAACCGGCCGATCTTGGTGGACCGGCCGGTGTCGGACGCAGTACGCCGGATGTACGGCCGCAGGTCACCGGCGCGCGGAGCGCAGCACACGCCCCGACAAAGCGCACCCACGCGCCGGGCGCACATCCGTCACGTACAACACCCGGCAAGCGCCCGCGTACGCCTACGCGTCCCCCGCACGCCGGGCGCGCAGCCCCGAGCCGATCGCCCACCCGAGCCCACCGGCGGCGACCAGCACGAGCAGCATCTCGGGCAGGATCCCCATCTTCGTCGCCGGCGTCTCGGAGGACCGCAGCGGCACCTTCTGCACCAGCGAGTCGGCGACGAACATGCCGGTCTTCTGCGTGATCCGCCCGTCCGGCATGATGATCGCGCTGACGCCGCTGGTGACCGGAACGACGACCGTGCGGCTGTGCTCCACCGCGCGCACGCGGGACATCGCGAGCTGCTGGTAGGTCATCTCGCTGCGGTCGAAGGTGGCGTTGTTGCTGGGTACGGAGATGAGCTGCGCGCCGTGCGTGACGGTGTCTCGGACGTCCCAGTCGAACGCGGCCTCGTAGCAGGTGGCGATGCCGACCTTGGTGCCGTTGATCGTGAACACGCCGGGCTTGGTGCCCCGGGTGAAGTTCGAGGCCATCGCGGTCCACTGGGGGTTGATCGCCTTGACCAGGCCCTGGAGCGGCATGTACTCGCCGAACGGCTGGATCTGCCGCTTGTCGTAGGTCTGGGTGGGCCCCTTCTCGGGGTCCCACAGGATCTGCTCGTTGAACAGCTTCCCGTCGCGCTCGACGACGCTGCCGACCGAGACGGGTGCGCCGATGGCCCGCACCGCCTGATCGATGACGGCGGTGGCCTCGGCGTCGGTGAAGGGGTTGACGTCGGAGGAGTTCTCCGGCCACAGCACGAAGTCGGGCTTGGCGACCTTCCCGGCCTTCACCTCGGCGGCCAGCCGCTCCGTCTCGCGCGCGTGGTACTCCAGTACGGCGCGCCGCTGGGCGTTGAACTCCAGCCCGAGGCGGGGCACGTTGCCCTGGATCGCGGCGACCGTGACGGTGCCGTCCTCGGCCTTGTCGCTGACCAGCGTGCGGGCGGCGAGCGCACCGGCCACGGGGACGGCGACGCTGAGCAGCGCGACCGCGGCAGCCGGACGCGTCACCGCGCGCGCGAGACGGCGTTCCCGCGCGAGGCGGACGGCCTCGTACAGCCCGAACCCGCACAGGACGACGGCGAAGCCCAGTACCGGCGTCCCGCCCACGGCGGCGAGCGGCAGGAACACCCCGTCGGCCTGCCCGAACGCGATCTTCCCCCACGGGAACCCGCTGAACGGCGCCCGCGCGCGGGCCGCCTCCCCGGCGGTCCACAGGGCCGCAGCCCACACCGGCGACCCGGGCAGTTTGGACACGGCGGCGACGCCGACGCCGACCAGGGCGACGAAGAGGGCCTCGATGGCCGCGAGCGCGAGCCACGGCAGCGGTCCGACCTCGACGCCGGTCCACTTCAGCAGGGGGACGAGGAAGCCGAGGCCGAAGAGGTAGCCGAGGCCGAGGGCGGGTTTCCAGCTCCGCCCGCGCAGGACCCAGCCGAACGCGGCGAACGCGGGGACCGCGAGCCACCACAGGGGGCGCGGCGGGAAGCTGAGGTAGAGGAGCACGCCGGAGAGCACGGCGACGGCGGCCGGGGCGAACCGCAGGAGGCGGCGCCCGCGCGCGGGAGGCGCGGCTTCGGGCTCCAGTTGTCCTGCGGGCTCTGCGGGGGGTGCGGTGACGGTCACTCGGGGAGTGTACGGCGGGTGACCTTTTGGCCGACAGTTCGGTTGACGCACTTCACAGCCTCGGCGCCGTGCCCGGCCGTCCCGTCACCGTCTCAGTGCGCCGCCCCCGGCCGCGCCGCCCTCAGCCGGTCCCTGATGACCCGTACGGCCGCCTCCGCGTCGTCCACGGTGATCGTGAACGTGTGCCCGTCCCAGAGCCGCAGCACGACGCCTTCGCCCCGGCGTACGACGACGGCGGTCCCCTTCTCGGGCCGCCAGCGGTAGCCCCAGCCGCCCCAGTGGCGCGGCGTGACGTGGGGGTCGAAGTCGGCGTCGGCGACCTGCGCGAGGGGGATGCGGCGGCGCGGCAGCCCCATGTGCCCGCAGCGCACTTCGAGGCTGTCGCGGTCGACCTTGAGGGCGACGTGGAGGAAGGCGAGGGTGCCGAAGAGGACGAGGAGCCCGGCGGCGATGCAGCCGACGACGGACATCGCGAGGGGGGCGACCCCGGAGTTCCACGCGGAGTCCACGGCGAGTTCGATGCCGAGTGCCAGGCAGGCGGCGCCCGCGAGCGCGGGCAGCCACTGGAACCGGTTCGTGGCCCGTCCGGTCCACACGTCCGGGTGCGGGGTCTGCTCGACGTACTCGTCTCGGGGATGCTCCCTCATGCCTACGAGGTTACTCAGGTTTCTCCCGCCGGGGAGGCTGTCTCGCGGAGTGACTGGTCCGAGCGGGTCACGCGTTACGAGGCGACCGTCGGGACGGGCAGCGAGCGGCCTTCCGCGTACGCGAACGCGGCGTCCGGCAGCACGCCCTCGCGCCCGTTGAGGAGCACGGTCAGCCCGCCGGTGGCGGGGGCGTCGGGCGCGGGCGGGGCGCCGATGCGGCGCAGCGTCTGGGCGGCGACGGCGTCGGCGGAGGCGTGCAGGACGAGCGGGGGGCGGCCGGGCCGCTGGAGGGCCGTGCGGATGCGTTCGGCGAGGAGTTCGTAATGGGTGCAGCCCAGGACGACGGTCGTTACATCGTCCGGCGTGAGCGCGGCGGCGGCGGTGATCGCGGCGGCGATGGCGGGTTCGTCGGCGTGCTCGACGGCCTCGGCGAGCCCCCAGCAGGGCACCTCGGCGACGCTGACGCCGCCCGCGAAGTCGCGGATGAGGCCGCGCTGGTAGGGGCTGCCGGTGGTGGCGGGCGTGGCCCAGATGGCGACGGGGCCGCCGAGGGCTGCGGCGGGCTTGATCGCGGGGACGGTGCCGACGACGGGGATGCCGGGCTCCAGGTGCGCGCGCAGGGCGGGCAGGGAGTGCACGGTGGCTGTGTTGCAGCCGACGATCAGCGCGTCCGGCGCGTGCGCGGCTGCGGCTTCGGCGACGGCCAGCGCGCGCGTGGTGACGTCCTCGGGGGTGCGCGGACCCCAGGGCATGCCCTCGGGGTCGAAGGAGAGGACGAGATCGGCGTCGGGTCGCAGTCGCCGTACCGCAGCGGTGGCCGCCAGCAGGCCGATTCCGGAGTCCATGAGCGCGATCTTCACCCGGCCACGATAGACGATGGCCCGGTCCGGGCCCCGGCCGTGGGGCACACTGCGCTGGTGAGCGCCTTCGTGTGGATCGCCGCCCTGTCCCTCGTCGCCTGGCTGTGGCTGCTGCTGTGCCAGGGCTTCTTCTGGCGCACGGACGTGCGTCTGCCGCCCGCGCCCGAGGACCCCGCCGACTGGCCGGACGTGTGCGTCGTCGTCCCCGCGCGCGACGAGGCCGCCGTGCTCCCGCTGAGCCTGCCGTCCCTGCTGGCGCAGGACTATCCGGGCCGGGCGGAGGTCTTCCTGGTCGACGACGGCAGCACGGACGGCACCGGCGACCTCGCGCGCGCACTGGCCGATCGGTACGGCGGTCTGCCGCTGACGGTGTCGTCGCCGGGTGAGCCGCCGGCCGGCTGGACGGGCAAGTTGTGGGCCGTACGGCACGGTGTCGCGCTGGCACGTGCGCGGGAGCCCGAGTTCCTGCTGCTGACGGACGCCGACATCGCGCACGCGCGCGGCAGCCTGCGCGGTCTGGTGGCGTCGGCGCGCGCGGGGGGCTACGACCTGGTGTCCCAGATGGCGCGCCTGCGCGTGGAGAGCTTCTGGGAGCGGCTCGTCGTACCCGCTTTCGTGTACTTCTTCGCGCAGCTCTACCCGTTCCGCCGGATCGCGCGCCCGGGCGGGCGTACGGCCGCTGCGGCGGGCGGGTGTGTCCTGCTGCGGACGGAGGCCGCCGAGCGGGCGCGGATCCCGGACGCGGTCCGGCACGCGGTGATCGACGACGTGGCTGTCGCGCGGGCCGTCAAGAGGAGCGGTGGGCGGATCTGGCTGGGGCTCGCCGAGCGGGTCGACAGCGTGCGGCCGTATCCGCGTCTGCACGACCTGTGGCGGATGGTCTCGCGCAGCGCGTACGCGCAGTTGCGGCACAACCCCCTGCTGCTCGCCGGGACGGTCCTGGGGCTGGCGCTGGTGTACCTGGTGCCGCCGCTGGCCCTCGTCGCGGGCGGCGCGGCGGGGAGCGCGCCCGTGGCCGTGCTGGGCGGCCTCGCGTGGGCGGTGATGACGGCGACGTACGTCCCGATGGTCCGCTACTACCGTGAGCCCCTGTGGCTGGCGCTCCTGCTGCCGTTCACGGCGTTCCTGTACCTGCTGATGACGGTGGACTCGGCGGTGCAGCACTACCGGGGGCGGGGAGCGGCGTGGAAGGGGCGGACTTATGCGCGCCCGGAAGCCGTCCCGGACGAAACTTGAGTAATCAAGGAAATGGTTTTCTCCTCAATTACTCGCGGCGTCTTCACGTGCTCCCCGCGTCTTCACTTCCTGCCCGGCGTCCAGTTCATGCCCCACCCATAAGCGCGGTCGACGGTCCGCTGCGGACTCACCCCGCGTTCCGGGACCAGATACCGCGCCTCCCTGCGGACGACGAGATCGCCCCCGGTGTTGGTGATCAGCGCGAGCGCGCACACGGTCGACGCGACCGTGCACTCGTCGAGCGAGAAGTCGACCGGCGCACCGTGCTGCGGCCTCAGGGTGACCGTCGCGTGCAGGTCGGCGAACGAGCGCGCGCCCGCGTAGATGGTCACGAAGACCAGGACGCGCCGCAGGTCGGCGGCGTGGTCGAGGTTGACGGTGAGGTTCTCGCCGGCCGCGACGGCGCCCGTGCGGTCGTCGCCGTCGAGGTGGATGTAAGGCGGCCTCTCCAGTGCGCCGAAGGCGTTGCCGAGGGCCTGGACGACGCCCTTGCGGCCGTCGGCCAGCTCGTACAGGGCGCACAGGTCGAGGTCCAGGCCGGTGTGCGCGGAGCCGGAGCGGGACTGCCAGTTGAGGTTGACGCGCAGGGCGCCCGACGTACCGCCCTGCTTGGTGAGCGAGACGGACGGTGCCGACTTCGTGAGGGTGACTTTCGTGAGCCGTACGGGAGGGGCGGTGTGCTGGGGTTCGTCGACGGTGATGCCGTAGTCCGTCGCGAGGCCCTCCAGGCCGCTGTCGTAGCCCTGTCCGACCGCGCGGAACTTCCAGGCGCCCTGGCGGCGGTACAGCTCGCCGAGGACGAACGCGGTCTCCACGCTCGCGCCGGCGGGGTCGAAGCGGGCGACGACCGTCCCGCGCGCGGCGTCGCGGACCTCGACGTACAGCCCGGGGACGCGCCCGAAGGGGCCGCCGTCGGCAGAGGCGGCGAGCAGGACGGTGTCGACGTCGGGCTCCACGCGCGCGAGGTCGACGACGAGCGTGTCGGTGACGAGGTCGCCGGAGGTCTGCTTGCCCTCGTGGCGGACGGTCCCCGACGCGTGCGCGGGCTGGTTGTAGAACACGAAGTCGTCGTCGGAGCGCACCTTTCCGCCGACGAGCAGGAGCGCGGAGGCGTCGACGTCGGGGACGCCCCGGCCCGAGCGGCGTCCGCATTCGATCCTCAGCGCCGTCGTGGGCACCGGTACGTTCGCTCCCTTGGACAACGACGGCATCGGCATGCGGCCTCTTTCCCCTCCCGCTCAACTCCCGCCGGGGGCGCGGGAACACGTCCGTTCGGCCCCCGGAAACCCCGCCGGAACTTGCTCTTTACACAATTCCAACCCGCATTGTCGCCCCTTTTTCCCACGTTCGCTCGTATTGGGGATACAGGGCCACTCCCGGCACGGAAAACAACCCGCATACCCGTCTCCCCAACCGGCTCTTCGTGGGCTTACCTTAGGTGCCATGACCTCCCCCCGCTCCACCTATGGTGGCGGCTACTACTCGTCCGCCTCCTTCCCGGACACCCCGATCTACGACTCCCTCGTGGCCGAGCGGGGGACCCCGCAGATCGCCCCGATCCGGGTCCCGGCCGCCTACGACGTGCCGAGCATGCCGAGCAGCCACCTGCCCGCGCTGCCGTCGGCGCTCCCCGCCCTCCCGGCGGGCCCCTCGCAGGCGCCCTACGGCTACCAGCAGGCCCAGCAGCCCGCTCCGCTCCAGCAGGCCCCGGCGGCGTACGTCCCGCCGCAGGGCGGCATGCAGCGCGGGTACCCGGCCGCGCAGGCGCCGATGCAGATGCCGATGCAGCAGCAGCCGGGCCAGGTGGGCGCTCCCATGGGGATGAACCCGATGGCGGCCGGTACGGGGTACGAGGCGATGCGTCCGGCGGCACCCCGCCCGAACCCGGCTCCCTACCAGGACCCGTACAACCAACAGCAGCAGTACCGGGGTTACTAGGCCCCCGGGACCGGCCCCTGCCGCCTGGCAGGATGGGTCCCATGGCCCCTGCGGAACTCCTGTCGATCCACGTCCACCCGGTGAAGGCGCTGCGGGGAGTGAGTCCCCGGGAGGCCGTCGTGGAGCCCTGGGGGCCGGCCGGGGACCGGCGGTGGGCGCTGATCGACGACGGGGGGAAGGTCGTCACCCAGCGCCAGAGGCCGCGTCTGGCGCTCGCCGCCGCCGAGCCGTTGCCCGGTGGCGGCGTTCTGCTGTCCGGGCCCGGTGTCGCACCGCTGGAGGTCGCGGTGCCCGAGCCGGCGAATACGGTCGTCGTGGAGATCTTCCGCGACAAGGTGGAGGGCGCCTTGGCCGACGCCCGCGCGCACGCGTGGTGCAGCGCGTTCCTCGGTGCGGACGTACGCCTGGTGCACATGGACGACCCGGCGACCCGCCGTCCGGTCGACCCCGCGTACGCGCGCCCCGGCGAGACGGTCGGCTTCGCGGACGGCTATCCCCTGCTCGTCACGACGACGGCCTCCCTGGACGCCCTCAACTCCCTGATCGCGCACGGCGAGCACGCCGCCGAGGGCCCGCTGCCGATGAACCGCTTCCGGCCGAACGCGGTGGTCGGCGGCACCGAACCGTGGGCCGAGGACGGCTGGTCGCGCCTGACGATCGGCGAGGTGACCTTCCGGGCCGCGAAGAAGTGCGGCCGGTGCGTGGTCACCACCACCGACCAGGCCACCGCCGAACGCGGCAAGGAACCCCTGTACACCCTCGGCCGGCACCGCCGCATCGACGGCAAGCTGGTCTTCGGCCAGAACCTGGTGCCCCTCACACGCGGCCTGATCCGGGTCGGCGACCCGGTGCGGATCCTGGACTGAGAACGCGCCGACATTTCCTCCTTCGTCCCGGGAACCCGCGGCCGGACCTCGGGCGTTGACGCATCGTGAGAAGTTCATGAGAGACCCCCGGGAGAGCCCGTACGCAGGTGATTTCGCTCTCTCTTCGACCGGGATCGAGGATGAACGGCGGGCTCGGGGGTTATGACGGAGCGGGAAGGGGGTGCGAGGCGGTGCGAGCGATCCGTGGACTGTGGCGCTGGCGGCACAACCCGGTGCGCCGTACGACGGACCTGGTCGAGGCGTGGGTGGCGGCGGGCGCCCTGCTGCTGGTGCTGGTCGTCGCGCCGGTGGCGGGCATGGTCGTCGGCGCCTTCGTGCAGGACGCGCTCCTGAGGTCGGTGCGCGACCAGGCGAGCACCCGGTTCGAGACGACGGCGACGGTCGTGAAGGAGCTGAAGGGCTCCGCGTTCGTGACGGACCCGGAGGCCGTCTCCGGCCGGGAGGCGCGCAGCCGCGTGGAGGCCGACTGGACCGCGCCGGACGGCAGTACGCACCACGGCCCGGTGACGGCCGCGCTGGACACCCCGCACGCGGGCGACCGGTTCTCCCTGTGGACGGACGGCGCGGGCCGCCCGATGAGCCGCCCGCTGGACGTGGCGACGGCCGAGACCCACGGCGTGCTGGCCGGACTGGGCGCCGCGCTGTGCGCCGCGGGCCTGGTCGAGAGCGCGCGCCGGGCGGTCGTGTGGACGATGGTCCGCCGCCGTTACGCCCGCTGGGACCAGGCGTGGGACCGCGCGGGACCGGACTGGGGGCGTACCGGCACCGGCAGTTGAGGCGGGTGCACCGCACGCCTCGCCGGTGGTCAACCCACCACCCGCGCGCACGCTACGGTGGACCAGCCGACCTTCTTCGGCATCGACCCGCGTATCACGAGGTGGGGGCACAGCATCGTCATGGCACAGGGCACGGTCCAGGTGACGCACACCGGTACATCGCGGTGGCGGCGCCGCACGGGTGAGTACGCTTCGCTCGCCGCCGCCCTGGAGGCCGCGGCCGACGGAGACGTCCTCACCGTCGCCCCCGGCACGTACCGGGAGAACCTCGTCGTCGAGCGTTCGGTCACCCTGCGCGGCCCCGAGGGCGCCCCGGGCTCGGTACGGATCGCCCCCGTGGACGGCGTGCCGCTGACCGTGCGCGCCTCCGCCGTCGTCCAGGACCTGCACGTCGAGGGCCAGGACACGACGTCCCCCGCGCTGCTGGTCGAGGAGGGCACGCCGGAACTGCTGGACGTGCGGGTCGTGACGCGCTCGGCGGCCGGCATCGAGGTGCGCGGCGGCGCCCGGCCGACGGTGCGCAGGTGCACGGTCGACAACCCGGCGGGCATCGGCATCGCCGTCCTCGACGGGGCCGGCGGGGTCTTCGAGGAGTGCGAGGTGCTGGCCGCCGGACAGGCCGGGGTCTCCGTACGAGGGGGCGCGCACCCGCGCCTGGAGCGCTCCCGCGTGCACCACACCTCGGGTACGGGTGTCAGCGTGACGGGCGACAACTCGGCGCTGGAAGCGGTGGGTTGCGAGATCTACGAGGTGCGCGGCAGCGGCGTACAGATCACCGCGCGCGCCACCGCGCACTTCACGGACTGCGACGTGCACCGCACCACCGCCGACGGCGTCACCCTCGACACGGACGCGGTGCTGACGCTCGCGGACTGCCGCATCCACGACATCCCGGAGAACGCGGTGGACCTGCGCTCGCGCAGTGTCCTGACGCTGACCCGCACCTCGGTGCGGCAGTTCGGGCGCAACGGCCTGTCGGTGTGGGACCCGGGCACGCGGGTGGACGCCAACCAGTGCGAGATCTTCGACAGCACCGGCGACTACCCGGCGGTGTGGGTGAGCGACGGGGCGACGGCCGTCCTCGACTCCTGCCGCGTCCACGACGTGCCGGACGCCCTGTTCGTCCTCGACCGGGGCTCGCGCGCGGACGTCGTCGACAGCGACCTCACGCAGGTCCGCAACACGGCCGTCTCGGTGAGCGACGGGGCGACCGCGCAGCTCGACGACTGCCGGATCCGCGAGGCCGCGACGGGCGCCTGGTTCCGCGACCACGGCAGCGGCGGCACGCTCAGCAACTGCACGGTGGACTCCGTCCAGACCGGCGTGATCGTCACGAAGGGCGCCGACCCGACGGTCGAGCGGTGCACCGTCGACTCCCCCGCCGAGGCCGGGTTCTACGTGTCGGCGGGCGGCCGGGGCTCGTTCGTCGGCTGCAAGGTCACGGGCAGCGGCGGCTACGGCTTCCACGTGATAGACGGCAGCCGCACGACCCTGCGCAAGTGCCGTACGGAGCGGTGCGCGCGCGGTGGCTACGAGTTCGCGGAGGCTCCCGACTCGGCGCCCGGTTCGGGGCCGCTGGTCGAGGACTGCACGAGCGACGAGAGCGGCGGCGCACGCACTCCGACGACGCCCGCAGGGGCGTTCGCGCCGGCCGTACAGACCGCCGCCCACACCCCCGGGCTGCTGAGCGCGCTCCCGGAGCAGCGGCCGGTCGTGGCGGCGGAGCTGTCGGTGTCCGAGCGGACGATGGAGATCAAGGCGCCGAAGGACGTCCTGGGCGAACTCGACGCGCTGGTGGGCCTGGACAGCGTCAAGCGCGAGGTGCGGGCGCTGATCGACATGATCGAGGTCGGCCGGCGCCGCCAGCGCGCGGGCCTCAAGGCGGCGTCCGTCAAACGGCACTTGGTGTTCACGGGCTCCCCCGGCACCGGCAAGACGACGGTCGCGCGCCTGTACGGGGAGATCCTCGCCGCGCTGGACGTCCTGGAGAAGGGGCACCTGGTCGAGGTGTCCCGCGTCGACCTCGTCGGCGAGCACATCGGGTCGACGGCGATCCGCACGCAGGAGGCGTTCGAACGGGCGCGTGGCGGCGTCCTGTTCATCGACGAGGCGTACGCGCTGTCGCCGGAGGACGCGGGGCGTGACTTCGGCAAGGAGGCCATCGACACGCTGGTGAAGCTGATGGAGGACCACCGCGACGCGGTCGTGGTGATCGTCGCCGGGTACACCGCCGAGATGGAGCGCTTCCTGGCCGTCAACCCCGGTGTGGCGTCCCGTTTCTCACGGACCATCACCTTCGGCGACTACGGCCCCGAGGAACTGTTGAGGATCGTCGAGCAGCAGACGGACGAGCACGAGTACCGGCTCGCGGGCGGCGCCCCCGAGGCCCTCCTGAAGTACTTCGCGGCGATCCCGAAGGGCCCCGCGTTCGGCAACGGCCGTACCGCGCGCCAGACGTTCGAGGCGATGGTGGAGCGGCACGCGAGCCGCATCGCCCAGGTCCTGGAGCCGAGCACGGACGAACTGACCCTGCTGTACGCGGTGGACCTGCCCGAACTCCCGTGAGGAACAAGGTCGTTCGTACGGGGGTAAGCCCCACCCCGATCATGCTGTCCGCCGGATGGTGACGCGTCCGGCGTCCGGACAGCATGGTCGGCATGACGATCTCCCGCGTACTCGCCCTGACCCTCACGGCCTTGACCCTCTCCGCCGCCCCCTCCTCGGCGGCGGCCCCCGCCCTCGACTGGCACCCCTGCGGCATCCCCGGCCAGGAGTGCGCCGACCTCTCCGTCCCGCTCTCGTACGGCGACCCCGGCGGCCCCCAAGTCACCCTCGCCGTCTCCCGGTTGGCCGGCACGGACCCCGAGGCCCGGCGCGGCACCCTGCTGGTGATCCCCGGTGGTCCGGGCGGCTCCGGCGTCAAGCGGCTGTCCCAGCAAGGGGAGGCGCTGCGGCGGGAGTTGGGCAGCGCTTACGACCTCGTCAGCTTCGATCCCCGTGGTGTGGGCGCCAGTTCGCGGGCGCGCTGCGAACTGCCGGGCGAGGACCGGCATCTGGTGACCCTGAGGTCCTGGCCCGCAGCGGACGGCGGTATCGCCGAGAACGTCGAGAGGGCCCGGCGTACCGCTCAGGCCTGCGCCGACAACGGCGGGCCCCTGCTGCGCAGCCTCAGCACCCTGAACGAGGCCCGCGACATCGACCGGCTCCGGGCGGCGCTCGGCGAGGAGAAGCTGTCGGCGTACGGGGTGTCGTACGGAACGTACGTGGGAGCCGTCTACGCGCAGAAGTACCCGGCGCGCACGGACCGTTGGGTACTGGACAGCAACGACGACCCCAACCCCCGTAAGGTCGCCCGGGGTTGGCTGGCGAACATGGCGGTCGGCGCGGAGGCCCGGTTCCCGGACTTCGCGGCGTGGGCCGCCGACCCCGCGCGCGGGAACCTGCGGCTGGCCGAACGCCCGGAGCAGGTACGGGAGTTGTTCCTGTCGCTCGCCGCCGACCTGGACCGGCAGCCGCGCGCGACGACCACTCCGGGCGTACCGCTGACCGGGAACCGGCTGCGGCAGGCGATGCAGACGGTTCTCTACAACGACACCTCGTTCCCTCAACTCGCCCTGCTCATGCGGCAGGCGATGGACCCGGCGGCTACCCCCGTACTCACCCCGGACGTCGCGGGCCCGATGCCCGACGAGGACGCGGCGATCACCATGGCGGTCATCTGCAACGACGTCCGCTGGCCGAACTCCGTGCCCGCGTACGAGCGTTCCGTCGCCGAGAACCGTGCCCGGTATCCGCTGACCGCCGGGATGCCGGCGAACATCACGCCGTGCTCGTTCTGGAAGGACGCGCCCACCGAGAAGCCGGTCCGGATCACCGGCGAGGGTCCGTCCAACGTCCTGATGGTCCAGTTCCGCCGCGACCCGGCGACCCCGTACGCGGGCGCGCTGAAGCTGCGCTCGGCGCTCGGCGACCGGGCGCGGATGGTCACCGTGGAAGGTGGCGGGCACGGCGTCTACCTCGGTCAACACCCCTGCGCGGACCGGCTCGTGACCCGGTACCTGGTGACGGGCGAGCGGCCCGCGCGGGATGTGGTCTGCGACTGACCGGGTCACACCTCCGCGGTCGGCCGCTGTACCCGGCTGCCCAGACCGAGCCGCGCCAGCAACTGCCCCCGCTCCCGCGCGAACCCCGGATCGGCCTGATAGTCGGAGTGCCCCAACAGCGGCGCAGACAGCGGGTGCAGCGTCGTCCGGCCGTACTCCACCGGGTCCGCGAACGGGCCGCAGTCGACGTCCGGGAGGCGTACCGGGCCGCCTATCGGGTCGGTGAGGCGGTACAGGTTGCGCCAGCAGTCGACGTCCGCGTGGAGGGCCTTGAGGGAGTCGGGGCCGAAGTGGGCGGGGAACCAGCGGCCGTAGAGGCGCTCGATCGGCGAGCCGTACGTGAGCAGGGCGACGCGTTTGCGGTCGGCGGGTTCCAGCTGCCAGGCGGCGGCTGCGGCGAGGACGCTGCCCTGGGAGTGGCCGGAGATGACGAGCCGGCCGCCGGTGGCGCGGGTCCAGGTCGTCATGCGCCAGGTGAGGTCGGGGACGGCGCGCTCGGCGTAGCAGGGGGGCGCGAAGGGGTGCGCGGCGCGCGGCCAGAACGTACCGACGTCCCAGAGGATCCCGATCGTGCGCCGGGCGTGCGGGTCCTTGTACGCGCGCCGCCCCCAGGTGACGAACGTCAGGAACGCGAACCCGATGAGCCACGACCCGAGCGCCTGCCCCATGCGCGCGGCCCCCTCGACGAACGGGTACGTCCCGACGGCGGCCCCCACCGGGGTCTTCCCGCTGACCAGCGCGCCCACGACGGCCGCAGCGCCCAGCAGGAGCGTCGCCCCGGAGGTGACGCCGACGAGCAGGGGCGCCCGGTCGGTGAGCCCGGCCATCGCCCGCGCGCGGGAGATCGTGCGCGTGCGCGCGGGGTCGCCGTTCTCGACGCCGTACTGCTTCTCGACGGCCGGCTCCTGTGCCTTCGCCCTGCTGATCGCGCGCTGTCCGAGGAGCGAGCAGTGAGCGAGGACGACGAGCAGGACGGCCGGGATGACGGACGCCTGCCAGGTCAGCAGGACGGGCGGGCCCGGCAGGACGCCGCCGGTGCCGTCCAGCCAGTCGGCGACGCGCTGGGCGACGCCGCCGGACATCACGCCGCCGAGCGCGCACGCCAGCATGACGACGGCGGGCCCGCCGAGGCCGCGCAGGGCCGAGCGGTGCTCGGGGTCGGCGCCGTACAGCTTGCGGGCGACGACCGCGAGGGCGACCGCGACCACGCCTTGGGCGACCGCGATGCCGCCGAACGTGAGGTCGCCGGGCAGGCGTCCCGTCGACGTCCAGCCGGGCCGCGACCAGGCCGCGTACAGCAGGGAGAACGCCAGCACGGCGAGGGAGCCGAGCGGCAGGCGGCGTACGAGGTGGCGGTCGATCTTGTGGTCGAGGCGCTCCTCGGTGCGGCCCCGGCCGCAGACCACCCACACGACGCAGACCGCGCCGACGAGCAGGACGGCCTCCAGGACGTGCCCCAGGGCGTCCAGAAGGGCCGGTGCGCCGCTTTCGTGGTCCCGGCGGGCGGCGGCCGTGCCGACGGTCGCTGCGACCGTCAGGAGGCCCGCCGCGGTGTGCGCGGCGCGCAGCCGGGAGACCAGACGGCGGCCGTACCAGAAGCCGGGGCGGCTGAGGGTCGTCACGGCGTCGGCGCCGTCCGTGCGGGGCAGCGGTTCCTGCGACTCGTACGCGCGCCAGGTGCGGTGCGAGAGGTACCACAGCAGGGTGACGAGCGCGGTCGGGACGAGGGCCGCGAGCGCGAGGCGGCGGCCGGGCTGGCCCCACCAGCCGCCGGGTTCGAGGAAGCCGAGCCAGGAGTGGGCCTGCGCGCACGCGTGGGTGCCCGCGCACTGCCAGGCGGTGAGGTCGAGGGCGACCTCGCAGGCGGCGGCGACCAGGAGGACGGTCAGAGAGAGGGCGGCGAGGCGGACGAGGAGGCCGTAGGCGCGGACCGTACGCGTGCCCGCGCGGGCCGCCGGGCGCATCCAGTGGGCGAGGTTGACGACCATGAACGGCAGCAGCAACAGCCACAGCGCGCGGGTGCCGTTGCCGGAGGTGAGGTTGGACCAGACGTACGCCTCCGGGATCGGCCGGTCGACGCGCGCGCCCGCGCGGGTCTCCGCCTCCGCGTCGTCGGCCCGGCGGTAGACGGCCGCCGTGTCGTCGCCGGTGACCCGTACCGTGCGCGGGTCGTCGAGCATCTTCTCCGGCGTGGCCCCGCCCACGCCGTGGACGAGGAGTTCGAGAGCGGCCACCGGCTGGGCGGCCCGCTCCGGTCCGGTCGGTTCTTCCACTGGTGGTGCGGCAGGGCTCGGTACCCCGCCCACGATGAGTTCCACTGTTCGCACTTCCCCCGTGACGCGCCGTCGGCATCTTTCCGTGCCCAGCCAGGATGGCCGCTACGGCCCTTGAACACACCCGTTGTCACGGAATCTCCCCGTTCCGTGAGGCAACCGTGACGAGACGGTGTGCGGGGGCAAGCGCTTGTGGTCCCCGGTCCCTTCCCAACAAGGCCGCGACAGCGCCTGCGACGTGCGAGGATGGACCGTCCCGACCCGACCGGGCGGGGTTCGACGCGGGAAGGACCGGAGCGTACGTGAGCGAGAATCAGAACCTCCTCGCGGAGCAGCGCCGCGCCCTGATCCTCGACGAGGTGCGCCGCCGGGGCGGTGTCCGCGTCAACGAACTCACGCGCAGGCTCGGCGTGTCCGACATGACGATCCGCCGCGACCTCGACGCGCTCGCCAAGCAGGGCGTCGTCGAGAAGGTGCACGGCGGTGCCGTACCGGTCGTCGAGGCCAGCACCCACGAGCCGGGCTTCGAGGCGAAGTCGGGCCTCGAACTCACCGCGAAGGAGGACATCGCGCGTACGGCCGCCGGGCTCGTCGCCCCCGGCAGCGCGATCGCCCTCTCCGGCGGTACGACGACCTTCGCGCTCGCCCACCGGCTGGTGGACGTGCCGGACCTGACCGTCGTCACCAACTCGGTGCGTGTCGCGGACGTCTTCCACGCCGCGCAGCGCACGTCCGGGCCGCGTCAGGGCGCCGCGACCGTCGTCCTCACCGGCGGGGTCCGCACCCCCTCGGACTCCCTCGTCGGCCCCGTCGCCGACCAGGCGATCGCCGCGCTCCACTTCGACGTGCTGTTCCTCGGCGTGCACGGCATATCGGTCGAGGCGGGTCTGTCGACGCCCAACCTCGCGGAGGCGGAGACCAATCGGCGCCTCGTGCACTCCGCGCGGCGGGTCGTGGTGGTCGCCGACCACACCAAGTGGGGTGTCGTGGGCCTGAGTTCGTTCGCGGCGCTGGACCAGGTGGACTCGCTGGTGACGGACGCGGGGCTGCCGGCGGCGGCCCGTGCGGAGATGGCCGAGCATCTGCGGGTCGTGGTGGCGGGGGAAGCCGTGCAGGCCGTGGACATGTGACGCGCGGGCCACGACTTCTGACGGTCCGTCAACTAGGGTGAGTTTCCTGATCGTTGGAGTGCGCCGGCAGAAAGGGGACTTCGCGTGGAGCGTCATCTGGCCCCGGTGGGTCTTGAGTTCGTCGAGACCGCACCCGTCCGCTTCCTGTTCGCGCAGGAGATGTCCGCGCCTCCCGAGGCCGTCTTCCACGCCCTCGCCGAGGACGTCCCCGGCTGGGCCGACTGGTTCCGTCAGGTCAAGCTCGCGCGGCCCCTCGGGGACGGCGGGCAGCGGGAGATCCGCCTCGTGGGCGGCGGGAGGTTCCGCGAGACGATCCTCGCGGCGAAGGCTCCCGAGGTGTACGCCTACCGTCTGGACACCCTCAACGCACCAGGGATGAAAGCCCTCGTGGAGGAGTGGCGGCTGATTCCGGTGGGCGCGGGGACGCGGGTGCGGTGGACGTTCGCGGCGGACGCGGTGCCGGCGCTGCGGGTCGCGCTCAAGGTGGCCCGGCCGGGGTTCGGAACCGCGTTCCGGGGCGCCGTACGGGAGTTGGACAAGAGGCTGGGGAAGCCGGGGAGTTGAGGGCCCGGCCGGGGAAAGGGTGCCGCGAACTCGCCCCGGGCGGCCGGGAATTCAGTCCTGCCACTTCCCCGTCGTCAGCAGCGTCCCGATCGCCTCGCTGTACGGCGTGATGTCCAGCCCCTGCTCCGCGAGCCACGCGTCGGAGTAGTACTTGTCGAGGTACCGGTCCCCGGGGTCGCACAGCAGCGTGACGACGCTCCCCCGACGCCCTTCGGCGAGCATCTCCGCGACGATCTTCAGCGCGCTCCACAGCCCGGTCCCCGTCGAGCCGCCCGCCTTGCGTCCGATGGCCGACTCCAGGGCGCGTACGGCGGCGACGCTCGCGGCGTCCGGGACCTTCATCATCCGGTCGATCGCGCCGGGCACGAAACTCGGCTCCATGCGCGGCCGTCCGATGCCCTCGATACGGGAGCCGCAGTCGTAGGTGACGTCGGGGTCGCCGGTCGTCCAGCCCTCGTAGAAACAGGAGTTGTCGGGGTCGGCGACGCAGATCCGGGTGTCGTACTGCATGTAGTGGACGTACCGGGCGAGCGTCGCCGAGGTGCCGCCCGTACCGGCCGTCGCGACGATCCACGCGGGCTCGGGGAACGGCTCCAACTCCAGTTGCCTGAAGATGGATTCGGCGATGTTGTTGTTGCCGCGCCAGTCGGTGGCGCGCTCGGCGTACGTGAACTGGTCCATGTAGTGCCCGCCGGTCTCGGCGGCGAGCCGGGCGGACTCCTCGTACATCGTGCGGGGGTCGTCGACGTAGTGACATCGGCCGCCGTGGAACTCGATCAGCCGGCACTTCTCCGCGCTGGTCGTGCGCGGCATGACGGCGACGAACGGGACGCCGATCAGCTTCGCGAAGTACGCCTCCGACACGGCCGTGGAACCGCTGGACGCCTCGATGACCGGGCGCCCCGGGCGGACCCAGCCGTTGCACAGGCCGTACAGGAAGAGCGAGCGGGCGAGGCGGTGCTTGAGGCTGCCGGTGGGGTGCGTCGACTCGTCCTTCAGGTACAGGTCGATGCCCCATGCCTCGGGGAGCGGGAACTTGAGCAGGTGGGTGTCCGCGGAGCGGTTCGCGTCCGCCTGCACCTTGCGCACGGCGTCCTTCAGCCAGGCGCGGTACGCGTCGTCGCTGCGGTCCTCGTCCAGGGTCGAGGTCTGCTGGGGGGTGGTCACGGTGGGGGCTCCTCATACGCTCGCTCAGGCGGCCGTCGCCTCGATCATAGACACCCGTCACACGCTTCCCACCTGCATAAACACACCTTTGAGCACCCCAAAGGAACCCTCAGGGGGCGCATTCGCGCGAGTGCTCCGGGCGAGCGCCGCGGGTCCTCCCGGCCCACTGGTGCCGTACGTCCCCGGGCGGCAGACTGCACGGCACCGGGGGGCACTCACGGGCGGCGAGGGGGCGGAGCGGCATGGCGGAGCCGGAGTTCACGGCGACGGGCGTCCGCATCGGCAGAAGACTCCGGTCGCTGACCCGGGCCGGGCGGGTCCGGATCAGCGACGGCCGGCTGGAGCTGCTCAACAGCCACGGCAGCGAGATCGACAGCGCGCCCGTGGGTTCGGTCCGCGCGTCCAGGGCCTGGTTCGGCGCGGACGGCCGCGCGCGTGCCGAGGTCAACGGGACGCGGTACTCGCTGACTTTAGCCACGTCGGGGCCGGGGCGGACCGGGGTTCCGGCCGCGCGGAGGTTCGTCGAGGCGGTGCGGAGGGCTGGGGGCGGGTGAGGCCGACGGGGGTGGTGCGTCGTGGTGCGTGATGCCGTACGCCCCTCCCTCCCGAAGTTGCGCCCCCGCTCCCCCTGAGCCACTCTGAACTGACGTCACTCTGGGTTTACCGGCGATAACGCTGCGAACCAGCCCGCCGGGCACGAACGCAGCCGGCCGCTGTCCGGGACGCGCTGCCGAAACGATCCGAACTCCGTTTTCCTCCGGACCTCACGTCGGGGAGTCGCAGCGTGATCAGCAACCCGAACAGGCACTGCACGGTGGAGCTGCAAGCCCTGCCGTCGCGGATCGGCCAGGTCCGCAGAATCGTTGCCGCACATCTGCGGTACTGGCAGCTGGACCCCCTCATAGACCGGGCCGTGCTCGGTGTGACGGAGCTGCTGGCCAACGTCCACCGGCACGCGCGGCCGGACAACACCTGCGTGGTGGAGATGGAACTGCTGCTCGGGCAGCTGACCGTCTCGGTGCGCGACCGGGATCCCCGGCTGCCGGTGGTGGCCGCGATGGACGACATCGACACGCTGGCCACCTGCGGCCGGGGCCTCGCGATGGTGGCGGCGGTCAGCGAGAGCTGGGGCGCGCGGTCGGAGGGGGCGGAGGGGAAGGTCGTGTGGTTCACGCTGTCGGTGACGGACCCGGCGAGCCCTCTGGGGGACGTGATGTCGCCCGCCGAACTCGCCGCCCCGCAGCCCGTGGCCGAGCCGCACCGGGCGGCGGCCCGGGTCTGACGCCCCGTTTCCCGGCGGCCTAGGGTGGGCGTGGTCGCGCGAAGGAGGGGGTTGTCATCGAGCGGGTGGAAGTCGACGGCGTCGAGGATCTGAAGCTGCTGGCGCGATCCAGCTACGCGCACTTCACGTCGATGCAGGTGCGCGGGGGCGCGGTCCGGGGTCTCGACCTGCACCTACGGCGGCTGGACGAAAGCGCGCGCGATGTGTTCGGCACCGGCGTCGCCGCCGAGCGGGTGCGGTCGTGTCTGCGGCACGCCCTCGACGCGGGTCCGGACGACGTGTCGGTCCGGGTGACCGTCTTCGCCCACGGGCTGGACCTGGTGGCGCGCGGCGAGGCCGTGGAGCCGCGACTCGCGGTGACGACGAGCGCTCCCGTCGAGGCGGGGTCCGAGCCGATGCGGCTACGGACGGTGCCGTACGAACGCGACCTGCCGCACATCAAGCACGCCGCGACGTTCGGCCTCACCCACCACCGGCGGCTGGCGGCCCTCGCCGGGTACGACGACGCGCTGTTCACGGACCGGCACGGCCGGATCTCCGAGGCGTCGGTGTGGAACGTCTGCTTCTACGACGGCGAGCGGGTCGTCTGGCCCGAGGCTGCCGTGCTGCCGGGCATCACCATGCAGTTGCTGCGGCGGGGGTTGGAGGCGAAGGGCGTTTTGTCGCAGCAGCGCGAGGTGCGGCCCGCCGACCTCACTCCCGCGCTGTCCGCCTTCCTCACGAACTCGATCTCACCGGCGTTGCCGGTCGCGAGCGTCGACGGGGTGCGGCTGGCCGTGGATCCGGACGCCAGGAGCCTGCTGCTGGACTGCTACGAGACGAACCCCTGGGAACCCGTATAGGCGAACGCGTACGTGCCGGGCCGCAACCGATGCGACCCGGCACACGCTTCCCGGTCTCACTCCACGGCCACGGCCCCCAGCACACTGAGCCGTGCCGCCCTGCGCGCCGGCCTCAGCGCGGCCAGTACGCCCGCCGTCAGGCCCACCAGCGCGACGATCGCCAGCCGCAACACCGGTACGGCGAAGGCGAATTCGCTGTCGCTCGCCCCGTCGGAGGCCCTGACGAGCACCCAGCCGAGGAAGCCGCCCAGCGCGAGTCCGCCTGTCGTGCCGAACGCCGCGACCAGGACGGACTCCCAGCGGACCATGGCCCGCAGTTGCGCGCGGGTCTGGCCGACCGCCCTCAACAAGCCCAGTTCCCGGGTGCGTTCGTGGATCGCGAGGGTCAGGGTGTTGGCGATGCCGAGCAGGGCGATGAGGACGGCGAGCGCCAGCAGCGCGTAGACGAGGGTGAGCATCATGTCGATGCCGCCCGCCGAGGACTCGGCGTACTCGTCCCGGGTCTGCACCTTCGGATCGCCGTACTGCTCGGCGACTTGCTCGACGGCCGCCTTGCCCGCGTGTTCGCCGACGCCCTTCTTGAGGGACACCGCGACCAGGGTGTCGTGGTCCTGCGTGCGGTGCGGGGACCAGGCCTGGCGGGTGATGACGTAGTCGCCGGCGAGTTCCGAACGGCCGTACAGGGCGCGGACGGTGAAGGTGAGGCGTTGTCCGTCCGTGAAGGTGAGGCGGGTCGTGGCGCCGACCGTGAGGTGCTGCTTGCGGGCCTCTGTGCGGGTGACGGCGATGCCGTCGGCGCCGAGGGAGTTCATGTCGCCCTGGACCGTGCCGAGTTCGAAGGTGCGGGCGAGGGCGGTGGGGTCGGTGACCGTCAACTCGCGTCCGTCGCCGTTCACTTCGGCCACTCCCTTGCCGAGGCCCACGGCCGTGTCGACCTCCGGCAGCCTGTCGATCGCCGGGGCCAGTTTCGGGCTCAGTCCGCTGCCGCCCGCGCCGAACGCCGGTGCGCTCACGGCGAGATCGCCCGCGAACGACCTCGCGACGGTCCGGTCCATCGTCGCCTTCAGCGAGGCGCCGAACACGGTGAACAGGGACACGACGGCCACGCCGATCATCAGCGCGCTCGCCGTGGCGGCCGTCCGCCGGGGGCTGCGCAGCGCGTTGCGCAGGGCCAGGGCGCCGGTGACGCCCCGCAGTTTCGCCAGCGGTCCGCCCAGTACCCGGATCACGGCCGACGACGCGACCGGGCCCAGCACCACGAAGGCCACCAGGACGAGGACGGCGCCGACTCCCGCCGTCCACAAGGACGGTGAGACCAGGACGCCGGCCGAGACCGCCAGCAGCGCGACCCCGACGACGGCCCGCCGGCGCGACGTACCCGACACGTCGACCGCCACGTCCCGCAGCGCCGCGAGCGGGGCCGTACGCCCGGCCCGTACAGCGGGCAGCAGCGCGGAGACCAAGCACACCACCGTGCCGACCAGCAGCGGCAGGGCGAGTGAGAGCACGCTGACCACCAACTCGCCTTCGGGGAAGGGGAATCCGAGCGCCGGGAACAGGGCCTTCAGTCCGGTGGCGATGCCGATGCCGCCCGCGAGTCCGGCCGCCGACGCGGTGAGCGCGACAACTGCCGCCTCGGTGAGGGTGGTTGCCGTGACCTGCCGCCGGGATGCTCCCACGGCCCTCAACAGGGCGTTTTCCCTGGTGCGTTGGGCGACGACGATCGCGAACGTGTTGTGGATGGAGAACGTCGCGACCAGCAGGGCGATTCCGGAGAAGACCAGCAGCAACGCCGTGAAGACGTCCAGGAACTGACGGCCGATCATGTCCGTGTCCTCGCGGGCGACCTCCTGGCCGGTGATGGCCTCGACTCCCTTGGGGAGCACGGGAGTCAGCCGCTCGACCAGCTCCTTCTGGCTCACCCCGTCCGCCGCCCGCACGAGGATGCTCGTCGCGAGGCCGGGGCGTGCGGTGAGGTACCGTTCCGCGTCCGCTCGGGTCAGGCCCGTGTAGGTGACCTGGGCCATGCCGTCGGCGCCGCCGAACGTCGCCAGGCCCACGATCCTGACCCGTACGGGGTCGGGCGTACGCAGGATCGTCGTGTCGCCGAGACGCAGGCCGCCCTTCTTCGCGGTGGCCCGGTTCACGACCGCCTCTCCGGGGTGCGCGGGGGCGCGGCCCTCGGCCAGGCGGTACGGGTTGAGGCGCGGGTCGGTGATCCAGTTGCCCGCGAGGGTGGGCGGGCCCTTGCCGCCGATGGGGTTGCCGTCGCGGCCGAGGAGCTGTCCGGCGCCCTGGATGTCGGGCTCGGCGGCGGCGACGCCGGGGACGCCCGCCAGGTCACGCACCAGCGCGGTCGGCACCGGCCGCCGTACGCCCTGGCTGTCGCCCGGCGTGGTGATCGCGTCCGCGCCGCGTACGACCGCGTCCGTACCGGCCGTCGCGCTGCCGAACATCGTGTCGAAGCCGGCGCGCAGGGTGTCGCCCATCACGAGGGTGCCCGCGAGGAAGGAGACACCGAGGAACACGGCGAGGAAGGTTCCGGCGAAGCGGCGGCGGTGGGCTCGGAGGGCGGAGAGGCTCAGGCGGAGGGTGGTGCGGGTGGTTGAGGTCGGGGGCGGGGTGAGTGGGGCGTTGTCGTGGGGGACGTTGTCGTGGATGACGTTGTTCATGACCGCACCTCTCCCTGCCGTACCTCTCCTTGCCGTACCTCGAACGCCTTCACCCGGTCCAGCACCCGTTCCGCCGTCGGCGCCTCCATCCGGTCGACCAGCCGGCCGTCCGCCAGGAACACGATCTCGTCCGCATGGGCCGCCGCGAGCGGGTCGTGGGTGACCATGACCACCGCGCGGCCCGTCTCCCGCGCCGTACGGCCGAGGAGCCCGAGCACCTCCTCGCCCGCGCGCGAGTCGAGGTTGCCGGTCGGCTCGTCGGCGAAGACGACGTCGGGGCGCCCGGCGAAGGCGCGGGCCACGGCGACGCGCTGCTGCTGGCCGCCGGAGAGCTGCGAGGGGCGGTGGTGGAGCCGGTCGCGCAGGCCGACGACGTCGATCAGCGCGTCGATCCACTCGCCGTCCCCGCGCCGCCCGGCGAGGTCGAGGGGCAGCCGGATGTTCTCGGCGACGGTGAGCGTCGGCAGCAGGTTGAACGCCTGGAAAACGAACCCCACCCGGTCCCGGCGCAGCACGGTGAGCCGCCGGTCGTCCAGCGCCCCCAGCTCGGTGTCACCGATCCACGCGGCCCCCGAGGACAGCGTGTCGAGCCCCGCCGCACAGTGCATCAGCGTCGACTTCCCCGACCCCGACGGCCCCATGATCGCGGTGAACCGCCCGGCCGGGAACTCCACACTCACGCCGTCCAGCGCGCGTACGGCGGTGTCGCCGGCGCCGTACACCTTCACCGCGCCGGTGACCCGCGCGGCAGCCGTCGTCGCCATCACGCGTCACCGCCCTTGCGCCCGAAGTGCTCCTCCAGCACCGATTGGCGGCGCCAGTACTCCTCTTCGTCGATCTCCCCGGCGGCGAAGCGGCGTCCGAGGACGGCGAGGGGCGCGTCCCCGAGGGAGCGTGCGCCGGGGCGTGTGCGCCCGCGCCAGCCACCCGTACGGCGTACGACGGTGACGACTGCGGCCACGGCAGCCGCCCAGAACAGGGGGAACAGCAGGATCCAGGGGCCGGGGCCGCCGTATCCGCTCGCGAGGGTGTCCATCGCTGGTCATCTCCTTCGGCAGCGATTCGTCTGTCACTGCCGAGGCTCTCGCCGGGAGGGGGGTCGGGTCGTCGCACGGGTGGCGGTACCTCGCGTACCTCCTGGGGAGTACGTGGGGGGTCACTCGGTACTCCCCCGGAGCCTGGATTCTGTAACTACTAGTATGTACAGTACGATCATGAGCACCTCGGAACGCCTCATCGAGTCCACCCGCGAGCTGCTGTGGGAGCGCGGTTACGTGGGCACCAGCCCCAAGGCGATCCTGGAGCGCGCGGGCGCCGGGCAGGGCAGCATGTACCACCACTTCAAGGGCAAGCCCGATCTGGCGCTGGCCGCGATCCGGCGTACGGCCGAGGAGTTGCTGGCCACGGCCGAGGCGGTCCTGGACGCGCCGGGCACTCCGTACGAGCGCATCGCGGCGTACCTGCGCCGCGAGCGCGACGTCCTGCGCGGCTGCCCGGTCGGCCGTCTCACGATGGACCCCGACATCATGGCCAGCCCCGAACTGCGCGCACCCGTCGACGAGACGCTCGCCCGCATCCGCGCGCGGATCGCCGAGGTCGTCGAACTGGGCCAGGAACAGGGCGAGTTCGCGCCCTCGCTGGACGCGGCGGAGATCGCCTCGGCGGTCGTCGCGACCGTCCAGGGCGGTTACGTCCTGGCCCGCGCCTCCGGCTCCCCGGACGCGTTCGACGCGGGCGTCCGAGGCCTGCTCGCCCTGCTGGCACCCCAAAGTTAGAGGAACTCCTATGCAGATCACCCGAGTTCGGCCCGACTCCGTACAGGGTCCCGCCGAGAACTTCACCGGCGCCGTCCGGCTCGACGAGATCGCCGTGCCGCCCGCGCCGTCCCGGCTGCGGATCTACCACGTCCACTTCTCCCCCGGCGCGCACACCGCCTGGCACCGCCATCCGCACGGCCAGGTCCTGCACGTCACCGACGGCGAGGGTCTGGTGCAGCGCGAGGGCGGTGCCGTCGAGGCGATCCGCGCGGGTGACACCGTGTGGATCGAACCCGGCGAGCTGCACTGGCACGGCGCCGGGCCCCGCACCGGCATGTCGCACATCGCCACCGTCGAGGCCGCCGCCGACGGCACGACCGTCGACTGGGCCGACCACGTCGACCCGCACGACTACGCCCGCGCGCACTCCGCCTGAGGAGCCGTCATGCATGCGATGCAGTACGAACTCACCCTTCCCGCCGACTACGACATGAGCATCGTGCACGCGCGCGTGGCCCGCGCCGGGCATCTCCTGGACGACTGGCAGGGCCTCGGCCTCAAGGCGTACCTCCTGCGCGAACGCGGCGTCGACGGCTCGCCCGTCAACCAGTACGCCCCGTTCTACCTGTGGCACACCGCGCAGGGCATGAACCGTTTCCTCTGGGGCGGCGCGTTCCAGCGGCTGAGCGACGACTTCGGGCGGCCGGCCGTACGGCAGTGGAGCGGTACGGCGTACGACGTCGGCGGCGCCGTCGGCTCGCCCGCCGTCGTGGCCGTGCGGCAGCGGGTGCCGGTTCCGCCGGACGGCGCGGTGTACGCCGAGGTGATGGAGGGCGAGGCGGAGGCGGTCGGGAAGCTGGCCCGGGAGGACGGGGTGGTGGTGGCCGCGGCGGGGGTGGACACCTCGCGGTGGGAGATCGTGCGGTTCTCGCTGTGGGCGCACGATGCGCCGGGGGCGGAGGGCGTTGTGTTCCGCGTGCTGCACCTGTCGGCGCCGGGGCTCGCGGAGCTGCCCAGGGGGCGACAGTGGTGAGGACCGTCCGGACGGTCCTCGGTGACGTACCGCCCGAACAGCTCGGCATCTGCGACGCCCACGACCATCTCTTCCTCAGCAGCCCGATCCTCCCCGGACAGGAGTTGCACAGCCCCTCGGCCGCGCGGGCGGAACTGGCCGCGTTCCGGGAGCTGGGCGGCGGGGCCGTGATGCAGTGGACGCCGTACCGGATGGGCCGGCGTGCGGCCGATCTGCCGTCGCTGGCACGGGAGTCGGGGGTGTACGTCGTCGCCGCGACCGGGTTGCACCAGGCCCGGCACTACGACGAGGGCGTCGTCGAGGAGGTGCGCGGGGCGCGGCTCGCGGAGGTGTTCGTCGCCGAACTCACCGTGGGGATCGGGGCGTCGGGGGTGCGGGCGGGGTTCGTGAAGGTGGCGGGCGGGTTCCATGGGCTGGATGCGCACGCCCGCTGGACCATGGCCGCCGCTGCCGAGGCCCACCATGCGACGGGGGCGCCGGTCGCTGTGCATCTGGAGCTGGGGACGGGGGCGCTCGATGTACTCGACCTGTTGTGCGGGGAGTTGGGGGTTGCGCCGGAGTCCGTGGTCCTGGGGCATCTGAACCGTTCGCCGGACTTCTTGACGCATCGTCATATCGCGGAGAGCGGGTGCTACTTGGCGTTCGACGGGCCGTCCCACGCTAATCACGCCACCGACTGGCGGATGCCGGACGCTGTACTCGCCCTTGTGGAGGGCGGGTTCGGGGATCGGGTGCTTCTTGGGGGTGATACGACGACTGCTGGGGCGCGGTCGGTGAATGGGGGGCCGGGGATGCCGTATCTGTTGCGGCGAGTGCGGGAGCGGTTGGTGGCGGTTGTTGGGGAGGGGGTGGTGGGGAGGATGCTCACGGAGAACGCGGGGCGGGCGTTCTCCGTGGCTTGGGGGTGAGTTGGGGTGGGCTGGGGGGGGAGTTGGGGCGGCCGTGAGGGGTGAGCCCGGACGGCCTTGGGCGGGTGAGCCCGGACGGGTGCGGGGGGGTGAGTTGGGACCGTGGGGGCCCGGAGGCGTGGCGGTGAGTTCGGGCGCTCAGCCGTTCTGCTGCTCGCCGGAACCGGTACCCGAGGCGTCCGGACCGAAGCTCGCGAAGTACGCCGCCGCCATGTCCTCCTCGCCGTGTCCCGCTGCTGCGGCCCGTGCCAGGCGCTCTGCTGCGGCTTCGGCCACGTCGAGGCGGACGCCTCCCGCCCTGCCCGCCTCGACGATCAGCCGCGCGTCCTTCTCCGCCGTCGTCACGCCGAACTGGGCCGGGGAGAGGCGGTCTTCGAGGATGAGGGCCGCCTTGGCGTGCAGGTAGCCCATGTCGAGGGGGCCGCCGGCGATCAGGGCGAAGAAGTCCTGGGGGTCGACGTCGAGGGACTGGGCGAGGGCGAGGACCTCACCGGTGGCGGCGGTCGCGGCCAACACCCAGCTGTTGGCGACCAGTTTGAGGCGGGTCGCGCCGCCCGGCTCCTCGCCGGTCCAGACGGTGCGGGCGCCGACCGCGTCGAACACCGGGGCTACGGCGGCACGTTGGGACACGGCACCGGCCGCCAGCACCGTGAGCTGACCCGCCTCGGCCGGCTGCCGGGTGCCGAGGACGGGCGCGTCGAAGAACACGAGGCCGTGCTCGCGCGCGAACTCCGCGAACTCCTCGACGGAGTCGAGCGCGGCGGTGGTCGACTGCACCCACAGCGTCCCGTCCCCGAGGCCCGGCAGCGCGTCGCGCATGACGTCCCGTACCGCGCCGCCGTCGTACAGCATGGTGACGACGGCGTCGGCGCCGCGCACCGCCTCGGCGGCGGAGTCGACGACGGTGACTCCGTCGGCGGTCAGCGGTTCGGCTTTGGCGCGGGTGCGGTTCCAGGCGCGGACGGTGTGCCCGGCGCGGGCGAGGTTGCGGGCCATCGCGGCGCCCATGATGCCGGTGCCGAGGACGGTGACGGTGAGTTTGTCGGTCATGACGTCAGCTTTCTGGTGGGGCGGGGGTGGTTCCGGTGCAGCGGGGTGGTCCCGGTGCGGGGGTGGTTCCCGGTGCGGGGTGGTCCCGCCCATCCTCGCTGGTCACGTACGGGGTGGGCGAACCGACGCGGTTTGCGTACGAGGCGGCGGCGCGCCCGCGTCTGCCCGCCCCCTGCCCACGTCAGCATGTCCGTCCGCGTGGGCGCGTCCCGCTCTCCTCAACCCGCGTCACGCCTGCGTCAACTCTCGCCCCGTCCGAGCCAGCGCATCGCGTTCTCGTCGGCCCACGCCCCGCCTGCGTCAGCGCGTCCCGCTCTCGTCGGCCCGCCCCCCGTCCACATCAACCCGCGTCACGCCACGGAGATGTCCACAGACGGCCGCAACCGGGCCGCCGCAGCCAGCGCCCGATGCGCCGGATGCTGGTCGAATGCCTTCAACAAGCCGCCGTCAGCCGGGAGTTCAGCGGACGGGAACGCAACCTGCTCGTACGCCGCCTGGAACCTCGGCCCCCAGCGCCGCGCCCCCAGCCGGGCGGTCCGCGAGCAGTTGTCGACCATGTGGGCCACATCGCGGGCATGCATGTACGGCAGCAGCGAATCCACCGCCTCGATCACCGACTCGTTGACGATCTCCGACCAGGGGTGCCCGCGTTCGGCGAACTCGTCGATCTGCGCGACCATCGTCGCGACGAACACCCCAGCGGTGAACGGCTCGACGGTGAACGCCCCGCCAGTGTCGCCGAGTTGACCACGCCGGGCATGCACACGGGGCGCCACCGCCCACATCGGCGACCCACCGATCCGGCTCATCTCCCGCGCCGCGAGCCGCCGTTCGGCAAGGATCACGCTGCGCAGCTCGGTCCCGTCGGCGACCTCGTCGTAGATCTCGGCGACGATCTCCCGCGCGGGCCCGTACGACGCGGTGTACGCGCGGTCGAAGACGTCCCGCCCCTCGTCCCCCAACTCCTCGCGCACGGCCCGGAGTCCGGCACGCGAGATGGTCCGGGCGATCGGCCCGGTCACCGCCTCGCAGGATCTCGTGTACGCCGTGACCTCGTCGTCCCCAGCCAGCCGGAACCGTCCGTACAGGCTCTCGACCATGCCGTGCACGGCGCCGAGCAGGATGGCGCGTTCACCGACGATGTCGGAGAGGTACTCGCTCTCCAGGGTGGTCCGGAAGGTGTACGGCGCCCCGAGGGCGACCGACCAGCCGAGGGCGAGTTCGGTGGCGCGGCCGTCGGGGTCGGCGTGGACGGCGAAACTGCTGTTGATCCCGGCGCCGTTGACCTCCGCGCCCTGTTCGTAGAGGCGGCGGACGGAGTCACCCATGCCCTTGGGGCAGACGGCGATGACACCGTGTCCGGGCGGGAACTCCCCGCCGGTCTCGCGGAGATGGCCGAGGAGGAAGCCGTGCGAGAGCCCGATGACGGCGCCGGGCTTCAACACGCCGAAGATCTCCGCGTGTTGGGCCGCGAGAGCCGCGTCCGAGATGAGGAGGATGACGAGGTCGCTCTCGGCGGCGACCGCGAGCCAGTCACCGAGGGTGCCGTCCTCCTCGACGAAGCCGAGGGCGCGGGCGTCGGCGGCCGAGCGGGAGCCGGGGCGCAGTCCGACGGTGACCCGGATCGGTGAACCGGCAAGGGAGTCACGGAGGTTGAGGGCCTGGGCGCGGCCCTGCGGACCCCAGCCTAGGACGCCGATCCGCTCGACGCCCGCGAACGCCCGGGGCAGCAGGGGGAAGAGGTGCCGTCCGCCGGGGAGGACGGTCTCCGTGCCGCCGGGGACGTCGAGCGTGTCGAGGGGGAAGACGCGGGAGGTGAAGGTCATGTCCGAGTTGTAGGCTCCGGCCGGGTGTTGCGACAAGCGCAACTCTTGTACCGCAGCGTTGCGGGAAACGAAACAGGCAGGTCAGGGTATGCGTGACGATCACCGGGAGCTGCGTCTCTTCCTTCATCTGGCGCAGTCGCTGAACTTCGGGCGGACCAGTCTGGACTGCCATGTCAGCCCGGCGACGCTCACCCGGACCGTGCAGCGGCTGGAGACGGACCTCGGCCACCGGCTCTTCGACCGGGGCCCGCGCGGGGTCGCGCTCACCTCCGAGGGCCACCGGTTCCGTGAATACGCCGTCCAGGCGCTGGAGTTGTGGCGCGCGTACCGCGAGGAGCATCCCGACCCGGCCCATCTCACGGGCAGCCTCTCGGTGTTCGCGACGGTGACGGCCTGCCAGGCGCTGCTGCCCGACCTGTTGGCCCCGTTCCGCGCGGCCCACCCACAGGTACGGCTGGACCTGCGCACCGGGGACGCGGCGGCGGCACTGGCCCGGCTGGACGAGGGGGACGCGGACGTCGCCGTGGCGGGAATCCCGGAGCGGCTCCCGGAGGGGTTGGCGAGCAGGACGGTGGCGAGGACGGAGCTGGTGTTCGTGACGACGCGTGCCGGGGAGGCGCGGACCGAAGGAGCGGCGCACACCCGAGCCGCCCTCACCGGCCCCTTCGTCCTCCCCCAACGCGGCCTGGTCCGCGAAGCCGCCGACCGCTGGTTCCGGACCCAGGGCGTGACCCCCGAGGTCGCATGCGAACCCGACGGCCACGAGGGCCTGTTGACCCTCGTCGCCCTCGGCTGCGGAACCGGCATCGTCCCCCGCCTGGTCCTGGAGCACAGCGCCGTACGCGACCGCCTGACCGTCGTCCCCGTGACACCACGCCCAGAACCCCTCACGGTCGGACTCTGCGTACGCCGCGCGGACCTGCGGCGCCCGGTGGTGGCGGCACTGTGGAGCCTCACCGCCCTTAATTGACCACTCGTTCTCGAATAGCCTAGTCTCCCCCCATGGCGAGGACCAAGGAATTCGACCCGGACGCCGCCCTCCAGTCCGCTCTGGACCTGTTCTGGCGGCGCGGCTACGAGGCCACCTCGATGGCCGACCTCGTCGAGCACCTCGGCATCGCCCGCGCCAGCATCTACGCGACCTTCGGCAGCAAGCACGACCTGTACCTGAAGGCGCTGGACCGCTACAGCGACCTCAACCTCTCGTTCCTGGTACGGGAGTTGGCGGCACCGGGCCCGGCGCTGCCCGGCGTCCGGGCGGTCGTGCGGCGGTTCGCCGCCGAGGCCACCGGCGACCCCGACCGCAGGCGCGGCTGTCTCATCGTCAACACGGCCGCCGAGCTAGCCCCGCACGACCCCGCAGCCGCGCGCCTCGTCGAGGCGGGCTGGGAGCAGTTGGAGACGCTGCTGCACTCAGCCCTCGTACGGGCCCAGGCGCAGGGCGAGTTGACGCAGGACCGCGATCCGCGCGCGCTCGCCCGGATGCTGCTGGTCTTCCTCCAGGGCCTGCGGATCATCGGCAAGGCGTCGACCGACCCGACGGCACGGGTGCGGGACGCGGTGGAGCAGGCGCTGACGCTGCTCGACTGACAGTCCGCTCGACCGACACTCCCGCCCCCTGCCTCAGACATTCCCGCCCTCATTCAAGACCGACCGTTCTGGAAAGGCTCACCATGTCTCAGCCCCGTTTCTCCGGCCGCACAGCCCTGATCACCGGCGCCGGTTCCGGCATCGGCCGCGCCCTCGCACTCGCCTTCGCCGCCGAGGGCGCGTACGTCGTCGCCTCCGGACGCACCCGGACCGCGCTGGAGGAGACGGTCACGCTCGTCGAGCGGGCGGGCGGCGTCGCGATCGCCCAGCCGGCCGACGTGACGGACCCCGACAGCATCGACGCGCTGATCGGGGCCGCCGTAGAGCGGTTCGGCTCCCTGGACGTCGCGGTGAACAACGCCGGCATCGCCCGGGCCGGGCAGCCGCTCGCCGACACCGGCCTCGCGGACTGGCACGCGCTCATGGACACCAACCTGACCGGCCTCTTCCTCGCGCTGCGTGCCGAGGTACGGCAGATGCGCGCCCAGCCCCACGGCGGCGCGATCGTCAACATCGCCTCCAACCTCGGCGTCCACACGCAGAAGCCGGGCATGACCGCCTACTCCGCGAGCAAGGCCGCCGTCGCCTCCCTCACCCGGGGCGCCGCCCTGGAGCACATCCGGGACGGCGTCCGCATCAACTCCGTGAGCCCCGGCGTCACTCGGACCTCCATGTCCCTGCTGCCGGGCGAGACGGAGGAGGGCCGCGCGGCGCGGATGAAGGAGCAGTCGCCGCTGGGCCGGGCCGTCACGACGGACGAAGTCGCCCGCGCCGTCCTCTACTTGGCGTCGCAGGACGCGGCCCCGCTGGTCGGCACGGACCTGGTGATCGACGGCGGGACGACACTCTGAGCCGACTCGCCCCTCAGGCGCCACTCCGCCTACGCGCTCACCGTCCCCAACGGATCGTCCAGCACCGGCTGCCAAGCCAACTCAGCAGCCCCAACAAGGCTGTTGTGGTCCAGCGAACACGCGAGGATCGGCACCCCACCGCTCCTCCCCCACAGGCTCCGGTCGGCGACGACGGCCCGCAGCCGCTCCGGGGCGGCGTCGAAGAGCGTGCCGTGGAGCCCGCCGAGGATGATCCGGTCGGGGTTGAGGATGTTCACCAGCCCGGCGAGCCCCAACCCCAGCCGGTCGATGAGGGTTTCGGCCGCCGCGCGGACCACGGGATCGCCGTACTCCTCACGCACCAGCCGGTTCGCCTGGTGCAACAGCGAGCCCTCCGGCCCGGGTTCACGCCCGGCGGTGGTCAACAGGGCCAGCGGGTCGGCCTCGACGTCGAGACAGCCTCGGCTGCCGCAGTAGCAGGGGCGGCCCTCGGGGTTCACGGTGAGGTGGCCGACCTCCAGCGCGAGCCCCGAACTCCCCGTGTGCAGACGGCCGTCGAGGACGAGCGCGCCGCCGACGCCCCGGTGTCCGGTGGCCACGCACAGCAGGTCGCGGGCGCCCCGCCCGGCGCCGTGCCGGTGCTCGGCGAGCGCCGCGAGGTTCACGTCGTTCGCGGCGAACGCGGGCCCCTCGACACCGGCCGCCGCGATCCGCTCGGCGAAGATCTCCCGCACCGGCGCCCCCACCGGCCAGGCCAGGTGCAGGGGGTTGAGGGCGAGGCCCTCGGGTTCGGCGACGGCCGACGGTACGGCGAGCCCGGCGCCGACGCAGCGGCGTCCGCTGCTCCGCAGCAGCTCGGCGCCCGCCTCGACGACCGCGCTGAGGATCTTCGCCGGATCCGCGTCGACCGCCTCGCAACTCGGGGTCGTCGCCACGATCCGGCCGCCCAGCGCGACCAACGCGGCCCGGTAACCGTCGGTGTGGACCTGCGCGGCCAGCACCACCGGTCCGTCCTCGGCGAGTTCGAGCCGGTGCGAGGGCCGGCCCTGGGAGCCGGCGGCGGCCGTGGGGTGCGCGTCGACCCGGATCAGGCCGAGCGCCTCCAGCTCGGCGGCGACCGCGCCCGCAGTGGCACGCGTCACACCGAGTTCGGCCGTGAGGACCGCGCGCGTCGGCGCCCGCCCGGTGTGCACGAGCTCCAGCGCGGGCCCGAGCGCGCCACGCCCCCGGTCCAGCCGCGCCCTTGAGGTGGTCCCTTCCCCCGCCGGCCGGGGGTCCGCCTTGCCGCTCATGAGAGCGAGTCTCCCATGATCCGCTCGGTGCCGTGGCCGTGCGCGAGACCGCTGACGCGCAGCGTCACGTTCAGCCGCCCCACGAGCCCGAGCCCGTCCGGCGCCGTCCCCGGGAACACCTTCGGCACCGCGTGGAACGCCCTCCGCGACGCCCCGCCGAACACGAACAGGTCCCCGCTGCGCAGCTCGACGTCCGTGTACGGCTTCCCCCGCGACCCGGTGTTCCCGAACCGGAACACGCACCGGTCCCCCAGGCTCAGCGACACCACCGGCGCGTCCGACCGCTCCTCGGCGTCCTGGTGCATGCCCATGCGGGCGTCGGCGTCGTAGAAGTTGACGAGGCCGATGTCGTACGCCGGTCCGGGCTCCGGCGGTCCGTCGTACGCCGCCGCGACCGCCCGCCGCCCCAGCTCCCCCAGCCACGCGGGGAAAGGTTTCACCGCGCTCCCGTCGCCGTCGACGACCGTGCGGGCGAACGCGTACGGATACCAGTGCCAGCCCAGGCAGACCTGGCGGGCGGTCATGGTGCCGCCGCCCGGGGTGCGGACCGTGCGCAGGCCGGCCGGCGGGCGCGCCCACTCCCGGCACGCTTCGAGCAGGTCGCGCTGGGCAGCGGCGTCCAGCCAGTCGGGCACGTGCACGGCGCCCGGCGCGACCTGCGTACGCTCCCGGGGAAACAGCTCGTCGTCCATCTCACCATCCTGCCGCACCCGGTCTGAGCTGCGGTTCGGCTAGCCTGGCTGACGATGAACGACCGTATGACGACGCCGTGGGGCGAGCTTGAGCTGAGCCGCTTCCCCGAGGACCCGCGCGACCGGCTGCGTGCCTGGGACGCCGCCGACGCGTATCTGCTCACGCATCTGCACGAGCAGGCGGTGCCGCTGACCGGCACGGTCGTCGTGTTCGGCGACCGATGGGGTGCGCTGGTGACGGCGCTCGCGCAGGCGGGGCCGACGCAGATCACCGACTCGTGGCTGGGCCAGGAGGCGACCCGCGCCAACCTCGCGCGCGCCGGTGTCGCGACCGGCGCCGTACGCCTGCTGACCTCGCAGGACCCGCCGCCCGCCCGTATCGACGTGCTGCTCGTGCGCGTCCCCAAGAGCCTCGCGCTCCTGGAGGACCAGCTCCTGCGGCTCGCGCCGTCGCTGCACGCGGGCACGGTCGTCGTCGGCACCGGCATGGTCAAGGAGATCCACACCTCGACGCTCCGCCTGTTCGAGCGGATCCTGGGACCGACCCGTACGTCCCTGGCCCACCAGAAGGCCCGCCTGATCTTCTCCACCCCGGACCCGGCGCTGGAGCGCCCGGCCAACCCGTGGCCGTACGGCTACACCCTCCCGGACGACGTCGGCGCCCTCTCCGGCCACCCGGTCGTCGGGCACGCGGGCGTCTTCTGCGCCGACCGCCTCGACATCGGCACGCGCTTCTTCCTCACGCATCTGCCCGGTACGACGGGTGTGCGCCGGGTCGTGGACCTCGGCTGCGGCAACGGCGTCGTCGGTACGGCGGTGGCGCTCGCCAACCCCGAGGCCGAGGTCCTCTTCACGGACGAGTCGTTCCAGGCGGTGGCCTCGGCGGAGGCGACGTACAAGGCCAACGGGGTACCCGGACATGCCGAGTTCAGGGTCGGCGACGGCCTCACGGGCGTGCCGGACGCCAGCGTGGACGTCGTCCTCAACAACCCGCCGTTCCACTCCCACCAGGCGACGACGGACGCGACGTCGTGGCGCATGTTCACCGGCGCGCGGCGGGTCCTGCGGCCGGGCGGCGAACTGTGGGTGGTGGGCAACCGGCACCTCGGCTACCACGTGAAGCTGCGGAAACTGTTCGGGAACAGCGAAGTCGTCGCCGGGAACCCGAAGTTCGTGGTGCTGAAGGCGGTCAAGCAGAGCTGAGTACCCGGATGATCCGCGCGGCCTCCCGCGCCATCGCCTCCCGGCCCGCGCCGAGGTACGCACGGCAGTCCGCCGCGTCCGGATGCTCGCGCAGGTGCACGCGAATCGCCTCGGTCAGCGCGACGTTGAGGGCCGTGCCGACGTTCACCTTGGTGATGCCGCCCGCGACGGCGGCGGTGAGTTCGGGGTCGGGGACGCCGGAGGAGCCGTGCAGGACGAGGGGGACGTCGACGGCGTCCGCGAGCCGTTTCAGCAGGTCGTGATCCAGGGCGGCGGTGCGGCTGGTCATCGCGTGCGTGCTGCCGATGGCGACGGCCAGCGCGTCCACACCGGAGTCCGCGACGAACGCCCGTGCCTCACCGGGATCGGTGCGCACACCCGGCGCGTGCGCACCCCGCTTCCCGCCGATCTCCCCCAACTCGGCCTCGATCCACAGCCCTTGGGCATGCGCCCAGTCGACGGCGCCCCGCGTCGCGGCGAGGTTCTCGTCGTACGGCAAGTGCGAGGCGTCGTACATCACCGAGCTGAACCCGGCGTCGGCGGCCTGCCGGAGCAGCCGGTCGTCACGGACGTGATCGAGGTGCAACGCGACGGGTACGACGGCCTGTTGGGCAACGGCGAGAGCAGCGCGGGCGAGGGGGTGCACGTCGTCCCGGCGGAACTTGACCGCGTTCTCGCTGACTTGGAGCACGACCGGCGCCCCGAGGGACTCGGCGCCTTCGACGACCGCCTCGACATGCTCCAGGGTGATGATGTTGAACGCGGCGACGGCGGACCGGAGTCGAGCGGCGTGGGTGACGAGGTCGGCCGTGGTGGTGAGGGTCATCGTGCGCCTCCGGACGTCAGGGCGTGAGGATCACCGAACGCGTGAGGTGACGAGGCCGGTCGGGATCGAGCCCCCGGGCTGCCGCGACGGCCACCGCGAGCCGCTGCGCCCGGACCAGTTCAGCCAATGGGTCCAACTCCCCCTGGACCCACAACGCCCCGGTGTCACGCACCTGTTGGGCGAGCCCGTCGGGCTGCTCGCCGAACATCCAGGTCGCCGTCCCGGCCGTGCTGACGCTGATGGGCCCGTGCCGGTACTCCATCGCCGGATACGCCTCGGTCCACGCCAGCGACGCCTCCCGCATCTTCAGCGCCGCCTCGTTCGCGAGCCCGACGGTCCAGCCGCGCCCGAGGAACGTGAACTGTCCGCATTCGACGAGCCCTTGGGGCAGCGGCTCGGCAAGTGCCGTACGGGCGTCGGGTATTGCCGTGTCCGGGTGGAGGCCGAGGTGGGCGCGCAGGAGGGTGAGGGCCGTGGTGGCGAACCGGGTCTGGACGACGGAGCGTTCGTCGGCGTAGTCGAGGGTGACGACGGCGTCGGCGGCCGTCGCGACAGGCGTGTCCGGGTCGGCGGTGACGGCGGTCGTGCGGGCCCGTCCGCGTACCCGCCGCAGCAGGTCCAGCACTTCCGTGGTCGTACCGGAGCGGGTGAGGGCGACGACGCGGTTGTAGGGCCGGTCGTACGGGAACTCCGAGGCGGCCCAGGCGTCCGTCTCGCCGCCTCGCAGGGCTGCTGCGGCCTGGGCCATGTAGTACGAGGTGCCGCATCCGACGATCGCGACGCGTTCGCCGGGTGCGGGTAACTCGGCCTGGTGGTCGGCGGCTTGGGACACGGCGCGGGTCCAGCACTCGGGCTGGGTCAGCAGTTCGTCCTCGACGTGGGTCATGCCCCGCCTTTCCCCGGCGACGATCGTCCCCGCACGGTACGGGGGCTCGGCGCGGGGCTTCAAGAACGCCTCAGCGGCCGGCGCCCCGGAAGAAGTCGAGCATCAACCGGTTGACGGCGTCCGGGCGTTCGAGATAGCCGTAGTGGCCGCAGTCCTTGACCTCCCGGTACACGGCCCCGGGGATCGCGTCGGCGACCTCGCGGCTGAGCCTGGCGGGGAGGGCCGCGTCGTCGGCGAACCCGATCACCAGGGTGGGCGTCCCGATCTGCCGGTAGGCAGCCAACCGTCCTTCGGGGGCGTTGAGTTCGAGTTGGACGCGGCTGCCGGGGCCGGTGTCCTCGCGGGCGAACTCGAAGAGGTCCAGCCAGTCCTGGAGGCTCTGTTCGTCGTCGAGGGTGGCCGGGGAGAGGTTGCGCAGGGCGCGGTTCCAGGCCGTGTAGGCGGCGGGGAGCGTCAACCCCTCGGCGTACAGGGCGCGTTCGGCGGCGATCGCGGCCCGGCGGTAGGCGTCGGTGCGGCCGTGGGTGGCCATCAGGACGCCCTGGCTGACCAACTCGGGCCGGGCGAGCATGAGTTCCTGGACGACGTACGCACCCAGGGAGGTGCCGACGACGCGGCACGGGCCGAGACCGAGGTGCTCGATGAGGCCGGCCGTGTCGGCGACCATGTCGTCGATGGTGAACCCCTGCGGGCTCGGGTCGCTCGGCGGGATGCCCCGGTTGGTGAAGGTGACGACGCGGTGCCCGGCCGCCTTGAGGGCGGGGACCTGGTGGAGGTGCCAGACGCGGCCCCCGGCGCCTCGTCCCATCACCAGGACGACGGGGTCGCCGGTGCCCTCGTCGTCGTACTGGAGCCGGATTCCGCCGATCCGCAGGTCGGGCATGGTCCTCCTTCGCCGTGCACGTGCTCGTGCACAGTCAACCAGCTCGCCTGCGGGGCGGGGCCGGGGGCCGGTGTGAGACGGCCGACCCCCGGCGGTGGTTTCACCAGGAGTGCGCCACGTCGACGACGATCTTGTCCGCCAACTGCTGGACGCGGAACGGGAGTCGGGCCCGCAGGCCCAGCCCTATCTGGGTGTCGCCCTCGAAGCTGCTGGCGAAGCGGGTGTCGCGGAAGGTGCTGTAGCCGGTGATGTCGACACCGGGCAGGGGCTGCCGGGCGCGGCCGGGGTAACTCGGCTTGCCCGTCTCGTAGTTGTAGCTGGGCGCCGAGACGCGGACCTCCAGGATCGCGCCGCCCGAGACGGGGATGAGGTCGCCGCTGCCGTCCTGGTACAGGGCGTCGACGTACCGGACGTTGTAGCCGATGCCGGTGCCGCCGCCCGGGATGTCGAAGACCATGCGGTCGTAGCAGTCGTGCTGCCCGGTCCGGATGTTCGTCAGCGAGGCGTAGGTGGACGAGGAGGTGGACTTGTCGAGGCTTCCCCAGCCGGTGGGACAGGCGGCGACCGTCTCCCCCGTGGCCGCGGTCGCGGTGGTCGCCGCGGTACCGAGTGCCGTCACGGCGAGGGCCAGAGCCGCAACTGCCGCTGCTGTGCGTCGCATTGTTTCCCCTTGTGCGGATGCTGTGAGAGTGACGCGTCGTAAGACGCCCCGGGCCCGCGAATGGTTCGGTGCGCGAACAGGTCCCGTGCACGCGGCACTTCGCACATGGGACCCGGCAACTTCTACTCCGCGTGGGCGAGTTCGATGTCGTGGCCGTCGAGGTCACCGGCCAGGCTGACGCCGGTCGCGCGGGGCGGGTAGCCGGTCGCGATGACGGTGTACTGCCCGCTGTCGAGGTCGGAGAAGGCGTACGCGCCGTCGGCGCCAGTCGTGGTCGTGGCGACGACGTTCCCGGCGGCGTCCACCAGCGTCACCCGGGCGTCGCCGAGCGGGAACCCGGCGCCGCGCACGGTCCCCCGCACGTGCGCGCCGGGCTGGAGTTCGGCCTCGATCCGGGTCACGCCGGTGCCGGCGATCTCGACGGGGAGCGCGAGGGGCCGGTGCTTGGGCGAGCTGACGGCGACCGTGACCGCGCCGGGGACCAGTTCGGTGAGCGCGAACTCCCCGAGCCCGTCGGTGCGCGTGGTCGCGAGGACGTCGCCGCGCACGTCGGTCACGATCACCACCGCCCCCGCGACCGGCGCCCCGCCGTCCGCGCCGCGTACGACGCCGGCGAGGCCGCTGCTGCCGCTCAGGAGGACGTCGTACGACACGGGCGTGGCGCCCACGACGACGGTGGTCGCCTGCGGCTGGAGCCCGTCGGCGGCGGCGAGCAGGACGTACGTGCCCTCGCCGGGCGCCTGGACCTCGTACGTACCGTCGGCCTCGGCGACCGCGCGGCCCAACTGCCGTCCGTCCAGGGAGATCAGCGTCACGGCGGCGCCGGGGACGGGGACGTTCTCAGCGCCGCGCACCTGGCCGCGCACCGGACGTCCGGTGCCGCCCGGGACGCCGTCACCGAGGTTCGGGACGGCCGCGACGAGTTCGGCGACGGCGCGGGAGAGGGGGATGGCCACGGCGGCGCCGATGGTGCAGGCGTCGGGGGTTCCGGCCTGCGGGCCCGCGCTTGCGGATGCCGGTGCGTTCGCTCCGTACGGCTGCGGTGCGACTGCACGTGCATCCGCCGGTGGCGCGCTCGTCGCCGGCTCGGTACCCGTACCGGCCTCAGTACTAGTACCAGCCCCGATACCCGTACCCGCCGTCCGACGTCGCGGAATGAACGCCGCCACCACGAACGCCAGCACCGCCGCCCCCGACCCGACCGCCATGACCACCTTGAACCCGTTCTCCGACGGCAGCGCCGCCCCGTGGAACCCGGTCGTCAGCTGCGCGAGGATCACCCCGGCGACGGCGCTGGCGGTCGACGTGCCGATGGACCGCATCAGGGTGTTGAGGCTGTTCGCGGCGGCGGTCTCGGCCGGGTCCACCGCGCCCATGATCAGCGCGGGCATCGCACCGTAGGCGAACCCGATACCGGCACCGACGACGCAGGACACCAGGACGAGCTGCCAGACCTCGGACATCAGGACGACGCCGAGGCCGTAGCCGACGGCGACGATCACCGCCCCGGCCATCAGCGTGACCTTGGCGCCCCACTTCTTGGATATGAGCGCGGACACCGGGGCGACGGCCATCATCACGAGCCCGGTCGGCGCCATGACGAGGCCCGCGTCGAGGAGCGACCTGCCGAGGCCGTACCCGGTGGCCTCGGGGAGCTGGAGGAGCTGCGGCAGGACGAGGGACATCGCGAACATGGAGAACCCGAAGGCCAGGGACGCGAGGTTGGTCACGAGGACCTGGCGGCGGGCGGTGGTGCGCAGGTCCACCAGCGGTGCGGCGACCCGCAGTTCGAAGAAGCCCCAGCCGACGAGGACCACGACGGCGGCGGCGAACAGCCCGAGCGTCGTCCCGCTGGTCCAGCCCCAGTCGGCGCCCTTGGAGATGCCGAGCAGCAGGCAGATCAGCCCTGCGGCCATCCCGGCGGCGCCGGGGAAGTCGAAGCGTCCGCCGGCGCGCACCCGGGACTCGGGGACGAACGCCGGTACCAGTACCAGCGCGACGGCGCCGAGCGCGGCGGACGTCCAGAACAGCATGTGCCAGTCGAAGTGGTCGGCGATGAGCGCGGCGGCGGGCAGGCCGAGGGCGCCGCCGATGCCGAGGGAGGCGCTCATGAGGGCGGTCGCGGAGCCGAGTCGTTCGGCGGGGAGTTCGTCGCGCATGATGCTGATGCCGAGCGGGATCACTCCGGAGGCGAGGCCCTGGAGGGCGCGGCCGACGATCATGGGGGCGAGCGCGTCGCTGAGCGCGGCGACGACCGATCCGGCGACCAGCGTCACCAGGCTGACCAGCAGCATCCGCCGCTTGCCGTACATGTCGCCGAGGCGGCCCGTCACCGGCGTGGCGACCGCCGCGGCGAGGAGGGTCGCGGTGACCGCCCAGGTCGCGTCGGAGGCCGAGGCGTCCAGGAGTTTCGGGAGTTCGGGGACGATCGGGATGACCAGCGTCTGCATCAGCGAGACGACGATCCCGCCGAAGGCGAGCACCGCGACGACGAGGTTCACCCGGGGCGCGGACGCCACCCCCGGCTCCACGGACCGGGGTTGAGCGTGGGACATGGTCGGGCCTCCGTGGGGGGATGTCGGGCCGGTGCGCCGCCGACGAATGTACGCCCGGTTGATTGACTTAAGCAACCAGAGAGTGGGGGGATTATGTGGGGAAATGAGCCGGGGGGGCCCGCCCCCGGGGGGGGGGGGCACGGCCGGGTACGTCAGCGGGTCAGAGCGACTTCTCCAGCCGCTCCGCCACCACCCGTACGAACTTGCCGGGCTCCTTCGGCCGCCCGCCCTCGGCGAGGACCGCCAGCCCGTACAGCAACTCGGCGGTCTCCACGAGCCCTTCGCGCCGCGCCTCCTCCTGGTAGGCCCGGTTCAGGCCCTGCACGAGCGCGTGCCCGGCGTTGAGTTCGAGGATCCGCTTGGCGGCGGGGATCTCCTGGCCCATGGCCCGGTACATGTTCTGGAGCGCGGGCGTGATGTCGTCCGTGTCGGAGACGACACAGGCCGGGGAGACGGTGAGGCGGGCGGAGAGCCGTACGTCCTTGACCTCCTCGGCGAGCCGCTCCTTCATCCAGTCGAGCAGCCCGGCGTACTCCTCGGTCTGCTTCTCCCGTTCCTCACCGGCCTGTTCGTCGTCCTTCGCGTCGAGGTCGATCTCGCCCTTGGCGACGGACCGCAGTTGCTTGCCCTCGAACTCGGGGACGGCGTCGACCCACACTTCGTCAACTGCGTCGGTGAGCAGCAGGACTTCGATGCCGCGCGCCGAAAACGCCTCCATCTGCGGGGAGTTCTCGATGCTCTCGCGGGACTCGCCGGTCAGGTAGTAGATGTCCTCCTGACCGTCCTTCATCCGCTCCACGTACTCCTGAAGCGTCGTCAACTCACCCGATTCGGCGGAGGCGTTGGTGCTCTCGAAGGAGCAAACCCCGAGCAGCGCGTCCTTGTTGTCGGTGTCGCTGAGCAGCCCTTCCTTGAGGACCGCCCCGAACTCCCGCCAGAACGTGGCGTACTTGTCGGCCGCGTTCGCCCGCATCTCCTTCACCGAGGAGAGGAGCTTCTTCGCGAGCCGGCGCTGGATCATCAGGATGTGGCGGTCCTGCTGGAGGATCTCGCGCGAGACGTTCAGCGAGAGGTCGGCCGCGTCGACGACGCCCTTGACGAACCGCAGGTACGGCGGGAGCAGCGCCTCGCAGTCGTCCATGATCAGGACGCGCTTGACGTAGAGCTGGAGGCCGCGGCGGTAGTCGCGGGTGAACAGGTCGTGCGGGGCGTGCTCCGGCAGGAACAGCAACGCCTGGTACTCGAAGGTGCCTTCGGCCTGGAGGCGGATGGTCTCCAGGGGCGCGCGCCAGTCGTGGCTGACGTGCTTGTACAGCTCGTGGTACTCGTCGTCGGTGACCTCGTCGCGCGAACGCGCCCACAGGGCCTTCATCGAGTTGAGCGGCTCCTCCTCGGCGTCGAGGCGGATCGGCCAGGTGATGAAGTCCGAGTACTTCTTGACGATCTGCTTGACCGTCCAGGCCGCCGTGTAGTCGTGCAACTGGTTGTCGGGGTCGGCCTCTTTGAGGTGCAGCGTGACGGCCGTGCCCTGCGGGGCGTCGTCGACGCTCTCCAGCGTGTACGTCCCCTCACCGCGCGACGACCAGCGCGTGCCCGCGCTCTCGCCGGCCCGGCGGGTCAGCAGCGTCATCTCGTCGGCGACCATGAAACCGGAGTAGAAGCCGATGCCGAACTGGCCGATCAGGCCCTCGACTTCGTCCTCTTCGCCGTCCTGCTCCTTCAACTCCTTGAGGAACGCGGCGGTTCCGGAGTTCGCGATGGTGCCGATCAGCTTGCCGACCTCGTCGTACGACATGCCGATGCCGTTGTCGCGGACGGTGAGCGTCCGCGCGTCCTTGTCCAGCTCGATCCTGATGTGCAGGTCGGTCGTGTCCGCGTCGAGGCTGTCGTCCCTCAGCTTGTCGAGACGCAGCTTGTCGAGCGCGTCGGAGGCGTTCGAGACGAGCTCCCTGAGAAACACGTCCTTGTTCGAGTAGACCGAGTGGATCATCAACTGGAGAAGCTGACGGGCCTCTACCTGGAACTCAAACGTTTCCGTCGCCATGATGCGCGCGTCCTCCCACATGCCGATTCAACCGGTTCACAAAAGCGAGAACCACTTTAAAACACCAAGTGGGGCGGCATGGCGGGCTTATCAGTTGGATTAGCGGATCGTAGCGATCCTGTGGCAGAGTGTCACTCGCACGCCCGGCGCCCAGGCGACGTCGGGCACCCTCCTCGGCGAGGTCGTGAGACCTCACCGATCAGCGTCCGGAGGGACGTGCCACGAGGGCTGACGGTTCCGCCGTCCGGCACCAGGGCACGAAGACAATCGGCTTACATCCCTGAGCAACACCAGGGATCACTAAGTCAATCAGAGACGCTTTGGGCCGAGGTAGGGCAGGAGTCGGCCACGCCGACACGATCCGCGAGTGCCGACACCGGCCAACCTGCGGTCGGGGCAGGGGTGTTGGGCTGAGGACGAGGGCGGGAATCCTGCGACCGGGGGAGGCGGCGGAGCCACGGGAACCGATGCCGGCCCGGCACACGTCGGGGGTCGGGGGATGCTCACCGCTGACGCCCCACGTGCGTCGCGCTGCTGGGCCGAGTCGTTCGGCCCCCCCGGCATTCGGCGGCTAGCGGCAGGCGGCCGAGCGGGAAGTCCGGCGCAGCCAGGCCGGTCAGCGGATCGGCACGCGGCACGGTGAACTTCCCTGGTGCTGCCGGGTATTGCCTCTCGGGAGCGTCCGGATCGCGTTTCCCCCACCGTCCGATACGGCAATCCCGGCCACCCCCCGCGTCGCCGTGACCGAGCCGCCGGTTCCCACCTTCCCCAGCGCCACGACCAGGGCGGCCCCCACTCACCACCACCGTCGACACCTCACGCCGAACCCGCCTCGAAGCCACGGTCGGTGCCCCCTCCGCTGATCGGCCAGCCAGCTCAACCTCGCCCCGGCGAGGGCCCGGTCGGCACCGGCGTACACGCCCTGCCCTCAGTCGCCAACGCCCCGCCTTCCTCGATCCACACCATCACCGCCCTCCCTCACCACCGCCCCGACCTGCACGCCCACAACACGCACGCCCCCGCGCAGAGTGACCGGCAACACCCTTGCCCCCTCCTCCCCAGCTCCCTAGCCTGAGTTTGTGCCGCTGATAAACAAACTCCGCTCGCGCAGCGTCGCGCCGAGCAGCGACCTCGGTCTTCTGCGGGTCGTCCTGACCGTGTTCTTCGCCGTGGACGGCTTCATATTCGCCGGGTGGGTCGTCCGCATCCCCGACATCAAGGAGCAGACCGGCGCCTCCGCCTCCTCCCTCGGCCTGGCCCTGCTCTGCGTGTCCGCCGGGGCCGTCGTGACGATGCTCTTCACGGGCCGCCTCTGCCAGCGCCACGGCAGCCACCTGATCACCGTGATCTGCGCGGTCCTTCTCTCCCTGTCGATCACCCTCCCCCCGCACGCCCACTCCGTCCCGACCCTGGGCGCCGTCCTGCTGCTGTTCGGCGTGGCGTACGGCGGGATCAACGTCGCCTTCAACAGTGCCGCCGTGGACCTCGTCACCGTCCTGCGCCGGCCGATCATGCCCAGCTTCCACGCCGCGTTCAGCCTCGGCGGCATGCTGGGGGCGGGCCTCGGCGCACTGGTCGCGGGCAGCCTCTCCCCCGCCTGGCACCTGCTGCTCCTGGGCGTCGTCGGCCTCGTGGTCACCGCCGTCGCGGGCCGCACGCTCCTGCGTCTGCCACCGGCACGCGCGCACGCGGGGGATCACGACAGAGCCGTACGACCGGTCCGCGCGCACAGGGACGACGACAAGCCCGCCGGCGGCCCCCGCACCCGACGACTCGTGATCGTCTTCGGCCTGATCGCCTGCTGCACGGCCTACGGCGAGGGCGCCCTCGCCGACTGGGGCGCACTGCACCTGCGCGAAGACCTGAACGCGTCCGCCGGAGCCGCCGCCGTCGGATACTCGTGCTTCGCGCTGGCCATGACGGTCGGCCGCCTCTCCGGGACGACACTGCTGGAGCGGCTCGGACGCAGCCGCACGGTCGTCGCCGGCGGCACCCTCGCGGCGGCCGGGATGCTGCTGGGCGCACTGGCCCCCGCGTTCTGGGCAGCGCTGATCGGCTTCGCCGTCGCGGGCCTCGGCCTCGCGAACCTCTTCCCGGTCGCCGTCGAACGCGCAGGCGCACTGGCCGGACCGCACGGCGTAGCCGTCGCCTCCACCCTCGGCTACGGCGGCATGCTGCTGGGCCCACCGGCGATCGGCTTCATGGCCGACTGGCTCTCCCTGCCGACCGCCCTCACGAGCGTCGCGGTCCTGGCGGGACTGGCCGCATTGATCGGGGCGGGCGCGGAGCGCCGTACGACGACCTGAGCCGAGCGCCCCACGGAGGTCGCGCCCGCCTGAGCGGAGCAGCGCAGGGCCGCCCGCGCGGAACACGACACACCCGCCCGAGCCGAGCGATCCGCAACCGCCTGCACGGAACGCCACGCACGCGCCCAAGCCACGCGGTCCGCAACCACCCGCACGGAACACCCCGCACCCATCCGACCGAAGTGCCACGCACCCGCCCGAGCCGTACACCCCCCAACCCCCCGCGCAGACCACCAAACGCCCACCTGCACCGAGCACCTCACAACCGTCCGAACCGAGCACCCCTCGCCTGCCCGCGCCGCACAGCTCACGACCGCCCACGCAGACCACCACTCGCCCGCCAGGGCCGAGCAGGCCCCGACCGTCCGAACCGAGCACCCCTCGCCCACCCAAGCCGCGCGCCTCACAACAGTCCGCACGGACCACCCCCCCGCCCGCCAGAGCCAAACAGCCCCCGACCACCCACGCAGGCCCCCCGGCCACCCCCATCGCATGCCGCACCCCCCTCCAGCCCGCCACACTCGTCCCCATGGAGACGAGTGAGTTCATCCGCGTCCTCGACCGTGAGGGCCGCGCCCTGGCCGCTGCCGCCGAAGCCGCCGGAGTCGACAGTGCCGTCCCCACCTGCCCGGAGTGGCGGGTGCGGGAGTTGGTGGAGCACACAGGGGTCGTGCACCGCTGGGCGCGCGCTTACGTCACCGAGGGGATCGCCGAGCGGCGGCCCTTGGCTCCGGTGCCGCGCCTCGACGGCCCCGGCCTGCTGGACTGGTTCCGCGAGGGGCACCGCCTGCTCGTCGACACGCTCACCGCCGCGCCGCCCGACACCGCCTGCTTCGCCTTCCTGCCCACCCCCTCCCCGCTCGCCTTCTGGGCCCGCCGCCAGGCCCATGAGACGGCCGTGCACCGGTACGACGCCGAGTCCGCGACCGGCGCCGAACCCGCCCCGGTCGCCACCGACTTCGCCGTGGACGGCATCGACGAACTCCTGCGCGGCTTCCACGCGCGCGAGCGCAGCCGCGTGCGCACGGAGGAACCCCGCCTGCTGCGCGTACGCGCGACGGACGCGGACGACGCGGTGTGGACCGTACGACTGTCCCCCGGCCCGCCGGTGACGGTACGCGCGGACGCGGCGGACGCCGACTGCGAACTCGCCGGTCCCGCCCGCACGTTGTACCTCGCCCTGTGGAACCGGTGCCCGTTCCCCGAGGTCCACGGGGACGGAACGCTGGCCACGCTGTGGACGGAGCGGTCGGCGATCTGACGGGGCGGCATCCCCTGTGCGAGACTCGTCGGCATGACGGGGCACAGGGGACGCCGTACGCAGGCCGATCGGGACGCGATCACGGTGGAGATCGGGTACGCGCTGTTCAGCGCGGGGTTCGCGGCGGCGGTCGTGTTCGGAGCGGTGGCCGGTCCGGCGCTGCTCTTCGACCTGCCGGGTCCGGCGGAGAGCCTGCTGCTCAAGGCGGGCATCGTGCTCGCGCCGGTGGTGTTCCTCGCACGGGTGATCAGCGTGCTGATGACCTTCACCGCGAACCGGTCCGACCCCGCGGACCAAGCCGCCCCCTCGGATCACCCCAGCCACCCGGGCCGCACCAACCCCGACTCATAGGCCAGCACGACCAGCTGCGCCCGATCCCGCACCCCCAGCTTCACCATCGTCCGGCTGACATGCGTCTTCGCGGTGAGTGGGCTGACGACCAGCCTGCGCGCGATCTCCTCGTTGGACAGCCCGATCCCGACCAGCGCCATCACCTCCCGCTCCCGCTCGGTGAGCGGCGCGAGCGCGTCGACGCTCGACGGCTCCTTCGAGCGCGCCGCGAACTCGGCGATCAGCCGCCGGGTCACGCCGGGTGAGAGCAGCGCGTCCCCGGCGACCACCGCCCGTACGGCGCGCAGGAGTTCGTCCGGTTCGGTGTCCTTCACGAGGAACCCCGAGGCGCCGGAGCGGATCGCCTCGAAGACGTACTCGTCGAGTTCGAAGGTGGTGAGGACGACCACCTTCACGCCCTGGAGCGCAGCGTCCCCGGTGATCCGGCGGGTCGCGGCGAGCCCGTCCAGCACGGGCATCCGGATGTCCATGAGGACGACGTCCGGCGCCGCCTCCCGCACGGCCCGTACGGCTTCCTCGCCGTCCGCCGCCTCACCGACCACCTCGATGTCGGCCTGCGCGTCGAGCAGGGCACGGAACCCGGCGCGGACGAGGGACTGGTCGTCGGCGAGGAGTACGCGGATCACTGGTCGCCCTCCTTCGCAGCAGAGGCGTCCGAGGCCGGCGGCACCGAGGACGCCCTCTCGGGAAGCGCCCCGGAGGGCGCCGTACCGCGTACCGGCAGCACCGCCACCACCCGGAACCCCCCGTCCTCCCGCGCCCCCGCCTCGATCGTCCCCCCGAGCGCCGCCGCCCGCTCCCGCATCCCGGCGAGTCCGTTGCCGCTGCCGCCCGCGTCCGCTCCGGTCGCCGGGCCGTCGTCGTCGACAACGAGCCGCAGGGCGCCGCCCGTCTTGTCGAGGCGTACGCGTGCGTGGCGGGAGCCGGAGTGGCGGACGACGTTGGTGAGGGCTTCCTGGACGATGCGGAAGGCGGCGAGGTCGGTGCCCGGGGAGAGGCGGGGCGGGGTGCCGTCGACCTGGACGGTCAGGCCCGCGTGGGCGGCCTGTTCGACGAGTTCCGGGAGCCGGTCGAGGCCGGGCGCCGGGGTGCGCGGGGCGTCTCCGGGGGTGCGGAGGGTGTCCAGGACCTGGCGGACCTCGCCGAGGGCTTCCTTGCTGGCGGATTTGATGGTGGTGAGAGCGGCGCGCGCCTGCCCGGGGTCGGTGTCGAGGAGGGCGAGGCCGACGCCCGCCTGGACGTTGATGACGGAGAGGCTGTGCGCGAGGACGTCGTGCAGCTCGCGGGCGATGCGCAGGCGTTCCTCGTCGGCGCGGCGCCGGGCGGCCTGGGCACGTTCGGCGCGCTCCCGCGCCCACTGCTCGCGCCGGGTGGAGGCCAGTTCCGAGACGACCACGATCACCACGGCCCAGGCTGCGACGGCGAACTCCTGTCCCAGGGGCGCGGATCCGTCGCCGGACGGGGGCAGCCACCGGTACAGCCACTGGGTGACCACCAGGTGGACGGCCCACAGCATCCCGACGGCGGCCCACGCGGCCTTGCGGTGGCCGGCGACGACGGCGGAGAAGCAGGCGAGGGCGACGGTCACGAACACCGGCCCGTACGGATACCCCGCGCCGAGGTACAGGGCCGCCGCCCCCGCCGTACCCCACACGACGGCCACCGGTCGGCGGTGGCGCCACAGGAGGAGTCCGGAGGCGGCGACGAGCAGCAGGCGCGCGTAGACGTCGAGGGGCTGTCGGCTGCCTTCCTGGCCGTGAGCCGCGTAGGTCGAGCCGATGAGCACGAACGCGGTGACGACGGCGGTCGACCGCCAGGGCCGGCGCCGGGTGTTCTCCGCCATGCGCGCCCACGCCGGCCCGTCAGGCCACCGTCCCACTGTCCGCCGTTCCTCCATACCGGCCACGCTAGACGGATCACGGGGTACGGCACGTCCGCCGGGCGGAGCGGTCGCCCGTACTTCCCCGGGAGTACGGGGCGGGGCGTCAGCGGCCGGCAAGGTCCGCCTCCACGTCGACGGCCAGCACCGCGAGCGGCTGCCGGACGCGGTGCTCGAACTGCTCGACGCGGTCGAGTCGGCCGCCGACCGGGGCGAGTCCCTCACGGTGACGGACGCGGCCACCGCGCTCGGCGTCGACCAGCCCAGCAGTTCGATCATTCCGATCGGTACATCTTCCTCAGCTGGGTAAGATCGATTGGGCATGCGGCAGCACCAAGAGGGATGGGGCCCGATGTCCGTACGCCGGCTCAACCACGCTGTCCTGTTCGTCCGTGATATCGAATGTTCCGTCGCCTTCTACAGCCAGGTGTTCGGCTTCGCCGTCGAGCACGAGATGCCCGGCAGGGCCGCCTTCCTCAGGGCCCCGGGCAGCGACAACGACCACGACCTCGGCCTCTTCGCGCTCGGACCCGACGCACCGGGCCCGCAGCGCGACCGCGTCGGACTGCACCATCTCGCCTGGGAGGTCGGCACACTCAGTGAACTCGCCGAGACGGCGGAGCTGCTCAGGCGCGCCAGGCCCTCACCGGGAGCACCGACTTCCTGGTGGCCAAGTCCCTGCATGGCGTGGACCCGGACGGCAACGAGTTCGAGGTGCTGTGGCGTGCCCCACGCGCCGACTGGCCGATCTCGGAGGAGAACCAGAAACCGCTCCCGCTGGACCTCCGGTCGGCGATCGACCGATGGGGCCCCGATCTGAGAACGGGAGCGGCTGCCGGTTCGGTCACATGACAGCGCATCGGAGCCGGCGGCGCGAGACCGGTCGGCGGGCGGAGTGCTGTGGCATGCGCCCGTTCAAAAGGACTTGCTGACTGCACGGTCTCTCCTCCCACTGGCGCGGTCTCGCCGTCCGCTACGACAAAGCTGGCCTTCTCCGGATCCGACACCTCGGAGCCCAGCCTCGATCACAACTCCACGCAGGCCCTAGGCCGGCTTCTTCCCCAGGAACCCCACCCCGTGCGCGAGGCGCGTCGCCGCCTCGTGGAAGAACGGGTCGCGGTCCTCGACGACGCGGTGGAACTGGCCGAAGAGCTCGAACCCGACGAGGCCGTAGAGCTGGGCCCAGGCGGCGACGAGAGCGGCGGCGACGCCCGGCGGCAGGTCGGGGGCGAGGTCGGCGGCGATGCGCTCGGCCTCGGGGCGCAGAGCGGGCGTGAGGGGCGGTTCGGCGAGGGCGCCGACCCTGTGGGCGTCGCGGGTGATGGCGATGAGGAGGAAGCCCACGCGCGCGGCGGCGGGGACGGTGGAGTCGGGCGCCTGGTAGCCGGGGACGGGCGAGCCGTAGATGAGCGCGTACTCCTGGGGCCGGGCGAGCGCCCACGCGCGGACGGCCTCGCAGACGGCGACCCAGCGCCGTACGGCGTCGCCCTGGGCGATCTCGGCGTGGGCCTTCTCGGCGGACTCCCCGAGGCTGTCATACGCATCGATGATGAGGGCCGTTAGGAGGTCGTCGCGGCTCGGGAAGTAGCGGTAGAGGGCCGAGGAGACCATGCCGAGCTCACGAGCGACGGCCCGCAGGGAGAGCTGGGCGGCGCCCGCCGCGGCAAGCTGTCTGCGGGCCTCCTCCTTGATGGCGGCGGTCACTTCGATCCGGGCGCGGGCTCGGGCCCCTGGCGAGACGTTACGGCTCATGCGGGCAAGTCTTCCACCAAAACGGAGCGGTGCACACATTGGAGAACGGCGAACAAAAGAGAGAGCACTGCTCTTGCATTGAGGGAACGCCTCGTGCAGACTCGGACCCAGGAAACGAGAGCACTGCTCTCCGAAACTCGGGAGTCACCATGCCGCAGCCGTACTACCTCAAGGGCAGCCCCCTGAACGTCCGCCTCAACGGCGTCATCGGCTGGCTCGCCCGGCACGGTTTCAGCCTCGCCGGCACCGCCGAACTGTCCGTGAAGGGCCGCAAGAGCGGGCAGATGCAGCGCATCCCGGTGAACCCGCACATCTACGAGGGCGCGCAGTACCTCGTCTCCGCGCGGGGCCACTCCCAGTGGGTGCGCAACATGCGCGCGGCGGGCGGCGGCGACCTGCGCGTCGGCCGCAAGGTCCGGGAGTTCACGGCCGTGGAGGTGCCCGACACCGAGAAGACCGCGATCCTGCGGACCTACCTGGAGAAATGGGGCTGGGAGGTCAACCAGTACTTCCAGGGGGTCACGGCGAAGTCGTCGGACGAGGAGATCGCCGCCGCCGCGGGCGACCACCCCGTCTTCCAGATCACCGTCAAGAACTGACCTCGGCCTCGTCCGGCACCTTGGGCCTCGGCTCCACCCCGATCAGCACGCGCTGCGCGAGCGGATGCGTACGGACCAGTTCGCCCAGGGTCGTCTTGCCGCGAGTGATCTCGGCGAACGCGCGCCAGGCGGGCCTGAAGCCGGTGAGGGCGGCGTGGAACAGGCCCGGACGGCGCTCGAAGGCGGCCAGCATGCGCTTGCCGACGCTCATCTCGACCCCGAGGCCCGCCTTGACGGCGAACGCGTAGTTCAGGGCCTGACGGCGCGTGTCGACCGCGTCGTGCGCCTCCGAGATGCGCACCGCCCACTCCCCCGCGAGCCGTCCGGAGCGCAGCGCGAAGGAGATGCCCTCACGGGTCCACGGCTCCAGCAGACCGGCCGCGTCGCCGCAGACCAGCACGCGCCCGCGCGAGAGGGGCGAGTCGTCCGCGCGGCAGCGCGTCAGATGGCCGGAGGAGATGCTCGGTTCGAACCCGGCGAGCCCGAGCCGCCCGATGAAGTCCTCCAGGTACCGCTTGGTCGCCGCGCCCTCCCCGCGCGCGGAGATCACGCCGACCGTCAGGGTGTCGCCCTTGGGGAACACCCAGCCGTAACTCCCGGGCATCGGGCCCCAGTCGATGAGGACGCGGCCCTTCCAGTCCTCGGCGACCGTCTCGGGCACCGGGATCTCCGCCTCCAGGCCGAGGTCCACCTGGTCGAGCTTCACGCCCACGTGCGCCCCTATGCGGCTGGCGCTGCCGTCGGCGCCGACCACCGCGCGCGCCAGCAGCGTCTCACCGCCCTGGAGGACGACGGCGACGCTGCGCCGGTCCGGGACCGCCGAGCCGTGCTGCTCGACCCGCGTCACCGTCACACCCGTCCGCAGCTCGGCGCCCGCCTTCAGGGCGTGCTCCACCAGCTGCTGGTCGAACTCGGGGCGGTTGATCAGCCCGAACAGCATCTGCCGGGACTTGCGCGTACGCGTGAAGCGGCCGTTGTTGGAGAACGTGACCGCGTGCACCCGGTCCTTGAAGGGCAGTTCGAAACCGGGCGGCAGACAGTCGCGCGAAGGGCCGATGATGCCGCCGCCGCACGTCTTGTAGCGGGGCAGCTCGGCCTTCTCCAACAGCAGCACACGCCGCCCCGTGACCGCCGCCGCGTAGGCGGCCGAGGCACCCGCGGGGCCCGCACCCACCACGACGACGTCCCACACCTGACGCGCGTCCTCGGTCTCACGCACGTCGTCCGCCGAAGAGTTCTCGCTGCTCACGATGGTCTGCTGCTCCCGATCCGGCCGCCTGTCGCACCTGTCCACCCGCATCCTACGGCGGAGATCGCCGAGGTCCTCCGGTGAGGCCCCACAGGCCCGAACGCGTACGCTCGGCTGCGAGATCCCCGCCGTACGAACCCGTACGGACGCGTGCTCACCTCATACAACGTCGCACCCACGAGGAGCGTGCCCATGTCGTCGAAATCGGTCGCCGAGACCGTCGCTTCCCTGATGCCCAGGGCGAAGGCGGAGCTGGCCGAACTGGTGGCCTTCCGGTCGGTGGCCGACTTCGACCAGTTCCCGCGCTCCGAGAGCGAGGCCGCCGCGCGCTGGATCACCGACACGCTCGCCGCGGAGGGCTTCCAGGACGTCGCCGTGCTGGACACCCCGGACGGCACCCAGTCCGTGTACGGCTACCTGCCGGGCCCCGAGGGCGCGCGCACGGTCCTGCTGTACGCCCACTACGACGTGCAGCCGCCGCTGGACGAGGCCGCCTGGGCGAGCCCGCCCTTCGAGCTGACCGAGCGCGACGGGCGCTGGTACGCGCGCGGGGCGGCCGACTGCAAGGGCGGCCTGATCATGCACCTCCTCGCGCTGCGCGCCCTGCGGGCGAACGGCGGCGTCCCGGTGCACGTCAAGATCATCGTCGAGGGCTCCGAGGAGCAGGGCACGGGCGGCCTGGAGCGGTACGCCGAGGCCCACCCCGAGCTGCTGGCCGCCGACACGATCGTCATCGGCGACGCGGGCAACTTCCGCGTCGGCCTGCCCACCGTCACGACCACTCTGCGCGGGATGACGATGCTCCGGGTGAGCGTCAGCACCCTCGGCGGCAACCTGCACTCCGGGCAGTTCGGCGGCGCCGCCCCGGACGCGCTCGCCGCGCTGATCCGGGTCCTCGACTCGCTGCGCGCGGACGACGGTTCGACGACCGTCGACGGGCTGACGTCCGACGCCCGCTGGGAGGGCCTCCAGTACGACGAGGGGCAGTTCCGGCAGGACGCCAAGGTCCTCGACGGCGTCGGCCTGATCGGCACGGGGACGGTCGCCGACCGCATCTGGGCGCGCCCCGCCGTCACCGTCCTCGGCATCGACTCCCCGCCGGTCGTCGGCGCCACCCCGTCCGTGCAGGCGCACGCCCGCGCGCTGGTGAGCCTGCGCGTCCCGCCGGGCACGGACGCCGCCGAGGCGACGAAGCTGCTGCGCGCGCACCTGGAGGCGCACACGCCGTGGCACGCGCGCGTGGAGATCGAACAGGTCGGCCAGGGCCAGCCGTTCAGCGCCGACACGACCAGCCCGGCGTACGCGGCGATGGCCGAGGCCATGGCGGTCGCCTACCCCGGCGAGGAGATGCAGTACGCCGGCCAGGGCGGCTCCATTCCGCTGTGCAACACCCTCGCCGCGCTCTACCCGCGCGCGGAGATCCTCCTCATCGGCCTCAGTGAGCCGGAGGCGCAGATCCACGCGGTGAACGAGAGCGTGTCGCCGCAGGAGCTGGAGCGGCTGTCGGTGGCGGAGGCCCTGTTCCTGCTCAACTACGCGGCGAGCTGAGTCCGTTGCGCGGTCAGGCGCGGACAGCCGCTCACAGCGCGGTGTCCGCCGCCCTGGCCCGCCTGGACGACATGGAGCTGACCGCGCTCCTCGACACGGCCGACCCGCACAGCACGGGCGTGGGCGGCACCACCGCGCGCGTGCGGGTCGCCGGACATCAGGTGTTCGTGAAGCGCATGCCGCTCACGGACACCGACCGCCGCCGCACCACGGCGAACGTGTTCGGCCTCCCGCCCGCCTGCCACTACGGCATCGGCGCCGTCCCCAGCCCCGGGTTCGGCGCCTGGCGGGAGCTGGCGGTGTACGAGACGACCACCCGGTGGGCCGTCTCGGGCCGCTTCCCGGGCTTCCCGCTGCTGCACCACGCACGCGTACTGCCCACCACCGCCCCGACGGACGCCCCCGACGTCGAGAAGGCCGTGGCTTACTGGGGCCCGGCCGTCCGCGCGCGCATCGAGGCCCTGCGTACGGCACCGGCGAGCCTGACGCTGTTCCTGGAGCACGTCCCGTCCACCCTGCACGACTGGCTGCGCGCCCGCGTGCACGGGCCCGACGCGGACGCGGCGTGCGCTCTGGTGGGCCGTCAGCTGACGACCCTGACGGCCTTCTTGAGAACGACGGGCCTCGTCCACTTCGACGCCCACTTCCGCAACATCCTCACGGACGGCCGGCGCCTCTACCTCACCGACCACGGCCTGGCGCTCTCCCCCGAGTTCGCCCTCACCCCGGCGGAACGCGCCTTCCGCGCCGCCCATCTGTCGTACGACGACGCCTACACGCGCGCGTACCTGGCCCGTTGGCTGGTCACCGAGTTCCACGGCCGCGCCGACCGCCTGGCCCGCCTGCGCGCGTACGCGAAGGGGACCCGGCCGGAAGGCATGCCGGACGGCGCGGCCGAACTGGTCCGGCGGCACGCCGCTGTCGGCGCGGTGATGGACGCGTTCGAGTCACGGCTGGGTCAGGACGCCACCACCGCGTTCCCGGCGGACGAAGCCGCTCAGTGGCCGTCTCCGGGCACGGGGACGCCCGACTCAAGGTAGATCGCCGCGCCGCGCTCCCGGGCCCGCAGGGCCCAGCACAGGCGTTCGTAGCGGGCGGGAGGCAGGAGGTCGGCGGCCTCGCGTTCGGTGACGAAGCGCCAGGCGCGCAGTTCGGGGCCGGGCAGCGACAGGTTCGCCACGGCGTCGGGGGCGAGGCGACCGCCGTCGAAGAGGAAGCGCAGCCCGCCGTACCGGGGACGCTGCGGCGGCTCCCAGTCGACGACCAGCAGTTCGGGCACGTCCGTCAGACGTATCCCGGTCTCCTCCTCGACCTCGCGCATGCCCGCGCGCGCGGGCGCCTCGCCGGGTTCGACGACGCCTCCGGGGAACTCCCAGCCGGCCTTGTAGGTCGGGTCGACGAGCAGGACACGGTCGTCCTCGTCGAAGAGCAGCACCCCCGAGGCGAGCGTCTCCGCCGTCGGCTCGGGCGTCTGGACGATGTCGCACACGGGGACGGCGCCCGTCCCGACCGCCTCCGCGATCCTCAGGGCCGTCTCGTACGGCGTGAGGGCGCCGGTGTCGATGAGGTGGGCGTCGGCCGTCAGCCAGGTGGCGAGCGCCGCGCGGTACGGCTCTATGTGGTCGTACGCCCACTGCCCTACCCGCATCTCGCCGTCCGGCAGGTCCGGCGGGGCGGGTCGGCCCGCTATCCGTTCACGCAGGATCGTTTCAGCCGGGGCGAGGAGCACATGACGTACCGGTATGCGGCGGGCGGCGAGGCCGCCGAAGATCTCGTCGCGGTACTCCTGGCGCAGCAGCGTCATGGGGACGAGCAGGGTGCCGCCGACCTCGGCGAGCACGGCCGCAGCCGTGTCGATGACGAGCCTGCGCCAGATCGGCAGGTCCTGGAAGTCGCTCACCTCAGCCAGGTGTTTGGCCGGAAGCAGGTGCGGGAGCGTGCCGCCGACGAACTCCGGGTCGAAGAGCGTGCTGTTCGGGATCAGATCGTTCAGTTCCCGTGCGGTGGTCGTCTTTCCCGCACCGAACGCGCCGTTGATCCAGACGACGGTCACGGTTCCCCCCTCTTCCGTTGGCCCCCTGAGGCTTGCCCGCTCCACCCTGCCACGGAAACCAGTTCCCGTTGAGGACCGGGAAAAGCACCGAGGCGCCGACCCCTCAGGGGCCGGCGCCTCGCGCTCGCGTACGGCTTTCGTCAACCGCCCTGCCCGAGCGCGTTGTCGTCGACGGCCAGGCTGTCGTCGGCCACCGTGTGGTCGAGCTGGCTGAGCGTGTCCCCCACGTCGAGCCCCCCGAGTTTGTCGTGGTCCGCCCCGTGCGACGGCGTGATCGCGGCGACGACGAACCCGGTGGCCAGGGAGGCGATGGCAAGCATGCTGCGCTTCTTCATGCCCACTCCAACGCCCCCGCCGGGTGAGAGGTCACGCACGGGGTTGGCGAGGACAGGGCACACGGACGGGGAACACGCCCCGAACAGGCACGCACGCGTGGCGCATCGCCCCGTACCCGAACCACGCCTCCCGCGCGCGGGCCCGCAACTCGCAACACGCGTCCCCGCGCGTGGGGCCGTCCCGATACCGGCACCCCCGCGCGTGGCGCATCGCCCCGCACCTCCACGCGCGTACCCGAAACCGGCCCCCCTCCCGCACGCACGGCACCCCGCAGCTACACCCCCGCCGCCGCAGCCCCCTCCCGCCCTACGAGCGCCGCCGCAGCCGCCCCCACCAACCCCGCGTCCGTCCCCATCTGAGCCGGCACGATCGTCAGCCCCTGGACGAAGGACAGCGTGGCGTAGTCGGCGAGATGGCGGCGCAGCGGCCCGAAGAGGATGTCCCCGGCCTTGCCCACGCCCCCGCCGATCACGACGATGTCGATCTCGACCAGCGTCGCGGTCGCCGCGATGCCCGCCGCGAGGGCCTGGGCGGCGCGGTCGAAGGACGCGAGGGCGGCCGGGTCGCCCGCGCGCGCGGCGGCGGCGACCGCGGCGGCCGTGGCGTCGCCGTCGGGCCCGGGGCGCCAGCCGTTGTCGAGGGCGCGGCGGGCGATGTTGGGGCCGCTGGCGATGCGCTCGACGCAGCCGCGCCCGCCGCAGGGGCACGGGTCGCCGTCGAGGTCGACGGAGATGTGCCCGATGTGACCGGCGTTCCCGGTGGGCCCCGGGTGGAGTCGGCCGCCCAGGACGAGGCCCCCGCCGACGCCGGTGGAGACGACCATGCAGAGCGCGTTGTCGTGCCCGCGCGCAGCGCCCTGCCAGTGCTCGGCGGCGGTGATGGCGACCCCGTCGCCGATCAGCTCGACGGGCAGCTCACCGGTGACCGCGCGCACGCGCGGGACGAGCGGGAAGCCGCGCCAGCCGGGCACGTTGACCGGGCTGACGGTGCCCGCGGAGGCGTCCACGGGGCCCGCGCTGCCGATCCCGACGCTGTGGACGCGGTCCCACAGCGGCGACGCGGTCAGCTCTCCGAGCACCGCCTCGACGGCGCCCATCACGGTCTCGCCGTCCTCACGCGCGGGGGTCGGCCGCTGTGCGCGGGCCACGATCGCGCCGTCGCCGTCCACCAGGGCGCCGGCGATCTTGGTGCCGCCGATGTCGAGCGCGGCCACGAGGTCGGTGTGCATCAAAGTCTCGGTTCTCCCCAGTCGACCGTGGAAAAGAGCGGGCCGGTCCAGCGGTGGGGGACGCGGACCGGAGAAGGCGTCGGACAGTCTCTCGGCATCTGACAACGTTGTCCAGGCTCTATGCTCGACGCCACATCCTCATACAACCCCAGGGATCGCGCGACCCCCCGCAAACCCGGACATCGCCGTATCCCCGAGGCCGACAGGAACAGGACCCCGCATCGTGCCAGAGACGCCCCGACGCGCCGCCTCCCTGACCACCGCCCGCTACGGCAACCGTCCCACGATGAAGGACGTCGCCGCCCGCGCCGGTGTCGGACTCAAGACCGTCTCCCGCGTCGTCAACGGCGAACCCGGCGTCACCCCCGAGACCGAGCGGCGCGTGCAGGAGGCCATCGACGCGCTGGGCTTCCGCCGCAACGACAGCGCGCGCGTACTGCGCAAGGGCCGTACGGCGAGCATCGGGCTGGTCCTCGAAGACCTCGCCGACCCGTTCTACGGCCCGCTGAGCCGTGCGGTCGAGGAGGTGGCCCGTTCGCACGGCGCCCTGCTGATCAACGGCTCCAGCGCCGAGGACCCCGAGCGCGAGCAGGAGCTGGCGCTGGCGTTGTGCGCGCGGCGGGTCGACGGGCTCGTGGTGATTCCGGCGGGCGACGACCACCGGTATCTGGAGCCGGAGATCAAGGCGGGCGTCGCGACGGTGTTCGTCGACCGGCCGGCCGGGCGGATCGACGCCGACTGCGTGCTGTCCGACAACTTCGGCGGGGCCCTCGAAGGCGTCGCCCACCTCCTCGCGCACGGGCACCGCAGGATCGGGTTCATCGGCGACATGCCGCGCATCCACACGGCCGCGGAGCGCCTGCGCGGCTACCGGGCCGCCATGGGCGACGCCGGGATAACCGTCGAGGACGACTGGATGTCCCTCGGCGTCACCAGCCCCGACCGGGTACGCCGGGCCGCCGAGCTGATGCTGTCGGGGCCCTCGCCGGTCACCGCGATCTTCGCCGGCAACAACCGGGTCACGGTCACCGTCATCCGCGTCCTCGCCGAACACGCCCGCCGCGTCGCCCTCATCGGCTTCGACGACCTCGAACTCGCCGACCTCCTCCAGCCCGGCGTGACGGTCATCTCCCAGGACGCGGCGATCATCGGCCGCACCGCCGCGGAACGCCTCTTCCAGCAACTCGAAGGCACCCACATCGTCCCCGAACACATCGTCCTGCCGACCCGTCTGATCGCCCGGGGGTCGGGGGAACTGCCACCGGCGGACTGAACGGCGGCACCGGGGTCAGGCGGGTGCCTGGACCCGGACGGCCGTCTGCGGGCAGGAGCCCGGCCGGGCTCGACGGGGGCGGCAAACGGGCCCTCCCCGGGGCAGGGGGCGCCTGAGACGGCCGCCGAGGCTGGGGCAGGCGGGAGGTTTGGTACGCAGCCGTTTCCGGACCTCTAGGGGACACCCGAATTCAACGCCCAACAGGGGATGCAGTGAACGGCCCTCCCGAGCCGGGCGGTGCACCTCCACGCCGGGCCGACAGGGCGCGCCTGAGCCGGCCGACGAGGCGGGGCCAGGCAGGAGGTGCGGTGCGCAGCCGTTTCCGGACCTCCGGGGGACGCCCCCAGCTCAACGCGGCGGGGCCGACAGGAATGCGGTGAACAACCTTCCCCGGGCCGGGGGCACCTGAGCCGGAGGCCGTCTCCGGGCCGGCCAAACGCCTGAGCGGGAGTCAAGGGCGGGTCCGACGGGGGACGCGGTGAACGGCCTTCCCGGGTCTCGGGGGCGCCTGAATCAGCTCACCAGGGCGGGATGCGGTGAGCAGCCGTTCCCGGGCCTCCGCAGGACGCCCGAACCAGCTCACCGAGGCGGAGCCGGCAGGGATGCGCACCGAGCGGACATCCCGGCCCCGGGCGAACCCGTACGGCAGCCGGTCAGCCGGCGGTCCGGCCCGGCTTGCGCGCCAGGTCGTACGCGAAGCTCACCGTCTCCGTCAGGTGGCCGTCGGTCGCGTAGGGGCTGAGTACGGTCATGAGGTCGCCGTCGAACTCCGTGGCGCGGTCCGCGAGTACGGACGGCGGCAAGAAGGACGTCGAGCGGACGTGCCCGGCGAGTTCCTCGACCGTCCAGCGGTACTCGACCGCGAACTCGTGCCGTACCGAGGGCTCGAACCCGGCGCGGGAGAGCACCTCCCGGTCGGGGTCCGTCTGCCGGCGCTGCTCGGCGCCGGGCGGCACCCGGCTCGCCGCCCCCAACGCCTCCTGCCACCGGCGCAGGACGTCACCGAACGCACGCTGCCAGTCCAGCGGCCCCGCCCAGGGACTCGTCGACCAGCAGAGAGCCAGGTGCCCGCCGGGTTCAAGCCAGGTCAGGGCACGCCGGGCGACCAAATCCCGGGGCAGACGGTGAAAGGCGTTGCCGATGACGACGAGTTCAACGCTTCCGGCGTCCACGTCGAGGTCCTCGGCCTTGGCGGTGACGACCCGGACGCGAGCCGCACCGTCGCGACTCGCCTCTCCGGCATCGACCGCATCGCCGGTAACCGCTGCCTTGGCTGTGACGGCCCGGACGAAGGCAGCGTCTCCACTGCTCGCCGCCCTGACAGCGCCGACCCCAACATCGGCCACGTCCCCGCTGGCCGCCGCTCCGGCGATGCTGGCCCTGGCATCGACCGCGTCACCAGTAACCGCTGCCTTGGCTGTGACGGCCCGAACGAAGGCCCCGTCCCCGCGACTCGCCGCCCCGACAGCGCCGACCCCAACATCGGCCACGTCCCCGCTGCTCTCCGCCCTGACGATGCCAGCCCCCACATCACCCACCTCCCCGCCAGCCTCCACCTTCGCGCGGACCACCTCCCCCATATCAGCCTCCGCATCCACCGCCCGCACCTCCGCGAACCCAGCACGCAGCGGAAACGCGAGCTGGCCGGTGCCGCAGGCCAGGTCCAGCAAGCGTCCGTGTCCGGACGGGGACGTACGGCGGATCAGGTCGGTGAGCATCGTGTCGGGGTAGGCGAGGCGGAAGCAGTCGTAGTAACCAGCGGTGCCCCGGTACAGGTCGGGTCGGAAACTCGCGTCAGGCATACGGCGACCCTTCCACGACACGGCGGAATGAGGGACACCGCGTCGGTGCGTGGTACCGCCCCGGTGGTATAGGACACCTCACATGCCCCTCTCCGCCCCCACCCTCACCTCCCTGGGCCTCGCCCAAGCCCCCCGGGACCACCCCCTCACCTACCCCGGCCCCTGGCCCACCGCCTCCGCCCTCCTCCAAGGCGACCGCCTCCTCCCCCTGGACCGCCTGACCCACCCCGACCGGACCCCCGTCCTGGCCGTCGGCTCCAACGCCTGCCCCGGCCAACTGCGGCACAAGATGGACGAGTTCGGCATCACCTCCCCCGTCCCGATGACGAAGGCACACGTCACCGGCCTCGACATCGGCGTCTCCGCGCACGTGAGCCGGATGGGCTACATCTCCGCGTCACCGCTCAACGCCCCGGACGTCACACGGGAGTTGTTCGTCATCTGGCTGGACGAGGAGCAGCTGAAAGTCGTCGACGCCAGCGAGGGCGCGCACTCGCCCCAGGGGAACTACGCCCGAGTCCGGCTGCCCACGCCGGAGTTCAGGGTGGAGCTGGAGAACGGCCATGCACTGCCCGGGACTTACGTCTATGTGAACCGCCACGGCGTCCTCCACGACGGCACGGGAACCCCGCGCCGCCACGGAGACCAGCGCACCCTGATCGCCGAACTCCTCAAGACCTCACCGGAGTTGCGACGCCTCTTCGGCAAGACCCCGGAGCAGTTCAGCGAACGGGCCCGCGCAGACGCGAAGTTGTGCGACCGGGGCACCCGACTACTGAGGGAGGAAAAACTGGTCACGACGTCCGGCCTGGAACACCTCCACCCCCAGACCGAAACACTTCCCCGCAGATCAGGTAGGCCGGAAAGCTGAGTTACCGTCGGAGACAAGGCATCGCGTGCCGGTCACCGTCCCGGTGCGGCATGGAGGTGCCTGTGAGATTGCCTTACGGAGGCACTCCACAGATGTCTGTCGAACTGAACCACACCATCGTGGCCGCCCGGAACCAGCACGAATCCGCGCACTTCCTCGCCCACGTCCTCGGACTAGAGGTCGCCCCGCCGCTCGGCCCCTTCCTCCCCGTGAACACCGCGAACGGCGTATCGCTGGACTTCCTCACCGTGCCGGAGGGGTCGATCACCACCCAGCACTACGCCTTCCTCGTGACCGACGAGGAGTTCGACGCCGCGTTCGCCCGGATCGAGGAGGCGAAGATCGAGTACTTCGACGATCCGCACCTGCGGCGCCCGGGCCGGATCAATCACTACTACGGCGGCCGTGGCGTCTACTTCCTGGACCCGTCCGGCCACACGATGGAGATCATCACGCGCCCGTACACCAACGGGAAGTAACCCTCACCGGCACGCCCCCTCAGCACAACACCGGTCGGCCCCCTCAGGCCGACCGGCACCCGGCACCCGGCACCCGGCACCCCGCAAACCCCCTCACACCCCCTTCCGCCGCCCCGCGAACTCCTCCAACTCCCCCCGAGTCAGCCCACTCCCCTCCCCCACCTCATCCACATCCAGCGCCCCACAGTCCAGCCCCCGCAGCAGATATCCACTGAGCGCCTTCGCCGTAGCCGGCTCATCCATCACGTCCCCAGCAGTGCGGCTGGCATACCGCGAGAGCCGCGCAGCGGCCTGTGCGAACCCCTCCCGGTAGAACGCGAACACTGCGGCGTACCGGGTCGGCAGGTGCCCAGGGTGCATGTCCCACCCCTGGTAGTACGCACGCGCAAGAGCCCGCCGCGTCAACCCGTAGTGCAGCCGCCAAGCATCGTGGACCTTCTCGGTGGACCCGACAGGCAGAACGTTCGTGGAACCGTCGCAGACCCGTACCCCCGTGCCCGCAGCGGCGACCTGCATGACGGCCTTGGCATGGTCGGCGGCGGGATGGTCGCTGGCCTGGTGCGCGGCGGAGACGCCGAGGGAGGCGCTGTAGTCGAACGTGCCGTAGTGCAACCCCGTGGCCCGCCCCTCCGCGGCGTCGATCATGCGGGCGACCGTCGCGGTGCCGTCGGCGGCGAGGACGGCCTGGCTGGTCTCGATCTGGATCTCGAAGCCGATGCGCCCGCTGTCGAGGCCCCGGGTCCTCTCGAACGCCTCCAGGAGCCGGACCATGGCGGTGACCTGCTCGGGGTAGGTCACCTTGGGGAGGGTAAGGACGAGCCCGTCGGGCAGCCCGCCCGCCTCCATGAGGCCGCTGAGGAAGATGTCGAGCGTGCGGATGCCCCGGTCGCGGACGGCGGCCTCCATGCACTTCATGCGGATGCCGGTGTACGGCGCGGCGGTGCCGTCCCGGTACGCGCGGGCGACCAGGCGGGCGGCGTGGGCCGCGTGCTGGTCCTCCTCCGCGTCGGGGCGGGGCCCGTACCCGTCCTCGAAGTCGACGCGCAGGTCTTCCACCGGTTCGCGCTCCAGCTTGGCCCGCACGCGCGCGTACACGGGTTCGGCGAGGTCGTCGGCGAGGCCGAGGACGGCGGCGAAGGAGGCGGCGTCCGGGGCGTGTTCGTCGAGGGCGGTGAGCGCGCGGTCGCCCCAGGCACGGACGGTGTCGGCGGCGAACACGTCCCCGGGGACGTACACGGTGTGGACGGGCTGGCGGGTGCCGGGGTCGCCGGGGTAGCGGCGGGCCAGCTCCGCGTCGACCGGGGCGAGCCGGGCGGCGATCTCCTCGCCGACGGCGCTCGCCAGGCTCGTCACGACCGGCTCCTGCTGCCCTGACCCCATCCCGCACCCTCCAGTTTTCCGCTCTACGGAATCAACACTCCAGCGACGGAAGCCAACAACGGATCTTGCCGCCGGTCAACACCCCGTCCACCCAGCGGTCCCCTTCAGCCCGCCTCGTACCCCTTCATCGTTCCGGCCCCTCGAAACGGTTCACCCCCGCTGATCCTTTTCTTCACCCGGACCCTCTTTCGCCCAGCCGTTCGCACCCTCATCCTGATCCCCGAGGCGAGGGGGCGCACATGACGGGCACCGGCGGAGTGACGCGGCGCGCGGGGCTGAGGACCACCCTGGCGGCGGCCCTGGCCGTCCCGCTGCTCGCCACCGTACGAGCCTCGCAGGCCCACATCGACGAGGCCGAGCCCCCGAACCAGTCGGCGCGCCCCGTACAGCCCGTCCCCCCGCTGAGGGCAATGACCTTCAACCTCCGCTTCGCCAGCGCCCAGGAGCCCAACAGTTGGGCCGCACGCCGCCCCGTGACCCGCGAACTGCTCCTGCGGGCCGCCCCGTCCGTCGTCGGCACCCAGGAGGGCGTGCACGGGCAGATCCTGGACATCGCCGCCGACCTCGGGCCCCGGTACGCGTGGATCGGTACGGGACTTGAGGGCCGTACGACGGACGAGTCCCTGGCGATCTACTACGACACGGCCCGCCTCCAGCCCCTCGCGCACGGCACGTACGCCCTCTCGGACACGCCGGAGGACCTCGCGTCGAACACCTGGGGCGCCGCGTTCGTCCGGATGTGCACCTGGGTCCGGTTCCGGGACCGGCTGGGCCCCGGCCGGGAGTTCTACGTCCTCAACACACACCTGGACCACCGCAGCCAGTACGCACGCGCGCGTGCGGCGTCCCTGATCGCCGCCCGCATGAGCGCGCTCACCCATCCCGCCCTGCTGCTCGGGGACTTCAACGTCGCGGCGCACGACAACGAGGTGTACGACACGCTGCTGCGCGCGGACCTCGTCGACACGTGGGACAGCGCCCTCACGCGCGGGCCGTCGTTCGGGACGTTCCACAACTACCGCGGCCTGGTGGCGGACGGCTGGCGGATCGACTGGGTGCTGGCCACACCCGGCGTACGCGCGCGGAGAGCCTGGGTGGACACGTACACGCGCGGGGGCCAGTACCCGAGCGACCACCTGCCGGTGTGCGCGAGCGTGGACCTGACATAGCCCCCAGCCCCCCCTCCCGCGCACGCCAGAGGCCCCGCGACCGGCGACACCGGTCACAGGGCCTCGTACAACCCGGAGATCAGCCCTTGCGGGTGTTGATCTCCTCCGTGAGCTGCGGCACCACGTCGAACAGGTCGCCGACGACGCCGTAGTCCACGAGGTCGAAGATCGGCGCCTCGGGGTCCTTGTTGACCGCGACGATCGTCTTGGACGTCTGCATGCCCGCGCGGTGCTGGATCGCGCCGGAGATGCCGTTGGCGATGTACAGCTGCGGCGAGACGGACTTGCCGGTCTGGCCGACCTGGTTGGTGTGCGGGTACCAGCCGGCGTCGACGGCGGCGCGGGAGGCGCCGACGGCCGCGCCGAGGGAGTCCGCGAGGGCCTCGATGATCCCGAAGTTCTCGGAGCCGTTGACGCCACGGCCGCCGGAGACGACGATCGCGGCCTCGGTCAGCTCCGGACGCCCGGTCGACTCGCGCGGGGTGCGGCCGGTGATCTTCGTGCCGGTGGCAGCGGCGGAGAACGACACCGCGAGGTCCTCGACGGCGCCCGCGGCCGGAGCGGCCTCGACGGCGGCGGAGTTGGGCTTGACGGTGATGACCGGCGTGCCCTTGATGACGCGGGACCTGGTGGTGAACGACGCGGCGAACACGGCCTGCGTGGCCACCGGGCCCTCGTCACCGGCCTCCAGGTCGGTCGCGTCGGTGATCAGACCGGCCTCGATGCGCAGCGCGAGGCGGGCGGCGATCTCCTTGCCCTCGGCGGAGGAGGAGACCAGGACGGCGGCCGGGGAGACGGCGGCGTAGGCGGCCTGGAGGGCGTCGACCTTGGGGACGACGAGGTAGTCGGCGTACTCGGACGCCTCGTGCGTCAGGACGCGCGTCGCGCCGTGCTCGGCGAGGACGGCGGCCGTACCGGCGGCGCCGGCGCCCAGCGCGACAGCGACGGGCTCGCCGATGCGGCGCGCGAGCGTCAGCAGTTCAAGGGTGGGCTTGCGGACGGCGCCGTCCGCGTGGTCGACGTAGACGAGGACTTCAGCCATGGGAATGCTCTCCTGCGAAACGAAGTTGAAGGGCGGTCAGCAAGGGGCGCTGGATGAACCTCTGCCCCGCGCGCGGGGCCTAGATGAACTTCTGGCCCGCGAGGAACTCAGCGAGCTGCTTGCCGCCCTCGCCCTCGTCCTTGACGATCGTGCCGGCCGTGCGGGCCGGGCGCGCGGTCGCGTCGTCGACCTTGGTCCAGGCGCCGTCCAGGCCGACCTCTTCCGCCTCGATGTCGAGGTCGGACAGGTCCCAGGACTCGACCGGCTTCTTCTTGGCGGCCATGATGCCCTTGAAGGACGGGTAACGCGCCTCGCCGGACTGGTCGGTGACGGACACGACGGCCGGCAGGGACGCTTCGAGCTGCTCGGACGCGGCGTCGCCGTCGCGGCGGCCCTTGACGACGCCGTCCGCGACCTCGACCTGGGACAGCAGCGTGACCTGCGGGACGCCGAGGCGCTCGGCGAGGAGCGCGGGGACGACGCCGCCGCCGCCGTCGGTGGAGGCCATGCCGGAGACGACGAGGTCGAAGCCGGCCTTCTCGATGGCCTTGGCGAGGACCAGGGAGGTGCCGAGGACGTCGGTGCCGTGCAGGTCGTCGTCCTCGACGTGGATCGCCTTGTCGGCGCCCATGGAGAGGGCCTTGCGCAGGGCGTCCTTGGCGTCCTCGGGGCCGACGGTGAGGACGGTGACCTCGACGTCGTCATCGGAGTTCTCGGAGATCTGGAGGGCCTGTTCGACCGCGTACTCGTCGAGCTCGGAGAGCAGACCGTCCACGTCGTCCCGGTCGACGGTCAGGTCATCGGCGAAGTGCCGGTCGCCAGTGGCGTCGGGCACGTACTTCACAGTGACAACGATCCTCAAGCTCACGCCGGCTCTCCTACTGCATCGTCAGTTCTCGGCTGCCTACTTACAGGCAGCATAGGCGCCTGAAGAGGCCGTTCCCGGATCGGGGGCGGCCCGCCTCCGACCCGAATATTACTCACCAGTACACCCAGTTCCTGCCCGCTAAGCAAGCGCTTTGAACTGTGACCTTCGCAACGCAGCGTAACCGGAACTCGACGGCCCCGCAGGGGGCGGGCAAGCGATCTCAGTCACGCAGCGCGTTGAACCGTCCCTGGTGGTAGAGCAGCGGCCGTCCCGCGCGCGTGGGGTCGCCGAGAACGACCTCCGCGAGCACGATGCGGTGGTCGCCCGCAGGCACGCGCGTGTGCACGCGGCACACCAGCCAGGCGAGGACGTCGTCCAGGACGGGCACCCCTTCGGGACCCTCGCGCCAGGCGGTGGGCGCGCCGAAGCGGTCGGCGCCGCTGCGCGCGAAGGTGGCTGCCAGGTCGGCCTGGTGCTCGCCGAGCAGGTGCACGCCGACGTGTTGCGCGCGGGATATCGCGGGCCAGCTGGAGGCGCCGGTGCCGATGCCGAAGGAGAGCAGCGCGGGTTCGGCGGAGACGGAGGTGAGGGAGGTGGCGGTGAATCCGACGGGGCCGTGCTCGCCGGAGGCGGTGATCACGGCCACACCGGCGGCGTGCCGGCGGAAGACGGAGCGCAGGAGGTCGGGGGAGGCGAGCTTGGCGGCGGCGAGGTCGGGCGAGGCCGTCATCGGGATGTCCTTCGGGCTGAAGGGACGAGCAGGGTCCGGGGTGCTCAGCGGCCCGGACAGCGTGCGCTCGCGGTGCTCCGGGCCAGGTCGACGTGGACCCGTCCGTAGAGAAGGAGTTCCTCAGGCATGACGTCAGGCTGACGATAGTTGGCATGTCCAGTCAAGGGCGTTCCGGGATCTGGAAGCTGCCGCTCCGTCACACCGCCTCCCCCAGCGCGGCGATGACGTCCGCCTTGCGCGGCTGACCGCTCGCGCGCCGGACGACGTTCCCGCCGGCGTCCAGGACCAGCACGGTCGGCGTCTTGAGGATGCCGAGGTCGCGGACGAGGTCGAGGTGCTGCTCGGCGTCGATCTCTATGTGCGCGACGCCGGGGACCATGTCGGCCACCTCGCCGAGGGTCCGCCTGGTCGCCCGGCAGGGTGCGCAGAAGGCGCTGGAGAACTGCAGGAGGGTGGCCCGCTCGCCGAGTTCGGCGCCGAGCCGTACGGCGTCCAGCCGTCTGCCGTCGTCCCGTGCGCGCACGCGTACCCTCCCGCCGTGCCGCCTGTGCAGCACTCCGTAGGCGCTCGCCGCAGCGAGCACCGCGACACACACCATGAGTCCGGTCATCAGCCGCTCAAGCGTTCACGAGACCGCAAACATTCCCGGCTCCCCGGACCGTTTCCGATGCGGAATGCTGGCTTCATGGACATCGACGCACGTGGGCCACGCTTCGGCGCGGCCGTCACGACCGCCGTACTGGCGGTCGTACTGATCACCGGCAGCGCCTGGCTGCTCGCCTGGCAGACGCTGGCGTTCGCGCTGGGCGCGGCGGGCGGGGTGGCCCGCTCGCCGTACGGATGGCTGTTCAGGACGGTCGTACGGCCCCGGCTCGGGCCGCCGGTCGCGTTCGAGGCGCCGGAGCCGCCGAGGTTCGCGCAGGCCGTGGGGCTGCTGTTCGCGGGCGTGGGGCTGGCCGGGCTCGGGCTCGGGGTGGAGTGGCTGGGGCTCGCGGCGACGGGGCTCGCGCTGGCGGCGGCGTTCCTGAACGCGGCCTTCGGGTACTGCCTGGGCTGCGAGTTGTACCTGATCGTCCGGCGCGTCGCGGTCCGCGCGGAGTAAAGAAAGAATCAAAGCCCGAGGTGGATCAAGGTGCGGACGTGACGAGGATCTCCGACGCGGTCAGGAACCAGGACTGGCCCGTCGCACGTTCTTGGGGCACGATCTGCGACATGCCGTAAACCTACGGCTGCGTAACTTGTTCGCCGGGAGTTCCCCTCCTCAGGCCGAGTGAAGGAAGGGTCCGCCTCACCCATGGCAGAGCTTGTCTACCGTCCCGCAATCGGTCTCGCGAAGACCCTGTTCAATGCCTGGGACCTCAAGATCGACCTTCGGGGTTCGGAGAACATCCCGCGGTCGGGCGGCGCTGTGCTGGTGAGCAACCACATCAGCTATCTGGACTTCATCTTCGACGGCCTGGCAGCGCTCCCCCAGAAGCGCCTGGTGCGCTTCATGGCGAAGGAGTCCGTGTTCCGGCACAAGGTCTCCGGCCCCCTGATGCGCAACATGAAGCACATCCCCGTCGACCGCAAGCAGGGCGAGGCCGCCTACCAGCACGCACTCGCCTCGCTGCGCTCCGGTGAGATCATCGGTGTGTTCCCCGAGGCGACGATCTCGCAGTCGTTCACCCTCAAGACCTTCAAGTCCGGCGCCGCGCGGCTCGCCCAGGAGGCGGGCGTACCGCTGATCCCGATGGCCGTCTGGGGCACCCAGCGCCTCTGGACGAAGGGCCACCCCCGCAACTTCAAGCGCAGCCACATCCCGATCACGATCCGCGTCGGCGAGGCGTTCGAGGCCTCCAAGGACAAGTACGCGGGCGCCATCACCCGCCAGCTCCGCGAGCGCGTCCAGGAGCTCCTGGAGGCCGCCCAGCGCGCGTACCCGGTGCGCCCGAAGAACGCGAGCGACACGTGGTGGATGCCGGCGCACCTGGGCGGCACGGCGCCGACCCCGGAAGAGGTCCGCGCGGCCGAGGCCCGCTGACCGCGCGCGCGTGACCGGGCGATAGGGTCCGGCAAGTCGAGGGCCGCGCCGGGGTCTTGGCGCGCCCCGTCCGGCCGACACCGTCAAGTGCGCCACGGGGGCGGGGAATGCGGCGTTGGGTCAAGGTGTCGGTGACGGCCGCGGTGGTGCTGAGCGTGGGCGGCTGGTTCGCGCAGCCGTACGTGAAGGACTGGTGGGTGGTGCGGGACGCCTGTGACGGGGGGCTGCCGTCGGGGGCGGCGCGTGAACTGGCGCCGGACGGCACGCACTTCGGGAAGGCCGAGTCGAGGACGCTGCGGGGGCTCGGGGAGTACCGGTGCAGCGTCACGGTCGAGGGCGACGACGTCCGCGACCAGCGGCTGGTGGAGATGTCGGCGTACACCGGCCGGGACTCCGTGGACGCCACGCTGCTGACGTCGGTGGAGGCCGGATTCCGGACCATGGCCGCCATGCCGGACGGACTGCCGGGTTTCGTCACCCGGTTCAGGACGCTCGACTTCCTGGCGCCGTGCCCGGACCTGCCGAAGACCTCCGACGGCCGTCCGGCGAAGCTCCTGGTGCGCACGTTCTTCGGCCGGGAGACGCGGTCCGGCTCCCCGGCCGTGTACGAGGCGGCCGTGTCGCTCGTCAACTCCGCCTCCGAGCGCCTCGGTTGCGGCGCGAAGCCGCTCAAGGTCCCCGCCGACACGGACGGTCTGCCCGACCTCGAGAAGGAGCAGAAGGAGGTCCGGCTCGACCAGGCCGGCGACACCGGCTGCGCGTGGGCGCGGGACGCCGGGCTGCCGTCCGGTCCCGCCGAGTGGCTCGTCACCGACACCATGAACGACGCGGCGCCGCTGGGCCGTTGCTCCTTCCGGCCTCGCCTCTCCACGACCGACGAGCCGAGCGGCCTGGCGTTCGAGGCGCGGTACGGCGACTGGAGCGAACGTCTCGTCCGCGACGACCTGGGCCGGGACCACCGGCTGACGGCGACGGCCCGCTGTGACGGCGAGGCCGCGCACTTCGTCCTCAGCGGGGACGGGTCCCCGAAGCTCGGCCTGGCGAAGCGGCGCGCCCTGCTCACGGCGTTCGCCGAGGGCAAGGCCGAGCGGCGCGGCTGTACGGACCTGCGGCTGGACGGCTGAGTTCAGTACGGGTACGCGAACGTCGGCACGTACCCCCCGTCGATCGCCCGCCGCATCTCCGCGACCCGCTTCCCGGGCGTCTTCCGCGCCGCCGCCCACTTCTCCAGCACCGGGTACACCTGCCCCCTGCCGTCCATCAGCTCCCCCTCGGCCGTCCCCGACACGGGCCGCGCGGCGATGGTGCCCTGTGCGGGTCTGCTGGTCACCCGGCGCCCGGCGGGCGCGTAGGTGCCCCGGGTGTGCTCCCGTACGGTCCGGTCGAAGGCCGCGAGGTCGGGGATCGTACCGTCCCGCACGAACTCGGTCCGCAGGCCCATCAGGGCGCCGAAGCGGTTCCCGAAGAGGCTCAGGTCTCGGTCCGGCCCGGAGGTCGGGGACCCCTTGCCGGCGCCGGCTTCGTGGTCGGGGTCCGCGCCGTCGTCGGTCAGGCGCTCCAAGTAGTGCGCGAAGTAAGCCCGTTCGGCGTCGTAGACGATCGCGAACGCCTCGGGGTCCCAGACGGTCCTGGCCAGCAGCGCGTTGATGCGGGCGTCGCCCGCCAAGGAGGAACCGGAGTAGCTGAAGTCCACGTGAGCCTCGCCGGGGGCGAGGAAGCGGCCGGGGTCGTCCGTGGCGGTCGCAGCCTGCCGCGCCGTGACCGCAGGATGCCGGGCGTCCCGGTCGATCCCGAAGTACAGGTTCTGGTCCACGACGTACTCGCCGAGCAGCCTCGCGGCGGCGGTGGTCAGCCCCGTCGGCAGCGGCCCCCGCCCCTTCCCGAGCGCGAGCACCACCCCGTACGCGCTCCGCGCCTGCTCCAGCGTGTGCGGCTGCCCCTCGGTCCGCGTCCCCGCGTCCACGACCCGCCCCAGCGCCTCGCCGCCGTCCCCGCAGGGCCGCTCGACGAACAGGGCGCGGACGGCCGTCATGCGCCCCATGTCGGCGCCGGGATCGAGCGCACGCGTCGCCGCCGTCGGATCGTCCGCGAGCGCCCGCGTAGACGCCGGCACCGCCTGGCAGGGCGGCGTGTCGTCGGAGTCCGCGAGGACCACCGGCACGGCGACAGCGAGCGCGGCGAGCGCCACGGCGACCGCCGAAGTGAGCTTCCAGTGCGTGCGCAGCGGCGCGAAGCGCCCTCCCCCGTCAGACATGCCGGGAAGCCTAACGGCCACGCCCGGCGGGGTCGTCAGAGGGCGGTCGGGAGCGTCGTCCAGAGGTGCGCTCGGTCGGTGGCCTCCTGGAGCGCGCGCAGGACGGCGGGATGGGGCTCCGCGTAGAGGGTTCGATAATCCAACTCGCCCTCCCTCGCGTCGGGAACCCACGCCAGCCGCTCCCCCGTCAACGAGAACTGCGCATCCACCCCCGCCTTGTTCCCGCGCGGGTCCTGCCGGTGCCAGGCACCGTTGAAGCGGACGGCGACCAGGCCGTGGACAACATGGCCGGGACCGTCGTCGTCGCGCAGGAGCTGGTAGCACAGGGCCGTGGGGATGTCCTCGGCGCGCAGGAGGGCGGCGAGGGCGTGGGCCTTGGCGTAGCAGATGCCGGTGCGTTGTTGCAGGACGTCGGAGGCCCGCCAGGTGACGCGGGGGTCCTGGGCGTCCTGGGAGTGGGGGATCCCGTCACGGACGTACACGAACGCGGCCTCTGCATAGGCATACGAGTCGGGTACGTCTGCGGCGAGCCGGGCCGCGGTCTGCCGTACGACGGGATGGTGGTGGTCGATGACCTCGTCGGCCGCCAGGTACGCGGAGAGGTCGGGGGTGTTCTGGATCAGCTCCATGCCCGCCGAGCATAGGAATACGACCACCCGATCGTCAATTCATTTACGGGAGGTCGTATAACTATGCACACCTACCTCGCCATCTCCTCCTTCAGCGCCGCCAGGAACGCGTCCACGTCGTCCTCGCGCGTGTCGAACGAGCACATCCACCGCACGACCCCGGCCGCCTCGTCCCAGAAGTAGAACCGGAACCTCTCCTGGAGCCGGACGCTCACGTCGTGCGGCAGGCGCGCGAAGACGCCGTTGGCCTGGACCGGGTACAGGATCTCGACGCCGTGCACCGCGCGGACGCCCTCGGCGAGGCGCTGGGCCATCTCGTTGGCGTGCCGGGCGTTGCGCAGCCAGAGGTCCTTGGCGAGCAGCGCCTCCAGCTGCACGGACACGAACCGCATCTTGGAGGCGAGCTGCATGGACAGCTTGCGCAGGTGCTTCATCTGCCGCACGGCGTCCTGGTTGATGACGACGACGGCCTCACCGAACAGCGCGCCGTTCTTCGTGCCGCCCAGCGACAGGATGTCGACGCCGACGGCGTTGGTGAACGTCCGCATCGGTACGTCGAGCGAGGCCGCCGCGTTGGCTATCCGGGACCCGTCGAGGTGGACGCGCATCCCGCGCGCGTGCGCGTGGTCGCAGATCGCGCGGATCTCGTCCGGCGTGTACAGAGTGCCGAGTTCGGTGCTCTGGGTGATGGAGACGACCTGCGGCATCGCACGGTGCTCGTCGTCCCAGCCGTACGCCTGCCGGTCGATCAGCTCGGGCGTGAGCTTGCCGTCGGGCGTGGGGACGGTGAGCAGCTTGAGCCCGCCCATGCGCTCGGGCGCGCCGCCCTCGTCGACGTTGATGTGGGCGCTCTCCGCGCAGATCACGGCGCCCCAGCGGTCGGTGACCGCCTGGAGGGCGACGACGTTGGCGCCGGTGCCGTTGAAGACGGGGAACGCCTCGGCGGTGGGGCCGAAGTGGCTGCGGACGACCGTCTGGAGGTGCTCGGTGTAGTCGTCCTCGCCGTACGCGACCTGGTGGCCGCCGTTGGCGAGCGCGAGGGCGGCCATCACCTCCGGGTGCGCGCCCGCGTAGTTGTCGCTGGCGAAGCCCCGGACCTCGGGGTCGTGGTGGCGGCGGGCGTCGGTCTTCGGGGGGTTCACGGCTTCTCGGTGAGCCACAGGCGCTGTCCGTTCACTTCGGCGGCGGTCTTGTCCCAGACGCCGGTGACGGCCTCGGCGAGGTCCTTGACGTCGGTGAAGCCCGCGAACCTGGCGTTGGGCCGCTCCGCGCGCATCGCGTCGTGCACGAGCGCCTTGACGACGAGGATCGCGGCGGCGGAGGTGGGGCCGCCCTCGCCGCCGGCCTTGCGGAAGTAGTCGGCGAGCGCGAGGGTCCACGCCTCGGCGGCGGCCTTGCCGGCGGCGTACGCGGCGTTGCCCGCCGTGGGTGCGCTCGCGCCGGCCGCGCTGACCAGGACGTACCGGCCGCGCTCGCTGCGCTGGAGCGCCTCGTGGAAGGCCAGGGAGGTGTGCTGGACAGTGCGGATGAGCAGCAGCTCCAGGAAGTCCCAGTCGTCGAGGCTGGTCTTGGTGAAGGTCTCGCTGCCGCGCCAGCCGCCGACGAGGTGGACGAGGCCGTCGAGGCGGCCGAACTCCTTCTCGGTGTGGTCGGCCCACGCGCGCGTGGAGTCCAGGTCCAGCAGGTCGACCGGTTCCCCGGTGACGGTCGCGCCGCCCGCCGCGTACCGGGCCGCGTCGACGGCCGCCGCGAGCCGCTCCGGGTCATTGTCGGCGCCGACGACGGTCGCCCCCGCCTCGGCCAGCCTGATCAGCGTCGCCCGGCCTGCCGGTCCGCCCGCTCCGGCGACCGCGATCACCGCACCGCTCAGCGCGCCGTTGGTCATGTTCCTCGCCTCGCTCTTGTTCGCTCGTGTCGTGCGGTCGATCACGCGGCCGTGCGTTCCACGTCGTCCGCCGTGATCCCCTTCGCCGAGGCGATCACATTCTTCAGCTTCTTCGCCAGGGCCTCATAGAACATGCTCAGCGGAAACTCGTCCGGCAGCACGTCGTCCACCAGCTTGCGCGGCGGCTGGGAGAGGTCGAGGGCGTCAGGACCCTTGGCCCACTTGGAGGCCGGGTGCGGGGAGAGATACCGGGCGACCAGCTCGTACCCGGCGAACCAGTGGACGAGCTTGGGGCGGTCGATGCCGTCCTTGTAGAGCTTCTCGATCTCGGCGCACAGGTCGTTGGTGACCTTGGGGGCGCGGTCCCAGTCGATGTGCAGCTTGTTGTCCGTCCAGCGGACGACGTCGTTGCGGTGCAGGTACGCGAAGAGGAGCTGGCCGCCGAGTCCGTCGTAGTTGCGGACGCGGTCGCCCGTCACGGGGAAGCGGAACATCCGGTCGAAGAGGACCGCGTACTGCACGTCGCGCGCCTGCGGAACGCCGTCCGCCTGGAGCTTCACGGCCTCCTTGAAGGCGGTGAGGTCGCAGCGGAGTTCTTCGAGGCCGTACATCCAGAACGGCTGGCGCTGCTTGATCATGAACGGGTCGAACGGCAGGTCGCCGTGGCTGTGGGTGCGGTCGTGGACCATGTCCCACAGGACGAACGCCTCCTCGCAGCGCTTCTGGTCGTGGACCATCGCGGCGACGTCCTCGGGCAGGTCGATACCGAGGATCGATACGGCGGACTCGGTGACCCGGCGGAAGCGCGCGGCCTCGCGGTCGCAGAAGATCCCGCCCCAGGAGAAACGTTCCGGTGCCTCGCGGACGGCGATGGTCTCCGGGAACAGGACGGCCGAGTTGGTGTCGTAGCCGGGGGTGAAGTCCTCGAAGGTGATGCCGCAGAACAGCGGATTGTCGTACCGGGTGCGCTCCAGTTCGGCCAGCCAGTCGGGCCACACCATGCGCAGGACGACCGCTTCGAGATTGCGGTCCGGATTGCCGTTCTGCGTGTACATCGGGAACACGACGAGGTGCTGGAGGCCGTCGCGCCGGTCGGCGGCGGGCTGGAAGGCGAGCAGCGAGTCCAGGAAGTCGGGGACCGGGAAGCCACCCTCGGACCAGGCGGTGAGGTCGGCGACCAGCGCGCGGTGGTAGTCCGCGTCGTGCGGCAGCAGCGGGGACAGCTCGCCGACCGCCATGATCACCTCGTGTACGGCGGCCTCCGCCTCGGCGTGCGTCGGGGCGCCGTCGGCCTCGAAGTCGATCGAGCCGTTCGCCGCCTGCCAGGGGCGGATGCGCTCCACGGCGGCCTTCAGAACCGGCCACGCGGCCTGTTCGACCACCCTGACCTCGGGAGGAAGCCGCTCCCCCGCCGTCGCCCGCACAAGAATTTCTGTCATGTCCCATCCTCCACGGGAGAACCTCACGTAAGGACACCGTAGACATATGGCGTTTCCGTGAGCAAGAAGAACCTCGGGAAATTATCCTGCGCGACTTCATGGTCACCGAATTTTTTCCTGCCGTACACGCCGGGCACGGGTAGTTCGCGCGAGCGCCCCGAGCCCTCCCCCGCGCCCGCGCGCTCCGGGGCACGGGGGCGGGGAGGGGGTCGCAGGGCCTAGGCTGCCAAGCGAACTGGCGTCGACGGAGAGCGAGACGGGCCTTGGAGTTTGTGACGATGGGGCATCGCGGGGTGATGGGCGTCGAGCCCGAGAACACGCTGCGGTCGTTCGTGGCGGCGCAGGAGGCCGGTCTCGACGGGATCGAGCTGGATCTGCACCTCAGTTCGGACGGCACGCTGGTGGTGATGCACGACGCCGACGTGGACCGTTCGACCGACGGCAGCGGGCCGGTCTCCGCGCACAGCCTCCAGGAGCTGCGCGCGCTGGACGCGGGGCGCGGGGAGCGCGTCCCGACCTTCGACGAGGTTCTCGACGTGGTCACGGCGCCGATCCAGGCGGAGATCAAGGACACGCGGGCGGCCCAGGCGCTCGCCGAGGTCATGCTCAAGCGGGAGCTCGTGGAGCGGGTCGAGGTGTCGTCCTTCCACGATCAGGCGCTCGCCGAGATCACTCGGCTCGTGCCGGGCGTGCGGACCGCGCTGATCGGCGGGCGCTACGGCGCCGATATCGCCGACCGCGCGGTGGACGTGGGAGCGCGCACACTGTGCCTCAACCTCCGCCGCCTCACGCTGGAGACGGTCGAGCATGCCCGCAAGCACGATCTGCGGGTCCTCGCGTGGGTCGTGAACACGCAGGATCAGCTACGGCTCGCGCGGGCCTTCGAGTTGGACGGGGTGACGACGGACTACCCGGAGATCAAGGGGAGTTGAGCGGCCGGACGGCTGATCGAATCGTTCAGGGTCTCGATCAGCCCGAAGGAGCCGGGCGTCTCAAGTGCCTTTTCGGTCCAGGGTTTTGACCAGCAGTTCGAACTCCAGGCCGGTGCGGCGCGGGATGCCGAAGCGTTCGTCGCCGTACGGGAAGGGAGTCGTCCTGCCGGTACGGCGGTAGCCGCGCCGCTCGTACCAGGCGATCAGTTCCTCCCGTGCCGAGATCACCGTCATGTGCATCTCGGTGGCGCCCCAGCTCTCGCGTGCCTGCCGTTCCGCCTCCGCGATGATCCGCTTGCCGAGGCCCTCGCCCTGGAGCGCCGGGCTCACCGCGAACATGCCGAAGTAGGCGTGCGTGCCTCGGTGTTCGAGCTGGCAGCAGGCGACGACCGTGCCGGCGCGCTCGACGATCAGGAGCCGGCCGTCCGGCTTCGCGATGACCTCCCGTACGCCCTCGGGGTCCGTGCGTTGACCGTCCAGGAGGTCCGCTTCGGTGGTCCAGCCGGTGCGGCTCGTGTCGCCTCGGTATGCGGACTCGATGAGGGTGACGAGGGCGTCGATGTCGGTGTCGGTGGCGTCGCGGTAGGTCAGGTCGGGGTCGGGGGTGTTCATGGGGGTGGGTCCGTTCTGGGGGCGGAGGGGGCTGTGGGGGTGGGGGTGTGCTGCGGGGGTCCGGTCCGGGGGCGGGCCCTGGGTCTCGGGGCTCGAATCTCGGGGCCCGGGGCCCGGGGTTTGGAGGCCTCGGGGTTTGGGGCTCGGGCCTCGGGATTTGGGGCTCGGGGTTCCGGAGTTCCGGGGCTTGGAGCTCGGGGTTTGGGTTCGGGTTCGGGGGTCTCGGGGTTTGGCTCAGAGCCCGGGGTTTGGGTTCCGGGGTCTCGGGCCCAAGGTCCGGGACTCGGGTTCGGCTCTCGGGGTTTTGGGGGCGGGTCCCGGGACTCTGGTTCGGTTCCCGGGGTTTCGGACTCGGGTCCGGGGACTCTGGTTCGGTTCCCGGAGTTTCGGACTCGGGTCCGGGCTCCCGGATCCAGGGCTCGGGGCCGGGTCCCGGGGTTTCGGGCTCAAGGTCCGGGGCTCCGGGGTGACCTGCGGTTCTCCCAGGCCCGGAGCCTCGCAGAGCCTAACCCTCCCGTAGGCTCCGGACACATGGTGCATGTACTGAGCAGCCGGATCCTCCTCCACCCCGCCGACCCCGAGCGCGCCCGCCGCTTCTACGGCGAGCAGCTCGGCCTCGGTGTCTACCGTGAGTTCGGCACCGGGCCGGAGCGGGGGACGGTGTACTTCCTCGGCGGCGGGTTCCTGGAGGTCGCGGGGCGCACGGACACGCCCCGGGACCCCGGGACACGGCTGTGGCTCCAGGTCCCGGACGTGTCGGCGGCCCGTGACGAGCTGGCCGCGAAGGGGGTCGAGATCGTGCGGGAGCCGGTGAAGGAGCCGTGGGGGCTGATCGAGATGTGGATCGCGGATCCCGACGGAACGCCGATCGTGCTGGTGGAGGTCCCGGCGGACCATCCGATCAGGTATCGGCCCGGTATCTGAGCCGCTCGGATGGCCGGGGCGGGGGTGGGGGCTTAGCGTGCAGGGAGGGGCTCTTACCGGGGTCCCTCTCCGACGGGCGCACCCTGGGAACGCTTCCGGAACGCTGCTTCCGGGGCCCGGCTTCGGCTTCGGCTTCGGCTTCGGCTTCGGCTTCGGCTTCGGCTTCGGCTTCGGCTTCGGCTTCGGCTTCGGGAGGGTCGCCCTCAGGGGCCTCGGCCTCAAGGGGCTTTGACCTCAGGGACTTTGGCCTCGGGAGGCGCTGGCCTCGGGAGGCGCTGGCCTCGGGAGGCGCTGGCCTCGGGAGGCGCTGGCCTCGGGAGGCGCTGGCCTCGGGAGGCGCTGGCCTCGGGAGGCGCTGGCCTCGGGAGGCGCTGGCCTCGGGAGGCGCTGGCCTCGGGAGGCGCTGGCCTCGGGAGGCGCTGGCCTCGGGAGGCGCTGGCCTCGGGAGGCGCTGGCCTCGGGAGGCTTCGCCCCCCGTCCTAGCTGCGGGCTGCGGGCTGCGGGCTGCGGGCTGCGGGCTGCGGGCTGCGGGCTGCGGGCTGCGGGCTGCGGGCTGCGGAAGTCTCGCGACCCATGGCCTCTGCCTCAAGGAGCTCTGCTCTCAGGGGTTCCCGCCTCCGAGGTGCCGGCCCTGGGAAGCTTCCGTGCTCTGTTCTCGGGGTACTTTGGGAGGTACGTCATGAAGCTCGACGCGCCCGTGCCCGGCGGGCCCTGCTGGACCGAGTTGGGTACCAGCGACCTGGACGCGGCGAAACAGTTCTACGGCGGGCTGTTCGGCTGGCGGACGGAGACGGACCCCCGGCAGGAAGCGGGCGGCTACACGATGGCGTACCTCGGCGAGGACGCCGTCGCCGCGCTGACGCCGCTGTACCAGCCTGGTCAGCCGGTCACCTGGAACGTGTCGTTCGCCGTGTCCGACGCGGACGTCAGCACCCGCCTGCTCGTCGAGGCCGGCGGCAAGGTGCTGGTCGGCCCGATGGACGTGTTCGACATCGGCCGCTTCGCCGTAGCCGCGGACCCGGGCGGCGCGGTCTTCCAGCTCTGGCAGGGCAAGACCTTCCCCGGCGCCGGAGTCTTCAACTCCCCCGGCGCCCTCGGCTGGGTCGAACTCCTCACCCGCGACACGGCCCGCGCCGAGTCCTTCTACACGACGGTCTTCGGCTGGACGATCCGCCCCTCCGCCCGCTACCCCCAACTCGGCGTAGGCGGCGAGGACTTCGGCGGCATGCTCACCATGGACGACCGCTTCCCGCCCGAGGTCCCCCCGCACTGGCTCCCCTACTTCGCGGTGACCGACGTGGACAACACGGCGTCCACCGCGGCGAGTTCGGGCGGTACGACCCTGATGGCACCGATGACGGTCCCCGACGGCCCCCGCATCGCCGTCCTCCGCGACCCGCAGGGCGGAGTCTTCGGCGTCTACCACAGCACCGCCGCCTGACGCGTCGGCGACCCCCTTCACGCCCCCTCGTGCACTTCTGCGCTCGTGTGCGCGCCGCCAACCCCGGGCATCGCTCACTCCGTACGGAACGCTCGGGGCGGAACGCCAGGAACGAGAGGTCCGACAAGCGAACACCCGGCACGCGAACGCCCGGCGCGGATTCACTCACGCACAGGACACGGCACGGGGAGGTGCACGTGCACGGACCGGCTTCGCTCAGCTGGCTGCTGGTGGCGTTGTGCGCGGCGACGGGGGCCTACTGCCTGCTGCGGATGCGCAGCACGGACGAGGGGCAGCGCAGGGCCGCGGGCGGTGAGGCGGTGATGGGGTTCGGAATGGCCGCGATGGCGGTACCGGCGGGGGTGTTCACGCCGCCGGGGTGGGCGTGGCCGGTCTACCTCACGGTGTTCGGAGTGGCGGCGGTGCGCTCGCTGTGGGCGGTGCGCGGGGGTGGACGGGACGGTTCCGGCGTCCTGAGCGGGCTGGTCGGACACCATGCGCATCACCTCGTGGGCGCGCTGGCGATGGTCTACATGGCCGCCGTGATGGCCGCGACGCCGTCGCACGTGCATGCGCACGGGAGTTCAGGCGTGCCGCTGCTCACGGGCGTACTGCTCATGTACTTCGCAGCGTACGTCCTGGCATCCGGCGCGAGACTCGTACCCGTGGGAACGACGACCGGTGGGGACGTCAGCGAAGGCGGCCGTCCGGGATGGGGCGACCGCCCGGAACTGGCGCGGGCGTGCCGCTTGTCGATGGGAATCGGAATGCTGGCGATGCTCCTGAGCATGTGACACCCCACCCCACCCCCAAACAGTGTCCTGCGTCACTTTGCCACCCCGGCACCACCCTTGATCACACCCCCGCTCATAGGCTGCTGCCCATGACGGTCCCCGCGGTCCTCCTCCTGCTCGGCTTCGTGACCGCCGTCGCGGCCCCCCGGCTGCTCGCCCGGGCCAGTTGGCCGGACCGGGAACCGGTGGTCGCGTTGTGGGCCTGGCAGTGTGTGGTCGCGGCGGTGCTGCTGTGCTGCGCGCTGTCGATGACGTTGAGCGCGGCGGCGGCCTGGCAGGCGGTGCGGGGACACGTGTTCGCCCCGGCGCCGCACGGGGTCGTGGAGGCGTACGCCCTGACGACGACCGGCCCTTGGGCTGCGGCCACGGCCGTGTCGCTGGCGTGCGCGGGCCTGTGGAGCGGGGCGATGCTGGTCCGGGAGATCGTCCGCGCCCGACGCCGGCACCGGGTCCGGCGGGCCGAACTCCGGCTGCGGGTACCGCTGTTGCCGGGTGAGCAGCCGGGCGGCGAGCGGCTCGTGGTGCTGGAGGGCGACCGTCCCGACGCCTGGTTCCTGACCGGCGCGAAGCCTCAACTCGTCGTCACCACAGCCGCGTTGCGCCGCCTGAAGGGGCGTCAGCTGGACGCCGTACGCGCTCACGAGCAGGGGCACGCGCAGGCTCGGCACGACTGGCTGCTGCACGCCTCGGGGGCGCTGGCGAACGGGTTCCCGCAGGTGCCGGTGTTCGCGGCGTTCCGCGACGAGATGCACCGGCTGGTCGAACTCGCCGCGGACGACATGGCGTCGCGCCGCTTCGGCCGGCTCACCACGGCCCTCGCCCTCGTCGAACTCAACGAGGACAGAGGGGTGTTCGGCCCCACGCCCACCCCGGACGCCCACCTCTCCCAACGGGTCGACCGCCTCCTGACACCCCCGAACCGCCTCCCCCCGACCCACCGCCTGCGCCTCACGGCACTCGCGACGCTGGTCCCGGCGATCCCGGTCCTGATCACGCTGGTCCCGGGCTTGCGCGCACTGAGCTGAGGGCGGACACCCCGCACAAGGCCAGGCCCGGCACACCTCGCGCGAGACGCTGAGTCCGGGCCCGGCACACCCCGAATCCCCACCCCCCGAAGCCACCCCCGCTCCACCCCCCGTTCGCCTCCCCCACCCCCCATCCGCGAGGATCGACCCATGCACCCCCCACCCCTCGCCTCCCCGCCCCACCCTCCGACCCACCCCCCGGCCGCCCGCGCCGCCCTCCTCCTGGGCGCCTCCTTCGCCCTCCTCCTCACCCTGGTCTGGGCGGAGTGGCCCCCGATCCTCGACGCCGACGGCGAGGTCTCGCGCACCACACACCGCTGGGCAGTCGACTCCCCCGCCCTCACGCAGGCGTCCCGCATCCTCACGGACTGGGTATGGGACCCCCTGACGATGCGCCTGCTGCTCGGTGCGGTGGCCGTAGGGCTCGTGATCCGCTGGCACGCATGGGGCACAGCACTGTGGCTCGGGGTCACCTCGGCCGTGGGGACGCTGATCCAGCAGGGCCTGAAGAGCGCCGTCGGCCGGGACCGCCCGGTCTGGCCCGACCCCCTCGACTCGGCCCACTACGCGGCCTTCCCCTCGGGCCACGCCCTCACCACGACGGTCGCGTCCGGGCTTCTGCTCTGGCTCCTGCACGTGCACGGCTGCTCACGCACGGTGTGGCGCACAGCGGTCACGGTCGCGGCGGTATCCGTCGCCGGCGTCGGCCTGACCCGGGTCTGGCTGGGCGTGCACTGGCCGACGGACGTCCTCGGCGGCTGGCTGCTGGGCGCGCTGATCGTCGTAGCGGCGATCGAGGCGCACCGCCGCATCCTGAACGGCGACCCGCACCGCTGAACGCCCCCTCACCGGCCGCCGATCACGCGCTACGGCACTCCCCCGCCGCCTGCCCTCAACTGACCCGCAGGTCAAGCCCCCTGCGCCAACAAGCCCCCCGGGTAGAGTCCACCGCATGAGCGCAGTGCTGTTCGACTTCTCCGGGACCCTCTTCCGTATCGAGTCCACCGACTCCTGGCTCCGCGCGGTGGTCGAGGACGCCGGACTCGCCCTGCCCGAGGCCGAGTTGGCCGAGTACGCGCGCGCCCTGGAGGACGTGGGCGCGCTGCCCGGCGGCAAGGGAGAGGTCCGGGTGCCGGAGGAGCTGGCGGAGGTGTGGCGGGTACGGGACGAGAGCGCCGAGGCGCACCGAGCCGCGTACACGGGCCTGTCCCGGCTGGTCCCGCTGCCCGACCCGGCGCTCCACGACGCCTTGTACGAGCGGCACAAGCAGCCTGCCGCCTGGTCGCCGTACCCGGACGCGGCCGAGGTGCTGGGGGCGCTCAAAACGCGGGACGTCAGGATCGCGGTGGTGAGCAACATCGGGTGGGACCTGCGGCCGGTGTTCCGCGCGCACGGTCTGGACCGGCTCGTCGACGCGTACATCCTGTCGTTCGAACACGGCGTGCAGAAGCCGGAGTCGAAGCTGTTCGCGATCGCCTGCGGGGCCCTCGGGGTCGAGCCGCGGTCGGCGGTGATGGTCGGGGACGACCGGCGGGCGGACGGCGGGGCGGCCGCGCTGGGCTGCCGGGTGCACTTCGTGGACCATCTGCCGGTGGCCGAACGGCCGGACGGGCTAAGGCCGTTGCTGCAATTCGTGGGCTGAGTACGGCCGGGCGGTCTTGTTCGGGCGATCCCCCGCATCGCCCGAACAAGGCCGCCCGGCCCGTGTCACCGCGTCGATTATAGTTGGCTGCCGACCAGTCAACGCAGGAGTTACAGAATGTCCCCGCGCAGCGCATCGGTCAATGAGGAATTGCGAAGGCGTTCCCGTGAGCGGCTGCTGCTGGCGGCCCTGGAGCTGGTCGGTGAGCGCGGGTACGACGCGACGACGCTCGGGGACATCGCGGACCGGGCCGGATCGGCGCGCGGGCTGGTGTCGTACTACTTCCCGGGCAAGCGTCAGCTCGTGCAGTCGGCCGTGCACCGGCTCATGCACCGGACGTTGCAGGAGGCGCTGGAGAGCGAGCCGTGCGTCGAGGGGGGCGCGGAGCGGATGGCGCGGGCGATCGACGCGGTGCTGGGTCTTGCGAGGGACCGTACCGTGCTGATGCGCCAGCACATGGCGGGGATGCTGGACACGGAAGGGTTCGTGCAGTGCCCCGAGCAGCGGCGGCTGGCGGAGCTGCTGCGCGACACGGTCGTCCGGCACGGCTCGCGGGACGTGGACACCGACTACCCGATGCTGCGCGCGCAGTTGATGGGCGCGGTGTACGGGATGGTGCTGCCGAACGTGCCGTTGGCGCTGGAGACGCTGCGGGCGGAGCTGTTCGGGCGGTACGGGCTGGAGTGGGGGCAGGGGTTCCCGCCGGACGCCGAGGCGTCCGGCGGGGTGCGCGACCTGGATCTGTCACGCTTCTTCGAGACGGGTCACCAGCCGAAATAGTCCGGCTGCGTCTGGACGTTGAGCTGGTCCAGCCGCACCCACTTGGCCGGATCCGTGCGCCAGTCGTCGATCCTGAGGACGTCGAAGCCGTTGCTGATGTCGTTCGAGTAGATGTAGCCGTTGTAGTAGTACGCGGACCACGAGCCGCCGCTGGTGAGGGTCGTGGCGTTGTCGGGGCCGCGCTCGAAGTAGGCGATCTCCCTGGGCCGGCTGGAGTCGGTGAACTCCCAGACGGAGACGCCTCCTTGGTACCAGGCCTGGACCATGAGGTCGCGGCCCTTGACCGGGATCAGCGAGCCGTTGTGGGCGACGCAGTTCTCGGTGCTCGCCTGGTGGCGGGGGATCTTGTAGTAGCTGCGGAAGACGAGTTTGCGCTTCTCGCCCTTGCCGACGATGTCGTAGATGCCGTCGGCGCCGCGGTTCGGGCCGATCTCGGCGTTGCAGGTGGCCGCCCCGCCGCCGCCCAACTCGTCGGTGAACACGACCTTGTTGGCCTTCTGGTTGAAGGTCGCCGAGTGCCAGAACGCGAAGTTGACGTTGTCCTGGACCTGGTCGATGATCTTCGGCCGCTCCGGGTCCTTGATGGACATCAGGATGCCGTCGCCCATGCAGGCGCCGGCCGCGAGGTCCAGCTCGGGCAGGGCGGTGAGGTCGTGGCAGCCGGTGGTCTTGGCGACGCCGGGGTTGGTGGGCGAGCCGGGGTTGCCGCCGCCGTCGGGGCCCTCACCGGGGAAGAGCACGGTGAAGTTCAACATGGCCGCTTTTTCAGGGGCGTTGCGCGGCACCTTGATGATGGAGATGCCGTCGTGCGGGGGCTGGCAGTCCGGGTACGTCGCGTTCGGCGAGTACGAGGAGACGTAGAGGTAGATGTTCCTGCGCTCGGGCACCAGGGTGTGGGTGTGCGAGCCGCAGGGGGTCTCCACGGCGGCGATGTACTCGGGGTTGCGCTTGTCGCTGATGTCGAAGATCTTCATGCCCTCCCAGGACGACTTCTCGGTCGCCGGCTGGGTGGTGGAGTTGCAACTCGCGTCGCTGCGCGAGGAGTCCGTGGACAGGAACAGCAGGTCGCCCTCGACGGTGACGTCGTTCTGCGAGCCGGGGCACAGTACCTGGGCGACGGTCCTCGGGGCCTTCGGGTTGCTGATGTCGAAGATGCGGAAGCCGTCGTAGTTCCCGGCGAACGCGTACCTGCCCTGGAAGGCGAGGTCGGAGTTCTTGTCGCGCAGCACGTCCTTGGGGACGTTGGCGAGGTGCTTGATGTTGGCCGAGTGGACGATCTCGCCGACGCCGGGTATCTCCCCGGCGGCTATCGCCTCGGCGACCTCGGCCCGGTCGCTCTGGGACACCTTGCGCTCCGCGGCGGGCGTATCCCCGGGGTCGGGGATCGCGAGCGCCGGGGCGGCGGTGAGCAGCGTGGCCAGCAGTCCGATCACACCGACCAGAACTCCCAGTCGTCTGCGCCGCGTTCGGGGCTCCTTCAACAGGATCACTGTGTCCTCCCTCGTCGCCGTTCCTCACGGAACGGTTCGCAGTCCCCGAAGTATCGTCTTAGTCATGCCCACACCAACAGACGGCAACAAGCTCGTCACATAACTTTTCGATCAGCGGGGCACAGATCCGTGCTAGGACGGTCACAGCTGTTCCAACTCGCCTGCAACTGGAGGTCCTTGTGCGCTCTCGCCGCGCGTCCGTGGTCGCCGCCGCACTGGTGGCGCTCGCTCTGGCCGGCTGCGACTCGGGGTCGGACGACGAGCCGAAGGCGGCGCGCAGCGGGGGTCCGACGGTGCTCGTGCCGGGGATGCCGGGTGAGGCGAACCGGACGATGTCCGCCGAGGAGGCGGCCGAACACCGGGCGCAGGACGACTCGCCCAACACGGCGGACGTGTCGTACGCGCAGATGATGATCGTCCATCACGCGCAGGCGCTGGAGATGACCGCACTCACCCCGGACCGCGCCGGGTCGGCGGCCGTGAAGGGGCTCGCGGAGCGGATCGCGGCGGCGCAGAAGCCCGAGATCGAGATGATGCGGGACTGGCTGACGTCCCACAAGAAACCCCAGCAGGCGCAGGGGCATGCGGGCCACGCGGCGATGCCGGGGATGGCGACGGACGCCCAACTAGCCGAGCTGCGCGGCAAGAAGGGCGCGGCGTTCGACAAGCTCTTCCTCACCCTGATGATCACCCACCACGAGGGGGCGATCACCATGGCGACGGACGTCAAGGCACAGGGGAACAACATCCAGGCGGAGGAGATGGCGGACGACGTCGTCGCCCAACAGGCCAGTGAGATCGCCCGGATGCGCACGATGCTCCAGTGACCGGCGTCAACTGACGCGCTCAGGGCCTGATATGACGAGGCGTCAGGAATCCGGCGTCCCGCGCCTGCGCGATGAGCCCCAGTGAACGGCGCCTGCTGTGGCCGGTCGCGCCCATCACGGCGAGGACCGGGTCGGCGCCCTCCTCCTGGGCGGCCCGGTACTCCCGGGCGACGAGCCGGTGGCCCTCCGCGCCGGGCGGCCAGGCGGGGCGGGCGCGGCTCGGGCCGGTGTGTCCTTCGCCGCCCTCCCCGCCGCACATCTCGAAGAGCGGGCCCTCGATCCAGTCGGCGAGGACGGTCAGGTCGACGAGGGACAGCGCGGGCTGGGCCTTGACGTCCTCGATGGAGACGTCGCCGCCGCAGACCACCGCGAGGACCTCGACCCACGCGCGGTCGGGGAAGGCCAGGCGGACGGTGTACCAGGCGGTCGCGCCGCCGCTCTCCCGCACTTCCCACGCGGGCCACACGGACACCTCGGCGTCCTCGGCGGGGCGATCAGAAAGATTAAGAAAAGATGCTTCTAGCACACACGCAACGTAACCGCATCATCACTTTCCATACGAACAGACACGCACACCGGTCCGGCCCGGCACCCTGACAGCGCAGCCCGCCCGGTGCCATCCTGGAGACCTCCCCCGCGTGAGGAGTTGCGCGTGCTGCGAGTCGCCGTCGTCGGTTCCGGGCCGAGCGGGGTCTACACCGCCCAGTCCCTGGTGGAGCGCGATCCCGAGGTCGTCGTCGACGTCCTGGACCGCCTGCCGTGCCCGTACGGCCTCGTCCGCTACGGCGTCGCCCCCGACCACGAGAAGATCAAGTCCCTCCAGAACACCCTGCGGACGGTCCTGGAGCACGACCGGGTCCGCTTCCTGGGCGGCGTCGAGGTCGGCCCGTCCGGCGTGACGGTCGTACGACTGCGCCAGATGTACGACGCCGTCGTGTACTGCGTCGGCGCGGCGACCGACCGGCGGCTCGGGATCGACGGGGAGGAGCTGCCGGGAAGCTGGTCGGCGACGGAGTTCGTGTCCTGGTACAGCGCGCACCCCGACGCCGTCGCCGACGGCTTCCTGACCGGCGTCCGCTCGGCCGTCGTGATCGGGGTGGGGAACGTCGCGGTGGACGTGACGCGCATCCTGGCGCGCGGCGAAGCGGAGCTGAGCCCGACCGACATGCCTCAGTCGGCGCTGCTCGCGCTGGCGGACAGCGGGGTGCGCAAGGTGCACATGGTGGGCCGGCGCGGCCCTTCGCAGGCACGGTTCACGACGAAGGAGCTACGGGAGCTGGGGAGCCTGCCGGGGGTCGAAGTCTCGTTGGACGAACGGGAGTTGGCGCTCGATCCGGGGTACGTCGACCCGTCCGGGCTGGCGGCGGCCCAGCGGCGGAACGTGGCGGCGCTGCGGGGGTGGGCGGTTTCCGGCGCGGGCGCGGCGAGCCGCCGTATCCGGCTGCGTTTCTTCCTGCGGCCGGTCGCGCTGCTGCCCGATGCGCGGGGGCGGGTGGGGGCCGTGCGGTTCGAGCGGACGCGGCCCGACGGGAGCGGGGGTGTGCGGGGCACGGGGCAATTCGAGGAGATCCGGGCCGAGTTGGTGCTGCGGTCGGTCGGGTATCGCGGGGTGCCGCTGGCGGGGCTGCCGTTCGACGACGCGCTCGGGACGGTACCGCACAGGGCCGGGCGGGTGCTGCGGGACGGGGTCGTATCTCCGGGTGAGTACGTGGCGGGGTGGATCAAGCGGGGGCCGACGGGGGTGATCGGGACGAACCGGCCGTGCGCGAAGGAGACGGCGCTGTCGCTGCTAGCCGATGTGACGGATCATCAACTCCCTGATCCGTTGCCGCTGTTGAGGGCGGACGGCGTGGAGCCGGTCGGGTGGGAGGGGTGGCGGGCGATCGAGCGGGCGGAGGCCGCGTGGGGTGCGTCGCTCGGGCGGGGCGTGGTGAAGCTGCCGGACTGGGCGGCGCTGCGGGCGGCGGCGTCCCCCAGCGCCTGATACCGGCACCTGATACGCGGGATACAGAGCGGCAACACCCCGGAAATCAACAATCTGTTCAACCGTCCTACGGTCACATCCTGCCGCTTTCCGTCCCCTTCCGCTCAGGAGCGCACATGACCGTCCACCCCGTCGACGAGGTGCCGCCGATACGTCACCTGGCCGCCTTCGGCCTCCAGCACGTCCTCGCGATGTACGCGGGTGCGGTCGCCGTCCCGCTGATCGTCGGCGGCGCGATGAAGCTCTCGGCGGCCGACCTGGCGTACCTGATCACCGCCGACCTCCTGGTGTGCGGGATCGCGACGCTGATCCAGTGCGTGGGGTTCTGGCGGTTCGGCGTACGGCTGCCGATCATGCAGGGCTGTACGTTCGCGGCGGTGTCACCGATGGTGCTGATCGGTACGACGGGAGGTGGACTCCCCGCGATCTACGGCTCGGTGATCGTGGCGGGGCTCGCGATCATGCTGCTGGCACCGGTGTTCGGGAAGCTGCTGCGGTTCTTCCCGCCGCTGGTGACCGGGACGGTGATCCTCGTCATCGGCCTGTCGCTGCTGCCGGTCGCGGGCAACTGGGCTGCGGGCGGGGTCGGTTCGGCGGACTTCGGGGCGCCGAAGAACATCGGGCTGGCCGCGTTCGTCCTCGCGGTCGTCCTGCTCGTCCAGCGGTTCGGGCCGCCTTTCCTGAGCCGGGTCGCTGTGCTCGCCGGGATCGTCGTCGGGCTCGCGGTCGCCGTCCCGTTCGGGTTCACGGACTTCGGCGGGGTCGGGGACGCGGACTGGGTCGGGATCAGTACGCCGTTCCACTTCGGGGCGCCGGTGTTCGAGGCGTCGGCGATCATCTCGATGCTGGTCGTGGCCGTGGTGACGATGACCGAGACGACCGGCGACCTGATCGCGGTCGGCGAGCTCACCGGCCGTGAGGTGAAGGAGAGTTCGCTCGCGGACGGGCTGCGCGCGGACGGCCTGTCGACCGTCCTCGGCGGGGTGTTCAACACGTTCCCGTACACGGCGTACGCGCAGAACGTGGGGCTGGTCGGGATGACGCGGGTGCGCAGCCGGTGGGTCGTCGCGGCTGCGGGCGGGATGCTCGTCGTCCTCGGGCTGCTGCCCAAGCTGGGCGCGGTGGTCGCCGCCGTACCGGCGCCCGTGCTGGGCGGAGCGGGGCTCGCGATGTTCGGGACGGTCGCGGCGAGCGGTCTGCGCACGCTGGCCGGGGTGGACTTCCGCGACAACCACAACCTGACCGTCGTCGCCGTGTCGGTCGCGGTGGGGTTGCTGCCGGTCGGGGTGCCGACGGTCTACGCGAAGTTCCCCGACTGGTTCCAGACGGTCATGAACAGCGGGATCAGCGCGGGGTGCCTGACGGCGATCGTCCTGAACCTGCTCTTCAACCACCTTCCCTCGAAGGCGAGTTCACCGGTCGCCGCGCAGGCAGAAAGCTGACGTCCAGAGGACGGAGCCGGGAAGTCACAGGACCCCCCGGCTTCTTGACGTCCTGTCAACTCTACGAGCAGGCAGTGTCGTTGAGGGTGAAGGCGCTCGGCGCGGCCGAGTTGCCGGTGTGGTTGGCCTGGTAGCCGACGGTCACGGACGCGCCGGGCGCGAGCGCCGCGTTGTACGCCACGTTCGTGGCCGTCACCGCGCCGGAGGCGGGCGCGTACGTCGCCCCCCAGCCGCTGGTGATGGTCTGGCCGGCGGGGAGGGTGAAGGCGAGGCGCCAGCCGTTGACCGCGGCGGTGGCGGTGTTGGTGATGGTCACGGAGTTGGTGAGGCCGGTGTTCCAGGCGCTGACGCTGGACGTCACCTTGCAGGGCCCGGTCGGCGGGTTGGGGTTGCCGGGGCCGCCGGGGTCGGGGGTGAGGCCGAAGAAGGTCAGGACGCGGGCGCCCATGCCGGCGGCGTACACGCCATGGCCGGTCTGGACGCTGATCGCCTCGACGGGGGCCCGGTCACCGGTGGAGCCGTAGCGGGTGCGGGTCCAGCCGTTCGGCGAGTCGGTGAAGGACGGGGTCTGGGTCAGGCCGTGGACGTTGGTCCACTGCTTGATCTCCTCGCCGAAGTTGGGGTAGCGCAGGGTGTCGTCCTGGGTGCCGTGCCACAGCTGCATGCGCGGCCGGGGGCCGGTGTAGCCGGGGTAGGCGCCGCGGACGAGGTCGCCCCACGCCTGCGGGGTGCGGATGATCGTGCCGTTCGCGCAGTCGCTGTTCCACTCGGAGCCGTTCGTGGTGGCGAAGCAGGCGAAGGGGACGCCCGCGAAGGCGGCGCCGGCCGCGAAGACGTCCGGGTAGTCGCCGAGCAGGACGTTCGTCATCATCGCGCCGGACGACATGCCGGTGACGAAGATCTTGGTCTTGTCGGCGGCGTAGTTGGTGACCGCCCAGTCGACCATCGACTTGATGCCGACGGGGTCGCTGCCGCCGCCGCGCTTGAGTGCCTGCGGGGAGGAGACGTCCCAGCACTTGCTGGCGCGGGTCACCGACGGGTACACGACGACGAAGCCGTACCGGTCGGCGAGGGACTTGTACTCGCTGCCGTTGTAGATGTCGGTCGCGGAGCCGCCGCACCAGTGCACGGCGACGATGACGGCCGGGTGGGCGCTGACATTGGCCGGCGCGTACGCCCACATGCGGAGGTTGCTGGGGTTGGCGCCGAAGCCGGTGACCTCGGTGAAGGTCGCGGGCGGCACGGGTGCGGCGGAGGCGGGCGGCGGGGCGAGGAACAGCGCCGCCAGCAGCACGACGAGCGCAGTGAGCGCCGAACGCAGCGCCGTGCGGGGGGAATTGAGGGTGGACACGGATCGGTCCCTTCTGGTCACGGCTCGGGGACGGGTCAGCGGGGGGAGTTCGGTCGCGTCGGCAGGGCGCGGCTTCGGCGGTCGTCCGATTCGCATGGTGGCATGGGCACGCCACCCCATGGAAGCGCTCCCACGCGACTTTCGGGACTTTCGGAGCGGCCGGATCCGTTCTGCGCGAGGCGTTGACCAGAAAGCGCTTGCCCTCTACGTTCCGTTCAATGATGTGACCGAGCCGCGCTTTAGTTCCCCCCAAAGGCCGCATCACGCTCGCACTGGCGCTCAACATCACGTTTTTTGTTCACGGACATGTACAACCATGCCCTCGTGAAGGGACGCCCCCCATGCGTACGCATCCCCTGGCCCGCAGGACCGCACAGGCCGCACTGGCGGCGGCGCTTGCCCTCGCCCTCCCCCACCCTGCCGGGGCGGCAGAGTCCTCGCCCGTCGGGTTCGGCGCCGGGACGACCGGTGGCGGCAGCGCCTCGGCGGTCACCGTCTCGACCCTGGACGCGTTCAAGTCGGCGGTGACCGGCGGTAGTTCGAAGGTCGTGCGGGTCAACGGCCTGATCACGTTGAGCGGTCAGGTCGACGTCGGGTCCAACACGACGGTTCTGGGCGTCGGTTCGTCGTCCGGGTTCACCGGTGGCGGGCTGCGGCTGAAGAACGTCACGAACGTCGTGATCCGCAACCTCGCCATCAGCAAGCCGCTGGCTCCCGCCGACGGCATCGAGGTGCAGCGCTCGACGAAGGTGTGGATCGACCACAACTCCTTCTCCGCCGACCGCAGTCACGACAAGGACCACTACGACGGCCTGCTCGACATCAATCACGGCTCGGACCACGTCACCGTGTCCTGGAACACCTTCAAGGACCACTTCAAGGGGTCGCTCGTCGGGCACAGCGACAAGAACTCCGCCGAGGACACCGGGCACTTGAGGGTGACGTACCACCACAACCTGTTCAGCGACGTGTACTCGCGGATCCCCAGTCTGCGGTTCGGGACCGGGCACTTCTACGACAACTACGTCACCGGCGCGGAGACCGGCGTGCACTCGCGGATGGGTGCGCAGATGCTCGTCGAGAACAACGTCTTCCGGAACACGAAGATCGCGGTGACGACGAGTCGGAGCAGCGATGTCGACGGGTTCGCGAATCTGCGCGGCAACGATCTCGGGGGCGCGGTGACCGAGGTGTCGCGGACCGGGTCGTTCACGGCGCCGCCGTATGCGTACACCGCTGAGCCGGCGTCGTCCGTGGTGGCGTCGGTGTCGGCGGGGGCGGGGGTCGGGAAGCTCTGACGGCTCGTACTCCTCGCGAACGCCTCCCCTCTTTCCACGGCGTTTCACTCCCCAACAGGAAGAAGGCACACGGGACATGACCTCTTTAACGCGTGCAGCAGGCAGTGGCCTCGCCGCACTCTCGCTCTCGTTTGGCATGATCATGACTAGCGGCGCGGCCTCACCCGTGCAGGCGGCGACCTGGCCGTCTGCCAACGGGAGCCAGGCCGTCACCGCGACGATCCCGGTCTCCGGCACCAAGGACTACGGGATGAAGCGGCTCTACGGCAGCGGCGACCTCGGCACCGGCGGGCAGAACGAGGACCAGGACCCGATCCTCGAACTCGCCGCCGGGGCCGTCCTGAAGAACGTCATCATCGGGGCGCCCGCCGCCGACGGCATCCACTGCAAGGGCGCCTGCACACTCCAGAACGTCTGGTGGGAGGACGTCGGCGAGGACGCCGCGACCTTCCGGGGCTCGTCCTCCTCCAACGTCTACACCGTCTCCGGCGGGGGCGCGCGCTCCGCCAGCGACAAGGTGTTCCAGTTCAACGGCGCCGGGACGCTCAACGTGTCCAACTTCGCCGTCCAGAACTTCGGCACCTTCGTGCGGTCCTGCGGCAACTGCTCGACGCAGTACAAGCGGACCGTCAACCTCAACTCCATCGAGGCGACCTACTCCGGCGGCAAGCTCGTCGGCATCAACACCAACTACGGTGACAGCGCGACCCTGCGGGGCATCACCATCGTCGGCGACGGCAGCCGCAAGATCGTGCCCTGCCAGAAGTACATCGGCAACAACACGGGCAAGGAACCGACGACCAACGGCTCCGGCCCGGACGGCACGTACTGCAAGTACGCGACGTCGGACATCACGTACAGGTAGTCCTCCCACGGGATACCCGGCCGCACGCAACGCACCCGCACGGTGTTGCGCGCGGCCGGGGTTCGGGGTTTCGGCTGAGCACCGTCCTCGGCGTGCCGCCTCTGCGCGTGCGGCCCTCACTCCGCCCGTTGCGCTCCCTCCGCCTCCCTGCTTCGCCCCGCGCCCATCGCGTTGTCGGTGTCCCCTTCGCCGGTGAGTTGGGTTTCGAACTCCTGGCGGTAGTCGGCGTAGGCCCTGCGCAGGGCCTCTCCCGGCCAGCCGGGGGGCAGGAGGTCGGGTGGGAGGACGGGGTCGGAGAGGAGGTGGCGGACTACTGCGGTGAAAGTCGTGAAGCGGTCGGCTGGGGTTGTGGAGCGGTCCGTGTGGCGGAGCAGGGCCGTGCCGGTGGTCTTCCAGTCCGTCAACGGCCAGAGGGTCGCCGCGAGTTCCCGGGACGGGTTCGTCGGGCGTGTCGTGAAGTGGTGGGTCAGCTCGGTGAGGCGGGCGGGCCAAGGGCGCAGGAGCGTTGCCGGGCGCAGCCAGACGCCCTCGCGGAGTTCCGCCAGGCGCAGGGCCGTCAGGTCGGCCCGGAGTTCCGCTCGTTCCGCCGCCGGGCGGCCCGTCGTCGTGATGACGGCCATCTCCCAGTCGCCGGTCCACGCGCGCGTGCGCGGGTGCAGCGCCTCGTCCTGGCGCCGGCGGCGTTCGAGGAGGCGGTCGCTGAGGCCGTACACCGCGTCCGCGCAGCGCAGGTCGCCGGCGGCGGTCATCCGGCTGAGGGCGGCGCGGAGGGTGGACCCGCCGATGCCGAACGGCTCGACGAGACGTACGAGTTCCCGCACCGGCAGTTCGGGCGGCTGCGCGCCGAGCAGCAGACTCAGGACGACCGACCGGGCGGACAGCGGCCGTAGCCCCGTCTCCGCCGAAACCTCCCTGCGCATGGGCACGTACTCTACGGCCCGCCTCTTCGTGTTGCACTATTGCTACAGCCGCAGCGGAGGCGCAACATGGATGCATGTCATCGACGCCCGCTCCGTCCGCCACCCACGACGTCACGAACCAGCCGCCGCCCCTCGCCCCCTACGACGCCTCGGCCGACCCCGCTCTCCTGGAGGGCCTGCGCCGCGAGGGCGCGGCGTGGGCCGAGGCGGACGTCCGCGCGCTGGGCCTGCGCGCGGGCGGCGTCGAGGCGCAGGAGTGGGGCGACCTGGCCAACCGCCACGAACCGACCCTGCGCACGCACGACCGCTACGGCCACCGCGTGGACGAGGTCGACTTCCACCCGAGCTGGCACTCCCTGATGGACGTCGCCGTCTCCGAGGGCCTCGCGGGCTCCGCGTGGGCGGACGACCGCCCCGGCGCGCACGTCGCGCGTACGGCGGGCGGCCTCGTGTGGAACCACACCGAGGCGGGCCACGGCTGCCCGGTCTCGATGACGTACGCCGCCGTCCCGGCCCTGCGCCACCAGCCGGACCTCGCGAAGGTGTACGAACCGCTGCTCACCGCGCGCGCGTACGAGCCCGGCCTGCGCGTGCCGACGGAGAAGCGCGGCATCCTCGCGGGCATGGGCATGACCGAGAAGCAGGGCGGGTCGGACGTCCGGACGAACACGACGACGGCCACGCCGACCGCCGAGCCCGGCGTGTACGTCCTGCGCGGGCACAAGTGGTTCACGTCGGCCCCCATGTGCGACGTGTTCCTCGTGCTGGCCCAGGCGCCCGACGGCCTGTCCTGCTTCCTCGTCCCGCGCGTCCTGCCCGACGGCACCCGCAACCCGTTCCGGATCCAGCGCCTCAAGGACAAGCTCGGCAACCGCTCCAACGCGTCCTCCGAGCCCGAGTTCGACGGCACGGTCGGCTGGCTGGTCGGGCCCGAGGGGCAGGGTGTGAAGACCATCATCGACATGGTCAACTGCACGCGTCTGGACTGTGTGATGGCGACGGCGACCCTGATGCGCAAGACCCTCGTCGAGGCCGGCCACCACGTCCGCCACCGCACCGCGTTCGGCGCGCGCCTGCTGGACCAGCCCCTCATGCGCAACGTCCTCGCCGACCTCGCGCTCGAATCCGAGGCGGCGACGACGCTCACCCTGCGCCTCGCGGGCGCCGCCGACCGCGCCGCGCGCGGGGACGCCGGTGAGCGGGCCTTCCGCCGCCTCGCCACCGCCGTCGGCAAGTACTGGGTCACCAAGCGCGGGCCCGCGTTCACCGCCGAGGCCCTGGAGTGCCTGGGCGGCAACGGGTACGTCGAGGACTCCGGCATGCCCCGCCACTACCGGGAAGCCCCCCTGCTGTCCATCTGGGAGGGCTCCGGCAACGTCAACGCGCTCGACGTCCTGCGCGCGCTGACCCGCGATCCGGCCACCGCCGAGGCGTACGACGCGGAACTCGCCCTCGCCCGTGGGGCGGACGCGCGCCTCGACGCGGCCCACGCGCGCGTACGGCGTCTGGCCGCGACCGCCTCCCCCTCCCAGGCCCGCCGTGTCGTCGAGACCATGGCCCTCACCCTCCAGGCGTCCCTCCTCGTCCGGCACGCCCCGGCCGCCGTCGCCGATGCGTTCTGCGCGAGCCGGCTCGACGGGGACTGGGGGCACTCCTTCGGTACGCTCCCCGACTCCGCCGACCTCACCGCGATCCTCGACCGCGCGCTTCCCCCAGGGCTCTGACGTCCCGTTTCCTCTGAGTCACCCCTCGACTCCGCATCGTTGTCAGTGGCGTGGTGCACACTCGTGATCAGGTGGCACTTCTGACACACCGTCCGGGGGAGGACCAGGTGTTCACGGGGATCGACGAGGTCGACTGGACCTCACTGCACCACGCACACGGCGACGCCGGGGACGTACCCGGGTGGCTGCGGGCGCTGGCCTCCGAGGAGCGGGGCGAGCGGGAGGCGGCGCTGGACGCGTTGTACGGGGCTGTGCATCACGGGGGCGGGGTGTACGACTCGACACTGGCGGCGGTGCCGTTCTTGCTGGCGGTGGCCGCGCGGGAGGGGGGCGGGGATCGGGCGGGGGTGCTGGAGCTGTTGTTGAGCATTGGGGAGGAGGGGGGTGATTCGGTGGGCCGGTTTGGCGGTTCAGGTGAGGTCGGTGCGGAGGGTGCTTCTGGCTGGGTGGGTGGTTCGGGGGCGGCTGCCGTTCGTGCGGGGGGTGAGTTGTTCGTCGCGCTCACCCTTGATTCCGATCCTGCCGTTCGGCGTGCTGCCGTCACCGGGGTGGCGCGGTTTCTGGACGAGCCCTCGCGGGTGCTGCCGCTTCTGAGCCGGCGGCTGCGGTTCGAGCGGGACGACGATGCGCTGATCGCCGTCGTCGAGGCCGTCGGGCTCTTCGTGCGGCGGCATCCCGCGTACGCGGGCGAGGCGGTCGCGCTCCTCACCACGTACCTTCCCTCGCCCAACCCGCCCGTCCTGCGCCTCGCCGTCCTCGGTCAACTCGCCGCGTACGCGCCTGATCGGCTCCCGCCCGACCTGGTCGCCCTCACGGCGCGGCTCCTGCGGGAACGGTCGTCGCAGTCCACGCGCGCGTGCGAGTCGCCGGGCTCGGAGCAGACGCTCACGGGGCGGTTGCACCGGCTGCGGCCGTCCGACGAGCAGGGCGCGCATCTGATGCGTACGCTGCACAGCGCCCTCGCCGACGACGTCCCCACCCGAACCGCCCTCCTCCAGACCCAACTCCGCCTCCCCTCCCCCACAGACCGTTGCAACGCCGTGCTGCTCTCCGCCGGGTTCATCCGGGAGTGGCGCGCGGACCACTCGGGGCTCGTCGCGCTGATCGGGGAGCAACTGGTCGCTGAGGAGGGGCGGTTGCGGGATGCGGCTGTGTCTGTGCTCGGAGGGTTGTTCGGGGTGGGGGCGCCTGCTGCGGACCGGTTGTACTCGCTGGTGGCGGGGCGGCCTGAGGGGTGGGTCGAGAGGTGGAGGGCGGGGGGTGGGACGGGGTCGGGGGAGGCGGCAGCTTCGGGCGGTGGTGTGGGGGTGGGCGGAAGGGTGACGGGGTTCGGAGGGGTGAGGGGGCTGGGTGGCTCTGCGGCTGCCGCCGAGGCGGGGGTGGGTGGGCTGGGCGGCACCACAACCTCCGGCGAGGCAAGGACGAGGGGGCTGGACGACCCCACGGCCCCCGAGGCGGCGAAGGCGGGCAGGCTAAGCGGCGCCACGCCTTCCAGCAACGCGCAGGCCAGCGAACCGGACGCCCCCTCGACCTCCAACGCAGCGGAGGTAAGCGGGCTAAGCGGCACCACGGCTTCCGGCAACGTGGAAGCCAGCGAACCGGACGGACCTACGGACTCCACCGACGCAGGCGTGAGCAGGCTAAGCGGCACCACGCCCTCCGGCGAGGCGGGAACAAGCAGGTTGGACGACTCCACGACCCCCGAGGCAGCAGAGGCGGGCGGACCAGGCGGCTCCACGGCTTCCAGCAACGCGCAGGCGAGCGAGTTGGACGGCCCCACGGACTCCACCGACGCAGGGGTGAGGAGGCTGGGCAGTTCCGTAGCTTCCGGCGAGGTGTTCCCTGTTGGTGAGGTGCGGGCGTTGGGGAGCGAGGTGGTGCCTAGTGGGGTGAGTGGGTCGGCTGGGTTCGGAGGGGTGGGCGGGTCTGAGGGGTCGGTGGTTTCCGGAGGGGGTGCCGAGGTGGGCGAGGTTGGGCCCGAGAGTGTTGGAGGGGGTGGATCGGTTGGGTCGGGTACGGCCTCCGGTGGTGGGCCTCGGGGAGTTGTTGTGCTGGGAGGGGCGTTGCTTGCGTTGGCTCGGTGTGGGGATCGGCGGGCTGTGGGGGTGTTGAGGGAGGTGTTGGGTGACGGGGAGTTGCCTCGGCATGCTGCGGCCGTGGTGCCGTATTTGGGGGCGGAGGGAGCCTCGCTCGCGCCTGTCTTGCGGCGGCATTTGGAAGTTGTGCCTCTTGAGCAGCCCGAGTCGGAGGAGGTTGTCCGGGGGTTGCTTGTCGCCGTCGGGGAGTTGCGGGATCCGGGCGCCGTGCCTGGGGTGGTGCGGGTGTTGGAGCGTGGGGTTGCCGGGCTTGTCGAGGCGGGGTTCGGGGCGTTGGAGGCGATGGAAAGTGCCGCGCGGGAGGCTCTGCCGGTCGTGCGCGACGCGTTGCGCGGCGTACACAAGGGGGCTGCTGCTGCGGCACTCTGGGCGATCGAGCCGGACGTGTCCCTCGTACTCCCGGTGCTGCTCGACGAGTTGAGCAGCACCGACCCCCACCACCGTGCCCTCACAGCCCGCCGCCTGTCCCACCTGGGCCCTGCGGCCCGCCCCGCGCTGCCCCGCCTGAGGCGTCTCATGACCGACTCCCCCGACACGTGGGAACGAGTCTCGGCGGCCTGCGCGATCACCTCTGTCACCGGCGAGATCGAGAGCGAGGTGAACACCGTCCTACGGTCCGCTTGGCAATCGCATCCCCACACCCGCGTACACATAGCGACAACCCTGACGAACCTCACCCCCGAAGCCGCCGCACCTCTACTCGACCTGGCGACAACGGAGTTGACCCACCGACGCCGCCACACGACCGGGCCGAGCGGACAGACCATCGTCCAGGACGAGAAGCTACTGACCCTGTGCCGAACCCTGACGGCACACCTCTGAACCCCGGTTCCCAGCCTCACACACTCGGACCACCCTCACCCCGTCTGCCGCCTCCCCCACAGCGGATCGAACCGAGCCCAGTCCGCCCCCCACTGATCCATCCTCCGCCGCTCCAGCCGCCCCCGCAGGAGCCTGCCGGTGATGAAAGGGACCGCCGCCGTCGCGGTGCCCGCGAGGGTGCCGACCAGGGTGGAGCGCAGGCGGGCCTGGGAAGGGGTGGTCGGCTCGGTGACCAGGCGGCCCTGCGCGTCCGTCCAGACCTGGACGTGCGTGCCCGCGGAGCTGCCCGCCGGGACCCGGACCTGGCCGGAGTGGGGTATGCCGTCGGGCCCGGGCCAGGTGACCTTGGTCCAGAGCTGCTCCGTACGGGCGGGACTCTGCGGGTCGGCGGACGGCGGCGGAGCCGACTCCGCGAGGGTCCCCTCGACCGTGTGCCACTCCGCGCGCTCGCGGGCGAGCCCCTGTTCCATGCTGTCGGCGGCGGCCCACCCGGCAAGGACCCCGGTCAGGACGGCGAACACCCACGCCCCGAGCAGCACCCACGCCTCGACGACGTCGGAACGCCGCCGGAGGGGATTGCTCCGCCAGCGCCACAGCAGCACCCGCGCCCGCCGATCACGCCACACCGACCCCTGCGGGCGCCGATCGCGCCACAGCCACATCCCCGGACCACGGAACGCCATCGCAGGCTTCCTCCTCATGAGCGCGCGAACATCCCCCGACCGCACTTCCATACGAAGCGAGCCGCCCGGATGCTCAGGGCGAGTCGTGTGACCCGACATTCCCACGCACCCCGCCACCCGCGCAGGCGTCCGCCGGAATGCGCCCGAGGAGAGGCGCTCGAACCTCTGTCCGACCCTGCTGACCTGCGACGATATGGACTCCGGAGGTGACTGTCAGTGGCGGGGTGCAGACTGGCCGGTGCTGGGACAAAGACGTCGCGGAGGTGACCGGAAATGACCGAGGTACTGCTCGCCGTGGGAACCCGCAAGGGCCTGTTCATCGGGCGCAGGAAGAGCGGCACGGAGTGGGAGTTCGACGAGAGCCCGTACTTCAACGCGCAGGCGATCTACTCGGTCGCCATCGACACGAGGGGCGCATCGCCGCGCCTCCTCGCCGGAGGCGACAGCGCGCACTGGGGCCCGTCGGTGTTCCACTCGGACGACCTGGGGCGGACGTGGACGGAACCGGCGAAGCCGGCGGTGAAGTTCCCGCAGGACACGGAGGCCTCGCTGGAGCGCGTCTGGCAGCTGCACCCGGCGGCGGCCGAACCGGGCGTGGTGTACGCGGGCACGGAACCGGCGGCGCTGTACCGCTCGGAGGACCGGGGCGAGAGCTTCGAGCTGGTCCGGCCGCTGTGGGAGCACCCGACGCGCTCGAAGTGGGTTCCGGGCGGCGGCGGTGAGGGCCTGCACACGGTCCTGACGGACGCCCGCGACCCGCGCGCGGTGACGGTCGCGGTGTCGACGGCGGGCGTGTTCCGTACGACGGACGGCGGGGCGAGCTGGGCGCCGTCCAACTCGGGTGTCTCGGCGGTGTTCCTGCCGGACCCGGACCCGGAGTTCGGCCAGTGCGTGCACAAGGTCTCGCGGGACGCGGCGGACCCGGACCGGCTGTACCTCCAGAACCACTGGGGCGTGTACCGCAGCGACGACGGGGGCGCGCACTGGAAGGACATCGGCGCGGGTCTGCCGTCGACGTTCGGCTTCGCGGTCGCCGCGCACCCGCACCGGGGCGGTACGGCGTACGTCTTCCCGATCACGGCGGACGCCGACCGGGTCCCGGCGGACCACCGCTGCCGGGTGTTCCGTACGACGGACGCGGGCGAGACGTGGGAGCCGCTGAGCGCGGGCCTCCCGCAGGCCGCGCACTACGGCACGGTGCTGCGGGACGCGCTGTGCACGGACGACGCGGACCCGGCGGGCGTCTACTTCGGCAACCGCAACGGCGAGGTGTTCGCGTCGGCCGACGAGGGCGACACCTGGCGGCAGTTGGCCTCGCACCTGCCGGACGTACTGTGCGTACGCGCGGCGGTCGTGGGCTGACGGCTCTTACAGAAAACCGGGGGCCAGGCCCGGTCACGTCACCGTGCCTGGCCCCCGCAGACAGGTCAGTTCCGCATGCTCCAGTGCTGGTTGTCACCTCCCGAGCAGCTCCACACCTGGATCTTCGTCCCGTTCCCGGTGCCCTGGCCGACCGCGTCCAGACACAGGCCCGCCTGCGCCGTGGTGATCGTGCCGTCGGCGTTGACGTTCCATTGCTGGTCCGCCTGCCCGCCGCAGTCCCCGATCGTCGCCGGTGTACCGCTGGCGGGAGACTGTCCGACGCCCAGGCACTTGGTGCCGTAGACGACCAGTTGCTTTCCGGTGGAGTAGGTCCACCGCTGGTTCGAGCCGCTGTTGCAGTCCCAGAGCTGGGCCTGGGTGCCGTTGGTGGTCGTGGAGTTGTTGATGTCGAGGCAGCGCCCGGACTGCCGGCCGACGATCTGCTGGTTCCCTGTGGTCGGCGGCGGCTCGTTGTTGGAGCCGAACTGGGTGAAGAACTGCCACACCGCCCCCGACGTCCAGGTGCGCCAGCCGTCACCGGTGGAGCCGTCGATCGGGCCGGGGTCGTGTCCCGCTCCGTCGAACGCGGCCCAGGTGACGGGGTATCCGGACCGGCATCCGGAGTAGGTGGTGATGATGTGCGTCAGGCTGCCGTTGGCCGGCTCGGGCGGATTCTGCGGGGTGCAGCCGTTGGCCCGGACGAAGGTGTTGCGCAGGTCCCGTCCCGACTGGATGGGCAGCACGTTGTCCCGGAGGCCGTGCAGTCCCATGTAGGCGATGGGCTGGTTGCCGCCGCTGCACCCGCTGAGGTTCGCGCCGGAGTAGACCGCGACCGCGCGGAAGACCGTGGCCCGGGAGCAGGCGAGGGCGTAGGACATCGCGCCGCCGTAGCTGAAGCCGGCGGAGAACAGCTGGCTGGAGTCGACGCACAGGCCCGACTCGATCTGGCTGACCATGGCATCGACGAAGGCCACGTCCTGGCCGCCGGGGTTGGCCCAGCCGTTGCCGTTGCCCTGGGGGGCGACGAAGATCGTGCCGTTGTTCGCGCTGTCCGCGAGGCGCCGCAGGCCGTAGTAGGACCAGTTGTATCCGTCGGTGCCGCCCGAGTCGACGTCGTTCATGGTGCCGCCCAGCCAGTGGAAGCCGAAGACCAGCCGGTAGGGGCGGTTGTTGTCGTAGCCAGCCGGGACCCTGAGGATGTAGCTGCGGTTCTGGCCACCGCTCTGGATCGTGTGGGTGCCGCTGGTCAGGGTCGGCGCCTTGCCGCAACCGGAGGTCGGCGCGGCGCGGCCTTGGCCTAAGGAGGTTCCGGCGGCTGACAGAACGAGGAGCATCGCTGCCACGAGGGACAGCAGGAGCGGTTTGTGTTTCATGCACGTCCTCTTCCGTTGTGGGGGATGAACAGGAAGCGCGGATGACAGAGAGTCGTCCAACAGACGGGCCGACCGGGCAGCTCACACCCCAGTGACCGTCCACGCGTTGTTGGTGCTCGCATTCGGTGCCCACAGCGCCGCAGTCGCACCCACGGTCGTGCTCCCGCTGCCGTCGAGGGCGGTACCGGTCCCCCGGTTGACGATCTGATAGCGGTCACCGCCGAGGCTGTTCAGCGACCACTGCTGGTTGTTGCCGCCGTTCCACGCCTGCTGCCGGGCGGGAGCGCCGTTGGCGGCGTTGCCCCAGCTGTCGGCGGCCATGCCGTTGGCGCGGTTCATGATGCGGAAGTAGCCGTTCCCGAGGTCGACGAGCTGCCACTGGAGGTTGGCGCTGCCGTCGTAGTTCCACTGCTTGAGGTTGGAACCGGAGGCGACGGAGCCCCCACTGTCGAGCACCAGCCCGCTGGTCACATTGGCGATCCTGACCCAGGCGGTGGAGCCGCCCGGTGCGCCCAGCACGGGGATCTCACCGGAGAACGTGAGCTTGACCGTGTAGGCCAGCGCGCTGTACGGCGGATTCGACGACGGCATGGCGAAGTGCAGGCCGGAGGCGTCCTGCGTCGGGGCGGGCAGGTTGGTGTAGGTACCGGCGGTGTTGTTCAACAGCTGCGCCGAGGTCAGGGTGCCGAGGTTGAACCGCCCGGAACTCAGCGTGGTGACGGTCAGGGTGGCGCCCTGCCAGCCCAGCGCGGTGAGGTAGAGGACCTTGTTGTCCTGGCTGCGGGTGAAGCGGACGTCCTGCGGTTTCCCGGCCACCGGTCCGCTGAACGAGCCGCCGCCCATCTTGGTGGGGCCCTCGCCGTAGCTGGTCCAGGTGCGGGTGCCGTAGACGGCCTCGCCGAAGCGGCCGAGCCAGTCGCCCATGCCGAGCAGGATCGACTGCTGGCCGGAGGGGATGGTGCCGTCGGCCATCGGCGCGATGTTCAGCAGCATGGTGCCGCCCTTGCTGACCCGGTCGATCAGCGCGTGCAGCAGGGCCTGCGTCGTGTAGTAGCCGATGCCCACGGTGTAGCACCAGCTGGAGGAGGAGATGCTGTCGTCGGTCAGCCAGTAGGGGGTGAGCAGCCCCGCCGGGCCGCCGCGCTCGAAGTCGAAGACCTCGCCCTTGTTGTTGAGGCCGTCCTTGTAGGTCGCGGCCACGTCCTTGTTCCAGGCGACGGCCTGGTTGTAGTAGTGCGCGAGGAACTGGAGCCGGTAGGACTCCTGTACGAGGTTCAGGTCGAAGTCCTGCCAGACCAGGTCCGGCTGGTAGCCGTCGATGACCTCGATCAGCTTGTCGTACCAGAGCTTGTTCTCGGCCGCCGTGCCCTGCTGGCCGTAGAGGATGCGCAGGGCGGGGTCGGACTGGCCGGGGACGTGGTCGTAGTAGCCGTTGAAGTGGTACGCGTGGTGCAGCGAGGCCATGAACTTCAGGCCCTGCCCCCGGATGGCCTGGGCGTGCAGCCCGACGAGGTCGAGTCTCGGGCCGTGCTGGACGGAGTTCCAGGGGTTTACGCGGCTGTTCCACATCGAGAACCCGTCGTGGTGTTCGGCGACAGGGCCCGCGAACCGGGCGCCCGCCGCCTTGAACAGCCTGGCCCAGGCGTCTGGGTCCCAACTCCCGCCCTGCGAGGCGAGCTTGGGGGCGAACTGGACGAAATTGCCCGCCTTGTCGCGGGCTCCGTCGATGAAGTTGTGGTACGGCCACGCCGAGGGGTCGCCGTAGGTGGCGATGTGGTGGCGGTTCTCGTTCGAGCCGCCGACGTACATGTTGCGCGGGTACCACTCGTTGCCGAACGCGGGGACGCTGAAGGCTCCCCAGTGGTAGTAGATGCCGAACTTGGCGTCCTGGAACCAGGCCGGGGACGGGGGGTGCTGGTCGACGGAGGCCCAGCTCGCGGTGTAGCTGGAGGGGCCGTCGGTGGCGGCGGCCTGCGGGGCGAACCGCAGCAGGCCGAGGGCGGTGGCCGCGCCGGTCGCCGCGAGCAGCCGGCGGCGGCTGAGGGGGTGCTGGGTGAAGGTCATGCGGGTGCCCTTCAAAATCGGGATGGGTGCGCCGGTCAGTCGCGCGTCCACTTCTGGTTGCCGGCTCCGGTGCAGGTCCACAGCGCCAGCAGGGTGCCGTTGGCGGTTCCCGAGCCGGTGGCGTCCAGGCACAGGCCGGACGGGGTGCCGGTGATGGTGCCGTCGTCGTGGAACGCCCACTTCTGTCCGGCGGCGCCCGTGCACGCCGCGATGACGGCCTTGGCGCCGGTGGCGCCGCTCCCCGCGTCCAGGCAGGAGTTGCCGTAGACCCGCAGTTCACCGGCCGTGGTGCTCGCCCACTGCTGGTTGGCGCCGCCGTTGCAGTCCCACAGCGTCACCTGGGTGCCGGGGGTCTGCGACTGGTTGGGCACGTCCACGCACCGGCCGGAGGCGACCCCGACGATCCGTCCGGTCGTACCGCCTCCCCCGCTGCCGGGGGTGAGGGACAGGTTGTCGAACTGCGCCGTCTCGCTCTGGCTGGTCGCGTAGCCGATCTGCCCGCCCGCCCAGGTGCGGTCGCTCGCGGAACCGGCCGTCGCGCCGTCGATGGCGGCGGTGATGGTGGTGCCGGAGAAGGTGAGGGCCAGGGTGTGCCACCGGCCGGTGCCGAGCGCTCCGGTCGTGCCGCTCGCGAGGGTGGCGACGTTCCCGTTGGTGTTCGAGTTGAGGATCTGCCAGGCCCCGGTGTCGCTGACCCGCAGGTGGTAGGCGTTCAGCCCGCCGGTGCTGCTGTAGTCCTGGCCGTTCGCGCGGCCGATCAGCTCGACGTATCCCGGCTGTTCGAGCAGGACGTCGGACGACACCGTGTAGTTGCCCCAGCCGACGTCGCCGAGCAGGGCGTGCGGGTCGGACAGCGCGTCCCACGTGATCGGCTTCTGGGGGCTCATCTGGCGTACGCACCTGCCGCCGCGTCCGGCGCCGCAGGCCGTCACCTCGAAGGCGCCCTGCCAGTCCATGAGGTACTTCGCCTCGGTGCCGGTGGCGTAGCCGTCGAAGGAGTCGCTGTACGGCAGGCTCATGGCGCCCTGGGCGGGGCCGGTGGCGGTGCCTTTGCCCTGGCCGGTCGTGGTGGTGAGGGTGTAGACGCGGTGGGGCTGCACGGTCAGGCTGAAGGAGCCGCCGGAGGGCGTGATGTCGGCGGTGTGCGCGAACTGGTCGGCCGGGTTGGTGGAGTTGACGTCGGTCGACCAGACGTGGACGGTCCCGTTCGACAGGCCGCCGGTCACGTTCAGGTCCAGGGTCTGGGCGCTGCCCGCGTCCATCGTCTCGATGACGGTGGAGTAGTCGGAGGTGCCGGGGGACCTCAGCGAGACGTAGCTGCCGTTGTTCCGGTTGCCGCCGAGGTAACCGCTGGAGGAGTCGAGGTACTTCCAGCCGGGGGCGGTGAACTGGGTGGTCTGCGCCATGACCCAGGTGTTCTTGCCGACCGCGTAGTGCCCGGACCACGGCTGCGCGGCCAGGGCGACGCCCATGGTGGGGTACGGCAGGTTGGGGGTGATCGCGGCGACCACCGGCCAGTTGAGGTAGGCGGTCATCCGGCCGTCGATGTAGCCGCGGTTGATGCCGCGGGCCACGGCCGGGGCGCCCGCGTTGTAGTCGTCCGAGCCGTTCTCGCTGGCCCACAGCTGCTTGCCGGTCGAGGTGGCCGCCGCCGGGACCGAGCAGTTGGTCTGTGCGGACCGGTAGCCGCAGGGGTAGTGCGTGCCGATGCTGTCCACCGCCGCCCGGAACGCCGCGTTGGAGTTGACGTCGTTCGCCACGGCCCAGTCCGAGTCGGCGGCGACGATCTTGACGTTGCCGTAGCCGCCCGCGTTGAGCGCGTTACGTAGTTGCACGTACCAGGAGACGTTGTAGCCGCGCTCGTTCCAGCCGCCGAGGTAGTCGATGGTCAGCCCGTGCTGTTTGGCGCAACCCAGCCACGAGACCAGGTAGTTGACCATGTCGGTGGACCAGAAGTTGCCGCCGCCGATCCAGCCGGGCGCGCCCCAGGCGAGGCCGTAGAGCTTGATGGCGGGGTTGCGGGCCTTGGCCTGCTCCATGAGCCACCACTCGTAGCCCCGATCGCAGTTCAGGTCGGAGCGGGTGTGCTGGTGGCTCGGTTCGGCGCCGGAGGTGGAGTTGGTGTCGCCGCCGATCTCGGCCTTGAGGATCTGGAGGGAGGCGCCGTAGCCGGGCTTGAAGAGGTAGTCGAGGACCTGGCCTCGCTGGGGCTCGGGGTAGTCGACCAGGAGTCTGCTGTTGCCGCCCCCGCCGCTGATCGCGCCGACGCCGTCGAAGGTCCGGCCGCCGGACGTGCCGTTGACCGTGATCGAGGTGGCGGCCTGGGCCGGCGTGGCGACCGTGCCGACGAGGCCGCCGGCGGCCAGCAGGAGGCCCGTGAGCACGGCCGTCGGGACACGCAGGCGCCGCAGCAGCCGTCTGAATGCGGACACGGTGGGGTTCCTTTCGCAGGTCGGTGGGGTCGTGCGGTCAGTTCAGCGTCCATTTCTGGTTGGCCTGGCCGCTGCACGCCCACAGCTGTACGGGGGTCCCGTTGGCGGTGGCCGCGCCCGACACGTCCAGGCACAGTCCGGACGGGGCGCTGGTGACGGTGGTGTCGGGGGTGAGCGTCCAGCGCTGGTTGCTCTGGCCGTTGCAGGTCCAGGTGATGGCCTTGGTCCCGTTGCTGGTGCCCTGCCCGGAGGCGTCGAGGCACAGGCGGTTGCCCGCGAGAGTGACGGCCAGTTCGCCGGAGTCGCTGCGCGTCCAGGTCTGGTTGGCGGCGCCGGAGCAGTCCCGGATCTGTGTCTGCGTCCCCGGTGTCGTGGAACTGCCGGGCACCTCCAGGCACTTGCCCGCGCCCACCGCGTGCAGCGCGCCGGTGGTGGTGCCGCCGCCGTTCCCCGTGCCGTAGCCGGCGGCGGTGACGCCGGTCTGGACGGCGTTCTCGGTGGCGTCGGAGGGGTAGCCCGCCGTGATCGCGCCCTCGAAGAACTCGCCCTGGCCCGAGACGCTGTTGTCGCCCCCGGTGCCGAGGAGGACGGAGCTGTCGACCTTCATCGGGGAGTAACCGGCCGGCAGAGGTCCGGAGAAGGTGGTGGTCAGCCCGCCGGTGGCGGCGTTGCCGTACTTCAGGGTGAAGTTGCTGGTGCCGTTGTTCTTCAGCCACGCGCTGACGAACGGGAGGTGCACGCCCTGGTTGTTCGGGTCCTTGTTGGAGCCGGTGTTGGTGTGGAACATGCCGTTCTCCAGGTCGGCCTCGACCCACGGCCCGCTTCCGGTGCAGTTCTTGAACCAGCAGGCGTTGCCCCAGTAGATGGCGTTCATGGTGGCGTTGCCGGTGTCGGTGTGGGAGTTCTCGCCGCTGCCGTAGTCGAAGCAGCACCACTGGTTGGTGTAGTTCGACGACGTCACCATGTAGAGGCCCTCGGGCTGGGAGCCGGTGGGGACGCCGCTCGCGTGGTCGACGCGGTAGCCGACGCCTTGGGTGACCTTGACGCCGAAGACCTGGTGCCCGGCGGCGGTCACCGGCAGGGCCATGGCGTCGGCCCCCACGTCCGCGCCATTGGGTCCCGGCCCCTTCCAGAAGCCGCCCCAGGAGATGGGCATGTCGTTGTGCCGGGCCGTCTGGTCGTAGATCTTCGTGATGGTGCACGAGGTGCCCGCGCAGAACGAGACCTGTGCGGCGGCATCGGCGTAGCCGCCCGGGGCGAGCAGCCCGATGTCGCGGTAGGCGCGGTCGGAGTTCCGCTGGATCTGGTAGAGCGGCCCGTTGTACGCCGCGAAGAGCGCCCTGGTCGTGGCGTGCGCCGTCACGCAGGGGGTGCCGCCTGCGGCGTAGAGGTCGCAGGGGAGGGACGCGTCCGCGACGGCGGGTGCCTCACCACGGGTGTAGGTCGCGAACGCCGGGGTGCCCAGCGCGGCGAGGGCCATCACCAGGGCGATCAGGAGCGCCACCGGGAATCGCCTCGGCCGGCGGCCGGCCGCTGTCGGTACTGCTGCTGCGGTCAAGGAGACCTCCTTGATGGCGGTGCCGTGGGGCGGCACCGAGACTGCCGGTGGCCGGGTCATGCCAGCGTCCATCGCTGGCTGCCGGCGCCGTTGCAGGTCCACAGCTCGGCGGGGCTTCCGTCCGCTGTGGCGCCTCCGGTGACGTTCAGGCACAGGCCGGACTGGACGCCGGTGATCGTGCCGCCCGCGCTGTCGGGGTGCAGCGTCCACTGCTGGTTGCGCTGGCCGTTGCAGGGCCAGATCACCACCTTGGTGCCTGGCGTGGTCTGGTTGTCGTAGGCGTCCAGACACATCTGGCCGGAGTAGACGGTGAGTTGACCGGAGGCGGAGTGCGTCCAGGTCTGGTTGGCGGCGCTGTGGCAGCCCCAGATCACCACCTGGGTCCCGGCCGTCGTGGTGGAGTCGGGCACGTCCAGGCACTTGCCCGCGCCGACGGCGTGCAGCGCTCCGGTCACGCCGGTGCCGCCCCCGCCGGTGCCGCCCGCGACCCGGTACATGACCGTGCCGTGGGCCGGTACCGAGGCGCTGATGGTGCCCGATGTCGTCGAGGTCGCTCCGGACCACAGGTCGGTGAGGGTGTAGGAGGACGCGCCCGTCTTGCCGATGGCGCCGGCCGTGGTGGAGATGGTCGTGGTGGAGCCCGTCTCGTTGAACAGGGCCACCGACACGTCCCCGCCTGCAAGCGGCTTGGCCAGGACGTCCCGGCCTCCCGAGGACGACACCAGGGTGCCCTGTTTGCCGAGCGGGTCCTGGTCGACGGCGATCACGCGGGAGTTGGTGAGGACGGCCAGGGTGTCGGCGCTCGCCTGCGGGATGTTGGTGCCCGCGATGAGCGGTGCGGCCATCTCCGCCCAGAGGCTGAACTCGCTGCGGTTCTCGGTGGCCGTCATCGAGCCGTTGCCGACCTCCAGCATGTCGGGGTCGTTCCAGTGGCCGGGACCGGCGTAGGAGGCGAGCCCGACGTTGCTGTGGAAGATCGACAGCATGCTGGAGAAGTTCGCGCTGATGTCTCCGGTGGTGCGCCAACTGTTGCCCACGTCCGCGCCCCAGGTCCACACGTTGTCCTGGCCCCAGTTGCACAGGCTGTACAGGATCGGCCGGCCGGTGGCCGCCAGGGCGTCCCGCATCGCGGTGTACCGGTTCCGGGCGGGTGCGCCGGTGTTGTTGCAGTTGTCGTACTTCAGGTAGTCCACGCCCCACGAGGCGAACGACTGGGCGTCGGTGGTCTCGTGGCCGAGGCTGCCCGGGTAGCCCGCGCAGGTGGCGGTGCCCGCGTCCTCGTAGATCCCCAGTTTCAGGCCCAGGGAGTGGACGTAGTCGGCGGTGCCCTTGATGCCGTCGGGGAACTTGGCGGGGTCCGGGACCAGACGGCCGGCCGCGTCGCGGTTGTGGGTCATCCAGCAGTCGTCGATGTTGACGTACGTGTAGCCGGCGGCCTGCATGCCGTTGGTGTGCATCGCCTGGGCGGTGGACTTGATCAGCGACTCGGAGACGTTGCACCCGTAGGCGTTCCAGTCGTTGAAACCCATCTGCGGGGTGAGGGCGAGCCCGTTGCCGAGGGCGGCGGCGGGCTGGGCGGTGCCGAGGGAGAGCAGGGGGACGGCGGCGGCGAGCAGGGTGGCGCAGAAGGCGAGGGCCAGGGCTCTGCGCCGGGGCTGCCTGGGGCGTCCGGCTTTCACGGTGGTCGAGGGCATGGGGCATCGACTCCTGGTGCGGGGACGGAAGGTGAGGGGCCGTCAGCGGTAGCCGGCGGCGGTGATGTTGGCCTGCACCGCGTTGTCGGTCGCCTCGGAGGGGTAGCCGGCGACGATCGCGCCTTCGTAGAAGGTGCCGGCGCTCTGGTTGGCGCCGCCGCCCGGCTTGCAGCAGTCTCCGCCGCTGCCCAGGACGATGGCGCCCTGCTTCTTCATGGGGCTGTAGCCGCCGGGAAGGCCGCCGTCCCAGAGGGTGGTCAGGCCGCCGGACTGGGCGTTGCCGCCCTTGAGGGCGAACCGCGAGGTGCCGTTGTTCTTGAGCATCGCGGTGACGAACTTGTTCGGGAACGCCCGCTGGCCCGGGTTCCAGGACTGGCTGCCGCCGGAGTACAGGCCCCATTCGAGGTCGGCCTGCACCCACGGGCCGCTGCCCGCACAGCCGCCGAACCAGCACTCGGTGCCGAAGTTGATCGCGTCCATCGCCCCGGCCGCGTCGGCTTTGCGGGTCGTCTCGCTGTTGCCGTAGTCGAAGCAGCAGCCCGCGTTGACGTGGGTGCCGCTGGTGACCATGTACGCCCCTTCGGGTGCGGCGCCGGTCGGTACGCCCGTGAGGTGGCCGTCGCGCCAGTAGCTGTTCCCGGGGTTGATGTACAGCGAGTACGCCTTGGTGCCGCCCGCTGTGAGCGACTCGGAGGTCGCCTTCGCGGGGCTGCTCTGGCTGGAGCCCGGGACCTGGGCCGAGCCCTGGTACCAGAGGTCGTTGCCGCGTCCTGACTGGTCGCGGACGACGGTGATCACGCAGGTGGTGCCCGCGCAGAAGGTGTCCTGCGCGGCGGCGTCGGCGAAGCCGCCGGGTGCCCGTACGCCGATGTCCCTGGTGGCGTTGTCGGAGGCGCGCCTGACCTGGTAGAGGGAGCCGTTGTACGTGCCGTAGAGGGCGCGCACCGTGCTGTGCGCGGCCACGCACGCCGTGCCGCCCGCCGCGTAGAGGTCGCACGGTCCGGAGCCGCCTGCGGGCGGGGGCGTCGACGTGGTCCACTTCTGGTTGCTCTGGCCGTTGCAGGTCCACAGGATGACCGGGGTGCCGTTGGCCGTGGCCGCCCCGCTGACGTCCAGGCAGAATCCGGAGGCGGTGGCGGTGACGGAGCCGTCGGTGTTCTGCCGCCACACCTGGGTCGCCCGTCCGTCGCAGGCGCGGATGACGGCGGGGGCTCCGGGCGTGGTCCGGGTGTCGACGGCGTCCGCGCACCGGGTGCCGTTCAGCGTCTTCAGCTCGCCGGCCGCGCTGAACTGGAAGGCCTGGCCGGCCTGGTCGCCGCAGTCCCGGATCTCCAGCGCCGTGCCCGGGGTGTCGGCCTCGCCCTTGACGTCGAGACATCGTCCGGACGCCGAACTCACCAGCGCCGGGCCGGACTTGGGGGCCGGCCAGGTGGGCGCGGCGGCCAGGAGCATGGCCAGCAGGGCCATCACCCCGATCACGGCCGGGGCCGGTAAGCGGGAGAGGCGAGCCGCGAGGCTGCGGGGCGGAGCGGATGGAGACTGCATCCTGTGTCCTCGGCTGGGCGTGGGGGGTGGGGAGTGTGCCGTGCCGGTGCGAAGGGGGTGTCGTGGAGCACTCAGACATCCCATGTCGTCAGTGGTCCCACAGGCTCAATACCCTGTCAATAGACCTGTCTCAGCGATTTCTGATCCCATACATCCCATGTCTCTGCTGGTCAGAGAGGTCTGAGGGCGCGCCGAGACCCGCGTCCGGCGACGGCTGTCATGCCGGGCGCGGGTGGGTCCGTACGGACCGCCGTCGTTCAGGTCAGCCGAGGTTCCAGCGCTGGTTCGAACCGCCGTTGCACGTCCAGAGTTCCGCCAGGGCTCCGTTGGCCGTGGAGGCCCCGGTGACGTCCAGGCAGAGGCCGGACTGGACGCCCGTGACCGTGCCGTCGGCGTTCAGCTGCCACTGCTGGTTGGCCCCGCCGTTGCACGGCCAGGTCACCGCCTTCGTACCGGCGGAGGTCTGGCCCCCGTAGGCGTCCAGGCACATCTGGCCGCTGCCGGAGTAGACCGTCAGCTGGCCGGACGCCGTCCGGGTCCAGGTCTGGTTGGCGCCCCCGGAGCAGTCCCGGATCTGGAGCTGGGTGCCCGCCGTGGTGGACGAGTTCGGCACGTCCAGGCACTTGCCCGCGCCCACCGCGTGCAGCGCGCCCGTACTCGTCCCGCCGGTGGAGGTGCTGTATCCGGCGGCGGTGATGTTCGCCTGGACGGCGTTCTCGGTGGCGTCCGACGGGTAGCCGGTGGTCATCACGCCTTCGTAGAAGGTGCCCTGGGCGCCCTTGCTGTTGTCGCCGCCGATGCCCAGGATGATGGCTCCCTGTTTGCGCATCGGGTTGTAGCCCGCGACGTTGGGGCGCACCCCGTCGTAGAAGGTGGACAGGCCGCCGGACTGCGCGTCGCCGCCCCGGATCGCCCAGTGGTTCGGGCCGCCCTTGACGACGGCGGTCGTGTACCGGTGGCTGATCGTCGGGTCGTTCGCGTTGTAGTGCTGGTTGACGCCCGAGAACAGGCCGTTCTCCAGGTCGGCCATGATCCAGGGGCCGTTGCCGCTGCCGTAGCCCCAGACCTTGATGTTGCCGAAGTAGATGGCCTCCATGGTGCCGTTGCCGTCGTCGTTGTTGTCCGTCTCGGCGTTGCCGTAGTCGAAGCAGCAGCCGCCGTTGTAGTGCGTGCCGTCGAAGATCGCGTACATGCCTTCGGGGCTGTCACCGGTGGCGATGCCGTTCGTGCGGTTGTTGCGGTAGCCGGTGCCGGGTGCGACGAAGACGCCGTACGCCTTGTGACCGCCCACCGTCGTGGGCGCGGCGGTCGCGTTCGCGAGGTTGTCGGGGCCTCCCGCCGCGCCGCCGCCGGGGGCCTGGGTGAGGTGGTTGCCTCGGCCCGACTGGTCGTAGACGACCGTGATCAGGCAGGTCGTGCCCGCGCAGAACGCGTCCTGGGAGGCCGCGTCGGCGGTGCCGCCCGCCGCCAGGACGCCGATGTCGCGCGTGGTGTTGTCGGAGGCGCGCCGGACTTGGTAGAGCGGCCCGTTGTACGCGGCGTACAGCGCCCGCGTCGTGCTGTGCGCCGCCACGCACGGGGTGCCCCCGGTCGCGTAGAGGTCGCACGGGCCGGATGTGGCCGCCCCTGCCTGTCCTGCCGTGGCGGTGGCACCGGCCAGGGCTCCGCAGAGGAGTACGGCTGCGGCGGCGGCCCGGCCGAACGCCCTCCGGGCAGGTATGGGCTTGACGCCGTCGCGGTTCGACAGCGGGTGGTGTCTCGTTCGTACGGCTCTCATCTGGTCTCCCTACCGTCTCGGCGTCCACCGGTCGGGTCGTGGGGACGGCGCCGGCGATTGCCGGGCGCGCTGGAACGTGCCGTGGTGCGGGGGAACGCGGAAAGGTCGCGGAGGGGAGATGGTGCCCTCGACGTCACGGGGCTGTCCGTGGTGGGGAGGCTCCGTCTGCGCACCTTGGCGCCGAATCGATTCGACTGCTGATCGCGGTGTTCCGCAAGGCATCTGCGCCGTCGAAAAGTTGCGGCGCGGCGGGCGGGGCAACCCGACGCAGGTGCCCGCAGGGCCCGCGCGACGGAAACGGCCGGTGTCCGCGCGGCGGGCTGAGCAGCGGGGCGACCGAACGGTCGGACCAGGAGGGCGGGCGAGGGGACACTCAGGCCTTGCGCTACGCGCCGGTGAGCCGTACGGCGGTCCACCGGCGCGCGTCATCACTCGCGGCCGGGTGTCGAAGCGCTTACGTCGAACCGATTCGCCTGATTCCACCGGCATATGAACCACCGGAGCGGCACCCTGCGCACCGCTCCGGTGGACGAGATCTTTGCGGACCCACCCGCGCCACCGCTTACGGCAAGCGCCAGTCCACCGGCTCCGCGCCCTGCTGCGCCAGCAGTTCGTTGGCGCGGCTGAAGGGGCGGGAGCCGAAGAAGCCTCGGTCTGCGGACATCGGGGAGGGGTGCGCCGACTCGATCGCCGGCAACTGGCCCAGCAGGGGGCGCAGGTTGCGGGCGTCGCGGCCCCACAGGATCGACACGAGCGGCTTTCCGCGCGCCGCCAGCGCCCGTATCGCCTGCTCCGTGACCGCCTCCCAGCCCTTGTCCCGGTGCGCGCCCGGCTTGCGGGGAGCGGTCGTGAGGGCCCTGTTGAGCAGCAGTACGCCCTGCCGCGTCCACGGCGTCAGGTCACCGTTCGACGGCCTGGGCAGCCCCAGGTCGGTGTTCATCTCCCGGAAGATGTTCTCCAGGCTCCCCGGCAGCGACCGCACCTCGGGCGAGACCGCGAAGCTCAGCCCGATCGCCATCCCCGGCGTGGGATAGGGGTCCTGTCCGACGATCAGGACCCGGACGTCGTCGAAGGGCTGCTGGAAGGCCCGCAGGACGTTCGCCCCGGACGGGAGGTAGGTCCGGCCCGCCGCTATCTCGGCCCGGAGGAAGTCCCCCATCTCCGCGATGCGTCCGGCCACGGGGTCGAGAGCCTTCGCCCAGCCGTCTTCAACAAGTTCATGCAAAGGTCGTGGTGCCACAACGCGTCACCCTACGGCGTCGGATCGTCGGCGGTCGAGTGCGGCCCGACCAGGACAAGTCACCCAAAAATCATGCTGATCACGTCTGATCCGCACGTAACTCATCAGACAAAACAGGACGGATACCGCTCACCCTCACCCTCCCCGAACGGAGGAACCCGGGAAACCAGTAACATGCGGCGCCATGAGTTCCCCCACTGGGCCCGCGTCCGGCCTGCCAGTACGAATGCCGCGCCCCCGACAGCCCGGTCGGCACCGCCGACCCGAGCCTCTGGCGGCTCCCGAGGGCGCACCCGCGCTCGTCCTCGCGGTGCCGGGTACGCCCGGCGAAGCCACCCGGGGCCTCGCCGAGGAGATCGTGAGCATCGCCCGCTCCGAACTCCCCGGCCTCGACGCGCGCATCGGGTACCTGGACGGGGACGACACCGAGTACCCGACCCTCCAGGCGATCCTCGCGCACGCCTCCGACGAGCGCGCGGCGCGGTACGAGCAGGCGCTGGCCGCCGGGCACGACGTCAAGCAGCCCGACGGGCCCGTCGCCGTCGTCGTACCGCTGCTGGCCGGGCCGGACAGCGCGCTGCTGCGGCAGGTTCGGCAGGCCGTCATGGAGAGCAAGGTCGCGGCCGATCTGACCGACGTCCTCGGTCCGCACCCGCTGCTCGCCGAGGCGCTGCACGTCCGCCTCTCCGAGGCGGGGCTCGCGCGCGCGGACCGGGCTCGGCTGTTCACCGTCGCCACCGCTGCGGACGGGATCATCCTCGCGTCCGTCGGGGGCGACGAGGCTGTGCAGGCCGCCGGGATCACCGGGATGCTGCTCGCTGCGCGGCTTGCGGTGCCGGTGATGGCCGCGGCGCTGGACCAGGAAGGGGCCGTGGCTTCCGTCGCCGAGCAGTTGCGGGCGTCGGGGTCTCAGCAGCTTGCTCTCGCGCCGTATCTCATCGGGCCCGAGATCGACTCCGTCGTGGTGGAGGAGGCGGCCAAGGAGGTGGACTGCGCGGCTGCGGAGGCGCTGGGGCCGTATCCGGCTATCGGGAAGCTGGCGTTGGCCAAGTACACGACTGCGCTGGGGATCTCGCCTCAGCAGGCACCTGCGGTGCGCTAGCGCTGGCCTTGGCAGACAGGACGCGGTACGTCCGGAGGGTCCGCTTCCCTTGTGGGGGTGGGCCCTTCGCCTATTGGGGTGCCAGTACGGGTTGTTCGGCGGGTGCGGGTGCTTCGTGGTTGTTCGCGCAGTTCCCCGCGCCCCTAAAAAACTTCGTCCTCAGCGAGTTAGTAGTCCTGCCAATGCCTGCTCCGCCTCTTGCAGGTGCGCCGATGGTGTGCCGTTCGTCGACGTGCGGATTTCCCTTGCACACGTGTCCAGCAGCGTCAGGGCCTGGTGTGCCCTCGCCTTGCGTTCCCTTAGTGGGTTCAGCGGGTGGATCAAGGGAGCTACCGCCTGGCGGACCCTTGGCAGTAGCGCTTCCAGTTCCGCCGTCCTCCCTGCGTGCACCGCCTGTAGCGTCCGGTGGATCCATGCGTCCGTCACCATGTTCGTCGTGTTGGGGAGGACGAAGACCACTGCCAGGGCTGCGGCCAGGGCGCCCAGGCCCGTTTCCGCCAGGCGGAGGGCCAGGAGTGACGGTGTCAGGACGCCCAGGACTCCGTACAGGAGTTCCACCAGCATCGTCACCCACAGCATCATCCACGTGTACGACACCGCCGCCGTGTAGAAGATGCCGAAGACCGCCGCCGTCAGGCCGATCGCCGTGGGGACCGGGGCGCCGTTCAGGGGGACGGCTATCAGGAGGCCCACGGCGATGCCCACCACCGTGCCCAGGACCCGGCGGAAGCCGCGTACCAGGGTTTCGCCTCGTGACGTCGTGTTGACGAAGATCCACCAGGTCGCGCCGACGGCCCAGTACCAGCGGTCGGGGGAGAGTGCCTGGCCGGCGAGGAGGGCGAGGGTGGCGGCGGTGGTCGCCTGGACGGCCTGGCGGGAGGTGACGCGGGTCAGGGCGGGGACGGTCACGGCGGGGGGTGTGGGGAGGCCGCGTTCGTAGCACCACAGGCCGAAGCGGACGGTGGCGGCGACCAGCAGGGAGAGCAGGACGGCGGCGTACAGCTCGGGCAGGTGCGCCGGGGTCGTGCCGAGGACCAGGGTCACGAAGAAGGCCATGAACGCGAAGACGCCGAGGGCGTGGCCGCGCGGACCCCAGCGGCGGGCGTACACACCTGCGCCGATGATCGCGAGGAAGGCGAGGCCGCGCGCGAGAACGTGGTCGTGGACCTCCGCCGCGAGCGCGAAGACCGGGAGCCCTACGGCGGGCAGCAGCGCGGTCGTGACGGCCTGGCCCCGTACGGTCGCGTCCGTCACGGTGAACAGGGCGAGGACGGCCGCGAGGCCGCCCGTGACGGCGGCGACGAGGGAGTGCCCGGCGACGGCGCAGGCCACGACGGCGAGGCCGACGCCGAGGACGGCCCGGGAGGCGGCGCGCAGCCTCAGCCGGCCCGGGTCGGGAGCCGTGAACACCTTCCTCAGCATCTGCCGCCCACCCCTTGCATCTCTTCCGGCACGAGAAAGGCGCCGCGGGTCTCCGCAGCGCCATTGACGCGATTATCAGACCATCTACGGCCCTTCTGGCTCAAGTGCCCTCGGATTGAGTGGTCCATTGGCTCAGCCAATTCGGCCTCCCATGGTCCAGTGCCGGGCCAACGGACCATCCGCGCGCCCGGCGCATACGCGGGCGGCCCGTCGGGTAGGCCGATCACGACCCGACAGAAAGGGAGCCCCATGAGCCACCAGCAGGGCGGCGCGCTGCCGTCCGCGTTCACGGCCACCGGATCGTCGTCCTTCCTCGACTTCCTCGGCGCCCAGGCCCCCGAGCTGCTGCCGTCGCGCCGCACGCTCCCGCAGATTCCCGGTTTCGAGGCGCCGCACGGTACGACGATCGTCGCGGCGACGTACGCGGACGGCGTGCTCCTCGCGGGCGACCGGCGGGCCACGATGGGGAACGTGATCGCCAACCGCGAGGTCGACAAGGTGTTCGCGGCCGACGAGTACTCGGCGGTGGCGATCGCGGGCACGCTCGGCTTCGCGATCGAGCTGGTCCGGCTCTTCCAACTGGAGCTGGAGCACTACGAGAAGATCGAGGGCACCGCCCTGTCTCTGGACGGCAAGGCGAACCGTCTGACGACGATGGTGCGCGGCAACCTGGGCATGGCCATGCAGGGCCTCGCGGTGGTGCCGGTCTTCGCCGGGTACGACGTGGACCGGGGCGAGGGCCGCATCTTCACGTACGACGTGACGGGCGGCCGGTCCGAGGAGTCCTCGGGGTTCGCGGCGACCGGGTCGGGCTCGGTGTACGCGCGCGGCTCGCTGAAGAAGCTGTACCGGCCGGGGATGAGCGAGGCGGACGCGGTCACGGCGGTCGTGCAGGCGCTGTACGACGCGGCCGACGACGACTCGGCGACCGGCGGCCCCGACCTCTCGCGCCGCCTGTTCCCGCTGGTCTCGCTGGTGACGGCGGACGGGTTCCGGCTGCTGGAGGCGGCGGAGGTCGCGGAGGTGTCGCGGACGGTGGTGGAGGGCCGCAGGGACGCGCCGGACGGGCCTCGGGCGCCGGTGCTGTGAGGTGGTGGGGCGGCGGGCGTTCGTGGGGGCGCCTCGGTGCAGCGCGCTCACCACAGGCCCCCGCACTGGGCCATTGGTACAGTCACCGGTGATCATCAGCGCACCGGGAAGGCCGACGGCATGGCGGTGGACGAGCTCGACACCCGCATCCTGCGGCTGCTGCTGGAGCAGCCGCGCACCAGCGTGCGCGAGTACGCGCGGATCCTCGGCGTCGCCCGGGGCACGCTCCAGGCCCGCCTGGACCGGCTGGAGCGCGACGGGGTGATCACCGGTACGGGCCCGTCCCTCTCCCCCGGCGCGCTCGGCCACCCCGTGCTCGCGTTCGTGCACATCGAGGTCACGCAGGGCCACCTCGACGACGTCGGCGAGGCGCTGGCCGCCGTACCGGAGATCGTCGAGGCGTTCTCGATCACGGGCGGCGGGGATCTGCTGACGCGGGTGGTGGCGCGGGACAACCTCCATCTGGAGGACGTCATCCAGAAGCTGATCAGCGTGCCGGGGGTGGTGCGTACGCGGACGGAGGTCGCGTTGCGCGAGAGGGTGCCGTACCGGTTGCTGCCGCTGGTGGAGTCGGTGGGGCGGGCGGCGGCGAAGTAACCGTCGAAACTTCCGCACCGGGCAGTTCTGTTGACGTGCCGCTGCCCCCTGCCTATCTTCTGGACGACTTCTCGAACGGCACCCGAAATCTCGAACGCCCCTCACCCTCCTCAGGAGCGCGATGACCGCCGCCCGGCCCCTGCTCCCCCTCCCGCTGGACAAGGTCTCTCTGGGCCCCGGACTCCTCGCGGACAAGCGGCAGTTGATGCTGGACCACGCGCGCGGGTACGACGTGAACCGGCTGCTCCAGGTGTTCCGCGCGAACGCCGGTCTCGCCACGCTCGGCGCGGTCGCCCCCGGCGGCTGGGAGGGCCTCGACGGCGAGGCGAACGGGAATCTGCGCGGCCACTACACGGGCCACTTCCTGACGATGCTGTCCCAGGCGTACGCGAGCACCGGGGACGAGGTCTACGCGGAGAAGATCCGCACGATCGTCGGCGCCCTGACGGAGTCCCGCGAGGCGCTGCGCCGCGCACCCCAAGTGCTCAGCGTGCAGGGCAGGTTCGGGACGGCCGCCGAGAACGTGCGGGGTTCCTACCAGTACGTCGAACTCCCCGCCCAAGTCCTGGGCGACGCCTCCTCGGTGACGCTCGCGGCGTGGATCAGGCCGACGCACGAGGGGAGTTGGGCCCGCGTCTTCGACTTCGGCGACGACACGACGCGCTACCTCTATCTCGCGGCCCGCAACGCCGCCGGCGTACCCCGGTTCGCGATCACCACGAGCGGGGCCGGTGGCGAGCAGGGCATCGACGGTACGGCCGCGCTGCCGCTGGACCGGTGGAGCCATCTCGCGGTGACGATCGGCGGCGGGGTCGGCACGCTGTACGTCAACGGGCAGGCGGTGGGCCGGAGTTCGGCGCTGACCCTGACCCCGGCCGCGCTCGGGACGCTCGCCAACAACTGGCTGGGGCGGTCCAACTACTCCGGTGATCCCGTGTTCGCGGGGGCCTTCGGCGGGTTCGACGTGTGGTCGCGGGCGCTGACCGCCGCCGAGATCACGGGACTTCAGAGCGGCAGAGGTTCAGGAGACCTTGCCTCGTACCGATGTGACGAGACGTCAGGCAGTACGTTCGCCGACTCCTCGGGGCGTGGTCTCACCGCGACCCTGCGGCGGACCTGGGGCTCCCCCAGCCATGCCGGGTTCCTCGCGGCGTATCCCGAGACGCAGTTCATCCAGCTGGAGTCGATGACCGCGAGCGACTACTCGAAGGTGTGGGCGCCGTACTACACGGCCCACAAGATCCTGCGCGGGCTGCTCGACGCGTACGCCGCGACCGGGGACGCGCGGGCGCTCGACCTCGCGGGCGGGATGGCCGACTGGATGCACTCCCGGCTGTCGAAGCTGCCCGGGGCGACGCTCCAGCGGATGTGGGGGCTGTTCTCCAGCGGTGAGTTCGGGGGGATCGTCGAGGCGCTGTGCGATCTGTACGACCTGACGGGCAAGGGTGAACACCTCGCGCTGGCGCGGCTGTTCGACCTCGACCGGCTCATCGACGCGTGCGCCGCGAACACCGACGTCCTCGACGGGCTGCACGCCAACCAGCACATCCCGATCTTCACCGGGTACCTGCGGTTGTACGACGCGACCGGCGAGGAGCGGTACCTGGCCGCCGCGCGGAACTTCTGGGACATGGTCGTACCGCATCGCATGTACTCCATCGGCGGGACCAGCGATGCGGAGTTCTGGCGGGCGCGGGATGTTGTCGCCGGGGCCATCAGCGGTGCGTCGGCGGAGAGTTGCTGTGCGTACAACATGCTGAAGCTGAGCCGGGCGTTGTTCCTGCACGCGCAGGACGCGAAGTACATGGATTACTACGAGCGGGCCCTGTTCAATCAAGTGCTCGGGTCCAAGCGGGATGTCGCCGACGCGGAGAAGCCTCTCGTCACGTATTTCCTCGGGCTGAATCCTGGGCATGTGCGGGATTACACGCCCAAGCAGGGCACCACGTGCTGTGAGGGTACGGGGCTGGAGAGCGCCACGAAATACCAGGACACGGTGTATTTCGTTGCCGCCGACGGGAGTTCGCTGTACGTCAATCTCTTCTCGCCGTCCACGCTTGAGTGGGCGGCGAAGGGGGTTCGTGTCGTGCAGGACACGGCTTTCCCCTTCGAGCAGGGGACGACTCTCACGGTTCGCGGTGGCGGGCTGTTCGAGATGCGTTTGCGGGTGCCTGTGTGGGCCGTCGATGGGTTCCGGGTTTTCGTCAACGGGCAGGCGGTGAGCGGGAGTCCGATGCCGGGGAGTTACTTCGGGGTGTCTCGGGAGTGGCGGGACGGGGATGTGGTGCGGGTGGAGGTGCCGTTCCGGATGCGGGTGGAGCGGACGCCGGATGATTCGTCCGTGCAGGCGGTGTTCTACGGGCCGGTGAATCTCGTTGCGCGTAGTGCGTCCACGTCGTATCTTTCCGTCGCGCTTTACCGGAATTCCGCGTTGTCGGGGGATCTGGTGTCCTCGTTCACGGCGGTTGAGGGGAAGCCGCTGCACTTCTCTTTGGGCGGTGTGGAGTTCGCGCCGTTCTTCGAGGGCACTGCGGAGCCTTCGCATGTGTATGTGCAGGTTGCCGATCCCGTCAAGGGGGATGGGAGTTCACTCCTCGATGAGGTGTGAACTGGGGATGGCGAGGTGATCCCCGCACCCCTAAAAGACTTGGGATCCCGCCGTCGTTTGCTTTCGGCCGTCGTTCACTTTCGGCGGCGGGGCTTCTGGGGTGCTGCTTTCCGTGCCGGTTTCCTGCCTGCGCTCGCCGCCTTCTTCGCCGGTGCTTTCTTCACCGGCGTCTTCTTCGGCTCCTCCTTGGTCCTGCCCCTCGTGCTGTTCACCGTCCGGCCCCGTACCACCCCGATGAAGTCGTCCACCAGGTCCGTCGTCGCCTCCTCCGGCCAGGAGAGGGCCACCGTCGACTGGGGGGCGTCCGTGATCGTGCGGTAGGTGAGGTCGCGGCGGTGGTGGAGGCGGGCCAGGGACTGGGGGGCGATGAGGACGCCGATGCCCGCTGCTACGAGGTCGATCGCGTCGGCCGTCGTCTCGGGGCGTTCGAAGGCCGGTTCGCCGGGGGGCTGGTCCCAGTCGAAGACGTCGTCCTTCGGGTGGAGGACGGTTTCGTCGGCGAGGTCGGCGAGGGTGATCTCCTCGGCGGCCGTGAAGACGTGGTCCTTGGGGACGACGGCGACCGTCGTCTCCGTGTAGAGGGGGATCGCGCTGAACGTCGTCCGGTCGACGGGGAGCCGTACGAGGCCGGCGTCGGCCGTGCCGGAGCGCAGGGCGTCGGACACCTCGGTGGAGGTCACCTGGAGGAGGGCGAGGCGGACCCCGGGGTAGCGCTCGGTCCAGACGCGCGCCCACTTGGCGGGGGTCGCGCCGGGTACGTAGGCGAGCCGGAACGTGGGGGAATCCGCCGAGTCAGTCACGCCCCAAGGTTACCGGCTGTGTTCGGACCTCTGTCCGGCGGCGGATACCCTGGGCCCATGAAGTCGCACCAGACCGCCCAGACGATGAAGCCCGCCACCGCGGCGAAGAAGCTGGGCGTGTACCTCCCCGCCACCCCCGCCGAGTTCCAGGAGGGTGTCGTCTCCCGCGCCGAGCTGACCGAGCTCCAGGAGAACCCCCCGCAGTGGCTTCAGGACCTGCGACTGGACGGCCCGCACCCCCGCCCCGTGGTCGCCGCCCGCCTCGGCGTCTCGATCGCGGGCCTGGCCCGCGGCGGCGTCACCGACCCGCTGACCAGCGCCGAGATCGAGGCCCTGCGCGACGAGATGCCGTCCTGGCTGGAGAAGGAGCGCGCCACGCAGGCGGAGGTCCGCAAGGAGGCGGCGCGGCTCAAGAAGCGGGACGAGGAGCGCGCGGCGAAGGCGGACCAGGACTAGAACCGGGGGCTGAGGCGCCCCCGGTCCGAACCGGAGGCGTGTCGCGGGGCGTCGGTGCTGTCCGCCCGGGGCTCGGGGCGATAGATGTGCGTCCGTGCGAAATCTTCTCTTTCTTCCCGGTGTCCGGGCTCTCGCCCGCTGGTGTCTGACGGCCGTCGTCGCGGTGGGAGCCGTGGGATGTTCCGGGGGCGGTGACGAGGGCGCCCAGGGGGCCGGCAGCGGCGGTACGGCGGCTGTCGTCCGGGTGCCGCAGGACGCCTCGTCCGTGCGGCGGGCCGTCGAGATGGTGCGGGACGGCGGGCTGGTGCTCGTGTCGCCGGGCGTGTACCGGGAGTCCGTGACCGTCGCCAAGCCGCGTGTCGTGCTGCGGGGGACCGACCGCAACCGGGTCGTGATCGACGGCGAGTTCAAGCGGGCCAATGGCGTCACCGTGACCGGCGCGGAGGCCGTCGTCGAGAACCTCACCGTCCGCAACCACCTGGCGAACGGCGTCCTGTTCACCGGTGTGACCGACGAGCGGCTCCAGGCGGGCCGGGCCGGGGGTTCGGCGTACGACCCGCTGGACACGGCCAAGTTCCCGCCGCTGCGCGGGTTCCGGGCGTCGTACGTGACCGCGTACAACAACGCCCTGTACGGGATCTACGCGTTCGACGCGCGCGCGGGGATCATCGAGCGGTCGTACGCGTCGGGGCAGGCGGACTCGGGGATCTACGTCGGCCAGTGCCGGCCGTGCGACACGGTCGTGCGGGACAACGTGGTCGAGCACAACGCGGTCGGCCTGGAGGTCACGAACGCCTCGGAGCGGCTGTACCTGCTGGGCAACCGGGCGTCCCGCAACCGGGTCGGGCTGACCCTCAACTCCAACGACCTGGAGGCGCTGGGCCCGCAGCACGGCGCGGTCGTCGCGGGGAACGCGTTCACGGACAACAACGACCCGCGCAGCCCGGAGCAGGCGGACGGCGGTTTCGGCATCGGTATCGGCTCGGGCGGCGGCCGGGAGAACGTCGTGGAGCGCAACCTCGTCACCGGGAACCGGGCGGCCGGGGTGGTGCTCGCGGACGTCCAGGGGTATCCGGCGCGCGACAACACGGTGCGCGACAACCGCGTGTCGGGCAACGGCGCGGACCTGGTGCTGGCGACGGGGAACGCGGGCGGCAACTGCTTCGTGCGCAACGGGGAGGCGCGGCGCAGCCCGGAGCTGCTGCCGGGGCGGGACGGGTGCGGGGCTCCGGCGCCGGACGCGTCCGGGCCGACGGGCCGCGCGCTGGGGGCGGTACCGGTCGTCGCGGCGCCTCCGGGCGTCTCGTTCCAGGACGCGCCCGCGCCGCCCGCCCAGCCGAACCTGCCGGACGCGCCGAGCGCACCCGCGCGGGCGGCGACGGGGCTGCCGGGGCGGGTGGACGTACGGGCGTACCGGGTGCCGTCGTAGGTGATCGCGGATGTTCGGAACGCGGCTCCCTCAGGGGGCCGCGTTCCGGTCATTTTCCGTCCCACGGCCCCTGGGGGACGCTCCCCCGCACCCGCTCCCCCGTCAGGTCGAGCGTCACCGTCCGCGCGTCCCCCACGCGCGCGGACACGCGCCGTAGGGCTCCCTCCGCGTCGACCCAGTACGTGACGGGTGAACGCCCGGTGAGGGGGCGGCCGGTGGCGGCGGGGCGCGGGCGGGGGCCGGCGAGGACGTCGTAGGCGCGGCCGTCGATGGTGTCCTCGCGCAGGTGCAGGGGTCCGGACTGGGCGAGGAGCTGGGCGTTGTCGGGGCGGTCGGCGGCGAGGGAGAGGGCGAGCTGGAGGGCGGTGTCGAGGGGGGCGCGGCCGTAGGGGCGGCGGTCCCAGGAGGCGGTGTTGAGGCGGGCGGCCTCCAGCAGGGCGTCCCCGCGCGGGGCGTCCCCGGTGGACGCCTTCGCGGCCGGCCCGCCGTACGTGCCGCGTTTCGCGACCGCCAGCCCCTCGGGGCTCCAGGCGAGCAGCCTCGGGGCGCCGTCCGTGGCGTACCAGCCGACCGCGCGGTGCGCGCGGTGGTCGACGACGGCGTGCACCTCGGTGGTCCCGCCGGGCGCGGCGATCCGCAGGTCCATCGCCGCCGTACCGGCCTGGTACGTCCTGAAGCGCGCCAGGGCCAGCCGCTGGGCCTCGTCGGCGGTGAGGGGCCGCTCGGTGTCGGCGGGGCCCGCGCAGGCCGTCAGGAGGGCGCTCAGGGCGAGCGCGGCGAGGGGGAGCCGGGAGAGTCGTCGTGTCCGCATGGCAGGTCTCTATACGGCCCCGCCGGCGCCGTGTCCGTCAGCCGCGCGGTCCGGTCACCCACCCGGGCCCCGTCGATGTGCCGGACATCACAGGGCGGGCGGTTGTGCAACGGGCACAGGGTGTCTCGCGCGACGGATCCGCACCTCATACGGGTGAACCGCCGTTCCCGCGGCCCGCACGCGTGAACTCTCCGTGAGGGGACTCCGGTTGGCGGCGCTGCGGCTCGTCCGGATTCGTCCGCCGACCGGTGCCGGAGGGCGGGCCGGGGCCGTACGCTTAGTGGGTGGCGGGGCGATCCGTTTCCCGCCGTGCAGAGCGTGACCGAGTCGTCGACCACCCCGTATCGCGCACAGTGAACGCCCGGGAGTCGCCCTCAGGGGCCCGCCTTGGTTACGATCTGCCACAAGTTCACCGGAGTGGGTGTTTCGAGGCTGTTGGGGGTCGGGATGGTTGCCGGTCGTGTGGTGCGCTTCGACAGCGCGCGGGGTTATGGATTCATTTCTCCCGATGACGGCGGGGAAGATGTCTTCCTGCACGTCAATGACATGTTGATGCCTGAATCGCAGATCCGCCGCGGCGTTGCCGTGGAGTTCGAGATCGAGGACGGCGAACGCGGTCCGAAGGCGTCCGACGTGCGGCTCGCACGCGGCGCGGACGGAAAGCCGCTGACGCCGGACGACGACGTCCTGTGCGACGTGCTGAACACCGAGGAGTTCACCCGGGAGGTGACGGAGACGCTGCTGTCCTCCGCCGCTTCGCTCACGGGCGAGCAGATCCTCCAGGTGCGTCAGGGCCTCGCGCAGTTCGCCAAGCATCACGGCTGGGTCGAGGGCTGATCCGGCAGGCTTGAGGGGCGGGCGATGAGATCATCGCCCGCCCCTCAGTCATGTCCCGGTACGGTCCGTCACCTGCCGACCGTCAGCGTGGCGGGCCGGTACGGGAGGTAGGCGGCGCCGTCGAGGCCGAGGGCGGTGGCCGAGGTCTGGAGCGCGGCGGCGGTCGCGGAGGCACCCCAACGGCCGCTGTCGACACGGTCCTCCAGCGCGTGCAGGGCGGCCACGGTCTCCGCTGTGGTGAAGGCGCAGTGCCCCTGCCGGTCGACGTACGCCTGGCGCAGGAGCGCGCCGTCACCCGCCGCGCGTACGCGCGCGCCGAAGCGGCTCTCCTGTTCGACGGGCACGAGGTTGTCGGCGATCGTGTGCACGTTCAGCAGTGGTACGGCGAGGCTCTGGCCGGCCGACGAGGTGCGCGCGGCCGTGCGGACGGCGGCCGGGTCGGCGGTGATGTCCGCGCGCGCGGTGAGCCGGGCGAGGTCGGCGCGCAGGTCGAGTCCGGCGGCCCGGTACAGGGCGTGGACCTGGGGCGCGTGGACGGAACCGGCGAGCAGCCGGTCGTAGCGGACGCCCTTGGTCCAGGAGTTGTTGCCGCCCACGGACTGCTCGATCGCGTAGCGGCCCCCCTCGACGAAGGACAGGATGCCCTGGGCGAACCAGGCGTACTGCTGCTCCTGCTGGGCGGCCCAGTCGGTGGGGGCGGGCTTGTCCTCGCCGGGCGCCCACGCGGGGAGGTTGAGGAAGGCGGCGGCGAGGGCGACGCGCGCACGGCCCTCGGGGGTCTTCTGGGCGGCGTTGACGGCGTCGGTGAGGCGCTGGGCGGTGGTGGCGGCCTCGGCGGCGGAGGTGAAGCCGACGAGCTTCACGTCCTCGCCGGGCAGCAGGAGGCTCGCGATCGTGTACTCGGCGTCGAGCTGGTAGTTGTCGAGGTCGGTGGCGCCGGTGACCAGGCTGCACAGGCCGAGGGCGCCGTCGATGCGTCCGGCGCCGTCGCGGGTCATCTGGGCGTTGACGAGGCCGCCCATGGACTGGCCGACGCCGAGCACGCGCGTGGGACGGCCGATCTCGGCGGTGACCGCGTCGATCGTCTGGAACTGGTCGCGTTCCGCGCTCTCCAGGGCCCACATCGAGCCGTTCGGGTCGTACGACGATCCCGCGAGCGCGTACCCGCGCGCGAGGAGGTCGAGGCGGACGGCCTCGGAGGGGGCGTTGCGGGCGACGAGCCCGCTGAAGCCGTGGCTGAAGATCAGCAGGGTGCCGTTCCAGGCGGCGGGGACGTCGGCGATCCAGGTGGCGCCGTCGGCGAGGGTACCGGTGAGGCGGGCCGGGGCCGGGGTGTCCGCGTGCGCGGGCGGGGCGGCGAGGACGGCGGCGAGGCTGAGCGTTAAGGCTGTCAGGGCGGTACGGGGGCGGGTTCGCATGGGTCGTGGGCTCCTGTCAGGGGGAAGGGGGAGCGCACGGAATCTAGGGCTGTTTTCTCATCGTCGTCAATGATTTGCACAACATCGACTGCCCCGGGGGATCACTTCCGGCCCACGCACACCCCTGTGCGCCGGGGCATCCGGCGGCTAGGGTTCCGAAATGAGCGCCACCTTCCGCATCCTGACGTCCGGTTACGTCGGACCGCGCACCGCCAGCACGGTGAGCCTCGTGCGCGACGGCGAGACCGTGCTCGTCGTGGACCCGGGCATGGTCGCCGACCGGGGGCTGATCCTCGATCCGCTCGCCGCGGAGGGGCTCGGCCCCGCCCAGGTCACGGACGTCGTGTTCAGCCACCACCACCCCGACCACACGCTGAACGCGGCGCTGTTCCCGGTAGCCCGGTTCCACGACCACTGGGCGACCTACCAGAACGACGTGTGGACCGACCGGCCGGCCGACGGGCTCTTCCTGTCGCCGTCGGTCCGGCTCGCCGCGACGCCGGGGCACACGGCCGAGGACATCAGCACGCTGGTGGAGACGCGGGACGGGCTGGTCGTCTTCACGCACCTGTGGTGGAGCGCGGAGGGCCCGGTGGAGGACCCGTTCGCGGCCAGCGCCGATCTGCTGCACGAGTCGCGGGCGAAGGTACTGGCGATGGAACCCGCGCTGATCGTGCCGGGACACGGCGCCGCGTTCGTACCGGACGCGGGGACGCCCGCCTGAACCGCGTCAGTTCGCAGGCGAGGACGTGTTCACCGGCGCCTCCCGCACCCCCTCCGCCCCCGCCGGCACGAAGGCCCTGATCCCCCCGTCGCCCACTCGTCCGCACTCCACGTCCGCGATCAGGCGCAGGAGGGCCGCCGTGCCCTGGGGCGCGTCGATGTGGGTGTCGATCGTGGACAGGGCCCGGCGGGCGCGGTGCCAGGCCCGTGCGGGGTGGGTGGGGTGGTCGGTGACCGCCAGGGCGTAGCGGGAGAGGAGGGTGGACCAGGAGTCGGCGCCGGGGGTGCACAGGGCGCGGTGGGCGGTGCGGCGGGCCGCGCGGGGCGAGCGGTACGACTGGACGATCGCCAGGGCCGCGAGGCTGACCGGCGCTGCGGGGCCGCCGGGTGCGCCCGGCGGGATCAGGTCGGCGGCCTGCGCGAAGCAGGACTCGGCGACGCCGAGGGAGCCGTCCCGCCAGGCCAGTACGCCTTCGACGTGGGCGATCCGGCCGACCGTCGCGTCGTCGCCCGCGAGCACCGCGCCGGTCCAGGCGCGGCCGAGGAGTTCGCGGGCCGTCTCGGGGTCGGCGGTGCCGAGCCACGCCGTGAGCCACAGGGCGCGCGGGAGGAGCGGGCTGCCGGGTTCGGCCAGCGGCAGCAGCCGGCGCAGGTGGGCGCGGCCCTGCGCCGCGTGGCCGTGGACGGCCCACCAGAACCAGAGGTCGACGACGGTCTCCAGCGCGGCCTCGACGTGCCCGGGGCGGGCGTGCGCGTGCCGGACGAGGGCGGTGAGGTCGTCGTACTCCTCGCGGACGAGCCGGACCGCCTGGCGCTGCTGGCCGTTGGTCCAGAGGTTCTCCGCGACGGCCGCGACGCGGCGGTAGTGCAGGGCGTGCCGTTCGTACGCGACCGTCGACTCACCGGCCTCGCGCAGGCGTTCCGCGCCGAAGTCCCGGGCCGCGCGGGTCATCCGGTAGCGGGAGAGGCGTACGCCGCCGGGCTCGCCGAGGGTCTCCAGTACGCCCGATGCCGCCAACTGGGCGAGCATGCCCGGCACTTGGTGCGGTTCCACGCCCGCGCCGGAGCACACGAAGACCGCCGTGGCCTCCGTGAACGAGCCCGTGAAGACGCTCGCGCGAGCCCAGACCACCCTCGACTCCCGTTCGCACAGGCGGTATCCGGCGCCGACCGCGTCCCGCAGGGAACGGCGTCGGCGGGGGCCCGGGTGGGGGCCGGTGAGCCAGCACTGGTCGCGTTCCAGGCGTGCGGCGAGGTCGGTGACCGAGTGGCGGGTGAGCTGGCTGGCCGCGAGTTCGATGGCCAGGGGGACGCCTTCGAGGAGCCGGCAGATCCGCTGCGCCGCCGCCAGGTCGTCGCTGCGCAGTTCGTGTCCGGTCGCGGTGCGGGCACGGTCGAGGAACAGCTCCACGGCCGGGCCGCGCAGGCCCAACGTGCCGAGTTTCAGGACGTGTTCCTCGCCCAGGCCGAGGGCTCTGCGCGCGGTGACGAGGACCCTGAGGGTCGGTACGTCCATCAGGAGGCGCTGTACGAGGCCGACGCACTCGGTGTGGACGGGGTCCACGCCGTCGAGGACCAGGAGGGGGTGAGGGGCGGGGAGGGCGCGGAGAGCGGCCACGGGGTCGGGGCGGGCGGTCGCGTGAGCCGGTGAGTGCTCCGGCGTGCGCACCGCCCGCACCACCCGTTCCGCCAGCCTCCCCTCCCCGCTCTCCCCCACCCACACCACGGCACCCGACCCCGCCGCCGCCCGGGCCAGCCTGCTCTTCCCCACACCCGCCGCACCCGTCACCGTCACCAGGCGGCGCGCCGCGAGTGCCGCGCGCAGGTCCGCCAGTTCGGATGCGCGGCCGAGCAGCCTTCCGTCGACCGTTCGTCCGCGCCGGGGCGCGGGCAGGGTCCCGAGGGTGTCGGCACATGTCCACACGTTGTAACTCTCCATACCGTGACCTGCGTGTTCGCGAGCGGGACGGCAGCGAACCGGGGTCGGGAGCCGATCGGCGGCCCGGTTGCAGAACCGTCACTGCACTGTCGTCACGGACCCCAACGCGAGACCCTTGCGCCGGGTGGCGCCGCCACGGGTGGGATCACCTGTGCGGATGAACGGGGGAACAGGCGGACGGACCCGGTCACCTCCCCGGCGGCTTCGCCTCCACCAGCCCCGACTGGTAGGCGATGACGACCAGTTGGGCCCGGTCACGGGCGTGCAGCTTCGTCATCGCCCGCTGGATGTGGCTCCGGACGGTCAGGTGGCTCAGCACCAGCTGCTCGGCGATCTCCGCGTTGGACTTCCCGAGGGCCGCCAGCGACATGACCTCGCGTTCGCGGTCGGTCAGCGTGGTGAGGAGAGCCGGCGGGGCCAGGGCCTCGGCCGGGTCCGGGGTCGTGAGGAAGCGGGTGATCAGGGTGCGGGTCGCGGCGGGCGACAGGAGGGACTCGCCCGCCGCGACCGTACGGATGCCGGCGAGGAGGACGTCCGCGCCGACGTCCTTGCCCAGGAAGCCCCCCGCGCCCGCGCGCAGGGCCCGGGCCACGTTCTCGTCGTCCTCGAAGGTCGTGAGGATGAGGACGTGGGTGGCGGCGAGGGACTCGTCCGCGCAGATCTCCGCCGTGGCCGCGAGGCCGTCCGTGCCCGGCATGCGGATGTCCATGACGACGACGTCGGGGGCGTGTTCGCGGGTGAGGTCGACGGCTTCGCGGCCGTCCGCCGCCTCGGCGACGACGGTCATGCCGGGGTCGGAGTCGATGAGGATGCGGAAGGTGGCGCGCAGGAGCGCCTGGTCGTCGGCGAGCAGGACGCGCGTGGTCATGGGCCGTCGCCTTCGTCGGGGTCGCGGTGGTGCAGCGGGAGGGTGCAGGCGGCTTCGAACCCGCCGTCGGGCCGCCGTCCGGCGTGGAAGGTGCCGCCGACGGAGAGGGCGCGTTCGCGCATGCCGATGAGGCCGTAGCCGTGCCCGCCGCGCGGCCGTACGGCGCCGGGGGCGTTGCGCACGGTCAGGGTCAAGTACCGGTCGGTGTACGCGAGTCGCACCTCCGCCTCGGGGACGGCCGCGTGCTTGGTGACGTTGGTGAGGGCCTCCTGCGCGATGCGGTACGCGGTGAGGTCGACGGCGGGCGACAGGTCCCGCGCGATGCCGTCGACGACGACACTCACCGTGACGCCCGCCGCCGCGCAGGACGCCGTCAGCTCGGGCAGGCGGGCGAGGCCCGGTGCCGGTGCGAGGTTCTCGTCGTCGGAGGTCTGGCGCAGGACGCTGACGGTCGCCTTCAGCTCGCGCAGCGCGGAGGCCGTCGTACCGGACAGCTGGTCGAGGATCGCGAACGCCTGCTCGGGGTTGCTGCGCTTGAGGTGCGCGGCGGTGCTGGCCTGCGCGTTCGCGAGGGCGAGGTGGTGCGCGACGACGTCGTGGAGTTCGCGGGCGATGCGCATCCGCTCCTCTATGACCCGCCGGTGGGCCTCCTCCTCGCGCGCGCGTACGGCCTGTTCGGCGCGGGAGGCGGCCAGCGCGCGGCGGACCTGTACGTAGCTGCCGAACGCGACCGGCAGCAGCGCCCAGGCGACGGGGTTGACGACGGTGAGGAAGAACTCGTGGTTGCGCAGGGTCAGCGCGATCCCGGCGGCCGTCATGCCGAGCCCGGAGATCTGGGCGGCGATCCGCCGGGTCCTGGCGTCCTCGCGGGTGCCCACGGAGTAGAGCGCGACGGTCAGCGGGGCCGCGAGGAACGGCGTGACCAGCATCCCCAGCAGGCCCTGGCCCATCGCGCACAGCGTGGTGAGCGTGACGACCGCGAGGGGCCGCTGGTGGCGCCACGGGAGGGTCACCCCGCCGACGGTCGCCAGGATCGCGGCGGGCAACAGGTACCCCTCCCCGAACCGCCACCCGGCGCTCAGCACGGCACCGGTGACGCCGGAGGCGATGGCCAGCGCCATCAGCCAGACGTCGGCGGTGGGCGCGTGCGGGCGCCGGGGGGTGTTCACGAGAGGGCTCCGGGGTGGGACGGTCGGCCGGGGATCATGCTGTCAGACGGAGACGGTACGAGAGCCGGCCCGTACGGCCGCCGAGGCTCGGCGCATCGGGAATCGCGAACCTCAGCACCGTACGGATTCCAGGAATCGGCGCCTCAGACCCGTACCGCCTCGTTCTCCCGCACCTCCTCCGCCTCCCCCGCCCGCAGCCCTGTCCCCTCGACGTCCACCCGGGGCAGGACGCGCGCGAGCCATCCGGGCAGCCACCACGCCTTGTCCCCCACCAGGGCCAGCACCGCCGGGACCAGCGCCATGCGGACCACGAACGCGTCGAAGAGGACGGCGATCGCGAGGCCGAAGCCGATCGTCTTGATCATCGATTCGCCCGCCCCGATGAAGCCGGAGAAGACGGCGATCATGATGACGGCGGCGGCGACCACGACGCGCGCGCTGTGCCGGAAGCCGCTGACGACGGCGTTCGGCGCGGACTCGCCGTGGGTGTACGCCTCGCGCATCCGGGCGACGAGGAACACCTCGTAGTCCATCGCGAGGCCGAAGACGATGCCGACGAGGAAGATCGGCATCAGGCTCATGATGGGCCCGGTCTGCTCGACGCCGATGAGGGAGGCGCCCCAGCCCCACTGGAAGACGGCGACGACCGCGCCGAGCGAGGCGAGCACGGACAGCAGGAACCCGAACGCGGCCTTGACCGGCACGAGCACCGAGCGGAACACGAGCAGCAGCAGGACCAGCGCGAGCCCGACGATGACCGTGAGGTAGGGCACCAGCGCGTCCTGGAGGGCCTGCGCGACGTCGATGTTCATGGCCGTGGTGCCGGTGACCTCGAAGGTCGCCCCGGTCTCCTTCTCCACCGCCGCGCGCTCGCCCCGGATGTGCTGGACGAGGTCCTTGGTGGATTCGTCGTTGGGTCCGGTGGACGGCACGGCGGAGAACAGGGCCGTGTCACCGGCCTGGTTGAAGCGCGGTGCGGAGACGGAGACGACGCCCTTCGTGTCCTTGATCTTCGCGGCGATCCGGTCGGCGGCCTCCTTCGCGTCGCTCGCGCCCTTCGCGTCGACGACGACGGTCAGCGGACCGTTGAACCCGGGCCCGAACCCCTGCGCGAGGTCGTCGTACGCGCGCCGCTCGGTCGTCGAGGTCGGCTTCGCCTCGTCACCCGGCATACCGAGTTCGAGGTGCGCGGCGGGAATCGCGACGACCCCGAGCCCGGCGACGCAGGCGAGCAGCACGGGCACCGGACGGCGCAGCACGAACCGCGCCCACCGCGAGCCGCCGTTCTCGGGGGTGTTCTGACGCGCCTTGTTGCGGCGGACCTTCCGGGACAGCGCCGCGTTCGGCCACATGCCGAGCAGGGCCGGTACGAGCGTGAGGGCGACCAGCACGCCCACGACGACCGCGCCCGCCGCGCACAGCCCCATCTTGGTGAGCATCGGCACGCCGACGACCGAGAGCCCGGCGAGCGCGATGACGACGGTCAGCCCGGCGAACACGACGGCGCTGCCCGCCGTACCGACGGCGATCCCGGTGGCCTCGGCGGGTTCACGGCCCGCCGCGCGCTCCTCGCGGTAGCGGGAGACGACGAACAGCGCGTAGTCGATGCCGACGGCGAGACCGAGCATCGTGGCGAGGGTGCCGGTGGTCGCGGTGAGCCCGAAGAGGCTGCCGAACGCCATGATCGCGGCCATGCTGACGCCGACCCCGACCATCGCGGTGAGCAGCGGCAGCCCGGCCGCCGCGAGGGAGCCGAACGTGATGAGCAGGACGACGGCGGCGAGCGCGACGCCGATCAGCTCCGAGGAGCCCCCGGCGGCGGGCTGGGAGCCGAGCGCGTTGCCGCCGACCTCGACGGTCAGGCCGGAGTCCCTGGCCCGGTCGATGACCTTCTCCAGGGCCGATTTGTCGGCGTCGGTGAGGTCGGCGGACTTCACCTTGTAGGTGACCTGCGCGTACGCGGTCGTCGCGTCCTTGCTGACGGCTCCGGCGGCGAAGGGGCTGACGGCCTGCTCGACCTTGGAGACGTCTGCGGCCTCCCCTACGAGCTGGTCGATGGCGGCCTTGTTGCCGCCCTCGGTGACCTTCTCGCCCTTCGGCGCGACGAACACGATGCGGGCGTTCGCGCCGTTGGAGTCGCGGCCCGGGAAGCGCTGGCCGATCAGGTCGAACGCCTTCTGCGCCTCGATGCCGGGCATGAACGAGGTGCCGTTGTCCTCGGCGGCGGGCGCGCTCACGGCTCCCGCGCCGAGGCCGCCGAGCAGGGCGACCCAGAGCAGCACCACCAGCCAGCGTCGTCGGAAGGCCGTGCGGCCCATGCGGTAGAGAAAGGTAGCCACGGAAAGGGTCTCTCCAGGTCAAGGTGCAGGGACCTTGACAGGTTCGCCCTCGGCACCCGGTCCGGGCATCGTGCCCCTACTGGCAGTTGGGGCTGGTGCGACGGCACCAGGCGGGGCGGTGCGGCTCCTCCTCAGGTATGACATCCGGATTCCGGACCGGCGCCATAATCTCGGTGACGACCGTGACCTACCGTGGTCGGAATCGGACAGGAACAGGGCAGGACAGTGGAAGCGATCCCCGGCTTCGAGATCGCCGGGCTGGGCGCGGTGCGGGAGCGGACGGCCGAGCGGGTGCACCGGGTCGGCTTCCACACGGTCACGCTGGTCACGGCGGGGAGCACGCGGTGGACTTCGTGACGTACGCCTGCCGGCCGGGGACGCTGCTGTGGATCCGGCCGGGGCAGGTGCGGCGCTTCGGGGCGGGCGGCGCGCTCGACGGCGTCCACCTGATGTTCACGGCGGAGTTCCCGCCCGCCGTCGCGGGGGTGGAGCGGCTGGTGCGGGAGTGGCGCGGGCCGGTCTGCCGTCAGCTCGGTACGGGGCGGGAGTACGCGGCCGTCTCGACGCTGCCGGCCCAGCCGCGGGCCGAGTTCACGCGGCCGGGCCGGGTGTCGCCGGAGATCCTCCAACTCCTGCTCGCCGCGCTGCTGTTGCAGGTGGACCGGCTGCCGGGGACCGGCGGTGAGGGGGCCGCCGGGAGCGAGGTGTACGTGCGGCTGCGGGCCGAGCTGGAGGTGTCGTACGCGGTGACGCGGCGGGCCGAGGACTACGCGCGGCGCCTCGGATACACCGTCAAGACGCTGACGCGGGCGTGCCTCGCGGCGACCGGGGTGCCGGTGAAGCGGGTCGCAGAAGATCGACGGGCGGGTGACGCCGGGGGAGTTCCGGCGCTCCCTTATGTCCTGATCTTGTGACAGAACCTCGACGGGGCGGCACCGGGGGCGGAAAACCCTGGTCAGGCCACCCGCGTTATTCATAGGATTGCGCAAGTACGCAAACCTTGAACGTCGGCGGCGTGAACGCCCGCCGCCCCCTACGGAGGTCAACGTGGGCATCATCAGCTGGGTCATCCTGGGCCTGTTCGCCGGAGCGATCGCCAAGATCCTGCTGCCCGGCCGTGACCCGGGCGGCCTGATCGGCACCACCCTGATCGGGATCACGGGTGCCTTCATCGGCGGCTGGCTGTCCTCGAAGTTCCTGGACCGCCCGGTCGTGAAGGACTTCTTCGACCTCTACACGTGGGGCGCGGCGATAGCCGGTTCGCTGGTCCTGCTCGTCGGCTACCGCCTGCTGTTCGGCAACTCCCGAGACTGACCCCGGACAGATCCCACGGACCCCGCGAGCCCGGTTTCCGGCGGGCTCGCGGGGTCCCGTACGTCTCACAGGTGCGCGGAGACCGCCGGCAGCAGATCCTGGAACGTCCGCCCCGTGGCCGGTTCCCCGATCGCCTCGACCTGCCAGCCCCCGCCGGTCCGCCGCAACTTGGCCATGATCTGCGCGGTGTACGCGCCGCCCCCGCTGAGCGTGTAGCGCGCCAGCTCCTGCCCGGTGACCTCGTCGACGACGCGGCAGAACGCGTTCTCGACCTCGGCGAAGGTCTGCCCGGTGAACGAGTTGACGGTGAACACGATCTGGTCGACGCGCCCCGGCACGCGCCCGAGGTCCACGAGCACGACCTCGTCGTCCCCGCCGGCCCCGCTCCCCCCGGTGAGGTTGTCACCGAGGTGCCGTACGGACCCGTCGTCGCTGACGAGGTGCTGGAAGAAGACGACGTCCGCGAGCTGACCGTCGGCGAAGAGCAGCGCGGACGCGTCGAGGTCGATCTCCCTGGGCCCGGTGAGCTTCGCCAGGAACCCCTTGCGCTGGGCGGCCTGCCACCCCAGCCCCATCCGGACGGACGTCAGCGCACCGCCGTCCGACTTGTTCAGGCTGATCCGCTGACCCTTCGTCATGTCGACGGACATGGGTCACCTCGCTCTCTGGTCGCGGGGCCGGGCGGACCCCGGCAAACCCGAGGCAAAATCTACAGCACTGTAGAAATCTGCCCGGAACCGCACCGGCACGAAACCGCACAACAGGGCCCGCCCCCCGCACTGCCTCTGCCACACTGACCCCGGAATCCAGCGGCGGGGGGCGCAGATGACGAGCGTTGTTCTGGTCCACGGAACAGGCGTACGCGAGGACGGGTACGCGTCCCTGTTCACCTTGGTCTCCCGTCAACTCGCCGAGCTGGAACGCGACTTGACCCCCGTACCCTGCTTCTGGGGCGAGGAGCACGGCGCCCGCCTCCACCTCGACGGCGCCTCACTGCCGACCCGCCCGCGCGAGGACATCCGGCTGGCGTCCTGGGGCCTCCTGGACGCCGACCCCCTGGCCGAACTCCGGCTGCTAGCTGAGGAGGACGAGCGCGACACCGACGCGTACGTACCGCCGCGCGACCTCACCCCCGTGGAAGAACTCGCCCCGCTGCTGGCGGACTTGGCCGAGGACCCCGTCGTACGACAGGCGGCGCAGACGCACGGCCTGCTCCCCGGGGACCTCGCCGAGGCGGCCCGCGAGGTCGGCGAGGCGCTGACCACCCTGCTCCCGGACACGGCCGCCCAGGTCACGACCGTCCGTCAGGTCACCGCGCGGGCCGTGGTCGCCTCGGCGCTGGCCTCGGCGGACCTGCGCTGGGACGCGGCGGGCGCGAGTCTCGACGGGCGCGGCGTGGAGGAGCTGCTCGGCGTGGTGCTGCGGGCGCTGGGGGAACCGGGCGCGGCGCTGGGCGTCGTGTCGGACGTGACGCGCCCGGTGTGGCTGCCGTTCTGGCGGGGTACGGAGTGGGCCGCGTCGTGGCGGGTGCGCAGGAGCCGGACGAAGCTGAGCGCGCAGGCGGCGCCGCCGATCGGGGACATCCTGCGCTACCAGGCGCGGGGCGAGGGGCTGCGCCGGCACATCCGGGACGTCGTGGAGGCCGCGCCACCGCCCGTCGTCCTCCTCGCGCACAGCCTCGGCGGCATCGCCTGCGTGGACCTGCTGGCCACGGAGGACCTCCGGGACAAGGTCCGCGCGCTGGTGACGGTCGGCTCGCAGGCGCCGTTCCTGTACGAGCTGGACGCCCTGCACTCGCTGTCGGTCGGCGACCCGCTGCCCGCGACGTTCCCCCGGCACTGGATCAACGTGTACGACCCGCGCGACCCGCTGGCCCATGTCGCCGCCCCGGTGTTCGGCGCGGACCGGGTCACGGACGTCGCCGTCGACACCCGCCGCCCGCTGCTGCGCGCGCACTCGGCGTACTGGGACCACGCCCCGCTGTACCGCGCGCTGGAGCGGGAGCTGTTCGGGGGCGCCGATGGCTGACCCGCGCCGTACGCACGCCCTGATCGTCGCCGTGGAGGCCCACGAGGACCCCGAATGGAACGTCCGGGGCCCTTGCGCGGACGCGTCCGCCTTCGTGTCCTGGCTCGTGGACGGCTGCGGAGTGCCCGCCGGGAACATCACCGTCTTCGCCTCCCCCCTCGACCCCGCCCGGTCGGCCGGCGCCGACTGGCGCGAGGCGTCCTCCGGCGCCGTCTCCCGGCACCTCCTCGAAGGCATGGCGGACCTGGAGGCCGACCTCCTGTGGGTGTTCTGGTCGGGGCACGGTCTGGTCGACGGCAGCGGCAGCCACGTACTCCTCCTCGCCGACAGCACCCCGGCGACGAAGTACGCCGTGGACGTGGACGCGTTGCAGCTCGCCCTCCAGTCCACGCGGGTCGGGGCCCGCCAGGGGCGCGGTGTGCCGAAGGTCGCGGTCGCCCTGAACGCATGTCAGAACCAGCCGCGCGGAGGCGGGTTGAGCAGGGTGGGCGTGGTGACCGACAGTCCCCGTGTCACGGAGCGCGGCCTGTTCGTCCTGCACGCGTGCAGCACCGGCCAGCGGGCGCGGGTCGCGCCGGCGGAGAGCTGGGCGCCCGGTGAGGCGGCGAGCCTGTTCCCGCGTACGCTGCTGCGTTTCCTGGACGACGGTTCGCGCGACGTGCTGCCCGATCTGCACCGGGTGAGCGACCGGGTGGACGCCGAGTTCGCGGTGCTGCGCGAGAAGCGGCTGACGGCGCAGAAGCCGAGCCTGTCGCGCCGCAACTGGGACGGGCGTACGGCCGTGTCGGGCGAGTTCCTGGTGCCGCCGACGGCCGAGGAGGTGGCGTTGGCGGAGTCGCTGGACGCGGTGCTGCCGGACGGGGCGGCGCGGGCTCAGTGCGCGCGGCGGCTCGCGGAGCGGGCGCCGGTGGTGGTGCCGGTGAGCGACGGGGCCGGGGAGCCGACGGCGTGGCAGATCGTGACGGCCGCCGCGCGCACCCCGCACGGCGTGCCCACGCTCGTCGACCTGCTGCCCGGCGATCTGCGCGCGGCGGGCCGGGACCTGCGGCCCAACGAGTTCCTCACGCACGAGGAGCACGCCCGCCTGACCGCGCTCCTGGCCGCTGTGCCGGACGTGCGGACGACGGCGCTGTACGACCGGCGGCTGCGCCACCACGTGACGGCGACGGACGGCACGGACGCGCTGCTGCGCTCCCTGGAGGCGGCCGGCTGCGGCCAGGACATCGCGCTGCCGCCCCTGCTGCGGTTCACGTCGCTGGTGGCGGCGGAGGCGGAGGCGCGGACCGGGGACGGCGGGGGCCTGATCCGCTGGGGCGCGGACGTGGCGCGGCGCACCGGGCACGCGGGGGCGCTCAGGGCGCGGGTGACGGCGGCCGGGCAGGAGGCCGTACGGCGGCGTGGCGGCAAGGCGTGGCTGCTGGTCCTGCTCGACGTGGACGACCCGGAGGCGGCGGCCGGCGAGGGCCGCTACACGTCGGCCGCCTGGCTGGTGGACCCGGCCGAGCAGCGCCCGCAGCGGCTGCCGGGGGCGCGGCCGGCGAACTGGCGGCGCACCCAGCTCACGCTCGCCGAGCTGATCGAGCCGCTCCTCGGCGCACGGCACGACCTCGGGGTCGAGTTCTTCCTGCCGCACGGCCAGTTGGAGCTCCAGGTCGAGCGGATACCGGTCCGGCACCGGGGCGTGGACAACACGGCGCTCGGGCAGGTCGCGACGGTCGTCGTGCGGTGCGTGGGGCGGCGTACGCCGTGGGAGCGGCGGTGGCTGGCCTGCGGGCACAACGCGGCGGCGGGCGACCACCACTGGCTGCGGCGGGACGCCGGGGACCTGGCGGGGCTGCGGTCCGCGCTGGCCGCCGCGCCCGACGTGGGGTGTGTCGAACTGTCCGGTGACTGCCGGGAGTTCACTCCGGCGCTGGCGTACTGCGCGGAGGCCGGGGTGCCGGTGATGACCTGGCACCGGCGCGTCGACGGCGTACGGCAGGGCGGCGACCTGGCCGACCTGCGGACCGGCGTCCCGCCGAGGCTGCTGCCCGAGGAGGTCCGCGACCTGCGCGGCGACCGGGACGGGCCCGCGCCCGGCCTGGTGCTGCTGTGGGACGACCCCGGCCGGCTGCCGCCCCGGCCACGCCCGCGCGTTCCCGGAAGGACACCACGCCCGTGACCAGCCCCGACTCCCCCGGCGGGCTGTTCCGCCACCCGCACGACAGCCTGCCCGTGCCGCTGCCGCCCGGCCCGCCCTGGCGCCGCTTCGGCGAGGAGCGCCCCGCCCGCCCGGCGTACGTGATCCGCCCGGAGGACGCGGCCGTCGTGGACGCCGCCCTGCACCTGCGGCGCCCGCTGCTGGTCACCGGCTTCCCCGGGGTGGGCAAGTCGTCGCTGGCGCACGCGATCGCCGACGACCTCGGGCTCGGCGAGGTCCTGCACTGGGCCGTCAACTCCCGCTCGCTCCTCACCGACGCGCTCTACCGGTACGACGCGGTGGCCCGCCTGCGCGACGCGACGGCCGACCCGTCCCGTACGCCGCCGGTGGAGCGGTACGTCGCTCTCGGGCCGCTCGGCACCGCGCTCGCCTCCGCGCCGGGCGCCCCGCGTGTCCTGCTGGTCGACGAGCTGGACAAGGGGGACATCGACCTGCCGAACGACCTGCTGACGGTGTTCGAGGAGGGCGCGTTCGAGATCCCGGAGCTGAGCCGCAGCTCCGAGGCGACCGGCGACCGGGAGGCGCGGGTCGCGCTGACCCGGCCGGTCCCCTACCGGGCTCCCCTCGACGCGGAGCCCGCGCCGAAGGCGGCCGTCGTCGACGGGTGGGTGTACTGCCGGGAGTTCCCGGTCGTCGTCATCACCAGCAACGGCGAGCGCGACTTCCCGCCCGCGTTCCTGCGCCGCTGCGTCCGCCTCGACCTGCGCGACCCCGACCCCGACCACCTCAAGGACGTCGTACGGGCCCAGTTCGGGGCCGAGTTCACCGGGGCCGACGCGCAGACGGTGGCCGCCGTGGAGGAGATGATCGCCGAGTTCGACGACGCGGGGCGCGGCGGACGGCTCGCCACGGACCAGCTCCTCAACGCGATCCACCTGCGGCTGAACACCGTCTCCCTCGAACCGCACGTCCTGCGGGCCGTGCTGCGGCCCCTCGACGGCACGGACCCCGTCCCATGATCGACCTCCTGCACGCGGCCCTCGCCGCCGCCGGGTACGACGCGACGCCGGAGGAACTCGCCGACATCCTGTGGCTCGCGGCCCATCCGCGTACGCCGGTCCGGCGGGCGGGGGGTCCGGGGGACGGTGCTGCGGTGCCGGAGGGCGCGCGGGCGCCGGGGCGGGGGCGGGGCGGGCGGGGGCCCGGCGACTCCGGGTCCGCTGCGGCCCGTACCCTCTACGCCGCCGCGGACTGGGGCGACGGCGCCGCGACCGCCGTGTCACCGACCCGGCTGCCCACGCCCCGGGCACTGCCCGACGCCCGTGCGCTGGCCCGGTCGTTGCGGCCACTGCGGTCCTCCGTACGGTCCCGTACCGCGCTGCGGCTCGATGTCGGGGCCACGGTCGACGCGATCGCCGACGGGTTCCGGGACGTCGTTCTCGCGCCCGCGCGGGAGCCGTTGCTCGATCTCACGCTCGTCGTGGACGACGGGGTGTCCATGGCCGTGTGGCACGACGCCGCGCTCGAACTGCGGCAGGAACTGCACCGGTTGCGGGCGTTCCGGCGGATTCGGCTGCTGGGGATGGACACGGACGATCCCGCGGGGCCCCGGGTGACCGCCGAGCCGTACCGGCGGGGGGCTCCGCCCGCGCATCCGGGGCCCGGGGAGCGGACGTTGCTCGTCGTGCTCACCGACGGGGTGGGGTATCAGTGGCAGAGCGGGGCTGTGCAGAGGGTGTTGGCGGGGTGGGCGGTGAAGGGGCCCACCGCTGTGTTCCATGTGCTGCCGGTGGAGATGTGGGCGGGGACCGGACTGCCCACGGTCCGGCTGATGGCCTCGGCCGCGCGGCCCGCCGTCGCCAATCATCAACTCCGGGTGCGGCACCCGAAGTTGGGGCGGGGGGTGTTGGCTGTGCCGACGCCTCCCGTGCCGGTGGTGGATGTCATGCGGGGTACTTCCGTGCGGGGGTGGGCGCGGTTGGTGGGGGCACCGGTGGGGGAAGTGGCGTTGCATTTCTACGACGCGGAGCAGCTCGGCGGGGTCGCGGCTTCGCAGGAGGAGTTGTCCGAAGACGCGCTGGAGGACTTTCTCTCCGGCGCCTCCGACGAGGCTCGGCGGCTGGCGGCTCATCTCGCTTGTGCGGGGACCGCGTTGACCGTGCCGTTGATGCGGCTCGTGCAGCGGTCAGCCGTGCCCGAGTCCGGGCCCGAGCATCTCGCCGAGGTGTTCCTCTCGGGGATGCTCGCGCCGTACGCGCCCGTGTTGCCCGACGGGGCCGATCCGCTGCCGCACGAGGCGTTGCCCTGGAACCATCGGGCGTTCGCCTACCCGCCGGGGATCGCCGAGGAGTTGCGGGAGCTGGTGCGCAGGTCGGAGGAGCGGGCCACCCGGGATCAGGTGACGCGGTATCTGGCGGGGCGGTATCCCTCGGCCGGGGCGGGGGCGGCCCTGGTGTCGGATCCGGCGGGGGCGCTGCGGGCGCGGGGGGATCTGCAACTCGGGAGCATCGGGGCGCGGTGGACGTCCGGGGGGGTACGGCAGGTGCCGCTCTCCTCGCTGGTGCGGCCACTGGACGGCGTGCTGGACGCGCTGGGGCTGCCCCGGCTGGACTGGGTCGAGGAGGCTGCGGCGCGGCAGGGGGCGGCGGGGGTCCAGCTCGCGGCGGAGTCACTGGTCCGGGCGGGCGAGGTGCGGGGCTCACGGGACGAACTGTGCGCGGTGCTGCTGACGCTGGCCAGGGCGCTGGACCGGCCGGAGCTGGCCCAGCAGTACCGGCCGGCCCTCAAGTCCCCTGCTCCGGGGCCGAGTTCGGCGCGGCCGTACTTCTTCCTGAGCTACGCCCACGTCCCCCGTAGCGCCTCCGGCGGCGGCGACCCGGACCACTGGGTGCACCGTCTCTTCCACGACCTGAGCAACTCCATCGCCAACCTGACGATGGAGCCGCCGGATTCCGTCGGATTCATGGACCGGTCACTCACCTCCGGGCGGATCTGGAACGACGAACTCGCGTACGCGCTCAACACCTGCCGGGTGTTCGTACCGCTCCTCTCGCCCCGCTATGTCACCAGCGAGTGGTGCGGCAGGGAGTGGTGGGCTTTCGCACAGCGCACAGCGACCGTAAGGTACGGGCGGTACGCCCCGATCATCCCGATCCTGTGGACCCCCATGGAGGGACGCACACTCCCGCGCGTCGTCAGCGAGGTGCAGTACCTCACCCCCGAACAGCCGGAGAGATACCGGCACTTCGGCATGTACGGACTCATGAAAGTGAACACGTTCCGCAGAGACTACGAGCGGGCCGTGCTACAGATCGCCACGCACATCGTCGCCAGGGCCGAGAACATCGACCTGGAACCCGGGGTCCACACGGACTTCACGAATCTGCCGAGCGCTTTCGGCTCCCCCGGCAGCCGCACGGCCAACCCCCCGACGCCTCCCGCCTGACCGGCTACGAGACCCGTTCAGATCGCGCGGGCGATCGTCCCCCGTACGACCAGCTGCGGCGTCAGCACGACCTCGCGCGGAGCCTTACGCCCCTGGTCCAGCCGCTCGACGGCAGCCGTCACCGCATGCCTCGCCTGCTCCCGCGCCCCCTGGCCGACGGTCGTGAGGTTGAAGCAACTCAGCCTGGACAGCGTGTCGTTGTCGTATCCGGCGACGGAGACCCGGCCGGGTACCTCGACTCCCGCGCGGGTCAGGGCGGTCAGGACGCCAATCGCGCACGGGTCGTTGAACGCGACGACAGCCGTGGGCAGTTCGGGCCCGGCGAGGAGCTGCCGAGCCGCCCGCTCCCCCGCCGCCTCCGTGTGATCGCCGCCCAGCACCCGGATCCGGTCGCCGAGGCGGTGCCGGCGCATCGCCGTACGGTAGCCCCGGCGCCGGTCGGTCGCGATGACGCCCTTGCCGCCGTCGACGTACACGATGTCGCGGTGCCCGAACCCGACGAGGTGGTCGACGAGTTGGCCGACCCCGTCGTCGTCGGCGGTGCGGACGACGTCCAGGGCGGCGCCGGTGATGCGGCGGCCGACGACGATGACGGGGGCCTGCGCGTCGAGGGCGGCGAGGGTCTCGGCGGGGGAGGTCGGGCCGAGCAGGATGAGGGCCTCGCTGCGGAAGGCGAGGAGGGTGCGGGTGGCGGTGTTCTCGTCGCGGGTGCGGGTGAGGGTGCTGAGGACGAGGTCGTACCCGACCTCCTCGGCGGCGTCGTGCAGGTGCTCGACGAGTTCCGCGTGGTACGGGCTGTGGATGTCGACCATGACGCCGAGCAGCCTGGACCGGCGGCTCGCGAGGGTGCTGGCGGTGCGGTCGACCTGGTAGCCGAGGTCGGCGGCGGCCTTCAGGACGCGCCGGCGGGTGCGCTCGCTGGGCCCGGGGACGCCGCGCAGCACGAGGGACACCGAGGCCGTGGAGACGCCGACCTTCGCGGCGACGTCCTCCAGCCGGGGGCGCCTGCCGTTCTCCACCTGTGCCTCCCCGTACCGGAATCCGACCCTTGCAGCACCCTTGACACCCTGCTGGAGCCAGGCTGATAGTACCAGCACTTAAAGCGCTTTAAATGACCCCGACGTCGCACTCCCCCTCTTTGTTGCACAGCGAGGTGCACCCACCATGAACCCCAGACTCACCCTCACGATGGCGGCCGTCGCCGCCCTCACCCTCGCGGGCTGTTCCAGCGCGTCCGGCGGCAAGAACGCCGAGGAACGCGCCCAGGACACCTCGGCGGGCAAGGCCGACACCCCCCGGATGAAGATCGCGATGGTCACCCACGCCCCGTCCGGCGACACCTTCTGGGACACGATCCGCAAGGGCGCCGAGGCCGCCGCCGCGAAGGACAACGTCGAGCTGATCTACGCGAACGACGAGACGGCCGGCGACCAGGCGAACCTCGTGCAGAACGCGATCGACCAGAAGGTCGACGGCATCGCGGTCACCCTCGCCAAGCCGGACGCCCTCAAGGCCGTCGTCGCCAAGGCGGAGCGGGCCGGTATCCCGGTCGTCGGCCTCAACGCGGGCCTCGCCGTCTGGAAACAGCAGGGCCTGCTCTCCTTCTTCGGCCAGGACGAGTCCGTCTCCGGCCAGGCCCTCGGCACCCGCCTCACCGGCACCGGCGCCAAACACGCCCTGTGCGTCATCCAGTCCCAGGGAGACGTCAACCTCGAAGAGCGCTGCGCCGGGGTGAAGAAGACGTTCGGCGGCAGGACCGAGATCCTCAACGTCAACGGCACCGACATGCCGTCCGTGAAGGCGACGATCACCGCCAAGCTCCGCCAGAGCACGGACATCGACCAGGTCGTCACCCTCGGCGCCCCGATCGCGCTCACCGCCGTGCAGTCGGTCTCCGAGTCCGGGTCCAAGGCGAAGGTGGCGACCTTCGACCTCAACAAGGAGATGGTCGCCGCGATCCAGAACGGGACCATCGAGTTCGCCGTCGACCAACAGCCGTACCTCCAGGGCTACTTGGCGGTCGACGCGCTGTGGCTCTACAAGAACAACGGCAACTACAGCGGCGGCGGGGAGGCTCCCGTGCTGACCGGTCCGGCGTTCGTGGACAAGTCCGACGTCGCGCAGGTCTCGGCGTTCGCGGCGAAGGGAACCCGATGAGGATCGCCCTGGACCCCTACATGATCCGCGACATTCCGCTCCTCGAACTCCCGCGCACGGTCGCCGAGTTGGGGTACGACTGGATCGAGCTCTCCCCCCGCGAGGACTTCATCCCCTTCTTCCGCCACCCCCGCGTGGACGACGCGACGGTCCGCAGATTCCGCAAGGCCCTCGACGCGGCCGGCGTCCGCATCTCCTCCCTGCTCCCCCTGTTCCGCTGGTCGGGCCCCGACGAGGACGCCCGCCAGGCCGCCGTCCGCTACTGGAAACGGTCGATCCAGATCGCCGCCGACCTCGGCGTCGACAGCATGATCTCCGAGTTCAACGGCCGCCCCGAGGACCCGGACCGCAGCGAGGCCCAGTTCTGGAAGTCCCTCGACGAACTGCTCCCCCTGTTCGAACGCGAGGGAATCAAGCTGGCGTTGGAGCCGCACCCGGACGATTTCGTCGAGAACGGGTACGACGCCGTCAACCTGATCCGGGGCATCAACCACCCCAACGTCACGTTCCTCTACTGCGCCCCGCACACCTTCCACATCGGTGACGACGCGCCCGGGATCATCTCGCACGCCGGTGATCTGCTGACCCACGTCCACCTGGCGGACGTCTTCGACCACACGGCGTCCTCCGGCAACCGGTACATCCTCAACCCGCCCGGCACCGCCGCCCGGGTGCACCAGCATCTGGACATCGGACAGGGCGAGGTGGACTTCGACGAGCTGTTCGGGGCGCTGCGGGCGAACGGGTTCGACGGGACGCTCACGGCGTGCGTGTTCGCGTGGGAGGAGCGGGCGCGGGAGTCGTCGGTGTTCATGCGGGAGCGGATCGGGGAGTTGCTCGCAGGGGCGGGGTTCTCCGGTGCGGGGTCTTCCCAGGCCCTTCTTTAAAGCGCTCCAATAGATCGCTCCATACTCTTCTCTCTAAGGAACCGCATGTCCGACAAACCCCTCTCCGTCGCCGTCATCGGTGCCGGAATGGCCGGGCGCAGTCACGCGGCCGGATACCGCAACGTCAACACCGTGTTCGGCGCCGGTCTCCCGCCGGTCCGGCTCGCCGCGATAGCCGACGCGAACACGGCGCTGGCCGAGGACGCCGCCCGCCGCTACGGCTTCGACCGGGCGCTGCCGAGCTGGGAGGCCGTCGCCGAGGACCCGTCGATCGACGCGGTCAGCATCGTCGTCGGCAACGACCTGCACCGGCCGATCGCCGAGGCGCTGGTCGCCGCCGGGAAGCACGTGCTGTGCGAGAAGCCCCTCGCCGGGTCGGTCGAGGACGCGCGGGCGATGGCGGAGCTGGAGCAGGGCGCGGAGGTCGTGACGGCCGTCGGGTACACGTTCCGGCGCTCGCCGGGGATCGCGGGCATCCGCCAGCATGTGCGGGCGGGTGAGCTGGGCGATCTGACGCTGTTCAGCGGGCGTTACTGGTGCGACTACGCCACCAGCCCCTCAGGGCCGCTGAGTTGGCGGTTCAAGGGCGGTCCGGGGTCGGGGGCGCTCGGGGACGTCGGTTCGCACGTCATCGACGTCGCGGAGTACGTCGTGGGGCCGATCGCCTCGGTGTCGGGGGCCTCGCTGTCGACGCAGATCGCGAAGCGTCCGGTGCCGCTGGGCGCGGTCGTCGGGCACAACGCGGCTCCTGTGTCGGACGAGTTGGGGGAGGTCGGGAACGAGGACACGGCGTCGTTCACGGCCCGGTTCGCCTCGGGGCTCGTCGGTACGTTCTCGGTGACGCGGACCGGGTTCGGGCTGCCGAACGGGCTCGCGTTCGACGTCGTCGGCGTGGGCGGGCGGGCCGCGTTCGACCAGCACCGGCCGGCCGAGTACCTCTTCGACGACGCCCAGCCCGAGGCGCGTACGCGCGGCGCCCGACAGGTCGTCGCCGGGCCTCAGTTGCCGTACTTCGCGGGCGGGGTGCCGATGGAGGCTCCGGGCGTCGGGGTCGCGAACGGCGACAGCTTCACGTACCAGGCGCGGGCGTTCCTCGATCAAGTCGCGGGTGTGGCCGATCCGTTGGAGCCGTGCGCCTCGTTCGCGGACGCGCTGCGGACGATGGAGATCATCCGCGCGGTCGTCGAGTCCTCCCGCCGCGACGGCGCGTCCGTCGAAGTCCCCGCCCTTTCCTAGGAGTTACGCACATGGCTCTCAAGCTCGGCGCCTACACCGCCTGTCTGCACGACCGCACGCTGACCGAGGCCCTCGACGTCCTCAAGGAGAACGGGCTGACGTCGGTCGAGGTGAACACGGGCGGCTTCATCCCGTCCCCGCACTGCCCGGTCGACCTGCTGCTGTCCTCCGCGCAGGCCCGCGAGGAGTACCTCGCCGTCTTCGCCGAGCGCGGTATGGAACTGACCGGCCTGAACTGCAACGGCAACCCGCTGAACCCGCTGCCGGGGGTGGGCCCGAAGCACGCGGACGACCTGCGGCGCACGATCCGGCTGGCGGGGCTGCTCGGGGTGCGGCACGTCGTCACCATGTCGGGTACGCCGGGGTCCGATCCGGACGCCAAGTACCCGTCGTGGGTGGTGAATCCGTGGGACGGCGTCTATATGGACGTCCTGGACTACCAGTGGGGTGTGGCCGTCGAGTTCTGGACGGAGATCGACGCGCTGGCGCGGGAGAACGGGGTGCGGGTCGCGATCGAGATGCATCCGCACAATCTGGTGTTCTCGCCGGTGACGCTGAAGCGGCTGGTCGATGCGGGGCAACTGACCAACGTGGGCGCCGAGATGGACCCCTCGCACCTGATGTGGCAGGGCATGGACGTCATCGCGTCCATCAAGTGGCTGGGCCCGCTGGTCTTCCACGCCGCCGCGAAGGACGCCGCGCTGTGCCCCGGCGCCGATATCCGGGGCGTGCTCGACACGTCGTTCACCCGCGTCCCGGCGGACGCGCCGGGCAAGGTGCCCACCGGGTACGGGTTCTGGTGCAACGCCTGGCCCGAGAACCCGGCGTGGAAGTTCGTCGCGGTCGGCGTCGGCAACGAGGTGCCGTTCTGGACGGAGTTCCTGCGCGCCCTCGCGGAGGTCGACCCGGAGATGGCGGTCAACATCGAGCACGAGGACGCGAGTTACTCGCAGACGGAGGGGCTGGCGTTGGCGGCGAAGAACCTGCACAGCGCGGCGGCGGCGCTGTGAGGGGGCCGGCCGCGCTGTGAGAGGGCGGGCCGGTCGGTCGGGCTAACTCGCCGGATCCACCAGCACCTTGGGCCCGGGCCCACTCTCCGCAGGGCGCTTGCCCCCGAGGACGGCCCCCACCTGATCGAGGCCCACGGTCGCGGCGACGAGCGGCCGTGGGTCCACAACTCCCTCCGCGTAGGCCCGGATCGCCGGGTCGAGTCCCGGTGACGCGGACAGGACCCCGGTCACCGTGACGTCCTTGAGGACCAGCGTCCGCGTGTCGATCAGGCTGGGTTCCCGGGCCAGCCCGATGTACACGAGCCTCCCGGAGGGCTCCACCAACTCCAGTGCCCGCGCGGGGAGTTCGGTGGCCGTCGAGGCGTCCACGACGGCGTCGTACGGCAGATCCGGGACGGACTGCCACACGTGCGTGAAGCCGAGCGCGCGGGAGAAGGAGAGGGACTCGGGGGTGACGCCCAGGAGGTGGACCTCCGCGCCCTGGGCCCGCAGGAACAGGGCCGTGAGGAGCCCGATCGTGCCCGGCCCGAGGACCAGGACCCGGTCGTCGGGACCCGCGCCGGTCGCGCGGGCGGCCCGCAGCGCGTTGCCGCCGGGTTCCACCAACGCGCCCAGCTCGGCGTCGACTTCGTCCGGCAGGGCGTGCAACGAGCTGGCGGGGACGGCGAGTTGTTCCGCGAGGGCGCCCGCCCGGCCGCCCCGTACGCCGACTTCCTGGCGTCGGTCGCACACGTGCTGACGCCCGCGTCGGCAGCGGCGGCAGTCTCCGCAGCCGAGCATGGTGTCGCCCATGACGCGGCGGCCGAGCCAGGCGCGGTCGACGCCGGGACCGACCCGCCGCACGCATCCGCACCACTCGTGGCCGGGGCGCAACGGGTAGGCGGCGTAACCCTGGTGGAGGTAGGCCATGTGGCCGGTGTAGAACTCGACGTCGGTGCCGCAGACCCCGGCGCGTTCGACGTCGACCACGACTTCGCCGGGCGCCGCCTCGGGCGCGGGGAGGTCGGCGACCTCGTACGCGCCCGGGGCGGTGAGGACGAACGCGCGCATCAGCGGGGCGCGATGACGTGCTGGCGCTGGGTGCCGAGGCCGGTGATGCCGAGCTCCACCGTGTCGCCGGGCTTGAGGTAGACGGGCGGGGTGAGGCCCATGCCGACGCCGGGCGGGGTGCCGGTGTTGATGAGGTCGCCGGGCTCCAGGGTGAGGAACTGGCTGAGGTAGTGGACGATGAAATAGGGGTCGAAGATCATCGTCTTGGTGTTGCCGGTCTGGCGGCGGGCGCCGTTGACGTCGAGCCACATGTCGAGGGCGAGGACGTCGTCGATCTCGTCGGCGGTGGCGAGCCAGGGTCCGGCCGGGTTGAAGGTCTCGGCGGACTTGCCCTTCGCCCACTGACCGCCGCGCTCCAACTGGAAGGCGCGCTCGCTGACATCGTTGACGACGACGTACCCGGCGATCGCGTCGCGGGCGTCGTCCACCGAGTCGAGGTAGCTGGTGCGCTTGCCGATGACGATGCCCAACTCCACCTCCCAGTCGGTCTTGGTGGAGCCGCGCGGGATGCGGACGTCGTCGTTCGGGCCGATCAGCGTGTTCGGGGACTTGGTGAAGAGGATCGGCTCGTCGGGGACGGCCATGCCCGACTCGGCGGCGTGGTCACGGTAGTTGAGGCCGATGCAGAGGATCTGGTGCGGGCGGGCGATGGGGGCGCCGATGCGCTCACCGGCGAAGCGGGAGACCCGGCCGGCCGCCGCGCGCTCGGCAACCACGGGGCGGATGCGGTCGATTCCGCCGCCGCCGAAGAAGCCTTCGCCGAAGTCGGTGACGAGGTCGGCGAGTTCGACGTACGTGTCGTCGTCGATCCGGGCGACGGGCTTCTCCGCGCCGGGGGCGCCAATTCGCATGAGGTGCATGGGGGTTCGTCTCCTGAGAGGTCAACTCGGCAGCAGGGCACGGATGTCGTCGAGGGCGTCGACCATCGCCGCGAGGGGCGAACGGTAGGCGAGCGCGCTGACGCTGACCGCGCCCGAGGGGGTGGACGGCGAGGTCAGGTACACGGGGAGGGCGAGGCAGTGGATGCCGGTCTCGTTCTCCTGGTCGTCGAGGCCGTAGCCGCGCTGCCGGGTCACGGTCAGTTCGGCGTACAGCTCTTCCGCCGTACAGCGGGTCCTGGGGGTGCGGCGTTCCAGCGTGCGGTCGCCGATCCACGCCTCGACGTCCGCGAGGGTCGTCAACTCCCTTGCCAGCAGCAGTTTTCCGACGGCCGTGGTGTGGGCGGGGTTGCGTCCGCCGATCGTGGAGGTGAGGCGGACCGCGCCGGACGGGGGGTCGACCTTGGCGCGGTAGACGACCTCGTGGCCGTCGAGGACGGCGTAGTGCGCGGTCTCGCCGAAGCGGTGGGCGAGCGCTTCGAGGACCGGGCGGACGCGGACGTGGTCGGGGCGGGCCTCGTGGTGCGCGAACGCCATGCGCAGGAACTCGTCGCCGAGCACGTACCGGCCGGGGGCGTCGTGGTCGGCGAGGCCCGCGCGGCGCAGGGCGCTCAGGGCGCGGTGCACGGTCGGCTTCGGGCTGCCGATCACGCGCGTCAGCTCGTCCAGGCCGACGCCGCCCGGGTGGCGGGCGAGTTCCTTGAGGACCGCGAGCACCCGGTCCGCCCCCACGAGCCGGTCGGCTCCGGGGTCTGTCGGTCCGTCGTACGTCTGCGTATGCTCCATGGCGTTCCAAAGATTAGACCTGCGTGTCGGTTATTGGAAGGCGCTTCATCGTGACGCTCCGCAGCGCTCAGTGGTACGAGGGTCAGGACCGCAACGCGTACATCCACCGGGCGTGGATGCGCCGGGGAGTCCCGGACGACGCGTTCACGGGCCGCCCGCAGATCGCCATCGCCAACACGGCGTCCGATCTCACGCCGTGCAACGCGCACCTCGACGAGGTCGCCGCGTCCGTCCGCAACGGTGTCTACGAGGCCGGGGGCATCCCGCTGGACCTGCCCGTCGTGTCGCTCGGCGAGACGCAGGTCCGGCCGACCGCGATGCTGTGGCGGAACATGGCCGCGATGGCGACCGAGGAGATGCTGCGGGCCAACCCCATCGACGGCGTGGTCCTGTTGGGGGGCTGCGACAAGACGATCCCCTCACTCCTCATGGCAGCGGCCTCAGTTGACCTCCCCGCGGTCGTCGTACCCGGTGGCCCGATGCTCAACGGCACGTTCCAGGGCGCCCTGTTGGGCTGCGGCACCGGCGTGTGGAAACTCTCCGAGGAGGTCCGCGCCGGAACCCTCTCGCAGGCCGACTTCACCCGCTCCGAGTCGGCGATGATCCGCAGCAAGGGGCACTGCAACACGATGGGTACGGCGTCCACGATGGCCCTGATCGCCGAGGCGCTCGGGACCGTCGTACCCGGCGTCGCGGGCACCCCGGCGCCGGACAGCCGTCTCCTCCAAGCCGCCCACGGGACAGGGAAGTTGGCGGTGGAGATGGTCGCCGCCGACCGGCGGCCCGGGACCTTCCTGACGAAGGCGAGCTTCCACAACGCGATCGTCGCCCTCGCCGCGATCGGCGGCTCCACCAACGCCGTTGTCCATCTCCTCGCCATCGCCGGGAGGTTGGGGATCGACCTCACCCTCGACGACTTCGACCGCGTCGGCTCCCGCGTCCCCGTTCTGGTCGATCTCCAGCCCGCCGGGCGGTACTTGATGGAGGACTTCCACCGGGCGGGGGGCCTGCCGGCGGTCCTGCGCGAGGTCCAGGACCTGCTAGACCCGACGGCGCTGACGGTCACCGGCGCCCCTCTGGTGTCGTACCTGTCCGACGCGGCGATCTGGGACGCCGAGGTCATCCGCTCCCGCACGGAACCCCTGGTGACCGAGGGCGGCATCGCCGTCCTGCGCGGCAACCTGGCCCCCGACGGCGCCTTGCTGAAACCGGCCGCAGCCTCCCCCCACCTCCTCCAACACCGGGGCCGGGCAGTCGTCTTCGACTCCGTCGAGGACTTCCACGCCCGCATCGACGACCCCGACCTGGACGTGGACGCCGACTCGATCCTCGTCCTGCGCGGCTGCGGCCCGAAGGGCTACCCGGGCATGCCGGAGGTGGCGAACATGCCCCTCCCGAAAAAGCTGTTGGCGCAAGGTATCCGCGACATGGTCCGCATCTGCGACGGCCGCATGAGCGGCACGGCGTACGGCACGGTGGTCCTGCACGTAGCCCCCGAAGCGGCGGCGGGCGGCCCGCTGGCCCTGGTCCGCACAGGCGACATCATCGAACTGGACGTCCCGTCCCGCCGCCTGACACTCGACGTCCCCGAGCCGGAACTCTCCCGCCGGGAACCCACCAAAACAACTACAGCGGCTTTCGCCAGCCCCCACCGAGGCTGGGAACGCCTCTACATCGACCACGTCCTCCAGGCGGACACCGGCGCGGACCTCGACTTCCTGGTGGGATCGAGCGGGAGCGAGGTGAGCCGGGAGTCGCACTGACCCCTCAAACGATCCCGGCCCGCCTCAGCAGCGTCAGCCACCCGTCGTACTCCACCAACTCGTCGTCCACCAACGCCAGTTGCTGATACCCCGGCACAGCCAGCCGCTCCAGGAAGAACTCCGTCACCCCCGACGCCAGTTCGTCGAAACGTTCCGCGTCCGGCCACTCCCAGTGTTCGTCGGGGATGCCGAGGACCGTGCCGGTCGCGCGGTCCAGGTGGATCGGGGTGTCGTGGAGGACGCCGATGCAGTAGAGCTTCTCCGGGGAGAGGTCCAGGGGTGAGTCCACGATCGGGGTGCAGTAGAACTGGTGTGACCGGGCCTCGGCGAGTCCGAAGAGCTGTACGGACGGTCCGCAGCTCGCGCCGTCCAGCACCCGGCAGAAGTCCACGAAGGCACCGGGGACGCCCTCGGCCAGCGCGGCGGTGGCGGTCGGCCCGTCGATCGTCCCGCCTAGCGTGAACGACAGCAGGTCGGGGCTGTCCGCCAGGGCGGTCCGCAGGGCGTCCACGGTGGTGTGGAGGCGGGAAGTCGTGCTGTTCGTCACCCTGGTGTCCGTTCCGGTCGACGCGGCCGGGTCTCATCGTACGGACGGGGTGCGGGCGCCTTCAGCGGGGCCGTCAGCCGTCGAGCAGCGCGGCGACCTCTCGGCGGATCGCCGGGAGATCCGCGTGCACCGTGCCGGGGCAGAGCGTGGCCGCCCAGTCCTTGTGGCCGCTGATCGTGGGGACGGTTCGGGTGACTCCGCTGATCGGGTTGCGGTAGCGGACGGTGGCCAGGGGGTTGAGCGTGTGGCGCGTGGACAAGTCCGCGAGGAGGCGGATCAGGGTTGCCCGGGCCGCCGGTGACGCCGGGGTCGAGGTCAGGTCGCCGAGCAGGGCGATGCCCGCGTTGCCCGAGTTGTAGTCGCCTATGTGGGCCGCGGTCACCAGTCGGCCCCTGGCGTCGTGGGCCGGGGTGCCGTCCGTGCCGGACCAACGGCCTTCATAGACACGGCCGTTCTCGTCGATCAGGTAGTGGTAGCCGATGTCGCCGAAGTTCTTCTTGCCGATGGCGTCCTCGCGGTAGATGGCGCGGACCCGGGCGGCCGGGTCGGGGTCGGTGCTGCCGTCGGCGGTGTGGTGGATGCTGACCGTCTGGAGAGGGTAGTACCCCGGCGGCCACTTCTCGGTGCCGTCGGCGGCGAACCGGAGCGATTCGTCGGCGCCCCAGTCGGCGCGGGTCCGCAAGGTGTAGCCCGGCGCGGCTGCGGCGAACGCCGGTCGAGCGGCCAGTACGCCCGTGGCGGCGGCGCCGAGCGCCCCCAGGAGCACACTGCGGCGCCCCGGCAGAAAGGCCCCACCGGAAGCGGAGAGTTCCGAACGTCCCATGACCCGGTCCTGTCCTGTCGTCGTGACACGAGGAAGGGTGTCGCTGTGGTGCGACATCCCCACCTTCCCCGCGCCCCCGAACTCACCGCCACGACATTCGAACCCGGCCTGAAAACGCTGGTCAGCCCTCTACCACCCGAGGAAACAGACCCCTACCACTTCCCGGGCGCATAGTCCTTGAGGAACACCCCGTACACGTCCTCCCCCGCCTCCCCGCGCACGACCGGGTCGTACACCCGCGCCGCCCCGTCGACAAGGTCGAGCGGCGCGTGGAACCCGGCCTCGGCCAGCCGCAGCTTGTCGTAGTGGGGCCGCTCGTCGGTGATCCACCCCGTGTCGACGGACGTCATGAGGATGCCGTCGGTCTGGAACATCTCGTCCGCGCTGGTCCGGGTGACCATGTTCATCGCGGCCTTGGCGGCGTTGGTGTTGGGGTGCCCGGCGCCCTTGTAGCCCCGGCCGAACACGCCTTCCATGGCGGAGACGTTGACGACGTAGGACCGCTTGCTGACCGCCTTGCGCGCGGCGTCGGCCATGATCGGCCGCAGCGCGCTGATGAGGATGAACGGCGCGGTGTAGTTGCAGAGTTGGGTCTCGAGCAGCTCGACCGGCGAGATCTGCTCGATGGACTGGACCCAGGTGTTCGTGTCGACGACGTCCGGGACGAGCCCGCCCGCGTCGATGGCGGTCCCGTCGAGGTGCCGCTCGACGCTCGCGTTCCCGGCGACGAGGGCGAGGTCCGCGACCTTCTGCGCGTCGATCCCGGAGGACCCGGACCCGAGCGGCAGCGCGGCGATCCCGTCGACCGCGCCGGACCCGAACGCCCCGATGACGTGGTGCGCGGGCAGTTCCCCGGCGGGCAGCGGCGCGGACTCGCCGTCGACGAGGGCGGCGTACGCGGACGGCAGGCGCCGTACCGTCTGGGTCGCGTTGTTGATGAGGATGTCGAGCGGCCCGGCCTCGGTCATCCGCTCGCCGAGCGCGACGACCTGGGCGGGGTCGCGCAGGTCGATGCCGACGACTTCGAGGCGGTTGATCCAGTCGGCGGAGTCGTCCATCGCCTTGAAGCGGCGGATGGCGTCCTTGGGGAAGCGGGTGGTGATCGTGGTGTGCGCGCCGTCGCGCAGCAGCCGCAGGGCGATGTACATGCCGATCTTGGCCCGGCCGCCGGTGAGCAGCGCGCGCTTGCCGGTGAGGTCGGCGCGGACGTCCCGCTTCTCGCGGTTGAGGGCCGCGCAGTCCGGACAGAGCTGGTGGTAGAAGTAGTCGACCTCGACGTACCGGGTCTTGCAGGTGTAGCAGGAGCGCGGGCGCTGGAGGACTCCGGCGATGCGTCCGGCCTCGGTGACCGAGGACGGCAGGATGCCTTCCGTCTCGTCGTCGATGCGCTGCGCGGAGCCGGTCGCGGTGGCCTCGGTGACCGCCTTGTCGTGCGCGGTCTTCGAGGCGCGGCGCTCCTGCCTGCGGCGCTGCTTGACCGTGCGGTAGATGCCGGCGGTGGCGCGGCGCACGGCGATCGCGTCGGGGTGGTCCACGTCGAGCTTGTCCAGCTCGTCCAGCACGCTCAGGCAGACGGCAAGCCGCTCGGGGTCGATCCCGGGGCCGTACACGGCCTCGCCGTCCTCTGTCACCGTCATCGCGCTGTGTTCCTCGACTCGCCGTGCGGCGCGCCGGTCGCGTCCGCTTTCGAACGGATGATTTTACGGAGCGCCGGGCCCGTCCTCCAAACCCGCGGCGGTCGCCGTGACCAGCGTCTCCACCTCGGCGGTCACGGCCGCGGCGAGCCGGTCGAGATCGGGGACGGCCGCGCCGTCCGCGACGAGCCCCACGTGCACGCGTCCGCGGTAGCTGGACAGGGCGACGGCGAGCGCCTGTCCGCGCGCGAGGGGCGCGTACGGATACACCTCGACGACGGGGTGCCCGCCGAGCCTCAGCGCCACGCCGGGCAGCGGCACGCTGGTCACGAGCACGTCGAACCACCACCGCGCGGCCTGCCCGGCGAGCGGCCCCCCGAGCCGGTGCCCGAGCGCGGGCACATGATCGGCGAGCAGCGCGACGGCCCCCGCGCCCCGGCCGGGTCCGGCGTCCTTGTTGCGGTCCATCGCGGCCCGTACGGCGGCGAGCCGCGCGAGCGGCTCCGCCTGGTCGACGGGGAGCCGCACGAGGTACCCGGAGAGCCGGTTCCCCTGCGGATGAGCGGTACGGGGACGGCGCTGCGAAACCGGCACGAGCGCCCGGGGCACCACCCCCGCACTCCCGTCCCCGCGTTCGTCGAGCCACCGCCGCAGCGCCCCCGCGACGACGCCGATCAGTACGTCGTTGACGGTCCCCCCGACGGCTTTGCGCACCCGGTGCACGTCGTCGACGTCGATGACGACCCCGGCGGTACGGCGCGTGCCGGAGGGCTCGGAGGTGAGCGCCGGAGTGGACCGCACGGCGAGCCCGGACACGGCGACGGAGGCCCCGATGTCGAGTGCGCGTCCGGTGCCGGAGAGGGCGCCTTGGATACGGCCGGGGAGCGCGGCGGTGGCGTTCAGCGCACCGCGCACCGGGCCCGGCAGCGCGGCTCGCGCCAACCCTGCCAGGCGGCGTACCCCTGTCGGCGGCTCCTCGTGCGCGGGCTGCTTCCGGCTCCTGCCCGGTCGCTCCGGCCCCTCCATCGGGTCCAGTACCGCCGCCGCCAGTGTCAGTGCGCGCAGGCCGTCCGCCAGGGCGTGGTGGAACTTGAACAGGACCGCGAAGGTCACGCCGTCCTCGCCCGGCAGGACGTGGGCCTCCCAGGGGGGCCGGGTCCGGTCGAGGGGGCGTTGCATGAGGTGGCCCGCCTCGGTCTGGAAGTCGGGGGTGGGGGCGTGGAGGACGACGTGGTGGAGGGGGTCGAAGCCGGGGGCGGGTTCGCGGACGGCGGCGCCGAAGGCGAGGGGGTGCCAGGTGTCGCGGATGCGCATGCGCAGGCCGGGGACGGCGGCGGCGCGGGCCGCGAGGAGGTCGGCCGCGTGGGCGCCCGCGGTGGGCGAGTGCGCGGAGAAGACGCCGAGGGCGCCGAGGTGCATGGGGTGCTCGGCGGTCTCCAGGTTCCAGAACGCCAGATCGAGGGGTGCGAGCAGGTCGGCAGTCAAGGGCTTGCCTCGCGTCGGCGACGGGTGGAGCAGCAGTCAAACCCGTTCGACCGATTACGGTCAAGTACGATCAAGCTACGCTCAGTTAACAACGGATTAAGTCGCCGCTGCCATCGCCGCCGCCGTCACTCCCGCCGCACCCCGCCCCTCAGCTCACGATCTGCCCCTTCCCCAGCGCGATCACCCCGCCCTTGGACACCGTGTACAGCTCCCCGTCCCGCTCCGGGTTCACCCCGATCGTCGCCCCCGGCGGAACCTCGACGTTCTTGTCCAGCACGGCGCCCCGCACCACGGCCCCCCGCCCGATCCGGACGTTGTCGTGCAGCACCGCCCCCTGCACCACCGCCCCGGGGTCCACCACGACCCCCGGCGACAGCACGGACCGCGTGACCTGCCCCCGTATCAGACACCCGGCGCTGATGATCGACTCGCTGGCCATGCCGCCCGCGTTGAAGCGCGCCGGGGAGAGCTGGTTGGCGTGGGTGTAGATGGGCCAGCTCCGGTTGTAGAGGTTGAACGCGGGCCGCTCGGCGATGAGGTCCATGTGTGCGTCGTAGTACGCGTCGAGCGACCCGACGTCCCGCCAGTACCCCCGGTCCCGGCTGGTCTCGCCCGGTACGTGGTTCTGGCTGAAGTCGTACAGGTACGCCTCCCCGCGGGCGGTGAGCTGGGGAAGGATCGAACCCCCCATGTCGTGCACGGAGTTCTCGTCCTCGGCGTCGCGCTGGAGCGCCTCGATGAGGGTCTTGGTGGTGAAGATGTAGTTGCCCATGGAGGCGAACACGGTGTCGGGGGCGTCCGCGAGCCCGGGCGGGTCGAGCGGCTTCTCCAGGAACCGTTCGACGACCTGCCCGTCGCTGCCGGGGGTGATGACCCCGAAGGCCGAGGACTCGGTGCGCGGCACGCGGATGCCCGCGACGGTGACGCCCGCGCCGGACTCCATGTGCTGCGCGAGCATCTGCCGGGGGTCCATCCGGTAGACGTGGTCCGCGCCGAACACCGCGACGTACTCGGGCCGTTCGTCGTGGACGAGGTTGAGCGACTGGAGGAGCGCGTCCGCGCTGCCGAGGTACCAGCGCGGCCCGAGCCGCTGCTGCGCGGGGACCGGTGTGACGTAGTTGCCGAGCAGGCTCGACATCCGCCAGGTGGTCGTGATGTGCCGGTCCAGCGAATGCGACTTGTACTGCGTGAGCACGCAGATGCGCAGGATGTCCGCGTTGACGAGGTTCGACAGGACGAAGTCCACCAGTCGGTACGTCCCCCCGAAGGTGACCGCGGGTTTCGCCCGGTCCGCGCTCAGGGGCATCAGCCGTTTGCCCTCACCGCCCGCCAGAACGATCCCGAGCACCGAAGGTCCACCACGACGCATGGCCGCTCCCCTCACCCTATGGTTCCCCTTGATTGCCCCACGGCGAGGCGGCTCAACCCTGTTTGAGGATCTCCGCGTAGAGCGCGACAGTCCGCCGGGCCACCGCGTCCCACCCGAACTCCCCGACGGCGCGGGCCCGTCCGGCCTCGCCCATCCGCCGCGCCGCGTCCGGATCACCGAGCACGGAGTCGATCGCGCGGGTCAGCCCGGCCTCGAACTCCCCGTCGGAGTCGCCGAGTTCGACGAGCAGACCGGTACGCCCGTGGTCGACGACCTCGGGGATCCCGCCGACCCGTGAGGCGACGACCGGCGTCCCGCACGCCATCGCCTCCAGGTTGACGATGCCCAGCGGCTCGTAGACCGAGGGGCACACGAACAGGGCGGCGTGCGTGAGGAGTTGGATGACCTCGGGGCGCGGCAGCATCTTCGGGATCCAGTGCACGCCGTCCCGGACGCTGCTCAACTCCTCGTACAGCTCCCGGAATTCACGGTCGATCTCCGGGGTGTCGGGGGCGCCCGCGCACAGCACGACCTGCGCGCGCGGGTCGATGTCCCGTACGGCGCGCAGCAGATGGGGGACGCCCTTCTGCCGGGTGATGCGGCCGACGAACAGGACGTAGGGCCGGTCGGGGTCGAGTCCGGCGCGCAGGAGGGCCTCGGTGCCGTGGTCGGGGCGGTAAAGACCGGTGTCGATGCCGTTGTGGACGACGCGTACGCGGTCCGGGTCGAGCGCCGGGTAGCAGGCGAGGATGTCCTCGCGCATGGCGCCGGAGACGGCGATCACGGCGTCGGCGGCCTCGATCGCGGTGCGCTCGGCCCAGCTCGACAGGGCGTATCCGCCACCGAGTTGCTCGGCCTTCCAGGGGCGCAGGGGTTCCAGGGAGTGCGCGGTCATCACGTGCGGCACGCCGTGCAGGAGCTTCGCGAAGTGGCCCGCGAGGTTGGCGTACCAGGTGTGCGAGTGGACGAGCTGGCGTCCTTCGAGTCCGGCGGCCATGGCGAGGTCGACGGAGAACGTGCGCAGCGCGTCGTTCGCGCCGTCCAGCGCGGACCAGGGCCGGTGGCGCAGGACGCCGTCGGTACGGCCCTCGCCCCAGCAGTGCACGTCGAGGTCGACGAGCGGTCTCAACTCCCGTGCCAGGAACTCCACATGGACACCCGCGCCGCCGTACACGTCCGGCGGGTACTCCCGGGTCAGCAGGCCCACTCGCAACCTAAGCCCCCTTCTCAGCGGCCAGTTCCCTCATGGTCACCCAGACGGGGCGCGCGGGGAAGAGCATCGAGACAACAGTCGCCGCACAGGCCCCCTCCGGGCACCCGGTAGTACAGGCAGCAGCTGCCGCGCCGGAACCGGGGTCCGGTGAACGTTCCGGTGCCGGCGAGGAGCGGGTGGGCGAAGAGTTCGGCGGTCAGCGCGCGCGTGGTGGCGGCGACGTCGCTGCGGCCGTGCTGCCGGGCCCACGAGGTCAGCCGGCGGGCGCTTCCGGCGAGGGAGGAGGCGGCGTTGCCGCGCAGGAGGCCGGGGGCGATGCGGTGGTGGGCGTGCAGGGCGGCGGCCAGCGGTTCGAGGTGGGCGTCGAGGATCAGGGCGGCGAGGTCGGCGACCGGGCGGGGGCGGGCCTCGGTGAGCCACAGGTCGTCCGGGGCGGAGGCGTCGGGGTTCCAGCGCAGGAGGGCGGGGTCGAGGTCGGGGAGGCGGCCGAGGAGGGCGGCCGAGCCCAGGGCGATCGACCAGAGGCGGGAGGCGAGGGACTGGTGCGCGAGGGAGGCGGCGACCCGGTCCTCGGGGGCGCGGACACTCCCGGCGACCTTGCGGACACGGAAAATCAGCGGATTTCCGTAAACGTCCGACGACTGGTTTTCGTACGCGTCGGCGAGGGTCGGCAGCGGTCCTGGCGGGTCTCCTGCCTCGTCTAGGAGGGTGCGCAGGACGAAGAAGCCGCCGAGCGGGCGCAGCGCGGCGAGGGCGGGGTCGAGGCCGGGTTCGTGGTCCACGAAAAGCAGTAGTACCAAGAACGGTCGGAGAGGGAGACTCTGCCCGACGGTGTACGTACCCCCACCCAAGGTGGGGGGTGCAGCCCTCATGTACTCCCTGAGTAGTACGACGCAATGAGTGCTCAGGTACGACGACAGGAACAGATCGACAGGGCATCGTGGTTGTCATGGAAGCCGACCGTTCGCCGCGCCGGGCCTGGTGCCCCCGCCTCACGCAGAGGAGCAGCTCATGAGCGCCCTCGCGTTGTCCGTGGTCCTGTCGCTGATCTCTGCCGTGGCGTACGCCGCGGGTGCGATCGTGCAGGAGCAGGTGGCGCTCTCCTCCCCGAGCGCCTCCCCCGGGCAGTACGCTCCGCTGCGCCGCCCGGCGTGGTGGGGCGCGGTCGCGCTGAACGGCATGGGCGGGGTGCTGCACGTGGTGGCGCTGGCGTACGGCCCGCTGAGTCTCGTGCAGCCGCTGGGCGCGCTGACGATCGTGTTCGCGCTGCCAATGGCGGCCCTGTTCGTGAAGCAGCGCGCGGGGGCGACGGCCTGGCGCGGCGCCCTGATGGCGACGGTCGGCCTCGCGGGTCTGCTGGCCCTGGTCGGCTCCTCCGACTCGCAGTCCCTGACGACGCCCGAGCGGATCGCGGTCGCGACGGCCACGGCCGGTGCGGTGGCCGCGCTGATGGTCGCCGCGCGCGCGGTGCACCGGCATCCGGCGGTCCGCGCGATGCTGCTGGCGACGGCGTCCGGTATCGCGTTCGGCATGTCCTCGGTGTTCACGAAGACGGTCGCCGTCGACTGGTCGGGCGGCGTCACCGCCGGTGACCTGCCCACCCTGGTCCTGATCGGTGTCCTCGCCACCGCCGGGATGCTGCTGTCCCAGGCGTCCTACCGGGGCGCGGGCCTCGCGGCCCCGCTGTCGACGCTGACCGTCGTCAACCCGGTGGTCGCGGCGGCCGTCGGGATCACGATGTTCGGCGAGACGTTCCGCTACGGCGCGACGGGCACCGCCCTGGCGCTGGGCTGCGGTGTCGTCGCGGCGGGCGGCCTGATCCTGCTGACGACGGAGCGGCTGGCCCGCGAGCACTCACAGGAGACGGCGCAGCCGGCGCAGGAGGGGCCCGCCGAGCCCGCCCGGGAGCCCGGCGACGCCCTGCTGCCGACGCTGCCCGAGCAGTCGGCACCGGCCCGCAAGGAGCTGCCGGAGACCCGCCCCGCCGCCCAGGCGGACGGCCTGCCGAAGCCGGGCCCCGCACAGGTGCCGGAGGGCACTCCCGCGTGGGTGTCGGCCGACGGGTCCGCCCACCTCGCGGACGGGACCTACCGGCTCTACTACGACGGCCTGTCCCTGGCCGTCCGGACCACCGACCGGCACCGCGCGAAGGTCAGATCCTGACGACGCGCCGGCCCGCAGGTGGGCCGGACGGCACCGGAACCGGTGTGGCCGGATCCTGACGGCGCCGGCCCGCGCGCGGGCGAACCGGACGACGTCTGGGCCGCTCAGATCTTGACGCCCCCGGCCCGCAGGTACGCGACCGGGTCGACGTCGGACCCGAAGCCGGGCCCCGTCCGTACCTCGAAGTGCAGGTGCGGCCCCGTGCTGTTCCCCGTGGACCCCGACCGGCCGATGCGCTGGCCCGCACCGACGGACTGCCCGTCCCTGACGGAGATCGCCGAGAGGTGGGCGTACTGGGTGTAGCGGCCGTCGGCGTGCCGGATGACGACCTGGTAGCCGAAGGAGCCGCTCCACCCGGCGCTGACGACCTCGCCCGCGCCGACCGCCTTCACGGAGGTCCCGGTGGGGACGGGGAAGTCGACGCCGGTGTGGTAGCCCTTCGACCAGGAGGACCCGGTGGCGTGGTAGCGCGTGCCGGTGTCGGCGTTGACGGGGGCGACGAGAGAACCGCCCCGCTCGCTCGTGACCGTCTTCGGCTTGGTCGCCTTGGGCTTGGCCTGCGGTTTGGTATGAGGCTTGGCCTTGGCCGGAGCCTTCGCCTGGGCGGCCTTCTTCCCGTCCAGGCTCAGCCGCTGCCCCGGCAGGATCAGATCGGGGTCGGCGCCGACGGTCTTCCGGTTCGCGGCGTACAGCCCCCGCCACCCGCCCCGGACGTCCCGCTCGTCGGCGATCCCGGAGAGCGTGTCGCCGTGCACGACGGTGTACATCTCGGTGCGCCCGGCACGGGACTGCGGGGTCGCCTGGGCTCTGACGTCCGGCGCCTTGGCCTTCTTGGCGGCCTTCTGCTGAACCGCCTTCTCGGGGGCAGCCTTCTTCTGCGCGACCGGCTCGATGTCGGGCGCGTTCCCGCCCCGCGTCAGCCCCGCCCGCACCGAGCACACCGGCCACGCGCCGGGCCCCTGGCCGTCGAGGACCTTCTCGGCCACCGCGATCTGCTGGTCCTTGGTGGCCAGATCCGCGCGCCCCGCGTACCGCAGACCCCCGTACGCCTCCCAGGTGGACCGGGTGAACTGGAGGCCGCCGTAGTAGCCGTTGCCGGTATTGATGCTCCAGTTGTTCGTGGACTCGCAGGCCGCGACCTTGTTCCAGGTGTGGACATCGGCGGCGTGCGCGGTGCCGGCGCCTATGAGGGGCAGCGCCATACCGGCGCCACCTGCGGTGACGGTGAGCGAGGCGCGGTTGATCCGGGTCGGCTGGTATCGGCGGTGCCGGCCGCGTACGGCCATGGTGAACCCCCTGTACAGGCGTCAGGAGGGCAAAAAGTAAGCGGGGCGAACCGGCCAGGGCAAGACCGCGAATCAGCCGCTCTTTTACCCCGATCGGTTCGACTCATGTCACCGCGTTTCAGCCGAAGACGCCCTGCCCCGGCACGAGGACACCCCGGGGGTCGTACGTGTGTTTCGCCGCCGCGAGCTGCGGCCAGACCGCGCCGAAGTGCGTCCGCCAGTCCTGCGGCCGAAACGGGATGGACCCCACCGGGTACTGCGTCCCGCCGGCCGCCGCGGTCCGCTCGTACGCAGCGCGGTTGGCGGCGAGGAGCCGGTCGACGGTGGCCGTGTCGGCGGGCGGGGTCGCCGCGAGGATCGCGAACAGGTACGGAACCGGGTCGTCCGGCATGGGCAGCAGCGGGGTGTGCAGGCGGGCCCGGTCGAGGGGGTAGAGCAGGATCAGCCCGGCGCCGACGTCGGCGGCGGTGACCCCGGCGAGGATCTCCCGGGTCACCTCGGCGGTCCGCTCGCCCGGGATCAGCAGGTTCAGCCAGGGGTGCGCGTACGCCCAGATCCCGGACTTCTTCAGCTCCTCGGCCACCGGCCCGACCCGGTTGACGAAGTCGAAGTACGTCGGCGTGGTCCGCTGCACGCCCGCCGGGTCGTACGACAGACCTGCGAGCAGCGTCGGCTCGGGGACCTCGGCGTCGTAGGCGACCGCCTCCAGGACGTACGACGTGAAGGCGCCGTTCTTGTCGGCGGTGACCTGGCCCTCGACGTAGTCGAAGCGGCGCTCCCGCGTGAGGGTGCGCTGGTCGGTGAGGAAGGTGTCGAGGTCGGTGTACGGGAGGAGGTAGTGGCGGACGGTCGCGGCGGTGGGCGCCGGGACCAGGCGCAGGGTCGCGGCGACGATGACCGCGCACTGGCCGAGGCCCGCGAGGACGGCGTGGAAGAGGTCGGCGCGGCGGGTCGGGGAGCAGTGCACGCGTTCGCCCGCGCCGGTGACGACGTCGAGGGCGAGGACGTTGTCGACCTGGGCGCCGTGCCGGTGGGTCTGGCCGCCGATGCCGCCGACCGAGAGGGTGCCGCCGACGGACAGCTCGATATAGTCGGTGAACACCGGTGGCGTGAGGCCGTGTCGGAGAGTCGCGCGCAGGACGTCGCTCCACACGGCGCCCGCGCCGACGGTCACCCTGCCGTTCCCCGGCGTGCCGATGTGGTTCAGCGGGCTCGTCTCGATGATCACGCCGTCCGGCACCTGGGCCTGGCCGAAGGTGCCGTGACCCTGGCCGCGCGGGGCGACGTCGATGGCGTGGGTGTTGCAGAAGCGGATCATCGTGACGACGTCGTCGACCGAGCCGGGGCGCAGGACGGCGGCCGGGGTGCGGTGCACGATGTGGCCGTAGTCGTCGGCCGCCGCCGCGAGGGACGCGGGGTCGGTGAGCAGGGTGCCGTCCAGGGGCGGGACCGCCGCGAAGGCGCTGTCGGCCGTCGCGGCCCAGCTGCGGGTGACGGGGTCGAACGCGACCACGGCCGTACCGGCGGCCAGGCCCTGGAGCAGAGTGCGTCGGGAGGGTGTGGGGGTCATGTGCCTCGCCTCGTCCGGTCTTTCGGCCCATGGTGGGGGCGGCCTGAAAGGGCATCAAGTCGTCGGAGACTCATGGTAGGGCGATCTTGATCACCGGGTACTTGTGGTTTCAAACACACTGTGCGGCGGCTGCCGCGAGACCCGGCCGGGGGCTGGAGAACACCGGTACCGGCGTCCGGGCGAGGCCCTGCGCCGGGGTCATCGACGCCTGCGCCAGCACGATCGCGTCGGCGCCGGTCACCGCGTCCACCGCGTCGGCGACCGCACGGGCGTACCCCTCCGCGTCCCCGGCCTCGAACAGCTCCCAGACGCCCTCGACCAGGACCGTCCGCACGGTGACCGGACGGCCGCCCGCCTCCTCGGTGACCAGGGCGGCGGTCGGTGCGAGCGTGCTGGCGACCGTCCCGAGGACGACGATCCGCTCCCCGGCGGCGACCGCCTCGGCGGCCATCGGGCGGTCCACCCTGATGACGGGTACGGCGAGTCCCTCGCCCTGTTCCTCCGCGACCCCGCCGATCGACGAGCACGTGCACAGCACCGCGTCCACGCCCTCCGCGACGGCCCGCTCCAACGCCTCCCGCACGGCGGGCGCGACCGCTTCCGGGCCCTCCACGCGGGCCCTGGCGAGGAGGGTCTCGTCCACGTGGTGGCGCAGGGCCAGGGCCGGGTGGTGTTCGTCGCGCAGGGCGTCGAAGACGGGGATGTGGGCGGGGGAGGTGTGCAGGAGGGCCAGGCGCATGGGGGTGACCTTAGGGCCTTGACGCCGGGTGGTGGCCGGCTGGCGACCCCGACAATCGCGCGGTCAGTGTCCGAAAGTCAGCGTCCCCGCCGCCGTCGCCACCCCCTCCTGTACGACCTTGAAGCCCCAACTCCCCTCCCCCGGCGTGCACTCGAAGCTCGCCGCGGGTGTCCACTCCGTGAAGCCGGTCGCCCTCAGGTCCGCGCCGAGGAGCCTGGCCCCGCGCCCGAGGGCGAGGCAGGCGGCCTGGCGCGCCGACTCCAGCAGGACCATGCCGGGGACGTGGTCGCTGGGGTGGTCGAAGAAGAGGGGGTGGCCGAGGTCGGCGGGGTCGACGCGCACGGTGCCGTCCGGCGCCCGGCGGACCATCACCCCGCCCTCGCCGGCCACCCCGACCTCGGCGGGTCCGGGGCGCTCCCCGGCGAGGCCGAGCGGCGGGCGCTGGGCGCGGCCGGTGCGCAGGGCGGTGTACTGGTGCGGGGTCAGGGTGCGCAGGCGGCCCTCCGCGTGGCCGAAGGGGACACCGGCGCAGGAGAACGCGACCTTCATCGCCAGCGACAACGGGCCCGGGCGGGACGGGACTTGGCGTACGTCCGACAGTTCCGCCTCGCACAGGACGTCGCTCGCGCCGTACGCCGTGCGGGGTTCGGCGGCGGGGTCCAGGGTGAAGCCGACGGTTCTGATGAGGAGGCGGGTGTCCGGGGGGCTGCCCAGGAACACGCGGGGGATCAGCAGGCCCATCTGACGGATCGTCTCCACCACGAACACCGGGTCGTGGCGGCCCTCGGGGTCGGGGCGGAACGTGGAGTGGCGCAGCGGCCACTGCGCGGCGATCAGGAAGCGGGTGTCCGAGACTCTGAGCGCGTCCGTGAGCAGGACCTCCGCGACCGAGCGGCGGTGGACCAGGTGGCGGGGGACCGTGCGGTCCCAGGCCGGGGTCTGCGGGGCGGCGGACAAGTCGGGCTGAATGACAAGAGTTTCAGACATAAAATCATGAAAACAATGTTTCGCCGTGTCGCTTCTGACATTTTCCCGCCGTGCCTATAGATCACCTGAAAGGCGGATGAGCCACCCCACGACCCGGAGGCGGAGATGCAGGAACGCGCGGAAACGACCAGGAAGGCCATTCTCGTCGCGGCTGCGAAGCTCTTCGAGGAGTACGGATACGCGGGCACCAGCATTTCCGACGTGGCGCGGGTCAGCGGGTACACGAGCGGGGCGCTCTACTTCCACTTCGGCAGCAAGGAGGAACTCGCGCGCAGCGTCGTCGAGGCGCACTTCGCGCACTGGCCGCCGGTCGTCGCCAGGTGCCTGCGGCGGGGCGGCAGCGCGCTGGAGCGGCTCGTCCTGCTGAGCTTCGAGGTCGCCCGGGAGTTCCGTGACGACCACGTCGTCCGGGCCGGGAACCGGCTCTGGAACGAACGGCACGCGATCTCCGCTGAGTTGCCGGTGCCGTTCATGGGCTGGATCTCGACGGTCGCCGGCGTCCTCACGGAGTCCCGCACCGCCGGCGAGCTCTCCCCCACCGTCGACATCCCCCGCGCCGCCCGCACCGTCATCGCTGCGTTCTTCGGCACGCACACGGTCTCCGACGCGCTCTCGCGCCGCGAGGACGTGGAGGAGGCGGTGACGGACATGTGGCGCCTCCTGCTCCCGGCCCTTCAGTCCCACGCCGATACGGAGGGGTGCCTGGGCCGGGCACGGGAGTTGGGGGTTCTTTCGGTGGGGGTGGGGTGAGGGGGACGTCCTCAGGACTCTGTGCGCGTCGGCGTCTTCCCCTCCTTCTGGCCCGGCACGAACCCCTGGCGGCGGCGTTTCGGCGGGAGTACCTGTACCTCGTACTCGGCGCTCGAAGTGGTGGGTGCGGCGTGGGAGTTGGGGGTGCGGGCCACCCGACGGGACGTCGAGCGCAGGGAGTCGGTGCGGCGTAGGCACAAAGCCGCGTGGACCGCCGGTAGTTGGGGGTTCGCGAGGGACGCCAGCATCGCGTGCATCAGGCGGCCCGCGTGGAGTTCGTAGCCCGCCGCCGAGGGGTGGAAGCCGTCGGGCGCGATCAGCCGGGAGCGGTGCGTACGGAAGTCGTCGTCGCGGAAGGAGACGATCCGCGCGCCGGCCTTCAGCGCGTGGCGCGCCTGGAGCCGGCCCAGCTTCCGGCACCGCAGGGACAGCAGCCGGCCGAGGAACCCGGGGATCGCGCCCCCGCACCCGGCGTCGGGACTCACCGCCGCCACCACGGCCGCCCCCTCCCCCACGAGCCGCCGCACATGCCGCCCGAGCGCCCGCGCGGCCCGCCCCAACGGCACCGGCAGCAGGCTGTCGTTGGCGCCCGTGAGCACGACCACGAGATCCGGCCGCACGGTCACCGCCTGCTCGACCTTCCCCGCGAGCGACGACGTCGTGGCCCCGAACCGCCCGTACACCCACACCCGTACGGCCCGCCCCGTCTCCTCGGCGAGCCACTGCCCCAGCACGGCCCCCGGCGCCTGCCGCGCCTCCCCCACCCCGATCCCGAGCGCGGTGGAGTCCCCGACGACCACGAGCCGGATCTCATCACCGACCGCCCCCGGGGAAACCCCCGCTCCGGCCCCACCGAAAACCACGGCGACCGCCACCCCCACCGACCTCACCACCCCGACCTCCCCCGAACTCAGACGCGACCTCACCCCCGTACCCGCGCCCCCGGCTGAACCCCCACCCGAAGAAGCCCTCACCCCCACCGAACCCCTCACCCTCTCCCCCCAACCCCCCGGCACATAAACCCCGTTGCCCCGATGCACCCCCCGCGGATCCAGATGCCGCAGTGAGCGCAGGAACACCCGCGCATACCAGACCGTCAGCCAACGTGCAGGGCGGGACCAGCGCATCAAAGACCTTCCGCGGCGGTTAGGAGAGGACCGTTTCGAGGACGTCGGAGTCGGAGAGGAGGTGGACGTCGGGGCCGTGGCCGCCGGCGGTGCGGGCGAGGCCCTGGACCATGCGGCGGGCGCGGATGTTGTCGGTGGCGACGTAGGCGACGATCGTGCGGACCCGCATGAAGTGGGCGAGCCCGTACAGGCGCCGGGAGAGGACGCCGCCGAGCCCGTGGGACTGCCAGGTGTCCTCGACGAGGACGGCCAACTCGGCGACGTCGGGGTGGCGTTCGTAGAGGAGATGCCCCACGGCGACGACCCGCTCGGGCAGCCCGAAGGGTGTCGCGAGGAGCGTGCACCCGGCGAGGGGCCCGCTCATCCGCTCCCACGCGGGACGCGTGAGCTGCGGTGTCCCGGTGTGGTAGCGCCGCGCCCGGGTCGCGACGGAACAGCGGGCGTGCAGCGCGCGGACGGCGTCGTAGTCGCCGGTGTCCCCGGTGCGGACGGACACGGTCACAACAGCGCCCCGGCGGGTGTGCTCAGCAGCGCGTCGACCGCATCGAGATGCCGGAGCGCGTCCGCGGAGAGGCCCGGCAGCTCGGACAGCCGCCAGTGACCGAGGAGCGGCCGGACCACCCGGTCGAGGTGGACGCCGAGGCCGTACCCGTCGGACAGCTCGGGCGCGAGCAGTTCGGCGCAGATCGCGGCGACCGTGCGGGAGGGGTCGATCAGCAGGGCGTCGTCGAGAAGACAACGGTGGAAGCGCGCGTGGAGTTCCTTGTCCCCGGCGATCCGCGCGAGCAGCGCACCGCAGCAGTCGGGTACGCCGGTGACGGCCCGGTAGCGGACGGCGGCGGCCTCCTCCTGGACGGTGAGCCGCGCGAGCGTGCGGGCGAGGTCGCGCACCGGCTCCCCGCGCACCGCGCACAGCGTCCGCAGCCGGGCCCGCTCCAGTTCGGCCGGGTCGGCGGCGCGGGTGGTGAGGAGGTAGTCGCGCAGGGCGGTCCCGTGGCGCTGCTGCTCGGCGGTCCAGCGGTGCAGCCACTGCGCCCAGGCGCCCCGCCGGCCGTAGACGGCGGCGAGAGCGGCGTGCCGGCGCGGCAGGTCCTCCTCCTCGGCGAGGAGGGACGTGAGCGCGGTGCGGGCGGGTTCGGGCAGCCGGGACTGTCCGGGGTGCCAGGGGGAGCTGTCGAAGTCCCAGGCGAGGGACCAGGGCACGAGGTCGTGCGGCATCCAGTCCCGGGCGGCCGTCAGGTGGTCGTCGAGGCGGTGGGCGACGCGGGGTTCGAGTTCCGCGCGCAGATCGATCGGCATGGCGATGTCCCGGTTCGAATTACGGAGGGCGGGGTGGACGGACCGTGTTTTTCGTCCGTACCGAAGGAAGACGTCCCATAATGGTCCTTATCGTTCCCGCGTCGCAGGTTGCCATGACCAGGGGGCCGCCGACGGCCCGTTTCCGCTGGACGGAGTGTTCCCCGTCGCATGTTTCACCCGGAAGGGGCGAAATGCGGACCATGCGTTCTTGCGTCACGTCGGATCATTTTCCGTGGGTTTTATCGGCTCGTTTCCGGAAGGATTTTCGGAAATGGGTGAGGAGGTTCCGAGATGCCGACCACATCCCTTGCGGACCGCGCGTGCCACGTCGACGCCCTGCGCGAGAAGGAGTTCCCGTACCTGGACGCGGAGGACCACGCCTACCTGGACTACACGGGCGCGGCCCTGCCCCCGCTCTCCCTGGTCCGGGGCGGCGCGGCCCGGCTCGCCTCGGGCGTGTACGGCAACCCGCACACGGCGAGCCCCGCCTCGCTCGCCTCGACCCGGCTGGTGGAGGAGGCCCGCCGGGCGGCGCTGTCGTTCTGCCGGGCGTCCCCGGAGGACTACGTCGCCGTCTTCACGCCGAACGCGACGGCGGCCCTGCGGCTGGTCGCCGAGGCGTACCCGTTCGGCCCCGACGCGCCGCTCGCGTTCCTCGGGGACGACCACAACTCGGTGCTGGGGATGCGCCGGTACGCCGTACGCGCGGGCGCGCCGGTGCGGGTCGTGCCGCTGGGGCCCGGGTTCCGTACGCGGACCGAGGCGGTGACGGTGTGTCTGGACGCGGGCGGGCGGGGGCTGTTCGCGTTCCCGGCGCAGTCGAACGCGACGGGCGTACGGCATCCGCTGGAGTGGGCCGGTGAGGCTCGGCGCCGGGGGTGGCGGGTGGCGCTGGACGCCGCCGCGTACCTGCCGACCGGGCCGCTCGACCTGACGGCCGTCCCCGCCGACTTCGTCGCGCTGTCCTGGTACAAGATCACCGGTTTCCCGACCGGCGTGGGCTGCCTGATCGCCCGCCGCGACGCCCTCGCGGGCCTTGACCGGCCCTGGTTCGCGGGCGGCACCGTCCGCGCCTCCTCCTCCCACACCGACTGGCACCTCCCCGCGCCCGCGCCGGAGGGCTTCGAGGACGGCACCCTCCCGTTCCTCGCGCTGCCCGACGTGACGGCGGCGGTCGCCTGGCACCGGGCGATCGGGTACGACGCCGTCCACCGCCACGTCACCCGGCTCACCGTCCGGCTCCTGGACGGGCTGACGGCTCTGCGCCACCCCGGCGGCGAACCGGCGGTCCGCGTCCTCGGCCCCCTCGCCGCCCGGGACCGGGGTCCCACGGTCACCTTCAACCTCCTGCGCCCGGACGGCTCCCCCGTCGACGAACGCGCCCTCCAGCGGGCCGCCGCCGAGGCCCGGATCAGCCTGCGCACGGGCTGCTTCTGCAACCCCGGCGTCGCGGAGGAGGCCAACGGGATGACGCCGGAGGTGGTGCGGGAGGCGCTGGTGCGGGGGACTCCGTCGGATGTCGACGCGTATCTGCGCCAACTCGCCGTCCAGGCACAGGGGGCGGTGCGGGCGTCGATGGGGGTGGCGACGAACTCACGGGACGTGGACCGGTTGTTGGAGGTGTGCGCGGAGGTTTTGGCGCGGGGGGCGGAGGGGGTGTTCGGGCCCCGGGTGGGGTGTTGAAACGTACACCCCACCCAGCGCCGTACGACCGGCCCCAACTCCCCTACACCACCGCCTCCTTCACCCCCGCCTTCTCCTCCCGTCCCGCGAACTGGGTCCGGTACAGCTCCGCGTACCGTCCCTCCGCCGCCAACAGCCCTTCGTGCGTGCCCCGTTCGATGATCCGCCCGGCCTCCAGGACCAGGATCACGTCGGCCGAGCGGACCGTGGAGAGGCGGTGGGCGATGACCAGGGCCGTGCGGTCGGCCAACGCCTCGGTGAGCGCCTCCTGGACCGCCGCCTCGGACGTGTTGTCCAGGTGGGCCGTCGCCTCGTCGAGGATGACGACGCGCTGGCGGGCGAGGAGGAGACGGGCGATGGTCATGCGCTGGCGTTCGCCGCCGGAGAGGCGGTAGCCGCGTTCGCCGACGACCGTGTCGAGTTCGTCGGGGAGTTCGCGGACGAGCGTGTCGAGGCGGGCCCGGCGCAGGGCGTCCCACAGGTCGGCCTCGGTCGCGTCGGGCGCCGCGAGGAGCAGGTTCGCGCGGACCGTGTCGTGGAAGAGGTGGCCGTCCTGCGTGACCATGCCGACGGTCTCGCGCAGGGAGCGCGCGGTGACGTCACGGACGTCGACGCCGCCGACCCGTACGGCACCGGAGTCGACGTCGTACAGGCGCGGCAGGAGCTGCGCGATGGTGGACTTCCCGGCGCCGGAGGAGCCGACGAGGGCGACGGTCTGGCCGGGTTCCGCGCGGAACGTCAGCCCGTGCAGGACCTCCGTACCGCCCCGCGTGTCGAGCGCCGCGACCTCCTCCAGGGAGGCGAGGGAGACGCGGTCGGCGGCGGGGTAGCCGAAGCGGACGTCGTCGAACTCCACGGAGACCGGCCCCGAGGGGAGTTCACCGGCGTCGGGCTTCTCCGCGATCAGCGGCTTCAGGTCCAGGATCTCGAAGACGCGCTCGAAGCTCACCAGCGCGCTCATCACCTCGACGCGCGCCCCCGCGAGCGACGTGAGCGGCGCGTACAGGCGGGTGAGGAGCAGCGCGAGGGAGACGACGGCGCCCGGCTCCAGGGTGCCGCCGAGGGCGAGCCGCCCGCCGAGGCCGTACACGAGCGCGAGGGCCAGCGCGGAGACCAGGGTCAGGGCGGTGATGAAGACGGACTGGGCGGTCGCCGTACGGACCCCGATGTCGCGGACGCGGGACGCGCGGTCGGCGAACTGGGCGGACTCCTCCTCGGGGCGGCCGAAGAGCTTGACGAGGGTCGCGCCGGGGGCGGAGAACCGCTCGGTCATCCGGGTGCCCATCGCGGCGTTGAGGGTCGCGGCCTCGCGCTGCATGCCGGCCATCCGCGCGCCCATGCGCCGCGCGGGGATCACGAACACCGGCAGCAGGGCCAGCGCGAGGAGCGTGACCTGCCAGGACAGGGTGAGCATCACGGCGAGCGTGAGGAGCAGGGTGACGATATTGCTGACGACGCCGGAGAGGGTGTTGCTGAAGGCGCGCTGGGCGCCGATCACGTCGTTGTTGAGCCGGGAGACCAGCGCTCCCGTACGGGTCCGGGTGAAGAACGCGACCGGCATGCGCTGCACATGGTCGAACACGGCCGTGCGCAGATCCAGGATGAGCCCCTCCCCGAGCGTCGCCGAGAGCCGCCGGCCCAGGATGCCGAGGGCCGCTTCGAGGATCGCGATCCCGGCGATGAACAGCGCGAGACGGACGACGACGGAGGGCCGGCCGTGCGACACGATCGTGTCGACGACGCGTCCGGCGAGCACGGGTCCGGCGACCGCGAGGAGCGCGGTCACCATCCCGAGCACGACGAAGAGCGCGATCCTCTTGCGGTGCGGTCGGGCGAACGCGCCGATGCGGCGCAGGGTGGAGCGGTCGAAAGGTCTGCCGTCCCCGGTGCGGGCGGTCATGGCGCTCTGCATCTGCGCCCAGGCGGTGGTCTCCATGCTCATGGGACGACCGTAGGACCTCGACCAATCTTGAGGTCAAGGGTGCGGGCGTTCGTCATGCGCTGTCCTCGCGTCCGCAACCCCCCGTTGTGCCCGGGTGGAGAACCTCTACCGACGTGACCGTCCCCATCGCACCCCGGCGCCTTCCCCTGCGCCCGCTCCTCTGTCTGGTCCCCGTCGTCCTCGTCGCCGTCGTCGCGGTCCGCCACCGCGGTGTCCTCGCCGAGGGGTTCGGGCACCTCCACGACGCCGAGTGGCCCTGGCTGCTCGCCGCCGCCGGGGCGACCTGTCTGACCTGGGTCGCCTCCGCCGTCACCCGGCAGGGCGCGGTGTCGCAGCGCCTGCCCCGGCTGCGGCTGCTGGCCACCCAGTTCGCGGCGGGCGCCGCCAACCACCTGCTGCCGACCGGCCTCGGCGCGGGCGCGGTCAATCTGCGGTTCATGACCGTGTGCGGGGTGCCGCTGGCCCGCTCCTCGGCGGCCCTCGCGCTGTATCTCCTCGCGGAGAGCGTCGCGCGGATCGGTCTGCTGGCCGCGCTGCTGCTCGCCTTCCCCGACGCGCTGCGGCTGGGCGCGCTGCTGCCCGACACGGACGCCGGTCCGCTCCTCGCGGCCGTCGCCGGGGGCGCGGTCGTCGTCGCCGTCGCACTGTCTTTCGTACGGTTGTCTTTCGTACGGCGGCTGCGCGCGTCCGTCGTGACGTTCCTGCGGGCCGCGCTCGCGGAGGCGCGGTCCGTGCACACGTGTCCCGGGCGGGCGCTGGCGCTGTGGGGCGGGTCGCTGGCCTTCCCGCTGCTCCAGGCGGCCGGACTCGTCGCGGTGGGGCGGGCGTTGGAGCTGCCGGTGCCGGCTCTGCACATGGCGCTCGCGTATCTCGCGGCGACCGTCGCGGTGGCGCTCGTGCCGACGCCGGGCGGGATCGGGTCGGTGGAGGCGGCGCTGGTGATCGCGCTGGTGGCGGCGGGCGGGCCGCTGGCGCTGACGACGGCTGTGGTGCTGACGTACCGGGTGATCACGGTGTGGGTGCCGTTGGTGCCGGGGGCGGTGACGTTGGGGGCACTGGTGCGGTTCAAGGTCATATAAGCGGTGCGCCCGCCTCCGGGTGAGACGGGCGCACCTTCTCAGAGTCTCGGCAAGGTGTCGTCGAGGGTGCCGTACTCCTCGTACAGGTCCTCGACGGCCCGGACCATGGACTCCACGCCGGGTTCGCGGACGATGACGAGGCTCGGGACCTGGAAATAGGCGCCCGCGAGACTCTCGCCGGTGTCCCGCCAGCGATCCATGATCCGGCGGATCCGGTCCGGGGTCATGATCGTGGCGAACCACTTCTCGCCGCCGGGTCCGGTGACCAGCGTGTCGCCGTCGTCGAGGGTCGTGGGATCCGCGGGTTCACCGACCGTGAACCGGAAGGTGAGCTGGGGTCTGCGGACCGTCCAGAACGGTTCGTCGACCTCAATTTCCATAGATCTCCTTCAGCCGCGCGATGACCTTGTCCTCGTACTTCTTGTCGGACTTGCCGACGATCTCGATCGTGTCACCCAGCTTCCGGTAGAAGAGCCGCGCGCCGTCCCTGGTGCGTGCGTAGCTGATGCCGTTGGAGAGTCCGCCGTTGCTGATGCCGGGGTTGAGGTTCCCCTCCATCAGCTTGCGGAACAGGGCGTTCAGGTCGGCCTGGACCTTCTCGTTCTTGGTCGACAGCTCGGCCAGGTTGGTGAGCCTCTTGTCCTTGCCGATCGCCGACTTCATGCAGAACTTCGCGGGAGCCGCCGCGGCGAGCGACGACCTGGAGGCGGCCGGCGCGAATCCCACCGTCGCGTCCGCGAGGCTCAGCAGGCACTGCGCGACCGTCTGCCCCTTCTTCAGCGTCTCCAGCAGTTTCCGCAGCCGGTCGAGGGTGTGCTTCGCCTGTACGACGTCGTCGAGGAACTTCGCGATCCCGCTGCTGACCTTGACGATCGCCTTGCTGAGCTGAGGGATCTTGCCGACGGCGAAGACCAGGCCGAGGCCGTTGACGATGGTCCACAGGCAGCTCTCGACGTCGCCGGAGCCCAGGCAGCGCTTGAGGTCCTTCTCGCCGATGAACTCCAGGAGGATGTCCGCGCCGTTCTGCTTGACCCAGTCGATGACGTCCAGGGACGCCAGCGCCTTCGCGGCGCGGTAGTCGTCCACGCAGGACTGGCCGCACTCCTTGAGCAGCAGAGCTTCGTCGCTCGCGTTCAGCCCGGGGCCCGAGTCGGGGGTGCCGGTCGCGGTGGAGGCGCGGTCCGCCTCGATCCGCTTGCGGTACTCCTCCTCGGCCGCGTCGGCTGCGGTGTCGGCGTCCTTGGCGGAGCCCTGCGCGTCCTTGGCGGCGGCCTCGGCGCCGGTGGCGTCGCTCTCGGCCTCGGTCGCGGTGGCCCGCGCGCTCGCCGCGTCGTTCTCGGCGGCCTGCGCTGCGGAGCGGGCGCCGGCCGCGTCGCGCTCGGCCTCGGTGGCCTCGCCGTCGGCGGCGTTCGCCTCGGAGCGCGCGGTGTACGCGGCGGACTGGGCGGCGGACGCGTCGGCGCCCGCCTGAGCGTCGTACGCCTGGGCGTTCGCGTCGGCCTTCTTGGCGGCCTCGGCGGACTTCGCGGCGGCTGCGGCGGAGGCCCGTGCGGCGGTGACGGCGGCGGCTGCGCGGGCCGCGTCGGCCGCTGCTGCCGACGCTGCCGTGGCCGCGGCCTTGGCGTCGGCGGCGGCCTTGTCGGCGAGGGCCTTGGCGGTGGCGGCGGCCTTCGCGGCGTCGTCGGACTTGGCCTTCGCTGCGGCGGCCTGCTGCTCGGCGAGCGTGAGCGCGGTCTGGCCGATCAGGACGGCGTACGCGGCGGAGGAGTCGACCTCCTTGTACGCGGTGCCGATGTTGATGGCCTCGTTGGCCGGCTTGATCACCTCGGCCGCCGAGTCGCGGGCGGCGGTGGCGTGCTCGGCGGCGGCGTACGCGTACCCGGCGGTGACGGCCGCCCAGGACGCGGTCTTGTTCGCCTCGTCGCGTGCGGCGGTCGCCTGGGTGCGGGCGGTGACGGCGGCTGCGGCGGCCTTCTTGGCCTCCGCCTCCGCGTTCTCGGCGTTCTTCTGCGCGGCCTTGGACGCCTCGATCGCCGTAGCGGCGGCGGCGTGCGCGGTGACGGCTGCCGCGTGCGTGGTCTGCGCCGCCGCCTGCGCGGTCTGCGCGGCGGACTCCGAGCGGTACGCGGCGGCGTCGGCCCGCACGGACGCGGCGCGGGCGGCGACGGCCGCCGTGGTCGCCGTGGCGGCCTCCTGCTGGGCGCTCGCGGCGGCGGTGGTCGCCGTGTTCGCTGCGGACCGCGCCTCGGTAGCGGCGGCCCGCGTCTCCTGCGCGGCGGCCGTCCCCTCGGCGGCAGCGGCTGCGGCTTCGAGCGCGGCGGCCCGGGACAGCGCGGCCTGCTTGTCGCGCTGGGCGTCCTGGGCGCGGGTCTTCGCCGCGTACGCCCGCTGCTGTGCCTCGATCGCGGTCGCGTACCCGGCCGCGGCGGTGGCGCCCGAGGAGTCGGCGGCGGAGCGGGCCGTGGCCGCTGTCGCCGCGTCCTGCTGGGCGCGGGTCTCGGCGGCCTGCGCCTTGCCGCGCTCGCGGGTCGCGTTGGCGTGCTCGGCCTTGGCGGTCGCGGAAGCGGCCTCGGCCGTCGCGCGGGCCGCCTTCGCGGTCGCCGCCCCCGACTGCGCCGTCTTCTCGGCGGCCTCGGCGGTGGTCTGCGCGGCCTTGGCCTTCGCCGCGTTGGCGGCGGCCTCCTTGGCCTGCGCGTCGGCCGCGTCGGCGGCTGCCTTCGCCTGAGCCGCTGCCTCCTCGGCGGCGGCCCGCCGGAACTCGGTGTTGATGGCGTGCGCCTGCGTCTGGGACAGCGCGAGCTGCGCCTTGCTGTCGGCGGCGGTCGCCTTCGCGGCGTTCAGCGCGGTGAGCGTGGCTTTCGCGGCGGCCTGGGTCGCGGCGTACGACGCCTTGACGACCTGCGCGGACTGCTGGGCGTAGAGCAGGCCCCGGCCGCGCGGCGTCTTCGCGGTGTCGGCGATGGCGTACGCGCTGGTCTGGGCGGCGGCTGCCTTGTCGGCGGCGGTCTTCGCGGCCGTGACGGCGGCGTTGGCCAGCGTGACCTGCGCGGCGGCCTTGTCGCGGGCCTTGGTGAGGTCGGTGCCGGCCTGCGTGAACAGGGCCTTCGCCGGGCGGTTCGGGTCGTTGGCCGGCTTCCCGGCCCAGAACTTCTGCCAGGTCAGGATCTGGTCGGCGAGCCACGCCTGGCCGATCGACTCGATCATCGCGTCGGTGGCCTTCTGCGCCTGCGCGGCGGCCGTCGTCTCGGCGGCCGAGATGTCGGCGCGCGGCTTGGCCTGCCCGGCGTACTCCGCCTCCCACTCGGCGTACGCGCTCGCCGTCACCGGCGCGAGGACGCGGCGCGGGTCGTCGGGGTTCCAGCTGTCGCAGCCGGCCCAGGAGACCTTGAGGGTCTCCACCTCCGTGCGGTACTCCGGCGATCCCTCGGTGGGAGCCTGCGCCGGGAAGCCGCCCTGGCGCAGATAGCGGGCGACGTCGCTGGAGGTGGTGGAGTTGAAGGGGCCCTCGACGTTGCTCGGGTACAGCATGAAGTCGGCGAGCTGGTCGTCGCCCGCCGGGCTCTTGCCCTTCAGCGAGGCGGCGAGTCTGCGGGCCGCGTCCAGGGAGGCGGCGCTCGGCGCGCTGCGGCCGTCCTGGCCGAACGTGTCGTACAGCGCTTCCTGGGTGTCGAGCGTGAAGGCCCGGATGCCCGCGTCGAACTCCGGTGCGTGCAGCGACATCCCGGTGGAGCCGGTCGCGCTCATCGCGTACGGCCGGTTCAGGGCTTCCCAGCCCTTCTTGCGGGTGTCGGCGCCCTGGACGTAGGCGACCGCGCTCGCCCGGTCGGCGCGCAGGGCGTCGTCCAGGGGGCTCGGGTAGAGGTTGTCCTTGCGGAACAGGGCGGCGGCCAGGTCGGCGTCGGTGCCGCCCAGGGCCTTCGACGCGGCGGCCTTGACGGCGGCGCCGCCGATGTGGAGGGCGTGGCCCACCTCGCAGCGGTCGGCGCGCGGGCCCTGGCCGAAGGTGATGCGGGCTCCGGCGCCGTTGTCCGGCAGCGGGTCGGCCGCCTGCGCGGGCAGGGCGTAGGCCAGGCCGGTCAGCAGGGAGACGGCGGTGGTCAGCGCCGTTCCCGCGATGCCTCGTCCTAAGCGTGGGTGTCTGGTCACGTGGCTCCCTCTCAGGTCGTACGTACCAGGAGGAAGCGGGCGCGCGTGACGTCAGGACGGGCCGTCGGGCAGCCGACGGCGGGCATGACAGCGCCACACGGCGCGTGAAGAATCTCTTTGAATCAGGCAGGGCCGTCGCTGTGGTCGCGAGTGGACGGCCGCCCTCTTCCCCCGTTGAACGCGCAGATCCTGACACATCGAAAGGGCTTGCGAAAGGTCTTTCCCGGATACGGCAGGATGGATGATCACGCTCGCCTCGCGGGCGGCTCAGCACATCCCGGAATCGAGCAGGTGACCAGGTGACGACATTTCACATCCGGCCTCTTATGGGCGAGTTGGCGGGAGGTGGCCCGTGCTGACACGTGAACTCACCGTGCACGACGCGGTGTTGGCCGGCATCGCGGTCGGGTCCGGGCTGCTGATCGCGTTCCTGTCGCGGTCGCTGCTGCTGTGGCTCGGCAAGCACGCCAAGCGCACGAAGTGGGGCGGCGACGACGTGATGGTCGCCGCGCTGCGCGGGGTCCTGCCGTGGGCGGCGGTCGCCGGGGGCGTCGCCTCGGGGGCGGCCGTGCTGCCGCTGGCGAAGGTGTGGCACCGGACGTCCAGCCAGGCGTTCACCGTCGTGCTGATCTTCGTGGTGACCGTGTCGGTGGCGCGGGTCGTCGCCGGGTTCATGCAGACGATCACCCAGTCGCGGCCCGGGGTCGCCGGGTCCGCGACGATCTTCGTGAACATCACGCGGGTGCTGATCCTCGCGATCGGGTTCCTCGTGATGCTCCAGTCGCTCGGCATCTCGATAGCGCCGATGCTGACCGCCCTCGGCGTCGGCGGTCTCGCGGTCGCGCTGGCGCTCCAGGACACGCTCGCGAACCTCTTCGCCGGCATCCACATCCTCGCCTCGAAGACCGTCCAGCCCGGCGACTACATCAAGCTGAGCAGCGGCGAGGAGGGGTACGTCGAGGACATCAACTGGCGTCAGACGACCGTCCGCGCGCTCTCCAACAACCTCATCGTCATCCCCAACGGGCAGCTCGCCAAGGCCAACATGACCAACTTCATGCGGCCCGAGCAGCAGCTGACGATCCTCGTGCAGGTGGGGGTGGCGTACGACAGCGACCTCGACCAGGTCGAGAAGGTCACCATGGACGTCATCTCCGAGGTGATGACGGAGATCACCGGGGCGATACCGGACCACGAGCCCGCGGTCCGGTTCCACACCTTCGGGGACAACCGCATCGGGTTCACGGTGATCCTCGGGGTCGGGGAGTTCAGCGACCAGTACCGGATCAAGCACGAGTTCATCAAGCGGCTGCACAAGAGGTACCGGGCGGAGGGGATCAGGATTCCGGCGCCGGCGCGGAACGTGTCGTTGCAGCAGGGGTCGCTGGTGATACCGCAGCAGCGGGAGGCGGCTTCCTAGGAAACGTCCTCGCCGGAGGGGGTCGGCGCCGGCGGCGTGCGGACCCCTGTCGAGCCCGCCCGCGTCACGAGATATCTTGATGTCGAGCAATGTTGCAGACGTGGAGCGGAGCACCCGGTGACTGACTCGACCATCATCTACACCCACACTGACGAGGCCCCGGCCCTGGCGACGTATTCGTTCCTGCCGGTGGTCGAGGCGTACGCCGGCCAGGCGGGCGTCTCCGTGGAGACCCGGGACATCTCGCTGGCCGGGCGCATCATCGCCGTGTTCCCGGAGCACCTCACCGAGGACCAGCGCATCCCGGACGCCCTCGCCGAGCTGGGCGAGCTGGCCAAGACGCCGGCCGCGAACATCATCAAGCTGCCGAACGTCTCGGCGTCCGTCCCGCAGCTGAAGGCCGCGATCGCCGAGCTCCAGGGCCAGGGCTACGCGCTGCCGGACTACCCGGACGACCCGAAGACCGACGAGGAGCGGGAGATCCAGGCCCGCTACGACAAGATCAAGGGTTCCGCCGTGAACCCGGTGCTGCGCGAGGGCAACTCCGACCGCCGCGCCCCCGCGTCGGTGAAGAACTACGCGAAGACCCACCCGCACCGCATGGGCGCCTGGACCTCCGAGTCCAAGACGAACGTGGCGACGATGGGTGAGAACGACTTCCGCTCCACCGAGAAGTCGGCCGTGATCTCCGAGGCGGGCGCGCTGCGCATCGAGCTGGCCGCGGCCGACGGTACGACGACCGTGCTGCGCGAGTCCGTACCGGTCCTCGCGGGCGAGGTCGTCGACGCGTCCGTGCTGCACGTGGCCGCGCTGCGCGAGTTCCTCACCGCGCAGATCGCCCGCGCGAAGGCGGAGGACGTCCTGTTCTCCGTGCATCTCAAGGCGACGATGATGAAGGTCTCCGACCCGATCGTCTTCGGCCACGTGGTCCGCGCGTTCTTCCCGAAGACGTTCGCCCAGTACGGCGCCACGCTGGCCGCCGCCGGTCTGACCCCGAACGACGGTCTCGGCGGCATCCTCAAGGGTCTCGACGCGCTCGCCGACGGTGCCGCGATCAAGGCCTCCTTCGACGCCGAGCTCGCCGAGGGCCCCGCGCTCGCGATGGTCGACTCCGACAAGGGCATCACCAACCTGCACGTGCCGTCCGACGTCATCGTCGACGCCTCGATGCCGGCCATGATTCGCACGTCCGGCCACATGTGGGGCCCGGACGGCCAGGAGGCCGACACCCTCGCGGTCCTGCCGGACTCGTCGTACGCGGGTGTCTACCAGGCCGTCATCGAGGACTGCCGCGCGCACGGCGCCTACGACCCGTCGACCATGGGCTCCGTCCCGAACGTCGGCCTCATGGCGCAGAAGGCCGAGGAGTACGGCTCCCACGACAAGACCTTCGAGATCAAGGCCGCCGGCACGGTCCGCCTGGTCGACCAGGCCGGGAACGTCGTGCTGGAGCAGGAGGTCGCCGAGGGCGACATCTTCCGCGCCTGCCAGACCAAGGACGCGCCGATCCGTGACTGGGTGAAGCTCGCCGTCACGCGTGCGCGGGCCACCGGTGCCCCGGCCGTGTTCTGGCTGGACGAGGACCGCGGCCACGACGCCGTGATCATCGAGAAGGTCAAGGCGTACCTCTCGGAGCACGACACCGAGGGCCTGGACATCCGCATCCTCGCGCCGGTCGACGCCACCAAGTTCTCCATCGAGCGCATCCGCCGGGGCGAGGACACCATCTCCGTCACCGGCAACGTGCTGCGCGACTACCTGACCGACCTCTTCCCCATCCTGGAGCTGGGCACCAGCGCCAAGATGCTGTCGGTCGTCCCGCTGATGGCGGGCGGCGGCCTCTTCGAGACGGGTGCCGGCGGCTCCGCGCCGAAGCACGTGCAGCAGCTCGTCAAGGAGAACTACCTGCGCTGGGACTCCCTCGGTGAGTTCTTCGCGCTGGTGCCGTCCCTGGAGCAGTACGCCGAGGTCACGAGCAACCCGAAGGCCAAGGTCCTCGCCGACACCCTCGACCGCGCCACGGCGACCTTCCTCAACGAGGACAAGTCCCCGACCCGGCGCGTCGGCGGCATCGACAACCGCGGCAGCCACTTCTACCTGTCCCTGTACTGGGCGCAGGAGCTGGCCGCGCAGACCGAGGACGCGGACCTCGCGAAGGCGTTCGCGTCCTTCGCGGAGACCCTCGCGGCGAACGAGGAGAAGATCGTCGGCGAGCTGAACGCCGTGCAGGGTTCGGCGGCGGACATCGGCGGCTACTACCAGCCCGACCCGGCGAAGGCGGCGGCGGTCATGCGGCCGTCGGCGACGTGGAACGCGGCGCTGGCTGCGCTCTGAGGTTGTCGGTGAGCCGCTGCTGAGTGGCTGAGACATGGGTCCGCCCCGGCCGGGAGGTTTCCGGCCGGGGCGGAGCTGTGCGCGGGGCACGGGAGACGGGCCGGGCTGTCGGCCTTGCGCGCGGCGGCTTGTCCGGACTCCCCCCACGGTCCCTCCTGTGTCGCTCGATATGGCACCTTGATCCGATGGTGCACCACGCCACTGACAACGCCCCGGGAGAAGCCGTGACCAGCGCAGTACCGTCCTCCTTCGCGTACCTTCCCGGGGCGGAGAGGTCGTCCGTGATCCTGCATGTGCCGCACTCGGCGCGGGAGATCCCGGTGGGGGTGCGGGAGGGGATCGTGCTGGGGGATGCCGCGCTGGAGCGGGAGTTGGACCACATCGTGGACGCGCATACCGATCAGATCGCCGGGCGCGCGGCCGAGGGGGCGGTCGTACGGCCCTGGCGGTTCGTCAACCTGCTGTCGCGGCTGGTCGTGGACCCGGAGCGGTTCCCGGACGAGCGGGAGGAGATGCGGGCGGTGGGGATGGGGGCCGTCTACACCCGGACGACTCACCGGGAAGTACTACGGGACGACACCGTCGACCCGGAGCCTCTCGTCCAGCGCTACTTCCATCCGTACGCGCGCGCGATGACCGACGCCGTCACCGAGCGGCTGAAGGCGACGGGGCGGACGGTGGTGATCGACGTGCACTCGTACCCCAGCGAGCCCCTGCCGTACGAGCTGCACGCGGCCGGCGAGCGCCCCGCCGTGTGCCTGGGCACCGACCCCTTCCACACACCCCCGGCGCTCCTCGCCGCCGCGCGGGACGCGTTCGCGGGGTTCGAGGTGGGGCTGGACAGCCCGTTCAGCGGGACGTACGTACCCCTGGAGTACTACGGGGTGGACGCCCGGGTGACGGCGCTGATGATCGAGGTCCGCCGGGACGTCTACATGACGGAGCCCGGCGGCGAGGCCGGTCCCGGTCTGGACGGCGTCGCGGCGGCGCTGGCCGCTCTCGTGGACGCCGTCTCACGCTGACGCAGCACTCCCGCGCGACACACCGCCCTCCCCCGGTGAGGGTGGACGCATGACCGAGGAGATCACGACACCGGCCCCGCCGGCCGTACGGGACTGGCCCACCCCCGACCTGGAGGGCACGGCGTTCGACCCGTTCCTCGCGGAGCTGATGCGGGAGGGCCCGCTGACCCGGATCCGGCTGCCGTTCGGCGAGGGCTGGGCGTGGCTGGCGACGCGGTACGACGATGTGCGGACGGTGACGAACGACCCCCGTTTCAGCCGCGCGGAGGTCACGAAGTGCCAGGTCACGAGGATGGCCCCGCATTTCGCGCCGCGCCCGGGCTCGCTGGCGTTCGCGGACCAGCCGGACCACAACCGGCTGCGCAGGGCGGTCGCGGGGGCGTTCACGGTGGGCGGCATGAAGCGGCTGCGCCCGACGGCCCAGGCGATCCTGGACGGCCTGGTCGACGGCGTCGTACGGGACGGCCCGCCCGCCGATCTCGTCGCGCGCGTGCTGGAGCCGTTCCCGCTGGCGGTGGTGAGCGAGGTGATGGGGGTCCCGGAGGCGGACCGGGAGCGGGTGCACGCGTGGACGCGGGAGATCATCTCGACGTCGGGCGGCGCGGCGGGCGCGGGGAGGGCGAAGGAGGGGCTGTACGGCTGGATCACGGAGACGATCCGCGCCCGCGCGCAGGAGCCCGGCGAGGACGTGTACGCGCTGCTGGGCGCGGCCGTCGCGCGCGGGGACGTGCGCGAGGAGGAGGCGGTGGGGCTGGCGGGTCCGTTGCAGATCGGCGGTGAGGCGGTGACGCACAACGTCGGCCAGATGCTGTATCTGCTGCTGACCCGCCCGGAGTTGCTGGTGCGGATGCGGGAACGCCCGGACGCGCGCGGCACGTTGATCGACGAGCTGCTGCGCTACATCCCGCACCGCAGCAGTGTGGGCCTGGCGCGGATCGCCCTGGAGGACGTCGAGCTGGCGGGGCACGTGATCCGCGCGGGCGAGCCGGTGTACGTGTCGTACCTGGCCGCCAACCGCGATCCGGAGGTCTTCCCGGGGCCGGACGTCATCGATGTCGGCCGGGACCCGAACCCGCACCTGGCGTTCGGGAACGGCGCGCACCACTGCACCGGCGTGGTCCTCGCGCGCCTCCAGATCGACCTGCTGCTGGAGACGCTGCCGAGGCGGTTGCCGGGGCTGCGTCTCGCGGTGCCCTCGGATCAGGTCGAGTGGCGCAGGAAGACCATGATCCGGGGACCGCGGACGCTGCCGGTCACCTGGTAGCGCTAGGCCCGCAGCCATTCGGTGACGACGACGTCCTCGCCGGCCCGCACTCTGAGCGCGAACGGGCCGGAGAGGGGGTCGTCGCTGGTGAACCGGCCGAGTTCGTCGGCGTCGAGCGCGTGGCTCGCGCGCGAGCCGCCGAGGACCTCGATGCGGGCCGTCTGTGGGGGCATGAGCTGGCCGAACATGCCGTGCGCGGTGACCTCGACGTCGACCGTCAGCTCGCCGGTGACGAACGTCAGCATGCGCGGCCCGTCCGTCTCCCCCCGCACGGGAATGCCGTGGGTCAGCGAGTCGAAGGTCAGCCCGGCGATCTTGGCGTCGAGGTCGACCAGGGCGTACGCCTCCAGGGCGGTGCGGTACACCTCCGGGGGCACCGGGTCGAGGATCGCGGCGGCCTGGCGCAGTTCCTCCTCCAGGCAGTCGTCCGCGAAGTCGTCTCCGGCCTCGTCGCCGTGGGGGGCGTCGTTCATCGGCTCGTCCATTCCGTCGTACACGTCGTGGTTCACTGCGGCCCCCGGGCGTCCAGGCGGGCGCGCAGACGGCGCAGGCAGCGCTGGCGCATCGGGCCGATGCTGCCGACGGCGATGCCGAGCGAGTCCGCCACCTCCTGGTAGCTGGGCGGGGGCGAGGCGATGAGCACCCGCAGCAGTTCCCGGCAGCGTTCGCCGAGGGCGTCGAACTCCTGCCAGAGGCGGCGCACGCGTTCGCTCTGCGCGGCTGCCTCCTCGGAGTCGAGGACGGACTGCTCGGGGGTGCGGTCCTCGCTGACCCGGTCCAGGACCTGGGGGTCGTCGGTCGGGGTGAGGCGCCTGAGGCCCTTGATGACCTTCAGGCACTCGTTGCGCGCGGTGCGCGCCAGCCAGGCGCCCGCCTTCTCGGGCTCCCGGATGCGGTGCAGGTGCTGGGCGAAGCGCAGCCACACGGTCTGGGCCACCTCGTGTCCGTCGGCCTCGGAGAGCCGGTGCGCGCGCACCACCGACCAGACCAGCGGGCTGAGCCCCTCCACCAACGCTTTCCAGGCCGCCGCATCACCGTCGATCGCGGCCTGGACGAGCGCGCCGACATCAGTACGGTCCACGGCCCCACCCCTCGTGTACGGCATGTCATCGTACGCCGTGACGGGGGTGGCGACGGCCCTCATGAGTGGGCGACGAGCTGCCCGGCCACGGCCGGGAGCCAGGTCGGCGGACGCAGCGCCGTCACGTGCGCACCGCGCACCTCGGCGAAGTCCGCGCAGGCGGTGAGCAGGCCGCGGGCCGCCGCGCGCGGGTCGCTCTCGCGGCTCGCGGTCATCCAGGCGGCGACGAGGCCCGCGACCAGGGGGGTGGCGAAGGAGGTGCCGCTCCACGCGGCGTACCCCTCGAACATCACCTGATCGGGTTTCTCGTCGGGGTCGCTGAGGACGCCGGTGTGCCGGGGGGAGCTACAGGTGCAGGCGTAGCCGAAGCCGAAGCGGCAGGTCTCGTACGTGGAGTGCTGGTAGACGTACGGCACGGGCGCGTCGAAGCCGGTGAGGGCGCTGACGAGGCGCTCGCCGGGGGCGTAGACCTTCACCCAGGGGCCGTAGTTGGTGAAGCAGGCGCCGAACGCGCCGTCCGCGCGCAGCGCGCCGACGGACAGGACGGAGTCGGCGTGCTCGGGCAGGCCCGCGTAGGCGGCGGGCCAGAACGGCGTGGCCCTGCTGTCGTTCCCGGCGGCGGCCACGAGCAGGGTGCGCTGGGTCTGGAGGGCGGTCATGAACGCCTCGACGCCGAGGAGGCCGTCGGTGCGGCCGTTGACGCTGCCGGCGGAGAGGCTGAGGATGTCGGGCCAGCCGTCGGCGACGGCGTCGAAGAGGCGCTCGCCGAACTCGGACTCCAGGATGGCGCCCGCGTCGTTGAGGGTGCCGCGCACGGTGACGTCGGTGTTGGGGGCGACGGCGGTGAGCAGGCCCGCTATGAACGTGCCGTGGCCGACGTACTGGCGCAGGACGCCGTGGTCGTCGGTCTCGCGGAGCTGCGCGTCGCCGGTGACGTTCCCGAGACCGGGGCAGGCGCGGTAGTCGTGGGTGAGGCCGTTGTCGATGACCAGGACACGGACGGCGGTGTCGGGGTCGTGGACGGCGTCGGCGGGCGCCGGGTTGGTGCCCTCGGTGCGGGCGGCGGGCACCGGCTCGTCGCCCGGGCAGGCGTTGGTGGCGATGTGGACGACGTGGTTGCGGCTGATCAGACGGCGTCCGGCGCGGCCCTCGCGGGCGCTGAGGGCGCGCAGCGCGTGGGCGACGGTCTGGTCGTCGCCGCCCGCGCGGACGCCCTGGCCGGGGTCGCCGACCTGGATGCGGGTGATGCCGGAGCGGTTGGTCTCGGGGCCCGCGCGGCGGACGTGGTCCGCGGTCAGGCCGGCCGCCTCGGTGAAGTGCGCGCGCACGGTGTCCTCGACGAGGCGCGCCTCCTCGCCGTCGCGCGCGAGGACGACGCCTTTCTCGTAGACGAACTCCCCGAGATCGTCAGGACCCATGGCGAGCGGCACGTCCGGCATCGAACGCTGCATGTGGTCGAACTGCTCCTGGAATCGCTGTGGCGCCATGGCTGTCCTCTTCCCCTGAGGCGATGGTCGTCAGTGAGAGCCGCGAGGGCGGCGGTTGATACAGGGGAAGCTAGCGTTCCGCGTGAAGGATCGTTTCACCGGAGGTGGGGGTGGTACGGCGGGAGGGGTGTCGTCGCAGGCCGGTCGGTGCTACGAGCCTGCGGGGTGGTGTGCGGGCGTGCCGGGGGCGCGCGGAGTGCCGTGCGCCGGAGTGCGCGCGGCGTGTCCGGCGGGGCCCGGTGGCGGGGCGCTGTGCCGGAAGCGCACCAACCGGTGTGGTGCGCTCCGCTGCCCGATACCATCCGTGGGGTGACAGCGGCACACGAACCGGTCCTCGAACTGCTGCCTCTGGTGTTCGCCGCCCCCCATGAGGCGTTGGCACGGGCGGAGGAACTGCTCCGCGCCGATCCGCCGGCGCTGCACGCCTCGATCGCGCATCAGGTGATCGGGATCTGGCAGCGGGACTGGGGCGATCTGGGTCTCGCGCTGCGCCACCTGCGCCGAGCCCGTGACCTGGCGGCGCGCGCCGACTCCGCCGACCGGGAGGCGGACATCCTGGGCACCCTCGGTGTCGCCCTCGTGCACGCGGGCCGTACCCGGCAGGGGCTCGCCGCGTTCGAGCGGGGCGTGGAGCGCGGTACGGGTCTGACGCGCGCGCGGGTGCTGTTCCGGCGGGCGTACTCGTGGGAGGTCCTCGGGCATCACCCGGAGGCGCTGGAGGATCTGCGGCGTGCGGTGCCGGTGCTGCGTCAGGTGGGCGACACGATCTGGACGGCGCGTGCGCTGAACCTGCGCGCGACGGTGCATCTGGCACTGGGCGCGGTGGACCGGGCGGACGCGGACTACGCGGCGGCGCAGGCCCTGTGGGACACCACCGGCCAGGAGCACGACAAGGCGGACGCGGTCGAGAGCCAGGGCATCGCCGCGTTCCGCTCCGGCGACATCCCGCGCGCGCTGAGTCTGCTGGACGACGCGGAGGAGCGGTACGCGAAGCTCGGCACCCCGGGGATCATGCTGAACATCCGGCGCTGCGAGGTGCTGATGGCCGCCGGGCTCGCCCCGGAGGCGCTGGCCGAGGCGGACGCGGCGATCGCCGTCCTGGACGGTATCCGGGGGCAGTCCACACGCAAGGCCGAGTTGTTGCTGACGGCGGCGAAGGCGGCGCGCCACGCGGGCGACACCGGGACGGCGATAGCCCGTGCGGCGGTCGCGGTGCGGCTGTTCGCGGCGCAGCGGCGGTCCTGGTGGGAGACGCACGCCCAACTGGTGCTGATCGAGGCGAAGCTGACGGCGGGGCGGGCGTCGGGACGGCTCGTCGCGGACGCCGCGAAGGTCGCCGGACGACTCGCGTCGTTCGGTGCGCCCGCGGCGCCCGAGGCGTGGCTGCTGGCGGGCCGGATCGCGCTGGTCCTGGACTGGACGGCCGACGCCGAGCGGTATCTCTCGCTGGCCGCCCGCAGCCGGCACAGCGGGCCTCCGCTGGCCCGGGTGACGGGGTGGGCGGCGCAGGCCCTGCGCGCCCGCGCGGCGGGCTCGGGGCGGGGTGTCCTGGAGGCGTGCCGGCGCGGTCTCGACGTCCTGGACGACCACCGGATGACGCTGGGCGCCTCCGAGCTGCGGGCCCGTGCGACCGCGCAGGGCGCCGAACTCGCCGCGCTCGCCCAGCAGGTGAGCCTGGAGGGGGGCGGGCCGCGCCAGTTGCTGCTGTGGAGCGAGCGGTGGCGGGCCACGGTGCTGTCGGCGCCGCCGACCAGGCCGCCCGCCGACGCGGCCCTCCTGAGCGGTCTGACGGCCTTCCGCGTCATCGCCGACCAGGCGGAGCAGGCCCGCATCTCCGGGCGCCCCCTGCCCGCCCTGGAGCGCGAGCAGCGGCGTCTGGAGCAGGAGATCAGGTCCCGGACCCTGCACATCCGGGGCGAGTCCCCCGGGTACGGCCACCGGTTCGACGTGGCGCGGCTCCTGGAGCGGCTGGGGGACGGGCGGCTCGTCGAACTCGCCGTGCTGGACGGGCGCGTGCAGGTGCTGCTCGTCGGGGGCGGGCGGGTGCGGCGGTTCGCGGGCGGGAAGCTCGCGGACGCGGAGCGGGAGGCCGAGCACGTCCAGGCGACCCTGCGCAGGCTCGCACACCCGGGCGCGGAAGGGCGGCTGCCGCTCGTCGAGGAGATGGGCCGCCGGCTCCAGAAGCTGCTCCTCGGTCCCGCCGCCGAGCGGCTCGGCGAGGGTCCCGTGGTCGTCGTGCCTCCCGCGCGCCTGCACCAGGTGCCGTGGGCGCTGCTGCCCGCACTGCGCGAACGGGTGCTCAGTGTGTCGCCGTCCGCGAGCAGTTGGCTGCGCGCGAAGGAGACGCCCGCGCCGGCCGGGGGACGGCACGTCCTCGTGCGCGGGCCCGGGCTCGCGACGGGGGGCGCCGAGGTGCCGGAGGTCGCGGGCCGGTACGGCCGTCCCGTCGTCCTGGAGCACGACGAGGCGCGTGTGCCGCGCGTGCTTCAGGAGCTGGACGGAGCGGCGCTCGCGCACATCGCCGCGCACGGCACGTTCCGCGCCGACAGCCCGCTGTTCTCGTCCCTGCGGATGGCCGACGGGCCCCTGATCGTCCACGACTTCGAGCGCCTCGACCGCAGTCCCCACCGCATCATCCTCTCCAGCTGCGACACGGCCCGCTTCGCCTCGGTCGGCGCGGACGAACTCCTGGGCCTGGTCACGGCGTTGCTCCCGCTGGGGACGGCGGGCGTCCTGGCGAGCAGCGCGCCCGTCAACGACGCGGCGGTGGTCCCGCTGATGCTGGCGCTCCACAAGAGCCTCGCGGACGGGCGCTCGCTGGCGGAGGCGTTGCGGGACGCGCGCGGGGCGGTGCCGGGGGATGCGCTGCACCAGGCGACGGGGTGGGCGTTCACGGCGTTCGGGGCGGCGTGAGGCAGTGAAAATTTCTGACAGTCCCGTCGCCCGCGCACGTGTCTCGCCGCGTCCCTACTGACTCCCCCACCCCTCACGCCGGTTGCCCCACCACCCACGGCAGCGCGCCCCTGTCGCTCGCCCCCAGTCGCGTGTACGCGCTGTACAGGTGGTTGCCGACCGTTCGGATCGACAGGGTCAGTCGATCCGCGATCTGGCGGTTGCTCAGGCCTGCTGCCGCGAGGGTGACGATCTGGCGTTGGCGGGCGGTGAGGTCGTCGAGGGCGAGGCCCGAGAGTGCGGGGGTGCCAGGGGTGCCGGAGGGCTGGCAGCGGCGGGCCAGCGCGACGGCGCGTGTGCGGGCGGCTCGGGCCGCGCGGGGGTCGCGGTGGGCGTGGGCGGCTCGGGTGCGGGCTTCGGCGGCGTACAGGAGGAAGCCCCGCTCCTCCAGTTCCCCCGCCACCTCGTCCAGCGCGGTCGCGTCGCCCTGCGCGAGCGCCCGCGCGTAGTGGGCGAACACCCCGTCGTCCGCCGCCATCTCGTCGAGCCGTACGCCGCCCTCCTCGGCCCGCGCCAGCTCCGTACGGCAGTCGGCGTCGGCGGGGCTGTGGCGCAGCCCCTCGCGCGCCCAGGAGGCGGCCTGCCGCAGTTCGCCGCGCAGTCGCGCGAACCGTGCGCGCACGCACGCGTGGACCGGCGGCACCGGTTCGCCCTCGGCGACGAGCCACTCCCCCACGGGCGCGCGTGTGTCGCGGACGTCCGCCGCGCCGATCCGGCGGACCAGTTCGGCGGACTCCTCGGCGAGCGCCACGCCGTACGGCTCCCGCTCGCCGGTCAGCCGGAGCGTCCGCAGCCGGCCCGCGGCGGCGCGCAGGACGGGGCCGTGCAGGGGGTCCGCGAGGTGTACGGCCGTGTCGTCGCCGACCTCGATGAGGCCGTCGGCCTCCAGGCACTCCAGGACGCCCAGGTCGAGCTTCTCGGCCCGCACGGGGAGGGGTTCCGCGAACGCCAGCCGGTCGAGGGTCTCGCGGTCGGCGTCCGTGCGCGCGAGGACGCCGGACGCCCGTTCGCGGACGGCCGGGGTGAGGGGGACGGGGCCCCGCCAGGCGTACGCGTCGTCCCCGGACGGCTCCAGCAGGCCCTGTTCGCGTACGGCGTCCACCAGGTCCCGCAGGAGCCCGAGGTCGCCCCGGGTCAGGCGGTCGAGGCGGTCGACGGTGAGCGCGTCGAGAGGGGCGCCCGCGCCGGACGACAGGAGCTGGACCGTCGCGTCGTACGGGAGGGGGCCGAGGACGAGCCTCGGGAGGAGTCCGTCGGCCCACAGGCGGGTGATCGGGGTGGGGGCGGGGGCGCCTTCCGTCGTGACGACCAGGAGGCGGGTGCGGCCCTGCACGGCGAGCTGGTGGACGAGGGCGGCGGAGGCGTCGTCCAGGAGGTGCGCGTCGTCGACGAGCAACAGGCGCACGGGCGCGAGGAGTTCCACCGCGCGGTGGAGGGTGACGTCCTCGGGGAGGAGGTGGGCGAAGGCGGCAAAGGGAAGGTGCCGGATCTCGGGGGTGCCGGAGACGCGCGCGTAGGGGTGGGGCTTGGCGCCGGGGGTGTGCACGCGCGGGCGGGCGCCTGCGGGGCCCTCGGCCGCACCGTCGGCGACCTGCGCGGTGACGCCCCGCCCGTGTGGCCCGGTGGCCGCCGCTGCCCGTCCCCGCGCCCCGCGCGCGCCGGCGCCCCGCGTTCCCGGGAACGCTCCGCGCGCAGCTCTTCCGCGCGCCCCCCTCGATCCGCCGCGCGCGCCCCCGGGTTCGAGGTCCTTCACCGCCTCCGCCGCGAGGCGGGTGCGGCCGTGGCCGGCCGGGCCGGTGAGGATCATGCCGGGGCGGGCGGCGGTCAGGGCCTGGCGGATCAGGGCGAGTTCCTCCTCACGGCCGGTGAACGGCCACGGCTGGTCGAGGGACTTGGGGTCGGGTCCGAGAGTCGTCACGTCATCATGAGCGGGGGTACTCAGGTCTGATACAGGCGACTTGAGTAGCTCCCGACTCAGGCGCGGTGACCTTGGACCGGGCACGCTGGACCCATGACCACCCGCTACTGCTCGCTCGTCCGGCCGCCGGAGCCCGGGTTCACCCCGGGACTGGCCGCCGAGCGGCTCGGCGCGCTCATGAGCGGGCGACGGATGTGGGTGAACGGCACGGTCCTGCACTACTGCTTCTTCGACTCCGAGAACGCCGGCACCGGGGGGAGCCGGCGGGTCTCGTGGGCGGGCGGCGAGGCGCAGCGCGACGTGGTGCGGGACTGCTTCCGGGAGTGGCAGGACCTCGGCATCGGCCTGACGTTCGCGGAGGTCGCCGACCGGTGCGAGGCCGAGGTCCGCATCGGGTTCGAGGAGAGCGACGGCTCCTGGTCGGCCGTCGGCCGCGAGGCGCTGCTCGTGGGGGTGCACGAGCGGACGATGAACTTCGGCTGGGACCTCACGGCCCCGGGCGAGCGGGCGACGGCCCTGCACCAGATCGGCCACGCGCTGGGCATGCAGCACGAGCACCAGAGCCCGTACGCCGGCATCCACTGGGACGAGGAGGCGGTGTACGCGGACCTCGCGGGCCCGCCGAACCACTGGAGCCGGGAGCGGACGTACGTCAACATCCTGCGCAAGCTGGACGCGACGGAGGTCAACGGCATGGTGTGGGACCCGCAGTCGGTGATGGAGTACCCCTTCCCGGCGGGGCTGATCCTGGAGCCCGAGCAGTTCCGGCAGGGCGTGCATCCGCCGGGCGCGCTGTCCACGCTGGACAAGGAGTTCGTGCAGCGCTGGTACCCGCCGCCGCTCACGCCCCGGCCCGCCGCGCTCGTGCCGTTCCGGTCGGCGCCGCTGGCCCTGGGGCCGGGTGAGCAGGCGGACTTCGCGCTGGAGCCGTCCGAGACCCGCGACTACCGGCTCGCCGCGTTCGGCGACTGCGACACCGTCGTCGTCCTCTTCGAGGAGCGCGAGGGGGAGCCGCGTTTCCTCGCGGGGGACGACGACGGGGGGACGCAGGGGAACGCGTCGCTGCGGGTGCGGCTCGTGAAGGGGCGGCGGTACTTCGTCCGTATGCGCCTGTACTCGGCCTGGGGGGCGGGGAGGAGCGCGGTCATGTGCTGGTGACCGCTCGTGAACCATGGTCCGGCGCCGGGGGAAAGGCCGGGCCGTCCGCTCTCGGGGGAGGGCGGACGGCCCGGCCACACCGGCGGGCGGCGCGTCTCCGCTGGGGTGGAAGCCTCCCTGCCGACGCCGACGGTTACGACCGGGGTGACGTCCCCTCGGCCGTACAGCGTTCCGTTCCGTCTACTCGGTCGTGATGGCGGTGAGCATGTTCAGCCGGGCCGCGCTGCGGGCGGGCCACAGGGCGGCCAGCATGCCGACCAGCGCCGCCAGCAGGAGGAAGAGCGCGAACCTGCCCCACGGCAGCACCAGCGCGTACCCGGGGATGTCCGCCTTCGAGATCTCGCAGACGGCCCAGCCCAGGAAGGCTCCGAGCCCGATCCCGACGGCCGCGCCGAAGACGGAGACGACCACGGCCTCCAGCCGGATCATCAGCGTCACGCCCCGCCGGTCGAGCCCGACGGCGCGCAGCATGCCGACCTCCCGGCGCCGTTCGAAGACCGACATCGCGAGGGTGTTCACCACTCCCAGCACGGCGATGACGAGGGAGAGCGCGAGCAGCCCGTACGTGACGTTCAGCGCGGTGTCGACGCCCCCGTTGAAGTGGTCGCGGATGTCCTCCCGGCCGCCGACCCTGATGCCCGGCTGCCCGGCGACGGCTCGGCCGAGTGCTTCCGCGCTCGTGCTGCCGTCCGTCCTGACGTAGATCCACAGGACCCTGTTCCCGTCCTCGTGCGGCTTGAGCACGTCCGCGGAGACGACGACCGGTGAGACGACGCTGTTGCTCTCGAAGACGGCCCCGACGGTCAGCTCGCCGGTCTCGGAGTCGTCGTACTCCACGGGCAGGCGGTCCCCCACCTTCCAGCCGTTGGACCGTGCGACGTCGTCGGCGACGGCGATCTGCCCCCGGGTGAGCGTGTCCAGTGAGCCGGAGACCACCGGGAGGTGGACGACCTCCGGGAAGTCCGCCGCGCCGACGCCGGAGACCTGCTGCGGGCTGCCGTCGACCGTCATCGCCCCGGCCTGCTCCTGCGACACCGCCCTGACGCCCCCGGCCCCGCGCAGGGCGGCGACCGTCGAGGCGTCCAGGCCCATGCCGTCGTCCGTGACCCGGTAGTCGGCCTTGACGATGTCGGTGGTGATCCTGTCCGCGGACCGGCCGAGGGTGGCGCCGTACACGGTCAGCGCGCTGACCAGGGTGAGCCCGATGGCCAGCGCGGAGGCGGTGGCGCCGGTGCGACGCGGGCTGCGTACGGCGTTCTGGCCGGCGAGCTTGCCGGAGACCCCGAAGGCACGCCGCAGCAGCGGCCGTACGACCGCGATCACGGGCCGGGACAGCGACGGGATCAGCACGATGACACCGGTCACGGCGAGGAAGGCGCCGAGCCCGGCGAGCTTCGTGCCCGTGGAGCCGCCGGCCCCGGCGCCCGCGACGACGGCCGCCGCGCCGAGCAGGGCGACGATGCCGCCGAGGGAGTTCCGCACGACCAGGGACTTGGTGGTGGCCGGCAGGTGGGCGCTGCCGATCGCCGCGACCGGCGGGATCTTCGCGGCGCGGCGGGCCGGCAGCCAGGCGGCCACCATCGTGACCAGGACGCCGACGCCAGCCGCGACCAGGACGGTCGTCGATGTCACGGTCAGCGGCCCGTCCGGGATCTTTCCCCCGCCGAGATCGACCGTGGCACGCGCTGCGGCGGCCATGGCGGTGCCGAGCGCGAGCCCGGCGGCCGAGGCGACCGCGCCGATCACCGTCGCCTCGATCAGCACGGACCGGGTGACCTGCCCTCGGAAGGCGCCGACCGCGCGCAGCAGCGCGAGTTCCCTGCTGCGCTGGGCGGCCAGCATGGTGAAGGTGTTGGCGATCAGGAAGACGCTGACGAAGACCGCGACGCCCGCGAAGGCGAGCAGCAGGGTGCTGAGTGTCGTCGCGTCTCCCCCCGCCCTGTCGGCCTCCTCGGCGGCGAGTTGACGACCTGTCCTGGCCTGCGCGTGGTCCGGGAGCAACTTGCTGACGGCGGCGGCGAGTTCGGTGCTCGACGTGCTCGGGGCTGCGGTGACGGTGACGGACTGATAGATGCCCGGCCGCAGGAACAGCCGCTGGGCGACGGGCGTGTCGAACAGCACCAGGCTGCCGCCCTCGGCCACCGAGGTGGCTTCGGTGGTGAAAATACCGGAGAGCTTGTACGGCTTCGCCTGACCCGTGAGGGCTACGGGTACGGTGTCGCCGACGTCGTACCCGCCCTTGTCGGCGGTGTCCTTGTCGAGTGCGATCTGGCCGGCCTCGGTGGGTCCGCTGCCGTCGGTGAACGTGTAGAGCCCGTCCTTGCCGTCCTTCCCCGGCGCGAAGTTGGCTCCCTCGTTGAGCATGCCGGCGCCGATGAGTCCGCCGTCCCTGGCGGCGACGGAGGCGAGCCCGTCGACGCGCCCGGCGGCTTCGGCGACCCCGTCGAGTCGGGCGATCTCCTCCAACGTCTTCCGGCTGATGCCGGGGAACCCGCCGGACTCGTCGGCGTACGCCTCGATCTCGACGTCCACGTGGGCGTAGCTCCTGGCCGCCTGTGCGCGGTAGGCGTTCTCGAAGGTGTCGGTGAAGACCAGGGTGCCGGAGACGAACGCGACGCCGAGCATGACGGCGAGCACGGTCATCAGCAGTCTGGCCTTGTGCGCGAGGACGTTGCGGAGGGCTGTGCGGAGCATGGTGGGGTGGTCCCGGTGAGGTGAGAGGGCGGCGGCTTCGGGGGCCCGCCGGCGAGGAATCCGTACCGGTGGGGTCCTCTCCATGATCCGGTTCGGGCGGGTCCCGCGTATCGGCCGAAAAGCCGACCACCTGAGGGTGACGCGAGCGGCCGTTCTGTCAGCCTCAGGTATGCCGTCGCGTCAGCTCCCGGGATGACGCCCGGTGAGAACCGCCCGGGAAACGGGGGTTGCCACGGGGATCACCCTCTTCTCACCGCCGGGAGGCGCCTCCTGGAAACAGGCCCGGCCCCGTCGTCGCCTCGGTCATTCGGCCGAGTCGGCTCCTGTGCGGGTGCGCGCCGGAGGGGGACCAGGTCGGAAATCCGCGCCATCCGGGCGACGGCGGGCCGTGGGGGCGCCCGCGTGTCAGCTCGACTCGGCCGAGTGGCCTCTGCGGGCCCACTCCTGTGCGAGCAGGCGGTAGGAGTGGACGCGGTCGGTGTGGTCGTGGGTGATCGTCGTGACGAGGAGTTCGTCCGCCTCCGTGGCCTCCTGGAGTTGTTCGAGGCGGTCGGCGACCTGGGCCGCGGTGCCGACGAACTGGGTGTCGACCCGGTCCTGGACGAGGGCCCTGTCCTCGTCGGTCCAGGTGTGGGCGCGGGCCTCCTCGGGGGTCGGGAAGGGGATGGCGCCCTCGGCGGTGCGGATGCTGCGCACCCACAGGGGGTAGCCGGTGGCGAGTTCGCGGGCCCGCGCCTCGTCCTCGGCGACGACGACGTCCGCCGAGACGCTGACGTACGGCCGGTCCAGGGCCGCCGACGGTTCGAAGTGCTCCCGGTACGCGTCCACCGCGTCCAGCACGGACGCCGGGCTGACGTGGTAGTTCGCGGCGAACCTCAGTCCCCGCGCCCCGGCGACCTCGGCACTCTCCCCGCCGCTGCTGCCGAGGATCCACACCTCGATGTCGGCCCCCTCGCCGGGCACGACATGTGCCTCCTCCCCGTCCGCCGAACGGTACGTCCCCGCGAGGAGCGCGAGAAGGTCGTCGATCTGCCCGGCGTAGTCCTGCGACCGCGCCCCGGGAAGCTGGAGCAGCTCACGCTGAAGCGCGAACCGGGGTGATTTCAGAACGGCTTCGAAGGAGAACGGGGGCGGGATGAGGAGCCCATTGGGAGCACGACCGCCGACGACGGGCCCCCTGCGCGACACGCCCGCTCCGACCACGGCACGATCCACCACCAGCGCCTCGTCACCCGGCCCCGCTCCGGAAGCCCGACTCTCCGCCGTCGACTCACTCCGGCCCGGCGCTTCCCCGGAAGCCCCCTCCACCGCCTCCTCGCCCAGCCCCTCTCCGGAAGCCCGGCTCTCCGCCGTCAACTCACTCCCACCCGGCGCTTCCCCGGAAGCCCCCTCCCCCAACGGCCTTTCCCCGCCGCCCCGCACGCGCCCCTCCTCCCCACGCACCAGCCCGGAAACCCGGCCCTCCGCCTTCAGCTGCCCCCCACCCAGCACTCCCCCGGAAGGCGCCTCCCCCGACAGCCCTCCCGCACCACCCCGCGTACGCCCCTCCGCCCCGGGCACCTCCCCGGAAACCCGGCTCGCTACCGTCTCCCCACCCGGCCCCGCTCCAGAAGCCCAGCCCTCCGCTGCCACCCCGCCCGACCCCGTCCCAGAAGCCCGGCCCTCCTCCACCGCCACCCCACCCGGCCCCACCCCAGAAGCCCGGCCCTCCCCCGCCGCTCCTCCCGAAGCCCCCGGCGACACCGTCCCCCTCCTCGGTGCCCCCGACCTCCCCAGCCCCAGGTCCAGCCGCCCCGGATACAACGCGTCGATCAGGCCGAACTCCTCCACCGTGCTCAGCGCCGTCCGGTGGCCGAGTTGTACGGCGCCCGAGCCGAGGCGGATCGTGGCGGTCGCGGCGGCGGTGAGGGCGAGGAGGATCGCCGGGGACGTGCCCGCGACGCCGGGGTTGAGGTGGTGCTCGGCGAACCAGTACCGCGTGTAGCCGAGGCGTTCGGCGTGGCGAGCGAGGTCGATGGAGTTGCGCAGGGCGTCGGCGGCGGTGGAGCCGGAGGGGACCGGCACCAGGTCGAGGATGCCGAGGGGCGTACCGGGCATGGACATGTCCTCCTTCTGTCAGGCGACGGGCAGGACGGGTGCCCAGTCGAACGGCGGGTCGGGGATCTCCTTGCGCAGCACGCTCGCCACCTCGCCCTGGAACCGCTCCAGGGAGTCCCGGTGCTGGACGTCGGTCAGCCCGCCGGCATCCGCGTGGACGTGCAGGACGGTGTGCCCGAACTCGGCGTGGTAGCGGTGGACCTTCTCGATGACCTGCTGGGGGCTGCCGATGAGCGCGGAGCTGCGCTCGACGAAGTCCTCCACGGTCTCGAACACGACGGGCAGTCCGGCGGCCCGCTGGAAGTCGAGGGTGCTCTCGAAGACGGGCCGGTACGTCTCGACGGCCTCCTGCGAGGTCCGCGCCACGTACAGCCCGGCCGACCCCGCGCCGACCGCGACCGCCGCCGGGTCGTGCCCGTAGTGCTCCCACCGCTCCCGGTAGTGGCGGATCAACTCGGCGTACGGCTCAATGGGGTGGGTGACGTTCGCCGAGAACAGCGGGTCGCCGTAGCGGGCGGCGAGGTCGACGGACTCCTTGCTGGTGGCGCTGCCGTGCCACACACGCACCGGCTGCTGGTAGGGGCGCGGCCACACCTCCGCGTCGGTGAGGGGCGGCCTGAAGCGGGTGCCGGCGGTGACCTTGTCCTGCCGCCACAACTGCCGGAACACCTCGTAGCTCTCGGCGTTGCGGTCCCACTGGTCCTCGGGCGTGACCTGGAACAACTCCCGCTGGGCCACGCCGTTGCCCTTTCCGATGATCAGGTCGAGCCGGCCGCCGGAGAGGTGGTCGAGGGTGGCGTAGTCCTCGTAGGCGCGGACCGGGTCGAGGAGGCTGAGGGTGGTGACGGCGGTGAAGAGGCGGATGCGGCGGGTGAGGGCGGCGACGTGGCTGAGGACGACGGTGGGCGAGGAGGAGATGAACGGGCGTTCGTGCCGCTCCCCCACGCCGAAGCCGTCGAAGCCCAGTTCCTCGGCGAGCACCGCGTTGTCGAGGACCTCCCGGAACCGGTCCTGCGTAGACTTCTGGACGCCGGTAGCGGGGTCGGGGCGGTGGACGATGAGGGTGATCGCGAGGAACCTCACGACACCGCCCGGGTGTCGCGCGCCTCGTCGGGGTGGGCGAGGCCGAGGTGGTCGCGCAGGGTGGTGCCCTCGTAGTCGGTGCGGAAGACGCCCTGTTCCTGGAGGAGCGGGACGACCTGGTCGGCGAAGTCGTCGAGTCCGCCGGGGGTGATGTGCGGGACGAGGATGAACCCGTCGGCCGCGTCCGCCTGGACGTACTCGTTGATCGTGCGGGCGACGGTCTCGGGGGTGCCGATGAAGTTCTGCCGGTTGCCGGTCTCGATGACGAGGTCGCGGATGGACCACTTGTTGGCCTCGGCCAGCTCCCGCCATTCGCGGGCGGTGGCGAGCGGGTCGCGGTACATCCTGACCTGCGCGCGGCCCCGCGAGATGTGCTCGGCGCTGACGTCCGGATCGATCTCGGGCAGCGGTCCTTCGGGGTCGTACGCGGAGAGGTCGCGGTTCCAGACGAACTCCAGGTGCTTGAGCGCGGTGGCCCCGCTGACCTGCTGCCGGCGCACCTCCTTCGCGGCGTCCTGGGCCTCCGCGTCGGTGTCGCCGAGGACGAAGGTCGCGGCGGGCAGGATCAGCAACTGGTCGGCGCGGCGGCCGTACTTGGCGAGGCGGTTCTTGACGTCTGTGTAGAACGCCTGGCCCTGTTCCAGTTGCGCGTACCTGCTGAAGATGGCGTCGGCCTCGGCGGCGGCGAACTCGCGGCCCTCCTCGGAGTCCCCGGCCTGGAAGATCACCGGGCGGCCCTGGGGGCTGCGCGGGACGTTGAACCGGCCGTGGATGTCGAAGTGCTGTCCGGTGTGGACGAAGGAACCGGCCCGCGCGTCCCGCAGGAAGGCGCCCGTGGCCCGGTCGGCGAGGATCTCGTCGCCCTGCCAGGAGTCGAAGAGTTCCTGCGTGGTGGCGAGGAACTCCTTGGCGCGGGAGTAGCGCTCGTCCTGCGGGAGGAAGCCGCCGCGCCGGAAGTTCTCGCCGGTGAACGCGTCCCAGGAAGTGACCACGTTCCACGCGGCGCGACCGGCGGAGAGGTGGTCGAGGCTCGCGAACTGCCGGGCCACCTCGTACGGTTCGTTGAACGTCGAGTTGATCGTGCCGGTCAGGCCGAGCCGGTCGGTGACGGCGGCGAGCGCGGCCAGCACGGTGAACGTGTCGGGGCGGCCGACCACGTCGAGGTCGTAGATCTTGCCGCCCTGTTCGCGCAGACGCAGGCCCTCGGCGAGGAACAGGAAGTCGAACTTGGCGCGTTCGGCGGTCTTCGCGAGGTGTGCGAAGGAGCTGAACTCGATGTGGCTGCCCGCCTGCGGGTCGCTCCAGACGGTGGTGTTGTTGACGCCGGGGAAGTGCGCGGCGAGATGGATCTGCTTCAGCGGCTTGCTCATCGTCGGTCTCTTCCTCGCGCTCAGAGGGCTGCGTAACGGTTGGCGGGACGGGTCAGGCCGAGCAGCCCGCGCAGGGTGTCGGCCTCGTACGCCGTACGGAAGGCGCCGCGCCGCTGGAGTTCGGGGACCAGACCCCGGCTGATGGCCGGCAGGTCGTGTCCGGCGACGGCGGGGCGCAGCCGGAATCCGGTGAGGCCGGCCGTCTGGAACTCCTGGAGCAGGTCGGCGAGTTCGGCGGGGCTGCCGGCGAAGATCCGCGCGTCGCTCGTGTACGGCTCGCCCGCCGCCTCGTCGAGCCGGGCCCGGCGTGCCCGCGCCTCGGCGGGGTCGTCGTCGAGGAAGACCAGGAGGTCGGCGAAGACGTGCAGCGGATCGGCGGCCCGGCCGGCGGCCTCCTGTTCGGTGCGTATCTCCTGGACGATGGCGCGGGCCTGGCCGGTGTCGTGCGGGGTGACGAAGCCGACGTCCGCCGCGCGCGCCACCAGCCGGTAGGGCACCGTCGCGTGCGCGAGGGCCGTGACGAGGGGCTGGCCCTGGGGCGGGCGGGGAGTGATGGAGGGGCCCTTGACGCTGAAGCGGCGGCCCTCGAAGTCGATGTAGTGGAGTTTCTCGCGGTCGACGAAGCGGCCGGTGGCGGCGTCACGGATCTCCGCGTCGTCCTCCCAGCTGTCCCACAGGCGCCGGACGGCCTCGACGTAGTCGGCGGCCTCGTCGAACAGGTCGGTCACCACCGCGAGGGTGTCGGGGGTGTCGTACGACTCGATGCGCTCGATCGTGCGGCGGCCGAAGTGCGCGGCCTCGTTCGGGCGGGCGGTGATCTGGACGCGCAGGCCCGCGCGGCCGGTGCTCACGTAGTCGAGGGTGGCGATCGCCTTGGAGATGTGGAAGGGCTCGGTGTGGGTGGCGACGGTGGTGGGGACGAGGCCGATGTGCCGGGTGAGCGGGGCGACGCGGGAGGCGATCAGGACCGCGTCGAGCCGGCCTCGTACCTGGTCGGTGCGGTCGTCGGGGTCGAGGAGGCGGGAGGACTGGGGGCCGAGGCCGTCCTCGATCGTCACGAAGTCGAGGAGGCCGCGCTCGGCCTCGGCGACCAGGTCGGCCCAGTATCCGGCGGTGAACAGGTCGCGGGGGCGGGCGACTTGCTCGCGCCAGGAGGCGGGGTGCCAGCCGGTGCCGTCGAGGGCCACCGCGAGGTGCAGGGGTGCGGGAGAAGAAGGGGACACGGGTGGAGTGCCTTCCTGGAGGTCCGTACGAGGACGCCGGGCCCGCCCGGGACACGGGCAACGGCGGCAAGGCTGGGGTGGGGCGTGGGGGTGCTGGAGCGCTGGGGTCAGCTACAGAGCGCGCCGGCCACGCGCAGGAGGTCGATGTGGGGCCGGGAGTAGAGGTGCGCGGAGTGGCGTATGTGTATGTCGGTCACTGCCGTTCCCCCCTTCTTCCTCGCTCTGTGCGGCCCGATCGTGGCTCTCATCCCTCACAACGGGCCGTTCGCCCGCCGTGTTCCCGATTCCCGGGAAATTCCCGAACTTTTGTGCGAAATCGATTCTGCGGCCCCAGCGCCCCCGGCACCCCCGGCAGGCCCCGCCGGAGTCCGCACCTCCACGATCCGCGAGGACCTCCGCAACGTGAACCCGATCGACTCGTACAACCGGATCGCGTTCAGGTTGTCGGCGGCGGCATGCAGAAACGGCGTGTCCCCTCGCTCCCGGATCCCGGCGGCGACTGCACGGATCAGCCGGGTCGCGTGTCCCCTCCCCCGATACGCGGGATCGGTGCAGACGGCGCTGATCTCCGTCCAGCCGGGTGGCTTGAGCCGCTCCCCGGCGAGCGCGATCAGCCGTCCGTCGTGCCGGATGCCGAGATAGGTACCGAGCAGGATCGTCCGCTTCAGATACGGTCCCGGCCGGGTGCGGGCGACGAGGTCCAGGATCTCCGGTACGTCGTCCGGTCCGAGCCGCACCGCCTCGGGGTCGGCTCCGGCACGCGGCGAGGTGTCGACGAGCTGTACGCCGTACCCCTCCCGGATCAGCTCCCAGCCGTCGGGGACTGCGTCGACAGGCTTGACACGTACGGCCGTTGCCGGGCCGGCGAGCCGGTGCAGGTCGGTCCAGGCGGCCGGGTCGGCGGGGTCGTCGAGAGCGGCGAAGGCGTACATGTCGGCGGGGTAGCGGGCGGCTCGGCCGAGGCGTTCGGCGAGGTGCGCGTGGGGACCGTCGAGAGCGGTCCACACGGCGTTGTCGAGCGGATGAGGTGCGGTGGTGACCGGAACTCCGCCTCCGCGAGGGTGGTTCGGGTGGGTCACGGAGGCGAAGTCCTTTCGGTCAGGGTGAGTTGACGTGCCGTCAGGAGTTGGTGAGGGGCAGGCCGGGCGGGTTGATCTCGGACTTGGTGACGGCCTCGTTCGCGAGGTTCCAGGAGTCCAGCCACTTGGCGTACTGGCCGTTGTCGATGAGGTGGTTGATGGCGTCGGCGACCGGTTTGGCGAGTCCGCTGTCCTTCTTGACGGTCGCCGCGATGAGGCCTTGGAGGGTCTCGCCGGCGCCGGAGTAGGTGCCCGCGATGGCGGTCGGCGCGGGGGACTTCGCGGTCTGGGTGACGTGGTACGACAGGCTCGGGTTGGGGCCGAGATAGGCGTCGATCTTGCCGCTGTTCAGGGCGAGGTAGGTGCTGTTGCTGTCCTGGAAGTACTTGATGGTGAGGTTCTTGCCCTCGGCCTTGAGCTTCTTCTGCCACTCCAGGAGGAGGCGTTCCTGGTTGGTGCCGGCGCCGACGGAGACGGTCTTGCCCGCGAGGCTTCGGTAAGTGCCGTCGAACGTCCAGGAGTTGGACTTCAGCTTCTCGAAGCCGAGGTTGTCCTGGCGGTAGGAGGCGAAGTCGTACTTCTGCTTGCGCTCCTCGGTGTCGGTGATGTTCGAGAAGCCGATGTCGACCTTGCCGCTGTCGATGCCGACGAAGAGGTTCTCCCAAGTGAAGCGCTTGTTCTCGGACTTGAGGCCGAGGACGGCGGCGACGAGGCGGGCGAGGTCGGGTTCGGCGCCGGTGAGGGTCTTCTGGTCGTCGCCGATGTAGCCGAGCGGCGCGGAGCCCGAGGGCAGGGAGCCGCTGCCGATGACGAGGGTGCCGCGCTTGCGGATCGCCTCCGGCACCTCGGCGCTGATCGACTTCACCTCGGAGACCTTCAACGTCGCTTCTTTCGCGGCCCCGTTGGAGACGCGGCCGATGGTGACGGAGCCGGAGGTGTCGGCGGCGACGGTGGCGGCCTCGCTGTCCCCGCCGCAGGCGGCGAGCCCGCCGGCGAGGGTGGCGACGGCGGCCGTCGCGGTGATGCCTCGGATCAGGGCACGTCGGGAGAGGGGCGCGGGCATGGCTGTCCTTAGGGATTCGTGGGTCGTACGGGGGTCAACGGGGTTGATTTCAAAGGGCCTTGACCGAGTCAGGCACCCTCGGTTCAGAGGACCTTGGCGAGGAAGTCGCGGGTCCGTTCGTGCTGCGGCCTGTCCAGCACCTGTTCCGGCGGCCCTTGTTCGACGATCTTCCCGGCGTCCAGGAACACCACCCGGTCGGCCACCTCGCGGGCGAAGCCGATCTCGTGCGTGACGATCAGGAGCGTCGTGCCGCTGGTCGCCAAGTCCTTGATGACGGCGAGGACTTCACCCACCAGCTCGGGGTCGAGCGCGGAGGTCGGCTCGTCGAAGAGGATGACGCCGGGGCGCAGCGCGAGGGCGCGGGCGATGGCGACGCGCTGTTGCTGTCCGCCGGACAACTGCCGTGGATAGGCGGCCGACTTGTCGGCGAGACCGACGCGGTCGAGGAGTTCGCGGGCGAGTTCCAGCGCGGCCGGCTTGGCGAGGCGGCCGGTGGCGACGGGGGCGGCGGCGACGTTGTCCAGCACGGTGAGGTGCGGGAAGAGGTTGAAGTTCTGGAAGACGAACCCGATCCCGGCACGCTGGGTGAGGATGGCGCGCTCGCTCAACTCCCGTAGCCGGTCGCCGTGTCGGCGTACGCCGATGAGCTCGCCGTTGACGCTGACGTACCCGCGTTCGGGTTTCTCCAGGTGGTTGATGACGCGCAGGAGCGTGGACTTGCCGGAGCCGGACGGGCCGAGCAGCGCGGTGACTTCGCCGGGCCGGACCGTCAGGTCGATGCCGTCGAGGACCTGGTGGGTGCCGAACCACTTGTGGACGCCGTGGAGTTCGACGGCGGCGGGCGCGGCGACGGTGGCGGTGGCGGTGGCGGCGCTCATACGGCGGCCTCCTTGCGCAGGCGCTCCCTGAACCGGCCGAAGGCGGCGCGCAGTTGCTGGAGCGGGGTGGGCGGCAGGGTGCGGGTGGCGCCGCGCGCGTAGTGCCGCTCGACGTAGAACTGGACGACCGAGACGAGGCTCGTCAGGATCAGGTACCAGACGGTGACGACGAGCAGCAGCGGGACGATGTCGCCGGGGTAGGTGGAGCCCATGGTCTGCGCGGCGCCGAAGAGGTCGAGGAGGGAGACGTAGAAGACCAGCGAGGTGCCTTTGACCAGGCCGATCAGCTGGTTGACGTAGTTCGGCACGATCGAGCGCAGGGCCTGCGGGAAGACCACCCGGCGGAACTGGTAGCCCTTGGGGAGGCCGAGGGCGGCGGCGGCCTCGTGCTGGCCCTGGTCGACGGAGAGGATGCCGCCCCGGACGACCTCGGCGGCGTACGCGGCCTCGTGGAGGCTGAGTCCGACGACGGCGATGACCATGTCGGTGGCGAGGCGCGACTCGTCGAAGGTGAAGAAGGCCGGTCCGAAGGGGACGCCGACGCTCAACGTCTGGTACAGGGCACTGAAGTTGTACAGGAACAGCAGGATCACGATCAGCGGCACCGAGCGGAGCGCCCAGATGTAGACCCAGCTGACAGCTCGCAGCACCGGGCTCTTCGAGAGCCGGGCGAGGGCCAGCAGGATGCCGCCGAGCAGGCCCAACACCGCACTGTAGGCGGTGACTTCGAGGGTGACGAGGAGTCCGTCGAGGATGGTCGGGCGCAGGAACCAGTAGCCGAAGCGGTCCCACTGGTAGAACGGGTTGGTGACCAGGCCGTGGGCGAACTGGGCGGCCAGGACCAGGACGATCGCGGTGGCGATCCAGCGTCCGGGGCGGCGCAGTGGCTGAACTCGCTGTGCTACGAGGGTTTTTGACGGTACGTCGGGTGGCGGTGCCGTGGCGAGGGACACGGCGCCCGGTGATTCGCTCATGAGGGGCTCCGGCGGGAGGCGGGCTACCCCGGCGTCACGGGCCGCAGGCGCACGGCTCCGGTGGGAGTGGGCGTGCAACGGCTGTGTACGGGACCGGGGTCGAGGGCGGCGGGCGGCGCACCGCGAGTGCGGTGGCCGGCGAGGGCGCTGCGGTCGGGCCTGGCTTCGAGGTCAGACCCGACAGCGGGCACGGCCCGGTGCGGTACACAGTGCGCTGCTGACGCGCAGGAGATCGACGGCGCGGTTCGCGACGAGGTGGCTGAGGTACGGGCGTACGCAGCCCGGGGAGCGGCGGGGCGCCGTCCGGGGAGCTGCGTACATGTCGTCCTCTGCTTCTGCTTCGTGCGGCGGCCGAGGTGGCCGTCGGGGAGGTGCGGTGCGGAGTCGGAAGACCGTTTCCGGGCCGCAGTTAAGCCAGTTGCCCGGACCGTTGTCAACGGTCGTCCAGGTTTCGGACCGGATCAGCCCTGGTGGGTCCGGTTTTCGTCGGCCCTGTACGCCGCCCAGTCCAGGATCTGGACAGCGGAGCCGGCGGCTTCGAGGCCCTGGCAGCGGGCGCGGTGGCGGCGGTCGATGCCGTCGAGGTCGAGGTGGGTGCCGAAGGCGGGGTGGGCGGTGAGGCGGCGGGCGTAGGCCCACAGGGCGTGGTGGGCGGCGACCCGCTGGACGGCTCCGGCGTCGAGGTGGTGGCGGTGCACGGTGTCGAGCTGGACGAGAGTGACCCACAAGTCGACGTCGGCGGCTGTGAGTTGATCGCCCGTCAGATAGGGTCCTGAGCCGAGGCGTTGCTCCAGGCCGCCGAGCGCGTCGAGGAGGGCGCCGAGTGCGTGCCCCGGCTCCGATACGCCTGCCTCACCGGCGAGTTGGGCCGAGCACTCGACCTCGGCGCACAGCCGTGCGGCCGTCTCGGTCTCCTGCTCGGTGCCGCAGGGGTGCAGCGAGGGCCTGCCGCCGCCGAAGTGGCGGGCCAGGTCGCGGGCGATGTCCGGGCCGTGGGTGGAGACGATGCGGCCGGACCAGTCGTCGCTCAGTACGGGGGCGAGGGCCGGGCCCCGGTAGCGGTGCGCGCTCGCGTCGTACAGCGGGCGCAGGGTCGCGTGGCCGCCGTCGGGACAGTCCGGGACGGCGGGCAGGAAGGTGACCGGACACGCCTGGTCCAGGCGCAGCAGGCTGTGGGTGACGGCGATGCGCAGGCCGTCGGGGTCGGCGGTGGACAGGTGGAGACGGTAGCGGCGCGGCACGGCGTAGTGGCCGCTGCGGGCGTCGCGGCCGATGCGGCCCCGGAAGGCGGGGGCCGGGCGGTCGTACGCGTGGGCGGCCAGCGGTGTGATGGACATGAGTCTCCCCGGGGGCGGGCGCGCGGGGGTGAGCGCGCGGCGGTTGCGGCGACTGAGGGGGTGGGGACCTGAGAAGCGGGGACCTGAGAAGGCGCTCGGGTCAGCGTTGTGCGCTGCACACGCGCAGCAGGTCGATGTGACGGCGGGAGGTGAGAAGGGGCGACGACCAGGCCGTGCGGCTCGTCCGGCTGACGGTCGGCTCCAGGCGCCCCATGATTCCCTACCTGTTCACTAGGATTCCCGGTTCGAGTGTCGATCGAGGCCCTGGGTGCGTCAAGAGGGCGTCCGAGGGGTGAGTATCCGAGAACGGCGTTCTTGGTGGCGGACATGTCGGTCTCGTTTTCCGGGGAGGGGAATGCGGCAGAAGGAACGGCCTCGCTTTTCACCTGTGTGAAGTAGCGTTCCGCTCATGAGTGCCGTCCCCGTAGAACCGGCCGAGAGCCCGGAGCCCGCCTGGCGGCAGCGTGCCGTCGAGCGGTCCACCCGGGCGGCGAAGCTTCGCGCGGAGCAGCGCGTGCAGCGATTCCTCGACGCCGCACAGGAGTTGATCGCCGACAAGGGCACCACCGACTTCACCGTGCAGGAGGTCGTGGAGCGTTCGCGTCAGTCGCTGCGCAGTTTCTATCAACACTTCGGCGGCAAGCACGAGTTGCTGCTCGCTCTCTTCGAGGACGCGCTGTCGAGGTCGGCCGGGGAGATCCGCGAGGCCGCCGCGGCCGGCCGGGATCCCCTGGACAGGCTGCGGATCGCGGTCGACCTCCTCCACCGCTCCTCCGAGCCCAGACCCGGTGCGCAGTCGCCCCTGTTCACCGACTTCGCGATCCAGCTCCTGGTCACCCATCCCGACCAGGTCGCCACCGCCCACCTGCCCCTGCTCGGCTTCTTCACGGAGCTGGTCGAAGAGGCGGTCGCCGCAGGTCAGGCCACGGCTCCCCAGCCCCGCCGCGTCGCCTCCCTCATCATGCAGACGGCGATGTTCACGGCCCGCGCACCCGTCGGCGCGCACCCCTCGCCCATCTCGGCGGAGGAGGTCTGGGCGTTCTGCGTGGGCGGCATCACGGGGGTTCCCGCGCCGGCCGAAACCGCTACTCCCCCGGCCAAGAAGACGGCCCGTAAGACTTCGCGGAGTACGGCCGCCAAGTCCCCTACGGCCACGAAGTCCACGGCAGCCAGGACCGCCAAGTCCGCGTCCCGCAAGCCGAGTTCGGGACCGGCGACCAACGAGTCCGCCTGACCGCGAGCGATCCGGAACCCCCGTACACACGGTGTGCGGGGGTTTTCGCCGCGCGCACCACCGCCGCGTGCACCACCGCAGCGCGCCGGGCTCCCCCGGAGTGACGGTCCCTAGGGGTCATCCCTGACCGTCCCCCCTCCGCTCCCGGGACCTCGATCCCACCCCACCCCCGAACCCACCCCCACCCCGCTGCCCCACGCCCACCAGGCCCCGGTCCCATGTCCCGCCGGGCCCGGGCAGGGCCTCGACAGGGCCGGAGGCTCAAGCCCCCGGGACCCCGGGCGGAGGACTTTGGGTGAGCAAGGTTCCGCAAGGGTCGCTTCCGAAGGTGGTGGGTCAGATGGCGAACAACACAGACGCCGCCCCCAGGATCACCACGGAGCCCCTGCCCACAGACCAGCCGGACCGGCCGGCACGCTCCCCGCGAGCTGCCCGCGACGCCGGCCGCCGACGGGGGCGCCGTAGGGGTGCGGCGCAGCGGCGGCAGGCGAGAGCGGCCACCGGTCCGGCTTCCCGGCCCCGCCCGCATGAGGCCGCCCCGGTGCCTCCGCCGGCCTCATGCGGAGCGTGGGCACCTCATCACCTCCAGCTCGACCCCGCACTCCGCAGCCACTGGCCCGAGCGTCACCGCCGACCGGAACGCGCACCCCGCCAGCCCGATCCCGCACCCCGCCAGCTTCAGCCCCACCCCCAGCCCGATCCCATCCCCCAAGGACCCGCCATGCCCTTCCCCCCTCCCACCACCCACGGCCTCACCACCACAGACGGCCCCGGCCCCGCGCGCAGCTGGACCGTGGCCACCGCGAAGCCCGTGAGCTACCGGGTCCGTTTCGCCCCCGGCGTCCTGGACCCCCGCAACCCCGCCCTCGCCCGCGCCGGCCTCCCGGACGGCGAGGACACCCCGCCCCGGCGCCTGCTGGTCGTCGAGGAGGACGTGGACCGGCTGTACGGCGTACAGCTCCGCGCCTACTGCGAGGCCGCCCGGCACGCGTCGTACACCGTCCACGTGCTCCCCGCGCACGAGCGCCTGAAGACGATGGACTCCGTGTACTCCGTGGTCGACGCGATGGACCGGTTCGGTCTGGACCGCCGGCGCGAGCCGGTCGTGGCGATCGGCGGCGGCGTCCTGTTGGACATCGTGGGCCTGGCGTGCAGCCTGTACCGGCGCAGCACGCCGTACGTCCGGGTGCCGACCACGCTGATCGGCCTGGTCGACGCCGGAGTCGGCGCCAAGACGGGCGTGAACTTCGGCGCCGGCAAGAACCGCCTCGGTACGTACCACCCGGCGACGGAGACACTGCTCGACCCGGCGTTCCTCGCGACGCTCGACGAGCGGCACGTCGCCAACGGCCTCGCCGAGATCCTCAAGATCGCCCTGATCAAGGACCGCGACCTGTTCGACCTGCTGGAGAGCAGCGGCGAGCGCCTGCTCGCCGGCCGTTTCCAGGCGGACGGCCCGCTGCGGACCACGGCACACCACGTCCTAGCCCGCGCGGTGCACGGCATGCTCGAAGAACTCCACGACAACCTGTGGGAGCACCGCCTGGAGCGGGTCGTCGACTACGGCCACTCCTTCAGCCCGACGCTGGAGATGCGGGCCCTGCCCGCCCTGCTGCACGGCGAGGCGGTCAACCTCGACATGGCGTTGACCACCGTGATCGCGCGCGGGCGCGGCCTCATGACGGACCGTCAGTGCACGCGCGTCCTGGACACGATGCGCGCCCTGCGTCTGCCGGTCCACCACCCCTTGCTGGAGCCGGAGTTGCTCCGCTCCGCCCTCGCGGACACGGTCCGCCACCGGGACGGCATGCAGCGGCTGCCGCTGCCGGTCGGCATCGGTGACGCGGTGTTCGTGAACGACCTGACGGATCGTGAAATCACGGGCGCGGCCGAGAAGTTGGCGCGCGCCGCGAAGGAGGTGCGTTCCCATGCGTGACGCACTGGTAGTAGCCGACGTGCACGCCCCCGCCGTGGTGCACGGCGTGCACGACTCGGACGGGATCTCCCGCTGGTCCTGCCTGGCGCGGCGGACCGGTCTGTACGGCGGCTGGGAGGCCGTCGAGTGGGCCTGGCTGCCGCCGGGCGGGGTCAGCGGGGAGCATCTGCACTCCCGTACCGAGGAGTTGTACTTCCTGCTGCGCGGCCGGGGTGAGATCCACCTCGACGGCGTGGCGCATCCGGTGCGCGCCGGGGACGCGGTCCTCACCGGGATCGGGTCCCGGCACGCGCTGCACAACACCGGGCAACGGCCGCTGTCCTGGCTGGTGGTGGAGTTGCCCGCCGTCTTCCCGAGGCCCCGCCGGTCTCCGGAGGAAGAGGAGCCTTCCGTGAACAGCATCGTCGTACGCGACCTGCGCGCCCATGGCCCGCTGGACGCCCAGAGCGTCCTCACCGGGCCGCTGCGCACCATCCGCGTCCAGGACCTCCCGCCGCACGCGGGCGTGGAGTTCGCGGCACGCGGCACCGAGCACACGGTGTTCGTGCTGAGCGGTACGGGGGTCGCCCGCACCGCCGACCGCGAGGTCCGGCTGACCTCGGGGACCGCGCTGACCCTGCCGCTGGGCGGGACGGTGCGGCTGTGGGCCGGGGACGGCGGCCTGGAGTTCTTCCACGCCGTCCTGGACGTCCCGCTGCCGGACGAGCGCCGGCTCGCGGCGTAGGACACCGCCCAGATCAACTCACCTCGACAAAAAGGGAGTCGGCCGTGATCGTCCACGACGGACCGTCCAGCGCCGTCCTGTTCGGGCCGGGCGAGGAGCGGGCCACCGTCCGCTGCCTCGCCCGGCGGGGGATGCTGCACAGCGAGTGCGAGGCGTTCGACGAGGTCGAGCTGGCCCCCGGCACCCGCTGGGAGCCGGCCGGCGTCGGCGGCACCGAGACCGTCTGGTACGTCCTGACGGGGACGGTGCGCACCGACCGGCGCCCCGTCCCGCTCACCGCGGGCGGCCTCGTCCTCGCCCCGCACGGCGGCGCCACCACCCTCACCGCGGGCCGGAAGGGCGCCCGGCTGCTGTGCCTGACGCTCGGCCCGGCGTCCGTGACCCGCGCTCTGCCCGCCCGCACCCCGAGCACCGCCCGCGATTCCCTCAGTTCCCACAACTCCCGCAAGGACCAGCCATGATCACCGTCCCCGGCGTCGGCGCCGTCCACCACGTCGCGTACACGGTCCCCGACCTCGACCAGGCCGTGACCTTCTTCACCGACGCCCTCGGCGCCCAACTCGCCTACCTCACCGGCCCTGTTGAGGACCCGGCGGGCCTGTGGATGCTGCGCCAGCTCGGCGTCCACCGCGACGCCGTCGCGCACATCGCGATGCTGCGCCTCGGCCCGGTCACCAACGTCGAGCTGTTCCAGTACACGTCCCCCGACCAGCGCCGCGTCTACCCCCGCAACAGCGACTGGGGCGGCCACCATCTCGCCCTGGCCACCACGGACTTGGACGCCTCGCTGGACCATCTCACCGCGTACGACGGGGTAGTTGCCCTGGGCGATCCGCAGACCGTCACCGACGGCCCCATCGCGGGCGTCCGCTTCATCTACCTGCGCACCCCCTTCGGCCTCCACCTCGAACTCTCCGAGATCCCCGACCAACTCCCCTTCCACGCCAGCACATCCGTCCGCCTCTACGACCCGCCGAGGGCCGCGTCATGACCGGCGTCTGGGGCCCCGGCTCGCCGCCGGTCGTCACGGAGGAGCGGGAGGTGTACGAAGCCGATGTCCTCGTCGTCGGGTCGGGCGCGGGCGGTGCCACGACCGCCTGGGCGCTGGCCTCGACAGGTGCGCGCGTACTCGTCGTCGAGCGGGGCGACTTCCTGCCCCGCGAGCCCGAGAACTGGTCCCCCGAGGCCGTGTTCGAGCAGGGCCGCTACCACAACACGGGTTCCTGGCACACGGCCGAGGGCCGCCGTTTCACCTCCGGCGGCTTCTACGGCGTCGGCGGCACCACGAAGGTGTACGGCGCCGCCCTCCCCCGGCTGCGCGCGAGCGACTTCCGCGCGGTCGAGCACCTCCAAGGCACCTCGCCCGCCTGGCCGTTCGCGTACGGCGACCTGGAGCCGTACTACGCGGAGGCCGAGCGTCTCTACCGCGTCCACGGCGCCGACGGCACCGACCCGAGCGGCCCGCCGCGCAGCACCCCGTACCCGTGGCCGCCGGTGCCGCACGAGCCGGTCATCGCCGAACTCGCCGACCGGCTCACGGCGCAGGGCCTGCACCCCTACCCCGTCGAACTCGGCGTCGACCTGGCGCGGGACGGGGCGTGCGAGCGGTGCGGCACCTGTGACGCGTTCCCGTGCCGGGTCGGCGCGAAGAGCGACGCGGAGACCCGCGCCCTGCGCCCCGCGCTGCGCACGCCGACGGTAAGGCTCCTCACCCGTACGCGAGTTGTCCGGCTGCGGACGGACCCCGGCGGCAAGCAGGTCACGTCCGTGGACGCGGTGCGCGACGGGCGTACGGTCCAACTGCGGGCCGGAACCGTTGTGGTGGCGTGCGGGGCCGTCAACTCGGCCGTTCTGCTGCTGCGTTCGGGCGGCGCCGAACACCCGGACGGGCTCGGGAACGGCAGCGGGCTCGTCGGCCGCAACCTCATGCTGCACAACAACTCCGTGCTGATGGCGGTCGATCCGCGCCGCCGCAACCCCGTGACGTTCCAGAAGACCCTGGCCGTCAACGACTTCTACCTCCCGGACGGCCCGCACGGCCGACACCCGCTCGGGAACCTCCAGTTGATGGGCAAGGTGTACGAGGCGACGCTCGCCGCCGACCGTCCCCGGCTCCCCCGGCGGCTGCTCGGCGCCCTGGCCGCGCGGAGCGTCGACTGGTGGGTGATGTCGGAGGACCTCCCCGACCCGGAGAACCGCGTCCTGCCCGGCCCCGGCGCCGACGACGTGACCGTACGCTGGCACCCCACCAACACCCGCACCCACCGCAAGCTGGTCCGCGCCGCCGCCTCGATGATGCGCCGCGCCGGCTATCCCCTCGTGTTCTCCCGCCAGTTGGGCGTGGAGGCGACCGGCCACCAGTGCGGGACGACCGTCGCCGGGACCGATCCCGCGCGGTCCGTCCTCGACCCGTACTGCCGCAGCCACGAGGTGGCGAACCTCTTCGTCGTCGACGGCGGCTTCTTCCCGTCGTCGGCGGCGGTGAACCCGACGCTGACGATCGCGGCGCAGGCGCTGCGGGTGGTGCGGGAGGGCGGGGTGCTGCCGTAGAGACAGTGCCCGATCCAGCAACTCCCGCCAAAACACGCCCTGTTGTGCAACACCCGCCCCCGGAGCCCCCCATGCACACCGCCACCGCAGCCGTGGTCCGCGCCCACAACACCCCCTTCACCCTGGAAGAGATCCACGTCGACGACCCCCGCCCCGACGAAGTCCTCGTCCGGATCCAGGCCGCCGGCATCTGCCACACCGACCTCAGTGTCCGCGCGGGCCACACCCCGTTCCCCGTCCCGGCAGTGCTGGGTCACGAGGGCATGGGGACCGTGGAGGCGGTCGGCGCCGGGGTCACGTCCGTGGCGCCCGGCGACAGCGTCGTCCTGAGCTTCGCGTCGTGCGGACACTGCGCCGCGTGTCTGACCGGCCGCCCGGTGCGCTGCGCGCACTGGCCCGCGCTGAACCTGTTCGGCGGGAGCAGGCTGGACGGCAGCGCGACGGTGCGAGGGACGGGCCGGCGTGCCGGTCAGCCGTTGCACGGGCACTTCTTCGGCCAGTCGTCGTTCTCGACGCTCGCGCTGACCGGTGAGCGCAATGTCGTCCCCGTCCCCGCCGGGCTGCCGCCGGAGGTGCTGGCGCCGCTGGGGTGCGGGGTGCAGACGGGCGCCGGGTCGGTGCTGAACGTGCTGCGGCCCGAGGCGGGGCACACGCTCGTCGTGTACGGCGTCGGCTCGGTGGGGCTCGCGGCGGTGATGGCGGCGCGGCTGACGGCGGCGACACGGGTCATTGCCGTCGATCCGGACCCCCGTCGGCTGGCGCTGGCGCGGCGACTGGGGGCGACCGACGCCGTGAACCCGTACGAGGACGACGCGCTGAGCGCCGTACGGGATCTGACCGGCGGGCGGGGCGCCGAGCGGGCGCTGGAGACGAGCGGGGTGCCGAAGGTGCTGCGGCAGGCCGTGGACGGGCTCGCGGTGAGCGGGGTGTGCGGGGTGGTGGGGGCGCCGCCGGCCGGGACCGAGGCGGCGTTCGACGTGCCGGGGATGCTGGACCGGGGGCCCCGGGTGGTGGGGGTCAATCAGGGGGAGGCGGTGCCCCGGGTGTTCGTGCCGGCGCTGGTGGAGCTGTATCTGGCGGGGCGGTTGCCGGTGGACGCGATCGTGTCGGTGTTCCCGTTCGAGGCGGTCGAGGAGGCGGGGGCGGCGGCGGTGCGGGGGGAGGCGGTGAAGCCGGTGCTGCTGATGCCGTGAGCGTCGTAGGTCCCAGACGCCCGCCCCAAAAGACGTACCGGAATAAAATATGACGATCCCCCCTCGAAGGGACTACCTTTCGAGAGTGAACGAGGATCCCCCGTCGTCCGTGGACCGGTCCGTGCTGCGGGCGCTTGTCGTGGAGGACCATCCGCTGTTCCGCAGCGGGCTGAAAGCGGCGCTGGAGAGCCTCGGCGAGGTGGTCGTCGTGGCGGAGGCGGAGACGGTCGCCGAGGTCCCGGCCGCGGTGTCCGCGAGCACCCCCGACGTGATCATCATGGACCTGGGGCTGCCCGACGGCTCCGGCATCTCCGCGATCCGCTCCCTCGCCGAGGAGCACCCCGGGCTGCCCGTCCTCACCCTCACCATGTCCGACGACGAGGGCGACCTCCTCGCCGCGCTCCAGGCGGGCGCGCGGGGCTACATCGTCAAGGGCGCCGCCGCCGAGGAGGTCCTGCACGCCGTACGGACCGTCGCGGCGGGCGGCGCGGTGTTCGGGGCCGGGGTGGCGGCGCGGCTCAGCACGCTCGTCGCGGGGTCGCGGCGGCGGGACGCCGAGCAGTTGTTCCCGGCGCTGACCGCGCGCGAGTGCGAGGTGCTCGGGCTCATCGCGCGCGGGCTCGACAACCGCCGTATCGCCCGCGAACTCGTCCTCTCCGAGAAGACCGTCCGCAACCACGTCACGCACATCTTCGAGAAGCTCCACGTCGCCACGCGCGCGGAGGCCGTCGCCCGCGCGCGGGACGCCGGGCTCGGCGAGGAGCGGTAGCGGGTCGGGACCGGTGCCCCATGCGTCCGGGACAGCGGGCGGGCGAGGCTGAAGGTTCCGGTCGGCGACGGCGAGGAGTGGACATGGGCGCGAGCGACACCAAGGTTCCCGGGACGGGGCGGGAGCTGCTTCCGGCGTATCTGGTGTGCGTGGTCGTCGTCCTGTCGGGCGCCGCCTGGTCCGTGCTCACCCTCACCCACGTCGACACCGTCACGTCGTACCGGGGATTCCACTACGCGGTGCAGAACCTGCTGCTCGGGTTCGGGTTCTCGCTGGCGGGCATGCTGTTCCTCTCGCGCCGCTCGGGCAAGGTCTTCGGGTGGCTGCTGCTGACCGCCGGGGCGTCCGTCACGGTCGCCGACACCCTGTTGATCACGATCGCCGTGGGACTGCTGCCCGCCTCGCTGGCCTGGCCCGCGTTCCTCGCCGACCTGCTGTTCTACACGCCGTTCGCGCTGCTGCTGCTCACCCAGCCGGTCTGGCTGCCGGACGGGCGGCTGCGCGGTGTGTGGGCGCGCGGGTACGTGCTGGCGATGCTGGTGCTGTGCGTCGCCCAGGAGCTGTACCTGTGGTCGGCCGTCATCGGCGCCGTGATGGGCGTGCGCAACCCGATGGCGCGGGGCGCGTGGGCGGACTTCTGGACCGGTACGGAACCCGTCATGGGCTGGGTCAACACCAACGGGACGCAGCTCGCGCTGGCGCTCGCCCTGCTGGTGCTGGCGGCGCGGATGGTGCTGTCGGCGGACTACCGGCGGGAGACCTGGTGGGTGTCGGTGCCGCACGCCGTGTGGGCGCTGTGGACGCTGCTCACGTTCCGGGTCGCCATGCCGGACTCCGTCGACCTCCCGCTGCGGTACGCCGCCGCGGTGACCTGGCCGCTGTGCCTGGGCTACCTCACCGCCCGTGCTCGCACCTGGTACCTCGACCGGGCCGCGCGCCGGATCCTCGCGGTCCTGCTGCTGACGTTCCTCCTGCTGGCGGCGGCCACGGCCGTCGCGGGCATCCTGCTGTGGCTGGCCCCGCACACCGGCGAGGCCGGGCGACTGCTGCCCGCCTGCGCCCTGGGCCTCGTCCTGGGGGTGCTGCTGCGTCCGACGTACCACTGGGCGCAGCGCGTGATGGACCACTACTTCTACGGCGACCGCGCGCACCCCTACCAGGTGGTGCGCAACCTCGCCGAGCGGCTCAACCGCGCCCCGGACCCCGGGGACACCCCGCAGCTGCTCGGCGACACCGTCGTGCGCACCCTGGGGCTGCCGGCGGCCTCCGTCACCGTCGACACCCATCACGGGCCGCGCGAACTGGTGCGGATCGACGACCCGGGGCCGAACGCCGAGCACTTCCCGATCGTCTACCGGGGGGAGGAGATCGGACGGCTGACCGTGGCGCCGCGCGCCGGTGAGCTGGCCCTGGACCCGCAGGACCGGGAGGCCGTGCAGGTCCTCGCCGAGCAGGCGGCGCCCGCGCTGGCCGGCTCCCGGCTCCACCAGGACCTCCAGAGCAGCCGCGAACAGCTCATCCACGCGCGCGAGGAGGAGCGCCGCCGGCTGCGGCACGAGCTGCACGACGGGCTCGGGCCCGCCCTGTCGGGGCTGCGCCTCCAGGTCGACGCGGTACGGCGCGGCGCGTCGGCTCAGGTCGCGCAGCCGCTGTCGGAGGTCTCCGGCGGCATCGGGTACGCGATCAAGGAGCTGCGGCACATCACGGACGGGCTGGCGCCGGCCGCGCTGGACGGCGCCGACCTGACGCGGGCGCTCCAGCAGCTGGCCGCCCATCTGAGCAGCCGCAGTCTGCGCATCGGGGTCGCGGTGGACCCGGACCCGCTGCCCCCGCTGCCGGCCGCGCTCCAGGTGGCGGTGTATCGGATCGCCTCCGAGGCGCTCAACAACGTGGTGCGTCATTCCCACGCCGACTGGGCGCAGGCACTGGTGTCCGCGTCGAACGGCCGGGTGACCCTGCGGATCTCGGACAACGGGGACGGCTTCCCCTCCCACCGGGACTGCCCAGGAGTGGGGCTGCGCTCCATGGCGCAGCGGTCGGAGGAGCTGGGCGGGTCGTTCGCCCTGACCAGCAGCGTGGACGGGACGGTCGTGGACGCGGCGTTCCCGGCCGGGTACGGGACCGGGTCGGGACGTGCGCCCCATGCGTCCGGGGCCACGGGCACCGAAGACTCGTGAGCGAGAGCAAGCCCCGCACAGGCGGTGGCGAAGGGAGATGGACATGCATCGCAACCCGTCCGCGCGTTCACTGAAGGACAAGGTGCTGGCGCGCGCCATGAAGTTCGCCGCGGCTGTGCGCCTTCCCGGCGCGAGGGCGAAGCTCGCCAAGTGCCCTCAGTTCCCGCAGTGCGCGCAGCAGAAGAACTGACCTCCACCGTCCGAGGCCGCCCCGCTTCCCCGCGGGGCGGCCTCCTCGCGTCACGCCGCCGTGTACCCCAGCTGCCGCCGCATGTACGGCGTCATCAGCGTCTTCGCCTTCGCGACCGTCGTCGTCCGGCTCCCCAGCACCGCGCTCTCGCCGCCCGGGACGGGTACGAGGGTGAGGCCGTCGGCGCCGCCGAAGGGGACGATGAGGGGGCTGCGGTGGGGGGCCCGGTAGAGGCGGGGTTCCTTGCGGTGGCGGCCCTGCGTGGTGAGGTGGACGCGGATGTTGTGCGCGGCGAGGTCGGCCTGGGCGATCGCGGCCTGGGTGATCTTCTGGTCGGCCGCGTCGTTGACGTCGCCGACGGCGAAGACGTCGCGCAGGCCGGTGACGCGCAGCGCGCGGTCGACCTTGATGTGTCCCGCCGGGTTCAGCCAGTCGCCGTGGCCCGCGAGGCGCAGCCACAGGGTGTTCGGGGTGATGCCGGTGGCCCAGAAGGAGACGTCCGCCGTCATGGTGCCGCCCTGCGCGTCCTTGTAGACGCCGAACTCGGTGCCGGGGGCCATGAACGAGCCGAGGCGTACGTCGACGTCGTGGGACTCCAGCCAGTTGCGCGCCCTGCGGCCCGCCCACGCGCTGCCGGTCGCGTCGAGGAGCGCCTCGCCCGCGTGGGCGAGCGTCACGCGCGCGTGCGGGCGCGCCAGGCGGATCTCCGCGGCGAGTTCCACGCCGGAGGGGCCGCCGCCGACGATCAGTACGTGCCCCGCCCCGGCGATCTTCTGCTGGTGCCCGACGAACGCCTTCGACGCCTCCTCGACGGTCGTCCCCGTGAACCTCGCGGGCTCCGGGTAGTCCGCGCCCGTCGCCACGACCAGGACGTCGTACGGGATCCTCTCGCCGGTCGCCAGTACGACGTTGCGCGCGTCCGTGTCGATGCGCAGCGCCTTGCCGACGACGATCCTGCCGTGGGTCAGCAGCCGGTCGTACGGGATGAACGGCGTCGACGTCCACTCGGGGTCCACGCCCGCGCGCAGGGAGGCGATCCGGTGAAAAAAGACTTCCTTACGGTCGATCAGAGTCACCCGCGCGCTCGCGTCCAGCCGCTTGGCCAGCCGGACTCCGGCATAACCGCCGCCGATCACCACTACGTCGCCGTCGCGCACGGCCTGTCTCCTGTACCTGTGGGGGTGCAACACGCGAGCGCCGCGGCGTGGGGGCCGTTCTCGACCGCTCGACTTGACCGCGAGCGTAGCTTTTGAAGTCTAAAGAAACGGTGAGGAGTGGTGGGCATACCGTGAAAGCACGGGGCTCGATCAGGAGTCGGTCGGCGTGTGGTTGCCGTCCAGTCTCGCGAGCCATACTCCGAGGAGTTGTTCGAGGATCGCGGCCTCGGTCGGTGTCATCACGTCCAGCAATCTGCGTTCGTTGCGCATGTGGTCGGTGAAGGCTCGGTCGATCAGGTCCCGGCCTGGTGGGGTGAGGGCGACGATCCGGCCGCGCTGGTCGTCGCTCGCGCGGCGGCGGGTGACGAGGCCGGCGCGCTCCAGGCGGTCGATGCGTTTGGTCATCGCGCCGGTGGTGACCATCGTGTGCGCGGCGAGTTCACCGGGCGCTCTTTCGTACGGCGCTCCCGCGCGGCGCAGGGCGCACAGGACGTCGAACTCGCCCTCCCCCAGGCCGTACCGCCCGTAGACCAGGCACAGTTCGTCGGTCAGGCGGCCCGCGAGGGAGTGCAGCCGGCCGATCACGCCCTGCGGGGAGACGTCGAGGTCGGGTCGCTCGCGACGCCAGTCGGCCTGGATGCGGGCGACACGATCCTCGGTTTGCCGCTCTTTCGAGTGAGTGTTCTCGTCCACGTCTTCCATAATACCTTCCCGGGAAGTTACATTCTCTTCCATGGAAGCGAATGTGCGGTGGACCCTTCTCACGGCGCTCGCGCCGGTGGCGTGGGGCGCGAACTACTTCGTGACGCATGAGTACTTGCCGCCCGACAGCCCGCTGTACGGCGCGGCCCTGCGCGCGCTGCCCGCGGGGCTGGTTCTTCTGGTCCTGCGCCGGCGGCTGCCGCGCGGCGTGTGGTGGGGGCGTTCCGCCGTACTGGGGCTGCTCAACGCGAGCGTGTTCTTCGTCCTCGTGTACGTCGCCTCCCAACTGCTCCCGACGAGCGTCGCGTCGACGGTCATGGCGGTGTCCCCGCTGACGATGATGCTGATCGCGTGGGGAATGGTCGCCGAACGCCCCCGGTCCGCGCACCTCGCGGGCGCCGCCGTCGGCCTGGCCGGCGTGTGCCTGATGCTGTTCACCGGTGCGGACGGGACGAGCCTCGTGGGCGTCCTCGCCTCGGCCGCGGCGATGCTGGTCTCGTCGTTCGGGCACGTCCTCACGAAGCACTGGAGTTCCGGGGTCGACGTCCTCGCGGCGACGGCATGGCAGCTCACCGCGGGCGGCCTGTTCCTGCTCCCGGTCGCCGCCGTGGTGGAGGGCGCCCCGCCCGCGCTCTCCGGTTCGGCGCTCCTCGCGGTCGGTTACACGTCCCTGATAGCCACGGCCCTGGCGTTCGCCGTGTGGTTCGCGGGGCTACGGCATCTCCCTGCGGGGACGGTGGGGCTGATAGGGCTCCTGAACCCGGTGACGGGAGTGCTCCTGGGCACGGCGGTCGCGGGAGACAGCCTGAGCGGGCGCCAACTGGGCGGGCTGGTGCTGGTGTTGGCGGGGGTGGTGCTGGGGAGACCGGGGCGAGCCGGAAGCAAGGAGAACCGGGCAACGAACAGGAACAGGAAGGGGACGACGCCGAACCGAAAGACACCGGTCAAGGAAGAACCGGCTCCCGCCCACCCCGAGCCCTCACCGTCGCAACCATCGGCCCACTCGGCCGGATCGTGACGTCGAACGCGGGCTCCGGCCGCTCCCCCACGACCGTGAACTCGAAAGCCGGCAACAGAGCCTCCGCGAGGAAGGACATCTCCTGAAGCGTGAACTGCGCCCCCAGACACGTACGCGGCCCGAGCCCGAGCGGGTAGTACGTACCGAGCGCGGGCCGAGGAGCCGGCTCATGGAACCGCTGCGGCACGAACCGCTCGGGCTCGGGCCAGAGTTCGGGATCGCGGTGCGTGAGGTACGCGCAGAGCGCGACAGTCGCGTCCGCCTCGATCCGGCACCCGGCGAGGACGTCGCCCTCGGTGGCGTTGCGGAACATCAGCAGCGCGGCCGGGTAGAGCCGCAGCGTCTCGCTGATCAGCGCCCGGATCGCGGCCGTACGCGCGGGCGACCCGGCGGGCCCCTGGGCGAGCGCCCACTCCCGGTGCCCGGGATGCTCGTGCAGAAGCAGCAGGAGCCAACTGAGCGTGGCGGCAGTGGTCTCGTACCCGGCGACGAGGAAGGTGACGAAGTTGTCGCGCACCAACCGCCCACTGGGGTCGGGAAGTTCGACGGCGTCGAGCAGCGCGTCGAGGATCCCGGGGTCCCCGTTGGCGCGGGCGGCGGCGACGGCGCGCTCGGCCGCCGCGTCGACCTCGGCGAGATCGGCCGACAAGTGCGTGCTGTCGGCCGCCCCGAGCGCGGAGATCGCGGCGACGATGCGCGCGGCGGCGAGGAGTTGCCGGTGGGTGGTGTCGTCGAGGGGCAGCCCGGTGGTGGCCCGCCAGATCACGTCGATGGTGAACCGCCGCATGTCGGCGACGAGGTCCCGGGGCCGCCCGCTGCGGGCGGACTCCCCCCACGCCCGGGCGACATCCTCGACGGCGTCCCGCATGGCCCGCTCGTACCGTCGGACCCCCTGCACCGTGAACTTGGGCTGGAACAGCCGCCGTTGCCCCCGCCAGGCCTCCCCGTCCACGGTGAGCACCCCGTCCCCGAGGAGGGGCCGCAGCCGGTGCGACCGCTTCACGTACCGCTCCGGATGACGGGCGAGCACGTGCCGCACCTCCTCCGCCCCGGTCACCAGGACGACGGGCCGGTCCCCCAGCCGGATCCCGCTGACCGGCCCCAACCGCTGGGCGCGCCCCAGCAGTTCGATGACCGATGCCCCGCTCTCCCGCCAGGCCACCACCTCGGCCTCGGACAACTCCGGCACTGCACGGGTCAACTCGACCTCCCGCTGGGCATGTTGCGGACGGCCCACATGATAGCGGCGGGTGACCGGGGCGACACGACGGGAGACGACCCCCTCGTGTACAGCCGCGACGGCGTTCCCGGGGACGCTCGGGAACGCCGCCGCGGGGTCTCACCGGACGTACTTCGCCGGTTTGGTCGCGACGTTGAGCAGGTGCTCCAGGGGTCCGCGCCGGAAGAAGCGGGACCACACACCGGCGAACACGATCGCTCCGAGGACGTACAGGAGCAGCGGTGTCCAGGACTGCTGGGAGCTGTCCCCGCCGGACGTGGACAGCACGGACTGCGCGACGAAGTGGCCCACGTAGGCCGTGAGGGACATGGTGCCCACGGCGATGACCGGCCGGGCCAGGCGGCCCAGTCGCGGGAGGCGTTCGATCAGCGCGGTCGCGCCCACGATCACGAGGATCGCGACACCCACGCTGCCGACGATGTCGAACGTGGTGCCGCTGTGCGGGCCGGCCGTCAGGAGCGACGAGGCCGAGGGCGCCCCGCCGTCGAGGGACACGGAGCCGCCGGACGACGCCCCGTCCTCGGCCGTACTCCTCAGCGCGCCCTGGCCGGCGAGCAGCAGGGACAGGCCGTACGCGGCCACGATGAGGGCGGCGCCGAACGCGGCCAGGCGCCGCCGGACGACGGGCGCGGACAGGTCGAGGCGGGCCAGCGCCATGCCGGCGACCACGAACGACATCCAGGTGATCGTCGGGTAGAAGCCGGTGAACAGCAGGTCGAGCACGCCGACGTCGCCGATCCGGTGGAGCGGGTCGTAGGCGTTGACGCTCTGCCTGACCGAGTCGGTCAGCACGCGGTTCAGGACGAACGCCAGCTGCGGGGTGACGAGGGCGAGGGTCCCGGCGGTGATCGCGAGCGCCTTGGCGCTCAGGCGCACCAGGGGGAGGGCGAGCAGGAAGTAGACGCCGTAGAAGGCGAGGATGATCACCCCGCCGTACTCCATCGCCATCACGGTGCCGAGGGCGATCAGGATCACGGCGCGGATCGCGATCCGGGCCTTCGCCTGCCGGCCCGCGAGGCCGGTCCTCGGCTCCCGGCGGCCGGCGAGCAGCATCAGGGAGAACCCGGCGAGGGTGGCGAACAGGACCGACGAGTGGCCGTCCGCCAGGTAGCGGACCCAGCTCGCCACGCCGTGCGTCGCGGACAGCGGGGGCCCGATGTGCACGACGTACATGCCGAACACGGCCAGCGCGCGGGCCAGGTCCACACCGACGAGACGTCCCATCGAGGGAGCGGAGGCGGTCCGGGGCGGCGGAGGCGAGTTCTCCTGCGGGGCGGGCGGCTTCAGCAGCGGCTGCGGATCGGTCATGGGAAGAATCTCGCGCGGGCACCCGGGGGCGGACCATCCGGCACCTGTCGGTACCGCCCCCGCCGGTCGGGGGGTACGTCCCTGCCGTCCGGCGGGGGCTTCTGCCGTCCGGTGACCGGGCGGGCAACCCTGCCGAGGTCAGTCCCCGTCGAGCGGGATGCGCAGGCTCACCCGGTAACCCCCCTGCGCGGTCGGCCCCGCCTCCAGCGTGCCGTGCAGGATGTCGGCCCGTTCCCGCAGGCCGACCAGGCCCTGGTGGGAGCCGGGCAGGGCCAGGGAGGGGCGCGTGGGCGCGGTGTTGGTGACGGTCACGCCGATGCCGTCGCCGTCCTGCCACAGCTCCACGCGGGCCGTCGCGCCGGGGGCGTGTTTGCGGACGTTGGTCAGCGCCTCCTGGACCGTGCGGTACACGGCGCGCTGGGCCGGGGTGCCGACGGCGGGCGGCAGTTCGCCGGTCAGCTGTACGTGGGTGCCGCTCGACTCCACGAGGGTGCGCAGGTCGGCCAGGGTGGGCTGGGGAGTCAGCTCGGTGGCGCTGCCGCCGGAGGCACGCAGCAGGGTGACCATGGTGCGCAGCTCGTCGAGCGTGGTGACGCTCAGCGAACGGATCGTGCGGGCGGCCTCCTTGGTGTCCACGTCCTTGCTCGCGACCTGGAGGGCGCCGGCCTGTACGGCGATGAGGCTGACCTGGTGCGAGACCACGTCGTGCATCTCCCGTGCCAGTTGGGTGCGTTCCCGGGCGAGGACGGCCTGGGCGTGCAGGGCCCGCTCGTGCTCCCTGGCCTCCTCGATCTCGACGAGCCGGCGCGCCAGGTCCCGGCGGGTCTGGAGGAGCTGGGCGATGAGGACCGGGGCGGCGGCGATCGCCAGGCCGTACACGAAGGTCACCAGCGTCATGGCCCGGCCGACGTCGGTGAGGCTCTCCAGCGGCCACGGGGTGCTGTTCGCGACGGCGGTCAGGGCGACGCACCCCGCGAGCAGCCGCCGGTCGCGGGAACGCCCGGCCAGCGTGAACAGCGCCACGACCGGGGCGACGGCGACGGGCTGCGTCAGCGCGCTGGGCACGGTGAGCAGGAACACGGCGAGCGGGAACCGGCGCCGCAGGGCCAGCGCGACGACACCGAGCCCGGCCAGCGTGATGCCGAGGCGCGTGTCGTCCCACAGGTTCAGCCGCAGGTCCACGGCCGCCGCCACTACCAGCAGGAGATCGACGACCGGGGCGGGGACGCGGTCCCACAGCGCGCGGGCACGGTTCATCGCGGGGTCCCCGACGACGGGGGTACGGCGTGCCGGGCGCCGCTGTCCCCCCGTACCCCCGCCAGACCAGGAACTCCGGTGTGCTCCCCGCTGCCCAGCCTCGCCGCCGCCACCGCCCGCGTCACGCGCCCCGCCTTCACCCAGCTCGTCCGACCCCTGTCGCACCGACCCTAAAGCCCCCGAAACCGTCGGCCGGCCGACGCGCACAAGCTCCAGCCACACGGCGGGGTGCCCCCCGCCGGTCGGGGGGACCTGATCGAATGCTGGACCCTTACCGTTCGTCGCGGCGGAACTGCCGGTCGATGAAGTCGAGTACCTCCTCCTCGGTCGCGTCCTGAAGCTTGGTCACCGTCTCGGCGTGGTCGTCGGTGCCGCTGGGGCGGAAGGCGGTTCGCCATCGCGACACCACCGCGTCGAGCCGGGAACCGATCGCTTCGGTCTCGGGGTCTCCGCCGGGCATTGACATCAGCACCGCTTCCAGCCTGTCCAACTCGGCCAGCACAGCCTGTTCGGGACTCTCCCCGGTGACGACGAGCCGGCCGACGAGGTGGTCGGCGAGGACGGCGGGCGAGGTGTGGTCGAACACCAGCGTGGTGGGCAGGGCCAGGCCGGTCTTGTCGACCAGCTGGTTGCGGAACCGCACCGCTGCCAGCGAGTCGAACCCGGCGTCCCGGAAGGAGACCTCCGGCGCGACCTCGCCGGCACTGGCGTACCCCAATGCCGTCGCCGTCTCGCGGCGCACCAGATCCCGCACGTACTGCTCGGCCTCGCTCCTGGGCATCCCGGCCAGCCGCTCGGTCAGCGACTCCTCGGCACCGGCCACAGAACCGGTGCCCCGAGCCGGCAGCAGGGAACGCAGCAGCGTGGGCACCCGGACGGATTCCTGTCCGAGGCGGCCCAGATCCAGCGGCGCGGGGACGACCGCCGCCGAGCCGTCGTGCAACGCCTGGTCGAACAGCCGGACCGCCGTCTCGGTGGTGATCGGCTTCAGCCCCAACTGCTTGGCCGCCCCGGCGGTGTCGTCGAACAGACCCCAGGCCAGGGAGACGGCGGGCAGGGCGCGGGCCCGGCGGTGCTCGGCCACGCCGTCCAGGAACGCGTTCGCCGCCGCGTAGTTGGCCTGTCCCGGGATACCCAGGACGCCCGACACCGAGGAGAACAGGACGAACAGGTCCAGGTCCAGATGCTGGGTGAGTTCGTGCAGATGCCAGGCTCCGTCGGCCTTCGCCCGCAGGACCTCGGTGACCCGTTCACCGGTCAAGGACGTGACCACTCCGTCGTCCAGCGCTCCGGCCGCGTGCACCACCCCGACCAGCGGGTGCTCCTCGCCGATCCCGGCCAGCAGGTGGGCGACCGACTCGCGATCCGCTACGTCGCAGGCGACGAACTCCACCTGTGCGCCCAGCTCGGCCAGCGTTTCCCGCAGTACGTCCGCCTGCGGTGCCTGAGCGCCGCGACGGCTGGCCAGGACCAGGTGCCGTACGCCGTGACGGGTGACCAGATGCCGGGCGAACAGTGCTCCCAGCGCGCCCGTGCCTCCGGTCACCAGCACAGTGCCCTGTCCCGCCAGTGCCGGCCGAGCCGTCCCGGCGCCGGTCGTCCGGACCAGCCGGGGCACCAGCAGCTCACCGTCACGGACCGCCAGCTGCGGTTCGATCGCGGCGGCTGCGGCTATGCGCGCCCACGGCACCGACCCACCGTCGGGGATGTCCACCAGGGTGATCCGGTCCGGGTGCTCCGACTGGGCCGACCGCACCAGTCCCCATACCGCCGCGCCCGCGAGGTCCACCACGGCCTCGCCCTCGCTCGCCGCGACGGCGCCACGGGTGACCACCACCAGCCGGTTGTCGGGCAGGTCGTCCCGGGTGACCCACTCCTGGAGCCGGGTCAGCACGTGCCGTACCGCCCGATGCGCTACGGACGGCAGCTCGCCGTCCGCAGGCGATTCGGCGACCAGGATGTCCCAGGGCTCGTAGGAGAGGGCGGCCTCGGTAATGTCGCCGAAGCGCAGGAATCCCGCCTCCGAGAGCTCGCTGCTCACTTCGCCGAGCAGCGCCACCGAATCCTCGTGTTCCCCGGTGTCCTCCAGCGATCCGACCGGCGCCCACTCCACCCGCAGGAGGTCGTCCTCGTCGCCTCGCTGCCCGGTGGACACGCGTTCCCACCGCGAGAGCCGGGCCGTCGCCACGGCGTTGCCGACTTCGTCGGCCACGTCGAGCCGGTACCCGTCGTCGTCACCTGCCGGGGTCAGGGCGACCCGCAGCGCGGTCGTGCCCGTGGTGTGGAGCGAGACGTTCGTCCACGTCGACGGCAGCCGGACGTCCTCGGACGCGATCAGCAGCGGGTGCAGAGCCGCGTCCAGCAAGGCCGGGTGGATGCCGAACCGGGCGGAGTCCCCGGCCGCCCGTTGCGGCAGGGCGACCTCGGCGAACACCACGTCGCCCCGGCGCCACACCGCTCGCAGTCCCTGGAACACCGGCCCGTGCCGGTGCCCGCGCTCGGCGAGCAGGTCGTAGGCGTCCTCGACCGGTACCGGCCGGGCATCCGCCGGCGGCCAGGTCCGCTCGGTCCATCCGGGCTCGCCGCCCAGCGCGGCGAGCAGGCCGGTGGCGTACGACAGCCACTCGTCGTCCGTGTTCTCCGGGCGCGCGTACACGACGATCGGGCGCCTGCCCTCCTCGTCGGGGCTGCCGACCACGACCTGCACCTGAACCGCGCCGTGGTCGGGAATCACCAGGGGCGCGTGGACGGTCAACTCCTCCAGGACAGCGCACCCGGCCTCGTCACCGGCCCGCATCGCTATGTCGACGAGCGCCGTCACCGGCAGAACGGCGGTCGCGCCGAGGTGGTGCTCGGCCAGCCACGGGTGGGTGGCCTGCGACAACCGGCTGGTGAACACCAGTTCATCGCGGTCGGCCAACCGCACCACCGCGCCGAGAAGAGCGTGACCGGCCGTGGACAGGCCCGCACCGGCCACCCCGCCCGTTCCCGAGGCCAGCGACCAGAACCGCTCCCGCTGGAACGCGTACGTCGGCAACTCGACCCGCCGCGCACCTGAGCGAGCGAACATCGCCCGCCAGTCGACGGTCACCCCGCGGGTGTACAGGAACGCCAGCGCCGCCATGGCCTCGTACACCTGAGGCCGGTCCTGCCGTTGCATGGCGACGAACTCGGCGTCCACGCCGTCCGGCCGAAGTCCGGTCAGCGCCGCGTCCGGGCCCAGTTCCACGAACCGGGTCGCTCCCTGCTCGCGCAACCAGCCCACGGCTTCGGCGAACCGTGCCGGCCGCTGCGTGTCCGCTACGGCGAACTCCGGGCGCTCCTGCACGGGTTCGCCGCTCTCCAGCGATACCAGCACGATCCGCGAAGGCCCCGGGCTCTCGGTAGGCGCCGTCCCGTTCTCGTCGTCCCCGGCGGTCAGCACCCTGCGGGCGTCGTCCAGCGACCACACTCCCGCCACGTAGGCCGCGACCGCTTCGCCGGTCGCGTGGCCGGCGACGTAGTCCGGCGTGACGCCCCACGACGACAGCAGCCGGAACATGGCGACCTCGAACGCGAACAGCGTCGCTTGCGCCCATGCCGGATCGGCGAGTCCGTCGTCGGTGGCCGCCGGTTCCGGGGACCCCGGCAGCCACTCGGCGAACCGTGCGCGTACTTCGTCGAATGCCTCGGCGAACACCGGGAATTCGGCGGCCAGTTCGCGGCCCATCTCCAGACGCTGCGCGCTCTGGCCCGTGAACAGGAACGCCGTCCTGCCACTCGCGGCGGACACTCCGCTCGCCACTCCGGCGCCCGGTTCTCCGGCGGCCAGCCCGGCCAGTCCGGCGATCAGCTGGTCCCGGTCGGTGCCCAGGACGACCGCTCGGTGCCCGAAGCTCGCCCGGGTGGAGACCAGTGCCGCGCCTACGTCGACCGGGTCGAGTTCCGGGTTCGCTTCCACGTGTGCCAGGAGTCGCCGTGCCTGGTCCCGGAGCGCCGACTCCGACCGGGCCGACAACACCCACGGCACCACCTCCACGTCGGGGGCCGGTTCAAGGTCGGGGGCCTGGTCGGGGGCCTGTTCGAGGATGACGTGGGCGTTGGTGCCGCTGATCCCGAACGAGGACACTCCTGCGCGCCACGGCCGGTCGACCGCCGGCCACGGTTGTTGTTCGGTCAGCAACTCCACTGCACCGGCCGACCAGTCGACCTCTGGGGTCGGCTCGTCCACGTGCAACGTCCGGGGCAGTTGCCCGTGTTGCATCGCCAGCACCATCTTGATCACACCGGCGACACCAGCAGCCGCCTGGGTGTGACCGAGGTTGGATTTGACCGATCCCAGCCACAGAGGGCGATCCTCCGACCGGTCCTGTCCGTACGTCGCCAGCAGGGCCTGGGCCTCGATCGGGTCCCCCAACCGGGTACCCGTGCCGTGGGCCTCCACGACGTCCACCTCGGTGGTGGGCACCCCGGCGCTGGCCAACGCCTGGCGGATCACTCGCTGTTGGGAGGGACCGTTCGGTGCGGTCAGCCCGTTCGAGGCGCCGTCCTGGTTGATCGCCGAACCCCGCACCACCGCCAGCACCCGGTGGCCGTTGCGCCGGGCGTCCGACAAACGCTCCACCACCAACAACCCGGCGCCTTCCGCGACTCCGAACCCGTCAGCGGTTGCGGCGAACGCCTTGCAGCGGCCATCGCCCCCCACACCGCCCTGCATGGCGGACCCGGCGATGAAGACTCCCGGTGTGGCCATCACGGTCACGCCGCCGGCCAGCGCCATCGAGCACTCGCCGGAACGCAGCGCCTGGGCCGCGAGGTGCAGTGCCACCAGCGACGACGAGCACGCCGTGTCCACCGTGACGGCGGGGCCTTCCAATCCCAACGTGTACGCGATCCGGCCCGACAGCACGCTGCTCGCGGCACCGGTGAGCAGGTATCCGTCCACTTGGTCTGCGGCGTCCCCGACCGTGTCGTATCCCGAACCTGTCCCGCCCACGAACACGCCGGTCCTGCTGCCCTTCAGCGTGTTCGGGTCGATGCCGGATCGTTCCAGCGCTTCCCAGGCCGTCTCCAGCAGCAAACGCTGCTGCGGATCCATCACCAGTGCCTCGCGCGGCGAGATCCCGAAGAACCCCGCGTCGAACCCCGCCACGTCCTTGAGGAACCCGCCCGTCTGGGTGGCGCCGTCGCCGGTCAGGTCCCAGCCGCGTTGTGTCGGGAACGCCGAGATGGTGTCGATGCCGCCTGTGAGCAGGGTCCACAGTTGTTCGGGGCTCTCGACTCCGCCGGGGAAGCGGCAGCCCATCCCTACGATGGCGATCGGCTCGTCCAGTGCCGCCGTGGTCACCGGCGTCACCGACACGGCCTCGACCGTGCCCAACAATTGCTGCCTCAGGTGGGTGGCCAGGCGCGAGGTGGTCGGGTGGTCGAACGCCAGCGTCGCGGGGAGCCGTAGACCCGTCGCCGCTGCCAACCGGTTGCGCAGCTCCACCGTCGTCAAGGAGTCGAAGCCCATGTCCCGCAATGCCTTCTCGGGGTCGACGGCTTCCACGGAGGCGTGTCCCAGAACGGTGGCGACGTGGCCACACACCAGGTCGAGCAGCAGTCGCTGCTGGTCGGCGGCTGTCAGGCCAGCCAGTCGCCGGACCAGGCCGGAGCTGTCCTGGACGCCCGCACGGGCGACCGGTCGCGCCGGACCACTGGCCACCAACCCCCGCAGCAGCGGCGGCACCGAGCCGCCATTCCGTGGCAGTTCGAGGCCGACCGGGACCAGATACGCCTCCGGGCGTCGGCAGGCCAGATCGAACAACGCCAGCCCCTCCGCCGCCGGCATCGCGCGCACCCCGGCCCGGCCGAACCGGGCGTGGTCGGTGTGGCCCAGGCCGGTCATGCTGCTGGTGTCGGCCCACCAGCCCCAGGCCAGCGATGCGGCCGGGAGGCCCTGGACTTGGCGGTGCAACGCCAGTGCGTCCAGGAATGCGTTGGCGGCGGCGTAGTTGCCCTGGCCCGGGGCGCCGGAGGTGGCTGAGAAGCTGGAGAAGAGGATGAATGCGGCCAGGTCCAGGCCGGCGGTTGCTTCGTGCAGGTACCAGGCTGCGTCTGCCTTCGGGCGCATGACGGTGTCGATGCGCTCCGGGGTCAACGATGTGATCGTTCCGTCGTCGAGCACGGCCGCTGCGTGGATCACTGCGGTGAGTGGGTGCTGTTGCGGTACCCCGGCGATCAGTTCGGTGACGGCGTTCCGGTCCGACACGTCGCAGGCCACCACCCGCACCTGGGCGCCCAGTGCGGTCAGTTCTTCGACCAGTTCCTGCGCGCCCGGTGCGGCGATTCCTTGGCGTGATACGAGGGTCAGGTGCCGTATCCCGTGCCGGTCGGCCAGGTGCCGTGCCAGCAGGCCGCCCAGACCGCCGGTGCCACCGGTGATCAACACCGTGCGGTCGGGGTCCAGTTGCTGCGGCACGGTCAGCACGATCTTGCCCACGTGCCGGGCCTGCGCCATGTAGCGGAAGGCGTCACGGCTCTGCCGTACGTCCCATGTCCTGGTGGGCAGGGGGGACAGGACACCGGACTCGAACAGCTCCGCGAGTTCGGCGAGCATGCCTCCCACCACGTCCAGGTCGATCTCTAGGTCGATCGCGTGATAGCTCACCCCGGGGTGCGTGGTGGCTATCGCGTCCGTGTCACGGAGGTCGGTCTTGCCCAGCTCGACGAACCGGCCGCCGTCGCGCAGGACGTTCAGGGACGCGTCGATGAACTCGCCCGCCAGGCTGTTGAGAACCACGTCCATCCCCGTGAACCGGTCGGCGAACTCCGTGGTCCTCGACGACGCGATGTGATCCCGCGCCACTCCCAGCCCGTACACCGTGTCCTGCTTGCCCGGACTCGCGGTCGCGAAGACCTCCGCGCCCCACAGCCGGGCCAACTGCACCGCCGCCATCCCCACACCGCCGGCCGCCGCATGCACCAGCACCCGCTGCCCCGCCGTCAAACGCCCCGTCTCCCTCAGCCCGTACAACGCCGTCAGGAACACCACCGGCACCCCGGCCGCCTGCGCGAACGACCACCCCCGCGGGATGGGCACGATCAGCCGCGCATCCGCCGCCACCACCGGGCCGAACCCGCCGACCGCCATACCCATCACCCGGTCCCCCGGGACGAAGCCCGTCACACCCGGACCTGCCTCCAGCACCACACCGGCGACCTCCGCACCCAGCAGCGGCGCCTCACCCGGATACACACCCAGCACATTCAGCACGTCCCGGAAGTTCAGCCCTGCGGCACGTACCCCGATGCGGACCTGTCCGGCTTCGAGTGGCACCTCAGCCTCGGGAGACGGTTCCAGCACCAGATCGTCGACGCTGCCCTGGCCGGTCATCCCCAGCCGCCATGTCTCCATGGGCGCCGTCAGCACTTCGCGGGTACGCGTCAGCCGGGGGGTGTATGCCTGCCCAGCTCGCACGGCCAGTTCGAAATCGCCCTCGTCATCCGTCGTCTCGCTCAGTACGGCGGGCAGGCACTGCCAGGATTCGGCGCTGCCGTCCACGTCGACCAGACCGAACCGGCCCGGGTGTTCCGACCGCGCCGACCGGACCAACCCCTGCACCCCGGCCATGTCTTCCACCCGGTCGCCCGTCCCCGTGGACACCGCGTTCCTGGTCACCACCACCAACCGCGCATCACCACGCTCATCAGCCACCCATTCCTGCACCAGCTCCAGCACCCGGCACACCTCAGAACGCGCCGCCGCAGCCACGTCACCATCGTCCGCATCGGCGCCCGTCGGCAGGAGAACCAGATCCGTCTCCGGGCACTCGGACAGTTCCGGATACCAGGCAACTCCCAGCATCTTCGCCAGGTCCTGACCGCCCGCGCCCGCCACCACACACCGCGGCGAGTTCTCGGTCCCGGTCGGGACAGCAGGCTTGAGGGTCCAGTCCACGCTGAACAGTGAGCGCTGCGCATCCCCGTCCAGCAGTTCCGCCCGCAACGGTCGCAGTGTCAGCGAGTCCACGGACAGTACCGGGGCGCCGGTGTCGTCAGCCGCGTTCAGGCAGAGCGCGCCGTCGTCAGTCTCCGACAGGCGTACGCGCAGGGAGCGTGCGCCCGATGCGTGCAGGGACACACCGCTCCAGGAGAACGGGAGCCCGCCCTCGCCTCCGGCTGGCAGGAACGCGGCGGCGTGCAGGGCGGCGTCGAACAGTGCCGGGTGGATACCGAACTCCCCCGCCCGCTCGGCCACTTCGTCCGGCAGCCGCACTTCGGCGAAGACCTCCTCGCCACGTCGCCATACCGTCCGTACCCCCTGGAAGGCCGGGCCGTATCCGTAGCCCGTCTCGGCCAGGGCTTCATAGAACCCGTCCACCGGCACCGGTTCCGCTCCCGCAGGCGGCCACACCGTCAGCTCCACACCCGACGGCGCTCCTGCCTCAGAAGTCAGTGTCCCGCTGGCGTGCCGGGTCCAGCCTGCCTCCGTGCCCGTCTCTTCCGGCCGGGAGTACACGCTCACCGCGCGACGGCCCGACTCCGCCGGTGCCTCAACCACTACCTGCACCTGCACGGCTCCGCGCTCGGACAGCACCAACGGCCGCTCCAACGCCAAGTCCTCCAGGACACCGCACCCGACCTCATCGCCGGCCCGCACCACCAGCTCCACGAACGCGGTACCGGCCAGCAACACCACACCCCGTGCCGTGTGATCGGCCAGCCAAGCGTGCGAGGTGAGAGACAGACGGTTGGTGAACACCACACCCTCGCCACCGGCCAACTCCACCGCTGCGCCCAGCAACGGGTGGCCTACCGACGTCAATCCCATACCCCGCGCGTCTCCGGCCACAGTCCGGGGGCGCGGCCAGTACCGCTGGTGCTGGAACGCATACGTCGGCAGCTCGACCGTCGAGTCCTGGCCCACTATCGCGGACCAGTCCACCGGAACACCGTGGGTGTGGAGAGTGGACAGTGCGGTCAGCAGTTGCTCGGGTTCGTTCTCACCCCGGCGCAGCGTCCCCGTCACCACCGCCGCCGGGTGGGACTCGAACAGCGTCTCCTCCAGGCTGGGAGTCAGCACCGGATGGGGGCTGACCTCCACGAACATCTCGTAGCCGGCCGTGGCCAGCACCGGGGTGGTCTCGGCCAGCCGCACCGTCTCCCGCGCGTTGCGGTACCAGTACTCCGCGTCCAGGTCACGGGTGTCGGTCAGCTCACCGGTCACGGTGGAGTAGAACGCGACCGTGCCTTCCATCGGGGCGATGTCTGCCAGAGCCTCGATCAGCTCGGCCTTGATCTCGTCCACCTGCGGGGAATGTCCCGCGCAGTCCGTGTCCATCCGGCGGGTCCGGAAGTCCTCCGCCTCGCCTGCGACGACCAGTTCCGTGACCGCTTCGGCGTCGCCGGAGACCACCACCCACGAGGGGCCGTTGACCGCCGCGATCGACAACCGTCCTTCCCACCGGGTGATCAACGACTCCGCTTCGGCCCGGGGCAGCCGTACGGACACCATTCCGCCCCGCCCGGACAGTGACTTGGCGAGCAGACGGCTGCGTACCGCGATGATCCTGGCGGCGTCGGCCAGCGACAGTCCGCCCGCCACGCAGGCCGCCGCGATCTCGCCCTGCGAGTGCCCCATCACCGCAGCGGGTGTCACGCCCAGCGACTGCCACACCTGTGCCAGCGACACCATCACCGCCCACAGCACCGGCTGCACCACTTCGACCCGGCCCAGCGCTTCCTGGTCCTCCAGTGCCTCCAGCAGGTCCCAGTCCACGAACGGGGCCAGCGCCTGGGCGCACTCCGCCATACGCTCCGCGAACACGGGGGAGGCCGCCAGTAGTTCCTGGGCCATGCCGGTCCACTGTGCACCCTGGCCAGGGAAGACGAACACCACTTCACGCTCGCCGGTCTGGCCGGCTATCCCGGTCACCACCCCGGTGCCCGGTTCTCCGGTAGCAAGTCCGGTCAGCCTGGCGATCAGCTCGTCCCTGTCCGTGCCCAGGACCACCGCACGGTGCTCCAGCCCCGCCCGGGTGGACACCAATGCCGCGCCTACGTCGACCGGGTCGAGTTCCGGATCAGCTTCCATGTGCGCCGCGAGCCGCCGTGCCTGGTCCCGGAGCGCCGACTCCGACCTGGCCGACAGCACCCACGGCACCACTGACGGCTCCGCCTCCACACGGGAGGCCGGTTCAAGCTCAGGGGCCTGTTCAAGAATCACGTGGGCGTTGGTGCCGCTGACGCCGAACGAGGACACTCCTGCCCGCCACGGCCGGTCCACCACCGGCCACGGGCGTTGCTCCGTCAGCAACTCCACCGCGCCAGCCGACCAGTCCACCTCAGGGGTCGGCTCATCCACGTGCAACGTCCGGGGCAGTTGCCCGTGTTGCATCGCCAGCACCATCTTGATCACACCGGCGACACCGGCAGCCGCCTGGGTGTGACCGATGTTGGACTTCAGCGACCCCAGCCACAGCGGACGGTCCTCCGGCCGATCCTGTCCGTAGGTCGCCAGCAGGGCCTGAGCCTCAATCGGGTCCCCCAACCGGGTACCCGTGCCGTGGGCCTCGACCACGTCCACCTCGGCCGTGGTCAGACCGGCGCTGGCCAGCGCCTGCCGGATCACGCGCTGTTGGGAGGGACCGTTCGGCGCCGACAACCCGTTCGACGCACCGTCCTGGTTGATCGCCGAACTCCGCACCACCGCCAGCACCCGGTGGCCGTTACGCCGGGCGTCCGACAACCGTTCGACCACCAACAGTCCGGCACCCTCACCCCACCCAGTGCCGTCAGCCGATGCGGCGAAGGACTTGCAGCGGCCATCGCCCGCCAACACGCCCTGCGTGGCGAACTCGGCAAAGGCGCCCGGTGTGGCCATTACCGCCACACCACCGGTCAGCGCCAGATCGCACTCCCCCGACCGCAGCGCCTGGGCCGCGAGATGCAACGCCACCAGCGACGACGAACACGCCGTATCCACCGTCACGGCGGGCCCTTCCAACCCCAGCACGTACGCGATCCGGCCCGACAGCACGCTGCTCGCGCCACCGGTGATCCGGTATCCGTCCGCTTCGTCCGAGACATTGCCTACGGTCTCGTATCCCGAAACTGCCCCGCCTACGAACACCCCCGTCTTGCTGCCCTTCAGCGCGTTCGGGGCGATGCCGGTCCGTTCCAGCGCTTCCCAGGCCGTCTCCAGCAGCAACCGCTGCTGCGGATCCATCGCCAACGCCTCACGCGGCGAAATCCCGAAGAACCCCGCGTCGAACCCGGCCACATCCTCGACGAACCCACCCACCCGGGCGAAACCATCACCGACCAGATCCCAGCCGCGATCCGCAGGGAACTCACTCATCGCGTCAACCGAGGACACCACCGCATTCCACAGCTGCTCCGGCGACGACACCCCGCCCGGGAAGCGACAGCCCATCCCTACGATGGCGATCGGCTCGTCCAGCGCCGCTGTGATCACCGGCGTCACCGGCGCGGCCTCGACCGTGCCCAGCAGCTCCGAACCCAGATGCTCGGCCAGCGCTGCCGGTGTCGGGTAGTCGAAGACCAGGCTCGCGGGCAGCACAAGACCGGTGGCCGAGGCGAGCTTGTTCCGCAGTTCCACCGCCGTCAGCGAATCAAAACCGACATCACGGAAAGCCCGTCCCTGCGGCAGGGCATCAGCATTGTCAAAACCGAGAGTGACGGCAGCTTCCCGCCGCACCAGATCGAGCAGCGCCCGCGCACGTTCCCTCTCTCCCAGCCCGGCCAGCCTGCTCCGCAACGCCGACTCACCACCAGGCTGGACACCCGACAGGGCGAGTGCCTTGCGCACCTCCGGAATACCCGAGAGCAGCGCACTCGGGCGCTCGACGGTGAAACTCGGCGCGAACGTCTCCCAGTCCGTGTTCGTCACGGTGAGGGTGACCGAACCGTCGCCCACCGCCCTCTCCAGAGCCGCCATCGCCAGCCCCGGCTCCATCGGGAACACACCGCGCCGCCGATACCCCTCCACAAACTCAGCACCGGCTGCACCCATGCCCGGCCCTGCCCACAACCCCCAGGCAATCGACGTCGCGGCAAGCCCCGCACCATGCCGATAACCCGCCAGCCCGTCCAGGAAGGCGTTCGCCGCCGCATACGCCGCCTGCCCCCCGGCACCCCAACTCGCCGCACCCGAGGAGAACAGCACGAACGCCTGGAGCTCCAGCCCCGCCGTCAGCTCGTGCAGATGCCACGCCGACACCATCTTCGCCCGCAGTACCGCATCCAGCCGCCCAAGCTCCAACTCCCCCACCGGCGCATGGTGGTCACCGATCCCGGCGGCGTGCACGACCGCCGTCAACGGGAACTCGCCAGGGATCGCGCCGAGTACGGCCGCCAGCGCCTCCCGGTCGGCGACGTCACATGCCTCCACCGTCACCCGCGCACCCTGCGCTATGAGTTCCTCACGCAGGCCGGACACGCCGTCAGCCTGCTCACCCCGGCGGCTCACCAACACGACATGCTCAGCACCACGGGCCACCGCCCACCGCGCCACATGACCACCCAGACCCCCCGTCCCGCCCGTGATCAAGACGGAGCCACTCAGCCGTACCTCACCGTGCGCCGCACCGCTTCCGGCCCGGACCAGACGACGCCCGTATACACCCGACTCCCGCACCGCGACCTGGTCCTCATCACCCGTCAGCACCCGCCGCAGCAACCCACCAGCTTGTTCGTCGAACACCACCGGCAGATCCACCAGCCCGCCCCACCGGCCCGGCAGATCCAGTGCGGCAGACCGCCCCAAACCCCACAACGCCGTCTGCACCGGACTGACAACCGGATCAGCCGAGCCCACCGACACCGCACCCCGCGTCACACACCACACAGGCGCCGTGATCCCGCAATCACCCAACGCCTGGACCAACCCCACCGTCCCGGCCAGACCGACCGGCGTGGCACCGAACTCCGCACCTGCCTCCTCAGCCAAACCCAGCAACGACACCACCCCAGCCGGCTCGGGCAGATTCGCCAGCCTCGCCGCAAGCACCGCACGATCCGTGTCCCCGGCCACCTCCAGCCGCACCACCCCAGCACCCAACGCCCCCACCACCCCGGCAACCCATGCATCCTCACCCCACCCAGCAGGCACCACCACCAGCCAACTACCCGGCAACACACCCCCAGGCACCCCAGGCAACAGCTTCCAGCTCTCCGCAAACCGCCACCCCTCCACCCTGGACCCGGCCCGCCGACGCTCACGCCACACCGCCAACGCCGGCACCACCTCAGCCAAAGCCTGCTCGTCGACACCCAACTCAGCCGACAACGACCCCGCGTCCGCCCCCTCTACCACCGACCACAACTCGTCGTCCGCCCCCGCCACCACCGGCCCGGCCGCCGCCTCCGGCCAGTACCGCTCACGCTGGAAGGCATACGTCGGCAGATCGACCACCGGACCCCGGCCCACTATCGCGGCCCAGTCCACCGGGACGCCACGGGTGTGCAACCGGGCCGCAGCAGCCAGCAGTTGCTCTGACTCGCTCTCACCCCGGCGCAAGGTCCCCGTCACCACCACCGCCGGGTGGGACTCGAACAGCGTCTCCTCCAGGCTGGGAGTCAGCACCGGATGCGGGCTGACTTCTACGAACGCCCCGTGACCGGCCGCAGCCAGCGCGCGGGTGGTGTCGGCCAGCCGCACCGTCTCCCGCAGATTGCGATACCAGTAGCCCGCGTCCAGGTCACGGGTGTCAGTCAGCTCACCGGTCACCGTGGAGTAGAACGCGACCGCGCCTTCCATCGGCGCGATGTCCGCCAGAGCCTCGACCAGCTCCGCCCTGATCTCCTCCACGTGCGCGGAGTGCGACGCGTAATCCACCTCGATCCTGCGGGCCCGGAAGTTCTCCGCCTCCCCCGCGACGACCAGTTCGGCCAGTGCTTCGGGGTCGCCGGAGACCACCACCGACGAGGGCCCGTTGACCGCCGCGACCGACAACCGCCCCTCCCACCGGACGATCAACGACTCGGCCTCGGCCCGGGGCAGCCCCACCGACACCATGCCGCCCCGCCCGGCCAGGGACCCGGCGATCATCCGGCTGCGCACCGCGCTGATCCTGGCCGCATCGTCCAGCGACAGTCCGCCCGCCACGCAGGCCGCCGCGATCTCCCCCTGCGAATGCCCCACCACCGCAACCGGTGTCACGCCCAGCGACTGCCACACCTGAGCCAACGACACCATCACCGCCCACAACACCGGCTGCACCACATCGACCCGCCCCAACGCCTCCTCATCCCCCAACACCTCCAGCAGGTCCCACTCCACGAACGGCGCCAACGCCCGAGCACACTCCGCCATCCGCTCCGCGAACACCGGCGAAGCCGTCAGCAGACCCTGCCCCATACCCACCCACTGCGCCCCCTGACCAGGGAACACAAACACCACACCACGCCCACTGACCGCACTCTGACCGGCCACCACACCAGCACCCGGCTCCCCAGCCGCCAACCCCGCCAGCCTGGCGATCAGTTGCTCCCGATCGGCGCCCAGAACCACCGCCCGATGCTCCAGACTCGCCCGGGTCGACACCAACGCCGCACCCACGTCCACCGGGTCGAGTCCCGGACCCGCCTCCACGTGTGCCAGAAGCCTCCGCGCCTGCTCCCGCAACGCCAACTCCGACCTCGCCGACAACACCCACGGAACCACCACCGGCTCCGCCTCCACACGGGCGGTCGGTTCAGACTCAGGAGCCTGCTCCAGAATCACGTGAGCATTGGTACCGCTGACCCCGAACGAGGACACCCCCGCCCGCCACGGCCGACCCACCACCGGCCACGGCCTCTGCTCCGTCAACAACTCCACCGCACCCGCCGACCAATCCACCTCAGGCGTCGGCTCACCCACATGCAAAGTGCGAGGCAGTTGCCCATGCTGCATCGCCAACACCATCTTGATCACACCCCCCACCCCCGCCGCACCTTGGGTGTGACCAATGTTGGACTTCAGCGACCCCAGCCACAGCGGACGCCCCTCCGGCCGACCCTGCCCATAAGTCGCCAACAGCGCCTGAGCCTCGATCGGATCCCCCAACCGAGTACCCGTGCCATGCGCCTCCACCACATCCACCTCGGCCGCAGTCAGCCCAGCACTGGCCAACGCCTGCCGGATCACCCGCTGCTGGGACGGACCGTTCGGAGCGGTCAACCCGTTCGACGCACCGTCCTGATTGATCGCCGACCCCCGCACCACCGCCAACACCCGATGCCCATTGCGCTGAGCGTCCGACAACCGCTCCACCACCACCAACGCAGAGCCCTCGGCCCACCCCGTGCCGTCGGCCGACGCGGCGAAGGACTTGCAGCGACCATCCCTCGCCACCCCACCCTGCTCGGCAAAGGCCCCCGGCGTGGCCATCACCGTCACACCACCGGCCAGCGCCAGATCACACTCCCCCGACCGCAACGCCTGCGCAGCCAAATGCAACGCCACCAGCGACGACGAACACGCCGTATCCACCGTCACCGCGGGCCCTTCCAGCCCCAACGTGTACGCGACCCGCCCCGACAACACACTTCCCGCGGTACCGATCCCCAGAATTCCGCCTATTTCATCTGCCGCCGCCCGCAATGGTTCGCTGTAGTCGTGGTACATCAGCCCGGCGTACACACCGGTCTTGCTGCCCTTCAACGAATGCGGATCGATCCTGGCCCGTTCCAGCGCCTCCCAGGCCGTCTCCAGCAACAACCGCTGCTGCGGATCCATCGCCAACGCCTCACGCGGCGAAATCCCGAAGAACCCCGCGTCGAACTCCGCCGCGTCATGGAGAAAACCACCCTTGCCGGAACCACCGTCAGTCAGATCCCAGCCCCGATCCACCGGGAACCCGGAAATGGCGTCCACCCCGCCGACCAGCACATCCCACAGATCCGACGGCGACGACACCCCACCCGGGAACCGGCACCCGATCCCCACGATGGCCACCGGCTCGACCTTGGCCGTGGCGAGCTGCTCGTTCTGCTTGCGCAGTCGATCGATCTCCTTCAGCGACGACCGCAGCGCTTCAACGTACTTCTCGATGGAGTCACTCATCGGATTGCCTTTCGATCGTCGCTAGTTCGTGGTGTTCTCGGCGGCCAGGCGCAGCAGACTCTCGCCGTCCAACTCGTCGATCGAGATCTCATCGTCGGACGTGGTGTTCTGCGCGACCTCGCCGTCCTCACCAGCGAGTTGCAGCAGCAGGTCCAGGAGACCCGCCTTCCGCAGGCGGCTGACCGGGATGGTCGCCAGGGTCTCTCCGAGACGGGCGTCCGTATCCCCGGACGGCTCCGCCGCCAGGATGTCGGGGCGCAGCTCCGACCGGAGGTGGCCGGCCACGGTGTCCGGTGTGGGGTAGTCGAACACCAGCGTGGCCGGCAGCCGCAGACCGGTAACCGTGTTGAGCCGGTTACGCAGGTCGACAGCGGTCATCGAGTCGAAGCCCAGTTCCTGGAAGGCGGAAGTGGCCTGTATCGACTCCGGGGTGGCATGCCCCAGAACTGTCGCCGTGTGAGTGGTGACCACCTGCGCCAACACAGCATGGGCATCGGCAGCCGACAGCCCGGCCAGACGCTGCCGCAACGCCGCACCCGCCGCCTCGCCGTCCCGCTCAGTGGCGAGACTCCTACGGCGGACCGGGCCACGCACCAAGCCGCGCAACAGCCCCGACAACGGCTGGCCGGAACGCACCCCGGCCGGATCCCACCGCATCCCCGCCACGAACGACCGCCCCGACCGTACGGCACGGTCCAGCAGCACCATTCCTTCCTCCGCCGTCAGCGGCACAACTCCCGTCGCGCTGATCCGGCGGCGGTCGGTCTGCGACAGTTGCCCGGTCAACGCGCTGGCCGGCGCCCACATGCCCCACGCCACCGACACGGCTGCCTCGCCACGGGCGGCACGCTGTTGGGCTATCGCGTCCAGCACGGAGTTCGCCGCCGCGTACCCCGCCTGTCCAGCCGCACCCAGCACACCCGACGTGGACGAGAACAGGACGAACGCGGCCAGGTCCAGCCCGGCGGTCGCCTCGTGCAGGTACCACGCCGCGTCCGCCTTCGGGCGCATCACGGCATCGACCCGCGCCGGCGTCAACGACGTCACCATCCCGTCGTCCACCACACCCGCCGTATGCACCACCGCCGTCAACGGATGCTCATCCGGGATCGCATCGAGCACAGCCGTCAGCGCCGCCCGATCCGATACATCGCACGCCACCACCCGCACCTGGGCGTCCAGTCCGGTCAGTTCCTCGACCAATTCCCGCGCGCCCGGCGCGGCCGTCCCCTGCCGCGACACCAGCAGCAGATGCCGTACTCCGTGACGCTCCACCCAATCCCGCGCCACCAACCCACCCAGCGTCCCGGTCCCACCCGTGATCAGCACCGTGCCCTCGGGATCCACCGGTCGTGCCTCCGGCGCCTCGCCCACGCTCGCCGGCGCCAGCCGGGGGGTGTACGCCTGCCCGGTCCGTACGGCCAGTTCGAACCCGTCCTCGTCATCGGCCGTTCCGTTCAGTACGGCGGGCAGGCACTGCCAGGATTCGGCACTGCCGTCCACGTCGACCAGGCCGAACCGGCCCGGGTGTTCCGACCTCGCCGACCGGACCAACCCCTGTACTCCGGCCCCGGCCACGTCCTCCACACGGTCACCCGTCCCCGTGGACACCGCGTTCCTGGTCACCACCACCAGCCGTGTGTCACCGCGCTCATCAGCCAGCCACTGCTGCACCAACTCCAGCACCCGGCACACCTCAGAACGTGCCGCCGCGACCACGTCACCGCCGTCCGCACCGGCGCCCGTCGGCAGGAAAACCAGATCCGCGTCCTGGCACTCGGACAGCTCCGGATACCAGGCAACTCCCAGCATCTTCGCCAGATCCTGACCACCGGCGCCCGCCACCACACACCGGGGCAACGAACCCCCGCTCTCAGGCTTGACGATCCAGTCCACGCTGAACAGGTTGTCCTGGCCAGACCCGGACTCCAGCAGTTCCGCCCGCACCGATCGCAGTGTCAGCGAGTCCACAGACAGGACCGGGGCGCCGGTGTCATCAGCCGCGTTCAGGCGGAGCGCGCCGTCGCCGATCACCGACAGCTGTACGCGCAGTGACCGTGCGCCCGACGCATGCAGGGACACACCACTCCACGCGAACGGGAGCCCGCCCTCGACATCACCAGGCAGGAATACGGCGGCGTGCAAGGCGGCGTCGAACAGTGCCGGGTGGATCCCGAACTCGCCCGCCCGATCGGCCACTTCGCCGGGCAGCCGCACTTCGGCGAAGACCTCCTCGCCTCGCCGCCATACCGCCCGCAGTCCCTGGAAGGCCGGGCCGTATCCGTAACCCGCCTCGGCCAGGCCGTCGTAGAGGCCGTCCACCGGTACCGGTTCCGCTCCCGCAGGCGGCCATGCCACGTCCTGCCACACCGGCGCGGGAACGCCTGCCGCAGCCAGTGTTCCGCTGGCGTGCTGTGTCCAGACCGCTTCCGCAGCCGTCTCCTCCGGCCGGGAGTACACGCTCACCGCGCGACGGCCCAACTCCGCCGGCGCCCCGACCACCACCTGCACCTGCACAGCCCCACGCTCGGGCAACACCAACGGCCGCTCCAGCGCCAGATCCTCCAGAACACCACACCCGACCTCGTCACCGGCCCGTACCAGCAGTTCCACGAACGCGGTGCCCGGCACGATCACCACACCCCGTACTGCGTGGTCGGCCAGCCAGTCGTGTGAGGCCAGGGACAGACGGCTGGTGAACACCACACCCTCACCACCAGCCAGCTCCACCGCCGCACCCAGCAACGGGTGGCCCACCGACACCAGTCCGGCGCTCCGTACGTCGCCGGCCACAGCCCGGGAACGCGGCCAGTACCGCTCACGCTGGAACGCATACGTCGGCAGTTCGACCGCCGAACCCCGGCCCACTATCGCGGACCAGTTCACCGGGACGCTGTGGGTGTGGAGCGTGGACAGTGCGGTCATCGCGGTGTGGACCTCAGGCCGGTCCCGACGCTGGGCCGCGACGAACAGCCCGTCCACCGCACCCGACCCCAGCCCGCTCAGCACACCGTCCGGACCGACCTCCACGAAACGCGTCACACCCTGAACACCCAGTTCGGTCAGCATGTCGGCGTACCGCACCGGTTCACGCACCTGCCGCACCCAGTACTGCGGGCTGCACACCTGAGCAGCCGGGACCGTCATCCCCACCGACGGCTCGTTGAACTCCACCTGCCCGAGCACGTCCGCGAACGCATCGAGCATCGGATCCATCAAGGGCGAGTGGAAGGCGTGGCTGACCCGCAAGCGCCGTACCTTCCGGCCCCGACCGCTCCAGAGCTCGCCCATCGCCCCGACCACCCCGGCATCACCGGACAGCACCACGGAACGGGCGGCGTTGACCGCCGCGATGGCAGCCCGCTCGCCCCATCCGGCGACCTCACCCGCCGCCGAGGCGATCTCCGCCTCGGTGGCCTCCACCGCCAGCATGACTCCCTCAGCGGGCAACGCCTGCATCAGCCCCGCCCGCGCCGCCACCACCCGGCATGCGTCCGACAACGACCACACACCCGCCACATACGCAGCCGCCAACTCCCCGACTGAATGTCCCACTACGAAATCCGGTGCCACACCCCACGACGACAGCAGCCGGAACATGGCGACCTCGAACGCGAACAACGCCGGCTGCGCCCACCCCGTTTCTGTCAGGCGATGCTCATCCGCACCGAAGACGACCTCCTCCAACGAACCCGGCAACAGCCCGGCGAAGCCGTCGCACACCTCCCCGAACGCCTCCGCGAACACCGGGAACTCCGCGACCAGTTCCCGGCCCATCCCCAGACGCTGCGCACCCTGACCCGTGAACAAGAACGCCGTCCGACCACCCGAACCAGCCACCCCCGTCACCACACCGGCACCCGGCTCCCCCGCCGCAAGTCCGGTCAGCCCCGCGATCAGCTCGTCCCGGCCGGTGCCCAGGACGACCGCCCGATGCCCCAAGCTCGCCCGGGTTGACACCAACGCCGCACCGACCTCCACCGGGTCGAGTCCCGGATCAGCTTCCACGTGCGCCGCAAGCCGCCACGCCTGCTCCCGCAACGCCAACTCCGACCTCGCCGACAACACCCACGGCACCACCGACGGAACCACCACCGCATCGGAGGCCGGTTCAAGCTCAGGGGCCTGTTCGAGGATGACGTGGGCGTTAGTGCCGCTGATCCCGAACGAGGACACTCCCGCCCTCCACGGCCGGTCCACCACCGGCCACTGTTGTTGCTCCGTCAGCAACTCCACCGCACCCGCCGACCAGTCCACCTCAGGAGTCGGCTCATCCACATGCAGGGTGGGGGGCAGTTGCCCGTACCGCATCGCCAGCACCATCTTGATCACACCGGCGACACCGGCAGCCGCCTGCGTGTGACCGATGTTGGACTTCAGCGATCCCAGCCACAGCGGACGATCCGCCGGGCGACCCTGCCCATAGGTCTCCAGCAGGGCCTGGGCCTCGATCGGGTCCCCCAGCCGGGTGCCGGTGCCGTGCGCCTCGACCACGTCCACCTCAGCGGCGGTCACACCGGCGCTGGCCAACGCCTGACGGATCACGCGCTGCTGGGAGGGACCGTTCGGCGCGGTCAACCCGTTCGACGCACCGTCCTGGTTCATCGCCGAACCCCGTACCACCGCCAGCACCCGATGACCGTTACGCCGGGCATCAGACAACCGCTCCACCGCCAACAACCCGGCGCCTTCCGCGAGTCCGACCCCATCAGCGGTCACGGAGAACGCCTTGCAACGGCCATCGCTCGCCAGTCCGCCCTGCATGGCGAACCCGGCAAAGACCCCTGGTGTGGCCATCACCGTCACACCACCGGCCAATGCGAGGTCACACTCGCCGGACCGCAGTGCCTGGGCCGCGAGGTGCAGTGCCACCAGCGACGACGAGCACGCCGTGTCCACCGTCACCGCCGGCCCTTCCAACCCCAGCACGTACGCGATCCGGCCCGACAGCACGCTGCTCGCGCCGCCGGTCAGCGTGTAGCCCTCGGCGTCACCCGCAGTGCCCCCGACAGTGTCGTATCCCGAACCTGTCCCGCCCATGAATACGCCGGTCTTGCTGCCCTTCAGCGCGTTCGGGTCGATCCCGGTCCGCTCCAACGCCTCCCACGCCGTCTCCAGCAACAACCGCTGCTGCGGATCCATCGCCAACGCCTCACGCGGCGAGATCCCGAAGAACCCCGCGTCGAACTCCGCCGCCTCATGGAGGAAACCGCCCATCTGGGCGAAACCGTCGCCGGTCAGGTCCCAGCCGCGTTGTGTCGGGAACGCCGAGGTGGCGTCGATGCCGCCTGTGAGCAGGGTCCACAGTTGTTCGGGGCTCTCGACTCCGCCGGGGAAGCGGCAGCCCATTCCGACGATGGCGATCGGCTCGTCCACCGTCGCCGTGGTCACCGGCGTCACCGACACGGCCTCGACCGTGTCGGTCAACCGCTGGCGCAGGTGGGTGGCCAGGCGCGAGGCGGTCGGGTGGTCGAACGCCAGCGTCGCGGGGAGCCGTAGACCTGTCGCCGTCGCCAGCCGGTTGCGCAGTTCCACCGTCGTCAACGAGTCGAAGCCCATGTCTCGGAACGCCTTGTCCGGCTCGATGTCCTGTGCAGAGGCATGCCCGAGAACCGGGGCGACGTGGCCACGCACCAGATCGAGAAGCAGCCGTTGCTGGTCATCGGCGGTCAGGCCGGCCAGCCGCCCGGCCAGACCGGAACCGTCCTGGACGCCCGCGCGGGCAACCGGCCGGGCCCGCCCACCGGCACTCACCAGGCCCCGCAACAGCGGCAGCACCGGCTCGTTGTGTCGTGACAGTTCGAGCCCGACCGGAGCCAGGTGCGCTTCCGGGCGTCGGCAGGCCAGGTCGAACAACGCCAGCCCTTCCGCCGCCGGCATCGCGCGCACCCCGGCCCGGCCGAACCGGACGAGGTCGGTCTGGCCCAGACGCCCCATCATTCCGCCGGCATCGCCCCACAGTCCCCAGGCCAGCGATACGACGGGCTCGCCGCGGGCGGCACACTGTTGAGCCATCGCGTCCAGGACGGAGTTCGCCGCTGCGTACCCTGCCACTCCGGCCCCGCCGAACACGCCTGCCACAGAGGAGAAGAGGATGAATGTGGCTAGGTCCAGGCCGGCGGTCGCTTCGTGCAGGTACCAGGCCGCGTCCGCCTTCGGGCGCATGACGGTGTCGATGCGCTCCGGGGTCAGTGACGTGATCGTTCCGTCGTCCAGCACGGCCGCTGCGTGGATCACTGCGGTGAGCGGGTGCTGTTGCGGTACCCCGGCGACCAGTTCGGCGACAGCGTTCCGGTCCGACACGTCGCACGCCACCACCCGCACCTCGGCGCCCAGCCCGGTCAACTCCTCGACCAGCTCCCGCGCGCCCGGTGCGGTGATCCCCTGTCGGGATACGAGGGTCAGGTGTCGTATCCCGTGCCGGTCGATCAGGTGCCGTGCCAGCAGGCCTCCCAGACCGCCGGTCCCGCCCGTGATCAACACCGTGCGGTCGGGGTCCAGTTGCTGCGGCACGGTCAGTACGATCTTGCCCACGTGCCGGGCCTGCGCCATGTAGCGGAAGGCGTCACGGCTCTGCCGTACGTCCCATGTCCTGGTGGGCAGGGGGGACAGCACGCCGGACTCGAACAACTCCGCCAGTTCGGCCAGCATGCCTCCCACCATGTCCGGACTGAAGTCGGTCAGATCGATCGCCTGGTAGTTCACTTCGGGGTGCGTGGTGGCTATCGCGTCCGTGTCACGGAGGTCGGTCTTGCCCAGCTCGACGAACCGGCCGCCGTCGCGCAGGACGTTCAGGGACGCGTCGATGAACTCGCCCGCCAGGCTGTTGAGGACCACGTCCATCCCTGTGAACCGGTCGGCGAACTCCGTGGTCCTCGACGACGCGATGTGATCCCGCGCCACCCCCAGACCGCACACCGTGTCCTGCTTGCCCGGACTCGCGGTCGCAAAGACCTCCGCGCCCCACAACCGGGCCAGCTGCACCGCCGCCATCCCCACACCACCGGCCGCCGCATGCACCAACACCCGCTGCCCCGCCGTCAGACGACCCGTCTCCCGCAACCCGTGCAACGCCGTCAGGAACACCACCGGCACCCCGGCCGCCTGCACGAACGACCACCCCTGCGGGAACGGCACGATCAGCCGTGCATCCGCCACCACCACCGGGCCGAACCCGCCGACCGCCATCCCCATCACCCGGTCCCCCGGGAGGAAACCGGTCACACCCGGACCCGCCTCCTGAGGGGTCTCACGTTTTCCGGACAGGCTTCTGACTGTCTATTTCACGCGGCGATTCGCAACTTCTCGTACTCGGCGTGGACTTCACGCGGCGGGCGGTAACCCACTGCCGAGTGGAGGCGTTTGTGATTGTACCAGAATTCGATGTAGCGAGTGATGTCCTGCCTGGCGGCCTCGCGGGTCAGGTAAGTCACCCTGGATACGCGCTCGTTCTTCAGGGCACCGAAGAATGATTCGGCCATGGCGTTGTCGAAACAGATCCCGGTGCGGCCTGCAGATCTGCGGAGCCCGAAGTGTTCCAGAGTCCTCCCGAACTCGGCTGACATGTAGTTACTTCCGCGATCCGAGTGAAATATCGCGCTGGTCGAGAGGTTCCTGTTCCGTGCCGCGTTATGGATCGCTCTGGATATCAGTGGGGTTTGGTAATGGTCGTCCATCGCGTAGCCGATGACTTCCTTCGTGCAGCAGTCGATGACTGTTGCGAGGTACAGCCAGCCTTCCCCGGTCTGGATATAGGTGATGTCGCCGACGAGCTTTTCGCCTGGCGCGTCCGCGGTGAAGTCGCGGCCGACGAGGTCCGGCACCCGGCCGGCCGCAGCCTGCGTGAGGCTGAACCTCTTCGGGCGTGGCTGGCAGGGAACCAGGCCCAGTTCGCGCATGAGCCGGCGGACCAGCTCCGCGCCCGCGGCGACGCCCCAGCGGTGCAGCTGGGCCTGGATGCGCCGGTGCCCGTAGGTGCTGTCGGACATGTCGAAGGCTTTCCGGATGAGCAGTTTCAGTTCTTCGCGCCGCTGGGTTGTCGCGGATTCCGGGCGGGATCGCCAGTCGTAGTAGCCGGATCTGGAGACGCCGAGTCGGCCGCACATGAACTCGACGCTGTATGCGTACTTCCCGGTGTCGAGTCGCATCTCGTCGATGAACTCGTACTTGCTTGCTACCGGGGATCCTTCGCGAAGTACGCAGCGCATTTTTTCAGGAAGGAGTTTTCCATCTCCAGTTCACGGTTGCGTCGTTCGAGTTCCTTCAGGCGTGCACGGTCGCTCACCGTCAGTTCCGCATCGGGTGCCGGTTCGTGCTGCCTCTGGTGCTTCTTCACCCAGTCGCGCAGCGTCTCCGAGTTCACCTCAAGCTCCCGGGCGACTTCGGAGATCGTCTTGCTTGACCTCAACGCGATCTGGACGGCTTCCTCGCGGAACTCCGGCGAGTATTTACTGGGTGGCGCCACTTCTTCCTCGTCTCCTTGTTCAGGACAACACTATTGGGTGCCTGTCCGGAAACTTCGTGGCCCCTCATCCAGCACCACGCCAGCGACCTCAGCACCCAGCACCGGTACCTCACCCGGATACATATTCAGCACATCGCGGAAGTTCAGCCCCGCCGCACGCACCCCGATCCGGACCTGCCCAGCTTCCAATGGCACCTCAGCCTCGGGAGACGGCACGATCACCAGATCGTCCACACTGCCCTGGCCCGCCATCCCCAGCCGCCACGCCTCCACACCCTCCGGCGCAGCCAGCACCTCGCGGGTACGCGTCGGCGTCAGCCGGGGGGTGTATGCCTGCCCAGCCCGTACGGCCAGTTCGAACCCGTCCTCGTCATCGGCCGTTCCGTTCAGTACGGCGGGCAGGCACTGCCAGGACTCGGCACTGCCGTCCACGTCCACCAGACCGAACCGGCCTGGGTGCTCCGACCGCGCCGACCGGACCAACCCCTGCACCCCGGCACCGGCCACGTCCTCCACCCGGTCACCCGTCCCCGTGGACACCGCACCCCGGGTCACCACCACCAACCGCGTATCACCACGCTCATCAGCCAGCCACTGCTGCACCAACCCCAGCACCCGGCACACCTCAGAACGCGCCGCCGCGACCACGTCACCGCCGTCCGCACCGGCGCCCGTCGGCAGGAGAACCAGATCCGCGTCCTGGCACTCGGACAACTCCGAATGCCAGGGAACCCCCAACATCGCCGCCAGATCCTGACCGCCCGCGCCCGCCACCACACACCGGGGCAACGAACCCCCGCTCTCAGGCTTGACGATCCAGTCCACGCTGAACAGGTTGTCCTGGCCAGACCCAGGTGAACTCAGCTGACCCTGCGGCGCCGGTCGTACCACCAACGAGTCCACCGAGACCACCGGGGCGCCGGTGTCATCAGCCGCGTTCAGGCAGAGCCCGCCGTCCCCGGCCACCGACAGGCGTACGCGCAGTGACTGTGCGCCCGATGCGTGCAGCGACACCCCGCTCCAGGAGAACGGGAGTCCGCCTTCGCCTCCGGCGGGCAGGAACGCGGCGGCGTGCAGGGCGGCGTCGAACAGTGCCGGATGGATCCCGAACTCGCCCGCGCTATCGGCCACTTCGTCAGGCAGCCGCACTTCAGCGAAGACCTCCTCACCTCGCCGCCATGCCGCCCGCAGTCCCTGGAAGGACGGCCCGTATCCGTAGCCGGCCTCGGCCAGGCCGTTGTAGAGGTCGTCCACCGGTACCGGTTCCGCTCCCGCAGGGGGCCACACCGTCAGCTCCGCACCCGACGGCATCGTCTGCTCGGAGGTCAGTGTTCCGCTGGCGTGCCGGGTCCAGCCCGCTTCCGTGCCCGTCTCTTCCAGCCGGGAGTACACACTCACCGCGCGACGGCCCGACTCCGCCGGTGCCTCGACCACCACCTGCACCTGCACAGCCTCGCGCTCGGACAACACCAACGGCCGCTCCAGCGCCAAGTCCTCCAGAACACCGCACCCGACCTCGTCACCGGCCCGCACCACCAGCTCCACGAACGCGGTGCCGGCCAGCAACACCACACCCCGTGCCGTGTGATCCGCCAGCCAAGCGTGCGAGGTGAGAGACAGACGGCTGGTGAACACCACACCCTCACCACCCGCCAACTCCACCGCCGCACCCAGCAACGGGTGGCCCACCGACGTCAACCCGGCGCCCCGCACGTCTCCGGCCACAGCCCGGGGACGCGGCCAGTACCGCTCACGCTGGAACGCATACGTCGGCAGCTCCACCACCGACCCCCGGCCCACTATCTCGGACCAGTCCACCGGGACACCGCGGGTGTGCAACCGGGCCGCAGCAGCCAGCAGTTGCTCAAGTTCGTTCTCACCCCGGCGCAGGGTCCCCGTCACCACCGCCGACGGGTGGGACTCGAACAGCGTCTCTTCCAGGCTGGGGGTCAGCACCGGGTGGGGGCTGACTTCTACGAACGTCCCGTGGCCGGCCGCAGCCAGCGCGCGGGTCGTATCCGCCAGCCGCACCGTCTCCCGCAGATTGCGATACCAGTAGCCCGCGTCCAGGTCACGGGTGTCAGTCAGCTCACCCGTCACCGTGGAGTAGAACGCGACCGTGCCCTCCACCGGCACGATGTCTGCCAGAGCCTCGACCAGCTCCGCCCTGATCTCCTCCACGTGCGCGGAGTGCGACGCGTAGTCCACCTCGATCTTGCGGGCCCGGAAGTTCTCCTCCCCGCCCGCGACGACCAGTTGGGCCAGTGCTTCGGGGTCGCCGGAGACCACCACCGACGAAGGCCCGTTGACCGCCGCGACCGACAACCGTCCTTCCCACCGGGCGATCAACGACTCGGCCTCGGCCCGGGGCAGCCCGACCGACACCATTCCGCCCCGCCCGGCCAGGGACCCGGCGATCATCCGGCTGCGCACCGCGCTGATCCTGGCGGCGTCCGCCAGCGACAGTCCGCCCGCCACGCAGGCCGCCGCGATCTCACCCTGCGAGTGCCCCATCACCGCGGCGGGTGTCACGCCGAGCGACTGCCACACCTGCGCCAACGACACCATCACCGCCCACAGCACCGGCTGCACCACATCGACCCGCCCCAACGCCTCCTCATCCCCCAACACCTCCAGCAGGTTCCACTCCACGAACGGCGCCAGCGCCTGAGCACACTCCGCCATCCGCTCCGCGAACACCGGCGAGGACACCAGCAGACCCTGCGCCATACCGACCCACTGCGAACCCTGACCAGGGAACACAAACACCACACCCTGCTCACCGGCCACGCTCTGACCGGCCCTGCCGGTCACCACACCGGCACCCGGCTCCCCGGACGCAAGCCCAGCCAGCCCGGCGATCAGCTCATCACGGCCGGCGCCCAGGACCACCGCCCGGTGCTCCAGCTCCGCCCGGGTCGACACCAACGCCGCACCCACACCCACCGAATCCAGCCCCGGATCAGCTTCCACGTGCGCCGCAAGCCGTCGCGCCTGCTCCCGCAACGCCGACTCCGACCTGCCCGACAACACCCACGGCACCACCGACGGAACCGCCACCGCGTCGGCGGCCGGTTCAAGCTCAGGGGCTTGTTCCAGGATGACGTGGGCGTTGGTACCGCTGATCCCGAACGAGGACACTCCTGCGCGCCACGGCCGGTCGACCACCGGCCACGGTTGTTGTTCGGTCAGCAACTCCACTGCGCCCGCCGACCAGTCCACCTCCGGCGTCGGCTCGTCCACATGCAGGGTGGGAGGCAGTTGCCCATGCCGCATCGCCAGCACCATCTTGATCACACCGGCGACACCGGCGGCGGCCAGCGTGTGACCAATGTTGGATTTGACCGATCCCAGCCACAGCGGACGACCCTCCGGCCGGTCCTGCCCATAAGTCGCCAGCAGCGCCTGGGCCTCGATCGGGTCCCCCAACCGAGTACCGGTGCCGTGCGCCTCCACCACGTCCACCTCGGCGGCGGTCACACCGGCACTGGCCAACGCCTGCCGAATCACCCGCTGCTGGGAGGGACCGTTCGGCGCCGCCAACCCGTTCGACGCACCGTCCTGGTTGATCGCCGAACCCCGCACCACCGCCAACACCTGGTGCCCATTACGCCGGGCATCCGACAACCGCTCCACCACCAACAACCCAACACCCTCACCCCACCCGGTGCCATCGGCCGACGCGGCGAACGCCTTGCAGCGACCATCCCCCGCCAACCCACCCTGAACAGCGAACTCGGCAAAGATCCCCGGCGTGGCCATCACTGCCACACCACCGGCCAGCGCCAGATCACACTCCCCCGACCTCAACGCCTGCGCGGCCCAGTGCAACGCCACCAGCGACGACGAACACGCCGTGTCCACCGTCACGGCGGGCCCTTCCAATCCCAACGTGTACGCGATCCGGCCCGACAGCACGCTGCCCGCACCACCGGTCAGCATGTAGCCCTCGGCGTCACCCGAGGCACCCCCGACCGTGTCGTATCCCGAACCTGTCCCGCCCACGAACACGCCAGTCCTGCTGCCCTTCAGCGTGTTCGGGTCGATCCCGGTCCGCTCCAGCGCTTCCCAGGCCGTCTCCAGCAACAACCGCTGCTGCGGATCCATCGCCAACGCCTCACGCGGCGAAATCCCGAAGAACCCCGCATCGAACTCCGCCGCCTCATAGAGGAACCCACCCACCCGGGCAAACCCGTCACCGACCAGATCCCAGCCACGCTGCGTCGGAAACGCCGAGACCGCGTCAACACCACCCGCGAGCAAGGCCCACAACTGTTCAGGGCTCTCCACTCCGCCGGGGAAGCGGCAGCCCATTCCGACGATGGCGATCGGCTCGTCCACCGCCACCGTGGTCACCGGCATCACCGACACGGCCTCGACCGTGCCCAGCAGCTCCGAACCCAGATGCTCGGCCAGCACGGCAGGGGTCGGGTAGTCGAAGACAAGGCTCGCGGGCAGCACAAGACCGGTGGCCGAGGCGAGCTTGTTCCGCAGCTCCACCGCCGTCAGCGAATCAAAACCGACATCGCGGAAAGCCCGTCCCTGCGGCAGGGCGTCAGCGTTGTCGAAACCGAGAGTGATGGCTGCTTCCCGCCGGACCAGGTCGAGCAGCGCCCGCGTACGTTCCCTCTCTCCCAGCCCGGCCAGCCTGCTCCGCAACGCCGACTCACCAACAGACCCCGCACCCGGCAGGGCAAGTGCCTTGCGCACCTCCGGAATACCCGAGAGCAGCGCACTCGGGCGCTCGACGGTGAAACTCGGCGCGAACGTCTCCCAGTCCGTGTTCGTCACGGTGAGGGTGACCGAACCGTCGCCCACCGCCCTCTCCAGAGCCGCCATCGCCAGCCCCGGCTCCATCGCCAGCACGCCACGCCGCCGATACCCCTCCACAAACTCAGCACCGGCCGCACCCATGCCCGGCCCTGCCCACAACCCCCAGGCAATCGAGGTCGCGGCAAGCCCCGCACCATGCCGGTAACCCGCCAGCCCGTCCAGGAAGGCATTCGCCGCCGCATACGCCGCCTGCCCCCCAGCACCCCAACTCGCCGCACCCGAAGAGAACAACACGAACGCCTCAAGGCCCAACCCGGCAGTCAGCTCATGCAGATGCCACGCCGACACCATCTTCGCCCGCAACACCCCATCCAACCGCCCAAGCTCCAACTCCCCCACCGGCACATGCCCATCACCGATCCCGGCGGCGTGCACGACGGCGGTCAGCGGGCAATCCGCCGGCACCCTCGCCAGCACCCCCGCCAACGCCTCCCGATCAGCGACGTCACACGCCTCCACCGTCACCCGCGCACCCTGCGCTATGAGTTCCTCACGCAGGCCGGACACGCCGTCAGCCTGCTCACCCCGGCGGCTGACCAGTACGACATGCTCAGCGCCACGGGCCACGGCCCACCGCGCCACATGACCACCCAGACCCCCGGTCCCGCCCGTGATCAGCACCGAGCCATTCAGCCGTGCCTCAGCACCCGCTGCGCCGCTGCTTCCGGCCCGGACCAGACGACGCCCATACACACCCGACTCCCGCACCGCAACCTGATCCTCATCACCCGTCAACACCCGCCGCAACAACCCACCGATCCGCTCATCGACCGCGACCGGCAGATCCACCAGCCCACCCCACCGAACCGGCAGATCCAGTGCGGCAGACCGCCCCAAACCCCACAACGCCGTCTGCACCGGACTACCCACCGGATCAGCAGACCCCACCGACACCGCACCCCGCGTCACACACCACACCCGCGCCGTGATCCCGCAATCACCCAACGCCTGCACCAACCCCACCGTCCCCGCCAGACCCACCGGCGTGGCACCGAACCCAGGACACGCCTGTTCGGCCACACCCAGCAACGACACCACCCCAGCCAGCTCGGGCAGATCCGCCAGCACCGCCGCAAGCACCGTACGATCCGCGTCCCCAGCCACCTCCAACCGCACCACCCCAACACCCAACGCCCCCACCACCGAAGCAACCCACGCATCCTCACCCCACCCCACAGGCACCACCACCAGCCAACTACCCGGCAACGCACCCCCAGGCGCCCCGGGCAGCAGCTTCCAGCTCTCCGCGAACCGCCACCCCTCAACCGCAAACCGGGACCGCCGACGCTCACGCCACGCCGCCAACGCCGGCACCACCTCAGCCAAAGCCTGCTCGCCGACCCCCAACTCAGCCGACAACAACCCCGCATCCGCCCCCTCCACCACGGACCACAACTCATCGTCCGCCCCCGCCACCACCGGCCCGGCCACCGCCTCCGGCCAGTACCGCTCACGCTGGAACGCATACGTCGGCAGTTCGACCGCCGAACCCCGGCCCACTATCGCGGGCCAGTCCACCGGGACGCCGTGGGTGTGGAGCGTGGACAGTGCGGTCATCGCGGTGTGGACCTCGGGCCGGTCCCGACGCTGGGCCGCGACGAACACCCCGTCCACCGCACCCGACCCCAGCCCGCTCAGCACACCGTCCGGGCCCACCTCCACGAACCGCGTCACGCCCTGAGTACTCAGCTCCGTCAGCATGTCGGCGTACCGCACCGGCTCACGCACCTGCCGCACCCAGTACTGCGGGCTGCACACCTGAGCAGCCGGGACCGTCATCCCCACCGACGGCTCGTTGAACTCCACCCCACCCAGCACATCCGCGAACGCACCGAGCATCGGATCCATCAAGGGCGAATGGAAGGCGTGGCTGACCCGCAGACGCCGCACCTTCCTGCCCCGACCGCTCCACAGCTCGCCCATCGCCCCGACCACTGCGGCATCACCGGACAGCACCACCGAACGGGCCGCGTTCACCGCCGCAATGGCAGCCCGCTCACCCCATCCGGCGACCTCACCTGCCACCGAGGTGATCTCGGCCTCGCTCGCCTCCACCGCCAGCATGACCCCCTCAGCAGGCAACGCCTGCATCAACCCCGCCCGCGCCGCCACCACCCGGCACGCATCCGGCAACGACCACACACCCGCCACATACGCCGCCGCCAACTCCCCCACCGAATGCCCCACCACGAAATCCGGTGCCACACCCCAGGAACCCAGCAGCCGGAACATGGCGACCTCGAAAGCGAACAACGCCGGCTGCGCCCACCCCGTCTCCGTCAACCGATACTCATCCCCACCGAAGACAACCTCCTCCAACGAACCCGGCAACAGACCCTCAAACCCCGCGCTTATCTCCCCGAACGCCTCCGCGAACACCGGAAACTCAGCAGCCAGCTCCCGGCCCATCCCCACACGCTGCGCACCCTGACCCGTGAACAAGAACGCCGTACGACCACCCGCAACGGACACCCCGGTCAGCACCCCGGCACCCGGTTCTCCGGCAGCCAACCCGGCCAGCCCGGCAATCAGCTGCTCCCGATCGGCACCCAGGACGACCGCCCGGTGCCCCAAGTTCGCCCGGGTGGACACCAGTGCCGCACCGACGTCGACCGGGTCGAGTCCCGGATCAGCTTCCACGTGTGCCGCGAGCCGCCGCGCCTGCTCCCGCAACGCCGACTCCGACCGGGCCGACAACACCCACGGCACCACCGACGGAACCACCACCGGCTCCACCTCCATACCGGAGGCCGGTTCAAGTTCAGGGGCCTGTTCGAGGATGAGGTGGGCGTTGGTGCCGCTGACTCCGAACGAGGACACCCCCGCCCGCCACGGCCGGTCCACCACCGGCCACGACCGCTGCTCCGTCAGCAACTCCACCGCGCCGACCGACCAGTCGACCTCAGGCGTCGGCTCATCCACATGCAACGTCCGCGGCAACACACCCTGCTGCATCGCCAACACCATCTTGATCACACCAGCAACACCAGAGGCCGCCTGCGTGTGACCGATGTTGGACTTGACCGATCCCAGCCACAGCGGGCGATCCTCCGGCCGGTCCTGCCCGTAGGTCGCCAGCAGGGCCTGGGCCTCGATCGGGTCCCCCAACCGAGTACCGGTGCCGTGCGCCTCGACCACGTCCACCTCGGCCGCAGCCACACCGGCACTGGCCAACGCCTGACGAATCACCCGCTGCTGTGAGGGACCGTTCGGCGCCGACAACCCGTTCGACGCACCGTCCTGATTGATCGCCGAACCCCGCACCACCGCCAACACCTGGTGCCCGTTACGCCGGGCATCCGACAACCGCTCCACCACCAACAACCCAACACCCTCACCCCACCCGGTACCGTCGGCCGCCGCAGCAAAGGGCTTGCAACGGCCATCGGCCGCCAGCCCGCCCTGAATGGCGAACTCGGCAAAGCCCCGTGGTGTGGCCATCACGGTCACACCACCGGCCAGCGCCATCGAGCACTCGCCGGACCGCAACGCCTGGGCCGCAAGATGCAACGCCACCAACGACGACGAACACGCCGTGTCCACCGTCACCGCAGGCCCTTCCAACCCCAACGTGTACGCGATCCGGCCCGACAACACACTGCCCGCACCACCGGTCAGCATGTAGCCCTCGGCGTCACCCGAGGCACCCCCGACAGCCTCGTACCCCGAAACAGTCCCGCCCACGAACACCCCGGTCCTGCTGCCCTTCAGCACATCCGGGTCGATCCCAGCCCGCTCCAACGCCTCCCACGCCGTCTCCAGCAACAACCGCTGCTGCGGATCCATCGCCAACGCCTCACGCGGAGAAATCCCGAAGAACCCCGCATCGAACCCGGCCACATCCTCGACAAACCCACCCACCCGGGCAAAATCAGCGCCGGTCAGATCCCAGCCCCGATCACCAGGGAACTCACCCACCACATCAGCCGACGACGCCACCACATCCCACAACTGCTCCGGCGACGACACCCCACCCGGGAACCGGCACCCCATCCCGACAATGGCGATCGGCTCGTCCGGCTCAGCCTTCACCACAGCAGGAGCCACGACCTGCGCTTCCGAACCCAGCAACTCCGAACCCAGATGCTCAGCCAGCACCGCGGGCGTCGGGTAGTCGAAGACAAGACTCGCAGGCAGCACAAGACCCGTGGCCGAGGCGAGCTTGTTCCGCAGCTCCACCGCCGTCAGCGAATCAAAACCGACATCACGGAAAGCCCGCCCGTCCGGCAGGGCATCAGCATTGTCAAAACCAAGAGTGACCGCAGCTTCCCGCCGCACCAGATCGAGCAGCGCCCGCGCACGTTCCCTCTCTCCCAGCCCGGCCAGCCTGCGCCGCAACGCCGACTCACCACCAGGCTGGACACCCGACAGGGCGAGTGCCTTGCGCACCTCCGGAATACCCGAGAGCAGCGCACTCGGGCGCTCGACGGTGAAACTCGGCGCGAACGTCTCCCAGTCCGTGTTCGTCACGGTGAGGGTGACCGAACCGTCGCCCACCGCCCTCTCCAGAGCCGCCATCGCCAGCCCCGGCTCCATCGGGAACACACCGCGCCGCCGATACCCCTCCACAAACTCAGCACCGGCTGCACCCATGCCCGGCCCTGCCCACAACCCCCAGGCAATCGACGTCGCGGCAAGCCCCGCACCATGCCGATAACCCGCCAGCCCGTCCAGGAAGGCGTTCGCCGCCGCATACGCCGCCTGCCCCCCAGCCCCCCAACTCGCCGCACCCGAAGAGAACAACACGAACGCCTGGAGCTCCAGCCCCGCCGTCAGCTCGTGCAGATGCCACGCCGACACCATCTTCGCCCGCAACACCCCATCCAACCGCCCAAGCTCCAACTCCCCCACCGGCACATGCCCATCACCGATCCCGGCGGCGTGCAGCACTGCCGTCAACGGGAACTCGCCGGGGATCGCGCCGAGTACGGCCGCCAACGCCTCCCGATCCGCGACGTCACACGCCTCCACCGTCACCCGCGCGCCCAACGCTTCAAGTTCCTCACGCAGACCCACCGCACCCGGAGCCTCCAGACCTCGACGGCTCACCAGCACCACATGTTCAGCACCACGCGCCACAGCCCACCGCGCCACATGACCGCCCAGACCCCCGGTCCCACCCGTAATCAGCACCGAACCACTCAGCCGCACCCCAGCACCCGCCGCGCCGCCGCTTCCGGCCCGCACCAGACGACGCCCGTATACACCCGACTCCCGCACCGCGACCTGATCCTCATCACCCGTCAGCACCCGCCGCAACAACCCACCAGCTTGTTCGTCGAACACCACCGGCAGATCCACCAGCCCACCCCACCGAACCGGCAGATCCAGTGCGGCAGACCGCCCCAACCCCCACAACGCCGTCTGCACCGGACTACCCACCGGATCAGCAGACCCCACCGACACCGCACCCCGCGTCACACACCACACCCGCGCCGTGATCCCACAATCACCCAACGCCTGCACCAACCCCACCGTCCCCGCCAACCCCACCGGCGTAGCCCCGAACCCAGGACACGCCTGTTCGGCCACACCCAGCAACGACACCACCCCGGCCAGCTCGGGCAGATCCGCCAGCACCGCACGATCCGTGTCCCCGTCCACCTCCAGCCGCACCACCCCAGCACCCAACGCCCCGATCACCCCGGCAACCCATACGTCCTCACCCCACCCGACAGGCACCACCACCAGCCAACTACCCGGCAACACACCCCCAAGCGCCCCAGGCAACAGCTTCCAGCTCTCCGCAAACCGCCACCCCTCCACCCTGGACCCGGCCCGCCGACGCTCACGCCACACCGCCAACGCCGGCACCACCTCACCCAAAGCCCCCTCACCCACCCCCAACTCAGCCGACAACAACCCCACATCCGCCCCCTCCACCACCGACCACAACTCGTCATCCACCCCCGCCACCACAGACCCAGACACCGACTCCGGCCAATACCGCTCACGCTGAAACGCATACGTCGGCAGATCAATCGCCGAACCCCGGCCCACTATCTCGGCCCACTCCACCCGGACGCCACGGGTGTGCAACCGGGCCGCAGCAGCCAGCAGTTGTTCGGGTTCGTTCTCGCCCCGGCGCAGAGTCCCTGTCACCACTGCCGCCGGGTGGGACTCGAACAGGGTCTCTTCCAGGCTGGGGGTCAGCACCGGGTGGGGGCTGACTTCTACGAACGTCCCGTGGCCGGCTGCGGCCAGCGCGCGGGTCGTATCCGCCAGCCGCACCGTCTCCCGCAGATTGCGATACCAGTAGCCCGCATCCAGCTCACGGGTGTCGATCACCTCACCGGTCACCGTGGAGTAGAACGCGACCGCGCCTTCCACCGGCACGATGTCCGCCAGAGCCTCGACCAGCTCCGCCTCGATCTCCTCCACGTGCGCGGAATGCGACGCGTAGTCCACCTCGATCCTGCGGGCCCGGAAGTTCTCCGCTTCCCCCGCGACGACCAGTTCGGTCAGTGCTTCGGGGTCGCCGGACACCACCACCGACGAGGGTCCGTTGACCGCAGCGACCGACAACCGTCCTTCCCACCGGGCGATCAGCAACTCGGCCTCGGCCCGGGGCAGCCCGACCGACACCATTCCGCCCCGCCCCGCCAACGACCCGGCGATCATCCGGCTGCGCACCGCACTGATCCTGGCGGCGTCCGTCAACGACAGTCCGCCCGCCACGCAGGCCGCCGCGATCTCCCCCTGCGAATGCCCCACCACCGCGGCCGGTGTCACGCCCAGCGACTGCCACACCCGCGCCAACGACACCATCACCGCCCACAACACCGGCTGCACCACATCAACCCGCCCCAACGCACCCTCGTCCCCCAACACCTCCAGCAGATCCCACTCCACGAACGGCGCCAGCGCCCGAGCACACTCCGCCATCCGCTCCGCGAACACCGGCGAGGACACCAGCAGTCCCTGCGCCATGCCGACCCACTGCGAACCCTGACCAGGGAACACGAACACCACACCACGCCCACCAGCCACACTCTGACCAGCCACCACACCAGCACCCGGCTCTCCAGCCGCAAGCCCCGCCAGCCTGGCGATCAGCTCATCACGATCGGCGCCCAAGACCACCGCCCGGTGCTCCAGACTCGCCCGGGTCGACACCAACGCCGCACCCACGTCCACCGGGTCGAGTCCCGGATCAGCTTCCACATGCGCCGCAAGCCGTCGCGCCTGCTCCCGCAACGCCAACTCCGACCGCGCCGACAACACCCACGGAACCACCACCGGCGACACCACCGGAGCAACAACATCCACATCAGAGGCCGGTTCAACCTCCGGAGCCTGCTCCAGGATCACGTGAGCGTTGGTGCCACTGACCCCGAACGAGGACACCCCCGCCCTCCACGGCCGATCCACCACCGGCCACGACCGCTGCTCCGTCAGCAACTCCACCGCACCAGACGACCAGTCCACCTCCGGCGTCGGCTCATCCACATGCAGGGTGGGAGGCAACACACCCTGCTGCATCGCCAGCACCATCTTGATCACACCGGCGACACCGGCAGCCGCCAGCGTGTGACCAATGTTGGACTTGACCGACCCCAACCACAGCGGACGATCCTCCGGCCGACCCTGCCCATAAGTCTCCAGCAGGGCCTGGGCCTCGATCGGGTCCCCCAACCGAGTGCCCGTACCGTGCGCCTCGACCACGTCCACCTCTGCGGCGGTCACACCAGCACTGGCCAACGCCTGCCGAATCACCCGCTGCTGAGACGGACCATTCGGCGCAGTCAACCCGTTCGACGCACCGTCCTGATTGATCGCCGAACCCCGCACCACCGCCAGCACCCGATGACCATTACGCCGAGCATCAGACAACCGCTCCACCACCAACAACCCAGCACCCTCACCCCACCCAGTACCGTCAGCCGCCGCAGCGAACGCCTTGCAACGGCCATCCCCCGCCAACCCGCCATACGTGGCGAACCCACCAAAGATCCCCGACGTGGCCATCACCGCCACACCACCGGCCAGCGCCATCGAACACTCACCGGACCGCAGCGCCTGGGCCGCCAGATGCAGCGCCACCAACGACGACGAACACGCCGTGTCCACCGTCACCGCAGGCCCTTCCAACCCCAACGTGTACGCGATCCGCCCCGACAACACGCTGCTCGCGCCGCCGATCAACGTGTAGCCCTCGGCGTCGCCCGAGGCATCCCCGACGGTGTCGTACCCCGAAACTGCCCCGCCCACGAACACGCCGGTCTTGCTGCCCTTCAGCGCGTGCGGGTCGATCCCGGTCCGCTCCAGCGCCTCCCACGCCGTCTCCAGCAACAACCGCTGCTGCGGATCCATCGCCAACGCCTCACGCGGCGAAATCCCGAAGAACCCCGCGTCGAACTCCGCCGCGTCGTAAAGGAAACCGCCGTGCCGGGTGTAACTGGTGCCGTGGTGGTCGGGGTCCGAGTCGTCGAGGGTGTCCAGTGACCACCCACGGTCGTCAGGAAATTCGGAGATCGCGTCCACCCCGCCACTGACCAGCCGCCAGAGGTCCTCGGGCGAGGCCACCCCGCCGGGATAGCGGCATGCCATCCCGACCACGGCGATCGGCTCCGGTGTGGTCAGCTCGGCATTGCGGCGGCGGAGTCGCTCGGTCTCTTTTACCGACTCACGCAGCGCTTCGAGAAGCCTGTCCTGTGAAACCGTCATCTCAGTTCCTTTCGTCCAGGACGAAGTCGATGAGCGCTGCCGCGTCCATCTCGTCGAGCTGTTTCTCCGTGTTCGTGGGCGCGTCTTCGCTCGCACCGGCCAGCCGCAGCAGTACGTCCATCAGTCCTGCGTCCCGCAACCGCGTGAGGGGGATCGAGGCGAGCGCTTCGCGCAGCCGTGCCTCGGCCGAGTCGGCGTCCGCTGTGGGCGCGAGCCGGGTGTGGAGGTATCCGGCCAGCCGTGAGGCGGTCGGGTGGTCGAATGCCAGCGTCGCGGGCAGTTGCAGACCTGTCACTGCCGCGAGCCGGTTGCGCAACTCCACCGTCGTCAACGAATCGAAGCCCATGTCCCGCAACGCCTTCTCGGGATCGACGACCCCTGCGGAGGCGTGGCCCAGAACGGTCGCGACGTGGCCACACACCAGGTCGAGCAGCAGCCGCTGCTGGTCATCGGCGGTCAGGCCGGCCAGCCGCTCGGCCAGACCGGAACCGTCCCGGACGCCCGCGCGGGCGATCGGCCGGGCCCGCCCGCCTGCCACCAGGCCCCGCAACAACGGCGGCACCAGCTCGTTGTGCCGTGACAGTTCCAGCCGGACCGGGACCAGATACGCCTCCGGGCGCCGACAGGCCAGATCGAACAACGCCAGCCCCTCCGCCGCCGGCATCGCACGCACCCCGGCCCGGCCCAGCCGTACATGGTCACTCTGGCCCAGACCCTCGGTCATGCCACTGGCGTCGGCCCACCAGCCCCACGCCAACGACGTAGCGGGCAAGCCCTGCGCGTGCCGGTGCAACGCCAGCCCGTCCAGGAACGCATTGGCCGCGGCATAGTTGCCCTGCCCCGGAGCACCACACGTCGCCGCGAAACTCGAGAACAGAACGAACGCCGCCAGATCCAGCCCGGCAGTCGCCTCGTGCAGATACCACGCCGCATCCGCCTTCGGACGCATCACCGTATCGATCCGCTCCGGCGTCAACGACGTGATCGTCCCGTCGTCCAGCACACCCGCCGTATGGATCACCGCCGTCAGCGGACGCTCCTGCGGCACCCCCGCGACCAACTCCGCAACGGCATCCCGGTCCGACACATCACACGCCACCACCCGCACCTCAGCACCCAGCCCGGCCAACTCCCCGACCAACTCCCGCGCACCCGGGGCGGCGATCCCCTGCCGTGACACGAGCGTCAGGTGCCGTACCCCGTGCCGGTCGGCCAGGTGCCGCGCCAACAGACCACCCAGCGTGCCCGTCCCACCCGTGATCAACACCGTCCCGTCCCCGACAAGACCGTCGGAAACAGGCAGGGTCAACGCCTCGGCGTCCGGGCGGGTCAACCGCCGCACCAGCACCCGACCGCCACGCACCGCGAACTCAGGCTCATCACCACCCACCAGCCCCACCACAACCGGCACATCCCCAACGAACGACTCCACATCAGCCAACACCAACCGACCCGGATGCTCAGACATCGCCGAACGAACCAACCCCCACACCGCCCCACCCGCCAGATCCGACACACCCTCCCCAACCCCGGCCGCCACCGCACCACACGTGACCACCAACAACCGGGACCCACCCAACCGCTCCTCGGCCAGCACCTGCCGCACCACACCCAACACCCGCCCGGTCAACACCCGCGCACCCACACCCCGGTCACCTTCCAACGACCCCACACACGCGACCACCAACACATCCGGCACCGGCACACCCGACCCCACCAGGTCACCCACCCCGGCATAACACGGCACCCCCAACGACTCCAGCCCCGGCCCATCAGCACCGACCACCGCCCACGACCCAGCCGGCACCTCATCCCCGACACCCGACAACACCGTCCAGTCCACACCGAACAACGACCGCCGCTCATCCCCCGCCTCCAGCAACTCCGACCACACCGGCCGCAGTTCCACCGACTCCACCGACACCACCGGAGCGCCGGTGTCATCAACCGCGCTCAGGCGGAGCGCGCCGTCGCCGATCACCGACAGCCGTACCCGCAGGGACCGTGCACCCGACGCATGCAGCGACACACCGCCCCACGCGAACGGAAGCCCACCCTCGACATCACCAGGCAGGAATACGGCAGCGTGCAGGGCCGCGTCGAACAACGCCGGATGGATACCGAACTCACCCGCCCGCTCTGCCGCTTCGTCGGGCAGCCGTACTTCGGCGAAGACCTCCTCGCCTCGCCGCCATGCTGCCCGCAGTCCTTGGAAGGCCGGCCCGTATCCGTAACCGGCGTCGGCCAGGCCGTCGTAGAGGTCGTCCACCGGTACCGGTTCCGCTCCCGCAGGCGGCCACACCGTCAACTCCGCGCCCGTCGGCATCGTCGACTCGGAAGTCAGTGTTCCGCTGGCGTGCCGTGTCCAGCCCGCCTCCGCAGCCGTCTCCTCCGGCCGGGAGTACACACTCACCGCACGACGACCCGACTCCGCCGGCGCCCCGACCACCACCTGCACCTGCACAGCCCCACGCTCGGACAACACCAACGGCCGCTCCAACGCCAGATCCTCCAGAACACCGCACCCGACCTCATCACCGGCCCGCACCACCAGTTCCACGAACGCGGTGCCCGGCACGACCACCACACCCCGCACTGCGTGGTCGGCCAGCCAATCGTGCGAGGCCAGGGACAGACGGCTGGTGAACACCACACCCTCACCACCCGCCAACTCCACCGCCGCACCCAGCAACGGGTGGCCCACCGACGTCAATCCGGCGCCCCGCACGTCGCCGGCCACAGCCCGGGAACGCGGCCAGTACCGCTCACGCTGGAACGCATACGTCGGCAGTTCGACCGTCGAACCCCGGCCCACTATCGCGGACCAGTTCACCGGGACGCCGTGGGTGTGGAGCGTGGACAGTGCGGTCATCGCCGTGTGGACCTCGGGCCGGTCCCGCCGCTGGGCCGCGACGAACACCCCGTCCACCGCACCCGACCCCAACCCGCTCAGCACACCGTCCGGGCCAACCTCCACGAAACGCGTCACACCCTGAGTACTCAGCTCCGTCAGCATGTCGGCGTACCGCACCGGCTCACGCACCTGCCGCACCCAGTACTCCACACTGCACACCTGAGCGGCCGGGACCGTCATCCCCGTCGACGGCTCGTTGAACTCCACCCCGCCCAGCACGTCCGCGAACGCATCAAGCATCGGATCCATCAGGGGCGAGTGGAAGGCATGGCTGACCCGCAGACGCCGCACCTTCCGGCCCCGACCGCTCCAGAGCTCGCCCATCGCCCCGACCACCCCGGCATCACCGGACAGCACCACCGAACGGGCGGCGTTGACCGCCGCGATGGCAGCCCGCTCACCCCACCCGGCAACCTCACCCGCCACCGAGACGATCTCCGCCTCGGTGGCCTCCACCGCCAGCATGACCCCCTCAGCAGGCAACGCCTGCATCAACCCCGCCCGCGCCGCCACCACCCGGCACGCATCCGGCAACAACCACACACCCGCCACATACGCCGCCGCCAACTCCCCCACCGAATGCCCCACCACGAAATCCGGTGCCACACCCCAGGAACCCAGCAGTCGGAACATGGCGACCTCGAAAGCGAACAACGCCGGCTGCGCCCACCCCGTCTCCGTCAACCGATACTCATCCCCACCGAAGACAACCTCCTCCAACGAACCCGGCAACAGACCCCCAAACCCCGCGCATATCTCCCCGAACGCCTCCGCGAACACCGGAAACTCCGCGACCAGTTCACGGCCCATCCCCACACGCTGCGCACCCTGACCCGTGAACAAGAACGCCGTACGACCACCCGCAACGGACACCCCGGCCACCACACCAGCACCCGGCTCCCCAGCCGCCAACCCCGCCAGCCCCGCGATCAACTCGTCCCTGTCCGCGCCCAGAACGACCGCCCGGTGCCCCAAACTCGCCCGAGTCGACACCAACGCCGCACCCACACCCACCAGATCCAGCCCCGAATCCGCCTCCACATGCGCCGCAAGCCGCCGCGCCTGCTCCCGCAACGCCGACCCCGACCCCGCCGACAACACCCACGGCACCACCGACGGAACCACCACCACATCGGAGACCGGTTCAAACTCAGGAGCCTGCTCCAGAATGAGATGAGCATTGGTGCCGCTGACCCCGAACGAGGACACCCCCGCACGCCACGGCCGATCCACCACCGGCCACGACCGCTGCTCCGTCAGCAACTCCACCGCACCCGCCGACCAGTCCACCTCAGGACTCGGCTCATCCACATGCAACGTCCGCGGCAATACACCCTGCTGCATCGCCAGCACCATCTTGATCACACCAGCAACGCCTGCCGCACCTTGGGTGTGACCGATGTTGGACTTCAGCGACCCCAGCCACAGCGGACGATCCGCCGGCCGACCCTGTCCGTAGGTAGCCAGCAGGGCCTGGGCCTCGATCGGGTCCCCCAACCGAGTACCGGTGCCGTGCGCCTCCACCACGTCCACCTCGGCCGCGGTCAGACCGGCACTGGCCAACGCCTGCCGAATCACCCGCTGCTGGGACGGACCGTTCGGCGCCGACAACCCGTTCGACGCACCGTCCTGATTCACTGCCGAACCCCGCACCACCGCCAACACCCGATGGCCATTGCGCCGGGCATCAGACAACCGCTCCACCGCCACCAACCCGACGCCCTCAGCCCACCCGGTGCCGTCGGCCGCCGCAGCGAACGCCTTGCAGCGACCATCCGCCGCCAGCCCACCCTGAATGGCGAACTCGGCAAAGACCCCTGGCGTAGCCATCACCGTCACACCACCGGCCAGCGCCAGATCACACTCACCGGCACGCAGCGCCTGCGCGGCCCAGTGCAACGCCACCAGCGACGACGAACACGCCGTGTCCACCGTCACCGCCGGCCCTTCCAACCCCAACGTGTACGCAATACGCCCCGACAACACGCTGCCCGCACCACCGGTCAGCCGGTATCCGTCCAGTTCGTCCGAGGCACCCCCGACAGCCTCGTAACCCGAACCGGCCCCGCCTACGAACACACCGGTCCTGCTGCCCTTCAACACATCCGGGTCGATCCCGGCCCGCTCCAACGCCTCCCACGCCGTCTCCAGCAACAACCGCTGCTGCGGATCCATCGCCAACGCCTCACGCGGCGATATCCCGAAGAACTCCGCGTCGAACTCCGCCGCCTCATGGAGGAACCCACCCACGCGGGCAAAACCGTCACCCACCAGATCCCAACCACGCTGCGTCGGAAACGCCGAGATCGCATCAACACCACCCGCGAGCAAGGCCCACAAATCCGACGGCGACGACACCCCACCCGGGAACCGGCACCCCATCCCCACAATCGCGATCGACTCGTCCGGCTCAGCCTTCACCACAACAGGAACCACCGGCGCGGCCTCGACCGTGCCCAGCAACTGCTGCCGCAGGTGGGTGGCCAGCCGCGAGGCGGTCGGATGGTCGAACGCCAACGTCGCAGGCAACCGCAGACCCGTCGCAGCCGCCAGCCGGTTACGCAACTCCACCGTCGTCAACGAGTCGAAGCCCATGTCCCGCAACGCCTTCTCGGCGTCAACGGCCCCTGCGGAGGCGTGTCCCAGAACAGTCGCGACATGACCACACACCAGATCCAGAAGCAGCCGCTGCTGATCAGCAACGGTCAGACCGGCCAACCGCCCGGCCAGACCAGAACCATCCCGGACGCCCACACGGGCAACCGGCCGGGCCCGCCCACCATGCCGTGGCAGGCTGGACAGCGACCGCTGTTCATCCCCGGGCTCCAGCAGTTCCGCGCGCAACGGTCGCAGCGTCAGCGAGTCCACCGACAGCACCGGAGCACCGGTGTCATCGGCCGCGTCCAGGCAGAGCGCGCCGTCGTCAGTCGCGGACAACTGCACCCGCAATGACCGTGCGCCCGACGCGTGCAGCGACACCCCGCTCCATGCGAACGGGAGCCCGCCTTCGACGTCACCGGGCAGGAATACGGCGGCGTGCAGGGCGGCGTCAAACAGCGCCGGATGGATCCCGAACTCCCCCGCCTGCTCAGCCACTTCGTCGGGCAGCCGCACTTCAGCGAAGACCTCCCCGCCTCGCCGCCACACCGCCTGTACTCCCTGGAAGACCGGCCCGTACCCGTACCCCGTCTCGGCCAGGCCGTCGTAGAGGTCATCCACCGGCACCGGTTCCGCCCCCGCAGGCGGCCACACCGTGAACTCCACACCCGGCATCGTCGACTCGGAGACCAGCGTCCCGCTGGCGTGCTGTATCCAGCCCGCCTCCGCGCCCGTCTCCTCCGGCCGGGAGTACACGCTCACCGCACGACGCCCCGACTCCTCCGGCGCCCCGACCACCACCTGCACCTGCACCTGCACAGCCCCACGCTCGGGCAACACCAACGGCCGCTCCAGCGCCAAGTCCTCCAGAACACCACACCCGACCTCGTCACCGGCCCGCACCAGCAGCTCCACGAACACGGTGCCCGGCACCACCACCACACCATTCACCGTGTAATCGGCCAGCCAGTCATGCGAAGCCAGAGACAGACGGCTGGTGAACACCACACCCTCACCACCCGCCAACTCCACCGCCGCACCCAGCAACGGGTGACCCACCGACACCAGCCCGGCACCCCGCGCATCACCGGCCACAGCCCGGGGGCGCGGCCAGTACCGCTCACGCTGGAACGCATACGTCGGCAGCTCCACCGTCGAACCCCGGCCCACCACCGCGGACCAGTCCACCGGGACGCCGTGGGTGTGGAGCGTGGACAGTGCGGTCAGCAATTGCTCAAGTTCGTTCTCGTCCCGGCGCAAGCTCCCCGTCACAACCGCTGCGGGATGGGGCTCGAACAGAGTCTCTTCCAGGCTAGGAACCAGCACCGGATGCGGGCTGACCTCCACGAACACCCCGTAGCCGGCCGTGGCCAGCACCGGAGTGGTCTCGGCCAGCCGCACCGTCTCCCGCAGATTGCGATACCAGTACTCCGCATCCAGCTCACGGGGGTCGGTCAGCTCACCCGTCACCGTGGAGTAGAACGCGACACTCCCCTCCACCGGCGCAATGTCTGCCAGAGCCTCGACCAGCTCCGCCCTGATCTCGTCCACCTGCGCGGAGTGCCCCGCGCAATCGGTGTCCATCCGGCGGGCCCGGAAGTCCTCCGCCTCGCTCGCCATGACCAGTTCGGTCACCGCCTCGGCATCCCCGGACACCACCACCCACGAGAGCCCGTTGACCGCAGCGACCGACAACCGTCCTTCCCACCGGGCGATCAACGACTCCACCTCGACCAGCGGCAGCCGCACCGACACCATCCCGCCATGCCCGGACAGTGACCTGGCAAGCAGACGGCTGCGTACCGCGACGATCCTGGCCGCATCGTCCAGAGACAGTCCGCCCGCCACGCAGGCCGCCGCGATCTCGCCCTGCGAGTGCCCCACCACCGCGGCCGGTGTCACGCCCAGCGACTGCCACACCTGCGCCAACGACACCATCACCGCCCACAACACCGGCTGCACCACATCGACCCGCTCCAGCGCCTCCTGGTCTCCCAGCACCTCCAGCAGGTCCCACTCCACGAACGGGGCCAGCGCCCGAGCACACTCCCCCATCCGCTCCGCGAACACCGGGGAAGCCGTCAGCAGTCCCTGCGCCATACCCGCCCACTGCGAACCCTGACCGGGGAACACGAACACCACACCACGCCCACCGGCCGTACTCTGACCGGCCCTGCCGGTCACCACCCCTGCGCCTGGCTCCCCAGCCGCCAACCCGGCCAGCCTGGCGATCAGTTGGTCCCGATCGGTGCCCAGGACAACCGCCCGGTGCTCCAGACTCGCCCGGGTCGACACCAACGCCGCACCCACGCCGACCGGGTCGAGTCCCGGATCCGCTTCCGCATGCGCCGCAAGCCGCCGCGCCTGCTCCCGCAACGCCAACTCCGACCTCGCCGACAACACCCACGGCACCACCACCGGAGCAACAACATCCACATCAGAGGCCGGTTCAACCTCCGGAGCCTGCTCCAGGATGAGATGGGCGTTGGTGCCGCTGATCCCGAACGAGGACACCCCCGCCCGCCACGGCCGGTCCACCACCGGCCACGGCCGCTGTTCCGTCAGCAACTCCACCGCGCCGACCGACCAGTCCACCTCCGTGCTCGGCTGGTCCACATGCAAGGTGCGGGGCAGTTGCCCGTGCTGCATCGCCAGCACCATCTTGATCACACCGGCCACTCCTGACGCGCCCTGGGTGTGACCGATGTTGGACTTCAGCGACCCCAGCCACAGCGGACGATCCTCCGGCCGGTCCTGCCCATAAGTCGCCAGCAGCGCCTGGGCCTCGATCGGGTCACCCAACCGAGTACCCGTGCCGTGCGCCTCGACCACGTCCACCTCGGCCGCAGCCACACCGGCACTGGCCAACGCCTGCCGGATCACCCGCTGCTGCGACGGGCCACTCGGCGCCGCCAACCCATTCGACGCACCGTCCTGGTTGATCGCCGAACCCCGCACCACCGCCAGCACCCGGTGGCCATTGCGGCGAGCGTCCGACAACCGCTCCACCGCCACCAACCCGGCGCCTTCCGCGAGCCCGACCCCGTCGGCCGACGCGGCGAACGCCTTGCAGCGGCCATCGGCCGCCAGCCCGTCCTGAACGGCGAACTCGGCAAAGATCCGCGGTGCGGACATCACCGTCGCACCACCGGCCAGCGCCAGATCACACTCACCGGACCGCAGCGCCTGGACCGCGAGATGCAAGGCCACCAGCGACGACGAGCACGCCGTGTCCACCGTGATCGCGGGACCTTCCAGCCCCAGTACGTACGCGATACGCCCCGACAACACGCTGTCCGCGCCGCCGGTGAGCCGGTATCCGTCCAGTTCGTCCGAGGCCTCCCCGACGGTGTCGTACCCAAAACCGGCCCCGCCCACGAACACGCCGGTCCTGCTGCCCTTCAGCGCGTTCGGGTCGATCCCGGACCTCTCCAGCGCCTCCCACGCCGTCTCCAGCAACAACCGCTGCTGCGGATCCATCGCCAACGCCTCACGCGGCGATATCCCGAAGAACTCCGCGTCGAACCCGGCCACATCCTCGACGAACCCACCCAGCCGGGCGAACCCGTCACCGACCAGATCCCAGCCGCGATCCGCAGGGAACTCACCCACCACATCAGCCGAGGACATCACCGCATCCCACAACTGTTCCGGCGACGACAGCCCGCCGGGGAACCGGCAGCCCATCCCGACGATGGCGATCGGCTCGTCCGGCTCGGCCTTCACCACCACGGGAGCCACCGGCGCGGCCTCGACCGCGCCGGTCAACTGCTGCCGCAGGTAGGTGGCCAGCCGCGACACGGTCGGGTGGTCGAATACCAACGTCGCGGGCAGCCGCAGCCCCGTCGCCGTCGCCAGTCGGTTGCGCAGCTCCACCGTCGTCAACGAGTCGAAGCCCATGTCCCGCAATGCCTTCTCGGGATCGACGACCCCTGCGGAGACGTGTCCCAGAACGGTCGCGACATGACCACACACCAGATCGAGCAGCAGCCGCTGCTGATCAGCAGCGGTCAGGCCGGCCAGCCGCCCGGCCAGACCGGAACCGTCCCGGACGCCCGCGCGGGCCACCGGCCGGGCCCGCCCACCGGTCACCAGGCCCCGCAACAACGGCGGCACCGGCTCGTTGTGCCGCGGCAGTTCGAGCCGGACCGGGACCAGATACGCCTCCGGGCGCCGGCAGGCCAGATCGAACAACGCCAGCCCCTCCGCCGCCGGCATCGCACGCACCCCGGCCCGGCCCAGCCGGACATGGTCACTCTGGCCCAGACCCCCAGTCATGCCACTGGCATCGGCCCACCAGCCCCACGCCAACGACGTCGCCGGCAGACCCAGCGCATGCCGGTGCAACGCCAGCGCATCCAGGAACGCGTTCGCCGCGGCATAGTTGCCCTGACCCGGAGCACCACACGTCGCCGCGAAACTCGAGAACAGGACGAACGCCGCCAGATCCAGCCCGGCAGTCGCCTCATGCAGATACCACGCCGCATCCGCCTTCGGACGCATCACCGTATCGATCCGCTCCGGCGTCAACGACGTGATCGTCCCGTCGTCCAGCACACCCGCCGTATGAATCACCGCCGTCAGCGGACGCTCCACCGGCACCCCCGCGACCAACTCCGCGACGGCATCCCGGTCCGACACATCACACGCCACCACCCGCACCTCAGCACCCAGCCCGGCCAACTCCCCGACCAACTCCCGCGCACCCGGGGCGGCCATCCCCTGACGCGACACGAGGGTCAGGTGCCGTACCCCGTGCCGGTCGGCCAGGTGCCGCGCCAACAGACCACCCAGCGTGCCCGTCCCACCAGTGATCAACACCGTCCCGTCCCCGACAAAACCACCGGGAACACGCAACACGATCTTGCCGACGTGCTCACCCCGGCTCATGAACCGGAACACCTCCGGCGCCTGCCGCAGATCACGCACCATCACCGGCAACCGGGACAGGACGCCCTCAGCAAGCAACCCGACACACTCGACGAGAATCCGCCCCAGCCGTTCCGGCCCCGCTGCGGGCAGCAGGTCGAACGCCTCGTACCTCACTCCCGGATGCTCCGCGGCCACCGCGTCGGCGTCGCGGACGTCGGTCTTGCCCAACTCGACGAACCGGCCACCGTCCCGCAGCAACCGCAGCGACGCGTCCACCAGTTCGCCGGTCAGGCTGTTGAGGACCACATCCACCACCGCGAACCGGTCGGCGAACTCCGCACTCCGTGACGACGCGATGTGGTCCGGAGCCACACCCATCGCCACCAGCGCATCGTGCTTGGCCGGATCGGCGGTCGCGAACACCTCCAGCCCCAGATGCCGGGCGATCCCCACCGCCGCCATGCCCACACCACCGGCAGCGGAATGAATCAGCACCCGCTCACCCGGCCGCGCACCGGCCACATCCACCAGCCCGTACCAGGCAGTGGCGAACACCACCGGCACCGCCGCCGCGTCAGTGAACGACCACCCCTCCGGAACCGGAACAAGAGTGCGGTGATCAGCGACCACGACCGGCGCGAAGGCGTCCGCCAGCACACCCATCACCCGATCACCCGGGACCAGACCCGTCACACCGGGACCGACCTCGGTCACAACACCCGCACCCTCACCCCCCAGACCCAGGGCATCAGCAGACACCACGCCCAAAGCCACCAGCACATCCCGGAAGTTCACTCCCGCCGCCCGGACCTCCACCCGGACCTGGCCGTCCGCCAGCTCTGCGGCCCCGCCGACGTCGGGGACGAACGCCAGGCCGTCCGGTGTCCCCACGATCTCGGCACCCAGTCGCCACCCGTCGCCCGCAGGCAGGGTCAACGCCCCGGCGTCCGGACGGGCCAGCCGCCGCACCAGCACCCGACCACCACGCACCGCAAACTCAGGCTCATCACCACCCACCAGCCCCACCACAACCGGCACATCCGCAACGAACGACTCCACATCAGCCAACACCAACCGACCCGGATGCTCAGACATCGCCGAACGAACCAACCCCCACACCGCCCCACCCGCCAGATCCGACACGTCCCGCCCAACCCCGGCCGCCACCGCACCACACGTGACCACCACCAGACGAGACCCACTCAACCGGTCCTCGGCCAGCGCCTCTCCCACCACACCCAGCACCCGGCCCGTCAACACCCGCGCATCCACACCTCGATCACCCTCCAACGACCCCACACACGCAACCACCACCACATCCGGCACCGGCACACCCGCCCCCACCAGGTCACCCACCCCGGCGTAACACGGCACCCCCAGCGACTCCACTTCCAGCTCACCGGCGCCGATTACCGCCCACGACCCAGCCGATGCCTCGTCCCCGACACCCGGCAACACCACCCAGTCCACACCGAACAACGACCGCCGCTCATCCCCGGACCCCAGCAACTCCGACCACACCGGCCGCAACGTCAGCGAATCCACCGACACCACCGGAGCACCGGTGTCATCAACCGCGTTCAGGCAGAGCCCGCCGTCCCCGGCCACCGACAGCCGTACGCGCAGTGACTGTGCGCCCGATGCGTGCAGGGACACACCGCTCCACGCGAACGGGAGCCCGCCTTCGACGTCACCGGGCAGGAATACGGCGGCGTGCAGGGCGGCGTCGAACAGTGCCGGGTGGATCCCGAACTCGCCCGCCCGATCGGTCACTTCGCCGGGCAGCCGTACTTCGGCGAAGACCTCCTCGCCTCGCCGCCATGCTGCCCGCAGTCCTTGGAAGGCCGGCCCGTATCCGTAACCGGCGTCGGCCAGGCCGTCGTAGAGGTCGTCCACCGGTACCGGTTCCGCTCCCGCAGGCGGCCACACCGTCAACTCCGCACCCGACGGCATCGTCGACTCGGAGGCCAGTGCTCCGCTGGCGTGCCGGGTCCAGCCCGCCTCCGCAGCCGTCTCCTCCGGCCGGGAGTACACACTCACCGCGCGACGGCCCGACTCCGCCGGTGCCCCGACCACCACCTGCACCTGCACAGCCCCACGCTCGGACAACACCAACGGCCGTTCCAGCGCCAGATCCTCCAGAACACCACACCCGACCTCGTCACCCGCCCGCACCAGCAGTTCCACAAACGCGGTGCCCGGCACCACCACCACACCATTCACCAGGTAATCGGCCAGCCAGTCATGCGAAGCCAGAGACAGACGGCTGGTAAACACCACACCCTCACCACCCGCCAACTCCACCGCCGCACCCAGCAACGGGTGGCTCAGCGACACCAACCCGGCACCCCGCACATCCCCAGCCGCAGCCCGGGGGCGCGGCCAGTACCGCTCACGCTGGAACGCATACGTCGGCAAATCCACCACCGAACCCCGGCCCACCACCGCGGACCAGTCCACCGGGACTCCACGGGTGTGCAACCGGGCCGCAGCAGCCAGCAGTTGCTCAAGTTCGTTCTCACCCCGGCGCAGGGTCCCCGTCACCACCGCTGACGGGTGGGACTCGAACAGGGTCTCTTCCAGGCTGGGGGTCAGCACCGGATGGGGGCTGACTTCTACGAACGTCCCGTGACCGGCCGCAGCCAGCGCGCGGGTGGTGTCCGCCAGCCGCACCGTCTCCCGCAGATTGCGATACCAGTACTCCGCGTCCAGGTCACGGGTGTCGGTCAGCTCACCGGTCACTGTGGAGTAGAACGCGACCGTCCCTTCCACCGGGGCGATGTCTGCCAGAGCCTCGACCAGTTCCGCCTCGATCTCCTCCACGTGCGCGGAGTGCGACGCGTAGTCCACCTCGATCTTGCGGGCCCGGAAGTTCTCCGCTTCCCCCGCGACGACCAGTTCGGCCAGTGCTTCGGGGTCGCCGGACACCACCACCGACGAGGGCCCGTTGACCGCAGCGACCGACAACCGTCCTTCCCACCGGACGATCAACAACTCCACCTCAGCACGAGGCAGCCCCACCGACACCATCCCGCCCCGCCCAGCCAACGACCCCGCGATCATCCGGCTACGCACCGCACTGATCCTGGCCGCATCGTCCAGCGACAGTCCGCCCGCCACGCAGGCCGCCGCAATCTCACCCTGCGAATGCCCCACCACCGCAGCCGGCACCACCCCGAACGACCGCCACACCTGCGCCAACGACACCATCACCGCCCACAACACCGGCTGCACCACATCAACCCGCCCCAACGCCTCCTCATCCCCCAACACCTCCAGCAGATCCCACTCCACAAACGGCGCCAGCGCCCGAGCACACTCCCCCATCCGCTCCGCGAACACCGGCGAGGACACCAGCAACCCCCGCGCCATACCCACCCACTGCGAACCCTGACCAGGAAACACAAACACCACACCCTGCTCACCGGCCACGCTCTGACCGACCTCGCCAGTCACCACACCGGCACCCAGCTCCCCGGACGCAAGCCCAGCCAGCCCGGCGATCAGCTCATCACGACCGGTGCCCAGGACCACCGCCCGATGCTCAAAGCTCGCCCGGGTCGACACCAGTCCCGCACCCACGTCGACCGGGTCCAGCCCCGAATCAGCTTCCACATACGCCGCAAGCCTCCGCGCCTGCTCCCGCAACGCCAACTCCGACCTCGCCGACAACACCCACGGCACCACCGACGGAACCACCTCCACACGGACGGCCGGTTCAACCTCAGGAGCCTGTTCAAGAATCACGTGGGCGTTGGTACCGCTGACCCCGAACGAAGACACCCCCGCCCGCCACGGCCGGTCGACCACCGGCCACGACCGCTGCTCTGTCAGCAACTCCACCGCGCCGACCGACCAATCCACCTCAGGGCTCGGCTCATCCACATGCAACGTCCGCGGCAACACACCCTGCTGCATCGCCAACACCATCTTGATCACACCGGCGACACCGGCAGCCGCCTGCGTGTGACCGATGTTGGACTTCAGCGATCCCAGCCACAGCGGGCGATCCTCCGGCCGGTCCTGTCCATAGGTGGCCAGCAGGGCCTGGGCCTCGATCGGGTCACCCAACCGAGTACCGGTGCCGTGCGCCTCGACCACGTCCACCTCGGCCGCAGCCACACCAGCACTGGCCAATGCCTGACGAATCACCCGCTGCTGCGACGGACCATTCGGCGCAGACAGCCCGTTCGACGCACCGTCCTGATTCACTGCCGAACCCCGCACCACCGCCAACACCTGGTGCCCATTGCACTGAGCGTCCGACAACCGCTCCACCACCAACAACCCAACACCCTCACCCCACCCGGTGCCGTCAGCCGACGCGGCGAACGCCTTGCAGCGACCATCCCTCGCCAACCCGTCCTGAGCAGCGAACTGGGCAAAGACCTCCGGTGTGGCCATCACGGTCACACCACCGGCCAGCGCCATCGAGCACTCGCCGGACCGCAGCGCCTGGACTGCAAGATGCAGCGCCACCAACGACGACGAACACGCCGTGTCCACCGTCACCGCGGGCCCTTCCAACCCCAGCACATACGCGATCCGCCCCGACAACACGCTGCTCGAACCACCAGTGAGCCGGTATCCGTCCAGTTCGGCCGAGGCCTCCCCGACAGTGTCGTAACTGGAATCTGTCCCGCCCACGAACACCCCGGTCCTGCTGCCCTTCAGCAGGTTCGGGTCAATGCCGGACCGTTCCAGCGCCTCCCAGGCCGTCTCCAGCAACAACCGCTGCTGCGGATCCATCGCCAACGCCTCACGCGGCGAAATCCCGAAGAACCCCGCATCGAACCCCGCCACATCCTCGACAAACCCACCCACCCGGGCAAACCCGTCACCGACCACATCCCAACCACGCTGCGTCGGAAACGCCGAGATCGCATCAACACCACCCGCGAGCAAGGCCCACAAATCCGACGGCGACGACACCCCACCCGGGAACCGGCACCCCATCCCCACAATCGCGATCGGCTCGTCCGGCTCAGCCTTCACCACAACAGGAACCACGACCTGCGCTTCCGACCCCAGCAACTCCGAACCCAGATGCTCAGCCAGCACAGCGGGTGTCGGGTAGTCGAAGACAAGACTCGCGGGCAGCGCAAGACCGGTAGCCGAAGCGAGCTTATTCCGTAGCTCCACCTCGGTCAGCGAGCTAAAGCCGATATCGCGGAAGGCCCGCCCGTCCGGCAGGGCATCAGCGTTGTCGAAACCAAGAGTGACCGCAGCTTCCCGCCGCACCAGGTCGAGCAGCGCCCGCGCACGTTCCCTCTCCCCCAGCCCGGCCAGCCTGCGCCGCAACGCCGACTCACCACCAGGCCGGGCGAGCGCCTTGCGCGCTTCCGGAATACCCGACAGCAGCGCACTCGGCCGCTCGACCGTGAAACTCGGCGCGAACCGCTCCCAGTCCGTGTCCGTCACCGTCAAAGTGACCGAACCCTCACCCACCGCCCTCTCCAGAGCCGCCATCGCCAACTCCGGCTCCATCGCCAGCACACCACGCTGCCGATACCCCTCCACGTCGGCCGCACCCATCCCCGGCCCCGCCCACAACCCCCAGGCAATCGAGGTCGCGGCAAGCCCTGCACCATGCCGATAACCCGCCAGCCCATCCAGGAAAGCATTCGCCGCCGCATACGCCGCCTGCCCCCCAGCCCCCCAACTCGCCGCACCCGAAGAAAACAACACGAACGCCTGAAGGCCCAACCCGGCAGTCAGCTCATGCAGATGCCACGCCGACACCATCTTCGCCCGCAACACCCCATCCAACCGCTCCAACTCAAGCTCCCCCACCGGCACATGCCCATCACCAACCCCCGCCGCATGCACCACCGCCGTCAACGGAAACTCCGCCGGCACCCGCCCCAGCACCCCCGCCAACGCCTCCCGATCAGCGACGTCACACGCCTCCACCGTCACCCGCGCACCCAGCGCCATGAGCTCCTCACGCAGGCCCGACGCACCCGGAGCCTCCAGGCCCCGACGGCTGACCAGTACGACGTGCTCAGCACCCCGCGCCACAGCCCACCGCGCCACATGACCACCCAAACCCCCTGTCCCGCCCGTGATCAGCACGGAGCCACTCAGCCGCACCCCAGCACCCGCCACACCACCCCCGGCCCCGGCCCGCACCAGCCGACGCCCGTACACACCCGACTCCCGCACCGCGACCTGATCCTCATCACCCGTCAACACCCGCCGCAACAACCCACCGATCCGCTCATCGACCGCGACCGGCAGATCCACCAGCCCACCCCACCGGCCCGGCAGATCCAACGCGGCAGACCGCCCCAAACCCCACAACGCCGTCTGCACCGGACTACCCACCGGATCAGCAGACCCCACCGACACCGCACCCCGCGTCACACACCACACAGGCGCCATGAACCCGCAATCACCCAACGCCTGCACCAACCCCACCATCCCCGCCAACCCCACCGGCGTAGCACCGAACCCAGAACACGCCTCCTCGGCCAAACCCAGCAACGACACCACCCCAGCCAACTCGGGCAGATCCACCAACCGCCCAGCCAGCGCAGCACGATCCGTGTCCTCATCCACCTCCAGCCGCACCACCCCAGCACCCAACGCCCCGATCACCCCAGCAACCCACGCATCCTCACCCCACCCCGCAGGCACCACCACCAGCCAACGACCAGGCAACACACCCCCCGGCGCCCCAGGCAACAGCTTCCAGCTCTCCACGAACCGCCACCCCTCCACCACCGACCCAGCCCGCCGACGCTCACGCCACGCCGCCAAAGCCGGCACCACCTCACCCAAAGCCCCCTCACCCACCCCCAACTCAGCCGACAACAACCCCACATCCGACCCCTCCACCACCGACCACAACTCGTCATCCACCCCCACCGGCCCAGCCACCGACTCAGGCCAATACCGCTCACGCTGAAACGCATACGTCGGCAAATCCACCACCGACCCCCGACCCACCACCGCAGACCAATCCACCGACACACCACAGGTATGCAACCGACCCACAGCAACCAACAGTTGCTCTGATTCGTCCTCCCCCCGACGCAGCGTCCCCGTCACCACCACCGCCGCCGAATGAGACTCAAACAGCGTCTCCTCCAGACTAGGAACCAACACCGGATGCGGACTGACCTCCACAAACACCCCGTACCCAGCCGCAGTCAGCACCCCAGCCGTGTCCGCCAACCGCACCGTCTCCCGCGCATTGCGATACCAGTACTCCGCATCCAGCCCACGGGTATCGGCCAACTCCCCCGTCACCGTGGAGTAGAACGCAACACTCCCCTCCACCGGCGCAATATCTGCCAGAGCCTCGACCAGCTCGGCCCTGACCTCCTCCACGTGCGGAGAATGTCCCGCACAATCCGTGTCCATCCGCCGAGTCCGGAAGCCCTCCGCCTCCCCCACCAACACCAGCTCCGTGACCGCCTCGGCGTCCCCGGACACCACCACCGACGAGGCCCCGTTGACCGCCGCGACCGACAACCGCCCCTCCCACCGAGCGACCAACAACTCCACCTCGGCCAACGGCAATCGCACCGCCACCATCCCGCCCCGCCCGGCCAGGGACTCGGCAAGCAGCCGACTACGCACCGAAATGATCTTGGCCGCATCGCCCAACGACAGCCCACCAGCCACACACGCCGCCGCGATCTCCCCCTGCGAATGCCCCACCACCGCAGCCGGCACCACCCCCAACGACTCCCACACCCGCGCCAACGACACCATCACCGCCCACAACACCGGCTGCACCACATCAACCCGCGCCAGCGCCCCTTCGTCCCCCAGCACCTCCAGCAAGTCCCACTCCACGAACGGCGCCAGCGCCTGAGCGCACTCCCGCATCCGCTCCGCGAACACCGGCGAGGACACCAGCAACCCCCGCGCCATACCCGCCCACTGCGACCCCTGACCAGGAAACACGAACACCACACCACGCCCACCGGCCACACCTTGGCCAGCCACCACCCCAGCCCCCGGCTCCCCAGCCGCAAGCCCAGCCAGCCCGGCAATCAGCTCATCACGACCCGCGCCCAGAACCACCGCCCGATGCTCAAAACTCGCCCGAGTCGACACCAACGCCGCACCCACACCCACCAGATCCAGCCCCGCATCCCCCTCCACATACTCCACAAGCCGCCGCGCCTGCCCCCGCAACGCCGACTCCGACCTCCCCGACAACACCCACGGCACCACCGACGGAACCGGCACAGCCGACGCCGCAGACTCAGACTCCCCCTCAGAAATCCGAACAGGCGCCTCCGCCAGTACCAGATGACAATTCGTCCCCCCCATCCCGAACGCACTCACCCCAGCCACCAGCCGCCGCCCCTGCTCAGGCCACTCCGCAAGCCGGGTATGCACGCGCAGCCGAAGCTCATCCAGCGGAATGTCCGGATTGGCTGCCACAAAGTTGAGGCTGGGCGGAAGCAGCCGATACCGCAGGCTCAGCACCACCTTGAGCATCCCCGTGATCCCGGCCGCACCCTCCAGGTGACCGACGTTGGTCTTGGCGGAACCGACCAGCAGCGGGGAACCGGCCGGACGCCGGGTGCCGAGCGCGGCGCCAAGCGCGGCGGCCTCGACCGGATCGCCGACCTTGGTACCCGTGCCGTGCAGTTCGACGTACTGCACCTCGGCGGGGTCCACCGAGGCCCGCCGGTACGCCTCTTGGATGACGTCCGCCTGGGCCGACCGGCTGGGGACCGCCAGGCCGCAGCCGTCGCCGTCACCGTCGCCTTCGTTGTTGACCGCGCCACCGGCGATGACGCAGTAGATCTTGTCCCCGTCGGCGACTGCGTCGGCCAGCTTCTTCAGTACGACCACCACGCCGCCCTCACCGCGGGCGTAGCCGTTGGCCCTCGCGTCGAACGTGTAGCAACGCCCGTCCGGCGACAGTGCGCCGATCTTCTGTGCGCTGACCGTGGTCTCGGCCAGGATGTTGAGGTTCACCCCGCCCGCGATGGCCACGGTGGACTCGCCGCGCCGCAGGCTCTCGCAGGCCATGTGCACGGCGACCAGCGACGAGGACTGCGCGGTGTCCACCGTCAGGCTCGGTCCGCGCAGTCCCAGGAAGTGCGAGACCCGGTTCGCGATGATCGCGCGGCTGGCCCCCGTCAGGGTGTGCTCACCGATCGCTTCCTGTCCGAGACGGCTCATCAGGACGGCGTAGTCGTCGCCCATCGCGCCGACGAACACGCCCGTACGGCTGCCGCGCAGTGCCGTCGGGACGATCCGCGCGTCCTCCAGCGCCTCCCAGCTCAGTTCCAGCAGGAGCCGCTGCCGCGGATCCATCGCCACGGCCTCCTTCGGGGAGATCCCGAAGAAGTCCGCGTCGAACTGGTCTATCCGGTCGAGGAACCCGCCTCGGCGGGGGGAGTGCGAAGCGCCGGCCCACCGGTCGTCCGGCGCTTCACCGGTCGCGTCGACGCCCTCACGCAACAACCGCCAGAACTCGGCCGGACCGGCCGCTTTCGGCAGGCAGCAGGACAGTCCGACGACGGCGATCTCGTCAGCGTCGGTCCCACCGGCCGTGAGTGCTACGTCAACACCATTCATCGCTGCCCCTTGCCGACAAGACCTGGGTGGATTCGCGCCCTTGGGAGTAAACAGTTCGGCCTGATCGGCGCCATAGGTTCGCCAGCCCAAAACAGCAGGCAGATCCTGCATCCAAGGGCCGAGCAGGCGCTGAAAGATGAAGTCGAGAACCTCAGTACCGGCGCGGGCGCCCGGGGGTCACCGCGTTCCGGGTTGCCGCCAGCGCAGCAGACAGTGCCCGGTCGACATCCCCCCGCCGAACGAGGTCAGCAACACGAGATCGCCGTCGTCCAACGCGCCCTCCCGGTGCGCGGCATCCAGCGTCACCGGCACAGAAGCGCTGCCGACATTGCCGTAACGCTCCACGGTCCGGTGCAAGCGCGCGTTGGGGAATCCGGACAGCTTGTCGAGTTCGTCGAGCATCGCGCCGTTGGGCTGGTGCGGGACGATGTGGCCGACCTCCGTCGGCGGGACGCCCGCCTCCCGCACCAAGTGACCAAGCGCCGCCGGCACGTGTTCGAGGACGAATTCCCGTACGAGGCGGCCCTCCATCCGGAAGAAGTGGCCGCCGTCGGCCACCGTCTCGTGCGAGGCCGGACGGCGGGTTCCGCCCGCCTCGACGCGGATCAGCCCCTGGAGGTCGCCGTGCGCCGCCAGGTCGATGCGCTGGATGCCGTAGCCCTCGCCCACCTCCCCGACGACCGCCGCGCCGGCGCCGTCGCCGAGGAGTACGGCGGTCCGGCGGTCGCCGAAGTCCAGCGACCGGGAGTACAGGTCGGCGGCGACGACGAGCACGCGTCGGCCGGGGTCCACGGCGATCAGGCCCTCGGCGAGGGCCAGTGCGTAGACGAAGCCGCTGCACACGGCGTTCACGTCGAACGCGGCGGCGCGGCGGGCGCCCAGCAGGTTCTGGACGAGGCATGCCGTCGCCGGTTGCGGGGAGTCCGGTGTGGACGTCGACACGATGATCGTGCCGATCTCGTCGGGGGTCAGCCCCGCCGAGGCCAGTGCGGCGCGCGCGGCGCGGGCCGCGAGGTCGGAGGTCGCCTCGTCGTCGGCCGCGAAGCGCCGTGTCTCGATCTTCGTCTTGCTGAGGATCCACTCCTCGGTGACGCCGACGCGCTGCGCGATGTCCGCGCTGGAGACCTCGTTCTCCGGCAGATACGAACCAATTCCCAGGATGCCTACCGGCATGCCGATCTCCTTGTGAACAGTCGGGGCTCGCACGGACCGTCAGCGGTCACGTCCGGTAGGTGTGGAAGCCGGTCCCGGTCTTCTTGCCGAGCAGCCCGGCCTCGACCATGCGCGACAGCAGCGGGGGCGGGGCGTGGAGCGGTTCCTTGTACTCCTCGTACAGGCTGCTGGCGACCTCGGCGATGACGTCGAGGCCGATGAGGTCGATCAGCGCCAGCGGTCCCATCGGGTGTCCGCAGCCGCCCATCATGGCCCGGTCGATGTCGGCGGCCGAGGCGGCGTTCATCTCGACCATGCGGACGGCGGACAGCAGGTACGGCACCAGCAGGGTGTTCACCAGGAAGCCCGCGCGGTCGGGCGCGTGGATCACCTGCTTGCCGAGCGCGTCGCCGAGGAACTCCTCGGCCCGCCGTACCGTTTCGTCGTCGGTCAGCAGGGTGGGGATCAGCTCGGCCAGTGGCATGGTCGGTGCCGGGTTGAACAGGTGGGTGCCGATGACCTTGGCGGGCCGTGCGGTGGCGCGGGCCAGGCGGGTGATCGGGATCGAGGAGGTGACCGAGGCGAGTATGGCGTCGTCGTCGGTGACGATCCGGTCCAGCGCGGTGAAGATCTCCCGTTTGAGGGGTTCTTGTTCCGGCGCGCACTCCACCACGATCCGGCAGTCGTGGAGCGCGCCGAGGTCCGTGGTGAACGAGGTGCGGGACAGTGCTTCCTTGCGGTCCGCCTCGGTCGTGCGGCCCTTGCGCACGGCGCGGTCCAGTGATCGGGCGAGGCGTTCGCGCGCGTCGTCGGTCGAGGTCTCGCGGCGTCCGAAGACGACGACGTCCAGGCCCCGGACCGCGCAGAGTTCGGCGACGCCGGTGCCCATCACCCCGCAGCCCACCACGCCGACGCGGCCCAGCCACTGCGGCGTGTTCATCGGGCACCGGCCGCGGTGGCCCGCTGGAACAGGGTGATGCGGTCCTCGCCGATGGCGGCGCGCCGCTCCGGGTCGGTGACGCCCATGCCGTACTCGGGTGCGAGGCAGAGCACACCGACCTTCCCGGCGTGCGCGTTGGTCTGGACCAGTCGGGCGGCTTCGCCGACCGCCTCCAGCGGATGGACCTCGCTCAGCGCCGGCTGGATCCTGCCGAGCGACAGGAGCCGGTTGCACTCGGTGTGTTCCTGGAGGTTGGCCGCGTGGCTGCCGACGATCCGCTTGAGCCGCATCCACAGGTAGCGGTTGTCGAAGGTGTGGTCGTAGCCGCTGCTCGATCCGCAGGTGACGACCGTGCCGCCGCGGCGGACCACGAAGACGGAGATCCCGAACGTCGAGCGGCCCACGTGGTCGAAGGCGATGTGCGGGTCCTCGCCGACCTCCCGCCGGATGATCGACCCGAGCCGCTTGCCGATCTCGATGGTCTGCTCGGGGGTGGGCCGGCCGTCCGCCGGCATGCCCAGCTCGTGCCGGTCGATCACGACATCGCAGCCGAGCCTGCGCACCAGGTCGGCCTTCTCCGGCGAACTGACCACGCCGACGGCGACGCCACCGCCGTTGCGCACGAGCTGCACCGCGTACGCGCCCAGGCCGCCGGCGGCGCCCCAGATCAGCACCACGTCGCCCTGTTTCATCCGCGCGCCGCGGTCGCTGACCAGCATCCGGTAGGCGGTGCCGGCGCACAGCGGGTTGCTGGCCGCCTCCTCCCACGTCAGGTGCGCCGGCTTGGGCGCCAGCTGGGTCGCGCGCACCACCGCGTAGTGCGCGAGCCCGCCGAAATTGGTCTCGAACCCCCATGCCCGCTGTTCCTCGCCGAGAATCCCGTCGGCGTGCGCGATGGGTTCCTCGCTGTCCACGTGCATCGGGCTGGTCACCACGTGATCGCCGGCCCGCCACCGGCGGACGCCTGACCCGGTCCGGACCACCACACCCGCCGCGTCCGACCCGACCACGTGGTACGGCTGGTCGTGCCGGGCCTCCCAGCCGCCCCGGCGGGCGAGCTGGCGCAGGAACCTGAACGTCGGGATCGGCTCGAACATCGCCGACCAGACCGTGTTGTAGTTGATCGCGCTGGCCATCACCGCGACGAGCACCTCGTCCGGCGCGAGTTCGGGCATCGGCACCCGGCCGACCCGCAGCGATTTGCGTACGTCCTTGTCGGCGACGTCGCGGAACATGTCGACGTCCTCGGCGCGCAGATGTGCGGCGAGGTACTCGGGCGGTGGCGCGATGCGCTCCAGCTCCTCCGGCGAGGCACCGGCCAGCACAGCCTCGGATAGCGGGTCCATAGCGTCCTTTTCGGAGTCGGCTAGATGAGAACGAGCGAGGGCCGTTTGCCCCAGAGCGCGAGGCTGTAGTCCTCCAGCGCGGTCGGCGCGTGGAAGGAGACATGGCGGCTGCCGACGGCGAGGTCACGCCAGTAGCGCTGGAGCGGATTCGCCAGCGCGAAGCCACGCGCACCGCTGATGTCGAGCAGCTTCTCCATGCCCTCGCGTGCGAGCCGCACCGACGAGGAGGCGTGCATCCTGAGCTCGGCCCGTTCCAGCCACTCGACAGGTTCCTCGTACCCGACGCCGTCGAGCCGGCTCGCGGCGTGCATCAGGTGCAGCATGCTGCTGTCGATCAGGTGTGCCGCCTCGGCGAACCACAGGCGGATACCCGGTGACTCCATGGCGGCGGCGCCCCTGAAGTCGGTCGGCTTGTCCGTCTCGGCCGGGTCCTTCGAGAACTTCTCCCGGACGACGTCGAGCGCGCCCCGGGCCGCGCCGACCAGCGCCGCGAGGGTCGTCAGGCTGGCCCGGACGAAGTACGACGGCCGCTCGTCCTCGTCGCTGGCGTACACCTCGGAGACGATGAACTGCCGGGTCCGGTGTTCCGGCACGAACACGTTGTCGAGAACGATCGTGTGCGTTCCCGTGCCGCTCATGCCGGACATGTTCCACGTCCGTTCGACCGTCACGTCGCTCAGCGGCAGCACACAGCTCAGCACGCGGTCCTCGTCGCCGGCCTTGAACACCAGCGAGGTCACCAGCGCCCAGTCGGAGATCTCGGCTCCCGTCGCGAAGCGGCAGTGCCCCGAGACCAGGAAGCCGCCCTCGGTCGGCGTCACCGTGGCCGTGGTCAGGTCCACGGCGGTGGACAGCATCAACGTGTCCGGCCGGCCGTCGAAGACTTCCGCCATCGCCGCCTCCGAGACGATGTGGACGAGCATCGTCGACGCCGCTTCGGCCGCGAGGACCCACCCCGCCGACGCGCATCCCCTGGCCACCGCCGCGATGACTTCCACCTGGGCGGACAGGCTGAGGTCGTGGCCGCCGAACTTCGCCGGGGTCGTCAGCCGGAAGAAGCCCGCGTCGCGCAGCGCCGTCACGACCTCGGGCGCGAGGGTGCGCTCGCGCTCCGAGGTCTCGGAGTGGGAGCGCAGGAACGGGGTCAGTTCATGTGCCTTCGCGACCAGTTCGTCCGAGGCGGTCGGCCCCGGGGCGCCGGAGTCTGCGGTCATGGTGTCTTCTCCTCGGAAGGTGTCGGAGTCAGAACGTGGTCTGCTTGAACCCGTGCCGGCGGGCCAGCGCGAGGATGTCGTGCGCCTGGGACCGGGTGACCGGGCCGCCGAACTGTTCGGGAGCGGCGCCGGACAGCCCCAGCACGACCGCCTCGGCCATCCCCGCGAACAGCTCTCCGTCGCCGAGGCCGCCCCGTGCGCCGGCGGGCAGGCCGGCCCCGCCGGGCGCTGCCAGGATGCCGCTGCGGACGTAGCGGATGCCGTCGCGGAGCAGTGCGGCGCTGTCCACGGTGCTCGCCGGTACGGCCACGTCGCACACGACGGCGCCCGCGCGGAGGTGCTTGCCGGTCAGGGCCGGTGTCGGACTCGTCACCGCCGACAGCACCAGGTGGCCTTCCGCGAGCGCGGAGAGGTCGTCGGTGATCGCGACGTAAGGATCGGTTCCGTACCGGTCCTGGAGGTACCGGGTGATGAGTTCGCCGCTGGGTTCGTCGCCGGGACGCTGTTCGCGCAGCCAGCCGTCGATCAGTGGTTCTTTCCCCAACAACGCGGGAATGCCGGTCAGTTCACCGCCCTCGGCGATGCGTGACCAGGCTTCCTGGTAGACCCGGTGCGCTGCGGCGCGCAGCCGCTGTTCGCTGCCGTCACGGCCGCTGCCCACGAGAACGATCTTCGACACGTCCTCCGCCGCCAGTGCCGCGCAGGTGGAGCCGACGCGTCCGGCTCCGCCGAGCACCGCCAGGGTGAGCCCTTGCCGTTCCTCGGCGGCGGCCGTCAGGTCCCGCAGCGCGGTCGCGGCGGTGAGCGCCAGGCCGGAGGTGAACGTGATCCCGGGGACGCGGGCGGTGGCCGTCCCGGCTTGGAAGCCGATCCCGGCGATCTCGCAGCCGAGGTCCCTGATGATGCGCGCGTACGCCTCGACGTCCTGCCGGATCTCGTCGTGCCGTCCCTGCCGGATGCGCTCGGCCATCCGCTGCGAGGTGACGGCCAGCGGGTACACGGTGAGCTCCACCGACGTGCCGAGCGGGGAGTCGATGCGGGTCGGGGGCAGGGGTGGCATCGCCCTGAGCGGTTCGAGCCTGCGGCCGTACGTCTCCAGCTGGCGGTCGTCCAACTCGCCGAGCGAGGGGTCGAGTTCCCGCAGCGTGCCGGGGGTCAGCAGGTAGCTGATGACGGCGACCTTGCGCGCCGGGCGCTGGTCGTCCAGCTGGGCGGGCTGTTCGTCGGGTGTCGCCGTGAAGTCCCTGACCGCGACTGCCGGCCGCGTCTCCGGGGAGATCACCGGGTGGACGAGGTGCAGCGCGTCCTGGCTGCGCAGTACCTCGCAGAGTTCGGTGAGCGCTTCTTCGAGCTGGGCGATCTCGGCGTCGCCGAGGTAGATCGACGGTTCGATGCGCAGCACGTTGGGTGCGCTGCCGGTCGGCAGCATGCGGATGCCGTGCACCCGCAGCAGGTAGCCCGCGACGAGTTGGCCGAAGGTGCCGGTCAGCGTGTGCTGCCTGATGATCGCCGACGTCGCGGTGTACTGCGGGGTGAACTCGAGTCCGAGCAGCAGCCCGCGGCCTCGGACATCGGCGATGACATCCGGGTACGTATCGGCGAGACCGCGCAGCATGTGCAGCAGGCGTTCGCCCCGCTCGGCGGCGCGCTCGTAGGCTTTCCCGCCGTCCGCCTCCAGGATTTGCAGCGTCTTGAGGGCGATGGCGGTGGAGAAGCCGTCCCGGCCGAACGTCGAGCTGTGGATGAACTCGAATTCCTTGCGGTACAGCGACGCGCGGACCAGGGTCGCCGACACCTTCGCGAGCCCCCCGCCCAGTGACTTGGACAAGGTGATGTAGTCGCCGCGGAAACCGTTGAGCGAGCCCGCGAAGAACGCTCCGCACCGGCCCATTCCGCTCTGGATCTCGTCGACGACGACGGGGCAGCCGATGTCGTCGCAGATCTCCCGTACGGCGGTGGCGAACTCCTCGGTGAGGACGTGGATGCCGCCCTCGCTCTGGACCGGTTCCACGATGAGGGCGGCGAAGACCGGGAAGTCCCGTTCGACGATGTCGATGCAGCCGTCGCGGGCCACGACGTCGAACACCGTGACCCGTTCCTCGTCGGCGATCGTGCGCAGGACGTCCGGCCGGTCGGGCGGTACGAACCGGGTGGCGCGACCGAGCGTCGCGAACGGCGCGCGGTAGGCGGGGCCGTGGGTCAGCTGGACGCTGCCGACGAGCTTGCCGTGGAAACTCCGCTCCAGGGCGAAGAAGACCGGGGGCCTGCCGAGCTTCTCCCGGTTGCCGGCGAGCAGTTCGGCGAGGACGCTCTCGAATTCCTCGACGGTGGTGGGCACCGGGTGACCTGGAGGGAGCGACGGCAGTCCGTCCGGCAGCCGGACCGCTCCACTGCGGACGGCGGCGATCGCGTCGCCCGCGTTGCACTCGATCTCCTCCAGCAGCCGCGTCGCCCGGTGCAGCCGGTCGAACTCCGCGTGCTTGACCGCTCCCTCGACCGCCTCCGCGCCGGAGTTGGCGAGGAATATCAGATAGTCCTCCGCGCCGGGGAATTCACGGTGAATGATCTCGTTGAGCAGACGCCCGACCTCGTCGGCGCCTGTGTGCACGGACATCTGGGTGTGGACGGGGGAATCGGCGTCCAGGAATCTCTTCGCCTCGGCCACGAGGTCCGGATGATTGTGTCCGAGAATGAGCGATCCGACTCCGCTCAGGAGGTCCAGCACAGCGACCTCTGTTCCGTCGCTCGCCCGATAGAAAAGTGTGTCGCCTTTCGCCCGGACGTACTCGACGTCGGTCCCGAAGGCGCCGAGCAGTTCGGTCAGGCTCGAGTCGGAGAAACGGATCGGACCTGCCACGATGGCTCCTCACGTGCGTCTCGTCCCGCGACCGGTCTCCGGTCCTCGGTGCCTTGGCATCGTCCGTGGCCCGGTGAAGCCCTCGCAATAGTGGGTTCGGGAAGCGCGACCCGTAACGCGCGCCCGTGTTACGGGTCGTGTTTCCCAAAACCCTGATTGCCCCGGAGCCGGGAGAACACCACGCTCATCGTGGGTCAGTCTCGCCGGGACACGGGAAAAGGATCGGCCATCGATGGAAAAACGGGAAAAGCTCCTCGACTATCTCAAGTGGGTCACCGCCGACCTGCACCGGGCCGAAGCGCGGATAGCGGAGCTGGAGTCTCTCCCCCGTGAGCCGATCGCGATCATCGGGATGAGCTGCCGGTACCCGGGCGGCGTGACGTCGCCCGAGGAACTGTGGCACCTCGTCACGAACGGCGTCGACGCCATCGGTGAGCTGCCGTCGGACCGGGGCTGGGACGTCCAGGGCAGCTACGACTCCGACCCCGACACACCGGGCAAGTTCTACAACCGCGGCGGCGGCTTCCTCGCCGACGTCAAGGGGTTCGACGCGGCGTTCTTCGGGACGTCCCCCCGCGAGGCGCTCGCGATGGACCCCCAGCACCGCCTGCTGCTCGAGACCAGCTGGGAGGCGATCGAGCGGGCCGGGATCGATCCCCGCTCGCTGCGCGGCAGCGACACCGGCGTGTTCGGAGGCGTGCTCTACAACGGCTACGGAGCCGGCGTCGACGACCCCGGGCTGGGCATCGAGGGCTATCTCATGACCGGCACGTCATCGAGCGTGGCGATCGGCCGCATCTCCTACACGCTCGGGCTACAGGGGCCCGCGGTCACGCTGGACACCGCGTGCTCGTCCTCCCCGGTCGCGCTGCACCTGGCCGCTCAGTCCCTGCTGCGCGACGAGTCCTCCCTGGCGCTGGCCGGCGGTGCGATGGTGATGGCCAACCCGGCCTTCTTCGTCGAGTTCAGCCGCCAGCGCGGCCTGTCTCCGGACGGGCGGTGCAAGGCGTTCTCCAGCGCGGCCGACGGCATGGGCTTCGCCGAGGGCGTGGGGATGGTCCTGCTGGAGCGGCTGTCGAACGCCCGGCGCAACGGGCATCCGGTGCTCGCGGTGATCCGCGGTTCGGCCATGAACCAGGACGGCGCGTCCAACGGGCTGACCGCACCGAACGGCACGGCGCAGCAACGGGTGATCCGGCAGGCGCTGGCCAACGCCGGCCTGACGCCCTCGGACATCGACCTCGTCGAGGCGCACGGCACCGGAACCCGGCTGGGCGACCCGATCGAGGCGCAGGCGCTGCTCGCGACCTACGGTCAGGCGCACACCCCGCAGCGGCCCGTCCGGCTGGGGACCCTGAAGTCGAACATCGGCCACGCCCAGACGGCGGCCGGTGTGGGCGGTGTGATCAAGACGGTCATGGCGCTGCGGCACGGGGTCATGCCGCGCACCCTGCACGCCGACGAACCCACCTCCGACGTCGACTGGTCGGCGGGCACGGTCGAGCTGCTCACCGAGGCACTGCCCTGGCCGGACGCCGGCCGGCCCCGCCGCGCCGCCGTGTCGGCCTTCGGCGTGAGCGGCACCAACACGCACATCGTCCTCGAACAGGCACCCGAGGACGAACCGGCCCCCGCCGACACCGGCCGCACGCTGCCGGTCGTTCCGTGGCTGTTGTCCGCGCGCACTCCCGAGGCCCTGCGCGCACAGGCCGCCCGGCTGGTGTCCTTCGTGGAGTCCTCGGGCGAGGTCGAGGCCCGTGACGTCGCGTACTCGCTGGCGACGGGTCGGACCGCCTTCCCGCACCGGGCCGCCGTGCTCGGCAAGGATGTCGGCGAACTCGTCGCAGGCGTACGGGCCGTCGCCGACGGCGGTCCCGGCGCCACGACGCTGCACGGAGTGGCCGGTGAAGGCCAGACGGCGTTCCTGTTCACCGGGCAGGGGGCGCAGCAGGCCGGGATGGGCCGTGAACTCGCCGAGACCTTCCCGGTGTTCGCCTCCGCCTTCGAGGAGGTGTGCGACGGCTTCGCCGGACTGCTGCCGGGGTCGTTGAAGGACGTGGTGTTCGGGGGCGCGGGCCTGGACCGCACCGAGTGGACGCAGCCGGCGCTGTTCGCGTACGAGGTGGCGCTGTTCCGGCTGCTCGCGTCCTGGGGTGTCACCCCGGACTACGTGACCGGCCACTCGGTCGGTGAGCTCACCGCGGCGCACGTCGCGGGAGTGCTCGCCCTGCCGGACGCGTGTGCGCTGGTCGCAGCGCGGGCCCGGCTGATGCAGGCGCTTCCCGAGGGCGGCGCGATGCTCGCCGTCCAGGCCGCCGAGGACGAGGTGCTGCCGCTGCTGGCCGGGCGCGGGGCGGAGGTGGGGATCGCGGCGGTGAACGGCCCCCGGTCCGTCGTGCTCTCCGGCAGCGGGGACGCCGTGTCCTCGCTCGCGCGCACGCTGTCCGACCGGGGACACAAGGTGAGCCGGCTGAAGGTGAGTCACGCCTTCCACTCGCCGCTGATGGAACCGATGCTGGACGAGTTCGCGGAGGTCGCGGGCCGGCTCGCGTTCGGGACACCGGCGGTCCGCATGGCCGCGCCGGCGAGTGAGGTGTCCACGCCGGACTACTGGATCGGGCACGTGCGGCGGCCGGTCAGGTTCGCCGATCAGGTGCGCCGGCTGCGCGATCAGGGCGTGACCCGGTTCGTCGAGGTCGGGCCGGACGGTGTCCTGGCCGCGATGGGCCGGGAGTGCGTGGACGCGGGGTTCGTCGCACTGCAACGGCGCGGTCGGCCGGAGGTGCGGACGCTGCTCACCGGGCTCGCCCAGGCGCACGTCCTCGGCACCGGGATCGACTGGCGCGCGGTGTTCGCCGGTACCGGCTCGCGCCGGATCGACCTGCCGACGTACCCCTTCCAGCGCAGGCCGTACTGGCTCGCCCCGGCGCAGGCCGGTACGTCTTCCCCGGTGGCGGGGACGTCCGAGTGGGGGTACGAGGACCGGTGGCGCCCCTGGGAGGCGCCCGCTGCCAGGGAGGACGGGACCTTGCTGGTGGTCGTCCCCACGGGTGTGCCTGCGGAGTGGAAGGAGATGGTGGCGTCGGGGCTGGGAGCGGCGGTGCCGGTCGAGGTGGATCCGGCCGGTGGTGAACAGGCTGTTGTGGACGCGGTGGCCGGTGCGCAGGTACGCGAGGTGACCGCCGTCGTTTCGCTGCTGGCCCTCGGGGACGGTGTCGCCGGGTCCGTGCCGGTGGGGCTGGCGGGCACGGTGTGGCTGGTGCGGGCCCTTGCCGGGGCAGGGGTGACGGCACCCCTGTGGTGTCTGACCCGGGGTGCGGTCGCGGTCGGGACGGAGGACGAGGTGTGCTCGCCGGAGCAGACCGCGCTGTGGGGGCTGGGCCGGGCCACGGCGCTGGAGTTGCCGCACCGGTGGGGCGGGCTGGTCGACCTGCCCAAGCGGATCGACCAGGAGGTTGCCGGGCGGCTCCGGTCGGTGGTGTCCGGCGGGCCGGGAGGCGAGGACCAGGTCGCGATACGCCCGGCCGGAGTATTCGCGCGGCGGCTCGTGCGGTCGGCTCCGGGCGTCGGGCGCGGCGACCGCACGTGGGCGATGCGCGGAACGGTGCTGATCACCGGCGGGACGGGGGCGCTGGGGGCGCACATGGCGCGCTGGGCGGTGGCGCGGGGCGCCGAGCACGTCGTACTGGTGTCGCGTCGTGGCATGGCCGCCGACGGTGCGGCAGGCCTGCGGGCCCAGTTGGAAGAGGCGGGGGCGCGGGTGACGGTGGCCGCGTGCGATGCGGCGGACCGTGCGGGGCTGACGGCCGTACTCGCCGCGATCCCCGGCGAGTTCCCGTTGACGGCGGTGGTGCACGCGGCGGGAGTGGGCGACGGGGACGCCCCGGTGGGGGAGATCACCGCCGACGGGCTGGCGGGGCTGTGGCGGGCCAAGGCCGGCTCCGCGTGGCTCCTGCACGAGCTGACCGGAGAACTGGGCCTGGACCTGGAAGCGTTCGTGATGTTCTCGTCCGGCGCGTCCAGCTGGGGCAGCGCGGGCTCCCCCGGATACGCCGCCGCGAACGCGTTCCTGGACGGCCTCGCGGGCCACCGCCGCAGCCGGGGCCTGGCCGCCACCTCGATCGCCTGGGGCACCTGGAGCAGCGACGGCCTGGCCAGTGAGGAGTTGCTGGAACACCTCGCCCGCATCGGGCTGCGGCCGATGGACCCCGAGCCCGCGATCACCGCGCTCGAACAGGCGTTGCTCGATGGCCACACGCTGCTGACGGTCACCGACACCGACTGGCGGCGGTTCGTCCCGGCCTTCACCGCACACCGTCCCAGCCCCCTGCTGGCCGACCTGACGGAGGCCCGGGACACCTTCGCGGACGACGCGACCCCGCCCCTGCTCCAGCGGCTGGCCGGCCTGTCCCACGGCGAACAGCACCGGCAGCTCCTCCACCACACCCACACCGAACTCGCCGCGACCCTCGGCCACGACGACCTCACCGGCATCGACCCCGGCCACCCGTTCAAGGACCTCGGCCTCGACTCCCTCACCGCCGTCGAACTCAGCAACCGGCTGAGCACGGCGACCGGCGTACGCCTGTCCCCGAGTGCGCTGTTCGACCACGAGAACCTCACGACACTGGTCGAGCACCTGCACTCCGAGCTGATGGGCGGCTCGCTGGCCCCGGCACAGGCCGCCGTGGACTTCGACGCGGAGATCCGGCTCGCCGCCGACGTGGTCCCGCCCGCCGAGACGGCCCCCACGGACCCCGGCACCGTGTTCCTGACCGGCGCGACCGGGTTCGTCGGCGCCTTCCTGCTCAGGGACCTGATGCGGTCGACCGGGGCGAAGGTCCACTGTCTCGTCCGCGCCGAGGACGAGGCGACCGCGTTCGAGCGCCTGCGCGCCACTCTGACGGGGTACCGGCTCTGGGACGAGATCGACGCGAAGCGGCTCGCGGTCGTCGTCGGCGACCTCGCCCGGCCCGGCCTCGGTCTGGCGCCGGAGACGTCCGACGCGCTCGCCCGCACGGTCGACGTGATCTACCACGTCGGCGCCGACGTCAACTGGCTGAAGCCGTACTCGGCGTTGAAGGCGGCCAACGTCACCGGTACCGAGGAGGTGCTGAGGCTGGCCACCCGGTATCGCTCGGTGCCGGTGCACTACCTCTCGTCGACCGGTGTCTTCGCGCGCCGCGCGCCGCACGGTGGCGCGCTGGCACCGAACGACCCCTCGGGGCCGGGCTCGGAGCTGCCGACCGGATACACCCAGAGCAAGTACGTGGCGGAGCGGATGATCGACATCGCCAGGAGCCGCGGCCTGCCGGTGACGGTCTACCGGGCCGATGTCGTGTGCGGTGACCAGCTCAACGGGGCGTGCCAGACCCGTGACTTCATCTGGCTGAGTCTCAAGGGCGGCATCCAGGCGGGGGCGCTGCCGTCCAATGCCGACGCGCTGATCGGCATGGTCCCGGTGGACTACGTCACGGCGGCCATGGTGAGGCTCTCCCGGACCCGGTCGGCGGCCGGCCGGACGTTCCACCTCCAGAACCGCAAGCCGGCCGGTTTCCGGGAGATGGCGGCCCGGCTCCGCGCATCCGGCTACCGGCTCGACGACGTGCCCTGGGCCGACTTCGTGGCAGCCGTACGGGCCGACCGCGACAACGCGCTGTTCCCGGTCATCGATGTCTTCAGCGTGTTCATGAAGCTGGGCGAGGCGAGCCATGTCCCCGTCGACGTCGGCGGGACCGAACAGGCCCTCGCCGGATCCGGCATCACCTGCCCCGAGATCACACCCGAGCTGCTCGGACTGTATGCGCGCTTCTTCGCCGAGTCCGGCTATTTTCCCGCTTTTCCCGATGACGGAAGGAAATGACGAACGATGGAGACGAACGACGACGGCCGGTGGATCCGCCGGTTCGCCGCCGCTGAGGACGCGCCGTACCGGGTCGTGTGCTTTCCGCATGCCGGCGGTTCGGCCAGCTACTTCCTCCCGGTCGCCAAGGCGCTGGCTCCGGGGGCCGAGGTGCTGGCGATCCAGTACCCCGGCCGGCAGGACCGGCGGCACGAAGCCGGTGTCACGTCCCTCGTGGACCTCGCCGGGACGATCGCGTCGGTACTGCTGCCTCGGTGGCTCGACCGGCCCACCGTCCTCTTCGGCCACAGCATGGGCGCCAGCGTCGCCTTCGAGGTGGCCCGGCGGCTCGAACGGGCCGGTACGGTGCCCCTCGCCCTGTTCGTCTCCGGCCGGGTCGCCCCCACCCGTATCCGCCCGGAAACCGTGCACCTGCGCGACGACGCCGGGCTCCTCGCGGAGGTCAGGAAGCTCAGCGGCACGGATGAACGGGTCTTCGGCGACGACGAGTTGGTGCGGCTGTTCCTGCCGACGCTGCGGTCGGACTACACCGCCGTCGAGACCTACCGCTTCATACCGGGTCCGCTGCTCGACACACCGATCCACGCCCACCTCGGCGACACCGACCCCCGGGTGACCCCCGACGAGGCGGCCGACTGGCGCGAGCAGACGAACGGGCCGTTCACCCTGCGGACGTACACCGGCGGCCACTTCTACCTCAACGCCCATAGCGCGCAGGTCATCCAGGCGATCACCGAGGCCCTCGTCCCCGCGTCCCCGTACCGCGTCTAGTACAGCCGTCCTCAGCCGGGATCGCGGCCCGCCCATACGGCGAGGTCGGTCCGCGAGCGCAGGCCGAGTTTGCGGCGTACGCCGGTCAGCCGGTAGGCGACCGCGCGCGGTGAGATCCGCAGCCGCCGCGCGATCTGCACGTTGGTCAGCCCGTGCCCGACCAGCGTGAGCAGGTCGCGTTCCCCTTCGGCGAGAAGGGGACGTGCCGTCGGGTCGTCACCGGACTCCCCGCACGGCCGGACGTAGGCCACCAGGTCCTGGACCGTCGCCCGGGCCGCTGCCGCGCCGATCCGCTGGTTCTCCCGTACGTCGACCTCGCCGCGCGCACGCTCCAGGGTGGTCCTCACCAACCGGTCCCACCCCTGCCCGGGGCGCGGGACCACGGTGCGAAAACGGAGCGCCGCGCCGCCGATGTAGAGCCCCGGCGCCGCGTACCCGTCCCGTACGGCTTTGACGGCCAGGCCTTCCAGCATGAGACCGGCGGCCCAGGGAAGTCCCTCGGCCGCGTGGAGTCCTTCGACGAAACGCGCACGCGCGTGTTCGACGTCGCCCCGGACGACGGCCGCATGGCCGGCCAGGTGCAGGCCGAGCAGCAGCATCGGGCGGGGGCCCGACACCTTCAGTGACGCGACGGCTTTCGCGGCCAGGGCGCCGCTGCGGTGGGCGTCCCCGAGGGACAGGGCGTTGGCCGCCAGCCGGTACAGGCACGCGCCGACCTGTCCTTCCTGCCCGGCCGCGCGGTTCATGGCGAGGCTTTCCTCCAAATAGCGCCCGGCGCGGGCGAGTTCACCTGCCGAGGAGTACGCGGCACCGAGTTCGAGCAGCGCCCGGGCCCGCAGCGCCGGTGCGCGCGCGGCTTCGATGCCGTCCAGCGCGAACGCCAGGGCGCCGGCACTGTCACCGACCCAGCCGGCCAGCGCGGCACACTCCAGCAGCAGGGGGCCCGACCACGGGGAGTCCGGCGGGACCACGGTGCGCGCGGACCGTACGAGGTCGTAGTCGGACGGCCGGACCTGGCCGTGCCACAGCAGGCAGCGGCCGAGCGCGACGGCGAGGGGCCCCGTCCACTCGGGGCGGCGGTCGCTCCCCCAGCCGTAGGCGTCCAGCAGGGTCTCGCGGTCCGCCGCGACGCTGCCGTCCCGTTCCATGGCGCGGACGAGCGCGGCGACCCACCGGTCGCGTACGTCGGCGTCCTCGCCCTCGGCGGCGAGGGCGTCGCGGCCGAACCCGCGCACCACGTTCAGCTGGCGGTATCGCCCGTCGGCGACGGTGACGAGGGATTTCGCCGCGAGGCGGGCGACCAGGTCGCCGACGGCGGTGGCGGGGACGTCCTCGCCCGCGCAGACCAGCGTCGCGTCGGGGAGGTCGAACTCGGTGCCCAGCACGGACAGCCGCCGCAACACCGCCTGTTCGCTCCGGCCGAGCAGGAGGTAGCTCCGCCGGAGAGCCTCGCGCGGGCCCCGGCACCGGCCGGGCCCGCTCAGCAGGTCGAGTCCGTCGCCGAGCCGTTCGAGGATCTCGCCCGGCGTGAAGAACCCGGTTCTCCGCGCGGCGCACTCGATGGCCAGCGGCAGGCCGTCGAGGCGTGCGCACAGGCGGACCACGTCGTCCTCGTTGCCCGGGTCCAGGGCGAAGGAGGGATCGGCCCGCTCGACGAACAGGCGGACGGCGGCGGAGACGGGCGTGTCCCGGTCGGCCCGTCCGGCGGCCGGCAGCGGGCTCACCGGCACCGGCATCTCGTCGGCGAGGCGCACCGGTTCCCGGCTCGTGAGCAGGGTCGTCGCGTGGGGCCGCCGACCGGACACGTACTCGGCCAGCCCGGCGGCCAGGTCGAGGGCCTCGTCGCAGTTGTCCAGCAGGACCAGCGCGGGAAGCCGCCCGAGGCACAGCGCCCCGGCGAGGTCGGCGCGGGCCTCGGCCGGTTCCGTGACGGAGCCCAGGTCCAGGCGCCACACACCGCCCGGGTAGGACTGCCTGGTCCGGTGGGCGAGTTCGCGGGCCAGCCGGGACTTGCCCACGCCCGGCGGTCCCACGAACGTGAGGTGCCGGTGGCGCCGGAGCAGTTGTACCGCGTGCGCGATGTCGGTCTCGCGGCCGACGAAGCTGTCGGCCGTCGGCTGGAGGGCTCGGACGCTGCCGGTGCCGCCGACGACACCGAGCGCTGTCCGGTCGTGCTGGCGCCGGCGATGGGCGCGTTGCCTGCACGCGTTGGAGCAGTACGTCGCGGCCGGTCCCGGCCGTCCGGTGGGCAGGGGGCCGCCGCAGGACGAGCACCGCGACCAGGTCGGCGTCATCGCGGTCACTCTCCGGAGGCTCTGGCCGCGAGCCACGTCGCCAGCTCGCAGCGAGAACTCAGGTCCAGCTTGGAGTAGATGCTGGTGATGTGGGAGCCGACGGTCTGCTCCGAGATCTGGAGCCTCGCCGCGACCCCGCGATTGGTCAGCCCGGCCGCGACGGACTCGGCGACCTGGTTCTCCCGCCGGCTCAGCGGTGGCTCGGCGGTGGCGGGACGTGCGGTGCCGCTGTGCACGTAGTCGAGGAGCTGCTGACGGGTCATCCTGCGGGCCAGTCGCTCGGCGGCGCGGTACGTCCCCGCTTCGAGCAGGGGGCCGGTGACGAGGGGCTTGCCAGTGAACAGGCTGTGCCACGGCGAGGTGGACGGCGTGCGCGTGAGTCTTTCCGCCGCCGCTCTGAGGACGATGGCCCGCCGGTGCCGGCCCGTGCTCGCGGCCACTGCCGCCAGTCCGTCCAGCGCGGGCGCCGGCTCATCGTCCTCGGCGCACTCGACGGCCTGCGAGAACGCCGACTCGGCGGTCACGAGATCGCCCCGGGCCAGCGCGGCGGTGCCGACGGTGCACCATCCGAACGACGCGAGGCGCGACTCGCCGTACAGGCGCAGCACCGGCAGCGCTTGTTCGGTGGCCAGCTCCGCGCGGTCGGGGTCCCCGCACCGCGCCGCGAGCCAGGCGAGGTAGAGCCGGCAGGCGGCGACGCCCGCGTGCTCGCCGCGCGCGGTCAGCAACGCCGACGCGTCCTCGTAGTGCCGTACCGCCGATGCCGTCTCGCCTTCGCGCGCGCGGGCGGCACCGAGGGCCAGCAGCGCTGCGGCAAGGCCGGCGTCGTTCCCCGCCTGTTCGAGCGCCGAGACCGCCTGCTCCAGGCCCTGGATACCGGCCGCCCGCGCGCCCGAGGCGAACCGCACCCCGGCGAGATGAGTGAGGAGCACATCGCGATGCGGTGAGCGGAGAGACGCCTGCTCCAGGACGCGTTCGGCGGCCCGGAGGTCACCGGTCCGCGCCAGGTGCCAGCCGTACATCGTGGCCAGGGCGAGGTGACGTCCGCCGGTCCAACGGACCGCCAGGGCCAGGTACTCGCTCCGCGCGGCGATCCAGCATGCCGTCTGCTCCGGTACGTACCCGGTCCGGACGAACTCCGTCGCGCGGTCGTCCAGCCAGGCGATCAGGGCTTGCCGGGCGGCGGCCTGCTCGCCGGCCTCGGCGAGGCGGTCGGCGGCGTACCGCCGGACGGTCCCGAGCTGCCGGATTCCGCCTCCGGCGGCGGGCGGGCAGCGGGTGAGCAGCGATTTCGCCGCGAGATCCGCCAGCAGACCGGGCAGTTCGGCCGCCGATACGTCGCCGAAGGCGCACACCGCCTCGGCGGCGTCGAGGGCGACGTCCCTCGGCAGTACCGACAGCCTGCGCAGTACGGCCCGGTGGCGTGCGCCGAGCAACTGGTAGCTCCCGTCGGCGACGGTGCGCAGGCTCGCTTGCCGGTTGTCGCGGTACAACGCGGGGAGGATCTCGTCCAGCGGCTGTCGCGCCACGCGGCTCGCGGCGAGTTCGATGGCGAGGGGAAGGCCGTCGAGGTGAGCGCACAGCGTGCCGACGGCGGCGGCGTTGGCCTCGGTCAGCTCGAAGTCGGGTGCGGCGGCGCGGGCCCTGTCGACGAACAGCCGGACGGCGTCGGTCCGCCCCAGCTCCCAGAGGCTGAGGCGGTGCCCTGGCGGGGGGACGGAGAGGGGCGGGACCGGGACGACCGCCTCGCCGGGCAGGGCCAGTGCCTCCCGGCCGGTGGCCAGGATCCGTAGCCCCGGGCAGCGGTCGATCAGCTCGGCGACGAGCCGGGCGCAGGGGTCGAGGGCGCGCTCGCAGGTGTCCAGGACGAGTACGGCGTGCTGGTCGCCGATGGCGGAGACCAGCCTGTCGGCAGCCGGCTTCGAGGCGACCGCTGCGGCGATCAGCTCGGTGACGGCCGGGCCGTCGGCCGCCGGTGCGAGGTCCACCCACCACACGTTCTGGTCGGCGCGTGCGAGCGAGCCGCGCAGAGCCTCCGCCAGCAACCGGGTCTTGCCGCATCCGCCCGGCCCGGTCAGGGTGACGAGCCGGTGTCTGCCGGCCGCCTGCCGGAGCATGCGCAGTTCGCTGCGGCGGCCGACGAACGCACCCGGTCTCACCGGCGGACCGTCGTCCGGGAACCCTGCGGTCGGCCGTGCCGCTGGTGGGGCGGGTCGCGAGCTCAGCATGCGGTGAGTAGACAATCCCCGTGTGTGCGGGTTCTCGCTCCGTGGTCCCAACGTCGCGCCCGAATCTGGTGACACGGTCCAAGGGCCCGGCGGGATTGGTCCGGGCGACCAGAGATGGGGGCCGGTTTTGGCACCGTGACGCGAACGGGCCGGCCGGCGCCGCCTGTTTACTGCTCGCAGGCCGACTCCAGCCCTTCGCCTGCGAGGTCACCGATGACGCAGTCCGCCGCTCTGCCTTTTCCTCAGGACCGTACCTGTCCTTATCGCCCGCCCGCCGCCTACGAGGAGCTGTCACGGCCGCTGTCACGGATCACCCTGTACGACGGCCGCGAGGTGTGGGTGGTCACCGGCCACACCGTGGCCCGCGAACTGATGGTCGACCAGCGCGTGTCCGTCGAGGCATGGCGCGACGGCTTCCCGATCCCCGACCCGCGTTTCGCCACGGGCGTCCGGGACCGCCGTCCGACGGTGTGCGGCATTGACGATCCCGAGCACGCCGTCCAACGGCGGGCGCTGATCCCGAGCTTCACACTCAAGCGGACGGCCGAACTCCGGCCGCAGATCCAGCGAACCGTCGACGAACTGCTCGACGCGATGGTGGCGCGGGGCCCGTCGGCCGAGCTGGTGAACGCCTTCGCGCTGCCCGTGCCGTCGATGGTGATCTGCTCGCTGCTCGGCGTCCCGTACGAGGACCACGAGTTCTTCGAGACGCAGTGCCGCAGGATGTCGCGCGGCCTGCCCGAGGACGCCGCCGACGCGGGCTCCCGACTCGACGCCTACCTCGGCGCGTTGATCGACCGCAAACAGGTGACGCCCGGTGGCGGACTGCTCGACGACCTGATCCGGACGCAGATGGTCGAAGGGGAGATGGAGCGGGCCGACCTGGTCGCCCTGGCGTTCATCCTGCTGGTGGCCGGGCACGAGACGACGGCGAACATGCTCTCGCTCGGTACCTTCACCCTGCTCCAGCACCCGGAGAAACTGGCCGAACTGCGCGCCGACCCGTCCCTGTGGCCCGCCGCGGTGGACGAACTGATGCGGTTCCTGGCCATCGCGGACGGGCTCCTGCGGCTGGCCGTCGAGGACATCGAGATCGCCGGTACGACGATCAGGGCCGGCGAGGGGCTCATCTTCACGCCGTCCCTCATCAACCGCGACGCCGACGCCTTCGAGAACCCCGACGAGCTGGACTGGCACCGCCCGGCCCGGCAGCACCTGGGGTTCGGCTTCGGCGTCCACCAGTGTCTCGGGCAGAACCTGGCGCGGGCCGAGATGGAGATCGCGCTGCGGACACTCTTCGAACGGCTGCCCGGTCTGCGGCTGGCCGCGCCCGCTGAGGAGATTCCCTTCAAGCCGGGCGACACGATCCAGGGAATGCTCGAACTTCCCGTCACCTGGTAGGAGTTGGCCGCCATGCGTATCGAGATCGACAGGGACGTCTGTATCGGCTCGGCCCAGTGCGCCCTGACCGCGCCCGGCGTCTTCACTCAGGACGAGGACGGTTTGAGCGAGGTGCTGCCGGGCCGCGAGGACGGCGGCGGGGACCCGCTGCTGCGGGAGGCGGTCCGCACCTGCCCGGTCAGGGCCATCAGCATCTCCGAGGGCTGAGCAGCCCTCACGGCCGTACCTCCTGCGGAGCGTAGTAGTGCATCAGCGCCGCGTTGTCGGCGTCGCCGTGGCCGGCCGTGGTGAGCCAGCGGTGGAGTTCGGCCACGCAGGTGGTGACCGGGAGCGGTACGCCGGCCGCGCGTGCGTGGTCGCGGGCGGCCTCCAGGTCCTTGACCATGTTGCTGACGCGTCCGGTCGGGGAGAGGTCGGCCTCGGCGAACTTGACGAAGAACTCCTGGAGCAGCGCCGAGTCGGCCCTGCCTCCGCTGAGCGCGCCGAGCACCTGCCGGGGTGGCAGACCCGCCGCCCGTACCAGGGCCGCCGCCTCGGCGAGCGCGGCGAATCCGCAGCCGACCAGCACCTGGTTGACGGACTTCACCAGCTGTCCTGATCCGGCGGGCCCGAGATGGGTCAGCCGGGCCGCCAGCGCGGCGAGGACGGGCCGGGCCCGCTCCACGTCCTTCTCGTCGCCTCCGAGCATCAGGGTCAGGTCGCCGCGCTCGGCCCCCGGAGCCCCGCCGGAGAGCGGCGCGTCGACCCAGCCCGCGCCCAGCCGCCCCGCGCGCTCGGCGAATGCGCGGGTGCTGCCGGGGTCGATGCTGGACATGTCGATGACGAGCACACCGTCCGGCGCGGCGCTGAGGACGCCGTCCGGGCCGAACACCACGTGTTCGACGATCTCGGCGGTGTTGAGGGACAGGATCACCGCGCGGGCCCCGGCCAGTCGAGCCGCCGTCTCTGCGGCGAGCGCCCCGTCACGGGCGAGGTCCGCGACGGCGTCGGGCCGGATGTCGTACACCCGCACCGCGTGTTCGCGCCGCAGGAGCCGGCGGGCGATCGCCGAGCCCATGACGCCGAGTCCGGCCACCCCCACCTCCTCTTCTGTCTGCACTGTTCAGTCCTCTGCCGTGGGGTGCGCAAGGCCGCGGCCCTCGCGCAGGAGGTGCAGGACGACGCTGTTGTCCAGGTCGCCGAGGCCCTGGGCGGTGACCGCCGCGTACAGCCGGGCGACGGTGTCGGACAGCGGCAGCGTGACGCGGACGTCGGCGGCGCTCTGCCGGACGAAGCCGAGGTCCTTGTCGAGATAGCGCGCTGGTCCTGACGGGCTGAAGTCGCCGTCGGCGAGGCGGCGTCGTTTCTGGGCCAGCACCTCGGAGGCGGCGAGCCCGCCCGCCAGGACCTCCAGCAGGGCCGCCGGTTCCAGTCCGCCGCGCTCACCGAGCACGACGGCCTCGGCGAGGGCCACCAGGGTTCCCGCGACGACGAGTTGGTTGCACGCCTTGGCGAGCGATCCGGCTCCGGTGTCTCCCATACGGCGTACGGTCGACCCCATCGCGGCGAGATACGGGCGGACGCGTTCGACGGCGTCCACCGGGCCGCCCGCCATGATGGACAGGGAGGCGTCACGGGCGCCGGTGACACCGCCGCTGACCGGGGCGTCGACGACCGTGATGCCACGCGGTCGCAGTTCGCCGGCCAGGTCGCGGACCCCGGCCGGGGAGACGGTGCCCAGCACGACGAGGGTGTGCAGGGCCGGCGCCGGTTCGGCCAGCAGTCCGTCGAGGACGTCCCGTACCTGCGGCAGGTCGGGGAGCATGGTGAGGACGACGGGGGCCGTGGCCGCCACCTGCCCGGGGTGCTCAGCGGCACGGCAGCCGACCTCGACGGCCGAGTCGAGCGCCGGCCGGCCGCGGTTCCAGGCCAGGACGTCGAAGCCGGCCCCGGCCAGGCTCGCGGCCATCGGCAGCCCCATCGCTCCGAGCCCGACGAAGCCGACCGTCGCGGACCGTGCGGACCCTGTGGCCTCTGTGGCCTCTGTGGACGGCGAGGTCACGTGGGGAGCTCCGCGTCGGTGAACAGCCCATCGCGGGCCGCCAGTTCGCCCAGCCGCCCGGACAGGCCCGGGTGGTCGAGCACGTCCCGGTTGACGACGAAGCGGGGCAGTCTGCCGGTCGCCACGTCGAGGATGGCCCGGACCGCGCTGCCGCCGTTGCCGGCGGACATCTCGTCCGTCCACGCGAGGCTGTGCGGGCTGAGGACGACGTTGTCCATGCGCAGCAGCGGGTTGCCGGGGTCGGGGGGCTCGGTCTCGAACACGTCCAGTCCGGCCCCTCGGATGCGCCCGTCGCGCAGCGCCTTGATCAGGGCGGTCTCGTCGACTATCGGGCCGCGGGCGACGTTGAGGAGGACCGCCGAACGTTTCATCAGGGAGAGCCTGCGCGCGTCGACCAGATGGAAGGTCTCCTCGGTCAGGGCGCACATCACGATCACGGCGTCCGACTCGGCCATCACCGTGTCCGCGTCGGTGAGACGTACCCCGAGTTCCGCTGCGGTCTCCGGCGGGCAGTAGGGGTCGCAGGCGATGACGTCGGCCTCGAACGGCCGCAGCAGTCCGACCAGGTCGCGGGCGGTGTTGCCGAGGCCGAACAGTCCGATACGGCGGCCGGTGAGCCCGCGCCCCATCCACCGTTCCCGCTCGGCCCAGCGTCCCTCCCGTACCAGCCGGTCCTTGACGGTGGCGTTGTGCAGCACGGCCAGCAGCAGGGTGAGCGCGGCCGTGGCGACGGGGCGCCGCGCTCCGTCCGGGGTGATGCTCACCAGGACGCCGTGCCGGGTGCAGGCGTCGAGGTCGACCGCGTCGTAGCCGACGCCGAAGCGGGCGAGGAGCACCGGGGGCCGGCCGGCGCCGGTGAAGGTGCGGGTGGTGACGGCGGGTGCCGCGAACAGGACGGCGTCCAGGCCGTCGATGTCCGCCGCGAGGAGTTCGTCCGTGTCGCTGGGCAGGTAGCGCCAGGCGACCCCGGCGGCGTCCAGCTCGCTCAGCCGGATGTCTCCCCACACGTTGCGGCCGTCGCGGCCGAGGAAGTCGTGGCTGACGCCGACGGTGAACCGGCTGCCGGCCATCACAGCACCGCGACCGGGTTGACGGGCGAGCCCGTGCCGCCGGGGATGTTCAGTGGTGCCACGACGAGCAGGAACTCGTAACGGCCCTCCGCCGCGCAGGCGGTGGACAGCGCCTCCAGATCGAGGTTGTCCAGCAGGGGTACGCCCATGGCGGTGATGGCGAGGGCGTGGACGGGAGAGTGCAGCCCCTCGACGGGGGACGGCCGTACATCGCTGTCGCCGTCCCCGCCGAGCAGCGCGATCCCGAGCTCGGCCAGCAGGGGTACGGCGTCGACGTGGAGGCCGGCGCTCGCGTTGTCGGGGTTCCACGCCCCGAGTTCGGCGCGGCGCCGGAAGTGTCCCGAGCGCAGGAGGACCGCGTCGCCCTCGCCGATGGTCACGCCGAGCGCCTGTTCCGCGGCGAGCAGGTCCTCGGCGTGCACGGCGGTTCCGGGTTCGAGCCAGTCGACGCCGAGGGCGGCGGGCAGGTCGATGAGGACGCCTCGGGTGACCAGGGGGCCCAGGGCCGATACGGCGCCGAAGTGGGCGCCGGCGGCGTCGACGACCTCGCGGGCCGTCCGGCCGTCGTAGAGCTGCCCGCGATAGGCGATGTGGGAGAGCGCGTCGAGGTGGCTGACGCCCTTGCCGTGGTAGTCGACGGCGATGAAGTCCTTGTGGCAGGACGGCTCGGGGCTCTCGACGTCGCCGAGGTCGGACATATAGTGCAGGGCGGGTTTGCCGTTGTCGGGTCCCGCCTTCGTGTTCCAGGGCAGGGCCATCGGGACGGTGGTTCCGCTGCGGACGAGGGCGGTGGCGCGTTGGACGTGCGCGGGGGTGACCCTGTTCCACGCGCCGCGGTCGGCGGGGGTCCAGTGGCCCCAGGTGCGGACCGTCTCGAAGAGGGCGTCGAACTCCTCGCGCGAGAGGTGCGGTCCGTTGTCGGGGGAGACGGAAGAGGCCAGAGGAGGCAGGGAATCGAACGGGCTGCTGGTCATCGCTGCTCAGCGCTCCAAGGCTCGGAGGATCTCATCGGCCGGCCCGGACGGCGCGCTGCGGCCGGGGCTTCACCAGGACTCACCGCCGAAGCGTGCGCCGACGCCATTGTCGTTCGGTGAGATACGAGAGACAATCACAACATGCTGTACGTCGAACAGAATGATGGACGGAGTTGCGGGTGAACGCAAGCGATCCGGAAAGCCTTGTTCCGGCGGTGACTCGGGCCGTGGCGATCCTGGACACGCTCGGTGAGGCGGAGGGCCGCCGCCTGTCGGTCAGCGAGATCGCCCGGATCCTGGGGCTGCCGAAGTCCTCGACGGGCAACCTCTGCGCCTCCCTGGAGGCCGCGGGCATGATCACGCGCGACGGAGCGGGTTTCGGCCTGGGCCGCAAGCTGGTCGAACTCGGTGGCCGCTACCTGTCCACGGTGGATCAGGTGCGCGACTTCTACGAGTTGTGCCGGCGCACCTCGCACGTCTCCCGGGAGACGGCCCGCGTCGCCGTGCTGGACGGCCTGGACGTGCTCTACCTGGCCCGGTACGACGGCACGCAGCCGCTGCGGCTCACCGCCAACATCGGCGACCGCTTCCCGGCCAACTGCACGGCCACCGGGAAGGCCATCCTGTCCACCCTGAACCCGGCGGCGGCCGAGGACCGGCTGCGCGGCCGTACCCTGCCGGCCCTGAGCGAGCGGTCCCTCACCTCCGCGCCCGCGCTGCTGGCGGACCTGGCGAGAACGCGGGAGCGGGGCTACGCGATCGACGACGAGGAGGCCACACCCGGCGTCGTCTGCCTGGCCGTTGCGGTCAGCGGGTTCCGTACCGACTCGGCGATGTTCGCCATCAGTGTCACCGTGCTCAAGGCGCGACTCGACGACGAGCTGCGCGCGGCGCTGCTGACGGATCTGCGGACGATCGCGGCGGGAATGGAGAACCCCATGCTCCCGCCGGGAGCACGCCTCGGCGGCGGATGAGCCGGCGGGCGGGCCGGGAACCGCTCGGGGGAATAAAAGCCGGCACGAGCATTGACCACAATGCTGGCCCGAGTTCAGGATGTTGGTCGAGCCGTTGGATCGGTCCTCGGCCTGCACATTCCGGAGAAGTCTGTGAACGACGCTCCCGAAGACACAGCTCCCCCCAACCCCCCGGCCTCCCGCCCGCTGGCGACGATCCGCGGACTGTCCAAGCGGTTCGGCGGCACCCTGGCCCTCGCCGACGTGGACCTCGACCTGCGCGCGGGCAGCGTCCTCGCTCTCCTGGGCCACAACGGCGCCGGGAAGTCCACCCTCATCAAGATCCTCGCCGGTGTCCACCGTGCCGACGAGGGCCGGATCACCGTGGCCGGCCACCCCCTCGGCACGGACGCCGCGTCCGCCGAGATGTCCTTCATCCACCAGGACCTCGGTCTGGTCGAGTGGATGACGGTGGCGGAGAACGTCGCCCTGGGCACCGGCTACCCCCGCCGCGCCGGCCTGGTCTCCTGGCGGCAGGTCCGCCGGCGCTGCGTCGAGGCGCTGGACATCGTGGCCGGCCACCTCGACCCCGACGCGGCCGTCGCCGACCTCACCCGCGCCGAACGCTCCCTCGTCGCCATCGCCCGCGCGCTGTCCACCCGCGCCCGTCTCATCGTCCTCGACGAACCGACCGCGAGCCTGCCCGCAGCGGACTGCGTCCGGCTCTTCGACGTCCTGCACACCCTGCGCGACCGTGGCCACGCCATCGTCTACGTCAGTCACCGCCTCGACGAGGTCTACCGGGTCTCCGACCGTTTCGCGGTCCTGCGCGACGGCCGTCTCATCAGCCAGGGCGTCCTCGCCGGACACAGCCAGGGCCGGCTGGTGCGCGACATCGTCGGCCACGAACCGCAGAGCCACCGGCCGCCCGGCCCCCGCACCACCGGGGCAGCGGCCACCACCGTGCTGCGGCTGGCCGGCGTCACCACCGAGGGCGCCGGACCCGTCGACCTGGACCTGCGCGCCGGGGAGATCCTCGGCATGGTCGGCCTCACGGGAGCCGGCCACCTGGACCTCGGCCGCGCCCTCGCCGGCACCCGGCCCCTCACCGGCGGCCGGGCGCTGCTCGACGGCCGGCCCTATCACCCGGAGTCGGTCGCCGCCGCCGTGGACGCGGGAATCGGCTTCGTCACCAGCAACCGGCAGGAGGAGGGCTGCGCCCTCGAACTCACCGTGCGGGAGAACTTCCTGGCCAATCCGCGCGTCGACACCCGCTCCCCCTGGCACTGGATCAGCCCCCGGCAGGAGCGCGCCGAAGCCCGCTCGCTCATCGAGCGGTTCGGCGTCCGCCCCACCGCCCCGGAGGCACCGATCGCCACCCTGTCCGGCGGCAACCAGCAGAAGGTCATGATCGGCCGGTGGCTGCGGCTGAGCCGCCGCGTGGTGATCCTCGAAGAGCCGACGGCGGGCGTCGACGTCGGCGCCAAGGCCGAGATCTACCGGCTCCTCGACGACGCCCTCGCCCAAGGGCTCGCCGTCCTCCTCATCTCGACCGACTTCGAGGAGGTGGCCGATGTCTGCCACCGCGCCCTGGTCTTCGTACGGGGCACCGCGACGACGGAACTGTCCGGCGACACCCTCACCGTCACCGAACTCACCCAGGCCGCGTCGGCCATGCCGGCGCTGACCGGAACAGGCGATCACTGATGGCCATCGAGACCGGATCCTCCCGCAGCCCGCAGCAGCCCGAGTCCGGCGGTGGACGGGGCACGAAGACGCGCCCCCGTACGACCGCCGCCCCGGAGGGCGCCTCCCGTCGCGCGGGCCCCGGCCACCTGATCGGCACCTACGGACTGCTCGCCCTCACCGCCCTGCTCTTCCTGGTCTTCTCCCTCGCCCTGCCGGACACGTTCCCGACCCTCGACAACATCTCCTCGATCCTGTCCAACCAGTCGATCCCGGCCATGCTCGCGCTCGGCGCGATGATCCCCATCGTCACCGGCAAGTTCGACCTGTCCGTCGGCTACGGCCTCGGTCTGGCCCACGTGCTGACGATGCAGCTGATCGTCAACAACGGCTGGCCCTGGCCGCCGGCCTGCCTGGCGGTCGTCGTCGGCGGCTGCGTCGTCGGCGTGTTCAACGGCCTGCTGGTGGAGTTCGCCAGGATCGACTCGTTCATCGCCACCCTCGGTACCGGCAGCGTGCTCTACGCCTGCACCGGCTGGATCACCGACGGCGCCCGCATCGTCCCCGGCCCGCAGGGACTGCCTGCCGCCTTCACCGACCTGTACGACTCGACGTTCCTCGGCCTGCCGGTGTCCGCGTTCTACGTCCTCGGCCTCGCCGTCGTCCTGTGGCTGCTCCTGGAGCGGCTGCCGCTGGGCCGCTATCTGTACGTCATCGGCTCGAACGCCCGGGCCGCCGACCTGGTCGGCATCCCCACCCGCCGGTACGGCATCTACGCCTTCGCCGGCTCCGGGACCGTGGTCGGCTGCGCCGGAGTCCTGCTCGCCTCCCAGCAGCAGATCGGCAACCCCAGTGTCGGCATGGACTACCTGCTGCCCGCCTTCGTCGGCGCGCTGCTCGGCTCCACCGCCATCAGGCCCGGCCGTGCCAACGCCGCCGGCACCGTGGTCGCCGTCTCCGTCCTCGCCATCGGTCTCGCCGGCATCCAGCAGTTGGGGGCCGAGTTCTGGGCCACGTCCCTGTTCAACGGCGGCACCCTCCTGCTCGCGGTCGGCCTGGCCGGCTACTCCGCCCGCCGCAGGCTGCGCGCCGGGAACGCCTCCTCCTGACGCCCCCTCCTGATGAGCACCCCTCCCCCCCTTCCGCATGTCAGCAAGGAGCCTCGCCGTGACCCACCAGGTCGCCCGCGCGGTACCACTGAGGGCCATCGCCGCCTTCGCCGTGGTCACCGCCCTCGCCTCGGGCTGCACCCGCGGCTCACAAGCCGCCGCCACCAACGCCGCATCCTCCGCGAAGGCCGGCTGCCCGGCCGTCCTCGCCAAAGCCAGGACGGCCGTCAAGGCGGCCGAGGACGTCGACGCCCCCTGGAACGGCCCGGCCACCGGCCCCAAAGCGGTGTCCGGCAAGAACATCGTCTACGTGGCCCAGAGCATGACCAACCCCGGCGTCGCGGGCACCGCCGACGGCGTCCGGGAGGCTGCCAGGGCCATCGGCTGGAACGTACGGATCCTCGACGGCCAGGGCACCCCGGCCGGCATCCAGGCGGCCCTCAGCCAGGCCGTCGCCGTCAAGCCCGACGGCATCGTCCTGTCCGGCTTCGACCCCAGGTCGACCGCTCAGCAGGTCGCCCAGGCCGACGCCGCCGGCATCCCGCTCATCGGCTGGCACGCCGTGGGCACACCGGGCCCCAGCACCAGCCCCAAGCTCTTCAGCAACGTCACCACCAGGGTCGAGGACGTCGCGAAGATCAGCGCCGACTGGGTCATCAGCCAGTCCGACGGCCGGGCCGGGGTGGTGGTCTTCACCGACGCCTCCATCCCGTTCGCCAAGGGCAAGTCGGACCTGATCGCCAAGGAACTCGCCACCTGCTCCGACGTCAAGGTCCTGACGACGTCCAACATCCCCATCGCCGACGCCAGCAGCCGTACGCCGCAGGAAGTGTCCGCGCTGCTGTCCCGGTACGGGACGAAGTGGACGCACTCCGTCGCCATCAACGACCTCTACTTCGCCGACGCCGCACCCGCGCTGCGGGCGGCGGGCAGGCAGGGCGGCGGAGCCCCCTTCAACATCGGCGCGGGCGACGGCGACCCGTCCGCCTTCCAGCGCATCGGCAGCGGGCAGTTCCAGTCGGCGACGGTCCCCGAACCGCTCTCGGAACAGGGCTGGCAGATCGTCGACGAGTTCAACCGCTCCTTCTCCGGCGCACCGGCCAGCGGCTACGTCGCTCCCGCCCACATCACCACGGCCGACAACGCCGGCGGCACGTCCTCCTGGGATCCGGCGGGGTACCGCGAGGGGTACCGGAAACTCTGGGGGAAGTGACCCCGGCCGCCCGCGGTCCTGGTTTCACGGTCAGGCGGAGCGGCGGCTCGGCAGGGCGGCGGGCGGTGTCTCCCGGTCCCGGGGGACGAGCATGGTGGTGCCGAGTTTCTGGACCAGGTAGAGCGCGCTGTGCAGCCGGAGCCGGTCCTCGCCCAGTTCGCGCAGGGACGTGCCGAGCAGTTGCTCGGCCTTCCTGACCCGGTACAGGACGGTGTTCTTGGCGACGTAGAGGAGTTCGGCGGTCGCGGCCACGCTGCGTTCCTGCTCCAGATAGCACAGGACCGTCTCCCGGAGCGCGGCGGTGGCCTTGTCGTCGGTGGCCAGCGGGCCGAGTTCACGCACGACGAAGTCCGTCGCCGCCGCCATCTCGTTGCCGAGCAGCAGGAGGAGTTCCAGCGCGCCGTAGTCGCGGACGCCGGCGGGCCGGGTCTCCCCCACCGTCTCCAGCGGTTCGCAGGCGCGCGCCTGGAAGTGGGACTGGCGGAAGCCCGCGATACCGTCGCCCGGGAGTCCGGAGAAGACCTGGATGTGGGCGGGTACCGCGAGCGGCTTCTCGATGCTTCGGAAGGCCGTGGGACGGGCGGTGCTGCGGCCTCCCCAGGCCCACAGCCGGGTGGTACCGACGGGCAGCAGGAACGTGGAGGAGCAGCCGGCCGCCTCCAGCAGGTTCAGTGCCGTGTCCTTCATCCCGCCGACCCGGTCGGGTACGGGCTCCTCGCAGGCGACGATCAGGGCGACGTGGTGCAGCGTCAGGTCGTAGCCGAGGCGCTGCACCGTGCCCGCCAGGTCGACCGGCTGGCCCTCCAGGATCGCGTTGACGAGCGTGATCCGCCCTCGGGCGACTCCGGTGAGCCAGCGCGCCCGGCACTGCGCGAAGGTGTTGCCGACGAACAGGACCAGCCGCTCCATGCCGTCGAAGAGTTCCACGGAGAGCCGCTGCATCGCCGCCGGGCGCTCCGCCACGGGCAGGGCGGCGGCGCAGAAAGCGAAGAACTCCTGCATGAGTTCCGCGTGAATGAAACGCACGCGGCGCAGCAGCTGTTCGACGTGCATTCCGGATTCCACGCCCTTGCGGACCGTGTCACCGATTTCATCCTTCACGCTTTCCGGCAGGGTGCCGAGACCGCCCAACCGCAGCAGCCCCCACAGGGAGACCGCCTCGAAAAGTCGGGGCTCGATGCGGGAGCCGAGATCCCCGAAATCGGGCTTCGCGGCGACCCGGTCGACCAGAACCCGGCTCTTCTCCACGACCCAGCCCACCGCTGCCGGGCCCACCAAGGAAATCGCCTGGTCGAGCAGTTGCCTGCCGACGGCCGACCGATTCAGCGCCTCGTGATCAATGGGGCGCAGCAAATGTATCAAAACGCATCCTCCAGCGTTTCTATTTCACCTGCGGAAATGGTCCCGACCATAGGGAGCGGCTCAGTGATCCAAAAGATATCACCCCGTGATCGGGGTCGAGGAATCACTGGGTAATTGCTGAGTATCAGTGATAAGCCGAGTAACTCATACCCGGCAATGAGCCATGAGTTGCCCGGCGTTACCTAGAATCTCCTGCGACCGAAGGGAAAACCCATGGGCCATGAGGCCGACGGCAAGGACTCCGCCTCCGTACCGGTGGCCTGGGTGTTGTCCGCGAGAACCGGCGCCGGCCTGGCCGCCCGGGCGGCCAGGCTCAGCAGCCAGGTCCGGTCGGACCCGGGCACGCCGGAGACCGAGATCGGCGCACGGCTCGTCGCCGGCGCCGCGTCGTCCGGGGAGCGCGCCGTCGTCGTCGACGACACGCGGGAAGGGCTGCTGGCGGGGCTGGACGCGCTCGCCGTCGGCCGGGAGGCACCCAACCTCCTCACCGGTACGGGCGAGGCGGGCCGCCGGGTGGTGTTCGTCTTCCCCGGCCAGGGCACCGAGTGGCCCGGGATGGCCGTGGACCTGCTGCGCTCGGAGCCGGTGTTCGCCGAGCGCGTGCGTGCCTGTGAGCGGGCGCTGGCCCCGTACGTCGACTGGTCGCTGGAGGAGGTGCTGACGGGCTGCGACAGTGCGCCGCCACTGGACCGGGTCGACGTCGTGCAGCCCGTGCTGTTCGCGACCATGGTGTCGCTGGCCGCCCTGTGGCGCTCGTTCGGGATCGAGCCGGCCGCCGTCGTCGGGCACTCCCAGGGCGAGATCGCCGCCGCGCATGTGGCGGGGGCGCTCTCGCTGGAGGACGCGGCGCGGCTGGTCGCCCTGCGCAGCCGGGCGCTGGACGCGATCCGCGGCGACGGGGCCATGGTCACCGTCATGGGCTCCGGCGGGCAGGTGCGGGAGATGCTGTCGGGCCAGGAGGGGCGGCTGTGGGTGGCCGCCGTCAACGGCCCGGGCGCGTTGACCGTCTCCGGCGGTCTGGAGGCGCTCACCGGTTTCGAGTCGGCTCTCTCCGCCGCCCGGATTCTGCGGTGGCGGCTGCCGGGAGTCGACTTCGCCGCCCACTCCGGCCAGGTGGAGGCGATCCGGGACGAGGTCCTGCGCCTGTCGAAGGAGACCCGCCCGTGCGACACCGCCGTCGGCTTCTACTCCAGTGTCACCGCCGGGCGGATCGACCCGGCCGAGCTCGGCGGCGACTACTGGTACCGCAATCTCCGGGAGACCGTGCGCTTCCACGAGACGGTGACGGCGCTCCTCGCGGACGGCTACGACGCGTTCGTCGAGTGCGGTCCGCAGCCGGTGCTCAACCTCGGCCTCCAGGAGACCGCCGACCAGGCGGGGATCCCCGTGTCGCTGCTCGCCAGCCTGCGGCGCGGCGAGGGGGGCATGCGGCGCTTCGTCACCGCGCTCGCGGACGCCCATGTGCACGGGGTGCCCGTGGACTGGCGGCGCCTCTACGGGAAGGCGGGGCAGGGCGCGTCATGCTGAAGCGGGAAGGCCGTCTTCGTCTCCTGGTCGTGGCAGAGCAGTGCCCTGACTCCCTCGACGAGGGGGAGCAGCTGGTGCGGGTACCAGCGGGGCAGGTCGGGCTTCTGGGTCCCGGCGGCGTCACCGGGCTCGGGCAGCCCCTCGCTCCAGGCGAGGTGCCGGAGGAACTCGGCCCGCTGGCCGGGGGTGTGTCCCGCGATCCACAGGGCGTAGTCGGCGCTCTTCTGCGCGCACGCCTGGAGCGGCAGGCGCGCGTAGGCGACATGGCGGTCGACGGCGTCGCGGAAGGCGTAGTGCGGATGCCGGCAGGGCGTATCGCCGTCCGCGGCGGACAGGAAACCGCGGTGCACCAGGTCGTCGAGATCGGTACGGACCTCCTCCGGGTCCCGGCCGCCGGCCGCCGCGACCGCCTCGGCCCAGACCACGGTGCCGACGGTGGCGGCGTCCTGGAGGGTGCCCCGCAGTGCGCCCGGCAGCCGGTCCAGCGCGGCCTCGGACTGCCATCGCAGGGTGGGGGGTACGGCGCGGACGAGGCGTTCGGCGTGCGTGTCGTCCGCCGTGGCCTCGCCGCCGGGCCGGAGGGCGTCCCGGATCAGCCGTACGTAGTCGTGGGCGATCAGGGGGACGCCCGCGCACACTGGCACGAGTACGCGGCGCAGTCCGGTGAGCAGGTCGTCCAAGGCGGCGTTCTCCTGAACGGGGCAGGGGACGAGGCCGGCGTGGCGGAGCAGGTGGCCCCACAGCGTGTCCAGGTGCCGGTCCGGAAGGGGTGGCACGGTCACCGTCGTACCGTGCCGCCGGGTCCCGAACCAGGAGGGCCGGGTCTCCCGCGCCTCGTAGCGCGCGTCGGCGACCACGAACACCGAGGCGTCACCGGACGGTTCGGAGAGGCGGTCGACGAAATCCAGGACGAGGGGGTCGGCGAACTCCACGTCGTCGACGACCAGGACGAGCCGGCGCGACAGGGCCAGGGACTCCAGCAGGGTCATCAGGGCCTGGGGCCGGTCGGCGTTGCCCCTGCGGCCCGGTGTCCGTTCCAGGAGCGGGAGGAGCGCGGCGCGGGTCCGGTCCGCCTCGTCCGGTGTGCGGGCCGTGTCGGCGACCGTCCGGCCCAGTTTCGTCCGCGCCACGTCCTGGGGATCGCGTGCGGTGATGCCGCAGCATTCCCGCAGGGCGTGGGCCAGGGACCAGTCGTCCAGGACGGCGGGCAGCCGCACGATGGGCGGCGCCGGCTCGTGCGCCGGCCGTTGCCGGACGGTCCGCAGGAGTTGCGCGGTGAGGTGGGTCTTACCCGTGCCCGGGCCGCCGGCGACGGTGACGAGGTGGGGCCCGGTTCCGCCGAGGAAGCGGCCGAACTCCGCGTTCAGCTGCATGCGTTCCCGGTCGCGGCCGACCGTCACGTGCGGGACGGCCAGGTCGCGGCCGTAGGGCTGGACGCCGATCGCGTTCCACACCACGCTCTGGATCTGGGCGCGCTGGTAGACGACCTTGGTCTCGGTGGCCTGCCGGGTCCGGTCGCAGACCCATATCTCGTCGCGCTGGACGTACGGCAGCAGGAAGGCGCACCTCTCGCCGGCCGCCGCGCTGACGGCGGGCGGCCCGCCGTCGGCCCCGGCGCGTACGAGGGCGAGCCCCGAGGCGACGACGGCGAGCACCCCGCCGTCCGCCGCCGGGTAGTCGTCGGCCGTTCTGGCGTCGTGGTCGCCGTGGGTGAACCGCGCGCGCAGGGCCAGCGCGCACAGGACGGCACGGTACGGGTCGTCGCCGCGGGAGGAGTCGGCGCCGAAGGCCACCAGCCAGTCGGCTCCCGTCCGGGACAGGACGGTTCCGCCGAAACGGCCGGCCTCCTCCCGGACCGCGGCGTGCATCTGCGCCTGCCTCTCCTCCACGGACTCGGGAAAGGTGTCGAGGTCCCGCCACCGCCACAGGACCCGCACCTGGAGCAGGCTCACCTGCCTGCGCTCCGCCGGCATCCGGCCGGCGTGTCCGGGAGCCTGCGTCGCGGCGCCGGGCAACCGCCGCGAAGGCCCGGCGTCGCGTACGTTCCCGTGCTGCGGGGCCGTGGCCTGTCCACCGGTCCGGCACCATCCCGGACCGACACCGGGCAGCAGCAGGACGGGGTCACGGGTACGGATCGCGTGGTGCAGCCGTTGCAGTTCGGGGCCGGGTTCGACGCCGAACGTCTGCTCCAGTACGGCGCACCGGCGCTCGTACATCTCCAGGGCCTCCGCCTGCCGGCCGCACCGGACCAGCGCCATCATGCACAGGCCCAGCAGCCGTTCGCGCTGTCCCGTGGCGAAGGTCAGCCGCTGGAGCTCCACCAGCACTTCCTCGTGCCGGCCGCACATCAGCTCCGCCTCGGCGTAGTCCTCGAAGGCGTCCAGGCAGGCGTTCTCGACGGCGTCCCGTTCGGGCCACGCGATTCCGGCCTCGACCAGGTCCACCAGCACCTCCCCGCGGCGCAGGTCCAGCGCCTGCCGGAAGGCCGACGCGGCCCGCTCCGGTGCCCTTTCGGCCATCAGCGTGCGGCCTCGTCGCACCAGCGATCCGAACCGCGTCACGTCGATCAGTTCTTCGCCGACCTTCAGCAGATACCCCGGAGCCCGCGTCAGCAGTTCCACCGCGGCTCCGTCCCGGTCCTTCGCATGACCGGAAAGCGTCTTGCGCACCTGCATCACGGAATTATGAAGAATCTTGCGGGCGGAAGCGGGTTCCTTTCCGTTCCACAATGCGGCGGTCAGGGCACTGCTCGAAACAACCTGATTGGGGTGCAGCAGCAGATATCCGAGCACGGCACGACTCTTTACCCCGGGAAGCGGAATCTCACCGTTTCCACAGAGCACCCGGAGCGAACCCAGGACCTGGAATTCCACGACTCCCCCCTCACGCCGTCAGCTATGCACAGGGCATGAGTGAACATACACATCACCTCGGACCAGAAAACCAGACCCCTGGGTCAATATTGACCGATAATTTCCAACCCGCCACAACCCCCGAAGAGCCACGAAGCGGACAAGTTCCCGAATTGTTCATCATCTCCACACGACGCACATAACTCGCAGGTCAGCCGGCTCCCCGGCCCGAGGAAGGATCCGATACGTGGCAGACCAGACGGAGTTCTCCGCAGAACTGCTCACCTACATCCGTGACGTCTCCCTGCGCGAGGACGACGTCCTCGCCGACCTGCGATCGGACACCCGGGAACTCCCCATGGGCCACACCATGCAGGTCATGCCCGAGGAGGGCCAGCTCCTCGGGCTCCTCGCCGGGCTCGTCCAGGCCCGCACCGTCGTCGAGATCGGCACCTTCACCGGCTACGCCACCCTCTGCCTCGCCCGCGCCCTCCCCTCCGACGGACGGCTCATCACCTGCGACGTCAACCCCAAATGGCCCCGCTACGCCGCCCCGTACTGGAAACGCGCCGGAGTCGACCACCTCATCGACGTCCGCATCGGCGACGCCCGCGACACCCTCACCGCCCTCCTGAACGAACAGGGCGAGTCCACCGTCGACCTCGTCTTCATCGACGCCGACAAGGCCGGCTACCCCCACTACTACGAGACGGCCCTCCGCCTCCTGCGGCCGGGAGGACTCGCCGTCCTCGACAACACCGTCCTCTTCGGCCGGGTCGCCGACCCCGCCGACCGGCACGAGGACACCACGGCCGTACGCGAACTCAACGCCCTCCTCCACCACGACCCGCGCGTCGAGATCTCGCTCCTCCCCATGGCCGACGGAATCACGCTCGCCCGCAAGCACACACTCTGAGAAACCACTCACACCTGTCGTCTGGAGTGGAGACCCCGCCCGAGGGGTAGTTGAAGGTCGTAGGACCCAAGAAGCGCGGCCGAAAGAGCAAGAACCGAAAGAGCAAAAATGTATTTTTTTGTACTCGGTCCGTTGAAAGTAGTAGCCGACAACACCCCCATAGCCCTTGCCGGAACTCACCAGCGCACAGCCCTCGGAATGCTGCTTCTGCGCGACAATCGCGTCGTCACCACCGACAGGCTCGTGGCCGCCCTGTGGAGAAACAGCCCTCCCGCGACGGCCGGCAAAATGGTGCACAAAGCGATATCCCGGCTCCGTGCCCGGCTGGCCGGCGCGTCCGTCCCCGACGCCCGGCTGGAACTCGTCACCGGCGACGGCGGCTACACGCTGCATGTCGACCCCGCGCGGCTCGACTGCACGCGGTTCTTCACCCTGATCGGCCAGTCCCGGGAGGCGTTCCACGCCGGCTCCCCGGTCACCGCGACCCGCGCCCTGCGAGCGGCTCTGGCCCTGTCCCGAGGGCCGGTGCTGGAGGACCTGGCCGAGTCGGGCATGTCCTGGCCCGAGCTGCGCGCCCTGGAACACCGGCGCCAGACCGTGCTGGAGGACCTCTTCGGCATCGCGCTGTCCTACGGGAGACACCGGGACATCGTCGCCGACCTGGTCTCCCTGACCGAGGTCGCCGTCCCCCACGAACGCATCACCGCTCAGTGCATGGTGACCCTGTACCGGTGCGGACGGCAGCTCGACGCCCTGGCCGTCTACCGCCGCACCCGGCTCGCGCTCGTCCAGCGCCTCGGCCACGAGCCGAGCCAGGACCTGCGGGACCTCTACCTGCTCATCCTCAATCAGGACGCCTCTCTCGACTGGAACCCCGAGAACACCCTCGTACCGGCCCACAGCACCTGGTGAACCCCGTCACGTCAGGGACGGGGCGACGAGCCTGATGGTGTCCGGGACCGTCCTGCGCTCCGGGACGAGGTGAAGTCTGACGACGCCGTCATCCTCCGGACCCGGCACGAGGTGCTCCGGGTCCAGGCAGGAACAGCTCTCCTCGGTGAACCCCGCCAGCCGGTAGGCGATGTCCATCATCCGGTTGCGCTCCGTCCGGCGGAAGTCGGCGACCATGTGCACGCCCGCCTCATGGGCCGCGTCGATGAGCCAGTTGAGGATGGCACCGCCGATCCCGAAGGACACCACGCGGCAGGAGGTGGCCAGCAGTTTGAGGTGCCACATCCGCGCCTGAGTCCGCAGCAGCAGCACTCCGATCGCCCCGTGCGTCCCGAACCTGTCGGTCAGGGTGGCCACGAGGACGGCATGGCGGGGGTCGTCGATCAGCCCGCGCAGCACGTGGTCCGGATAGTGCACGCCCGTCGCGTTCATCTGGCTGGTCCGCAGCGTGAGTTCCTCGACCCGGGCCAGGTCCTCGGCGCTGGCGTGACCGACGCGCAGTTCCATGTCCAGGGTGCGCAGGAAGGCGCTGTCCGCACCCGCGAAATCCTCCTGCGCCGCCTGCCTGCGGAAGCCGGCCTGGTACAGGGAACGCCGGTGGCGCGCGTCGGCGGTCGTACGGGCCGGGGTGAACTCGGGCAGCTCCGGGAGGGAAAGGACGTCCTCGTTCGAGTAGCAGCGGACCTCGGGCAGGTGGAAGGCCACCTCCGCGCGCTCGGCCGGCTGGTCGTCGACGAACGCCAGGGTGGTGGGGGCGAACCGGAGTTCCTCCGCGATGCGCCGGACCGACTCCGACTTCGGCCGCCAGCCGATCTTCGGTACGACGAAGTAGTCGGCGACGCCGAGCCGTTCGAGCCGCTGCCAGGCGAGGTCGTGGTCGTTCTTGCTGGCGATCGACTGGAGTATGCCGCGTTCGTCGAGACGCTCCACGACCTCCCGTACCGTTTCGTCGAAGCGGACCTGGGCGTCCTCCAGCAGCGTGCCCTGCCACAAGGTGTTGTCGAGGTCCCACACCAGACACTTCACCAACGGCGGCGTGTTGCCGGACATCGGCGTCTCCCCTTCTCCGGGTCCTCCTGGATGCGTGTCACCGGGACAGGGCGTGCTGCCCGAGAATCAGCTGGCAGATCTCGCTGCTGCCCTCGATGATCTCCATCAACTTCGCGTCGCGGTAGGCGCGGGCCACCACGTGCCCGTCCGTCGCCCCGGCCGAGGCGAGGACCTGTACGGCCGACGCCGCGCCCCGGACGGCGTGTCCGGAACTGAGGTACTTGGCCAGGACGGTCGCCGCGACCTGGTCGGGGGCACCGGCGTCCCAGCAGCGGCTGGCGTGCTCGCTGACCCGGGTCGCGGACTGTTCGGACACCAGCAGTTCGGCCAGGTGCCGGACGACGAGCTGGTGCTCGGCCAGCGGCCGGCCGGACTGGTACCGGGTACGGGCATGCGCGGCGACCGCGTCCAGGCACGCGCGCAGAATGCCGACGCAGCCCCACGCCACGGACATCCGGCCGTACGCGAGCGCCGTGGTCACCAGCAGCGACAGCGGCTGCCCGCCACCGCCGAGCAGCGCGGACGACGGCAGCCGGACGGAGTCCAGCCGCACCGAGGCGTGTCCGGCGGCCCGGCAGCCGAGCGGGTCGGCGACCTTCTCGATCCGTACCCCCGGCGCGCCGGCGGGGACGACGACGACACCGGCCCCGTCGGCGCAGCGGCCGACGACCAGGACCAGGTCCGCGTAGCTCGCCCCGGTCACCCAGACCTTCGCGCCGTCGACGACCACCTCGTCGCCGTCCTCGGTGATCCGGGTGCCGATGGCGGACAGATCGCTGCCCGCCTCGGTCTCGCTGAAGGCGACCGCGGCGAGCCTGCCGCCGGTCAGCAGGGGCAGATACGCCTCGCGCTGTCCGGCGTCGGCGAGCCGCTGGACGGTCCACGCGGCCATGCCCTGGGAGGTCATGACGCTCCGCAGGGAACTGCACAGGCTGCCGACGTACGCGGTCAGTTCACCGTTGCGCTCACTGGTGTACCCGCGTCCGGCGTACCGTTCGGGGACCTGCGCGCACAGCAGGCCCCGCCCGCCCAGTTCCCGCAGCACCGCCGCGGGAATCTCCCCGGCGAGGTCCCAGGCCCCGGGCCGGTCACCGACGAGCCGGGCGATCAGTGCCCGTTCGCCGGTCTCCTCGGTGACGGCGACGCTCATGCCCGGAGCCGGGTGACGAGTCCCGCCATGGACCGGGCGCTGCGGAAGTTGTCGAGTTTCAGGTCCTGGCCCTCGACCATCACACCGAACGTCTGCTCCAGGTGGACGACGAGTTCCATGGCGAACATCGAGTTGGCGAGGCCCGCGGCGAACAGGTCGTCGTCGGGCGCCACTTCGACCTTCAGCCGCTCGTGGAGATAGCGCGTCAGGGAGGCGGAGATCTCCGCCGCCTCCGCCTCGTCCGCCTCGTCCGCCGAGGCGGCTGCCGTGTCGCTCACTTCATGCCCTCTCCGTAGTCGTAGAAGCCCCGGCCCGTCTTGCGGCCGAGGTCGCCTGCGCGCACCTTCTCCAGAAGCAGCGCGCAGGGCTCGGCGCGTTCGTCACCGGTCCGCAGGTGCAGGGCGGTGAGCGCGTCCGCGAGGTTGTCGAGACCGATCAGGTCGGCGGTGCGCAGGGGTCCGGTCGGGTGGCCCAGGCAGCCTCGCATCAGCTGGTCGACCGCCTCGGCCGAGGCGGTGCCCTCGGCGACGACCCGGATCGCGTCGTTGATCATCGGGTGCAGGAGTCGGCTGGTGACGAACCCGGGCGCGTCGCGTATCACCACGGGCTGTCGCGCGAGCCGGGTGAGCAGCCGCTCGGTGGCCGCGAGGGTGGGGTCGGCGGTGCGCGGGCCCCGGCTCACCTCGACCATCTTGATCAGGTACGCGGGGTTCATGAAGTGCGTGCCGATGACGTCGCCGGGGCGGGGCAGGCCGTCGGCGAGTTCGTCGACGGGGATGCCGGAGGTGTTCGTCAGCAGCGGTGTACCGGGGACGACCGCCTCGGTGGCCGTCGCCAGCGCCTTCGTCTTGGCGGCGAAGTCCTCGGTGACGGCCTCGACGACGGCCGTGACGCCGGCGAGGTCCTCGGCGGAGGTGCTGAGGACCAGCTCGCCCCGGGGGAGCCCGGCGGGCAGCGCGGCGACCAGAGCGGCGTGCCGCACCTGGTGGGCGACGGCGGCCTCCGCACGGGCCAGCGCCTCTGGGTCGGTGTCCACGAGGACCACGGGCACGCCGTGCCCGACCGCGAGAGCCGCGATACCCGAACCCATGACACCGGCGCCCAGGACGCCCAGTTGGTATGTCTCCGACTCTGTGCCCACTTGACCACCGTTCCGCACGTGATCCGACCCGCAGGTTCAGCATGATGCGGTGCACAGTCAACACAACGGCGCGCCCGGACCGATCGCGCTGGAGTCACAAACCGGAACGCCAACTCTGAGCAGCTGTCCCAAGGGGGCTTCGCCCCAAGGCCCTTTGCCGGTCCGGCCGGCCCTCTCTACGGCCTCGGCGTCGCCGCGACGGCGAGGACGTGGCGGGACGCACCGCGCCGGGAACGGGACCCGTACCGCAGGGGCTCCACGGTGTAGCCCGCCGCCGAGAGAAAGGCGCGCGTCTCCTCCCCGGTCCCGTGCGTCTCACACACGATGACGGGCCGGGCCGTGCGCAGCGTGCCGGCCATGCCCCGCAGCACCCCGAGCTCCGCACCCTCCACATCGATCTTCACGACGTGCGGCAGGGCGATCCGCCCGCCCCGGACGAGTTCGTCGACGGACCGGCAGCTGACAGGGATCGCGGCGCGCGCCCCGGGCGGCGGGGGCAGCGTACTCAGCCTCGCCCAGAAGGGCTCCCCCGCCGGCGTGAGCATCGCCGGTCCGGACCGGTCGGCGAGGGCACATGCCAGCACCGACACGTTCGGCCAATGGGAGAAGCCGGCATTGCGCCGCAGCGCCGCCACGTTCTCCGGGAGCGGCTCGAAGGAGTAGACGTGCCCCTCCGGGCCGACACGGCGCGCCCCGAGCACCGTATAGAAACCGACGTTGGCGCCGATGTCGTAGAACACGTCACCCGGCCCGAGCAGATCACGCAGCGCGGCCTGGACATGGGGCTCGCTGATCCCCAGAGCGAAACTCGGGGCGGAACCCCCGGCGTTGAACGGGATTCCCGCACAGGCCCCGAAGGGAATGACCACGTCCCGGCGGCGCAGCGGCCCCAGCAGCCACCGGCCCAGAGCAGCCCTGCGCGTACCGCCGAACCACGGACCGGTGAGACCCGACGCCGCGTGTTCCGGGACCAGGCGCGCGAGACGCGCCAACGCCCCACCCTGCCCGGCGTGCGTGTGCCCCTCCTGCCCCTCTGTTCCGGCGCCGCTCACCGCAGCAACCGCCACACCACCGCCCACTGCCGTACGGCGTCCAGATCGAGCGGACACCGCGCCCGGTAGCCGTCGAGGTAGGCACGGGACAGCAGCCGCCGCCCCACCGGCGCCGCCGCGCGTGCCCACCGCGGAGCCGCCGCCGGCACCGCACCACGCGCGATGGTGACGAGAGTGAGCGCGACATCGGCGGCAGGGCAACCCCGCGCGGCGCCGGACCAGTCGACGGTCAGCCACGCACCGGTGGCGGGACACCTCAGCAGGTTGGCCGGGTTGAAGTCCCCGTGCAGAAGCCGGCTCCCGGTGGGAAGGTCCCGCATCAGCCGCTCCAGCCGGTGCCGGGGCAGGTCCCGGCAGGCGATACGCGACCTCAGCACGTCGTGCATCGTGGGCAGCGACGTGGGTGCCACCACACCGTGCACAGCCGCGTGGACACCCCCCAGGACACGCCCGGCCGTGACCACGGTCCACGGAGCCCTGCCCAGACTGTGCAGCAGATGGAAGGGGTCCAGACGCTCCATCACCAGTCCCGGCAGCCCGCCGATGCGAGCCGGTCCATAGGGACGCGGGACGGGGGCACCGTGCTCCCACGCCGCGACATGAGCCAGGAAGGCCCGCTCGTCACTGCCGTACCCACCACAGCTCACCCGGAAGACGCGCCCTCCATCGAGACCGAACACCCGCGCTTCGCGCCCCTCGGCGATCAGACGGCCCGGCGCGGTGAGCGAGGGGTCAGGCATGTGACCGCACCACGGTCAGCCACTCGGCACTGGGCAGATGCGGCAGCACACCGCGGTACGGCTCCCACGCCTGATCGGGCTCGGCGGCGTCCCGCCACAGGTTCTCGAACACACGCTGGTAGAGGTTCATCAGATGCCGGCCCTCGGCGCTGTGCACGGTGGTGCCGACGAGCGAGTTGGACGCACCGGACAGCGGCCGGCCCCCGGGGTCGGCGAGTCCGCGGTCGTCGTAGGAGTACCAGCCGACCGCCAGGACCTCCTTGCCCAGGAGCCTCCCCCGCAGGGAGGCGGTCTCCGAGTAGCACTTGATCTGGAGCCCGATGCTCTGCGCGCGGTCCGCCGGGATGCGGTACGCGAGCGCGCGCAGGCCCTCCGCGAGGCGGTAGTCCCGCTGGTAGTCGCTGATCGCGGCGGACGGGTGGGCGACGAGGAGCCGGACCTGTCTCGTGCACCCCTCCTCGCCGAGTTTCGCGAGCAGGGGCAGCGCTCCGAACGCGCTGTACTCCAGCAGGTCGACCGTGCGGGGGCGCTCCTGGACGACATGGGCGATCAGGTACGGCACGGCTTCGTCGTCGTTCCTGAACGCCTTGACCTCGGCGCGTTGCGCGGCCCTGCCCTGGAGTGTGATCTCCACCAGGATGGTGAGGAGGGTCAGGTCGGCGCCGACCATGATCGTCAGGCTGGCGGTCAGGTCCAGGGCCCCGATCGCCGAGGCGACCACCGAGGCGACGGGAGGCAGGACCAGGCAGCAGAGCAGCAGGCGCCGGACTTTCCGGCTCTCCAGTCTCGAAGGCTCCGGAGCGCCGGTCATGACGGCTCGGCCGTGGTCGGACCGAGCCGGGTGACGTCCAGGTCCACCACGATGGGGTAGTGGTCGGAGATCCGGTCGGTCTCCGCGTTCCTGAGGACGCGGTAGTCCGTGGTCGTGGCCGCCAACCGGGCTGTCGCGTAGAAGTAGTCGAGCCGTAGCGGGGAGAAGGCCGCGCCCGGCACGGGTAACGCGGTCGGCAGGGTGTGACCGGTCGAGCCGTGGAGCCGCCCCACGTCCACCAGCCCGGCGGATTCCAGTCGGCGAAGAGCGCGGGTGTCCGCGGTCGTGCTGCCGTCCGGCGCGCAGTAGCGCGCACGGTCCTCGGGCCGCATCGCCGCCATCGCCGCCGTGTGATCGCCGTGCGGGTCCGGGGAGTTCAGGTCACCGGCGACCAGGGTCGGCTCGTCGTCGCGTACGAGTTTCAGCAGATTGGCCGCTTCGGTCAGGCGGACGTCCGGGGAGTCCGGGCACCAGTGCGCGCCCAGGGCGTGGAGGACGCCTCCGTCCGGGAGCGCGACGCGCAGACCGATCAGGGCGTGGAAGAAATCCGGACGGCTGAAGCGGGTGCAGGTCACGGCGAGATCGCGGCGTACGAATGCGGCGACGTGGTATCCGCTGTCCGACGGGGACAGGAACCCGGACAGCCGCAGCCGGCCCCCTACGTCGTCGAGCAGGCGGCAGCCGTGTGCGTCGAAGTCGCGCGCTTCCTGGAAGAAGACGAGGTCGGGGGCGGAGGCGTGCACGATGTCGACCGCCCGGTTCAGCCGTTTGTGGCTGCCGTTTCCCCTACCGCCGTCGAGAAGATTCCAGCTGATGATCCGCATGAAGGACCGCCCCCCGCATCAGCCCGCCCCTGTGCGTCGGCCGATTTTAGCCCGCCGGCCTCCTCACCGGAATGGCCGTGCAAGCCGCCCGCTTCCCCCGGAACGCACGGAGGCCGTGTCAGATCTCTCTGACACGGCCTGCGGCCATCACCGTCGGGACGACAGGATTTGAACCTGCGACCCCTTGACCCCCAGGAGTGAGGGTCAGGGGAATTTTCCTGACATAACTCACTTAATCTGGGCGCATATTGTGTGCGAAGCGCTTCGTCGTTCACTACGGTGCAGGCCGTGTGGTCCCCAACTGGTCCCCAAAGCAACGGAAGCGGTACTCAGGTCTCAATGCGACATAAAGGGTGACTCAAGGGCCGCAAGGGGGCTTCAGCACTTCAATCAGCCATGGTCCGAGGATTCAGATCGGTTTCAGGTCGGCCACCCAGCGGTGCAGGTACGGAAGGACCTGCTCATGCATGCCTTCCCGTTCGCAGCGAAGTCCACCCTGGGCGATCATGGCGGCCACCAATCCCTCAGGGTCTTTGAGAAGTCGCGAGGTGGGCGGTTCGCCTACTGAGCGCAGGATGTGATGAGATATCGGCTTCGTTCCGGAGTGACCTGGATACAGGACAGGCATCGCCGCTGGTGATCATGTGGGTGTCGAGTCCGTATGAGCACCGAGCGAGTCCATGCCTGCGAGCCCATCTTCCCGGATCCCGTTATGCCTGCAGCAACTGGGGAACTCCTCCAGCCCTATCCCGCTGGAAATGACCGCTGACCTGCGGAGGTATCTGGCCTCGGTGCCCGACCCGCGGGCTCGTCGCGGTGTCCGTCACCCGTGGCTGGCTCTGCTGGCCGCCGCAGCCGCCGCCGTTCTGGCCGGGGCCGCCTCCGTCACGGCGATCGGCGAGTGGATCGCTGACGCGCCGCAGCGCGTCCTGGCCTCGCTCGGGTTCCGCCCCGATCCGTTGACCGGTCTCATCCGGCCACCCCATACCACGACCATCCGCCTTGTCCTGGCCGCCGCGGACGGCGATGCGCTGGACCGCGCCATCGGGCTTTTCCTCCAAGAACGTCGGGCACCAACCCCGGGACGGACGGTCATCGCCGTCGACGGCAAGACGCTCCGCGGCTCCCGTGCCGGGAAGCGGCCGGCCACCGTGCTGATCGCAGCGACGACCCACCCCGGCCAGGTCCTCGCCCAGCGGCAGGTCGACGGCAAGAGCAACGAGATCCCGGCCTTCGCCCCGCTCCTGGACGGCATCGATCTGACCGGCACGTTGATCACCGCAGACGCGCTGCACACCCAGCATGGCCATGCCTCCTACCTGAGCGATCGCGGAGCGCATTACCTGGCCGTCGTCAAGCGGAACCACCCCGGCCTGTACGAGAAGATCTGCGGGCTGCCCTGGCGCGACATCCGACTGGACCACTGCGAGCGCAGCCGGGCCCATCATCGTGACGAGATCCGTCGGCTGAAGACCGCCGCGTTCGCGCACCTGGACTACCCGCACGCCCTCCAGGCCGCCTCCGCGGCGCCCTCCGTAGGCGCCCCACCCCAGCGTCCCCGGCCTTCAGCTTCACTGCAGCAGACCGGGCGTGCGACCACACTGCGACCACCATGGCCCCGGACACACCGGAAGCCGCCCTCCCAGAATTGAGAGAACGGCTTCCGACCTGCGACTTCCACAGTCGGGACGACAGGATTTGAACCTGCGCCCCTTGCCCCCAGACGGTCACGAAGTCCTCACGCCGCACCCCATCGCGCCCGGGTGTCCGTGCTCCTGAGCGTCTCAATGCGGTACGACAACTGCTCCGCAGCGGCGGTGTCTCCGCGGTCGGCCCGGCGAATGAACGAACCGAGTGTATGCAGGTCCCGAATGCCGCACAGGACCTGAAGGCCGGGCCAGCGCCGGAGGTCGTAGCCGTACTGGGAGCTGAAGTCGTCCAGTTCTGCGGAGGTACGACCGAAGCGCACTCCTTGGAAGGTGTTGGCCAAGTCGATCTCGCGCGGTCCGACCGCCGCCTCGTCCCAGTCTCCGAGCCGGACATCGCGCTCGTCCCAGAGCGTGTTGCCCGGATAGGCGTCGCCGTGGAGGTGCCCGTGCCCCAGGGGGAAATCGAGTTCTCCGTAGGCGTGGAGGAGTTCTTGTCCGCGTTCCATGAGCCACAACCGGTGGTTCGGTGCGAGGTCGGTACTGGATTCGACGGCGGTCTTGAACGAGGTGAGTGGTTGGTACCTCGGCAGCGCCACCGGCGGAGCTGGTAGCGAATGCAGGGTGCTCAACAGAGAGCCCAACTGCCCTGCCGGAGGCACCCTGTTCGCGGGCTGAGGATAGTGCCGCCAGAACGTGACGGCGTACGGCCCGTATGCCACCGGTTGGGACACGTCGACCGGCTCCGTCGCCGGAAAGCCGTTCGCGACGAGCCAGCGCGTGAGCGAGACGGCCGTCGACAGGCGCTGCTGCTGGGAGACGGGACTGACGCGGACCACGACCCCCTCCCCAGCGAGCAGGTACACAGAAGTGGCGTGGTGGTGAAGCGGGAAAAGGAGGCAGTCGGTCAGGCCCACCGTCCGGCAGGCCGTACGAGCGGCGGACTCAGGGGAGACCGTCATCGTCATGAGGTGAGGGCCTTCGCTCTCGTGTCGATGGCCTGATAGCCGCGAGTGGCGTCGGCAAGCTCGCGGACCACCGGGCTCCGGGCGAACCGTGGTTCTTCGAGAAGCCTAGCCACTCCCTGCACGGCGTCGCCGAGCTGCCGGATACGACGGTCGGCCGGTAGGTCGAGAATGGGCCGGAGTTGTTCGCCAGCGCCCTCGATCTCCCCTGTTGCGATGCGCGCTGTGACGATGTCGAGGCGAGCCAGCGCTTCGTCGCCGTACGAGCGCTGCTCCTTGGGGCCAGCCTCGTACAAGTCGATCGCGGCGGTGGCGTGCTGCTCGGCCTTCTCGTGCTCGCCGAGGAGGGCGTACGTTCCGCCGATGTAGTACTCCTGCTTGGCTTCCGGGAAAGTGAGGAGCCCTCCGAATCTGACGAGTCCGGCGGGGTTCGTCTGCTGTTCGCGGGCGCGCTCAAGTTCCCTGAGCGCGGCCTCTGCCGTATTCCGGTCTCCGACGCGAGCCGCTGCGCGGGCTCGGATTGCCGCGGTTCGGATCCGGGTCTCGCCGACAGGGGTGAACCGGGTCGCCTGGTGTGTGTACTCGATGGCCGTGTATGGGTGGGTGGACCACTCCGCGATCAGCGCGGCCGTGCCCTTGACCCAGGCTCGCAGGTCGGCGTGGTCGGCATGCTCGGCGAAGGTTCCGGCCGTCTGGAGCTGGGCGACTGCGGCGTCCGGGTCGCCGAGGTTCTGTGACGCGTGGGCGAGGAGCAGACAGCTCGTACCGGCGAGGAGGTACAGCTCGCGGGTCTGGCCCGGTGGTTGGTGGCCGCGCAGCAGTGAGAAGAGTTGGTCTCGCGTCGACAACAGGTCGTGGAAGAGCGGGCGCAACGGGGCGTGGACGTAGTCCGTCGCGATCCGGGTGATCCTGGATTCGAGCGTTTCCAGCTGGATTTCGCTTACGTTGCTCTTCGTGGCGGCGTCCGCGAAGAGCAGCGACTCGGCGGCAGCTTGTGCCGCAAGCTCGTAGAGGTCCGTTGTCGGCCGGCCGTGCGTGCCCTGGAGGTCGACGGCGGGTGGGTCCGGAGATGGCAGCGGCAGTTGCTTGAGGGCTGCACGATGTTCACGGAACGGTGGGGGGAGCAGGGCTTCGGGTGTCTCGATGCCTTCGAGGAAACTGGCGACCTTGTCGAGGTTCCTCAGGCGACGGGTTCCTGCTTCGAGCGCGGACAGGAAGCCCTGGCTGAGCCCCGTCATGTGGGCCATGTCTTCCTGGCGGAGCGCCGCCCGTTCACGGATGAGACGGCTGAGCTTCCCGAAGTCCCATGTGGCGAGTGCCGCCTGAACCTCCGGATCTCGCCAGACCAAGTCCGGAACGTGGTGTTGGACGCGGGTGTCGAGGCGACTGTCGCGGACGCACGCGGCGCAGTGGTCTTCGCCGTTGTACAAGCTCAGGTGGCATCCGCAGCCAACGCATACGCGAGTGGACCTTGGCATCGCGCCCCCGTTTCCGTCTGCGCTCGCCAGCGTAGGCGGAGTACGTGCGGGCTCATATCACTTGTGTAATACGGGCAGTTGGAGCCTCCTACCGGGTGACCGCCATCAGGTGCGGTTGCGGGTCGCCGTAGCGATCGCCTCCAGGAGTCGGGGGACGTCTTCGAGGCTGTCGAGGACCAGGTCGGCGCCGGCTGCGGCAAGTTCGTCGGCGGTGGCCTTGCCGGACGTGACTGCGATCACGGCTGCGCCGCCTTCGAGCCCCGTACGGACGTCTTCGAGGGAGTCTCCGATGATGACGGTGTTGGTGCGGGTGAAGATGGTGGTTCCGTGCTTGGCCTGGGCCCGTTCCTGCGCGACGGCGACGAGCGCCGGGCGGTGGTCGTTGTCCGAGGAGTATCCGCCGATCTGCGTGTCGAGGAACTCGTCGAGGCCGAACGCTTCGAGCTTCAGTAGTGCGTTGGGCTTGAGGTTTCCCGTGAGGACGGTGGGAAGCAAGTTCGGTTGCGCGCGTACGGCCTTGAGGGCGTCCACGACGCCGGGCAGGAGTACGCCTCGCTCGCGAAGATCGTCGGCGTGCACGGCGAGGCGCTGCGGCAGGAGTGCCACCATGCGCGGCACCAGGGCGGGGACTTCTGGCTCGGGGACATCGTTGTCCAGGAGCAGGGATCTAATGGCGAGTGGCATGGTGACGCCGGTGCCGCGGGCCGGAAGTCGTTGCGCGGGGCGGCCGACGATCTCGGCGAAGGTCTCCCGGTACACCTGCCGGTCGATGTCCCCGACGTACAGCAGGGTGCGGTCGATGTCCCACAGCACGAGGACCTGCGCGGCGTCGGTCACGTTCGGCTCCCTGGGGTCGTCATGGCGACGTGTCGCTCCAGTACGTCCTGAGCGTACGGGCTGTGGGCGACCGTACGGAGTTGCTGGATCATGCTCGTGACGTGGCTGTCGAGCCGTGCCGACTGAAGTCTCTCCGAAAGGTCGAGTACCTCGTGCGCCGTGGCGCAACCGGCTTCGAGGTCGCCCTGCTCAATGTGGGCGGTTGCGGCGCGGGAGAGGAACAGTCCTCTGGTGCGGTGCTCCGCCGGATTGTGCGTCTCCCGGGCCTTCATGAAGCTGGCGACGGCGTTGCGAGGGTCGCCGAGGTCGAGATAGCAGCTGCCCGCCTGTCCGTGGATCTCGCCCTCGTTGATCCAGTAGAGCCAGTGCGGATCGTGCTCCGACCGGCCTTGGGAACACAGTTCAGCAGCTCTTCCGAGCGCGGCGAGCGCCGCCTGCCGCTCGCCGAGTTTGGCGTGCCCACGAGCCTGCCGGGTCAGGAGCATCGCTTCGAGGGCAGGCGTATCGAGTTTTCTGACCTTGTCACGAGCCCGCTGTGCTGCGGTGACGGCGTGGTGAGGGGCGCCGGTGGAATAGCCGTGGATGGCGATGTAGGAGAGGGCGCCGGCACCGAGCCGTACGTCTTGTGAGACCTTGGCGGCGCGGAGCGCGGCGTAAAGATAGCTGAGCGGGCGGTCGCGGTCACCGGAGTCGAAGACGAACCATCCGGTCTGCGCGGCGGTGTCGGCGATGATCGCCGCGAGCCGCCGCCCTCTGGCCTCGTCGTACGACGTTTCTTCCAGGAGGTGCTTCAGGAACTGGAGGTGACGGTTGCTGAGACTTGTGAGCGTGCCGCTGCCGTCGCTCGCGTCCATGGTTCGCAGGTTGTCGGTCGTGCGCTGGAGGCCGTCGAGGAGGTCGTGGGTGAGGCGGCTTCCTTCTGCTGCTCGCTGGAGAGGCTCGGCTTCGGCGGCGTCCCATGCGTTCACGAACGCGGTGAGGGCGACTCCGCTCGCGGTGAGGAGTCGTCGACGGTCCATCTCTCTGCCTCCTACCGCGATATCCAGTGCTGCCACCATACGGGCCGCGGTCCAGGGCAGGCTGGGATCAGCGTCACCGGCGAACTGGGCCGTGTGTTCCTGCACCACCGACGCGGGAACTTGCGGAAGTGGAAGCGCGATCAGGCCGACGGGTACATCGAGACCCGTGAGGAACTCGATGATCTTGTCGATGTTGGTGAGACGGCGATTGCCCTTCTCCAACATGGACAGGAACGCCTGGCTCAGGCCCGTGAGGTGGGCCATGTCCTCCTGCCGGAGACCGCTGCGGAGTCGGATGAGGCGGCTGGTGCTACCGAAGTCCCAGGTGCCGAGCGCGTTTCGGACATCCGGGTCGAGCCACACGTGTTGCGGGACAGAAGGGGTGCGGTTCTCCCTCGTTCGTGAGCGAGCGCAGGCCGTGCAGAGCGCGTCGGCGTTGTACTGACTCAGGGAACATCCGCACCGTTCACAGAGTCGCCGCTCGTGCTGAAGCACTCTCTCCCCCTGACCGAGCACATGCGGTTTCGGGCCTCCCGGACCGGAATCACCTCAGTGATATCACTTCTGAGATGTGCGTCATTGCCGAACTCTAAACAAACTATGCCCAGATGAGCGTCCAGGTGGCAGAAGCCGCCTCGACGGCACTCTACGGTGCGTTCTGACGTACAGGAGACATGGGTGATTGCCTTTCCGGGGGGTTCTGGAGCCGTCTTCGGTTCTCTTGTCGCGGAGTCGACGGCCTTGCGCCAGTGCGGCTGCGTCCGGCCTCAATACAGCATGCCTTCACCGGCGTTGAGGTGTTTCGGCACCGATGGCGCCGCGCCGAGGGACGCGGGCTTGACGACCCGGCTCGCTGTCGACCCGCATCCCCTGAATTCGGCCGCCCCCCTGTACCGGCAGGACCAGGTCGTCTTGCGCGTCAATGAGTCCGGGCAAGTGCCGCAGGTGTGCCTATACGTGTCGGCGGTGGGCACGCAACACCCGGAGCGGTTGTTGAAGGCCGCTCTCCTCTTCGTCGAGAAACAAGACTGGCGGGTCGGGCAGGTATTCGCGGACGACTACGGCTGGAGTACGTGTGCGGCCCAGCCGGGGTGGGGTGCGGTACGGCGGGAGATCTACTCCGGGCGTGCTAACGGCGTCGTGGTCCCGACGCTCTCCGTGATCAGTTCCCATCCCGACGAGGTTGCGGAGCAACTGGGCTGGTTCGCACAGAGTTTGGCGTTCATCGCGGTGACCGAGGCGAGTGAGGTGGTGCCGCCGGGCGGGTACGTCGCTGAGCGGAACCCGCTTTCCCCGGGTTCGATGAGTCGTTCCCAGTACGGGGCGACGCAGTTCTCCATGGGCACCATGGCCCCGTTGAAGGAGCGGTCGGACACGCGCCGGGTCCTGATGACCGTGGAGTGGATGAGGTATCCGCTTGCCGGAGTCCTGGCTGTCATGGAGCTGGTCAGCAGGGCTGTGGAGCGTGGTGGGCAAGGTCCGGTCACGCCGGTCATATCAGTTGATGCCGACGGGTCGCTGGTTGTGTCGGTGTCGGTGTCCCGCCTCGGAACTCCCCCGTCCAAGACGGCGACGGTCGCGGAAGCCACGGCCGTCTGGCTGCGGGAGTTGGGCGGTGAGGTCGTCTGCCGTCCGCAGTCCGACGGGTCGGGCGACGTGGACTCGGTCCGTCTTCCCGTCCTCTCCACCGACCGCGTGGCCCTCGCCGTCACGTCCGCATCCGTCTCCGCCGAGGAAGTCTGACTCATGTTCGCCCACGCGTCTTCCCGTCCGGCCGCGCACCGTCGCCTGCGGCCCGAGCCGGACCGGTTCGTGCTCGGTCGTTTCCGGGCGGTGGCGCTGCTCGCACAGTCGACGGCCGTGCTGGTGCCGGGAGTTGCTGCCGCCGGGGGGTGGCTGGCGTCGCCGGTGGCGGGGCTGGTCGGCGTGGCGGGCGGGCTAGTGGCCGCTGTGGCCGTCGGGGAGTGGCTGGCGCGTGCGGGAGCCGGTGCGGTGGGGGCTCGGTGGGAAGGTCTGCGGGCCGCAGAGGGGGAGCGGTTGGTGGCTGCCGCGGAAGCAGTGGAGAAGACGGTGCAGTGGTCGACGGAGGAGCTGCTGCGAGGGGTGCGTCCGCCGATTCCGGATGAGGTGGTGCCGGTAGGGGCGGAGGGCTCGCTGGCGAGGACGCTGGAGGTGCTGGAGGACGTGAAGGTGCAGTGTGTCGCGGCGTTGATCGAGGTGGAGGAAGCGTCGCGGTCGTCGGTGCTGCTGGAACTCCTGCGGCGGCTTCCGCAGCGTCAGCACCCGTTGATGGACCGGATGCTGCGCGCCTTGAGCGCGCTGGAGAAGGAGACGGACGACCCGGAACTCCTGGACCGGATCTACCGGATCGACCATCTGGCAACGCGGTTGCGGCGGCGGGTGGAGAGCAGCGCGATCCTGGGCGGTGCGTCTTTGCGGCGGGCGACGGAGCCGATGCGGGTGGCGACCGTGCTGCACGGTGCGGTATGCGAGGTGGAGCACTACCGGCGGGTGACGGTGGCGGCGAGTGAGGCCGGGGTCGGGTTCGCGCTGCCCAAGCAGGCGGGGCCGGACGTGATGCACCTGATGGCGGAGCTGATCGAGAACGGGCTGGAGTGCTCCGACCCGGCGACGCAGGTGCACGTGTCGGTGACGGAGGCGGCGGGCGGGCTGACGATCCGGGTGGCGGACCAGGGCCTGCCGATGCCCTCGGCCCGGCGGGCCCAGCTGAACCGGCTGCTGGCATCCCACGAGGCGAATCTGGCACGGCTAGTGCGCGACGGCCAGTTCGGGCTGGTCACGGTGTCGACGATCGCCCGGCAGCATCGTCTGACGGTCCGGCTGGTGGAGAACCCCGGCGGCGGGACCACGGCGCTGGTGGGTGTGCCCGCGCATCTGCTTCTGAGGGTACTTCCCCTCGCCTCCCCGGACGTCCCGGCCCCCGCAGCCCCGGCCCCCGCCGCGTCCAGGGCTGCGTCCGCTCCTGCGGGACCGCACAGGAGCCGTCCGCCCGCGCAGCAGCCGGTGGTCGGCGGTCCCGAGGAGGAGGGCGGCGCGCCGGCCCTTCCGCGCCGGATACCGGCGCCGCCGCCGGTCCGCCCCACACTGGCGCCGCCGAGGCGGCCCGCCGATCCGGGACGGTTCGCGGATTTCCGTGCCGGGCAGCGGGCCGGACGCGACCACCCCCGCGCCGCCCCGCCGCACCCCGGGCCCACTGCGCCGCCCGCCTGACCCCCTCCTCCCCCATCCCCCCTCCCTCTTCTTTCTCCCTGACACCCCGTACGGAGTGATTCCACGATGACCACCTCTGACATGCCTGCGACGAGCACGATCGCCGGGAAACCTGCTGACGGCACCCCGGCCGGGGAGATGGCATGGCTGCTGGGCACGTTCGTCGAACAGACCCCCGGCGTGACGCACGCGATGCTGCTGTCCCGCGACGGGCTCTCCCTCCTTGACAGCGACATGGACACGGTCTGGGCCGCCCGCCTCGCCGCCGCCGTGTCCGGTCTCGCCTCCACGGCCACCGCCATCCCCGGCCCTGAGGGCGGCGCGCACCCCGACCAGGTCCTGATCGAACGCCCCGACGCCTGCTTCCTCATCCAGTCCACCGGCCGCACCGAGGCGTTCAACAACCGCACGGTAGACACGGTGCTGTGCGTGCTGACCGAACCGGCCGCGATCCTGCGCACGGTCGGCCTGGAGATGGGACGGCTCGTCGACCGGTTCTCCCGCTACATGACGGTCGAGGTCCGTACCGCCGACGGCGGTGGCGGCCGGTGAACGCCGTCTCCCAGCAGCCCCCTATCCCCCTGGCGGTCGTGGTGGTGTCCGGTGAGCAGGAGTCCGAATTCGTGCGCACCTACGAAGTCACCGGAGGCCGGACCCGTCCCCGCCGCCTCCTCGCCCTGGACAGCGTGCTGGGCCCCGGCCCGGCGGCCCCGGCTGTCCCGGCGGCCGGCCTGCCCCCGGTACACGAGCAGATCGTGGCGCTGTGCCGCTTAGACCCCCGCTCGGTCGCCGAGCTGGCCGGCACGCTGCGGCGCCCGGCCGCCTCCGTGAAGGTGGTCGTCTCGGACCTGCTCGACGACCACGTCCTGGCCCTGCACACCGCCCGCCCGTACGGCGATGACGACGAGGCACCGGACGTGGACGTGCTGGCCGCGCTCCTGGCCGGCCTGAAACGGAAGTTCCCCGATGCCCGCTCCCTACTCAGGGCCGGGTGAGCGCCGTGACCGTCAACGCCCCGCACGCCCCGGCCCCGGCCATGGTGGTGGACGGTGTCAGGAGGCTGAAGATCGTGATCGGCGGTGGGTTCGGCGTCGGCAAGACGACCGCCGTCGGGGCGGTCAGCGAGATCGAGCCGCTGTGCACCGAGGAGACGATGACCGTGGCGGGCAGGCACACCGACAGCCTGCACGGCGTCCCCGAGAAGACCCGTACCACGGTCGCTCTCGACTTCGGCCGCCTCACCCTCGACCCGCGCCTGGAGCTGTTCCTGTTCGGGATGACGGGCCAGGACCGGTTCAAGGAACTGTGGGACGAGTTCGCGCGCGGCGCGGTCGGCGCCGTCGTCCTGGCCGACACCCGCCGCCTGGCGGACAGCTTCGACGTCATCAACTTCGCCGAGTACAACCGGCTGCCCTTCGTCGTCGCCGTCAACAAGTTCCCCGACGCCCGCCGCTATCGGCTCGCCGCAGTCAGGGACGCCCTCGGTGTCGGCGCAAATGTCCCCGTCGTGGCCTGCGACGCCCGCGAGCGCGCCTCCGTTGCCTCGGTCCTGCTCACCCTCGTCGACCACGTCCAACGCCAACTCCCCCGCCCGCTCTCCCCTCTGGACACCCGATGAACCACCACCCCCAGCACCCACCGTCGCCGCAGGGTCCCGAGCCCGGTGTGCTCCAGCTGCCCAGGCAACCGCTCGCCCCCGACGGCATCGTCCTGGGCAGCGAAGCCCGCCAGGCCGCCCTGCGGGAACGCACCGCCCTCGTCGAGCAGCTCGGCCTCCCCCTCGACGGCCACTCCTTCTTCGACGAATTCGCCACCCTCCTGGCCCACCGCACCGGCATGGCGTACGGGTTCGTCAACATCATCCTGCGGGAGCAGAACTTCATCGGGCTGCACCAGCCCCCGCCCGGCAGCGGGTACCCGGTGGTCGGACGGACCATGAGCACCGACGACGGCTGGTGCCCCTACGTCATGGACCGCGAGAAGGCACTGCCCCTCCCGAACGTCCACGCCCGCGCCAGCTACAGCGCCAACTACGTCGCGGAGTCCGTCGGGATCTCCTCCTACTTCGGCATGCGTCTGCGGCACACGGCGAGCGGCATCGTCCTGGGCACGGTCTGCACCATCGACCCCGAGGAACGGCCGATGAGCGACGCCGTACGGATCCGGGACACCGTCATCGCCATCGGCGCGGAAGTCCTGGAAGCCATCACCTCCCGCGCGGCCGTCACCTGACCACCCCCGCCCCCGCCCGCCTTCGCGCGCCACCGCCCCCGTACGCCTCCGGCCGCACCCGCGTCGTCCGGCCGCCGACCAGGAGAGGGAGATCCCCGCCGTGCCCGACAGCCCGCCCGCCGCGCTCGCCCCGTTTCTCACCGACGCCCACCGCCGCCTGTGGGAGCACGCCGATGCGTTCGCCGCCGCCGAGATCGCCCCCCGGGCCGCCCGCGCGGACGCCGACCCCACCGTGGTCGAGCGGGAGATCCCCCGGCTCCTGTCCCAGCAGGGCTGGTTCGGGGTCACGCTGCCCGAGGACATCGGCGGTATGCAGGCCGGGCACGTCGCCCGGGTGATCCTGGTCCACCGCCTCGCCCGGGTCAGCGCCGCCGCTGCCGCGATCCTCCAGGCGAGCCTCATCCCCATCGGCGCCCTCCACCACTTCTACGGCGGCAGGCGGCGGACCACACAGCTGCTGCTGGCCGTGTCCGAGATGCGGGCGCTGCCGTCGATCGCGGTCACCGAACCCGACCACGGCGGCCACCTCGGTGGCATCCAGACCACCGCCGAACGCACGAAAAGCGGCTGGATACTCACCGGCGCCAAGACGTCCGTCGGCAACAGCCACGTCGCCGACTTCCACATCGTCGTCGCCCGCACCGCCGGCCCCGGCGTACGGACGTCGCAGGCGCTGACCGCGTTCATCGTCGATGCCACGGCGCGCGGCGTGACCTTGGCCGCGCACCGGCCCGCGCTGGGCCTGCACGGCTTCTCCTTCGGCGAGATCCGCCTCGACGGCGTCCGCGTCCGCGACGACCAGCGCCTCGGTGAGATCGGCGAGGGCTTCGCCGTCGCCCAGTCCAGCAGCATCCTCTACGGCCGCCCCAACCTCGCCGCCGTCGACCTCGGCCTGCACGAGCGTGCCGTCTCCCTCGCCGTCCGCCACACCGCGACCCGCCCCCGCCACGGCTCCACCCTCGCCGACCTCGGCGTCGTCCAGGACCGCCTCGGCCGCATCACCGCCAACACCCACATCGCCCGCCTGCTCCTCTACCACGCCGCCCACCTCCTCGACCAAGGGCTGCCCTGCGACCAGCAGCTCATCACCGCCAAACTCACCGGCCACGAACTCGCCGCCGACTCCGGCCAAGCCGCCCTCGAACTCCACGGCGCCCACGCCCTCCACACCGACCACCCGCTGGCCCGGATCTGGCAGGACATCCAGACCACCTACGCCCCCGCCGGCACCGGCGAGATCCAGCGCCTGCGCCTGGCCCAGGCCGCCGTCGAAGAAGAGACCACCCCACACGACCAGCACCGCCCCCAGTGGTCGCAGCTCTTCGCCGACCGTCTCCGCCACCACCCGCCCCTGACCACCGCCGCCTGAAAACCACCCGCGCACGGCACCCCGTGGACCCCCAACTGCCGTGCGCGGCACCCAGCCCCGCCGCCGGGCCGCTCACCCGCATCCCCCGGGCACGGCGGCGGGGCCCACCCCCTCAACTCCCTTTGCGCCTCCGGGCAGTCGGCGGCACGGAGCCGCAAAGGGACCCCACACCACGACGGCCTCCACCCCACCGACGCTCCAGCACCGGCGAGAGAAGATGACGACCACAACGACGCCCGCCCCCGAGCCCGGACAGACAGACCTGGCCCCGGTACTGTCACCGTCGCCGCCGTCTCAGCCCGCGTGGCACCAGCACCTGGAGAACCTGCCGCCCGTCCGGCCCCGGAGCATCGCCGCCCAGACAGCCGACCCCCTGGTAAGGACCGCGTTTGCGAACGCCTACCGGGAAGGCGGCACGATCCCCGGTATCCACGACCGCACCGGCTACTCCCGGCGCGTCGTCCAGCTCATCCTCATCAGGGAGGAAGTCCCGCGCCCACGCGGCGGACTGCGCCGAGCCCCGGACGTCCCGGACGGCTACGACAACTGGACCGACTACACCCTGACAGCGCTGCGCAGCCGGATCACCGACGGCATCTACCCCTACGGCAGCGTCCTGCCGCCGCCGGTGGACCTCGCTGCCGACCTGGGCACCCGGCTCTGGGCCGTGAAGCGGGTGATCCCGCGCCTCGTCGCCGAGAAGCTGCTGCTGTCCGTACGCCCCCGCGGCACCGTCGTCACCGGTCCCCAGACCGAGACGGTGCGCAACGGCCTGTTCATCGGCGTGACCGTGGACGGGCGCACCGAGCACTGGCCGCTGCCCGGCACCCACCGGGCCCGCGCCGAGGCGGTCCGCTGGGCGCTCATCGCCCGGATCGCCGACGACACCTACCTCGCCGGGCGCCTGCCCTCGCAGAAAACCCTCGCCCGCCAGCTCCCCGAGTCCGTCCACGTCGTCCGTACGGCCGTCGGCCTGCTGGCCGGCGAGGGCCTGCTCACCACCCGCGGCTCCTACGGCACCTGGACCACCCCCAGCAGCCGCGAGACCGCCCGCCACCTCCTCGCCGCCCGCACCACACCCGCCGGCCCTCCCGGCGAACCCCCGCCCCAGCCCGCCGTCCCTGCCTCGCCGACCGGACCACCCATGCTCATCAACAGCACCATCCCCTCCTCCGCCCGCGTCTGGAACTACTGGAGCGGCGGCAAGGACCACTACGAGATCGACCGCACCGCCGCCGACACCTACCAGCACACCGCACCGCAGATCACCGGCATGGTCCGCGAGGCGCGCGCCTTCCACGTCCGCGCGGTCACCCACCTCACCGGCGAACTGGGCATCAGCCAGTTCCTCGACATCGGGCCCGGCCTGCCCACCCAGGACAGCACCCACGCCGTCGCCCAGCGCATCGCCCCGAACGCCCGGATCGTGTACGCCGACCACGACCCCCACGTCACCACCCACCTGCGCGCCCTGTGCCCCAGCACCCCCGAAGGCGCCATCGCCTGCATCGACGCCGACCTCCGCACCCCGGAGACGATCCTCACCACCGCCGCACGGACCGTCCTCGACTTCGGGCGGCCGGTCGCCCTGCTGCTCCTGGGCGTCCTCGGCCACCTCCCCGACGACACCCAGGCCCTCGCCGTCGTCCGCCGCCTCACCGGTGCTCTGCCTCCCGGCAGCTACCTCGTGCACCACGACGCCGTCGACACCAGCCCCGACCTCGTCCGCGCCCAGCACGACCACAACGCCACCGGCACCCCCTACACCCTCCGCAGTCCCGCCCAAATCGCCGCGTTCTACGAGGACTCGCACCCGCTGAACCCCGGCATCGGCCCCGTGTCCCTGTGGCGCCCCGCCCCCGGCACCCGTCAGGAGCCGACGGACATCCACGGCGGCATCGCCCGCCTGCCCTGACGCTCCCGCTCTTCCGCGTACCACCACCCGGACTCCGAGGAGGATCTCCGTGAGCACCACGTACGACGAGCCCGTGATCAAAGTGGTCACCTTCAACCTGGAGCACGACGGCGGCCGTGCCAAGAACGGCCGGCTCCCGAAGCGGTGGCACGACGCCCACGACTTCCTCACCGGGCTCCGGCCGGACATCCTCCTGCGCCAGGAACTGACCTACAGCCGCGACGACGGCCACCGCCGCCTGCACGCCGCCGAGACCGCCCTCGGCATGCGCGGCTTCCTCGGCACGCCGGGCCTGGGCCGTAACCCCACCGGCCTGTTCGTGAACACCGCCACGTTCGAGATCGTCCGCCAGTACGACCACCCCGCCGGCATCTGGCGCACCCCGCCCACCAACGTGATCGTCCGTCTCCCCGAGGTCCCCGACCGCGACATCGTCCTCCTCAGCTGGCACGCCGCCTTCAACTCACCCCGGGGACGCGAACGGGAGGCCGACGAGATCACCGCCTTCGCCGACAAGATGAAGACCGGCTGCTCGTTCATCGGCGGCGGGGACGCCAACGAATACCCGCTGCCCCACGGAGAGACCGTCGCGCACATCGACTGGTCCAGCCCCGGTATCACCGACCGGCCCCACAGGGTCCACCGCAGCAACGCGAGCCCGGACGGCTCCCGCATCAGCTGCACCTACCTCGACGAGACCCTCCTGGAGTGCGGCCTGCACGACCCCGCCCGCTATGCCGCCCACACCCTCGGCCTCCCCCGCGCCCTCGACCACACCGCCGGCCACGCCGCCTCGTCCCAGGAACAAGGAGGACCACGCCGCATCGACCGCGTGTACAACGACCCGCGCACGGTCACCGCGGTCATCGACGTCATCGTCCACGACGTCGACTTCTCCGACCACAGGGCCGTCGAAGTCGTCTACAGCCGACGGCAATTCATCGAAGCCCAGCGCCGCACTATCACCCCCCTGCCCCCGTACGACCTCAGCATCCACTGACCCGCCGTCTCCCGCGAGAGGCACTCTCCGCCCCTCGCGGGAGACGTCCGCTCCCCGCTTCTTCCCTTCCAGGACAGGCCATGAACACCAAGACCACCGCGCCCGGCGGCACTCTCACCTCGCCCACCGCGCCCTCTGATTCCGCCTCGTTGTCCCCGGCCGGCCTCCTGTTCCGCGCGGTCAGCTGGAACCTGCTCAACGGCGGGCTCGACGGCGCCGGCGAGGTACGGCTCGACGCCCAGGTCGGCTACCTCGCCGACCTCGGCCCGGACATCCTCGCGCTCCAGGAATGCACCCGCTGGGACGAGAAAGACCGCGCCGAGATGGTCGCGGCCGAACTCGGCCTGGCCATCACCAAGATGGCGCCCTCCCGGGTCGGCGCCAGCCGCAACTACACGATGCTCCTGCACAACCCCACCCGGTTCTCCCTGGTCGAGGCCCGGCTGCGCGGCGCCGAGACCTTCCACCACGCCCTCATCAAGGCCCGGTTACGCCCTCACGGCGCCCCGTCCGACGGCAGCGGTGACCTCAACGTCCTGGCCACACACCTGAGCTGGACCGACGGCGCAACCCGCCTCGCCGAGACCGGATGGATGACCGACTACGCCGGGCCTTTCCCCGGCGAACCCGGCCGGGCCCTGCTCATGGGCGACCTCAACACCCCGCACCCCGGCGACGTCATCGACTGGAGTGACGTCCCCCCAAACCTCCAGACCCGCTACCGCCTCGTACAAGCCGACGGCACCTTCGGGGACGCCGACACCCGCGCCTTTCAGGTCCTGCTGAACTCCGGCTGGCAGGACCCGGAAACCCTCACCCGTCAGCCCCGGGCCGCAACGGTGGGCCACTACTACCCGAACGAGCCCACCCCAATGCGCCTCGACCACATCCTCGTCCACAACCTCACCGTCCACGCCTACCGCACCCACGACACCGGCCGGGTCTCCGACCACAAGCCGGTCGTCCTCGACGCCATCCTCACCACCGGCTGAGGGCCGAAGACGGCACGACAGCTGAAGACCGGCGTCCCCCGCCGTCCGCCGCCAACCGCACCGGCTGCTCCGCTTCCCCGTTCCCCCGACACGACATGAGAACACCGTTGCTCCTCCATACACCGCCCGAACTGCGTCCTCATCAGCGCGAGGCCACCGAACAGGCACTCAAGGTCCTGGCCGGCTCCTCACGCACGACCGTCGTCCTGCCCTGCGGCACCGGAAAAACCCTCGTCGGGGCCGAAGTGGCGCACCATGTCGCCGCCACGCAGGAGAACCGGCGCCTGGTCGTCCTTCCGGCTCTGGACCTCACCCACCAGACGATGCAGGAATGGACACGCTTCCTGGGACGGCCGGCCATGGGCCGGATCGTCGCGGTGTGCTCCGACAGGGAAGTCCTCAACGCCAAGCGCGGCCACTACCTCAAGCCGCCGGTCGACACGGCCGTGACCGTCGATCCGATCCGCCTCGCCCAGCTCGGCACCACGGCCGGACCCACGACCATCGCCTGCACGTACGCGAGCCTCGGCGTCCTCTCCGAGGCACACTCACCGCACTCGGAGTCGACTGGGGCGTCCACAAAAGACCCAAGCGAGACGAAGGGTGGCATCCACAAAAACTCCCCGAAATGAATTTCGGGCGATTATTCGAGTCGTTAAAAGTTCTCCATCGCGACACATGCGGATCAACGCACACAGCGATGCGGTACACCGTGGGGCCCGGTACCCCTGGCGGTAATAGGGGCGGCTGTGACCAGACCACCCCCGCCGGGGCCCGGCAGGGGCCAGGGCAGCTTCCTCTGCCGGACCACCTCATCCGGCCCCCTGATCGCACCCGCGGACCCGACAAAGATCACCGAGAACAAGGAACCCACCGTGAGTGTCGTAGCCGAAGAGAAATCCGACCTGGACTGGAAAAAGTACCTGGCTGGAATACGCGCACCCGGGAAATCGGCCCGACTTAAGGGAGAAGAAGAGGAAAAGATGCAGAAGGCGATCTGTGAGGCATATTCGGCTGGAGGAAGCATCAGAGAAATAGCAAAATATGTCGGCCGTTCCTTCGGGAGTGTTCACAGAGCCCTCCAGGGGAGGGTTGCCCTCCGTTCTCGTGGAGGGGGACGCTCCACCCGTAAAGCTGGCGGGCGCCGCACCCGTAAAGCTCCGACTCCCAGCCTGGATCGAGCGGAGAGGATCCTCCGGCAGGAGTTTTCTGGAAAAACTTGCAAAATGAACCACAGAATCCCGCTCGACTTCCTGGCCGAGAGAATTGGGATGACCCGGAAGACCTTCGAAAAAGCTGCCCGGAAACTGGAAGCAGACGGAATTCTGCTCTTCTTCCCCGGAAGAGGGTACGTGGTGGTCGACCCAGCCGATCCCCCCAAGGGGGACACTCTCCGGGTGTGCATACGGCCCGGAATGTGGGTGAACTGGCTGATCGGCGAGCCGGAGACACCGAATACCGAATACCTCAAGAAGGCCATTATTGAACTGGTGAACGAAGGGGTCTGGAGGGCCGGCCGCACGATACCTGCCCGGCTGGAGATAGGGGCGACGTTCGGCGCTACCGAAAATACTGTGCGTCGGGTTCTGTGCGCCTTGGAAGAGGAAGGGCTCCTCGCCAGGAGAGGGAGGGGTCTCTATGTCCAGGATCCGAAGCGGAAGACCGAACAGGCCGAAGAACCTCCCGTAAGTGCCGCAGGCGCGGTCCGGAAGAGCGGGACCACCACCTCCGTACGGAACCGTCCGTGACTGCGGCCTACCGTGACCTGGGGCAGACGGACCCGCACAGCGGGCTGGCCCGCACCTCAGAGCGCACGGTTCGGCGTGCGGTCCGACTCGTGGCGGCACCTGCCTGCCTACGATACCGACGATTTCGCTCCCACCCAGATCGACTCACCCCGGAGCAGCACGAAAGCCTGAACCGTATCGGCTTCATCTGGGATTCACGGCAATACCGCTGGGGCCTGCACATCAAATTCGTAACCGAATTCAAGGACCACTACGGCCACCTGGACATCCCGAGTAGCTGCGTCATCGAAAAGCCCATCCTGTTGCACCCTCGCAGCTGGCTGTACACCTGCGTCCAGAAATACCGTCAAGGAAAACTTAAAGCAGAACGACACCAGCAGCTTCTGGCCCCTAGGCGTAGATTTCCCAGAAACGAGGAAGTGAGCAGAAAAACCCTTTCCGGACCAATAGAAGAGTCTGGAAAGGCGAACAGCCGGCACTTGCCGGGTCCACCGCCATCTCCTGCCTTCTCACCCATCCGCGCACCGCGGCACAGGTGTCCATCACATGACCACTCCCCTGCCCCACACATCCTTCGACCGCATCCTTGCCATCACGGAGAACCTGCTGTTCTCCCTGACCCGGCAAGCCCACCGCTTCGGCTCCTGCACCGACCCCCGGCAACAACTCGCGGCCTACGACACCGAGTTCCTCGCCCTCCTCACAGAAGCGGGGGAATGAGCGTGATGACCCGCTCCGTACAGCCAGTGATCATCCCGCCGTCGCCCCTGTCCCCGCTGGAGACCTGGATCGAGAGCGTCCTGGGCCCCGTCGAGCTGTATCCCGTGCTCGACCACTACTCCTGGCACGCCATCCGACCCGACGGCCGCCGATACATCGTCAAACGTGCGACGAGCCTCCGGTCTTTCCAGCGGGAAATCTACGCCCACTCCTGTGTCCTGGGCGCCCTCGACGCCGCCAGCGTCCCCTGTCTCGTTGCCGCATCCCACCCCCGTCTCACCCTCATCACCACAGCCCTCCCCGGCATCCCCGTCACCCGCACCCGGCTGCTCCCCGACACCTACATCCACACCTACCGCAGCGCCGGCACCCTCCTCGCCTCACTCCACCACGCCCTCCAGCCCGCGCCCCGCGCCCTGGCCGCCGCCCGGACAGCCTTGCGGGAGACAGCCGACCGCGCCGACCGCATCCTCACCCTGATGCAGCCCTCGCCCCTGTCCCCGGACGAACGTGCCTTCGCCGCAGACCGCATCGCGCACCTCCGCGAAGCGGAAGTCAACGAGATCGGCTTCATCCACGGCGCCTTCCATGAAGACTCCTGGGTACGGTCCACAACCACACGCCGACTCGCCCTGACCGACTTCAGCGCCAGCCGCTTCGCCCCCGTGGTGTACGACCTCATCCACATCGCCTGCCGCTGGATCAACCACGGCCACCTGCGCACCGCGTTCTTCCAGGGCTACGGCCGCCGACTCAGTACCTGCGAGCGCCGCACCCTCGTCTCCCTCGTCACGCTCCACTGCGCCACCCAGCTCGCCCTCAACCCCACCGGCCGAGCCGCACGTGCCGAACACCGCGTCCTGACTCGCTTGTCGGACGGGGCACACCTGTGAACAGGGACTCGCGGCCTGACGCCGGCAGAATGCACGCCCCAGTCAAGAAGAAGAACTCCTCGCCCGCCCGGAGGGCCGTCTCTCTGTTCGGAACGGTGAACCCGCTCGACGGTGTCGTCCTGGCACCTGATATGCGCAGACTCCCCGCAGGCACCGGTTTTTTCGACGGAGGCGTTGAGCAGTACGGCCGACTCCGCACCAGCCTCTGGGAGGACGGTCACGGAGGCGGAGGGGGCAACGACGTCGAAGAGTTCGCGTACGACGTTCTCGGCTTCCCGAGTCTGCGCCTCCGTTCCCCGGGACAGCGTCCGCAGCGACGCAGAGTCTCCGGTGCGGGAGATCTCGGTGTCTCACAGGGCCGGATCACCGCCGCCGACAACGAGCGGCCGAGGGGAGCAGGGTTACGGACGTTTCGAGGCGTCGAGCCAGTAGGCTGTGAGCATCTCGCCCGGCCAGGCGGGCTGGTGGACCCGGCCTCGGGGACCCATCTGTTCGAAGTACGGTGCGATGTCGAGGACGGGGGTTCCGTCGACGGCGTCCAGGTCGGTGACGACGAGGTCCCGACCGTCCACCCTGAGCAGTCTCGGGTGGCTGATCGCCAGTTGGTTGGGGCGTCGGTGGTTGCGGTGGACGAATGTGCCGGTCGCGGGCCAGACCGAGTTTCCTCGTGGGCTGCGCGCGTGGAGCTGGACGTCCTCAGGTCGCGCCAGGTGGAACCGCCAGACCACCGTCAGATGGGAGAACTCCCCGATCCCCTGGAGCGTTTCGAGCGGGCAGGTGTCGTTCAGCCGGATGACCGACTCGACCCCGCCCTGGTAGTCGTCCTGAACACGGGTGTGGCCTCCAAGGACCGTCGCGACCGATTCGACCTCGTACGTTGCCATCGGCACTCGTTCCTCTCTCCGGGATTCGCTGGTCCGGCAGCCACTGTCCTTCTCTGCGGGTCTGCCTTGCGGTCAGCTTATGGCGCGCAGCATCTCCCGTGCCCGACGGTCGAGTTCGGCGACGTGACGGCCTCCCCGTTGCCGTACGGGCGAGAGGTCGCCGCGCATACGGACGATGACGTCGCGGGCACGGCCGGACTGGACGCCTGCCATGGCGTCGAGGGCTTGCCCCCAGGTGCCGCACGCCTCGTCGAGGTGTCCTTGCTGGACCTGGACGGCTCCGAGGTAGCCGAGGGTCACGCTGTGGGTGCGGGCGTACTGCTGTCGGCGGCGGGTGGCGACGCTGTGCTGGAAATGGGCTTCCGCGTCGAGCGGATGGCCCAGGTCCCGCAGGGCGCAGGCAGTCTCGTGGGAGAGGGAGGCTTCCTGGAAGAAGCCGACGCGGCCGGGTGCGTCGTCGTTGTCGGCGCGCGCGAGGTTCCGTTCGGCCCGGCTGATGGCCGCGAGGGTGCTGAGGCGGTCGCCGTCGGCGGCCAGGGCGCGGGCGTGAACGATCGCGATCAGGGCTTTCTCGCGCGAGGTGGCCTGACCGTAGTGGGTGCGGGACATGGAGGCATCAGCCAGGTCGAGTGCTCTGCGCGGGTGCCCGAGGTCGACTGCTTGGTGAGCGAGGGCGCGCAGGATATGGCCGCCCAGCGGTCCGTCTCCGGCCTCGGCCGCGAGGCGTGCGGCGAGGGTGAGGTAGCGCTGGGCGGTGCGGTGCTCGGAGGCGTCGAAGGCCATCCATCCTGCGAGGTAGGTCATTTCCGCCACGGCCGAGTATGTGTCCCGGCGGTGCTGTTGTGTTCGGTACCTGCTGCCCAGCAGCGGCACAGCCTCGTCACGGAGATGGCCGGCCAGGGCCGAACGTCCTGCGGCTCCGCCGCGCTGCTGGTCGCGTGCGGAGTAGAAGGCGGTCAGTTTGCGGACATCGTCGATGTCGGCCTGAGTCACCAGCCGGAAGGAGACTGCCTGGCGCGACGCCGCTGCGGCCGGGGCGGCTGCCCACCACGAAGCGACGGGCAGGGTGAGGCCGGCTGCCGAGTACGCGGCGGTCGCCAGCAGCTTGCGTCGGTGCATGTCCAAGTCGTCGCTTCCCAGTTGGGCCAGCCCGGTCACAGGGTCGGCGCTCCAGTCAGGACTGCTGGAAGCCGGGCCTGTCGGCCCGGCTTCCAGTCCGAGGTCGGCGAGCGTGAGGCGGCGGCCGAGCCTGCGGGACAGCGTCTCACGCAGGATATGAGGCGCCTGTCCGCTGGGTTTCGTGCCCTGGACCCACATGGCGATGTGCGAGCGGGAGATGGCCTTCAACTCGGCCGCTCCGCTCTCCACAGCGACACGAGCGACCGCGGCGGCGGCCTGGGCCTGGGACCAGTGCGCTTCGCGCAGGAGCGCGGCGAGGGCGATGTTTCGTACACGAGCCATGGACCGCCCCTCGGTTCCGAGATGATCTTTGACGCCTTTGACGGCCTTGCGGGCCACGGAGGCATACCCCGCGACGGGAATACACGGTTCGCTCAACGTAGTGACCGGGTCACCCATTTTGCACGTCCACCGGCTCTGGTACACCACGCTCCTCAACCGTGAGTGCAGGACCCCTGCATCCTGCTGGTCGTCCGACCGCCCAGCAGGATGCAGGGGTCCTGCACCCCCGCCGCGCGCTCCGTGTCACCACGAGGGTGCGGTGCAGTCCGTATCAACCCTTCGAGTCATGGGAGTTCACATGGCACTCAGCACCACGCCGGGCACCACTCAGGTCCGCCAGGAGCCGACGTCGGCCGACGGCTTCACGCTGGATGTCTCCCTGGTGGAGGTGTCCGACCCCGCCGGCCTGATCAGCCTCACGGACGACGGCTGCGGCGAGACCTGCGGCGCCTGCACCACCAACGTCGCCTGACAAGGCACGTCCTTCCAGGCCGGTGTCTTCGCCACGCGCGAAGACACCGGCCGCCGCCTGGACCACGGAGGTTGTGATGGCTTCGAGCACCTTGTTCCGCACCGGACGGAGCGCCCTCGTCCGCGCCGTCGCCAACGCAGGGCTTCCCATTCCTCCGTGCCCTGATCTCGATGACCCGTCCCCGCCCGGCGAGCGCGCCCGACTCACCTGGTTGCGGGAGGTGTGGTCGGACCAACGCGTTTCCGAGACTCTCCAGCACGCCAGCCCGGTTCTCGCGGCGCAGGTGCGCCGCCTGTGCTCGTCCGACTCTTCAGCCTCCCGCGATGTGCGCCGCGCGGTCGCCTCCGTGGTGCGCTACATACTGCGCGCCGAGCATCGAGCGACGCCTTTCGGCCTTTTCGCCGGCGTGTCCGCAGTCAGCTTCGGACCAAGGGCTCGCGCGAGGTGGGGCCCGGATCACGCGGTGATCGGCCGCGCGAGCGCGGAGTGGCTGACGGCCGTCGTCGACCGACTGGAGGCACACCCTGATCTCCTGGGCCGGCTCCTGGTGGTCGTCAATAACGCCGTCGCGGTACGTGGGGACCGGCTCGTCGTGCCGTACAGGTCCGCCCCCGAGGGCGAGGGCAGAGGTGCCGTCGAGGCGTCCATCGGTCTGACGGGCCCAGTCCGGGCCGTCCTGAACGCGACGTGCTCGGCGATCCGGATCGGCGACCTCGCGGACGAACTCGATGCGGAATTCCCCGCAGCAGGACATGACAAGGTGCTTCGGCTGGTTCAGGAGCTGGTCGGACACCAAGTGCTGATCACCAGCCTGCGTGCGCCGAGCACCGAGACCGACGTTTTGAGGTATGTGCTCGGCCAACTCGACGCGGTCGACGCCAGCTCCCTGCTTTCGCTCACTGACACCATTCGCGAACTCCGCTACGTGCACGAGGAATTGAGGAACTGCGACACCCCAGAGGGCCGCGACCGCGTGACCGCACGCATGCGGGCCCTGGCCCCGGATCTTCGCCGCCATCCTCTCGCCATCGACATGCGCCTGGACGCTCGGGTCGAGTTGCCGGAGGAGGTCGCCCGTGAGATCGAGAGTGCCGCCACCGTCCTGAGCCGGGTCAGTGCTCACCCGTACGGAACGGCCTCCTGGAAGACGTACCAGCGGCGATTCTACGAGCGCTACGGCATCGGCACGATGGTGCCGCTCAAGGACGTCGTCGCCGACAGCGGCACCGGGTTCCCCGACGGGTACCCGGGCACGTCGGCCGATGGGCGCCGTTCGCGGGTCTCCACGCGGGACGACGCCTTGGTGCAGCTCGCGCAGGCCGCCGTGCTCGACGGCCGCGAGGAGGTCGTTCTCACCGACGAGCTGCTTGCGGCGATGGACTTGGGCCCCGAGCACCCCAGGGTTCCGCCGCACCTGGAGATCGGCGTCCGGGTATACGCCAACAGCTCCGAGGAGCTGGAGCGCGGACGGTTCCGGCTGGAGATCGTGAGCGTCTCGCGGGGCATCGGGGTCACCACAGGCCGGTTCCTCAGCGTGCTGTCCCCCGAAGATCGTGAGCGCCTCACCGCCGAACTGGCCGACCTGCCGGCCTGCGACGCCGGCACGGTGCCCGCCCAGTTGTCCTTCCCTCCGCTACGGGCCACGAGCGCCCACGTCACGCGTGCTCCGCAGGTTCTGCCTACCGTGATCAGCGTGCAGGAGCACCGGGCCGGCGGTGGGGACGTGCTCACTCCGGACGATCTGGCGGTGGCGTGCGACGGTCGCCGCATGTATCTCGCGGCCCCCGAGCGTGGACAGCGGGTCGAGGCTGTGGGGATGCATGCGCTGAACCTGAAGGAGCACACTCCACCGCTCGTCCGGTTCGTCACCGAGCTGTCCCGCGCCCAGTGCGCTCAGGTCACCTTGTTCGACTGGGGTGCCGCAGGGGCGATGCCGTTCCTTCCCCGCCTGCGGTACGGGCGCACGGTGCTGTCCCCCGCTCGGTGGCGGCTGGAGGCGTCCGAGCTGCCTGCCGCCGACCGTCCTCGGTCGGCGTGGGAAACGGCGCTGAAGGAGTGGCGGGGCCGACGGCGGATGCCTCACAGGGTCTGCCTGGCGGAGGGGGACCGTCGTCTGCTCCTCGACCTAGACGAGGCCGCGCACCGAGCCCTGCTGCGCCAGCACCTCGACCGCTCTCGCCTGGCCCTCCTCGTCGAGGCCCCGGGGCCCGAGGCATACGGCTGGTGCGCCGGGCGTTCGCACGAGGTCGTCGTGCCGGTGAAGGCGACGCGACCGCCGGCGTGGCCGGCTCTGCCGGCTCCTACGCCAGCTCGTCGGTTCTCACCCGCCCAGATCCAGCCCCCCGGCATCTCCTCTCTTCTCCTGGCCACGCTGTACGGCGACCTGCGTCGCCAGGACACTGTGCTCGGCCGGCACCTCCCCGACCTGTTGAAGCGGCTCGGCGGGCCGCCGTGGTGGTTCATCCGCTTCCGCGACCCCCACCAGCACCTCCGGCTACGCATCGCGCTGCCCGCCCCCGACGCCTTCGCCGCGACGGCCCGCGAGGTCAGTACCTGGGCAGACGAACTGCGCACCGCCGGGCTCCTGTCAGACCTGCGCTTCCCCACCTCGTACCGCGAGATGGGCCGCTGGGGCTCCGGCGTAGCGTGGGACGCCGCCGAGGAGGTGTTCCGCGCTGATTCGCGTGCTGTCCTCGCGCAGCTCTCCCAGCCACAGCACCCGCATCAGCGTGCTCTGGTGGCCGCGCACACCGTCGCCATCGCCACGACGTTCCTCGGGAGCACAGAGGCCGGCATACGCTGGCTCGTCGACCACATTCCTCCTGCCGCGCCCGCCCAAGTGGCCCGACCGCAGTTCGCCGAAGCCGTGCGACTCGCAGACCCGTCCAACGACTTTGCGGCGCTGCGCAGCGTTTTCGGCGGGCAGGCCATCGTGGACGCGTGGGCGGATCGGGAGGCGGCTCTGGCCGCCTACCGCCTGCACATTCCTGGACCGGACACCGTGGGTGTCGCGCTCGACGACGTCCTCTCCTCCCTGCTGCATGTCCATTTCGTACGGCACGTCGCGGTCGATTTCCCCGAGGAGGAAATCTGCCTCTACCTGACGCGCGCTGCCGCCCTGGCCTGGATTTCCCGGAGGACCCGGTGACCCACTCTCTCGCGCTCAAGGCGGCAGGGGCCGTCACAGATATCCTCGCCGCCCCCGAGACGGCTCCCGTGAGCCCCGATACGACCACCGCACACCGCCAGCACCTCGCGTACGGGCCCACGGGAATCGCCCTGATGCACATCGAACGGGCCGCATGCGGCCTGGGGTCATGGCAGCGCGCCCACGACTGGCTCGCCGTCGCGACCCGGCAGCCGTTCACCAGCGGATCGGACAGTCACCCCTTCTACGGGGCCCCCGCTCTCGCACACGTCGTGGCCTGCGCCGCCGTCCACCACCCCGGCCCCTACCAGCGCGCTCTCGATTCGCTGGACGCGCAGATCACCGCCGACGCCGGCCGACGCCTCGATGCTGCGCACCGTCGTATCGAAGCCGGTCTCCTGCCGAAGCTCGCGGAGTTCGACACCATCCGAGGGCTCTGCGGTTACGGCGCCTATCTCCTGCGCCGTGACCCCGGCGGCCCTGCCGTGCGAACTGTGCTCGACTACTGCGTCCGACTCACTGAGCCGATCGCCGATCACGACGATGTCCTGCCCGGCTGGTGGACGACGAGCGGGCCGTCCGGACGTCCGGACGAGAGATTTCCCGACGGGCACTCCAACACCGGCCTCGCGCACGGCATCGGTGGCGTTCTCGCTCTCCTGGCGCTCTCCGCGCGGCAAGGCATCCGCGTGAACGGCCATCATGACGCCATGCGCACCATTCTGGCGTGGCTGGACCGCTGGCGGGAGGAATCCGGACGCGGCCCCGCGTGGTCGTACTGGATTACCCGCACCGAGCTGCGCGACGGCCGACCCGCCCTGTACGTGCCACGTAGGCCGTCGTGGTGCTACGGCACGGCCGGTGTCGCCCGCGCCCAGCAGCTCGCCGCCCTCGCCCTGGGAGACAGCCAGCGGCAGATCGACGCGGAGAACGCGCTCGTGGGAGCCCTCACCGATGCCGCGCAACTCAAGGCCACCACCGATCACGGCCTGTGTCACGGCACCGCTGGCCTCGCCCACATCGCCTTTCGGATGTCCGGCGACGCCCACCCTTCGACCGCCGGCCAACTTCGTTCGCTCGTACCAGCGCTTCTCGGGAGTGTGTGTCCGCCGGGGACTGACCCCGCGAGCTTCGCCTTGGCTTTGCTCCACGACGAGGAAGCCGGGCCCGGTTTCCTCAACGGCGCCGCCGGCGTCGCGTTGGCACTCAACTCGCCGGCCACCGCCGAGGAGCCCCGCTCGGCGTGGGACACCTGTCTTCTCATCGCCTGACCGCCGACCGAAGGACCCTTCATGCCCCCGGACTGGCAGCAACACAACATCGCCTTTGCCGACCGCGAGACCGCCAGACGCGTCATCGCCGAGCGCCTCGGACCCGCTCTGCTCGCGGCCCAGGACGCCGGACAGCTCGCCGGCTGGTGGTTCATGAACAAGCAGCCGTGGCCTCTGCGGTACCGCACCGCCGTCCCGTCGCCACTGGTCGAGTCCCTGCTCTCCGACCTCATCGACCAGGGCCATGCCCACTCGTGGCTCCCCGGAATCTATGAGCCGGAGACCACCGCGTTCGGCGGCTCCCGTGCGATGGACGCCGCGCACGACCTCTTCCACGAGGACAGCCGTCACCTGGTCGCGTACCAGCCCGGCCCGGGGCGCCTGGGGCGCCGGGAGACTGCCGTACTCCTGATGAGCGCGATGATGCGGGCGGCGGGCCTGGACTGGTTCGAGCAAGGCGACGTCTGGGCGCGGGTTGCCGAACTCCGCCCGGCCGCCGGCGAGTCGCTCACCCCGGAGAAGGCTGCCGCTCTCGGCCCGGACATGCGCAAGCTGATGACCGCCGATGCCCACAGCCTGTGCCGGCCGAACGGTCCGCTGGACGGCCAGGGCCCGTGGGTGGCCGCGTTCGAACGCGCCGGAGCCACGCTCGCCGCCCTCGCCGCCAGCAGCGACCTGACACGGGGCCTGCGAGCCGTCATCACCCACCACGTGATCTTTCACGCCAACCGTGCCGGCCTCCTCCGGGATGACCAGCACGCCATCTCACACATCGCACGAGAGGTAGTCATGGGAACGAGTGACAACGACGCGTCGGCCAGCAAGGCGACGAGCGAGACCACTAGCGTCAAGGCGGTGAACACTGACATGCTCGCCGCCCCCGAGGCCGACGCCGAACGGCTCCGCAACGCCCTGGTCGACAAGATCCGCGAATCCGGCTACGCCCGCACCCTCGCCGTCGAAACCGCGCTGCGCACCGTGCCCCGCCATCTCTTCGTGCCCGATGCTTCGCTCGAAGAGGCGTACGCCAATGCGCCGGTCAACATCAAATACGACACCGACGGCGCGTCGATCTCCTGTGCCTCCCAGCCCACGATCGTGGCCCTCATGCTGGACCAACTGGAGGCCCGGCCCGGTGATCGCATTCTCGAACTCGGCGCCGGCACCGGCTACAACGCCGCGCTGCTCGCGCACCTGGTCGGTGAGACCGGGCACGTGACGACCATCGACGTCGATGACGACCTCGTGGACGGGGCCCGCGAGCACCTCGACGCCGCCGGGTTCACCGAGGTCGAGGCCCTGACCCGTGACGGGGCTCTCGGCCACGCCGAAGGCGCCCCGTACAACAAGATCATTGCCACGGTCGGCGCGCACGGAGTTCCCCATGCCTGGATGCAGCAACTGGCTGCTGGCGGACGGCTCGTGGTCCCCCAGCGGCTCAAGGGCAGTGTGTCCCGCTCCATCGCGTACGAGCAGCAGGACGGCCGCTGGATCAGCGTCAACAGCAAGATGAACACCTTCATGCCGCTGCGAAGGGGCATCGCCGACGACGACCGCCGCGTCATTCCGCTCAGCACGGACGGCACCGTACGCCTCCAAGCGCCTGCCGGGCAGCACATCGACGCCGAGGCCCTGGCCGGAGTCCTGGAGCAGCCGCGCACGGAGGAGTGGACCGGCATGACGGTCCAAGCCGGTGAGTCGCCGGAGTGGATGGAGTTGTTCGTCTCCTGCTCTCTGCCCAGCGGGCTGATCCGGATGCTGTTCCCGAAGGGCGCAAAGGGCACCCTCCTCACGGAGGACCCCTACCCCTCGTCAACGGCCGCCGTGGACAAGGGCGCCGTCACCTACCTCGCTCGCCGGGAACTGGAGGAGAAGACCCCCGAGGGCGGCCGGCTCTGGGAATTCGGCGTCATCGGACACGGGCCGGGCAGCGACGAGCTGGCCGCGAAGGTCGCCGACATCATCAGGACCTGGGACCGCGACTTCCGCGACCGCGAAGCCGCCTTCGAGATCCAGTCTCTCGACACCCCCGCGATCGAGCAGCGGCCGGGCCTGTTCGCCCTCTACACCCCGTTGAACCGCATCGTCGTCGACTGGCGGTGAGCCGTGGCTCCCGCCAGCTGCGCGCAGCGCCTGGCGGGAGCCACCCGTCCGTTGTCGAACCCCACCTTCTGGGAGGACACGTGGACCCGCACGACCCGATAGCGAAACGCTTCCCCCTCGTCGCCCGGTTCCGGCCGGCCTGCCTGCCTCTGCCCGACCGCGTCCAGAGCGTGGCCGACCTCTCGGCCAAGGCGGCACGCCACAGCGACCAGGGCATCGCCTCCGCCGTCTACAACCAGTCAGCACTGATCGCCTCAGATCTCGGGCTTCCCGAACTCGCCCGCGACATATGCCACCAACACGCCGCCGCCTATCTGCGCTCCACTCCACTGCCCGCCATGAGCGCCATCCGCGCGCTGGAACCCGTCGTCAACCTCGCCCGGCTGCACATCCGGGCCGGCCGTACCGACGACGCGCGACAACATCTTCTGGATCTGTACGAAGCCGTCGGCTCAGGTGCTGCCGCCGTATTCGAGGACATCGCGGTACCGGCTGACCTGACCGCGACACCGGACGACCGCCAGGAAGTACACGCCTGGCTGTGGCGCGTGCTCCTTGCCGACGGCACCCGGACACTCACCACTGCGGGCCGCTGGAGTGAAGCACTGGCCCACATCGAGAAGCACCGGGGAGTGGGCAAGAGGATGCTGGACGGCCGGCAGGTCGCCGTCCTCACGTCGCTCACCGCCGGAGACACGGAGCGCGCCGGTGAACTCCTCGCCAGCACAGCCCCCGGCGATCCATGGGAGCAACTCGTCACCGCATGCCTGGTCGTACTGTGTCGCCGCGAGGCCGGCCAGCCCGTCGAGGACCATCTCGTCGAGTTGGTGGAGACCTACCTAAACCGCGAAGCAGAGGCAGGATTCACCGTCTTCGACATCCGCCTCGGCCTGACGATCCTCGACGCCCTCGGCTCAGCCGAACACCCCGAGTCCGTACGCCTGGCACACCACCTTGTGCACCGCACCGCCGAGGCCCGGGACGGCTACGCGGCCCGCGAGATCCTCAGCCACCCGATGGCAGTCTCACTCGCCACCGACCGGCAAACACAGGAGTGCGAGGAGTTGGTCCGAGCGTGCGCACTCGGAACAGGAGCAGCCTCGGACGAAGTGCGCCAAAGCCTCTCAGCCCTACTCCGCGCCAGCAGCTCCGTGATCACGCACTCTCTCATGGGGGCGGAAAATCTTTGCTGAACGACGCGACCGGCGAAAACGGCGTCCAGAGCAAGGGCCCCTTGCAGATCGCACAGCGCGAGGAGGTCGAGGAGACGGGCCTCGAACTGCCTCTGGACACCCCCGAAACTGCTCCTGGCGCGCTTTCCGCACGCAGGGCTCGCCAGCCGACCCGGCCGAATCCGCCTCGATCCCACCGAGCACAGCATGTGGGCCATCCACTCCCCCGCGACCTGGCAGGAGCGGATAGGGCTGCGTACCTTCGCCCGCCTCGGCACCTTGGAACGAACTCGGTGCTGCCAAGGCCCCGCCTGCCTGACCACACACCCCTGACGCCCAGCACCCCTAACTCCATGCCAAAACCAGGAGGCAACCGTGTCCGCCGAAGACACCAACACCCGGGCCTGGCAGACCTACGGCCGCCGCCAACTCGACCACGCTTACACGCCTCCCGTCCCCGACCGGCTCAGCTGGACCCCCTGGGACGGGACCGGACCGGGAGCGGAAATCCTCGGCGACATCACCGGCCGCCGCGTCCTGGACATCGGCTCCGGAGCCGGCCACCACGCCGTCCACCTCGCCCGGGCTTACCGAGCCCGCGTCACCGGCATCGAACTCTCCCCGACCCAGCACGAACGCGCCCTCCTGGCCCACACAGACACCGACGGCGTGGAGTTCGTCCACGCGGACGTGACCGACTACCTCGCCGGAGCCGAACCGTACGACGCCGCGTACGCGATCGGAACGCTCGCCTTCATCGACCCGCACCACGTGCTGCCCGCACTGCGCGACGGCCTGCGCCCCGGCGCCCCGCTGATCCTCTCGCTCCTGCACACCGACCTCCACGGCCGCGGCCCGTCCACCCAGGTGACACCGCGCGAACAGATGATCCTGCTGCGCGACGACCCGCCCCTGCCGACACTGATGTGGGTCCTGGCCCCGCACCTGTGGGAGGACCTGCTCACCGCGTACGGATTCCGCGTCGAGGCCATCGACCTGATCCCGCACCCCGACGAGAGCACCCCGGTCGTCCAGCAGCTCATCCGCGCCCGGCGCCGTCCCTAGCAGTCGGCGCGCGTATGCGGCCGGCCCCGCACGACCTGGTCGCCACCATGGCTCCGCTCGGGGACTCCACCGCCCCAAGTGACCGTAGATATCTGACGATTCAAAGGCATTAGGACATGACGATAACGCTGGCGAACCTCAACACGTACAAGCTCAGCAAGCGAACGATCGGCACCGCGTCCTGGGAAGCGCGCGTCACCACCATCGGTGAGATCGCCCCGGACATCCTGACCCTCCAGGAGGTGATCGTCGACGAAACCCAACCAGTCGGCGTGTGGGGAGCCGACGCGTCGGCGGTCATCCAGCAGCTCGCCGCCGACACCGGACTGAACGCGACCACGGTGCGCACCGACGGCACTCCGGGCCCCACCGCAATGGCCAACAACCACGCTCGCGGCTGGTACACGGCGATCCTGTGGCGCCCCGACACCGTCACGCCGGTCCCTGGTGGATTCCGCCCGTACGGGGCACCCGATTTCTGGCACGGCCTCACAACCATGCAGTTCGACCTCGGGTACGGCGAGCCGGTCACGATCGCCTCGTACCACGGTGATCCTTTCCGCCCGGACTTCCGCGCCAACGAGGCACTACGGTTGAAGAGTGTCTTCCGGCAGACCGGCAACCCCAAGCCCGGTCTACTGCTGGGGGACTTCAACGCCTTGTCCGCCGCGACGGTCGACGGGCAGTACTACGACGCAGAGCCCTACCTCGACCAGGACCACGACGACCTGGAGTACCAGCTGGTGGAGGGGACGATCGGCAAGGAGCAGCTGGCCGACCGCCGCCAGACCGAGGCGCTCCTGCGGCGCGGGTACATGGTCGACGCCGCCGCCCATCTCGGCGTGCCGTGGCAGGCGACGGCCGGGCACTGGGCGGACGGGCAGGGTGATCCCGATCCGTGGGGTGCGCGCCGTATCGACCTGGTGTACACCACCCGGCCTGTGGTACCGGCCCTGGTCGGCTACCGCACGCACACGAGCCCGGCCGCGAAGAGGGCCGCAGACCACCTGCCGGTGATCTGCGAGATCGACCCGTCCAGGATCATCGCGAACGTTGGTCCCGGAGGCCAGGGGTGAGGCAGGCCGACGGGCCGTCGGCATCCAGCTCCGTCGGCGGAACCATCCCTGCGGCGAAGTCGGGCTTCGCCAGCCGGTTGAGTCGTCGACCGGCTGCTGGACAGCCACGCCCAACAGCACCAGAACATCGCCCTGGTACCGCTCGACGAGGAAGTCGTAGAACTGCGCGATCCAGTTGGACGCGGTGTACACCGCACCCTTGGCCAGACCTTTCTCCTTGCGCTGCCGCGCGAGGAAGCGGTCCGCGTCTTGCGGCCCGGCCGTCCAGCGGGTCCTGCACCGCGCACCTGCCCGCGGTCTGCGCACCGCACCTCGGCAGGGCCGGCCCGCAGCCGTAGTGCCCTTGCTCGTCGACCGCACCACGCGCGCCAATGCCTCCACTCACTACATAAAGACGATGAAAGGCATATCTATGCAGATAACGACCGGTAATCTCTCCGGCGGTGGCTGCCCGTCCGAGGACCGCATCCTCGTCAACGAGGACTCCACCCTGGTGGTCGTCCTCGACGGCGTCTCCACCCTCACCGATGAAACCCCTCGCGGTGCCTGGTACGCCCAGACCCTCGGCGAGGAGATCCTCTCCGTCCACGAGCGCGCCCGGCACCTCGACCTGCGTGACACCCTCCACGAGGCCCTCACTGCGGTGGTCGGCGAACACGACCTCGTTCCGGGCGCCTCACCGGCGGCCACTGTGGCGATCGTGCGACACCGGCCCCACGACCACATGGTCGACGCGCTCGTGCTCTGCGACACACCCGTCGCCGTCGAACACCGGCCGGTGATGTTCGACCAGCTGCATGCCGGGCAGGGGTTCCATTCCTCGGGACACCGCCAGGTGGTGCAGCAGCTACGGGACCACCAGATACAGCACATCAACCGGCCCGGCGACCTGCTGGCGTACTGGGTGGCCGAGGCCACCCCGCAGGCCGCCCACCAGGCCGTGGTGCGCTCCTGGCCCGTCTCGGACATCGAGCGCATGCTGGTCATGACGGACGGCGCCCTGGCCGGCATCGAGCCCTACGGACTGTGGACGTGGAAGGCATTCGCCGACGCCTGCACCGCTCACGGGCCGCAGCAGGTGGTCGAGACCATCGACGCCTACGAGCGCAACGACGACCGGGACGGGGTCAAACACCCCCGCTACAAGGTGGCCGACGACAAAGCACTGGCCTGCATCACCTTCGGGACATCACGATGAGCGGGCGGCAGCCCACCTTGCGATGAAACGCCGGAAGGGCGATCGAGGACAGGCTAGCCCGCCGGACGGACACCGTAGGTGACGGCGCAGCGCCAACGCCCCCCTCCCCCTGTTCCTTCACCTTGCCGGGTCCGCCACGGACACCGGTCCGCTTCGAGAGTATGAGGATCACCATGGACAACTTTTTCGCTCGCGTCACGAGCCGCGCGCACGCCTGGCCCGCGGGGCGGCGGGACCTGCACTGGCACCTGCTGCCGTCGCGCGACGAGGCGGCGGCGCTGACGGAGCCGTACCGGGAGGTGACCCGTACACCGGGGCTCAACCCGGTGGCGGCCGAGTGGCTGCACGTCACGGTCCTGCACGCCGGACCGCAGTCGGACAGCAGCGACGCGGAGGTGGCGGCCATGGTCGACCGGGTGAGCGCTGCCGCAGCCGAGGTGGACCCGTTTGCCCTGACCCTGTTTCCGCCCGCGGTGGGGACGGTCGCCCTGGAGTGCGCGGGACGTCCGGGCGCCCCCGCGCGGAGGCTGTGGGAGCTGACGGCGGCGGCGACCAGAGAGGTCGTGGGAGAGGAGCGTTTCGTACTGATCCCTGCCGTCTACTACCCTCACGCGAGCGTGGCCTACGCCGGTCCCGAAGCCCACCTGGCGGACCGGACAGCGCTCAAGGTGGCGCTGTCGGACGTGGAGGCCGGTCCAGTGACGGTGCAGGCCCATACCCTGTCGCTGGTGGCGCAGTGGCACGACGGGCGGTCGCGAATCGTATGGGAGCACCTGGCCAGCGTGCCCCTGGGCGGCGCCCGATGAGCGTCGGCGCCGGTCGGCACACCGTGCCCGGCCGACAGCCGGTCCTGCCGGAGGCGGGCGACGACACGGACACGCTCGTCGTCCATGAAGCGGCCCTCGGGCCGCCTCTTCTCTCCAGCGTCTGCCGCCCGATCCCGCTCATCACCGTACGGAGCCCCCTGTGACCCCAGATACCAGGGCAATCGACGCCTGGAACGCCGCTGTGCGCCGTGCCACCGCCGTGGTCCACCAGGAGCAGCCCGGTGGAATGCACGAGGACGACTGGGGCTCGGTTGCCAAGCGCGACATCATCGCCCTGGTCCTCTACGCCCTTCACACGGACAGCGGGACAGCGGTCGAATCGGTGCCGTGGTCGCAGGTCCTGTGGTGGCTGTGGGACGACGAGCACGTCATCACGCTCGTGGAGGACACGCTCGCAGGAGCAGCCCGGGCCGTCACCGGGTCCGGCGGTGAACCGGAGGACCCAACCCACCCGGCCCTCGCACGGTGGTCGTGGCTGAACCGGACCTGGGACCCCGCCGCCCTGGTCAGGTACCGCGGCCAGACACCGGCGCCCTGGACAGCCCTGGGGCCATCGGATGGCGCAACCGCCACCCCTCTGCCGACGGCGCGGTGGGACGGGATGAGCCGGGGGATCGGCGAGGCGCTCCCGGACCCCGCGCTCGAGATCTGCACCTCGTGGGCGGCGGGCATGGTCGCCGCCGTGCTGAGCGCCGAGCAGGGGGGCTGCTCCCGCCACCAGCGGGTCCGTGTCATCTCCGGGCCTCATGCCGGCCAGAGCGGGTACGTGATGGACATCGGCTGGGTCTGGGACGACGAGACCCGGCAGGTAACCGGTCCGGCAGGCTACACCGTCGACCTCGACGACGAGGAAGGTGTCACAGACATCGACGCGGATCTCCTCACCCCGGCGAGCGACCACCGGTGGCCTCGGCGCCCCGACGGCTCCCTCAAGGACGGGCCGCCCCCGGGTTTCCACGACCCTCTTCCTCCGACGCCGCCATGTGCCGACGACCTGGCCGCGCTCCTGGCTGACGCCGACAACCCTGAGGCCGTGCCCGAGGACCTCCGCCAGACGATCCGGGCCGCCCACCATCACCGTCACCTCGACGTGCGGCGCCTGGCCGCCCCCAGACCGCGCCGCGCCACCGTCCAACTCCTGCTCCACTCGTACGCACTGACGAAGCAGGACACCGCAGCATCGGCCGCCAGAGCCGAGATCTGGGAACTGGTCATCACGAAACACCTGCACGACGAACAGCCCGCCCGTTTCCTTTCCACGAGCGACTCAGAGGCCAAGGAACTGGCCGGGCAGCGCACCGGCCTCATGCTCTGACGGCGGGGCACAGGTCCGTGCCCGGCCGCAGATCCCGCCCGTGACCTCGGAGGCCGACTCGTGGACGCGCTCTTCCGCCATCCCGCGCTCTCCCCCGGCGCCGCCTGGCCCACCCTGCGTATGTGGGTCCGCCGGGAGGACGAACACGCGGTCCTCGTCTCCCTCGCTCCTGCCCCCGAGGCTCGGCCCGAGGAGGTGCTGCTGCCGTGCGACGCCGCGCTGCTGACCCTGCTCGGGAGCATCGCCCTGGGCAGCAGCCGGGCCGGCCTGTACGCCGCGCGCCTGGACGAGCAGGACCCTGCCCGTCGGCTGGTGCTGTGCGCACGGGGCGTGCCCGGCGCACTGCGGGTCCGCGGCGCAACGTCGGCGGTGGCCGACACCCTGTACGGGCGGACGCGCTCGGCCATGCTCACGGCCGGACATCTGCTGAGGGCGTCGGGACAGCGGGACGAAGCCGCCCACTGGGGCACGCTGGCCCGTGGGCTGATGCTGGCGAAGCGGTCTGCGCGCAGGGGACGCAGGGGACGCAGCGTACGAGCGGTGTCAGGCGGCCTGCCGACACTCGGAAAACGAGGATGACATGAAGGACACACAGTGACGACAAGTATGCCCGCAGCCGGCGACGTCCAGCCCGTCTTCGCCGGCGAGGATCCCCCCGGAACGTACGTGGCCAGCATCTTCCTCGCGGGCCCGACTCCGCGGACCGCCGAGGTCCCGTCGTGGCGGCCCCAGGCGCTGCGGGAGATCACCGGGCAGTGGCGGCAGCCCGGCACCCTTGTCGTGTTCGTCCCGGAGGCCCGCGACGGTAAACGCGCAGGCGACTACACCGGGCAGCTGGACTGGGAACGCGTCAGCCGGGATCGCGCCGACGAGATCCTGTACTGGGTGCCACGCGACATGGACGTGTTGCCGGGCCTGTCCACGAATGTGGAGTTCGGGGAGGACATGGACAGTGGCCGCGCGGTCCTGGGCGTCCCCGATCACGCCGTGCACATCCGTCTGCTGCGCTCACTCGCCGACACGCTGACGGTCCCCACCGCCAACACGCTGCCCAAGACGGTGGCCCTCGCTCTGGACCGCATCGGCCCCGGCGCGGCCCGCGCCGGAGGGCAACGCGACGTGCCGCTGCTGCTGTGGCGCACTATGAGCTTCCGCGCGTGGCTCGACGCCCAGGAGGAGGCGGGAAACGAGTTGCTCGGCGGCCGGGTCGCGTGGACCTTCCGGGTGGGTCCCGGCCGCACGCACGTGTTGTTCTGGGCGTATGCGGCGCGGGTGTGGGTCGCTGCCGAAGAGCGGGTGAAGGCCAACGAAGTCGTGCTCGGCCGCCCGGACATGTCGACCGTCGTCGCCTTCAGTCCCGCCTCTCACTGGCTGGACAGCGAGGTCGTCCTGGTCCGCGAGTTCCGCTCCCCCGCCCGTACACCGGACGCCTACATCCGTGAGCTTCCCTGTGGCTCCGCGCCGACGGGCGGCGACCCGCGACAGGTGGCCGTGGACGAGTTCACGCAGGAGACGGGGCTCTCCCTCTCCCCCGCCCGTCTGCATCTGGTCGGTGTGCGCCAGCCGGTCGGCACCGTGTCCGCCCACACCCAGGCCGTCTACGCGGCCGAGCTCACCGAGGCCGAACTCACAGCCCTTCGTTCCGACCGGGCCCGGCACGGCAACGACGAGGAAACGGAGCACACGTACGTCGAAGTCGTGCGGATCGGCGACCTCCTCCAGCCAGGCCATCCGATGGTCGACTGGACGACGATCGGCATCATCACCCAGGCCGTCCACAGCGCCGTCCTCTGACACACCACGGACTGCGTTGCCGATAAGGTGCCAGACCGGCGTTGCCTCGGCAACGCCGGCCTCCGGTCCCGGATCGGTACTCGGGCACCGCAGCTCGGAGACGAGCACGAGTTCGGCGCCCACGGTGTCGAGGTCGTCGGCTTCGTCGAGGTAGGCAAGCACCAGGTGCACGGTGTCGCCGTTGTCGACGACGCAGCCCGGGCGGGGAACAGGCATGGTCTCGGTCAGCTCCGCGGGAACGTCGCCGCGACTGTCTCAGGGGAAGCTCGCTCGGGACGCTGGGGTGCCCTGAGCTGCGCCAGGCCCCCAAGGCGGCGATGCGTTGGCCGTCCGGCTGGGCCTGCCAACGCCAGGCGATTGCCGAAGAGCGGGAGGAAGGACAGGTGGAGGTCAAGGCCCGGGACGATCGGGATCAGGCGGCTCCGGGCGACGGCGCCCCGCCCCGTGCTCGTCCTCCGGCAGGAGTACCCACCGCGTCAGGTGAACCTCCAGGGAGAAGCCGTCCATGAGCGGCCCTCCGGTGACCGCGAGACCGGTGCCCCTGGGCGAAGACGGAGCGGCGGCGTGCCGGCGGATGGCCGAGCATGCCCGACGGCGCGGGCAGGACATCCGGGGTGAACGGCAGGGGGGTCGCCTGGTCCTGGTCGACTTCGCGCGCCGCCTGCACGAGGCCGGCGTCCATGGCGAACGTCGTGCCGTCCGCGATGCGCTTGCTCTCCGCAGCGAACGCCTGGCACTCGACGTCCGGCTAGCCGATGTCCGCCTCGACGGACAACGAGAACTCCGCACCCCGGCCGCCAGCATACGGCGCGACCGCGCAGCGGTACTCGCTGCCCCGACCACCGCCTTCGCCTCGGGAACGGTCGAGGGCAATGTCGCCAGAAGCTGCCGAAGAGGCAGATGTACGGCCGGGCCAACTCCGGCCTCCGGCGGCGCCGCATTCTTCTCCCACCTTGATCAACCGCCTGGCGCCCCCAAATCAGCGGCAGAGCCCAAGGAAGTGGACCAGAACCGCTTACGAAGGCCGCCGTCAACCCTCTGCGGAGTCCTCGCACCCGTGGGACAGGATCCGGACTCACCACTACGCCACCGAACAGACGTTCGGTCCTGTTGGTCTGGACTGTTAGTTCGGCGCCCTTACCTCACAGCCCCGGCAACGGAAGAATAAGTGCGGCAGCGACGGCCGTCGGGAAGCGCCGGCCGACAGGAAACCCACGATGAGCAGGGACCGGATGCGCCTCAGACGGTACGTCGTTCGGACGGACACCATCACATCCACCGCGCGGCCCGACACGGAGGCACGGTGAACACACCGACCACCACACCGTTCACTCCCGATCTCCACCTCGTCCTCGACGCAGGCCCCACCATGGCCGTATGGCGGCCACACCTCCGCGCCCTCCGCCAGGCCCTCGCCCGGCGGACAGCCCTGCGGGCGGTGACGGTGTCGGTCCTCGAAGCCGACGGCACCCTGCGCGGAAACCCCGGCGACGACTCACCGGCCACGCTCGTCGTCAGCGACTGCTCCGGACCCCAGTGGTACCCCGGATCGCCCGGCACCCGCTGGTACACGACCCTGCGGAGATGGGCCGGCACACGGCCGTTCGCCGTCCTGCAGCCGCTCCCCGAGCACCTGTGGGACCGCACCGCGCTGCCCGGGGTAGTGGGACGAATCAGTGCTCCCGTCACCGGGGCCCTGAACCCGGCGCTCTGTTTCACCCCTGCCGACGGCACGGTGCAGAAGGGACCTGGCCAGCGCACGCCGGTCCCTGTCCTCGAACTCTCCTGGCTGAGGAACTGGTACACCCTCATCAGCACCCAGCACCGGGAGATCCCCGGCTCGATCGCGTTCCTTCCCCACGAGCCGGTCACGCCGGACTGCTCCTTCGCGACGGCCGACCTCAGCGCCGAGGAACTCGTGCACCACTTCGTATCCACCGCGTCGCCCGACGCGGTCCGTTTCGCGGGGCACCTGGCGGTCAGCGGCTCCACAGACCTGCCCGCCATGCGCAGAATGCACCAGCTCCTCGATAAGCATCCGCAGCCCGCCCACCTCGCCGAGGTCATCCTCAGCGGGCTGCTCCGCGCCGTGGGGCCTCCCGGCAGTTACGCATTCCGCGACGGCGTACGCCCCCTGCTGCTGCGCACCGTGCCGCGCACCTCGGCAGCACGCACCAGGGATCTGCTGACATGACGGGGCAGCCGGGCCGACTCTGCGAACTCTTCCTGTGCGGACGATCGGCAGGCAAGCGCCGGAAGTGTCCGGTTAGTGTGGTGGCGCAGCGAGAGGTGCCCGTGGGGACGTATGAACAGGCCGGCACGAACGGTACCGGCGCGCAGACTCTGCCGCGGGCGTCCACTGCGGTCGCCGCGGAGATGACCGGCTCAGCGCCGCGTGGGCGCTCAGAAGTCGTCCCGGCTCCGGGGTCAGTAGATCTCGGGACGGAGGCTGCCGAATGAGACCGGGTCTGTCGGGGTGATCGCGCGGGTGACGGCGCCAATGGTGGCCCAGTCGCAGAGAGGGTGAGTGAGGAGGTCGGCGACACGGCAGACGACCGTGGACGCCCTGCCGTCCTCGCCGTTGGCGGAGGGCTGTCTGATCTGGTCGAACTCCTCGTCGGTGAGTTTGACGACGGCCAGCACGCGCGTGGCGGCCAGGAGGGAAGAGTCGTTGCGGCCACGGAAGGGACGGATACGCCCGGGTTCGATGCTGAGGCCGAGCACCTGCTGCACGATCGGCGCAGTCTTCTCCGAGGTACCGCCCGGCGCCCACCAATCGAAGGTGGCGGTGGGCAGAACCAGCTCCTTCTCCGGGCCGTAGCCCGTTCCGCTGCCGTCGCTTTCGACCAGGACGACCTCGCTGTCGGTCCAGCGGGGGTGGCTGCGGTAGGCGACAATGCTGACCACCGTGGCGCGGGCGACGAGCAGGTCGGTGGTGATGCGGTGATCAGGGTGGCGGACCCGCACGCTCATCGCCCACCAGGTGACGGAAGGCTCGGCGGTGTCGTCATGCTGGATCCAGTGGATGTCCGCGCCTACCAGGGTTGTGCGCGCAGTGCGCAGCGCCCGGCGCCAGTCGTCGAACTCGCCGGTACGGGCTACGAGCAGAGGGACCTGGCGGAAGCCGCCCGCGCGTTCGAGTCCTCTGCGGATGCGGTCCAGAACGATGGTGGCGGCTCCGGCCGGCGTGGCGGCAGCCGGGATGCTGTTGCGGCGGGCCCACGAGCGTAGCTCCGTGGAGTCCTCGGTGCCGGTGAGCAGGAGGGTGAGCCGGGAGGGGCCGCTATATGCGTCCGCGGCCCGGTCCGGAAGGAGCCGGGGCGGGAGCGGGCCGGCGGACGGGACCCCGGCGATGACCTCGTCGGCCCAGGCGAATGCCCGGTCCGCCCAGACGCTGTGCCCCCCGGCCACCGGGTGCGCCCCGGAATCCTCGGGAACCAGGACGACAAGCCGACCGTAACCCTTCCAGCCCTCACGCAGCGCGTCGATCGCCTCCTGCCGCCAGACAGGCTTCCTTTCTGTATCGCTCAGCAGGACACAGGCGGCCCACTCGGTGGGCAATGGCTCGTCGGCCTGGACCACGACGAACTTCGGGTCCCACTCGGGCAGCATCACCAGCTCACCGGGAGCCATGTCGGCCATCTCGTGAGTGTCACTGAACTCGACCCGGACGCAGAGGGGAGCCGGGCCGGTCGCGCGCCGCTCGTGGTCCATCGGCCACACGACGGAGCAGACCCGGCCGGATCGCCCGGCGTGGACGCCTGCCGCGGCTTCCACGGCCGACCACAACAGAATCCCGCCCGCCGACTCCAGCAGCATGCGGTCCAGTTGTACGCGAAATCTCTGCGCGGCGTGTTCGAAGTAGCTGTCAGGGGTGGCGCGTTCGGTGCCACGGACATCGTCGGCCGATTCGGACGGCACCACGTCTTCGAGCGTTTCATGGCGCGTGAGGTTGACCACCGACCACGCGTGCCGGACGGCGGAGACGGCCTTGGGCGTCTCCAGGGCCCCGGCGGAGTGTCCGGGCCGCCCAGAAACTGAACTATGTCCTGCTGCAAGGAAAACAGGTCGTCGAGCCGGTAACGGACCTCGCACAGGGAGACACTGTCCACCTCACGGTCGGCCTGCATGGCGATGAGGTAGTAGACCAGGGCGAGGGCTCTCGTCTCCGCATGGTCGTAGATCTTGAGTTCGTGAATCTTCGCGAGTGCCCCTGCCCAGCGTCGCGCCACCGTGTCGTCGGTCATGAGCGCATCGTAGGCGGAGCCCCATGCGCACGACGAAATGGCCTGCGGCAGAACGGCGTTGGCACGTGCACGCTGCCGGCCTTGGCCCGTATCCTGATCCGTCAAGTCCACAAGTGAGCGTTCTGCTATCTTTCGACATTTCTCGTTTAATTTTCGGGTGATTTACCCGCTTTCCACGCTCTCCGGTCGGCATGGGCGCGGTCCGCTGGGAAGCGGGGCCGAGCGCCAGCCGTACCCGAGTGATCTGCCGGACGAGGCGCGGGAGTTGATCCGGCCGGTCACCACGGCCCGGAAGGCGAGGCACCCCTCGGCCGGCGGGCATGCGGGCCGGTACGCGATCCTCCACCAGGCCCGGACCGGCTGCCAGTGCGCTGCCTCCCACACGACCTGCCGCCCAGGAGCGCGGTGTACTGCCACTCCGTCAAGTGGCGCGCCAGTTCGGCTCGGGAGAACGCGAAGGTGATGCGCGCCTCGCCGACCGGTCCGGCTCCGGAGCCGAGCGGGGACACCGTGCCCGTGGCAATGATCTCCGCGCTGAAGATCACCTCGTCGAGGCGGAGTTCACCCGCTCGCTGGGGAAGGAGAGCGATCACGCCCTCCGTCGTGGCATCGATGTCTCCGAGGCAATGGAGTCGGCCGCGTGGCGCGGTAACGTTCACGCGTGGAGTGGGATTGGGAGCGTCGACATCGGGATCAGTACGGCCACGGATCGCGGGAGCGCGCGCGAGAACATGCCCGCCAGTTTGTCGACTGGCGGATGGAGCAGGATTGCGGCATCGATGCCCAGGAACGCCTCCGACTCGTGTACTCCCGACCGGCTCTGGAAGAAGAGTGGGCTGCTGAGACGGCCGTGATCGCGCTGGTCCTGTGGCGTGCCGCACACAGCCGTGGGCTTCTCGTCGATGAGGTCGAGGTTTCCGTGCTCCCGCAGGAATGTCTCCAGATGGCGGACGGTCCACCTGCTCCGGCGGGGGAACTGCTGCCCGATACTGCGCCTCGGGGACTCGGCGATCAACTGTCCCCCGAGTTGCTCCATCACGTCGCCGGCGTTCTGAACAGTCACGTGGACCGGGACCGCCCCGGCGGCACCGTCGGGTTCCGCATCCGCGAGATGCGGTCCACGCCCGGATGGACTCAAGGCGACTGGCCGACGGACGTGAGGTCCTCCCGAGCGTTCCGGGAGGATGCAACGCTCAGACGCACCGACGGCCGCTGGCGCGTCACCCCGGAGGACCTGCGAACAGCCGGGCACGCGTTTTCTGCCGCCGGTGTCGTCCGTGACGACCCGGCTCTGCCCACCGGTCCGGACGGATACAGGCTGTGGCTGTACGAGGCCCGTCACCTGCTGGCCGTCGGAACCGCTCTCAGCACGGCCGCCCACACCCTGCCGCGCACGACTGAGGGCTACCTCTCCGTTTTCGCGATGGCGCTCTCCGGGCACGGCGGTACGTGCCTCAGGCTGCGCGAGAGCACACGCGACATCGAACAACTCTGGGCAGCCGAGCCCGCCCCACCCGCTGACCTGCGCCACTGGGACAACACCCACGTCCCCGGCCCACTGCGCGCACAGACCGACGAGACCCTGCTCCTCATCTCCGAACTCCGTATCTGGCTGGAGTCCCTGCGCCCCCAGGAAACCGACCAGCCCCCTCCCCACTGACCGGAAGTTCACCCAAACCCCGCACCTGGGCCGGTGATCTCCAGACACCCGCCCGCCGCCCCACAAAGACGAAGCGGGCAAGACCGCGGCCGGCCACGGTTCAGCGGACCGTGGGCGGTCGACGAGCTGACACGAGCACAGCTTCGGTGAACTCCTTGCCTGGCTAGGGCGGCGTTCAGCGGCCCTAGCCACCTTGCCCCCTCACTGCGTCAGGCATCACTCGCCCACGCGAAGAGGGGGTGCCCGACATCTCTCCCTGTGCCAGGGAAGCCAGTTTCCGGACACCCGCAACACCGGCCTGCGTACGCGTCGGCTCCCCGTACCGGGACCTCAACCGCGTACGGCGGCTACTGCACCCGGGACCTTGTCGGCGAGGTCCCGCTCGGCCGATTGCGGGGCGTCCGTCGTCCGGACGGCGCAGAAGGGCGATCAGACGGGGAAGAATCCCGGGGAGACCTCGAAAACCGGGGATTCCCCTGTAGTTTCACCGCCTCGGTGATCGCCCGCCGCATGAAATACGTCTCCGTGTCCGGATCCCCCGGAACGAGACGCCAGGTGTCACCGCACTCAGGACAGCGGCAAGTGACGGGCCCGGTCCAACGGCCCATCAGATGCAGGTCCTCCGACGTCCCGCATGCCGGGCACTCGGCGGTCCTGTACTCACCGTTCATCGCGGTGCAGTCACCGTAGTCGCAGCCGCACGGCGGAATGACGACTTCCAGCCGGATCTCCCCCACCGGAACATCCCACAGTTCGTCACCCACGCACTCCGGCCGGGACAGATCGCGCCCCATCGTCAACGCCATGACACGGTCGGCTGCATCGCTCATGGGCCCACGATACGCACAGCCATCCCTGCGACAAGGAGGAAGCCCGCCTTCGCGCGAGAACGCGGGCCGCAGTCGGAAGTCCTCCGCACTCCGGCGTCGCGTGGCGGCACCGGACGACGGCCCGGTGCCTGCCAGAGCGGTCCGGAGTACGTCCGCCGCCCAGCCCTGACCTTGCCGAAGCGGACCGGGAGACCAGGCAGGCCCGGCCTCCTCGCCCACCGGCCGCCGCGTTGGCTGACCGCGAGCCTGTCCCTGACGACCGCCCCGGTGGTGCCGTCCTCCACGGTGGCCACAACGAGCATCCGAGGATCGCCGTCGGCCGGGTCCCCCGAGACCGTCACCCCGGTGGACCCCGGCCAAGCGCTCCGGGTGTCCGCCACGCCGGGACACCCTCGTTCGCCGTCGCTCGTGTCCTGCCGTCCGCCGACGGCACCCCGGTCGAAGCCGCAGACCTCCTCAGTCCCCGCCGCCCAGAGGGGCAGTGCTCCACGACCGCCAAGTGCGCACAGCCACACACCCGTTCGGGGATGGCGGGACAAACAGCCCCACAACTCCAGCATCTGCGGACAGGAGCCCGTCCGCACAGGCACAATGGCACCATGCCTGCCGCTGATCATGATCACATCACCGACACGTACGAGGCCCCTCACTCCCTCTCCCTGGAAGTGAGCCTGCTCCTCCACACCACCGCTCCCCCCGCGTGGCACGGTGCGGTCATCGAAGCGGCCCGCATCCTCAGCGACCGGTACCGCGACGACAGCCACGTCGCCGAACTCCACGTACTGGCCTTGTTGTTGTTCGCCCGCGCGCACTCCGACTCCGCCGCCCCCCGCGACATCCCCGTCGCGGACCTGCTGACGGCACTCGACGTGCCGGTCCCGCCCGGGGAAGAACACCCCGTCACCTCAGAGATCAGGCAAGCCCTGGCCGCCGCACACCAGAGCGACAACCCCTTCAGCACCCCTCTGGGACAGATCGTCACCGCCGTGGCAGACCGGTACAACGGAATGCTGAGCTGGTACGGCACAAGCCTCCTCCACGAGCACGGGCCGGAAGGCCCTGCGCCCTCCCCTCTGGACCACGCGGCCCGCCGCCTCGCCTCGCACCTGAACAGCTACCGGCCGCAGGGCCCGATCCCGCCCGCGGTCCCGGCGGTGGACGACGGCCCCCTGCGGATCGAGGCGTTCCAGGTGTACCTGGTCACCCGCGACAACCTCCCGCTGCTCATGTGCACCGACTGCGGAAGGCCGCTGCATGCGCTCGCCGTGGACGGATTCATGGTCACCGCCGAGTGCGGAAGCCAGCGGCAGCACCTGCGCGATGTCGAGGCCGCGCACGTCCGCCTCGCGCTGGCCCGGGCGACCGGGGTAGCGCCGTCCGTACAGGGGCAGCACACGGTCGCCGACCTGTACATCGCCTCCGCCGCCATGCCCCGGGAGGCGGACCCCCGCAGGTACAACGCGGTCCTGTGGAACCAGTTCCGCGGCGCGCTCCGGGCACGGTAGACGCCGGCAGACACACCCGCGCTCCGTCCGGAGCGAGCGGGCGGCTGCCTTTCGGCGCGCCGGGGCCGCGTGAAACTCTGAGACCTGCTGTACGAACCCGGAGGACTGCGGTGAATGTTGCGGAGAGCATCGTGATGCCTTGCAGTGTGGAAAGCCAGGTCATCACGGCGAATCCCGTCCTCGGGGTCGGGATGGCGGTGAGCGCACCGCGTCCGTCGCACGAGCCGGAGCGGCAACGGTATGTGCATCTGCTGGCCCCGGCATCGGATGAGTCGGTGGCGTCCATTGCCTCGGTCGTCGTCGCGGACGCCCGCGGCCAGGAGACTTCTCAGGCCCGGAGCACGCTCCACGACAACGTGGCACGCTACCGCTTCGGCGCGTTGGTGATCGGCGCGGTCACGACCCCCCGTAGTGCCCTCGTGTGGATCCGTGACAACGCCGGACGGCACCAGGAGGAACCCACGGGGTACGCGGTAGAGGTGTGCGGCGACCGGCCGGGGCCCGCGGAGCTGTACCCGTCCGTGCTCTACACGTGGCTCCGCTGGTGGTACGAGCAGACGCGCAGCAGCCTCCCGCCCGGCGACCAGCCTCCCCTCCAGCCGCCCCAGCCTCCCGCCGAGTTGACTGCCCTCCTGCCAGGCGCGCAGCAGCACCTCACCGTCCGCGACGCCCGCCTCGACACCCGAGGGAACTGGGGGCGCACCGTTTCACAGGCGTACTCCGAGCCGCACGACCCCTGGGACCCTCTGTACCGCTGATCGACGTTGGCGAGTTCGCTTCCCGCCACAGTGCCGGCCCCTGCTCCGCAGGACGCGCTCAAGTGCCTCGGATAGATCGGGCGACGGGAGAGTTTCTGCATCTGCGGGCCCTCGGCAACGGGCAGGACGCGCCTCGCGACCGGGCTCGCGGCACCGTGCACGTCCTCAGGCCAGGCGTGTACACCTTCATGTTGAGCGGGAATCTGCTGGGGGCAGATCCCGTGCCGTGCAGTACGCGTGCAGCGCTCGCCGCCCCTGCCCCCACCGCGCCCTCTCGCAGTACGGCAGCCCCCAGCACCCGTCCTCCCCCGGCCGGCCACCTCCAGAACCTGATCTCCACGCCCCCGCGAACCAGCAGGAGTACTGCCCACCGCAGGCACCGGCACCCCCCTCTCAAATCGCACATGTATTCGACAATGGCTTATGGTGAGGTCAGCGCGCCGGAGTGGCTGGTGCGGCGTACGGGGCCGGTGAGAGGAGCTGAGGGTGATGGGGTGTGCGGTATGCGCGCGTTTACCCATCTGCGCACGGTCTCCGGGTACTCGCTGCGCTACGGCGTCTCGCACCCCGATGTTCTCGCGCGGCGGGCCGTCGAGAGGGGCATGGACGCGGTCGCGCTGACCGACCGTGACAGTCTCGGTGGCGCGGTGCGGTTCGCGAAGGCGAGTGCGCGGGCGGGCGTGCGCCCGGTGTTCGGCGTGGATCTCGCTGTCGGGATGCCTGTCGAGCCGGACGGGCCGGACCTGCGCCGCCGGGTCCGGGCGCCGGCGCGTGGTGGTGTCTTCGTCGACGAGTCCGCGCCCCGGGTCTTGTTCCTTGCCCGGGACGGCGGGCGGGGCTGGGCGGATGTGTGCCGTCTGGTGAGCGCCGCGCACCGGGGGCGGGCCGGTGGCGGGGAGAGTGCGGTGCTGTCCTGGGAGGAGGCTGTCGGTGAGCACGTCATGGTGCTGCTCGGTCCCGATTCCGATGTGGGGCGCGCTCTCGCGGCGGGCAGGGCGGACCGGGCGGGTGTGCTGCTGGAGCGGTGGCGTGAGCGGTTCGGGGGCGAGGCGCTGCGGATCGAGGTCGTCTGCCACGGAAACGGAAGTGGAGGGACGGGGTTCGGTTCGGTGCGCCATGCCGCGAGGTCCCTGGCGTTCGCGGCCGACCAGGGCGTCCTGCCGGTGCTGACCAACGCGGTGAGATACGCCGACCCGGGATCGGGGCCGGTCGCGGATGTGCTGGACTCCGCGCGCAGGCTCGTTCCGATCGACCGGCACGGGGTGCGCGACAGCGGGGAGCGGTGGCTCAAGCCGCCGCAGGAGATGTTCCGGATCGCGCGGCGGGTCGCTGAGGCCGCCGGGTACGGGCCGCGGACGGCGCACCGGCTGCTGGAGGTCACCGAGGAGACCGCCGCCGGATGCCGGGTCGACCCCGAAGTCCTCGGGCTCGGCCGGGTGTTCGTCCCCGAGCCGGACCGGATCGGCGCCGCCGGCCGTGCGCCGCAGCAGGTGCTGCGCGAGGTGTGCGAGGCCGGTCTTGTCCGTCGTGGGTACGACCGTGACGAGCGGTACCGGATGCGGATGGAGGACGAGCTGGCGCTGATCGGGCGGCTCGACTACGCCGGTTTTTTCCTCACCGTGCACCAGGTCGTGCGCGACACCCGGGACCTCGGGATCCGGGCCGCCGCGCGCGGCTCGGCGGCCGGGTCGCTGGTCGTGCACCTGCTGGGGATCGCCGCCGGGGACCCGGTGGCACACGGGCTGATCATGGAAAGGTTCCTGTCCGAGGACCGCGCGGAACTGCCCGACATCGACGTGGACGTGGAGTCCGCGCGCCGCCCGGAGGTCTACCGGGCGATCCTCGGCCGGTTCGGCCCGCAGCGGGTGGCGGCGGTGGCGATGCCGGAGACCTACCGGGTCCGGCACGCGGTGCGCTCCGTCGGCCTCGCCCTCGGCCTGGACCCGGCCGATATCGACCGGCTGGCGAAGTCGTTCCCGCACATCCGGGCGCGCGACGCCCGAACAGCCCTGCGGGAGCTGCCCGAGCTGCGGACGATCGACCCGGACGCGTACGGGCCGCGGATGTGGGACCTGGTCGAGGCCCTCGACGGTCTCCCGCGGGGGATGGCCATGCACCCCTGCGGCGTGATCATCTCCGACGCCTCCCTGCTGCGCCGCACCCCCGTCGTGCCGACTCCCGGGGCGGCGTTCCCCATGTCCCAGTTCGACAAGCGCGATGTGGAGGACGCCGGACTGCTCAAGGTCGACATCCTCGGGGTGCGGATGCAGTCGGCGATGGCGTACGCCGTCGCCGAGACCGAACGCGCCACCGGCCGCCGCATCGACCTCGACGATCCCGCCCAGGTCCCGGCCGACGACGCCGAGACGTTCCAGCTGATCCAGTCGTCGCAGACCCTGGGCTGCTTCCAGACCGAATCGCCTGGCCAGAGGGATCTGGTAGCCCGGCTACGGCCGGAGAACTTGCACGATCTCGTGACCGACATCAGCCTGTTCCGGCCCGGCCCGGTCGCCGCCGACATGATCACCCCGCTGCTGAAAGCCCGAGCCGGCACGCAGCCCCGCTACCCCCACCCCGACCTGGAACCCGTGCTGCGCGAGACGCACGGGGTGCTGGTGTTCCACGAACAGATCATCCGGACGCTGACTGTCATGACCGGCTGCACCCTCGCCTTCGGCGACTACACCCGCCGCGCACTGAGCGATCCCGGCCTGGCCGGCCGGATCCGGGACTGGTTCGAGCGCGAGGCGCGCGGGCGCGGCTACCCCCCGCAGACCGTCGAGGAGGTCTGGGGCCTGGTCTCCTCCTACGCCGGGTTCGGGTTCTGCAAAGCCCACGGACTGGCCTTCGCGGTCCCGTCGTACCAGTCGGCCTGGTTGAAGGCGCACCACAGTGCCGCGTTCTACGCCGGCGTGCTGACCTACGACCCGGGGATGTACCCGAAGCGGCTGATCCTCGCGGACGCCCGGCGCCGCGGGGTCCCGATCCTGCCCCTGGACGTCAACATCTCCGACACCGCCTATCGAATCGAACTGGTGTCCAATACTGGGGGTGGGGGACCGGTGTACGGGGTACGGCTCGCGCTCAGCGACGTCCGCGGCATGAGCGACGCCGAAGCCGAACGCATCACCGCCGGACGGCCCTACGCCGCCCTCGACGACTTCGTCACCCGCGCCACCCCCTCCCGCCCCGTCGCCGAACGCCTCGTCCAGGTCGGCGCCCTCGACCAGTTCGGCGACAACCGCCGCGACCTCCTCCTGCACCTCACGGAGCTCTACCGCCGCCACCGGAGCACCTCCCCCGGGCAGCTGACGCTCACCGACGACGGCCGTGCCGCCCCGCTGATGCTGCCGGACATGGACGACACCGAGCGGCTCGCCGCCGAACTCGGCGCCCTCGGACTCGACGCCTCCCGCCACCTCATGGCCGACCACCAGGAACTCCTGGAGGAACTCGGCGTCGTTCCCGCCGCCCGTCTCAAGGACCTCCCGCACGGTCAGGCCGTCCTCGTCGCCGGCGCGAAGAGCGCCGTCCAGACCCCGCCGGTCCGCTCCGGGAAACGCGTCATCTTCACGACCCTCGACGACACCTCTGGTGTCGTCGACTGCGCGTTCTTCGAGGACAGCCACGACGGCGCCGCGCACACCGTCTTCCACAGCTGGCTCCTCCTCGTGCGGGGCGTCGTCCAGCGCCGGACCACCCAAGGCGGCACCGCCGTCTCCGTCACCGGCCACGCCGCCTGGGACCTCACCCACCTCGCCGACCTGCGCCGCACCCACGGACTGAACGCCGTCGCCGACCACCTCTCCACCCCCACCATCTCTGCCGCCCCGCCGCCGGGCGCGGAGCGCGTACTCACGACCCAGACCGGCTTCGCCCTGCACCCGTGGGCCGATCTCCAGCCGCCCGGCGACCCGGTGAAACAGCGCGGGCTCTGGCACCGGGGCCCCGGGAGCGCGGGATGACGGTCCTCTACCTCCACATCCACGGCCTGACCGGCGAACACCTCTACGGCCGGCTCCTCGACCTGGTCCGCGAGTACACCCCCCTCGTGCAGGCACTGCCGCCCGACGCCGCCCTCGCCGACGTCTCCGGTGCACTGCGTTACTTCGGCACCGACGCCACCGCGCTCGCCGAACGCATCCGCGCCCGCATCGCCGGCCTCTACGGCCTCGCGACCACGATCGGCGTGGCCGCCAACCCGCTGCTGGCCCGGATGGTCGCCGCCGACGGACCCCCCTCCGCCGTCCGCACCCTGCCCGACGACCTCGACACCGTCACCGCGTTCCTCACCGGGAAACACCCCGCCCTCCTGCACGGCGTCGGCCCCGCCACCGCACGCACCCTGGCCTCCTACGGCCTCGACAGTATCGACAAGATCGCCGCAGCCCCCCTCGGCACACTCCAGCGCATCCTCGGCGCCACCGCCGGACGCCACCTCCACAACGCCGCCCGCGGCATCGACCCCACCCCCGTCCACCCCGCCGCACCACCCCGCTCCCTCACCGTCGAACACCCCTTCTCCCATGACGAACTGGACCGCGACCGCCAACGCTCCGCACTCGTCGGCCTCAGCGACCGCCTCGGCCTGCACTTGCGCACCGACGCCCAGACCACCCGCACCCTCACCCTCACCGCCCGCTATGCCGACCGTTCCTCCACCACCCGCACCCTCACTCTTCCCGAACCCACCGCCCACACCAGCACGTTGATCACCGCCGCCCACACCCTCCACGACCGCCTCGCCCTCCAACGCGCCCGGCTCCGTACCCTCCTCCTCCGCGCGGACGGTCTCGTCCCCGCCGAACACGCCCCCCGACAGCTCCTCCTCGACCCCGCAGACGAACAAGCCCGCCGCGTGGAAACGGCCGCCGACGCCGTACGCCATCGCTTCGGCCCCCATGCCGCACGACGCGCAGGAAGTTAACCGCGGCCTCTCGCGCCCCACTGTCCTGAGGTGGGGGCCTCGTGCACTGCCGCCCAGGACTATTCCGCTTCTCATAAGCATCGCCCCTGGCCTGTGCTGCTCGGGATGGCGGCACGCTCCGCCACCACCGAATGTGAGACAGGGCCGTTCGTTTGACAGACCCACGCTGGTTTGCTTGTCATGTCATTCCTGAACGTAAGCGGCGAGGAAGGCGAGTTCGTCCTCGGAGATCCGGCGGGGACGGCCGGTGTCCAGGTCGTAGGCGGCCATCATGGTGGTCGCAACGGCGTAGATCCGTTCGGTGTCCCGGATCTCGTAGCCAAGATCGAGTTTCGCCCCGCGGCATTTCAGGACCCGGACCTGGACGTCCACAGGCGTCTCGCTGTACTCAAGCGGGTTGCGGTAGGTGATCTGGGCTTCGCTCACCACGAATGCGCGGCGGCGTCGGTCGGCATCGTTGTCGGGGAGCATGTCCTTGAACATCCTGGTGCGGGCCTCCTCCATGTAGCGGAGGAAAAGCGCGTTGTTGATGTGCCCGTAGATATCGGCGTCTGCCCAGCGCAGGGGCATGGGGTAGGAGTAGACACTGCTCATGGCGAGTCTTTCTGTGCGGAGTGCGGAGGCGGCTGCGGACAGTGAGGGTCAGGTCGAGGAGTGGGTCTCCTGCGCAGGCGTGCCGATCGCCTGGAGCGTATGGAAGACGTCGCGCAGTACACGTTCCTCCGTCTGAAGGGCATTGAGGCGTTGCGTGATGCGTTCGGCGGCGGCTGAGGGGTCTTCCGGGAGGTCTGCGCGGAGCAGGTGCCGGACTTCGTCGAGGCAGACGTCGTCGAGTTCCGCCCGGGCGACCTTGGAGATACGGGCGATCACGGTCGCCGGGGTGGCATGGGTGACGGCCCAGCGGCCGGCCGTCTCTTCCACGGCCCAGACGATGGTGCGGTTCTCGGGCGACAGAGTGAGCTGGACGCCGGCCCCCAGGAGACTGCTGACGGCGGGCAAGGGAATGTGATTCGTTCCGGCCTGCTCCGCTGCTTCACGCGCGGTAGCCGCGGAGGAGCGGCGAGCGTACACCGCGCCCTCATGGCGCCGCCGGGTTGCCGCGTCCTCGGCGGCACGGTTGCGTGCGTACCACTGCGACTGGAGGAGGTCGTCCTGCGTGGCGGACGTTGCGGCCCAGGCGTCCCTGGTACCTCCGAGGGCATCGCGCCCGTCGTCCTCCCCGCCTTCGACCCAGGTGATCACGACGAACCGCGCGCTGGGCATGGAGGCCGGATACAGGACGTGGCTGACGACTTCGACGGTCTCCCAGTCCAGCGCCGGAATGTTCATCCGGAACACATGGCCGTCCCGGGTCTCGCCCATGTCGTACTCGGTTTCCCAGATGTGCCGTACCTCGGGGTTCTGTTTGACATCGTCGATCAGGCGGGTGAGATGTGCATCTTTCCGCGTAGTCTCTGCGAATTTAAGCACCTTCACGTAGGCTGATGCATGTTTGTCCCAATCCTGGTACTGATCGCGCGCCTCGGGGTCGAGAAGTGCCCAGCGGATCAGGTTCGCGCCGGGTTCCATGACCCAGGGCCACCATTCCGCCATGGCGACGTTGAACGCCAGGACGTTCCAGTACTGGTCGCACAGGTAGGCGGGACTGGGCATCTGCCGGTCGATGAGCAGGCGTACCGCCTGCTGGAGTTCCGGCTTTCCGGTCCCGCCCGGCGAGGTCAGGTCCGATCCGATGTTGTAGAGAAGGAGGGCCTGCCGCTCGTCGCGGTCCAGTCCGAGCAGTTCGGCCAGGGAGTCGCACTGCACACGGGAGAGCCTCGGCGGCGTGGCACCGCGCTCGATCTTGCGGTACGTCCGTTCACTCATGGCCAGGGCGCGGGCCGCCCTGGGCTGGGTGACACTCGCATCTTTGCGCCACCTGCGCAGCAGAGCGCCGAAGCCCATGTACTGGCCGGCCAACTGCCGGCCTCCGTCCGGCTCTGCCGGATTCCCTTCCGCCGCACCGCGGTTGACGGATTCCTTTTCATTGGCGCGCATGCGTGAACCTGCCCTACACGAATCCGGGGATCTGTTCCGGGTAAACAAAAGGGTCCGGCAGACGCCTGCCGAACCCCACCCTCCCCCCCACCGGGAGGATAGTACGTCACACCGAAAAGATCTCGCCCCGCATTCCATGAACATTTAAAGCTCTGCCCAAAACCAGCAAGAGACAGGATTCACATCGCCCCTTTTGGTTCATATCAGACATTGATCTTTCCGGTGGCCGCAGACCGGAAGAGAGACCGGCAAAACGTTGCCGCTTTTCACCCGACGAGCCCGATCGGCCCGCCCCGCACCCTGCAGGCACAGTTCCAGTTTTCCTATCGGCCGTCATATTCCTTTCGCCGCAAGTAAATTACGAGACCACCCCCGCATACGCCGACCGGTCACACCGGGGCCGCCTATACGGCATAACCGGACAAACGATCGGCGTTGACTCGCCGGATGCGAGTTGACTTAAATCGGTGTCACCAGCCGAGAGCGACACGCCGTAGAGCGGGCGGGGGCATCGGGTGATCCGCCTACAGCCCCCGCTCCGTCGCCTGTCGGTACCGGACCCCGGCCGACGGCGCTTCCAGCGCCTCAGGCCGAGGAAGGCTCCAGGTCACGGCGTGCAGCGGCCAACCCGCACCGCATACCACGCCCTGGGGCACGGGTTACCGGTCCCGCACAGGTGATGGTGTATGGCCACGATGCATCCCGTTCGGGCCGTCTCCCCTCTTGTCAGCGGCTGTTCGCCCTTCGCGCCGAAACTGGGAGGTGATTTGTTTGTTCCGGGAAATCGCTTCTGCCGCAGCCGACTGCGCCCGCCACGCAAAGATTCCGCTCGGTCGCTGTGCGCAATCGCTGGAGAGGTTGAGACCCAACTCTGGATCTTGACGGAGGGCTGTGCGTATGTTCGTCGTCCCCGGGGCACCGGGCACGGTCAGCGCCAGAAGACCGGTGTAACGGTGCTCCGGAATTTTTAGGACAGATTCAGCGGCGGCGTCCGGGAGGTGCAACTCCCGGACGCCGAACGCTCCACGGTGCATTCCGCCTTGCAGGGCGGAGGCGCCGTCACCACCATCACCGTGCCGATCCCTTGCCCGGGTGTCCCAGCACGGCGACGTAACCAGAGGAGAGTCTTTCATGCGGTCCGCCCTGTGGAAAAGACCTGATGGTCTTGCCTACGCATCAGCCGCTTCCTTGCCGGTTCATGCCCGCCGTCACGGACAGGTGACCACCGTGGTGCCCACAGATGCCTCCGCCGCTTCTTTGCGGAGCGGCCGATGAGCGGCGAGGCCCGCGAGTGGGTGTGGGAGTACAGCTCCAGCCGGGGCACTGCGCGTCTGGTCCTGCTGTCGATCGCCGACCGGGTCCCCGACGAACAGTGCGTGGCCTGGGCCTCGCTGTCCAGCCTCGCCGGGCGCACGAACGCCTCCGTCTCCACGGTGCGCGAGGCCATCGGCCGCCTGGTCGCGGCCGGCGAGTTGGAGCAGCTGGACGACCTCGTCGGCCCTCAGGGCAGCACCGTCTACCGCCTGCCCCTCACGGCCCAGGCTCTGGCACAAGCCGCTCCAGAGGACTCCGAGCAGACGCCGGAGAAAGACACCGGTGCCACTCAGGCGCTGCGGGTCTCGGCTCTGCGGCGGTACGGGATCCGCCCGCGTGAGGTGCCGGTTTCCCCCGCGAGCGTCCGGAAACCGGCAGTACCGGAATCCGGCAGGTCCCGGCGGAAACCGGCACAGCGACGTGCCGGTAACCGGCACAGCGATGTACCGGATTCCGGCACACAGAACCGTAGTGAACCGGATTTGAACCGTAGGAAGAGCAGTGGTGGTGCCGCCGTCCTCCCGGCTGAGGGGTGGCAGCCCGACCCGGCCGCCCTCACCTGGGCCCGCGAGCAGGGACACGTCGACCGGCTCGGCGAGGCGGGCCTGCGGGAGGCGGACGCGAAGTGGCGTGCCCACCGCGCCGGATCCGCACGGCGGTCGGCGGACGCCTGGGCTGCCGACTGGCGCTCCTGGGTCGCCCGGGAGCACTCCCCCCACCGCCCCGCCCGCCACGCCGGTTCCGGCAGGCACTCCGCCCCGGGCGGCATGACGCGGTCCCAGGCCCACATGGCCGCGCTGCTCGCGGCTGTCGGTGAGCCTGCCGGAACGGGAGGCTGAGCATGGACCGCCGTGAAGTCGCCGCCCTGCTGGCCTACATCGGCCGGCTGGACCCCCGCACCGTTGTCACCGACGAGGACGAGGTGTGCGAGCAGGTAGACCGCTGGGAGGAACTGCTCGGCGACGTGCCGATCGCGACCCCCTACGGCTGGGACGCGCGCGCCGCCGTCCACCGGCACTACCAGACCTCGGCGTACCAGATCATGCCCGCGGACGTCGCCCGGCCCTGGAGGAGCTACCGGCGTGACCGCCTGGCGCGGCACTCCGATCCCACGCCGTCCGCCGATCCGGACGACCAGGCCGCCTGGACCGCCGAACTGGCCCGCACCCGCCGCGCCGTCGCCGCGGGCATCGCGCCGCCCGCGCAGGCCCGGGCCATCACCAGCGGGCGCAACGGGAGCGACCCGAAGCTGGAGGCGATGCTGCGGGAGGTCGGCTCCTGCATCCCGCCCGCCGCCCGTGCAGCCCTCGCGCCCTACCGGCCCGCCCGGGCAGCCCGCGAGGCCGCCGTCGCACAGGGCCTGCCCGACGCGCTGAGCGTGCGCTGCGAGTGGTGCAAGGCCCAGCCCGGCGAGCCCTGCCGCCGCCGGCGGATCGGCCCCGACGACGGGGTATGCGCCAGCACCCCGCGGGCCACCCCGCACCCCGGGCGGCTCGATCTCGCCGCCGCCCTGCACAGCCGTACGGCGGAGCAGGCCGCGCAGCCTGCCATGGCCTGACCTGCACCCCGGAGCGCACACCTCGTCCGGTGCACCGTCCATCCACCCCCTCTTCCGTCACGGCGGCGCCCGCCCACGCGCCGCCGGTACCCGGACGCCGCGTCCGCCCCGGCACCGTCCCGGCCGACGACGCGGCACCTCATCGGAGACCCCCTTGCGCTACATCACCACCCACGACGCGCCGGCCACCGGCCTGCGCGGCATCGCCGACACCAGCTGGCAGGCCCGCGGAGCGTGTCACGGCATGGACGTCGAGGACGCCGACGCCGTCTTCTTCCCGGGCCCCCGGGACCACGAGGAGATCGCGGAGGCGAAAGAGTTGTGCAGCTGGTGCCCGGTACGCCGCGACTGCCTGGACTACGCCCTGGACACCGGCCTCACGGAGGGGATCTGGGGCGGTCTCACCGAGGCCGAGCGGCGCCCCCTGCACAAGGGGCTGCACCGTCGCCTCGACTACCGCCGGGTGATCGCCACATTCCAGGGCCGCGACGTCCACTTGTCGGAGGCCGAGCGGCAGGTCGTCGTCGACCACGCCTACGTGCGCGGCTGGCGGCCGGACCAGCTCGCCGCCGCCCTGCAGGTCAGCCACAAGCACGCCCGGGACCTGCTCCGGCAGTCGGCCGACAAGGTCGTCCATCGCGACCGAACCTACGGCGTGCCGCAGCCCAAGAAGAAGAAGCGGAAGAAGCCCGCCCCCGCCCCGACGGGCAGCCCCACGCCTGCCGCGCCCGGCAGCCGGCAGCCGGCGGCCCGCCCGGCGCCCGGTGCTTTCGGAAAGGCCGCATGACCCTGCAGCACATCCTGCCCCCCTTCACCACCCCGGACTTCCCTCTGTTCCTCGCCGCGTGCGTCCCCGCCGCCCTCGCGCTGGCGCTGACCGCCTGGACCGTCCGGCGCCGGGAACCCCGCACGCCGCCCCGTCCCGGAGGCCCGGCGGTCAAGGTCGCGACCCTGGCAGCCCTCGCCTGTACCGCCTACAGCGCCGACACCTCGTGGCGATTCGCCGCCGACTATCTCGACATGGCCGGTACCGCCGAGCGGGCCGGGATGTTCGCCGCCGGCGAGCTGGCGCTCTTCGCGACCGCGCTGATGGCCCGGCAGAACCTGGCCACCGAGGGCGCTCCCGGCCTGCCGGGCACCCTGGTCTGGGTGATCACCGGAGTGCAGGTGATCCCCGCCTACGCCGAGAGCGGTGCCGTCGGCGGCACGGTCCGCGCCGTCGTCGGGCCCGTCATGGCGGCGATGCTGTGGCACCTGGCCATGGGTATCGAACTGCGCCTGCACACCCCCGGCGCCGCGTCCCGCGGGCTGATCGCCGTCCTGGGCCGGGAAGCCCGCGAGCGTCTCCTGTCCCGCCTCGGCATCGCCGCACGCGACCGCGATGCCGCACAGATCACCCGGGACCGAGCCACCGCCCGCGCGGTCACCCTCGCCGCCCGCCTCGCCGAGCGCACCCCCGCCCAGCAGCGCAACCTCAGCGGCCGACGGCTGACCCGGCGCCTGTCGAAGGCGCTCGGCAGAGCATCGGTCGGGACCGACCCCATCCAGCGCGCGCAGCTCCTCGACCAGCTCGCCGCCCGCCGGCACGCACTCGGGCTGGCCACGGTACAGCTCCCCTCTCCTTGGTCCCCGGCACACAGCGGGGCACGGGAAACCCCTGTCGTCCCGAAACCGCAGGCCGATGAACCGCTCCCCACCCCCGTCATCCACGGCCCCGGCGAGCCGGACTCAGACCAGGAGCCGAACAGCCCGCAGGGCACGGTCACCGACATCGCGGCCCCGAAGGCCGAGCCGAACACAGGGACCGACAACGACGACGCGGGGACCACGGCGCCCGAAGACCGCGCGGCCCCGGGAACAGGTCTGGAAGCCTCCCGGCAGGACACCGCAGTTGAGGGGACCCGCACCGTGTCCGGGACCGAGACCGCCGGGGACCCCGGACCGACCACCCCCGTGTCCGGGACCGACACCACCGCAGACCCCGGACCGACCACCCCCGTGTCCGGGACCGACACCACCGCAGACCCCGGACCGACCACCCCCGTGTCCGGGACCGACACCACCGCAGACCCCGGACCGACCACCCCCGTGTCCGGGACCGACACCACCGCAGACCCCGGACCGACCACCCCCGTGTCCGGGACCGACACCACCGCAGACCCCGGACCGACCACCCCCGTGTCCGGGACCGACACCACCGCAGACCCCGGACCGACCACCCCCGTGTCCGGGACCGACACCACCGCAGACCCCGGGCGCAAGCCCCTCCAGCGGCGGAAGACGGCGGCAACGTCGCGGACGAAGAACAGGGGGAAGCGTGCCAGGTCCCGCTCCCGGCAGACGCAGCACCCGGTACGCGAGCTGGACGAGTCGGAGCTGCAGCTCGTCCGCACGGTCCGCCCCCACGTCCCGGTCCTGCTCGCGCGGGACAACAACACGGCGATCACCCGGGTGCAGCTGCGGGAGATCATCCGCCGTGAGGGCCTCCCGGGGGTCGGGAACGACCGCATCACGTACGTCCTCCGGGAACTGCGGAGCGAGGACAGCACGACGACCAGGAGCACCCGATGACGACCTGCCGCAAGTTCGACTGCCTTCGGGCGGAGTACGAGCGGGAGATCGGCTTCCTGCTCGCCCATTCCCGGCGGCACGAAGGCAGGCCGTCGGCGAAGTCCAGCGCGAAACAGGCCGCTGCGGCGAAGGCACGGATGGCCCGAGCGCTCACCACCCACATCGGCCGCTGTCCCGAGTGCGGTTAGACCGGCAAAGTCGCAGCTCAGACCGCCTTTCCCAACAAGGTGGCCCGGCCCAGGGCCGGGCCACCGCCCGATCGAGGAAAGAGATCGTGATCCCGTATCCCCTTCGCCCGTCCGAGCCCACGGCCGCCGAAGCCGACGCCTGGGCGGACGTCCTGGTCCGGCACCGGCACCTGCACGCCGCCGTCCGTGTGCCGACCGGCCAGTGGCTCGTCCAGGACCACCCCGACGGGCCCGTCCGCGTCCTGAACGGACCCGACGTCCTCGCGCTCGCCGCGACCATCCAGCACCGCACCCGATCCACGAGGCCCGAATCCCGATGACGTACCCCTCCCGGCACGGCACCACCCCGCAACCTGCTCCCGACTCCAACTCGGTCCCGGGGCGAGCAAGTTATCGGCCAAGACACTCTTCCCCGTCGGGGAAGGCGTCCTTGGCCAATCCCGCCCCAGGGGTGGCGGGAACCGACCTGCACCGGGGGGCGCAGGTCGGGGAGGCGGCGACCGAGGGCGGATCGCAGCCGGAGAAACACGCGCCGCAGCGCAAGCGCCGCGCCCCGAAGAACCGCTCCCGCAAGCGCGCCCCGAAGTCCCACGCCGCCAAGCGTGTTCACGTGTGCAGCGTCCGCCTCAACGACGACGAGAAGAGCGTCCTCTCCGCAGCAGCCGCCGCCACGCGCATCAGCCTGCCCGCGTTCCTCGCCCGCAGCGGCCTCGCCGCCGCACGCGATCTCGACAAGACCGCCGCCGCCATCGCCGGTGAACGCGAAGTGACCACCGAACTGTTCGCCGCCCGGCGGCACCTCGGGCAGGTCGGCAACAACCTCAACCAGATAGCGCGGCAGATCAACAGCGGTGGACGCCCCTCGGAGACCGACGTGGTGATCGCTGCGGTCCACCGCGCTGTCTCGCGCGTCCAGGCAGCCACGGACCAGATGCTGAGCCGTCGGTGACCGTTCGTCTCATGTCTCCCACGAGGCCGTGCCGGCCAGCAGGTCACGGACATCGCGCCGCGCGGCCTCCTGGAAGCGGTTGCGTGCGGTCCCGACCGTGTCCTTCATCGCTCTCAGACCTTGGATGTCCTGCTGGTCGGCGGTGGCGACGTAATCGCGTGCTCTGCGCATGGTGCGCATGACCTCGTCGGCAACTTGGATCACGTCGGCCGGAGCCAGGACGTGGATCCGTTGCCGGACACCACCGAGCTTGAAAGCGGTGATCGCCGCTTCGGCCTCTCTTCTGCGCTCGTCTCCCGTCGTTGCTGCGAGTACGCGCAGAAGTGCCCGCCCTGTGTCCTCCATCGCGGCCAGATACTCGGCGTACACCGCCGTACGAATCTCCAGCAGGCGCGTCACCGAATCCCGGTGCCAGCGCCGGCGGTCGGCCCACGCCGTCGTACCGGCTCCCAGCAGAACACCCGCCAACGCGAAGAGCGACGACATCCAGGTCATCCGTAGGCGATTCCCGCCGCACGGACCCGGAACGCACCCCTCCCGCCGACAGCCTCACCACACCGATCCGTCTAGGACAACACCATGATCCCCCGCATCCACAAGCGCGGGAAGCGCACCATCGGCCTCCTCTGCTACCTGTACGGACCGGGGAAGTTCGAGGAACACACCGACCCGCATCTGGTCGCGTCCTGGGACCACAACGCTCCCGACCCCGGCCGCGACGACTCCGCGACCCTCAAGGAACTTCAGCAGCTCCTGGACCAACCCGTCGAGAACGTCGACGAGTCGGAACGGCCGAAAAGGCACGTGTGGCACCTGTCCGTCCGCAACGGCGCCGAGGACCGGCTCCTGACGGACGAGGCATGGGGCGACATCGCGCGCCGCATGGTCGCCGCCGCCGGCATCGACGACCCCGAACGGGGCGTGGGATGCCGGTGGGTGGCCGTACGGCACGCCCACGACCACATCCACATCGTCGCCACCCTCGTACGCGAGGACGGCTACCGGCCGGATCTGAACAACGATGCTGTCCGAGTACAGGCCCAAGCCCGTGCCCTGGAAGCAGAATTGGGACTGCACCGTCTCAATAAGGGCGACGGCACGGCAGCCCAGCGCCCCACAAGCGCCGAACGCCACAAGGCCGACCGCCAGGGCCGCGAACGTACCGCACGCGAGGAACTGCGCGAGACGGTACGGCGCGCGGTGGCCGGCGCGGTCACCGAGGCGGAATTCTTCGACCGGCTCGCCGCCGCCGGCCTCCTGATCCGTAAACGGGCCGCCCCCTCGGGGGACCTGCTCGGCTACAAGGTCGCCCTGCCCGATGACCGCAACAAGGACGGCGAGCCCGTCTTCTACCCCGGCGCGCGCCTCGCCCCCGACCTGTCGCTGCCCCGGATCCGGGAACGCTGGTCCGCCGAGCGCCCCGTCGAACGCCCCGGCCGGGACGGTGTCCCGGCCGGCCAGGAAATGCCCGAGGTGCCGAGCGGACCGTCTGCCGCGCGGCGGCGTACGGCCTCGGCGGCATGGGAGGCGACCCTCGTCGTCGAGCACGGTGATGACGCGGTCGCCGCCGCCCACATCGCCTCCGCCGGTGAGGTCCTGGACGCCCTGGCGGCAACGTCCGCCGCCCCCACCCGGGCCCAGCTGCGCGCCGCCGCCACTGCGTTCGAGCGTGCGTCCCGCTCGCACGTGCGGGCCGCGCGCGGGCACGACCGGGCACTGCGCCGGGCCGCCCGCGACCTCGTCCGCAGCGGTCCCGCGCTCGGCCGTGGCGAGGACGGCGCGACCACCGCGATGGTCATCGACATGCTGTTCTTCCTCATCACCGCCGCCGCCCACTGGCACGCGCACAAGGGCCACGCCCAGCAGGCCGCCGCCGCCCGCGAGGCCGCCCGGCATCTGCGCGCCGCCTACCAGAAGGCCGCCGCCCACCCCCTCGGCGTGCTCCACCGCCACGGCCGCCGTCTGGGCCGGCCCATTCTCCAGCGGCAGACCGTGGTACTGCGCGAGGCGCTGCCGGTGCTGGCCGAGCAGATCCTCGCCGAGCCCGGCTGGTACGCCCTGGCCGCGACCCTCGTCGAGGCCGAAGCCGCCGGCCACGCACCGGCCGCCCTCCTGTCCGACGCGGTGCAGCGGCGCGAACTCGACACGGCCGAGTCGGTGAGCGATGTGCTGGTGTGGCGGATACGGCGGCTGGCCGACCTCCCGGCCGCCGCGCCGGACCTCCCCGCCACAGGCACGGCACCGAACGCGTCCGCGCCCCGCCGTGCCGCGAACCGGTCCTCCGCCTCCGGACGGCGCCGCAACGGGGCCACGGCACCGGGCAAGCCCCGGTAGAACCGCAGCAGACCAGCGGATGCCGCGGGCACGGGCACTCTCCCCCGTCTGCCCACGGGCCACTGTTGGATTTGCGAATTGAAACCGGGGAGGGTATGGGGCACGATCGCCAAGCGACATGGACGAGGAGGATGCCAGAGTGCTTCACCGGATACGACGCCGGGCCAAGGCAACCAGCAGGACACCCAGCGAGTTCACCGAAACGGCGTCGGAGGACCGAGTGCCAGTGCTGGTGCCGGACGAGTGGCTGTGGGCCGGACAGGACGATGCGCGGGTGCCCAGCCACGACCAGGTCGCCGGCACAGTGATGCCGTGGACGCAGCCGCTGGTCATCGACGGCGCGATGGCTGTCTGTGCCGGGTGCGGCACCTACCGGGACTGGCTCGTCATCTCCACCCGCGGCGAGATCTGGCTGCGCTGCCGGGCTGGGCACCAACAGCGGGAGACGCGCCTCGACGCCGCCTGGTTCAACCAGCACTCGGCGCCGGCCAGCGGGGAGCACGAAACGTTCGAGGACTGCCTGCGCCACCTCGGCCACTGACCCTTACTCCTACGACCCCGCCGGGCCCGCGGGCCCGCACTGACCATCCGTCACCGAGCACCAAGGGGTCGTTCCGCCATGCGCGTTCGTGTCGCCGCCACCGCTCTCGGCATCACCGCCGCCCTCCTCTCCCTGTCCGCCTGCACCCACCACACCACGCCCCACGCCGCCCCGTCCAAGGCCGGGAACCAGGGCGGCACCGTTCACGAGGCCCGCGCGCTCCCGTCGGCCGTGCTGGACAGGCGCCTGCTCGACCAGAGCGACCTCGGCGGCGGCTACCTGCGCACACCGCAGCGCCCCGCCCGACACGACGACGTCACCGTCGTCGGCTGCCCAGCCCTCGCCAGGCTCGGCGCCGACACCGCCACCGGCGGCGGGCTCGACTTCCCCCGCAAAGCGCAGACGGCCTTCACCTACAACGACGCCAGCTCCCCGGAGATCTCCGAGGAGCTGTACAGCGCCGACGCGGCCGACCTGTCCGCCGGTATCGGACGGATCGTCGACGCGATGACCGGCTGCCCGGCGTACCGGATCATCGCGGGCACCACCCCCCTCGACATCACCGCACAGCAGCTCACCCCGCCCCGGGTCGGCGACGAGCAGTGGAGCCTGCTCCTGACGTTCTCCGCCGCAGGGCGCAGCACCGTGGTCAAGGAGACCGCGATCCGCGACGGCAGCCTTCTTGTGGTCCTCTCCGGCTCCCCGACACTCGTCGACCGCTACCTCGGCACGGCCCTCGCCAAGGCCACCACAGCCAACTGACGCCCCTGCTTACACGGCTGCCCCCGACCGCAACTTCGGTCGGGGGCAGCCGTACATCGGGCGCGCGTACGGTCCATTCCGAGAAGACGAAAGCCCGGCCCCTCCGTACAAGAAGGAGCCGGGCGAAGTTCTCGGGGCGGTGGTGCCGCGTCAGACGGCGGGCGCGCGCAGGAGTCTCTCCCGGGTGGCCTCGGGCAGCACCCGGCGCAGCACCGGTGCGGTCGAGCTGGCGCTGGCCGCGAAAGCGGCGACGAGATCGTGCGGCACGCTCGCGGAAAAGGACGCCGCCCACAGGGGCAGCGCGCCGAGGACGGGCTCGGCCCATGCCTGCCATCCTCGGGGTCCCTCCTCGCCGGCCTCGGCAGTCAGGGCGCACGGGTCGCCGTCCTGGATGAGATCCGGCATCTCACGCAGGCTGATGTGCGCGGTGAACGTCAGGTCCGTCGCTGTCCGGTACGTACCGATGTCGCGGAACCAGCCGTGCGCGGCAACAGCGTCCAGGACCAGCTCGGGCCCGGCAAACGGTACGGCGGGCCGGTCGCGGGCGTCGAGCGCGAGGAGGAAGTCGCACACCGCCTCCCCCGGCACGTCGGGGGTGAAGTACGCCGACCACGACGCGACGCTGTCCGGCTCCGCCCGGGCGGAGATCTGCCAGGCGATCGGCCGCTCGCCCAGCCTGATCGGCTCGTCCGCCAGTGTCCACTGCGCCCAGGACAGGCCGTCGGGACTGGTGTGCAGGACGGTGCTGCGCACGACCTCCCGGTGCTCCTCCGGCTCGTCCGGGGCATGCCGCCCGCGGACCATGGTGTAGGATGTCCAGCCCAGGCTGGCAAGTGTGTCGGCGACGACGTCATAGAGGCGGCCGTCGTCACCGGCCAGATACCGGGGACCGACCCACCAGCGCGCAGGCTGACCGCCGGGCGCAGGGGGCGGGACGATCGGGAACTCGGGATACAGGGGCGCCTCCAAGGGGCTCGGTGCGGGTCTAGTTGCCGCTGACGCGTCGGCGGGAGCGGGGCGGCGGTGCCTGGATGGGGCCCTGCCACGTCAGCGCGACGGCGACCTCCGGCGGCAGGTGGCCGAGCTGCGTGTTCTCGCTACTCCCCTCCGCCAGGTAGACGACCGGCCGGCCGGTTTCGTCGACCGACTGCACGACCTGCTCCAGCCAGTGGGCCATTGGGAAGAACGGATTCATGGCCAGGAAGACCGGGGTCTTCGGATCCCGGCTGGACAGCAGGTCGATGAGTTTGCCGACGGTCATCTCCGGGGACGTCACGAACAGCCTCCTGTAGTACGGAGAAACGCAAAAAAGCAAAGTCAGCCGGTGCCCGGCAGGAATCCGGTCCCCGCGCAGGGCGAGGGCTGTCTGCCGCAGTCAGCGCTACCGGACGGCGTGAGGTCTTCAGCACTCACGGCCCGGCCACAGCGGCGCTGTCCATTGGATTCAAAGTGCCGAACATCGAGCCGTGGCCACGCACCGGGGACCCGTGCCGGTGACTGCGATCGTCTGCCTCTCGCCGTCCGTGCCGGGGTAGCGGGGCAGGGAACCGTCCGAAGCGGAACCGGCTGTCCTCAAAAGCTGCCTGGGCACCCGCACGGCCAGCCGTAACTCGAGGAGAAGTCCTCTTCGAAAAACTGGCCCATGACCTGTGCCGACAGACGCTGCGGTCGCGGCCGATGGCCCTTGTGGTTTCGGATTCCCTGCAAGGTCGTCCACATTGACATAGCCTCACGCGCGTTGACCAGCCTTTCCGCGATCTTCCCTGTCTGCCTACGGCGAACGAGGAGTCCGAGTGATCCGTTGCCGGAGACAAGGCCGCCCTGCCGCCCGCTCGTTCGACGGGTGACGGTGAGCCGAAAGCTGCGGCTGACACTCGGCGTACGACAGCGTGATCGCACCGGTGGTCTGTGAGGCCAACTCCGTGGGTGGCAAAATGAGTTGGATGCGGCTCTTCCTCAGCGAGTTGGCGAGATGCCCCGATTTTCGTAGAGTCCAGCGATCTGGTTTCAGGCGGACTGCGGGGTTTGCTCCTGGCTCCGCCAGAAGGCTTCCTCGTACTCGGCCGACGGCACGTAGTCAAGGGCGGAGTGCAGACGCTCCTCGTTTTACCACGTGACCCACTGGAAGATGGCCCGCTCGACCTGGTCGACGTCCTTCCAGGGACCTTGCATCTCGATCAGCTCGGCCTTGAAGGTGCCGTTCAGGGCCTCGGCCATCACGTTGTCGTACGAGTCTCCAGGGCCACGGCGGAACGCCGACGGCAAGCCTCAGGAGCGTAGACATCGCCTGTCTGGACACGGATGTACGGCATCCTTCAGCGATGCAATCCGATCCCGAACCGTGGTACAGCACCACCCTCAACCTGTGGACCCTGGCGAGCGTTCTAGTCGCCTGCTGGACCCTCCTCAAAGCGCTGACCGAGGGTTGGCGCCGTACCGTCGGCCGTCGGCGCTACGTCACCACCCGGCTCCGTAAGATCGCCCCGGGTGTGCGGCACGACTTTGTCGAGTCTCTGCTCGGGGAACCGAGATGGGAGTCGACGATGCAGTGTCGGCGGGTCACTGCGGACGAGCAACCCGAAGAGGCCCACCGTACAGAACGGACGGTCGAGATCACCGCCCGGACCTGGCTGCTGTCGAATCTGTGCTACCTGGTCACCTGGTGTGAGGACGACCTCGTGGTCATGTACGGGATAACGACGGCCAGTTGGTGGTTCCGGCCCTGGGTACGGATCCACGAGACGCGGGTCCGGCTGGGAAAGAGCACTTTCGCATCTCTCGCCGACCACGCTGTCACCCATCGGGCATGGCTCGGCAACCGCCGCTTCGGATACTTCGAAGAACACTACTTCGGCAACATGGGCGGCTACCGATCGTGGTACGTCGGAGTCAACGACGTCGGCTACAACGCCATTCCTGTCACCGCCGGTTGGTTCGACGATTCGGACATTCGCCACACCGTGCTCCTGTCTGAATCGCGCGAGCGATACCGGGCGAGCGCCCCGATCAACACGGTCGTCGTCAGCGGCATCGCCCTGTACGAAGAAGTGCAGGACGGCACCTTCTTCGGCCTCTCCTTCGGCGCCGACCAGGACTTGGTCCGTCTGACAGATCCCGAGTACCACGTCCTCGACAGCCGGATCGGCCGTGCGCAGCGGCGCATCAGGGTATGGCGCGGGACCCGGAAGTCCCGCCGCTGGGAGAAAGGACAGGCCCGGCAAGAACGGTAACCGTGACCGGTTCAAGGCCGTCGCATCTCTTGAACAGGGTGTTGCAACGACCACGAGAACAGAAGTTTCCCGGTTGGAGCTTCGTCGGTCCCGGTGCTGCTGTGCAGCAGGGCGGTTACGTGGAGAGCCGTCTCCCGGGAGCGCCAGCGCCTGCGGCCGACGCCGAAGCCAGACTGGACGGATAGCCGCGCGGGGCCGTCGCACTCGCAGAAGCGACGGCCGTCATCGGAGTCGGTGCAGGGCTCACGCAACAGCAGACGGCGTGGTCGGATGACCCGCGTTCGACGTAATTCGTCTCGCCTGGAGGGGGGAAGTGCCCGCTGACCTGCAGACTCTCCACCTGCGGCTTGAATCGCCCGTGTCTCTAGGCATAGAGAAACGGGCAGGTCAGCGACCTGGCCGACCGGGCCGGCGGCCCGACAATAGGCCGAAGAATGGAGGGAGCAAACCCTTCTGAAGCGGGGCAAATTGACGACCTCAGGGCGAGGTCCGTGATCGACGCTCTATCGTCGATCACGGGGCGGCATGGAGGCGACGTGCGGCCAGGTCCTCGGAGACCGCACCGGAGAGCCTCGCCACCTGCGGAAACGCGAGCGCCTAGAGCAACGACCTGCGGCAGCCGAGAAGGTGAAACCGCAGGCCAGCACGCGTGCCGTGGCTCCAGGGGATCGGAATTATGTCGAACCCGGGCATGAGTGACGGTGCAGTTCGTGGACTCGGCAGTCGGATCCGCCAGGCCCATGAACGCGTGCCGTCATGCGTGGAAGTTGACTTCCGACCGTCACCCGCGACGTCTGGGGCTATCGGAGTCCGACTGCTCGAAGTGCTCGCTCGTCTGCCTCGTACGGATAGAAGTGGCCGTGGTCGAGGCTCGTCTGGAGCAGTTCTCCCTGTTCCTTGTCAGCGTGGAACAGCGACAGTGTGGCGCAGCCCTCACACTTTTCACAGGTGAGGAACGGGCTCAGGGGGTGGAGCCGTTGGTCGCGGTCAGCCAGGTACAGGTTGGTGGCAATTCGACCTGGTCCCGCATGGCTCAAGGTCTCGGTCGGAACGACCGGGTGGTCTCCCATCAGCCGCCGAAAGGTAATGGTGTCCGAGTGTTCGTGGCGATCCCAAGCCACGTTGGTCACATCGAGCAGCTGCAGATCGGCGAGGAATCGCGTTCGGTCAAGGAGGAAGCGCAGGGCGTCGTGGGCGTCATTCAGCCTGGCGGCCGAGACCGCAGGGAGGTCTTCACGCCCATGGGCTCTGCTGTTGCGCTTGGTTCCGAGGCTTTGACAGGCAGTCTCAGCCTCATCGTCCGCAAAGAGGACCGCGAACTCGTGAAGGGGATGCTCGGGCGGAAGGCCCGACATGCCTTCCGCCGCTGCGATCTGCTGCAGGATGCGCTGCCAGTCCCCGAAGCCAGGGCCACCCTGACCGGTTGCAATCTTTCCCTTGAACGTTCTGATGGCCTTGCAGGTGATACCGGCCTCGTGCGCCAGAGCAGTCGTGAGAAGCGCACTGTATCCGAGCAGGGTCTCTGCGGCCTTGAGTACGGCCTCGTATTCCTTCGCCTGGACATCGTCCGGGCCGGCAGCACTCTTCTGAGCCTCGACGTTCCGCCAGCGCAGAGCGATCGGATAGGGGTATCGCGTGCGGATGATGAAGTCCGGATCGTCAAGTTGGGCAGCAGCGACAGACCGGAGCCGGGTGAGCTGGCCAGCAGTAATAATAAGCTGCCTGGCCCTCACCGGGGTTGTGTTCCTGTCGAAGACCGACTCTGCGAGCGCACCGGCTTCGGCAGCCATGTCGCCCAGCCTCTGCCCGGCGGCAGCAAGATCGGCCAGAGCCGCAGACAGCGCCTGGTCCTCGTTCGGCAGCTCCAGCGTCTTGAGCAAGGAGATCCTGAGCCTCCGTAGCCCCGCAGTTCCGACGCCGAGAGCGCCGACGGTATCGGAGCGCAAGAACGCGAGGATCAAACGGACATGCTCCGCCGACAAGAGTTTGGACGGGCGGAGAACTAAAACACCGTGAGCAGCGACGGCCGGCAGGTGGGCCTCCTGTACCAGCGCAGCCCTCGGCCGATGGTGAACCACCTCGGACAGCAAGATGTCACCGGCGCGCAGATGAAACCGCTCCGGCACATCAGTGCGCCAGCTATCGTCCTCCGGATCCGCCTTGGCGATCACGCCATCTCGCCCAATGTCTCTCATCAAGATGAGGCGAACAGCGCCCGAGTCGCCGGGCCCGCAGGCACCGTCTGCGCCCCGGCTGAAAATGGGCAATCCACGGGAGACGGTACTGAATACCGATTCGAACGGCAGGCGGTCCGACGACGATTCTTCGTGTTGCTCAGCGCTGGACAAGGCCCCCCCAAGGTCGTGGTGCCGAGATCCTACGATGCTGGATGAATGTGCCGTCAGTCGTAATCAACCTGATGCTTCACTGGCGAATGACCACAACGAGCCCTGACGCACTGAGGGTTCCCGATCGCGCGTTGCCGCCAGCCCCGAAGCGAACAAGGTCTCGTCGGCACGCACTTCGCGGTGAGCCCCGTGCCAGCAGGAACATCAGCCGCATCGGGATGTCCGTCTCCTTGTCCCGCTACGTCTCACATTACAGACATCCATTCCAGTACCTCACCAATCACCCTCAAGCGACCGTTCCCTCGTCGTCGAGTACGCCCTCGTCCTCGAACTGGTTCGAGACGACCGAGTACGCATCCGTGCCCCGCCGCTGTCAACTGCTCCATGCCCAACGGCACCTACCCGCATAAACCTTCCCGATTCTCTAGGTAGTTTCGTTTGGATCAGTCGGTCGTTGGTCCGGGTGTGCCGTTGACTGATGCGCAGTGGGCGCGGATCGAGCCGTTGCTCCCGGACCGGACGCCGAAGCGAGGTGGCCGGTGGCGGGACCATCGTGAGGTGATCGACGCGATCGCCTTCAAGTTCCAGACCGGAACCCAGTGGGTTCACCTGCCGGAGAAGTACGGCAACTGGCGAGGGGTCTACAACCGGCTGCGGATGTGGGCCGTCGACGGCACATGGGAGCGGGTCTTCACCGCACTGGTGGCCCAGGCCGACGCGGACGAGGACCTCAACTGGGCCGTCTCGGTCGACTCCACGATCGTGCGAGCCCACCAGCACGCAGCCGGGGCCCGCAAAAAGGGGCCCCGGCCGGCGAACCCGACGACCACGCCATCGGCCGGTCCCGCGGCGGACTGACCACGAAGATCCACCTCGCTGCCGATGCCCGCTGCCGGCCTCTGGCGTTCGTCCTCACCCCAGGCCAGGCCGGTGACGCACCCGCCTTCACCGACGTCATGGCGCGCCTGCGCGTTCCCCGCCGGCGAGGACGGCCCCGCACCAGGCCGGACCTGGTCCTGGCCGACAAGGCGTACTCCTCCCGCGCGATCCGCGAGCACCTGCGCAAGCGCGGCATCCGCGCAGTGATCCCGGTCCCCGCCGACCAGCGCGCACACCGGCTACGTCGGGGCAGCCGGGGCGGCAGGCCACCGGCCTTCGACCGCGAGACCTACAAGCAGCGCAACACCGTCGAGCGGTGCATCAACCGCCTCAAGCAATGGCGCGGCATCGCCACCCGCTACGAAAAGACCGCCACCATCTACCTGGCCGGACTCCACATCGCAGGCATCTTCCTCTGGTCCGCCCGGTGATCCAAACGAAACGGCCTAGTCCCGCCCATGGGTCATGCGTGTACAGCGGGTGGGGCCCTGCCCTGCCGCATCGGACGCTCACTTGCGACAAAGCCTCCGGAATCGATGATTCCGGAGGCTTTGCAGAATGCGACGGGTGAGGTCAGCTCGTGGAGGAATCATTGGCGGGGAAGTTGTCCGTGCGGCGGTGACGGGCTGCGAGGAGAGCGCATCCGCCGATGGCGATCAGGGCCCCTGCGCCGCTGACCAGCCACGCGGTGGCATCGGCGCCGGTGTGGGCGAGGGAGCCCGTGGGCGCCGTCGGCGTGGTGTCGTCTGCCAGGGCGGTGCCGGCGGCGGAGGGGGAGGCGGCATCCGGCGTGCCGGTTCCGTTCTGCGGCGCGGGGCCCGCTGCGCCGGCGCTGCTGGGTGTGGTGTCCGCGGAACCGGTCGCAGCGGGGACCGGCGTAGGCGTCGGATCGTTCGTGGGTCCGGCGGCGGTCTTCGTGTGCATGAGGGTCACGGTCGCTGTGCTGCCCGGGACTGCGGCGACCGTCATGGTCTGCTTGTCGAGGCCGTAGCCTGCGGGGGCTCGGGTCTCGTCGATCCGCAACTCGGTCTTGCGGCTCGTCATGGGCAGTTGCCCGGAGGCCGTGCCGTCGGCTCCGGTGGTCAGGGTGAGGCGGGCCGAGGAACCGGTGGCGATGTTCACGGTCGCGCCGGACAGGTACTTCCCGGTTTCGCTGTCCTTGGCCCGCACGAGGACCATGGCGGCCTTGAACGCGTCCGTCACCGTCAACCGGGTGGTCGCCCCCGGGGTGGCGATGACGTCCTGGTCGGCGGCGGCCTCGTGGAGGGGGCTGCCGGTCGATGTTTCTTTGAGGCGGTAGACGCCCGTCGTAAGGCCGGAGAACACCGCCTCCCCGTGCGCGTCGGTCTGCGCTTGTCCGGCCTCCTGGCCGGCGGAGCCGAGGAGCAGGAAAGTGGCGCCGGGGAGTGCGTCGCCTGCCGTGTCCGTGGTGGTGAGCTCGACGTTGCCCGTCTCCGGGGCCGGTGTCTCCTCGGCCGCGGACGCTGAGGGGGCCGGGCCGGGAGTCTGGGCGCTCGCGGCCGGCGCCCAGGCGAGGGAGGCGGTCACCACGGCGGCGACAGCGGCGAAGCGGACGAAGCGTGCGTACAGGAGGACTCCTTGGTCAAGGGGGGCGGGAGGGTCATCTGGTGCGGCCCGGACGCGCGCCGGGAGGCGCCGGAGCCGCACCCGGTGTGTTGCCGTGCGACTGCCCTGGTGTGGGAGTGGCGATGTAGAGGGCACGGCGGGTGGGGACGGGGATGTCCTGGACGGTGCGCTGCAGAGGCTCGGTGGAGATCAGCGATGCGGTAAAGGCCGCGACGAGGGTGGTGGGGGTGCCGAACGAGAAGTGCGCCTGCCAGAGCGGTTCGCTCGGGTCTCCGCCCCAGACTCGCCACGCCGGGCCGGAGGTGTCCTTGGTGGCGTAGCGGTGGAGGATGCCGGCGAGCCCGTCGGGCGGGCGGAAGGTCTGTGTGCCGTTGGTCTTGACGTTGTGGGTCCAGCCGCGGGCGAACAGCGGTGCGTACGCCTCCTGGGGTGCCGTGGAGTCGCAGAACAGCCGGTCCTGGTCGCTGCTGCGGTCGTCGCGGTAGATGTCGAGCAGTTCGGCGTGGACATCGTGGAGCAGTTCGACGGGGGTGGTGGCGTCGAACGTGATCTGCCAGGTGGTCTGCCCGAACGGGACCTGGTTCGCGCCAATGGTCCATGTCCCTTTCGCCCTCACTTCGGGATCAGGGGTGAAGCAGGTCCACAGGCGAAGGCAGGGGCTGATGGCGGAGGCCGTGCCGTCGTCAGGCAGGTGCATGAGCCAGTCCTCGTCGAAAGGCAACGGCCAGGCCGTGTAGAGGTCCCCCGCACCGGGGCCGGACAGGTAGCGCGGGAGTACCTTGACGGGCTGGGTGGGATCGAGGTTCTGGAAGGGGTCAGGCGACACGAAGAGGGCTCCGGAGGGAAGAACGGCGAGCGGAAGTGCCGGCGTTGTTCAGTGGGTACGGGTGCTGCTGCGGGCGGGCGACACGGCGGGAGCCGTGTACGCGGTCCTCGCTGCGGTGCCCGGCGCGGCCGTGGTCCAGGCGCCGGGGAACCACATGCTGGTGCAGCGCCCGATCGCGGTGCGCAGCGCACTGGTTCGGGCACTTCTCCAGAGACTCCGGTGGGGGCGGGTGCGGAAGTCCAGGATCTTGGCGTACCCGGACTGGCCGGGCCGGCGTTCGAGTGCGGCGTCGCGGTGGTCGAAGGTGCCGCGGCCGGCGAAGCTGAGCGTGGCCGTGTCGAGCACGCCTCTCTCCGTGTGGGCGACGACGAGGCACAGTCCGTCGTACTCGTCGGTGCGGATGGTCGGTGAGAGGCTGATGCGCAGCCGCAGCGGGGAGCCGGGGACAGGGGTCGCGCAGTAGGTGTCACCGGCGACGGCTCCGTCGGCGAAGGGGAGGTTCAGGCGCTCGAAGAGTTCGCTGGCGTGGAGGGCCATGGGGTTTGTGTCCGGGCGTGTGACGGGTGACGGGGTGTCAACGCCGGGGGCCGGGGAGAGCGGGGCGGCTGGTGGTGCTCCAGCGCGGGACGCTCGAGGTGGTCAGTGCGGGCGTGCGGCGCGGTCGCTGGACGTCGAGCGGTGTCGGGACCGGCGGGCGGGGCGGCAGGACGGGGGTGAGGCGGGCGTTCTTCGCGTAGCTGAAGGTGGCGTCCTGCCACCGGAGCAGCGGGGCGGGGTCGCTGACCCATGCGGTGATGGCGGTGAGGACGGTCACGGGGGTGTCGGTGGTGGCGGTGGCGTACCAGAGAGGGCGGTCGGCGTCGGTGCCGGTCCACAGGTGCCAGCGCGCGGTGCGGCTTGTCAGCTCGACGTCCGGCCTGAGCGGGCCGGCGTTGTACTCCAGCCGGGCGAGACCGTCGGGGGAGCGGATGGCGAAGATGCCCGGTTCGGGCCGGTCGAAGAGCCAGCCGCTGCGGATGAGCGGGGAGACCGTCTGGAAGGGGTCCCGGTCCGGGATGACGGCGACGGGCCGGGCGAGGTAGGTGTCCGGTCCGGCGCGGTAGGCGGTGGCGAGCACCGTGGTGACGGCGGTGACGAGTTCCGTCGGACAGTCGGCGTTGCAGCAGATGCCCCAGGCCGGAGGGCCGTACGGGTCGTCGTAGGCGTTGATCCGCCACAGGCCGTCGTCCTCGCCCTCGGGCAGATAGCCGAGGCGGATCGTGCCGTCGGGGGCGGCGAGGTGAACGTTGCCGAGGTCGTCGTGGCGCGGTTCCCAGCCGAGGCCGAGGAGCGGGGCGAGGGCGGGGTCGCCGGTGGCGGTGGTGCGGGCGAGGTGGCGGGGGAAGACGTAGACGTCGCCGTCGTCAGGATCGGTCACAGGTGGTCCAGGAGGGAGGTGGTGAGCGGATCGGTGAGGGGTCAGCTGACGGGAGTGCCCGTGCTCCTGGGCACGATGCGCTGCTCCAGGTCCTCGGGATTGCCGGTGTAGTGGAGGGTGCGCATGCCCAGTCCGGCGGCGGCCCGGATGTTGTCGGTCCGATCGTCGACGAACAGCGCGCGGGCACGGTCGCGGACTGCGGAGGCGGCCAGGGCGTGCTCGTAGGCCCGCGGGTCGGGCTTGGACACGTGGAGGCGTGCCGAGTAGAGGGCGTGGGTGATCAGGGTGCGGCGCCAGTGGGTGGCGTCCAGGACGTCGCAGAGGGGGGCGGGGGCGTTGGACAGGAGTGTGATGGGCAGTCCCGCGGCGTGGGCCCGGGCGAGGGCGGACAGGATGCGGGGGTCGGTGCGGGTCCACATCGCGGTGTCGGTGTCGACGAGGTCGCGCAGTAGGCGGGGGCCGGGGTGGGCTCCGAGGACAGCTGTCCAGAACGCGAGGTCGCTGCACTCCCCCGCGTCGTACGCCGGCCGCTGGCTCCAGAACGCTTCCTGGAACGAGGCGAGGTGGGCGTCGGGGTATCCGGCGAGAGCGGCGAGGCGCCGCCATCGGGCCGCGTCGGGCTGGAGGCCGATGACGCCGTTGTAGTCGATGATCAGGGCGTCGATGCCGGTCTGCGCGGTGGGTGGGGTCGGGGTGGTCACGGGGCGGGGTGCTCCAGGGCGTGGTGGGAGAGGGCGGCGACGAGGACCGCGAGCAGGGCGGGCAGCATGAGGGCGGCCGGGAGGGTGGTGGCGGTGGCGAGGGCGCCGATGAGGGCGGGTCCGGCGAGGAGTCCGGCGTAGCCGGTGACCGAGACGGCGGCGACCGCGCGGGGTCCGCCGTGGCCGGCTGCGGTGATCAGGCTCGGCACGGTGACGGACAGGCCCAGGCCCAGGGCCGCCCAGCCGGTCAGAGCCGCCGGGACGGTGCCGGCGGCCAGCCCGGCGGTGAGGCCGCCGGCGGCGAGGAGGGCTCCGGCGCGTACGACGGTGGGGGCGCCGACGCGTGCGGTGAGGGTGTCTCCGGTGAGCCGGCCGGCGGCCATGGCCGCGGCGTAGAGGGCGTAGGCGGCGGAGCTGACCGCGGTGGTGGCGTGCAGGCCGTGGAGGTGGACGGAGGCCCAGTCGGCCGCAGTGCCTTCCGCCAGGAGGCACCCGGCGGCAAGCCCGCCCAGCAGCCACACCCTCCCCCTCGGCCACGCCTGCGCAAGGCCCTGCCGCGACGGCGCGGTTTCTGCGGTGGAGGGCGGCTTCACCGCTCCGAGCACGTGTGCCGCCGGGGCCATGGCGGCTGCCGCGCAGGCGACGGCGGTCGCGGTGGCGGCGAACAGCCAGGTGTGGGAGGTGTCCGAGGTGTGGCCGGCGAGGGCGGCGTATCCGGCCCCGGTGAGCGCTCCGAGGCTGTAGGCGGCGTGCAGGGACGACATGACGGGACGGCCCAGAGCGGCTTGGACGTCGACTGCGGCCGTGTTCGCCGCGACATCCATGATCCCGTGGAGGACACCGAACACCAGGCCGACCGCGAGGAGTTGGGCGGGGGTGCGGCACAGGCCGAGGACGGCGAGCGCGGCGGCGAGGCCGAGGGCGCAGCCGGTGAGCAGGAGCGGCCGGCGGGCGGGGGTGACCAGGCGGGCGCCGGCCCGCAGGCCGGTGACCATGCCGGCCGCGGCGGCGAGGAGGACGAGCGCGAGTCCGGCGGTGTCCAGTCCGGCGGCGTGCTGGACGTCCGGGATCCGCGCGCCCCACACGGCCATGACCGTCCCCAGCAGCGCGAAGTACCCGGCCAGCAGCCGCCGCCCGTCTACCCCGGCAGTGCGGGCGGCGCTCAACCGGCGGCCTTCTGGTGAGGGGTGACGGCGACGGTGAGGCTCCGGTACGCCTCCTGGAGGCGTACCTCGGCGACGGCGGTGCTGGGCCCGGTGGTGATCAGAAATCCGACCCGGGCGCTGTCCACGTCTCCCTGCGGGGGCAGGGTCACCTCGTCGCCGGGGTCGCGCAGGAAGCACGCCCGCAGCCAGGGTCGGCGGGTGATGTGGTCGGGCAGGTGGCGGGCGGTGAGGGTGCCGGAGCAGGCGGGGTAGATCATGCGGATCGCCGCCGCCCGGCTGCGGGTGGGGGTGAGGTCGGGGGCGTGTCCGCAGGCGATGTCGGCCGCCGCGCGCGGGAGATCGACGCCGGTGGCGAGGTGGACGAGGTGGCCGATCATGTCCCCGCCGATGCGGGCATTGACCTCGATCAGCCGGGGCCGGCCGTCGACGAGGCGCATTTCGACGTGGCTCACGCCATCGGTGATGCCGAGGGCCTTGACCGCGGCAGCGGCGGCCGGGGCGACCTGCTCCAGGAGCGGGTCGGCGGCGTCGACGGTGTGGGCGACCTCCTCGAAGTAGGGCGGCTCGCCCAGGGTCTTGCGGGTCACGGCCACCACGGTCGTGGTGCCCCGGAAGGTCACGCACTCGACGCTGACCTCGGGCCCGTCGAGGTATTCCTCGACCAGGACGCTGGTGTCCTCCCGGCTGCGGCCGGCGCCCTCGGCCGCGAACGCGTACGCGGCGGGGATCTCTTCGGGGCCGTCGATGCGGCGCACACCGATGCTGCCGGCGAACGCGGCGGGTTTGATGACGGCGGGGTAGCCGAGCGTCATCGTCGCCAGGCCGGCCTCCAGCAGGGTCCGTACCGTCATGGAGGCGGCCGACGGCACCCCGTGGCGGGCGAACTGGGTGCGGGCGACAGCTTTGTTGCGGCAGCCGCGCATCACCTCGACGGACGGCGAGGCCAGGCCGAGCGCGCGGGCGAGGCGGGCGGTGGGCACGAGGTTCCACTCGTCCCAGGTGAGCACCCCGGCCAGGTCGTGGCGTTCGGCCAGGGCCCGGCCGGCGGCGAGCAGGGCTACGGGATCGGCCGGGTCGGCGACGGCGTGGTCGACGATGAACGGCGTCTCCCACGTCGGCTCGGCGGCGGACAGCAGGACGACGTCGTACGCGGCGGCGACCTGCTCAAGGCAGTAACCGCGGTAGGTCTCGTCACCCGGGGAGACGACGAGCACGACAGGACGGTCAGGCAAAGGGGAGGTTCTCCGTATCGGTTCGGTTCGGTGGACGGCAGGACGGCTGGACGGGAGGGGAAGGGAGGGGGTGGGTCAGGCGGCCCGGCGGCGGCGCAGCTCGAACACGGCGGCCCAGCGGGGGTGTTCGCCGATCAGCAGGCGGGCGTAGAGGGCGGTGAAGTTGTTGTCCAGGCCGGCGATGCCGTCGGGGAGGTCGCGGCGCAGGTCCTCGAAGAGGTGCTTGAGGCTGACCCGGGTGGCGCCGGCGGCCAGGCGCCGGGCCGTCATGCGTTCCAGGGACCGGTAGACGTGCGGGTGGCGGGCGTGGAAGGAGTGGAACTGTTCGCTGATCGTGCGACCGCTCGCGCGGTACGTCCCGGTGGCTGCGGTGGTGGGCATCGGGTTCTCCACAGGCAGGGTCAGGTGCGCAGGGCGGGATCGGTGCGCAGGCGGGCGAAGGCAACGCCCAGGCCGAGGGCCTGGAGTGCGGCGCAGGCGGTGATGACGTGGCCCAGCCGGTCGGGCGGCGTGAGGGCGGTGAGGGCGCCTGCGGCGGGGAAGGGCAGCAGCAGGATGAGGATGGTCGCCGACAGGGTGGTGCCGGCCTTCTCCGGGGGGATCAGGCGCGAGCGCAGGGTGCGCAGGACCACCGTCAGACCGCCTTCGGCGGCCATGAGGACCGCGACCAGGACGAGGTAGGACGGGTAGCCGGGGGCCCGGGCGGCGGCGAGAGTGGCGAGTGAGGCGATGGCGGCGCAGACGGCGCCGACCGGCCACAGGCCCAGGCGGTCGAGCGCGAACCGGCAGACGGTGACCGCGACCAGGGTCGCCGCCGCGGCGGCGGACCAGACCAGGCCGACGGCTGTCGTGGACTGCCCGTACTGCTGGACGACGATCACCGGACCGGCCGCCTGAAAGAGTCCGCTGGCCAGGTTGGACAGGGCCAGCCCGCCCACCAGCCAGCCGAGCGCGGGCAGCGAGCGGATCGTCCGCAGCCCGGTGGACAGTCCGCTGCCGGGCCGTGTCTTCGGCGCGCGGGCCGGGACGACGGGCGAGGGCGGTGTGCGCAGCGCGAGCACTGCGGCGAGCAGCGAGAACCCGCAGCTCGCCGCGAGCATCACCGGCGCCCCGGCCATCAGCAGGGCACCGGCCAGCGCCGGTCCGGCCAGTCCTGCGCTCTGGTCGATGCCCAGCAGCACGGCCTGGACACGGTGGGCGCCTCGTCCCGCGCGGCGGCCGGCCGCCGCGCCCGCCGTCTCGGCCCCGACGTAGCTGCACTCGGTGAGCACGCCGGTCGTCGCCGCGAGGACCATCACGGTCACGCCCGCCGCAGGGCCGGAGGGGTGCAGGTGGAGCAGGACGGCGCCCGCGGCGAGCATGAGAGCACGCCCGAGGGAGGCGAGATGCATGACGACGGCGGCCCCCCGGCGGTCGACGAGCGCGCCGGCCCACCCGAACGCCGCCAGGCGCGGGATCCACTCCAGGGCGAACGCGGCGCCGGTCAGTTCGGCGGAGCGCGTGGTGGCCAGGACCAGCAGCGGGATGCCGTAGGTGGACATCGCGAACGCCAGCGCGTCCGCCGTGCGCGGCAGGTAGATGCCGCGCACCGGCCCGGCGGTGGGGCGCGCGTGCCGGGGCATGACCGCTGTGCTCACGCGGCCTGCCCCAGTACTAGCAGCGGGGCGGCCTGTGGATGGCGGGCCAGCCACCCCAGCAGCAGGACGCGGACTCCGGCGAGCACCTCGCCCTGCGCGGCACCGTCCGCGTCCTGGTGCCCTGCGGTCGCGGGCCCCTGGCCGTTGATATCACCGTCGTCCCGGGTCGCGGGCGCAGGCGCCAGGAGGCCGAGGACGTGGCGGATACGGTCGGTGAACTCGCAGACCGGGCCCGGGAGATGGTGGCGGCGGGCGGTGCGCGCGGCCTCGTCGTACAGGTCGGCCAGCTCGGAGCCCGCTCCGGTGAGGTGGAGGCCGGATCCGGGCACGACGCGGACGAGGCCGAGGGCGCGGGCGGTGCCGGCGGCGCGGCGCAGCTGGTGCGCGGGGACGTCGGGCAGGGTGGCCGGCAGCCGCCTCGGCGGGATCGCCCCGTTGTCGTCGATCTCGGTGACCAGGCGGATCAGGGCGCGCGAGGACAGCTGCCCGACCGCGGTGTGTATGGCGTCGGGGGTGAGGAGGGGGATCATCGGCGCGGGCCTCCCGCCGTCGTGGGCATGGCCGGGCGGGTGGCAGGGGCGGTGGCCGGGGGGTGGGAGAAGAGGTCGCGGTGGTGCCACGCCGGTGTGGCGGGCTCGCCGGTCCGGGGCTGCGGGGGCGCCGTCCGGGGAGGGCGGGGACTGCTGCTGGCCCACGGCTTCTGGGCGGGCGCCGCCTGCTGGGTGCCCCAGACCGGGTGCCGGGCGGCCTGGTCGAGGGGCTGTCCCGCCGACCATGCGGACAGGGCGCCCAGCACCGGGCCCAGGCCGTCGCCCGCCGCGGTCAGCCGGTAGGGCTGTCCGTTGCCGCCGGTGGCAGCCAGACCGTCGGAAACAAGCTGGCGCAGCGGAGGGTAGATGTTCGTCCAGTCGTTGCCGGGCATCACGAGCCGGGCCAGGGCCCGCCCGCTGCTGGCCCCCCGTATCTTCAGCGCCCACAGGATGGCGGCGGCGTGCCGGCGGGTGAGCAGGGTGAGACTGTCCTCGATCTGCTCGATCGCGGCCGGCGGGCGGTCCGCGGTCTCCAGATGCTCGTCGGCCCAGGCCGCGATCACCGGCAGGACCGGCAGCAGAGCCGCGCCCCGCCCGGTGTGGCCGTAGGTCACGTGCCGGGCGCTGTGTTCGGTGCGCTCGGCGAGGCCGGCATCGCACAGGGACGTGAGCTTGGGGTGAAGCTGGCCGCTCTGCAGCCAGGGCAGCTTGTCCGCGAGCTCCGAGTAGCGCTGCGGGGGGCCGGAGAGCGCCAGCATGATCCGCGCGGTCCAGCGCGGGGTGATCATGGCGAGGGCCTCGGTGACCCGGGCGATGTCGGCGTCGGTGTCGGGATGCAGCACGGTGGCCAAGGGGGAACTCCTGGAGGGGATGGAGGGGGATCGCCTGCGGTCATCGGCCGGGTGCCGGGGCCGTGGCCGCGAGAGGCAGCGCCGCGACGGGCGGCGGGCACGGTGCCGGGACGGGCGGGTCCGGGACACGGGCCAGGCTCTGCAGGACGGCCGCGGCCGACGCGGACTGGGCGTCGCGGACCGCGACCGCCTCGGCGAGCCGGCGGGCGCCGTCGAGCAGGTGGGAGACCTCGTGAGCGTCGATCCGCCGCTCGTCAAGGACGAGCCGGGCGAGGCGGTCGCGGTGCACGGCGATGCCGTGCTCGGCGAGAGCGAGGGAGTCGTGCATGCCGAGCAGGGCGGACAGCATGCCGGGCGGCTGGTCCTGGACACGGGCGCGCAGGTCGGCGAGCGGCGCGCCGTACAGGTCCTCGATCCGTCCGGCTATCTCGGTGGACGTGACGTGGGACACGAGGGAGCTTTCACGGCCGGCCCGGCCGCACCGACCCGGCGGGCCTCGGCGGCGGGGCGGCGGCCGGGGGCAGGGCCATGGTGGCCCTGGGCTGCGCCATGCGAACGGGCCGGGGACGCGGGCCGGGCGCAGGCATGGTGCGCAGCAGCTCACCGAGAGCGGTGCGGTAACCGTTACGGGCGTCCAGCGCCGCCTCCAGCCACTGCGCGTCGAGAGCGAGCTGGTCCGCCGACAGCTCGCCCATGTCGCGGCCGGGGTCCGTGTTCACGTGCACGCGGTCGCGGACCCGGGCGACCTGCTCCTCGGCCAGCACGAGGAAGGATCTCAACTCCAGCGCCCGCACGAGCGCGGGAGACGCATCGTCCGCGGCCACCGCCCCGTACAGGTCCGCGACCGGGTTGCCGAAGACGCGCACGAGGTCGCTGTCCATGGTGCTGCTCTTGTCCCGGTTCACCGGACGAGCCCTCCCGCCCGGTCCGCCCGATGGGCTGCGGGGGGACCCGCGGGGCGGCGAGGGGGGCTGGTCTGCACGGCAGGACCTGATGGCGGGCGCAGTGCGGCCCGGAGGCGGGCGGCGAGGTCCTTGCCGCCCGCCTCCGGGTCGAGGAGCCACCGCACGACCAAGGCCCGGCCGTCGCGTACGGTGACGGCCTCGGTCACCCGGCGGGCGAGATCGGTGACCGGGCCGCCGCTCTCACCGGGCTGTGTCTCCAGCGCGGCGAGGAGGTCGTCCTCCGCGCGGTCGAGCACGGCCTGGGCCTCGGTGAGAAGGCCGTGCCACCTCACGGCGCCGGCGACGTCGGGACGGGCCGACGGCGCCGCGGCGACCGCGGCCCGCAGCTGGTCCATCCTCATCCCGTACCGCGATTCGATCCGGTCCGTGAGCACGCCCACGACATCCTCGGCGTCATCGGATACACCGTCGGACAAAGAAGGGACTCCTGTTCAGGGAAGGCCGGGCGGACGTGCGGGGCGGCCGTCGCCTGCGGACGGCCCGCCCCGCGCGTGGACTGGACTCGGGTGTCAGTCGAGGCACATGCGGATGTCGCGGTACACGTACGTGCCGGACACCCAGCCCCTGACGCCGGTCGTGCGGTCGGTGATGTACACCCAGCCGCCGGACGTCCGGGACACGGTGAAACGGTGGGTGTTGTAGAGGACACCGAGCGCGGTCGACCTGGTGGTGGGCTTGGAGCGGATGGTGACCGCCTTGGTGTGTACCCAGTACGGCAGCGGCGGCAGGTCCTCGCAGCCGGTCGTGATGGACGGGAGCGCTGCGGGGGCGGCGCCGGCGGGGGCTGCCGCCAGGACCGGCAGGGCGAGCGTGCCGAGCATCGCCGCGGACAGGGCGATTCGGATGGGGCGCATGCGGAAGAAACCTCCGTGCAGAAGGAAAAAGGGGGGGAAGAAAGGCCGCGGGAGATGTCCCGGCGGCAGTACAAGAGTCCGCACGAATGCCGGTTTGGCCAACCGGCGTTCGTCGGCTATGTTGCGCGCCTCGCCGGGCTGAGGGCTCAGCGGGAGCGGCCCGGCGGACGCGGGACAGAGGGCTTCGCGGGAGCGGCCGGACGAGGCGCGCAGGGTGTGCGTCCACGCGAGGGTGTCGACCTCCTCGACCACGACCCGGAACGGGCCGAGGGCGTTCTCGTCCAGGGCGCGCAGGGCGACGACGGTGACCATGTCGTCCGGATCACCGCTGGTGCAGGAGTAGCCCAGGGCGTAGTGATCGCCGTCGCCGGCCAGGCGTGCCTCCAGCGCGCGGGTCTCCGCGTCGGCCGGTGGCGGCCCCAGTGCGGGGTCGAGGGCGATGGCGTCGGGCGGGCAGCCGCGGTGGATCAGCCAGGACTGCGCCATCGCGGGCAGCGGCAGCCGGCACTTCTCGAAGTCGAACGTCCTTGTGCTCTGGTCCCGTTCCAGGTGCACGGCCAGGTACGGCGCCAGACCCGGATGCCCGTACTCGGCGGTGCGGTCGAACAGGACGTAGTAACTGTGCACACCGTCGGGGGAGTTGTGCTCGGCGAGAGGAACGAGCATGTCCTCGTGGACGCCGACCTGCCGGTAGAAGCCGAGGTGCTCGTCCTCGTCGGCGTCGAGAGCGTCGACACGGAAATCGACGCGGGGCAGAGGCTTGCGAGGCTCTGGTTGAGCGGGAGACAGAAGGGCCTTTCGGTGGTCAGCGCCGCCGCATCGGAGCAGCCGGCGGGGTGGCGGGCCCGGCCGGCGACGTCGGCGTCCGGCGGGCGGCCAGCAGAGCGGCACGTCCGGCGTCGGTGAGGGCGACCTCCTGGCCGTCGTGCTCGGGGTGGCTGGTGTCCCGGACGGCCAGGCCGGCGTCCTCCAGCCGCCGCAGCGTGGTGTGGGGGATACGGGTACCGGATGCGGCGACAGCCGACTTCTGGCCGGTCAGCAGGTGTTCGCGGAACGTGGCACCGCCGGCGATGGCGAGCAGCGCCGCATGGTCGTCCACCGAGAGGACGTTCCCGCCGGGCGCGTGGGCCGCTGCGGCGGCCTCGACCGGCTCCAGGGCGGCGAGCACCTCCCCCGCCGCGGCGTCCCGCGCCGCGACGGCCTCCGCCAGCTGCTCCACCGTCCGGGTGATCCGGGTGAGCAGGGCGCCGTCGACCTCGAACTCGCCGCTCGCCAGGCGCTGCAGGAGGACACGGTAGAACGTGACACCGGTCTGTGCCTCGGCCAGCTCGCGGTGCCGGTCCACCAGGCGGGCGTGCGGCTCGTCGAGGACACCGCGGTCGCGGTAGGTCCACAGGGTGTCGGTGTCGTGTCCGGTGACGGCCTCGATGTGCTGGTCGAGCGGGGACAGCGCGCGCTGGGCAGGTACCGGACCGGGTTCAGGTGACATGGGGCGGTACTCCGTGTGCTCGGCGAGTGGAACGGTGGGCGGGGCGGGGCGGCCCCGGCGGGGCGGCCGACGGCGGCACGGGCCGGGGCACGGGCGGGAGGGCCGTCAGCTGCGGGGAGCGGGAGCGTGCCGCGTGGGTGCGGGCGCTGCGCGGCCGGCGGGCCAGGCCCAGGCGGCGGCCGACCTCGTCGTAGACGTCGTTGCCCGCCCGCGGCCGGACCGCGACGACGTGGATCTCCCGGCGGTGCGCGGACTCCGCCGGCGACGCACGCAAGGCGTAGACGACCCTCCACTCCTTGCGCGCGTCGACGAACAGCTTGCGGTACCCCTCCAGGTCACCGTCGAGGCGCAGCCCGAAGCGCTGCGCGTTCACGAGTTCCTGCAGATAGGCGAGGGTGAGATCGCGGATGTCGCCGGGCGCCTGGAGAAGATCGGTCAGAGCACGCGGGTCGAAGCTCAGTCCGAAGGCAGGCCGTCCCCCACCCCCACGCTGTTCTCCTCCCCGGCTCATGACGCCGGCCCGTCCGCCCCGGCGGACGCCGTCTGCGTACGCGCGGACGGCGGCGGGCCGGGCAGCAGACGGTGCGCGGGCCGGTCGGGAGAGGTCATGCAGGCCGACAGCGGCCCGCCCGGCGCGCGGATCACCGCGACGGCGTGGGCGAGGAAATCACGGTGCCACACGAACATGCCGGCGAGCCCCGCGTCGGGCTCCTTGTGCTGCTGGTAGGCCAGCCACAGCGCGTGCAGCCACGCCACGACGTCCTCGTGCTCCTGCCACTGCAGGCACCACGGCGCCGCAGTGGTGACCTCCGCCCCGTACACCGGGAGGAGGTAATCATCGACCCAGTCCGACAGGGCGTCGAGTTCGTCCTCGCGGGCCTCCCCGTCGAGTTCCAGGATCGGGCGGGCCTCCGGCACAGCGGCGGCAGGCGGCCCGCCCAGCCGCGGCAGCCCGAACGCGAACGGCGATCCCTCCGCTTCCGGGGAGGAGGCGAGATGGTCGAGCTGCTGTGCCTGCTGAGACGCCTGCTCCATGAGCCTGCGGACATCCGCCTCGATCCCCTCCAAGTGCGGATCGGGAATGCGGACCGGCTCCAGTTCCCCGCTCTCAGACGGATTTTCGGACATACGAATCTCACCCTCCTACGGGGCCACGGAATGCGAGGAAAACGAATACGGTGACCGGCGGACCGGCCGGCCTGTGGGGCCGTTGCGGTTCCGTCCCGCCGAACTGCCGCCCGGGGTTCCGGTCACCGTGCCGGGATATCCGACTCAGACGGCGAGCACCACGTCGTCCTGCGTGAGGGTCTCGCGGAGCGTCGCGGTGAGCCGGTCGGCCGCGATCGCCGCATAGTGGCCGGTTTTTTCCACGCCGATGAAATCGCGGCCCTCAAGAAGGGCCGCCACTCCCGTGGAGCCGGAACCGGCGCAGAAATCCAGGACCGTACCGCCGTCGGGGCAGATCTTGACGAGCTCGCGCATCACCTCGACCGGCTTCTGCGTGATGTGCTGGCGCTTCGCCCCCGACGGCTGCGACGCCGAGTAAAGGCCCGGCAGATAGACGGGGTTACGGGCGGCGTCGATCGGCCCCTTGCTGGCCCAGACGACGAACTCGCAGTTCTGCGTGAACCGCCCCCTCTGCGGGCGGGCCTGCGGTTTGTGCCAGACCAGCACTCCGCGCCACAGCCACCCGGCCGCCTGGATGGCGTCCGTGGTGACCGGCAGCTGGCGCCAGTCGGTGAACAGGAGCGCGGTACCGCCCGTCTTCGTGAGACGGTGCGTTTCGGTCATGATCTGGGTGAGAAAGAACCCGTACGACCGCTGGTCCATGTTCTCGCCGGTGAAATCGGCAAGGTCGTTCTTGGAATCGGCCGAGGTGTACTTCTGCTTCGCGGAGCGTGACGTGCGCTCCTTCGCGGTCCGGCCGCCGGAATTGTAGGGCGGGTCGGTGATGACGGAGTCGACGCAGCCGTCCGGGAGGCCGGTCAGCACACTGAGGGCGTCGCCCTGGTGCAGGGAAAAAGGCAAAGAGGAACCTCTGATTCGGTGGAACACGGGGCCCCGTGTCGCAGGGGAGTCCTCGCGGGAAAAGCGGGCATGCAGAAGCCCGGGGCCGCAGACGAGGAGGGCGAGAGGGGGAGTCCGAAAACTGTAGGAGCGAATCCGTCGACGGCCAAAAACGTGCTTCCGGGGTAGCGGATTCCGGCACCTCGCGCCGGTTTTTTGGTCAGCCGCCGATCCGCGCCTACTGTTTTGGAACCGCCCGGCGCGCACCGCCCGGCCGGTCACGCCCCTTTTCCTCACCGGGGTACTTCCTGCCCCGGCCCGCCGGGCTCACGGCCGGACCGGGCGCCGCACCCTTGCGTCACGCTCCCACCTCTGCCGCACCCCGCCCCCGAAGGACACATCCATGACGTCCCGTCACCCGCCCCTGCCCGAAACCGCCGGCACGCGAGCACGCCGCGGGTGAAGTGGCTCGCCGCCGGCATCGGCGTCGTCGTCCTCTCCCCGGTCATGATCACCGGCACCGGCGTGATGCTGCTCTCCGCCGCCGACGCCGTGCACACCGGCAGCGCCCTCAGTACCTGCCTGACCGGCAACGACACCGCCGCAGTCGCCGAGCAGATCACCCGGGTCCTCGACGGCGCGTCCGGCAAGGACGTCCGCGTCGAGGGTCTGGACCTGCCCGCCGAGCAGATCCCCAACGCGGCGACGATCGTCACCGCCGGCCTCTCGCTGAAGGTCCCCGCGAAGGGACAGATCGTCGCGCTCGCCACGGCGATGCAGGAGAGCCGGCTGCGCAACCTGGACTACGGCGACCGCGACTCACTGGGTCTGTTCCAGCAGCGCCCCTCCCAGGGCTGGGGCACCGCCCAGCAGATCCGCGACCCGCTCTACGCGAGCGAGCAGTTCTACAGACACCTGCTCCGGGTGGACGGCTGGCAGCAGATGACCGTCACCCAGGCCGCCCAGGCCGTGCAGCGCTCCGGCCTGCCGGACGCGTACGCCCAGTGGGAACCCCTGGCCACCGCACTGCAGGCCGCCGTCGCCCGGTCCGTCCCCGGCGCCGCGGCCACGGACCACGGCCGGCAGCCCGCAGCCGACGCGAGCAACTGCGCAGGCCAGGAGGACGGTTCCGGCTTCGGCCGGATCCCCGAGGGCAGCGTCCCCAAGGGCTACACGATCCCCTCCGACACCGCCCCGGCGGCACGCACCGCCATCGTGTGGGCGATGCAGCAGCTCGGCACGCTCTACCAGTGGGGCGGCTCCTGCACGGCCCCGCACGGCCCCGACCCCATGGGCCGCTGCGACTGCTCCAGCCTCACGCAGCAGGCGTACGCGCACGCCGGCATCACCCTCACCCGCACCACATACACCCAGGTCAACGAGGGCAGAGCCGTCCCGCCCGCCCAGCTCCGGCCCGGTGACCTGATCTTCAGCCGCGGCAGTGCCGCCCGGCCCGAACACGTCGGCATGTACATCGGCTCGGGTCTCGCGATCGAGGCGCCGCGCACATCGAAACCGGTCAGGATCACCCCTCTCCAGGACTGGGAGATCCTCGCCGCCCGCCGGGTGGTGTGACCCCGGCCCCTGGCCGGCACCGCCCCGCCCAAACCTGCCGCGCCTCCTGCGCGCGCCGGGCGGGCCCCGCCCTTTCCGTCTCACCGCCGGCCCTCCTCACCGGCCCGCGTCCACAAGGAGCCCCGCCACCCTCATGACCGTCCCTCTCGCCGACCGTGTCGTCCAGCTCGCCTACGATCCGGGAATCTCTCCCAAGGACGGCGGCCTGCCCGGCCTGAGCGTGCTGAAGACCGTCGTCAGCTCGATCACCATGTTCGGGATCATCGCCGTCGTCGGTGCCCTCGCCGTCTCGCTCGCCGTCTGGGCCTGGGGCCACCACACCGGTGGCCACCAGGCCGAGGCCAACGGGAAGAAGGGCGCCACCGTCGCCGCCGGCGCGGCGCTCGGCCTCGGTGCGGCCAACGGCATCGTCGCGTTCTTCTCCAGCCTGGGCTCGCAGGTCCACTGATGCCCAAACGCCCACCGTCCCTCTCGTCCTTCTCGCTGTCCGCGTACGGCGTCGGCCGGCCGGCGCGGCGGCGTATCGCGGTCGTCGCCTGTGCCGTCGCCGTCCTGCTCGCCGTCGCCGCCGCCGTCGCCCTGCTGACCGGCGGCGAAAATGACCGCCGCCCATCGGATACCGCTGCACCTGCCGCACCCGCCCCGCCCGCCTCCGGAACAAACCCGCCGCCGTCCGCGGGCTCGGGGACAGTGCCGAAGCCCGCGCGGATCTCGGATCCGGTCGCCTACGCCCGGGCCGCCGCGCAGATGCTGTGGTCCTACGACACCCGCGGCACCAGCCGCGACCAGCAGCTCACCGGCATGCGCGCCTGGATGACCCCCGAGACCCGGTACGCGGACTGGCCGTCGGTCTCCGGCCAGGTCCCCGACCCGGTGCTGTGGTCGCGGATGGCCGACCAGGACCAGCACGCCGCCGCCCACATCACCGAGGGCCACTACCCCTCCGCGTTCAAGCAGGCGCTGGCGGACGACCCGTCCGCGATCACCGAGGCGTACATCTACGTCGTCACCGTCACCGGCACGCAGCACATCACCTGGGCCAAGGGCGGCGGCGGGGCCGAGGACCGGGCCGTGACCCTCGCCGTCCAGTGCCGTCCCGGCCACGACTGCACCCTGGCCGCCATCGCCCCGTCCGTCACCCAGTGACCCGCGCCCCGGACACGACAAGAGAAGGAGGAGTGACGCCCCGTGGGTTTTTGTGACTACCCCCTGGCCGACAAGCTGTGCGCCGTCGGCGGGGCGGTCGACTTCGCCTCGGACCCCGGCAAGGCCATCGGGGACTGGATGGCGAAGTCGGCCGGTGAACTGGCCGCCGCCGCAGCCGATCTGGCCGCCGAGGCGGTCGACACCACCACCCGGGTGGACCTCAACGCGACCTGGTTCCGCGACAACTACGAACTCCTGCTGCCGATCGGCCTGATCCTGTTGGTCGCGACGTTCAGCGCGCAGCTGGTGCGGGCCGCCGTCCGGCGCGACGGACAAGCGCTGGCGCAGGCGTTCACCGGCACCGTCTCAGGTGTGCTGTTCGCGTTCAGCGCCGTCGCCCTGACCACGGTCGCCGTCGAAGTCACCGACGCCCTCTCCGACGGCCTGTTCCGCGCCGCCCACCTGGACGTCGCGACGGCCGTACGGCGCCTCGTGAAGGTCAGCCAGATCGCGTCGCTGTCCAGCCTGGGCTGGCTCGTCCCGGTCGTCGCCGGACTCGGCGCCGCCGTCGGCGCCTTCCTCTACTGGTGCGTCATGATGGTCCGCAAGGTCGGCATCCTCGTCATGGTCACCCTCGCGGTCTTCGCGTCCGCCGGCGGCGGCTGGGAGGCCGCCCGGCGCTGGAGGCGAGGCTGGATCGAGGCCACCGCCACCCTCGTCGCCTCGAAGCTGTTGATGACCGTGATCTTCATCCTCGGTATCGCCGCCATGGGCCGGACCGAGGCCAAGGACGGCACCGCAGCCCTCGCCGACGTCATGTCCGGCATCGTCATCATGATCCTGGTCCTGCTGTGCCCGTACGCGGTGTTCAAGTTCGCGCACTGGGCCGCCGAGGGCACCGACGGCGAGACCATCCACCGCGCCGGCGGCTCCGGAGCGCAGGTCGCCCGGGCCTACTCCGAGAAGGCCGCCCGCAAGGCCGTCTCCGCGGCCACCGCCGGCACCGCAGGCGCCGCCGCAGCAGCCGCGCCGCAGGGGCCCGACGCCGCCGGCGGATTCCCCGGCGACATCGCCGCCACCCCTGTCGGCGGAGGCACGGAGGGTCCTGGCAGCGGCGCACCGGGCGGCGCATCCGGTGGCGACATCGCCTCCGGTCTGCGCAAGACTGTCCAGCCCGCGCCGACGAGCGTGTCCGCCGACACCAGCGGCCAGACGGGCGGCAGCCCGCCACCGGGCGGCTCCGGCACGGGTACGGCACCCGGGCAGAGCGGCATGTGGCGGTCCACGACGCCGGCCACCAGCCCGCCGCCGCAGGGCGCGCCCCCGTCCTCCGGCTCGCACCACGCCACACCCGGTGCGAGCGGACCGCCGCCCGCAGCCGGCATCTGAACCCTCCGCCCGGCACCCCGGGGGCGGGAGCCCACACCTCCCGTCCCCGGGTCCCCCCCTCTCCCGCTTCCAGGACCCGCACCCGCTGTGACAGATCTCCCCGCCGCCCCGGTCGCGGTGAAGTTCCCGCACCGATCCCGCCGCGGCATCCTCCTCGGCCTCTCCCTGCCCCAGCTCGTCCTCGTCTCGTGCACGCTGACGCTGCTGCTGATGACGGTCGTCTCCACCGGACTGGTCGGCGCCGTCGCCCTGGCCCCGCTGTGGGCCGCGTCCGGTGCGCTCGTCGCGATCCGCCGCCACGGACGCTCCCTGATCGACTGGACGCCCGTCGTCACCCGCCACGCCCTGCGCCGCCGCACCGGCCAGTCCCTCTGGCTCGCCCGGCCCGTCACCCGCCCCCACCAGGACGGCATCCTCCACCTGCCCGGCACCGCCGCCTCCCTGCGCGTGGTCACCCCCGGCGACTCCGCGAACCGGGCCTCAGCCGTCCACGACCCCCACCGCCAGACCCTCACCGCCGTCGCCCGCGTCACCTCCCAGGCTTTCGCCCTCCTCGACCCCGCCACCCAGAACCACCACGTCGCCGCCTGGGGGCGCGCCCTGGCGGGCATCGCCCGCACCGGGCACATCGCCACCGTCCAGGTCCTGGAACGCACCGTCCCCGACAGCGGCGACACCCTCGCCCGGCACTGGATGCGCACCGGGCAGCCGCAGACCCCCGTCGCCGGACAGATCTACTCCGATCTGGTCGCCTCCGCCGGTCCCGCCTCCGCCCCGCACGAGACCTATCTCGCCGTCGCCCTCGACCTCAAGGCCGCCCGGCGCCTCATCTCCCAGGCCGGCGGCGGGCTCCCCGGAGCATTCACCGTCATGGAGCAGGCCACCTCGGCGATCGCCCAGGCCGCCCGCACCGCCGGCCTCCAGGTCACCGGATGGCTGACCGCACGGGAGATCGCCGCCGTCATCCGCACCGCCTACGACCCCCGCGCACTGTCCGCGCTCCAGCAGTGGTCCCCGGCCGGCCGCGCCGAGGCCGACCCCGCCGCGGCCGGGCCCGTCGTCCAGGTCGAGGAGTACGACCGCCTCGGCACCGACAGCGCCCGTCACGCCACCTACTGGATCGAGGACTGGCCCCGCACCGAGGTGCACCTCGGGTTCCTGCACGGACTGATGTTCACCGCCGGTGTCCGCCGCGCCCTCACCCTCCTCTACACGCCCCGCACCCTCGACTCCGCGCTGCGCGACGTCCAGCGCACCAAAGCCACGATCCTCGCCGACGCCGCCGAACGCACCCGCCGCGGGCAGGTCGACTCCGAAGCCGACGCCGTCGAGTACGCCGACGTCAAACAGCGCGAACAGCAGCTGATCGCCGGACACGCCGACGTGAGCCTGACCGGACTGCTCACCGTCACCGCCGACACCGACGCCGCGCTCGACGCCGCCTGCGCCCAGATCGAGACCGCCGCCGTCACCGCGCAGGTCGACCTGCGGCGGCTGCTGCACCAGCAGCCCGAGGCGTTCACCGCCGCCGCCCTCCCCCTCGCCCGCCTCCTGTGACCGGCAGCACAACCCCCGCCCCCCGCACCGCCGGCACATCCGGCCCGACACAGGACACAGGTCTGCCGCCCATGACGAACACCGACCACGATCTGCGCCACGACCTGCACCGGCTGCTCACATCCTGCCAGGACCTCGCCGACCGCCACGCCGCCGCTCTGGCCCCCTACCTCGACACGGACGGCTCCGTCCGCCAGGACTCCTACCGCGACTGGGAGGACGAACGGATCACCGCCGCCATCGAGGCCAGCGACCACCTCGGCACGGTCATCACCCACCTCACCCGGCTCCTGACCCCCACCACACTCCAGACCTACACCATGACCTTCGCCGGTCTCGAACGCCGCGACGGACACAAACCCACCAGCTTCCTCGTGGACGCCGCCGGCTACGACGACGCCCGCCGCACCGTCCAGCAGCTCCCCGGCTTCCGGGAATGGCACGACGCCCACGACGGGACCGGCATCGAGTTCGTCCCCTCCGAGAGCCACCCCGGCGTGCGTTTCCCCGGCCACGTCGTCGACCTGCGGCCCGAGCAGACCCCGCCGTCCCCGCAGCGGACGCCGCAACCGCCCGCGCCGCCCCAGCCCGCCGCTCCCGGCCGCCACTCCCGCTGACTGACGCTCCGTCACCATCCCCTCCGCGGCCCAAGGACCCTCCCTGAACGACCACACCCCCGACGCGCACCCCTACCTCCGCGCCGCCACGGTCGGCCTGCGCCACCACACCCGCGCCCACTCCACCTCCACGCCTGCCGCCGACCGGCCGCACCTGGACACCCTGCACGCCCATCTGACGGCCGCAACCCGCCTCGTCGACCAGCTCGCCGACGCCACCCGGCCCACCAGCCCGGCCGCCGGCCGACACCTGGCCGACGCCCGCCTGCGCCTGTGGCAGGCGAGCGCCGCCGTCCACGACGCGTTCCACACCACGCCCGCCGACACCAGCTCGGCCGCCTCGCAGGAGTGCCGCCCCGAGCAACTCCCCGACGGCCCGCTGGTACTGACCATCTGCCAGCGGCACCTGGCCGTCTCCCACACGATCCGCCGTACGACGACGCCCGCCCGGCTCGCCGCGCCGCCTCCTGCCCACTCCACCAGCTGCACCGTCTGACACCCCTGCCGAAACGAGCCCACCCGTCATGCCCCACCGGCCCGCCCGCCGTGCCTCGGCCTCCCCGCTGTTCACCCCGCACGGGGTCGGCCGGGCGGACCGCAAGATCGCACGCCGCCGTCTCGCCGACGCCACCGCGCAGGCCCGCGCCGAAGAATCCGCCCGTACGGCCGACTCCTCCGACGCCTCGGCGATCATGCCGGGCGCTCTCCACCCTGTCTCCGGACGCCCCGGACCCGCCTCTGCCCGGGGCAGCCGGCTGCGGCTTCCCCAGCACCGCATGACCACCGCGCTCGCCGCCGGCGCCTATCCGTTCCTCGCCGAAGGGGGGCTCGGCGCCGACGGCATCTACATCGGCACCGATGTCCACGCCGAAGCGGCGTTCACGTTCGACCCGTTCACCCTGTACGGGCGTCTCGACGGGTTCACGAACCCGAACGTCCTGCTGGCAGGGGTGATCGGGCAGGGCAAGTCCGCGCTCGCCAAGTCGATCGCGCTGCGCTCGGTCGCCCACGGCTACCGCGTCTACGTCCCCTGCGACCCCAAGGGCGAATGGACGCCGGTCGCCGCGGCGCTCGGGGGGACGTCCATCGCGCTGGGGCCCGGCCTGCCCGGCCGGCTCAACCCGCTCGACGCCGCCCCCCGGCCCGAGGGCGTCCCCGAGAGCGACTGGGCCGGGGAGGTCCGTACGCGGCGGCTGCTCCTGCTCGCCTCCCTCGCCCGCACCGTCCTGGGCCGCGACCTGCTGCCGATGGAGCACACCGCGCTCGACGTCGCCCTGGACCTCGCCCTGGACCTCGCCCTCGCCGACGCCGCGCACCGCACCCCGCTGCTCGGGGACGTCGCCCGCGCCCTCAACGACCCCGGCCTGGACGCCGCCGACGTGTCGGGGCGGCTCGGCGACGCCGCACGCGACCTCGCCCACGCCCTGCGCCGCCTCGTCCACGGCGACCTCGCCGGCATGTTCGACGCCCCCTCCACCGTCCGCGTCGACCCGCACAGCCCGGTCCTCACCATCGACCTGTCCCGATTGGGTGGAGCCGGCGACGACACCGCGCTCGTCCTCGCGATGACGTGCGCGAGCGCGTGGATGGAATCCGCGCTCACCGACCCGGCAGGCGGGCGCCGCTGGATCGTCTACGACGAGGCATGGCGCCTCATGCGCCACCCCGCACTCCTCCAGCGCATGCAGGCCCAGTGGAAACTCTCCCGCGGCCTCGGCATCGCCAACCTCATGGTCATCCACCGCCTGTCCGACCTGCTCACCGCGGGCGACGCCGGATCCCGGGGCCGCGCCCTCGCCGAGGGCCTGCTCGCCGACTGCTCCACCCGCATCGTCTACCGGCAGGAAACCGACCAACTCACCGACTCAGCCTCACTGTTGGGCCTGACCTCGGTCGAATCCGACGCCATCTCACATCTCAACCGCGGACGCGCCCTGTGGAAGGTCGCCGGCCGGTCCTTCATCGTCCAGCACACCCTCCACCCCGACGAGCGCCGCCTGTTCGACACCGACGAACGCATGCGCTGAGCGCCGAGTTCCCCGGGACATCCCCGCACCGTCCGCATCCCTACCGGAGCCAGCACCGCACCATGCCCGTCCACATCGTCTGGGACTGGAACGGCACCCTCAAAGACGACCAGGCCGACCTGCTCGCCGCCGTGAACCACACACTCCAGAGGCTGCACACCCCTCCCATCGACCTCCCGACCTACCAGACACAACACATCCTGCCCGTCCGGCGTTTCTACACCCGGCTGGTCAACCGGCCGCTCACCGACGACGAATGGGCCCAGGCCCAGACGGACTTCGCAAGCTTCCTGCGCTCCCGGCCGCCACGGCTGCGGGCGGGCGCCGAACAGGTTCTGGCCCGCGTGCGCGACCTCGGGCACAGCCAGTCCCTGCTCTCCCTGTATCCCGAGGACCTGCTGCGCGGTGAAGTCCGGCGCCTGGGCATCGCGGATTTCTTCACACGGATCGACGGCCGCCGCGGACCCGACGGAACCAAGGAACACGTCCTCACCGAGCATCTCAAAGCCCTCCCCGACCGCCTCCGCTCACGCCCTGTCCTCGTCATCGGCGACACCGCCGACGACGGACGGGCCGCGTGCGCTGTCGGTGCCCACGCCGTCCTGCACACCGGCGGCCTGGAAACGGCGGACCGGCTGCGCGCCACGCTGCTGCCGGTCACCGAAAGTCTCGATGCCGCCGTGGACTTGGGGCTCCGCGGCCTCGCCGGACGCGCGAAATCGTCCGCCGCTCCAGCCGGCCCGCACCGGCCTCTCCCGCCGGGCAGCCCCGGCGATCACTCCCTCCACGGTCCAGGAGGGCACACTGCGCTACCTCGGCACTCCCTCGGGACCTGAGATACGGGCCGCGATGAGCGCCGGACGCATCGGCTGCATGACCACCCCCGCGCAGGGCGCCCGGATCCCCGAGGGCGCGCTGTTCGCCTGCGACAACTCAAGGTTCGGGAGCGACGGCAAAGGCCGCTACTGGCCCGGCGCCGAGGCATGGTTCGCCTGGCTGTGGCGCACTGTCGAACGGTACGGACCGGACCGGTGTCTGTGGGCGCTCGCCCCGGACCAGCCGTTCGACGCCGCCGGCACTCTCACCGAGTCCCTGCCCTGGCTGGCTCGCATCCGTGAGTTGGACATCCCGGCCGCCTACGCGGCCCAGGACGGGTGCGAGGTACCCGGACTGCTGCCGTGGGACGGTTTCGACGTCCTGTTCCTGGCCGGATCGACCGAGTGGAAGCTCGGCCCCGTCGCCGAACGGCTGGCCCGCGAGGCGAAGACCCGCGGCAAAGGCGTGCACATGGGCCGCGTCAACTCCCTGCGCCGCCTTCGGATAGCCGAGTGGTTCGGCTGTGACTCGGCCGACGGCACTTATCTCGCTTACGGGCCCGACAAGAACCTGCCCAGGCTCCTCGACTGGCTCGACGAACTCGACGGCCGCCCCTCCCTCGTCGGCGGCACGCACGCATCCAGCGGCTCCGCCACGGTGCCGAGAACCCCACGCCCGCGAGCAGATCCCCGACGCCATGCGCTTGCTGGCCAGGATGCCGCCGCAGCCGGCCACAGCCCTCCCGCGGCTCCGCGTTCCTCACCGGGCGCGTACCGGCGTCGCTGACGACAAAACCCTCCGCCTGAGAAGGAATGTCTCCCTGTCCTCCGACCTCATCCGTTTCGCGACCGCCCTCGCCGGCCAGTTGGGCTGGACCGCCACACCGACGCAGCCGCACGGGCACCCGCTCTGGGGCTTCGGCACCCGTCTGCACGAGGCCCTGGACCAGGCGTCGGAAGCGGCGCTGCTGACCACTCCCGGGGGCACCGAGTTCATCATCGCCCCGCGCACCGACCCGGACGCCTACCGCTACCTCGTCGGCCCCCTGCGCCCCACCGACCTCCCTGCCAACACGACCGCGGCGATACAGGAACGGGAACCCACCGTCGTCCTCCTCAACGCGGCGGCCACCCCCGAGCACGCGGCGGACCGTTTCAGCATGTTCCTCTCCGGCTGGGAGGACCACCTCACCCGCGCACGGGCGGCGCTGGAACCCGTCGAGGCGGCACGCCTCGACGACGTCTTCACCGCTTACGCCGGGACCGTCGCCGCCACGCTCCCCGGCGACTGGACCGCCACGGTCCTGGACCTCGACTCCCGCGCCCACCAACGCCTCTTCCCCACCCTGTGGGCCACCGGGCCCGACACCGGCCGCAAAGCCTTCGCCACGGCAGCCCGCGCCGCGCTCCTGACCGGCCCGCGCCACCGCGTCCTGCTCGTCCAGGACGCCGGCCCCCACCGGGACACGACCGCCGTCACCTTCCTCCCGGCCCGCCTGCGCATCACCCCCGACAGCCCCGTCCCCGGCCCGGCGGCCCTCTCCCTGACCGCCGACGCCGCAGCCTCAGCGCAGAGCATCCGCTCCCTCCTCCTGCCCGCCTGGGACCGCGCAGTCTTCTCCGCCCGCACCGGCGTCCTCGCCCACGCCACCGCCGAACTCCGGCAGGCCATCGACTCCTGGGACGCCGTCGGCGACACCTACCACGCCGCCCACGACCCCGGCGCCGGCGCGGTCATACGCGACGCCCGCGCCTGGACCGCCGTCCAGACCTACCTCACCCACGCCCCCGCCACGCTCAACGCCATCACCGCCGTGACCACCGGCGCCGACCGCCTCGCCGGGCCGGTCAGCCGTGACCTGCGCACCCTGGACCACCTCCGGGAGACCCTGCGCAACGCCGGCCGCCTCAGGCGCGAATGGGACGCACGCATCCGCCAGGCACCCGCCGCCGAACAGCCGCTCCTCGTCGAGGAGCGCAACGCCGAGATGTGGTCCCACGCCGTCGACCTCGCCGCCACGGGCGAAGCAATGATCGGCGCCGCCCGCCACGTCACCGGCCGCATCGGCACACCCCCGCCACCCCCGGCGAAGGCCCCCGCATCCCTGACCGCACCGACTCCTCCACCGGCACCTGCACCGGTCCTGATCATCGGCCCCACCCGGCGCGGCAAGTGAAACGCCCCTGCACCCCCCGCGCCCCTCCCCTCCGCCGAGAAGAAACATCACCCATGTCTTCCCCGTCTTCCGACCTGTATCTCTTCGCCACCACGCTCGCCGAACACCTGGGCTGGACCGCCACCCTGGTCCCCGGCACCCAGCGCATCGGCCTGAAGGCGTCGAATCCTCCCCTGTCCGACGCGGAGATCCCTGCGGCACTGCTGACCATGCCAGACGGCACTCAGTTCATCGCCACCGCCGCTGCCGAACCGGGCGCGTACTCCATCGTCCCCCGCCTGCCCGACGACCTCCCGGCCGAGGCCGTCTTCGAGGCCAGCCCGCACAAACCTGCCACCGTGCTCGTCGTCCTCGCCGACCAATTGCCCCGTACCGCCGGCCTCGTCGAGCACTTCGCCCGTGAATGGGAGGACCACCTCTTCCTCCTGCGCAACCCCGGCGAAGCGGTCCGCCGCGGGCAGGCGTTCACCGCCTACACCGGCAGCATCGCCGAGGTACTTCCCGGAGACTGGGCCACCGCCCCCGTTCCTCTGCGCCCCTTCGACAGGGACTTGCTGGGTGACAGGCTGTGGACCAGCGGATCGGACGACGCAACGGCACTCAGCCGCCGCGCGGCACGCGCCTCGCTCCTGTCCGGCCCCGACCACGACGTGGTCCTCCTCCAGGAGGCGGGCTCCCGAGCCCTGATCATCGCCGCCACTCTTCTTCCCACCACGCCGTTCATCTCGCAGAGCGACGCGATCCCCGGTCCCGGCCCGCTCGTCCTGCCATCCGACCCGCACGAGGCCGCCGACAGGATCTACCACACCCTCCTGCCCGTCTGGACCCGCAACGTCTGGGACGCTCGCATCAGCCTGCTCGCCCACGCGACCGTCGAACTCCACCACACCGCCGCCTCCTGGCAGGTCGTCTCCCCCACCTACGCCGGCCACCCGCTCGCCGAAGCCGCACGTGGCACCGCCATGTCGCTGCGCGACGTCCGCGCCCAGGACGCCGTCGACGTCTACCTCGCCCACGCGCCCGCCCTGCTCGACGGCATCACCGCCGTGACGACCCCCACCGACCACCTCGCCGGCCCGCTCCGAGGCGTCCTGTACGAACTGGACTACGTCCGTCAGCACCTGACCGGCATCACCCGCATCCGCCAGGCGCTCTCGGAGATCCAGGAAGCTCCCGCCACCGCACAGTCCTTCCTCACCCTGGAGCACGCCCAGGACGCATGGCACCACGCGATGGGCCTCGCCACCGCAGGCGACACCATGATCCGCGCCGCCCGCCACGTCGCCCCCCGCATCGGCACACCCCCACCGCCGCCCCCAACGCCGGTCGCAGCGCGGAAGCCCGCCCCCGAACCGACCCCTCAGGCGCCCTGCTCGGGGGCTTCCTCCCGGCGCGGCCGGTGAGGCGCGACGTCCAGAACCTGTACGGCGGGGTCACCGGCCCGCTCACCGCACGTGGCCTGACCTGCACCGTCGAAAGAGCCTGCCGGGCCCGCGCTTCCCCGTCGAGAGCCGAGACGCGCCGTCCTTCTCCCCTGTGCACAACACCGACTCTGAAGAGGAACACCCCTGCGCCACCCGGACTTCGATCTCAACGACAACACCGGCCGGACCAGCAACCAGGTCAACGCCCACCGCACCGGCTCAGCCACCAGCGACGACCTGCGCCGCTGGGCTCGCCGTGACGCCGACAGGTTCCGTGCCGACCACCCCCTGACCGAGCCGTTCCCCACACCGGACCTGGATCCCTACCGCGCTGCTCTCGCCGAAGCCGGCAGCCCGGCCGAGTTCAGCTACGTCCTCGACACCCTGCTGGAAGCCGTTACCCCGGCCGTCCACGAGATCGTCAACCATCTGGAGGAGCACTTCTACCGCTGGAAGAAGCACAACGGCGGCGGCGAGCTCGACTCACCGGCCCGGCTCATACGCGACGCCGCCAGCCGCCTGCTGTTCGGGCTCACCCTGGCCGACGACGCGCACCTCCAAGCTCTGCGCGCGCACTACGACCCACTCTCGTCGCCGGTACCGTCTGCGGACACCCCTGCCACCCCCAAGCCCCCGGCACCACCGCCCGCTCCCGGCACCGCAGGACCGCGCCGATGAACCACCGCCGCCTTCCCCCGCTCGGGCCGCAACTGCGTCAAATCATCACCGTGACCCGGTTCGCCGCCGACCTCGCCGCGCGGCTGCCCGGCCGGTGGCGCATCGAATCAGACTGCCCGCCGGTCAGCGACGACGACGCGACCGCCCGGATCTGGGACACCGGCCCTCTCCTCCACGAGCCCGGAACCCCCGCCGCCCACCGCCGGGTCCTCACCCACCCCCACGGCATCCAGCTCTACGTGATGCCTCGCCCCCGCCACCCCCACCAGTACCTCGTCCTGCCCATGCTCCCCGCCGGCACCGGCCACCAGCACGTCCGCGGCCTCACAGCACCGCGTGGCATCGCCGTCCCGGCCGACCCCGCCCGCGCCGCCGCCGCTGTGCAACGCCGCCTCGGCTCCTCCATCGACCTCGTCCTCACCGCCCTGCCGGCATGGCGGCGCGCCCATGCCGGACAGCGCCGCGTCTCTGTCGCCATCACCCCGGACCAGGGCATCCGGATCCGCTGCCACCACGCCAGCGGGCTGTACGAACTCCTCGGCCGCGGTGGCTACATCCTCGACCCCGCGACCGGCGACTGCCGGTCCCCCGACGGTCTGCCGCGCAAGGGCGCCCTCCTCCAACTCGCCCGCGCCACCACCCGTCTGCGCCGCCTCGGCTTCCACGTCTGCCTCGACACCCGCCCCACACCACCGGCCGACGGTCCCGCCGGACCGCCCCCGACACCGCCGGACAGGCCGAACAGCCGATGACCCCCACGGTCCCGCTCCCTCCTCACCGCACCACGTTCCTGCGCGCCTTCGGGGCCGCGCTCGCCGAGCGTCTCCCCGGCCCGTGGATGTCCGCCTACCGCTCCTACCGGCCCGGCGGGGACCCGTTCCCGCTCCACGACCGGGTCTGGGACAACGGTGAGATCCGCAACGCGGTCGCCGGCCACATGCTGGGCCACGACGTCCTCCTCCACGGACCCGGCCAGCAGGTCCTGTGCGTCATCGACCGTCCCCGCCGCCGGGGCGAGTTCCTCGTCGTCCCGCTCGAACCCGAGGCCGCGCCCCACCACGTCAGCGCGGTCGACGAGCCCTGCGGTATCTCCGTCCCCGCCGACCCCGCCCGTGCCGCCGCCGCGGTCGCACGCCGTCTGCTCCCCGCCTACCGGCACGCCCTGGACACCGTACGCGCCGAAGCGCGCCGCAGGCCGCACCCTCCGCACCGGCCTTCCGCTCCCGAGGTCTCCCGGACCGTCACGCTCGTCTGGTACCCGGACGGCGCCATCGGCACGCCGTACGCCGCCGTTCCCGCCGACGCCCGCCACGTCCTGCTCGCCCGCTCCTTCCAGTACCGGCTGGACGAGGCCGCCCTCGTCCTCCTCCGCGCCGCCGAGCACGCCGTAGCGCTCCAGGAAGCGGCGCGGACACTGGCCCGGACGGGGATCGGCGTGAACATCCGCCACGCCGCGCCGGCACCGCCACCCCGCAGGCCCTCCCCGCCGGGGCGGCGCCGGTGAACCGGCCTCGCCCCGGCGTCCACGGCTCCGCGCTCGACCAGCGTGTACTGCTGCACACCGTCGCCGACTCGCTCCAGCACATCGCCGACGGTCTCCCCCTCGACGACCAGGTCCACCCGGACCCGCCGGTCAGCTTGACCCTCGAGGACGAAATGCGTCGCCTGGCACGCCTGCTCGGGTATCTGGCGGGTGCGACGTCCACCCGGCACCGTGACGCCGCCGACCACCCCGGCGACGTCACGGACACCGACCGCACGGTCACGATCGCGCTCGCCCAAGCCGCCGAGTCCGCCGGCCACGCGCTCGCGTCCCTCGGCACCGCCGTCCGCCACCTCGCCCGCCTCACCGACCTCACCCGCCGCCGCGCCCCCGCCACGACCGTCGACACCGCGCTCCGGCAGACCGTCCTCGGCATCAGGACGAGCCGAAGACACCTCCACCACGGCGCCAGGCAGCTGAGAACCACCGCCGACGCCCGCGCCGCGTCCGCGATCCCCGCCCCGCCGCCGCAACCGGTCCCCCTGCCCCGCCGCCTGTGAGCGTGTCCCGCTCCCGCGTGCGACGCACTCCCCTCAGGTACCGGCACAACCTCTCCCAGCTCACCACCCGACCGACCCAGCCACCGGAGTCCACCGTCCCCCACCCCACCGGCCGCATCCAAGGGGAGAAGAGCGTCCTGCTCCAGACGGCCTGGATGTTCGACAACCTCCGCGCCGAGATAGCCCAGGCCCATCCTCGCGGCTCCCTGCCCGACCTCGCCACCGTGTGCCGCCTGGCCATGGCCCTCGCGGACCTGACGAGAAACGCCGCCGGCGAGGTGGGCGTGTCCGCCATCGACCCCGTGCCCCACCCGGTCCACGCCGCCTACACCCAGGCGACGGTCGCGGCCGGGAACGCGCTCAGCGACTACTGCGAAGTCGTCGAACAGGTCAGTTCCCTGCACGCCGACGCGCCCGCCCTGGCCCCGGAGCTCCTGCGCCTCGTCCGCCAGGCCGCCACCGACATCGTCCAGGACCGTGTGAACCTCGTCCTCGACAAACTCCGGACGACCGCGACCATGCTGTGGCGGGCAGCCGAACGACTCGACACCGCGCGCCCCGCCCCCCGCACCGCACCGCTGCGGCCGGCACCTTCACCGGCCCCGCCTCCCCCACCGCGTCCTCTCGCTTACATGCCCCGCCCCTCCCGCTGACCCCGCCCCGCTCGCGACACTTGGCGTCCACCATCACACCGAACACCCAACAGCCCCTTCTCCTCGACGCGTTCGCCCGCGCTCTCGCCACAGACCTGCCCGGCCGGTGGACGACCGACCCGACCACCACAGCCACCGGCCCCGACCCGGCCGGCACCCGGATCTGGAACAACAGCCCCCTGCCGAACAGCACGGCCAAGGCGAAGACGGTCCACCGGGCGATCCTCACCTCCGGCCACGGCCACCAGTTCTACGTCACGCCCCGCCCACGGCGCCCAGGCCAGTTCCTGGTGCTGCCGATGCTCCCCGCCGGCACCGGCCGCCGGCACGTCGAGGGCCTGCGGGCACCGCGCGGCATCGCCGTGCCCGCGGACCCCGCCCGCGCATCAGCGGCCGTGCGCCGCCGCGTCCTGCACGACTTCCGTATCGCTTCGCTCACCGCCCTGCGGCGCAGCAGCCCCGGCCACCTCCAGGTCCGCATCGACATCGACACCCGCCAGCGCGCCCGGATCCGCACCGGCTACCTCCACGCGCTCTTCGAAGTCCTCGACGCGGGCGCTGTGATCGACCCCGCCACGGGCGACGTCCGCTTCCCCGGCACCCACACCCCCGAACAGACCGCAAGCGCGCTCGCCGTCTGCCTGTCGCGGCTGCACGACCACGACTACCACGTCATCGTGCGCACCCCGACGGGCCTGCACTCCAGGCCCCCGGCGCGCCCGGCCCGCCTCCCGCAGCCGAGGCGCCGATGAGCGCGAACGACGACGAAGTCCTCATCGGGCTGATCCTCCCGGACCGGCAGCGCATCCTCCGCAGCACCGTCGAGGCCGTCCGCACCCCCGCCGCCGGTCCCGGCCAGACCATGCCCGCCCCCGTTCCGGGCCACCTCGTCACCGCGAACAACCTGCCGCAGAGCCTCACGCAGGACCGGCGTCGCGCCGATCCTTCCTCCGCACAGACCGAGTCCGGACCGGCGCCGCTCACCCGGCCGGCGTCCACGCCCGCCCGCACCCAGCAGGCTGCGGCACACCCCGCCGCCGTGACCACGCTCCCCGGCACCCGCCCGTCCTCGCCCCGGCGCGGCCGGTGAGGCCCGACGTCCAGGACCTGTACGGCGGGGTCACCGGTCCGCTCACCGCACGCGGCCTGACCTGCACCGTCGAGTACGGGCTGTCGGACTGGATCGTCCACGCCGAACTCCCCGACCACTCCTACCTGATCATCTCGCCGCCCCAGGAACCCCCAGGACACCACCCTGCCGGCCGGCCTGACGCGTGGACCGCGTCCTGGAACCGCGACACCCCGCCCGCGCACCGGCTCCTGTACGACTCCACCCCCGGCGGACTCGACGAAGCCCAGCACGGCCGCCTCCTCCCGCTCCTACACGCCCTCGACACCCACCTCGACCGCCTCCACGTCCCGCCCCGTCCCTGCGCACCCCCGCACCATTCCCAACACCCCATGCCTGTCAGCGACTTCACCCGCGACCTCGCCCGACACCTGCCCGGCGGATGGCAGCCCGACCCCACCCCCGCCCTCACCGGCACGGACGCAGCCGGCGCCCGGATCTGGGACAGCGGCCCCCTGCCGTACACCGCCTTCGAGACGGCCGCCACCCCCCGCAGCATCCTCACCTCCGGCCACGGCCTCCAGCTCTACGTCATGCCCCGCCCCCACCGGCACGGCCAGTACCTGGTGCTGCCCATGCTCCCCCCGGGAACCGGCCACCGGCACGTCCAGGGGATCACGGCCCCGCGCGGCATCGCCGTCCCCGCCGACCCGGCCCGCGCCACCGCCGCCGTACGACGGCGCCTCCTGGACGACCACCGGGCCGCCTCGCTCGCCGCGCTCGGGCGCAGCAGCCCCGGACGCCTCCAGATCCACGTCGACACCGACGCCCGCCAGCGCCCCCGTATCCGCACCGGCCACGTCAACGTACTGCGCGAGCTCCTGGACCACGGCGCCCGGATCGACCCCGTCACCGGCGACTGCCACGTCCCCGACACCGGCAGCCCCGGCCAGGCCCAGCGCCGTCTCGCGATCAGCCTCCACCGGCTGCGCCGACGCGGCTACCACGTCATCGTCCACACCCCCATCGGCACCATCTCCCGACCGCCGCTGCCCCACCCTCACCTCCGGGGGCGACGCCGATGACCGCCGCCGACAACGAAGCCTTCATCCACGACCGTCTCGCCCACTGGGAGCGGCACCTGCGCAACACGATCGCCGCCGCCCCTGCGCCCGGCACCGGCCGCCCGCTGCTCGTCCTCGGCCCTCTCCTGGACCAGCTCGTCGCCCTGCGCAATCTCACCTCCGGGCTCGTCGAAGACCTGCGCCGCGACGCCGACAGCCCTCCCCTCACGGCGTCCGCCCCCGGACGGGACTACCTCACCCGGCTGGCCGGCGCGCTGGCCCGCACCGCCGGTGCGGCAGCGCACCTCAGCACGGCCGTGACCGCCCTGACCGAGTCCCACCAGCACGCGCACCACCCCGACGCCGCCGGACTTCCGGCGGAGCAGTACCTGACGGTCCGCCTCGCTCATGCCGCCGCCCTGCGCAGCCTGGGCCGCGCACTCGACACCGTCACCCGCCCGCCCGCAGATCCTGCGGCCTGCCCCGCACCGGCGCCGGTGGGCGAACACGTGCGGACGGCGGATGCCCCTCCCACGCAGCCGGCTCGCCGCCGCCCCTGAACCACCCGGCCCCGCCCTCTCTCACCCACCTGGAGTCCGCCCTGGCCACCCGATCGGTCATCGCCCGCCCCACCGCCACCGGATACGCCGGCGCCTACGTACACTTCGACGGCTACCCCGACCACCAGCTCCCCCTCCTCCTCGGCGCGTACCAGCACCGGTTCGCCGGCGACCTCGACGCACTGTGCCGGCATCTCATCGACGAGGCCCCCACCGGCTGGAACCAGCTCGGCACCGACCTCCTCGACAACGCTCCCGACTCCCTGCGGACCGCCCTCACGCCCCACGGCGAGTACGACAGCAGGAAGATGCCCGGCTTCGGCGACGTCGAGGAGTGGCTCATCACCGAGGAGTCCAGCGGCGGTCTCGACTGGGCCTACGTCCTGCACCCCACGGGTATCGAGGTCATCGCGCGGTCCGACCACGAGCGCGGTCGCCTCGTGGACTGGACGACCGACCCGCAAACCATGTTCTCCAGCCTCCCCGCCGACTGGCGCCCCGCCACGGCGCCCCAGCCCCCGCAGACCACCGCACCCGCCCTTCCCGCCAACGTGCACGCCGCGCAGCGCCGCTGACCGCCTCGCCCCCGCGGTGTCTCCCCGCTCTCTTCGCAGCGTGTCCCCGTGCGCCTGCCCGCCACCTTGCTGACCGCATCGGCCTGCGCCCTCACCGCCTCCGATGCCGCAGTCCCCACCGCAGGCGCCACGAAGCTCGCCGACACCGTCTTCCGCCGAGCCTCCGAGCCTCCGAGCCTCCGCCTGCAACTCCTCGTCCTCTCCCAGGTTTCATGACCCTTCATCCCCAGGCCGAGATCACGCTCGCCTACAGCACCACCCACGGCCTGATCGCCATCGGCCACGGTACCCAGTACGGACGGGCCCACAGCGTCCTCAAGCAGGCCGGATTCACCCGGCACACCTCCGGCATCCACACCGCGCCCGCAGGCGACGTCCGCACCGCCGCCACCCTGCTCCAACGTCTTGCCGGCGACCACGGTGTCCGCGTGAGCGTGAGCCGCCGCCCCTACCTCGCCGACATCGCCGGCCGGATCGCCGCCCGCCTGCCCGGCAGCTGGGCGGCCGAGATCCACGTCCACAGCCATCCCCTCTGGCAGGGCGACCACATCGGCCAACTGTGGAACCACGGCCCGTTCGTCCAGGCCCTGCACGACGAACAGGTCCCCTACGCGGCGAACCTCACCAACGGCACGGACCTCACCCTCCTGATCGCCGAAGACACCAGCGGCCCCGAAGGCGGCCTGTGGGTCGCGCCGTACATCCCCCAAGAGTTCGGGGTCGTCTACCACCCCCCGTACACGCTGCCCTCCCTCACCCTGCCCGCCCAGCCGGAGCACGCCGCCCGGGCCATCGCGGACCAGCTCCTGCCCGCCTACCGCCAGGCCGCCTACGCCTGGCGTCTGGACACGGTGACCGCCGCACTCGACACCCTGGACTCCCGGCTCAGCCCCCAGGCACCGAAGGGCGATTCCCGCCCCGCAGAGCGGGAGCTGGTGACACAGGGCCAGGACGCCGCCGAGATCTGGACCGCGTTCCACGGGCTCCTCGCCCATGGCCCCGGTGTCATCGACGAGTGCGCCGCCGCCGCTGAACAGGCGGCCGACGCCGCCGTGGTCGCGCGGCTGAAGACCGCGCTCGCCTCCGGGCAGGCCGCGCTCGACGACTGGGGCCGACGCGAGAAAACACTCACCGCCGCCCTGCGCTGGATCCCCACGGATGCCCGCGCCCGTCTCGCCCACCAGGCGCTCCCGGACATCGCCACCTGGCTCGCCGACCGTGACGTCTTCCTGCGGATCGCCGCCCGCGCCGCCCCGCAGCCCCCACCGGCCGCACCTCTCCCCGGCGGCCACCGTCCCGCACTCCAGGCCGCCGCTCCCCCACGCCGCCCGCACCACTGACCAAAGGTCCTGGCCTGTCCCCTCACTTCCTCATCCGCTCGGATGCCCGGCACGGCTACACCGCCACCGCCCAGGCCGTCCCCGCCCACCTCACCGACTGGCTCCTGACCCACGAGACCTTCGAGCCCGTCCCCGACACCCCGGGCCTGTACCGGCTCACCGACCCCCACCGCGACGGTGAACGCCGCGCCCGCCAAGCCGTCCACGACCTGCGCCGTCTCGGCCACCGCGTCGACACCGACACCGTCCTCGCCGCCCCCGCACCGCGGGCCCCCGCGCGCACAGCGGCCACCGAGGCCGCCGAGCGGCGTTCCCGCATCGCGCAGGCCGCCGCCCGCCGCTCCCCCACCGCCACACCGCATCCCGCCGCCGCCCCGCCGTCCCCGACCGCACCGGTTCCCGCTGCGGATGCAGCCGGCCTCGGACGGCGCAGGTGAGCACGGCCCGCAGACGGGTCCGGACCGTACACGGGGAAGGCGGCGAGGCCGAAGTCATCTGCCCTCTGTGCGAGTTCGCCGACCGCATCCTGCTCCACGCCAGCTTCGCGTTTCCCCTGCCCGGCACCTGAACCCGCCTCCCCTTCTGACGGGGCCGTGACGATGCTGGCCGCCGCCCGCTACCCCGCCGGCCTCGACCACCCGCCCCGGCCCGGCACACCACCGGCATCCGCGCCGCCGGTGACGACCGCCAAGTACCCGTCCCAGCCGCGCGGCTGCCCCCACCCCCGGAGCACCGATCCCCGCCACCTCCACCGAACCGGCCGACGCCATACGCGAGTTCCGCCTCCGGATGGCCGCCCTCACCGCCACCGCCTACAGGACGTCCGCCGCCGCCCACGACCGCCGCGGCACCCCCCGCGACCTCCCGGCCGCCGCCGAGGCCCGCGCCCGCCGCGACCGGGCCGGCGCGGAAACCTACACCGCGCTGCTGGCCCCGCACGCCGACGTGCTGATCGCCGCCGCCCGCAAGCGCCTCCGCACCCTGGTCTCCAGCCCGTACGCCCCCGCCTGGACCGCCCTGGTCGACGGCCTGGCCACCTCCCACGCCACCATCGCCCACGCCCTGGAACACCCCGCCCCGCCGGGCAGCACCGCCGAACGCGAACAGCACCGCACCCTGTGGCCGCACCTCGCCGCCTGGAGCGACCACAGCCACCTCCTCGACCACCTCACCGAACCACCCCGCCCGCCCGGCCCCGAACTTGCCGGCGAGCACCAGCGCCAGGTGACCGAGCGCGCCCGGGCGGCATCCCGCCGCGGTGACCTCGACCTCGTCGAATCCTGGTACACCGACGACGGCCGCCTCATCACCCTCGCCCACCTCCCCGAGCCGTACGCCGGTCACTCGCTCGTCGCGCTCGCCGGGGATCCGGGCGTCCCCGGCTGGACGGTGATCGGCCACTACCCCGACGACGCCACCGCCCGGCAGACCCTGCCCCGCCCGGCCCCTCCCGGTGTGCTGCGCCCGACCGTCTCCCGCTCCCACCAGCCCGACCTCATGCCCGAGCAGACCCTCCAGGACCTGCTCACGGAGGTAGTCCTCGCGCGGTCGGCCAGTGACGTCGCCGACGTCTTGCTGACCGCCACCCACTCCGGCTACGAAGCCGGTCCCCTCCCCCGCCTGCAACAACTCATCGATACGGCAGCCCAGTTCGCCGCCGCCCTGGAGACCGCACACGGCCGACAGATCTCCGCCAGACTCGGCGCCGCCGCCCGCCAGCTCGCCTTCCTCCACGCCGAGATCCACGAAGCCGCCGAAGACCTCGACGCCACCGTCGCCGTCCTCCCGCCGCACCGCGTCCCCAGAACCCCACCGCCACCGCGCCCCACCCCGGACACCACACCACCGCCCCTCCCGCCCCGCGCACCCACCCAGGCACCCGCCCACCACCGATAACTCCTCCCCGAGGAACCTCTGATGGCAGTACCCACCCGATGGCCCGTCGAGCACACCTGCGGCCACCTCATCGACCACGACCTCTCCAACCGGCCCGCCGACCGCCGGGCCGGATACGCCCGCTGGCTCGCCGGCAAGGACTGCTCCGGCTGCTGGCGGACCGCCCGCGACGCCGACACCCAGTCCAAGGATCAGTGGCTCGCCGCCAGGCGGGCCGAGGAGCAGCTGGCCGCCGCCGAGTGGGCCACCCGTTTCAACATGCCGCCGCTGGAAGGCCCCGAGCGGGCGCTGGAGTGGGGCGAGCGCTGCCGCCACCAGCTGATGACCGCCGCGTACACCGCACTCGTCACCGACGGCACCACCAGCGACACGGACTGGGAGGCCGTCGAGGACGCCGCGCGGCCCCTGACGCGAGCCGGATGGTGGATCGATCAGAGGGAAACCGATCCCGCCGACCTCCCCGAGCTGCTGGCCGCCGCCACCGAAACGGACCGGCCCACCGAGAACCCCTACTTCTGAAACACCGACACCGGCACGGCCATGACCCCCGACCCGCCAGCCGACCGCCCGCATCTACACAGCGCCGGCGTCCGAAGCCGTGACACCGGTGACATCGTGCACGCGCCACCCGCCGTCGCGGTCCCACTGGTACACAGCGCCGGTACAGGAGAAACTTGAAAGCCACACCACCTGAATCTCCGGCGGCACCACGGGGTCCTCGCAGGGAATGAACCTGTGGTCCAGGGCAGTGCCGATGCTCAGGTCCACGGCGTCGGCCCAGAGAAACAGGTGCGGCTCCAAGCCCTTGGCCCTGGCCCTGCCCAGTTTCTTGATCTTGTTGGCGCCGGCTGGTCCCGCGAGGAACTCCTCCACGTAGGGCGGCACGTCGGCAGCGGTGGACAGCCCCACTCCGGACGCGAGACTGCCGCAGAAGATCCGGCCGGCCACGTCCAGGGTGTCCCCGACCTGCGCGACCGCCTTGATACGAAGGCTCTTGACGGTCTCGATGTCCTTGAGCTGCTGAACGTCCGGTGTTCCCGCAGACCCATCACGAGGATTCTCCCACTCCCGGACACTCACACGGTCAACGCCGCGGGCTTCGAGATCCGCGAGCAGGCCGGCAAGCCGATGCGCCCCTTTGCCCTTCACACGGGAGCCGGAGGTGAACTCGACGAACCACCCTTTGCGCAGCCCCGGCAGGACCTCGTCCCGGTACTGCTCCTCCAGACTGCTCCAGAGCTCCTGCAACTTACTGTCGCGGCACGAGGAAACCTCCAGCGCGACCGTTGCCGCCCCTCCCCTGCGCGGAGCCAGCACGAAGTCGGGCTTGCCGTTCTCCGTGTTGTCGTCGCGGTCGACGGTATACGTGCCGAGCACCGCGTTCACGATGGCCTCGGCGAGGACTTCGTCAGGGCGGGAAGGTACCGGCTTCCCAGCCTTCTTCGGCTGCATCGGCTCACTCTATGGGCCCCTCCACGCGATGCCGCACCCGGTCGCGCGGGCAAGGCACTCGGCGGCAAGCCGGCGGTCGGTCACATCGGCGGTCCAGAGGACCGCACTGACAACACCACTCAGCGCCGCAGGAGCACTGCCCTGGCCACACTCGACCCCAGGTTCGTGCCCCGCGGTCCCCACGTTCCACGGAGGTACGCAGTAACCGACAACCACACCCCCTCGCAGGGGCCCTCGCCCGTCCATGAGACGGCAGCGCCGGCCGGGCGCACAGCCGAGCCGTTCGTGGTGATCCAGCACGCCCACACCGGCGAGATCACCACCACCCGCTACAACGCCGCCGCCCGGCGGATCCTGCTCCAGGCCGGCTTCGTGGAGACTCCTGACTGCACCTGCCCAGCGACGCAAACCAGCACCGACTCGATACACGGGCCTGCTCAGCAGCCAGCCAACTGCTCGCCGCCGGCCACCCCCTGCGCCTGCACCGAGCACTCGGTCAGCCGGTGAGCGCCGCCGGTACGCCCCTGTCGGCCACCCCCGTACAGACCGGCGACACGACCTCCCACGCCGAGGCCGCCGCACCACCCGGCCCAGCCTCAGTGCTTCCAGCCCGCGCGAGCGGACGGTCCGGTGTCCCCTCTTGCCGGGGCCGTTCGCCAGCGTCGGCACAGCCCGTGATCCGTTCCGAGACCGGCCCGCCTTCCCAGAGCATTGCCAACCCCGCCTGCACGACCGCCCGTTGAAAGATCCTCGCTTTGACCACACCCAGACCGCCCACGACCCCACCCCGTACCAAGGGCGGCGAACTACGGGCCAAGGTAGCCCGACTGCTGGCCGACCGTCCGGCGGACAAGCTCACCATCAGGGACATGGCCAGGCAGCTGGGCCACTCCCACGGTGCCGTCCGCAATGCCGCCCTCACCCTGGCGAAACGCGGCGAGGCCGACAAACTCGGCACCGGACAGCCGCAGTTCCGCGCGAACAACCAGACCGCAGCAGCCGCGCAGACCGCTGTGATCAGTCCACCGGGAACCCACTCCCCCCGTGTCCAGGCGGCCATGGCCCGCACGACCGCTCCCGCACCGACCAGGCCCAAGCAGGTCGGCCCGATCCGCCGCGCCGGGGGCCAGCTCTACCACCCCCGGGAGCTGGCCGACCTGCCCGACGTCGAGGCTCTGAACCGCTTGCGCGACGCCGACGTGCCGGTGCTGCTCTACGGCCCCCCGGGCACCGGCAAGACGAGTCTGGTCGAGGCGGCGTTCCCGGACCTGATCACCGTCGCCGGTGACGGCGACACCACGGTCGGCGACTTGATCGGCGAGTACACCCAGGACGACGGCGGAGGCTACGTCTTCCAGTACGGCCCGCTGGTCGCCGCGATGACCGAGGGCCGCGCCCTGCTGATCGACGACGCCACCCTGATCTCCCCGAAGGTTCTGGCCGCGCTCTACCCGGCCATGGACGGGCGCCGCCAGATCCAGGTCAAGGCTCACAAGGGCGAGACCATCAAGGCCGAGCCCGGCTTCTACGTGGTTGCGGGCCACAACCCGGGCGTTCACGGTGCCGTGCTGACCGAGGCGCTCGCGTCCCGGTTCTCCGTACAGATCCAGGTCGGCACGGACTACGACCTCGCCCTAGCCCTGAAGATCGACGCCCGAGTGGTCCGAGTCGCCCGGCACCTCGCCGCCCAGGTCGAACTCGGCGAACTGGGCTGGGCCCCTCAACTGCGGGAGCTGCTCAGCTACCAGCGGACCGAGGCCGTCCTCGGGACCAAGGCCGCGCTCGCGAACTTGATCGGCATCGCTCCCCTGGAGGACCGCGACGCGGTGGCCGATGCCGTCAGCAAGACTGTCGGCATCAAGGACGTCACTCCCCTCACCCTCGGCAAGCAGCTCCCCACCGCAACCACATCGGCCGCCCGGCAGCCCCCGCCAAGCACCGGCTCCGCCCAGCGGGGCCGCTCGCGATGAGTGCCCATCACCACGTCCAGTCTCCTGCCACCACGCCCGAGGACGACGCCGACCTCGCGCGCTGGGACGACGACGGGGCCCCACCCGCACAACCACGTTCCTCCCCGGCCGCGTGGCTGCGCGTGGGAGCCGAACTCGGCGACCGGCTGGTCGCCCTCTCCGGCCGCCAGGACCTCCTCGTCACCTGCCGCCCCGGCACCCGCAGCGGCGCACCGGCCGCGTACATCCCCGCCTTGGCGGAGATCGAGTTCGACGCCCGCCTGTTCGCACCTCTCCAGCCCCACGAGGTCCGCCCGCGGATCGTGGGCGACGAGGAGCGCTATCCCGCGGCCTGGGGAGTGCTCGTCCACGAGGCCGCCCACGCCGTCCACTCCGTATGGGAGGAGCCGGCCGGCGCGGACCACCGTGTTGTCGAGGCCGCGCTCCTGCTGGAGGAGAGCCGTGTCGAAGGCGCCCATCTGGTCAGGCGGCCCACCGACCGCACATACCTGCGCACCAGCGCCCGGACCCTGGTCATGCCCGATATCGCCCACCCAAGTGTCCAGGGCATCGAGCAGGCCGCCGGCGCGGCGGCCCTGATCCTCGGCCGCCGGGACGCCGGCATCCTGGACGCCGACGAGACCAAAGCCGTCGCCGATCTGTGCCAGCGGGTCCTGGGCGCCGACCTGCTGGCCACCCTCACCGGTATCTGGACCGCGGCCCACCGGTGCGCCGACCACGACGCCACCACCATGCTCGCCCACGCCCAGGACTGGTGCGACGCCCTGGACACCGCCGCCCCCGCCCTGCCCTCCCCGCCGAAGAACCTCGCCGATCTCCTGTCCGGCGCCGTGACGGCCGTCATGGACAGCACAGCCGCCAACGACGCCGCCGACCTCGCGGCACAAGCCGCCGCCAACAATGCGGTGGCCGCCCGCTCCAAGGCACAGGCGCAGGACCGCGCCCAGCGAGCCGGCCAGCGGCGCAAAGCCGCCGCCACCGCCAAGAGCGTCTTCAACGCCCGTGGCACCACCGTCACCCCCGACGGCACACCGGCGCCCTGCGGCAACCCGGTCACCGGCACCCGCCGGCCCACCGCCGCCGAGCAGAGTGCCGCCGCGCGCCTGAGCCGCGCGCTGCGTGCCGCCGCCTACCGCGAACGGACCGAGGAGCGGACCACCAGCCCCACCCCGCCCGGCCGCCTCAACATGCGCCAGGCCCTCGCCCGCGACGCCCAGCGCGCCGCCGGGGCGATGCCCACCGCGGAACCTTTTACCCACACCCGCCGGCGCAACTCGCCTACCCCACCGCTGCGGGTGGGCATCGCCGTGGATGTCTCCGGCTCCATGAGCGCCGCCTGCAAGCCCGTCGCGTCCGCCGCCTGGATAGTGGCCCGCGCGGCAGCCCTGACCGACCCCGACTCCCGCACCGCCACCGTCGCCTACGACCGCGATCTGACCGCGCTGACCCGGCCCACCCACCGGGCGCCGGAGCGCGTGACGACATTCGATGCCAATGGCGGCAGTCACAACTTGGGCGATGCCATCGACGCACTCGACCACGGTCTCGACCTCAGCCGCCCCGGCACTGGCCGTCTCCTCGTGATCGTCACCGACGCCCAGTACACCGACAGCGAAACCACCGAGGCCGTCACCCGCGTCAAACGCCTCACCGCCGCCGGCTGCGCCGTACTCCAGCTCACCCTCACCAAGAATTCCCTCCACCTGCCAGGGACCACCCTGCTCCACCTGTCCCAGCCCTCCAGCGCCCCCACCGCCATCGCCAAAGCCGCTGCCGACGCCATCCGCACAACACGCTGAGACGCCGTCACACCACCACGGTGACCAGACGCACAAGCCCCTCGCCGCCAGCTTCGCCGGCTGCACCGAGACCAGGGGCGGACCACCAGCCAGGCTCACCGAGACTCCGCAGGGTTCATCGATCCGTTCCGGGGTGGCCGGGCCCCGGAGGCGGCGGGAAGCACCTGGGCATACCGGCATCTGCGACTGAGCGCTTCAGCCGGCACGGTCAGAGATCCCTACGGGACGCTTGTCGAGCATCTGGGCGATTCGGGAAAGCGAGATCGATCACCAGTCGGCGACGGGCCGCAGAACACACACATCGGTCGTACGGGCCTGTTCCCACGTATGAAGGAGGGATTTGGTGGCCGACAGGCTCGATATCACTGGCAGCCGGTGGACCGTCCCCGGAGCCGAAGCCGTCCTGACCCTCCGGGCCCTCATCAGCAACAGCGACTTCCCGCAGTACCGGACCTTTCACAACCGCAGAGAACGCGAACGCCTCTACCCCCGGCCCGACCAGCACAACAACGAACTCCCGGCCTGACCGACGAGCTCACTTCAGAAGATCCGCACCTGTTCTCTGAACTGGGCCACAGACCAAGTACTTTGCCCCTACGCTGCGGTGTGACTGACCTGCAGACAGCGGCAAAGGTTGCGAGCCTGATCGGCTGGACAGGCTGACGTGGGTCGGATGGACAGCGTCGATCAGCGGGGGAACGCATGACCACAGCTGACGGTCAAGTGGGGCTCGTCTTCGTTCACGGATTCATGTCCAGCCCTCGAATTTGGTCGGCTGCGGCGGAGCTCATCCGTCAAGACCCAGAACTGGATTTCGCTACTCCGCTACTGTTCCGCTACTCCTCCCCTCGATTCCGCATACACCCGTTACGTACGGTTCCAACCTTTGAGGTCATCGCAGACAAGTTGGCTGGTTTCATCGAGGTGGACGCCGCAGCTTTCCGCAAGCTGGTCCTCGTCACGCACAGCCAGGGCGGTCTCGTCGTCCAGAGGTATCTGCACCGGACACTCAGCGATGCGGAAGGACTCAAACTCAGCCGGATCAGCGGGATCGTGATGTTCGCTTGTCCTAGCGCCGGTTCACAGCTCGCGCTCAGTCTCCGGCGTAGCGGGCTGTTTGGGTGGAATCCGCAGGAGCCGCAATTGCGGCCTCTGAACGCAGCGGTCACTGAGGCGCTCCGGACCGTCGTCAACCGTGTGGTGCATGCCAGCGAGGCAGGTCCTGCCTCCTGGCCCATCCCGATCATCGCTTACGCGGGTGAGGAGGATGGGGTGGTGCCACCGGCATCGGCCCACACCGTGTTCCCGGACCGCCGTGTCGTGTCGGGTGACCACCGGACACTGATCCGTCCAAAGAGCGAGGAAGACGATCGCTACCGGCAGCTGCGGGCAAGCCTCCTAGCCGCACGCGATAGGCATGGCACGACCCCCTTGGACGCCGCTCCCGCCGACGCTTCGGCACTGGTTACTCCCCTGCGCCGAGTACAAAGAGAGCCACACGCCCCTGCGGCGCGGCACCGGTCCCTGAGCGCTTGGGACCGCTACGTGCTCATCGAGCCCGAAGAACTGATCCACGTCGACAAGGTGATCGATGACGTCACTGCCGCGATCGAGGACCCGCGCGCCACGGCCGCGTCTGCGGTAGCCGTTTGGGGAGAGGGCGGCCTCGGCAAGACCGCAATCACCCATGCGGCTGTCCAGCGCGTTGCCAAGGGAGACAGCTTCACTCATATCGTCTGGGCGTCGGCACGCAACGCCCGGTTCTCGGCGGCCAACGCTACCGAAGCGTCGGTCAACTCGATGTACTGGCACGACCTGCTTCGCATCATCGCGCAGCAGGTGGACTGTGAGCTCTCACCCGCTCAGGCGCTCTGGGAGGGTGAGCTTCGCAATCACATCGAGCACCAGCTCGACGACGCCCGTGTGCTGGTGGTTGTGGACAACCTGGAGTACGTGGATGCCGCCGACGAGGTCATCGAGCAGCTGCGATCCCTCGGCTTCCGCCGTCCCCACCGCATCGTGGCCACCACCCGTCTGAAGTCGTCGGGCAACGAGATGGGGGTCCGGAACATGCCCATCCACCCGCTCGGGGAGCGGGAGACGTACAACCTGGTCCGGCTGACGGCACACGACAGCAGCTCGGACCTCGCGGAGGCGCGGGACGAGGAACTGGAGTCCGTCTACGGGATCACCGAGGGGAATCCGTTCCTGATCAAACTCATCACTCGCCGCTACGCCGTGAGCGGCCTTCCGTTGCCACGGATCATCGAAGAGCTGCGCCAGGTGACCGGGGAACTGGGCGCGGCGGTGAAAGCGTGGCTCTTCGAGCAGTCGCTGGAGGAACTGGCCCGTCGCTCGTCACGCAAGGAAGCCCGCCGGCTCCTCTTCTCGTTCTGTGCCAACGGGCGGGGCGGAGCCATGACCTATGAGGAGTTGTTCGAGGAGAGCGTCCATTCTGACGACGTGAACCGGTTCAACACCCTTATGACTTCCGCGTGTCGACTGGGACTGGTGCGAGCGTCCGGACGCGACCGTCGCTACTCGGTCCACAGCCTGCTCTACGAGCACACCTGCCCGCGGGTCGGGTACGGAAAGTCGATCTAGTGGAAGACCACGTGGCAGTCGGCCTGACGGCGTGGCAACGGGAGGTGCAGGAGGAGGCGGAGGAGGAGTACCCCCCACGGATAGCGGACGCCGTGGCCCATCCTGAGCGCTATGCGGCCCCGGAGCGGTTTCCGAAGCTGGCCTTGCTTGTCAGTGGTGCAGTCATGGTGCAGAAAACCCTCGCCCTGGAGCTGACCCGCGCACTACTCGGTCTGGCCTTCGATATCGCGCTGACGGTGGGCGCGAGCAGCCGGTTCCGCGAACACGAAGAGTTCGGACGGAGCGTCCTGGCCCTCATCGACGTCCTGGATGAGACCGGGGCACCGGTGTCCGGGCTGCTGCTCTCAGCTGCCCGCTTCCAGGCACTCTTTGCCAACGGTGACCGGTCCCGCCTGGATCTCATTGTCCGTGCCGTCGCCGCCAGCCGGACCGCCGACGAGCGCATCGCGGCACTGCTGACCATGTCTCGCTCACGCACCGACATCAGTGACTACCAGGGCGCGCGGGCGGCACTGGCGGAGTGCGCCTTGCTGGTCCGACAGGAATCGACATCGCACTGGGGAGCGGAATACGAGCACAGCCTCGGACTCACCCACTACTACGCAGATCCAGAGCGCGCCGCAGCCCACTTCGAGAAGTCAGTGGAGTTGGGGCGACCTGTGATCGAACGGTCTGGTGTCAGCCAGGCCGTCGCGTCCTCGCTGCACTACCTGGGTCGGTTTGCAGCAGAGCGTCGCGACTACGCCCGAGCACTGGACCTCTATGCCGAAGGCGAGAGGCTCTCTGACAAGCGACTGTCTTCGCATGGCTACTATCACCAGCGTGTGGCGGAGATCTTGGTGGTGCACGGAACGATCGAAGAGGCCGCCTACCATCTAACGCGCAGTCAGCAAACTTTCGACCAGGCAGCCCAGCGCAGCAGCGCTCTGGCCCTGCTCGGAGGCACCTGGACCGACTTCTTTCTCCGCACCGGTGACCTAGACCAGGCCGAGGATGCTGTGGCCGATGCAATCAAGCTGAGTCGCAAAGAGGAGGGCGGGGCACGGGTCGAACTGGTGCTTTTGGCGAAGCGGCTCCGCCTATTGATCCGACAGCGCCGCCTGAGCGCCTTGCTCGTACTCCTCTGCCGGGCGGCCTGGCTGTACGTCCGGGAGGAACTCGACCACAACCCGGTGACCGCAGTCCGTCAGACGCTCGTCGTGGCCCGGCAGGGCGCCCGCATGGTCCGCCCAGGGGGCGGCAGCCCCGGAGGACAGCCGCTCATCTGCCCATGTGGCGAGGACCACCGGGCCGGAGGGACCGCTGGGTAGGCGCCGACCCGAGAGTCCGCGGAGGTAGTCGCCGTGCGACGCGGCTGGCGCGCCAGCACGGGTACGAGATCGTCCGTTGCGGTTGCCGCTGGTGAGCACCCGACCTGGCCGAGAGGGATGGAAGGAGCACGCGCTGGCCGTGAATCAGCGTGTCAGCGTAGGTAGGAGCGTCCCTCAGAAGGAGCTAGGCTCATCGGGAAACAGGCCCCGTATCTGCTCGACGTACCACCGCAGCAACTCGCGGCCCTCGGCGAAGAGATACGCCTCCCGGTCCCGAGGCCCCGAGCCGCGGGCGCCCTTGCCGTGGACGAGGAACCGGCCCCACTGGCCGTGGTGCCAGAAGACCTCGTTGAGCCGGACCGGGCACAGTTCGGCCGCCCGTGCCCCTGACAGGTAAGCAATCTTGCTCATCACGTAGTCGCGGGCAGCGACCGCGTACTTCCGGGCCTCGGGCAGCGACGTCCGCCACCGCCGGAAGAAGTCCGTCATGGGCTGTGCCGAGGGTGGGATGCGCAGCCCGAAGTCGCCACGGTGTCGGGGGCGGTTGAACGGATCGACCGGCGACTCCACCGTCGCCCCGAAGGCGCGGGAGATCTCGCCTGCGTACCGCTGCTCCAGGAAGGCGAAGTACGCGTCGATCCGCGTGATCTTCTGCCGTGTGGTGTCCCGAGCACGCTTGCCAGGGCCGGCGAAGTAGCTGTCGAGGTGACGCGGAGTGATCCGCCACGGCGCCAACGAGTAGTAGTCGCACAGCTCGATGACCGGCTTGATCAGCTGGTCGAGGGTGCTCGGGGCCAGCCCCGCCGCGTCCCGGGCCCACCGGTACTCGGCGAGGGTGTCGAGGAAGAAGCCCTCCTCATCCTCCAGGTGCGCCTCGGCCTGGCGCCGGCGCTGCAGCGTCACCACGTCCGCGAGCCCCGGCTCACGGGCGGCGGGCGCGGGGACCGGGTGCAGCGTGGGAGTCCGGGAATCGGCCGCGAACAAGCAAGTTACGCCGCTAGCTCCTGGATTCCAGGAGCTAGCGTCACAATCCCCCACGGGCGGATGGCGCAGGGCGCAAAGCCCCGACCAGCTCAGACAGTTGTGGTAGCCGTACGGCGCCCATCAGGAACCTACGCGTACTCCAGTAAGGAACAGGCAGCGTCCTGGGCCCGTGAACTCGTCGGGCGCCTCGACGTACCGCACTACGCCGCGCCCCTCAGCAGCGCTTCGGCCCTCGATTCCAGCACGGTGATGTCCGCGCCGCAGACTCCGTCGAGCTCTTTCTGCAAGCGGACGGCCGCCTCGGCAGCAGCATCGAACGCGATCCGCCCCTCCGCGAACCGCGGCCAGGCCCGGGCCACGTCACCGCTGACCCATGTCCGGCAGATGTCGCTGTCACGGTCCGCGGCTCCCGGGCCGAGCCCGGTCCGCCGGTCGCAGTACGCCACCCAGGACGGGCGGAGTTCCACGAGCACGGATGTCCTGGCCAGGGTGTCGATCGCCGTCTCCGCGATCGGCTGCCGAGGGTCGATGTCATTCAGGAACGCCATCAAGGTGTCCCGGACATGCTCGCTGTCGAACACCGCTTCGCCGACGAGCGAGTCGGGATACTGTCCGGCCCGGCCGCCGGCGATCACCGAGAACGGTGCACGGCCCGCGAGGGAAAGCTGAGTGTGCCAGGCCACGCTGCGCTCCTCCTGCTGAGCACTCTTCCCGTCTGGCTGACCGAACACGGCGTTCCTCCCCTGGCCGAACAGCGGACGTCGCTCCTGTGTGTACCTGATTGCCTGTCCCCACCGCAACCAATCCCGAGAACCCCTGCCGTCAGGGCGTTCCGGCCGCGATCGCGATGAAGGACCGAAGAGGATCTCACCGACGGCGTGAACGCCCCGCGTACCGCTGTGGAGAGCCTGTCCACCATCACGTGCGCCCCTTCCCTTTTCTCTCCACCACAACGGGCGGGCAGCCTAGGGCCTGTTTCAGAAGTGGATCTTGATGTGTCAAGATCCACTTCATGGGGAGGCATGTTCTGACGAATGTGCAGTGGGCGAAGCTGGAGCCGCTGCTCCCGGTCGGGAAGAAGCCTGGACGGCCGCCGGTGCACACCAAGCGGCAGCTGATAGACGGTATACGCTGGCGCACCCGCGCCGGTGCTCCGTGGCGGGACGTGCCTGAGCGGTACGGCCCGTGGGAGACGGTTTACGGACTGTTCCGGCGCTGGCAGCGGGACGGCACCTGGCACCGCATCTTCGAGCAACTGCAAACCCGGGCCGACGCCGAAGGACTGATCACCTGGGATGTCTCGGTGGACTCCACCATCGCCCGCGCCCACCAGCGTGCGGCCGGTGCCCGCAAAAAGGGGATCTGCAGATCGAGCCGCCCGGTGGTGTCTTCACCGAGCCCGACGACCACGGGCTCGGACGCTCCCGGGGCGGGCTGACCACCAAGCTGCACCTGGCGGTAGAGCAGGCCCAGAAGCCGATGTCGCTGGTGATCACGGCCGGGCAGCGCGGTGACTCCCCGCAGTTCCAGGTGGTCCTGGGCCGCATCCGGGTGCCTCGGCTCGGCCCGGGCCGTCCGCGTACCCGGCCGGACAAGGTTCGCGCCGACAAGGCGTACGGCTCCCGGGCGAACCGCGCCTACCTGCGCAAGCGCGGTATCCGCTGCACGATCCCGGAGAAGCGCGACCAGATCGCCAACCGCAAGAAGCGCGGTTCCCACGGGGGCCGGCCACCCACGTTCGACAAGGCCGACTACAAAGAGCGCCACGCGGTGGAGTGCGGAATCAATCGCCTCAAGCGCCACCGCGCGGTCGCCACGAGATACGACAAGCTCGCTGTCCGCTACGAGGCGACCGTCCTCATTGCAGCCATCAATGAGTGGTTGTGACTCCTTCATCCCGCTTGCGCGGGGTGTCGGTGGCGAGCAGTTCCCGCAGGAGTTCAACGATGAGACCGGGCTGTCCTACGAACGGAGAATGGCCCGTCTGCCACTCGCGCACGTCGGTGCAGCGTGAGGCCATCTTCCGTTGCAGGCCCGGGTCGATGGCCCGGTCCCGTCCACATACGACGTAGGTGGAGGGAGTGTGCTTCCAGCTGTGGCGCTCCGGAACTCCTCGCCCGCAGCCGGGGGCTTGCGCACGCAGCAGGCCAACTGCCCAGGCGGCGAGAGGTTCGGGACAGTCGCCGTAGAGGGTGTCGACAGCCCGGTCGGGATGCAGGCTGGTCGAGCCGTCGGGCTCGGGGTTAATCGCGCCCTGGAGCTGCGGGGACGCCCCACCCAGACCGGCTGCACTCTCGCCGACATCCAGCACGAAGGCCGCAAGATAGACCAGGTGTCCCGCTCCGTGCACCCCGGTGATCACTGACCCGCCGTAGGAGTGACCGAGCACAATCGGAGGCTCGTGCAGCGCGTCGATGGCAGCCTGGACCATGGCTGTGTCAGCGGGCAATGAACCCCGGTGGAGCTCGGGAACGACAACCTCGGTCCCTGCAGTCCGCAAGCGTTCTGCCACCACGGCAAAGTGCTCGGGACGGTGATACAGGCCGTGAACGAGCACCACGGCGGCCAATTCGCCCGCCTCCTCAGGTCGGCGTCAGGCCAGTGATCTTAGCTCTGGACCATGGCCGGCCATCACTCACTACCTTGATCCACTTCCGAAACACGCCCAGCGCCCACAGCCGCCACGGTCCGCCGCAGATCGTGGTGATCACCACAGGAGAGCCGTCGCGGCCCGTGCGGCTTCGTCCCGCCGCGGCCTCCTGCTGCCGGTGCACGGCTCCCACAGCCCGTTACCGGCCTCCAGGAGCCGAGATCGCGCGGCGGACTGAACGAATCCGCCGGAAGACCACGCCTCACCTTCCCGACGCGGTCACACGCCCAACCGGGACCCGCCCTGCAAACCCTGCCCCCCCAGGGCCGCCACGCGTACCCGCCGGCCTGCTCGAACTCCTCGGCACGACGGCCGAGGCGGAGTGCGGGACGGGGAACCCGTTCCGATGGCTGCCGGGAAGATAGCCGGGACCCGCCGGTTGGCCAAACCGGCGGTCCTCCGGACCATTGTTCCTCCCGCCCCACCACCGTGGAAGGAACCCATGGTCCAGCCCCCGACTTCGGCGTTCACGCCGACACCCGACCCTCTCACTCCCGACCGGGACATCACCCACGCCCACTTCCGGGCCGGTGAGACCGTCGTCGTCCTCAAAGGGGTAGCCGGTGGGGAACTGTGGGGCGACGCGATGCGCGTCGTCGCCCCTTCCTGGCACACCCTGACCGACGAGGACGGCTGGCGGCTGCGTGATCCGACCGGCGGCGCCCAGACCTATGTCACCGCCCACCCCCGCTACCTCGTGCACCTCTCACGCCGCTGCCCGGACTGCCTGATCCACCTGCGGGCCATGGAAGAAGCGCTCCTTCCCCGGTTCGCCGGCCGCGACGAGCTGATCGACTGCGGCTGGTACACCACGACCGCGCTGGGACAGCTGGTGCACATCGCCGACGTCCGGGGCGGCCGGTGATCCCCCGTCTCCACAAGCGGGACAACACGCCCCACGGCCCGCTCTTCGAAGCGCTGGGGCCGCTGTTCTCGCCGGCTGAGGCCCTGGGGGAGCGCGTTCTCGTGGCCCACTGGGCGGGCCTGGACGACTACACCCTGCACGGTGAGCGGAAGACCTGGAGCGCCGACCGGTGGGCCGATCACCTCGAAGAGCCCCTCCTCGAAAATCCGTTCGCCGCGAGCCAGGACGACGACCGGCGGGCGATCCTCCACCTCGAAGTCCGGCTTCACCCCGACGACCGGGAGCTGACCGGGCCGCAGTGGGCCCACGTCGCCCGCCGCTTCGCCCGGGCCGCCGGCATCGAGATCCCCGGCGAGGAGGACGGCTGCCACTGGATCGCCGTACGCGCCCGGCCCGGACGCCTCGACCTGATCGCCAACATGATCCACCTGGACGGCGCCTGGCATTCCCCGCCCACGGACGTCGTGCGCCGCCTCGCTCAGGAGACACGGAGCATCGAGCAGGACCTCCGCCTGGTCCCCGTCCGCTCCGGCCCCACGGCACCCCCCGCCGGCCGTCCGGCGCCCACGGCATCGGTCCAGTTCGCGGGCGTCCTCACCCAGCTCGCCGACGAACAGGACGGCCCGCTGGCCGCGGTGCGCGGACTCGTCGAGCACACCGCCCACCAGCTCGCCCGCCGGCCGGAAGGCGCCGGCCATGACACGGCGCACCGCCTGGAGCTGATCGCCCGCCGCCTCCACGGCATCCAGCAGGACCTGGAGAGCACCGCGTCCCGCCTGCTGCGGCCCCCGGCCGCTCCCGCACCGCTCTCCGGCCGGCACACCACCCGGTCGCTCTAGCCGGCCCTCCACCGTGACCCACACTCCGGTGAACTCCTCGCCCGCGGCGGCGACTCCGCCGCGCACCGCATCCTCCAGCGCACGGAGTGCATCTCCGTCGTCCGTGTCCACGAGACCGGCCACCGCGCCCCACCGGCCTCTCCCCGGCCACGCCGCCGGCCGCCGGACCGAACCGCTGACCCCACCCCGCCCAAGGACCCCATGCACGACCACAACACCTCCGAGCGCCTCGCCTCCTACGCCGACGTCCTCGCCGGCGAACTCCCCGACACATGGACCAGCACCCTCCTCCCGGCGGACGCCAAGGACGACCTCGCCCGTCTCGCCGACCGCATCTGGGACCTGGACCTGGTCGCCGCCGCGCTCGCCGAGAAGCCGCTGCGGCAGGCCGCCGTCCTGAGCCGCCCGGACGGCGCCCAGCTCGCCGTCCTGGACCGGCCCCGCGGACACGACGGATTCCTCATCGCGGCCGTCGCCCCCAGCGCCCTGCCCGACGAGGCATACCGCGACGTCGCCGAACCCCACGGGATCGCCCTCAACGGGGACGATCCGTCACTGAGCGCCGAGCAGATAGCCGGTGACCTTCTCGCCCGCTACGACAGGTCCCTCGCCCAGGTCCGCGCCAACGCGCTGGCCGGCCTCCCAGCCTCCCGGCCGGACCGGGTCGTCCTGGCCTGGCAGCCGGACGGCAGCGTCGCCGCCGCCGCCGACGCCCGTGCCGGCGCGGTTCTCACCGCCCACGGCTTCGCCCGCGACCCGCACAGCGGCATCTGCCGCCTCACCGGCGACGACACCCAGGCTCAGGCCCGCATCCTGCGCGAGATCGGCCCACGCCTCGACGCGCTCGGTATCGGCACCGCCCTCCAGCACCCGACGGGCCGGACCGCACCCGCCGCCGCGCCGGCCACCGCGCCGCCGTCCTCCGCCGCCTCCGTCACGGCAGCCGGCAGGGCGCGGTGACCAGCACCGCCCTCCGACCCGTACGGCTGCGGCGCCAGGGGCTCTCTCCCCGGCCCGGAACCTGCCCAGGAACCGGCGCCCCCTCCGGAACCGGCCCGGCCCCGGACCACAGCCCCGCCCGCCCGTCCACCGGCCCCACGCTCTAGGAGAATCGTTCCTTTTGCCTCATCCTGATGACGACTGCACTCTGGTGGTCTCCCGCGACACCCGCTCCCGGGAGATCACCGTCTACGACGGTGGCCAGCAGGCCCACGGCATCCTCCAGCAGGCCGGTTTCGAACCGGTGTTCGGCACCGACGGGACCCGGTACCGTCTGCCCGCCGGGCGGCAGCCCGACGAGGAGAACCTCGTCGCCCGCAAGGTCGCCGTAGCGCTGCGGGCCGACGGCCACCGGGTCCTCTGCAACCCGTGCTTCGAGCCGGACGTCGTGGTCTCACGCCCCGCGAGCGCGGGCTTGTCGGTGGCAGCGCTCGCCGACCGTATCCGCGAAGCCACCACGGCCGACGACGTCGCCGGGTTCCTCACCGAGCTGACCGCTTCCGACGGCGGCGTCCTCGCCACCCTCGACGGGATCGTCACCGCCGTCGCGGAATTCCACGACACCCTCGGGGACCCCGCAGACCGATACATCGCCGAGCGACTGCGTCACGTCGCCGCCGAGCATCTGCGCCCCGTCCGTACGGAGCTCTCCCACGCGCGCGACCAGCTGGCCGAACGCCGTGCGCCAGACTCCGGCCGCCCCGCCCGCACCCCCGCACCCGCTGCCCCAGCAGCACGCCGAGCCCGATGAGGCAGCAGAAACCCGACAAGCCGCCCGACGAACAGCAGCGCCGCACCGCCAGCACTCTGGCCCTGCTCCAGAGCGGCTGCAGCGTCTGCCTCGACCCGGCCTCAACACCCTCACCACACGGGACGAGGACCGGATCACAGCCCACCGCCACCTGGAGCACCTCTCCGGCCGCGCCGCCCAGGCCGCCGACGCCCACAGCCTGGCCGGCGTCCTCGCTGACCTCACCACCCCCGACGCGATCCTGGAGCGCGTGGACGACGTCGTCCTCCGCGTCCGTCTCTCGGGGGACGACCGCTCCCCCCTTCCCACGGGACGCCAGGAAGCGGCCGTCGTCCTCCTGAGCACCGCGCTCGGAGACATCTCCCGCCTCGCCATGCTGGTGAACGACGCGCGCGGACAGACCTCCGGCGCGGCCCCCGCCCCGCCGCCCGGCACCCCGGTCGCCCCGCCGCTCGGCTGCGGCAGGCCGCAGCCGCTGACCACCCCGCACCGCTCGTTTCCCCCGGAGTCGTCCTTCCCGTGCCCCCGACGCCCCAGGTCCCCTACGTCCTGGCCGCGCCCGGCTATCTCGCCGGCGGAGGCAGCTGGGACCACCTCACCGAACTCCTCCATCACGGCCACGGCTGGCACTACACCTCGGAAACCGACCTCCACACCCGCCTGACCAGCCCCGACCAGCGTCTGCACGTCACGCTCGCGCACGCCAGGCCCCACCCGGAATGGATCCTCACCGGCCCGGCCTGGCAGGCGCGGATCGGTGTCTTCCTTCCCGTCGAGTACGTCACCGCCATCGTGGACGCGATGCGCTCTCCCGCACCCGATCCGCCGGCCGCCCTGGACCCGCTGGCCACGGCGGGCTGGACCACCCGCCGTTGCGGCACCGCCCGTACGGCCGTCTCCCCCGACGAAACGGTGAGCGTCACGGAAGAACGCGCCCCGGACGGAACACCCGAAGCCTGGTACGCCTCCTGCACGGCCGGCGGCCTGACCTGGTGGAACGCCGTGTTCCCCGTCGGCACCCCGCTCCAGGTCGCCGCGGCCTTCACCGGATCCCTCGCCTCACCCGACCCGCTCGTGAGGATGGCCGTCGGTATCCCGCTGTACAACTGCGGCTCCTACACCCGCTTCACCCCCACCGACGTGAGCTGGCACGGCGAACGAGTCGGGCTCGATGCCCGCATCGCACAAGCCCGGGCCGCACGCCGCCCCGCCCCCGCGGCCCCACCGCCGCCCGCATCCCCGTGCCGGCCCGGAACCGTGGCACCGCACCGCCCCCGCTGACCCCGCCTCCCTTCTTTCTTCCCGTACAGGAGTTTCCGTCCGTCCCGCTCACCGTGCCCGCCGTACCCCGCCGCCGATCTCCGCGTCCCGCCCGCCCCGGCTCGCCACCGTCCTCCTGCGCCGCTACCTGCGTGCCCTCGCCGTCAGTCCCGAACGCCCCACGCCACTGGCCGGCGCCCGCCCCGAGGCGGTCATGGACGAAGCACGCCGCCTCGACCACCACTAGAACCCCTCCCGCCCCCTTCAGGAGGGCCATGCCTCTCCCCGCCACCACCCCCTTCCAGCGAGCCGACGACATCGCCCGCCACCTCGACCGCCTCGCCGACCACCTCGGCCAACTCCCCGCCGGACAAGCGCTCCAGCTCGTCGCACGCGTCATGGACCCGGACAACGGTGTCCTCGCCGGCTTCACCGGCGTCCTCGTCACCGGAAGCCGCCGCGCCCAGCGCGAGGCCGAACGCGGCACCCTGCCCGCCGAGGTGTGGCTCGCCCTCGGACGCGCCGCGAACGAGCTCTCCGACATCGGCCTCGATCTCGGCGAACACACCGACGCGCTCCGGGAGTTCGCCCACCGCCCGGCCTCACCGTCCGCCTCGCCGCCCGCCGCCGCGCCGCTCGTCGTACGGCGCCACCGATGACCGGCCACCCCACCGGCTGGGCGGCGAGCCCAGAGCCCCAGCAGCACTACCTCGTCGAGCCCCGCCACCTCGCCGGCGGCGGCGACCTGCGCCACGTCACCGAATTCCTGCGCGCCTGCGGCTGGAAGGACCGCGCGCCCCGCCGCAGAACCGGCCTGATCATCCTCGAAAGCCCCGACCGCACGATCCGGATCGGCTACGACCCCCACACCGAGCCCGGCGGCTGGACCGTCTCCGCCCGCCCCACCGGACAGGAGGCGTGGCAGGCGACGTTCAGCCACCAGACACCCGTCGAGGTGATCGCCGGTCTCACCGACACGCTCACCCTGCCGCGCTCCGCGCACGCCCCCAATGTGTGGGCGCCCCTCGAAGAGGCGGGCTGGGAGCGCGGACGCAGCCGCCACCACACCATGGTGAGCCCGGACCGCGGCGCGTTCGTCACCTTCCACACCGCCTCCCCCGGCGGCCCGTCCCACTGGAGAGCCGGGGCCCGCAACGAACACGGCCGCGCCTGGGACGCCCTGTTCACCACGGCCACCCCGCTGTACCTCGTCCAGGCGGTCACCCACGCCCTCGCCGACCCCCGGCCGGTGATGCGGCCCCGCGGCCATCTCCCCCACACCCGGCAGATCCGCACCACCTCCGTGTCCGTGCTCCCCGCCGAACTCGCCGCCTGGCAGCAGGCCCGCATCACCGAGGCCCGCGCCCGCACCTGGGCCCTCTCCACCGCCGCCGACCCCCGCACCAGCCCGGGCCCGGGCCCGGGCCTGCGCTCCGTAGCCGGAAGCAGACGCCGCTGACCATCCCCTTCACCCACCCGCATCCGCTCCCCTCGAAAGAGGCAGCCAGTCCGGCCGGAGCCCTCACCCGCCGCCGGCAGACGTGTATCGCCGACCCGCCGGACACGGCCCGCAGGAACCGCGCATGCCGGTGACCGAACGGCAACTGGAGGCGTTGCGCAGGGAGTACGAATCGACGTACGTCCTCCCCACAGGCCCCCGGCATCTCGCCGGTCCCGGCGACCCCCGCCACATCACCCACGCCCTGCTCGCCGCCGGCTGGACACTCACCTCCGACCCGGCCCACCTCGAAGTCGAACTCACCGGCCCCGACCGGCACTTCGGCCTGCGTCTCGACAGCACCGCATGGACGCTGCGCACCCAGCACGGCGGGCACCGGTACGCCTCGTTCAGCAGATCCACACCGGTCGAGATCCTCGCCGGTCTCACCGACACCCTCCTCACCCCGGCCCCCGCCGACACCGAAGCCGCCGGCGTGACCGGCACCTGGAACTTCCTGCAACGCGCCGGATGGACCGTCACCCCGGGCGAATTCCTCGTCCTGCGGCAGGCCACGTCCCCTGACCGGCGTATCGCCGTCGGCCTCGTCCAGCCGGCCGAGGACGTACCCGACCACCGCTACTGGACGATCCGGGCCCTGAAGTCCGCGCTCCCGCCCGACGGCTCCGTCTACGGCGGCTCCGCGGTCTGGGACGGCCAGCTCTCCAAGGGCACGTCCGCCGACGCCATGACCGGTTTCCTCACCGCGCTGACCAGCACCGAACCGCTCTGGCGGCCATGGAGCCAGACCAACTGGACCCCGAATCCGCCCGAGTCCGACCGGCAGATCGGTGCGGTCGTCGCCACCGCCCACGAACAGCGCGTCAAACACATCGCGGCCCGCGTCCGAGCCGCCCGCCGCAAACCCCCCGCCGCCGTCCCGCACTCCCCTGCCCCGAACTCCCCTTCGGCCCTCGCCCGATGACCCCGGAGAACCTGTCCGTGCCCCACACCCTCACCCCGCACGTCCTGACCGCTGCCCGGGCCGCCCGCCGGTGAACACCCCCCACACCACCACCGGCGCTCCCGACGACGGCCGCCTCGTGGCGCCCGCCTGGCTGGCCGGCGGTGGGGATCCGCTCTGGATCACCGCCACCCTCCGCCTCGCCCGCCACTGGCGCGCCGCCCCGGCCACGCTCAGCCCCCACGTCCGTCTCGTCCACCCCGCCCGGGTCGCCGAACTCCTCCTCGACCCCGAACCCGACGGGCAGCGGTGGACCCTCCTGCACCACGCCGCCAAACGGCCAGCCTGGTACGCGCAGTTCGGTGCACGCACCCCGGTCGAGTTCATCGCCGGACTCACCGACAGGCTCACCGCACGACAGCCCGACCACACGCTCCTGGCCGACCCCCTCGACCTGCTCCTGGCCGCGGGCTGGGCCGGGACCGGACACGACAGCGCCGTCTCCCCCGACGGCATCGCCCGGGCCGAACGGTACAACGGCTACTGGACCGTCACCGCAGCCGTCGGCAAGGATCCCGAGAACCTGGTGTGGAACGCCCGTCTCAGCGAACACATCCCCAGCCACCTGGTCTGCGGCTTCTTCCGCGCCCTCACCGACCCCACCCCGCTGCACCGCAACCGCGCCGCACTCCCCCGGCGTTTCACCTCCCGCATCCGCACCTCCCCCGCGCCGGCCGGCACGCACACCGCCCAAGACCGGCTCGAACAACGCCTCCAGGACCTCACCACCCCTCATCAGCACGGACCCGCATCCCCCGCGCCGAAGCCGCCGCCCCGGCACACCCGCTGACCTCCGCCGAAGAAGGCCCATACCCACACCGCACGCCCAGGCACCCTTGCCGGCGACGGCGGGCGACACCCACCGGCAAAGAGCCGTACACGACCCCACCGGCCACCCACGGCCGAACCGACAGGACTTTCCTCATCTCCTCCGATCACCGCGCGCACCGCGCCTACCTCCGCCGCCTCGACCGCTACGTGCGCGACAGCAAGACGATCCTCGACGCCTGGGACGCCTACTCCGAGGAGCACACCGACCTCGACGGGTGGCCCCACGACGACCACGCCTACGGCCTGCGCGCGAGCCGCCGCAACGCCGACACCGCCGCCGCGTTCGAGCAGCTGCGGCACGGCGCCCGCCACCTGCTGGCCACCGCCGGAATCCAGCTGGGCCTGCTGCCAGCAGGCACCGGCCAGAGCCGCTGGGTCCACCAGCTGGACGTCCTGCGCACCGCTCTCGACCGGCTCGACGAACTCGACGAACAGTGGCGGGCGACCCAGGACACACTCCCTCTCAACGCGGCGCCCGGCACCCTCGTCTACGACGACGCCCTCGCCGAGCACCACGCCGCGTCGTGGACCTACCTCGACGAGTGGGCCACCCACGGCGCCGTGCTCCGCGAGATCAACACCGCCGCCGGCACGGCCCCCTCCCCTCTCGCCCCGCCGCAGACCGCCCGGCCGGCACCGGCCGCCGGCCCGCGCACCCCGGCACGGCGGTGACCGTGCTCCCGCCCGGCGAGAGCGTCCCGGTCGACTTCATCACCCCGCGCCATCTGGCCGGCGGCGGTGATCCCGCCTGGATCACCGTGCCCCTCCACCGCGCCTGCGGCTGGAGACAGGAGAGCACCCCCCTCAGGCCCCGCGTCCGGCTCTCCGGCCCCGGCAACACAGCCCGGCTGTGGCTGGACCCGCTGCCCGACGGCCCGTGGTGGACCCTCACCCACGCCGCCGGGAAGGACCGGCCCGGCTGGTGGGCCGGCTTCGGCGCCCGCACCCCCGTCGAACTCATCGCCGCCGTCACCGACGCCCTCACCGACCCAGCCCCCGCCGACGACGCGCCGTCGGACGCGTACGCACCGCTCCGGCAGGCCGGCTGGACACCGTACGGACAGCACGGCCTCGTATCGCCGGACGAGACCGTCTCGATCAACAGCCTGGGACCGCGCGAGGAAGCATGGGGCTGCTTCGTCACCGCCGAACTCACCTGCCAGACGGTGTGGCAGGCCCACTTCAGCAGGCACACACCCGAACGCCTGCTCGGCGCGTTCACCGCCGCACTCACCGACCCGGACCCCGTCGCGCGCACCGACGACCTGCACAGCCTCCCCCACACCCCGGGCGTCATCACCCGCGAGACCACGACGATCCTCGCCGCCGACGTCGCCGCAGCCCTCGAAGACCGCGTCCGCTCCCTCGCCACCCGGCACACCCCGCACCCGTCCCGCCCACAGCCGCAGGTGCCGCTGCGCAAGCGCCGCATCCGCTGACCCCGCCGTTCCCTCCCGGAAACACCCAGCTCTTTGTCCCCTTCTCCCTCCTCCAGCAGCGCCGACGGGTACGACCTCGTCCTGCGCCTGATGCTCGGCGTGCTCGCCGTCGCCGTCCCCCTGGCCAACCTGGCCTGGCTGTCCGGCAACATCACCGCCCGCCTCACCGGCGACCGCTGGGCCCCCTACCAGCCGACCGCCGCCCTCCTGCACCCCGACCGGGTCTGGCCCGCCACCGGGGAAACGTCCCTGCTGATCGGCGCCCGCATCGTCCCCGTCCTGCTCCTTCTCGCTCTCGGGGCGGCGGCGGGCCTCCTGTGGTCCCGGTACAAGAACCGAAGCGGCGGCCGGAACAAGAAGGTCACCGGTATGGCCCGGGCCCGGGACGTCGAACCGCTGATGGCCAGGGCGGTCACCGGCAAGGCCCGCTCCCTGCGCCCGAGCCTGAAGGACGCCAGACACATCGAGGCCGCCGACACCGGCATCCTGCTCGGCAACCTCCAGGGCAGCCGCCACGAGGTCCGCATGGGCTGGGAGGACGTGGCCGTCGCGATCATGGCGCCCCGCTCCGGGAAAACGACGAGCCTCGCGATCCCCTCGGTCCTCGCCGCGCCCGGACCGGTCCTGCTGACCTCGAACAAAGCCGCCGGTGACGCCTACACCGCCACCTACGACGCCCGCGCCCGCACCGGGCAGGTGTGGTCGATGGACCCGCAGCAGATCGCCCACGCACAACGGGCCATGTGGTGGAACCCCCTGGCGGACGCCAAAACCCTGGACGGCGCCGGGCGGCTGGCCGGACATTTCCTCGCCGCATCCGTCGACGCGAGCCAGCAGGGCGACTTCTGGTCCAAGGCCGGATCGAACATCCTGAGCCAACTGTTCCTGGCCGCGGCCCTCGACGAACGGCCGATCACCGACGTCATGACCTGGCTCGCCTTCCCCGCCGACCGCACCCCCCTCGACATCCTGCGCGACCACCAGTTCACCGCCGTCGCCGCCCAGCTCAAGGGCACCGTCGAAGGCCCGCCCGAAACCCGCGACGGCATCTACGAGACCGCCCGCCAGTACGCCGCGGCTCTCCTCAACTCGCAGATCGCCGCCTGGGTCACCCCGCAGAAGGACGTCCCCGAGTTCCGGCCGGCCGCGTTCGTGACCTCCACCGACACCCTGTTCCTCCTCAGCAAGGACGGCGGCGGCGGAGCCAGCGCGCTGATCGCCGCCTGCGCCGACTCGGTGATGCGGGCCGCGACCGCACAGGCCGAACGCGCCGGCGGGCGCCTCGACCCGCCCATGCTGGCGATCCTCGACGAGGCCGCCAACGTGTGCAAGATCAGCGACCTCCCCGACCTGTACTCCCACCTCGGCTCCCGCGGCATCATCCCGATCACCATCCTCCAGTCCTACCGCCAGGGCCAGAAAGTGTGGGGCGACGCGGGCATGGACGCCATGTGGTCGGCAGCCACCGTCAAGGTCATCGGCTCGGGCATCGACGACATCGACTTCGCCGACAAACTCTCCCGCGCGATCGGCGACCACGACGTCGAGACCACCTCCACCTCCATCTCCGATTCCGGAAAGTCCACCAGCATCTCGATGCGGCAGGAACGCATCCTGCCCGCCGACGCCATCCGCGCCCTCCCCAAGGGCACCGCGATCTGCCTCGCGACCGGCCTGCGCGCCGCCATGCTCGACCTGCGCCCCTGGTACACCGAGCCCGGAGCCGACGAACTGTCCGCCGCATCAGCCCGCGCGTCCCGGGCGATCACCGAACGCGCCCTCGCCAAACACACACCCGTGAAGCCCGGCTTCGGGAAAGCCGCGTGAACGAAACCCGGCTGCACCTCGTGCCGGTACGCTCCCGCGAGGCGAAGGACTTCGTGCGCACCTGGCACCGCCACCACCCGCCGCCCCCGGGCCAGATCTTCGCCGTCGGCGCCGCCGACGACACCGGCACCCTGCGCGCCGTCGCCATCGTCGGCCGACCCGTCGCCCGCCACCTCGACGACGGCACCACCCTCGAAGTCACCCGCACCGCCGGCGACGGCGCACGCAACGCCAACTCCCTGCTCTACGCGGCGTCGTGGCGCGCGGCGAAAGCACTCGGCTACCGGCGCCTGATCACCTACACGCAGGAGGGCGAGAGCGGCGCGTCCCTGCGCGGCGCGGGCTGGCACCTGATCGCCCAGCGCCCGCCCCGAGCCGGATGGGACACCCCCTCCCGACCCCGCACCGGCCACGGCAACGACCACATCACCCGCCTCCTGTGGGAGGCCCCCTTATCCACCCGGGCCGTCCGGCGCCGCGCATGACGACCCCTCCCGCCGGCACCCTCGTGTTCGACGTGGCCCCCGAGCCGACACCGGTCGAACCGCTGCTGCTCCTCGCGGACCAGTACGTGCAGCACAACGACACGCTCGACCGCCTCCTGCGCGCCGGAGCGCCGGCCGGGCCCGACGCCCATGCCGCCTCCGCACAGCAGCTCGCCTCCGCGACCCGCGCCGCGCTCAGAGCCGTGACCGGCGAACGGCTGCCCGCACGTCACGATCTGTCGGGCGCGCAGGTCCGCCTCCAGCAGCTCGCCTTCCTCAGCAGCGCCTCCGCAGACCACCCTCACGCCTCGGCGCGAACGCTCACCGCCCTGGCCCCCGAGACCACCATGAGCTGCGCCGCGGCCCTCGCCAAAGCGATCCGCCGCCGGGGCGCCGCCGATGCCCCCGGCATCGCGCTGACCGCCGCACAGCACACCGCGCTGTGGGAGATCGCCTGCGGGCACGTCGAGGCCACCAGCACTCTGGGCCGGCAGTACGTCCGCCACCACGGCGAACCGGTCCTCATCGCCACTCTGCGGTCGCTGGAGGCGGGCGGCCTGGCCGAACGCGTCCCGGGCGCCGTGCCGTCCGCCTACGCGGGCGGGCTCCTGCACGACCGGGTCCGCCTCACCACCGCCTGCACCACCGCTCTGGCCACCGCCCTCAGCCCTCCCCCCACCACCAACGACCAGAACCCTGGGCACGACACCCGCACCTGCCCCCGCTGCGGCGACGACCGCCGCCCGGAACCACTGACCGATACACCGGAGCCACTCCACCCCCATGCCTCCGCCCGACCTGGCCGAACAACCCTCACAACTACGCGCCCTGGCAGACGACTTCGCAGATCTGCGCACACGCGTCCACAACGCCGCCCTCGCACCCGGCACCCCGGCGCTGCGCCAGATCCACCCGCTCCTCCTCAAGACCCACGGCCTCACCGCCGAGGCCCTCGCCCGTCTGGCCGCACTGGACTCCACCGGGTACGCAGCCCTCCCCGGCAGCCGACCGGCTCTCGAATGCCTGACCGCCGTCGTGGTCGGCTCCTCACAAGCCGCCGGCCATCTCGCCCGCACACTGTCCACCACCCCCTACGCCGGAACACTGCTCCCCGGCCACACCGACGACAGCACCCCGGCGCACGTCGCGCGCCCGGGCGAGCCGGTTCCGGAGGCGACCCGCCACCTCACCGACGCCGCCCACCTGCTCGACCTGAGCGCGACCGGATGCCGCTCCATCGCCACCGCGATCACCCACGCCCTGACCACCGGACACGGACAAACGCCCTTCCCACAGGCTGCCGCCGTCCCCGCACTGACCTCCGCCCAGTACACCGCCCTCGAAACGCTCGCCCTCGGCGAAGGACGCCTGTACGAATCGCGGCAAGGCGGGACGGGCGCAACCCGCGTGGCCACCAAGGACGGCACCCGCGTCTCGATCACCACCTTCCGGGCCCTGGCCAAACACAAGCTCGTCGTCCACGACACCAGCACACCCCTCCTGCACCACGGCCAGCTCATCACCGTCACCGAGCACGGCCACCAAGCCCTCAACAGCCCCCGACCGACAGCAGCGGCCACGTCCCGCACCGTCCCCGCACCTCCTCCCGCACACACAACGCGCCGCGCCCCGGGCCCGCCTTAGACACACCGCACCGGCAACACCACCGGCCGCTGCCGCCCCGTCGCTGCACCACAGCCAGTACGCCGCACTCCAAACGCTCGCCCTCGGCGGAAGACCGCCGGTACGAGACCGCACCGCCAGGGGCGAACGCGACCCGAGTCGCTGCCCGCAACAGCACCCCGAACGCCTTCCGCCTGACCACAGGAGACCCGGACGCACCGATCACCGCAAGGATTCCCCGACATCTCCTCTCCCCCCGCTCCCCACGTCCCCCCGCCCGCAGTGCGAGGAACGCGCCGGTGACGGCCCACGAACCCCACGACCGCGTCCTGGTGTCCCCGCGCTACCTGGCGGGAGCCGGGGACCGGCTCACCGACGCGATCGGCCCGCTGGTACACCTCTTCGGCTGGCCGGGCGAGTACGACCGCGCCCGCGGACTCCTCTCCCTCAGCAGCCCCGACGGGGGCCTGTACGTGAACTTCAACTCCCACGACCCGCACGGCCGCTGGTGGTCCATCACGCACCACGAGCCGTTCTGGGAAGCCCGGTTCACCCGGCAGACGCCGATCGAGGCCATCGCCGCCGTCACCCAGGCCCTGCCCCAACTCCTCGGCGACCCCCGTCACGTCGAGCGGATCCCGCTCACGACCAGCACTCCCGTGCAGATCGCCGACCTCAACGACTGGCACAGCGAGGGGAACACCCTCACCTCGCCCGACGGCCACTGCCGCCTCCAGCACACTCCAGAAGACGAGATACCGTGGCGTTTCCGCCACCACGTGCACGACGGCGTCGACACCCACTGGGAGGCCACCTTCACCCAGGACACGCCCGAGCGGATCGTCGGCCAGTTCTTCACCCACCTCGCGACGTCCACCCCGGTCGAGCGCGCCTTCCGTGACCTCCCCTACCTCGTGCAGCGCCTGGACGACGTCCTCATCACCCCCGTGCGCACAACCGCCCTCCCCCCGGACGTCCACCACGCCGTCGCCCAGCTCCATCGATCCGCGGGCCGCGCCTGACCCTCCACGACGATCCCGGTCCTCCCTGTTCCGCGTTCCCCGGCACAGCCCCCGGACCTCGTCCAGGACGCCCACACCCTCCAGTCCCCGGCCGAGGCGCGACCACCATGCCCCCTCGTGCAGACGGCCCGCACCGGTGGTTCCCGCTCCCCCTCCGTGCGCCCGCGGCGTTGTGCGACGGCCCACCCCAGCCGTGCGAACTCCCTGTCCCGAAAAGCACACCCATGACATCGCCCGAACCCGAACCGCCCCACGCCCCCTCCTCCCCGCAGCGGCTGCTGGCCCTCGCCGATCTCTACACCCGGCTCAACGACAGCCTCTACGCGCCCACGGCACTGCGCTCGACGGCGGCGATGATGGACAGCATCCGCACCGCCCATCGCGCCGTCCACGCCACCCTCCGCACGGCCGACCTCCTCACCGATCTCCCTCCCCCGCTGAGTGACGTGGAACTCGACGCCCGCACGCAGCTCACCCAGCTCGGCCTCCTGACGTCGACCGCGGTCCGCCACCTGACCACCGCCTGCGACGTCCTCCTCGCCATGCTCTACAACGCCGAAGACGGCACGAAGCCCGTGGAACTCGCCGATCCGACGAGCGTGTCCGAGGCCGCGAAGCACCTGCGGCTCGCCGAGACCCTGACCGCCCTCGCACCGCAGGCGGCCGTCGAACAGGCCCAGCGAGTCGGCGAATACATCGCCCTGCGCCGTGCCGGGCCCGCCGCTCCCCCCGCCGTACGGCTGTCGCCCGTGCAGCGGGCCGCGCTGCACGCCATCGCGTGCGGGCACATCAGGATCTGGACCGACCTCGGCAAGGAGTACGTCTCCTGCCGCTACCCCCGGCCCTCACTCGGCACGATCCGCTCCCTCGAAGCCCGCGAACTCGTCGCGCACCGCCTCCTGCCCCCGCGGATCCCCGGCGCCGTGCCGAACCGGCGGCTGTTCCTCACCGCCCAGGGCATCGCCGTCCTCGCCGACGGGTTCGGCCGCCCCCAGCGCCCACGGACCACCGGCCCGGCGCGGCCCGCTCCCCACCGGACCGACTTCTTCCCCACCCGCTGACACACCGGCACCCGCCGTACCCCAACAGCCGTTCTCCCCGCACCCACTCACCACATCCGCTGGACCACCATGTCGATCCTGGACGTCCCCGACGTATTCATCGGGTCCACCGACGACGGGCACACCTTCGTCATCCTCAACCGCTCCATCCCCGACGCCGGCCAACTGCTCACCGAGGCCGGCTTCCTCCTGCGCGAGCATCCCGGCCGAACGCTCTACCTGATGCCACCGGGTACCGCGCGGGACGTGCACGAGCGCGCCGGTGTCGCGATGTACGGGCTGCTGGCCCACACGCACGACTTCGTCGACCTGTCCTGGACGACCCGATGGAGCCCCGGCCGGCCGGCAGGTGGACCAGACCTGCGCTTCCAGTTCGGTGACGGCACCGTTGTCGTGGCCGCCTCGACCACCACCGCCCGGTCCCTCCTGGAGCAGCACGGCTTCGTCCCCACGGCGGACGGCGCGTCCTACAGCCCGCAGAAGGGCCTGGACGAGCGGGGCCTGCTCGGCGCCGTCACCGCTGCCGAAGCACACGCATACGCCCACGGCCTCAGTACCCGCGTCCACCTGGGCATCCCCGCACCAGCCGACATCCCCGCCGGCGCCCGCCGCCGCTCCCGGGCCGCCACCGGTCCGCAGCCCCTGCCACCGACACGTCGCCGCGCGCTCTGACCGCCCCCGCAGCATCCAGCGCGACGACGGCGCCCGCCACGAAACACCTTCCCTGCCCCGCCCTCCCCTCCCCTCGGCGCGCCCTCCTCACCCAATCCCGCTGTGCGCGTGGTGTGTTCGCTCCCGCCGGACCGCACAGGCAGCATGCCAGGCGCCGCCGACCCGGCCGGAACGCCGCTGCCGGACCGGCCACAGCTCTTGGCCGCAGCGTGGGGAACCAGCGCCGTCGGGCCGGCGCCCGGCCAGGACGGGTCGCCTTGATCGCGCCGGCCCCGCAGCAGTTCATCGAGCCGGACGCCCGCCTCCTCCACCGCGCCCCCGCCCCACGCCGGACCGTAGCCCGCCGGCGGCCAAAATTTCCCGGCCTCTGACGCAGCTGCCGCCATTCCGGCGCTTTTCCTCCCGTTTCCCCGAACCCAGGACAACCCATTTCCGATCAGCCCCGATTCCGTGCACTCTCCCTCGGTGCCGGTGTCCAGTCCAGCACGATGCTTGCCCTGTCCGCCCACGGCATCCTCCCCAAGGTCGATTACGCGATATTCGCCGACACGGGATGGGAGCCGTCCAGCGTCTACTCCCATCTCGACCGCCTCGAAGAAGAGATAGCGAAACCCGCCGGAATACCCGTCCTCCGCGTATCCGCGGGAAACATCAGGGACGACGCTCTCGACCCGGACCATCGCTTCGCGTCCATGCCCCTCTACATCCTCAACCAGGATGGCAGAGCAGGCATGACGAGGCGCCAGTGCACAGGCGAATACAAGATCAAACCCATCAAGAAGAAGGTCCGGGAACTTCTGGGATATCCGTATCCGCAGCGCATTCCGAAGGGCGTATTCGTCGAGCAGTGGGTGGGGATCTCGACCGACGAGTTCCACCGGGCCAAGGACGCCGACGTCCGCTACATGCGCAACCGGCACCCGCTGATCGACCTGGACTGGTCGCGGGCGGACTGTGTCCGGTACCTGAATTCGATCGGCCTCACGGACACTCCGAAATCCAGCTGCCTCGGCTGCCCTTTCCACGGGAACGCCCAGTGGCGGAAAATCCGGGACGAGAGCCCGCAGGAATGGGCGGACGTCGTCGAATTCGACGCGGCGATCCGCCAGGGCAACGCCCGCGCCAACGCCTCCGGCAACCCCCTGCTCGGCCAGGCGTTCCTGCACCGCTCCCGCGTCCCGCTCGGCGAGGCCCCCATCGACCACGTCACGGCCGCCGAGTGGGCCGCCCGCCAGGCCGAAATCGGCGACCACGCCGATGCCGCGGACGAACTGGAGCACGGGGTCACCGACGGGTGCTCGCCCTGGGCGTGCCGCGGCGAAGAACCCGAGCCGGTCCGGGAGGACTTCGGGCTCGCGACGTGATCATCGACCTGTTCGCGGGTCCCGGTGGCTGGAGCCACGCCCTCACCCTGCTCGGCGCCCGGGACGTCGGTCTGGAGTGGGACGAGTGGGCGTGCCGGACCCGGGCGGCGGCCGGGCTGGCGACGGTCCGTACCGACGTCGCCGCCTACCCGGTACGACCGTTCGTGGGCCGCGTGCGCGGGGTGATCGCGTCCCCGCCGTGCCAGGCGTGGTCGACGGCCGGACATCGGCTGGGGCTGATCGACCAGCCGCTCGTCCACCAGGCCGTCGCCGACCTCGCCGCCGGCCGCGACACCCGTGAACGGCTGCTCGGCGCGTGCGCCGACGCCCGCTCCCTCCTGGCCGCCGAGCCGATGCGCTACCTGCACGCACTGCACGCCGCCGGGCAGCCGGAGTGGGTGCTCATGGAAGAGGTTCCCGCTGTCCTCCCGCTGTGGCGGCAGTACGCGGCGGTCCTGCGCGGGTGGGGGTTCTCGGTGTGGGCGGGAATCCTCAACGCGGCCGACTACGGTGTCGCACAGACGAGGCGGCGGGCGATCCTGATCGCCTCCCGCACCCGCACAGCCGCCCCTCCGCCGCCCACGCACGCCGAACTCCCCGAGCCGGACAGCCTGTTCGGGCCGGGCCGCGCGCGGTGGGTGTCGATGGCGCAGGCCCTGGGCTGGGGTGCCACCGACCGGCCCGTCCCCACCATCTGTGCCGGCGGGGGGCCGGGCGGCGGCGCCGAGCCCTTCCCCTCCGGCTCCCGTAAAACCCTCACCGATGCGCGCGCCCGCGGTACGTGGAAACCCGCCCGGTCCGGACCCCGGCCCGCTCCGGCGGCCGTTCCCGGTGCGGCGGGGTGGAGGTGGGCGCTGCGCAGCAACAATCAGACCAACGCCACCGTCCGTTTCGAATTCGAACCGGCCGGCACCCTGTTCTTCGGCCATCGCGCCAACGAGTGCACCTGGACCGCCGAGCCCGTCGGCCCCGCGGCGGACACGGACGTCCTCCCGGCGCCCACGCCGATCCGGATCACCGCCGTCGAGGCCGGCCTGCTCCAGTCGTTCCCCGCCGACTACCCCTGGCAGGGCAACAAAGGCCAGAAGTTCTCCCAGATCGGCAACGCGGTTCCCCCGCGCCTGGCCGCCCACCTCCTGGCCCCGCACCTCGACCGCACCTACACCCCCGACGACTTCTCACTCGCCGCCTGATGAACCCCACCATCTCCCCCGCCCGCCCCGAAGACGACGACCCCGGCCAGGTGCCGGCGCAGCGTCCCGCCCACTACGCCGGCCAGGCCCTCATCGGCGGCCTCCTCCTCGAACCCTGGCGCCTGCCCGACACCCGCCCCCTGCACGCCGAGTACCTCGAACACCCCGTCCACCAGGCGCTGTTCACCGCGATCAGTACCCATCCGGCACCCGATCCGGCGCAGCACGCCACCGGCACGGCCTGGCTCAACACAGTGCTCGCCGACGCCCAGGCCCGCACCCGCGGCCTGGACGCGTCCCTGCTCCACTCCCTGATCCAGTCCTGCCCGCACCCCGCGCACGTCGCCGCCTATGCGCGCATGGTCCGCGACGACCACGTCCGCCGCCGCCTGCGCCACCACGCCGACCGCCTCACCCGGGCCGCGACCGACCCCACCCTCAGCCGCCCCCAGGACGTCTTCGCCCAGGCCGACACCCTCCACACCGCCCTCGACGAACTGAGCGGACAGATCACCCCGCACCCCGGCTCCCTCCCCCGCACCCCGCTCCCCTCCACCCAACGGCAGGCGGGAGAGGAGGAGTTGCACGACGAGCGGCTCCTGCTCGCCACCGCGACCGCCCAGCCGTACACGGTCCCCCAGATGCGCTGGCTCGCCGCCGACGACTTCGCCCACCCCCTCCACGCCGCCCTGTGGCGGTGCCTGACCACCCTCGCCCACCGCGGCGACATGATCGACCCCGTCACCGTCCTCGGCCAGGCCCAGTACCGCGGCCTGATCACCGACACCCTCCCGGCACGCGCCCTCCTCGACCTGCTCGCCGTCCCCGACGTGAGCCCGGAACACCTCGGCGAGAAAGTCCTCCACCGCGCGATCCTCACCCAGACCTGCACCCTGGCCGCCCACATCACCGCCTACGCCGACGACCCCACCACCACCCCGCACCAGCTCGTCACCGGCACCCGCCGCTCGCTGGCCGCCCTCACCACCCTGCGCACCCGCTGGCACACCGCCACCACCCCCGCCGGCCCCCGCACCCCGACCGCCCTCAGCCGCTCACCGCGCGCAGGCCCCCGCACCGCCCCACCCCGGCCCCCGCACACCCCGCCGCTCCCCCGTACCCCGTCCCCCGCACCGGCAGCCCGAGGAACATGACCACCCCCGACACCCACGTCCGCTTCGCCCACCACCCCGTCCACCCCGACGCCGTCGTCGCCACCGTCACCGGCTCCCGCTCCCTCAGCGCCGGCACCGACCTCATCGACTGCGGCTTCACCCACGTCGACAGCCGCACCCTCGTCCTGGCCCGCATCGACAACCTGACCCTCGAGGCACTCGTCCTCGCCACGGAAACCCTGCGCAGCCTGAACCCCGGCATCGGTATCGAATACACCCCCCGGCTGTACGGCACGCTCACCCGGCACCCCTTCACCCAGCAGAAGGTCCCCGGTGAGAGCCAGGCGCTCTACGACGACATATCCCACGGCCACCTCACCATCCACGCCCACGTGCCCGGCGACGCCGACACCACCGCCGCCGTCGGCACCTACACCCGCGGCAAGAGCGTGCACCTCGTCGGCGAGGACGACCGGCGCACCGTGACCAGCACCTACCCCACCACCGCCGAAGCCATCGCCGCTTTCGAGGACCTCCACGGCGACGCCGTACGCCTCGGCCCCGCCCCCGAGACCCCCGACGAACGCCGCGTCGCCGATGCCCGCCGCGCCGTCCCCCGCGTCGAGACCATCCCCTCCCACGCCGCAGCTCCCGCCGACCACGACAGCGTCCTCGACACCTTCCTCGCCGGCAACCCGACCTGGACGCGCTACAGCACCTGGGACGACAGCGCCTCCGTCGCCGCGCACGAATCCCTCACCCTGCGCATCCTCGTCGACCACGACACCAATCTGCGCGGCGCCGCGTGGACGATCGCCGCCTACGAGACACCGGTCAGCGATCGCACCTGGAAGATGACCGTCACCTGCGGCGCCCCCAACGACATCCTCACCTCCGTCCTCAGCGCCTTCGCCGTAGCCGACCCCATGGACATGGCCCTCGGCAGCTCACTGACCGAGAAGGACGTCACCGCCGCCACCAGCCCCCTCACCGACGCCGGCTGGACCTGTAGCGCCCACGGACAGCTCCTGCGCTGGCACCCCCCGCAGACCCGCACGCCCAACACCCTGAACGCCGGAATCCAGTTCGACCCCTTCGCCGCCCGCGAGTCCCAGTCCACCGCCACCTGGACCATCTGGTCCGGCCACAGCATCGACCACCCCACCTGGTCGATCCACGCCAGCGCCTACACCCCCACGCACCTCCTCACCGAACTCACCGACGAACTCGCCACCGGCACCACCACCCGCCTCGTCGAAGCGGCCAGCGCTCCCTCGCTCCCCGTCCCGCCTCCACCGGCACCCTCCGCGCACCACCGCCGCTGACCCCGGCCACGGACACACGTGATCCACCCCACCGTCAAACCCGCTGCACGGCCCCGAACCATCGTCCCCGTCCGCCGACCACAGCGTCCCCCGGCGGACGCGGGCCGCGCAGCCGCCAGCGCGGCCCTCCAGCACCACCAGCGCCTCCCCGACCGGAACCGCATGAGCAGCGCTGCCGGCACCGCCCCCACTACATCTCGACTCCCATGACCGATCCGGCCGCCACCGCCGCCCTGTTCGATGTACCCACCCCCGTCGAGCAACTGCTTCTCCTCGCCGCCGAGTTCACCCGGCACAACGACATGCTCGACATCCGTGCCCCTCACCACGCAACCGTCCCTCTCGCCGATACCCTCGGCGCCTCGGCCGTCCGGCTCTCCGCCGCCACCCGGGCCGCCATCAGCACCGTCCAGGAGCAACGGCTCCCGGCGAACGCGGAGTTGGCGGCCGTCCTCACCCGGCTCACCCAGCTCGCCCATCTCAGCTCCGGATCCGTCGGCCAGGACCACCACGTCGCCCGCGCACTCACCACCTGGGCGCCTGAAGCAGCAGTCGACTGCGCCGAAGTCCTCGCCGCCGAAACACGGCGGCGCACAGGAACCGCCATCGCCGCCCGGCAGCTCACCTCCGGCGAGCACACCGCCCTCACCGACATCGCCCGCGGACACGCCTGCGCCGACAACTCCCTCGGACGCGACCGCACCCGCTCCCGCGAGAACCGCGTCCCGGTCAGCGCACTGCGCACCCTGGAATCGCAGGGCCTGGTCCACCGTGTTCCCCGGACCGTGCCTCCCGCCTACCCTGGCGGCCCGCACTGGGACCGCATCCACCTCACCCCCGCAGGCATCACCGCGCTCGCTCCGGTCCTCGGGCTGTCTCCAGCCTCACCCTCCACGAACCGCTCCCGGACCCGCCTCGCGCCCCGCCACCTATCCCCTCCGGGCACTTCCACGCACCTGCTGAACCAGCCCACGGAACCGCCACTCAGCCGCAACCACCGATCGACCCATCACCGACCGTAGCCATCACTGCGCCACCCCGCGTCACGCCGTTCACCGCAGACAGGCGCCTGGCACCAGGCCGCCGATGCCCGCACCACGACCGGGCCCGCACACGATGCCGAACTCGGCGCCCGCAACGGCCGTCCGACGTCTCCCGCTCCGGGACAGCCAAGCCCGCACAGCGCCCAAGTACTACTCCAGGCCCGGCTCGCGGCCACCTTCCGGAGCAGCCAGATCTGGGCCGAACCGCCGTCAACTGCCCCTGTACAGAGATTCCTCACGGACCGGGCAGTTCCCCCTCTTGCTCGTCGCCTCTCTCGGAGGTTCTGTACAGATCGCCCGGATACAGAGGAGCCTGCAACGCCCGCTCCAGGAGAAAAAGGGTGTGCACTGAAGGAAGCCGCTCCCCGTCCAACATGCTCTTGATCGTGGGGTGCGACATTTGGGCAAGACGGGCAAGCTCACGCGCCCCGAGGGCTCTCTGCACTATTACCCGACGGAGTGCTTGCGCGATGATTTGGCCGAGGCGGGCGGTAGCAGGCGCATCGTCGGCAAGTTCCCCGTCCGGCCACTCAGCTCCTGGCGCCATGTGATCCCGGGGGACAACCTCCCGCGCCACATCCCACTCCACCGTGCCAGTTGCCTGATCCAACATTCCTCACACCCATTCTCGCCGATCCGGTCGCACTCCACCCCCAATCAAGGGTGGTAGATTTTTCTACCACCCCGGATGGGGCAGTGAGGAGCGTCGTCACATGCTGTTCGCGGGATGCGACTGGGCGGACCGGTGGCTCGACTTCGCCGTCGTGGACGCAGCCGGGTCCGTTGTGGCGGAAACACGGATCGTCTACACGGCGGGGCACGACCCGGTCGCCGAGTACAGGGCGTTCCTGTCCACGTTCGCGCGGCAGTGGCGTGCCACGGTGACCGGGATCGAGGACACCACCCTCCCGTTCGCGCGGGCCCTGGCCTCGTCGGGGATGGCGGTCGTCCATGTCGACCCGTTCCGCGCTGCACGCCAGCGCGCGGCCCTCGGTGTCGCCAAGAGCGACCGTGCGGATGCCAGGATGCTCGCCGCGATGGTCCGTGCCGGAAGCTACCGGGCGCCCGTCCCCGGCAGCTCCGCGACCCTGGCTCTCAGGGCGGTCGCCCGCAGCCATCGCGCCGCCGCACAGGAACGCACCGAGGCACTGCACCGTCTGCGCGCCGGCCTGGTGCGGACCTGGCCTGCCGCCGTCGGCGCCTGGCCTGCGAGCGTAGGCGGGTTGCGCAGTCCTCAGGCCCTCGCGGTTCTCGCCGCCGCTCCCGGCCCGCGCGCGGCCTCCCGGCTCACCCGGGCCGGCCTGGCGGACCTGGTCTCCCAGGCCGGGCGTGTGCGGGCCGTGGACCGGGAGGCGGAACGCCTGAGGATGCTGTTCTGCCGGCCCGTCATGCTCCTCGACCCCGACGTGGAGGAGGCCGAGGCGATACGCATCCGGGACCTGGTGGCGGCCGTGCAGGACACCGTGCGCCGGACGGACCGCCTGGCCCAGGACATGGAGATCTACTACGGCCGCCATCCGCACCACTCCGTGCTCCGCGCGGTTCCCGGTATCGGTGCGACGCTCGGCGCGCACCTGCTGGCCGAGATCGGGGACGCTGCCGAGCAGTTCCCCGGCGGCCGGTCCCTGGCCGCCTACGCCGGCGTCTCCCCCGTCACCTGGGCGTCCGGCACGATCTGCCGCGTCTCCGCCCGCAAAGCATCATCGACCCTCCTGCGCGCGACCCTGCACCAGGCCGCGTTCTCCATGGCGTCGCACTCCCCTGGCGCCCACCAGTACTACCGGCGCCGGCGCGCCGCCGGCGACGCCCACGCCACGGCGCTGCGCAAGACGGCACGCCGGCTCGTCCTGTGCCTGTACCACTGCATGGCGGCGCGGACGCCGTACGACGACGGCATCGCGTTCTCCTACGACCCGGACGCGCCCGGGGCTCCGGACAGGCCGCGGCGGACGCCGCCCCTGTCCGAGGCCCAGATCTGCCTGGCCCGCGGTCTGCTCGACGCCGACACGCCGGTGTCCGCCGTGGCGAAGCAGTTCGACGTCAGCCCGGCAACGATCCACCGTCATGTGCTCGGCCGCCGCGACCGGCGCCCCTGAGTCTCTTCCCGCTTCTTCGGGCCTCGTTCCGGTCCGAGGGCGAAGGCGTTCACCGCGAGCAAAAGGCTCGAGGGGAAGGCCCCCGTCCTCGGCCATGGACGGGAACCGCGGGCGGACGGCGCGGCACGCCCGCTTACCTCAGGGCCCTGGAGCCCCTACGTGGGAATGGCGACCGCGTCGTCCGTCCGCCTCTCGGCAGCCCGCACGCCAACCGGACCGTCGCCCCAAGGAGGCGGCCGGCGGCAAGCAGGCCGGTGAGCCCGCCTGCGGCGAGGACGGCCTCCGGCGCGTACGACGGCAGAGTAGAAGCTTCGCGGGCGGGTACCGACTGCTCCGGGGACCAGGAATGCGGGCTCCTGCCCCGGCGGGGCAGGAGCCGGGACCTCACTCCTTCCGGTTTCCCGGGGCGGGGAGGGCGGTGTCGGACTGGCAGTACTGGAGCAGTGCGGTGCGCCCGGTGGAGATCCGGCCGTCGCCGCGGATGGCGATGAGGACGGTGTTGGCGTAGCCCGGCCGCGGCTGGCCGGACAGGGCCGTCTCCCACAGATCGGCCTCTGACGGGAGGAGAGACGGCCTCGACTTGTACGTCTTCGTCGCGGGATTCCAGCGTTCGAGCTGTGCGTGCATGACGGGAATACCGGTCAGCTCGACGGTGTCGGACCATCCGTCGAGGACTCCGGTGCGGTCGTACCAGCGGCGGATGCGGTCGAGCACCGTCTGGGTGGGCTCGTCGAGGTACCAGATCGGGGAGATCCGTCCGTTGACGGGTTGCAGCAGCATCACGCACATGCGTCCGCCGGAGGGCACGGCGTCCAGATCGGCGCGGTCGGGACGGGTAAGGAGCCGGCTGAGGTCGATGTCTCCCGCGCCGTCCAGCCCCCACCACAGGAGGAGTTTTCCCTCCCGGGTGCGGTGGTGATGGCCGGGGCCGCCCGCGAGGGAGGGCAGGGCGGCGCCCAGCGCGCACGCGCAGTCCAGGCAGACCGGCATCGATGCGGCGCCGGAGCGGGAGCCGGAACGTTCCGGGCCGGAGGGATACATGGCGAGGTCTCCGGAACCGCTCTGCCCGAACGCGGAGGGCGGAAGGTAGGCGGGCACCAGCCGAGCCAGCGGTACTCCGGTGCCGCCACAGCCCAGGCACACGCCGCTCAGACCGCTGTCCAGCCCGGCCCGCAGCCGGTCCTGCCAGAACCTGCGCAGTCCCGGGTCGTTGTGGAGGAACCCTCCACGCGCACGCAGGACGACAAGGTCTGCCGGTTTCGACCCCGGCGGTGGGGCCAGGGCGGTGAAGACTCCCGCGTCGAGCGCCGCGCGGAGGTCACGGGCAGCAGGACCGTCGTCCTGATCGGTGAAAGAGGCGATCTGGTCTCTCCAGGCGTCCTTGTGGCGGCCCATGAGGTACTCGAGGTTGTCGCAGCCGGGCCGGGGAGCCGAGCCCGTGCCCGACCTTCGCACGTACGGCACCTCCTCCGTCTCACCGTACGGGGTGAAGGCGGGTGCGTGCGGGTCGGTGATGTCCAGTACCCACGGGACGCGGCGGCGGCGCCACCCGTAGGCCAGGTTCCGGTCGGTGGCGTAACGCACCAGGCGGGCGAGATTCACGACAGATCCCCCTCGGTGCCCGCGTCGGGCCCGCCGGGTGCGTGCTGGAGGAACCGCAGGACGTCGTCCACCGTGAGCGGCACGGGGAAGGGACGCTCCAGCAGGGGACGCCCGCGCACGACAAGCTTCTGCACACCGGACGCGCTCACCCCCGTGAAGTCGCCGATCCGGTCGAAGGAATACTTGTTCCCGTCGGCGTCTGGCGTATTGAATTCGGCCATGCAGCGGCTGCGGACCAGCGCCAGGGCCGAGACCACGGCCTGGTGGTGCACCTGCGCCGCTGTCGCGCGTGCGTACATTTCGGTGGGGTCGGTGATCTCCTCCAGGACCGACGCCACCTCGGCGGCGACGTCGTGCAGTTCGGGTTCGTACCCGGTGGTCGTAATGTCAGTGCTCACTGTGGTCCTCCGTGACGTCCGGTCACTGCATGTCGAGTCCGTAGGACTCGATGACGGTCTCGGGCAGGTGATCGTTGATCAGCCGGCTGAAGTCGTAGTAGTAGGAAGTCGCGTATTCCTCGCTGCCGTTGACCAGCTCCCACATGTCCTTCCCGCAGGCCCCGAACAGGTCCTCCAGGGACACGCCCGGGACCTCGTCGAGCCCGGCCTGCGCGGCGGCGGACCGCCGGTGCACGCCGGTCAGCGAAATCGCATGGTCGGCCAGGACCACCGTGGGCGGGCCCTGCCATCCCCGCCGGCGCATGTCCGCCGTGAGGGCATCCCGGTGCGCCCGATCGCGCACCTCATGGAGCGAGGCATAGCCGGAGGTGTCGAACACCTTCACGCCGAGCGGGTTCACGACCCCCAAGAACGACCGCATACCCCCAGTATGCACATCCAGGGTGTGCACACTAGGGGCGTGTGCCCGAATCACCGGACGAGGGGCCCGATTTGAGCCAACCGCTCCGCCCCGCAGCCGCTCGACGAAGCCGATCGTGGCAGCGACAGGACGGCGACAACCCCCGAGCGAGGGGTGGGAACGGGAGGCGGGAGCGCGCCGTACTGCGGCCGAGGTACAAACTCACGGCCACCTGCGAGAAGTCCGGGCATACGACCGAGGAGTTCCGCGGCGGGGGCGACGCGGGCATACACGGACTGCCGCAGATGAAGGCGGAGGAGAACGGTACCCGGCAGTCAGTCCGGGCGGCCGAGCCGACGGCACAAGCCTGGAGAACAAAGAGCCGGAAACCGCCGGTTCACCAACCGTCGAGAGACCCACCGCCGTGCCCCGCCGCTCAGAGACCCCCTGCCCCGCGCTGCTCCGCCGCCCACGACGTCTGTGGGTCAGGCTCCGGCATAGCCGAGCCGGAACAGGTCCCGGGCACGCTCCAGATCCCGCTCCGTACGCACCTGCACCTCCAGGTCCCCCGTGCCATGGTGTCCCAGCCCCGTCACGTCCCGGGTGAAGCCGGGCACGAGGTCGACCTTCTTCGGGTCGACCCTCAGGTAGACCAGCAACTTGCTGCGCTGCGGCGGGCACAGGCAGGCGAAGTTCCGCAGCCGCCGGTACGCCCGGTACTGCTGACGCTCCACACGGTTCACACCCTCCCCGAGCCCGAGCAGAATCTCGTCGACCGCGCCCGCCAGCTCAACCATCGACGCGTCCTGAACGCCGGCCCCCGCCCGGACGGCCGCCCGACCGCAGGTCCGACGCGCCGGCCGGATGCCGCCGTTCACGGACGCCACGGTCTCCAGCCCGAGCAGATCGCCGCCGAAGAGCCGGTATCGGACCAGGTCGATCGACCGCCGGTGCTCCCGCACGGCGTGCACGTCGTAGCGCGTGAAGTCTCCGGCGATACAGATCAGACGGGGCGCACTCCACAGAACCTGGGATGCAGCCGTCACCCCGAACCGGCCGCGGACAAGGTGCTCGAACTCGGCCCGGTGGTCCATCAGCCACGCCAGGTAAAACAGCCCCTGGTTGATGACCCCGGCATCCACACCGCGCTTGTACTCGACATTACTGACCGCAGGAGCCCGTGCACCGGCTCTGAACTGCGCCGATTCATAGACTACATGTCCGTGACGCTGGCTCACTACCTATCAGTGTCGCTCTTCCGAGGCATTGCCAAGATGAGCCTGATGCGTCGAATAGGGGCCTGTCCAGCGGACGCCGATGCCGTTGCGGTTGGATGGCGGTGCGTAGAGACCTGCGCTTCGCGTTCGAGTAGATAGAGGAGTGTGCGGCCCGGTGGATCTGGTGCACGAGGTTGTCGCAGGCAATCGCTATCCGGGGCGGGGCGTGCTGTGGGCGAGGACGCTCAGCGGCGCGCTGTGCGGTGGCTACTTCCTGACCGGACGCAGTGCGGCCTCCAAAGCCCGCGCCGTGCGCCGCGGCGAGGGAGAACTGATCGTCGCGCCGACCGGCGAGGCCGAACACGATCCGCTTCGGCACTACGTTGCGGCCCGCGAGCGGGATGGGTGGCTGGTTTTCGGCAACGGCGAGCAGGTCGCCGTGGTGTCGGACCGGCTGCAGGAGACTCAAAGCCCGGTCGACGCGCTGGGCGGGCTGGAGTACGAGCCCGATCCACCGATCTTCACGCCCCGTGTCACCGTGGTGGCGGACGTCCACTCGGGACAGGCGGCGTGGTTCGGTGCTGCGCGGCGGAGCCGCAGCGGTCGGGCGGCGGCTGACGTGCTGACGCTCGCGGTCAGGGATCTGGAGCCGGGGGACGCTGTGTTGATGACGACGTACCGCTCCGATGGTCGCTCGGTCGCGACCGGCGAGCCGTTCCTCGAAGCCCGGACCGAGGCAGCCGACCAGGACGAACTCCTGGAGGAGCTCTGGGGCGCCCTCACTCCCGAGCTCCGCGTGGCGGTGGCGGTCTTCGAGCCGGGACGGCTGGCCGATGCCGCCATCCGCCACGAGGTGTCTGCTTGGGTGTGATCAGCTGTCAGGAGCGGCGAGTTGGGCTTCGAGGTCTGCGACGCGGCGGTCTTGGAAGCGGAGGTTGGAGCGGGCGGCCTTGAGCCGTTCGTCGAGGGTGCGGTTGTCGGCGGTGAGCTGCCGGACTCGTTGCTTGAGGGTGGTGTTCTCGGTGGTGATCCGCTGGATGGCCTCCTCGGTCCACTCTGCTTCCAAGTCCCGGATTTGTCCGAGGAGTTCGCCGATGCGGGTGCGCTGGATGCGGATCTCGGCGTGGGCGCCCTTGATAGCCTCCTCGGCGTTCAGCGCACGTTCGCGCCAGGTCGCCTGCCGCTCGGTGTCCTGCTCGACGAGCATCCCCGACCGTCGTTCGCCGGCCTCTGCCATCGCCGAAGCGATGGCGGCCCGGGCATCGGGGTTGTCATAGAGGAAGGTGCGCGAGACGTCCGCGCGGCGGGCAACAGCGGCGACACTGACCTGGGCTTTCTCGCGTCGAATCCGGGCGATCGCGTCGTGGATGCGCTCCAGGGCGGCTTCGGTTTTGCGGCGGCGTGCGGCCAGGGCCGCCGCGGTGCGGGGTTCGGGGACCGTGGCGGTGTTCATGCGGCGTCCTGTTCGGGGGCGTCTCCGTCGTCTGTGCACGTATCGCTGTATTCGCCCTGCTCGTCGCTGCCTGCGTCGGCGAGGTCGGCGGCGCGGAAGGCGGTGGACCACACGCGGTGGAAGTAGTCCTGGGGTTTGCGCAGGTCCAGCGCCAGGGCGTCGTCGAGGAGACCGAGGCCGGCCAGGGCCTTCTCCAGGCCGTCGATGGCGCGGGCAGTGGGCTCGAAGTAGCGGTGGAGGTAGTCGGCGGTGGCGTCATCGGGGGCACCCTCAGCCAGCAGCCGCCACTGCTCACGTTTCCGCCGCCAGTACAGCAAATCGGCGCCGGACAGGACGAACTTGTCGCAGTTGTGGCAGTCGAGGCTCCAGGGGCAGGCGCCGCCGTCGACGACGGGCTGGAAGGTGCAGAACCCGCCCTCGGCGGGGGTGCTGCGGCGTGACAGGTCGATGGCCAGGGCCTGGGCCTGTTCTCGGGTAAGCGGGATGGTGTCGCTGGTGAGGATTTCGCCGGGACTCGTGGTGCCGGGTCCGGCGACCCATACATGCTGGAGGACGTTGTCCAGGTCCGACTGGGTCAGGTGGACGTAGTGCTCGGCCATGCGGTCGGAGACCTGGCCGAGGTAGCGGCGGATGTGCGTCAGGCTCGCGCCGTGCCGCAGCAACCGGGTGGCCAGCGTGTGCCGGGCCTGGTGGGCGACGTAGTGACCGCCGAGGTCAAGGTCGGCGATCCAGCTGCGGAAGCCGGTGTGGAACCAGGTGTAGGACAAAGCGCGGCGGCCGTCGGGGTTGAGGATGTCGGTGGGGAACAGGGCCAGGTGAGCGCGTTCGGCAGCAGTGGGCGGGCGGCCGGCGTGCCGGTCGGCGTAGTGGGTCAGAGTCTTTTGGCGGCGTTCTTCGAGCCGGTCCAGGAGTTGGTCGGGGATGCGGACGGCCGCGTTCAGGTTGCCGACCTTGGTCTGGTCGTGCCAGAGCAGGGGCAGCCCGCCGTAGCGGCCGATGCAGTCCAGGCGGAGCTGGATGACCTCGCTGGCGCGTCGGCCGGTGACGATGATGGTCTCCCACATGTCCCGCAGGCCCCGGTCGTGCGGGTCGTAGCCGTCGGCGAGCTGCTGCAGGTTGGCTTCGTCCGCAAGCGCGCGGGCGACTTCGTCGGGGAAGGGGTTGCGGCTGCGGGGCGTGCCCGGGCCGCCGACCGGCATGGCGGCGATGAAGGTGCGGTCCAGGCCGATTCTCTCGGCGCTGCCGCTGTCCAGCGCGCCGCGCAGCAGGGACCGGCCGTAGTTGAACACCATCCGGCGCGAGTTCTCGGTGACCTTCGCCCTTTTGCCGTCCAGGCGGGCCTGGCCGCGGAAGGCCAGGCCGAGGCGTTCGCGGTTGCGCAGGTCCGCGACGAAGCGGTGGACGTGCTCGCTGCGCAGCACGGTGGGGTCGTGGCCGCCGCCCGGCGCCTCCGCCTCCAAGAACGCGGACAGTTCGGCGCCGGCGCGGCGCACGAAGTCCACCGGCTGGGCGCTGCGCGGGCAGGTGGGCGAGCGCAGTACGTCGGCGATGTGATCCCACAAGAGGTCGCGCAGCCACTGCTGGGTGATGCAGGTCAGGTCGACGTAGCTGGAGCGGTGGGGGAAGCGCACCCCGAAGTGCTCGGTCTCGATGTAGCCGGCATCCCGGGTGTCGGAGGGGGTGAAGTAGATCTTCCGCAGGGCCTGTTGCATCTCCTGGACCATGCGCTGGTGGTAGGCGCGGCGGAAGACGGAGGCTTCCAGGCCGGCCAGGGAGTCCACGTCGCGGCGCTGGCACTCGTCCGCGAGCGACTGCACCCACGTCAGGTGCCACACGGCGACGGGCTGCAGGCCGTGGACATACATGCCCCACTGCAACTCCGCCCTCAGCAGGGGCCGCAGCCCGCGCAGGTTGACCGTTCCGGTGCGGTGCACCGGCAGTTGTGCGCTGCACCAGGTACGGAAGGCGACTTCGTCCTCACAGGTCACGGGCACGGGGCGATCACTGCGCTCGTAGGTGGCGAAGAAGTTCTTCGGCGGCTTCGCCCCGCCCGGGCGCCCGGCCCGGATGTAGCCGCGCTCGTGCGCGCCGCACAACCCCAGCGGCGAGGCGGCCAGTTCGTCGCACACGTCCGCGCGGCACTCGCCGTAGCCCGGCAGGCACGGCTGGTCGGCCAGCCATCGCTCGAACTCCCCCTCGTTCACACGTCCTTCGGGGTGCCGCTTCAGGTGGCTCAGCCACCGGTTGCGGTGCCGGAAGCACAGCACCAGTTGCAGGCTGAACGCCGGCCGCTGCGGGCAGATCCGGCACATCATCGCCTCCGGCATCTCCGTGGCCGGCAGCGGCTCCGCGGTCCGCAGGAACTGAGCCCGGCTTATGCCGCGCGCCTCCGCCTCCTGCCACTGCCCGGCGTGCACCGAGCACATCGCGTAGCGCCGCCAGCGGGGCCGCTCGCAGTCGACGACTGTGCAGCTCCACGGATAGACCGGGTGCGTCGGCGGGATCTTCAGCACCCCGCCGCGCAGCACCGGGTCGAACTCGGGCCCGTTGATCAGCGCGGTGAGCACTTCCAGCCGGTCCCGTCGCGTGCGGGCATCCTGCTGCGGCAGCAGCGACGGCGTCGTCACTTCGTCTCACCCCAGACCGTGCGCAGAGCGGCGTCGAAGACCGGGTCGTGGACATCGACGTGGCCGTACACCTCATCCACCATCGCGGCCGAGGCCCAGCCGCCGGCGTCCCGGGCGATCAGCGTGTTGCCGTCGGCCGCGTCGAGAACCGCGGAAGTAAACGAGTGCCGGAAGGCATGGGGTTTCACGACCCCGAGTCCGGCGCGCTTCCCGGCCCGGCCGAGCATCCGCCGGGCCCCGACCGGCGCCCACGGCTGTCCGGTATCGGCGCCGTGCAACTGAACCAGGAGCATGCCGTGCCCGGCGCCGCGCGGGTACTCGGTGGTGACGTACTCGAAGTAGGTGTGCACCATTGCCGGGCTGACCCGCTTGATCAGCCCGCCGGTCACGATGCCGTGCTCGACCCGCCAGGGGTGCTTGGTCTTGGCCTCGGCCCGGTTCGGATTGCCGGGCCGGTGGCAGACGTGCAGGTGAGGGGCGCGGCACTCGCCGCAGGCCGCGTTCTCGCGCAAGTGCAGGTCGACCAGGTGCAGCCCGCAGAGCTCGCCGATGCGCAGCCCGCCGTCGGCGAGCCAGGTAACCACCAGCCGGTCCCGGGCGCCGTTCACCGTCTCCAGCAGCCTCTCCCGGGCGCCGTCCGGAAGCATCTTCGGATGCCGGCGGTGCGGCCCCTTCGGCGCCAGCGGGTTGCTGGGCAGCGACGACTTCACATGCCCGAGGAACGAACGGCGTCGGTCCACCCGCGACGGCAGCCGCGACTTGTCGAGCTTCTTGCCGAGTTCGCCGTTGATGCCGAGGGAGGACTGGTGCAGGTAGAAGCCCTTCAGACAAGCCGCCGCGGTCGACAACGCGGAGTGGCCGTAGGGGCGCTTGCCGACCCGCCACGGCTCGCCGAGCGGCATGCGGACCTCGGCACCGACGATACCCATGTACCGTTCCAGGTCCCGCAGTTGAACTGCGGCGAAGGTCAGGCCCTCCCGCTCCAGCCACCGCAGATGGTCCACCAGCAGATACGCGTACGTCCTCTGCGTTCCCGAACCATCATGCAGACGCAGGAACCGGTCCGCCTCCGCGTACACCGTCCCCTCGGGCCACACGATCGTCCACGACCGCCGCCCGTCCTTCCGCTCGATCTGCTGGACCCGCAAGTCCCCGACCACCACACGCCGTGCCACTCGTCCTCCGTACCGACTCCAGAACATGACAGACGTCCCGGACACGGTCGGTAAACAAGCCTGGGACGTGCTGGTCACAGTCCCAGACGGACATCACGGGCAGGACTACCTGCGGTCGGTAAACTCCACGACGACCGGCGCCCCGTTCTCGTCCAGCCCGAGCGAGTCAATCCGGCCCCCGTGGACCCGCCCGGTGCTGTACTCGCTCGCCAGGAACCTGACACCCAGCAGCGTCTCCATGTGGCTCTCGACGAGACCCTGTACATCAGCCTCGACCTCAGCAAAACGCGGTATGACCTCGATCATGCCGCTTTTTGTCGTGTCCGTGCGGAACAGCTTCAGGCCCGGCACCTTCCCCTCCTCGACTCAGAGGGCATCAACGTCAAGGGGATGCAGGATTGTTTCCGCAAGAGCCTACGAAGATGTGAAGATGGCGTGAGGGCCATGTACCGCCCGGCACGTGAACGCTCCCCTGGGCCCCAGGGAACGGCGCCGCTGAGCCCACACGGTCGATCGGAACTATCAGCCGGCCCTCACGTACGCCCGGCCGTCTTGGCTCCGCCGCCCGGACACGCAGCCGACTCCTCGGGCATCGACGCCCTCCCCCAAATCTGATCGCATTCACCGATCACGTCCTCAATGGTCAGGGCTTCGGTCCCGGAAACGCCATGCTCACAAGTCCGTTGACATCACGCATCAGCCGTCAATGGCCCCGATCCCGCTCTGTCGTCACTGCATCCGGGACAGGGAGGCAGGTCTTTGACGCACCCTCATGCGGTGAAGGAGAGCTGTCCGGTGGGGGCGGTCAGCACGTTAGCCTGTCCCAAACCCCGCCTCACACTCCATCGGGAAGAGCGGCTCCGCACCCGCCTACGTCCCACCTACCGAGCGCGAGGAAGCCTCACGGCAGGGCCAGGGACACCTCTGCGGTCCACCTGAAACAAGATCGCCGAGCGCTACGAACTCAGGGCAGCTCGCTCTACACCTCTTGACGCCACCCCTCTCTGTCAGCCTTGGGTGAGACGCCCCGTTTCGGCGGGTGAGCCTGAGAGGGCACAACATGAGAACCATCCCCTCATGACCAGCACCACGCCCGCCGGACCCGCCCCGGCCAAGCGCAAGGAACCCTCACCACAAACCTCATAGCGTCACAACCGTCTCACTGGACTTGAAATCCCGCTGGCGCTCGCAGATGCGGATGATCCGGTGGGTCCGGGCTGCGGTCAGGTCGTGGGCCCGGCCCGGCAGAGCGAGTGAGAGCCACAGCTGGCCGTCGGGGTCGGTGACGACCTGCACGTTCACGCCGTGGCGCCGGTGTTTGTGGGAATAGTCGGCCCGGCCGTCGCCGACCCGGTCGCACTCCGCCAGGGTTCCGTCCAGCAGGACGAAGTCCGCCTTGGTCTCGCGCAGGACCTTCAGCAGACCCGGTGCCCGTTCGGCGAGCAGGCCGATGACCTGGCTGGTGTAGGCGTGGGCGGTGGACTCGCTGGTCCCGAACCCGGTGGCGATCTTTGCCAGGGTGGTGTGTTCGTGCAGGTACACCAATGCCACCATCGCGTGTTGGGATGGCCGGAGCTTGCAGCGGCGGTCACCCTCACGGGTGACGACCAGCACGGTGACCCATTCCACGAGTGCATGCGGCAGGTCGAGTGCGGCAGGATGGACGGCCAACGAGGCCCCCGAGCAACGTGATGGAGACGTCAGACATCTCGATCAACAGTCCGGGGGCCTCGCTCGTTGCGTTTCACGGACCGTCACCTGATCGGTGGCCAACTCGAAGAACCTCACTACGCCAAGCACCTGCGTACCGCATCGACCAACAACGCCGCACGCACGTCATCGGACCCGCTGATGATGTTGTTCATGGCGTAGCCGAATGCGATGCCGTGCTCGGGGTCGGCGAAGCCGAGCGATCCGCCTCGGCCGGTGTGACCGAAGGCGTTCGGCCCGGTCATGGGGTTGTCCTCGGTCGGCAGCATGTACCCGGAGCTGAACCTGCTGGGCAGCACCATGACCTGGTCCGGCCCGCTGGCCTGTTCCTTGGTCGCTGCCGCGAGGGTCTCTTCGCTGACCAGGCGTACGCCGTCCACCTCGCCGATCACCGCCGCGTACATCCTTGCCAGTGAGCGGGCGGTACCGATGCCGTTGGAGGACGGCAGCTCGGCGGCCTGGACCTCGGGTGAGTTGAAGTCGATGGCGGTTGGGTCGGTCACCGCGAAGGCCCGGTTGCTCAGTGAGTTCGGGTCGCGCCAAGCCGCCACCAGTTCGCGTAGGTCCTCGGGAATCTGCTCTGGCGGCAAGGTGGTGAGGTCGACAGTCGGCGGCTGATACGCCATGCGGCTAACCCGCTGCCGTTCGCTGACCGGCAGCCCGATGTAGAAGTCCAGCCCCAGAGGGCCAGCGATCTCGTCGGCGAAGAAGCGGCCCGGCGAACGGCGGGACACTCGGTGGATCACCTCACCGACCAGCCAGCCCCAGGTTCGGCCGTGATATCCGTGGGCCGTGCCTGGCGTCCACTGCGGACGTTGGGCGGCCAAAGCCGCCCCCATCGGGTGCCAGGCCAGTGCCTGGCTCAACGGCACAGGCTGGTCCAATGCGACAAGGCCGGCCTGGTGGGACAGCAGCCACCGCACCGTGATGTCCGCCTTGCCGCCTGCGGCGAACTCGGGCCAGTACTTGGCCACCGGTGCGTCGAGATCCAGCTCACCACGTTCGACCAGCATGTGGGCCGCTGTAGCGGTCGCTCCCTTGGTTGCCGAGTAGACCAGTTGCAACGTGTCCCGCGTCCAAACTCGATCGGTGTCGGGATCAGCGACGCCGCCCCACAGATCCACCACCGGCTGGCCATCCTGGTAGACACAGAACGCCGCGCCGATGTCACCGTGCCGGGCGAAATTCGCCTCGAACGCCTCCCGGACTGGTTCGAATCCGGGCGCAACCTCGCCGTCGATCGTCGTCATGGCGCCATTCTCCCAGCCACTTAGCTCCTTGACGTAGGAGAATTCGACCTTGCGGAGTCCCAAGCACCGATGCTTCGGCTCCTTGGGAGAATCAAGCTGCTGGCAGTGCCTGAAGCCGCTCGCGGAACTCGCGGACAGCCGGAACGGCCTTGCTCGGTTCGAGCCGGGCGGAGAACTCCTTCAAGCGGTCCACGGCTCGTACCGAACTGACACTGGCCTCCAGCAGCTCGGCACCGTAGTTCGCAGCGTCCAGCGCACCTTCCAGGTCACCACCGGCCAGCCGGGCTTCGGCCAGGCGGCTGGACCGTACGGCCTTGTCCCGGGGAGCCGCCGTCTTCACGGAGGTTTCCAGAGAACTGGTGGCTCGCTCGACCTGCCCGGCCCGCAGCAGGACCTTGCCCTCGGTCGACTTCAGCTGGGCCTCACCGAACCAGCCGAGCCAGTCCGGGTTCTCTTCTGTTCCGCCACGATCCCAGAGGGCAACAGCGCGGTTGAGTGCCGTCCCGGCAGTCTGATGATCGCCGTCACGCGAGGAAGCCTCAGCCTTGTGGAGGTAGAGGAAGGACTGCGTGTGCGGCGACAAGGTCCCCGGCGCGTTGTCGATCGCGGTCGAGATGAGGTCGACCCGCTCGGCAGTCCGGCCGGCCTCGGACACGTGTACACCCATCTCGGCCAGGATGAAAGCGCCGAAGGCGTCGTCTCCAGCGGTCCGGGCGCTGCGCAGCGAAGCGACGTGGTAGCGCTGGCCGGCGGACCGCAGACCGGCGTCGTACGCCATCCACCCGGTCAGGTGCGACACCTGGGCGGCCAGGCCGTAGAGGCGGAGGCGATTCTTGTCCGAGTAGCGGCCGGCACTCAGCAGACCGGTGACCAGGGCCAGATCGCCTCGGGCCTGTTCGAGGAGCCTGGCGCCGCCGAGCTGGTCGTCGAGCGTCCGGAGCGTGCTGATGCGCTGCTCGATCGTCGAGACCATGGTGTCCGTGACCTGGTCGCCACCCAGGGCCGAAGCGAAAGCGGAAGGAGCGTCCACCCAGCTTGCCGCCAGGCCCGTCAGAGCCGCGCCGGTGATGGTGAGAAAGCCCCGGCGGTCCATGCGGCCACTCCCCACAAGTTCGGACAGGGCCTCAACGGTACCGGCCTCGGTCCACGAAGCCGTCAGCCCGGTCACCTCCCACACGGGCAGCCAGCCGGGCCAGCCCAGCTCACGCACCTGCTCGTACGGCACGCGCAAGAGGTCGGCGAGCACGCGTTGGGCATCCGCGTCCGGCTCCTGGCCCTGCTCCCACTTCCACACGGTCGTCCGGTTGGTAGCCAGCGGTATGCCGAGCGATTGCCCGTGGGCCTGCATCAGTCGGGCGAACTCGGCCTTGCCCCAGCCGCGCATCTGGCGAAGGAAGCTCAGCGGGTGGACGGCCAGCGGCTCACCAGGCATGTCATCACTCCCTCGTTCCTTCATCGCGCAGTGGCGAGGCTGCTTCGCGTGCCCACGTACGGAGTTGGCGTCCCCATGAGGAACCCCCTAGAAACGTTCCGCCTTGCGCGCGGCAGCCGTTGACTGAGTATCAGCCGTTCGGGCAGCACGCGTAAGGCGTTCGCTGCGGAAACGGCTTCAGATCGGCGGCTCCGTTCCCGCTTCCCTGTCGGGGACGGAGCCGCTTTCCATCTCTTCGGAGGCGTTCCCCCATGTCCACGCTCGTCCATCGATTCGTCCTCGCCGGTGTGGAAGAGGACGTGCCTCTTGCCCGGCACAAGGTCATCGACCGGATGCGCGGGTGGGGCCTGTCGACAGACGACGACGCTGCCGACACCGTCCGTCTGATCGCCTCCGAACTCGTCACCAATGCCGTGGTCCATGGCAAGGGTCCTGTGACAGTCACGCTCTTCCATCGTCCCGGCCGTCTGGTGATCGACGTTTTCGACACCAACCCCGCTGCGCCGCAGATGAGTTGGGCCCAGGACGATGACGAGAACGGCAGGGGGCTGGCGATGGTCGACCGTCTCGCCTTGCACTGTTCCTGGATGCCTTCCGGACGAGGTAAGCGTGTGTGGGCCGAGATCGAGCTGCCCATGGTGGCGCCGGCCATTCGAGCCGCCGTTCTGAGTCGGTTCTTCGGACGTGGGCCGAAGAACGGCATCGTGGCCGCGACCGAGCCGCTCACGCTGGCGGTCGCATGATGGGCCGGCGCGAGCTGCGACCGATTCCGCTGCCCGATCCTGATGTGGTCTTCCGCCCGACCCGCCGAGACGTCGACCCCAACACCCGTGAATTCACCGAGCACGCGCTGTGGGATCACCACGAATGGCAGGCCCACGGTGAGTGCTGGCTGTGGTGCGGAAGCACCGACATCGAAGTGACGTGGATCGAGGCCGTCCAGTCGAGCGGCATGCACGCGGCCTTCTACCTCTGCCGGGCCTGTCTGTACGAACTGGATCAGCGCGTTCTGAAGACCATCATGCACCGCGACACCGGTCTGCCGCCGACCAGTCGCGAACCGGCCCAGTCGCGGGTTCAGGACGCGACTCACCGGCCCCAATGACCGCCGCTCCACGGCATCTCCACTCCCCGGCCGTGGAGCGGCCACAGAGCTCCCGTCGGAGTCCTGACGGGAGAACCGAAGAGGAAGGAGCACGAAGTGGCAGAGCTCATCGCAACACCGCCTCGGGTCCGAAGCGGCCTCCTGATGGCGGTGACGGAACTGACCGCCGTCCACGACCGCTACGACAGCCTCCGGTCGGACAACGCCGGAAGCTCCGGTGACTCGCCGTGGCCCGGTGGCGACGGCAACCTGCACGACGGCGAGTAGCCATGAATCGGTGAGGGCCGGCGCGGTCGACTGTGCTGGCCCTCACCGTGCCCGAACCACCTGGTCAATTCCATGGAGGAGCACGATGGAACATCAGTTGATCAGCGCCATCGAAACAGCGCTCGGCTGGAACGGAGCGGAGGAACTCGGCAGAGGCTTCGTTCGCGGGAGCATGGACGACCTCGGCCTCGTCTCCCGCATCATGACGCCGAACCGGCTGCTCGACATCGCGATGCGCCGGAGCCTGAACCGCCCGCAGTTCCGTTGCTTCCAGAAGGGCGAGGAGGTTCATCCGGCCATCTACTACACCGACAGCGTCAGCCCCAGGGGCCAGAGCATCTCCATGGTGAACATGCGCAGCCTGGGCAGGCTCCTGGGCGAAGGCGCCACCGTCATCATGGACCAGGCCAACGTCTTCGACCCCACCATGGAGGTCACCTGCCGGGCCCTGCAGTGGTGGTCCCACGAGCGGGTGCAGGTCAACGCCTACCTGACGACGAACGACGCCGCCGGCTTCCCTCTGCACTGGGACGACCATGACGTCATCATCGTCCAGCTGGCCGGCGAGAAGGAGTGGGAAGTGCGCTCGACTTCCCGCAAGGTCCCGATGTACCGGGACGCCGACCCCAACACCGCACCGAGTGACCAGATCATCTGGTCCGGCGTGATGCGCACCGGCGACGTCATGCACATCCCGCGAGGCCACTGGCACCAGGCGACCCGGACCGGCAGCGGCTCCGGCAAGAGCCTCCACGTCACCTTCGGCATCACCAAGCGCACCGGAGCGAGCTACCTCACCTGGCTGGCCGACTGGTGTCGCGAGCAGGAGCTCTTCCGCCACGACCTCGACCGGCGGCACGGCACCGGCGACGACGCCCTCGTCACCGCTGCCGCCGAACTGGTCAGCAAGCGTTCTCCGGCCGACTACCTGGCCGCGTACGAGCAGGAGGCAACGCTGCCGCGGCACGTGCCGTTCCTCGGCATACTCGGACCGCTCGACGCCGTGGTCTGCACCACTCGCTTCCGTCCACAGATTGTGGAAAACGGCGACACCGTCGACGTCGTGGCCTCGGGGAAGAGGCTGACGCTCGCGGCCAAGGCCCTGCCCGCGCTGCGTCTCCTGACCAGTGGCCGGCCGGTCGACCTGGAACAGGCCGCCGCCATTGTCGGCACCGAGGTGACGGAGGTCGCCGAGATCCTGGTGAAGGAGGAGCTGTGCGCGGTACTGACCCCCGAATTGTCCTCGGGCTACACCGGTCTCGTCACGAACGCCGTCTCCTGACCGGAGCACTCGACCTCGGCGTCACCGCACTCGACACCAGCACCAACTACCTCGGCTTTCGCTCGCATCAGGTCCTGGCACAAATGGCCGGCGACCTGCTGCCGAAGTTCTCGGTCTCCACCAAGGTCGGCTACTTCCCGACTCCGGGCTCGGCGGAACATTCGCTGGACCCGATACGGCTGCGAGCGGCGACGGAACAGGCGGCCAAGGACCTCGGGCGGGAACCGGACCTGGTCTTCCTCCACAACCCGGAACAGTCGCTCCGGACCGCCGGCGCCTACCACCAAACCGTGCTGATGCAGGCATGCGAGACACTCGACGAGGCTGCGGCCAAAGGACTGTGCGCCGCCTGGGGCATCGCCTCCTGGGACCCGTCGCCGCTGCTGAGCCTGATCGACGGCACCAGCCCGAGGCCGGCCGTTCTCATGGTCCGCGCCGGCCTCCTGGTCGGAGCCAGAGCCCTGGACGCCGCAGAAAGCCTCACGAAAGCCTGGGGCCCGAACAAGATCACGGTCTGGGGGATGAGCCCGTTCGGAGGCAACACCAGCGACTCCGTCTGGAACCGGATCGACACCCGCATCTTCCTCCAGGACGGCAGCCGACTGTCCCAAGTGCAGGCGGCGTTCAGAGCCGCCTACCACCTGCCGCAGGTCGACGCCGTTGCCGTGGGCACCGACGAGCCAGCCCATCTCGGCGAACTCATCGGCGCCCTGGCGGGCCAGGTCGAGGAACAGACCGTCGAGGAGTACCGGAATCTCCTCCGCGACCACTCGCCGGGTCAGCCGGCCTGAAGCTCCGTGATGACCTGCTCGGCCATCCGCCGGGCAGGTTCCAGCCGAGGGTCCTCCGGATGCGCGTACGGCCCGAGAATCTTCGAACAGACGAACAACGTCATCAGCTTGCCGTCCCGGCTCTCGAAGTCGGCCCGTCGCTCGTGCCGTACGCGGTCAGCCAGAGCCGGGACAGCGAGCGAACTCGCCCACAAGTTGGCCGAGTCCAAGCCCAGCGGGGCGTTGCCCCAGTCCTCCCAGTCGAAGACGTTGAACGTTGGCGCGGTCGTGTTGGCCCAGTTCAGATCGGCGTGGGCCGGCACCCAGCGCTCGACGGTCGTGTCGAAGCCGCCGGAGAAGACACCGCGGATGGCCTCGGTGACAAGGGCCTGCGTGATGGTCTCGCTATCCGGGGTAGCGACTCGCCTTGTTTCCTGAGCGGCCAGGGCGTCCAGCGAGGCATTCAGGGCCGCCCACCAGTCGTCCCCCAGCTCTGGGGCTTCGCTCAAGATGGCATTGCCAACAGGAGCCGCCAGCAGCAGCTCGGTCTCATCGGCTCGCCACATCGCCGACGCGTCCTGGTCCCGCCAGACCACGCAGCCATGCCAGACGGGCTGGGCGATACCTTCCAGACGGGCGGCTGCCTCCGTACCGTTCCACCCCTGGTCGGAAATCTTGGCGAGCAGACGCCGCTCGACCCGCACCCAGGTGTCACGGTCCGTCCGGGCCCCGACTGACCGCCGCTTGCGCACCAACGAACCTGGAAGCAGGCGCACTTGAAGAGCCCGCTCGATGCGATCCAGAACCTCGTCAACCGACTGCACCCGAAGATCGACAGCCTGACCCGTAGAGACCGAGAGCGTCATGAGCGCGACCGTAGCAGCGGTGCAACCGGAGGTGCACACAACTGATGGATCAACCTCACATATTCAGCTACGGCGGTTACTCGCCCGTGAACTGACGCCCTGACAGCTGAAGGGCGCCTCCCACCTGCGATGATCTGGACTGTCGAGATCATGAACGCCGCGAGGAAGAGGCACCCAACAGGTGAAGACTACCTGCTGGGACTACCGGCTCGGCATGCGGACCGACGGCAAGAACCTGATCGGGCACGCCGGGATGATGCTGCTGCGCAAGCTCGCCGACCGCCTCCGCCTGGCCGCCGCGTTGAGCGCGGCGCTCTCCAGGGCTACGGGACCGGGATGGCGGGACAGGGGCACGGCACTGGTCCAACTCGCGTGCGCGATCGTGCTCGGCGCGCGGAACTTCCTGGAAGCCGAGCAACTCCATCACCACCGGCGGCCCCTGTTCCGCAGGCCGGCCTCCTCAGGGATCTGCGGCTACCGGAGTGGCCTCCGCGCCTTGTAGAGCGCGTGTCTTCTGGGTGGACACGGCCGTTCGGTACATCGGCCACGGCCCGCTGGGGTAGCCGTGCGGGCATCCGGACCGCCTTGGCTCACAGCCCGGACGTGCGGCCGGGTTCTCGGGCATCCGCGCCTTCATCCCGATCCGATTGCCCCCACTGATCACGTCCTGAAAGATCAGAGCCGAAGTCCCGGAACACCAGATCATCTGGTCATCGACACCGGGCAGCTTGTTCCGCAGCTCCCTCAGCAGAAACGGACGCCTCGCCGGAACTCGATACACAGAGTGTCCGTAGGCGTGCATGGCGCAACAGAATAAAGGGCGTTGACGCCCGCGAGCTCCGCATCTTATCCGCCATACGGGTGACGACCAGACCCCGGCACCCGGTCACACCATACCCACGGGCCAGGACAGCGAGCATGACAGGACGGAACCACTTCCCCCTCGGAACCGGCTGGCCGAACATGCCCCGAGAGGAGCACGTGCGGGGACGAGAGCGGAGCGACGTCGCTCGCTACCGGCGCTGCGCCCTGCTGCTCACTCTTCCGGACCCGTTCCGGTGGGCGGCCCTCGCATCTACCGCGGAGGACGCGGGCGCACGCCAACTCGCGCCATGCCGCGCCATGTTGACGGAGATGCCGGCTCCTTGCATCCTGGGGAGATAGGCGTTTGACATATGCCAGAAGCACCCACATGGGTGATATAGGACTTTTTTGCGATTCCCCTGTCATGCGCCGGTACGTCGTGCACTATGAGCGTCACAAGCATTACCGTCCGCTTTCAGTGTCGAGGAGCGAGTGTGGTCCAGCAGGTGGCGGGCGCCGACGAGCCCGGCGATGGCGGCGGCCAGAAATCCAGCCGCCGGGTGCGGTACCTCCAGGACGAGGCCGCGCCTTCCGCACCCCGTATGGTGCTGGGGGACGCGCTGTGCAAGCAGCGCGAAGCTCTCGGCCTGCAGCAGCAGGAAGTAGCCTTCCGGCTGGGCTTGTCACGTTCGAAGGTCAGCCGGATCGAGAGCGGTCACGTCCGCTCCAAAGAGCGGGATCTGAACAGCCTCTTCGCCCTGTACGAGATCCATGATCCGCGCGAGCAGACCATGCTTCGCTCACTGGCACAGGATGCCAGCAAGCCGGTGTGGTGGCAGCGGTGGTCCTCGGTTGCGCCACGGTACCTGCAAGCCGTGGTGAGTTTCGAGGACATGGCCCAGCGCATCAGGTCCTACGAACCCCAGTATCTTCACGGCTTGTTGCAGATCCCGGAGTACTCGCGGGCGCTGATCGAGCGGTCGTCCGCTCCGCAGGACCGCCATGAGGCGCTGGCGGCATTACGTGCGGAGCGCCAGACCAAGTTCGCCTCGGTGCCGGGCAAGAGGCTCATCTGTGTCATCGACGAGGTGGCGCTCCGGCGCACGGTCGGGTCGCCGGAGATCATGCGCCGGCAGGTGGAACACCTGATCCAGCTGGAGGGCAATCCCCAGTACCAGCTCCGGCTCGCCGAGCTCGGCCGCTGCAACCTGCCCGTCGAGCTGGGGTCGACCACCATCTTCGACTTCGCCGAGCGCGTGCTGCCGACCCTCGTCTACGAGGAGGGCTTCGATGCCGGCCTGATCATCCAGGACGAGGAGTCGGTGGACCGGCGCGCGAAGGTGTTCGACGCGCTGCGCGTCGGCTCTCTGACGCCGCCGAAGACGGTGCAGCGACTGAAAGACCTGCTGACGTCCAACTACTACCGCTGAAAGCTGACGGGTGCCCCCCGGTGCGGGCGCACCCGTCAGGGCTTGCGGGCGACGCCCGCGTACAGGGCGACGGAGGCGTCGCCGACCAGGCTCGGTCCGCTGGCGGGTTCGGGGTGCCAGCGGTGGGCCACCACCACGCCCGGGTCGGCCAGGAGCAGGCCGTCGAAGAAGCGCACGACGTCCGCCCTGGTGCGGACCTGGGCCGGGGTTCCTCGTCCCTTGTAGGCGTCGGTGACGGCCCGCCAGGTGCTGGGGGCGAAGTCGCCGGTGTAGTGGGTCAGGCTGAGGTACGAACCGCCGGGCAGCCGGTCCATGAGGTCGGCGACCAGGCTGTAGGGGTCCTGGTCGTCAGGGATGAAGTGGAGCAGGGAGTGGAGACTCAGCGCGATTGGGCGGGTGAAGTCGATGATGCCTTCGCCTTCCACCGTGGCGAGGAGGCCGGCGGGATCCGTGATCTCCGCGTACACATAAGCGGTTCGCCCTTCAGGGGTTCCGTCCAGGAGTGAGTCGGCGTAGACGAGGACGATCGGGTCGTTGTCGACGTAGACGACTTTGCATTCCGGTGCGACGTCCTGGACGATGTCGTGGGGGTTGGGTGCGTGGGGGATGCCGGTGCCCACGTCGATGAACTGGCGCACCCCTTGCCGGGCCAGGTGGCGCAAGGCGCGGTGCATGTAGGCCCGGTTGACCTGTACTGAGGTCTCGATCGTGGGGAACAGCTTCTTGATGGCCTCGGCTGCTTCTCTGTCGACGGTGTAGTTGGTCTTCCCGCCGAGGTAGTAGTCGTACATGCGTGCGCTGTGGGCTCTGCCTTGTCCTAAGTCCGTGCCGTCCCGTCCAGGTACGGGCTGATTGCCCACGGTGGCCCTCCCAAGTAGTCGGCACCCCCACTGCCCCGTGCCGGGGATGCACTTGCATTATTCCCATGCTTACTGACCGGTTATAGGCTTTGTCCAGGGCTGAACGACCTTCTTCCCTTCGCGCCACAACGACGCCGCGAAGTGAACGCTCCGCAGGTCAGAAGCCAGCCAAGGTAGCAGAGGGCTCACTCCCGGCCACCCTCATTTGCTGAAGCACAGGATGCTTTTGATGGCGGTCGACCGGTTTACATCACCCCTCGATCCAGGGCGGCCATGAAGAATCCTGCGGATTCTTCGGACACCGCGAGCACGGGCCCGTGACGGCTCTTCGAGTCACGGAAGAGGAGGCGCCCGTCGCCCGGCCGCACGACTTCCACGCATGCCCCATTGGGGTTGCTCCACGAACTTTTGCGCCATTGCAGGCCGACCTGACGTCGGCCGCCCGGGTCTCGGCGCGGTACACCCACAGATCTCCTCACCAGCCACCTTCCAAGGTGAACGAACTCTCCGTCATCGGCATGCAATTGCATCTTGTCCGACCAGGAGAGGTTCACCGCCAGGCCGGGCACCTATGCGACCTTAAGAGGAAAATGTCTTGATTCTGCCGCTAGTCGCGTGCAAGTGCAGCAACAGCGGAGGCGTGTTCATCGCACTGTCAGACCGTCCCACGGGGCTACCCATTCATCTACGGGACTCTCGTGCATGTGTCCGAGTCAGGTGTGCGAACTCGGTGCGGCAGCGGCACCGACCAGGCAAGAAGCGGAAGCCCGCATCGGCTCCGGCCCTCCGCGGCAACCGGAGCGGACAGTCCAACGAGGGTGAAACCTGCGGCCCTTGAGGCCCTTACGGCGAAGCCTGACACCCAGACAAGGAGAGCGGATCGGACACGTTCCGCATACCGTCGTTCGCGCTCAGCCACCACGCTGAGCGGCATCAGGACCCCGGATCAGGAATGACGGCCTCAACCGGGGCCCCGTGTCGACGACTCTCGAAGGAGAACGCGTTGAGGGCTTCCCCCCGACGACGGCACCGCAAACCACGCCACGCCCGTCCTCGCGCCACCGTCCGGGCCCGGCTGTGCAGGCGCTGCCTGCCCGACTTCCTGGAACTCGTGAGCGCCCCCAGTGGATGGCTGCTGTTCCTTCAACAGCCCGGCCACTGGCTGAACACCACAGGATCGATCGCCCTCCTGAGCCTGGGGCTGGCACGCCGCCACGCCCGCCACCGCTCCGACCGGCCTCGCATGTGACACCCCTGCCGTCTGGGCGCTGCCGACCCGCAGCGCCCAGACGCACACCCAACCCCCTTCCGCCGGAGTTCTCCATGCCCGATTCCCGCCACTCCGCTCCGAGCAATTCGGCGCACATCGGCCTCGTTCTGGAACAGATCTGCCGTCAAGCCCGCCTGACGCCGCGCACTCTGGCCCACAAGACCGGCACCGCCCCCGGATACGTCATCGAAGTCCTCGCCGGCAGGAACTTCCCCACCAGAAACTTCACCGTCAGGTGCGCTCAGGCATGCGGGGCAGACACCCAGGTCCTGATCAAGATCTGGGACGACGAACGGGCCCGCGCCACTCCCCGCGCACACACCTCGACGGACAACCGGCAGTCCCGGACCGAAGAGCCATGACGAGCCTGCCAGCCAATGTGCCCGACACTCCACAATCCCGCATTCCCGTTCCGACATGAGCAAGGGAATCAGCACCGACACACACGCACCAAGATCCGGACCATACACGGGCCAACGTCACCACCCCGACTCAGCCCTCCACCGTTTCTGCTGGTCAGCGCAGTATCGAGCCTGTACCACCAACAGACCAAGAAGCTGCTCACAACACCGCACCTCACCACCAACAGCCTTCGCCGAAAGGGGCCCATTTTATTGAGGATCGCCGGTTAGCCAAACCGGCGATCCTCGTGACGATAGAAACTCCGCCAACACACCTACGTCCACCGTGCCGAAGCACCCCATCCCCGACCCACCACTCATAGCCCGCCTTCGCCCTCATCTCGCATCCATCAGACGGCACTCGCCCCGCGGCACGACACTCTTCTCCGCTGGGACACACCTGGTATGAGTGCCCACCAGTTCCAGCAGCTCACCCCCGCTCTCAGGAACGTTCTGCTGGCTGCCGCAGGCACACATCCTGGCCTTCCCCTTGTATTTCCCGCCCTCCACAAACACGCCTCGCACAGAATCGCACGCTCCTGACCCCCACCCCTATTTCCGTACATCCCGCACCCGACGAGTCCTCAGCCACGGCCGCCACCGACACCGCTCTCCTGAGCGGGACTTGGCTAACCACCGAGACACTCGCGCTCCTCCTGAACATCGATCCCTCGACCCTGCGCCGCTGGCGCACCGCCCGCCCTCCCCAGGGCCCGCCCTTCGTCCGGCTCTCCGAACGCGTCGTCATGTACAGCGACCACGACGTCGAGACCTGGCTCCACCAGCACCGCACCACACCGGGCACCGCCGCCTGATGGGTCACACCACAGCCATCCCCATCGGTGTCCGGCTCTCCCCCACCGTCGAGTTCCGCCCCGACCGCCCCACCCCCTACCGCGCCCGCGTCCGCTGGTTCGACCCCACCACCAAGAAACGCGACTCCATCTCCGTAGCCAAGGCCACCGAGGACGAGGCCAACGACTGGATCCAGGAGATGGAAGAGGCCGCAGAGGCGGGTATCACTCCCCGCCTCGCGACCATGGCGCTGACCGACTACGGCAACACCAACATGGAACTCGCCCTGCGCGGGCTCGAACTCAAGACCCACGACCCCTACCTCGCCGGCTGGCGACGCCGCGTCATCCCCTCCCTCGGCCACCTCCCCGTCAAACGGATCACCAACGGCGCCGTCGACCGCACCGTCCACGGCTGGATCGCCGACGAACACAGCCAGTCAACCGTCAAGAACAGCCTGGCCGTCCTCGTCCGTGTCATGGAACAGGCCGTCCGCGACGGCCTCATCACCATCAACCCGGCCCGTATCACCGGCTGGCAGGCCCAGTACAAGAAGGCCGAGGACGAACTCGACGACCCCCGCGCCCTCGCCCTGCCCGACTGGACCACCCTCGTCCGGCTCGCCAACGCCCTCGTCGAACGCTCCCACGACCAGTACCAGGGCTGGGGCGACGTCGTCCTGTTCGCCGCGTCCACCGCCGCACGCATCGGCGAAGTCTCCGGTGTCCGCGTCGGCGACATCGACCCCGCCACCTGGATCTGGACCGTGCGCCGCCAGACCACCCCCGGGCCCGGCGGCCTGATCGACAAGAACACCAAGGGCAAACGCGCCCGCCAGGTCCCCCTCATCGAGGAGATCCGCCCCCTCGTCGCCGCACGTCTCCTCGCCGCAGGCCCGAACCCCGACGCCCGCCTGTTCACCGGCCCACGCGGCGGACGCATCTCCACCGCCGTCCTGCGCGACGCCACCCACTGGGACGACGTCGTCACCACCCTCGGCCTCGAACATCTGCGCCGCCACGACCTGCGCCACACCGGACTGACCTGGTTCGCCGACGCCGGCGTCCCCGTCCACGTCCTCCGCAAGATCGCCGGACACGGCTCCATCACCACCACCCAGCGCTACCTCCACCCCGACCTCCGCCAGATCACCGCCGCCGGCGCCGCCCTCACCGCCCACCTCACCTACCTCCGCGCACCCACCACCCTCCCCGTCCTCCCCGCAAGCCCCCGACACGCCCGCTGACCCCACCCCGCCACCCGCTGGTCCCCAAAAACGATCAAGAGGCCCTGCCGGGTCCCACCGGCAGGGCCTCTGGCCTGCAAGTTTTCGACCCGCCACGGCAGCCCTTCAGCTCATCCATGCCACCCTGGTCCCCAAAACAGGTCCCCAACCAGAGCGGCACATGCGTTCGCTCACTTCAACGAGGCCACTGAGTTCCTGCCGGGATCGCGGCTCCCGTCAAGCCTGAGACGATCACGGTCCGCCGCCCCCTTCGGATCCCTCCGGCAACTGACGAGGACGTGGAGGGCTGTGGTGACGCAGTGGTGGTCACGGCCCGCACGCGGGATGCGGCGGTGCCGTGTCCGGTGTGCCGGACGCCGACGGCGAAGGTGCACGGGTATCACCGCCGGACGGTGACGGACGTGCCGGTCGACGGCCGCCCGGTTGTCGTCCACCTGCGGGCACGGCGGCCGGTCTGTCCGGTCCGGGCTGCCGACGGCTGACCTTCCGCGAGCAGATTCCTGGACCGCTGGAACGCCATCAGCGCCGCACGGTGCGCCTCGCCCGGCAGATATCCCGGGCAGCGCGGGAGTTGTGCGGTCGGGAGGCCGCCCGCCTGCCCACCCCGCTGGACGCTCTCGTCGACGAACTCGTCGCCACCCGCAGGTCACCGGGAAGCGGTGCCCTCTACGAGGAGTCCATCTGGCTGTTCCCAGGGCACCGCCGAGGGCTCCCGCTGACCGAAGGCGCCCTCGCCCGGCGTCTGCACGCCCTCGGGATCACCCCACGGCACAGCCGGAACACCGCTCCGTTCGCGCTCGCGGCCGAACTCCCCGCAGCGATCCTGGCCAAGACCTTGGGACTCCATATCCAAAGCGCGGTCCAGTGGCAGAAGATCGCCGCCGGTGACTGGAACTCCCACGCCGCCGACGTCAGCCGGCGCACGAGGACCTGACCCCGAGGCATTCGGACAGTTCCAATACCCGACTCCACCATTAGAGGCCATCCGCCGCGCCCTGCCCCACGCGGTACAGGTCAGCGACCGATGGCTCCTCTGGAGAAACCTCTGCGACAAGGTCCGGCTCGAGGTCCGCGCGCACACCGGATGCCGGGCCACCATCAACCCAGCCCGCCCCGGCGGAGTACGCGAGCAGACCACCCTCGAACGCTGGAACAAGATCCACGGCCTCCTCGGCCAGGGCGTCGGCCTCCTCGACTGTGCCCGCCGCCTCGGAGTGGCCCTGAACACCGTCAAACGCTACGCCCGCATGCTCAGGCCCCAGGCTCTGCGCATCGCCCCCGCCTACCGGCCCACCCTCGTCGCCCCCTACCTCGACCATCTGCGCACCCGCCGTGCGGCCGAACCGGCAGTTCCTGTCACCCACCTCCTCGAAGAGATCCGGGAGTTGGGCTGCACCGGCAGCGCGAACCTCCTGGTCCGCTACCTCAACCAGGGCCGCGCCGAAGGCGACCGCCCCGTCACCACCCCACGTCACGCCAGCCGCCTCCTGCTCACCGATCCCGAAAACCTGCGTCCAAAGGAAACGCCTCTGCTGGAGAAGATCGCCGCGGCCTGTCCGGAGACGACCGCACTCGCCGATCTCGTACGCGGCTTCACCACCCTGCTGAAACCGGCCGAGGGCAACGACGTGAAACTCACCGGGTGGATCACGGCCGCCCGCACCGTCGACCTACCCCACCTGCGCAGCTTCACCAACGGCCTCGAAATCGACCGGCCCGCGGTGAACGCCGGCCTCGCCTTGCCCCACCACAACGGACGCGCCGGATTCGACCTCCTACCACCGCATCCTCCTGCCCTGACAGACACCCAACGTCAACACCGACTACGGGCCAGAGCCAACACCGTGACGCTCCCCTTCGCTCCCCTCGCACACCAGCCCGGCCGCACCTCCCACCAGACTTCCTTCCAGGCCCCTGACAGGTCCCCCTGCCATCTGGTCCCCAAATGGTCCCCAAGAACGATCGAGGGGCCTTGCCGGATCTCTCCGGCAAGGCCCCTGACCTGCGACTATCTAAGTCGGGACGACAGGATTTGAACCTGCGACCCCTTGACCCCCAGTCAAGTGCGCTACCAAGCTGCGCCACGTCCCGGTGCGGTCCGCGCGGTCGGTGACCGCGTGAACACGCAGGTAAACCTTACCGCACGGGAGCGGGTGCCTTCGTCGGCGCGGAGTGCAGCGAGGGGCGGGAGGAGCGGGCCGCCGGCACCAGGAGCGCCGCGAGGGCCGCCGCGAGGCAGAGCAGGGCGAGCAGGGTGAAGCCGTGGGTGTAGCCGCTGCCGTACGGGAGCCCGGACGGCTGGAGGCGGCCGGTCACCAGGACGCTCGTGACCGCCGCGCCGATCGAGCCGCCGATCGTACGGATGTTGGCGTTCATGCCCGTGGCCGCCCCGGTCTGCGCCGGCGGCACGCTGGCCACGACGATGTTCGCCATGGACGAGAACGCGAGCCCGATGCCGAGGCCGAACACGCCTGCGACGAGGGCGACTTGCCACTGTGTGTCGTGCCAGAGCGCGAGGAAGCCGAGGGCGAGGGCGCCGAGTCCGGAGCCGGTGACGAGGAGGGCCTTGGAGCCGACGCGCGGCGCGAGGCGTCCGCTGAGCAGGCCGGAGACGAACATCGCGAGGAGCATCGGCAGCATCAGGAGACCGGACGCGGTGACGCTGGCGCCGAAGCCGTACCCGGCGCTGGACGGCGTCTGGACGAAGCCGGGCAGGAAGGACCAGATCGCGTACATGCCCGCGCCGAACAGCAGGGCGGCGAGGTTGGTCGTCCACACGGCGGGCAGCCGCATGATCTTCAGGTCGATGAGGGGGCTCGCGGCGCGGGACTCGGCGTACAGCCAGGCGGCGGCGAGTACGGCGGCGAGGCCGAGGAGTCCGAGGACGCGGGCCGAGCCCCAGCCCCACCTGCCAGCCTGGCTGAGCGGCAGCAGGAGCGCGACGAGCCAGCCGGACAGCAGGACGGCGCCGAGCCAACTGACCGTGCCCGAGGCCCTGTTGGGCGATTCGGGGACGTACCGTACGGCGATCAGTCCGGCCCCCGCGACGATCGCGACCGGTATCCAGAACAGCCAGCGGTAGTCGAGCGCGGAGACGATCGGCCCGGCGGCGACCATGCCGACGCCGCCGCCCGCGGCGATGACGGCGGACAGGGTGCTGATGCGCCCGGGCACGGCCTCGGGGGCGAACTCGTCGCGGATGATGCCGAAGGAGAGCGGGAAGAGCGCGCCGCCGATGCCCTGGATGACGCGGGCGACGATGAGGACGCCGATGGTGGGGGCGAGCGCGGCGAGCAGGCAGCCCACGAGGACGGCGGCCAGGACGGCGACGAGCGTGCGCTTGCGGCCGATCAGGTCGCCGACGCGGCCGAGGATCGGGGTGAACACGGATGCGGAGAGCAGGTACGCGGTCATCACCCATGTCACCGTCGACTGAGAGGTGTGCAGGGCGTGTTGCACGGTCGGCAGGGCGGGTGCGATGAGCGACTGGAGCATGGCGAACACACCCGCGCCTGTCGCGAGGACCGCGAAGGTGAGGCGGGAGGACGTGCGAGGCATGGAGGACCTCTCGGGCGAGAAGCGCTGGTAAAGTGGAGGTACGCCTCCACTCTACTGGAGGGAACCCTCCGCTTCAAGGCGTTCCGGAGATGAACCTCCGCTTTCGCCGAACCGGCCCCGGGAGGCCACCGTGACCGCCCACTCGTACCCCATCGCCGAGATCGTCGCCGCCCAGCGCCCGCACCGTAAAGACGCGGCCCGCAACTACGACGCCCTGCTCACCGCCGCGCGCGAGGCGTTCGCGGAGCACGGCTCCGACGCGTCCCTGGAGGACATCGCGCGCCGCGCGGGCGTCGGCATCGGCACGCTCTACCGCAACTTCCCCACCCGCCGCGCCCTGTTCGAGAGCGTGTACGCGAACGAGGTCAACGCCCTGTGCGAGACGGCCGAGGAGGTCTCCGGCCTCCCGCCGTGGCCCGCGGTCGTCACGTGGCTGGAAGCCTTCACCGCGTACATGGTCACCAAGCGCGCGGTGCGCGAGGCGCTGGAGAACGAGTCCGAGATCTTCGACGCCTGCCGCGAGTCGCTGTACGCGTCGGGCGGCCCGCTGTTCCTGCGCGCCCAGGAAGCCGGCGAGGCCCGCGGTGACATGGAGTTCGGGGACCTGCTGAGACTGGTCGCGGGGGTCACCGCCACCCACTTCCCGAGCGACGCGCAGCGCGAGCACGTCCTGTCGATCGCGCTCGACGGAGTCCGCAAGACCGCCTGATCCTTTCCTGGTCACACCGAGATCGCTACATGGAATTTCCGCCGCGGTCATCAACGGCCCTGATTCCGGGGGCCGTTTCGGACATGCGCGGCCATCCGAGCGCATTTCCCGCCACCATCCGTGTTTCGGCGGCGTGAGCCCGGCGTGAACGGCGCCCGCGCGCACCACGATTGGTCCATTTTCCGCCCTGCTGCCCCCTGACCTGCGTCTGACCGAATCGGTTCGACGGCCGGTCAGGGGGCAGCGCGGTTATTGACCCGCGAGTAATAACCGCACTACCTTTCCAGCGTTTCACGCACTCGCGCCGAAAGACGGACCGGCGTTTCCCCGGTGAGCCCTGCCCAAATGGCGTGGCCGGGGAAGCCGTTGTCCGGCCCTGCCGTTTTCCGCTGCTGTCCCCGCACCCCCCACTGTGCAGTTTCCTCCTCGAAGCGTTGATTCTGGAGAGACATGACGCCCGCTGTGCGCCCCGAGGACATGATCATCGGCATCACTCCCTTCGGCAGGCCCGACGCCTTACTCGCCCTCGCCCTCGCCCGGTCCGGCGCCCTCGGCATCCTCGACCTCGGCGACGGCGACCGCACGGCACGCGAGGCCCTGGAGCGGGTACGGCGGGCGCCGGTCGGGGTACGGATAGGCCCGCACTGCCGGTTGACCCCGGCGGACCTGCCGGACCTGCCGGACCGCGAACTGACCATCGTCCTTGCCGCCGGCCGCAGTTGGGCGGCTTCGAGCCACCACCGGGTCCTCGCCGAGGTGACCGACCTCGCACAGGCGCGCGCGGCCATCGCCCGCGGCGCCCACGGCCTGATCGCGCGCGGCTCCGAATCCGGCGGCCCCGTAGGCGAGTTGAGCACGTTCGTGCTCCTCCAGCAGCTCCTGTCCGAGGTCGACGTACCGGTGTGGGCCGCCGGCGGGATCGGACCGCGTACGGCCGCTGCGGCGGTCGCCGGCGGCGCGGCCGGGGTCGTCCTGGACTCCCAGCTCGCCCTGTTGGCCGAATCGTCACTCCCCGACCAACTCGCCGCTCTCGTCCGGACGTTGGACGGCTCCGAGTCGACCGTCACGGACGGCGTCCGGGCCGTGGAACGCCGGGGCGTACGGCTCCCGGTGGGCCAGGACGGCTTCCTCGCCGCCCGGTTCGCCGACCGGTGGGGCGATGTACACGGCACGGTACGGGAGGTGAGCGGCGCGGTGCGCTCGGCCCTGTGCGACGGCGGCCTCGTCCGGACACTGGGCCCGGACTCGGCGATGAGCCGGGCACTCGGCACCCAACTCCCCGTCGCGCAGGGCCCGATGACGCGGGTGAGCGACCGGGCGGCGTTCGCGGCGGCCGTGGCCGAGGAAGGGGCGCTGCCGTTCATCGCGCTGGCTCTGGCGAACGGCGAGCGGTCGCGGGCGATGCTCGCGCAGGCCCGGGAGGCGGTGGGCGAACACCCTTGGGGCGTGGGTGTGTTGGGCTTCGCGCCGGAGGAACTGCGCGCCGCCCAGCTGGAGGCGGTACGGCTGTCCCGGCCGACCCACGCGATCATCGCGGGCGGACGTCCGTCCCAGGCACGGGCGTTGGAGGAGGCCGGCATCCGGACGTTCCTGCACGTGCCGTCGCCGGAGCTGCTGCGGCAGTTCCTCGACGCGGGCGCCCGGCGGTTCGTGTTCGAGGGCGCTGAGTGCGGCGGTCACGTCGGTCCGCGCGCCGCGTTCCCTCTGTGGGAAGCCCAGTTGGCGGTCCTGGAGGACTTCGGGGACGTCTCGGACGTGGAGGTGTTCTTCGCGGGCGGGGTGCACGACGAGCGGTCGGCGGCGATGGTCGCGGCGCTCGCGGGCCCGTTGAGCGCGCGGGGCGCGGCGGTCGGCGTCCTGATGGGGACGGCGTACCTCTTCACGGAGGAGGCCGTCGGCCAGGGCGCCATCCAACCCCTGTTCCAGGAACGGGTGTTGGAGGCCGGGGCGACGACGCTGCTGGAGTCGGCGCCGGGTCACGCCACCCGCTGCGTGCCGAGTCCGTTCGCGGACGGCTACCGCGAGGAGGCGGCCCGGCTGCGGGCGCGGGGCCTGCCCGAGCGGGAGGTGTGGGAGCGGCTGGAGCGGCTGAACGTGGGCCGGCTGCGCATCGCCAGCAAGGGGGTCGAGCGCGACGAGGACGGGGCGCTGGCGTCCGTGGACGAGCAACGGCAGCTCGCCGAGGGGATGTTCATGGCCGGGGAGGTGGCCGTGCTGCGTTCCCGTACGACGACGATCGCCGCGCTGCACGCCTCGGTGACGACCGGCGCGATGGCCTTCCTCGCCGAACGGGTCTCGCCGCGCACGGCAGTCGAGCCGCAGGCACCGGCGCCGCTGGACGTCGCGATCGTCGGCATGGCCTGCATGTTCGCCGGGTCTCCCGACCTCCCCTCCTTCTGGGCGAACGTCGTCGCGGGCGTCGACGCGGTCACCGAAGTCCCCCCGGAGCGCTGGGATCCCGCCGTCCACCACGGCACGTCCACCGACTCCAAGTGGGGCGGCTTCCTGCCGCGCATCCCCTTCGACCCGCTGCGGTACGGCATCCCGCCGACCTCCCTCGGCAGCGTCGAGCCGGTCCAGCTGCTGTCCCTTGAGGCCGCCCGGCGCGCGCTCGACGACGCCGGATACGGCGACGGGGGGCGGGAGTTCGACCGCTCGCGCACCTCGGTGGTGTTCGGCGCGGAGGCGGGCAGCGACCTCTCGAACGCGGCGACCGTACGCTCCGTCCTGCCCTCGTACTACGGCGAGGTCCCGCAGGCGCTGGACGGCCAGCTCCCGCGCCTCACCGAGGACTCGTTCCCCGGCATGCTCGCCAACGTCATCTCGGGCCGTATCGCCAACCGCCTCGACCTCGGCGGCGCCAACTACACGGTGGACGCGGCCTGCGCGTCCTCGCTGGCGGCGGTGGACGTCGCCTGCAAGGAACTGCTGTCCGGGACGAGTGACGTCGTCCTGTGCGGCGGCGCCGACCTGCACAACGGCATCAACGACTTCGCCCTGTTCTCCTCCGTCCACGCCCTCTCCCCCACCGGCCGCTCCCGCGCCTTCGACTCCACCGCCGACGGCATCGCGCTCGGCGAGGGCGTCGCCTGCGTCGTCCTCAAGCGCCTCGCCGACGCCGAGCGCGACGGGGACCGGATCTACGGCGTCGTCAAGGGGCTCGGCTCCTCCAGCGACGGCCGCTCCCTGGGCCTGACCGCACCCCGGCCCGAAGGCCAACGGGCCGCGCTGGAACGGGCGTACCGGAACGCGGGGGTGTCACCGGCCGAGGTCGGGATCGTGGAGGCGCACGGTACGGGGACGGTCGTCGGGGACCGGACCGAACTGTCCATCCTCACCGAGGTGTTCGGCGACGCGGGCGCCGAGCCGGGGAGTTGTGTGCTCGGGTCGGTCAAGTCGCAGATCGGGCACACGAAGTGCGCGGCCGGGCTGGCGGGGCTGATCAAGACGACGCTGGCGCTGTACACGGGGGTCCGGCCGCCGACCCTGCACGTGCAGGCCCCCAACTCGGCCTGGAAGGAAGGGGAGAGCCCCTTCGCGCTGTCGTCCGAGGCCCGGCCCTGGGACGGTCCGGCGGCCCAACGGATCGGCGGGGTCAGCGCGTTCGGGTTCGGCGGGACCAACTTCCATGTGGTGCTCGCCGCTCATGACGAGGGGGTGCGGGGGGCCGAGGAGTGGCCCGCCGAGCTGTTCCTGTTCCGGGGGCGGGACGTGGCGTCCGCGCGGCGGGGGGTGGAGGAGCTGCTGAAGACGGCCGAGGGGCCGTGGCGGCTCCGGGACCTGGCGCTGAGTGCGGCGCGGCGGGCGGACGCGAGCGAGGAACCGGTGCGGTTCGCGGTGGTGGCGTCGGATGTGGAGGAGTTGACGCGGGAGCTGCGGGAGGCGCTGGAGGGGGCGGACGCGAGCACGGCGCCCACGCCGGAGGCGGACAGCAAGGTCGCCTTCCTCTTCCCCGGCCAGGGCAGCCAGCGCCCCGGCATGCTCGCCGACCTCTTCATCGCCTTCCCCGGCCTCCGCCACTACCTGGACCTGGGCAGAGCCCACGCCCCGACGATGTACCCGCCCGCCGCCTTCGACGACGCCGGACGCGACCGCCAGAAAGCCGCCCTGACCGACACCCGCGTCGCCCAACCCGCCCTGGGCATCGCCGGGTTGGCGGCGTACACGTTCCTCACGGCCGCCGGGGTCCACCCCGACATGGCGGCCGGACACAGCTACGGCGAACTGGTCGCCCTCTCCGCGGCCGGGGTCATCTCCCCCGAAACGCTGCTGGAGTTGAGCGGCGAGCGGGCGTCGGCGATCCTGGCCGCCGCCGGGGACGACCCGGGCACGATGGCGGCGGTGTCGTCCGACGCGGCGACGGTCGCCGACGTCCTCGGCGAGGCGGGCGACGTGGTGCTCGCCAACCTCAACTCGCCGGACCAGACGGTGATTTCGGGCCCCACGGAGGCTGTGGCCGAAGCCGTACGGCTCCTGCGCGAGGCCGGGCTCACCGCGCGCCGTATCCCGGTCGCCTGCGCCTTCCACAGCCCCGTCGTCGCCGACGCGGGCCCCCGGTTCGCCACGTCACTCGCCCAACACGCCTTCCACGCCCCGGAGTTCCCGGTCTGGGCCAACCGCACGGCGGCCCCCTACGGCGACGGCCCCGATGCGGCCCGCGCCGAACTGGCCGCCCAGATCGGCTCCCCCGTCCGTTTCGCCGACCAGATCGAGGCCATGTACGAGGCCGGCGCGCGCGTCTTCGTCGAGGCCGGGCCGGGGTCGGTGCTGACGCGGCTGGTCGGGCAGGTGCTCGGAGAGCGCCCGCACCGGACGGTCGCCTGCGAGCCGCGCCACGGCAGCGGACTGCGGGGCTGGCTCGACGCGCTCGCTCAACTCGCCCTCGCCGGGGTGCCGGTGCGGGCCGGGTGGCTGCTGCGCGGGCGCAAAGCGGTGGACGCGGTGCGGACACCGGCGCCGAAGCAGCCCGGTTGGACGGTCGACGGACAGCTCGTGCGGACCGCCGACGGCAAGCCGGTGGCCGGTGGACTGACACCGGCCCGGCGTGTGGCACAGCTGCCGGGCTCCTCAACTTTCCCCCTGTCCCTGGATTCCTCGGAGGCGAACGTGACGACGAACCCCCATCAGGGTCAGGACGCCCTCATAGCGGAGTTCCTGCGGACCAGCCGGGAGATGATCGCGGCCCAACGGGACGTGCTGCTCACGTACTTCGGGGCAGGGGCGGGGGCGGTGGAGAGACCGGCGGCTCCACCCATGCCGATCCTGGAGGCAACTCCCGTACCGCAGCGACCTGTTGAGGCGGCCCCCGTCGTCACCCCGGCCCCGGCCCCGGCACCGGAGGCCGTGGACGTCGGCCAAGTTGTCCTCGACATCATCAGCGAACGCACCGGCTACCCCGTCGACATGATCGAGCCCGACCTCGATCTGGAGGCCGACCTCAGCATCGACTCCATCAAACGGGCCGAGATCGCGGGCGAGTTGGCCCGCCGCCTCGGCGGCTCGACCGACCTCGCGGGCCTGGCGGACGACGAGTTGGAGGAGCTGACGAAGGCGCGTACGGCCGCCGCCGTGACCGACTGGCTCACCTCGCGCCTGTCGGGACCGGTGGCCGCCGAGGAACCCGTGCAGGCAGAGGAACCGGTGACCGGGCAGGCGCCCAAGCGGCTCGTCCTCCAACCCGTCCTGCTCGACACCGGCAACCACCCGGCGTCCCAACTCGCGGGCACTCACTGGGTGTTGCTCGGCGACGAAGGCACCGACATCGCCGACCGGCTGACAGCGCACGGCGCCGAGGTCACCGTCCAGGACATGGAGCACCTCCTCACCGAGGCCGACGGTCCGGTGGACGGCGTGATCTATCTGGGGGCGGCCGACGGTGTGCCGGTGTTGCCGGACGCCTTCGCGGTGCTGAAGGCGGCGCTGGCCCGGGAGCCCAAGTGGCTCTTGGCGGTGCGGCCGGTGGACGGGGACGCGGTGGGGCTGCGCGGGCTGTTCCGGAGCGCGGCGCGGGAGTACCCGGGGACGGTGGCGCGGGTGGTGGACGTCGACGAGGACGTGGCGGACACCGTGATCGGCGAGATCCTGGCCGACGACACGTCACCTGCCGTGGTGTGGAGGGCAGTCGGTCGGCACGGGTTCGAGCTGGCCGAGGCGCCGCTCGGGGCGCTCGGGAGCACCGGGGCCGGTCCCGCCGGGGACGGGGTCGCGGAGGCCGCCGCGCTGGGGCTCGACCGGGACGCCGTCGTCCTGCTGGCGGGCGGGGCGCGGGGGATCGCCGCGCAGTGCGCCGTGGCGTTGGCGCGGGCCTCGCGGTGCCGGCTCGAACTGCTGGGCCGTACGCCCGTACCGGACGGTCCGGAGGAGCAGGCGACGGCCGCCGCGCGCACCCCGGCCGAGCTGCGGGCCGTCCTGGCCGCGCGGGGCGGCAGTCTCGCGGAGGTCAACCGGGAGACCGAACTCCTGCTCGCGCAGCGGGAGATCAGGGCGACGCTGGCCGAACTGACCGCTCTGGGCAGTGCCGTTCGGTACCGGAGTGTCGATTTCCGGGAGTCCGAGGCCGTGTTGCAGGCGGTGAAGGAGATCCACGCCGAGCACGGGCGGCTGGACGGTGTGGTGTACGCGGCCGGGGTGATCGAGGACCGGCTGATCGCCGAGAAGAGTCCGGAGTCGTTCCGCCGGGTGTACGCGACGAAGGCGCTGGGCGCGCACGCGCTGCTGACGGCGTTGGAGGAGCTGCCGGGCGGACCGGGGTTCACGGTGCTGTTCGGGAGCATCTCGGCGGTGCTGGGCAATCGGGGGCAGGTCGACTACGCGGCTGCCAACGACGCGCTGGAGGCGCTGGGTTCGGCGTGGGCGGCGCGTACGGGGTTGCGGGCGCTGACCGTGCACTGGGGGCCGTGGGCGCCCGACACCGCCCACGGGGGCATGGTGGGGCCGGAGTTGGCGCGGGAGTACGCGCGGCGCGGGGTCGCGCTGATCGATCCGGAGGAGGGAACGGCGGCGCTGCTGCGGGAGTTGGCGTGGGGCGATCCGTCGCTCACGGCGGTCGTGCACACGGCGTCGGGCTGGTGACGGGGTGGACCTCAGAGGCCCCGAAAACGCCGTTGATCCGACTGACCGTCAAGCCCAGGGCGGCCGTCCGGCCGAGGGTGCCGTCGGTCGTCAAGTCCCGGTCGCCATCGTGGGGATGTCCGTGCTGTTCCCCGGCGCCCCCGACCTCGACACCTACTGGCAGAACCTCCGCGACGGCGTCGACGCGGTCGGTGAAGTGCCCGCCGGCCGCTGGGACGCCGACTACTACCGTCCCGGCACCGCCGCAGAACCGGCCGTCGCGGACCGCGTGTACTGCCGACGCGGCGGGTTCGTGGACGGGCTCGCCGAGGTGGAGGTGACCCGGTTCGGGATCATGCCGACGTCGGTCGCCGGCACCGAACCGGACCAGCTCATCGCGCTGCACGTGGCCGCCGCCGCGCTGGACGACGCGGGCGGGACCGCTCGCCTGCCCGACCGGCAGCGGGTCGGCGTCGTGCTGGGCCGGGGCGGTTATCTCACTCCCGGGCTGGTCCGGCTCGATCAGCGGGTCCGGACGGCGGGCCAACTCGTGCGCACACTCGGCGAGTTGCTGCCCGACCTGTCCGCCGGGCAACTCGACCGCGTACGCGAGGCGTTCACCGAGCGGCTCGGGCCCGACAGTCCGGAGGCGGCGATCGGGCTGGTGCCGAACCTCGCCGCGTCGCGGGTCGCGAGCCGTCTGGACCTGCGCGGACCGGCGTACACCGTGGACGCGGCGTGCGCGTCCTCGCTGGTCGCCGTCGACCAAGCGGTGGGCGAACTGGCGTCCGGGCGCTGTGACGTGATGCTGGCCGGGGGTGTCCACCACTGCCACGACATCACGTTGTGGAGCGTCTTCTCCCAACTCCGCGCCCTCTCCCCCAGCGAGCGCATCCGCCCCTTCCACCGCGACGCGGACGGCATCCTCATCGGCGAGGGCACCGGCGTCGTCGTCCTCAAGCGGCTGGCCGACGCCGAACGCGACGGCGACCGGGTGTACGCCGTGATCCGGGGCACCGGCATCTCCAGCGACGGGCGCGCGTCGGGCCTCGTCAACCCCGACCCCGGCGGACAGGCACGCGCCGTACGCCAGGCGTGGCGGGCCGCCGGTCTCGACCCGTCGGAGCCCGGTTCGCTGGGGCTCCTCGAAGCGCACGGCACGGCGACGCCCGCCGGTGACGGGGCCGAACTCGCCACGCTGGCCGAGGTGTTCGGCGGGCCTCTGGACGACGGGGGCGCGGTCATCGGGTCGGTCAAGTCGATGATCGGGCACGCGATGCCGGCCGCCGGGGTCGCCGGGCTGGTGAAAGCCGCGCTGGCCATCCATCACGGGATGCTGCTGCCGACGCTGCACTGCGACGATCCGCATCCCGCGCTGGCGCGGACCCGGTTCAGGCCGCTGGAGAAGGCGGAGCCGTGGGAGGGGGAGGTGCGGCGGGCGGCGGTGAACGCGTTCGGGTTCGGCGGGATCAACGGGCATGTGGTGCTGGAGTCGCCAACTCGCGGGCATATCAAGGGCGTTGCCGTCGGAGTTGTCCCGGAAGTGAAGGGGGCCGCTCAGGCCAAGGTCACCGAAAGCGAGCGCATCCTCCTCCTCGCCGCCGATTCCCCCACCGCCCTCGCGGCACTTCTGGACGCCGACGACACCACTGTTCTCGCCACCGGCCTCGACCCCGCCCGCCCACACCCCACCGCAGGCCCTGCCCGCCTCGCCATCGTCGACCCCACCGCCAAACGCCTCACCCTGGCCCGCCGCGCCGCCGCCAAGTCCCGCCCCTGGAACGGCCGCAGCGACGTGTGGCTCCGGCCTACTCCCTTGCTCGGCAGGGACAGCGGAAAGACCGCCTTCCTGTTCCCCGGCCTCGAAGTCGACTTCACCCCGCACGTCGACGACATCGCCGCCCACTTCGACCTCCCCGCTCTCCCTACCCCCGGCGAGCAGGTCGACGACGTCGGCCGGCACGGCTTCGACGTGGTGACCGTCAGCCGCCTCCTGGACTCCGCCCTGCGCCGCAGCGGCATCGTCCCCGACGCGGTCGCCGGGCACAGTGTCGGCGAGTGGACGGCGATGGTCGCGTCGGGCCTGTACGACGGGGCCGAAGTCGACGCGTTCATGGCCGAGTTCGACCCCGCCTCGGTGACCGTCCCGGGCCTGGCGTTCGGCGCGATCGGCGCACCGGCCGGACAAGTCCTGGACGCGATCAGCGAGTCGGGGCACGGCGACATCGTTCTCTCGCACGACAACGCGCCCAGTCAGTCCATGGTGTGCGGCCCGGACGCGGCGGTCGAGGAGTTCGTCCGCGCCTTCCGTGCCCGAGGTGTCATCAGCCAGGTCCTGCCGTTCCGTTCGGGCTTCCACACGCCGATGCTCCGCCCCCACCTCGCCCCCATCGAACAGGCCGCGAACCGCTTCCGCCTGCACCCGCCGACGGTCCCCCTCTGGTCGGGCACGACGGCCTCCCCCTTCCCCGAAGACCCGGACGCGATACGGGCGTTGTTCGTCCGCCACCTCCTGGAGCCCGTCCGCTTCCGCCAGTTGGCCCAGTCCCTGTACGACGCCGGTCACCGCGTCTTCGTCCAGGTCGGCCCCGGCCGCCTCGGCTCCCTCGTGGACGACACCCTCGGCACCCAGGACCACCTCACGGTCGCGGCCAACTCCCCGCACCGCGACGGCCTTCCCCAACTCCGCCGCGTGGCAGCGGCGTTGTGGGCGGCAGGGGCGAAGGTGGCCCCGGCGCTCCCGTCCCCAAACCGCCAGGCACTCCCGCCCCTACGCCCCTCGGCCGACCGGCCCACGGCAGCTCCCGCACGCCCCCAACCCGCCCCCATACGCCTGGACTTGAGCGGCGCCCTCGTCTCACTCCCGCCCGAGGCCCGCCCGGTCCTGCGCCCAGCCTCAAACCACACAGCCTCGGACCGCCCAGCCTCGGACCGCTCAGTCTCCGACCCGCTGGACGCCATCGCCGCCGACCTGCCGATCGCCGCCGAACTCAGCGCGCTCCTGAGGGAGACGGCCGACACGGCGACCGCCCTGATGACGGCCCGAGCCACCCCACGGCAAAGCACCACCCCGCAGCACACCACGGTCCACGTCTCCCCCGACACCATGCCCTACCTCCTGGACCACTGCTTCTTCCCCCAACGCCCCAACTGGCCCGACGTCTCCGACCGTTGGCCAGTGGTCCCCGCCACCACGATCGTCCAGCACATCATGGACACGGCCGCCCAAGCCCGCCCCGGTCTCCTCCCCGTGGCCGTCCACGACGCCCGCTTCGAGGAATGGCTCACCGCCACACCAGCCGTGGACGTCCCGGTGACCGTCACCCCGCAGACCACGAACCGCCTGGCGGTCTCCTTCGGCCCCCGCGCCCGCGCGACCGTGGAACTGGCCCCCGCCTACCCGCACCCCGCCCCTCGCAGCACACCCCCCACCCCGGAACGCGCCCCCGACCACACAGCGGCCCAACTCTACGAAGAACGCTGGATGTTCCACGGCCCGGCATTCCAGGGCGTCACCGAACTCACCGGGATCGGCGACCGCCACGTCCGAGGCGTCATCACCACCCCACCGGCCCCCGGCGCCCTCCTGGACAACGTCGGCCAGATCCTCGGCTACTGGATCATGGCGACCCGCACCGAGCGCACGGTCGTCTTCCCGGTCGGCGTCCGGGAGATCCGCTTCCACGGCCCCCACCCCTCCCCCGGCACGCAAGTCGCCTGCCTGGTAAGGATCACAGCGCTCACCGACACCGCCCTTGAGGCGGACGTCGAACTCACCGTCGGCGGCAGGCTCTGGGCGAAGATCACCGGCTGGCAGGACCGCCGTTTCGACAACGACCCGCGCACCCGCCCCGTGGAACGCTTCCCGGAACGCCACACGCTCTCCGAACTCCGCCCCGGCGGCTGGACGTTGCTGCACGAGCGGTGGCCGGACCTCGCCTCGCGGGACCTGATCATGCGCAACTCCCTGGCCGGTGTGGAGCGTTCGCGCTACGCCGAGCACGCGCCGCGCGGGCGGCGGCAGTGGCTGCTGGGGCGGATCGCCGTGAAGGACGCGGTGCGCAGGTGGCTGTGGGAGCACGGCGAGGGCCCGGTGTTCCCGGCGGAGCTGCGCGTGGAGAACGACAACCTGGGACGGCCGTACGTCGTGGGCGTGCACGGGCGTGAACTGCCCGCGCTGGACGTGTCGTTGGCGCACTGCGCGGAGGCCGGCGTCGCGATCGTCCGCCCGCACCGGGCGGGACCGGGACCGGGCATCGACATCGAGGAAGTCACCGCACGCACTCCGGAGACGGAGGCCGTCGCCCTCGCTCCGGCCGAACTCCGGCTGCTGGACGGCCTAGTGGGGTCCCGCGCGCTGTGGTTCACCCGGTTCTGGGCGGCGAAGGAGGCGGTCGCCAAGGCCGAGGGGACCGGACTCGGCGGCAGACCATGGGAGTTCACGGTCCTGGACGCCACCCCGGACGGCGATCTGCTGACCGTCTCGGGCCGCCTGGAGCGCGCCTACCCGGTGCACTGCGCACCGGCCGTCAACCCGCCGGGCCTGCCGGCGCGGGAGTACGTCGTGGCCTGGACGACGGGACACGCGAACGAAGAGGAGTACGAGGCCCGATGAACGAGGAAACCGTTCTCGCCGACGTGTCCGGCATGCTCGCCCGCCTCCTGGAGGACGAGTACGGCGTCGACGACGCCGAGATCAACATGGCGACGTCCTTCAACCGGGACCTGGAGCTGGAGAGCATCGACCTCGTGACGCTGGCCGGGCTCCTCCAGGAGCGGTACGGCGAACGGATCAACTTCGCCGAGTTCCTGGCCGGGATGGAGTTCGAGGAGATCATCGAACTCACCGTCGGGCGGCTCGTCGAGTACGTCGTGCTCGGTCTCAAAGCGGCCGAGGAGGGCTGACCCGTGTCGATGGTCGACACCGGCGCGCTCCGGCTGCACGTCCAGCGCATCGGGCCCCGGGGCAGCCGGAGTTCGCGCGGCACCGTCGTACTGGTCCACGGGCTGCTCACCGACAGCCTCGCCAGCTACTACTTCACCGTGGCGCCCTCGTTCGCGGCGGACGGGCTCGATGTGGTCATGTACGACCTGCGCGGCCACGGCCGCAGCGACCGGCCGCCCGGCGGGTACTCCCTCGACGACAACATCACTGATCTGGAAACCCTGTTGGAGCGGCTGAAGGTGACCGGGCCGGTGCATCTGGTGGGCAACTCGTACGGCGGGACGATCGCGTTCGGGTACGCCGTCCGGCATCCGGAGCGGGTCGCGAGTCTCAGTCTGATCGAGTCCGAACCGGCCACGCCCGCCTGGGCGTCGAAGCTCCGCGGCATCCTCGGGCGAGTCGTGCACGAGCTGGCGCACAACGAGTCGGACGCCATCACATGGATCGCCGCGCACCGGGGCCACAACACGGCCCGCCTCGCACGGGGCGCCGCCCGCCTGGCCCGGGAGACGTCGATCGGCCAGGACATCCCCGCCAGCACCGTTCTGACGGACCATCAGATCTCCGCGGTGTCCTGTCCGGTCCTCGCGCTGTACGGCGGCGAGTCCGACGTCGCCGAACTCGCGCCCCTGCTGGAGGGGTTGCTGCCCGACTGCCGGACGGTGATCGTCCCCGGCCACGAGCACTCGATCCTCGTCGAGGCCCCGGCCACGATCGGCGAGCACATCCGGTCGCACATCGCCGGGGCCTGCGCGGCGGTGACGGCCGGGTGAGCGGCTTCCTCTTCGTCGTCCCGCCCTTGACGGGCCACGTCAACCCGGCGGTCGGCGTCGCCGCGCGCCTCGCGGCCCGGGGGCACCGGGTGGCGTGGGTGTGCCCGGACCGGGAGTTGGTGCGGCGGCTGGCGGGGGCGGACGCGGTGGTGTTCGGGTGCGGGGACGAGTTGTCGCGGATCACGCACGCCCAAGCCGCCTCCCACCGCCCGGCCGACGTCCGTGGCCCCGAGGCGCTGAAGTTCCTGTGGGAGCGGTTTCTGCTGCCGCTCGCGGAGGCGATGGCGCCCGGTGTACGGCGGGCCGTGGAGGTGTTCCGCCCCGATGTGGTCGTCGCCGACCAACAGGCGTTCGCGGGAGCCTTGGTGGCGGAGCGGGCCGGGATTCCGTGGGCCACGTCCGCGACGACCACGGCCGAGTTCACGGACCCGCTGGCCGGCCTCCCGAAGGTGCGGGAGTGGATCGACGCCCGGCTCGGCGAGCTGCGGCGGACCGTCGGGAACGCGTCCGAGGGCGCCGACCCCCGGTTCTCCCCGCACCTCGTCATCGGCTTCAGCGCGCCCGAACTCGCCGGTGACGTCGAGGGAGTTCGCTGGGTGGGGCCCTCGGTCACCGGCCGGCCCGACGCCGGAGGATTCCCGTGGGAGTGGCTCGACCCGGACCGCGCGACCGTCCTCGTGAGCCTCGGCACGGCGAACGCCGACGCCGGGGAGCGGTTCCTCGCCGTGTGCCGGGACGTGGCGCGCGAACGGGCGGGGCGGCTGCGGGCGGTGGTGGTCGATCCCGGTGGCGTGCTGGGCGCCGGAACCGACGACAACGTGCTGATCGTGCCGTCCGTCCCGCAGATCGCCTTGCTGGCCAAGGGAGTTGACGCCGTCGTGTGTCACGCGGGGCACAACACCGTGTGCGAGGCGCTCTGGTACGGCGTACCGCTGGTCGTCGCGCCCATCCGGGACGACCAGCCGGTGATCGCCGGGCAGGTCGTGGCCGCCGGGGCCGGGGTGCGGGTGCGGTTCGGGCGGGTCGGCGCGCAGCAGTTGGGGGCGGCGCTGGACGCCGTGCTGGACGAGCCGTCCTACCGTGCGCGGGCCGCGCGGGTGGGGGCGGCGTTCCGGGCGGCCGGGGGCGCGGACGCCGCCGCCGTCCATCTCGAAGAGCTTGCCGAGAGGAGCCGTGCATGAGTGAGGCGAAGGACGAGCGGGAGCGGCGGATCGCCGAGCTGCGACCGCGCTATCAGCGGGACCTGGCGGACGGGACGGAGCGGTTCTTCGCGCCGCGCCGGGCCGACTGCCCCTGGTGCGGCGGGACGTCGCTGCGGACCTGGCTGCGGACCACCGACCTGTTGCAGCGCAAGCCGGGACGGTTCGTGCTCGACCGGTGCGAGACGTGCGGGCACACCTTCCAGAACCCTCAACTGACCGCCGAGGGGCTGGAGTTCTACTATCGGGACTTCTACGACGGGCTCGGCGAGAAGCAGCTCGAGTCCCTCTTCGACGGGAAGCACACGGCGTATCTGGGGCGGGCGCGCTCCATGACCGCGCACGATCCGGCGCCGAAGCGGTGGCTGGACGTCGGGACCGGGCAGGGGCATTTCTGCGCGGCCGTGCGTGACGGGCTCCTGCCGGACACCGTCTTCGACGGGCTCGACTTCACCGAAGGGGCGGAGATCGCCGAGCGGGAGAAGCGCGTGGAGCGCGGTTTCCGGGGCAGTTTCCCCGAGCTGGCCGGTGAACTCTCCGGTCGGTACGACGCGGTGAGCATGTTCCACTACCTGGAGCACACCGCCGACCCCGACCGGGAGCTGCGGGCGGCCGGGCAGGTGGTGCGTCCGGGCGGGCACCTCCTGGTCGAGGTGCCCGACGCGGCGAGCCGGCTGTCGCGGGTGCTCGGGCGGTGGTGGCTGCCGTGGCTCCAGCCGCAGCACCTGCACTTCATGCCGGTCGCCAACCTGCGGGCCCGGCTTGAGGAGTTGGGGTTCACCGTGGTCTCCGAGGAACACGCCGAGCCCCACGCGGCGGTCGACCTGGTGGCCGCCGTCTGGATGGCGCTGGGCCGCGTCTCGCCGCCCGAGAACTCCCCCTGGCTGCCGCGCCCGCCGAGCGCGCTGCGCCGGGCGACCCGAACCGCCGTGTTCCTGGCGGGAATTCCGGCCCTCCTCGCGGCGACGGCCCTGGACCGGATCGCCGTACGCCCGCTGACGCGGCGGTGGCCGGTGTCCAACGCGTACCGGCTGGTCGCGCGCCGGGAGTAGGGCGACCCACGTCGCGGTGGACCTCGGCGAGTTCCTCGGGTGATCCGTCAACCCGTCTGCTCACACGGGGAGTTCGGTGACCCCGAGGGAGAAGTCGAAGTTCCCCACCCCGTGGTTGGCGAGGCCCGCCGTGACCACGCCCGCGCCCTCCAGCCAGTGCGCCATTTTCAGGCCGCCGGCGTCCAGCGGGCGCAGCCCGAGGCTCTTGACGAACGCCTCCACACTCGCCTTGGCCCGCACATCGTCACCGGCGATGAAGATGTCCGGCCGGCCCTTCTCCAGGACGTGGCGGAAGACGGTGTTGAACGCCTTCACCACCCCGGCACCGGCCGGGGCCACCTTGGCGACCTCCTGCGCGATCGAGGTCTCCTCGCGGTGGGCCAGCCCGTCGAACGTGGCGTTGAAGGGGTTGCTGATGTCGACGATGACCTTGCCCGCGAGCGCGTCTCCGTACTGGACGACGGCCGGCACGACGCTGTCGTACAGCAGGGCCACGATGACGAGGTCGCCCGCCGGGGCGGTGCCCCACTCTCCCGTCGTGGCGCCGTCGCCGAGAGCCTTGGCCAGGTCGGTGGCCTTGGCCCGGTCGCGGCCGATGACCTCGACGGTGTTGCCGCCCGCCAGCGCCCGCGCGCCGATGGTGCGGGCCATGTTCCCGGTGCCGATGATGCTGATGCCACTCATGAGATGTCCTGCCCTGGGTATGGGGTGTCGGGTTCAGACAGCGGTGGTGCCGCCGTCGGCGACGAGTTCCATGCCGTTGACGTAGCTGGAGTCGTCGGAGGCGAGGAAGAGGGCGACGGTCGCGATCTCGTCGGGGTGGCCCATCTCGCCGCGCGGGATGAGGGATTCGAACTGGCGCTTGGTGGCCTCGTCGAAGAGTTCTTCCTGTTTGGCGGTGGCGACCTGGCCGGGGGTCAGGACGTTGACGCGGATACGGCGGTCCTTCAGCTCGTTGAGCCAGGTGCGGGCCCAGGCCTGCTGGACGGCCTTGCTGCCGGCGTAGACGCTCCAGCCGGGGTACGCGCCGAGGGAGGCGCTGGAGCCGGTCATGAGGATGGAGCCGCCGTCGTTGAGCAGCGGGAGGGCCTTCTGGACGGTGAACAGGGTGCCGCGGGCGTTGAGCCCGAACCAGGTGTCGAACTGGGCCTCGGTGATCTCGCCGAGCGGGGCGGGCTCGCCGCCGCCGGCGCTGGCCCACAGCACGTCGAGGCTGCCCTTCTCCCGCTTGACGGTGTCGTACAGGCGGTCCAGGTCGGCCAGGTCGGCGGCGTCGCCCCGGACGCCGGTGACGTTGCGGCCGATCTGCCGTACGGCCTCGTCCAGGGCGTCCTGGCGGCGGCCGGTGATGAAGACGTACGCCCCCTCGTCCACGAACAGCTTCGCGCCGGCCAGCGCTAAGCCGGTGGTCGCGCCGGTGATGACCGCGACCTTGCCGTCGAGCTTTCCCATGTCTGCCTCTTTCCGTACGTATCTGGGGTGGCGGTGTTAAGCACACCGACTCGTGTACTTACGGTACGAGGCGGGGGGCTGGGGCGCAACTATGTACACCGGTCGTTACCCTGCTGGGGTACCGTGGGCCCATGACGGAGTTGGAGAAGGGCCCCACAGGGCAGCGACGCGGCCGGGGCGCCCGTGAGCGCATCCTCGGCGCGTCCCGGCGGCTGTTCCGCGAACAGGGGATCAACCGCACCGGGATGGACCAGCTCTGCGCGGCGGCCGAGGTGTCCAAGCGGACGGCCTACCAGCACTTCGCTGGCAAGGACGAACTCGTCGCGGAGTACCTGCGCCTGTTCGACCCCGCCGTCATGCCCGGCGTGTTCGACCGCACGGACCTCACGCCCCGCGAACGACTCCTCGCGGCCTTCGCCGTCCCCCCCGATGCCCCCCTGTGCCCCTACATCGCCGCCGCCGTCGAACTCCACGACCCCCAGCACCCCGCGTCCCAATACGCCCGCGACTACAAAAAAGCCGTCGCCGCACGACTGGCCGACACGGCCCGCGAAGCCGGCGCCACCGCCCCCGAACAACTCGGCGAGCAACTCGCGTTGCTCCTCGACGGCGCGGCGACGCGGACGCGGCTCCTCGACACCGACAGCTTCCCCACTGCCGCCGCCATCGCCGCCGTCCTCATCGACAACGCGATTCCCGCGACGGCTGGCGATGACCGGCGTCGGGAGGAAGCGTCGCGTTGAGTTGGCGCTCTGCGGCCGGTGCTGGAGGTGGAGCTGCCAGGGGTCGGGGTGAGGGCCGAGGAAGGGCGGCACGCGTACGGGCCTCGCGAGCCTCGGGGGCGACAACGACGGCACGGGCGCGGCTGCGAGGGACGCCGTCGTCGGTGAGGATCACATCGCCGGGGTGGGTGAGGACGACATCGGGCTGTACGGCGCGACCAGACGGTCCGTCAACTCCGGTGCAGGCAGCGGGAGATAGCCCCCAGCGTCGTAGAAAAACACCTCGGCACCGAGGACGGCGACGGCACGCTCGGCCTCGCCGCGCCTCAACTCCCCGATCTGGTCATGGGCGTTGCCCTCGCGCCACGCCTTGGCGGACTCGCGGCGCTCGCCGCAGGTAAGACAGGCACCCCTTCGACACCCCTGCGGCACTCGCCGATGCCGACGGCCTCCTCGACCGACACGACCCGCACCCGGGAACCCCGGTTGCGAATCCGCTCGACCAGTCCCCCGTGCTTCGAGGTCGACGAGCGCCGCGCGGAATCGCCTGCCGCAACTGCGCGGGCACGTGCTGTTCGGCCCACTCCCCGGCGCCCGGACCAGCTTCCAGCCCACCCGACCTGCCGACCCGCCCATCCCTCTGCCCCGCCCATCCCCCTAGCCCGTCCAGCCCGCCGACCCATCCAGCCTGCCGACCCGCCGCCCACCCATCTGGCCCACCCAACCCTCTGACCCGTCCACCTCGCCAGCCCACCCAACCCACCGCCCCACCCACCCCACCAACTCCCCCTACCCCCGCCCAACCGGCCCCGTACTCCCCCTCCGCTCCAACACCGGCACAGCCAACCGCACCCGCCCCACCCCCCGCTCCCCCTCCAACCGCGACAACAAGAACCGAGCCGCCTCCCGCCCCACCTCCCGCCCGGCCGGATCCACCGTCGTCAGCCACAGATGCCGCAGCCGGGAAATACTCGTGTTGTCGTACCCCACCACCGACAACTCCCCCGGCACCCGCACCCCCATCTCCTCGGCGGCCGACAACGCCCCCACGCAGGCGATGTCGTTGACGGCGAACACGGCGGTGGGCCGCTCAGCACGGCTCAGCAGCCGCACGGTCGCCCGGTACCCGCCCTCCTCGGTCATATCGCTGGCCTCCACGAGCCCGAGCCCCACCGGATCGACCCCGTGCGCGCGCATGGCCCCCTCGTACCCCTCCCGCCGCAGCTCCCCCACAGCCCCGTACCCGGCGACATGCGCGATCCGCCGGTGCCCGAGCGACAGCAGATGCTCGGTCGCGAGCCGAGCCCCCATCTCGTCGTCGGCGGCGACGACGTCGACCCCCGCCGGCACCGCCTCCCGCGCACCGGCCACGACGACCGGCATACGGCCCGCCACGGCGTCGAGAGCGGTCCCCTCGGGGAAAGTCCCGACGACGACGAGTCCGTCCGCCTGGAGGGCCAGGAACGGATCCGCGAGGTCCTGCCCGACCCGCCGGTTCAGCCGCGCGTCGGCGAGGAGCATGTGCAGCCCGCTCGCGTGCAGCAGCGAGTTGAGCCCGTCCAGCAGATCGACGTACCAGGGGTTGCGCAGGTCGTTCAACAGCACCCCGACCGTACGCGTGCGCTGTTCGCTCAGGCTGCGCGCGGCGGCGTTGGGCCGGTAGCCCAGTTCGCGCATCGCCGCCAGCACGGCCTCCCGCTTCTCGGGCCGGACCTGGGACGCCCCGCGCAGCACGAGGGAGACCAGCGACTTGGACACCCCGGCCCGCTCGGCGACGTCACGGATGGTGGGCGGTCTCATGCGTGGACCGTTCCATCCGCCCGACCCGTTGTCAAAGCCGCACATCAACGCCTCCACCCCGTTGACAGCCCCACTCCACCGGCCCCAAGGTGGCTCGGACAGTTTGTGGACCGGTCCAAACAAAGGGGTTGCCGTGACCGACCTGGGTATCGCCGTCATCGGATTCGGCTGGATGGGCCGTGTCCACACACAGGCGTACGCGCGCGTACCGCACCACTTCCCCGCCCTGACCGTCCGCCCGCGCCTGGTGACCGTCGCCGAGGAGGTCCCCGGCCGCGCGCAGGAGGCCGCCGACCGGTACGGGTTCGCATCGGCCACCCGGGACTGGCGGGACATCGCCGACGACCCGCGCGTGCACGCGGTGAGCATCACCGCCCCGAACTTCCTGCACCGCGAGATCGGCGTGGCGATGGCCGAGGCCGGCAAGCACCTGTGGATCGAGAAGCCGGTCGGGCTCACCTCGCGCGACGCGCGCGCGGTGGCCGACGCGGTGACCAAGGCGGGCGTCCAGGGGACGGTCGGTTTCAACTACCGCAACGCCCCCGCCGTCGAGAAGGCGCGGGACCTCATCGCCTCCGGCGAGCTCGGCAACGTCACCCACGCGCGCGTACGGCTCTTCAGCGACTACGCGGCCCACCCGGACGGCGCGCTCACCTGGCGGTACGAGCGGGAGCGCGGCGGCAGCGGGGTCCTCGGCGACCTCGCCTCGCACGGCGCCGACCTGGCGCGCTTCCTGCTGGGCGACATCGTCTCGCTGACCGCCGACACGGCCGTGTTCGTCCCCGAGAGGGCGCGGCCCACGGGCGCGACGTCGGGCCACGCGCTCGCCTCGGGCGGCGTCCTCGGTCCCGTCGAGAACGAGGACTACGTCAACTGCCTCCTACGGTTCGCCTCGGGCGCGCGCGGGGTGCTCGAAGCGTGCCGGGTGTCCGTCGGCGAGCAGAACAACTACGGGTTCGAGGTGCACGGCACGAAGGGCGCCGTGTTCTGGGACTTCCGCCGCATGAACGAGCTGCGCGTGAGCGTCGGTACGTCGTACCAGGACCAGCCCGTCAGCACGGTGTACGTCGGGCCGGGGGACGGGGAGTTCGCGGCGTTCCAGCCGGGGGCGGCGAACGCGATGGGGTACGACGACCTGAAGGTGATCGAGGCGTACCGTTTCCTCCGGTCTGTCGCCGAGGGGACGGCGTACGGGACCACCCTCGCGGACGCGGTGCGCAGTGCGACGGTGTTGGACGCAATGTCGGAGTCAGCGGCAAGCGGCGTCTGGGTCGCCGTCGGGTCCTAAGGCTGTTGTTCGTCTACTGCGCCGTCGTGGCTGGTCGCGCAGTTCCCCGCGCCCCTAAGTACGTTTCACCGACCCCTGTGGCAAGTTGTACGGCGTTACGACCTGGATCGCCGACGCCACCACCGCCCCCGTCGGCGGCAACGCCCCATGCGCCCGCATCACCGTCTGACACGCATCCCGCATGTCCTGCCGCAGATCGTGATGCAGCACCGCGGAGATCCGCTGCTCCCGCAGCAACCGCATGTTGTCCTGATCCAGATCGTGCGCGACGAACACCGCGCACTCCCGCCCGAGATCCGCGAACGCCCGCAGCGTCGCGTTGTTGCCGCCGCCGATGGAGTACACGGCACGGATCTCCGTGTCCTTCTCCAGCGCGGCCCGCACCAGTTCGTACTGTGTCGCGTCCAGCCCCTGCCCCTCGGTGATCTCAACCAGCACGCGCGCGGGATGACGCGCCCGCATCACGCTGCGGAACCCCATCTCCCGCTCCTCCTCGTTGCGGAACGACCCGCTGCTGATGCTGGTCAGGACGTTCCCGGGCCGTTCGCCGAGCCACTGCCCCATCAGGTAGGCGGCGGTGGCGCCGGCGGCGCGGTTGTCGATGCCGACGTACGCCAGGCGCGCGCTCGCGGGCAGGTCGGTGACGAGGGTGACGACGGGGATGCCCGCGTCGACGAGGCGGCCGACCGCGTCGGTGACCTCGGGCGCGTCGGGGGCCTTGAGGATGACGCCCTGGGAGCCGCGCCGGGCGATGCGTTCCAGGGCGGTGACCGTCTCGCGCGCCGGGCCGGTCTCACGGAAGTGGAAACGGGAGCGGAGGACCGCCGGGTGCAGGGCGGGGAGTTCGGCCTCCAGGGCGGCGCGTACGGCCGTCGTGAACCGTTCGGGCGCCTGCATGACGATGTCCAGCATGAAGGTCCGTCCGACCAGCCGGACCTGCGTGCGCTGCCGGTCGAGGTCGGCGATGGCCCGCCGTACCTCCTGCTCGGTGGAGGCGCGCACGCCTCCGCGCCCGTTCAGCACGCGGTCGACGGTGGCCTCGCTGAGCCCCGCCTGGCGGGCGATCTCGCGGATCGGGAAGGGGTGGCCCACAGCTGACTCCTAAGACCTCACCGGCACCGGATTCTTGAAGGGTTTTTGATGGCCCACTGCCGGTTGTTCGAGGGGTTTGTACTGACAACAATGACAGAGCCGCAGCACCACGTGTCCCGAGTCGCCCTCCTGTGCACCGAAAGGACGAGGATGTCCTTCACTCCCGAAGCCCCCGCGCCTGCCGCCTGGCTCACCGACCAGGACTGCGACCTGGACGCCTTCCGCGCGCTCGTCGAGCGCACCACCGACGCGACCGACTACCCGCGCGCGCGTGCGGTCGAGGACAACGTCCTCGTGTACGACAGCGAGGACCTCCCTGAGGGCCCCGAGCTGGTGCGCGCGCTCACCGACGGCCCCGGCATCGTCCTGTTCCGCCGCGCCTTCCCCGACCCGGCGGTCGTCGACCGGCTGACCTCGGTGTTCGACGCCCTCATCAACGAGCAGCACGCGGCGGAGGCCCCGGCGGGCGACCACTTCGCGAAGCCGGGCGCCAACGAACGCGTGTGGAACGCGCTGGAGAAGGCGGCCCTGTACGACCCGGCCGCGTTCGCCGACTACTACGCGAACCCCGTCGTCGCCCTGGTCTCGGGCGCCTGGCTGGGCCCCGGCTACCAGGTCACCTCGCAGGTCAATGTCGTCAACCCGGGCGGGGCCGCGCAGACCGCGCACCGCGACTACCACCTGGGGTTCCTGTCGGCGTCGGCCGTCGCCGCGTACCCGGAGCACGTACATCGCCTGTCGACCGTCCTCACCCTCCAGGGCGCGGTCGCGCACTGCGACATGCCGGTGGAGTCGGGGCCGACGCTCTATCTGCCGTACTCGCAGCAATACACCCCCGGGTATCTGGCGTGGCACCGGCCGGAGTTCCAGGCGTACTTCAAGGAGCGGCACGTCCAGCTGCCGTTGGCCAAGGGTGACGCGGTGTTCTTCAACCCGGCGGTGTTCCACGCGGCCGGCACCAACCGCACCCTCGACGTACGGCGGGTCGCGAACCTCCTCCAGGTGTCGTCGCCGTTCGGGCGGGCCATGGAGACCGTCGACCGGGAGGCGGTCGCGAACGCCGTCTACCCGGCGCTCCTCCAGCACGCCGACGACCCCGGGTGGGTGGAGCGGGTGATCGCCGCGAGCGCCGAGGGCTACGCCTTCCCCACCAACCTCGACCGCGATCCGCCGGTCGACGGCATGGCCCCGCCCTCGCAGGCCGACGTCGTGCGGCGCGCGCTCGCCGAGGGCTGGACCACCCGTGCGCTGCGTGACGCGCTGCGGGCCGGCGCCGTACGGCGCGAGAGCTGAAAGGACCGGCATGACACTCCTCAAGGACAAAGTCGTCCTCGTCAACGGCGGCAGCCAGGGCGTGGGGGCGGCGATCGCGCGGGCGGCCGTGCGGGAGGGCGCGAAGGTCGCCGTGACCGGCCGCCGCCCGGAGGCGGGCGAGGCGCTGGTGGCCGAGCTGGGCGAGGGCGCGCTGTACGTGCGCGCGGACCTCTCCGACGCCGGTCAGGCGAAGGCGGCGGTGGGTACGGTCGTCGACGTGTACGGCCGGGTCGACTGCCTCGTCAACTCGGCGGGCCTCACCTCGCGCGGGACGCTCCTCGACACGACGCCCGAGCTGTTCGACGCGCACATCGCGATCAACCTCAAGGGGCCGTTCTTCGCGATGCAGGCGGCCGTCGCCGACATGGTGTCGCGGGGCGAGCCCGGCACGGTCGTCAACATCATCACCTCGTCGGCGCACGGGGGCCAGCCGTTCCTGGCGCCGTACGTCGCCGCCAAGGCGGGGCTCATCGGGCTCACCCGCAACGCCGCGCACGCGCACCGGTGGGACCGGGTCCGGATCAACGGGCTGAACATCGGCTGGACGGCCACGGAGGGCGAGGACGCGACCCAGCGGGCCTTCCACGGGGCCGAGGACGGGTGGCTCGCGGAGGCGTCCGCGAAGCTGCCGATGGGCAAGCTGGGCCAGCCCGACGAGATCGCCGACTTCGTGGTCCTGCTGCTGTCCGAGCGGTCGGGCGTGGTGACCGGTTCGGTGATCGACTGGGACCAGAACGTGCTCGGCGGCCTCGACTAGACCTCCCTGTCATTTCTTCGCACCACCCCCTCTAGGAGCTGCACCCCCATGCGCATCGGAATCCTCGGCCTCGGCCGCATCGGCGCCTTCCACGCCGAGACCCTCTCGAAACTCGACGCCGTCGACTCCCTCGTCGTCACCGACCCCTTCGCCGAGGCCGCGAAGGCCGCCGCCGAGAAGTTCGGCGCGCAGGTCGTCGACTCGCCCGAGGCGCTGCTCGCGGCGGGCGTGGACGGCATCGTCGTGGCCGCCGCGACCGACGCGCACCCGGCGCTGATCCGCGCGGGCGTCGAGGCCGGCATCCCCGTCTTCTGCGAGAAGCCGGTCGCGAAGACGATGGCCGAGGGCGTCGAGGTCCTCAAGGCCGTCCAGGGCAGCGGCGTACCCATCCAGATCGGCTACAACCGCCGTTTCGACGCCGGTTTCGTCGCGGCGCGCACGGCCGTCCTGGCGGGTGAACTCGGCACCCTCCACACGGTCCGCTCGACGACCCTCGACCCGGCGCCGCCGCCCGCCGCGTACGTCGCCGCGTCCGGCGGCATCTTCCGCGACTGCTCGGTCCACGACTTCGACATCATCCGCTGGGTGACGGGCCGCGAGGTCACGGAGGTGTACGCGGTCGGCGGCAACCGGGGCGCCGACTACATCAAGGCCGCGGGCGACGCCGACACGACGGGCGCGGTCCTCACCCTGGACGACGGCACGATCGCGGTCGTCTCCAACTCCCGCCACAACGGCCGCGGTTACGACGTCCGCATGGAGATCCACGGCTTCACGGACTCGATCGCGGTCGGCCTGGAGGACAAACTCCCGCTCCGCTCGGTGGAACCCGGCGTCACGTTCCCGTCCGGCACCCCGCACGACTTCTTCATGGACCGCTTCACGGAGGCGTACCGAGCCGAACTCACCGCCTTCACCGAGGTGGTAGCGGGCACCCGCCCGTCCCCCTGCACGATCGAGGACGCCTTGGAGGCGGGCTGGATCGCGGAGGCGTGCACGCTGTCGCTGCACGAGCACCGTCCGGTGACGATCGCGGAGGTACGGGGGGCCTGAGGCGCGACGCGCGCTGTGCCGTACGACGGGGTGGTGGTCGTACAGCACCGTGCGCCGCCCCCACCTCGGGACGCCCTGGCGCCCTCTGCCATCCTCACCTCCATGCCCACCCCCATCACCCCCGCCCGCATCACCGACCTCCACGAAGTCCTCGCCGACCACCCCCGCTACTGGGGCGAGCGCGACCTCCGTTCGCTCCATCTCCGCGCCCTGGTCCAGGAGTTCCCCGAGACCTGTCTCGTGGCCCGTACGGCAGACGGCATCCATGGGTACCTGCTCGGTTTCGTCACGCCGACAGGTACCGGGTACGTCCATGTCGTCGCCGTGCGGGACGATGCGCGGGGGACGGGGCTGGGGCGGGAGTTGTACGGGGCGTTCGGCGAGGCGGCTCGGGCGCAAGGTGCCGTGCGGTTGAAGGCGATCACCAGTACGGGCAACGCGGGGTCGATCGCGTTCCACCGGGCGTTGGGGTTCAGCGTGGCCGTGGTCGCGGATTACAACGGGCCCGGCGAGGACATGGCCGTGTTCACCCGCCCGCTCCCCTGACCCGGGGAAGCCGTCGCAGCGCGAACACGCCGAGGGCGACGTGGAGCAGCCCCGCGACGAGGACCGCCGCATGGAACCCGGCGACGAACGCCGCCTTCCCGGCGGACCCGAACTCGGCTGCTCCGTCGGCGAGTTCGCCCGCCCCCTCAAGGCGGTATACGAACGCCGCCAGCGACCCGAGCAGCGCGATGCCGAGGGCGTTGCCGATCTCGTTGGCGGTCTCGGCGATCGCGGCTGCCGAACCGGCGCGTTCGACGGGGACGGCGGCGATGGCCGTGTCGGCGACGATGCTGAACGAGATCCCGTAACCGACCCCGGCGACGACCGTGGCCGGCACGTACCACCCGAGACCCCCGGTGGCGGCCAGCATCAACACCCCTGCCGCGACAAGGAAATGGCAGGCGACGAGCGCCGCCCGGCTCCCGATCCGCTCCACGACCGAAGGCGTGACGACACAGGTCACCGTCAGAACGACCGCCCCCGGCAGCGCGGCCAACGCCGCCTCCATGAACGTGAGTTCGAGAACCCGCTGTAGGTACACCCCGCCGAGATAGGCCGACGCGGACCACGCGGCCAACGGCAGGAACCCGGTGACGGCGGCGACCGCGAAGACCCGGTCCCGGAACAGCCGGACGTCGATCAGCGGTTCGTCCAGCCGGAGTTGGCGCCGCACGAACCAGACGAGCAGAAAGACACCCCCGGCTCCCGTGACCGCCCCGACCGCGTCCGGCCCGTCGGCGGCGAACCGCTTGACTGCATGGACGCTCGACAGGATCCCGACGGCGGACGACACGACGCTGAGCAGATCCACACGCCCGCCCCGCCCACCCCGCACCTCGCGCAGAGTGACCGGCGCCAGCGCCAGAAACACCACGACCACAGGCAGGTTGACCAGGAACACCGACCCCCACCAGAACCCGCTGAGCAGCCACCCCCCGACGACCGGCCCCACCGCGAACCCGCCCGCGAAGGCCGCCGCGAACACCCCGACCGCCCGCGACCGCTCCCGGGGATCGGCGAACAGCTCACTCACCACGGCCAGCGCCGACGGCAGCAAGGTCGCCCCGGCCGCCCCCATCAACGCCCGGAAGACGATGAGGAGTTCGGCGCTGGGCGCGAACGCGGCCCCCACGGACGCCGCCCCGAACACGGCCGCCCCCGCCTGAAGCAGCCGCAGCCGCCCGTACCGGTCCCCGACACTCCCGAACGCGACGAGCAGCGACCCGACGGCGAACCCGTACACGTCCAGGATCCACAACGCCTGCCCGGCACTCGGCGCCAGCGCCTCGGTCACCTCCGGCATCGCCAGAAACAGCACGGCCCCGTCCATCGACACCAGCACCACGGGCCCCAGCACGACACCCAGCCCGACCCAGGCCCGCGAACGGACCGACAAACCAACAGAGTTCATGCGTACGACGGTGCTGCCGGCACCGCCCACCAGCCATCCCCGCCTCATGGGTACCCCTCACAGGGGCACCCGCCGACGCCCCCTCCCCGCCTACGCTCGACGCATGGAACTGGAGACCCTCGGCACCTACCTCAGGACCCGCCGGGACCGCGTCACCCCCGCCGACGCCGGACTGCACACCTACGGCACCGTCCGCCGCGTCCCGGGCCTGCGCCGCGAGGAGTTGGCCCACCTCGCCGGTGTGAGCGTCGGTTACTACACGAGGCTGGAGCAGAACCAGGCGGGCACGGCGTCCGAGCAGGTCCTGGAGGCACTCGCCCGGGTGCTGCGGCTGGACCCCGCCGAGGCGGCACACCTGCGCAACCTCGCCCGGGGAAGGGCCGGTTCACAGCAGCGGCGGCTGAAGCGTCCCGCCCCGGAGACACCCCACCCCCGGGTCCTGGCCCTCCTCGCGTCCCTGGGCGACCGCACCCCCGCCGTGATCCTCGGCCGCCGGGGAGACATCCTCGCCTGGAACCGCACGGGCCACGCCCTGGTCGCCGAACACACCGCCTTCGACGCGCCGCACGACCCCGCCCGACGCCCGTCCGTCCCGAGGATGTTCTTCCTCGACCCCCACACCCGGGCCCTGCACCGCAACTGGACCGACCTCGCCCGCGTTCACGTCGCCTACCTCCGCCTCACCGCGGGCCGCCACCCCACGGACGCCCGCCTCGCGGAACTGATCGGCGAACTCGCCATGCACAGCCGGGAGTTCGCCGAGCTGTGGGCCCAGGGCGAGGTGGCCGACTGCACGGTCGGCACGATGCGGCTGCGCCACCCGGGCGTCGGCGACCTCGACGTGGACTACCAGGTCTGGCTCCAGCCCGAGAGCCCCGACCACCGGCTGGAGATCTACACGCCGAACGACCCGGCGTCAGCGGACGCGTTGAGCCTGCTGAGCATCAACTCCGGGCCCGTACATGCAGATGCCCGTCCAGTGGATACGTCGGCGGATGCGCGGGCAGCGTCGCTTCGAGGCCGTACCCGCACTTGACCGCGACCCGGCAGGACGCCGCGTTGTCCACCTGGTGGATCAACTCCAGGCGTGCCAGGGAGTCGTAGCGGGAGAGGGCCCACTCCGTGAGGGCCAGCAGGGCGTTCGGGGCGACGCCTCGCCCCCGGGCCGCAGCAGCCGTCCAGTAGCCGACTTCGGCGACCGCGACCGCCGAACGCCTCAGGACCACGTGCCCGAGGATCTCGTCCCCCACGACGGCGAAGGCGAGGCGCTCCCCGCTCTCCCATCCGCGCCGCTGCTCGTCGATCCAACGCCCGGCGTCGGACGGGTCGTTGACGTCGAGGCTCGTCCAGCGTCGTAGCGCGGAGTCCTGGGCCGCGACCAGCAGAGCCGGGGCGTCGGACGGCTGCCAGGGCCGCAGCGACAGCGCGGAAGCCGGCCCCGAGGAGCCGGCTTCCAGCGGTATGACGATCTTGTCCATGCCGGCAGGGTAAATCGCCGAGGCCGGGCCGGCCCAACGCAGCCCCGCCCAGAGCCCGGCGCAGCCCCGCCCGCGAACTCACCCTCCCGCGCTCACGCCCCGCACGACCGCAGGAACTGCCGCGTCCGCACAGCGATCGGCAGCGGCTTGTCCGGCGCGCACGGGTACATGTCCTGCTCGACGATCGCGAACAGCTCGACGCCGAGCCGTTGAGCGGCCTCCAGCACAGGCCCCAACTCCGGTACCCCGGAGGGAGGTTCACACATCACACCCTGCGCGACGGCGGGCCCGAACGGCGTCCCCTTGGCCTGGACGTCGGCGAGGATCTCGGGGTCGACCTGCTTGAGGTGCAGGTACCCGATCCGCTCCCCGTACGTCTCGATCAGCTTGACGCTGTCGCCGCCGCAGTACGCGTAATGCCCGGTGTCCAGGCAGAGGTTGACGAGTTCACCGTCGGTCGAGTCGAGGAACCGCTCGACGTGGTCCTCGGTGTCGAGGTGCGTGTCGGCGTGCGGGTGGACGACGATGTCGAGCCCGTACGTCTCCTTGACCTCGTGCCCGAGCCGTTCCATGCCCTTCGTGAGGTGGGCCCACTGGGCGGCGGTCAGCTCGGCGGGTTCGAGGAGTTCGGCGGTCTTGTCGTCGCGCCAGAAGGAGGGGATGACGACGAGGTGCTCCGCGCCCATCGCCTGCGTGAGCGCGGCGACCTGGCTGACGTGCTCCCAGGTCGCCTCCCACACGGAGGGCCCTCGGTGCATGCCGGTGAAGACGGTCCCGGCGGACACCTTCAGCCCCCGCGCGGCCACCTCCTCCGCGAGCCGCACGGGGTCGGTGGGGAGATAGCCGTAGGGCCCCAACTCGATCCAGGAGTACCCGGCTTCGGCGACCTCGTCCAGGAACCGTTCCCACGGCACCTGCGCCGGATCGTCGGGGAACCAGACGCCCCAGGAGTCGGGAGCGGACCCGACCCGGATACGGTCCAGCGTCACGTCCCCTCCCCCACGCTGTCCGGCAGCTCGTCCACGTCCACGCCCCGGACCTGTGCCAACTCGTGCTTGAGGGCCGCGAGTTCGGCGCCACCGGCCATGTGGTTGGTCAGCTCCTCAAGGCTGACCTCGCTCCGGGCGGCGCTCAACTCCAGGGTTCCCAGGCGCAGTACGCTGAAGTGGTCGCCGACCATGTAGGCGTGGTGGGGGTTGTGGGTGATGAAGATGACCCCGAGTCCCCGGTCCCGGGCGGCGGCGATGTACTTGAGCACCACCCCGGACTGCTTCACCCCGAGCGCGGCGGTCGGCTCGTCCAGAATCAGCACCCGGGCCCCGAAGTACACGGCCCGCGCGATGGCGACACACTGCCGCTGACCACCGGACAACGTACCGATCGGCTGCTCCAGGTCGTCGAGGATGATCCCCATGTTCCGCAGCTCGGCATCCGCGGTCTTCTTCATCTGCTCGATGTCCAGCCGCCGTACGGGCCAGGGACCCTTGGTCATCTCGGAGCCGAGGAAGAAGTTCCGCCACACCGGCATCAGCGGCACGGTGGCGAGGTCCTGGTAGACGGTGGCGATGCCCCGCGCGAGAGCGTCGCGGGGGGTCGAGAACCTCACCGCCTCCCCGTCGACGAGGAACTCCCCCTCCGTGTGCTGGTGGAGCCCGGAGACTATCTTGATGAGCGTGGACTTCCCGGCCCCGTTGTCCCCGAGGACGCAGGTCACCTTGCCGGGGTGCACGGCGAGGGAAACCCCGTGCAGGGCACGGATGTTGCCGTACGACTTGCCCGCCCCGCGCAGTTCGACGATCGCGCCGCTCCCGGGGGGCGTGTCCTGGAGGATCGCCCCGTGTGTTCCTTCGGTCGTCATGGAAGTCACCTCCGGGTGGCCGTGCGCTGGATCCACAGGTTGATGAGGACGGCGCCGAGGAGCATGACGCCGAGGAAGGCCTTGAACCAGTCGGGGTTCCAGCCGGCGTAGACGATGCCCTGCTGGACCATGCCGAACATGAAGGCGCCGAAGACCGGGCCGATGGCCGAGCCGGCGCCGCCGGTGAGCAGACAGCCGCCGATGACGGCCGCCGCGATGTAGATCAGCTCCTGCCCGACGCCCTCGCCGGACTGCACGGTGTTGAAGGAGAACAGGTTGTGCATGCCGATGAACCAGGCGCCGAACCCGACGGCCATGAAGAGGGTGATCTTCGTGAAGTTCACCGGGACGCCGACGGCGCGGGCGGACTCCTTGTTGCCGCCGACGGCGAAGACCCAGTTGCCGTACTTGGTGCGCAGCAGCACCCAGGTGGCCAGGGCGGCGAACACGAGCCACCACACGACCGTGATCTTCACCTGGACGCCGCCGACGTCGAAGGACGACGCGAAGACCTTGCGGGCCTGGTCGAAGCCGTCCATGTCGCTGATGTCGTCGGTCGCGACGTTGTCCGTGACCAGCTTCGTCACCGCGAGGTTGACGCCCTGGAGGATCAGGAACGTCCCCAAGGTCACCAGGAAGCTGGGCAGTCCGGTCTTCACGACCATCCAGCCGTTGAAGAACCCCACCGCGAGGGAGACGATCAGCGCGACGACCACACCGACCCACACGTTCATGGTGAGCTGGTAGCTGAGCATGGACGCGGTGAGCGCGGAGGAGATGACCGCGACGCCGGACGAGAGGTCGAACTCGCCGCCGATCATCAGCAGCGCGACCGGCAGGGCCATGATCCCGATGGTCGACGACTGGTAGAGGACCGTCGCCATCGAGCCGCCGTCACGCAGCGTGGGCGCCGCGATCAGGAAGAAGACGAACACGGCCGCCGCGCCGAGGAACACACCGACTTCGGGGCGCGCCAGCACCCGTACGACGACGGGCCGTTCGGCCGTGCGCCCGTCCTTGTCCTGTGCGGGGGGCGCCAGTTGGGCCGTACTCATCACCGCGTCCCCTTCGCCGCGTACTCGGCGACCTTCTCGACGTTGGTCTTGTCGACGAAGGCGGGACCGGTCAGCACGGCCTGCTCGCCGCCGCCGCTGGAGTTGCCGTTGTTCTTGTAGAGCCACAGTCCGTCGACGGCCAAGTAGCCCTGGAGGTAAGGCTGCTGGTCGACGGCGAACTCGATGGTGCCGGACTGGACCGCCTTGACGAGGTCCTTGTTGAGGTCGAAGGTCGCGACCTTCGCCTTGGACCCGGCCTCGGAGACCGACTTGACGGCGGCCAGCGCGAAGGGCGCGCCGAGGGTGACGACGTGGTCGATGCCGGTGTCCTGGCGGAGCTTGGCGGTGATCGTCGACTGGACGGACGGCATGTCGGTGCCGTTGACGTTGAGGATCTCGGTCGTCCCCGTGAACGTCTTCTTGAGGCCGTCGCAGCGCTGGGTGAGGCCGACGTTGCCCTGTTCCTGGATGACGCAGACGACCTTCTTCGCGCCGTCGGTGTTGAGGCGGCTGCCGAACGCCTCGCCCGCGACGGACTCGTCCTGGCCGAAGAATTCGAGGAGGCCGAGCTTCTTCCAGTCGCTGAGGCCGGAGTTGAGGCCGACGACGGGTATCCCAGCGGTCTTCGCCTTGGCGATGACGCTCTTCAGCGCGTCGGGCTTGGCGAGGGTGACGGCGATGCCGTCGACCTTCTGGTCGATGCCGTTCTGCACCAGGTTGGCCTGGTTGCCGGCGATCGGGTCGTGGGAGTAGATCAGCTCGATGTTGTCCTTCTGGGCCGCGGCCTCGGCGCCCTTGCGGACGGTGTCCCAGAAGGTGTCGCCGGGGGCGGCGTGGGTGACGAAGGCGACCTTCATCCGGGCGGTGGTGGCCTTGCCGGCGGAGGCGCCGGACGAGGCGTCCTCCTGGGCCTTCTTGCCGCCGGAACTGCTGGAGCACCCCGCGACGGTCAGTGCCGCGGCGGCGGCGAGGGCCACGAGCGGGACGAATCTACGGGAGCGGGCTGACGTTGCACTGTCCATCTTTCCGGCACCTCACTGTGCGGGACGCTGCGCTGTTGGGACGGGATCAAACCCCTTGCCGAACCCGGCGTCAATACTTTGTTAAGACATCATTTCAGTAACAGGTCCAAATGTAAGAACAAATCATTGACAGAGGAGACTGCCGGGACCTACACCTGAGGAACGCACACTCCGGAGCCGATCTCTACCCCCGAGGAGGTGCCTCGCATGCCGAAGACCGGTGAGCGGGCCCGTCCCGTGTCCGCCTCCGCGCTGGACGCGGTGCACTTCGCACTGGACCGGGGCAGCCCCGTCCCGCTGTACTACCAGCTCGCCCAGCAGCTGGAGTCGGCGATCGAGCACGGCGCGCTCGCCCCGGGCAACCTCCTCGGCAACGAGATCGACCTCTCCACCCGCCTCGGCCTCTCCCGCCCCACGGTCCGCCAGGCGATCCAGTCGCTCGTCGACAAGGGGCTCCTGGTGCGCCGCAGAGGCGTCGGTACGCAGGTCGTGCACAGCCAGGTGAAGCGCCCCCTCGAACTCAGCAGCCTGTACGACGACCTCGCGGCGGCCGGCCAGGGCCCCACCACGGTCGTCGTCCACAACGAGACCGTCCCGGCACCGGCCGACGTCGCCGCCGCCCTCTCCGTCCCCGAGGGCAGCGAGGTCACCCACATCGAACGCCTCCGCGCGACCCACGGCCAGCCGGTGGCCCGCCTCTCCAACTACCTCCCCCCGAACCTCCTGGACCTCTCCACCCCCCACCTGGAATCCACCGGCCTCTACACCATGTTCCGCACGGCCGGCATCACCCTCCACAGCGCCCACCAGACGATCGGCGCCCGCGCGGCAACTCCGGAGGAGGCAAAGCTCCTTGAGGAGAACGCGGGCGCCGCACTACTGACGATGCAACGCACGGCGTACGACGACACGGGCCGAGCGGTGGAGTACGGGACGCACATCTACCGCGCGTCCCGGTACGCGTTCGACTTCCAGCTCCTCGTACGCGCTTAACGCGGCGCCATCCTGAGCGCCCCGTCCATCCTGATCGTCTCCCCGTTCAGGTAGTCGTGGTCCACGATCATCAGCGCCAGCTTCGCGTACTCCTCCGGCGAAGCGAACCGGTGCGGGAACGGCACCCCCGCCGCCAGCGACGTACGGAACTCCTCCGAGACCGTCCCCATCATCGGCGTGTCGACGATGCCCGGCGCGATCGTGCACACCCGGATCCCGTACTGCGCGAGGTCCCGCGCGGCGGGCAGCGTGAGCCCGACGACGCCCCCCTTGGACGACGCGTACGCGGCCTGCCCCACCTGCCCGTCGTACGCGGCGATGGACGCGGTATTGACGATGACCCCGCGCTGCCCGTCCGCGTCCGCCTCGGTCTGCGCGATGGCCTCGGACGCGAGCGCCAGCACGTTGAACGTCCCGACCAGGTTGATCTGGATCACCTTCGCGTAGAGCGCGAGATCGTGGACCCCCTTCTTGCCCAGGATCCGCATGGACGGCCCGATCCCGGCGCAGTTGACGACGGCCCGCAGCGGCAGACCCTCCCCGGACGCGACGGCGACGGCGGCGGCCACCTGCTCGGGGTCGGTGACGTCGGCGGGGACGTACGTCACCCCGGCCACCTCGGGCGCGCCGTCGATCGAGGACTTCAGGTCGACGGCGAACACCCGCGCCCCGGCCTGTGCGAACGCCTTCGCGGTGGCGGCACCGAGTCCGGACGCCCCGCCCGTGACGAGCGCGGCGGTGTCGGCGAGCTGCATCTTCACTCCTTGCCGAGGACGGTGAGCGCACCGCCCTCGCTCCGGTCGAGCGCACGGGAGATGACCATGCGCTGGATCTGGTTGGTTCCTTCGAAGATCTGCATGACCTTGGCCTCGCGCATGTACCGCTCGACGGGGAAGTCCCGCGTGTAGCCGTACCCACCGAGGACCTGGACCGCGTCGGTGGTCACCTTCATCGCGTTGTCGGTGGCGACGAGCTTGGCGATGGACGCCTCGCTGGTGAACGGCAGCCCCTGGTCCTTGAGCCGCGCGGCGGCCAGCGTCGTCGCGCGCGCGGACTCGACGGCGGCCCCCATGTCCGCGAGGACGAACGCGAGCCCCTGGTGCTCGATGATCGGCTTCCCGAACGTCTCGCGCTCGCGCGCGTACCGCACGGCGTGGTCGAGAGCCCCCTGCGCGAGGCCGGTGGCGACGGCGGCGATCCCGAGGCGTCCGCAGTCCAGCGAGGCGAGCGCGATCCGCAAACCCTGGCCCTCCTCCCCGATCCGCCGCGAGACCGGTACGCGGACGTCGTCGAACCGCATCGTCGCGGTCGCCGACCCGGTCAGCCCCATCTTCCGCTCCGGCGGATCGGCGCTCAGCCCCGGGGTGCCGGCCGGGACGAGGAAGCAGGAGATGCCGTGCGTGCGGTCCTCGGACGTGCGCGCCATGACGGTGTAGAAATCGGCGTAACCGCCGTGCGTGGTCCAGGCCTTGGCGCCGTTGATGACGTACTCGTCCCCCTCGCGCACCGCGCGCGTCCGCATCGCCGCCGGGTCGGAGCCCGCGTGCGGCTCGGAGAGGCAGTACGCGCCCAGCAGCTCCCCGCCGAGCAGCTCGGGCAGCCACTCGGCGCGCTGCCCGTCCGTCCCGAACCGGGCCAGCGGGAAGCAGGACAGGGCGTGGACGGAGATCCCGACGGCGACGCTCGACCAGACGGCGGCGACCTCTTCGAGAACCTGGAGGTACACCTCGTACGGCTGTCCCGCCCCGCCGTCCTCCTCGGCGAACGGCAGCCCGAGCAGCCCGCTGCGGCCGAGCGTGCGGAACACGTCCCTCGGGAACTCCGCCTCCGCCTCGGCGTCGGCGACGCGCGGCGTCAGCTCCTTCGCGGCGAGCATCCGCGTGAGCCGGACCAGGTCGAGGGCTTCCTCGGTGGGCAGGGCGCGAGTGGCGGGCACGGGGGCCTCCCGAGGAACGGAAACGATACTGGAACGAGTACCTGCGTATCATCCACAGTACGCCAGCGGGGCCGACGACGACAGGGGTCCAGCCCTTCCGGCAAAGATCAGGTAATACGCTGTTACGACGACACCGCGTGCACGATCAGCGAAGCGAGTTGCTCGTACGCCTCCGCGTCCGACAACCCCGTACGCGCCTTCAGCTCGCCCCCCTGGATCTGCCGCATGGTCGCCGCCGCCACCTCCCCCACGAACCCGGCGTGCACATCCCTGAACGCGCCGTGCGCGACCCCGTCGGCGATCAGCTGCCGCACCCGCTCCGACGCCCACCGCGTGTTCGCCTCGTACACCTCGCGGGCGGGCGGGAAATGAGCCACGTCGTCGACGAACCGCCGCGACAGGGGCCGGAGTTGCTCGGCGACGGCCGTCAGGTACACGCGCACCCGGTCGGCGGGGTCGGCGGTCTGCACGACCCGCTTCTCGACCGCCTCGGTGGCCCCCCGGAAGTAGTGCTTCACGGCCTCGACGACCAACCCCTGCTTGCTGCGCGCCAGTTGGTACAGCGTCGTCTTGGAGCACCGCAGCCGCTCGGCGAGGTCGTCCAGCGTGAGATCGGCGAACCCCTCCGCCGTGACCAGCGCGACGAGGCGTTCCAGCAGGTCCGCCTGGCGGGCGGTGCGGCGAGCGGAGGGCATGATCCCAGCGTAGTCCAGAAGTGACCGGCGGGTAGGGAGGGCGCGAGCGAACCGTTTCCATCCCGTCCGTGCACGCTCATTGATAACTCCCGTCCACATACTTAACCTCTGTCTCAGGACATAGACAGAACAGACAGGACATCGTCAGCGTCTCCTCCATGGACAGGGGAACCGCACATGCCGCTCGTGGTCGTCGGGATCAGCGTCCTGGTCCTCCTGTTCCTCATGACGAGGCTCAAACTCAACGGATTCGCCGCGCTCCTGCTGGTCGCGGTCGGGGTCGCGCTGGTCAGAGGCATCCCCGTGGCGACGATCCCGGACGTCCTCGCGGACGGCCTCGGCGGGCAGATCGGCGACACGATGCTGACGATCGGGCTCGGCGCGATGGTCGGCCGGGTGATGGGCGACTCAGGCGCCGCGCAGCGGATCGCGGGGCGCCTGCTGGAGGTGTGCGGCCCGCGCTGGGTACAGGTCGCGATGGTGCTGACGGCGATGCTGATCGGCGTCACGATGTTCTACGAGGTCGCGTTCGTGATCATCGTGCCGGTGGCGTTCACCCTGGTCAGAGTGACCGGCGTGAACCTGCTGTGGGTGGGGCTGCCGATGTCGATCGCGCTGTCGACGATGCACAGCTTCCTGCCCCCGCACCCGGGCCCGACGGCGGTCGCCGCGACGTTCCACGCGTCCGTCGGACTCACCCTGTTCTACGGCCTGTTCATCGCCGTCCCGATCGGCGCGGCCATCGCCCTGATCTGGCCCCGGCTGCCGTTCGTGCGCGCGATGAACCCGGCCGTGCCGACGGGGCTGGTCAGCGACAAGGTCTTCGAGGAGGACGAACTCCCGGGCCTCGCCTGGTCGTTGGCGGTCGCGCTGCTGCCCGTCGTCCTCATCGCGGGCGCCGCCGTCACCGACATGGCCACCGACGCGGAGACGGGCCTCGTGCACACCGTCGAGTTCATCGGCTCCGCGCCGGTCGCCCTGCTGCTCACGCTGCTCGTGGCGATCTGGGCGTTCGGGCCGCGCATCGGGCGCAGCCTGGAGGAGGTCAGCGCGTCCTGCCGGGGCGCCGCGCAGGCGATGGCGATGATCCTGCTGGTGATCGGCGCGGGCGGCGCGTTCAAGCAGGTCCTGGTGGAGGGCGGGATATCCGACTACATCAAGGACGCCACCGACGGCTGGTCGATCTCGCCGATCATCCTCGCGTGGCTGGTCGCCGCGATCCTGCGGGTCGCGCTCGGCTCGGCGACGGTCGCCGTCGTCACCGCCTCCGGCGTCGTGCTCCCGCTGGTCGCGGGCAGCGGCGTGCACGCCGAGATCATGGTCCTCGCGGTGTCCTGCGGCTCGATCGCGTTCTCCCATGTGAACGATCCGGGGTTCTGGATGTTCAAGGAGTACTTCAACCTGTCGGTGGTCCAGGCGATCAAGGCGCGGACGACCTATACGACGGTCCTGGCGATCCTGGGCCTGGGGGGAACGCTGTTGCTGGAACTCGTCCTGGACACCCTCTGACTCACTCCGACTCTCTCCGGCTCCCTCTGGCTCACGTAAGGAACCCCATGCCCCAGCCCGTCGTCACCCGCTACTCCGTGCACCCTGTCGCGGGCCACGACTCGATGCTCCTCAACCTGTCCGGCGCCCACGCGCCTTTCTTCACCCGCAACGTCCTGGTCGTCGAGGACTCCTCCGGCCACGTCGGCCTCGGCGAGGTCCCCGGCGGCGAGGCCATCACCCGTACCCTGCGCGACGCCGAACACCTCGTCGTCGGCGCGGAGTTGGGTGACTACAAGCGCGTCCTGCGCGCCGTCTCCGAGACCTTCGCGGGACGCGACGCGCACGGCCGCGGTGAGCAGACCTTCGACCTGCGCACGACCGTCCACGCCGTCACGGCGATCGAGTCGGCGCTCCTGGATCTCCTCGGACGGCATCTGGAGGTGCCCGTCGCGGCCCTCCTCGGCGACGGCAAGCAGCGCGACGCCGTACGGGTCCTCGGCTACCTCTTCTACGTCGGCGACCCGGACCGCACCGATCTGCCGTACGTCCGGGAGAAGGACGCGGACGTCGAGTGGTACCGCGTCCGCCGCGAGGAGGCGCTCATGCCGGAGGCGATCGTGCGGCAGGCCGAGGCGGCGTACGAGCGGTACGGGTTCCGGGACTTCAAGCTGAAGGGGGGTGTGCTGGCGGGAGACCAAGAGGTCGCCGCCGTACGGGAGTTGAAGGCGCGGTTCCCCGAGGCGCGGATCACCCTCGATCCCAACGGCGCCTGGTCGCTGGCGGAGGCGGTCGAGCTGTGCCGTCCGCTGCGGGGGACGCTCGCGTACGCCGAGGACCCGTGCGGCGCCGAGGACGGGTTCTCGGGGCGGGAGATCCTCGCGGAGTTCCGCCGGGCGACCGGGCTGCCGACGGCCACGAACATGATCGCCACCGACTGGCGCCAGCTCACCCATGCCCTCACGCTCGGGTCGGTCGACATCCCGCTGGCCGACCCGCACTTCTGGACGATGTCCGGCTCGGTGCGGGTCGCGCAGCTCTGCAACTCCCTGGGCCTGACGTGGGGTTGCCACTCCAACAACCACTTCGACATCTCGCTCGCGATGATGGCCCACTGCGGCGCCGCCGCGCCCGGCGTGTACAACGCCCTGGACACGCACTGGATCTGGCAGGAGGGCCTGGAACGCCTCACCGTTCAGCCGCCGCGCATCGTCGCCGGTGAGGTCGCGGTGACGGACGCGCCCGGTCTCGGCGTGACGCTCGACCGGGATCGACTCGCCGCCGCCGAGGCGCTGTACGCGGAGCACTCGCTCGCGGGGCGCGACGACGCCGTAGGGATGCGGTACTTGGTCCCGGAGTGGACGTTCGACGCCAAACGCCCCTGCCTGGTGCGGAGTTGACCGTACGGTAACCCGGCGCCGGGCACCGTTCTCCGCGTGCCAAGATGATGTTCCGCAAGTCATCCCGCGCCCGGCTCTGCGAAGCCGACCGCCAGGACGGAGCCCGCCCATGACCGCACACCCGCCGAAGATCGACACAAGCCGTCCGCACCCGGCGCGGATGTACGACTACTTCCTCGGCGGCAAGGACAACTACCCGGTCGACCAGGAGGCCGCGGAACGCTTCATCGCGGCGGCCCCCGAGGTCCGGGTCGCCGTCCGCGCGAACCGTGCCTTCATGCGGCGGGCCGTGCGGCATGTGGTGGGCGAGGGCGGTATCCGGCAGATCCTGGACATCGGCACGGGCCTGCCGACCGAGCCGAACGTCCACCAGATCGCCCGCGAGATCGCGCCGGAGACGCGGGTCGCGTACGTCGACAACGACCCGATCGTCGGCACCCACTCGATGGCCCTGCTGGACGACGACGAGGGCATCTCCGTCGTCCTCGCGGACCTGCGCGACCCGCGCGCGATCCTGGACCACCCGGACGTCCGCAAGGTCATCGACCTCGACGAGCCGGTGGCCCTCCTCCTGGTAGCGGTCCTGCACTTCATCCAGGACGAGGAGGACCCCACGACCTTGATGTCGACCCTCCTGGACGCCCTCCCCACCGGCTCCTACCTCGTCCTCACCCACGCCACGGTCGACTTCCACGAGGACCGCCGCGAAGACGCGGTAGCCATCTACAAAAACGCCTCGGCAACGATGAACCCCCGCCCGCACGCCCGCGTCCTGGAGTTCTTCGACGGCTTCACGCTCCTGGAACCGGGCGTGGTGGCGGTCCCGAACTGGCGCCCGGACGGCACGGACGAGACGCCGGACCCGAGCCTGCCGCCGATCGGGTTCTACGGGGGTGTGGGACGCAAGGACGCGTAGGCCTCCGGCGGTTCGGGCCGTGGTCGCGGGGGTTGGCCGGTGTGGCGTCGGGGGCGACGAGGCTCGGGCCACAGTCGCGGAAGCCAGCCGGCGTGGCATTGAGGGCGACGACGGTCGGACAGGCACGGGCCACGATCACGGGAGCCGGCCGGCGTGGCGTCGGGAGCGACGAGGGTCGGACAGGCACAGGCCACGATCGCGGAAGCCGGCCGGCGTGGCGTCGGGAGCGACGAGGGTCGGACAGGCACAGGCCACGATCACGGAAGCCGGCCGGCGTGGCGTCGGGAGCGACGAGGGTCGCGGTGGCCGACCCACGCATCCGCCGGGCCGGTCCCCCGGCCGCGCCCCGCGCTGCCAGCGCACCTCGCCACACCCCGCACCTCACGCCGTCGGCGCACCCCGCCGCGCCCCGCGCTGTCGGCGTACCCCGCCGCGCCCCCGCCTCACCCCGTCGGCGTACCCCGCCAGGCAGCCCCCTCGCCCGGCCACGCCCCCCGCCCCACCAGGTCGAGAACCAGCGCCGCGATGTTCCACGCGTCGTCCTCACCCCGGTGGTGCCGTCCCTCCAACGGCAGCCCGGCGATCTGGAGCGCCTGGGCCATGCCGGGTTTCCTGCGCAGCCCGTACGCCTCGGCGAACACGGCCTTCGCGTTGGTGTGCGTGCGCTCGGTCGGGTACCCGAACGGATAGGCCACCCCATCGGCCTGGCTCTGCCGCGCGAACTGCCGCCGGTCGTACTCGCCCCAACTCGCCCAGGGCCGCTCCCCACCGCCGTACTCCTCGACGAGCACCCGGCACGCCTCGGCGAAGGAAACCCCCCTCGCCACCTCGTCCTGCGTAAGCCCGGTCAGCTCGGTACAAAATGCGCTCACCCTGGACCGGACGGGCCGGACCAGAATCCGATGCCGGGACACCCGGGTCCGGGCCACCACATCCACCACGGTGAGCCCGACCTCGATGACCTCGCTCACGGAACCGGGAGGCGGCTGCCCGTCCCAGCAAGTGGCCTCCAGGTCGATGACGTTGAGGAGGACGGATTCGGGACGCATGGGGCCGAGGGCAGGGATACGACCCAGGCCCCGGCACCCCGTTTTCCCCGGCGGTGCGGAGTCAGATCCGGGCGAGGTCGATCTCCACGGGGAAAGGTGCCACGGCCTTGACGGTGCCGGTGAAGACGTCGCCGTCCCGGTAGGTCCTGGTCGCGGGATCAAGGACGTACGTATAGACGAGCGGGACACCGGTCGCGGCCTGCTCGACGCTCCAGTAGAAGGCGATGCCCGACTTGGCGTACTGGTCGGTCTTGACGACCCGGTCGGTGGTCTCCGAGCCCGGCGAGACCACCTCCACGACCAGGAGGACGTGTTCGGGACGGGTGGGGGTGATGTCGATCGTGTCCGCGCGGTACACGACGACGTCCGGGCGGCGGTTGGTGAGGGGGATGTCCTGGAGCCGGACGTCGAAGTCGGTATCGGCGTTCCAGACCGGCCCACCGGCAGTGTCCAGGGCGTTGGCCAGATGTCGAGCCAAGCGGGTGTGGCGTTTGGACGCGCTGGGAATCGTTACGGCCGTCCCCTCCACGATCTCGATCCCCACGCACTGTTCCTCGGTCCAGGAGTCGTACGCATCTGCCGTGATCGGCGCGCGCATCCACGTGGGGGTTGTCATGACGTACCTCCTGGACACCGGGCGCGGCCCCGCAGGGCTCAACCTACCGTCCCGCGTTCCCCGCCAAGGTCCGCCGAAGTCGGTACGCCAATGCGGACGTGAGACTGTCAGCAGGGCACTGACCGACCGTCGGCGAGGAGGCCGCCATTCCTGTTCCCCGCCCCGTACGAGGTGCCCTCGATCGCGATGCCAGAGCTGCCCGCCTCAGCCACCCCGCCCGTGCCGGACGTGGCCCGCGATGAACCGGCCCGCCTCCGCGTCGAGTTCGAGGTTCTCCGGTGCGCCCCCGAAACCTCCGTGCGGCATGGCCTCCCCGATGTGGAGTTCCGCGTGGACGCCGGACGAGCGGAGTTTGCGGTGCATGCGGACCGTGTTGGAGAGGAACAGGTCGCGGGTCCCGGACTGGAGGTAGGTGGGCGGGAGGTGGTCGACGCCGGACAGGGTGCGGAAGGTGTCGCCGGACTCCGTCAGGTCGACCTCGGGGCTGCGGCGGGCATCGGCAGCCCCTCGTCGTACGCCCGTACCAGCAGCGCGGCGGCGATGTTGCCGCCCGCCGAGCCGCCGCCGACCACGATGTCGTGCGGTGCACGCACCTCAAGGAGGCGGCGGTAGACGGTGATCGCGTCGTCGAGGGCGGCCGGGAAGGGGTGGTCGGGCGGCATGCGGTGGTCGACGGCGTGGGTTTCGAGGCCGCTGTACGCCGCGGCACAGGGCACCGGCGCCGAAGATGAGGGCGCCGCCGTGGAAGTACAGGTGGACGGGCTCGCCACCGGCGCCGGGGCGTACGACGTGGACGCGGACCCCGTCGACGTCGTACCCGGACGACGGCTCGCTCGGCCCGGCCTTCCCGGCGTTCCACGTGTCGACGAGCATCCGCCACCCGGCATGGTCGTCGGCATCGGGGAACCGGAGGTCGACCCGGGGCGCCCGCAGGCCGCGTACGGCTTCGTCGCTGAGCCCGGACGGAGGCGGGAATTCGGCGCGCATGGTGTGGTCCTCGTCGTCGATGGTTCGTCGGTCAGGCCGAGGCGGTGGCCCGGCGGGTACGGCGCACGGCCCAGCCGAGCAGCCCCGCGGAGGCGAGCGTGAGGACGGTCCCGGACACGGTGACCGCCTCGTGGAACTGGCCCGCCTGCGCTGCCGTCCAGTGCCCCGCCGTGACGTTCCCTGCGAAGACCGCCGCGAGTACGGTGCCGACCGTGGCGACCCCGGCGGCAGCGGTGACCTCGGCCGCCGTGTCGATGAGCGCCGCCCCCGTGGACGTCCGGTCGGCGGGAAGGCCGTTGAGGACGTTGACGCCCGCCGCCGCGCCGACGACACGCATCCCGGCGGCGACGAACACCAGCGAGAGAGCCACCCACGGATAGCCGAGGCGCCCGGACAGGGTGTAGACCGCGAGCCCGGCGACGACGGACGCGGCGCTGATCCAGGCGGCCCGGTCGATGCCGACCCGCCCGACGAACCGGTGCACGAAAGGGCCCCCGGCGATCAGGACGACGACCTGCGGCAACATCCCGAGCGAAGCCAGCCCCGGCGACCACCCCCAGTCAAGCTGCAACTGGAGCGTGACCAGGTACGCCAGCCCCGCATTCGCGAGCCCCGCAGCCGCCTTGTACGCCAGCCCGCCGGACACCTGGGGCCGGGCGACGAGCGAGAGGTCGAGCAGCGGATACGCGACGGACCGCTGACGCCTCACGAACAGGAACCCGGCGACGAAGGCACCGCCGACAGCACCCCACGCCCACACCCCAGCCCCGAACTCCACGAACAAGCTGGGCGCGACAAGAACCAGCACCACCGCACCCGTACCGAGCACCCCACCCGGCAGATCCACCGGCGCCCGATGCAACTCCCCGGCATCATCAGCCGGCACCCCGGCCCGAATACCGACGACCGCGAGCACCACGATCGGCACGTTCACCAACAGCAGGACCTGCCAAGGGGCGAAGGACAGCACGAACCCCCCGACCGTCGGCCCGATCGCGAGCCCCACCATCCCGACCGTCGAGATCAGCGTGATCGCCCGGACCCGCAGCCCCTCGTCCTCGAACAGCCGAAAAGCCATCGCCATGGTCCCCGGCGTGGTCATCGCGGCGGCGAGCCCCATCACCGCGCGGACGGCGATCAGCTCACCGGTACTGGTGACGGCGGCCGTCGCGAGGCTGGCGACACCGAGCAGAACCAGCCCGGCGATCATCACGCGCCGCCGTCCGAGCCGGTCCGCGAGGACGCCGAACACGAGCATGAGGCCGCCGAAGACGACGGAGTAACCGTTCGTGACCCATTGCAGGGCGACGGTCGGGGCGTCCAGTTCACGCCCGATGGTGGGCAGGGCGACGTTGAGGACGGTGTTGCTCATCATCTCGAACAGGAAGACGGCCGAGAGGCCGACGAGGGCGAGGCGGGCCTCGCGGAGGGAGCGGAAGGTGGGCTCCCGGGCGGTGGTGGTCATGGCGCTCCTCAAAGGACAACGAACAGTGTTCCACTGACGAACACTGTTCTACGCAAGGAACGACGTTCGAGTCAAGCTATGCTGACCCCCGTGACGAACAAGAGCGCCGCAGACCGGGACGACTGGGCCGCGAAGATCGCCGCCCTCGACAAGCCGGACCAGCCCCCCGGAAAACCCCCGATCACCGTCGCCCGGATCATGACCGAGGCGTTCCGCCTCATCGAGGCCGACGGCTACGAGGCCCTGACGATGCGCAAGGTCGCCGCCGCGCTCCAGACCGGCCCGGCCTCGCTGTACGCCCACGTACGCAACAAGGCCGAACTGGACGAACTCCTGATCAGCGAGGTCTGCGCCAGGATCCCCGTACCGCAGCCGGACCCCGCCCGCTGGACCGAGCAGATGCTGGACGTCTGCCGGGCCCTGCGCGACGAATACCTCCGCTACCCCGGGATCTCCCGCGCCGCCCTGGCCGCCGCCCCCAACAGCCTCGACGCGCTGCGCCTGAGCGAAGGCATGCTCGGCATCCTGCTGGCCGCCGGAGTGACCCCCCGATCCGCCGCGTGGGCGATCGACGCCGCGTTCCTCTACGTCTCGGCGTACTGCTTCGAGGTCTCCCTGCGCCACGACCCCGCGACCGGCACCGACCAGCGCGTCCTGGACCGCGCCGCCCTCGCCGACCGCTACCGCCTGCTCCCCGCCGACCGCTTCCCCAACACGGTCGCCCACCTCGACGAACTGACCTCGGGCGAGGGCCACGAACGCTTCGAGTTCACCCTGACCGCACTGCTCGGAGGGCTCGGACCGGAGCAGCCGCGACCCGCCGAACTCCCGTGATTCTCAGTACACTTAACCGTTGCGGACTTGCTGAATTCATCAGTTGGCCGAGCACGCGGATCGTGGAGGGGTCGTCCTGGTGGGTGGGTTCGCGAAGGCGTTGCGGGAGCGGGTGCGGGCGGCGCGGGCGCGGGTCGCGGCGGCGGTCCGGGAGGGGGACGCGTACGAGCGGGCGGTCGCGGAGGACGAGCTGGACGACGCCCTGCGGATCGCGCGGGCGCACGGCGTGAGCGTGGAGGAGGACACCGATGGTCCCTCTGTATGAGGCGAAGGCCGACCTGTTCCGGATGCTCGGCCACCCCGTACGCATCCGCGTCCTGGAACTCCTCCTGGACGGCCCCCAGCCGGTACGGGACCTCCTCGCCCGGATCGAGGTCGAACCGTCGACCCTCTCCCAGCACCTCGCGGTCCTGCGCCGCTCCGGCATCGTGACGGCGACGCGCACGGGCTCGACGGTGACGTACGAGCTGGCGGGCGGCGACGTCGCCGCGCTCCTGGCCGCCGCCCGCCGCATCCTGACGACCCTGCTGACGGACCGCCAGGGCCTGCTGGCCGAACTGCGCGCGACGGAAGCCGTCAGGCCTGGCTGAGCCGGAACCCGGTGACCCCGGTCCGTACGAGGTGGGCGCGGGCGGCGTGGATCGCCTCGGGGGTGCTGGGGTGGTCGTGTACGGGGTCGAGGGCGCCCACGGATTCCAGGACCTGGCGCTGGCCGGGCCGTACGCCGGAGGTATGGACGGCGATGCCGCGCCGGCGCAGCTTGTCGACGGCGTCCTTGAGGACGAGGGCGCCGGTGGCGTCCATGGTGGTCACGCGGGACATGCGCAGGATGACGACGCGGACGTCGGCGACCTCGGTCAGCTCGAGCAGGAACCGGTGGGCGGCGGCGAAGAAGAGGGGCCCGTCGATGCGGTAGGCGACGATGTGCTCGGCGAGCAGGGCGTGTTCCTCGGCGGTGTGGTCGCCCCGGTCGAGGGGGACCTCGTCGAGGCGGGCCTGGAGGGCGACGGCGCGCAGGGCGAGGGCGCCCGCGACGGCGAGGCCGATGACGACCGCGTACACGAGGTCGAGGGCGAGGGTCGCGGCGGCGGTCAGGACGAGTATCGCGGCGTCGGAGCGGGTCGCCCTGGCCATCGCCTTGAGGGAGCCGACCTCGACCATCCGGACCGCGGTCGCGAGCAGCACCCCGGCGAGTGCGGCCAGCGGGATCTTGGAGACGAGGGGTGCGGCGGCGAAGACGATCAGTGCGAGGACGGCCGCGTGGGTGAGGGCGGCGAGGCGGGAGGCGGCGCCGGTGCGGACGTTGACCGCCGTGCGGGCGATGGCGCCGGTCGCGGGGACGCCGCCGAACAGCGGGGCGGCGATGTTCGCGAGGCCCTGGCCGAACAGCTCCCGGTCCGGGTCGTGCTGTTGGCCGACGGTCATGCCGTCCGCGACGGACGCCGACAGCAGCGACTCCAGCGCGGCCAGCGCCGCGACCGCGACGGCCGGGGCGAGCAGGGTGCCGAGCGCGCCGGGGTCGAGGAAGGCGAGGGAGGGTGCGGGGAGCCCGGCGGGCAGGTCGCCGATGGGGTGAGCCGCGTCGAGGTGGGCGAAGTGGGCCACGGCGGTCGCGGCGGCCACCGCGACGAGGGAGAAGGGGACGGTGGGCCGCCACCGGGCGCCGGCCAGCATCAGGGCGGCCACGGACACGGCGAGAGCGAGGGCGGTCCAGTTCGGCGCCTTCGCGAACTCCCCGGCCGCGCGCCAGGCGACGACGAGGACACGGTCGCCGTCCGGTTTGGGTACGCCCAGCGCGTTGGGTATCTGCTGGAGGCCGATCACGCAGGCGATCCCGAGCGTGAACCCCTCGACCACGGGCGCGGGGATGTACCGCATGTACCGGCCCGCCCGCAGCCCGGCCAGCACGACCAGCATCACGCCGGCCATGAGCCCGACCGTGAGGACACCGCCCGGACCGTACTCGCCGACGATCGGCACCAGCACGACCGTCATCGCGCCGGTCGGGCCCGACACCTGGAGGTTCGAGCCGCCGAAGACCGCGGCCAGCGCACCCGCGATCACCGCCGTCGCGAGCCCCGCCTCGGCACCGAGCCCGGAGGACACCCCGAACCCGAGAGCGAGAGGCAGCGCGACGACCGCGACCGTCAGCCCGGCGAGGAGGTCACGACGCGGGTCGCGGCGTATCTGCTCCAGGTCCGTACGCGAAGGCAACAGCGAGGCGAGCCGCGCGACGGCCCTCCGGTACAGCGGAACGGACACGGCTGCCTTCCCATGGTCGGTCCCCGGCACACCTGCGAGCACGGCGGATACAGCATCTAACCACTTGCGAAATTTAGCAATTCCGCATCAGCGTGACGCCGAGGCCCGCGAGGGCCCGTCCCTACGCCTTGCGCACCACGCTCGACTTCAGCTGCATCGCCCCGAACCCGTCGATCCGGCAGTCGATGTCGTGCCCGTCCACCCCGTCCACCAGCCGGATCCCGCGCACCTTGGTCCCGGCCTTGATCCCCGACGGACTCCCCTTCACCTTCAACGCCTTCACGACCACGACGGCGTCCCCGTCCCGCAGCACGTTCCCGACGGAGTCCTTGACGACCCGCTCGCTCTCCGCGAGGACAGGGACGGCGGCGGCCTCACCGGGCACCCACTCGTGCCCGCACTCGGGGCACACGATCAGGGCGTTCATCTCGTAGGTGTACTCGCACGAGCACGTCGGACAGGGAGGAGGGTTCTCGATCATCCGGGGAGCCTAACCGCTCCCGGGAGCCCGGCCCGCCGCCCAGGACCCGAGTTCGCCGAGCCGGCGCCGTACGCGTTCGGCGGGCTCGCCGCGATGCTGTTCGCCGTACATCGCCGCGGCCTCCTCCCACACGCCCCGCGCCTCCCCGGTCCGCCCGAGCGCGGCGTACGTGCGGCCCAGCCGTTCGAGCGTGTCGGCGACCCAGTGGTCCGAGCCGGAGCCCCGGTAGCGGGCGAGGGCGAGCCGGTAGTGGGCGACGGCCTCCTCGTGGCGGCCCGTGTGGTGGGCGATGTAGCCGAGGCTGTCGAGGATGTCCGCCTCGATGCTGTCGTGCCCGGCGCCCCGGGCGAGCGGGAGGGCGGACTCGCAGTGGGCGCGGGCCGGCGCGTAGTGGGCGGCCCGCGCCTCGTACCAGCCGGCCGAGTTGAGGGCGGCGGCCTTCAGCGCCGGGAGGTCCTCCTCGCGCAGGTTGCGCAGGGCGCGGTAGGAGTGGCGCAGGGCCTCGCGGAGGCGGTTCTGCCGGCCGTACGTCTGGGCGAGCGCGATGTGGATACGCACCTGGTCCGCGGGGTCGTCGGCGAGGTCCAGCGCGTGGTCGAGGTGGCGCAGGGCCTCGTCGTGCGCCCCGGCGTGGTTGACGGCGTGCCCGAGGCGCCGGTGGACGCGCATACGGACGTAGGGCGCGTCGTCGGGGCCGAGCGCGGCGAGGGCGGCCCGCCACATGGCCACCCGGTCGTGGACGTGGCCCATCAGGCCGTAGAACTGGTCGAGGCTCCAGGCGAACTGCCACACGGTCCGGCGCCAGCCCCGCTCGGTCGCCAGGCGCTGCGCGGCGAGCAGGTTGGGCAGTTCGCGGGTCAGCCACTCCAGGGCCTGCGCGCGGGTGGCGAGCGGCTGGGGGAGGCAGCCGGGTTCGGGCGCGCCGAGGTCGGGCGGTACGTCGTCGAGGGGCATCAGCCGGAGGGTTCCGCACACGGTGTGCAGGTAGAACCCGGTCAGCCGGCGCAGCGCCGCGTCCCGGTCGCCGGGTTCGAGGTCCTGGCGGCCCCGGTCGGCGGCGTACAGGCGGACGAGGTCGTGCATCCGCCAGCGGCCCGGCTCCGGCTGCTCGACGAGGTGCAGGTTCTCCAGCGCCTGGAGCGCCGTCCGGGTCGCGGGCCCGGTCAGCCCGGCGAGGCAGGCGAGCGCGAAGAGCCCGATGTCGGGCCCGGGGGCGAGGCCCAGCAGCGCGAACAGGCGGGCCTGTACGGGGGTGAGGGCGTCGTGGGACCAGGAGAAGACGGCCCGTACGTCGGTGGCGAGGTCGCCGCCGGTGAACGCGTCGAGGCTGTCGCGGAGTTCCTCGGCGACCGCGCGGAGCGGGAAGCCGGGGTGGGCCGCCGCGCGGGCGGTGACGATGGCGAGGGCCAGCGGGAGGCGTGCGCACCGGGCGATGATCTCCTCGGCGGCGTCCGGTTCGGCCGCGACCCGCTCCTCACCGAGCCGCCTGCCCAGCAGGGCGCGGGCCTCGGCCGGTGAGAGCAGGTCCAGGGGCAGCGGGTGGGCACCCTCGGCGGCGACGAGGCCGGTGAGCCGGTTGCGGCTGGTGATGACGGCCAGACACCCGGGCGCGCCCGGCAGCAGGGGGCGGACCTGGTCGGCGTCCCGGGCGTTGTCGAGCACGAGAAGCATGCGGCGCCCGGCGAGAAGGCTGCGGTAGAGCCCCTCGCGCGCCTGCGGGTCCGCCGGAACGTGCTGGGCCGCCCCACCGAGCGCGTCGAGAAAGTCCCGCACCGCCTGATCGGGCGTCACGGCCACACCGGAGGGGTCGAAGCCACGCAGATTCACATACAACTGCCCGTCCGGAAAGCGGTCGGCGACGCGGTGGGCCCAGTGCACGGCCAGCGCGGTCTTGCCGATACCTGCGGTGCCGGAGACGGCCGAGACGACGACGGAGGCGGGGCGGTGGGAGGCGGTGGCAAGGATGTGGTCCAGGCGGGCGAGCTCTTTTTCCCGGCCTATGAAACCCCGGGGTTCTAGGGGGAGTTGGGCTGGGGCGGGGGGTGGGGTGATGGGAGCGGGTGGCGGGGTGCCGGGGGCGGTCGGTGAGGTGCCGGGGGCGGGCGGCGGAGCGCCGTAAACCGGCAGCGGAGTGCCAGGAGCGGACGGTGGCGTGCCGGGAGCCTGCGGCGAGGGTCCGTAGGCGGGCGGCACAGCGCCGTGGCCGGGCGGCGGGGCGCCGGGGGCGGTGGGTGAGGTGCGGGGAGCGGACGACGGGGTGCCGTAAACCGGCGGCGAAGCGCCAGGAACGGACGGTGGCGTGCCGGGAGCCTGCGGCGAGGGTCCGTAAGCGGGCGGCACAGCGCCGTGGCCGGGCGGCGGGGCGCCGGGGGCGGTGGGTGAGGTGCCGGGGGTGGGCGGCGGAGCGCCGTAAACCGGCGGCGGAGCGCCGGGAGCGGACGGTGGCGTGCCGGGAGCCTGCGGCGAGGGTCCGTAAGCGGGCGGCGCAACGCTGTGGCCAGGCGGCGGGGCGCCGGGGGCGGTGGGTGAGGTGCCGGGGGTGGGCGGCGGAGCGCCGTAAACCGGCGGCGAAGTGCCGGGAGCGGACGGCGGCGTGCCGGGAGCCGACGGCGAGGGTCCGTAGGCGGGCGGCGCGGTGCCGTACGCGGGCGGCGGGAGTGCTTCGCCCCGCAGGATCGCCTGGTGTATCTGCCGGGCCTCCGTGCCCGGGTCCGTGCCGAGTTCCTCGGCCAGCCGCTTTTGTAGGACGGCGTACCGGGTCAGCGCCTCCGGGCTTCGGCCTGCCCCCTGGAGCGCGCGCATCAGTGCCACCGTGAGCGGCTCCACGAGTGGATGCTCGGCCGCGAGGGCGGTCAGTGTGCCGATCACCCCGGCGTGCCGGCCCGTGCGGTACTCGGCGGCGGACCACTCCAGCACCGCCTCGATCCGTTCCTGCGCCCAGCTCTCCCGCGTGTGCTCCACCCACACGCCGGCCAGCCCCGCGAGCGGCTCGCCGCGCCACCGGTCGAGGGCGCGGCGCAGCAGTTCCACGCGCTCGGCATCGGGGCAGTCCGCGCTGCGGGCCCGCTGGACGAGGTGCCGGAAGCCGTGGACGTCGACCTGGCCGGGAGGCACGTCGAGGAGGTAACCGCCGGGTCCGCGCCGCAGCCGGGGCCCGTCCGCCGCCGGGGGCAGGTCGGCGAGCGACCGGCGTATCCGCGCGATGTGGGCGTACAGGGAGGGACGTACCCGGGCCGGCATGTCCTCGCCCCACACCCGGTCGACCAGCGTCTCCACACTCACCCAGCGCCCGGCGTCCACCAGCAGCGCCGCCAGCACCGTGCGCCGCTTCGCCGGGCCCAGCTCCACCGCCGTACCGTCCGGGCCCCGTAACTCCACCGGGCCCAGCAGCAGGAATTCCGTCACGCGCCGCCCCCATACGTCCTGGACCAGTGAAGCAAGGTTTGCGCAAGGTTCCTGCCCACATTCACGCCACACCCTGGTGCCCCGGATCGGAGACCACGTGGGGAGCCTCCGATCCCCCAGGAACCGAACCCACTCAGGGGGAACCATGGCAGTACGCACGTTCGTCGCAGCAACCCTCGCATCCCTGGCCCTCGCCGGCACCGGCCTCGCAACGTCGGCCTCCGCCGCACCGGCCGTGCGTGCGGACGCCCACGGCTGCAAGTCGGGGTACGTCTGCATCTACCCGGGCCCCAGCTGGAACAACGACAAGCCGAGCTACCGCTACTTCGACTACGGCTACTACAACCTCAGGGGCTTCTACGGCCTCTACCGCATCTTCAACAACCAGACCGGCGGCGCCACCATGTCGACCTGCCTCGGCTCCAACGGCACCCGCTGCGAGGGCAAACTCCAGATGGGCGACTGGATCGACAAGGACATGACCCCCATCAACTCGATCAGGCTCCAGGCCTGACCCCACCGACACCGAAGGCCGTGCCGCCCCCTTGACCCGGTGGATCACTCCGACAGCACGTCGGGGAGTTGGCTGCGGCGGCGGATGCCGAGTTTGCGGTACGTACTGGTGAGGTGGGTCTCGACGGTGCGCCGGGCGAGGTGCAGGAGTTCGGCGATCTCCGCGTTGGTGTGGCCGGCGACGGCGAGCCGGGCGACCCGGTGCTCGCCGTCGGTGAGAGCGCCGACGCCGGTGAAGTGAGCGCCCCTGGGCCGGGCTCCGCACTCCCGCAGCGTCTTGCGCGCGAGCGCGAGCAGCCGTACGGCGCCAAGACGTTCGGCGGTGACGGCGGCCTCGCGCAGGAGGGTGCGGGCACGTCCGCGTTGCCCGGTGGCGCTGAACTGCCGTCCCTGGGAGATCAGAGCGGCGACCGCTTCGGTGTCCAGACAGGCACCACGCAGGATCTCGACGGCTCGCGCGGTCAGCTCCTGTCCACGCCGGCCGTCGCTCGCCTCGCCCAGGACACGCAGGGCACGCCCGAGCACCCGGGGGGTGTTCCATACGGCGGCGAGCCGGTACTCCTCCTCGGCGAGGGGCAGGGCCTCCTGCCGGGAGCCGAGCGCCAGCAGGCACTCGGCGGCTGCCGACCGCCAGGGGGTGACGACGGGACTCAGGACCTCGCGGGCGGTCTGCCGCCGGCCGCACTCCAGGAAGTCCTGGACGGCGGCTTCCAGGTCGCCCGAAGCGAAACGCAGCATGCCGCGGGCGTACAGGAACCTGTTCAGCTCCCAGCTGTCGTGCGCGGGGTGGACGGTGACCGCCTCGGCGAGCCGTTCGGCCTCGGCCAGCCGGCCGGATTCGACCAGGGCGAGGAGGCACTGGGCATGGACGTTGCCGGGGCCGTCGGGCGTGGCCCGGTCCGCTGCGGCTTCCTCGTTCTGGAGGCTCGCCAGTACGTCGGCGTATCGACCGCGTGCCACAGCGATGTCCAGCCGGACATCGAGCAGGGCCTGCCGCATCGGGTGCAGGGGCGAGAGGGCGCGCTCCGCGAGACCGCGCCGCACCAGCCGTTCGGCGTCGTCCAGCGTGTCGGCCCACTGGGCGACGGCGGCGGCCGTGCCGAGGAGGTAGGGCATCAGGAGGGGGTCCTCCGGGGCGGACAGCAGAACGCGGATCCGTCTTCTGGCCTGATCGGCCGACAGCTGTCCGGCGGTGGCCTCGTACCTGGTCAACAGGGCTTGCTCAGCCGGTCCGACCTGCACGGGAGACCGCACCGCGGTGTCACGCAGGCTGGTGTAGGTCGTGATCCTGGTCTCCTGGTCGTGGTCCGAGAGCAGCACCAGCGCCGCCCGTACGGTGTGTCCCAGGCCGGGGGCTTCGCCCAGGTCGCGGTCGAGGTCGTCGAGCAAGGTGAACGCGGCACGCGTCTCGCCCCGCCGGGCCAGCGCGGAACCGAGGGTGACCGCCGCCTGTACCCGCGCGCGAGGGATGTCCTGTAATCGCATCGCTTCGGCGAGCCTCGGAATCCCGGCGCCCGGCGCCAGGGCGAACTCCAGGGAGCCGAGTTCGGTCAGCACCTCCGCCTTGCGCTCGCGGTTCATCGGCTCGTCCAGCGCGCGGCGCAGGTGGTCCGTGGCGTCCGCGGTCCGTCCTGCCCTGGCCGCGGCGGTCGCCGCGTCGAGCAGGGCGTCCACGGCCCACTCCGTCTTCTGCGGGGTCGTCCGCAGCAGGTGGTCGGCCACGGCCTCGGCGGGGTCGCCGCGGCGGTGGCGGAACGCGGCGATCCTCGCGTGTACCGCCTGTCGATCGGGGCGGGGCCAGCGGTCCAGGACCGCGTCCCGGAGCAGGGGATGCGCGAAGCGGACCCGGCCGTGCGCGGGATTGCCGCGCAGGAACCCGAGCCGGATCATCGCGGTGACCCAGCCCGACACCCTGGCCGGGTCGGCCCCGGCCGCCTCGGCGAGCAGACAGCCGCTGTACTCCTCGGCCTCCAGGTCGGCGAGGGCGCGGGCCGTGGCGGCCGTCGCGGGTCCCGCGCTCTCCAGCCACCAGGCGACCGAGGCGGCGAAGGCTCCGGGGTAGAGGTCGGCGCAGCTCTCGGGAAGTTCCGCGGTGGCGATCCGGTCCGGGGCCAGCAGGCTCTGGTCGTCCAGCAGCGCCTGGAGCAGCATGGGGTTGCTCGCGCCGGCCCGGACGTAGCCGTCCACCCACAGGTCCGGGACGCGGTGCCCGAGGCGGTCGCGGACCAGGGACTCGGCAGCCGTGCGGCTCAGCGGGGAGAGCGTGTGGACACGGACCACGGCGGGCGGGAGGACGTGGGCGAGTCCCGGCGCCGGCAGGGCGATGTCGTACTGGCTGCGTTCGGTCGCGACGATCATGATCGCCGACCGGTCGAGCCGCCGGGCCGCCTGCGTGAGCCAGCGCCGCGAGGCGTGGTCGGCGAGGTGGACGTCGTCGACCGCCAGCAGAAGGGGCGAGTCGGCGGCGTACGAGCGCAGCAGCCTCCATGCCCGGGCCGGGAGATCCGGGTCGGACGTGTCACCGACGCAGTCCAGCAGTTGCGTCACGGCCGCGAACTCGGTGCGGGAGTCCTCGGTGGAGCAGCGGGCGCGCAGCACCCGCATCCTGTGGGTGGCGCCGATCTCCACGATGGCTTCGAGGAGTGTGCTGCGCCCGGTGCCGGTGGCGCCTCTCAGCAGCGTCATCCGCCCGGAGCCGGCCCGAGCGCGCCGGATCTCCGAGGCCGCCAGGTCCAGGCCGCCGGAGAGTCCGCCCAGCGTGTCCGTCCGCGTCATCGGATCCTCCCGGGGTGTGGGTACGGTCTTCGATCTCGTGGTTGGTCTCGTGGTCGACCACGATGCGGAAGGCACCGCCTTCACAGGAAGCTGGAGTTCCGGTTGGCCGGCGGACTCGGAGCGCACAGGGGTGCCCGGAAACGACCATGGAAAACGTGGCACACACCTTCACCCCCTGTCTACAGCGCCGCAGGCGGACGGATCCCCGACAGATCACGAGAGGTCAGGTTCTCCATGATGGAAGAAAAGTCCTGTTCGACAGCGCGTCGAGAAGACTCCGGGAATTCGGTGGACCCTGTTCCGCTCACGCTGGCCGACATTCTTGAGGACCCCGCTCTGGGCCCGCGAGACCGGATGCCCGTTCACTATCGCGGCCCGCGTGAGGTCACCGCTGCCGGGTGGGTGGATTTCGCCGGCCGGCTGGAGCGCGGCGAGGAGATCTCTCTCATACAAAGTCTCACGGCGGCCAATCGGCGGGTGCTCGACGTCGGAGGCGGAAGCGGTGAGCTGGCCCGTGCCGTCGCGGCACGGATCGGGCGGTGCACGGCCGTCGAGCCCCATGATCAGCTGGTCGAGTCGATCGGTGGGGAAGCGGACGACACCGGGCCCGTCGACGTCTTCAAGGGGAGCGCCGAACTGCTTCCGTTCGCGGACGCGGCGTTCGACGCCGTGTACTGCGCCTGGGTCCTGCCCTATGTCAGCGATATAGGAAAAGCCATTGCGGAAATGGTCAGGGTCTGCGATTCCAGCGATCCGGACGCGAAAGTCATAGTGATGTCCGGCGGCTCGGGAAACGAACTCCTGAACCTCCTCAACGAGGTCTGCATTCCGGTCGCCGACGAGCCTTACGACCACCACGGCTACCTGCTGTCGACTGCCGCCGGAGTGCTGGCCGAGCACGGATTCTCCCGCTTCTCCCTGCATCGCACCGAAGCATCGATCCGATTCGACGAGGTGGGAGCGTCCGAGCGGGCCGCGACAGCGGCAGCCGTACTGACCAATTTCTGGTACGAACGGCATCCGAAGGCGGCGGACATACGCGCCGCCCTGGAGCCGGCCCTGGTCCGCCACTTCGGTCGCAGGCCGCACGGGATCGGCGACCAGGGCATCGCACTGGTCGCGCGCCCCGCCTCCTGACCGCACCCGGCTGGCTTCCCCCGATCGCGAGGGACTCGAATGATGGGTACGAGGACCCGGCACCGTGGCACCGTGGGCCGGGCAGATCTGCTCGCACAACTCCTGGCGGCACGCCGCGACAGTGCGCGAACCGGGCTGACCTGCTGGGTGGTGACGGGAGAGCCGAAGATCGGACGCACGTCCCTGCTCACCACGGCGTGCGGTCCCCTGCCGTCCACCGCCGGCCTGGCGGTCCGTATCGGGTGCGCCCGGCACGCGAACCGGCTCGTCCCGGCGCTCGTGGACGGTCTGCTCCGGCTGGCCTCGGACCGTCGCGGCGCCGGCGTCGACCGCGCCACCGCGGCGCTCCGGTCCACCGTCCGGACCGGGCGCGCCCCGGGGCAGGCCGAGGACGCCGGGCCGGCCGGTCTCCAGGAGCTGGTGGAGGCGCTGACCCGCGACGCTCCGCTGGTCATCGCACTCGACGATGTCGACCAGGCGGGCCCCGGCGGGATCGTCCTCCTGCGGCGCGCGCTACGGGGCCTGGTCCACCTACCGGTGACGCTCATCGCCTCGACCCGGAGCGGAGAGCCCCCCGTCGCGCCGGTGGAACTCGCGGACCTGCTGCTCGGGGCGCGTACGGCCGTCCTGGCCGGGCTGTCCGAGCAGGAGACGGCGACCCTGCTGCACACCCGGCTGCACCGGCGGTTCGACACCGAGTTCGTCTCCATGTGTCATCGGATCACGGCCGGCAATCCGTTCCTGATCGGTGAGCTGTGCGACTGGATCCGCGAACATCCGGGCCGGGTGGGCCGTCCGGCCGGCCTTCGGGACGTCGTGCTTCCGTCGGTCGCCGACGTGATGATGAGCCGGGCCGGCCGGATCGATCCACGGGCCCGGCCGGTGGCCGAAGCCATCGCGATCGCGGCGAGTTCCGGCGAAGCCGACCCGGCCCTGATAGCGCACCTCTGCGGGGAGCCGCTCCAGGGCACGCTGGCGACACTCGACCGCTTGGTGCGGATGCGTCTTGTCACCGACGACCACGCCGTGACGCTGCGCCACCCGCTCCTGGGCACCGCGTTGCTCAGGACCATGACGCGGATGAGGTGCAACGCGGCGCATCTGACCGCTGCCACGTATCTCCATCAGCGCCACGACGCCGCTCAGCGGGTGGCCCGCCATCTCGTGGCATCGACAGTGCCGCTGGACAGCGCGTGGTCCGTCGATCTCCTGGTCACGGCGGCCCGGTCGGTGGACACCACGGCCGAGGACCGGGTGCGTTACCTGGAACGAGCGGCCCGCGCGAGTGCCGATGACGTCTGGCCCCGTGTCGTACCCGAACTCGTCGCCGCGCGGATCGAACTGGACCGGGCGGAAGGTCTGCGCTGTGCGGTGGACATGCTCGGCCGCACCACCGACGTACCGGTGCGCCGGCGCCTGCTCGGCACCATCGGGGCCGCCCTGTGCGAAGCCGGGCTCGGCGACGACGAACGTCACGTCCTGGAGGCGGTGCGGTCCGCTGTCGCGGGGACGGAGTTCCACGACTGGCCGCACGCCTACCTCGCCCTGGCCCGGTCGCTGCCTTCGCGGCCCGGCGCGGGAGAACCGGGCGTCCTGCGCGGGCCGGCCGACGCGTGGCCGGGCCCCGCGGCAGCGGCGGTCGCCGCTCTGTCGGTGCACCTGGCGGGTACGGATCCGCAGGCCGCGCTGCGCGGCGCGCGGGAGGCGCTCGACCACCCCGTCGACGACCTTCTTCTTCATCCGTTCGCACTGCCGGCCGCTCTCACCGTCCTCATCAGCAGCGGATACCAGGAGGAGGCCCTCGCACGGTGGCGCCTGCTCGTCGACGACGACGCCCGGCTGCCCCGCTGGGTGCGTGCCGCGGTCAGGTTCGTCGAGGCTGTCGGACACCGCACCGCGGGCGGGCTGCCGACGGCACAAAGGCTGCTCACCGATCAGCTCACCGACCTCACCGAGCGGGGTGGCCCCGCGTTCCACCAGATCCGGACCGGTGTGATCGGCGTCCTGGCCAACCTCCACCTCGACCTCGGGGACCCGGCCGGAGCACAAGCACTGCTGCGCCGTCATCACTGCGACGGCGACCTGCTCCCCGAGTGGTACTACGCCGATGTGCTCCTGGCCCGGGCGCGGCTGCGGGTGCGGGCCGGCGACCTCACCGGCGGTGGTGACGAACTCGCCGAGATCGTCCGGCGCTACCGGTCGGCGGGCATCCGCGGGCCGGGGACGATCTGCTGGCGGAGCGAGGGAGCCGCTCTCCTCGACCAGACCGGGCAACGCGGCGAGGCGCTGCGACACGCCCGCCGTCAGGTGGAGTTCGCGGAGCTCACCGGCTCGCCACGCGAACGGGCACGGGCGCTGCGTGTGCTGGGCACGCTCGCCGAAGGGCCGCAGGCGGTAGCGCTGCTGACGTCGGCCGCGGATCTGCTGGAAGGCGGCGACGACCTGGAGAAGGCACGTACCGCCGCCGAACTCGGCATCGCGCTGTCGCGGCAGGGCAGACGTCAGGAGGCGGTCGCCGCACTGATCCGGTCGGCGCGTCTGACGGCCGACTGCGGAGCACGCGATCTCGGCGCGAGGATACGACGGCACCTGGTGGCTCTGGAGCGGCGCGCCTCGCCGGACGTCTCGGTACGGGGCATTCTCTCGCTGACACCTCGCGAACGGCAGATCCTCATCGACGCCGTGCAGGGCCATGCCAACAACCGGATCGCGAGCAACCGGCACATCACCCGCCGCACCGTCGAACTGCACCTGTCGAGCGCCTACCGAAAACTCGGTATCTCCGGGCGGAACGAGTTCGGCAAGATCCTCGGCAGTCCCGGCCAGTGGGAAATCCTGGTCGGCGGGACCTGACGCCGGGTTCTCCGCCGCTTCGGCGGGCCGGCCCGAATACTTCGGTGGTGCACCGTGATGTGCCGAGAGGCCGGGAGCACAACGCTGTCAGCACGTCGGATCGACAGGCCGTGGTGCCGGACCCGGTGCCGCGCCCCGGACATGAGGAGAGGCCCATGGACACCCAGGACACCGCAGCGCACCACGACGCAGGCCGGGACCCCTTCACCGCTGTCGTGGTGCTGTCCGGAGGGATGGACTCCACGACACTGCTCGCTCATTACGCGGCGCTGCGGTTCACGCTCGTCGCGGTGACCGTGGACTACGGGCAACGGCACCGGAAGGAGATCGACTCGGCCCGCCGGATCGCGCGGCACTACGGCGCGACGCACCATGTGGTGGACTTCGCGGGCTTCGGACGGCTGCTGGGCGGTTCCGCACTCACCGACGCCGATGTCGCCGTACCCGACGGGCATTTCGCGGAGGATGCCATGCGGGCCACGGTCGTACCGAACCGGAACGCCGTACTGGCCAATATCGCGCTGTCGGTCGCGGTGGCCCGCGGAGCGGACACGGTGGCGCTCGGCATGCACGCCGGCGACCACTTCGTCTATCCGGACTGCCGCCCGGCCTTCATCGACGCCCTGCGCCACCTGGCGGCGGTGGCCAACGAGGGATTCGTCGTGCCGCGGATCGAAGCGCCGTTCATGACCTGGTCCAAGCGCGACATAGCCCTGCACGGGACGCGACTCGGCGCGCCGCTGGAGCTGAGCTGGTCGTGCTACAAGGGCGGCGACATCCACTGCGGCACGTGCGGGACCTGTTACGAACGGCGCGAAGCCTTCCGGGAGGCGGATGTCGCCGATCCCACCGCGTACCTGGACAGCGTCACCCGGTTCGCGGCGCCGTGACCCTCCCGAGCACACCGGCCACCTCGGTCTCCACGGCGTGCCACCTGTGGCCCAGGGGATCGTCGCCGTAGTCCACCAGCCATGGCTTCCGGCCGGTGAGGTAGTGGACCATCCAGGGCGATTCTTCGAGATCGCGCTGGTACTCGGCGGGCACATAGCGGTCGCCCGGTATGGACGTCGAGTTGAAACTCCGGTTGAGGAAGCCGACCGGTACGACGTTCCAGCGGGGGTCGAGCATTTCGAACCGGCCGTCCAGGACGTGGTTCAGGGTGTCCTGGTCGTCGAGTGCGGGCCGCCAGTCCGGATCGCGCATGAGGTCCCTGACGCGCGGCGTGATCTTCTGCTTCCGCCATCGGGCCACGTCGATCGCCATGACTCCGGAGTTGAAGTAGGGAAAGGTTCCCGCGCGTCGGCCGAACGGAAAACGGTCGGGGCCGATGTGAGGGGCCGCGAGTTCAGGCCCGTAGACATCTCGTGCTGCCGCCAACGGATAGTCCGACGCTATCGGGCGCAGGAGCGTGTGCAGACTGGCGCATGCGATGACGTCACAATCGATGTACACCAGGAATTCGGCGTCGATCAGCTCCGGGGCGACAGCACGCGCATAAGCCATGGCACTGAGATGCTCGATGCGTATCTCCGGGACCGAGATGTCGATGTCGATGATGTGCAGTCGGGTGTTCCGCTGTTTTCCCACCGATTCGACCGCAGCCCTGTCCGCTGGCGTGAGAGTCGAGTTGCACAGGCAGTAGATGTTCAGCGGATCAGGGGATTCCCAGGTCTGGATGACCGAATGCATGGCCACGCACGCCGGCCAGGTGTAGGTGGAATCGAAACACAGGACCACTCCGCTCGTACTGGTGCTCACCGGACCTCCTGCAACGAAATCGGTGGATGGTGGCGGATGCTTGCATGGTAAGCAGCCGAAAGGTCCGCTACAACTCCTTCGCGGGAGTCCGGTAAATCTATCGGTGGCGACCGTGATGCATTCATCGGATCGGGCGGAGATATTCGAAGCGAGAATTGCACTTCCGTGCAAGGAGTGGACCTGTGAACATCGCACTTGTCATGCTTCCGTACCACTCGGACGAGCCGGCGGGGATCGAACGTTCCCTGGCCTCGCTGGCTGCCGGGCTGCGTGAGCTCGGACACCGCACGATCGTGGTCGCCGCAGGCTCGCGGCACGCCGTCACCGACCCGGACGTCGTCCACCTGACCTCGGTGACGTTCCCCCGTCCTGTTCCGTACGAGGAGATCCCGGCGCTGCTCGCCGACACCGCGACGATCGGGCAGGAGGTCCGGCAGATCCTCGAGGACCACGAGACGGACATCGTCGTCTGGGGAGACGCCGTATCGGGTCTGGGGTTCCTCGGTCCGGCGCCCCGGTCGGCGCGGACCGCGCTGATGGTGCATTTCCCGCGCACGGACGACGGGATGCACCAGAGCCTCGCGCACAAGCCCGACGCGGTCATCACCGTGAGCCCCTTCATGGTCGAGGAGGCGGCGCGCGCCGGGATCGACTCCAGTACCTGGAGGACGCTGCCCAACGCGCTTCTGTGCAAGGAGGATCCGCCGGCCCGTGCCCGGCGCGAAGAGCTCCGCCGTACGGGCCCCGTCCGTGTGGTGGCACGTGCCGACCCCGCGAAAGGTGTCGCCGACCTGTTGCGGTGCGTCCCGCCGGAGCTGAACCGTCCGGTGCAGATCGTGCTGGCGAAAGCGGGATTCGAGATCTCGCCGGGGTTGCAGGACGCGTATCTGCGCGAGTGTTCCGAGCTGGCCGACGCCCTCGACGCCGTGGAGCTGCTGCCGCCGCTGCCCTGGAACGAGGTCCAGTCGTTCTTCGCGGGTGCGGCGGTGGCGGTGGTGCCTTCGACCGCACCCGAGTCCTTCTGCAACGTCGCCGCCGAAGCGCTGTCCGTGGGCACTCCCGTGCTCGGGTTCCGGATGGGACACCTGCCCGTGCTGGCCGGACCCGGTGGGCGCACGGTGGATGTCACATCCACCGGGGAGGAGAGCCTCCCGGTACTGACGGGGCCGGCGGCGCACATGCCCTCGGTGGCACGGCACATGCGCACGCTGTGGGACGCCACGACCGGCCTTCTCGACGACCATGACGGCTATCACACGGCCTCACGCCATGGACCGTCGCAGACCGCTTCCTATACGCCCGCCGCGGTCGCGGAACAATTCTTGCGGATGATGGAATCCTGAATGGAAAACATACTGATCACCGGTGGTGCGGGATTCATCGGATCCCACCTGGTGGAACGCTATCTGGAAACGGGCCACCGGGTCGTCTGTATCGACAACTTCCTCACCGGAAGCCGGGAGAACATCGGTGCGCACGAAAACAATCCCGCCCTCGAAGTGATCGAGCACGACGTCACCGTCCCCTTCGACAGTCCCGAAGCCGTCTCGGTGGTCATCCATCTGGCATCTCCGGCCAGCCCGATCGACTACCTGCGCTTTCCCGTGGAAACACTCGGCGCGGGCTCTCTGGGAACTCTCAACGCGCTGAACCTGGCGATGTCGATGAATGCCCGTTTCGTTCTCGCCTCGACCTCGGAGGTTTACGGGGATCCGGCTGTCCACCCGCAGCCCGAATCCTACTGGGGCAATGTCAACCCCATCGGGCCCAGATCCGTCTATGACGAGGCGAAGCGCTTCGGTGAGGCTCTGACGATGGCATTCCGCCGCCATCGTGACACGAACGCCGGGATCGTCCGCATCTTCAACTGCTTCGGACCGAGGATGCGGTTGTTCGACGGCCGTGCGGTTCCCACGTTCATCAGGCAGGCGCTGGGCAAAGAGCCTCTGACGGTCGCGGGCGACGGCTCGCAGACGCGATCGCTGTGCTACGTCGACGACATCGTCGAAGGAATTTTCCAGTTCGCGAAGAGCGACGGCAGCGGCCCGCTGAACCTGGGGAACCCCGAGGAGGTGAGCATGCTCGACCTGGCCAAAGAGGTCATACACCTCACAGGTTCGCCTTCTCACGTCGAGTTCATCGGGCGCCCGCAGGACGATCCGGAACGCAGGCTGCCCGACATCACCGCGGCGAAGGGCGCGCTGGCGTGGGAACCCCGGGTGACCCGGGCGGACGGCCTGGCGAGGACGATCGACTGGTTCGAGGGCCGCCTGTGAAACGCGCCGTCTCCGGCGCCGGACCGACCTCGGAGTGTCATGCCGCTGATTCATCTGCCCCTGTCCGACCCCGGCAGGCCCGATCTGCGGTCCGCGGGCCGATTCCTGGCCTGGCTGGGCCGTTCCCAGCGGCGCGGACGCCTGAAGGCCGTGCTCTGGAGCGCCCTCGGCCTGGGTGCCCAGGCCGCCCAGCCGTATGTCATCGGCCGCGGCGTGCAGGCCGTGATCGACGGGCGTGGCACCGATCTCTGGTTCGCGGGTGCCGGAGCCCTGCTGCTGAGCGCGGTCACGTCGGCCGCCACCGTGCTCCAGCTCCGCCAGGGAGCGTGGAACTGGGTCCACGCGGCTTCCCAGATCCGGCAGCTGATCGCCCGTCGGGCGACGGTGCTGGGTCCGGGCCTCTCCCGGCGCATCGCCGTCGGGGAGGTGGTCGCGGTCAGCTCCGGTGACGTGGAGAAGATCGGCTGGTACGTCGAGGCCCTGGCCCGGCTGTGGGGTGCGGTCCTGGTGTGGCTGGGCATCAGTGCCTGGGTGCTCTTCCTGCATCCGCTGCTCGGCCTGACCGTGCTGCTGGGTGTACCGGTGCTCGCGATCTCGGTGTGGCCGCTGATCGCCCCGCTGGAGCGCCGTATCGACCGGCAGCGCGAGCTCGGCGGTGAGGCGAGCGAGCTGGCCGCCGACACGGTCGCGGGGCTGCGGGTGCTGCGGGGCATCGGAGGCGAGGAGCTGTTCCTGAGCCGGTACCGGACGGCCTCCCAGAAAGTACGCGTCGCCGCGGTGCGCGTGGCCCGCGTCCAGTTCCTGATGCGTGCCCAGCAGGTGCTGCTGCCAGGCCTGTTCGTCGTCGCCGTCACCTGGTACGGCGCCACCCTCGCGGTGCGGGGCCGGATCGGCATCGGCGACCTGATCGGCGTCTACGGCGCCACCGCGTTCCTCGCCGGGCCCCTCCTGGTGCTCGGCGAGACCGCGCACGCCTGGTCGGTGGCCCGGGTCTCCTCGGCACGCGCGGTCCGCGTTCTCGGACTCGGTCTCGATCCCGACGAGCCTTCACAGACGGCGGGCCACGGCGAGTTGACCACCGAGGAAGCCGCCCGCTCGGACCTGCACGACCCGGTGACCGGGATGACAGCGACCGCCGGACACCTGACCGCGGTGGTCTGCGGCGACCCCGATCTGGCCGGTGCCATCGCGGAACGCCTCGGCGGTCACCTGCCCCGCTCTGCCGCCCCGGACGCGGAACACGCGCCCGCACGGCCTCGGACACTGCTCGGCGGCGTGCCACTGGACGCCCTGCCGCTCCAGCGGGCGCGTGCCCTCGTACTCGTCCACGACAAGGACCCGGCGCTGCTGTCCGGCACCCTCGCGGAACTCTTCGCCGTGCCCGCGTCCGGGCGGGTCACGCCCGCCGAAGCACTACGGGCCGTACAGGCGCGGGACGCCCTCGACGCCCTCGCCGACGGCAGCCCGGACGCGGGCGGTGACCCGATGCGCGCCCGGATCACCGAGCGCGGACGTTCGCTCTCCGGCGGCCAGCGCCAGCGCCTCGCACTGGCCCGCTCGCTGGTCGCCGATCCACCGGTACTCGTGCTGGACGAACCCACCAGCGCTGTCGACGCGCACACCGAGAACCGGATCGCCACCGCGCTGCGGCGTATCCGGGCCGGGCGCACCACGGTCGTCTTCGCCACCAGCCCGCTGCTCCTGGACCGTGCCGACCGGGTGCTGTTCGTCCAGGGTGGCCGCGTGGCCGCCGCCGGCACCCATCGCCACCTCATCGGCACCGACCACGGCTACCGCGCCGTGGTCACCCGCGACGAGACCGGGCAGGGATTCCCGGCCGACGCCGCCAGGGAAACCGTCTGACGGCGGCCGGGACGCCGCAGCCGAACGTGCAGACCAGCCCTCCCCGCTCCGAAGGCCGGGGCGTCCACGAAGGAGAGCCCCGATGAAACCGCCCGCGGACCCCGCCCGGCACGAGCGGGAGACCGCCACCCTGCTACCGGTCGGTTCACCGGCAGGCGTGCGCGCCTACGTACGGCAGCTCGCCCACCGCCACCGCCGCGCCTTCCTCGCGGTGATCGGCCTGCACACCGTCGGCACCCTGGCCGGGCTCGTCGGGCCCTGGGTGATGGGCCGGCTCGTCGTGGACCTGAGCACGACCACCACATCGGCCCGGATCGCGGAGGCCGCCGCGTGGTACCTGGCCGCCGTCCTGGCCCAGTCGGCCTTCACCGGCCTGTCCCGGCTGCGCGGCGCGGTCCTCGGCGAGCGCCTCCTGGCCGACCTGCGTGAAGACTTTCTCGTCCGCTCGGTCTCCCTGCCCCCACGCGTCCTGGAACAGGCGGGGACCGGCGACCTGGTCTCCCGCACCACCACCGACGTGGACCGGCTGGCCGGCTCGGCCCGTGAGGCGGTACCGGAACTCGCCGTCGCCGTCACCTCCGTGCTGCTCGTCCTCGGCGCGACGCTGGTCGTCTCCCCCCTGCTCGCGCTGACCTCACTGATCGGCACGCCGATCCTGGCGGCCGGCTCACGCTGGTACTTCCGCCGCGCCCCGCAGGCCTACCGCGCCAGGGCCGTCTCCTACGCCGCGGTCAACACGGCGATCGCGGAGACCGTGGACGCCGGACGCACGGTGGAAGCGCTGCGGCTGGGCCCCGAGCGCGTGCGGGCGACGGACGAGAGGATCGGCCGGTGGCTGTCCTGGGACCGCTACACCATGTGGCTGCGCTGCTGTTTCCTCCCCACCGTCGGTCTGCCCCCGGCCCTCGCCGTGGTCGCCACCCTCACCTTCGGCGGCCTGTGCACCCTGCACGGCTGGATCACGGTCGGACAGCTCACCGCGGGCGTCCTGTACACGCAGATGCTCTCCGGACCGGTCGACCTGATCCTCCGCTGGTACGACGAACTCCAGATAGGCCAGGCATCGCTGGCCCGCCTGGTCGGCGTCCGGGAGATCCCCGACCCGGAAGTGGACGAGACCGTCCGGCCCGACGGACGTGAGATGCGGGCGCGGGACGTCCGCTTCGGCTACCACGAGGGCCATGACGTGCTGCACGGCATCACCCTCGACGTGCGCCCGGGCAGCCGGCTGGCCCTGGTCGGCCCGTCCGGCGCGGGCAAGTCCACGCTGGGCCGGCTGCTCGCCGGCATCTACCTGCCCCGCACCGGCAGCGTCACCCTGGGCGGGGCGGCACTCGCCCGGATGCCCGCCCGGCGCGTCCGCTCCCATGTGGCCCTCGTCAACCAGGAGCACCACGTCTTCGTCGGCACCCTGCGCGACAACCTCCTGCTCGCCCGGCCCGGCACCGACGACACCGAACTGCGCGCCGCGCTGGACGCGGTGGACGCGGGGAACTGGGTGGACGCGCTGCCGGCCGGACTGGACACCCGGGTGGGTTCCGGCAGCCATCACCTGACCCCGCCCCAGGCCCAGCAACTGGCGCTGGCCCGCCTCGTGCTCGCCGATCCGCACACCCTCGTCCTGGACGAGGCCACCTCGCTCCTGGACCCCCGTGCCGCGCGGAATCTGGAGCGTTCGCTCAGCCGGGTGCTGGCAGGCCGCACGGTGATCGCCATCGCCCACCGCCTGCACACCGCCCACGACGCGGACCGGATCGCCGTCGTCGAGGACGGCCGCATCGCCGAGTACGGCAGCCACGCCGAACTGCTCGCCGCGGACGGCGCGTACGCCGCGCTGTGGCGCTCATGGCGCGACGAACGGTAGCCGCGCGGCTGGTGTCACCGCGCCGCGGAGATCGTCGCGATGAGTTCCTCGCGCGCCGGTCCGTACTCCTCGAAGACGCCTGTGAAGACCGACGACGTCATCCGCGCCGAGGCGCGCACGCCCCGCATGCTCATGCACAGGTGCTCGCCCCGGCCGACGACCGCCACGTCGGCGGAGCCGGTGGTCGCGACGACCTCCTCGGCGATGTCGCGGACCAGCCGCTCCTGGACCTGGAGACGGTGGGCGTGCCGGTGGGCGATCCGGGCGAACTTGGACAGGCCCAGCACCTCGCCGTCCGGCCGGTAGGCGATGGTCAGCGTGCAGGAGAACGGCAGCAAGTGGTGTTCGCACAGCGACCACACGTCGATGTCGGAGACCATGACGATCTGGCCCTGGGTGAACATCGGGAAGCGGGTGTCCACCTTGCCGGCCTCGTAGCCGCTGAACTCCCGCCACCAGCGGGCGAACCGGGCGGGCGTCTCCTTCAGGCCGTCCCGGTCGGGGTCCTCACCGATCTCGGTCAGCAGGCGGCGCGCGATGTCCTCCAGGGGGTCACGCACGGACAAGGGGGTGTCGACGGACTCGGGGCTGTCGAAATCGCTCACGGTCACACACCTCTTCGGTTGTCCCACAGGGTTACATGGAGCCGGGTGGTGAGGTTCCACCCGCGTTCGATGACCTCGTCGCCGAGGATGCGCAGCGTCCGGTGGATCTCGTCCGCCGTTCTGCCTTCGGGCATGATCCAGACGGATTCGGCGTCGCACATGCCCGCCACCTCGGCCACCTCGTCGAGATCGCGGCTGTCCCGGCAGACGAACTTGAAGGCGGTGCCGGGCAGCCGGCTGAACGCCCGCAGCGCGCGCGGCACGATCCGGCGCCCGCTCCGGTCGCCCGAATGCGCCAGCTTAGGCGAGACGTTGAACCGCACCCGTTCCGCGACGTCCGGGTCCGGTACGACGGTCCCGTTGGTCTCGATCTCGACGGCGTGCCCGCTCTCGGCCAGTGCTCTCAGCAGGGGGACCAGCCTGCGCTGCTGCCCCAGCGGCTCACCGCCGGAGACGACGACCATCGGTACGCCGTACCCGGTCAGCCGGTCGAGGACGTCCCGCCAGTGCACCGTGTGCAGTTCGGCCCCGGGGCTGTACGCGACCCCTGAGTCGGCGACGCCTTTCCAGTCCCAGGTGTAGGGCGTGTCGCACCAGCGGCACGACAGGTTGCAGCCGCCGAGCCGGACGAACGCGCACCGGCGGCCGAGGGACGGCCCCTCACCCTGCACCGCTCATGTGGGGCCGAAGATCTCGTTCACGACGAGCTTCGGACCCACTGCGGCACCACCCCCTTCGAGCTCCGCGAGCACCTCGGCGCTCACGGCCGGTACTCCGCCCACGTCCTGGGCGTCTCGGAGACCTGTACCGCCGTCAGCTCCGGGAAGTGCCCGCTCCAGCGCTCGAAGATCCACTGCGCCAGGTGCTCGGCGGTGGGGTTGCGGTCCATGACGTCGTTCAGATGCCGGTGGTCGAGTTCGTCGTCCAACCACCGCTTCACCTTGCCCAGTTCGCCGTAGTCCCGGACGAAACCCACTGTGTCCAGGTCGTCCGGGCCGGCGAACAGCTCGACCCGTACGAGGTAGTTGTGGCCGTGCATCCGGCCGCACTGGTGCCCCTCCGGCAGCCCGTCGAGCCGGTGACTGGCGGAGAAGTGGAACTCCTTGCTGATCCGAAAACCCATGCTTCGACCTCCTCGCTCCATGCTGCGATCGAGCGAGGACCGGCACATCACGGTCCGGACCGAAACACCCGGGGCCACCCTCCGAAGGCACCGGCCACCGCTACCTGCGCGCCGGGTTCTCTTCCCGGGGCGGCCCCGTAGAGGCGCGTACCACGAGTTCCGTGGCGAGTTCGATGTGGTGGGACTCGACCTTCTCACCGCCCGCCAGCCGAAGGACGGTGCGCAGGGCGGCACCGCCCATCTCCCGCAGCGGCTGGCGCACCGTGGTCAGTGGCGGCGAGGCCATCCGGGCGACGCTCGTGTCGTCGAAGCCGACCACGCTCAGGTCCTCGGGGACGCGCAGACCCCGCGTGCGGGCGGCCTCGATGACACCGATGGCGATCTCGTCGTTGCCCGCGAAGATCGCCGTCGGCGGCTCCTGCAGACCCAGGAGCGCCGTGGCACCGAGCAACCCGGCCTCGTACGTGAACTCCCCGGGCCGGACGTAGGCGTCGGGCACCTGCGCTCCCTCCGCCTCCATGGCGGCGCGGTAGCCGTGCACGCGTGCCTGGTTGCACACGGCCATGGCCGGTCCGCCGATGTAGGCGATGCGGCGGTGCCCCAGGGAGAGCAGGTGCCGGGTCGCGGCCAGGCCGCCGCCGAAGTTGGTCGACCCGACGCTGTGGACACGGCTGTCCGGCAGGTGCAGCGGGTCCAGCACGACCAACGGCAGCCCGAACCGGGCCAGTTCGTTCAGGTGCGCCGTGGTGTACACGCTGGTGACCGCGATGACGGCGCTGCGCCCGGCCGAGACCAGGTCCCGGGCCCAGTTCGGGGCATGGGACGCCTTGCTGATCACCACCGAGGCCCCCGACGCGGCGGCGGAGTCGATGATGCCTTCCAGGGTCTCGGCCACGTACGCCTTGAGGCCACCCTGGAACTGCACCTCGACGGTCGGGCTCTCGACGACCTCGGTGTGGCGGAACACGGGCGCGAGGTAGTCGTGCTGACGCAGCAGTTCCTGCACCCGGCTGCGGGTGTGCGGCGCCACGTCACCGCGGCCGTTGACCACTTTGGACACGGTCGCGACGGAGACTCCCGCCGCTTGGGCGATGTCGGCCAAGGTGGTACGCCTGGCGTTCGGACGCATCGGTCCCTCCCGTCCTCAGCCAGTCGGCTTCGAAATAGTTTCGGTCCCCGTCAAGATCTCCTGAGGGTCATCATTGCCCGATATTACTGGGCAGTTCGCAGCACGACAACAAGCCTGCACGCACCTTGACAGGCCGTCAGTTCGAAACCTACGTTGCACGAACAGAGCTCGGAGAAAGCAGTTTCGAAAACCTTTCACGATGACTCACGGAGAAGAACATGGCGCTCTCCCGACGTACACTCCTCGGCCTGGCCGCCGCCGTGCCGGCCTCCACGGCCCTCGCGGCCTGCGGCGGCTCGTCCGGCCCCGGCGACAGCAACGGAACGGCCACGTACTGGCACCTGAGCGGCCAGCCTCAGGAAGGCGTCAGAACCGGTGCGGTCGAGCGGTTCAACAAGGCCAACCCCAAGGGCAAGATCAAGGTCACCACCTTCGCGAACGACCCCTACAAGACGAGGATCAAGACCGCCGTCGGCGCCGGGAAGGCACCCACGATCATCTGGGGGTGGGGCGGCGGCACCCTGCGCAGCTACGTGAAGGCCGGCCAGGTCGACGACCTCACCCCGTGGTTCGCCGAACACCCCGACCTCAAGGACCGGCTCTTCCCGAACTCTTTCGGCCCGGCGACCGTCGACGGCAAGATCTACGCGGTGCCGTCTGAGAGCGTGGAGCCGATCGTCCTGTTCTACAACAAGAAGGTCTTCGCCGACGTCGGCGTCCAGCCGCCCCGGTCGTGGGGCGACATCATGGCCCTGGTGCCCCGGTTCAACGCGAAGGGCATCGCCCCGTTCGCCCTCGGCGGCCAGTCCCGGTGGACGAACATGATGTGGCTGGAGTTCCTGTTCGACCGCATCGGCGGCCCCGAGGTGTTCCAGGCCGCCTACGACGGCAAGAAGGACGCCTGGTCCCACCCGGCCGCCATCGAGGCGCTGACCAAACTCCAGGACCTGGTCAAGGCGGGCGGATTCATCAAGGGCTTCTCCTCGATCACCGCGGACTCCAACGCCGACCAGGCGCTGCTGTACACCGGCAGGGCCGCGATGATGCTGCACGGCTCCTGGTCGTACGGCATCCAGCAGACCGAGGGCAAGGACTTCGTCTCCAGCGGCGGCCTCGGTTTCATGAACTTCCCGCCCGTCGAAGGCGGCAAGGGCGATCCGAGCAACTCCGTCGGCAACCCGGCCCAGTACCTGTCCCTCTCCTCGAAGGCCAGTGCCGAGCAGAAGGAGATCGCGAAGAAGTTCTTCGCCACCGGCGTCCTCACGGACGAGGAGGTGAAGGAGTGGATCGGGACCGGGGCGGTGCCGATCCGGAAGGACTCGCAGAAACTGCTGGCCGGGGCCAAGGGCTCCGAGTTCCTGGAGTTCGTGTACGGCGTCGCGAGCAACGCGAAGTCGTTCAGCCAGTCCTGGGACCAGGCGCTCAGCCCGACGGCCGCCGAAGCGCTGCTGGACAACATCAGCAAGCTGTTCCAACTGTCCATAACGCCGCAGCAGTTCGCCGGCAATCTCAACAAGGTCATCGGCACGTGAGCGCACTCACGGGCTCCGCGGGGCACGAGGGCCGGAGCGGCATCCTGCCCTGGCTGGCCGTGCCGGCGCTGCTGTTCTTCGTCGGCTTCGCCGTGGTCCCGCTCGTCGGCGTCTTCGTGCTGAGCTTCACGACGTGGGACGGGATCGGCGCCATCCACCCGTCCGGGCTGACCAGTTGGCGTGCGGTGCTCAACGACCCCGGGCTGCCGCACGCCCTGTGGGTGACGTTCCTGGTGATGGCCGTGTCCTGGGCGGTCCAGACACCGGCGAGCATTCTGCTCGGCACGTTCCTGGCCGGCCGCCAGCGCTACCGTGCGGTGCTGAGCCTGGTCTACTTCGTCCCGCTCCTGCTCAGCTCCGCGGCGATCGCGGTCGCGTACAAGGCGCTGCTGGACCCCAACTTCGGGCTGGGCGCGGGGCTCGGGGTCGAGTGGCTCAGCAAGGACTGGCTGGGGCGTTCCGGGCTCGCCTTCGGCGTCGTCATCTTCGTCGTCTCCTGGCAGTTCGTCCCGTTCCACTCGCTGATCTACCAGGGGGGTGTCCAGCAGATCCCGCGGTCCCTGTACGAGGCAGCGCAGTTGGACGGCGCCGGGCAGATCCGCCAGTTCTTCAGCATCACGCTGCCCCAGCTCAGGTACACCATCATCACCTCGTCGACGCTGATGGTGGTCGGCTCGCTCACCTTCTTCGACCTCATCTTCGTCCTGACCGAGGGCGGCCCGTCGGACGCGACCCGGGTCCTCGCGCTGGACATGTACAAGCGGGGCTTCCAGGCCAGCCTGATGGGGCCGGCCAGCGTCATCGCGGTCATCCTCGTCCTGGTGGGCCTCGCCCTCGCCCTGCTGCTGCGCCGGCTCGGCGGCCGGGACGCCGGCGAGAGCCAACTGGAGGGGGTGTGACATGACCACCACACTGACCAAACCGCAGCCGCAGAAGACGCCCCGCCGTGAGCGGGGACACCGTCGCGGGACGACCGCCGGGCGGCGCAACTGGCTGGGCGGTCTGGCCGGATGGCTCTGGCTGGCCGTCGTCGTCATCCCCCTGTACTGGATCCTCATCACCAGCCTCAAGGAGCAGAGCACCTACTACGCGAGCAACCCGCTGGCGCCGCCGACCGATCCCACGCTGGCCAACTACAGACTGGTCTTCGAGTCCGACTTCGTCAGCTACCTCACAAACAGCATCGTGGTCACCGTCGGCGCGGTGGTACCGGCGGTCGCGGTCTCCTTCATGGCCGCCTACGCCATCGTGCGCGGCTGGCGCATGCGGTTCCTGCGCGTGGTGAACGGCCTGTTCCTCATGGGCCTCGCCATCCCGCTGCAAGCGACGGTGATCCCGATCTATCTGATCATCATCAAGTTGCAGCTGTACGACAGCCTGCTGGCGCTGATCCTGCCGTCGATCGCCTTCGCCATCCCGCTGTCCGTGCTGATCCTCGCCAACTTCATCCGCGACGTGCCCAAAGAGCTGTTCGACTCGATGCGGGTGGACGGAGCCACCGAGTGGGGGACGCTGTGGCGCCTGGTGGCGCCGCTCACCCGCCCGGCCATCCTCACCGTGACCATCTTCAACGCGCTGACCATCTGGAACGGGTTCCTGCTGCCGCTGATCCTCACCCAGAGCCCTTCCCGGCGGACACTGCCGCTCGCCCTGTGGACCTTCCAGGGCGAGTACGGGGTCAACGTCCCCGCCCTCCTGGCCGCCGTCGTCCTCACCACCCTGCCCCTGATCATCCTGTACGTGTTCGGCCGCCGTCAGCTGCTGAGCGGCCTGACCGCCGGATTCAGCCGTTGACCGAGGAAAGCGAACGCCGACGTGACCGCTGAGACCACCACCAGAACCTGGAACGACCCCGCCCTTCCTGTCGCCGCGAGAGTCGACGCCCTGATCGGGGCGATGACCCTTCGGGAGAAGCTCGCCCAGCTGTACGGAGTGTGGGTGGGCGCCTCCGATCAGGGCGGTGAAGTGGCCCCCCACCAGCACGACATGGAGGAGTCCGTCGATCTCGACGCGCTCCTGCCCGACGGCCTCGGCCAGCTGACCCGGCCCTTCGGCACGGTCCCGGTCGACCCGGCGCTGGGCGCGCTCTCCCTGGCCCGCACCCAGCGCCGTATCGCCGCCACGAACCGGTTCGGCATCCCCGCTCTCGCGCACGACGAGTGTCTGGCCGGCTTCGCCGCCTGGGGGGCGACGGCCTACCCCGTTCCGCTGTCCTGGGGCGCCACCTTCGATCCGGACATCGTGCGGCGCATGGCCGCCGCCATCGGCCGCGACATGCGGGCCGTCGGCGTCCACCAGGGACTCGCCCCCGTCCTGGACGTGGTGCGCGACGCCCGCTGGGGCCGGGTCGAGGAGACCATCGGCGAGGACCCGTACCTCGTCGGCACCATCGGGACGGCCTACGTGCAGGGCCTCGAATCCGCCGGGATCGTCGCCACCCTCAAGCACTTCGCCGGCTACTCGGCCTCGCGCGCCGGCCGCAACCTCGCCCCCTCCTCCATGGGCCCGCGTGAACGCGCCGACGTTCTGCTGCCTCCCTTCGAGATGGCGGTCCGTGAAGGCGGCGCCCGGTCGGTGATGAACGCCTACACCGACACCGACGGCATCCCCTCAGCGGCCGACGAGGATCTGCTCACCGGGCTGCTGCGCGACACGTGGGGCTTCGACGGCACGGTCGTCGCCGACTACTTCGCCATCGCCTTCCTGAAGACGCTGCACGGCATCGCGGGCGACTGGGCCGACGCCGCCGGCACGGCACTGCGCGCGGGCATCGACGTCGAACTGCCCACGGTCAAGACGTACGGCGCCCCCTTGGCCGGAGCCGTCGCCGACGGCCGCGTACCGGAGGCGCTGGTCGATCGCGCCGTGCGCCGGACACTCACCCAGAAGGTGCTGCTCGGCTTGCTCGACCCGGACTGGAACCCCGTGCCGCCCGCGCTCGACGGGGTGGACCTGGACGACCCGGCCGCCCTGCGCGGCCTGATCGACCTGGACGGTCCCGCCAATCGCGCGCTGGCCCGCACGGTCGCCGAGGAAGCGGTCGTGCTGCTGAGCAACGACGGCACCCTGCCGCTGCGCAGGCCACGCCGCATCGCCCTGCTCGGCCCCAACGCCGACGAGCCGGGCGCCGTGCTCGGCTGCTACTCCTTCCCCCAGCACATCGGCGTCCGCCACCCCGGTACCCCCCTCGGCATCGAGCTGCCCACGCTGCGCGACACGCTCACCGCCGAGTTCCCCGACGCCGAGATCACACTCGCCCGGGGCACCGGGATCGACGACGGTGATCTCTCGGGCATCTTCGAGGCAGCCCGGGTGGCACGCGAGGCCGACATCGCCGTGGTCGTGCTCGGCGACCGCGCCGGGGTCTTCGGGCGGGGCACCAGCGGCGAGGGATGCGACGTCGGCTCGCTGCTGCTGCCCGGCGCACAGCAGCAACTGCTCGACGCCCTGCTCGACCTGGAGACACCCGTGGTCACCGTCCTGCTCGCGGGACGGCCGTACGCCCTCGGCCGCGCCGTGGAGGAGTCCGCCGCGATCGTGCAGTCCTTCTTCCCCGGCGAGGAGGGCACGCACGCGATCGCCGGGGTGCTCAGTGGCCGTACCGATCCCTCCGGGCGTCTCCCGGTCGGCGTGCCGCGCGGGCCGGGCTCCCAGCCGGCCACGTACCTCGGGGCGCGGCTCGCTCACGTCAGCGAGGTGTCCGCCGTCGACCCGACCCCCGCGTTCGCCTTCGGTCATGGTCTGTCCTACACGCGGTTCGACTGGACGGACCTGACCGTGGACGTCCAGGAGGCTCCGACGGACGGCGAGTTCACCCTCGCCTTCACCGTCCGCAACACGGGCGAGCGGTCCGGGACCGAGGTCGTCCAGCTCTATCTGCACGACCCGGTCGCCTCCGTCGTCCAGCCGGTGCAGCGCCTCGTCGGCTACACGCGGGTGGCTCTGGGGCCGGGCGAGGCGCGGCGGCTGTGGGTCACGGTCCCGGCGGACCTCGCCTCCTTCACCGGACGTGACGGCCGCCGGGCCGTCGAACCGGGCGAGCTGGAGGTGCGGCTCGCTGCCTCCAGCGCGGATCCGCGCCTGACGGCCAGGGTCACGCTGACCGGGGCCGAGCGCCGGGTGGACCACACACGGCGCCTGCACGCCACCATCGTGCAGGAACCGGTCGCGGGGGCCTGAAGCTCACAGCAGGCCGCGCCGGGCGAGGCTGCGCATCAGCTCTCGTACGCCGAACGTCCACGGCGCGGCCTGCTCGCTGGGGACGACGGTGTTGACCAGGGCGCCCAGGCGCGGGCTGGAGATCCGCACGACGTCGCCGTACTCGTGGGTGAAGCCCGCGCCGGGTGCCTGTCGGTCCTCGGTGGGGGCGAACAGCGTTCCGGTGAACAGCACGAAGCCGTCCGGGTATTGATGGTGCGGACCGTGCGTGGCGGCCACCAGGTCCAGTACGTCGCGGCTGATCTCGCGCATGGAGCTGCTGCCACGCAGTACGTAGCCGTCCGTGCCGTCGATCCGGAGGTCGATGTCGAGCCCGCGTACGGTGTCGAGGCCGAAGTCCTCGTCGAACAGGCGGACGAACGGGCCGATCGCGCACGAGGCGTTGTTGTCCTTCGCGCGGGACAGCAGCAGGGCGCTGCGTCCCTCGATGTCGCGGAGGTTGACGTCGTTGCCGAGCGTCGCGCCGCGTACCCGGCCGCGCGAGTCCACGACGAGGACGGCCTCGGGCTCGGGGTTGTTCCACACCGAGGCGCCGAGCACGCCGATGTCGGCGCCGGTGCCGACCGCGGACAGGACCGGGGCCTTGGTGAACACTTCCGGGTCAGGACCGATCCCGACCTCCAGGTACTGCGACCACAGTCCTTCGGAGACGAGCAGTTCCTTGGCCTTGTCCGCTTCCGGCGATCCGGGGCGGATGCCGTCGAGCGTGCCGCCCACCGCCTGCCCGACGCGGGCCCGTATCTGCGCGGCCTGCGCCGGATCGCCGCCCGTGCGCTCCTCGATGACGCGTTCCAGCAGACTCCGGGCGAAGGTGACGCCCGCAGCCTTGATCACTTGCAGGTCGACGGGGGCGAGCAGACGCGGAACGTCACGGCGGCCGGGCGGTGCGGCCAGCAGTTCGTCCAGGCGCCAGACCTGTCCGCCGTCGGCCTCGCGGACGACTGCCACCGCGTCGTCGCGTTCCACGAGGTCGGAGACGGTGGGCGCGACGGCGGTCAGGTCGACGACCTGCTCACCGCGGACCGCGGCCACACACGGCCCGTCCCCTTCCGGGTCGTGGACACGCGCGACGAGGGCGGCCCGGCCGGCGTCCGCGGGCAGGACGGAGGCGGCCGTAAGGACCGGACGGGGGCGTGCTGCTGCCGATTCCACGATCGATGCTCTCCCGGGTTCGAGGGGGCACGCAATCATTAAATGAGCCGATGAATGACAAAACGATCGAGGGGCCTTGCCGGATTTCTCCGGCAAGGCCCCTGACCTGCGACTATCTAAGTCGGGACGACAGGATTTGAACCTGCGACCCCTTGACCCCCAGTCAAGTGCGCTACCAAGCTGCGCCACGTCCCGATGCGCGGCCCACACGTAGGCGATCGCGCGAACCGAACTCTACCCCACCCGGGATGCCGCTCCGCAGGCGGGACAATCGGGGTATGGCTGAGGCGCGGGACAGGGACAGTGCGGGTCGGGCGAGGAGTGCGCGGCCCAGGGACGGGCTGGGGCGGCCGTTGGCGTACGGGGCGGAGGGCGTGCCGAGGCAGCCGGAGGGGATCGCACGCCGCCCCGAGGAGACCGTCACCGAGGCGCAGGCGTTGCTCGACGCCGGTAAGCCGTTCCATGCCCATGAGGTCTTCGAGGACGCCTGGAAGACGGGCCCCGAGGAGGAGCGCCCCCTGTGGCGGGCGCTCGCGCAGCTCGCCGTGGGGCTGACGCACGCGGCGCGGGGCAACCGGACCGGCGGGGTACGGCTGCTGCGGCGCGGTGCGGACGAGGTCGAGCGGTGGGCGGGAGCGGCGTACGGCATGGACCTCCCCGGCGTCGTGACCTGGGCGCGGGCCCTCGCGGACGAGGTCGACGGACACCCCGTGGACCCGGTGGCGCGGGCGCCGAGACTGCGTTGATCACCCCGCGCCGACCTCGTTGTCAGTGCCGTACGGCACACTCGGGGACGTGCGAAGGATTCATGTCATCGGTATCGGCGCGGGCGACCCGGAACACCTGACCCTCCAGGCGGTCAGGTCGATGCGGGAGGCGGACGTGTTCTTCGTCCTGGACAAGGGCGAGGTGAAGAGCGACCTCACGGACCTGCGCAGGGAGATGCTGCGGACGCATGTGCCGGAGGGGACGTACCGGGTCGTCGAGGCCCGTGACCCGGAGCGGGACCGTACGGCGAACACCGCCGCGTACTCCCCCGCCGTCGGCGACTGGCGCAGCGCCCGCGCGGACATCTACGAGCGGCTGATCACCGAGGAACTCGCCGACGGGGAGACCGGCGCGTTCCTGGTCTGGGGCGACCCGGCGCTGTACGACAGCACGATCGCGATCCTGGACGAGGTCCTCGCGCGGGGGAACGTCGCGTACGCGTACGACGTGATCCCGGGCGTCAGCAGTGTCTCCGCGCTGGTCGCGCGGCACCGTACGGGGCTGAACCGGGTGGCGAGGCCGGTGCAGATCACGACCGGGCGGCGGCTCGCGGAGGGGTTCCCGGAGGGGGTGGACGACGTGGTGGTGATGCTGGATGCGCACCAGGCGTTCCGGGGGCTCGCTCAGGAGGACGTGGACATCTACTGGGGGGCGTACATCGGCACACCGGACGAGATCCTGGTGTCCGGTCCGATCGCGGAGGCGGCGCCCCGGATCGAGGAGGCACGGGCGGAGGCTCGGGAGCGGAAGGGCTGGATCATGGACACGTACCTGCTGCGGCGCAGGCCCACGGAGAGGTAAGGCGGGGTGAGGCCGAAGGAAGAGTGACCGGCGCCCTCCCCCACCAGACACCCCCGGTCGGCCCTCCCCGCGTGCGCCCTCCACCCCCCGGCGCGATGGTGTCCCCGTGACCGTCACCCAGGATTCCCCACCGGCCGCCGCGCAGCCCCCCGTACTGGACCCCCGCCGCCGCAACGTCGTGTTCATCACGATCGTGCTCGGCATGCTCCTCGCGGCCCTGGACCAGACGATCGTCGGCACGGCCCTGCCCACGATCGTGTCGGACCTCGGCGGCGCCTCCCACATGTCGTGGGTGGTGACGGCGTACCTCCTCGCGGAGACCGTCGCGACGGTCCTGGTCGGCAAGTTCGGCGACCTGTTCGGCCGCAAGGTGGTCTTCCAGGTCTCGGCGATCGTGTTCATCACGGGCTCGTTCCTGTGCGGTCTGGCGACGAACATGCCGCTGCTGATCGCGTGGCGCGCGGTGCAGGGCATCGGCGCGGGCGGCCTGATGGTGACGGCGATGGCGCTGATCGCGGACGTCATCCCGCTGCGGGAGCGCGGCAAGTACCAGGGCGCGATCGGCGCGGTGTTCGGCGTCGCGACGGTGATCGGCCCGCTGCTCGGCGGCCTGTTCACGGACCACCTCACCTGGCGGTGGGCGTTCTACGTGAACGTCCCCATCGCGATCGTGGTCGTCATCGCGGCGGCCCGCACGATCCCGGTGGTCAAGTCCGTGTCCCGCCCGGTCATCGACTACCTCGGCATCGCGTGGGTCGCGCTCGGCGCGAGCGCCCTGATCCTGGCGACGAGCTGGGGCGGCAACGAGTACGCGTGGGGTTCCGGTGTGATCGTCGGCCTGTTCGTGGGCGGTGTGATCGCGCTCGGCCTGTTCTGCTGGACGGAGACGCGGGCGGCGGAGCCGATGCTGCCGATGCGGCTGTTCAGGAACCCGGTGTTCACGGTGTGCTCGGTGCTGAGCTTCATCGTCGGGTTCGCGATGCTCGGCGCGATGACATACCTGCCGAGCTATCTCCAGTACGTGGACGGCGATTCGGCGACCGTCTCCGGGGTACGGACGCTGCCGATGGTGCTCGGCCTGCTGATCGCGTCGATCGGCAGCGGCAACGTGATCAGCCAGACCGGCAGGTACCGGGTGTTCCCGATCATCGGCTCGCTGGTGATGGGGCTCGGGCTGTTCCTGATGTCGCGGATGGGGCCGGGTACGGGGGCCTGGCTGGAGTCGCTGTACATGTTCGTCCTCGGCTTCGGGATCGGGCTGTGCATGCAGGTGCTGACGATCGCCGTGCAGAACACGGTCGAGTACGCGGACCTGGGCACCGCGACCTCGGGCGTCACCTTCTTCCGTACGCTGGGGAGTTCCTTCGGTACGGCCGTCTTCGGCACGATCTACACGAACGCGCTGACCCCCAACCTGCGGGACGGCATCCGCGAGGCGGCGGCGACGGGTACGGCGGACGTGGCGTCGCTGGCGAAGGCCGCGAGCAGCCCGGACGGCGTCCACCGCCTGCCCGCGCGGGCCGCCGGGCCGATCATCGGCGCGTACGCCGACACCATCCAGACGGTGTTCCTGTGGACGGTCCCGGTCGCGGCGCTCGGCTTCCTGGTCGCCCTGCTGCTGAGACAGGTCCCCCTGCGCGACAGCGCCCGCGCCGGCTCCACGGACATGGGCGAGGGCTTCGCGTCCCCCAGCGGCGCGGACTCCCGCCGGGTCCTGGAAGCCTCGGTCGCCAAAATCATCGGCAGCACGGACCTGGAGACCACCCGCCGCATCGTCGAGGACTCCGACACCCGCCTCGACATCGCCGGCGCGTGGGCCGTCATGCAGGTCGAACTCCACACCCGCATGGTCGGCCACGCGAGCCTCGGCCTCATCGCGGCCCGCCGCCACCTCCCCCCGGAGGTCCTCCTCCCGGTCTTCGACCGCATGGTCGAGGAGGGCTACCTGACCCGCACCGGCACCCTCCTCTCCCACACGGACGCGGGCACCCGAGAGGCGCACACCATCTCGGAGGCGTGGGGCGACTGGCTGAAGGACCACGTGGAACGCGACCTCGGCCGCCCGTCGAGCGGGGACCTCCACGCGGCGGTGGACGCGATCGCGAAGAGGCTGCTGGTGGAGGACCTGAGCAGCGGGATGCGGGAACGGAAGGAGGTCACGGCGGGGTAGGCGCCGAAAACCGGATGCCTCGCTCCCCCACCCCCTCGCATACTCTCCTCCCATGTCCCCGACCCGCTTCTACGACCGCCGCACGGAGCTGTTCCACTACGCGGACTCGGCCCTCGTGCACTGCCCGCGCTGCGACCGCCTCGCGCACCGCGAGCACCGGCGCGGGACGGCCGGGGAAGCCTCGCAGAGGCGGGTGGTCTGCCGCTCGTGCGGACTGTCCTGGGTACGGGAGGGCCGCTGTGGACCCGACCCGCACTCCCTGTCCCTCTGGCTCGAAGCCGACACCCGCCACGGCACGATCTGGGCCTACAACCTCGAACACCTCACCGTCCTACGGGACTTCGTCGCCGCCGACCTCCGCGAACACGCCCCTTGGTACGAGCACGAGCACCGCCGGATGACCTACGTCGGCAAGCTCCCCACCTGGATCAAGTCCGCCAAGAACCGCGCCGAGATCCTCCGTACGATCGACCGCCTGCGGACGTCGGTCACAAACCCCTGACCCACGCGACCGCACCGGCGACATCGCCGACCACGTCCACCCCGTACGGCGCCGGGGGCCGGCGTACGACGATCACCGGCACCCCCAACTCCCGCGCGGCCGTGAGCTTCGCGGCCGTCGCGGCGCCCCCGCTGTCCTTCGTCACGACGACGTCGATACGGCGGTCCCGCAGCAACCGGAGTTCGTCCTCGACGGTGAACGGCCCGCGCGCGAGCAGCACTTCGCAGTCGGCCGGGAGCGGCGGCTCGGGCGCCTCGACGGACCGTACGACGAAATGCGCCCCGGCGACCCGGGCGAAGGCGGCCAACTCCAGCCGCCCGGTGGTCAACAGCACCCGGCGTCCGAGCCGGGGCAGCAACGCGGCGGCCTCCGCGAGCGACCCGGCGTCGTACCACCGGTCCCCCTCCCCCGCCTCCCACCCCGGCCGCCGCAGCACGACGAGCGGTACGCCGGTGAGGGCGGCAGCGGCGACGGCGTTGGCGGTGATCCGCGAGGCGAAGGGGTGGGTGGCGTCGACGAGGGCGTCCACGCGATGCTCCCGCACCCAGGCAGCGAGCCCGTCGACCCCGCCGAACCCCCCGATCCGGACGTCCCCGGCGAGGGCAGCGGGCCGCGAGACGCGTCCGGCGAGGGAGGTGGTGACGCGCACGGCAACCTTCTGAACCTCGGCAGCGGACCCTCGTACCCCGTTCAGCTCGGCGGCAACCCCCCGCGCCTCGGAGTTTTCCGCCCCCACCCCGCTCAGCGCAGCGGCAAGCTCCCGCCCCTCCGTCGTCCCCCCAAGGATCAGCACATGCATGCCCCCGACCCTACGAGACCTCCGCCACAGCGCACCCGTACCCCCGCTTGTTAGCCTGGCCCGCCCCTTTCTCCAGGTGAGGAACTCGACGACGTATGACGGCCCCGCACCCCCTGTTCCTCGACGCGTCCCTGGAGATGACCGGGAAGGACGCCCCGGCCCTGGAGGGCGCGGCGCTCGCGCCGGGGACCCGGGTCAACATCACGCACCTCGCGTCCGAGGACCTGGACACCAGGATCGACGCCGCGCGGGCTGTCGGAAAGCACGGCCTGACACCCGTACCCCACCTCTCGGCCCGCCGCCTGCGTTCCCCGGCCGAGCTGGGCGAAACCCTCGCAGCCCTGCGCTCGGCGCAGGCGACGGAGTCGGTGTTCGTCGTCGCCGGCGACCCCACGACCCCGCACGGCCCGTACCCCGACGCCCTGTCGGTGATCCGCTCGGGCCTGCTGGAGGAGCACGGCGTACGGCACGTCGGCATCACCGGCTACCCGGAGGGCCACCCGGCGATCGGCACCCCGGCCCTGTGGTCGGCGCTGGAGGAGAAGACGGCGGCGCTGAAGGAACAGTCCCTCACAGCGACCGTCACCACCCAGTTCGGCTTCGCGGTGGAACCGGTCCTGACGTGGCTGGAGGAGGCGAGGGCGAGGGGCATCGACGTCCCCGTACGCATCGGCGTCCCGGGCCCGGCCGGCGTACGGCGTCTCGTCGCGTACGCCCGCCGCTTCGGCGTCAGCACGAGCACCGGCATAGCCCGCAAGTACGGCTTCTCGCTGACGCACCTGATGGGTACGGCGGGCCCGGACCGTTTCCTGCGGGCGCTCGCGGCGGACCTCGTACCGGAGCGGCACGGCGAAGTGGCCCTGCACTTCTACACGTTCGGCGGCCTGGAAGCGACGTCGGCGTGGCTCACCGGAGCAGCAACTGCGCCCCTCCCAGCACGGTCGCCGCGATCACGAGCCTCTCGAACAACCGCTGGTTGATCCGGTCGACGGCCCACCGCCCGATCACCGCCCCCGGCACGACGAACCCCACCAGCGCCGCATCGAGCAGCAACGAGTTCCCGTCGATGAGCCCGAGCCCGGCGCTGAAGGGCACCTTGGACACGTTGACGATGAGGAAGAAGAACGCGGACGTACCCAGGAACCCCAGCTTCCGAAACCCGGCGGACAGCAGATACATCGACATCACCGGCCCCCCGGCGTTCGCGACCATCGTCGTGAACCCCCCGAGCACCCCGTACGACCGCGCCTTGAACCGCCCGGCGCGGGTGACGACGGCATCGGGGTCGTCGGCGGCGTCGGCCCGACGCCGGCGCCACACCGTCACCCCCGTCATGAACAGCAGGATCGCCCCGATCGAGGTCCGTACGACCTTGTCGTCGGCCCACACGAGGAACACCGTCCCGACGATCACCCCCGCCGCGACGGCCGGGAAGAGCCGCCACAGCGTGGGCCAGTGGGCGTGCCGGCGGTAGGTCAGGACGGCGAGGATGTCCCCGGCGATCAGGATCGGCAGCAGGACGCCGGTGGACGCGCGGGCCGGCAGGACCGCCGCGAAGACGGCGAGGCTGACGGTGTTCGCGCCGCTGACGGCCGTTTTGGAGAAGCCGACCAGGAGGGCGGCGAGGGCGAGGGCGGCGAATTCCCAGCCGGTGATGTGCCACAGAGTCATCGTGTTCATTGCGTTGACCGATGCTATGCCCATGCATCCGGGGTAGGGAAAGACCGTCTCACCGCGTGAACCCCATAACGGCGCTTTTCAGATCATCGGAGGCAATGTGGCCGACATCCGCTACTTGACCGGCGTACAGGGCCGCATCGCGGTGCACGAGTGGCCGACGCCCCGGCCTCGGTACGTCGCGCTGCTGGTCCACGGCTACGGGGAGCACCTCGGCCGGTACGAGGAGGTCGCGGGGGTGTTGCGGGCGCACGGTGCGGCCGTCCTGGGGCCGGATCACGCCGGGCACGGGCTGTCGGACGGGGAGCGGGTGCTGGTCGGGGACTTCGAGGACGTGGTCACGGACGCCGAGGCGGTGGTGTCGGTGGCGCGGGACACGTGGCCGGGGGTGCCGCTGGTCGTCGTGGGCCACTCCATGGGCGGCCTGATCGCCGCCCGCATCGCTCAGCGCCTCGGCGAACAGCTCGCCGCGCTGGTCCTGTCCGGGCCGGTCATCGGCAACTGGGCGCTGCCGGGCCGGCTCCTGGCGTACGACGAGATCCCGGACGTCCCGATCAGCCCCGCCGCGCTCTCGCGGGACCCGGCGGTCGGGGCGGCGTACACGGCGGACCCTCTGGTGTGGCACGGGGCGATGAAGCGGGCGACGCTGGAGGCGTTCACGACGACGCTGGGGGCGGTCGCTTCGGGCGGGGGCGTGGGGCGGGTGCCGGTGCTGTGGCTGCACGGCGAGGACGACCGGCTGGTCCCGCTCGCCGGGAGCCGCCCCGGCGTGGAGCGGCTCACCGAGGGCGGCTCGCTGACCTCGTACGTCTATCCGGGGGCCCGGCACGAGGTGTTCGCGGAGACGAACCGCGCGGAGGTGTTCGGGGACCTCACGCGGTTCCTGGACTCAGCAGTACGGTGAGTGCCGCCGAGACGAGGGTCTGCGCCCCCGGCACGAGCGCCGACAGGTCGGGGGCGAACAACGGGCTGTGGTTTCCCGGCACGTTGGCGAACTTCTCCCTCAACTCCTCGCCCTGCGCGGCCTCCCAGACGTCCGCGGGGGTGGTGGTGACGTACCAGTAGTCGTACGGGACGCCTTCGGGGGCGAGTTCGGAGAAGTCCTCGCTCCCCATGACGGGCCCGAAGTCGAACACGGTGTGCTCGCCGAAGAGTTGGCGGTGTGTCTCGGCGATACGTCCGTCGAGGGCGGCGTCGTTGACGGTCACGGGATAGCTGGAGACGACGTCCACTTCGGGCGCCTGCGGGCAGCCGGCCGCGCCGCACTCGCCGGTGACGATCCGCCGGATCGCGTCGAGCGCCTTGTCCCGGGTACGCCGGTTCTGTGTACGGAGGTTGAGGGCGAGCCGTGCCTCGGCGGGAATGACGTTGTGCGTGGCCCCTGCCTGGAACGCGCCCACGGTCAGCACGGCCGACTCGCTCGCCGCGATCTCCCGGGCGACGACGGTCTGGAGCCGGGTGACGATGTAGGAGCCGATGACGACGGGGTCGACCGTCGACTCGGGCCGCGAGCCGTGTCCGCCGACGCCGTGCACGACGACGTCGATGTCGTCCGAGGCGGACATGGTCAGGCCGGGGGTGTGCGGATAGAAGCCCACGGGACCGGGCGCGGCGTGCTGCCCCAGAACGGCATCGGGCCGGGGGAATCGCTGGTGCAACCCGTCCGCGACCATCGCCGCAGCGCCGCTCCCGGCCTCCTCCCCGGGCTGGCCGATCGCCACGACCGTGCCCGCCCACACGTCCCGCCCGCCGGCCAACGCCTCGGCGGCAGCGGCGAGCCAGGTGACGTGCAGGTCGTGACCGCAGGCATGCATCACTCCGTCGACCGTCGAGGCATACAGCAGCCCCGTCGCCTCTCGCACGGGCAGCGCGTCCATGTCGGCCCGCAGCCACACGACCGGCCCGTCGCCGTTGCGCAGCACACCGACCACGCCGGTGCCTCCGACGCCCTCCGTGACCTCGTAACCGGCGGTCTTGAGGCGTGCGGCGAGTCTGCCTGCCGTGCGGTGTTCCTCGAAGGCGAGTTCGGGGTGGCGGTGGAGGTCCTGGTAGAAGTCCTCCAGGTCAGCGGCCTTCAGGGCTGCGGTGAGGTCGAGGGTGTGGGGGGCTGACATGGGGTTTCCCTTCTTGGCCGGGCGTCAGCAAGATTCCCCGAACTTCACCGCGCCGAACTCGACGGGCTGCCCGTCGAGCTTGGCTCCCGGCTTCGGGGTCTGGGTGCACACCTTCCAGTTGGACTCCAGAAGAATCATGCGGCTCTCGCCCGAGACGTCTTTGACGGTGATGCCGGTGGAGGAGTCGAGGGCCTGGCGGGCAACCTTGACCGACTTGCCTCTGAAGTCGGGCATCGTCGATCCCGCCTGCCGCACAGCACCCTCGTCCTTGGCGGGGCAGCTCTCCTCCAGCTTGACCGCCGCGAAGTCCACCTTCGTGTCCGTCGGATGCCCACCGGCGGCCGGGGTCTGCGAGCAGACCTTCCAGTTCCGGTCGAAAGCCTGCATGCGTCCACGGCCGAGGGCGTCGTGCGACGTGAGGTGGTAGAACCCGGCGGCCTGCGCCTGGTCCTGGGCGGCCTGAAGCCCCTTGCCCTTCATCTCCGGCAACGTGCCGGCCTTCGCCGATGCGCTGCCGGTCTTGGCCGTGTCCGTCGGCGCGGGCGTGCCGGGTGCCGAGGCGGCGGGGCTGGTCTTCGCACTGCCGCTGTTGCTCGCGGCCGGGTTGCAGGCCGAGAGAGCCAGGATCCCGGTGACGGCCAGAACGGTCATGACGGTGCGCTGGTGCATGGTCCCCCCACATTTTGGCGCCGAAGGCCATGATGCGCGCCCGTGCACTGAATGTGGCGACGATTGCCGATTCGCCCTGCTCGGCGAGGAAAAACGGGCGGCTACGATCCCGCCCATGAAGACTTCCCTGGTGCGCCCGGAGTCCTTGACCGTGCTTCCCACCTGCGTATGGAGTGACGACGAGTGGGACGCGATCCGGCTCGGTCACGTCAGCCGGGAGATGGAGGGCAAGTGGAACGTGGCCTCCGAGGGGGACATCGTCCGGCTGCTGAGGAGCTGGACGGGACACGAGATCTACTGGGCCGAGTTCGGCTCGGTGGACGCGTCCGAGGGCGGCGGGTGGCGCATCGTCCGGGCCGAGGCTGAGCGGGACCCGGACCGGTACCTGAACTTCGGGGCGGAGTTCGACGCGGTGATGCTGGAACTCGTCCTGCGCACGTACGCCCTGTCCGAGCCCGCCGAGGACCTGCGCACCCGCATGGTCTCCCTCGCCGCCGCTGCCACGGGCCGTACCGACGACCGCCCCGCTCTGGTGCAGATGAGCCTCCTCGGCGTACGCACAGGCCCGCCGTCGGCCTACCGGCCGTGACCTGCCCAGGACTCGACCGTCCCTAAAGGGAGCAGACCTGCACCCTCCTCCAGCCCCGGTTCGCCTCACCGCAGCTCCCTCTCCCCCGTGCCCCCGCTCCTCGCCCGGGACTTCACCCCTGTCGGAAGTTCCGCCCGGACCTCCCAGCCCTCCCCCTGTCGCGGCCCTGCGGTCAGCTCGCCGTCGAGGGCCGTGACGCGTTCCTTGAGGCCGACGAGGCCGAAGCCGCCGCCGTGGGCCTCGGTGGGGAGGTGGGTGGTGCCGTGGCCGTTGTCCTGGACGATGACGACGAGTCGGCCGGCGTGGGGGAAGAGGGTGACGAGGATGTCGGTGGCGTCGGCGGCGTGGCGGCGGATGTTGGTGAGGGACTCCTGGACGACACGGTAGGCGGCGGCCTGGATCTCGTGGGGGAGGCCGGAGGGGAGTTCGGGGTCGCGGTGGAGGATCGCGCGCTGGCCGGGGCCGGGGAAGCGGTCGACGAGTTCGTGGATGCCGTCGAGGTCGCCGACGGGACGGCGTTCGACGGCCTCGGGTCCGACGTCCCGCAGGACGCCGACCGTGCGCCGCATCGAGGCGAGCGCCTCGGTCGCGGCGCGCTCGATGCCGGCGAGGACGCCGTCGATCTCGTACTGCGGGGCGTCGGACATCATCCGGGCGACCTGGGTCTGGACGAGGATGCCGGTCACGTGATGCGCCACGAAATCGTGGAGGTCGGCGGCGATGGCGAGCCGTTCGGCGCGCCGGGTCTCCCCCACGGCGACGACGCGGCGGTAGTCCAGCGACCGCAGATATCCGGCGACCCCGGCGACGGGCCCGACGAGCACCAAGCCGATGACCAGCGTCGCGAGCAGCTCGTCGTCACGCAGGGAGAAGGACTGGAGGTAGCGCACCGGCAGGGCGAACAGCGCGGCGCCGTCCAGGACGGCGCACCCGGCGGCCCACGGCCCCGGCACCTGCCGCACGGCGAGGAAGAGGAGACAGAGCAGGACGAGAACCTCGCCCGGCCCGAACGCCGCCGGCCGCCCGAGGCCCAGCATCACTCCCGTGTAGAGAAGGGAGAGCAGGGCGGGTACGGCGGTGCGGACCTGCTCGGTGAGCCAGGCGGGCCGCTTCTTCACGGGCCAGAGCACGGCGGCGATGCCTGCGGCGAGGACGGCACCCACCGCCCAGACCGACCCGCCCACGGATTCGGCGTACACGAGGTCCAGGACCGCGGCGGCGGGCAGGGTCCCGGCAGCCAGGCCCCGTGCACAGCCCCGGGCCCTGCCGGTGACTGATGACATGGCGATCACGGTAGCGCCGCCGGACCCCTCCCCGTATCGGCCGAACGGCCGAGGGCGAGTGGGTGAAACGGGCCGAGAACCTGGCCGGACGGCCGAGGCGGAGGGCGGGGCCGAGCGGCGAAAGTGGAGGCACGGAGCGAAACGGTCGCTTCGCTTCTCCTCTTCTTCTCCCCTGCTCATGGTTCGGAGGCATGTCATGCAGCGCGACAGGTTCGTGATCGGTCTGGTGGGCTGTGCCACCGCCGCCGTCGCCGTGGGCGCGGTGGGTACGCACCTGCTGTCGGGCACCCAGTCGACGACGGGGCTGAACGCGCGGTCGGCGGTGCGGGTGAACGGCTATCCGGCCCTGCCCAAGGACATCGCCGAGGGCCGGATCCAGAGCAGGTACCACCCGCTGCCGTGGGTCGGCGACAAGCTCAAGGGCGTGAACTGTCCGACCGGTCTGAAGGCGGTCGCCGGCGCGACGATCACGTGCAGGGGAGAGAGGAACGACGGGCGGAGCGTCGAGATACCGGTCCGCGTCGTCAAGGCGACGACGTCCTCCGTCACCTGGAAGTTCGAACGCTGAGCAGAGGCTCACTCACCACCTGACGAAAGGCCCTCCCTCTCATGACCCCCGTTCTGGCCGGTCTCGGCCTCGTGAAGAAGTACGGCTCGACCGTCGCGCTCGACGGCGTGGACGTCCAGGTACAGGAGCGTGACTCGCTCGCCATCATGGGTCCGTCCGGCTCCGGCAAGTCGACGCTGCTGCACACCCTGGCCGGCATAGTCCGCCCCGACTCGGGGACGGTCATGCTGCGCGGCGAGAGCATCGAGCGGCTCGGCGAGAACCGGCTGAGCGCGCTGCGCCGCAAGCGGTTCGGCTTCGTGTTCCAGTTCGGCCAGCTCCTGCCCGAGTTGCCGGCCGAGGAGAACGTGGCGCTGCCGCTGATGCTGGAGGGCGTGCCGCGCAAGCAGGCGGTGGAGCGGGCCCGCCGCTGGTTCGCGCCGCTCGGTCTGGAGGGGCTTGAGGCGCGCCGCCCCGGTGCCCTGTCCGGCGGTCAGGCACAGCGGGTCGCCATCGCCCGCGCCCTCGTCATAGAGCCGGACGTCGTCTTCGCCGACGAGCCGACCGGCGCGCTCGACCAGCGCACCAGCACGGAGGTCGTCACGCTCCTGACGTCCGTCACCCGAGCCCAGGGAGCCGCCCTGGTCATGGTCACCCACGACCCCGACGTCGCCGCCCACTGCGGTCGCATCCTCCAGGTCAGGGACGGCCGCATCAGCGGGCACACGCAGTACACGGTGGCCTGAGGGCACAGAAGCACGGGCCCACACGAACCCAGCCGCCCCGACACCGGCTTCCCGCCGAACGGCCACCGCCAGCACAGCACCCGCCCCCACGGACCCCGTCGGACACGCCACAGAAAACGCCCCGGAGGAACCCGAGAAAGAAGGCAAGGCCACGTGACAAAGCGCCCCCACACCGAGAACGGCCCTCCTCACCGCCCCCACAGCCTCGGCCCGCTCTGTGGCCGACACCCCCATCCCTTCCGCCCGCCCGAGGGCCAGCGCCCTCATCCCCTCGGCACGCCCAGAGGCCGACGCCCTCATCCCCTCACCCCGCGCCGGGCTCAATGCCACCGCCGCCTCACCTCACCACAAGCTCGACGGCCACGCCCCCTCGGCCCACCTCGAACCCGACACCCCCGTCCCCTCACCCCACACCGGACCCGATGCCACCGCCGCCTCGCCTCACCGCAGGCTCGACGGCCTCGTCTCCTGGGCCTGCCTCGGGCCCAGCGCCCCAGCCACCCCACCTCACCACAGGCTCGACGACCTCACCTCCTCGGCCCGAACCGGACCCAGCGCCCCGGCCACCCCTCCCCACCCCGGCCTCACAGCCCCGGACCTCTCTCCCCACCCCGAGCCCAGCCCCCTAACCACCTCTCCCCACCTCAGGCCCAGCGCCCCGACCCTCTCCCCTCACACCAAGCCCAACGCCCCGGCCCCCTCTCCCTGACCCAGACCCAGCGCCCCGACCCCCTCTCTCCATCCCGGGCCCAGCGCCCCAACCCTCTCCCCCCACCCCAGAACCAGACCCCCGGCCCCCTCTCCCCGCCCCGAACCCGCCTCCCCCACTCCCTCGAACCCCCGCCAAGGCGCACGCCCGCCCCCACCCTCCCCTTGAGGCATGATCTGTCCCATGATCGCCCCCTCCCCCGCCCCGACGCCGAACCCCGCCGCCCCGATCAGGGTGTTGATCGCCGACGACCAGGAGATGGTGCGTACGGGATTCCGGTTCTTCCTGGACGCGCAGCCGGACATGACGGTGGTCGCGGAGGCGGCGGACGGGGAGGAAGCGGTGACACTGGCCCGGCAGCTGCGGCCGGACGTGTGTCTGCTGGACATCCGGATGCCGAGGCTGGACGGCCTGGAGGCGACGCGGCTGCTGGCGGGGCCGGGCGTGGAGGATCCGCTGAGGGTCGTCGTGGTGACGACGTTCGACCTCGACGAGTACGTGTACGGGGCGCTGCGGGGTGGGGCCTGCGGGTTCCTGCTGAAGGACTCGGGGCCGACGCTGCTCGCGGAGGCGGTACGGGCGGCAGCGGCGGGCGACTCACTGGTGTCGCCGTCGGTGACGGTCCGGCTGCTGAAGCACCTGACGCAGCAGGAGGAGACCCGAGCCGCCAGATCCACTGCGCCGGCGCCCTCGCCGGCCGACCCGCTCACGGACCGGGAGCTGGAGGTCGTACGACTGGTGGCGCTGGGAAGGACGAACGCGGAGATCGCGACCGAGCTGTTCGTCTCCTTGTCCACGGTAAAGACGCATCTCTCCAGCGTGCAGGTGAAGTTGGGGACGAGGAACCGGGTGGAGATCGCCGCGTGGGCCTGGCGGCACGGGCAGGTGAACCCGGTCTAGCGGGCGGCGTCGGGACCGAGGTCGAGGACGCGGGCGATGGTGCGCAGGACGCCGTTGTCGTTGTTGGAGGGGGCGAGGTGGCGGGCCCGGCGTATCACGTCGGGGTGGGCGCCGGTCATCGCGAAGGACCACTCGGCGGCGTCGAGCATCTCCAGGTCATTGAGGTAGTCGCCGAAGACCATGGTCTGGGCCGGGGTGATGCCGAGTTCCCCCTGAAGGCGGCGGAGGGCGGCGCCCTTGTTGGCGGTGCGGTTCATGATGTCGACCCAGTGTTCGCCGGAGACGACGACCTGGTGGGCCTCGGCGAAGGCGGCGAGCGCGGGGGCGACGGTTTGCTCGGCGGAGCCGAAGGAGTAGAGGGCGACCTTGATGATGTCGTCGTCGACGGTGGTGACGTCCTCGACGATCTCGTTGCGCAGGTAGTAGCTGCGTACCTCGGCGAGGAAGGGTGCGTCGGTCTGCTCGACGTAAGCGGACCGCTTGCCGCAGACGACGACACCCACGTCGACCCCGGCCGCGGCGAGCCGCCGTACGGTGTGGACGACCTCGGCGGCGACGGCGGGATCCAGCGGGTCGGAGCTGAGTTCGCGGCCGTCGCGGACGACGTAGGTGCCGTTCTCGGCGATGAAGACCATGCCGTCGGCGAGGCCGGTGAAGTCGCGCTCCAGGGTGGCGTACTGGCGTCCGCTGGCCGGGCTGAAGAGGATGCCGCGCTCGCGGAGCAGGCCCAGCATGTCCGCGAGGCCCTGAGGCGGCCGTTTGTCGTCGTCGAGGAGCGTGCCGTCCATGTCGGTGACGATCAGCCGGATGTCGGCGGCGGGGGCGGACGGCTCGGTCGGGGCGAGATGGGGCGCGGCGGAGGAGGGCATGTCCTGCTTTCTGTACGGAGGCGGTCCGATTGTCAGACTACCGGGGCACCCAAAAGCCCCCCGCCCCGTCCCACCGGCGGGAACACCCCGGCACAGCACGACACCGGTACGGGTGAACTCCACCACCGGACGCCACCGGCACGAACCGGCACAGGCACGAGGCCCACCGGACCTGGGCACCACGAGCACCCCGCACCACAAACACCCCACGCCACAAGCCCCCCGCGCAACGACCACACCCCACCCCCACCCCCCGGACGTGAAACCCTGGCCCGAAAGCCCGACTTGCCCGAGGAGCGCCCTCTATGACCACCCTCACCGACCCGATCCCCGGCGGCAGGCCGGGGGACGTCGAGCGGGCCGTGTCCCTCGCCGAGACCCTGGCCGCCCGGAAGGTGCACGGCGTCGTCCTCGCATACGTGGACACGGCCGGCGTGCACCGCGTGAAGACGGTCCCCACGGCGAAGCTCCCCGCCGCCGCGGCCTGGGGCGTGGGCATGTCGCCGGTGTTCGACACGTTCCTCGCGAACGACCACATCGCCACGACGGACGTCCTCGGCTCCCCGGACGGCGACCTGCGCCTCTACCCGGACCTGGACCTGCTGACGGTGCTGGCCGCGCAGCCCGGCTGGGCGTGGGCGCCGGTCGACCGCATCACGCAGGACGGCGAACCGCACCCGGGCTGTTCCCGCACGGCCCTGCGCCGGATCACCGAGCGCGCGGCCCTCGACCACGGCGTGGCCTTCCGCGCGGCGATCGAGGTCGAGTGGATGCTGGGCCTGGGCACGGCGGCCCCCGGCGAGTTCGTGCCGGCGACGACGGCTCCGGCGTACGGGGCGACGCGCCAGGTGGAGCTGGGCGCGTTCCTCGCGGACCTGCTGGAGGCGTGCGCGGCGCAGGAGTTGGACGTGGACCAGGTCCATCCGGAGTACGCGGCGGGCCAGTTCGAGATCTCGGTGGGCGCGGCGGACCCGGTCGCGGCGGCCGACCGCTGCGTGCTGACCCGGCAGACGATCCGCGCGGTCGCGGGGCACCACGGTCTGCGCGTCTCGTTCGCCCCGGCGGTGGCGGCGACGGGGGTCGGCAACGGCGGCCACGTCCACCTCTCCGCATGGCGCGAGGGCCGCAACCTGCACACGGGCGGCGACCGCAGGCACGGCCTGACCCCGGAGGCGGAGTCGTTCGCAGCCGGTGTCCTCGCGCACCTGCCCGCACTGATGGCGCTCACCGCGCCCAGTCCGGCGAGCTACCTGCGGCTCAAACCGTCCCAGTGGGCGGGGGTGTTCACCGCGTGGGGCCTGGAGACGCGGGAGACGGCCGTCCGTCTGGTCCCCGGCACGAAGGGCCACCGCGCCGAGCAGGCCAACCTGGAGGTGAAGCCGGTCGACCTGGCCGCGAACCCGTACGCGGCACTGACCGGCCTGATCGCCGCCGGGCTCGACGGACTCGCGGCGCAGAGGACCCTCCCGGAGGAGACGACGGGCAACCCCGCCACGCTGACCCCGGCCGAGGCCCACGAAAAGGGAGTTCGCCGACTGCCCACCTCCCTCGCCGAGGCCATCGCCGAGTTCCGGGAGGACAAAGTCGTGCGCGCCGCCCTCGGCCCGCACCTCGCGGACGCCGTGCTCGCGGTCCGCGCGGGCGAACTCGACGCCGTCCAGGGCCTGGACGGCGAGCAGATCGCCGCCGCCTACCGCTGGGCCTACTGACATGCGGGTCCACGAGGCGCTCGCCGAACTGGAGTTGGTGGACCACCACTGCCACGGCGTGACCGCCCACGACCTGACCCGCCCCGCCTTCGAGTCCCTGCTCACCGAGGGCGGCATCACCCCCTTCGACACCCCGACGGGCATCGCGGTACGGCGCCACTGCGCGCCCGTCCTGGACCTCCCGCCGCACGCGCCGCCGGACGAATACCTGGACCGGCGCGCCGAGTTGGGCGCCGAGGAGGTCAACCGCCGTTTCCTGCACGCCTCCCGCACCGGCGCCCACCTCGTCGACACCGGCCACACCCCGCTCCCCCTCACCACCCCGGCCGAACTCGCCGACGCCGGGCGGACGACCACGTACGAGGTGGTCCGGCTGGAGACCGTCGCCGAGGAGTTGAAGGCGCGGGGAGTCGAACCGAGCGCCTACGCCGAGGAGTTCACGCGGGCCGTGCACGACGCCGTGCGCGCCCCGGGAGTCGTCGGCGTCAAGTCGGTGGCCGCCTACCGCACCGGGTTCGCTCTCGCGCCGACACGCCCGGCCGCGCAGGAGATCGAACGGGCCGCCCGGGAGTGGTTCGGGGACGCGGGTCGCCTCGACAACCCCGTACTCGTCCGGCATCTGCTGTGGACGGCCGTCGACCTGAGACTGCCGCTCCAGCTGCACACCGGGTTCGGGGACAGGGACATCCGGCTGCATCAGGTGGACCCGAGTCTGCTGACCGACTGGCTGCGTGCGGTTCCGGGGGACGTGCCGGTGCTGCTGCTGCACTGCTGGCCGTTTCAGCGGCAGGCGAGCTATCTGACCTCGGTGTTTCCTCAGGTGTACCTGGATGTGGGGCTCACGCTGCACCACGTGGGGCCGGTGCGGGCGCGGGCGGTGCTGGCGGAGGCGCTGGAGATGACACCGTTCGGCAAGCTGCTGTACAGCTCCGACGCGTACGGTCTGGCCGAGTTCTACGCGCTCGGCGCGCTGGCGTTCCGCCGGGGTCTGGGGGATCTGCTCCAGGACCGGGTGGACGCGGGCGAGCTGAGTCCGCCCGACGCGGTGCGCCTCGCGCGGTGGGCGGGTGCGGAGAACGCCCGCCGGGTCTACCGGTTGTCCGACCGGTTCTGAAAGTATGATCAAGCAATGTCTGACATGACCGAGACCACGCCCGGTTGGCTGAGCCAGGACGAGCTGGAACTGGCCCGCGCCCGGATGCCGATCCTGTACGTCGAGGCCGTGCCCGTCCGCGTGGACGAGCGGGGCGAGATCACCAGCATCGGCCTGCTCCTGCGCATCGGACCGGACGGCGACGTCAGCCGGACCCTGGTCTCGGGCCGGGTCCTGCACCACGAGCGCGTCCGCGACGCCCTGCTGCGCAACCTGGAGAAGGACCTCGGGCCGGTCGCGCTGCCCCGGCTGCCGGCCGCGCTCCAGCCGTTCACGGTGGCCGAGTACTTCCCGACGCAGGGCGTCACTCCTTACCACGATCCGCGTCAACACGCGGTGTCGCTGGCGTACATCGTTCCGGTGACCGGTGACTGCCAGCCGCGTCAAGACGCGCTGGACCTCGTGTGGTTCGAGCCGCAGGAGGCCGCGTCCCCGGCCGTGCAGAGCGAGATGCCCGGCGGGCACGGGTTCCTGCTGCGCCAGGCCCTCGCGCACGTCGGCCTCTCGGCGTCCTGACGTTCTGATGTTCCCCTCCCAGCGCGGCGCCCCCTGCACGGTCGTGGTGTGCAGGGGCTGCTGCTGCGGCGACCGCCGCAAACACCCCGGCTTCGACCACGGCTGGCAGCTCGACCGGCTCCGCGCCTCGGCCGCCTCGTCCGGCGGTACGTTCACGGTCCGTACGACCGACTGCCTCGGGCCCTGCGACCAGGCGAACGTCCTCGTCGTCCAGCCGTCCACCGCCGCGCGCCTCGCCGGGGCGCGGGCGGTGTGGATCGGCTTCGCCACGGACGACGACGCGACGGAGGAGGTCATCGCGTGGGCAGAGGCGGGCGGCCCGGGAGTGGCCGAGCCGCCGGTCACGCTGGAGATGCAGTTCGTGAAGGCGCCGAGGGGGAGCAAGGCGCGGAATCGACGCTGAGGGGGCAACTCGGGGGCGACTCTCCTCGAAACCGCCGCTCACCCCCGCCCCTCACCTCACGCCCTCACCCCCGTCGGCTCCTCCGTATCGTCCAGGAACCCGCCCGACTGGTGCTGCCACAGCTTCGCGTACGCCCCCTCCGCCGCCAGCAGCTCCCCATGGCTCCCCTGCTCGATGATCCGCCCCCGGTCGAGGACGACGAGCCGGTCCATCCCGGCGACGGTGCTGAGCCGGTGGGCGACGACCAGCGTCGTACGGCCCTCCATGAGCCGCCACAACGCGTCCTGCACCAGGACCTCGCTCTCGGAGTCCAGCGCGCTCGTCGCCTCGTCGAGCAGCAGGATCGGCGCGTCGCGCAGGATCGCCCGGGCCAGGGCGACGCGTTGGCGCTGGCCGCCGGAGAGTTTGACGCCCCGCTCGCCGACCATCGTGTCGAAGCCCTCCGGCAGCCCGTCGGCGAATTCCGTGACGTGGGCGGCCTCGGCGGCGCGGCGGATGTCCGCGTCGGTGGCGTCGGGCCGGGCGAAGGCGATGTTGTCGCGCAGGCTGCGGTGGAACATGGCGGGTTCCTGCGGGACGTACGCGATGAGGCCGCGCAGGTCGGCCTGGCGCAGCCGGCTGATGTCCTGGCCGCCGACGAGGATGCGTCCGCCGTCGATGTCGGTCATCCGCAGCAGCAGCCGCGTGAGCGTCGTCTTCCCGCCGCCGGACCTGCCGACCAGCCCGATCTTCGTACCGCTCGGCACGTCCAGGTCGAGCTTCTCGAAGAGGGGGTTGCCCCCGCCGTGCGCGAAGGTGACCTGCTCGAAGCGGACGTCGGCGGAGCGCGGCGCCAGCGCTTCCGGGGTGGGCGGGTCGACGACGGTCGGCGAAGTGAGCAGCAGCTCGGTGAACTGCGCCGCCTCGGTCATGGAACCTTCCATGCGCCGGTAGATCCGGTTGAAGTCGAACATGATGCGCGTGGCGCTCATGAAGTACATGAACGCCACGATGACGCCCTCGACACTGTGCCCGCCCCCGGCCAGCGTGACCGCGAGCAGCAGACCGAGTGCGTTGGTGAGGACGGACATCGGCGCGACGAACGTGTCGATGCGCAGGTTCCCGTAGTCCCACGACCTCAGCGTCAGCCGCTTCGACTCCGCGACCCGCACCCGGTGTTCGGCGGCCTCGCGCTCCTCGGCGGCGAAGGCACGCACGGTGTCCATGTTCATGAGGCTGTCGGCGACGTGCCCCGACACCCGGGCGATCGCCTCCTCGCGCTGGGCGACGAGCCGCTGCCTGCGCCGGATCAGCGGCGTCACCCCGACGGCCGTGAGCACGATCATCGTCAACAGGCAGACGACGAGCCAGGGTTCGTACTGCCACAGCACGATCGACCCGAACACCAGCGGTACGAGGCTCCCCACGATCTCGAAAGCCAGCGTGTCCGCGAAATCCTCGAACCGCCCGGCGAAACTCAACACCCGTTTGGTGAGGGACCCCGCGAAGTTGTCGTGGAAGAACGCGGCGTCCTTCGCGAAGAGTTCGTCCATGCCGACGACGTACAGGTTCTCGATGCCGAGCGCGTCGACCCGGTTCAGGCAGTGGATGCCGATCCGCCACAGCACCTCGGCCGTCAGCATCACGACGGCGAACCCCACGACGTACGGCAGCGCGGTCGAGACGACCACATCCCCGTCGTCCGCGATCCGCCCCACCAGTTTCGCCACCACCAGCGGCGCCACGTAGTTGATGCCCGCGTTCCCCAGCGCGGGCAGCAGCAACGCCGGCAGCGCCAGCCATTTCAGCCGTCCCAACTCCCGTCCGTAGTACCGAAGGGCGAGCATCACCGCGCCCTTGCGTGATTCAGCCGTATTCATCCCGTCCCTGCATCGCTCAGGCCCCGGGCACGCGAAAAACGGCACGCGCAAGCGGGACAAATCGGAGGAGGAACGGGAAGTCTCCCGCGCGGGCGGGGCCGGCGTCCAAGCGTTTTTCGGCGGCGGCAGGGGTTTTCGGCCGGGTCGAACACAGGAACGCGTACTACCGCCAACACGCCACTGTTCCAGCAGAGTTGCGCGCGGCACGTGGACGCCCGGCTCGTCAGTCCGTGGGATCGAGGGTCTCCCGGACGGTCAGGTGGGGCTGCGGGGAGTCGGGGGGACCGATCTCGTGGTGGAAGTACAGGCCGGAAGCGCCGGGGGCACGGTGGGCGGAAGTGGTGACCACGCAGGGGTCGTACACGAACATCGGGCGGCGGAAGACGGCGTGCAGGGTGCGCGTCGGGGTGCCGATCACCTGGCGGGGCGGCAGCGGGGCGTGGAGTTTCTCGGCGAACAGCCGGTCCCGGGCCTGGGTGGCCAGTTCGATCATCTCGATGAACGACCACTGGTCGGCGACCTCGGCATGGCTGCGGCTGATGAACGTGTGCCATTCCCGGGGCGGCAGTACGACCGTCGCCCCTCCGGGAGACAGGTCGGGCGGGCGCGGCGTGGCGACGGTCTCGGCCGGGGTGAACGCCTTGCGGAGTTCGGGGTGCAGGACACCGGGGCTCGCGGACAGGCTGTCGCCGTCGGCCACCACGAGGACGCGCATCGTGGTGGAGACCTGCGCGACGGGCCGACCGTCGGCCGTGCAGTCGGTCTCCGCGTGCATCCGCTCCCCGCTGGGATCGACGCGGAGACCGAATCGGACGGTCAGCCAGGGCGCGTCGGAGAACCCCGGGCAGGGGGTGGCGTAGTCGATACGCACCGAAGTGACCACGACCGCGCTGCGGTAGGTGTCCACCATCGACGGGAACGGGGTGACGTACTCGGCGAGCCAGCGGGAGACCCCCGACGCGACGTGGCTCAGCAGCATCCGCGGGCGCAGTTGCAGCGGGCTGAACATGGTGGTGGCGCTGGGTTCGGTGTAGCTGATCCGGCGAGGCACGGTCAGCCGCCCGCGACCGCGGTCAGGAACTCCAGCCGGTCGGTGTCCAGCAGGGGATGGGCGACGTCGACGGGGACGACCTCCCCGTTCACGATGAGGCGGTGGACCTGCCGCAGGCCGCCCTCGTCGTCCCACAGGACGGGGCCCAGCCGGGGAAAGCGCAGGCGCAGGGCCTCCATCGCGTCCCCGACGGTGTCGGCCTGGACGCTGACGGTGCGTTCGTAGTCGGTGAACCGGAGCAGCAGGCCGGAGAAGTGTACGTCCATGAAAGGGCTCGCCTTCGTTGCCGCGGGAACGGTCAGATCAGGTGCTTGGCCACCATGTTTCCGATGGTGATCTCCAGAGAGTGCTGGGTGCCGCCCGCGGGGATCAGGCCCGCGCAGTCCCGCAGGTACCGTCCGTAGAACTCGTCGCCGTAGAAGGCGTGGCCGCCCAGCACGCGCAGTGCCTCGTGGGCGATGAGCATCGACTGTTCGGCGGAGAAGTGCTTGGCCGCCGAGATCTTCGCGTCGTAGGTCAGATCCGTCTCGCCGCGTGCCTGCCGGTCGAGGACGTCGTGCGTCATGGTCCGGGCCGCGTCCGTGACGATGTGCATCCGCCCGAGCCCCGCTGCCACATTGGGGTAGTCCAGCACTGGCCGGCCCTGCCGGGTCGCGGTGCGCAGCCGGGCCGCGCAGCGGTCGACGAGCGCGCGCATCCTGCCGACGGTCCACGCCGCCTGCATGCTCCGGCGCTCGTTCAGGTACAGCTGGGAGTGGTCGAGACCGTCGGTCCAGGTCAGGATCCGTTCCTGGCCGAGCCGGACCTCGGCCAGGTCCAGGACGGCCATGCCGGCGGACTGAAGGCCGATCCCGTTCGCCGGAGTCACCGTCACCCCCGGATCGTCGTGATGCACCAGGCAGGCGGCCAGCCGGCCCTGGCCCGAGCCGGCGTACACCAGGAAGACGTGGGAGAGGAGCCCTCCCGTCAGGTAGGACTTCCTCCCGGACAGCACCCCGCACTCCCCGTCGCGGGTCAACTCCGTCTCCCAGGACCAGAAGTCGGCGTCCTCGGTGAAGCCCAGGGTCGCCGTCAGCTCGCCGGACACGAGCGGCCTCACGTAGTTCTCGGTCAGGGCGGCGTCCCCGGACTGGTGCAGGGTGAACGCGATGCTCGTCGACATGCTCACCACGAGGGGGAACGCCGCCTCGTCGCACCGGTGGGTCATCTCCTCCAGGACACGGCCCCAGACGTTCGATCCCAGGCCCTCCCCGCCGACGTCCTTCGGCATCGAGAGCCGGTGGAGACCCGCCTGGGCGGCCCGGGCCAGAAAGCTCCTGGGAAACGCTTCTCCCGCCGCGTACCGCTCGGCGGCTCCGGCGCCGATCTCCTCCAGCAGCCCGCCCCACCGCTCTCCGACGAGTTCACCGATGGCGTCGCCGGACAGGTCGTGGATCTGCGTCGTCATGATCTGGTGCCCTTTCGGTCAGGTCACCGCCACGCTGACACACGGCGGACCGGCGCGGGCAGAGCGTGCCCCCGGGCGCACGAAGCGCTCCGCCCGGTGGGGGAGGCTCCTTCAGATGGCCCCCAAGAACGAGCCAGAGGCCGTGTCAGATTTCTCTGACACGGCCTCTGGCCTCCGACTATCTAAGTCGGGACGACAGGATTTGAACCTGCGACCCCTTGACCCCCAGTCAAGTGCGCTACCAAGCTGCGCCACGTCCCGTTGCCCGTTTGACCTGGGGTTTCCCCTGGTTGAACGCGCAGGGAAAATATACCGCACTCGGATCGCTGGTCGCGCATCCCTTTCCGCGGCGGCGCGGAGTTGACCTCAAGCTTGGTCGAGGTTGCACGATCGGTGGCATGACGATCACCGAGGGAACACGTCGGGCGTACGGGTACGACGAACTGGCCGGGCTGATGGGGCGGATGACCGGCGCGGAGAAGCACGGACCGGCGGCGACGTCGACGCTGGACGTGCTGTGGGTGCTGTACGACCGGGTACTGAGGGTCACGCCCGAGCGAGTCGAGGATCCGGAGCGGGACCGGTTCCTGCTGTCCAAGGGGCACGGGCCGATGGCGTACTACGCGGTCCTCGCCGCGAAGGGGTTCCTGCCGGTGGAGTGGCTGGACGGCTTCGGTTCGTACGACTCGCCCCTCGGCCACCACCCCGACCGCGTCCTCGTCCCCGGCGCGGAGATCGGCAGCGGCTCCCTCGGGCACGGTCTGCCGCTCGCCGTCGGTACGGCGCTGGGCCTGCGCGCCCAGCACCGGCCCGACCCCGCCGTCTGGGTCCTGACCGGAGACGCCGAGCTCGACGAGGGCAGCAACCACGAGGCCATCGCGTACGCCGGTCCGGCCGGCCTCGACCGCCTGCACACGGTCGTCGTCGACAACGCCTCCGCCGGCCACGCCCGGCCCGGCGGGATCGCCGCGCGGTTCGAGGCGGCGGGCTGGTCGACGGCCACGGTCGACGGACGGGACCACACGGCCCTGTACGAGGCGTACACAGCGCCGCACGCCGGACGGCCGCACGCGGTGATCGCCCGGGTGGAACCGAAGAACCCGGCCCAGGCCCGACGGGTCTGAAGCTCCACACAAAGCACCGGCACTCCGAAGGAACCCCTATGGACACCATGCGCGACCGCCTCGCCCCCACCCTCACCCGCCTCCTCGACGAAGACCCCCGCCTCGCCGTCGTCCTCGCCGTCATCGGCTCCGACAGCTTCGCCGAAGCCGCCCGCCGTCACCCCGGCCGCGTCATCGACGTCGGCATCAGGGAACAGCTGCTGATCGGCGCGGGCGCGGGGCTGGCGCTCACCGGTATGCGCCCCGTCATGCACACCTTCGCCAGCTTCCTCGTGGAGCGCCCCTTCGAGCAGGTCAAGCTGGATCTGGGGCACCAGGACGTGGGCGCGGTGCTGGTCAGCGCGGCGGCGTCGTACGACTGGCCCGCGGGCGGTTTCACGCACATGTCGCCCGGCGACGTCGCGTTGCTGGACACGCTGGACGGCTGGACCGTCCACGTCCCCGGCCACCCCGACGAGGCCGAGACGCTGCTGCGGCACGCGGCGCGCGCCGGGGACGACAAGGTGTACGTCCGGCTGTCGGAACTGTCCAACGCCGAGGCCCGCCCGGTCGACGGACACGGCTTCCTGACCGTACGGGAGGGCCGGCGCGGAGTCGTCCTCGCCGTGGGACCGACGCTGGACGCGGTACTCGCGGCGACGGAGGGCCTGGACGTGACGGTCCTGTACGGCACGACGGTCCGCCCCTTCGACGCGCAGGCCCTGCGCCGGGCGACGGACGCGGCGGGCACGGACGTCGTCCTGGTCGAGCCGTACCTCGCGGGCACCTCGACGCCCGCCGCGAACGACGCGCTGGCGGACCGCCCGCACCGGGTCCTCGGGATGGGGGTCGGCCGCCGTGAACTGCGCAGGTACGGCACGGTCGAGGAGCACACGGCAGCTCACGGTCTGGACGCCGGGTCCCTGCGGGAGCGGATCGGGAGCTTCCTGAGCAGGACGGCCGCCGCCTGACGTCACACCTCTGTCACCCCCAGCCCCGGATACGCCTCCAGCAGCCGCGTAGGCGCGGCCTGCCGCCACGAGTCCGCGAGGATCGCCCTCAGCTCCTCCTCGTCCTCCACCTCGGCGAGCCGCGCCCGCACCCACGCGAACTGGGCCTCGTGGTCGGCGATCCAGAACTTCCCCGGCTCGGCGAGGACGAGTTCGTCGCGCTCCTCCTTGGGGCAGCGCACCGCGATGGACGTCTCGTCCTCGGGGAGCGTGACGAACATCTTCCCGGCGACCCGGAAGGTCGGCATGTTCCAGGCGATCTTCTCCGTGGTGTCGGGCAGCGACAGGGCGATTCGGCGTACATCTTCGGCGTCCGGCATGTTCCCGACCGTACCGGCCGCCACTGACAGTCACCCTCCGCAGGACGATCCCCCCTCCAGAACCCCAACCCGCTTGTAATACAAGGTGGTCGGCCGCAGCACCCCGCCGGGATCGGCCGCGTAGTCCGGGATCACCCCGACCCGCGTCCACCCGGCCCCCGCGTACAGCCGCTCGGCGGGACTGTCGGTCTCGGTGTCGAGATGCAGCAGCGTCACCCCGGCGGCGACGGCCGCCTCCTCGGCGACGCCCAGCAGCCGCCGCGCGAGCCCCCTGCCCCGCGCGTCCTTCGCGACCATCAGCTTCACCAGCTCCGCCCGGTGCCGGCTGTTGGGCTTGTCCGGGTACGCCAGCGACACGGTCCCGACGACGCGCGGACCGTCGTACGCGACCCAGACCGCGAGCTGGGGGTCAGCCGCCCGCGCGGACCACCAGGCCAGGGCCTCCGCAGGGTCCAGCGGCGCGAGGAAGCCGACGGAGGCGCCGTCGTCCACGACCTCGACGAGGAGGTCGGCGAGGCCGTCCAGGGCGGAGGGGTCCAGTCGTACGATCGGGTCATCACCCACAAAGCGCGTCATACCCCGAGACGTTATCCCCGGCGCGAGACACCTCCGTTACGGATGACTCACCTCGCCCAGCGCCTCCAGGACAGGTCTGATCAGCGGATGTGTCTCCGCGCCCCGCCTTATCGCCGCGAACACCCGCCGCGTCGGCGCGACCCCGTCCACGGGCCGGACACGGACCCCCGCGAGGTCGGTTCCGAGCAGGGCGGAACGGGGTACGAGGGCGACTCCCGCGCCTACCGCGACCAGCGCGACGACCGCGCGGAAGTCGTCCGAGGCGTGTTCCATACGCGGCTGGAAACCGGCGTTCTCGCAGGCCAGGACGGCGACGTCGTGGCAGGGGTTGCCGGGGTAGGGGCCGACCCACGTGTCCTTGGCCAGCTCCGCGAGCGGAACCTCGGGCGTGTCCGCGAGGCGGTGGTGCGAGGGGAGGACCGCGTCGAAGGGTTCCGCGTAGAGGGGTACGTGGGTGAGGCGGGGGTCGTCGGCGGCGGGGGCGCCCCGGTACTCGACGGCGACGGCGACGTCCACCTGCCGGTCGAGGACCATCGGCAGGCTCGCGTCCCCCTCCGCGTCCTGGACGCGCAGCCGGATGCCGGGGGCGGTACGGGCGAGCCGGGTCATCGCGGGCGCGACGACCAGCGCGATGCCGGTCGCGAACGCGGCGACGGTGACCGTGCCCGCCTCGCCGTTGCTGTACGCCGCCAACTCGGCTTCCGCGCGCTCCAGTTGGGCGAGCACGGCGTTGGTGTGGCCGAGCAGGATCTCGCCGGCCGGGGTGAGCCGTACGCCCTTGGCGCCGCGTTCGACGAGGCGGTGGCCGGTCTCCTGTTCCAGGGCGGCGAGCTGCTGGGAGACGGCGGAGGGGGTGAGGTAGAGCGCGGCGGCAGCCGCGGTGACCGTACGGTGGTCGGCCACCGCGCGGAGGATGTGGAGCCGCCGAGCTTCGATCATGGGTCCGATTATCGCAAGATATCCCAAGCCTCTCGAAACGCCCTCAGCCTTCCAGCTCCGCCCCAGCCGACGCCTCCAGCTCCTCCCGCGCCGACACGAACGCCTCCACCGCCCGATTCACGTCCTCCAGCGAATGCGCCGCAGACAACTGCACCCGGATCCGCGCCTGCCCCTGCGGCACCACCGGATACGAGAACCCGATCACGTACACCCCCCGCTCCAGCAGCAATTCCGCCAGCCGCCCCGCCTTCGCCGCGTCCCCGATCATCACCGGCGCGATGGGATGCTCGCCGGGAAGGATGTCGAACCCCTCCTCGGTCATCCGCCGCCGGAACAGCGCCGTGTTCTCGGCGAGCCGTTCCCGCAGGTCACCGGCGGACTCCAGGAGGTCGAGGACGGTCAGGGAGGCCGCCGCGATGACCGGCGCGAGGGTGTTGGAGAACAGGTACGGCCGGGAGCGCTGGCGCAGGAGGGCGACGATCTCGGCGCGGGCGGCGACGTACCCGCCGGAGGCTCCGCCGAGGGCCTTGCCGAGGGTGCCGGTGATGATGTCGACCCGGTCCATGACGCCGTGCAGCTCGGGGGTGCCGCGTCCGCCGGGCCCGGTGAAGCCGACGGCGTGGGAGTCGTCGACCATGACCATCGCGTCGTACCGGTCGGCGAGGTCGCAGATGTCCTTCAGCGGCGCGAGGTAGCCGTCCATGGAGAAGACGCCGTCGGTGACGATCAGACGGCGCCGGGCCGACCCCGCTTCCTTCAACTGCCGTTCCAGGTCGGCGAGATCGCGGTTGGCGTAGCGGAAGCGGCGGGCCTTGGAGAGGCGGATGCCGTCGATGATCGACGCGTGGTTGAGGGCGTCGGAGATCACCGCGTCCTGTTCGCCGAGCAGCGTCTCGAAGACGCCGCCGTTCGCGTCGAAGCAGGAGGAGTAGAGGATCGTGTCCTCCTGGCCGAGGAACCGCGAGAGCCTGGCCTCCAGCTCCTTGTGGACCTCCTGGGTGCCGCAGATGAAGCGGACGGAGGCCATGCCGTAGCCCCAGCGGTCGAGGGCGCGGTGCGCGGCGTCGATCACGTCGGGGTGGTCGGCGAGGCCGAGGTAGTTGTTGGCGCAGAAGTTGAGGACCTCGCCGGGCCGGCCGCCGGAGCTGACGTTGACGGTCGCGGACTGCGGGGTGTCGATGACCCGTTCGGGCTTGTGGAGCCCGGCGGCGCGGATCTCTTCGAGGGTGGCGCGCAGGTCGTCGCGTACGGAGTCGAACATGGTGATCCTTCAGGTCGTCCAGTCGAGGATGACTTTGCCGCCCCTGCCGCTCGCGGCGTCGGCGAAGGCGGCGTCGAAGTCGCGGTAGCCGTAGCGGCCGGTGATGACGGGGGCGAGGTCGAGGCCGCCCTCCAGGAGGACGGACATCGCGTACCAGGTCTCGAACATCTCACGGCCGTAGATGCCCTTGAGGGTGATCATCGAGGTGACGATCCGGGACCAGTCGACGGGGAACTCCTCGGTCGGCAGGCCCAGCATGGCGATCCGGCCGCCGTGCGTCATGTTGGCGATCATGTCGCGCAGCGCCTCGGGGCGGCCGGACATCTCCAGGCCGACGTCGAAGCCCTCGCGCAGCCCCAACTCCCGCTGCCCGTCGGCGATTTTGGAACGAGCCACGTTCAGCGCGAGGCTCACACCGACCTTCCGTGCGAGGTCAAGGCGTTCCTCGCTGACATCGGTGATCACGACGTTGCGCGCACCGGCGTGGCGGGCAACTGCCGCCGCCATCAAGCCGATCGGCCCCGCGCCGGTGATGAGGACGTCCTCCCCGACGAGCGGGAACGACAGGGCCGTGTGCACGGCGTTGCCGAACGGGTCGAAGATCGCGGCGACATCGAGGTCCACGGGGACGCGGTGCACCCACACGTTGGACGCGGGCAGCGCGACGTACTCCGCGAACGCGCCGTCCCGGCCCACCCCCAGACCGACCGTCGCCCGGCACAAGTGCCGCCTCCCGGCGAGGCAGTTGCGGCACTTCCCGCACACGAGGTGCCCCTCGCCGCTGACCCGGTCGCCGATCGCGACGTCCGTGACCGCGGCGCCCACCTCGACGACCTCGCCGACGAACTCGTGCCCCACGACCAGCGGCGTCCGGATCGACTGCCGCGCCCAGCCGTCCCAGGACCGGATGTGCAGGTCGGTGCCGCAGATCCCGGTGCGCTGCACCTTGATCAGTACGTCCCCGGCGCCGACCGCCGGCTCCGGGACGTCCCGCAGCCACAGTCCCGGCTCCGCCTTCTCCTTGACCAGCGCCTTCAACGCAGCGGCTCCTGACGTGAGTCGACCGGCTCGCGGGCACGACGACGTGACCCGGGTCCGGGGAGGGGGATGGATACGACGACGAATCTGCCGTACCCGGGCCGCCCCGGTCCATCGAGCTTTTCTTAAACGGCGCCGCAGCTCCGCTTCACGCCCTCTCCTCCAGCCGGACCACGAGTTCGGCGGCGGCGGCCTTGACCGTCTCAAGTCCCGTGGTCCCCCAGGCCCTTGGCGTGAGGTCGGCGACACAGACCGTGCCGAGGACCATGCCGGTGCTGTCGATCAGGGGGGCGCCGAGGTAGGAGCGGACGCCGTACTCGTCCACGATCGGGTTGCCGGCGAAGCGCGGGTAGTCGCCGACGTCGCCGAGCGCCAACGCGCGCCGCCTGACGACGACATGGGGGCAGTAGCCGTGGTCGCGGGGAAGCGCGCGCTCCAACGACCCTTTGGCGCCCGGCGCGACGTACAGACCGGCGAAGAACTGGCGTTCCTCGCCCACGAAGTTGACCATCGCGTACGGCGTCCGGGTGATCTCCGCGAGGCGTTCGGCGAGGCGGTCCAGCATCGGCTCCGCGCGTTCCCCGAGGCCGAGTCGGCTCAGCCTCCGGGCCCGTGCGGGGGCCTCCCGGTCCTCCGGCGTGACCAGCAGCCGCCCCACCGGCCGCGGCGGTCCGTAGCTCATCCCAGGGCTCCTCTCTGCGAGTTGAGGGTCATGCACGGGCGTTCTCGGCGGGTGTGTGGGCGATCAGGTGCTTGACGAGGGTCAGCAGGGTCTGGACGCCGGACGCGGAGATCCGCGCGTCGCAACGGACCACCGGGATCGCCGGGTTGAGGTCCAGAGCGGCCCGAACCTCCTCCGGGTGATAGCGGTGGCCGCCGTCGAACTCGTTGACGGCGACGATGAATCCGAGGCCGCGCTCCTCGAAGAAGTCGACCGCCGCGAAGCAGTCCTGGAGGCGGCGGGTGTCCGCGAGGATCACCGCGCCGAGGGCGCCCTCGCACAGTTCGTCCCACATGAACCAGAACCGCTGCTGGCCCGGCGTCCCGAACAGGTACAGGACGTGGTCCGGGTCCAGGCTGATGCGGCCGAAGTCCATGGCGACGGTCGTCTCGACCTTGTTCTCGACGCCGTCGAGGCTGTCGGTGCCGGCGCTGACGGTCGTGAGCAGTTCCTCCGTGCACAGCGGCGCGATCTCGCTGACCGCGCCGACGAAGGTGGTCTTGCCGACCCCGAACCCGCCCGCGACCAGCACTTTCAGCGCGGTCGGGAACGGGGTCTGATCATCGCGGGAGCCGTACGCGTCGTACTCACAGCTGTCGTCGTAGTCCATCGAGCACCGCCTCCAGTAGGGCCCGGTCGGTGGGGTTGTGGTGGAACTCCGGGGGTTTCGTGGTCAGAGCCCCGCAGTCCACCAGGTCCGACAGCAGCACTTTGGTGACCGCCGCCGGGAGTTTCAGATGGGCGGCCACCTCGGCCACCGGCACCGGGGCGCGGCACAGGTCGAGCGCCTGCGCGTGCTCCGGGCCCAGATAGCCGAGGGGGCTCGTCCCGGTGACCCGTACCTGCGACATCAGGTCCAGGGCGACGGTGGGCCTGGTGCGGCCGTTGCTCACGGTGAAGGGACGCACCAGGCGGCCGGCCGCGTCGTCGAGCCACGGCCCGTCGGCCGCCATCACGTTCACGACCTCATCGCCGGGGGTTCGGCGGGGTGCTGGCGGGGGGCGGTCACGAGGTACGGCCGTACGCTCTTGACGAGCATCGCCATCTCGTAGCCGAGCACCGCCGCGTCGGCCTCCCGGCCGGCCATCACGGCGAGACACGTGCCCGATCCGGCCGTCGTCACGAACAGCAGCGCGGAGTCCAGCTCCACCACCACCTGCCGCACGTCCCCGCCGTCCGCGAACCTCACGCCCGCGCTGCGGCCCAGCGAATACAGGCCCGACGCCAGCGCCGCCATATGGTCCGCGCTGTCGTGGTCCAACCCGTGCACAGACTTCACGAGCCCGTCGCACGACAACAGCACCGCGCTCGTCGTGTGAGGCACACGCTGCACGAGGCCGCTCATCAGCCAGTCGAGATCGGATGCGTGTCCGGTGGCCGGCGCGTCGCTCGCCATGGTGGATCGACTCCTTGAGGGGGGTTGCGGAGGTGTGGGGTGGGGGCGCGGGGTGGTTCGGGGGGCCGCGGTGGGTGGGGGGCTCGGGGGACGGGGTGGCGGTGGGGCTTGGTAACGGGGTCATCGTGAGAGGGGGTTTCCGTCGGAGGTCGGGGTGAGGGGGGTGGGGGAAGTCAAAGGAGTAGGGAAAGTCAGGGGGGTGTCGGGGGCCTGGGCCTGGCCGAGTTCGGCCGTTTCCATGCCGAGTTGTGCCTCCGCGAGGCCCATCCCCCGCTGGAACGCCGCCATCAGCCCCGGATCGTGTCCCCCGGGCTCCTCGTTCTCGGGCCTCGGTACGGGCCCCCCGCGCAACTGCGGAGCCAGGTGTTCCTGCGCCCGGCGCCGGGGCAGCCTGGGCTTCCCGATCGTCCCCCGCACGGCCCCCACCCTCGGCACCGGCACCTCCCCCTGCACCTCCTCGACGGCGGCCCGGTCCCCGACCCTGATCCCGGGCCGCGCCTCGGCGGGGTTGGGCCGCGCTTCCCGGGTGTTGCGCGTGGGGAGAGGGGCGGGGCGTACGCCGTTGCCGGGGGCGGGGTCGGTGGGGTGCGTGCCGTTGACCCGGTGTGCCCCGGCAGGCGGCTGCGTGCCGTTGGCTCTCGGTGCCGTCCGGGGGCTCGCGTGGCGGGGACCCGGGGTGGCGGGTGACGGCGTGTGCGTACCGTGCGGTGGGGTGGCCGTCGGCGTCACACGCGTGGCGGTCGGCGCGGCCTCCGGTACGACGATGCCGGTGCCGTCCGTCGACTGGGGCCCCGCCGTCGTCGTACCCAACGGCCCCCGCCCCGCCTCCCCCAGCAGCGCCTGCGGCACCACCAGGATCGCCTGGACCCCGCCGTAGATGTTGTTCTGGAGCCGCACCCGAATCCCGTGCCGGCGGGCGAGCTGGGAGACCACGAACAGTCCGATCCGGCCGTCGGCCAGCAGGCGGCCGACGTTGACCTGGTCCGGGTCCGCCAGGAGCGCGTTCATGCGGGCCTGTTCCTCCGGCGGCATGCCGAGCCCCCGGTCCTCGACCTCGACCGCGAGGCCGGAGGTGACGAGGTTGGCGCGCAGGAGGACCTGGGTGTGGGGAGCGGAGAAGACCGTGGCGTTCTCGACGAGCTCGGCGAGGAGGTGGATGACGTCCGCGACGGCGTGCCCCCGGAGGTCGCCGTCGACGGGCGGGACCAGCTTCACGCGCGAGTACTGCTCGACCTCGGCGATCGCGGACCGCAGCACCTCGGTCATGGAGACGGGGTGGCTCCACTGCCGCCGCGACACTGCACCCCCCAGCACCGCGAGGTTCTCCGCATGCCGCCGCACCCGCGTCGCGAGGTGGTCGACGTGGAAGAGCCCCTTCAGCAGGTCGGGATCCTCGATCTCGTTCTCCAGCTCGTCGAGGAGCAGGATCTCCCGGTGCACGAGGGACTGGAGGCGCCGCGCGAGATTGAGGAACACCTCCAGCTTCTGCTCGCTCCCGGTCCGGCTGGACAACTGCGTCGCCTGGACGACCGCCGCCACAGCCCCGTCGTGCGCCCGCGCGAGATCCGCCGCGAGCAGCTCGAACTCGTCGGCGTCCCCGGGCGGCAGCCCCCGCGTACGGCGCTGGGGCGGCGCCTCCCCGCGCCGTAACGCCTCGACCAGCGCCCGCAGATCGGCCTCTCCGCGCGCGGCGGCCCGCCGCAGCGCGTCGATCCGGTCGGTGACCGACCGGGCGGTACGTCCCGCGGCGACGGCGGCGACCCCGATCCCCGCGCCGGTGACGACGACCGCGCCCGCGATGACGGCCCACAGGGTGGGTCCGAGCGGGACGCCGGTGGCGCGCACGGTGAACAGCACGACCGCGCACGCGCCGAGCGCGACGGCGGTCGGCGGCAGTACCGCGAGCCGCAGCAGGTGCGGCCGTATGTGGGTCTCGGTCGTGCGGGCGACCGGTCGTCCGTGCCGTCCGCCCTCACGGCGGTCTGCGCGTGCGGCGGGTGCGCGGAGGTGCGACATCCGTGTCCTCGTCCTGATCCGTCGGGTCCCTGGCTGTGCGGCGACTCACAGTAGTTGCCAACGAGGCAGGTACGGCGGGCAGTTGGCGAACTCCTGCGGCAATCGTCCCGCTCTGGTATGAGCGCTCGCACGCCTGCCCGATAACCCGCTGCGGACGGGTGTCACGTAGGGAAAAGAACTGATCAGGGACGGTCTCAAGCGGTCCCGTACGGAAGCCGGACACCCGCCCCGGACGCCGGTCACTCAGCGTGTTCGCTTTGGCCAACAAAAAGCCGGGGCGGGCTCGAAAGAACCCCACCCCGGCGTACGACCGACCGGTCTCAGCCCTCGCCGACGAGCCCCAGGTCGCCCCGCGACACCGTCGGCACCGGCCACTCCTTCTCCAGCGGCGCCGAGATGCTCCGCCACCAGGCCCGCGTCGGCAGTTCGCCGCCGGGTTCGAAGGGCTGGCCCGGGATCGGTACGGCGACGGCCTGGCCGACGGCCTCGCCCGCCGCCAGCGTCCACTCCCCCGGCTCCGCCCACGGGTGCTGCGCGAGGTTGAACGTGCCCCAGTGGATCGGCATCATCACGCCGGACGGGGCGCCGCCCTGGAGGTCGAGGTGGGCGCGCATGCCCTCCTCGGGCGTCATGTGGATGTCCGGCCACAGCGCCGAGTACGCGCCGATCTGGATCATCGTGATGTCGAACGGGCCGTGCGCGGCGCCGATGTCCCGGAAGCCCTCGAAGTAGCCGGTGTCGCCGCTGTGGTAGATCCGGTGCTCGGAACCGGCGACCGACCAGGACGCCCACAGCGTGTGCTGCGTGTTGCGCAGGCCTCGTCCGCAGAAGTGGCGGGCCGGGGTCGCGGTCAGGGTGAGGCCGCCGACCTTGGTCTCCTCGTGCCAGTCCAGCTCGCGCAGGCGATCGGCGGGGACGCCCCAGTGCTCCAGGTGCGCGCCGACGCCGAGGGGGACGGCGAACAGGGTGTCCGTGCCGGCCAGCGCCTTGATCGTGGGCAGGTCGAGGTGGTCGTAGTGGTCGTGCGAGATGACGACGACGTCGACCGGGCCGAGGGCGGCGAGCGGGAGGGGCACGGGGTGGAGGCGCTTGGGGCCCACGAAGGGTACGGGGGAGCAGCGCTCGCCCCAGACCGGGTCGAACAGTACGCGGTGGCCGTCGATCTCGGCGAGCACGCTGGAGTGGCCCATCCAGGTCACGCGCAGGCCCGTCGCCGGGGGCTTGGCGAGGTCGGCGAGGGTCGTGGCGTGGACGGGGATGGTGCCGGAGGGGGCTCGCTGGGGGCGGGTGTCCTTGTCGAAGAAGGCGCGCGCGAAGTCGGCGGCGGAACCGGCGGGCCTGACCGTCGCCGGGCCACCCGGATTGACGAAGACCCCGTCCTTGAAATGCGGCGATCTGCGGATCCGCGCCATACGCTCACCGCTCGGGTCCACGCCGAACGCCGCGGGCGTCAACGCGCGGAGCCCGGAGCTGAGGGAACGGGAACCGGCCACGGTACCTCCAGATGGTTCTGCTGAGACTTCCCATTATGGTCGGCCCCTCTGACAACCGGCCCGGGCCCCAGGACCCTGCACGAACCCTCCGCCGAGCCGCGCCCCGGCGCCGCCGGACCATCTGGGAAAACGCTGCGACAGCCGACTTGATTCCGCATCGCCGGAAGGTGACCTGATAAAAACACCGCAGGCCGCCCGAGCCCCAGCCCGGACGGCCTGCGCACACGACCCCGCTCAGTCCAGCTCGTACACCACCGTCACCGAGGACGTCGCCTTGATCTCGCCCGGTGCCAGCGGTACGGCGCCGAGGCCGCCGGCCGGCATGTCCGCGGCCATCGGCGGGGCCGGGGTCGCGTACCCCGTGCTGCCCTCGCTCAAGGTCACCAGGCGGCCGAGGTGGTGCCCGCTCAGCGCGGCGTACTGCTCGGCCTTGGACCGGGCGTCCGTGAACGCGGCCTTGCGGGCGGCGCGTTGGAGGGGTTCACGGTTCGCGAGGTCGAAGACGACGGAGTTGACGCGGCCCGCGTCGCCGGTGGCGTCGGTGACGGCCTGGAGGACGGTGCCGGTGCGGTCGATGACGCGGACCTTGACCGTGAAGGACTGCGCGGCGCGGTAGCCGGTGAGGACGGAGGTGCCGTCCGTGTAGTCGTAGACGGGGTTCAGGGCGACGCCGTCGGTGTGGATGTCCTTGTCGGCGACCCCCTGCCCGCGCACCGCCTTCAGCAGCGCGTCGGCCGCCTTGTTCTGCGCGGCCATCGCCTCCTTCGCGGTCTTCGCGGTCGCCTCGACCCCGACGCCCAGCACCGCGAGGTCGGGCTCGGCGCTCGCGGTGCCGTCCCCGGTCACGGTGACCGTGGTCGGCGCGGACGCGGCGCGCGCGGCGACGGGCGCGGAGGCGTGCCCCGCGTCCAGCGCGGCGGCACCGGGCGCGGACAGGCCCAGCGAGAGGAGGGTCACGGCGAGCGCGGCGGTGGCTCGGGACGTACGGGAACGGGGCATGCGGGCCGGTCCTTTACGCAGATCGGGGACGACGTTCCGCCGCCCGGGAAACCCCCGGAGGCGTCCGGCCATCCCAGCACCCGCACCGGGACCCCCATCCGCACCACTCCCGTACGATCACCTCACTGGCCGAGCCCCCGTGACAAGCGAACGGCGCCACTCCGTACGCCGGCGCCTCAGGCCACCGCCGAGATCCGCATCTTGATGTCGTCCGGCGACAGCGTGCCCTTCGCCGTCACATGGTCCCCGGAGGACTCGCCGCGCAGTCGGCGCCCGATCCACGGCACGAGGTACTCGCGCGCCCAGTGCACGTCGTCGCGCCGGACGTCCAGCGGCCCGCGCGGCGGGAGCGCGGGCCACGGCTGCTCGGGGTCGGCCGGAACGTCGAGGCCCAGCGTCTGCCCCGCGCGGAGCGCCACGCGTGTGTGCCCCTCCGGGGACAGGTGGAGCCGGTCGTCGTCCCAGGCCCTGCGGTCCTGGACGGAGCGCAGGGACCACAGGTCGAGGACGGGACACCCGTACCGGTCGGCGATGGCACGGACGTGTCCGTTGTACGTCGCGATCTTGCCGCGCAGGTGCTTGAGGACCGGCATCTGCCGGGTGTCGAACCCGGTCGTCACCATCACCGTGCCGGCCGCGGACACCATCTGCGCGACGGCGAGTTCGAACCGTTCGGCGACTTCGTCGGGGTCGGTCCCGGGGCGCAGGATGTCGTTGCCGCCCGCGCACAGGGACACCAGGTCGGGGGCCAACGCGGCGGCCTGGGGAAGCTGGTCGGCGACGACCTGGTCGAGCAGCTTCCCGCGCACCGCCAGGTTCGTGTACGCGAAGTCGCCCTCGGCCCGCCGGTCCGCGAGGAGTACCGCGAACCGGTCGGCCCAGCCGACGAACGCCCCGTCGGGACCGGGGTCGCCGACGCCTTCGGTGAAGCTGTCCCCCACCGCCACGTACGACCCGATCATCACTGTCTTGCTGTCACTCTTCGAATCGTCTGCCACAACAGCCCATGATTCACCTTCGAATGTGACCTACGCGACCGTAATAAAGGGTTGACGGACGGTGAGATAAGACACTTCTAAAGAGTTGTCCAACCCGGGAATACGCCCCACACCCGGAACCTTTCAATCCGGAAATGGCTCCAGGTGGTCCGGAAGGCGAAATGCCCGCCCGTGTACGGCTCGGGATCGCGGTAGTCGAAGACGAGCCGCCCGTTGTCCCACCACTGCACGGTCGACCCGTCGGAGACGATCCGCACCCGGTTCGGCTCGTTCGCGACGAGCAGCGGCTCGGTGTAGTCGTAGATCAGCGGCCGGACCCCCGCCTGACCGACATACCGCCGCAGCCGGGTCGTCGTGTTGTAGTTGGCGCCGTACCCGGAATAGTAGGTCTTCAGGTAGTCGTACTCCGCGAGCGCGCCCCCGCGAGCGGTCGCGAAGAGGTCGTCCGGCGAGCGGACGTCGACGGCGTTCCAGAAGTTGTTGAGGTCGGAGACCCGGTCGTTGACACCCCCGGCGGAAACGGGGGTCGCGGTGTACTCGATGACGTACGGCCCCTGGAGGGGCTGCCGGAGCCAGATGGTCGCCCCGGCGGGCACGTCCACTTCGAGCACACCCCGCGAGGCCGTGACCGTGCCGCCCTTCTCCAGCTCCACGGCCCACTTCCCGAGCCCGTGGCAGAAGTCGTCGTGGGCGAGGAGCCGGCGACGCGGTGCGGCGGCGGCCTGCGTCGCGGGGGCGACGGCGGCGAGGGCGGCTCCCGCCGCGAGGGCGCCGAACGCTCTACGCGTGGTCGTCATGTCGGTGCGCTCCTTCGGTCGGGGTCAGCAGAGTGATCAACCGGTCCGCCACCTTACGGTGGCCCTGGACGCTCGGGTGGACCGCGTCGTTGAGATCTTCCGTGGAGATCCATCCGGTGGTGTCCACGAACTCGGTGCGGGGATCGGCGAGTTGGGAGACGGCCGCCGAAACGTCCGCCGCGTGCGTGCCGTTGAAGGGCCGCAGCGCCAAGATCCGTGCGTGCGGGGCGGCTTGACGCAGTTGCGCGAGGTACGCACGGTAGGCGGCGGTGAACTCCTCGGCCCCGTACGCCGCGTCGTTCGACCCCTGGTTGACCACGACGACATCGGCCTCGCGGTCCGAACTCGCCGCCGATCCCGCGTAGTTCCAGCCGTACGCGTCCCGGGCGTTCGGCACTCCCCCGTTCCCGGTGAGGATCACGCCCTGCCGCCCGAACCCGACCTGGGTCAGCGAGGCGTGCAGCGCGTCGGCGACCAGCGTCGGGTAGGCGGCCGTTCCGTCGGCGCAGTCGGTCGTACTGCTGCCGCACAGAGCGTTGACGCCCTGCGTGACGGAGTCGCCGTAGAACGCGAACTGCCGCTTGTGCTCAGCGCGTTGAGGGATCACCCGCCCCTTGAGCCCGGTGAGCGTCACCCCCGTCTGGAGCGGCGGCACCCACCGGTTCACCCGCGAGAACACGTCCTTCACGGACAGTTCGGCGGTGTGCGGTCCGCGCCCCTGCGCGGTGATCTCGATGTCGGCGCGGTCGACGTCGTACCGCTGCTTGGGGCCGCCGTCGACGGACACGTACACCTGCGCGGGAACGGTGACGGAGGCGACGTCGAAGAGGGCGTGGACGGTGTTCCCGGTGAAGGAGAAGCGCAGCCGGGAACCGGAGTTGACGGTCACGGCGGCCTCGGCGCTCCGGCTCCAGTGGCCCTCGTAGGCGAGGCGTCGGTCGTCGGGGCGGACCGTGTCCGTGCCTACCGCGTGGGCGGGTTGCGGGACGAGGAAGGCGAGGCCGAGCGCCGGTATCAGGAGGCGTTTCATGACGGGATCTCATCTCCGATCAGGGCGAGGTTCTGGATCGCCGCGAGTGCCCACTGCGCCGAGGAGTTGGTGGAGACCCAGGGGATCTCCCGCGTGGTGCGCAGGACTTGGGGCGTGGGGACGGTGACGCGGGACCAGTCGTTCGACGGGAAGTAGGTGTCGGCGCCGGTGAAGAACTCCTTCCAGGCGCGGCTCGCGAGGGCGGGGTCGTCCTGGTGGCGGGCGGCGTACGCGGTGATGCGGGAGTGGGCGGCCGGGAGGGCCGACTTCCAGGTGGAGCCGGTGAGTTGGCGCTTCTGGGCGTCGGTCGCGTTGTAGTAGCGGGCGTAGTTCAGCCAGGCCGTGCGGAACTCCGGTTCCTGGTCGCCCAGGAGAGCGACGATCTCGCTGGTGGTCTCCACGAGCCCGAACACGGCGCTGAGGTGCGACACGTTCACCGCCGTGCTCGCCGTGAGCGCGAACCGGCCGGTGTCGGCGTCGAGGAGACCGGCGCCGGTGAAGAAGCCGTTGGGCTGCGCGGCTATCGTCCGCAGGGAGTTGACCAGTTTCGTCCGGGCCTGCTCCGCCCGCGGTCCACGTCGCTCCCACTCGGTGAGCCAGGCCGCCAAGATGCCGCCCCAGTCGGTGCCGAAGCCGACGGAGAGGGCGTGCCGGTCGCCGGGGGTGTAGCCGTCGGTGCGGACCTTGCGCTGCGGGTCGACGGCGAGGAACGTCCGCTCCACGTCGGCGAGTTCGCGCAGCAGGTCGCCGGTGCGCTCGTCGCCCGTGAGGTAGTAGAAGAAGCGCCGGTTGGCCGCCGTCGAGATCCGCACCTGCTTGGCGCTGTCCGCGTAGTGCTGGACGCCGTGCCGGGTGCCGAGCCCCGCCCACTTGCCGAGGTGGTAGACGTCGACCTCGCCGGTGTGCCGCGTCATCGCCTCCGCGAACCGGAACACCTCGGCGGAGCCGGTGCGCAGGAAGTGGTACCAGAGCCAGAGGTCGGTCCCCAACTCCGAGTTGTCCCAGGCGAATCCGCCGACGTCGTAGCGCCAGACGTGCCGGTCGGTGTCGTAGGTGTGCTGGACGTCGCCGTAGTCGAGGAACCCGTACCAGCGCCGCTCCTCGCGCTGGTCGCGGTAGTAGGCGAACAGGTCGTCGAGGTGGTCCTCGACGACCGCGCGGGCCTTCGAGGAACGGTCGACGGGCGCCCAGTCGCCGAACACCCCGGCGGAGTGCAGGCGTTGAGGCGTGGCGGTCAGAAGGGGCGGGGCCGCAACAGCTCTAGAAAAACCGGCGAGTTGAGCGGCGGCCGGTGTCTTCTCCACGGCCCAGAACGTGAGTTCACTGGTCCGCGCGATCCCGTACGGCGTGCCGAAGCCGGGCTCGTAGTCCTCGTACGTGATCTCCAGGCCGCCGTCCGACTGCTTGTCGTACGTGTCCTGGCCCAACCCGTCGTGGTAGAAGCGCAGATCGAGCGGCTGGGCCTCCGGGGCGTAGAGCCAGAGGGTGACCTCGGCGGCGCTGCTCGCGGCGCCGCGCACGTCGAGCTGGGTGGGATGGCGCTGCCAGAAGTCCCGTACGCCGAAGGCCAGTCCGCCGCTCGCGCCGCCGACGTACCCGAATCCACCGGCACGTTGACCGGCGGCGGCCGGGATCCAGCCGTGACCGGCCTTGGTGCGCTTGCGGATCTGGTAGCCGTCGGCGGTGAGTTGGGCCAGCGTGTAGTCGCCCCACTGGGGGATGTAGGCGAGGCGGCTCGACACGCGCGTGTCCCAGGTCGCGAGGTCGGGCAGCTTCTCCCCGGCGACCTGCGCGGCCCGGACCGCCGCACCGGGGTCGCGGCGCAGGCCGGTGATGCCCTGGACGGCCTCGGCGAACAGGCCCCCGCCCGAGTCGGCGAAGCGGATGTGCCGGTCGTACGCCTGGTCGCGCAGCGGGACCGTGAAGCGCACCCCGAGCCCGCGCAGGAAGTCGCCCTGGTCGCGGCCGGGTTCCTGCTCGCCGTCCCAGACGAAGGTGTGCACGAGCCGGAACGACTCCGCCCCGGCCGAGAACGCGAACCGCAGCACGAACGGCAGCCACCCCCGCCCGCCGTGCCGGTGCCGCCCCTCGACCCGTACGACGGCCCGCACCGGCCCGTCCTGCTCGACCTCCACCTTCTCCACCCGCCCGGCGAACGCCTCCACGTCGGCCCCGTCCCGCACACTCCCCTGCCGCAGCGCGACCAGCCGCCCGTCCCGCGCGACCTCGACCCCGCCGCGCTTCAGGCTCCGTACGACGGTGTCGGCGCCCTTCTCCGCGAAGAGCGCCGTCAGGACGCCGGTCGAGACCTCGACGCCGCCCTTCGCGCGCCGGACCGTCACCCGGTGTTCCGGTGCGGCCGGGGTGCCCGCGTCGAGGAGGTAGCGGTCGGAGCGGGGGGCGTCGGGGGCGATCGCGTGGGCCGTCCACTTGACCGAGCCGTCGGGCCAGTAGGCGGTGGGCCAGGTCTGGACGGGGACGTCGGTGCCGTCGGCGGTCGTCAGCTTCAGGGGCTGTCCGGGTCTGTGCGTTCCGCGCGCCCAGGGGACGCCCCAGGTGGTGCCGGCGTGGGCGTCGGGGGTGCCCTCCAGCCAGTGCAGCTCGGTGCCGGTGGCCGTGCCGGACGCTGCGGCTGCGGCTGCGGCTGCGGGGCGGGACAGGGCCCAGGAGAACGAGGTGGCGGCTGCCGCGACTGCGGCGCCCTTGATGACGGTACGTCGGTGGACGCCGGACACGGGACCTCCAGGAAAGCGCTTGCGAGGGAACGGAGATCACTGTGTCTCCGCGCTTTCCCGGCTGTCGACGGATGCCACACGACCGCAACAGAACGATCATGTTCGCGCAAGAAGCAACATCGTTGCCCCCGGTGAACGTCCGCGAACGCCCCGAAGGCCGGACCCGGGGATCGGGGGTCCGGCCTTCGGAGGCGTGTACAGACGATGCTGGTGTCAGACGGAGACTCCGTGCGAGCGGAGGTACGCGAGCGGGTCTATGTCCGAGCCGTAGTCCGGGGTCGTGCGCATCTCGAAGTGCAGGTGCGCTCCGGTCACGTTGCCCGTGGCGCCGGAGTAGCCGATCTGCTGGCCCTCGCCGACGGTCTGGCCGACCGAGACGTTGAGCGCCGAGAGGTGCGCGTACTGCGCGTAGTAGCCGTCCGCGAGCCTGATGACGACCTGGTTGCCGTACGCCCCGCCCCAGCCGGCCGCGACGACCGTACCGGCGCCGACCGCCCGCAGGGTCGTACCGCTCGGGACGACGAAGTCGACGCCCGTGTGGTAGCCGCTGGACCACATGCTGCCGGCGACGCGGTAGCCGGTGCCTATGATCGCGCCCCGGACGGGGAGGGTGAAGCCGGAGGAGGACGAGGCGCTCTCGGTGGTGGCCTTCGAGGAGGAACTCTTCGAGGAGGAGCCCTTCGAGGAAGCCGAGGAGTCCGAGGAACCCTGCGACTTCTGCGACGACCGCGAGCCGGAGGAGGACGAGCCGGAGGACGAACTCGACGACGAGGAGCCGGAGGAGCTTTCCGCCCGCGCCGCCTTCGCGCCGAGCGACAGCCGCAGCCCGGGGTGGATCAGCGACGGGTCGGAGCCGACGGCGTCCCGGTTGTCCTCGTACAGACGCTGCCAGCCGCCCGTGAGGTTCTGCTCATCGGCGATCTTCGAGAGGTAGTCGCCGGAGCGGACGGTGTAGGTGGTCGTCTTGCGCGTGGTGGCCGACGTCGTCGCCGAGGCCGTGCGCGCGACCGGGACGGCCTGGACCGTCTTCCCGGAGACCGGCGCCACGGAGGCGGCGGTAGCGGTGGTGCCCGCGGCGGACGCCGTCTGGGCGTGTGCCCCGGTGGCCCCGATGAGCGGAATGGCGAGCGCCGCGCCACCCGTTCCGGCCACGGCGAGCGACCGGGAGAAACGAGGCGGCTTCGGGCGGCGGTGCTTACCCCTGGCGGGCATGGATTTCCTCTCCTGCGCCTACGAGGTGAGCTGTCGGGTGCGGACAGGAGATGTCCGGCGGCGCCGAGGCGCCGCTTTACCCCAAGCCTGCTCCGGGAAGACCGGACCAGGCGGAACTGCCTGTGGGTCCCCCGCTCCTGCCGTTTCGTTGGTGGATGTGTTCGGCTCCGGACCGCGGCAGGATTCGGCGTCCGTCCGGATTGGTGATGAACGTAGGCGACGCGGACGCACGGGGACAAGCAGAAGTTGTATATGAATCTTTTTCCTGCCGATTCATGGTGCGTTTCGACCGTCTCCGCACACCGCGTGAAAACCCTCCCGAACCCCTGAATCCCCTTGAAAATCCGGCCTATTACGTGCGCATGACGCGTGGCGCAGGGCCAGAAATATGACCCTGCTCACGCGACCGATTCACAGATTTCCCAATTCGGACAGAAACCTCAGATGCGGCGCAGCCGGAATACCGCCGCATCGAGGTCACCGCTCAGCCCGGTCCGCAGCCCGTGATGCACCAGCACCGCACCTCGGTGGATTTCGCCGGTTTCGAGGCATTCGTACGACGCCGTCGCGTCAAGTCCGCGCAGCCGCACCGCCGGTACAGGCTCCCCGTAGTGCTGGGCCTGGAGCCAGGCCAGGACGACGGTGTCGTCACCGCGCACGTACTGCACGGCGCTGAGACCGCCCTCGGGGGCGCGCAGCCGGTACAGGTCGCCCTGCTGGACGACGGGCCGGATCTTCTTGTAGAGATCCACCCACTCGCGCGCCTCGGCGAGTTCCGCGTCGGTCCACTCCGAGAGGTCCCCGCCGACGCCGAGCACCCCGGCGAAGGAGCTGACGAACCGGAACTTCAGCGAGCTGACCCGGTGGTTGAGCTGGGTGTTGGGGCTGTCGGTGACCCAGGCGGCCATCACGCGCGCGGGGTGGATCTGGCTGAAGCCGTGCTGGATGGCGAGCCGGTCCAACGGGTCGGTGTTGTCGGAGGTCCACACCTGGTCGGTGCGGCTGAGGATGCCGAGGTCGATCCGGCCGCCGCCGCCCGAGCAGGACTCGAAGGCGACACCGGGGTGCGCCGCGCGCAGCCGGTCCAGGAGCCGGTACAGCGCGCGCACGTGGTCGACCCACAGGCGCTGCGGGTAGGGGTCACCGGGCCAGCCGGCGTCGGTGAAGCAGCGGTTGAAGTCCCACTTCACGTAGTCGATGGGGGCGCTGGACAGGAGCGTGTCGAGCTGCTCCCAGAGGTACTCCTGGACGTCCTCGCGCGCGAGGTTCAGCATCAGCTGGTTGCGGAACTCGCTGCGCGTGCGGCCCTCCTGGAACTGCACCCAGTCGGGGTGCGCGCGGTAGAGGTCGCTGTCCGGGTTGACCATCTCGGGCTCGACCCAGATGCCGAACTGCATCCCGAGGCCGTGCACCTGGTCGGCGAGGGGCTTGAGGCCCTGCGGGAAGCGGTCGGGGTTGGGCGTCCAGTCGCCGAGGCCCGCACGGTCGCTGACGCGCTTGCCGAACCAGCCGTCGTCGACGACGAACAGCTCGACCCCGATGTCGGCGGCCTTGCGCGCGAGGACGAGCTGCTGCTCCTCGGAGATGTCGAAGGTGGTCGCCTCCCAGGAGTTGAACAGCACCGGGCGGTTCTCGTGGGCGTCCGGAATGACGTGCTCGCGCTGGTAGACGTGCCAGGCGCGGCTGGCGCCGCCGTAGCCGCCGTCGGACCACAGGGCCGCGAAGACGGGCGTCGTGAAGGAGTCGCCGTCGGCGAGGAGGAGCAGGCCCGAGTCGTCGTGCCCGGCGCCGCCGGTGATCTGTACGCGCGCGTCGGGGAGCTGGGCGACGGCGATCCGCCAGGAGCCGGACCAGCCGAGGGCGGTGGTGAAGACCTCGCCGGTCTCCTCGGTGGCGTCGGTGTCGAGGGCGACCCAGGGCAGGTGCGGGTGGCCGGTGTGGCCGCGACGGCTGCCGATGGCCTTCTCGCCGTAGGTGAGCTGCGTGCGCGTGAGGCGGGACTCGGCTGCCCAGCGGCCGTGGAGCTGGGAGAGGCGCCAGCCCTCGCGGTGCGGGAGGGTCCAGGTCGCGGAGTCGGCGCGCAGCAGCTCCAGGGGTTCGGCGCCGTCGTTGCCGAGGACGGCCCAGCGCTCGACGACGTCCCCGCGCATCCGGTAGTGCAGCGCGACGGTCAGTCCGCCGTCCCGGAACGCGAGCCGGAGTTCATTGCCGTCCGCCTCGTACGACTCGAAGGCCCACTCGGTGCCCCGGCGCGCGGGTGTGCGCACGGAGAGCGCGGGGCGGGTGAAGCGGGGGCCGCCCTCGACGGGGTACTCCTCACGGCCGTCGAGCGCGGACTCGAAGGACGAGCCGTGCGGCAGCGGGACGGCCGCCAGCGCCTCGGCGTCGGCGAGGGCGATCGCCGGTCCCCAGTGCAGGTGCAGCAGTTCGCCGCGTTCGGTGAGGTGGAGGGCGTAACTGCTCGTGGGGCCCGACAGGAGCCACGTACGCCCGTTCTCAGCGGTTTCCAGCATCAGACCCTCACACGATCGAAAATCAGTTAAAACACATACGAACACGTACGACCAGACAGCAACATCATCGGGGGTCCCGGGGGCCGCCTGCAACGCCTGTGGATAACTCATGAGGTGTCACCCCCATGTCGTATCGTCGACAGCGTGTCCCACCGGCCATTTTCCTGAGCCGCGCCGGTCCGGGACCGACTGGGAGGGAGACCCCGTGACGCAGCAGATCCCCTCGACCGAACCCGAGCTGGCAGGCGTGCGCAACTTTCGTGACGTCGGAGGCCTGCCGACGACCGACGGGCGCCGGGTGCGCCAGGGCGTGCTGTTCCGCAGCGGCCATCTGGCGCACGCGACCGAGGAGGACGCCGCGTTCCTGGCCTCGCTGGGGCTGCACACGGTCTTCGACTTCCGCAACGCGGCGGACCAGAAGCTGGAGGGCCCGGACGTCGAACTGCCGGGCACGCGCAATGTGAACCTGCCGCTGTCGGACCCGGCGGACGGCGCGGAGTTCTGGGCGATGGTCCGCGACGGCAGGATCGAGCAGCTGCGCGAGCTCCTCGGCGGGGGCAAGGCGGCCGGGCGCATGATCGCCTCGTACCGGACGATCATCAAGGGGCGCACGCCCGAGCACTCCCAGGTGCTGGCCGCCCTCGCCGACGACAGCACGCCCGCGCTGATGCACTGCGCCGCCGGCAAGGACCGCGCGGGCCTGTCCATCGCGGTGACGCTCCTCGCGCTGGACGTAGAGCGCGAGGCGATCGTCGCGGACTACCTGGAGTCCAACGCGACCCACCGCCGCTACCAGCTGCGCCGGACGGACGGCTCCGTGCCCCCCGCGCGCGACCCCGAGATCACCGAACTCCTCAGCCCCCTGTTCGAGGCCCGCGCCGAGTACCTCCAGGCGGCCTTCACCGCGATCGACGAGCACTGGGGGTCGGTGGACGCGTATCTGGAGCAGGGCCTCGGGGTGACGCCGGAGCTGCGGGCCCGCCTGAAGGACCGCTTCCTGGAGTGATCCCCCCGGCCCTCGACCCGCCTACTGCCGGGCTCCCGCCTCGAACAGGAACCAGATGAACAGCGCCAGGACGTGGCCGCCGACGACATAGATCAGCAGCCTGATCCACAGCGCACGCGGGAAGCCTTCCTCACGGTTGTCACTCATGGCGTTCTCCAGGGTCGGTCCCCAGGCACAGCGTGGCCGTGGGGCTCTGCAGCAGGGTGTGGACGAACAGAAGGTCGACGCCGGACGCGTCGCGCGCGGCGATGCGGTGCGGGGTCAGCGAGTCGAAGTGCGCGCTATCCCCGGGGTCGAGGAGGTGCGTGGAGTCGCCGAGGGTCAGCCGCAGGCGCCCCTTGAGGACGTACAGCCACTCCTCACCGGGGTGCACGCGCACGATGTCGCCCTGCGCGCCGTGCGGCACCCGCACCCGCAGGGCCTGCATCCCGCGCCCGGCGGCCCCGGCCTGGACGTACGTCCAGCCGCCCGCCTCGGTGGGCTCCATGTCCCCGGCGCGCACGACCGCGTCCCGTACGGCGGACGTCTCGCCGAGGAGTTCGGAGACCGTCGTACCGTAGACCCGGGCGAGCGCGAGCAGCATCGGCAGCGAGGGCTGGCGCTGGCCGGTCTCCAGCCGGGAGAGGTAGGCGGGCGAGAGCCCGGCGGACCGCGCGGCGGCCTCCAGCGTGAGGGAGGCGCGGCGGCGCAGGGCCCGCAGGTGCGGGGCCATCGCCGGGAGGGCCGTGGTCGGCTCGGCGTCCGGAGTGCTCATGCCTCCATTCAGCCGCGAGCTTGCCTGTGAGGCAACTTTCTTGCCTCACAGGCAAAATCCCGGATCAGCGGCCCGCCAGTCACCAGCCCGCCGCCCCCCACTCGATCACCGGTTCGCCACCGCCTGCTTGATCAGCGTCTTCCCGAAGTCCCACATCAGCCCGCCCCCGCCATGCGCGTCGTCCATCACCTCGGTGAACGCGTCCACGAACCGCTCGACGTCCGCCTCGTCCACGACGAGCGGCGGAATCAGCTTGATGACCTCCAGATGGTCCCCGGAGACCTGCGTGAGGATCCGGTGCCGCTGGAGCAGCGGGACGACGACCATCTGCGCGAACAGCCCCTTGCGGGCGGCCTGGAGCATCGCCCACCTGCTGCGCAGCTTCAGCGAGGACGGCTTCCCGAACTCGATGCCGATCATCAGCCCGCGCCCGCGCACATCGGCGAGCAGCTCGTACTTCCCGACCAGCGCCGCGAGCCGCGACTTCAGCAGCTCCCCGACCCGGCGGACATGGGCGACGGTCTGCTCGTTCTCCATGACGCTGAGGACGGCGAGCCCGACAGCCATGGCCTGCGCGTTGGACCCGAAACTCGCGGAGTGCACGAGGACGCGGTCCATCGACGAGTAGACCTTCTTGAAGATCCAGTCCTTCCCGAGCGTCGCCCCCACGGGCACGTACCCGCCGGACAGCGCCTTGGCGACACACACGAGGTCCGGCTCGACCCCGTCCTCGTGCTGGTAGGCGTAGAAGTCCCCGGTCCGCCCGAGCCCGGTCTGCACCTCGTCGGCGATCAGCAGCGCTTTGTGCTTGCGCAACAACTCCTGCGCGCCCCGCAGATACCCGGGCGGCGCCTCGTGCACGCCCTTGCCCTGGATCGGCTCGACGATCAGCGCGGCGACGTCACCCTTCTTCAACTCCCGTGCCAGCGCGTCGAGATCGCCGAGCGGTACGGCCGTGTCGGGCAGCAGCGGCGCGAACCCGTCCCGGAAGCCGTCCTCGCCGTTGACCGAGAGGGCGCCGGTGGTCAGGCCGTGGAAGGCGTGCTCGCAGTACAGGACGCGCGGCTTGCCGGTCGCGTACCGGGCGAACTTCAGCGCTGTCTCGACCGCTTCGGTGCCGCTGTTGCCGAAGAACACGCGGTCCAGGTGCGGGCTGTGCGCGAGGAGCCTCTCCGCGAGGAGTCCGGGCAGCGGCTGGCAGTCGAAGCGCGTGAGGTCGGCGAGGTCGAGGTCGAGGACGTCGTGCAACGCCTTGCGGATGACGGGGTGGTGGCGGCCGAGGGCCATCACTCCGAACCCGGCGAGCATGTCGAGGTGGTCGTTGCCGTCGGCGTCCCAGAAGTGGGCGCCCTCGGCACGGTCGTACACCTTGTCGAAGCCGATGGTGTGCAGCATGCGCGGCAGTTGGGGGTTGAGGTGCTTGCCGTGCAGCTCGTAGCGCTCGCCGCCGCGCGCTGCGAGGAGGGCGCCGAGGTCGAACTCCGTGCTCATTCCTTCTCCTTGACTGCGACATCCTTGACGGCCCCGTCCGCGACAGCGGAACCCCCCTGCCCGGCCACGTCCTTGACCGCGAGGCTCGCCCCGATCCGCCCCGCGATCTCCACCGGCGTCAGCCCGATGTCCGCCAGCACCTCCCCCCGCTTCGCGTGCGCGAGGAACTGCTCCGGAATCCCGAACCGCCGTACGGGAACGTCCACTTCGGCATCCCCCAGCGCCAGCGCAACCGCCGAACCCACCCCGCCCGAACGCGAGTTGTCCTCCACCACGGCAACGAGCCGATGCCGCGCGGCAAGACCGGGCAGCTCGGGGTCGACGGGCTTGACCCACCGAGGATCCACGACCGTGCACTCGATCCCCCGAGCCGCCAGCAGTTCGGCGGCCTGGAGACAGACCGGCGCCATCACCCCGACGGCGACGAGCAGGACGTCCGCCCCCGCCCGCAACACGTCCATGTCCCCGACCCGTTCGACGGCCGGGATCGAAGGCCCCACCGACTCCTTGGGGAACCGGATCAGCGTGGGCGCGTCGTCCACGGCCACCGACTCCCGCAACTGCGCCCGGAGTTGATCGGCGTCCCGAGGCGCGGCGATCCGCAGCCCCGGCACCACCTGGAGGATCGACATGTCCCACATCCCGTTGTGGGACGCCCCGTCGACCCCGGTCACCCCGGCCCGGTCGAGGACGAACGTCACCCCGCACCGATGCAGGGCGACGTCCATGAGGAGCTGGTCGAAAGCCCGGTTGAGGAAGGTCGCGTACACGGCGACGACGGGATGCAGCCCCCCGGTGGCCAGCCCCGCCGCGCTCACCGTCGCATGCTGCTCGGCGATCCCCACGTCCCACACCCGGTCGGGGAACCGCTCCGCGAACCTGCCGAGCCCGACGGGGTGCAGCATGGCCGCCGTGATCGCCACGACGTCGTCCCGCTCCTCCCCGATCCTGACCATCTCCTCCCCGAACACCGAAGTCCAGGAAGGCCCGTTGGAGGGCGCGAGGGGCTCGCAGGTCTCCGGGTCCATGACGCCGACGGTGTGGAAGTGGTCCTCCTCGTGCGCGAGGGCGGGCTCGTACCCGCGCCCCTTCTCCGTGAGGCAGTGCACCAGCACGGGCCCGTGGAAACGTTTCGCGCGGCGCAGCGCGGACTCGACGGCCTTGATGTCGTGGCCGTCGATGGGGCCGACGTATTTCAGGCCGAGGTCCTCGAAGAGCCCCTGCGGCGCGAACGCGTCCTTGAACCCCTTCTTCGCGCCGTGCAGCGCCTCGTACACGGTCCGTCCGACGACCGGCGTGTGCTGGAGGACGTCCTTGCCCCAGGCGAGGACGCGTTCGTAGGAGTCGGTGGTGCGCAGGGTCGCGAGGTGGTTGGCGAGGCCGCCGATGGTGGGCGCGTAGGAGCGTTCGTTGTCGTTGACGACGATGATCAGGGGCCGGTTCTTGGCGGCGGCGATGTTGTTGAGCGCCTCCCAGGCCATGCCGCCGGTCAGTGCGCCGTCCCCGATGACGGCGACGACGTGGCCCTTCTCGCCCTGCACGTCCCGCGCCTTGGCGAGGCCGTCGGCCCAGCCGAGCGCGGTGGAGGCGTGGCTGTTCTCGATGACGTCGTGCTCGGACTCCTCGCGGGAGGGGTAGCCGGAGAGGCCGCCCTTGCCGCGCAGCTTGGAGAAGTCCTGACGGCCCGTCAGGAGCTTGTGGACGTAGGCCTGGTGGCCGGTGTCCCACAGGATGCGGTCGACGGGCGAGGCGAACACCCGGTGCAGGGCGATCGTCAGCTCCACCACGCCCAGGTTGGGTCCGAGGTGGCCGCCGGTCCTGGCGACCGCGTGCACCAGGAACTCCCTGATCTCTTCGGACAGTCGGCGCAGCTGCGGCTCGTTCAGCGCCTTCAGGTCTCGCGGCTGCCGGATGCTCTCCAGAATCGTCACGCTCGGTCCCCCTTCGGTCCGTGCTGTTCTCAGCTCACGGTGACGGCCGGTTCTCCCGTCCCGGCGCCGTCCTTCTCCAGCTGTGCGGCGATCTTCATCGCCTCCTCGATCAGGGTCTCGACGATCTTCGACTCGGGTACGGTCCTGACGACCTCGCCCTTCACGAAGATCTGCCCCTTGCCGTTCCCGGAGGCGACCCCGAGGTCGGCCTCCCGCGCCTCGCCGGGGCCGTTGACGACGCACCCCATGACGGCGACCCGCAGCGGCACCTCCATGCCGTCGAGCCCGGCCATGACCTCGTCGGCGAGCTTGTACACGTCGACCTGGGCGCGCCCGCAGGACGGGCAGGAGACGATCTCCAGCCGCCGCTGCCGCAGGTTCAGCGACTCCAGGATCTGGATGCCGACCTTGACCTCCTCGGCGGGCGGCGCGGACAGCGAGACGCGGATGGTGTCGCCGATGCCCTGGGCCAGCAACGCCCCGAACGCGACGGCCGACTTGACGGTCCCCTGGAACGCGGGCCCCGCCTCGGTGACCCCGAGGTGCAGCGGACAGTCGCACTGCGCGGCCAGCTGCCGGTACGCCTCGACCATGACGACGGGGTCGTTGTGCTTGACGGAGATCTTGATGTCGCGGAACCCGTGCTCCTCGAACAGCGACGCCTCCCACAGCGCACTCTCCACCAGCGCCTCCGGCGTCGCCTTGCCGTACTTCTGGAGCAGCCGCCGGTCCAGCGACCCCGCGTTGACCCCGATCCGGATCGGCGTCCCGTGATCGCGGGCGGCCCGCGCGATCTCGCGGACCTGGTCGTCGAACTGCTTGATGTTCCCGGGGTTGACGCGGACGGCCGCGCAGCCCGCCTCGATCGCGGCGAACACGTACTTCGGCTGGAAGTGGATGTCCGCGATCACCGGGATCTGCGATTTGCGGGCGATGGTCGCGAGCGCGTCCGCGTCGTCCTGCGTGGGACAGGCGACGCGGACGATCTGGCAGCCGGACGCGGTGAGTTCGGCGATCTGCTGGAGGGTCGCGCCGATGTCCGACGTACGGGTCGTCGTCATCGACTGCACCGACACGGGGGCCCCGCCCCCGACCGGTACCGGCCCGACGTCGATCCGCCGCGAGACGCGTCGCGCGGCGATCGGACGGGCCGGTACCTCGGGGACGCCCAGAGGGACCGAGGTCACTCGCGGTTTCCGGCGACGGTCTCGCGCATGGCCCGCAGCGACTCCTTCAGCGAGCCCATGGTGGCGAGGACGGCGGTCGGTTCGTAGCCGCAGTGGGCCATGCAGTTGTCGCAGCGCGGGTCCTTGCCGCGCCCGTACTTGTCCCAGTCGGTCTTCTCGATGAGTTCGCGGTACGTCGGGACGTAGCCGTCGGCCATCAGGTAGCAGGGTCGCTGCCAGCCGAAGAGGGAGTAGTTGGGGATCGCCCAGGCCGTGCAGGGGAAGTCGACCTTGCCCTCCAGGAAGTCCAGGAAGAGCGGGGAGTGGTTGAGCCGCCAGCGGCGCCGGCTGCCGCCGGAGAACGCCTTGCGGAACAGTTCGTGGGTCTGCTCGACGCCGAGGAAGTGGTCCTGGTCGGGCGCCTTCTCGTAGGCGTAGGCGGGCGAGATCATCATCTCGTCGACCTTGAGGTCGTCGTTGAGGTAGTTGAGGACCTCGATGATGGTCTGCGGGGTGTCGGTGTTGAAGAACGTCGAGTTGGTGGTGACGCGGAAGCCGCGCCGCTTGGCCTCCTTGATCGCCTCCACGGCCTCGTCGAACACCCCCTCCTTGGCCACCGACTCGTCGTGCCGCTCGCGCAGCCCGTCGATGTGCACGGTGAACGCGAAGTACGGCGACGGCGTGAACTTCTCGATCTTCTTGCGCAGCAGCAGGGCGTTGGTGCAGAGGAAGACGTACTTCTTCCGGGCCACCAACTGGCGCACGATCTCGTCGATCTGAGGGTGCATCAGGGGTTCGCCGCCCGCGATGGACACCATCGGCGCGCCGGACTCCAGGACCGCGCCGACCGCCTGGGCGACGGGCATGCGCTGTTTGAGGACACCGGCCGGGTGCTGGATCTTGCCGCAGCCCTCGCACTTCAGGTTGCAGGCGAACAGGGGTTCCAGCTCCACGATCAGCGGGAACTTGTCCCGCTTACGGAGCTTCTGTTCGACCAGGTATGTGGCGACTTTGATGGACTGACGCAGCGGCATGGCCATCTGGCTCACCTCCGAGGGAGCAGCACATTACGGTGCCATTCGAAGAAAGAAGGCAGGACGGAACGAAGGACGCGGAAAGCCGATATTCCACCGCGCAGCGTGCCGATCCGGACGAGTTCATGTTCTGGAGCGTCCACGACCACCCGGACGGCCGCAACGGGGCGTGTGCCCGCGCGCACGGCGCTCAGGAGCGTGGCGGCGGACTCCATGTCCACGGCGATCGCGCCGGTGGCCCTGAGCGCGGAACGTTCCGGGCCCCGGACGACGTGGTCGGACCCCACGAGGGGGCCCGTGTGGACGGTGCACCCCGGCAGGGTGCGGGCGAGTTCTTTGACGAGCAGTTCCGTATCCACGCACGGGACGCTCCCGCGCGGGTCCCGGGTCTCCTCGGCGACCACCAGGTCACCGGGGTGCATCCCGGGAGCGAGCCCCGCACAGAACCCGGTGGCGAGGACGGCGGCCCCCGCCAGCACCGGATCCCCGAGCACCCGCCCGACCGACCGCTCGGCGGCCCTCGGCCCCATCCCGGTGCGCAGGACGGTCACGGGCCCGGCGGCCCCGCTGCGGTCCCCCAGGCGCAGGGCGACATGCTCGATGCCCAGCGCACAGGCGATCAGCAGCGGGGCCGGGGCGGGCGGGGCCCCCATCAGCTCGCCTTGACTTCGGGCGACCCGGCGGAGGGCGCTTCCCGGGAGCCCCGGCTGTCGGCGGAGACCGTCGTGCCGCCCCGCCCGGCGCCGGTGGAGGGCCGGCCGCCTGAACCGGCCCCCCTCTGCGCCGTGTCCGGTGTCCTCGCGAACACCGGCTCCCCGTTGACGTACCGCCCGAGCGCGGTCAGCGGGAACACCTGCCGGTACAGGTGGTAGTTGATCGAGAAGTCCCACGGGAAGCCCGTACCGGTGAAGTACGGCTCGTCCCACGAACCGTCCTCCCGCTGGGTCTCGGCGAGCCACGCGATGCCCCGCTCGACGGCGCGGGAGTCGCGCTCGCCCGCCGAGAGGAGCGCCATCAGGGCCCAACCGGTCTGGGACGCCGTGGAGTCGCCGCTGCCCGCCCACTTCGTGGACTCCTGGTAGGAGCGCAGGTCCTCGCCCCAGCCGCCGTCCTCGTTCTGGACGTGCTCCAGCCAGGTCACGGCCCGCCGGATCGCGGGGTGCTGGGCGGGCAGCCCGGCGGCGACGAGCGCGGGGACCACCGACCCGGTGCCGTACACGTAGTTGACGCCCCAGCGCCCGAACCACGAGCCGTCCGGCTCCTGTTCGGCCAGCAGCCAGGCGATGCCGCGCCGGGTGCGCGGGTCGTGGGAGAGGCCCTCGACCGCGAGCATCTCGACGACGTGCGCGGTGACGTCGGCGGACGGCGGGTCGATGACCTCGCCGAAGTCGCAGAACGGCAGCCGGTTGGGGAAGGGACTCGTGTTGTCGACGTCGAAGGCGCCCCACCCGCCGTCCCGGGACTGCATCCCGAGGTTCCACCGCACCCCGCGCGCGATCGCCTTCTCCACGCGCTGCGGGTCGTGGTGGCGGACCCGGCGGAGCGCGAGGACGACCTCGGCGGTGTCGTCGATGTCCGGGTAGTTGTCGTTGTGGAACTCGAACGCCCAGCCGCCCGGCGGAAGTTGGGGCCGCGACACGGACCAGTCGCCGGGCCGCACGATCTGCTCGCCGAGCATCCAGTCGGCGGCCTTCACCAACTGCGGGTGATCGGCGGGCACTCCGGCGTCGGCGAGCGCGATGGTCGCCAGGCACGTGTCCCACACCGGCGACTGGCACGCCTCGATCATCCGGGCGCCGTCCTCGCGCCACACGGCGTAACGATCCAGCGACTCCAGCCCGGCGCGCATGACGGGGTGTTCGAGGTCGTAGCCGAGCAGGTGGAGGGCGATCACGGAGTACACGGCGGGCGGCTGGATGCCGCCCCAGCAGCCGTCGTTCTCCTGCCGCTCGACGATCCAGCGGGCGGCGGAGTTCAGCGCGGAACGCCTGAGCCTGCGCACCGCGAACGGCCGGTAGCCGCGCACGACTTTGTCGAGCCGCTGGAACAGCCCGTCCCAACTCGCCAGCGGGGCGAGGGGTTTGGGCGGGTTGGGCACCGAGGGGTCGGTGTGCAGCTCGTCCAGCGGGAAGGGCGCCGGGCGCACCGGGCGCTTCGCGGAGACCACGGTCAGCGGGACGATGGTCTGCCGGGCCCAGCAGCCGAAGTTGTAGATCGACAGCGGGAACCAGCGCGGGAAGTAGATGAGTTCCGGCGGGAGTTCGGGCAGGTCCTCCCACTTCCACCAGCCGAACAGGGCGAGCCAGATCCGGGTGAAGACGCGGGCGGAGGCGAGGCCGCCCTGCGCACGGATCCAGGCGGACGCCTTCGCCATGTGCGGCGCCCCGGGGTCGTCCCCGGCGAGCCGCAGGGCGACGTACGCCTCGATGGTCGCGGAGAGGTCGGCGGGGCCGCCGTAGAAGGTGGCCCAGGTGCCGTCCTCGCGCTGTTCGCCGCGCACGAAGAGGGCGGAGGCCTGGGTGGTCCTCTCGTCGCGGATGCCGAGGAACTGCCGCAGGAGCAGGTCCTCGGCGTCCATGGTGACGTTGGTCTCCAGGTCGCCCTTCCACCAGCCCTGCGCGTCCTGGTGGGCGAGCAGGTGGTCGGTGGCGCGGCGCATCGCGCGCTCGGCGGCTTCTTGTACCCCGGCCGCCACGGGGATCGTGATGTCGGTTTCGCTGGCCGAGGCAGCGCGGTGCGGGAGTGCCGCACCGGTGCTTCCGTCGGTCGTCGCTGTCATGGCTTCCCCTATCAGTGCAGTCGTGCGAAGTCGTGCTGCTGTGGGTCCGCCGTCGGCCGGTGCTTCCGTTCTCCTCGCGGCACCGGCCGGCGACTACGCGAGGGCTATTCGACCGATAGTGATCATCTCTTTCGTACGACGACGAAGTCGGCGAGCGCCGTGAACTTCTCCCGTACCTGCTCGGGCATGTCCACGTCGCCGAGGGCTTCGATGGCGATGGTGTGCTGGCGGCGCGCTTCCGCGGCCGTCCACTCCCGGCCGCCCGCCTCCTCGATGAGGGCGGCGCGGGCCGCGAACTCCTCCTCGGAGAAGTTCGCGAAGTCGGTGCTCTTCGCATCGGCGGCGAGCAGGTCGCCGAGCCGGTCGGAGGCGCTGCCACCGGCCGCGAGGGCGGCGACGACGGGCAGGGACTTCTTGCGCTGGCGCAGGTCGGACCAGGTCTGCTTGCCGGTCGCGTCCGGGTCGCCCCAGATGCCGAGGAGGTCGTCGACGGCCTGGAAGGCGAGGCCCAGGTGGTAGCCGTACTTCTCCAGGGTGTCGGCGTCCTTCTCGCCCGCCCCGCCGAGGACGGCCCCGACGGAGGAGGCGCAGGCGAGGAGGGCGCCGGTCTTGTTGCCCTCCATCTCCAGGCACTCCTCGACGCTGACGCGGTCGCGGTGCTCGTAGGAGATGTCCTGGGCCTGCCCGTCGATGAGGGCGCGGGTCGCGGCGGTGAGCCGGCGTGCGGCGCGGCCGGCGCCGGCGGTGCCGGGCTCCAGGAGGACCTCGTAGGCGAGCGCGAACAGGGCGTCGCCGACGAGGATCGCCTGGGCGGGGCCGTGCACCTTCCAGACGGTGTCGCGGTGGCGGCGCTGCTCGTCGCCGTCCATCAGGTCGTCGTGCAGGAGGGAGAAGTTGTGCACCAGCTCGACGGCGACCGCGCCGGGTACGCCGACGGCCGGGTCGGCGCCGGTGACCTCGGCGGAGAGCACGGCGAGCGCGGGGCGTACGGCCTTGCCGCCGTCGCCCTCGGTGGGGTTGCCCAGGGCGTCGATCCAGCCGAAGTGGTAGGCCGCGACCGTGTCCATGGGGGGTGCGAGCCGGCTCACGGCGGCCCGCAGCACCGGGCTGGCCAGGGTGCGTCCGCGCTCCAGGAGCGCGGCCACGTCCACCGCGGTCCTTCGAGCGGCGGCCGGCGTAGCCGGGGGCACAGTGGGCACAGTTTCTCCTCTTGTCGCGGTGTGCGCGGCGTGCGCGGCGTGATCGGGGGCCGCGGTACCGGAGGTGCGGGAACCTGCCGTGCTGTGCTGGCGGAGCATCAGGCGGCCTCCTCAGATGCGAAGAGCCGGGAGGGTCGTGGGCGGCCGAGCGCGCCGAGCGCGGCGTCCGCCGCGTTCGTACCGCTGCGGACCGCGCTCTCCATGGTCGCGGGCCACCCGGTGGCGGTCCACGCGCCGGCCAGGTAGAGGCCGGGTGCTTTCGTGCGGGCGCCGGGACGCAGCCGCCCGACGCCGGGGGCGGGGGCGAAGGTCGCGGTCTTCTCGCGGGTGACGAAGAAGTCGCGTACGGCGGCGCCGCGCGCCTTCGGCAGCAGCTTCTCCAGCTCGGGGAGGTAGCGCTCGCGGAGCGTCGCCACGGGCGCGTCGATCTCGTCCTGCGCGGCCGACTGGGACAGCGCCAGGTACTGGCCCTCGGTGAGCCCGGAGGCGGCGGTGCGGTCGAAGACCCACTGCACGGGGGTGCCGAGCGCGGCGAGGAAGGGGACGTTCATGACCGGCCGGTCGTAGATCACGTGCACGTTCAGGATCGGCGCGGTGCCGATCTCCAGCAGCCGCTCGGGGGCGTCGAGCGCGCCGTCCGGCAGGAGGTCGTACGCCTCGCGCTGGGGTACGGCGAGGACGACCGCGTCCGTCTCGATGGTGCGGCCGGGAACTTCCACGGTCCACCGGCCGTTGTCCTGGCGGGAGATGGAGGTGACGCGTGTTCGGACCTCGATGTTCACGCCCGCGGAGTCGAGCGCCTTGCGGGCCAGCCGGTCGTGCAGTTCGCCCAGCGGTACATGGGCCCAGCCGATGTCGGCGGCGCCCGGGTCGGACAGCAGACCGGTCTTGAACACCATCGCGGCGAGCCCCAGCGAGGCGTCTGCCGCGACCGCGTTGAGGGTGGCGACCCCGACCAGGTCCCACAGGGCCTCGACGGTCCGCGCGGACTGGCCGTGCGCGGCCAGCCAGCCGCCGAAGTCCTGGTCGTCCAGCGCCGGATCGGCGAGGTCGAGCCCCTTCAGCGCGAGCGCGGCGCGGCCCACCTTGGCGCGCTCGGCGAGCGAGAGATGCGGGTACGTGGCGAGGCTGCGCCCGAGATGCAGCGGCACCGGCAGGGCGTCCCGCCTGAGCCGGCCCAGGCGCCGTCCCTCGGGTCTGGCGACGTCGACGACCGGTACGTCCAGCCGGGGCTGGAGCGGGGCGAGTGCGGCGCCGCCGATGCGCTCCAGGAACCAGCGGTAGGCCGTGCAGCAGCGCAGGTAGACGTGCTGGCCGTTGTCGACGCTCAACTCGCCGCGCTGGAAGGAGAACGCGAGGCCGCCGAGGCGTGGCCGGCCTTCCAGGAGGGTGACCTCCACGCCCGCGTCCGCGAGGCCGAGCGCCGCGGTGACCCCGGCGAGGCCGCCGCCGACGACGACGGCTGAACGGCCGGTGCTCTCGTCGGTCATCGTGCGCCCTTTCCTGATCCCCCGCGGTGGTGGATGAACTGTGCACCGGGGGCTGTCGCAGACAGGGACGCCGCGCCGGGGCCGGAGGTTGCCCGAGGTGCCCGTGGGGCGTGTGAGCCCATCAGGGGTTCCTCCTGACGGTCTGTCGGGAGATGTGCCGGGCGTCGAGTCCGGACAGGCCGCGCGCGGCGACGTACGCCTTCTCGTGGCCGGGCAGCGAGACCCGGCCGCGCAGGACGGCCTCGGGGTCGCGTTCGATGCGGTCGAGCAGGCGCCGGTAGATCCCGGCCATCGCGGCCACGCACGCACCGCTGCGCCGGTCCAGCATCGGCAGCAGGCGGTAGCCCTCGGCGAACAGCGCGCGGGCGCGCCGTACCTCGAAGTGGATGAGGCCCGCAAAGTCGGAGCCCGGCGGGGGCGTCGGGGCGGCGAAGCCGGCCGCGCAGCCGAACTTGGCGAGGTCGTCGGCGGGGAGGTAGGTACGGCCGCCTTCGGCGTCCTCGCGGACGTCGCGCAGGATGTTGGTGAGCTGGAGGGCGAGGCCGAGGGTGTCGGCGTACTCGGGGGCCCGTTCGACGCCGCGCGCGCCGGGGCGGGTGCCGAAGACGCCGATGGAGAGCCGGCCGATGGCTCCGGCGACGCACTTGCAGTACGTCTTGAGGTCGTCCCAGGTCTCGTAGGTCTCGCCGCGCAGGTCCATCTCGACGCCGTCGATCAGCTCGTCGAGCCCGCCGAGCGGCACCGGGTAGACGTGGGAGGCGTGGGTGAGGGCGACCGCGACGGGGTCGGTGTCGTCCTCGGCGACGTCGCCCTGGCGCACCCGCGCGAGCAGGACGCGGGTCTCGTCGAGACGGGTGCGTTTCACCTCGGGTTTCAGGTCGCCGTCGCCGATGTCGTCGACGCGTCGGGAGAACGCGTACAGCGCGGACATCGCGCGTCTCTTGGATGTGGGCAGCAGCCGGATGCCGTAAGCGAAGTTGCGGGCCTGTGTGCCGGTGACGGCCTCGCAGTAGCTGTAGGCGGCGAGTACCGGCGCGGACACGTTCGGTGACGGTTCCACGGACCGGATCACCCCTCTCCTCGCAGGGTCACGCCCACCTCGCGCAGCAGCCTGAGCTTGCCGGGCCTCGGCGGGCCGGGAAGTACGTCGTACCGGACGGCGGAGATCGCGTGCGCCGCCGCCCGTCCCCCCGCCACGAACCCCGCGAGCAGCAGTCTGAGCCTGCCGGTGACGCTACCCACAAGGGGGGCGCCTTCATTCAGGAGTTGACAGGCGCGTTCCGTCTCGAACGCGACCAGTGCGCGCAGGGACGCGCCGGCGTGCGCCTGCGCAAGGTCGGTCTCGGTGACACGGAAGCGGTCCATGTCCTCGGCGGGCAGGTAGATGCGGTCGCGGCCGAGGTCCTCGGCGACGTCCTGGAGGTGCTCGACGATCTGGAGGGCGGTGCAGATCGCGTCGGAGCGGCGGATCCGCTCGGGGGTCGCGGTGCCGGTGACGGCGAGGACCAGGCGGCCCACCGGGTTGGCGGACAGCTCGCAGTAGGCGAGGAGGTCGTCGTACGTCGCGTAGCGGCTGACCAGCTGGTCCTGGCGGTTGGCGGCGATCAGGCCCAGGAAGGGCCCGGGGGTGAGGTCGCGGCGGCGGACCGTGGGCTGGAGGTTCAGCAGGAGGGGGTGGCGGGGCGTGCCGTCGAAGACGCGGCGCAGGTCGGTCTCGAAGGCGTCGAGCATGGCGACGCGGTCGTCGGCCTGCGAGTCGGGGACGCCGAGGTGGCGGGCGTCGGCGCCGCCGGGGGCGAGGTCGCCGTCGCCGATGTCGTCGACGAGGCGCGCGAAGCCGTAGACGGCCATGAGGTCGTCGCGCCAGGCGCGGGGGAGGAAGAAGGGGGCGACGGGGAAATTCTCGTCGGCGGCCTTGTCGAGCGTGCTGCGGGCGTCGTGCGCGAGGGTGGTGTCGGTCATCGGCCGCCGCCCAAGACGGCACGCTGTGCGTCGGTCCTGGGGGTCTCCGTAGCCATTGCCGTCACATCTCCCGTTCTACACTGCCGACCCAATACACACTATTTCGGACACGCCGCCCGGACCCCCGCGCGGCGGTGTCCAGCTGAAGTCGTCCGCGCACGTTATCGCCCCACTTGCCGCGATTCGAGACCGCTACAGCTTACGTTGTACAGCGCACGGTGGTTCGTCGGGGTCTCCCGCAGATCACAACAACACACCGATTGCCGTCAAGATTCCTTGGGGCCCGCCGAGTTGACATTTCTTTTGCAGACGCGAGGCCCCGCCGGAAGGTTCCGACGGGGCCCCGGTGTCCGGCGGGCTATTTGCCCGTGAACTTCTCGTACTCCTTGATCACCGCGTCCGTCGGACCGTCCATCCGCAGCTCGCCGCGCTCCAGCCACAGGACCCGGTCGCAGGTGTCGCGGATCGACTTGTTGCTGTGGCTGACGAGGAACACCGTGCCCGCCTGCTTGCGCAGCTCCCGGATGCGTTCCTCGGAGCGCACCTGGAACTTGCGGTCGCCGGTCGCGAGCGCCTCGTCGATCATCAGGACGTCGTGGTCCTTGGCGGCGGCGATGGAGAACCGCAGCCGCGCCGCCATCCCGGAGGAATAGGTGCGCATCGGCAGCGAGATGAAGTCGCCCTTCTCGTTGATGCCCGAGAAGTCGACGATCTCCTGGTAGCGCTCCTTGACCTGCTCCCGGGACATGCCCATGGCCAGCCCGCCGAGGACGACGTTGCGCTCGCCGGTCAGGTCGTTCATCAGGGCCGCGTTGACGCCGAGCAGCGAGGGCTGCCCGTCGGTGTACACCTTGCCGCTCTCCGGCGGCAGCAGCCCGGCGATCGCCCGCAGCAGCGTCGACTTGCCCGAGCCGTTGGTGCCGATCAGCCCGATCGCCTCGCCCCGGTACGCGGTGAACGACACACCCCGTACGGCGTGGACCTTGCGGACGCCGCGCTCCTCGCCGGTCTTCTTCCGCCGGACGATCCGGCTCAGCGCGGCGGTCGCGCTGCCCTTGCCGCCCTTGGCGCCGTTGACGCGGTAGACGATGTGCACGTCCTGCGCGATGACGGTGGGGACCTTCGGGTTCTGCTCAGCCACGGCCGTACCTCTCCTCCGCCTGCCAGAAGTACACGAAGCCGCCGACGGCGAACAGGACGGCCCAGCCGCCCGCGACCATCCAGACGTGGTCGGGGAGGTTGGACGAGCCGTAGTCCTCGATCAGGGCGAAACGCATCAGGTCCATGTAGACGGCCGTCGGGTTCCACTGGAGCACCGTGGAGACCCAGCCGGGCCGCTCCGCGAGGTACACCGGGATGGAGAACATGACGCCCGACGCGTACATCCACGTCCGCAGCACGAACGGCATGAGCTGCGCGAGGTCGGGGGTCTTGGCGCCCGCGCGGGCGAAGATCAGGGCGAGGCCGGTGTTGAAGAGGAACTGGAGCGCCAGCACCGGCACGATCAGCGCCCAGGACGGGTCCGGGTAGCTGCCGAACGCCATCACGACCAGGAACAGCACCAGCATCGACCACAGCAGCTGCTGGAGCTGCTGGAGCGCGAAGGAGATCGGCAGGGACGCGCGCGGGAAGTGCAGCGCGCGCACCAGGCCGAGGTTGCCGGAGATCGCCCGCACGCCCGACATGACCGAGCTCTGCGTGAAGGTGAAGACGAAGATGCCCGTGACGAGGAACGGGATGTAGACGTCCTTCGGCATGCCCTTCCCGGCGTTCAGGATGAGCCCGAAGATCAGGAAGTACACGACCGCGTTCAGCAGCGGCGTCGCCACCTGCCACAGCTGGCCCAGCTTGGCCTGGCTGTACTGCGCGGCCAGCTTCGCCGAGGAGAAGGCCAGGATGAAGTGGCGCCGCCCCCACAGCTGGCGGACATAGGCGCGCAGGCCCGGCCGGGCGCCGCTGACCGCGAGGCCGTACTTCTCGGCGAGCTGGAGCGGCGTGAGTCCGTCGTCCGGTGACGGGGGCTCACTCGTCATGACGCCGCCTTCATGGGTTCTCTCACTCACAAGCGGAAACTTTCGTCTCGGGATGCGCGGCCTGGGCGGGCCTGGCACGAGGCGGGGGCCGTCTCGCGGCCGGGGGTGACCTGGTAGGCCCTGTCGCCGGATTCCCGTTGCCGACCGGGCCTGAGGGACGAGCTTTTCAGATGATCGGCGGACGGCCCAGTCGGGTCAGCCGCCACACCGTACGCCACCGCATCGGCCTGCGTGGGCCGCAGTCGGTTCTCCAGCCTTCCCGGAAACCTCCGAACCACGCCTTCAGCGCGGATATGGAGGGCCGGCGGACCAGGGTCAGCGCCAGCCACACCCCGAGGTAGACCGGGACCAGGACGGCGGGCAGGTTACGGCGGGCCAGCCACACGCGGTTGCGGGCCACCATCCGGTGGTAGACCGCGTGCCGCGAGGGCGCCGTCGTCGGGTGGAACAGCACCATGTCGGACCGGTAGTCGATCCCCCACCCCGCGTCCAGCGCCCGCCAGGCGAGGTCGGTCTCCTCGTGGGCGTAGAAGAACGCGTCCGGCAACCCGCCGACCTCGGCGAACACCTGGGTGCGTACGGCGTTGGCGCCGCCGAGGAACGTCGTGACCCGCGAGGAGCGCATCGGGTCGGAGGCCCGCAGCCTCGGCACGTGCCGGCGCTGCGTCACCCCCGTCTCGGGGTCGGCGATGCGGAAGCTGACGATCCCGAGCCGCGCGTCCTCGGCGAACGCCCTGCGGCACAGCTCGGCGGTGTCGTGCTCCGGCAGCAGGCCGTCGTCGTCGAGGAACAGCAGTATGTCGACGTCCCGCCCGCTCGGCCCGAACGCCTCGATGCCGACGTTGCGCCCGCCCGGGATGCCGAGGTTCTCCGGCAGCTCGACCGTGCGCACGCCCTCGGGTACGTCGGGGACGGGCGAGCCGTTGCCGACCACGACCACCTCGACCGGGTCGCCGTCCTGCTTGGCGACCGAGTCGAGCAGCGCCCGCAGTTCCTCGGGGCGGTTGCCCATCGTGATGACGACGGCGCCGACCTTCGGGCCGGCCTCGACGGTGGTCACTTCAGCCTGCTGGAGACCAGCACCGACACCAGGTGCAGCAGCGTCTGGAGCAGCGCGATACCGGCGAGGACGGCGGTGCCGAGGCGGGTCCAGAACAGGTCGCCGTGGTAGTGGTCGGCGACCGCGAGGACCAGGATCAGCAAGGACGCCTCGATGCCGAGGATCAGCCGGTGGAACTTGAGCGCGGCGGCGGCCTTGCGGGCGAACGCCATCCCGGAGGAGCGCGGCTCGGACGCCGACTCCTTCACCGGCGCCATCCCGTTCTGGTGCCGGGCCACCCCGACCAGGTCCGTCTCGGCCTTGATCAGGATCGCGCCGAGCGCGGCGAGCGTCCCGAGGAACGCCCACAGCCAGTCGATACGGCCGCTCCCGAACACGTCGGCGGCGCGCAGGCCGAGGCCGACGAGGACGGCCGCGTCGGTCAGGTAGGCGCCGACGCGGTCCAGGTAGACCCCGGCCAGCGAGTACTGCTTGCGCCAGCGCGCGATCTCGCCGTCCACGCAGTCCAGCAGGAGGTACAGCTGCACCGCGACGACACCGAGGACCGCGCCCCAGATGCCGGGCACCAGGAGGGCGGGTGCGGCCAGGACGCCGCAGACCGTCATCAGGTACGTCAACTGGTTCGGTGTGACGCGGGTGTTGACCAGGTAGCGGTCGATCCTGAGGGACACCTCGCGCATGTAGAGGCGGCCCATCCAGTGCTCGCCGCTGCGGCGGTCCTTGACCCCGGCGGGGTGGACTACCGGCCGGAGTTCAGCTACCGATGGCCTTGACATAGTCGGCGTAGACGTCCTTGATCTGGTCGGTCTTGAGGTCGAGGTGTTCGAGGATCGTGTAGCGGCCCGGCCGGGTCTGCGGGGCGAACTCGACGGCCTGGACGAACTCGTCCACGCTGAAGCCGATCTCCTCCGGCAGCACCGGCAGCCCGTGGCGGCGCAGGACCTCCACCATGTACGCGGACTCCTCGTGCGCGCCCCGCAGGTACATGGCGAACGCGGCACCGAGTCCGCACTGCTCGCCGTGTGCCGCGGCACGCTTGGGGAACAGCAGGTCGAAGGCGTGGTTGATCTCGTGGCAGGCGCCGGAGGAGGGCCGCGAGTCGCCGGAGACGGACATCGCGATCCCGGTGAGGACCAGCGCCTCGGCGAGGACCTGGAGGAACCCGTCGTCGCCGACGCCCCCGGGGTGGCGCAGCACCGCTTCGCCGGCCTGGCGGGCCATGGCGGCGGCGAGGCCGTCGATCTTCTCGCCGTTGACCCGGTTGGACAGCTCCCAGTCCGCGACGGCCGAGATGTTGGAGATCGCGTCCCCGATCCCGGACCGCACGAAGCGGACGGGGGCCTCACGGACGAGGTCGAGGTCGATGACGACCGCGATCGGGTTCGGTACGCCGTACGAGCCGCGCCCCGCGTCGTTGTCGAGGGTCGCGACCGGCGAACACAGGCCGTCGTGCGCGAGGTTGGTGGCGACGGCGACCAGCGGCAGCCCGACGCGCGCGGCGGCGAACTTCGCGCAGTCGATGATCTTCCCGCCGCCGAGCCCCACGACCGCGTCGTAGTGGCCGGCCTTTATGTCGTTGGCGAGGCTGATCGCGTCGTCGAGGGTGCCGCCCCCGACCTCGTACCAGCTCGCGCCCGGCAGGCTCGGCTGGAGCCGCTCCCGCAGGCGCGCTCCCGAACCCGGGCTGACGGCGACCGCCAGCTTTCCCGAGTGCGAGATGCGCTCGTCGGCGAGCACCGACGCCAGGTCGTCGAGGGCACCCGCGCGGATGTCCACGACGACCGGCGACGGGATCAGCCGGGTCAGTACTGGCATGCGATCTCCCGCCCCTTGGCCAGGTCGTCGTGGTTGTCGATCTCGACCCACTTGACGTCGCCGATGGGCGCCACGTCGATCTGGAAGCCGCGGTTGACCAGCTCCTGGTAGCCGTGCTCGTAGAACTGCTGGGGGTCGGTCTCCCACACGGTCTTGAGCGCGTCGGCGAGGTCGTCGGTCGCCTCGCCCTCGATGAGGGTGACCCCGATGTACTCGCCGGTCGCCTCGGCCGGGTCCATCAGCTTGGTGATCTTGCTGACGCCCTTCTCGGGGTCGGCGACGACCTTCATCTCCTCGTCCGCCAGGGACTTGACGGTGTCCAGCGCGAGGATGATCCGCTTGCCCTCGCCGCGCGCGGCGAGCAGCGTCCGCTCGACGGAGACCGGGTGCACGGTGTCGCCGTTGGCGAGGATCACCCCGTCCTTGAGGGCGTCACGGCCGCACCACAGGGAGTAGGCGTTGTTCCACTCCTCGGCCTTGTCGTTGTCGATGAGGGTGAGCTTCAGGCCGTACTTGGCCTCCAGCTCCGCCTGTCGCTCGTACACGGCCTCCTTGCGGTACCCGACGATGATCGCGACCTCGGTGAGGCCGATCTCGGCGAAGTTGCCGAGGGTCAGGTCGAGGACGGTCGTCTCGCCGTCCACCGGCACCAGTGCCTTGGGCAGGGTGTCGGTGTAGGGGCGCAGTCTCCGGCCGGCGCCGGCCGCCAGCACGAGGCCGATCATGCGAGTTCTCCTTCGTCGTGTACGGCAGGGGCGCCGGCCTTGTGTGCGGCGACCCAGAAGCGGATGCTCTCGACGAGCACCAGCAGGGCGACGGCCACGGCGAGCGCCGTGAGCGCGAGCGTGAACGGCTTCCCGTCGAGCAGGGCGGCGAGGACGCAGACGAGCAGCGTCCGTCCTTCCTGCCCCCCGATGGCGCGCACCAGCCAGGCCGGCGGCGCTCCGGCGCCACCGCGGATGCGGTACACCGTGTCGTAGTGATGGTAGGCGACGGCACCCACCAGCCCGAAAGCCGCCGGAAGCGCTCCGTTCACGTCGGCTTGGGCCGCGAGCAACAGAACGGTGGTGTATTCGGCGGTGCGGAAGAGGGGGACGACCAGCCAGGCGAGGGAGCCGCTCAGGGGGTGGGCGAGCGCCTCGGCGGAGAGCAGGACGTAGACGCCCGCGAGCAGGACCGTCCACCGGTCCGGCTCCCACGCGGCACTCGCGGCCACCACCAGAACCGCGCCCAGGGCGGCGCTGAGGGGGCCGGTGCGCGGGGTCCTGCCCCGCAGGAGGGGGGCCAGCAGGGTCGCGAGCGCGCCGTTGTCCGCCATGTCCGCCAGCGCCTGCGCGGAGCGGTCCGTGTTCGGGGTGCGGCGGCGGACCGAGCGGGCGACGCGGCCGGCCGTGGTGTACGCGGCGGCGAAGGCGCAGCCGATCAGCAGGGCGTAGAAGGTGATGCGGGGGGTGGCGACAGCCGTCAGGACCGCGATCATCGCCCAGCGTTCGCCGATCGGCAGGATGATCATGCGGCGTATCCACACCGACAGGCCGACCTTCTTGACCGGTCCGGTCGCGGGGGGCGCGACGTCGTCCTCGGCCTCGTGGTACGCGAAGTCGACCATGTGGCGGACGCTCTGGAGGACCATCGCGGCGAGCGCCAGGGCCCAGACGTCATCGCCGCCGCGCGCCGCTCCGAGGGCGAGGCCCGCGTAGTACGCGTACTCCTTGGCCCGGTCGAAGGTCGCGTCCAGCCAGGCGCCAAGGGTCGAGTACTTGAGTGCGTAGCGGGCGAGCTGGCCGTCCGTGCAGTCCAGGACGAACGACACGATCAGCAGGAGGCCGGCCGCGACGAACCCTCCGCGCGTGCCGGTCGCCGCGCAGCCCGCCGCGATCAGGGCCGTGAGCAGGGAGGCGGTGGTGACCTGGTTCGGGGTCAGACCGTGGCGCGCACACCAGCGGGCGAGGTGGCGGGAGTATGGGCTGATGAAGAAGGTCGTGAAGAAGCCGTCGCCGGACTTCACGGAGGACTTGAGGCGTACGGCCTCGTCGTCGACGGCGGCGACCGCCTGCCGCGCCTCGTTGCGGGCCTGCGGGTCCTGCGGGACGACGGCCACGAGGCTGCCCAGCGCGGGGCGGTGCGGGGGGGTGCCCTCCGCGTCGAGGGCCTGGACGACACGGTCGGCGACGCTGTCGACGGCTATCGCGGTACGGCCACCCGCCGAGGTCTCCCGCGCGAGGGCCCGCGTCAGGGCGGCGCGGGCGTCGGGGCGGGCGGTGACGGCGCCGGGTACGGCGGACAGCGGGAACCGGGGGTCGGTGAGGGCCAGCCGCAGCGCGTGCACATGCCCCACGAACCGGGCGTCGACCAGCGCGACGCGTCCCTCGCACGGCGACTCGGCTATGGCCCGTTCCGCCTCTTCGGCGCCCTCGACAACCCTGACCTCGAACCCCAGGGACCTCAGATCCGCCTCGACCGACGATCCGGGGACCGGAGTGCCGGTGAGGATGGCGGTCGACAACCGAACTCACTCCCTGAGAGCCGGCGCGTCCCGGCCACGTACGACGAATGTTCCGCGCCCTGCTCCCGGACTCCGGGCGGGCGATATGACGGCAGAGGCTATCGGATACCCGAAGGCTTACGTTCACTGCCCGTTCAACCGTGCTCAAGACCGTCCACACCGGGCTCGGGCGAGATCATCATCGGTGATCAAGGGGGTTCCGGCCAAACCGTGCCGGCAGGGCGGTGACGACCGGTGATCCCTCTGTCACGGGCCCCTGTGTCCACGTACTCGCGAAACCCTCGCCCCGACTCTGACCTGCGGTTCATTTGCGCAGGTCAGAGCACATGACAACGGTGTTCAGTGCCGCGTTGCCGGATACCCCCCACCCGTAGTTCACTGTGATCCGGAACTAGCGCCGGGAGGGTGTTGTCGTGGGTGCTGGACACGATCACGGTCATGGGCACAGTCATGCGCCGCCGAGCGGGACGGCCGCCGCCGCGTACAAGGGGCGGCTGCGGATCGCGCTCGGGATCACGCTGAGCGTAATGGTGGTGGAGATCGTCGGCGGACTCGCCGCGGACTCGCTGGCATTGGTCGCGGACGCGGCCCATATGGCCACCGACGCCGTGGGGCTCGGGATGGCGCTGCTGGCGATCCGGTTCGCGGGGCGGCCGGCGAGTACGCACCGGACGTTCGGGCTCGCCCGCGCGGAGATCCTCGCGGCGCTCGCGAACTGCCTGCTGCTGCTGGGGGTCGGCGGGTACGTGCTGTACGAGGCGGTGCAGCGGTTCTTCACACCCGCGCCGACCGAGGGCGGCCTCATGGTCGTGTTCGGCGCGATCGGCCTGGTCGCGAACATGATCTCGCTCACGCTCCTGATGCGCGGCCAGAAGGAGAGCCTGAACGTGCGCGGCGCGTTCCTGGAGGTCGCCGCCGACGCGCTCGGCTCGGTCGCGGTACTGATCTCGGCCACGGTGATCCTGACGACGGGCTGGCAGACCGCCGACCCGATCGCCTCGCTGGTGATCGGCCTGATGATCGTCCCGAGGACGGTCAAGCTGCTGCGCGAGACGCTGGACGTGCTGCTGGAGTCCGCGCCCAAGGACGTCGACATGACCGAGGTCCGCGACCACATCCTCGCGCTGGACGGCGTCGAGGACGTCCACGATCTGCACGCCTGGACGATCACCTCGGGCCTGCCGGTGCTGTCCGCGCACATCGTCGTCCGCTCCGACGTCCTGGACGCGATCGGCCACGAGAAGCTGCTGCACGATCTCCAGGGCTGTCTGGGGCACCACTTCGACGTCGAGCACTGCACGTTCCAGCTGGAGCCGAGCGGGCACGCGCAGCATGAGGCGCGGCTCTGTCACTGAAGGGCGTGAGGAGCTGAGGGGCTGCGGGGCTGCGGGGCTGCGGGGCTGCGGGGCTGCGGCGGACGTGGTCGGACCATCCGATTTTCGGCCGTGTTTGCGACGTACCACTCGTCCGGGTTGGTTGTCGGCCCGCGCCCCGCAGGGGGCGGTTCCGGGGCTGCCGGGGCGGGCAAGATCACCCATCGGGCCCCGTTCCCGGCACCGCTTCGCGCCGGGAGTGCCGGACGTGTACGGCAGACTGGGGGCGCGAGGACCGATGCTAAGGATGGGTATGCCGATCACACCTGCCACCACGACGCACAGTTCACCGAGCGGCACCGCGGACCCGATCCTGCTGGAACTGGTCGACGAGAACGGCGTCACGATCGGCACGGCCGAGAAGCTGACCGCGCACCAGCCGCCGGGGCAACTGCACCGCGCGTTCTCGGTGTTCCTCTTCGACGAACAGGGCCGTCTCCTGCTCCAGCAGCGCGCGCTCGGCAAGTACCACTCCCCCGGCGTGTGGTCGAACACGTGCTGCGGCCACCCGTACCCCGGTGAGGCCCCGTTCGCGGCGGCGGCCCGGCGCACGCACGAGGAGCTGGGCGTCTCCCCCTCGCTGATGGCCGAGGCGGGCACCGTCCGCTACAACCACCCCGACCCCGAATCGGGCCTGGTGGAGCAGGAGTTCAACCACCTCTTCGTCGGCCTCGTGCAGTCGCCGGTGCGGCCGGACCCGGAGGAGGTCGGCGACACGGTCTTCGTGACGGCCGCGGAACTCGCCGAGCGGCACGCGAAGGACCCGTTCTCCTCCTGGTTCATGACCGTCCTGGACGCCGCGCGCCCGGCGGTACGCGAGCTGACGGGCGACGCGGCGGGCTGGTAGGGACGGACCGGTGGGAGGCGGCCGGCCGCCTCCCGGGTTCCCTGGTCAGCCCCTGCGCAAAGGTTTCAGCGGGAGCGCCGCCCAGATGACCTTGCCGCCCGTCGTCGTGTGTTCCACGTCGCACACGCCGCCCGCCTCCCGGGTGAACTCCCGCACCAGCAGCAGCCCCCGGCCGCCGGTCTCGCTGTGGGGGTTCTCCAGGGCGGTCGGGCGGTAGGGGTGGTTGTCCTCGACGGACACCCGCACCCACTCCGCGCCGACCGCCACCTCCAGCGCGAGCGTCGGCGACAGCAGCGCCGCGTGCTTGACGGCGTTGGTCACCAGCTCCGACACGATCAGCAGGAGCCCGTCGACGATGTCGTCCGCGACCGGCACGCCCTGCCGGTGCAGCAGGTCTCGTACGGCGCGCCGCGCCTGCGGGACGGAGGCGTCCACGGCGGGCGCGGTGAACCGCCACACCCCCTCGTACGGCAGCGGCTCCGGCGCCGCCCCGGTCGTGCTGTCGCCGCCCTCTGGGCGTGGGTCGGGCCCGCGCCCGTGATCGTCCATCGTCCGGTCGCCGCCTCTGTCCTCGATGCCGCTGTACTCGGTTGTCACCACACGTCGAGTGTTGGCAACGGCGCCGTCCACTCCTGTTGACTGGCCGTAAATAGATCGATATTGATCGGATCGCAGGTCCCTAGGGGTGACGGTTTACGGATACGACCGTTTCGTTGATCAGGCGGTTGCCCGAAACGTTCCTCCGGGCGGCGGTTAGCATCCCCTGACATGGAGCCCCGTCTGTCCCACCGGGTGGCCGATTCGGTCGCCACCGTCGTCATCGGCCATCCCGCGCGGCGCAACGCCATGACCCCGGACATGTGGCGGGCCCTGCCGCCGCTGCTCGCGTCCCTCGCGGACGACCCGCGCGTGGGCGCGCTGGTGCTCACCGGGGAGGGCGACACGTTCTGCGCGGGCGCCGACATCTCCAGCCTGCGCGGGTCGACCGCCGAGGCGCGGGAGCTGCCGGTCCTCGCGGAGGAGGCGCTGGCCGCGTTCCCCCGGCCCACCCTGGCCGCCGTACGCGGGCACTGTGTGGGCGGCGGGGCGCAGTTGGCGGCGGCCTGCGATCTGCGGTTCGCGCAGGAGGGGGCGCTGTTCGGGGTGACGCCCGCGAAGCTCGGGCTGGTCTATCCGGCGTCCACCACGCGGCGGCTGGTGTCCCTGGTGGGGCCGGCGACCGCGAAGTGGCTGCTGTTCTCCGGGGAGTTGATCGGTACGGAGCGCGCGCTGCGCACGGGGTTCGTCGACGAGGTGGTGCCTGCCGGTGAACTGGACAAGCGGGTCGGGGAGTTCACGCGGATCCTGGTCTCCCGCTCGCGGCTGACGCAGGCGGCGGCGAAGGAGTTCGCCAACGGGCGCACGGACCGGGACGCGTACTGGGCCGAGGCGGAACGCGGCAGCGGCGACGGCGCCGAGGGGGTCGCCGCGTTCCTGGAGCGCAGGGCGCCGAGGTTCAGCTGGTCCCGTTGAGGACGAAGCGGCTGCGGGCGCGCAGGGACTCGACGATCTCCGCGGGAGCCTTCTGCGGCGAGCCCGCGCCGTAGGGCGGCTGCGGGTCGTACTCGATGACGAGCTGGACCGTCTGCGCGACGGTGTCACCGGCGATCCGGCCGAGCAGCGCGAGCCCCATGTCGATGCCGGCGGAGACGCCCGCCGCAGTGACGTACTTGCCGTCGAACACGACCCGCTCGCCGGTCGGTTCGGCGCCGAAGGTGCGCAGCGTGTCGAGGCCCAGCCAGTGGGAGGTCGCGCGGCGGCCTTCGAGCAGGCCCGCGGCGCCCAGGAGCAGCGAGCCGGTGCACACGGACGTCGTCCAGGTGCTGGCCCCGTCGGCCTCGCGCAGCCAGTCCAGGAGGCGTTCGTTGTCCATCTGCCGGGTCTGGCCGGGGCCGCCGGGGACCACGACGATGTCGGGGCGGGTGACCTCGTCGAGCGTGCGGTCGGCGGTGAGGGCGAGGTGTCCAGTGTGCGTGCGGACGGGGCCGGTCTGCTCGGCGACGAAGACGATCTCGGCGTCGGGGACGCCCGCCAAGGGCTCGTAGGGGCCTACCGCGTCGAGGGCGGTGAATCCGTCGAACAGGAGGACGGCGATCTGCATGGGTGGGGCCTTCCGGTCGTGGGCGGGTGGCTCAGGTCGTGGTCGGGCGGAAGCGGCGGCGGTATTCCGCCGGGGGTGTGCCGAGGGCTTTGATGAGAGCCTGTGTCGCATCCCCGGTCGGATCAGCGCACGTCGTCTGGTGCGTGCGATCGCAAGGCGCCGGAGCGCCCGCGTGGCGGAGTCACGTGGGCGGTTCGGCAACGCCGCGAGCGTGCGTGCCAGGCGGCGGGCGCCCGGCCGGGGATGTGACACAGGCTCTCAGGCCCGGCGCATGGCTTCGGGGGTGCCGTAGCCGCTCGTGCGGGAGATCTGTTCGATGCCGGCCGTGGTGTCCTCCAGGAGGCGGCGGGCGTGTTCGAGGCGGACGCGGTCCACGTAGCGGCCCGGGGTGGTGCCGGTCTCGGCGCGGAAGGCTCTCGCGAAGTGGCGGGGAGACAGAGCCGCGCGAGCGGCCAGCGAATCGACGTCCAGGTCGGCCGCCGGGTGCTCGGAGATCCAGCGCTGGACCTCCCTCAGGGGTTCACGCCGGGCCATCTGCGCGGTGAGCTGGGCGCTGAACTGGGCCTGGTTTCCCGGGCGGCGCAGGAACACGACGAGGTTGCGGGCCACCGCGAGGGCGATGTCGCGGCCGAGGTCCTCCTCGACGAGGGCGAGCGCGAGGTCGATGCCCGCGGTCACGCCCGCCGAGGTGGAGACGGCGCCGTCACGGACGTAGATGGGCTCGGGGTCGACGTCGACCTCCGGGTGGTCCTCGGCGAGTTTCGCGCAGTACGCCCAGTGCGTCGTCGCCCGCCGCCCGTCGAGGAACCCCGCCTGCGCGAGCCGGATCGCGCCGGTGCACACCGACACCAGGCGCCGTGCGCGCGTGCCGTTGTCCCGCAGCCAGGCGACGAGTTCCGGTGCCTCGCCCCGCGTCCCCTGGCCGCCGGGCACCAGCAGGGTGTCGGGGACGGGTGCGTCGGACAGGGCCGTGTCCGGGACGAGGGTCAAGCCGCTGGTGGTGCGTACGGGGGCGCCGTCCAGGGAAGCCGTGACGATCCGGTAGCTGCCGGGGGCGAGCACGTGCGTGCCCGCGAAGACCTCCGCCGGGCCGCTCACGTCGAGGCTCTGGACGCCGTCGAAGAGGACGACGAGGACGGTGCGCTCTTCCATGCCGCCGATTCTTCGCGGGTGGCGGGGCGGCTGCAATGACGCGCTTCCCACCTTTTCGGCCACGGCCGTCCGGGACGAGTTCGTGCACCAGGTCACCCGCTGTCAGTGGCACCTGCCACAATTGCGACGCAAGCTGACGTTGGAGAAGGCGGTACGGGTCGTGACCGAAGCAGGGTCCATCGAAGGCAGGATCGCCGGGGAACTCGGCGTACGGGAGCGGCAGGTCAGGGCGGCCGTGGAGCTGCTCGACGGCGGCTCCACGGTGCCGTTCATCGCCCGCTACCGCAAGGAAGCGACGGAGATGCTCGACGACGCGCAGCTGCGCACGCTCGAAGAGCGCCTGCGCTACCTGCGCGAGCTGGAGGAACGACGGACGGCGGTCCTGGAGTCGGTCCGCGAACAGGGCAAGCTGACGGGCGAGCTGGAGGCGCGTATCCGGGGCGCCGAGACGAAGGCGCGGCTGGAGGACATCTACCTGCCGTTCAAGCCGAAGCGGCGTACGAAGGCCCAGATCGCGCGCGAGGCCGGGCTCGAACCGCTCGCCGAGGGCCTGCTCGGGGACCCGTCCGTCGACCCGCTGGCCGCCGCGAGCGCCTTCGTGGACGCGGACAAGGGCGTCGCCGATCCGCAGGCCGCGCTGGACGGGGCGCGCGCGATCCTCACCGAGCGGTTCTCGGAGGACGCCGACCTGATCGGCGAGGTCCGGGAGCGGATGTGGACGCGCGGGCGGCTGGCCGCGAAGGTGCGGGCCGGGAAGGAGGAGGCGGGCGCGAAGTTCGCCGACTACTTCGACTTCGCGGAGCCGTTCACGGCGCTGCCCTCGCACCGGATTCTGGCGATGCTGCGGGGGGAGAAGGAGGATGTCCTCGATCTCGTGCTGGAGCCGGAGGAGCCTTCGGCGGACGCTGCGGGTGCGGGTGCCGGTTCGGGTTCTTCGGTTTCGTCGTACGAGCCGATCATCGCTTCGCGGTTCGGGATCGCCGAGCGCGGCCGTCCCGGGGACAAGTGGCTCCTCGACACGGTGCGTTGGGCCTGGCGCACCCGCATCCTCGTCCACCTCGGCATCGACATCCGCCTGCGCCTGCGGACGGCCGCCGAGGACGAGGCGGTCAACGTGTTCGCCGCCAACCTCCGCGACCTGCTGCTCGCCGCCCCCGCGGGCACGCGCGCGACGCTCGGCCTCGACCCCGGTTTCCGTACGGGCGTGAAGGTCGCCGTCGTCGACGCGACCGGCAAGGTCGTCGCCACCGACGTCATCTACCCGCACGTCCCGGCGAACAAGTGGGACGAGGCGATCGCCAAGCTCGCGCGCCTCGCGAAGGAGCACGCGGTCGAGCTGGTCGCGATCGGCAACGGGACCGCGTCCCGCGAGACCGACAAGCTCGCCGGTGAACTCATCACCAAGCACCCCGAGTTGAAGCTCACGAAGGTCATGGTCTCCGAGGCCGGTGCCTCCGTGTACTCGGCGTCCGCGTTCGCCTCTCAGGAGCTGCCCGACATGGACGTGTCGCTGCGCGGCGCCGTCTCCATCGCGCGGCGGCTCCAGGACCCGCTCGCCGAGCTCGTGAAGATCGACCCCAAGTCCATCGGGGTCGGGCAGTACCAGCACGATCTCTCCGAGGTGAAGCTGTCGCGGTCCCTCGACGCGGTCGTGGAGGACTGTGTGAACGGCGTCGGGGTCGACGTCAACACGGCGTCCGCGCCGCTGCTGGCCCGCGTGTCCGGGGTGACCTCCACGCTCGCGGAGAACATCGTCGCCCACCGCGATGCCAACGGGCCGTTCCGGTCCCGTACCGAGCTGAAGAAAGTCGCCCGGCTCGGGCCCAAGGCGTACGAGCAGTGTGCCGGGTTCCTGCGGATCCGGGACGGGGTCGATCCGCTCGACTCGTCCAGCGTGCACCCCGAGGCGTACCCCGTCGTCCGGCGGATGGTGAAGACGTCCGGGCAGGAAGTCGCCTCGCTCGTCGGTAATACGGCTACTCTGCGGTCGCTTCGGGCAAGTGACTTCGTCGATGAGACGTTCGGGCTTCCTACCGTTTCCGACATTCTCAAGGAGCTGGAGAAGCCGGGGCGGGATCCTCGGCCTGCCTTCAAGACGGCGACGTTCAAGGACGGGGTCGAGAAGATCGCCGACTTGTCCTCCGGGATGGTGCTGGAGGGGGTTGTCACGAACGTGGCCGCGTTCGGGGCGTTCGTCGATGTCGGTGTGCATCAGGATGGGCTTGTGCATGTTTCCGCTTTGTCGCGGAATTTCGTCAAGGACCCTCGGGACGTGGTGAAGCCCGGGGATATCGTCAAGGTGAAGGTGCTTGACGTCGACATTCCCCGGAAGAGGATTTCGTTGACTCTGCGGCTTGAGGATGAAGCGGCGAAACCGAGTGCGGGGTCCGGTCCTCGGCGTCAGCCTCAGCAGCGTCAGCGGTCGGCTTCTGCGCCCGCGCCGGCCAACAGTGCGATGGCTGATGCCTTGCGGAAGGCTGGGCTGGTAAATCCCAAGAGGGGGAAGCGCTAAAGGTTCGCGGGGGACTGCGGGTCCGATGTGGCTGGTCGCGCAGTTCCCCGCGCCCCTTTGGGGCGTTGCCCTAAAGGGGCTTTAACGCTCTGTTACTTTTCCTGCCGCTACCTCTAGGCGGCGTGTCACCTGTACCGCGTCCAGCATTCTGCGGTCATGAGTGACCAGGAGCAGCGTTCCCTCGTACTCCTCCAGCGCCGATTCCAGCTGTTCGATCGCCGGTAGGTCCAAGTGGTTCGTCGGCTCGTCCAGGACCAGGAGGTTCACGCCCCTGCCCTGGAGCAACGCCAGGCCCGCCCTCGTCCTCTCCCCCGGGGACAGGGTCGCCGCCGGGCGCAGGACGTGGTCCGCCTTGAGGCCGAACTTGGCCAGGAGGGTGCGGACTTCCGCCGGTTCCGTGTCCGGGACCGCCGCGCAGAACGCGTCCAGCAGCGACTCGGGACCGTAGAAGAGCTTGCGGGCCTGGTCCACCTCGCCGACCAGGACGCCCGAACCCAGCGTCGCCGTACCGGAGTCCAGCGGGAGGCGGCCCAGGAGCGCTGCCAACAGGGTTGATTTTCCTGCCCCGTTCGCGCCGGTCACCGCTACCCGGTCCGCCCAGTCGATCTGGAGGGTGACCGGGCCGAAGGCGAAGTCGCCGAGACGGATCTCCGCGTCCCGCAGGGAGGCGACCACCGCGCCCGAGCGGGGTGCGGAGGCGATCTCCATCCGCAGTTCCCACTCCTTGCGGGGTTCATCGACGACGTCGAGGCGTTCGATCATGCGCTGCGTCTGGCGTGCCTTCGCCGCCTGCTTCTCGCTGGCCTCGCTGCGGAACTTGCGGCCGATCTTGTCGTTGTCGTTGTTCGCCTTGCGCCGCGCGTTCTTGACGCCCTTGTCCATCCAGGAGCGCTGCATCTGGGCGCGGTCCTGGAGCGCGGAGCGTTTGTCGGCGTACTCCTCGAAGTCGTCGCGAGCGTGGCGGCGGGCGGTGGCGCGTTCTTCGAGGTACGCCTCGTAGCCGCCGCCGTAGAGGTTGATCTGGCCCTGGGCCAGGTCGAGTTCGAGGACCTTGGTGACCGTGCGGGTGAGGAACTCGCGGTCGTGGCTGACGACGACCGTGCCGGCGCGCAGGCCCTTCACGAACCGTTCCAGGCGTTCCAGGCCGTCGAGGTCGAGGTCGTTGGTGGGCTCGTCGAGGAGGAAGACGTCGTAGCGGGACAGGAGCAGCGAGGCGAGGCCCGCGCGGGCTGCCTGGCCGCCGGACAGGGACGTCATCGGCTGGTCCAGGCCCACGGCGAGGCCGAGGGTCGCGGCGGTTTCCTCCGCGCGTTCGTCGAGGTCGGCGCCGCCGAGGTCGAGCCAGCGCTCCAGGTTCACGGAGTAGGCGTCGTCCGCGCCGGGGACTCCGTCGGCGAGGCCCTGCGCGGACTCGTCCATCAGGCGCTGTGCCTCGGCGACGCCGGTCCTGCGGGCCAGGAAGTCGCGGATCGTCTCGCCGGGGCGCCGTTCGGGTTCCTGCGGGAGGTGGCCGACGGTCGCGGTCGGCGGGGAGAGCTTGAGGTCGCCCTCCTCCGGGGCGAGCAGTCCCGCGAGCAGTCTCAGCAGCGTGGACTTGCCCGCACCGTTGGCCCCGACCAGGCCGATCACGTCCCCGGGGGCCACGACGAGGTCGAGTCCGGAGAAGAGGGAGCGGTCGCCGTGGCCGGCGGCGAGGTTCTTGGCGACGAGGGTGGCGGTCACAGAGGGTAGATCCTAGCGGGGGTCGGGGGGTGGGGGCTTCCGGGTTCCAGGAGGGGATGAGGCGGGGGTTCTCCGGGGAGGTTCCGGGGATGAATCGTGACGTCGTGATCATCGGGGCCGGGGTCGTCGGGCTGACGACCGGAGTGGTGCTGGCCGAGCGGGGGTGGCGGGTGCGGGTGTGGGCCCGCGAGGTGGGTGAGGCGACGACCTCGGCCGTCGCCGGTGCGCTGTGGTGGCCGTACCACATCGAGCCCCGGCTCACCGCGCGCGCCTGGGCGCTGGAGTCGCTCGACGTGTACCGGGAGTTGGCGCGGCAAGGCGGGGCGGCCGGGGTGCGGATGGCAGAGGGGGTGCTCGGGGGGACGTCCCTCGACGAGGTGGGGTGGCTGGAGGGGGCGGCGTTGGGGTTGCGGGACTGTACGCCGGGTGAGTACGCGGCGGGGGCCGGGTTGTGGGCCCGGTTGCCGTTGGTCGACATGGCCGTGTATCTGCCGTGGCTGCGGAGGCGGTTCGAGGAGGCCGGGGGCCGGGTCGAGGTGCGTGCCGTGACCGGTCTCGCCGACGCCGACGCGCCCGTGGTCGTCAACTGCGCCGGGCTCGGGGCGCGGGAGCTGGCCGGCGATCCCGACGTACACCCGGTTCGCGGGCAGTTGGTGATCGTCGAGAACCCCGGCATCGACAACTGGGCCGTGTCCGACGGCGCGGACGGTTCCCTCACGTACTTCTTCCCCCAGCCCGGTCGGCTGCTGCTGGGCGGCACGGCCGAGGAGGGCGCCTGGTCCCTCGTACCCGATCCCGCCGTGGCGGAGGCGATCGTCCGGCGCTGCGCGCGGCTGCGGCCGGAGATCGCGGGGGCGCGGGTGCTGGGGCACCGGGTGGGGTTGCGGCCCGCGCGGGGGGTGGTGCGGTTGGAGCGGGGGGTGCTGGGCGACGGGCGGGTCGTGGTGCATCACTACGGGCACGGGGGTGCGGGGGTGACGGTGGCTTGGGGGTGCGCGCGGGAGGCGGCGGAGCTGGTGGAGGGGGGTGGGTGAGGGGGGTGCGGCGCCGCAGGTGAGCCCTGCGGCGCCGGTTGTCAGCGGGACGCCGTACGTCTGGACAGTGCCGTACGCGGCAGCGTCCCCGGCGTTCCGGTTACGGCACGCGCCGTGCCTGTGCGTTCGGGCCCACGCCCTCCAGCGGAGCCGTCGTCCTCGGCGGCTTCGTGACCGTTCCCGCCGTCGCGCGGGCGAAGGCCGGGGCGCCGCCCACGAGGGGGACGTTCGCCGAGGTGCGGGACAGGTCCAGGGTCAGCGTCGGCTTGTCGGCGGGGGGTTCGATGAGGTTCTTGTCCGTGCCCGCGACGATCAGCGCGAGGCGGTGGCCCGCCGGGACGACGTGGTCGGTCGCGGCCAGCGCGATCGTGAGGGTGTAGCGCTTGCCCGGGGTGAGCGGGACACCGTGGCCCGGGTCGGCGTACGTACCGAGGTCCGCCCAGCCCCGGCTGACGACCGTGTAGTCGACGGCCGTCGTCTTCGCCGCCGTCCGCTTGAAGCAGGCGCTGTCGCCGGCCGTGCTCGCGCCCCAGCAGGTGCGGTCCGTGAGGGTCGTGATGCCCTCGCCCGCCGCCGCGTAGTCGCGGATCGTGTCGGGGCCGAGGTCGACGAGGACGGCGGAGAGGTGTGCCGTCGGCGTCGTGGGCGTCGCGGTGACGGTGACCGTCGGGGAACCGGCGAGGCGCAGGTCGCGTGTGAGGGGCCCTGTCGTGAACCCGGCCTTCTCCGGTGTCGCCGTGTCGATCTTCGCGGACCAGTCGGTCTCGTCCAGCGCGGGGTTGTCGGTGAACGTCGCCGTGCCGGTGCCCTTGCGCAGGCCGAGGCTCCCTACGCCGGGCTGCGTGCCGGCCGCGGGGCGCAGGGTCGTCGTCCGGGTGCCGGACGGGGGCCAGGCGCGGGACGTCTCCCACTGGTCGGGGTGGCGCTCGACGTCGGCCATCGGCTCGCGGTCGATGCCGTTGTCGTAGCCGAGGAGTTCGTGGTCGAACCAGCGGTGCAGCGTGTCGACCCAGGCGCCGCGCCGGAAGTCGAAGGGGTCGACGTGGCCCGTCTGGGAGAGCCAGATCTTGCGCTTGACGCCGTTCTTCGCGAGGGCGTTCCACCACTGGCCGAGGTGGTTCGTGCGGACGTTGAGGTCCTGCATGCCGTGCACGGCGAAGACGCTGGCCTTCACCTTGCCCGCGTCCTTGACGTAGTCCCGGCCGGTCCACAGGCGGGTCCAGTCGCCGGTGCGGGGCGCGCCGTTCTTGAGCTGCTGCTGCACGGCGGCGCACTTGGCACGGGCGTCCGGGCTGTCGACGTAGTCGGAGAGGTCGTCGGGGCCGCCGTCGTACAGCGGGGCGCCCTGCTGGAAGTAGTAGTCGTACCAGGAGGAGATCGCGCTGATCGGGACGACCGTCTTGAGGCCCTTGACGCCGGTCGCGGCGACGCCGTTGGCTATCGTGCCGTCCCAGCTCTTGCCGATCATGCCGGTGCGGCCGTTGGTCCAGTCGGCCTTCGCGGTCGTCGTGCCCGTGCGGGTCGTGTACGCGGTCGCCCGGCCGTTCAGCCAGTCGACGACCGCCTTCGCGGAGCCGATGTCCGAGGGGCCGCCGATGTCCACGCAGCCATCGGAGCGGTTGGTGCCGGCGAGGTCGACGCCGACGAACGCGTAGCCGCGCGGGACGAAGTAGTTGTCGTAGAAGAGCGGCATCTGGACGACGTTGCCGTTCGCGTCGTACGTCTTCAACTGGCTCTCGTTGCCCCGGCCGCAGCAGGAGTAGTACGGGCTGGCGTCCATGATCACCGGCACTTTACGGCCCTGCTGGGCCGGTTCCCGGGGGCGGACGATGTCGACGGCGACCCGGTCCTTCTTGCCGTCGCCGTCCCCGTCCAGGCCCGTGTCGACCCATACCGACTGGCGTATCGCCTTGTCGTACGAGTAGACCGGCAGGCTCTCCCGTGAACCCGCCTGCGCCGCGGTGGGGGTGAGGAGGGAGGCCGCCAGGACGGTGAGGGTGGTGGCCGCGAGGGGTCTCCAGGTCGTGAAGCGCTTGCGTAGAGGCATGGGCGGGACGGTACCTCTGCGAACTCCTGCGCAGTAGAGGGTGTTTGTGAAGTTCTGGCATCACAGGTCGGCCCTCGTCAGGGCGGCGGCGCGGGTGGCGGGGACGGTGCACGCGTACGCTCCCGCGCGGGCGCCGTATCCCGCGCTCTCCTGCGGGGTCGCACCGGTCAGGGTGCCGTACAGGAAGCCCGCGGCGAAGGCGTCGCCGGCGCCGTTGGAGTCGACGACCGGGGCGGGTGGGAGGGACGCGGGTACGTGGATCAGGTCGCCTTTTTCGAGGAGGTACGCGCCCTTCGCGCCGGCCGTCACCACGACCGTCCTCGCGCGGCCGTCCCTCACGATGCGGCGCATCGTCGCTTCCACGTCCGTGAGGGCCGCCGCCGAGAGGAACACGATGTCCGCGGCGAGGGCGAACGGTTCGTGGTACGGGTTCTCGCCGTCCCAGTCGTGCAGGTCCGTCGAGAGGGGGACGCCGGTCTCGCGCAGGACCGGGAGGGCGTCGGCGCAGGGCTGGGTGAGCGAGACATGTACGTGCCTGCTGCGGGCGGCGAGTTCCCGCAGGGTGCCTTCGGGGAACCGGTCCTCGAAACGGGTGCGGCTCGTGTCGTACAGGGACAGCCTGCGCCCGTCCGGCGCCACCAGGTTCGTGGCCCGCTTGGTCCCGGCGGCCTGCGGCAGGGCGGTCAGCGCGATGCCGTGCTCCCGGTGAAAGTCCCGCACCAGCACGCCTTCCGGATCATCACCGAGAAAGTCGAGATGGTGCACCACGAGCCCGAGCGCACTGAGCCCCAACGCCACGAAGTCCCCGGTCTGCCCGGCCCGCGCGTGGATGCCGTCGACCATATGACTGTCGGCGTACGGGAGGGGCAGCTCGGGCACGGAGATGATGGTGTCGACGCCGGCTCCGCCGAGAACGAGGACGTCGATGTCGTTACGGCTCAACTCAGGCCCTCCTGGGCGATCACCTTGACGCCCTTCACCAATGGTGTGGTGGCGTCACCCCTCGTGTACGTGATCTCCGACATGCGACCACGGTAGGCGACGCCACTGACAATCGGGCTGACCTGCTGTTTCGTCAGGTCGGGCAGCTTCTTGGCGGGGTTACGCGTCCGTGAAGGTCTCGCCCTTCTCCGCCTTTTCCACGAGCAGTGCCGGTGGGGTGAAGCGGGTGCCGTAGCGGGTCGTCAGTTCGTGGGCTCGGGTTACGAAGCCGGGGAGGCCGCCCTCGTAGCCGTTGATGTACTGGAGGACGCCGCCAGTCCAGCCGGGGAAGCCGATGCCGAAGAGGGAGCCGATGTTGGCGTCGGCTGCCGATGTGAGGACGCCCTCTTCCAAGAGGCGGACCGTGTCCAGGGCCTCGGCGAACAGCATGCGTTCCTGCATGTCGCGGAAGGGGATCTCGGCGCCCGCGCGCGTGAAGTGCTCGCGCAGGCCCGGCCACAGGGCCGTACGCCGGCCGCTGTCGTCGTAGTCGTAGAAGCCCGCCCCGCCCGCGCGCCCGGGACGGCCGAAGTCGTCGACCATGCGGTCGATGACGGCCTCGGCGGGGTGCGCGGTCCAGGTGCCGCCCGCCTCCTCGACGGCCTGCCGGGACTCCTTGCGGATCTTGCGGGGCAGAGTGAGCGTCAGCTCGTCGACCAGGGAGAGCACCTTGGCGGGGTAACCCGCCTGCGCGGCGGCCTGTTCGACGGAGGCGGGCTCGATGCCCTCGCCGACCATGGCGACGCCCTCGTTGATGAAGTGGCCGATCACCCGTGAGGTGAAGAACCCGCGCGAGTCGCCCACGACGATCGGCGTCTTGCGGATCTGCCGGACCAGGTCGAAGGCGCGCGCGAGCGTCTCCTCGTTCGTCCGCTCGCCCTTGATGATCTCGACGAGGGGCATCTTGTCGACCGGCGAGAAGAAGTGCAGGCCGATGAAGTCCTGCTGCCGTTCGACGCCTTCGGCGAGGGCGGTGATGGGGAGCGTGGAGGTGTTGGAGCACAGCAGCGCGTCGGGGGCGACGACGTGCTGGATCTCCTGGAACACCTTGTGCTTGAGGGAGGCGTCCTCGAACACGGCCTCGATGACCGCGTCGCAGCCCGCGAGGTCGGCGGGGTCGGCGGTGGGGGTGATGCGCGCGAGCAGCGCGTCGGCCTTCTCCTGGGTCGTACGGCCCTTGGCGACGGCCTTGGCGCACAGCTTCTCGGAGTAGCCCTTGCCCTTGCGGGCGGCCTCGGCGGTGACGTCCTTGAGGACGACGTCGATGCCCGCACGCGCGCACGCGTAGGCGATGCCCGCGCCCATCATCCCCGCGCCGAGGACGGCCGCTCTGCGGACCGGCCGGGGTTCGACGCCCTGCGGGCGGCTGGCGCCGGAGTTGACGGCCTGGAGGTCGAAGAAGAACGCCTGGATCATGTTCTTCGAGATCTGCCCGGCGGCCAGTTCGACGAAGTAGCGGGCCTCGATGACCTGCGCGGTCTCGAAGTCGACCTGCGCGCCCTCGACGGCGGCGGCGAGGATGCGGCGCGGCGCCGGATAGGGGGCGTTCGCCGTCTGCTTGCGCAGGGTCGCCGGGAAGGCGGGCAGGTTGGCGGCGAACTTCGGGTTGGCCGGGGTGCCGCCGGGGATGCGGTAGCCGGGCCGGTCCCAGGGCTGCTGGGAGGCGGGGTTGGCGTCGATGAACGCGCGGGCCTTCGCGAGGAGTTCCTCGCGCGTGCCGGCCACGTCGTCGATCAGGCCGTTCTGAAGGGCTCTGGGGGCGTTGTACTGGGTGCCCTGGAGGAGAACCTTCAGCAGAGCGTCGGCGATCCCCAGGAGGCGTACGGAGCGGACGACGCCGCCGCCCCCGGGGAGCAGGCCGAGGGTGACCTCGGGGCAGCCGATCTTCGTGCCGGGCGTGTCGAGGGCGACGCGGTGGTGGCAGGCGAGGGCGAGTTCGTAACCGCCGCCCAGGGCCGCGCCGTTGATCGCGGCGACGACCGGCTTGCCGAGGGTCTCGATACGGCGCAGGTTGCGCTTGATCTCCAGGCCGCCGTCGAACAGCTCCTGCGCGGTGTCCGGGGTGACGCGGATCAGGTCGCGCAGGTCGCCGCCCGCGAAGAACGTCTTCTTCGCGGAGGTGACGATGACGCCCTTGACGGTGTCCTTCTCGGCCTCCAGGCGGCCGGTGACCGCCGCGAGGGAGGCGCGGAAGGCGGCGTTCATGGTGTTCGCGGACTGGTCCGGGTCGTCGAGGACGAGGGTGACGACGCCTTCGCGGTCCTGTTCCCAGCGGATGGTGGTGGAGTTCATGGAGGGTGCCTTCTCGGTGATCCGTCGGGAGGGGGTCAGAGTCGCTCGACGATGGTGGCGATGCCCATGCCGCCGCCCACGCACAGGGTGGCGAGGCCGTAGCGCTTGTCCTGGCGCTCCAGTTCGTCGACGAGCGTGCCGAGGATCATCGCGCCGGTCGCGCCCAGCGGGTGGCCGAGCGCGATGGCGCCGCCGTTGACGTTGATCTTGTCCAGGGGGATGTCCAGGTCCCTGGCGAAGCGCAGCACGACGGCCGCGAACGCCTCGTTGATCTCGACGAGGTCGATGTCGCCGATGCTCAGCCCGGCCTTGGCGAGGGCCTTGCGGGTGGCGGGTGCGGGGCCGGTGAGCATGATGGTCGGCTCGGAGCCGGAGACGGCGGCGGAGACGATCCGCGCGCGGGGGGTGAGGCCGTAGCGCTCGCCGACCTCCTTCGAGCCGATCGCGACGAGGGCGGCGCCGTCGACGATGCCGGAGGAGTTGCCCGCGTGGTGGACGTGGTCGATCTTCTCGACCCAGTGGTACTTCTGGAGGGCGACCGCGTCGAAGCCGCCGAGTTCGCCGATGTCCGCGAAGGACGGCTTCAGGGCGGCGAGGGAGTCGGCGGTGGTGCCGGGGCGCGGGTGTTCGTCGCGGTCGAGGACCGTCAGGCCCGCGCGGTCGGTCACCGGGACCACCGCGCGCGTGAAGCGGCCCTCCTTCCAGGCGGTCGCCGCGCGCTCCTGCGAGAGGGCCGCGTACTCGTCGACGTCGCGCCGGGTGAAGCCCTCGATGGTGGCGATGAGGTCGGCGCCGATGCCCTGCGGCACGAAGTTGACGGCCAGGTTCGTCATCGGGTCGTTGAACCAGGCGCCGCCGTCGGAGCCCATCGGCACGCGCGACATCGACTCGACGCCGCCCGCGAGCACGAGGTCCTCCCAGCCGGAACGGACCTTCGCCGCCGCCGAGTTGACGGCCTCAAGGCCCGAGGCGCAGAAGCGGTTCTCCTGCACCCCGGCGACCGTGTCCGGCAGGCCCGCCGCGATCGCCGCGATCCGTGCGATGTCGGAGCCCTGGTCGCCGTGCGGGCCGACGACGCCGAGCACGATGTCGTCGATCGCCGCCGGGTCGAGGCTCGGCAGGCGCTCCTGGAGGGCGTGCAGGAGGCCGGTGACCAGGTCGATCGGTTTCGTGCCGTGCAGCGCGCCGGTGGCCTTGCCGCGACCGCGGGGGGTGCGGATCGCGTCGTACACGTACGCTTCGGTGCTCAAGGGGTGGGCCTTTCGGGGGTCGTGAGCCGAGCTTTTCGGGTGGGGCGGGGTCCGGTGGTGTCGGTCAGTCGGTCGTGAGGCCGGGTATCCCCCAGTCCCGGGCCACGTCCGCCGTGTCCGCGCCCGGCTGCGGGGGCGGCGTGCGGATCGTGGTGGGGGTCTCGGAGAAGCGGGGCGCGGGGGCCGGCTGGGTGATGCCGCCGTGGTCGGTGAAGGTGCCGCGCGCGGCGAGGTGCGGGTGGTGCGGGGCCTCGCGCAGCGACAGCACGGGTGCCACGCACGCGTCGGAGTCCTCGAAGCGGGCCGTCCACTCGTCCCGCGTACGGGCCTTGAAGCGGGCGGCGACCGCCTCGCGCAGGGCGGGCCAGCGGGCCGGGTCCTTGCGGGCGTCCGCGAAGCCGTCGAGGCCGAGGAGGGCGGTGAACTCGTCGTAGAACTGCGGCTCCAGCGCGCCGACCGCCATGTGGCCGCCGTCGGCCGTCTCGTACGTGCCGTAGTACGGGCAGCCGCCGTCCAGGAGGTTGGCCGCGCGCCGGTCCTGCCAGCCGCCGGCGGCGAGCATGCCGTGGAGCATCGACGTCAGGTGTGCGGTGCCGTCGACGATCGCGGCGTCCACGACCTGGCCGGTGCCCGTCGCGCGCGCGTGGTGCAGTGCGGCGAGGACGCCGACGACGAGGTAGAGCGAGCCGCCCGCGTAGTCCCCGAGGAGGTTCGCCGGGGCGGGCGGGGGTCGGTCGGGGGTGCCGGTGATGCCGAGGGCGCCGGTGACGGCGATGTACGCGATGTCGTGGCCCGCGCGGTGCGCGAGGGGACCTTCCTGGCCCCAGCCGGTCATCCGGCCGTACACCAGCGCGGGGTTGCGGGCGTGGCACTCCCGCGGGCCCACGCCGAGGCGCTCGGCGACGCCGGGGCGCAGGCCCTCGACCAGGACGTCCGCGCGGGCGGCCAGGTCGAGCACCTGCTGCGCGCCCTGCGGGGACTTGAGGTCGACGACCACCGAGCGCTTGTTCCGGTTGGTGACGTCGTACGCCGGGTCGATCGCGAGGACCGGGCGGCCGGGGCGGTCCACCCGGACGACGTCGGCGCCGAGGTCGGCCAGGAGCATCGCGGCGAACGGGCCGGGGCCGATGCCGGCCAGCTCGACCACGCGCACTCCGGCGAGCGGTCCGTGCCCTGCCGTCGTCATCCAGCCCCCTCGCTGTCGTCACCGCCGATGCTAGGAACGTGTTCCGGTCGAACACAAGAGCAAGCGCTTAGAAACTAGGCCGCCTGGGTGCTTGATCGAGTGCCGCACCTCCCACGCTAGCCTCGGGCACTGACAACGACCCGAGGGGTGTCATGAGCAGGCCGAAGAAGTCGGACCGTCCCTACGACGTCGTGCTGTTCGGGGCCACCGGCTTCGTCGGCACACTCACCGCGGAGTACCTCGCCGCGCACGCCCCCGACGGGCTGCGGTGGGCCGTCGCCGGGCGCAGCGAGGCCAAGCTGGAGGCGCTGCGCGAGCGGCTGCCCGGTGGCGAGGGCGTCGGGGTGCTGCGCGCGGACGTCGCCGACGCGGCGTCCCTGCGGGCGCTCGCCGAGCAGGCGCGCGTGGTCGCCACGACCGTCGGGCCGTACGTGACCTACGGCGACGACCTCGTCGCCGCGTGCGCGGACAGCGGCACCGACTGTCTCGACCTGTCCGGGGAGCCGGAGTTCGTCGACCTGACCTATGTGCGGCACGACGCCCGCGCGCGGGAGACCGGGGCGCGGATCGTGCACGCGTGCGGGTTCGACTCCGTGCCGCACGACCTGGGCGCGTACTTCACGGTGCGTCAGCTGCCCGAGGGGGTGCCGATCGGCGTCGACGGGTTCGTGAGCGCCGACGCGATGATCTCCGGCGGGACGCTCGCCTCCGCGCTGAACCAGTTCGCGCGCGGGCGCCAGGTGTTCGCCGCCGCCCGCGACCGCGCGCGGTACGAGCCCCGGCTCGTCGGGCGCCGGGCCACCGCGCCCGCCGCCGCGCCCCGGTTCGCCTCCGAGGTGGGCGCGTGGGCGCTGCCGCTGCCCACCCTCGACCCTCAGGTCGTCGTGCGCTCCGCGCGGGCGCTGCCCCGATACGGGCCCGACTTCCGCTACCGGCACTACGCCGCCGTCCGCCGGCTGCCGGTCGCCCTCGGGGGTGTCGCCGGGGTCGGCGCGCTCGTCGCCGCCGCGCAGGTGCCGCCCGCGCGCCGGTGGCTGTCCGCGCGCCTGGAGCCTGGAGAGGGGCCCAGCGAGGAGAAGCGGGCGCGGAGCTGGTTCTCCGTGCGGTTCGTCGGCGAGGGCGGGGGACAGCGGGTGTTCACCGAGGTGTCAGGCGGGGATCCCGGGTACGGGGAGACGGCGAAGATGTTCGCGGAGAGCGCCATGTCGCTGGCCGTCGATGAACTTCCGCCGGTGGCGGGGCAGGTGACGACCGCCGTGGCCATGGGGGACGCGTTGATCGGGCGGTTGCAGAAGGCGGGCATCCGGTTCCGGGTGGCGGCCCGGGTGTGAGGGGCGCGTTCCGGCCAGGTCAGATCTGCCACTCCACGAGGGTGTAGATCATGCCCACGATCCAGCCGAACCCCGCCAGGACGGCGAGGATGAGGGCGGCGTTGACCGCGCGCTCGACGGGGCGGTCGGGGTCGGTGAGGGGCTTGGGGGCGCGGTGGCTCGTCATGGGTGCCAGCCTGCCGGGGCGTACCGGGCGTGACATCCGTACAGGTACTCAGATCGGTCTGGGTGTCAGATCCGCGCTGCCGAGGTGTCCGTGGCCTCCTGGAGCGCCCTGCGGCACAGGGCGTCCGCCCGGCGTGTCGTCTCCGGGAGGCGGAACTCGGGGGTGAGCGCGAGGGTGTGGGCGCAGGCGGCGTCCAGGGTGGTGCGGTGGCCCACCGAGACGAACACCGGCTTCACGCCCGCGCGTGTGCGCAGCGCCCGGCCGACCTCCTCGTGGCCCGCCCTGAGGGGCGCCGACGCCCCGCGCGCGGGCTCCGGTTCGTCGTACGTGAACGTGAACGGGTTCTTCGCGACGCCGATCGTGCGCAGGCCGGTGAGAACGCCCAGGTGGCTCGCCAGGCCGAACCTGCGCGGGTGCGCGAGGCCGTACCCGTCGCACACGACCAGCCCCGGAGCGCAGGGCAGTGCGTCGAGCGCCGCCATGACGGTCGGCAGCTCCCGGAACGCCAGCAGTCCGGGGACGTACGGGAACGAGATCCGCCCCACCGCCGTGACCTGCGCGACGACCTCCAGGCTCCCCGCGTCCAGCACGACGGCCGCCGCCGCGACGACGTCCCGCTCGTCGTCGTAGGCGACGTCCACGCCGGTGATGTGCCCCGTCCCCGGGGGCGGGCCGGGTTCGTCGAGCACCACGCGCGCGCGGAGGGCGTCCTGGACGGCTCGGGCTTCCGCTTCGGTGGTGGGCCAGCCTGCGGGGATCTGTACGGTCGTCATGGTGGGTCGAGGGTACGGGGTGGGAGCTTCCCCCGGCCTTCGTGGACCGGCCACACGGGAATCGCCGTGCAACCTTCGAACCATCTGACGCGTCTTCACCGACAACGGAACATTCAGACGTTCCGGACCAACTCGTTCCACGGGGGAACGCATGAACTCGACACGCACTCGTACCCGCCGCGGCACGGCCGCGGCCCTCACCCTCCTGACGGCGGCCGGCCTCGGCGCCGCCGGCGCGGGCGCCTCGAACGCAACCGCCGCCATACCGCCGCAGACGCGGGAGATCGCCTCGTCCACCCTCGGCTCCGACTACAAAATCACCCTGACCGCGCTGCGTTCGACGGAGGACGAGTACGCCGCCTCCGTGCGGTTGCAGGTCTACACGCAGGCGGGCGGCGCCTGGAAGGAGTCGGACCGCGTCACCGTGGGCGACGTCGACGGCTGGTTCTGGTACCCGCTCACCGGCAAGGGCGCGGTCTGTCAGTTCTCGGCCGCAAGCACCGAGCCCGCGCCGCTGACCGTGAGCCTGCTGCTCACCCCCTCCCTCGGCTGCTCGGACCCCGTGCACTATGTGGTGAAGCAGGGCAGGGTCTACGCCGGCTGAACCCCCCGCGCGCGAGGTCCCGGTCGCCCAGGTCCCCGCGCGCGGAATCACCGTTCCAGGCGGGCCGCCCGCCCCTGTTCGCCGGCCGCCCAGCAGGTGTGGTCCGGCGCGCAGGTGACCGTGTCGAAGGAGCCCGGGGCCAGGGGGTGCCAGGTGCGGCCCGCGTCGGTGGTGATGTCGGTGCCCGTGGGGCCTACGGCCAGGGCCGCGGTGCGGCTGTGGGGGAGCCAGGTGGCGCCGGAGCGGTAGGACGGCGGGGGCGTGGAGGCGGGCTGCCAGGTGCGGCCCCCGTCGGTGGTGACGGCCGCCGCTTGTGGGGAGGGCTGGTCGGCGCGGTAGTCGCCGCCCACCGCTATGCCGTGGCGGGGGTCGCGGAACGTCACGGCGAAGACGCCCCGGGCCGGGTCACCGGCGGGGATCGGGGTGTCGGCGGCGGTCCAGGTGCGGCCCCGGTCAGCGGAGTGCAGTACGCGTGCATGCGCGGCGCCTCCTGTCGCCAGCCAGACGTCGCGCGGGCCGGAGGTGACGAGGCACTGTCCGCTCGCCGCGAAGCCCGCCTCGCCGTCGAGGGCTGCGGGCATGCCGGTGTCCGGGAGGACGGTCCAGGTGCGTCCGCCGTCGGCGGTGGACAGGATGCGGAACTTTCCGTCCACGGGGTCGCTCATCGCGAGGCCGTGGCGGTGGTCGAAGAAGGCCAGGCAGTCGTAGAACGCGCGCGCGTCGGTGTTGCGGAAGGACTCCGTCCAGGTCGCCCCGCCGTCGTCCGTGCGGTAGATCCGCGACGCCTCGCCCTCGCCGATCGCCAGCACCACCGCGCGGCGCGCGTCGAACGCCTCGACGTCCCGGAACTGGAGGTCCTGCGCGCCGGGCGGCGACACGTTCCGCCAGCTCGCCCCGCCGTCCGTGGTCCGCAGGACGGTCCCCTGCGTCCCCGCGAGCCACGCCGTGTCCCTGCTGACGGCCGCGAGCCCCCGGAACCGTACGGTGGGCGTCCCGGTGTCCTTGAGCGCCCACTGCGGGCCGCCGGACGGCGCCGTACCGGCCTGCGCGGGAACAGCGCCCAGCGCGGCCAGCATCACCCCGCAGACCACCCCCAGGGCAGCACTCTTCCGTCCTCTGCCCGCAACACGTCGCATGATCCCCGAGCGCCTCATGCCGGGCGAAGCTAGCGGACGCCTCCGGCTCCGTCCAGTGGCCCTCTCCCGCATGCTTCCGCCACTCCTGGGTACCCCCCACCCTCCGTCCCCTCCACCACCGTCATCCCCGATGTCCCCACAAGCCCCCTTGGTCCCCCTCGTACGGTGACCGATGTCACGTGGAATTCAGGTGCACGGATCCGGGGGTTCCGGCGTCTCTTCAAGTGTCGAGTGTCGTCCGGCAGGAAGTTCGTCCAGCAGTCACAAGGGAGCAAGGCGATGTCCACCGTCATCGAGCAGCCCGTGGAGGCCCGTCTGGTCGCCGCCGCGCCTCGGATGCAGAGCATCCCCGCCACGCTGCAGTACGACCGGACCGATCCGTTCGCGGTACGGATGGCGTTCCCGGCGCCCGCGACGCTGGAGGGCGTGGAGGTGTGCTGGACGTTCGCGAGGGAACTGCTCGCGGCGGGCCTGACGGAGGCGGAGGGCGACGGGGACGTACGGGTGCGGCCGTACGGCTTCGACCGGACGGTGCTGGAGTTCCACGCCCCGGAGGGTACGGCGATCGTGCACGTGCACTCGGCGGACGTACGCCGTTTCCTGCGGGCGACGAGCGAGCTGGTCCCGGTCGGTCTGGAACACCTCCAGCTGGACCTGGACCACGACCTCGCGGAGCTGATGCGCGACGCGTACTGATTAATCCTTTGACACCCTCACAGCGCCCTCCCTACGGTTGATCCCGCTTCTGTTGCCGCCGATTGGAGAAGGACGTTGCTCGTCTGAGGTCCCGAGACACCGCGTCGCACAGCCACCGCCTTCGCGAGCTGTGTGCGTTGCGTCCGACCTCGGCGTACGAGCCGTCCCCGCGGCCCTACGGCATCCCGAGCCGACCTCCGGTGTCTCGACACGCGTCTGCCCCTGACCGCATGCGCACACCGCGAGGCTTTCTTGAGTCATTCCATCACCGCTTCCGCCCTCTCCTTCGCCTGGCCCGACGGCACCCCCGTCTTCGAGGACCTGGACCTCGCCTTCGGCCCCGGCAGGACCGGGCTCGTCGGGGTCAACGGGTCCGGCAAGTCCACCCTGTTGAAGCTGATCGCCGGGGAGCTGACTCCGGCGGACGGCGCCGTACGGATCGCCGGCGAGGTCGGCTACCTCCCGCAGAACGTCACCCTGGGCACGGCCCTGAAGGTCGACGAGGCCCTCGGGATCGCCGCGCGGCGGGCCGCCCTGCACGCCATCGAGGGCGGCGACGCCTCGGAGGAGCACTTCGAGGTCCTCGGCGACGACTGGGACGTCGAGGAGCGCGCCCTGGCGACGCTGGGCGAACTGGGCCTGGGCCATGTCGGCCTGGACCGCACGATCGGCGAGGTGTCCGGCGGCGAGTCCGTCCTGCTGCGGCTGGCGGCCCTGCTGCTGCGCCGCCCGGACGTCCTGCTGCTGGACGAGCCGACGAACAACCTCGACCTCCACGCGCGCGCACGCCTGTACGCCGCCGTCTCCGCGTGGTCGGGTGTCCTGGTCGTCGTCAGTCACGACCGTGAACTCCTGGACCTGGTCGACCAGATCGCCGACCTGCGCGCGGGCGAGGTGACCTGGTACGGCGGCAACTTCAGCGCGTACGAGGCGGCACTCGCCGTCGAGCAGGACGCGGCCGAGCGCATGGTGCGCGTCGCCGAGGCGGACGTGCGCCGGCAGAAGCGCGAACTGAGCGACGCACAGGTCAAGTTGGCCAAGCGCAAGAAGTTCGGGCAGAAGATGCAGGACCAGAAGCGCGAGCCGAAGATCGTCATGGGGCTGCGCAAGCGGTCCGCGCAGGAGTCGGCGGGCAAGCACCGGATCCTGCACCAGGAGCGCCTCGCGGAGGCGAAGGAGCGGCTCGACGAGGCGGCGGAGGCGGTCCGGGAGGACGACGAGATCCGCGTCGACCTGCCGTACACGGCCGTACCGCCGGGCCGGGGCGTGCTGACGCTGCTGGACCTGGAGATCGTGTACGGCGCGCGCGTGGGGAACCTCGATCTGCGCGGCCCGGAGCGGGTCGCGCTGGTGGGGCGCAACGGGGCGGGCAAGACGACGCTGCTGCGGACGGTGGCCGGGGAGCTGGCGCCGGTCGCGGGCGAGGCCGCCGTCCATGTCCCGATGCGGTTCCTGCCGCAGCGGCTCGATGTGCTGGACGACGAGCTGACGGTGGTCGAGAACGTGGCCAGGTTCGCGCCTGAGGCGACGAACAACCGGATCCGGGCCCGGCTGGCCCGGTTCCTGTTCCGGGGCGGCAGAGCGGACCAGAGGGCCGGGACGCTGTCGGGCGGGGAGCGGTTTCGCGCGGCGCTGGCGGCGCTGATGCTCGCGGAGCCCGCTCCGCAGCTCCTGCTGCTGGACGAGCCGACGAACAACCTCGACCTCGCGAGCGTGCGCCAGCTGACGACGGCTCTGGAGTCGTACGAGGGCGCGCTGATCGTGGCCAGTCACGACCTGCCGTTCCTCAGGTCGATCGGGGTGACGCGCTGGCTGGAGCTCGACGGTGAGCTGCGCGAGGGCGACGCGGGGTGACCCACCGGTATCTCAGCTGAGCCACAGCCGCACGGGAGGGCTTTTGCGCCACGCGCGCGGGGTTGCATGATGGCGGACCGGTGCCCCGTTCCAGGGCGCCGGGAAACCGCCGATTCGGAGACCTGGACGTGCCCAGCAAGAAGGCCCTCATCCGCCGCCCCGGCCCGCGCCTCTCGGAAGGGCTGGTCACGCACATCGAGCGCGAGAAGATCGACCCGGACCTCGCCCTGGAACAGTGGGAGGGGTACGTCGAGGCGCTGGCCGCGCACGGCTGGGAGACCACCGAGGTGGAGCCCGCCGACGACTGCCCGGACGCGGTGTTCGTCGAGGACACCGTCGTCATGTTCCGCAACGTCGCGCTGATCACCCGCCCGGGCGCGCGTTCCCGGCGGGACGAGACGGCCGGTGTGGAGGAGGCGGTGGCGCGGCTGGGCTGCTCGGTGAACTGGATCTGGGAGCCGGGCACCCTGGAGGGCGGCGACGTCCTCAAGGTCGGCGACACGGTGTACGTCGGGCGCGGCGGGCGCACGAACGCGGCGGGCATCCAGCAGCTGCGGGCCGCGTTCGAACCGCTCGGCGCGCGCGTGGTGGCCGTTCCGGTCAGCCGTGTACTCCATCTGAAGTCGGCGGTCACCGCGCTGCCCGACGGGACCGTGATGGGGCACATCCCGCAGGTCGACCGGCCCGCCCTGTTCCCGCGCTTCCTGTCCGTGCCGGAGGAGTCCGGCGCGCACGTGGTGCTGCTCGGCGGGCACAAGCTGCTGATGGCGGCGAGCGCGCCGAAGACGGCCGAACTGCTCACCGACCTCGGGCACGAGGTCGTCACGGTCGACATCAGCGAGTTCGAGAAGCTGGAGGGCTGTGTGACATGCCTCTCGGTAAGGTTGCGCGGGCTGTACGACTGACCGGCTGACGACGTCACTCGGACGGCCCCGGGACCTGGGGGGGTTCCGGGGCGTCGGAGCGTTCGGAAGATCGACCGCGTCCCTGCTGATCAGCAGCCTTTACAACACACTTAACCTACGGTCCCGTAACCTACGGTTTCGTAGCCTACGATCCCGTAGGTTCCGGTAGGTTCCGGCACCGCTCGCCGGAGTGTTCCGCTCCGTTTTCACGTCCCTGGAGTTCTTGTGACGATCACTTCTCCCCACCTGGGCAGTTCCGCCGGCTGGACCGACGCGCGGCTGCTGTACGCGCTGGAGGAAGTGGTCGAGAAGGAACTCAGCCGGCACATGCAGGTCACCAAGGACTGGATGCCGCACGAGTACGTCCCGTGGAGCGACGCGCGCAACTTCCCCGGCTTCTTCGAGGACGGCGAGGCGTGGGGCAAGGAGCAGTCGAAGGTCACCGAGATCGGGCGGATCGCGCTGGTCGTCAACCTGCTGACCGAGGACAACCTGCCGAGCTACCACCACGAGATCGCGAGCCTCTTCGGCCGTGACGGCGCCTGGGGCACGTGGGTGCACCGCTGGACGGCCGAGGAGGGGCGCCACGGCATCGTCATGCGCGACTACCTGCTCGCCTCGCGCGCGGTCGACCCGGACAAGCTGGAGCAGTTCCGGATGTCCCACATGAGCGAGGGCTTCGAGTCGGACAACAGCCACTCCATGCTGCACTCCGTGGCCTACGTGTCCTTCCAGGAGCTCGCCACCCGCATCTCGCACCGCAACACCGGGCACCAGTCCGGTGACCCGGTCTGCGACCGGATGCTCGCGCGCATCGCCGCGGACGAGAACCTGCACATGATCTTCTACCGCAACCTCCTGAAGGCCGCGTTCGAGCTCGCTCCCGATCTGACCATGCAGGCCGTCCGCGACGTCGTCGTCAACTTCCGGATGCCCGGGCACGGCATCCCCGGCTTCGAGCGGGCCGCCGCGCAGATGGCCATCGGCGAGGTCTACAACATGCGCATCCACCACGACGACGTGCTCGCGCCCGTCCTGCGCTTCCTCAAGGTCATGGAGATCGACGGGCTCGGTCCCGACGGGCGCCAGGCGCAGGAGGAACTCGGCATGTTCATGGGCGGGCTCAACGCGGAGGCGACGAAGTTCGACGAGAAGCTGGCGGCGCGCAAAGCGCGGATGGCTGCGCGGGCGAGCGCGTAGGCGTCGGTTTCGGCTCGCGGGGTGACTGCGGGCGGTGACAGGGGCGGTCCGGGGTTTCCGGGCCGCCCTTCGTCGTACGCGGGCGCGTCAGCGGTGTCTGCCGTCAGTGGCGTCTGAGGTGGTGGCGTTCCTTCTCCGACAGGCCGCCCCAGACGCCGAACTGTTCGTCGTGGGTGAGGGCGTGGTCGAGGCAGGCGGGGCGGATCGGGCACAGGCCGCAGATCTGTTTCGCCTCGCGGACCGAGCTGCCCGGTTCCGGGAAGAAGAACTCCGACCCGGTCTGTGCGCACAGGGCTTCCTGCTGCCAGGAGAGGTCGGGTACGGGCTTCGTGTCGGTGGACATGCCGGGATCGTGCCGGATGCGGGAAAACGTTTGATCAACGGCCGATCAACGGGCCGGTGCGGGGGTCGGGCGGGGGGTTCGGGGGCGATTGTCAGTGGGCGGTGCAAGACTCGGCAGGGCAGGGGTTCCTAGCGAGGAGGCTGGCGATGCTGACCACACGATTCGTCGAGGGCGCACCGAACTGGATCGATCTCGGGACGGCCGACATCGAGGGGGCGAGCGCGTTCTACGGCGCGCTGTTCGGGTGGCGGTTCGTGTCGGCGGGGCCGGAGGCGGGCGGGTACGGGTTCTTCCAGCTCGACGGGAAGACCGTGGCGGCGGGGATGCAGACGACCGAGGGGGCGCCGTCCTGGACGCTGTACTTCCAGACGCTGGACGCGCGCGCGACCGCGCTGGCCGCCGAGAAGGCGCACGGCAAGGTGCTGGTCCAGCCGATGGAGGTGCTGGGGCAGGGCACGATGGCGGTCCTCGCGGACGAGGCGGACGTGCCGTTCGGGCTCTGGCAGCCGGCCGCTATGCCGGGGCTCGACGTCGTGAACGAACCGGGGTCCCTGTGCTGGGCCGAGCTCTACACCGCCGACATCGCCGCTGCGGCCGCGTTCTACCGCTCCGCGCTCGGTCTGGAGACCTCCGCGATGCCGTTCCCCGGCGGTACGTACACCTGCGTCAACCCGCAGGGCATGGGCGACGACGCGATGTTCGCCGGCTTCGTCCCTCTCGCCGACGCTCCTGACGAGGACAGCGCCTACTGGCTCCCGTACTTCGAGGTCCCCGACACGGACGCGGCGGTCGCGACGGCGGTGGAACGGGGCGGAAGCGTGCGCCTGCCGGCCGTGGACCTGGAGGGGGTGGGGCGCTTCGCGAAGCTGGCGGATCCGTACGGGGCACGCTTCGCGGTGATCAAGAGCGCGACGCGGGTGGAGGGGTGAGGAGGGGCAGGGCGCGGTGAGGGGGGAGGCGATGGACTGAACGCGGGGCTGCGGGCCGGGGGAGCGCGGCTGGGGGGGCGGGTCCGGGGCGGGGCGACTGGGTGACGGGCCTGAGGCAGTGCGGCTGCGGGGCTGCGGGCCGGAGGTGGCGCGGCTGGGTGGGGTGCCGGAGGAGGGGCGGCCGGGTGGGGTATCCGAGGCGGCGCAGCCGGGCGACGGGGCGGGGGTGGTGCGGCCGGGCGACGGTTCCGGGGTGGGGCGGTTGGGTGGCGTGTCCAGGGCGGTGCGGTCGGGCGACGGGCCGGGGGTGGTGTGGCCGGGTGGGGTGCCTGAGACGGTGCGGTCGGGCGGAGGCGTTGGGGCGGTGCGGTTGGGTGACGGTTCCGGGGTGAAGCGGCTGGGTGAAGCAGCTGGGTGGGTGTCCGGGGTGGGGCGGTCGGGCGACAGGTCGGGGGGCGCGGCTGGGTGATGGGGCTGCGGGGCTGCGGGGCTGCGGGGCTGCGGGGCTGCGGGGCTGCGGGGCTGCGGGGCTGCGGGGCTGCGGGGCTGCGGGGAGGGTACGTGGGTGGGGGTGTACGTCCGGGGTCGGTCTCGATGCGGCCGGGTCGTTCAGGCTCAAGCGCCTTGGCCCCGTGCGGAGTTCGGGAGTCCGGGGTCAGGCCGATGACCTGTGGATCAGCCTTGTCGGGAGGACCACGCTTCTCAGGGGGGCCTCGGTCGTCGACGGGGTGCGGGCGAGGCGGTTCAGGAGGAGGCGGGTCATCAGGCGGCCCATCTCCTCGATGTCCTGGCGGACAGTCGTGAGGGGAGGGTCGGTCTGTTCGGGGATCGGGAGCATGTCGTCGAAGCCGATCACCGCGACGTCCTCGGGCACCCGGCGTCCCTGTTCCCGCAGGACGCGCAGCGCACCCGACGCCGTGAGGTCGTTCGCGGCGAAGACGGCATCCAGGTCGGGGCGCCGGGCGAGGAGTTCCCGCATCGCGTGTTCCCCGCCGGCCGACGTGAAGTCGCCCTCGGCGAGGAGTGCCGGATCGGCGTCGCCCATGACATCGAGGTACCCGTCGAGCCGGTCGACCGCCGAGGTCTGGTCGAGGGGACCGGTGATGTGCGCGACACGGGTACGACCGAGGTCGACGAGATGACGTACGGCGCCCTGGGCGCCACCCCGGTTGTCGCTGTCGACGTAGAGGATGCCGCCACCGAAACGCCGCCCCGCCTCACGCTCACCGCCGACTGCTCCGACGTACGCGTCCAGCTCACGGGCGAGACCGCCACCCACCGGATACCCGGCGCCTCGCTGCGCCCCCGCACCGCCCGCAGCACGGCCACCTCGACGCGCCCCACCACTCCACGCGGTACGCCACTCCCCCGCAGCCGCCTCCCCACCCCACCCCGGCCTCCCCCCGATCACCATCGGCACCCCCGCCCCCTGGATCAACCCCGGCAGCGGATCGTCAAGGTGCAGGGAGAACACCAGCGCACCATCCACATGCCCGCCCGCCAGATATCGGGCCACCCGCGCGTGATCGTCCCGGCCTTCCGTCAGCAGTAGGACGAGTTGGTTGTCGTGGGCCGTCAACTCCTTGCTGATGCCCCGGAGTTGGCGGCCGAAGAAAGGGTCCGCGAAGACTCGGGCCTCCGGTTCCGCGATGACGACGGCGATCGCGTCGTGGCGTCGGGTCACCAAGCTGCGGGCCGCCCGGTTCGGGACGTACCCGAGTTCCTCCACCGCCCGCCGAACCCGTTCGACGAGGGGTTCGCGCACCCCGTCGCCGCCGTTCACCACACGGGAGACGGTCGCCCGCGACACCCCGGCCCGCGCGGCCACGGCCTCCAGAGTGGGGCGCGGGGCGGTGTCGGTCACGTCGTCTCCTCCAGGGCCGGTCTGCGGTTCAGAATAGTCACCGCTCACGTGCCCGGACCCAACAACCCCTTGGCGCAGGTCAGTTGAGCACCTCCGGCCGCCCCCTCAGTGCTCGTGCCCGCCCTCGTACCCCGGAATGGTCCCGTCCTCCTTCTTCACCAGGAACAGCCCCACCATCCCCATGTCGGAGTGACTCTGGACATGGCAGTGGTACATCCACGCCCCCGCCCCGACCCCTTCCCCGGCGATCACCTGGAACCCGAACGAGTCGGCAGGACCCACAATCTTGTTGTCGATCACGCGAGTTGGATCGTCGGGCCCGGCCAGGAGGCCCGTGCGGTTGTCCGCCCAGCGATGACCATGCATGTGGAACGTGTGGTAGTACTCCCCGTGCGTGATCATGACGAACTCGACCCGATCCCCCACCGTGGCCTCGAAGTTGGGCCCGGAGTGCGCGGGCCGGTTGTTGATGAGCATGTCGTTGAAGACGATGGTGTGGGTCGCGTCGGGGAGGACGTCGCCCTTGCGGCGCACAACCACCGGTCCGTACAGGCCTTTTCGGATGCCGCCGGTGCCGTGTTCCGTGCCGACGACGTGGTCGTGGTAGTGCCAGTACCCGGCGCTCCCGGCCCGCCAGGTGCCGTCCGCGCGGCGCCCGGGGAGGTGCGTGCGCCAGGTGTACGTGCGGGTCGCGCCGGGGGCGACGTCGCTGTGGTTCATCTTCGTGCCGTCGCTGGTGATCTCGTAGTCGAGGCCGTGGACGTGGAGGCTGACGGGTACGTCGAGGGTGTTCTCGAAGGCGATGTGCACGGTGTCGCCCTCGTACAGCTCGATGAGCGGACCAGGGACGGTCGCCTTGCCCTTCTCGAAGCCGTAGCCGAGCTGTCCGTCGGGAAGTTTCTCGGCGTACATCGTGAGGTGGCGGACCGTGCCGCCGGGCGGCGCGGCGGCGGCGCTGCGGGTGGTCGGCGCGAGGCTCAGCGAGGCGGCTGCGGCAGCGCCTCCGAGCAGGGTCCGCCGGTCGAAGCCGCGTCCGTCCATGCCCCAACTCCCCGTCCTGAGAAGGTTTGTGCGCAGGCGTGCCTGTGATGAGCCTGTGAGACGGTACCGGCCCTGAGGCTGTTTCTCCACACTCAGGACAAAGTTCGGGGAATTCCGGTTTTAGGTGTTGGCGAACGGCACAAAGCCGTCTAGCTTCCTTGGCGCTGTCCGCCGTGACCGAGGAGCCGTGACCGAGGAGGTGCCCGTGCACTTACGAGGATCGAGCACGAGAAGACGGATCTGGCTGGCCACCGGGGTGGTCGTAGCGGGGCTGTTGACCGCGCCGACCGCCGCGCAGGCGCTGCCACCCCCGACAACGATATCTATCAAGTCGCCGCCGGGCGGCGCGGATGTGAGGGTGCTGGTCTTCTACGGTTCGGCGGCGGCCGGTGACGAGTCGCCGGTCGTGAACGCGGGGATCGCGGCGATCGAGCGGATCGGCCTGACGGGCCCGGCGAACCAGCGGTTCGCGGTGGACGCGACGGACGACGCGCGGATCTTCACCGACGGTACGGCGCTGGGGAGTTACAACGCGGTCGCGTTCCTGACCGGGGGCGGCGACGTCCTCGATCCGGACCAAGAGGCCGGTCTTGAGGCCTATATGGAGGCGGGCGGCGGTTTCCTCGGCGTCCACGACGCGGCCCGTGCCGAGCCGTACTCGGACTGGTTCACCGGCCTGATCGGCGCCCGCCCGGCCGCGTCGAGCCCAACGGCCGTACAGCGCGCGGTCGTTGAGGTGGGTGACCGGCAGCATCCGGCGACGAAGGACGTGCCGGTGCAGTGGAAGCGGGCCGACCAGTGGTTCAACTGGGCGAAGAACCCGTCCGGCGAGGTCCACACGGTCGCGCGGGTCCGCGAGCGGTCGTACCAGCCCGGTACGGGTGCCAACGGCGCTGATCATCCAGTGAGTTGGTGCCGTGACTACGACGGCGGCCGGTCCTTCTACACCGGGATGGGCGGGACGGTGTCGTCGTACGACGAGACCGAGTTCCGGGCGCATCTGCGCGGCGCCCTGCTGTGGACGACACGGCTCGTCCAGGCCGACTGCAAGGCCACCATCAACGCCAACTACCGTGCGGAGCGCCTGACTCAGCCGAACCAGCCGGGCCAGAACGACCAGATCGGCGAGCCGCACGGGCTGGTGACCGCGCCCGACGGACGGGTGCTGTACATCGGCCGGGGCGGCGCCGACTCCTCCCAGCCGGTGATCACCGACTGGAACAACCCGGACATCGGCAAGGGCAAGGGCGAGATCCACGTCTACGACCCGAGGACCAAGAAGGTGACCCTGGCCGGGGCGTTGACCGTCTTCGGCAACAAGGGCGGCGGCGACGAGCTGGTCAAGGTCGAAGAGGGCCTGCTCGGCATCGAGTTGGACCCGCGCTTCGAGGACAACGGCTGGGTGTACCTGCACTACACGCCGCACGCGCAGCTGAACCGGGACACGCAGATCGCCGAACGCCGCGTCTCCCGCTTCACGTTGGACCTGGCGACGAACAAGCTGGACCTGGGCAGCGAGAAGGTGCTCCTCAAGTGGCCGGTGCAGGTGCACAGTTGCTGCCACTCGGGCGGCGGGATGTCCTGGGACTCGAAGGGCAACCTGTACATCGCGACCGGTGACAACAACTCCAGCCAGTTCAGCGAGGGTTACTCGGGCAACAACCCGGCGCCGAACTACAAGGGCGTCTCCTTCGCGGACGCGCGCCGCACCGCCGGGAACACGAACAACCTCAACGGCAAGATCCTGCGCATCCACCCGGAGCCCGACGGCACGTACACGCTCCCCCAAGGGAACCTGTTCACCGGCAAGGAGACCGCCGAGGGCGGCGGCAAGACGCGCGGCGAGATCTACGTGATGGGCGTCCGCAACCCGGCGCGCATCTTCGTCGACAGGAAGACGGACATCCTGTACGCCGGGTGGGTGGGCCCCGACGCGGGCGCCCCCTCGACGACGTGGGGTCCGGCGAAGTACGACACGTTCGCCGTCATCACCCGTGCGAGCAACCGGGGTTGGCCGTACTGCATGGGCAACAAGCAGCCCTACCGGGACCGCAATCTGCCGGACCCGTCGCAGCCGCTCGGCTGGTACGACTGCGACCACCCGAAGAACGAGTCGCCGAACAACGACGGACTGGTCAACCTGCCGCCGGTCACCGGCAACAACATCTGGTACTCGCCGCAGGGCGGCGCCCCGGACTACCCGCGCGACGCGAACGGCATCCCCTCCTACCAGCAGTCGCAGGCCACCTACCTGCTGCCGTGGCTGAAGGGCGGCGGCCAGGCCGCGATGAACGGCCCGGTCTACCGGTACGACGCGGCGAGTACGAGCGCCGACAAGTGGCCCTCGTACTGGGACGGCAAGTGGTTCGTGGGCGACTTCTACGACGCCGACCAGCCGCGCAACGCGGTCGTGATGGACCCGGCGAACCAGGGTGACGGCGGACTCCCCGTGCACTCCGAGTCGTTGAAGAAGATCGTGCCGGTCGGCAACGACCGCATCAAGAACCTCATGGACTGGAAGTTCGGTCCCGACGGCGCGCTGTACGTCCTCGACTACGGCCGGGGTTTCTTCACCTCCGACGCCAAGTCTGCGCTGTGGAAGGTCACTTACACGGGCGGCGGGCCGACCCCGGCCGCCGGGCAACTGGCGCGGGGGTGGTGACGGTGAAACAACAACGACAACGCCAACGCCTCTGGACGGCCCTGCTGGCGGCCGTACTGATGGTGCTGGGGGTCCAGGCCCTGCCCAGCAGCGCGCGTCAACAGGCCGTGCAGGAGCAGGTGTTGACCTGGACGGCCGGTGACGACATCACGAAGTACGTCTCGGCGCCGAAGACCGCCGTGGCCGGCAAGGCGACGATCGTCTTCGAGAACAGCGCGGCGACCGGCAACACGACGGGGATGCCGCACACGCTGACGTTCGTGACGAGCGACCCCGAGTTCAACAGTGACGTCCAGCTCAACATCCTGGCCAACCCGTTCGACGACGGGGGCGGTCGGCACACCGCCGAGGTGACCCTCACCCCGGGCCGCTACTTCTACCACTGCACGATCCCGGGCCACGGCCAGATGCAGGGCATCCTCGTCGTCACCGAGGGCACCGGGGAGGACACAACGGCCCCTGAGACCAGCGCTGTTGTGTCCGGCACGCAGAACGCCCAGGGCGAGTACGTCGGTTCGGCGAGCGTCGCCCTCACCGCGACCGACGCGGGCTCGGGCGTCGACCGGATCGAGTACGCGATCGGCGACGAGGACGTCTGGCGGCCGTACACCGCGCCGGTCGTCGTCGACCAGGTGGGCCAGTACAGCGGTCGCTACCGGGCGTTCGACAAGGCCGGGAACGTGTCGGCCGAGAAGAGCGTCCGGTTCACGGTCGTCGCGCCGCAGAGCGACGACACGACCGCGCCGGAGACCTCGGCGACGGTCAGCGGTGAACAGCGGCCCGACGGCACGTACATCGACATGGCGACCGTCACCGTCACGGCGTCCGACACCGGTTCGGGCGTCAACACCATCGAATACGCGGTGAACGACGGGAGTTGGCAGCCGTACACCGCGCCCGTGATGGTGCACCAGCTCGGCGCGCACACGGTCCGCTACCGGGCCACCGACAAGGCGGGCAACGCCTCGGCGGCAAAGTCCGTGCAGTTCACGGTAGTTGCGGCCCCTGCTCCCGACACCGTCCCGCCGGTGACCGGTGTGGCCGTCGCCGGGACGCGCAACTCCGACGGCGCGTACGTCGGTTCGGCGCGTGCCACCGTGAGCGCGACGGACGCGGGCGGTTCGGGGGTCGACCGGATCGAGTACTCCATCGACGCCGGGCCCTATCTGGCGTACGGGGCACCCGTGGTCGTCGACCGGGCGGGCACGCACACGCTCGCCTACCGGGCGACGGACCGGGCCGGGAACACGTCGGCCGCGCGGAACGTCACCTTCACGGTCGTGGGGAGCCAGGTCCCGGCGCCCAACTGCCCCGAGTTCGACGAGCGGTTGACCGTGATCGTCGGGACGGTCGACTCCGGCGTACCCAACCGGCTCACCAACAGCCGGTGCAGGATCAACGAGTTGATCGAGGACGAGAAGGAGTGGACGTCCCACGCGCTGTTCCTCAAGCACGTGAAGACCGTCCTGGACGGGCTGTTCAGGGACGGCGTCGTCGACGAGCGCGAGTACGACGCGATCGACGCGGCGGCCCGGGAGTCCGGGATCGGCACGCCCGGCCAGACCGAGGGCTACCGCACGATCATGGACGGGACGGCCGGATCGTTCGCCAAGTGGCAGCAGGTGGGCGGCGGTTCGTTCGCGCTGAACGCGGACGGCTCGATCACCAGCGGCACGACACGTGCGGGCCTCGGCATGCTGTGGTTCCCGCAGCGCACGTACGGCGACTTCTCGCTGCGCCTCCAGTGGCGTGACGACGCGCCGGGCACCGGGAACGCCAACTCCGGTGTGTTCGTGCGGTTCCCGTGGGTCCACGACCACCCCGAGGAGCCGCGTCCGGAGTGGGCGGCCATCAAGTACGGGCACGAGGTGCAGGTGTTCGACTCGCCCACCGGCGACATGTACAAGACCGGGTCGGTGTACGGCTTCGACCGGGTCGGGCTCGCCGGGGCGCAGGTCACGCAGAAGGGGACCTGGAACGACTACGAGATCCGGGTGGTCGACCAGCACTACTCGGTGTTCCGCAACGGCGTGCTGATCAACGAGTTCGACAACATCGGCGGTCAGGTCTTCGAGCCGCCGCGCAGCGACGATCCGGGGACCGACGGGCGGCGGTACGCGGCCGGGTACATCGGGCTCCAGGTCCACAGCGTGACGGACGTCGTGTCGTACCGGGACGTCAGGATCAAGGAGTTGTAGCCCAGCTGCCTCAACTCCCCTGCGGCCAAGCGCCGTTAGTCAGCGCGGGCTCGGCTCGGCTGTACCCGCTTGGGTTCCCCCGGCATCTTGGGGTACTCGGGCGGGTACGGCAGATCGCCGAGCCCGTGCTCGTGCTCGTCCCGGCGCGCCAGCTCCAGCAGCGCGTCCAGCGAGTACGCGTGATCGTCCATGTCCGCGTGCACGTCGCCGAGTTCGGCGAAGCGCGCGGGCATGGTCGCGAGGTCGAAGTCCCGGGGGTGTGCGTCGTCCAGCTCGTCCCAGCGCAGGGGGGCGGAGACGGGGGCGTGCGGGTGGGGACGTACGGAGTAGGCGGAGGCGATGGTGCGGTCGCGGGCGGTCTGGTTGTAGTCAAGAAAAATCTTTTCCCCCCTTTCCTCCTTCCACCACTTGATGGTTACGGCGTCCGGCATCCGGCGTTCCATCTCCCGCCCGACCGCGATCGCCGCGCGCCGCACCTCGGTGAACGTCCACCGGGGTTCGATGGGGACGAACACGTGCAGTCCGCGCCCGCCGGAGGTCTTCGGCCAGCCCCGCAGCCCGCCGAACTCGTCGAGCACGGCGCGCAGTTCGTGGGCCGCGCGGACCGCGTCGTCGTAGTCGGTGCCGGGCTGGGGGTCGAGGTCGATGCGGAGTTCGTCGGGGTGGTCGACGTCGGCGCGGCGGACGGGCCAGGGGTGGAAGGTGAGGGTGCCGTACTGCGCGGCCCACAGGACGGCGGCCTCCTCGGTGGGGCACATCTCGTCGGCGCTGCGTCCGCTGGGGAAGGCGATGTGGGCGGTGGGGATCCAGTCGGGCATGTTCTTGGGGGCGCGCTTCTGGAAGAAGTTCTCGCCGGTCACGCCGTCGGGGTAGCGCTCCAGGGTGGTGGGGCGCTCGCGCAGGGCGCGCAGGATGCCGGGGGCGACCGCCTGGTAGTACCGGGCGAGGTCCAGCTTCGTGAATCCGCGCTCCGGGAAGAACATCTTGTCGGGACTGGACAGCCGTACCGTCCGTCCGCCCGCTTCCAGCTCGACCGCATCGCCCATGGGGCCACGGTAGGCGAACCTCACATATCAGGCATTTTCTGTCACATAAGAGCAGAATTCCCCCATGGATCTGCCGGTGATGCCTCCCGTGAAGCCCATGCTCGCCAAGTCGGTGGCGAAGATCCCGCCGGGCATGCAGTACGAGGCGAAGTGGGACGGTTTCCGCGCGATCGTGTTCCGCGACGGGGACGCCGCCGAGCTGGGCAGCCGGACGACGAAGCCGTTGACCAGGTATTTCCCCGAGCTGGTGGCGGCGCTCAAGGAGCGGTTGCCCGAGCGGTGCGTGCTGGACGGGGAGATCGTGATCGCGCGGGACGGGCGGCTGGACTTCGACGCGCTGACCGAGCGCATCCACCCGGCGGCCTCCCGGGTCCGCACGCTCGCCGAGCGCACCCCGGCGTCGTTCATCGCCTTCGACCTGCTCGCGCTCGCCGACACGGCCCTCCTGGACGTCCCCCTCAGCGACCGCCGCGCCCTCCTGGAACGCGCGCTGGACGGCGTGCCCGCGCCCGTCCACCTGGCCCCGGCGACGACCGACACGGCGGTGGCCGCGCGCTGGTTCGAGCAGTACGAGGGCGCCGGACTGGACGGCGTGATCGCGAAGCCCCTCGCGCTGCCGTACCTCCAGGACGAGCGCGCGATGTTCAAGATCAAGCACGAGCGCACGGCGGACGCGGTCGTCGCCGGGTACCGCTTCCACAAGAGCGGCCCGGTGGTGGGTTCGCTGCTGCTGGGCCTGTACGACGGTGAGGGCACCCTCCAGCACGTGGGCGTGTCGGCGTCGTTCACGATGGCCCGGCGCGCGGAGCTGGTCGAGGAGCTGGAGCCGCTGCGGATGGCGGACGCCTCGGCGCATCCGTGGGCGGCCTGGGGGGACGCGGCGGCGCACGAGGCGGCCAGACTGCCGGGGGCGCCGAGCCGCTGGTCGGGGAAGAAGGACCTCTCCTGGGTGCCGGTACGGCCCGAGCGGGTCGCGGAGGTGGCGTACGACCACATGGAGAACGGCGTCCGCTTCCGCCACACGGCCCGCTTCCGCCGCTGGCGCCCGGACAGGACGCCGGAGAGCTGTACGTACGCGCAGCTGGAGGAGCCGGTCCGGTACGACCTCGGGGAGATCCTGGGGACGCCCGCCACCTGAACGGCGCAACAGATCGAGCCTGATCGCTTTTGATCGGGTATGGCCACCAGCGACCTCTTCGGCGCACCTCTTAGGGATACGGACTGGTGGCACCCGTGAACATCGCACGACCGAATCTGACAGGTACGGCCCGCACAGCCGCGCTCCTGCTGACCGCGACCCTCACGACGGCTCTGGCGGCGGGCTGTACGATCACCCCGCGCGCGGGCGACGACGCGGTGAACGGCGCCCTGAAGCCCCGTACGCGCACGGGCCCCGTCCTCGCCGTGAAGATCGACAACGCGCGCGCCGCCCGCCCCCACACTGGCCTCGACGCGGCGGACGTCGTGTACGTCGAGCCGGTCGAGGGCGGGATGAGCCGCCTGATGGCGGTGTACGCGACGAAGCTCCCCCAGGCCGTCGGACCGGTCCGCAGCGCGCGCCAGTCGGACCTGGAGCTGCTGCGCCAGTTCGACCGGCCGGTGCTCGCGTTCTCGGGCGCCCAGCGCAAGCTGCACCCGCTGATCGACAGGGCGCCGCTCAGGGCGATCGAGCCCGGTGAGGTGTCCGGCGCGTACTACCGGGGCCGCGCGAAACCGGCGCCCCACAACCTCTATCTGCGCCCCGACCGGCTGGTGCGCTCTGCGCCGGGGGCCGGCGCGCTGGAGGCGACCGGGTTCCGCTTCGGGCCCGCGCCCGCGGGAGGGCGGGCGGTGAACTCCCGTACGGTGCGCTATCCGGCGGCGCGGTTCACGTTCACCTGGTCGGCGGGCCGGGCGCGCTGGCTGGTGCGGATGGACGGGGCGGCGGCCCGGCGGGTGGCTCCGGCGACGGTCGTCGTGCAGTACGTGAAGGTCCGCAGGAGCCGCTTCCACGACGTCCTGGGCAACCACACGCCGTATCCGCAGACCGTCGGCTCCGGGCGGGCGACCGTGCTGCGCGGCGGGCGGTCGTACGACGTCGTCTGGAAGCGGGCTAGGGCGGCGGACGGGACGCGGTTCACCACGCGGGACGGGAAGGGCGTGAACTTCGCGCGCGGGCAGGTGTGGGTGGTGTTCGCGCGGGCGTCCTGAGGGTCAGCGGGCGGTCTGCGGGTCGGGGGCGGTCTCGCGCGCGTACGCCGGTTCGCCGGGGTGGCGCAGGTTCTCCGCCGCGTCGGCGAGCCGCTGGACGAGCGCGAAGAACAGGGCCTGTTCGGTGACCGACAGGGGCGCGAGGAAGACCTGGTTCATGCGCGCCGTACGGACAGTCAGCTTGCGGTGGACGCGGACGCCCTCCTCGGTCGGCCGCAGCAGGGAGCGGCGGCCGTCCTGCGGGTCGCGGACCTTGTCGATGAGTCCGCGCCTGCTCAGCCGGCTGATCACCTCGGCGATCGTCGACCGGTCGAGCCCCACCCGCTCCCCCACCGTCCGCTGGTCGAGGCCGGGTTCGTCGACGAGCGTGTTCAGGACGGCGAACTGCGGGGAGGTGGTCTCCTCCGAGACCATCGTGTTCCACAGCAGGTAGTGGGCCTGCTGGAGCCGCCGGGCCAGGTGCCCGGGATGAGTGGTGAGGTCCACCGCGCCCATGGACGCTCCCCTCGTCGAATTCGTTGGTGCACTGAACGATACCTGCACGGTCCACTCGCTGTCTTTACTCTCCGCACACGTCCTACCTGCTTCAATGCAAGAGTCTTGACGGTCGGCCGTCACGGTGGGAGCGTGAGGACATCCTCGCTGAAATGCTCAGTGCGCTGAGCAATGGGAGAGATGGGGCTCGACGGATGGACAAGGTGGTCGCCACGGCCCGGGAGGCGGTGGCCGATGTACCCGACGGCGCGTCGCTCGCGGTGGGCGGGTTCGGACTGAGCGGTGTGCCGACCGTGCTGATCGACGCGCTGTTCGCGCGCGGGTCGGGCGGATTGTCGGTGGTCTCCAACAACTGCGGTGCGATGGAGTCCGGCCTCGCGGTGCTGCTCGCGGCCGGGCGGATCGCGCGGGTCACCGGGTCCTACATCGGGGCCAACAAGGAGTTCGCGCGCCAGTACCTCGCCGGTGAGCTGGAGGTCGAGCTGATCCCCCAGGGCACGCTGGCGGAGCGCCTGCGCGCGGGAGGTGCGGGAATCCCGGCCTTCTTCACCCCGGCCGGGGTGGGCACGCAGGTCGCGGACGGCGGGCTGCCGTGGCGGTACGACGGTGCGGGCGGCGTCGCCGTGGCCTCGCCACCGAAGGAGGTGCGGGAGTTCGACGGGGTGGAGTACGTCCTGGAGCGCGGCATCCGGACCGACTTCGCGCTGGTCCGGGCGGCGAAGGGCGACCGGCACGGGAACCTCGTCTTCAACAAGTCGGCGCGGAACTTCAACCCCCTCGCGGCGATGGCCGGGCGGGTCACGATCGCCGAGGTGGAGGAGCTGGTGGAGCCCGGCGAGATCGGCCCCGACGCCGTGCATCTGCCGGGGATCTTCGTCCAGCGCGTGATCGCGCTGACCCCTTCGCAGGCCGCCGACAAGAAGATCGAGCAGCGGACGGTGAGCAGCTGATGGCCTGGACACGCGAGGAGATGGCCGCGCGGGCGGCGCGCGAGCTGCGCGACGGGCAGTACGTCAATCTCGGCATCGGGCTGCCGACGCTCATCCCGAACTACCTTCCCGCCGGGGTCGAAGTGATCCTGGAGAGCGAGAACGGCATCCTCGGGACCGGGCCGTACCCGTACGAGGACGACGTCGACCCGGATCTGATCAACGCCGGGAAGGAGACCGTCACCGTGCTGCCGGGGGCCTCCTTCTTCGACTCCGCGCTGTCCTTCGGGATGATCCGGGGCGGGCACATCGACGTCGCCGTGCTGGGGGCGATGCAGGTCTCCGCCGGTGGTGACCTCGCCAACTGGGCCATTCCCGGGAAGCTCATCACCGGGATCGGCGGGGCGATGGACCTCGTGCACGGGGCGCGGACCGTCATCGTCGTCATGACGCACACGGCCAAGGACGGGTCGCCGAAGATCCTCTCCGAGTGTGCGCTGCCGCTCACCGGCAAGGGGTGCGTGAACCGGGTCATCACCGACCTGGGGGTGCTCGACGTCACCGGGGAAGGGCTCGTGCTCGTCGAGACGGCTCCCGGGGTGCGCGTGGAGGAGATCGCGGCCAAGACCGAGGCCAAGGTGATCGTGACGGAGGGTCTGGAATGAAGGACGTCTACATCGTCGACGCGGTCCGTACGCCCTTCGGGCGCTACAACGGGGGGCTCGCGAGTGTGCGGCCCGACGATCTCGGGGCGCATGTGATCCGGGAACTGCTCGGGCGTACGCCTGAGTTGGATCCCGCGCTCGTGGAGGACGTGTACTTCGGGAACGCGAACGGGGCGGGCGAGGAGAATCGCAACGTCGGGCGGATGGCCGCGTTGCTCGCGGGGTTGCCGGTGAGTGTGCCTGGGGTGACCGTCAATCGGCTCTGTGCGTCCGGGTTGGAGGCGGTGGTTCAGGGGGCTCGGGCTATTGCCGTCGGGGACGCGTCTGTTGTTGTCGCCGGTGGGGTGGAGTCGATGACTCGGGCGCCGTATGTGCTGCCCAAGAGTGATCGGCCTTTCCCTGCGGGCAACGCCGAGTTGTACTCGACCACGCTGGGGTGGCGGATGGTCAATCCCAAGATGGCGCCCGAGTGGACCATTCCGCTGGGGGAGTCGGCCGAGTTGATTGCCGATAAGCATAAGATCACGCGTGAGCAGCAGGATGAGTTCGCGTTGGGGTCGCATCGGAAAGCTGCGGCTGCTCGGGAACAAGGGTTGTTCGACGTTGAGTTGGCTTCCGTTTCCGTTCCTCAGCGGAAGGGGGGCGATGTTGCCTTCGGGGTGGATGAGTGTGTGCGGGGGGATGCTTCGCTGGGGGCTATGGCCAAGTTGAAGCCGTCGTTCCGGGCCGAGGGTGGGAGTGTTACCGCTGGAAATGCTTCGCCGTTGAATGATGGTGCGGCTGCGGTGTTGTTGGTGGATGAGGAAGGGCTTCGCCGGACCGGGCGTGAGCCTCTTGCCCGGGTTTCCGCTGTGGGGGTTGCTGGGATCGCGCCTCAGTATTTTGGGTTGGCTCCTGTTGAGGCTGTCCAGCGGGCGTTGGGTAAGGCTGGTAAGGGGTTTGGGGATCTGGATGTGTTGGAGTTGAACGAGGCGTTTGCTGCGCAGGTGTTGGGGTGTGTGGCTGAGTGGCCTGAGTTTGATCCGGCGGTTCTTAATCCGCAGGGTGGGGCTATTGCCATTGGGCATCCGTTGGGAGCTTCTGGGGCTCGGTTGGCGGGGACTGTGGCTCATCAACTGACTCGGAAGGGGAGGGGGGTTGGGGTTGCCACGTTGTGTATCGGTGTTGGGCAGGGGCTCGCGGTTGTGTTTGAGCGGTAGGTCCTGCCTGGTTCTGTTCACTGGCTGGTGCGGGTTGTGTGTGGCTGATCGCGCAGTTCCCCGCGCCCCTAGGTAGCTAAAGGTTCCCCTCTTATGACTCTCACCCAGCATGATATTGACCTTGAGATAGCCGCCGAGCACGCCGCTTATGAGAAGCGGGTCGGTGATGGGGCTCCCGTTGAGCATCATCCTCGGCGTGGCTATGCACCCTATCGTTCGTCCGTCCTGCGTCATCCCAAGCAGCCCCTCGTCTCCATCGACACCAGCAAAGATCCCGAACTCGTTGAGCTCTCCTCCCCCGCCTTCGGGGAGCGGGATATTACCGAGGTCGATAATGATCTGACCCGGCAGCACAACGGGGAGCCTGTTGGGGAGCGGATTACCGTTTCCGGGCGGGTTGTTGATCGGGGGGGAAAGCCCTTGCGGGGGCAGCTTGTTGAGGTTTGGCAAGCCAACTCTGCCGGGCGGTATGCGCATCAGCGTGAGCAGCATGATGCGCCACTGGATCCCAACTTCACCGGGGTCGGGCGGACTTTGACCGATCAGGACGGGTTCTATCAGTTCACCACCATTCAACCCGGTCCTTATCCCTGGCGGCAGCATGTAAATGCCTGGCGGCCCGCTCACATTCACTTCTCCCTTTTTGGGAGTGCGTTCACCCAGCGGCTGGTGACGCAGATGTACTTTCCCGCCGATCCGCTGTTTCCGTACGACCCGATCATCCAGTCCGTCACCGACGACGCCGCGCGCCAGCGCCTCGTCGCGACCTACGACCACGGGCTGTCGGTGCCGGAGTTCTCGATGGGGTACCGGTGGGACATCGTGCTGGACGGGCCGCAGGCGACGTGGATGGAGGAGGGGCGCTGATGAGGATCGACGACACGAGCGGGGCGGTACTGCCGACGCCCTCGCACACCGTGGGGCCGTTCTACGGACACGCGCTGCCGTTCCCGGGCGGTGGGGAGATCGCGCCGGTGGGGCATCCGGGGACGATCACCCTCCAGGGGTACGTGTACGACGGTGAGGGCAATCCCCTGCCGGACGCGCTGCTCGAACTGTGGAGTGCCGACCCCGAGGGCAAGATCCCGCACGTGGACGGGTCGATGCGCAGGGACCCGGCGACCGGCGGGTTCCTGGGGCGCAACGGCGTGGAGTTCACCGGGTGGGGCCGGGTCCAGACCGACAGCAACGGGCACTGGTCGGCGCGGACGCTGCGCCCGGCGGCGCGCGGGGCGAGTGCGCCGTACGTCAGTGTGTGCGTGTTCGCGCGCGGGCTGCTGGTGCATCTGTACACGCGGATCTATCTGCCGGGCGACGAGGCCGCGCACGCCGTCGACCCGCTGCTGACGCGGGTCGCCCCGGAGCGGCGCGGCACGCTGGTCGCCGCCGAGGACGGGCCGGGGTCGTACCGGTTCGACGTACGGCTCCAGGGCGAGGGCGAGACGGTCTTCCTGGAGTTCCGGTGAGTGACGACGGCCTGCTCGCTCCCGGCTGGACCGGTTCTCCGGCCGCAGCCGCGACGAGTGACGCCGCGTATCTGCGGGCCCTCCTCGACGCGGAGGCCGCGCTGACCCGTGCGCAGGCGGCGCTGGGCCTGGCGCCCGCCGAGGCCGCTGTCGCCGTCACCGAGGCGGCCGATCCGGCGCGGTTCGACGTGCACGCCCTCGCCGAGCGCGCCCGTGCGGGCGGGAATCCGGTGATCCCGCTGGTCGCCGACCTCACGGCGGCGGTCGGCGCGGAGTACGGGCCGTACGTGCACCGGGGTGCCACCAGCCAGGACATCCTGGACACCGCCGCGATGCTGGTCGCCGCCCGCACCCTCGACCTGGTCCTCGCCGACCTCGACCGCACCGCGCACGCGCTGGCCGGTCTCGCCGCCGTCCACCGCGACACCGTGATGCCGGGCCGTACGCTCACCCAGCACGCCGTGCCGACGACCTTCGGGCTCAAGGCCGCCGGCTGGCGGGCCCTGGTGCTGGACGCGCGGGATCGGGTGGCCTCCGTACGGGACTCGCTGCCTGCGCAACTGGGGGGTGCGGCGGGGACGTTGGCCGCGTTCACCGTGTACGGCGCCGGTGATGTGAGCTCTCTGCCGGGGGTCTTCGCCGTCGAAGTCGGGCTGCGGGAGCCGGAGTTGCCCTGGCATGTGCTGCGGACGCCGGTCGCGGATCTTGCCGGGGCGCTAGCGTTCACGGCGGGGGCGCTCGGGAAAGTCGCCGTCGATGTGCTGACGCTGGCGCGCACCGAGGTGGGGGAGGTCGCCGAGGGCAGTGGGGGCGGGTCCTCCGCCATGCCGCACAAGGCCAACCCGGTGCGGTCCACGCTGATTTCGGCTGCGGCTCGGCGGGCGCCGCAGCTTGCCGCGACCTTGTACGGGGCGCTTGTCGCCGAGGACGAGCGGCCTGCGGGGGCCTGGCATGCCGAGTGGGAGCCGCTTCGGGATCTGCTGCGGCTCGTTGGTGGGGCCGCGCGGGATGCTGTGCAACTTGTCGAGGGGTTGCGGGTGTTGGGCGAGGTGATGCGGTCGCATCTCGGGCTCACGCATGGGTTGATCATGTCCGAGCGGCTTGCCGCCGAGTTGGCCGTTGTTCTTGGGCGGGGGCGGGCCAAGGAGTTGTTGTCCTCCCTTGCTCGGCGGACCTATGCGGAGGGGCGGTCTCTCGTGGAACTTCTTTCGGACGAGGCCGAGTTGAAGGGGCTTGATCTTTCGGATCTTGCCGATCCTGTTCGTTATACCGGGCTTGCCGGTGTTCTCACCGATCGTGCGTTGGAGCGACGTTGACCGAGAAGCTGCTCAACTATCGTGCCGAGGGGGCTCCTTCGGCTCCGCCGTTGTTGCTGGGGCCTTCGGTGGGGACCTCGTACGCGTTGTGGGATCAGGTTGCGCCTGAGTTGTCCGTGACTCATCGGGTCGTGCGGTGGGATCTGCCTGGGCATGGGGGGTCTGCGGCGGAGTTGGTTTCTGCCGGGGCGAGTATGAGTGAACTTGCCGCGCTTGTTGTGCGGTTGGCGGATTCTCTGGGGATCGAGCGGTTTGCTTATGCCGGGGTTTCCATCGGTGGGGCCATTGGGATGCAGTTGGCCTTGGAGTATCCCGAGCGGGTTTCCTCGTTGGCCGTGGTGTGTTCTTCCGCGTATTTCGGTGGGGCTGCTCCTTGGGAGGAGCGGGCCTCTCGTGTGCGGAAGGAGGGCGTGGAGTGGCTTCTTGAGAGCACCGCTGGGCGGTGGTTCGCCGGGGAGTTTCGGGTTCCCTCGTTGTTGCGGGACCTTGCCGTCGTCGATTCCGGGGCGTATGCCGCCTGTTGTGACGCCCTTGCGTCCTTCGATGTGCGGGAGCGGCTGGGGGAGATTCAGGCTCGGACCCTGGTGATCGCCGGGCGGGAGGATCCGGCTACGCCTCCCTCGCATGCTCGGGAGATCGCCGACGGGGTTTCTGGTTCGACGCTGGTGGAGATTCCCGGGGCCGCGCATCTTGCTCCTGTGCAGTGTCCCAACGCCGTGTTGAGTGCGTTGCGTGTGCATCTTGGGGGTGGGGCCGCGTTGGGGATGGCTGTGCGGCGGGAGGTTCTCGGGGATGCGCATGTTGATCGGGCTCAGGAGCGGCAGTCCGTTTTTACCTCGCGGTTTCAGGACTTCATCTCTCGGTATGCGTGGGGGGAGATATGGACTGATCCGACGTTGTCTCGGCGGGAGCGGAGTCTTGTGACGCTGACGGCACTTGTCGCGCACGGGCATTATGAGGAGTTGGGGATGCATGTGCGGGCTGCTCGGCGGAATGGGTTGACGCCGGAGGAGATTGGGGCGGTGTTGTTGCAGACGGCTGTTTATTGCGGGGTGCCTGCGGCGAATTCTGCGTTTGCCGTGGCGCAGAGGGTTTTGGCGGAGGAAGAGGCGGGGTGAGGGGGTGGTTGTGAGCTGTGTGGGTGGGCTTGTGAGTGGGCTGGTGCGGCGCCGTCGTGGCTGGTCGCGCAGTTCCCCGCGCCCCTAAAGAACACAGCTCGCCGGCGCTTGAAAAGACACCGCCTCTCCAGTCGCCGTATGAAAAGCACCCAGCTCCAGCCGTCGCCCGAAAAGTCGGCCCTGCTCCAGCCTCCCCCTGAAACGGCAGCCCTACCCCAAGCCGCCGTCTGAAAGGGCAGCCCAGCTCCACGCCCGCCATCCCAAAAGACACCGCTACCCCAGCCACCGCCTGAAACGGCAGCCCAGCCCCACGCCCGCCATCCCAAAAGACACCGCTACCCCAGCCACCGCCTCACAAGACAGCCCCGCTCCACGCCCCGCCCCCCCCCTGAGACGGCACCCCTACTCCAGCGCCGCCAACGCCCCCTCCGCCTGCCGTACCAAACCGTCCGCCCCACACGAGCGCGCCAACGCCAACCCCCTCTTCAACTCCGACGCCGAGCGCGACAGCTCCCCGTACTCGATCCTCGCCGCCGCGTGTTCGTACTGGCACGGGGACGATTCCAGGTACGTGACCGCCTGCGTTGCCAGGCGGACCGCTCGTTGGCCCGTTTCCAGTGATGCCGCGCAGCGCAGTGCTTCTCCGATCGCCGTGTCCGTGCCCAGGCGTTCCGCTCGGGTGCGGGCGTCGGCCGCCAGGCGGGAGGCTCGGGCGGGGTCCTCTGTCGAGAGGGCTCGGGCCAGGTCGAGGGCCCAGGGGACCATCACCGGGTTCAAGTGGCCCCGCGCCGCTGCCGACTTCTCCGCCTCCTCCAGCTCGTTGATGCCCTCCGTCGTGCGGCCCACCGCCAGAAGCAGACGGCCACGGACCGAGCGCGGGTCGGGGAGGACGATCGTCGAGGGGTAGGGCGCGACGAAGTCGTACTGCTGCGCCACCCGCCACGCCTCCTCGATATGGCCCCGCGTCAGCAGGACATCGACCAGGTTGCAGATCGCCGACCAGTACAGCGGGAGTCCCCGGCCCACGCGTTCCGCGAGGCGCAGTGCCTCGCGCAGGGACTCCTCCGCCTCCCGCAAGCGGCCCCGGCGCCGCAGCCCCAGGCCCAAGTACGCGTGGGCCAGCGAGAGATGGCCCCCGCTCCAGCCGGCGGAGGTGTACGCGCGCAGGGCCCCGTTGAAGAGGGTGTCGGCACGGTCGAGGCGGTCCGTGTAGGCGTACGCGGACGCGAGCATCATCGGCAGTTCGATGCCCCACTCGGTGCCGGTCCAGTCGATGCCGGGCGCGAGGCCGCCGTTCTCCAGGGCGCGGTCGCAGAGTTCGGCGATCTCCTCCGCGTTCTCGCCCCGGCACGTCGCGTCGAAGCCGCGCAGGATGAGCAGCGCGCGTTCGCCGTTGTCGCGGCCCGTGCAGGTCGCGGCGAGTTCGGCGAGCCGTTCGGAGCTGCCGGGGGCTGACGCCTCGCCGAGGACGAGGCGCTCCCACATGAACTGGACGGCCGTCAGCCGCATCCGCGCGGGCCCCGGTTCGTGCCGGGCGGCTTCCGTACGGACCGTGCGGACGGCCGCGTCCAGCTCGTTGTTGTGCATCTGGGCCTGGGAGAGACGGCATACGGCGTCGACGCGCGACTCCCCTTCCAGGCCGGGGAGTTCGAGGGCGCGGCTGAGGTGGGCGACCGTCTGGGACGGGGACGTGAGGAGGGTCGCGCAGCCGAGTTCGTACAGGACCTGGGCGTGCACCCGAGCGGCCGGGGGTTCCTCCAGCGCGCGTTCCAGGCAGCGGCGGGCCGCGTCGGGGGCGCCGACGGAGAGGTGGGCGCGGGCGGCCTCGCGGAGCTGTTCGACGAGGTCGGCGTCGCCCTCCGGGTGCACTTCGAGGAGGTGGCGGGAGGCGGCAGCGATGCCCCGGCCCGCGTCCAGGACGACCTTCGCGGCGACGCCGTGCATCGCGCCGCGCAGGAACTCGGGGATGTTGCTGTAGACGGCGGTCGCTATCAGCGGGTGCACGAAGACGAGGTCGCCGTCGTCGGCCGGGCCCGGCGCGGTGAGGATACGGGCGGTGCGCAGCACCTCGACGCACTGGTCGGCCTTGTCGCGGCCGAGGCCCGCCATGCCGGCCGCGTGGTCGACGAAGATGCCGGTGCCGAGGATGGCCGCCGCCCACGCGAAGCGGGTCGCCTCGATGCCGAGTCCTTCGAGGTGGGCGAGGAAACCGCCGTCGTGGGCCGCCTTGTTGATGGCGCGGAGTTCCTCGGCGGCCGATTCCGTCGGTTCCAGGTCCCGGTCGTGGACCTTCGCGAGCAACTCGACCGTGTAGTACGGGTTTCCGCCGGTCACCGCCCACACCTCGCGGCAGAACGGGTCGTCCGCCCGGTCGCCGAGCGTCGCGCGGGTCAGCTCCGCGACGGCGGGCGGGGAGAGGACGGCCAGGCCGCGCACGGCGTCGCCCGCGAGGTCGTCCACCGCCCTCAGGTACGCCGCTCCCGCCTCGTCCGCCTCGCCGGGGCGGTGCGCCACGACGACCAGGACCGACAGGTCGGCCAGGCGTTCCGCGAACGCGGCCAGCCAGCGCAGGCTCTCCTGGTCCGCCCAGTGCGCGTCGTCGATCAGCAGGACCAGGGGGTAGTCGCGGGCCGCCAGGCGCCGTACGAGTTCCACCAGGCCGTCGTACACGCCCTGCGGGTCGCTCGGGGTCAGGCCCGGTCGCGTCAGGCCCAGGGACGGGCCCGCGATGTCGTACCAGTCGCCCAGGTACGTGCGGGCCTCCTCCTCCATGAGGGACAGGAGCGCCGGTTGCAGGAGCTGGCGTACGACGTGGAAGGGGACCGAGCGGAGGGTCTCGCCGGCCCGCGCGGACCAGACCGTGCAGCCCGCGGCCTCCGCCCGGCGGCGGGTCTCGGCCAGCAGCGCGGTCTTGCCGAGGCCCGCTTCGCCCCGGAAGACCAGAAGACGGCCCCGGGAAGGCGCGTCGGCGCGCAGGTCGGCCACCGCCCGGGCGATGGTGACGACTTCCGCGTCGCGCTCCCACAGGGAGGCCGAGGTGGCCGGCGGTGGCCCTGCCTCCGTCATCCCGTTACCTCCCCGAGTCGCCCGAACGACGTACAAACCTTGAGCGTAGCCGCACGGGAGGGGTGTTAGGGGCCGGTCCGGGGAGGCGTTCCTCGGGTGGGTGACATCGGGGTGGGGTACGGGGGCCTCGCGGCCTGCGCCGGACGGGGGTGCGGGTCAACTCCGGTGCGCGGGGAGCTGGGTTGACGGGCGTCGGGCGGCGAGATCGCGCCATGCCGGGGGGATTTCCCCGGTGCCCGGGGGCTTCCTCTCATACGGCTTTCACCGATGCCTCATACGGTGGGGGCATGACGCAGGCGATACCACCCGGGTGGTACCCCGACCCGGGGCAGACGAGTGACGGTCCTTCCTCCGAGCGGTGGTGGGACGGTGGGGCGTGGACCGAACGGACCCGGGTCGTGGGGGCGGACGGCTCCGCTTCCCCCGAGCCGTCGACGGGCGGTTCGGAGCATTCCGAGGAAGGGAGTGCGGCCGAAGAAGGGCGCGAAGACTCCGCGCCGGGCGTGGAGTTCGAGAAGAGCGCGGAGTCCTCAGGGGCTATAGGGGCCGTGGGGCCCGCCGAGTTCTCGGGGGTGGGGGTCTCAGGTACTAGTACCGGAGCTCCTGGGTATTACGGGGGCGGTCAGGGGGACGTGCTCGCCTCCGGGTATCCCACCGCGCCTCAGGCGTACCCCGTGTACCCCGGGCAGGACCCCTATCCGGGGCAGCCCGGGTATCCGGCCGCGCCCGGGGGCGGGTCCCGGACCGGTGTGCGGATCGGGATAGCCGTCGCCGCCGCTGTCGCGGTGCTCGCGAGCATCGGGGTCGGGGTGTACGCGCTGACCAAGGACAGCGGGGGGAGCAACGGGCCCGGGACCGCGCAGGGGCCTGGCGGCGGGCAGGGCGGGCCCTTCGGGGGCAACGGCGGAGGGTCCGGCGGCTCCGGTGGGTCCGGCGGCTCGGGCGGTTCCGGCGGTGGGGGTCCCGCTCCCGGGCAGTCCGAGGCGCCCGAGATCAAGAGCGGGGCCGTCACCGACACCGTCAACGGCATCAGCATCCCCATCCCCGAGGGCTGGACCGGGCAGCAGATGGGCGTCGGTGCGCAGGTGAACTCCGACTCCTCGTACCCCTGCCCCGGCGACACGTCCAAGAGCTGCACGAAGGGCGGCGTCTACTCCGCCCCCGCGGACGCGCTGAGGATCGCCGGGTCCACCGCCGAGGAGGTCGCCAAGGCCGACATCTCCGCGAACGCGGAGCAGTCGTACGGCGGGACCACGTACGGCGCGATCACCTCCCACGAGGTCCTCGCGTCCAAGGCGGTGACCGTCGCCGGGCAGAAGGGCTACCAGATCCGCTGGAAGGCGGTGACCAGCAAGGGCGCGGACGGGATCGTGGAGTCCGTGGCGTTCCCGTCCCCGGCCGACCCCACCCGTTTCGTCGTCCTGCGGTTCGGCGTCGACGCGGACCAGAAGCTCACGGTGATCGACCAGATCACCACGGGCATCAAGCCGGCCTCCGGCGGAGGCAGCGGGCACGACATCTGACGGCCCCCGGAAAAAAACTGGCCCCGGAAAATGTTCGGCCGGGTGGGACCCCTCTCCGCTCAAGAGGGGGCCCACCCGGCCGGGTGGTGCGCCGCCCCCGTCCCCACGGTGCGGCGCGGCAGGTCGGCGTCCAGTCATCCCGTGGACGTCCGACCTGGGTTTAGGGGATGCCGAGGGCGGGCAGGACGGCGGCTTCCACGAAGCGGAGCAGATAGTCCGGGTCCGCTTCCTTGCCCTCCAGGACCGGGCGGACGCGCAGCACTCCGTACAGCTGGACCGGCACGAACTCCAGCGCCGGGTGGTCGGCCGGGATCTCGCCGCGCTCCACGCCCCGGCGGAGTATCTGGCGGACCGCCTCGACCTCGGGTTCGATCAGCGTCTCCCGGAGGGCCTGGCGGAGTTCGGGGTCCTGGATGGCCGCGTGGCCCAGCGCCTGCATGAGCGCCGTGTCCTTGCCCGCCGAGTCCGTGCCCACGAGGGCCGCCGCGCGGAGGTCGCCCGCGAGGGAGCCCGTGTCGATGCCGGCGAAGCGGACCTCCCGGCAGGAGCGCAGGGCGGCGGCGACGAACTGGGGTTTCGTCTTCCACTGCCGGTACAGCGTGGACTTGCTGCATCGCGTGCTCGTGGCGACGCCGTCCATCGTGACGGCCTCGTACCCGCACGCCCGTAGCTGTTCGAGGACGGCGTCGAAGAACTCCTGCTCGCGTTCGGGCGTGAGCTTGGAGCGGCGCGACGCGGCCGTCTCCGGCACCTCCGCGGCCTGCGACGTCATCGTTCTCCCTCTCCGTTTCATTCCCGGTCCGGGGACCGGATCGATGTGGCGTAAGTCAATCGATACTCCAGTGTACCGGTACTCGATCGTATCGGTACACTGTCGTATCGATACGCTTTCGTATCGACACTGCGGCCACCGTCGCAGCGCACCACCGTGAACGAAAAGGCATGGGGATGAATGCCCGCACCGAGCCTGGAGAGGGAGCGGGGTCCACAGCGGCCCGGCCTCCGATAGTCCGCGAGCTGCTGCTGGTCGCAGGGCTCTTCCTCGTCTACAAGTTCGGCCGTCAGCTGGCGACCGGCCATACCGGGGAAGCGTTCCGCAACGCGCATCACGTGTGGGACTTCGAACGCTGGGCCCGCCTCCCCTCCGAGGTCGACGTGCAGGGCCTCCTGCTGCACGGGGACGGCCTCGCGAAGGCCGCGAACGTGTACTACGCGACCGTCCACTTCCCGGCGACGCTCGCCTTCCTGGTCTGGCTGTACCTCCGCCGCCCCGCGCACTACGTGTGGGCGCGGCGGGTGCTCGCCGTCGTCACCGGGGCCGCGCTCGTCGGCCACCTCCTCTTTCCGCTGGCGCCGCCCCGGATGCTGTCCGGTACGGGGCTGATCGACACCGCGCGGATCTACGGGCCCTCCGTGTACGGGCCGCCGCAGACGGACCACCTCTCCAACCAGTTCGCCGCGATGCCGTCGCTGCACTTCGGGTGGGCGCTGATGCTGGCGATCGGGATGATCGTCGCCACGCGGTCCCGGTGGCGGTGGCTGTGGCTGGTGCACCCCGCGCTGACGCTGCTGGTGATCGTCGGGACGGCCAACCACTACTGGCTCGACGCGATCGTCGCGGGCGCCCTGCTCGGGGTCGCGCTGGCCTTCGTCCGGCCGCCCAGGACCCGTACCCCTGAAGTACTACCCGAACCGGAGACGACGGCCGAGCCCGTCAAGGAACTCGTGGGAGTTGGCCGATGAACGCCACCCTCGTCGCGGTCGTCCTGTCACTGTTCTCCGCGGTCGCGTACGCCGCCGCCGCGGTCGCCCAGGAGCGGCTGGCGTCCCAGTCGTCCGGGGCCGGGATCATGCGGATGGTCCGGCGGGGTGCCTGGTGGGGGTCCGTGCTGCTCAACGGGGGCGGCGCGCTGCTGCACGTCGTCGCGCTGAACTACGGTCCGCTGACCGTCGTGCAGCCGCTGGGGGCGCTCACGCTCGTCGCCGCTGTGCCGCTCGGTGCGCGGATCGCCGGGCGCAAGGTCAGCCGGGCCGAGTGGCGGGGGACGTCGTACACCCTCGCCGGGCTCGCGGCGATCCTCGTCGTCGCGTCGGGGCCCGCGCCGGAGAAGACGCTCGACGGTGCGCAGTCCATCGCCGTCGCGAGTGCGACCGTCGCGGTGATCGCGTTCCTGGCGAAGCCCGGCGCGAAGCCCGGCCTCCGGCACGCGACCGCGTCCGGCATCGCCTCCGGGGTCGCCTCGGCGCTCACCCAGACGGTGACGGTGGCGCTCACCGACACGGGGTCGCTGCCGCTGTACCAGGTCCTGGGGATCGCCCTGTTGGTCGCCGCGTTCGCGACGGCGGGCCTGCTCCTCTCCCAGACCGCCTACCAGGACGGCCTCGGCGCACCCCTCTCCATGGTCACGCTCTCCAACCCGGTGGCCGCTGCGGTCATCGGCCTGACCCTGCTGGGCGAGAGCCTCCAGGGAGGCGCCGGGGGCATCCTCGTCGCCGCCGCGGGGGCGGGGCTGGCGGGCAGAGGCGTGGTGCTGCTGTCCCGGGCGACGCCTGAGGTGGCCGGGAGCGGCGTACAGGATTCCGATCGGTACGAGGATGTCGAGCGCACCGGCGAGGTCGCGCACGACGACGGCGTACCCGGCGACATCGTCGTACCCGACCACATCGCGCTCCCTGAGCCCGCCGGTGTCCCGCACGACGAGCACCCCGTCGCGGCGGTCCTCGCGCTGCGGCCGGAGTCGGCGTCGCAGGAACCGGCGATGCTGCCGCGCCCGACGACGGGTCCTGGCCAGCTGACGGCGTTGTAGCCCCGCGCCCACGATCAGGGCGGGGGCCGTCAGGTGGCGGGGAGCGTGAAGCGGCTGAACTGAGCGCACACCCCGCCGAACCGGCCTCCGCCCGTCCACGTCCCACCGGGGCTCCCTTCGGGCAGTCGGTGTTGCCTCCGTGCTGCCCCTTCGGCTCTTCATCCGTGGTGAGGGTGCTCGTAGCAAGGGGGAAAGATCGCGGAGAGAAGTGGGGTGGGTTCGTCATGTACGCCAAGAAGGAACAGCCGGAGACGGCCGTCGAGGGGCGTCGTGGGGCGGGTCCGGTTCGGCGGAGTGATGGGGACGGGTTTCTTTTACCGCAGGGCCTTGCGCCTATGCAGCGTGCCGTCGGGAACGCGGCCGTCGCCCGGATGATGCAGCGGTGGCGGGACGAGGCCGGGCCGGAGGGACAGGCCGTGCAGCGGTCGGCCGTGCCCGATGTGCTGCGTTCGCCGGGGCGTCCCCTCGCGGAACCCGTGCGCGCCGAGATGGAGCAGCGGCTCGGGGCGGACTTCTCCGACGTCCGTGTGCACGACGGCCCGGCCGCGCAGCGGTCCGCGACGGAGGTCGGGGCGCGGGCGTACACGTCCGGGCACCATGTGGTGATCGGCGAGGGCGGGGGCGACCGGCACACGCTCGCGCATGAACTCGTCCACGTCGTGCAGCAGCGTTCGGGGCCGGTGTCGGGCACGGACAACGGTTCGGGGCTGCGGGTGTCGGATCCGTCGGACCGCTTCGAGCGGGAGGCGGAGCGGACGGCGCACCGGGTGTTGGCGGGGCCGGTGCCGGCGGCGGAGTCGTCCGGGGTGGCGCAGCGGGCGTCCGTCCAGCGGGCGCCGGGGGCGGCGGTCGAGGCGGCTGCGGAAACCGTGGTCCGGCCCGCGTCGGAGACATCCCTCCAGCGCATGTTCAACGACGAGGACCCCGAGCCCGCCCAGCAGCAACCCGCCAACCCCCTGCGGGACTTCGCCGCCGCCACGACCGACTCCGACGGCGCCGTCACCCCCGGCCCCCGTGCGGCGGTGCTCCGGCAGATCGCGTGGGAGGAGCACTGGGCTCCCATCGCGGAGGTGTGCAAGAAGTACCACTACACGATCGCCGTGCGGGAGACCGGCGAGTTCTCGGTCAAGCGCATCGCGGAGGGGGCGAAGCCCAAGCCGCACACCATCCTGGAGAAGTCCATCAAACCGTCCTCGGTGAAGAAGGAGTACGGGCGCGAGGGCTCGCAGGCCGACCCGGACGCGGTGCTGAAGTGGCTCGCTGACGAAGACCTGGACGGCTTCGTCGGGCACTGGGGGCAGGGCGGGCTGCTGGGGGTGCGCGTCGACAACCCGGCCCAGGAGGTCCTGGACCTGGGCATCGTGCGGACCGGCGCCCGGAGTGAGCAGTACGTGCCGGTCACGGTGCTGACACAAGGCGGCGGCCCGCAGCTGACCGCCCTGAAGTCGCTCCCGAACTGGAAGACGTACCTGTACACCGGGGACTACGACCTGCACGAGGCGTACTCCACGATGGGCGCGATGGCCGGCGGCGGCCAGATCGCCGAGGCGTCGACCGAGAAGGTCAACCTGCTGAACCGGCTCAACGCCGGGGTCGCGAACAGTTCCTCCGTGCCGGTGCGGCGGGAGGGGACGGCCAAGCTGGAAGGGCACGGCCTGCACATGGAGGACTCCGCGTACGCCATGTTCCAGCACGGCGACCAGGCCACCTACCGGCAGAACCAGTACCTGGAGGCGCAGGCGGCGGAAATGCGGCCGGTGGTGGCGCAGTTGGTGAAGGCGGTGGCGACGGAGAGCGACGAGCCCATGGGGTGGTGCCGCTGGGGCCAGTGGTACGTGAGCATGAACAAGGCGGAGCACGCGGCGCTGCGGGAGGAGTGGGGGCTGACCACTCCCAACTCGTGGAGCGACGACGTGGTGGACCGCACGGAGCAGGGCAAGTACAAGACGGCCCAGTACGTGTGATCCGGTACGTGTGACCCAGTACTACGGGACCACCCGCCCCCTCGGGTGAGTGGTCCCGTAGTACTACCCGGGTACGACTACTCGGTGATGATCGCCGGGTCGCTGACCCCCGGCCGTCCGTTCTCCACGTGCCCCGCGAACCGGCGCAGGAACGTGGAGGAGGCGTGCGAGGTGACCGTCAGGTCGTACCAGCGGTGGCCCTTACTCGTCTCGACCGTGCGCTTGAGGACGGCCTTCGGGCGGAGCTTCACCGTGGTGGTACGGGAGCGGTACGCGTCGGTGACGCGGAGTTCGACCGTGTCCTTGGACTTGTTGGTGAAGGTCAGCTCGACGTGGTCGCCGACATGGCGGGCGACGACCTCGGGGCCGGTGTGCGCGGTCTCGCCCTTGAAGGTGCGCAGGAAGCCGGCCGGCCCGTGGACCGTGAGGTCGTAGGAGGCGCCCGTGAAGGTGTCCGAGATCTTCTTGCCCGCGCCGGTCGTGTAGCTCCGGGGAGTTACGCCGGGCGTGGTGACGAGGAACGCGCCCCCGGCGTGCGCCCCGGAGGCGAACGTCAGGGTCAGCGCCCCGGAGCCGGTCTTCGCGTCGACGCTGGGCGCGTACCGGAGGGGCCGGGTGGGCCGGTGGCCGCGCTCCTGCCGGGGCAGGGCGGGGTGGGCCGGCGGGGTCGGGACGTAGTCGGGGTGCCGGTTACGGTCGGCGGGCTCGTACGCGGCCGTCGAGGGCAGCGTCACCGGGCGGACGTCCTTGCGGGAGAAGTCGAACGCGGCCGTCAGGTCGCCGCAGACCGCGCGCCGCCAGGGCGAGATGTTGGGCTCGTGGACGCCGAAGCGGCGCTCCATGAACCGGATGACCGAGGTGTGGTCGAGGGTCTCGGAGCAGACGTAACCGCCCTTGCTCCAGGGCGAGACGACGATCATCGGGACGCGCTGGCCGAGCCCGTAGGGGCCGGGGACGTGCCCTGCGGCATCGCCCTTGAAGACCTCGGTGCCGACCTCGACCGTCGAGCGGCCCTCCTCCGCGAAGGGGGGTACGACGTGGTCGAAGAAGCCGTCGTTCTCGTCGTACGTGATGAACAGGGCCGTCTTCGACCACACCTCGGGGTTCGAGGTGAGCGCGTCGAGGACCTGCGAGACGTACCAAGCCCCGTAGTTCGCGGGCCAGTTGGGGTGCTCGGTGAACGCCTCGGGGGCGACGATCCAGGAGATCTGCGGGAGCTTGTCCGCCTTGACGTCGGCCTTCAGCTGCGCGAAGTAGTCCTCGCCGTTCTTGGCGTCAGTGCCGGTGCGGGCCTTGTCGTAGAGGGCGTCGCCGGGCTTCGCGTTCTGGTACTGGGTGAAGTACAGGAGCGAGTTGTCGCCGTAGTTGCCCCGGTAGGCGTCCTGGATCCAGCCCCAGCCGCCCGCCTTGTCGAGACCGTCACCGGCGTCCTGGTAGATCTTCCAGGAGACACCCGCCTTCTCCAGCCGCTCCGGGTACGTCGTCCAGGAGTACCCGGCCTCGTCGTTGCCGAGGACCGGGCCGCCGCCCTTTCCGTCGTTACCGGTGTGACCCGTCCACAGGTAGTACCGGTTGGGGTCGGTCGAGCCGATGAACGAGCAGTGGTACGAGTCGCAGATCGTGAAGGAGTCGGCGAGCGCGTAGTGGAAGGGGATGTCGCCGCGTTGCAGGTACGCCATCGTCGTGGAGCCCTTCGAGGGGACCCACTTGTCGTACTTGCCGCCGTCGAACGCGGCGTGGCCGTCGTTCCAGCCGTGCGGGAGGTCCTGGACGAAGGCGAGGCCCAGGTCGTCGTGGTCGGGGCGGAAGGGCAGGACGTCCTTCTTGCCGTCCGACTGGTACCAGACCGGCTTGCCGTCCTGGCGGGTGACGACCGGGCGCGGGTCGCCGAAGCCGCGTACGCCGCTCATCCGGCCGAAGTAGTGGTCGAAGGAGCGGTTCTCCTGCATCAGGACGACGATGTGCTCGACGTCCTCGATCGACCCCGTCCGATGGTTCGCGGGCAGCGCCGCCGCCCGCTCGATGCTCCCGGACAGCGCGGTGAACGCCGTGGTGGCACCCGCGAGTTGGAGAAAGCGGCGCCGGTTGACCTCTGACATGGGGGTCCCTCTCGACCTGGGCGGACGTCTGCCGGCCGGTTCGTGTCGGAATGCGTGCGCCAGGAGTGTCGCGAGGGGGGTCGAACGAGCGGGGTGGGGTGGGTGGCGGTGGCGTGAAGGCGACGGGTACGGGTGGGGGCGGCGGGGTCGGAGGGAGGTAAGAGGCTTACCGGTTCAGCAGGAGGATGAGCAGGACGAAGAGGGCGAGCAGGGCCAGGGCGATCGTGACGAACTTCGCGGTGTCGTCGGGGGGTGAGGGGGTGCGGTGGGTGGTGCGGATGGGGGTGAGGGGAGGGGCGGGGGTAGTCACCGGGTACGACTGAGGGGGTACGTGGTCCGCCGGGGCCGGGTGGTCGAACTCGATGATGGGGCTCAGCTCGTCCGGTACCGGTACGTGCTCCTCCCACGGCCGGGTCCTCGCCAGCTCCCGCCACAGCACGGCCGGCAGCTCCGGCGCGGGGTCCTGCTCGAACAGCGCGCGGCGCCAGAACTCCCGTACCTCCGGCGGCTGTCGGTGCGCCAGCGGTGCCAGCATCCCGGTCACCCTCGCCGCCAGCTCCGGCCGGCCCAGGTACGGCAGCACCGCCCAGCGGAACATCCGTACGGCGCCCGCGACTCCCCCGTGCCGGGTGTCCTCCTCGGCGAGCGCCGTCCGCCACTCGCTCCGCAGGAACATGCCGTGGCCGAAGACGGTCCCGGCGAGGGCGACGGCCTCCGCGAACGTACGCCACCTGGTCCGGCGTTCCAGCGCCCGCAGGATCTCCTGCGCGGCCCGGGGGGACAGGTCGGGGCGGGCGAGTTCCCCGCAGAGGGTGCCGTCGGACAGGCGGTCCAGTCCCGTCAGCCGGGTGAGGAGGGGGCCGGGTGCCTCCCGGGTGGGCCGCTGACGCCACCACTCCGGGGAGGAGTACTTGACTAGACGGCCGAGGCGTCGGGTGCGGTGGGGGAGGTGGCGGTCGGCTCGGGGCGGGGGTTCGGGGGCGGGGAGTTGCGGGGCGGGGTGGTCGTAGGACTTGGGGAGGGGGGGTACTACGGGTACTACGGGCATTACGGGTAGGGGGTCGACGGGGACGTAGGCGGCGACGGGGGGTAGCGGGTCGGGGGGTGGGGGGTGAGGAGGGTCCACAGGAACTGCGCGGACCACGAGGGGTACGACGGGTACTACGGAGGGTACGGGGATGACCAGCGGGGAGACGGGTGTCGGCTCCGGCGCGGGTGCTACGGGTATCACGGGTACTACGGGTACGGGTTCCGGCGCGGCCGGCACCTCGGGCACCACCTCGGACACCGCCTCGGACACGACCTCTGACAGCACCTCAGGCCCCTGCCCAGGCACCACCTCGGGCCCCCTCTCCACCACAGGAACTGCCCGCACCTCTCCCCCACCCCCCACCAACCCCCCGATCAACCGGTCCAGCCGCTCCCCCGCCCCCATGTCCCCGGGCCCCGGACATCCCCGCAGCACCGCCGCGAGCGCCTCCGGCCTCTCCGGCTCGGCGAGGAACAACTCCACGAGCCGCGCGGCGACTTGCCGGGCCTCGTCCCGGGGCGCCTGCGCGAAGGAGATCCGTTCCACGCCGACTCCCCCCACCGCCGACCGGGGCCACTCCGGCACGCAGACGAGCCGCAGCCGCGCATCGGCCTGGGTGTCGAAGCTGGCGTACGTCAACGACGTGTCCCCGAGCCACTCCCCGAGCATCGCGCACACCCCCCAGATGAGCAGCGGCGCATAGCTGGCCTTCTCCAGGCTCTGCACCTCGCGGCGCAGGAAGGTGAGCCGGTGCCCCGGCGTCCGGATGAGCTGGGCGACGGCGACTTCGAGCGGCGTACGGATGTAGGCGACGTTGTTCAGGTAGCGCGGAAACGCCTCCGCGAACTGCCCGCGCACGGTGTCGGTGGGCACCCGCTCCAGTTTCCCGGACACGTCGTCGGGCACGCCGAGCCACTCCCAGTGCTGGTCGGCGAGGGTGACGGAGTCGCGGGCGGTGAGGAGCGCGGGGTCGCCGACGAGCACGCGGGAGACGGTCGACTCCCGGCCGCGCGCGTCGAGTGCGGGCCGGCGGTGGACGACGACGGCTTCGCCGGTGGCCGGGTCGAAGCACCGTACGACGCTGGAGCGGCGGCTCTGCGCGCCCTCCACCCGCAGCAACGGCGCCAGCAGCAGCCGCAGTTCCTCGGCCCGCGCCTCCCCGCAGGAGTGCGCGCTCGCCGCGATCCCGGTGCCGTACCGGTCGCGGTTGCCCTCCCAGCGGAACAGCAGGAGGTCGGCGTCAGCGGAGTCCGCCACCGGCGACACCCCCCGCAGCGGTCTCCTTCGTGAACATGCCGCACATCGCGAGGATGGACACGAGTGGCCCCAACACCCGCCGGGAGCGCACCCCTTGGGGGAAGTGGCTGTCACGCGCACTGCCCCCGGTCGCGGACGCGAAGTGCAGCGTGCAGCGCAGCGCGCTGTCGAAGGGCCGCAGCCAGCCGGGGTCGGCGTGCCGGCGCAGGAAGGCGTACGCGTCGCGGCTCTCCTCCCGCAGCAGCCGGGGGTCGTACGAGGAGTCCTGGCCGAGCCAGCGGTCCACCGGGGGTTCGAAGCGCAGCAGGTCGGCCTTGCCGACGACGAGCGCGCAGGGGATGTCGAGGTAGCCGTCGCGCAGCGGGAGCCGGTCGAGGACGGTCTCGAACGCCGGGTCGCTGCCGGTGAGTTCGAGCCCGGCGTCCTTGCGGGGCTCGTCGAGGTGGGGCAGCTTGAGGGCGAGCAGCGGGTCGACGACGAAGACGAGGGCGTCGACGCCGAGGAGGAAGCGCAGCAGGCTGTCGGTGCGCATGAGGTCCTCGCCGCCGAGGTCGAAGAAGGCGACGGGCCGTACCTGCCGGTCGGCGCCGGTGAGCAGGAGCGCTTCGACGAACTCGGCGAACGAGGTCTGCCCGGTGGCCTCCAACTGCCGTCCCTGGCGCAGCCGTACGACGCGTTCGCGGACGAACGCGGCGTGGTCGGCGGGGTTCACGGACTGCCAGCGCACGCCGTAGGGGTCGAGGCCGCCGCCGATGACCTCGGCGACCATCTGGGTGAGGAGGTGGCTCTTGCCGCTGCCGGAGGCGCCGATCATGGCGACGGTGAAGGGGCGGCCGTTGGTGAGGTAGGGGACGGGCACGAAGTGGGGTTCGCCGCCCTCGGCGCCGGCGCACGCCTGGAACGCGGAGCGCAGGACGTCGGCGCGGCGCAGGGGGCTGACGAGGTCGGCGGGGTCGAGGCGTTCGTAGCTGAAGGTCTCGGTGCGGCGGTGCAGCCGGGACTCGTCGTACTGGACGTGGTCGAGGCAGTAGGGGCACAGGACGCGTTCGTGGACGGTCATCTCAGTAGGCCCTCCCGCCGAACCAGGTGCGGCGCCGGGCGGGCCCGGGCCCGGCGGGGGCGGGGGGCCGGTCGGGGACGACGCCGGCGGCCCTGCGTTTGCGTTCCATCGCGCGGTCGTACTCCTGCCGGTGGGGTTCGAGGGGGTCGGGGCGGGCCTCGGCGAGCGCGGCCGGGTCGGGGCCCGGCATCAACCGGGCCAGGACCAGGGCGGGTTCGGGGCGGGCGTCGGCCAAGGGGGCGAAGGCGTCGCCGAGTTCGAGGGAGCGGTAGGAGGCGAGGTCGGCGGGCGGCCCGTCGGGGTCGCCGGGGTGTCCGGCGGCGAGCTGGTAGACGATCTGCGCGGCGCTCCACAGGGCGTCGCGGGCGTCGTAGCGGCCAACTCCCCTGCGTTGTTCGGGAGATGCGTACGGCGGGGTCCCGGCGGGCAGCCGGGGTGCGCCGAGCGGGGCGGCGGAGGCGAGGTCCCAGAGCTGGACGTGTTTGCCGTCCCAGCGCACGGCCGCCGGGACGAGCCCCGTGTGGACCAGCCCGACGCTCTCCAGGAGCCGGACGGCGAGCACCAAGTCGCGTTCCACGGTGCGCTGTTCGGTGGTGGAGATGCCGTAGGAGAGGCGGGCGGCTGGTTCGCCGCGCGGGGGCTCGTAGAGGAGGAACGGCTCGTCGGCGTCCATGTCGTGGCCGACGAGCGCCGGGAACAGGCTGCGGTAGGGGGTGGTGCCGAAGGCGCGGTGCACGGTGAGCGCGGCGCGGGCCTCGGCTTCGAGGCGGGCGGGTCCGGTCTCGGGGTCGGCGGCGGTGAGCCGGACGACGGGGCGGTCGGCGAGGCGTGCGTCGCGGGCGGTGAGCGGGGGCGGGACGGTGCGGCGGCGGGGTTCGCCGACGGTCACGGGCTCGGTGCGGCGTACGCCCTGCGGGGTGAGGAAGGACAGGCGGCCCTTGGGGGTGTCGTTCACCAGGTGTCCTCGGTGTCGGCGGCGGCAGCGGTGCGGCGGACGGTGTCGATGACGCCGTGGCGCAGGGGGGTGAGGCGCAGGGTGCCGCTGTAGCGGCCGGGGAAGAGGACGGGCTGGTCGGCGGCCCAGGCGGGGCGGCGCGCGGTGTGCGGGGCGAACCGGATGCGGCGGGCCTGGCCGGGGTCCTTGCTGAGCAGCGCGGACTGTTTCGGCGTGACCAGTTCGACGAGGTCCGCCGTATCCGCCGCGTCATCATCGGATTCGCGGGCGGCGACCCCCAACAGCGCCTCCGTGTCGGGGCGTTCACGGTCGGGGCGGTGCGGGGAGGGGGCGACGACGCCGTGCCGGTCGATGTGCCGCCGGGCCGCGTCGAACAGGGCGCGTACGTCACCGCGCGTCCGGGACGCGCTCCAGCTGAGGGTGGTGCGTACGGCCGCGTCGAGGTCGTCGCGCAGGGTCGCGACCAGCGCCGGTCCGCCCTCGCCGGCCTCGCGGCCCAGCCAGCGGGGTACGTCGGCGCCGGTGGCCGTCGGCGGGTCGAGCAGCTCCGGCGGGACGAGCCTGAGGCCCTCCCCCAGGCTGTCGTACGCCCCTTGCCGGGGCCGGGGGACGCCCGCGCACTCCTGGGCGGTGTCGGCGGCGGCGCGCAGGACCCCAGCGGCGGCGCGGGCCAGGTCGGCGAGGTCGCGGCGGTGCCCGGCGGCCCACCAGCGGCGGGCGGCGCCCTCGGCGAGGGCCGCGTCGAGGTCGGTGAGGATACGGCCGGTGCCGTCGGCGCCGGAGGTCCGCCACCAGGCGTCGGCGGCGGCCCGCCGGCCGAGGCGGGCCAGCAGCAGGGCGGCGAGCAGGCCGCAGGTCAGGGCGGGTACGGGGGTCCAGGCGGGCAGGTCGAGCGCGCGGGCCGCGAGGACGCCGGCCGCGACGCCGGGGACGAAGGCGGCGGTCGCGAGGAGCCCGGCCCTGAGGTTCCGCAGGCCCGCCCAGATCGCGGCCAGCACGACCGGCGCGCCCAGTGGCACGAGCCCGGACGCGGCGCCCGCGAGGAGGGCGAGCGGGAGGCTGGGGCGGACGGGGTACGGCTGGTGCGAGGTGATCGCGGCGATGCGGTCGGGCGAGCAGCGGCGGTCGGCCTCCGAGACGGCTTCCGTGCTCGCGGCGGGCACGATCTCCTCGCCGAGGGCGACGAGTTGCGCGGCCACCGCGCGCAACGGGGTTCCCCGGTCGAGGAGTTGCTCGGTCGCGACGCGCAGGGCCCGCGCGAGGTCCTCGCGTGTGAGCGCGCTCGGCGCGACCGTCACGTCCGCCGTCGGCGGGTCCTCGAACCTCAACACCTCGACGATCAGGGCCCGGTGGCGTTCCAGGGCCTCCACCGCGTCGGCCAGCGCGTCGGGGGCAGCGCCGGTGCGGCGGGCGCGGGCGAGCGCGGCGAGGGTGTCGGCGCAGCGCCTGCGGGAGCGGTCCAGGCGGCCTCCGGGGGTGGCGCGGACGTCCGCGCCGGTTCCGGAGAGCAGGTCGCCCAGGTCCAGCACCCCTTCCGGCAGGGGCTGTTCGGTGTCGCCCGCGAGGCGCAGCAGGGCGTCCGTCCAGGCCCGGTCGCGGGCCGCCGGGGACAGGTCGTGCTCCAGGAAGCGGACGGCGGGGACGGCGGCGGAGTCGGTGAGGGCGGCGAGCCGGTCGAGGACGTCGTCGAAGAGGCCGCACAGGACATCGACGAGGACGGAGAGGGCGCGGGGGTCGTCGGGGGTGACGTCGGGGTCGCCCGCCGTGCGGGCCGCGCGAAGGTCGCCGGCCCACAGGAGCCCGCAGCCCTCGCCCCGGAGGGCGGCGGGGCGGGTGAGGCGGGGGCCGTGGTGGGTGGGGCGGGCGGGGTCGGGGGCGCCGGGGTTCCAGGGGTCGGCGGGCGCGTACGCCGGTGCTGTGGCGGAGCCCGGGGAAGCGCCCCAGCCGTCGCCCGGCCCGAAGTCCCACGGCCCCGCGAGCGGGTCCCACGCCTCGGCGGTGGGCGCGGGCGGCTCCGGCGGCGGCGTCAACTCCCCGACGGCCAGGGCGAGTACGGAGGTCCGCTTGCCGTAGGCGATGACGCGCTCGTACACGCTGTGCCGCAGCCCGAGCCCGGCGGGCGTGTCGACGATCAGGAACCGGTAGTGGCCGTCGGCGGGTTCGGGCCGGCCCACCTCGCGCAGCCGTTCGGCGACGGCGGACCGCAGCCCGGCCGCGTCCGTGAGGCCGCTCGCGCCCTGCCTGAGGTCGAGGACGATGACCGGGCTCGTCATTCGACGTCCTTCCACGGGTCGCCGGCCTCGCCCGCGCCGGGGCGCCGGACCGGCTCCTGTTCGCGGGCCTCGGCCCAGACGGGGGCGGGGGTGTCGGGTTCCTCGCCGGGCCAGCCGTCGGACCCGGCGGTGGCACCGGCGAAGGGCGGCAGGGGCCGTTCGCGCTGGGGTTCCCCGGCGTCGGGGCGGTTGTCCCAGGGGAACGCGCCCCGGGCACGCGGTTCCTGACGTTCCGTCACCTCGATGACGTCGATCTCGCGCAGCGCGTGCCGCAGTGAGCGCAGGGTCGGCGCGACGGCGTTCTTGTCGGCGAACGGGATGTCGAGGGCGGCGGGCAGGAGGTCGGTCCAGAACTCCAGGAGGGAGTCGGCCCATTCGCCGGAGGTGTGCACGGAGCGCGTCAACCGGTCGCGGATCAGGGCGATCTGACGGGGCGCCAGTTCCTCGACGACGTACGTGTACAGCGGGTGGGGCTCCTCGCCGAGGTTGTTCGCGCTGCGTTCCATGAGGGCCTGGCAGTACGTCTCGACGACGGCGTCCTCGGTGAGGAGGGCGATCTGTTCGTAGGCGTGCAGGAGCCTCGCCCAGCCGGAGACGCCGCGCTGGGGCCGGTCGCCGAGGCGCAGTTCGATGCCGGGGACGTCGGTGGTGACGTCGTCGGGGAGGCTGCTGTGCAGGCGGACCAGGACCTTCACGGGCTCGTGGTCGGTGCCCTCGACGACCTCGACCTGCCCCTTCCACAGGGCGCACAGCAGCCGGTGCAGAATCTCGCGGCGGTCCTCGGTGGTCGCCGCGAGCCACTCGCCGCCGCGTCCGAGGCGCTGGCGCCAGTCGAGGTAGTCGGCCGCGACCTCCGTCTCGCGCGCCTTCGCCCAGCGCTTCAACACCTTGCGGACCTCGGGGACTTCGGTGAGGCTCATCTCGCGGCGGAACAGGACGACGGTGATCGAGTCGGTGTCCACGCCGTTGAACTCGGTGCTCCCGCGCGGCAGCGAGAGGTGCTTGCGGAGGTAGTCCTCGACGGTGTCCTTCGCCGAGGAACGCGGGTAGACGACAAGGACCTTGAGCGGTCCGCCGCCCTCGGGGACGAAGCCGTGCGGGATCAACCCGGCGATCTTGAACCGGAATTGGTCGAGCGCGGCCTTGCCGACGGACTCGGCGGCGGCGCCGACCCCGGCCGCAGCCTCCAGCAGCATGGCCATGGACGGCAGGAGAGGCTTCTCGTCGTGCAACGTGCCGCTCTGCGCGAAGAGTTGCTTGATCCGCTGCTCGATCGCCGCCTTCACGGGCGCGACGGCCGCGTCCGGGTTGCGGCGGGCGGTCGTGCGCGCGGCCTGCCACGCGTCGGCGCCGACCAGCGCGTGCACGAGCGCCGCCTCGTCGTCGCTGTCCCTCAAGTTCTCGCGTTTCGTGAGGCGTTCGCGCAGGTCGTCGTAGAAATCGGTGAGGTTGTTCTGCGGCGGCAGCAGGTAGGAGACACCCGTGCGGTCGTCGTACAGCTCCAGAACCTGCGCCTTGTAGGCGCGCGGCTCCTCCTCGCGGTGTTTGTGGAACACCTCGACGAGGGCGGTGATCTCGGCGGTGAGCGCGGCGGCCTTGGGGCGCCAGCGCTGTTCCTCCGCCCGCCACGCCTCGTGCCAGATCGCCTTGGAGCGCGCCGCGTACCAGGTGTTCTGCTCGGCCTCGGTGCGCGCCCTCAGCTCGTCGTGCCGGGTGCGGGCGAGGCGGGCGGTGATGCCGTCCTTGAACTTCGGTACGGGCGGCGGGAGCAGGGCCCGGTGCTCGCCGCCGCCGGGTTCGCGGCCCCGGCTCTCCAGCATGCCGAGGACACCTTGCCGGGTGACCGGGTCGGGGTCGCCGGGGACGCCCTTGACGACGCGTTCGACCTGGAAGGGGTCCATGGTGCGCAGGGCGCGCTCCAGCGCCGTCTGCGGCGAGAACTGCTCCGCGAGCACCGGCACGCGGCGCGCCACCCGGCGCCGTAGATCCTCCAACGTCGCCTGCATCTCGCGCAGTCGGGTCGTCAGGGACTCCTCGATGCCGGCGCCGCCGCGCTGCGCGGGGCGTGCCTCGGGCGGCGGGAGGGGGTCGCGGTTCCACAGCTCCTCCAGGCCCGCGTCCGCGAACATGCGGCGCACCGTCCCGGCGTACTCGTGGCTGTGCTGCGCGGAGGAGTCCGCGAGCCGGGACACGCCGTGCGCGAGCAGACGCGCCGAGACCAGGTCGGCGAGGGGCTCCAAGGGGACGGTCATCGAGGCGACCAGGCTCGTCGAGACGCCCCGGTGACCGATGCCCGACTTCGCGCGGATCCGCCGTTTGGCATCGGAGTTGATGAAGCTGGACGCGAACGTCTGGTGCTCGTCGTCCCGTCCGGGCGCGTCGCCCAGTTCGGCGCCGATCAGCGACATGATGAGCGACACCATCGACCGGCGCAGGTCGTCCGGGCGGATCCCGGCGGTGCGGCTGAAGAGGAACGCCGTCGGCATGACCCCGGCGTCCAGGCGTACGACGCGGTCGTGCGGGTAGCGGATCGCGGTCCCGGAGGCGTGGTCGACGTCGCCGATCACGTCGTCGGCGACGGGCACGTTCTGCTCGTCGACCAGCCGGAACAGGTCCACCACCGCGCGTGCGGCGTTGAGTTCGGCGTCCCGGCCGCCGCCCTTGGCGAGCGGGAACGCGGACGGCATCACGACCAGCGGGTAGATGCGGGCGCCGCTGAAGTTCTTCTCCTTGAACGCCTGCCCGATGAAGTGCAGGTAGTCCAGGAAGATCCCGGTGCCGGTGCCCCCGGCGACGGAGAACGCCACGAACACGTCGCAGCCGGAGATCGGTCCGCCGCCGAGGCGGCTCAACTCGCCGCCGGAGCGCCCGATGATGTCGATGGCCTGCTGCAACGGGCCCATCACCGGCGTCAGATCGTCCCGCAGGAGCGTCCCGAACAGGGCGGCGCGGCCGACCGTGGGGAGCTGGCCCGCGCCGTTGCGCAGCGGGGTGATCCTCGGTTCGGTGGCCTGCGGGGGCAGCCAGTCGCGGGTCTCGCGCGGGATCGCGGCGCGCAGTTCGCGCGTCACGCTCGGCGAACTGTCGTAGCCGGGAAGGAGATCGTGGGTGGCGCGGGCGGTGCGCGCGTACGCCCCCTGGAGCGCGGGTTCCACGCTCAGGTGCGGGAGCCGGGCGAGTTCGGCCTCGCTGTAGTCGGCGTACACGAACTGGAGGCATTCGGGCAGCTGGTAGCGCTGGTTGATGCCGCGCGAGGCGAGCGCGGTGCCGTCCGGGCCGCACAGGGCGGCGCGCAGCCGGCGTTCCAGTTCGGCGCCGACGAGCCCGCCGGTGCCGCCCAGGCCGACGTACAGCATCGGTTGGTTGATCTTCATGGGGTGCCTTCCTGCGGGCGGTTCACAGGTCGGGGTGGCCGACCTCGGAGGCGTACGGCGACCAGGTGTCCGGGGGCGGCGAGGGGGTACCGTCGACGACCTTCAGGACCAGGTCGGCGCCGGCGCTCGCGCCCTCGCCGGGCCGTACGGTCACCGATTCCTCGGCGCCGCGCCGCAGTTGGACGTCGCCCTCGGGGGTGCGGCGCATGGCCCACTCGCCTTGCGCGGAGCGCCGTACGCGGGGGCTGTCGCCGTCGTCCTCGACGTCGAACCGGTACCAGCCCGCGCGGCCGTCCAGCACCGGGTGGGTCGCCAGTTCGCGGCCCCAGGGGTCCTCCAGGACGAGCGTCCCGCGCGGGCGTGCGGCCCGCCTGCGGGTGTAGAGGCGCAGGCCGTAGAAGGCGGCGGCGAGCAGCAGGAGCAGGGCAGCGCCCGCCACGATCCACTTCAACGGGTTGCTTTTCCTGCTGACCGAGACCACGTCGAGGAGCTGGTCGTCGAGGACGACGCCGGTGTCGTCGGTGACGACGATCTTGCCGCCGAGGGCGGTGGGGTCGGTGCGGACGCGGAAGCCGAGGTGGTCGCCGACGGTCAGTTTCACCGTCGTGCGGTGGGCCTCGGCGCCGGGTCCGACCGTCACGTGGCGTGGGGTGAGGGTGAGTCCGGTGGCCTTCGTGTCGGCGAAGGCGAGGGTCAGGGTGTGGGGTTTCGTGTCCGTGTTGGTGACGGTGAGCTGCGCCTCGTGCGTGTCCCCGGGGTGCAGTTCGGCGCCGCCGAGCGCGAGGGCGGCTTCCACGGCCCGGCCGGCGGTGAAGATCGCGGCGGGCTGGCTGCGTACGTCGGGCTGGAGGCCGACGGCGGACACGGTTGACGTGAACATGAGGGCGCCGGACGCCTGGCGGGGGACGGTGACGGTGCCGGCGAACCTGCCGTGGCCGTCCCCGGCCAGCGCGAACGGCACCGGCCTGTCGATGCCCTTGCCGGTGAGGGTGCCGGTGACCGTGATGCCGCGCAGGTCGCGCGGGTCCGGGACGGACTCCTCGCGGGTCAGGATCGGCACCCGCATCTCGACCTTCGCGCCGGGCGCGGGCGCGTACTCGCTGAGCGAGATCGTGGAGCGCACCGCGCCGTGCCACAGGACGCTGACGCTGGCCGCCTTGTCCCGGTGCCCCTCGGGCGCGTCCAGCGCGACCCGCCAACTCCCGGGCAGGGGGCGGGTGATGCGCAGGGACTCGGTGGCGGTGCCCTGGCCGGTGAACGCGTACGTCGAGTCCGCGTCCCGCGTGCCGGGGTCGACGCGCCTGCCTCTCGGGTCGTAGTACTTGACGGTGACGGCCGGGTCGCCCTTCTCGACGACGATCGTGCCCTCCGTCGCCAACGGCGAGATCCGTACGGCGAGTTCGCCCGGCGGGCGCTTCGAGCCGCCCTCCTCGCGGTAGTAGCAGCGGGCTGTCGCGAAGGCGTCCTGGAGGGCGCCGCTGATCTGCTGCGGGTCGACGGCCATGTGGGGGCGGGGGCGGGCGTCCTTCAGGTTCGCGCAGCCCGCCCGGTAGCCGGCGTCGGCCATCTTCTTGAGCGCTTCCTCGTCGGCCTTGCCGAAGCCGAGCGGCCAGATCTGCACCCGTGCGGCGGCGGCCTCGGCGAGCGCGTCGGCGAGGTCCTTCTCCGCCGCGTCCTGGGCCGTACGGGCGTCCAGGTTCCGGTACTTGAGGCTGTCCTTCACCTCCAGGACGCCGTCCGTCATCAGGAACAGGACGCGCGGGTCGGTGTCCGGCGCGGTCCGCAGGTCGGCGACGGCCTGCCGGATCACCTCGATGAAGTCCGTGCCCGCGCCCTCGCTCTGCTCGCGGCGGCGCAACTGCCGGGCGCAGTCGGCCGTCTTGGCCCGCGCCAGCGCGTCCAGGGCGCGGGCCGGGCACACCTTGTCGACGGCGGTCTGGCCCTCCTTCTCTGCGCTCGCGAAGCCCAGGACCTCCAGCGTGGAGCGGTTCGAGGGCTCGCTGACGGCGATCGCGCCGACGGCCTCACGCTCCCGGTCGACGTCGGTGGGGTCCAGGCTGGCGGACTCGTCGGCGGCCACGACATAGTGGACGGGACGGTCGGACGCCGGGGCGGGTGCGGCCTGCACGGCGGGTGCGGCTGCTGCGGGTATGGCCAGGGCGGCCGTGACGGCGCACAGTACCCGTGAAATGGTCAATCTCGGTGCTCCCCTGAAATCGCGTCCGGAAATCGCGTCACCTCAGGAGGCGCCCCTCTCCCCAGGGGCACCTCCGTGTGGACATTCACGCTATTCCCGCCGGGCAGCCGACGTGTCTGATTTCCATAAGAGCGTGGCGAATTAGTTGCGGGGAGTTCGATGCGAAATCGATCAGCGGTTGACTGTGTTCTTTTTTCTCTTTCCGGTGACTATTTCTGACCGGGTTGGACGTCCAGGAGTGCGGCGAACCGGAATTCCTGTAGGCGCAGCGTCTCGGTGTCGCGCGGGCGGGCCGTCCCGAACGCGTCCATGCGGCGGCGCAGTTCGCGGCGGCGGGCCCGGGGGTCCTCGCACCAGAGCTGGAAGAAGCCGCCGGAGCGCAGGACGACGACCGAGCCGAGCGGGGGGAGGTCGGGGTGGCCGGCGTTTTCGGCCCAGGCGTCCTCCGCAAGACGTACGCGGTGCGGGCCCCCGGGGTCGCGGTGGGGGCGGTGGTCGGCGAGGCTGTGGCGGCTCAGCCAGCGGCCCGCCTCCTCCTCGAACCGCCGGCGCGCGTCACCGCTCGCCACCGCGAGGGCGCTGACGCAGCCGGGGGCGCCGTCCAGGGCGCGGCTCAGCACCGGGTCGGGTTCGCCCCGGTGGGGGCGGGTGCAGACCAGGTGGCGGCCGTCGGCGGTGCGCACGACGTGGGCGAGGAGGTACTCGACGTCCCAGGCCAGGGCCTTGGGGTCGGCGACGCCGGGTTCCGCGAGGGCCTCGGCGGCCTCCGGGCGGAAGGGGTCGGGGGCGAGGAGGGCGGGGGGTGAGGTCCAGGTGTCCAGGGGGGACGGGCCTGCCGGTCCCCGTTCGGCGTAGCTCTCGGGTAGGGGGGTGCCGGTCCAGGCGTCGAAGTACACGATGCGGCGGTCGCCGAGCTTCACCGTGTACATCTCGCCCGCTTCCAGGGAGCGTTCACCGAGGGGGGTGAGCGCCAACTCGCCCTGGTTTTCGGTGAGGTGGCCGACGGCTGTGAGGTAGGCGAGGGCCTGGCGGGTCAGCGCCGGGTCCAGGGCGAGGAACGAGGCGAGTCCCTCGGGAGTGGTGACCCCCGCTTCGGCCACGGCTCGGATCAGGTAGCGGTCGATGAGCTGGTACGGCTCGGCGGTCGTCACCTTCGCCTCGACCTCCACCCGCCACACCGGCAGCAGGAGGTGGTGGACCGTCTCGGGGGCGGCCCTCAGGTGGAACGCCGCGTGCTCGACGGCGCGGGCGGGCGGGAAGCCGAGGGGGTTGTTGCGCTGGCGGGGGATCATGCGGTGCGGGCTCCGAGGCGTGCTTCGAGGTCGCGGGACGGCAGCAACTCGCCGACGTCCGCCGTGTGTTCGCGCAGGGCGCGGGCGAGGTCCCGGAAGCCCTCGTCGGTGGCCCGGGTGAGGGTGTCGAAGTCGCCCACGAGGATCAGGCGGCGCCGGGCCCGGGTGAACGCGACGTTCGCGCGGCGGAGTTCGTCCAGGAAGCCGACCGCTCCGCTCGGGTTGGAGCGGGTGAAGCCGTACAGGATCACGTCCCGTTCGCCGCCCTGGAAGGAGTCGACGGTCGCGATGTCGCCCGTGCCGGGCGGGAGGTCCTTCAACAGGTTGCGGATCAGGGCGGCTTGGGCGCGGTAGGGGACGATGACCGCCCACTCCTCGTCGTCGGCCGTGCAGCGGCGGGCGAGGGCGGCGAGGAGGTCGGCTTCGGCGCGGTTGACGCGGGAGCGGGGGTCGCCGCTTTCGGCGCGGTCTGTCGGGGGGAGGTCGCAGGTGTCGATCAGGGCTAGGGGGGTGCGGAAGAGGGGGGTGAGGGTGGGCCAGTCGGGGATTTCCAGGGGGGTGGTGTGGGGGCGGCGGGGGTTGGCTGAGTGGTGGGGGTGGCTCGTGCTGCCGGGGTCCGGGGGGGCCGGTGTGAGCAACTGGCCGTCGTAGAACGCCTTCGAGCAGAAGTCGGCGATCTCCCGGGGCATGCGGCGTTGGGTGCGCAGGTGGGCGACCGCCGTGTCCGGGAGGTGGTCCTGGAGGAGTTCGAGGATGCTGCGTACGGTCAACTCGGCGGCGTCGGGGCCGTGTTCGGCGTGGACCCGGGAGACCGTCTCGTCGTCCGCGTACGGCGGGAGCTGGCGGTGGTCGCCGACCAGGACCGCGCGCGGGGCGCGCACCAGGGGGACGAGCGCGTCGGCCGTGGTGATCTGCCCGGCCTCGTCCACGACGACGAGGTCGAACTCGACGCCGGTCAGCAGCGCCGGTCCGGCGGAGCCGCTGCTGGTGGCGCCCACGACATGGGCGTACCGGACGAGTTCGGCGTGCAGTTGGCCGTTCGCCGCGCGGACGTCGTCCCGCCACTGCGCGAGGACCGTGCGGCGGGCCGCGAGGAGGGGGTGCGCGGTGCGGGTCCAGCGGGCGAACTCGTACAGGTCCTCCGGTGCGTCGCCCACGGGCGCGAGCAGCGCGCGGCACGGGGCCTCGGCGTACTCCGCCTCCTTGCGCCACCGGGTCACCTCCCGCGCGGCCCGCTCCACGTTCTCACGCTGCTCGTGCACGGCGGGGTGGTCGCGGGTCGCCTCGTCGAGCGCGTCCTCGGCGGTACGGCGCTCACGTTCGGCCTGCTCGATCGCCTCGTCGTAGACGGTCAATGCCTTTTCGGCGCGGGCGAGTTGGCGTCGGCGCCACCAGCCTGGGCGTTCCTCGGCGAGGTCGGTGGGGTTGGTGAGGTCGGTGAGCTTTGTGAGCCGGTCCGCCGTGCGGGTCCTGCGGTCCAGGGTGCGGCTCAGGCGTACGGCGATGCGGTCAAGACGCAGCTGCGCCGGGCCCGCGACGCTGCGGCGGGCCTCGTCCAGTGCCGCCCTCGCGTCCCGCTCCCGCCCCAGCGCCGTCTCCAGGGCGCCGACGGCCTCGTACAGCGCCTTCGGCCAGTGGTCGGCGCCGGGGCCGCCCGAGGTGTGCGCGGAGAGGCGGGCGCCGACGCGGTCCAGGATGCCCTGGCGGAGGTCCGTCGCACGGTGGTCGAGGAGGAGGTGGCGGGCGGCGGGGTCGACGCGGTGCTCGGGGCCGACTCTGAGGGTGACGAGGTCGGCGGGGAGGCGGGTGAGGACGTTGTCGACGGCGGTGTTGCTGTGGGCGGTGAGGAGGACGCGTTGGCCCGATCCGGCTGATGCGCGGGCCAGTTCGGTGATGACGGTGGTTTTTCCGGTGCCGGGCGGGCCGATGATCGCGGTGAGGTCTTGGGTGGCGAGGGCGGTGTGGAGGGCGGCTTGCTGCCATTGGTCGAGAACCGAAGTGTCGTGCTGTGTACGGGGGTTGCGCTGGCCCCGCAGGGCTCTGCGGGGTTCCGTGCCCGCACCCGGGCGGGGTGCGCGGGTGCCCGCGAGGATCGGGAGGAGGTGGGGGTTGCGGGTGTGGCCGTCGCGCAGCGCCGTGAGGGCGTCGGTGCGGCGGGCGTGGACCGTGGTGTTCTCGACGCGCTGCAACTCGCCCTGTTTCGGGAGGTGTTGCCAGTCGACGGGCCGGTCCAGGGCCAGGGTGAGGCGGGCGCCTCGCTGGTCGACCGACAACACCTGGCCGCGCAGGGCCGGTTCGCCGCCGATCCTGAGGACCTCGTCCTCGGCGGGGAACCGGCGTCCGTGCAGGACGAACGTGTACGTCGCGCGGTGGGCCGTCGGGAGGACGTCCCGGTAGGTGAACGGCCGTGCCGCCGCCGCTCGTTCGCGTTGCAGCTCGTGTTCCGTGTCGACGGCCTTCGTGAGGAGGTCGAGGTGGCGGGCCTCGCGTCCGTCGGGGGCCGTGTGGCCCTTCGTCGCGATCTCCTTGCGGAGGAGGTCCCATTCGGCGGTGAGGCGGTCCCAGTGGGTGTCCGCGTGGGCCGGGGGTGTGTCGCGGACCGTCCATGCGGTGGGGCGCAGCAGGAGGCAGCCCCGGGCCAGGCGGTGGTGGTCGTCGAAGCGGAGGGGGGTGACCGTGCGGACCTGGTAGCCACGGGCGTCCGGCGCGGGGACGAGGAGGGCGAGCCAGCCCCTGCCGTACAGGGCGAGGGCCTGTTGGCGTTTGCCGGGCGGGGGGAAGGTGGCGGGGGTGGCGTCCCTCGCGGCGAGGTCGGCCTCCAACTCCTCGATGGTGCCGGGGAGATGGGGGTGGTCGCGGCAGAGGCGGGCGAGGATGCCGTCGAGGGAGCGGGAGGGGGTGAGGACCAGGGGGGTGGGGAGGTCCAGGGTGCGGGTCAGCATGAGGTGTGGTTCTCGGATCGGCGTAGGTGGGCGGCGAGTTCGGGGGCGGTGGGGCGGGCGGCGGGGTCGGGGGCGAGGGCGGCGCGGAGGAGGTCGTCCAGGTGGGCGGGGGCGTCCGGCAGGTACGTCCGCAGGGGGAGGACGCGGGGTGGGGTCGGGGGTGTGCCGGTGAGCAAGCGGTAGGTGAGGGCGGCGAGTTGGTACACGTCGGTGGGCGGGCCGATGAGGTCGGGGCGGTAGGTGGCGTACTCCTGCTCGGGGGCTCGGTAGCCGGCGTAGCCCTCGCCGGGGCGGGGGCGGCGGAAGGCGGCGCCGAGGTCGCGCAGACGCGGCTTTCCCGCCGTCCACAGGAGGACGGTCTCCGGGGCCAGGCAGCGGTGGGTCACACCCTGTTCGTGGAGGACGCCGAGCGTTTCGGCCAAGTGGCCGCAGGCCAGGAGGACCCATCCCTGTGCGCTGCCGAACACCGGTTCCGTGCCGTAGGCCTCCGCAGCGGTCGGCGCCGGCCCCCTGGACCGGCCCGGCCAGGGCAGAGCCAGCACGGCGGTGCCGCCCAGTTCCTCATGGACTCCGCGTCCCGGGAGCGCCCCGTACGGCCTTCGCGTGAGGAACTCGTTCTCCAACCGCAGCGCTTCCCGCCCGTCCCCCGGCCCGTCGACCCGCCGCAGCCAGGCATGTTGCTGTCTCCGGCCGAGCCACAGCGCCCTCCCCCAGAACTCCCCACCCAGCTCACCGAGTTGATCGGCCTCCAGCAGAAACTCCGCGTGTCCGACGCGCACAGAGGCCCCCGCCCGCCACCCGCGCGGAGCCCCTGCCCGCCGTACGACCACCTCGGGTACGGCCACCTCGCCCTCGTCGCACTCCACCTCCCGGATCACCGCCACCGCGAACGCCGCCGCGTTCCGGGCCCCCAACTCCGTCCCCTCGCGCGTCCGGTCACCGATCCCCCGTACGGTCACCGCAGGCCACCCCCGATGCATGTGCGCGGCCTGCGACACCCCCGCGCTCTCCATCTCGACGGCCACGGCGTCCTCGTAGTGCCGGCGCAACTGCCTGGAGTACGCGGTGTCCTCCCCCGCGTGGACGACCTCCCCGGCGGCGACCGGCTTGAAGTGGACGGGCGGTGCGGCGGGGTCCCGGCGCCAGCGGCGGTGCACTGTGGTCGCCGACTGCCGTACCTCGTGGGCGAGTTGCCAGGACTCGGGCCGGGCGTGGAAGCCGTCGTCGGTGACTTTGGCGCCGTGGACCCCGTACACCTTGGTCGCGACCACCACGTCCCCGACGGCCACGCTCTCCTTCAGGCTCCCGGCGGTGCCGACGAACATCACCAGCCGGGGCTGGAACCGCTTCACCGCGTGGGTCGCGACCACCGCCGCTCCCCCGTTCCCCGTACCGATCTCCGCGAGAGCGACCCGCCAGGGTGTCCCGTCGATCCAGCCGAGCCGGTACACGGTGCCGATCTCGTCGCGGGCGGCACTCTCCGGGTCCCCCGCCAACAGCCGTTCCACCGCGTCGAATTCGATGTCCGACGCGGTGAGAACGACGACCGTGGGGCCGTCGTTCTCCTTTTCCCGCGTATCGCGCACACGTACCTCCCCTCACCCTGACCGGTTGACAGCACGGCCACTTTAGCGACGGGAATACGGGGACCAGGGAGGAATTCGGCAATCCCCGGGGCGCGGCGGAATTCGCACAACTGAGCCGTTTTTCGAACTCAGTTGATAGTGAGCCTTTCCTGACCTCAGTTGGAGGGGTCAGCGGCGGTCGGGCAGGGGTGAGGCCGCGGCGTGGAGGAGGAGTTCCGCGCCCAGGGGGGTGAGACTGTGGTGGCGGGTCCTGCCGGTGCGGTGGGTGGTCACCAGGCCAGCGTGCCGCAGGACCGTCGCGTGTTCGCTGGCAGAGGCGATCGACAGGCCCACCCTGCGGGCGAGTTGGCTGGTGGAAGCCCCCTCCGCGATCACCTCCAGCACAGCCGCGCGGCTGTGCCCCAGCAGGGCGGCCAGCCCGCCATGGGGACCGTGGAGGCCGGTTGCCAGAGCCCGGGGAGGGCCGTCGCCGGCGACGTCGTAGTACAACGTCGGCTGCTCGGTCGCCCGTTCCTCGTCCGGGTCGCAGGGAACGTAGGACATGAAGGCGGCCGGGGCGAGCAGCAGTCCCCGCCCGCCCAGGTGGAAGTCCAGGTCGTCCGGGGCCTCGATCTCCAGGTGTGGCGGGCGCCAGCGCATGCGCGGGTGCAAGGTGCTCAGCACTTGTTCCAGGCCGCCGTGCCGTAACTGCCGTGCACGCTCCGCCAGGTCCGCGGCGATCGTGGAGGCCAGGCCGCGCCAGTACGGTGCGACGGCGATGCGGTGGTAGTCGCGGATGGACTGGGCAAGCCTGGCCGCGGCGGCCCGGTCACCGTCGGCAAGCTCGCGGGCCCACCCGGGCAGACTCCGGTGCTGGGCCACGTACTCCAGGTCCGCGCGCAACTCCTGTCGGGGCGTGGCCAGCAGCCGGTCCAGTTCCTCCTCCAGCGTGTGCAGGCCCTGTTGAGGACGGAGGAAGCGGGGCACGGGGTGGGAGGACGAGGTCGGTGTCAGCCCGCTCAGCAGTGGCGGCGCGGACGGCTTCAACGCGGTTCTGACGGTACGACGCCACAGGTCGAGTTCCGAGGTCCCCGTACGGTGCACAAGTCGGCTGGCGCTGAAGGCAGTCACGCCGAGGGGACTCGGTGCATCTGCCAGCCGGGTACGCGCCAGGTCGGTGAGCGTGAAGTGGATGCGCAACACCGTATTGCCCTCCGCGGTACGTCGGGACGTGCTGGCGATGGCGATCGTCCCAGGTTTCGGCGAGGGCCGAAACGTATTTTCCCCGCCGCCGGCGGCCGGGATGGTGTGCTCACCCAAGTGATCGGGAGGCAGATATGAGAGTCAAGATCCGGCGCCGTGGCGCCTCGATGGCGGCAGTTGCCGCGCTGAGTGCCGGGGGGCTGGTGCTGGCGACGGCGGGGAGCGCGTCCGCGAGCTCGTTGCTCACCGTGCAGGTCGGCGCGGCCGTCTTCGTCAGCACCAACTTGGCCTCCGGCACGGTCGGAGTACCGGACCTCTGGAGCGGTGACCAGCTCCTGACCAACTGCTGGAGCACCGGTCAGAACCTGGGCCGGGGAAACATCTGGTACCACACCCTCGACGAGCGCTACGCCCACCTCGGCGGACTCGAACTGACCGTCACCGGATGGACGTACGCACCGTACGTGGACAACAGCGCCGCAGCCAACGGGTCCATTCCGCACTGCTGACCGGACGCCGTTCTGCTGGAACGAGGAAATGAAGCATGAACATCAGGAACAAGCTCGGGCGTGCTGCGGGCGTTGCGGTTGCCGCAGCCGGGATCGTGGGGCTGAACCTGCCCGCAGAGGCGTCGGCGAGCGAGGCTTAGCCGGCGGCTCTACAGGCCTGCACCATCCGGACCGTCAACGGAAACCACCTGACGGCGGTCGACGGGGGAGGGCACACGACGAACGCGATCCAGACCGATCGGACCGTTGCCGGGGCATGGGAGAAGTTCACGTTCGTGCCTGCGGGAGACAACCTCCACTACGGGCTGAGAACCAGTAACGGGAACTACCTCACCGCCGTGGGCGGAGGAGGTCAGGCCAGCGCCGACGCCATCCACACAGATGCGACCGTCTTGTCGACCTGGGAGGAGTTCCGCTTCTTCTCCAACCCGAATCTCATCCAAGTGGTCGACGGGCATCTTCTCACTGCTGTGGGTGGGGGTGGCCGGACCACCGAAGCCCTCCATACGGATGCGACTTTGGCGACCTTCGGCTCGTGGGAACTGTTCCACCTCACTTGCACCGGGTGATGGGATATCAGGGAGCCGACGGTGCCGTCAGACCAGTACCCGCAGCTCCGGAAGTCTCGGCGCGGTCCCCGGAATGACGTCCCGCTTCAGGCTCTCCGCCCCACCCGCCAGCCGGAGTTGGGGAAGCGCCGGGGATCGCGGTTGGCGGAGACGAGGACGAACTGCACGCAGTCCCCCTTCCGCACCCGCACCCCGTGCAGTTCGACATCCTCGGCGGCGAGCCGCATCCGGACGACGATGTCGGGAGCTGGGCGGTGTTGTCGTAGCCGGCCATGACGATGTTCATGACCATGGCGACGGCTTCGACCTCGTCCAGCCCGCACGCGAGCCCGCTGAGGAGGTCTTCGCCGGGGGCCGGGCGGCGTTCGTCGAGCAGCCGGGTGATCGTCTCGATCTCCACCAACTCCAGTGTCCCGTCGACCGAGTTGGCGAGCGCCTCGGTGAGCAGGTCGTGCGTGATCTCGGCGATGCGCGGGCGCAGCGCCTGCATACGGCGGGCGGTAAAGGTGCGGGCGACGGCCCCGCGCAGCCGCGTGTGGGCGGGCGGGTCGGCGTCGAGGGCGGAGACGAGGAAGTACTTCCGCATCTCCTCGGGCAGGTTGAGCATGTCGACGAGGACGCGGCGCGGGTCCTCGCCGGTGTGCCCGTCGATCTTCGCGGGGGTGTGCACGAAGCGCGCGTGGTCGCGCAGCCCCTCGCGGACGTCGTCGTAGCGGGTGACGAGCCATACGGGCTGCGTCTCGGTCAACCAGCCGCGTACGACAGGGCCTTGCTCGCGGACCGCGCCGAAGCTGGCAGCCGGGTCGGCGAGGAAGTCGGGGTCGAGAAGGAGGAGTTCGTTCGGGGGGCGGCTGGGCGGGGTGTCCGTCAGGTCGGTCACGTGGTGCTCCAGAGCGGGGAGTTCAGTGCAGGCGGACGGCGATGTCCTGGACGAGTTCCGCCTCGTGGGGGACGAGGAAGAAGTGGTCGCCGGGGAAGGTGCGCAATTCGTAGTCGGTGGTGGTGAGTTCGGACCAGGCGTGGACGTCGGCGAGAGGGCAGTGGGTGTCGTCGAGGCCGGTGTAGGCGGTCACGGGGGTGCGCAGGGGGATCGCGCGGGGCGGGCGGTAGGTCTCGATCAGGCGGTAGTCGGCGCGCAGGGCGGGCAGGAGGAGTTCGCGCAGCTCCGGGATGTCGTACACCTCGGCCTGGAAGTCGCCCAGTGCGCGCACGGTCGCGATCAGTCCTGCCTCGTCGTCCGGGTCCACCCCGGCGGGGCGGGCGCGGTGCGGGGCGGCCCTGCCGGACGCGTACAGCCGCTCGGGGCGTACGCCGCGCCGCTCCAGCCTGAGGGCGACCTCGTAGGCGATCGCGGAGCCCATGCTGTGGCCGAACAGCGAGACGGGGAGGTCCAGTTGACCGGCGAGGGCCTCGGTGACGGCGTCCGCCATCGCGGTCATGTCCGCGATGCACGGCTCCATGAGCCGGTCCTGGCGGCCGGGGTAGCGGACGGCGAGCACTTCGACGTCGGCCGGGAGGTGGGCGCTCCAGCCGTGGAAGAACTGGGCGGTGCCGCCCGCGTGGGGGAAGCAGATCAGGCGCCGGCGGGGTGGGCGGGCGGTGCGGTGGACGCGGAACCAGCGGTCGGCGGTGTGCTGTGGGGGCGGGGCGAGGTGCCGGGTGGGAGCGAGGTGGGGCATGGAGATGGCGCCTAACTGCTAGCGGAACATGCCGAACTGACGTGACGTCAGCAGCGAGAGGAAGTAGGGCAGTTTGTCGACGGCCCGCTTCGGGACCTGGACGGACTGCACGGTGTCGTGGGTCCGGTCGGTGACGACGAGGGTGAAGACGCCGTCCTGCTCGACGAGTTCGGCGGAGTAGACGAGGGTCGGGGTCTGCGTCTGCATGGGTGTGCTCCTTTCAGGGGGCCGTTTCGGTGAGCCACGTGTCCCACGTGGCGTCGTCGGTGTCCGGCACCGGTGTGAACAGGTGGTGGCCGACCCACAACGGCCAGCCCCAGCGGGCCCCGTTGTAGAAGCGGTACAGGCCGTCGGGACCGCGCAGGCCGAGGAAGTCCCCGTCGCGATGGTCGACTTGGACCTCGACCGGGCCGCCGGGCAGCAGGGCCCGGACGATGTCTCCCGCTGCGGCTTCCGGGGGCACACCGAGCCTTTCCCGTACGGCGTCGAAGGCATCCGGCGACGTCGGCGGTCCGGGCCTGGACGCCTTCACGTACGTGGCGGGGCGGCCGTCGAAGTGCCGCAGGTACTCCGCGAGGCTGTGCTGGTAGAAGTCGACGTGCCGTTCGGCCGCGTCGGCGCGTGTGTCCCAGCCGTCGTCGGGGGTGCCGGTGTGCACCCAGTGGATGCCCATCCGCAGCAGGGAGCCGTCCGGGTGCGGCTCGACGCGGTAGCTGAGGGTGTTGGTGAAGCCGTCCAAGTCCGGTGTGCGGCAGGCGAATTCGTGCGGCGGGTCCCAGGCGACGACCGTGGAGGAGCCGCGCGAGACGGCGCCGCCGAGACGGGGTTCGACGTCCATGGGGTACAGCCAGCCGACGTTGCCCTCGGTGGTGGCGACGGCCCGGAAGACACGGTCCGGCGTGCGGGGCAGGACCTGTTCGCGGTTCACCTTCAACTCGCGGGTGGGGGTGAGTTCCTGAGTCTCGGTCACCTCGGTGATCACTTCCTTGAGTCGTGGGTGACGGGCAGCGCGGTGAGGCGGCGTTGCAGCGGGTTGGGGCGCCAGTCCAGCGCGTCCGGGCCGGCCGCGAGGCGCAGGCCGGGGCAGCGGGCGAGGAGCGTGGAGACGGCGATCTCGGCCTCCAGGCGGGCCAACGGGGCGCCCAGGCAGAAGTGCGGTCCGTGGCCGAAGCCGAGGTGCCGGGGGTGGGCGCGGGTCAGGTCGAGGCGGTCGGGGTCGTCGTACCGTCCGGGGTCGCGGCCCGCCGAGGCGAGCAGCAGGTAGACCAGGTCACCGGGGGGCAACGTACGGCCGCCGAGGTCGAGTTGCTCGGCGGCCACCCGCACGATGGCCTGGCTCGGGGTGTCGTACCGGACGAACTCCTCCACCGCCTGGCGGATCAACTCCGGTTCGGAGCGCAGGTGTTCGAGCTGGTCGGGGTGGCGCAGGAGGGCGAGGAGGCCGTTGCCGACGAGGTTGGTGGTGGTCTCGTCGCCCGCCGTGATCAGCATGAAGCAGGTGGAGAGGACCTCGTGGTCGGTGAGCCGGTCGTCCTGCGCCTGCGCGGTGACCAGTGCGCTGATCAGGTCGTCGCCCGGGTCGGCGCGGCGCTCGCGGGCGAGGCCGGTCAGGTACGTCTCGAAGGCGTCGACGACCTTCTCGGCCTTCTCGATGTCCTCGTGGATCCGGCCCAACCCCCGGAACCACTCCTTGACTTGGGCGCGGTCCGCCTCGGGGATGCCGAACAGCTCGCAGACCACGGCGTGCGGGAGGGGGGAGGCGACGGCGGCGAGCGCGTCGAACGTGGAGCCGTCGGCCTCGTCGATCAGCCGGTCCACGACCCCCTGGATCCTGGGCCGCAGTTCCTCCACCCGCCGTGCGGTGAAGGCCTTGTTGACGAGTTTCCTGAGCCGCGCGTGGTCCGGCGGGTCGGTGTTGCTCATGACGCGTCCGAGCCGCGCGACCAGCCGGCTCAGCTGCCGCATCCGCCCGTCCTGCGCAACGAGCGCGCCGGTCATCCGGTCCTTGTCGTTGGACAACCGCAGGTCGCCCAGGGCCTGTTCGATGTCGTCGTACCGGAAGACGTACCAAATCCCCTGCGCCGTACGGTGGATGGGGTCGCTGTCCCGCATCCGGGCGTAGAAGGGGTACGGGTCCCGGCGGAAGGCGTCGCTCGCCATCGCCGCCGGGTAGTCGAGGGTGTCGGTGGGGGTCGCCGTCATCTCAGGCGCCCATGGCTTCCACGAGGCTCTTGGGCCGCATGTCCGTCCAGTTCCGCTCGACGTACTCCAGGCACGCCTGGCGCGTGTCCTCGGGATGTGCGACGGTCCAGCCGTCCGGCACCTCGGCGAACGCCGGCCACAGCGAGTGCTGGCCCTCGTCGTTGGTGAGCACCAGGTAGCGGGCGTCGTCGTCCTCGAAGGGGTTGGTCGACATGGCGTCAGATCTCCTCTGTATCGGTTGAGTTGGTGAGTTCGGCGATGCGTGCGGCGAGCACGGGGCCGAGTTGGGCGAGTGCGCCCGGCCGGGTCATGCGGTCGTGGCGTGCGGTGATGTCGTACGAGGTGATCGGGCCGTCCACGTACGGCCGCCACACGTCGGCGCCCGGCGAGTCCTGCTCACGGTCGATCGTGGAGTTGAACAGGAGCATCTCGCCCTGGAACACGGCCGGTTCGAAGGTGAGGGCCAGGCTCGCGTTGTTGATCATCACGGCGACGACGGCTTCGAGGTGGCGGCGCTCCAGGCCGGCGAGCGCGCTGCCGCGCTGCCTGAGGACGGCCATCACCTCGTCGTACGTCAGCTCCCCGGCCGGGAGTTCGTCGGGGTCGCAGTCCAACATGCCGACCAGGACGTCCCGTTCGGCCGGGACCGGCGCCTCGTCGAAGGTCAGGTCGACGACCGGGTACGCGTCGAGGATCGCGAGCAACGCCGTGCGCCGACCCAGGCGTTGGAGTTCCGTGGCGACCGCGTGCGCGATGAGTCCGCCGGCCGACCAGCCGAGGAGGAGGTACGGGCCCTCCGGCTGGATCTTGCGGATCTGCTCCACGTAGTCGGCGGCCATCTCCTCGTAGCTGCCCGGCCTCGGCTCGTCCCGGGCGAGGCTGCGCGCCTGGATGGCGTACACGGGGTGCTCGGGGTCGACGTGGCTGAGCAGTCCGCTGTAGCACCAGCTCACGCCGCCGCCGGGGTGAACGCAGAACAGCGGCGTGCCGGTGCCGGTGGGCCTGAGCGGCAGGACGACGTCCAGCGAGCCGTCCGCGTCCTGGAGCGCCAGCCTGCCGGAGAGTTCGGCGACGGTCGGGGCCTGGAACAGGGTCCGCATGCCGATCTCGACGCCCAGGGTGTCCCTGACCCTCGCGACCAGGCGGGCCGCGAGCAGCGAGTGGCCGCCGAGGTCGAAGAAGCTGTCCTCGATGCCGATCCGCTCGACACCGAGCGCTTCCGCGAAGAGGTCGCACAGGACCTGTTCCTGCGGGGTGCGGGGGCCTCGGTGGGGGGTGGTGGCTGGGGTGTGGTCCGGGGTGGGGAGGGCGGCGTGGTCGAGCTTGCCGTTGGGGGTGAGGGGGAGGGTGGGGAGGGGGATGTAGGCCGAGGGGATGAGGTACGGGGGGAGGTGGCGGCGGAGGTGGGGGGTGAGGGTGGTAGGGCTCAGGGGGGCATCACGCGCGGCATCCGCCTCAGGGGCTAGTGGTACTACCCCACCCCCCGTACCGTCCTCAGCCGCCGACGGAGCGTCGTACACCCCGTCCCTCTCAGGTACTACGTACGCCACCAGCCGCTTGTCCCCCTCCCGGTCCTCCCGCACGACGACCGCCGCCTGGGCCACCCCGGGGCAGGCCGCGAGGGCGGCCTCGACCTCGCCGGGCTCCACGCGGAAGCCTCGTACCTTGACCTGATCGTCGGCGCGTCCGGCGAACTCCAGCTCGCCGCCGCGCGTCCACCGGGCGAGGTCGCCGGTGCGGTACATGCGGGTGCCGGGCAGGCCGTACGGATCGGGGAGGAAGCGTTCGGCGGTGCGGGCGGGCTGGCCGAGGTAGCCCCGGGCTACCCCCGTACCGGAGAGGTACAGGTCGCCGACGACGCCGGGGGGCGTCGGGCGCAGGCGGCCGTCGAGGACGTACGTCCGCATCCCGGCCAGGGGACGGCCGAGCGGGACCGGGCGGGCCTGGTCGGGTTCCGTGTCCATGACGTGGTGGGCGGCGAAGGTGGTCGTCTCGGTGGGGCCGTACCCGTCGACGACCCGCAGGCCGGGGCAGGCGGCCATGACCCGGGCGACCGCGGCGGCGGACACGACGTCACCGCCGGTCCACACCTCCCGCACGCCGGCCAGCGCCCCCGGCTCCTCCTCGGCGAGCAGCCGGAACAGCCCGGCGGTGAGCCACAGCCCGGTCACCCGGCCAACGCCGATGGCCCGCGCCAACTCCCGGACGTCCAACCGGCCTTGGGGAGCGACGACGACCGTGCCGCCGTTGAGCAGCGGCACCCACAGTTCGTACGTCGAGGCGTCGAACGCGACCGGCGCGTGCAACAGCACCCTCCGGTGCGCGCCCCCGGCGAAGCAGGGCGCCTGCGCGAGCCCGGCGACGTCGCCGTGCGTGACGACAACTCCCTTGGGCCGTCCGGTCGATCCGGACGTGTACATCACGTACGCCGCCTGATCCGCCCGGCACGTCATCTCCGGTGCCTCGGTGCGCGTCTCGGCCTGGATCAGCGCGGTGAGGACGTCCTCCGTGAGGACGAGTGCCGCGCCGGTCTCCCGGACGACGAGGTCGACGCGCGCGGGTGGGAAGCCGGGGTCCAACGGCACATACGTACCGCCCGACTTGAGGATTCCGAGGAGCGCGACGACGAGTTCGGCCGACCGTTCCATGAGGACGGCGACGGCCGTCTCGGGGCCGACTCCCTGCCCGGCGAGGGCGTGCGCGAGCCGGTTGGCCCGCTCGTCGACCTGCCGGTACGACCAGGTCGTGCCGTCCTGCTCTACGGCGACGGCGTCGGGGGTGGCCCGCACCTGCTCGGCGAACAGGTCGGTGAGGGGGTGAACCGGGGCGAGTTCGGCGCCGGTGGCGACGGCGAGGAGGTGCCGGCGTTCCTCGTCGTCCAGAACATCGACCTGACTGAGCGTCATCTCGGTGTGCTGGGCGGCGATTTCGAGGAACCGCACCCACCTGCTGACGAGTGCGCCGACCGTCTCGGGGTCGAACAGGTCGGTCGCGTACTCGACCGCGCCGACCAGCCCGTCCGGCCGCCCGTCCTCGGTGTACCGCTCGGCGAGGCTGAACGTGAGGTCACAGCGGGCGGTCCCGGTCGGGACGGACTCGTGGCCGAGGGTGAGTCCGGGGAGCGTGAACTCGCCCGTGGGGGCGTTCTGGAGGGCCAACATCACCTGGAACAAGGGGTGGTGGGCGAGGGAGCGGGCCGGGTTGACGACCTCCACGAGGTGCTCGAACGGCACGTCCTGGTGGGCGTAGGCGGACAGGGCGGTCTCCCGGACCCGGCCGAGGAGTTCGGCGAATGTCGGGTCGCCGGACGTGTCGGTGCGCAGGACAAGGGTGTTGACGAAGAACCCGACCAGGTCGTCGAGGGCCTCGTCGGTGCGCCCGGCGACGGGGCTGCCGACCGGCACGTCCTCGCCGGCGCCGAGCCGGGTGAGGAGTGCGGCGAGACCGGCTTGCAGCACCATGAACATGCTGGCGCCGTGGTGGGCGCACAACTCGCGGAGCTTGCCGTGGAGTTCGGCATCCATGTGCAGCGCGAGCTGGGCGCCACGCTGGGACGCGGTGGCGGGGCGGGGACGGTCGGTGGGCAGCGGGGTCTGATCCGGGATGCCCGCCAATGCCCGCTTCCAGTAGGCGAGTTGTCCGGCGAGGCGGCTGTCCGTGTCGTCGGCGTCGCCGAGCAGGTCCTGTTGCCAGAGCGTGTAGTCGGCGTACTGGACAGGGAGTTCGGCCCAATCCGGCGCCTCGCCCCGGCAGCGAGCGGCGTACGCGCTCGCCAGGTCGCGGGAGAGCGGGCCCATGGACCAGCCGTCGCCCGCGATGTGGTGGACGACGACCAACAGGACGTGCGTCTCGGCGCCGAGCCTGAACAGGTGGGCGCGCAGGGGCAGTTCGTCGGCGAGGTCGAAGCCGTGCGCGGCGGCCTCGGCGAGGAGTCCTGGGAGCTGCTCCTCGTCGGCGTCGAGGACGGGCAGCGCGGGGCGGGCGTCGGCCAGGACGCGCTGGTGAGGCACGCCGCCGACGTCCGGGAAGACGGTCCGCAGGCTTTCGTGACGGTCCGTCACATCATGCAGTGCCGACTCCAGGGCCTCGCGGTCGAGACGGCCGGTGAGGCGCAGGGCGAGCGGCATGTTGTAGGTGGCGCTCGGGCCCTCCATGCGGTGCAGGAACCACAGGCGGCGCTGGGCGAACGACAGCGGTACCTGTTCGGGCCGTTCGGCCTTGACCAGCGCGGGCCTTGCGGTGCCGGCCTGGTCGAGGCGGGCGGCGAGGGCAGCCGGGGTGGGCGCCTCGAACAGGGCCCGGACGTCGAGTTCGACGCCGAGGGTGGCGCGGACCCGGGAGGCGAGGCGGGTCGCGAGGAGTGAATGGCCGCCGAGGTCGAAGAAGTTGTCGTCGACGCCGACGCGTCCGGTGTTCAGGATCTCGCCGAACAGGTCGGCCAGCAGCTCCTCTTGGGGTGTGCGGGGGGCGCGTCCTGTGGTCGTGCGGTCCGCCTCGGGGGCGGGCAGGGCGGCGCGGTCGAGCTTTCCGCTGGCTGTGCGGGGGAGGTCGTCGAGGATGACGAAGACCGATGGGACGAGGTGCTCGGGGAGCCGATCGCGGGCGTGGGTGCGGAGGGTGGCGGGGAGGTTGCCGGTGGCGCGGGGGGTGTTGGTGAGGGGGGTGCTCTTGTTGGCTGCGGGGCGGTACGGGGTGGGGCGGCCGTGGGAGATGGAGTGGCCGTGGGGAGTGGTGTGGCCGTAGGCGGCGGGGTGGCTCTCGGCGACGAAGCTGACGTCGAGGAGGTCGGGGCCGTCCGGGGACCAGGTGACGTGGGTGGGGCGACCGCAGGTGTACCAGTCCTCGGGGTCCGGAACGCCTTGCGGGTCGTGGCCGGTCTCGGTGGCGAGGCGGGTGTTGGGGACACCCGTGATCCGCAGGGCGGGGGTCGCGGCGGCTGCCGCGAGGGCCTGGTCCAGGGTGAACACGTCCTGACCCCAGGCGAGTTGAGTGAGGGACTGTGCTGTGGTCCCGGTCGCCCTGCGGAGGGTGACGTCGTAGCGGTGGCGAGTGAGTTCGTTGTGGTGGCGGCCCCGGCGGATCTCGATGGAGACGTCCAGGTTCTGGCCCAGCATGGTGAACCAGTCGGGGTCGACGAGGAGTTCCTCCTCGCGCCGTACCGCTTGGTCGATCGCGTCCGGGTCCATGCCGTGGACGGCGGCAAGGAACGGGCGCAACAGCCGCAGGTTGCGGACGTCGCCGAGGAACAGGGCGCCTCCGGGTGCAAGGAGACCCGTCAACTTGCCCACGACGTCCCGGAGATACTCGCCGCTCGGGAAGTACTGGATCACCGAGTTGATGACGATCGTGTCGAACTCACCCTCGGGCAGGCCGGTCACGTCGTGCGCGGGCTGGGTGCGCAGGACCACCCTGCCGGTCAACTCCGGCCGCTGTTCGACGTGTTCGCTGAGGACGCCGATCGCGGTCGCCGAGAAGTCGGTCGCCCAGTACGTCTCGCAGTCGGGCGCGAGTTTCGCCAGCAGCAGGCCGGTTCCGGCGCCGACCTCCAGGATGCGGCGGGGCTTGAGCGCTCGGATGCGGTCGACGGTGGCGTCCCGCCACTCGCGCATCTCCGCCTCCGGGATGGGGCGGCCGTCGTAACTGCTGTTCCAGCCGGTGAAGTTCTCGCCGAACGCGGTCTGCGCTGCGGTCACGGGGAGGGCGTCGTAGGTCTCCCGCCAGGTCTCCACGATGTCCAGTTCGTGGTCACGACGTGCGGTGGCCGGGACGACGTAGGCGATCAGGCGATCGTCCCGTACCGTCACGATGCTGTGCGCCACGGCCGGGTGGTCGGTCAACTGGGCTTCCACCTCGGCAGGTTCGATACGGAAGCCGCGCACCTTGACCTGGTCGTCGGCGCGTCCGGCGAACTCCAGCTCGCCGTCACGGGTCCAGCGGACGAGGTCGCCGGTGCGGTACATGCGGGTGCCGGGAGGACCGTAGGGGTCGGCGACGAACCGATCCGCCGTCAGGGCGGGCCTGTTGAGGTAGCCGCGCGCCAACCCGGCGCCGGATACGTAGAGTTCGCCCGGCACTCCGGGCGGGACCGGCTGGAGGCCGGCGTCGAGGACGTATACGCGGGCGCCGGTGATCGGGCGTCCGATGGGCGGGAGTTGGCCGGTCGGGGTGAGCGGGTCGCTCATCGTGGCGCAGACCGTCGTCTCGGTCGGGCCGTACGCGTTGATCATCCGACGGCCGGGTGCCCAGCGCTGGACAAGTTCCGGCGAGCACGCCTCACCCGCCACGACCAGCGTCGTGGCCGTCAACTCCCCTTCCAGCGCCACCAGTACGGACGGCGGCACCGTCACATGCGTCACGTCGAGTTCGGTGAGCGCCGGGAGCGGGTTGCCGGGTGGCGGCAGGACGAGGGTCGCGCCGGTCAGCAGGGCCGTGTACAGCTCGGACACGGACGCGTCGAAGCTGGGCGAGGCGAACTGGAGGACCCGGCTGTCCGCGTCGATGGCGAACCGCTCGACCTGGCCCGCGACCAGGTGGGCGAGCCCGGAGTGGCTGACGACGACGCCCTTGGGGCGGCCGGTCGAGCCCGAGGTGTAGATGACGTACGCCGGGTGCTGCGGGAGGGCGTGGATCGGGGGTGTCGTGTCGGGGTAATCGGTTGCTGCAACAGTTTCCGGGGAGTCGACGACGACCGCCGGTCGCGCGTCGTCCAGCATGAACGCGATCCGGGACTCCGGGTACGCCGGGTCGACGGGCAGGTAGGCCGCGCCCGCCTTCAGGACACCGAGGATGCCGACGACGAGTTCGACGGACCGGGGCAGTTTCAGCGCCACCAAGTCCTCGGGGCCGACGCCCTGTTGGATCAGGTGGTGCGCGAACCGGTTGGCGCGGGCGTCGAGTTCGGCGTAGGACAGCTCCCGCTCCCCCGCGACCAGCGCGACGGCGTCGGGCGTCGTCCGTACCTGGCGGGCGAAGGAGGTCGGGAGGGGCTCGGCGGGGATGCCGCTGTCGGCGGCGGGCTCCAGCAGGCGGCGGCGTTCGTCGGCGGTGAGGATGTCGGCGCGACCGATGGGCCGGGTGGGTTCTTCAACTCCCGCTCGCAGCAAGCGGGTCCAGCGGTCGACGAGGCCGGTGACCGTGTCGGGGTCGTAGAGGTCGGTGGCGTACTCGACGGCTCCGGAGATGCCGCCCTCGGGGCGCTCGTAGAGGTTGAAGCCGAGGTCGAACTTGGCGGTGCCGGTCGGCACGGTCAGCGGGGTGACGCGCAGGCCGGGCAGGTCGAAGGTGCCCATCGGGGCGTTCTGGAGGGCGAACATCACCTGGAACAGCGGGTGATGGGAGAGGGAACGGACCGGGTTGAGTTCCTCGACGAGGTTCTCGAACGGCAGGTCCTGGTGGGCGTACGCCGACAGGGACGTCTCCCGGACCCGCCGGACCAGCTCCTCGAAGGAGGGGTCGCCGGATGTATCGGTGCGCAGGACAAGGGTGTTGACGAAGAACCCCACCAGATCGTCCAGCGCCTGGTCCGTACGGCCCGCCACCGGGCTCCCGACCGCGATGTCCGTGCCCGCTCCCAGCCGCGTGAACAGCGCTGCCAGACCTGCTTGGAGCACCATGAACAGGCTCGCGCCCTGCCGCCCGGCGAGGTCGCGCAGGCCCTGGTGGAGTTCCGGGTCGAGGTCGACGAGGAGGTGGGCGCCGTCATATCCGGCGACCGCCGGGCGCGGTCGGTCAGCGGGGAGGCGGAGTTGGTCGGGGAGGTCGGCCAACTGGTGTTTCCAGTAGCCGAGTTGTCCGCCGAAGGTGCTCGCGGGGTCGGACTCATCACCGAGGAGGGCGCGTTGCCACAGGGTGTAGTCGGCGTACTGCGCGGGCAGGGGCTGCCAGTCCGGTTTGCGGCCGGCGCGGCGGGCGGCGTACGCCTCGGCGAGGTCGTGGGAGAGGGGGCCGGTGGACCAGCCGTCGCCGGCGATGTGGTGCATGACGAGGAGCAGGACGTGTTCCTCGCCGGTGAGCGCGAACAGCTCGGCCTTCAGGGGGAGTTCAGCGGTCAGGTCGAAGGTGGAGCGGGCCGCGCTGGAGAGGAGTTCCGGCAGGCGGGCTTCGTCGGTGTGGGTGACCCTGAGGCGGGGGTGGACGGCGTCCAGGACGTGTTGGGTCGGGGTGCCGTCCGGGCCTTCGGGGAACACCGTGCGGAGGGTCTCGTGGCGGTCCGCGACATCGGCGAGGGCCGCTTCGAGGGCGCGTTCGTCGAGCTGTCCGGTGAGGCGCAGGGCGAGGGGGATGTTGTAGGTGGCCTCGCTGCCCTCCATCTGGTGCAGGAACCACAGGCGGCGCTGGGCGAACGACAACGGCAGGACGTCCGGGCGGACTTGGCTCGTCAGGACGGGCCGGGCCTGTCCTGCGGAGTCCAGTGCGGCGGCGAGTCCGGCGACGGTAGGCGTCTCGAACAGGGTGCGCAGCGGGAGTTCCACGCCGAGGGTGGCGCGGACCCGGGAGGCGAGGCGGGTGGCGAGCAGGGAGTGGCCGCCGAGGTCGAAGAAGCCGTCGTCCGCGCCTACTTGAGCGACGCCGAGCACTTCGGCGAAGAGTCCGGCGAGCAACTGCTCGCGGGGTGTGCGGGCTTCGCGACCGGTTGAGGTGAACTCCGGGGTGGGCAGGGCGACTCGGTCCAGCTTGCCGTTCGGCGTCAGCGGCAGCGCGTCCAGCACGACGAACGCGCTGGGCACCATGTGGTCCGGCAGCCGCTCCTTCAGGTGCGCCCGCAGCGCGGCGGGGGCGGGCTCGGCGCCCGGCACGGGGACGACGTAACCGACGAGCCGCTCCCGCCGTACCGCCACGACCGTGTGCGCGACCTCGGGGTGCTCGGCCAACTGGGCCTCGATCTCCGCCGGTTCGATACGGAAGCCGCGCACCTTGACCTGGTCGTCGGCGCGTCCGGCGAACTCCAGCTCGCCGTCACGCGTCCAGCGGACGAGGTCGCCGGTGCGGTACATGCGGGCACCGGGAGGACCGTAGGGGTCGGCGACGAACCGATCCGCCGTCAGGGCGGGCCGGTTGAGGTAGCCACGCGCCAACCCGGCGCCCGCGACATAGAGTTCACCGGCGACTCCGGGCGCCACAGGTTGGAGGCCGGCGTCGAGGACGTACACGCGGGCGCCGGTGATCGGGCCGCCGATGGGCGGGAGTTGACCCGTCGGGGTGAGCGGGGTGCTCGCCGTGGCGCAGACCGTCGTCTCGGTCGGGCCGTACGCGTTGATCATCCGACGGCCGGGTGCCCAGCGCTGGACGAGTTCCGGCGAGCACGCCTCCCCCGCGACCACGAGTGTCGTAGCAGTCAACTCTCCTTCCAGCGCCACCAGTACGGACGGCGGAACCGTCACATGCGTCACGTCGAGGTCCGTCAGCGCGGGCAAGGGGGCGTCGGTGGGGGCGAGGACCAGGGCGGCGCCCGTGAGGAGTGCGGCGCACAGGTCCCAGAAGGAGGCGTCGAATCCGGTGGAGGTGAACTGGAGGACGCGGCTGTCGTCGTCGAGGGCGAGGCGTTCGACCTGGGTGGCGACGAGGCTCGGGATGCCGGCGTGGGTGACGACGACGCCCTTGGGGCGGCCGGTCGAGCCCGAGGTGTAGATGACGTACGCCGGATGCTGGGGCAGGCTGCGGACCTGCGGTGTCGTGTCGGGGTAATCGGTTGCTGCAACGGTCTCCGGGGCCTCGACGACGCGCACGGGCCGCGCGTCGTCCAGCATGTGCGCGATCCGCGCCTCCGGGTACTCCGGGTCGACGGGGACGTAGGCCGCGCCCGCCTTCAGGACGCCGAGGATGGCGACGATCAGCTCGACGGACCGGGGCAGCTTCAGCGCCACCAAGTCCTCGGGGCCGACGCCCTGTTGGATCAGTTGGTGCGCGAACCGGTTGGCGCGGGCGTCGAGTTCGGCGTACGTGACCGTTGTTTCGCCACTGACGACCGCGGGGGCGTCGGGGCGGCGGCTCACCTGTCGCCGGAACAGGTCCGGGAGGACGGCTTCCGGTACCTCGCGGGTGGTGTTGCGGTCGTGCAGGAGGGTGAGGCGTTCCCGCGCGTCGAGGACGTCGAGCGTGCCGATGCGGCGGCCGGGGCCGGTGGCGGCAGCGGTCAACAGCCGTCGCCAGCGGTCGAAGAGGGTGCGTACGGAGTCCTCGTCGAAGAGGTCGGCGCTGTACTCCAGGACCGCTTCGAGGCCGTCGGGGGTGCCGTCGGGGCGGCGGTGTTCGGTGACGGCGATCGCGAGGTCGAGGCGGGCGGTGCCGTTGCCGACGGGGACCGGGGCGGTGTGCAGACCGGGGAGGGCGAAGTCGCCCTCGGGGGTGTTCTGGAGAGCCAACAGGACCTGGAACAAGGGGTGGTGGGCGAGGGAGCGAACCGGGTTGAGGGTCTCCACCAGGTGCTCGAACGGCACGTCCTGGTGGTCGTAGGCCGACAGCGCGCTCTCCCGGACGCGGCCGAGGAGGTCGGTGAAGGTGGGGTCGCCGGACGTGTCGGTGCGCAGGACAAGGGTGTTGACGAAGAAGCCCACCAGGTCGTCCAGCGCCTGGTCCGTACGGCCCGCCACCGGGCTCCCGACCGCGATGTCCGTGCCCGCGCCGAGCCGCGTGAACAGAGCAGCGAGACCGGCCTGGAGCACCATGAACAGGCTCGCGCCGTTGCGGCGGGCCAACTCGTGGAGCGCGCCGTGGAGTTCGGCGTCCACGGTCGCCGCGAGGAGGCCGCCTCGGTGGGTGGTGCCCGCCGGGCGGGGGCGGTCGGTGGGGAGGTGGAGCTGTTCGGGGAGGCTCGCCAGCGCCTCGCGCCAGTAGGCGGTCTGTCCGGCGAAGGCGCTCGTGGCGTCGGACTCCTCGCCGAGGAGGTCGCGTTGCCAGAGGGTGTAGTCGGCGTACTGGACGTGGAGTTGGGCCCAGTCCGGCGCCTCGCCCCGGCTGCGGGCCGCGTACGCCGTCGCCAGGTCTCGCGACAGCGGCCGGAGCGACCAGCCGTCGCCCGCGATGTGGTGCAGGAGGAGGAGCAGGACGTGTTCCTCTGGCGCGAGGGTGAACAGCTTGGCGCGCAGGGGGATTTCGGTGGCCAGGTCGAATCCGTGGCTCGCGGCGCGGGCCAGTGCCTCGGGGAGGCCGGCCTCGTCGGTGTCGATGACGGTCAGGGCGGGGTGGGCGTCCGTCAGGATGTGCTGGTGGGGGACGCCGTCCACGTCCGGGAAGACCGTCCGCAGGCTTTCATGACGATCCGTCACATCGCCGAGGGCGAGGCGGAGTGCCTCGCGGTCGAGGGGGCCGGTCAGGCGCAGGGCGAGCGGCATGGCATAGGTGGCGCTCGGGCCCTCCATGCGGTGCAGGAACCACAGGCGGCGCTGGGCGAACGACAACGGCAGGACGCCGGGGCGGAGTTGGCGGGTGAGCGCGGGGCGCGCCGTGTCCGCGTCGCCGAGGCGGGCAGCGAGGGCGGCCGGGGTGGGGGCCTCGAAGAGGGCACGGAGTTCGGGTTCGACGCCGAGGGTCGCGCGGATGCGGGAGATCAGGCGGGTGGCGAGCAGGGAGTGGCCGCCGAGCGCGAAGAAGTCGTCGTCCGGGCCGACTTGGGCGACGCCGAGCACCTCGCTGAAGAGGTCGCACAGCAGCTGTTCGCGTGCGCTGCGCGGGGCTCGGCCCGTCGTCTCGGGGGCAGGTGCGGGCAGGGCGGCGCGGTCGAGCTTGCCGTTGGGGGTCAACGGCAGGGCGTCCCGGGCGAGTACGGCCGAGGGGACCATGAAGTCCGGGAGCCTGTCGCGGAGATGAGCGAGGAGGGGGGCCGCGGGTACGTCCGCCGGGACGACGTAGGCCACGAGGCGGTCGTCGCGCACGAGCACCGCCGCCCGGGACACGCCGGGGTACGCGGTGAGCGCGGCCTCGACCTCGCCGGGTTCGATGCGGAAGCCCCGTACCTTGACCTGCTGGTCGGCGCGGCCCAGGAACTCCAGCTCGCCGTCGGTGCGACGGCGAGCGAGGTCGCCGGTGCGGTACATGCGAGCGCCGGGCGGGCCGTAGGGGTCGGCGACGAAGCGATCCGCCGTCAGGGCCGGGCGGTTGAGGTAGCCACGTGCCAGGCAGGTGCCGGACAGGTACAGCTCACCGGGGACGCCGGGCGGGACCGGGCGCAGGGCCGGGTCCAGGACGTGGGCGCGGACCTGGTCGATCGGGCGGCCGATGGGCACGGGGTGCGTGTCGTGTCCGGCGGGCAGTGCGTAAGCGGTTACTACGTGCGTTTCCGCCGGGCCGTAGTGGTTGTGGAGCCGCCGGTCCCGGAAGGCGTGCAGCCCGCCGACCCGCATGGCCTCGCCGGCCTGCACGATCAGCCGCAGGTCCGGGAGGTCCCTGCCCTGCTCCTCGGCGGCCTGCGCGACCGCCTCCAGCATCAGGGTCGGGGCGTACAGCTCCTCGACCCGGTGCCGCTCCAGCCAGCCCACGAACCGTTCGGCGCTGCGCCGTTCGTCGTCCGTGGGCACGACCAGCGTCTTGCCGTACAGCAGCGCGGACAGGGTCTCCTGGACGGCGACGTCGAAGCCTGCGGCGGTGAACTGCGCGACGCGCGTGCCGGATTGGCCGCCGAGGGTGGTGTGGTGCCAGTGCAGGAGGTTCGCGAGCGCCTCGGCGGGCATGACGATCGCCTTGGGGCGTCCGGTCGAGCCAGACGTGTAGATCACGTACGCCGGGTGCTGCGCCGCATACGACACCTCGGGGGCGGTGTCAGGGTGGCCGGGGCCGGGGTCGACGGTGGCCGGGTCGTCGAGGACGAGGGCCGGGCGGGCGTCGGCGAGCATGAACTCGCGGCGGGCAGCGGGGTATTCGGGGGCTACGGGGAGGTAGGCGGCGCCCGTCTTCAGTACGGCGAGGGTCGCGACGACCGCTTCGACGCCTCGCGGCAGGGAGATCGCGACGATGTCCTCAGGGCCGATCCCGCGTGAAGTCAGGGAGTGGGCGAGGCGGTTGGCGCGGGCTTCGAGGTCGGCGTAGGTGAGAGTGCTGTCCTCGAAGACGACGGCGGGGGCGTCGGGGAGTTCGGCGGCCCGGCGGGTGAAGAGGGCGGGCAGGGGGATGAACTCGCTTTGCCCCAGGGCGAGTTCCGGTACGGGCGTGCGTTCGTCGTCGAGCAGGACATCGAACCGGCTGAGGCTCGACTCCGGTTCGGCGACAGCCGTTTGCAGTACCCGGACCCAGCGCGCGAGGAGCCGTTCCACGGTGTCCGTGTCGAACAGGTCGGCGGCGAACTCCACGTATCCATGGACGCCCGCGCCGTCCCGCTCCAGCAGGTGGAACGACAGGTCGAACATGGCCGTGGGCGCGTGCACCGGCACGATCTCGGCCTGGACGCCGGGGAGTTCGAAGGTCCCGCCGGGTACGTTCTGGAGCGCCAGCAGCACCTGGAACAGGGGCTGCCGGGCCAGCGAGCGCGTCGGGTTGAGGGCCTCGACCAGGTGCTCGAACGGCAGCTCCTGGTGGTCGTAGGCGGCGAGGGCCGACTCCCGTACGCGGCCCAGGAGTTGGGTGAACGTCGGGTCGCCGGACGTGTCGGTGCGCAGGACCAGGGTGTTCACAAAGAAGCCCACGAGGTCGTCGAGCGCCTGGTCGGTGCGGCCCGCGATGAGGCTGCCCACGGGGATGTCGTCGCCTGCGCCGAGCTTGTTCAGCAGCGCGGCAAGACCGGCCTGGAGCACCATGAAGAGGCTCGCGCCCTGACGGCGGCCGAGGTCGAGGAGCCCGACGTGCAGGTCGGCGTCCAACTCGACGCGGATCTGGCCCCCTTGGAAGGTGGGCGCGGCCGGTCGGGGCCGGTCGGTGGGGAGCTGGATCTGGTCGGGGAGCTCGGCGAGGGCGCCCGTCCAGTAGGCGGCCTGGCGCGCGAAGAGGCTCTCCGAGTCCCGCGCGTCACCGAGGAGTTGCTCCTGCCAGAGCGTGTAGTCGCCGTACTGCACGGGGAGTTCGGCCCAGTCGGGGGCCTGGCCCGCGCAACGTGCCGTGTACGCCGCCGCGAGATCGCGGTTGATCGGGCCGAGGGACCAGCCGTCGCCCGCGATGTGGTGGACGGTGACGAGGAGGACGTGGACGTCGGGCCCGTCGGTGAACAGGTCGGCGCGCAGGGGCGGTTGGGTCGCCAGGTCGAAGGGGCGGGCCAGGGAGGCGGCGAGGTTCACGCCTTCGGTGACCGGGAGGTGGGGGCGGTGTTCGGGCAGGACGTGCTGGTACGGAACGCCGTCCACGTCCGGGAAGACGGTGCGCAGGCTCTCGTGACGGTCCGTCAGGTCTGCGAGAGCCGTTTCGAGGGCGGTGCGGTCGAGGGGTCCGGTCAGGCGCCAGGCCAGCGGGATGTGGTACGCCGCGCTGCCGCCGTCCAGCCGGTGCAGGAACCAGAGCCGGCGCTGGGCCGACGACAGGGGCAGGCGTTCGGGCCGGGCGGCCGGGACGAGCGCCGGGCGGGCCTCGCCCGCCGTACCGAGGCTCGCGGCGACCCCGGCGACGGACGGGGACTCGAAGAGCGCCCGCAGTTCAAGTTCCACGCCGAGCGCGGCGCGGACCCGGGCGACGAGTCGGGTGGCCAGCAGCGAGTGGCCGCCGAGGTCGAAGAAGTCGTCGTCCGGGCCGACTTGGGCGACGCCGAGCACCTCCGCGAACAGGTCGCACAGGATCTGTTCACGCGGGGTGCGCGGCGCGCGGCCCGACTCCGTCGGCGTGAGGTCGGGCGCGGGCAGGGCGGCGCGGTCCAGCTTGCCGTTCACGGTCAGCGGCAGGGCATCCAGGGCGACGAACGCGGCCGGGACCATGTGCTCGGGGAGGCGTCCGCGCAGGTGGGCGCGGAGGTCGTCCGGTGCCGTGCCCCCCACCATGTACGCGACGAGCCGTGTGTCGTCGGCGCGGTCCTGCCGGGCGAGTACGGCGACCTGCGCGACCTCGGGGTGCGCGGCGAGGGCCGCCTCGATCTCACCCAACTCGATCCGGAATCCCCGGACTTTGACCTGGTCGTCCGCGCGCCCGGCGTACTCCAGCACCCCGTCCGTCCGCCGCCGGACCAGGTCACCGGTGCGGTACATCCGCGTGCCGGACCCGCCGAACGGGTCGGCGACGAAACGTTCCGCGCTCAGCCCCGGCCGGTTCAGATACCCCCGGGCGAGCCCGGCACCGGCGACGTACAACTCCCCCACCACGCCGGGCGGGACGAGCTTCAGATGCCGGTCCAGGACGTAAGTCCGCAGGTCCGGGATCGCGGTACCGATGACGCTGGACGACTGCGCAAGAGAGGCGGCGTTGAGGGCCTCGTACGTGACGTGCACGGTCGTCTCGGTGATGCCGTACATGTTGACCAGGGCAGGAGCATTGTCCGCGTGGTGGGCGTACCAGTCCGCCAGGCAGGCGGGCTCCAGGGCCTCCCCGCCGAAGATCACATATCGCAGGGAGAGGCCGGAGGCGTCGGAAGGGAGCTGGTAGAAGGCCGACGGGGTCTGGTTGAGGACCGTCACGCCTTCCTCGGCCAGCAGCGCCGCGAACGCCTCGGGGTTGCGGGACACGTGGTAGTCCACGACCACCAACCGGCCGCCGTACAGCAGTGCGCCCCACAACTCCCAGACGGAGAAGTCGAACGCGTACGAATGGAACAGCGTCCACACGTCATCCGGACCGAACCCGAACCACTGGTCCGTGGCGCGGAACAACCGCACCACGTTGGCGTGCGGGATCAGCACGCCCTTGGGGCGGCCGGTCGAGCCGGAGGTGTAGATGACGTACGCCGGGTGGTCCGGCAAGATCCGTACGCCGGGGTCGGTGTCGGGATAGCCCTCCCTCACCATGCCCAAGTCGTCCAGAACCAGCGCCGGTTGGGCGTCCTCGACCATGAACTCCCGCCGTGCGGCGGGGTAGTCGGGGTCCAGCGGCACATACGCGGCGCCGGACTTGAGGACGCCGAGGACGGCTACGACGAGGTCGGTGGAGCGGGGCAGGGCGAGGGCGACGAAGTCCTCCGCCCCGACGCCCCGTTCGAGGAGCCAGTGGGCCAAACGGTTGGCGCGGGCGTTGAGTTCGCCGTACGTCAGTCGGTCCGCGCCCGCGACGACGGCCACCGCGTCGGCGTGCTCCCGCGCCTGTGCCTCGAAGACGGACACGATGTCGCCGCCCGGTGCCGGGACCGGAGCGGGCAGGAGTGCAGCGCGTTCCGTGGCCAACAGGACGTCGATCTCGCTCAGCCGGACCCGGGCGTCGGTGACGCCGGCCCGAAGGACCCGGATCCAGCGGTCCACCATGCCCTGGACGGTTTCGGTGTCGTAGAGGTCGCCCGCGAACTCCACGAAGCCGTCGATGCCTTCGGGTTCTCCGTCGTCCGTGTGGCGTTCGGACATGGAGAAGATGAGATCCAACTTGGAGGTGGTGGTGGTGAGTTGGACGGTACTGGTGGTGAGTCCCGGCGGGGCGAAGTCGGCCCGGGGCGCGTTCTGGAGGACCAGCATCACCTGGAACAGCGGGTGGTGGGAGAGGGAGCGGGCCGGGTTGAGGGCCTCGACGAGGTACTCGAACGGCAGGTCCTGGTGGGCGTAGGCGGCGAGGGAGACGTCGCGGACGCGGGCGAGGAGGTCGGCGAAGGTGGGGTCGCCCGAGGTGTCGCCGCGCAGGACGAGGGTGTTGACGAAGTAGCCGATCAGGTCGTCGAGCGCCTGGTCGGTGCGGCCGGCGATGAGGGTGCCGACGGGGAGGTCCTCGCCCGCGCCGAGCTTGTCGAGGAGCCCGGCGAGTCCGGCGTGCAGGACCATGAAGAGGCTGGTGCCGTGCGTGCGGGCCAACTCGCGCAGCTCGTGGTGGAGTTCGGCGTCGAGTCGGACCCGGACGAACCCGCCCTGGTGGGAGGCGACGGCCGGGCGGGGCCGGTCGGTGGGGAGCTGGATCTGTTCGGGGAGCCCGGCGAGGGTCTGCGTCCAGTAGGCGGCCTGGCGAGCGAAGAGGCTATCCGAGTCCCTTGCGTCGCCGAGGAGTTGGTGCTGCCAGAGCGTGTAGTCGGCGTACTGGACGGGGAGTTGGGCCCACACCGGTTCCTCGCCCCGGCAGCGGGCCGCGTACGCGTCGGCGAGGTTCTGGGCGAGCGGGCCGAGGGACCAGCCGTCGCCCGCGATGTGATGGATCACCAGCAGCAGGACGTGTTCACCCTCGGCGACCTCGAACAGCTGGACGTACAGGGGGAGTTCGACGGCCAGGTCGAAGGGGTACCGAAGCGCCTCGGCGAGGACGGTGTCCAGCGTGTCCTCGGTGAGGTTCCCGCTCCGCAGCGGGAGGCGCGCCTCGTCCGGGTCCAGGATCCGCTGGTACGGGACGCCGTCGAGCTGCGGGTAGACGGTCCGCAAGCTCTCGTGGCGCACCACGACGTCGGCGAGTGCGGCCTCCAACGCCGCCCGGTTCAGGGGGCCTTGGAGCCTCCAGGCCAGCGGGATGTTGTAGTTGGCGCTCTCGCCCTCCAACTGGTGCAGGAACCACAGGCGTCGCTGGGCGAACGACAGCGAGATCAGTTCCGGGCGGGACGGCGAGGCGTCGAGGGCGAGGCGGGCCTGTCCGGCGGCGGCGAGGCTAGCGGCGAGCCCTGCGGGGGTCGCGGCCTCGAACAGGGCGCGCAGTTCGAGTTCCACGCCGAGGGTGACGCGGACCCGGGCGACGAGGCGGGTCGCGAGGAGTGAATGGCCGCCCAGATCGAAGAAGTTGTCGTCCACGCCGGCCTCGGGGACGCCGAGGATCTCCGCGAACAGCTCGCACAGGATCTGCTCCTGCGGGGTGCGCGGCGCCCGCCCGGAGCCGACGGCCCCGACCTGCGGCTCGGGCAGCGCGCGCCGGTCCAGCTTGCCGTTGGCGGTCAGCGGCAGGGCGTCCAGCGCGACGAACGCGCTCGGCACCATGTACTCGGGCAGCCGCTCCCGCAGGTGCTGTCGCAGCGTCGCCGAGTGCGCGACCTCGCCGGGCGCGGGGACGACGTACGCGACGAGCCGCGTGTCGTCGGCGCGGTCCTGCCGGGCGAGTACGGTGACCTGCGCGACCTCGGGGTGCGCGGCGAGGGCCGCCTCGATCTCGCCCAACTCGATCCGGAATCCCCGGACTTTGACCTGGTCGTCGGCGCGTCCGAAGAACTCCAGGGTGCCGCGCGCGTTCCAGCGCACGACGTCCCCGGATCGGTACATCCGGGTCCCCGGCAAGCCGTACGGGTCGGCGACGAAACGCTCCGCCGACAGCCCCGGCCGCCGCAGGTAGCCACGCGCGAGCCCGGCCCCGGCGACGTACAACTCCCCTGCCACGCCCGGCGGTACGGGGTTCAGACGCTCGTCCAGGACATAGACGCGCAGGTCGGGAATGGCCGTGCCGATGACGCTGGACGACTGCCCGACGGACGCGGCGTCGAGGGCCTCGTACGTGACGTGGACGGTCGTCTCGGTGATGCCGTACATGTTGACGAGCACCGGCGCGTCGTCCGCGTGGTGGGCGTACCAGTCCGTCAGGCGGGCGGGCTCCAGGGCCTCGCCGCCGAAGATCACGTACCGGAGCGAGAGGCCGGAGGCGTCGGAAGGGAGCTGGTAGAAGGCCGACGGGGTCTGGTTGAGGACCGTCACGCCTTCCTCGGCCAGCAGCGCCGCGAACGCCTCGGGGTTGCGGGACACGTGGTAGTCCACGACCACCAACCGGCCGCCGTACAGGAGCGGTCCCCACAACTCCCAGACGGAGAAGTCGAAGGCATACGAGTGGAACAGCGTCCACACATCGTCCGGACCGAACCCGAACCAGTGATCCGTGGCACGGAACAACCGCACCGCGTTGCCGTGCGGAACGATCACGCCCTTGGGACGGCCGGTCGAGCCGGACGTGTAGATCACGTACGCCGGATGGTCCGGCGAGATCTCTACGCCGGGATCGGTGTCGGGGTAGCCCTCCCCCACCACACCCAAATCGTCCAGCACCAGGACCGGTTGAGCGTCCTCGACCATGAACTCTCGCCGCTGGGCCGGGTATTCGGGGTCCACGGGAAGATATGCGGCACCGGCCTTCAGGACGCCGACGATCGCGACGACGAGGTCCGCCGAGCGGGGCAGGGCGATGGCGACGAAGTCCTCGGGGCCGACGCCCCGTTCGAGGAGCCAGTGGGCCAAACGGTTGGCGCGGGCGTTGAGTTCGCCGTACGTCAGTCGGTCCGTGCCCGCGACGACGGCCACCGCGTCGGCGTGCTCCCGTGCCTGTGCCTCGAAGACGGACACGATGTCGCCGGCCGGGGTCACGTCACGGGCCACCGGTACGGGGAGCAGCGCGGCGCGTTCCGGGGCCGACAGGACGTCGACCTCGCTCAGGCGGACTCCGGCGTCGGCGGCGACCGTGCGCAGGACCCGTGCCCAGCGCTCGGTGATGCTGCGGACGGTGTCGGGGTCGAAGAGGTCGGTGCTGTACTCGACGGTTCCGGTGAGGGGGCCGTCGGGGTGTTCGGTGAGGTTGAAGGTGAGGTCGCACTTCGCGGTGCGGGTGGGGACCAGGTCGGCGGTGGCGTGCAGGCCGGGGAGGTCGAACGCGCCGAGGGGGGCGTTCTGGAGGGCCAGCATGGTCTGGAAGAGGGGGTGGTGGGCGAGGGTGCGGGTGGGGTTGAGCTCCTCGACGAGGTGCTCGAAGGGAAGGTCCTGGTGGGCGTAGGCGGCCAGCGCCGACTTCCGTACGCGGCCCAGGAGTTCGGCGAAGGTGGGGTCGCCGGTCAGGTCGGTGCGCAGGACGAGGGTGTTGACGAAGAAGCCGATCATGTCGTCGGCTGCCTCGTCGGTGCGGCCTGCGACGGGGGTGCCGATGGGGATGTCGTGTCCGGCGCCGAGCTTGGCGAGGAGGGTGGCCAGGGATGCCTGGAGGACCATGAAGAGGGTCGTTCCGTGGCGGCGGGCCAACTCGCGGAGTTCGTCGTGCAGTTCGGGGGCGATGGTCAGCGGGAGCTGTTCGCCCCGGTACGTCGTGGCGGCGGGGCGGGGGCGGTCGAAGGGGAGTTGGAGCTGTTCGGGGATTCCGGCCAGTTGGCCGGTCCAGTAGGCGAGTTGGTGCGCGGAGAGGCTGTCCGGGTCGGTCGCCTCGCCCAGCAGCTCGCGCTGCCAGAGGGTGTAGTCGGCGTACTGGACCGGGAGTTCGGCCCAGTCGGGGGCCCGGCCTTCGCGGCGGGCGGCGTAGGCGCGGGTGACGTCCTGGGCGAGGGCGCCGACGGACCAGCCGTCGCCGACGATGTGGTGCAGGACCAGGAGGAGGGTGTGGTCGGCGGCCGTCGTCTCGAACAGCTCGGCTCGGAACGGGAGTTCGGTGGCGAGGTCGAAGGTGCGGCAGGCGGACGCGAGCATGCGGGCCGGCAGGTCGGCCGCGTCGACGGTCGACTCCGTCAGCCGGATCTCGGGGTTGTCGAGGACCCGTTGGCAGGGGACGCCGCGTTCGTCGGGGAAGACGGTCCGCAGGCTTTCGTGCCGGGTGACGACGTCAACCAGGGCCTGCGTCAAAGCCGTTCGGTCGAGGTCGCCGGTCAGGGTGAGGGCGAGGGGGATGTGGTAGGTCGAGCCGGTGCCCTCCATCCGCTGGAGGAACCAGAGGCGGCGCTGGGCGGAGGAGAGGGGGACCGCGTCGGGGCGCTCGTACGGGGTGAGGGCGGGGCGGGTGCGGTGCTCGCCGGAGTCGACCGCGCGGGCGAGGCCGGCCGGGGTGGGGGCGTCGAAGAGGTCGGCTAGCCGCAGGTCGACGTCGAAGGCGGAGCGGATGCGGGCCAGCAGGCGCATCGCGAGGAGGGAGTGGCCGCCGAGGGTGAAGAAGTCGTCGTCCGGGGCGACTTGGGGGATGCCGAGGACGTCGGCGACCAGCGTGCACAGGAGTTCTTCGCGGGCTGTGCGCGGGGTGCGGCCGGTCGAGGTGGGCGTCGTGTCGGGGGCGGGCAGGGCGGCGCGGTCGAGTTTGCCGCTCGCGGTCAGCGGAAGGGCGGCCAGGGCGACGATCGCGGCCGGGACCATGTGGTCGGGGAGGCAGGCGCGCAGGTGGTCGCAGAGGGCCTGCGGGTCGGCGGTGGCGCCGGGCACGGGGACGACGTACGCGACGAGCTTGTCGTCGCGGGTGACGACCGTGGCCTCCGCGACGTCCTGACGGTCCGTCAACCTGGCTTCGATCTCGCCGGGTTCGATGCGGAAGCCGCGGATCTTCAGCTGGGCGTCGGTGCGGCCGAGGTAGGTGAGGGTGCCGTCCGGGGAGCGGCGTACGAGGTCGCCCGTGCGGTACATGCGAGTGCCGGGGGCGCCGAAGGGGTCGGCCACGAAGTGGGCTGCCGTTGTTGCCGGTTGGTCGAGGTAGCCGCGCGCGAGGGCTTCGCCGGAGAGGTACAGCTCGCCGGGGAGGCCGTCGGGGAGGGGGTGGAGGGCGGCGTCCAGGACATGGGCGCGCAGGCCGGGGAGGGGGAGGCCGAGGGTGGGGCGGGGGGCCTCGATCGGAGTGGTGAGGGCGTCGACCGTGCACTCGGTGGGGCCGTAGAAGTTGAGGCAGCGGACGCCGTCCGCGTTCCTCAACTCGTCCCACAGGCCCGGCGGGAGGGCCTCGCCGCCCGCGATGACGAGGGACGGGCGGTGGTGGGCCGGGTCGAGGAGGCCGTGGTCGAGGAGGGCGCGCAGGTAGGTGGGGGTGGCGTTGACCAGGTCGAGGCGGTGGGTGCGCAGATGGGTGACGAAGGCGGTGGGGTCGGCCCAGGTGGCGCGGTCCAGGATGTGCAGGGTGTGGCCGGCGAAGAGGCAGCCGAGCTGGTCCCAGGAGGCGTCGAAGGTCACCGAGGTGGTGAGGGGGACGCGGAGGGGGGCACCCTTAGAGATCTCGGGGTACAGGGTGGCGCGTTGGTGGTGGATCAGGTTCGACAGGGCGCCGTAGGTGGCGAGTACGCCCTTGGGGCGGCCGGTGGAGCCCGAGGTGTGGATGACGTACGCGGGGTGGAGGGGGTCGATCGTGTGGCGGAGAGCTGTTGGTGACAGATCGTCAAGTGCCGTGTCCAGTAAGACAGTCGGCGTTCCGGCGGGCAGGCGGTCGCGGGTCGCCGCGTCGGTGAGGACCGTCACGGGGCGCGTGTCGTCGAGAAGTTCGGCGAGGCGGGCCGTGGGGTGGTCGGGGTCCAGGGGGACGTACCCCGCGCCGGTCTTGAGGCTCGCGAGGATCGCGGCGACCAGGTCCGCCGAGCGGGGCAGGGCCAGGGCGACGAGGCGTTCGGGGGCGGCGCCGTGGGTGAGGAGGAGGCGGGCGATGCGGTTGGCGCGGGCGTCCAACTCGGCGTAGGTGAGGGTGGTTCCGGGGGCTACGACGGCTACGGCGTCCGGGGTGCGGGCGGCTTGGCGTTCGAAGAGGGCGGCCAGGTCGGGGGTTCGCGGAGCCGGAGCTTTCGGAGAAGGCGCGCTTCCCTTCAAGCTCGTCCTCAAGCTCTTCCTCAAGAACGGCACCCGCCCGAGGAGTTGCCCCCCGTCCGTCTCCGCCAGGCCCCCCAACAGCCCCGCCAACGCCCCCGCCTGGGCGGCGTGTTCCGTCTCCTCCCACCTGCCCGCGCCGGTCTGCAACGAGACCTGCGGTCCCCGCCCGTCCTGCCGGTCCACCGCCCACACCGCGAGGTCCGTCGCCCCGCCCTCGGAGAGGTCGCGGACGGTCGCCGGGTGCCCGGCAAAGTCCAACACCCGGGAGAAGGGGCGGTAGTTGACCACCACCGGCCACGCCGAGCCCGGCGCTCCGGTCAGGCTGAGGTCGCGGTGGACGTCCTCGCCCCGGTAGCGCTGGTGCCGCAGCGCCGACCACACCTCACGGTCCACGTCGTCGAGGAGTGCCTGCCAGGTCATGCCGGGGTGGACCGCGAGGCGCAGGGGGACGACGTTGGAGACGAGGCCCGGGAAGGCGGCGAGGACACGGTTCGAACGGGACCGGCCGGTGACGGGGAGGCCGATCAGGAGGTCACGGGCGCCGGTGAGGCGGTGCACCTGGAGGGCCGTGGCCGCGATCAGCGTGCGGGAGGCGCGGGCACCGGTACGTTGTGCAACCGCTTGCAGCGGGTTTCCGTCCAGGGGGAGCGGGACGACGCGGGGGCGGACCGTGGGGTCGGTCGTCGGGCTGCCGAGGTGCGCCGGGTCGGGGAGGCCGGCGAGGTGGTCGGCCCAGTGCGCGCGGTCCGCTGTGAAGCGGGCGGAGGCGCGGTACTCGGCGTCCGCGTCGACGGCCTCGCGCAGGGTCGGGAACGGCGCCGGGTCGACCGTATCGCCGCAGGCCAGGGCCGTGTAGACGGTGGCTGCGCGCTCGGCCATGAGGACGAGGCCGACGCCGTCGGTGACCAGGTGGTGGTAGGCGTGGTACCAGAGCCAGTGGTCGTCGGCGAGGCGGATCAGGGCGTGCGAGTGGAGGGGGTCGCGGGCCGGGTCGAGGGGGCGCAGCCGGTCCGCGTGCATCCACCTCACAGCGTCCTCAAGGGAGTTGAGGTCGAGACGGGCAAGGTCAGGGTCCTGGGTCTGCCGGAGGGTCTGGCGGGGCCCTTCGGGACCGTCGCCGAACACGGCGCGCAGGCCGTCGTACTCGGCCACGGCCTGCCGCAGCGCCGTCGCGAACAGGTCCGGGTCGACGGGGCCGTCGATCTCCAGGTATTCGCCGATGCGGTACACCGGGAGTACGCCGGGCGTGCGCTGTTCGGCGAGCCAGATCTCGCGCTGGGCCGCGGTCGCGGGAAGAGCGGCGCCGTCGCGGGCAGACATGGGAGTACCTCCGGGGTGGTGCGGGAGAAAGGGGGACTGGGCGGGGAGATCAGAGAGGGCTACGCGGGGAGAAACGTGGGTGAAACCGGTTGCTCCGGTTTACTGCCGGAGCCTGGGACAGGGACGGACCGGAAGCAGGGCAGGACGAGACAGGGAGAGACCCGAGGCGGGACAGGAAGGGACCGGAGGCGGGACAGGAAGGGACCGGAGGCGGGGAGGGACTGGAGGCGGGGCGGACCGAGGGCGAAGCCAGAACAGGACCGGCGCGGAGTCGAAGCGTGGAAGACGGACCGGGGTCGGGGTCAGGTCCGGAACCACAGCCGGGCCGGGAACCCGAGGTCAGAGGGCAGGTGGTCAGGGGGGCAGAAGGCCAGGGGCAGGAGGCCAGGGAAGCCGGAGCCGGAGTCCCGACTCAGCCGCCCCCACCCGACCCCACCCGGCTCGCTCTCACCGGTCACGCCCGCCGAGCCGCCCAAGCCCCCGCCGACAACCCCCCGGGCATCCAGCGGAGTTCACCGGCACTCACAGAGATCACCGGCACCCACCACCCCAGCCCCACCCCCCAACCCCGCTCCCCCACCCCGGACTTACACCCGGGCACCCCCGAACCCCCGCCCCCCTGCCTACGCGGCCCGTTCCCCCGACTGCAAGCTCCACAGCGACGCATACAACCCGCCCCGCCCGAGCAGCTCCGTATGCGTCCCCTCCTCCGCCACCACCCCACCCTTGTCGAGGACATGGATCCGATCGGCCCCCCGGATCGTGGACAGCCGATGCGCGATGACGATCAGCGTCCGCCCCTCCGCGAACGACCGCAGCGCCCGCTGGATCGCCGCCTCGGTCTCGTTGTCGACCGCGGAGGTCGCCTCGTCGAGGATGACGACCGGCGAGTCCTTGAGGATCGCGCGGGCGAGGGCGATGCGCTGGCGCTGCCCGCCGGAGAGAGCGGCGCCGCGTTCGCCGATGCGCGTGTCGTAGCGGTCGGGCAGGGCGTCGACGAAGGGGTGGGCCTCGGCGGCGCGGGCGGCCCGCTCGACGTCCTCGTCGCTCGCGTCGAAGCTGCCGTAGCGGATGTTGTCGGCGACGGTGCCGTCGAAGAGGAAGGGGTCCTGGGCGACGAACCCGACGGCGCGGCGCAGGTCGTGGCGGTCGAGGTCGCGGATGTCCCGCCCGTCCAGCAGGACTTGGCCCCCGGACGCGTCCTGGAAGCGCATGAGGAGCCGGGCGACGGTGGTCTTGCCGGAGCCGGTGGCGCCGACGATGCCGGTGACGCCACCGGGTGCGATGTCGAGGGAGAAGTTCTCCAGGACGGGCGGACGTCCGGGGTAGGCGAAGGTGACGTCCTTGAGGGAGATGGCCCCTTGGACGGTCGTACGGTCCAACTCCTCTTCCTTGCCGACGGGTTCGGTCGGCAAGGCGCGCAAGTGCTGGACGCGGTCGTAGGCGGTGAGGGTGCGCTGGTACTGGTCGACGATCGCGCCGAGCCGGGTGAGCCGGAACAGGACCTGCTGAGGCAGGCCGATGAGAGGGCTGAACACCTCGAAGGGCAGGTCTCCTTCGAGGACGGACCGGCCGCCGAGGAGGAGCATGCCGACCATGGACGCGGTAGTGGCGGCGCGGATCGTCTCGCCGTGGCGGACGGTGTGCCGGTCGGTACGGCGGTTGCCGAGCCGGTACTTCTCGCCGAGCGCGTCGAGGCGGGCGGCCTCGTACTCCTCGGTGCAGAAGCTCTTGACGGTGGCGCTCGCCTGAAGGCTGTTGACCAACTGGCTGTGCAGTTCGGCCCGGTGCTCGCTGGAGACGGCGTAGTCGTCGGCCACCCGGTCCTGGTGACGGAACGACAGCCAGGCTACGACGGGCATCGGCAGGAACGCGATCCACGCGATCTGCGGGGCGAAGACGAGGAACGCGGGCACCAACACGAGGAAACTCGTGCCGAGTTGGACGACGTCGTTGGCGCAGGTCGCGAAGAACCCGCCGAGCTGGGCGACCTCGTCGGTGAGGACCCCGGCGATCCGGGTGGTGCGCTCGCCCTCCAACTGGCCCAGTTCCAGGCGCTGTACGTGGGCGTAGGTGGAGTCCCGCCAGTCCTGCTGGACGTCCTGGCCGAGCCCGCGCCACTGGGTGTTCGCGGCGTACGACAGGACGGCGACGGCGGCGCAGGCGAGGGCCGCGGCGCCGGCGAGGAACCACAACTGGGCGGCGGCGCCGGTGATTCCGAGGGCGAGGAGCGGTGGGCAGGACCCCTTGATCAGGACCAGCGCGACCCACCCGAGGAACAACCCGCAGGCGACCTCGGCGAGTTGACAGACGGCGGAGAGCCCCGTGGCGAGCCCGAGCCGGGACCGGTGAGGGCCGACGAGATCGAGAAGCGCGCGGAGAGAGGAACGCCGACCCTCAGCGCCAGCGAGGCCCTCAGCACCCCCGACCACACCTGCGCCCCCTGCCACCGCACCTGCCGCAGCGCCCCCGACCACCCCCGCCGCAGCACCTCCAACGGCACCCGCATCCCCTACCGGAACCCCGTCCCCCACCACCCCCGCCCGAGCCATGGCCCGCCGCACCACGACAGCCGTCGCCCCGGCGACCGCCCCCAACGCGACCAGCGGCCTGCGCAGCACCTTCCCGCCCCCGAGCGCGAGCCCGGCAGCCCCCACGACGCCCCCGGTGACGGCGAGGGCGGCGCGAAGGGTGCCGGGCTCAACGGCCTTCGTCGCGGGCTCGGGCTCGGGCGCCGCATTCTCCGTACGCGCACCGATTTCCACTGCGGAAGCCCCGGATAACCGCCCGAGAACTCGCCGCAACAGCTCCCCGACATCCGCACTCGTGAGCCCCGCGCCATGCAGCACGAGAACGCTCCCGGTCACGGAATTCACGCGCACCGATTTGATTCCCCGGACCCTCCGCAGCGTATCCGCCAGGGAATCCGCTAACTGCGGCCGGCCGACCGCCTGTGGAACACTCCACCGCTGCCGCCCCGGCACGTTCGAGCGCATTCTCACGTCGCTCCGGATCGGCCGTCCGACGGCCGCCGCCCCCACCAGTAGTGCCATGTCCAGCTGGTTCCCATGCTCTCTGCGACACCGCGTGCTGGGCGGCTGTCGTGTGACGAATTCCGGGCGCGTGTTCTCAGTGCGTCTTGCCGGCCCCGCCGGCGGGCCGCGCCTTGGGGGGAGCCGTCTTCGCGGCGCCCGTGTCGGCCGCGACCGGGGCCGCGGCGGCGGTCGGCACGGAGGCGGCGGCCGGTGCCCCGCCGGTCGCGAGCTGGGCGGCCATCACCTCGGCGGTCACCTCGGCCGCGAGGTCGTGGAGCCCCTCGGTCGCCTCGTGGGCGGCGCGCTTCACCTCCATGACGAGCCCGACCGAGGTCTTCACGAGCCCTTTCATCAAAGGCGCGACGATGCGCTTGGCCAAAGGCGCGGCGATGAGACCGATCAGAAACGGGGGAACTACGGGAGGCATGACTCGGTTTCCCTTTCCGGGGTGGGTGATCGTGGAATGTGGCGGCGACTGCCGCAAAAAGAATGGCGACGGAAGAAGCCTATCCGAGGTACTCCGTATGGCCCCCGGCCCCTTCGCACACCTTCACCCGAACGTGTCACGCCGCCGGTATTTTCGGCCAGCCCCCGAATAAGTGATCACCGCACACCGACCGCTCACACTTCCCGAAACAGGCACCCTCTCCCCCGACCTCTCCCCATGAATTAACAGATCGCGTCCGCCCTTTTCGGCCAACCGAAATCCTCAACGCCCCGCACACGCCCCGCACCAGCGATCCTTCCGCCAGGCGGAAGTCCCGTTGCAACACCCCCGCGCACCTCAAGACGATGGCGCCAGGACCGAGAGACGGGAACCCCATGCCGCACATCACCGCCTTCGCCAGGAACCAGTGGTACGTCATGGCCTACAGCCACGAGGTGGGCCGCGAGCTGCTCGGCCGCACCGTCCTGGGCGAGCCGATCGTCGTGTACCGCACGGAGGCCGACGGCACCCCGGTCGCGCTGCACGACCGCTGTGTGCACCGGCGTTACCCGCTCTCGGCGAGCGGCCTCGACGGCGACCGGATCGTGTGCGGCTACCACGGCTTCACGTACGACACGACGGGTACGTGCGTGTACGTGCCGGGCCAGAAACGCGTCCCGCGCACCGCGCGCGTCGCCGCGTACCCGGTGGTCGAACAGGACTCCCTGATCTGGGTCTGGATCGGCGACCCGGCCCTCGCCGACCCGGCGGCGATCCCGCGCGCCCGCCACCTCGACGCCCCCGGCTGGACGACCGTACGCGGCATGGAGCCGATAGACGCCGACTACGGCCTGCTGGTCGACAACCTCCTCGACCTCTCGCACGAGACGTATCTGCACGGCGGCTACATCGGCACCCCCGAGGTCGCGGAGACGCCGATCACCACGGAGGTCGACGAGGGCGCCGGGATCGTCCGGGTCAGCCGGCACATGGACGACGCCGAGTGCCCCCCGTTCTACGCCCGTTCGACCGGCATCGAGGGCCGCATCACGCGCTGGCAGGACATCGAGTACCACGCGCCGTGCCTGTACCTGCTGCACAGCCGCATCGCCCCGGTCGGGGTGGCGCCCGAGGCGGACGGCAGCGATCCGCACGGCTTCCACACGGAGATCACGTACGCGATCACCCCGTCCGGCGACGGGAAGGTGTACGACTTCTGGATGGTGTCGCGGGACTGGGCGACGGACGACGAGGAGGTCACGGAGTTCCTGCGCGGCAACAACCACACGGTCGTCATGCAGGACGTCGACGCCCTCAACCTCCTTCAGCGGACGCTGGGTTCGGAGCGCGACGGCTACCAGGAGCTGAGCATCAACATCGACACCGGCGGCCTCGCCGCGCGCCGTATCCTCGCGCGTCTGGTCGAGGAGGGCGCCAAGCCCGTGGAGCGGGCCCTGTGACCGGCGAGGTCTACCGCGTCGCCTGGCTCCCGGGCACCGACGTCCTGCACGGCACCTGCCACTGCGGACGCGAACACACCGCGCAGGACCCGGTGGAGATGTGGGAGTGGATGCTGGCGCACCCGCGCGGCCACGAGACGGAGGGCGCCAAGTGACCGCGTACGACGGTGAGCTGACCGTCCATCAGATCGCCACCCCGGCCGAGGGTGTACGCCTGCTGTCCCTGCGCCACCCGCTAGGCGACCCCCTGCCCGCCTGGGAGCCCGGCGCCCACGTCGACCTCCTCCTCGCGCCCGGCCTGGAGCGGCAGTACTCGCTGTGCGGCGACCCGGCGGACCGGCACGAGTGGCGGATCGCGGTGCTGAGGGAGGTGGACGGCAGAGGCGGATCGGCTTATGTGCACGGCGAGTTGGCGCCCGGCGACAAAGTCGGGATACGCGGCCCCCGCAACAACTTCCCCCTCCTGCCCGCACCCCGCTACCGCTTCGTCGCCGGGGGCATCGGCATCACCCCGCTGCTGCCGATGCTCGCCGCCGCCGAGGCGTCCGGCGCTGAGTGGACCCTGTTGTACGGCGGCCGTTCGCGGCGGTCGATGGCGTTCACGGACCAACTCCTGCGCTACGGCGACCGGGTGACCGTCGCGCCGCAGGACGAGACCGGGGCGCTGCTCGAACTCGGGCCGGTGCTGGACGAGTTGCCCGGCGACACCCTCGTCTACTGCTGCGGGCCAGGGCCGTTGCTCGACGCGGTGGAGAGCCGGTGCCCGTCGGGAGCGCTGCACGTCGAGCGGTTCCAGCCGCGCACCCCCCAACTAGGCGCCATCAATAGCGAGTTTGAGGTCGTCCTGGAGCGCAGCGGCCGTACGGTCACGGTCGGGGCGGACGTCTCGGTGCTCGACGCGGTGCGGGCGGCCGGGGTCGAGGTCCTGTACTCGTGCACGGAGGGGACGTGCGGCACCTGCGAGACCGACGTCCTCGAAGGGGCGGTGGACCACCGGGACTCGGTGCTGACGGCGGAGGAACAGGAAGCCGGAGAGACGATGATGATCTGCGTGTCGAGGTGCAAGGGCGACCGGCTGGTACTGGATCTCTGAAACTCAGACTTCCGGCACCACCGTCAGGTGACTCGCCCCCCTGCGCGCAGCCCGCGCCCCACCCCGGCGCCCCCCGTGCGGCGCCCTCCGAGGCTCCCGCAGGACCAGCGTCAGCCTCGTACACCCCATGTCCTGAAGGGCCTTGGTCACCTCGGTGACGACGCGGCAGTCGGTGGCGCCCCAGCGCGGGTCGGGGTGCAGGAGGGGGCGGACCGCGCCGTCGAGGGCCGTGGCGGCGGGGCCGACCTCGCGGATCCAGCGCGGCAGGCCGTGCCGGTAGGCGGCCTCCATGATCGGGTCCTGCGCGATCTCCCGCCGTACGGCCTGGAGTTCGCGGTCGTCGCCGTCCCGTTCCAGGGCCGCGGCGAACTGCGCGAGCATCGGCAGGCACCAGCGCGACTCGTGGTCGCCGAGGACGAGCGAGGCGTCGGGGTGGAAGAGGACGAAGCGCAGGAAGTTGTCGTCGGGCATGGCCGTGGGATGCGGGCCGACCTCCCGGAAAAGTGTCCGGAAAGCGGTGTTCGCGATGACCGCGCCCCAGCGCTGGTCGAGCACGACGGACGGGAAGGAGACCGCGTCCAGCAGCGCGGCGTAGTCCTGGAGGTACGCGTGGGCCTCGGGCCCCTCGGGGCGGGACGGCGGCACAGGCCGCTGCCCACCTGCCCTGTATGCCATCGGGAGGTCACCCCTCTTGCCTGATGCGGCCGTCTCGCGGCGCCCCGATCCTCCGGTCCCCGCACTCGTCATGTCAACTATCGTGGCATTCGGCGTTTGTTGACGGCTGAAATTGGCCACAGTTGTGGCGAGACCTGGATGTGAGTTCGAAAAACCGGTTACCCTCCGGGCAGTTGACCGTGACTGCCGGTATGGATGAGTGTGACCGTCGGTGCGGAGGAGGCGGTTTCGGCCGGTCGGGACGCGGGGCGTTCGCGAGAGATGTAGGAGACCTGTTCCGTGACGGATGGCTACGAGGCTGCTGGCGACCCGGCGACGGCTTCGCTGTCGGCTCTCGTCGCCCGGGTCACCGCGCTCGCCGACCGCCTCGGCGTGCCGTACGCGCAGGTCTTCGACGTCCCCCGGCTGTCGGTGTCGTCCGGGGTGCCCGAGCCCGTCGTCAAGGCGCTGCTGAGCGGGCGCCCGGCGGGCGAGCCCGACGTACAGGCCCGCTTCCTCCAGCGGCTCGGGCTGCTGCGGCGCACCCGCCTCAAGCCGGACGGGCGCAAGTACACGCAACAGGAGATCGCGGACGGCGCGGGCATGTCCCGGCAGCAGGCGGGCGCGCTGATCAACGGCGACCGGCGGCCCACGATGGAGCACTGCGACGCGATCCAGCGGTTCTTCCGCGTCCACGCGGGCTTCCTGACCGCCGAGGACCCCGAGGCGCTCGCCAGTGTCCTGCTCCACACCGAACAGGAACTCCTCCAGCAGCTCGCCACGCGCGAGGCCGCCTCCGCTGCGGACCCGCTGGAGCGGCTCCTCCAGGACCACGGCGTGCGCGGGATCGCCTGGCGCGCCGCCCAACTCCCCACCGACCAGCACCGCGACAAGGTCGCCGAGTGGCTGGACATGCTGCTGGAGAGCGTCAAGCGACCCGAGTCGTGAACTCCCGGAGGACGGTGGGCATGAGCAGGCGGATGCGACGGCTGTGCGGCGAACTCCTCGCCGGACTGGCCCTCGACGCACCTGCGGCGCCCGGGGACGTGTACGCCGGTCTGTGCGCCGCGATGAGCCGCCGGCGGGGCCGTCCCGTGCACTTCCGTACGGCCGCGTTCCCGGTCGGTACGGCGAGCGGGCTGTGGCTGGACATGACCGACCAGGACCTCGTGGTGATCGAGGAACGGACCGCGCCCGAACATCAACTGGTCATCCTCGGACACGAGCTGTGGCACATGACCGCCGGGCACCACGGCCACCCCGTCGCGGGCGCCGTCGTCGCCACGCGCCTGCTGTGCGACGGCGCCGACCTCCAGGAGACCGTGCGCCGGGTCGCCGCGCGCACGCGCTTCGACGAGGCCGACGAGCGCGAGGCGGAGACCTTCGGCCTGCTGCTGGCGAGCCGCTGCCGGGGGCTGCTCGCGGGGACGCCGGAGAAGGGCCGCCGCGACCGGCTGGCGGGGCGGATCGAGGCGTCGCTCGGGTATCTGCGGCAGGACGGGAAGTGACGCGCGGCCGAACATGACGTCCGCTATGCAGGTGAACCGGAGCGCATCGCAACGGGGTTGAGGGCGATTGTCAGTGGCGGGCGGCAAGCTGGACGGTACGACGAGACCAACCAGCCGACGCCGACCAGGGGAGAGCCGCCCATGCCCACCACCTCCGTACTGACCGACCGTGAACGCGCCGCAGTCCAGGCGTACTTGCGACTCCTGAACACCGTGGCCGCCGCGTACGACGGAGAGGTGCGGGTCGTCCCGGAGTCGGTGCTCGCGGAGGCGGAGGAGGCATTGCGGCAGGCGGGCCTCACGGGGAACGAGGCGGATTTCTTCAAGCTCGTACGGGGATGGTGTCCCTGAGATTCACGCTGTGTACGGAATCGCGATCGCCGTGGCCAGCAGCCCGTCCCTGACCATCCAGTGTCCCTCGAACCGCCCGACCTCCCGCCCCGCCACCACCGGCCCCGGCACGAGCAGTGTCGCCGACACCGTCCCGAACGTCTCCTCCACCGGTGTCAGCGTGATGTCCGCCTCCGAGAAGTCCAGCCACTTCCCCGTCAGCGGGAACCACGCCTTGTACACCGACTCCTTCGCGCTGAACAGCAGCCGGTCCCAGTGGACGCCGGGCCGGCTCGCGGTGAGCGCGGCGAGGCGCTCCTCCTCCGCGGGCAGCGCGATCGCGGACTGGACGCCCTCCGGCAGCCGGTCGTGGGGCTCGGCGTCGATGCCGAGGGAGGCGAGGTCGGCGGTGCGGACGAGGGCCGCCGCGCAGTACCCGGCGCAGTGCGTCATGCTGCCGCGCACCCCTTCGGGCCAGCCGGGCGCGCCGCGCTCGCCGGGCAGGATGGGCCGGGGCGGGACGCCGAGCTTCTCCATCGCCTGCCGCGCGCAGGCGCGTACGGTGGCGAACTCGCGGCGCCGCTTGTCGACGGCCTTCGTGATCACCGCGCGTTCCTCGGGGTACAGCCCCGCCTCGGCGCCCGGGTCGGCGGCGGCAGGCCCGATCGCCTCGACCGTCACCACGGACGCGGGCAACAGCCGCTCGATCACCGGCCCTCGCCCTTCGCTGAAACCGGAGCCGGGAGGATCAGCCGAGGGCGCCCCGGCGGCTGCTGGCGCTTCTTCCACTCGCGGGGGTAGCCCACCGAGACCTCCTCGAAGCGGACGCCCTCGTGCCAGGTGGTGCGCGGGATGTGGAGGTGGCCGTAGACCATGGCGGCGACCGGGAACCGGCGGTGCCAGTCGGCGGTCAGCGTGGTGCCGCACCACATCGCGAACTCGGGATACCAGAGCACCTCGGTGGGGTGCCGGTCGAGGGGGTAGTGGTTGACGAGGACGACGGGCAGGTCAGCCGGCAGCGCCTCAAGCCGCCGCCGCGTCAGCTCCACGCGCGCCCGGCACCACGCCTCGCGGGTCGGGTAGGGGTCGGGGTGCAGGAGGTACTCGTCGTTGCAGACGACGCCCGTGCCGTGCGCGTACTCCAGGCCCGCCTCCTTCGTCGCGCAGCCCGCCGGCAGGAACGAGTAGTCGTACAGCAGGAACAGCGGGGCGATCACGGCCGGACCGCCGGGGCCCTCCCACACGGGATAGGGGTCCTCGGGGGTGACGACGCCGAGGTCGCGGCAGACGGCGACGAGGTGCTCGTACCGCTCGACGCCGCGCAGCGTGACCGGGTCGGAGGGGTGGGTCCACAGCTCGTGGTTGCCGGGCGCCCAGACGACCTTGGCGAAGCGGCTCGCGAGGGTCTTGAGGGTCCAGCGGATGTCCGCGACGTTCTCGGAGACGTCGCCCGCGACCAGCAGCCAGTCGTCCTCGGTGTCCGGGTGCAGCTCCTCCACCAGGGCCCGGTTCTCGGGATACCCGATGTGCAGGTCGCTGATGGCCAGCAGCCGCCCGGCTCCCCCGGCCGTCGTCGTCACCACGCGCCCCCGTCCTTCGTTGAACTCTCCAAGGTCACCACGACAACACATTCGGCGCCCCGCGACAAGGCCGTCCCGTACGACGCCGTCGCACGCGCCACCCACGGCACGGGAGCACGGCCCGGGAATCCGTAACACGCGTGTTGCACGCGGTACCCCCCGCAGGCCGTATGATCGCCTCCAACACCACCGCCATGAACTTCCCTTCGCGCAGGGCGGTTTGGTGTCCCTCCAACCTTCTGCCCGGGCCGGGCTCGCTTTGCTCTGCCCGCGACCCCTGAAAGGCGGCCTCGCATGGTCTCTCGCGTACGCGTCTGGCTCAACCGCACGTACGCGGAGAACGTCTTCTTCATGGATCAGCTGCGGAGAAATCCCAGCGACCGCGCCGTGGAGATCCATGCGACGCACGGCGACGCCGACTCCCCCGTGCTGGCCGCCGCCGACACCGCCGATCTGGAGCCCGAGGGCCTCTCCCCCGCCGCCTACGTCGAGTTCGCGCTCGACCAGTGCGCGCGCCGCTCCATCGACGTGTTCGTGCCGCGCCTGCACCAGTCGGCGATCGTCGCGCACCGCGCGGACTTCGAGGCGGTCGGCACCGCGCTGCTCGCGCCGACGCCGCAGGCCGTGGCCGTCTTCGAGGACAAGATCGTGGCGTACGAGGCCGTGCGCGCCGTCGGCGTGAGCGTGCCGCCGTGGTTCCGCGTGCGCAACGCGGGACAACTCGTCGAAGCTGTCGACGCGTTGGAGGCCGACGGCCACAAGGCGTGCTTCAAGCCGGCGTCCGGCGCGGGCGGGGTGGGCTTCCGCGTCGTCACGCGCTCCCCCTTCTCCCTCTCGCACCTCACCGGATTCCCGTCCCCCTACGTCCCGTTGGACATGGTGACGGCCGCGCTGGAGGAGGCCGAGGAAGAGGTCGACTGGATCGTCATGCCGCGCCTGGAGCAGCCCGAGGTGTCGGTGGACTGCCTCACCGGGCCCGACAACATCGTCCGGATGTCCATCGGGCGGACGAAGAACGGGCGTCGTCGCGGGTTCACGCTGGACCAGCGGTGGCTGGAGCCGGCCCGGCTGATCGCCGAGGGCTTCGGGCTGCACTACCTGTCCAACATCCAGTTCCGGATGTTCGGCGACGAGCCGGTCCTCATGGACGTCAACACCCGGCCCGCCGGAGGGCTGCACCAGCTCTCGCAGTGCGGGGTCAACGCCCCTTGGGCGGCTGTGCAGTTGGCGCTCGGCGAGGACCCGGGCGAGATCGCGCCGCCGTTCCTCGGCCAGGACTACACGGTCGTCTCCGGACCGCGCCAGCTGCGTCCGGTGACGCTGCCGCAGCAGCGGGTCGACGAGCCGGTGCTCCCGGCGGTCGCCGCGCCCGCCGCGCTGGTGGAGAGCGAGGCCGTCGTGGAGAGCACGGTTGCCTCGGAGGCCACCGCGTCCGCATAGTGCTTCACGGGTAAGCGCAGGTCACCCGCCGTCTCCCCCAGTCGCGAAAACCAGTCGCGAAAAACTGGGGGAGATTTTTTTGCGTGGAGGTGTATCAGGGGGCGGGGTGGGCGCTCTTACTCATGTGGGCGCAAGGGGCTCGACGGGGGGAAGCGCCGACGTTCCTGGGGAAGCACCACAAGGGGGAGCACCACAAGTTCCATGGACCTCACGGGGGACCGAACGGGGTACGGGAGGTCCGTGGAGCGATCGGGGGATCGGGTCGGTCGGCCGCTGTCACGGGGAGCGACCGACCGACCCGAATAACGTGCGGGCACCGGTCCTCAGAACCGGCCCGCTCCCCGGTACAGCTCCAACTCACCCTCCAACTCGACGGCCAGGACAGTCGCGTACGGATCGAGATCCGCCGCCTGAGGCCGGTCGATCCACAGCACACCCACCGCGTCGTGCAGCCCCCCGACCACCCGGTGCCCCAATTCCTTGCCCGACCCCACGACCCGCACACCCCGCACGCCGGTCGCCAGACCCCGTACGCCGATCTCCGCGCGCGGCGCGTCGAAGAGGACGAGGTACAGGGTGCGCCCGTCGGCGGAGAGGGTGCTCGGCCCGTAGTGGTGCCCCGCCAGAAGCCCGCGCACGGTCCCGTACACCGCCTCCTCGTGCTTACGGATCCACTCCCCCAGCCCTTCGAGGCGCTCAGCCTGCGGTGCGGGGATCGTGCCGTCCTCCATCGGGCCGACGTCCAGCAGCAGGTTGCCGCCCCCGCCGATCGTCTCCGTGAAGTAACGGACCAGCTGGGCAAGGGACTTGTGGTTGTCGTCGTGGTGCTGGTACCCCCACGAGTCGTTGATCGTGAGGCACAGCTCCCACGGCCCGTCCGGCGGCACGATGGGGGCGCCCTGCTCGGGGGTCGCGTAGTCGCCCTCGCTGAGCATCCGCGCGTTGAAGACGACGTCCGGCGTGTACGACCGGATGAGCGCGGCGAGTTCGGGGATGCGCCACTGCTCCTCGCTGCGGTCCCACTCGCCGTCGAACCACATCAGGTCGGGGCGGAACCGGGACGCCAACTCCGTGATCTGGCCGTCCCGGTAGGCGATGAACCTCTCCCAGGCGACCAGGTCCTCGTCCTCGGCGGAGCACTCGGAGTACCGGTTGTCCTCCTGCTCCGGCGGGCGGCCCGGCTTGCGGGTCGTCGCGTAGTCGGGGTGGCTCCAGTCGGAGTGCGAGTAGTAGAGGCCGACCTTGAGGTCCTTCTCCCGCAGCGCGTCGGCGTATCCGGTGAGGAAGTCCCGGTCCAGGCCCAGGTGTTTGTGCTCGGTGTCCCACATCGCGACGCCGTCGTGGTGGCGGGCGGTGAGGACGGCGTACTTGGCCCCGGCGCGGGCGAACAGGTCGGCCCAGGCGCGGGGGTCGTACTTCGACGCGGTGAAGCGGTCGAGCTGGGAGACGTACTGGTCGTAGGGGACGATGTCGTCGTAGAAGGACCAGGACTCCGGGACACCGTCCACGGCGTAGATGCCCCAGTGGACGAAGATCCCCAACTTGGCGTCGGTGAACCAGGGTTGCATGGGCACAGCTGAACTCCTAGGCCAAATAGGGGTGTTCGGTGGGACGGGCACCGCCGGGCGCCCGTCCCACAGGGTCATGCGCGCCGCAGGCGCAGGGTCAGGATCTGGAACGGCCGCAGCGCGACCGCCACCGACCCGTCCGCCGCCAACTCCACGTCCTCAGAAGGCCGTTCGAGCAGGTCGGTGATCTGCGCCCCGGTGATCGGCACCGACGTGCGCAGCGTCCCGGCCGCCCGGCCGCCGCTCGACTCGTAGAGCCGCACGACGAGGTCGCCCGAGCCGTCGTCCGCGAGCTTGACCGCCTCGACGGTCACGCCCTCGCCGTCCACGGAGACGACCGGCTGCGCCGCGCCCGTCGACTCGGCGAGGCGCAGCGGCAGGTTGAGGGAGTAGCCCTCGGCGACCGCGTCGGCGATGCTCGCGCCCGGCAGCAGGGAGTAGGTGAAGCGGTGGCGCCCCTGGTCCGCGCCGGGGTCCGGGATGCGCGGGGCGCGCACCAGGCTGAGGCGGACGGTGGTCGTGGTGCCGCCGTCCTCGCGGACCGTGCGGGACACGTCGTGGCCGTACGTCGAGTCGTTCAGCACGGCGACGCCGTAACCGGGTTCGGCGAGGTGGACCCAGCGGTGGCCGGAGACCTCGAAGCGGGCCGACTCCCACGTGGTGTTGGTGTGGGTGGGGCGCTGGATGTGGCCGAAGGCGATCTCGGCGGAGGAGTGCGGGGCGCGGATGTCGATGGGGAACGCGGCCTTGAGGATCTTCTCGGCCTCGTGCCAGTCGATGTCCGTCTCGACGTCGATGCGGGAGCTGCCGGCGCGGACGGTGACCGTCTGGACGATCGTCGAGCCCTTGCCGAAGGACCGCTCGATGCGCACGGCGCCGATCAGCGGGTCCGCCTCGACGACGGTCACCGAGTCCGCGTCGAGCAGGTCGACGTACCGGTTCTTGTAGTGCTTGTCGATGTCCCAGGCGTCCCAGTAGTTCGGGAGGTCCGTGTGCAGGCGCAGCAGGTTGCCGGGTTCGGCGAGGACTTCACGTCCGGCGCGGAGGTCGTACACCGAGCCCAGGGTTCCGTCTTCCGAAAACGTAACCCGCACCAAGCCGTTGTCGAGCGTCAGCCCGTCCACGGTGACCGGGTTCGGCACCTCCGACTCGGCCAGCACCGCGCTGCCGCTGCCCGGCACCTCGACGTAGGCGCGGGTGCCGTCCGGGGTGCGGACGACCTCGGCGCGGTCGTACGGGCTGGTGTTGAAGACACGCAGGCCGCCGCCCCCGAGGGCGTCGATCGCCTCGGCGGTCAGCTCCTCCAACTCCCCGGCGACGCGGGCGTACTCGGCCTCGGCCTCGCGGTGCACCCAGGCGATGGAGGAGCCGGGCAGGATGTCGTGGAACTGGTGGAGCAGGACCGTCTTCCACAGGCGGTCGAGCTTCTCGTACGGGTAGGAGTAGTCCGGCGCGTGCAGCGCGGCCGTCGTCGCCCACAACTCGGCCTCGCGCAGCTTGTGTTCGCTGCGGCGGTTGCCCTGCTTGGTGCGGGCCTGCGAGGTGTAGGTGGCGCGGTGCAGTTCGAGGTAGAGCTCGCCGACCCAGACGGGGGCGTCGGGGTACTCGGCGCGGGCCTTGGCGAAGAACTCGTCGGGGTGCTCGATCTCGACCTTCGCGGAGCCTTCCAGGTCCCGCAGACGGCGGGCCCGTTCCATGATCTCGCGGGTGGGGCCGCCACCGCCGTCGCCCCAACCGAAGGGCGCGAGCGAGCGGTTGGCGTTGCCCTTCTCGCGGTACTGGCGGACCGCGCGGGACATCTCCTCGCCGCTGAAGCGGGCGTTGTAGGTGTCGACGGGCGGGAAGTGCGTGAAGATGCGGGTGCCGTCGATGCCCTCCCACCAGAAGGTGTGGTGGGGGAAGGTGTTGGTCTGGTTCCAGGAGATCTTCTGCGTGAGGAACCACTCGTTGCCGGCGAGCTTGGCGAGCTGCGGGTAGGCGCCGGTGTAGCCGAAGGAGTCGGGGAGCCAGACGCCCTTGGTCTCGATGCCGAAGTGCTCGATGAAGAACCGCTTGCCGTGGATCAGCTGGCGGGCTACGGCCTCGCCGCCGGGCAGGTTGCCGTCCGCCTCGACCCACATGCCGCCGACGGGCGCCCACTGGCCCTTCTTCACGGACTCCTGGATGCGGGCCCACACCTTGGGGTAGTTGTCGCGCACCCACTCGTACTGCTGGGCCTGCGAGCAGGCGAACACGAACTCCTCGTACTCGTCCGCCAGCGAGGTCACGTTGGAGAAGGTGCGGGACGTCTTGCGCTTCGTCTCGCGGATCGGCCACAGCCACGCGGAGTCGATGTGCGCGTGGCCGACGCCCGAGATGACATGCGCGGAGGCGTTGGCGGGCTTGGCCAGCACCGGCTTCAGAACCTCGCGTACGGCCGAGGCCGACCCCGACACGTCGTCCAGGTCGAGCGCGTCCATCGCCCGGTCGAGCGCGTGCATGATCTCGTGGCGGCGCGGGTCATGCTCGCCCAGCTCGACCATCAGCTCGCGCAGCACCTGGACGTCGAGGTCGAGGTGCCAGACCTCCTCGTCGAGGACGGCGAGGTTCGCGTGCCGGAAGGTGTAGAGCGGCTTGTCGCCGGCCGTGAGGATGTCGCCCATCGGCGTGATCTTGGAGAAATTCTCCGCGAGGATGTCCGGGTTGGACGCGGCCTCGACCAGGTAGTCGATCTCCTCGCCGCCGACGGCGGGGTTGGCGACGGCGACGTACTGGTTGAGCGGGTTGACGGCCTTCAGCGGGGTGCCGTCGGCGGTGTGGACGAGGGCCTCGGCCTGGTTGCCGGGCCAGTCGCCGACGAAGCCGAGGTCGATGACCGACTCGACGCGGCGGCCCGCCCACTCGGCGGGGACGGTGCCGCGCATCCGGAACCAGGTGGTCCCCCACGGCGGGCCCCACGGTGTGCCCATCTCGAACGGCTCGTAAACAGCCCCGTCGGCCTCCTCGAAGGACACCGGCTCCCCGGGGGCCTGCCATGCCTCGACGGCGAAGGGGACGGTCGCCGCGTAGATCGCGGGCTTGATGCGCTGGGAGTGGAGGCGCTCCACGCGCTCCTCGATCCGCTGGCGTTCGTCATGCATGAGAGGTCTCCAGGGAGAGATACCGGACCAACCGCAGAAAGCGCTTTCTGGACGCTTTCCGCCGGGAGCTTACTTGAGGTACCCGAGACCCGGGTGAACGGCCGTGTAGCCCTCCACCAGCCTGCGGGCGACGTTCACGGAGTCGACCAGCGGGTGCAGAGCGAACGCCTTCACCGCGGTCGTACGGGCGCCGGACTCGGCGGCGGCCAGCACCTCGCGCTCGACGGCCTTGACCGAGCTGACCAGCCCGACCGCGTGGCCGGGCAGGGGCGCGACGGCGACCGGGTGCGCGCCGTTGGCGTCGACCAGGCAGGGCACCTCGATGACCGCGTCCGTGTCGAGCACGGAGAGGGTGTGCCGGTTGCGGACGTTGAGGATGAGGGTCGTGCGCTCGTCGCGGGCGATGGCCCGCATCAGGGCGAGGGCGACCTTCTCGTACCCGCCGGACAGGTCGTCCTCGTCGCGCTCGCCCGCGCCTGCGGTCTCGCGGTTCTCTGCCATGTACGTCGCCTCGCGCTCGGCGCGGGTGCGGTTCCAGGCGTCCAGCGCGTGCGCGCCGGGGGCGGCGACCTCGTCGTAGAACTGGGCCTGCTGGTCGCGCAGGAAGGCGCCGCGGGTCTTCTCGGCCTCCTGGTAGGAGCGGACGGCCTCGCGGTTGAAGTAGTAGTAGTGCAGGTACTCGTTGGGGATCGCGCCGAGCGCCTTGAGCCAGTCGGTGCCGAAGAGCTTGCCCTCCTCGAAGGAGCCGAGGAGGTCGGTGTCGGCGAGGAGGCGGGGCAGTTCGTCGCGTCCGGCGATCTTCAGCCCTCGTACCCAGCCGAGGTGGTTGAGGCCGACGTAGTCGATGTAGGCGTCGTTCGGGTTGGCGCCGAGGACCCGGGCGATGCGGCGGCCGAGGCCCACCGGGGAGTCGCAGATGCCGATGACGCGGTCGCCGAGGTGGCGGGACATGGCCTCGGTGACGAGGCCCGCCGGGTTGGTGAAGTTGATGACCCAGGCGTCCGGGGCGAGCCGGGCGACGCGCCGGGCGATGTCGACGGCGACCGGGACCGTGCGCAGCCCGTACGCGATGCCGCCCGCGCCGACCGTCTCCTGACCGAGGACGCCTTGATCCAGGGCCACCTTCTCGTCGTTGGCGCGGCCTTCGAGGCCGCCGACGCGGATCGCGGAGAAGACGAAGTCGGCGCCGCGCAGGGCGTCGTCAAGGCTGGTGGTGGCGGTGACCACCGGCGCGTCCGGCACCGAGGCGGCCTGCTCGGTGAGGACTCTGGTGACCGCCCCGAGCCGCCCCGCGTCCAGGTCGTGCAGGACGACCTCGGTCACCCGGCCCTCGCCGCGGTCGCCGAGGAGCGCGCCGTACACGAGCGGCACCCGGAATCCGCCGCCGCCAAGAATCGTCAGCTTCACGCTTGAACCTTTCCTGCCACGATCACCTCGGCGCCCGCCTCCGCCAGGGAGGAGTGGGTCACCGGGTCGACCGGGGCGTTCGTCACCACCACGTCCAGATCTTCTGGACCACAGACCTTCGCCATGCCCGTGCCCGGGAACTTGGCACGGTCGGCGAGGAGGACGACTTTGTCGCTCGCCTTGATCATCGCGCGTTTGACCGGCACCTCGACGACGGTCGTGTCCATCACCTGGCCGCCGGGGCGGACTCCGCTGGTGCCGAGGAAGAGCCAGTCGGCGTGCAGCTGGCGGAGGTTGTCCTCGGTGAGGAAGCCGACCAGGGAGCGGTAGTCGCGGCGGACCACGCCGCCGAGCAGGACCAGTTCGATGCCCTCGTCGTCGGCCAGTTCCTCGTAGACGACGAGGTTGCTGGTGATGACGGTGAGGCGGCGGCCGTGCAGCTGCCGGGCGAGCCGGTAGGCGGTGGTGCCGATGTCGAGCAGCACCGACTGTCCGTTCGCGATCATCGCCGCCGCGCGGGCGGCTATCGCGTCCTTCTCGGCGACGCGGACCCCGGCGACCTCGGCGAAGGGCTGGTCGCCCTCCTCGGCGACCGCGCCGCCGTGGACGCGGGTCAGGAGCCCGTCCTCCTCCAGCTTGACCAGGTCGCGCCGGATCGTCGCGGGGCTCACGCCGAGCTGCTCGGAGAGGTCGGTGACAGCCGCGGGGCCGCCGGAGCGCAGGGCCCGGAGGATGAGTTGATGTCGTCGTTCTGCCAGCACGACACGAACACTACTCGTCATCTTCAATCAAATCCATGCTCATTTCTGCTCGACTATTGACCAGATCTGGAAGAGAGCGCACGATTCCGTGCACCGAATGTGAACAGTTCTGACGAACGTTCCGACGAGAGGCGCCACCCCCGTGGACCACACCGACACCACCGTGGACGACGACCGCCCCGACGTCCTGCTGACCGGTCTGCTCTTCTACGACCTCGTCCTCACGGGTCTCGGCAAGCCGCCCACGCCCGGCGAGGAGGTCTGGACGGCCGGGATGGGCTGCGGCCCCGGCGGCATCGCGAACCTCGCGGTGGCCGCCTCCCGCTTCGGCCTGCGCACGCAGCTCGCGACGGTCTTCGGCGACGACTTCTACGGCGCGTACTGCCAGGAGGTCATCGCCGGACAGGAAGGCGTGGACCTCACCCTGTCCCGGGTCGCGAAGGACTGGCCGACCCCGGTGACGGTGGCCCTCGCGCTCCCCCAAGATCTCGACTTCGCTCGGTCAGGGGGGACCCCCATCGCCGACCGCGCGCTCGTCACGCACGGCCAGGAGCCCCCGTACTCGCAGGACGTGCTGATGGCCGCCCCGCCCGCCGCGCGTACCGCGCTGGTGCACCTGGAGGCCGAGCCGCGCGAGTGGATCGCGAAGGCCGCCGCGAACGGCACGCGGGTGTACGCGGACGTCGGCTGGGACCCCACCCAGGAGTGGTCGCGGGACCTGCTGACCCAGCTCTCCCTGTGCTACGCGTTCCTGCCGAACGAGGGCGAGGCGATGGCCTACACCCGCACGGACAGCGCGGTCGCCGCGCTCGGCACGCTCACCGAACTGGTGCCGGTGGCGGTCGTCACGCGCGGCGGCGAGGGCGCGGTGGCCGTGGACCAGACGACCGGCGAGTACGCCGAGGTCCCCGCGCTCCCGGTGGACGTGCTGGACGCGACGGGCGCCGGTGACGTGTTCGGCGCGAGCTTCGTCGCGGCCTCGCTCGGCGAGTGGCCGCTGGAGGAGCGCCTCAAGTTCGCGGTACTGGCCGCGGGGCTCTCCGTACAGCACCACGGCGGCGCGCTCGCGGCGCCGGGCTGGTACGGCGTGGACCGCTGGTGGCGGTCGGTGACGGACCCCGGGCTGCGGCACGCGTACGGCTTCCTGGCGGACCGGCTGCCCGCCGACCCGGGGCGGCCGGTGCAGTACGCGCCGGTGACGCCTCCGGCGCGGCTGAACTGACGGTCCATCAACTCACTTTCAGAGAACCCCCCTTGATCCCCCCCCACGAGATCCCCCTCTTGAAACCCCCCTCTTGAGATCCCCCCTTAAGACCCCCGAGTAGTGCAGAACAGATCCGAAAGGCGGTGGGAGCTGTGCGGCTCTCACGAAGAGGCTTGCTGCGTGCGGGCCTGGCCACCGGGGCCGCCGGTGCGCTGGGCGGCCTCGCGTCCAGTTGCGCGGTACCGGCCGGTTCGACCGGCAACACCATGGTGCTGTGGTACTGGAACGGCGGCCTGAGCGACACCGTCGTGAAGAACGCCAAGAAGCGGTACGGCCCCGCGGTCGACCTGAAGGCGATCCAGATCGGCGGCTACTACCGCTCGAAGCTGATCACGACCATGGCCGGTCGCGCCCACATCCCCGACATCGCGGGCCTCAAGGGCGAGGACATGGCGTCCTACCTGCCGAACGCGGACCAGTTCGTGGACCTGCGCACGCTCGGCGCCGACAAGCTGAAGAGCCAGTACCTGTCGTGGAAGTGGGACCAGGGGGTCGCCGACGACGGGACGATGATCGGCTTCCCCATCGACTGCGGTCCGGTCGCGCACTACTACCAGCCGGCCGTGTTCGCGAAGGCGGGCCTGCCGTCCGAACCGGCGGACGTGTCACGGGAGATCGCGACCTGGGAGCAGTTCTTCGCGGCCGGTGAACAGCTGAAGAAGCGGCTCCCCGGCACCTTCCTGCTGACCGACATCACCAGCGTCTTCACGATGTCGATGAACCAGGGCACGAAGCAGTACGTCGACAAGGACCGGCGTTTCATCGGCGACGAGGACCACGTCCGTACGGCGTGGGCGCGGGCGGTGGAGGCGAAGAAGCGCGGGATCGTCTCCAGCATCGTCAGCGGCACCCCGGACGCGCTGTCGGCGCAGGAGGACGGCAAGCTGCCGTCGAACCTGAACGCGTCCTGGTCGACGAGCGACCTCAAGCAGGGCGTCCCGAAGACGGCCGGCAAGTGGCGGGTGGCGAACTGTCCGGGCGGGCCCTCCAACATCGGGGGGTCGTTCCTGGCGATCACCAAGGAGTGCCGGGAGCCGGAGAAGGCGTTCGAGATCATCACCTGGCTGCTGGACGCCGACAACCAGGCGCAGGGGTTCGTGGACGCGGGGCTGTTCCCGTCCACCCCGGCGTCGTACGGCATGAAGAAGCTGACCGAGCCCGACCCGTTCTTCGGCGGGCAGGTGACCATGGACGTCTTCGGTCCGGCCGCGCAGAAGATCCCGGTGGCCTACAACAGCCCGTTCGACATCGCGCTCGGCCAGCCCCTCAAGGACGAGATCAAGAACGTCGGCGTCCTCGGCAAGAACCCCGAGCAGGCCTGGAAGGACGCCATGAGCAAGTGCCGCCGGATCGCGAAGCACCTGGGGGTGAGCTACTGATGGCCACCGCCCTGGAGAAGCCTCCCGTCGTCGAGAGAGCGACGGCTGTCCAGCCGAAGAAGGGCTGGCGCAAGTACTGGCATCTGTACGCCGCGATCTCCCCCTTCTACCTGTTGTTCCTCGGCTTCGGCCTGATCCCCGTCGGGTTCTCGCTGTACGTCTCGTTCCACCGCTGGGACGGACTCGGGTCGATGGAGTGGGCCGGGCTCGCGCAGTACCGGTACCTGATCTCGGACACGGACTTCTGGAACTCGATCGGGAACACGATCGTCATCTGGGCGCTCGCGACGTTCCCGATGATCTTCCTGGCGATGGTGACGGCCGTGATGCTGAACTCGGCCGTGCGGTTCAAGAACGTGTACCGGTTCGCGTACTTCCTGCCGAACGTGACGTCGGTGGTCGCGGTGGCGATCATCTTCGGGTCGGTGTTCTCGACCAACTTCGGCCTGATGAACGCCCTGTTGCAGGCGGTGGGGCTCGACCAGATCGCGTGGCTGAACACGCCGTGGGGGATCAAGGTCGCGATCGCGACGCTGATGACCTGGCAGTGGACCGGCTACAACGCGATCATCTTCCTCGCCGGGCTCCAGACGATCCCGGGCGAGCTGTACGAGGCGGCGAAGGTCGACGGGGCGAACCCGTTCCAGACGTTCTTCCGGATCACGCTGCCGATGATGCGGCCGGTGCTGCTGTTCGTGCTGGTCGTCTCGACGGTGACCGGGCTCCAGTCGTTCTCGGAGCCGCAGGTGCTGCTCCAGTCGACGGCCAACGACTCGACGTACGCGGGCGGTCCGGGGCACTCGGGCCAGACGATGGTCCTCTACTTCTTCCAGCAGACCTTCGACAACAACGACTTCGGCTACGGCGCCGCCGTGGCGTGGGGGATCTTCCTCGTCGTCATCATCTTCTCGATCGTCAACTGGCGCCTGGTGCAGCGCCGGGGCGAGGACTAGGAGCCGCGCGCCATGTCTTCCATCAAGGGCTCCCGCAGGCGCGGTATCGCGCTGCACGCCGTACTGGTCATCGGGCTGCTGCTGTCGGCGTTCCCGTTCTACTGGGCCGTCATCATGTCGACCCACACCTCGTCGGAGATCTTCTCCTACCCGCCGAAGCTGCTGCCGGGCTCGCACCTCGGGGAGAACGTCCGCAATCTCTTCGACTCGATCGACTTCTTCGGGTCGATGGGGAACTCGCTGCTGGTCGCGACCAGCGTGACGGTGCTGGTGCTGTTCTTCGACTCGCTGGCCGCGTTCGTCTTCGCGAAGTTCCACTTCCCGGGCCGCAGGCTGCTGTTCGCGCTGATGATGGTCATCTTCATGGTCCCGGCGCAGCTCGCCGCGATCCCGCAGTTCGTGATCATGGCGAAGCTGGGCTGGATCGGGTCGATGACGTCGCTGATCGTCCCGGCGGCGGCGAACGCGTTCGGCATCTTCTGGATGCGCCAGTACATGCAGGGCGCGATCCACGACGAGCTGCTCGACGCCTCGCGCATCGACGGCGCGAACTTCATGCGCCAGTACTGGCACGTCGCGCTCCCGGTGGTGCGCCCCGGGCTCGCGTTCCTCGGGATCTTCACGTTCATGGGCCAGTGGAACGACTACGCGTGGCCGCTGATCGCGCTGACCAACCCGGACAACGTGACGCTCCAGGTGGCGTTGTCGCAGCTCAACGGCACGCACGGTACGACGGACTACGGCATGGTCATGACCGGCGCGCTGCTCGCGCTCGTCCCGCTGCTGATCGTGTTCGCGATCGGCGCCCGGCAGATCATCGGAGACCTCGCGAAGGGGGCCATCAAGTGATGGACCCGCTGTCCGCGCTCCGCCCCTGGGAGTCACCCGAGGTGACCTCCTGGGGGCGGTCGCCCATGTCCGCCGTGGACCGCCGTACTGGGGCCCTGTCCCTGGACGGCGAGTGGCGTTTCCAGCTCCTGCCGGCGCCGGACGCGGCGCTCGGCGACGCCTGGTCCTCGCAGACCCTGCCGGGCGCCTGGACCATGCAGAACACGGACGACCTGCCGGTCTACCTCAACGTCCGGATGCCGTTCCCGGACGTCCCGCCGTCCGTGCCGGCCGCGAATCCGACGGGTGTGTACGAGCGGGTCGTGGACGTCCCGGCCGAGTGGACCGGCAAGCGGATCACCCTCCAGGTCGGCGCCGCCGAGAGCGTGCTCCTCGTCCACGTGGACGGCCGTCCGGTCGGCGTCTCGAAGGACTCGCACCTCGCGGCCGACTTCGACATCACGGAGTTCGCGCGTCCCGGTGAGCGGGTCCTGGTCCGCCTCACGGTCGTCAAATGGTCGGATGTCTCGCACATCGAGGACCAGGACCAGTGGTGGCACGCGGGCATCACGAGGTCCGTCCTTCTGTACGCGACCGACCCCCTGCACCTCGCCGACGTCGACGTGCGCGCCTCGGCCGACGGGGCGCTGCGCGTCGACTGCAAGGTGCGGCACGCCTCGGGCGAGCTGCCGGAGGGCTGGTACGTCACCGGCGAGCTGAACGGCGTCCTCCTCACCCAGGACGCCGAACTCGACCGGTTCAACGAGGAGGACGGCCGCGTCTCCGCGTTCCTCGGCGAGGTCCGCCTGAATCACCAGGTCACTGGCGTACAGCCGTGGAGCGCCGAGACGCCGGTGCTGTACGACCTCGCCGTCCGCCTGCACCGCGCCGACGGCTCGGTGGCCGACGTCTCCCGGCACCGGGTGGGGTTCAGGGACGTCGAGATCGTCGGCCGGGATCTGCTGGTCAACGGCGTGCGGGTGTTCCTGCGCGGGGTGAACCGGCACGACTTCCACCCGCTGACGGGCCGGACGGTGTCGTACGAGGACATGCGCGCCGATCTCGCCCTGCTGAAGCGGTTCAACTTCAACGCGGTCCGCACCTCGCACTACCCGAACGACCCCGCGTTCTACGACCTCGCCGACGAACTCGGCGTCTATGTCGTCGACGAGGCGAACGTCGAGTCGCACGACCACGCGCACGAGATCGCCGACGACCCGCGCTACCTGGGCGCTTTCGTGGACCGCGTCTCGCGGATGGTGCTGCGGGACAAGAACCACCCCTCGGTGATCGTCTGGTCGCTGGGCAACGAGTCGGACTACGGGGCGAACCACGACGCGGCGGCCGGATGGGTGCGCCGGCACGACCCGACTCGACCGGTTCAGTACGAGGGCGCCGCGAAGCTCGACTGGGCCGCCGCCTCGGACGCCTCCGACATCGCCTGCCCGATGTACGCCTCGCTGGACGAGGTGCTCGCGCACGCCCGCTCGGGGACGCAGACGAAGCCGCTGATCTGGTGCGAGTACTCGCACGCGATGGGCAACAGCAACGGCACGCTCGCGGACCACTGGTCCGCCATCGAGTCAACGCCTGGACTTCAGGGCGGGTTCATCTGGGAGTTCTGGGACCACGGAATCCTCCAACGTGTGAACGACGGACGACCGGCCGGGCGTGGGGGCGCCGGGCTCTACGAGAGCGGCGTCGCCGGACCCGGCCACCGCTGGGCGTACGGCGGTGACTTCGGCGAACCCGATCACGACGGCGCGTTCATCGCGGACGGCGTCGTCTTCCCGGACCGGACCCCGAAGCCGGTGCTGTTCGAGCACCGGGAGATCGCGGCGCCGGTCCGGCTGGAGCTGGACGACGACGGCGATCTCGTGGTCTCCAACCGCCAGCACTTCCGGGGTCTCGACTGGCTGGACGCCGAATGGCGGCTGTCGCTCGCCGACGGCACCGACCTCGTCTCCGTGGCAGAACTGCCGGATCTGGCGCCGGGTGACTCCGGTGTCGTACCCGTGCCGTTCACGCTGCCTCAGGACGGCGGCGAGGCGTGGCTGACCCTGCGGGTGACGACGGCACAAGAGCTGCCGTGGGCGCCTGCGGGGACGGAGCTCTGCGTGCCGCAGGTGCGGCTGCGGGGTCCCTCGGCCGCCGGGACACCGGCTCCCAAGGGCCGGGTCGAGATCGACGGTGACGGTCTGCTCGTCCATCCGCTGCTCACCTCGGCACCGGTGCTCTCGCTGTGGCGGGCGCCCACCGACAACGACGAGCTGGGCGGCATCGCGGCGCGCTGGCGGGCGTGGGGGCTCGACCGGCTGGTGCGCAAGGTGGTGTCGGTGCAGCGGGACGGCGCGGTCGTCATCGTCGACGCCGAGTACGCGGGCGCGACGGGTGTCGTACGGCACCGGCAGATCCTCACGCCGGTGGAGGGCGGCATCCACGTCGACGAGTCGGCCCAGGTGCCCGAGGCGTTCCACGACGTGGCGCGCGTCGGCTCGGTCTTCGAGACGGTGCCCGGGCTCGACCTGCTGGAGTGGTTCGGGCAGGGTCCCTGGGAGTCGTACCCGGACCGCGCGGCCGGTGCTCCCGTGGGCCACCATGCGGAGCCTGTCGACCGGTTGTTCACGCCGTACCTGCGCCCGCAGGAGAGCGGCGGCCGGCACGGCGTACGGCGCTTCACCCTGTCCGCGCCGGACGCCACCGGGCTCGCCGTCACCCTGGACTCCCCGCGCCAGGTCTCCGTCACGCGCCACCGCGCGGGCGACCTGACGGCGGTGGCGCACCACGACGAACTCGTGCCGCGCGCGGGCTGCGTGGTGCACGTCGACGCGGCGCACCGGGGTCTCGGCACCGCCTCGTGCGGGCCCGACACCTTCCCCTCCTACCTGGTCGCGACGGGCTGCCATCACTGGAGCTGGACCCTGCGCGTGCTCTAACCCAAAACTTCCCCTTCCTCAGCACCATCCACCGGAGCACCTGTGTGTACTTCGCATGCCCATGACTCTTCCGGCCAGGAGCCCTGCGAGGCTCCGCAGGCCGGTGCCGGACGGCGCGGCTTCCTGCGCGCGACGGCGCTGCTCGGTGCCGCCGCGACCGCCGGGGTCGCGCTGCCGGCCGGGACCGCCTCGGCGGCCTCCCTTGAAGCGGCCTCCCTCGAAAAGGGCCACCCCTCCTCCTGGCGGCCGGACTCGAAGAGCCGTCGGTTCACGCTTGCCGTGATGCCCGACACGCAGTACCTCTTCGACGGGCCCAGCATCGACGCGAAGCCCGTCGAGGCGTCCCTCAAGTACCTGCTGGAGCACGGGAAGGACGAGAACATCGTCTTCCTGTCGCACCTGGGCGACCTGACGCAGAACGGTGCCGCCGCCGAGTTCTCGGCGATCGGCGACGCGTTCAAGTTGCTGGACCGCAAGGGTGTCGGCTACAGCGTGCTGGCCGGGAACCACGACGTGAAGTCCTCGACGACCGACCAGCGCGGGGCCTCGTCCTATCTGGACGCGTTCGGGCCGAAGCGGTTCGCGGCCAAGCCGACGTTCGGCGGGGCGTCCCCGGACGGGTACAACACGTACCACCTGTTCCACGCCGGGGGCCGTGAGTGGCTGGTCCTCGCGCTGGACTGGCGGCTGTCCGACAAGGGGTACGCGTGGGCGAAGAGCGTCCTCGCCCAGCACCCGAAGACGCCGGTGATCCTCACGACGCACGAACTCGTCGTGGACGACGACCAGTTGTCGGACTACGGGCAGCAGCTGTGGGACCAGCTGGTCAAGGACCACGACCAGATCTTCCTCACGCTGAACGGACACTACTGGCCGGCCGGGCGGGCAACGCGCAAGAACAGCGCGGGAAATGACGTCCACCTGCATCTGACGAACTATCAGAACCGGTACTTCGGCGGCGCGGCGATGATCCGGCTGTACCGCTTCGACCTGGACCGGAACGTCATCGACGTCGAGACGGTGTCGCCGTGGATCCTGGGGCGGGCGAAGAAGGGGCTCAACGAGTTCGAGCGGCAGGAGATCGAACTCAGCGGTGACGCCGACCGGTTCAGCGTCGACATCGACTTCGCGGCGCGCTTCGAGGGGTTCGCCCCGGCGCCGGTGCGGGCGGCTCGGCCGGTGTCGAAGGTGCTCGTGCCGGGCACGGTCGCGTACTGGCGGTTCGACAAGGCTCCTGCGGGCGGGACCGTGCGCGACCTGTCCGGCAAGGGCAACGACCTGACGCTGGTGAGTGTCGGCGGCGGCTCGCTCGGCTGGTCGGCCGACCACCACCCCGACCAGCCCGGCCACGGCAGCCTGGAGTTCCAGGGGTTCAAGTCGCCGCTGAAGGGCGCCTACTTGAAGACCGTCCCCACGGCGCCGATCAACAAGGCCGTGTTCAGGAACGGGTACACCATCGAGGCGTTCTACCGCCTCCCGGCCGACTGGGACCCGTCCCACCACGCGTGGTCGGGCATCGTCAGCCGGACCGGCACGGGCGGCGCCGCGCACAAGACCGGGGACGACCCGGACGAGCCGCTGGCCACGCTATCGCTGTCCAACGACCGCGAGCCGCAGTGGGCGATGCGTCCGCTGAACCAGCAGGGCATCGCCACCAACTGGGGCCAGCAGACGCCGCTGGAGACCTGGTGGCACGTCGCCGTCGTCAACAACGGGAAGCACACGACGCTGTACGTCGACGGGTGCCCGGTCGTGCGCAACCCCAAGGCCGTCTCGACCGGCATCACCTCCGTCGGCCTGCCGTGGCTGCTCGGCGGCTACGAGTACGCCGGGCAGATCGACCAGATCCTGCACGCCCGCCTCGGCGACGTCCGGATCACCGAACGGGCGCTGCCCGTCACCGCGTTCATGAACCACTGAACCCCAGGAAGACCGTCATGACCGAGCAGCAGCTCCCCACCTGGGCCGACCCCTCCGTCGCGCCCGCCGACCTCGATCCGCAGGGCGTCTCCAGACGTGGACTCCTGCGCAGCGCGGGCCTGTTCGGGGCGGCGTTCGCGCTGTCCCCGGCGCTGGCCTCGCCCGCGTCCGCCGCCGCCAAGGGCCACGGCTTCGGGGGCGAGGACCCGCGCCTCGCCTACCTCGTCGGCGACCACCACATCCACTCCGTGTACAGCCACGACGCGAAGTACACGTTCTCGCAACTCGCCGCGAAGGCCGCCGAGTTCGGGCTGGACTGGATGGTGTTCACCGAGCACTCCAACTTCGGGCACGCGCAGTACGGGGCCCCGCTGGAGCACGCGGAGATCCTCAAGGCCCGCAAGGAGAACCCGCGCCAGCTCATCTTCCAGGGCCTGGAGTGGTACATCCCGGCCGCCGAGCACTGCACGGTGTTCACGCCGCCGGGTCCGAACGAGGTCGACGTCCTGACCCGGTTCGAGAGCGCCTACGACGGCAAGCTCCTCCAGTACACCGACGGCGCCCCCGGCAACCCGAACACCGCGCGCAACGAGGCCCACGCCGTCAAGGCGATCAAGTGGCTGGCCGAGCAGCGCCGTTGCGGTTACGTGGACGACGTCCTCGTGCTCGCCAACCACCCGCTGCGCCTCGGCATCGACTCCCCGCACGAGCTGCGGGCCTGGCGCGACGCCGCCCCCGAGATCATGATCGGCATGGAGGGGGCGCCGGGTGCTCAGGGCGCGGCGATCCCCGGCTGGCGCGGGGCGAACTCGATCCGGGGCGAGTACGAGAACGCGCCGTCGGCGAACTCCTTCGCGGGGTACCCGAAGGAGGCGTACCTGACGTACGGCGGCTTCGACTGGGCGACGGCGACCGTCGGGGGGCTCTGGGACTCGATGCTGGCAGAAGGCAGCCTGTTCTCGATCACCAGCAACTCCGACGCGCACCGGGTCGTCTTCGACACCTGGAAGAACGGCGACTGGCCGGCCGGGCAGAACTTCGACAACACCGGCAAGCTGCCCGACCCGGTCGACACGACGTCCCCGCAGCCGGGCAGCGACTTCTGGCCGGGCCAGTTCAGCCGTACGCACGTCGGTGTCACCCGCTACGGCTACCGCGCGGTCATGGCCGGTATGCGCGCGGGCCGGGTCTGGGCGGACCACGGGCACCTGCTGGACGGCCTTGAGGTGCGCCTCAAGCGCCAGCACAGCCACGGCCGGGGCGTCACCCTCGGGGGCCGGCTGCGGGTCCGCAAGGGCGAGAAGCTGACCCTGGAGATCACGGTCACCACGGCGTCCCGGGTGAACCCCCACGGCATCCTCCCGAAGCTGGCCCACGTCGACGTCATCCGGGGCACGGTCACCGGCCCGGTCACGGACGCCGACACGTGGAAGGCCCCCGACACGAAGGTGGTCCGCACGAAGGACGTCTCCGGCCTCAAGGGGACGTACACCCTGCGGATCCCGGTCACGGTGGAGGACGACTCCTTCTACCTCCGGCTGCGCGGCAGCGACGGCAACCGCACCGGCACGGGCTACCTCGGCGCGTCCGTCGACCCGCACGGCCCGATCCCCCACGCCCCGGGGGACGGCGACCCGTGGGCGGACACCTGGTTCTACGCGAACCCGATCTTCGTGGACGTAGTGCGCTGACCCCTGCCACCCGGCGTACCGTTGGCCGTGTGACCACGGAAGAATCGGTGCGGCCCCAGTCCCTGATGCTCACGTTCTTGGGTGATCAGGTACTGGGGCGTTCCGTCTGTGTGTACTCCGGCAGCGTCATCGACGTGTTCGCGCGGGCCGGGGTCGGGGAGCAGGCGACGCGGTCGACGCTCACCCGGATGGTGAACCGGGGGCTGCTGCGGCGCCAGCGGGAGGGGCGGCGGATGTACTTCGGGCTGACCGCGCACTCCGAGGCCGTCCTGCGGGACGGCGAGCGGCGGGTGTGGCACACGGGGGCGGTGAACCGGCAGTGGGACGGTTCGTGGACGCTGCTCGGGTTCTCGCTGCCGGAGTCGTGGCAGCGGCAACGGCACGACCTGCGCTCGAAGCTGGCGTGGCACGGGTTCGGCCCGCTGTTCAGCGGGCTGTGGATCGCGCCGGGCGAGGTGGACGTCGCCGAACTGGTCGAGGAGCTGGGGCTGTCCGCGCACGTGAAGGTGTTCCGCGCGCAGGCGGACGTGGGCACGGACATCACGGCGATGATCGAGGAGACCTGGGAGCTGGACGAACTGGCGTCCCGGTACGCGGCGTTCAAGGAGCGCTGGCAGCACTGGGAGGGTGAACTCCCGTCGGCGGACGACGCGTTGGCGGGCCGCCTGCTGCTCCAGACGGACTGGCTGAACATCATCCGCCGCGACCCCCGCCTCCCGGTCCGCCACCTCCCCGCCGACTGGCCGGCGGACGGCGCGGAGAAGACGTTCCGCCGCGTCCACGAACGCCTCACGCCCCTCGCGGAGGAAGCGGCGGCCCGCCTCATCGACCTTGTCCCGACCCGGAGTTGAGGGTCGGTTCCCGGCCGGAGTCACCACCCGAAAAGGCCAACACCCGCGCACATCCGGATGATCTGGGTCACGATGGGAGATGACCGCAGCGTGTACCGCAGTTGACGGGGGCTTCCTTTCCAGAAAGGGCCGCGGATGCGTACCGAGGTGTTCACGGGGGACGGCAGGCGGTTAGCGGTGGAGATCGCGGGCGACCCGCGCGGCTTCCCCGTCTTCCTGCTGCACGGCACGCCCGGCAGCCGGATCGGCCCGGCGCCCCGCCCGATGCTGCTCTACCACCGGCGGGTCCGTCTGATCACCTACGACCGTCCGGGGTACGGCAGTTCGGACCGTCTCCCGGGCCGTTCGGTCGCGCATGTCGCCGAGGACGTCGCGGCGATCGCGGACGCGCTCGGCGTGGAGCGTTTCGCCGTGGTCGGCCGCTCCGGCGGCGGCCCGCACGCCCTGGCATGCGCGGCGCTGCTCGCGGGGAGGGTGACGCGCGTCGCGGTCCTGGTGAGCCTGGCCCCGCGCGACGCGGCGGGCCTGGACTGGTTCGCGGGGATGTCCGCGTCGAACGTCCACGAGTACGCGCAGGCCGTCACCGGCCCCGACCACCTCGCCGCGAGTCTGCGCGCCCGCTCGGTCGCGATCCGCGCCGACCCGCGCAAGCTGCTGTCCCAACTCCGGTGGGAGCTCACGGAGTCGGACCTCAGGGTGATCGCGGACGCCGGTATCCGCGGCATGCTGATCCGCAGCTACGCGGAGGCGCTCAGCGTCTCGGCGGACGGCTGGGTGGACGACGCGCTGTCGTTCTGCGTGCCGTGGGGGTTCGCCCTGGACGCGATCTCCGTACCGGTGCTGCTGTGGCACGGCGAGCAGGACGTGTTCGCGCCGGCCAGCCACACGCGGTGGCTGGCGGAGCACATCCCGGGCCGTACGGTCGTCGTGCATCCGAGGGCGGCGCACTTCGCGGCGCTGCGGGTGCTGCCGGACATCGTGACGTGGCTGTCGGGCGGGCCCAACCGGCTGGTGCCGTCGCAGACTTGACGGTCCGTCAGATGAGGGGCGGCTCCAGGTCCCGGTGGATGCGCTTGCCCTCGCGCACGCTCACCGTGTGCGGATGCCCTTCGCCGAGGAGCCGTTCCAGGTCGGCCTGCGCGCTCTCCTGCAACTGGTCGGCCTCCGGTATCCGCCTGAGGGCCCGCAGGGTGACGGCCAGGTTGGCGCGGGAGACGATCGTGTCCGGGTGCTTGTACCCGAGCGCCTTCTGGAACCCGGTGACGGCGAGCCGCTCCAGTTCCTCCGAGCGGTGCAGCTCCTCCAGTTCGGCGAGGGTGTTGGCGAGGTTGACCGCGCAGGCCAGCACGTACGGGTGGGCGTCGCCGAGCACCTCGCGCAGGGTGGCGTAGTTGCTCTCCAGCAGCACCCGCGCGTCCTGCACGCGGCCCGCGCCGCGCAGGAAGATCCCGCAGTTGTTGAGGGCGGCGAGGGTCGCGGGATGGCGCTCGCCGGGCGCGACGCGGTACTGCCGGACGATGTCCTGGGTGAGGGCGAGCGCCTCCTCGCGGGCGCCGGTGGCGTACAGGTCGACGGCGTAGTTGAGGGTGCAGTCCAGGACGTCGGGGGTGGTCGTGGGGGTCTCGCGCAGGCGGTAGTTCTCGCGGGTCTGGTGGGTGAGGGCGCGCGCCTCGTCGATGAGGCCCGCCTTGCGCAGCGACACGGCGAGGCTCTTGGCGCTGCGCAGCGTCTCCGGGTACAGCTCGCCGAAGGTCTCGGCGTACGCCGCGTTGCCGCCGCGCAGCAGGGAGATCGAGGCGTCGTACTCGCCGGTCTCACGCAGGTCGCGGCCGAGGTTGGAGACGCTGATCAGGCTGTGCGGGTGCTTGGCGCCGAGGTCGTTGCGGCGCCGGTCGTAGATCTCCTGGTCGACGTCGCGGGCCTCGTTGTAGCGGCCGAGCAGGCGCAGGCACACGGCGCGGTTGTTGTTGGCGCTGAGGGTGCGCGGATGGTCCTCGCCGAACGCCTCCTTGAAACCGAGGTAGGCCTGGGCGGCCTTCTGGAGGGCCTCGGTGAAGCGGCCGACGGAGCCGAGGTCGGTGGCGAGGCCGCTGGTGGTCATGAGGATGTGCGGGTGGTCCGGGGCGAGCAGGGAGCGCTGCTGGGCGAGGACGTCGGAGCCGACCTGCTCGGCCTCGACGTACTTGCCGAAGGAGCGCAGGATGTTGGCGATGTGGAAGCGCAGGTGCAGGAGCTGGATCCGGAGGTTGGTGAGATAGAGGCGCTCCTCGGTGAGGGTGCGCGGGGGCCGTCCGCCGGACTGTGCCGGGAGCCGGGGGGTGTCGTCGGGTTCCGGGGAGAGTTCGGCGAATTCGGCGATGCGCGCCCGGGAGTCCGCCAGCTTCTCCTCCCACAGGGCGCGCAGGCTCTCCGCGAAGGTGATGGCGGCGGTGAGTTCGCCGCGCTTCCACAGGTAGCGGACGCGGTCGATGAGGAGCTGGCGGGTCTCGGGGTCGTCGCAGATGCTCGCCTCGGACGCGTCGAGGTGCGGCCAGATCGCGGCGAACGTGGGCTGGTTCTCGGGGTCGTCGATGGGCTCCTCGCCGGAGGGGCGGGCCCCGGCGAGGATGCGGTGGACGACGTGCTGCGCCTCCAGTTGCTCGCGGGGCGTCAGCTGGGAGCGGATGACGGCCTGAACGAGGCGGTGGACCTGGATGGTGCTCTGCTGGGAGCGGTCGACCTTGGCGAGCGCGAACCGGCCGATCTCGCGGATGACCCGGCCGAGGACCATCTTCTCCTGGAGCGAGGGGTCCTCGGCGGCCAGTACCCGGATCATCTCGTCGCCGTACAGCAGCTTCATGGAGATCGGCTCGGCGGCGAAGAACGCGCACAGTTGCAGCAGGCGTACGGCGGCCGGGGAGCGTTCCTTGAGGCGTTCGATGGAGACGTTCCAGGTGGCGGCCACGGGCTGCGGGTAGCCGGCGGGCTGGCTGAGCGACAGGACGTGCTCGGCCTGCCGGTCGAGTTCGAGGAGGTAGTCGTCGACGGGGGTGGCGGTCTCCGCGAGCCAGGCACCGGCCTGTTCGAGCGCCAGCGGCAGGTCTCCTACGGCGGCGGCGACCCGGTCGGCGTCCTCGGCACTGAGGTCGGGCGCCCGGCGCAGCAGGTGCTCGACGCTCTCCTCGCGCAGGAACGGATCGATCTCCAGGGCCTCGCCGTACTGGAGCCAGGTCTGGTTGCGGGAGGTGATCAGGACGTGTCCGCTGCCGCCGGGCAGCAGATGGCTGACCTCCTGGGGTTCGTCGGCGTTGTCGAAGACCAGCAGCCAGCGCAGCGAGGGCCCGGACTGCCTCAGATGGTCGCGGACCTCCTGGGCGACCTGGGCGGCGTCCTCCCCGCCGCGCAGGCCCAGCCGGGGGGCGAGGTCGGCGAGCGCGGAGACCACGAACTCGCTGCGCTCGGAGGAGATCCACCAGACGAGGTCGTAGTCGGCGGCGAACCGGTGGACGTACTCCAGCGCGATCTGCGTCTTCCCGACGCCGCCGAGCCCGTACAGCGCGTACGCGGCGCTGCGCCCGCCGGTGCCGCTGGGGCCGAGGAGGTCGCGCAGCTTCTCCAGCAGGGCGCTGCGGCCGGTGAAGGACGAGTTGCGGGGGGTCACGTTCCAGAAGCGGGGCTGGGTGTCGGGGAAGCGGGCGGCGGCCGTCCCCACGGTGTCGTCGCCGAGGTCACCGGTCAGCGGGGGCTTGCCGAGGGCGCGCAGCAGGGCCGTCGCGGCGGTCTTCTCGTTGGTGCGGACGACGTCGACGCTGGGCCAGTCGGTGAACGCGGGCGCGGGCCGGATGTCCCCGACGCGTACGGCGAGGACCTGGCGCCGTCCGGTGGGGTCGTTGCCGGTGGCGGTCTCCCAGACCTGGCGGGCGCGCGCGGAGCGCTGGTAGGCCGGGGAGAGGACGACGACGGTACGGTCGGCGGGCTTGTCGGCGCCGTCGCCCTCGCCGCCCGCGTAGCGGGGGATCACCCGGAAGCCCGCGCGGGAGAGCAGGGCGGTGATCCACTCCGCCCACATGCGGTCCTCGGACACGTAACTGAGGTGCAGGTCGGCGGGGAGCGCGGCGCGGGTGCGGACGAACTTCCGTTTGACGCCGAGGCGTTGCTCCTCGTCCATGCGGGGCAGCGCGGTGACCGCCTGCGCGGAGACCACGGCGGTGAGCCGTTCGAACGCGGCGAGCAGGGAGATCGGGTTCCCGGCCTCGTCGGCGAAGGTCGCGAGCGTCTCCTCGTACGCGTAGTAAGGCCGGTAGGGGACCTCCACCGACAGCCAGTAGTTCGTGAGTTGATCGCCCGTCAGACCGGCGGGCCAGCCGTCGAACTTGGCGCGCGCGAGCATCCGTCCGGCGTCCGCCTTCTCCTTCTCGCCCTCGTCGATGCGCATCGGTACGGGCAGGATGCGGATGTTGCGCGGGCGGAACCGTTCGCCGATGTCCCGGGCTACGGACGCGGCGCCGTCGATGGACTGGTCGCTGAGGGTGAAGCAGTCCACGAGGACGTCGGGGAGGTGGGCGGTGCAGATGTCGGCGATGTCGGAGAGGCCGGTGCGGCTGTCGATGAGGACGTAGTCGTAGTTGGCGCGCATGTCGTCGCGCAGGGCGTCGAAGAAGAGGCCGCCGCCGAGGCGGTCGTAGAAGTTGTCCCAGTCGAAGGTGGCGACGATCGCCGAGTAGTCGCGGTTCTGGCGGCCCGCCGTGACCAGGTCCAGGGTGCCGGGTTCGGGGAAGGCCCAGTCGACGGAGACGGCGTGCCGCTGCACGCGCGCGTACTCGCGGTGCCAGTCGTCGGGACGGCCCTCGCCGTCGTCGTCGGTGGCGGCCCACGCGTACTCGGTGAGCAGGTCGATGACGCCGGTCGTGGCGCCGACCGTGGCCGGGTCGAGGAAGGGGTGGAAGAAGCGGTGCAGGCCCGGCGCCTCCAGGTCCCAGTCCACGGCGAGGACGCGTTTGCCGTTGGCGGCGAGGATCCAGGCGACGTTGGCGAGCGCCATGGTCCGTCCGGTGCCGCCCTTGTACGAGTAGAACGTCACGATGCGGCCTGCGCGGCCACCCTGTTCGTCGAGGCTGCTCATCGCGGTCCCTCCTCCTCGGCACGACGACGGTCGGGCGACGCCAAAGGGCTGCCCTGGTGGCGCTGGTGAGCTTGGTGGTTCGGGGGGTGCTGGGGGGTCGGGGGCGGCTGGGAGGTCGGGGGCGGCTTGGGCCGGGGCTGGTGAGCCGAGGGCTGGTCGGTCGGCGGCTGGTGAGCCGGGGGCTGGTCGGCCTGGGGCTGGTCGGCCTGGGGCTGGTGGTGGCTGCGGCTGTCCTGCCTGCCCTGGCCCTCGTCCCAGCCCCGGCCCTGTGGCCAACTCCGGTTTCCCTGTCGGCTCTTCTCTTCCTCGCGGCCCATGTCGCCCAGCCGGAAGCGCTGCGGGCCCTCGCCGGGCGGGACACGGGCGGGGGCCCGTCTGAGGTACTCGGTCGCCGCCCAGTGCACGACGCGGGGGAGCTGGCGGCTGAACGTGGCCGGGTCGGGGCCCAGGACCGGCGGGCGGCCCGCCTGGCGCTGGCGGCGGGTGCGGCGGGGCAGGACGGCCTCGACCTCGGCGGCGACGCTGCGCCCGTCCGCCTCGTCGTCGCGGTCCGCGCCGTTCCAAGGGACGACGACGCCGGTCGCGGGCCGGTCGGCGGCGTCGAACTCCCCCAGCCGGGCCCGGTGTTCGGGGTCGCGCAGCAGCCAGCGGTCCAGGAGCAGCACCTCGGGCCCGTCGGCCGGCACAGCACGATGGTCGAACTCCCGCACATCCGGCTGGAAGTCGAGCCGCTCGGCGATGTCGGACGCCAACTTGCCCAGCGGATACGGCGATGCGGGGTGATAGGGCCGCCAGTCGAGGGGCGTACGCCCGTAGTACGCGGGGTCGCGGCCCTCGGGGAGGTTCGTCCGGGAGGCGGCGGCGACGCTGATGCGCAGGCGGCGCCGGGTGGTCGGCCGGGGCCGGGGCTCCGCCGGGCGCGGGGACGCGGCGTGCGTGAACGCGTCCTGCGCGGCGTCCAGGCTGTCCTTGCCACCGTCTCCGTGCGAGACGTCGACGGCGTCCCCGGCCGCGACGATCCGCCGGGCGAGCGTGTGGACGTCCTTCTCGTAGTCGCTGCGGAACGACCGCAGCTTGGCGAGCCCGTAGAGCCCGAACTCCCGGTAGCGCTGGGTGTGTTCGTGCTCGGGATGGGGAACGTCCCGCGTGCAGGACGGTAACCGGTGCTCCAGCACCGGCGCCCACAGCGCGGGCACCACAGCGCCGGGCATCGAGCCGGGCCGGCGGCCGAAAACGGTCCACTCCCGCCCGCACCAGGGGCTGATGAAGTAGCGCGGCGAGTACAGCGGCACGAACACCCGGCAGTGCGCGAGGGACCTGGCGAGTTCGTCACTCAGGTCCTCCCCCGCGCGCATCGACCGGTCCATGTACCCGGCACCCCCGGCGGGCACGGTCGTCAGATTGAGCACGACGTCGCACAGATCACGGAAGAGCCGGTGCACCCACAGATCGGGATCGGCCCGGTCGGACCCGCCGCGCGGCACATGGGCGTAACTCAGAAAGAAGTACGGCCCGTCGGCCTCGGCCCCCACCGGTTCCGTAGGCTGCACACGCTCCCCCGATCCCCGTGCCACCCCGGAACTCAGTGTAGGGAGCGGGCCCCGTCTTGTGACGGGTCTGCGGAAAGCCCGTGTGTACGATTTCCGGCCAGCCAGACCCTCGCGTACGCGACGGCGGCGGCGAGCGGGAACAGGGCCGCCTCCCCGCCCCCGACCCGCCCACGCCGCACCACCCCCGTCTCGGCCTCGAACGCGGCGCCCAGCTCCCCGAAGTCCCGGTCGTCGTGGGCGACGTCCTCGTACCACACCCAGGTCCGCACCCCGCCCCGCCGCACCACGCACCCGTACGTCCGCCGCGCCGCCCCCGGCACCCGCGCCTCCCCGAGATGGAACGCGCTGCACACCTCGAACCCCACGCCGAGCAGCAGGACTTGGGCGCGGGCCGCCTCCAGCCGGGCGAGCGGCGACCGCTCCCCCAGGTGGCACTCCTCGTCGTGCCCGGCCATCAATTCCCGCGCCCGCGCGCCGATCGCGGCGAACGAGGTCTGCGGATGCGCGCTGCGCACGGCCCGCGCCGACCGGCGTACGGCTTCCGCGAGCCGCCCCATCCCCTGCGAGGCCGTGCCCTCGGGGTCGAACGCGGGCATCCTGGCCCGGTGTTCGCCGATCTGAGCCTCCGTCATGCCGAGCGTCTCCCACCGGTACGCCGGTGAGGTGTCGGAGTTCCCTGCGGTGAACGTCGGGACGACGACCGTCCCTTCGGGCCCGACGGCATCGAGCAGCGCCCTGAGGACCGTGCCGGGTCCGACGCCGATCCGGCGCAGCGAGGCGTGCACCAGGACGGTGGCCCCGGGACGCACGCCCAGCCGGGCGAACTCGGCGCTCACAGGGTCCGCCCGATGCCGTCGACGAACCTGCGGCCGAGGGGGGTGAGGGCGGGATGCCCGGCCAACTCCCGTAGCTGAGCCTGGACTTGGTGAGTGCCGAGAAGGGCGTCGGTCGCGGCGCCCGCGTACGTGCCGGCGAGGAGTGTGCCAACGTGTGGGTCCTCCTCGTCGTACAGCTCGCACACGTCGAGCAGCGTGTCCAGGACGCCCAGGCGGAAGCAGTGCACCAACTGGGCGGCCACCTCGGCGGGTTCGTCGTCGAGGCGGGCGCCGAGCGCGGCCGGGCCCGCGTCGGCGGTGCGGGGCGGTGCGGTGAGGGGGGTGACCGTCCCGACCTCGGCGGCCATCGCGGCGGCGGTGCCGGGGAGGGCCCGGTCGATCAACTCCCAGGCTTTGGTGAGGACTTGCTCCCAACGGGTGACGTCGTCGGGGGTGAGGCCGGGGTGGAGGGGGGCGCCGAAGCAGTCGCGGTGGGGGTCGCGGTCGTCGAGGGCGATGTCGAGGGGGCCGCAGCGCAGGCGGTGTACCGGGGTTGGTGCCACGAGGGTGGCGAGGTGGTCCGGGGAGGCGGTGCCTTCGAGGCAGTCGAGGATCCAGGGGCGGGTGTAGGGGTGGGCCAGGACGGTCGCCAGGGTGTGCGGGTCGGCGGCGCGCTGCCAGGCGTCCGTCCACAACGGGCTTGCGGGGTCCGGGAGTTCGGCCTCCAGCTCCCTGAGGAGAGCCAGGGTGACCGCCGCACGGCCTTCGGTGAGGGCTCGCACGGCCGTGCCGTCGTCGGTGCCGTCGGCCAGGGCGTCGAAGCCGGGGACGGGGCGGGTCGCGTCCGCGCCGGTGCGGGCGGCGAGTCGGTCGACCAGTTCCCTCAAGTCGGCGCAGAACACGGAGGGGTTGTCGAAGTCCGTGCCGTCGGAGCGGTAGCGGTGCGCGAAGAGGCCGCCGCCGCAGGAGCGGACGACCGGGCAGGCGCGGCACTGCTCACTGAGCCCGGCCAGGCCCTGTTGCCGGGCGGCCATACCGGGGTGGCGGGAGACGTCGTCGAAGGAGTGATGGGTGACGTCGTAGCCGGTGGCGGGGGCGCCGTCGTACGCGGTTTTCAGGGAGTCGGCCTGCTCGTAGCCGCCGTCGGTGTCGATCACGACGACGTCGGCAGAGTCCAGGCCCATCGCCTCGGTGTGGCTCGGGCCGCCGCCGAGGGTGCTGACGACGGAGTCGAAGAGCCGTACCGGCATGGGGCGGCCCCGCTCGCTCCAGCGGGCGTGGACCGCGAGCAGCCAGTCGGCGTAGGGGGTCGCGCGGCCCTCGGGGCGGTAGGGCGGGGTGTCCCAAGTGGCGTGCGGGAGAAGGAAGTCGATACGGGGAGGGGTGAGGGCGGCGAGGGCGTCGAAGACGGCGGCGGGGTCGTTGCGGACGTCGACCGTGCAGAGGATTCCGGCGTAGAGGTGGGGGTGCTCGTTCAGCAGGGCGAGCGCCGCGAGGGCCTTGTCGTGGCTGCTGCGGCCGTCGCGGTAGAGGCGGAAGCGGTCGTTGGCAGCGCGGTCGCCGTCGAGGGAGACGCCGACGCGGACGCCGTACTCGGTGAAAAGGTCGAGGTGACGGGTCGTCAACTGGACGCCGTTGGTGTGGATACGGAGATCCAGGTCGGCAACTCCCCGTAAGGCGGCGGTGAGTTGCTCGCAGACGTACCGCAGGCGGGGGATTCCGGCGAGCAGGGGCTCGCCTCCGTGGAGGATGACCTGGACGGAGGCGAGCCGGTGCGTCCGCGCGTGTTCCGCGAGCCGCCGGGCGGCCCTGGAGACCGTCTCCTCGGAGATCACCCTGGGCTTGGCCGACCAGCTCGTGTCCGCGTGCTCGTACACGTAGCAGTGACGGCAGGCGAGGTCGCACCGGCTGTGCACCTTGAGCACGAGCTGGCGCAGCGGGACGAGGGGGGCGGTCATCGCGAGGAGGGGAGCGGATTCAGGGGTTCTCGGCGGTCGGTCGGACGGTGGTCAGATGGACGACTGGAAGGTCACCCCCGCGCCCTGGGCGGACCGTGTACCGGCGAGGGCCCGGCGCACTCCCCTGGCGTTCTTCGGGTCGGTGGGGGCGTCGAGGCGGCGTGCGCTGTCGGCCTTCGGCCTGTCGGCCGGTGCAGTGGTTCTCACGGTTGTCCCTAGGCGGCGGAGCGTCATGGTGGGGGCACACTATCTCTCCCGGCGCAGCGGCACAGCCCGGGGAGGAGCGCCGTTACGTCCGATGGGCTAGTTCGGCGGTTCCCCACCGTCTCAGGCAAGAAACCTGAGCACTCCTTGAACGACCGCCGCCGGTTTCGCACCCCCCTCGATCTCGATCGTGCCGTCGACCGTGATCTGTACCCCACCTGCCACATCCGTCACATCGGCCAGCCGCGCCGCGAGGCGGATTCGCGAGCCCACCTTCACCGGCGTGGGGAAACGCACCTTGTTCAGGCCGTAGTTGACCTTGGTGGCGACGCCCTCGACCTCAAGGAGCCCTGAGAACAGGGGTATGAAGAGTGACAGCGTGAGGTACCCGTGCGCGATCGGCGCCCCGAACGGCCCCGCCTTCGCCTTCTCCACGTCGACGTGGATCCACTGGTGGTCCCCGGTCGCGTCGGCGAACGTGTCGATCTTCCCCTGTGTCACCTCGATCCACTCGCTGGTCCCGAGGTCGCTCCCGGCGAGCTTCTTCAGTTCGCCGAGGCCGTTGACGGTGATGGTCATGACGTTCCTTCGCTGTTGCCGTAGCGCTTGCGCACCCGGGACTTGAGGAGTTTTCCGGAGGCGGTGCGCGGGAGTTCGTCCGCGAGCACGACCGACCGGGGGATCTTGTACTTGGCGAGCCGCCCCGCGAGCCCCGCGAGGATGGCGTCGGGATCGGGGCTGGCCCCTTCGCGGGGCACGACGACCGCGCGCGGCACCTCGCCCCACTTCTCGTCGGCGACGCCGATGACCGCGCACTCGGCGACACCGGGGTGCGTGAGGATCAAGTCCTCTATCTCGGCGGGGTAGATGTTCTCCCCGCCGGAGATGATCATGTCCTTGATCCGGTCGACGATATGGACGTACCCGTCCTCGTCGACCGTCGCCGCGTCCCCGCTGCGGAACCACCCGTCGGTGAAGGAGGCCGCGCTCTCCTCGGGCAACCCCCTGTAACCGGGCATGACATGGGGACCGCGCACCACGACCTCCCCGGTCTCCCCCGCCGCGACCGGCACCAAGTCCGGCCGTACGACGCGGACATCGCTGAAGAAGTGCGGCACCCCCGCCGAACCCGCCTTGCTGACCGCGTGTTCGGCGTCGAGGAAGAGCGTCCCGGGCGACGCCTCGGTCATCCCGTACCCCTGGAGGAAGGTCAACCCCCGTTCCTGGTAAGCGGCGATGAGGGGGGACGGCACGGGCGAGCCGCCACAGGTGAGCAGGCGCAGCGAGGTCAAGTCGGCGTCGGCCCACCCCGGGTGACGGGCCATCAGGTCGAACATCGTCGGCACGCCGAACATGAACGTGATCCGGTGCCGGGCGACCAGAGCGAAGGTCGCGTCGGGGTCGAACGCCTCGACCAGGACGCAGGTGCCGCCCTTGAGGAGGACCGGCAGAGTCAGCATGTTCAACCCGGCCGTGTGGAACAACGGGGCGGAGACCAGGGCCCGTTCGTCGGCGATGAGGTCGGTGTCGACGAGGACGTTCACGGCGTTCCAGGTGAGGTTGCCGTGGGTGAGCATGGCGCCCTTGGGGCGTCCGGTGGTGCCCGAGGTGTACATGATGACGCAGGTGTCGTCGGCCGTGACGGGTTCGTCGACCGGATCGAACAGCGCCTGCTCCAGGGCCTGTTCGTACTCCGCGCCGACTTCGAGGTACGTCCGTACGTCGGTGCCGCCGGGGAGTCCGGCGACGAGACCGGCGTGACCGGGGGCGTAGATCAGCGTCTTCGCGCCGGAGTCGGCGAGCTGGTACGCGATCTCCGGGCCCGCGAGGCGGGTGTTGAGCGGGACGAAGACCGCGCCGAGCGTGCCGGCCGCGAACAGGGCCTCCAGGTAGGAGGGGTGGTTCGGGCCGAGGTAGGCGAGGCGGTCGCCGCGCCTCAATCCCCGCGCGCGCAGGGCGTGGGCGAGGCGGGTGGTGCGGTCGTACAGGTCGGCGTACGAGTACTGCGTGTCGCCGTGGACCAGGGCGGTGCGGTGCGGGGTCTTCCGGGCCCGGCGGGCGGGCCAGGAGCCCAGTCCCTCGTTGCGCATCTGCGGCCCCTCTAGATCGTCAGCAGGCGGGCGGCGTTCTCTTTCAGGATCTTCGGCCTGACCTCGTCCTTGATCGGCAGCTTCGCGAAGTCGGCGAGCCAGCGGTCGGGGGTGAGGACGGGGAAGTCGGAGCCGAAGAGGACCTTGTCCTTCAGCAACGTGTTGGCGTACTGCACGAGCCCGGGCGGGAAATACTTCGGCGACCAGCCCGAGAGGTCGATATGGACGCCGGGTTTGTGGGTGGCGACCGCGAGCGCCTCGTCCTGCCAGGGGAAGGAGGGGTGCGCGAGGATGATCTTCAGGTCGGGGAAGTCGGCCGAGACGTCGTCCACGTGCAGGGGGTTGGAGTACTTGAGGCGGATGCCGCCGCCGCCCGGGACGCCCGCGCCGATGCCGGTCTGGCCGGTGTGGAAGAGCGCGATGCAGCCGTACCCCTCGATCACCTCGTACAACTCGTAGGCCACAGCACGGTCGTTGGGGAAGAAGCCCTGGATGCTGGGGTGGAACTTGAACCCCTTGACCCCGTACTCCTCGATGAGCCGCCGGGCCTGCTTGACGCCCGCCTTGCCCCGGAACGGGTCGATGGACGCGAAGGGGATCAGGACGTCGGCGTTCGCGGCGGCGGCCTCGGCCACCTCCTCGTTGGGGACGGGGGCGGTGCCGGTCGCGGACTCGGAGTCGACGGTGAAGATGACGGCGGCCATGTTGCGTTCGCGGTAGTAGGCGGCCGTCTCCTCCAGGGTCGGTTTCCGCTTGCCCTCGACCTTGAAGTAGGCGGCGGAGGCGTCGTGGAGGTCGTCGGCGAGGGAGACGTTGCCCTTGGAGGAGACCTCGGCGTGGGTGTGGACGTCGATCGCGGTGAGGGCCTCGACGTCCATCGCCGGGCGCGCGCTCACGCCTCCCCCACCTTCGGCGCCGGAATCCCCACCGTCTCCGGCTGGGCCCCCACCGACGTACCCCACGCCTCCGCGAGCGTCTCCGGCGACCAGCCGCCGTCCGCGTACGCCGCCCGCACCTCCTGCGGATGCGACCACAGCGTCACCTTGTCGCCGCCGATGCCGATCGCCTGCCCGGTGATCCCGCGCGCCGCGTCGGACGCGAGGAACGGTACGAGCGCCGCGCAGTCCTCGGGCGTCCCGAACCCCTCGCCCTTGCGGAGGAACCCGGGCAGCGGCTCCCCGCGCTTCATCGCCTCGACGTACGGCGCGAACGCGGGGATCGTCTCGGTCATCGCGGTCGCGGCGACCGGCACGATCGCGTTGACGGTGATCTGCGCGCGGGCCAGCTCCATCGACCAGGTCCGGGCGAACGCGGCGATCCCGGCCTTGGCCGCCGCGTAGTTGGTCTGCCCGAAGTTCCCCCGCTGCCCGGCGGGCGAGCCGACGAGGATCAGCGTCCCGCCCTCGCCGCGCTCGCGCATGTGGACAGCGGCGGCGCGCGCGCAGGTGAAGGTGCCCCGCAGATGCGTGGTGATCACGGCGTCGAAGTCGTCGTCCGTCATCTTCCACAGCACCTTGTCGCGCAGGATCCCGGCGTTGGTGACCAGCACGTCGAGCCGCCCGAACGCCTCGACGGCCCGCCCCACGATCCGCTCGGCGGCCTCGGTCGTCCCGACGGGCACCACCTCGGCGACGGCGGTCCCGCCCGTTTCTGCAATCGCTTTCACCGCGTTTTCCGCGGCCTCCTCGTCGACGTCGTTGACGACCACGGAGGCGCCGTGGGCGGCCAGCGCGCGGGCGTAGGCGAGTCCGAGGCCACGGCCGGCGCCGGTGACGACGGCGGCCTTGCCGGTGAGATCGATACGGGGCACGGAAAGTCCCTTCGGTGAGGAGCGGCGTGGAGATAGAAGCTAAGAGCAATGATTGTTGTCGTCAATAGTTGTCGCCGACCTACAGATGGTTCATGCTGGAATCCGTACGACAGACCGCCCGACCCGGCACCGACCCCGAGGAGCCCGCCATCACCAGCCCGCACGACACCGCGAGCCCCGCCCAGATCGACGCGGACGAGCCATGGATGCGCGGCCTGCACGCCGACACGGGCTATCTGCTGTACCGACTCGGCCTGCGCTCGGGCCAGTTGTTCAACACGTTCCTCCAGGAGTCCGGCGTGCGCCTGCGCCACTACGCGGTACTGCGCTACCTCGCGGGCTGCGAGGGCGCCCTGCAACGGGAGTTGAGCGCACGCCTCGGCTACGACCCGAGCGCGATCGTCGGCCTGGTCGACGACCTGGAGCGGCTCACGTTCGCCGAGCGCCGCCCCTCCCCCGACGACCGGCGCAGCCGCACCGTCGTGCTCACCGAGGCGGGCCGCGCGTTCCTGCGGGACACGGACGAAGCGGGCCTCAGGGTCACCAACGAGCTGACGGGGCCGCTGACTTCGGCCGAGCGCGAGGTGCTGCACGGGCTGCTGCTGCGGATGGCCGGAGAGGACGTCGCCTGACCGTGATTGTTGTGCAAGATCTTGACGGCCGCTCTTTAAGTGCCTAACTTCACGGACCATTCCAGGCACCGGCCCAGGGAGCTCCCCGTGCAGTCGTCCCGCAAGACCGTCCGCCAACCGTCCCCGGAAACCGCTCAGTTGCGCCGAGTGGCCCTCTCCGGGCTGCTCGGCACCGCCGTCGAGTTCTACGACTTCCTCGTGTACGGCACCGTCGCCGCGCTCGTCTTCGGCGACCTGTTCTTCCCCGACGCCGACCCGGCCGTCGGCACCATCGCCGCGTTCGGCACCTTCGCCGCCGGCTATCTCGCCCGCCCGCTCGGCGGCCTGATCTTCGGCCACTTCGGCGACCGGGTCGGCCGCAAGTCGATGATGCTGCTGACGATGGCCCTGATGGGCACGGGCAGCTTCCTCATCGGCCTGTTGCCGACGTACGACGCGATCGGCGTGTGGGCGCCCGTCCTGCTGGTCGCGCTGCGTGTCGTCCAGGGCATCGCGATCGGCGGCGAGTGGGGCGGCGCGACCCTGATGGTCGTCGAGCACGCCGAGCACGCGCACGGCGAGCGGCGCGGCCTGTGGTCGAGCGCCACCCAACTCGGAGCCCCGCTCGGCTCCGTGCTCTCCGCCGGGGTGGTCACGCTCGTCTCGACCCTGCCGGACGACGAGTTCCGTACGTGGGGCTGGAGGGTGCCGTTCCTGCTGAGCGTCGTCCTGCTCGCCGTAGGGCTCTTCGTGCGCCTGCGCGTCACCGAGAGCCCGCTCTTCGTCGCCGGTCAACGGCCGGAGAAACCCCCGGTGTTCGAGCTGCTGCGCCGTCCGAAGCCGGTGCTGCTCGCGGCCTGTGTGGGGATCGGCGCGTTCACCGCGCAGTCGCTGCTGACCGGGTTCATGATCTCGTACGCGGTGGACCACGGCTACAGCCGCCCCCAGGTCCTGGCGGCCGTGACGATCGCCTCCTGCGTGGCGCTGGCCGTCCTCCCCACGGCCTCCGCCCTGTCCGACCGCGTCGGCCGCCGCCCGGTCGTCCTCGCGGGCGCCGTCGCCTCGGCCGCGCTGGCCTTCCCCGTCCTCGCGCTGGTCGACTCGGGCTCCCCCGGCCTGCTGATCCTCGCGCTGGTCCTCGGCCACGGCATCGCCCAGTCCACGATGTACGGCCCGCTGGGCGCCCTGCTCAGCGAGATGTTCCCGACGGACGTCCGCTACACCGGCGCCTCCCTCGGCTACCAGGGCGCCACCCTGATCGGCGCCGGGTTCTCCCCGCTGATCGCGAGCAGCCTCCTGGCGTCCAACGGCGGTTCCAGCACGCCGGTTTCGCTGCTTCTGTGCGCCGGCGCGGCGATCACCGCGCTCACCGTCTGGCGCATGCGCGAGACGTCGTACGACACTCTTGAGCCCGTCGCCGCACCGTCCCCGGCGCGGGAGACCACATCGGGGTGACGCATGACCCAACGTTCCGCGCCCGACCGGCTGTTGTCCGTCCTCGCCGCGTTCGACCACGACCATACGGCGCTGACGCTCACGGACATCAGCCGGCGGGCCGGTCTGACCCTCAGCACCGCCCACCGCCTCGTCGGCGCCCTCACCACGTGGGGCGCCCTGGAGCGGGACGGGTCCGGCGCCTACCACGTCGGCCTGCGGCTCTGGGAGGTCGCCGCGCTCTCGCCGCGCGGCCTCGCCCTGCGCCAGATCGCCCTCCCGTACCTGGAGGACCTCTACGAAGCCACCCACGAGAACGTCCAGATGGCGGTCCGTGACGGCCACGACGTCGTCTACACGGAGTGGCTCAGCGGGCGGTCCTCGGTGGGCGTCCACATCCGGGTGGGGGCGCGCTGGCCGCTCCATGTCACCGGCGTGGGGCTGGTGTTGCTGGCGCACGGTGATGTGGGCCTCCAAGAGGCGTACTGCACCGGCACGTTGAGGTCGTTCACCGACCGCACGATCACCGATCCCGCCGGTCTGCGCCGCGTCCTCGCCGAAGTCCGGCGTACGGGCGTGGCGGTGAGTGACCGTCAGGTGACGGACGACGCGCTGTCGGTGGCGGCTCCGGTGCGGGGGCCGGGCGGTGAGGTGGTGGCCGCCGTGTCGGTGGTCGTGCCTCAACAGGGGGCGCAGGTGGGGGTGTTGGCGCCCGCGGTGCGGGTGGCGGCGCGGGGGATATCGCGGGCGCTGGGATGGCGGCCGGCATAGACCCCTGTTTCATTGACGCGGGCACGTCACATAACCGTCTTCATCGGGTGAACTCGCCTTCCCTGTACGGCAATTCCCCGCTTCAACTCTTGACGGCCTTCTGGGCAGGGTGGACATTGTCGGCGTCTTGAGAGCGCTCTCAAGGGCTTTCTCGGCACCCGCACTCCCCACAAAACCCGCACCCGAGAGGTCCCCCATGACCGCAGCCTCCGGTATCCCCAGACGGCGTCGCGCCCTGCTCGCCGTCCTGTCCACGCTCGGCCTCGCCGCCGCCCTCGCGACAGCGGCCACCCTCCCCGCGGGCGCCTCCGCGCCGACCCCGCCGTCGGGGTGGTCCCAGGTCTTCCTGGACGACTTCAACGGCGCCGCCGGAACCGGCGTCAACACCTCCAACTGGCAGTACAGCACCGGCACTTCGTACCCCGGCGGCCCCGCGAACTGGGGTACCGGCGAGGTCGAGACGATGACCAACAGCACCGCGAACGTCTCCCTCGACGGCGGCGGCAACCTCCGGATCACGCCGCTGCGGGACTCCGCCGGGAACTGGACGTCGGGCCGGATCGAGACGAACCGTACGGACTTCCAGCCCCCGGCGGGCGGCAAGCTCCGCGTCGAGGCGCGCATCCAGATGCCGAACGTGACCGGCACGGCCGCCGAGGGGTACTGGCCGGCCTTCTGGATGCTGGGCGCGCCCTACCGGGGCAACTACCAGAACTGGCCCAGCGTCGGCGAGCTGGACATCATGGAGAACGTCCAGGGTCTCAACCGGGTCTGGTCGACCGTCCATTGCGGCACCAACCCCGGTGGGCCCTGCAACGAGACGACCGGCATCGGCAACAACGTCGCCTGCCCTAGCACTACTTGCCAGTCCGGATTCCACAACTACACGCTGGAATGGGACCGTTCGGTCACCCCCGAGGCGATCCGCTTCTACGTCGACGGCGTCAACTTCCACACGGTGACGGCAAATCAGGTCGACGCCACGACCTGGGCCAACGCCACCAACCACGGCTTCTTCGTCATCCTGAACGTCGCGATGGGCGGCGCCTTCCCGGACGCGTACGGCGGCGGCCTCGACAGCGGCACCGTGCCGGGCCACCCGATGCTCGTCGACTACGTCCAGGTCCTCCAGTCCACCGGCGGCGGCACAACTCCCCCTCCCACCGGGTCCCGTGACGCCTACGCCCCCATCCAGGCCGAGTCCTACGACGCGCAGTCCGGCACCACCACGGAGACCACCTCCGACACCGGCGGCGGCCAGAACATCGGCTCCCTGACGAACGGCGACTGGGCGCAGTACAAGGGCGTCAACTTCGGCTCGACCCCGGCGACCCAGTTCTACGCCCGCGTGGCGAGCGGCGCGGCATCCGGCGTCAGCGGCCTGGTGGAAGTCCGCCTGGACAGCCGCACCTCCACCCCGATCGGCAGCTTCTCGCTGGCGAGCACCGGCAGTTGGCAGACCTGGCGCACGGTCCCCGCCAACATCTCCTCCGTCACCGGCACCCACGACGTCTACCTCACCTTCACGAGCGGCCAGCCGAACGACTTCGTGAACGTCAACTGGTTCGACTTCGGGCACTGAAAGGGCACTTCACTTCGGCGAGGGGTACCTCGGACGGATGAGGCGGGATCGTTTCCCCCAGGGCCATCCGGGTGACAGCCGCTCCACGGGCGTATCCGGCCGAACACACTGGCCGTCCGCAACACGCCCCCCGAGAGAGCGACTTCATGAAACACCTCCGCAAGACCCTGACCGTGGTCATGGCCGCCACGGCCCTGTGCACCGCGTTCACGACACCCGCCCAGGCAGCACGAGGCACCTTCGCCTACTACTACTTGAACGGAGGCTGGCCACCGGGAAACCACCTGCCCGACCCCGAGGACAACCACTGCTACAACACCCCATGGGAAGGAACCCAGGCAACCAACAGCACCGACCGCGTCGCCATCCTGTACCGGGGCAGAGACTGCCAGCCCGCCGAGACCGTGGCCTTCTACGAGTCGGGGCAGCGCGGCCCCGAAAACTTCAACTCGGTGAAGTTCCAGGTCAGGTGGTGGTAGGAGGGACCCGAGGGAGGTCCGGCCGGCACGAGTCCCGGCCGGACCCGGCGCGCATGACCATGCACGACGACCAGGTGGACGTGACCACCGCCTCGGGTGACGCCGCGTAGCGTGCGTGGATGACCGCGAGCGAGTACGACGCGAGCCACATCACCGTGCCCTCCATGGAGGAGTTTGTCCTCCGGAGACCCGGCATGCACTTCCGTGTCGGGCTGCGCGACCCCCGCCTGACCGGTGAGGTGCTGAGCGCCGTGGTGGGCCACGCTCTGCACCCGGCGGCCAAGGTGGCCGAGCCGCACTCCTCGCGGGTCGAGGTGGAGATCCACGCCGATCTGGAGTTCTCGATCGCGGACGACCGTGCGGATGCGCTGGACGCCGAGGGGTGCCCCGTCCCGGGGTACAACGACTCGCTGCTCGGCCCGAACCGCTACTCGGCCGCAGCAGCGGCAGTCCTCAGTGCGGAGACCGTCGTCGAAGTGTGGCGGGACGGACGAGGTTTCCGGCAGACCCTCCGGCGTCTCCAACCCGTCGCCGAACCAGCCGAGTTCACCCCGCCCCCGGCGGAAGGCACCCGTATCCGCTTCCGCCTCGACCCCGCATACTTCACCACCCCGCTCCCCAGCGAGCCTTTGACCTGCGACCACGAGCCCGGCGCCGGGTACCTCCGTGTGACCGACCTCCGCTAACGCAGCTCCGCCCTGAACGCCGCCGGCGTCATGTCCGTGTGCTGGTGGAAGAACTTCGAGAAGTTGCCGGGGTCCGGGAAGCCGACGGCCGCGCCCACGCGGCCGATGGGCAGGTCCGTGTGGGCCAGGAGGCGCTTCGCCTCCAGGATCACCCGCTTGTCGATGAAACCCTTGGGCGTCTCACCCGTCGCCGCGCGCACCGCGCGGACCAGCGTGCGCCGGGAGTAGCCGAGGGCGTCCGCGTACGCGCTCACGCTGTGGTTCGTCGCGAAGTCCCGTTCGACCGCGTCGCGGAAGAGTGTGAACGTCGTGTCCATCCGCCGTTCCGCCTCGGCGGAGCTGGTCGCCGCGAGGTGGGCGAGGCGCAGCAGGAACGCCGTCAGGGAGTGCCGCAGCACCGCCGTGTGGAGGCTCAGAGGCAGCGTCTCGGCGTCCTCGTACTCGCGCCGCAGGTGCGCCAGCGAACCCCGCAGCGCGGCGAGCCGCTCCGCGTCGGGGTGCAGCAGCGGGGGGAGGTCGTAGCGGTACAGCCCCGTCGCCTCGACCGTCGCGCGCGGCAGGAACCCCGGCTGCATCGCGAGGACGGTCCCCCGGTAGTCGGGGACGCGGGAGAAGCGGTGGACCTGCCCCGGCCTGATCCACAGGACGTCGCCCGCACGGGCCTCGTACTCCGTGAAGTCGACCATGTGCCGCACCGGCCCGTCCTCGAACAGCAGGACCACGTGGAAGTCGATCCGGTGGACCCGGTCGAGGCGGGCCTCGGGCGCGTGCCAGGCGCGCCCGGCGTCGAGAGGCCCGACCTGCATGCCCACCCCCGCGACGCTGAGGTCGACGGGGAAGGGGAACGTTCGGATTCCGGCCACCGGCCCGTCACCCTCGCCGCCTTGGATGGTTCTGTCCGCCATGTCCCGCTCGCGCCGCCTCGCTCGTGATCTCCGTGTCCCACTTTCACCACAGGCTGACACATGCAGCCCTTCCACAGAAAAAGTCCGACTTTTAGTTTTGGAGACGTAACGACCGTGTTACCGGTCGCACAAGTGACTTCTTGAAGAGGGATCTCTGACGATGAGCGCGCAGACACCCAAGGCCCTGGAGTGGACCGACCTCGACCGCCGAGCCGTGGACACCGCCCGCGTGCTCGCGGCGGACGCGGTGCAGAAGGTCGGCAACGGCCACCCGGGCACGGCGATGAGCCTGGCCCCGGTCGCGTACACGATCTTTCAGAAGGTGATGAAGCACGACCCGGCGGACCCGGAGTGGACGGGCCGCGACCGCTTCGTGCTGTCCCCCGGCCACACCTCGCTGACCCTCTACACCCAGCTCTTCCTGGCCGGATACGAGCTTGAACTCGACGACCTGAAGGCGTTCCGCACGCAGGGCTCGAAGACCCCCGGCCACCCGGAGTACGGCCACACGGCGGGCGTCGAGACCACGACCGGACCCCTCGGCCAGGGCCTGGCGAACGCGGTCGGCATGGCGATGGCGGCCCGCTACGAGCGTGGCCTCTTCGACCCGGAGGCCCCCGAGGGCACCTCCCCCTTCGACCACACGATCTGGGCGATCGTCTCGGATGGCGACCTGGAGGAGGGCGTCTCCGCCGAGGCGTCCTCGCTGGCCGGCCACCAGAAGCTCGGCAACCTGGTCTTCGTCTACGACGACAACCACATCTCGATCGAGGGCGACACGGCGACGGCGTTCTCGGAGGACGTCCTGAAGCGGTACGAGGCGTACGGCTGGCACACTCAGCGCGTGGCACCCACCGACGAGGGCGACGTCGATGTCCCCGCCCTGTACGCGGCGTTGAGGACGGCGCAGGCGGAGACCGACCGCCCCTCCATCATCGCCCTGCGCACGATCATCGCCTGGCCCGCCCCCAACGCCCGCAACACGGAGGCCTCGCACGGCTCCGCGCTCGGCGCCGACGAGGTCGCCGCCACCAAGCGCCTGCTCGGCTTCGACCCGGAGCAGTCCTTCGAGGTCGCCCCCGAGGTCCTCGCGCACAGCCGCCAGGCCCTCGACCGGGGCGCCGAGGCGCACGCCGCGTGGGACAAGCGGATCGCGGAGTGGCGCGGCCAACTCCCGGAGCGCGCCGCCCTGTTCGACCGTGTCGTGGCGGGCCAGCTCCCCGAGGGCTGGCAGGACGCGCTGCCCGTCTTCGAGGAGGGCACGTCGGTCGCGACGCGCGCCGCCTCCGGCAAGGTCCTCCAGGCGCTGGGCCCGGTCGTCCCCGAACTCTGGGGCGGCTCCGCCGACTTGGCGGGCTCGAACAACACGACGATCGACAAGGCGAGTTCGTTCCTCCCGAAGGGCAACCCCCTCCCGGAGGCCGACCCGTACGGCCGGACCGTCCACTTCGGCATCCGCGAGTTCTCGATGGCCGCCGAGATGAACGGCATCGCGCTGCACGGCAACACCCGTATCTACGGCGGGACTTTCCTCGTCTTCTCCGACTACATGCGCAACGCGGTCCGCATGTCCGCGCTGATGCAGCTCCCGGTCACCTACGTGTGGACGCACGACTCGGTGGGCCTCGGCGAGGACGGCCCGACCCACCAGCCGGTCGAGCACCTGGCGTCGCTGCGCGCGATCCCGGGCCTGAACGTCGTCCGCCCCGCCGACGCGAACGAGACGGCGATCGCCTGGGCGGAGATCCTCAAGCGCCACTCCACGCACCCGGCCCCGCACGGACTGGCCCTGACCCGCCAGGGAGTTCCGACGTACGCGCCCAACCCGGACGCGGCGAAGGGCGGTTACGTCCTGGCCGAGGCGAGCGAGGCCCCCGAGGTCGTCCTGATCGCGACCGGCTCCGAGGTCCAACTCGCCGTTGCCGCACGGGAGTTGCTGGAGGCCGAGGGCACCCCCACCCGAGTGGTCTCGATGCCGTCGGTGGAGTGGTTCGAGGAGCAGACCCCGGAGTACAAGCAGACCGTTCTCCCCGCCGCCGTCAAGGCCCGCGTCGCCGTGGAGGCCGGTATCGGCCTGACCTGGTACCGGTACGTCGGCGACGCCGGACGCATCGTGTCCCTGGAGCACTTCGGCGCCTCCGCCGACGCGAAGACCCTGTTCGCCGAGTTCGGCTTCACCGCAGAGAACGTCGCAGCGAAGGCACGGGAATCCCTCGCTGCCGCGCGTAGTTGATCAGAACGCCAGAAAGAAGATGATCGAAGTGACCGCAACACCCCTGGAACGCCTCAGCCTTGAGGGCGTCTCCATCTGGCTGGACGACCTCTCGCGCAAGCGCCTCGTCTCCGGCAACCTCGCCGAGCTGATCGCCACCCAGCACGTCGTCGGCGTCACCACCAACCCCTCGATCTTCCAGGCCGCGATCGGCTCGGGCGAGGGCTACGAGGAGCAGCTCGCCGACCTGGCCGTACGCGGCGTCACGGTCGACGAGGCCGTACGGATGATGACGACGGCCGACGTACGGGACGCGGCGGACGTGCTGCGGCCGGTGTACGACGCGACCGGCGGGCGGGACGGGCGGGTCTCGATCGAGGTGGACCCGCGTCTCGCGCACGAGACGGCTCCGACCGTCGCCGAGGCGAAGCAGCTGTTCTGGCTGGTGGACCGGCCGAACGTGATGATCAAGATCCCGGCGACGAAGGCCGGCCTCCCGGCGATCACCGAGGTCGTGGGCCTCGGGATCAGCGTGAACGTGACGCTGATCTTCTCCCTGGAGCGGTACGCCGAGGTCATGGACGCCTACCTCGCGGGCCTGGAGAAGGCGCGCGCGGCCGGTCTCGACCTGTCCACGATCCACTCCGTGGCCTCCTTCTTCGTCTCCCGCGTCGACTCCGACATCGACAAGCAGCTCACGGCGCTGGGCACCACCGAGGCCCTCGCCCTCAAGGGCAAGGCGGCCCTGGCGAACGCGCGGCTGGCCTACGAGGCGTACGAGAAGGTCTTCGCCTCCGAGCGCTTCGCCGCCCTGGAGAGCGCGGGCGCGCACCGCCAGCGTCCGCTGTGGGCTTCGACCGGGGTGAAGGATCCTGCTTACAAGGACACCCTGTACGTGGACGAGCTGGTCGCGCCCGGCACGGTCAACACCATGCCGCAGGCCACACTGGACGCGGTCGCGGGCCACGGGGTCGTCACCGGTGACACGGTCACGGGCGGGTACGAGCAGGCCCGCGCGGACCTCGACGCGGTGGCGGCGCTGGGTGTGTCGTACGACGAAGTGGTCACCCGACTGGAGCAGGAGGGTGTCGAGAAGTTCGCGGTCGCCTGGGAGGACCTGCTGAGCGCGGTCAGGAAGTCGCTGGAGAGCAAGGGAAACAAGGGAGTGGGCGCGGAATGAACGCCGTAGACACTGTCAGTGCCACGGCCGTGGACCCGGCCGACTGGGAGAACCCGCTGCGGGATCCCCGGGACCGGCGGCTGCCGCGGATCGCGGGGCCGTCCGGGCTGGTGATCTTCGGGGTGACGGGTGACCTGTCGCGCAAGAAGCTGATGCCGGCCGTCTACGACCTCGCCAACCGCGGGATGCTCCCGCCGGGCTTCTCGCTCGTCGGGTTCGCCCGCCGGGACTGGGAGGACCAGGACTTCGCGCAGGTCGTGCACGACTCGGTGCGCGAGCACGCCCGTACGCCGTTCCGCGAGGAGGTGTGGCAGCAGCTCGCCGAGGGCATGCGGTTCATCCCCGGCGCCTTCGACGACGACACCGCGTTCAAGCAGCTGCGGCAGACCGTCGACGAGCTGGACGCGGCGCGCGGTACGAGCGGCAACTACGCCTTCTACCTCTCCGTACCGCCGAAGTTCTTCCCCGAGGTCGTCCAGCAGCTGAAGAAGCACGGCCTGGCGACCCCGCCGGAGGGTTCCTGGCGGCGGGCGGTCATCGAGAAGCCGTTCGGGCACGACCTGGCGTCGGCCGAGGAGCTGAACCGGATCGTGCACGACGTGTTCGACCCGGACCAGGTGTTCCGGATCGACCACTACCTCGGCAAGGAGACCGTCCAGAACATCCTGGCGCTGCGCTTCGCGAACCAGATGTTCGAGCCGATCTGGAACCGGTCGTACGTGGACCACGTGCAGATCACGATGGCCGAGGACATCGGCATCGGCGGGCGCGCCGGGTACTACGACGGCATCGGCTCGGCCCGTGACGTCATCCAGAACCACCTGCTCCAGCTGATGGCGCTCACCGCGATGGAGGAGCCGGCCGCGTTCGACGCGGCGTCGCTGCTCACCGAGAAGCTGAAGGTCCTCAAGGCCGTGAAGCTCCCGGAGAACATCGGCGAGCACACCGTGCGCGGCCAGTACGCCGAGGGCTGGCAGGGCGGCGAGAAGGTCAGCGGCTACCTCCAGGAGGACGGCATCGACCCGGCCTCGACGACGGACACGTACGCCGCGATCAAGCTGAACGTCGACAACCGCCGCTGGGCCGGGGTCCCGTTCTACCTGCGCACCGGCAAGCGCCTGGGCCGCCGGGTCACGGAGATCGCGGTCGTCTTCCAGACGGCGCCGCACTCGCCGTTCGACTCCAGCGCCACGGAGGAGCTGGGTTCCAACGCGATCGTCATCCGGGTCCAGCCGGACGAGGGCATGACGGTACGGTTCGGGTCGAAGGTCCCGGGTACCTCGATGGAGATCCGGGACGTCACGATGGACTTCGCGTACGGCGAATCCTTCACGGAGTCCAGCCCCGAGGCGTACGAACGGCTCATCCTGGACGTACTGCTCGGGGACGCCAACCTCTTCCCCCGCCACCAGGAAGTGGAAGAGTCCTGGAAGATCCTCGATCCGATCGAGGTCCACTGGGCGACGCACGGGAAGCCCGCCCAGTACGCGTCCGGCAGCTGGGGCCCCCAGGAAGCCGACGAGATGCTCGCACGAGACGGACGGAGCTGGCGCAGGCCATGAAGATCGACCTCACCGACACCACGGCAAGCAAGATCAACAAGGCGCTGGTGCAGGGTCGCCGCGCGATCGGCACCCCCGCCGTGGGAATGGTCCTGACGATGGTCATCGTCACGGACGAAGAGAACGCGTACGACGCGATCAAGGCGGCCGAGGAGGCCTCGCACGAGCACCCCTCGCGCACCCTGGTCGTCATCAAGCGCCAGGCCCGCACCCCGCGCGAGCGCACCCAGTCCCGGCTCGACGCCGAGGTCCGGGTCGGCTCCGAGGCGGGCGCCGGCGAGACCGTCGTGCTGCGCACCTACGGCGAGGTGTCCGACCACGCCGACTCGGTGGTCCTGCCGCTGCTGCTGCCGGACGCGCCGGTCGTCGTCTGGTGGCCGGTGGACGCCCCCGAGAACCCCTCGAAGGACCCGCTGGGCGCGCTGGCGCAGCGCAGGATCACCGACCTGTACGCGGTCGAGAACCCCCTCCAGACGCTGTCCGCGCGCATCCGGTCGTACGCCCCCGGCGACACCGACCTCGCCTGGACCCGCCTCACACCGTGGCGCTCGATGCTCGCGGCGGCCCTCGACCAGGCCCGGGTGCCGATCATCTCCGGCGCCGTCGAGGCCGAGGCCGACAACCCGGCCGCCGAGCTGCTCGCGCGCTGGCTGGAGGCGCGCCTCAAGGTCACGATCGACCGCGTGGTCACGGCAGGGCCGGTCGTCACGGCCGTCCGGCTCGGTACGGCGGACGGCGAGGTCGTCATCGACCGTCCCGACGGCCCCCTCGCGACGCTGTCGCTGCCGGGCCAGCCGTCCCGCACCCTCGCGCTGAAGGTGCGCACCACCTCCGAACTCATCGCCGAGGAACTGCGTCGCCTCGACGCGGACGAGATGTACGCCGTCGCCCTGCGCGGCGAGGGCACCAAGGAGACCCCCGCACATGTCTGAGACACCTCTGCTCACCGAACGGCCCGAGTGGGAAGCGCTGTTGGCGCATTCCTCCGAACGGGCCGGGCTGCGCGAGCTGTTCGCCTCCGACCCCGCCCGCGCCGAGCGGTACGTCGTCCGGGTCGGCGATCTGCGGATCGACTACTCGAAGCACCTCGTCACCGACGAGACGCTGACGCTGCTGCGTGAACTCGCTCTTGCGACCGACGTGTTCGGGCTGCGGGACGCGATGTTCCGGGGCGAGAAGATCAACATCACCGAGCAGCGTGCGGTGCTGCACACCGCGCTGCGGGCGCCGCGCGGCGCCGTGATCGAGGTCGACGGCGAGAACGTCGTACCGGCCGTGCACGCGGTGCTCGACAAGATGGCCGCGTTCGCGGAGCAGGTGCGGTCGGGTGCGTGGGTCGGTCACACGGGCCGTCGTATCCGCAACGTCGTCAACATCGGGATCGGCGGCTCGGACCTGGGCCCCGCGATGGCGTACGAGGCGCTGCGGGCGTTCACCGCGAGGGAGTTGACCTTCCGCTTCGTCTCCAACGTGGACGGCTCCGACCTGCACGAGGCCGTGCGCGACCTCGACCCCGAGGAGACGCTGTTCATCGTCGCCTCGAAGACGTTCACCACGATCGAGACGATCACCAACGCCACCTCGGCGCGATCCTGGCTGCTCAGGGGCCTGGACGGCGACGAGAAGGCGGTCGCGAAGCACTTTGTCGCGCTGTCGACGAACTCCGAGAAGGTCGCGGACTTCGGGATCGACACGGCGAACATGTTCGAGTTCTGGGACTGGGTCGGCGGGCGTTACTCGTACGACTCCGCGATCGGGCTCTCGCTGATGATCGCGATCGGTCCGGACGGGTTCCGGGAGATGCTCGACGGGTTCCACCTGGTGGACGAGCACTTCAAGAATGCCCCTGCCGAGGCCAACGCGCCTTTGATCCTGGGCCTGTTGGGGGTCTGGTACGGGAACGTGCTGGGCGCTCAGTCGCACGCGGTGCTGCCGTACTCGCACTATCTCTCCAAGTTCACCGCCTACTTGCAGCAGCTGGACATGGAGTCCAACGGCAAGTCCGTGGACCGCGAGGGGCGTCCGGTCTCCTGGGAGACCGGTCCCGTGGTGTGGGGCACGCCCGGCACCAACGGGCAGCACGCGTACTACCAGTTGATCCACCAGGGCACGAAGCTGATCCCGGCCGACCTGCTCGGGTTCGCGCGTCCGGTCGGCGAGCTGAGCGACGAACTCAAGGCGCAGCACGACCTGTTGATGGCCAACCTGTTCGCGCAGGGGCAGGCGCTGGCGTTCGGCAAGACGGCCGACGAGGTCCGTGCGGAGGGCGTTCCGGAGGAGCAGGTCGCGCACCGCACCTTCCAGGGCGACCACCCCACGACGACCATCCTCGCGGGCGAGCTGTCGCCGTCGGTGCTCGGCCAGCTCATCGCGCTGTACGAGCACAAGGTGTTCGTACAGGGCGCGATCTGGAACATCGATTCCTTCGACCAGTGGGGTGTCGAGCTGGGCAAGGTCCTCGCCAAGCGCGTGGAGCCGGCCCTCACCTCGGGTGCGGACGTGCCCGGACTCGACGCCTCCACGGCCGCTCTCGTCGCCGCCTACCGTGACCTCAAGTTCAAGGATGTGAAGTAGCCATGCAGCTCGGACTGATCGGTCTCGGCAAGATGGGCGGCAACATGCGCGAGCGCATCCGCCGCGCCGGCCACACCGTCGTCGGGTACGACCGCAACCCCGAACTCTCCGACGTGGCAAGCCTGTCGGAGCTGGTGGAGAAGCTCGAAGCGCCGCGCGTGGTCTGGGTGATGGTCCCGGCCGGCGGCCCCACGCAGTCCGTCGTGGACGAGCTGGGCGGCCTCCTTCAGGCCGGTGACACGGTCGTCGACGGCGGCAACTCCCGCTGGACGGAGGACGAGAAGCACGCGGAGGAGCTGGGCGCGAAGGGCATCGGCTTCGTCGACGCGGGCGTCTCCGGCGGCGTGTGGGGTCTCCAGAACGGGTACGCCCTGATGGTCGGCGGCGACGCCGAGCACATCGCGAGGGTGCAGCCGGTCTTCGACGCCCTCAAGCCCGAAGGGCCGTACGGGTACGTCCACGCCGGCAAGGTCGGCGCCGGGCACTTCTCCAAGATGGTCCACAACGGCATCGAGTACGCCATGATGCAGGCGTACGCGGAGGGCTGGGAGCTGCTGGAGAAGGTCGACTCCGTCACCGACGTGCGCGAGGTCTTCCGGTCCTGGCAGGAGGGCACCGTCATCCGGTCGTGGCTGCTCGACCTCGCGGTGAACGCGCTGGACGAGGACGAGCACCTGGACAAGCTGCGCGGGTACGCCGAGGACTCCGGCGAGGGGCGTTGGACGGTCGAGGCCGCCATCGACCACGCGGTGCCGCTGCCCGCGATCACGGCGTCGCTGTTCGCGCGGTTCTCGTCCCGGCAGGACGACTCGCCGCAGATGAAGATGATCTCGGCGCTGCGCAACCAGTTCGGCGGGCACGCCGTCGAGAGCAAGTAGGTCCGGCCATGGGGGACTTGTTCCTGGTCCGCCATGGGGAGACGGAGTGGAGCGCGTCGGGCCGGCACACCAGCTGGACCGACCTGCCCCTCACCGACCAGGGTGAGCAGCAGGCCAAGTCGCTCACGCCGCTCCTCGCGGACCGGACCTTCTCGCTCGCGCTGACCAGCCCGCTGGCCCGCGCCGTCCGTACCGCCGAACTCGCCGGGATCACCGGCGCGTCGACGGAACCCGACCTGCACGAGTGGGACTACGGCGGGTACGAGGGGATCACGACCGTCGAGATCCACGAGACGCGTCCCGACTGGTACCTGTGGACCGACGGGGTACCGCCCGGTCCCGAGGGTCACCCCGGGGAGTCCCCGGAGGAGATCGGCGCCCGCGCGGACCGCGTGCTCGCACGCGTGGTGCCCGCGCTGGAGGAGGGCGACGTGGTGCTGGTCGCCCACGCGCACTTCCTGCGGGTGCTGACGGCGCGGCGGCTGGGGTTGCCGGCTTCGGAGGGACGGTTGTTCCAGTTGGCGACGGGGACGGTGAGCCGGTTGTCGACGGAGCATGGGTGGCCGGCGATCGCGGAGTGGAACGCGAGGGCTTGATGCCCCACCCCCGTTGACACCCCGCCACCAGGCCCGCCAGAGTCGCGACCGATGGAGATCAACGATCTGACACCGGCCGAGCGACGCGTCTGGCGGGCCTTCGTCACGGGGGCGACCGTGGACTTCCGTGATGCGGACGGGGATGCGCCCGGCGTCGAGTGGGGCCCCGAACGGGCCGTCCGTGCCAAGGTGTTGCGTGCCCTGCTGCTCAACGGCCCCGCCGAACCCGGCGAAGTGCCCGCGCTGAAGCTCATGGGAGCCCGGATCACCGGGGAGTTGGACCTGCGGTACGCGACCGTCGAGCAGGTGATCCGCCTCAACTACTGCCGCTTCGACCGCACTCCGCGTTTCGCGGGGGCCCAGTTGCAGTACCTGAACCTGCGCGACAGCACCCTCCCCGGCCTCGCGGCGGCCCGCGCCCGTATCGACGGCAGCCTGCGTCTGACCCGGTGCCGTATCTCCGGCCCGGTCCGCCTCGGCGGCACCCAGATAGCGGGCGCCCTCTTCCTGGACCACGCGGAAGTCACCGGCGACGACAGCGGGTTGCCGGCGCTGGGCCTCAACCAGGTCTCCGTGGACGACGACCTGTGCGCGAGGGGCCTCACGGCGCGGGGCCTGATCCGCCTGGACGGCGCCCGTGTCGCCGGCTCGCTGGACCTGGAGGACGCGGACCTCGCCCACCCGGGCGCGAACGTCCTCCAGGCCGAGACGATGGAGGTGGGCGCGAACATCGTCGCCCGCCGCCTGCGCGCACAGGGCCGTATCGACCTGCGCGGCACCCGTGTCCCCGGCCGGATCGACCTCCTCGACTGCACGCTGTCGAACCCCGGCGGGACGGCGCTGCGCGCGAGCAGTTGCGTGATCGGGGAGCTGTGGCTGCGCAGGGGCGTTCCGATCGGCGGGATGCTGAACCTCCGGGCCACGGAGATAGGCCAGTTGAACCTGTCCCCGGAGAAACTCCCGGACCAGGTCCGCCTGTTGGACCTGACGTACACGTTCCTGACCCCGCACGCCCCGGTCGAGTCCCGCCTCCCGATGCTGGACCGCGACGACTCCTTCAACCCGCACGCGTACGAGCAACTCACCGCCGCCTACCGCAGAACCGGCGACGACGCCTCGGCCCGCCTGGTCCAGCTCGCCAAGCAGCGCCGCCACCGCCGCACCCTCCCCTGGTACGGCCGCCTGTGGGGCCACCTCCAGGACACGACGGTCGGCTACGGCTTCCGCCCCCTGCGCGCGGGCATCTGGCTGCTCTCCCTGCTGGCCGTCGGCTCGGTCACCTTCGCCCTCCACCACCCGGCGCCCCTGAAGCCCGCCGAGTCCCCCGGCTTCAACCCCGTCTTCTACACCCTCGACCTGCTCCTCCCGGTCATCTCCTTCGGCCAGGAGGGGGCGTTCGCGCCGACCGGCGTCTACCAGACCCTGTCGTACGTCCTGATCGTGACGGGCTGGATCCTGGCGACGACGGTGGTCACGGGCATCACGCGGACGGTGAGCCGGCAGTAGGCAGCCCCGCCAGCTCCCCGATGTCCGCCAGCATCCGCCCGCTGTCGGGTTCCCGCCCCGTGAACAGCCGGAACGCGTCGGCGGCCTGGAACACGGCCATCCCGCCCCCGTCGAGGGTCGCGCACCCCAACGCCCGGGCGACGCGCAGGAGTTCCGTCTCCAGCGGGCGGTACACCACCTCGGCGACCCACAGCTCGGCGCGCAGCAGCGAGGCGGGGAGGGGCAGCCCCGGATGCGCGGCCATCCCCGTGGGCGTCGCGTGGACGAGGCCGTCGGCGTCGGCGAGCAGCACGGGAAGCGCGTCCGGGGTCGCGTACGCCGCGCGGCCCGCGCCGAAGTGGCCGTTCAGGGCGGCGGCCAGAGCGGCGGCCCGTTCCGGTACCGCGTCCACGACCGTCACCAGCCCCGCCCCCAGCGTCAGCGCGGCATGGGCGACGGCCGCCCCCGCGCCGCCCGCGCCCAACTGGACGACCCGCTCCAGCGGCACGTCCGGCAGCCCCCGGGCGAACGAGGCCGCGAACCCGGTGACGTCCGTGTTGTGGCCCACCGCCCGCCCGTCCTCCTCGAAGACGACCGTGTTGACCGCGCCCAGCGCCTCGGCCTGCGGCGACAGCGCGTCCAGGTGGGCCGGCACGACCTGCTTGCAGGGATGCGTGATGTTCAGCCCGTCGAACCCGAGGTCCCGCGCCGCCCGCACCAGCTCCCCCACCGCCTCCGGACCCGCCCCGAGCGTGTCGAGGTCGATCAGCCGGTACAGGTACCGCAGCCCCTGCCGGTCCGCCTCGCGCTCGTGCAGCGCGGGGCTGAGGGACGGACCGATCCCGGAGCCGATCAGTCCGACGAGGTACGAGTCCTTGGCCACGCGGCCCTCCTGAACAGTCGCCGTAATGTACGAACCAGTACGTTAGCTATAGCAGCCGAACCCCGCCGCCGGGAACCCCCCGCCACGCCGCCTTCTAGAATCTGCGCACTGTCCGCACTCCCGAAGGACTCCGATGACCAGCGTCGACGAACCAGCGCGCACCGGCGGACGCATCCGCGACGCGGCCCGTACCCGGGCGGAGATCCTCGACGTGGCGACCCGGGAGTTCGCGCGGGCCGGGTACGACGGCGCCCGCGTCGACGAGATCGCGGCCAGCACCCGTACGACGAAGCGGATGATCTACTACTACTTCGGCGGCAAGGAGCAGTTGTTCACGGCGGTCCTCGAGCGCGCGTACGGCGTGATCCGCGAGGCCGAACAGCGCCTGGACGTGGACCACTTGGACCCGGTCGCGGCGATCCGCCGGCTCGCGGAGCTGACGTTCGACCACCACGAGGCGCACCCCGACTTCATCCGCCTGGTGACGATCGAGAACATCCACGGCGCCGAGCACATCGCGGCGTCCGAGAAGCTCGGCCGGATGGGCTCGCCCGCGCTCGACGTGATCCGCCGCATCCTCGCCGCCGGGCAGAAGTCCGGCTTGTTCACGGCGGACGTCGACGCCGTCGACCTGCACGCGATGATCAGCTCGTTCTGCTTCTTCCGGGTCGCCAACCGGCACACGTTCGGCGCTCTGTTCGGCCGCGACCTCGTCGCCCCGGAGCGGCGCGAGCAGTACCGGGTGATGCTCGGCGACATGGTGATCGCGTACCTGACGGCGGAACGCGCGGCGGACTGACGGCCGTCGGGAACTGTCCGCGCGACCTCTTGACACGGGGGAAACCTCGGCGCAACATCCCTTCCCACCGAGACTAACTATCCAGTGGGTTAATTAAGCGCCCTACCCGGCCCGCACCTGCCCCGCCCCTTCCTCACCGCTCGCCCCACGCCGTCGTGGGGTACCCGAAGGAGCCTCCGTTGTCCGTCCCCGTCCCCGCCCCCGCCCCGCCGGGCCAGCCGAAGAAGGCCGCCGCCGCGGCCTGGATCGGCAGCGCCCTGGAGTACTACGACTTCTTCATCTACGGCAGCGCCGCCGCGCTGATCTTCCCGGACGTGTTCTTCGACGAGTCCGACCCGGCGACGGCGACCCTGCTGTCGCTGGGGACGTTCGGGGTCGCGTACGCCGCGCGGCCGGTCGGCGCGCTGTTCCTCGGCCACTTCGGGGACCGGGTCGGCCGCAAGAAGATCATGGTCTTCACGCTGATACTGATGGGCCTGTCGACGTTCCTGATCGGCTGTCTGCCCACGCGTGAACAGGTCGGTACCCTCGCTCCGGTTCTGCTGGTGCTGTGCCGGGTCCTCCAGGGCATCTCGGCGGCGGGCGAGCAGGCCAGCGCGGGGTCGATGACGCTGGAGCACGCGCCCTCGCACCGACGGGGCTTCTTCACGAGCTTCACCCTCAGCGGCACGCAGGGCGGCCAGCTCATCGCGACCCTCGTGTTCATCCCGGTCGCGTCCCTGCCCGAGGACCAGTTGCTGTCGTGGGGCTGGCGCGTCCCGTTCTGGCTGAGCATCGTGGTCGCGGTGGCCGGGTACGTGATCCGCCGCAAGCTCGCCGAGACCCCGGCGTTCGAGCAGCAGGCGGCGACCGAGGGCGTCGTGAAGATGCCGCTGCTCGTCCTGCTCCGCGAGCACTGGTCGGACGTCCTGCGGGTGATCGCGGGCGCGATGGTCGCCTCCGTGAGCACGATCTTCACGGTCTGGGCCCTGTCGTACGCGACCAGCGACGCGGTCGGCATGAGCCGTACGTCGATGCTGTGGGTCGGCGCGCTCGCCAACCTCGTCGCCCTCGCGGCGATCCCCCTGTGGGCGACGCTCTCCGACCGCATCGGGCGCCGCCCGGTGTTCCTGGTCGGCGCGGCGGGCAGCGGGGCCATGATGTTCGCCTACCTGTGGTCGATCTCGACCGGCTCGTACCCGCTGATGATGCTGCTCGGCATCCTCACGTTCGGCGTCGTCTACAGCGCCGCGAACGGCGTCTGGCCGTCGTTCTACGGCGAGATGTTCACGACCCGGGTCCGCCTGTCGGGCATGGCGATCGGCACGCAGATCGGCTTCGCCATCGCCGGTTTCGCGGTCACGTTCGCGGCGGAGATCGCGGGCCCGGACGGCGACGACTGGTTCTCGGTGGCCCTGTTCACGGCGGCCCTGTGCGTCCCGCCGGTCATCGCCGTCCTCACGGCCCGCGAGACGGCGAAGATCCCGACCGAGTCCCTGGGCCTGCGCACCCCGGGAAAACAGCCTGACCGCGAGTCCGTCTCGGCCTGACCTTCCGCCGGGTCCCCGGACGCCTTCGGGCTCCGGGGACCTTGCCGTGTACGGGGGTTCAGCCGGCCTTCTTCGCCGGGATCCCGTACGCCCGCTCCACCCGGAGCCGGACCACGAGCCGCCGGTCGCGGACCATCGCGGCGCGGAAGTCGTCCCAGTCGGGGTGCTCGCCCAGGACGGCGCGGTAGAGGCGGATCAGTTCCTCGACCGTGTCGTCGGCGGGGTCCTCGGCGACGGGGGTGAGGTCGGCGGTGCCCTCCACGACCGTGTAGGCCCAGCGGTCGTCGCTGGTGACGTGGTAGCTGGTGCGGGGGTCGCGCTGAAGGTTGCGGGTCTTGGCGCGGTCGGCGGTGACGGAGATCCGCAGGGTGCGCTCGTCGGGGTCGTAGTGGTGGGTGACGTTCGAGAGCTGGGGGCGGCCGTCGCGTTTGAGGGTGACGAGCACTCCGCCCCGGGTGTCGGAGAGCAGGGCGAGGAGGGCGTCGTCCGTCGTGTCCTGAGTCATGTCCGTGGTCAACCCCGGTCGGCGAGCGCCGCATTCCCCCGGCCCTGGGTAGACACTGTCTACGGTCCACTGGTGGACAGTGTCTATGTCCGCTGACCAGCCCTCCTCCGACCTCCGCGCCCGCCTCATCGACACCGGCGTGGAACTCCTGGCCCGCGAGGGCGTGCAGGCGCTCACCCTGCGCGAGATCGCCCGCCGGGCCGGTGTCTCGCACGGCGCGCCCCGCCGCCACTTCCCCACGCACCTGGAGCTGCTCTCGGCGATCGCCCGCCGGGGCTTCACCGACCTCGCCGCACGGGCCGGGAAGGTGACGGAAGCTTTGGACGCCCGCCTCCGCGTCGAGCAACTCGCCCGCGTCTACCTGGAGTTCGCTCTCGACAACCCCGGAATGTACGAACTGATGTTCCGTCACGACCTCCTGGAGAGCGGTCACTTGGGCCTCCGCGACACCAGCCTCCCCCTGTTCTCCGCCCTGGTGGAGTCGGTCGGCCGGGTACGCCCCGACGCGGACGCCCCAGCCGTCGCAGCCGCCCTCTGGGCCAACCTGCACGGCATGGCCCAGCTCTGGACCTGGGGCAGCCTCCAACTGGCCACCGGCACCGAGGACTTCACCCCTCTGCTGCGGACGGTCCTGGACGCCCACCTGGGCGCGGCGTGAACCGCCCCCTCGCCCTCGCCGCGAGCGTCACCGGCGCCATGGTCGTAGCGCTCGACGGCACCTGCCTCACGGTCGCCCAGCCCACGTTGCGCCGGGAGTTGGGGGCGAGCCTCGACCAGGTCCAGTGGACCAGCACCGGGTATCTCATCGCCGTGGCGGGCCTGTTGGTGTTCGCGGGACGCCTAGGCGACCGGTACGGACACCGCCGCATGTTCGCCATCGGCATGCTCGGCTTCGGCGCCGCCTCGGCGGGCCTCGTGGTCGCACCCGGCATCGGCTGGGTGATCGGACTCCGCGTCGTCCAGGGCGTGTTCGGCGCCCTGCTCCAGCCGGCCGGCCTCGGCATGCTGCGCGCCGCGTACCCCCCGGACCTCCTGCGCACCCCGCTCGCCGTACGCACCGCGGCGATCGGCATCGCCGCCGCAGCGGGCCCGGTGCTGGGCGGGGCGCTGGCGACGGCGTACGGCTGGCGCGCGGTGTTCGTCCTCACGCTCGCCCCGACCCTGGTGTTCGGCCTGCTCGCCCTGGCGGTCCGGGAGGCCGACACCCCGCGCCCGTCCACGCCCCTGGACCTGCCCGGCGCCCTGCTGCTGGCGGTGACCCTGGCGTCGCTGGTCCACGCGCTGGTCACCCTGACCGCCTCGACCGCTGTCCTCGGCGTCGCCGCCGCGCTGGCTTTCGTACGGCACGAACGCCGGACCTCAACTCCTCTGCTGCCACCGGACGTTGCCGTGGGAGCCGGACTCACGGTCCTCATGACGGCGTCGGCCACGCTCAACGGGGGCCTGTTCGCGTGCGTCTACCTCCTGCAAGGAGACCTCGGCCTGACGCCCTTCCACAGCGCCCTGCTCAGCCTGCCGTTGGCGGTGGCGCTCATCGGATCGGCGCCCGTGTGCGCGATGTTGCTCAAGCGGGCGGGCAGCCGCCGTACGACCGCCGGGGCGATCGCGTTGCTCGCGGCGGGGCTACTGGTGCTGGCGGGGGCCTCGGCGCAGGCGGTGTTCTGTGTGGGGTTCGCTCTGGTGGGCGCCGGGTTCGGGGCGGTGATGGTGGCGGGGACGCATGTCGTCGTGAAGGAGGCGCCGGTGGCGTTCGCGGGGGTGGCGGGCGGGTTGCAGCAGACGGCGATGAACGTGGGGCCGGTGCTGGGGGTGGCGGTGGCGACGGTGCTGATGGGATCGGCTCGTGTGCCGCTCGTGGTGCTGGCGGGGCTGACGGTGCTCGCGGTGCCGGTGTGCCGGATGCTGCCGGGACAGGCACCTCGCATTGCCTCCCATACCGGACACCCCACGCTCCCCCGCACTACCAGAAGCGACGCACCCCACACACGGCACACGTCCGAAAGGGGTTCCCTCTGACGCCACCTGCGGAACGATTGGGGAGTGAGGTGCTCCGGAGCAGGTGGGCCGGTGTGTCTCGACAGTCGCCCCCGGAGGAGAACGATGGCACTGCTGCGGCAAGAGGTCGACCCGAGTGAGGTCGGGCTGGATCCGAAGGTGCTGGACCGGATGGACCAGTACATCGCGCACGAGGTGGCGGCGGGCCACCTCCCCGGCTACCTCGTCTCCGTGGCGCGCGGCGGCCGGGTCGCCCACCTCACGACGCACGGGCACCGTGACGTCGCCGCCGGACTCCCGGTCGAGCCGGACACGCTCTGGCGGCTGTACTCCATGACCAAGCCGGTGACGTCGGTGGCGGCGCTGCTCCTGGTCGAGGAGGGCCGGATCGGCCTGGACGACCCGGTGGCCCAGTACATCCCGTCGTTCGCCGAGCCGCGTGTGTACGTCAGCGGCAGCGGGCGCGACCTGGTGACGCGCCCCGCCGACGGCCCGATACTGGTCCGGCATCTCCTCACCCACACCGCCGGGCTGACGTTCGCGTTCTACGGCACGCACCCCGTGGACGCCCTCTACCGCGAGGCGGGCCTCGACTCGTCGGTGGCGCCCGGCACGGACCTCGCGGGCACGGTCGACGTGTACGCCTCGCTGCCGCTCCAGTTCGAACCCGGCACCGAGTGGAACTACTCGGTGGCGACGAACGTCCTCGCGCGGATCGTCGAGGTGGTGTCCGGGCAGCCGCTGGACGCGTTCCTCGCGGAGCGGGTGTTCGGGCCGCTGGGCATGCCCGACGCCGGGTTCTGTGTGAACGACGTGCAGGCCGGGCGGTTGTCGGAGCTGTACGGGGAGACGGAGGACGGGGGGATCAGACCGGTCGCCGGGCTGCCGCTCAGGGGCGGGCGGCCCCGGTTCCTGTCCGGCGCCGGTGGCATGGTGGCGGGGGCGCACGACATCCACCGGTTCGCCGAGTTCCTGCGCGGGCGCGGCGAGTTGGACGGCGTACGGCTGCTCTCGCCGGACACCGTCGACCTGATGACCCGCAACCACCTCCCCGGCGGCGCCGACATACGCACCTTCGGCAGCCGCCCGTCCCACGACGAACCCAGCAAGGACGGCCTGGGTTTCGGCCTGGGCGTCTCGGTGGTCATCGACCCCGACCGCACCAAGGCCCCGGCGGGCAAGGGGACTTACGGCTGGAGCGGCGTCGCGACCACGACGTTCTGGGTGGACCCGGAACACGATGTGACGGTCCAGTTCATGACCCAGGTCCGGCCGCGTTCGTCACACGCCCTGTACCCGGAGATCAAGAGGTTCGTGCACGAGGCGCTCGCACGCTAGCCGACCCGCATCGTGAACTCCAGCCCTTCCTCCGCGAGTTCGTTCAGCCACTCCTCCGAGCGGACCGCCGTCTCCGCCGCTCGGCTCAACCCCGGCGGCAGGGAGGAGTCCAGGATGTGGCGGGCTCCGAGCGCGAGGGGGCGGGAGACCGTGTGGGCCATGGCGGACTCCTCGGCCGTGCCGACCCGGTCGAGGAGGTAACTGCCGGACCAGGTGCGGCCGTTGGGGCTGCGGACCGACAGGGAGACGCCCAGGACCACGCGGTCGCGGTCCGCGCGGGTCGTGGGGTAGGTGCGGGCCAACTCCCCCGCCAGTTCGGCGATCCGCGCGTCGTCGCCCTTCTTCAGCTCGGCGAAGACCGAGTCCCACGCCTGCTGCCAGCCCTGGAGCCTGAGGGTGCCCCGCACGAACGTGTCGGCCAGCCAGCCGGACGGCAGGTCGTACTGGGCGATGAAGGGGACGCTGTCGCGGTTGGGGTACGCCTCGAACGTCTCGCCGCCGAGGGCGAGTTCACGCGTCGCCTCCCAGGGGAGAGGCGTCACCTTCTCCACGCCGGACTCGATGTGACGGGCGGGTGAGCGCAGGGCGTTGAGGACGCCGAGGGGCGCCCAACTGAAGCGGTAGCGGAAGGAGTTGGGGACGGCGGGGAGGCCGCCGCACCAGGAGGTGAGGGAGTAGGTCGCCCTGTTCTCCGCGCCGATCTCCGCGCGGGCCCGTGAGACGAGGCTGTGCGCGAAGAGGTGGTCGATGCCGGGGTCGAGCCCCGCCTCGGTGAGCACGGTCAGGCCCGCCGCCCGCGCCGCCTCGGCCTGCGCCGCGATCTCGTCGGACACGTAGCTGGAGCAGGCGAAGTGGGCCTGCCCGGCGACGCACGCGGCGAGCAGCGCGGGATGGTCGCCGGCCGGGAGCATCGACACCACCACGTCCCCCGGGGCGAGTTCGGCGGCGAGCGCGTCGAGCGTGTAGGCGCGGGGCTCGGCCCGGTCGGCGATGCCGAGGCGGTCGAGCGCCTCGGCCGCGCGGTCGACGGTGCGGTGCCACAGGCGGACGCGGTCCGCCTGTGCGGTGAGCGCGGTCAGTCCGCTGCCCGTGGAGAGGCCGGCGCCTATCCAGTGGACCGTACCGCTCGCGGGTATGTGCTGCTGCGACACCGCTGCCTCCCCTTGCCTCGACGTCACTTCCGGGACTGACCCTTCCCGACTAGCCCTGTTTGATGCCGAGTTCGCTCGACGCCGACGCGAAACGCGCCAGGCAGCGCGCCCAAGGCCCGTCATCCGTACGGAAAGCGAGCAGCTGCGGCAGCAGACTGGCCGAGAAGTCGGTGCTCGACTCCAGCGGCAGCAGCGAGGGCAGGTTGTCGATCGCGATCAGGTCGAACGGCGGCTCGTCACGCAACCGCCGTACGGGGTCGGTCCATTCGGTCGTACGGTCGTAGACCGGCAGGACGTTGAGGGGCGAGCCGACGTCGCAGGTGACATCGGCGACCGTGCGGAGCCGGCGGCCGGGGTCGTCGAGGTCCTGGGGGCGGACGAACGGGGGTACGGGGGTCGTCGCGAGAACGCAGTTGACCAGCAGATCGTGGCCCAACAGGGCGTCGCGGTCCAGGTTCTGGGTCTCCGCGACGTCCCAAGTGGTCGGTGCCACGCCCGCCGCCGCGAGAGCGTCCCGCGCACCCCGCCCGCTGCGGCCCAGCGCGCCGATGACCAGGGCCGCGATGTCCGCATCTCCAGGTACGGAACTCAGCAGCTCCCGCAGCGACTTCTCGTCCGTCGGCGTCAACTCCCCCGCGAGGCGCCCCCGGTGCTGGAGGACGGCGAGGGCGGCGCCGAGGAACCCGGCCCAGTACCCGAACGCGGCGAGGCGTCGGCCGTCGTCGTCCGTGAGGTACTCCAGGTCGAGGAGGGCACCGCCGCCTCGGGCGAAACGTGTCAACAGGGCCTCGGCACCGGGCTGTCGCTTGTAGGCGTGGCCGAAGAAGATGTGCCGGTGGACCAACTCGGCGGGGTCGTCGGGGAGTTCCTTCAGGCCCAGGATCACCGCGTCGCCCGGCGCCGACACCCACGAGCCCGCGGGCGCGACTTGGGCGCCGACAGCCTCGTACTCCTCGGTGGGGAAGATCCGTTGGGGCGAGTCCTCCACCGTCAGGGTGATGCCGGCCTCGGTCAGGCGGCGGGCGTCGGCGGGGACGACCGGGGTGCGGCGTTCGGTGGCGCGGGGTTCGTGGCGGAGCCACAAGTGGACGGCGGTCATACGCGGTTGGCCTCCGGGCGCGGGGCGTCGGCGGCGAAGCGGCCGGCGCTCAGGGGGGTGACGTCCACGAAGGGTACGCGGCCGAGGACCAGGTCGCGCATCACCTCGCCGACGGCGGGCCCCTGGAGGAAGCCGTGGCCGGAGAAGCCGGTGGCGTACAGGAACCGGGAGACCGAACTCGCCTCGCCGATCAGCGCGTTGTGGTCCGGGGTGACCTCGTACAGGCCCGCCCAGCCGCCCGTGCGGCGCAGGTCGAGCAGGGCGGGCGCCCGGTGTTCCATCGCGGCGGCGAGGCGCGGTATCCAGCGGTCGTGGGCGTCGGTGGCGAAGCCGGGCCGCTCGTCCGGGTCGGACATGCCGACCAGCAGGCCGGGGCCCTCGGGGTGGAAGTAGAAGCTGGTGGTGAAGTCGATCGTCATCGGGAGGTCAGGCGGCAGCCCGGGAAGGGCTTCCGTGACGGCGACTTGACGTCTCAGCGGCTGAACGGGCAGATCCACACCCACCATTGCCCCGATCGACTTCGACCAGGCGCCCGCCGCGCAGACCACGGTGTTCGTGGTGATGCGGCCGATGCCGGTGTGCACGGCGGTGATCGCGGTGCCGCGCACTTCGATGCCGGTGACCTCGGTGCGGCGCAGGATGCGTACGCCGTGCTGGCGGGCGACGGCCGCGTAGCCGTGGACGACGGACTCGGGCGTGCAGTGCCCGTCGTCGGGCGAGTACGCGGCGGCGAGCAGGCCGTCGGTGGTGATCAGCGGGTTGAGGCGCTGTGCCTCGGCCGGGTCGATCAAGCGGCTCGGGACGCCGAGGGAGTTCTGGAGCGCGATGCCCGCCTCGAAGGAGGCGACCTCCTCGGGGGTGGTGAGGAGGAAGAGGTAACCCGTGCGGTGCAGGCCGATGTCCTGGCCCGTGTCCTCGCCGAACCGCGCGAACGCCTCCAGACTGCGGGCGCCGAGCAGGATGTTGACCTCGTCGGAGAACTGGGCGCGGACCCCTCCGGCGGCCTTCGAGGTCGACCCGGCGGCGAGTTCGTCCCGTTCGACGAGCACCACGTCGCGGACCCCGGCGGCGGCGAGGTGACAGGCGACGCTGGTGCCGATCACCCCGCCGCCGATGACGACGACCGAGGCATGCGTGTTCAAGCGTGCGACTCCTTGTGGGCGGCGGCCCCGGCCCGTCTGCCGAGGCCGGGGCGTGCGATGGCCGTCCGGACAGCGGGAGTTCAGGACCAGTGGGCGACCGCGTCGAGGTGCGGGAGGCGGTGGTCGAGGCGTTCGCGTTTGGTGCGCAGGTACGTGATGTTGTTCTCGCACGGCGGGATCAGCAGCGGCACCTCCTCGGCGACCTCGATGCCGTTGTCCGTCAACGCCTCGCGCTTGCGCGGGTTGTTGGACATCAGGCGCACCGACTTCACGCCCAGGTCGCGCAGGATCTCGGCGGCCACGCCGTAGTCGCGGGCGTCGACGGGGAAGCCGAGGGCGACGTTCGCCTCGACCGTGTCCAGGCCCTCCGCCTGGAGCGCCATCGCGCGCAGCTTGCCCAACAGGCCTATCCCCCGGCCCTCGTGGCCGCGCAGGTAGACGACGACACCGCTGCCCTCGGCGACCACCGCACGCAGCGCGGAGTCCAGCTGGTCGCCGCACTCGCAGTGCTGCGAGCCGAACGCGTCACCCGTGAGGCACTCCGAGTGCAGCCGGGTCAGGACGTCCTCGGTGCCGATCTCGCCGTAGACCAGCGCGACTTGTTCGTCACCCCGGTCGTGGTCCATGTAACCGACCGCCTGGAATTTGCCATAGACCGTAGGAAGAGGGGCATTCACCACGCGTTCCACGCCCGTGCGCTGCGGGGTCTTCTTGCCGAGTACACCGATTTTTTCTGTCATGATCTGGTTCCTAAGAGTCCGATGGGGAGTCGAAAGGGCGGGAAAGCGATGAGTGGTCCGGAGATACGGGCGGCGGGGCGTGGGACGGTGGCCTCGGCACTGCCGACGGACACCACCGATGACGTACGGACGCGGGGGGCTGCTGTCTCAACGCGGATCGCGGTCCTTCCCGTCGGCAGCTACGAGCAGCACGGCGCGTATCTCCCGCTGGCCACCGACACGCTCGTCGCCTGCGCGATCGCGCGCGAGATCGCGGCCTCGCATCCCGTGCACCTCCTTCCGCCCGTGACCATCGCCTGCTCGCACGAGCACGCGGGCTGGCCGGGCACGGTCAGCATCTCCGCCGTGACCCTGCACGCCGTGGTCCGTGACATCGCGGACTCGCTGCGGCGTTCCGGGGTCGAGGGTCTGGTCGTGGTCAACGCGCACGGCGGGAACTACGTCCTCGGCAACGTCGTCCAGGAGGCGTCCGCGCGGGGCGAGCACCTCGCGCTCTTCCCGGCCCCGGAGGACTGGGAGGAGGCCCGCGTCCACGCCGGGGTCGAAACCTCCCTCCTCACCGACATGCACGCCGGTGAAATCGAGACGTCCATCCTTCTGCACGCGCACCCGGAAGTCGTCAGGCCCGGCTACGAGTCCGCCGATTTCACCGCCGACGACCGCCGTCATCTCCTCACCTCGGGAATGTCCGCCTATACCGATTCGGGTGTCATCGGCCGGCCTTCGCTCGGCTCGGCGGAAAAAGGGGAACGGCTTCTGGCGAGCCTCGTGGATTCCTTCGGGGCGTATTTCTCGCTGCTGAGTTCGCGGATTTCGGAAGAGACGGAGTAGGACGACGCCCGGGCGGGTACGGGGGTGGCACGCATCCCCGTCCACCACCGCACCACCAGCACCCCGGCCCCCGGCAGCGCCGCCACGAAACACAGCACCCCGTACACCACCGACACCGAGAACCCCATGTCGGCCCCCAGCCCCGCCGCCCCGAACGCCCACGCCGTGACCCCTTCCCGAGGCCCCCACCCGCCGACGTTCAGCGGCACCCCCATCGCGAGCAGCGCCAGCACGGCGAGCGGCAGCAGCCGTACGACGGAGGTGGACGCCCCGGCGACCCGCGCGGCGATGACGAACGTACCGATGTGCCCGGCGAGGACGACGACCGAGGACAGCGCGACCCCCGGCCCGTTACGGCGGGACAGCAGCGCCCCCCGCCCCTCGCCGAGCATCCCCCGTACCGCCCTCCCGCGCCGGGACGACACAGGCGTCCGGTTCATGCGGACGGCGAGCAGAACGGCCAGCGCACCGACCCCGGCGAGCGCGACCAGCGGAACGACGTGCCGCACCTCCCCGGCGACCGGCGAGGGTACGGCGAGCAGCACGCCAAGACCGACGACGGCCAGCGCGAGCTGTCCGGCGGCGCGTTCCCAGAACACGGCCCGCACACCCCGCCCGACATCGCCCTCGCTCTGCCCGTGCCGCACGGCCCGGTGGACGTCGCCGAGAATCCCGCCCGGCAGCGCCGCGTTGAGGAACAGCGCCCGGTAGTAGTCGCCGAACGCGGCCCCGAGCGGCAGCCGGATCTTCAGCCCCCGCGCGACCAGCGCCCAGCGCCAGGCGCTGAAGAAGGTGGTCACCCCGCCGATGGCGAGCGCGAGCAGCAGCGACCCGGCGTCGATCCGCCGCAGCCCGTCGAGGAAGACGCCGGTACCCATGCGCCAGAGCAGCACGCCGATGATGAGGACCCCGGCGAGCGTCCCGAAGTGGGTCCGCAGAACCCGTACCCAGCCCCGCGAACCCGACGCCGAGCGTTCGACGCCGGCCGCCTCACCCTCGTCCCCGTGCGACAGAACCTCCACGCCCTGCCGCACCTCGGACGAAGGCCTCACGCCCACCCCACCCGTTCCGACACCCCCCGACCCCTCGGCCATCAGACGCTCCCCACCGGCCGGGCCAGCGCCAGCAGATCCGTGTGGTGGACGACGACCCGCAGCTCCCCGGCAGCGGCGGCAGCAAGCCGCGCCTCCAGGTACGCCTGCGCGCGGGCGGCGAGCGAGGGGCGTTCCTCGACGGCCGCGCCCACCCATCCCCGCAGCCACTGCGCGGTCAGCGCGGCCTCGGCGGGCCCGAGTCGCCAGGCACTGGGGTGCAGTTTCACCGTGGCCCCCCGCGCACTGAACGCCTCGGCGGCCACGTCCGCCGCGTCGGGACCGAGGAGCCCGTCCCGCCGCTGGTGGGCGTTGAAGGCGTCCTGGATCTCCGTGTCGAGCGGGTCGGGGTCGGACATCTCTACGCGACCGGCGACGGACAGCGTGAGCAGCGCCGGGCACCCGGCGCCCACGCACGCGTCGACGAGCGCGTCGATCTCCTCGCGGGTCAGCACGTCGAGCAGAGCGGACGCGGTGACGAGGGACGCCCCGCTGAGCGCGTCCGGCGTCAGCCGGGCCACGTCACCGCGCCGCGTCTCGACGGTCACCCGGCTGCCGTCGGCGGCGGCGCGCGGCGAGGCGACGGCCGCGAAGTGCAGGAGGTAGGGGTCCCGGTCGTGGAGGACCCAGTGCTGGGGCCCGTCCAGGCGGGGCGCCAGCCAGCGCCCCATGGACCCGGTCCCGCACCCGAGGTCGTGCACCACGACCCCGGCCTTCCCCCGGGGGAGGTTCGCGAGCCGTATCCGCAGCGGGTCGAGGAGGTCCAGCGCCCGCGCGCCCGCGTCGGCGGGTTCACGGAGCTGGAGCCACTCGGGGGCGTACCGGGGCGGGTCGTCGGGGCCGGACTCGCGCAGCCGTACGGTGGCGCGTTCGGCGACCGGTCCGGCGCCGGGGATGACGTCCGCGCTGCTCATGCGGCCCTCCAGGACTCGCGGGGAAGCCGGCCGAGGACGCCGGCGAGGCTCTTGGCGGTGGCGGCCCAGCCGCCGAGTGCGGCGCGCCGGCCGCGGGCTGCGGACTTGAGGCGGCGGCGCACGTCCGCCTCCCCGAACCAGCCGCGCAGTTCGGCCGCGAGGGCGGCCGGGTTCTCCGGGGGCACGAGGATCCCGGGCACCCCGCCGTCGGGTGCGCGCCCGACGGCCTCGGGGACGCCGCCGACGTCGGTGGCGAGGACGGGGATGCCGCGCGCGAGGGCCTCGGTGACGGCCATGCCGTACGTCTCGGCGTACGAGGTGAGGACCATCAGGTCGGCGCAGGCGTAGCTGGCGTCGAGGGCGGCGCCGGTCTTCGCTCCGACCAGGTGCAGGCGGTCTTCCAGGCCGTGGCGGGCGATGAGTTCGCGCAGGTGGGCGACGTACTCGGGGTCCTGGTCGACGCCGCCGACCAGGTCGCAGCTCCACGGCAGGTGGGTGACGGTGGCGAGCGCCTCGACGAGCCGGTGCTGGCCCTTGCGGGGGGTGACGGCGGCGACGCACACCAGGTGCGAGACGCCGTCGGTGCCGGAGGCGAGCGGCGCGATGTCGGCGCCGGGGGCGGCGACGTGCACCTTCTCGGGGGCGAGGCCGTGGTGCGAGACCAAGCGGCGTACGGCCCAGTCGCTGGTGGCGATGACGGCGGGCACCGCGCGCAGCACGGCCCGTTCGCGGGCGTCGAGTTCGGCGGCGACCTCGGGCGCGAGGCCCGTCTCGTCGCCGAGGGGGAGGTGGACGAGGACGGCGAGCCGCAGCCGCTCGGCCTCGGGGACGACGACCTCGGGGACCCCGCAGGCCACGATCCCGTCGAGCAGGACGACCGACCCGTCGGGCAGGTCGCGCAGTGTGCGCGCGAGCGCGTCGCGGTCCTCGGCGGCGGGGCGCGGCCACTCACCGGCGGCGAGGTGCTTGCGGACCTGCCAGCCGAAGCCGGGCAGGTCCAGGCAGACGCGGCGGTCGTAGGCGTTGCCGCCGCTGGGACGGCTCGGGTCGTCGACCCCGCCGGGCAGGACGAAGTGCACGGTCCGCAGGGACATCGGGATCAGGTCCCCGTTCTTCCTGGCGACCGGCTGCACCGGCTGCACCGGCTGCTGCTTCGGCACGTAGGCGAGCGCCGACTTGTCGAGCCGGACCGGCGTCCGCTCCATCGTCGTGTCGGTCACAGCGCACGCTCGTAACTCGCCCAGGCGATGTGCGACTCGTGCAGCGTGACGGAGAGCGCGGAGATGCCCCGCGCGCCCTCCCCGAGCGCTCCCTTCGCGATCCGCTCGGCGAGCCGGTCGGCGATGACCTTCGCCAGGTACTCGGTGGAGGTGTTGACCCCCGCGAAATCCGGCTCGTTGTCCAGATTCCGGTAGTTCAGTTCCGCGACCACGGCGCCGAGCTCCTGGCTCGCGAGTCCCATGTCGACGACGATGTTGTCGTCGTCCAGCTGCTCACGGCGGAAGGTGGCGTCCACGAGGAACGTCGCTCCGTGCAGGCGCTGCGCGGGTCCGAAGACCTCGCCGCTGAAGCTGTGGGCGATCATGATGTGATCGCGGACGGTGACACTGAACAACGGACGACCCTCCAGGTGCGGCACGTCTGGTCCCCCGGCCTTCTCGCGCCGGAGGATGCCGTGTAGTACGGCCGGCCGCTTCCCCTTGTTCAGCGGCCACTCACTCTTTTCTCAGGTCAGGCGTACGACGCCCGTCAAGGCGCCGGGTAGCGCACGCGGTGACACAGCGCGGGGATCTCTCCGGAGGCCAGCTTCGGGAGCACGGCCGGGAGTTCCTCGAACGCGCACTCACCGGTGATCAGCGCGTCGAGCGCCGGGTCGGCGAGCAGGTCGAGGGCGAGCGCGAGGCGGTCGGCGTAGGAGCGGCTCGCGCGCGCGGGCGAGACGGTGCCGACCTGGCTGCTGCGGATCGTCAGACGCCGGGAGTGGAACGCCTCGCCGAGCGGGAGGGCGATCCGGCGGTCGCCGTACCAGCTGAGTTCTACGACGGTTCCCTCGGGGCGCAGGAGTTCGAGGGCCCGGTTGAGGCCGGCCTCGGTGGCGCTGGCGTGGATCACGAGGTCGAGGTCGCCGGCCGCGTCCTGGGGGAGGGCGAAGTCGATGCCGAGTTTCGCGGCCGTGTCGGCTCGGGTGGGGTCGGCGTCGATGAGCTGGGCCTTCACGCCGGGGAACCTGGCGAGGAGGGCCGCGACCGAGGAGCCGACCATGCCGCCGCCGATGACCGCCACGCGGTCGCCGATCATGGGGGCGGCGTCCCAGAGGGCGTTGACGGCGGTTTCTACTGTGCCGGCGAGGATGGCTCGTTCGGCGGGGACGTTGGGCGGTACGACCATCACGTTTGCGGCTGGTACGACGTACCTCGTCTGGTGCGGGTACAGGCAGAACACCGTCTTGCCGACGAGTTCCGCCGGGCCCTGTTCGACCTCGCCCACATTGAGGTACCCGTACTTCACCGGCGCCGGGAAATCGCCCTCCTGGAACGGCGCGCGCATCGCCGTGTGCTGGTTCTCGGGGACCTTGCCGCCGAACACCAGCGTCTCGGTGCCGCGGCTGATCCCCGACCACAGCGTCCGCACCAGCACCTCGCCCTCGCCGGGCGCGGGAACCGCCGTATCACGCAGCTCCCCCTCACCCGGACGGCTGACCCAGAACGCGCGTGCGGCGCCCTTCATAGAAAACCTCCTGAACGATCTGCATCCGGTTCACGTACCGAGATGTGGCACAGGCCGCGCACAGTACGCGGCGATGATCGACTCTGTCACTCGGCCGGAGGATGTGCGGTGGCCCTGAACAACACGTACGAGGCAAGGCTGGTCCAGCAGGAGACCGCTCTGGGAGCGGGCGCTCAGCTCCTGTTGCTGGCCCTGCTCGGCTCGGTGATCGGCATGGGGACGGCGGGCTGGGCTACCGGCCTCGTCTTCGCCCTCGGTACCTGGGCCCTGCTGTCCGGCGCCTGCCACCGCTCCGGAATCCGCACGTTCGGCCCCGCCAACCGCGTCACGCTCGGCCGCGCGGTCCTGGTCGGCGGGGTGACGGCCCTGGTCGCCGACTCCTTCGAGTCCGCGCCGCCGGTCACGCTGCTGGTCGGCCTCACGGCGGTGGCCCTCATCCTGGACGGCGTGGACGGCAAGGTGGCCCGCCGTACGGGGACGTCGACGCCGCTCGGCGCGCGGTTCGACATGGAGGTCGACGCGTTCCTGATCCTGGTGCTCAGCGTGTACGTCTCCACCCAGCTCGGGCCGTGGGCGCTGCTGATGGGCGCGATGCGGTACGTGTTCGTCGCCGCCGCGTACGTCTGGCCGTGGCTCAACTCCGCGCTGCCGCACAGCATGGCGCGCAAGACGGTCGCGGCTACGCAGGGTGTGTGCCTGCTCCTCGCGGCTTCCGAACTGCTGCCGTACGCGGCGAACCTGGCGATCGCTGGTACGTCGCTGGCGGCGCTGATCTGGTCGTTCGGCCGGGACGTGCTGTGGCTGTTCCGGACGCGGCCGGGGGCCGAGAAGAAGGCGGAGAAGGTTGTGGAGAGCGCGGCTGTCGCCGAGCCGGTCGTCGTCCGGCCCGAGCCCGTCGTCGTGATCTCGGAGCCGATCGTGGCGGCGCTGGCTGCCCAGGAGCGGCCGGTGCTCGCGGCACGCTGACTTCTCGTACGACAGGCCCGGACCCCGCGGGGGGAGTCCGGGTCTTTTCGTTTCTACGCCTTTTCGTTTCTACGACGTGATGCTTACGACCTTGGCGAGCGCGCCCGCGCCACCGCGAAGCCCCCCGCCCCCAGCGCGACCGCGCCGAGCGCCAGTCCGCCGATGCCCAGTTCGCGGGCCGTCGAGTCGTGGTCGGCGGCGCTCTTCGCGACGGGTGCCGCCGCCGGCTTCCCCGAGGTCAGTGTCAGGACCGGCGCCGGGTTCTCCGGGTCGTCGTCGCCCTGGCCTGCCGCCTCGATCCAGCGGACGACCTTGCCGCTGTCGTACGTCTGGAGGGTCTTGAACTCCAGTTTCGCCGCGTCCTCGGGGAGCTGGCCGAAGGCGACGTCGAAGTCCTCGAACTGGCCCGGCGCGATCTTCCCGCCGGTCCAGGTGATCTCGGAGACCGCGTCGGTGATCGTCCCGTCGTCGGTCTTGACCGGGGTCTTCAGCTTGGCGGTGGTGACCTTGGGGGTCCAGCCGTCCTGGGAGCGGACCAGGACGCCGAGGAGGGGGTGGTCGGTGGGGAGGAAGACCTGTACCTGGGAGGTACTGGCCTTGTCGTCCTCATTGGGGACGCGGAACGTCAGGAGGCCGTCGGTGGCTCCCTGGGCGTAGCTCTCCGGGTGGACGGTGACGTGCGCGGACGCGGCGCCGGCCGCCGCGAGGACACCGCCCGCCGCGAGCAGGACGGCGAGGGCCGCGGTACGTGTGCGGAACATGGCTGACTGATCTCCGTACGAATTGAGTCGATTCCTTCAGGCCGGGTACGGAACCGGCTCGGGCGGACCTCTACGCCGTACGGCGTGCCGCAGCAGGAGGCTTCGCGGCGCGGGCAGATGCCGCCACCGCCGTACGACTCTGCTGGCGCCGGCGGCGATCCGCACGGGCCCGCGCCACCAGGCGACGAGCCCGGGGACCAGCGCGACGGCGCGGCGCAGGAGGGACCAGAGGGCGGCCTCGCCGCGCCGGAGCCACCAGGAGGTGAGCAGCGCGGCGAGGAAGTGGGCGGCGAGGGTGTGGGGGGTGGAGTGGTGTACGAGGGTGAGGTGAGCGGAGTTGGGGTGCGCGAGGTCGAGGTGAGCGAGGTTGGAGTGAGCGGAGTCGAGGTGAGCGGAGTGCGAGGGGAGCGGCATGTTCATGCCCTTCATCCCGCTCCCACCCCTCGTCACCCTCCCGAACCCCACATGCAGCGCACCTTGCGCCACCAGCGTCGCCCCGCCGATCCCGACGAGACTCCGCTCCCGCCCCCCGAGCACCCACCCGGCACCGAAGACGACACAGAACCCCAGCCCCTGCGCACCGGCGGACGGCGTCTCCCCCACCGCCACCAGATGCGCCCCGACAGCCAGCAGCACGCACACCGCCGCGAACACGGCGGCACGCAACCCCCGAACCCCCGGCGACGCACTCATGTCCCGGGATCCTGCCACGCCCACGCGCGCAGCTTCACCCGCCTTGGCTGTTCTTGGAAATCGACGCGCTCTCCTCGACGGGTTCGGCGTACACGGCCGTTTCCCTGGACCCGGCCGTTTCCGTACGCGGCAACAACGCGATCGCCCCCACCGGCACCACCGCCAGCACCACCCACGGCACCGCCGCGGGCAACCCCGAATCCAGCAGCGTCCCCGTGAGCGAACTCCCCACCAGCACGATCAGCCCGGACACCGACGACAACGCCCCCGTGTACAACCCGAGCCGCCCCTCGGCCGCGAGGTCGGGCACCCACGCCCGCGCGGCCGGCGCGACCAGCATCTGCCCGAACGTGAGCAGTACGACGAACCCGGCGGCGGGCAGCAGCCCGACGTTGCCCTCCACCCTCGCGGGCAGCGCCGCGGCGACGACCGCGAACCCTGCGGCGATGAGCGCGAGCCCGCCCGCCATGGACGTACGGAGGCTGAGCCGCTCCCCCACCCACCGCGTGACGGGCAGCTGCGCGGCGACGACGAGCGCGGAGGAGAGCGCGAACAGCCACGACAGCGGCGTCTGCGACCCGGCCGCGCGTTCGACCTCGGCGGGCAGCGCGAGGTAGAGCTGGTTGTAGGCGAGCAGATAGGCCCCGTACGCGCAGCACAGCGCGAGGAAGCGCCGGTTGCGCAGCAGTGGCCCGACCCCGCCCTTGACCCGCGTCTTCTGGCGCCCGGGTATGTGCTGCGGCAGCAGCCACGCGTGTCCGGCGAGGACGAGGACGAAGATCCCGGCCCCGGCCAGGCACACCGTACGGAAGTCGACGGACAGCAGCAGCGCCCCGATCAGCGGCCCGACGAACGCGCCGGCCTGCCCGGCGACGGTGAACAGCGCGAGCACGCGCGTGCGGGGCCCGTTGCCCTCTTCCTCCCAGACGACGGCCTGCCGCGCGACCTCGCTCTCGACGGCCGGCGAGAACAGCGCGGCGGCGAACCCGATGAGCAGCACGGCCCCGATGACGGACGCGACATGACCGGCGAACCCGAGCCACACGAACCCGGCGATCCTCAGCACGCACCCGGCGAGGACGACGGGCCGCACCCCGTACCGGTCGGTGAGCGCGCCCCCGACGACGAACAGCCCCTGCTGGCTGAACGTCCTGAGCCCCAGCACGAACCCGACGAGCCACCCCGCGAGCCCGATCCCGGTCCCGAGGTGCTCGGCGAGGAACGGCAGGACCGCGAAGAACCCGACGTTGAAGGCGAGTTGGGTGAGGATCAGCAGCCGCAGCAGAGGGGAGAGCCGCGCCGTCTTCTCGACGCCGGTCGCCAGGGTCATCGGGCCGCCACCAACTCTCGTACGGGTTCGGGTAGTTCGGGAATCTGCGGGTCGCCGGGGTCGCTCGTACGGCGTCCGCGCAGCCCTCCGGCGGTCACCGCGAGCGCGCCGAGGACGGCGAGCGCGGCGGCGGGCGCGAGGACGGCCCACGGGGCGCGTTCCGCGTACGGCTGGTTCTCGGCGAGCAGCAACCCCCATTCCGGGGACGGGGGTTGGGCGCCGAGGCCGAGGAAGCCGAGGGTCGCGAGGGCGAGGGCGTTGCCGGGCAGGCGCAGGGCTGCGTGGCGGGCGACGGGCGGGAGGATCGCGGGCAGCAGCGCGCGCCGCAGGAGGTGGAGTCGCCCGGCGCCGAGCGCGCGGGTCGAGGCGAGGTGGACGGCCGCCTTCTCCTGGGCGAGCAGCGCGGAGGTGTGCGCGGCGAGGGGCGCCCAGGCGACGACGGTCACCGCGAGCGCGGGCGTACTCGCACCGCTCCCCCACACGGCGGCGACCAGCAGCGCGGCGAGGACGGGCGGTACGGCGTTGACGGTGTCCACGAGCGGCGCCGACAGCCTCGGCACGAGCCCCAGCAGGACGCCGATGACGTACGCGGCGAGGCTGATCCCGCCCGCGAGCAGCAGCGTGTCCAGCGCGCCGTGCGCGACGCGGGCGAGGAGGTCGCGGCCGAGGGCGTCGGTGCCGAACGGGTGCGCTGCGGACGGGGGTTGGAGGCGCCGGGTGGTGTCGACGGCGAGCGGGTCGCGGGGCAGGCCTGCCACGACGACGGCGACGAGGAGTCCGCCGTACAGCAGCGGCGGGAGTCTGTGCGCGGGCGGGTCGGGGCGGTGCAGGGTGGGGAGGGCGCCGTCGCGCAGGGCGGGGCCGAGGAGGGGGCGGGCGGCGAGGCGGGCGGCGCCGGTGACGAGGGCGGCGAACAGGACCAGCGCGAGGGTGCCCGCCTGGAGGACCGGGAGGTCTTGGGCGAGGGCGGCTTGGAGGGTGGTGCGGCCGAGGCCGGGGATGTCGAAGATCTGCTCCACGACGACCGATCCGCCGGTCAACCCCACTGCGAACAGGCCCAGGTTGGGCAGCAGTCCGGGCAGGCAGCGCCGTACCGCGTGCCGGGCGATCCGGCCGCCGGGGACTCCGCGCGCGGTGGCCGCCTTCGCCCAGGTCTCGGCGAACGCCGCGGGCAGCAGGTCGTCCAGCAGCCGCCCGAGCACGGCCCCGGCGGGCAGCCCGAGCGCGAGCGCCGGGAGGATCGTCCACTTGAGCCCGTACCAGCCGAGCGCGGGCAGCCAGCCGAGCTGGACGCCTACGACCGTGGCGAGCACGGACGCCGTGAGGAACTCCGGCAGCGCGGCGAGCATCGCGGAGCCGGACCTCGCGGGGGCGCGCCGGGTGCGGCGGAGGGTGGGCGTACAGATCAGGGCGGCGGTGACGGTCGCGACGACGAGGGCGACCGTCACCAGCAGCAGGGACGCGCCGAGCGCCTGGAGTACGGCCGGGGTGACCTCCTCGCCGGAGATCCAGGAGCGGCCGGCGTCGCCCTGCGGGAGGCCGGAGAGCCACTGGCCGAGGAGGTGCAACGGGCCGTCGGCGAGGCCGAGTTGCCCGCGGATGTCTTCGAGGACCTGCGGGGTGGGGTCGCGGTCGACGGCGCGGGCCTTGAGGACGGTCAGCGCCGGGTCCGTGTCCGTCAGCCAGGGGAGGAGGCCGATGCCGCAGACCAGGCCGGCGGCGAGGGCTGCCCGCCACAGGAGCGCCGTGACCCGTGCCACGCGGTCAGCGCCGGGTGCCGATGCCGACGAGCGTGCGCTCGTACGGGTCGAGGAGGACGCCGCGCACGCTCGCGCCGACGCCGGTGATGACCCGTTGGTGGACGAGGGGGACGACCGCGTCGGTGCCGAGGATCGCGGCCTCGGCCGTCATCGCCGCGTCCTGGCGCTTGCCGGTGTCGGTGACGCCCTGCGCCGCCGCGACGGCCTGGTCGGCCTTCTTGTCGCAGAGCTGCGCGATGTTGAAGCCGCCGTCGCAGGTGTAGTCGCTGGCCAGGACCGCGACCGGGTCGCCGGTGTCGAGGAGGGTGTTGCGGGCCTGCACGAACGCGTCGAACTTGCCCGCCAGCGCGTCGCCCTCCAGGCGCGAGTACTCCCTCACCTCCAGGGTGACCTTGAACCCGGCCTTCTCCAGCTGCTGCTTCAGCACCTGTGCGGCTTCGGGGAGTTCGGGGCGGTTGTCGTACGTCGCGAGGGTGACGGCCGTGTTGTCCGGCTTGCCGGGGGTGGCTCGGCCGACGGGTGCGGTGCGCTTGCCCGCGGCCCAGGTGACGGCGGGGCCGTAGATGCCGGTGCCCGCGTCCGCGTGGCCCTCGTACACGCCCTTGGCCAGCGTCGAGGTGTCGACGGCGGCCCTTGCGGCGGCCCGCAGCGCCGGGTCCTTGAAGGGGCCCGTCCTGCTGTTGAGCAGGAGGCTGGTGGTGCGGGTGGTCGCCGTCTCCTTGCGGGTCGCGGCGTCGAGGGTGGCCGCCTGCGCGACGGGGATCGCCTCGGCGACGTCGACCTCGCCGGTGCGCAGGGCGTTGGCGCGTGCGGTGCCGTCGGCTATGAAGCGGGCGTCGATGCCGGACGCCTGGGCGCGTCCGCCCCAGTAGTCGTCGAAACGGTCGAGTGTGGCGGCGGTCGTACCGTTCACCTTGCTGATCTCGAACGGCCCGGTGGCGGTCCCGACCGGGTCCGCCGCGCCCTGCGCGCCGTACGCCTTCGGCGCGAGGATCGCCAGACTCGGACTGGTCAGCCGCAACGGCAGCACGGGATCGGCGACGGCGGTCGTGATCCGTACGCCGCTGACGCCGTCGGCCTCGGCACTGAGCGTCACACCGGCGAGCGCGGCGGGGGCGGGCTTGGCCTGCACGGCACGCCCGAGCGAGCCGGACACGGCGGCGGGGGTGACACGGGTGCCGTCCTGAAAGGTGGCGTCCCTGAGCTCGAACACCCAGGTCCGAGCATCCACGCGCTTCCACGACTGAGCCAGGGCCGGCGCGGGCGCCCCGTTCGCATCCAACGCGGTCAGCCCCTCGGTAACCCCGAGCCGACTGAGAATCGTCGCGTCGGCACCGTACGGGGAGAGCTTCTCGGCGGGCGGGAAGGCGAGGGCAACCCGGAGACGGGCGCTGTCGTCTTTGCCGGACGCGTTGTCATCACCGCCGGCGCCTGACGCGAAACAGCCGGCGAGGAGGGGGAGGGCGGAGAGGGCGAGGAGGAGGCGGGGGGTGCGCATGTTCTACCGGTCTGTCAGGAGGGGGGACGGGGAGGTGGCTATGCGGTGCCTGGCGGGGGCGGGGTGGTTTACGGGGGTTCGGTCCGTGGGGGCCTGGTCCGCAGGGGTTCGGTCCGCAGAGACCCTGCCTGCGGTAACGCGGCCGGAAGGACCCGGGGCTGCGGAAGCTTGATCTGCGGAGGCCAGGGGTGCGGCGACCTGGTCTGCCGGAGTCTTGTACGCAGGGGGTCGGTCTGCGGGGGCGGATGCTGCGGAGACGCGGCCTGCGAGGGCCTGGTCCGCAGGAGCTGGGGATGCAGAGGCTTGGTCTGCGGGGGCCCGATTCACTGAGGCTCGTCCGCTGGAGCCTGGTCCGCGAAGGGCGGGGGCGCGGAGACCAGGGTTGCTGAGACTCGGCCCGCAGGGGTCGGCGCTGTGAAGGCCGAGGCTGCGGAGACGCGGACTGCGGGGATCGGCGCTGTGGAAGCTTGGTCCGTCGGGGTCCCGCCTATGGCGGTGCTGCCTGCCGAGGTCAGGGTTGCGGTGGTTCGGTTCGCCGGGGTTTTGTTCGCAGAGGGTTGGGCTGGGCGGGCCTTGTGCGTGAGGGCCCTGCCCCGGCGGACCGCGTCGAACGGGACCTCGAAGTGCATGACCGACTGGGCCGCGCCCTGGGTGGGGTTCCGTTCGTCGAGTACCACCTCGCCGAGCGAGCGCCAGAAGCCCTCCGCGCCCTCCACCGACGGGTCCGTGTGGAGGTACACGGAGCGGTAACCCCCGTCCGCCGCCGCGAAGTCGAGCAACTCCGCGACCAGGCGTCGGGCCAGTCCCCTGCGGCGGTGTTCACGCCGGGTGTAGATCCGTCTGAGCTGCGCGGTCGTCCCGGAGGGGTAGCACTCGGCGAGGTGCCGGGGGTTCGGTGGGTGCAGGGGGCCGCGCGAGTCCAACGCGCCCGTCGCCACGACCTCGCCCCCGGCGTCCACCGCCACCAGCAACGTGTGCCGCACCGGCGCCACGTACGCACCGGCCAGATCGATGATGTCCCCGTGCCATCTCGGCACGTACCCCGTCCCGAAGTCCCGGTACACCGTATCGAGCATGACGGCCCGCGCCTCGTCGAGGTCCTCCGGGCCGGCTGGCCTTATGCAGTAATCACGCACTTGCACATCATACGCAGCTAGCACGCCAGTGCGATCAAGAGGCCACCGGCAACCGCTCCACCCCCTCGATTTGACAGCCCCCACTCGCCCTCCTAAAACCTAGTCACATGAAACCCATTTTCAAAACGCCGAGCCTCGCGACGAGAGACACCTGAAGGCAGCCGGACCACACACCCCGCCCACCCGACGACCGACGCAGGCACCACCACGTGGCACCAGACGGCAACCGGTACGGCAAGACGTCCGTCATCACCCCTCACAGCCTGAGCCTCCCCACTCCGGATGACGCCCGCCCCAGTGCTTCACGGGATCTACGCCCCCAGCCCTCACACGACCACCACGCCGACGCCGCCCACAGTCCCCGACCCAGCAGCCCTCGTCCCCACCCTGCCAAGCAGGCCCTTCGTCTCCACCTCGGCGTGCCCCTCCACCCCGGCGCTCCTCTCGGACTCGGCCACCGTCCCCGCCTCAACCCCCTCCTCAACAAGCCGTACCTGCGCCACCTCATCGACGCCCCTGACCCCGCCCCGTCACACCATCTCCGTCCTGCCAAGTCCCGCCCCCTCAACACCCCAGCCCTCCCTCACCCCCGCCCCACAGAGAGTCACCAGCGATGCGCATTGCCTTCGTCGGCAAAGGCGGCAGCGGAAAGACCACCCTCTCCGCTCTCTTCGCCCGACACCTGGCCCGAACCGGCGCCCCCGTCCTCGCCGTGGACGGTGACATCAACCAGCACCTGGCCGAGGCACTCGACCCCGATGCCGAGCCGTTCACCGCAGCCCCGCTCGCCGGGCACATCGGCGAGATCAAGGATCTGCTGCGCGGAACCAACCCGCTGATCCCGTCCCGCGAGGCGATGGTCAAGACGACCCCGCCCGGACGCGGCTCCCGCCTGCTGAGCCTCCTCGGTGATGACGAGCTCCACGCGCGCCATGTCCAGCGGATCGGCGGCGTCCCCTTGATGGTGACCGGCGAGTTCGACGAGAGCGATCTCGGCGTGGCCTGCTACCACTCCAAGCTCGGCGCGGTGGAGCTGTACCTCGGGCACCTCGTGGACGGCCCCGGCGAGTACGTCGTCGTCGACATGACCGCCGGCGCGGACGCCTTCGCCTCGGGACTGTTCACCCGGTTCGACATGACGTTCCTGGTCGCCGAACCCACCCGGCGGGGCGTCTCCGTGTACCGCCAGTACCGCGACCACGCCCGGGAGTTCGGCATCCCCCTGGCCGTCGTGGGCAACAAGGTCACCGGCGAGGACGACCTCCTCTTCCTCAAGGAGCAGACCGGCGACCACCTGCTCACCTACCTCACCCACTCCTCCTGGGTACGTTCCGCGGAACGCGGCACCCCCCAGGGCGAGCTGGAGGACACCAACCGCCACGCCCTCGATGTCCTGCGCGCCGCGGTCGACGCCCGCCCCAAGGACTGGCCGGCGCTGCACCGCCACGCCGTCGACTTCCACCTCCGCAACGCCCGCGCCTGGGCGAACACCGCGACCGGCCTGGACCTGGCGGCCCAGGTGGACCCGGAGTACGTACCGGGCATCCTCCCGAGCGCCTGACCGGGGCACACCATCCCGCCCCCGCCGTAAAACGGCCTCTCCTTTCACCCCCATCTCTCGAACAGGACCCCCATGTCTCTCGACGTCTCCCCCACCCTCCTCGCCCAGGCCGAAGCCGGTGACGTCCGCGAGGAGGACTTCGTGGACACCGTCCGCACCTCCCTCCCCTACGCCTACGACCTGATCGCCTCCCTCGCCGCCGACCTCACCAGCGGCACCGCCGAGTTCACCGACAACCAGACCCCGCCCCCCTCCGAGCACGAACGCGGCCAGCTCCTGCGCGCCCTCGCCAGCGACGCCATCCGCACCAGCCTGGAGCGCCACTTCGGTGTGGCCCTCGCCTTCCAGAACTGCCACCGCGTGGCGGCCTTCCACCCGGACGCCCGCACCGGGGAGACGTACGCCCGCTTCACCTCCGTCCGCTCCCAGCTCCTCAACCAGTCCCCGGAGTTCCGGGACTGCTGAACCGGCACCTCACACCCCCGTCGCGTCGAGCAGCCGCACCAGCTCCGCGCGTCCGTACCCGAGGGACTCGGCGCGGTAGCGGGCCATCAGCACCAGGTGGGCCACGATCTGCGCCCCGAATCCGTCCTTCCCGTCGTCCATCCACTCCTTCGGGTCGATCCCGAGGCTGTTCATCACGAGTCCGTGCGCACGGCGGATCTCGGCGAGCGTCTCGGCGATCGCGTCGAGCATCGTCGGGCCGGGTCGCTCACAACGGAGGGCGAAGCACCCCCCGTTGACCGGCCTGCACCCATCGGGTGGGTTCACCCGCAGCCCCTCGTACCGCTCGTCGTCGAAGGAACCGCCCTCGAACTCCTCGTGCACCAGCACGAAACGGTGCAGGCCGGGAGCCGGTGGCGGGATCGGCGGGTTGCACTGGAGAAGGCCCATCTCATTACCTCCGTCTGGTCCGGGTGCCGGGAAAATCTCCCGACACCCGGCCAACGGACCGCCCCTCGAACACGTGCCCAGAATTCGAAATGTCACTCGATAGGGTGACATCCAGTTTTCCGTTGACCGCGCCGAGGGCCACGCCCCCTATCTACGGGCGACCGTCACCGCCCGCCGCCCGACATCAAGCCGGCCGGCGCCGGCGCATACCCCGTGGGCCGAGCCGTGAACACGCCCCGCCCCTGCGTCCGCCCCCGCAACCGCCCCGCATAACCGAAGAGTTCGGCCAGCGGCACGGTAGCCGTGACGACCGCCGCACCAGAGCGCACCGAGGACCCACCGACCCGCCCCCGCCGCGCCGCGAGATCCCCGAGCACCAGGCCGACGACAGCCTCGGGCACGGTCACCGTGACCTCGGCGACCGGTTCGAGCAGCACCATCGCGCAGCCCCGCAGCGCCTCCCGCAGCCCGAACCTCCCCGCCGTACGGAACGCCTGCTCGGACGAGTCCTTCACATGCGTCGCCCCGTCGGTGAGCGTGACGCGCAGCCCGGTCACCCGGTGCCCGCCGAGCGGCCCTTCGGCGAGGGCGTCACGGCAGCCGGCCTCGACGGCACGGACGTACTCCTGCGGCACCCGCCCGCCGATGACCGCCGACCGGAAGACGAACTCCCCGTCGTACGTCTCGACTTCGAGCACGACCTGGGCGAACTGCCCCGCACCACCGTCCTGTTTGACGTGCCGGTACACGACACCGGACACGCCTCGCCCGACGGTCTCGCGGTAAGTCACCCGGGGACGGCCGATGTTGACGTCCACCCCGAGCGTCCCCCGGATCTTCTCCACGGCGACCTCCAGATGCAGTTCCCCCATGCCGGACAGCACGGTCTGACCCGTCTCCGGATCGGTCCGCACCGCCAACGACGGGTCCTCCTCGGCGAGTCGGGCCAGCGCGGATGCCAGCTTCTCGGCCTGCGCGCCCCGGCACGCCTCGACCGCGACGGAGACGACCGGCTCCGCCACACCGGGTGGCTCCAGCACGAGCGGAGCGTCCGGCGCGCACAAAGTCGCCCCGGTCCGCGCGGACTTGACCCCGACGACGGCCACGATGTCCCCGGCCACGGCCCGCTCCAGCTGCGCATGCCGATCGGCCTGCACGCGCAGAATCCGCCCAACTCGCTCACTGCGCCCGGCTGTCGCGTCCCGCACGACGTCTCCCTTCTCGATGGTCCCGGAGTAGATCCGCAGGTAGGTCAGCCGTCCGGTGGGCGTGACGGCGACCTTGAACACGAGCGCGGCGAAGGGAGCGGAGGGGTCGGCGGGGCGGGACTCGACGGGGGCCGAGGCGGCGTCGGACACCGGCGCATCTCCTATGACGGGTCCGGCAGTTGGCGCGTGCCGCCCACCCTCCACCGGCATTCCCCGCACCGCAGGCACGTCCGACGGTGACGGCAGGTACGCCACCACCGCGTCGAGCAGCGGCTCGATCCCCCGGTTGCGATAGGCGGAGCCGCACAGCACGACCACGCCGTCCCCGCTGATCGACAGCTCCCGCAGCGCGGCGACCAGCGTCGCCGCCGACACCGTCCCCCGCCCGCAGAACTCCTCCAGCGCCACCGGATGCCGCTCGGCCACGGCCTCCTCCAGCAGCCGTCGCCGACGCAGCGCCTCGTCCCGCAACTCCTCGGGTATCTCGGCGGATACGACACCGTCGTCACCGTCGGCCCATGTCAGCGCCCGCAGTTGGACGAGGTCGACGACCCCGGTGAACAACTCCTCGGAACCGATGGGCAGTTGGACCACCAGCGGCGTCGGGTGAAGGCGTTCACGGATGGAGGCGACGGCCCGGTCGAGGTCGGCGCCCGCGCGATCGAGCTTGTTGACGAAGGCGATACGCGGCACCCCGTGCCGATCCGCCTGACGCCACACGGACTCGCTCTGCGGCTCGACACCGGCCACCGCGTCGAACACGGCAACTGCCCCGTCCAGCACCCGCAGAGCGCGCTCGACCTCGTCGGCGAAGTCGACGTGCCCGGGGGTGTCGATCAGGTTGAGCCGGTGCCCGTCCCAGTCACAGCTGACGGCTGCCGCGAAGATGGTGATACCCCGGTCGCGTTCCTGAGGATCGAAGTCGGTGACGGTCGTCCCGTCGTGAACTTCCCCTCGTTTATGGGTGGTTCCGGTGGCATAGAGAATCCGCTCCGTGACGGTGGTCTTGCCCGCGTCGACGTGGGCGAGGATGCCGAGATTGCGTACGGCGGAGAGCTGGCGGTCGAGGTTGTCGCGCATGGCCCTATGGCCTTTCGAGGTGCGTCCGAGTGAGGGAAGGCGCGATGGGAGGACGAAGTCCCGCCTGTGGAAACAGACATGACGGAACGTCAAACTGCTGTGACCGCAAGCGAGTTGACGTTGGTCAGAACTTCGTCACAGAGACCGGTGCCGGGCGCGCAGCGAGCACCGGGCACCCCAGGACACGAGGATCACCTCGTACCGGGCGCGGGGAGTGGCGACAGCGGTGTGCTCACACATGGCCAACTCCCCTTCTACGGCTCGATGAACGCGCACCCCTTGTCATGGGCGGCGCGACGACAGACGTGAGTGTAGGGAGGAAGGGACAACCGGGTCACACGGTTTTCCACCCTCACCTACCCTGCACAGAACTCCCGCCGCACCCTCCGCAACCACGCCTCGACAACCCGCTCGTCCGGCTCCTCCGGCAACACCGTACGAGTCACCGCGAACGCCTCCTCGAAGCGCTCCAGCACAGGCAAGGCCGCATCGGCGTCGGCAGCGACCTCTTCCCCGAACCGGTGATAGCTCTCCGGGTCCTCGACGCGCACGGTCAACCGCCCGGTGCTGTACAGCTCGAACCCCTGCTGGCACAGCCGCTTGAGATGCCGCGCGTGCTTGGCGGTCCGCTTCCGCGTGTCCGCCGAGAACGACCCGTCCCCCCGCCCCTGAAGCCGCCTGAACTGCTGCGTGGCGTACCCGAGATAGGCGTCCCGGACCCGCCCGGCACTGAGCAACGACTCCCGGATGCCGATCAGTTCGTCCCCGAGGCCGGTCCGCGTCTCGTACAACTCGTCGGGCAGCCAGACGAGTTCCATCACCGTAGGGTTGCCGGACAGGGCGAGCCGGCACCACTTCCCCGCCTCGTGCAGGGTCCGGTCGGGTGCGGTGGTGACGTAGGACTCCTTCGGCCGGTGCAGACCGTGCAGTTCCTCCGTGGGAACCGCGAACATGCCGAGGCGGTCGATGTCGGAGCCCTCGCGAGCGAGCCCGTACGCGGTCGAACCGACGACGCCGGACAGCAGAATGTTCTGGACGGTCATGCCCTACCCCCGTGGTGATCGCCTTGACCCGGACATGATGCCGTCCCGGCCGCCCCGCCCACCTCCAGGTTTTCCGCTGAGGACCGACGCTGAAAATGAGAGTTGACAAGGTCTCTGACCTGCGCACTATCAGTTCGACAGGCATCGTACTAGCGCGATTTTGGGACATTGGAAATGAGAGTGGCTCTGACCTGCGCTTATCGAGAGGCCCAGCCGAGGGCACACTCAGAACGGTTTCAGTTCGGCCAGCCAGTGGTGCAGGTACGGGAGGACCTGTTCGTGCATGCCTTCCTGTTCGCAGCGAAGCCCTCCGTGCTCGATCATGGCGGTCACGAGGCCCTTGAAGGGGCTCGGGACGGTCTCGGTATGCTTCTTTGCCTCGTTCAGCCACTTTTCGAGCTGTGACGGTTCCTCCACGAGTTTGCGCCCGCGGCGGTACAGGTCTGCGTCCATCGCGATCGGGTGAATGATGCGGCCGCTTTTCGCGGAAAGGTCGAGGATGATGTCGATGCCCGGCGGGTCGAGATCTCCCCAGGCCGCGATCGGCATCGACTCGGGTACGCGGATACCCAGGAAGTGCGCCAGTGCTCCGGAGGCGAATCCCTCGGTCCAGATGCAGAGCCAGTCCCTGGGGACGCTGGTGCGCGACGTGACCGCTTCGAAGGTCTCCTGGTTCTCGATGAGGAGGATGCCACAAGCCTGGAGGTCGAACCGGCCGTCTCTCGTGACCGTCCAGCCGGGGAGCTCGATGAAGGGTTCAGCGAGGGAGAGGTCCGCCACGAGGCCTTGTCGGTGCCATTCGGCCGGGCCGGTCATCCTCAGGCCCGTGTCGCTGGTGTGGACGGCCTCGGTGAACGGGAGGCCGACCAGCTTGGAGAAGGCGGCCTTGGAGGCTTCGGTCCACGTCTTGGTTCCGCCCAGTGCCCGCGCTGCCAGTTCACGCTCGCTGCATTTCCAGTCTCGGCTCGCGGTGCGGAACCATTCGGCTGCCGCCCGCAACGCGGCGCAGTACGTGTCCCAGTGAGGAGTGCCAGCGCGTGAGCCTTTGGGGGGCACACGTCTGTTGTCGTTCGGCAGGGATGCAAGCAGTCTGTGTTCTGTGGCCAGTTCCGAGACGTCGGCGATGGCGGCCAGAGTCTCGGCGCGTTCCCTCATCAGACGTTCCCGTTTGATGATTGCCCGGTACCGGGTCTGGCCGCGTTTCGTGCGGATCGGCCCGCCGGCACCGATGATCAGCATCCGGAGCGGCAAGGTGTGCCGGCTGCTGCGCAGCAATGTGTCTGCGCGTGCAAGCTGGACGTCGGTCGCACTGACGGCGTCGCCGAACAGGTCTATGAGATCGGCGCGTTCACGGTCTGTCATCTGTAGACGCAGACGGCGATTCAGCTTGCCACCGTTGGCGATGTGCTGGCGCACGCGGGCGCAGAACAGGGCCCCGCCCGGGCTGACCGCCCACTCCATGAGATCGGGGTGGAGGGCGACGTGGGTTCCCATGTCAGTCGAGGTCCATGTCATCCAGCAGCCCACCGGTCCGGCGGTAGGTGGTGGCGTCCTCGTCCGTGTCCTCGAACTCCTCCTCCATTTCGGGTTCGTCGTCCAGGTCTTCGTCCTCGTCGGTCTCGTCGTCGGCTTGTTCGTCGTCGAGCCGGTCGTCAGCGTCGAAGTCGAGGCCGCTGCCACCGAGCAGCGCCGGATCGAGCATGGGGTGCCGCTGGGCCCCGTCCCAGAGGATGGGGGTGGTGAGGACTCCCTCCGTCTGCGGGTCGCGGAACAGCTGGTAGGTCGCCACACCAGGGACCTCCTCGTAGAAACCCCATTCGTCGTGGCTCGCCATGACGAAGTCGAGGTCGAGTTGGACGAGAAGTCCCATGCACTCGCCACGCATCTCGGCGTCGATGCCGGCGAACGCCTCGTCCAGATACACCGGGCGCGGAGCGGTCCGCGCAGCTCCGGCGTAGTGGGCCGCGGCAGCGGCGAAAAGCGGGAGCTGTAGCATGACGGCCTTTTCGCCGCCGGATCCTTTGCCGTGCATGCCAGCGTCGATGTCTGTCCATCTCTGTTGCGGGCCGGTCTTGTACTGGACGCGGATCCGGCTCCAGGTCCGGTAGTCGAGGGCGATGCGCAGGTGACTCTTCCAGTCCACACCGCCTTCCGCCTCCCTGGCCACGCCAATCTGTCGGCTGAGGAAAGCGATCAAGTGCTCGCGGGCCTCGTCGGGCAGGAATCGGTTGGCCTGCTGGTCCAGCGTCGCCAGTGCCTCCCGAGTCTCCTCACCCTCGTCGGGGTCCGGCTCCCAGACCAAGCGCATGACGTGCCCCGAGGCTGTGCGGCGCAATCCGAGAAGCCTGTTCATCTCTTCGATGAGCGCCTTGGCCCGCGCACGGCGGCGGCGCAAATGGTCCCCCACCTGTCCGAGCAGGACTTCCGTGAACAGATCGTGTTCACTCGCGTCAAGCAAACGGTTCCGTTCGTGGACCTCCCTCTGCACGATGGCGAGCCCTTGCGCGACAGTGAGGTGCTGACCGTTGTGGAACAGACGAACAGAGACGAGCCGGTCCTCGTTGCCGGCTCGTACCTTCCAGTCCGGGCCCGCCAACACGGTCTCGAGGTCTTGGCGGGCGCTGTCCACTTCGTCCCGTGCTTGGTCGAGGGCGCGCGAATCCGAGGGATCGTCGATGAGCTGCGGGATCAGAGCCAGTGCAGCAGTGACAGCGTCGAGGGATCCCAAGGCCGGTCCCTCTGCGGAGACCAGGGCGAGGAATCCGAGCCGGTCGAGTTCCCTGTACCCTCTGGCCTGGTCGTCCAAGGCCTGCTTTCGCTGCTCGACGACTTCGCGGGCCAGCGCGCACGCCGATTGAGCGAGGGTGTCCCGCTTGTTTGCGGCCTCCAGTGCTGCCAGGCTCTTGTTCTCCATGGCGAGGTTCTTTGCGAGGCCCGTCTGGGCAATGGTGAGTTTCTTCAAGACGTCGTCGACGTCCGCCCCGACGACACTGCGCCGCACGTCGTGTTGTTGGCGCTTCGTCTTGGCGTCGCGCTCGGCATTGCCCAGGTCGATCCTGACCAGCTTTTGGTGGTCGCGACAAGTGGTCAGCAGTGCGTCGGCGCTGGTGCACTGCTCTGCCTGGGCCAGCCAGGCGCCCAAACGGCGGAAAAGGTTTCCCAGACTGGTCGCGTATTCGGTGAGCGCCTGCTGCTCCGTGGCGAGCGCTTCCAACCGAGTGCCGGTCGAGCATTGTCTGGAGTAGCTATCGAGCTCTGCACGCGCCTCCTTCCAGATGGTCTCGCGTTTGTCCAGCGCGGCTTTGTCGAGTCTGCTTTGTGTGTCGTGCGCTTCATATACGTGTCTGGCCGCCGATAGGGCCACGCGGCAGTCCCGCAGCGGCTGGTCGAAGTCGGTGACTTCGTTGCACTCGGCCAGCAGGTCGTCCTGCCGCTCGGTGAGGTGCTGCTGCCGCTTGTCGATCTGTACGATCCGGCCGTCCAGCTCGGCGAGCTGATTGTCCAGCGACTGCAGGCGACGGAGGCGCTCGGCCTGGCGGGCAGCGGCGCCGATGAAAGCGGCCTGCGTCGCCGTGGTACGGCCGTGGACCGGGCCGATCCGCCAGGAGCCGTTGGTCGACACCCAATCGCCCGGCGACTGCTCTGAGTCTGAGGGGGCGAGCGCGATAGCAGCGAGAATGCTCGTGGTCACCCGCGATGGGACCATCTCGTGGTCGACGGCGTGCAGCACGTCGGCGAGGGAACGGCCGAGCACAGGTTCCCGGTCAGTGGGCAGGAGACTGTCAAGAGTGCTGCCGTCCAGCAGGCCTCCCTCAGGGGTGACCCATGCGTCCAGTACTCCTGAACCGAGCAGGGCGGCCTCCAGGCCCGCCCGAGCCCGGTCGTCGATGTCCGGGGCGAACTCGAGCAGCCGCCACAACGGAGCACCGTCGGCGGCTTCGCTGCGATCCCGCCGCTCGTGCGTCGGGGCCGTCGGAAGGGGATCCTTCTCCTTGGCGACGCGCAGCCGCAGGGCGGCGGTTCGGCCCCTTTCCTCCTGCAGGACACGCAGTTCGGTGGCCAGATCGGATGCCTGTTGAGCGAGCAGGTCGCCTCGGGGGCGGGCGAGACGGGCGACCTCCTGGGAGAGGGTGGTGGCGCCCGGAAGTCCGAAGGTCGGCGTCAGTGACTGGAGCTCACCCAGGTCGCCGTCAGTCAGCCGCAACTCCTTGCACCGCTCGCTCCAGTCGACGAGCTTGACCCGCAACTCGGCTATCTGGCGTGCGAGTTGTCTTTCGCCTTCGTCCACGGTGCGCTTGGCCGTTCCACGCAGCGCCAAGGTCTTTTGGAGGCCTTCGTCTGCTTGGTCGCGTGCGGCCTTGGCGTTCTGCGAGGCCTGGGCCAGGACGACGGCGCGGCGGAGAACGTTCGCGCGGGTTTCCACGTGGCCCAAAAGCGTGACCTCCGTCTGAGCGGGGTCCTCGCGGACAGATGCGGCGAGCTCGGTATGAGCATCCTCGATGCGGGTCTTGGCCGCCCGCGTCTTGGCCTGCTGCTCGGCGTCCAAGAGCACGGCAGCGGCAGCTTCGAGAAGCCGGGACTGCTTGGCGGCTGCGCTTTCCGCCTTAGTGATGGCGGACGCTGCCGTCTTCAGCCGCTGTCGGAGATCGGGGAGCTTCGTTTCCGCTTCCTCGGCCTGTTCCAGAAGCCGCCTAAGGAGTTCATGCTGATCCATCAGCGGGTCGGTACGAAGTTCTTCGACGGCAATCCGGAAGGTCTCGCGCTCGTCGAGGAAACGCCGCCGCTGCTCCTGCCCCTCCTTCAGCGCTTTCCCAGTCCGGTCGACCTCCTCAGCAGCGCTCTTACTGCCCTGTTGCGCCTTGGTGAGTTGAGAATCCGCCTCGGCCAACCGCTCCGCGACGCTCCTGGTCCACCGGCGCGCGTAGCGGGAGTACACCGACAGGAAGGTGGACATGCCCAGTTGATGCCGCTCTTGCTGTTCAAGGTCGTCGCGGTCACGGGCCAACTGATCGAAGCGGATGGCCAAGTCGTCCAGCAACGTCGTACTGACCGGCGGCAGTCCGTTACTCAGCATCCGGCTGAGCTGCTCGCCGTTGAAGTTCTCGCTCAACTTCGGTTTGCGCAGGACCAGCAGGAGTTCCACCAGGGCGGCCAGCTTTCCGACACCGACGCCGAACAGGCGCTTCGCGACAGCCGTTCGGTACGCGCGCCGGTCCTCGAAGACGTCGCTGGCGCCGAGCCTTACCGCCAGTTGCTTACGCAGGAGTGGCTGTCTCTGCTCGTTCAGCAGGCTGAAGTCCTGGCCGACACGTTTCGAGGTGACGAAAAACCAGGGCTTGTGGACCCCTCCCTTGACGGACGTGCTGCCTCTCATTCCCATGCCGATGGTGACGAACTCGTAGCTGCCGTCCTCGGTGACGCGCCCGTACTCGCACCAGCTGTACCCGACGCGATGGCCGCGCCCTCGATGCAACAGGTTGTCCCGCATCGGGCGTGCAGTCGAGCCGAACGGGTCCAGGCGCCGCGCGCTGAGCCGCGCGTCCAGCAGCAGCGGGCTGGTGACCTCCATCACCTTGGTCTTCCCGGCCCCGTTCCGCCCGCGCAGAATCAGTCCGTTGCGGTAGGAGACGAACTCCTGCTCCTCGTACTCCCACATACCGATGAGACCCAGGCGCAACTGCTGGAACCGCTCCCGTTCCGGCACGGGCAGCTCCCCGCCGAGAATGCGCTGCAGCGCGGGTGTCGGCGTTCGATCAGTCGACGATGCCATCGGGGCGGCCTTCCGGAATCGAGGGGCGAGTGGCCTGTGTCTTGCTGCGGCGGGGCGGCGTATCGAGATCTTGGCCGAAGAGCAGCAATGCCTCCCCGGTGACACGGGCCCCGCGTCCGGAAGGGTCGCGGTAGCGGGCGAGGGCGGGACGGACGAGTACACCGTCTTCATGAGGATCGGCGAGTCCGAACTGCATCAGCACGGGCACGGAGTACCTCAGCACGACGGCGCCGTCCACGGGCTTGCGCTCGATGTTCGGCACGACGCGGCGGATCTGTTCCGCGACCAGGTCCACCAGCTCGAGGAGACGGTCGTGCCCGACCACGAAGCTGCCGGTCTGCCCCGGGATGGCCTCTCCGGCCAGCAGGTCGGCCAGGGCCAGCGCCGCCACTGAGACGGCGCTGGCCGCAGGGAACTCGGAATCGGAGAAACGGAAGTCGACGATCGCGAGGCCCTCGGCCCGCACCTCTACCCGGGTGTCGAGTCCGAGGACGAGTTCCGCCGCCAACTCCTCCCGGTGAACGGACAGATACTCCCGTTGGTCCGATGGCAGGTCTTCCACGTAGACGACCGGGTCGTCGACCAGACGACGCATGAGTGCCTGCCGAAGCTCGGAATCGGTCCTGGCCCCGAGCCCGGGTTCGTCTTCGGCGACACGCAGCAGCGCGTCCGGGCTTTCGGCCTGACTGGGTGGGACCGGGCAGACCACGGCCGAGGCGGCCAGGCGGTGGTCTACGTCGTAGAGGGCGTTGCCCTGACCCGCGACGTAGGCCTGTTCGGAGTCGGCCGTGACGCCCGCCTCCCGGGGAGACCGCAGCACGCCGCCCTCGGCGAGGAGCCGGAGCGCCGCGACCAGATCGCGGCGCTCCCGCGTCGAGGTGGCGTCGAACCTGCGCAGACTGCGGTGCGCGGTTGTGAGTGCGGTCACACGGTCAGCGAGCTCGCTGATCACGGTCTGCCCACCGCAGTCGACCAGAACCGCCAACAGCAGGCAGTACAGTGCGCACTGCCTCGGGGTGGGGACGGTCGGATCGGGATAGCGCCCGGGACTCTCGGGGATCTTGAGCAGCCGTATCAGATCGCGCTCGACCACCAGCGGCCATCCCAACTGCCGGTCGAACCAGGCGCGTAGTTCCTTCTCGTGCCTACGAGCCTGATCGACCAGCCGCCTGTGTCGGCCCTCGCGCCGAAGCACGGGGGTGTGCAGCAGGGCGCGAACAACCTCACGGCGTTCGTGTCCCTCCTGCCCTGTCCACGCGTTCACCGGCGCCCACGCTCATCCACCAGCAGCGTCAACTCGAAGTCCTGAGTGCTCAACACCCCGCCCCGCAGCTCCACCGCGGCGGCAGCCCCTTCAGCCGCAGGTCCCAGCGTGATCAGCAGACGGCCGTCGGGGGTACGCGCACGTCGAATGCCCCTGCTTCGCCTGTGCGTGGACAGAACGAGTCCAAGACAGGTCAGGAAGACCTCCGCCTCGGCGGAGTCCAACTGACCGAGCTCCGACAGCCGCACCGGGCCTCTGTCTGCCAGTGACCGCTCCGCGGCCTCCGTAGCCGCGTGTTCCTGCTGCTGCCGGGCGGCCAGCAGGCTCTTGGCACGCCGCGGGTCACGGACCCGCGGCGGAGTTCCCGTGTGAGCCCGAGGGCCACGCGAGCGCAACTCTGCCGACACCGGAGCCGGCTCACTCTGCCACCAGCCGACCTCGGGGCCCGTATCGCAGTCGTCCTCGAACGCACCGGGATGGCCCAGGTGTCGGGATGAGTAGGAGCCGAAAGCCGTACGCCACAAGGCGCTGGTATCGCGCCCGCCGCCGGTCCTGTCGAAGCCGTCGAACCAGCCGGCCAAGGCCACCAGATCGGCCGTCCTGCTCGCCCGCCGGAACCGCTGGTCGTTGATGTGCCCGATAGTCATGACGATGAAGGCGATTGCATCGGAGGCCCGGTCGAGCAGCAACTCGGCGACCGGAGGACGGTCGCTGGCAGCCACGAACCAGCGGCGCAGCCCCTCCCACTGTTGTTGCATCCGCTGCGCGTCACGCAGGACGACCTCCTCGTGGCTGACACCCAGGACGGGCGCGGCCTCAAGCGCCGCCATCTCGGTGAGCCGGGCCAAAAGCCCCGCCCGCTCCAACTGAATGATCAGCTTCACAATCGGAGCGGCGCTTTGGTGTAGGACAACCGTGAAGGACTGCAGATACCCCACCACGACGTTCTTGTAGGCGATGAACGCCTCGGTGTCCCGAATCTCCTCGGAAGCCAACGAGCCGCCCAGGCCCTGGACAAAGAGCTTCGCGTCCTCCGACAACCGCACGAATCCCTCGGTCGTGCGTCGGAAAGCGCCGAGGGTGCTGCTGAGGTCGCAGTCCTCCTCGCGAATGGCCCGCAACAGTGCCGCAAGGGACGCGAGAACCTCCGGAAGCATTGAGGCCTGCAGAGAGCCGGCATCGGACATGTCCTCGTCGATCCGGGTCATCTCGCGATGGACCCGGGCGCCGGCCGAGGTCAGCTGATACAGATGGTCTCGCTGAAGGTACTCCTCGGGCGTGGTGGTGTAACGGGTGTTGTGAATCCGGTCCACGTTCCGCCAGCCGTACAGGTCTTCAAGCAGGCCATCAACCGCCGGAAGGGCCTCCAGCAGTTCCGGCTCGCTCGCAAGCTTGTCCTGGACCCGCTGCCTGATCTGTTCCGTGCTGAGGTGGACGCCGAGTCGGGCTTCCTCATCCAGCAATACATCCAGGACCAAGCGGTAAAACAGCGTCTTCTCGTGGTTGAGGTAAGCCACGATCTTCATACGCCCGCCGAATGCGGCCACCTGCGCTACTCCTGCCCCCTGATCACAGACGCATCGAGCCCCCCAATGCCACCAGGTGCCGCTTGCGCTGCAGAACTCCCGTTTACGGAGGGTACAGCGGATTGGTTCTCTGGCGTCCGTGTTTGTGTCAGTGAAGCGGCCGGCCGGTCAATAGTGTCGGCTCTCGATCAAGGACGGGAACTTCTGGAAATCGATGCCGTGCGGCAGTACCAGGACGGGCAGTCACCCCTCCAGCATCCCTGGGCATGGCGGGTCACGGCTGTCTGCAGTGGCAGGACCTCAAGCAGGACTCGGACAGGACCCGTAACTCATGTTCGTGGCGTCTGCAGATGGGTGATGATGTTGCGGTGAGCTTGGACTTCAGTAACTACGAACTCCGCTGGCCCATAGAGCTGTTCGTCACCGAGGGAGAGCGCATTCTTCGGATGACGGGCTCCTCCTGGGAGGAGCAGGCGAAGTGGTTCCTGACGGAGACCCTCGCAGGGGGCGCGGCCTTGGACTTCGAGGAGGCACCCGGCCGGAGAGATCCGGCGGACGACCCGTGGGCCACCACGACGAGCCGCTGGCGCCGCGTGCCCAGTGTGGAGGATCGGCGTGACTGGTTCGGGGAACTCGTCAAGCGAGCGTCCGAGCTGCGGCACGCGGTTGCGCCCCGGCCGTACTGGTCGCAGCGGCACGGCAACGTCGTCGTCTCTCCCGGCAGCCGGGCAGAGCAGGACGCCCAGGAGGAATTCGCACGGCTCGTCGGGGACTTCGCCGAGAACGGATACCTGGTTGAGTCGTTCGGTCACTACTGCGTGGACGACCACGATGATCTGCCCGACGCCTCGGAGGTGATCGAGCGCCGACTGGGAAGTCCCGACCTGTGGCCCCTGGCTCCGCAGACATGGGACGAGGACACCTTCTACGGCCTCGTCGAGGTGTTCCACGACTTGATCAGCCGCCCCCGGCGGCGACACTTTCACAGCTACGGCGGTTGCGGCTGGCATCACGCGGAGTTCCACAACGGCCCGGCTCGCATCCTGTACCGGTGGCGCGTGAACCGGCTGTTGCACAAAGCCGGCATCGAGTACGAGCTGGCCGCAGAGGGAGAGGACCTCGGTCGACTCGTCGCCGTCACCGATGATGCCCGCTCCGAGCTCGTGCACCGAGCGCTTCATGACAGCCCGCCCGACATCACCGCTGGCGTGCACCACGCCATCGCACTCTTCCGAGGACGCGGAACGTCAGCCGAGAGCAAGAGGTCGGCGATCTTCAACCTCGCCCGCATCCTGGAGGAGCGCCGCGCTCTGATCAAGGAACACCTTGGAAAGGACGAGGGCGCTCTTTTCGAGATCGCCAACCGTTTCGACCTGCGTCACCGTCGGGCCGACCAGCGCGGCGACTACGGCGAAGCCTTCCTCGACTGGATCTTCTGGTGGTACCTGGCCACGGTGGAGTTGACCAACGAGCTCGTGGCGTCCCGGGGCCTTCCCGCCGAGGCCTGAGTTTGTCCTACCGTCCTGGGGTGGGCCCACGCCTCCGGAAGGAACAGGTAGCCGAGCTCGGCCTTCCCGGCCGCCGGACGGATGTGCCCCGGACTTCCTCACTCTGGTTTCAGGTCGCCGTTGGCGGTGGATCAGCCAGTCCAGGGCGTTCAGTTGGCGTCCTCGATGGCAGAACGCGGATGCAGCCCTTTCGGACCCAGCCTCCATGACACCTCTCCGTCCAGTCCTGTGTCCAGTGCCGCTTGCCAGGTCATGAGAATCCCCGCAGCTACCAACTGCTCCAGTAGCGGGGGAAGAGCGGCGGCAGGCACTCCGCACTCTCGCGCCACATGGTCCATCTCCGCCACGCCGTGATCACTTCCGAGGGCAGTGCGGGCGACGAAGGACAGGGCGGCAAGTCGTAGTAGCGGGTTAGAGGTACGAGCGGAGCAGGCGCCGCGCAACGCCCAGTCGGCGGCGCGGAGCCGGTCGGGCCGTGCCGGGTGTTGGGTGAGCAGACCCGCGTCGAGTATCTGAACTGCCATCACACGAGGGGCGGATGGGCAGGTACGCGTACGCAACAGTCCTGTTTCGTCGAGCTCGCGCCATACGTCCGCAGCCGATTCGAGGCGAAGACTGCGCAGTACGCCGTAGGGCAGCCTGACTTGAGCCGAGTCGTTCATGCGTAGTGCGCACTGAAGGGCGAGCATGCGGGCACCGGCTCCTGTCTCCCCGGGCAGGGCAGTGGAGAGATAGTTCAGCATCTCGCGCACCCGAATCTGGCTATCCGGCCCTCTTGGGGATCGTCTGCGTCGGGCGCGCGGCTGTCCGGATGGTGGAGCTGTGGCGGCCAGGGTTGTTTCGGGGACGACGGCGGCCTGAGAGGTGACCGCCGCGCACGAGGTGCAGGCGTCGGAGAGGCGCCACCGGCGTCCGCCTCGTTCCCGGACGAGGAGGAGCCGGATCGGGCCATCGCACCCACGGTGGCGGGGATGCTGGCGACAACCCCGCTCGTGGCACTGACAGGTCCGCAGGTGCGCGGGAAGCGGATCCTGACTGGCGTGCGCAGCCAGGTGGGCCAAGAGCTCCGCTCGAGCGGCGGAGCCGACGAGCGGCCGCCCGCTGTGGGTGCACTGCTGGCATACGAGTACCGGTCCGCCGGCCTGCGGGCGCAGTTCGACCGTCCAGGTGCGCCGGACTCCCGGGCGTACGGAGCAGAGCCTCATGGCGCGCGTCTTCCTCCCGTCGCTCACTGCGCCGGCGCTCTGCCGGACTGGACTCGGGCGCACACGCTAGTGCAGCCCTCTGCCCGTCGCCCTCGCCCCTGACAGGCCGAAATGAGGCAGCGGCCTGCAATGACAGGGCCGGTGTCCGCACCTTCCCCTGGGTGGATGACGATCTTCCCGCCGACCCGGACTTCGAGACTCTGCGTCTGGATATGGCCCGGCCGCGCGCGGTGCGGGATGGCCCCACGGCGAGCTCGCTGCCAGAAATAGCCTGGCCAGGAGGATCCTCATCGAGATCGAGCAGGGCCGTACGATCGGCACCGTCCAGTCAATGCCCGCCCTCGCCCACGCGCTCGGCACTCCGCTCGATGAGCTCTTCGTGCCCTGTTCCCCGGGCATGAACCCCCGCAACCGATGAGTGACTGACGAGCCGTCCGGGCCTGGCGGGTGTTCAGTCGATCGGGCAGCTCGATGCGAACGCCTGGGCGTCAAGTCGAACGCATGTCGCCCTGATGAGGCTGTTTGGTGGACATTCACGGCCCAGACGTCGCTCTACGGCGTGTGGGCTGGCACCTTCGCGCACATGCGCCCTTCACCTGTACCCCGCCGCTTGGACGGCAGCCCGGTCCCAGCCCACCCGCGACGCTCGCTGTGTGTCGATCCCGACAGCCCCAGCAGACTTCTGCGTTGTGCTCAGCGCGACCGCTGCAGTGAATGCGGCAATCAAGTCGAGTGGTATCAGCGAGTCCGGGATCGTCCCGTCCGCCTGCATCCCCAGGAGTTGCCGACGGCCGCGGTGCCCGCCGACCACCGCTGGCACGTCAGCTCCGGCCTTGCGTATCCCTCCGGAGACGGCAGCGACTGGTGCCGACTGACCCACGCCCGTGTCTGCCCAGTCCGTATTGCCGACATCGCCGCAATCCCCGAGCTGACGAGCCTCCGTCGGACGTTGGCCGTGAACACGCGCCGCCTGGTGGACGCCGGAAGCTTCACCCCAGCGGCAGCACCGACGGGTCCTGCGGCCCGGCAGCCGCAGGACCCCTGCCGGCCCGCCAGACCCGTCGTCCAGATCCTGTTCGTCCGGTACCTCGCCGCGCGCCCCCTGGAAGAGCTCCAGTGTGTGGCCCAGACTCGGCGACGCGACCAATGCACCCTCAAGATGCTCGCTTCCGACGGCCCAGCGGGCGTCTGGAAACTGGTTCCCGCAACGGCCACCCAGGGGCAACTGGCTCTGCCTGCCGAGATGATGGCCCTGTACGACCTGAGTTCCCTGACGTACGCCGAACAGCTCCGCTGGCGAACACAGCGCTGCCCTCAGCACGCGGCCACCCCAACAGCTGCGGATCTGGAACTGACGGACTGGGAACCCTTCGACCCGCTCGTCCACCACACGTACGTACACCGACGTCTCCCCACCCACAGCCGCCGACCGAAGCCGGGCGGCGGGGCGCAGAAGGCGGTCCGGTGATGAGAAGACGGCATGCCGTAGAAATCATCCTGACCAGGCCGGTCACCCGAGCAGAACTGCACAGAGCCTGCCGCCGAGTGCCGCTCGCCGCGAACGCGGACCGCACCCGCCTGATGGCCGTGCGCGGGGCGAAGTCATCACGACACGCGCTGCGGTCCCTCCGCCACGAACTCGACCGGCTCCTGCCCATCGACGTCCTGACGACCCACTACCCCGACGCATCAGGTCAGGTCCTGCTCAACGTCGCCTTCACCCGCACCATGCACTCCACGATCCGCCAGGCCGCGACAGCTCGGGGACAGAAGCCCGCGGAATTCCTTGCCCAGGCCGTCGTAGGAGCACTTGAACGGGCCGAGCAAGCTCGCACCCGCCACTTGACCAGACAGCTCCAGGACCTTCTCGTCGATCACACGCCTGAAGCCCTACTCGCGTGTGCGGCACGCGTCCTGCTCGACCGCCGGCGCCAACCAACGGGTTCCTCGCCCGAAGCGGACGACCTGAGGCGAAGCACCGTACACACGACCCCTTGACCCTTCTCCACTGCGGAGCCCCTGTTGCACATCCCCACCGACGAACAGACCCACGCCGTCGACGCTTTCCGGGACGGCCACCACATGGTGCTGCAGGCCGGCGCCGGCACCGGCAAGACCAGCACGCTGGCTCTGCTGGCCGCGACCACTCGACGCCGAGGCCGCTACCTCGCCTTCAACAAGGACATCGCCGTCGACGCCGCCACCCGGTTCCCGCGCTCCGTGCAGTGCAGGACGGCTCACGCCACGGCCTTCGCGGCTGTCGGCCACCGGTTCACTCGCCGGCTCAACAGCCCGCGCCAGCCCGCCTGGCGGATCGGGCGCGCCCTGGGCGTGGGATCCCCCGTCCGTATCGGTGATCACGAGATCAGCCATCGGACCCTGTCCCACACCGTGCTGCGTACGGTCACCCGCTTCTGCCAGTCCGCCGACAGGACCCCGGCCCCCCATCATGTGCCAGCTCTGCGCAGGCTGGTCACACCGAACGAGCGTGCCCAACTCGCCGAAGCCGTCATGCCATTCGTCGGAAAGGCATGGAACGATCTGCAGAATGCCGAGGACGGGGTGGTCCGGTTCGACCACGACCACTACCTGAAGATGTGGGCCCTGACCGAGCCGAAGATCGAGGCCGACTTCCTCCTCCTAGACGAGGCCCAGGACACCAACCCCGTCCTGGAGCGGGTCTTCGCAGCCCAACGCGGGCACGCCCAGCTGGTTATGGTCGGCGACTCCGCCCAAGCGATCTACGGGTGGCGCGGGGCCCGGGACGTGATGACAGGCTTCGACGCCACCCACCTCACCCTGACCCGCTCCTTCCGCTTCGGCCCGCTCCTCGCCGAACAAGCCAACCGGTGGCTCGCGTTCACCGACGCGCCGATCCGGCTGACTGGTTCCGACGCCATTCCAACGAAGGTCGGCCCGGTCACCTGTCCGGACGCGGTGCTGTGCCGCACCAACATCGGGGCCATGACCGAGGTCATGAGACTGCTGGAGGAGGATCGTCGGGTGGCGCTCACCCGAGGCGGACAGACGCTCATCGCACTGGCACGCGCCGCGCGGGACCTGAAGGACGGCCGACGCACATCCCACCCCGAACTGGTTCTCTTCTCCTCATGGGGTGAGTTGCAGGAATACGCGGAATACGATCCCGCTGGCCGAGATCTCCAACCGTTCGTGGAGCTTGTCGATACCCACGGGCCCGAAGCCGTCATCGCCGCCGTCGACGCGCTGACCGACGAAGACAAAGCCGAGGTCACGGTATCCACCGCTCACAAGGCAAAAGGCCGGGAGTGGCTCGGGATCAGAATCGCCGAGGACTTTTCCCCGCCGCCGGACAGCGACCAGGTGGACGGCAACGGCCGGCCGATCCCTGAGACTGTGAGTGAAACGGACGCCCGTCTCGCCTACGTCGCCGTCACTCGCGCCCGCCACCAACTGGACCTCGGTGGGCTCGCATGGATCGAGAACCAGCCAGCTCCTGTCGATTGCGTCCGACAAACCGACGCACATGACTGACTCATAATTCAGCTTCGGAGTCCCACGTGGCTGGGTCGCCACGAACAAGCAGAGGTCCGTCTGTGTGCAGAACCCTGGTACAGCCCGACTCGTCTGTCGCTTCGTATTTCCGAGTTCAGAGCCCATGTTTTCCAGTAAATAAACCCTTGGGGATCGAATTCGGGTCGTATTCGCGCTACAGGTATCGTCGTTTCTGTCTGCCGTCCATGCCGTCCATGCCGTCCATGCCGCTCATCCAGGCATTCCAGGTGTCAAAGGCGGTTCGGTGGCGGTCTCCCAGTTATGCGGAACGGCCCGAGAGGAGTTCCTCGCGGGCCGTCCCTTGCCGGTTCTCACATGTGGACGACGGGTGCTGCGTTGGGGTCCTGCTCGGGAACTCCACGTCGGTAGAGGACGACGCTGACGGCCAGGCCGGCTGCGAAGAAGACGGCCGACCACCAGTACGCGGTGGAGTAGGCCTCAAGGCTGGCCTGCGCCTGGACCAGCGGGTCCTTGGGGTCGCGACCGGTCATGTAGTCGGCGGCTGCGCTGGTGGCCAGGGTGTTGAGCAGGGCCGTACCGATCGAACCGCCGACCTGCTGCATGGCGTTGACGGTGGCGGAGGCGACACCGGAGTCATCGGTGTCCACGCCTGCGACGGCCAGGCTCATGGCCGGGGCGATCACCAGGCCGAGGCCGAGGCCCGCGACGATGAGCGGCGGCATGACGTCGGCGGTGTAGCTGCTGTCGAGGCCGAGAGCGGTGAGCCATGCCATACCGGCGGCGGCCAGGCCCATGCCGAGCGGGACCACCGGCTTGGGGCCGATGCGGGGGACGAGCACGCTGGTGGCGAGGGCGGAGGCGACCATGAGCGCGGCGACCATGGGCAGGAAGGCCAAGCCGGTCTTGACGGGGGTGTAACCGAGGCTCTGCTGCAGGTAGTAGGTGAGGAAGAGGAAGACGCCGAACATACCGGCACCGCTGATCATGACGGCTACGAAGGAGGCGCCGCGGTTGCGGTCTAGCATGATGCGCAGAGGGAGCAGGGGGTGGGAGGACCGGGTCTGCCACCACGTGAATACGGCGAGCAGGACGGCTCCGGCGATGAGGAAACCCCAGGTCTGCGGGGAGCTCCAGTCGTGGGACTCGGCGTTGGAGAAGCCGTAGACCAGACTGAAGAGGCCGGCGCCGACGAGAACGGCTCCTGGGACGTCGAGGGAGGTGGTCTTGCTGCGGGCGGTGCGGCGCAGCAGCATCATGCCGCCGATGAAGGCGACGGCCGCGAAGGCGAGGTTGACGTAGAGGGTCCAGCGCCAGTCGAAGTACTCGGTGAGCAGACCGCCGAGGAGCAGGCCGATGGCGCCGCCGGCGCCGGCGATGGCGCCGAAGACACCGAAGGCCGTGGCACGTTCCTTGGGGTCGGTGAAGGTCGTGGTCAGCAGTGACAGGGCGGCGGGGGCGAGCAGGGCGCCGAACAGGCCCTGCCCGGCACGGGCGATGACGAGCATCTCGAAGCTGGTGGCGGCACCGCCCAGGGCGGACATGCCGGCGAAGCCGACCAGGCCGATGAGGAAGGTCATCTTGCGGCCGAACAGGTCCGCTATGCGTCCGCCGAGCAGCAGCAGACTGCCGAAGGCGAGGGCGTACGCGGTGACGACCCACTGCCGGTCACCGTCGGAGAAGCCCAGGTCCTTCTGTGCGGAGGGCAGGGCGATGTTCACGATGGTGGCATCCAGGACGACCATGAGCTGAGCCACGCCGATGATGGCGAGGATCCACCAGCGATGGTGGGGCGGGGGCTCGGCCGCAGGGAGTGAGGACACGTTGGCCGTGCCGTCATGGGCGTCGGTGGTGGTTTGAGACATGGCGGGGCTCCAGACGAATCGAGGAGTGCACATAGTGGTGGCGCGGTGCGGGACGGCTGCGTCGTCGGAGCTCGTCACGTGGTAAGGGGCGGTGCACGGCAGCCGGTGAGGCGGCCGGTGCTCCGCGCGAACTGGAGGCGGGAGAATCAGGCAGCCGGGAACTTCGGGAGACCCGCTCCTGAGTTCTGTCGACGACGTGTGCCACGGCGAGGGACACGTGGGACCACGTCCGGGCCGGAGTCCTCGAGTGCCCGGAGGTGGGCTTCTCGCGCCGAGGCGCGGGAGAAGGTCTGCCAGCGCCGGGCCTGCCGGTCGAGTGTGCCGATCAGCGGCATGAGATCCGGCGTGGCCGAGGCAGGAAGGCCCATACGGTTTGACGCCGGTTCCCCGAAGGTCTGCCGCAACACTGTGTGCATCAGCGTGCTGAGTTGTTCCTCGGAGAGGGCCATTCCCGGCGCGCGGGCCATGGCGTGAGCCTGAATCTCGACCATCGCGATCGTCAGGGTGCGTGAGTTATCGTCGGGCGACGGTGTCACGGAGTCCAGCAGGTCCTGCAACCGGCGGGCTCCGGCGTGGTCGGCGACGTCCTGGTGGAGGCGTTCGTCGAGTCCCAGCAGGTGGGCCACGTACGACCAGTACCGGTAGAGGTGGCGCTCTTCCGCGGGGCTGATCTCGATGCCGACGGCGGCCAGGGCTCGGTAGGAGATCAGGGTGAAGCCGAGCCAGGTACGGGCCATGTCGAGCTGACCGATCGGCAGGCCGGGGGCGCCCGCGTCCCAGTCCGCGAGCGACGTGGCACGCATACGGGCGTGGCGCAGTCGAAGCTCGGCGGCGGCCACATATCCCTGCCCTCCGCGCAGCAGCCCGCCCGGTTGGACGATCCGACGGGCCCACACCGCGGTCTCCACGAGGCTGCGCGAAGCCGTGTCCGTGGGTGTGCCGCTCCCGGCCAGGAGCCGGGCGACGGCCGGGGAGGCGTAGGTGTGGGCCAGCGCGCTGGTGATCGAGCAGAGCCCGGACCATATGGGCGGTACGGACCGGCTCACGACGTCGCCGCGGTGCAGCGTCGAAGGGGCGGCCCAGGACGGAGTGGCCTCCAGGTCCTTCAGCAGTGCGGTGATGGCTGTGGGGGAGTGTTCACCGAGGCTCGCCATCCCTTCCTTGAGGCCCATGTCGAAGGCCTGTCGTGCCGACGTGCCGTGGAGGTCCAGTTCGGCGACGGCGGCGTCGGCGAGCGGATCCCCGGCCGTGAGCAGGACGACGAGGTGCTCGGTCTGGGAGCTGTGCCGCTGTCGCGCGGCTTCCAGGTCGATCACTCGCTCGAGGGCTTCGCGGGGTGCTTGGTTCGCAGTCATGTGGCTCTCACTTCCGAGAGGGCGAGGCGGACCGGCGATCATGGGGGAAGGCCGCCTGACACATGTCAGATTACCCCCAATCTGACATGTGTCAAGTAAGCTGTTCCTGGTCCATCAGGCCGCCGTGCGGCAGCACAGGGTGCGTGCTGCGCGGGCACGAACAGTCAGGCATGGAGGCAGGAAATGGGAGCAAGCGCCGAATCAGCTCGTCGGCCGGGGCGCCCCGGCGCGGACACTCCCGCGGTGCCGGGGGAGGAGAGCATCCTGCGGCGCGGGCTCGAAGCCTTCGCGGAACTGGGGTACGACCACGCATCGGCAAGAGAGTTGGCCCGCCGCCTGGGCGTCAGCCACAACTTCATCAACGACCGGTACGGGTCCAAGGCCGCGTTCTGGCGGGCGGTGGTGGAATTCGCCCTCGGGGCACGACTGGCCGGTATGCCGCAGGTGGACCCCTCGCTGGACGATGCCGAGCAGTTGCGGCAGATCATCAGCAACTTCTACCGAACGGCGGCGGACGCGCCCCTCGTAGGACGGCTGTTCGTCGACGAGCTCAACCGGGACACGGAGCGGCTGGACTACCTGTACACGCACTACATCGGCCCGGTCCTGCAGACCATCACGGCCTGTGTCGATCGGCTCGTCGCTTCCGGCCGCATGGCGCCCATCCCGGTGGACGTGTTCTTCTTCGCCGTCATCCCGCCTGTCTCGGGCATGGTGGACGTGCCCCTGGCTCGACGACTGGGCCGACCCGCGCCGTCCTCACCGCAGCAGCTGACCGCCACAGCGGACGCGCTTGCGGCCCTCGTGGTCAACGGCATGCTCGCGACGGGAGCGGATGGTCGCCGCTGAGACCGATGCCACGGCGTGGGACCCATCAGGGGCGTTCGTATCCGTGCCGGCCGCGACCGGCCGGCACCGCCGCGCAGGGACATGCGGCGACCAGGTGTCATCCCGCGGGCCGGCCACCTCACCAGGAACAGAACGCCCCTCTGACATCGAAATTCTCACCGCTGCTGAATGCCCGCATCGGTGGGAGACTGGCTTTGCTATGGAGGATTTCGGCACGGCTCCTTGGGGTGCAGCCGCTGATATGTCATACGCGGCTGTGGCGCTGACGGACGCCGAAGGAGTGGTGATCGGCTGGGGTCCGGAGTCCCGTGTGCCGCTCGGCCTCTCTCGCACCGAGATCGAAGGGCACCCGGTGCAGGACCTGCTGTCCGGGGACGACGCCGCGACCTTGCAGCGAGTGCTTGCGCGTCAGGCGAGTTGGAGAGGTCGGCTCGCGTTCCTGCGTAACGACGGACAAGTCCTGGAACTGGTACTTCAGGCCCAGCCGATGCCGTCGGGGAGAGGGGATCTTCACTGGGTTCTGACGATGGCCCGGCCCGGTGAGCCGACGAGGTCGGAAGGCGGCCAGACTCTCGCAGACCGGGCTTTCACCCAGTGCCCGGTCGTCCAGGTGATCTACGACACGGAACTACGTTTCGCACGGGTCAATGCTGCCGCCGCCCGCCGGTTCGCCGCCACGGAGGAAGAGCTGCGGGGTCGTCTGGTCTCCGATGTCTTCTCGGAGCCGGTCTACGCGGCATTCCAGCGACATCTGCGTCAAGTGATCGAGACCGGGGAGCCGGTGCACTACGAGGGCTACTACAGCGTGCCGGGCGTGACTCACGAGCGCCCCTGGGCGCATGAAATAGGGCCTGTCAGGGATGCTTCGGGGCGCCTGTGCGGTGCGATCGTCACAACCTACGAGAGCAGCGAACAGTACTGGGGCCGACGGCGGTGGTCTCTGCTGAACGATGCGGCCACCCGTATCGGCACCAGCCTCGACGTGTCGCAGACCGCGCAGGAACTCGCCGAGACGATCACGCCACAACTAGCCGACTTCGTCACCGTCGATCTCCTCGATTCGGTGCTCCAAGGGACGGATCCGGCTCTGAGGCACGACCACTCGCCGCTTGCGCTGCGCCGTGTCGCGCAATGCTCGGCCACTGCGGGCTCTCCGGAGGCCGTAGTCGCAGTCGGCGAGTCCACCGCTCAGACGGCGGACTCGCCCTACACACGCTGTCTGGCCACGGGAGGAGCGATTCTGGCGAGAGCTGGAGACCTCGCATGGGAACGGTGGCTCGCGAACGACAGCGTTCGCAGGGCCCGCGTGCAGGAGTTCGGGTTCCATTCGACGCTGGCGGTACCGCTGCGTTCTCGTGGTACGACGCTGGGTGTCCTCTCCCTGCTACGTCGCCTCCACCCTGAGCATCCCTTCGACAGAGACGACGCGGTCCTCGTGGAAGAGCTCGCCGCAAGGGCGGCGGTGTCCATTGACAATGCCCTCCGCTATACCCGTGAGCACGCCACCGCCTTGACACTCCAGCACAACCTGCTCCCCCAGCGGCTTCGAGAACAACCTGCTGTGGAATTCGCCTCCCGCTACCTGCCCGCAGACTCCCCCCTGGGTGTGGGCGGCGACTGGTTCGACGTCATTCCTCTCTCCGGCGCGCGGGTCGCCCTCGTCGTCGGTGACGTCGTCGGGCACGGGCTCCAGGCCTCCGCCACGATGGGACGCTTGCGGGCCGCTGTACGCACACTCGCCGATGTGGACCTCAGCCCGGATGAGCTGCTCACCCGCCTCGACGATCTGGTGATCCGCCTGTCCGTCGATTCCGAAGGCGTGAGCGGCCAAGAAGTCGACGGTGACGTCGGTGCGACCTGCATGTACGCCGTGTACGACCCCGTCTCGCTGCACTGCAGCATCGCCCGGGCCGGACACCCCCTGCCTGCCATCGTGCTCCCGGACGATACGGTCGATTTCCCCGAGATACCGGCCGGGCCGCCCCTCGGCTTGGGCAGCCTGCCCTTCGAGTGCGCCGAATTCGACCTGCCGGCCGGCAGTCTCCTCGCCCTGTACACCGACGGCCTCATCGAATCCCGAGCCCATGACATCTCTGTCGGCCTGGATACGCTGCGCGAGGCCCTGGGAGCTTCGCACCGCTCGCTGGAATCCACGTGCGACGCCATCATGGATGCACTCGTCCCCAAGGCCCCCGACGACGATGTCGCCCTGCTCCTTGCCCGCACCCGGGCCTTCGACGGCGACCACGTCGCCACCTGGGACCTGGCGAGCGACCCGGTGGCCGTGGCTCCCACGCGTGCTGACGCGCGCCGGCAACTTACCGCCTGGCGGCTGAGCGATCTCGCGTTCACCACCGAGCTCGTAGTCAGCGAGCTGGTCACCAATGCCATCCGCTACGGCGCCCCTCCCATCCGGCTTCGGCTCATCCGTGACAGCGCACTCGTCATCGAAGTGACCGACGGGAGCAGCACCGCTCCCCATCTCAGACACGCCCGCGCCTTCGACGAGGGCGGACGCGGCCTGCTCCTGGTCGCCCAGATGGCACAACGCTGGGGCACACGCCACACACACAGGGGCAAGACCATCTGGGCCGAACTACTGCTCAGCCAGTAACCCTCTGGTTTCGCCCGGCCGGACCTTGGGGTTTGAGCCGCACCACCGGTGTCTTGAGGGCCGTGAGCCGACTGATCTCAGCGGCTCGGGCGAAGGTGCACCCCACCCCGGCGAGGCTGGAACGCCCCGCGGAGGTCGCGTCGCGTGGGCCCGCTGGAGGAGCGGGAACCCGCCTCCCAGAGGGCGGCGCTCGACCGCAAGGGCGAGGCAGGGGGCGGGCAGGGGCGCGACATCAGATGGCCGGCTCAGTCTTCCGAGCGTGGCGGCCGGCATGTACCGGCGCGTCGACGTTCTGGCGCTTGCGCGAGAACAGGACCGCCAGGCCTGACAGCGTGCAGGGGACCGCGCCGAAGAGAAACGCGGCGGTGGCCCAGGTGCCGTGGTTGCTCAGCAGCGTGGCTGCCAGGGCGGAGGAGAGGATCGCCCCGATCGGACCCACCGCTGCGACGAAGGCGGCGCCGCGGCCTCGGATACGCGTCTCGTAGCTTTCGCCGACGAAGAACAGGACGCACGAGTAGGGACCGATAAGGAAGAAGGTCCCGATGCTGTAGAGCGCGACGACGGTCCAGAAGTTGCTGGGCCCGTAGATCATTGCGGTGAAGACGAGACCTCCGGTGATCCAGCCGGCGGCGATGACGTTGCGCCTGCCGAACCGGTCCCCGAGGAATCCGTGAGTGAGATAGCCCAAGTAGGCGATGATGTTGGACAGCAGCAGGATGACCAGCGAGTTCGTGAACGACACATGGTGCACGTTGATGAGTACGGTGGTGCCCAGGACGCTGAAGACCTGCACGGGAAAGTAGTTGAGGATGTGTCCGAGCCCCAGGGAGAGCGTGGTTCGCAGGCCCCTGCCGCGGAAGATGTCGGCCAAGGTGCTACGGGTCTCGGACTCGTCGACGCCCAGGGCGGCCGCGAGTTGCTCGGCTTCTCGGCGTGCGCCGCGGGACTGAAGCTGCCGCAGCTTCTGCACGGTCTCGAACTGCGGGGACTCACGCAGCTTGCGTGCGAGGAGCGCGACGACCAGCGACGGGACAGCGGCGAAGAGAAAACACCCGACCCAGCCGGTGATCGGTAGCATCACTGCCGTCAGCGCGGCTGCCAGGATCGCTCCGATCGGCCAACCGCCCTGGACCAGCGAGTAGATGAAGCCCTGACGCTTCTTGATCCGCGGATCGTCCGAGGCCCCGTAGAGTTCGCTGAGATAGGCGCCGTTGACACCCTGTTCCGACAGACCCAGACCGCTGAGGGACCGGATGGCGACCAGCCCCCAGGCCGGCACGACACCTGCCAGAGCCGTGAGAACCGAGGCTACGCCGGCTCCGGCGGTGGTGACGGCCACGCCGGCCTTGCGGCCGAACTTGTCGACGACCGGCCCGGCCAACAAGCCGAGTGCCACCGCGCCGATGGACATCCAGGTGACGAGCGTGGCCTGCTCGGCTGAGTCCAGGCCCTTGTCCTTGCCTATCTCCGGCAGCAGGGTGCCGAAGAGAATGAAGTCGTAGACAGCGAACGCCCAGGCCAGGAAGGCCAGCACAGTGGCGTATGTGATCTGTCGATTGGTGACGGGCCGAGGCCGCCAGGTGTTCTCGCTCTGGATCGTCATCGACCCACCTCCAAGATTGTTACCGTTCGCTGTCGATCAACTACTGAAAGTCGCGAGCGGGGAGTGTGTGCGCTTGCGACATGGGCGCGATGCGCCTCATGCGCCTGCAAGGGAAAGGGGACCGGAGGCCGGTTGGTCAGCCGGCCTCCGCCTGCGACCTACTGGCTCAGGCTGCCGGTCCGACTGGGTGCGGACGCCTCGGAGCCGCCCTCGATCTCCAGCAGGATCGGCAGGAGGTACCTGCGGAACTCCTCGTAGTTCTCGGTCACCGGGAAGTGGCCGAGCTTGGGCATCTCCCAGTACTTGCACCCGGGCACGAGGTCGGCCAGTTCCTTGGTGTCGGCCGGCGAGGTGTTCGGGTCGTACTCACCGGTGAGCAGGTACAGCATGCACCTGTCGGTGTCGATGGCCCGCGCCTCCTCGGGGGAGACGTTGTGGTCGTAGTAGTAGTAATAGAGGTCGCCCGCGAACACGCCCGGTCCGCCGCACTGGTACTCCCACTGGAGCTCCCGGACGTTCTCCTCGGGGCTGTACGGGGAGATGTTCAGCAGCATCGCGGCCCCGGTGGAGGTGCGGGACACGTTGGGGTTGTCGAACTCCCGGCGGATCCCGGCCATACCCACGTCCACGTACTCGGCGGCGGAGCGCAGGGCCCCTTCCACAGCGATGGTCGCCCGGTAGCTGTCAGGACAGTTGGAAGCCAGGTCGATGGCAAGATGCCCGCCCATGGAACTGCCCATGTAGACCGGCCGGTCCAGCTCCAGGGCCTCGGACAGCGCGTTGGGGAACGCCATCATGCGCGCCTTGGTCATCTGGTACTCCTGCGTCCACCACGGCACACCGTGCGGCGGCAGGGACTTGCCGTGGTACGGCAGGTCGAATGCGATCACGCGGTAGCGGTCGGTGACCTCCGGGTCATTGAGCAGGTGCCGGTACTGCCGCCCGTCCGAGCCGGCGGTGTGGCCCACGATCAGAGGGATGCCCTGACCGGCCTCCTCGTAGTAGACGCGGTACTCGACGTCTTCCACGGTCAGGTGGACGTAGCGTCCGGTGATCGGTTCATGCCTGGCCATGGTTCACGCTCCCTGTGCGTTGAGCCGGCGGAAGATCTGCATCAGCCGGTTCAGGGCCGGCAGATATGCGTAGAGCTGCTCCGTGTTGCTCAGCTGCACGCCATGCTTGATGGACGAACTCTGCAGCGACTGGAAGAACGGCCGCGGGTGCTCGGCGGTCATCTCCTCCCACTGCTCGCGGGTGCCGGACACGGCGATCGCCGCATCCTTGGGATCGATGTCGCTCGGGTCCACCGACAGGAGGCGGCCGTCGTCATAGACGCCCAGCCACGCCTGGTCACCGATGGTCACATGGAGCTTGCCGGTGTAGTAGCGCATCTCCCGGGAGAACTCGAAGTCCTCGTTGGCCTGCTTCAGCACAGCCGCGAAGTCACGCATGGGCATGTCCTTCCTCTGTGGTTTCGAGGGTGTTGTCGGGGCGGTCGAGGATCTCGTACATCCTCGTGTGATCCTCGGCGGCGAAGCCGCTGTCGACGGCCTTGTGCCACACATCGGCGCAGTGGTGACTGAGCTCCGCGTCGACGCCCAGTTCCTCGGACAGGGCGATGGCTATGTCCACGTCCTTGGTCATCAGTCCGACGGTGAATCCGGAACCGAAGCTGCCCGAGAGCATGAACTGGGCCACCTTGTTCTCCGAGGTGTTGCTGCGCCCGGAGGACGCGTTCAGCACGTCGGTCAGGGTCTGTGGTTCGATTCCGAACCGTTGCCCGATGTGAAGCGCCTCGACTGTGACGGCCACCGACGCGGCCGAGACGAGATTGTTCAGAGCCTTGGCCGCGTGCCCGGAGCCGGGTCCCCCGACGTGAATGAGGGACTTGCCCATCACCTCGAACAGCGGCTTCGCCTCATGCACGTCGGCGGCGGTTCCGCCGGCCATGATGGCCAGCCGGCCGTTGAGCGCTCCTCGCACTCCCCCGGAGACCGGGGCATCGACATAGCGCATGCCCTTCTCCTCCAGGGTGACCGCCAGCTGCTGAGAGCGGCTGGGTTCGGCCGAGGACATGTCGATGAACAGGGTGTTCAGTGAGGCCGCGGCCACGACCTGTTCGGTGAGCAGAGCGGTCTGGACGATGGCGGAGGTCGGCAGCATCGTGATGATGACGTCTGCGCGTTGCCAGGCGACGGTCCCGGCCGCGGCGGCAGTGGGGTGGGCGGCCAAGAACTTCTCCACGACTTCGGCGCTCCGGTCGTGGACGATCAGACTGTGTCCGGCCTGGACGAGACGCTGAGCCATGGGGAAACCCATGTTGCCCAGTCCGATGAACCCGATGGTCGTCATGCCTCGGCCTCCATCTCGGCGAAGACCTCCCGAGCAAGCCGGAAGCTTTCGAGGGCAGCGGGGGCACCGCAGTAGACCGCGACCTGGAGGAAGACCTCCTGGATCTGCTCCTTCGTCACCCCGTTGCGGACCGCCCCGCGCACATGCACTTTCAGCTCGTGCGGGCGGTTCAGAGCGCTGATCATGGCCAGGTTGATGAGGCTGCGCTGAGATCGATCGAGACCCGGGCGGTCCCACACATCGCCCCAGCAGTACTGGGTGACCACTTCCTGAATCGGCATCGAGAAGTCATCGGCACCGTCGAGGCTGCGTTGGACGTAGGCGTCGCCGAGTACCTCACGGCGGGTGGCCAGGCCCTTCTCGAACAGTTCCTTGTTCAACGTGTTGCTCCTTCGAAACCTGGTGTGCAGTTCCACACGGCTTGGATGTTGGTGAACTCGTGGACCCCGAAGTGGGACAGTTCGCGGCCGTAGCCGCTGTTCTTCACTCCACCGATGGGGATCCGGGGGTCGGAGACCGCTATGCCGTTGATGAACACCCCGCCCACCTCCAGACGCTGGGCCACGCGGGAAGCGAGGTCCGCATCGCTGGTCCACAGGCTGGCGCTCAGGCCGAACTGGGAGTCGTTGGCCATCGCGAGGGCGTCATCGAGGTCCTCGGCCACCACCAGAGAGGCGACAGGGCCGAAGATCTCCTCACGGAAGGACGTCATGGCTGGTGTGACATCGGCGAGCACGGTCGGCTGGAAGAAGCTGCCCGGCCCCTCGATCGGACTCCCTCCCGCCAGAAGCCGGGCACCCTCGGCGACGGTGCGCTCGACCTGGCGGTGAATTTCCTGGCGGATGTCGTCGCGGGCGATGGGCCCGATGTAGGTCGATTCCTGGGTGGGGTCGCCCACCGTCAGCTTGCGCACCTCGGCCACGAACCGCTCGGTGAACGTGTCCGCGATGGCCTGGTCGAGGATGATGCGCTTGGCCGCGATGCAGATCTGTCCACTGTTCTGGAACCGGCCGTGGATCGCCGCCTCCACGGCCGCGTCCAGGTCCGCGTCGCCGAGAACGATGAAGGCGTCCGAGCCCCCCAGTTCCAGCACACTGCGCTTGATGGCTCGCCCGGCCTGGGAGGCGATGGCCGAGCCCGCACGGACACTGCCCGTGACCGTCACACCCGCAACGGCCGGGTGAGCGATGGCCTGGGAGACCACGTCGTTGTCGGCATTGAGGACGCTGAACGTCCCCTCCGGAACTCCGGCCTCCCGCCACAGCCGTTCGACGGCCAGAGCACAGCCGACCACGTTAGGGGCGGGCTTGAGAACGTAGGCGTTGCCGCCCAGCAGGATCGGGATCGCCCCGCGCATCACCTGCCAGACAGGAAAGTTCCACGGCTCCACAGCCAGCACGGGTCCCAGTGGACGGTAGGCCACATGAGCCGCGGGCCCGATCGAGGTGGGAGCGTCGGCGATCATCTTCGCGCCGTTGTCGGCGTACCAGGACGCCACCCAGGCCGCTTTCTCCACTTCGGAACGGGACTGCGTGATGGGCTTGCCCATTTCGGCGGTGATCAGCGCGCCCAGTTCCTCCACATCCCGCAGCAGCAGCCGGGCCATGCGGGCCAGAGCGGCGCACCGGACCTCGGGAATGCTCTGGCTCCACTGTGCGAAGCCTTGCCGGGTACGGCGAAGGACGGCATCCAGTTCGTCACCACCGACGAACGGGTAGGTGTCGATCACCTCTCCCGTGGCGGGGTTGACCGACCTCGCGGCCGCGGGTGCTTGCAGAGTCACGATCTGGTCCTCTCGGAGCCGGGTGGGGGAAAAAGCGCAAAGTGGGTGGACAGCTCCGCGCAGTGCAGTGAGTGAGCGGGCATCCGACGGGGCCGGCGGCGGAGGGGCGGTGTGCGTCCTCATGCCGGCCTGTCAAAGGTGAGCGCCGCTTTCACGGCGCGGGACCGATTCCGTCCGGGGCGGCTGGTGAGCCCCTGCGGTTGGTCTCTCCGTGTCGTCGGTCCCTCCGTGCTTCTCAGGGCCGGCGACCGCTTGATAAAAGGTTAGGAGAGTGTCACGCTGCTGTGAACGAGCAGTTTCAGAACCTAAACTTCAGCGAGAGAGAACGATGGAATTCGCCCAGCTGGAGATGTTCGTGGCTGTGGCCGAGCACGGTGGGATCACCGCCGCTGCCGAGAAGTTGCTACGAGCCCCTTCCAACGTTTCCACCCGTATCCGGCACCTGGAAAAGGAGCTGGGTATGGACCTGCTTCTGCGTGACAAGCGACAGGTCACCCTCTCCGCCGAAGGGGAGGCGTTCCTCGAATACGCGCGGCGTTTGATCGACATCGCCGATGAGGCGAAGTCTCTGGCCAACGGTGAGCGGCCGCACGGCCGATTCCGCATCGGCGCTCTCGAAAGCACCTCTGCCGTACGGATCCCTTCGCTGCTGGCCGAGTTCCATCTGAGCTACCCGGAAGTTGACCTCGAGCTGGAAGCCGGAGCCTCCGGCATGCTGTTCGATCATGTTCTCAAGGGTCAGGTAAGCGCCGTCTTCACCGACGGCCCGCCCGCCTCCCCGGTTCTCACGGGAATGCACGCGTTCACCGAGAATTTGGTCATCCTCACCCCCGAGCCGGTGAAGACGATCGATGACGATTTCCGACAGTCGAACCCGACTGTCTTCCTCTTCGGCACCGTCTGCTCCTACCGCCAGCGATTCGAGGACTGGCTGGAGGAGAGCGGCATCAAACCCGGAAGAATGGTGGAAATCTCGTCCTACTACAGCATGCTCGCGTGCGTGGCCGCGGGAGCCGGCATCTGCATGATGCCGCGTTGCCTCTACGAGTCCCTGCCCGGAAGCAACCGGGTGACCTGCCACCCCATCAAGGGTGACCTGGGACGTGCGGAGACATGGCTCACCTGGCGCCGTGACGCCCGCTCCGCCAACCTGCGGGCCTTTGTACGGCAGGTCAGGGCGCACCTGGCCGACCTCTCCGAGCAGCAGGCCCCCCTCGCCGCCTGAGCCTGGACGCCCGCGTTGTCGCCGGACAGCACGGAAGTGGTTCCCGCCATGCTGTGCGCATGGAGGGAACCACTTCGGTGCACTGCCCTATATCTGGGTGCGGGGATGCGGTTGACGCCCGTACAGGGCGACCATGGGCACGATGAGCAGACCGAGCACCGCCTGCTGCGCCGCTGCGGACAGCCCCAGTCCCACGAGAACAGTCCCCAACAGGGTCATGACGGCGACGCCCAGCACCGTGGCCCCGTATCCGCCGCGGCCACCAAGCAGCGACGTGCCACCGACGACGACCGCGGCGACCGTCGTGAACAGGTACGGGCGGCCGACATCCGCGAAGGCGCCTCCGCTGAACCCGAGCAGCAGGATGCCGACCACCGATGCCATCGCGGCGCTGAGGGCGAAGGTGCCCAGCCAGATGCCGAGTTGCGGCACCAGGGCTCTTTCGGCAGCCGTCCGATTGCCTCCCATGGCATACAGTCCGCGCCCCGGCCAGGTGCGGCGCAGGACGAGGATGACCACGACGGCCAGCGCGGCCCACAGCCACACCGTGAGTCCGACGCCGGTCCCAAGGAAACTGCCGTTGGCAGACCCGGCGTCAGTGAGCCATCCGGGAACCCGACCGTACACAGTCCCCGCCTGGTCGGCACCGACACTGACGACGATCTGCGCGCCTCCCAGCACGGCGAAGCCCATGCCCAGGCTCAGGATCAGGGATCTTCCGGGCTGGAAGTAACTGATCAGGCCTGTGACCGTGCCTACCACGAGCGCCAGTGCGACGACGATCAGCACGCTGGACCACGAGGACAGTCCCTGGCCGAGGAGCCAGAGCATCACGATGTTGGCGGCGCCGACGACGAAGGGGATCGAGAGATCGAGCTCGCCGAGGAGTGCACACAGCGTCTGGCCTATGGACACGATGCCCAGGAAGGCGCCGAACACCAGCATGGTTTTGAGGTTCGTGCCCGACCCGAAGCCGTCCACGGCGAGCATGCCGGTGAGGACGAGGGCGACCACAAGAACGCCGGCCATGAGGCTGCTGTTCTGCGCCGACTTGCGCAGAACAGCACGCGTAGCGCGCGGCTGCACGTGGCCGTCACCGGTTACGGGGTTTTCGTTCCGCGCGGACATCCCACTCATGCGAGCACCTCCACTCGGCCATGGCGACGTCGCCTTCGCAGACCGCTCCTCGTGAAGACGGTCCCGACCGCCAACGCGAGAACCAGAATCAGGCCGTACACCAGTTGCACCACGAAGCTGGCAGCGGCCCCGAAGTCGAACGTCGCCAGGGCATCACTGATCAGGAAGACATCGATCGCCCCGACGACCGCGCCCAGCGCGCCCCCGCGTCCGCCGCCGACGCTGATGCCGCCGAGCAGCAGCGCGGTGACGACGATCAGCGTGTACTGCTGACCGAACGCCGGATCGCCCGAGGCGATCACCGCGGTGTAGAGCACCCCGGCGAGACCGGCGTAGACACCGGCGATGGCGTGCGCGCCGACACGCGTGAGGACGAGTGGTACGCCGCTTGCGAACGCGGTGCGCTCGTTGAACCCCATAACCCGCAGGTTGTGAAAGAAAGAGGTCCGCGCGATCAGCGTCCACACGACGAAACCTGCCACGAGGACACCCGTTACGGGGGAGAACACCGATGTCGGGGCACCCCAGGCGGTCAGCCAGGCGGGCGCCATGCCGTCGGGCTTGTCGGTGATCATCAGGTTGACACCGGCCAGGACCAGAAATCCGCTCAACGTCACGATGACCGGCTGCAGTCTGAGACCGGCGATGAGGAGGCCCTGGACGACCTCGAAGAGCACCGACACCCCGATCGCGAAGGCGATGATGAGCAGGGGGCTGGTCACTCCGGACTTGATCAGCCAGAACACCAGGCTCACGTTGACGAAGCCCACGAGCGGCCCGATCGCCAGGTCCACCCCTCCCCGGCCGGCCATGGCGACAGGAGTCAGGGCCATAGTGGCCATGATGAGTGGTGCGGCGCTGACGATCGCATACGCCGCTCCGTCGCTGGTGAACAGGTGGGGGCCGCGGACCGCGGCGAGCGCCAGCAGACACACCAGCAGGCTCACGGGAACAGCCGCATATCCATGGCGATCGGCGAGCCGACGAAGGAGGGAACTGTTTTCCGCAGTCATGATCGCAACTCCTTGTCCCCGTCGGGACGGCCGTCTGCCTGGCCGAACATGGCGGCGAGTACGCCGTCCACAGTGATCTGTTCGCCCTCCAACATCCTGAACAACGAGTCGTCGCGGAACACGGCGACGCGATGGCAGAGCCCGATGAACTCCACGATCTCCGAGGAGAGGAACAGGACGGTGCTTCCCTGCGAGGAGAGCTGGCGCAGCAGGTCGTAGAGGCTGTGCTTCGCGGAGATGTCGACCCCACGGGTGGGATCATTGAGCAGGATGACCCCAGGATCGGCTGCGAGTGCTCGGCCGATGAGTACCTTCTGTTGGTTGCCTCCGCTCAGGGTGCCGATGGGCGCTGAGGGCCGGTTCAGACGGATCGACAACGCTGCCCGCTGCTCCTCGAAAGCCTTCTGCACCGCTCCGAATCGAATCACGCCTCCGGACCGCTGGGTGCGGAACAGGGGCATACCGAAGTTCTCGAGGATCGACAGGTTGGGGAAGGTTCCTTCGAGCTTCCTGTCACCGGGGATGTAGGCGACGCCGGCGTTCACCGCGTCCTTCTGCCTGGTGATCCGCAGCTCGTTCCCCTGCCTGTCGGCGACGGTGATCGTGCCTTCGGCCGCGGGCCGGATGCCGGCCACTGCCTGGATCAACCCGGCCTGTCCCTGGCCGTCCAGGCCTATGACGCCGACTATCTCGCCTTCGGCCACGTCCAGTTCGAACGGCGTCGCACCATGGCGGAGGCGTACACCGGTCGCACGTACCACGGGGGCACGCTCTCCCTGGAGCACGGGCGGCGGATGTGCGGCGGTCGCCGCACCCTCGCCGAAGTTGGCGGCATCGCCGGTCATCATCTCCAGGAGACGGTTCTCAGTGATCTGCGAGCCCTCGAGCGTGCCGACATCCACCCCGTTGCGCAGGACGGTGGCCCGATCGGCGAACCTCGTCAGTTCCTCGATCCGGTGCGTCACGATGAGCACGCACATCCCCGCGGCCTTGAGGCGGACCGCCGCCTCATACAGCCGCTCTGCTCCGGAGTGGTCCAGGGCGGCCGTGGATTCGTCGAGGATGAGAACACGCGGCTCGCTGAGCAGAGCCCGTGCGATGGTGACCCACTGGCGCTTGCTCAACGGAAGGTCGTCAACGAGGCCGTACAGGTCGAGTGGTTCACCGAGCAGCCCGGTGAACACCTCTGCGGCGCGGCCAAGTTGCTCGGCCCTGGGCCCCTTCCGGATCCGGGGTGCCTCCGTGCCGATGAAGAGGTTGTCGAACACGGTCATGCCTTCCGCCAGGAGGACCTCCTGGAAGACGGTGGCCACACCGAGGCTTCGCGCATGCGCGGGGCTGCCCGGCGTGCCGCCCTGCAGTTCGACGGTCCCCGAGTCGGCGGGGAAGACACCCGAAATGATCTTGGCGAGCGTGCTCTTGCCGCTGCCGTTCTCCCCCACGATCGCGTGGACCTCGCCGCGCCGAGCGGTGAACGAACAGCCCTGCAGCGCCTTGGTGTCACCGAACGCCTTGTGCACGTCGCGCACGCAGAGGACATCGTCCGCGATGTCGTCTCGTGCGGTCACGCTCGCGTCCCGCGGACCGGAAGTGACCTCGGCCGTCAACGTGTCCTCCCTCCGGTTCCGGCGCGTAGTACGTGTCATCCCGTGCTCCCGCTGTCCGGGACTGCCACGTCCTTGCCGAGCGGCGCCTTGGGCCGCAGGAAGAAATTGTCGAGATACTTCTCCGAGAACCATTCCTTGGGCTCGATCCAGGTCGCGTCGTTGACGTCACAGCCACTCGGCACGATCTTGCGGATGTCGTCGATGCCGTACTCGGTGAGCTTCCGGGTGATCGACTGGATCTTGGGACCCTGTCCCTGGAGGATGCGGACCATGATGCTCATGGCACCGGTCGCCTCGCTTCCGGGCGGCCACACGTTGAACAGCCGGGTCTTCCACTCCGGGTGCTTCGTCCAGTAGCAGGCGGCGCCCTTCTCACCGCCGATGGTCATCGGCGGCAGCTTGCGCCCTGATTCGAGCACGGCCTGCATCACGCCGATCTCCTGCGCGGACTGGGTGACGATGCCGTCGATGTGCTCCGGGTGGGTGGAGAGGAACTTCAGGACCTCGGTCTTCGCGATCTGATCGGTCCACTGTCCGGCCACGGTTCCGACCAGCTTGATGTTCGGATACTTTTTCAGGGCAGCCTTGACGCCCCTGTCGACGCTGTCACTGGATGCGGCTCCGGGAATGCCGTTGACATAGAGCATGTTGCCCTTGCCACCCATCTGCTTGGCCACGAAGTCGGCCATGGCGGCACCGCCCTGGACGTAGTTGCCGTACACGTTCACCGATCCCTCGGCCGACGTGAATCCCGAGAACGTCACGACAGGAACGCCGCGCGCCTGGGCGTAGTTGACGGCAGGGTTGATGGCGGTGGACGAGCAGCACAGCAGAATGATGTCGGCGCCCTGGTTGACCAGCTGATGTATCTGCTGGATTTGCGTCGAGTCATTCAGGTTGGACTGGGTCACGATCATCTTGTCCACCAGCCCGGCCTTCTTGTAGGCGGGGACGAGGACCTTCTGCAGCTGGTTGAGCGACCCGGATCGCCAGGTGTTGCCGGCGTACGAGCTGGCGTATCCGATGGTCCACGGTGGGCTCTGTTTCGGCTTGAAGTTCACGAAGGGCGATGAGCCGGTCGGCCCGTCAAAGTCCGTGTAAGCCGCTCTTATGTCGCTCGGCAGCGATTTCAGCCCCTGCTGTGATGACTTCTGTGTGCCGGATTCTGCTCCGTTCGATCCGGCACATCCGGCGACTGCCAGGACCAGTGCGGCGAGGACCGCAAGCAGGGCAAGTTGGGTTCGTTTCAACAAGGTGAGTTCCTTCATCGGAGGGGCTTGCATCTGCCGCATGCGTAACCCGCGCTGCATCCGTCTTAGGCCTGGCGAAAATAACCGTGACCCTCGCCGTCGGATCCATTCGGCTGTCGCTGAGCGCCCGTTCCCTCAGTGATAGTGAGACATTTTTCATCCGGTTCGATCTGGTTGTCCCGGAAGGAGATAGAGGGAAATGCGGCTAGGTCGGATGGGCCCGCCGGGGTCGGCATACCGGCGGTTCGCCGGAAGCTCGACGCCGATGTCCTTCGCGGCCGATCTGCCGCGACTGATCGTCGCACCGCCCGATGCACTGTGGCGAGCAGACAGTAATACCGTCGACATGCGCAGACAAGGGGGTGGGCAAAGATCCTCGACACTCCTCACCCCGGCATCTCTGATCGACTTCGGTCCTACCGGGGAGAACATCCACCATGACCTGGCCCTCGCTCGTCTTCGGCCGGGGCTCCTCTCCTGCAAGGGCGCACGCAAACAACCGGCACCTCCAGCACCCATCGGGCCGACACCGGCCGGCGGCGCTTCGCGAGGTCTGCACTTGAGCGCACGTCGCGGCTTCGTGGGGGAGAGCTGGTCCCAAGCCCGGCAGATCGGCCCCCACCCGGCTCTACCAAGCCGGCACCCGGCCTCTGCCGCTCGCAAACGGTGAGTCACACCCTTGCCCGACTCGTATTACCGTAATACTGTTCCGGTGGAGGGCGGGCCCATCCCTCCGGATGACGGGTCGCCGCCCCACGGACACAGCGAAGGCCCACGAACTCAGGCGCTCAAAGGGTCGCCCGCCAGCCTGCCGCCCGCTTCGCGAGGAGACCCAGCCATGACGGATGGGCAGACGCGCGTTGCGGGCCGGTTCCCGTCTCGGAGCGAGCATCAATACCCCGTGCTCACGGCGGGCAACATCGCACGCGCGGACCATTCCGTGCCGGAATCCGTATGAGCGCCCAAACCTGCGGGCACGGGCGAAGCGGCCAGGGCTGCGCCCCTGCGTCGCGTCGCCCACCTACCCGTGCGTTGAACGCATGGTCGGCGCCAAGCTGCGCTGGGCGTAGGCGCCGCCCGCACCACATCGGCAACATCCATCCGTACGACGAAGGGAGAGCCGCATGGCCACCGAGGCCGAGGCTCAGGCATACATCGACGACATGGCTCGCGCGCGCGGTTACGTGCTGGACTACCACAAGGTGATGGCCAAGCAGGACTTCGACGTCCTGACAGCGACCAACAACCTGGTGTCCAGCGCCTATCTCAAGCAGCGGAAGCTGGACCGCGCGACCAAGGAACTCATCTTCATCGTCAGCCTCACCGTGATGCGGGCCTCAAAGGGTCACATCCAGACCCACATCCGCGTCGCCCTGGACCTCGGGCTGAGTCCGGGAGAGATCCTCGAAGCCATCGAGATCGCCCTGCCGGAGGCCGGCATCGTCGCCTTCCAGGCAGGCTTCGACGCATGGCGCGAGGTGGTGGGGGCCGATGGTCTCGAGCCCACCGTCAAGGTGCATGAGGGCGGTTCCGGCTCCAACTGACCTCGTCCTCCGTGTCTTGGTCCCCCTCATCGCTCCGGGACCAAGGCGCGGCCCCGTCAACAACTGGGACCCCGCGACCACCCGGAATGCCGCCATGCCCTCGCCCTCCTCGACGAGTACGTCGGGTCTTACCGTATTATCAGGAACATGACGACTGAGGCTGCAGATTCGACCGTCGATGCCGTTCCGAGGATGGCTGCCCCTTTGCGTCAGCAGGTGATCGAACGGCTTCGCGACGCGATCTCTGGGGAGCAGTTCCAACCAGGTGAGCGGCTGGTGGAGAAAGTCCTGTGCGCGCGCTACGGCGTGAGCCGGACGGTGATCCGTGAGGCCCTTCGGCATCTCGAGGCCGAGGGTTTGGTCGACATCGTGGCGAACCGGGGTCCTGTAGTGCGGGTGCTCTCCGACCAGGAGGCAGACTCGCTGTACGAGGTGCGCGGGGCCCTTGAGGGCCTGGCCGGCCAGCTGTTCGCCGAGCGAGCCACGCCCGCCCAGCGGGAGCAGCTCCTACGTGCTTTGGATCAGGTGCGTACGGCGCTCGCCGACGGCTCGCTTGTCAGGTTGCTGGAGGTGAAGGACAGCTTCTACGACGCCTTGATCGAAGGGTCGGGCAACGGTGTCATCGGTACGGCCCTGCGCAACATCCACACCCAGATCCGCATGCTGCGCTCGCTGTCGCTGCAGGCCGAGGGCCGCCTCCCCCACACACTGCGGGAACTGGAGGGCATCGTAGAAGCCACCGTCGTGCGCCGAGACCCGGAACTGGCCCGGATCCGCTGCCTGGAGCACGTGGCAGCAGCCGCCGCCGCCATGCGCTCTGCACGCGAAGCCAGGCGGGCCGTCGAGGCCTGATCGCAACGGCCGGCCTCACTACGCCCCTGACCATCTATCGCGCATTCTGCGCATCACACGTCTCGTCGGCCCATCATCAACGCCGGACGGACAACAGCCGGGTGCCCTGCGCGCGCCGCCTTCTTGAGACCACCGCCGGGATGTACACCTCCCAGAGCAGGCAGAAGTAGGCCTTGCCCATAGTGTAATACCGTAATATCGTCATCTCATCCAAGGCTGGTGAACAGAAGGACGCAGTCACCCCGCCCCGATGAGGCCGTCCATAGCTGGCTGGCTCCATCCGAAAGGCATCGTTCCCGTGGCCAGAGCGGACACAACAGCGCCGACAGGTCCTCGCCCACCGCTTGCCGGACATGGGGCCAGGACCACCGTCGCGGTCGGTGTCGGCAGTTTGACGGGGCGGCCCGACTTCGGTCGTCACGTTCTTCGCGACGACCGCGGGCCGGCTGTTCTCCCCCGCTCGAGGCATCCCCGGCAGTCGGCCGCTGAGGCGGCCCAGCACTCTGGGACCACCTTGCGCTCGCGATCGTTGCCGGGCTCGGTCCCTTCGCCGCCCTGACGCGACCTCACGGAGAAAAGATGAGCAACAAACAGGCTGTTCCTGAAGACCTCTACGAGGTGACCATCGTTCGCTATGGCACCAGAGAAACCCTGCGCAGCGACGTCTTCCTCAATTACCCGTTCTACGGCCTCTCCGACGGACCTATGACTGTCGACTACTTCTTCTGGGTGGTCCGCGGCCCCAACCGGACATTCATCGTGGACACCGGCTTCAACAACGAGGCGGGCCGAAAGAGGCAACGCACGACGTGTGTGGACCCCGTGACAGCGATGCGGTCCCTGGGTATTGACCCGGAGGCCCAGAACGACGTCATCGTCACCCACGCACACTACGATCACATCGGCAATCTCGGCTCCCTGCCGAACAGTACCGTCTTCATGTCCCGGCGCGAATACGACTTCTGGACCTCCGAGATCTCCGACAAGACCCTTCTCCGGCAATTCACCGAAGCCGCGGAGATCGATCAACTCGTTGCTGCCGAGAAAGCGGGCCGCATGATCTTCGTGGAGAACGGATACTCGCCCGCGCCCGGGATCACCCTCTTGGAAATCAGCGGGCACACCCCAGGACAGCTGGCTGTACTGGTGGAGACCTCGGAGGGACCGACGCTGCTCGCGTCCGACGCGGTGCACTTCTACGAGGAGGTGGAGCGGGACATGCCCTTCGTCTCGCTGACCAGCCTTCTCGACACGTACAGCGGACTCCAGACCGTCCGTGACCTGCAGGCGTCTGGAGTGCGCCACCTGGTGACGGGCCACGACGCCTCGACACTCCAGCGATTCCGCCCTCAACGGGGCGATCTGGGGGAACACGCCGCCGTTATCGGATCCAAGGAGGAATGGTGACCACATCGGGCACCGCGAGTTTTCCCGATGAATCATGGATCGGGCGATGGATCGAACACGTTTGGAAAGACCCCGAGTTGTGCCACACGGGCAGGTTCAGCAATTTCCTGATCGAGCTTGTCGTGAGTGACGGTCGAGAAATCAAGCTGACCTACCGAGCGGGAACACTGGCTCTCGGCGACAGCGAAGAATCTGACGGAGAAACCCTAACCCTGTGCGCGGATCTCCACACATGGACCGAGCTGTTCCACGGCCCACCCCAGCCGCTCCGGCATGATCTCCTGGCTCTGCTCAAGCATTCTCAGGGAATCGAACTACGCAAAGGCCGGCTCACACTCATTCGTAATTTGCGGGTCATTACGCGCCTGGTGGAATTGGGGAAGAATGTCGAAATCCACTGAATCGGTCGTCCTGGAAGAGACGGTCGGACGTTACGTCCATCTCACTGCAGGCGGTGTGCGCTACCGCATCTATTTCGAAGAAGCGGGCTCAGGCCCGGTGCTGCTGTGCCTGCACACGGCCGGCGCCGACTCGCGGCAGTTCCGGCAGATGATCAATGACCGAGAGCTGACCTCACGGTATCGCGTGATCGCCTTCGACCTTCCGTGGCACGGCCGCTCCCTGCCTCCCGACGGCTGGTGGCGCGAGGAGTACCTGCTGACGACGGACTCCTACCTCCAGATCATCCATGCTTTCGCCAACGCGCTCGAACTGCGCTCCCCAATCGTCCTTGGGTGCTCGATGGCCGGTTCGATCGTGCTGGAACTCGCCCGGCGCACCCCGGATCGCTGGCGCGCCGTCATCGGCCTGTCCGGTGCGCTCAAGGTGCACGGTCGGTTCCAGGACTGGTCGCTGCGCCCGGACATCAACGCCCAGCAGTCCGTGCCGAGTTGGACCTACAGCCTGATGGCCCCCTCGAGCCCGGAGGAATGGCGTCGGGAGGTGTGGTGGATCTACAGCCAGGGCGGCCCGGGCATCTACCGGGGCGACACCTACTTCTACTCCGAGGACCTGGACCTGACGGAGAAGACAGGGGATTTCGACACGAAGCGGTGCCCCGTCTATCTGTTCACCGGTGAGTACGACCATGCCTGCACGGCCGACGAAACCGAAGAAGCCATCAGCAGGATCAGCGGCGCCCGTGGCGGGCGGATGGCAGGGATCGGGCATTTCCCGATGGCGGAGAACTATGCGCTGTTTCGCGAATACCTCCTGCCGGCCCTCGACGAGATCAGCGAAGTTGACACCACTACGGCGCCACACGAGAACCCGGCAACCGCAGCAGGAACATGATCAACACATGCGGTGTGGCAGCCCCACCGGCCTTGGTCACCCATGCGCGATCGGCTCTCCGTGGGCTCCCCTGCCGAGGACATTCGGCGGTACGACACCAAGCAGCGGGGGCCCTGGGCCATATCAACACCTTTGACTGAGGAGCATCCATGGATTTCCACGGCAAGACCGCGATCGTCACCGGCGCCGGCAGCGGCATCGGCCGGGCCACAGCACTGCGGCTGGCCGCACTCGGCGCCTCGCTGACCGCTGCGGACAAGAACCTGGCGGCAGCCGAGGAAACAGCGGGCCTGGCCGGAAAGCGGGCAGTGGCAACCTGCACCGACGTCAGCAGTTCCGCTGACGTGCAGAAGATGGTCGCCGCGACGGTCGAGGCGTTCGGGAGGGTCGACATCCTGGTCAACAACGCCGGGTTCGGCTTCCGCGGCACGGTGGAGACGATCTCCGAAGCCGACTGGGATCGACTGATGGCCGTCAATACCAAGAGCGTCTTCCTCTGCTCAAAGTTCGCACTTCCTGAACTGGTCAAGACATCCGGCGCCATCGTGAACGTCACCTCCTACACCGCTCAGGTCGGCATCCCCGACCGTGCTGCCTACGTCGCCTCCAAGGGCGCGATCGCGGCACTGACCAGGGCCATGGCCGTCGACCACATCGGCCAGGGCGTCCGTGTCAACGCGGTCGCACCGGGGACCGTGAACTCCCCGTACTTCGCCAGGATGCTCGCCGAGTCCGACAACGCGGAGCAGCTGCGAGCCTCACTCGACGGGCGCGCGCCGATCGGCCGCATGGCCGAGCCGGAGGAGATCGCCGATGCCATCGCCTGGCTGGCCAGCTCCGAGTCGCGCTTCGCCGTCGGCACGGTGCTCACCGTCGACGGCGGCACGTCCATTTGGGGTCGCTGACCCCCCTTGCCCGCAGGGCGTGAGGGTGTCAGTCAACAGCCATCAGGATGCCCAGGTGGGCAGCCGCGCAGTCCCACGCCGGCCTCGCTCGATGTCAATCCGGACGGGATCCGTCCCGTTCCCTTGACATTGCCGATGACGGTATTACGGTCATATGGCTGTCGGGTTTCGAAAGCTGATCCAGCGCCTCCGACTGGCCCGCCCACTCCGTTTGAAGCGGCGCCTGCCCCTGACCCCCGTGACCCAAGAGCCGTCGTCCGGCCCTGACGCCGCAGAAGGACGCATCACGGAGAGGCAGCGGACGCACCCGGCGAAGCCCTCGGCGCATTTGGTCCGCGAAACCGACATGTACACAGCACGAAGGTGAAGGGAGACGGTCCGCAATGACACGTATCAGAGGCGCAGTCCTCGAACGGGTGGGTGACGCCGAGCCGTGGTCGAAGTCGACCCCGATCACGGTGGACGTGCTCGAACTCGACGAGCCCGGACCGGGCGAGGTCGAGGTCCGGATGGAGGCGGCGGGCGTCTGCCACTCGGACCTCTCCCGCGTCAACGGCAACCGTGAGGTCGTCGTGCCGATGCTGCTGGGCCACGAGGGCAGCGGCACCGTCGTGCGCTGCGGGCCCGACACCGACGGCGTCGCGGTCGGTGACCGCGTCGTCATGACCTTCCTCCCGATCTGCGGTACCTGCGAGGCGTGCACCAGCCCTGGATGGGCCCTGTGCTCGCGCGGGAGCGCCGCCAACGCGCGCGGTGAAATGCTGGGCGGCGGGCGACGGCTGCGCTGGCGCGGCGGGCCCATCGACCATCACGGCGGCGTGTCGGCGTTTGCGACCCGCGCCATCGTCGACGTCGCCTCGCTCGTGGTCGTTCCGCCCGAGGTGCCGGCCGACGTCGCCGCCGTGCTCGGATGCGCGGTGCTGACCGGCGGCGGCGCGGTGCTCAACGCCGGCGGACTGAAGCCCGGGGAGTCGGTCGCGGTAGTCGGTCTGGGCGGTGTCGGATTCGCCGCCATGATGGTCGCCGCCAGCGCCGAGCCGTCAGCGGTCCTCGCGGTCGATGTCCTGCCCGGAAAGCTCACCCGGGCCGGGGGCTTCGGTGCGACGCGCTCGCTCACCCCGCAGGAAGCGGTCGCCGCCGACGCACGCTACGACCTCGTCGTCGAGTGCACCGGCAACGTACGTGCGCTGGAGACGGCGATCGCGCTGACGCGTCCGGGCGGCCGGACCGTCACGGTCGGCCTGCCGCACCCTTCGACGCAACTGACCATCTCGCCGCTCTCCCTCGTCACCGAGGCGCGCTCACTGATCGGCTCGTACCTCGGTTCCGGCGACCCCGCCGAGGACATCAGGCGCTATGCCGCCCTGTACCTCGAAGGCCGGCTGCCGCTGGACAAGCTGATCACGGGCCACATCGCCCTCGCCGACATCAACAAGGCGATGGACGACCTCCACGCGGGATCGGTCCTGCGCCAGATCATCGACCTTGCGAAGGAACAGGAGCCGGCATGAGTGCACAAGGACAGGTCGTCATCGTCACCGGTGCGGGCAGTGGCATCGGCCGCGCGACCGCGCTGCGGTTCGCCGAGCGCGGCTGGACGGTCGTCGCAGCCGACGTCGACGAGGGCGCGGCCGCCCGGACCGTCGCCGAGCTGAAGACGCCCGGCAAGGCGGTGTCTGTGGACGTCAGCGACAGTGCCCGGGTCGCGGCGCTGATCAGTACCGTGGTGCAGTCTTTCGGCAGGATCGACGTCCTGGTCAACAACGCCGGCTTCGGGTTCCGGGGCACCGTCGAGACCATTGAGGAAGCCGACTGGGACCGTGTGATGGCGGTCAACGCCAAGGGTGTCTTCCTCTGTTCGAAGTACGCCATCCCCGAGCTCGCCAAGACCGGCGGCCGCATCGTCAACGTCGCCTCGTACACGGCGGCCCAGGGCATCGCCGACCGCGCCGCCTACGTGGCGTCGAAGGGGGCCATCGCGTCCCTGACCCGGGCCATGGCGGTGGACCACATCGGCCAGGGCATTCGGGTGAACGCCGTGGCGCCCGGCACCGTCAACTCGCCTTACTTCGCCAAGATGCTCGCCGAGTCGCCGGACCCGGAAAGCCTGCGGGCCTCGCTCGACGGCCGTGCGCCTGTCGGCCGGATGGCGGAGCCCGAGGAGATCGCGGACGCCATCGTCTGGTTGGCGTCCGAAGAGTCCGGGTTCGTGGTGGGCAGCGTGCTCACCGTCGACGGCGGTACCTCTATCTGGGGCCGCTGACCTCGACCGTGCCCGTCGAACCGTCCGGGGTCGGCAGGCGCCCTGATCGCACGGACAACAAACTGCAGAAGACTGCAAGGGGAGAACGCCATGATGGGCAACGACGCCCCGCAGGTCCCACGATCCCAGGTCATCGCCGACTACCGGCTGCGGGAAGGCACCGAGGAAGTAGTGCTCGGCCACCTCGCACGCCTCGCCGCGGCAAGCCGGACCGAACCAGCCAACATCAGCTACGAGTTCTTCCGCGACGCGGAAGATCCGGCCCACGTCGTCGTCCTGGAGCGATACGTGGACGCCGCCGGCTTCGACGCCCACCTGAAGTCCGAGCACTTCGAGACCATTGGCAAGACCGAGATCATTCCGCGGCTCGCAACCCGCACTGTACGGGTCTACGAGGGCACGGGAGAACGCCCGTGACCGGCGCGGCCACCCGCACAGCGCAAACCTCCAGCAGCACTCCACCCCCGTCCCCGATACGGACTTTTAGGACGTGAACCATGCCGGACAACATCAAGCTGCAGATCCTGCCGACCGGCACCATGCACGCCGACCTCACCTGGCTGCTCCTGGACCCTTCCAGGGTGATGGCGTCGCGCGCGGAGAAGAACAGGCCCTCGCAGTGGGTCGGCGTGCCCACGCACTGCGTGTTCATCGACCACCCCGAGGGCAAGCTGCTCTGGGACTCCGGTGTACCCCGCGACTGGGAGACCCGCTGGGCCCCGACAGGCCTGCAGGAGTACTTCCCCGTCGATGAGGTCACCGAGGACCAGTGGCTGGACTCGCGGCTGGAGCAACTCGGCTACGAGCCCCACGACATCGATCATCTCGTCCTGTCCCACCTGCACTTCGACCACGCCGGCCAGGCCGACCTGTGGAACGACGCTCCAAGCACGAGGGTCATCTGCAGCAAGGACGAGTACGAAGGCGCCTTCGGCTTCGAGGGGTACAACCTCGGCGCCCACGTGAAGAACGACTACGCGGGACTGAACTTCGAGACGGTCGAGGGCGACACCGAGATCCTGCCCGGGGTCACCCTGCTGCAGACCCCCGGCCACACCTGGGGCACCATGTCCCTGCAGGTCGACCTCCCCGACAGCGGCACCATGATCTTCACGTCGGACGCCGTCTACCGCTCCGAGAGCTACGGCCCCCCGTCGGTCGGTGCCGGAGTCGTGTACGACAGCCGAAAGTGGTTCGCCTCGGTGGAGAAGATCCGCAGCATCGCCGAGCGGACCAACGCCACCGTGGTGTTCGGGCACGACGAGGAGCAGATCACCCAGCTCAAGGTCGCCCCCGCCTTCTACTCCTGATGACACACCGCCGGGGGCGGGTATCGCCTGCCCCCGGCCCAAGGACGGTCACCATGCGAATCTACGACTACGCCTGCGCGTGCGGCACCCGCTTCGAGGCGATGGTCAGCGGCCCCGACGCGCCCCCGCCCCCATGCGCCGACTGCGGCCGGCCGACCCGGCGCCTGCCGTCCGCGGGCGCTGCCCTGCTCGGCCAGGCGCGGCTGCCCGCAACCGCCGACGCCGCGCCCAAGTCCTGGGACGGGACCCACCAGGGCAACACCGAGTACATCGCGCGCTGGCGCCGCACCCTCGACGCACGCGCGGCACTGGAGGAGCGCCACCCGGAACTGGCCGAGAAACGTTCACCCGTCGTTGCCCACGAAGGCCCTTACCACGCCGCCCCGTTGACGGCGGACGAGCTGGCGTCGGGCGCGATCAAGCCGCGCCACCACGCGCACCCGCACGGCCATCCGCACTCACACCAGTTTCCGGCAGGGCAGAACCCGGGAGAGTGATCTCCCCGCCCCTCAGTACGCCTGTCCAGCAAGGCCCGGACATCCCGCGCCGTCACGGGCCGTGGTGCGGCGGCCAGCGCTGTGCGGGCCTCCGTCTCGTCGCGGTCACGACGTCGTCGAGCTGGTCCAAGCGCACGCCGATCACCCGAGGATCTTCACTCTGCTGGTCCGCTGGGGCTGGCGCATCTCGGTGAACACCGTCGCGAAGCTGATGGCCGAACTCGGCCTCGTCGCCCGGGTGGTAAGACGCCGAAGCGGGCGGACCAGGCCGGGCAAGCGGCCCGCTGCCCCCGACTCTGTCAGGCGGGACCTCGTCTGGGAGGGCGACATGACGGAGATCGTCACCGAGAAGGGCAAGCTCCACCTCGCCACGGTCATTGACCTGTTCTCCCGGCGCTTGTTGGGCTACCGGTCGCCGCATGTCCCTGCGCGGCGGTGCCGGCCGGTCGCGGCCGGCACGGATACGAACGCCCCTGATGGGTCCCACGCCGTGGCATCGGTCTCAGCGGCGACCATCCGCTCCCGTCGCGAGCATGCCGTTGACCACGAGGGCCGCAAGCGCGTCCGCTGTGGCGGTCAGCTGCTGCGGTGAGGACGGCGCGGGTCGGCCCAGTCGTCGAGCCAGGGGCACGTCCACCATGCCCGAGACAGGCGGGATGACGGCGAAGAAGAACACGTCCACCGGGATGGGCGCCATGCGGCCGGAAGCGACGAGCCGATCGACACAGGCCGTGATGGTCTGCAGGACCGGGCCGATGTAGTGCGTGTACAGGTAGTCCAGCCGCTCCGTGTCCCGGTTGAGCTCGTCGACGAACAGCCGTCCTACGAGGGGCGCGTCCGCCGCCGTTCGGTAGAAGTTGCTGATGATCTGCCGCAACTGCTCGGCATCGTCCAGCGAGGGGTCCACCTGCGGCATACCGGCCAGTCGTGCCCCGAGGGCGAATTCCACCACCGCCCGCCAGAACGCGGCCTTGGACCCGTACCGGTCGTTGATGAAGTTGTGGCTGACGCCCAGGCGGCGGGCCAACTCTCTTGCCGATGCGTGGTCGTACCCCAGTTCCGCGAAGGCTTCGAACCCGCGCCGCAGGATGCTCTCCTCCCCCGGCACCGCGGGAGTGTCCGCGCCGGGGCGCCCCGGCCGACGAGCTGAGGCCTCGCGGCGCCGCCCCTCGGCCGCAGGCCCCCTCGTCATGGCGCTGGCCTGCGGTGTCACCGTGGCCAACGCCTACTTCCCGCAAGCCGTCACCCCCCTGATCGCCCGGAGTGTCAACGTCTCCGACAGCACGGCAACCACCCTCACAACGCTGACCCAGCTCGGCTACGCCGTCGGGATCTTCCTGCTCGTCCCCCTCGGGGACCGCCTCCCCTGCCGACCACTGGTCACCGCGCTGCTTGCGGTGACCAGCGTGGCGCTGCTGACCGCAGGGCCCGCGTGGGAGAGCGGCGGGTGCAGGACTTCAGGGGGCGAGTCCGGGGCAGGTGCCGGTTCGCGAAAGCAGGAACTGTGCTTGCTGACCAGGGACTTCACGGCTTCGGCGAGGTCGTGCCAGACGTGCCACAAATCGGCGACCTGGACGGCGTTGGGGGCACCGGTGCGCGCGCCGTCCGCGAAGGCGCCGCCACGGTCGCGGCAGATGATCCTCCCCAGGCTCAGCGCGTGGTGTCGCTGACCGGAGCCGACATCCGGGCCGCCAGGCGTTCACCGGTGCGGCCTGCCAAGGCCACCGCAATCGCGCCCAACATGCCCTTGAGCTGCGGAGTCCGCCGGCCGTAACGCACGGTCAGTCCATCAACCTGCTCGGCGAACGTCACTCTCGCGCAGCCCGGGTTGTCGCAGAACAGGCGCCGGATGGTCCACGTGATGACACTCGTCGGCCTCCGACTGCGTCGTCGGCGAGCCGGCGCTCGTAGCCGCTGTGCCGACGTCTCGACAGCAACCTCGCAGTCCAGACATGACGCCGAGATCGTCGATGCCGTACTCGCCACGATCCGTAACAGACCTGCCTCTGCCACCACTTGCTCCACCAGCACCCCGCCAAGGTGCGGAAGCACCGTCTTCAGCAACTCCTCACACTGACCGAGCATCCCGTCGGCCGTGACGGAGCATCACCGGCGCACGGAAGCATGACCGGCTTCACGGAAATCTTGGAAGGGCCACGATTCACCCGTCGCCGACGCTGTTCCCGCACCGCGTTCTCTGACGAAGGCTTTACGACTGAACCAGATGTTCCTGTATCGCTGGGTCGGGTTCTCTGGCAGACGGACATCGGCGTTATTTTTCGGATAGTGATAGCGGCCACAGATGGCTACCTTGTGACAGCCAGGTAGCCCAGCCGTTTCGGCTGGTACTCATCTCGACGTGACCGGAGTAATTCCGTGACCATGCCCGTGCATCAGCAGGACACCTTCGGCGTCGGAGAAGTTGATGTCGCCACCACACCCATGATGAACGACCAGAAGTTCAAGCTCGGGGTTTTCGCCTTCAATTGCAGCGGCGGCATCGTCAACAGCCACGCCCCCACGTCCTTCCGCGTCACCTGGGAGCAGCAGAAGAGAATCGCTCAGCTCGCCGACAGGAGCGGCTTCGAAGCGATCGTTCCCATCGCGCGGTGGCGAGGCTTCGGTGGTGAGACGAACTTCAACGGCGTGTGCTACGAAACCTTTACGTGGGCGGCGGGCCTTGCGGAGGCCACGGAGAACATCCACGTCTTCACCACCTGTCACCTGCCGACGGTGCATCCCATCGCGGCCGCCAAGATGGCCACGACCATCGACCACATCTCCAACGGCCGTTACGGCATCAACTTGGTCATGGGCTGGTTCACGCCGGAAATGGAGATGTTCGGCAAGAAGCAGCTGGAACACGACGACAGGTACGCGTTCGGTAGCGAGTGGGTCGAGTTCGCCGAAGAGCTGTGGACCAAGGACGGCTCATTCGACTTCGACGGCAAGTACTTCCAGTCCAAGGGCGTCGAGGCATACCCGAAGCCACTGTCGAAGCCCCGGCCCCTACTGCTCAACGCCGGCACGTCACGCGCCGCACTGGAGTTCAACGCCAAGCACGTCGACGTCAACTTCACCGCTCTCGACACCCGCGAGAGCATGAAAGAGTACTCCGACACGATCAAGGCCCGGGCGAAGAACAGGTACCAGCGCGACATCCAGGTCATGACCATGGCGCTGGTCGTGTGCCGCGACACCGAAGCCGAAGCCAAGGCGGTGCACCAGGAGATCATCGACCAGGGTGACTGGCCGGGTGCGCGCAACATCATGAGTGTTCTCGGGATCGAGAGCCAGTCGTCGAACGCGCAGATCGAGAAGATGCAGGAGCGGTTCATCGCCGGCTGGGGCGGCATCAACCTGGTCGGCACGCCCGAACAGGTCGTCGAGCAGTTCCAGCAGCTTTCCGATGCCGGAATGGACGGCGCCTTGATCGGATTCCTGGACTACGCCGAGGAACTCGAGTACTTCAACGAGAAGGTCATGCCCCTGATGCGTGATGCCGGCCTCAGGCACTGATCGACCGACCGCGCGTCGTCTCCGGAAAGGGAGGAATCGTGACCTTCACGGTTGTCGCTCGATACACCGTCACCGATGGACACACTGACCGGCTCCTGGACCTGCTGCGGCAGGTACGGGAAGAGACTCTGAAGGAGCCCGGTTGCATTTCGTACGAACCGCATCGATCGACTGACGATGAAAATGTCTTTTTCATCGTCGAGAGGTACCAGGAAGCAGCTGACTTCGACCACCATTTCTCCACACCTCACGTGAAGGACATCGTGTTCGGGCAGATTGTTCCTCTGCTGTCGGATCGAGTGGTCACCAAAGGACTGCCCATCTTCTGACGTTCGGTCAGAAGAAGGGGCCATGGCCCCTCTTCGACATACCGCTGAAGACTCGCGGTCTTTCAATCGAATTGTGCCGCCGATGCCGTCGACTCTGGCGGCACAATTCATCCCACGGATTTCCCCAGTTATCTGGAAAGTGATGGGAGTATCATGTCCATATCATCCGGCACCATGGCAGAAACTCTTCTGGTCGAGGAACCCCTCAGCCCACGGAATCTGCGCAAAACCCTGGGGCTGTTCTGCTCAGGTCTGACCGTCATATCCGCCGCCGACGAAACCGGTCCGATCGGCTTCACGTGCCAGTCGTTCGCCTCGCTCTCTCTCGATCCGGCACTGGTGAGCTTCAATCCCGCACGTACCTCGACGACCTGGCCGCGCATCCGCGCCGTGGGCAACTTCTGCGTCAACGTCCTGGCGACGCACCAGGAAGAGATCTCGAACGCCTTCGCCAGGTCAGGCGCCGACAAGTTCGCGGGTGTGCACTGGTCGCCCGCACCATCCGGGGCCCCCATCCTGGACGGTGCCATCGCGTGGGCCGACTGCACCGTGTGGGCGGAGTACGACGGTGGCGACCACACGATCGTCGCCGCGGAGATACGGACGCTGGGCTCCGATGCGACTCAGCATCCACTCGTATTCTTCGGCGGCAAGTACGGACTTCCTGTGCCTGCGGGCAACGCCTCCACTGTCACCGGCAAGGAAAGGTGAGTAACTCGTGACCAGGGAAGCAGCTCAGGAGTTCCCCGCCCTGCGGCGCGACGTAGAGCGCGTCATCGGGACGCTGACTCGCGAAGAGTGGATGATGGACTCGGCCTGTGCCGGGTGGCGGATCCGTGATGTGGTGGCCCACATGGCTGCGAACGCTCATGAGGCCATCGATCCCATCCCCGAACCCGAGGGCGCGCCGCCGCTCCCATCGAACCGTGAACGACAGCACGATGTGCGTGTCGACCGGCGCCGGAACCGTTCGATCGAGGAGATTCTCGAAGAGTTCCACACCTATGTCCCACTGTTCGAGCAGAAGCTGCTCGCCCAGCAGGAAGAGCCTCAAGCGTCGGTTCCTGTGACGATCCCGACTTTGGGAACCTATCCAACGCACGCCCTGGCCAACGCCCAGGTGTTCGACTACTTCTGTCATCTGCGGCACGACATCCTGCGGCCGTACGGGCCTGTCGATCCCGCCCCGGCGGCCCGAGCCCTCGAGCCGGTGAGTCACGCCGCACTGTACGCGGCGGTGCAGTGGATGATGTGGGGGCTGCCGCAGATGCAGGGCTCGTTGCTCGACGAGACGGTGACGGCGCCCGTGACTTTCGAGTTCACTGGCGCCGGGGCGAGTGTGTGGACGGTCAGCCGGTTCATGGAGGGAGGCCTGAGCACTGGCGAGGGTGACTTCGGAGCGGTGCGCGTGATTTCGGACGCGAGTGCGTTCGTAGCGTGGGGAACAACCCGGCGTCCTTGGGTGGACCACTGCAAGATCGACGGCCCGCAGGAGCTCGCTGTTCCACTGCTCGATGCACTGGACATCGTCTGACCCGTGGTTCCGACAGTCGCGATGGAGCAGCGAGTCCATACCGGACGACAGGGGTGCCGTGGTGGGCGGCGTGTAAAAGTGAGAGCCGTTATTGGTGGATGAATTCGCGGAACGGATAGTCGCGACGTTCTGTGGATAGTGACACCCGCCCACACTTGCTCTATTGTCTTGCGCAAGTCTAGGCCATGCGGTTTCCCATGGTGGCGGGTGGAGGTGGCGAAGTGATCACAGGCTTGAGCGGCGATACTCAAGGCCGCTCCGGAGTGGAATCCAAGCATGTGCAGCGAGATGCGGGAGATCTTCTTCGCAGCTCTGAGCCCGCCATTCCGGCACCGGGGCGCCTCCTTTCGCGCACCCCTGATCGATCTTCTCGGCAGCCGGATCCGCAACTGCGGCCCGACACCCTGAGGACCAGGGACTTCGACGAGGCCCATGACGTGATTGCGTCCGTTTACGTGCCTCACGAATTGAAGTCTCACGACGGGAAACCGCTGGACTTCAAGTTTCACTTTCTACGGTCTCAGCAACTGCTCATCGGGCACCTCGGTTACGGGGCGGACGCCGAGCTGCTGGTCCCGCAGATGCTGCAGAACTACCACCTCAACCTGACCATGCAGGGCAGGAGCAGGGTGACACAGGCCGGCCGGCGTGCGGTGACGACGGGGATGTGTCAGGGGGTGATGGTCCGGCCGTTCGATGACTTCACCGTCCGCTGGAGCCCCGATGCTCTGCAGTACGCCGTCCTGCTGCCGAGCAAGGCGGTCGAGGAACATCTGGGAGTGTTGCTGAACCGTCCTGTGGAAGGGCCCATCGATTTTTCGCTCGGCTTCGACATGACTACAGGAGCCGGCCAGGGCCTGGTCTCAGCGATCCGCTTTCTGCGTTCTGAACTAGTTCGGCCCGGGGGCGTTGCCGAGTTTCCGCTCGCTCTGAGGCAGTTGGAGTCATTCGTGTTGACTCAACTGCTCTTGGCCGTGCCGCACAGCTATAGTGACGAGCTCTGTACGCCGACGAAGCCGGCGCAGCGCAACAGGATCAAGGACGTCATCGACCTTGTCGATTCGCAACCTGAGTCAGACCTGTCCCTCGCGCGTCTGGCCGGGGTCGCAGGTGTCAGCGCGAAGTCGCTGCAAGTAGGATTTCGTGAGGCCACGGGAATCACACCGATGGCATACGTTCGAAAAGTCCGTCTCGAACGAGTCCGAAATGAATTGATGGCCCTGGCCGGTCGGCGTTCCATTACCGACATCGCCACACACTGGGGATTTCTGCACCTCGGCCGATTCTCCTCGTATTACCGGCAGCAATATGGTGAGACTCCCACGGAGACCGTCCGAAAGGCTTTGCGCGGCTGAACAAGTCGCTGACTTTCCCGGTGATTTGGTGGGGATTCAGGCCGAGCGCCGCCACAGGTGAGCTGATCGGCGCGGCGGACCATCGGCGAGCGCGTTGTGTCGGATCGGCCTCGGCGAGCGTTTCTCCGAGCAATCGTCCTGGCTTGCCGCCCGGGAGGTGAGGCCGGCGCAGTACTCGTTCTCGTAGTCCGTCGGACTCTTGAACCCGCACCCGCTGTGTGCACTCGACCTTGAGAACGCTGTCGAACGCCTCGCTGACAGCGTTGTCGAAACACGAGCCGACCCGGCCCATGGACAGGGTGACGCCCAGCTTGCAGCGCGGACGTCACCGCACCGGGTGGCCCCAGCCATGTTCAGCGCGGCCACGACCAGCTCCGCATCATGGTGGGCGCCCATCGCGGGTGTCACTCCGCGGGCCGGCGCCGTTCACGTGTCGGGGCCCGGGCCTCGTTAGGCGGCTGACGCGGGCCGTGTATCCGGATGCGCGCGCGGGAGTGTGTGGCGACCGCCCCGACGGGGGTGCTCGGACGCCCTCCGGCGCTCCGCCCGTCAGCCGTCAGGCGATTTCTGTCCGACGGCTGGATGAATTGTCAAAATACTACAGAGGTGCTCGTCTTCGAGATCTCTTGAGAAACATCCCAATGCTCCGCGAGCCTACCTTTTTCGACGCGCCATATATCGACGATCGCCAGATCGGGACTCCCGTCCGCGAATTCCATGTGCAGGTGAAGGGCTACCATCTCCCCGTCGCTGATGATCCGCTTGACCGTGGCCCGACCGCCCCTGACTGCTTCTTCTTCCAGATAGGCGATGGCGCCTTCTCGGCCTTCTCCGGCTTTGGCATTGTGTTGGACGTAGTCCTCAACCGCGTACTGCTCGAAGGCCTGGCGAGCGCCATGAGCCTCCAGGGCCGAGAGAAAGCCTTCAAGGACATCACGGCTTGTCGGGACCGTCATTTCTTTGCCTCCAGCCAGGACAGGGGCGGCCGGTCGGCCAGGTCGTAACTGGATGGTGCACAGCGAAGTCGGCGATATGGGTGACTTGTTCATCCAATGAACATGTCCCTTGAGCGTGACGCCGGTCACTTCCTACCTTGACGCTGCTCGTCGGCCGGTCACCGTGCCGAGTGGTTTGCGTCAGGTCGGTTGAAGAGCCGCGCGGAGGAACTCCGCGAAGGCCCATGGGCGGTTCGGCAGCGGTGTTGCCGGTGTGGCCGCGACAGAAGCACCCGCATCAGGGGTCGCCGGTGAACGTCGGCTCCGACAGGAGCGCTTTACGCGCAAGGAGTCATCCATGGTTCAGACCGATTCACCCGATGAGGCACAGGGGGAAGGGGGCAGACGCCCCCGGATCTCGGGAACTCTGCCCACCGCGATTCACGCCGTCCGCCACGCGTGGACCGCCCTTTCCGGTCTCCTCGGCGGCGTCGCTGAGACCAACCCCGCATGGCACGGTCGCTAGCCATGGCCGCTGAATCCGCGATACCGCCGATCCCCCGACTTGAGGTCCGCGGTCTCTCCAAGACGTTCGCCGGCGTCACGGTCCTCGAGAACGCGAGCCTGACGATCGCCCCAGGGGAGGTGCACGGCCTCGTCGGGCAGAACGGCTCCGGCAAGTCCACGCTCATCAAACTGATCTCCGGTGTCCACTCGGCGGATCCGGGCGGCGAGATCCTCCTCGACGGCGAGCGGATCGGCCCGCCGGTCAACGCGAAGGCGCTGCACGGACAGGGCCTGTCGTTCGTGCACCAGGATCTCGGTCTCGTGCCCGACCTCTCGGTGCGTGACAACGTGCGGGTCGGCCGGCACTCGGTCAACCGGATCTTCCGCTGGATCCGCACCTCCGAGGACGCCGTCGCCGTAGGCGAGACGCTGAATTACCTGCGCACCGACATCGACCCGTCGGCCAAGGTCTCGACCCTGCTACCCAGCGAGCGGGTCGCGGTCGCTGTCGCACGCGCGCTGCAGGACCGGACCCCCGGCGCGGGTGTCGTGGTCTTCGACGAGTCCTCGCGCGCCGTCCCTCACGACGCGCTACCGACGTTCTACGACATGATCCGCCTGCTCAAGAGCCAGGGCACGGCCGTGCTGTTCATCAGCCACAACCTCAAGGAGGTACTCGAGATCGCCGACCGGGCGACCGTCCTGCGCAACGGCCGCGTCGTGGAGACGGGCATCGAGACGGCCGGGCTCGATGAGGCCAAACTGGCCGGACTCGTCCTCGGGCGCGCCGCTGAGCTCGGCGACATCATGGAAAGCCTGCCGCCCGAGCCCCGGCCCGAGACGGTCGAGTTCGTCGACGTCCGCGGCGGACGGGTCGACGGTGTGAGCGCCACCATCCGTCGCGGCGAGGTCGTCGGCTTCACGGGGACGGTGGACTCCGGCCTGTCTGACCTCGGGCCGCTCCTCGGCGGCGACCGGCGCGGCACGGGCAAGGTCAGGCTCGGCGGACGCGTCGTCGACCTGGCCCGTGGCAAGGTCGTCGACCTCCTTGACGCCGGGATCGCCTTCATCCCCGCCGACCGGCACGACAAGGGCGTCGCGCTCGAACTGACGGTTGAGGAGAACGCGACCCTTCCCCACCTGCGACGCAGAGGAAAGCCCTGGTGGACCGGGTTCAAGTGGCAGCGCGCCGAGACCGAGGGCATCATCGCGCGGTTCGACATCCGGCCGCCGAACCCCACGATGCCCGTGGCCTCGATGTCCGGTGGCAACCAGCAGAAGGTGCTGCTCGGCAAATGGCTCCTTGGGACGCCCGACCTGCTCGTGCTCGACGACCCCACCCAGGCGGTCGATGTCGGCGCGCGGCACGCGATCCTCACGGCGAGCCGGCAGGCAGCCGCCGACGGATCGGCGGTCATGGTCTGCTCCGCCGAGGTCGAGGATCTCGCGGCGATCTGCGACCGGGTTCTCATCCTCCAGGACGGCCGGATCATTCGCGAGATGACGCGACCGTTCGACGCGGACGCCCTTCTCTTCGCGGTCTTCGCCGTCGACGAGGCGGCGCACACTCCCGCCTCCGCACCGACTCCCGCAAAGGAGGCCTGATGGCAACCACACGGTCACGACCCACGATCGCCTCGGGCGTCGCACCTCGGAAGGCAGACCTTCCGTTCACCCGGGCGGCCTCCTACGTGCTCCAGCGCTACAGTCTCGTGCTGCTCTGGATCATCATGGTGGTGCTCTTCCTGACGCTGCTTCCGAACGGCGTCGACCTCACGAGCGCCTCACGCGCGGTCTTCGGCCAGCAGACACCGGTGGTATTCCTCGGTCTCGCGGTCATCGTCACGATCGCCGTCGGCGAGTTCGACCTGTCGTTCGCCTACATCTACGGCCTGGCGGGAACCACGTTCCCCGCCCTGGTCGTCCTGCACGACTGGCCGGTTCCGCTGGCGATCCTCGCAGCCCTCGCCGCCGCGGTGCTCGTCGGCCTCCTCAACGCGGTACTCGTGGTCATCGTCGGGATCAGCTCGATCGTCGTCACCCTCGGCACGGGGAGCCTCGCCCTGGGGATCGCGCTGCTGATGTCGAACCAGTCGAACGTGAGCGGCCTCGACCCGGGGCTCGCGCAGATCGCGATCGGCAGCTTCCTCGGCCTGCCTGCGGTGTTCTGGTACGGCGTCGTCCTCGTCGTCATCACCGCGTACGTCATGACCGCGACCCCGCTCGGCCGATCGATGCTGTTCGTCGGCTCGAACCCGAACGTGGCAAGGCTCGCCGGTATCCCCGTCCGCCGCATCCGTTTCGGCGGCTACCTGATGGCCTCCCTGCTCAGCGGCGGCATCGGCGTCATCCTCGCATGCGGCGTCGGCGGGTTCAGCACCGCGACGGCTCAGGTGCAGATGATGCCGGCCCTCGCCGCGGTGTTCCTCGGAACGGTCGCGGTGGTCCCCGGGCGCTTCAACGCGATCGGCATGTTCATCGCCGCCTACTTCCTGCTGACGGGCATGTTCGGCCTGCAGTTGCTCGGGCTGTCCGGCTGGGTGACGAACGTCTTCTACGGTGCGGCGCTGATCATCGCCATCACCGTGTCGCTGCTTCTCCGGCGCCGCACACGTACCTGAAGCGGCTCCTGCACGCCACTTCCTCCAGCCAGGAAGCGAAGCGCGACACGGCGGGTGAAGTCGGGCGGCTCATGAAGGGCAGCTCGTTCCGCGGCAGCCCTCCTGACCGGCGGCTGCCACATCTCGTCGCCAAGTCAGACCCGGGCCGGGCCCTGACGTTGCCCGCCCGTAGACGTGACAGCGGTCTGCTCTCGAAGGAGAGCCAAGTGATCACACACTCAATGAAGAGAGGCAATCTCATGCTGAACGGGCGCAATCGGTCGCACGGACTTCTCGCGGCCTGCACGGTGTTGGCACTCACCCTCGTCGGCTGCGGCAGCACCGCCGAGAGCTCAGGCTCGTCCGGGGACGCGAAGGGTGCCGTCCCGGCCGGCGTCGCGGAGGCGGTCAAGGCGGCGAGACAGCCGATCGACACGTTCGCGGGGCCAGGTCCGGCCATCGACACGTCGAAGATCACCGGCGGCAAGGTCTACGTCGTCGTGCCGGCGCTGGAGGTGCAGGACTTCTCGGTCGTCGCCGACGAGATCAAGAGCGTGTTCGCACGCTTCGGCGTCGACGTGGAGGCGTGCGGCACGACCGGCGGCTCGCCGGACGGCGTCGCCAACTGCCTTCACCAGGCGATCAACGCGAAGGCCATTGGCATCGTCACGGTCGGCATCACTCAGAACACCGCCCCGAGCGCGATCGCCGACGTCGCGAGGGCGGGTATCCCGCTGGTGAACGGCATGACGACGTCCTCCGGCCCCGGTGCCCCGAAGCTCGTCAGCTACGTGGCCCCGGGCTTCGTGAAGCTCCACTCCTGGCTGACCGATCAGTTCATCGTCGACTCCAAGGGGTCGGCCCATGTGCTCGCGATGCGCACGACCTCGAACGACATCACGCCGGCCTGGGCCGACGACGGCGTCGTCAAGGTGCTGAAGGACGACTGCGGCGGCTGTTCGTCGAAGGTGATCGACGTGAACACGGTCAACCAGGACAAGATCTCCACCGGGGTGTCGACGTCGCTGGTGTCGGACTCCCGGATGAAGTACATCGTGGCCGGTACGAACAACTACATCCCCGATGTCGTCTCGGGAGCGCAGGCCGCGGGCCGCAGCGCCGCGGACACTCGGATCGGCACCGTGGGCGGTGCCCTGGCCGTGATGCAGCAGCTCGGCCAGTCCCAGTGGGTCGGCGCGGTCGCCGCGTTCAGTCTTCCGGCACTCTCCTGGTACATGTCCGACTCGCTGCTGCGGCTCATGGTCGGTCAGCCGCGCGCGGGCGAGCTGGACTTCCCGTTCCAGCGTCTGTTCACGTCCGCCAACGTCACAGGCCTTGACCTCACCCGAAAGGGGTGGTCGAGCGGCTCGTGGTACGGCAAGGCCGACTACGCGAACGGGTTCCTCAAACTCTGGGGCAAGAACTAGATGACAGGCGACGAAACCACCGAGCGGAACAAACAGGTTGTCGAGGCGTTCGTCAGCGATGTGGCGATCGCCAAGCGACTCGACCGTCTTGACGACCTCGTCGCGGTCGACTACATCCAGCACAACCCACACGCCGGGCAAGGACGAGAGGGCGTCCGCGCGTACTTCGCCGGATTTCATCGCGCACGCGAGAAGGACCTCGATCCTTCCGGGACCATCGAAATCCACCTGATCGGCGAGGGGTATCTCGTGGTGCGTCACGAGATCCGTGTCAACGGACTTCACATCGACATCTGGCGGGTTCGGGACGGCATGCTCCAGGAGCACTGGGACGCGTGGCGTTTCGACGCCGGGCTGTGACCCGCCGGCGGGCTCGTGATGGCGGGAATCGGACCCGGTGAGGCGCCCGGATCGGAGCCGGAGCCCGAGCGGTTGGTATGCAACAAGCGGCTCGTCGAGGATTTCCTGGCGGTCGCCCACGGCGATCTCGCGGGCCTGGACCGGCTCGGCGAGTTCGTGTCCGCGGACTACATCCAGCACAACCCGAACATCGGGCAAGGGCTCGACGGACTGCGCACGTTCTTCGCGCACATCCTCTCGCTTCCGCCCTCCGAGCGCCTTGACCCCTCCAAGAAAATCGAGGTGCGTCTCATCGCGGAGCGCGACTTCGTCGTCCGGCACGAGATCCGCGAAGACGGGTTGCTGATCAACGTCTTCCGCCTGGAGGACAGCCTCGTCAAGGAGCACTGGGACGCATTCCGCCCGCCGCCCGGCGGCGCGATCATCCACGGTCTCGAATGAGGCGTCAAAAACTACATTCAGCAGGATCCTCACGCCGGCCAGGGCCGCGAGGCGTCCGAGGTCCCTGGCGGTTTCAACAAGGGCGCGCTCGATCAGGGACCGCGCCCGCGGCACGGTTTCCGTCGGCTGAGCGACGGCATGCTCCGTGAGCACTGAGAAACCCGGCGCTCCCGCCAGGGAACGAGCTTCTTCTGTAATTCTGATCCAGCGAAGGGAATGGGAATGGCCGACGAGACTCACGATCTTGAGCGCAACAAGCAGATCGTCGCCGAGTTCTTCGATGTCGCCCACGGCACGGTGGCGGGCCTGGAGCACCTCAACCGGTATGTGGCCGCGGACTACATCCAGCACAACCCGAACATCGAGCAGGGGCGCGAGGGGCTCCGGAAATTCTTCACCTACATCCTCTCGCTGCCCCCGGAGGAGCGTCTCGACCCGGCGAAGGAGATCCAGGTGAACGTCATCGCCGACGGCGAGTTCATCGCCCGCCAGGCAATCCGCGAGGACGGGATGCTGATCGACGTCTTCCGCATACGGGACGGGCTGCTCGTCGAGCACTGGGATGCCTTCCGTCCGCCGCCCGGTGGCAAGGTCATCCACGGACTCGAGTGACCCCACCAGACTTGAGTACTGACGCGATCCGGTCCCTGCTGGAAGCGGATCGCGTCGGCATGCCCGCGTCAGCGACGTGGATCGACCGGGAGCGTTCTCAGGGCGTACGCGGCTGGGGTTTCCCCACTCAGCCGGACGGGGCGTCTGCGCGGGTCGTGTCGCCGGGGCTGGCGCGCGCGACGCTACAGGTCGCCGGGTGCGGAGGGCGCCAGCGCCGATCCCAACCCGCTCAGCACCCGCGGATCAGCCAGCGGCTCGCCGTGTCCGGGGTACAGAAGCATGACGTCGTGGGCGGCCATGGCTGCGGCGGAGCGACGGGCCAAAGCTGCATCATCGTTGAAATGGCCCAGCGTCGGCCCTTCCGGCGTGGTGACGATGAGGTCACCGGTGAACAGGACGCGGGATTCCCTCACCAACAGGCCGATGCTGCCCTCCGTGTGCCCTGCTCCACTGATCACCACCGCCCCGCCCCCGATCGGGACGATGTCTCCCGCCTCCACCTCGGAATCGACGCGACACGGAGGGGCGGGTGGGATGCCGGCGGAAAGCCGCTCGAATACCACGCGTTCTTCGAGAGTGAGCGTCCGGCGCGGAGGTCGGCGCTCGCCGCGGATGACCGGAGCGTCCGCGCGATGCGCGATCACTTCGACATCGCCCCAGTTCGCCACGTCCGCGGCCGCGCCCGTGTGGTCCTCGTGATGATGCGTGAGCACCAGCCGCCGGAGGGCCGTGGTACGGAAGCCCAGCTCAGCGAAGGCGGCGGCGAGCCGGGGCTCGTCCCCGGGAAACCCCGCGTCGATCATCGTGACCCCTGATCCGTCGCACCAGAGGTAGACCTGTGGGAAGCCCGTCCGAATCATGAAGAGATCGGGAGCAAGCTTACGGATCTCCGTCACTCGATCGCCCATCGTCTGTCTTCTCCTTGTCCTAATGCCTCATGCCCGCGCCGGGGCGACGACTATGTTGAAGCGATCTCGCTCCGTGTCCCGCCGATGACATCGATCGGCTCGCCCTTGGGGGGAGATTCGGGGAGCATGGCCTCGGCGACGTGCACGTTGAAGACCCGCCAAAGCAGCGCGGCGCCCACCTCGCGGCTTTTCGTGGTCACGATGTCTTCGTGGTGCTCGCCGAGTGGGACGGCCGCCGGTTCCACCCGACGACGGGCGTGACCGGTTCACCGGTCACGGGCCTCGGTCGTCGCGAAGCAGCAGCCGTCGATGGCCGTGACGTTGGCATGTGGTGCCTCACCTCCGCTGAGCGAACTCTCTTTCGCCGACGCCCTGTCCTTAAGCCGTCTGTCCGTTCATCGAACAATGGCGTCAGGACGAGGCTGTCCGCCTCCATAGGGTGGGCTATCGCGTCCGCTGGAAGGTGGGTACGACCGCTGCATCACCAATGACGTCACCGTCGCGGAAGACACAGGGGTCCGCTGCTGCCGAACACCGTCGCTGCCGGTGAGATGTGGCTGCCCTGGTGGACCGTCGGCACCCACCGGGTCTGTAAAGCTGGAGAACGTACAGCCCCCGGCAGAGCACTGGACGATGTCTCGTTCGCGCCGCTGGTCCGTTCCCATGCTCCGGTTCGCGCTCAGCGCGCCGACGGGACCCGCGAGCCGGTGGCGTAACCGGGAGAACGGGACGGGTACCAGGAAGCGTTTCGCGAACCCGACTGCGAGCCACCCCGGGCCCTGAAACGTGACGGTTGCCTAGCTGTGGCTAGTGCTCAGGGCGCGGCTTGGCCTTGGTGGCGTGGCGGGCGGCCTTGTAGGTCTCGGGCAGGAAGCGGTGTTCGATGGCGGTGCGCTTGGTGGCGGTGTCGCCGCCGACGACCTCGGCACGTCCGTTCATCAGGGCGAGGAAACCTTGGCGGGCGACTTCTTTGCGGCTGTTCTTCTTCATGCCGGGGCCGAAGGCGGTGTTGTTCATGCCGGCGCTGGCGTGGAAGTCGCTGTCGGTGGCTCCGGGCATGAGGCAGGTGACACTGACGCCGTGTTCCTTGAGTTCCTCGCGCAGTCCGAGGGCGAACATACGGGTGAAGGCGCGGGAGGGCCCGTACACGGTCTCGTAGGGGGTGGGGAGGGTCGCCGACAGCGACGAGGTGATCAGGATGCGGCCGCGGCTGTTGCCGGCCATGTGCCGGGCGACGTACTTGGCCAGGTGGACGACGGAGGCCACGTTCAGCTGGATCAGGGAGAGTTCGTCGTCGAGGTCGGTGTCGAGGAAGGCCCCGCCGATGCTCCGGCCGGCGTTGAGGACCGCGGCGTCGAGCGGTCGGCCGGTCGCCTGCACTGCCCGCCACACCGCCTCTACGCCCTCGCTCCGGGAGAGGTCGGCGCGCACGGGTGTGACGTGGACGCCGTGCCGCGCGAGGTCGGCCGCTGCCTGGTCTGTGTGCTCACCACGGCCGGTGGCGATCAGGTCGAACCCGTTGATGGCGAACAGTTTCGCGAGTTCGTGGCCGATGCCCGCGGAGGCCCCGGTCACCAGGGCGAGCGGGCGGTGGGAGGTGATGCTGCTCATGAGAGGTGCTCCTTTTCGTGGGCTGGTTGCTGGCCGGTGCTGCCGATCGCCGACCATGGGGCCGGGGGTGGGGGTATCAGTCCTGGCGGGTGGGGTGGATGACGAGGCCGTTGACGGTGACGTCGGTGGGCTGGCCGAGGGCGTAGAACGGCGTCGGCCACGCGGTCCGGGCGGATGGCACCCGCTGCGGCCCTGGGCTTTTTGTCCCCCTCGGCGTTGCAGACCCCGTCAGCCCAGCCGGTGTCGTTGACACCGGGGCTGATCAAGGAGACCCGGATGCCGTGGACGGTGCCGACCTCCTGGCGGAGGCTCTCGGTCATGTCGCGGATGAAGAACCTGGTGGCACTGTGGACGCCGCCGACGTCCCCGACGCGGATGCCGGCACCGCGCTGAGGTTGACGATGTGGCCCGACCGGCGGGCGATCATTCCGGGCAGGACGGCGCTGCCGGCGTGCGGGAAGCCACGGAGGTTGGTGTCGATCATCTTGTCCCAGTCGTCGACTGCACGGTCGGACCACTTGGAGAAACAGCATCGGGCCTGCGTTGCTGACCAGGTGGCTGGCAGGGCCGTACTCACTGGCGGTGAAACCTATAGACCCTCGACGTCGTCTGGGTGGGTGACATCGGCGTTGTGGGCGGCTGGGACGACGCGGACGGTGGTCGCGCCGATGTGGAGGAGGCGCGGTGATGGCGCTGACGCGGCCTTGGAAGTGGGGTTCGTGGCTGTCTGCCAAGGTGGCTTCCTCCTTGCCGTGCGCACTGGTCGGACGGTGCGCGCGCAGAAGTCCACATCGGCGTCCGTGATCGCGTCGGGCTGGTAGGTCAGGTCGTCGAAGAACCGTGTGCGGTACCAGCGTTCCCTGGGCCGTGGGTGAGGCCGAGGCCGGCGACAGGCTGTGCGGCGTCGTCACCGGCCGGCCCGCCCGATTTCGAGGTCAGCCGGCGGAGGCGTGGAAGTCGGCCGACTTCGTCAGCGCCTCGTTCGCGCGGATCTCGGCGAGCATGGACTCCAACTGCTCGATCGCCATGCCGTACGCCGGAGCGCCCAGCAGCAGGCGCTGGGGGTGGGTGTCGGAGGCGAGGGCGGTGATGATCGCCCGGGCGGCGGCGTGGGGGTCGCCGGGCTCCTTGCCGGTGTCCGCGCGGAACACCGCGCGCTGCGCGCCGACCGTGTCGGCGTAGTCGGCGATCTCCCGCTCGGGCAGCGTCTCGTTGGCGGACCGGCCGGCCCAGTCGGTGCGGAAGGGGCCGGGCTCGACGAGCAGCGTGGTGATGCCCAGCGAGGCGACCTCCTGGCGCAGGGCGTCGGTCAGGCCCTCGACGGCGAACTTGGTGGCGGCGTAGTAGCCGACAGCCGGAAAGGCGCGGAGTCCTCCGATGGAGGAGAAGTTCACGACCGTTCCCGAGCGGCGATCGCGCATACCGGGCAGGACGGCGCGGATGACGTCGGACAGGCCGAAGACGTTGATGTCGAAGATCCGGCGGATCTCGTCGTCGGTGCTCTCCTCCACGGCGGCGAAGTAGCCGATGCCGGCATTGTTGACCAGCACATCGATGCCGCCGAAGTGTTTCTCCGCAGCCTCGACGGTCTCCCTGACCTGCGCGCCGTCGGTGACGTCGAGGGGCAGGGCGAGCGCCTGGTCATTGCCCTCGACGAGATCCTGGACCTGGGCGACGTCGCGGGCGGTGACGACCGCCTTGTGGCCGGCGGCGAGGACCTCCTGGGCCAGAGCACGGCCGAAGCCGGTCGAGCATCCGGTGATGAACCAGACCTTCTGCTGAACAGTCACGATGCGGATCTTCCTCAGAACGGGCGCACTTCTCCCACGGCGATCACCAGATGTGACAGCGAAGGGGGTGCTATGTACGGGGGAAAGCGACACCCGCCCGGCCTGTGTCACGCACACGGCAGGCGGGCCGCGAACCTCTCAAGGTCGCTGCGATGGCCGCCCAACCAACGATGCACGCCGTGAGGCGGCGGACCAAGCCGTGAACGGGGGCCATTGCTGCCGGGGAAAAACCTTCCCCCTCACGCCCGTGGATCCCCGCTGCGACCCGGGGAACACTGGCGGACATGGCGAACAATGCCGAGGAGATCAAGAAGTTTCTGCGCGCCCGGCGCGACGCGGTCCGTCCCTCCGAAGTCGGCCTGGCGAACTACCCGGGCCGACGGGTACCCGGCCTGCGCCGCGAAGAGGTCGCGCAGCTCGCCGGGGTCAGCGTGGACTACTACACACGCCTGGAACAGGGACGCCTCACCAGCGCCTCCGAAGGCGTCATCCTGTCCATCGCCGAGGCCCTACGACTGACGCAGGCCGAGACCCAGTACCTGCGTGACCTGCTGCGCCCCCAGCCCCGCCGCAGCGTTGAACCGGCGCCGCCCCAGCAGGTGCGGCCCGCTCTGCTGCGTATGCTGAACGGGCTGCACGACCAGCCCGCCTTCGTCCTCGGCCGCCGCAACGAGGTCCTGGCCTCCAACGACCTTCTCGACGCCCTGTTCACCCCGTTCAACCACCGCCCGCCCGGCGAGCGCAACCTGCTGCGCTGGCTGCTCCTCGACCCCGCCGCCCGCTCCCTGTACCTCGACTGGGCGCAGATCACCTCCGAGGTCGTCGGCGTGCTGCGTGCGGAGGCCGGCCGTAACCCGGACGACCCGCAGATCGCCGAATTCGTCGCCGAACTGCGCTCCGCATCCCCCGAGTTCCGCACCTGGTGGGCCGAGCGGACCGTGGTCGAACGCACCTGGGGCAGCAAACGGTTCAACCATCCCGTCGTCGGCCGCCTCGACATCACCTACGAAGCCCTCTCCCTGCCGGGCGACCCCGACCAGATCCTCTTCGTCTATGCCGGCAAAACCGACGACGACCTTGGAAGACTACGCATCCTGGCCAGCTGGTACGCCCAGTCCACCACTCACCCCATCGCTGCCGGAAAGGGTACTGCTCAGCCGCAACGGGGAGAGCCGGGCGAACACGAGCCCCGCCACGGGTAGGCTCGCTGCGGCGTCGCGCCAGGGCCGGCCTGGGCTTCTAGGGGTGTCGTCGGCCCTGATGGGCGCATAGGGGGCCGACCATCAGTCCAGCAAGGACACGGTCACCGGTTCGACCCCGATCACCGATCGGGCCCCGTCCAGCACTCACACCACCTGCACCGCGCCGTGCTCGACGACCAGTGCGGTGACCGCCCCTTCCACCGTGACCGGCTCGGCGGCCAGGCTGACATGCATCGTGGTGCCCCGGCCGACCCGGTGAGCCGGGGTGTCCGGGGCCCACCGGGCTAAGGCGTGCCCTGCGGGGCGCGGAGCGACTCGGAGCGCTGGCCGGCTAAGGGGCCGCCGTCTCAGGCGCCTATGTCGCCTGGCCCTACGTCGGTCGTCTGCTGGCCGAGCTGGGGTTCGACGTCATCAAGGTCGAACCGCTGGTCGGTGATCCGTGGCGCATGCAGGGCTTCAGCCTCAACCGGGTTTACCGGTCGCCCGCGATCGACCTGTCCGGCGAGGGCGGAAAGCAGGCGCTCTATCGGCTTCTCACCCCCTGCGATGTGATCGTCGACAACTTTCGACTCGGTGTCACACGGCGACTCGGCACGAGGCATGAGGACCTAGCCAAGGACACGAAGGACATCGTCACGGTTTTGGTGACGGCGTACGGCGTACGGCGTACGGCGAACGGCCGAACGACATGACGACCGGAGTGTGCGGGACGCTCGCCTCGGTGCTCGGTATCTACACCGGGCAATGACCGGGGAGGGACAGCACCTGTCGACCTCACTCGCGACGACGTCCGTGTTCCTTCAGTCGGCGGACCTCGTCGAGTACGCGGATCGCCCGGCGGGCCGGTGGGGCGGGCGGGACTACGCTGGGCCGGGGCCCACGGACCGCTTCTGTCCCGTGAGCGACGGTCATGTACGCCTGCGGACAGCGGTCTTGGAACCCGAGACATGGCGCGCGGCCGGATCGACCTGGACGACACGGCACTGCGATCGGACCCGGTGACGGTGATATCCCGGGTGCTCGCGTCATGCACCCGCGAGAGCGCGGTCGCGAAGCTCACTGCCGCGGGCGTTCCGGCAGTGCCGGCGCGGCGCGCGTCGGAAGTGGCGACGGACCCTGGACTGCACGCCGGACACCTCCTCGGCACGTTCACCGCCACGGACGGGCGCCGCTTCGTCACCAACGACCAGCTCACGGACTTCGCCCGCACCACAGTGGACACGTACTTCATGCCGCCCGGTCTCGGCGAACACTCCGTCGAACTGCGGGCGGAGAGCGGCGAGACCGCCGAGGAGACAGAGACCCTCATCCGTTCCGGCGTCGTCATCGACGTTCCCCGATCGACATCACCTACCTGCCTCCCTACCGATGAGACGGCCGTCGCGGCTTTCTCGTGAGCGTCGCGGGTGGGTGTTCATTGAACGGACAAGCCGTACTCGCCCGCGGCCTCGACGCACCAAGATCAAGGGTGAGGACCTTGCGGCACCGGGCGCCCCACGGGGCGGCGCCCGCTCCGGCTGTGTTCGACGCCGACCGAGGAGACATGAGCCATGGCTGGACGACTGGTGGGCAGGACCGCCGTTGTGACCGGAGGCAGTTCCGGCATCGGGCAGGAGATCGCCCGGAGACTCGCGGCGGAGGGAGCGGACATCGCCGTCCCGGACGTCAACGCGGCGGACGAGACGCGGGAACTGGTCACGGAGACCGGCCGCCGGTTCTTCAGCGACACGGTCGACATCTCGGACGAGGAGGCGATCAACGGGTTCGCCGCGAAGGTCCGCAGCGAGTTGGGCTCCGTCGACATCCTGGTGAACAACGCGGCCGTGGTGCTGCTGGCCGACTTCGACCATGTGACCTACGAAGACTGGCGTCGCACCTTCGCCGTCAACGTGGACGGCCCCTTCCTGGCCTCCAGGGCGTTCCTGCCGGACCTGAAGAAGTCCGGGGCGGGACGGATCATCAACATCACCTCGTCGAGCTACTGGACCGCGCCGCCGCCCTTCGTCTCCTACGTCTCCGCCAAGGGCGCGCTGAACGGCCTCACCTCCGTCCTGGCCGCCAACCTCGCCGCGCACAACATCACCGTCAACGGCGTCGCCGCGGGTCTGGTCCGGACCGCCGCGGCCCTGGAGAACACCAGCGAGGCCTTCTTCGAACAGGCTGTGCAGGGGCAGAACATCCAGCGGGTGCAGATGCCGGACGACGTCTCGGGCGTCGTGGCGTTCCTCGCCTCCGAGGACGCCGCGTTCATCACAGGGCAGATCGTTGTCGCGGACGGCGGCAGCACACGTCGCTGAGAAGCTCGGTGGAGGCCTGGCGTCATGGGGCTGGACCTGAACCTGCTGGTGCCGTTGGAGGCGCTGCTGCAGGAGCGGAGCGTGAGCCGGGCGGCGCGGCGGCTCGGTCTGAGTCAGCCGACCGTGAGCGCGGCGCTGGCCCGGCTGCGACGGCACTTCGGTGACGAACTGCTCACCCGGATGGGGAACGCCTACGAGCTCACCCCGCTGGGAGAGAGCCTGGCTGAGCATGCCGTACAGGCGCTCGGCTCGGCCGACCGGGTCTTCCAAGCCCGTTCGGTCTTCGAACCCGCCCGCGCCCGGCGGGAGTTCAGCCTGGTGGTGACCGACATCCAACTGGCGACCTTCGGGCGCACCCTCGCCGCTCTCGTGCGTGACGCGGCACCGGAGGTGCGGCTGCGGTTCCAGCACGCCACCTCGCACCTCGTCAGGAACGCCCAGGAACATCTGCGCGTCGTCGACGGGATGCTGCTGCCGCCGGGGGTGCTCACGAACGTCCCGGCCATCGATCTGTACGAAGACCGGTGGGCGTGTGTCGTGTCCGTCGACACCGTCACGCCGACGCCGCCCGCCCCTGAGGAACTCGCCGCCCGCCCCTGGGTGGTGCCGTATCCCTTCCTGGCGACGGGCTTCCCGGCGTGGCGCCAATTGTTCGCGCACGGCACCGAACCACGGGTCGAGCTGACCATCGAGAGCTTCCTCACGATGCCGTACCTCATCGCGGGCACCGACCGGGTGGGCGTGGCCCCCGAACGAGCCGCCCGCCTGTTTCCCGCCGACAGTGGGACGGCTGTCGTGGACTGGCCCTCCCACACGGGGACGTTGGTCGAGTCCCTGTGGTGGCATCCCGCGCACGCCCGCGACCCCGCGCACATCTGGTTCCGGCGGACCGCGGCCGAGGCCGGCCGACTCGTCGCCGCCGGTATGGCGCGGAGCGCTTAACCCGGTCGACTCCGGCAGTGGCGGCGTAGACACGCTGTTCGGAGAGCACGAACCGCAGCCATATCGCGGTGCTCGTAAGGCAGTTGAAGACCAGGGCGGACAGCGATGCCGGGTTCTTCTCCCGCAACCTCCGAACGATCGAGGTCCTCGTCGACCGGGACGCCATTGCCTCCGGCGCCACGGCCAACGGGAACCCCTGACAGCATGACAACTTCGGGCACGACTACAGGCGGAGAACCCCGTTGTCGCACCGCTTGTAGCCGTCGGTCGGCGGATTCGTTCCGTCGGCCCAAGTGCGCGTCGGATCAGCCAATGCAGTTGTAGTGCGCCAGGGCATACACATTGCCTGAGCTGTCGGTGAGGATGCTGCCGTCAAGGTATTGGACCGATTTGGTCCCCGGGTAATTGGCCTTGCACACGGCCAATGCCAGGTCTTTGGTCGCCGCCTCGATGTTACTGGGGAATCCGTAGGCCGTGGCGGGCACCTGCCCGAGGACGGCGGCGCTGGCGGGGGTGGCCACAGCGACACCGCCCACGGTGGCGACAGCGGCGAGGGCGAATGTGGTACCAGCTGTCCGCATCCTGCGGCTGCGCCGAGTATTCGATGTGCTGGTGGACCGGCGCTTACTCAAATTCATGTCTGTAGGCTCCTTGTGATGACACGAAGGTCCCGCGACACCAGGACTCGTGTCCTCATTACGTGGGGGGGCTTTCATGTCCAACTCTCGCTCTTGAACATGTGCTTGGGGAACAAGAGATCGCCGATGGTGAGCATAGACAAGATCGATACCCCCGCGAGGGCTAGGAAGTCATCTCATTTGGCTGCGTAAGCTGCCAGGGGCCGCTCCCGCGCCAAGGCGCACTGCAGCCCGTCAGCATTTCAGCCCCGTCAGGCCAGGAGACACCCGTACGGCGAGCAGGTCACACCCTCGCAGGGCAGCATGCTGCCAACCGCCGTTCTGAGCGCGGGTGCAGCATGCTGCCGTCGGAAAGCGGATCCCCTACCGGTCAGAACACGACGAGGGGTGCGTTCGGGCCGGGGTCGTAGTCGAATCTGAAGTTGATCCGGGTCTCGCCTCCACTACAGCTATCGGTGGTGAGCATGTCGGTTCCATATCCGAACTGGGAATCGTCCCCGACGCATGTGGTGCGGTTCTTGGGCCTGATCGAGAGTTGGCCGGTGTCGTTCCAGTAGTTCAGGTCGAAGAGCTGATCGGAGGCGCCGTTACAGGACCACTGGATGATCCTTCCGGAGTTGTCGCTCCAGCACTTTCCGGTGGTTCGGTTGACGATGCTGTACAGACCGTTGCCGGCGGACACGAACTTCCAGCTGCCGTTCACCGTGTTGTAGCCCCTGAATCCTGACGCGTTCACGTGTGCACCGTTCGCGGTCGTATCGACGCCCAGGTCGCGGTTGCTGTCGTGGGCGTTGAGCAGGTGGACGCCCGCGTTCGCGGCCAGGCGGCGGAACCCGACGGCGTAGTGGTCGGACGTCATGCCGCGCAGGACGCCGCCGTAGCCGGCGATCCGCTCGTTGGACACCATGTAGTCCAGTTCCCCACCGCTCTGCTGGGTGGAGGTTCCGGCGGTGTACCTGTGCCAACCTCGTCTGATGGCGAGATTGCTCGGGTCGCGGTTCCAGTCGCCCATGGCGGCCCAGATGCGGGTTCCCGCTACCGCGCTCATGTTCGCCAGCAGCTGTGCGCCGTCGTTTCCCCCGCTCGCCAGGGCGTGCACGGAGAAGAAGAGCGTGCTGCCCAGGGTGATACCGAGGGCCGGCCGGGATGTCGGAAGGCCGTTGTTGCCGTAGAACGCGGGCCGTGCGACGTGTACCTCAGGGGCGTCGTAGCTGGTCAGAATGGCGAGGTTCACCCTGTTGGCGCCGAAGTCGGTGCGCACGAAGTAGATGTGCCAGTTCTGGGACTGGCCGGGCGGCCGCCACAGGTACTCCTGTACGCGCCACCCACTCCAATGCGTGCTTTCCGACAGGTAGGGGGATGTCCAGATCAGTTGTCCGGGCGGGTTGGGGCCGGCCTCCTGCAAGGAGATCACGTTGTAGCCGGCGCTGGTCAGCTGGGGGATATCGGTCGACCACTTGCCGCCGCCGCCCTGCATGTTGTAGGTCGCGGGCCGGTAGTCCTCCACCGCGGCGGCGGCGTGTTGCGGTGTTCCGAGGGAGATGAGCACGTCGGCCAGCACGGCCACGGCGAGCAGCGGCGCAATGAACTTGGTCCGCAGGAGACCGCCGCCACGGCGGCGGTGCGGTCTTTCGCGGGGTGCCCAGGGGAGGGGAATCCTCATGCTGTGTCCTTTCGAGGAGTGCGTGACGCGTGCACGAGGGTCAGCCACCGATCACGGCTGAGCTGTCGGTGGTGGCGGCCGGAGTGGGTGCCGTGACGGTGTTGATCACGACCTCGTCCGGGTAGGCGGCCGTCAATGGGTCAGTGACCGACGCCGGGGCGTCGGTGTCCACCACCACCCGGTCGCTCGTACCGTCGTAGTGCACGGCCACGCTGTAGGCGGTGGTGTCGCCGTCGGCCGACACCTGCCGGACGACGGCGTTCTGGATGTCAGTGATCTGAGCGAGCGTGAACTGGGGGCTCTTCGCGGTGGTGGGGTCGGGCCAGTCGGCAGGGATCTCTCCGTACGCGGAGGTCCAACCGGGCGGCTTCTGCAGGTCGTCGATGTCGCCGCTGTAGTCGGAGGGGAAGATGATCACCGGTCCGATGTTCGGGTCGTCGAACGCGGCGAGCGCGCAGTTGTAGTCGGCGAGCGCCTGGATCTGCTGCCACTGCAGTTTCGTCGCGGCGTCGCTGAAACCGGAGGCGGGCGCAGCGGCGGTGGTCGCTATCTTGCCCACGGCGATCTGGTCCGGGGTGCACTTGGCCAGCGGCGGATTGTCGAGGGTGTACGTCTTGATCTCGAGTTTGCCCGCGTACTGGGCGACCAGCGGATCGGTCACCGACGCGGGGGCGTTGGTCTCCGCCACCACCCAGTCGTGCATCCCGTCGTAGTGGACGTTCAGCTGGTAGGTGGTGTCGCCGTCCGGTTGTATCTGTGCGGTGACCGCGTCCTGGAGGGCGTTGATCTGGTCGACCGTGAACTGCTGGCTGAGTCCGGGGGTGAGGTCCGGCCAGTCGGTGGGGGTCTGCCCGAACTCATCGGTCCAGTCCGGCGGTATCTGCAGGTCGTAGATGTCGCCGGTGTAGTCCGACGGGAAGATGACGACCGGTCCGACATCGGGGTCGTCGAACGCCGCGATCGCGCCGTTGTAGGAGGCGAGCGCCTGGAGTTGCTCCCACTGCGCCTCGGCGCCGGTGGCCACCGCATGTACCTCGGAGTCGGACAGGGCCCGGTTGTAGATGCGGAAGTCCCGCATCCGGCCCTTGAAGTACAGGTCGGAGGAATACAGCGACCGTCCGATGTAGTCCGCGGTGGTCGTCCCGCCGCCGATCGCGCCCGGGGTGATCGTCACCGACGTGTTGCGGGCCTTCTCCACGCCGTTCTCGTAGAGGACACCGGTGTTCCCCGTCTGCGTGTACGTCAAGTGCTTCCACATGCCGCGGGACAGCGCGTACGAAGTCGGCGGCCGGGTCTGCTGCTCGGCGTGGAAGTCGGTCAGTGTGATGCCGGTGCGGAACTGGTTCCCGGTGCTGAACAGGTAGCCGTTGCCGCTGGTGCCACTGGTGTTGCCGAACCCGTAGAGGAAGTACGGCTTGCCCATGGTGGGATCGATCCACACGTCGAACGCGACGGTGACCGAACTGAGCCCGGCCATGATGTTGTTCGGCACCTTGATGTACGTGTTGGAGCCGTTGAAGCCCAGCCCGTCCGTGTCGCCCCAGTCGGTGGTGCCGTTGACCGTGCCGTCGCTCCCGTGGCCGGAGGCGTCGTGCGCGACCGTGCCGGACGTCTCGTCCAGCTTGTACCGCAGGAGCAGCCCGTCGGTGATCTCGGCCTGCGCGGGGGCGGCGGTCGTCAGCGTGCCCCCGGCGGCCAGCACGAGGGACAGAACGGCCAGGAGTGCGGCGGACGTCCGTCGACGCATGGAGGCGCTCGGGCCGCCCGCCCTTCGGAAGGCGGCCCGAGCGGCAGCCGGGAGCCGGCTCGGCGAGGCCATGACATGAGAGGACGCGAGGGCTGTCCCGGCCGCGTTCGTTCTTCGCATCGTTATCCTTTTCAAAGCGGTGGGCGGCATGCAGCGGGATGAGGACATCCGATGCCATGGCCGCTGCCGATCGCGAACCGGGCGTGCGTACGGTCGCCGGGGTCCGGGCGCCGGGCCGCAGCCCGCCCGTGAGGGATTGCGCCGAACCGAGGGGGAGGACACTCGACCGGCGTCGTCCGCCTCGGTATGGCGTCTCGACACATGAAAGGCCCGGGGTCCGGCCCCGGGCCATACGTATATCTACGGGGGTTCTGATGTGGTTCCCATGCGATTCCTGTGGCAGCTCCCGTGTGCCTGGTCCGCCGGTCGCCGAACGGGTTACGGGATGAACGCCCCGTTCATCATCATTCGTCCCTGTTCGACCTATGGAGTGGGCGCCTGGTTCGCCGCCCACCAGGCCGCGATCTGGGCACGGCCGCCGAAGCCGAGCTTGGCCCGGATGTTCTCGACATGTCCCTCGACGGTGCGTGGCGACAGCACGAGCATCGCGGCGATCACCCGGTTGTTCATGCCCTGAGCCACCAGCGCGGCCACTTCCCGCTCCCGGGGCGTCAGCGGGGTCACGGCGTCGGCCGGGGTGGCCGTTTCGGCACCGCTCTCGCCCGTGTCGCCGTTGTCGCCGCCCAGGGCATAGGCGATGACCCGGGCGGGGCTGTCGTGGCGGCGACCGCTCTCCGTGAGAGCCTTCTCGTACGCCTCCGGACCCAGGGCCCGTACGACCGCCTCCTCACAGCGGCTGTGCAGCACACCCAGGAGCGGGCCGAAGGTCAGGATGGTGGTGCCGATGTCCTGCCACAGGGGGCGCACCGCGCCCAGCAGCCGTGCCGCCCGCTCGTGGTCGCCGTGGGAGGCGGTGATCCAGGCGAGCAGTTCGAGCATCAGCGCCGTCGAGACGTAGTCGCCGAAGCCTCTCTCGATCTCCAGGGCGCCCCGGACCAGGGCCATGGCCGCCTCCAGATCGTCGTGCAGCCAGGCGTCCAGGCTCAGTGCCCACAGCGCGTGCGCGCGGGCCCACCGCTCACCGTGCGCCTGGGAGATCGCGATCGCGCGCCGGCCGGTCTCTGCCGCGCGCTGGTCCTTCGGATGTGTTTGGGCGGCGACCAGTTGGAACAGCACGAAAACCGCCTCGGGCTCCTCGCCCAGCGTCGTCGGGGTGGCGAGCGCGTCCTCGAACAGCGACTCGGCCTCCTTCCGTCGCCCCTTGTTCAAGGCCAGCGTGCCGCGGAAAGACAGGACGGTCGCACGCACCACCAAGTCGTTCGACTGCTCGCCGAGCTCCTCCGCCTCGTCCAGCCACCGCTCGGCCGCCGGGTGGTCGCCCTGCAGCAGCGCTACCCAGGCGGCGACCCACAGTGCCCTGGCCCGGGCCGGGGTGGGCTCGGGCGCGGCCGCGAGCGCCCGTTCGAGCTGTCGGCGCCCCTCGCCGAGGAGCGCGTCGGCGCACCAGTGGAAGCGCAGCGCGGCGGCCAGTGCGAGAGTGGCCTGCGGGTCGCCGCCGCAGTCCAGCGCGGCCCGCATATTGCCGTGTTCGGCGCGGAGCCGGGCCAGGGCCGCCTCCTGGCCGGGGCCGTACCAGCCGTCGGCGATCCGCTCGGCCAGGGCAAGGAAGAAGTCGCGGTGTCGCAGCAACAGCCGCTGCTCCTCGCCGGACGCGGCGAGCCGTTGTCTGCCGTACTGGCGGATGGTCTCCAGCAGCCGGTAGCGCGGCAGGCCCTCGTGCTCGGTGGCCAGGACGACGGACTGGGCGACCAGCCGGTCCAGCAGGTCGAGCACCTCGTCCCGGGCGATGCCCTCGCCCGAGCAGACGCCCTCGGCGGCGTCCAGGCCGAAACCGGAGGCAAAGACCGACAGCCGGTTCCACAGCAGCCGCTCGGAGGGACAGCACAGGTCGTAGCTCCAGTCGATCAGCGCGCGTAGGGTGCGCTGCTGCGGATGGGCGGCCTGGTTCCTGCCCGTGAGCAGCTTGAACCGGTCCTCCTCCAGCCGGTCCACCGCCTGGTCGACGGTGAGGGTGCGCAACCTGGACGCGGCCAGCTCGATCGCCAGAGGCAACCCCTCCAGGTCGGCGCAGAGCCGGCGGATCCCGGCCCAGTTCGCGTCGGTGATCCGGAAGTCCGGCCGGACGGCGGTGGCCCGGTCCCGTAGGAGCTCGACCGCCTCGTCCGGCACGGACAGCGGCGGTACGGTGACGACGTGCTCGCCCGCGATGCCCAGTGTCTTGCGGCTCGTCGCCAGGATCCGTAGTTCGGCGGAGGCCGACAGCAGCCTGTCAGCCAGTTCGGCGCAGGCGTCGACCAGATGCTCGCAATTGTCCAGCACGATCAGTACCCGACGCCCGGCCAGATGCCTCGCGAGGTCGTTCAGGACGGGCCTGGCGCCCAAGTCCGGCACCCCCAGCGCGGTCGCCACCGCGCCCGCGACCGCCGACGGATCCCGCAACGGCGCCAGATCCACCAGCCAACACCCGTCCGCGAAGGCCTTACCGCACATCGCGGCCACTGCCAGCGCCAGCCGCGTCTTGCCCACCCCGCCCACCCCGGTGAGCGTCAGCAGTCGCGCCGAGCCGAGGAGGCGGCGGATCTCGACGATGTCGCGCCGACGGCCTACGAAAGTGGTGAAGGCCGCGGGTAGATTTCCCGCTTCCGAGATCACGCCAGGCACCGACACCGTCCTTGTCAGTGCCGTCCGCGTGGGCCGAGCGGACGGCTCTCTATCGTGACCTAAATATGATAAATCAGACTGCCGTGAGGGTTGGGTGGTGCGGCGAGTCGGGTGCTGATCGTTGAGAAGAGCCGGTGCTCTCTCTGGTGCCGCTCAAGCGCCGAGGTCCGGCTTCCCCCGGCGGCGCCCGCCCAGCGCGAATCGGGGCGGGACACCCTGCCGACGCGAAGGGCGTAAACGCTCGGCGACGTGCCCGCAGGATCCAGATCCGGGCCGAGCACAAGGCGGACATCGGCGGCGGCGACCTGGCCCACCTCGACGACGACAGCTCCGCGATGCGCGACCTGCGTCACCGCTACAGCCACACGTCGTCGACGAGGCCCAGGACCTCAGTGCCGCCCCCAGGAAGGTGCTGCGCTCCGTGTCGCATCCGGCCCGGACGACCTTGCGCATATCTGGTTCCGGCGGACTGCGGCCGAGGCCGGCCGACTCGTCGCTGCCGACTTGGCGGGGGAGCGCACAGCCCGAGCGGCCAGTACGGTATCGGTCCGGTCTATACCCGCCATAGATGATCTCTCGTTCCCCAAGGCACTACTCAGTGGCGATAGTTGGACTTGCCCACACGGCGTGCGCGTGCAATGGGCCTCCCTTCGGTACGGCGGGCGTCGACCGCCATCCCCCCACTTTTCCTTCGCATGGAGATGCAAGTGATGCGCAGCGAGTTGCAGGCGCTACGTGCAGGACACGTCTTCGACGGCGTCGACGTCAGCGGACCGGGCATGGTCCTCGTCGAGGACGGTGTGATCCGTGACGTCGACTTCACGGGAGCGGCGGCGCCTGAGCACGCTGTGGTGACGGACTTCGGGCCGGACGGCTGGCTGCTTCCCGGACTGATCGACGCCCATGTGCATCTGTGCTGGGACGGCACCGAGGATGCCGTGGCCCATGTGTCGTCCGACGACCGCGAGACCGTACTGAAGACCGCGCGTGCGGCGGCGGTGACCACACTTCGGGACGGCGTCACCACCGTCCGGGACGTCGGCGACCGTGACTATCTCTCTCTCGCGCTGCGTGAGCAGATGTCGCCCACGGAACGCCCCGAGATCGTCGCCGCGGGCCCGCCGATAACCACCCGCGGCGGTCACTGCCACTTTCTCGGCGGCGAGGCCGAGGGCTCCGATGCGCTCCGGGCGGCTGTACGAGAACGTGCCGAGCGTGGCTGCGAGTTGGTGAAGGTGATGGCCAGCGGCGGCAACGTGACCCCCGGTTCCCATTCGCTGCATCAGCAGTATGAGCGGTCCGACCTGCGGCTGATCGCCGACGAGGCGCATCGGCACGGGCTTCGCGCGGCCGCCCACGCACATGCCGTCCAGGCGGTCACGGACGTGGTCGAGGCGGGCTTCGACACCGTCGAGCACTTCTCGTTCCTCACTCCCGAAGGCGTCGAACTGCGCCAGGAGGTGCTGGACGAGGTCGTACGACGAGGGACGTTCGTCAGCATGACGGTGGGGATGCTGCCCGGGATGCCGGTGCCCGTTCCGGCCATCGCCGCTCGCTTCGCCGCCATCATCGAGGTCATGAGCAAGATCATTGCCTCGGGCGCCCGGGTCGTTCCCGGGACCGACGCCGGCGTCGGTCCCGGGAAACCGCACGGCATCTACCCGCACGCGCTGACACACCTCGCCGAACTGGGAATGCCCGCCCGCGGTGTGCTGCGGGCCGCGACGTCCGAAGCGGCCGAGGCGGTGGGCCGGGCGGGGAGCAAGGGAGTGCTGCGTCCCCGGGCCGATGCCGACCTCCTGGTGCTCGGCAGCTCACCCCTCGAAGACATCGCCGCCGTCACCGACGTCCGCGCGGTGTACCGAGCAGGCCACCGGGTCCGCTGACATCCGCACCCGACTCCGCACGCTACGAAAGGACCGCAGCACAGATGCGCACGACCTGCCGGGCAGCCTTCATAGGCATATCGGCCCTACCCCTCGTCCTGGTACCGGGGGTGGCCCACGCCACGCCGAGTTCGGGAGTCTCGTCAACCACCCTCTATGAAGCGACGGTTGACGGCACGACGTACACACTGAAGCGGATCACGATCAGCCCCGGCGGTACGACCGGATGGCACTACCACCCCGGGACGGTGCACGGGATCGTGCTGGAGGGCACGCTGACCCACTCGGACGCGGACTGCGCGACCGACGGCGTGTACTCCTCGGGTGACACCATCACCGAACCGGCCGGACCGGAGCACGTCCACATCGGCCGCAACCTGGGCAGCACCCCGGTCGTCCTCGACGCGCTGTACGTCGACTCGGCCGGCACCTCGCTCACGGTGGACGCGTCCAACCCCGGGTGCGACTTCCAGTGACCTGACGTACCCCTTGGAGTCGGCCGATGACCTGAGTGTCAGTGCCAGCTCTGCTTGGTGGGCTGCTCCTCCAGAGCTGAGGCCGGGTCGAACAGGCACATGAGCAGGTCGATGAAGCAGGTGCGGCCCGATGAACTCCCAACCCATATCCGTCAGTTGCACTCGCGTCACCCGCAGAGGTCTGCCGGCGCAGTCCTTGCCGCGCAGACAGACCTCGCAGATTGATCACGACGTAGTACGCACCCTAGTTTCCGTCAGCGGCCTTGGACAGGTGCGCCCATTCGGCCCAAGTCTCCAGACGCCTCTGGTATGCGGCGGGAACCTGCTGGGTGGGCGCCTCGCCGAAGAGTACGCGCAGCGGGGGCTGCTCCATATCGGAGAGCAGGAGGAGTGCGGCAGCGGCACCCTCGGGTCGGGCGGCCGATTGGACGAGCGTGCCCACCATGTCGGCCAGCGACGCACGCAGGGGTTCGTAGGCGGCCAGTGGACGCGCAACGGAAACCGGCGCATGGTGAATATTGGTGGCAAAAGCACCGGGCTCGATCAGGGTGACCTTGATACCGAACGGCGCTACTTCCTCGGCGAGTGCTTCGCTGAGGGCTTCCAACGCCCACTTGGAGGTGCTGTAGGCGCCCATGCCGCCCGCGGTGAGGATCCCACCGACCGACGAGATCTGGAAGATGTGGCCGCTACCCTGCTCGCGCAGGATCGGCAGGACCGCCTGCGTGACGTGGAGCACGCCGAACAGGTTGGTTTCCAGTTGGTCGCGCAGCTCCTGAACGCTGAGCTCCTCCACGGCGCCGTACAGGCCGTATCCGGCGTTGTTTACCACCACGTCGATCCGGCCGAACCGCTCCGTGGTGGCGGTGACCGCCTCGAATACCTGGGTGCGGTCGGTGACATCGACGCGTATGGGCAGCAGGGCGTCGCCGAATCGGTCGGCGAGGTCGCGCACCGCGGCCGTGTCGCGAGCGGTGGCCGCGACCCGATCACCGCGTTCCAGCGCGGCGCGTGCGAACTCGCGCCCGAATCCCTTCGAAGTGCCCGTGATGAACCAGACCTTGTTCATGATCTTTCCTCTGCGTGGGGGGTGGGGGGTGGGGGAAGGAAGTCAGGCTTCGCTGCGGTTGCCGGGTCTGTGACAGCCGAACGTCTCAGACGGTGAGGTACTGCTCGACGGTGGTCGGCCGGATCGAGGGGTAGCGGTCGTTCGCCAGTGCGTCGAGCTTGCCTTCGCCCGCCAGGTTCGCCCGGAGGTACATCAGCTTGAGGAACTCCAGGAAGTTGCCGGGGCCACCGGCCTGAAGTTCGGTGATGCGGTCGTCGAGGTCCGCCAGCGATCCGAGACGCTCGACGCGCAGCTCCGTACCGGTGGCCTTCTCGTAGGCCGCGACCAGACCACGGAAGTCGACTCGGTCGCCGGCTATCGGAAGGACTCGGCCGATGGAGTTGTCGTCGAGGGCCGCCGCAGCTGTGTATCGGGCGGTGTCGTCCCAGGTGGTGTAGTCGACCGGCTGTTCGCCGTCGCCCCAGACGTACGCGGTCCGCTCCACCGGGTCGATGATGCGGTGGAAGTCGAACAACACGTCGCGGGCGAGGAAGCTACCGCAGAGTACGTGAACTACTTCCACCTCGCCGCACTCGGTGTCGGCCAACTCCGCGAACTGGCGGCGCCAGTCGGCTGCCACGATCCGCCCGGGTCGCAGCTTGAACAGGTCCAGAGTGAAGGTCGAGGGAATGAGACGTCGCACGCCTGCGGAACGGGCCGCCCGCAGCAGCGCCGCCTGCCCGTCGACGATGACGTCGGGGCCGCCCTGTACGGCCGAGACCACGGTGGTCGCGCCGGCGGTGAACGCGGCCAGCGTGTCGTCGCTGACCGCTCCGAATACTCCTTCCACGATCTGAGCGCCGCGGCTCTCCAGGTCGGCGACCTTGGCCCGGCTCTCAGGCCGCACGAGCAGCCGCAGTTGCGCGTCCGACTGTGCGAGGACTTCGTCGGCGATGAGACCGCCCAGGTGTCCGCTGGCGCCCACAACTGCGATGACTTTGGTGCTCATGGTGTCTCTCCATGGTTCGGGATGGCGATGTTCGTCAAAGGCACGCAACACCCGGCAAGGAACTTTTCAAATACTAGGTGCTAGGAAAAACCTAGCAGCTTGTGCGATGGATGCGGTAGGTAAACTCCGCCACATGGCGAAGGCGGAACACCTCGGACACCTCGGACACGACGCATCCAGATGCGAGGCTGCGCTGGGCCGGGCGTTCGGCCTGCTCGGCAAGCGGTGGAACGGTCTGGTCATCGCGATGGTGGGCAGGGGGCCGATCGGCTTTGCCGAACTTCGCCGGAGGATCGGTGCGATCAGCGATTCGGTGCTGTCGGACCGGCTCGCCGAGCTGGCAGAGGCCGGGTTGGTCGAACGGCGCGTCACCGATACGCGGCCGCCCGGCGTCCAGTACGGCCTCACGCCCGCTGGGGAGGCGCTGCTTCCGATCCTCGAACAGATCGCCGTGTGGGCGGGCGATCACCTTGACTGACGGGTGCGGTCGAGGTGACCGGCGACTCGCAACACAACCGCACCTCGCCCCCCTCCGTCTGCTGTGACGAAGCGTCGGTGACTGCCGGTCATAGCGGCGGGTGCTGCCGCCGTCCGCGAGGATGAGCTGCCCTGTGATGAACGCGGCGTCGTCGGAAACGAGGGACGCCACGACGCCCGAGGCATCGGCCGGCAACGGTTGTCGCGGTCCAGTAGTCCGATGACGTGATGTCTGGCGATCAGCTCCGGAGGCTTCCAGGTCCGGCAGGAACGCCATGGAGGCCAGGAAAGCGCCGTCAGCGTTGGCGGCGAACCTGCGACGCCACTGGTCGAAGGCCCCGTGTTCGATGTCGGCCAGCAGCACGACGGCGGCGTTGTTCACCAAGTTGTCGGTCGCGCCGAGTTCGCAGCGGACACGTGCTGCGAATACGTGGATGCGCCATGGTCCGAGATGTCGACCTTGTTGCTGTAGAAGCGTCGGCCGGATCGACGTCCGCGACCGCGATGTCTGCCACCTCCGACGCGAGCCTGCGGGTGATCACCGGCCCGATGTCGATGCTGCCCCCCGTCACGACGGCTTTCTTGCCCGTCAGGTCCAGCCATGGCTCGTCTTTCCTGTCGGCGCTTGAACTGAACCGGGACGGCGCGCGGCCTCAAAGCGGCGGACAGCCTCGGTTAGGCGATCACTCATGAATGGTGCATGCAGAGATCGCCGCCAGGGGTGTTCTGTTCGTCTGATGAACATGTCCATTGAGCGTGACGGGGTCGCTTCCTATCTTGTCGCTGCTCGGCACGGGTCGGTCACCACGCCGAGCGACCTGAATCAGGTTGGTCGCAGAGCCACGCGGAGGCGGTCCGCGCAGGCCCCGGGGCGGTTCGGCAGCGGTGTCGCCGCACGGCCGTACAGAAGCACCCCCAGCAAGGTCCGGCGGTGAACGCCGGTTCCGACAGCAGCGCGCGACGTCGCGCGCAAGGAGTCGTCCATGGTCCAGATCGATTCACCCGCCGAGGCGAGCGGGGAGAGTGGCAGATACACCCTGAGGCCGGGCACGCTGGCCGCGGTGGTGCTCGCCGTGTGCCTCTCGCAGATGGCCCTTTCCGTCCCCTCGCTCATCACCGGGCTGATCCAGCAGGATCTCGCGCCGTCCTCGGCTCAGTTGACGTGGATCGTCGACGCCTTCTTCATCCCCGTCGCCGCGCTGGAACTTGGCTTCGGCGTGTTCGGTGACCTGTTCGGCCGTAAGCGTCTGCTCGTCTGGGGAGCCGCGCTCATCGTCGTGGGCTCGGCGGTCGCGGTCCTGGTGCCGGGTGAGGGGTCGTCGACGGACACCCGGGTGACGATGCTGATCATCGGCCAACTCCTCAGCGGTATCGGGGCCGCGGCCATCTTCCCGACGAGCCTCGCCATGGTGGCGGCCGGCACGCACACCACCGCCACCCGCGCGCGTGGCGTGGCGGTGTGGGCGGCAGCGCTCTCGATCGGCGGCTTCCTCGGCCCTCTGCTGGCAGGCGTCGCCGCAAAGATCCACACCGGCTGGGACGGGACCGGGAACTGGCGCTGGGCCTACGTGGGTGTCCTGGTCATCGCCGCGGTCAGCGCGCTGCTGTCGATGGCCCTCGCCCAGAACTCCGATGCGCCCCAGGGGCGCTCCCTGGACTGGCCGGGGCAAATCACCGCCGCGCTCGGTCTGTTCGCTCTGCTGTACGCGGTGATCCAGGGCCCCGAGAGCGGCTGGGGGAGCCCGCAGATCGTCATCGCGTTCATCGCCGCGGGCGTCTTCCTCGTGCTGTTCGTCTTCGTGGAGGGCCGTGTCGCCCAGCCGCTCCTTCTCCTGAGCGCCTTCAAGAACCGGGCGTTCGCCGTCAACTCGGTGGTCACCCTGGTCGGCATGTTCGGCTTCCTCGCGATCATGTACTCCACCAGCATCCGCCTCACCACCGTCCAGGGATTCAGCCCGCTGAAGAGCTCCATCGCCTACCTCTTCTTCGGAGGCATCGGCCTGGTGCTGCTGCCTCTCACGTCGAAGCTGCTTGAGCGCTACAACCCCCGGTGGGTTCTCTTCGCGGGCCTGATCCTCATCGGGGTCGGCGGGCTGTGGTTCGCCGGGGTTCCGGCGAGCGACCGGGCGCTGGGTTCCATCGTCGGGCCGCTGATCCTCGCGGGCACCGGCTCGGGACTCGCCTTCGCCGCCATGAGCGCGGTCGCGGTCAACGCGCTGCCCAACCACCTCGCCGGGATGGCGAGCGGTGCCACGAGCACCTTCCGGGACCTCGGGTTCGCCTTCGGCCCCGCGATCGCGGGCGCTGTCGCACTGGGCCAGGCCGCCAAGGAGATGGCCCGCGAGGTGGCCAACAACCCCGGCCTGAGCAAGGCGTACGAGGCTTTCCAGGCCGCTCCGGCCAACGCCCCCGCGGACCAGAAAGCGCAGCTGGAGGCCGCGGTGCATGCCGTTGCCTCGGGACCGCTCGGCGCCAACTCGGTTCCGGCGACCGTCACTTCCCCGGACGGTCAGGTCATCCCCTTCAACCCGCTCAAGGATGTCGCGTTCGACGCCCTCAGCAACAGTTACTCCCACGCGTACGTGCTGGGCGGCGTGGCCGCTCTCGTGGCCGCAGCACTCATTCTCGCGAGCGGGCGCGGTGGTCCGGCAGAGACGCATCTCGACGACGACCCGCACACCCTCGACGACTGACCGCTCGACGAACCGGCGGGTTCCGGACCGAGGCAGCAGGCCGGCCAGGAACGCCGGGGCGCCCGCCGCGATGGCTCCTCCCCAGGAGGAACACCGCGGCGGGCGACGCCGTACCCCGCACAAACGATCACACAACCCACTCGGACAGGAGTCGGACCATGACCACTACACAGTCGGCGCCGGGCAGCAAGGACAACCTCCGCGGGCCGGACACGGTCTCCCAGGCGGAGGCGGCGTGGCTCGTCGCGATCACGAAAGGGGACGAGGAGCAGCGTGCGCTCATGCTCCCCGACTGCGTGATCGTTCACGGCCCGGTCGGGAACGTCCACGACCGCGAGCGCTTCCTCACCTACAACGCGTCGATGGGAACCACCCTCGAAGCCGAGACCAGCGAGGTGACGTGCCGCGAGCGAGAGGGGCGGGCCGTCGTGACGTGCTTTCAGAAGATGAGCATCCTGCGCGTGGCCGACCTGCCGCCGTTCCTGGTGCAGGCGGTGGCCACCCGGGTGTGGTTCGCCACCGCCGAGGGATGGCGACTCGGCCACATGCAGCTCTCCCGGCGGCAACCTGCGGTATGACACCCCGGTTTCCCCGCCGCTCGCGAGGTCATGACGTACGAATGGGAATGCCGGGCCGCCAGCCGAGACTCCGGGACAGCCCCAGTCCGCTCGCGACCAGCGAGGGAACGGCCGCCTGCAGTTTGATCGAGCCCGCAGCCACCACGACGGACAGTGCCGCGACGACCTGGCCGCGGCCGTCGACGATGCGTGTCGCGACCGACTCGGCCCCTTCGCTGAGCTCCTCCTTGACGACAACCGTTCCGGTCGAGCGACAGGACGCCAGTTCGCGACGGAGTTCGGCCGGGTCGACGATCGTCCGGGGAGTGAAGCGCCGAAGTCTGCCCGCCAGCACCTCGTCGATGAACTCCGGACTGCTGTGGCTCAGCAGCACCTTGCCGACACCTGAACAGTGCAGCGGCAGATGCCCGCCGACCTGCGAGGTGAGCTCGACGGCGTTGACCGCCGAGAGGCGTTCGATGATCACGGCCTGGTCGCCCTGGAGGACGGCCAGCTGCACATGCTGGCGCAGAGCGGTGTACAGGTCCTCGACGAACGGCTGGGCGGCGCTGCGGAGCGTCTCGGCGCGGGGTGCGAGCGTACCGAGACGCCACAGCCGCAGGCCGATCGCGAAGCGGTTGTCGCTGGTGCGCTCCAACGCACCGGCCTCCACGAGTTCGAGCGTGAGGCGCCGCGCGGTGGCGTGCGGCATGCCGGTGCGCCTGACCAGGTCGGCGAGGCTCAGCTCGGTGCGGTCGGGGTCGAAGGCGAACAGTAGGTCCCACAGCCGGGAGCTGACGGTCCGGCCGGGCTCGTTCGCGCGAGGCATGGGCTCTCCTCCATCGTTCGTGACCCCGCTCACCCTACCTCTCTGTTCGTTGAACGGATGAAGAGGTTCTTCGAATGGTCAGAGTGCCGAACGCTAGGAGCATGATGAGCAGACAAGACGGCCCCAAGATCGCGATCCTCGGTGGTGGCATCGGAGGCCTCGCCGCCGCGGCGTTCCTGCGCGACCAGGGCTTCGACAGTGACATCTACGAGCAGGCGTCCGCCCTGACCGAGGTCGGCGCCGGCCTGGTGATCGCGCCCAACGCCGCCCGCCTGCTGCGACGTCTCGGCGTCCTGGACCGCTTCATCAAGCGCGCGGTCCGCATGGAGATCGGCTGGGAGTTCCGACGCTGGGAGAACGGCGCCGTCCTGTCCGCGGAGAACCTGGAGGAGGGGTGTATCCGCCTGTACGGCGAGCACACCTACGCCGCCCACCGCGCCGACCTGCTGGAGGCGCTGAGGTCGGCCGTCCCCGCTCGCTCCATCCACCTCGGCAAACGCTGTGTGTCGGTCGAGTTCGAGGGCGACCAGGCCGTTCTGCGGTTCGAGGACGGAGAGACGGTCCGCCCGGACATCCTCGTCGGCGCCGACGGGGTCCACTCCCGAGTGCGCGGCGCCATCGTAGGCCCGACCCAGGCACGGGAGTCGGGCATCTGCGCCTTCCGGGCCCTCGTACCGGCGCACAAGGCACCCGACTTCGCCAAGCGGCGAGCCCAGACCCTCTGGATCGGCCCCGACCACCACCTTGTGCACTATCCGGTCTCCGGCGAGGACTACGTCAACCTCGTCGCCTTCGCACCGGCCGGCGCCGACAGCGTGGAGTCCTGGACGGCCACCGCGACGGTCCAGGATCTGCTTGACGAGTTCGCCGGCTGGGATCCCCGGCTGGTGGAACTGATCAAGTCGGCCGAGACGCCGGGGCGTTGGGCGTTGCTCGACCGTGAGCCCCTCGACCGCTGGAACCGCGGCAACGCGACCCTGCTGGGCGACGCAGCCCACCCCATGTTCCCGTTCTTCGCCCAGGGCGCGGCCCAGGCGATCGAGGACGGCGCCGTTCTTGCCCTGTGCCTCACGGCGGACCCGGACAACCCGATCGCGGCCCTGGCCCGCTACGAGGAACTGCGTCGGCGCCGCACGGCCCTCGTCCAGGAGGTCTCGCACGGAAGGTCGCACATCAACCACCTGCCGGACGGCCCCGATCAGCGGGCACGCGACCTTCGGTACTCGCAGGCCGACCCGCTCAGGGAGAACGGCTGGATCTACGAGTACGACCCGGAGGTCGCCGTCTCATGAAGATCACCGCGGCGGTCTCACGTGAGAGCCGGACGGTTCCCGGGCTGGAGCAGGTCGACCTCGGTGACCCGAGGCCGGACGAGGTCCTGGTGCGGGTCGTGGCGACCGGCATCTGCCACACCGACATCAATGCGCACAACGGCCGTGGGGTTCCCGTTCCTCGCCCCATCGTGCTCGGGCACGAGGGCGCGGGCGTCGTGGAGGCGGTCGGGGCGGGGGTGACGCGCCTCGTGCCCGGTGACCACGTGGTGCTCTCGGGCAACTCCTGCGGTGCGTGTCCCCGCTGTCTCGACGCGCGGCCCACCTACTGTCGTGAGGCGATGCGAGTCGCCTTCGGCGGCGCGCGACTCGACGGCAGCTCACCGATCACCCAGGACGGTGACCGGATCGCGGCGATGTTCTTCGGGCAGTCCTCCTTCGCGACGCACGCACTCGCGCCCGCACGAAGCGCGGTCCTCCTGCCGAAGGACATCCCGCTGCACCTGATGGGACCGCTCGGCTGCGGTGTCATCACGGGGGCGGGTTCGGTCCTGGAATCGTTCCGGCTCCGCCCCGGACAGTCGATCGCGGTGTTCGGCACCGGAGGCGTGGGGCTCGCGGCCATCATGGCGGCCCGTCTCGCGGGTGCCCGGCACATCGTCGCCGTCGACATCAACCGGCCCCGGCTCGACCTCGCCCGGGAGTTGGGCGCGACGGACACCGTGCTGGGCGGCCCAGGTGCCGAACAGACACTGCGAGACATCGACCCCGACGGCTTCGACTTCGCGTACGTCACCGCGGACGCACCGTCCGTCTACGCGACCGCGACGACGTGCCTCGCTGTCGAGGGCACCCTCGGCTACGTGGCGGCACCCGCGGGCGAATGGATCCCGGAGACCGGGTTTCTCCTCGCCGGAGGTCGAAAGCTCCAAGGGATCATCGGCGGCTCGGCAAACCCCCACGCGCTGATCCCCCAACTCGTCGAGTACTGGCGGGCGGGCCGGTTCCCCTTCGACCGGATGATCGAGGAGTTCCCGTTCAGCGACTTCGCCCGCGCGTGGACGGAGACCGGGTCCGGGCGGGTGATCAAAGCCGTGCTCAGGATGTCCGAAATCTGAGATCACTACCGCGAACAGCCCGGTCGGCGGGGTCACGACCAGGCGATGACGATCAAGACATTGGCCGTCCAACGAACACCGCCATTGTCGTACCCCACGACCCCACCCAGACTGCGGCACGGGCGGCCCGAGACGCGGCCCGGCCTCAACGCCCCCTTGTCGAAACCCCTAGTACGTCCAGAGAGGCGGACCATCGCATGGCAACCGCAACCGGTAGTGGGCTCGTCGTCAGAACGCTGCGGCGAGCCGGGGTCGACGTGGCCTTCGGTCTGCCCGGAGCGCACATCGACGGCATCCTCCAGGACGCCCTGGACGCCAAGCTGCGGGTCGTCGACGTGCGGCACGAGATGAACGCCGGCCACGCGGCCGAGGGATACGCGCGGGTCACCGGGCAGCTGGGCGTCGCCGTTGTCACGGCCGGGGGTGGCTTCACCAACGTCCTGACCTCGGTCGCCAACGCCTATCTGGACCGGACCCCGGTCCTCTACATCGCGGGCTCGGCCCCGCTGGAGATGGACGAGGTCAACGACCAGCAGGCCGGGTTCGACCAGGTCGCCATGGCGGCCCCGGTGACCAAGTTCGCGCACCGCGTCACCCGTACCGAGCTGATCCCGCGTCTGGTCGCCCAGGCGATCCGTATCGCGCAGTCGGAGCCCAAGGGCCCCGTGCTCCTGGACATTCCCTGGGACGTCCTCCGCCAGTCGGTGGACGTCGACGATGTCGACGACCACCGCGTCGAGGTCGACGGCACCGGCGTCTCCCCCGTCGGTGCCGTCGACCGCATCATCGAGGCGCTCGGCACCGCCCGGCGCCCGGTCGCGTTGGTCGGGAAGTCCTTCGTCACCGCCGAGGCGCGGGCACAGTTGCACGAGTTCGCCGCCCGTACCGGAGTACCCCTCTTCTCCGACTGGGAGGGCCTCGGAGCGATCGCCGGCTCCGCCCAGCACGTCGGCCTCCTCCAGACCCTGGCCACCGTCCCCGAGGACGAGCGTCCCGACCTGGTCCTGATGCTCGGGCTGCGCTTCGGAATGGCCACCCAGTTCGGCACCGGACGACTGCTCCCGAAGAGCGCGCGGATCTTCCAGATCGACCCGGACGGCCGTGAGCTCGGCCGTCTGCAGGACGTCGAACTCGGCGTCCAGGCCGACCCGGTCGGCACGATCGGCCTCCTGAACGAGCGACTGGGCGACAGCGGCGTGCCTTCGGGGCGCGAGGACTGGCTCACGGCCCTGCGGGACATCTCCATCACCCGGCGGTCCGCGCTCGCCGACGAGACCGACCAGCACGAGGATGCCGCGATCCACCCGTACCTCGCGGTCCGTACGATCGCCGAGAGCGTCCCCGACCAGGCCACCGTCGTCGTCGACGGCGCCCTTACCGAGCTGTGGCTCTCCGAGACGATCGCGCTCGCGCCGCTGGCCCACTACCTCGGACACGGCTACCTCAGTGCGATGGGCAGCAACTTCGGTGTGGCGCTGGGGGCGCAGTACGCGCATCCCGACAAGGCGACGATCCTCGTCACCGGTGACGGTGCTGTCGGCTACAGCCTCGCCGAGTTCGACTCCCTCGTCCGGGCGGGACTCCCGGTCGTCGTGATCGTGCTGAACAACCGGGCCTGGGGCGCCACCCTGCACACCCAGCAGTTTTTCTTCGGGCAGGACCGCGTCACCAACAACCGCCTGGAGAACGGCTCCTACAGCGGCGTGGCACGAGCTCTCGGCGCGGACGGTGTCGACGTCACCGACCTGGACCAGCTGCGCCCCGCGATCGAGGCTGCCCTCGCGGCCCGCCGACCGACCTGCATCGACGTACGCGTGAGTCTCGCGCCCATCCCGCCGGAGGAGCGCGTCCTGAACGGCGGAGCTCCGTTCGGCGGCGTCGACATCGACGCGTGAACCGCCACTCCTGACCCCCATGAAGGAGAACCATGAACGCCACGACTGACACCGAACCCCGCGACCCCGCCGTCGGGGACCGCCGGCAGCGGTTCCTCGGGAAGACCTGCCTCGTCACCGGCGGCAGCAGAGGACTGGGCCTGGCAGCCGCACAGGCCTTCGCGCGCGAGGGCGCGCGCGTGGTCATCATCGCGCGGGACCTGGACCAGCTGAAGATCGCGAGCGGACTCATCGGTGGCGACACGATCACCGTCGCGGCCGACCTCTCCTCGGTGACGGGCATCAAGGCCGCTCTCGCCGAGGTCACCGGAGAGGTCGACCATGTGGACGCCGCCTACATCAACGCGGGGCACGCCGGCATGAAGCGCCTCGACGACATGGACGAAGCCACCTGGGACAGGGTGTTCGACACCAACGTCAAGGGCTCGTTCTTCCTCATGCAGGGGCTCAGGCCCTTGCTCGCACCCGGCGGGGCTGTCGTCTTCTGCGGCTCGGCGGCCGGCCGAAGGGCCAGTGCCGGAACCGCCGCCTACGGAGCCAGCAAAGCCGCACTGGAGCACTTGACGCGCATTCTCGCCGCCGAGGTCGTCGCCGACGGTGTCCGCGTCAACATCGTCATTCCGGCCGGCATGAACACCGACATCGCCTCCCGTACGACGGGCCTGGCGCCCGGCGGAGCGGACGCCTTCCGGGAGCGGATCAGGCTCAGTACTCCCATGCTCCGCGAGGGTGAACCGGACGAACTCGCCGACGCCGTGCTCTTCCTGGCCTCGTCCGAAGCCGGCTACATCACTGGTGCCTCCCTCGTGGTGGACGGCGGCATCACCAGCTTCATCCGCCCTACGGCCTAGCGAGGACGACCACTGTGGAGTTTCCCTTCGGCCAGCCGACCGACGCCGTCGTCCAGTTCGCGTACGCCGTCCCCGACCTCACGGCCGCCATGCGCTGGTGGACCGACCGACTCGGCGTCGGCCCCTGGTTCGTGAACGAGAGGATCGGCGGCGCGGGTTCCACCTACCGGGGCGAGCCCGGGAAGGCCGAGTTCACCCTCGCGCTCGCCTTCTCGGGACACATGATGATCGAGCTCGTCCAGACCCTCGACGACGAGCCTTCCATCTACAAGGACGCCTACGAACGCCACGGCTACGGCTTCCACCACGTCGCCAAGATCATGCCGGACGTCACGGCGGACGTCGAACAGCGCGAGGCGAGCGGGGCGACGGTCCACTTCCACGATGTGGCCCCGGGTGGCGACGTCTTCTTCCTGGACGGTGGCGAAGGCGCCCCGGGGATGATCGAGCTGGTCCAGGACAACGAGATCACGCGGCAGATGTTCACCTCTGTCTGGCGGGCATCCGTCGACTGGGACGGCTCGCGACCGGTACGCGACTTCGCGGAGTTGCTGCCGAACTGACCATGCGGCCATCACGACGGAGGGGCGGTCCTACCGGACCGCCCCTCCGTTCCGTCACGTGTCGGGGTCACACACCCGTGGGAGCGAGGACGATGTCGAAGCGCACCCGGCTCCACGTGCCGTCGACGACACGGCCGTCGGGCGTCGCTGTGCCGGCGGGCCGCCGCTCGAACCGCTTGATCAGGGAGTCCTTCACGCCGAAGACGGTGTCCTTGAAACCGATCGGGTCGCCCTCGGGGAAGATGTGCGTCACCAGCGTGCGCGCGCCCTTGTGGGAGACCATGAAGTGCAGGTGGGCGGCGCGCAGCGGTGAGCGGCCGACCGCGTCGAGCATCTTGCCGACGGGTCCGTCGTTCGGGATGGGGTACGGCGTCGGCGTGAGGCCCCAGAAGCGGTAGGTGCCGTCGGCGGCGGAGTACAGGTGCGCCCGGCCCGCGCGCTTTCCGGCGTCGTACTGCACGTCGTAGAGCCCGTCCTCGTCGGCCTCCCAGACCTCGATCCGCGCGCCGGCGAGCGGGGTGCCGTCGGTGTCGGTGACGGTTCCCTCGACCCAGCAGGGCTCGCCGGGGGCGCCGAAGGCCATGTCCTCGCCGAGTTCGATCCGTGGGGCGTCATCGACGAAGAACGGTCCGAACACGGTCGCCTCCGTGGCGCCCTTGTAGGCCTGGTTGTTGACGTTGATCGTCTGCATGCTCGCGCCGAGGGTGTCGGACAGCAGGATGAACTCCTGCCGTACGTCGTCGGTGATGTGGCCGGCCCGGGTGAGGAAGCCGATCGCCTGTCCCCACTCGTCCTCGGTCAGCCGGACCTCACGGATGAAGGAGTGCAGGTGCTTGACCAGGCCGACCATGAGTTCCTTCAGTCGTGCGTCCTCGCAGGTGCCGAAAGAGGCGATGACATTGTCCACCAGCCGCTGCTCGACTGTCTGTTGCTCCGGCGACACCTCGCGGTGGATCGTGCCGACGTCGTCGGCCCGGGCCGAGTCGGGGTTGACGTAGGTAGCCATGGCAGCCTCTTTCAGCTGATCGGTTCGCCTGCCCACGCGGCCCGCAGCAGCAGGGTCAGGTTCGCGTGGGTGACCGGAGTGGGGTTGTTGGCCGGGATCGCCTTGATGATCGGCGCCAGCGCTTTGGCGATGCCGTCCTCGGGCATGCCGTAGTCGCGCAGAGCCCGCGGCGCGCCGAGCACCTCGCGCAGGGCGGCGAGCCCGGTGCTCGCCGTGGGGGTGCCGGAGCCCGTGCCGAGGGCCTGGGCGATCCGGGCCTCCGCCTCCGGCGCTTGCGGGGCGTTGAAGGCCAGTACGTAAGGCAGGACGACCGCGTGGGTCTGGGCGTGGGGGAGGTTGAACATGCCGCCGAGGACATGGCAGATCTTGTGGTGCATGCCGGAGCCGGCCGAGGCGAACGCGACGGCGGCGAGGTAGGCGCCGTACAGGGTCTGCTCGATGCCCTGGACGCTCGTCGAGTCCACCGCGACCACGGGCAGGCCGGTCGCCAGCGCGCGGATGCCCTCCTGGGCCAGCGCGCGGTCGATCGGGTCGGCTCGGGGCCCCCACATCGAGTCGACGCAGTGGGCCATCGCGTTGAGGCCGCTGGCCACGGTCATCCCGCCGGGCAGTGTGGTCAGCAGTGCGGCGTCGTACACCACCGAGGCGGGCAGCACCTTGTCGTCCACACCGGTGGTCTTGGTCTCGCCCTCGGTCAGGCCCCACACGTTGGTCGCCTCGGAGCCCGCGTAGGTGGTGGGTACCGCGACGATCGGCAGGCCGGTGGTCATCGCCACGGCCTTGGCCAGGCCCGTCGTCGAGCCGCCCCCGACGCTGACGAGGATGTCCACGCCCACGTCGGCCGCGGCCCGACGGGCTCGCTCCGCGACCTCGACCGGTACGTGCATCACGACCTCCTCGTGACGCAGGACGACCGGGATCTCCTTGTCGATCGGGTCGGCCAGTTCCTGCTCGCGGTCCGACGCGATCAGCATGACCTTGGTCCCGCCGAGTGCCTCGACCTCCGCCGCCACCGCGGCCGGCGATCCCTGAGCCGCGAACACGACCCGTTGGGGAAGGGTTTCGTGGGTGAACCGCATCAGGCTTCCGTCAGCCACTGCTTGCCTTCCGAGTAGAGCTGCTCGACTGCCGGGCCGGTGAGGCCGGGGAGTCCTTGCTTGACCATGAAACCGGCCTTGGTCTGAAGGTAGGCGAGGTGCCGGTAGCCGGTCGGGAACCGGTCGAGGAGGTCGGGGTCCAGCGTGAGTGAGGCAGCGGGGTCGACGACGTCGAGCCGGTCCTTCTCGTAGATGGGCTGTCGGCGTACGAGGGTCCAGTGCCCCTGGTGGCGTGCGAGGAAGTCGTAGAAGCGGCCGGTGCAGACGACGTCGACCTCCACGTCGTCGATGCCGGCGCGCTGGTTGATGGTCATCTTGGTCTGGGCGATGGCCCGGTCACCGCTGATGTCCGCGGTGTGACCGCCGAGGAAATGGAGGATGCTGACTCCGTTCTCGAAGCCCTCACGACTGGCCTCGATGAAGTCGGTGGCGCTGCCCTGGAACCAGGTGGCGCTCATCCAGCCGTCGCGCGGATGCCAGACCGTGGCGAAGCGGTCCCAGTCCCCGGCGTCGCGCCACAGCGCCCAGTTCTCGACGAGCTGCCGGATCTCGTGGCGGTCCTTGTCGCTCTGCGACATCGCTGACTCCTTGGAGGGGCGGAGATCCCGGTACAGGGGGTTTCGTCAGAGGGACCGGAAGAACTCCTCCAGTTCCCGGTCGAGTTGTCGGGAGGCTTGCGTCTCTCGGGCGTCCGCCGGCCATGCGGCTCACAGCGCGGGACTGAAAGCCGCAGCGAGGAACCACATCCGGGGGTGCGGAGGCCGCGGGTGGGGTGTACGGCAGTCACGTGCGCCCCACCCGCGTCCTTGTGTCATCAGATCGGGTAGTGGCGGGATCCGGACTGGATGGTGATCCAGCGCAGCTCCGTGAACTCCTCCAGCGCGGCGCGGGAGCCGAAGCGGCCCCAGCCGCTGGCGCCGACCCCGCCGAAGGGCATCTGTGGCTCGTCGTGCACGGTGGCGCCGTTGATGTGGCAGATGCCGGACCTGATCCGGCGGGCCACGTCGAGTGCCGCGGCCGCGTCCTTGCCGAAGACAGCGGCGGAGAGGCCGTACTCGGTGTCGTTGGCGACCGAGACGGCTTCGTCGGTGGAGTCCACCTCGATGATCGAGACGACCGGGCCGAAGGACTCCTCGCTGTAGATGCGCATGTCCGGTGTGACACCGCGCAGCACGGTGGGCTTCACGAACAGACCGTCGGCCGTACCCCCGGTCAGGACCTGCGCACCCTTGTCACGCGCGTCCTCGATCAGCGCGACGACATGGTCACGGGCTGCCGTGTGGACCAGGGGGCCGATCTGTGAGCCGGGGTCGCTCGGGGGGCCGACGACCAGCTTGGCGGCACGCTCGGCCAGGCGGGAGGAGAGTTCGTCGGCGACGGCCCTGTTGACGATGACGCGCTCGGTCGACATACAGATCTCACCCTGGTTCATGAAGGCGCCGAAGCTGGCCGCGGCGGCGGCCTCCTCCAGATCCGCGTCGGGAAGCACCAGGAAGGGTGCCTTGCCGCCGAGTTCGAGGACCACGCGTGTCAGGTGGCGACCGCCGAGCTCGCCGATGACACGGCCCACCTTGCTGGATCCGGTGAAGTTCACGCGGGTCACGGCGGGGTGGGCGATCAGTGCCTCGACGACGGCCGGACCGTCCGCGGGTGCGTTGCTGATGAGGTTGACCGCTCCGGCGGGCACGCCGGCGTCGTGCAGCACCTGGACGATGGCTGCCTGGGTGAGCGGCGTCTGCTCGGAGGACTTCAGCACCACGGTGTTGCCCCACACCAGCGGCCACACAATGGCGCGCACGCCGAGGATCAGCGGGGCGTTCCACGGTGCGATGCCGACGACGACACCGACCGGCTGACGTACGCCGAGGGCGGTGAGGCCGGGCACGTCCGACGGGATGACCTCGCCGACGGCCGCGTAGGCCTGGGCCGCCGCCTCGACCAGCATGCCCTTGGCGACATGCACGTTGAAGCCGCACCACGGCAGGGTGGCGCCCATCTCGCGGCTCATCGTGGCGACTATCTCCTCGGTGCGCTCGCCGAGCAGGACGGCCGCACGCTCCAGGACCGCGCGCCGGGCGGCCGGCGGAAGACCCGACCACTCCGCGAGGGCGCCGGCCGCGGCTTCCACCGCGAGGCCCACGTCCTCGACGGAGGCCGCGGCGACCCGTGCGATCGGCTCGCCGGTCAGGGCCTCGGTCGTCTCGTAGTAGCGGCCGTCCCGGGCCGCGACGCGCTCGCCCGCGATGAGGAGGTCGCTGGTCCGGACCGCGCCGGACGGGGGCGCCTCGATCTCAGTGGCTGACATGTGTTGCCTCATCTCCACGACAGCGGCTCACTGCCGCACGAAACCTGCATGTCGAACTCTCTTCGGCCGACGGCCTGTCCCGAACCCTCTTGTCCGTTCATCGAACAGAGCGGTGAGGACACGGCCGCCCGCCCTGCGGGATGTCAGACCGGCGGCATGCGCTTGGCCTGGTGCATGTGTGCCAGGCGCCAGCCCCCGGAGGTCTCCTCCCACACGCGCGTCACGGCCTCCTGCACCGGGAACGGCGGGAGGTTCTCGTCGAAGACGATGTGCATCTCCTGGAGACACGTCGTGATCGCGGTGTTGCCGCGCACGGTGATGCTGAGCTCCTCGGCCCTCGCGAAGACGTGGCGGCGGCGAGTCCAGGTGAAGTGGGCGAAGGTCCTGGCGTCGTCGATCTTCCCCACGGGGCCGTGGACCGCCCGGCTGTCGTCGAGCATGAGGGCGGTCATGGCCTCCTCGCCCTCGGTGAGCGCCAGGAGCCAGGCGGCCTCCGCCTGCTCGACCGCCTGAACTGCCTTGCTGCGCACGGTGGATGGGCTGGATGTGGTGGATGCGGTTGTCACAGGTCCAACTCCAGAATCGGTGAGTGTGCTCGGGACGAGCAGGTAGTGAACATGCCGTCGGCGCGTTCACGGTCGGTCAGGATGTCGTCGCGGTGGTCGGGTTCTCCCGCGAGTACGCGCACGATGCATTCGCCGCAGATCCCCTGCTGGCAGGAGTAGGGGGCGTCGACGCCCCCCGAGAGCAGGACGTCCAGGACGCTCTCGCCGTCCTTGACCTCGTACTCACCGCCGGACTTGGCGAGCCGCACCGTGAACGCGCTGCCCTCCGTGTGCGCTTCGGTGTCCTGCACGGGCGCGAAGCGTTCCTTGTGGATCGCTTCGGCGGGCCATCCCGCTCCCTGCGCGGAGGAGATCACGAAGTCCATGAAGCCTCCGGGCCCGCACACGTAGACCGCCGTGCCGGGGTCGGGCGGGCCGAGGTCGCCGGCGCTGAACCGCTGGTCGTTTGGGCCGTCGTCGAAGTGCAGCCGTACACGGGGGTTGCGTTCCAACTCGTCGAGGAACGCCGCGTCCGCGCGACTGCGGGCGCAGTAGTGGAACTCGTACTCGGCGCCCGTGACCTGGAGCACGTGCGCCATGGCCAGCAGGGGAGTGACACCGATACCGCCTGCCACCAGCAGATGGCGACGGGCCTTGTCCGAGACTCCGAACCTGTTGCGCGGACGCGAGATCCGCAGCCGGTCACCCGCGCGGAGCCGGTGCATCCCGAGGGAACCACCGCGCGACGCCGTCTCGGCCAGCACGGCCAGCTGGTACCGGGTGCGGTCGTGCGGCGGCCCGCACAGCGAATACTGACGGACCAGTCCGGCGGTGCCGCCACCGTCCAGGAGGACGTCGACATGGGCGCCGGCGGCGAACTCCGGGAGCTCGGTTCCGTCGGGACTGATCAGGTCGAGCACCACGATCCGCGCGGTCGCTTCGTGTCGGGCGATCACGATGGTGTCGAGCCACTCGTTGCTCATGGTGCTCGCTCAGATTCCAGCCGCGGCGTCGGCGTCGGCGTTGACATCGGCGTCGTCCGCCGGGGGTTTGCCGATGGTGAACAGGCCGGACTGGGTGTGGTGGACCTCGGACGCGTCCCGGATGATGTTGATCGGGTCCCGTCCGGCCTCTACGTCGTCAGCCATCGTCAGCAGCATCCGACGCAGCATGACGACACCGCGGTCCCCGGTGGCCAGGGTCTCCACGGAGTCCAGGGTGATCGCTCCCTGAGAGCCCTGCGCCTCCGTGTCACCGGGGAACCTCTGGCGCTCCTCGTCGGTCAGCTCGTGGTTCTGCTTGCCGTTCTGTGTGATGCCGATGACGAAGTGGACCATGCGCTCGGGGTCGTTCGTACGGATGGAGAAGAAGAGCCGGTGGCTGGTGTCGTCCGAGGGCACGACCCACAGCAGCTGGTCGGGGCGTCCGTCCGGGATCACCTTCACGTAGTCCGGCAGGCCGAAGACATTGGGCAGATGCTGCTCGACCGCGAAGCCGTACTCGGTGACCTCTCCGTCCTCACCCTCCATCTCGAACCGCTGGGTGTACTTGACGCCGTGGTCGGTGCGCTCGTACGTCAGGCGGTCCGTGATGGTGGCCGGGTCGAAGAAGTTCTCGGGGTAGCCGAAGGTGCCGGTGCCCAGCATCTGGTAGCCGCTGTGCGTGGAGTGCAGCCAGGTGACGTGGGTCGGGTCGGCGGAGTTCTCGTAGATGTTGAGCCAGCTGAAGTCCGCCGGCATACCCAGGACCGCTGCGTGCGGGACGGGCCAGCTCGCGAAGTACCTCTCGTCCTCGGCGAGGTTCTCCAGCGCGTCGTAGCGCGGGAGTTCCGGCTTGAGCTCGGGCGGGCCCATGTAGACGAAGACCAGGCCGTAGCGCTCCGCGACGGGGTACCAGGGCTGACGGGCGGCGTCGCGTCGGCGACCGAGGGCCGGCTCGCAGGCCTGCTCGATACAGCGGCCCTGGACGTCGAACTTCCAGCCGTGGTAACAGCAGCGGATGCCGTCGTCCTCGACGCGGCCGTAGAAGAGGCTGGCGCCACGGTGCGTGCAGCGCTCGATCACGACGCCCGGGTTGCCCTGCCCGTCCCGGAAGACGACCAGGTCCTCGCCCAGGACGCGGGTCTTCTGCGGCAGGGCGCCGGCGACGAGCGTCTCCGAGCTGGCGACGGGGTGCCAGTAGCGGCGCAGTGCCTCGCCCATGGGCGTACCGGGCCCGACCTCGCGCAGGCGGGCGTTGTACGAGGGCTTCGGGCGGCCGTAGGCCGTGCCGGTGTCGATCTCTGAAGTGGTGGTCATCGTGCTGACTCCCGTGCGGCTCGGGCGCACAACGCGTAGCGCGTGCAGAGGTATGGCGGATCACCTGCGAGGGCACCGTGGTGTGCGGTCCTCGAATGGGATTGTGGATTCACATTCGCATTACGTCTCGTGGACGTCAAGAGCCGTGTTCGCGAGTGGGCCGGGAGGTATGCCGCCGGGGTGGATGCCGACCGTGTATAGGCTGGGACGGTGAGTACCGAACCGTCACTCGATCTGCCACCGGCGCAGCAGGCCCGCAGTCGGCTGACCCAGCAGCGGATCCTGGAGGCGGGTACGGCCCTCCTCGAACAGGGCGGTACCGAGGCGCTCACCGTCGCGGCCGTCGCCTCCCGGGCGGGCGTCTCGGTGGGCAGCGTCTACCGGCGGTTCGGTGACAAGGACCGCCTGATCGCGGCGCTGCAGCACGACATGATCGAGGAGTTCCGCGCCGACATCATCCGCCGCTTCGCCCCGCTGAGCACGGACCCGACCGCGCTGGTCACCTCGGCGGTAACCGGCCTTACCGAGACCTACCAGGCGCACGAGCGGCTGATGCGCGTCTTCCTGGCCGCAGGTGCGACCGACCCCGCGGTGGCCCGGGTCGGCTCGGAGGCCGCCATCGACGCCGACCGCGTCTTCCGTCGCTTCCTGGAGCCGATCTTGCCGATGATCGACGCGCCGGAACCGGAACGGCGCCTGGACGTCGTCTACCGCCTGATCTACGGGACCTGCCAGAACCGTGTGCTGTACGGCGATCTCTTCGAGTCCGACCGGCCACTGACGTGGCGTCAGCTCACAGACGAACTGGTGAACGTCGCCTGCTTGTACCTGCTCGGCATGCCGGTGCGGTGAGTTGCGACATGATGTGAATGCGAGTACCACTTCACATTCGAGGTCGGCGGCGACATACTGGGCTTCCGCCACGGAAGACGGCCGCTCGACCATGCGGCCGCCAGGGAAGGAACCGCCCATGCGAGAGCCGCTCAGCTACGAGATCGCCCATGGCGCCGCACTCGCCGCTCTGGAAGCAGGCAGGGCCGAGGGGCACAAGGTGTGCGCTGTCGTGGTCAACCGAAGCGGTGTCACCAAGGTTCTGCTCAGTGACGACGGCGTCGGCCTGCTCGGAGTGGAGACCGCGCGACGCAAGGCGTACACCTCGGCAGTGAGCGGTGTCCCGACCGCCAAGTTCGCGGCCTTCGCCGCGTCCCCGCAGATGCGGGTGGCGCCTCCCCACCTGGTCGACGCCAACCTTCTGCCGGTCGCCGGCGGCGTGCCGATCGTGACGGCCGACGGGGAGGTCATCGGCGCCATCGGAGTGGGCGGGGCGGACGACACCACGGACGACCGGATCGCGAACCAGGCTCGTGACTCCGTGGCGAAGATCGTCGCGTAGGCCGTTTCCTGGTAGGCCGCGCACGAGGAGGGGTCACGGTCCCCGTCTCTCAGATCGCCGCCCGGATGATCCCCACAGTGCGCGCCAGGTGCGGCTCGGTGCGGTCGGCTCGGTGGGCGACGGCCAGTTCCACGCGTGCGTCGGCCCCGGTCAGCGGCCGGTAGACGACGCCGTCGAGCGCGAGCGCGATCACTGGCTCCGGCACGACTGCGACGCCGAGGCCGCCGGCCACGAGCGTGACCAGCGTCGACGTTTCGCCGACCTCGTGGCGGATGTGCGGCTCCACGCCCGCGTCGCGCATAAGGCCCAGTACGACGTCGTACATCACCGACCGGCGGTCGGCCGAGTGCACGATCAGGTCTTCACCGGCGAGGTCCGCGACGCGGAGCCTCTTCCGGCGCGCGAGGGGATGCTCGACCGGAACGGCTACGACGAGCCGGTCCCGCCGCAGGGTGTGGACCGTGAGGGACAGGTCGGCCGCCGGTGGTCTGAGCAGCGCGACGTCGATCGCGCCGGTGCGCAACGCCTCGACCTGGTCGGGTGCGAGCATCTCGCCGCGGAAGGAGAAGTCGACGCCGGGCAGTTCCGCCGTGAGCCGGCGTGAGAGCGCGGGCAGCAGGCTGTACGTCGCCGAGCCCACGCACCCGATCGCGAGGTGCCCGACCGAGCCGGCGGCGACGAGCCGTGCGTGATGGCCGGCCTCGTCGACGTCGGCGAGGACCCCGCGCGCCCGCTCCAGGTAGGCCCGGCCGGCCTCGGTCAGATCCACGCGCCGTGTCGTGCGGTGCAGCAACTCGACGCCGAGCTCCGCCTCCAGCTGCCGGATCTGCTGGGAGAGCGGAGGCTGGGCCATGTGAAGCCGCTCGGCCGCACGACCGAAGTGCCGCTCCTCGGCCACCGCCACGAAGTACCGGAGATGGCGGAGATCCATATGTCGTCCATATCAATCGGCTCGGATATGCGTACTTCAGAATATCGCGGCCCGTGGCTAGCGTCGTTGCCATGAGTGCTTTCCTGTACGCCGCGACCCGGACGCCGTTCGGCCGCTTCAACGGCGCCTTGGCAGGCGTCCGCCCCGACGACCTCGCCGCTGCCGCGATCGCCTCGACGCTCGCCCGGGTGCCCCGCTTCGACCCCGCCGCCATCGACGACGTGGTGTGGGGCAACGCCAACGGCGCCGGTGAGGAGAACCGCAACGTCGGCCGCTTGGTCGCACTCCTGGCCGGCCTCCCGGTGAGCGTCCCCGGCACCACCATCAACCGGCTGTGCGGATCGAGCCTCGACGCGGCGATGACGGCCAGCCGCATCATCGAGTCCGGGGACGCCGAGGTGGTGCTCACCGGCGGCGTCGAGTCGATGACGCGTGCGCCGTGGGTGCTGCCGAAGTCGGCGAAGCCCTTCCCGGCCGGGGACGTCACGGCCGTCTCCACCACCCTCGGCTGGCGGCTGGTCAACCCACGGATGCCGAAGGAGTGGACGGTAAGCCTCGGCGAGTCCAACGAGCAGCTCCAGGACCGCTTCGGGATCTCCCGCGAGCGGCAGGACGAGTTCGCCGCCCGTTCCCACCAACTCGCCCACGCCGCCTGGGAGTCGGGCTTCTACGACGACCTGGTGGTACCGGTCGAGGGTGTCGACCTGGCCCGCGACGAGGGCATCCGGCCCGGATCCACACCCGAGGTGCTGGCGGGGCTCAAGCCGGTCTTCCGTACGGCGGAGCAGGGCGGCACCATCACCGCGGGCAACGCCAGCCCGCTCAACGACGGCGCCTCCGCGGTGCTGTTGGGCAGCGAGAAGGCCGCGTCCGCGATCGGGTCCGAACCGATCGCCCGTATCGCGGGCCGCGGGGTGATGGCGCTGGAGCCGCAGGCCTTCGGCTACGCCCCGGTCGAGGCCGCGAACCGTGCGCTGGCCCGGGCCGGGATCGGCTGGGACCAGGTGGGCGCGGTCGAACTCAATGAGGCCTTCGCCGTCCAGTCACTCGCCTGTGTCGACGCGTGGAAGGTGGACCCGGGCATCGTCAACCAGAAGGGCGGCGCCATCGCGATCGGGCACCCGCTGGGCGCCTCAGGCGGCCGCGTCCTCGCCACGCTGGCCAAGGTGCTGCGCGAGACGGGGCAGCGCTACGGCGTCGCCGCGATCTGCATCGGGGTCGGCCAGGGGCTGGCCGTCGTCCTGGAGAGCTGCGACGTCACGGGGTCGGACCGATGAGCAGGGCGGAGATCGTCCAGAGCGCTGACGCGGCGGTCGCGGGCATCGAGGACGGGGCGACCGTTCTGGTCGGCGGCTTCGGGCTGGCCGGGATGCCGTTCGATCTGATCGACGCGCTCATCCGGCAGGGCGCGAAGGACCTGACGATCGTGTCCAACAACGCGGGCAACGGCGATGTCGGGCTGGCCGCGCTGCTCGCCGCGGGGCGGGTGCGCAAGGTGTTGTGCTCCTTCCCGCGCCAGGCCGACTCGTGGGTCTTCGACGGCCTCTACCGCGAGGGGAGGATCGAGTTGGAGGTGGTGCCGCAGGGCAACCTCGCCGAGCGGATGCGCGCGGCCGGTGCCGGGATCGGCGCCTTCTACTGCCCGACCGCGGTCGGCACACCGCTCGCCGAGGGCAAGGAAGAGCGTGAGATCGACGGCCGGAAGTACCTGCTGGAATGCCCCATCAAGGGCGACTACGCGCTGATCGGCGCGCACGTCGCCGACACGCTGGGCAACCTCGTCTACCGGAAGACCGCCCGCAACTTCGGACCGGTCATGGCCACGGCCGCGACGACGACCATCGTCCAGGTCGACCAGGTCGTCGAGCCGGGCAAGCTCGACCCCGAGGCCGTCGTCACCCCGTCCATCTACGTCGACCGGATCGTCCAGGTCGAGGCCCGTCACTACACGGTCCAAGGGGCGCGATGACCACCACACCCACCGATCATCGTCTGTCGATGGACGAACTGGCCGCCGTGATCGCACGCGACATCCCGGCCGGCTCCTTCGTCAACCTCGGCATCGGGCAGCCCACCAAGATCGCCGACCATCTGCCAGACGGCTCCGGGGTGGTGCTGCACACCGAGAACGGCATGCTCAACATGGGCCCGAAGGCCGAGGGCGACGCGGTCGACCCCGACCTGACCAACGCCGGCAAGGTCCCGGTGACCGAGCTGCCGGGAGCGGCCTACTTCCACCACGCCGACTCCTTCGCCATGATGCGCGGCGGACACCTCGACGTCTGCGTCCTCGGCGCCTACCAGGTGGCCTTCGACGGCGATCTCGCCAACTGGACCACCGGCAGGCCCGAGGACATCCCGGCCGTCGGGGGCGCCATGGACCTCGCCATCGGCGCCAAGGACGTCTACGTGATGATGACGCTCTTCACCCGCACCGGTGAGCCCAAGCTCGTGCCGCGGTGCACCTACCCGCTCACCGGCGTCGGCTGCGTCAGCCGCGTCTACACGGACCACGGCGTCTTCGACGTCGGCCCCGAGGGTGTACGGATCCGCGAGACGTACGGCGTCAGCGCCGTCGAACTCGCCGAGCGACTCGGCATCACGCTGCCTTAGCGTTTTCCGCGTAGCCGGGTACCTGCCTATGGCCTCGGCGCCTCCCCTGCAAGGGCGGCGCCGAGGCCATCGACGAGTCGGCGCTACTTGCCGCTGGTGATTTCGACGTACGTGGTGCCGGTGACCGGGCGGTGGTCGTAGGTGCCGGTGACCTTGGCGCTGCCTTCATAGCCGGGGCCCGGGACCAGCAGTTCCTGATCCTCGGCGTAGACCTCGACGTTCAGCTTGGCGTGCTCGCCGGGGATGGTGACCTTCCAGCGCGTGGGGTAGCTCTTGCCGCTGGCCGGACTGGTCCAGCGGGTGGATTCGTCGGGCGTGAGGGTCGCCTCGGTGAGGGTCTGGGTGCCGTCGGGCTTCAGGATGGTCGCGAAGTTGTTCTTCTTGCCGTCGTACTGCTGGTTCCAGACGCTGACCTTGTCGCCGTTGGACAGGTTGAGGTTCATCCAGGACCAGGAGGCGCGACCCGTGGTGAGATCCGGCAGAGGTCCCCACTGGCGGTCCAGCCAGGACTGCCCGCGGACCTTCTCGGCGCGGCCGTTGAGGGTCAGTGTCCCGGAGGTGTCCACCGTGGGCAGGGCGTACTCGTAGTTCGAGTATTTCGCGTCACCGAACATGGGGAAGTATCCCGTCCCCAGGTTGTAGAGAACGTTTCCGCGAGGGCGCAGCGTGACGTCGATGGTCCCCTCGGGGACCTTGGCGCGCAGCTTCATCTCCTTGGCATCGCCGGTCCAGGTGACGTTGTCGGTGTGGATGTCCACCCCCTGCTTGTCGGACAGACCCGTTCCGAGGGGGAGGGGGGTCTCCGACTTCGTGTACCAGCCCGTCTCCTCGTTGATCACCGACACCTTCGAGATGGCGCTGCCCTGCGTGCCGAAGTTGGCGTTGAGGTAGTGGACCAGGAAGCCGTACCGGTGGCCCCCCGCGGTCACGTGCGCGGTCAGGTACCATGACTGGTTGGGCTGGTCGGGGTCGTAGGTGAGGCCCGCGGCAGGATCGACGAGGGTCGGGATGCTGGTCTGGGACAGCCCCTTCTGGGCGGCGATGGGGTGCGCCGCGGTCGAGTCGGCGGTCGTCGCGGTGGCTGTCCCTCCCGCGGCGAGGGTGATCGAGGCGATGAGCGCGGATGCGACAGCGGCCGCACCGACGGTGGTTTTACGCATGATGGCTCCTTGTGCCGTTCCCTGTACTGGCGCGAGCCCATTGCGTACGAAACGGTTTCGTACTATCCGGGGTCGCGATGCCGGGTTGATGGGAATCTGCGTGGTGGGTAAATGGATGCTCCGCCCGACGGCGCGGGCGGCTCTGTGCGGGCCCTCCGTGAGCGACCCGGATTAAATCCAACACCTGTAGGATTACCTCCTGCTCGCTCTGTGTCAAGCGCGGTCCAGGCGGGAACCTCGGTGTCGGATCCGGGGAGGTTGCTGGCCCATTGACGGTGCTCAAGCGTGAAGATCGGGACGGCTACGCTGGTGCGACTGGCGGGCACGCGCCCGTACAGCCGACTGAGGAGGATGCTTGGGAGACCAGCCGAGTACCACCCGACGCCCGGGCCGCCCCAGGGCGGATTCCGCCGCGGTGCCCACCGAGCGGGACGTCCTGCAGCGGGGCCTGGAGGCCTTCGCGACGCTCGGATACGACCGCGCGTCGGCGCGGGAGCTCGCCCGTCGGCTCGGGGTCGGCCCCACCTTCATCAACGACCGCTACGGCTCCAAGGCGGCATACTGGCGGGCCGTGGTGGACGCTGCGCTCGGGGCCCAACTCGAGGGCATGGTGCCGCCCGTCCCTGGGAGTGACGACGAGAACGTGGTGCGGCGGTTCGTCATGGAGTTCTACCGCGTCAGCGTCGGCCGGCCGTACCTCGCCATGCTGATGGCGGACGAGTCCGCACAGGACACTGAGCGGCTGGACTACCTCTACCAGCGTTACATCGAGCCGACGCTCGCCCTCGTCGCGCCCAGCATCGAGAGGCTGATGGCCTCCGGTGGCATGGCGCGGGTTCCACTGGACGTTGTGGTCTTCGCCATCATCGCTCCCGTGTCAGGGCTGGTCCAGGAACCTCTCGCCCGGCGCCTGGGGCGCCCGGAACACATGCAGCAGGCGGACCGTCACGCCAGGGCGGAGGCCCTGGCCGGACTGGTGGTGGACGGCCTGCTGGCAGCAAGACGCCAGTGACCCGCTGGGCACGAGACGGGGAACCGTGCGTGGGGCGATCGGTGAGCTGATCGCCCCGGCGCCTTGTGCCGACGTCGCCGTCCGCCCTGGTCGGTCCGCTGTTCCCGCCGCGGACTGATGCGCGGGGCGGGTTCGCTCCTGTCAGCTCGGCGCTCCGCTCGAACGTCAGCCACGCGCGAGCCGCTCAGGACAAGGGGAAGTCGTGCGTCGGCAGGCCCGTGGCGTTCCGGGGCTACGACGCGCTGTTCTGATCGATATCCGTACGCAGTGCCTTGTCGGCGCCCAAGGTGTCGAACTTCCGGACGTGATCGGGCAGTCGACGAGGAGCAGAAACGTGCTGTTCGGAGCAGTCGGGGGATCCGGCTCCCACGTTGTCACCGATTCCTGCGGCCGCGGCCGCAGGGTCACCGAAGTCGCCGGACGGGACATCCGCCGGGCCTTGCAACGGACTGGTCGACGTCGCCCTCGGACCGAGCCGTGACCATCGCCGTGCCCTTCGGCGTCATGATCTTCACTGCGTGCATGTCACGGGCCCATTCGACGCGGGCTGGGCCCGCTCGTTCAACGAAGTCCGCTCCAAGCACACCACGACCCCGATCCAGGGCCCGAGTTTCTCGGCCTGGGTCAATGAATGGATCACGCTTGCGTGATGGGTCCCGGTGGACATGGTGTGCGTGCGCCCGCGGCGGTGGGCGAAATCCACTGGTCTCCGATAGGGCATAGGCGTGACATAGGCGTCGTCGGGACTGTCCGGTCCGGACAGTCCCGCACCGGTCTGGCGATGATTGGCAGTGCCATGGGCGACTCGCCTCAAAGGGTTGGAGTCCCCGCTTTCCGGGAGTGTCTGTGCACCCTGGGGAAACGCGGAGAGGAGATCATGAACGTCCGAAGCCCCTTGCGCAGGCTTGCACTGGTGCCCGAGCCGTATTCCGGTGAGTCGCTGCTGAGCTGGGTGGACGCGCTCGCGCGACTCAACCAGGTTTCCCGACTCATGGCACTGCGGATGACGGGCATGGCCAATGGCTCTTCGGTGTCGGACGCTTTCGGCCACCACGTCAGCGACGCCGTCGTCCGATCCGTCTGGCTCACCACTGGGCTGACGGAGGAGCAGGTGCGGGGTATAACGCTTGCTCGCTATGCAGGAGGGGCCCTGGATCCGCTTCCACAACCTGACGCGGAAGGGCAGGACGCCCTGGCCGGCTGGAGATATTGGCAGCGGATGGTGTTGCGCCAGCGTTCCAACGCCTGTCCGGTATGTCTGAGGGAGAACGGCGCCCGATGGCTCCTGAAATGGCGGCTGGTTTGGTCCTTCGCATGCGTGGAGCATCGGCTTTACCTGATCTCGGAATGCCGGGGTTGTGACGCTGGACTTCATCCCCCGCGGCCTGGAGCTCCGCAGTCCTGGATCTGTCCCGGCCCCGCGCCGGGCTGGGGACGTTATAAGCCGAGTAGGCCTTGCGGCCGTGACATCCGCCGAATGCCTACCAAGCCGGTCCATGACCTCCAGCTTCTCGACTGCCAGCAGCGGATCGACCGCCTTCTGGAGGGTTCGGAAGATCTGACGCAGGCACAGATTCACGAGCTTTTCGGAGCGTTGTACCGCTCGATGCAGGATGCGTGGGATGCGGAGCGGCCGGTGCGCCTTCCTCATACCGACAAGGTCGTTCACCAGGCGTGGGACAGTGACCACGCACCCGACGGCTTCCGCTGGCAGCCTCGGCCATTGATCGTGGCCGCCGCCCTGAAAGTCGCAACCGAGGCCGGGCTCGGCTCAACGGACAGCGGGGCGGCAGAACAGGTGAAGGCCCGGCCGAACTGGGGCCCTCCCCAGCCAAGACTCCCGCTACGCCATGGCGAATTCCAACTGCCGGCGAACCGCTTCGGCGGATACTGCCACCACCCTGGCTGCGGGACCTGGGTTCCGGCGGGGCACGGCGCGACAGTGAACGACGCGTCCGACGGAGGCACGCACTGTCCACAGCACGCGGATCAGTTCACCGTCCGGGCACGTTCGCGGGAACGCTCCGGGCCGATCACGAGCACCGACCCACGACTACGATTCCTCGACGCCCGGCTCCGTGATGAGGAACAGCGCCTCCAAAAGGGAAACCACGAACTGCGAGTGCTGGGGATCGAATCCCAGCGGCTGATCCTGGACGCCTGCGCGGACACCGATCCACGAACCATTGAGGGGAAGGCGCTGAGGTACGCCGTACGGTGCCTGCTGTTGCCCTACTCCGCCCACCCGGACTTTCGACCAGCGTGGCTGCCACGACGGGGTGAGAGCCCCGCGAACCCCATCGTGGAGAGCCCCGCGAACCCCATCGTGGAGTACACGGCGAGCAGGACGAGCGGAGACATGGTGGACCGTGGCTGACCAGGAGCGAGTCCGGCGGCTCGGCGTCGTCCCGATTCCCTTCGCCGGGGAGTCGTTCCTCAGCTGGGTCGATACGCTGGCGGCGACCTTGAGGCTGTCACGTGCGGCGACGCTGCAGGAGCTGAGGCTGCCGGGTTGGGCGACATTCAGGCGGTTGCAATTCATCTGGGCCCTGCTCGGCCGTTGGGGGCGCAAAGGTCGTAACGAGCCGTATGGGGGCCAAAGTGTGTGGGTTCCGGATGCCGGAGATCCCGGCAATCCCTTCAGAGGACGAGAAAGCTGTCCACGTCCAACGACGTGTCTCCGCACTCTCCGTCCTCGTATGCATCGCCGCCCGCACCGCGCGTACGACCCGGATTGGACTTCAGCGAGTCACGGCCGTGGGGAGAAGGCTTCGGCGACGGCAGGGGGCAGGGGGTTGTATCTGTCCGACGTGGCGTGATCGACGTGCGCGGGGCACAGAATCAACGGTCCGTCCTTCGCACGAGCTACGACGCCCTGTCCGGGCGGTACCCAGGCCAGGCAGGCGATGGCTCGGCACGTTCCGCCGAAGCGATTGACCGGCGATACGCCGGTGGTCCGAGGGAAGCCGTCGGTCGACCACGAGACCATGTCGATCTGAGCGCGGGCTGTTCGGGACGTACCGATGCCGCCCAGCGTGGCGATCTTGATGAGGGCTGCGGTGAGCAGAGGATCGTCCAGATACGACAAGACGCCGCCGTGGCCGTGCCACCGCCGATGGAGCACGGCATCGGTGTCCGGTAGCGATGGGGCGAAGTCATAGCCGCCGCGGATGTCCTCCAGCGCCAGGTGCAGCGTGCGCAGGATGTCCATGCTGCCCGGACGGTGGGGATGGTCGATGAGATCGTCGAGGCGGCGCTGGAATTCGAGGAGGTGCGTGTCGGACAGCCGGGGAGGCCGCATGCGCCAGATGGAGTGCCGGCAGACGTATCCCGGACGCTTCCAGTCGGACTGGCCGCACATCACAGGGCTTCCCGGACCAGGAAGCACCTGGTGCAGACCATTGCCGCAGCCGCGGCAGACGCTGAGCAGGAAAACGCGGTGGCGTACGCAAGCGAAAGACCAGATCAGACGCCAGCGCAGCAGCCAACGCCCACCGCTCTCCCGCAAACAGGGCGGGCACGCGCGCGAACTGACAGGCTGCGCGAGCTGTAGGCGGTGCAGCCACATGGCGATAGTCCGTCGGTGCGTGGAGGAAGGCGGCGATGGCAGAACACCATCGGCGTAGTGCATGAGGGTTATCCGATGCAGCTGCGCGGCGGACAGCCCAGTGGTGACCTGCACACGGGCCATCACATCCGTTGGCAGATGGGCGACGAAGCGCAAGCTGGGGCGGTACGCGGAGCTACCGGGACGGACGAAGGCCGCGAAACGCAGGGCTTGCAGACGGCTGATCCGGTTGAGCCCTGCGAGCGCGTCGACCCAGCTGAGCAGGGACTCACCGGGGTACGGGTCCGGCACCAGCGCAAGGCGACGCAACGACGGGGGCACACGCAGAGCATGCCAGTGCCCTGTACCAGGTGCACGTCAGGTGCTGACGGCTCCTCAGGCACTTCCGTCTGCTGCGGTCGGCTTCTTGTCCGGTTTGTTCCTGTTCTTCACCGACGGGCGTGACTGCAGTTCGACGACCTTGGCGTAGGCGCGTTCGTGGGCGTACGACAGGACGATGGAGTCCATGACCTCTCGCGTGACGGCCTCGGTTCCCTGTGTGACGGCGCGTACGGCGCTGCGGCGGAGGAGAGCGTGCAGACCGGCGATGCTGCCGTCGGTGCGATCGAAAAGATAGCGCCAGTGCCGACGGGTCAGGCTGTTCTTTTTGTGCCGGTACAAGCACAGTGCGCTCTCCAGGGAGTTGACGACGCCAACCCACTGCAGGATTTCGGTTTTGCTGTCCAGGGCGAAGGGCGCGAGTTCCTGGCGGCTGAACCGGCCTGCTGTCTGGGTTCTGGGACCCTTGCGCGGCGGAGACTTGACGCGGGGGTTCCGCTTGACGGGTCCAGTAGGACCTCCCTCGCTGAGTAGAGGGCTCTCCTCCAGGTCGACGCCGGTGCCGATGATCGTGCAGGGGGCATGGTTGGCGAGGAACTTGATGTGGTCATTGGAAGCACGCCCTTCCTTGTGGGCACAGTCCAGGAAATGCAGGTCGTCGAAGATGAGCAGCTGCGTACCGCACGCCGTGAGCGCGCTCAGGACACGATCATCGACGGCGTCCTTGGTGCCGCTGGTCGAGACGCTCAGGTAGCGGGCGATCGCGAGGGAGATCTGCTTGGGGGTGACCTGGTCCGTGAGGGAGATATAGACGACAGGGACGTAGACCCCCAGCCGCTCTGGGGCAAACCGTTCGGGGAAGTCCCTGCGAAGTCCCTGTTCGAACTTCCGGCCGATCATCTTGACCAGAGTGGACTTGCCGACCGTGGGCGGACCGTCGATGAGCAGTCCGGGCCGTGCGCCGGGCGGAGCCTCCTCGTTGGCATCGAGCAGTTCCATGATCTCCGATTCGAAGTGTTGAACGGCAGGAGTCCAGGCCAGGACCAACGCGCTGTGATACCGGTTGCGACTGCGGTTGAGACGACGCCGTTCAGGATCCTCCTTGTCCATCGCCAGGTAGGTGTCGTACGGCGGGAGGTAGGGGCTGGACGGTGGCTCGTAGAACATGTAGTCGAACCAGTCCTCGTTGGTGCGCGGTTCGGCCAGGCCCGGGTGCAGGCTTTTGGAATCCTCCGGTCGCGGGGCCATCACGGTGTGTCGTCCTTCCCCGGACGGCCGCCCCACACTTCGTACGACGGCAGGGCGTCGAAGTCGATCGTGACCTCTTCCTCGTCGTCTGCGGGCAGTGGCGGCACGGCTTTCAGATGGGAATCCTTTACAGGGACGTCGGCGGCGGAATCGACCAGTGCAGTGCGAGCTTTGTCTCGCGCCGCCGCCCTGGCTCGCTGGGCGTCACGGGCCCGGGCCCTGCGGGAGCGTGCGGTGGACGCCTCGGCGGCGTCCGTGCGGTTCTGCAGGTCCAACAACGCGTCCATTACGGCCTCCTGGTCCTGTGGGGCGCGGCCTCGTTCACGTAGTTCCTGCTTGACCTGGCGCAGAGTGATGTCTGTGAACGGCTCGAGCCCGGTCAACGCGTGTGTCCAGCGCAGCGTGTGCCAGATTCCGGTGTAAGGGTCATGGAGGTAGACCTGGGTCACGTCTCGTGGGTCGTAGCGGACAGGCCAGGCGCCCATGGCGTGCGCGTAGGGGGACTTGGACTCGTTGTAGGTGCCCGTGATGGGCGCGCTGTAGTGCAGGTAGTCCTTCTGGATACGGCGGTCGTGAATGCCACACCAGTGGATCGGCAGCAGCTCCAGGAACAGATTGGGATCGCGCGGGGCGGCGATGAAGCCGCAGCGGTGCACCGCCAGTCGGTAGGCGTCGTTCGGAGACAGAGTGATCTCCGGGAACCCTGGCAGCACCAGCCCTGTGTGCCGGCGGCGCTGGTAGACGGAGACGACGTACTCCGCGAAGAACTCCTCCAGTTCCTCGATCGTCCACCGGGCGGTCGAGTCGACATCCCGGCCGCGGTGCACCACGTGGTTGCCCTTGTAGCCGGCGATGTGTTCGGAGAACTGGCTTCTGATCGTCTTGAAAGCGGCCTCGACCTGTGGCTTATCGGTGGGCCGGTACTTACGGGTGTCCTGGATGGTGATCCCGTAGCGGCGGCACACGTTTTTCACCGCCTGAGAGGCGAACGCCTTGCCGTGGTCGATCACGATCCTCTCGGGGAACACCACCGGGCGGGCTGCGGCGGCCGCGAACCGCTCGTCCAGCGTGAGCTTAGGCTCGCACGGCAGGCGCAGCATGCGGTGTCGCAGCCCGTCCGGCCATCCGGGCCGCATCGGTTCCGGCATCATCGCGTCCGCGATCACGAGTCCCGCATCCACGCCCTTCGTTCCCTTGGGCACCAGACGCCATCCCAGCAGGCTGCGGGTGCACACGTCGATCGCGATGGTCAGTTCCACCGAAAAGACGACGTCTTCGACCGGGTCATAGGCACGTACGTCCAGCCAGCTGGTGTCGATCATCATCAGTTCACCGGGACGACTGGCGGTGATCGGCCGGTAATGGCCGCCTGGCCGGTTCTCCACAGACTGCCGCGTCGTGGCCTGCCCCGTGGTGTAGCGGCCGGGGAGGAGAGCGGCGACGTACCGGTTGAACGTCTTGGGCACCGGCACCTTCACCGTGCCCGGCCCATGGGCGTCAACCAGGCGGCGCTCCACTCGGCGGCGCAGCCGGTTCAGACTGCCGGTCGAGTCGACCGCCTCGGTCACGTGGTATTGGGCGACGATCGCGTCGATCAACCGTGGATCCGCTCCAGCCAGGGGATCCGACGGCCGATGACTGCGCCGGTCCACGAGGCCCCACGGGCCTTCGTCCCGCCATTTCCGCAGACGCCGCCAGATCTGCTGCTCGCTGTAGCCCAGCTCCCGCGCTTTGCTCTGTACCCGCTGGGCCAGCGACACGTCAGGGGCATATTCCGGCCTGGGTTCTCCGGGCGCGGCGTTTTCTGGATCTCCACTGCGAAAACCAGTCGTCATTTCCAGAAGGTGCTCTTGGGCGCGTTGCAGTTCCCCCAACTGCTTGTCGCTCAGCTTGTCGAACAAGGCGGCGGCGTCCAGCCACAGTTTCCTTTCCGCGGGGTCGTGCTCGGCAGCGTCCTCGCCTTCCGGGTTCGCGTCGCCTTCGTAGGGACGGAAGGTCGGGTCTGCGAGAAGGTGTCCCACGCCGATCACGGTCCACGAACCGCTCTCCGAACGCAGTCGCACACCGTCGTCGGTCACCCCTGTCACGGTGTACAACTCGTCGTCCAGCCACACCTTGGATCCACGCTGCAGTCGCACCGCGCCGTCAAACGTCATGTTGCGCCTCCGCTGCGGTCTTCACCAGCGTTGTGTCTCGCAACGGGCGATCCAGATCGGTGACGATCCGCTGATGCCACATCAGGTGATACAGCACCGCGCGTGCCAGATCCGGGTATTCCATGAACCGAATGAGCTCCCCGATCTCCACCGGCTCACGGGCCAGTTCGAGTAGGCGTGGCACCAGATCCGCACCCAGATGCAGCGGGCGCCGGGCACTGGACAGCAGATCGACGTTCACCCAACGCTGCTCGCTCGGCTCCGAAACCATCGCGTAGTCCCAGTCCAGTCGCTCGCAGGTACGCCGGGTGCGCTCCTCCTGCAGCAGCACGTCCGGATCGTCACGCAGTTCGGGGTTCTTCACGTCCAGCAGCAACACGCTGCCGTCACGGTGGCGTACGAAGACGTCTGGTGTGTGCTGCCAGGCCCCGCGGGCGTCGATCGCGACGAACTCCAAGGGCTGCGTGACGAATGCGGTCACTTGCGGGTCGAAGTCCAGCAGCGTCAGCCACCTCGACTCCAGCACGCTTTCGTATTCGGCGAAGTCACCCCATTTCGCCACCCAGTACTGGCCCGGCATATGCCCCTGATCTCGGTGACTGGGAATGGCCCGCACCATCCTGCCGTCCTCGAACGGCACGTCAGCAGCCTCCTCCAGCCGCACCAGATGCTGGTGCCCGGCGGAATCGGCGTACCGTACCCGCACCATGTCGATGTCCCGAACGGATGGCTCCGGTGCCTCCGTATCACCGCTCACCGCGAGCACCTCCTCCGCGCGGACCCTTGGCCGAACGTCCCACCGGCACCTGCGCCGCCACTGCCTCCGCGAAGACCTCCGGCACCGGGAGCCGCGCCAACGGCCGGGCCGTCCAGCAGCCTTCTTCAACCGCCGTCCGCACCAACGGTGCCAACCGCCGAGCCAGCCTCCGCATGTCAGCTGCGGCCAGAAGAGGGGTCACCACCGTGAGAAATGCTGCTGCGGCTTCGGCCGAAGCGGGACCCCAGCCAAACTGGTTCCGGTACACATCGCGCTCGATGCGTTCATCCAGAAGGGCGCGACAGCACCAGTCAGGCACGTTCGGTAGACGCTCTAGGATCTGGGGCAGTCCGAGGCGTAACAAGATCACGCATGCTCGGAACGCCGCGAACCACTCTCCTGCCGACACGTTCACGCCCCCCAGCGCGGGGCAGGCCCGGTTGTACGCGGTGTCCAGCCATCGCCGCTGCGCGGCGACAGTCCGTTTGTCTGCCTGGCGCACGCGAATCGCGGGCAGCCACTGCGAGCACGGTTTCCCGCGAACGGCATTCGCGCAGCGAGTCGGCGACCGGACCCACTGCGCCGGCATGACCCGAGGTCGGTCCCCACCCCATCGCAGTACCCAACCGCACGCTGGACACCGATCCAGCAGCATCACCTGATGCTTGGGGCACACCGCCGCACACGACAGCTGCCACACTCCACCCGACGCCAGCAGACACTGCGGACAGGCGCGGCTGCCGTACACCTCCACCCACTCCCGGGCTGCCGACGGCCAGTGTGCCTTAGCCGCGGAGAGCACCGCAGCCACGCTCAGCGGCCCACCCTCGAAAACCGACAGGTGCATCGTGTCCACCATGCCGCCAGGGACACCCGTCGCCGCGTACACGGTCTGCCGGACCGCCGCATCGCATTGGACCCCGAACACAGGGGGCCGCGCATTCACATACAGACCCCGAAGGTGGAGTCCCATCAGATCGGCTACCTCGGCCAGTGGACATCTGTTGACGCGAGCCATCCGATCCACCCACGACGCGAACGCTTCATCCGCCCGCGGAGCTGTGACCAGCGCTAATCGCCGTGGCAGCATGCTCCCACCTCCTGAGAGTGACCTGCATCACTAACATTTTGACGTATTCACTCTCATCCGCGACTCTGACCTTCGGGGTATTTCGGTCCTGAATAGTGTGTGACATATTACTGTCGTGACCAAGCAGTCCAGCTGTGATGTCGTGGTCGTGGGTGCCGGCATGGTCGGCGCCGCCTGCGCGCTGTACGCCGCCCGTGCCGGACTCGACGTCGTCGTGGTGGACCGGGGCCCGGTGGCCGGCGGTACGACCGGCGCGGGCGAGGGGAACCTCCTCGTCTCCGACAAGGAGCCCGGACCGGAACTCGAACTCGCCCTGCTCTCCGCCCGGTTGTGGACCGACCTGGCACAAGAGCACGGCCCCGCCTACGAGTACGAACCGAAGGGCGGCCTGGTCGTCGCGTCCACGCCCGAGAGCCTCACGGCCCTCACGGAACTGGCCGAGGCGCAGCGCGCGGCCGGGGTGACGGCAACCCACGTCTCCTCGGACGAACTCCCTTCCCTGGAGCCCTACTTGGCGCCCGGTCTCGCGGGCGGGGTGCTGTACCCGCAGGACGCCCAGGTCATGCCGACCCTCGCCACCGCCCACCTGCTACGGGCATCGGGGGCCCGCGTCGAGACCGGCCGGACCGTCACCGAGATCCTGCGCGCGCCCGACGGCGCCGTACGCGGCGTACGCACCGACCGGGGCGACCTGCACGCACCGGCCGTCGTGAACGCGGCCGGCACCTGGGGCGGCGAGGTCGCCGCGCTCGCCGGGGTCCACCTCCCGGTCCTCCCCCGGCGCGGATTCGTGCTGGTCACCGAGGCGTTGCCGCGCCGGATCCGGCACAAGGTGTACGCCGCCGACTACGTCGCGGACGTCGCCAGCGACTCGGCGGCGCTCCAGACCTCGCCGGTCGTGGAGGGCACCGCAGCCGGTCCCGTCCTGATCGGCGCGAGCCGTGAACGCGTGGGCTTCGACCGCTCGTTCACCCTGCCCGTCGTACGGTCCCTCGCGGCGGGCGCCACCCGGCTGTTCCCGTTCCTCGCCCAAGTCCGGGCGATGCGTACCTACTTGGGCTTCCGCCCCTACCTCCCCGACCATCTCCCGGCCATCGGCGCCGACTTGAGAGCCCCCGGCCTCTACCACGCCTGCGGTCACGAGGGCGCGGGCATCGGCCTCGCGACCGGCACCGGCCACCTCCTCGCCCAACTCCTGGGCGGACAACGGCCCGATCTCGACCTGACCCCGTTCCGCCCGGACCGTTTCACCGAGGAGGCCACCACGTGAACCCCCTGAAGCTGGTCCGCGCCCGCCCCGGCCCCGTCTTCACCCTCACCTTCGACGGCCGCCCCATCGAGGCACTGCCCGGTCAGACAGTGGCCGCCGCCCTGTGGACGGCGGGTATCACGTCCTGGCGCACCACCCGGGACAGCGGCACGGCACGCGGCGTCTTCTGCGGAATCGGGGGCTGCTACGACTGCCTCGTCACCGTCAACGGCCGCCCCAACCAACGCGCTTGCCTCATCCCCGCCGAACCCGGCTCGGACGTCCGCACCCAGTCAGGAACGGGCCATGACTGAACCTCCCCACCTCGCGGTGATCGGCGCGGGACCGGCGGGCCTCGCCGCCGCGCTGGCCGCCGCCGCACGCGGCGTACGTGTCACGCTCGTCGACGCCGGTCAGGGGCCCGGCGGCCAGTTCTACCGCCAGCCCGCGCCTGCTCTCGGCGCTCGCCGCCCCCAGGCGCTGCACCACCAGTGGCGCACCTGGCAACGCCTGCGCGCGGGCCTCGAAACCCACGGCATCGCGCAATTGACGGATCATCATGTCTGGTGCGTGGAACGGGAGTCGGCGGGTTTCACCGTGCACGCGCTCCTCGGCCCCGAGCAACAACACTCCGTCGCGGTACGCGCCGACGGCGTCCTGCTCGCGACCGGCGGATACGAGAAGGTCCTCCCCTTCCCCGGCTGGACCCTCCCCGGCATCCTCACCGCGGGCGGCGCCCAGGCCATGCTCAAGGGCGCCCTCGTCGTCCCCGGCCGCACCGCCGTCGTCGCGGGCACCGGCCCCCTGCTCCTGCCGGTCGCGACCGGGCTCTCGTCGGCGGGTACGCGGGTCGTCGCACTGGTCGACTCGGCCGACCCCCGGGCCTTCGTACGGCGTACGGGTGCCCTCGTCCGGGAGCCGGCCAAGCTCGCCGAGGGGGCCGGGTACGCGGCTCAACTCCTGCGCCAAAGAACGAAGGTGATGATGCGTCACACCGTCCTGGAGGCGCACGGCACCGACCGCCTGGAGGCCGTGACCGTCACCGACGGCCGGTCGAACCGCACCCTCCCCTGCGACACCCTCGCCGTCAGCCACGGCCTCCTCCCTCACACCGACCTCGCCGACGGCCTCGGCTGCACCCTCGACGGCCCCGCCGTACGCGTCGATGCCGAGCAGCGCACCGACGTCCCCGGCGTCTGGGCCGCCGGAGAGGCCACCGGCATCGGCGGCGCGGCCCTCTCCCTCGCGGAGGGCCACATCGCGGGCCGCTCGGCCGCAGCACGCCTCCACGGAACCGACCCCGACCCCACCGCCTGGGCGCCGGCCGCCCGGACCCGGACCCGCCTGCGCACATTCTTCGCGGCGCTCGACGGCGCCTATGCCCCGCCCGCCCACTGGCCGGACCAGGTCACGGACGACACGGTCGTGTGCCGCTGCGAGGAGGTCACCGCCGGCGCCGTGCGCGTTGCCGTGAACGTTCACGGCGCGGGCGACCTGCGCACCGTGAAGCTGCTGACCCGGGTCGGAATGGGCTGGTGCCAGGGCCGGATGTGCGAGCCGGGGGTGGCCGGCATCGCGGGCTGCGCACCCGTCCCCGGCCGACGCCTGCTGGCCCGCCCCGTACCGCTTGGGGTACTGGCGGAGGAGGACGCGGAGGCCGACGACACATGACACGCCCCCGGCGAAGCGGCGGCCCTCACGGCGCCCGCCCCGCAGAAACGGCGATCCGGACGCGCCCCCGGCGAGAACGGCAACCCGCACGCCGCACCACCCGGCGAGAACGGCCGAGCACGTGACACTCCCCCTGTCACACCGCACCCCCGCACGGCCCACCTCCCCGACACGACCCCCGCCCTCGCCCCGCCACCCGCACCCCCACCCACCAACCACCCCCTCATCTGCCCCGGAGGCCCCCATGCCCACGCCCCCCACCCCTCGCACCCGCCCCTGGCACGGCGTCCTCGTCGCCACCGCCCTCCCCCTCAACGACGACCTCTCCGTCGACTACGACAAGTACGCCGACCACTGCACCTGGCTCATCGCCAACGGCTGCGACGGCGTCGTCCCGAACGGCTCCCTCGGTGAGTACCAGGTCCTCACCCCCGAAGAGCGCACCAAGGTCATGGAGACGGCCGTCGCGGCGATCGGCGGCGACCGGGTCATGCCCGGCGTGGCCGCGTACGGCGCGGCGGAGTCCCGGCGTTGGGCCGAGCGCGCGGCCGAGGCGGGCTGCGGCGCGGTGATGCTGCTGCCGCCGAACGCGTACCGCGCCGACGAGCGCGCGGTGCTCGGCCACTACGCCGAGGTCGCGAAAGCGGGACTGCCGGTCGTGGCCTACAACAACCCCATCGACACCAAGGTCGACCTGGTGCCGGAACTCCTCGCCCAACTCCACGGCGAGGGCTACATCCAGGGCGTGAAGGAGTTCTCCGGCGACGTCCGCCGGGCCTACCGCCTGGCCGAACTCGCCCCGGACCTTGACCTGTTGATCGGCGCGGACGACGTCCTGCTGGAGCTGGCCGTGGCCGGGGCGAAGGGCTGGGTCGCCGGCTACCCGAACGCATTGCCGCGCGCGTCGGTCGAGTTGTACCGCGCGGCGGTGGCCGGCGACCTCACCACGGCGCTCCCGCTGTACCGCCAGTTGCACCCGCTGCTCCGCTGGGACTCCCGCGTCGAGTTCGTCCAGGCGATCAAGCTGTCGATGGACATCGTGGGCCGCCACGGAGGCCAATGCCGCCCGCCCCGCGTCCCGTTGCTGCCGGAGCAGGAGACGGCCGTACGGTCGGCGACGGAGAAGGCGGTGGCAGCCGGACTCGCGTGACACGCGAACTCCCGTACCCCACCGGCGACTTGGCCAACTCGCGGAAGCGGCCGGGAGATTGGCGCGCGACCACCGACCCCGCGCGCCACTCCTGCTTCCCGCACACCCACATCGACCTCACACACCCACCCCCACCTCCCGCCCGCCCGCATCAACCCCGCGCACCACCCCGCCTCCCCCACCCCACGGAAAGGCCCCCGGCCATGCGCAGCAAACTGGTCCTCCACGCCGTCGACTCGCACACCGAGGGCATGCCCACCCGAGTGATCACCGGCGGCATCGGCACCATCCCCGGCGCCACGATGAACGAGCGGCGCCTCTACTTCCGCGAACACCGCGACGACATCAAGCAGTTGCTGATGAACGAGCCGCGCGGCCACGCGGCGATGAGCGGCGCGATCCTCCAGCCCCCGACCCGCCCGGACTGCGACTGGGGCGTGGTCTACATCGAGGTCTCCGGCTACCTCCCGATGTGCGGACACGGCACGATCGGCGTGGCAACCGTCCTCGTGGAGACCGGCATGGTGGAGGTGACGGAACCGGTCACGACGATCCGCCTGGACACCCCGGCCGGAGTGGTGGTCGCCGAGGTCGAGGTGGAGGGCGGCGCGGCGAAGGCGGTGACGCTGCGGAACGTCCCGTCGTACGCGGTCGCCCTGGACCGCAAGATCACGCTCGGCAACGGCCGTACGGTGACGTACGACCTGGCGTACGGCGGCAACTTCTACGCGATCCTGCCGCTGGACGAGTTCGGGCTGCCGTTCGATCGCGCCCGCAAGGACGACATCCTGCGCGCGGGGCTGGAGTTGATGGAGGCGATCAACTCCGAGGAGGAGCCGGTGCATCCGGAGGATCCGTCGATCCGGGGCTGCCATCACGTCCACCTGATCGCGCCGGGTTCGACGGCCCGTCACTCGCGGCACGCGATGGCGATCCACCCCGGCTGGTTCGACCGCTCCCCCTGCGGTACGGGCACGAGCGCGCGCATGGCGCAGCTCCACGCGCGCGGCGAACTCCCCCTGCACACCGAGTTCGTGAACGAGTCCTTCATCGGCACCAGCTTCACGGGCCGCCTCCTCGGTACGACGGAGGTGGCCGGACTCCCCGCCGTACTCCCGAGTTTCACCGGCCGCGCCTGGATCACGGCGACGGCACAGTACCTGCTGGACCCGACAGACCCCTTCCCGGCGGGGTTCGTCCTGTGACCGAGAACCCTGTGCCGGAGAACCTCCCCACGCTGGGGCGACGCAGCAGCTACCGACAGAAGGTCGTGGACGCACTACGAGCCGCACTGATCGCGGGCCAACTCCGCCCCGGTGAGGTGTACTCGGCGCCAGGAATCGCGGCACGGTTCGGCGTATCGGTAACCCCAGTACGCGAGGCGATGCTGGAGCTCGCGAAGGAGGGCCTGGTCGACGCGGTCCCGAACAAGGGCTTCCGGGTCACCGAAGTCTCCGACATACAACTCGACGAGTACACGCAGATCAGGGCACTGATCGAGATCCCTACGGTGGTGGGTCTCACGAAGACGGCGGACCCGGCGTCCCTGGAAGCCCTACGCCCCCTAGCTCAGGAGATCGTCACCGCATCGGCAGCCGGCGACCTCGTCGCATACGTCGAGGCGGACACCCGCTTCCACCTGGACCTGCTCGCTCTCGCCGGCAACACGCACCTGGTGGAGGTGGTCCGCGACCTGCGGAGCCGCTCCCGCCTGTACGGCCTCGAAGCACTCGCCGCCTCCGGCCACCTCCCCGCGTCCGCAGCCGAGCATCTCGCCCTGGTAGACGCCCTGTTGGCCCGCGACGAGGAGGCCGTCCGCACGATCATGACCCAACACCTGGGCCACGTACGGGGGTTGTGGGCGACGGCACGGAGATAGGACACCCCCGCCTTCCGCCCATGCACAAGACCGCCTCCTGTGATCCTTGTCGCTGACGTGACACGCGTGACACAAGTGCCGCCCGGGCATGTCAATCCCCGTTGAGCGAAAGGATCGTGCCGTTCCTGTGCGGGAAGTGGGGAAATCAGCATGCGAGTATGCCTGATCGGCGCAGGCCTGTCGGGACTGGCGACGGCGCGGCAACTCAAGGAGCACGGCGTCGAGTTCGTCTGCCTGGAGAAGGCCCCGGACGTCGGCGGCCTGTGGCGCCAGCCCGACGCCGGTGAGCGCGGCCCCGGTTACCTGTCACTGCACCTCAACACGGCCAGGCAGCTCACCGGTTACGCCGATTTCCCGATGCCGGACTCGTACCCCCTGTACCCCCGGCACAGCCAAGTCGCCGCATACCTGCGGTCGTTCGCCGAGTGGGCCGGCCTGCTGGACCACATCGAGCTGGACACCACGGTCGAGTCGGTGCGCCAGGAGGACGACGGTTCGTGGACCGTCGTCAGCAAGGGCCCGGACGGCACCGCCACCCGCGGCTTCGCCCACGTCATCGTCGCCTCGGGCCACAACACGCAGCCGGTGATGCCGGCCCTCCCCGACGGCGCCGACACCTTCGACGGAACGATTCTGCACGCCCTGGACTACCGCGACGGCAGCGACTTCACCGGCCGCAGGGTCGTGGTCGTCGGCCTCGGCGCCTCGGCCGTGGACATCGCCGCCGACCTGTCCCGGCACGCCGAGCACACGGTGATGTCGGTACGCCGTGGCCTGCACGTGCTGCCGAAGCAGCTCTTCGGCATGTCCCTGGACGAGATCGCGGACGCGCCGTGGTGGACGGCGATGTCCCTGGAGGAGCAACGGCGCCTGATCGAACAGGCGTTGCTCGTCGTGCACGGCAAGATCTCCGACTACGGCCTCCCCGAGCCCGACCACCCGCTGTTCGCGTCGGCGGTCACGATCTCCGACGAGATCCTCAGCCGGATCCGGCACGGCGAGGTGACCGCGAAACCGGCGATCGACCGTATCGACGGCGACCGGGTCGTGTTCACCGACGGCACCTCCGTGGCCGCCGACACGATCGTCTACTGCACCGGTTACCGCATGGACTTCCCGTACCTGCCCGCCGGTTGCCCGAGAGGGCCGGGCGGCGCGGTGGAGCTGTACAAGCGGGTCGTCGCGGCCGACCGACCGGGCCTGTACTTCGCCGGCATGGTCCGTCCACTGGGCTCCATCACCCGCCTCGTCGAGGCGCAGGCCCGCTGGATCGCCCGCATCCTCACGGGCGAGGCGTCCCTCCCGGCCCCCGAGGTCATGCGCAAGGAGATCGCGGACTACCTCGCCGGGATCGCGGGCCAGTACGGCCAGACGGAAGGCTCGTCGACGCAGGTCGGCGTGGCTCAGTACCTGGAGGAACTGCGCGCCGAGTAAGACAGGCCGCCCTACACCTCACAACCCCAAAACCCCACACCCCACGCTCCGAGGGGAGTCCCCCCACCCCCCTCGGCATTCATGCCATGCTCATGACACCTCACATATCAGACAGAACCCTGCCATGCGCAGGCACCCGCACCAGCGGCGCCCGCACCTCGTACGCCTCCGCCGAGAGATACGTGGTGATCCGCGTAGGCCGCCCCTGCTGATGGACGAGCGCCAGATAGGCGATGAGCCCGGCACCGTCCTCGGGCCGCCGCGAGGTGAGCGCCCCCATCGCCCGGCGCAGCCCCGCCGGATCCATACCGTGCCGCCGCAGCGCGCGGGCCGCACGGCCGAGGGCGTCCCCGTCGTGACGGACGTAGTCACGGACCGGGACATGAAGGGTGAACCCGCTCGGCCGCCCCGTCCGGTTCTCGGTGAAGGCGTGGCAGGTCAGACCGGGCCGCCCGGCCAGTGGCACGTGTAGACGAGCATCGCCCGAAGCCTCGTCGAAGCCCCCCGCGAGCGTAAGGAACTCCTCGACCTCCCCGGCGGACGGCCCGGGTACGGTCCTGGAGAGGGTTCCGGCGCGGGCGGCGGTGAGGTCGTCGTGCCGGAGGTAGACCTTCGCCCGGGGTGTGTCCCAGTCCCCGAGGTCGAGGGCGAGGAACGGGTAGCCGTCGGCGTCGGGCAACGAGTCGAACGCCTCGGGGTGGCCCAGGCGTTGGAGTGCCTCACGGACGGTCGCGGCGGCTCGCGCGGGCCCCGAGGCGGAGGGGTTGAGATAGACCTTGACGGCCGGGACGCCGCCGGGCCGCAGTTCGAGGGCGATCCACAGAGCGAGCGGCCCGTGGGGGTCGTCGGGGAGGAACAGGTCGGTGAGCGCGTCGAGTTGGACGGTGGAGAAGTTCCAGGCGCGGGCGAGTTCGTGGACGACGGCGAGCCCGGTACGGCCGTTGCCCGCCAAGTCCGGTTCCAGGCAGCCGGGTTCGACCAGGACGCGCAGGGCGGGCGGCTCGCCGGGGAGATGGGCGAGGGAGAACTCGACGGGGGTGTGGTCGTCGGAGAGGAAGGTGCGGGTGGGTGGCGGCAGGTCCAACGGCCGTTCGGCGACGGGTCCGAGGGCGGTGAGCAGGACGGCGGCGTAGCGCTCGGCGTCGGCGGGGGCGAGCCCCGAGATGTCGCAGAGGCGGAGCAACTGGCCGACGGTGAGGGCCCCGAGCGTGGGCGCGCCGTCGCCAACCCTGGGCGCGGTGGCGGTCATCACGCCACCTCCGGGAGCACGGCCCGGAAAAGAGCTTGGGCATGAAGATACCCGCCCTGTGGGGCGGGTATCTCGTGGTCGCGGCTGTGGAGTTGGTCCGTCGGGGTGGGGGCGTGCGACCGCCCCCCGGTTATGTACGGCCCGCTGCGGGCTTGCCGTACGGGGCGCCGAAGCGCAGTGGTGTCGTGGAACCTGAGGTTCATGACACCTCCTTCGTCTCATGAGCAACACGGATACCGCGTTGCTCACTACCCCCGGTGACGAACCTTCATGCGATTACGGAAAACCCTGTGGATGTTGTGTGAATCACTTGGTGAGCCAGTTGAGGAACTGGCTCCACACACCCCCGCGTTCGGGCCTGCGCCCGGCGTCGACGCTGGGCGCCGGGGCCTGCGTACGCGGCTGCGGCGCGGGCTTGTGCACGGTCTTGACCGGCGTGAAGCGCGCGGGCAGCGCGGCGAGCGCCCGGTGGAAGGGACCCGGACGCCAGGTCAAGCTGCCCTCGGGGACGGCGAGTTCGACGTCGGGGAGCTGGTTGAGGAGGTTCTCGATGGCGGCGACGGCGATGTGCCGCGCGGGGTCCTTCGAGGGGCAGGCGTGCGGTCCCGCGCTCCAGGAGAGGTGGGCGCGGTTGCTGCCGGCCTGCCGGGCGGCGGTCAGCGCGGGGCCGGTGTTGGCGGCGACGAAGCTGACGAGCATGAGGTCGCCCTCGGTGGCCTTGTGGCCGGCGAACTCCAGGTCGGCGGAGGGGTAGTGGGCGGCGAAGTTCGATATCGGGGGGTTCTCCCACAGGGTGTCGTCCATCGCCTCCTCGATGAGTCCGCCGCCCCCGCCGTACCGGTCGTGGGTGAGGAGCCGGTGCAGGGTGTTGCCGATGAGGTTGCGCAGCGGTTCGATGCCGGCGCCGAGGAGGAGGGCGAGCTGGTGGACCATCTCCTCGTCGGTGAGCGCCGACTGATGGCGCATCAGCCAGGTGGTGACGTCCTCGCCGGGCCGGGAGCGCTTGAGGACGACGAGTTCGCCGATGGCCTGGAAGAGGACCTCGGCGCTTTTCTCCGCGTTGACCCCGTCGAACATGCCCGAGATGCCGAACAGGACGCGGTCGCCGATGTCGGCGGGGCAGCCGAAGAGTTCGTTGAAGACGAACAGCGGGAGCTGCTTGGCGTAGTCGCCGAGGAGGTCGGCCGAACCGCGCGTGGAGAACTGGGAGAGGAGGTAGCCGGAGATCCGCTCGATGCTCTGGGCGAGCTTGCGGGAGTCGATCCGGGCGAGGCTGTCCGCGACGGCCTGACGGAGCCTCAGATGGTCGGCGCCGTCACTGAACATGACGTTGGGCCGGTACACGAGCAGCGGGGCGACCGGGCTGTCCGGGGCCACCTTGCCCTCGTTGAAGTCCCGCCAGCGGCGCGCGTCCTTGCGGAACGAGCCGGTGTCCTGGAGGAGTTGGAGCGCGGTGGCGTAGTCGGTGACGAGGGTGGCCTCGACGCCGGGGGCGAGTTCCACCGGCGCGGTCGGTCCGTAGTGGCGCATGTAGGTGTAGTACGCCTGGGGGTCCGCCGCGAACTCCGGACCGTACAGCGGCACTCGGCCGCCCGAGTTGTGCGCCGGGCACCCGGGCGGGGGCACCGGGGTGGTGGATCGGTCGTCGTCCATGTCTGCTTGGTCTGCCTCTTCGAGTGAACAGGTTCGGTGAACGTGTTACGGCATACGCCGGGCAACTCGCCGCGGCGGGACCCCCGTTGGTCCCGCGTCAGAAGAGTGGGTGTCAGTGGGAGCGTGCCATCAGGAACTCGACCAGCCTGATCAGCGCCTCGGCCGAGGATTTCTCGTCGCGCGCGTCACAGGTCACGATCGGGGTGTCGTCCAGCAGGTCGAGCGCCTCGCGCAGGGCCGACTCGTCACGCGGGGGCGTCCCGTCGAAGTGGTTGACGGCGATGGCGTAGTCGAGGCCGAACTGCTCGATGAGGTCGATGACTTCGAAGGAGTCGGCGAGCCGCTCGGGGTCGACGAGGACGAGGGCGCCGAGGGCGCCGCGTGCCATGTCCTCCCACATCTGGACGAAGCGCTGCTGTCCGGGGGTGCCGAACAGGTAGAGCACGACGCGGTCGCTGATGGTGAGGCGGCCGAAGTCCATGGCGACCGTGGTGGTGGTCTTGCCCTGGACACCCTTGAGGTCGTCGACGGACTCGGCGGCCCGGGTCATCGTCTCCTCGGTGGTCAGCGGTTCGATCTCGGAGATCGCCCCGATGAACGTGGTCTTGCCCACCGCGAAGTGGCCGACCACGAGGATCTTGACGGCCGTCTGCTGCTCGCCGCCGCGGACGTACGCCGTCTCATCCAAACTTTGCGCGGAGACCATTCAGCACCTCCTCCAGGATTTCCCGGTCGGCGAGGGGAGCCCGCTGGACGGGCGGACGGGTGACGAGATGACCGGCCTCGACGAGTGCGGCGAGGAGGATCTTCACGACGCCCAGGGGCAGTTGGGTGTGGCCGGCGATCTCGGCGACCGACAGGTAGCCGGCGTCGCAGAGGTCGAGGAGGCTCTGCTCCTCGGGGGTGAGCCGGGTCGGGCGGCGCCGGTCGCCGGGGGCGGCCGTGACCAGGGTGATGAGCGAGAGCTGGCCCTCGTCGGGCAGTACGCGTCCCCTGGTGATGACGTACGGTCGCACTAACTCCGGCGTCTGGGGCTCGAATTCGCCGTATCCGCTCATGCCTGGACGCCGATGTTCTCGCGCGGCGGCGTGGTGAGCGCCTTGCCGAGCTGGCCGACGAGCTGCTGCATACGGAACGTGATGTCCTGCATGTCGACCTCGGGCGTCGCGGAGACGCCCAGGTAGGCGCCCTCCCCGGCGGAGATGAGGAAGACCCAGCCGCCGTCGAACTCCACGAGGGTCTGGCGCCACTGCTGGGAGCGGTCCTCACAGAAGAACGCGAGCGAACGGCTGAGCGACTGGACACCGCTCATCGCGGCGGCCACCCGGTCCGCGTTGTCCTTGTCGAACTCCTTGGTGCGGGCCATCAGGAGCCCGTCGGCGGAGATCAGGACGGCGTGCAGGGCCCCGGGAATCTCCAGGGCGCTGTCAAGCATCCATGACAGATCGGCGTTCACGAGACATCATGCCCTTCGCTGCTCGCACCTCTTGTGCTGCTCGTCTGGTCCGCCCCGTCACTGCGGCCGGACTGGGTGCCGCGCTGGAAGGCGCCCATGATCGCGGCGGTCTCGGCGCCGGAGCGGGACCGGCCCGGGGCGGCGGTCTCCGTGGAGCCGCTGCCCGGCACGATCGCCATCGGCCGCTTGCGGCGCCGCTTGGGCAGGCCGTCGGAGGTCGTGGCGGCGGCGAGCGGCGTCGCCTCGGGCGCGGCGTACTCGGGCGCGCTGACCGTGGTGACGACCGGCGCGGGCTCCTTCTGCTGGGGCGCGCCGGTGAGGAGGTCGTGCGGCAGGAGCAGGACGGCGCGGACGCCGCCGTACGGGGAGGAGGAGTCGACGGACACCTCGAAGCCGAAGCGCTCGCTGAGCACGCCGATGACCGCGAAGCCGAACTGCGGGGGATTTCCGAGCGCGGAGACGCCGGTGACGCGTTCGCTGGAGAGGAGTTTCTCCGCCTTGACGCGTTCCTCGTCGTTCATGCCGACACCGGCGTCGTCGACGACGATGCAGATGCCCTTGGGCACGGTGCGGATGTTGATCTCGACGACCGTGTCCGGGCTGGAATAGCTGGTGGCGTTGTCGAGGATCTCGGCGAGGGCGAGCGCCACGGGTTCGACGGCGCGGCTGGTGATGCCGAAGTCGACCTGCGAGAGGATCTCGATGCGGCGGTAGTGCCGGACGCGTCCCTGGGCGCTGCGGACGACGTCGTAGACGGAGGCGACGTCGCGCTGCCGTCCGAGCCAGCCGTCGCAGAGCACCGCGATGGACTGGGCTCGGCGGCCGAACTGGGAGTTGGTGTGGTCGATCTCCAGGAGGTCCTGGAGCATGACCGAGTCACCGTATTTGTTCTGGAGCCGGGAGACGATCAGCTGCTGTTCCAGGGCGAGGCCCTGGAGGGTGCGCATGGCGGATTTCAGTACCGTCTTCGTCGCTTCTTCCGCCCTTTCCTGGGCGGCTTCGACGGATTCCGTGTACTGGTTCTCCAGTTCGGCGTAGTGCGTCTTGAGACCGGTGACCTCCTGCCTCAATTCGCGGGCCGCCCGGCGCAGGCGGACGACGAGGGCGATCGCGAGGGCCAACAAGGCCAGCAATGCGAGGAGAGCCCAGAAGGCCGGTTTCTCTATGTAATGCGTCATAAGACTCTCTTCAGGCGACTGACGGCCAGTAGCTGAATTCCCGTCAACGCGGGTGGACCGGCAGACCGCCCGCACCGGGGGCATCGTCGTGCACCCATCCGCCCGCTCTGCAAGCGCCGTGATCGTATCACCGCGAGAACCGGTCAAGGATCGCCAATCCCGGGCCCTGAACAGACATTGACGGTCAGTCAGTTGGGGGCGGCCAATGCCCTACTGAACCCGTGCGCGGGCTGGGCTCGCCAGCCCCAGCCGTTCCAGGAACCGCTCCAGCGTGAACGCGGCCATGCCCAGCGCGACGGCGTTCCCCGGCACCGGCGACGCCTGGACCGTCAGCCCCGGGAGCGAGCCCGGCAGGACGTGCCGGGGCAGCTCCTCACGGACGGCCGGAACCAGCCGGTCGGCCAGCGCGCGGGACATCCAGCCGGTGAGCGTGACCGTCGGCACGTTCAGCAGATTGACCAGGTCCCCGAGCGCCGCGGCCAGATAGTGCGCGGTGCGCGCGAGGAGTTCCTCCACGACGGGGTCGCCCGCCGCGAGCCCGTCGGCGACGGCGACCACGAAGTCCCGCTGCCCCCTGCGCCGCAGCGCCGGGTGGTCCGGCGCGATCGCGGCGAGCGTCGCCTCAAGCCCGGCGGCCCCGACGTACGCCTCGACGCAGCCGCGCCGCCCGCAGCGGCAGGGGCGGCCGTCCAGCTCCAGGAGCGTGTGCCCCCACTCCCCCGCGTTGTTGGTGGTGCCCCGGATCAGCGAGCCGCCCAGGGCGATACCGGCGCCGACGCCCGTGCCGAGGTTGACGACGGCCATGCTGTCGACGCTGCGCCCCACCCCGAACCACATCTCGGACAGCGCGACCGCCTTCAGCGGGTTGTCGACGTGGACGGGCAACTCCAGCCGGGCGGCGAGGAGTTCCTCGATCCGTACGTCGTGCCAGTCCCAGTTCGGGGCGAACACCGAGACGCCCGTCTCGGGGTGGACATGGCCCGGCATGCTCACCCCGACGCCGACGATCCGCTCCCGTCCGACGCCCCCCGCGTCGACGGCGATCCCGATCGCGGAGACGATGCCGTCGACGACGTACCCCTGCGCGTTCTCGTGCTCGTCGAGCGCCACCTCGCCCTGGCCGAGGACGCCCAGGGTGAGGTCGTAGACCGTGGCGACGACGTACGTCTCGGCGACGTCGACGCCGACGATCCGCCCCCGGTCGGGGTCGATGGCGAGCCGCTCGTACGGGCGGCCGACCCCGCCGCGCTCCCTCGCCGCGATGACGAGGACGCCCTCCGCCAGGAACTCGCCGACCAGGGTCGTGACGGTGGCCTGGCTCAGCCCGGTGTGCCGGGCCAGCTCCTGGCGGGAGGAGGGGCCGAGGTCGAACAGAGCGTGCAGCACCGCGAAACGGTTCTCGCCGCGCAGGTCCCGTGCCGTGTGCCGCGCCACGCGCTCCCCCTCGTTCATTCTCTTGTCGCCGGCTCCAGCGTCAGGGTACGGATCTCCGGCTCGCCACGCCCCTCCATTCCCCGCGCGAGCAGGGTGACGGGTCCCGGCCAGCCGCGCGGCACCCACAGCACGTCCGGGTTCCCGCCGGAGAACGCGGGCCGCTCCCCGGCCCAGACCCGCCCGAGGCACTCCCCGCCGGCCCACCCGGTGACCCGTACCTGCGAGGCGTCGAGGCGGATCAACCGCCCTGTGTCGTCCGGGAGATCGAGGTCGATCCACCTCTCCTCCCCCGGCTTCAGCGCCAGCGGCAGCCGCACGACCTCCGCGAGCCCCCGCGTCCCCGCGAACTCCGTGAGCAGGACGTCGTCCTGCACGGCGCAGGACCACTCCCGCACGGCGTCCAGGCCGAGCAGCCGCGCCCGCAGCCCGGGGCCGCTCGGGTGATGCGGCCAGGTCAGGGCGACGACATGGGTGCCGGGGGACAGCAGCAGCCACGGGTTCTCGGCGTTGAGGACCTGCGGCTCACCCCCGTCGACGCTCGCCACGAGCGGCTCCACGACCCCTTGCACCTGCAACGCGGCATCGGTCGCGGCGTGCACCGTACGGGTATAGGTGACCGGCACTCCGACGCGCGTACTGCTCCAGCCGCCGAGCGTCCGCAGCGGCGCGGGCCCGCCCGCCCAGTGGCCGTCGACCGTCCACACCGCGGACACGTCGGCCGCATCCCGGACCTTCCACAGCCGCCCGAGCCCCCGCAGCGCGCCGAGCCGGAGCGCGGGCAGCCGGGCGTCGTCGAAGTTGGCGTGCCCCCAGATCTCGACGACGGCCTCGACGGCGACGGTGCCCGTCACGTCCCGTACGCCGATGGAGCGGGCGGCCCCGAACCCGGTGAGCGTGGGGTGGGCGCGCCCCGCGACGGTCAGGTCCACGATGTCGGCGGCCCCGGTCAGGAGCAGTTCGTCGACGCCGGTCAGGTCGGTGACGGCCCGGTAGGCGCCGCGCCCCCGGTACACGCCGAGCGCCTCCAGCGCGGGCGGCAGCGCGTGCACCCCGGCCGCCTTCTCGGGCGCCGACTCCGTCCGCACCCGCACCTCCTCCACACCGGCCGGCTCTTCCACGACCGGTGCGGGTACGGCGTCGGCGAGGCCGACGGCACCGTCCGCACCGACCTCGCGCACCCGCACCGCCTCGTCCGGCGGCAGCACGACGACCGTCGCTCCCGCAACCGGCGTCCGCCCCGGGACGGGGACGACGACGTGGGCTTCACCGATGACGACGGTCACCGGGACCGTGGAGGCGAACACCAGGGTGCCTTCCCCGGCCGCGACGAGGTCCGCCGAGGCGAGGGTCAGGGTGGCGTCGAGCCCCCAGGGTTCCAGGGGTACGCCGACGGCCATCAGGGGGCACGAGTCGGGGGCGACGGCGACGGGGGTGCCGCCGACGACGGCCGTACCCTGCGTCGTCCCCAGATGCGGTACGGCGACGAGGTGCCCGCCACCCGGCAGGTCCAGCGTGGCGGCCGTCGAACTGGTCGCGAAGTCGCAGTGGACGTCCGGGAGTTGGGCCCCCGGCGTCGCGAGGGCCAGCCGGTCGCCCCAGGTGTCGAGGACCCGCGCGAGGAGCTTCGCCTCGGTGAACTCGGGTCGTTCTACGCCGGTCGAGGAGACGTAGCCGCCGAAGTCGTAGCCGTGGCTCATGAAGTTGCCGGGGCTGCCCCAGTTCCCGGTGGACGGGGTGTAGCCGAAGTTCCAGCCGGACGCCTGGAGATACGGCGCGATCAGCTTGGCCCCGCTCGCGAGGAGCCGGCGCAGGGTGCGGTGGCGGCGGTTGGTCTCGGTGACGAGGAGCGGGACGTCTCTCGTGGCCAACAGGTCGGCGTAGTGCCGGACTTCGGGCTCGATGTCCGGGGAGTCGTCGTCGGGGTAGAAGTTGCAGGCCGGTACGACCCCTTCGACGTCGCCGGTGGCGCCCGCGATGTCGCCCTGCCCGGAGCAGGCGATCAGCGGGACGGTGATGCCGTGCCGAAGTGCCGTGTCCCGCAGGGAGGTTACGTACCCTTCCCGGTCCTCGCAGTCGAAGAAGTCCAGCTCGTTCTCCAGCTGCACCATGATGACCGGTCCGCCCGCCGAGAGTTGACGCTCGGCCAGCAGGGGCAGCACCCGGTCGAACCAAGCGGTGACCTGCTCCAGATAGCGCGGCTCGTTCTGACGGACCCTCAACTCCGGTTCCAGGCCCAGCCAGGCGGGCAGGGCGCCGCCGTCCCACTCCGAGCAGATGTAGGGACCGGGGCGGGCGATGACGTACAGGCCCTGCTGGTGGGCGAGGTCGAGGAACGCGGCGACGTCGCGACGGCCCTCGAACGACCAGTCGCCCGGGGCGAGTTCGTGGAAGTTCCACGGGAGGTAGACGTCGATGCAGGTGTATCCGGAGGCCTTCACCTGGGCGAGGCGGGCGCGCCACTGTTCGCGGGGGAGGCGGAAGTAGAAGAGGGAGGCGCACAGGAGGGTGCGGGGGCGGCCGTCGAGCCAGATGCCTCGGCCGTCGATACGGATGCTCACTTGACTCCTGCGCTTCCGCCGCTGATGTCCATCTCGTAGAGGTATTTCTGGCCCAGGTAGTAGACGATGATCATCGGTACCGCGAGCAGGATCGAGCCGACCATCACCAGGTTCCAGGGCGGCGCCTGGCCGGCCTGCGAGGTGGCGGTGAGGTACTGCACGCCCAGCGCGAGCGGCATCTTCGACTCGTCGTTGAGGTAGATCAGGGGGCCCATGAAGTCGCCCCACGTATGGGTGAGGGTGAAGATGCCGATGGCGATCAGGACCGGCCTGAGCATCGGGAACATGATCCGCCGGTAGACGCCGAAGAAGCCCAGACCGTCCATCATCGCGGCCTCGTCGAGCTCGCTGGGCAGCCGGGAGACGAACTGCCGTACCAGGAACACGTTGAAGGCGTTGGCGAAGAAGTTCGGCACGATCAGCGGCAGGAAGGTGTTCACCCAGCCCAGGTCCCTGAAGAGGATGAACTGGGGGATCATCGTGATCTGCGTCGGGATCATCATCGTCGCGATGACGATCAGGAACATCGCGTTCTTGCCCGGCGCCCTGAGGCGGGCGAAGGCGTAGCCGACCAGGCCGCTGGAGAGGATCTGTCCCGCCACCGAGAACAGCGAGATGAGCACGGAGTTGAGCAGGAAGGTGCCCACCGGCAGGTCGCTGCTGAAGACCCGGGAGAAGTTGTCCCAGTGGAACTCCTTCGGGATGACCGTGAACGAGCCGGAGTTCACGGTGGCGTCGCTCGACAGCGCGATCGAGCCGACGAAGACCAGCGGGGTGGTCAGGACCGCCGCGACGATCAGCAGGGTGCCGTAGGTGAGCGGGGTCGCGCGGAACGCCCGTACGGCGGGGGCCTCTTGGCGTTTCTTGCGCAGCGGGGTGGCCACGGTCGCCATCACTTCACCTCGGTCTCGTAGAACACCCAGCGCCGGGTGGTGCGGAAGGCGATCACCGTGAAGACCAGGATCACCAGGAACAGCAGCCAGGAGATCGCCGAGGCGTAGCCCATGTGGTAGTAGTTGAACGCCTGGTCGAACAGGAACGGCACCATCGTCTGGGCCGCGTCGTAGCCGGCGGGGTTCTTGCCCTTCGCGACCAGGATGTAGACCTGCGAGAACACCTGGAAGGCGCCGATCAGGCCCATGATCAGGTTGAAGAAGATGATGGGCGTCAGGTGCGGCAGCGTGATGCTCCAGAACTGCCGGGTCGCGCTCGCGCCGTCCACCTCGGCCGCCTCGTACAGCTCGCGCGGGATGCCCTTCATCGCGGCGAGCAGCAGCACGGTCGCGGCGCCCGCGCCCCACGCCGACATCAGGATCAGGGCGGGCTTGACCCAGGGGCCGTCGAACAGCCAGTTGGGTCCGGAGACGCCGAACAGGCCGAGGAAGTCGTTGATCGGGCCGTTCGGTGCGAGCACCATCCGGAAGATCATCGCGGTGGCGACCAGCGGGATCAGCGTCGGCAGGTAGATCAGGGTGCGGAACAACTTGCGGGCGCGGATCTGCTTGTTGAGGAGGTTCGCCAGCCACAGGCCGAGCACCAGGCCGAGCGGGACCGAGATCGCCGCGTAGTAGAGGGTGTTCCACAGGGCCTTCCAGAACACCGGGTCGTCCGTGAGGAGTTTGGTGTAGTTCTGGAAGCCGACCCAGTGGGGCGAGGTGAAGGAGTCCCAGTCGGTCATGGAGTAGTAGATCGACGCGATCATCGGTCCCAGCAGGAAGACCAGGAAGCCGATCGCCCACGGCGAGACGAACAGATAGAAGGAGAGGGCCTCCCGGCGGCGCCGCTTGGAGAGCTTCTGCTTCCTCGGCGCGGTGGGGGTCTTGGTGGCCGCCAGGGCTTCAGACGGCGGGGTCGGTGTGGTCGTGGTCGCCATCGACGGTCATGACCCGGACTTGATGAGGGCCTCAAGGTCCTTCTGCACGGCGGTCAGCGCCTTCTTGGCGCTGCGCTCCTTGCCGAGCCAGAAGTCTGCGAGGCCGTTGGAGATGGTGTCGATCATCTCCTGCCACTCGGGGATGAACGGCGCCCGGAAGACGAACGCGCTCGACTCGGCGAACGCACCCATGTCCACCTGGGTCTTCATCCACGCCGGCTTGAGGAACGCCGGGCTCTTCTGCACCTCCAGGTTGGCCGGCACGTCCTGGCCGGAGGAGATGATCTCCGTCTGCGCCTCCAAGGAGGTGAGGAAGTCGATCGCCTTGAACGCGTTGTCGCGCTGCTTGGACGTACGGGAGATCGCGAGGCCGCTGCCGAACGCGGACACGGCCTGCTTCTTGCCGCGCCACATCGGGGCGATGTCCCAGGCGAACTTCGCGGCCGTCAGGCCCCCCATGACCCAGAAGCCGTTGGCGTGGGTGGCGACCTTCTGATTGGGGAAGGCCTGGTCGCCGCCGATGTCGGGGCCCATGTCGGCGTAGTCCGCCTTGCTCGGTACGACCTTGTGCTTGAAGACCAGGTCGCCCGCCCACTGGAGCGCCTCGACCACGGCGTCGCTGTCGACGGCGGGCCGGCCGTTCGCGTCGATGATGGTGCCGCCGTTCTGGTAGGCGAGGCTCCACCACTGCGGCCACCACTCGGCCCCGCTGTAGCCCCACACCTTGCCGGGGACCGTCAGCTCCTTGAACGCGGCGAGGGCGTCGTCCCAGGTCCAGTCCGCGGTGGGCGCCTTGATGCCCTTCTTGTCGAACATGTCCTTGTTGTAGAACACGGTGACCGCGCCGGAGCGGTCCGGGATCGCGTAGAGCTTGTCCTGGTACGAGTACAGCGAGCCGACCGGGCCGAAGCGCTGCTCGGTGTCGAGCTTCGCCGCCTTGGCGAGGTCGTCGAGGGGCAGCAACTGGTTCTTGCTGGAGTACGTGTTGACGCTCTCGGCGACCTGCATGATGTCCGGCCCGCTGCCGCCGGCGATCATCGTCTGGACCTTCTGCGGGTACGAGTCGTTCGGGATCAGCTGGAGCTTGATCTTGAGGTCCGGGTACTTCTTGACCAGCAGGTCGATGCGGGCCTGGTACGTCTTCCGGTCGGTGTCGCCGCCCCACACCGTCATCAGGAGCGGACCGCTGCTGGAGCCCGATGCGGACCCCCCACAAGCGGTGAGCGTGACGACCCCGGCCGCCGCACTCACGCCGAGGAACCCCCGGCGAGACATCTGAATTCTGTCAACTGGCATGACTCATCCCCTGGTTGAGGTGCGGGAGCACACAGGAAAGGTGGTGACGACAGCCAGCCGCGGCTTTGCGTGGCGGTTAAATTAACCCTCGATCAAATTGAGCCACAAGCCCTTGTTCCGCATCAGTTTCGGAAGGGTTGCGTCGCGCCGAGGGCCAGCGCTGTGACCGGACAGCAAAAAGACCCCTGATCTACAGGGGTCTTCGCTGGTGTCCGAGGGGGGACTTGAACCCCCACGCCCGATAAAGGGCACTAGCACCTCAAGCTAGCGCGTCTGCCATTCCGCCACCCGGACAAGGTGTCTGTCTCCGTGGGGCGTTCCCCGCGGCGACATGGACAACAATACCAAGGTTTCGGGGTGCGTTTCACCTGCGTATCCGCAGGCCGGGGGCAGCGCGGGGAGGCCCCGCGACCAGGCGACCTTGAGTGATCGCACGGTCACACGACCCCGTCAAGACCGCCCCGGCGACGGGGTACCGGGTTCCGGCCCACCTCGGAGTGCACGAAGACGCAGGCCGGCACGGGCCGCACGCCCGGCGATCTCGGCACCCCCTGTCCCGGCACCCCCGCGAGGCCGGAATCCGGATGTCCGAAAGTGCCGCGCACCCCCTGGACAGCACCCCCGGGATGCGGGATAACAAGGTCCATACAGTATTCGTCGACTGTATGCAATGTGCCGCATCCCGGCACCCTCTCCTCCTGCGACCACCCCTACGAAGGGACAGGTTCCGCCATGCCCGAGGACACCCAGGACACCATCTCCGGCGGCCATCTCGTCGCCAAGGCACTGAAGGCCGAAGGGGTCGACCGCATCTACACGCTCTGCGGCGGCCACATCATCGACATCTACGACGGCTGCGTGGACGAGGGAATAGAAGTCGTCGACGTCCGCCACGAGCAGGTCGCCGCGCACGCCGCCGACGGCTACGCACGGATCACCGGCAGGCCCGGCTGCGCGGTCGTCACCGCCGGACCGGGGACGACCGACGCGGTGACCGGCGTCGCGAACGCCTTCCGCGCCGAGTCACCGATGCTGCTGATCGGCGGTCAAGGGGCGCTCGCCCAGCACAAGATGGGCTCCCTCCAGGACCTGCCGCACGTCGACATGATGGCGCCGATCACGAAGTTCGCGGCGACCGTCCCGGACACGGCCCGCGCCGCCGACATGGTGTCGATGGCGTTCCGCGAGTGCTACCACGGCGCCCCCGGCCCCGCCTTCCTGGAGATCCCGCGCGACGTCCTGGACGCGAAGGTCCCCGTCGACAAGGCCCGTGTCCCGCGGCCCGGCGCCTACCGCGCCTCGACCCGCTCGGCCGGCGACCCCGAGGCGGTCGAGCGGCTCGCCGACCTCCTCGTGCACGCCGCGAAACCGGCGATCCTGCTGGGCAGCCAGATCTGGACGACGCGCGGCACCGAGGCGGCGGTCGACCTGGTCCGCACCCTCAACATCCCGGCGTACATGAACGGCGCCGGCCGCGGCACCCTCCCGCCCGGCGACCCCCACCACTTCCAGCTCTCGCGCCGGTACGCCTTCTCCGGCGCCGACGTCATCGTGATCGTCGGGACGCCGTTCGACTTCCGCATGGGGTACGGCAAGCGCCTCTCCCCGGACGCGACGGTCGTCCAGATCGACCTCGACTACCGCACCGTCGGCAAGAACCGCGACATCGACCTCGGCATCGTCGGGGACGCGGGACTGGTCCTGAAGCAGGTCACCGAGGCCGCGTCCGGGCGCCTCAACGGGGGTGCGGCGGGCCGCAAGGAGTGGCTGGACGAGCTGCGCGCCGTCGAACAGGCCGCGATCGAGAAGCGGTTGCCGCAGCTCAGGTCGGACGCCTCGCCGATCCACCCGTACCGGCTGGTGAGCGAGATCAACGACTTCCTCACCGAGGACTCGATCTACATCGGCGACGGCGGCGACATCGTCACCTTCTCCGGGCAGGTCGTACAGCCCAAGTCCCCCGGCCACTGGATGGACCCGGGCCCGCTGGGCACCCTCGGCGTCGGCGTCCCCTTCGTGCTCGCCGCGAAGCAGGCGCGCCCGGACAAGGAGGTCGTCGCGCTGTTCGGGGACGGCGCGTTCTCCCTGACCGGCTGGGACTTCGAGACCCTCGTGCGCTACGACCTCCCCTTCGTCGGCGTCGTCGGCAACAACTCCTCGATGAACCAGATCCGTTACGGCCAGGCCCGCAAGTACGGCGAGGCCCGCCAGCGGGTCGGCAACACCCTCGGCGACGTCCACTACGACCAGTTCGCGCGAATGCTCGGCGGCTACGGCGAGGAGGTCCGCGACCCCGCCGACATCGGCCCCGCCCTCAGGCGCGCCCGCGAGTCGGGCAAGCCCTCGCTGATCAACGTCTGGGTCGACCCGGACGCGTACGCCCCCGGAACCATGAACCAGACGATGTACAAGTGAGGTTGACGCCCATGACCGGCAAGGCCCTCGACGGCATCCGGGTCCTCGACATGACCCACGTCCAGTCCGGACCCTCCGCCACCCAACTGCTCGCCTGGCTCGGCGCGGACGTCGTGAAGCTGGAGGCGCCGACCGGGGACATCACGCGCGGCCAGTTGCGCGACGTCCCGGACGTCGACTCGCTCTACTTCACGATGCTGAACTGCAACAAGCGCAGCATCACCCTCAACACCAAGACCGAGCGCGGCAAGGAGATCCTCACCGAGCTGATCCGGCGCTCGGACGTCCTCGTCGAGAACTTCGGCCCCGGCGCGGTGGACCGGATGGGGTTCACCTGGGAGCGGGTCCAGGAGATCAATCCACGGATCGTCTATGCCTCCATCAAGGGGTTCGGGGACGGCCCGTACACCGATTTCAAGGCGTACGAGGTGGTCGCTCAGGCGATGGGCGGGTCGATGTCGACCACGGGGTTCGAGGACGGGCCGCCGCTGGCGACGGGGGCCCAGATCGGGGACTCGGGGACGGGGGTGCACGCCGTGGCGGGGATTCTCGCGGCTCTGCTCCAGCGCGAGAAGACCGGGCGCGGTCAGCGGGTCGGCGTGGCCATGCAGCACGCCGTACTCAACCTGTGCCGGGTGAAGCTCCGGGACCAGCAGCGCCTGGCACGAGGGCCGCTCTCTGAATATCCGAACGACGACTTCGGCGCGGAAGTTCCCCGTTCCGGAAACGCGTCCGGCGGCGGCCAGCCGGGCTGGGCGGTGCGGTGTGCTCCGGGGGGTCCGAACGACTACGTGTACGTCATCGTGCAGCCCGTCGGCTGGCGGCCGATCGCCGAGCTGATCGGGCGTCCGGAGCTGGCCGACGACCCCGAGTGGGCGACCCCGCAGGCCCGGCTCCCGAAGCTCAACAAGATGTTCCAGCTGATCGAGGAGTGGTCGGCGACGCTCCCGAAGTGGGAGGTCCTGGACCGGCTGAACGCCCGGGGCGTGCCGTGCGGGCCGATCCTGTCGACGAAGGAGATCGTCGAGGACGAGTCGCTGATCGCGAACGAGATGATCGTGCGCGTCGAGCACCCGGAGCGGGGCGAGTTCGTGACCGTCGGCAGCCCGCTGAAACTGTCCGACTCCCCTGTGGAGGTGAAGAGTTCGCCGCTGCTGGGCGAGCACAACGAGGAGATCTACGCCGCCGAGCTGGGCCTCGGCGTCGACGAACTGCGGCTGCTGAAGTCGGACGGGGTGATCTGAGGTGCTCGCCGAGGACCGGGAGACACGCGTGCGCGCGGTGCTGGACACCGTGCGCGCCGAGGGACGGACGACGCTGACGGCGCCGGAGGGCAAGGAGGTCGCCGACGCGTACGGGATCGCCGTACCGGGCGAGGAGCTGGCCCGCGACGTCGAGGAGGCCGTGGCGCACGCGGCCAGGTTCGGCGGGCCGGTGGTGATGAAGATCGTGTCGCCGGACATCCTGCACAAGACGGAGGCCGGCGGGGTGGTCGTCGGCGTCGAGGGGGCGGCCGAGGTGCGGGCCGCGTTCCGCCGGATCGTCGACAACGCGCGCGCGTACGACGCGGACGCGCGCGTCACCGGCGTACAGATCCAGGAGCTGCTGCCCGAGGGGCAGGAGGTGATCGTCGGGGCGGTGACCGATCCGACGTTCGGGAAGGTGGTGGCGTTCGGGCTCGGCGGGGTGCTCGTCGAGGTGCTGAAGGACGTGACGTTCCGGCTGGCGCCGGTCAGCGCGGACGAGGCGCTGTCGATGCTGGACTCGATCCGCGCGGCTCCTGTGCTGAGCGGGGTGCGGGGGCGGCCCGGGGTGGACCGGTGGGCGCTCGCGGAGCAGATCCGGCGGGTGTCGCTGCTGGTCGCGGAGTTCCCGGAGATCGCCGAGGTGGACCTCAACCCGGTGATCGCGACCCCTGAGGGGGCGCGCGCGGCGGACGTACGGATCATCCTGTCCGACGCGCCCGCGCGGGAGCGGCGGCGCTACTCGCGCGAGGAGATCCTCGCGTCGATGGGGCGGCTGATGCGGCCCCGGTCGGTGGCCGTCATCGGGGCGTCCAACGAGGCGGGGAAGATCGGCCATTCGGTGATGCGCAACCTGGTCGACGGCGGGTTCGCGGGGGACATCCATCCCGTCAACCCGAAGGCGGACGACATCCTGGGGCGCAAGGCGTACCGGAGTGTCATGGACGTGCCGGGCGAGGTGGACGTCGCGGTGTTCGCGATCCCCGCGCGGTTCGTCGCCGCCGCCCTGGAGGAGACCGGCCGCAAGGGTGTCCCGAACGCCGTACTGATCCCGTCGGGGTTCGCGGAGACCGGGGAGCACGCCCTCCAGGACGAGATCGTGGAGATCGCCGAGCGGTACGGCGTACGGCTGCTCGGGCCGAACATCTACGGCTACTACTCGACCTGGCAGGACCTGTGCGCGACGTTCTGCACGCCCTACGACGTGAAGGGCGGGGTCGCGCTGACCTCGCAGTCGGGCGGGATCGGGATGGCGATCCTGGGGTTCGCGCGCAGTACGCGCACGGGTGTGTCGGCGATCGTGGGGCTCGGCAACAAGTCGGACCTGGACGAGGACGACCTGCTGACGTGGTTCGCGCAGGACCCTCACACCGAGTGCGTGGCGATGCACCTGGAGGACCTGAAGGACGGGCGGGCGTTCGTGGAGGCCGCGCGGGCGACCGTGCCGGTGAAGCCTGTCGTCGTCCTGAAGGCCGGGCGGACGGCGGCGGGCGCGCGGGCCGCCGGCTCGCACACGGGCGCTCTGGCGGGCGACGACGCCGTCTACGACGACATCCTGCGCCAGGCCGGGGTGATCCGTGCGCCGGGGCTGCACGACATGCTGGAGTACGCGCGCGCGTTGCCGGTGCTTCCGACGCCGCGCGGCGACAACGTCGTCATCATCACCGGCGCGGGCGGCAGCGGCGTCCTGCTGTCGGACGCGGTGACGGACAACGGGCTGTCGCTGATGGAGATCCCGCCCGATCTCGACGCGGCGTTCCGCCGGTTCATCCCGCCGTTCGGGGCGGCCGGCAACCCGGTGGACATCACCGGCGGCGAGCCTCCGGCGACGTACGAGGCGACGATCCGGCTCGGTCTCGAGGACCCGCGCGTGCACGCGCTGGTGCTCGGTTACTGGCACACGATCGTCACGCCGCCGATGGTCTTCGCGGAGCTCACCGCGCGCGTGGTGGCCGAGTTCCGCGCGCGGGGCGTCGACAAGCCTGTGGTGGCGTCGCTGGCGGGCGACGTCGAGGTGGAGGAGGCGTGCCAGTACCTCTTCGAGCGGGGGGTCGTGGCGTACCCGTACACGACCGAGCGGCCGGTCGCCGTGCTGGGCGCGAAGTACCGGTGGGCGCGGGCCGCCGGGCTCCTCGGGGGTGGTTGATGAAGACCACCGGGTACGACGCTGCGTCCGTGCCCTACCGGGAGGTGACGGACCGGCACGGGCGCGTGTACCGGATCGGGGAGAGCGACCGGGATGTCATGGGGCGGCCCCGCTGGACCATGGTGCTCCTCCCGTGGCTGGGGATGCTGGGGATCAGCTCCTCGGAGTACGCGTTCACGTCCGCCGAGGACACGCTCCACGAGGCGCATCTGTGGAGCAGCGGGCACATCTTCTGGCTGATGGGCGTCTGGGTGTTCTTCCAGGCGGCCGTGGCCTTCCCCGCGGGCCGGCTGCGGGAGAGCGGACGGCTGCCCGCGCGGTACGCGATGCTGCTCGGCGCGCTGGGCACGGTGCTGGGCTACGTGTCGCTGGCGTACGCGCCGCACGTCGCCGTCGCCTACCTGGGTTTCGGGATGTGCAGCGGCATCGGCGCGGGCCTGGTCTACGCGACCTGCGTGAACATGGTCGGCAAGTGGTATCCGGAGCGCAGGGGCGGCAAGACCGGCATGGTCAACGGCGGGTTCGCCTACGGCTCGGTGCCGTTCGTGTTCCTGTTCACGTCGTACATGGACCTCGGCAACTACCAGGGCGTCCTGGTCGCCGTGGGGCTGATCTGCTGCGCGGTCGTCGCGGTCGCGGGGTGGTTCTTCCAGGACCCGCCGAAGAACTGGTGGCCCGCGGACGTCGACCCGCTGCGGATGGCCGACGACCCGAAGATCCGCCGGGCGCTGCTGAAGAACCCGCCCGCGGTGCGGCAGTACACGCCCCGGGAGGCCGCGCGCACGCCCGTGCTGTGGATGATGTGGTTCTGCCTGCTGTGCACGGCCGGGATCAACATCTTCGGGATCGCCTTCCAGGTGCCGTTCGGCAAGGACATGGGGTTCGCGGGCGGGATCGTCGCCACCGCGATGTCCCTGAAGGCTATCGTCAACGGCACCGGGCGCGGGGTGATCGGCTGGATCTCCGACCGCCACGGGCGGCGCCACACGCTCGTCGTCGTGTGTGTCGTCCTGGGCACCGCCCAGTTCGGGGTGCTGGTGTCCGGACAGACGGGCAGCATGCCGTTCTTCCTGGTCTGCTCCATGGTCTCCGGGTTCGGCGGGGGCGCGATCTTCCCGCTGTTCGCCGCGATGACGGCCGACTACTTCGGCGAGAACAACAACGCCGGCAACTACGGGATGGTCTACAGCTCCAAGCTCGTCTCCGGCCTCGTGGGCTCCGGTGTCGGCTCGATCGTCGTCAAGGTCTGGGACTACGAGGGCGCGTTCGTCCTGGCGGGGTCGATCGGGCTGGCGTCGGCCGTCCTGGCGCTGTTCCTGAGGGCTCCGGGCAGGCCGCGGGCCCGGCGTCGCATCGTTCCCAATCCGCATCCGCTCGGTGAGGAAATGGCCTGACATGACGGCAGATCCGTACGCAGCACAGTCCTCTCGGCACGTCCCCTACCGTGAAGTGACCGACGCGCGCGGGCGTGTGTACCGCGTGGGCGAGACCGACCGGGACGTCCTCGGTCACTCCCGCAAGCTGATGATCTGGCTTCCGTGGCTCGCGATGATGGCGATCAGCGTCTTCGAGTACGCGTACGGCTCGGCGGAGGACACGCTGTCCCACGCGCACGGCTGGACGCAGTCGAACACGTTCTGGATCCTCAGCGTCTGGGTGTTCTTCCAGGCCGGCGTCGCCTTCCCGGCCGGCTGGTTACGCGAGAAGGGCCTCCTCACGGCCCGTCAGGCCATGTACGCGGGCTCAGGACTGTGTCTCGTGGGGTTCCTGGCCCTCTCGCACCTCGACGACGTCCTGATGGCCGTTCTGGGCTTCGGCGTCGTCGGCGGCATCGGGGCCGGGCTCGTCTACGCGACCTGCATCAACATGGTCGGCAAGTGGTTCCCCGAGCGGCGCGGGGCGCGGACCGGGTTCGTCAACGGCGGGTTCGCGTACGGGTCGCTGCCGTTCATCTTCGTCTTCAACTACGGCTTCGACACGGCCAACTACCACCGGGTGCTCGACCTCATCGGCTGCTACATCATGATCGTCGTGTTCGGGTGCGCGTTCTTCTTCAAGGACCCGCCGAAGAACTGGTGGCCCGCCGACGTCGACCCGCTCGCGCACGCGGGCGCCGGGTCCGCCTCGGGGGGGCCGGGGGGTCTGGGGGGTCTCTCCAAGAACCCGCCGGCCGTACGGCAGTTCACCCCCAAGGAGGCCGTCCGCACCGGGATGCTGCCCCTGATGTGGCTGTCCATCGTCATGACCGCCGGTGTCTCGATCTTCGGCATCTCCTTCCAGGTCGACTACGCCAAGGAGATCGGCTTCGGCCCTCTCGTCGCCGCCTCCTCCATGGGTGTCATGGCCGTCGTCAACGGCGTCGGCCGGGGTGTCGTCGGCTGGCTCTCCGACCGCTGGGGCCGCAAGCCCACCCTCGTCTTCGTCATCGTCGTCCTCGGCCTCGCCCAGTTCGGCGTAATCTGGGCGGGCGACGTCCGCAGCGAGGCCCTGTTCCTGTTCTTCGCGTTCCTCTCCGGCTTCGGCGGCGGCGCGTTCTACCCGTTGTTCGCCGCCCTCACCCCCGACTACTTCGGTGAGAACTACAACGCGACCAACTACGGCCTGGTGTACAGCGGCAAGCTGGTCAGCGGGCTGTTCGGGGGCGGGCTCGGCTCCCTCGTCGTCGCCTCCTGGGGGTACGACGGCGCGTACGCGCTCGCGGGAGGCGTGTCGATGGTGGCGGCGGTGATCGCCCTGCTGCTGCGGCAGCCGGGGAAGGCCGTGGCGTCGAGCGGAGTCGGCTGAGAGCGGGCCGGTGGACAGCACGCGCGCGGGGAGGCCGTTTCCGACGTCCCCGCGCGCGTGCGTGTGTGTCAGCGGCAGCCTCTGAGGGAGGCCAGGTTGTCGTAGCCGATGCGGGCGTACGTCAGGGACTGGGCGGGGTCGGTCGTGCTGGGGGCGTTGTCCTGTTCGACCATGGGGTTGCGGTAGTTCGGGTCGCCTATCCGGGAGAAGAACGACGTGTAGTCGATGACTCCGGTGCCGAAGGGAACCATGTCGTAGCCCATGCCGTTGGTGGTGTTGACGGTGCCGTCCTTGGCGTGGAAGAGGGGGTAGCGGCGGCTGTTGCGGACGACCAGGGCCGCCGGGTCGAAGACCTTCTCGCGGGTCGAGCCGTCGGGGGCGGTGTACGTGTGGAACTTGTACTGGGCGACGTGGGCCCAGAAGACGTCCAGCTCCAGCCAGACGAGCCGGGGGTCGGTGACCTTGAGGAAGTACTCCAGCTTGCGGACGCCGGAGCTGCGGGTCGGCCTGCCCTGCGCGTCGAGGGGGCCGGAGTCGAGGAGGAAGCCGTAGGCGGCGTCGTGGTTGTGGGTGTACAGCTTGACGCCCGCGCGCTGGGCGATCGCGCCGAGGGCGTTCCACTTGTCGGCGGCGACGTCCCAGTCGGCCTTGTAGGAGCTGTTCGTGGGGTCGGCGCCGGTGCCCATGTGGGGCAGGCCGAGGATGCCCGCGATCTCCAGGTGCTTCTTGAACGTGTCCAGCTCGGCCGGGACGAACGGCCAGGACGGCGGGATGTAGCCGTGGTTGCCGCGGGCGCGCAGCCCGTACTCGTCGAGCCAGGACCGCAGCAGCCGCGCCCCCTGCACGGACTCCAGGTTCGCCCCGCCGGGGGCGTTCGCGTGCTGCCCGTACCCGGCGAACTCGACCTGGCGGTAGCCGAACCGGGAGAGCTGCTTGAAGACCTCGCGGAAGCCGGAGGGGAGGTCGGAGGCGAGCGGGTCGCGGCCGGTGGCGTCGCGGACGGTGTACAGGATGATGCCGCGCCGGTTGGCGGGCACGAGGGCGGCGCCGCCGTGGCTGTGGCCTCTGTTGAGGTTCTGGGCGGCGGCCGGCCCGGCGCCGAGGACGGGGGCGGCGATCGCGGCGCCCGCGACGGCGGTGCAGGTGCTGAGGAAGCGGCGGCGGCCGATGCCGAGGGTGCGGCGCAGGGTCTCGGCGGTGCCGGATTCGTCGTTGAACGCGGTCACGGTGTCTCGCTTTCGGGTCGGTGGAGCGGGATTTCCGGGGGGGGTGACGTATCGGTTCTCCGGCCGGTGGCCTGGGGTTCGGCCGGCGGAGGGCGGGGGCTGCTCGACGGTCTGCGGACCCCGTTGTCAGTGGCGTGTGGTTACGTTGAGTCACGGAGGTCGAACAGGCCGAGCAGTCCGGACAGGTCGGACAGGTTGGCCGGCGGGGCTCGTCCGGGGTTTCAGGGGAGTTCCTTGAGGCCCAGGTCGGTCAGGAGGTCGCGGGCCAGGGACAGTTCGGCGGCGATGCCGTCGGCGAGCTGGGACCGGGTGCGGGGCCGCAGAGCGGGAGGGAGGGTCTGCCAGGTGTAGGTCTCGACTTCGAGATGCCGGGTGAGCGGGTGCGGGCCGCCGACGAGGCGGGTCAGCGCGGCGCGCAGGACGGGGAGCGTGGAGGTGAGGGGCGCGGCGGGCGTCGCGTGCAGCGGGACGTGGAAGTGGGCGCGCCAGGGCGCCGTACGGGACAGGGCGTCGGTGGTGAGCGCTTCCGCGAGGTCGTCGGTGCCGGTGAGCAGGCCGGTCTCGGTGACGGTGCGGGTCTGGTGCAGGTAGCGGGGTTCGGCGAAGGCGGCGAGGGCCTCGCGGACGGCGGGGAGGTCGGGCCGCTCGGCGTGCAGGGCGGCGGAGAGCTGGGACTTGACGACGGGGACGCGGGCTTCGGCCAGGGCGTCCAGGGCGGTGTGCGGATCTTCGAAGGAGGTGGCGAGGTGGCAGGTGTCGACGCAGATCCCGATGCGGGGGTGCGCGATGGCGGCGAGCGGGGCGAGGGCGTCGGCGGTGGTCTCGACGGCGCAGCCGGGCTCGGGTTCGAGTCCGACGCGTACGGACCGGCCCGTCAGCTCCTCCAGTGCGTCGAGGCGTTCGGCGAGCGTGTGCAGCGCGGTGCGCGCCGTGTCGCCGCGTTCCTCGTCCAGGCGGGTGCGCCAGGCGAGCGGCAGGGTGGAGACGCTGCCCTCGGTGACGTCGTCGGGGAGGAGGCCGGCGAGGACCCGGGCGAGGGCGGTGGTGTGGTCGAGGCGTTCGGGGTCGGCCCAGTCCGGCTTGTACACGCGGTACTTGACCTCGCCGGTGCCGAATCCGTCGTACGGGAAGCCGTTGAGGGTGACGACCTCCAGGCCCCGCTGGTCGAGGGCGGTGCGCAGGGCGCGCAGGGCGGACGGATCGGTGTCCAGGGTGTGCGCGGCGTCCCGCGCGAGCCACAGGCCGATGCCGAGGCGGTCGCGGCCGAGCCGGCGCCGTACGGGTTCGCAGTGGTCGCGGAGTTGGGCGAGGACGCCGTCGATGGTCTCGGCGGGGTGGACGTTCGTGCAGTACGCGAGGTGGACGGTGGAGCCGTCGGGGTGGCGGAAGCGCATCGGTCACTCCCCTCCGCGCAGCACGGAGTTGCCCTCGTGGGTGGGTTCGGGGGCAACGACGTCCAGGTCGAGCCGGCCGCTCGCGCCGTAGAACGCGACGGGGTTGCGCCACAGGACGCGGTCCACGTCGTCCTCGGTGAACCCCTCCGCGAGCATCAGGTCGGCGACCGCGCGCGTCTTGAGGGGGTCGCTTCTTCCCCAGTCCGCGGCCGAGTTGACGAGCATCCGGTCGAGGCCGTGGCGGCGCAGGAGGGTGACCGTGCGCTTCTCGTCCATCTTCGTGTCCGGGTAGACGGAGAAGCCGAGCCAGCAGCCGCTGTCCAGGGCCGCGGTGACCGTCGTCTCGTTGAGGTGGTCCAACAGGACGCGTTCTGGGGGGAGTTCGGATTCCCTGAGTACGTCGAGGGTTCGGTGCAGGCCCGCGAGTTTGTCTCGGTGCGGGGTGTGGACGAGGGCGGGCAGGCCGTGGTCGGCGGCGAGTTGGAGCTGCGTCGCGAGGGCGGTGTCCTCGGCGGGGGTCATGCTGTCGTAGCCGATCTCCCCCACGGCGACGACGTGGTCCTTCAGGAGGTAGCGGGGCAGTTCGTCCAGGACGGGGGTGCAGCGCGGGTCGTTGGCCTCCTTCGGGTTCAGGGCGATCGTGCAGTGGTGGGCTATGCCGTACTGGGCCGCGCGGAAGGGTTCCCAGCCGAGGAGGGCGTCGAAGTAGTCGTAGAAGGTCTGGGGGGAGGTGCGGGGTTGGCCGAGCCAGAACGCGGGTTCCACGAGGGCGCGGATGCCTGCGGCGTGCATGGCCTCGTAGTCGTCCGTCGTGCGGGAGGTCATGTGGATGTGAGGGTCGAAGAGGCGCATCACGGCTCCGTCCGTTGGGGGGATTGGGGCGGGGGCTTTGGCGCTTCTGCCGGAAGGTTCGGGGGGTTGGGGTCGAGCTTGGGTGCTTTGGCCTTGGGTTTCGGTGCCGCCTCCGGCTCGGGCTCAAGCTCGGGTGCCGCCCCGGGGAGTGGGGCCCTGGCCGGGTGCCGTGGCTGTTCAGGCCCGGGCTCGCGCTTCGGCGCTCCGGCCTCGGGCCTCGGGGCCGCCTTCGGCTCGGGCTCGGGCTTCGGTGTCACCTCGGGGAGTGGGGCCCTGGCCGGGCGCCGTGGCTGTTCAGGCCCGGGCTCGCGCTTCGGCGCTCCGGCCTCGGGCCTCGGAGCCGCCTTCGGCTCGGGCTTGAGCTTCGGTGTCACCTCGGGGAGTGGGGTCTCGGCCGGGTGCCGTGGCTGTTCAGGCTCGGGCCGCGGCGCTTCGACTTCGCGCCTCGGCGCCGGCTCGGGTGCAACCTCCGGGAGTGGGGCCCCAGCCGGGTGCCGTCGCTGTTCGGACTCGGGCTGCGGCGCTTCGACTTCGCGTCTCGGGGCCGCCTTCGGCTTCGGCTTCGGTGTCCGCTCGGGCTTCGGCACCTCGGTCAGGGTCAGGACGCGGTGCAGGTCCTGTTGGATCGGGTGGTTCGCTGCGGTGCGTTCCGCCGCCTGGTCTCGGAGCATCCGTGCGAGTTCCTTGTCGCCCCGGGCTCGGTCCGCCAGGCCGGTCACCTCGTTCACGGGGACGCCGGTGAACAGGCACTTCAGTACGGCGTGGCGCCAGGCGTGCGCGTCGAGGTGGCGGGCGGCGTACGGGCCCAGCGCGGCGGCGACGAGGGTCGTGTCGTTGGTCCGCAGGGCGTCCTCGATGAGGGGGAGGGCGTCCGGGGTGTCGGTGAGGTGTGGGAGCGCGTGCAGGATCGCCCGGCGTTCGGGTGGGGTGGCGTGGGCGTACAGGCGGGTCAGGGTGGGGGTGTCGGGGTGGGCCGCGTACAGGAGGAGGACTCGGGCGGCGTCGGCGTACCGGGGGCCGCAGCGGCGGGCGGCTTCGGTGAAGTGGCGTTCCCAGGAGGGGAGTTGGGACAGGGCGTTGTTCAGCCAGGCGAGGGGGGTGGGGGGTAGGTGGGTGCGGAGGTGGTCGTGGAGGGTGAGGGGAGGGGTGTGGGCGGGGGGTAGGGGGTCGGGGGTGAGGGGGTGTGTGGGGGCGGCTGGTTTCGGGTCGCCGGGGTGGCCAGGGTCGCCGGGAGTGGAGGGCCTGCCGGGAGTGGGTGGTTCAGCGGCGGCAGGGAGCCTTGCGGGATCGTGGGGTTCGTCTGCGGTGGGTAGTTCGGCGCTTGGGCGCGGGGCGGCTTCGGGGGTTTCAGGGGCGGGGGTTTCCGCTTCGGCGCGGGGGGCGGGGAGCGTTCCTTCGACGGCGGACAGTCCTGTGCCGGGGAGTTCCGTAAGCGGGCTTGGGGCAGCCGCAGGGCCTTCAGCCGAAGCGGGGAGTGAAACCGGGGTTTCCCCTTCAGCACGGGGAGCGGATGGCATCCCTTCAGCAGCGGACAGCCCTGCGCCAGCAAGTTCCGCGCCCTGGCAGGGGTCAGCCGTGAGGCCTTCAGCGGCAGGGAGTGAGGCCGAGGTTTCCCCTTCAGCACGGGGGACGGGGGACGTCCCTTCAACAGCGGGCAGTCCTGCGCCGACGAATTCCGCGAGCGGGCGGGGGTCAGCCGCGAGGCCCTCAGCGGCAGCGGGAAGCGAGGCTGGGGTTTCCGCTTCGGCGCGGGGAGCGGGTGATGTCCCTTCGGCAGCGAGCAGTCCTGCGGTGGGGAGTTCCGCGCCCCGGCATGGGGCAGCTGCGGGGCTTTCGGTGGTCGCCAGGGGCGGGGCGGGGGTGTTTTCGGAGGCCCGTGGGGACGGGGGGCGGTGCGGGTCTGGCATCGGGGGGCCTCCTTCAGGGAGTGGCCGCGGACTTGAGGTAGGGGAGGGAGCGGGTGGCCTGTTCAGGGCCCGCGTGGGAGTGGCGGGGGAGTTCGACGACGGTCAGGCCCCGGTAGCCGGTCGCGGTGAGGGCCGCGAGGACGGGCGGGAAGTCGATCTCGCCCTCGCCGAAGGGGAGGTGTTCGTGGACGCCGCGCCGCATGTCCTCGATCTGGACGTGCCGCAGCCAGGGCGCGGCGGCGCGGACGCAGTCGGCGGGCGAGAGGGGTTCCAGGCACTGGCAGTGGCCGATGTCCAGGGTCAGGCCCAGGTCGGCGGGGTCGCCCAGGAGGCCGCGCAGGTGGTGGAAGTCGGCGAGGGTGGCGAGGAGGTGACCTGGTTCCGGTTCGATCGCGAGGGGAATGCCGGCGGTGGCGCTCCGCTCCAGGACGGGAGTGAGGCTCTCCGCGAGCCGCTTCCACGCCGTGTCGTCAGGGGTGGCCTCGGGGGGTACGCCGCTGAAACAGTGCACGGCCTCCGCGCCCAGTTCCTCGGCGACGTCCAGTGCACGGATCAGCAGGTCGGTCCGGCGGGCGCGGTCCTGCGGATCGGGGTCGACGAGCGAGGGTCCGTGCTTGCGGCGTGGGTCCAGGACGTAGCGCGCCCCCGTCTCTACGGTCACGGCCAGCCCGAGCGCGTCGAGTTGGCGAGCCAGACGCCGGGTGCGGGACATCAGGTCCGGGGCCAGGGGGTCGAGGTGCATGTGGTCGAGGGTCAGCCCGACCCCGTCGTAACCGAGGTCGGCGAGGAGCGCGAGGGCGTCGCCGAGCCGGAGGTCGGTGAGGCCATTGGTGCCGTACCCGAACCGCACCCCACCGACTTCACGCACACCGCCCTCTCCCACTCCGTCCGCCTCACGCGCACCGCCCTCCCCCACCCCGCCTGTCCCACGCGCACCACCCTCCCCCACTCCGTCCGCCTCGCGCACGCTGCCTTTCCTCACCCCGTCCGCCTCACGCACGCCTCCCTCTCCCATCTCGCCTGTCCCACGCACACCGCCCTCCCCTACCCCGCCTGCCTCGCGCACGCCGCTCTCCCCCACCCAGCCCACCTCGCGCACGGCTCCCTTGCCCACCCCGTCCGTCCCACGCACGCCGTCCCCGCTCACCCCACCTGTACGCACATCACCTCCACTCGCCCTGTCGACCTCGCGCACGCCGCTTCTCCCCTCTCCGCGCGCACCAGCATCGCCCCCAACCACACCGGCTCGGCCCGCCCCTTCGCCTCCGCTCACGTCCCCCTTCTCCTCTTCGCCCGCACCGGCCTCACCCCCAACCGCATCGACCCGACCCGCCCCTTCGCCTCCGCGCACGCCGCTTCTCCCCGCCCCACACGCACCGGCATCGCCCCCAACCACACCGACCCGACCCGCCCCCTCGCCTCCGCGCACATCACCCCTCCCCTCTCCGCCCACACCGGCCTCACCTCCAACCGCGCCAACCCGGCCTGCCCACTCGCCTCCACTCACGCCCCCTCACCCCCCGCCATGAACCCCCGCCCAGCCACCCTCCTACCGACCTCACCGACCCCCAACTCCCTCGCAAACCGCACCAGTTCCCCCCACTGCTCCTCCAACCCCGAAGCCGCCTCCCCCACCGGGTCCTTGAAGAAGAACGCCAAGGCGGGCAGCGCCCCGGACAGCCCGAGTTCGTGTGCGCGCAGCGTCAGGCGGGCGAGGTCGAGGACCAGGGGTGCAGCGAGAGCCGAGTCGCAGCCCTGCCAGGTCGTCTGGAGCGTCATCCGTGTGCCGAGGAAACCATCGAAGGCGATGTGGTCCCACGCGGTCTTCCAGTCACCGAGGGCGGGTACGTCGTCGATGTGGACGCGGCCCTCGGGGGTCGTGCCCAGCGTGTCGGCGAGGACCCGCTCCTTGCCCGCGTTCTTCGCGGCGGCGGCACCGGGATCGGCCAGCGCGGCACCGTCCCCACCGCCGAGGAGGTTGACGCCGGACCAGGAACGAACGTCCAGCGCACGCCGGTTGAACATCGGACCGAGGACCGAGCGCAGGAGGGTCTGCCCGGTCTTCCCGTCCCGCCCGGCGTACGGCAGCCCGCGCGCCTCCGCGAACCCCGCGAGCGCGGGGTGGTGCAGCCCCGTGGAGGGCGTGAAGTTGACGTAGGGACAGCCGGCCCGCAGAGCAGCCGCCGCATACAGCGAACTCGGCGGCAGAGCAGCCCCGTTGACCGCCGCCTCGGTGGACGCGACGTTCACGACGACCGCACGGGCAAGCCCCCGGCGCCGCATGAAGTCCTGAATATCCGCGGCAAGAGCAGCGACGTACTGCTCGTCACGCTCCAGCAGCCCGAACGGACCCTCGCTTCCAACAACGGCGTCACCGAGACCCGCCGACCGCCACACCTCACCCGAACCACCGGCGTCAACACGAGCCCCGACACCGACACTTACGGCATCCGCCCCGCCACCGCCCTCGCGCCCGGCACCCACATCACCAGGTCCACCGTCGGCGACAACACGAACACCCCCAGCTCCACCCCTCCCCCACCCCACCCTGATCTCCCGGTCAGCAGCGGCCAGTTCCCTCTCCACCGCAGCCGCGAGCCCCACCGGCAGTACCCCCTCCGCCGCCAGTTCCTCCGCCCGCTTCACCAGCGGTGTGTCCGAGATGTCATGGCCCCCGAAGACCAGCGAAGTCAGCGGCGGTAGACCGGAGTTGGCGAACTCTGGTTTCTCCGTGACGAGTCCGGTCGAGGGGCGGAGTCCAGCCGTCACGGCCGCGCAGCCCGCGACGGCGGTGGTGGCGACGGAGCCTCGTGCGCCGATCAGCCAGACGCCTACGTCGGGCATGGCAACCTCCTTGCGATGTACGTGAGTTGAGAGAGGGACGGCGGGCGGGAGTCCGGCGACTCCCGCCCACCGCCGGTCAACGGCCCTTGCTGGGCAGTTCCTTGACGCGGATGTCGCGGAACGACACCTCGTCGGCGGGCCCGTGGTTCTGGAGCCCGATGTGTCCGTCGCGCAGACTGCGCACCGGGTCACGGTTGGTGTAGTCGTTGATCCGCACGCCGTTGAGCCAGACGCGCAGCCGCTCGCCCTCCACCCGGATCTCGTACGTGTTCCACTCCCCCGGCGGATTCAGCGCACGGTCGCGCTTCCTCAGGTCGGCGGACTTGAACCCGTACACAGCGCCGGTGGTCCGTGAGGGTACGTCGGTGGCGTCGATCTGCACCTCGTACCCGCGATCGACGGCCGACCAGGGGTCGTCGGAGGCCGGGAACCCCACGAACACACCGGAGTTGGAGTCGCCGGTCACCTTCCAGTCGAGCTTCAGCGAGTACGAGGAGAAGGCGCGTCCGGCGTACCAGAGAAGCCCCATCCCGCCGGACGAGGTCCAGGTCCCGTCCGTGGAGCGGGTGAAGGAGCCGGGGCCGGCCTGCCGCCAGTCACCGTCGGCGAGTTGCGTATAGCCGCTCTCCGGCCGGCAGTCGGCCTGGGCCGCGCCGATCGCGTACCGGATCCCGCCGAGCAGGTGCGCCCGGTAACTCGGGTCCGTGTACGACTCCTTGGTGTGTCCCGCGCCGGTGTAGAAGGAGCGGCCACCCTGGTAGGTCTGGCACCAGGCGATCGGGTGATCGCCGTTCATGCCGCCGCCGGTGTAGGACGACTCGTCCAGGGACGCCAACACCCGTACGGAAGAACGGGGGTTGGAGCGGTAGTCGTACCATTCGTCGGTGCGGTGCCAGGTCGGCGGGAGAGCGGACGTCGCCGGGTGGGCGCGGTCCTCGACGACCATGTCGGCCGGCTGGATCGCCGGGTGGCCGCGGAAGTAGGCGCCGACGAGGCCGCCGTAGAACGCCCAGTCGTACTCGGTGTCGGCGGCTGCGTGGACGCCGACGTAGGCACCTCCTTTGTATATGTACCCCTCGAACGCGGTCTGTTGGGTCTCGTCGAGGACGTTCCCGGTGGTGGAGAGGAAGACGACGGCGGCGTAGCGATGGAGGTTCGCGGTGTTGAACGCGCTCGCGTCCTCCGTCGAGTCGACCTCGAACTCGCCGCTGGACACGCCGAGTTCACGGATCGCGTTGATGCCGTCGGGGATGGAGTCGTGCCGGAAGGCGGCCGTCTTGGAGAAGACGAGGACGCGGGGCGTCGTATCGTCCGGGCGGGCCAGGGCAGTTGGTTCGGCGAGGGCGCCGAGGAGCAGGGTGGCGCCCGCGACCGCGCTCAGTGCGCGCATCATGGGGGCGTGCCTCTCAGTTCGTGGTGAAGGTGAAGTCGTCGATCTCGTACAGGGGTTGACCGCTGCGGCCCTTGAAGACGAGATAGAGGACGGTGCTCCCGCGCGGTGCCCGGGACAGCTTCGCGGTGACGTCCTGGTAGGTCTCCCAGCCGCCGGTCACCGGCACATGGGCCTTGCCGAGGAGGGTGCCCTTGGCCGATCCCGCGCGGATCTCCAGCGTGCCGCCGACTCCGGCGGAAGCGACCCGGGCCGTCACCGAGCCGACGCCCCGCAGCGCGTACGGCGTGAACGAGATCCAGTCGCCGTTCTCGATGGCGCCCACGGTCTTCGCACCGTTCGCGGACGTCCGCGAAGTCACCGTCACACCACTGGAGTTGTTGAAGTGCTCGGCCTGCCGGTGCCGGGGCTGGAGGACATTCTGGTCGTGCGAGGTCAGCGCGGCCTGACCGCCGCCCCCGTTGTCCGTGTACTCGGCGTCGAGCACCCCGAAGATGTTGGCGTTGGGGTCGTGGCCGCCGTCGGCGCTGGTCTGGAGGGTGCCGGTGCAGCCGGTCCCGGAGGTGATCGGGTGGCCGTGGCTGTCGTGGCCGAGGATGAAGCGGACGGTGATCTTGGAGCAGTCGATCGCCTTGCCGTCCTCGGGGTCGGTGACCTTCACCGTGAACGGGATCGCGTCACCGAAGCTGAACAGCTGCCCGTCCAGGGGGGTTTGGACGACGACGGTCGGCGCGGTGTTGCCGACGACGACCTGGACGCTCGCGCTGCCGGTACGGCCGGAGGGGTCCTTCGCGGTCAACGTCGCGGTGTAGGTGCCGTTTTGACGGTACGTGTGCGACGGGTTCGCGGACGTCGAGGTCGCGCCGTCACCGAAGTCCCAGCTGTACGTGAGCGCGTCGCCGTCCTGGTCGGACGTCCCGGCCGAGGAGAACTTCACCTTCAACGAGGCTTGTCCGGACGTCCTGTTGGCGGCTGCCTGCGCCACGGGCGAGTGGCCGTCGGTCGCGTTCTCGATGCGGTACAGCGCCGAGTGCTCGTCGCCGCCGAACCAGGAGAGGCCGTAGTCGAGGACGTACAGCGCGCCGTCGGGGCCGAACGCCATGTCCATCACCTGGGTGCCGGACCAGGGGATGTCACTGATGGACTGAACGGTGCCGTTCGCGTCGCTGGAGATGCGCTTGATCCAGCGGCGGCCGAACTCCCCGGCGAAGAAGTCCCCGTCGTACGCCTGGGGGAACTTGACCGGCGAGTCGAGGTTCGCGTCGTAGTGGTAGACCGGGCCGCCCATCGGGGACTCGGAGCCGTCGCCGAACTCCGGCTTGGAGGGGCCGTCGTAGGGGATCCACGCGGGCTGTGCCGGGGGCAGGTCGACGAGGCCCGTGTTGTGCGGGGAGGTGTTCTTCGGGGCGTTGCAGTCGAAGGCCGCGCCGGAGGTCTTCGTGCCGAAGTCGTACTGCTTGTAGGCATCGTTGGCACCGGTGCAGTACGGCCAGCCGAAGTTGCCGGGGCCGGTGACGCGGTCGAACTCGACCTGCCCTGCCGGGCCCCGGTTCGGGTCGGCGGCGCCCGCGTCGGGGCCGTAGTCGCCGATGTAGAGGTAGCCGGTGGCCTTGTCGACGCTGAAGCGGAACGGGTTGCGGAAGCCCATCGCGTAGATCTCGGGCCGCGTCCTGTCGGTGCCGGGCGCGAACAGGTTGCCGTCGGGGACCGTGTACGAGCCGTCGGCGTTCACCTTGATGCGCAGGATCTTGCCGCGCAGGTCGTTGGTGTTGCCGGCCGAACGCCGGGCGTCGAAGGCGGGGTTGCGGCCGTCGCGCTGGTCGATGGGGGTGAACCCGTCGGACTGGAACGGGTTCGTGTCGTCGCCCGTCGACAGGTACAGGTTGCCCGCCGCGTCGAAGTCGATGTCCCCGCCGACGTGACAGCACAGGCCGCGCGAGGCCGGGACGTCCAGGATCTGCTTCTCGCTGGCCGTGTTCAGGGTGCCGTCCGCGTTCAGCGTGAACCGGGAGAGGCGGTTGACACCGTCGAAGGGCGCGAAGTCGGCGGCGGTGCCGTTCTCGGGGGCGTCGCCGGCCGGGGTGTTCAACTTGGGCGCGTAGTAGAGGTAGATGAAGCGGTTGAAGCTGAACTGCGGGTCGACGCCGATGCCTTGGAGGCCCTCCTCGTCGTGGGAGTAGACGTCGAGCTTGCCGATCAGCCGGGTGTTCCCTGCCGCGTCCGTGAGGCGGAGTTCGCCGTCGCGGGAGGTGTGCAGGACGGAACGGTCGGGCAGGACGGCGAGCGACATCGGCTCGCCGACCTCCGCCTCGCCCTTCGCGAGGGTGACCTGCTGGAAGTCCTCGGCGGCGGTCGAGGAACGGGCGTCGGCCGCGCCGGCGACGGGCGAGGTGAGAGTGAGCGACGCCCCCGCGAGCAGGGCGCCGGTCGTCAGCGCGACGGCCCTGCGCAGCGCTGGACGTCTTCTCGGGGTGCGGTTGGTGGGGTCGTTCCCGTGCACGGGTGCCTCCAGGGTGGTACGTGCGGGTGCGTACGCCGGGATGCGCCGTCATCCCGGAGCGGGGAGTGCGGGGCTGACGGCGCGGTGCTGCGGTCAGCCCGGACAGAACGAGTGGGTCGGTGGGTCGGTGGCTGAGTGGCTGAGCCACTTCTGCCGGTGCAGTGGCTCGATGGCTCGGAGGCTCAGTGGCTCAATGGCTCAATGGCTCAATGGCTCAGCCACTCAACCCCCCGCCCCCACCTCAGCTGGAGAACGCCGCATCGAACGAAGTCGACGGCGGCTCGAAGTCGAACCCCTTCAAGCGGGTCAGCGCCTCCGGCGCCCCCTGGAGCCGGTCCATCCCGGCGTCCTCCCACTCGACGGAGATCGGCCCCTGATAGTCGATGGACCGCAGCATCCGGAACACGTCCTCCCAGGGAACGTCCCCGTGCCCGGCCGACACGAAGTCCCAGCCACGCCGGGGGTCGCCCCACGGCAGGTGGGAACCGAGCCGCCCGTTACGGCCGTCCAGCCGCTTGCGCGCCTCCTTGCAGTCGACGTGGTAGATCCGGTCCCGGAAGTCCCAGAGGAACCCGACGGGATCGAGGTCCTGCCACACGAAATGGGAGGGGTCGAAGTTGAGCCCGAACGCGGCCCGGTGCCCGACGGCCTCCAGCGCGCGATGGGTGGTCCAGTAGTCGTAGGCGATCTCACTGGGATGAACCTCGTGCGCGAACCGCACCCCCTCGGCGTCGAAGACGTCCAGGATCGGGTTCCACCGCGCGGCGAAGTCCTCGTACCCCCGCTCGATCATCGACTCGGGCGCGGGCGGGAACATGGCGACGAGGTGCCAGATCGCGGACCCGGTGAACCCCACGACGGTGTCGACCCCGAACGCGGCGGCGGCCCGCGCCGTGTCCCGCATCCGCTCGGCGGCCCGGCGCCGTACGCCTTCGGGGTCACCGTCCCCCCACACCTCGGCGGGCAGGATCGCCTGGTGCCGTTCGTCGATGATGGCGTCGCAGACGGCCTGCCCGACCAGGTGGTTGGAGACGGCCCAGCACTTCAGGCCGTACTTGTCGAGGAGTTGGTGCCGGGACTCGACATAGGACGGATCGGCAAGGGCCTTGTCGACCTCGAAGTGGTCGCCCCAGCAGGCGAGTTCGAGACCGTCGTAGCCGAAGTCGCGGGCGAGCCGGCAGACCTCCTCCAGCGGAAGGTCGGCCCACTGGCCGGTGAACAGGGTGAACGGGCGCGGCATGTTCGGGCCTCCTCAGTTGACCGGGGTGTAGACGGAGTTCTTCTCGGCGCTCTCCTCGACCGCCGCGAGCACCCGCTGCACCTGGAGCCCGTCGGCGAACGACGGTTCGGGGGAACGGAGTTCGGCGATGGCGTGGACGAGGTCGTGGGCCTGGTGGGTGAAGGTGTGCTCGTAGCCGAGGCCGTGCCCCGGGGGCCACCAGGCGCCGAGGTAGGGGTGGTCGGGCTCGGTGACGAGGATGCGGCGGAAGCCGCCCTCGGTGTCGGGCAACGTGCCGTCGTGGAACCAGAGTTCGTTGAGCCGCTCCAGGTCGAACCACAACGAGCCCTTCTCGCCGTTGAGTTCGATGCGCAGGGCGTTCTTGCGGCCGGTGGCGTAGCGGGTGGCCTCGAAGGAGGCGAGGGCACCGGAGGCGAACCGCCCGGTGAACAGGGCGGCGTCGTCGACGGTGACGGTACCGGTCTCAGCACCGACAGCACCGCCGGACAGACCCCCAGAAGACCCGACAGGCAGCGGGCGTTCCCGTACGAACGTCTCGATCAGCGCCGACACCCCGGCAAGCCGCTCCCCCGCCAAGTACTGGGCGAGGTCGACGATATGAGCGCCGAGGTCACCCAGCGCCCCGGACCCGGCAAGCTCCTTCCGCAACCGCCAGGTGAGCGGGAACTCCGGGTCGACGAGCCAGTCCTGAAGGTACGTCACCCGTACGTGCCGCAGCCTGCCGAGCCGCCCCGCGTCCACCAACTGCCGGGCGAAAGCGGTCGCGGGAACCCGGCGATAGTTGAACCCGACCATCGCCAACTGCCCACGCCCGTACGCCTCTTCGGCGGCCCGGACCATCCCCTCGGCCTCTTCGACCGTGTTCGCGAGGGGTTTCTCGCACAGCACGTGCTTGCCGGCCGCGAGGGCCGCGAGCGCGATCTCGGCGTGGCTGTCGCCGGGGGTGCAGATGTCGACGAGGTCGATGTCGTCGCGGGCGATCAGCTCCCGCCAGTCGGTCTCGGCGGACTCCCAGCCGTACCGGTCAGCGGCCTGGCGTACCGCGTCCGGGTCGCGTCCGCAGATCGCGGCGAGGACCGGGGTGAGGGGGAGGTCGAAGGCCCGGCCGACGGTGCGCCAGCCCTGGGAGTGGGCGGCGCCCATGAAGGCGTAGCCGACCATGCCGACGCGCAGCGGCGGTTTCCCGGCCGACTCCTTCGGCTCCTGCGGCTGTTCCATGCGGTGGTCCTCCTCGTCGTGGTGCGCGCGGTGGGGGGATGCGGGCCGGGCCGCTCCCGGGGCCCGGCCGGGTCTGTCACCTGAAGCCGGTGGGCAGGTACTGGTCGACGTTGGTCTTGTCGACGACGGCCGAGTACAGGGTGATCGAGGCGGGGATCTCGAACTCGGAGAGTCCGCCGACGCCCTTGCCCTGGCCGAGGGCGCGGGCGAGGTCGATCGCGGAGGCGGCCATCGTCGGCGGGTACAGGACGGTCGCCTTCAGGACGCCGTTGTCCTGCTTGATGGCCTGCATCGCGGAGAGCGCGCCCGCGCCGCCGACCATGAGGAAGTCGTCGCGTCCGGCCTGCGAGACGGCGCGCAGGGCGCCCACGCCCTGGTCGTCGTCGTGGTTCCACAGGGCGTCGAACTGGGACTGGGCCTGGAGGAGTTGGGCCATCTTGGCCTGTCCGGACTCGACGGTGAAGTCGGCCGCCTGGCGGGCCACCTTGCGGATGTTGGGGTAGTTCTTCAGCGCGTCGTCGAAGCCCTGGGTGCGCTGGCGGGTCAGCTCCAGGTTGTCGATGCCGGCGAGTTCGACGACCTTCGCGTTCGCCTTGCCCTTGAGCTTCTCGCCGATGTACCGCCCGGCGTTGAAGCCCATGCCGTAGTTGTCGCCGCCGATCCAACACCGGTACGCCTGGGGGGTGTTGAAGATCCGGTCGAGGTTGACGACGGGGATCCCGGCGCGCATCGCCTTGAGGCCGACCTGAGTGAGGGCCTTGCCGTCGGCGGGCAGGATGACGAGGACGTCGACCTTCTTGTTGATGAGGGTCTCGATCTGCCCGATCTGCTGGGCGGTGTCGTTGGACCCCTCGGTGATCTCCAGCGTGACGTCGGAGTACTTCTGGGCGCGCTTCTTGGCCTGGTCGTTGATCGCGTTGAGCCAGCCGTGGTCGGCCTGGGGCCCGGCGAACCCGACGGTGACCTGTTTGCCGGGCTGGTCGTCGGCGGCGGGCTGCCCGCTGGTGGCGGCCTGGTCCTTGTCGTCGCTCGACTCGTTGCTGGTGCAAGCGGTGAGGACGGCGGCGGCCGAGACGGCGGCGGTCCCGAAGAGCAGCCCTCTGCGGCTGGGGATGTGTGCCATGGCGGTGAAAACCTTTCCTCAGGTCGCGTTCGCGGTGCGGCGCTGGACCAGGACGGCGGCGACGATGATCGCGCCCTTGGCGATCTGCTGGACGTCGGTCTGGAGGTTGTTCAGGGCGAAGATGTTGGTGATCGTGGTGAAGATCAGGACGCCGAGGACGGAGCCGACGATGGTGCCGCGACCCCCGCTGAGCAGGGTTCCGCCGATGATGGCGGCGGCGATGGCGTCGAGTTCGTACAGGTTGCCGTTGGTGTTCTGGCCGGAGCCGGACAGGATGATCAGCAGGAACGCGGCGATCCCGCAGCACAGCCCGGACAGCAGGTAGAGGTAGAGCCGCTGGCGCCGTACGTCGATGCCGGCGAGCCGCGCGGCCTCGGGGTTGCCGCCGACCGCGACGGCCCGGCGCCCGAACGTGGTCCGGTTCAGCAGCAGCCACCCGACGACGGTCACGAACGCGAACACCAGGACGAGCGGCGGGACGCCGAGCACGTAGGCGTCGCGTTCGCCGAGGTCGAGGATGCTGCTGATGGTGACGATCTGGGTCTGCCCGTCGGTGATCTGGAGGGCGAGTCCGCGCGCCGAGGCGAGCATGGCGAGCGTCGCGATGAAGGGCACCATCCCGCCGTACGCGATGAGCACCCCGTTGACGAGTCCGCAGCCGAGGCCGACGAGGACGGCGGTGAACAGGACGCCGGCGAAGCCGTACTCCTGGGTGGCGACGGTGGTCGCCCACACCGAGGAGAGGGCGACGATCGCGCCGACCGACAGGTCGATGCCGCCGGAGATGATGACGAAGGTCATGCCGACGGTGACGACACCGATCACCGACGCCTGGGTGAGGACGAGTTGGAGGTTGCGGGTGTCGAGGAACTCGTCGGGCTTGGTGATCCCGCCGATGGCGATCAGGACAGCGAGGACGCCGACCAGCGAGAGCGTACGGACGTCTGCGCGGACCAACACGGCGCGCCAGCCGGGGCGTTGATCGAGTGCGGGCACCTTGTCGGCGCTGTCCCGCGGCGGGGAGACGGGCTGCGTCATGACGCGGGGCTTCCTTCCATGACGAGGTCGAGGACACGGTGTTCGTCGAGTTCGCGGGCGGGGGCGGTGTGGACGACGCGACCCTCGCGCAGGACCAGGACGCGGTCGGCGAGGCCGAGAACTTCGGGCACCTCGCTGGAGACGAGCAGCACGGCGAGCCCTTCGTCGGCCAATCGCCGTACGACGGCGTAGAGTTCGGCGCGCGCTCCGACGTCGACGCCGCGCGTCGGCTCGTCGAGGAGGAGCACCTTGCAGCCGCGCAGCAGCCAGCGGGCGAGGACCGCTTTCTGCTGGTTGCCGCCGGAGAGGGTGCGCACGGCGGCGGACGGGTTGTCCGGCCGCAGGGAGAGTTCGCGGGTCGCGGCGCGGGCGGCGCCCTGTTCGGCGGCGCGGTCGATCCAGCCGGCCCGCGCGAAGCGGGAGAGGGTGGACACGGAGACGTTGCGAGTGACGGACTGGAGCATCAGCAGGGCTTGCGCCTTGCGTTCCTCGGGGGCGAGCCCGAGTCCGGCGCGGACGGCGGCGGGTACGCTGCCCGGCCTCAACTGCTTGCCCTCCACGAGGACTTGACCGGCCGTCGGCTTGCGGGCGCCGTACACGGTCTCCAGGATCTCGGAGCGTCCGGAGCCGACCAGACCCGCGAGTCCGACGATCTCCCCGGCCCGCACCTCGAAGTCGACGGGCTCGAACTCGCCGTCCCGGGCGAGCCCGCGCACCTCAAGCACCGGAGTGCCTGACGCGGCGTCAACCGGCCTTGCCGGGAAGACGTATTCGACATTGCGGCCGGTCATCAGCGCGACCACTTCACTCGTCGGCGTCGACTCGGCGGGCAGTCCCCCCGCGACCGCGCGGCCGTCCTTGAGGACGGTCACCCGGTCCCCGATCCGGCGGATCTCCTCCAGCCGGTGCGAGATGTAGACGACGGCGACCCCGTCGGCGGTGAGGTCGGCGACGATCCGGAACAGGTTGTCGACCTCGTCCGGGTCGAGCGCGGCGGACGGCTCGTCCATCACGATGAGCCGTACGTCGTGCGAGAGCGCGCGGGCCATCGACACGATCTGCCGCTGCGCCGCCGACAACTCCCCGACCAGCTTCCCCGGTTGGACCTCCGGGTGGCCAAGTCGCTTGAGCAGTGCGGCAGTTGCGGCTTTCGCCGACCTGGACCGGACGACGAACCCGGCGGCCGTGGGCTCGTGGCCCAGGTAGACGTTCTCGGCCACCGACAGGTGCTCGACGAGGTCGAGTTCCTGGTAGATGGTGGCGATGCCGAGGCGCATCGCGGCGATCGGGGAGCGCAGCGTGACCTCCTCGCCGCGCCAGCGGATCGTGCCGTCGTCGGGCTGGTGGGCGCCGGCCAGGATCTTGATCAGCGTGGACTTTCCCGCGCCGTTCTGGCCGAGCAGACAGTGCACTTCACCGGCCTGGACGTCGAGGTCGACGCCGTCCAGGGCGCGGACGCCGGGGAACGACTTGGTGATGCCGGACATGCTGAGCAGCGGTGCTTGTGGTGCCATGGTGGATCCCCTCGGCGGGCGGGTGCGGGCCGGTGTCAGGGCGCGATGGACTGCCGGACGGGTGAACTCCGGTGCGGGGCAAGCCTGTTGAGCGACTACGTACGGACGGGAAAGCGGCTCTGTACAGAAGGGCGGCGGGTGTCGCCTACGCGGGTGAGAACAGGTGGTCGCTGATCAGCCGGGCCGCGCCGATGACTCCGGCGGTGGGACCCAACTCCCCCAGGACGATGGGCAGGTTGCCGGTCGCCAGGGGCAGCGACTGACGGTAGACCTGGGTACGGATCGCGGCGAGCAGGTTGTGGCCGAGGCCGGTCACCCCGCCGCCGATCACCACCAGGCCGGGGTTGAAGAAGGAGACGAGCCCGGCGATGACCTGCCCGACCTGGCTCCCCCCTTCACGGATCAGGTCGAGCGCGGTGGTGTCACCGGCGACCGCCGCCGCGGCGACGTCCGCGCCGGTCAGCGTGCCATTGACCGCGAGCCGATCGGCGAGTTCGGCGGACAGCCCTTGCCGCGCCGCCTCCATCGCGTCCCTGGCCAGCGCCGCGCCGCTGAAGTGGGCCTCCAGGCAGCCCCGGTTGCCGCAGGCGCAGGGCCTGCCGTCCGGTACGGCCCGGATGTGGCCGATGTCGCCGGCGCTGCCGGTCGTACCCCGGTAGACCTGGCCGCCGACGACGATGCCGCAGCCGATGCCGGTGCCGATCTTGACGCAGAGGAAGTCGGCGACGGACCGGGCGACCCCGGCGTGCTGCTCCCCCATCGCCATCAGGTTCACGTCGTTGTCGACCATCACCGGGCAGCCGAGTTCCTGGCTGAGCGCCTCCCGTACGGGGAAGCCGTCCCAGCCCGGCATGATCGGCGGCGCCACGGGGACGCCCTCGGGGAAGCGGACCGGGCCGGGGACGCCGATGCCCGCGCCGTCGATGCCGTCGGCGAGGCCGGTGGCCCTCAACTTGGCGGTCATGGCGAGGACTTGCTCGAAGACCGCGACGGGTCCCTCGCGGACGTCGAGCGGTTGGTTGAGGTGGCCGAGTATCTCCAGCTCGGCGTTGGTGACGGCGACATCGACCGAGGTCGCGCCGATGTCGACGCCCAGGAAGCGCAGTTCGGGGTTGAGGCGCACGTTGTGCGAGCGCCGTCCGCCCCGGGAGGCGGCGAGGCCGTCGGCGACGACCAGTCCCGTCTCCAGCAGCCGGTCCACCTCCACGGCCAGCTTCGACCGCGAGAGGTCGACCCGGTCGCCGAGCTGGGCCCGGGAACTCTGGCCGCCGTCCCGCAACAGGTGCAGCAGCCTGGCCTGGTGGGCGTTCGCGGGCCGTGCCGTCATCCGTCTCACGTGCCCCTCCCCGCCTCGCGTCGGCCGTCCGTTCCGTGCTTTCGAAGGGAACGTAGCAGCGGGCGCCGAACCTGGGAAGAAGTTGTGCACGAATTACCGCCGACTTTCTCCACTCTCAGGACAAAGATCGGGGCGAGACCGTCCGCCAGTACCAAAAACCAGTACCAAAAAGACGAACCGGCGCCTACTTCTCCCGCTCGTGGTACGAGCGCCGCGTGTGCTCCGTGTGCTCCCGCATCAGCCGCGTCGCCCGCTCCCCGTCCCCCGCCTCGATCGCCGCGATCAACTCCCGGTGTTCGTCCCAGGACTTGCGCCCCCGCTGCCGCGCTATCGGCATGTAGTACCACCGCACCCGCCGGTCCACCTGCGCCGCGAGTTCCCCGAGGACCGTGTTGCCGGCCAGGTCCATGATGACCGCGTGGAACCGGGCGTTGAGGGCGACGGCCGCGTCCACGTCGTCCCGGGCGACCGCGTCGAGGCCCTGTCCGTGGATCTCCCGCAGCTCCGCGAGCCCCGCCTCGGTCGGCTGCCCGGCGGCGAGGCGCGCCGCCTCGGCCTCCAACAGCGTGCGTACCGTGAGGAGTTGGTCGGCCTCCTCCTCCGTGGGCTCGTGCACGAACGCCCCCTGCGCGGGCCGCAGATCCACCCACCCCTCGGTGTTCAGCCGCTGCAACGCCTCCCGCACGGGCTGGCGCGAGACCCCGAGGTGCCCGGCGAGCTCGCTCTCGACGAGGTGCTGGCCGGGCCGCAGCGCGCGCGTGATGATCAGTTCGAGCAGCGCCTCGTAGACGCGGTCCCGCAGGGGCCCGGGCCGCTCCAGCCGGGGCACCGAGCCGTGCGGCAGTCCAGACGTCAACATTGCGTCCCCCTCCAGGGCGGCGCCCCAAGCACCCAGCATCACGCGGCATCACGCACCCGCGCCGGAGAGCCAGTATCGATTGTCTTTCGTCTACAGTCTACGGCGCGAAAAAACCCACCCCACGGCACGAGAAGGCCCGCCCCGGAGCCGCGAACCCGCCACCGAACCCCCTACGGGCACCGCACCACCTGCCCCGCATACGACAGGTTCCCCCCGAACCCGAACAAGAGCACCGGATCCCCCTTGGAGATCTCCCCCCGCTCCACCAGCTTCGAGAACGCCAGCGGAATACTCGCCGCAGACGTGTTCCCCGACTCGACCACATCCCGCGCCACCACCGCGTTCACCGCCCCGATCTTCTCCGCGAGCGGCTCGATGATGCGCAGGTTGGCCTGGTGCAGCACGACCGCCGCGAGATCGGCCGGCACGAGCCCGGCGCGCTCGCACGCCTGCCGGGCGAGCGGCGGCAACTGGGTCGTGGCCCACCGGTACACGCTCTGCCCCTCCTGCGCGAACCGCGCGGGCTGCCCCTCGATACGCACGGCGTTCCCCATCTCCGGCACCGACCCCCACAGCACCGGCGAGATCCCGGCCTCCTCGGACCGCTCGACGACGGCCGCGCCCGCCCCGTCCCCGACGAGGACGCAGGTCGTGCGGTCGGTCCAGTCGACGACCTCGGACATCTTGTCGGCGCCGATGACCAGCGCCCGGTTCGCCCCGCCGCCGCGCACGATGTGGTCGGCGGTGGCCAGCGTGTGGGTGAACCCGGCGCACACGACGTTGAGGTCCATCGTGGCGGGACCGGGAATGCCGAGGCGGGCGGCGACCCGGGCGGCCATGTTGGGCGAGCGGTCGACGGCCGTGGACGTCGCGACGAGCACGAGGTCGATGTCGTCCGGACCGAGCCCGGCGGCGGCGAGCGCCTTGGCCGCGGCGTGCGCGGCAAGCTCGTCGACGGGTTCGTCGGGGCCGGCGATATGGCGGGTGCGGATACCCACCCGCGACGTGATCCACTCGTCATTGGTGTCGACGATGCCCGCCAGTTCCGCGTTCGTGAGCAGCTTGGCGGGCTGGTAGTGGCCGACGGCGGCGATGCGAGAGCCGTTCATCTGGGATCCCCTAGTGGCCTTGGGTAGCGGGATTCCCCAGTCTGGTCAGTGACTCACGGGTAGGAGGACAGGTGAAGCAACAGGAATCGGGCGCACCTGTTGTCAGCTTCCCTCACAACAGAGAACGCCCGAACACCCGTATCACCGCTACTAGCCGGTAAACAGTTTCGTGGCCTTCTGTACGAGTTCGTAGAGACCATAGGCCAGCGGCGCCCCCACCCACACCCAGGCGAAGACGATCAGCGGGCGCCGGTCAGGCGGACTCTGCTGGGACATCGACTGCCTCCTTCGGGGTGGCCGTCACATGGTGACGGGGGTGGACGGGGCGGACCAGCTCGTTCGCGACGAAGCCGACGGCGAGCAGGCCGATCATGATGAACAGGGAGAGCGTGTAGAGGGAGGCGCCGTCCTTGCCGGCCTCCTTCTGCCGGTCGGCGATCCAGTTGACGATCAGCGGACCGAGTACGCCGGCCGTCGACCAGGCGGTGAGCAGCCGCCCGTGGATCGCGCCGACCTGGTGGGTCCCGAACAGGTCCTTCAGGTAAGCGGGGATGGTCGCGAACCCGCCGCCGTAGAACGACAGGATGACCAGCGCGCAGACCACGAACAGCGGCTTGGAGGAGTCGCCGAAGCTGGCGATCAGCGCGTACATCACCGCACCCACGCCCAAGTACACGCGGTAGATGTTCTTGCGCCCGATCAGGTCGGACGTCGACGACCAGCCGATCCGCCCCGCCATGTTCGCGGCCGACAGCAACGCCACGAACCCGGCGGCGGCTGTTGCGGTAACCGTTTGCGACGTGTTCGCGAAGAAGTCCTGGATCATGGGCGCGGCCTTCTCCAGGATGCCGATCCCAGCGGTCACGTTCATGCACAGGACGACCCACAGGCACCAGAACTGCGGTGTCCGGACGGCACTGTTGGCGGAGACCTGCGGCCCCGAGACGGAAACGGCGACCGTGGACACCGTCTCCGCCGGCCTCGGCACCCGTACCAGCAGCACGCCGAGCGTCATGAACACCGCGTACGTCAGCCCGTGCACGAGGAACGCGAGCGCGATCCCCTCGCTGTCCCGGCCGAACGACTCCAGCATCTGCGCCGACCACGGCGAGGCGATCAGCGCGCCGCCGCCGAAGCCCATGATGGCGATGCCGGTCGCCATGCCGGGCCGGTCCGGGAACCACTTGATCAGTGTCGACACCGGCGAGATGTAGCCGATGCCGAGCCCGATGCCGCCGATGAACCCGTACCCGAACACGATCAGCCAGTACTGCTCGGTCGCGGCGCCCAGCGCGGAGACCAGGAACCCGGTGGAGAAGCACACCAGCGCGACGGTCATCGCCCAGCGCGGCCCGTTGCGCTCGACGAGGGTCCCGCCGAACGCGGCGGACAGCCCCAGCATCACGATGGCGAGCTGGAACGGCAGCGCGCTCTGCGTCCCGCTGAGGTCCAGCGAGGACTCCAGCGCCGGCTTGAACACGCTCCAGGCGTACGCCTGGCCGATCGACAGATGGACGGAGAGGGCGGCCGGGGGAACGAGCCAGCGGCTCCAGCCGGGCGGGGCGATGGGGGGACTCATGAATCCGGAACCGTAGGAATCTTCCCCGCCCTTGAGAACCCCGGTACAGGGCGTGTGCGCCGAGCGGTACGCACCGAGCGCCGAACGGTCGGACCGATCGTTTCTCCAGCCCGGCCCCTACGGGACAATGGACGGCATGGGACGAGTCACCGAACGCCGCAAGGTTGTCCGAATCCGCGACGGGGCCGTGTCCACGCGCGCCGACACCCTCGTGGCCGAGGAGCCGCTGGAGATCCGCCTCAACGGCAAGCCCCTCGCGATCACGATGCGCACCCCGGGCGACGATTTCGCGCTGGCGGCCGGCTTCCTGGTGAGTGAAGGAGTCCTGGCGCACGCCGGGGATCTCCAGAACATCGTGTACTGCGCGGGCGCGACCGTCGATGGCGGCAATTCCTACAACGTCGTCGATGTGCGGACCACACCGCAGGTCGTCGTACCGAATATCACGCTGGAACGGAATGTCTATACGACGTCGTCCTGCGGCCTGTGCGGAAAGGCCAGCCTCGACGCCGTACGGACCACCGCGCGCTGGGCCATTTCCGACGATCCGCCGGTCCGTGTCGGAATCGATCTGCTCGCCGCATTGCCCGACCGGCTGCGTGAAGCCCAGCGCGTCTTCGACCGCACCGGCGGTCTGCACGCCGCCGCTCTCTTCACCGACCAGGGCGAACTCGTGGACATCCGCGAGGACGTGGGCCGCCACAACGCGGTGGACAAACTGGTGGGCCGCGCCCTCCAGAACGGCGACCTGCCGTTGTCCCGCAGCATTCTCCTGGTCTCGGGACGCGCTTCGTTCGAATTGGCGCAGAAAGCGGTGATGGCGGGAATTCCGGTGCTCGCGGCGGTTTCGGCGCCGTCGTCGTTGGCGGTGGATCTGGCCGATGAGACCGGATTGACGCTGGTGGGTTTCCTGCGGGGTAATTCGATGAACATTTACGCAGGGGCGGAGAGGATCGAGACGACGGTCAGCTCCGTGTGAGCGAATCCGCCACCGGCTGCTCGACAACAATCTCGTCCCGCGCCCGCCTCTTCGCGATCACCGCGCACACCATCAGCTGCATCTGGTGGAACAGCATCAACGGCAGCACCGCCAGCGAAGCCTGCGCCCCGAACAGCACGCTGGCCATCGGCAGCCCCGACGCCAGGGATTTCTTCGACCCCGCGAACTGGATCGCGATCCGGTCCTCGCGGTCGAACCCGAGCGCCTTGCCGCCGTACCAGGTGAGCGCCAGCATCACCGCGAGGATCACGGCCTCGACGACGAGCAGCGCCCCGAGCCGCGCGGGGCTCACCTGGTGCCAGATGCCCCGGACCATGCCCTCGCTGAACGCGGAGTAGACGACGAGGAGGATCGAGCCCCGGTCGACCAGCCCGAGCACCTTCTTGTGCCGTGCGATGAACCCCCCGATCCACCGCTGGGTCAACTGGCCCGCCAGGAACGGCACGAGGAGCTGGAGGACGATCTCCAGCAGCGAGTCCGCCGAGAAGCCGCCGCCCGCGCTGCCCAGCAGGGCCGCCGCCAGCAGGGGCGTCAGGACGATGCCGATCAGCGAGGAGAAGGAGCCCGCGCAGATGGCCGCCGGGACGTTGCCCCGGGCCATCGAGGTGAAGGCGATCGAGGACTGGATCGTCGAGGGGACCAGCGTGAGGAAGAGGACGCCCTGGTAGAGGGGGTGCGTCAGGATCGTCGGGACGAGCGCGCCGGTCGCGAGGCCCAGCAGCGGGAAGATCACGAACGTACAGGCCAGGACGGTGATGTGCAGCCGCCAGTGCCGCAGACCGTCCAGCGCCTCGCGGGTCGAGAGGCGGGCGCCGTACAGGAAGAAGAGGAAGGCGATGGCGCCGGTGGAGAACCCGGAGACGGTGTCGGCGGCCACTCCCCGCGCCGGGAGCAGCGCCGCGAGGCCGACGGTCCCGAGGAGGAGAAGGATGTAGGGGTCGATCGGCAGGCGTTTCACTGTTCTCCACGTGCGCGTACAGACGTTCTTGAGGGCGGAACCACCCCTCTCCATGCTGCTCCTCCCCGCCGTGATCGGGAATCCGGCATACGGCACTCACTGTTATCGCGTCTCGCGATAGCCAGCTAGCCTGACCCCATGTACGACCCCGCCCACCTGCGCACCTTCCTCACCGTCTCCCAGACGCTCAGTTTCACGCAGGCCGCCCGCCGTCTGGGCCTGCGTCAGTCGACGGTCAGCCAGCACGTACGCCGCCTGGAGGACGCGGTCGGCCGCACCCTGTTCACCCGGGACACGCACTCCGTCGAGCTGACGGAGGACGGTGAGGCCATGCTCGGCTTCGCGCGGCGGATCCTCGCGGTGCACGAGCAGGCCACCGCGTTCTTCACCGGCACGCGCCTGCGGGGCCGCCTCAGGTTCGGCGCGTCGGAGGACTTCGTGCTGACCCGGCTGCCGGAGATCCTGGAGGGTTTCCGGTACGAACATCCCGAGGTGGACCTGGAGTTGACGGTCGAGCTGTCCGGCACCCTGCACGAGCAGCTCGCCGCCGGGAAGCTGGACCTGGTCCTCGCCAAGCGGCGTCCCGAGGACCCCCGGGGCGAGCTGGTCTGGCACGACGAGCTGGTGTGGATCGGCGCCGAGCGGCTGCGGCTGGACGCGGAGCGCCCCGTACCGCTGATCGTCTACCCGCCGCCCGGCATCACACGCGCGCTCGCGCTGGAGGCGCTGGAGCGGCAGGGCCGGCCGTGGCGGATCGTGTGCACGAGCGGGAGTCTGAACGGGCTGGTCGCGGCAGCGCGCGCGGGGCTCGGGGTGATGGCGCACTCGCGGACGGTGATGCCGCCGGGTCTGGTCCGCGTACCGGACCGGTTCGGGCTGCCGGAGCTGGGCCCGGTGGACTTCGTCCTGGTGCACGGCCGCGGCAGGCCCCCGGCGACGGAGGCGGCGGACGCGCTGGCCGCGGCGATCCTCGCGGGCGGCGTACGCCTGCACCGACAGTGACCGTCCGCGCGCAGATTCCGTGGAGATTGCTGCACCGAAAATTACCGAACCGTCAGTTTTCTGTCCGTTCTCTTCCCTTGCATGCGCCTTTCTCCCGTCCCGACCACCCCGTATCGGAGCATCGCTCCGCTTTCCGCCCCCTCCCGCCCCTCGCCCCCGTGGGGTAGCTTTCACCGCGCAAAACGGCCGGAAAGAAGCGGGGTGTGAGGTTGCGCGAGTTCACCAACCCTGCGTTGGCGCTGCCCCCGCCCGTCGGCGGTCTCGCCGATTCCGTGTTCCGGTACGCCGAGGACGACCCCGGGTACATCGCGCTGGGCCGCCGCGACGAGGGCGGTGAGTGGCGGGACGTCACCGCCGCCGAGTTCCGCGACGAGGTCCTCGCGCTGGCCAAGGGCCTGCTCGCGCGCGGCATCCGCTTCGGCGACCGCGTCGCGATCATGTCCCGCACCCGCTACGAGTGGACGCTCTTCGACTACGCCCTGTGGACGATCGGCGCGCACGTGGTGCCGGTGTACCCGACGTCGTCCGCCGAGCAGTGCTTCTGGATGCTGTACGACAGCGACTGCGTCGCGGCCGTCGTCGAGCACGAGGACCACGCGATGACGATCGCCACCGTCATCGACCGCCTCCCGCGACTGCGCGAGCTGTGGCAGCTCGACACGGGCGTCGTACGGGAGCTGTACGACGCCGGCGCGCACCTCGACGACGAGGTGGTCCACCGCCACCGCGAGGCGGTCACCCCGGAGTCCGTGGCGAGCGTCATCTACACCTCGGGGACGACCGGCCGCCCCAAGGGCTGCGTGATCACGCACGGCAACCTGGTGTTCGAGGCCGACACGGTGATCCGCTACTGGGAGCCGATCTTCCGCTCCCGGCGCGGCGACGAGCCGGCGACGCTGCTGTTCCTGCCGCTGGCGCACGTCTTCGGGCGGATGGTGCAGGTCGCGGCGTTGCGCGGCAAGGTCCGCTTCGGGCACCAGCCGCAGATGCAGGCGGCCGTCCTGCTGCCCGACCTCGCCGCGTTCAAACCCACGTTCTTCCTGGCCGTGCCGTACATCTTCGAGAAGGTGTTCTCCGCCGCCCGCCGCAAGGCGGAGCGGGAGGGCCGGTCGGGTCCGTTCGAGAAGGCCGTCGAGATCGCCGTCGCGTACGCGGAGGCCGTGGAGGCGAAGGAGTGGGGGACGGGCCCCGGGCCGTCCGCCGGGCTGCGGTTGCAGCATCAGATCTACGACAAGCTGGTGTACGCGAAGGTCCGCGCCGCGATGGGCGGCCGGGTCCGGCAGGCGGTGTCCGGGGGCTCGGCGATGGACCGGCGGCTCGGGCTGTTCTTCGCGGGCGCGGGCGTGCAGATCTACGAGGGGTACGGGCTGACGGAGACGACGGCCGCCGCCACCGCGAACCCGCCCGGCCGCACCCGCTACGGCACGGTCGGCCAGCCGATCCCCGGCATGACCGTGCACATCGCGGACGACGGCGAGATCTGGCTGCGCGGCGAGAACGTTTTCCCCGCCTACCTCAACAACCCGAAGGCCACCGACCAGGCCCTGCACGACGGCTGGCTCGCCACCGGCGACCTCGGCTCCCTCGACGGCGACGGCTATCTGACCATCACCGGCCGCAAGAAGGAGATCCTGGTCACCTCCGGCGGCAAGAGCGTCTCGCCGGGGCTGCTGGAGGAGCGGGTGCGCGACCATCCGCTGATCGGCCAGTGCATCCTCGTCGGCAACGACCGGCCCTTCGTCGCCGCGCTGGTCACCCTGGACCTGGAGGGCGTCGAGCACTGGCTCAGGATGCGCGAGAAACCCGGCCTGTCCCCCACCGAACTCGTGCGCGACGCCGACCTGGAGGCCGAGGTGCGCCGGGCCGTCGTCGCCGCGAACACCCTGGTCTCGCAGGCCGAGCAGATCCGTACGTTCCGCATCCTCGCGCAGCCGTTCACCGAGGAGCACGGCCTGCTGACGCCGTCGCTGAAACTGAAGCGCAAAGCGATAGAGAACGCGTACGCAAAAGAGGTCGAGGCGCTGTACAGCTCCTGAGCCGGATTCCCCCGGGAGGAATGCGCCGCGTACCGTGATCGTTGACTATGGAAGCATCCATGACGGACAACCGAAGGATCGAGAGCGCGTGAGCAGCAAGGTCCCCCCGATCATCCTGAACAACGGCGTCGAGATGCCCCAGCTGGGCTTCGGCGTGTGGCAGGTGCCGGACGACGAGGCGGAGCGCGCGGTCGCCACCGCCCTGGAGGCCGGCTACCGCTCCATCGACACGGCCGCGATCTACGGCAACGAGGAGGGCACCGGCAAGGCGGTCGCCGCCTCCGGCGTGGCCCGCGAGGACCTCTTCGTCACGACGAAGCTGTGGAACACCGAGCAGGGCTACAACTCGACGCTGCGCGCGTTCGACGACTCCCTCGGCAAGCTGGGCCTCGACTACGTCGACCTGTACCTGATCCACTGGCCGACCCCGGCGCGCGACCTCTACGTCGACACGTACAACGCGTTCGAGAAGCTGTACGCCGACGGCCGCGTCAAGGCGATCGGCGTCTCCAACTTCCCCGTCGGCCACCTGGAGCGGCTCATCGCCGAGACCTCGGTGATCCCGGCGGTCAACCAGATCGAGCTGCACCCCCACCTCCAGCAGCACGCGCTGCGAGAGGCGCACGCGGAGCAGGGCATCGCCACCGAGGCGTGGTCCCCGCTCGGCCAGGGCAAGGGCCTCCTGGAGGTCCCGGCGATCGTCGCGATCGCCCAGAAGCACGGCCGCACCCCGGCGCAGGTCGTGCTCCGCTGGCACCTCCAGCTCGGCAACGTCGTGATCCCCAAGTCGGTGACCCCGTCGCGGATCAAGGAGAACATCGAGGTGTTCGACTTCTCCCTCGACACGGAGGACCTGGCGGCGATCAGCGCGCTGAACGAGGACCGGCGCATCGGTCCGGACCCGGCGGAGTTCAACCTCGCGTGAGGTGAAGTGCTTCGAGAGGGGCGGGACGCCATGTCCCGCCCCTTTCGCGTTAGTTGGGCTGGCCGATCGGCCGTACGACGACGGTGTTGACGTCCACGCCGTCGGGCTGGTCCATCGACCAGACCACCGAGTCGGCGATCTGATCCGCCGTCAGGAGGTGGCCCGGCGGCAGGCTTCCGTAGCTGTCCCAGAACGGCGTCTCGGTGCGGCCCGGGGCGATGTGGGTGACGCCCACGCCCCACTCCGTGACCTGGCGGCGGGTGTTCTCGGCGAGTCCGGTGATCGCCCACTTCGTCGCCCCGTACAGGTTGCCGGGGGCGTTGACGAACCCGGCGACGCTGCCGACCAGCACGATCCGGCCCTTGGTCTCCTTCAGGGCGTCGATCGAGGCGCGGATCAGCAGCGCCGGGCCCAGCACGTTGGTGAGGATCATCGCCGGCCAGCCGGACGGATCGCCCTCGGCGACGGAATCGTGCGTGGCCGTACCGGCGTTGGCGACGACGGTGTCCAGACGGCCGTACGTCTGAAGGGTGTTGTCGACGGCGTGCTGGACGTCGGCGTACTCGGCCGCGTTGCCGGGGAAGGTCAACAGGCTGTCGGGATGGCCGAGTTCCTTCGCGAAGGCGGCGAGACGCTCCTCGCCCCGGCCGGTGACGGCTACTTTCCAGCCCTTGGCGAGGAGTTGGCGGGCGACCGCGGCGCCGATTCCGCTGCCGCCGCCGGTGATGAGAGCTACGCGATTCATGGTGTACCCCCTGTGTCGTGCGTGAATGACAGGGAGTTCACCATGTGGAGCGCTCTCGAAGTCAAGCGCGTTCAGGGGGTCAGGCCGGCCGGACCGCCGTGTGCACCGTGTGGGCCGCGAGCACGTACAGGTCGGGGCGGCGCTGGATGCTCGCCGGGTCCTGCGGGTCCAGCAGACGGTCGATCGTCTCCCGGTCCTCCGCGTCGAGGTGTTCGCCGATGCCGTCGCGGACCCGCGTGAACTGCTCGACGACGTACGTGCGGGCGCGGTCCGAGGCGGGGGACGGGAGGTCGAGGAGGAAGCTGCGGGTACGCGTGTGCTTGAGGCCCGCCGAGGTCAACAGGGCCGCCCAGTCCTCGCGTTCCTCCACCGCGCCCGGCAGGTCCGCGCGCATCCGGGCGAACCAGTCCGCCGTGAGCGCCTCGATGCGGGACTCCAGGCCGGGGCGGCCGATGCCGGGGTCGCGGGGGAGGTAGCGGGCGGGGAGGCCGCCCTCCATGAGCGCGAGGGTGCCGCCGGGGGCGAGGCGCTGCGCGCAGGCGGCGAGTGCGGCGCGCTGGTCGCCGAGGTGGTGGAGGCTGCGGCCGGCCCAGATCAGGTCGGCGGGGTAGTCCAACTCGGCGAGGCTGCCGGGGAGTTCGCCGACGAGGGAGGAGAACCTGTCGCCGTACCCGAGGCGCTGGGCGCGCTCGCGGGCCCGGTCCAGCAACGGCTGCGAGCCGTCGGCGGCGATGACGCGGGCGCCGGGGAACGTCTCGGCGAACAGGCCGGTGACGACGCCGGGTCCGCTGCCGAGGTCCACGATCAGGCCGGGTTCGGTGATCTCCTTGCCGAGCCAGGCGAGCGCCCGCTCGTACCAGGGGGCGTACAACTCGGCCTGGGACTCCAGGTGGTGGGCCATCCCGGCCCAGTCGATGCCGGTGTCGATGCCGGTGTCGGTGCCGGTACCTGTGCCGTGGTCGTGCGTGTGGTCGTGGTGCTGGTGTGCCATGACGGTCACCCTCTCGTCGGTGGTGGCGACAGCGTGCGCCGCCGCACCGGGAGGGGGCCAGTTCTCTTGCCGGTACCGCAAAAAATTGCGGTACCGGCAAAACCGGCTCGGCTGTGGTTCCCGCGTCCGCCGGACTCCGGCGGACGCGGGAACGGGGAAGGTCAGCTGAGCGGCGGGTACGCGTTCTGCATCAACTGCTGGAACTGCGCCGAGAACCAGTGCCCGGCCAGCGGCGAGTTGGGCATGGCACCCGAGAGGTTGTTGTTGTTGCGCGGGTTGCCGGTGTACGTCGGGTCGCACATGCGGTCGAAGCCCTTGCCCTCGTCGTTCGGGACCACCGAGGAGGCACCGTCGGACTCACCCGGCGGCTTCATCCACACGTACGCGTCGAGCCCGGCGGCGGGAGCGGCCTTCGGGCGTTCGCCGATCCCGGCACCGGCCTGGTTGCACCAGTTCCCGACGTGGATACGGCGGTCGTAGCGCCCGCCGTCGACGTACGTGTCCACGCTGGTCTGCGGGCCGGGACCGGCCGGCCGCGCGCTGCCGCCCCAGCCGTTGCGGGAGGTGTCGATCAGCATGCCGATGTTGGACCGGAACCCGGCGGTGACCAGCTGGTTGCGCAGTGCCAGCGCGTACGACTGCTCGTCCGTGTAGCGGTTCCAGTCGACCCACTTCGACTCGCGCACCGACTTCCCGGCCACGTTGTCGCCGATGGCGAAGTTGTTCTCCTTCAGGGCGCTGTAGTTGGCCGTGTTGGTGATGAAGCCCTGGACGTCGTCGACGGTCGCGCCCTCGGCGGTCGCGGCGTCGTGGAGGATCTGGGCGGTGGGGGCGAAGTTGTCGTCCCAGCCGAGCCAGCCGTGGTGACCGGCATCGACGTAGTTGTAGACGTTGGGGATCGCGCCGAGCTTGTTGAGCGCGTACCCGACGCCCTTGACGTAGTTGCCGTTGGCCTTCATGACGTCACAGGCCGGGACGGCGGTGGGCCGGCTGCCCGTGTTCGTGACGAGGTTGGGCAGCGAGTCGATCTCGACCGCGTTGACGATCCGCAGCGAGGCGTACTTGGGGTCGGCGAGGATCGCCGCGATCGGGTCGATGAACTGCGTCTTGTACTTGTCGATCTCCGTCGGGCCGAGTTCGCCGTTGGAGGCGAGCGCCGAGCAGTCGCGGCCGGGGAGGTCGTAGATGACGAGTTGGACGACCATCTCGCCGCTGCCCTTCTGGGCGAGCGCCGCGTCGAGGTGGGCGCGCAGGCCGCGGCCGGTGCTCGTGCCGGTGATCGCGGCGATCCGGTCGAGCCAGACGCCGGTCGGCTGGTTGGAGATCCGCGAACCGCCGGGCTCGGCCGCCGCCTTGGCCGACCAGTCCGGGTTGACGTACACCTTGGCGCCCGCGTACGGGTTGTCGACGCGGGAACCGGTGCCGGGTCCGGGGGTGCCGGGGTCGGTGGGTCCGGTGGGTCCGCCGGTGCCGCTGTCGACGTTGCAGGTGACGCCGTCGAGCGTGAACGTCGCGGGCAGCGCGTTGCCGCCGCTGTACGACGCCTGGAACCCGAAGCTCACGGAACCGCCGGTCGGCAGCGACCCGTTGTACGTCTCGTTGGCGGCGGTGACGGCCGTCCCGGACTGGGTGACCTTCGCGTTCCAGCCGCTGGTGACCTGCTGGTTGCCCCCGTACGACCACTTCACGGCCCAACTCGACTTGGCGGCCGAGTTGTTGGTGACGGTGACGTTGGCGGTGAAGCCGGTGCTCCACTCGTTCTGGACCTTGTAGTCGACGGTGCACGGGATCGCGGCGATCGACCCGGCGTCCGGGACCATCGCCAGCGCGGTCCCGGAGGCGCCGGCGACGAGCGCCAGGGCGGCGAGCATCGCTGTTCTGCTACGGCTCATGACTGCGGATTTCCGTTTCCTTGAGGGGTTCCTTGCGGGGTTGCTCACGGGGTCATCCATCGACGGCGCGCGCGTGATCGTCGAACCACTTCACGAGACGGGCCCAGGAAAGAGCGACGCACGGTTCAGGAGGCAGGCCGCAGCGGCTCGTGCGGCGGCTGGGAGTACTGAACGCAAAAGGTGTCGCATGAGCGACTCCTCGCAGCTCAGGCACGTCAAGGCGGACGCACCGACTGATGGAATCGCTCCCACTGGTGTCAACGAAGCTAGCGGCAAGGCCCGGTAAAGAACAGGGGAGCCGCTGACTTTCCCTCAACAACCGGCGTCGAATCTTTTCGACTCTTCAAGAGCCTTGACCCCTGACAGCCCCATCCCCACTATGGGAGCGCTCCCACTGGTTCAAGGCTTGTTGCTCCTCCCCCACTTCTTCCGCCGAGCACTCCCCGAGCCGCAAGGAGGAACCAGCACATGGACCCACGACGCAGACGCCGAAGGACACGGCGCCTGTGGACCGCCGCACTGGCGGCCCTCGCGCTCCCGCTGGCCACCCTGAGCACACTGTCGACGACCGCCCAGGCGGCGGCACTTCAGTGCAGCGTCGACTACAAGACGAACGACTGGGGAAGCGGTTTCACCGCCGACCTCACGATCACCAACCGGGGCACCGACCCCATCAACGGCTGGACGCTCGGCTACGCGTACAGCGGCAACCAGAAGCTGTCGAACGGCTGGAACGGCACCTGGACACAGTCCGGCAGCACGGTCTCCGTCCAGAGCGCCACGTACAACGCGAACATCGCGGCGGGCGCGGCCGTGAGCACCGGCGCCCAGTTCACGTACAGCGGCACGAACGCGGCGCCGACGAGCTTCACGATCAACGGCACCTCCTGCGTCGGCGCGCACCAGCCGCCGATCACCGTGCTGACCAGCCCGACCGCCGGCGCGATCTACTCGCAGGGCACGGCCGTACCGCTCGCGGCGACCGCCGCCGCCGCGGACAACGCGACGATCAGCAAGGTCGAGTTCTACGACGACACGACGCTGCTCGGCACGGACACCACCGCGCCGTACACGTTCTCCGCGACCGGCCTCGCCGTCGGCGCGCACTCCCTGGTCGCGAAGGCGTACGACAGCCTCGGCGCGGCCGGGACCTCGACGCCGGTCGGCATCACCGTGGCCTCGGGCCCGGCGGTCGTCGCGTCGGTGACCCAACTCGCCGTCCAGCAGGGCAAGACGGGCACGTACACGCTGCGGCTGTCGACGCAGCCCACGTCGAACGTGACGGTGTCGACCGCGCGCGTCTCCGGCAACACCGGACTGACGGTGACCGGCGGCGCCTCGCTCACCTTCACCTCGTCGAACTGGAACACCCCGCAGACGGTGACGATCACCGGCAACGCGACCGGCACCGGCGCGGCGGCGTTCGATTCGACGGCGACGGGCCTCGCGAAGGCGACGGTCACGGCGACCCAGATCGCCGGGCAGAAGACGTACGACGCCCGGTTCCTGGAGCTGTACGGGAAGATCACCAACCCGTCGAGCGGCTACTTCTCGCCGGAGGGCATCCCGTACCACTCGGTGGAGACGCTGATCGTCGAGGCGCCGGACCAGGGCCACGAGACGACGTCCGAGGCGTACAGCTATCTGCTGTGGCTCCAGGCGACGTACGGCAGGATCACCGGCGACTGGTCGAAGTTCAACGGTGCGTGGGACCTCATGGAGAAGTACATGATCCCCACCCACGCCGACCAGCCGACCAACTCCTTCTACAACGCGTCCAAGCCGGCGACCTACGCGCCCGAGATGGACACCCCGAACGAGTACCCGGCGCGCCTGGACACGTCCGTCCCGGTGGGCCAGGACCCGATCGCGGCCGAGCTGAAGTCCGCGTACGGCACGGACGACATCTACGGCATGCACTGGCTCCAGGACGTGGACAACGTCTACGGCTACGGCAACGAGCCCGGCAAGTGCGAGGCGGGGCCGACGGCCACCGGGCCCTCGTACATCAACACCTTCCAGCGCGGTGCGCAGGAATCCGTGTGGGAGACCGTGCCGCAGCCGACCTGCGACCAGTTCAAGTACGGTGGCACGAACGGGTACTTGGACCTGTTCACCGGTGACAGCTCCTACTCGAAGCAGTGGAAGTTCACCAACGCCCCCGACGCCGACGCGCGCGCCGTGCAGGCCGCGTACTGGGCGGACGTCTGGGCCAAGCAGCAGGGCAAGGGCGCCGACGTCTCGGCGGCCGTCGGCAAGGCCGCGAAGATGGGCGACTATCTGCGGTACTCGATGTACGACAAGTACTTCAAGAAGATCGGCAACTGTGTCGGTCCGTCCGCCTGCCCGGCCGGGTCCGGCAAGAACTCCTCGGCCTATCTGCTGTCCTGGTACTACGCCTGGGGCGGCGCGACCGACACCTCAGCGGGCTGGGCCTGGCGGATCGGCTCCAGCCACAGCCACAGCGGCTACCAGAACCCGCTGGCCGCCTACGCGTTGAGCTCCTACGCGCCGCTGAAGCCCAAGTCGACGACGGGATCGGCGGACTGGGCGACCTCGCTCACCCGTCAACTGGAGTTCTACCGCTGGCTCCAGTCGAACGAGGGCGCCATCGCCGGTGGCGCGACGAACAGTTGGGCGGGGCGGTACGCCACTCCCCCGGCCGGCAAGTCGACCTTCTACGGCATGTACTACGACGAGGCGCCCGTCTACCACGACCCGCCGTCCAACCAGTGGTTCGGCTTCCAGGCGTGGTCGATGGAGCGGGTCGCCGAGTACTACCAGCAGACGGGCAACGCGCAGGCCAAGGCCGTCCTCGACAAGTGGGTGGAGTGGGCGCTGTCGCAGACCACCGTCAACCCCGACGGCACCTACCGGTTCCCGTCCACGCTCGCCTGGTCCGGTCAGCCGGACACCTGGAGCGCGTCGAGTCCGGGCGCCAACGCGGGACTTCACGTCAACGTCGTCGACTACACCAGCGACGTCGGCGTGGCGGGCGCGTACGCACGGACGTTGACGTACTACGCCGCCAAGTCCGGTAACGCACAGGCCAAGACGGTCGCCAAGGCGCTGCTCGACGGCATGTGGTCGCACTACCAGGACAGCCTCGGCGTCGCGATCCCGGAGACCCGGGCCGACTACAACCGCTTCGACGACGGCGTGTACGTCCCGAGCGGCTGGACCGGCAAGATGCCGAACGGCGACACCATCAACTCCTCCTCGACGTTCGCCTCGTTGCGCTCGTTCTACAAGAACGACCCCAACTGGTCGAAGATCGAGGCGTATCTCGCGGGTGGAGCCGCGCCGACGTTCACCTACCACCGGTTCTGGGCCCAGGCCGACATCGCACTGGCCCTGGGTTCGTACGCGGAGCTGCTCGAATAAGTCCCCGCTGAGGCTTCGCGTATCTGCGCCGGGCGACCCCCACCCGCACAGGGGGTCGCCCGGTCGTTGCCCTTCTGCACATGGCCGCACGAGGAAGGAACCCCCACCGTGCGAAGAACCCGCATCCTCACGACCGTACTGGCGCTCGCCGCCGGTCTGCTCGCGGGAGCACCGTCCGCCCTCGCCTCCCCCGACGCCGCCCCCGCGCCGACGCTCGCGGCGGAGTCGTACACCTGGAAGAACGCGCGCATCGACGGGGGCGGTTTCGTCCCCGGCATCGTGTTCAGCCGCAAGGAGAAGAACCTCCTCTACGCGCGCACCGACATCGGCGGCGCCTACCGCTGGCAGGAGTCGTCGAAGACCTGGACGCCGCTGCTGGACTCGGTCGGCTGGACCGACTGGGGCCACACCGGCGTCGCGAGCCTCGCGGCGGACCCGGTCGACGCGAACAAGGTGTACGCGGCCGTAGGGACGTACACGAACAGCTGGGACCCCGGCAACGGCGCGGTCCTGCGCTCCGGCGACCGGGGCGCGACCTGGCAGAAGACCGACCTGCCGTTCAAGCTCGGCGGCAACATGCCGGGCCGGGGCATGGGCGAGCGCCTCGCCGTCGACCCGAACCGCAACAGCGTGCTGTACCTGGCGGCGCCGAGCGGCAAGGGGCTGTGGCGTTCGACGGACTCGGGGGTGACCTGGTCGCAGGTGACGGCGTTCCCCAACGCCGGTAACTACGCGCAGGATCCGACCGACACGAGCGGGTACGCCAACGACAACCAGGGCGTCGTCTGGGTCACGTTCGACGAGTCGACGGGCACCTCGGGCAACGCGACCCGCACGATCTACGTGGGCGTCGCCGACAAGGACAACTCCGTCTACCGCTCCACGGACGCGGGCGCCACCTGGTCCCGCCTCGCCGGGCAGCCGACCGGATACCTCCCGCACAAAGGGGTGTTGGCGGGCGGCAACCTGTACCTCGCGTACAGCGACAAGGGCGGCCCGTACGACGGCGGCAAGGGCCAGCTGTGGCGGTACGCGACGGCCACGGGCACCTGGACGAACATCAGCCCCGTCGCCGAGGCCGACACCTACTTCGGCTTCAGCGGCCTGACGGTCGACCGCCAGAAGCCGGGTACGGTCATGGCGACCGCGTACAGCTCCTGGTGGCCGGACACGCAGATCTTCCGCTCGACGGACTCCGGGGCGACCTGGACGAAGGCGTGGGACTACACGTCGTACCCGAACCGCGCGAACCGCTTCACCATGGACGTCTCCTCGACGCCGTGGCTGTCCTGGGGCGCGAACCCGTCGCCGCCCGAGCAGACGCCCAAACTCGGCTGGATGACCGAGGCGTTGGAGATCGACCCGTTCAACTCGGCGCGGATGATGTACGGGACGGGCGCGACGGTCTACGGCACCGAGAACCTCGGGAACTGGGACAGCGGCGGCCAGTTCACCGTCAAGCCGATGGTGCAGGGCCTGGAGGAGACGGCCGTCAACGACCTCGCCTCGCCGCCGACCGGCGCTCCCCTGCTCAGCGCGCTCGGTGACATCGGCGGGTTCAGGCACACGAGCCTGACGGCCGTACCGCCGATGATGTTCACGCAGCCGAACTTCACGACGACCACGAGCCTCGACTACGCCGAGACCAGCCCGAACACGGTCGTGCGCGTCGGGGACCTCGACTCCGGTCCACACGTGGCGTTTTCGACCGACAACGGCGCCAACTGGTTTGCAGGGAGCGACCCTTCGGGCGTGAGCGGCGGCGGCACGGTCGCGGCGTCCTCCGACGGCAGCCGCTTCGTGTGGTCCCCGGCGGGGACCGGCGTGCAGTACACGACCGGGTTCGGTACGTCCTGGCAGGCGTCCACCGGGATCCCGACGGGCGCGATCGTCGAATCGGACCGGGTCGACGCCCGGACGTTCTACGGCTTCAAGTCCGGCAAGTTCTACGTCAGTTCGGACGGCGGCGCGACCTTCACCGCGTCCGCCGCGACCGGCCTGCCCTCGGGCGACAGCGTCCGCTTCAAGGCGCTGCCCGGCGTGAAGGGTGACGTCTGGCTGGCGGGCGGCGCGAGCGACTCGGCGTACGGGCTGTGGCACTCCACCGACTCCGGGGCGACCTTCACGAAGCTGTCGAACGTCGAACAGGCCGACACGGTCGGGTTCGGGAAGGCGGCGAGCGGGGCCTCGTACCAGACGCTCTTCACCAGCGCGAAGATCGGCGGGGTGCGGGGCATCTTCCGGTCGACGGACAAGGGAGTGAGCTGGGTCCGGGTCAACGACGATGCGCATCAGTGGGGTTGGACGGGTGGGGCGATCACCGGTGACCCTCGGGTGTACGGGCGGGTGTACGTCTCCACGAACGGGCGGGGCGTGATCTACGGGGACACGTCCGACACGAGCGGCGGCGGTGGGGGTGGAGGCGGTGGGGGCGATCCTCAGCCCACGGGCGCCTGTTCGGTCGCCTACACGATCACCGGGCAGTGGTCCGGCGGGTTCCAGGCGGACGTGAAACTCACCAACACCGGTACATCGGCGTGGACTTCGTGGGCGCTGGGGTGGTCGTTCCCCAACTCCCAGGCGATCTCGTCCATGTGGAACGCCGAGTACACGCAGTCCGGTGCGGCCGTCTCCGCGAAGAACGTCGGCTGGAACGGGGGCGTCGCGGCCGGGGCGTCCGTGAGCTTCGGGTTCACGGGGAGCTGGTCGGGGACGAACGGGAAACCGGCCGCGTTCAAGGTGGGGGATCAGAGCTGCACGGTGGTCTGATCACCCAGTACGGATGAGTACGGCTACTCATGAGGAGGCGGTGGCGTCTCCGGCAAGCTGGTCACATCCACCGACCAGGGAGCCCACCATGTTGCGCCACCGCCTTCTGCCGCTGCTCGCCCTCGCCGGGCTGGCCGGCACCCTGCTGACCGGCTGCTCCATCGAGGAGTCGATCTGCTCCGACGGCGAGTACCCGACGCTGGCGGTGGGCGACGCGGGCAGCGCCTGCGTCGCGAACGGCCAGGAGCCGGACAAGGGCTGGGCCCGGTACCCGGAGGGGAAGGTTCCCAAGAAGGTCGGGGACAAGTGGGACGAGTACTGGCAGACGCGGACGCTGGACGAGAACGGGAAGGTGATTCCGGCGCCGTCGGTGCAGTGAGCGGGGGCCGGGGGCGCCGGGCGGGGGCTAGGCGCGCCGGAGTCGGCCGGAGATGGCCGGAGACAGCCGGAGACAGTCGGAGACAGCTAAGAGGCGGCCACCTCTCGTGGGGGTGGCCGCCTCGGCATCGGTGCCCGACTAGCGCGGCGTCACGGCGTGTACACCGTCGGCCTCGGCGCGGTCGGCATCTTGTCGCCGATGAAGAAGCTGGGGTGCGGGGGCTGGTTGTAGGCGGTGTTCTGCCAGGCCAGGCCCGTGCGGTACATGGGGTCGTGCAGCAGGGTCGTGATCTTCGTGGACGTCTCGTACGGCGTCGAGTAGATCCGCAGGGCCGTGTTGTCGGACGTCGCCCAGACCACTTCCTCACGCCAGTCGCCGAGGATGTCGCCGGACAGCGCGGGGGTCGCCTTCGTGCCGTTGTTGGAGTGGACGCCCGAGCCGGTCAGCAGCCGCGTGTCCGCCGAGGGGCCGTACTTGTCGATGTGCGTGCCGTCGAGGAGTTCACGGACGGTGTCGCCGTCCCACCAGGACAGGAAGTTGGTGCTGGACGGCTCGCGCCCCTTGGCCGCGCCCGCCTCGTCGCGGATCGAGGTGTCCGAGGCCGACCAGACCTCGGCGCCGTCGTTGCCGGCCCAGATGTCACCGGCGACGCCGCGCCCGTTGTCGCAGCAGGCGGCGAGCCGCCAATTGACCGTGCCGTTCGCGGGGTTGATGTACAGCTCGGCTGGCTGGGACGTCGACTCGGAGACCTTGAAGTACTCCAGGCCCGCGTGCGAGGGGTCGAGGTCGCCGAGGTGCTGCGCGTCGCCGTGACCGGTCTTCGTGGTCCACAGCCCGTTGCCGTTGTCGTCGACGGCCATCGCGCCATACACGATCTCGTCCCGGCCGTCGTTGTCGACGTCCCCGACGGAGAGACTGTGCGAGCCCTGACCGTCGTACCCCTTGCCGGAGTTGGTGGACGAGGCGGTGTCGAAGGTCCACCGGCGCGTGAAGGCGCCGCCTCGCCAGTCCCAGGCCGCGATCACGGTTCGCGTGTAGTACCCGCGCGCCATGACCAGCGAGGGCCGGGCGCCGTCCAAGTAGGCGGTACCCGCGAGGAATCGGTCCACCCGGTTGCCGTACGAGTCGCCCCAGGACGAGACCGTGCCGCGCGCCGGGACGTAGTCGACGGTCTGCATCGCGCGTCCCGACTGGCCGTTGAACATCGTCAGGTACTCCGGCCCCGACAGCACGTACCCGCTCGAATTGCGGTGGTCGGCACCGGAGTTGCCGATCGCCGTGCCACCGCCGTCGACCGTCCCGTCGGCCGTCTTCACGGCGACCTCGGCCTTGCGGTCGCCGTCGTAGTCGTACACCTGGAACTGCGTGTAGTGCGCGCCGGAACGGATGTTGCGGCCCAGGTCGATACGCCACAGCCGGGTGCCGTCGAGCTTGATCCCGTCGAGGATCGTGTTCCCGGTGTACCCCGACTGGGAGTTGTCCTTCGCGTTGGTCGGCTGCCACTTGAGGACGAAGTCCAGCGCGCCGTCTCCGTCGAGGTCGCCCACGGACGCGTCGTTCGCCTCGTAGGTGTAGGCGACGCCGTCGGGGGTCGTGCCGCCTGCGGGCGGGGAGATCGGAACGTCCTTGTATCCGGTGCGGAGTTGGACCGCGTGCACGGAGTCGGCCTGCTCGACGCCGCCGACGATCGCGCGGACCGTGTAGTCGGCCTGGTTGGGGGCGCCGGAGTGGAAGTAGTTCGTCGAGCCGGTGACCGGGGTGGAGTTGACCTTCGTACCGGCTCGATAGACGTTGAAGGAAACGTCGTTGGAGTCGGTGCCGAGCCACCGCCAGCTGACCAGGTTCCCGGCGTCGGTGTGGACACTGACCACGCCTCGGTCGAGGGCCTCGACCTGGCGGGCGGTGGCGGCGGTGGCTGGGTGGGGGGTGAGGGTGACAAGTCCGGTCGCGGCGAGGGCTGTTGCGGCGAGGAGGGCGAGGGGGTGTCTGTGGCGGGGGGTGGGCTTCCTTCGGTGCGGGTGCTGCATGGTGGGGGTACCTCCCGGAGGGGCGGATGGCTTCTGGTGGGTCAGTCGCCGCCGGGGGTACGGAAGTTGCCGGGTTCTACGGCGTTTTCCTGAACGCCCTCAGCCTGAACTCCGGTTCCGGGCGCGGTCGTTCCTGGTCCGGCAGCGCGGCGAGCCGTTCCTCGAAGCCGGGCGCGAGGGGGTGCCCCGGCGGCAGGGTCATGAACCAGCCCCGCCTGAGATCGCTGATGGTCCGGCGTGGGCTGCGCCCCTGCCCCCGCCCGGTGAACCTCGCCTCGCCCGCTGGACTGAGCCCCGCCTCGGCGGCGTACCCCTCGACCACCTCGGACCTGTCCGGCACCGGCGACCTGGGACGCCCGGCGAGGATGGCATCGATGTCACTCCCCACGTTGTGCGAGGGCCCCTTGTCGACCGTCGTGACATACACCCCGCCGGGCCGCAGCAGCCGCGCGCACTCGGCGACGGTACGGCGGACGTCGTCCGGCTCGGGCAGAAGATGAAGCAGCCAGACACTGGTCACGGCATCGAACCGCCCTTCCCCGAAGGGCAGTTGCCGACTGTCCGCAAGGACGATCGCACCGGGGAGCCGAGCCGCCGCATACCGCGCCATCCCGTACGTCAGATCCGCACCGGCCACCCTCAACCCCGGCCGGGCAGCGGCAATCCGGCGGGTCACGATGCCGGTCCCGCACCCCAAGTCGAGGAGGGTACGGGCGTCTTGGGGAATCAGCCCGAGCACGGCCCCGGCAGCGGCCTCCGCCCGAGGCTCCCCACCCCGCAGCGCGTCGTACCGCTCGGCCTCCTTGTCGTAGTCGAGCAACTCAACGCGCCTCGTGAGCGACCGCCGACTCCCGCACCCGCCGGGCGAGTTGGAAATCGAGGGCGGTGAGAGCGCCCCCGGCGTCGTGGGTACGGACGGCCAGAGTCACCGTGTCGTACCCGAGGGTGAGGTCGGAGTGGTGGTTCAACTCGTCCTGGACCCTGGCGACATGGACGACAAAGGCGGTGGCGGCGAAGTGGGAGGAGAACCGGTACCGACAGCCGAGGGCACCGCCCTCGACGGCCCAGCCGGGCAGTCCGGCGAGCTGCTCCTCGACCTCTTCCCGGGACAACGGTTCGGCGGGCATGGCGGCTTCCCTTTCCTGGCTGCGGGCGTTCTCCCAGCCTGCCACCAGCAACCGGTTACCAACCGACGCACTCCCCTTTTCCCGCAACCGGTTCCCCCGTACGGCCGTTCGGATACGGTCATCCGCATGACCATGGTCGTGAGTGGCACCGAGCCCCCTTCCGCCGCCCCCGGACAGGGCGTCGGACCTCTGCTGCGCGCCTGGCGGGAGCACCGCAAGGTCAGCCAGCTGGAGCTGGCGCTCCGCGCGGACTCCTCGGCCCGGCACATCAGCTTCGTCGAGACGGGACGCTCAAAACCGAGCGAGGACATGGTGCTGAAGCTCGCCGAGCACCTGGAGGTTCCGGTCCGCGAGCGCAACGCCCTTCTGCTGGCGGCGGGTTACGCCCCGCGCTACGCGCAGACCCCGCTCGACGACCCGGCGCTCGCGGGAGTCCGCGCGGGCCTGGACCAGCTGCTCCAGGGCTACGAGCCGTACCCGGCCCTGGTGGTGGACGGCGTCTACACGGTCGTCGCCGCGAACCGGGGCATCGCGATGCTCCTGGACGGCGTCCCGGACACCCTCCTGACTCCCCCGCTCAACGCGATGCGCCTGACCCTGCACCCGGAGGGCCTCGCGCCGCGCATCCTCAACCTCCCCGAGTGGCGCGGCCACCTCCTGCACCAGATGGAACGCCAGCTGGCCCTGCAACGCTCACCGAAGCTGCGGGAGTTGTACGACGAGGTCGCCGCGTACCCGGTGCCGCGGCGAACGCCGGAGGCCGAACCCGCCCCCGCCGCCCCGGCGTTCGCGCTGCCCTTGCGGATCACGCACGAGGGGCGGACCCTGTCGTTCGTGTCGTCGATCTCCACGTTCAACACCCCGATGGACGTGACGGTCGCCGAACTGGCCGTGGAGACGTTCCTCCCGGCCGACCCGGCGACCGCGAAGTACCTTCAGGAGCCAGGTTCCTGACGGTCCGTCAAGACAAGGGCCGGCACCGGAAAGGTAAAACCACGGTCCGTGACATGTCACAGACCAGCCAAGTGGCGTACCATATGTCACACATCATGCACCCACAGTCTCGCTCCCGTTTCTCTCTTCACCCCCGTGAGACGCACACCGGAACATGACACACTGCACACAGTTCTCGACGCGCAGGGGAGACGTGGCGTGAGTGAGCGGCGACCCGCGCCCACCGTGGGCCAGGTGGTACTCGGCAGACGGCTCCAGGAGCTGAGGGAGACGGCCGGCCTCGGCCGGGAGGAGGCGGCCCGCGCCCTGCGGGTGGCGCCCGCCACGGTCCGCCGGATGGAGACCGCCGAGGTAGCCCTCAAGATCCCGTACGTCCAGGTCCTGCTGGAGACGTACGGCGTGCCGAACGACGAGGCGGCGGCGTTCGTCATGCTCGCCGAGGACGCCAACCGGCCCGGCTGGTGGCAGCGGTTCCACGACGTGCTGCCCGAGTGGTTCAGCCTCTACGTCAGCCTGGAGGGCGCGGCGCGGATGATCCGCTCCTACGAGCCGCACTTCGTGCCGGGCCTCCTCCAGACCGAGCGCTACGCGCGCGCTGTCCTGGAGGCGGGGACGGTCGGGCACACCACCCCGGAGACCATCGAGCGGCACGTCACGCTGCGCATCGCCCGCCAGTCCCTCCTGGAGCGCGACACCCCGCCGCACCTGTGGACCGTCATGGACGAAACGGTACTGCGCCGCCCGGTCAGCATCGACGGCTCGGTGATGCGCGAACAGCTCGACAGGCTCCTGGAGTTCAGCCGGCGCGACCGGGTCACGCTCCAGGTCGCCGAGTTCGCTGCGGGCCCCCACCCGGGGACGTACGCGCCGTTCTCGCTGTTCCGCTTCGCCGAACCCGAACTCCCCGACATGGTCGTCACCGAGTACCTGACGGGCGCGCTGTACCTCGACTCCCGCAAGGAGGTCTCGGCGCACCTCGAAGTCCTGGACCACATGACGACGCACGCGGCGTCGGCGCAGCGTACGCAGGACATCCTGCGCGAGATCCGCGACAGTTACTGAAACCGGTTGCTACAACAACCCCAGGTCCTTGAGTTCCTTGTGCAGGTCGGCCCGTGAGCCGTCGGCCGGCGACGCGGGCAGCTCGCCCTTCGTGCCGCCCCCGCCGGTCACCGAGGGCGTCGTGGGAGCGCTCGGCCCGCTCTTCGGCGCCTTCGCCCTGCGGTCCCGCAGCAGCCACGCCCCGAGCAGCCCGCCGACGAGCCCCCCGAGGTGGCCGAGCCAGCTCACGCCGGGCGTGCCGGGGACGGCGACCGTGAGGAGGTACGCGAACGACGCGCCCATGACGAGGCCGACGAGGCTGTCGATCAGGTGCCGGTCGAAGAGGCCGCGTACGACGACGTACCCGAAGTAACCGAAGATCAGCCCGCTCGCGCCGACGGTGGAGACGCGGTCGGCCTCGAAGAGCCAGACGGTCGCGCCGCTGACCACGGCGACCAGCCCGGACAGCACGAGGAACTTGGCGACGCCCCGGTACGCGGCGAGGAACCCGAAGACGAACAGCGGGCCCGAGTTGCTCTCCAGGTGGTCCCAGTTCCAGTGCAGGAACGGCGCGGTGAGGATGTGCGTGAGGGAGCCCGCGTCGCCGGAGACGATGCCGTAGTCGCGGGAGAGGGCGTAGTCGTCGGCGAAGTTGGCGAGCTGGATCGCCCAGACGACGGCCACGAAGGCGAACATCACGAAGAACGCCTTGCGCGCCTCCGCGATCATCTGCTCGGCGCCGACCTGCTCTCTGGTGGCCATGACCACTCCCCCTGTTCGTACCTCTTTCGGCCACTGTACGCATGCGCGGGGGGATTTCCCCAGCCGCGTTTCCGTAGGCGGTTTCTACGCTGCTCCGCCTTTTTTCTCCTGTTCGTCGTCGATGATCTCGGCGTCCACCACGCCGTCCTCCTCCGGCCGGGACTGCGGCTCGGCCGGCTCCTGGGCGCGCGCGTACATCGCCTCCCCCATCCGCTGGCTCACGGTGGACAGTTTCTCGACTGCGGCCCTCAACTCGGCGGTGTCCGACTCCCCTTGGAGCAGCGTCTTCACCTCGTCGACCGCGCCGGTCACCTCCGCGCGGGTCTCCGCCGGGACGCTCTGTTCGTTCTCCCGGACGAACTTCTCGGTCTGGTACACGAGTTGCTCGGCCTGGTTGCGGGTCTCGACGGACTCGCGCCGCTTGCGGTCGTCGTCGGCGTACTGCTCGGCGTCGCGCATCATCCGGTCGATGGCGTCCTTGGGCAGCGCCGAGCCGCCGGTGACGGTCATCTTCTGCTCGCGGCCCGTCGCCAGGTCCTTGGCGAAGACGTGCATGATCCCGTTGGCGTCGATGTCGAAGGCGACCTCGATCTGCGGGACTCCGCGCGGGGCGGGCGGCAGTCCGGTGAGGTCGAAGACGCCGAGCTTCTTGTTGTACGCGGCGATCTCCCGTTCGCCCTGGTAGACCTGGATGCCGACGGACGGCTGGTTGTCGACGGCGGTCGTGAAGATCTCCGAACGCCGGGTGGGGATCGTGGTGTTGCGCTCGATGAGCTTCGTCATGATGCCGCCCTTGGTCTCGATGCCGAGGGACAGCGGGGTGACGTCGAGAAGGAGGACGTCCTTCACGTCGCCCCGGATCACCCCGGCCTGGAGCGAGGCGCCGAGCGCCACGACCTCGTCCGGGTTGACGCCCTTGTGCGGGTCCTTGCCGGTCAACTCCCGTACCAGGTCCGACACTGCGGGCATCCGCGTCGAGCCGCCGACCAGGATGACGTGGTCGACCGCCGAGAGCTTCACCTTCGCGTCCTTGACGGCCTGGTGGAACGGTGTGCGGCAGCGGTCGAGCAAGTCGGCGGTGAGCTCCTGGAACTGAGCCCTCGTCAGTTTCTCGTCGAGGTGGAGCGGGCCTTCCGCTGACGCGGTGAGGTACGGCAGGTTGACGGTGGTCTCGGTCGACGACGACAGCTCGATCTTCGCCTTCTCGGCGGCCTCGCGCAGGCGTTGGACGGCCATCCTGTCCTTGCCGAGGTCCACGCCGTACTGGCTCTTGAACCTCTTGACCAGGTGCTCCACGATCCGCTGGTCCCAGTCGTCCCCGCCGAGCAGGGTGTCGCCGTTGGTGGCCTTGACCTCGATGACGCCGTCGCCGATCTCCAGGAGGGACACGTCGAACGTGCCGCCGCCGAGGTCGAAGACGAGCACGGTCTGTTCGTCGCCCCGGTCGAGTCCGTACGCGAGGGCTGCGGCCGTCGGTTCGTTGATGATCCGCAGCACCTTCAGCCCGGCGATCTCCCCGGCCTCTTTGGTCGCCTGCCGCTGGGAGTCGTCGAAGTAGGCGGGGACGGTGATGACGGCGTCGGTCACCTCCTCACCGAGGTAGGCCTCCGCGTCCCGCTTGAGTTTCTGCAACACCCGCGCGGAAAGCTCCTGGGCCCGCAACCGCGACCCGTCGATCTCCCCTTGCTCGGGGAACCGCCAACTCCCGTCCCCCATATGCCGTTTGACGGACCGGGCGGTCCGATCGACGTTGGTGACGGCCTGCCGTTTGGCGACCTCCCCGACCAATACCTCCCCGTTCTTGGCGAAGGCGACGACGGAAGGTGTGGTCCGCGCCCCCTCCGCGTTGGTCACGACGGTCGGCTCCCCGCCCTCCAGCACGGCCACCACAGAGTTGGTGGTCCCCAGATCGATCCCGACCGGCCGTCCCATCGCCGTCCCCTTCCGTCCGGGTGCCTCGGACTCTCCAGCACAAAACTTGAGCGGAGGGTTGTCAAGGGGGCCTTGCCTCCGCACGCGGCGGACCTGGCCCCCCACCACACGACAAAGCGCGCGGGTCCCGAAGGAATCCCGCGCGCCCGCAAACGGCAGTAACCGCTTGCCCCCTGTTTCAGGCCGACTCGACCGTCAGCGTGATCGTCGTGCCCGCGAGCGCCTGGCTCACCGGGCAGTTCTTCTTCGCGTCCTCGGCGGCAGCGGCGAAGCCCTCCGCGTCGAGGCCGGGGACCTCACCGCGGACGGTGAGGTGGATGCCGGTGATCCCGGTGCCGGGCTGGAACGTGACGTCGGCCTTGGTCTCCAGCCGGGTGGGAGGGGTCCCGGCGCCGGTCAGGCCGTGCGAGAGCGCCATGGAGAAGCAGCTGGAGTGCGCGGCGGCGATCAGTTCCTCGGGGCTGGTCTTCCCGTTCGCGGCCTCCGCGCGCGACGGCCACGACACGGCCTGCGAGCCGATGCCGGAGGAGTCGAAGGCGACGGTCCCGTTCCCCTCGACCAGGTTGCCTTCCCAGACGGTGTGTGCGGTGCGCGTGGTGGCCACGTTGAGTCCCTTTCGCTGTCACATCGGTCCCGGTACCGGGACGTCGTACCCCTATCCGATCACACTCCACTTCACCGCACGTGGAAGACCGGCCCTCGTGGGGTGAACGGCAGCCGACGCCCTTGGGGAAGAAGGTAGGCGTGCTCCTGCCGCACGCGCAGCACATCGCACCACCCGTCGGTGATGACGAGCACGGGCGCCCCTTTGGGGAAGTCCCCGGCGCGCGTCAACAGGTCGATGCCGGGCTGGAGTTCGGTCCCGCCACGCCCGCGCACCCGGACCCGCCCGGCGATCTCGGCGACCGGCACGTACCCGGCGTCGTAGGGCGCGGCGTCGCAGAACACGACGCGCGCGGCGGGTACGTCCCGGGCCTCGGCGTACGAAGCGATCGCGCCGAGCGCCTTCCCGAGCAGCGTCCGTTCCATGGACCCGGAGGTGTCGAGGACGACGCCGAAGGTGATGGGGGTCCCCCCTGCTCGAACGGAGTTGAGAGCTTGGGGGAGGGCGACCTCCTCGGGCGGGAAGTACCGTCCGGCGCGCGGGACATCGGGGGTGGCGGCCTGCCGCCGGGAGGGCCGGGAGTACGTCCGCAGGGGTTCGGGCCGGGGCACGAACTCGTCGAACCAGCGGGCGAGTCGAGCGTCCCACGGCAGCGGCGGCTGGCTGAGCGCCCGGATCTCCTCGACCAACCCGGCGGGCAGGTACCCGCGTTGCTGCCGGTCGTGGAGTTCGAACCCCTGGCACAGCCCGCGCCGGTAGAACTCGTCGAGGTCGACATACTCGCGGGGCGCCCCGAGAGGCCCGCCGAGCATGTCGCCGAGCCCTTTCCCGCGCAGGGTCCCCAGGCGCCGCATCCGCCGCAGGTCGCCGGCGATCCGGTCGTACACCTCCTCGGCGGACAGCCCCGCCAACTCGGCGTCGTACAGCAGCCCTTGGGGCATGACGCCGACCTGCATCTCGTGCAGCCAGGCGTTGACGACGTAGTCGCAGGCGACGTTGAAGAGGTACGGGTCGCGGGGTCCGCACCGGTCGCCGTGGCGCAGGGCGGCGTGCAGCATCTCGTGTGCGAGGACGAACCGCCATTCCTCGTCGTCGAGTTGGCACAGGGGGTTGATGTAGATCTCCCCGGCCTCGGCGTCGACGGCGGCGACGGATATGCCGTGGGCGCGGGCGAGTTCGGCGTCGGCGACGAGGGTGATGCCAGCGGCGATGCCGCCGAGCAGGGGGTAGGAGGAGATGAACCAGCTCAGCGCCCGGTGCCAGGGCCGCAGGGGTTCCCGCTCGCCGGTGACGCTGTCGCGCCGCCCGCCCGCGACGTCCAGGGCGGCGCTCATCGTACGGGTGAGGGCCTGCGCGAACTCCGGCTGCCAGTCCGGGGGTTGGGTGTACTTGTCGCCCCAGGTGACGAGCACCTGGTCGGCCTCGGAACCGGCCGTGCCGCAGCGGTCGTAGGCGGGCGGAATCCCGTCGCGCCGCCAGCGCGCGGCGAGTTGCTCCTCGTCGCCGTCGGGATAGGTGGGCGGCAGATCCTCGGGGGTGCGGCCGACGGGGAACGTGAGCAGGAACCGGTTGACGACGGCGCAGCGCGCGGCGAGGTCGAAGCGGTCGGGCTGGACGCGTTCGCCGCGTGCGGCGGGTACGTGGCCGAAGCCGAGGTGGAGGGCGGTGTGGGCCAACGCCCAGGCCCAGTCGGCGGGTTCGGCGAACCGGGCGGGGTCGGCGTGGGCGACGCCGTCGGACCGCACGCGCAACAGGCCGTCGCGGGGCGCAAGTCGGCAGTCCTGATGCCGACAGGTGCTGAGCGGCACGGAGTTGAGCGCCGGGTTGGCCCGCATGAGCCGCATCCCCTCGGTGAACGCCTCCCCGGCGACGTCCCGCTTCTTCTTCTGCCGCCCGCCCCGGCTCACCCCCGCGCCTCGACGAGCCGGGGCATGTCGCGGGCCGCCTCGACGAGGAACCAGGACGGCAGGAGAGGGTTGCCGTCGGCGTCGGAGGCGATGACGCCCTGGGCGATCTCCACGGAGATCTCGGCGAGTTGGACGAGCAGCGCCTTCGCGCGGTACGCGGTCTGGCGGCCGTTCGCCGACATGTGCTCCTTGTTCGCGGGGAGTTCCTTCACGAGCCGCTCGCGGAACGACTCGGCGAGGAAGTACAGCAGGTCGCGGTCCTCGACCCGGTGCGGCCAGCGGGCGTCGCCGCGCAGGACGGCCTCGATGCCGAAGCGGCTGCGCACGATCTTGACGTACCCGCTGAACGCGGTCGCGTGCGCGGGCGTCAGCGTGCCGTGCGCGAGGACCTTGAGGGTCTCCTCGTCGAGCCCTTGGCCGAAGGAGTGCAGGGCGTCGGAGAGCATGTGCCAGGAGCGGGGCGTGGAGAACGGCTCCTCGGTCTTCGGGGGCTTGGACCAGAGGTGGTCGGGGCGGTCGGTGAGGTGGTCGAGGATCCACGGGTGGATGCCGGCGCCCGCCGCCCAGGCCAGCCAGTCCTTCGCGGACACCTCAAGGTGGACGTGCGCGAGGCGGTTGACCAGCGCGGACGAGATGGGGCGGGCGAGCGCGTTGTCGGTGGCGCGGTTCCCGGCGCCGACGACGATCGAGCCCTCGGGGAGTTCGTAGTTGCCGATGCGGCGGTCGAGGATCAGCGAGTAGAACGCCTTCTGCACGTCAGGGGTGGCCGCGTTCAGCTCGTCCAGGAACAGGCAGTACGGCTCGTCGCGGGCGATCGTCTCCGGCGGGCAGAACACCGAGCGGCCGTCCCGGATCTGCGGCACCCCGATCAGGTCCTCCGGGGCGAGCTGCGTACCGAGCAGGCTCACGCACTCCAGTCCCAGCGAGGCGGCGAACTCCCGTACCAGGGAGGACTTTCCGATGCCGGGCGCACCCCACACGAACACCGGCCGGACGGTGGCGAGGCCGAGGAGGAGTTCGGGGAGACGGGCGGGGGTGATGGTGACGGCTGCTTGCACGAGGACAGTGTGGGTGGGTGCCGCGAGGGTTCGCAGCTTATTTTCGGCTTGTACGACTATGGCTCGCTCGGCGTACCGCGCCCCCGCGCCTACGCCGCCTGCCGGTCCTCGTCCGTGTCCTGCACCGGCACCTGCGGCCCGTTCGCCTCCCCGAGCCAGCGCCGCAGCACCCGGTGCACCTGCTCCGCGCCCACCAGTTCCTCCCCCTCCCCGACGGGCTCCGACAACGCGCGCGGGGACATCAGGAACGGCTTCCCCTGCGCACCTCCGAGCCCTCCGTGCGACCCGATCTGCTCCTCGAAGGCGAGCACCTCCCCGTCGGCCGGTTCGTGGAAGGAGTTGACCATCACGTCGGCGGTGTGCGGGAAGCCGTGCGTCCGGCGTACGGCGTCGGCGGCGCCGCGTCCGAAGGCGGCCAACGGCCCCCGGCAGTCGGTGAGTTCGGCGACCGGGATCTCCGCGCCGTACGCGCCGAGGACGACCCCGCCGTGCTCGGCGCTGGCCACCAGCAGGAAGCCGACGCCGGGGTGGTTCGCGAGGGTCGTCAGCAGCGCGGGGTGGCGGGCGTCGATCTCCTCCTTGGTCATCCGGTGCGGGACGTCGGGGAAGGAGATCAGGCCGAGGTTCCCGGAGGCCAGCACGATCGGTTCGGAGCGGCGCGCGGGCCGGTGGCGCTCGCCGCGCTCCTCGACGGGCCGGCGCAGCGCCGCGCGGACGGCGGCCCGCGCCTCGGCGCCGCTGTGCGTGCGCTCCGCGCGGCGCGAGACGGGCAGTCCGCAGCCGGCCCGGACCAGGTCGCCCAGGGTGAGGCCGTAGCGCGCCTGGAAGGTCTCGCCGGGGCTCTGGCCGTGGTCGGACAGGACGACGATCCGGTACGGGCGCGGCGCGTGCTCGGCGACCTTCTCGATCAGCGCGAGGGAGCGGTCGAGGCGGGCGAGGACCTTCTCGGCGTCCCGGCTGAGCGGCCCGGAGTGGTGGGCGACCTCGTCGTAGGCGACGAGGTCGGCGTACACGGACGTGCGCCCGGCGAGCATGTCGCCCATGACGGCGGCGACCACGACGTCCCGTTCGACGACCGTCGCGAACGCGCGCACCAGCGGGTAGAGGCCGCCGCGCTTCACGCGCGGGCGCTTGCGGCGTACCCGCGCGCGGGTGGACTGCCCGATCTCGCGGCCGACCTCGGCGACGAACGACAGGACCGTGCGTACGGCGTTGGCGGGGTCGGAGAAGTAGGCGAAGTACCCGGCGCGGGAGCGGTTCTCGCGCCTGCGGCGGGCGGCGACGGACAGCACGAGGGCCTGTTCGTCGGCGCCGCCGCCGAACAGGTTGCCGCGGCTCGCGCCGTCGGCGGACAGCAGGCCGGTGTCGCGGGTGCGCTCGACCGCGCGGCGCTGGAGTTCGGCGGCGCTGGTGGGGCGGTTGCAGACCATGACCTCCCGAGTGTCCTTCTCGTACCAGCGGAAGGCGGGGATGTCGTGGTTGGAGCCGTGCAGGATGCCGAGCTGGCTGGCGCCGGTCTGGCTGGACCAGTCGGTGCGCCAGGGGGTGAGGCGGTGGCTGCCGCCGTCCGTGTCGAGCCAGCGGGCGACGGTCGGCATGAGACCCGTGTACGCGGCCGTGTGCAGGAGGTCGTGGCCGACGCCGTCGAACTGGAGGAAGACCGTCCCGGGCGTCTGCGGGCTCGCGGGGCCGCTGCGCCGGCGGCGGTCGGCGAGGCGGTAGAGGCGGCGACGGTAGGCGTCGTCGTCGCGGACCGCGAGCGCGCCGCCGGTCGCGGAGGCGACGGCGGACATGACGGCGGCGACGATCACGGCGGTCTCGGGGGCGGCGGCGCCCTGCGCGGACGGGTTGACGCGCAGCGCGACCAGCAGCAGCGAGCCGTTGAGCGCGAACACCAGCAGGCCGAGGACGAGCGCGGGGACGAGCAGCAGCAGCCGGACGAGGACGGGCCAGGCCAGCGCCGACAGCACACCGAACACACCGGCTCCGGCGCCGGCGGTGACGGCGATGCGGGTGGCGCTGTCGCCGTCGTTCGAGGTGAGCCGGAAGTCGGGGAGGATCCCGGCGAGGATGAGCATCGTGAGCGTGGACGCCGCCCACACCGTGACGCTGCGCCCGATCTGACTGGCGATCCGCCGCCAGTGCCCTCCGCTCTTCACGGTTCCACCCTGTCACACGCCACTGACAACGCCGTCCGCAAGCCGCCTACCGGCCGTCGTACCCGGCCGTCGGCATGGACAGCCTGCGGTGGACGCGGGCCTTCATCTGGGCGTCGTACGCGGGTTCCGCGCCGCCCACGGTCTCCACCCGCACACCTCGGCGGGCGCACTCGGCGGTGAACTCCTCGACGGAGGACAGAGCGCTCTCCAGCACGCGCGCGCTGGGGGCGACGAACAGATCGGCGCCGGGGTGGACGCCGTCCCACAGGACGCAGTGGTCGGCGCGGAGTCCGCTGACGACGAGTTCGCGGACGACGGTGTAGCCGTGCTCCTCGGCCCAGCGGGCGCAGATGGCGTGCTGGGTGCGGGAGTCCACGAGGAAGGGGTCGTCGTCGAGCTCCTGAAGCGGCGTCAGACTCGCGATCGCCGTGACGCGCACCGGTCCCATGGCGCCCCCTCACCTCTGGGTTTCGCCGCCGACCCTACTCCTGCCCGTAGGCTTCGGGGGAGTCGCGCGAAGGAGGCAAAGGGGTGCCGGTGGAGATCACCTGGTGGGGTCACGCCACCTGCACGGTCACGGATTCGAACGTGCGCCTGCTGACCGACCCCCTGTTCGCGCGCAGGCTGGCGCACCTGAGGCGGCGGCGGGGCGCGACGCCCCCCGAGGATGCCTTGCGCGCGGACGCGGTGCTCGTCTCCCACCTGCACTCCGATCATCTGCACATTCCCTCGCTGGCGCGGCTCGCGCCGGGCACGCGCCTGCTGGTGCCCCGGGGTGCTCCGCGCGCCGTCCCGGGTCTGCGGCGCCTGTCCCACCTGGACGTCACCGAGGTCGCGCCGGGTGACGAGACGGCTGTCGGGCAGGTGCGCGTGCGCGCGGTCCCGGCGCGGCACGACGGCCGGCGACTGCCGGTGGGCCCCCAGCGCGCGCCCGCGCTGGGGTACGTCGTGGAGGGCGCGGCGCGGACCTACTTCGCCGGGGACACGGGGCTGTTCGAGGGGATGGCCAAGGAGGTCGGGCCGGTCGACGTGGCGCTGCTGCCGGTGGGCGGCTGGGGCCCGTACCTCGGGGAGGGTCATCTGGACGCGGGGCGCGCGGCCGAGGCGCTCGCGCTCCTGGGGCCGCGCAGCGCCGTTCCGGTGCACTACGGCACGTACTGGCCGATCGGGATGGACGCCGTGCGCCCCCATGAGTTCCATGCGCCGGGTGACGAGTTCGTGCGCCTGGCCGCCGAGCGCGCACCCCATGTCACGGTGCACAAGCTGGCGCACGGGCAGAGCGTGCGCCCGGAGGTCGCCCGGTGAGCTGGTGGTGGCTGGCGGCGGACGCGTCGACCGGGGCCACCGAGTCGACACAGCAGGCGATCGGGTATCCGACGCTGTTCCTGCTGGTGCTGCTCGGGGCGCTGGTGCCGGTGGTGCCGACGGGGGCGCTGGTGAGTTCGGCGGCCGTGGTGGCGTTCCATCAGACGGCGCCGTTCGCGCTGGCGCTGGTGTTCGTGACGGCGTCCTTCGCTGCGTTCTGCGGGGACGCGGCGCTGTACTGGCTGGGGCGGCGCGGGATGAGGTCGAAGAACGGCTCGCGGTGGCTGGCGGCGATCCGCGCGCGGGCGCCGGAGGAGAAGCTGGCGCAGGCACAGGCGCGGCTCGCCGAGCACAACATCGCCGTCCTCGTCCTGTCCCGGCTCGTCCCCGCCGGGCGGCTCCCGGTGATGCTGGCGTGTCTCCTCGCGGACTGGCCGCTGCGGCGTTTCGTGCGGGGCAACCTGCCGGCCTGTCTCGCGTGGGCGGTGACCTACCAGCTGATCGGCATCCTGGGCGGTTCGCTGTTCCCGGAGCCCTGGGAGGGTGTCGTCGCGGCGGTCGCGCTGACCGTGTCGATCAGCGCGGCGCCGGTGCTGTGGCGGCGGCTGCGGGGGCCGTCGCGGGCGCACTAGGCCAGCAGCCCGGACCCCCCGATCGGCAGATCCCACAGGTCCGCGCGGTCCAGCCCCGCCGCCTCCCAGGCGGCCCGCACGCGCGTGAGGGGTTCCAGGACGGGTTCCGCCGACAGCACGAACGTCCCCCAGTGCATCGGCGCCATCCTGCGCGCGCCGACGTCCCGCGCGGCGCGTACGGCCTCCTCGGGGTCGCAGTGCACGTCGCTGAGCCACCAGCGCGGGTCGTAGGCGCCGATCGGCAGCAGGGCGAGGTCGATGCCGGGGTAGCGCTGGCCGATGCGGGAGAACCAGTGGCCGTAGCCGGTGTCCCCGGCGAAGTAGACGCGCCGCCCGTCGGGCGCGGTGAGGACCCAGCCGCCCCACAGGGACTGGCAGGTGTCCGTGAGGGTGCGCTTGGACCAGTGGTGGGCGGGCACGAAGTCGAAGCGCACACCGGAGAGTTCGGCGGCCTCCCACCAGTCGAGCTCCGTCACGCGCGTGAAGCGGCGCCGCCGGAACCAGACGCCGAGCCCCGCGGGCACGAACACGGGCGTGTCGCGCGGGAGGCGGCGCAGGGTGGGGGCATCGAGGTGGTCGTAGTGATTGTGGCTGATGACGACGGCGTCGACCTTCGGGAGGGTCTCCCAGGGGACGCCGACGGGGGTGATGCGCGCGGGCGTGCCGAGGATGCGGCGCGACCAGACCGGGTCGGTGAGGACGGTGAGCCCGCCGACGCCCACCACCCAACTGGCGTGTCCCGCCCAGGTGACGGCGATCGTGCCGGCGTCCACGCGGGGCGGTGCGCCGGGGGTGACGGGCAGCCGGGTGACGTCCGCGAGGCCCTGTCTGCCGGGGCGCACGGAGCCCTCGCGGGCGAAGCGGGCCATCGCCTTCAGGCCGGGCAGCGGCGCGGTCAGCCGGTCGTGGAACGCCCGCGGCCACACCCTGCGCTCGCCCAGCGGCCGGGGTTCGGCGAGCGGCGGGTACGGGGGCGCGAGGGAGGAGGGGTCCGCCGGGACCGTGCTGTCCCGCGTGGTCGTGGCCGCTGCCGACTCGGACTGCTGCGTCATCGAGGCTCCCATCGCTGAGCGTCGCTCCGGAGGCCGTCGAAGACCGACCTCACGAGGGTCAACGTGCGGTGCACGTGTGGCAGTTCCAACGGCGAGGGTGACGTGAGGCATTCCGCCCGTTCGGCGTCCGTCGCGCCCAGCAGGGCGTCCGTGGACAGGCGTACGCGCAGGGCGCCCAGGTCGTCGCCGAACCGGTGGCCGCCGGGCGCGGGCATGCCGAGCCGTCCGGTGAGGTGGTCCTCCAGCTCCTGGGCGTCGCCGACCCCGCGCGCGGCGAGCGCGGAACGCAGGGGGCCCAGATCGACGTACACATGACGCCCCGCGCGCGGGGGCCGGGACAGTGCGCCCGCCGTGACGGCGATGCCGTGCACGGCGTCGGCCACGCGCGCGTGGAGGCTGGCGACGGCCTGTACGCGCGCGGTGACCTCGTCGGGCTCCTCCAGCGCGCGGGCGGCGGCTGCCGCGACCGGGGTCGCGACGCGGGCGCCGAGTGCGGTGAGGACGTCCAGCACGCGCGCGGGGAGGTCGGTTCCGGCGGGGAAGCGGGCGGTCGCCACGGGCCAGCCGGCCGGCAGCAGCGCGCCCGCGAGGTCGCTGACGACGGTGACCTTGTCCGGGAGCATCTCGGCGGGGCTGACGAACACCGTGTCGTGCGGGGCGTGGACGGTGTCGCGCCAGGTCTCGTCGCTGACGAGGTGCAGGCCGGCCCCCTCGGCGGCCTCCACGGCCTCGTGCACGGCCTCCGGGGGCGCGACGGTGGCCGTGGGGTCGTCGGCGGTCGACAGCACGAGCAGACGCGGCTCCCCGCCCTCCTCGCGGACCCTGCGGACGGTCTCCAGGAGCGCGTACGGGTCCGGCACTCCCCCGCACTCGGCGGGCGTCGCGACATGGAACACCGGCCGCCCCAGCAGCCGCGCGTACGGCGCCCACCAGGCCGCGCAGGGCCTCGGCACCAGCACGTCCCCGCCGAGGGCGGCGGTCAGCGCCAGCAGCAGGGCGGGCGCACCGGGAGCGACGGCCACACGCGCGGGGTCGGCATCGATGCCCCGCCGCGCCCAGTACCCGCATGCCGCTTCCCGTATCGCGACACCGCCGCCGACGGGCTCAACACCCGCGCGCGAGGCCACGGAGGCCAGGGCATCGACGAGAAACGGCAGAACGGGAACTCCGTCACCGGGGAGGGGCGGACCGTAGCGGACGGGGCCGTGGTCCTCGGGGCGGGCACCCGCGCGGGAGCCCGACTCGGAGCCGCCCTCCCGGCCTCCTCTCACCCCTGAGCCCTCGCCGCCCCGGCCGTCGGCTCCATCGGTCGCCGCGCCCTCGTCACCCGCCCTCCCCACAGCGACCTCAGCCCCCCGCCGCCGAACCCCGCCGCCACAGCCGGTGGCCCGCGGCGGCGAACGCGCCCGCGATGAACAGGCCGCCCGCCGCCAGTGCGGGTACGGAGTCCGTGAAGGTGCCGCCGCTGCCCGCCTTGACGCCGTGCTGGACCGTGGGGCCGGGGCACGAGTCGGGCCAGGGCTGCTGCGGGGGCCGGGTGCACGGGGCCGGGCCGCCGCCGCCCGCGCGCGAGACGTCGAACGTGGCGCTCCAGGCGCGTCCTTGGGTGCCCCGGGCCGCCGGGCAGGTCCCGTCGACCGTCCACGCGGAGTCGGGGCCGGTGCCCTCCAGGCCCGTGAACTCGCCCGGGCCCGCGATCCGCGCGGTGCCCCGGTAGACGGGGCCGGGGCCGCCGCCGGGCACCTGCTGGAGGCTCACCGTGTCCTCGGCGAACGCGAGGGACGTCGCCTCCAGCGTCGCCGGCGCCGTACCCGTGACCGGGTCGCAGGAAACCGAGACGGTGACCGTGGCACCGGGCGAGACGGACGCCGGGGTGACCTCGGCGGCGGGGTCGGCCGCGGCGGCCGGTGTCACGGCGAGCACCCCGCAGACAAGGAGCGTGGCGGACAGGACACGGGCGCTGCGACGCATGGGACTCCTCGGTGCGGCGTGCGACGGCTGCGGTGGACGTACACCCATCACAGCCCGCCGCACGCCGACACGCGCGCGTGCGCCCTCGTTCGGCGGCAGCGGCTCCACCCGACCGGGTGAACCACGCCTCAGGCGGCGTCCTGGAGGACCTGTTCGCGGACGCGTTCGCAGCAGCGGCTGATCAGCCGGGAGACGTGCATCTGGGAGATCCCGAGCCGCTCGGCGATCCGGCTCTGCGTCATGTCGCCGAAGAACCGCATGTACAGGATCGCCCGCTCCCGCTCCGGCAGCGCCGCCAGGCGCCCGCGTACGGCTTCGCGGTCGACGACGACGTCCAGCGCGGGGTCGGGCGCGCCGAGGACGTCGCCGAGGGAGTAGCCGTCCTCGCCGCCGGGCAACTCGGCGTCCAGCGAGAGGGCGGTGAAGCTGTCCAGCGCCTCCAGGCCGGCACGTACGTCGTCCTCGCTGAGCTGCGCGCGCTCGGCGATCTCGGCGACGGTCGGCTGCCGGCCGCCGCTCTGGGCGAGTTCCTGGGCGAGGTCCTGGCGGGCGAAGCGGACCCGGTTGCGCAGGTCCTGGATCCGCCTCGGCACGTGCAGGGTCCACAGGTGGTCACGGAAGTGGCGTTTGATCTCGCCGGTGACGGTCGGTACGGCGTAGCTCTCGAAGGCGTTGCCGCGGTCCGGGTCGTACCGGTCGACGGCCTTCACGAGGCCGAGGGCCGCGACCTGGCGCAGGTCCTCCAGGCTCTCGCCCCTGCTGCGGAAGCGGCCCGCGAGGCGGTCGGCCATCGGCAGCCACGCCTCGACGATCTCGCCGCGCAGCGTGTCGTGGTCGGGCCCCTCGGGCAGGTCGGCGAGCTTGCGGAAGGCCTCGGCGGTGTCGGGGGCATCGTCGTGCGGATGGCGCGTCACGCTCACTGAATTTCGCATGGTGCGTCGCAACTCCCTTGCGGGTGCTCTGGGTTGGACGGTTCACCGATGAGCACGCCCCGCGCGGCGAACGATCGACCGCAGGCCGCCGGAGCCATCCCACCGAGTGCCTCCGGTCCGAAGCACGCCAATCCGCCTGCCCCGGGGCCCGGCACGCAAACACAGAAGGGGTCTGAACTGGGCGAACGCGGCCGGGTACGAGCCGGCGGACACCGGAGACGGACGCCCGCGAAACCCGGCCGACGCCCCGGCCGGACGAGCACGGCACCCGGCACAGCGCCCGGCGAACAGCCACCGCATCCGGCACACCGCCCGGGCGAGCGCGGCGCCCCGACCCCACCCGAACAAGTGGGCGCGGCAACCGGCACGCCGCCCGGGAACCCGAACCCGCTCCGCCGCGCCGGCCAGGACGGCACCCGGCGGCACGGCACGGGCCGACCTCCACGACACCGGTCCGACCGGCCCAGGGCCGTACCGCTGCGCGCGAGCGCGCCACAACCGCTCCCGCCGCCCGGCACTCGGCACTCGGCACTCGGCCGCAGCCTGCCCGCCGCGACCCGCGCCCCGCCGGCCGACGACGCGTACCGCCTCCCGTCCCCCCGGGCCGGCACAGCCGCAGCCGCAGCGAGACCGCCCGCCCCACAGGCTCGCCCGCTCAGCCCGCATACACCACCCACCACTCGGCGCGCCCGCCAGCCTCATAGGCCCGCCCGCTCCACCCGGCCCGCTCAGCCCCGCGCACACCACCCACTACCCGGCGCGCGCCCGCCCCACAGGCCCACCCACTCCCTCACCACCCGGCGCCCGCCCGCCCCTACCGCGCCCGCTCCACCCTCCGCTCGTCCCACACCGGCTCCGCGGTCTCCCGCACCTTCCCGTCGCTCCCGAACACCAGGTACCGGTCGAAGGACTTGGCGAACCACCGGTCGTGAGTGACCGTGAGGACGGTTCCGTCGAAGGCCTCCAGCCCTTCCTGGAGGGCTTCCGCCGACTCCAGGTCGAGGTTGTCGGTCGGTTCGTCGAGCAACAGCGCCGTGCAGCCCCGGAGTTCGAGGAGGAGGATCTGGAAGCGGGCCTGCTGGCCGCCGGAGAGGCGGTCGAAGCTCTGCTCCGCCTGGTTGGTCAACTCGTACCGCCGCAGGCGGGACATGGCGGCGCCGCGGTCCTGGGAGTGCTCGGTCCAGAGGATGTCGAGGAGGGTACGGCCCAGGAGTTCGGGGTGGGCGTGGGTCTGCGCGAAGTGCCCGGCGACGACCCGCGCACCGAGCTTCCACTCCCCGGTGTGCGCGACCTCGTCCCCCGCGAGGAGCCTCAAGAAGTGCGATTTCCCTGACCCGTTGGACCCGAGGACGGCGACGCGCTCGCCGTAGAACACTTCGAGGTCGAAGGGCTTCATCAGCCCGCTCAGCTCAAGTCCCTTGCAGGTGACGGCCCTTACTCCCGTACGCCCGCCCTTGAGCCGCATCTTGATGTCCTGCTCGCGCGGCGGCTCCGGCGGCGGCCCGGCCTCCTCGAACTTCCGCAGCCGGGTCTGCGCGGCCTGGTACCGGGACGCCAACTCATGGCTGATGGAGGCGGCTTGACGAAGCGAGAGCACCAACTTCTTCAGCTGCGCGTGCTTCTCGTCCCACCGCCTGCGCAACTCCTCGAACCGGGCGAACCGTTCACGCCGGGCCTCGTGATACGTCCCGAACCCCGCACCGTGCACCCACGCGTCGGCGCCGGCCGGCCCGGGTTCCACGGACACGATCTTCTCCGCGGCCCGCGCGAGGAGTTCACGGTCGTGGGAGACGAACAGGACGGTCTTGCGCGTCTCCTTGAGCCGCTCCTCCAGCCACCGCTTGCCGGGTACGTCGAGATAGTTGTCGGGCTCGTCGAGGAGCAGCACCTCGTCACTCCCGCGCAGCAGCGCCTCCAGCACGAGCCGCTTCTGCTCACCCCCGGACAGCGTGCTCACCTGCCGCCACTGGGCCTGCTCGTACGGCACGCCGAGCGCGGCGGTCGTGCACATGTCCCACAGCGTCTCGGCCTCGTACCCGCGCACCTCGGCCCAGTCGGAGAGCGCCTGCGCGTACTGGAGCTGCGCGGCCTCGTCGTCGACGGTCATCAGCGCGTGCTCGGCGCGGTCGACGGCCCCGGCGGCCGTACGGATCTCGGGCGGGGCGACGGAGACGAGCAGGTCGCGGACGGTCGTCTCGTCCCGTACGGAGCCCACGAACTGGCGCATCACGCCGAGCCCGCCGCTGACGGTGACGGTGCCGCCGTGCGGCTTCAGCTCGCCGGAGATCAGCCGCAGCAGGGTCGTCTTGCCCGCCCCGTTGGGGCCGACGAGGGCGACGACCGCCCCCTCTCCGACGCGGAAGGACACGTCGCCGAGCAACGCCCTCCCGTCGGGGAGGTAGTACTCGAGGTGCGCGGCTTCCAGATGTCCCATGGAAACGCATTCTCCGGCCCGGCGACCTGCACGGCAAACCGTTATCGAGGACAGAGACTGACGGCCAGTCAGTCCACATAACGAAACAACTAGTCTCACTATGCGGCCAACCGCGTTACCGTGAAATCCGCACCGACCCGACGAAGCGAAGGGGCACAGCCATGCCGGAAGCACGGGAGACGGCCGTCTACACGCACGGCCACCACGAGTCCGTCCTGCGCTCGCACACCTGGCGGACCGCAGCCAACTCGGCGGCCTATCTGCTGAGTTCGCTCAAGCCGCACATGAAGGTCCTGGACCTGGGCTGCGGTCCGGGCACGATCACCGCCGACCTGGCGGCCCTGGTCCCGGACGGCCACGTCACCGGCGCCGACCACGCGCCGGACATCCTGGAGCAGGCCGCCGCCACGGCCGCCGGGCGCGGTCTGACGAACGTGGACTTCGCGGTCGCCGATGTCCACGCCTTGGACTATCCGGACGACACGTTCTGCGTCGTCCACGCCCACCAGGTCCTCCAGCACGTCGGCGACCCCGTACAGGCGCTGCGCGAGATGCGCCGGGTGACCAAGCCGAACGGTCTCGTCGCTGTCCGCGATTCGGACTACGCGGGGATGATCTGGTACCCGGCCTCGGCCGGCATGGACGCCTGGTCCGACCTGTACCAGCGGGTCGCGCGCGCGAACGGGGGCGAGCCGGACGCCGGGCGGCGGCTGAAGTCGTGGGCGCTGGCGGCCGGGTTCACGGACATCACGGCGACGTCCGCGAACTGGACGTTCTCGACGCCGGAGGAGCGGGCGTGGTGGAGCGGCCTGTGGGCGGACCGCACGCTGGCCTCCGCGTACGCCGACCGCGCGACCGAGGGCGGGCACGCGACCCGGGACGAGCTGACGGCCGTGTCCGAGGCGTGGCGGGAGTGGGGGCGGCAGGAGGACGGCTGGTTCGCCGTCCTGCACGGGGAGATCCTCTGCCGAAAGTGACCGGGGCGGCGGTGGCCGCAGCGGCGGGAAATTCCGTGTGCGGGCCGTCGACACCACCGTAGAGTCGACGCGCCCCGCACCCAGAGACGGAAAGAAGCCGATGAGCGAGCAGCACACCTACCGGGTCATCGTCCGAGGCACGTGGGACGCCCTGACCGACGAGTCCCGGGAGAGGCTGCTCGCCAAGGCCGCCGACCACGGTCTGTCCAGCATGCGGTTCACCGAGGAGGGCTCGCTGACCTACGAGGCGAGCCCCCTGAAGCACTTCTCGATGCGGTACGTGGTGGTGTCGGACGCGACGGACGGCGAGGAGATGGCCGCGGCGATCGCGGAGGACCGGGCGGAAACAGCGCTGAAAGCGCTCTCACACGGTTTCACCGGCCTGAAGTCGAAGGTCACCGACCTCGACACCATGAAGATCAACGTCAAGCGCGCATCTCGACGGTGATCGCCCACCGCTCGTGGTCGCGCCAGTCGCCGTCGACGTAGATCATCTTCGGCGACAGCCCTTCCAGCCGGAACCCGGCACCCCGCGCGAGCGCGATCGACGCCGTGTTGCCCGGCTGGACGTTGATCTCCAGCCGGTGCAGCCGCATGGGCCCGAAGGCGTACCCGACGACGAGATCGAGCCCCTCCCGCATCAGCCCTCGCCCGGCGGAGTGCGCGAAGGCCCCGTACCCCAGCGCCCCGCACTGGAAAGCCCCCTCGACGATGTTGTTGACATTGATGTATCCAGCAATAGCCGCATCGTCCTTGGTACACACGAGAAACCCGGCCTTGGAGGGATCCTCGATCAACCTTGATGCGTACGAGGTGTACGCATCAACATTGTCCGGCGGATACAGCCATGGTCGATGCAACTCTCTACTCTCCCGAACCCGAGCAGCGAACTCGGCCCCGTCGGCGTAGGTGAAGTGACGTATCCCCACGCGGGGACCTTCGGCGAGATAACGCTGGTCATGAGGCATCGGCCCAGCGTACGACGGGTCCTTGGGCTATGAACGGCTGGGCATCGCCCCCTTAGGGGCGCGGGGAACTGCGCGACAAGCCACAACGGAGCCGCACCCGCCCCACTACAGGCCCCGGCACCCCCTTAGGCGCACCGCTACTTCCTCCTACGAACGAAATACGCCCCGCACAACGCCCCCACCACCCCCGTCGCCAGCAACGCCGTCCACAACGGCATCGTGACCTCGGGAATCAACAGCCGGATCCTGGTCTGACGGGTGTTCTCGAAGATGAACACCAGGGCAAGCACCCCCAGCACCGCAACGGCGATCCGCCCCGGCGTGAACGGACTCGCCCCCTTCTTCTTCGCCCCGCTCTCGGACGTCGTCTTCGGACTCATGCGACCAGCGTGCGCCCGAGCAAACGGTTCCGCACGGCGAACGCTCAGCGCAGAGCCGGTTCGTCCAGCACCAGCGTCCCCGCGTCAGCGTCGAGCACCGCCGCCACCCCGAAGGGCACCGTCAGCGCCCCCGCCCCGTGCCCGAACCCGAACTCCTCGACGACAGGCACTCCGAGCCCGCCGAGCCGGTCGACGAGCATGGCCCGTACGAGGGGATAGTCGTCGCACTCCGCCCAGGACCCGAGGACCACGCCCCGCACCCCGTCGAGCCACCCGGCGCGCAGCAGCTGGGTGAGGTAGCGGTCGAGCCGGTACGTCTCCTCCCCCACGTCCTCCAGGCACAGCAGCCCCCCGCGCGCGGAGGCCCGCGCGTACGGCGTACCCAGTTCCGCGGCGAGCAGGCACAGGCACCCGCCGAGCAGGACGCCCCGGGCCCGCCCGCCGACCAGCGCACCCCCTCCGGTCGCGGTGACGACCTGGACGGACTCGGGTTCCATGAGGGTCGCCCGGAGGTGTTGTTGCGCAACCGCGTTCTTGAGGAAGTCCACGCCGGCCGTCATCGGCCCGTGCAGGGTGACGAGCCCGAGCCGGTTCGCGAACGCCTCGTGCAGCGCGGTGACGTCACTGAAGCCGACGAGCACCTTCGGCCCGGCCGCCCGCAGCGCGTCCCAGTCGAGCAGGTCGACCATGCGCTGGACGCCGTACCCGCCCCGCGCGCACAGCACGGCGTCGACGGACGGGTCGCACCAGGCGTGCTGGAGGTCGGCGGCCCGGTCGGCGTCGGTGCCCGCGAGGTAGGGGAACTCCCCGTGTCTGTCGAGGACATGGGGCGCGACGACGGGTTCGAGTCCCCAGCCGCGCAGGATGTCGAGGCCGCCCTGGAGCCGTTCCTCGGGAACGGGCCCGCTGGGGGCGACGATCGCGACGCGGGCGCCGGGCGCGAGACGCCGGGGACGGGTCAACTCGTTCACGGGATCAGCTCTTTCGCAGGATTCAGTCCGAACACCTCGGCGTACAGGGCGAGTTCGGCCTCCAGCGCCCGCACGGTCGTGGACGCCTTGCGGAACCCGTGCCCCTCGCCCTCGAAGGTGAGGTACGTGTACGGCACGCCGACCCGCTCCAGGAACCGCTCGCACTGTGCGGGCGGACAGATCACGTCGTCCAAGCCCTGGAGCAGCAGGAACGGTACGGAAACGCGGTCCGCGTGTTCCACCGGCGACCGCTGCGCGAACCGCTCGGCCGGCCCGATCAGCCCGTCGAGGTACCGGGATTCCAGGTCGTGCGTCCCGCCGTCCGCCCAGCTCACGGGATCGAGAACGGGGTAGCGGATCACCGCGCAGGCGTAGACGTCCGTACGGGTCAGCGACACGGCGGCGGTCCAACCCCCCGCGCTGCCGCCCCGGATGGCGAGCCGCCTCCGGTCGGCGGCCCCTTCCTCGACGAGCGCCAGCGCGACGGCGGCGCAGTCCTCGACGTCCACGACTCCCCAACTCCCGCGCAGCCGCTCGCGGTACGCCCTCCCGTACCCGGTGGACCCGCCGTAGTCGACCTCGACGACCCCGATGCCCCGCGAGGTGAAGTACGCGATCTCCAGGTCGAGCACGAGCGGCGCCCGGTCGGTGGGCCCGCCGTGCGCCCACACGACGTACGGCGGCAACTCCCCTTCGGGGCCCGCGTGTTCGGGGTTGCGCGGCGGATACACCTGCGCGTGGATCTCCCGCCCACCCGGACCGGCGAAGGTCCGCGCGACCGGCCTCGGGTAGTACGCCGGGTCCACGGCGTCGGCGTGCGCGGCCCCGATCACCCGAACGTCCCCGATCCCGACGTCCAGTTCGACGACCTCGTACCCGCTGTACGGCCCGGCCCCGATCCCGACGACCCGCTCCCCGCGCACGGCGAGCGTGGACCCGAACTCGGTCCAGGGCCCGCCCGGTTCGGTGGTCTCCCCGGTTCGGGGGTCGAGCACGCCGAGTACGGCGGCGCCCCGCCCGTGGACGACGGCGATCCGCCCGTCCGCCAGCGGCGCGAACCAGCGCTGCCCCAGCTTCCACAGTGCCCCGCCGAACTCCTCCTCGCGCGGGCAGAGTTGACGCCCGTCGCGGTAGAGGTTCCACCAGCCGCTCCGGTCGGACACGTACAACAGCCCGCCGTCCGACGCCCATTCGACCTGGACGACCGACTCCTGAGGCCCACCGGCGACGACTTGAGGGACCCCGGCGACGTCGTCGACTTCGGCGACCAGCAGCTCCGTCCCGTCCCACGGCATCCGGGGATGGTCCCAGGCGATCCACGCCATCCTGCGCCGGTCGGGCGACAGCTTCGGCCCGGTGACGAACCTCCGCCGGTCGTCGGTGAGTTCACGCACGGCACCGGACCCGTCCAGCGGTACGGCGGCCAGGACGCGCCGCACGTCGGTCGGCGCCTCGCCGGTGAACTCCTCCTTCACGCACCAGACTTCGCCCCGCTCGGGCAGCAGCACCGGGTCGGCCCAGCGCAGCCCGCCGCCGATCTCGGAGACGGGGGTGAGGGGCCGGGGTTCGCCGTCGCCGTCGTACCGATAGAGGCGCTGGTCCGTGAAGTGGACGAACACCACGAGGAGTTGGCCCTCGTGCACGGTTCCCGCCCAGGGGCAGCCGCCGTACTCGTGGACGCGGCTGCGGACGTTCCAGGGCGCGGGCAGGACCGCTTCCTCGGTGCCGTCGGCGCGGCGGCGGACGAGGGCGCGGCGGCCTCCCTCGGCGGGCCGGGGCGCCGTCCACCAGACCTCGTCGCCGACGAACCCGACGTACTCGGGGCGGCCGTCGTGCGCGGCGGCGAGGCCGGCGGTGACCGGCGAGGGCCAGTCGCCGTACGGCAGGGCGCGGGTCACGCGGTGCGCAGGAAGCGGTCGAGGACGTCGACGCCGAAGTGCAGCGCGTCGACGGGGACGCGTTCGTCGACGCCGTGGAACAGGGCCTGGTAGTCGAGCCCTTCGGGCATCCTGAGCGGGGTGAAGCCGTAGGTGACGACGCCGATCCGGGAGAACTGCTTGGCGTCGGTGCCGCCCGACATGCAGTACGGGACGGTGTGGCCCTGGGGCGCGAACTCCCGTACGGCGGCCCGGAGTCCGGCGTACGTCGGGGTGTCCAGGGGCGCCTGGAGGGCGACGGAGTGGTGCTGGAACTCCCAACTGACGTCAGGTCCGGTCAACTTGTCGAGCGTCGCCCTGAACTCGTCCTCCGCGCCCGCGAGATAGCGCCCGTCGACATAGGCGACGGCCTCGCCGGGGATGACGTTGACCTTGTAACCGGCGTCCAGCATCGTCGGGTTGGCGCTGTTGCGGACGGTCGACTCGACGAGGCTCGCGGCGGGGCCGAGCTTGCCGAGCAGGGCGTCGACGTCGTCGAGGTCGGCCTCGATGCCGTAGAGCGCGGCGAGTTCGGTGAGGGCGGCGCTGACCGTGGGGGTGAGGCGGGCGGGCCACTCGTACGCGCCGATGCGGGTGATCGCGGCGGCGAGGCGGGTGACGGCGTTCTCGCGGTTCACCTTCGAGCCGTGCCCGGCGCGGCCCCGCGCGGTCAACTTCAGCCAGGCGGTGCCGCGTTCACCGGCGGCGATGGGGTAGATCTCGCGTCCGGTGCCGTCGTGGAAGGTGAACGCGCCGGATTCGCTGATGCCTTCGGTGCAGCCCTCGAAGAGGCCGGGGTGCTTGTCGGCGAGGAACCCTGCGCCGTCCTCGGCGCTCGCCTCCTCGTCGGCGGTGAACGCGATGACGACGTCCCGGCGCGGGCGTACGCCTTCGCGGGCCCAGGAGCGGGCGACGGCGAGGACCATCGCGTCCATGTTCTTCATGTCGACGGCGCCGCGCCCCCACACGACCCCGTCGCGGACCTCGCCGGAGAAGGGGTGCACGCTCCAGTCGGCGGCCTCGGCGGGGACGACGTCGAGGTGGCCGTGGACGAGGAGCGCGTCGGCGGACGGGTCGGTGCCCTCGATGCGGGCGACGACGTTCGTGCGGCCCGGCGTGCGCTCCAACAGCGTGGGTTCCAGGCCGATTTCGGCGAGCTGTTCGGCCGCGTACTCGGCGGCGGGGCGCTCGCGGCAGTCGCCGCCGCCCCGGTTGGTGGTGTCGCAGCGGATCAGGTCGGACGTGAACCGCACGACCTCGTCGTACGCCTGCCGGTCAGCCATACTTCTCCTCCATCGCGGACGCGGCGACCGTGGTGACCGCCTTGAACACACGGATCGCGTCGTACATGCGGTCCGTGGTGTACGCGACCTTGCGCTCCGCGATCCGCTTCACGCCGGGGATCACCGTCACGGCTCCCGCCAGGTGCTCCGCGTCGAACTCGACGGCGACCGTGTACGGGCCGGTGTCGGCCGGGTCGTGCCGTACCGCGAGCTTCGTCGCCTCGCGGGCCGCCGCGCGGATGTCGGCGGCCGTGCGCGCGGGTGTGCGGCAGATCGCCGCGTACCGCGAGACGTGGTCCTTGACGGCGACCTTGTGTGCCTCCGGCGCGTACCCGAGGGCGTCCTCGCAGGTGATGTCGTCGCCCGTCACGAGGATCACGGGTACCCCGTACTCGGCGGCGACATGGGCGTTGAGGAGGCCCTCGCTGGCGCGGACGTCGTTCAGCCAGACGCCGGTGATCGTGTTGGCGAGGAAGGTGTGGGCGAGGACGCCCTCCATGCCGGCGCCGCCGTGGTACCCGATGAACGCGATGCCGTCCACGTCGCCGTACTGGACTCCCTCAACCATGGACAGGTCTTTGTGACGACCGGTCAACATGTCCGCACGTTCGTCAAGACGTTCAAGCAGAAGGTTGCGCATCGTGGCATGGGCTTCATTGATCAACACTTGATCGGCGCCGCCGTCGAAGAAGCCGCGGACGGCCGCGTCGACGTCCGAGGTGAACATCTCCCGGCACCGCTGCCACTCCGGGGCGCCCGGCCGGACGTCCTCCGGCCAGGTGACCCCGGTGGCACCCTCCATGTCAGCACTGATCAGGATCTTCATGGGGCGTCACGTTACGCCACGGCCGCTCCCGCCCCAGTGGGCCGCTCCGCCAGCATTCCGGCCAGCGTGGCGCGTGCCCGCGCGACGCGCGAGCGGACGGTTCCGACGGGGCATCCGCTGCGGGCGGCGGCCTCTTCGTAGGACCAGCCCGCGATCTGCGTCAGCACGAACGCCTCCCGGCGCTCCCTCGGCAGCGCGGCGAGCAGGTCGAGCAGCAGGACGCCGTCCTCGAAGCCGGGGACGACGACGGCCTCCCAGGCGTCGGAGTCGCACACGCGCGGGCGTGCGGCGGCCCGGCGGTGACTGTCGACGACCGCGCGGCGGGCGATCGTCAGCAGCCACGCGCGCGCGGAGGAGCGCCCCTCGAAGCGGTGCAGGCTGCCGAGGGCCCGGACGAAGGTGTCCTGGACGAGGTCGTCGGCGCCCTGCGGGTCGGCGCTCAGGTGGATGACGTACCGCAGCACGTCCCGGTACAGCGCGCGCACCCATCGGTCGACGGCGACGGGATCGCCGTCGCGCGCGCGGAGCGCCCACGCGGTGATCGAGGCGTCCGCGTCGGCGCGCGGCGAGGGCAGCGTGGACGGCGAGGGCAGCGTGGAGAGAGTCACTCGGGTGTGTCCTTCTCTGGTCACGTCCGAGACCGCACGCGCACGCGTGCGGTCCGGTGAAGGGGGGTGCGGCCGGATACGGCCGCGGCCCGAGGCGCGCCGGGCGGCTCGGGGCACCGGCTGCCGTCAGACGGCAGCGCGCCCCCGGGGCGGTCCCCTGGACGTGAGCGAGTGGACGAGAAGCCGCTGGACAGGCGCCCGCGCGGACCGCCCGCGCCGCCACAGGGGGCGCGGGAACTCCGGCGGTACGGCGCCGGCCACGGCCAGCACGAGCCTCAGCGGCGCCGCCAGCCGCGTACCGACGGCCCGCAGGACGCGGAACGCGGCGCGCTCCCCATAGGCCAGCCACAGGCCGCACAGCAGCGCGGCGACCAGGTGCGCGAGGAGCATGCCGTACGACGCCGTCGAGGCGTCCGTGAGGGGTGTCCCCATGCCGTCATGGCCGTCCGCGTGGGACATGCCCCCGTGCGGCATCCCCATGTCCGTATGCATGCCGGTCATGCCGTTCATGCCAGGCATCCCGGCCATGTCCGCCGCGCCGGACCCCGTCCGCTGCACGGCGGAGAACCCCTGGTGGAGCAGGGCCTGGACGGCGACGACACCCCCGACGACCGCCGGCACCGCGCGCTCGCGTCCGGCGAGTGCCCACCCGGCAGCCCAGACGGCCGCGAAGGCGACGGCGAGCGTCCACGCCGGCAGTTCGGCCCCGGCCATCAGCACGTGACCCAGTGCGGCGAGCACGACGCAGACGGCCGCGAACATCGCGGCCCTCCCCGTACGCGCGCACCACCCGGCAGTCATGGGGCCACATCCTCGCATCCAGGGGCCGCCTGTCGGCCGGAGGTACGAAAATCACCCCCGTGAGGCGCTCACTTCCCCGGGTGTGATCCACACCACACGGGTCAGGCCGGGCGTCCCGCCACGACCCACTGCGACGGCAGCACGATCAGCGCGCCGTCGGGTGTGCGCTCGGTGGTGGTGAGCGGTGCCGTCCCCAGGTCCAGCACGGCGAGTCCGGCCGACGCCAGGTGGTCCGGTACGGCCGCGTCGGGGACCGCCCCCGGTGCGATGCCGTGCCGGAAGATCGGCGCGAGCTTGGCGGGAGGCCCCTCGGGGCGGCGTGCGAGGCCCCCCAGGATCGCGCCGGCGCCCTCGGAGGGCTCGACCAGGAAGGCGCGGCCCCGGGCGCCCACGAGGGCCGCCACGGCGTCCATGAGCGGCTGCCGGTCGTCGGGACCGCACTGGTGCAGCACGCCCCGGACGTAGACGTTCGCGTCCCCCAGCTCGGCGTGGAGGCTCTCGGCGGCCCCTTCCTCCACCGCGTCGAGGAACCGGTACGCCGCCAGCCCTCCGGGGTCGGCGCGGCGCGCCTGGTCGAGGGCGGCCTCGGCGAGGTCGACGCCGAGCACCCGCGCGAAGCGGGTCGCGAGGAACCGCGTCTGGGTGCCGTTCCCGCACCCCAGGTCGATCAGGGGCAGGCCGGGATCGAGGAGGTGGGGGGTGAACAGCGGGAGGTGGGAGGCGACGGCGACCTCGGGTTCCGCGTCCCAGAACACCTCCCCGGCGCCTTCCGGCGCTTCCCTCCAGAACCCTTCCCACGACTCCCGGTACCGCTGTGTCACGCTCATGACCTCTCCCCAGGGTGCGACGCCGACCCGCCGTGAACCGACAGCCGGGTACGGTCTACCGCTCCCCGCGCGCGCCCACAAGAACGCGGCCAGAGCCTCGCTACCTCCGGGGCAGCGTCAGCTCGAACCACACGCTCTTCCCGGCCCCCGACCGGCTGGCCCCCCACTCGCGCGCCAGCGTGCTCACCACCCGCAGCCCCCGCCCCGCCACGTCCAGCGGACCGGCGCCCAGCAGGGTCGGCAGCTCATGCCCCTCGTCGTCCACTTCGCACAGCAGCGTCTCCCCGCGCACGAGCCGTACGACGACACCCCGCCCCGGCGCGTGCAGCACCGCGTTGGTGACCAGCTCGCCGACCATCAGGACGGCGTTGTCGACGAGCCGCGCGAGCCCCCACTCGTGCAGCTGCTCCCCGATCGCCGCGCGGGCGCGCCGGACCTCGGCGGGCGCGGGGGCGAAGCGCCACTCGGCGACGTCGTCGGGCTCGATGCCGTTGAGGCGGGCCATGAGGAGCGCGACGTCGTCCTTGCGCCCCCCGCGCGGGTTGAGCGCCCGGATGATCGTGTCGCAGGCGTCGTCCATGGACGCGGCGGGGTGCGCGGCGGACTCGCACAGCGTCTCCAGCCCGACACCGATGTCCTCGCCCCGGATCTCGACGAGCCCGTCGGTGCACATGACGAGCCGGTCGCCGGGCTCCACGCGCAGCCGGACGGCCTCGAAGGGCACCCCGCCGACGCCGACGGGCGCGCCGGTGGGCAGGTCGAGGAGTTCGCTGGTGCCGTCGGCGCGCACCAGCACGGGCGGGATGTGGCCGGCGTTGGCGATGTTCAGCTCGCCGGCGATGGGGTCGTACACCGCGTACAGGCAGGTCGCGAGGTAGTCGCCGCCGAGCCGCTGCGCGAGGTCGTCGAAGTTGCGCAGCAGTTGCGCGGGCGGCAGGTCGAGCCCGGCCATGGTCTGGATCGCGGTCCGCAACTGGCCCATCTTCGCGGCGGAGTTGAGCCCGTGCCCCATGACGTCGCCGACGACGAACGCGGTCCGCGCGCCGGGCAGCTTGACCGCGTCGAACCAGTCGCCGCCGATGCGTCCCATCTGGGTGCCCGGCAGGTAGCGGGTGGCGATGTCGCAGCCGGCCATGCGCGCGGGGATGTGCGGCAGCATGCTGTCCTGGAGGGTCTCGGCGACGGCCTCCTGGAACGTGTACATGCGCGCGTTGTCGAGCACGAGCCCCGCGCGGGCGGCGAGTTCGGCGCCGGTGACGCGGTCCATGTCGTTGAACTCGGTGCGCTCGGGGTGCCGCAGCAGGATCATGAACCCGAGGACGACGTTGCGCGCCTTGAGCGGCACGACGAGCATGGACCGGCCGGTGATGAGGGGCCGGATGTCGCGCTTGTCGAACTGCGAGGCGATCGCGTGCCCCATCCGCTCGTCGATGCGCGGCACGAGCACGGGTTCGCCGGTGGTCATGCACTGGAAGAACGGCGTGTGCGCGGGGAACGGCATCGCCTCGCCGACGGGGACGACGTCGTCCCAGCGCCCGGGCTCGTCGGTGTGTTCGAGGGCGACGCGGTGCCACATCGTGCGCGTGTCGGGCACCCCGTCGTCGAACTCCTCGCCGGCGACGACCTGTTCGCGCAGATAGGTCCCGGCGACGTCGGTGAAGCGCGGTACGACGGCCCGGCTGACCTCGACGATCGTGCGCGCGAGGTCCAGCGACGTACCGATCTTCCCGCTGACCTCGTTGAGGAACTCCAGGCGCTCGCGTACGGCGACGTACTCCAGGTCCTCGCCGTCGTCGTCGGCGAGTTCGGCCGGCACCGGCAGGCCCTGCGCGAGCACGCGGGCGGCGCGTTCACGGCGGACCATGCGCTCGGCGCGCCGGGAGACGCCCCAGTCGGGGGTGACGGGGACCTTCTCGTTCTGGCTGAACTCCAGGATGGGGTAGCCGAGTTCGAGGATCTGGGCGACGATGCGGGCGCCCTCGCCGACGCTCATGCTGGGCAGGATCTCGGGGAGCCGGCGCGCGAGGTCGTCGGCGCCGGGGAACTCGGTGTGGCGGGCGAACGCCGGGGAGATCCGCTCGACGCTGACGGCGTCGCCGTCAGCGTCGTCGGGGGCCTCTTCGCGCAGTCCGGCCGCGTCGGCGGCGAGCACCAGGAGCCGTTCGGCGCCGGAGCCGTACAGCGGGTACGCCCACCACAGCACGTCCGCGCGGGCGTCGTCGGGGCGGCTGATCCAGGCCCGCCCGGAGGACGGGTAACCGAGTCCCGTGTCGAGGGGCGTGCCGTGGCCGTCGTACTCGGCGAGGAGGTCGTACGGGGCGGGCTCGGGGGTGTCATCGGGGTCGGGGAGGGCGCCGGCGACGGGCAGCAGGTCGAGCGCGGGCTGTCCGACCGCCTCCTCCTTGACGACGCCGAAGAGCTTGCGCGCGCCGGTGCTCCAGTGGGAGACGAGGCCGGCGTCGTCGACCACGACGACGGCCAGCGGGACGCGTCCCGGGCCGGGATGTGTGTCCCGCTCGGTGCCACGGTCCATGGCCCAGGCCCTCTCTCCCCAGAGCTTCACAAGATCTGTCCCGCTGCCACCACGGTACGGGGGCGGTAGGCCGGGATGTGCGGCAATGCTGGAATTGGTGCGACCGGGGCGCCGCCGGGCGCACGGGGCGCTCGACGGAGCATTCGCGCGCCGTGCGGCGGCCCGTTCCCGGTCACGGTGATCCATGCGCGCCCCCTGAGCCTCTTCAGTCCTCGTACCCGAGCTGGAGGTCCCGTTCCGTACGGCCGCCGCCGGCGACCTGGAGGACGGTGGCGACCGGCGGGTATCCGGCGGCGATGACGGTGTACTCGCCGGAGGACAGGTCGACGAAGCGGAAGGCGCCGTCGGGGCCCGTGGTGAGGGTGTCGACGACGTTCCCGGCGGCGTCGAGGAGCGTCACGCGCGCGTCCTCGACGGGCCGTCCGCCGCCCGCGCGCACGGTGCCGCGCAGGACGGCGCCGCCCGCGAGCTCGATGTCCTGGCGGGTCTCGCGGGCCTGCTGGACGGTGACCGGCAGGGCGGCGGGCCGGAAGGCGGGGGCGCTCGCGGCGAGGGTGTACTCGCCGGCCACCAGCTCGGTCATGGTGTAGCCGCCCTCGCGCCCGCTGCGGGCGGCGGCGACGACCTCGCCGTGGACGTTGGTGAGGGTGACCGTGGCGTCCCGCACGGGGGCGCCGTCGGCGGTGACGACGGCCCCGGCGAGGCGTCCGGCGCCGCCGAGAACGATGTCGAGGTCGACGGGCCGCTCACCGACGGTGACGGAGACGGCCTGCGGCTGGTGCCCGCCCGCGGCGGCGATCAGCACATACGCGCCGGAGCCCGGGGTGGCCAGCGCGTAGCGTCCGTCGTCGCCGCTGGCGCCGCGCCCGATCTGCTGTCCGGTGATGTCGATGAGGGTGAGTGCCGCGCGCGGGACGACGGTTCCGTCGGGGTGCTGGACGGTTCCGCAGACGGCGATCCCGGCCGCGTACGTCGCGCGCGCCGACGGGAGGGCGAGGGGTTCGGTCTCCGTCTCGTTGTGGGACACGAGGGGTTTCTCCTTGAGGAAGAAGGCGAGGAACAGGCCGACGAGAAGGACCGGCACGAGGTACAGGAAGATCCTCGGCATGGCGTCGGCGTAGGCGCTGATATAGGCGTCGCGCAGGGCCGGGGGCAGCGCGTGGACGAGCTGCGGGGTGATCGACTCGGCGTCGGGCGGCGTCTGGCCCGCGTGCGCGGGGACGCGCTCGCGCAGGGCGTCGGCGAGGCGGTTCGCGAAGAGGGTGCCGAAGATCGCGGCGCCGACGCTGCCGCCGATCTGCCGGAAGTAGTTGTTGGCACTGGTGGCGGTGCCGAGGTCGGCGGGGCGCACGGAGTTCTGCACGGCGAGCACCAGCACGGGCATGGCCAGGCCGATGCCGGCGCCGAGGACGGCCATCCAGAGGCTGTAGTGCAGCCGGGGCGTGTCGGTCTCCAGGCGGGACAGCAGCCACATGCCGGCGGCGGACAGGGCGCCGCCGAGGAGGGGGTAGAGCTTATAGCGGCCGGTGCGGCTGATGAGCTGCCCGGAGACGACGGAGGCGACGACGATGCCCGCCATCATGGGCAGCATCAGCAGCCCGGACTCGGTGGCGGAGGCGCCGTCGACCATCTGCAGGAACGTCGGCAGATAGCTGGCCGCGCCGAACAGGGCGACGCCGATCACGAGGCCGATGAGCCCGGTGACGTTGAAGACGGAGTCCCTGAACAGCCGCAGCGGGATGAGGGGTTCGGCCGCGCGGTGCTCGGCGAGCAGGAAGAGCAGGCTCGCGGCGACGGCGCCCGCGCCGAGGCCGAGGATCGTGCGCGAGCCCCACGCGTACTCGGTGCCGCCCCAGCTGGTCAGCAGGACCAGGCAGGTGGAGGCGGCGGCGAGCAGCAGCGTGCCGAGGAAGTCGAAGCGGGGGCGGGCCTTGGGCCTGGGCAGTTTGAGGACGGCGGTGACGACGGCGAGGGTGACCAGTCCGAAGGGGACGTTGAAGTAGAAGCACCAGCGCCAGGAGAGGTGGTCGGTGAAGTAGCCGCCGAGCAGGGGGCCCGCGACGGAGGCCAGTCCGAAGGCGGCGCCGATGAGGCCCATGTACCGGCCGCGCTGCCGGGGCGGCACGATGTCCGCGATGATCGCCTGGACGCCGATCATCAGCCCGCCCGCGCCGACGCCCTGCACCGCGCGGAAGGCGATCAGCTGGTCCATCGTCTGCGCGCGCCCGGCGAGGGCGGAGCCGATGACGAAGACGACGATCGCGAATTGGAAGACGCCTTTGCGGCCGATGAGGTCGCCGAGCTTGCCGTAGACGGGCAGGCCGACGGTGGCGGTCAGCAGGTAGGCGGTGATCGCCCAGGACATCTTGTCGAGGCCGTGCAGCTCGCCGACGATCTTCGGCAGGGCGGTGGCGACGATCATCTGCTCCAGCGCCGCGAGGAGCAGCGCGAGCATGAGGCCGACGAAGACGAGCCGCACCCGGCGGGGGCTCAGCTCCTCGCCCTGCCGCGGGGGTGGGGGCGCGGCGGCCGGCGGGGCCGTCGCTGCCGCCGGCTCCTCCTGCACCAGGGTGATCCCGCCCACGTACCGCTCCCCTCGTCGCACTTGCCACACAATTCCCGCGTAAAGCGACAACTCCTGGCAAGCGCGACGAGTTACGGCGCCGACCGGGTTCGAGGGAACAACCACTCGAACCGGTGAACTCGATCAACGGCCGGGGCTCCGGCGGAACCTGTCCGCCGGTCCGGGCGTTCTACTTCTCCACCTCGGCGGCGAGGTTGGCGAGCAGCGCGTCGTAGATCCGGGCGAGGCCCTTGGGGGCGAAGGTCTTCTCGAAGAAGCCGCCGATGCCCCCGGCACCCTGCCAGGTCGTGGTGACGACGACGCGCGCCTTTCCCTCACCGGCGGGCGTGACGCGCCAGACGGTGACCATGGAGGAGTTGCGGTCCTTCTCGACCAGCTCGCCGTCGGTGGGCTCGGCGACCTCCAGAAGGCAGTCGCGCACGCGCTTCTTGGTCGCCTGGAGCTTCCAGTGGACGAGCGTGCCCTCGCCGTCGCCGCCTTCGCGCACCTCGAACTCGCTGAACTGTTCGGGCATCAGCTTCGCGCGAGGGCCGCCGTAGTCGGCGAGCGTGTCGAACACCGTCTCCGGGTCCGCCGCGACGACGCGCTCGGTGGTGGCCTCGACCTGCGCCATGAGTTCCTCCAGGGCCTGTTTCTCGGGATCGGGGCAAGCCAACCACCCCGCCGGGCAGCCACCCAAATCGGGGGTCCCAAAGCGAGCGGAAACGGCACGCGCACGATCATGGGAACAAGTGTTCTATTCTGTGGCCAGTGCTACCGAGGAGGCGTCATGCGCTGGCAGAACCTCACCCAGGAGCCCGGCGAGCACGGCCGGGCGGCCGACCCCGCCCTGTTCGGCGCGGACGCGGTGACCACCCGTACCTTCGACACGCCCGAGTTCCGCGGAATGACGTTCCACGAGGTCCGGGCCCGCTCGGTCCTGAACCGGGTGCCGGGCGCCTCGCGCATGCCGTTCGAATGGACGGTGAACCCCTACCGGGGGTGCACGCACGCGTGCGTGTACTGCTTCGCGCGCCGCACGCACAGCTATCTGGACCTCGACACGGGCATCGGCTTCGACACGCAGATCGTCGTCAAGGTGAACGCCCCCGAGGTGCTGCGCCGCGAACTCGCCTCCCCGCACTGGCAGGGGGAGCACATCGCGATGGGCACCAACGTCGACTGCTATCAACGTGCGGAGGGCCGCTATCAACTGATGCCGGGCATCCTGACCGCTCTGCGGGAGCGCGCGAACCCGTTCTCGATCCTCACCAAGGGGACGCTGATCCTGCGTGATCTCGACCTCCTGCGGCGGGCCGCCGAGGTGACCGACGTCGGCGTCTCCGTGTCGGTCGGCTTCCTCGACGAGGAACTGTGGCGCACGGTGGAGCCGGGCACCCCGGCTCCCCAGCGGCGCCTGGACGTCGTACGCGCACTGGCCGACGCCGGGCTCGGGTGCGGCGTCCTGATGGCTCCCGTGATCCCGTTCCTGAGCGATCACCCCGATCACCTGCGTGCCACTGTGCGCGCGATAGCCGCCGCCGGGGCAACGTCCGTGACGCCGCTGACGCTGCATCTGCGGCCCGGCGCGCGCGAGTGGTTCATGGCCTGGCTGGCGCACCACCACCCGCATCTGACGTCCCGTTACGACCGGCTGTACGCGGACGGTGCCTACGCCCCGACCTGGTACCAGCGCCGGATCACCCGTCAGGTCCACGAACTGGCGCGGGAGTACGGCATCGGCCCCACGCGCGGGGGGATGCCGCGCAGGGCACCCGCGCCCGCGCGGGAGGAGGAGCCGGAACCTCCGGGGCCGGTCCAGCTGAGCCTGCTCTGAACGGGCCCGGAGCCTGCGGGGAGAGATCCGTTCGGGTCAACTATCGGCGGAACAGGTTCCTTCGCCGCCGCTTCTCGGGACGATGCCGCCGGGGCCGTCGACCCACACGGTCCCGGCCGTTCCTGGGAGGCTCCATGAGAAAACGCGTAGCCGTACTGTGCGGTGCCGCCGCCGTCGTGGCCGCGACGCTCGCCGCCGCGCCCGTCGAGGCCGCTGACGCCTCGTACGCCGCGAAGCTCGCCTGGAAGAGCTGCGGTACGACCGACCACCCGACGCTCCAGTGCGCCTCCCTGAAGGTGCCGCTCGACCACGACAACCCGGGCGGGCAGCGGATCACCCTCGCGCTGACCCGCGTACCGCACACCGCGAAGACCTACCAGGGGCCCCTGCTGGTCAACCCCGGCGGTCCCGGTGGCAGCGGCCTGTCCCTCGCCGGGTTCGTCGCCTCGACGCTCCCGAAGAAGGTCGCCGCGCAGTACGACGTCATCGGCTTCGACCCGCGCGGGGTCGGCAAGTCCACGCCCACGCTGGACTGCAAGCCGGGGCACTTCGACCCCGTGCGCCCCGACTCGGTGCCCGTCACCGAGGCGATCGAGCGGGCCAACCTCGCGCGCGTGCAGTCGTTCGCGAAAGCCTGCGGCACGAAGTACGCGAAGCTCCTGCCGTACATCGACACCGTCAGCGCGGTGCGCGACATGGACGCGATCCGTACGGCCGTCGGCGCGCGCCAGATCAACTACTTCGGCTACTCGTACGGCACGTACCTGGGCGCCGTCTACGCGAAGCTCTACCCGCGGCACGTGCGCCGCCTGGTGCTCGACTCGATCGTCGACCCCTCGGGCGTCTGGTACGACGACAACCTCACCCAGGACGTCGCCTTCAACGACCGCCACCGCGCGCTGATGGCGTGGATCGCGAAGTACGACGCCACCTACCACCTCGGCACCGACCCCGAGAAGGTCGAGGCGAAGTGGTACGCCATGCGCGCGTCCCTCGCGAAGAAGCCGGCCGGCGGCAAGGTGGGCGCCTCCGAGCTGGAGGACACGTTTCTGCCGGGCGGGTACTTCAACGGCTACTGGCCCTACCTCGCCGAGGCGTTCGCCGCGTACGTGAACACCAAGAACGCCGATCCGCTGGTCGAGACGTACGAGAACTTCGGCGCGGTCGACGCGTCCGGGGACAACGGGTTCAGCGTCTACAGCTCGGTGCAGTGCCGGGACGCCGCCTGGCCGCGTGACTGGGAGCAGTGGCGGGCCGACAACTGGGCGACGTACGAGAAGGCGCCCTTCATGACCTGGAACAACGCCTGGTACAACGCGTCGTGCGCGTTCTGGCCGACGAAGTCGCTGCGGCCGGTGAACGTCGCCAACCACAAGCTGCCGCCGGTCCTGCTGTTCCAGGCGACCAACGACGCGGCGACCCCGTACGAGGGCGGCGCCCTCACGCACGCGCTGCTGCGCGGCTCCAGCCTCGTCGTCGAGGAGGGCGGCGGGAACCACGGGATCACGCTCAGCGGCAACGCGTGCCTCGACAAGCACCTCGCCGCGTACCTGACCGACGGCACGGTCCCGCGCGCCGACGGCCCGGTCGACGCGGTGTGCAAGACCCTGCCGGACCCCAAGCCGCTGACGAGCAAGGTCGCGGCACCGTCGGCGCACGGCACCGCGCTGCACGGGCTGCTGGGGTTCAGGGGCTGAGACAGGGTCCGTCGAACTGAAGGGCCGGGGGCGTTGTCAGACCCGTGATCCATGATGGGTGCATGAGCGATCTGACCCGCATCCCGGCCCCCGACGGCGTCGCCCCCGCCACGCAGTACAGCCACGTGGTCGCCGGCACCGGCCGCCTGGTCGCCGTCTCCGGCCAGGTCGCCCTTGACGAGGGGGGCGAGTTGGTCGGTGCAGGCGACCCCGGTGCCCAGGCCTGCCAGGTCTTCGAGAACCTCCGCCGCTGCCTCGCCTCGGCGGGCGCGACCTTCGGCGACGTCGTCAAACTCACCTACTTCGTCACGGACATGGCATACATGCCCGCGATCCGCGAAGCCCGCGCAGCCCACATCCCCGACGACCGGCTCCCCGCCGCCTCCGCCGTCCAGGTCTCCGCACTGGTCCGGCCCGAATTCCTCATGGAGATCGAGGCGTTGGCGGTGACCGCGCCATGACACCACCGCCGATCACGCCGACCCCGCTCCCGGTCCGCCCCATGGTCCTCGCCGACTGCCCCCGCGTCGCCGAGATCCGCGTGCGCGGCTGGCAGAGCGCCTACCGGGGTCTGGTCCCCCAGCCCTACCTCGACTCCCTCTCCGTCCCCGAGGACGCCGACCGCCGCCGCGCCCACTTCGCGAACGCCGGTGAGGACGTGGTCAACCTCGTCGCCGAGCGTGCCGGTGCGGTCGTCGGGTGGGTGTGTCACGGGCCGTACCGGGACGGTGAACTTCTTACGGGCGATGCGGAGTTGTACGCCCTGTACGTGGACGCGGCCTCCTTCGGTACCGGTGTCGGACACGTGCTCCTCCAGGAGACGCGCCGGCAGCTCGCCGCGCGGGGGTGCGAGCGGCTGTACCTGTGGGTCCTCAAGGGCAACCCCCGCGCACGCCGGTTCTACGAGCGCGCGGGGCTCGCTCCTGACGGCACGGAGGAACCGTTCGAGGTGGACGGGGTGGCGGTGCCGGAGGTGCGGTACGTGGGGGAGGTGGGCGGCTGATCACCTGCCAGGACGTCACACGCGCCGTACCCGTCTCACCGGCGCCGAACCGGAATCCTCCGCAGCGCCCGCGCCCCGGCCTCCGCCAGCGCCGGATGGGCCAGGGTCTCCTCCAGCACCGGCCGCGCGCGGGGATCGCGGAGCGCGCCGAGGCCCTCGATGCAGGCCAGCGCCACCCGGCGGTACGGGTCGTGGGGGGTGAGGCGGCGGCGGAGGGTCGTGATCAGGGCCGGGACCGACTCGGGAGCGGCGAGCGCGGCCAGCAGGCGGACCGGCTGGAGCGCGTACGCGACGCGCAGTTCGTTGGTCGCGAGGGCCGCCGCCGCGCGGGCCGTGCGGGGGTCGCCGAGGCGGGTCAGCGCGTGCGCGGCGGAGGCGCAGCGCGGGGGGTCGCGGTGGTTGAGGAGGAGAACGAGGGCCTCGAAGGCCCGCCGGTCCCCCGCGAGGCCGAGCCGGTACGCGGCCAACTCCCGTGCCCACAGCGGCCGTCCGGGCTCGGTGAGCACCGCGGCCAGCTCGTCCACACCGGCCGTCGCGAGCCGCTCGAAGGGCTCGCCCCCGCCCGACTCCCGCCGTAAGCGCTCCATGAGCGACCGCGACTCCTCGTCCATGATTCAGAGCGTAGGCGGGGTGCGACCAGGAGGGGAACGGGTTCGCGAAGTCCGCTGCTTCCAGGGGCTGGCGCGCTCGTTACTCGCGGGTTAAGCTCAGACGAGCGGGACACCCTCCCGCGTACCTCCCCATGGCGGCCTGGTGACGCAGCCACCGTGGGAAGCACGACCCGGCTCCGGGACAGGGCCGGTCGCATCTCTCCGCCGTACGAGCCGGACAAGCCGTACGCATCCGGCCGTACGTATCTGTATGGCGGGCGTGTGCGCTCGCAGCCCGGCATCACCCGCACTTCTCCGCGCCCCGCGCGCCCCTCGGCGTACCCGGCGCTCTCCCAGTCGTCACCTCTTCCTGGAGTCCCTCAATGGCCACTCCCCTGTCCCTCTCCTCCCAGCAGACCCTGCGGACTGTCGCCGTCGTCGGCCTCGGCACGATGGGCACCGGCATCGCCGAAGTCCTCGCCAAGGCCGGCCGCCGGGTGATCGGCATCGACATCAGCGCCGCGCAGGCGGCCCGCTGCGTCGCCGCCCTGGAGACCTCCACCGCCCGCGCGGTGGCCCGCGGCCGGCTCACCGAGCAACAGCGCGCGGACGCGCTCGCCCTGGTCCGTACGGGCACCGACCTGCGCGAGGCGGCCGACGCGGACCTGGTGATCGAGGTCGCGCCGGAGTCGTACGAGATCAAGCAGCAGATCTTCCGCGAGCTGGACGGCGTCGTGCGCCCCGACACGATCCTCGCGACCGGCACGAACGCCCTGTCCGTGACCCGGCTCGCGGCCGAGTCGGCGCGTCCGGAGCGCGTGCTGGGCCTGCACTTCTTCAACCCGGCGCCCGCGATGAAGCTCGTCGAGGTCGTCTCGTCGGTGCTGACCGCCCCGCAGGCCGTCGCGACGGTCACCGAACTGGCCGTCGAACTCGGCAAGGAGCCGGTGGCCGTCGGCGACCGCCCCGGCTTCGTCGCGGACGGCCTGCTGTTCGGCTACCTCAACCAGGCGGCGGCGATGTACGAGGCGCGCTACGCCTCCCGCGAGGACATCGACGCGGCGATGCGCCTGGGCTGCGGCCTCCCGATGGGCCCCCTCGCGCTCCTCGACCTGATCGGCGTCGACACCGCGCGCACCGTCCTGGACGCCCTGTACGCCGCCTCCCACGACCGCCTGCACGCCCCCGCGCCGATCCTGCGCCAGCTCAGCGCGGCCGGGCTCACGGGCCGCAAGGCGGGGCGCGGCTTCTACACGTACGAGGCTCCCGGCAGCGCGACCGTCGTCCCCGACGCCCTCACCCCGGTCCCCGGCGCCTCCGGCGTCCCCGGCCGCCCCGTCCGGTCCGTGGGCGTCGCCGGGTCCGGGACCATGGCGTCCGGCATCGCGGAGGTCTTCGCGAAGGCCGGGTACGACGTCGTCCTGGCCGCCCGCAGCGAGGAGAAGGCCCTCGCCGCGAAGGCCCGGATCGGGACGTCCCTCGCGCGGTCCGTCGACAAGGGGCGGCTCACCGCGGAATCCGCCGCGCTGACCCTGGGGCGGATCACGCCGGCCGGGTCGTACGAGGCATTCGCGGACGTCGATCTCGCCGTCGAGGCGGTCGCGGAGGATCTCGCGGTCAAGCAGCAGCTGTTCGCGACGCTGGACAAGGTGTGCCGGCCGGGGGCGGTGCTGGCGACCACGACGTCGTCGTTGCCGGTGATCGCGTGCGCGCGGGCGACGTCGCGGCCCCAAGACGTCGTCGGGATGCACTTCTTCAACCCTGCACCGGCGATGAAGCTGGTCGAGGTCGTCCGTACAGTGTTGACGGCGGACGATACTCGATCAACTGTTGACGAGGTCTGTGCATCGATCAAGAAGCATCCCGTCAACTGTGGAGACCGTGCGGGGTTCATCGTGAATGCCCTGCTGTTCCCGTATCTCAACAACGCGATCAAGATGGTGCAGGAACACTACGCATCCCTTGACGACATTGACGCGGCGATGCGGCTCGGCGGCGGCTACCCGATGGGCCCCTTCGAACTCCTCGACGTCGTCGGCCTGGACGTCTCCCTCGCCATCGAGAAGGTCCTGCACCGCGAGTTCCGCGATCCCGGCCTCGCGCCGGCGCCGCTCCTGGAGCACCTGGTCGCCGCGGGCTGCCTCGGCCGCAAGACGGGCCGCGGCTTCCGCGAACATGCCCGGCGCTGACCCCCTCCGAGGGCGGGCGGACTGGGGCGGACTGCTCGATTCCGCAGGCCGGGCGGACCCCGGACCTGCGCATCGGGCCGTACAGATGCAGTACGTTCGGGGCATGCCCCAGTCCGCCAAGTCCTCCCGTACCCCGTCCGACGCGCCGGAGAGTGCCGCAGGCAGCCGTGCCGCCGCTCAGCGGCTCAAGATGCGCCGAGAACTGGCGGCAGCCGCGATGGAGCTGTTCGCGACGAAGGGCTACGAGGCGACCACCGTCGACGAGATCGCGGCGACGGCCGGGGTCGCGCGCCGTACGTTCTTCCGCCACTTCCGCTCGAAGGAGGAGGCGATCTTCCCGGACCACGACGACACGCTGGTCCGCGCGGAGGCGGTGCTGAACGCCGCCCCGGCGCACGAGCACCCCCTCGACACCGTGTGCCGCGGCATCAAGGAGGTCATGAAGATGTACGCGGGGCGGCCGGAGATCTCGGTCGCCCGCTACAAGCTGACGCGCGAGGTGCCCACCCTGCGCGAGGCGGAGATCGCCTCGGTGGCCCGCTACGAGCGGCTGTTCACGCGCTATCTCCTGGGCCACTTCGACGAGCACGCGCACGACGACGACGCGAACGACGACCCGCTGCTCGCCGAGGTCGCCGCGTCGGCAGTGGTCACCGCGCACAACCACGTGCTGCGGCGCTGGCTGCGCGCGGGCGGGCAGGGCGACGTGGAGGCGCAGCTGGACCACGCGTTCGCGATCGTGCGCCGTACGTTCGGCACCGGGATCGGCCTCGGGCGCGCGACGACACCCCCCTCCCCCGCCGTACCGGCGCCCTCGGCGGCGCTCGCCGCGCAGGGCGAGGTCCTGGTGACGGTGGCCCGGACGGACGCGCCGCTGGACAAGGTCATGCGGGCGATCGAGCAGGCGCTCAAGGAACGCTGACCCTCAGCGCTCTGTGACGACGGCCACCCCCACGGGTGGCCGTTTTGGCATGTCAGGGCACGTTTTCCCACACTTCCGGACCCCCACTTGATCGATCATCGCTCACTTGTCAAGTAAAGATTTCATCTGAGCGCATTTCATGGCACCCAGTGCCTTGCCGAGTGACACGGGGTGCCATACCGTGAAGTTGTCCGGGTGGCCGGAGGACGGCGAACAGCCGTCCGCCGGTTGTCCCCGCGCACCACGTCGCCGCGCACCCGGACGCCTGCGTCACAGGCAACCTCCCGCGCCACAAAGCGCCGCCGCACCCCGAAGCCAGCACCCTCACCGCGCCCTCCCCTCAGGGGCGCACACCGCCGGAGGCAACACCGTGACCGTGAAGGACATCCTGGAGGCGATCCAGTCGCCGGAGAGCACATCCGCCGACTTCGCCGCCCTCCCGCTGCCCGAGTCGTACCGCGCGATCACCGTGCGCAAGGACGAGACGGAGATGTTCGCGGGGATGCGGACCCGCGACAAGGACCCGCGCAAGTCGCTGCACCTGGACGAGGTGCCCGTGCCCGAACTCGGCCCGGGCGAGGCCCTGGTGGCCGTCATGGCGTCGTCCGTGAACTACAACTCCGTGTGGACGTCGATCTTCGAGCCGCTGTCCACGTTCGGGTTCCTTGAGCGCTACGGCAGGGTCAGCGAGCTGACGAAGCGCCACGACCTGCCGTACCACGTCATCGGCTCCGACCTCGCCGGCGTCGTCCTGCGCACCGGGCCCGGCGTCAACGCCTGGAAGCCCGGTGACGAAGTCGTCGCGCACTGCCTGTCCGTCGAGCTGGAGTCGTCCGACGGCCACAACGACACGATGCTCGACCCCGAGCAGCGCATCTGGGGCTTCGAGACGAACTTCGGCGGCCTCGCGGAGGTCGCGCTGGTCAAGTCGAACCAGCTGATGCCGAAGCCGGACCACCTGAGCTGGGAGGAGGCCGCCTCGCCGGGCCTCGTCAACTCGACGGCGTACCGGCAGCTCGTCTCGCGCAACGGCGCCGGGATGAAGCAGGGCGACAACGTCCTGATCTGGGGCGCGAGCGGCGGACTCGGCTCGTACGCCACGCAGTTCGCGCTGGCCGGCGGCGCCACCCCGATCTGTGTGGTGAGCAGCCCGCAGAAGGCGGAGATCTGCCGCCGGATGGGCGCGGAGGCGATCATCGACCGGACCGCCGAGGACTACAAGTTCTGGCAGGACGACCACAACCAGGACCCGCGCGAGTGGAAGCGCTTCGGCAAGCGCATCCGCGAGCTGACCGGCGGCGAGGACGTCGACATCGTCTTCGAGCACCCGGGCCGCGAGACCTTCGGCGCGTCGGTCTACGTCACCCGCAAGGGGGGCACGATCGTCACATGCGCCTCGACCTCCGGCTACAACCACGAGTACGACAACCGCTACCTGTGGATGTCCCTCAAGCGGATCATCGGCTCGCACTTCGCGAACTACCGCGAGGCGTGGGAGGCCAACCGCCTGGTCGCCAAGGGGAAGATCCACCCGACGCTCTCCAAGGTGTACTCCCTTGAGGAGACCGGCCAGGCCGCGTACGACGTCCACCGCAACCTGCACCAGGGCAAGGTCGGCGTCCTGTGCCTGGCGCCCGAGGAAGGCCTCGGCGTGCGTGACCACGCCAAGCGCGAGCAGCACATCGACGCCATCAACCGCTTCCGGAACATCTGAGGGCATCCGATGACAGAGCGCCAGAAGGACCGGCCGTGGCTCATGCGGACGTACGCCGGTCACTCCACCGCCGAAGCGTCCAACGAGCTGTACCGCCGCAACCTCGCCAAGGGCCAGACGGGACTGTCGGTCGCCTTCGACCTGCCGACCCAGACCGGCTACGACCCCGACCACGTCCTCGCGCGCGGCGAGGTCGGCCGGGTGGGCGTGCCGGTGTCCCATCTCGGGGACATGCGGCGGCTGTTCCAGGACATCCCCCTGGAGCGCATGAACACCTCGATGACGATCAACGCGACCGCGATGTGGCTGCTGGCGCTCTATCAGGTCGTCGCGGAGGAGCAGGGCGCGGACCCCGAGCTGCTCCAGGGGACGACGCAGAACGACATCGTCAAGGAGTACCTCTCGCGGGGGACGCACGTCTTCCCGCCGGGTCCTTCGCTGCGGCTGACGACGGACATGATCTGTTACACGGTCAACCACATGCCGAAGTGGAACCCGATCAACATATGCAGCTATCACCTCCAGGAGGCGGGGGCGACGCCCGTCCAGGAGATCGCGTTCGCGATGTCGACGGCGGTCGCGGTGCTGGACGCGGTCCGCGATTCGGGGCAGATCCCCGCCGAGCGATTCGGTGACGTCGTCGGCCGCATCTCCTTCTTCGTCAACGCCGGTGTCCGCTTCATCGAGGAGATGTGCAAGATGCGCGCGTTCGGCCGCATCTGGGACCAGGTGACGCGGGAGCGGTACGGCATCGAGGACCCCAAGCAGCGCCGGTTCCGCTACGGCGTGCAGGTCAACTCGCTGGGGCTGACGGAGGCGCAGCCGGAGAACAACGTGCAGCGGATCGTCCTGGAGATGCTCGCGGTGACGCTGTCGAAGGACGCCCGCGCGCGGGCGGTGCAGCTGCCGGCGTGGAACGAGGCGCTGGGGCTGCCGCGCCCCTGGGACCAGCAGTGGTCGCTGCGGATCCAGCAGGTGCTGGCGCACGAGAGCGATCTGCTGGAGTACGAGGACATCTTCGCCGGGTCGCACGTGGTCGAGAAGAAGGTGGACACGCTGGTCGCGGACTCCCTCGCGGAGATGGCGCGCATCCAGGAGATGGGCGGTGCGATGGCCGCCGTGGAGTCGGGGTACCTGAAGTCGCAGCTGGTGGCGTCGCACGCGGAGCGCCGGGCACGTATTGAGTCCGGTCAAGAGTTGATCGTGGGCGTCAATGCGTTCAACACGACCGAGCCCAATCCACTCACCGCCGATCTCGATCAAGCTATCCATACAGTTGATCCAGCTGTCGAGGAACGCGTCGTGACGGCCGTCGAGCAGTGGCGTACGACGCGCCAGGAGTCGTCCGACCGGCAGGGCATGGGCGACCCCTTCCACTACCCGACGACCCATCAGGCCCTCGACCGTCTCAAGGAGGCCGCGCAGGGCACGGAGAACCTCATGGAGGCCACCCTGGAGTGCGCCCGCGCGGGGATCACGACCGGCGAGTGGACTCAGGCCCTGCGCGAGGTGTTCGGCGAGTTCCGGGCTCCGACGGGCGTGTCGTCGGCGCCGGTCGCGGTCCCCGTGGCGGAGGGCTCGGCGCTGGCCGAGGTGCGCCGCAGGGTGGACGTCACCGCGCGGGACCTCGGCACCGGCAAGCTGCGTTTCCTGGTCGGCAAGCCGGGTCTGGACGGCCACTCCAACGGCGCCGAGCAGATCGCCGTGCGCGCGCGGGACGCCGGGTTCGAGGTGGTGTACCAGGGCATCCGGCTGACGCCGGAGCAGATCGTGGACGCGGCGCTCGCGGAGGACGTGCACGCGGTCGGCCTGTCGATCCTGTCCGGCTCGCACGCCCGTCTGGTGCCGGATGTGCTGGACCGGCTGCGTGTGGCCGGTGCCACAGACATTCCGGTGATCGCCGGTGGCATCATCCCCAACGGTGACGCCGAAGAGCTGCGGGCCGCCGGTGTGGCCGCGGTCTTCACCCCGAAGGACTTCGACATCACCGGAATCATCGGCCGCATCGTCGACGAGATCCGCACAGCGAACCGGCTCGACCCCCTGGAGGTCCCCGCATGACCGTCAACCGTCTCCGTCCCCGCCGCTCCTGTCTCGCCGTGCCGGGCAGCAACCCGCGCTTCCTGGAGAAGGCACAGGGCCTCCCGGCGGACCAGGTCTTCCTGGACCTGGAGGACGCGTGCGCGCCGCTCGCGAAGCCGGAGGCGCGGCACACGATCGTCAAGTTCCTCAACGAGGGCGACTGGACGGGCAAGACGAGGGTCGTGCGCGTCAACGACTGGACGACCGAGTGGACGTACCGGGATGTCGTCACGGTGGTCGAGGGAGCCGGCCCGAATCTCGACTGCATCATGCTGCCGAAGGTGCAGAACGCGCAGCAGATCGTGGCGCTCGACCTTCTGTTGACGCAGATCGAGAAGACCATGGGATTCGAGGTCGGCCGCATCGGCATTGAGGCGCAGATCGAGAATGCACAGGGACTCAACAACGTCAATGAAATCGCCCAGGCCAGTCAACGTATTGAGACGATCATCTTCGGTCCGGCCGATTTCATGGCGTCGATCAACATGAAGTCCCTCGTCGTCGGCGAACAGCCCCCCGGCTATCCCGCGGACGCCTATCACTACATCCTCATGAAGATCCTGATGGCCGCCCGCGCGAACGACCTCCAGGCGATCGACGGCCCCTACCTCCAGATCCGCAATGTCGACGGTTACCGCGAGGTCGCGCAGCGCGCCGCCGCGCTCGGCTTCGACGGCAAGTGGGTGCTGCACCCGGGCCAGGTCGAGGCGTCCAACGAGATCTTCTCGCCGTCGCAGGAGGACTACGACCACGCGGAGCTGATCCTGGACGCGTACGAGTACTACACGTCCGAGGCGGGCGGCAGGAAGGGTTCGGCGATGCTCGGCGACGAGATGATCGACGAGGCGAGCCGCAAGATGGCGCTGGTCGTCTCCGGCAAGGGCAGGGCGGCGGGCCTGACCCGGACGTCGGCGTTCGAGATCCCGGAGGTGTGAGACAGATGCAATTCGGGCGCACCTACGAGGAGTTCGAGGTCGGCGCGGTGTACAAGCACTGGCCCGGCAAGACGGTCACCGAGTACGACGACCACCTCTTCTGCCTCCTCACGATGAACCACCACCCGCTCCACCTCGACGCCAACTACGCCGGGAACACGACGGACTTCGGCAAGAACGTGGTGGTCGGGAACTACATCTACTCGCTGCTGCTCGGCATGTCCGTCCCGGACGTCTCGGGCAAGGCGATCGCCAACCTGGAGATCGAGTCGCTGAAGCACGTGGCGCCGACCTTCCACGGCGACACGATCTACGGCCAGACGACGGTGCTCGACAAGTGGCCGTCGAAGTCGAAGAACGACCGCGGGATCGTCCACGTCGAGACCAAGGGCTACAAGCAGGACGGCACGCTGGTGTGCGTGTTCCGCCGCAAGGTCATGGTGCCGACGGAGACGTACATCAAGGAGCGCGGCGGCGAACAGCCCGGCCGCCCGGAACTTCAGGAGGGCTGACCCACCATGGCACGCCTCGCGCAGACCGCCGGCCTCACGGACGTACAGACCGAAATCCTGTCCACGGTAAGGGACTTCGTCGACAAGGAGATCCTCCCGGTCGCCACCGAGCTGGAGCACCGGGACGAGTATCCGCAGCAGATCGTGGACGGCCTCAAGGAGTTGGGCCTGTTCGGGCTGATGATCCCGGAGGAGTACGGCGGTCTGGGCGAGTCGCTCCTGACGTACGCGCTGTGCGTGGAGGAGATCGCCCGGGGCTGGATGTCGGTGTCCGGGATCATCAACACGCACTTCATCGTGGCGTACATGCTCAAGCAGCACGGCACCGAGGAGCAGAAGGAGTACTTCCTGCCGCGGATGGCGGCGGGGGACGTCCGGGGCGCGTTCTCGATGTCGGAGCCGGGGCTCGGTTCGGACGTGTCGGCGATCACGTCGAAAGCGGTCAGGGACGGTGACGATTTCGTCCTGAACGGCCAGAAGATGTGGCTGACGAACGGCGGTACGTCGTCGCTGGTGGCGGTTCTCGTACGAAGTGACGAAGGACACGACCCGGCCCAGGCGGCGGCCAAGCCGCACAAGGCGATGACGACGTTCCTGGTGGAGAAGGAGCCCGGCTTCGGGGAGGTGCGTCCGGGCCTGACGATCCCCGGGAAGATCGAGAAGATGGGCTACAAGGGCGTCGACACGACCGAACTGATCATGTCCGACCTGCGGGTTCCGGCGAACCGGGTGCTCGGCGGGGAGACCGGCCGAGGTTTTTACCAAATGATGGACGGAGTCGAGGTTGGCCGCGTGAACGTCGCGGCGCGTGGCTGCGGCGTCGCTCAGCGTGCCTTCGAACTCGGCGTCCAGTATGCCCAGCAACGCCATACCTTCGGGAAGCCGATCGCCCAGCACCAGGCGATCCAGTTCAAGCTCGCGGAGATGGCTACCAAGGTCGAGGCCGCCCATGCGATGATGGTCAATGCGGCACGCAAAAAGGACTCGGGTGAGCGAAACGACCTGGAGGCCGGGATGGCGAAGTACCTCGCCTCCGAGTACTGCAAGGAGGTGGTCGAGGACGCGTTCCGGATCCACGGTGGCTACGGCTTCTCCAAGGAGTACGAGATCGAGCGCCTGTACCGCGAGGCGCCGATGCTCCTGATCGGTGAAGGCACCGCCGAGATCCAGAAAATGATCATCGGCCGAAGGTTGCTCGAAGAGTATCGATTCCAGGGCTAGATGTACCGGTTGGGGGTGTTTTCCTCGAGAAGAAGGTCACACCCCGTCAATCGCTCTCAGCCGCCGACTCGTCTTCCTGGCTTACCCAGTTGTGGTCGTGAACCGCTACGATCGCCGGAAAGCCGCCGTCCCCTTCTCAGAGCGCGGCATCATCCGCTACGAAGGTCATCCATGCCCCACAGCCAAACCTCTGCACCTCGCGACAGCCTCGCCGGCGTACGCCTTGCGCGCGGAGCATCGCCGTGGCTTCTCCCGACCGTCGCCACCGCAGCCGTCAGCCTGGTCCGCGCCCGCCGCTCGGGCGCCGCGAAGGCAGTCGCCGTACCCGCCACCGCGCTCGCGGCGGGCATGCTGTGGTTCTTCCGCGACCCCGAGCGCGAGATCGCCTCGGGCCGGGTCATCTCCCCCGCCGACGGCGTGGTGCAGAGCATCATGCCGTGGAAGGACGGGCGCACCCGGGTCGCGATCTTCATGAGCCCGCTCAACGTGCACGTCAACCGCGCGCCCCTCGCGGGCACGGTGGCGTCCGTGGAGCACGTGCCGGGCGGTTTCGTCCCGGCGTTCAACAAGGAGAGCGAGAACAACGAGCGGGTGGTCTGGCACTTCGACACCGAACTCGGTGACATCGAGATGATCCAGATCGCCGGTACGGTCGCCCGCCGCATCGTCCCCTACCTCCCCGAGGGCACGAAGGTCGAGCAGGGCGAGCGCATCGGTCTCATCCGGTTCGGTTCGCGCGTGGACGTGTATCTCCCCGAGGGCATCGAGGTCGCCGTCGAGGTCGGGCAGAAGACCGTGGCGGGGGTGACTCGTCTTGACCGTGATTGACCCTGAGACGCAGACCGGCTGGGTGCCGGAGGCCGACGAAGAGGACGACGCCGAGGAGATGCCCCTCTCCCTGCGGCTGTCGATAGCGGACGCCCTCACGCTCGGCAACGCCACCTGCGGCTTCATGGCGGTGTACTTCACCACCACCGGCATCCTCATCCCGCACCTCACGGGCAGCCAGGAGAGCGGGATGGCGCGCAGCAGCGCGGCCACCGCCGTCATCCTGATGCTGTGCGCGGCGGTCTTCGACCTGTTCGACGGCCTCGTCGCCCGCAAGCTGCGCTCCTCCCCCATGGGCGCGGAACTGGACAACCTCTCCGACCTGGTCAGCTTCGGCCTGGCCCCGGCGTACTTCGTCCTCGTCTACGGCATGGTCGCCAACGACGCGCACCAGCGGGTGGCGGCGGTCGGCGCGGTCGTGGTGCTGCTCGCGGTGGTGCTGAGACTCGCGCGCTTCTCGTGCGTGACACCTGCCAACGGCATGTTCCAGGGGATGCCGTCGCCGTTCGGCGCGCTGACGGTCGTAGCGATCGTGCTGCTTGAACTGCCGTTCGTGGCGACGCTGCTGGCGATCGTCGGTACGGCCTGGCTGATGGTGAGCCGCGTCGAGTACCCGAAGCCGCGCGGACCGCTCGCGGGCGCCATGCTCTCGTGGATCGTCCTGTCGATGGGCATGCTCGCGGCGTGGGCGTTCGGCGCCCCCGGCGGCCAGCTCCTCCTCCAGACGGGCTGCGCGCTCCAGCTCGTCATGGGCGCGGTCATCCCGCTGTTCGCCACGGCCCGCCGGGTGAACAACTTCCGCGACAACCGCCGCGAGGCGCGTACGGCGCAGTTGCCGTAACCGCTTGCAGTCGTTTTCCGTACGACGCTGAAGGGCCCGGAACCGATCGGTTCCGGGCCCTTCAGCGTTCCTGGGGCGCGGGCGCGCTGAGGCTGCCGAGGATGTCGAGCAGCTCGGCGGCGCGGCTGCCGGGCGGAGCGTGCATGACGACCACCATGAGTCCCTCGTCGCCGTCGAGCGCCATCTTGTGCTTGACGAGTTCCAGGTGGCCGACCTCGGGGTGGAGGATGCGGACCGTACGGTCCATCCGGCGGCTGATGTCGTGCCGTGCCCACAGTGCGCGGAACCGCTCGCTGCGCCGCGACAGCTCGTCGGCCAGAGCGGCGAGCCGGGGATCGCCGGCGTCCGTCCTGGGCCGCACCATGGCCACGGCCTGCTCGGTGAGCCGCTCCCAGTCCGGGCAGCGCTCGCGCTCCGCCGGGTCGAGGAAGAGCGTGCGCAGCAGGTTGCCGCCGGGACGGTACTTCGGGGACAGCGCGGCGGCCAACGCGTTCGCGGCGAGGACGTCGGTCAGCCCGTTCTGGACGTACGCCGGGTTGCGGTCCCAGCCGTCGATCAGCTCCCGCAGGCCGTCCGGGACCCGCTCGCTCGCCGGCCACCTCCCGGCCCTCGTACGCGGCCGGGTCAGGCCCAGCAGGTACGCGGTGGCGGCGACGTCGAGCCGGAGCGTGCGAGCAACCGCTTCCAGCACCTGCGCCGACGGGTTGCGGTCGCGGCCCTGCTCCAGGCGCAGGTAGTAGTCCGCGCTGATCCCCGCGAGGAGCGCGACCTCCTCGCGGCGCAGCCCCGGCACCCGCCTGAGGCCGCCGCGCGGCAACCCCACGTCCTCCGGCCGCACCAGCGCTCGCCGGGCCTTCAGAAACTCACCGAGAGCGTTTGCGTCGTCCATGCGTTCACCGTACGGCGGGGCGGCGGGCCGGTGCCTGGTCCTGCGACCCCCAGGAACAGCGGGGCGTAACCACCGGCCCGGCGACCGGCGCACGCTCTGCCGTAGTAACCGTTCTCAGCAAAAGGTGGCCCGACATGCTCGCAGGCACGCTCACCCCCGCCGACGGACTGACCCTGACCCGTATGGGATACGGCGCGATGCAGCTCGCCGGGCCCGGTGTCTTCGGTCCACCGAAGGACCCCCGCACGGTGATCGCCGTCCTGCGGGCCGTCGTCGACGCGGGGGTCACACACATCGACACCGCCGACTTCTACGGCCCTACCGTCGTCAACGAGCTGATCCGCAAAGCCCTGCACCCCTACCCTCGGGAGCTGCGCATCGTCACGAAGGTGGGGTGCCGGCGCGGGCCCGACGGGTCCTGGCACCCGGGCCTCGACCCGGACGACCTGCGCGCGCAGGTCCACGAGAACCTGGAGCACCTCGGGGTGGAGGCGCTGGACGCCGTCAATCTGCGGGCGGGGACCGTGGACGGGCCGGACGACGCGTCGATCGGGGAGGCGTTCTCCGCCCTCGCCGAGCTGCGCGAGCAGGGGCTGATCCGGCATCTCGGGTTGAGCACGGTCACGTCCGCGCAGCTCAGTGAGGCTCAGGCGATCGCGCCTGTGGTGACCGTGCAGAATCACTACAACCTGGCGCATCAGGAGGACGACGCGCTGGTCGAGCGGTGTGCGGCCGAGGGGATCGCGTATGTGCCGTACTTTCCGCTGGGCGGGTTCTCGCCGATTCAGTCCCAGGTGCTGACGGATGTGGCGGGGCGGTTGCAGGCGTCTCCCCAACAGGTGGCTCTGGCTTGGCTGTTGGGGCGGTCTCCGGCTATTGCGGTGATTCCGGGGACGTCGTCGCTCGGGCATCTGCGGGAGAATCTCGCGGCGGTGGAGGTGGAGTTGCCGAAGGAGGCGGTGGTGGAGCTGGATGGGATCGGGGGTGGGCGGGCGTAGGAGGTGAGAGTGAGGGATGGGGTGGGGTGGGCGTGGGGTTTGCTGGTTGTGTTGTCGTACAAGCCGACGGTCGTACGGTCTTCTCGTCGGCCCGTGTCTCGTTCTCAGGCCAGCAGGTCCCGGCCGATCCGTTCCGCCACCTTCTCCAGGATCGGGCCCGCCTCCGCGATGCACCGCGCGACGTCCGGCTCGATCTCGGTGAGGGGGTACGCGCGGCGGATGCCGGCTCCCGCGAGGGCCTCCGGGGTCAGGGCGAGGCGTCCGCAGACGGCGATGACGTCCTTGCCGGCAGCACGGGCCGCTGCGGCGACGCCCGCCGGGGCCTTGCCGTGCAGGGTCTGGGTGTCGAGGGAGCCCTCGCCGGTGATGACGAGGTCGGCGCGGGCCAGGGCGGGGGCGAAGCCGAGGACGTCGAGCATGATCTCGATGCCGGGGCGGAAGCGGGCGCCGAGCAGCAGCGCGCCGTAGCCGATGCCGCCGGCCGCTCCGGCGCCGGGTGCGAGCGCGTGTTCGGCGGCCTTCGGGCCCACGGCGGTCTCCAGGACCTTCGCGTAGTGGGCGAGGGCGGCGTCGAGGGCGGTGACGTCGTCCGGGGAGGCGCCCTTCTGCGGGCCGTAGACGGCGGGGGCGCCGGTCGGGCCGGTGAGCGGGTTGTCGACGTCGCTGGCGAGGATCAGGTCGACGGTTTTCAGGCGGGCGTCCATGTCGGTCAGGTCGGCGCGGGCGAGGTCCGCGAGGCCGCCTCCGCCGGGGGCCACGGGCTCGCCGTCCGCGTCGAGGAAGCGGGCGCCGAGCGCGGAGAGCATGCCCGCGCCGCCGTCCGTGGAGGCGCTGCCGCCGACGCCGAAGACGATCGTGCGGGCGCCCGCGTCGAGCGCTGCGCGCAGGAGTTCGCCGGAGCCGTACGTGGACGCGGCGAGGGGGGCGAAGGTGCCGCGCGGAAGCCGGTGCAGGCCGCTGGCCTCGGCCATCTCGACGACGGCGGTGTCGCCGCGCAGGGCGAACGCGGCGGTGATCTCGTGACCGAGGGGGCCCGCTACGCGTACGTCGTGGCGGTCGAAGCCGGCCGCGAGCGCTGCCGCTACCGTGCCGTCGCCGCCGTCCGCCACCGGCAGCGCCTCGACCTCGACGCCGGGGACGGCCTTGCGCAGGCCCGCCGTGACTCGTTCGGCGACCTCTACGGCCGTCAGCGAGCCCTTGAACTTGTCCGCCGCCACGAGGACGCGCCGTGCCTCCGCCACTTGTCTCCCATCGCCGGTGCATTCCGGGGTCCCCGCGCGTGGGGGCCGGTCACGCCGGAGTGACCTTAACCGGCGAAGGGGGGTGGCGTCATGCCTTGTCCGGGGCCTGGATGGGGGTGGCTGTGGAGGGGGAACGGGTGGGCTGGACAAGGGGGCAGGGCGTGACAGGGGGCGCGGGGCGCGCCAAGGGTGGTTGTATGACTCCGGAGGGCGTGAACTCGGCGTGCCCTCACAGCAGTTCGGCGGTGGCGGTCGCGCCTGGATACCCTGCGGGGATGAGCACCTCCGACTATGCCGCGTACATCGCCTCCCTGCCCCGTATCCTCGCCGGCGCCGCCGCGCTCTTCCGTGACGCCGAGGGGCGGGTGCTGCTCGTCGAGCCCAACTACCGTGAGGGGTGGGCGCTTCCGGGCGGCACCATCGAGTCGGACACCGGCGAGACGCCTCGCCAGGGTGCCCGTCGCGAGACCCTGGAGGAGATCGGCCTCGACCGTCCGCTGGGGCGGCTCCTCGCGGTCGACTGGGTGCACGGTCCGGCTCGGCCGCCGATCGTGGCGTACGTGTACGACGGCGGCGTCCTCGACGCGGACGACCTCAAGTCGATCCGGCTCCAGGAGGAGGAGTTGCTGTCCTGGCAACTGGTCCCACGCGAGGATCTCGCTGCGCGGCTGCCCGGGACGCTGGGGTTGCGGGTGCTGGCGGCGCTGGACGTGCTGGCGGAGGGGGCGGGGACGGTGGAGTTGGAGAACGGGGTTGCGGTGTCCTGAACGGGGTGGGATTCGGGCTGGGTGGTGGGGAGTTGGGGGCGCAGTCGCACCCCGGCCCAGCTCGCACGGCCTGTGCTGAGCGGCGGCCCCGCACCTCAACCCGCCCAACACAGTGCGAAGTTGGTGGCCGTCCCGCGTCTCGATGGTGTGTCGTACGCGCCCCGGCTCAGCCCTGTTCCGTACGCGGTTTCGCGTCGATCTCCCGTAGGACCTCGTCCCGTTCCACGACGCGGGCCTCTGTGCGGTGGCCGCGTTGGATGTAGTCGCGCAGGACCAGTTCGACGGCGTCCTGTGGGTTGCCGACCCCGGCCAACACCATGGCCTCGACGACGAGTTCCGCGTCGAGGGAGACGGAGACCTTTGCCATGGCGTGACGCTATCACCGGGGCCGGGGAGTCGGATATCCGTTCGCCCGTCCCGTTCGCGGCACTTACGCTCGGCCCATGACCAAGCCCCTCGTCGCCATCCTCACCGGCGCCGGTATCAGCACGGACTCCGGAATCCCCGACTACCGCGGGCCGAACGGACTGTGGCGCAAGGACCCGGACGCCGAGAAGCTCGTGACCTACGAGTACTACATGGGCGATCCGGAGATCCGCCGGCGTTCCTGGCGGATGCGGCGGCAGAGCGAGGCGCTGCGGGCCGAGCCGAACGCCGCGCACCGGGCGATCGTGGAGCTGGAGCGGTCGGGCGCACCGGTCCGGGTGCTCACGCAGAACGTGGACGGCCTCCACCAGCTCGCCGGCCTCCCTGCCCGCAAGGTCCTCGAACTCCACGGCACGGCACGGCAGTTCGTGTGCACGCAGTGCGGCGCGCGAGGCCCGATGGAGGACGCCCTGGCCCGCCTGGACGCGGGCGAGGACGACCCACCGTGCCTGAACTGCGGCGGCATCCTCAAGTCGGCGACGGTCATGTTCGGCGAACACCTGAACCCCGAAGTCCTCGCGGATGCCCTGGCCATCACCAAGGCCTGCCAGGTCTTCTACGCCGTCGGCACCTCCCTCAAGGTCCACCCCGCCGCCGCCCTGGCCGGCATCGCCACCGAGAACGGCGCCCGCCTGATCGTCGTCAACGCGGAGGAGACCCCGTACGACGAGGTCGCGGCCGAGGTGGTTCGCGAGCCGATCGGAACGGCATTGCCGCGCCTGCTGCGAGAGTTGGGGTGATCAGAAAAGAGCCGTCCCCCGTTCGAAGTCCAGGAGGCGGCGCTTGCGGTCCAGGCCGCCGCCGTAGCCGGTGAGGCTGCCGGTGGAGCCGATGACGCGGTGGCAGGGGACGATGATGCCGAGGGGGTTCTTGCCGTTCGCGAGGCCGACGGCCCGGGAGGCGCCCGAGTTGCCGAGGGCGTCGGCGAGTTGGCCGTAGGTGCGGGTCTCGCCGTAGGGGATGGCCTGGAGCTGGGACCAGACCGACTTCTGGAACTCCGTTCCGTTCAGGGCCAGTTCCAGGGTGAATTCCTTCAACTCGCCCTGGAAATAGGCCTCCAGTTGCGCTTCCGGTTCGGCGAACAACGTGTCGTCGCGCGGGCCGAAGCTCTCCTCCGGCGGACGGTGGCGCTGGTCGGTCATGTAGAGGCCGCACAGGACGCCGTCGTCGGCGACGAGCGTGAGGGGGCCGTAGGGGCTGTCGATGACCTTGTGGTGCTTCACGTGAACATCCTTACGCGGGCAGGAAGTTGATGGGGTGATCGTCGGTCGCCCACAGGTACTGGACGGCGTACGCGCGCCAGGGGCGCCAGGCGGCGGCGCGGGCCGTGAGGGCGGCCGGGGTCGCGGGCAGCCCCAACTCCTGGGCGGCGCGGCGGACTCCGAGGTCGGTGGGGAGGAACGCGTCGGGGTCGCCCAGGGCGCGCATGGCGATGACGTCGACGGTCCAGGGCCCGAAGCCGGGAAGTTCGAGCAGGCGGGCGCGGGTCTCGGACCAGTCGCTCTCGGGGCCCAAGTGGAGCGTTCCGTCAGCGAGTTGGGCGACCAGGGTGGTGAACGTCGTACGCCGCGTACGGGGCATCGCGAGGGTCTCGGGGTCGAGGCCGGCCAGCGCCTCGGGCGTCGGGAAGAGGTGCGTGAGGCCGCCCTCGGGGTCGTCCACGGGATCGCCGTACGCGGTGACCAGGCGCGCGGCGTGGGTGCGGGCCGCCGCCGTCGAGACCTGCTGTCCCAGGACCGCGCGGACCGCGAACTCGGCCTCGTCGACGGTGCGGGGTACACGGCGGCCCGGGGCCTTGTCGACGAGCGGCGCGAGGACCGGGTCGGTGCGCAACTGGTCGTCCACGGCGACCGGATCGGCGTCGAGGTCGAGCATGCGGCGGCAGCGGCTCGTCGCGACGGTCAGGTCCCGCAGGTCGCTGAGGGTGAGGCGGCACGCGATGTGGTCGGGCCGCGGGGTGAGGGCGACGATGCCGTGGCCGTACGGCAGCCGCAAGGTGCGGCGGAAGGCGCCGTCCCGCCATTCCTCCACGCCTGGTACGGCCGTTGCCGCGAGGTGGCCGAAGAGGTTGTCGGGGTTGAGGGGGGCGCGGAACGGCAGCCGGAGCTGGAGCGCGCCGGGGGTTCCCTTCGCCGACTTCGGTGCGCGGGACCGGAGTTCGGTGGGCGCGAGCGCGAAGACCTCGCGGACGGTGTCGTTGAACGTCCGGATCGAGGAGAAGCCGGCCGCGAACGCCACGTCCGCCATGGGGAGTTCACTGGTCTCGATGAGGATCCGTGCGGTCTGCGCGCGCTGTGCCCTCGCCAACGCGAGGGGGCCCGCGCCGAGTTCGGCGAGGAGTTGGCGTTCGACCTGGCGGGTGCTGTAGCCGAGGCGGGTGGCCAGGCCGGTGACGCCGTCGCGGTCGACGACGCCGTCTGCGATCAGCCGCATCGCGCGGGCCACGGCGTCGGCTCGGTGGTTCCACTCCGGCGAGCCGGGGCTCGTGTCCGGGCGGCACCGCTTGCACGCCCGGAACCCGGCCTGCTGGCACGCCGCCGCGCTCGGGTAGAAGGTCATGTTCCGCGGCTTCGGCGGCACGGCCGGGCAGCTCGGCCGACAGTAGATCCCGGTCGTGTGGACCGCCGTGAAGAACCACCCGTCGAACCGCGCGTCCTTCGACTGCACGGCCCGCACGCAGCGGTCCCGGTCGGTGTGCATCCCGTTCTGCATGAGTCCAGCATGCGGGCAGGCGGGGGGTTCGGCTGGCGGGAATGCGACATGGACGTGGGGTGAGGGGTGTGCGTGCGGGGTGGCTGTGGCGTGGCGTGGGGCGCGGGGGTGTGTGGGTGGGTCGGGGGTGCCGGGGGTGCGGCGAGCCCGTCGCGGACGGTGTTGGCCGGTGGGGTAGACCGAGCCGTGCGCTGCTGTCTTCGTAAGCGACGGGCTGCGCCGCACCCCCGGCACCCCACTCTCCGCCGTACGCGACCCACCCGCCATACGGAACAGGCCGGGACGGACCCGCCATTCACGGCCCGCCCGCCATGCCGGTCAGGCGGGGCGAGCTCGCCGGTTGCGGCTCACCCGCCGTCCGGAGGGGGAGGCAGGGGCAAGCTCGCCGGTTGCGGGTCTCCCGCCGTACGGGGCAGGCAGGGACGGGCCCTCCGATTGCGGCTCTCCCACCGTCCGGGTCAGGCGGGGGCGGGCTCGCCGTTCACGGGTCTCCCGCCGTGCCAACGGGGAGAGGGGGGTGAGGCGCCGTTTGCGAGTCTCCCACCGTACGGGGCAGGCGGGCCAGGCCGGGACGGGGCGGGACGGGCCAGGCCGGGACGGGCCAGGTCGGAACGGAGCGGGACGGGCCAGGCCGGGACGGGCCAGGCCGGGACGGGCCAGGCCGGGACGGGACGGGTCGGGACGGGACGGGACGGGCCAGTGCGGGCGGGCCGGTGTGCGGATCGAGGGCGGCGGCTCAGGGGAGGGTCGGGGAGGTGGTCGGTGTGGAAGGCGCGGGCCGGGGCCGCGTGCTGGAGAGGTGTCGGCCGGTACGCACAGCCCCCTGCCGTCCGGCACATGCCGGGCAAGCCACTCGCCTCGCCCGGCCCCGCCCGATCAGCGCCGCTCCCCCTCTTTCACCCCCGCCAGGCCGACTCCCGCAGCAGCCTCAATCCGTTCAGGCCCACCAGCACGGTCGACCCCTCGTGCCCGGCCACGCCCAGCGGCAGCGGCAGGTGTCCGACCAGGTCCCACAGCACCAGCCCCGTGATGAACACCCCCGCGATCACGAGGTTCTGCCGGACCAGGCGGCGGGCCGTGCGGGAGAGGCGTACGGCTGCCGGTACGGCGGTGAGGTCGTCGTGGACCAGGACGGCGTCGGCGGTCTCCAGCGCGAGGTCCGAGCCGGCGTGGCCCATGGCGATACCCGCGTGGGCGACGGCGAGGGCGGGCGCGTCGTTGACGCCGTCGCCGACGAAGAGGACGCGCCTGCCCAGCCCCTGTACTGCGGAAACCTTCTCCTCGGGGAGGAGTCCGGCCCGTACGTCCGTGATGCCGGCCACCTCTGCCACGCGGGCGGCGGCCTCCGGCTGGTCCCCCGTGAGCAGGACGGGCGCGGATCCGGTGAGCGCGGTCAGCGCTGCGACGGCGGCGGGGGCCTCGGGGCGGAGCCGGTCGGTGAGGTCGAGGGCGCCGACGGGGATGCCGTCGCGGGTGACGAGGGCGGTTGTGCAACCGTTTTCACCGTGTTGCGGTGCGGACCCGTGTTGCCGTGCGGGCCGGACGACGGGCTCGGCAACGGCCGTACGGCTCCCGTCCGCACCGCCTCCCGATCCCCGCCGGACCACCGCTGAACCGGCCTCCCCCTCGGCCTCCCGCCCGACAGCCACGCCACCCCCGTACCCCGCAGGTACCCTCCCCACAGCCACCGCCCTCCCCTCCACCACAGCCTCGACCCCCCACCCGGGCCGGGCCACGAACCCCTCCGCCCGAGCCGCCTCGACGCCCCGCGCCCTGGCCTCCACCACGATCGCCCGCCCCAGCGGATGCTCACTCGCGTACTCGGCCGCAGCCGCCAACGCGAGCACGCCGTCCTCGTCCAGCCCCGACCCGGCGAGCGCCCGCACCCCGCTCACCTCCGGCACCCCCTCGGTCAGCGTCCCCGTCTTGTCGAGCGCGACGACCTCCACGGCGCCCAACTGCTCCATCGCCACAGCGGACTTGACGAGGACGCCGTGCCGCCCGGCGTTGGCGACGGCCGACAGCAACGGCGGCATGGTCGCGAGCACGACCGCGCAGGGCGAGGCCACGATCATGAACGTCATGGCCCGCAGCAGTGCGCTCGTGAGGTCCGCCCCGAACGCGAGCGGCACCCCGAACACCGCGAGCGTCGCGACGACGACCCCGACGGCGTACCGCTGCTCGACCTTCTCGATCAGCACCTGGGTGGGCGCCTTGGTGCGTGACGCCTCCTCGACGAGCCCGACGATGCGGGCGATGACGGAGTCGGCGGGATCGCGTTCGACGCGGACGCGCAGCGCGCCGGTGCCGTTGAGGGTCCCGGCGTACACCTCGTCGTCGGCCCGCTTCACGACCGGCAGGGACTCCCCCGTGACAGTCGCCTGGTCGACCTCGCTGACCCCGTCCACGACCCTGCCGTCCCCGGCGATCCGCTCGCCGGGCCGGACCAACAGGACGTCGCCGACGGCGAGTTCGGCGGCGGGGACGACGGACTCGCCCGCGTCGGTGACTCGTGTCGCGGTCTCCGGCGCGAGGTCGAGGAGCCCTCGGACGGAGTCGGCGGTCCGCGCGGTGGCGAGCGCTTCGAGCGCCCCGGAGGTCGCGAAGATGACGATGAGGAGCGCGCCGTCGAGGACCTGTCCGATGGAGGCGGCGCCGATGGCCGCGACGATCATCAGCAGGTCGACGTCGAGGGTCTTCTCCCGCAGTGCGCGCAGGCCTTCCAGCGCGGGTTCCCATCCGCCAGAGACGTAGGAAACCGCATACAGAAACCCGTACAGCCAGCCCGGTCCGCCGCCGAGGTCGACGGCGAGAGCAAACGCGAAGAAAACGGTTGCTGCAAGAGCCCACCGCACCTCGGGCAGGGCGAGCAGCCGGGTGCGGCGGCGCGGGGCGGCGGCAGGGCGGGCGGGAGCAAGGGTCGCTGACACCCGCACCACCATACAGGAACACATGAAGACCCATTCATTCGTTCATGTGTGGTAGGTAGAATGCCTCTCATGGGTCATGGAGTCGTCACCACCGAAACCGCAGAACGGGTGCGCCTCGACGCGGACAACGTCACGAAGGTGGCCACCACGCTCCAGGCCCTCTCCACCCCGTCCCGCCTGCTGATCCTGGCCCGGCTGCGCGAAGGCCCGCTGCCCGCCACGGAGTTGGCGGCGGAGGTCGGCATGGAGCAGTCGGCGTGCTCGCACCAGCTGCGGCTGCTGCGCAACCTCGGCCTGGTGGTCGGCGAGCGGCGCGGCCGGTCCGTGGTCTACGCCCTGCACGACCACCACGTCGCCGAACTGCTGGACCAGGCGGTGTACCACGTGGAGCACCTGCGGCTCGGGCTCAGCGACACCGCCGAGCCCGAGTAGCGCCTACTTCCGCACGTCACATGTTGATCATGTGCCCGGCGAGTCCGTGCACCGCTTCCTTCACCGCCTCGCCCAGCGTCGGGTGCGCGTGCACGTTGCGGGCGACCTCGTGGACGGTGAGGTCCCACTGCTGCGCCAGAGTCAGCTCCGGGAGCAGTTCGGTGACATCGGGTCCGATGAGGTGGCCGCCGAGCAGCTCGCCGTACTTGGCGTCGCTGATGAGCTTGACGAATCCGGTGGTGTCGCCGAGGCCGTGGGACTTGCCGTTGGCGGTGAAGGGGAACTTGGCGACCTTCACGTCGTAACCGTTTTCACGGGCTTGCTGCTCGGTGTAGCCGAAGCTCGCGATCTGGGGCTGGCAGTAGGTCGCGCGGGGGATCATCGCGTAGTCGAGCTCCATGGTCTCGGCGCCCGCGAGGGTCTCGGCGGCGATGACGCCCATGGCCTCGGCGGTGTGCGCGAGCATGAGCTTCGCGGTGACGTCGCCGATGGCGTAGATGTGCGGAACGGAGGTACGGCAGTGGCCGTCGATGTCGATCGCGCCGCGCTCGGTGAGCCGTACGCCGGTCGCCTCCAGGCCGTAGCCGGTGACGTTCGGGGCGAAGCCGATGGCCTGGAGAACCTTGTCGGCTTCCAGGACCTGCTGGGCGCCGTCCTTGCCGGTGACGGTGACGCGGACCTGCTCGCCGGACTCGTCGATGGACTCGACGCGGGTGGAGGTGAGCACGTCGATGCCCAACTTGCGGTACTGCTTGGCGAGTTCGGCGGAGACCTCGGCGTCCTCCAGCGGGGCGACGCGGTCGAGGAACTCGACGACGGTGACCTTCACGCCGTAGTTGTGCAGGACGTACGCGAACTCGATGCCGATGGCGCCGGCTCCCGCGATGACGATCGAGCGGGGAAGGTCGTCGGCGAGGATCTGCTCCTCGTAGGTGACGACGCGCTCGCTCTTCTTCGTACCCGGCAGCAGGCGGGGAGTGGCGCCGGTCGCGATGATGCAGTCGCTGAAACCGATTACTTTCGTTTCTCCGTCGCGGCCGGTGACCTGGAGGGTGTTCGCGTCGAGGAAGGTGCCCCGGCCGTCGAGCTCGGTGATCTTGTTCTTCTTCATCAGGTAGTGGACGCCCTTGACCCGGCCGTCGGCGACGCGGCGGCTGCGCGCGTACGCCTCGCCGTAGTCGAAGGTGACCTGGCCCTCGACCTTGATGCCGAAGGTCTTCGCCTCGCGGGTGAAGATGTGGGCGAGTTCGGCGTTGCGCAGCAGCGCCTTGGTGGGGATGCAGCCGACGTTGAGACAGACGCCGCCCCAGTACTTCTCTTCGACGACCGCGACGCTCTTGCCCAGCTGGGCGGCGCGGACGGCCGCGACGTACCCGCCGGGGCCCGCTCCGAGCACGACGACGTCGAATCGCTCGTCCATGACTTCCTCTTCCCTCAGGGTGCACGAAGGCCGCCGGAAACAGTTTCCGGCGGCCGTTTCCGTGAGGAATTCTCCTACTTCGCCGAGGTCGGACGCCGGGACGCGGCTGTCGCGTCGGTCACGTCCTTGATCGGCCGCAGCCGGTAGGTGTACGCGTAGTCGCGGCCGGCGAGGAGCTTGAACTCGTCGTGCGTGTGCGCGCCCCAGCTGTTGTCGCCGCCGATGCCCATCTGCCGGTGGTTGACGCGGAGCACCACCTCGGCGCGCGGGGTGAGCTGATAGTCGTGCCGCACTCCGGCCGACAGGTCCTCGGGCGTGTGGTGCGAGGCGTTGATCTCCAGCAGGGGTTCACCGGACACCAGCAGCCCGCGCCCGCGCCGGTCGGTGAGCGCCGCCCAGCGCACGTCGGTCTTGTTGCCGTTCTCCTGCGGCCGGATGTACGAGGTCCACTGCTCGGCGACGCTCCCGCTCCAACGCCCCACGTCCGTACCGTCGTTGCGGTCCCAGTGGTTCTCCTCGGGCCCGCGCCCGTACCAGTGCAGCTCGCTGAGCCGCGCGGGCAGGAACAGCAGGCTGCCCACCTCCGGGATGTACGGCAGGTTCGCCGCGCCCGGGTGCAGGGTGTGGTCGACCTTGATCTCGGCGTTGCCGAAGACGGTGTAAGCGGTTGTGTACGTCGACGGCGTGGTCGTCGGCAGGGTGCCGCTGACGTTGATCTCGACGGCCTTGTCGGCGAGCCGGCGCACGGTGACGCTCTTCACCTCGCGCCGGGCGCCGGCGTCGCGCCAGGTCTGGTTGCGGGTGTGCTGCCCGTTGCCCTTGTCGTTGTCGGTGGGCGCCCGCCAGAAGTTGGGGGTGCCGGCGGAGACGAGGAGGGGGCTGCCGTCGACGGTGTACGAGGTGATGAGGCCGCTCGCCTTGTCGACGACGACCGTGAAGTCCTCGCCGGTGACGGTGACCTTCGCGGCGTCCTCGGTGTGGGTGAGTGCCGCAACGGCCGTGAGCGGTACGGGAGTTACCGCCGGGCTGCCCGCGTCGAGCGGGAGCTGGACGCGGGCGACCTCGTGGCCGGACTTCGCCCAGGGAGTGGACTCCTTGAGGGTGAAGGCGAGTTGGAGGAAGTACTCGGCGCCGGGGGCCGGTTTCGCGGGGAGTTTCACCGGGACCGTGATGCTCTTGCTGGTCAGGGGCGCGACGTCGAGCTGGGCGCGGCCGAGCTTGCCCTTCTGCACGGTCTCGCCGTCCCGGACGAGGGTCCAACTCGCGTCGAACTCACGGAGGTTGGTGAAGAGGAACTCGTTGACAAGGGTGACCTCACCGGGTTTCGCCCCCGAGGTCGCCTGGATCTCCTGGTAGACGCGCTTGACCTCGGCGGCCTTGCCGGTGTGGCCCCGGTCGGCGGTGATGATGCCGTCCGCGACGAAGGCGCCGTCGTTGGGGAAGTCGCCCCAGTCGCCGCCGTACGCGAAGTACGTCTTCTCCTTCGGCTTCTTCCCGGTGTGGCCGACCGTGGCCGCGTCGAACCAGAAGCGGACGCCTTCGTCGCTCGACTGCCGTGTGGTGGAGGCGAGTTCGGTGGCGGTGAGGGCGCGGGCGTAGACGTGGGCGCGGCGGATGGTGCCGCTGAACTCGCGGGTGTGGTTGTCGGTGTCGTTGGCGAGGGCGAGCGGGGCGGTGTTGACGCTGGGGCGGCGGGTCGTCGTCCGGGTGGCGCGGGAGACGCCGTCGACGTAGAGGGTGACGGTGCCCGCGTCGGCGTCGAAGACTCCGGCGACGTGGTGTTCGCGGCCGGTCCAGTCGGCGGGCAGGGGCCAGCTCGCGCTGACCCACTGGCCGTCGCCGTAGATGAAGAACTCCACTGATCCATCGCTCTGTTTGAGCGCGTACTGGGTGTCGCCCTTGGCGAGGATCGGCTGGTGGTAGCCGGTGACGCGGGGGGTGATCCAGGCTTCGAGGGTGAGGGAGCCGGTGAGGTCGAGGCCGGGGTCGCGGGGGAAGACCGTGGCGCCGGAGATCCCCTTCTCGCGGTCGAACGTCCCGGCGGACGCCATGAGTTCGCCTCGCAGCTTCAACGGGCCGGTCTCCGTGAGGAGTTGGCGGACCGGGGTGCGCTCGGTGAGGGACTGGTCGACGAAGTCCCAGATCCAGCCGCCCTGGAGGACGTCGTGGCGGCGTACGAGGTCCCAGTACTTGGTGAAGTTCCCGGTGGAGTTGCCCATCGAGTGGGAGTACTCGATCATCACGTACGGCCGGGTGTCGGCGGTGTCCTTGGCGCGGGCCTCGACGCGCGCGGGCGAATCGTACATCTCGGAGCGGATGTCGCTGATGCCGGGGCGGTCGTCGCCCTCGTACTGGACGACGCGGGTCGTGTCGTAGGACTTGATCCAGTCGTGCATGTTCACGAACGTCCGCCCGCCGCCTGCCTCGTTGCCGAGGGACCAGATGACGACGGAGGCGTGGTTCTTGTCGCGGTGGACCATGTTCTGGGCGCGGGCGACGCAGGCGGCGGACCAGTCGGCGTGGTCGCCGGGGTACTGGTCGCGGATGCCGTGGGTCTCCAGGTTGGTCTCGTCGACGAGGTACAGGCCGTACTCGTCGGCGAGTTCGTACCACTGCGGGTTGTTCGGGTAGTGCGAGGTGCGGACGGAGTTGATGTTCATCCGCTTGATGATCTGCATGTCCTTGACCAGGTCCGCGCGGGTGAGCGCGGTGCCCCGCTCGGGGTGCATCTCGTGGCGGTTGGTGCCCCGGAAGGAGACCGGCTTGCCGTTGATGCGCATCAGCCCGTCCTTGAGGGCGAATTCGCGCAGGCCGACCCGGTGGGAAACGGTTTCTACCACTTTTCCGGCCGGGTTCCGGAGCTGGAGGACGGCCGTGTAGAGGTAGGGGTCCTCCGCCGACCACAGGCGCGGTTTGGGTACGGCTCGGGAGGCGGTCACGGTGACGTCCTCGCCGGTGGCCGTGACGTCGGCGCGCTGGCTGAGGGGGCGCGGCCAGACCGGGTGGCCCTGGGCGTCGTACAGCATCGTGTCGACGGTGTAGGTGCCCTTGGTGTCGTCGTAGGCGCGGACGCTCGCGGTGACGGCGAGGTCGGCTGTTGTGTAACCGGTTGCCAGCGGCGTGTCCAGCTTGAAGTCGCGCAGGTGCACCGACGGGGTGGAGTACAGGTAGACCGAGCGGAAGATGCCGCTCAGCCGGATCATGTCCTGGTCCTCCAGCCAGTCGCCGTCGGAGTAGCGGTAGACCTCCACGGCGATCTGGTTGCTGCCCGGTCTCAGGTGCGGGGTGATGTCGTACTCGGCGGGGGTGTACGAGTCCTCGCTGTAGCCGACGAGTTGGCCGTTGATCCACACGTAGTGCGCGGACTTGACGCCCTCGAAGTGCAGGAAGGTGCGCCGTCCCGACCAGTCGCGGGGGACGGTGAAGGTGCGGCGGTACTGGCCGACCGGGTTGTAGCGGGTCGGGGCGGCGGGCGGCTGGGCGTTCTCGCCGAGGCCGTTGGGGCCCCACCAGGGGTAGGTGATGTTGACGTAGATCGGGAAGTCGTAGCCGTGCCGCTGCCAGACCGAGGGGACCGGGATCGTGTCCCAGCCCCGGTCGTCGAGGTCGGTGCGGTGGAAGTCCTCGTCGCGGTCCTCGGGGCGGTCCGCGTAGGCGAACTTCCAGTTGCCGTCGAGGCTTTGGCGGTACGGGGAGCGGGTGCGGTCGGCTTTCAGCGCCGGGGCGAGGCCGTCGTACGGCATCAAGGTGGTGTGCGGGGGCTGGGTGCCGATGCGGAAGACGTCGAAACGGCCGTTCCACTCGGGTTGTGCAACCGCTTGCGCCCCGTTCTCACCGGCTTTCGCACCGACCGCCTGTGCGTTCGAGGAGGCGGAGAGCGCGAACGCTCCCAGGACGGCGGCGGAGCCCTCCAGGAGCCGGCGGCGACTGACGACCGGCCGCCGGGCGTCCGTCGGGAGCGGCGGTTGCGGGTGCGGGTGCGGCATGGCCGTGACCTTCCTCGGTTCTCCGTGCCCCGTCCCGGGCACGTCAGTTCCTGTCGGATGCTGTTGCCGAACCGAACAGCGGCACGTTTCACTGACGATCCGTCAACTCACCCCGTATCCGCGCGGATCGCCGCCCGGATGTGGGAGCACTGCTGGTGAAACGGTTACTCCTGAGCCAGCCACACCCTAGGTCCCACGTACAGGTGAAGCAATCACCCTGTAAGGCTTTGTGCAATTCTGATTGACCGGAACATCACTTTCGCAGCGTGTCCACGGTGGTTCGGGCCTCGCCTATGCACGTGTCGAGGATGCCGATCGCCTCGTCGACGTCCCGCTCCGTGTGCTCCGCCATCACCTGGAGCCGGAACCTCGCGGCGTCCGACGCCACGGCGGGCTGTTCCACGAGATGCGCGATCAGCCCCGCCCGCGCGATCAGCCCGGACGCGGTACGGCCGGTGGGGGTGTCGCCGATCAGGACGGGTACGACGGGACAGACCACGTCGCCCATCACCTCCAGCCCCTTCGCCGTCAACCCCTCCCGCAGACGTACGGAGTTGGCCCGTACCGCCGCCCTGCGCCGCGCGCCCTCCGGGGACGTCACGACGCTCAGCGCCGCGAGGGCCACCGCCGTCTGCACGGGGGTGATGGCGCTGGAGAAGGTCTGGGGGCCGCCGAACATGCGGACGTACTCGCGGGCCGAGGCGGACCTGGTCGCCAGGAAGCCGCCCGTCGTCGCGAACGTCTTGGAGAACGCGCCCACCACGAAGTCGACTTCGCCGAGGATGCCGTGAACCTCCGGCTGGCCGCCCCCTGTCGGTCCCATCGCGCCGAAGTCGTGGGCGACGTCCACGAGGAGTTGTGCGCCGAACTCGCGGCAGATGTCGAGGAGTTCCTTGAGGTCCGGGGTGTCCGAGTCCATCGAGAAGACTCCCTCGGTGACCACCAGGACCGCGTTCGCGGTGTCCGTGGCGCGGATCTTGCTCAGGTGGCGCCGGACCGCCGTGTTGTCGAGGTGCCGGAAGAACTCGACCGTCGCGCCGCTCGCCGCCGCGCCCTGCCTGAGGGAGTCGTGGGAGAGCTTGTCCAGGAGGATGTGGTCGTTCTTGTGCATCAGGGCCCGGATCGTGCCGAAGCCCGACGCCCAGCCGGTGGGGAAGAGCATGACGTGGTCCGTGCGGAGCGCTGCCGCGAGGCCGGACTCCAGTTCCTTGCTCAGCGGGTTGGCGCCGCCCAGCGCCGGTGAACCCGCCGTCAGGGGGCCGTAGTTGCGCAGTGCGCCGTGTGCGGCTTCCAGGATCTCCGGGTGGCCGGTCAGGGAAAGGTAGTCCTGGCCGCCGAAGTTGGGGCCGGTGGTCGTGATGCCGGTGTCCGAGACCGCCGTCGCGCGCGGGGTGAGTGCGGTGTCGTAGCGGCGGAAGTACGGCCACAGGTCGGCCTGTTCGCGTTCCCGCTGCCAGGTGAGGTAGGGGTCGTTGCGGGTGGTGAGGTCGGGGCCGGACGCGAGGCGGAAACGCATGATGTCCTTCGTGCGGGCGTCGTCCAGCGTGGGGATGGTCATGGTGGGGGCTTTCTCGAAGGGGCCCGGGTGGGGCCCTGCGAGAGTGACGCTACGTGCGGTAATGGGGGGGTTACGGGGGTCCTGACGGGTCCTTGATCTTGTGGAAGCGGTTTCTGTACGCGGGGGGTGTCGGGGGTTTGGGCAAAGGGGTGCCCGGAGGGGGTGGGGCGGTTCACAATGGGGCGACTTGGGGGGCTTATGGAGATGTCGGCCTGGTTGTATTTCTTGGTTGCGGTGCCTCTTGTGCTGGTGTTTGCGCCGCGTCCGAAGTGGGTGCGGGCGCGGGAGGTGTATGAGTTGCCGGAGGTGCGGGAGCCGGGGCCGCGAGTGCGGTACTCACTGCTGGTGCCCGCGTTCAACGAGCCGATCCTCGTCGCGATGTTCTCCACCTTCTCGGACTGGAGCCCACGGGACTTCGAGGTCCTGCTGCTCGTGCATCCGGACGACGACTCGATGCTCGTCCAGGCGCGGACCTTGGAGAGCATCGCCCCGCACTGTTTCCGGGTGATCCCGGTGAGTTCCTCACCGCCCAGACTGGCCGCCGACCTCAACGAGGGACTACCCCACTGCAAGGGAGAAGTCGTCGGGGTCCTGGAGGTCGACGATCCCCTGAGTCCTTTTCTGATCGACCGTGTCGACGGAGCCTTCCGCGCGTCCGGAGCGGATGTGGTCCGGCTCGCGGTGGACGTGCCTCCCGCCTTGGCGACCTGCGACATCGTCCACCGGGCCGACGGTCTGGTGCAGGTCCGGGGCAGGTCCCCCGTTCGGGTCACCGAGCACTTCTGGCGGGGTCACAGCGCCGCCTACTTCGTCCGCACCGACCTGCTGCGGCTGCTCGGCGGCTGGGACGACGACTGTGCCACCGAGGAACTGGAGCTGATGCTCCGGCTGTTCAGCTACGGGGCCACGGGTGCGGTGCTGTACGGGGAGGAGACTCGTCTCTCGATCGACACCAGCGGGACGGCCGCTGTGCAGGTGCGCTTCCTGTTCCGTCGGCGTGTCCGTCGGCACGTCGGGCTGTTGCAGATCTACCGGACCGGCGAGTGGCGTCGCGTCCCTGGTCGTCTCAACCGCTGGTCCGCCCGCCTGGCACTGATCCTCCCCCTGGTGCGGGATCTGGTCGGGTCCACGGCGGTGCTGCTGGCGGGACTGCTGAGCCCCACCACGGCCATGCCGCTCGCCGTCCAGCTCGCGTGGGCTTCCCTCCTCGTCGGCCTGCTCGTCACGCCGGACTTCGGCTCCGTGTTCTGGCTGCGCCGGCAGAACGAGCGGTACCGCTGGTGGAGAGTGGTGTGGCTCCCGTTCCTGCCCGTGAAGTCGGCCCTCGATCTCGCCACCCGGACCCCCGCCGCCCTCATCGCCCTCTCCCGCTACCTCCGTGGCGACACCCGCATCCTGAACGCCCACTTCGAGCGCAGCCGCCACGAACCACCACCACGCCACCACCCCCCGGAACCACCCTCCGCCCCGAGTGAAGTCCCCCCGGACCTCCTGGACTTGGCCTCCTCCCCCTACACCCCCGCCGCAGCCCAGACCCTCGCCACCGGCCTCGAAAACCTGTTCACCACTCTGGGACCCCCGCCCGAAGCCCAGCGCCTCGCCGGAACCGGCCCCGCCCCCAAGGGAGACGGAGGAGCCGGCGATGGCTGAGGAACTCGGGACGACCCAGCCCGCCCGGCAGCCGAGTGCGCTCGACATCGCCGCGCAGTGGGCCCAACTCCCCGCGGAACACCTGGCGGTGGCGCTCAGCGCGCTCGAACCTCAGCTCGCGCGGGAGCACGAGGCGCGGATGCAGGCCGAACGGACCAGGCAGTACGCCGAGTTGGAGCAACTCCGGTCACACGAGGCCGAGTTGAAGCGAGCCCATCGACGGCGGCTGATCGGGACGTACGCCGCCGTACTCGTGGCACTCGCCACCCTCGGCGCGTCCGTGTACTTCGGAACCCACCAACAGCCTTGGCTGGCCGTCACGTTCTTCGGTCCGACCCTGCTGTCCCTGGTCAAGATCCTCGCCCTGGGCAAGAGCGACGCGGACGACGTGAAACAAGCCGCAGCGGCAGCCAGAGCAGCGGCGAGCGCGCTACCGCCCCCGCCCTGACTCAGTACACGTCCCTCATGTACCGCTTCTCCGCCGCGAGTTGCTTCACGTACGTCGCGGATTCCGCGTCCGTCATGCCGCCGTGGAGCATCGCGATGTCGCGCAGCGCCCGGTCGACGTCCTTGGCCATGCGGGAGGCGTCGCCGCAGACGTAGAAGCGGGCGCCTTCGCGGAGCCAGGACCAGAGTTGGGAGCCGTGTTCGCGCATGCGGTCCTGGACGTAGACCTTGGCGCGCTGGTCGCGGGAGAAGGCGGTGTCGAGGCGGGTGAGGGTGCCGTCCGAGAGGAGGGTGGAGAGTTCGTCCTCGTAGTAGAAGTCGGTGGAGCGGCGCTGTTCGCCGAAGAAGAGCCAGTTGGGGGCGCGGTGGCCGCGTGCGCGGCGTTCGTGGAGGAAGCCGAGGAAGGGAGCCACGCCGGTGCCGGGGCCGATCATGATCGCGGGGACGCCGGACTCGGCGGGCGGCCGGAAGTGGGGGGAGCGCTGGACGTGGAGCGGGACCTCGGTGCCGGGTTCGGCGTCGGCGAGGAACGGGGAGCAGACGCCCTGCCGGGTCCGGCCCTCGCGGTTCTCGTAGCGGACGACGGAGACGGTGAGGGAGACGAGGTGAGGGTCGGTGAGGGGGCTGGACGATATGGAGTACAGGCGGGGGCGGAGCCGTCCCATGACGTCGGCCCACTCCTGCGCGTCCGCCTCGATCTCGAACTCGGCGGCCACGTCGACGGCTTGGCGCCCCCAGGACCACTTCGCAAGTTCGTCCTTGTTGTCGGGGCGCAGCAGCTTGCGCAACTCCCGTGGGTCGCGGGTGCGTTCGGCGGCGAAGCGGAGCAGGGAGGGGGTGACGCGGGTGATGTCGAGGTACCGGGACAGGGCCTCGTCGAACGGGACCTGGTCCCCCTCGACGCCGACCGGGGTGTCCGGGTCCGCGCCGATGACGGTCAGCCACTCCTTCACCAGGGCCGGGGAGTTGAGGGGCCGGACACCGAGTGCGTCGCCGGCCTCGTACACGAGCGGGACCTCGCTGTCGCGCGTGTCGAACGTGAAGCGGCGGACCTCCTTGCCCGAACCGGCCCCGCTCAGCAGGACGTTGCCGACGAGGCGGCCGGTCGCGGAGGCAGGACGGCTCGGGCGGGGACGGGCAACAGCCTTGGGCAGCTCGGGAGTTGCGGGTGCCCCGGTGAGCGCCCCCAGCACCTGGTCCAGCCACTCCGACGCCTGTGTCTCGTAGTCCGGCTCGCAGTCGATGCGCGGCGCGAGGCGTACGGCGCCCAACTCGTCCATACGGTCGTCGAGTCGGCGTCCGTGGCCGCAGAAGTCGTCGTACGACGAGTCGCCGAAGGCGAGGACCGCGTACCGGCGTCCCTCCAGCCGTCCGGCGTCGGGGGCGGTGAGGCCCGCCCAGAAGCCGGCGCCGTTGTCGGGGGCGTCGCCGTCGCCGAACGTGCTGGTGATCAGGAGGAGATCGGCGTCGGAGGGCAGCATCGCCGGGTCTGCCTGGTCCATCTCGACGAGGGAGGCGGCGTGTCCGCCCTGCGTGAGGCGGTCGGCGGTGGCGACGGCGAACTCCTCGGCGTTGCCGGTCTGCGAGGCCCACAGGATGACAACCTGCCGTACGGGTACGGGAGTCGGGGCCGACGTGCGTGAATACAGGCCCGCGAGCGTGCCGTTGACCCACAGGGCGTGGTCGGGGCTGAAGGGCGCGTCCGGCGGGAGGACCGGGACGCCGGGGCCGCCCGCCGGGATCGCGGCCAGGAAGCCGAGCAGGTACTGCCGTTCGCGCTCACTGAGGACGGGGGGCGGGGTGGGCTCCAGGCCGAAGAGGGAGGCGGAGAGGGCGGGCGGGGCGGTGGGCAAGGTGAGGACGGCGGACGGGGTGAGGGCGGGTGCCCCTGACGTCCCGCCCGACGCCGATGTCCCCTTCCCCGCTCCGACCGGCGTCCGCACGCTCACCGCCGTGGCCGTCTTCGTCAACGACACCGCGCACACCTTGAGTTCGGGCTGGAACGACAGCGGGTCCACGGCGTCGCTGCTGACCGCGTTGACGCTCAGGTACTCCCCGAAGAGGTCGTTCCAGTGGAACGGCGCGAAGCAACTCCCCTTCCGCACCCGGTCGGTGACGACGGCGGGGAGCACCGCACGCCCGCGCCGGGACGCGACCTCCACCGAGTCCCCCTCGGCCAGCCCGAGTTGCTCCGCGTCCTTGGGGTGGATCTCCACGAACGGCCCGGGGTTCAGCTTGTTGAGCTTCGCGACGCGCCCCGTCTTGGTGAGCGTGTGCCACTGGTGCTGCAAGCGCCCGGTGTTGAGGACGAACGGGTAGTCGTCGTCGGGCATCTCGGCGGGCGGCATGTGCGGGCGGGCGTGAAAGACCGCGCGCCCGGAGGGAGTTGCGAAGGACAGGGAGCCGTCGGGACGGACGTACCGGACCGGGTTGCGGTCGGGCCCGGCGGGGGCGGCCGGCCACTGGACCGGCGTCTCGCGCAGCCGCTCGTACGTCACTCCGCGCAGGTCGTAGCCGGTGGCCGGGTTGTACGCGCCCTTGATCTCCTCGAAGATCTCCTCCGCACTCGCGTAGGTGAACCCGTTCTCGTACCCCATCGCGCAGGCGATGTCCGCGATGAGCCGCCAGTCGGCGACGGCCTCGCCGGGCGCGTCCACGGCGGGGCGGGCCAGCGTGAGGGTGCGCTCGCTGTTGATGAGGACGCCCTCGGTCTCGGTCCACAGCGCGCCGGGCAGGATCACGTCGGCGTACGCGGCGGTCTCGGTCTCCGCGAACACGTCCTGGACGACGACGAGTTCGGCGGCCTCCAGGCCCTCGATGACGGTCCTGCGGTTGCCGACGGAGGCGACGGGGTTGGTGCAGATGATCCAGCACGCCTTGATCTCGCCGTCGGCCATCTTGCGGAACATCTCGACGGTGCCCTTGCCGACGCCGTCGGCGCGGATCGTGCCGGGTTCCAGGCCCCACAGGCGCTCGGTGAACTCCCGGTCGGCGTCGGCGAGTACGGACCGCTGGCCGGGCAACCCCGGTCCCATGTAGCCCATTTCGCGTCCGCCCATCGCGTTGGGCTGGCCGGTGAGGGAGAACGGGCCGCTGCCGGGGCGGCAGATGGCGCCGGTCGCGAGGTGCAGGTTGACGAGCGCGTTGGTGTTCCAGGTGCCGTGCGTGGACTGGTTGAGGCCCATCGTCCAGCAGCTCGTCCACTCCCCCGCCTCGCCGATCAGGCGGGCGGCCTCGCGGAGGTCTGCCTCGGGGATGCCGGTGATTTCAGCAACCGTTTGCGGCGGGTAGTCGGCGAGGAATTCCGGCATCGCCTCCCAGCCCTCGGTGTTGGCGGCGATGAAGTCGGGGTCTGTGTAACCGCCTTCTACCAGAAGGTGTAGCAGGCCGTTGAGGAGCGCGAGGTCCGTGCCCGGGGCGACCTGGAGGAACAGGTCGGCCTTCTCGGCGGTGGCCGTGCGGCGCGGGTCGACGACGATCAGTTTCGCGCCGGAGGACTTGATCCGGTCCAGCATCCGCAGGAACAGGATGGGGTGGCAGTCGGCCATGTTGGAGCCGATGACCAGGAAGACGTCCGCCCTGTCGAAGTCGTCGTACGAGCCGGGCGGGCCGTCGGCGCCGAGCGACAGCTTGTAGCCGGTGCCCGCGCTCGCCATGCACAGGCGGGAGTTCGACTCGATCTGGTTGGACCGCAGGTAGCCCTTGACCAGCTTGTTCGCGAGGTACTGGGCCTCCAGGCTCATCTGTCCGGAGACGTACAGGGCGATGGAGTCGGGGCCGTGCTCGTCGAGGATCGCCCGCAGGCGGCGCGCCGTTTCAGTAACCGCTTCCACAACAGGCGTGGGGCGCGGTTCCTCGCCCCGGTCCGAGCGGACGAGGGCGGTCGTGAGGCGGCCCGGCGCGGAGAGCATGTCGGCCGTCGTCGCACCCTTCGTACAGAGCCGGCCGTGGTTCGCGGGGTGCTCCTTGTCGCCGGTCGCCTTCAGGACCGTACGGCGTCCGTCGGGTCCCATCCCGATGTCGAGGACCATGCCGCAGCCGACACCGCAGTACGAGCAGACCGTGCGCACCTTCGTCGCGCTGTCGGTCCGCGGGTCCGGCACGGCTGCCACGGGCGCCCCCTTCTGTCTGACGATCGGCCTGGTGAGAGCCTCAGTGACGGTACGAAGTGCTGATTACGCCGGTGTCTCCCGCGCCGGTCACCGGGGGTTAACCCCGCCGCACAGGGGCGCCGGACGGAATGTGAGCGCGACACCGAAATCGAGTATCACCGCTTTCCGCTGGCCGCCCGGGAGTGCCCGGGGCGCCCCGGAGCCCCCCGCCCCGACGGCCGTAAGCCCAGACCCCCGCCCGAAAACACCCATCACCGCAGCGGCAGACGGCTCCTGCGGCGGCACGGGGCCGGGTGCGGGGGCTTGGGACGACCACCACAAAGGGCGCGAATGTGACTCCGAACACAGTGCGGGAGTCCGTCAGGTACGGCGGAGGGGTGGCGCGGGTGTGGTGGGGCGGGAGGGGAGGCGGGGGCGGTGTGGAGGCGGCGGCTCCGGCTCTGCGGCAGGTGCGCCGAAGCAGGTGCGGGTACGCCAGAGCCGTGCCGGCGAGTGTGCCGAGGCCGGAGCGAGTATGCCGGCTCAGGGCAGGTCCGTCGGCACCGGGGCGGGGGCGCCGCTGCCTGGGCAGATGCACCGAGATGGGTACCCCGATGCCAGGGCGGGCACGTCGCCGACCACCCCGCCGCCTGGGCAGGTACGCCGAGGCGGGCAGTGTCGGCGCAGTCGGCGGGCCAGGGCTCGCGCCAGGCGAGAGGGGCCGCCGAGACGCTGCCGGGGCAGGTACGCCGAGGCAGGCACCTCGCCACCTCGCCACCTCACCACCTCACCACCTCACCACCTCACCACCCGCACGGAACCACCCGCCCGCCTCCGACCACCCCGTCACCCCGTCACCCCGTCACCCCGTCACCCCGTCACCCCGTCACCCCGTCACCCGCACCGAACCACCCCCGACCAGTCCCCCCACCGCCCCCTCCCCCAACAACCGCTCACCGCTCCGAAACACTCGCCGCCCCCGCATAATCCCGGCCGAACGCCGTCGCATACGGCCCCGGCCTGGTCAGCGCGCGGATGCGTTCGCGGCGCAGTTCCAGTGCGAACCGGCGGTCGGACGGGGAACCCGTCGGGAGGTGCAGCAGGTCGAGGAGGCGGTCGGAGAAGTCCTGGGCCCACCAGGCCGCGGCCAGCCGGCGGGCCTCGTAGCCGGCGAGGGCGGTGTCGTCGCCGTGGTGGATACGGCGGATCAGCCCGTCCGCGAGGTCGGCCGCGTCGGCGACCGCGAGGTTGAGGCCCTTGGCGCCGGACGGCGTCAGGAGGTGCGCGGCGTCCCCCGCGAGGAGGACGGGGCCCGAGCGCAGCCGGCGCCGGACCCGGCCGCGCATCCGGAGCATGCCGGTCTCGCGCAGCCGTACGGGGGCGGAGTCCCCGGGGCCGGGGGCGAGCCGGAGCGCGAGCTGTTCCCGTACGCGGCCCTCGGGCCAGTCGGCAGGGTCGTCGTCGGCGGGGACCTGGAGATAGAGCCGGGCGACGTTCCCGGCGCGCGGCATCCTCCCCGCGAACCCGGCCTCGTGGACGGCGTAGAGCACGCCCTCGACGGGGTGGGTCATGTCGGCGAGGACGGTGAGCCAGTCGTAGGGGTAACGCCGTTGCAGGGCAAAGGAGTCGGGCAGACTCCCGGCGACGACGCCGTGCACGCCGTCGCAGCCGATCACGAACTCGGCGCGCACGGTGCCTCGTTCGAGCCGCAGCGCCGTACCGTCCAACTCCCGTACGGGCGCGTCGAAATGGACCGGACAGCCCATCCCCTCCAGCGTCGCGACGAGGTCGCGGACCAGCAACTGCTGGGGATACACCCAGTGTTGATACCCCCCGGACAGCTCCCCGTAGTCGACGCGGGTCCGTTCACCGAGGCACAGGAAGTCGCACCACCCGTGCCGCTCCCCCTCCTTGAGCAGCCGGTCGGCGAGACCGTGCGCAGCGAGGAGGTCGACGACCCGATGCTCCAACATCCCCGCCCGGGCCCGCTGTTCGACGTGCCGTCGGCTCCCGCGCTCCCACACCTCGACGTCGATCCCGGCCCGGTGCAGCAGCGCGGCGAGCACCAGCCCGGCGGGCCCCGCACCGACGACCGCGACGCGGCCCGCGCTCACCGCAGGCCCGCCGGGACGACCGCCGGATTGAACAGCTCGGAGATCACGGCGAACGGCAGGTCCCCGTGCCACAGGAGGTACGCCTTGTACGCGGCCGGCTCCCCGCACGGCCCCCAGGACCGCAGCCCCGCATCCAGCAGAGAACGCCGATAACCGGTTCCCGCCGCTTGCAGCATGGGCCCGAGCGGCGCCGAGGTGTCGGCGAGGCAGCGTTCGGCGGACGGGCACAGCTCGGGCCGGGCCACCACCACGTTCCGCGAGAGATCGCTCCCGTCGGCCCCGCCGAGCACGGAGTGCCGTACGACCCTCTCGCCACCCCCGGCCCCGAGCAACTCCCCGGCGCCCCAGGGGGTTTCGGTGGCCGGAACCCGGCACTGCGTAGCCCGCAGCACCCCCACCTCGCCCCCCGTCCAGGCCCGCAGCAGGGTCGTGGTGAGGCCATCGGCGCTCAGCAGCAGACGGGTGGCCGGGTGGACGAAGCGACCGATGCGGACGGCGATGTCCTCGGCGGTCCTGGCGGTGAAGGCGACCCCGGCGATGCGGGCACCCGACTCTCCCGCCCGTTCCTCGACGCCCAACTCCTCGGTCCAGATGGGTGATTGCACCGGCACTCTCCGTCGGACGATCTTGAGCAAGAACGCGCCGAAGCTAGCAGTAGAACGTTTCTGCGCAATCCAGAAGAAACGATTCGGCGGCACAAGTCACCCGACAGGATGAACCGGGGCGGTCCGGATACGACGATCAGATCGCCGCGTACGCCGTGAACTCGTCGTACGCGTCCTCGTCGAACAGCACGAACCGCACCTCCTCGACCTGTGTGGGGGTCTCCCGCACGGTCCGCACCGCGATGCGGGCGGCGTCGTCCATCGGCCAGCCGTAGATCCCGGCGGAGATCGCGGGGAACGCGACGGTGCGGGCACCGAGTTGGTCGGCGACACCGAGGGATTCGCGGTAGCAGGAGGTGAGGAGGGCGGAGCGGTCCTCGATGGCGCTGTGGACCGGGCCGACGGTGTGGATGACCCAACGGGCGTTCAGATTCCCGGCAGTTGTGGCGACAGCTTGGCCTGTCGCGAGGCCCTTGCCGTAGTGCGATGCGCGGAGTTTCCGGCAGGCCTCAAGAATCTCCGGGCCGCCCCGGCGGTGGATGGCGCCGTCGACGCCACCGCCGCCGAGCAGCGAGGAGTTCGCCGCATTGACGATGGCGTCGACGGACTGGTCGGTGATGTCGCCCTGGACGAAGGTGAGCGTGGTCATGGGGGCGTTTCTACCAACTCGGCGCCGTTCTCACCCGTCTTTACGCGCCCCGCTCTTTCCCGACAGGGCGAGCAGCAGGTCCTTGATCTCGGTCGCCGCGTACGCCTCGCGCGTCAACTCCGGTTCGGAGCACAGGAGTACGGGGCCGTGGTCGGGGTTGTCGGTGAGGCGGCCGTGGCTGCCCCGGACGCCGGAGGGGTCGAGGGGGACCGTACGGATGCGGTAGCGGAAGCCGAGTTTCTTGCGGATCACCGAGCCGATGACCCGCGCCTTGAGGGCTGGGACCGTCTCGTCGTACAGCAACTCGGCGGGGTCGTAACCGGGTTTGCGGTGGATCTCGACCTGGCGGGCGAAGTCGGGGGCCCGGTCGTCGTCGAGCCAGTAGTAGTACGTGAACCAGGCGTCGGGCTCGGCGACGGCGACGAGTTCGCCGGAGCGCTCGTGGTCGAGGCCGTGCTCCTTCTTGCCTGCCGCGTCCAACACCTCGTCCACGCCGTCGAGTTCGGCGAGGATCGCGGCGACGCGGTCAGTGTCGGCGGGGTCGCGGACGTAGACGTGGGCGAGCTGGTGGTCGGAGACGGCGAAGGCGCGGGAGGTCCAGGGGTCGAGGTACTCCATGCCGTCCTGGGTGTGGACGTCGAGGAGTCCGGCGGCGCGCAGGGCGCGGTTGACGTCGACGGGGCGGGAGGCGGGGGCGATGCCGTACTCGCTGAGGGCGACGACCGTCGCGCCCTCCTTCTCGAAGTGGGCGATCAACGGGCCCAGCGCGGCGTCGAGTCGGCGGGCGGCGGCGGCCGTCTGGGGGGAGTTCGGGCCGGTGCGCTGGGGTTCGTAGTCGAGGTGGGGGACGTAGACGAGGGTGAGGTCGGGCTGTTTGTCGTCGAAGATCTGCCGGGCGGCGGCCAGGATCCACTGGGTGGAGGGCAGGCCCGCGTTGGGGCCCCAGTAGGTGAACAGGGGGAAGGGGCCCAGGCGTTCGGTGAGTTCGTCGTGGAGCTCGGGCGGCCGGGTGTAGAAGTCGGGTTCCTTGCGGCCGTCGGAGTAGTAGATCGGACGCGGGGTGACCGTCCAGTCGACGTCCGCGCCCATCGCGTACCACCAGCAGACGTTGGCGACCGTGTAGTCCGGGTTCTCCCTGCGGGCCGCCTCCCAGATCTTCTCGCCGGCGACGAGGGCGTTGTGCTGGCGCCACAGCAGGACGTCGCCGACGTCCCGGAAGTACCAGCCGTTCGCCACCGCCCCGTGCACGGAGGGGAGTTCGCCCGTCAGGAACGTCGACTGGACCGTGCAGGTGACGGCGGGCAGCACGGTGTCGAGGCGGGCCCGGGAGCCGCGCTCGCCGAGGGCGGCGACCGAGGGCATGTGGCGCAGCAGGTTGGGGGTGAGGCCGACGATGTCGAGGACGACGAGGCGCTTCTTCATGGGCGCTCCTGCGGGTGGTCGGGGTCCTTGAGGCCGAGGCCGGTCAACTGCTCGTGGGCCCAGGCGAGTTCGGCGGCGATCCCGCCGGGGAGGTCGGTGGGCGGGGTGGGCAGGACGGACCAGGTGTACGTCTCGACCTCGACGTGGTCGCACAGCGCGGCCGGTCCCGCGAACAACTCGGCGAACACGGCGGCCAGTTGACCGGACGTGGTGCGCAACGGCGGCTCGGGGTCGGCGTGCAGGGGTGCGTGGAAGTGCACGCGCCAGGCGCCGGTGTCCGTCGGGAGGGCGCCGTCGAGGGCCTCGGGCAGGTCGTCGGTGGCGAGGACCTCGCCCGCGCGGACGGTACGGGTCTGGTGCAGGAACCGGGGTTCCGCGAGCCGGTGCAGGGCGGCGTGGGCCGCCGGGTCGGCGGGGTCGGCGGCCTCGATCGCGCTGGACGCCTGGAGTTTGACGACCGGCAGTCCGGCGGCGGCGAGGCGGGCGACGGCCTCGGCGGGGTTCTCGAACTGCACGGCGAGGTGGCAGGCGTCCAGGCAGATCCCGAGGCGCTCGGAGTCGAGTCCGCCGAGGCGTTCGGCGGCCTGCGCGGTCGTCTCGACGACACAGCCCGGCTCGGGTTCGAAGCCGACGCGGATCGCGCGACCCGTGTCCGCCTCGATGCCGGCGAGCCCCTCGGCCAGCCGGTCGAGGGCGCGGCGGGCGGTGTCGGCGCGGTCGGCGGGCCAGGGTTCGCGCCAGGCGAGAGGGACCGTCGAGACGCTGCCCCGCCTCGCGTCGTCCGGCAGCAGGGCCGCCAACACCCGTGCGCAGTCCAGGGTGTGGGTGAGGCGCGCCTCGTCGGCCCAGTCGGGGAGGTAGACGTCCTTCTTGACGACCTCGTTGTGGAAACCGGCGTAGGGGAAGGCGTTGAGGGTGACCGTCTCCAGCCCCCTGTCGGCGAGTTCGTTCTTCAACCGCTTCAACTGGCCTTCGTCACCGGTGAGTTCGGCGACCACGTCCCGCGCCAGCCACAGGCCGATGCCGAGGCGGTCCACGCCCAGGCGTTCGCGCACCGGTTCGGCGTACGTGGCGAGCTGGGCGACCACGCCGTCCAGGTCCTCCGCCTGGTGGACGTTGCTGCAATAGCCCACATGGACTGTCGTACCGTCAGCATGCTGGAGGCGCACGGGAGTTCACTCACCCCCGCGTTTGATGGAGTTGCCCTCGAACAGGGTCGTGTCGTCCGGCTTCACCTCGTCGAGTTCCAGCCGACCGCTCTGGCCGTAGAAGGCGACGGGGTTGCGCCACATCACCTTGTCCACGGTGTCGTCGTCGAACCCGGCGGCCAGCATCGCGTCGGCGGTCTTGCGGGTCTTCAGCGGGTCCGAACTGCCCCAGTCCGCCGCCGAGTTGACGAGGACGTGGTCGTTGCCGTGGCCCTTGAGGATCTCGACCATGCGGCCCTCGCTCATCTTCGTCTTCGGGTAGATCGAGAAGCCGGCCCAGCAGCCGCTCTCCAGGACCATGCCGACGGTGAGCTCGTTCAGGTGGTCCAGGACGACGAGTCCGGGGTCGATGCCGGACTCCTTGACCACGTCGAGCGTACGGCGGGTGCCGGCCGCCTTGTCCCGGTGCGGGGTGTGCACGAGCGCCGGGAGGCCGTGGTCCAGGGCGAGTTGGAGCTGGCGGGCGAGCACCTCGTCCTCCTGCGGGGTCATCGAGTCGTAGCCGATCTCGCCGACCGCGACGACCCTGTCCTTCGCGAGGTAGCGGTCGAGTTCGTCCAGCACCGGGAGGCAGCGCGGGTCGTTGGCCTCCTTCGGGTTCAGGGCGATCGTGCAGAAGTGCTGGATGCCGAACTGGGCGGCGCGGTACGGCTCCCAGCCGAGGAGGGCGTCGAAGTAGTCGTAGAAGCTCTGCGGGGAGGTGCGGGGCTGGCCCAGCCAGAACGCGGGCTCCACGAGGGCGCGGACACCGGCGGCGTACATGGCCTCGTAGTCGTCCGTCGTGCGGGAGGTCATGTGGATGTGCGGGTCGAAGATACGCATGGTCAGGGCCTCCTGGACGGGGTGCCGGTGGCGGCCGGACCGGGGGGTGGGGTGGGAGTTCCGGTGACACGTGTTGCAGCAACCGTTTCCACAACCGGCGCCGCGTCCCCGTCCGTCTCCGCCAGTGCGGCCAGCGCGCGGGCCGCCGCCTCCGGGCGGGTCTCGGCGAGGTCGCGGGCGCGGGCCGCGAGGGACTTCGCCAGGGCCGTGTGCGCGCGGACCAGCGGCCAGACGTCGGCCGGGACAGTGCGGCCCGCCGCGATGCGCTCGTGCGCGAAGTCGGCGAGCATGCGGGCGAGTTCGCGGTCCGCGCGGGCGTCCAGGCCGTACAGGCGGTCGAGCGGTATGTCGTAGAAGACGCACTTCAGCACGGCCTGCCGGTACTCCGCGTCCGGCAGCCGCGCCGCCGCGTACGCCCCGAGCGCCGCCTCGATCACGCTGTTGTCGTTGCCCCGGAGGGCCTCGCGGACGAGGGAGAGCGCGAGTTCGCCGAGCCGGTCGTCGGGGGCGGCGGCGAGGAGTTCGACGGGGTGGGGGCGCCGGGTGGGGGCGGGGGCTCCTGGACCGTCGGGCGGGGCCGGGTCGCCCGAATCGGCGGTGCCGTGGGGTGAGTTGACGCCGTCGGAGATGCCGGGGCCGGGGGGCGCGGCGGCACTGTCGGGGCCGTCGGTGTTCCCGGCCGGCGCCTCGCCCGCGTCCTCCCGCCCCTCACCCCCCTCCGCGTTGACCTCCTCCAGCAGCGGCAACGCCCTGAGTACGGCGCGCTGTTCGGCCGGGTCGCCGTGGCGGTAGAGGTCGGCGACCGCGTCCGCGAGGGCCTCGCCGCGCAGGGGCAGGGCCGTGAGGAGGGCCGCTCGGACCGCGTCGTCGGTGTGCCAGTGGTCGGTGAGCCGGGCCTGGCCGCACTGGCGGCGGGCGGCCGGGAAGAGGGCGCGGATCGCGGCGGGGTCGGCGCTGACGCGGGCGGTCGCGGTGTCCAGCCAGGTCCGCGCCCGGTCGGGGAGCGGTGCACCGGCGAGGGCGGGCCGGGGGTCCGGCGGCGCCTGCGGGGTGGGGTGGGCGGTAGCCATGCCTGCGGAGTCTCCTGGTGGGGTGGCGGAGAGCGGGGAAACAGGGGTGAGCGGTTACTGTGCCGCGCGCAGGAACTCCAGCGAGCGGCGGGCGAGTTCGGGGGCGTCGAGCGCGCCGCCCTGGATCTCGACGGACACGAGACCGGCGTGCCCGAGGTCGCGCAGCGCGCCCAGCACGGGCGGGAAGTCGATCTCGCCGGTGCCGAGTTCGAGGTGCTGGTGGACGCCGCGCCGCATGTCCTCGATCTGTACGTTCAGCAGCCGGGGAGCTGCCAGCCGTACACAGTCCAGCAGGGGAGTCTCCTCGACGCAGTGCGCGTGTCCGATGTCGAGCGTGATGCCGAACAGGTCGTGTCCGCCGGTGAGTTCGGCGACGCGCAGACAGCGTTCGACGGTGTCGACGAACATGTACGGCTCGGGTTCGAAGGCGAGCGAGACGCCGTAGAACTCGGCGGTCTCCAGCACCCGTCCGACCCCGTCGGCGAGCCGCTTGAAGGCGTCGGCCTCGGGGATGCCGTCCGGGGCGGGGCCGCTGCACAAGTGGACGGTGGGCGAGCCGAGTTCGTCCGCGATCCGCACGGCCCGGCGCAGCACCTCGATGCGCTGGTCGACGCCGTCGCCCATGAGTGTGGGCTGGTGTTTGCCGTAGGGGTCGAGGAGGTAGGGCGCGCCCGTCTCGACGGTCACGCTCAGCCCGTACCGGTCCAGTTTCCGTCGTACGTCGGCGACTTGGCGGGGCAGGTCGTCGGCGTACGGGTCGAGGTGGACGTGGTCGAGGGTGAGTGCCACGCCGTCGTAGCCGAGGTCGGCGAGGACGCCGAGGACATGGTCGAGCCGGTGGTGGGTGAATCCGTTGGTTCCGTAGCCGAATCTGAGGGGGGAGGCCATGCCTGGTTCCTCACACGGGAGTTGACGAGAGTTACGTGGGGGAGACGCGTCGGGCCAGTCGGCGGGCCAAGGGGTGTGCGGCGCCGAGCAGCGCCGCCGCGACCGGGGCACCGGCGCGCGCGGTGAGCGCGGCCTGCAACGGCACGAGCGCGGTGATCCCGGCCCCGACCGCACCCCGTACGTTCTCCCCGGAGGGCGCCCGGACGGCCTTGATCTGCGCGAGCCCGTAGGAGCCGAGGTAGGAGAGCGCGGCGGCACCGGCGATGAGGGCGGTGGCGGCGGTACGGGGGTCCTGGGGGCGTCTGCCGAGGAGCGCACCGGCGCGGGCGGTGACGCGGGCGGCGGCTGCGGTACCGGAAGCCAGGGCGCTCGCCCCGCCCACGCTCACCGGACCGTCCGCCTTGGCGAACCCGCCCAGCCCCCGCGCCACCGGCCCCGCCGCCGTCGCCACCGCCGCTGCCGTGGACGCCGCGAACGTCCGGGCCGGTACGCCCGCCGGGGCGCCCGCGATCTCGTGGCGGCTCAGCGCGGTGAGTGTGTACGTGTGGGCGGCGATGAGGGCGGCGGGGAGCGTGCCCCGGCGCAGGGCTGTCGCGCCGGTACCGGGCGGGGCGACCGCGAGGGCGCCGGTGAGGACGTCGGCGGCGCGGGCGCCGGCCATCACGGCGGGGCCCGCCGGGGTGGACTTGAGGCCCAGGTCGTAGGACCAGACCAGGGCGGTCAGGGGGAGCGCGCCCAGGAGGCCCCGGCGGCCTCCGGTCGCCGCGGCGAGGCCGAGGCTCGCGGCGGTCAGGCCGGTCGCGACGGCGAGGGCCGTGCGACGGGGCACGCGCCCCGAGGGGACGGGCCGGTCGGGGCGCTCGACGGCGTCGACCGCGGCGTCCGCGTAGTCGTTGAGAGCCATGCCCGCCCAGTACATGCAGACGGAGGAGGCGGTGGCACCCAAGACGCGCGGGTGCCAGGGGGTACGGGCCGCCGCGGCTCCGGCGAGTACATCGCCCGGCACGCTCAGAGCGGCGGGCGCCCTGACGAGCCGTATGTAGTCGGAAGTGTGTTGACTAGAGGGGAGTTTGGAGCGGAATGCCACTTTCCGATCACCCATGCACGCACCTTACTCACACTAGTTTCACTTTCAAAAGCATTCGGGTGCGCATGGAGCAGTGGTGAAGGCAACACCGGAAAGCCTTTGCGGAGTCAGGGGAGTTAAAGGTATGGACACGTCAACTCACCTTTGCGTACGCAGCCTTCGCCACACAGCCTTCGCGGCATTATGTCCCGACATGCCGTGCACCCCGGGCCCCGGCGGGGTCGCCGAGGAGCAGATGAAGATCGCCGGGTGCCGGGTGGTGTACGGCGACAGCGACAGCTTGGGACGGAGCATCACCTGGAGCCCGGCGAACGCGCCGGTGCCGATGTCGCCGCCCACGTAGTTGGCGTTGCGGACGGCGAGCTGGGGCGGCCCGAAGGTGGCGCGCGCGAGGACCCGGTCCCTGAACCCCGGCGCGAAGCGCTCCAGTTGACGCTCGATCGGCTCCGTGAGGTCGCCGGTCCAGCCGCTCGGTACGTGGCCGTACGCCCAGAAGACCTGCTTGCCCTCGGGCGCGCGCGTGGGGTCGACAATGCTCGGCTGGACGGTGATCATGAACGGGCGGTCGGGGGCGCGGTTCTCCCGGGACGCGGCCTTCAGCGCGGCGCCGATCTCCGCGCTGTCCGCGCCGATCTGCACGGTCGTCGCCGAGCGGGGTGCCTCGGCGGTCCACGGGACCGGGCCGTCGAGCGCGTAGTCGACCTTGAACACGCCCGCGCCGTACCGGTAGTTGTCGTAGTAGCCGCCGAGGCCCGCGATGCGCGCGAGGGCGGTCGGCGAGGTGTCGAACACGTACGCGCGCGCGGGCGGGAGGTCGTCGAGGCGCTTGACCTCGTAGTCCGTGTGGATCTCGCCGCCGAGGTCCTTGAGGTAGCCGGCCAGCGCGTCGGAGATCGCCTGGGAGCCGCCCCGGGCCACCGGCCAGCCGCGCGCGTGCGCTGCGAGGGCGAAGATGAGGCCGATCGCGCCGGTCGCGAAGCCGGTGAGGGGGGCCATAACGTGGGCGACGAGGCCCGCGAACACCGTCTTCGCGGGCTCGTCCCGGAAGCGGCGGGTCAGCCACGTCGACGGGGGCAGGCCCGCGAGGCCGAAGCGGGCCAGGGTGACCGGGTCGCGGGGCAGCGCGGTCAGGGGCAGCGACATGAAGTCCCGTACGAGGGTGTCCCAGTGCGGCAGGAAGGGCTCGACCAGGCGGCGGTACGCGCCCGCGTCGCGCGGGCCGAACGACGCGGCCGTCTCGGCGACGGAACGCGCCAGTACGGCCGCCGTGCCGTCCGGGAAGGGGTGTGCCATCGGCAGCTCCGAGTGCAGCCACTGAAGGCCGTACCGCTCAAGGGGCAGCGCACGGAAGGCCGGTGAGCTGATCCCGAGGGGGTGCGCCGCCGAGCACGGGTCGTGCAGGAACCCCGGCAGCGTCAGCTCCTCGGTGCGCGCGCCCCCGCCGACGGTCTCCTTCGCCTCGAACAGCGCCACGGAGAACCCCCGGCGCGCCAACTCCACGGCGGCGGTCAGTCCGTTCGGTCCCGCCCCCACCACCACCGCATCGAACACCGCCGTCACTTCGGACCCCTTCGTCAGCCGTCCGGCCACCTGGGGCCAGGATATGCCGGGGGTCCGACAACGGGTCCGGGGCGTCGGCTCACTCCCCGCCGGCGAGCGTCCCGATGACCTTCCGCGCGGTCTCGGCGTCCCGCGCCGTCGTGAACGGCAGCGCGTTGCCCCCGGTGATCCGGAACGGCTCTCCGGTGAGCGTCAGGTGCGTGCCCCCCGCCTCCTCGACCAGCAGCAGGCCCGCCGCGTGGTCCCAGGCGGCCTCCCAGGAGAAGGCGGTCGCGTCGGACTCGCCGCGCGCGATCGCGAGGTACTCCAGGCCGGCGGCGCCGCACGCGCGCGGGGCGATGCCGTCGGTCCAGAGGTTGCGCAGGACGGCCTTCTGGTCGTCGTCGGTGTAGTCGGGGTGGGAGCAGGCGACGCGGAGGTCGGCGCCGGGGGCCGGGTGGCCCGCGTGCAGGCGCTCGCCGTTCAGGTGGGCGCCGCCGCCGCGCACGGCCGTCGCGAGCTGGTCGCGGGCGGGCGCGTACGTCCAGGAGGCGAGGACGACACCGCGCCGGGCGAGCGCGACCAGCGTGCAGAAGCCGTCCTCGCCGCGCACGAACGGGCGGGTGCCGTCGACCGGGTCGACGATCCACACGGGGGCGTCGCCCCGTATCGCCTCGTACACCGACGGGTCCGCGTGGACCGCCTCCTCGCCGACGACGACCGAGCCCGGCAGGAGCTTGCCGAGGACGTCGGTGAGGTACTTCTCGGCGAGCCGGTCCGCGTCGGTCACCAGGTCGTGCGGGCCCGCCTTCTCGTCCACGTCGCCCGCGCCGAGCCGCCGGAAGCGGGGCATGATCTCGGTCGCGGCGGCCGTCCGGACCGCTTCCTCCACGTCAGCCGCGCGCCGGGCGAGAAACTCCTCGATGGTTTCCATGTCTTCGATCATGTCTCCATGAGAGCACGCCCCACTGACAATCCCCGCCCGCCCGGTGCCCTCCGGGTGGAATCGGGATGAAAAGCCGGTTCCGGCCGGTCAGCGGCCGACCGCGTATCCCTGCATCCCGCGCGGGTTCGCGGCGGCGGACAGTACGCCGGTCTCCGGGTCGCGCGCGACCGCGCACAGCCGCCCCTCGGACCAGGGTCCGCCCACGGTCACGTCGTGCCCGCGCCGCCGCAGTTCCTCGACGACCCCGGCGGGCGTCCGCTCCTCCACGGTGACGCTGCCGGGGCGTGTCCCGCGCGGGTAGAACGAGCTGGGGAAGGAGTCGTTGTGCCAGTTCGGCGCGTCGATCGCCCCTTGGAGGTCGAGTCCGCCCCGCGCGTGCGCGCGCAGGGCGACGGCGAGGAAGAAGTGCACCTGCCACTGGTCCTGCTGGTCGCCGCCGGGCGTGCCGAACGCCAGCACGGGCACGCCGTCGCGCAGCGCGAGGGACGGCGACAGCGTCGTACGGGGCCGCCGCCCCGGCGTCAGGGAGTCCGCCAGCCCCTCCTCCAGGCGCGTCATCTGCAACCGCGTGCCCAGTGGGAAGCCGAGTTCCGGGACGACCGGGTTGGACTGGAGCCAGCCGCCGCTGGGCGTGGCCGCGACCATGTTGCCCCAGCGGTCGACGATGTCCAGGTGGCAGGTGTCGCCCCGGGTCGTGCCGTCGGTGGCGACGGTGGGCTCGCCCACGCCGAGCGCCATGGAATCGACGTCCACGCGCGCGTGCGCGCCGATCCGGGGCGCGCGTCCCCCGGGCGCGCCGGGCCGCAGCTCGTACGACGCCTTGTCGTCGATCAGTTCGCGCCGTCCGGCGTTGTACGGCTCCGACAGCAGTTCGGCGAGCGGCACCTCGCGCGCGTCGCCGTACCACGCCTCCCGGTCGGCCATCGCGAGCTTGCAGCCCTCGATCAGCAGGTGGACGTAGTCGGCGCTCCCGTAGGGCGGCAGCTGCGGCGGGAGCAGGGCGAGCTGCTGGAGGAAGGCGGGGCCCTGGCTCCAGGGGCCCGGCTTGCAGACGGTCCAGCCGTTCCAGTCGTACGTCGCGGGCGCCTCGTAGGCCGCGGACCAGCCGGCGAGGTCGGCGGCCGTGAGGGTGCCGGTGTGGCGTTCGCCGGTGGCGTCGAGGGTGGGGCGCGCGGACTGCCGTACCAGCGCCTCGGCGATGAACCCGGTACGCCACACGTCCCGCGCGGCGTCGATCTGCGCCGCGCGGTCGGCCGTGCCGGACACCTCGTCCAGGAGGCGGCGCCAGGTCGCGGCGAGGGCGGGGTTGCGCAGGAGGGCGCCGGGGCGGGGCGGGCGGCCGTCCGGGAGGTAGACCCGCGCGGAGGACGTCCACTCGGTCTCGAAGAGGCTCCGTACGGTCTCCACGGTCGTCGCGACGTTCTCCACGGGCGCGTGCCCGTGCTCCGCGTAGCCGATGGCGTACTTCAGGACGTCCGTGAGGCGCTTGGTGCCGTGGTCGCGCAGCAGGAGCAGCCAGGCGTCGAACGCGCCCGGCACGGCCGCCGCGAGGGGCCCTGTGCCGGGGACGAGGTCCAGGCCGAGCGCCCGGTAGTGCGCGATCGTCGCGCCCTCGGGGGCGACGCCCTGGCCGCACAGAACGCGCACCTCCCCGCGCGCGGGCGCCAGCAGGATCGGCACCTCTCCGGCGGGCCCGTTGAGGTGCGGTTCGACGACGTGCAGCACGAACGCGCCCGCCACCGCCGCGTCGTACGCGTTGCCGCCGTCCTCCAGGACCGCCATCGCCGACTGCGAGGCGAGCCAGTGCGTCGACGACACCATGCCGAAGGTGCCCTGGAGCGTCGGCCGGGTGGTGAACTGCATCTCGCACCTCGCTGGGTTCACGCGCCGCACGGGCGTCCGGCGGCCGTAGATCGTTGCTACGACCATCAGACTGCCCGGCACGCGCGGGCGCACACCAGCCGTCACCGTCCGGTGAGGGCCGTCCCCATCCCGCGCCCGCGCGTAGCGGCCCGGTAGAGCGCCCCGATGACCCCGGCCTGCACGACCGCCCCGACCGCGACCCCTGCCGGCACCAGCGGCTCCGGCAGCGTCAAGAAGATCCACGACACCGGCCCGGTGACCACGAACGCCCACACCCCCGCCATGCTCGCGTCCTCGTGCGTGACGAACAGCGCGTCCACCGTGATCCATCCCAACACGGCGACCACCAGCGCGAGATACCCCAGCGCGGCCGGGTTCACGAACCACTGCCGGGCCTTGCCGACGAACTGCGAGCGAACCATGACACGCCTCCACGGGGCTTCCGGGACCGTCCCTCTGCCTGCCTCCAGCTTCCCGGAGGCGGCGCGCGGGGGCCTGAGTACGGATACTCAATCGCCGGGGCCGGGCCACCCAGCCTCCCGGCGCGCCCGCACCAGCCCCGACTCGTAGGCGAACACGACCAGTTGGGCCCGGTCCCGCGCGCCCAGCTTCGTCATCGCCCGGCTGACGTGGGTCTTCGCCGTGAGAGGGCTGATGACCATGTGGGCGGCTATCTCGTCGTTCGTGAGGCCGTGGGCGGCGAGGGCGGTGACCTCGCGTTCGCGGCGGGTCAGGTGGCCGAGGCCGGGGGTGGTGGTGCGGTCGGGGGGACGGGAGAGGAACTCGCCGATGAGGGTGCGCGTCGCGGAGGGGGCCAGGAGCGCGTCCCCGCGCGCGATGACGTCGATCGCCCGGAGGAAGTCCGCGGGTTCGCCGTCCTTGAGGAGGAAGCCACTCGCGCCCGCGCGCAGGGCCTCGAAGACGTACTCGTCGACGCTGTGGTTCGTGAGGATGACGACCCGTACGCCCGCGAGCGCGGGGTCGCCGGTGACCGTACGGGTCACCTCGATGCCGGACATCCCGGGCATCTGCACGTCCACCAGCGCGACGTCCGGCCGCACGGCCCGGATCACCTCCACCGCCCGCTGCCCGTCCGCCGCTTCCCCCACGACCTCGACCCCGCCCTCGGCGTCCAGCAGCGCCCGGAACCCGGCGCGGATGAGGGCCTGGTCGTCGACGAGGACGACACGGGTCACCGGGGCCGTCCCGCGCTCGCCTCCGGCCGTGTCAACGGGCCGTTCCCCGCCCCTCAGCACCCTTCCCCCAACGGCAACTCCGCCCGTACCGAGAACCCGCCCTCCGCGCGCGGCGCGGCATCCAGCGTTCCGCACAGGGCCGTCACCCGTTCCCGCATCCCCGTGAGGCCCGTGCCCGGCCGCAGGGGGCGGGACGGGTGGGCCAGGCCGTCGTCGTCCACGCGTATCACCAGCGCGCGCCGGCCGTAGTCGAGGCGGACCTGGACGGTGGCCCGGCCCGCGTGGCGGGCGGCGTTGGTGAGGGCTTCCTGGACGATGCGGTAGGCGGCGCGTTCGACGGGGACGGCGAGGGCGCGTTCCTCGCCGGTGACCGTGAGGCGCGCGGAGAGCCCCGCCGCGCGGGCGCGTTCGACGAGGAGGGCCGGCGTGCCGGTGGGCTCGTCGGTGCGCAGGACGGCGAGCGTGGCGCGCAGTTCGCGCATGGCCTCGCCGCTGGCCTCCTGGATGGCGACGAGGACGGGCGGCACCTCTTCGCCGCGCTTGCGCGCGAGGTGCGCGGCGACGCCCGCCTGGAGCTTGACGACGGAGATGCTGTGGGTCAGCGAGTCGTGCAACTCGCGCGCGATGCGCAGCCGTTCCTCCCCGGCCCGGCGCAACGCGGCTTCCTCCCGGGTGCGTTCGGCGTCCAGCGCGCGCTGCTCGGTCTGGCGCAGGTACGCCCGCCAGTTGCGGTCGGCGAGCCCGCTGACGGCCGCGCACAGCACCCACCCGGCGAGCAGGACGGCGGCGGCGGGCCGGTGCAGCGCGTACCCGGCGAGGAACACCGCGCCCGCCCCGAGCGCGAGCCAGCGGTGCCCCACGCGCGCGGCGGTGTGCACGGCGCCCACGACGGGCAGGGCGGCCCAGGGCCCGGGGTCGGCGCGCAGGACGTACGCCGTGCCGGTCACGGTCGCGACGGCGAGCACCGCGCGCGGTGCGCACCGGTGGACGGCGAGGGCGAGCGAACCGGCGAGGATCAGCGGATAGTCGACGGCCCGCGTGTCCGCGTCGAGGACGGCCGCGGTCACCACGATCGCGCCGATCACGGCCGCGAGTGCCGCGTCGGCGAGCCGCGTCCGTACGTCCGTTCGCCCGTCCATGTCCGCACCCTAGACCCCGCCACCGACAGCGGCGTCAGCCTGTGGACGGCCCGCGCACTACTCCCGTCGCAGTAGTCGGGCCGCGCGGCCCCTGCCGTGGGTGTGCGCCGCAACCGCTACACCGGGACGACGCTTTCGCGCGCCCCCGCCGCCAGGCTGGCGTCCATGTCCACTCCTTTCCGCCACACCGCTCCCCCGTCGCCGAAAGAGGCCGAGGGCCGCGTCGCCGAGGTGTACACGCAACTGGCGCGCGACTTCGGGATCGCCGCTCCGCCCACGTTCGTGGTCCTGTCGTCCGCACCCGAACTCATGGTTCCCGCCTGGGCGTTGCTGCGGGAGTCCCTGATCGCCGGTCCGGGCGACCGCACCGGCAAGGAGGTCGCCGCCTACGGTGTGTCGCTCGCCAACAGGTGTCCGTTCTGCGTGTCCGCGCACACGGTCCTGCTGCACGCGACGGGTGAACACGCCCTGGCCGAACGCCTCGCGCGGGGCGAGCGCCCGGAGAACGAGCTCCACGCGCGCGTGCTCGACTGGGCGGCCCGCACGCGCGTGCCGGGCGCCGACCCCGAACCGCTGCCCTTCGCGCGCGAGGAGCTGCCCGGCTACCTCGGCACCGCGCTGACCTTCCACCTCGTGAATCGTTTCGCCTCGGCGCTGCTCACCGAGGACCTCCTCCCGGCGGGCGCCCAGCGCCTGCGCCCGGTGCGTTCCCTCACGGGCCGCTCACTGTCGCGCACGGTCCGCCGTACGGCCGTCCCGGGCGCCTCCCTGCCGCTCCTGGAGGCACCCGGCGAGGCACCCGGCGAGGGTCCCGCGTGGGCCGCGGGTACGGCGGTGGGTCCCGCGTACGACGCGCTGCGCACGGCCGCGCTGGAGGGCGGCGTACTCCTCGGGGAGGACGAGCGGCGTCTCGTCCGGGAGGGGGTCGCGGCCTGGGACGGCGCGCATCCCCCCGTCATCCTCCGGGGCTACCCGCACCGGCGCGAACTGCCCGGCGCGCGCCTCGCGCTGCTGGCCGCGCTGGCGCCGTACCGGATCACCGGCGAGGACGTCGCGGCCTGGCGGCGACAGGACCGTACGGACGGGGATCTGGTGCGTCTCGTGGTGTACGGGGCGTTCCTCGCGGTGGAGCGGATCGAGGCCGCGCTGCATTTTTCACCGCACCCCGCGCGGCACATTTAGGGACGTTCGCCTCGTCAACACGGGGCCGCTGTCACCACTCAGGTACGCAGCGAGTTCGCGCTTCCGCACCACTGTCAGTCGTGTGACACTGGCGTCCCGTCGTCCGCGGTGCGGACTGGTCTCCGTGCCCTCCCCCACAAAAGAAGTGCGCCTGTGCGTTCTCTTCCTCTGCCGCTCGCCCTCGCGGCCCGCCTGTCCCCGGTGGTCGTGCTCGCCTGCGCGGGCTGGGCCCTGTCGTCCTCCCCCGCCTCCCCCGAGGACGCGGCCTCCCAGGGCGACAGCACCCGGCAGACCCGGTCGGAGCCGGACGGCGCGCCGTCCTCCCCGGCCGCGACGAAGGCGTACGCCGCCGCGCCCGCGCCGTGCGGCAGCGTCTCCGCGAAGACGGTCACCTCGCTGGTGCCGGGCGCGAAGACGGCGGGCAAGGAGATCCCGTCCACGGACACGAAGGTCCGCCGGACCTGTTCCTGGAACGCGCTCAAGGGGTTCGACTACCGCTGGCTGGACGTGTCCTTCGAGATCATGGACACCGAGGACGCGGCGCTCAAGTCGTACAAGGCGCGGGTCGGCGAGAAGAGCGGCGGCGGGCCGGTGCCGGGGCTCGGCCAGGAGGCGTACTCCGTCGTCAACCTCACGACCGAGGACAAGCAGCAGACCCGGGAGGGTGTGGTGTTCGCCCGGGTGGCCAACGCGATCGTCATCGTGACGTACAACGGCAGCGACTTCGAGACGAAGAAAGCGCCGGACACGAGCACGATCAACACGGGGGCGATCAAGGCGGCGAAGGAGGCGATGGGGGCGTTGCAGGGGGGTACTTCAGGGTGACAAGGGGGGGTACGGCGGGGTGAGTGGTCCGAGTGGTCTCACCCCGCTCGCAGCCTCAGGCGTCCGCCTTGTCCTTCCCGCGTAGCACCATCAACCCCAGGTACACCACCATCGACGTGCCCAGCCCCACCGCCCAGCCGTAGTCCGCGAGGGACCTGAGCGCCGGGATCGGGCGGCCGTCGATGATCGGCTTGAAGCTCGCGCCGCCCACCGCGAGGACCCCGCCGACGAGGAACGCGGCGACGGCACGCCAGTTCCAGCCGTTCTCGTACCAGTACCGGCCGCCGGCGCGGTACAGGTCGACGAGGTCGAGCTTGCCGCGCCGCAGGATCCAGTAGTCGGCGATGAGGATGCCGGCGACGGTGCCGAGGAGCCCGCCGACCAGGCCGAGCCAGGTGAAGATGTAGCCCTGCGGGTCGGAGTACAGCTTCCAGGGGAAGATCAGTACGCCGAGGACGCAGGTCGCGAGCGCGCCGGTGCGGAAACTGATCTTGCGGGGCGCGATGTTGGAGAAGTCGAAGGCCGGGGAGACCAGGTTCGCGGCGATGTTGACGGAAAGCGTTGCCACCAGAACCGTCACCAGCGCGAACAGCAGCCCGAAGACGTTGTCGGTCTTCGCGGCGAGCTGGACCGGGTCCCAGATCGTCTCGCCGTACACGGCCTGCGAGCCGGAGGTGACCATGACGGACAGCAGCGCGAACAGCGTCATCGTGGTCGGCAGGCCGAGCGCCTGTCCCCAGGTCTGCGCCTTCTGGGACTTGCCGTAGCGGGTGAAGTCGGGGATGTTCAGCGACAGCGTCGACCAGAAGCCGATCATGCCCATCAGGGACGGCCAGAACAGCTTCCAGAAGTCGTGGCCCCAGCCGAGTTTGGACGGCTGGTCGAGCAACGGGCCGAATCCTCCTGCCTTGTTGCTCATCCAGATCAGCATGACGACCGCGCCGACGAGGACGAACGGCGCCGCCCAGTTCTCGAACCGGCGGATCGTCTCCATCCCCCGGTAGATGATGGCGACTTGGATCGCCCAGAAGATCGCGAACGACAGCCACATCGTCCACGCGTACCCGCCGATCTCCCCGGCGTCGCTCCACCCGGAGCCGATCAGCTTCCCGGCGAGGAAGTAGATCGCCTCACCGCCGATCCAGGTCTGGATCCCGAACCAGCCGCACGCCACCAACGCCCGTACGACAGCGGGGAGGTTGGCGCCCCGGATGCCGAACGAGGCACGCGCGAACACCGGGAACGGGATGCCGTACTTGGGCCCCGCGTGTCCGGTCAGCAGCATCGGCACCAGCACGATGACGTTGGCCAGCGCGATGGTGAACACCGCCTGCTTCCAGTCCATGCCGAACTTGATGAGGCCCGAAGCGAGCGTCCAGGAAGCGGTGTTGTGGGCCATGCCGATCCACAGCGCGGAGAAGTTGTACGTCGTCCAGGTGCGCTTCTCGACCGGTACGGGGAGCAGGTCCTCGTTGGCGTAGGGGCCGGTGGGCTGCGGAGCGCCGGGGGCGATCTCCACCCGGCCGTCGGCGAGGGTGACTTGGGAGGGCGGGGGCAGCGCGGTGGGCGCGGTGTCGGTCATGGGCTTGGCCAATCGGGGAGAGGGGAGGGGAGAGAGGCCGTGCGGGCGAATCCTCGGGGTGCGCGTGGGGGTGCGCCCTGCCCCTCCCCCGGCGTGCGGCCGGGAGAGGGGAGACCAACTGACCTGGTTTCGCTCAGCCGTTGACGGCCGGGATCACCGTGGTGCCGTACGCGTCGATGACGGCTTCCTGCGCGTCGTGCATGTCGTAGAGCGCGAACTGGTCGACGCCGAGGGCGCGTAGGGCGTTCAGCTTCTCGACGTGCTGCTCGGGCGTGCCGATGACGCAGAAGCGGTCGACGATCTCGTCCGGTACGAACTGGGTGTCGGGGTTGCCGCTGCGGCCGTGGTGCGAATAGTCGTACCCCTGGCGGGACTTGATGTACTCGGTGAGCTCCTCGGGGACCTGGGAGGAGTGCTCGCCGTACTTGGAGACGAGGTCGGCGACGTGGTTGCCGACCATCCCGCCGAACCACCGGCACTGCTCGCGCGCGTGGGCGAGGGCTTCGGGCGAGTCGTCGGCGGTGACGTACGCGGGTGCGGCGACGCAGATCTTGACGTCGTCGGGGTCGCGTCCGGCGGCGACGGCGGCGTCCTTGACGGCCTTCACCATGTACTCGGTGAGGTAGAGGTCGGCGAGCTGGAGGATGAACCCGTCGGCCTCCTCGCCGGTCATCTTGAGCGCCTTGGGCCCGTACGCGGCCATCCAGACCGGGAGTTGGGCATCTTCCTTGATCCACGGGAACTTGACGACGTTACCGCCGCCGAGGTCGGCCTCCTGGCCGGAGCCGAGCGCGCGGATGACCTTCATCGCGTCGCTGATCCGCGCGAGGGTGTTGGGCGCGCGGCCCGCGACGCGCATCGCGGAGTCGCCGCGTCCGATGCCGCAGACCGTGCGGTTGCCGAACATGTCGTTGAGGGTGGCGAAGGTGGAGGCGGTGACCTCCCAGGTGCGGGTGCCGGGGTTGGTGACCATCGGCCCGACCGTCAACGTCGAGGTCTGGGTCAGGATCTGACTGTAGATCACGAACGGTTCCTGCCACAGCACGGCGGAGTCGAAGGTCCAGCCGTACGTGAAGCCGTTCTCCTCGGCCCGCTTCATCAGCTCGATGACACGCGAGGCGGGCGGGTCGGTCTGGAGGACAAGTCCGAAGTCCATGGGCGCCACTCCTAGATGAGGTACTGACAGGTGGAGCGCGGGGTGTAGGCGCCGTGTCCGGCGCGTCCGGTGAACTCCCGCTCGGTGATGACGAGTTCGCCGCGCGAGAGCACCGTCTCGACGCGTCCGGTGAGCCGCTTGCCCTCGTACGCCGAGTAGTCGACGTTCATGTGGTGGGTCTCGGCGGAGACGATCTGCTCGGCGTGCGGGTCGTAGATGACGACGTCGGCGTCGGCGCCGGGGGCGATGGTGCCCTTCTTCGGGTAGAGGCCGAACATGCGGGCCGGGGTGGCGCAGGCGATCTCGATCCAGCGGCGGCGCGAGATGTGTCCGTCCACAACTGCCTGGTGCAGCAGGTCCATTCGGTTCTCGACGCCGGGCAGCCCGTTGGGGATCTTCGAGAAGTCCCCGCGCCCCAGCTCTTTTTGTCCGACGAAGCAGAAGGGGCAGTGGTCGGTGGAGACGACCTGGAGGTCGTTGGTGCGCAGCCCCTGCCAGAGCTTCGCCTGGTGCTCGCGGGGCCGAAGTGGCGTACTGCAGACGTACTTGGCGCCTTCGAAGTCCGGTTCGGCGAGGTTGTCGGTCGACAGGAACAGGTACTGCGGGCAGGTCTCGCCGAAGACGTTGAGCCCTTCGTCGCGCGCCCGTGCCAGCTCGGCCACTGCCTCCATGGCCGAGACGTGCACGACGTACAGCGGGGCTCCGGCGACCTGCGCGAGCTTGATCGCGCGGTGCGTCGCCTCGGCTTCGAGGAGCGCCTTGCGGACCTCGCCGTGGTAGCGCGGGTCCGTCTCGCCGCGTTCCAGGGCCTGTTGGACGAGGACGTCGATGGCGATGCCGTTCTCGGCGTGCATCATGATCAGCCCGCCGTTCTCGGCGGAGCGCTGCATGGCGCGCAGGATCTGGCCGTCGTCGCTGTAGAAGACGCCGGGGTAGGCCATGAACTGCTTGAAGGAGGTGACGCCTTCCTCGACGAGGAGGTCCATCTCCTTGAGCGTCTCGTCGTGGACGTCGGAGACGATCATGTGGAAGGCGTAGTCGACCGCGCAGTTGCCCTCGGCCTTGGCGTGCCAGGCGTCGAGGCCCTCGCGCAGGGTGTGGCCGACGCTCTGCACGGCGAAGTCGACGATCGTCGTCGTACCGCCCCAGGCGGCGGCGCGGGTGCCGGTCTCGAAGGTGTCGGCGGCGAAGGTGCCGCCGAACGGCAGCTCCATGTGGGTGTGGGCGTCGACTCCGCCCGGAATCACGTACTTTCCGGTCGCGTCCAGGACCCGCTCGGCCGTCCACGCCTCGGCCGACGGGGTGCCGGTGGCGGCGAGGGCGGCGATCCGGCCGTCCTCGATCAGGACATCGGCGTGGATCTCGTCGGACGCGGTGACGACGAGACCGCCGCGGATGACGGTACGACTGCTCATGTGCTCCCAACTCCAGTCTCAGGAAAGGTTTCTGGATGTGTCGCGCGCGGGCCCGGCCCCCGTGGCACCGGGCCCGCGCGCGGTACCGGTCAGGGAGCGGTCAGCGGGCCGTAGGCGTCGGTGCGGCGGTCGCGGTAGAACTGCCAGCGGTCGCGGACCTCGCGCAGCTTGGCCAGGTCCAGGTCGCGGACGACGAGTTCGCTCTCCTTGTCGCTGGCGACCTCGCCGACGAACTGGGCTTCCGGGTCCACGAAGTAGGAGGTGCCGTAGAAGTCGTTGTCGCCCAGTTCCTCGACACCGACGCGGTTGATCGCGCCGATGAAGTACTCGTTGGCGACGGCCGCCGCCGGCTGCTCCAACTGCCAGAGGTACGCGGAGAGTCCGCGCGAGGTCGCCGACGGGTTGAAGACGATCTCGGCGCCCGCGAGCCCCAACGCCCGCCAGCCTTCCGGGAAGTGGCGGTCGTAGCAGATGTAGACGCCGATCTTCCCGGCCTTCGTGTCGAAGATCGGCCAGCCCGCGTTGCCGGGGCGGAAGTAGAACTTCTCCCAGAATCCCTTGACCTGGGGGATGTGGTGCTTGCGGTACTTGCCGAGGTAGGAGCCGTCCGCGTCGATGACGGCGGCGGTGTTGTAGAGGACGCCGGGCTGTTCCTCCTCGTACATCGGCAGCACGAGGACGATGCCGTGCTCCTTGGCGAGGGCCTGGAACCGCTTGACGATCGGCCCGTCGGGGATCTGCTCGGCGTACTCGTAGAACGCGGGGTCCTGCACCTGGCAGAAGTACGGCCCGTAGAACAGCTCCTGGAAGCACAGGACTTGGGCTCCCTGGGCGGCGGCGTCGCGCACCGCCTGCTCGTGCACCTGGATCATCGACTCCTTGTCGCCGGTCCAGGCGGTCTGGAAGATCGCGGCACGGATCACTCTGCTCATCGGGACCTCCGGTCACTCGGTGTGCGAGGAGCCTAGGAAGTCCGGGAGGGGGCTTTGAGGTGCAGCGTGTCACGTCTGAGGGCGTTTCGCGTGCCACGGTGTCACGCTGACTTCGGCCCATGTTTCACCGCCGTTTTCGCAGGTCGTTCTGTGTTTCAGCGCTGTTGCGCGTCGTGCGCGAGGAGTGCGATGTGCATGGACGCCGCCTGTTCGAAGTCGTCCAGGTCGACGCCGAGGCGGGTCTGTATCGCCTCCAGGCGGCGGTAGAGCGCGGGCCGGGAGACGTGGTGGAGCTGGGCGGTGCGCGACTTGTTGCGGCCGGTCGCGAGATACGTGCGCAGCACGGCGACGAGATCCTCGTCGACCGCGCCCAGCAGCCCGTCCAACTCCCGCTCCGCGAAGGCCTGTACGTGGGGGTCGTCACGCAACAGCCGGATCAGCCCCCTCAGATGGACGTCCCTCAGGCGTACGACCCCGGGGAGGTCGAGGGCGTCGCCCGCGCCGTCGACGGCGTCGGCGACGTGCCGTGCCTCGCGCAGCCCCGCCGGGACGTCCTCCCAGCTGCCGCGTGGCCCGGCGGAGGCGACGACGGCCGTCCCGAGGCGGGCGGCGAAGTGCGCGGCGAGTGCGTCGGCGTCCTGGTCGCGGGCGAGGCTGAGCAGGACGGCGGTGAGCCCGTCGGCGAGTTCGGCGACGAGTCCGGGCAGCCCTAGCAGCCGGAGCGTGCGCTCCAGTTCACCGGGGTCGCGGTCGCGCACGACGAGCGGGACGAAGGTGCGCCGGTTGACCGGCAGCCCGGCGGCCCGTGCCCTGGGCAGGAGTTGGCGGGCCGGTACGACGCCGGAGACCAGGTCGGTGAGCAGGCTCTGCGCGGACTGCTCCTCCCAGGTGGGGGCGGCGCCCAGCATGCGGTGCAGGACGAGGGCCTCGGCGGCCCGGTCGGCGAGGAGCCGTCCGCCGGCGGTGTCGCCCCGGTAGCCGCACAGCACGATCTGTCCCCAGCGTTCGCCCCGGCCGCCGAGTTCGGCGCGGATCCAGCCGTCGCCCTCCCGGCCGCCGGCCTGCCGGGCGATGCGTTCCCAGTCGCGCAGCACGTCGTCCACGGCGGGGCGTTCACCGGCGGTGGCGAGGACGCGGTGGGCGAGGTTGGTGACGACGACGGGGCAGCCGCTGTGCTGGGCGACCTCGTCGAGGAGCCGTTGCAGCGGGGCGCCCGCCGTGATGAGGCCGGTCAGCGCGGTGCGTACGGCCTCCGAGAGGCTGACGGCGGCGAACTTCCGCCGTACCAGCCGGGATTGGACCTCCTCCGTCAACTCCGCGAAGGGGAAGGGCCGGTGCAGGACGACGAGGGGCAGTCCGCAGCGTTCGGCGGCCCTGCGCATCACGTCCGGCGGGGTGGGGAAGGCGCGGCCGAGCCCGAGGACGACGGCCGCGGCCTCCGCGCGGTACAGGGAGTGGATGTACTCGGCCTGCGCGCTGTCGTCACCGGCGAGCAGCACCCCGGTGGTGAGGACCATTTCACCGCCGCTGAGCATGACGCCGACGTCGGGCGCCTCGGCGACGTGCACCCAGCGCACCGGCCGGTCGAGCTGGCCCGCACCGGCCACCACCTCGGGCTCACCGGCCAACACCCTTTCCAGGGAGAGGACCTGACGGACCGACAGAGCTGGTTCCAAGGTGGTGGTCATGGTGTCGTTCCTTCGTTACCGCGTACTCCTGAGAGCGCTGTCGAGGATCGCGGCGCCTTCTTCGGCCTCCGCGACGGTCAGGGTGAGCGGCGGGGCGACGCGCAGCGCGCTGGTGGCGTGCCCGCCGCCCTTGCCGATGAGCAGTCCGCCCGCGCGGGCCGCTTCCAGGACGGCGGCGGCGCGGTCCGGATCGGCCTCGTCCGTACCGGGTTTGACCAGTTCGAGGCCGATCATCAGGCCGCGCCCGCGTACTTCGCGGACGCCGGGGTCCTGTGCGGCGGCGGCCCGCAGCCGTTCGAGGAGGAGGCCGCCGACGCGGCGGGCGTTGCCCTGGAGGTCGTGCTCCAGCAGGTAGGTGAGGTTGGCGAGCCCGGCGGCCATGGTGAGCTGGGTGCCGCCGAACGTCGAAATGCTGTTGGAGTCGAGGCAGTTCATGATCTCGGAGCGGGCGATCACCCCGCCGATCGAGGTGCCGTTGCCGATGCCCTTGGCGAAGGTGACGATGTCCGGCGGCCCGCTGCGGGCGTGTGCCTGCCAGCCCCAGAAGTGGTCGCCGGTGCGGCCCCACCCGGTCTGCACCTCGTCGGCGATCCACAGGATGCCGCGCTCGCGCAGGACTTCGCGGAACGCCGCGTACAGGCCGTCCGGCGGGGAGGTGAACCCGCCGACGCCCTGGACCGGTTCGGCGATCAGCGCGGCGGGCGGGCGGGTGTGGCCGAGGAGGTCCTTGAGGTCGTCGACGCAGGCCGCGATGAACGCCTCGTCGTCCAGGTGCGCGTAGGGTCCCCGGGTGCGGACGCCGCCGTGCACGTACAGCGTCTGGAGCGGGGACAGGGAGGTCGGGGACCAGCCCTTGTTGCCGGTGATGCCGACCGTGCTGAACGAGCGGCCGTGGTAACTGTTGCGCATCGCGAGCACGGTGTTGCTGCGCCGGTACGCCGTGGCGAGCAGCAGCGCGGTGTCGTTGGCCTCGGTGCCGGAGGTCGTGAAGAAGACGCGGGCGTCCGGGATGCCCGACAACTGGGCGATGCGCTCGGCGAGTTCGACCATCGGGCGGTTCAGGTACAGGGTGGACGAGTGGATGATCCGCCCGGCCTGCTCGCTCACCGCCTTCGTCACCTCGGGCAGGGCGTGCGCGGTCATCGTGGTGAGGATGCCGCCGAAGAAGTCCAGGTAGCGGGTGCCGTCGGCGCTCCACACGTACCGGCCCTCGCCGTGCGTGATCTCCAGCGGCTCCTCGTAGTACAGCGCGAGCCAGTCCGGCATGACGGCTCGGTGGCGGGCGTACAGGTCGCTCACGGCTTCACCAGTCCTTCGTAGGCGTCGGGACGGCGGTCGCGGTAGAAGGCCCACTGCTGCCGTACGTCCTCGATCAGGTCGAAGTCGAGGTCGCGGACGACGAGTTCCTCGTCCCGGTCGCTCGCGGTCCCTCCCACGAACTGTCCCCGCGGATCGACGAAGTAAGACGTCCCGTAGAAGTCGTTCTCGCCGTACTCCTCGCGGCCCACCCGGTTGATCGCCGCGACGAAGTACTCGTTGGCGACGGCCGCCGCCGGCTGCTCCAACTGCCAGAGGTGCGCGGAGAGTCCGCGCGAGGTCGCCGACGGGTTGTAGACCAACTGGGCGCCGTTGAGGCCCAGTTGCCGCCAGCCCTCCGGGAAGTGGCGGTCGTAGCAGATGTATACGCCGACCTTTCCGACGGCCGTGTCGAAGACGGGCCAGCCCGCGTTGCCCGGCCGGAAGTAGTACTTCTCCCAGAACCCCTTGACCTGGGGGATGTGGTGCTTGCGGTACTTGCCGAGATAGGTCCCGTCGGCGTCGATCACGGCGGCGGTGTTGTAGTAGAAACCGGTTCCTTCGATCTCGAACACCGGTACGACGATGACCATGCCCGTCTCGCGCGCCAGCTCCCGCATCCGGCTCACCGTCGGCCCGTCCGGCACCGGCTCCGCCCAGCGGTAGTGCTCCGGCTCCTGCACCTGGCAGAAGTACGGCGCGTTGAACACCTCCTGGAAGCCGATCACGCGCGCACCCTGCCGGGCCGCCTCGCGGGCGTACTCCTCGTGTTTCGCCACCATGGACTCCGTGTCGCCGGTCCAGGTGGCCTGGACCAGTGCGGCACGTACGACATCGGCCATGAGCTGCTCCTTCGACGGGACGTCAGAGCCTCTACGCCCGTAGAAAGCGGGCCATAGAGGCATGAACGTAAGCCTCCGCGACGCCCTTGCCAAGACCACCGCCGTTAACCCGGGGAGTCGATCGCGTTTCACACTCCGGTGGGGGGTGGGGCGGGGCCGATCGGAGCAATGCGGGGTGGGTGGGGTGGGGCGGCGGCTCGGGCGGAGGTACTACCCGGGTACGCCCGGTGCGCGACCGGCACCGTCTCGCTCACTCCGAGGTACTACACGGGTACGACCGGCGCCCCCCTCACGCCGTGAACCCCGCCACCCGCAGCGCGTGCACCACATCCCAGTACCGCTCCTCCGACACCCCTCGCGCGGCCTCCACCAGCAGCGGCACCAGCGTCCGCGGGTCCGGCGCGACACTGCGCGCCGCCTCCTCCGGCGCCCGCACCCGCACGTACGCGTCCAACAGCGCCCGCACCTCACGCCGCCGCCCGTCCCCGACGAGCCCCAGGACGGCCTCCCCGATCTCCTCGGCGGGCCGCGCCACCCCCTGCCGCAGGATCTGCTCCCCGTCGCCCGCCCGCCCCGCCCCGGTCAGCGCGTCCGCCGCCTCGACGAGCCGCTCGGCGGGCAGCGAGGCCGCCTCCCACAGCAGCGTCGACCAGTCGGCGCCCAGCCCGGCCCGCTGAAGCTCCCCGGCGACCAGCGGAATCCGCGCGGCGGGCCAGGACGCCAGCTCGACCAGCAGCGCGTGCGCCTCCCCGCTGCGCCGCTCGCCCCGCAGCGCGACCAGCCGCCGTACGACCTCGGCGGTCTCCTGCCGGGCGGCGACGTCCGGCGCGACGACAGGCTCCGCCTGCACCTGGGCCACGGTCTTACGCCCCCCGGCCCCCGCGAACCGCGCCCCGCGCGGCCCCTTCCCCCCGTCCCCCTCAGGTACGACACCCGCCGCCGCCTCCGGTACGACGACGGCGGCCCCCTCCTCCTCCACGACCCCGGCGAACCGCGCACTCCCCCGCCGCCGCTTGCGCTGCTTGGGTACGGCGGCCGGAGTCACCGCCGACGCTTCCCCGGCATCGACACGACCGCCCTCACCGCTCCCGGCCGACCCGACGCCACCACCCGCCCCGCTCTCCCCGCCACCCGAGCCCCGCCCGGCACCCCCCGAACCTGCTCCGGCCCCCGCCGAACTCCCCTCACGCCCACCGGACTCCACCCCCGCCCCCTCGAACTCCCCTTCGCCGCCCCTGAACCCCCGGAGCCGCCCCTTCACATCCCGCCCGAACGCCCCCACCTGCCGGGCACCCCCTTCGGGGAACCCCCCGCCCAGCCGATCCAACTCCGCCATCCTGGCGCGCAGTTCGGCGCACCGTGCGGTCGCCCGCTCATGGTCGTCATGGGCCCAGGCCAGGTCCAGCCGGATCCCCTCGGCCTGCTCCCGCGTCACGGCGGCGGACAGCTGCCGCCCCAACTCCGCCTGCCGCTCGACCGCGTACCGCTGCTCGCGGAGCATGACGTCGAGCCGGTCCCCGAGGTCGTCGCGGGCGCCGGGCCTGGAGTCGTGGGCGTGCAGGGCGGCGGCGTGCAGGACACGGACCCGCCGCGCCTCCCGCTCGGCGACGGCGGGGCCGTATGCGGACGCCAGGTCCTGGAGGAGCGCCTCCATGACGTCCCAGGGCGGTATCTCGGTCCCGTCGAGGCAGGCCCGCATGCCGTCGGGGTCGCGCTGCCAGAACACGGCGCACCAGCCGCCGCCCTGGTCCAGGCGCCCCAGCAGGCCGTCCAGGCAGCTCACGAACTCCCGCACCTGCCCCGGGAGTTGTTCCACAGTCATCTCCGAACTCCCGCCAGACCGCTCCCTCGGACTGGTCAGAAAACACCAGCCGTGTTACGACGCGGCTACGACCAGTTTGCGAAGGGGCCGCGAAGACGACATGGCCGGATCCCGACGACCCCACCAAAGAAGTTCCCACAAAGTCCTTGCACGCAAAGGGAGTTCACAGAAAAACGCCCGCGCGGGGGCGCCTCAGACCACCCCCGCCGGAGCACACCGCACCGCCAACTCGTCCATGGACAGCCCGAGTACGACGGCCAGCGCGGCGACCGTGAAGAACGCGGGCGTCGGCGCTCTCCCCGTCTCGATCTTGCGCAGCGTCTCCGCCGAGATCCCGGCCTGCGCCGCGACCTCGGCCATGCTCCGCCCGCCGCGGGCCTCGCGCAGCAGCCGGCCGAGCCGCTCGCCGCGTTCACGCTCTTCTGGGGTCAAGGGGGTGCGCACCATGACCCCATTCTAATACCGGTATAGTAATTGGCATGGTGGAGCTGAAGACAGACACGTCGATCGACGAGATGTACCGGGCCGGCCAGGTGGTGGCCCGCGCCCTCACGGCCGTACGGGAAGCCGCTGACGTGGGCGTTTCCCTGCTGGAGCTGGACGAGGTGGCGCGCGGGGTGCTGCGCGGCGCGGACGCGGACTCGCCGTTCCTCGGCTACCGCCCGTCCTTCGCGACGACGCCGTTCCCGGCCGTCATCTGCGCCTCGGTGAACGACTCGATCGTGCACGGCATCCCGACCCGCCAGAAGCTGCGCGACGGCGACCTCGTCTCCATCGACTGCGGAGCCCAACTCGGCGGCTGGGCGGGCGACTCGGCGATCAGCTTCACCGTCGGCACCCCGCGCCCGGACGACGTCCACCTGATCGAGACGGCCGAACGCGCCCTGGCCGCCGGGATCGCCGCCGCGACGGTGGGCAACCGCATCGGCGACATCGCGCACGCGATCGGCAAGGTCTGCCGGGACGGCGGCTACGGCATCCCGCAGGGCTTCGGCGGCCACGGCATCGGCCGCCGGATGCACGAGGACCCGCCGGTCCCCAACGAGGGCCGCCCCCACCGGGGCATGCTCCTGCGCCGGGGCATGGCCCTGGCGATCGAGCCGATGCTCATCGCGAGCGGCCGGGACGGCTACCACGAGGCGCCCGACGGCTGGACCCTGCGCACGAACGACGGCTCGCGCGCGGCACACGTGGAGCACACGGTCGCGATCACGGACGACGGCCCGCGCATCCTGACGGCCAGGGACCACTGAACGACGGGCGGCCCACCCGGAATCGGGTGAGCCGCCCGTCAACTCCCTCGGCTAGCGCGCCGGGTACACCACCTGCGCCGACCCGCCACCACGCCGCACGGTCTCGGCGGCTGCCAGCCACTTCCCACCGGGCAGCCGCTGCACGGCAGTTGCGGCGCCGATCTCGGCGTTCAGCCGGAACCCGTGCCCGATCGCCTCCAGCTTGCCCCTCAAGTCACCGTTGTAGAGGGCCGGTTCGAGTTCGGTGGTCGTCTGATTGCGCTGACTGGCTCGCGGAGCGGCGATCGCGTCGACCAACGGCAGCTTCCGGTCCACGAATTCGGTCAGCACCTGGAGGACGGTCGTGATGATGGTCGCCCCACCGGGCGAACCCAGCGCCACCACCGGCTTGTCGGCCTTGTCGAGCACGATGGTCGGCGAGATCGACGACCGGGGCCGCTTGCCGGGGCCGGGCAGGTTCGGGTCGTGCACGGCGGGGCTCGCGGGCGCGAACGAGAAGTCCGTCAGCTCGTTGTTGAGGATGAATCCCCGGCCCGGGACGGTGATCGCGCTGCCGCCGGTCTGCTCGATGGTGAGGGTGTAGGCGACGACGTTGCCCCACTTGTCGGCGACCGTGAGGTGCGTGGTGCTGTCGCCCTCGTAGGTCGTCGGCGCCGGTGTCCCGCTCGCGTCGCAGGCCGCCGGGTTGCGCGGATCGCCGGGCGCGACAGGGCTGGTGAGGACGGCGTCGTCCTTGATGAGGCAGGCCCGCGAGTCGGCGTACTTCTGCGAGAGGAGTTCCTTCGTGGGGACGTTCTCGAAGGCCGGGTCGCCGACCCAGCGGCCCCGGTCGGCGAACGCGATCCGGCTGGCCTCGATGTAGCGGTGCAGGTACTGGACCTCGCTCGCCTTCGAAAGGTCCGTCTTCTCCAGGATGTTGAGAGCCTCGCCGACGGTCGTGCCGCCGGAGGAGGACGGCGCGATCGAGTAGACGCCGAGTCCTCGGTACGAAGTCTTCGTGGGCGCCTGGAAGTTGGCGCGGTAGGCGGCGAGGTCGGCGGCGGAGAGCTTGCCGGGCCGGGCGTTCCACCCGGAACCCGGGGCCACCGGCGGCTTGTTGACCGTACTGACGATGTCCTTGCCGATGTCGCCCCGGTAGATCGCGGAGACGCCCTTCCTGCCCAACTCCGCATACGTACGGGCGAGGTCGAGGTTCTTGAAGGTCGAACCGACCACCGGGAGCTGCCCGTTCGGCAGGAACAGCTTCGTCGTGTCGGGGAAGTAGCGGAACCGGGTCTCGTTGGCGGCGGTCTGCGAGCGGAACGTGTCGTCGACGGTGAACCCGTCGCGGGCGATCCGCTCGGCCGGCTTCAGCACCGAACCCAGGCTCTTCGTACCCCACTTGGACAGCGCGCTCGCCCACGTGGCGGGCGTGCCGGGGGTGCCGACGCTGAGGCCGCTGCTGACGGCGTCGGCGAACGCGAGGGGCTGGCCGTTCTCGACGAACAGGTTCGCGTCGGCGCTCAGCGGCGCGGTCTCGCGGCCGTCGATCGTGCGCACCGTACGGGACTTGGCGTCGTAGTAGACGAAGTAGCCGCCTCCTCCGACGCCCGCCGAGTAGGGCTCGGTGACGCCGAGCGCGGCGGCGGTGGCGACGGCCGCGTCGACCGCGTTACCGCCCTTGCGCAGTACCTCGATGCCGGCGGCGGACGCGTCCGCGTCGACGCTGGAGACGGCGCCGCCGTACCCGACGGCGACGGGAACCTTCTCAACCGCCTTTTGCCGAACGGATGATGACAAGGCGTTCGGTGGCGCGGCGGCACCCACCGAGACCACGGCGGCAGAGACCGCCAGGACCGTCAGTTTCCGTGCCACAGGGCGACGCAGGGCCATCCGTATGTACCTCCAGTCAAGGACCGTCCGCGCACTGTAGCCACCCTGCCCCGTCGCCGACAGGGGCATTCAGGGCACTGTCATACGACTGCCACACCTCGAACACGGGTACGCCCCAGATGGGTTCGGCCGCTACCATGCGCGCCCATGAACGACGACGTGCGCAATATCGTCCTCGGCGTGCTGGCCGCCGGTATCAGTGCCGGGCTCGGCTGGCTGGCGCGGACGTACCTGTGGAGGCGCCGGCTCCGCCGTAAACAGGCGTTCTTCGGGCTGCCGGAGAACTCCGAGTCGCTGCTCGTCGTCAACCGCGACCCGGCGACCTCCGAGCCCGCCGTGCACCGTTACGACGTGTTCGCGCTCCTCGAACTTGCCGCGCTCATCAAGGACTGCGGGGCCAACGTGCAGATGGTCACCCAGGACGGGGTGCAGCAAGGCTTCGGCGAGCGTACGGAGTTCTGTGTGGGCGGGCCCAGTTCGAATCGGCGGATGCTCGCGCACATGTCGGCGATGCTGCCCGGCTTCCGGGTGAACATCGACCCCGAACCCGGCCCGGACCGGGGGGCGTTCCAGATCGGCACCGAGCGCTACCGGATGGACACCGGGATCACCGAGTACGTCCTGCTGGCCCGGCTCACGACCGGCGAACGGCGCGGCACGCGGCCGGTGTTCCTCTTCTGCGGCCAGCGCGCGATCAACAACCAGGCGGCGACCCGGTACTTGGCCCGCCATCACGAGCGGCTGGCCCGCAAGTACGGCGCGGACTCCTTCGCGCTGCTCCTGAAGGTGGTCAACTCCCAGGCGTACGGCCCCGATGTGGTGGAGCTGGTGGCCGACGTGACCCGGCCGGCCCGTACGCCGCTGGTGGACCCGGTGACCCCGACGTCCCACCGGGCGACCTGAGGCTCCGTCAAATGCCGTGCGCCACACGCCTCGTACGCCGCGCTCCCGGGAACCAGGACGGGCGGGCCCCCGCCGCGCCTCCACGGCGAGGGCCCGCCCGCTCTCGGCAAGCCGGTCCGGCGATGCGCCGCACACCCACCCGACCCGCTCCGCATCGAGCACAACCCGTCCGGCGCGCGGCTGACCTTCTCCCCGTACAGCGTCCGACCCGTCGTACGGACCGCCTGCGCTGTGCGAGCAGTGATCTCCGGCCGCGCGTCCGGCCGGGTATGGCTCTGGTGAACTGCTGCCCCCTACGGTCCGCCCTGCGGCGGAGTCCCCGGCCCGGTCACCGTCGCTCCGGGGATGAACGATCCATCGTAGTCGAGCCCGGTCACGGCATGGACGCCCCCCACTAGTGGCCGACGGAGCGGGCCCGGTCGGGCTCCTTCTTGCGCTTGTCGACGTCACGCAGTCCGATCAACGGATCGACGGCCATGCTCAGCCCTACTCGCTCTCAGCTGTGTGTCGTGGTCGCCGCAAACTATCGAGAGCGGACGGGACTTGAGACGCGACACGCACTTTTCGGGCATAAGCCGTATTTAACCTCTCTTCTCGTGGCCGCACGACCCCGGGCACCCCGTCACGCCTCGGCGACCTCCGCGTACCACTGCGACAGCTCCGGCACCCCGCTGGCCGCCCACTCCCGGCCGGCCGTCACGACGTCGAACTCCCGCCCGGAGCCCAGCCGTACGACGGGTTCGCCGCCCGGCCAGAAGGTCCACTCGGCGCCCTCGACGGTGCGGACGACGACCGTGCCGAGGTAGAGCCCGGCGTCGTTGCCGAGCCAGATCAGCGTCTCCTCGTCGTCGCGCCAGCGCGGCAGCAGCTGGTCGAGCGCCTCCAGGGAGCCGACCGTGTCGTCGAGCCGGACGCCGGCCTCCTCCGCCTGGGAGCGCAGGAGTTCGCACTCGGACAGCAGCTCGGCCACGCCCTCGGGGTCCGCGTCCAGCAGCGCGCCCGCAGCCCTCTTGCGCCTGTTGCCCAGGAAAGGGATGTTCATACGCCCAGCGTGGCATTCGCACCGTCGTCCGCACCACAGGCGCGCGGGCACCCGTGTCCGCCGTCCCGGTACGATCATCGGACGACAGGAGAGGGAGAGACGTGCGCCGAAAGGCCTGGGCGTTTCCGCTGATCGCGACCCTGCTGCTGGCTCCCCAGACCGCCGCGCGCGCCGGTTCGCGCGCCCCGGGCGCTCCCCCCGTACCCCTGGAGAGCCACTTCGACAACCGGGGCATCAGCGCGGACGACCGCCCCTCCGGCGCGGACCTCGACGGCAGGGGCGCCTCCCTCTCCGCCTCGGCGCTCGCCTCGGCGGGCTGGACCCCCGGCCGCGCCCTGACCGTGCACGGCACCCGCCTGACCTGGCCGGCGACCGCCCCCGGCGCCCCGGACAACGTCCTCGCCGACGGGCAGCGGGTGACCGCCCTCGGCCGGGGCGACGCGCTCACGTTCCTCGTCACGAGCACGGCGGGGCACACCGCGCGCGGGGAGGGCGAGATCGCGTACGCCGACGGCACGCGCGCGCCGTACACCCTCGCCGCCCCCGACTGGCGCCGGGGCCCTCTCGCCACGAAGGCGGTCGCCCTCCCCCACGTCAACACCCCCGCCGGCCGCCGTCCCGCACGCGCGCGCGTGTACGCCGTGACGGTCCCCCTGGCGCCGGCCCGCACCGTCACCTCCGTACGCCTCCCCGTCGCCTCCGGCCTTCACGTATTCGCCCTCGCGATCCGCACGAACCCCGGTCCCTGGACCGGCACGTGGGCCACGGCCCAGTCGGGCCTCCCCGCCGAGGGCCCGTGGACGGACCGCACGCTGCGGCTGGTCGTCCACACGTCGGCGGGCGGCGCCCGCGTACGGCTGCGCTTCGACAACACGTTCGCCTCGGTGCCGGTGCGGATCGGGGCGGCGACGGTGGCGCTGCGCGCGCGGGCGGCAGGCGTGCCGGGGGCGGGCCCGATGCCGGGTGGGCGGGCGAGCGCGTCCGGAGAGGTCCCGGCGGAGTCTGCCGGGGGCGCGGGCGCCACGGCGTCCCGAACCGCCTCGGGCGGCTCCACCGGGTCTTCCGGCCGCACGCCGCCCGTGACGGCTCCGGCAGCCCCCGCCGAGCCTCTGAGCCCAACCCCGGGTCCGACGGCCCCTGGCGCCGCCCCCAGCGGCTCCGGAGCGGCCGTGGACGGGGTTCCGGTGCCCGTGTCCTTCGGCGGGGCGTCCGGTGTCGAGATCCCCGCCGGGACGCGCGCCGTCAGCGATCCGGTGGACCTCGTCGTGCCCGCGGGCGCCGATCTGCTGGTCAGCTTCCACCTGCCGGGGACCGTGACCGCGCTGCCCACGCACCGGTACGCCTCGCAGCGGTCGTACCTCAGCGCGCCGGGCGATCACACGGCGGACCGCGCGGGGACGGCGTACGCCTCGGAGCTCACCGGGTGGCCGCTGCTCGCCGGGGTCGACGTGGCCGGGGGACCCGGGAGCGTCGTCCTTCTGGGGGACTCGATCACCGACGGGTACCTGTCGACGACGGACGCGAACCGGCGGTGGCCGGACGGGCTCGCCGCGCGCCTGCGCGGACAGCGGGCGGTACCCGCGTACGGCGTGCTGAACGCCGGGATCGCCGGGAACCGCGTCGCCGCCGACGGCTATGCCGGGGACGGCGTCTCGCCCGTCGCCTCGGGAGTGTCCGCGCTCGCGCGGCTGGAGCGGGACGTGTTCGCGCAGCCTTCGGTGCGGACGCTGGTCGTCTTCGAGGGGATCAACGACCTGCTCCGGGGCGGGACGTCGGACGACGTGACCGACGGGCTGCGGAAGCTCGCCGAGCGGGCCGGGGCGCGCGGGGTACGGGTACTGGGCGCGACGCTCCTGCCGTGCGCCGGGGACCCGAGATGCACCCCCGAGGTCCAGAAGCGGCGCGAGAAGGTCAACGCGTGGATCCGGGACGGCGACGCCTTCGACGCCGTCCTCGACTTCGACGCCGCGCTGCGGGACCCCGCCGATCCGGCCCGGCTGCTGCCCGCGTACGACAGCGGGGACCGGCTGCACCCTTCGGACGCGGGGTACGCGGCGCTGGCGGCGGCGGTGGACCTGACGGAGCTGTGACCTCCGACGAGGCGCCGACGTGCCGGCACCCGTCGCCCTCCCTCCGGGGTACTACCCGGTTACACCTCCAGGTCGACGACCACCGGCGCGTGGTCCGACGCGCCCTTCCCCTTGCGCTCCTCGCGGTCGACGTACGCGTCCTTGACCGCCTTCGCGAAGGGCTCGTTGCCGTAGACCAGGTCGATGCGCATGCCCCGGTTCTTGGGGAAGGCGAGCTGGCGGTAGTCCCAGTAGGTGTACGGGTGGTCGTACTTGAGGGGGCGGGGTACGACGTCCGTGAGACCGGTCTCGCGCAGGGCCGCGAGGGCCGCGCGCTCGGCGGGGGTGACGTGGGTGAGGCCCTCGAAGACGGCCGTGTCGAAGACGTCGTCGTCCGTGGGGGCCACGTTGTAGTCACCGAGGACGGCGAACGGACGGCCCCCCTGCGCGTCGCCCGTGACGGCCGCCTTCAGCGCCTCGAACCACTGGAGCTTGTACGCGTAGTGCGCGTGGTCGACCTCGCGCCCGTTCGGCACGTACACCGACCACACGCGCACGGGACCGCAGGTCGCCGACACCGCGCGCGGCTCCTCGGCGCCGTCGTACTCCGGGCCGCCCGGCAGGCCCTTGACGACGTCGTCGAGGCCGACCCGGGAGAGCACCGCCACGCCGTTCCACCGGCCCGTCGCGTTCACCGCCGCCTCGTACCCGGCCTCGCGCAGCGCGTCGAACGGGAACTGCTCCTCGGCCAGCTTGGCCTCCTGGAGGCACAGCACGTCCGTGCCGCTGCTCTCCAGCCAGGCCAGGAGCCTCGGCAGGCGGGCGGTGATCGAGTTCACGTTCCAGGTCGCGATGCGCATGCCCGACAACCTACCGGGCCCCACCGACAGTCACAGCGAGGTGCTCTCCCCGGGCGCCAGCCGCCCGTGCTCGGCGCCGCCCAGCGAGCCGATCTGGTTGTCGTAGATCGGCCGGGCGAGGTCGGTCAGGAGGGCGTCGTGGATGTCGTACGCGCGCGCGGGCTTCACCTCGCGGACGTAGTCGATCACCTCGGAGATCTTGCTCCAGGGGGCCATCACGGGCAGCATCAGCGTCTCCACGGCGTGGTCGGGGACGGTGAGCGCGTCCCCGGGGTGGAAGACGCGGCCGTCGTCGATCAGGTAGCCGACGTTCGTGATGCGCGGGAGGTCCGGGTGGATCACGGCGTGCAGTTCGCCGTGGACCTGGACGTCGAACCCGGCGGCGGTGAACGTGTCGCCGTGCCCGACGGTGTGCACGCGCCCGGGGAAGGCCGCCGTGAGCTGCTCCGCGACCGCGCGCAGGGTCCAGATCCCGGCCTCGGGGTTCGCCTCCAGCGCGGCCCTCAGGTGCGCCTCGCTGAAGTGGTCCGGGTGCTCGTGCGTGATCAGGATCGCGTCCGCGCCGACAGCCGCGTCCGCCTCGCTGAACACACCCGGGTCGAGGACGAGGGTGCGGCCGTCCTTCTCCAGGCGGACACAGGCGTGCGACTTCTTGGTGAGCTGGATGGACTTCGTCATGGGTCCATCCTGCATCGCTCACTCCTGCGGTGTGGTCTCCTCCCGGATGACCTGCTGGGCCACCCGGAACGCGCTGTTGGCCGAGGGCACCCCGCAGTAGACGGCGGCGTGCAGCAGGACCTCCTTGATCTCGTCCGGGGTGAGGCCGTTGCGCAGGGCCGCGCGCGTGTGGAAGGCGAGTTCGTCGAGGTGACCGCCCGCGACGAGGGCCGTCAGGGTGACGCAGCTGCGCGCGCGCCGGTCGAGGCCGGGGCGGTCCCAGATCTCGCCCCAGGCGTACCGGGTGATGAACTCCTGGAAGTCGCCGGAGAAGTCGTCGGCCTGGGTCAGCGCGCGGTCCACGTGCGCGTCGCCGAGCACCTCGCGGCGGACCTTCAGCCCGGAGTCGTACGGGTCGGGCCGCCCCATCACCTGGTCGGTCGCGACCGGCGGGGCCGGGGCGATCTCGGCGATCGGGACGGGCTGCTGCGGAAGTACTACGGGTATCCCCGGTACCACGGTCTGACCCGTGTCGTACCCGGGCTGCCAGGCCGTCGAGAAGTGCCGCACCAGCAGGTCGGTGACGGCGGCCGGCTGCTCCACCGGTACGAGGTGCGAGGCGCCGGGGACGACGGCGAGGCGCGCGTCCGGGATGCCGGCGACCAGCGTGCGCGCCTCGGCGGGGCCGGTGACCTGGTCGTCGGAGCCGACGAGGACCAGCGTCGGGACGCCGACCATGCCCAGTTCGTGCCGTACGTCGAAGGCGGCGAGGGCCTCGCAGGAGGCGATGTAGCAGCCGGGGTCGGTGGTGCGGACCATCTGGACGGCCCAGTCGGTGATCGCGGGCTGCGCGGCGGCGAACCCGGCCGTGAACCAGCGGTCCGGCGAGGTGCGGGCGATCGGGTCGAGGCCGTTGGTGCGCACGATCACGCCGCGCTGGCGGAACTCGTCGGCCGTGCCGAACCGGGGCGAGGAGGCGATCAGCGCGAGCGAGGCGAGCCGTTCGGGGTGGCGCAGGGCGAGTTCGACGCCGACGGCGCCCGCGAGCGCGCAGCCCGCGAAGCCGAAGCGCTGCACGCCGAGCGCGTCCAGGGTGGCCAGCAGGCGCGCGGCCAGGTCGGCGACCGATCCGGCGGGGTAGGCGGGGGCGCCGCCGTGGCCGGGCAGGTCGAACCTGAACACCCGCCACTGCTTGGTGAGTTCGGGAATCTGCCGGTCCCACATGTGCCAGGTGGTCCCGAGCGAGGGGCCCAGGATGAGCACGGGGGCGTCGTCCGGCCCGTCGAAGCGGTACTGGAGGGTGGGCGTCACCGGCCCGGCCATCGGCGGGGCAGCGGGCACGGCGCCGGCGGGCAGCGCGCTCCCGACGACGGCCGGCAGCACGGCCGCCGGCAGACCCGGGATCGCGGTCGCGGGGGTGGGGGTCTTCGTCTCACTCACCGCTCCACGCTAACCGCCCCACGCGCCACGCGGGCCACGGCCCCCTCCAACTCCGCGCGCTCTCCCCTCCGTATCACCGCATCACGCCCGCGGAACCGCGAACTCACCGCGTCTCCCGGAGGAAGTAGCGGCGGTGCCGGTCGTCCAGCCGTTCCATGTCGAGCAGGACGAAGAAGTCGGCGACGTCGAACTCCGGGTCGTGGGCCGGGGGTCCGCACACCCAGGCGCCGAGGCGGAGGTAGCCGCGCAGCAGCGGGGGCAGCAGGGTGGAGTCGGGTGTGCCCGCGCCGGGGCGCCGTGGCGTCCACGGCCGGCGCGGGTGGACCCGGTACGCGGCGGGAGCGGCGTACCGGGCGGCGCCGAGCAGCCATGCGCTGGAGGCCGCACGGCCGCCGTCGGCCAGCGGTACGGAGGCGCAGCCCGCCAGGTAGCGCCGGCCGGAGAGCAGGGCGTAGCGGGCCAGGCCGGCCCACAGCAGGCCGACGACGGCGCCCCGGCGGTGGTCCGGGTGGACGCAGGCCCGGCCCGCCTCGACCGTCGAGGGGCGCAGCTCGCGCAGGCCGCTCAGGTCGAACTCGGTGTCGGCGTAGGAGACTTCGGCCCGCCCCGGGGGCAGGAGCCGGTAGGTGCCGACGACGTCGTCCGTGGTGGTGTCGGTGACGATGAGGTGGTCGGCCGGCTCGTCGAAGCCGTCCACGTCGTGGCCGCTCAGCGGTGTGTCGAGGCGGATGCCCAACTCGTCGGCCAGGACGCGGTAGCGCAGTCGCTGGGCGGCCCGGATCTGCTCCTCGGTGTCGGCGATGGAGGTGACGTAGTTGCTCTTGACCGATGTCGCGGCTGTCGAGGGCATGGGTGCCGTTCTCCCCTTGGGTGGACGCACGGAACTTGCCTGGTCGCGCCGGGCGGTTGCGGGCGCCCGGCGGGGGCGTCGGCCCCTCGACAAGGACCGTAGGAGCGGTCGGGGGAACGGGTGAAGGGGTCGAAGGTAGGCGCGGGCCCCGACTTTCGTCAGGGCCCCGGTCCCCCGTGGGTCACCCTTCCCGCAGTTCGAGCGTGCAGCACTTGACGCTGCCGCCGGCCTTGAGGAGTTCGGTGAGGTCGACTCCGATCGGTTCGAAGCCGCGCTGTCTGAGCCCGGCCATGAGCCCTGTCGCGGACTGGGGCAGCAGCACGTGGCGGCCGTCGCTGAAGGCGTTGAGACCGAAGACCCCGGCGTCCTCGGCCGTGGCGAGGAGCGCGCCCGGGAACAGTTCCCGCAGGACGGCGCGGCTGCCCGGGGAGAACGCCTCGGGGTAGTACATGACCTCGTCGTCGGCGAGGACGGCGAGCGCGGTGTCGAGGTGGTAGAAGCGCGGGTCGACCAGGGTCAGTCCGGTGACCGGTATGCCGAAGTACTCCTGGGCCTCGGCGTGCGAGCGCGGGTCGGTGCGGAACCCGGTGCCCGCCAGGAGCCGGCGGCCGACGAGGAGGTAGTCGCCCTCCCCCTCGTTGATGTGCTCGGGCCAGTGCGTCTCGGGGAAGCCGTTCGCGCGCAGCCAGGACAGGTACAGCGGGCCCTCGGCGGTGCGTTCCTCGTGCCGGAAGCGGGCGCCGAGCACCCGCCCGTCCACGACCGTGGCGCCGTTGGCCGCGAAGACCATGTCGGGCAGCCCGGCCACCGGCCGGACGACCTCCACCGTGTGCCCCAGGTCGCGGTAGAGGCTGCGCAGCCGCTCCCACTGGGCGAGGGCGAGGCCGCCGTCGACCGGCTTCTCCGGTTCCATCCACGGGTTGATGGAGTAGGTGACGTCGAAGTGGCTGGGCGGGCACATCAGCAGTCGGCGCGGGGCCGCCGTACGCGGGCTGGTTTCTGGCATGTCTTTACCCTTCGGAGAATAGGGGATTTTGGGATTCCGGGATTCGGAGTATCGGGCCGGGGTAGGAAGTGGCACTGAAAACTATTACCCTGCACAGACCTACCAGGGAATGAGAAACATGTATCGAACCATGATGAAGTCGAAGATCCATCGGGCGACCGTGACCCAGGCGGATCTGCACTATGTCGGATCGCTCACCATCGATGCCGACCTGATGGATTCCGCAGACCTGCTCCCGGGAGAGCGCGTCGACATCGTCGACATCGACAATGGCGCGCGTCTTTCCACCTATGTCATCGAAGGACCCCGGAATTCGGGGGTCATAGGAATCAACGGTGCGGCGGCCCGGCTGATCAGTCCGGGTGACCTCGTCATCGTCATCGCCTACGCGATGGTGACGGACGAGGACGCGGCGAAGCTGGAGCCCCGGGTCGTGTTCGTGGACGGGGAGAACAGGGTGGCCGGCCTGGGTTCGGACCCCGCCGGTGTGCCGGCCGGTTCCGAGCTGCGGCGCGGGGACGTGGCCGACGGCTAGGGCGGCGCGGGGCAGCGGCCGGAGCGCTTCCGGCCGCTGCCGGCGTCGCCGTCACACCGGGGCGGGCACGCCGGGTTCGCGTGCCGGGCGCAGCGCCGCCAGCAGGGTGCGGTTCACCGTGTCCGGGTGCTCCAGGTAGCCGATGTGTCCGCAGCCGTCGACGACCTCGAACGTGGCGCCGGGGATGGCCGCGGCGATCTCACGGCCGGCCGAGGGCGGGGCCAGGACGTCGTCGGAGAAGGAGACGACGTGGCTGGGCGCCCGGATGTCCCGGTACGCGGGGAGCCGGTCCGGCATGGGGTAGAGCCCGCGCTGGGCCCGTACCGTCGACTCGGCCGCCGTGGACAGTTCGAAGACCTCCAGCCAGTCCGTGGTCCGCCGGTCGTCCGCGAGGCTCCGCCGCGAGAGCTGCTGGAGCACCTGCACCACCGCCCGGTAGCGGGGCGGCAGTTCGATGCCGAGGTCCTCCAGTTCGCGTTCGGCGCGCGTCAGCGCCGTACTCATGGCGTCGCTGCGGCCCCGGGCCGCCATGAGGACGAGCCTGCTCACCAGCTCCGGGCGCGCGAGCGCCAGTTCGGCGGCGATGCGGGCGCCGAGCGAGGTGCCGACGACCGCGCACGGACCGATGCCGAGGTGCTCGATCAGCGCGGCCACATCGGCCGCCATGTCGGCCACGGTGAAACCGGGCGGGCTGCCGTCGGACGGGGAGACACCCCGGTTGTCGAAGGTGACGACCCGGTGTCCCGCCGCGGCCAGCGCGGGCACCTGATGCAGGTGCCACGCTCTTCCGCTGCCGCCGGTTCCCATGACGAGAACCACGGGTACGCCGTTTCCGGTTTCCTGGTAGGTCAACCTGAATCCGTCGCGGATGATTTCGGGCATGCGTACTCCTCGTGCGGGCAGCCGGTATTGCTGCGGACCGGCCTGCTTACAGCGACAATCGTGCCTGAGTGAAAGGCTTCCGCTTTCGGCGGACGGTGTTGTGTGATGTCAGCGTTCGTATCCTCGTGAATACAGTGGAAGGACCAGCGCACGATGTCTGGCGTTAATGAGATTCCTGTCGTCGAGGCGGCCACCGAAGGTCCCGAATGGCTCCGCGAGAATGCGGACGCACTGCGGTCGGCCGCTTTGGAGCAGGGCGCGGTTCTGGTGCGGGGGCTGCGGATGTCGAGTCACGCGGACGCCGCCGCGGCGAGCCGTGCGCTCACCTCGGAGCTGATGACCGAGGTGGAGGGGTTCGCGCCCCGCAAGGCGCTGCCGGGCGGGGTGTACTCGTCGTCGGAGTGGCCCGCCGACCAGCCCATGTGCATGCACCACGAGCTGAGCAGCGCCCCTCGGTACCCGCAGTGGCTGGTGTTCTCCTGCCTGAAGGCGAGCGCTTCCGGTGGCGTCGTGTCGGTGGCCGACGCAGCGAAGGTGCTCGACTCCCTGCCGGCCGGCATCGTCGAGCCCTTCGAGCGGGAGGGCTGGCAACTGGTCCGCAGCTACGACCAGTTGGTGGGCCCCTCCTCGGCCGACGCGTTCGGCACGGCCGACCCGCAGGCCGTGGAGCGGTACTGCGCCACCCACGGCATCGAGTTCCGGCGCCTGCCGGGCGGCGCTCTCCAGACCCGTCAGACACTGCCGGCCGTGGTGAAGCACCCGCTCACGGGACGGCGCTGCTGGTTCAACCAGATCGCCTTCCTCAACGAGTGGACGATGGACCCGGCGATCCGCGCGTACCTGGTGGGCGAGTTCGGCCCCGAGGGCCTGCCGTTCACGACGTTCCTCGGCGACGGGACACCGCTGGACCCCGCCACCGTCGAAGCCGTCAACGCGACGTACGACCGGCACGCGGTCGACGTCCCGTTGCGCGACGGCGACCTGCTGCTGGTGGACAACATCGGCACCGCGCACAGCCGCGCCCCCTACAGCGGTGCGCGCGAGCTGGTGGTGGCGCTGGGGGACCCGCTGCCCAGGCTGCCCGGATAGCCCGCGCGGAGCCGGGCGGTGGGGCCGGCGCCCCGCCGCCCGTTGCGGCCTCATCGGTCCGGTCCGAAGCTCAGTGTCCGGTAGGTGGTCACGTTCCCCGCCAGGGCGGAGCACGCCTGGACGGCCCGCACGATCTTGCGCGGCCGGTCCGGATCGGCGTCGTCGATCAGGATGCCGAGCGAGGTCCCGCTGTGCGCGGCCACGACGCCGAGGCCGCCGGCCTCCTCGCAGATCGCGGTCATCCGCTCCAGGGTCCGCTTGGGGCGCAGCGCCTGGTTCAGCACCGCGCTGCGGGTGGCGACGGCGCCCACCGTCCGCAGGTCGCCGTCCCGTACGGCGTCCGCGAGGCGGTCCAGGAGGCGCGCGTACTCGCGGTGCTGCGCCGTGGTGAACGGTTTGGGGATCCGGTTGAACTCGACGGTGTCGACGGTGCCCCCCTCGTCGACGCCGACGACGGTCATGGGCGGCAACGAGCCGAGCACCTGGCGCAGTCGGACCCGGCGGTGGTGGTAGGCGACGACGCTGTCGTAGAGGACGCCGTCGGTCGGCTCGATGCGGCCGAGGTACGACTCGATGCGGCGCGGCGGCATCGGGATGCCGAGGGCGTTGCCGGCGGCGCGGGCGGTGGCGACCAGGTCGGCGGAGGAGCTGGCGAGCCCCTTGCCCTCGGGCAGGGTGCTGTCCAGGGTGAGGAGGCCCCCCAGGGGGACCGGCAGTTCCGCCATGATCATCGACACCAGGCGGGCCGCCTTGCGCTTGTGCTCCGGCACCACCCGGACCGTCGTGGAGTGCGGGTCGGTGCGGAAGGTGGCCACGGTCCAGCGCGCGATGGGCAGCGTCACCAGGAAGTCGCCGTCGGGGCCCGGCAGGACGCCTTGGAGCAGTTCGCCGAAGGTGCCGAACGCCGTGCTGACGCCGGTCGTGCCCGGGCCGGGCGGCCCGGCGTGCCGCAGCGCGGAGCCGTCTGCGGGAGCATTCAGGGAAAGTGCCAACTCTGAACCCCAGTCGCGTGGAAGCGGAACGTTCGCAGCAATCCCGAGCTCACGGATTCCGCTGGGCGAACAGTGCGGGAGGCGCTGCCCCGGCCCAACGGTGCCAACGGACCGCGATCGGTGTCAACGAGCTGTATCCCTCTCGCAAAGTGCCAGCTCACTGGCGGATCGGCGGGGCCGTCCGGGGGTACGGAGCGGGCCCGGGGGTTCGGTAGGGTCGGCCGGATGACGAAGCATGGGGGACCCGAGGAAGAGAGCGTCCGGCTGGACGTGCCGAGGCCGTTACCGACGTCCGGAAGAGCGCTGTTGTGGGACGGGGCGCTGTGGCTGGCGCTCGCCGGTGCGGGCGGGTGGGCGTTCTGGTCGGCGCTGAACCCCTCGGTGGTGCTGGACCTGGTGCTGCCCCTCCTGGTGCTGGCGGTGGCGATTCCGGGCAGCCGCAGATGGCCGAGCGCCGCGGTGTTCGCCGGCAACGCGCTGTGCGCGGTGGGGCTCGCCGACGAGTCCAGCCCGGCCAACGCCTACGCGCTGGCGCTGGCCGCGCTGACGTACCTGATGGGGGTGCGGACCCAGGTGGGACGAGCGCCCCTGCTGGTGCTCACCTCGTGCCTCGCCGTCGACCTCGCGCTGTGCGCGGTGCTCGGGCGCGGTGCGGTGTGGTGGTTCTACGCGGTCACCGTGCTGCCCGTGGCCCTGCTGGTGCCGTGGCTCGTCGGCCGCTACCTCCAGGCGCGGCGGGCCCTCGTGTCGGGCGGCTGGCGGCTGGCGCAGACCCTGGAGGAGCAGCAGCGGTTCGTCGCCGAGCAGGCCAGGCTCCGCGAGCGGACCCGGATAGCCGCCGACATGCACGACTCCCTCGGGCACGTCCTGAGCCTCATCGCGCTGCGGGCGGGCGCGCTCGAACTGTCGCCGACCCTCAACGACCAGGACCGCGACGACGTGGCCGAGCTGCGCAAGGCCGTCTCGGAGGCCGTCGACCACCTCCGGGAGACCGTGACGGTGCTGCGCGACGGCCCGGACGACACCGGCGTCAAGGACTCCTCCGTCGAGTCCGTGGAGGCACTCCTCGCCCGGGCGACCGCGTCCGGCATCGCCGTCGACCTGGTCCGGGAGGGCGGCAGCCCCTCCTTCTCGCCCCTCGTCGAGCACGCCGTGTACCGGGTCGTGCAGGAGTCGCTGACGAACGCGACCAAACACGCCCCCGGCAGCGCCGTCCACGTCCGGATCGCCCACGAGGACGGCCGTACCGAGGTCGAGGTCATCAACTCGGCCCCGCCGGCGGGCCCGCTGCCCGGACTGGTGCCGGGGAACCGGGGGCTCGCCGGGCTGCGGGAGCGGGTGAGCGCGCTCGGCGGCGACCTGAGCACCGGACCGTTCGAGCGGGGGTTCCGGGTGACCGCCGTGATGCCCGACCGGGTGAGCAGCGCGCGGACGGACCTCGCGCGGCAGTCCCCGCCCGAGGCCGGGGCCGAGTCGACGCGCCGGATGGGCGACGCGCGGCGCAAGGTCCGGCTGCGCTTCGTGGTGGCGTTCGTCGCACCGGCCGCGCTCGCCCTCACGGTCCTGCCGTCCGCCGGGTACCTCGCCTACCAGCTCGCGACGTGCGTGCTGCACCCGACGGACTACTCGGCCATCCAAGTGGGCCAGAAACGGGCGGAGTTCGCCCGCCTGCTCCCTCTCCAGAGCTACCGCTACCCGTCCGACGCCCTGCTGGCGGCCCCCCGGCCGCGCGGCACCCGGTGCGAGTTCTACCGGTCGAACGGCAACCTCCTCGACCAGGTGGACATGTACCGGCTCTGCTTCTCGGGCGACCGCCTGACCGCGAAGGACGTTCTGCCGGACGGCCCCAGGGACCGCTGACGGTCACCGCCTCAGGACGGCGAGCTTCCCTTCAGCTTCGCCGCGAGCACTCCCCCGATGGCCGCGATGTGCGCCGGCACGGTCAGCATCTGCTCGTGCTCGGCGTCCACGGGGTGGTCCTCGACGGCGCCGGTCACATGCGGCGCCCACGAGTCCGCCCCGACCCGGCCGGCGATCCGCTCCGGCACCCGGGTCGCGGTGAACAGCAGCATGTCGCCCTCGTACCGGCCGGGCCGGTGCGCCGCCAGCAGACGGCTGTTGCCGATCCACACGTCCTTCATGGCCAGCAGGGTCTGCTCGCCGACCGCCGCGAGCGGATGCTGGTTCTCCTCCAGGAAGCGCAGGTACCGCGCGATCAGGGCGTCCCGGCCGGTGGTGAGTTCGGCCGTGTCGAAGGCGAACCGGGAGGCCGTGAGGTTGTCGACGATCAGCCGGTCCTCCAGCTCCCGCAGGGCCTGTTCCAGGGCCCCGGCCTCGGACGCCTCGTCGGCCTCGTCCGCCTCGCCGGCGAGCGACGGGTACGCGTCCACGAGGGCGAGCAGCTCCACCTCCTGCCCGCGCGCCTGGAGTTCCACGGCGAGCGCGTGGCTCATGACGCCGCCGAAGGACCAGCCGAGGAGCCGGTAGGGGCCCTCCGGCTGGATGTCCAGGATCTGCCGGAGGTAGTCCGCGGCCATCTCGTCGACAGTGGCGGGCATCGCGCCCGGCCGGCTGAGCGCCCTGGCCTGGAGGCCGTAGACCGGTACGGCCGGGTCCAGGTGGGTCAGCAGGCCCGCGTAGCACCAGGACATCCCGCCGCCCGGGTGCACGCAGAACAGCGGCCGGTCGTCGCCGGTGGTCCGCAGCGGCAGCAGGGGGGCGAAGGAGTCCCGGGTGCCGCTGCGCTCCGCCTCCCGGGCGAGCGCGGCCGGCGTCGGGGCCTCGAACAGGTCGCGTACGCCCAGGTCGGCCCCCAGCCGCTCGCGCAGCAGCGCGACGGCCCGGGTGGCGAGGAAGGAGTGCCCGCCGAGGGCGAAGAAGTCGTCGTCCGCGCCGACGTCCTCGACGCCCAGTACCTCGGCGAAGACCGCGCAGATCAGCTTCTCCGCCTCGGTGGCGGCCGAGCGGGGGACGGGCCGGTCCACCTCGACGGCCAGCAGCGCGCGCCGGTCGAGTTTCCCGTTGCGCGTCAGGGGAAGCGCGTCGACCACGACGTACTCCGCCGGGACCATGTACTCCGGCACGGTACGCAGCAGCCGGGCGCGCAGTTCGGCCGCGACCGGCGTACGGCCCCGCGCCGGGGTGACGAACGCGGCGAGCGAGCCGCCGTCGCGGACGAGTACGGCGGCCGAGGCCACCGCCGGGTCGGTGCGCAGCGCCGCCGCGATCTCGCCGGGCTCGATCCGGAACCCGCGCAGCTTCACCTGGTCGTCGGCCCTGCCCAGGTGGTGCACCTGCCCGTCCGGCGTACGGCGTACGAGGTCGCCGGTCCGGTACATCCGCTCCCCCGGCCCCCCGAAGGGACTGGCCACGAACCGCTCCGCGGTCATCCCGGGGCGGCCCCGGTAGCCGCGCGCCAGCGCGGTGCCCGAGACGTACAGCTCGCCCGGCATGCCGGGGGGCACCGGCCGCAGCCACGCGTCCAGCACATGGGCGTCGACGTTGGGCAGCGGGACGCCGATGGGGGGCCGGTCCGGCCACGCGGCCGGGTCGGCGGGCAGGGACGTCGCCGTCACCACGTGCGTCTCGGTGGGCCCGTAGTGGTTGTGCAGGGCGATCCGGCCGCCCGCCCGGGAGAAGAAGCGCTGTACGGCCCCGCCGGTCACCAGCGCCTCCCCGGCCTGGGCGACGTGCCGCAGGTCGGGAAGGTCCTCCCCGGCCTCCAGCGCGGCGGAGCACACGGCGTCCAGGACGAGCGTGGGCGCGTACAGCTCGCCCACCCGGGCCTCGCGCAGCCAGCCGACGAGCCGGGCCGGGTCGCGGCGTACGTCCTCCGGGCAGATCGCGAGGGTCTTGCCGGACAGCAGGGCGGAGAGGATTTCCTGCGCGGAGACGTCGAACCCGGTGGAGGTGAACTGGGCGGTGACCGTGCCCTCGGCCGCCGGGATCACCCGGTGGTGCCAGTCCAGGAGGTTGCGCAGGGCGCCCACGGTCATCTCGACGGCCTTCGGCTCACCCGTCGAGCCCGAGGTGTGCAGGATGTAGACCGGGTGACCGGGAAGCAGGGGGCCGCCCCGCTCGCTGTCGCGCAGGGGGGCCGGTGACGCGGCGTCGAGCGCCGGCTCGTCGGGCACGAGCACGGGGCCGGGGAACCGCCCGGCCAGGTCGCCGGTGGTCAGCACGACGACGGGACGTACGCCCTTCAGGACGAACTGGAGGCGTTCGTCCGGGAGTTGAGGGTCGGCGGGGAGGTACGCGGCGCCGGCCTTGAGCGTGGCGACGAGCCCGACGACGAAGTCGACGCCGCGCGGCAGCGCCAGGGCGACCACGGTGTCCGGGCGGGCCCCGCGTCCCATCAGGAGCCTCGCCAGCCGGGTCGACCTGTCGTCGAGTTCCGCGTAGCTGAGCGTCCTGCCCTCGTGCACGACGGCGGGGGCGTCCCCGCGCCTGCGGGCCTGCTCGGCGAAGAGGTCGGGCAGCCCGGCGGCCGGGGTGTCCACGGGGGCGGAGTTCCACGCGCTGATCACGGCCTGCTCGTCGGGCAGCACGACACCGACCGCGCCCACCCTCGACTCCGGATCACGCGTGACCTGATCGAGCAGCCCGGCCAGCCGCTGCCCCAGCCGCCGTACGGTCGCCTCGTCGAACCGGTCGGCGTCGTACTCCAGGCTTCCCGTCAGCCCGTCGGGCTCGCCCTGCGCGGAGTGCAGTTCGGCGACCGACAGCAGCAGGTCGAACTTGGCGGTGGCGGTGGCGGACTCCTGCGCCCCGATGACCAGGTCCCCACCGGCCGGGTGCGATCCGGTGTCGCCCAGGCCGCCCGTGTTGTTGAGGGTGAGCATGACCTGGAAGAGGGGGTGGCGGGCGAGGGAGCGTTCGGGGTTGACGATGTCGACGAGGCGTTCGAAGGGCAGGTCCTGGTTCGCGTACGCACCGAGGTCGGTTTCCCTTACTCGGGCGAGGAGTTCGCGGAAGGTGGGGTTCCCGGACAGGTCGGTGCGGAGGACCAGAGTGTTGATGAACAGGCCGACCAGGTCGTCCACCGCATCATCACTGCGCCCGGCAACGGGGGTTCCCACGGGTACGTCGTCACCCGCGCCGGAGCGGGACAGCAGCAGCGCCAACGCGGCCTGGAGCACCATGAACACCGTCGCGCCACTCTGCCGGGCCAGCCCGGTCACCGCCCGGTGAACGGCGCCCGGCACCTCGAACTCCACCCTGCCGCCACGGTGGGTGGGGACGGCGGGGCGGGGGCGGTCGGCGGGCAGGGCGATCTCGGGCGGCAGATCGGCGAGTTGGTCCCTCCAGTACGCGATCTGCTGGGCGATCAGGCTCTCGGCATCGTCCTCGGAACCGAGCAACTCGCGCTGCCAGAGGGCGTAGTCGGCGTACTGCACCGGCAGCGCCGGCCACTGCGGGACCTCGCCCGCCGTACGCGCCCCGTAGGCGGCGGCCAGGTCACCGATGAAGGGGCGCACGGACCAGGCGTCGACGGCTATGTGGTGGAACGAGAAGTGCAGGACGTGGTGGTCGGGGGCGGTCTGGAAGAGGGCTGCGCGGACCGGGATCTCGGCCGCCAGGTCGAAGCCGTGGCGTGCGGTGGCGGCGAGGCGGGCGGGGAGGTCGGCCTCGGTCACCTGCTCCGTGTGCCACGGGACTTCGGCGTCCTCGCGGATGACCTGGTGGGCGCCCTCGGCGTCCTCCGCGAAGACCGTTCTCAGGCTCTCGTGCCGGTCCACGACATCAGCCAGCGCCGACCGCAGTGCCTCAGCGTCGAGCTTGCCGGTCAGGCGCAGAGCGAGGGGGATGTTGTAGGCCGCGTTCGGGCCGTCCAGCCGGTGCAGGAACCACAACCGCTGCTGACCGAACGACAACGGCACCCGGCCAGGACGCGCCCCGGCACGCAACGCGGGACGCGATCCGCCCGCCCCGTCCAGTGCACGGGCAAGACCGGCGACCGTCGGGTTCTCGAACAGCTCCCGGATCGAGACCTCGACCTCCAGCACCGACCGCAGACGCGACACCAACCGCGTCGCCAGCAACGAATGACCGCCCAGCTCGAAGAAACTGTCGTCGATCCCCGCCACCGGACGGCCGAGCACCTCCCCGAACAGACCGCACAAGATCTCCTCACGAGGAGAACGCGGACCACGCACATCCACGCTCACATACTCGGGCGCAGGCAGAGCCCGCCGGTCGACCTTGCCGTTCGGGGTCAGAGGCACAGCGTCGAGAACGACCACAACGGTCGGGACCATGTACTCCGGCAACCGCGAACGCACGCCCTCACGCACCGCGTTGCCCTCAACAGCTGTGCCGGGTTCGGATACGACGTAACCGACCAACACCCCGTCGTTCACGACTGCGACCGCCTGGGCCACATCTTCGATGGCCAGGAGACCCGACTCGACCTCACCGAGTTCGATACGGAACCCACGTACCTTGACCTGGGCATCGGCACGGCCGACGAACTCCAACGCGCCGCCCGACCGCCACCGCACCACATCACCCGTGCGATACATCCGCCCACCGCCCCACGGGCACGCCACGAACCGCTCAGCGGTCAGATCCGCCCGCCCGTGATACCCGCGCACCACACCCGCGCCAGCGATGTACAACTCGCCACGCACACCCACCGGGACCGGCCGCAGCCACCCGTCCAGCACATACACCTGCTGATTCGCCAAGGGCCCACCCACAGAAACCGAAACACCGGCCGCCACCGGGGCACTTGTCGACCACACCGTCGTCTCGGTGGGCCCGTACACATTCACCACCGACGCCAACTCGCTCACCATCTGTGCCGCCACCTCACCCGGCAACGCCTCACCCCCCACCAACGCCCGCACACCAGCCAACCGACCCTGTGCGACCGCGACGATCTCGCGCCACAGACTCGGCGTCGCCTGCATCACCGACACCCCAGCCCCCACCGCCAGACCCACCAACAACTCGGCATCGGCGACGACTTCCGACGGAGCCACCACCACACACCCGCCCGATACCAACGGCGCGAACAACTCCACCACCGCGATATCGAACGCAAACGTCGTCACCGCCAACACCCGATCAGCACTTACGACATGCCGCAGACCAGCCAGCACATTGGCAACACCCTGGTGCGGTACGACTACCCCCTTCGGACGCCCCGTCGACCCCGAGGTGTAGATCGTGTACGCAGCCGACGACAACTCCGGCACCACACCGAGAGAGGCAGACGACAGCGTCTCCAACTCCGCCATCACACCTGCGTCATCGAGCAACACCACCGGCACACCGGAAACCCCCTCCAACACCCCCACCACCAACACCGGCGCCGAATCCTCCACCACATGCGCAATCCGCTCCGCCGGATACCCCGGATCCACCGGCACATAAGCACCACCGGTCTTCAACACCGCCAACAACGCCACCACCGCATCCACCGAACGCGGCAACCCCACCACCACACGCGACTCCACCCCCACACCACGCGACACCAACAACCGAGCCAGCCGATTCACCCGCCCGTCCAACTCCCCATACGACAACGACACATCACCACAGACAACAGCCACCGCATCCGGAACCGCCCGCACCCGCTCCTCGAACAACACCGGCAACGACACACCCGGCACAGGCATCACAGGCCCCTGATGAGCGCCAGGAAGCGCGCGCTCCGCGCGCTCCAGCACGTCGAGTCGGCCGACCGGCGTGGCGGTCTCGCCCGCCAGCGTGCGCAGGGCCCGTGTCAGGCGTTCGCCCAGGGTGTTCACCGTGGCCGGGTCGAGGAGGTCCTGGCGGTAGGAGAGGCGCAGGGTCAGTTCGTCTCCGGGGTTCACCACCAGGGTCAGCGGGTAGTGCGTCGCGTCGCGCCCCCGGAGCCCGGCGATACGGAGTCCGCCGCCGCCCGGGGCCGCCGCGACCGCTCCGGTGGGTGCGGAGGGGTAGTTCTCGTAGATGAGCAGCGAGTCGAACAGCGGGGCGTCGCCCCGTACTCCGCTGAGCTGCTTGATGGAGGGCAGGTCGTAGTGGTGGTGCGGCATGAGTCCGACCTGTTCCCGCTGGACCCGGGTCACCAGGCCGGCGAGGGTCTCCGCCGGGCGCAGCCGGACCCGTACGGGGAGTGTGTTGATGAACAGGCCGACCATCGTCTCGGCGCCCGCGACCTCGACGGGGCGGCCGGAGACCGTGGCGCCGAACACCACGTCGTCGCGGCCGGTGTGCTGCGCGAGGACCAGTGCCCAGGCCGTCTGCACCATGGTGCTCGCGGTGACGCCGAGGCTCCGGGCGCGTCGGGTCAGTGCGGCGGTGGTGCCGGTGTCCAGGGCGAGTTCGAGCAGTTCCGGCAGAGCGGGGGGCGCTCCGGCGGACGAGGGGACGAGCAGTGTGGGTTCGTCGAATCCGTCCATGACCTCGGCCCAGGCCGCGCGGTCGGCGGCGCGGTCCCGGCGGGAGAGCCATTCGAGGTGGGCGCGCGGCGGGCGTACCGGCGGCAGTCCGGAGGCGTCGCCGCCGGTGGCGTACAGGGTGACGAGGTCTCTCAGGACGATCGGCTGGGACCAGCCGTCGAAGAGGAGGTGGTGGTTGGACATCACGAAGACGTACTTGTCCTCGGCGAAGCGTACGCACAGGAACCGCACCAGGGGCGGCTTCATGAGGTCGAAGGGTGCGTACCGGTCGGCCTTCAGCAGTTCGGTGAGGCGCGTCTCGCGTTCGTCTTCCGGGAAGTGGGTCAGGTCGTGGTCGTACCAGGGCAGGGGTACGGCCTTCGGGATGAGCTGGACCGGGCGGCTCAGCCCCTCGTGGCGGAACGCGGCCCGCAGGCCGGGGTGCCGGGCGAGCAGCGCCTGTGCCGCCGCCCGCAGGGCCGGTACGGACAGCTCGCCTTCGAGGTCGACGGTGAGCTGTACGGCGTAGACGTCGGGGGCGTCCGCGTCGTAGAGCCGGTGGAAGAGCATGCCCTCCTGCATCGGGGAGAGCGGCAGGATGTCCTGTAGACCTGAGGTGCTCATGAAGTCCTCCACTCGGCCTCGATGGCGTCGATCTCGTTCTGGCTGAGCCCGGCGCCCAGCAGGTCCGAGGGGGTGTGGCCGCCCGCGTCGGGGTTGTCGGCGTGGTCGGCCAGGGCCTCCAGCGCCTCGGCCCAGGTGCGGGCGAGTGTGTCGATCCGGTCCTGGTCGAACAGGCCGGTGGCCCAGGTCCAGGTGGCGGTGAGCGACGGGCCGTCGTCGTACTCGCGGACCACCACGTTCAGTTCCAGCGGGTGCAGCAGCGGGCCGTGCGACTCCTGTGCGGCGCCGGTGCCGCAGGCCGCGGGCTCAGCCGTCCGGCCCTTGGTGCGGCCCAGGTAGTTGTAGGAGATCTGTGGGGCGGGGAGCGCCGCGAGGTCGTCCGAGGTGTCGGGGTTGAGGTAGCGGAGCAGTCCGTAGCCCGTCCCCTCCCCCGGTACGGCCCGGAGCTGTTCCTTGACCGTCTTCACGGCCTGGCCCGCGCCGGGGCCCGCGCGCAGGGCGTCGCCGGTGTCCACTCCGGTCAGGTCCAGCCGTACCGGGTGGACGCTGGTGAACCAGCCGACGGTCGTCGTCAGGTCGGCTCCGGGCAGCAGGGTCTCGTCCCGCCCGTGGCCCTCCACGTCGACCAGCAGGGCCGGGCCGTCGCCGCGCCAGCGGGTCACCGCGAGGGCGAGGCCGGTGAGGAGGACATCGTCGACGGCGGCGTGGAAGGCGGCCGGGACGGTGGTCAGGATCCGTTCGGTGACGTCGGTCGCCAGGGTCACGGACAGCCGGGCCGAGGCGCCGAGGACATCACGGTCCCGGTCGAACGGCCGTTTGCCCAACGGCTGGTCGGGGCCGGCGAGGAGGTGTTTCCACACCGTCGCCTCGGCGGTCCGTTCGGGGCTGCGGGCGGCGGTGTGCAGCGCGCGCGTCCACTGGCTCAGTGACGTGCCGATGGGGCGCAGGTCCGGTTCCCGGTTCTCGTGCAGCGCGTTCCAGCACTCGATCAGCTCGGGCAGCAGGATGCGCCAGGACACCTCGTCGACGGCGAAGTGGTGGATGGCGACGAGGGCGAGCCCGGTGGTGTCGGGGCCCCGGTCGAACCGGACGACCTCGACGTTGCGTCCCTCGCGCGGGTCGAGCCGGTCGCGGGCCGCGTCGGTCTCCCGCGCCATGCGGGCGGCTCCCCCGTCGGGGTCCGTGCCGAGGTCGACGCGGCGTACGGCGCCGGTCAGGTCCACCGAGTCGGGGTCCTGGATCTCCAGTGACTGCCCGGCGCCCTCGCCGACGAGCTTCAGGCGCAGTGCGTCGTGCCGTCGGACGATCGTCTCGACGGTGGCGCGCAGGGTGTCGAGGTCGCTGCCGGCCGGCAGTTCCATGAACCGTGACTGGGCGAACCGTTCGCCGCTGCCGCCGCGTTCGGTGAACCAGCTGAGCACGGGCGTGACCGGCAGCGGCCCTGCCTCGTCGGCGCCGGGCGCCGGGGCCGGTGCCTCGGCGGACTGTGCGGCGGCGGCGAGGGTCGCCGGGGTCTGGTGCGTGAACACGTCGCGCGGGTTGAGGCCGAGTCCTTCCGCGCGGGCGCGGCCGACGAGCTGGATCGACGAGATGCTGTCGCCGCCGAGGTCGAAGAACCGGTCGTCCGGTCCGACGGCGTCGAGGCCCAGCACCTCAGCGAACAGCCGGCAGAGCAGTTCCTCGCGGGGGCCCCGGGGAGCGGACGCCACCTCGTGGCGCGGCTCGGGCAGCGCACGGCGGTCGATCTTGCCGTTCGGCGACAGGGGCAGTGCGTCCAGCACGACGTACGCGGAGGGCACCATGTAGCCCGGCAGGGTCGCCGCGACGAAGCGCCGCAGCTCCTGCGGGTCGAGCACGGTGCCGGACGCGGGTACGGCGTACCCGACGAGCCTGCGGTGGCCCGGCCGGTCCTCGCGGACGGTGGCCGCCGCCTGGGCGACGCCCGGGCAGCGCTCCAGCGCGGCTTCCACCTCGCCCAGCTCGACCCGGAAGCCGCCGAACTTGACCTGGCCGTCGTCGCGTCCGACGAACTCCAGCGTGCCGTCCGCCTTCCAGCGGGCGAGGTCCCCGGAGCGGTACATCCGCTCGCCCGGAGCGCCGTACGGCGTGGCGACGAACCGTTCGGCGGTCCGCTCGGGCGCCCGGTGGTAGCCCCGGGCGACTCCGGCGCCGGCGATCCACAGCTCACCGACGACACCCGGCGGCACGGGGCGCAGCCGGTCGTCCAGGACGTAGACCCGCTTGTTGTCCCACGGGGTGCCGATCGATACGGCGGTGAGCACCTCGTCGGCCTCGTAGTCGCAGGAGGTGGCCGCGACCGTGATCTCGGAGGGCCCGTACAGGTTGATGACCCGGTGCCGTGCGGCCCAGCGCAGTGCGGTGGCCGGCGGGCAGACGTCGCCGCCCATGGTGATCGTGAGGCCCGGGGGGAACTCCTCCTCAGGGAGGCTGGAGACGACCGCGGGCGGCAGGAAGAGGTGCGTCACGCCGGTCTCGCCGACGAGCCGGGCGATCTCGCCGCCGAGGGGCTGGCCGCCGGGGGCCAGGACGAGCGTGGCGCCGGTCAGCAGCGAGGCGAGGACGTCCCAGACCGCGGCGTCGAAGCTCGTCGACACCATCTGGAGGAGCCGGCTCCCCCGGCCGACGCGCAGGCGCGCGACGGTGCTGTACACCAGGCTCGGCAGGCCCTCGTGCAGGAGCAGTACGCCCTTGGGGCGGCCGGTCGACCCCGAGGTGTAGACCATGAACGCCGGGCTGAGCGGGGAGATCCGTACGTCCTGGGGTGCGGTCGCGGCGCCGTGGAGCAGCGTCGCCGTGATCCCGGGGTCGTCCATCAGGAGGACCGGCGTACTGTCCTGGGCGACCAGTTCGCGCAGACCGGTCTGCGTGACGATGAGTTCCGGGCGGCTGTCCTCCAGCATGAGGGCGATGCGCTCGGCCGGGTAGTCGGGGTCGAGCGCCATGAACACTCCCCCGGCCTTGAGGGTGGCGAGCATGGCCACGACCCAGGACTCGGAGCGCTCCAGGGCGACGGCGACGATCTTCTCGGGTCCGACGCCCCGCTCGGCCAGCAGGAGGGCCAGCCGGTCCGACCGCCGGTCCAGGTCGGCGTACGTCAGGGCCCTTCCGTCGAAGACGACGGCCGCGTCATCGGGGGCCTCGTCCACCACGGCCCGGAACATGCCGGTCACCGTGGTGCCGGGCACCTCGCGCGCGGTGTCGTTCCAGGCCCCGAGGACCTGGTCCCGTTCGGCGGGCGTCAGCGCGTCGTACGACGACAGGTTCTCGTCGGGCGCTGCGGCGACCGTCTCCAGCAGGTGCGCGAAACGCCGGGCGAGGGCGGCGGCCGTGCCGGGCTCGAACAGGTCGGTGCTGAACTCCAGCAGACCCCGCAGACCCCGGCTGCCTCCGTCGTCCCCCCGCAGCTCCGCGAACCCGAGGACCAGGTCCGACTTGGCCGTGCCGACCCCCACGGCCTCCGGTGTCACGGTGAGCCCGCCCAACTCGTCGGGCACGGCGTTCGCGCTGTGCTCACGCTCGTTGTCAAGGGTGAGCATGACCTGGAAGAGGGGGTGGCGGGCGAGGGAGCGTTCGGGGTTGACGATGTCGACGAGGCGCTCGAAGGGCAGGTCCTGGTTCGCGTACGCACCGAGGTCGGTTTCCCTTACGCGGGCGAGGAGTTGACGGAAGGTGGGGTTCCCGGACAGGTCGGTCCGCAGGACCAGGGTGTTGATGAACAGGCCGACCAGGTCGTCCACCGCGTCGTCGCTGCGCCCGGCGATCGGCGTGCCGACGGGTACGTCGTCCCCCGCGCCGGAGCGCGACAGCAGCAGCGCCAGCGCGGCCTGGAGCACCATGAACACCGTCGCGCCACTCTGCCGGGCCAGGTCCACGACGGCCTCGTGGACATCGGCCGGCACCACGAACTCGTGCCGGTCTCCGGTGTGGGTGGGGGCGGCGGGACGGGGGCGGTCGGCGGGCAGGGCGATCTCGGCCGGGAGATCGGCGAGTTGGCTCTTCCAGTAGGCGATCTGCTGGGCGATCAGGCTGTCCTGGTCCGCCTCGGAGCCGAGCAACTCGCGCTGCCAGAGCGCGTAGTCGGCGTACTGCACCGGCAGCGGGGACCACTGCGGGGCCTCGCCGGCCGTACGTGCCTCGTAGGCGGCGGCCAGGTCACCCACCAGGGGGCGGGTGGAGGATCCGTCGCCGGCGATGTGGTGGACCAGGAGGAGGAGGGTGTGGTGGTCGGGGGCGGTCTGGAAGAGGGCGGCACGGATCGGGATCTCGGTCGCCAGGTCGAAGCCGTGACGGGCGGCGGCGGCGAGGCGGGCGGGGAGGTCGGCCTCGGTGACCTGCTCGGTGTGCCACGGGACTTCGACGTCATCGCGGACGATCTGGTGAGCGCCCTCGGTGTCCTCCGCGAAGACCGTCCGCAGGCTCTCGTGCCGGTCCACGACATCGTTCAGCGCCAACCGCAGTGCTTGGGGGTCGAGTTTGCCGGTCAGACTCAACGCCAAGGGGATGTTGTAGGCCGCGTTCGGGCCGTCCAACCGGTGCAGGAACCACAACCGCTGCTGACCGAACGACAACGGCACCCGCTCGGGACGTACCCCGGCACGCAACGCCGGACGCGATCCGCCCGCCCCGTCCAGTGCACGGGCGAGACCGGCGACCGTCGGGTTCTCGAACAGCTCCCGGATCGAGACCTCAACCTCCAGCACCGACCGCAGACGCGACACCAACCGCGTCGCCAACAGCGAATGACCACCCAGCTCAAAGAAACTGTCGTCGATCCCCGCCACCGGACGGCCGAGCACCTCCCCGAACAGACCACACAGAATCTCTTCCCTCGGTGAACGCGGGCCACGGGCACCGACGGCCACATACTCGGGCGCCGGGAGGGCTCGCCGGTCGACCTTGCCGTTCGGGGTCAGCGGGATGGCTTCGAGGACCATCACCACCGTGGGGACCATGTACTCCGGCAACCGCGAACGCACGCTCTCCCGCACCGCGTTGCCGTCGACGGCGGTATCCGGTTCGGATACGACGTAGCCGACGAGGATGCCGTCGTTCACGACCGCGACTGCCTGGGCCACACCCTCCACGGTCAGGAGGCCGGACTCGACCTCGCCGAGTTCGATACGGAAACCCCGCACCTTCACCTGCGCGTCCGCACGGCCGACGAACTCCAGCGTGCCGTCCGACCGCCAGCACACCACATCGCCGGTGCGGTACATCCGCCCGTCACCCCACGGGCACGCGACGAACCGCTCAGCGGTCAGATCCGCCCTGCCGTGATATCCGCGCACCACCCCGGCACCGGCGATGTACAACTCTCCACGCACGCCGACCGGGACCGGCCTCAGCCACTCGTCCAGCACATACACCTGCTGGTTCGCCAAGGGTCCACCGACCGAGACCGGAACACCGGCCGCCACCGGGGCACTTGTCGACCACACCGTGGTCTCCGTCGGCCCGTACACATTCACCACCGACGCCAGTTCGCTCACCATCTGAGCCGCCACCTCACCCGGCAGCGCCTCACCGCCCACCAACGCCCGCACACCAGCCAGCCTCCCCTGTGCGACAGCGACGATCTCGCGCCACAGACTCGGCGTCGCCTGCATCACCGACACTCCAGCCCGCACCGCCAGACCCACCAACAACTCGGCATCGGCGACGACTTCCGACGGAGCAACGACCACACACCCGCCCGACACCAGCGGCGCGAACAACTCCACCACCGCGATATCGAACGCGAACGTCGTCACCGCCAACACCCGGTCCTCGCCCACCACATGCCGCAGACCGGCCAGCACATTGGCAACACCCCAGTGCGGAACCACCACCCCCTTCGGACGGCCGGTCGATCCCGACGTGTAGATCGTGTACGCAGCCGACGACAACTCCGGCACCACACCCAACGAGGCAGACGACAACGCCTCCAACTCCCCCATCACCGCAGGGTCGTCCAGCAGCACCACCGGCACACCGGAAACCCCCTCCAACGCCCCCAACACCAACACCGGCGCCGAATCCTCCACCACATGCGCGATCCGCTCCGCCGGATACCCCGGATCCACCGGAACGTACGCACCACCGGTCTTCAACACCGCCAACAACGCCACCACCGCATCCACCGAACGCGGCAACCCCACCACCACACGCGACTCAACCCCCACACCACGCGACACCAACAACCGAGCCAGACGATTCACCCGGACATCGAGTTCCGCGTACGTCAACGACACATCGCCACAGACGAGAGCAACCGCGTCGGGAACCGCACGCACCTGCTCCTCGAACAACACCGGCAGCGAGGCATGAGGCACCCCAACCGCCGTGTCGTTCCACTCCTCCAGCACCCGACGCCGCTCACCCTCGACCAACACATCAACCCGCCGCGTCGACACGTCCGGCGAGACAAGTACCTGGTCCAGCAGGTGGATCAGACGTTCCACCATCGCCTCGGCGGACGCCGCGTCGAAGAGGTCCACCGCATACGTCAGCGCGCCGTGCAGACCGTCGCTGGCGTCGCCGGAGAAAGCGAACGCCAAGTCGACCTTGGCCGCGCTCGATTCCAGCCGGAGGGCGGAGGTGTCCAGTCCCGCGAGCGGCGGAATCTCCTGGTTGTCCTGCTCGCCGTGCAGAGTGAGCATGACTTGGAAGAGGGGGTGGCGGGCCAGGGAGCGTTCGGGGTTCAGGACCTCGACCAGCCGCTCGAAGGGCACGTCCTGGTTCGCGTACGCACCGAGGTTCGTCTCCCGGACCCGGTCCACCAGGTCACGGAAGGTGGGGTCCCCGGACAAGTCGGTGCGCAGAACCAGGGTGTTGATGAACAGACCGACCAGGTCGTCCACCGCATCGTCACCGCGCCCGGCGATCGGCGTCCCGATCGGCACGTCGTCACCGGCCCCGGAGCGCGACAGCAGCAACGCCAACGCCGCCTGCAACACCATGAACACACTGGACCGCGACTCACGAGCGAACCCCGACAACCGCACCGACAACCCCGCCGGCACCTCGAAGTCCACCCGCGCACCACGATACGAAGCCGCCACCGGACGCACCCGGTCCACCGGCAACACCAACTCCACCGGAACACCGGCCAACCGCTCCGACCAGTAACCCAACTGCCGCGAGACCACGCTCTCCGCGTCCCGCTCGGTGCCCAAGTACTCGCGCTGCCACAACGCGTAATCCGCGTACTGCACCGGCAGCGCGGACCATTGAGGAACCTCCCCCCGCAACCGCGCCTCGTACGCCGCCGTCAGATCACGCACCAACGGCCGCAACGACCAACCGTCCGTCGCAATGTGATGACACACCAACGACAGGACGTGCTCCTCGGCCGACACCTCGAACAGCACTGCCCGCAACGGCAGTTCACGCGACAGATCAACCGCAACCCCCGCCTCCACCGACAACCGCCCCGCGAGGTCATGCTCCGCAACCCGCTCCTCACGCCACGGCACCTCGACACCCGAGCGGACGACCTGGTAGGCACCCTCGGCGTCCTCCGCGAAAACGGTCCGCAGACTCTCGTGCCGCTCGACCACATCGTTCAGTGCCGCCCGCAACGCCCCCCGGTCCAGCACACCCCCCAACCGCACCGCCATCGGCACGTTGTACGTCGCCGACGGACCCTCCAGACCGTGCAGGAACCACAACCGCTCCTGCCCGAACGACAACGGCACCCGACCCGGGCGCTCCACCGCACACACCGCTGGACGACCCGCAACGGCCCCGTCCAGCACACGGCTCAACCCCGCAACCGTCGGCGTCTCGAACAGTTGCCGGATCGACAACTCCACCCCCAACACCGAACGCACCCGACCCACCAACCGAGTCGCCAGCAGCGAATGACCCCCCAGATCGAAGAACCCGTCATCGATCCCCACCCGCCCCACACCCAACACATCAGCGAACAGACCGCACAAGATCTCCTCCCGCGGCGAACGCGGCCCCCGAGCGAGTTCCGTCATGTCTCCGGAATCCGGAGCGGGGAGGGCAGCCCGGTCGACCTTGCCGTTCGGTGTGAGGGGAAGCGCCTCCACCACGGAGACGGCGGGCACCATGTGGTCGGGGAGACGACGCCCTAGTTCGGTCCTCAGAGCCGACGGGGTAAGCAAGGCGCCGGTCTCGGGGACGACGCAGGCGATGAGGCGCCGGTCGCCGGCGGTTTCCTCCCGCACCGTGGCGGCAGCGGCAGCCACGCCCTCGCAGGCGTTGAGAGCGGCCTCGACCTCGCCGAGTTCGATGCGGTAACCGCGGACCTTCACCTGGTCGTCCGCACGCCCGACGAACTCCAACAAGCCCTCCGCACGCCAACGCACCACGTCACCCGTGCGATACATCCGCCCGCCACCCCACGGACACGCCACGAACCGCGTCGCCGTCAGCCCGGGACGATCCAGATACCCACGCGCCAACGGCGCCCCGGCCACGTACAACTCACCCGGGACACCCACCGGCACCGGACGCAACGCGGCGTCCAGCACGAACACCCGCGTATTGGGGAACGGCCGCCCGATCGGCACCGCGCCCACCGGAGTCACCGCACCCGGCTCCAACCGCCACTCGCAGCAGTTGACGGTCGCTTCCGAGGGGCCGTACGCGTTGAACACCACCACGTCCGGATGCCGCTCGCGCCACCGCCCGAGCAGCTCGCCCGACAGCGCCTCGCCCCCCACCAACAGCGTCTCCGAAGGCGCCGCCGAAGCGTCCATCCCCTCCAGCAGCACCAGGTGACTGGGCGTCATCTTCAGCAGCGACGCGCCTTCGGCCTCGGCCAACTCACCCAGCCGCACGAACCCGCCCGACACCAAGGGCGTGAACAAGGCCGTCACCGTCAAGTCGAACGACACCGACGTATGGACGAGAGAACTCCCCCCGGCACCCCCGTACGTCTCCCGGTTGTGCAGCAAGTACGCACCCACCGACCGGTGTTGGACGACCACGCCCTTCGGACGTCCCGTCGAACCCGACGTGTAGATCACATACGCCGCCGACGACAACTCCGGTACCACGCCCGGCGAAACACCCGACAGCGTCTCCAACTCCCCTATTACCGCAGGTTCGTTCAGCAGCACCACGGGTACGTCACCCGGCGCCTCCTCCAGCGCCCCCGACACCGACAGCACGAGCACCGGCGCCGAGTCCGCCACCATGAACCGCACGCGCTCCGCCGGATACTCCGGATCCACCGGAACGTACGCACCACCGGCCTTCAACACCGCGAGCAGCGCCACCACCACATCGATCGAACGCGGCAACGCCACCACCACACGCGACTCCACCCCCACACCACGCGACACCAGCAGCCGGGCCAGACGGTTCACCCGCCCGTCCAACTCCCCATACGACAACGACACATCACCGCAGACGAGCGCGACCGCATCCGGAACCGCACGCACCTGCTCCTCGAACAGCACCGGCAGCGACACACCCGGCACCTCGACCGCCGTGTCGTTCCACTCCTCCAGCACCCGGCGACGCTCGCCCTCGGCCAGCACGTCGACACGGCCTGTCGGCACGTCGGGCGAGGCCAGCACCGCATCCAGCACGTGCGCCAAGCGCTCCGCCAGCGCCTGCGCCGACACGGCGTCGAAGAGGTCCGCCCGGTAGTCGAGCACGGCGTGAATACCGGCGGGCGCCCCGGTCTCGTCGCGCCGCTCGCCCAGGACGAACGACAGGTCATGGCGTACGGACCCGATGTCGATCTGCCGCTCGGCCACCGTCAGTTCGTCGGTCTGTACGGCGTCGGAGGCGAGAGCCACGTTGTTGAACGTGAGCATGACTTGGAAGAGGGGGTGGCGGGCCAGGGAGCGTTCGGGGTTGATGATGTCGACGAGGCGTTCGAAGGGCAGGTCCTGGTTCGCGTAGGCGCCCAGGTTCGTCTCCCGGACCCGGTTCACCAGCTCGCGGAAGGTGGGGTTCCCGGACAGGTCGGTCCGCAGGACCAGGGTGTTGATGAACAGACCGACCAGGTCGTCCACCGCGTCGTCGTTGCGCCCGGCGATCGGCGTTCCGACGGGTACGTCGTCACCCGCGCCGGAGCGGGACAGCAGCAGCGCCAACGCGGCCTGGAGCACCATGAACACCGTCGCGCCGCTCTGCCGCGCGAGTTCCTGCGCCTTGGCATGGGCCTCCACGGAGAGGTCGAACTCCAGTCGGCCTCCGGTGTGGGACGGGGTAGCCGTGCGGGGGCGGTCCGTGGGCAGCGCGATCTCGTCGGGGAGGTCGGCCAGTTGGCTCTTCCAGTACGCGATCTGCTGGGCGATCAGGCTCTCGGCATCGTCCTCGGAACCGAGCAACTCGCGCTGCCAGAGGGCGTAGTCGGCGTACTGCACCGGCAGCGGGGACCAATGCGGGGCCTCGCCGGCCGCCCGAGCGGCGTAAGCCTGGACGAAGTCGCGACGCAACGGGTCGATCGATTCGCCGTCGCCGGCGATGTGGTGGACCAGGAGGAGGAGGGTGTGGTGGTCGGGGGCGGTCTGGAAAAGGGTTGCGCGGACCGGGATCTCGGTCGCCAGGTCGAAGCCGTGGCGTGCGGCGGCGGCGAGGTGGGCGGGGAGGTCGGACTCGGTCACCTGCTCGGTGTGCCACGGGACTTCGGCGTCATCGCGGATGATCTGGTGGGCGCCCTCGGCGTCCTCCGCGAAGACGGTCCGCAGACTTTCGTGCCGGTCCACGACATCAGCCAGCGCCAACCGCAGCGCCTCCGCGTCGAGCTTGCCGGTCAGGCTCAGCGCGAGAGGGATGTTGTAGGCCGCGTTCGGGCCGTCCAACCGGTGCAGGAACCACAACCGCTGCTGGCCGAACGACAACGGCACCCGGCCAGGACGCACCCCGGCACGCAACGCCGGACGCGATCCGCCCGCACCGTCCAGCACACGGGCGAGACCGGCGACCGTCGGGTTCTCGAACAGCTCCCGGATCGAGACCTCAACCTCCAGCACCGACCGCAGACGCGACACCAACCGCGTCGCCAACAGCGAATGACCGCCCAGCTCGAAGAAGCTGTCGTCGATCCCGGCCACCGGACAGCCCAGCACCTCCCCGAACAGACCGCACAGAATCTCTTCCCTCGGTGAACGCGGGCCACGGGCACCGATGGCCACATACTCCGGTGCCGGGAGGGCTCGCCGGTCGACCTTGCCGTTCGGGGTCAGAGGGATGGCTTCGAGGACCATCACCACCGTGGGGACCATGTACTCCGGCAACCGCGAACGCACGCTCTCCCGCACCGCGTTGCCGTCGACGGCGGTATCCGGTTCGGGTACGACGTAGCCGACGAGGATGCCGTCGTTCACCACCGCGACCGCCTGGGCCACACCCTCCACGGTCAGGAGACCCGACTCGACCTCGCCGAGTTCGATACGGAACCCACGCACCTTGACCTGGGCATCGGCACGGCCGACGAACTCCAGCGTGCCGTCCGACCGCCAGCACACCACATCGCCGGTGCGGTACATCCGCCCAGCGCCCCACGGGCACGCGACGAACCGCTCAGCGGTCAGATCCGCCCGGCCGTGATATCCGCGCACCACCCCGGCACCGGCGATGTACAACTCGCCACGCACGCCGACCGGGACCGGCCGCAGCCGCTCGTCCAGCACATACACCTGCTGGTTCGCCAAGGGGCCACCGACCGAGACCGGGACACCGGCCGCCACCGGGGCACTTGTGGACCACACCGTGGTCTCGGTGGGCCCGTACACGTTCACCGCCGACGCCAGTTCATTCAGCATCTGCGCCGCCACTTCACCCGGCAGCGCCTCACCACCCACCAACGCCCGCACACCGCTCAACCGACCCTGTGCGACCGCGACGATCTCACGCCACAGACTCGGCGTCGCCTGCATCACCGACACCCCAGCCCCCACCGCCAGACCCACCAACAACTCCGCATCGGCGACAACTTCAGAAGGAGCCACCACCACACACCCGCCCGCCACCAACGGCGCGAACAACTCCACCACCGCGATATCAAACGCGAACGTCGTCACCGCCAACACCCGATCAGCACCCACCACACCGCGCAGACCAGCCAACACATTCACCACACCACCGTGCGGAACCACCACACCCTTCGGACGCCCCGTCGACCCCGACGTATAAATCGTGTACGCAGCCGACGACAACTCCGGCACCACACCCAACGAGGCAGACGACAGCGCCTCCAACTCCCCCATCACCGCAGGGTCGTTCAGCAGCACCACCGGCACACCGGAAACCCCCTCCAACGCCCCCGACACCGACAGCACGAGCACCGGCGCCGAATCCTCCACCACATGCGCAATCCGCTCCGCCGGATACCCCGGATCCACCGGCACATAAGCACCACCGGCCTTCAACACCGCCAGCAACGCCACCACCGCATCCACCGAACGCGGCAACCCCACCACCACACGCGACTCAACCCCCACCCCACGCGACACCAACAACCGAGCCAGCCGATTCACCCGGACATCGAGTTCCGCGTACGTCAACGACACATCACCACAGACAACAGCCACCGCATCCGGAACCGCCCGCACCCGCTCCTCGAACAACACCGGCAACGACACACCCGGCACCTCAACCGCCGTCTCGTTCCACTCCTCCAACACCCGACGCCGCTCACCCTCGACCAACACGTCAACCCGCCGCGTCGACACATCCGGCGACCCCAACACCACGTCCAGCAGCCGAAGCAGACGCTCCACCATCGCCTCGGCGGACACCTCGTCGAACAGATCCACCGCATACGTCAACGAGCCGTACATCGGAGCGTCCGCGCCACGTTCGGCGAAGTCGAAGGTCAGGTCGAAGCGGGCGACGTCGTGGTCGGGGTGGACAGGGGTGACGGCAAGGTCGGTGGAGGTCGGGCCGATGTCCGTGGAGATGTGGTTGTTGAGGGACAACATGACCTGGAAGAGGGGATGGCGGGACAGGGAGCGTTCGGGGTTCAGCACCTCGACCAGCCGCTCGAAGGGCACGTCCTGGTTCGCGTACGCCCCCAGATCCGTCTCCCGGACCCGGTCCACCAGCTCACGGAACGTCGGCTCACCCGACACATCCGTCCGCAACACCAACGTATTGATGAACAACCCCACCAGATCATCAACCGCGTCGTCACCACGCCCCGCCACCGGCGTCCCGATCGGCACGTCGTCACCGGCCCCGGAGCGCGACAGCAGCAACGCCAACGCGGCCTGCAACACCATGAACACACTGGACCGCGACTCACGAGCGAACCCCGAAACCCGTGCCGCCAACCCGGCCGGCACCTCGAAATCCACCCGAGCACCACGATACGAAGCCGTCACCGGACGCACCCGGTCCACCGGCAACACCAACTCCACCGGAAGATCAGCCAACCGCTCCGACCAGTAACCCAACTGCTGTGAAATCACACTGTCCGCGTCATGCTCAGTGCCCAGAAACTCCCGCTGCCACAACGCGTAGTCGGCGTACTGCACCGGCAACACCGGCCACACCGGCGCCTCACCCCGCAACCGCGCCTCGTACGCCACCGTCAGATCACGCACCAACGGACGCAACGACCAACCGTCCGTCGCAATGTGATGACACACCAACGACAACACATGCACCTCGGCCGACACCTCGAACAGCACTGCCCGCAACGGCAGTTCACGAGACAGATCAACCGCAATCGCAGCCTCCGCCGACAACCGCCCCGCGAGGTCGTGCTCCGCAACCTTCTCCTCACGCCACGGCACCTCGACACCCGAGCGGACGACCTGGTAGGCACCCTCGGCGTCCGAGGCGAAGACCGTCCGCAGACTCTCGTGCCGCTCCACCACATCGTTCAGCGCAGCCCGCAACGCCCCCCGGTCCAGCGCGCCCCCCAACCGCACCGCCATCGGCACGTTATAAGTCGCCGACGGCCCCTCCAACCCGTGCAGGAACCACAACCGCTCCTGCCCGAACGACAACGGAACCCGCCCCGGACGCACCCCCGCACACACCGCAGGCCGCCCCGCAACAGCCCCGTCCAGCACACGACTCAACCCCGCAACCGTCGGCGTCTCGAACAACTGCCGGATCGACAACTCCACCCCCAACACCGAACGCACCCGACCCACCAACCGAGTCGCCAACAACGAATGCCCACCCAACTCGAAGAACCCGTCATCGATCCCCACCCGCCCCACACCCAGCACATCAGCGAACAGACCGCACAAGATCTCCTCACGAGGAGAACGCGGCCCCCGAACGCCGACAGCCACGTACTCGGGGGCCGGCAGGCTTCTGCGGTCCGCCTTTCCGTTCGGCATCAGGGGGATCTCGTCGAGGACGACGACCACCGCCGGGACCATGTACTCCGGCATCCGGTCCGCGAGTTCGGCGCGCAGTGCGGCCGGGTCCAGGTGGGCGCCGGGTTCCGGCCGGACGTAGCCGACGAGCCGGCGGTCTCCGGCCGTGTCCTCGCGGACCATGGCGACGCTCTTGGACACACCGGTGCACTGGCCCAACGCGGTCTCGATCTCGCCGAGTTCGATGCGGTAGCCACGAACCTTCACCTGGTCGTCGGCACGCCCGACGAACTCCAGCAGGCCCTCCGCACGCCAACGCACCACATCACCCGTGCGATACATCCGCCCGCCACCCCACGGACACGCCACGAACCGCTCAGCAGTGAGCCCCGGCCGGTCCAGATACCCACGCGCCAACGGCGCCCCCGCCACGTACAACTCACCCGGAACACCCACCGGCACCGGCCGCAACGCCTCGTCCAGCACGAACACCCGCGTATTGGGGAACGGCCGCCCGACCGGCACCGCGCCCACGGGCGTCGCGTCTCCCGGTTCCAGCCGCCACTCGCAGCAAGTGACCGTCGCCTCGGACGGGCCGTACGCGTTGAACACCACCACGTCCGGATGGCGCTCACGCCACCGCCCGAGCAGTTCACCCGACAGTGCCTCGCCCCCCACCAACAGCGTCTGGGAAGGGGCCACCGACGTCTCCGTCCCCTCCAGCAGCGCCAGGTGGCTGGGCGTCATCTTCAGCAGCGACGCGCCTTCGGCCTCGGCGAGTTCACCAACCCGTACGCAGCCGCCCGAGACGAGGGGCGCGAACAGTGCGGTCGCCGTGAGGTCGAACGACACCGACGTGTGCAGCAGGGAGCTGCCGTCGGCGCCGCCGTACGTCTCCCGGCTGTGCTGCAAGTACGCGCCGAACGAACGGTGTTGGACGACCACGCCCTTCGGACGCCCCGTCGAACCCGACGTGTAGATCACGTACGCCGCCGACGACAACTCCGGTACCACGCCCGGCGAAACACCCGACAGCGTCTCCAACTCCGCCCGCACATCCGCGTCGTCGAGGAGCAGCACCGGCACGCCGGAAGCCGCCTCCAGGGCGCCCGACACCGACAGCACGAGCACCGGCGCCGAGTCCGCCACCATGTACCGCACGCGCTCCGCCGGATACTCCGGGTCCACCGCGACGTACGCGCCGCCGGCCTTCAACACCGCGAGCAGGGCCACCACCACGTCGATCGAGCGCGGCAGTGCCACCGCCACGCGCGACTCCACCCCCACACCACGCGACACCAGCAGCCGGGCCAGACGGTTCACCCGCGCGTCCAGCTCCGCGTACGTCAGCGACACATCACCGCAGGCGAGCGCGACCGCATCCGGAACCGCACGCACCTGCTCCTCGAACAGCACCGGCAGCGACACACCCGGCACCTCGGCCGCCGTGTCGTTCCACTCCTCCAGCACCCGGCGACGTTCGCCCTCGGCCAGCACGTCGAGGCGTCCGACGAGGAGGTCCGGCGTGGTGGCGATGGTCCGCAGGACGCGCAGGAGGGTGGCGGAGACGGCGTCCATGCGGGCGGTGTCGAAGAGGTCGGGGCGGTGCACGAGACGGCCGCCGACCTTCTCCCCCACGCCCGAGATGAGGGTCAGGGGGTAGTGGGTGGCGTTGCGCGACTCCACGTCGCCGACGCGCAGGGCTCCGGCGTCGGCGTCGTCCCGGGTGCGGGGGAAGTTCTCGAAGACCATGGCCGCGTCGAAGAGTTCGTCGACGCCGGCGGCCCGCTGGATCTCCTTCAGGCCGAGGTGGTGGTGGTCCATGAGCTGGACCTGTTCTTGCTGCGCGCGGACGAGGAGGTCGGCGAGGGACTCGTCCGGCCGCAGGCGCACCCGCATGGGCACGGTGTTGATGAACAGGCCGACCATGTTCTCTACGCCCTCCAGCTCCGGCGGGCGTCCGGAGACCGTCACGCCGAAGACGATGTCCTGGCGGCCGGTGAGGTGGGCGAGAACGAGGGCCCAGGCGCACTGGAGGACCGTGTTCATGGAGACGCCCCGGGAGCGGGCGAGTTCGGTGAGCGCGGTGCCTGCTTCGTCGTCCAGGGTGAAGTCGAGGCGTTCGGGTACCACGGGGGTGCGGTCGGCGCCGGGGACGAGCAGGCACGGTTCGGTGAGGCCGGCGAGCGCCTCCTTCCAGGCGGCCCGGGAGGCGTTCTCGTCGCGGTTGCGCAGCCATTCGGGGTGTTCGCGCTGGGAGCGGACGGGCGGGAGGGAGCGCGGGTCGCCGCCGTTGCGGTAGAGGGTGATGAGTTCGCGCAGCAGGACCGCCATCGACCAGCCGTCGACGATGACGTGGTGGGCGGTGAGGACGAAGCGGTAGCGGTCCTGGCCGAGGTCGAGGAGGGTGAACCGGACGAGGGGGGCGTCGCCGAGCTTGAAGCGCCGGGTCCGGTCGGCGGTCGCCTCGGCGGTGACCGCCTGGTCGAGGCCGTCGGCGGGGAGGTGGCCGAGGTCGCTCTCGCGCCAGGGGAGGCGTACCGTGCGGCGGACGATCCTGACCCATTCGCCGGAGCGGCGCTGGCGCAGGCCGGAGCGCAGGCCGGGGTGGCGGTGCAGGAGTTCCCGGGCGGCGGTGCGCAGGGCGTCGCGGTCGAGGTCGCCGTCGAGGTGGAAGACGATCTGGGCCACGTAGACGTCGGGCGCGCTCTCGTCGTAGACGTGGTGGAAGATCATTCCCTCCTGCAAGGGGGTCACAGGCAGGATGTCCTCGATCGACTGCGGGCGCGCGTTCACCACGGGTGTCCCTTCACTCCTTCGACACGGAATGCCAGCTGCACGGAATGCCAGATGCGCGGAAAGGGAAACGTCGTCCCGCATTCTCGGTTCCGCTGGGATGTTTTTTCGCCTCTGGGCCGTGCCGAAGCTAGTTGGCCCTGGAAGAAGGCGTCAAGAATTTCAGGAACGGCCGAATGAGGGCGGCGGTCAATTACCTGAGGAAGAAAAGGGAGGAGGGCCGTCCAGGGGTGTCGGACGGCCCTCCCGGGGGTTCCCGGATCAGTGCGCGGGCCGTCGCACCCCGGCGACGAGGGCCGCGATGTCCGCCGCCCGGGTGCTGATGAAGTAGTGGCCGCCGTCGGGGAGTTCGTGCAGGACCACGTCGTCGGCGATGGCGGACCAGTCGCGGTAGCGCTCGGCGCCGCCCTTGGTGGTGGAGTCGTCCGCCGCGAGCACCACGTGGACCGGGACGCCGACCCGGTGCGGCGCCGGGTCGGCGTGCAGCTTCATGAGGTGGGTGTTGGTGGAGCGGACGTCGTGCTGGTAGGCCGAGCCGACGAGCGTGGCCCGTTCCGGCTTGAGCCGGTCCAGTTCGACGTAGGAGCTGTCCACCATGAGCCGTTCGGTGATCTGACGCGGGGTGAGGGCGCTGACCTCGTCGATCTCGGCGCGCAGGTCGGCGACCGGGTCGAGGAGGAGCGCGCCGAGGAAGACCTCGGTCGGGCCCACGCCGCTCGCCTCCAGCAGCCGGGCAGTGGCCAGGGCGTGGGAGCTGCCGGCGCAGTGGCCCCACAGCATCAGGGGTCCGGTCGCGCGCTGGAGCAGTTCGTCGCGGACGCGGCGGGCGATCTCCTCGACGTCCTGGGGCTGTTCGGGGGTGACGGTGACGTCGTGCGCGGGCAGTTCCACGCCGAGGACGGCGATCCCGTGTTCCGCCAGCCGCTCGGCGAGCAGCCGGAAGTTGACGGCGTTGCCGCCCGCGTAGGGGAAGCAGACCAGGGTGGACAGCGGTTCGGGGACGGGGTCGGCCAGCGGCTGGAGCAGGGCGTGGTCGGCCGGCCGGGAGTCCGCGTCCGCGTCGAGGAGGGCCGCGAGGTCGGCCAGGACGGGTGTCCCGATGAGCTGTTTCAGGGAGATGGCCCGGTCGAGTTCGACGACGAACCGTACGGCGGTGAGGGAGGTGCCGCCGAGGTGGAAGAAGTGGTCGTCGCGGCCGATGCGTTCCAGGGGGACGCCCAGGGCCTCGGCCCATTCCGTGGCGAGCCATCGCTCGGTGGGGGTGGCGGGGGCGGTGCGTGATCCCAGGGCGTGGCCGAGGGTCTCGGCGAGTTCCGTGAGCGTCCGCTTGTCGGTCTTGCCGTTCTCGTTGAGCGGCATGGCGTCCAGGCGGTGGATGTGCGCGGGGACCATGTAGTCGGGGAGCAGCGCGGACAGGTGGGCGCGCAGCTCGGGTTCCTCGGCCGGGCCGGAGGCGACGTAGAAGGCCGCGAGGCTCTTGTCGGCGCCCGTGCCCGCGCCGGGGTCGACGACGACGGCGCAGTCGAGGACGCCGGGGGCGGTGCGGAGTTTGTTCTCGATCTCGCCGATCTCGATACGGAAGCCCCGGACCTTGACCTGCTGGTCGCGCCGGCCGAGGTATTCGATGGTGCCTTCGGGCAGCCAGCGGCCGAAGTCGCCGGTGCGGTACATGCGGTCGCCCGGTACGAAGGGGTCCTGGACGAACGCCTCCGCGGTGCGTTCCGGGTCGTTGATGTATCCGCGTCCGACGGACACTCCGGCGAAGACGATCTCTCCGGGTGAGCCCAGGGGGGCGAGCCGGCCGCGCGCGTCGAGTATGTACGTGCGGACGTTGCGCAGGGAGCTGCCGACGGAGACGAAGTCGCGCACGGGCGGCGCGGTGAGCACCTCGTGCATGGTGTCGTCGCTGACCTCGGTGGCGCCGTAGGCGTTGACGAGCTGGACGCCGGGCTGCACGCCGAACCAGCGGCGCACCGGGTCGAGTTTGAGGGCCTCGCCCGTGACCGAGATCGAGCGGAGGACGCCGAGGTCGCGCGGGGTGCGTTCCAGGAGGCCGAGCAGGATCTCGAAGTACGAGGGGACGAGCTGGGCGACGGACACCCGGTGGTCGGCGAGTTCGTCGAGGAACCGCTCGGGGTCGAGCTGGGTGTCGGTGTCCACGATGCGTGCGGCGGCGCCGACCAGCCAGGGGGCGACGAGCTGCCACAGGGAGATGTCGAAGCACTGGGAGGCGGTCTGGGTGACCACGTCTCCGGCGCACAGGCCGACGGAGTCGATCTTCGCGTAGAGGTGGTTGATCATCCCGGCGTGTTCGCACTGGGCGCCCTTGGGGGCTCCGGTGGAGCCGGAGGTGAAGTAGACGTAGGCGGACTGTCCGGGCTCGATCCGCGTGTGCGGGCTGCCGGGGTCGTCGTCGCCGCGCAGCAGGTCCTCGGCGAAGAGCGTGGTCGTGTCCTGCCCTTCGAGGGCGGTGCCGGTGTCCCGGACGAGGTCGCGGGCCGACTCCTCGGCGACGACGAGGCGGCAGTCGCTGCGCCGGAGCTGGGTGGCGACGCGCTGGGCGGGGAAGTCGGGGCGGACCGGGAGGTAGGTGCCGCCGGCCTTGAGGACGCCGAGGAGGGTGGCCGCCCAGTCGAGGGTGCGGTCCATGACGACGGCGACGACGTCCTCGGGGCGCAGTCCGTGCCGCAGGAGGGCGGCGGCGACGCGGTTGGCGGCGGCGTCGAGGGTGCGGTAGTCCCAGCTGACGTCGCCTCGGGAGACGGCGACGGCGTCCGGGTGGGCGCGGGCCCGCTCTTCGAAGAGTGCGGGGAACATCGTGTCGGGCAGCGGCACCGCGGGGCCCGCCAGTTTGTGCAGGTGGTGTTCGCGCTCCTGCTCGGAGGGCAGGTCCAGTGCGCCGTGGCCGGCGTCGGGGGCTGCCGTCAGGTGGTCCAGCGCGGTGCGGAAGTAGCCGCCGAGCCGGTCCGCGTAGGCGGTGTCGATGACGCGGGTCCGGTGGTGGAGGTGGAGCGCGGGGTGGTCCCCGGTCACCAGGGCCACGTGGAGCGCGGTGTCCGGCGCGAGGGTCACCGGTCCGGCGGGGCTCTCGGCGTCGCCGGTCCGGGAGAGGTCCAGGACGATGTCGAACGGCTGGGCGGCGGCGCTGCGGCGGGCGAGGCTCGTCGTCACCGCGGTCACGAGGTCGCGCCAGCTGCCGTCGGGGATCTCCGTCCGCAGCGCGTGGGGTGCGCCCCGGTCCGTGGTCCCGGGTGCGAGGTGGCCGACGGTGACGTGGCGCTCCGCCGTGATCTCCGCGAGCACCTTCACCAGCGGTGCCAGGAGCAGCGCCTGTGTCTCGACAGACTCGACGGATGCGACGGACTCGGCGCCGGACAGCCGGCGCAGGGCTGCGAGCGGGCCGGGTGACAGCCGCACCACCACCTCGCCGACCGCGTCCTCGTCGGCGTCCCACGCGGCCCATCGCGGAACCTTCGTCGGCACCATGACCGGTCGCGCCGTCGACAGCGACGCCGGATGTGGTGTTCCGGACACTTTCAACCCCCGTTCGCTCGTCACTGACTCGATGCGCCTTCCATGGCCGCGATGAGGCTCTTGGGCCGCATGTCGGTCCAGTGGGTGTTGATGTGGTCCAGCGCCGACTGGCGGTCGGTCTCCGTGAGTTCGACCGTCCAGCCTTCGGGCACCTCGGCGAACGAGGGCCACAGGGAGTACTGGCCCTCGTCGTTGATCAGGACGAGGTAGACGCCATCGGGATCCTCGAAGGGGTTCACGCTCATCGTCAGGACTCCTTGAGTTTCGTCGGCGCACGGCATTGTCCGGCGCACAGGACCGGAGTATATGAATCCCGGCCGAACTCGGGAGCGGCCGAAGGGAATATGGGGGCGTGATTAAGGAGCGGGTGAAGGACGGCGTCCGAAGGCGGTCCGGCCGAGTGCGTTATTCACGGGTCGTTGAAAGCCGGTGACAAGCCGGACCGGCGCTCGCGAGCATATGCGGCGTGGGAACTACGCAGCACACCATGGCGACGAGCGGCGAATTCCGCGCGCTGATGTCGGGCTTTCCCTCCGGGGTGGCCGTACTGACCAGTGTCGGGCCGGACGGTACGCCGGTCGGCCTCACCTGTTCGTCGCTGTGCAGCGTCTCGGTGGATCCGCCGGTGCTGCTGGCGTGTGTCCGCAGCGCGAGTCCCACCCTGGACGCGATCCTGCGGTTCGGGGGCTTCGCCGTGAACCTGCTGCACGAGAACGCCCGCGCGACGTCCGAGCTGTTCAGCTCCGGCGCACCCGACCGGTTCGACCGTGTCGCGTGGCGGCCCGCCCCGGCCAGTGGTCTGCCGCATCTGGTCGACCAGGCCCACACGGTCGCGGACTGCGAGATCCGGAGCAGCGAGACCGTGGGCGATCACACGGTCGTGTTCGGTGGTGTACGGCGGGTGCGTGCCCTGACGTCCGCGCCGCCCAGGCCGCTGGTCTACGGGCTGCGCCGGTACACGGGGTGGCCGCCTCGGTGATGAGGCGGCCACCCGGTCACTGAGTTGTCACCGAGCCGTCACTGAGCTGCGCTCAGGGCCAGGGCCTGGTCCTGGAACGGCTTCGGTACGGGGCTGCCCACGGTCACCAGGGCGGAGCCCAGTGGAGTGAGCGAGTGCACCATCGTGTTGAAGCGCCTGCGGCTGGTGACCAGTCCCGCACTGCGCAGCACCGTGGCGTGCTGGCTCGCCGCAGCGGGCGAGATGCCGAGTCTTCGGCCCAGTTCGCTGGTGTTGCAGGTCTCCGCCAGCGCCTCCAGCACCCGGGCCCTCGTACGGCCGACCAGCGCGGCGAGAGCGCGGGCGTCGGCCCCGGCCGCGTCCCACAGCGCGTTGGCCCCGGTGGTGTCCAGGGACGTCGGATAGACCAGGACGGGCGTGCGCTGTTCGTCGCGGCGGCCGGTGAAGATCCTCGGCCGGTCGATGAACAGGGACGGCACGACGTTCAGGCCCCTGCCGTTGAGGTGGATCTCCTCGCCGCGTCCTGAGGCGATCGTCAGGACCGGTGGCAGCCAGCCGACCCACGTGTGCAGGTTGCTGAACATGGTCTCGATGCCGCCGCTCGCCATCATGCGGCACCGGGCTTCGCGGTCCATCTGGAGGTAGGCCCGCGCCTTGCCCCAGTAGGGGCTGACGCCCAGGTCGAGCATCCGGCGCACCACTGGGTCAGGTGGTGGGCCTTCCGCCGCCTCGCGCTGTGCCGTCTCCTGCGCCAGCAGGTCGAACAGCCAGGTGCCGCCGTTGCCCTGACCCGCGGCCGGTGGTCCGGCCTGCCGCGGGACGACCGGAGCCGGTGGCGTGCGGCGCATCCGCAGGCTCACCGCCTCCCGCCAGCGGGAGAAGGCGGCTCCGCCGCCGCCGCGCCGCAAGAGATCGACGGCGAACACGGCCTCGGCGACGGGCCCCACCGTGGGCAGGACCTTGAGCTGTACTAAGTCGTCCATCGTGAAATGCACACTTTGCATGTGGCTCCCCCTGTTCGAGCCCGCTCCGCTGGACAGCCGATACGGGCACAAGCCGCTGCGAACAATGCACTGTGCCGGCCAACAGAGGGATGACGCCGGTAGCAGTTCCCCCGTTGCCGCGGGGCACCCTCCGACGTGCCCCCTACGCATCAGCTAAGCACTCTATACACAGGTTGACGTAGAAGTCTTCAGACCATCAACTACTTCGTCAGCACCCGAAACAGCGCACACAGGCCGGTGCCCGGTCACGCCTGCGGGGGATTCAGGCGTGCCGGGCACCGGGGCTTGAGGGGGGCCGCCGGTCAGGCGTCCCGGCGGCGCAGGACGTAGACGCCGGCCACATGGGCGGCGACGGCCCACGCCAGGACGACCAGCAGGCTCACCGCGTTCGGGTAGGGAGCGTCGCCGTCGTTCAGCATGAAGTGACCGCCCGCGGACTGCGGCATGTAGTCGTTGATGGCCAGCAGCACCGGGCCGCCCAGTCCGACGAGCATGCTGGGCAGGGCGGAGACCACGAAGAAGATCACGGAGACGGCGCCGGCCGCGGTCCGCAGGGCGAACGACGCCCCCACCGTCATCACACAGATCAGGGCGAAGTAGATGCCCATGGCGACGGCCTGGTACAGCACCTTCGACAGGTCGAAGGTGGCGTACCCGCGGAAGGACCACCAGGCCAGGGCGTCGCCCAGCAGGGCGAACAGGACTCCGGTGACGAAGCCCACCAGGGCGCCCAGCAGCGCCTTGGCCAGCTGCACGCGGTGCCTGACCGGCACCCACAGCAGCGAGGTGCGCACGCTGCTCGTCGAGTACTCGCTCGTCACCATCGTCATCGCCAGCACCACCAGGGCGAACTGGGTGAGGATGGCCGACGACACCGAGGCGTTGCCGACGGGCTGGATCGGCTTGTCGTTGATCCGGGCGATCGACCCGTAGTAGAAGGTGAAGATCCCCGTCACGATCAGGCCGATCAGCAGGCAGACGTACGGCGTGCGGATGGACCACAGCTTGGTCCACTCCGAGGCGAACGCGCCGGGGAATCCGCCCCCGGTGTGCCCGGAGTCCATACGGTCGCGGCGGTCCTCGCCGGCCCTGGTCGTTACGGCGCTCATGCTCCCGCTCCCTGCATCTCCCGGGGCTCCGTGCCCTCGAACACGGTGTTGCCCGTTCCGTACTCCACGCTCTGCGCGGTCAGTTCCATGTACGCCTGCTCCAGCGAGGCGGAGACGGCCCGCAGTTCGTGCAGGCGCACCCCCAGCCCGTGGGCCAGGTCGCCGACCTGCTCGACGCTGCGGCCCTTGACCACGATCTCGTCGGCCTCGGGCGACTGCACGTCCGTGTCGCCGTCCTTGAGGAGGTGGTCGACCAGGGTCCGCAGGTCCTGCGGGTCCGGCACGCGCACCCGCACCGACGCCAGCGAGCTGTTGGCCAGCAGGTCGGCCATCGGGGTGTCGGCCAGGAGCTTGCCCCGTCCGATGATGACCAGTTGGTCGGCGGTCAGCTGCATCTCGCTCATCAGGTGGCTGGACAGGAAGACCGTCCGGCCCTCCGCGGCCAGCGACCGCACGAGTTCGCGCACCCAGCGCACCCCGTCGGGGTCGAGGCCGTTGACCGGCTCGTCGAAGATGAGCACCTTCGGGTCGCCGAGCAGCGCGCCCGCCACACCCAGCCGCTGGTACATGCCGAGGGAGAACGCCCCGGCCCTGCGCCGCGCCACCTTCGTCAGGCCGACCGTCTCCAGCACCTCGTCCACCCGGCGCAGCGGAATGCCGTTGCTGCGGGCCTGGGCCACCAGGTGGCTGCGCGCGGAGCGGGCCGGGTGCAGCGCCTTGGCGTCGAGGAGCGCGCCGACCTCGCGGATCGGGTGGCGCATCGAGGAGTACGGCTTGCCGTCGATGAGCGCCTCGCCCTCGGACGGGTGGTCCAGGCCGAGGATCATGCGCATCGTGGTCGACTTACCGGCGCCGTTGGGCCCCAGGAAGCCGGTCACCTGGCCTTCCTTGATGTCCAGGGTCAGGCCGTCCACGGCGACGGTCTCGCCATAACGCTTGGTCAGACCTCGCAGGGTGATCACAGGTTGTCCCTTCGGCTGGTGCGAACTGCTTCAACACTAGGAAGCCGGGGGATCCCGCACATCGATCGTTCGCCAGGGCCAACACCCCTACTTTCGTCAGGGGTTGGCGCGCGTCCTCGGTACTAGGGTCGAACCGTGCACGAGACGCCTCAAGACAAACCTCCGGTGCGGATCCTCCTCGCCGACGACGAAGCGATGATCCGTTCAGGAGTACGCGCGATCCTGGCGAGACACCCGGGGATGGAGGTGGTCGCCGAGGCGGCCGACGGGCAGACGGCCGTCGAACTGGCCCGCGAGCACCGCCCCGACGTGGCCCTGCTGGACATCCAGATGCCCCGGCTCGACGGCCTGGCCGCCGCCGCGCAGATGTACGCCGACCGCCCCGGCGCGGCGGTGATCATGCTGACGACGTTCGGGGAGGACGAGTTCATCGCCCGCGCGCTGCACGACGGCGCCAGCGGGTTCCTGCTGAAGGCGGACGACCCGCGCGAGCTGCTCAACGGCGTGCTGGCGGTGGCCGCGGGGGGCGCCTACCTCTCCCCGAACGTGGCCGCCCGGGTGATCAGCGGGCTGCGGGCCGGCCGGATGGCGAACGAGGCGCCGCCGAGCCGCGCCGTGGAGCGGCTCACGGAGCGGGAGCGCGACGTGCTGGCGCTCCTGGGGGCCGGGCTGTCCAACGCCGAGATCGGCGCGCGGCTGTATCTGGTGGAGGGCACGGTCAAGGCGCATGTGAGCGCCATCCTCAGCAAGCTCGGGGTGCGCAACCGGGTGGAGGCGGCCATCGCCGCGCACGAGGCGGGCGTGGTCAGGCGCAAGTAGCGCGCGGGCCGCCTCCACCGGGCGAAGGCCCTCACACCTCCGCGTACGCCTCGGCCTGGAGCGCGTACATCTCGGCGTACCGGCCGCCCAGGTCCATGAGTTCGGCGTGCGTGCCCTGCTCCTCGATCCGCCCCTGGTGCATCACGATGATGCGGTCCGCGCGGCGGACGTTCACCAGCCGGTGGGTGACCAGGATCGTGGTGCGGGAGCCGCCCTCGCGCAGGGCGCTGGCCCGGCGCAGCCCCTCGAAGACGACGGCCTCGGCCTTGGCGTCGAGGGCGGCGGTGGGTTCGTCGGCGACGAGGACGGCGGCGTCGCGGTAGACGCCGCGGGCGACCCCGACGCGCTGCCACTGTCCGCCGGACAGGTCGCGTCCGCCGACGAACTCCTTGGACAGGACGGTCTGCGGGCCGTCGGGCAGGGAGCCCAGCACCTCGCCGATGCCCGAGGACGCCGCCGCCTCCCGCCAGCGCTCATCCGACTCGTCCGCGTCCTCCAGGCGGCCGATGCGGACGTTCGTCTCGGCGGTCATGGGCCAGCGGGCCGGCTCCTGGGAGATCAGGGCGACCTGGCCGAAGAGCGACTCCTCGGTCGCCACCGCGATGTCGACGCCGTCCCAGCGCACGGTGCCCGAGGTGGGCCGGTACAGGCCGGTGATGACCTTGCTGAGGGTGGTCTTCCCGGACCCGTTCTCGCCGACCAGGGCCACCACCTCGCCCCGGCCGATGGTCAGCTCGATGCCGTGCAGCGCGGGCGCGGGGCTGCCGGGGTAGCTGAACTCCACGTCGTCCAGGTGGATACGGGCGGGGTCGTGGGGGGCCTCGGCGACGGCGGGCGGGCGGCGGCGGGACGCCGCGTCGGTGAGGAGTTCGCGGTAGAGCTGGAGGTAGTGCGACAGCTCGTAGATCCGGTTGACGGACCTCATCGTGACCGCGAGTCCCAGGTTCGCGTTGCGCATCGCGACGACCGCCGTACCGGCCAGGGCCAGCGGCATGATGCCGTCGTAGAGCAGGTAGCCCAGCAGGACGTAGGCGAGGCCGGTGCTGAAGCCGGTCATGGTGCGACCGATCAGCTGGACGGCGCCCTTCTTCGTCTCCAGCGCCACGGCCTCGCCCGTCAGGACGTGCGCGACGCGCCGGTGCTCGGCCATCAGCGGCTCCTGGAGGCGGTAGGCGCGGACCTCGGCGGCCACCTCCCGTTTCACGATCAGGTCCTGGACGACGCCGATGCGCAGCTGGCGGGTGGCGTTGTCGAGGAAGCTGAGGAAGTCGAGCTTGCCGATCTGCGTCGCGGTCCAGATCTCCGCCAGCGCGGCGAGGAGCATGACGGGCAGCAGCCACACGCTCAGCAGGGCGGTGGCGACGAGTGCGGCGAGCATCGACACCAGGGAGCGCAGCACTTCCGCGAGGAGGCGGATGCTCTGGTCGATCGAGGGCATGCCGCGCTGGACGCCCTGGCGGACCAGCTCGCGGAAGCTGGGGTCGTCGAACGCCTTCAGCTCGACGGCGACGACGGCGCTGTCCATGGCGTCCTGCGCGGCTGCCATGATCCGGGGCCGCAGCCGCCCCTGGAGGACCGTCGCGACGCTCTCCATCAGACCGCGCAGGGCGTAGGAGCCCACCACGGCGAGGACCGCGGGCAGCGAGTCCATCACCCGGTCCGGTGTGGGCCCTTCGGCCAGCAGGACCGTCAGCACATTGGCGGTGGCGATCAGGCCGAACGCCGCCGCGCCGCCGGCCAGGAGCTGGGTGAGCGCGACCACCAGGGTGAGGGGGCGCGAGGCGCGCCAGGCGAGGGCGACGATGACCGCGACCGCCGACGGTACGGCCCGCAGGGTGGCGGCGACGCCCCGCTCGGCGATGCTCTCCCCGGGGGTCGCCCAGGTCGGCGTCTGGAAGTTGTCGGTGCCTATCAGCGACGTACTGCGCCGCACCGGCTTGCCGTCCACGGTTCTCCTCATGTGCTCACGACGGGGCTGCTCACGGCGAGCGGCGCACCCGAGAGGTACCCGGCCACCCGGTCGAGTGCCGCGGCGAGCTGCGCGCGGTCGCGGACGAGCGCGATCCTGACCCAGTCGTCACCGGCGGCCGGGTCGGCGAAGAAGGACCCGCCCGGGGCGACGAGCACCTTCGCGTGGGTGACGAGTTCGCGGGCGAGGTCGGACGACGCCCGGCCGAGGCCGGCCGTTTCGGCGAGGAGGAACCAGCCCCCCTCGGGGGTGTGCACGGTGAACCCGGCCCGGCGCAGTGCGGCGCACACCAGGTCGCGGCGCTCCTGGAACTCGGCGCGGGCCGCGTCCACATCGCGGTCGTCCAGCGCGCCGAGCGCGACCGCGCCCCGCTGGAGGGGGTGCGGGGTGCCGAGGGTGGTGCGCTCGTGGACGCTGCGCAGCCCGGCGGTGATCTCCGGCGGTGCGACGCAGTAGCCGAGCCGCCAGCCGCTCATCCTGCGGGTCTTGGAGAAGCTGCCCACGACGACGGAGCGTTCCCGCAGGGCGGGTACGGAACCCAGCGGCGAGTGGTGGGGCCGGCCGTCGTAGGTGAAGCGGTCGTACACCTCGTCGGTGATCAGGGTCAGGCCGTGGCGTTCGCAGACCGCGGTGAGCGCCGCGAACTCCGCCGCGTCGAAGACCCGGCCGGTGGGGTTGTGGGGGTTGTTGAGCAGGACGGCGCGGGTGCGGGGCGTCACGGCGGCGGCCAGCGCCTCCTCGGTGAGGCGCCAGTCGGGGCCGGTGAGGGTGACGAACCGCGGTACGGCGCCGGCGAGTTCGACGACCCCGGGGTGGTTCTCGAAGAACGGCTGCGGGATCAGCACCTCGTCGCCGGGGTCCGTCGTCGCGAGGAGCGCGACCAGCAGCCCTTCGGTGGCGCCCGCGCTGATGACGAGTTCCCGCTCGGGGTCCACGTCCACCCCGCGTTCGGCGGCGAGCCGGTCGGCCACCACCACCCGCAGGTCGAGGAGTCCGGCCGGGTCGGTGTACTGGTTGGCGCCGGAGGCGAGCGCGGCGGCGGCGGCCTCGACGGCGGCGCGGGGCGGGTCGCCGGTGGGGATGCCGAGCGCGAGGTCGGTGGCGCCGCCCGCGCGGGCGGCGGGCAGGAGGGCGGCGAGGCCCAGCGGGGGGAGGCCGGCCGTCCTGCGCGACAGGTGCCCGGCCGTCACAGCTCGCAGTCCTTGCGCTCCACCGGGTCGCCCATGGCGACCAGGACCTCGCGGTCGCCCTGGAAGGGTTCGCGGCCGTGCGCGACGCGGAGGTTGTCGACGAGCATGATGTCGCCGCGCTGCCAGCGTTCGGCCATCCTGACCTGTTCGTAGGCGGCGTTGATCAGCTCGATCTCCCGTCGGCCGACGGGCTCCCCGTCGCCGTAGAACGTGCGGAAGGGCAGGTCCTCGCCGCATTCCCCGCGCAGGAACTCGCGGACGGACTCCTCCAGGCTCCACTCGCTCCAGAACGCGACGTGGTTGAACCAGGAGGTGTCCCCGGTCTGCGGGTGCCGGATCAGTGCGGAGCGGGCCTGCGTGGTGGTGAGCCGGTCGCCGTGCCACTCGGTGGTGAGCTGCTGCGTGCGCGCGTACCGCTCCACCTCGGCGCGGTCCTCGGTGCCGAACGCCTCCTGCCAGGTGAGCCCGAAGTGGCCCCAGTAGTTGCGCACCAGCTTCCAGCCCTGCTCGCGGAAGCGTGCCACCAGGTCCTCGGGCAGCAGGCCGGCCATGGCGCGTACGTCGCCGAGGAAGGTCTCGCCGCCGACGGCGGGCGCGGTCAGGCACGCGAAGACGAGCAGGCCGGGGTAGCTGAGCGCGTAGCTGTTCTCGTTGTGCAGCCGGATACGGCGGCGGGCGGGCACGTCGGTGGCGGTGAACACCCCGCGTCCGTACGCGCTGCGCGGGGTCGCCTTCTCCACGTAGTCGGCGGGCCTGCCGATGATCCGGTCGCGCAGCAGGGCGAACTCGGCGGCGGTGGCGAAGGGCAGGCCCCGCAGGAGGACCGAGCCGTGCTCGGTGCGCAGGTCGCGCAGGTCGTCGAGGTGTTCGGAGAGCCAGTCGGCCGACCGTTCCAGGGACAGGTTCTGCGGTATCCGTCGGACGGGTATCCGGTTCGGGGCGAGTTCGGTCGGCATGGTGATGGTTCCTTCGTCAGGCGGCGGCGGGCAGGTGCAGCAGGCCGCGCAGGGCGGCGGTGGGCCGGCGTACGGGCCGGCCGGCCGGGCGCAGGCCCGGTGCGCGTTCGGCCAGCACCTTCAGCGCCACGTCGGCTTCCATGCGGGCGAGCGGGGCTCCCACGCAGTAGTGGGCGCCGCTCAGGAACGCCAGGTGCGAGGTGGCGTCGGGCCGGGTGATGTCGAAGCGGTGGGGGTCGGTGAAGACGTCGGGGTCGCGGTTGGCGCCGCCCAGGACCAGCATCAGGACCGTGTCCGGGGGCAGGGTGCGGCCGGCGGCCTCGAACTCCTCGCGGGCGACGCGGATCGAGTACTGCACCGGCGGGTCGTAGCGCAGCGACTCCTCGGCGACGGCCGGGGCCAGCGCGGGGTCGGCGACGAGCTTCTCCCACTGGACGGGGTCGGCCATGAGCCGCAGGGCGGCGTTGGAGACCAGGTTCGTGGTGGTCTCGAAGCCCGCGGTGAGCAGGAGCTGGCAGGTGCCGACGATCTCGCGCTCGGGGAGGGCCTGGTCGCCCTCGGGCTTGAGGAGTTCGCTGACCAGGTCGTCGCCCGGTTCGGCGCGGCGCCTGCGGACCAGCGCGGCGAACAGTTCGTCGAGTTCGCGCACGGCGGTACGGAACTCCCTGGCCTGGCGGTTGGAGCGGATGCCGTCGATGGCCTTGCCGGTGATCAGCCCGTAGTGGGCGAAGAGTTCGACGTCCACGTCGGCCAGGCCCAGCAGTTCGCTGATGACGGTGATGGGCAGGGGCGAGGCGAAGTCGGTGACCAGGTCGAACTCGTCCTTGGCGAGCGCCTCGTCCAGGAGCCGGTGGGCGACCTCCTCGGTGCGGCGCCGGTACTCGCCGATCTTGCGGGGCCGGAAGGCGGGTGCGACCAGCCGCCGCCACCGCATGTGATCGGAGAGTTCCTCCTGGAGGAAGTTGGTGTCCCCGGACGGGCCTTGTTCGCCGGGCGGGGTCATGCGCTCGGGTTCCTCGTTGCGCCGGGCGAAGGCGGGGTCGCGCAGCACGCGGGTGCACAGGTCGTGGGAGGTGACGGCGTGCAGTCCGAGGCCGCTGCGGTAGAGGGGGCCGCGGGCGCGTATCTGCTCGTACAGCGGATAGGGGTCGTCGAGCCGTTCGTGCAGCATCAGTTGGCCGACGAGGTCGCCCCGGCGGGCCATGGTCCACACGTTGGCGCGTCTCAGCCGGCGTTTCGCTGTCCGGAGCAGGTCGGTGGCGGTAGGCATGGGGCTCTCCCGGGTGGTGGCGGGCGGACAATCTCGTTCAGGCGGTGTGAAAAGACGTGAGTGGCGCGACGGTCACCACGCCGTCTCCTCGTCCGCGTCGACGTCGAATTCGAGGTCGAGTTCGAACTCGTCGATCTCGTCCTGGCTGAGGTGCGGGACCGTCACGTCGGACGGAGTGAGGCCGTGGTCCGTAAAGGCGTGGCGGACGAAGGTCTCCAGCGCCCGGTTCCACAGCCCGGCGAGTGCCTCGACGCGCTCGCGCGCCATGGCGTCCGAGGCCCAGGTCCAGTTCGCCATCAGGACGGGGGCGCCGTCCTGGTCCGCCACCAGCGCGGACAGGTCCAGCAGGTGGCTGAGGGGGGCGTCCGGGTCCTGGTCGGCGCCGGTCTCGTAGCCGGCCAGGGCGGTGAACGGCCCGGGCTCGCCGTCGTCGTCCGCAGAGCCGGTGAACCGGCCGAGGTAGTTGAACGCCAGGTCGGGCGCGGGCAGTTCGGCGAGTGCGGCGCCGGTGTCCGGGGCGAGGTGGCGCAGCAGCCCGTACCCGGCCCGCCGCAGCGGCAGGGCGCGCAGCTGCTCCTTGACGCTGTTCAGGAGGCGCCCGGTCGCGGGGCCGCCGGACCATGCCTCGGCCCGGTCGGGGGCGGCCAGGTCGAGGCGGACCGGGTGGGTCTGGGTGAACCAGCCGACCGTCCGGGACAGGTCGGCGCCCGGCACGAGGTCCTCGTCCCGGCCGTGTCCCTCGATCTCGGCGACCACGGCGGATCCGCCGTCGGCGGACCAGTCGGCGACGGCCCAGCCCAGGGCGGCGAGCAGGATCTCGCGCAGCTCGCACCGGTAGGCGGCGGGTACGTCGGCCAGCAGCGCGGCGGTCGTCTCCGGGGACAGCCGGGTCATCAGGTGCCCCGAGGACGCCGCGAGGTCGGTGGCCCGGTCGAGCGGCCGGCCGGCGAGGGCGGCGCGGGGCTCCCGCAGGGTCTGTGCCCAGCGGGGGGCGTCGGCGGCGAGCGCCGGTTCGTGGGCGAGTTCGGTGAGCCGGGTGGCCCAGGAGCGCAGGGAGGTGCCCACCGGCTGGAGCCGCACGGGTTCGCCCGCCAGGAGGGACGCGCACGCCTCGGCGAGGTCGGGCAGCAGCACCCGCCACGAGACGGCGTCCACGGCGAGGTGGTGGACGACCAGCAGCAGCATGCCGTCCTGTCCGGGGCCGCGGTCGAAGAAGGCCGCGCGCAGGACGGCGCCGCGCCGCGGGTCGATCCGCGACCTGACCGCCTCGCCCTCCTCCAGCAGCACGGCCCGCAGCGCGTCGTCGTCGAGCCCTGAGGCGTCCACCCGGTGCAGGCACGCGGACGCGTCGACCGTGCCGGGCTCCCGTACGCGCTGTTCCCACCGTCCCCCGTCGGTCTCCAGGGTCAGGCGCAGGGCGTCGTGCCGGTCGGTCAGCGCGGCGAGGGCGTCGCGCACCTGGCCGGCGTCGAGGCCGACGGGGGTGCGGACGAGGGTGGACTGGCTGAACCGGGTGACCGGGCCCGCGGTGTCCCGCAGCCAGGCGACGACGGGCGTCAGCGGGACCGGGCCCGTGCCGGCGCCCTCGAGTTCGGAGCCGGCGCCGCCCGCCGGGGTGGCCGCGGCGGCGAGCCGGGCGGGGGTCGCGTGCTCGAACACCTGGCGCGGGGAGAGCACGAGACCGGCCCGGCGGGCCCGGCTCACCAGCTCGATCGCGAGGATGCTGTCCCCGCCGACGTCGAAGAACCCGTCGTCGACCCCCACCTCGGGCAGCCGGAGCACCTCGGCGAAGAGCCGGACGAGGGTCTCCTCCCGCGCGCCGGAGGCCGCCCGCGTCCCGCCGGCCGAGGTGAAGTCGGGCGCGGGCAGCGCGGACCGGTCGGTCTTCCCGTTCGCGGTGACGGGGATGCGCGGTACGACCACCACGGCGGCGGGCACCAGGTGGCGGGGCAGGACGGCGGCGGCGTACTCGCGCACCGCCGCCGGGTCGAGGTCGGTGCCCGGCTCGGCGACCACGTGGGCGACCAGGCGCGGGACACCGTCGGCGGTGTGCAGACCGGCGACGGCGGTGAGGACCCCCGGCGCGGCGGACACGGCCGCGGCGACCTCGCCGGTCTCGATGCGTACACCGCGCAGTTTGACCTGGCCGTCGGCGCGACCGAGGAAGACCAGCTGTCCGTCCCGGCGCCAGCGGACCAGGTCTCCGGTGCGGTACATGCGGGCGCCCGACGGGGCGGCGACGAACCGTTCGGCGGTCAGGTCGGGGCGGCCGAGGTAGCCGCGGGCCAGCCCGGCGCCGCTGACGTACAGCTCGCCGGGCACGCCGACCGGGACCGGGCGCAGCGCCTCGTCCAGGACGTGGACCCGGGTGTTCTGGACGGGGCGCCCGATCGGGACGTCACCGGCCGCGGCGACCGGGTCGGAGGTCGAGGTGACGACCGTGGACTCGGTGGGGCCGTAGGCGTTCACCATGCGGCGGCCGGGAGCCCAGCGGGCCACCAGCTCCGGTCCGCACGCCTCGCCGCCCACGACGAGGGTCGTCATGGAGGACAGGGCGCCCTCGGGGACGGTCGCCAGGGCGGCCGGGGGGACGAGGGCGTGGGTCACCCGGTGGGCGGCGACGGTCTCGGCGAGGAGTTCACCGGCGAGCGGGCCGGGCTGCGGGACGACGAGGGCTGCGCCCGCGCCGAACGCGGAGGTCACCTCCAGGACCATCGCGTCGAACCCCGGGGCGGACAGCTGGAGGACCCGGCTGTCGTGCCCCACGGCGAACCGCCGCCCCTCCTCGGCGGCCAGCGAGGCGAGCCCGGTGTGCGGGACGACGACGCCCTTGGGCGTCCCGGTCGAGCCGGAGGTGTAGATGAGGTAGGCGGGGTTGCCGGGACGCAGCGGGCGGATCCGGTCGGCGTCGGTCGGCGCCTGGCGCGGGCGGGACAGGTCGAACTCGCCGACCAGGACGGCCGGGACGTCCCCGACGCGGGCGGCGCCGGCCCGGTCGGTGAGGACCAGGACGGCTCGGCTCCCTTCGAGGACGACGCCGATCCGGGCGTCGGGGTGCGCGGGGTCGATCGGGGTGTAGGCGGCGCCGGCCTTGACCACGGCGAGGAGGGAGACGATCAGGTCGGCGGACCGGGGCAGCAGCAGGGCGACGATGTCCTCGGGCCCGGCGCCGGCGGCGATCAGCTCGTGGGCGAGCGCGTTGGCGCGGGCGTCGAGGTCCGCGTAGCTGAGCTCGAACCCGTCGCCGATCAGGGCGGGGGCGTCGGGCGTACGGCGGACCTGGTCCTCGAAGAGCCGGGGGAAGGTGGGGGTGCCCGCGTCGGAGGCGGTGTCGTTCCACTCCTCCAGCAGGCGCGCCCGTTCGTCGTCCGGGAGAAGGTCGAGCGAGCCGACCGCGCGGCCCGGGTCGTCCGTCGCGGACTCCAGCAGCCGGACCAGGCGGGCGGCGAAGGACTCGGCCGTCTCCCTGTCGAACAGGTCGTGGCTGTACTGGAGCGAGCCGGTGAAGCCGCCCCCCGCGCGCTCCTCGAAGCCGAAGGCGAGGTCGAACTTGGCCGCCCCGGTGTCCACCGGATAGGAACCGGCGGTGAGGCCCGGCACGTCGGGCAGCGGCGGTGCGATCTGCGCGTCGGTGTTCTCCATCGACAGGGAGATCTGGAAGAGGGGGTGGCGGGCGGCGGAGCGCTCGGGGTTGACGATCTCCACGATCCGCTCGAACGGCACGTCCTGATGAGCGAAAGCCGCCAAATCAGCCGCACGCACCCGCCCCACCAACTCACGGAACGACGGATCACCCGACACATCCGTCCGCAACACCAACGTGTTCACGAAGAAGCCCACCAGCCTCTCCACCTTCACATCACCACGCCCCGCCACCGGAACCCCGATCGGCACATCCACCCCACCACCCAACCGCGACAGCAGCACCCCCAACGCCGCCTGCACCACCATGAACACCGTCGCACCGCACTCCCGCGCCACCCCCGCCGCACCCGCGTGCAAAGCAGCCGAAACATCAAACTCCACCCGGCCACCACGCTGCGAACCCACCACCGGACGCACCCGGTCCACCGGCAACGACAACTCCACCGGCAGACCCGCCAAACCCGCACGCCAGAACTCCACCTGACGCGACAGCAGACTCCCCTCATCACCCTCCGACCCCAACAACTCCCGCTGCCACACCGCGAAATCCGCATACTGCACCGGCAACGGCTCCCACTCCGGAACCCCACCACCACACCGCGCCACGAAAGCCTCGGCGAAATCAGCCGCCAAAGGCCCCACCGACCAACCATCACCCGCAATGTGATGCATCACCAACAACACCACATGCTCATCCACCCCCAACTCAAACAAAAACCCCCGCACCGGCAACTCACCCGACAGATCAAAACCCCGCTGAGCAGCAGCCGACAATTCCCTGTCCAACTCCCCCTCCCCCACCGACCGAACCACCCAATCGACAGAAACCGCACCCTCATCCAGCACCACCTGATACGGACCATCGCCGTCCTCAGCAATCACCGTCCGCAACACCTCATGACGCCCCACCACATCACCCAAAGCCCCGAACAAAGCCCCACGGTCCAACCGCCCCGAAAACCGCAGAGCGATCGGCACGTTATAAACCGCACCCGAACCGTCCAAGCGATCCAGGAACCACAACCGGCGCTGAGCGAAAGACAACGGAACCCGCTCGGGCCGCACCCCACTCCCCAGCACCACACCCCCCGAAGAACCGGAGGCGCCGAGCAGCTTGGCCACGCCGCCGGGTGTGGGGTCCTCGAAGAAGTCCTTGAGCGACACCGGGGTGTCCAGGGAGGCGCGGATGTGGTTCATGAGGCGGATCGCGGCGAGGGAGTGACCGCCCTGCTCGAAGAACGACTCGTCGACCCCCACCGCGTCCACGCCGAGCACATCGGCGAACAGCCCGCACAGGATCTCCTCCTGCGGGGTGCGCGCCGCCCTGCCGGGGCCCGGAGCGGTGTCGCTTTCCTGGGCCCGCGTGCGGACCAGGTCACCGGCGCGGCTCCAGCGGCCCCGTTCACCGGTCGGCCTGAGCCAGCGGCCGGGCCGTCCGAAGGGGTCGGCCACCATGCCCTCGCCGGGGACGTCCAGCGCCTCGTACACGTCCGCGTACACGCCGGGCGGGACGGGGCGCAGGCCGGGGGCGAGGACGTAGACCTCGCCGCCGCCCCACTCCCGGAGCACCAGGTCGCGTTCGGCCGCGTCCAGGAGGTCGATGTCGTGGACCTTCAGGTCCTGGTCGGCGGTGACCGCTTCGAGCAGCTTGAGGAGCCGGGTGACGAGGGACTCGGCGGTCCCGGGGTCGAACAGGTCGGCGCTGTAGTCGAGGGTCCCGGTCATGCCGGCGGGCGCGCCGTCGTCCGTCCGGGACTCGCCGAACTCGAAGTCGAGGTCGAACTTGGCTGCCCCGGTGTCCACCGAGAGCGGCCGGCTCGTCAGTCCCGGCAGCCGGGTCGTCACGTCGAGCGCGGAGATCTCGTCGGCGGTGTTGCAGGTGAGGGCGGTCTGGAAGAGGGGGTGGCGGGCGGCGGAACGCTCGGGGTTGACGATCTCCACGATCCGCTCGAACGGCACGTCCTGATGAGCGAAAGCCGCCAGATCAGCCGCACGCACCCGACCCACCAGCTCACGGAACGACGGATCACCCGACACGTCCGTCCGCAACACCAACGTGTTCACGAAGAAGCCCACCAGCCTCTCCACCTTCACATCACCACGCCCCGCCACCGGAACCCCGATCGGCACATCCACCCCACCGCCCAACCGCGACAACAACACCCCCAACGCCGCCTGCACCACCATGAACACCGTCGCGCCACATTCCCGCGCCACCCCCGCCACACCCGCATGCAAAGCAGCCGGCACCTCGAACTCCACCCGCCCACCACGCTGCGAACCCACCACCGGACGCACCCGATCCACCGGCAACAACAACTCCACCGGCAAACCCGCCAAACCCTCACGCCAGAACTCCACCTGACGCGACAAAGCACTGTCAGGATCATTCTCCGACCCCAACAATTCCCGCTGCCACACCGCATAATCCGCGTACTGCACCGGCAACGGCTCCCACTCGGGAACCCCACCACCACACCGCGCCACAAAAGCCTCGGCGAAATCAGCAGCCAAAGGCCCCACCGACCAACCATCACCCGCAATGTGATGCATCACCAACAACACCACATGCTCATCCACCCCCACCTCGAACAAAAACCCCCGCACCGGCAACTCACCCGACAGATCAAAACCCCGCTGAGCAGCAGCCGACAATTGACTGTCCAACTCACCCTCACCGACTGCCTGCGTCACCCACTCAGGAGAAACAGATTCCGCATCCAATATCACCTGATACGGGCCCTCGCCATCCTCCGCAATCACCGTCCGCAGCGCCTCATGACGCTCCACCACATCACTCAATGCCCCGAACAACGCCGCACGGTCCAACTGCCCCGAAAACCTCAAGGCCATCGGCACGTTATAAGCGGCACCCGAACCGTCCAACCGGTCCAGGAACCACAACCGGCGCTGAGCGAAAGACAACGGAACCCGCTCGGGCCGCACCCCACCCCCCAGCACCGCACCGCCGGAAACATCCGAAGGACCGCTGGACTCCAGCAGCGCGGCGAGCCCGGCGACGGTCGGGGCCTGGAACACGTCGCGGACCGACAACTCCGTACCCAGGACACTGCGGACGCGGCTCACCAGCCGGGTGGCGGTCAGGGAGTGTCCGCCGAGGCCGAAGAAGTCGTCGTCGGTTCCCACCGCGTCCACGCCGAGCACATCGGCGAACAGCCCGCACAGGATCTCCTCCCGGGGGGTGCGCGGACCGCGTCCGGTACCGGTCCGGGCGGTGCGCGGGACCGTCAGGGCGGCCCGGTCCAGCTTGCCGTTGCGGGTCAGCGGCAGGTCGTCCACGAGGACCACGGCGGAGGGCAGCAGGTGTGCCGGTACCCGCTCGGCGAGGGCGTCCCGCAGCCGTACCGGGTCGAGGGCGGCGCCGTCCTCGGGCACCACCAGGGCGACGAGCCGCTGGTCGTCGGTGGTCACCGCGCAGCGGGCCACGCCGGGTTCCTGGCCGAGGTACGCCTCGACCTCGGCCGGTTCGATCCGGAACCCGCGTACTTTCACCTGGTCGTCGGCGCGGCCGACGAACTCCAGTTCGCCGTCGGGGCGTCGGCGCACCAGGTCTCCGGTGCGGTACATGCGGGCGCCCGACGGGGCGGCGACGAACCGCTCGGCGGTCAGGTCGGGGCGGCCGAGGTAGCCGCGGGCCAGGCCGGGCCCGGACACGTACAGGTCGCCCGCGACCCCGTCCGGTACGGCGCGCAGCGCGAAGTCCAGCACGTGGACGACGGCCCCGTCGATCGGGCCGCCGATCGGGGGCACGCCCGCGTCGGGGGCGAGCGGTTCGGACATGGTCGCGCAGACGGTGCACTCGGTGGGCCCGTAGGCGTTCACCAGGCGGCGGCCGGGAGCCCAGCGGCGCACGACCTCGGCGGTGCAGGCGTCACCGGCCGTGGTGATCATGGTGCCCGCCGGGACGGCGTCGTCCGGCAGGACGGCGAGGACGGCCGGCGGCAGGGTGACGTGGGTGATCCTGTGCTCCGCGAGCAGGGCGGCCAGCCCGGGGCCCGGGAGCAGTCGGTCGGCGGGGGCGAGGACGGCCGTACCACCGGAGAGCAGCGCGATCATCAGTTCGGAGACCGAGGCGTCGAACGTGGGTGACGCGAACTGGAGCACCTTGCTGTCCCCGGCCACCGCGAACCGGTCGAGCTGGCCCGCGGCGAGTGCGGGCAGCCCCGCGTGGGTGACGACGACGGCCTTGGGGCGGCCGGTCGACCCGGAGGTGTGCACCGCGTAGGCGGGGTGGGCCGCCCGCAGCGGGGCGGTGCGCTCCTCGTCGCGTACGTCGTCGGCGGACAGGGCCGCCAGGGCGGCGGCGGTGGCCGGGTCGTCGAGCGCGACGCGCGGTACGTCGCCCGTGAAGCCCGCGTCGAGGGTGGTGACGACGAGCAGCGGGCCGGTGTCGTCGAGGACGAGCCGGACGCGCTCGGCCGGGTGGGCGAGGTCGAGCGGCACGAGGGCGGCGCCCGCCTTGGCGACGGCGAGCATCACGACGGGCAGCTCCAGGGAGCGGGGCAGGGCCACGGCGACGAACCGCTCGGGTCCCGCGCCGCGCGCGATCAGCAGCCGGGCCAGCCGGTTGGCGCGCTCGTTCAGTTCGGACGCGGTCAGGGTGCCGTCCCCGAACTCCACGGCGGGGTGGGCGGGCGCCTGGGCGGCCCGGCGTTCGAACAGGTTGTGCCACAGGGCGCCGGGTTCGGCGTCCTGGCCACGGGTGCCCACGCCGTCGGCGAGGGCCGTCTCCTCGGCGGTGAGCAGTCCGGCGCGGGCCACGGGCAGCGTCGGTGCGTCGCCGATGGCGCGCAGGATGCCGGTGAACCGCTCGGCGACGGCGGCCAGGGCCCGGTCGTCGAAGAGGGTGGGGGCGCAGTCGAGCCGTAGCCGCAGGACGTCGTCGGGGAGTACCGCGAGGGCGAGCGGGAAGTGGGTGGAGTCGTAGCCGTCGGTGCCGACGACGTCGAGGCCGGGGACGACCTCGGTGACCTCGTCGCCCGCCGGGTAGTTCTCGACGACCATGGCGGTGTCGAAGAGTTCGCCGTGTCCGGCGATCCGCTGGATCTCGGCGAGCCCGAGGTGTTCGTGCGCCAGCAGCGCGGAACGCTCTGCCTGCACCCGCACCACGAGGTCGCCCAGCGACTCGGCCGGGTCCACCCGGACCCGTTGCGGCACCGTGTTGATGAACAGCCCGACCATCGACTCGGCGCCGTCCAGCTCGGCCGGCCGGCCCGAGACCGTCACCCCGAACACGACGTCGCCACGGCCCACCAGACCGCCCAGCAGCACCGCCCACGCGGCCTGCACGACCGCGCCGACCGTCACCCCCCGCTTCCGCGCGAACGCCGTCACCGAGGCCGAGGTCTCCGGGTCGACCGCGTGCTCCAGCCGGCGGGGCGCCTCGGTCGGGGCGCCCGTGTGCGCGGCGAGCAGGGTCGGCCCCGGGAGGCCGTCGAGCGCGTCGCGCCAGGCGTGTGCGGCGGCGTCCCGGTCCCGGCCGGCGAGCCAGCGCAGGTGGTCGCGGAACGGCCGTACCGGGGGCAGCGCGCCGGGGTCGCCCGTCCGGTACAGCTCGATGAGTTCCTTGAGGAGGATCGGCTGGGACCAGCCGTCCCACAGGACGTGGTGGTTGGTGATGACGAACCGGAAGGTGGTGTCGTCCAGGCGCATCAGCAGGCAGCGCAGCAGCGGGCCGTGCGCGGGGTCGAAGCGGCGGATCCGGTCCTCGTCGGCGCGGCGGGCCGCCTCCGCGTGCGGGTCCTGCCGGTCGCGGAGGTCGGTCTCGGTCCACGGCACGTCGATCTCGCGCGGGATGACCTGGACGGGGGTGCGGACGCCGTCGAAGCGGAAGCTCGCCCGCAGGTTGGGGTGGCGGCGCAGGACCGCGGCCATGGCCTCGCGCAGGCGGGCGCGGTCCAGGGTTCCGTGCAGGTCGAGTGTGGCCTGGGCGTTGTAGACGTCGGGTACGTCCTGGTCGAGGACGTGGTGGAACAGCAGCCCTTCCTGGAGCGGCGCGAGCGGCAGGACGGCTTCCGGGGCGGGGCCGGTGGCCGTCAGGTGGTCCAGCTCCTGCGGAGTGAGCGTGACGTCGGAGAGGTCCACCGGGCCGGGGCGCGGCGGGGTACCGGCGCCGCCTCCGCCGCCGGGGCCCTGGTGGCCGTCGTCCGGCTCGTCGCCGGTGCCGCCGGTCAGGGTGCGCAGCGTCTCGGTCCACACCCGGGCGAGTTCGGTGACGTCCTGTTCGGTGAGCAGTTCGCCGGCGCGCGACCAGGTGGCGGTGAGGCGGGGGCCGTCGCCGTGCTCCGTGGCCACCGCGTCGAGGACGAGGACGTGGCTGAGCGGCGCGTCGGGTGCGTCGTCGCCGACGCCGAGCACCTCGGGGACGAAGCCGTCGGCTGCGGCGGGGGCGCCGACCCGGCCGAGGTAGTTGAACATGATCTGCGGGGCCGCCGCGCGGGCCAGGACCGGTGCGGTGCGCGGGTTGAGGTGGCGCAGCAGCCCGTAGCCCACGCCCCCGTCGGGGACGGCGGACACGGCGTCGCGGACGCCGCGCAGCGCCGCGTCCGGGCTGTCGCCGGCCGTGATGCGCAGCGGGTGGACGCTGGTGAACCAGCCGACGGTCCGGGAGAGGTCGGCGCCCTCGACGAGGTGCTCGGCCCGTCCGTGTCCCTCGACGTCCACGAGGAGGCCGGAGGTGTGGTGGTGGCCGCGTTCGGCACGGCGGCGTCCGACGGCGACCGCCAGGGCGGCGAGCATCAGGTGGTCGGGGCTGTCGGCGGCGAGGACCGCGCGGGACAGGTCGGCGGGGAGGGTGACCTCGGTGCGGCGGACGGTGGCGGCGAGGTCCGTGTCGGGGTCCAGGGGCCGGGCGCCGAGGAGCGGGTCGGGGCCTTCGAGGACGGCCTTCCACAGCGGGAGTTCGGTGCGCCGGGCCGCCGCCTGTCCGGTCAGTCCCTGTGCCCAGGTCCGCAGGGAGGTGGCCACCCGGGGCAGCCGGGGCCGTTCGCCCTTGGCGCGGGCCAGGCAGGCGGTGGCGAGGTCGGAGAGGAGGATGCGCCAGGAGACGCCGTCGACGGCGAGGTGGTGCACGGCCAGGACGAGGAGCCCTTGATCGGTGGGGCCCCGGTCGAGGAGGGCGGCCCGGACGACGGCTCCGTCCGCCGGGGCGAGGCGGGCGGTGACGCGGGCGGCCAGGGACGTCACGTCCTCGGTGTCCGGCGCGGTGGCGTCGACGTGTTCCAGGACGGAGTGCGCGGTGACCGTGCCGCGCGGGCGGATCTCGGGGACCCAGCCGGCCTCGTCGGTCTCCAGGGTCATCCGCAGCGCGTCGTGGTGGTCGATCAGGTCCTGGAGCGCTTCGGTCAGGTGGCGCGGGTCGAGGCCGGCGGGCAGGTGGACGGCGACCGTCTGGGCGTGGCCGTCGAGGGGGACGCCGGACTCGGCGAGCCTGACCATGATCGGGGTGAGCGGGACCTCGCCGATGCCGTCGTCGTCCGGCTCGGGATCGGGCTCGGCGGCCTCACCGGTGAAGGCGGCGTGGGTGGCGAGCGCGGCCACGGTGCGGTGGTCGAAGACGTCCCGGGTGGTCAGGGTCAGTCCGGCGCGGCGTGCCCGGCCCACGAGCTGCATGGACAGGATGCTGTCGCCGCCCAGGCCGAAGAAGTCGTCCTCGACGCCGGCGTCCGGTACGCCGAGCACCTCGGCGAACAGCGCGCGCAGCAGGGTCTCCTGTTCGGTGCGGGGCGCGCGGGCGGCGCCCGGCGCGGACTGCTCCGGGGCGGGCAGCGCCGTGCGGTCGAGCTTGCCGCTGGCGGTCAGCGGGAGTTCGGGCAGGACGACGACCGCGGAGGGCACGAGGTGTTCGGGCAGGAGCTGCGCGAGGTGCGCGCGCAGGTCGGGCTCGTCCGGTCCCGACAAGGCGGCGTAGCCGACGAGGCGCCGGTCCCCCGGCCGGTCCTCGCGCACCACGACCGCGGCGGCCGTGACCGCCGGGTGGGTCTCCAGGGCGGCCTCGACCTCGCGGGGCTCGATGCGGAAGCCCCGGAGCTTGACCTGCTGGTCGGACCGGCCGGCGAACTCCAGGCGCCCGTCGGGGCGCCGTCTGGCCAGGTCGCCGGTGCGGTACAGCCGGTCCCCGGGGGCGCCGAAGGGGTCGGCGACGAAGCGTTCGGCGGTGAGGTCGGGCCGGTTCAGGTAGCCGCGGGCCAGTTGCGGGCCGGCGAGGCAGAGCTCTCCCACGGTGCCGGGGGCGACCGGCTTGAGGGCGGCGTCGAGGAGGTGGACGCGGGTGTTGAGCAGGGGCCGGCCGAGGTGCGGGGCGGTGCCGGTCTCGATGGTGGTGCCGGTGGTGTCGACGGTGCACTCGGTGGGCCCGTACAGGTTCCAGGCGGTCGAGCGGGACGCGGCGAGCGCCTCCCAGGCGGGGGGTGTGATCGCCTCGCCGCCGAGGGCGATCACGGCGGGGTGGTGGCCGGTGCCGAGGAAGCCGGCGTCCCGGAGGCGGTCGAAGTAGGTCGGCGTGACCTGTACGTAGTCGAGGCGGTGTGCGTCGACGTGGGCGACGACGGCGTAGGGGTCGGTCCTCGTGGCCTCGTCCAGGACGTGCAGTTCGTGTCCGGCGGCCATCCACAGCAGCGGGTTCCACGAGGCGTCGAACGTGGCGGGGCTGAGGTGACCGACCCTCAGGGTCCGTTCCCGTCCCGGTGTGAAGAGGGCTTCGCCGTGTGCGGTGTACAGGTTGACGAGGGCGGAGTGCGGGACGACGACGCCCTTGGGGGTGCCGGTGGAGCCGGACGTGTGGATGACGTACGCCGGGTGTCCGGGCCGCAGGCCGCGCCCGGCCGGGTTCCCGGTGCTCGCGTCGGCGAGGGCGCGCGCGGTGCGGGGGTCGTCGAGCACGATCGGCTCGGCGCCCTCGGTGTGCCCGTCGGCCGCTGCGGCGCGGGTGGTGACGACGGCGACGGGGGCCGTCTCGCGCAGGACGTGTGCCGTGCGGGCGGCGGGCTGGGCGGGGTCGACCGGGACGTACGCGGCGCCGGACTTGAGGACCGCGAGGAGGGTGACGATCCAGTCCTCGGTGCGCGGCAGGAGCACGGCGACGTGGCGCTCGGGGGCGGCGCCGGCCGCGATGAGGAGGTGGGCGAGGCGGTTGGCGCGCTCGTTCAGCTCGGCGAAGGTCAGCTCTCCCCGGCCGGTGACCAGGGCGACGGAGCGGGGCGCGCGGGTCGCTGCGGCCTCGAAGAGGTCGGTGGCGGTGCCGCCCGGAGCCTCGCCCGCCGTGCCGTTCCACTCCACGTTCTGCTGCCTCTCGTTCGTCGCGGGAAGTCCCGCCTGTGCTACGGGGGTCCGGGGCGCCGCCGCGGTGAGCCGGACGAGTCCGGCGAGCCGCCCGGCGATGGCCTCGGCCTCGCCGGTGTCGTACGCGCCGGACGGGTGGCGGAGCTGGAGGCGCAGCCGGGTTCCGGGGGCCACGGTCAGGGTCACGGGGTAGTGGCCGGCGTTGGTGATGTCCGCCGGGCCCAGGGTCAGGCCGCTCAGGGCGGCCGTCCCGGCGAGCGCGTCCGCGTCCACCGGGTAGTTCTCGAAGACGGTGGTGGTGTCGAAGAGTTCGCCGTGTCCGGCGATCCGCTGGATCTCGGCGAGCCCGAGGTGTTCGTGCGCCAGCAGCGCGGACCGCTCGGCCTGCACCCGTACGGCCAGGTCGCCCAGCGCCTCGGCCGGGTCCACCCGCACGCGCAGGGGCACCGTGTTGATGAACAGCCCGACCATCGACTCGGCGCCGTCCAGCTCGGCGGGCCGCCCCGAGACCGTCACTCCGAACACGACGTCACCGCGGCCCACCAGGCTGCTGAGCAGCACCGCCCACGCGGCCTGCACGACCGCGCCGACGGTGACGCCACGTTCGCGTGCGAACCCCGTCAGTGCGGCGGTGTCCTCCTCGGACAGTTCGGCGACGGCCTGCGCGGGGTCGGCGGAGGTGTGTCCGGGCACCAGGAGGGTGGGGCCCGGCAGCCCGTCCAGGGCGGTGCGCCACGCCTCGGCGGCGCCGTCCCGGTCCTGGCCGGCGAGCCAGCGCAGGTGGTCGCGGAACGGGCGTACCGGGGGCAGCGGTTCGGGGTCGTCGGCCCGGTACAGGTGGAGCAGGTCGTGGAAGAGGACCGGCGTCGACCAGCCGTCGAGCAGGATGTGGTGCAGCGTCAGCAGGAGCCGGTGCCGGTTCGGTCCGCAGCGCAGCAGCGCGAACCGCAGCAGGGGCGGCCGGGTGAGGGAGAAGCCCTGTTCCCGTTCGCGGCGGGCGGTCTTCTCCAGAACGCCTTCCCGGTCGGCCGGGGTCAGTGCGGTCAGGTCGGTGTACGTCCAGGGCACGGGCACCTGTCCGGGCAGGATCTGGACGGGCCGGTCGAGGCCCTCGTGCCGGAAGCCGGCCCGCAGGTTGGTGTGCCGGTCCAGGAGGGCCTGGGCGGCTGCCTCGAACCGGTCGGCGTCCAGCGGTCCGTCGAGGTCGGCCGCGCACTGCACGACGTAGTCCTCGTCGAGGGTGCCGTGGTGCACGTGGTGGAAGTACAGCCCTTGCTGGAGCGGGGAGAGCGGCAGGACGTCGACGAGGCCGGGGTGCAGGTCGCGCAGGGTGGCGAGGTCGTCGGCGGTGATGCCGGGGGCGGACACGTCCGGGGGTGTCAGGACGCCTTCGTGGCCGGACAGGTCGGTCAGGGCGGTGAACCAGCCCTGGGCCAGGGCGCGTGCGGACTCCGGCGTCAGCAGGTCGGCCGCCCAGGTCCAGGTGGCCGTCAGGCGGGGGCCGTCGGTGCCGTCGAGGACGACCGCGTCCAGCGCGACGGCGTGGGACAGCGGCGTGGCCGGGTCCTGCGTGTCGAGGGTGGCGCCCTCGTCGGCGGTGGACGTCCACAGGCCGCCCGGGGCGGCGCTCACCCGGCCGAGGTAGTTGAACGCGAAGTCGGGGCGGGCGAGCCGGGCCAGCCGGGCGCCGGTGGCCGGGGTGAGGTGGCGCAGCAGTCCGTGGCCGATGCCCTGGTCGGGGATGTCGCGGACGCGTTCCTTGACGGCGGTCAGGACCTCGTCCAGGTCGCGTCCGGCGGGCAGCAGCAGCGGGTGCAGGGAGGTGAACCAGCCGACGGTCCGGGAGAGGTCGGCGCCGGGCAGGAGGGATTCGGCGCGGCCGTGGCCCTCGATCTCGACGAGGACGCCGGGCCGGTCGCGGTCCCAGCCGGAAACCGCGAGGACCAGGCCGGTGAGCAGCAGTTCGGCGGCGTCGCAGCGCAGCCGGTTCGTGGCGTCCAGGACGCGTGCGGTGACCTCGGGCGGCAGGGTCAGTTCGAGCCGTCCGGCGCTGCCGAGGACGTCCCGGGCGGGGTCGAGGGGGCGGCCTCCGACGGGGGTGAGGTCCGCGTCGGCCCGTCGCAGCCAGGGGCCGAGTTCGGCGTCCCGGCCCGGCTCGGCGGCGAGCCGGTGCAGGCCGGTCGCCCAGGCGCGCAGGGACGTCGGTACGGGGGCGAGCTGTGGTTCGCGTCCGTCGCTGACGGCTTGCCACGCCTCGGCGAGGTCGGGCAGCAGGATGCGCCACGACACTGCGTCGACGGCGATGTGGTGGGCCACGAGCAGCAGCCGGCCGGGTTCGTCGCCCCGGTCGAGCCAGACGGCCTGGAAGACCTCGGCGCGTTCGGGGGCGAGCCGGGTGCGGGCCTCGGCCGCCTCGCGGGTGATGAGGTCGCGCAGGGCGGTGCCGTGGGCGCCGGTGGCGTCGACCCGGCGCACCTGGCGCGTCGCGTCGAGGGAGCCGGGTGCCAGGACCCGCAGCCGCCAGTCGGGGTCGGTCGTCAGGGCCAGGCGCAGGGCGTCGTGCCGGTCGAGGAGCGCCGTCACGGCGCCGGTGAGTTCGGCGAGGCCGAGGCCGGCCGGTACGGGGACGGCGACGGACTGGTGGAAGGTGCCGGTGGGGCCGCCGAGTTCCCGCCAGCGGTGTACGACGGGGGTGAGCGGTACGTCGCCGGTGTCGGGGCCGCCGCCGGTCGCGGCGGGTGCCGGGACGAGCGCGGCGAGGGCGGCCGGGGTGGGGTGCTCGAACAGGTCCCGGGTGCTGAGGGCGAGGCCGGCGCGGCGGGCGGCGTTGACGAGCTGGATGGAGAGGATGCTGTCGCCGCCGAGGTCGAAGAAGCCGTCGTCGGCGCCGACCGGGCCGGTGGACAGCACCTGGGCGAACAGGTCGCACAGCAGCTGCTCGCGGGCGCCCCGGGGGGCCCGGCCCGGGGTGGTGGCCGTCTCCGGGCGGGGCAGTGCGCGCCGGTCGACCTTGTCGTTGACGTTGAGCGGCAGGGCGTCCAGGAGCACGCAGGCGGAGGGCAGCAGGTAGGCGGGCAGCCGCTGCGCCAGCCAGCTCTGGAGTACGGCGGGGTCGGCGCTCCGGCCGGGTTCGGGGACCGCGTACGCCACCAGGCGCCGGTCGCCGGGCACGTCCTCGCGGACGACGGCGACGCTCTGCGCGATGTCGGGGTGGGCGGCGAGGGCCGCCTCGACCTCGCCGAGTTCGATGCGGAAGCCGCGGAGTTTGACCAGGTCGTCGGTGCGGCCGAGGAACTCGATGGCGCCCTGCCGGTTCCAGCGGACGCGGTCGCCGGTCCGGTACATGCGCTCGCCCGAGGGACGGGCGTCGCCGGGTGCCGGGAAGGGGCAGGCGACGAAGCGTTCGGCGGTGAGCGCGGGCCGGTCGTGGTAGCCGCGGGCGAGTCCGCCGACGATGTACAGCTCGCCGGGGACGCCGGGCGGTACCGGGCGCAGCGCCTCGTCCAGGACGTACAGGCGTTTGCCGTCGAAGGGCCGGCCGATGGGGACGGCGGTGGCGGCTGCGTCGTGCCGGTCGCAGTCCCAGAGGGTGGCGCCGACGGTGGCTTCGGTGGGCCCGTAGCCGTTGAGTATCCGTCGTCCGGGCAGCCAGCGGTGGACCAGGCCGGGCGGCAGGACGTCGCCGTTGAGGGTGAGGGTGACGCCGGCCGGGAGGCTGTCGTCGGGCAGGTTCGCGACGACGGCGGGCTGGACGGCGACGTGGGTCACCGAGGCGTCGCGGACGAAGTCGGCGAGGTCCTGGCCGAGGGGGGTGTCCTCGGGGGCGAGGACCAGGGTGGCGCCGGAGAGCAGGGCGCAGAACGCGTCCCACAGCGAGGTGTCGAAGCTGGTGGACACGAGTTGCAGGACGCGGCTCGTGCCGTCGAGTCCGAGCGCCGACCGCTGGAGCGCGGAGAGCGCCGCGATGCCGGTGTGCGGGGTGATGACGCCCTTGGGGACGCCGGTGGAGCCGGAGGTGTAGATGACGTAGGCGGCGTGGTCGTGGCGCAGGGGCGCCGTCCGGTCGGCGTCGGTGAGGGGGTGCGCGGGGAGGTCGCGCAGGGTGGCGGCGAGGGCGGGGCCGTCGACGAGGAGGCAGTCGGCTCCGGCCTCGCGCAGCGGCGGGGCGAGTTTGTCCAGGGTGAGGACGGGGTGGGGCGCGGAGTCGGCGAGCATGAAGCGGATGCGTTCGGCCGGGTAGGCGGGGTCGATGGGCAGGAACGCGGCCCCGGCCTTCGCCACGGCGAGCCAGGACACGACCCACTCGATCGAGCGGGGCAGGCAGACGCCGACGAACCGGTCGGGTCCGGCGCCCTGGGCGACGAGGTGGCGGGCCAGCCGGTTGGCGCGCTCGTCGAGTTCGCGGTAGGTGAGCGTCTCGCCGTGCAGGCCCTGGACGACGGCGGGGGCGTCGGGTGCCTCGGACACCCGGGCCTCGAACAGCGCGGGCAGGGTGAGCGGTTCGGGTCCGGGGCAGCCCGCGCCCCACTGCTCCAGGACGGTGGCGCGTTCCTGTTCGCCGAGGACGTCGATGCGGTCGACGGGGGCGTCGGGGTCGGCGGCCAGCGCGGCGGTGACCCGGACGAGGCGGTCGGCGAGGGAGCGGGCGGTGACCTCGTCGAACAGGTCGGCGCGGTAGTCGAGTTCGCCGTGCAGGCCGCCGGTGTCGCCGCCCTGTTCGGCGAGGGTGAAGCCGAGGTCGAACTTGGCGAGCCCGGTCTCCACGTCCCGCACGGTGACGTGGAGGTCCCCGAACCCGGTGAGCGCGTCCACGACGGCCTGGGTGGGCGCGTCGTCGAAGGTGAACATCACCTGGAACAGGGGGTGCCGGGAGAGGGACCGGGTGGGGCTGAGCACCTCCACGAGCCGTTCGAAGGGGAGGTCCTGGTGGGCGAGGGCCCGCAGGCCCCGCTCGCGGCCGGCGGCGAGCAGGTCGCGGAAGGAGGGGCCGCCGGAGAGGTCGGTGCGCAGGACGACGGTGTTGACGAAGGCGCCGACCGCGCCGTGGTACGTCTCGTCGGTGCGGCCCGCGACGGGGGCGCCCACGGGGATGTCGGTGCCGCCGCCGAGCCGGGACAGCAGGACGGCGACCGCCGTCTGGAGGGCGACGAACGGGGTGGTGCCGGCGGCGGTCGCCAGCGCGCCGAGCCGCCGGTAGGAGTCCTCGGGTACGGCGAAGGTCACCTTGCCGCCCCGGTCGGACACCGTGGAGCCGCGCGGCCGGTCCAGGGGCAGCGGGATCTCCTCGGGCAGCCCGGCCAGGGCCTCGCGCCAGTGCGCGAGTTGGCGGGAGGCGACGCTGTCGGGGTCGTCCTCGCTGCCGAGCAGCGCGCTCTGGGCGAGGGTGTGGTCCGCGTACTGCGGCGCGGGGGCGTCCCATACGGGGGCGGCGCCGGTCCGGCGGGCGTCGAAGGCGTGGGCGAGGTCGGTGAGCAGGGGGGCGGTGGACCAGCCGTCGCCCGCGATGTGGTGGGCGGTCAGCGTCAGCACGTGCTCGGTGGGGCCGAGGCGCAGCAGGGCGGCCCGGAAGGGGGGTTCGCCGGTGAGGGTGAAGGGGCGCAGCGCCTCTTCGCGCAGCCGGTCGTCGAGGTGTGCGGCGTCGACGTCGACGGGGGTGAGCGGCAGGGGCCCGGGGGTGTGCGGCCGGACGGTCTGGTGAGGGCCGTCGGCGTCCTGGGCGAACTCGGTGCGCAGGATCTCGTGCCGGGCGACGAGGTCGGCGAGGGCGGCGGCGAGGGCGGCGGTGTCCAGGTCGCCCGCGATGCGCAGCGCCATCGGCATGTTGTAGGTGCTGCGGGACGATTCGAGCTGGTGCAGGAACCACAGGCGGCGCTGGGCGTACGACATGGGGACGCGCTCGGGGCGTTCGGCGGGCAGGTGCGGGGCCGCCGCGTCCATGGTCTCGGCGCGGGCCAGGACGGCGGCGAGCGCGGCCGGGGTGGGGGCGTCGAAGACGTCGCGGACGCTGAGGCGTACGCCGAGGGCGGCGCGGACGCGGCCGACGAGGCGGGTGGCCATCAGGGAGTGGCCGCCCAGGTCGAAGAACCCTTCGTCGGGTCCGACGGTGTCCACGCCGAACAGGTCGGCGAACAGGGCGCACAGGGCTTCCTCGTGGTGGCCGCGCGGCGCCCGTCCCTCGGGCCGTGCCTCGGCCTCGGGGGCGGGCAGGGCCTTCAGGTCGAGCTTGCCGTTGGGTGACAGCGGCAGTTCGGCCACGGTCACGAACGCCTGCGGTACGGCGTGCCGGGGCAGCGTCCGCAGGGCGTGGGCGCGCAGTTCCTCGGGGCCCGGGGCGCCGTCCTCGCGCACGACGACGTAGGCGACCAGCCGCTCGCCCCGTACCGTGACGCCCGCCCTGACGACTCCGGGGTGCTCGCCGAGGACGGCCTCGACCTCGCCGGGCTCGACGCGGAAGCCGCGTACGTTGATCTGGTTGTCGGCCCTGCCGAGGTATTCGACGAGCCCGTCGGCGCGGCGGCGCACCAGGTCGCCGGTGCGGTAGGCGCGGGCGCCGGGCGGGCCGAACGGGCAGGCCACGAACCGTTCGGCGGTCAGGTCGGGGCGGCCGAGGTAGCCGCGGGCGAGGCCCTCGCCGGCCAGGTACAGCTCTCCCGGGACTCCGGCGGGCACCGGGCGCAGGGCGTCGTCGAGGATGTGGGCGCCGGTGGCGCGCACCGGGCGGCCGATCACCGGGCGGGCCGCGTCCGCGAGGTCGGCGGCGAGGGCGTCGACGGTGAACTCGGTGGGCCCGTAGAGGTTGTGCGCCTCCAGTCCGGGCACCGACCGCAGCCGGGTCCACAGCCGTTCGCCCGCGGCCTCGCCGCCGAGGAGCAGGATCGACGGGGCCGCGGGGCCGTCGAGCAGCCCTTCTTCGAGGAGGACCTCGGCGTAGGAGGGGGTGACGTCGAGGACGTCGGCGCCGGTGGCGCGGAGGTAGCCGACGACGGCGGCGGCGTCGCGGCGGGTGGTGTCGCCGAGGAGGTGCAGTTCGTGTCCGGCGAGCATCCAGATCAGGGCTTCCCACGACGTGTCGAAGGACAGCGGCGCGGTGAGGACGAAGCGCAGCGGACGGCCGTGGGGCCGCCGGATCTGCGGGCCGGCCAGGGTCTCGTGGTGCTGGGCGACGAGGTTGCGTACGCCCCGGTGTTCGATGACGACGCCCTTGGGGCGGCCGGTGGAGCCGGAGGTGAACAGCACGTAGGCGGCGTCGGCGGGGGTCAGGGGGCGGGCGCGGTCGGCGTCGGTGACCGGTCCGTCGGCCTGCTGCTCGACCGCCGTCCGGGTGTGCGGGTCGTCGAGGTCGACGACGGGGATCGCGCCGGTGTCGTGGGGGGTGCCCGCGGTGACGACGAGGACCGGTTCGGTGTCGGCCAGCAGGCGTTCGACGCGGGAGGGCGGGAGGTCGGTCTCCATGGGCAGGTAGGCGGCACCCGACTTGAGCACCGCGAGCAGGGCGACGACGAGGTCGGCGCGGCGGGGCAGGAGGAGGCCGACGACGGTGCCGGGGGCGGCGCCCAGCGCGATCAGGTGCCGGGCGAGCCGGTTCACCCTGGTGTCCAGCTCGGCGAAGGTCAGCGGGGTCTCGCTCTCGGCGGCCAGGGCGGTGGCGTCGGGGGTGGCGGCGGCCTGCCGTTCCAGCAGCTCGCCGACGGTGAGGTCCAGCGGCGGGTGGCCGGTGTTGTCGCCGGCGGTGACGGCCCGGCGGTGCTCCTCGGGGGTGAGGACGCCGAGGCGGCCGAGGGGGAGCGTGGGCGTCTCGGTGATCGCGGTGAGCACGTCGGCGACGCGTTCCACGACGACGGCGGCCGGGGCGGGGCCGTCGTCGCCCGCGCGGCGTTCGAGCTGGAGGACGAGTTCCTCGCCGAGCAGCACGGTCAGCGCGAGGGGGTAGTGGGTGGAGTCGCGGAAGCCGGTGCCGGTGACGGTGACGCCCGCCGCGTCGGCGGCGAGGGCCAGTTCGCTCTGCCCGGCGGGCTGGTTCTCCACCACGAGCAGCGTGTCGAACAGCTGCTCGACGCCGGTGGCGCGCTGGATGTCCGCGAGTCCGAGGTGCTGGTGCGCCAGGAGTGCGCCCTGTTCGGCCTGGCTCCTCACCAGCAGGTCGAGCAGCGGCTCGCGCGGCGTCCAGGCGACGCGTACGGGCACGGTGTTGGCGAACAGGCCCACCATGCCCTCGTGTCCGTCGAGTTCGGCGGGGCGCCCGGCGACGGTGTTGCCGAAGACGACGTCGGCGCGGCCCGTGAGGCGGCCGAGGACCAGCGCCCAGGCTCCCCGCACCACGGAGGCGACGGTCAGTCCGGCGGCGCGGGCCCGCTGCTCCAGCCGCTCGGTGAGCTCGGCGGAGAGCCGTTTCTCGGCGAGTTCGGACGGGTGCTCGGCGCCGGTGGAGCCGGGGGCGACGAGCGTGGGCTCGACGGGTCCGGCGAGGGCCTCGCGCCAGGCGGTGAGGCCGGCCTCCCGGTCCCTGGCGCCCAGCAGGCGCAGGTGCTCGCTGAACGGTACGGGCGCTGCGGGTTCCCGGGAGGTGTCGCCGCCGGCGGCGTACAGGTGCAGGAGTTCGCGCAGCAGGACGGGCAGGGACCAGCCGTCCAGCAGCAGGTGGTGGTAGGTGAGGACCAGCCGGTGGCGGGTGGCGTCGAGGGTGACCAGGCGCATCCGCAGGAGCGGGGGGAGCGCCGGGTCGAAGGGTGCGGTGCGGTCCTCGTCGGCGGCGCGGTGCGCGGCGTCCTCGCGCTCGGGCGCGGGGAGGGCGGAGAGGTCGCTGTGCCGCCACGGGACGGGCACGCCGGGGGCGCAGAAGGCGACGGGTGCGCTCAGGCCCTCGTGGAGGAACGCGGCGCGCAGGTTGGCGTGGCGGTCCAGGAGCCGGTCGGCGGCGGCGCGCATCCGGTCGGGGTCGAGGGTGCCGGCCAGGTCCAGGGCGCTCTGGATGACGTAGGTGTCGGGGCCGTCGAGGAGGCCGAGGAACAGCAGGCCCTCCTGGAGCGGGGTCACGGGCAGGATCTCGCCCGCCCCGCGCTCGGCGAGGAGCGTGGCCGCCTCCTCGTCCGGCAGCGGGCTGCGCAGTGCGGCGGGGGCGGCGGGCTCCTCGGCGGAGTTGCCCGCGGCGACGAGGGCGAGCGCGGCGGGGGTGCGGTGCTCGAAGACGTCGCGGGCGCTGAGCACGATGCCCGCCTTGCGGGCCCGCCCCACCAGGCGCAGGGCCTTGATGCTGTCCCCGCCGAGGTCGGGGAAGCCGTCCTCGGCGAAGACCGAGTCGAGGCCGAGGACGTCGGCGAACAGGGCGCACAGCGCCGTCTCCCGGGGGCCGACGGGGGCCCGTCCGGAGGTGCTCGTGAACCGGAGGGCCGGCAGCGCGCGCCGGTCGACCTTGCCGCTGGGGGTGAGCGGGAACGCGTCCAGCACCACGACCGCAGCGGGGACGGCGTAGTCGGGCAGCACGGTGGCCGCGTGGCGTCTGACCTCGGCCGGGTCGGGCCGGCCGGCCGCCGGGGTGACGTACCCGGCCAACTGCCCTTCGCCGTCCGCGCCGTGGACCACGGCGACCGCCTCGCCGACGCCGGGCGCGCTCCTGAGCGCGGCCTCGACCTCCGCGAGGTCGACGCGGTTGCCGCGCAGTTTGACCTGGGAGTCGGTGCGTCCCAGGTAGGCGAGGCTGCCGTCCGGGCGGATGCGTACGCGGTCGCCGGTGCGGTACATCCGGGTGCCGTCCGGGCCGGCGACGAAGCGTTCGGCGGTCAGGGCGGGGCGGCCCAGGTAGCCGCGGGCGAGGCCCGCGCCGGCCAGGTGGAGTTCGCCCGCCTCGCCGGGGCGTACCGGCAGGAGCAGTTCGTCGAGGACGAGAACCGTGGTGTTGTGGACGGGCGTTCCGAGGCTGACGTCGGGGCCGGCGCAGACGGCGGCCAGGCTGTCGCCGGTGGCCTCGGAGGAGCCGTAGAGGTTGAGCAGGCGGGTGTCCGGCAGGGTCTCGGCGACCCGGGCGGCGAGGTCGGCGGGCAGTGCCTCGCCGCTGCTCACCAGGGTCTCGCAGGTGCGCAGCAGGTGGGCCCGGTCGCTGTCGAGGAGCGCCGACAGCAGGCTCGGGACGAGGCTCACCCGGCCGACGCGGTGCCGGTCGACGAGGTCGACGACGTCCTCGGCGGCCGACAGCGCGGTGTCGGAGGCGAGGACGAGGGGGGCGCCGTGCAGGAGGGCGCCGAACAGTTCGGTGGTGCCGTCGATGAAACTCAGCGAGGTCTTGCCCAGCACGGGCCGGCCGGGCGGGAGGGGGTGGGCGGCGGCGAACCAGTCGACGCGGTTGAGGGCGCCGCCGTGCAGGCCCACCACGCCCTTGGGGCGGCCGGTGGAGCCGGAGGTGTGGATGACGTAGGCGGCCGAGTCCGCGGTGACGGTGGGGCGTTCGGGTCCGGCCAGGTCGGTCGCGGGCGCGGCGGACAGGGCGTGGGTCACGTCGGCGTCGTCGAGGACGACGACCCGGGCGGGGCCGGGCGGCAGGGCTGCGGCGAGCCGGGCGGTGGTGATGACGAGGGCGGGGTGGGCGTCGTCGAGGACGTACGCGGTCCGCTCGGCGGGGTAGGCGGGGTCGAGCGGCAGGTAGGCGGCTCCGGCCTTGAGGACGGCGAGGACGGCCGTCACCTGCTGCGGTGAGCGGGGCAGGTGGAGGCCGACCACGGACTCGGGGCCCGCGCCCTGTGCGCGCAGGTGGCGGGCCAACCGGTTGGCGGCGGCGTTGAGTTCGCCCGTGGTGATGGTGTGGGCGCCGCTGACGAGGGCGACCGCGTCGGGGGTGTGCGCGGCGCGCTCCTCGAAGGCTCCGGCGAGGCCGCCGGGGCGGTCCGGGCGGGCGGTGGGCTCGCCGCGCAGCGGTGCGGTGCGGGTGCCGGCGGGGTGGGGGTCGACGGCGCCGACGCGGCGGCCGAGGTCGGCGGGGGCGTGCTGGAGGTAGTGGACGAGGCCGGCGCGGAGGCCGGCGAGGTCGTCCGCGTCGTGGGTGGCGCCGTCGGCGTGCAGGTCCAGGGCGAGGCCGCCCTCGCCGTCGGTGCGGCCCTGGAGGTTGACGGCCAGTCCGCGGACGGGCCCGGTGGACAGCTGGCGGGTGACCGCTTCGGCCTGGCCGAAGCGCAGGGTGCGGTCGAAGGCCATCACGTTGAGGGTGAGGCCGCCGAACCCGCCGGTGCCGCTCGCCCGGCCGAGGTCGCGGTGCAGGTCCTCGCCCCGGTAGCGCTGGTGGCGCAGGAGGGAGCCGACCGCGCGCCGTACCTCGTCCACGAGGTCGCCGAGGGTGGTCCAGCGGCTGACGGTGAGGCGCAGCGGCAGTTCGTTGGCGAGCATGCCGGGGGTGGTGAGCGCGGTGCGGCTCTGCCGGGCGGCCACCGGCAGGCCGAACACGATCTCGTCCTCGCCCGTGGTGATCCTGCGGTGTGCGGCGGTGAGCGCGATCGCCATGACCGTCCACGGCACGCGGGCGGCCCGTGCGGCGTCCAGGAGGGGGCGGGTCTGTTCCGGTCCGAGGGGGCCGTGGCTGTGGAGGGGCGCGGTGGGGTCGCCGTGCGGGCGTGCCTGGGGGGTGGCCAGGCCGTTCAGGGTCTCGCGCCAGTAGCGCCGGTCGCGTTCGAAGGCGCCGGAGGTGGTGTACGCGGTGTCCTCGTCGACGAGGGCGGCGAGGGTGCCGGCTCTGGACGGCGGGACGGGCTTCCCGGCCTCCAGCGCCGTGTAGATCTCGGCGATCCGCGCGGTGTGCAGGCTCTGGCCGAAGCCGTCGAGCAGGGCGTGGTGGTAGCTCAGGAAGAGCCGGTGGTGCCCGGCGCCGAGCCGCAGGAGCGCGTGGGAGACGAGGGGCCGTGCTCCCAGCATCGTGGGGGCCTCGGCCTGCCGCGCCGCCGCCCAGGCGTCGGCTGCGGCGGCCGGGTCGGGGTGGGCGCTGAGGTCGACCGGTGTCAGCTCACGCGCGGTCCGGGCCTCCTCGGGGGGCCGCACGTGCAGCGTCAGCCGGTCGTCGTGCTCGGTGAACCGTACCCGCAGGGCTTCGGCGTCGTCGACCGCGTGTGCCACGGCCCGGCCGAGCAGTCCGGGGTCGATGGTGCCCGGGAGGTCGAGTACGGCCGCGCAGTGGAAGGCCGTGGCGTCCGCGTCGAGTCGCTCGGCGACGCGGACGCCGCGCTGCGCGGCCGTGGCGGGCAGGGGGACGAAGCCCGTGCGGCGTGTGTTCACAGTGCGTGCTCCAGGTCGGCGTCGGCGGGGCCGTCAGGACGTGGCGGCCTGGGCCTCGATGAGGTGGGTGGCGAGTGCGTCGATGCTGGGGTGGTCCCAGACGACGGTGGGGTCCACCTCGATGCCGAGGTGGTCCTCGATGGCGGCGGCGAGGGTGAGGCCGGAGATGGACTCCAGGCCGTACTCGCCGAACGCTGCGGAGCGGTCGATGTCCTGCGGCTCGGTGCCGAGGAGCTGGGCGATCTCGGTGGTCAGCCAGTCCTGGAGCGCGGCCTGCCGCGACTCGGTCCGCTGTCCGGTGGTACCCGGCATGGTGGTCTCCTTCTCTGAGGTGGGGTCACGTTCTCGCCGCCCCTTGCCCGTCGGGCAGAGGCCGCACGGCGAGGTCGAAGGAACGACCGGTGTGGAACCGGTCGAGCAGTTCGGAGTGCAGCGCTTCCTCGGCGGCGGGGGGCAGCGCGGTGGGCCGGCCCGTGAGGCGGCCGTGGAGGCGGGCCAGCAGGGCGTGCGGCCAGACGGGGGCGTCGGGGAGGCCGCCCCCGCCGAGGTTGTGGCGCCACAGGCCGAGGACGGAGGCCGCCGCGTGCACGTGTCCGAGGCGGGTCACCAGGCCGGCGGCGTCGGCGCCCGCCGTGACCGTGACGTCCGCCGGTCCGAGGTCACGGCAGGCGCGCGTGAGCGCGGCGTGCTCCGCGAGGAACAGCTCTCCGAGGGCGGCGGCGGGCCCGGTGAGCCGGGCGACGGACGCGGTGAGGGAGCCGGTCAGGTGGTCGCGTCCGCCGCAGGACAGGCCCAGCCGCTGGAACTCCAGGGGGCCGAGGGGGGCGTCGAGGTCGAACAGTCCGGCCGGGGCGTCCTCGGGGTGCGGCGCCGACCAGGAGCGGCGGGCGAGCACCGGGAGCTGCGGCAGGACGATCGACTCGCAGGCGGCGCGGGCGGCGTGCCCGAAGCCGACCAGGCGGACGTCGCGCAGCAGCTTCTGGAAGATCGCCGTGGGGCCGGTCCGCAGGTAGAAGTGGGCGCCGAGGAGTTCGGACAGGGTGTTCATGGCGTCGAGCAGCACCGCCGACCCGAAGTGCTTGTAGACGGCCGACAGCACGCTCGCCTCGTCCGGCAGCACGTGGACGGCCCGGATCGCCGCCGCGCCGAAGCACTCGACGAGCAGCAGGTCGGCGAAGACGCCGGCGAGTGCGGAGCGTACGTGGGGCAGGTCGGCGGCGGTGGCGCCGTACAGGGGCCGGGTGGTGAGGTGGCGCAGCGCCACCCGCAGTCCGGTCTCCACGGGTCCGCACATGACGGCGGGGGTGACGGTCTTCGTGATCTGGAACGAGCGGATCGCCGTCTCCAGGCCGCGACCGCGTCCCAGGATGCTGTCCGGGGGCAGCGGGCAGTCCTCGAACTCGATGCCGTGCAATTGCACCGCGCGCATGCCCGAGCTGGGGAAGCGGGGCAGGTCGCGCAGGCGGGCCGGGTCGAGGGTGCGCTTGTCCAGCAGGATCTGCGAGTGGCTGCGGCTGCCGGGGCGTTCGTCGGTGCGGGCGAAGAGGACCATGCCCCGGGCGCGGCGCACGTTGGTGACGACCTCCTTGCGACCGCGCAGGACGGGGGTGCCGTCGACGTCGACGAGGGCGCACTCGGCGCCGGTCAGGTCGTTGCCGTGGGCCAGTTCGTGGTAGGCGGCGGCGAGGCGGTGGTTGCCGAGGATCAGGTCGGCGGCGGTGCGCCGCTGGCGGTCGTCGCCGGCGAGCCAGACGTTGACGGAGGCGATGAACGAGCTCATGCCGTAGCCGAGCCCGAGGGAGGGGTCCCGGCGGTACAGGGAGCGCAGCGCGGCGACGACGTCGTCGAGGCGGGAGAGCCGGCCGCCCAGTTCGACGGGCACGAACTCGGCGTTGAAGCCGTAGTCGTCCAGGGCCTGTTCGGCTCCGGCGGGCATCTCGGCGCGTTCGTCGGCCGCCAGCAGCGCGGCGAAGCCGGCCGGGTTGGTGTCGTCGAAGGGGTCGCCGAGGCGGCGCTCCAGCTCCCCGACGCGGGAGGGGTCGTTCGTCATGGGGTCTCCAGTCCGGACAGCAGGGAGAACTCCCCCTCGGCGAGGTCCGTGCGCAGCAGTTCGGCGCAGAGCAGGTCGCGGGCGTCGGGTCCGGCGGCCGGTTCGAGGCCGAGCCGGCGCAGGACGACGCTCAGGCAGGCCCGCACCCACAGGGCGTCGCGCCACCACCGGGCGCCGGGTGCGGGTTCGGTGTGCAGCCACAGTGCGAGGCAGGCCGCTCCCGCGAACACGAGTTCGTAGCGCTGGGCGAGGGCGAACGCCTCGGCGGAGGCGCCGTGGGCGTCGGCGATCTCCTGGTGCAGGCGCAGCGACTCGGCGGCGAGGGTGCGGGCGTCGGCGGCGACGTCCGCGCGGCCCCGGCGGGCGGCGAGGAGTGCCGCTTCGGGCAGGGACTGGACGACGCTGGATCCGCCGTCGCTGATCAGGGTGAGCCGGCGCGGGTCCAGGGGCGGCTGGGGGGCGCCGAGGCCGGCCGCCGCCCGCAGGCCCGGTGCGTCGTGGACGTCGGCGGCGTGCGCGCGGGCGAGCAGCGGGAAGGAGGTGATCAGGGCGTGCCGGTTCACGGCGGTGCTGCCGTCGAAGACGGCCACGATGCGGTGGTCGCGGTCGAGCTTGGCGAACGCGCCGTGTTCCAGGACCCCGGTGAGGAAGCCGCGGACGCCGAGGAGTTCGGCCAGGGCGTCCACGGAGCGCTGCACGGTCGTGGGGACGAACGCCTTCGTCACGGCGGCGGTCACCGCGAGTTCCCGGGGCAGGGTCTGGGCGCTGCGCCCGGCCAGTACGGCGACGGCCTCGGCGAGCAGCAGCGCCGAGGCGGCGTCGCCGAGGGCCCTGCGGATGCGGGGCAGGTCGGCGAGCCGCTGCCCGTACAGGTGGCGGTCGGTGAGGAAGCGTACGGCGATCGGCAGCGCGTGGTCGGCGGCGCCCAGGGAGAGCGAGGTGGCGCAGATCCGGGTGAGCTGGAGCGAGGTGAGGAGCACTTCGAAGCCGGAGCCGTCCGGGCCGATGCCCGCCGAGTCGGCGACCGTCGCGTCCTGGAGGGCGATGCCGCTGATGTCGGCGCCGCGGATGCCGTGCGTGGGTTCTTTGGGGAGCGTGCGGCAGGCGCCCTCGGGGAGGGCGTCCTTGTCGACCAGGACGAAGCGGAACCCGCGGGGGCCGCCGCCCGGCCGGGTGCGGGCCAGGACGCAGGCGAACCGGGCCCGGGTGGCGTTGTTGATCAGCCATTTCTCGCCGTCGAGGGCGAGGCCGCCGGGGACGGGGCGGGCGCTGAGCCGGCCGGCGAGGAGGTCGCTGCCGGTGCCGCGCTCGGTGAGCGCCCAGCACACCTCGGCGCCGGCGCGGATCTCCCGGGAGAGCAGTTCGGTCTGCCGGTCGTCGCCGGCGACCCAGGTGGGCATCGCGCCGAGGAAGGTCTTGCCGTGGGCGATGGCGACGGTCAGGTCGCGTCGGGCGACGGTGCGCAGGGCGGCCATCGCCCCGTCCAGGCCGTGCAGGAGGCCGCCGTGGCGCTCGGGGACGTAGTGCGCGCCCAGGCCGGCGTCGACGAGCAGCCGGTGCGCGGCCTCGGGGAACTCCTCGGCCTCGTCCAGCCGGGCGAGTTCGGCGGGGTCGAAGGCGCCGCCGGGGACGGAGGCGCGGGTCAGCAGTGCGTCGAGGGCCTCGGTGCCGAGCCCGGTCAGGGAGGCGGTCATGCCGTGCGCCCCTGTCCGGCGAGGGCGGCGTGCCGGGCGTCGAACTCCGCGAAGAGCGGTTCGACCGCGCCGGAGAGGAACAGGTCGCGCATGGCCGCGCGCTGGATCTTGCCGCTGGTGGTGCGCCGGACGCCGGCCCGGCGCAGGAGCAGGACGCCCGCCGCGCGTACCCCGAACTCCCGGGAGACCGTGTCGCGCATGGCGCGGACGAGCACCTGGGCGTCGTCCGGCGCGGGACGGCCGCGCACCTCCTGCATGACGACGAGCGCTTCCTCGTTCGCGCCGCCCGCGCCGTCCACCGGTACGGAGAAGACCGCGCCCGGCAGTCCGTCCAGCTCGTCGTGCCGGTCGCGCAGGGCGTGTTCGACGTCCTGCGGGTGCAGATTGCGCCCGTTGATGATCATCAGGTCCTTGCGTCGTCCGGTGACGTACAGCTCCCCGTCGAGGAAGCCGCCGAGGTCGCCGGTGCGCAGGAACGGGCCGTCGCCGTCCTTGGTGCGGGCCTGGAACGTCTCGGCGGTCGCCTGCGGGTTCTCCCAGTAGCCGCGGGCGACGCTCGGGCCGCGCAGCCAGATCTCCCCCACGCTGCCTGCGGGCAGGTCCTCGCGGGTGCCGGGGTCGACGATCCGGGCCTCCACGCCGTGCACGGCGCCGTTGCCGGGCACCGGACGCCCTTCGGTGCCGTCGGTCGCCCGGCGCAGGAGGCCCTGTTCGAGCAGGGCCGGGTCCAGGTCGGTGACGACCGCCGGGCGCTCGGGTGAGCCGGCGACGAAGACGGTGCACTCGGCGAGGCCGTAGCAGACGCCGAACGCGTCGGGGTCGAGGCCGGCCGCGGCGAAGCGTTCGGTGAATCTGCGGATGGTCGACGCCTGTGCGGGCTCGCCGCCGCTGAGGGCGTACCGCCACCGGGACAGGTCGAGGCCGGTCAGTTGCTCGTCGGTGACCTTCGCGACGCACAGGTCGTGGGCGAAGTTCGGCGCGGCGGAGAACCGCAGGTCGTACCGGTCGATGAGGCGCAGCCACTGGACCGGACGCTTCACGAAGGTCACGGCCGACATCAGGACCACCGTGCTGCCCATGGCGAGCGGCGCGAGGGTCTGCCCGATGAGGCCCATGTCGTGGTAGAGCGGCGCCCAGCCGCCCGTCCTGACCGGTTCTTCCGCGCCGAGCGACGACACGAACGCCGCGATGTCGTGCAGCAGGTTGCCGTGCGTGATCGTGACGCCCTTGGGTTCGCTGGTGGAGCCCGAGGTGTACTGGAGCATCGCCGGCGTCTCGTGGCCGGCCGGTGCGAGCGCCGCGAGGTGGCCCTCGGCGTCGTCGAAGGTGTCGCTGGCCAGGACGCGCAGGCCGGGCAGTGCGGCGGCGCCGGCCCACTCCTGGACGGCTTCGAGGTTCGCGCTGTCGGTGAGGACCACGGAGATCCCGGCGTCGGAGACGATCGACGTGACCCGCTTGCGGTCCTGCTGGTAGCTGCCCGGCATGGGGGCGACCACGGCGAGGGTTCCGGCGTACAGGCAGCCCGCGAAGGCCGCGACGCCCTCGGTGCTCTGCGGGTACAGCAGCAGCACCCGGTCGCCGGGCGCGGCGTGGGTGCGCAGGACGTCGGCGACGGCCCCGGCCCGGCGGTCCAGCTGTGCGTAGGTGAGGGTGTCCGCGTCGTCGGTCTGCGGGTCGCGCACGAACACCACGGCGTCCTGGCCGGCGCGGTCGCGCACGTGGTCGCGCAGCAGGGCGCCCAACGAGGGCGCGGCGGTGATGTTCTCGATCATGTCGTAGCCCACGGAATGCCTCTCCGGACGTGCGGGGAATGGGTGTGTCAGGGATCTGTGCGCGTGCGGACGGCCGGAGAAGGGGGTGGACGTCACGAGGCGCGGCGGCACTCGGGGGGGCACTCCGCGTCCGCCCCGGGGAGTTCTTCGCCGTCCCGGGGGAATTCCTCGCCCTCCCTGAGGAGGGTCAGGCCCAGGTCGGTGAGGGAGTGCACGACCGCGTTGAGCCTGCGGCTGCTGGTGATGAGTCCGGCGGCCCGCAGCACCGTGGTGTGCTGGCTCGCCGCCGCGGCCGAGATGCCGAGCCGCCGGCCGAGTTCGGTGGTGGTGCAGTTCTCCGTCAGGGCGAGCAGGACGCTCGCGCGGGTGCGGCCCATGAGTGCGCCGAGGGCCCGGTCCTGCTGTTCGGGCTCGTCCCACAGGGCCGCCGCCGTCACCGCGTCCAGCGGGACGGGGTACACCAGGACGGGCGAGGTGCCGCCCGTGTACACCACGGGTCTGCTGTGCAGGAACAGCGAGGGCACGACCGTCAGGCTCGCGCCCCGCGGATGGAACTCGCCGTCCAGGCCGTTGTCCAGTTCGAGCACCGGGGAGTTCCACTCGATGCGTGCGTGCAGCGTGCCCAGCAGGGCCTCCACCCCGCCGCCGAGGAAGATCCGGCTGCGGTGTTCGGCGTCGGCGCGGAGGTAGGCGTTGACGCGCTCCCAGTACGGGGCGAGCACGTGGTCGAAGAAGTCGCTGTCGGCGGCGGAGTCGCGGCCACCCGTCCAGTCCCGCAGTACGGCGGCGCCGCTGGCCTGCGCGAGCAGGGTGAGGTGGTCGGGCACCGAGGGTCTCGACGGGAGGCGCAGGGGTGCCGCCTGGCTCACCAGGTCCCGCCAGCGCCCGAAGATCGCGCCTCCGCTCCGGCGGCGGAGCAGGTCGGCGGCCAGTGCCGTCTCCACCGCCGGATCACCGGTCGACGCGATGGTCATGCGCGTCAGATCCTGCACGGTGAAATGAATCCGCTGCACTGATCTCCCCCAGATCATGGACAAAATTCTCGGCCAAGTCGGCAAGATCGACGTGGCTCCCGGAGTATGGTCCGGCCCCTGCCGGGCCGCAATGAGTTTCAGATCAACGCGAATGACGGTGCCCCTCCACACCCTCAATGCACACACCGTCACCGATCGATTCCGGAGAGTCACCATTACCGGTACATTGCATTGCAGGGAGTTTCGACCGAGCATGAAACCCTGCCCGCACCCCTCCCCGCCGAATTAGTCTCCCCGGGACTCGACACCGTCCAGGGGGCGACCAGGTGACTATCGACCGCACATACCGCCGACGCCGGATTTCCGTATTCGACGCCACCTTGCGCGACGGAGAACAAGCGCCCGGCAATGCGATGTCGCCGCAGCAGAAACTGCCGCTGGCGCTGGCCGCCGAGGCGTACGGCGCGGACATCGTGGAGGCCGGATTCCCCGGCTCGTCCCCGGCGGACGCCGAGGCGACCCGGCTGATCGCCGAGTCCCTGACGACCGCCCGGTTCGCCACCTTCAACCGCGCGTCCACCGACGACGTCCGGGCCTCCATGGCCGCCGGCGGGGCCCGCTCCAACCACCAGGTGCAGATCTGCGGCACCGGCAGCGACCTGCACCTGGAGCACAAGCGGGGCATCACGCGCGCCGAGTCCGTGCAGGAGGTGCGCGACGCGATCCGGCTCGCCGTCGACCTCGGCGCGGCCGACATCTCCTTCGGCGTCGAGGACGCCAGCCGGGGCAGCAAGGACCACATCGAGGCGCTCGTCACCGCCGCCGTCGAGGACGGCGCGACCACGGTGATCCTCGCCGACACGACCGGCTGCGCCACCCCGCAGGAGTACGGGGACCTTTGCGCGTCCGTGCGCTCGTGGATTCCGGACGACGTCGTCCTGTCCACGCACTGCCACGACGACATGGGCCTTTCCCTCGCCAATGCGCTCGCCGGAATCCAGGCGGGCGCCGACGAGGTGCAGGCCACCCTCGGCGGAATCGGTGAACGCGCCGGAAACACGCCGCTGGAAGAACTCGCGTCCGTACTGCGGCACAAGGGCGATCAATTCGGCGCCAGCATAGACATCCAGCTGGACGGACTTTACCCGGCCTATCTCCTCCTTTCGGAGACGATCGCGCTGGCTCCGTCCCGCAACAAAGCGGTCTTCGGCGTCAACGCTTTCGCGACCGAAGCCGGAATCCACCAGGCCGGAATTCTGAAGAACCCGATCAACTACGAATACCTGAATCCGCACCTGTACGGCCGCGAGCGGTCGCTGCTGGTCGGACGGCACTCCGGCCGGTCGATCCTGCGCTACCTGCTCGACCGCATGGGCGTCCCCGCCGAGCAGGAACTGGTCGAGGGGCTCTACGAGGAGTTCGTGGCCTCGCGCCCGCCCGGCGAGTGCGACGAGCTCAGCGACCTGGCGCAGCGGATCGCGGGCCGTTTCACCGAGGCGGCGAAGTCGTCGTGAACACTCCCTCCACACTCGTCGACAAGCTGTGGGACGCCCACGTCGTCAAGCGGGAGGAGGACGGGTCCGACCTCCTCTACGTGGACCTCCACCTGGTCCACGAGGCCACCTCGGCGCAGGCGTTCGACGGACTCACCCAGGCGGGCCGCCGCGCCCGCCGCCCCGATCTCACCCTGGCGGTCGAGGACCACAACGTCCCCACCGACTCCCTGACCATCACCGATCCCGTCGCCGCCCTCCAGGTGCGGACCCTGCGCGGCAACTGCGCCGAGCAGGGGATCCGGCTCTTCCGCCACGGTGACGACCGGCAGGGCATCGTCCATGTGGTCGGCCCCGAGCTGGGGGTCGTCCTGCCCGGCATGACCGTCGTCTGCGGGGACAGCCACACCTCGACGCACGGCGCGTTCGGCGCGCTGGCGTTCGGCGTCGGCACCAGCGACGTCGAGCACGTGCTCGCCACCCAGGTGCTCGCGCTCCAGCGGCCCCGCACGATGGCCGCCGAGTTCGTGGGCACCCCGCGCGAGGACGTCACCGCGAAGGACCTCGCCCTGGCGCTGCTGGCCGAACTCGGCGCCAACGGGGCGCACGGGCACGTGCTGGAGTACCGCGGCGAAGCGGTGCGCGCGCTGAGCGTCGAGGGCCGGATGACCCTGTGCAACATGAGCGTCGAGGCGGGCGCCCGGGCCGGCGTCGTCGCGCCGGACGAGACGACGCTCGCCTACCTGCGCGGGCGCCCGGAGAGCCCGCGGGGCGCCGACTGGGACGAGGCGGCGGCCTCCTGGCGGGACCTGCGCACCGACGAGGGCGCCACCTTCGACCGCACGGTCGTGATCCACGCCGCGTCCCTGACCCCGTACGTCACCTGGGGCACCAACCCGGGCCAGGCCGTGGGCATCGGTGACCTCGTCCCCGACCCCGAGGCGCTCGCCGACCCGGTGGAACAGGCCGTCGCCCGCAAGGCGCTGGACTACATGGGCCTGACGCCCGGCACCCCGATGCGGGACATCGCCGTCGACTCCGTCTTCCTCGGCTCCTGCACCAACGGCCGCCTCGAAGACCTCAGGGCCGCCGCCGACGTGCTGCGGGGGCGGACGATCGCCCCCGGCGTCGACATGCTCGTCGTCCCCGGCTCGATGGAGGTCCGCCGGGCGGCCGAGGCGGAGGGGCTGGACAAGGTGTTCACCGACGCGGGCGCGCAGTGGCGGTTCTCCGGCTGCTCGATGTGCCTCGGCATGAACCCCGACCGGCTGATGGCCGCCCAGCGCTGCGCCTCCACCTCCAACCGCAACTACGAGGGCCGCCAGGGCACGGGAGCCCGGACCCACCTGGTCTCTCCCGCCCTGGCCGCCGCCACGGCCGTCGCCGGGCGGCTCGCCGCCCCCGCCGATCTCGACTGAACGAGGACCGAACCATGGACGCGCTCACCGAGCACACCGGTACCTGTGTGCCGCTGCGCCGCAGCGACGTGGACACCGACCAGATCATCCCGGCCCGGCACTGCCGCAGGCTCACGAAGACGGGTTTCGAGGACGCCCTGTTCGCCCGCTGGCGCGAGGACCCCGGGTTCGTCCTGAACGAGCCCGCGCGCGCCGGGGCGAGCATCCTGCTGGCCGGCCCCCACTTCGGCACCGGCTCCTCCCGCGAACACGCGGTGTGGGCGCTGCGGGACTGGGGCTTCAGGGCCGTGATCGCCCCCAGCTTCGGCGACATCTTCCTGCGCAACGCGCTACGCAACGGGCTGCTCGCCGTACAGCTCCCGCAGGAAGCCGTGGCCGGGATGCTGGACCGCGCCCAGGCGTCGGCCTCCTACGCCCTCACCGTCGACCTGCGCGCACAGCGGGTCGTCGACGGCGAGCGGCAGTGGCCGTTCGAGGTGGCGGCCCGGGCCCGCAAGCTCCTGCTGGAGGGCCTGGACGACATCGACGTCACGCTCAGGTCCCAGGACGCCATCGCCGCGTACGAGCGGACCAGGCCCCGCTGGCTGCCGAGGCCCTCCGGGAGCGCGGCGTGAAGCGCGTGGCGGTCCTGCCCGGGGACGGCATCGGGCCCGAGGTCACCGCCGAGGCCCTGCGCGTGCTGAAGGAGGTCGCCCCCGACCTGGAGACCGACGTCCTGGACCAGGTGGGCGCCGACCGCTTCCTGGCCGGCGGGCCCGCCCTGTCCGACGAGGAGTTCGCCCGGGTCGGCGAGGCGGACGGCGCGCTCCTGGGCGCCATCGGCGACCCCCGGGTCACCGACCCCGCCTACGCCCGCGACGTACTGCTGCGCCTGCGGTTCGACCTCGACCTCTACGTCAACCACCGCCCGGCGAAGCTGCTGCACGACCGGCTGAGCCCGCTGCGCGACCCCGCGCTCAGGGCGATCGACTGCACGGTGGTGCGCGAGAACACCGAGGGCCTGTACGTGGGCGTCGGCGGCCGGCTGCGCCCCGGCACCGAGCACGAGACGGCCATCGACACCGAGGTGAGCACCTGCCGCGGGGTCACCAGGGCGCTGGAGTTCGCGTTCGCCCGCGCCACCACCTCGGTGTGCCTGGTCGACAAGGCCAACGCCGTACCGAACAACGGCGCGCTGTGGCAGCGCTGTTTCCGCGAGGTGGCGGCCCGCCGGCCCGACCTGGCCGTACGGCATCTCTACGTGGACGCGGCGGTGATGCACCTGGTGTCCGACCCGACGGCCTTCGACGTGATCGTCGCCAACAACGCGCACGGCGACATCCTGAGCGACCTCACCGCCGAACTGGCGGGCGGCATGGGGACGGCGGCCTCGGCGAACCTCAACCCGGACACCGGCTTCGCCCTGTGCGAACCGGTCCACGGCTCGGCCCCCGACCTCGCCGGATCCGGTACGGCGAACCCGCTCGCGGCCATCCTCAGCGCCGCCCTGCTGCTGGACTGCGCCGGGCGCGGCCCGCAGGCCACGGCGGTACGGGACGCGGTCGGCAGGACCATCGCGAAGCGGCGGTGCACCCCGGACCTCGGCGGCTCGCTCAGCACCGCGCAGACGGGCACCGCCGTCCTGGGCGAACTGTCCTGACCGCACATCAGCCACCCACACACCAGAGGAAGCCCGTGGATTTCGGCCTGTTCTACTTCGCCAACAACTCGGCCGGCACGGACGGCTACCGCCTGCTGCTCGAAGGAGCCCGCTTCGCCGACACCCACGGCTTCACCTCGGTGTGGACGCCGGAGCGGCACTTCCACCCCTTCGGCGGCTCCTACCCCAACCCCGCCGTCACCGGCGCGGCCGTGGCGGCGGTGACCGAGCGGGTCCAGATCCGCTCGGGCAGCGTGGTGGCACCGCTGCACCACCCCCTGCGGATCGCCGAGGAGTGGTCCGTCGTCGACAACCTGTCCGGCGGGCGCGTCGGCCTCTCCTTCGCGTCCGGCTGGCACGCCGCGGACTTCGCCCTGGCCCCGCACCACTACGCCGACCGCAAGGAGGTGCTGGCGCGGACCATCGCCGACGTACGGGAGCTGTGGCGCGGCGGCGCCCTGGCCGTGACCGACGGGGACGGCGAGAAGCGCGAACTGCGCACCTACCCGGAGCCGGTACGCGCCGAACTGCCGGTCTGGCTGACGGCTGCGGGCAACCCCGAGACGTTCCGCGAGGCGGGCGAGACGGGCGCCGGGGTGCTCACCCACCTGCTCGGGCAGTCGGCCGGTGAGCTCGCGGAGAAGATCGCCGTCTACCGCGCGGCGCTGCCCGAGGGCGACCCCGGCCATGTGGTGCTGATGCTCCACACGTTCCTCGGCACCGACCGGGACGAGGTGCGCGAGATCGTGCGCGAACCGTTCAGCGCCTATCTGCGCACCTCGCTCGGGCTGCTCCTGAAGGCCGCCGGCGACATCATGCCCGACCTGGACCCGGACGACCTCACCCCCGAGGACGTCGACTTCCTGGTCTCCCTCGGCTTCGAGCGGTACTTCGACACGGGCGGCCTGTTCGGCACCGTCGAGGACAACGCGGAGCTGCTGCGCGGCATACGGGACGCGGGCGTCGACGAGGTCGCGTGCCTGATCGACTTCATCGACGACGCGGACACCGTACTGGGCGGCCTGGAGCACCTGGACGCACTGCGCCGCGCCTGGGCCTGACCCCGGCCGCCCCACCACGGAAGGCTCCCGGTGGACCACCCCCGCGAAGGGGGGCCGTCCACCGGGAGCCTTTACGCGTGGGGCGCGCGTCCGTACCCGACCGTCACCGGCCGCCGGCCGGCGGTTCGTCCTCGATCTCCAGCCGTACGGCGGCGAGGGCGGTGTCCAGGGCGCCGTCCACCGCTGCGGGGGTCGGCGCGCTCGCGATCACGTGGCCCAGCCGGTCGTAGGCGTTGCGCGCCGGGCGTACCCGGGCCCCGGCCCGCCCGGTGACCGTCACCCGGTCGACCCCGGTGACGGCGGTGGCCGCCGGTACGCCGTCGACCCGGGCCAGTACGCCCTCCCGGCCGGGGATCAGGAACTGGATGCCCGCGTACCCCTCGCGGGTGGGCGTGAGGACCGGTGCCTGGCCCACCGCCGCCCGCAGCTGCTGTTCCAGCAGGTCCACTCCGGTGGCCAGCCGGATCAGCTCCGGGATCATCCCGCCGGCCAGCCGCGGGTTGATCTCGATGATCACCGGGCCGTTCGCGGTCAGCCTGACCTCGGTGTGCGTGGGGCCGAGTGCCACCCCGCAGGCGGTCAGCGCCGCCGTCACGGCGTCGACGAGCGCGGCCCGGTCCCGCGCGGGCAGCCCGGCCGGGAAGAGGTGCCTGCTCTCGACGAAGTACGGTGCGCCGCCGACCTGTTTGGCGGTGACGCCCACGCATGCGGCGACCCCGTCGCGGCTGAACATCTCCACGCTGAACTCGGGGGCGTCCACGAACTCCTCGACCAGCACGGTCCTGGCGGTCGGCATGCCGCGCATGTTGGTGTGGATGCCGAGGATCACCTCGGCCTGCGCGGCGGCCTCCCGCACGGTGCGGCAGAGCAGGACGTTGTTGGAGCCCGAGTCGTCGGCCGGCTTGACCACGCAAGGCAGGCCCACCTCGGCGACGGCGTCCGCCACCTCGTCCGGGCCGGTCACGACCGCGAAGCGCGGCTGTCCCACCCCGGCCTCGGCGAGCGCCGCGCGCAGCAGCGCCTTGTTGCGGCACAGCGTCACGGCCCGCACGGGGTTGCCGGGCAGCCCCAGCCACTCCGCGACGTCGGCCACGGCGGGGACGTAGAAGTCGCTGGTGGTGGTGACCCCCGCGATCTCCTCGCGGGCGAAGCGCTCCTGGATCGCCGACCGCAGCGCGACCGCGTCGTTGGTGTCGCACCGCAGGACCTCGCAGCCGGTTCCGTCGAGTCCGGCGTAGCGGTCCGGGTCGCCGGTCAGCAGCACCGGCCTGAGGTCGAGCGCGGCCGAAGAGCGCAGGGCCATCATGCCGGTCCCGGTGGTGTTGGACTCGATGAACAGCAGGTGCCTGTCCTTGTCGACACTGCCCTTGAAGACCGCCCGCGACCACGAGCGGACGGTCGTGCCGTAGTCGACCGCCTCCGGTGCCAGGGACGACTCCAGCTCGTCGAGCCGGTGCGCGGCCCAGTGGTCCGGGTCGTGCACGGTGTCCGCGTAACGGTCGCCGCGGTCGGGGAAGATCCCCACGACGCGGCTGCCCGGCCGGGCCCGCGCGGCGACGTCGCCGAGGACGCGGTACACCGACCCTGAGGTGTTCCCCGCGAAGATCTGCTGCTCGCCCGCGAGGGCGACGGCCGCCTCGAACGCCTCCCGGTCGTTGAGCCAGTGCACCTCGTCGATGACCCGCCGGTCGAGGTTCTTCGGCAGCAGGCTGTTGCCGAGCCCGCTCTGGAGACGTCTCGGCTCGTCGGGCTGGTCGAACAGGGCGCTGCCCACGCAGTCCACCCCGACCGCCCAGAGGTCCGGCAGCGTACGGCGCAGCGCCCGTACCGAACCGCACAGCGAGCCGCCCGAGCCGACGGCGCCCACCAGGGTGTCGATCCTGCCGAGGTCGGCACGGAGTTCGTCGGCCAGCTCCCGGTACGCGCCGGGGTTGTCCGGGTTGCTGTACTGCTGCGGCCAGAAGGCGCCGGGCAGGTCGCGCATGAGTGCGTCGAGCCGCTCCAGCCGGGCGCCCTGCCAGCCCTGTGCCGTCATCTCGGCCACCACGTGCAGCTCGCAGCCCAGCGAGCGCAGTTTGGCCCGGGTGACCGCGTCGATCCGGGGGTCCGTGACGATGTGCACCTCGTGGCCCAGCGCCCTGCCGACCAGCGCGACACCGAGCGCCATGGTGCCGGAGGAGCTCTCCACGATCGGGGCTCCCGGGCGCAGCACCCCTTGGCTGCGGGCCCTGAGGATGATGTGGCGGGCCACCCGGTCCTTCATGGCGAACGGGTTGGCCAGTTCCAGCTTGGCGTACACCTCGACGCCGCTCGGCGCGTCCAGCCGCAGCCGGACCAGCGGGGTCCGCCCGATCGCCTCGTGCATGCTGCCGTAGATCACGCCGTCCCTCCCGTCAGCAGGCGGTCCGTCTCCGCCAGGCCGGCGGCGACCCGGGCTGTGCGCAGGTCCCATTCCGTACGCAGCCGCTCGTACTCGCGCTCCTGCTCGCGCAGGACGGCGGCGGTGGCGTCCGGGTGGGCGGAGCCGGCGGACGCGGGGCGCCGCAGACCCGCGTCGGCGTCCCGGATCGTGCTCAGCGCCGCGGCGGGGTCGGCGAGGGTGAACCCCCGCTCGTCGGCGACCTTCCGCAGCAGCTGCGCGTCGGGCTCGGCCGGGGACAGGCCGGCCTCCATCGCCGCGACGATGTACGCCCCGGCCACCACCTGCGCGCGCCGCCACGGCACGCCTTCGCGCAGCGTCAGGGCGTTGGCGAGGGCGAAGCCGCCGAGGTACTCGCGCTCGCAGGCGGCCCGCATCCGGTCGTCGTGGAAGGTCAGCCGGTCCACGACCTCCGTGAACAGCCGCAGCACGCTGTGCAGGGTGGCGTAGGCGGTCGCCAGGTTCGCCCCGGCCTCCTTCCCCACCTCCACGAGGTTGGTGTACGGGGTGTTGCGCTGCCCGAGCACCGTGTCGAGGTGGTAGGTCGACAGGTGCGCCGTACGGCCCCGGATGCGTTCCAGCACCGGGAAGTTCTTCTTCTGCGGCATGGCCGAGGAGATCCCGCACAGCTCGTCCGGCAGGTCGATGAAGCCGAACTCGCCGCTCCCCCAGGTCAGCAGGTCGGTGGCGAACCGGCTCAGCGCGATGCCGAGGGTGCTCATGTCCGCGGTCACCTCGGCCACCCAGCCGCGTGAGGCCACGCCGGTCAGCGCGACCGGCTGGGCCCGCTGGAACCCCAGCAGCCGGGCCATCCGGTCCCGGTCCCAGGCCAGTTCCTGGCCGGCCATGGCGCCCGAGCCGAGCGGGCAGGCGTCCAGGCCGTCGTACGTCGACAGCAGGCGCCGCAGCGTGTGCAGGACCTGCTCGGAGACGGCCGCGAGGTAGTAGCCGGGGCTGATGATCTGCGCCGCCTGGAAGTGCGTGTGCCCCGGCATGGGCAGCTCGCGGCTCGCCCCGGCCAGCCGGTGCACGGCCGTGCCGAACTCCGCCAGTCTGCGTGCGACGCCGGTCAGTTCATGCCGTCCGGACATCAGCTGGGCGGTGGCCTGGAGGTCGTTGCGGCTGCGGTCCACGTGCCAGGCGGGGATCGGGTGGGTCAGCCGCTGCTCGACGTACCGCTCCAGGGCGAACGTGATGTCCGACATGTTGGCCGAGGGATCGGCCACGAGCGCCTCGGCGTCCGCGCCGTGCAGGGCCTGCCCCAGTTCCCGGGCCTCGGCGTCGGTGACCACGCCCAGCCGCGCGTACTCGGCGGCCAGTACCTTCTCGATCACGATGTACCAGGGCAGCAGATGGGTGACCTCGTACTGGAAGTGCGGGCCGAGCACCTCCTCGTGCCACAGGGCGCTGGGGCTGCCCGCTACCCGGCCGCTGAGGGGTGCTGGACCGGCGTTGTCCGTCACGTTGACTTCGCTTTCGGTGGTCGGTGTGTGCTCCCGGCGTGTTCTCCCGGCGCGGGAAAGATCGCCCGGGGCCGACGAGAGTGTCAACGTGATTCGCTCCCCCCTTTCGGAGGGCCTGTTCGGGTGGCCCGGAATTGGCCTTTCAGGTCACTTTCGACCGTCATGTTCCATGCTGTGGCGGGTCCACGGTCGTCAGTGCGTCGATCGGGTCGTACGCGGGTGTGCCCCGGGGCCACCAGTCCTCGTCGCCCGGTTCCGATTCGTACGCGTACCACAAGCCGTCCTGGCCGTAACGGAGTTGGACGTGGCCGACGGGGTGGGTGAGGTGGTTGCGCCAGGGGCGGAAGGCGGGGCGGCCGGTGGCGAGGAGGAGGGGGCGGGCCCGGTCGAAGCGGCCGGCGGGCGGGTCCCAGGGGTCCTCCAGGACGGCGAGCCCGTCGAGCCCGCCCTGCCGCCACGCGGCGACCGCGCGGGCGAGGTCGCCGGACGTACGGCCCGTGGCGGCGGCGAGGGAGGAGTACAGGGCGCGGGTCGTGGCGGTGAGGCCGGAGCCGGGGCGGGCGGCGGCCAGGCGTACGGCGTCCTGCCACAGGGAGAGTCCGCCGATCGGGTCCTCGCCGGTCGCGAGCAGCGCGTGCGCGCGGGCGGCGGCGTCCGTGGCGAGCTGGTCCAGCGCGAAGGCGTCCGGGCCGTCGGGGACGGACGGGTACGCCGGGGGCTGCTCCGGGTGCGGCGGCACGGGCAACGGGGCGGGCGGGAGCGGGAGTTGGTCGCGCCGGACGATCGCCTCGGCGGCGCGGACGCCGGGCAGGTCCGCTCTCTCGCCGTCCCTCGCGGCGCGGGCCGCGTGCGCGGCGCTGCGGCGGGCCAGCGTGTCCAGCAGGTCGCGTTCGCCCCGGCCGCGCAGCAGGAGCAGGACGAACGGGTCGGCGTCCAGCAGGCGCGCGGTCTGGTAGCAGAGGGCTGCCGCGTGCTTGCAGGGGTGGCCCCGGTCCGGGCAGCTGCACTGCGGCTCCAGCTCCCCCGCCACCGGCAGCAACGGCACCCCGCACTCCGCCGCCAGCGCCGGCGGGACCTCCTTGTCCAGCAGCGCGGCGATCTGCCCCGGCCGCTCCACCGCCGCACCCAGGAACCGCTCCCAGTCCTCCGCCGCCCACGTCCGCAGCCTGACCTGCACCCGGTACGGCCTCGGCCGGCTCCCCTGCACGTACGCCAGCACGGACCCGGGCGTCACGGTGATCGCGTCCACCCGCCCGCCCTCGGCATACCCCCGCCCCCGCACGAGCCGCCCCGCATCCAAGGCCCCACCCTCCAACGCGGAAACCCACGCCACACCCCACCAGGTACGCGCGAAGGGGGCACCCTGGACGGGGAGGGCGGAGAAGGTACGCCGGAGATCGCCGTCGCGGGAGGGGGAGGCCATGGTTCGGGGGACGTAGGCGCGGGGTTCGACGGAGGGATGGAACGGGGTCGCGGGCTGAGCCGGGGAATCCGGTGTGGCCAGGGGGTCGTCGGCGAGCGCGGGGTGAGACCGGGGGAAGGCATGCGGCGCCTCCCTGGACCCGTCGGAGACCCCGGACTCGCCCCGGGGGGAAACAGGCGGCACGGCCCGAGGCTCACTGGAGCGCGCGGACTGGGCTCGGGGGGAGGCATGCGCTCCAGCGTCAGGTTCATCGGCGAGCGCGGACTCGGCCCGGGGAGAAGCATGCGAAGCAGCGTCGGACTCATCGGCGGGCGCGGACTTGGCTCGGAGAGAGGCATGCGGTTCAGCGTCGGGCTCGCCGGAGGACGCAGGCCGAGGCCGAGGAGAACCCTGCGGCGCAGCTCGGAACTCATCAGCGAACGCGGACCCCGCCGGAGAAGAAGCAACCGGCACGCCCCAGGGCTCACCCGAGCGCGCAGACTTGGCCCGAGAAGAGGTATCCGAGGCAGTGTCAGGCTCATCGCCAGGCGCGGACTGGGCCCGGAGGGAAGCATGCGGTCCGGCGTCAGGCTCGCCGGAGGACGCAAGCTGAGGCCCGGGAGGAACCTGCGGCGCGGCTCGGAACTCATCAGCAAGGGCGGACCCCGCCGGAGAAGAAGCAACCGGCACGCCCCAGGGCTCACCCGAGCGCGCAGACTTGGCCCGAGAAGAGGCATCCGAGGCAGCGTCAAACCCATCTCCAGGCGCGGACTGGGCCCGGGGGAAGGCATACGGTCCGGCGTCTCGCTCGCCGGAGGACGCAGGCAGAGACCGGGGAGAAACCTGCGGCACAGCTCGGAACTCATCAGCGAACACGGACCCCGCCGGAGAAGAAGCAACCGGCACGCCCCAGGGCTCACCCGAGCGCGCAGACTTGGCCCGAGGAGAGGTATCCGAGGCAGTGTCAGGCTCATCGGCGGGCGCGGACTGGGCCCGGAGGGAAGCATGCGCTCCAGCGTCGGGCTCGCCGGAGGACGCAAGCAGAGACCCGGGAGGAACCTGCGGCACAGCTCGGAACTCATCAGCGAACACGGACCCCGCCGGAGAAGAAGCAACCGGCACGCCCCAGGGCTCACCCGAGCGCGCAGACTTGGCCCGAGAAGAGGCATCCGAGGCAGCGTCAGGCTCATCGGCAAGCGCGGACTGGGCCCCGGAGGAAGCATGCGGTCCGGCGTCGGGCTCATCGGAGGGCGCAGACCGAGCCCGGGGAGAAGCATGTGCCTCTGTTGAGGGCTCGTCGGCCAGCGCGGGCTGATGCCGGCCGGAAGCATCCCGTACGGTCCCGGAGTCGTCCGAGAGCGCGGGTTGGTCCCCGGCCCCGGGAGAGACAGGCTGTCCGGCCGAGGGCTCGTCCAGTTGGGCGGAGGGCTGGGGCGCAGCCGGGGATTGGGGCTGGTCGAAGGCCGAGGTTCCTGGGGTGGCCGAGGTCAAACCTGAAGCCGGGTCGTGAGCCCCGGCCAAGCCCGAAGCCGATACCGAGTCATGAGCCGGAGCCGGACCGGGAGCCGGAACGGGGCGAGCCGGGCCGGGGGCCGAAACGGGGCTGGCCGGGCCGCGAGCCGAAGCAGGGCGGGCCAGGTCGGCGGCTGCGGACAGCTCCTGGAAGGCCGACCGGTACGACTCCGTCGGCGAACCCGCGCGCAGCTCCGATGCCGAACCCGACCCCTGCCCTTGCCCTTGCCCTTGCCCTTGCCCCCGGGTGGCGTACAACGCGTCCGCCCCGACCCACGGCAGCGCTACGTCCGCCCCCGCCCCCGGCAACGCCGTCACCCCGGTCTCGTCACCCTCGTCCGCAACACGCACCCCCTCCGCAGACAGACCCCCCTCCCCACCCGCCCAAGCCTCCGCATCCCGCACACCCCCACCCTCCGTCTCCTCCCCTTCATCCTCCGAAGGCATCCGAAAAGCCCCCGCCAGCCAACTCTTCAGATCCCGCGCCCGCTCACCCGCGACGGGAACCCCCGGCACAGCCGCACCTCGCGCCGCCCCACCCCGCCCCGACTTCCGCCCGCCCTGAGCCGCAGCCTCGTCCTCCTCCCGCCTCCGCGCCCGCGCAGCCCTCAGCGCCTGCCGAGCGACGTCGGCGGGCCGGGGTACGTCGACAGCGTCCACGGCCCCACCAGCGGAACCGGCATCAAGGTCCGCCGAACCCCCACGCGCGCCGGACGCCCCTCCCTCAGGCTCACCCTCCCCAGCCACACGCAGCCCGCCCCCGGAAGCAACATCCCCCTCAGAACCCCGCGCACCACGAGAAGCCCCCTCACCAGCACCGACCTCCCCCACCTCTTCCCGCCCAGCGCCCCCTCGCCGCGCCGCCAACGCCTCACGCAACGCAGCCCGAGCCGCATCCCCGGGCCGCGCCACCTTCTCGCCTCCCACTGCCGCCGGACGCCCCGAACCACCCTCCAGCACCGCCCCCTCTCCGCCCGCGCGCCCGGAACCCACCTCTTCCCCAACCACCCTCTCGCCCCCCACTGCCGCCGAACGCCCCGAACCACCCTCCAGCACCGCCCCCTCCTCAACCGCCCGCCCGGAACCCACCTCTTCCCCACCCACCCGATCCGCCCCCTCAACAGCACCCACCCACTCCGCCATTACCGCCCCCACGCTCAGCACCTCCCCACTCCCGTCCGCCCCCTCGCCGCCCGACCCGGCGCCCCGCGCCTTCCGCAACGCCCGCCGAACCGCCTCCGCAGGGCTCATCGACTCCCCCATCACCCCTCCCTCCGCAACGACACCAGGTCGGACAGCTCCCGGTCGGTCAGTTCCGTCAGTGCCGCGTCCCCGCCCCCGAGGATCGAGTCCGCGAGCGCCCGCTTGCTCTCCAGCATCTCGGCGATCCGGTCCTCGACGGTCCCCTCGGTGATGAGCCGGTGAACCTGGACGGGCTGGGTCTGCCCGATGCGGTACGCACGGTCCGTGGCCTGCTCCTCGACAGCAGGGTTCCACCACCGGTCGACGTGGATGACATGCCCCGCACGCGTGAGGTTGAGCCCGGTCCCGGCAGCCTTGAGGGACAGGACGAGCACAGGCGTGGCCCCGTCCTGAAACCGGTCGACCATGCGCTCACGCTCGGCGACAGGCGTACCGCCGTGCAGCAGCTCGACAGGAACCGCGCGGGAGGCGAGATGGGCGGTGACGAGCCGAGCCATCCCGACGTACTGCGTGAAGACGAGCGCGGACCCGTCCTCGGAGAGAACCGTGTCCAACAGCTCGTCGAGAAGGGCGAGTTTGCCGGAACGTCCGGGCGCACCGGGGTCCTGCTTGAGATAGAGCGCGGGATGGTCGCAGATCTGCTTGAGCGCCCCGAGAAGCTTGAGAACGAGCCCCCGCCGGGCCATCCCGTCGGACGTCTCGATGGCGAGCAGCGACTCACGCACGACCGCCTCGTACAGCGCGGCCTGTTCACGGGTGAGCGGCACAGGATGGTCGGTCTCGGTCTTGGGCGGAAGCTCGGGCACGATCCCGGGATCGGACTTGCGACGCCGCAACAGGAACGGCCGCACGAGACGTGCAAGACGTTCGACGGCTTCCGCGTCCTCACCGTTCTCCACCGCGCGCGCGTGCCGGGACCGGAACGCCTTGAGGGGACCGAGGAGCCCGGGCGTCGTCCAGTCGAGGAGCGCCCACAGTTCGGAGAGGTTGTTCTCGACGGGCGTGCCGGTGAGCGCCACGCGCGCGGGCGAGGGAATCGTCCTGAGCGCTTTGGCGGTCGCGGAGTGGGGATTCTTCACGTGCTGCGCCTCGTCGGCGACGACCATGTCCCAGGGCCGGCCGGCGAGCGCGGTCGCGGCGGAGCGCAGCGTGCCGTACGTCGTGAGGACGAAGCCGCCGGTGAGGTCGTCCAGCGTGCGGTCCGGTCCGTGGAAGCGGCGTACGGGGGTGCCGGGGGCGAACTTGCCGATCTCGCGCTGCCAGTTGCCGAGGAGGGAGGCGGGGCAGACCACGAGGGTGGGCTCGGGGCGGGCGCGCTTGAGGTGCAGGGCGATGAGGGTGACGGTCTTGCCGAGCCCCATGTCGTCCGCGAGGCAGCCGCCGAGGCCGAGGGAGGTCATCAGGTCCAGCCAGGCGAGGCCCTTGAGCTGGTAGTCGCGCAGGGTGGCCGTCAGCCCGGCCGGCGGCTCGGCGGGCCGTACGCCCGCGGTGAGCCGGTCACGGAGGGCGGCCAGCGCGCCCACGGGGACGGCTTCGACGGTCTCGCCGTCGATCTCCGCGCTGCCGGTGAGCGCGACGGACAGCGCGTCGACGGGGTCGAGGAGGCCGAGTTCGCGCTTGCGGGCCTTGCGGACCAGCTCCGGGTCGACGACGACCCACTGGTCGCGCAGCCGTACGACGGGCCGGTGGGCCTCGGCCAGGACGTCCATCTCGGCCTCGGTGAGCGGATCACCGGCGAGCGCCAACTGCCAGTGGAACTTGAGGAGTTCCTCGCCCTCGAAGAACCCGGTGCCGTCCGTCGCCGAGCCGGGCGCGGAGCGCACGACGGCGGTGACGGTGAGGTCCTGCGCGAGGTCGCGGGGCCAGTGGACGGCGACTCCGGCCTGCGCGAGCCGGGCCCCCGCGCGGCCCAGGAGGTCGGTCAGCTCCTCCTCGGAGAGGGCCAGCGCGTCCGGCGCGTCCCGCTCGGCGAGGCGGGCCAGCGGGGGCCACACGCGCGCGGCGCGCCGTACGGCGAGCGCGGCGTCCACGCGCGCGCGGGGGCCGAACGCGGCTTCGGCGGCGCCCGTCCACAGGGCCGAGGCGTCGGTCACGAGCGTCGGGTCGGCGAGGCTGTGGACCTGGACGATCGCGGCTCCCGCGCGGGCGGCGTCCTCGCTGTCGTCGAACACGGCGGACGCGGAGAGGTCGAGGCGCAGCGAGATCCGTACGCCCGCGTCGCGCCCGGCGGCGACCTCGGCGGCCCAGTCGCGGGCGCCGGGGAGGCGCTGGGGGCGCTGGTCGGCGAAGGGGCGGCCGACGGTGTGGGGTGCGGCGGGGGTGCGCGGGAGGGTGTCGGCGACGGCGTCCAGGAAGGCCCGCACCAGCGGTTCGGGGTCGGGCAGGCGCAGGGGGCCCGCGCCGGGGAGCGGTACCGCGTGGCCCTCGTACGGCAGGGCGGCGGCGATCGCGCGCAGGTGCGCGAGGTCCTCGGGGTCGAGCGGGCCCGCGCGCCAGGCGTCGTCCCCGGCGGGGGTCAGGCCCGGCAGCAGTCGCCCGCGCGCGACGAGCCGCAGCGCGTGCAGGGCGGCGGCGCCCCAGCAGGCGGTGGCGGGGTGGGCGGCGGGGTCGCGGCGGGCGCGCACCAGGAGGGGCAGGGCGCGCTCCAGGGGCAGCGACAGCGCCGGGGCCTGCCGACGGCGGGCCCCGGCCGCGCCGTGCGGCCGTACGACCGTCAGGTCCGTGACGTCACCGGCGGGCAGTGGGCCGTCCGCGGGGTCCCAGAACGCGACGCGGCCCGCGCGGGGCAGCGGGGCGGGCAGGAAGACGGCCGCCAGCCGCGAGGGCACCTCCACCACCTGCTCGTCCATGCGCTTCGTCCACCTCCGCCCGTGTCTCGGATCCGGTCGTCTCCGACTCTACGGGCGGGGTCTGACAATCGGTCCCGGAGACCGGCCGGGGCCGCCTGTCACGGGGTCTCAGGGGCTGGTGCGGGAGACGACGTACACGAACGGGTTGTCGGTGTTCCAGGTGTTCACGACGACGTCCAGGGTCGGCTTGGGGTTCTTCTGCTCCTTCACGAGGCCGAGGTTGTCGCCGGGTCGGGCGCCCGGGCCGGTGAAGTTCCAGCCGGTGATGCCCTGATCGCGCGCGTTGACGGCGATCTCGCCCTTGACCAGGTCGGCGCGGGTGAGCCCGAGGTCGGCGAGGAACTCGTCCAGCCCGGCGTTCGTCGTCTGGAACTGGACGTACAGGCGGCTGGTGCGCCAGTTGTTGGTCTCGTAGTACGCGACGTTGACCGAGGGGTGCGGCACCGGTACGTCGTACAGGCGGCGCTGCACCTTCGACGGCCAGCCCTTGCTGAGGCCGGTCGCCGAGTACTTCGCCTCCTTGTCCTTGCCGCTGTCCCGGCTCTGCGCGGCGGAGATCACCAGATAACCCGCCGGTACGCCGATCAGCAGCACGATGATCAGCAGGGTGAGCGCCCTGCGCCGGATCACGTGCCCTCGGTCCTCCGGGGGGCGGGACGGTTCGTCCGGGGGCGCCGCCTGCCGGGGCAGCGCCGCGGTCACGCCGAGTCCTGCGTACGGCGTGTCTCGGCGAACCGCTCGTAGCGCTCGTACCGCTCCACCCGGCGCCGCTTCGCGCGGCGGAACCTGCGGGCCACCAGGCGGGCCAGGTCGGCGGCGCCCACCATGCCGGCCTCGGGGCCGAGCTGCGCGCGCACGATGCGCGCCTCGGGGCGGTAGCCGCGGCCGGTGAGCTGGCGCTTGAACGCGTCCCGCGCGGGCACGATGAGCAGGTCGTCGGCGGCCGACACGCCGCCGCCGATGACGAAGCACGACGGGTCGAGGGCGGCGGCCAGGTTCGCGATGCCGACGCCGAGCCACTGGCCGATGTCCTGGAGCAGCTCGATGCACATCGCGTCGCCCTCGCGGGCCAGCTCCGTGATCGTCGGGCCGGTGATGTCGTCGATCTGGCCCTTGACGTGCTCGATGAGCCCGTACGCGACCGGCGAGTCCGCCACCGCCAGTTCCTTCGCCTCGCGCACGAGCGCGTTGCCGGAGCTGTACTGCTCCCAGCAGCCGCGGTTGCCGCACGGGCAGCGGTGGCCGCCGGGGACGACCTGCATGTGCCCGAACTCGCCCGCCACGCCGTACTTGCCGCGCTTGACCTGGCCGTCCTCCAGGATCGCGCCGCCGATGCCGGTGCCCAGCGTGATCATCACCAGGTGGTCCTCGCCGCGGCCCGCGCCGAACCGCCACTCCGCCCACGCCGCCGTGTTGGCGTCGTTGTCCACCAGGACCGGCACCGACAGGCGGCCCGAGAGGCGGTCGCGCAGGGGCTCGTTGCGCCACGACAGGTGCGGGGCGAACAGGACGCGGTTGCGGTCCGCGTCCACCCAGCCGGCCGCGCCGATGCCGACCGCGTGCACGTCGTGGCGGTCCGAGAGGTCCAGGACCAGTTCGACGATCGTGTCCTCGACGACCTTCGGGCTCTTCGACTTGTCCGGGGTCTCCGTGCGGAGCTTCTCCAGGATGTTGCCGTCGGCGTCGACCACGCCCGCCATGACCTTGGTGCCGCCGATGTCGATGCCGACCGTCGGGACGCGGGGCGCCGTCAGGTGTGAGCGGCGTTCGCGGGTGCCGACGGTGCGCAGGACCGGGGCTCGGCGGGAGCCGATGGGGGCGGTGAAGGTGCCGTAGGTGCTCATCGGGCTTGATTCTGCCGCACGCGCGTGTAGGGCGCCGAGCGGGGCAGGGGGTGGGGGGTTCTGTGCATCGCCGTCTGCGGGTGCATCGTGGTTACTCGCGCAGTTCCCCGCGCCCCTGGGTTCGTTGCAGCTCGTGGCGTAGAGCGTCCAGCTCTGTTCCACCCGCCATTTGGCTGGTCAGCTCGTCCAGCGTGATCTCGTCCCGCGCGTAGTTGCCCGCCATGGCCCCCCTCTTCAGCAGCACGAACCTGTCCCCCACCAGATACGCGTGATGCGGGTTGTGGGTGATGAAGACCACGCCCAGGCCCTCGTCCCTCGCCGCCGCCACGTACTTGAGGACCACGCCCGACTGCTTCACGCCCAGCGCCGCCGTCGGTTCGTCCAGGACCAGGACCTTCGCGCCGAAGTACACCGCCCTCGCGATCGCCACGCACTGGCGTTCGCCGCCCGACAGTGTGCCGATGGGTTGATCGACGTCACGGAGGTCGATGCCCATGCGGAGCAGTTCCGCGTGGGTCGTGCGGCGCATGAAGTCCGTGTCGAGGCGTTTGAAGGGGCCCTTGCCGACGCGGGGCTCGGAGCCGAGGAAGAAGTTGCGCCAGACCGGCATGAGGCCGACGACGGCGAGGTCCTGGTAGACGGTGGCGATGCCGCGGTCGAGGGCGTCGCGCGGGGAGGTCAGATGGGTTGATTCACCGTCAATGTTGAGCGTGCCGCCGTCATGTTGATGCAGTCCGGCAATGATCTTGATCAATGTTGACTTGCCGGCGCCGTTGTCGCCGAGGACGCAGGTGATCTCGCCCGCGTTGACGGCCAGCGAGACGCCCTCCAGCGCGCGGATGTTGCCGTAGTGCTTGCTGACGTCGGTCAGTTCGACGAGGGTCACTTGGTCGCCTCCGCGCGCTTGCGGACCCACGTGTTGAGGAGGGTCGCGAGGAGCAGCATCGCTCCGAGGAAGAACTTGAACCAGTCGGGGTTCCACTCGGCGAAGACGATGCCCTTGCTGGTCATGCCGAAGATGAGCGCGCCGACCGCCGAGCCGACGGCGCTGCCGTAGCCGCCGGTGATGAGGCAGCCGCCGATGACGGCCGCGATGATGTAGATCAACTCGTTGCCGACGCCCTCGCCGGACTGGACGACGTCGTAGCTGAACAGCAGGTGCTGACCGGAGATCCACGCCCCGAAGGCGACGCCCATGTAGAGGCCGATCTTCGTGCGGACGACCGGGACGCCGACCGCGCGGGCCGCGTCCTCGTTGCCGCCGACGGCGAAGATCCAGTTGCCCGCGCGGGTGCGCAGCAGGATCCAGGAGGCGAGGGCGACGAGGCCGAACCACCACAGGATGGTGACCTTGAAGTCGACGCCGCCGATGGTGAACGTGGAGGCGAAGAGGTCGCGGGCGGAGGGGAAGCCCTCCATGTCGGCGATGGTCTTGGTGGACACCGTGTCGTCGATCAACTTGGTCAACCCGAGATTCAACCCGGTCAACATGAGGAACGTGCCCAGCGTGACGATGAAGCTGGGCAGCTTGGTGCGGGTGAGCACGAACCCGTTGAACACGCCGATCGCGAGCGTGACCAGCAGGGACACACCGACGCCGACCCAGACGTTGGCCGTCATCTGGTAGCTGAACATGGATGAGATCAATGCTGACGACGTCACCATGACGCCCGCCGACAGGTCGAACTCACCGCCGATCATCAGCAGGGCGACGGGGACGGCCATGATGCCGATCGTCGAGGACGCGTACAGGACGGTGGACAGGCTCGCGGCGCGCAGGAAGCTGTCGGCGATCACCGCGAAGAACAGGAAGACGGCGATCGCGCCGACCACGGACCCCAGTTCGGGCCGGCCGAGGAGGCGGCGCAGCGGGGAGGTCTCCAGCAGGCGTTCGTCGGTCGTGGCGGTCATCGGGTGCCCCGCTCGGTGTACTGGGCGAGCCGGGCCGCCTGGTCCTTGGTGATGATCTGAGGGCCGGTCAGGACGGGCTTGCCGCCGCCGAGGACGTCGTCGTTGTATCGATACAGCCAGAGCAGGTCGACGGCCTCGTAGCCCTGGAGGTACGGCTGCTGGTCGACCGCGAAGCCGAGGGAGCCGTTCGAGAGGCCCTCGGCGACCTTGGCGTTGAGGTCGAAGGTGTCGATCTCGGCCTTGCTGCCCGCGCCCTGCTTCGCCTTGACGGCGGTGTCGGCGTACGGCGCGCCGAGGGTGACGACGGCGTCGACCGAGGTGTCGGCCTGGAGCTTGGCCTCGATCGCTGACTGCACGTCGGGCATGTTGGTGCCGGTGACGTACAGGTTCTGGACGCTGCCGGTGAACGTCTTGGCGACGCCCGCGCAGCGCTGTTCGTGGCCGACGTTGCCCTGTTCGTGCAGGATGCAGACCGCCTTCTTCCTGCCGCGCTTGTTCAGCTCCTCGCCCACGGCCTCGCCGGCGACGGTCTCGTCCTGCCCGATGTGGGCGAGCGCGCCGAACGCCTTGGACTCGGCGGAGCCGGAGTTGACGGTGATGACGGGGATACCGGCCTTCACCGCGCGCGCGAGGGAGGCCTTCAGGGCGTCCGGCTTGGCGAGGGTGACGATGATGCCGTCGACCTTCTTGTCGACGGCCGCGTCGACGAGCTGGGCCTGCTGCTGGGCCTCGTCGTCGTGGGAGTACAGGAAGTTGATGTTGTCCTTGACGGCGGCCTGTTTGGCGCCGTTCTGGACGATGTCCCAGAAGGTGTCCCCGTCGCCGGAGTGGGTGATCATCGCGAACGTCCAGCGGGGCGTGTTCACCGCCGCCCTGCCCTGGGCCGACGCGGCCTTGCGGGCGTCCTCGGCGCGCTTGCCCCCGGTGCTGCTGCATCCCGCGAGGGACACGCACAGCGCCCCCGCCACCGCGATCCCTGCCCAGGTCCGAAAACGTGCCACGAGGCCGTGCCCTTCTTGCCGTCCTGCCGTGCTCTGTCGTCCGTCCGCGCCCGGTGACCGCTCACCGGACGCAAACGCCCCAGTATCGAACAGGGGGGTCCCCGGACGCGCGGCCGGGGACCGCGACTCGGTCGCATTGTCCGGACATCAGGACGGATGCCCCTTCCGACACGCGCGCGGGAGCGCGAGAAGGGATCACGGAAAGGCCCGCGCAGGTCGTCCCGCGCGGGCCCCGACGGCTACGGCGCCCTCAGGGCCGTACGAGGAGCTGGAACTCGAAGGAGTAGCGGCTGGGGCGGTAGATGTGGTCGCCGAACTCGACCGCGCGGCCGGTGTCGTCGAACGTGGTGCGCTGCATCGTGAGCAGGGGTGCACCCTCGGGCTCGGCGAGGCGGTCGGCCTCGGGGGCGGTCGCCGCGCGCGCGCCGATGGACTGGCGGGCGCTGTGGAGGGTGATCCCGGCCGCGCGCATGAGGCGGTAGAGGCCGGTGGCCTCCAGCTGGCCGGTGTCGAGGTCGAGGAGCCCGGCGGGGAGGTGGTTGCACAGGTACGCCATCGGCTCGCCGTGCGCGAGGCGCAGGCGTTCGACGCGCTGGACCTCGCTGCCCTCGGCGACCCCGAGCGCGGCGGCGACCTCGGCGGTGGCGGGGACGGCCGCGTTGACCAGGACGGTCGTCGCGGGGCGCTGGCCGGCCGCCTCCAGGTCGTCGTAGAGGCTGCTCAGTTCGAGGGGCCGCTTGACCTGGCTGTGCACGACCTGGGTACCGACGCCCCGGCGGCGCACGAGGAGCCCTTTGTCGACGAGGGACTGGATGGCCTGGCGGACGGTCGGGCGGGACAGGCCGAGACGCGCGGCGAGCTCGATCTCGTTGCCGAGGAGGCTGCCGGGGGTGAGCGAGCCGTGCTCGATGGCCGCCTCCAGCTGCTGCGACAGCTGGAAGTACAACGGCACCGGAGAGCTTCTGTCCACGCGGAGTTCGAGCTGCACGGTCGGGTCCACTTCTGGTTTCGGCACGGCCCGAGCGTAGCCGTGGGGTCCGTCGACGGGAAGTTGCGCAGTCAGATTGTCCGGACATTCGGATTGACAGGGTGCGGCCCGCGACCTCACTTTGTCCTCATGCGTATCGGCGTCATCGGGACGGGCCGCATCGGCACGATTCATGCGAACACACTGAGGCGGCACCGCGAGGTCGGCTCCCTGATCCTGACCGACGCGAACCCCGCGCGGGCGCAGGAGGCAGCGCTGCGGCTCGGCGAGACGGCGGCGCCCGGGGTGGACGAGATCTTCCGCTGGGGCGTGGACGCGGTGGTGATCACCGCGTCCACGGCGGCGCACGCCGAGCTGATCGGCCGGGCCGCGCGGGCGGGGCTGCCGGTCTTCTGCGAGAAGCCGATCGCGCTCGACCTGCCGGGCACGCTGCACGCGCTCGCCGAGGTGGAGGCGGCCGGGACGGTGCTCCAGATGGGCTTCCAGCGGCGCTTCGACACCGGCTACCTGGGCGCCCGCGAGGCCGTCCGTGCGGGCCGCCTGGGGCGGCTGCACACGGTGCGGACGGTGACGTCCGACCAGACGCCGCCGCCCGCCGACTGGCTGCCGGTGTCCGGCGGGATCTTCCGGGACGACCTGATGCACGACTACGACGCCCTGCGCTGGGTGACCGGGCGGGAGGTGACGCAGGTGTACGCCACGGGCTCGGACGCCGGGCCGCCGATGTTCCGCGCGGCGGGCGACGTCGATACGGCGGCGGCGGTGCTGACCCTGGAGGGCGGCACGCTGGCGACGGCCACGGCGACACGGATGAACGGCGCCGGGTACGACGTGCGCATGGAGCTGGCCGGGGAGCTGGACCAGATCGTCGTCGGGCTGGACGACCGGACGCCCATCGCCTCCACCGAGCCGACCGGCCCGCCCGCCGCCGACAAGCCCTGGAGCGGCTTCCTGGAGCGTTTCGCGCCGTCCTACGAGGCCGAGCTGAACGCGTTCGTCGAAGTGGTCCGGGGCGAGCGCGCGAACCCCTGTGACGGCCGTGAGGCGCTCCAGGCGCAGCGGATCGCGGAGGCGTGCGCCGTGTCCCTGCGGGAGCGCAGACCGGTGTATCTGGGGGAGCTTCCGGGGGCGCACGCGTAGACGGGGCCGTACGCGCGCGCATAAATGCGAACCCGAGTCAGCTTGGCGGGCCGACCGACCGGTTTCACCGCCGCTTCCGGCAGGGACACGGCCGTCCCCGCGCGGCGCCCGGCTCACCCTGTCGACCACCGCACCGGCAGGCTCCGCACCCCGCGTATCAGCATCCCCGGCAGCCACTCCCCGGCCGGCCCGTCGAGGGCGAGTCCGGGCGCGCGCTCCAGGAGCGAGGCGATGGCCGTACGCGCCTCCAGGCGGGCCAGCGGGGCGCCGAGGCAGTAGTGGATGCCGTGCCCGAACGCGAGGTGGCCCCGGGTGTCGCGGCGGGGGTCGAAGCGGTCGGGGTCGGGGTAGCGCGCGGGGTCGCGGTTGGGTGCGGCGAGGCCGATGACCACGGAGGCGCCCTTCGCTATCCGGGCGCCGCCGATCTCCAGGGGCTGCGCGGCGTACCGGTACGTCGCGTTCTCCACCGGACCCTCCCAGCGCAGGGTCTCCTCGATGACGCCGTCCAGGAGGCCGGGGTCCGCGCGCAGGGCGTCGAGGAGTGCGGGGCGGGTCAGGAGCGTGTGCACGGTGTTGGTGATCAGGTTGACGGTCGTCTCGTGGCCGGCGATGAGCAACAGGAAGGCCATGCCTCGCAGTTCGGCCCGGGAGAGGCGGTCGCCGTCCTCGGCGGTGGTGCGGATCAGGTCGCTCAGCAGGTCGTCGGTGGGCGCGGTGCAGCGCTTGTCCTCGATCAGCTCGGTCAGGTAGCCGGAGAGGCGGGCGAACGCCTCGGGGCCGGTGCCGGGTCCGCTGGGCGCGACGACCTCGGTGGACATCGCGCGGAAGGCGGCGCGGTCCAGTTCGGGGACGCCGAGCAGCTCGCAGATGACGGTGATGGGCAGCGGGAAGGAGAAGGCGTCGACGAGGTCGGCGCGCCCGCGCGGGACCATCGCGTCGAGGAGTCCGTCGGTGATCTCCTGGACCCTCGGGGCGAGGCCCTGCACGCGGCGCGCGGTGAACGCGCGGGTGACGAGGGAGCGCAGGCGGGTGTGCTCGGGCGGGTCGGTGCCGAGCAGGTGACGGCTGATCGCCGACTCGTCGGGGTCGCCGGCGGCCAGCCCGCGCTGGTCCTTGGCGAGCCTGCCGTCGGCGAGCGCGGCCCGCGCCTCCTCGTACCCGACGACGAGCCAGGTCTCCCAGGCGCCGTCGGCTCCGCCGAGCAGCACCCGGTGCACCGGGCCCCGCTCGCGCAGGCGCGCGTACACGGGGTGCGGGTCGCGCCGGAACTCCTCCCCCAGGTCCGTCAGGTCGACGACTCCCCGCTCGCCGGACCCCCACAGATCGACCACGTCACCCATGCTCTTCCCTCCCGTCGCCCCGTCACCCCAGACAACGGACGGCGGCGGCGTGAAGTGCCCGCCGGGCTACGCCTCTTCGTCGAGCAGCCCCGCGTCGTAGGCGAGCAGCGCGATCTGGACGCGGTTGTTGAGGCCGAGCCGGGCGAGGATCTTGGAGACGTGGGACTTGACGGTCGCGACGCTCATGAACAGGTCGGCGGCGATCTCGGCGTTGCTCATGCCGCGGCCGACGCGGACGACGACCTCCCGTTCGCGGTCGCCGAGTTCGGCCATGCGCGTGCGGGCGCGGGCGTGGCGGGTGTCGGCGGCGGTGCCGGCCGCGTGGGCCATCAGCTGGCGGGTGACGACGGGTGACAGGACGGGGTCGCCGGCCGCGACCCTGCGGACGGCGTCGAGGATCTCGGCGGGCGGCGTGTCCTTGAGGACGAATCCGGCGGCGCCCGCGCGCAGGGCGCGCAGGACCTGTTCGTCGGCGTGGAAGGTGGTGAGGACGACGACCTGGGGCGCGTCCGCGCGGGCGCGCAGGTGTTCGGTGGCGGTGAGGCCGTCCACGGCGGGCATCCGGATGTCCATCAGGACGACGTCGGGCCGCGTCCGTTCGACGAGCGCCTCGACCTCGGCGCCGTCGGCCGCCTCCCCGACGATCCGTACGTCGTCGGCGCCGCCCAGCATCAGGGACAGCCCGGCCCGCACCAGCGGATCGTCGTCCACGAGGAGCAGTCTGATCGTCGTAGTCATGGGCTTACGAAACCATGTCCCGCCGCCCCTCCCGCACCCCGTCCCGATGCCTCTCGCGTACGCCTCACCGCGCCCCCTCCGTCCGCCACGGCAGCCAGGCGCGGACCTCGAACCCGCCGTCGTCCAGGGGCCCGTGGGTGAGGGTGCCGCCGGCGAGGGCGGCGCGTTCGGTGAGGCCGATGAGGCCCTGTCCGGAGCCGGGGACGTGCGGGACGTCGCCCTCGGGCGCGGGGTTGACGACGAGGACGGTGAGGCCGTCGCCGGGGGCGCCGGTGACCGTGACCGACACCTCGGTGCCGGGGGCGTGCTTGCGGGCGTTGGTGAGGGCCTCCTGGGCGATGCGGTAGGCGGTGCGGCCGGTGGAGGCGGGGACGGAGGCGGGGTCGGTGAGGCGCTGATCGAGGGTGACCTTCATGCCGGCCTCGCGGGACTCGGCGGCGAGCGCGTCCAGACCGCCGAGGGTGGGCTGCGGGCGGCCCTTGTCGTCGGGGTCGCCCGCGCGCAGGACGCCGATGATCTCGCGCAGGTCCTGGAGGGCCTCGTGGGCGCTCTCCCGGATCACCCCGGCCGCGCGGGCGATCTCCTGCTGCGGCGCGTCGGGGCGGAACTCCAGCGCGCCCGCGTGGACGCTCAGGAGGGTCAGCCGGTGCGCGAGGACGTCGTGCATCTCGCGCGCGATGGCCTCGCGCGCGAGGCGCTGGGCCTGTTCCGCGCGCAACTGCGCCTCGGTCTCGGCGCGGTGCGCGCGGTCGCGCAGGCTGAGCATGAGCTGGCGCTTGGAGCGGACGAACAGGCCCCAGCCGACGACGGCGGCGCCGAGCACGGTGACGAGGACGAGCGTGCCCAGGTACGGCAGGTCGGGGTCGGGGCGCATCCAGTAGAAGAACGGCATCACCCCCAGGGAGGCGGCGCTGATCCAGCCGGACTGCTTGAGGGGCCGGTGGACGACCAGGGTGAAGATGGAGATCAGCCCGGCGCCGCCCGAGGTGGCGGACAGCAGGCTGACGGGGATCAGCGCGACGGCGAACCCGACCGGCCAGCGCCGGCGCACCCACACGGCGGCGCAGGACAGCGCTCCGAGGACCTGGTCGAGGACGGCGAAGGAGTACGGGAGGTCGGCCTCCTTACGGAGGCTGTCGGCGGCGAGGAGCCCCACCAGGACGGCCAGGAAGAACGCGGTGAAGTCGACGAACCAGTCGCGCGCGGTGCGCCGGGGCCGCCCGCGCACCCGCGCGGGGTCGGTGTCGGTGTCGGTGTCGGTGTCGGTGTCGGTCTCCAGCTCCGCGACGACAGCGGACGGCAGCAGCCAGCGCGGCCCTGCGAACGCCCGTGTCCCCCGGTCTTGCGTCACGGTCTTCACAGCCGACAAATCTATGCCGCCCTCATGGCCCCTGACCGTCCTGTGCGGGTGATCGGCTACCTAAGTCGCGGCGGAACCGACTTTCGGCGACCGCACCCGGCCCGACCGGCTCCTTCCGTAGAACCGGTGTCGCCCTGCGGCCGATGTGCGAGGGGGGTCCGCGCGGCGAGACTCGCAGGCATGAAGCAGTTGCTGGAGGTTCTCGGTTTTCTCATCCTCGTGCAGGGCGGGATGGGGCTCCTGCACGAGTTCGCCGGCTGGGACGTCGGTCTCGTGCAGAAGGTCGGTTTCCTCGACGGGGCGGAGGTGTACGCGAGCATCGCGCTCGTGGTGCTCGGGTGCGCGCTGTTCGCCGTGGCGGAACGCCGGAAGCCCGACTGATGCAGCCGGGCTTCCGGGTGGGGGCGCCTGTCCTCAGGGCCGAGCGTGGGGGTGGCTCAGCAGGAGAAGTCGATCAGGTCGAAGGTCGCGTAGTGGTCGGAGGTGTAGTAGTCCTCCTGGGACTGCTGCCCGGTGACGACGCGGCGCGCGCCGCGCGTCGAGGAGCCCGGGGTGATCACGGTGTACTCGTGGTAGTAGCCGCTGGACCGGCTCGGCAGGACGCCTTCGCGGTTCTGGAAGACGACGCCGTCCTGCGAGTAGGGGAACGGGCCACCCTGGTCGATCAGGTTCAGGGTGGTGTGCGCCTGCGACGGCAGGTCGCCGTAGCAGATGCTGCCGACCGCGGCAGCGGCCGGGGACGCGGTGGCGACGGTGCCGCCGACCAGGAGGGCCGACAGGACGGCGGCAGCGGCGCCGACTCGGGTGATGCGTGGGGGGAATCTCATGGCTCCATGATGACGCGCGTAGATGATGGCATGTCAACGACAAGTCCGAAGATTTTCCCGGCAAGTCCGAAGCGTTTTCAGGAAGTTAACCTGGGGCTGGGCATAGGCCGGGAGTTCGGCCGCGAGGCGACGGGGTTCCCGGGCTCCACGGCGCGGGGCGGGGCCCGTTGCCGTCGGGCCGGACCCCGCCCCGCGCGCGGAACTCATCGGTTCATCCGGTACGGATCAGCCGCCGAGTTCCCGGTGACGTGCCGCCAGGTCGGCCGCGCCCTTCCCGGTGAGCGCGCCGTGCAGCCGCAGCCGGGAGATCCCGCCGTCCGGGAAGATGTCCACCCGCGCGTGCGTGCCGACGGCCGGTTCCGGGAGGACGAAGCGGTGGTTCGTGTCGGGTTGCAGGCGCGTGCGCGGGAGGATCTCGCGCCAGTCGCCCTCCTCGCCGTCCCTGACCGCGACGCAGGCCCAGCCGGCGCTGTTGCCCTTCAGGTAGGCGGTGTCGATCTCGACCGCGCGGATCTCCGACTGGGCGGCGAGGCGGTAGCGGATCCAGTCGTTGCCCTGGTCGCGGCGGCGGCGTGTCTCCCAGGCGTCGTCCATCTGGCGGGCGCGGCCGGGACGGATGGTGTTGGACGCCGGGGAGTAGAACAGGTTGGAGGCGTCCTCGGCGGCGCCGCCGTTCTCCAGAGCGACGACGTCGTAGGCGCCGAGGACGGCGAGCCACTCGGGGTCGGGGACGACCTCGCCGTACACGCGCAGGCGCGCGATGCCGCCGTCGGGGTGCTGGTTCAGGCGCAGGTGCGTGAAGCGCTGTTCGACGTCGACGGCGAAGCCGTTCGCGGCGTGGCCGCCGACCTCGGTGCGCGGGACGAGGGTGGTCCATTTGACGTCGTCGCCGAGGAGTTCCTCGGGGGACGGCGAGCCGGGTACCGAAGTCCCCTCCACGGACACGGCCTTGGGGTAGTTGCCCCGGAAGTGGGCCGTGTCGACGACGATGCCGCGGACGACGCCGGGGGCGCCGAGGCGGATCAGCGCCCAGTCGTGGTCGTCGGCCGTCGGCCAGGGGTGTTCGGCCGAGGCACCGCGCCTGCGGCGGGTCTCCCAGCCGTCCATGACCTTGCCCTTGTGCCCGAAGTGCTCGGGGTCGAAGACCGCGCGCCCGGGCAGCAGGAGGTTCTCCCGGTGGGCGAAGAACTCGTCGTTCGCGGCGATCACCCCGGCGCCGAGCTGCCGGTCGGCGAGGTCGGCGAGGTGCGTGAAGGGGAGGTCGGCGGCGCGGTGGTCCGCGTACGGATCGCCGCCCTGGTAGGGCTGCGCGTCGCCGGTGAAACGGGGGATCGCCGTCACGGGGGTGCCTTTCGGGAGTGGCCGGTGCGGGTGTCAGTGGTCGCGGGTCAACAGGCGGCCCTTCGGGGCGGTGAACTTGCCGTCGGCGTGGATGCGTTCGCCGCGCAGCCAGGTGGACTTGACGACGCCGTACAGGGTCCGGCCCGCGTACGCGGTGACGCGGTTGCGGTGCTGGAGGGCCTCGGGGTCGACGGTGAACGTCTCGTCGGGGGCGAGGACGGCGAAGTCGGCGTCGTGGCCGGGGGCGATCGCGCCCTTGCGGCCGTCGAGGCCCACCAGGGCGGCCGTACGGGACGACATCCAGCGCACGACGTCGTCCAGCGTGTGTCCGCGCGCGCGGGCGGCCGTCCAGACGGCGGAGAGGCTGAGCTGGAGGCCGGAGATGCCGCCCCACGCGGTGGCGAAGTCGTCGGTCTTCAGGTCGGCCGTGGAGGGCGAGTGGTCGGTGACCACGCAGTCGATCGTCCCGTCGGCGAGGGCCTGCCACAGGAGGTCCTGGTTGGCGGCCTCGCGGATGGGCGGGCAGCACTTGAACTCGCTGGCGCCGTCGGGGACTTCCTCGGCGGTGAGCGTCAGGTAGTGCGGGCAGGTCTCGACGGTGACGCGGACGCCGTCCGCCTTGGCCCGGGCGATCAGCGGGAGGGCGTCGCTGGAGGACAGGTGCAGCACGTGCACGCGCGCGTGGAGGCGTTTCGCCTCCTCCAGGAGGTGCGCGATCGCCGTGTCCTCGGCGTGGCGCGGGCGGGAGGCGAGGAAGTCGGCGTACTTCGGGCCGCCCTGCTGGGGGGCGGTTTCGAGGTGGTGGGGGTCCTCCGCGTGGACGATCAGCAGGCCGTCGAAGGCGGCGATCGCCTCCAGTGCGCGCGCGAGGTGCTCGCGGTCGAGGTGCGGGAACTCGTCGACCCCGGAGGGCGACAGGAACGCCTTGAAGCCGAAGACCCCGGCGTCGTGCAGGGGGCGCAGGTCGGCCGTGTTGTCGGGCAGGGCGCCGCCCCAGAAGCCGACGTCCATGTGCGCCTTGTCGGCGGCGACCTTCCGCTTCACGTCGAGGTGCTCGACGGTCGTCGTCGGCGGGAGGGAGTTGAGGGGCATGTCGACGAGGGTGGTGATGCCGCCGGCCGCCGCCGCGCGCGTGGCGGTCCAGAAGCCCTCCCAGTGGGTGCGGCCGGGGTCGTTCACGTGCACGTGCGTGTCGACGAGGCCGGGCAGTACGACATGGTCGCCGACGTCCTCCACTCGCGCGCCGGGCGGGAGCGGAGCGTCGTACGGCAGGACGGCGGTGATCACGCCGCCCGCGACCGCGATCGCGGCGGCTCGTTCGCCCTCGGGCGTGACCACGCGCGTGGAGCGCAGGACCCATTCGGCCTCGGACACGCGGGACCCCTCTCTGACCTGGGTTTACATCCCCGTAACGAAGTTCAACTTTCTGTTGAAGGAGTCTTCACTCAGCCCCTCCGGAGCGTCAAGAGCCCACCCCTCCGGCCTAGCACTTTCCGGATCGCGGAATTATGCTTTCACCTACCAGAACGTAACGACGCGCCACCGAGGAGTCAACACGCCACGGGTAGGCTGCTGGCTCCTGCCTGCCGAAAGGAACGCGCCGTGCCGCCGTCCAGCGCCAGCACCTCCGAGTCCGCCAAGTCCGCAGGCGGAGGAGTCCAGTCCCTCGAGCGCGCGTTCGATCTCCTGGAGCGGATGGCGGACGCGGGGGGCGAGGTCGGGCTGAGCGAACTGTCGGCGAGCAGCGGGCTGCCGCTGCCGACGATCCACCGCCTGATGCGCACGCTGGTGGCCTGCGGGTACGTCCGCCAGCAGCCGAACCGGCGCTACGCGCTCGGCCCCCGCCTGATCCGCCTCGGCGAGTCGGCGTCGCGGCTGCTCGGCACCTGGGCGCGGCCCCACCTCGCGCGGCTCGTCGAGGAGACCGGGGAGACCGCGAACATGGCGCTCCTGGACGGCGACGAGATCGTGTACGTCGCGCAGGTGCCGTCCAAGCACTCGATGCGGATGTTCACGGAGGTCGGCCGGCGCGTCCTGCCGCACTCCACCGGCGTCGGCAAGGCGCTCCTCGCCGGGTTCCCCGACGGGGACGTACGCGCCCTCCTGGGCCGCACGGGGATGCCCGCGGCCACCGAGAAGACCATCACCACCCCCGACGCCTTCCTGGCCGCCCTGGAGGCCGTACGCGCCCTCGGGTACGCCGTCGACGACAACGAGCAGGAGATCGGCGTCCGTTGCCTCGCCGTCTCCGTGCCGAACTCCCCCACCGCCGCCGCGATCTCCATCTCCGGGCCCGCCGGGCGCGTCACGGAACAGGCGACCGAGCGCATCGTCCCGGTGCTCCAGCAGGTCGCGCGCGAACTGTCCGTCTCACTGGCCAGCCAGAACGCCGGCTGACATGCGGTACTGGCCGGGCCACTACGTGGACCGGCACGGGCGCAAGGCGGTCGTCTTCGTCTCCGACGGGCGCGCTGCACTGCACGTTGCGGATGGGAGCCCCCACCGGACCGGGGAACGCGGCGGTCGACGAACAGTCCCTGAGCGTCTTCCTGCGACTCGACGGACACGACCATCACGCCTCCGAGGGCCTCCACGACATCGAGAGCGCCCTCCACGACATCCAGCGTCACCTGCCGTCCGGTACGCGCCTCAAGGCGTGCGTAGCGTGCGCGTGGTCCGACTACAGCCCCGCCGGGAGCGGGCTCATGGGCAGCCTCGCGTGCTTCCGGGACGCGAAGGACGCGTACCGCCGGGTCAGCGGCAAGCACGGCCCGGACGGCATCTTCGCGTGCTGGGACCTGCTGACGGAGTTCGTGCAGGAGACGTGGGTGTGCGGGGAGTTCGAGCAGCGGGTGGGCGACCCCGGGTACCGAGGAGCCTTCCCCGCGCCGAAGCTCTGCTGACCCCTCACCCCCGCCCCGGCCCTCCGAACAACTCCACCGCCGCCCGCACCTCCGACAGCCCCCGCGACAGCGCGCTCACCGACCCGATCGCCCCCGCCAGCGCGAGCAGCGAATTACGCAGGCGCGGAATCTCAGGCGTGCCGTGCGTCGTCATCGCCGCCAGCGCGGCGAGTTCGTCCTCGGCGATGGCCCGGTCCGGGAACTCCGCCGGATGCGTGGCGAGTTCGCGGCGCAGACGCGCGACGGCCGTACGTAACTCCGTGACTCTGGGATCCTCGTCGGTCACTTCCCTCTGCCCCACGCTCCGCAGCACCGCGTCTCCCCCCTCGCGCCATGACGCCCCGGGGCGGCGGTCGGGCCCGCCTCAGGACGCGGGCCAGTAAACGCCACCCGTACGGCGCGGCGCCACACAAAGGACGGAAAATCAGCCCCCCGCACGCACGCGCGGGAGGGCCGGTCCAGGTATGCAGGAGGGATGACGCACAACGAAGTCCAGGTAGCCGCTCTGCTGCTCGCTGCGGGCGGCGGCCGGCGCCTCGGCGGACGCCCCAAGGCGCTGCTCCCGCACAGAGGCCGCCCGCTGGTCGAACACGCCGTGACGACACTCCGTACGGCCGGTCTCGCGCGCGTGCACGTCGTTCTGGGCGCCGCCGCCGACACCGTACGGCGCACCGCGCGCCTCGACGGCTGCGTGCTCGTCGAGAACCCGGCGTGGGAGGAGGGCATGGGGTCGTCGCTGCGGGCGGGGCTGGAGTCGGTCGCCCTCACGCGCGCGCGTGCGGTGCTCGTGTCGCTGGTGGACCAGCCGGGGATCGGGCCGGAGGCGGTGCGGCGGGTGGTGGAGGCGTACGAGGGTGAGGGGTCGCTGGTGTCGGCCGCCTACGACGGGGTACGCGGGCACCCCGTGCTGTTCGGGTCGGCGCACTGGGCGGGGATCGTGGAGGCCGCCACGGGGGATCAGGGGGCCCGGGAGTACCTCCGGGGGCATCGGGTGCGGCTCGTGGAGTGCGGGGACGTGGCGGAGGCGTACGACATCGACGTGGAGGCGGATCTGGGGCGGCTGGAATCAACAGAGCATTGAAGTTCCACGATGAGGAAACTATTATCCATTGCACAGAATCTCGCCCCCCGCAGCGCACCCCCGCATAAGGAAGTGACCGCTCATGTCCGCACCGGCGCCGTCCCCGCTGACCCTCGTCGACGTCGAGCCCCTGCCCCGGCAGGAGGAGGTCCTGACGGACGCGGCGCTCGCTTTCGTGGCGGAGTTGCACAAGCGTTTCACCCCTCGCCGCGCCGAACTCCTCGCCCGGCGCGCGGAGCGCCGCGCCGAGATCGCGCGCACCTCGACGCTGGACTTCCTCCCGGAGACGGCGGCGATCCGCGCGGACGAGTCGTGGCGGGTCGCCCCCTCCCCCGCCGCCCTGGACGACCGCCGCGTCGAGATCACCGGCCCCACCGACCGCAAGATGACGATCAACGCCCTCAACTCGGGCGCGAAGATCTGGCTCGCGGACTTCGAGGACGCCTCGGCGCCGACGTGGGAGAACGTGGTCCTGGGCCAGCTGAACCTGTCCGACGCCTACCGGCGCAGCATCGACTTCACGGACGAGCGCACCGGCAAGTCCTACGCCCTGCGCCCGGACGGCGAACTCGCCACGGTCGTGATGCGCCCGCGCGGCTGGCACCTGAACGAGCGCCACCTCGTGGACGAGAACGGCGGCCAAGTTCCGGGCGCCTTCGTGGACTTCGGCCTGTACTTCTTCCACAACGCGCAGCGCCTGATCGACCTCGGCAAGGGCCCGTACTTCTACCTCCCGAAGACGGAGTCGCACCTCGAAGCCCGACTGTGGAACGAGGTGTTCGTCTTCGCGCAGGACTACCTCGGCATCCCGCAGGGCACGATCCGCGCGACCGTCCTGATCGAGACCATCACGGCGGCCTACGAGATGGAGGAGATCCTCTACGAACTCCGCGACCACGCCTCGGGGTTGAACGCGGGCCGCTGGGACTACCTGTTCTCCATCGTGAAGAACTTCCGTGACGGCGGCGCCAAGTTCATCCTCCCGGACCGCAACCTGGTCACGATGACGGCCCCGTTCATGCGCGCGTACACCGAACTCCTCGTCCGCACCTGCCACAAGCGCGGCGCGCACGCGATCGGCGGCATGGCGGCGTTCATCCCGTCGCGCCGGGACGCGGAGGTCAACAAGGTCGCGTTCGAGAAGGTCCGCGCGGACAAGGACCGTGAGGCGAACGACGGTTTCGACGGCTCCTGGGTCGCCCACCCCGACCTGGTCCCGATCGCGCTGGAGTCCTTCGACAGGGTCCTCGGCGAGAAGCCGAACCAGAAGGACCGGCTCCGCGAGGACGTCCGCGTCGAGGCCGCCGACCTGATCGCGATCGACTCGCTCGACGCGAAGCCGACGTACGACGGACTCGTCAACGCCGTTCAGGTGGGCGTGCGTTACATCGAGGCGTGGCTGCGCGGACTCGGCGCGGTCGCCATCTTCAACCTCATGGAGGACGCGGCCACCGCCGAGATCTCCCGCTCGCAGATCTGGCAGTGGATCGACGCGGGCGTGGAGTTCGAGAACGGCGAGAAGGCGACCGCGGACCTGGTCCGGACGATCGCCGCCGACGAACTCACCGCGATCAAGGCCGAGTTGGGCGAGGACGCGTTCAACTCCGGTCACTGGCAGCAGGCTCACGACCTGCTGCTCCAGGTCGCACTCGACGACAACTACGCGGACTTCCTGACGCTGCCCGCCTACGAGCAGCTCAAGGGCTGAGCCTCACGCGGGAGTCGGCCGTTCCGAGTGGCCCAGGGTCTTTCCCGGGGCCACTCGGTCGCGTACGGCCTTCTTCACGGCCGTGGGCTCCGGGAACCCCTGTTCACGCCGGTCCCACACGACCTCGTCGTTCGCCCGGACGATGAACACCCCGCCCGTGCCCGGCTTCAGCGCGAGTTCCGTCAACTCGCCCTCGAACGTGGTGAGTAGCTCCTGTGCGAGCCAGGCCGCGCGCGGCAGCCAGCGGCACTGGGTGCAGTACTCGATCTCGACACGGCCACTCATCCGAGGTGCACCGACCAATCCTGTTCGGCCGCGGGCTTGCCGTGCAGGTCGGGGACCTGCTTGAGCCACGCGGGGCGTCCTTTCTGGTTCGCCGCCGTGCGCTGGGCGTTCTCGGCGGCGAGTTCGTCCCGGGTGGGGAAGTCGGTGGGCAGCCACTGCGCGGAGGCACGTACGCGGGCGTGCAGGTACGCGACGTACGCCTCGCGGGCCTCGGCGGGCGTCGCGAAGTCCTCGGTGAGCCATGCGTCGGGGACCTCGGCAACGATTGCGCGGAGCAGGTCTTCCGTTACTTTCGGGGCGAGTTCGGCGTCGGCCGCGCGGACGTCCGGGGCGTACATGCCGAGCGCGTGGTGGCGGAAGTCGTACGCCTTCTGAGGCTCGGAGGCGTTCCAGCGGTGGTGGAAGACGAGGGCCGCGCCGTGGTCGATGAGCCACAGGCGGGGCGGGACCGTGCCGAGGGTGGGCCAGACCATCAGGTTGGAGCTGTGGACGGTGCGGTCGACGTTGACGGTGAGGGCGTCCAGCCAGACGACGCGGCCGGCCTCCAGAGAATCGACAGCAAACGCTTGTGCAACATCCGGCGTGAAGTCCCGGGCGCCCGGCAGGTAGTCCATGCCGAGGTTGAGTCCGGCGCTGGCCGCGTGCAGGTCGCGGACCTCCTGGTGCGGTTCGTCGTCCGCGATCAGGGGATCGAAGTGGACCAGCACCAGTTCCGGGAACCGCAGCCCCAGCGCCCGCGCCAGCTCGCCGACGATCACCTCGGCGACCAGCGCCTTACGGCCCTGCGCGGAGCCGGTGAACTTCACGACGTACGTCCCGAGGTCGTCGGCCTCGACGACACCGGGCACGGAACCGCCCGACCTGAGGGGGGTCACGTATCGGACGGCAGTCACTTCGCGCAGCACAGGGGCCAGCCTAAGGCAGGTCAGGGGCTGGCCAGCGGGTTGGGGAGCGGGAGGTAGCGGGCGTCCGCGCCGTCCGCTCTCGTCCAGCGCAGGAGGAGGTTCGTCTTGCCGGGGAGCGTCGGGGCCGACAGGAGTGCCTTCGCCTCGGGGAGGTCGTAGCGCTCCAACTCCCTTCGTACGGCGGGCCAGGGGGCGAAACCGGGGTGGTGTTCGGCGAGAGCCGCTGCGGTCTCGGCGAGGTGGTTGACGACGAGCGTGTACACGAGGCGTTCCCAGCCGGCCGCACGGTCGACGTCCGTGAGGAGCTTGACGCCCTCCGCGTCGCGGTAGAGGGCCTGTACGGGGGTGCCTTCGGCGTCCACCACGATCAGGGTGTTCTGGGCGTGGGCTTCGAGTACGACGCCTTTTGTGAAACCGGTTACTGCGGGTTGTACGACCGCCCTGAGGTACGCCGTCCACCAGCCCTCGGGGTCGGTCGTGGCGGCGAGGGGGTTGCCGTCGAAGCCCTCGGCGAGGGCCGCCGCGAGCAGGGGGGTCGCGGTGAGGTCGCCGAAGCCGTCTCGGACCAGGACGGCGAGTTCCTCGAAGGCGAAGGCGGCGGTGCGGTAGCCGCGGTCGCTCAGCCAGACGCCGGGGAGGGCTCGGGCCGCGGCCTCGTCCGTGCGGCGGAGTTTACGCAGGTCGTGGGCCCAGAGGCGGCGGATGTCGTTGGTGATGCGGACGTCCAGGCTGAACTTGAGGAACAGGTCGTGCGCGGGGGTGTAGACGGTGCGGATCGCGGCGGTCGGCCAGGCGTCGGGGGTGGTGGTACCAAGCTGGATCAGCCACTTTTCTGCAACCGCTTGCTGCAACGCCCCGCCGAGGAGGTCGAGCTGCCAGGGGTGCGCGGGGAGGAGGCGGTAACCCGGGGGCGCCTCGCCGAGTTCGTCCAGCGCGGAGACGTCCCCCTCCTCGACGACCTGGTCCTCGCGCACCCCGAGCAGGATGAGCGGGAAGGCGGCGTACGCCTCGGGGGCGTACGGCAGCCACCTCGCGGCCGGTCCGCCGCCGCGCGCTTTGGGGGCGGGGTGGTAGGGGTGACCGGTGACGAGGGACTGCTCGGAGCGGCGGTATGGGTCCTGCGGCGGGGCGGCGAGGGCGCGAGCTCCGAGAATCGCGGCGACGACCTCGCGGCTGTCGAGCATCTCGGCGGGGAGGTCGGGGTTGTCGAGGCCGGTGTGGAGACGGAGTTCTTCGGCGACGAGGGCTACGAGGGCGGGGTGGTCGAGGGGGCGGGCGGGGGCGGCGTGCTTACTGAGCTGAGGGCCGCTGCCCGCTCCGGGGGCTGCGGGCCTGCCAAGGCGGCGACCGGAATCGGACTCGGAGCCAACGGGCATATCGAGACGGCCACCGGCATGCGGCTCGGGAACGGCGGACCGGTCCAGGCGGGCACCGTCACCCGCTCCGGGCACCGCGCACCCGCCGAGGCGACTACCAGCGTCGGGCCCGCCGAAGCGGGAGTCGCCGCCCTCCCCCAGATCCTCGCGCCTGCCAGGGCAGCAACCGGCGTCGGGCTCGGAGCCGACGGGCCTACCGAGACGGCCACCGGCATGCGGCTCGGGAACGGTGGGCCGGTCCAGGCGGGCACCGTCACCCGCTCCGGGCACCGCGCACCCACCGGGCCGACTACCAGCGTCGGGCCCGCCGAAGCGGGAGTCGCCGCCCTCCCCCAGATCCTCGCGCCTGCCGGGGCCGCGACCGGCGTCGGGCTCGGAGCCGACGGGCCTACCGAGACGGCCACCGGCATGCGGCTCGGGGCCGACAGGCCGGTCCAGATGAGTACCGCCACCCGATCCGGGGTCCGCGAGCCTGCCGAGAGCGGGGGCGGGCCTGCCGAGACCGGAGTCGCCGCCTTCCTCCAGATCCTCCCGCCTGCTGAGGCAGGGGGCGCCGCCCGGCTCCAGATCCGCGCCCTCCTCAAGCCGCGAGCCGCCGTCCGACTCCCCGCCCACCACCAACTCCGAGCCACCGCCCAGCTCACAATCCGCGCCCTCCCCAAGCCGCGAGCCACCGCCCCCCACCAACTCCGGCTCAGTCGGCCTCCGTTCGCCTCTCACCCTCAGCAGCCGACCGCTCGGCAGACGGTGCACGCCGGGTTCGGGCGTCGGCTCCGCGACCTCCCGCAGCAGGCAGTTCAGCAGTGGCGTCGCGGCGTACGCGTCGGCCGTCGGGGGGTGGGCAGTCACTCGGTGCACTCGTTCTCTACGGTCCATGCGGGCGGGAGCGATCAGTATCGCCGTCGGTACAGCCTGCCATGACACCCTCCGTACGCTTCCGTCCGTATCGCCCGCCACCGGTGAACTCGCCCCAAGGAGCCCGTCCGTGCACCGTCCCCCCGCCGCCGAGGCCGCGATCGCGGCCGAACTGGCCGTCCACCGGCCGGACCTCGGCCCCCGGTACGCGGCCGAGCTGCCCGGTGCGCGCGCCGCCGTCCTGACCCGGCTGTGGCGCGCCCTCACCCACGAGCCCCTCCCGTGGATCACCGCCCACGAGCCGGCCGGGACGCTGCGCCTCGCGGACGGCCGCCGCCTGCACGGCCCGTCCCCGGACCCGTTCGCGACGGACGGATATGTCACTGTCGTGCATCTGGACGGTGCCGGATACGACGATCCCGCGCGCCTGATGACGGACCTGGGCGTCCCGCACGCAACGGGCTTCGCGGCCGAACTCGCGCACAGCACGGCGTCGTTGGCCCTGTCCCGGGCCAACCAGGAGGCGCCCGGCGAGGGTTGGCCCGCCTCCGACTGGGAGTGGGAGCAGCGCGTGGTGGACGGTCACCCGTACCACCCCAACTGCCGTTCCCGGCCCGGCTTCTCGGTGGCGGAGCAGCTCGCGTACGGCCCGGAGCACCGCCCGGACGTACGGCTGAGCCTGGTCCCCGTCCCGGTCGAGGAGTGCCTCGTGTCCGGCGAGTGGCCGGACGAATTGCGGGACGGCGCACGCCTGTTGATCCCGGCACACCCCTGGCAGGCCCAGCACGTCCTGAAGCGCACGACCGACGCGGGCCTGACAGCGCACCCCCTGATGTCCCTGCGCACCCTCGCCCTCCCCGACGGCGGCCCGCACGTCAAGACGGCGCTCAGCGCCCGCCTCACCTCCTCCGTGCGGGACATCTCGATTGGCTCGGTCCTCGCCTCGGCGACCCTCTCGGCGTTCGCGGAGACGGTCGCCGCACGCACGGACGGCCTCCTGCACGTCACCCGCACCCCGGGCGCGGCGACGGCCAACTCCCCCGACCTCGCGGCGGTCTGGCGCGAGTCGCCGCAGCGGTACGCGGCCCTCGGCGAGCGCATCGTCCCGGTGGCGGCGCTCCCGGTCACCGGACTCCCGTCCCGCCCGGGCTGGTTGGCGGACCTCGCCCGCCTCTGCCTGACGGTCGGCCTGCAACTCCTCGACCTGGGCGTGGCGTTGGAGGCGCACGGCCAGAACCTCCTGGTCGTCCTGTCGCAGGACGGCACCCCCGTGCGGCTGGTCTACCGGGACCTCGCGGACATCAGGGTCAGTCCAACTCGCCTGGCCCGGCACGGAATCCCCCTCCCGGACCTCCCCGAGCGGATCCTCACGGACGACGTGACGGCCCTGCGCAGCAAGCTGTTCGGCTCGCTGGTGGCGGGCGCGCTCGGCTCGACGGCGGGGAGCCGTACGGCGCTGGCGGAGGCGCTGGAGGCGGCCGTACCCGACGTATCGCCGACGGAGGACCTCGCGGCACTGCGTGAACAGCCGCTCCCCACCAAGGCGTTGACGCTGATGCGGCTGTCGCCGGGGGTGAGCGGGGACCAATGGGCGCTGCTGCCCAACCCGTTGAAGAACTGACCGCCTGTCGGGGCTCGTTTTGAAGCGGAGCGTCCCCGGTCCATAAGATCCGTCGATGATCAGAACACAACGGCTGGCGGCGGGAGTCTGCGCCCTGCTCGCCTCGTTCGCGGTCGGGCTCACGTTCCCGACCGCGGCGGCGGCCGACGAAACCACCGCTCTCTCGCCCAAGGTCGACCTGGTGCTCGACGTCAGCGGCTCCATGCGGACGAAGGACATGGACGGCGGGACGCGGATGGCCGCGGCCAAGCAGGCGTTCAACGAGGTGCTCGACGCGACCCCGGAGACCGTCCTGCTCGGTATCCGCACCCTCGGGGCCAACTACCCCGGCGACGACCAGAAGACGGGCTGCAAGGACACCTCGCAGCTCTACAAGGTCGGCCCGCTGGACCGCACCGAGGCGAAGACGGCGGTGGCGACGCTCTCCCCGACCGGCTGGACGCCGATCGGCCCGGCGCTGCTCGCGGCGGCGGACGACCTGGAGGGCGGCACCGGTTCGAAGCGGATCGTGCTGATCAGCGACGGCGAGGACACCTGCGCGCCGCTCGACCCCTGTGTGGTGGCCCGGGAGATCGCGGCCAAGGGCATCGGGCTGACCATCGACACGCTGGGCCTGGTGCCCAACACGAAGATGCGCCAGCAGCTCAGCTGCATCGCGGAGGCGACCGGCGGGACGTACACGTCGGTCGAGCACACCACCGAACTCACCGACAAGGTCAACCAGTTGGTGGACCGTGCCGCCGCGCCGGTGGTGACGCCGGTGGCCACCACGGGCGGGGCGACCTGTGCGAGCGCGCCGGTCCTCAAGTCCGGTCTGTACACGGACCGTACGGAGTTCGCGCAGCAGCGCTGGTACAAGGTCGAGGTCAAGCCGGGCCAGGAGCTGCGGAGTTCGGTGAGCGTCTCGGCCGACCGGGCCGTGGACCCCAACTACGGGCTGCTGGTGCGGGCGGTGACGCGCAGCGGCCGGGAGATCGTGCGCGGCGAGGCGTCGGGCACGGGCCGAACGGACGTCCTGTCCACGGGACTTCGCTATCCGAAGGAGGACAGCGACGAGGACGACGCACCGGCCGAGACGGTGTGTGTCCAGGTCACCACCTCGTTCTCCCCGGCCGCCGGGGTGAAGACGACTCCCGGTCTGCCGCTGGAGCTGACGGTGGACGTCGTGGACGCGCCGTCGCAGGCGAGCGACGTCGCCTCGTTCGGTCTCGGCCGCGGCTGGTGGCTGCTGGGTGTGCTGGTGCTCGTCGGCTTCCTGGCGGGTCTGCTCTGGGGCTGGCTGTCCCGCTGGCGTCTCGCGGTCTGGAGGACCAACTGATGCGTGTCGTACGAGTGTTGAGTGCCGCCCTGCTGACGCTGGGCCTCGCCGCGGCTCCGGCCGCCGCCGACTCCCCCTCCCCGAGCCCGTCCGGCGACGTCAAGGTGCCGACCTCGGCGGGCACGTCGTTCCGTACGGCGGCCGAGATCGAGCAGGGGCAGACGGCCACGGCCAGCGGCTCGACCGGTGACTACATGTACTGGTCGTTCCCCGCCGACGCGGGCCAACGCCCCACCGTCAAGGCCACGTTGAAGCTCCCCCAGGCCCACACGGGCCAGACCTGGCAGCTCGACGTGTACGACGGTCTGCGGCGCCGCCAGGCCTGCCAGTACGGCGCGCAGACGCACACCGCCGCGCAGGGCACCGGCTCCCTCGAACTCGCCTGCGTGCTGCGGACGGTGAGGTCCTGGTCGGAGCCGTGGGCCAACGACCCGCTGCCCGGCACGTATTACGTCCGCCTCACGGCCGTCGGCGTGAAGACCGCCGACCTCGGGCTGCCGGTCTCGGCCGAACTCCGCGTGGATTCCAAGGACATCGGCGGTGCGGCGGCGGTCGACGGCTCGCTCTCCGAGCCGCTGGTGCCCGGCATCGCGGTCACCAAGTCGAAGGACGACTCCAAGGCTTCGCTGTTCAGCCTGGAACCCGAGGACGGGTGGGACTCCGGCTGGTGGTCAAGTCGCTGGGTGTGGACCGGAGTCGGTGCGATCCTGGCCGCGCTCGCGGGGGTCGGCGGCTATACGCTGACCCGGGGGACGGGACGGCCCTCCCGGGTGCCGCCGGGGGCGTGATGCCCGCCTGATGGATCGTCAAGATGCTCACTGCCCAAGGGCGGTGAGCATCTTCCTTTTACGCCTCCCGCAACGCCTTCGCGATGGCTCCTTCGCCGCTCACCTCGACGCGGCCCGCGCGTACGGCGTCGAGGAGACTCAACTCCCCTTGCGCTATGGCCATGCACGTCGACGTGTCGAGGACCAGACCGGCGTCCGCCTCGACGGGGGCGACGCCGTCGCCGTACACAGGTCCCGTCACCTCACCGACGTACAGGTGGAACTCCCCTTCGTCCAGCCGCACTTGGACGACTCCCTCGCCCTCCAGGGCGCGGGCCAGGGGCAGGGCGAACCAGTGGGCGCGGACCGCGTCGGTGGGGCGGCGGTCCTGGAGTTCCCGCTCCCCCCACGCGCCGAGTGCCTGGAGGACCGGGAGCAACTCCCGTCCGCGCGGGGTGAGTTCGTACACGTACGCCGCGCCGGGCGGAGGCAGTTTGCGGCGGCCCGCGATGCCGTCGCGTTCCATGTCCTTCAGCCGGGAGGCGAGGACGTCCGTGCTGACGCCGGGGAGGTCGGCGTGCAGGTCGGTGTAGCGGCGCGGGCCGGCGAGCAGCTCCCGGACGATCAGCAGGGTCCAGCGGTCGCCGACGACGTCGAGCGCACGAGCGGCGGAACAGTACTGGTCGTAGCTTCGGCGAGGTGACATGCGACGCAGTCTAAACAAGTTGTTGGACTTTCCAAGCTCACACTTGGTAAAACCAAGCAACACAAGTTCCCGGAGGGACGCATGGAGTTCCGGCAGTCGAACAAGCTCAGCGAGGTCTGCTACGAGATCCGCGGGCCGGTGATCGAGCACGCCAACGCGCTGGAGGAGGCGGGGCACAGTGTGCTGCGCCTCAACACCGGCAACCCCGCGCTCTTCGGGTTCGAGGCGCCCGAGGAGATCGTCCAGGACATGATCCGGATGCTCCCCCAGGCGCACGGCTACACCGACTCGCGCGGCGTCCTCTCCGCGCGGCGCGCGGTCGCGCAGCGGTACCAGAACCTCGGCCTCGAAGTCGACGTGGACCACGTCTACTTGGGCAACGGCATCTCCGAGCTGATCTCGATGGCCGTCCAGGCGCTGATCGAGGACGGCGACGAAATCCTCATCCCCGCACCGGACTTCCCCCTCTGGACCGCCGTCACCACCCTCGCGGGCGGCAAGGCCGTGCACTACGTCTGCGACGAGGAGTCCGACTGGAACCCCGACCTCGCGGACATGGCGTCGAAGATCACCGACCGTACGAAAGCGGTCGTGATCATCAACCCCAACAACCCGACGGGCGCGGTGTATCCGAAGGAGATCATCGAGGGCATCCTCGACCTCGCCCGGCGCCACGGCCTGATGGTCCTCGCCGATGAGATCTACGACCAGATCCTGTACGACGACGCCGTCCACCACTCCGCCGCAGCGCTCGCGCCCGACCTGGTCGTCCTGACGTTCTGCGGCCTCTCGAAGACGTACCGCGTCGCGGGATTCCGTTCGGGCTGGCTGGTGGTGACGGGTCCAACTCAGCACGCGAAGAACTACCTTGAGGGCCTCACGATGCTGGCGTCCATGCGCCTGTGCGCCAACGCGCCCGCGCAGTACGCCATCCAGGCCGCCCTCGGCGGACGCCAGTCGATCAACGACCTCACCGCGCCGGGTGGCCGCCTCTACGAGCAACGCGACGTGGCCTGGCGCAAGTTGAACGAAATCCCCGGCGTCTCCTGCGTCCGCCCCAAGGGCTCCCTCTACGCCTTCCCCCGCCTGGACCCCAAGGTCTACCCCATCCACGACGACGAAAAATTCGTCCTCGACCTCCTGCTCCGCGAGAAGATCCAGGTGGTCCAGGGCACCGGCTTCAACTGGCCCACGCCCGACCACTTCCGCATCCTCACGCTGCCGCACGCGGACGATCTGGAGGCGGCGATCGGGCGGATCGGGCGGTTCCTCAGCGGGTATCGGCAGTAGGGGTGGGGACGGTTGGAGCCGGAACCTCGGCGGGTGCCTGCTGGGTTCCGGCCGAGAACAACCGCCCGACCAAGGGCAGAGCATCCCACAAGGGCCGGTAGGCAGAGGCCAGCACCACCAGACCTGCGGTCGCCAACAACCCCGACGCGACACCTCCGTTGAGAAGAACGTACGCCCCGGCGAACAATCCCGCCGCGACCACGAGTCTGCCCACGCCAGCCAGCAGACGGCGCACGAGCGGTTCGGTTACGGTTTCCGTCGGGTCCGGGGCCGGGGTGCCGGCGGTGAGACTGTCATCAACGATCACCAGGCTGGTGCGCGTGGCGCGTGACTCGCAGCTACGGCGCATGACGTCCGACACCAGCCGGGACAGGTCCTGCACGGCGGCTTCGCGGTCGCCCCCTTCCGTGAACAGGTAGCGGTGGTCGGCATCGGAGAGCGCCGCGATCAGGCGATCCGTGGTGCCCGACAGCTTCTTTCGGCCCTCGCGCGGCATTCCACGGCTCATGTGCCGCGTCTGGGCTCGCAGCGACCGGCAGAGCCGACTGAATGCCGCACGGTGGTTCTCCTGCGCGGATCCGTGGGTCGACCGGTCGGTCACAAGAAGCAACTCCAGGAAGATGAAGGCATCTTCGGCGACCTCTCCTGCGGGGTCGGAGGCCATCACGGCTCGCTGGTCGGCAGCCACGAGCAGGATGGAGACGATACAGAGACCCCCAATTGCGGCGACCATCCATGCAGGGGTGACCGTGTCCCGGTGGACCGGTGCCATCCACCACGCGGGAAGCACGACAACCAGCAGAGGGACCGCCTGGAGGCACGCGGAAACCCGTCGTCCGACAACCATTTGGTGCCAACGGTCGACAACGCGGCCGATCCCAGCCTCGTCCCCCTCGCTCCCCAGCTTCTCAAACAGTTCTCGGACACGCGCCTTGTGCTCTGCATGCCGAAACCGCTTCACCCCCGGGATCCGATACACCACCTCGCCCAGCACTCGGGTGCGGTTCTGCCAGCACATCCCGATGAACAAAGCCTCGAAACAGGTCCACAGGCCCCAAAGGAACGCCCATTGGGCGAATGCACTTCGCGTCATGACAGACAGCGTTGCATGCGCCACTGACAGTCACTTCAGCGCGACCTCGCACCACACCGTCTTCGTGTACGGGTCCCCGCACTCCGTCCCCCACCTCTCCGCCAGCCCCTCGACAAGCAGCAACCCCCGGCCGGATTCCGACTCGTTGGACGCCGAGGAGAGGGTGCCCGGGGTGGGTGGGCGGTGTTCCGGGCGGGCGTCCGTCGCCTCGATGCGGAGCGTCGTCGTGGCGGTGTCGAGGGCCAAGCGGACTCGGAAGTCCCGGCCCGGGAGGCGGCCGTGTCGCATCGCGTTCGTCGCGAGTTCGGCCACCAGGAGGATCGCCGTGCGGTGCGCGTCCGTGTCGTAGGGACAGCCCCACGCGTCCAGGCGTTCCGCCGACAGGCGGCGGGCCAGACGGACTCCCCGGGGCGTGGCCGAGAGCAGGACCGTGAAGTGGTGGGCGGGGGTGGGGGGTTCAGCCGGCGTGGGGTCGTTCTGCGCCGGAGAGGGAAATTCTGCGTTCATGCCTCTCAGCGTGTCCATCCGTCCCTACGCTGAACAGCTACGACGGTGGTACACAGCGTTACTGTCCGGGCGTCGCCGATCCCTGTCCGGGCCGTGTGGCGTGACGTCCCGTGCCGTCGGGGAGTTGGCCACATGCGACACAGGGAGGTGTCCGGGCATGGACGAGTCACAGGGCGGCGACGGGATGGAGCCGCACGAGGACGGCATCGACGACGAGGAAGCGGCGGCGGTGCTGAGGGCCGTGGGGAAGGTCATCAAGTTCTTCCGCGAGCAGAAGTCTTACACGCAGCTCCAGTTGGGCAAGATCATCGGCTACAGCGAGGAACAAGTCTCGTCGGTGGAGCGGGGACGCCGGGCACCGGCGGAGAAGTTCCTGGAAAAGGCCGAGGTCGCGCTGGATGCGGGAGGGATGATCGCGGGCCTCAAGGAGGATGTGGAGGAGGCCCGGTATCCCAAGAAGGTACGGACTTGGGGAAGTACGAGGCGAAGGCGGTGGAGATCTGTGCGTACGACGGCACTTTCATCAACGGTCTCCTCCAAACCCCCGAGTACGCCCAGGCGTTGTACGAGATGCGACGTCCCGTCTACACGAAGGACCAGGTGGAACGGCTCGTCTCCGCGCGCCTGGCACGTCAGCGAGTGCTCAGTAAAGAGTCGGCACCCATTTGCAGCTTCGTGCAGGACGAGGTGACGCTCCTCCGCCCGGTCGGCGGCAAAATGGCCCTGCGGAGGCAGTTGGAACATCTGCTGGAGGTCGGCCAGCGCAGGAACGTGACGATCCAGGTGATGCCCACGGACCGTGAGGACCACGCCGGACTCGCCGGATCGTTCCATCTGCTGCGCCTCACCAACGGAACCACCGTGGGACACAACGAGATTCAGCTCATCAGCCGTCTCCTCTCACAGCGCAAGGAGGTCCAGATCCTGGAGATCCGTTATGGCATCATCCGAGCTCAGGCCCTCACACCCAGTGAGTCTCTGGCCCGTATCGAAAAAGCACTGGGAGAGACATGATGACCAACTCCTCGACGGGAACCGGTTCTTCGCTGGAGTGGTTCAAGAGCAGCTACAGCTCGAACGACGGCCCGGCTTGCGTTGAGGTCGCCTTCGACCCCAAGTCCGTTCACGTACGCGACTCCAAGCACCAGCAAGGACCCCAACTCGCCTTCCAGCCTCAGCAGTGGGCCGCCTTCCTCTCGCACACCTCCCTCGACTGACGTACGACTCACCGGTACCCCACGTCCGGCTCCGCACCGGACATGGGGTACCGGCGTCTACTTGAGCCGCGCGACGCGCGCGTTCAGAGCGCAAGGGGGTGTCGCAGTTTCATTCCGGGCCAACCTCATGCAGAGGTCGCAGGTACACCCGGCCCATGCCGCCAGCCCTGGTCCAGGCGGCTCACCGGCTCTTCCTTCCGCGCCGCTGGACGACGATGTCCTGCTTCCACGCCTGGTTCCCCGTACCGTGCGGACACGACCGGTTGTAGCAGCGCCAGTACCAGTTCCCCCGCTGTCCCCGGCGGATCTCGATGTCGTCGCGCCGGCAGGACGGACAGGTGGGCGGCCGGGAGAACACGTCCGCGTGCTGCTGCTCCAGGATCTTGCGGGCGAAGTGCGCTCCGTTCATCGTGATCATGATTTCCCGGGTCCAGCTCTGGGAGAGCGCGTTGAGGCTGCCGATCGCCACCGTGCTGTCGTCGACCACGACGATCTTCTGGTGCATGACGTTCATCCGGACCACGGTGTCGGCGACCTCCTTGAGTTCGTCGACGAGCTCGGGACTCTTGCGCTGGAGGTCGTCGAAGGGGTCGCGGACGAAGACGGTGACGCGTACGCCGCGCTCCCGCGCCGCGTAGAGGAGCGGCAGCAGGGAGCGGACCCGGTTCTTGACCCAGGGAGCCCACAGCCAGACCGACGTCCGGGCCGCACCGAGGAGCCGTACGAAGGTGTCGTAGAACTCCGTCTCGTCGTCCACGTCGGTGATCTCCACGTGCCGGGAGAGCACGTCGGCCAGCCGGGAGCCGAAGGGACCGAGCCGGTCGGCGGCCTGGGGAGCGGTGTGCGGTGCGACGAGCGCGGTCGCCGGGACCGTACGCAGCCGCTTCTCGTCCAGCATCCGGCCGACGGCGCCCAGTGCGAGTCCCGGCACGCGCTGGGCCGCGACGATCCGCTCCCGGCTGCCGACGACGTAGAGACGGTGCTGGACGCGGGTGACCGCCACGTTGAACAGGCGTACGCCGCTGCGCTGCCAGCGTCCGGCGCCGTCGGCGCGCGACGCCTGCCCCATCCACATGGCCCGACCGGTCTGCGACTCGACGGTGTCGAAGACCACCACGGGAAACTCCCGTCCCTGGAAACGGTGCGCCGTGCCGACCTCCGCCAGCGGCGCTCCGCTGCGGCCTCCGACACCTTCCACGTCACGCAGGGCCTCCAGCGTCGCCTCCTCCTGGAAGCGGTACGGCGTGACGACACCCGTCTCCTCTCCCTGGTCGCGATGGAGTTCGACCAGAGCTCTGGCAAGCAGAGCACCGGCAGGCCACCAGCCACTTGCCGGGGTCATCCGCTGGGGTATGCCGATCTCCCCGGTCCCGTCCGTGTCGATCAGGACGATCTCCGGCTCGTCACCACCCCGCGAGCGCGCCAACTGTCCGGCGCGCAACGTCCCGTCGTAGGCGATCGCGTTGGCGAGATCCATGACCGCGAGTCCGAAGCGGTTCTGTTCGACGAGGGTGATGCAGCCGGGGTGCGCCTGAGCGGAGGCGGAGTCGTCGATCCCGCACAGCTGGAAGATGTCCGGCTGGAGCCAGCGCCGGACGTCCGCGCGTTCGCTCTCCTCGATCGCGGGAGAGAGCACGGGTCCCAGTTGCATGAAGTCGCCGAGCAGGACAGCCGTGGTGCGGGCACGGGCCGCCGCGAGAAGCACCTCGGGTGCGGTGGCGGCACCCGCCTCGTCGACGAGGACGACGTCGTACTGCTTGTCGTACACGTGCTTGTTGGTACGGAAGCGCGCCAGGGTGGTCGCCACGAGCCGGGCACCGGCGATGATCTCCCCCTGTGCGTCGCGAGCGAGGCGCTCGTACTCGGCCTCCACGGCCTTGTACGCCTTCTCCAACTCGGGACGCTGCTCCTGGTCCTGGGTGACTGTCGGCCTCAACTGTCCGACAAGGGTGTGGAGTTCCGGATGGCCACGCCGGTCGGCGGAGTCGACGAGCTGTTGAGCCTCGATCACGAACCGCCGGGTGTCCTCGGCGTGTCGGCGGTCCGCCTCTACCTGCTCGTACGTCGGCACCATGCTGCGCACCGCCTCCGACGTGACGGCCACGTTCCGCTCCAGTTCCTCGATCCGCTCACGCGAGTACGGGACGGTCCGTGCGAGCGAGTCCGCCTCGGTCATGAGGTCCCGCGCTCTGCGGTCGGCGACCTCCCGTGCGCGGCGTGCTGTCAGGACGGCGTCCGTGTACGCGCCTTCCGCCTCCCCAAGTGCCGTACGAGCCTGGTCGAGTTGTTTCTTCCCGCGCCGGATCAGGCGTCGGCCGGCCTCCTCCTCAAGCTCCGCGAGGGTGTCCTTGGCCTCCTGAGCCACCTGCCCTGCCAGCAAGGCATCGGCCTCCTCCCGGAGAGCCGCCGTGTCGAGCCTGGCGGCCTGCGCGTGCAGGTCGTCGACGGTCTTCCAGAGCTTCTGAGCGTCCTTCGTCTCACCCAACTGCCGCTGCGCGGCCGTCGATTCCTCGTACACCGCCAAGAAGCGCGCCTCGGTGGCGAGTTCCTCCCGCCTCAGCTCTTCGAGCAGCCGGTCGAAGGCCGCAGCGCTTCCCCCCGCCGCATCGAGCCGGGTACGCGCCTGCGCGTAAGCAGCCGCGTCGAACCCGGTGAGGCGCGCCTGGAGTTCCTCGAAGCGCCGGGACCGCGCGTCGGCCTCCCGCAGCCGCCGAGCCGTGTCGGTGCGCCGGGTGTCGACCTCGGAGAGCCTGGCACGGACGATGAGCGGCAGAGAGACGTCCGGGTCCTCGGCGACCTGGCGCAGATGCGGGGGACCCACGCGGACCACGTCCCCCGGACCGTGCCGCCGTTCCCGTACGACACCCAGCAGCGCGTTGTCCACGGCGATGTTCGTGGCCGACACCAGCAGGACATGCTTGTCGTCGGCCATGAGGTCGCCGATCGCCTTCGTGAGCACCATGGTCTTGCCGGTCCCCGGTGGTCCCCACACCAGCCACACACCGGAACCCAGACAGGCCCTGTACACCTCCTGCTGTGCCTCCAGAAGACCCGCCGGAGCCACGGCGTCGGCCGGAGCGCCACCCGGTCGGCCCTCGGCGAGCAGCGCGGCGAGGGGTGCGTCCGGGAGCGTCTTGAATCGGTCACGCAGGGCCTCGATGAGGAAGGTCGGCGGCTGCTTGAGTATCCAGAGGTGCGGGTCGGCGGGTTGCGCGAACTCCGCGACCCGCACGGTCAGCGCCGAGCCGCTCTGCGTTGCCTCCAGGACGGCGTGTCCGGAGTCGTCCGTCGGTTCCTGCGAGTCCGCCAGCCGCAGGGACTCCACCTGGTCGGCAGCCGTGTCTTTCCCCCGCACGTCCACGGTGTACACACCGGACTCCCCGGTGCGCACCGCGCGACCCACACAGATCCAGGACGCGCGCCGTCCCGCTCCCCCTTCCAGCGCCAGCCATGCCTCCACCGCGCTGACGATCTCCTCACGCCACCCCATACCCGCCTGCTCCCCCTCGACCTCTCCAGCCGGATCGATACACCTATCACGTGCGCTTATAGGACAGGGGGCCGACCTGTATGAATCCGCCACTTCGGGTGAGGTCGCGGTGGATCTGCCGGGGGCTGGGACAGGCTGTTGTCAGACCCTCGTCGTAACCTTCCGAGCAGGAGAGGAGGTACGACGTGATACGGCCGCCGACCGCCGCTCAGCGGCGGGTGATCGATGCCGCCGAGCCGGTCACCGGGCGGCTGAAGGGGACTGCCGCGCAGCTCGACGCGCTGGTGAAGCGGGGGCTCGCGTTTCGGCATCCTCGGCCGCCGCACGATCACTTCTTGACCCCGGCGGGGCAGCGAGTGCGGGAGGAGCCCGTTCAGCGGGCGGTCCCCGCGCCGCCTCCGGACACCGGTGTCTTCGCGGCTCGCGTCGGAGGGGAGGAGGCGCCGCCCGCGCGTACACCCGCCCGCGCCCGCGAGGTGCACAGCGCCTGGCAGGGGCTCCTGGAACTGCGCCGGATGACCGATCCGGACGGCGACACCACGCGCCCGTGCGCCTGGGAGCGCGCACACCTCGTACGCGCCGCCGCGCTGGCCCTGGAGGCGGCGGATCGACTGCCCGCCGGGCCGGACGAGGACGGCTACCGGGTACGGGCGACGCCCCAGCCGGAGGCGGTCGCGGTGTACGGCCCCGAACTCGCACCCTGCGCACGGGCGTTGGAGGCGGCCGGTTGGCAGGTGAGCGAGCACACGGACACGCGGTCGCGGGAGCGGTACTTGTTGGCCTCGCCTCGGCGGAGATGAGGGCGGGGTGCCGGGGCCGGGGAACGGGCCCGGGGTGGCAGGGCCCGGGGTGCCGGGGCCCGAGGCCGGGGCCCGAGGCCGGGGCCCGAGGCCGGGGCCCGAGGCCGGGCCCGAGGGCCCCGGGCCCGAGGCCGGGGCCCGAGGCCGGGGCCCGAGGCCGGGGCCCGAGGCCGGGGCCAGGGCCGGGCCGGGGCCGGGGCCCGAGGCCCGAGGCCGGGGCCCGAGGCCGGGGCCGGGCCGGGGCCCGAGGCCGGGGCCCGAGGCCGGGGCCCGAGGCCGGGGCCCGAGGCCGGGGCCCGGGAGCAAAGTCGAGGGGTGTCGCTCAGCGGAGGTCTACACCCCGAACTCCCCCCGATGGTCGTACGCCCACTCCCTGTACGTCCGCGCCGGGCGCCCCAGCAGGCGCGGTACATCGTCCGTGACGACCGCATTGCCGCCCCGGCGGACGTAGGCCGAGCCCTCCAGGACGCCCTGGGCCGTCGCTTCGTCCCAGCCTCGGGACAGGAGGTGGGCGTGGGCCTCGGCGGGGGTGAGGGCGCGGGTGGGGACCGGTCGGGCCAGTACGTCTGCGAGGGCCGCCGCCTGGTCGGGGACGCTGAGGAGGGCAGGGCCCGTGAGCGTGTACGTGCGGTTCGCGGGGTGGTCGGCGAGGAGGAGGACCGCGGCGGCCTCGGCGATGTCGCGGGGGTCGATCACGCCCTGGCGGCCGTCGCCCGTGAGGTTCAGGACGGGGTCGCCCGCCGCGAGGGGAACCGCCCAGTCGAGGGTGTTGGAGGCGAACGTGGACGGGCGCAGGACGGCCCACCCCGCGCCGCTCTCCCGTACTGCCCGTTCACCCGCCACGTGCCACTGGGAGCCGGGGCCCGACGCCTCGTCGCCGGTGGCGATCGCGGACACCTTGACCAGCCGCCCCACGCCGGCCGCGCGGGCCGCCGCCACCAGCGGGAGATCGTGGCCACCGGACGGTCCAGGCAGGCCGACGAGGAACGCGGACGTCGCACCGCTCATCGCCGCGTCCAGGGAGGCCGGTTCGCGGTAGTCGCCGCGTACCACTTCGACGTCCGGCGGGAGTTGGGCTGCGCCCGGGTCACGCGTCAGCGCGCGCACCTTCTCGCCGCGCGCCGCCAACTGCCGTACGAGTTCACTGCCGATGGTGCCCGTGGCACCGGTCACGAGGATCATGTACGCCACGGTGGCGGCCGAAGGGGCCGAGGTTCTAGGAGATTCCGGCACACCCGGACCGCGTACCGGCGCCTACAGTGACGAGGGTGACGCCTCCCACCGCCGGTCAACCACCGCACGTACCCGCCGAGTTGGCCGCCTGGATCACCGGCATCGACAGCTCCGCCGCGCGACTCCCGCCGGCCGGCGCCTTCACGGACGTACCCGAACCCGCCTCGGAGATCCTGGTGCGGGCCGAGCGGTCCGGGCGGCGTGACGTCCTCGTCGTCGGGCCCCGCACCCGCGCCGCGTACCGCACCGACCCGTACGACCGCCCGGTGTCCTGCCTGCGTCTGAGGCTGGCGCCGGGAGCGGTACGGCCCCTGTTCGGCCTGTCCGCCGCCGAGTTGGTGGACCGGACGCTCCCGGCGTCCGCCCTGCCGACCCGGCTCGCGCGTCACCTCGCCCGCGAACTGGCCGTCCCCGAACCGGAAGACGTCCCCGGTCGGCTCGCGGAGCTGCTGCCGCCTCCGGTGCGGGGCCCGCGTGAACGTGTGCTCCGCGCGGCGGCTCACGCGCTCTCGGCGGAGCCCGGCACGGTCCGCGAGGTCGCCGATCAACTGGCCGTCAGCGAACGCCAGTTGCGCAACCTGTTCGCCGACGGCATCGGCCTCTCCCCCAAGCACTTCGCCCGCATCAGCCGCGTACGCCATGTCCTGGCCCACGCGTCCACCCTCCCGTGGGCCGAACTGGCCGTCTCCAGCGGCTACTACGACCAGTCGCACATGACGGCCGACTTCCGCGCCCTGATGGGCGTGCCGCCCCGGGCATTCATGACGGGCCGCCTACCGGAGCCGACGCCCTGCCGGGCCGGGGCGCGGAGTTGATGCCCTGCCGGGCCAGGACTCGGAGTTGACGCCTTGCCGGGCCGAGGCGCGAAGCTGACGCCCCGCCGGGCCGAGGCGCGGAGTTGATGCCCTGCCGGGCCAGGACTCGGAGTTGACGCCTTGCCGGGCCGAGGCGCGAAGCTGACGCCCCGCCGGGCCGAGGCGCGGAGTTGCCCCCTGCCGGACCGAGGCGCGGAGTTGTCCCCTGCCGGACCGGGCGTGGAGTTGACGCCCTGCCTGGCCAGAACGCGGCGTTTCCCCGAGGCCGGACCGCGAAGCCGATCCTCTACCGGACCGCGAGGCCGATCCCCTGCCCGGCCGGGGCGCGGAGCAGGCCCCCTCCCGGACCGGGCCGCGCAACCCGCCCGGGTCGATAGGAGCGAGCCGCGCAGCCTGCCCCTACCGACCCCCCGCGATCCCCGCCAACCTCCGCGCCTCCGCCCGCGTCGCCCGCGCGATCGCATCCTCGTCCACCGTCAACAACCGCCCCTCCTCCACGATCTGACGCCCATTCACGAACGACGCCGTCACCGGAGCCGCCGCCCCGAAGACCAGCGCCGTCACCGGATCGGCGATCGACGCGTGGGCCAGCGTGTCGAGACGCCATAGGACGAGGTCCGCCAGCTTGCCGGCCTCCAGGGAGCCGATCTCCCTTGCGCGACCCAGGACTTGGGCACCCCCGTACGTGCCGAGCCGCAGCGCCTGGCGCGCGTTGAGCGCCGCCTCCCGATGCGCCCCCAGCCGGTTGATCAGCAGCGCGTTCCTCAACTCCGTGTGCAGTTCCCCGGATTCGTTGGACGCCGTGCCGTCGACGCCGAGGCCGACCGGGACGCCCGCCGCGAGCATGTCGGGGACCCGGGCGATCCCGGCCGCCAACCGTGCGTTGGACGAGGGACAGTGCGCGACCCCCGTGCGGGTCCGCGCGAACGCCTCGATGTCCGAGTCGTTCATGTGGACGCAGTGCGCCATCCACACGTCCTCGCCGAGCCAGCCCGTGGACTCGAAGTAGTCCGTGGGGCCCATGCCGAAGAGCTCGTGGCAGAACTTCTCCTCCTCGACCGTCTCCGAGCCGTGCGTGTGCAGGCGTACGCCGAGACGGCGGGCCACCTCGGCGCCCTGGCGCAGGAGTTCGGTGGAGACGGAGAACGGGGAGCAGGGGGCGACGGCGACTTGGGTCATCGCGTCGAAGGACGGGTCGTGGTGGCGGCGTACCGTCTCCTCGGTGGCCGCGAGCGCGCCGTCCAGGGTCTCCACCGCGAAGTCCGGCGGCAGACCGCCGTCCGACTCGCCCCGGTCCATCGAACCGCGCGCGAGCGTGAAGCGGACGCCCATGTCGCTCGCGGCGCCGATGATCGCGGCGGAGAGGTCGCCGGTGCCGCGCGGGAAGACGTAGTGGTGGTCCATCGCGGTGGTGACGCCGCCGCGCGCCATCATCGCGAGGGAGCCCTCGGCCGCCGCACGGACCATCGGCTCGTCGATGCGCGCCCAGGTCGGGTAGAGGGCGACGAGCCAGTCGAAGAGGTTGTGGTCGGTGGCCAGGCCCCGGGTGATCCACTGGTAGAAGTGGTGGTGCGTGTTGACCAGGCCGGGGGTGACCAGGTGGCCGGTCGCGTCGATACGGCGGACGACGTCCGTGAGCCCCTCAGGAGCCCGGCCCGCGCCGAGCGACTCGATGCGGTTGCCGGAAACGACGAGGTAACCGTTTTCGTACTCGGTGTCGGCGGCGTCCACGGTCGCGATCGCCGCGTTCTCGATGACGATGCGCTGGGGCATCACAGAGTCCTCTCTCAGAGCGTCAAAAGCTCGAAGCGTCAAAGGTTGGTGAGGTCCACCGGGATCCGCGCCTCGGCGCCGTCCCGCAGGATCGTCGCCTCGATCAGGCCGTAGGGCCGGTCGGCGGCGAAGTACACCTCGTTGTCGTTCTTCAGCCCGAACGGCTTCAAGTCCACGAGGAAATGGTGCTTGTTGGGCAGCGAGAAGCGGATCTCGTCGATCTCCGGCCGGTGTTCGACAACGCGCGCGCCCATCGCGTACAGCGTCTGCTGGAGGGAGAGCGAGTACGTCTCCGCGAACGCTTCGAGGATGTTCCGCTTCGTCTCCTCGTACGACTCCTGCCAGTTCGGCAACTCCCCTTCCGCGCCGGACCAGTTGAAGCGCCAGCGGGCGGTGACGTCGGTCGCGAGGATGCGGTCGTACGCCTCGGGGAGGGTCGTGTACTGGTCCTTGACGTAGCCCCAGAACTCGGAGTTGGTCGAGTTGAGGACGGTGAGGTCCTTCAGGCCGGACACGATCTCCCATGACGAACCGTCAAAAGTGACCTGGGTCAGGCGAGTTTCCTGTCCCTTGCGGACGAAGGAGTGCTCCCCCTCCCCCCCGTTCGCGATCCGCTCCCACGCGAACTCCTCTATCCGGACCCGGGCTTGGTGGATCGTCTCCTGCGAGGCGACGAAGTGCCGCGCGAGGTCGATGCCGAACTGCTCGGCGGAGTCGATGCCGTACTCCTTGGCGAACGCGTACACCGTGTTCTTCGTGGTGTCGGTCGGCAGGACGCTCGCGTTGGAGCCGGAGTAGTGGACCTCGGTCATCTCGCCGCTGAGGGAGACGGAGACGTTCAGGTCCCTGATGTGGTGCGTGGCGCCGTCGCGGACGATGCGGACGACTCGGGTCTCGGCCTTGCCGTACTGGTTCTGGCCGAGCAGTGCGCGGGTCATGGGTCCTAGCTCCCTCGGTAGACGGAGTAGCCGAACGGATTCAGCAGCAGCGGTACGTGGTAGTGCTCGCCGGGTGCGACCGCGAACGCAACCGCGACCTCGGGGAAGAACTCGGTGCCGACCTCGAAGACGAGGCGGGCGTGGACGGTGCCCTCCGGCAACGACGGAAAGTCTTTGCAGCGGCCGTCGGCATCGGTCACCGAGGCCCCCACCTCCCGCCAGTCATCGCCAAAACGCGCGGACAGGCGCACGACGACGCCGGTGGCCGGGCGGCCGACCGAGGTGTCCAGGATGTGCGTGGACACGGTGCTGGTCATGCGGGATCACCTTCGACGAGTCGTACGAGCCTGATGCGGTTGATCTTGCCGAGTTCCCCCCGGACGATCTCGCGTTCGCGCTCCGGCGTGTTCCCGATCCGTTCCCGGGCGGCGTCGCGCAGCTGCGTCCCGGTGAGGCCGGTCGCGCAGATCAGGAAGACGTGGCCGAAACGTTCCTGGTAGGCGAGGTTCAGTTCGAGCATCTCGGCCCGTACGGCGGCGTCGGCGTCCGTCATCCCGCGCTGTTCGCGCGCCGACGCCGGGTCGCCGGAGCGGGGGCGGCCTATCGCCGGGTGCCCGGCGAGCGCCTCGTCCAGGCCGGTGTCGTCGAGATCGTGTGCGGCGGCCTCGCCGGTGTCGTACAGGGCTTCGGGGGTCGCGTACGGGCGGGCCGCGAGGACCCGGTCGGTCCAGGACGTCGCCGCGCACACCTCGTGGAGGGCGGCGCGGGCGGCCGGCTCGGGGAGGGTGTTGAGGCGGGCCAGGCCCGGGGGTGGGGTCGTCACGGCGTCAGCTAACGCCGTCGCGCGAACGTTCGTCAACAGTTTGTTGAAAATTCCGGGTTACACGCGTGGCCGCCGCCGGAAACGCAACCAAATGAGACGTTTCAGACGCTTTTCTCTCGGTTCAGGTAGTTGTAGACCGTGAACCGGCTCACGCCGAGCGCGCTCGCCACCGTCTCCACCCCGTGCCGCACCGTGAACGCCCCCCGCGCCTCCAGCGTCCGCACGATCTCCTGCTTCGCCTTGCGGTCGAGTTGCGCAAGCGGTTTCCCGAGTTTTCTCTCCATCGCCGCGAGGATGTGGTCGAGGGAGTCGGCGAGCTGCGGGAGGCGTACGGCTACGGCGTCGGCGCCGGACCAGGTGAGGACGACGTCGTCGGGGCCCGCCTCGTCGGCCGGGACCAGCTCGCCGCCGATCGCGTCGACCAGGGGTTTCACGGCCGTGATGAAGTCGCCGGAATCGCTCACGGCGGGGTCGTTCACAGCGGAGTCGCTCACAGCGGAGTCGCTCACAGCGGGGTCGCTCACGCCCCCTCCCCGGCGTTCTCACCGAGGACGTTGACCTGGAGCGAGACGCGGGTGGCGCCAGCCTGGAGCGCCTCGCGCAGTACGGCGTCCACGGCGCTCAGGACGGCCGGCGCGTCCCCCTCGGCCGTGTTGCCGAACGGGCCCACGTCGACGGCGTCCAGCTCCGCCGCGTCCAGCGCCTTGCGGGCCGCGAGCGCGTGGGCGGGCACCTCGTCGAGGTCGAAGGGCTCGGTCGTGAACTCCACTCTCAATCGCACGCGCACAACCTAACGCGCCCCGCCACCGGCGCGGCAGCCCTCACTTCGGGCGCCTGCGCCGGGCCCGCTGCTTCGGTGCCTTCGCGTCGCGTACGACGGCGGGTGCCGGGCCCGTCCGGTGGCCCGTGCAGCGTGGGCACCAGTAGCCGATGCCGCCCGGGTAGAACTTCCAGCCCATCGCGTCGATGTGGGGAACCGCTTTCCCCGACTCGTGCATGATGTGGCCCATCAGGTCCTGCTCGATGTCGGGACCCGGCTCCGTGATGACCAGTTCGAACACCGCGCGCGCCTCGCAGTCGAGGCGGTCGCAGCGCAGGTAGAAGCGCACGGGGCCGGGTGCCTTGCCGTCGGTCATCAGACTCATGCGACCACTGTCCCGGACGGGGGCGGGCGCCCGCAGGGGGTTGCCGAGGCCGTCCGGAAACGTGACGTCTTTTCTCCGTGTGCCAGAATCCCCTTTCCGGCATACGAAACACTTCGGTACGTCCCTGAAGGTGTCGATGAGCTTCCCCGACCGGCGGTACACCGTCAACGTCTCGATCCTCTTCACCCACCTCCCCCTTCTCGAACGTCCGGCGGCCGTTGCTGCAAGCGGTTTCAGCAACGTCGAGCTGTGGTGGCCGTGGCCGGACACCCCGACGCCGGACCGGTCCCAACTCGACGCCCTGCGCGGGGCGATCACCGACGCGGGCGTCCGCCTCACCGGCCTCAACTTCTACTCCGGCCGGCTCCCCGGCCCCGACCGGGGCGCCCTCTCCCTCCCCGGCGCCGAGTCCGACCGCTTCCGCGCCAACGTCGACGTCGCCGCCGACTTCGCCGGCTCCCTGGGCTGCGGCACCCTCAACGCGCCGTACGGCAACCGGATCGAGGGCGTCGACCCCGCGGAACAGGACGCGCTGGCACTGGAGAACCTCACGTACGCGGCGCGGGCCGCGCACCGGGTGGGCGCGGTCCTGCTGATCGAGGCGCTCAACCGGGTCGAGTCACCGAGATACCCCCTGCTGAGCGCGGAAGCCGCGGTGGAGGTCGTGAACCGGGTCAACTCCCGTACAGGACTGGGGAACGCACGCTTCCTGATGGACCTCTACCACCTCGGCACGAACGGCGCGGACGTCCCGACGGTGATCGACAAGTACACCCCCATCACCGGCCACGTCCAGATCGCCGACGCCCCGGGACGTGGCGCACCGGGCACGGGTTCGCTGCCGCTGAGGTCCTGGCTGGACCGGCTGACGGTGGCCGGATACGAGGGGCTCGTGAGCCTGGAGTACAAGGCCGGGGACGAGGCGGGGGCCGGGGCCTTCGACTGGCTGCGCTGAACTTCCCTGCGGGGGCCGCCAGTTGGGCTCCGCCGGTCGCCGTGCGGAGATCGTCGGCCACCTCACCAGCGTCGTACCTGCGCATAAATGCGTTACCGCACCCGTCGTAGCAGCCGTACGGCAACCTCAAATCAACCTCTGAAGAACCGTCGAGGGGCTTCAACCTGCCGTGAAACAGGGCACATTGAGTTCAGCGGGTCCTGCCGGAACGGGGGCGGTGGGGTCTGCTGACGGGGGACAGCTCGCGGCCGGGACACGGGGGAAACCGGCCGCGAGCGCCGTCACCGTTCGAAGGGGCCCAGCCCTATCCCCCGTACGTCTCCCGCAGTTCGATCTTCCGGACCTTTCCCGACACCGTCATCGGGAACGCGTCCAGGATCCGCACCCGGCTCGGGATCTTGTAGTGGGCCAGGCGCCCCGCGCAGTAGCCCCGGATCTCGTCCAGCGTCGGGGGGTCGCCCGCGTCGTGGGGGATGACGCAGGCCAGGACCTCTTCGCCGTACGTCTCGTGGGGGACGCCGACGATCTGGACGTCGCGGATCTTCGGGTGCGCGTAGAGGAACTCCTCGATCTCGCGCGGGTAGATGTTCTCGCCGCCCCTGATGATCATGTCCTTGATGCGGCCGACGATCTCCACGTAGCCGTCCTCGCGCATCACGCCCAGGTCGCCGGTGTGCATCCAGCGGCCGGCGTCGATGGATTCGGCGGTCCTCGACGGCTCGTTCCAGTAGCCGAGCATCACGCTGTAGCCCCGCGTGCACAACTCGCCCGCGCGGCCCCGGGGTTGGGTGACGCCGGTCGCGGGGTCGACGATCTTCACCTCGACGTGGGGAAGGACCCGGCCGACGGTCGCCGTGCGGTGTTCGAGGTCGTCGTCGCGGCGCGTCTGGAGGGAGACCGGGGACGTCTCGGTCATGCCGTAGCAGATGGAGACCTCGGCCATGTGCATCTCGGCGACGACGCGCTTCATAACCTCTACGGGGCAGGGGGACCCGGCCATGATGCCGGTGCGCAGGGTCGTGAGGTCGTAGGCGGCGAAGTCGGGGAGGTTCAACTCCGCGATGAACATGGTCGGTACGCCGTAGAGGGACGTGCAGCGTTCCCGCTGGACCGCGTGGAGGGTGGCGGCGGGCTCGAAGGACGGGGCCGGGACGACGATGCAGGCGCCGTGCGATGTGGCCGCCAGGTTTCCCATCACCATGCCGAAGCAGTGGTAGAAGGGCACGGGTACGCAGATCCGTTCCTGTTCGTCGTACCCCAGCAACTCCCCCACGAAGTAACCGTTGTTGAGGATGTTGTGGTGCGAGAGCGTGGCGCCCTTGGGGAACCCCGTCGTGCCGGACGTGTACTGGATGTTGATCGGGTCGTCGCAGGACAACTCGGCCTCGCGGGCGAGGAGTTCACCGCGCGGTACGGGTCCGCCGCGCGCGACGAACTCCTCCCAGCCGGGGTCCCCGAAGTACACGGTCTCCCTCAAGTCGGGGCAGCGTCCCCGGACTTGCTCGACCATCGCCCGGTAGTCACTGCCCTTGTGCGCGACCGAGGCGAACAGCAGCGAGACCCCGGCCTGGTCGAGGACGTAGGCGACCTCGTGCGTGCGGTACGCGGGGTTGATGTTCACCAGGACCGCGCCGGCCCTGGCGGTGGCGTACTGCACGAGCACCCACTCGGGGGCGTTGACCGCCCACACCCCGACCCGGTCCCCCTTGCCGACCCCGCTCGCGAGCAGCGCGCACGCCAACTCCTCGACGTCGGCGGCGAATTCGGCGTACGTCCAGCGCCGCCCGGACGGCACGTCGACAAGCGCCTCCCGAGAGCCCCAACGAGCCACGGCACGATCGAGGTTGGCGCCGATGGTGTCACCGAGGAGACCAACTGACCCGGCGCCGTGGGCGTAAGACACACCCCCGGACGTCACCGGAAGTCTTCTTCCCGGTACTCGTTCTCCGACCCCTCCGCCGTAGCCTCCCGAAGCTCTATCCGCCGGATCTTCCCCGACACCGTCTTCGGCAACGGCGCGAACTCCAGCCGCTTGATCCGCTTGTAGGGCGCGAGCACCTTGCGGGAGTGCGCGAACAGCGCCGCCGCCGTCTCGGGACCGGCCTCCCACCCCGCCGCCAGCACCACGTACGCCTTGGGCACGGACAGCCGCACCGGGTCCGGCGCCGGTACCACCGCCGCCTCGGCCACCGCCTCGTGCTCCAGCAGCGCGCTCTCCAGCTCGAACGGCGAGATCTTGTAGTCGCTGGCCTTGAACACGTCGTCGCTGCGCCCGATGTACGTCAGGTACCCGTCCGCGTCGCGGGAGGCGACGTCCCCGGTGCGGTAGTAGCCGCCCGCCATCGCCTCGGCCGTACGGTCCGCGTCCCCGTGGTACCCGGTCATGAGCCCGACGGGCCGCCCGGCGAGGTCGAGGGCGATCTCCCCCTCGGTGACGCCGGGAGCGCCGGAGACGGGGTCGAGCAGCTCGACCTTGTAGCCGGGGCTGGGCCGCCCCATGGAGCCCGTCTTGAGGGGCTGGCCGGGGCTGTTGGCGATCTGGACGGCCGTCTCGGTCTGCCCGAACCCGTCCCGGATCGTGAGCCCCCAGGCCCGCCGCACCTGCTCTATCACTTCGGGGTTGAGGGGTTCCCCGGCGGCGACGGCCTCACGCGGCGGCGTACGCAGCTGGGTCAGGTCGGCCTGGATGAGCATGCGCCAGACGGTCGGCGGCGCGCAGAACGTCGTCACCCCGGCCCGGTCCATCTCCGCCATCAGCCGACTCGCGTCGAACCGGGCGTAGTTGAAGATGAAGACGGTCGCCTCGGCGTTCCAGGGGGCGAAGAGGTTGGACCAGGCGTGCTTGGCCCAGCCGGGCGAGGAGATGTTGAGGTGGACGTCGCCGGGCTTGAGGCCGATCCAGTACATGGTGGCCAAGTGCCCGATGGGGTAGGACGCGTGGGTGTGTTCGACGAGCTTGGGGCGGGCGGTGGTGCCGGAGGTGAAGTAGAGCATCAGCGGATCGTCGGCGAGGGTCTCACCGTCGGGGGTGAACTCGGCGGGCGCGGCGTCGACTTCGGCGTAGGAGTGCCAGCCCTCGACCGGTTCGCCGACCGTGATCTTCGTGTAACGGCCGGGCACCTCCGCGAACTTGGCGGCGTCGGTGGAGCGGACGATCACGTGCCGGACGCGGCCCCGCTCGACGCGGTCGCGCAGATCCGCCGGGCCCAGCAAGGGAGTTGCCGGGATGACGACGGCGCGCAGCTTCATCGCGGCGAGGGCGATCTCCCACAACTCGGCCTGGTTGCCCAGCATCACGAGGACCCGGTCCTCGGCACGCACGCCCCGCGCGCGCAGCCAGTTCGCGACCTGGTTCGAGCGGTGCGCCAACTCGGCGAAGGACAGCTTCTGTTCGGAGCCGTCCTCCTCGACGATGTGCAGCGCGGTGCGGTCGTTGCCGTCGGCGATCGCGTCGAACCAGTCGAGCGCCCAGTTGAAGCGTTCGGGGCGCGGCCACGTGAACCCGGCGTACGCGGTGGCGTAGTCCTCGCGGTGGGCGAGCAGGAAGTCCCGGGCTCTGCGGAATTCCGTGGCGGAACCGGCATAGGCGGCAGACGAGTTGGAATCGGCGGAAACCCGCACGGAGAACGAATCCTTCGTCACCATCTGCACTCCTTCGATCCACGGAGAGTGTTCCTCCGGTTCACTCCCGCTCCGTACCGGTCCATTGCCCGGCGGCACTCTGCCATCGTGTAATCCGTGATGCAGGTCTCACTACCCCCGAACGGGGGTGTGCGCGGCGGCAGAGCCGTAGAAAGAGGCGGGTGCAGGGTGGCAGCGGACGCGTCGGGAACGATGGAGATTCATGGCGCGCTCGTCCGGCTGCGGCGGACCACCGGCTTGCCGGTGACGTTCGGCGGGCCGGTCGAGCTGGGCCAGCGGCGGATGCGGATCACGGAGATGAGCGGCGCGGACACGACCTCGCTGCGCGGCCTGGCGGTGACGGCCGGCTACGGCCTCGGCGGCAAGACGCTGGCGCTCGCGCGGCCGATCGCGGTGAGCGACTACTCGGTCTCGCGGCAGATCAGCCACGAGTACGACGTGGCGGTCGCCGAGGAGGGCATCCGCTCGGTGCTGGCGGTGCCGATCGTGGTGCGCCGCCGGGTGCGGGGCGTGCTGTACGGGGCGCTGCGCACCGCGATGCCGCTGGGCGACCGGATGCTGGTCGCGGCGGTGGACGTGGCGCGGGACGTCGAGCAGGCGCTGGTGGTGCAGGACGAGGCGCAGGCCCTGCTGGAGGCGGCGCGGCCGGTGATCGAGCCGGGGCGCCCGGCGGACGCGGCGCACTGGGAGCAGGTCCGGGAGGCGCACGCGGCGCTGCGCGCGCTGGCCCCGCGCATCACGGACCCGCAACTGCGGGCGGAACTCCTCGACGCGTGTGGTCTGCTGACATTGAGCGCCGAGCAGGCGGAAACCGTAGAAAGCGGTACCACGCTCGCGCCGCGCGAGCTGGACGTCCTCGCCTGTGTGGCGGCCGGCGCGACCAACGCGCTGACCGCCGAGCGGCTCGGGCTGCGGCCGGAGACGGTCAAGGGCTATCTGCGGTCGGCGATGCGCAGGCTGGGGGCGCGGACCCGGGGCGAGGCGGTCGTCGCGGCAAGGCGGGCGGGGCTGTTGCCCTGAGTGGGAGAGTTGGTTTCCGGACAGGGAAGGGGTGGCCGGTGTGAACCGTCGCGGACGGGAGGACGCGCGCCGTCCGGAGCCCTTCCGAGGGCCTCGGACGTACACGGCTCATTCAGGCCACCGCTTACTGAATTTCCTCATGCCGTCGGCTGTTATCTCCCTCACCCGGATGTCCCTCCGAATATCAAAGGGACGTTGCCTAGAATTTGCCCCGCACACGACACTCGGAGGGGAGCGGTGACCGTGCGACGGGACTTCAAGGAGTCTGCCCGATGCCGCCCCGACCTGGTCATCGGCAGGGACGAGCTGTGGACGTCGGCCCGCGACCAGCTCGCGCGGGGCGGCAGCGTGCTGCTCCACGGGCCGGCCGGAATCGGGAAATCGACGGTGCTGCGCGCTTTGGCGACGGATTACGGCGAGAGCGCGCACACCGTCCTGCGCTGCTCGGCGACCGAGTCCGAATCCCACCTCCCGTTCCTGGCCCTCGCCGACCTCTTCGGCCTGGTCCTCGACGACGTGGCCACCGCCCTGCCCGCCGCCCAGCGCACGGCGCTCGAATCGGCGCTCACCGGGCGCGGCGAGTCCACCCTCCAGCGCGACGGCCTCGCCCTGCGCCTGGCCGTCCTGTCGGCGCTGCGCCAGCTCGCCACGCGCGGCCGGGTCCTGGTCGTCGCGGACGACATGCAGTGGCTGGATCCCGCCAGTGCCGAACTCCTCGGGTTCGCGGCACGCCGGCTCGGCGACACCCCCGTACAACTTCTGTGCGCGGTCCGTACGGAGGGCCAGGAGTACGACCGGCAGCTGCGCCAGTCCCCGCCGGACACCCTCGCGATCCGGCTGAACGCGCTCTCGCGCGCGCACGTGTCCGCGCTCCTCGACCACCGCGGCTACACGGAGCTGCCCCGCTCCACGGTCCGCGACATCCACCGCACCAGCGGCGGCAACCCCTTGTACGCGCTGGAGCTGGGCCGCGCCCTGAGCGAGATGCCGACGGCCCCGCGCCCCGGCGAGCCGCTGCCGGTGCCGACCTCGCTGCGCGCGCTGGTGCTGTCCCGCCTCGACATGCTGTCCGCCGAGGCCCGCCGCACCCTGCTGGTCGCCAGCGCGGGCGCGCGCCCGACGCTCGCCCTGCTGCACGCGGCGGGCCGGGAGAACGCCGAGGCGGAGACCGCGCAGGCCGCAGCGCTGGGCCTGCTCGCGACGGAGCCGGAGGGTCCGGCCGTACGGTTCGCGCACCCGCTGATCTCGGCCGCGCTGTACGCGGAGGCGCCCGCGCAGGACCGGCGGGCCGCGCACGCGGCGCTGTCCACGGCCGCCTCCGACCCCATCGAGCGCGCCCGCCACCTCGCGCTGGCGACGACCGGTACGGACCCGGAGGTCGCCGACCGGCTCTCCGAGGCCGCCGCCCTCGCCCGCGACCGGGGCGCCCCCTCGGTCGCCGCCTCGCTCGGGCTGCTCGCCGCCCGGCACACCCCGCCGGACGCCGCGCCCTCCCCGGACGAGCGGCGCCTTGAGGCGGGCGAGGACGCGATCACCGCCGGGGAGGCCGACTTCGCGCGGGACATCGCGCACGACGTGCTGGCCCGGGTCACCGCGCCCGCCGACCGGGTGCGCGCCTGGATGATCGTCATCGAGTCCGCCGGGCAGGCGCTCGGCGAGGTCGACGCCGTCTTCCCGAAGGTCCTCGCCGACGCGGGCGACGACCCCCGCCTCCTCGCCCTCGTCCACTACCAACTGGCCTGGCGGGGCCTGGTCGTCGACGGCGAGTTCCCCGAGGCCCGCCGGCAGTCCGCGCACGCCGCCGAACTCGCCGAGCGCGGCGGGGACCGCCGTACGGAGCTGATGGCGCTGTCCCTCCAGGCGTCCACCGAAACCCTGATGGGGCATCCGGACGCGCCCGCGACCATCAAGAAGGCCCTCAGGGAACCGCAGTTCGCCGATGTCGCCTGCCATCACAACGGGCCCGCGATGGCGCGGTTCCGCTGGCTGCTGATGAGCGATCAGCTGCCCGAGGCGCGCACGACGATCACCGCGCTGCTGCGGGAGGTGCAGCGGCGGGGCGTCGTCGAGAGCGAGGTGCACTTCCAGCGGTTCCTCGCCGAGACCGAACTGCGCTCCGGGCACTGCGGGCGCGCCCTCGACCTGGCCCGCGAGTCCCTGCGCCTCGCGCGCGACTCCGGGATCGGGCTCGGCGCCTCCGCGATGCTGACGTCCCAGGCCGAGGCGTCCGGCGGCGACGTCGAACGCGCCCTGGAACTCGCCCGCGAGGCCGCCGGACGCGCCGAGGGCGACGGCGACCAGATGTACCTGTCCAAGGCCCTCGCCTCCCTCGGGTACGCCCAGCTGGTCGCCGACGACGCCGCCGGCGCCGTCCAGTCGCTGCGCCGGGTACGGGAGTTGGAGCAGGGGCTCGGCATCACCGACCCCGCGCGCGGGCGCTGGCAGGGCGACCTCGCCGAGGCTCTCGTGCGGGTCGGGGAGGCCGCCGAGGCGCAGGACGTCATCGACGTCACCCGCGAGCACGCCGTACGGCTCGGCCGCGAGAGCATCATCGCCGTCCTCGACCGCGCCGAGGCCCTCGTACGCGCCGCGCGCGGCGACCACGACACCGCCCTCGCCCAACTGACGTCCGTCCAGGACCGGCTGGCGAAACTCGGGTACGCGCTGGAGGAGGCCCGTGCCGCGTTCGCGCTGGCCCGGCTGCGCACGCGGCGGCCCGGGCCGACGTCGTACGACGAGGCCACCCGCCTCTTCCGGCGGTGCCGGGCCGTGCCCTGGCTGCGGCAGGTCGACGCGGCCCTCGCGTCCGGCGTCGAGACGCCCGCTCTCGTGGAGCGGGCGCCCGCCGCCGACGCGCTGGAGGGGCTCGCCGCGATGGAGCGTCAGGTCGCCGCGCTCGTCATGGAGGGCGCCACCAACCGGGAGATCGCCGCCCGGCTGTTCATCAGCGTCAAGACCGTGGAGGCCACGTTGACGCGCGTCTACCGCAAGCTCGGCATCCGCTCACGGGTGGACATCGTGCGGCTCGCGGCGGGGCGCCGGGCCACCTGACGGGGCGGCGGGTTAACTTCCACCAGTTCACTTCCACCAGCGGTTCGCCACCCGGACACCGAGGGTTTTCCCTGTCCGGGTCCCCTAGGGGGTTCCCTCATTGGGGTGAGGGTGTGACGGGCCGTAGCTTTTGTGATGTGCCGCTCGCCCGGGCACACGGGGGTCGGTCCCGCGGCCCCCGTGCACAACTCCCCCACAGCACCCGCGCGTACTCCCTACTGCCCCCTCCCCCCACGAGGAGACACCTTGTCCGCGCTCCACCGTGCAAGAAGGGCCGCCGCCGCCTTGGCGGCGACCGCCGCAGCGGCAGCCACGATGCTGCTCGGCACCCCGTCGGCATCGGCAGCACCCCAGCCGATCGTCGGCGGTACGACGACCACCACCACGTCGTATCCGTTCATGATGCAGATCACGGACGCCTCGCAGAACCAGTTCTGCGGCGGCACCCTCGTCTCCGCGACGAAGGTCGTGACCGCGGCGCACTGCATGGTCGGCGAGACCACGAGCAGCGTGCGGGTGGTCGGCGGGCGGACCTATCTGAACGGCACGAACGGCACCGTCAGTCGGGTCAGCGACATCTGGATCCACCCCGGTTACACGGACACCACCAACGGCGACGACGTGGCCGTCCTGACCCTGGCGACCTCGATGCCGTACACCGCGGCGCCGTACGTCTCCGCCACCCAGACGAGCCTGTACGCGGCCGGTACCACCGCACGCATCCTCGGCTGGGGCACCACGTCCGAGAACGGCAGCTCCTCCAACCAGCTGCGGACCGCGACCGTCCCGATCGTGTCCGACACCAGCTGCGGCAGTTCCTACGGTTCGGACTTCGTCCGGTCCGACATGGTTTGCGCCGGAAACACCACCGGCGGCACAGACACCTGCCAGGGCGACAGCGGCGGTCCCCTGCTCATCGGGGGCGTCCTGGCAGGGATCACTTCCTGGGGAGAGGGGTGTGCGGAGGCGGGTTACCCGGGTGTCTACACCCGGCTGACCACCTTCTCCACCCTCGTCACTTCCGAGGTCACCTCGTAGAGGTACCCCAGGAGCAAGACCAGGGGGCGCTGCGGGCCTCCACGAGCGGCCCGCAACGCCCCCTGTCCATGCGCCGGTTCTTGTGGCCAGACTGTCTCCATGATTGTTTCCGAAGAGCGGTTGCTCGCTTTCGCCGCCGTGTCCCTGCTGGTGATCGTCATACCCGGGCCGAGTGTGCTGTTCGTGATCGGGCGGGCGCTGGCCCACGGGCGGCGGGTGGCCGTGATGAGCGCGCTGGGGAACGTGATCGGGTCGTATCTGCTGGTCGCCGTGGTCGCGTTCGGGCTGGGGTCGGTGGTCCAGGAGTCGGCCTCGGTGTATCTCGGGGTGAAGCTGGTGGGGGCCTGTTACCTGGTGTTCCTGGGGGTGCAAGGGGTGCGGCACCGGCGGGAGTTGAAGGTGACGGAGGTTCAGGGGGCCACGGCTCGGCGCGGGGATCTGCGGACCGTGTTCGACGGGGCGCTGGTGGGGGTCACCAACCCCAAGGGGGTCGTCTTCTTCGCCGCCGCGCTGCCCCAGTTCGTGGACCACTCCGCCGGGAACGTGGTCGCGCAGATGCTCGTGCTCGGACTCGTGCCGATCGGGATCGGGCTGGTGACGGACACGCTGTGGGGGCTGACCGCCTCGGCGGCGCGTTCGTGGTTCGCACGGTCCGAGCGGCGGCTGTCGCTCATCGGGGGTGCGGGCGGGTGCACGATGATCGGGCTGGGGGTGACGGTCGCGGTCACGGGGCGCACGGACTGAGGGTTACGGGATCACCGTGCCGAAGCGGATGTCGTACGGCGTTCCCGGGTGCATCACCGTCAGCATCCGGGACGCCTCTCCGGTGACCGCCTCCCGGTCCGTCTTCGTGAGCCGGCCGAACGGCTGGACGGTGAGAACGCTTTCCGTCAGTTTCCATACGCCCGCGAGGAAGCCGTCGACGAGGAACGTCGGGTGGGAGACGTTGCCGACCCAGGTGCGGCCCCAGTACTCGGGCGGGATGACGCGGGTGCGGTCGGTGTGGGAGAGGAGGAGGTTGTCGAACTCGGGGAGGAAGCGGGGCGGCGCCGGGGTCTGCGGGTCGGGGCGGGGGGCTTCGGGGAGGTCGAACAGCTCGGTGCCGTGGGTGTCGCGGAACGTCAGCAGCTCAAGTTTCTCGAACGCCGGGCGCAGCCGGGTCAGGCCGGACCAGGTCTGCATGTCCTTGACCGAGGCGGGGCCGAAGGCGGCGAGGTAGCGCCGGACCAGCGCGGCAGCGTCGTACGCCGTGTCCGCCGGCCTGCCCAGCCAGTGCTCGGACGTCGTCAGCGCGACCTGGCCGCTCTCGCCCCAGACGCCGCGCGGCGTGACCTGCACCAACGGCAGCAGACAGCGCGCGGCGATCCCCAGCGACTGCGGGTCCGCGTCCGGCCACCGCCCGGCCAGGGCCTCGCGGAGCTCCTTCGGCGTGCGGGGCTTCTCCTCGACCAGGTCGCGGGCGAGCGCGGTGAGCCGGTCGAGGTCCACGCCCGCGAGGCCCTTGCGGAACAGCTTCAGCTCCCGCTCCCGCGCGGGCTGCACGAACGGCCGCAGCGCGAGGCAGTCGGCGGCCGTGTGCGTGTGGATCGTCGAGCGCAGGGTGACGATGCGTACGGCTTCGCGGGCGGCCATGAGCCGGGCGAGGTCGGCCGGGGCGAAGGGGTCGAGGCGGGCGGCGAGGGCGTAGTACGGGGGCTTGACGTTCTGCGCCTGGAGGCCGACGAGGTGTTCGACGGCGGCGTGCGCCGTCATGGAGGACCGGCGCAGGAGGAGCTGGCGGGCGAGGGTGGCGCGGTTGAGGGCGCGGACGTCAAGGACGGTCATGAGGTGCACGGTAACCGCGATCTAGGACAGATCCTGTCCTCGTTGCCGCCGACCCGCGTTTCCCTCGCCGCGTATATCCTGCCCGTGATCATCACCAAAGAGGACAGAACCGACAGTGACGGGAGGCCGCCGCGATGCCCGAGCGACGCCGTGGCGCGAAGTTTCCCCGCAAGGAGGTCCGACGGCCCGCCGGAGAGCCCGCCGGTGTGATCGACGCGGCCCTCTACCGGGACGGCGTCCGCGTCTCCTCCCCCGCCACCCTCGCCGACACCTACCGCGAACTGCGTGAACAGCCCGACAGCATGGCCTGGATCGGCCTCGCCCGGCCGACGGAGTCCGAACTCCACTCCCTGGCCACCGAGTTCGGCCTGCACCCCCTCGCCGTCGAGGACGCGAACGAGGCCCATCAGCGCCCCAAGCTCGAACGCTACGGCGAGACCCTCTTCGTCGTCCTGCGCGCGGCCCGCTACCTGGACGCCCCCGAGGAGATCGACTTCGGCGAACTCCACGTCTTCCTGGGCCCCGACTTCGTCCTGACGGTCCGCCACTCGGACGCGCCCGACCTCTCCGTCGTACGCCGACGCATGGAGGAGACCCCGGAGTTGCTGCGCCTCGGCCCGGAGGCCGTCCTCTACGCGATCCTGGACGCCGTCGTCGACGGCTACGTGCCCGTCGTCTCCGGCGTCCAGAACGACATCGACGAGATCGAGACGGAGGTCTTCCGGGGCGACCCCGAGGTCTCCCGCCGCATCTACGAACTCTCCCGCGAGATGGTCGAGTTCCAGCGCGCGACGCGTCCCCTGGTCGGCATGCTCCACGCGCTGATGGCCGGCTTCTCCAAGTACGGCACGGACGACGAACTCCAGCGCTACCTCCGCGACGTCGCCGACCACGTCACCCACACCAGCGAACGCGTCGACGGCTTCCGCCTGGCCCTCACGGAGATCCTCACGGTGAACGCGACGCTGGTGACGCAGCAGCAGAACGCGGAGATGCGGGCGCTGGCGGAAGCGGGCTTCGAGCAGAACGAGGAGGTCAAGAAGATCTCCTCATGGGCGGCGATCCTCTTCGCGCCCACCCTCGTCGGCACGATCTACGGCATGAACTTCACCCACATGCCCGAACTGCGCTGGGCGCTCGGGTACCCGTTCGCCGTCGCGCTGATGGGCGTGGTGTGCGTGAGCCTGTACGTCGTCTTCAAGCGCCGCGACTGGCTGTAGCCGTGAGGCGCCGACGCCGTTGCCGGTGTCGGCGCCCCGGTCCCGATCAGGGCTTGCGGCCCACTCCGGCCCAGAGGATGTCGGACCGGTCCGGGTCCGCCGCGGCGCCGGGCTGTGTGTCCTCGCGCCACTTCGACACCCAGGTCATCCCCGGTTCGACCAGTTCGAAGCCGTCGAGGAAGGCGGTGATCTCGGCGCGGGAGCGCATGCTCAGCTTGGTCGGGGACTCCTTGGTCACGTGTTCCAGCTTCCGGGTCTCCGCCTCCCGCAGCTCGTGCGTCGCGTGCGAGATCACCAGGTAGCTGCCGGGGGCGGCCACGTCGCGCAGGCGGCGTACCAGGCCGCCGGGGTCGTCCGTGTCCGGGAAGGCGTGCAGGACCGCCAGCATCAGGATGGCGACCGGCTCGTCGAAGTCCAGCAGCTTGCGTACGTCGGGGTGGTCGAGGATGGCGTCCAGGTTGCGGATGTCCTCCCGCAGGATCGCGCAGTTCGGCACCTCGGCCAGGATGCTCCGGCTGTGCGCCACCGCGACCTCGTCGAAGTCGACGTACACGATCCGGCTCTCGGGGGCCATGGCGAGCGCCACCTCGTGGACGTTGCCGGTCGCCGGGATGCCGGAGCCGAGGTCCAGGAACTGCCGGACGCCGGAGTCGACCAGGAACCGCACCGCGCGCTGGAGGAAGGTGCGGTTCGCGCGGGCGTGGGCGGCCAGGTCGGGGGCCGCCTCCACCAGTTTGCGCGCCATCTCCCGGTCGACCTCGAAGTTGTGCGTGCCGCCCAGGACGTAGTCGTAGGCGCGCGCGGAGGAGGGCACGTCGATGTCGACGTTCTCGGGAGCCCAGCTCGGACGGTTCATGATGGTTCCTTCCGTTGGGAGTTGACGTGCAGCCGGTCGGCTGCGGCGGCGGTGCGGACGACGAGGTCGGACCAGCAGGGGGCCGAACTCGCCGCCGTCGTCCGGGGACGCGGCCGAGGGGACCGGCACAGCTCGCCGCCGTGTGCCCAACTCGGCCAGGATTGTCTTGAGTTCGCCTTCCGGCACGGGTCCGGTGACGGCGTGGATCTCATCGGTCGCGCGATGGAAACGGCCCGCCCATACGGTGATGCCGCGGGCCGCGAGTGCGGGGAGCAGCACGCCGGGGCGCCCCGCTTCGGCGCGGATCAGGAAGCGGGGAAGCGGCAGCACGGACCGGTGCTTCCGGGCGGAGGCGGACACGCCGTGGCGGGCCCGGAGCGCGGCGGCGAGGTCCGCCAGGACCAGTCGCGCGGTCCGGTCCAGGTCGCTGCCCGCGCGCGGGAGGAGGAGGGTGTCGGCGGTGCCGGTCTCCACGAGCAGCCCGCTGGACCAGCCGGGCCACCAGCCGAACGGCCCGAGCTCGGGCACCAGCCGGGGCCACACCCGCACCGACACCCGTCCACCGACCCGCTCGCACTCGGACACCGCGCACGCCTCGCTCTCGCCACGGCCGGGCGCCCCGCGCGCCCCGCTCTCGCCACGGCCGGGCGCCCCGCATGCCTCGTCCCCGCCACGGCCGGGCGCCCCGCCCGGGTCCCGGCCGGGCGCCTCGCTCAGGTCCCTGCCAGGCGCCCCGCCCAGATCCCGGCCCGGGTTCACTGTCACCTCGGCCGTGGTGGTAGCGGCAGCGAAGAGTGTCGAGGCCAGCCCCGCATTACGGTGGGCGACCGACTCGACCGCGCCCTCGGACTCCTGAGCCGGCAGCGACCCGTGCCGGAGCCAGCCGACGACATGCCGTACGGAGTCCCCGGCGGGCAGCGCCCGTAACAGGTGCCGCAGGGACACCCCGAACCCGAGGGCGCCGTCCGTGTACAGACCCACTCCGTGAGCGGCGGCGAGGCCGCGCAGCCGGGGACCCTCGGTGCCGACGAGGGCCGGGGAGACGGTGACCACCGAGGCGCCCGCCCTGATCGCCCGCTCCACGATCCGCGTCGCGGGCTCCGGCACCTGCACCGCCTCCACCACCACGTCGGGGCGGGAGAAATCGATCATGCGCAGGGCGCTGAACAGGACGGCGGGGTCCAGCTGCGGGAGTACGGACTGCATCCCGGAGAACTCCACCGGCCGTCCCACCAGGACCGAGAGCTCCGGCCGGGCCGCCTCCAGCCGGCGCATCAGCCGGGCGCCGAGCCGTCCGTGCGCCACGACGAGCACGCTCGCGACGGGGGGCGGCCCGGCCCTCACCGATCCCCCAACTCGTGGGGCAGCGCGAAGACCTGGTGCTCCTCGGCGGTGAGGACCAGCTCCACGTCGGTGAAGCCGCGCGCCGCGAGCCGGTCGAGACTCTCGCGTACCAGCACCTCCGGCGCCGAGGCACCGCTGGTGACGCCGACGGTGCGGACGCCGTCCAGCCAGGAGTCGGCGATCTGCTCCGCGCGGTCCACCAGGTGCGCGGCGGGCGCGCCGTTCTCCAGGGCCACCTCCACCAGCCGGAGGGAGTTGGAGGAGTTGGCCGAGCCGATCACCACGATCAGCTCGCAGCGCGGCGCCAGTGCCTTGACGGCCGACTGGCGGTTCTGGGTGGCGTAGCAGATGTCGTCACTGGGCGGGCCGACCAGGCCGGGGAGGCGCTCGCGCAGCCGTTCCACCACCTCGGTCGTCTCGTCCACGGACAGGGTCGTCTGGGACAGCCAGGCCACCTTGCCGGGATCCCGGACGGTGACCCGCGCCGCGTCGTCCGGCCCGTCGACCAGGTGGATCCGGGGCGACTGCCCGAGCGTGCCGATCACCTCCTCGTGCCCCTCGTGGCCGATGAGCAGGATGTCGTAGCCCTGCCGGGCGAACCGCTGGGCCTCCCGGTGCACCTTGGTGACCAGGGGGCAGGTCGCGTCGATCACCCGCTGGCCGCGCTCCGCGGCCTCGGCGTGCACCGAGGGCGCCACCCCGTGCGCCGAGAACACCAGGACGGCGCCCGGCGGCGCCTCCTCGGCCTCCTCCACGAACACCGCGCCCCTGCGTTCGAGTCCGGCGACCACGAAGAGGTTGTGGACGATCTGCTTGCGGACGTACACGGGCGGCCCGTACAGCTCCAGGGCCTTCTCGACGGTCGCGACCGCCCGCTCCACACCGGCGCAGAAGCCGCGCGGGGCCGCGAGCAGCACCCGTCCGGGCCCGCCCTGAGATGCCGTCACGCCTCGCCCCTCTCCGCATGGGCCGACGGCACCGGCCCGAGCAGTCGCTCGGGGTCCGCCACGCCCCGTTCCTCGGCGAGCTTGAGCGCCTCCTCGATCAGGGTCTGGGCGATCTTCGACTCCGGTACGGTCCTGATCACCTCACCCTTGACGAAGATCTGTCCCTTGCCGTTGCCGGCGGCGACCCCGAGGTCGGCCTCGCGGGCCTCGCCGGGACCGTTCACGACGCACCCCATCACGGCGACCCGCAGCGGCGCGGGGAAACCCTCCAGGGCGGCGTTGACCTCGTCGGCGAGCCGGTAGACGTCCACCTGGGCCCGGCCGCACGAGGGGCAGGAGACGATCTCCAGCCGGCGCTCGCGCAGCCCGAGCGACTCCAGGATCGCCGTGCCGACCTTGACCTCCTCCACGGGAGGCGCGGACAGGGAGACCCGGATGGTGTCCCCGATGCCTTCGGCCAGCAGCGCGCCGAACGCCACGCTCGACTTGACCGTGCCCTGGAACGCGGGACCGGCCTCCGTCACGCCGAGGTGCAGGGGGTAGTCGCACTGCCCGGCGAGCAGCCGGTACGCCTGGATCATCACCACCGGGTCGTGGTGCTTCACCGAGATCTTGATGTCCTGGAACCCGTGCTCCTCGAAGAGCGAGCACTCCCACAGCGCCGACTCGGCCAGCGCCTGCGGCGTCGCGCTGCCGTGCTTGGCGAGCAGCCTCGGGTCCAGCGATCCGGCGTTGACCCCGATCCTGATGGGTACGGCGGCGTCCCGCGCGGCGCGGGCGATGTCGCCGACCCGGTCGTCGAACTTCCTGATGTTGCCGGGGTTCACCCGCACCGCCGCGCAGCCGGCGTCGATCGCGGCGAACACGTACTTCGGCTGGAAGTGGATGTCGGCGATGACCGGGATCTGCGACTTCCCCGCGATCGCGGGCAGCGCGTCGGCGTCGTCCTGCGAGGGAACCGCCACCCGCACGATCTGGCAGCCGGACGCGGTGAGTTCGGCGATCTGCTGGAGGGTCGCGTTCACGTCCGAGGTGACCGTGGTCGTCATGGACTGCACCGAGACCGGGGCACCGCCGCCGACGGGGACGTTGCCGACCATGACCTGGCGGCTCTCCCGGCGCCGGGCGAGGGCCGGCCGCGCGGTCGGCAGCCCGACCTGCACCGGGTTCACGGCCGCCCCCTGTCCGCAATGCTCCTGATCACATTCATCGCGCGTCTCCTTCGACGTCGGCGCTGCTGTCGGTCGGACTGTGGACGGCGTCGCGCAGGACCTCGGAGGCGGGCCGGCCGCCACGGATGCCCCAGTTCTCCAGAGCGGGTTCACGCAGGACGACCGTCACGGCGCCCGGCACGATCCCGGCCGGGCGAAGGCCCGCCACGATCGCCGTGTACAGGGCGCGTTTGTCCTCCGTCGACCGGCCGGGGAACATCGTCACCTCCACCCAGGCGTTCGGTGCCGGCACGTGGTCCGGTACGTCCGCCGCCGCGCAGACCACCACGCGGCACTGGCAGACGCCGTCCGTCCCGGGAAGGGCGGCGGTCACCTGCGCGCGGACGCTCCGGGCCAGCCCGGGCGCGGCGTCGGCGGTGATTCCGTAACTCTGGACAGTGATGACCGGCATCGCTTCAGAACTCCATGATCGATGGGAATGGAGCGGATACGACGTCCTCGACCGGCCCGGGCGGTATCGCACGGCACCAACGGGCGGCTCCCCCGATGCTAACTGACCGACCGTCGGTCAGTACAGAGTCCGAGCGGCCCCGGTAAGGGCCGAGGCATGCGAAAGGGGCCGCCGGGTGTCCCGACGGCCCCTTGTGGGTCGTTCTCCCCCTGAGGGGTCAGCCGGCCTCGGCCGGGCGGTCGCTGCGCTGGAGCTTGATCGCGTTCTCCGGGCACGCCTTGACGCACAGCCCGCAGGCGTGGCAGTCCGCCGGCCGTACGACCACCGCCTGCCGGTATCCGTGCGCCCACGACTTCAGAGTTCCGAGGAGGGACATGCCCTCGCGCTCCTCCTCGGTGAGTCTGCGGATCTCGAAGACGTCGTACGGGCAGACCACCATGCAGTCCTCCTTGCCCTCGCACCGGTTCCGGTCGATCAAGGGGATCGCGGTACCGGCGGGGGATTTGGAGGTGCACTCGGACGGGGTGGAGCGGGGTCGCGACATAAGGCGATTGCCCTCCGCTTCTTGGTGTGACATGCCGAAATTCGGGTCATGAAGGTGACGTTGAACCCGAGTCACGCTACGGTCAGATGAGGCTAGATGACTGACTGTTAGTCAGTCAAGGTGTGCTATAGGCACCAGCCGCCCAGTAGGATCGTCGTCCTCCCCGGATCGAGGTAACCGTGTCGAACACCAAGCCCGAGGCACCCCTCAAGGCCGAGGAAGCCACCACCCGCCGCACCCGTGCCCGTCGGGCCGCTCCGCATGTCCGCTCGGAACAGATCCTGGACGCCGCGGTGGAAGTCCTCCTGGAACGGGGGCTGCCGGCCACGACCATGGACCAGATCGCCCGGACGGCCGGTATCGGCAAGGGCACGATGTACCTGTACTTCGAGTCGAAGACGCAGATCCTCGCCGCGCTGCGCACCCGCTGGGTGGAGCGGGCCCTCGTCTCGTGCAACAGCGCCGCGCTGTACGGCCGTCAGGTCTCCACGCTCACCCGGGTGGAGCGGTTCATCGAGGCGCTGTTCGACGCGACGGCGGCCGACAGACTGCTGCTGGGCATCCTCTTCCGGGAGGCCGGGCTGGAGGACCACAACGAGATCTCGCTGGTCCGCGACGATCTGCTGCGCCATGTGCGCGAGGGCATACGCTCGGGCGATCTGGAGGTCCGCGACCCCGAGATCGTCGTGTCCTTCCTGCTGCACGGCGTGTACGGCGTCTTCGTCGAGGCCCTGACCTCGGGCGACGCCAACCACAAGCAGTTGCTGAGCGCCGTGCGCCGCATCATCCGACTGCAACTCGGCAGACAGGAGTAGGCGGGCGCGGGGTCCCGGTCGGCTCGGTCCCTCGGGCAATACCTATCGCCGGCCCGCGTCGAACGGGCGGGCGGGGCCCGGGCGGTTGCGCCGCCAGGTGTCCCGGGCCGAGGCGGCGATGCCGGCGGCGTCGAGGCCGAGGCGGGACAGGATGGCGTCGGGTTTCGCCTGCGGGACGTACATGTCGGGGACGCCGAGGACCGTGGTGACGGGCGGCCGTACCCCCCGCTCCTGCGCCGTCCGGCCGAGCTCGGCGGCGACGGCCGCGCCGACGCCGCCCTCGCGGTAGCCGTCCTCCACGGTGAGGACGGTGTGGTGCCGTGCCGCGTCCGCCAGCATCCGCCCGTCCAGCGGCTTCGCGCACCGTACGTCCCAGACGGTCACGCCCCGTCCCCCGGCGGTGAGTTCGACGGCGGCGCACATGGCGGGGGCCACCATCCGACCCACGGCCAGCAGGCAAATCTCCGGGCGCTCCCCCGCCGAGCGCAGCCGCCGGCCGCGCAGCCCCTCCCCCGTCTGCGCGTCGGCCTGCTCCGGGCTGCCCTTCGGCCAGCGGATCGCCACCGGTCCCGGCAGGGTCAGGGCGTGCCGCAGCATCACCTTCAGCTCGTCCGCCGAGGACGGGGCCAGCACGGTCATGCCCGGGACGCGCAGGCACAGCGCCAGGTCCAGTACGCCGTGGTGGCTCGGCCCGTCGTCGCCCGTGATGCCGGCCCGGTCCAGGGCGAAGACCACGGGCAGACCGTGCAGCCCCACGTCCAGGTTGACCTGGTCGAAGGCCCGGGCGAGGAACGTCGAGTAGACGGCCACCACGGGCCGGCGCCCCGCCATCGCCAGGCCCGCGGCCAGGGTCACCGCGTGCTGCTCCGCGATGCCGACGTCGTGGAAGCGTTCGGGATGGCGCTGGTGGAAGGGGAGCAGACCGGTCGGCCCCGGCATCGCCGCGGTGATCGCGTGGACGCGCTCGTCCGCAGCGGCGCACTCCATGAGGGTGTCGCTGAAGGCCCGGGTCAGGCCGGACGGTCCGGGCACCGGGGCCACCGGACCGGTCGCCGTGTCGAAGACCGGCACGTCGTGCAGGCACTTCTCCAGATCGTCCTCCGCGAAGGAGTACCCCTTCCCCTTCTGGGTCACCACGTGGACGACCACCGGTCCGGGCACCGCGTCCGCCGAACGCAGCGCCGCCTCGACGGCCGGGGTGTCGTGCCCGTCGACCGGCCCCGTGTAGTGGATGCCCAGGGCGTCGAAGAACGCCTCGGGGCGCGGCCGGTCGCCGAGCGCGCGGTGGATGGCCCACAGGTCCTTGGCGGCCTGCCGACTGATGTCCGCGGCGGCGTCCAACGCCCGCTCCAGCCTGCGCCGCTGGCTCTCCTCCCACAGCTTCAGGGCGGGGTCGCGGCGCAGTTGTCCGGGCAGGCGCGATGCGGTCGGCGCGTACGAACGGCCGTTGTCGTTGAGCACGATCAGCACATGGCGTCCGCTGCGGCCGAGGTTGTTGAGGCCCTCGTAGGCCATGCCGCCGGTCAGCGAGCCGTCGCCGATCACCGCGATCACCCGCCGGTCCTCGCCGCGCGCGGCGAACCCCTCGCTGAGGCCGTGCGCGTAGGACAAGGATGTCGAGGCGTGGCTGTTCTCGATCCAGTCGTGCTCGGACTCCGCGCGACTGGGGTAGCCGGAGAGCCCGCCGGCCTGGCGCAGGGTACGGAAGTCCATGATCCGGCCGGTCACGAGCTTGTGCACGTATGCCTGGTGCCCGGTGTCCCAGAGCATCACGTCGCGCGGTGAGTCGAAGACGCGGTGCAGAGCGAGCGTCAGCTCGACGGCGCCGAGGTTGGACCCGAGGTGGCCGCCGGTCCGGGACACGGCCTCGATCAGGAACTCGCGGATCCGGTCGCTGACCTCGGCGAGCTGCTCGGGACGCAGGGCCTTGATGCCGGCGGGACTGCCCAGTTCGTCGGGTAAGCCCCGGTCCAGTGCTCCCCTGTTGCTCGACACTGCCTCCTGGCGTGCGATCACGATGATCTCCCCCGATCGATGTGGTACGCGGCCACTTATGACTGCCAGTCATAACAGCACCGCAGGACCCGACGGGTCAATGGCGAGAGCGGGTTGAGGCGGGTGCGCCGGGATCGGCCGGGTGAGCCGCAAAGAGGCTCTTGTTACTGGGGGTTGACGTGTGGGGAGGGTGGATCCCGACCCCTTGACTGTGCTTGATTTCCGCCTATACATTCCCGACTGACTGACCGTCGGTCATTAGACAGGGGAGAACTGACCATGGCACTTCGGGATACGGGGTTACTGGGCGTCTGGCTGAACGGCGCACGGGGTTCGGTCGCCACCACCGTGGTGACCGGAGCCGCCGCGGTCGAAGCGGGACTCGCCCCGAGCAGCGGTTGCGTGACGGAACTGGCCGGCATGGACGCCGCCGGCCTCGTCCCCATCCGCGATCTGGTGTTCGGCGGCTGGGACGTCGTCACCACCCCGCTGCGCAAGCGCGCGGAGCAACTGGCCGTGGGCGGTGTCGTCCCGGCGCACCTCGTCGGCTCGGTGACCGAGCAACTCGACTGCGCCGACCGGGAGATCGTCCTGACCGAGGCGGGCGACCCGCAGGCGCCGCAGGCCGAGCAGGCGGAGGCGATGATCGCCGCGCTGCTGCGGTTCGCGCAGCGCACCGGCGTGGCGCGGACCGTGGTGATCAACATCGCGTCGACCGAGGCCCACCCGGCCCACGACGAGGCGTACACCCGGCTCGACCTGCTGGAGGCGGCCATGGCCGAGCGCCCGGGCGTGCTGCCGCCGAGCGCGCTCAGCGCCTACGCCGCGTTCAAGGCGGGGTGCGCCTTCGTCGACTTCACCCCCTCGCTCGGGGTGCGCGTGCCCGCGCTGGACGAACTGGCCCGGCGCGAGGGCCTGCCGTACGCCGGCAGCGACGGCAAGACCGGCGAGACCCTGGCCAAGACGGCGCTGGCCCCGATGTTCGCCCACCGCGGTCTGCGGGTGCGCTCCTGGTACGGCGCCAACATCCTCGGCGGCGGCGACGGCGCCACCCTCGCCGACAGCGACGCCTGCACGAGCAAGATCGTCTCCAAGCAGCGCGGGCTCAGCCGGCTGCTCGGCTACGACCCCGAGGGCACCGTGCACATCGACAACGTCGCCGAGATGGGCGACTGGAAGACCGCCTGGAACCACATCTCCTTCGAGGGCTTCCTCGGCGTCCAGATGAAGATGCAGTTCACCTGGCAGGGCTGCGACTCCGCGCTCGCCGCGCCGCTGATCCTGGACCTGGCCCGGCTGATGGGCAGGGCGCTGGAGAGCGGCGCCTCGGGGCCGCAGTCCGAGCTGGCCTTCTTCTTCAAGGACCCCATCGGGGACTCCGACCCCCGGCTGGTCGTGCAGTACGAGCAGCTGCTGGCCTGGGCGAACGCGCTGGAGGCGACCTCATGAGCCTCGGCACCCCCGACCTGCGGCGGCCCGATCTGCGCAGCGTCGTCCAACTGGTGCGCGCCCCGGCGGCGTTGAGCATCCCCGGCGACATCCTGGCCGGCGCGGCGGCGGCCGGCCGGCCGCTGGACCGGCGTACCCCGGCGCTCATCGCCTCCTCCGTCTGCCTCTACTGGGCCGGTATGGCGCTCAACGACTACGCGGACCGGGACATCGACGCCAAGGAACGTCCCGACCGGCCCATCCCCTCGGGACGGGTCACCCCGGACACGGCCCTCGGCATCGCGACCGGACTGACCGCGACCGGCCTGGCCGTCGCCGCACTCGCCGGGGGGCGCCGCGCCCTCGCCGTGACGCTGCCGCTCACGGCCGGGATCTGGGCGTACGACCTGTGGCTCAAGGGCACCCCCGGCGCCGGCGCGTCCATGGCCTTCGCCCGCGGCATGAACGTCCTGCACGGCGCGGGCGCGGACGGCTGGCGCGCCGCCCTCCGGCCGGCGGCCGTCACCGCCGCGCACACGGCGACCCTCATGGCCCTCAGCCGCAAGGAGGTGGAGGGGGCGACGGCCGTACTGCCCGCGCTCACCCTCGCCGCCACCGGAGCGGTCTGCGCGGTGGCACCGAGCGCCGGGGGCACCTCCCCGAGGCTGCGCGACCGGGCCGCCGCCACGGCGCTCTCCGCCGTCTACGCGGCCATGTTCGGCCCGGCGCAGCTCCAGGCCGTGGTCCAGCCGACCGCTGCCCGGCTCCAGCAGGCCGTCGGCTCCGGCATCATGAGCATCATCCCGCTCCAGGCCGCGCTCACCGCCCGGTCCGGGCGGCCCGGAGCCGCGCTGTCGGTGCTCGCCGCCCTGCCGATCGGGCGGGCGCTGGGCCGGAAGGTGGCCACGACATGACCGGGCCCGCCGCGCCGCGCTGGGGTTACAACACCAACGGCTTCGCCAACCACCGGCTCGACGACGCTCTCACGATCGTCTCCGAACTGGGCTACCGGAGCATCGCCCTCACCCTCGACAACCACCACCTGGACCCCTTCGCCCCCGACGCCGCACGTCAGGTGCGCGAGGTGGGCCGACGGGTCGAGGAGCTGGGCCTGGCCGTGGTCGTGGAGACCGGCGCCCGCTATCTGCTGGACATCCGGCACAAGCACTGGCCCTCGCTCGTCTCGCCCGACAACGAGCCGCGCGTACGGCTGCTGAAACGTGCCGTCGACATCGCCGCCGACCTGGGCGCCGAGGCCGTCTCCTTCTGGAGCGGCACCGACCGCAGCGGCGAACCGGCAGCCGCGTGGCGGCAGTTGACCGCCGGTGTCGCCCAGCTCCTGCCGTACGCCGAGGCGCGCGGTGTGCGGCTCGGCTTCGAACCCGAACCCGGCATGCTGGTCCACGACCTGGCGGGCTACGCGCGGCTGCGGGCCGAGCTGGGGGAGCCCGAGGTGCTGGGGCTCACCCTGGACATCGGGCACTGCGAGTGCGTGGAGCCGATGTCGGTGCCCGACTGCGTGCGCTGGGCGGCCCCGTACCTGGTGAACGTGCAGATCGACGACATGGTCCGGGACGTGCACGAGCACCTGGAGTTCGGCGCCGGGACCATCGACTTCCCGCCCGTGCTCGCCGCGCTCGCCGCCTGCGGCTACCGGGGGATCGTCGCCGTCGAGCTGCCGCGCCACAGTCACGCGGCCCCGGAGACGGCCCGCCGCTCCCTGGAGTTCCTGCGCGCAGCCGCCCGCGACGGCGGTCAGGTCCCGGCGGTCAGCCATGGCTGAGCCGAAGGCCGTCACGCACCTGCGCGAACTGGTGGAGGCGAAGCTGCCCGCCCCCGCCTGGGACTGGTTCGTCCAGTCGCTGGAGCGGATCGCCGAGGACCCCGCCGCCTGCCCGGTCAGATACGCGGGTGCGGCCAGGCGCTGCGGCCGGGGCCCGCTCGATCTCAACCCCACCCGGATCGGCTGGCGCATCGACGAGGCGGTCCGCGCCCTGCTGCTGTACGCCGTCACCCCGCCGCTGCGGATCGCCCTGGCCGAGGACGTCTACCACCACGGGGACCGGGGCGAGCGGCGCGCCGCGCTCAAGGCGCTGGACCTGCTCACCGAGGGGCCCGAGGGGCTGTGGCTGGTGGAGGACGCGGTACGCAGCAACGACGCCACCGTGATCCAGGCGGCGCTGGGCCCGTACGCGGCCCGCCACCTGCGGCCGGCGGCACTGCGCCAGGCCGTCCTCAAGTGCGCTTTCCTGTCCGTGCCGTTCGCCTCGATACCCGAGGTGCTCGACCGCACCGACGACGAGCTGGTCGACCTGCTGATCGACTTCGTCCGGGAGCGGATCCTGGCCGGACGTGACGTCGACGGGCAGATCATCGACGTCATCGCGACCCGGCCCGGCCGGCTCGCCGAGGCCGATCTCACCGCCGAGATGGGCTCCGACCTGCCCTTCCGGGCGAGGGCCGCGCGCTGCGTGGCCGAACGGCTCGCCCTGGCCGGCTTCCCCGCCGACGCCCCCCGCCCGAAGTGACCCCGAGGAGAGCGCATGCGCGTCTTCGACTCGCACATCCACATGACCTCCCGCACCACCGACGACTACCGGGCGATGGCCGACGCGGGAGTGCGCGCCCTCGTGGAGCCCGCGTTCTGGCTCGGGCAGCCCCGGACCAGCCCGGACACCTTCCTGGACTATTTCGACAGCCTGCTGGGCTGGGAGCCCTACCGGGCGGCCCAGTTCGGCATCGCGCACTTCTGCGCGCTCGCCGTCAACCCGAAGGAGGCCAACGACAGCCGCTGCGCCTCCGTCCTCGACGCCCTGCCGCGCTATCTGGAGAAGGACCGGGTGGTCGCGGTCGGCGAGGTCGGCCTGGACGCCGGGACCTCCGCCGAGGAACAGGTCATGGCCCGTCAGCTGCGGCTGGCCGAGGAGCACGGGCTGCCCGTGGTGATCCACACCCCGCACCGGGACAAGACCGGCGGCACCAAGCGCATCCTGGACCTCGTCTCGGAGTCCGGCATCGACCCCGGCATGGTCGTGGTCGACCACCTCAACGAACTCACCGTCGCCGAGGTCCGCGCCAGCGGCTGCTGGACGGGCTTCACGATCTACCCCAACACCAAGATGGACCCCGTCCGGATGGCCCTCATAGCCGAGGAGTACGGCACCGGACGCATGCTGGTCAACTCCGCCGCCGACTGGGGGATCAGCGATCCGCTCGCCACCGTCCGTACCTGGGAGGCGCTGCGCGCGGCCGGCTTCGAGGAGAAGACCGTCCAGGGGCTCTTCTGGGACAACCCGGTCGCGTTCTACGGGCAGAGCGGCCGACTCCAGCTCGACGAGGAGTCGACCGCCGAACTGGGTGCCGAGGCCTTCGACGGCAACACGATCCTGCGCGGGGAGAAGTGACCCATGCGCCTGAGGCACCCGGACGGCACGGACGTGTACGTCAGCTACTGCACCAATGTGCACCCGGCGCGGACCGTCACCGACATCGTCGACCAGCTCGACCGCTACGCGCGGCCCGTACGCGAGCGGCTCGGCCGTCCCGAACTGGGGCTGGGCCTGTGGCTGCCGTACGAGGCGGCGGCAGCCCTCGACCAGGACCCGGAGCTGCTGGGCCGGCTGCGCCGGGAACTGAGCACGCGCGGACTGTTCACGGCGACCCTGAACGGCTTCCCCTACCGGGACTTCCACGGCGCCCGGGTCAAGAAGCGCGTCTACCGGCCCGACTGGGCCGACCCCCGGCGTCTCGACTACACCCTGATGCTGGTGCGGATACTCGGCGCCCTGATGCCCGACACCATCGACGAGGGCGCCATCTCCACCCTGCCGCTCGGCTGGCGCGTGGGCTGGACGGACGCCAAGGACGCCGCCGCCCGCACCGCCCTCGACCGGCTGCACACGGAGCTCGAAGCCCACGCCGTCCGCACCGGCCGCCGCATCCGGGTCGGACTCGAACCGGAGCCGGGCTGCGTCGTCGAACGCGCCGACCAGCTGACCCGGCTGGCCGGTCTCGGCGACACCGTCGGGGTCTGTCTGGACACCTGCCATCTGGCCGTGGCCTTCGAGTCCCCGCCGGAGTTCCTCACCGCGCTGCGCGGGGCCGGGCGCCCGCTGGTGAAACTCCAGGCGGCGTGTGCGGTCGAGGCGGCCCGGCCGTCCGAACCGGCGGCCCGGGAGAGCCTCGAAGCCCTGGCGGAGGAGCGCTATCTGCACCAGGTGCGCGCGCTCGGCGCCACCGGCGTACAGGGGGTCGACGACCTGCCGGAGGCCGCCGCCCTGCCCGCCGACCGGCCCTGGCGCGTCCACTTCCACGCCCCGCTGCACCGCGAGCGGCTCGGCGCGCTCACCACGACCCAGCACGTCCTGGGTGACGCCCTCGACACCGTGCTCGGCGGCCCGCATCCGCTCACCCGGCACATCGAGGTCGAGACGTACACCTGGGACGTCCTGCCCGCCCGGGAACCGTCGACGGCTGACGGGCTGGTCGCGGGCATCGCGAGCGAACTCGACTGGCTGATCACCCGACTGCACAAAACCGGACTGGAGGAGTTGTCGTATGGCTGAGTCCGTATCCCGCGCCCGCGCGGCGAGCGCGCGCAGGCCCGTCCACGTCATCGACGTCGTCGGGCTGACCCCCCGCCTGCTGGAGCACATGCCGAGCCTGCGCAGGGTGTCCGAACGGGGCTTCGGGGCCCGGCTCGACCCGGTGTTCCCCGCGGTCACCACCTCCGTGCAGTCCAGCATGCTGACCGGGCTGCACCCCAAGGACCACGGCATCGTCGGCAACGGCTGGTTCTTCCGGGACCTCGCCGAGGTGCACTTCTGGAAGCAGAACAACGGCCTGGTCGCCGGGGAGAAACTCTGGCACGCGGCGCACAAATCCGACCCCGACTACTCCATCGGCAACCTGTGCTGGTGGTACGCGATGGGCATGGAGATCGACACCGTGCTCACCCCGCGCCCGATGTTCCACTACGACGGTTCCGTCCAGCCCGACATCTACACCCGCCCCGACGACCTGCGCGTCGACCTCCAGAAGGCCCTCGGCACCTTTCCGCTGCCCGAGTTCTGGAGCCCGCTGTCCAACATCAAACCCAGCCGCTGGCTGGTCGACGCGGCGCTACGGATGCTGGAGCAGCGCCCGCACGACATGATGCTGCTCTACATCCCGCACCTGGACTACGACCTCCAGCGGTACGGCGCCGACGGCCCGGAGGCGATCGCCGCCGCCCGGGAACTGGACGGGGTCCTGGCTCCGCTGATCGACGCTCTCGTCGACCGGGACCACCACATCGTGATCGTCAGCGAGTACGGGCTGACCAGCGTGGGCCGCCCCGTCGACATCAACCGGGCGCTGCGCCGGGAAGGGCTGCTGAACGTCTACAGCCAGCACGGCAAGGAGTTCTTCGACCCGCACACCTCGGCCGCCCTCGCGGTCGCCGACCACCAGGCCGCCCACGTCTACGTACGCGATCCGGCGGTCCTCGACCGGGTGCGCTCGATCATCGGTGAACTGCCGGGCGTGGACGAGGTGCTGGACCGCACCCAACAGGCCAAGTACCACATCGACCACGAGCGGGCCGGGGAGCTGGTGGCGATCGCCGAGCCGGACGCCTGGTTCACCTACTACTACTGGCTGGACGACGACCGGGCCCCGGACTGGGCCCAGTGCATGGACTTCTTCAAGAAGCCCGGCTACGACCCGGCCGAGCTGTTCTTCGATCCCGCCGACCCCCTGGTCAAGGTCAAGGGGCTGTACCAGCTGGCGCGGATGAAGCTCGGCATGCGGGCGGGCTTCAACGTCGTACCGCTGGACCCGTCCTGTGTGGGCGGCAGCCACGGCCGGCTCCCGGACCGGCCCGAGGACGGACCCGTCGTGCTGTGCAGCGACGCCCGGTTCGAGCAGCCGTCGTTCCACGCCACCGAGATCAAGAACCTGCTGCTCCGGGTGGCGGGGCTGCCGGTGTCCGACACCGCGCGGAAGGACACGTGATGGAACGGACGGGCACGGGTGCGCTCGGGACGACGGCCGAGGCCGGCGCAGACGGCACCAGGGCGATGAAGGCCACGCTGGAGCGGTGCCGGGGGCTGGTGCGGCCGGCGCTCAGGTCGGCGGCGGACCGGCTGGGGCCGGAGCTTCAGCAGGTCGTCTTCTACCACATGGGGTGGACCGACAGCGCCGGCCAGCCGAGCGAGGGCGACAGCGGGAAGGGGCTGCGGGGCTGTCTGGCCCTGCTCTCCGCCGAGTTGAGCGGCGGTCAGGCCGACGCGGGGCTGCCGGGCGCCGTGGCGATGGAGCTGGTGCACAACTTCTCGCTGCTGCACGACGACGTCATCGACCTGGACCGGGAACGCCGGCACCGGCAGACGGCGTGGACCGTGTTCGGCATCGGACCGGCCATCGTCGCCGGGGACGCGCTGCTCACCCTGGCGCTCCAGGTGGTGCTGGAGTCCGGGGCGCCCGGCGCGGCCGAGGCGGCGGCGGTGCTGCTCGACGCGACCGGCGAGATGATCGACGGTCAGGCCAAGGACCTCTCCTACCAGGCGCAGCGCAACCTCACGGTCGAGGACGTGCTCGGCATGTTCGCGGGGAAGACCGGGGCGCTGTTCGGCGCCGCGGCCTCCCTCGGGGCGATCCTGGCGGGCGCGGACGCCGCCACGGTGACCGCGCTGCGCCGGTACGGGACCAACCTGGGGATCGCGTTCCAGGCGGTCGACGATCTGCTCGGCACGTTCGGTGACCCCCGGCTGACCGGCAAGGACGTCGGCGCCGACGTACAGCGCCGCAAGCTGACGCTGCCGCTGGCCACCGCGCTGAGCGGGGAGGGGGCCTCGGTCGCCGAGCTGCGGGCCGTCATGGAGACGGACGGCGAACTCGACGCGCGCCTCGTGGACCGGGCGACCCGCCTGATCGAGGAGTGCGGTGGCCGGGAACTGACCCGCCGGCACGCCCGCGACCACCACAACGCGGCGATCGAGGCCCTGGAGAGCATCCGTGCCACGGCGTCCCCCGAAGCCTGGCAGTCGCTGTACCGGATCGCAGTGTTCTCGGTGGAACGCTCCCACTGACGGGCGCCCCGGTCAGCGCTGGGCCTGGTACACCGCCAGCCAGCTGCCGAGGGGGGAGGCGTGCGTGGGTTTGGGGAGGGGGCTGCCGCCCGCCGGGCGCATGCCGTCGAAGACGACCGTCATGAACCGCTTGCGCAGGGCGGGGTCCGTGCGGGACGTCCCCTCGGCGACATGCGCGCAGGCGGTGACCAGCAGCATGATGTCGGTCAGTTCGAGATCCGCCCGGATCCGCCCGCCCTCCTGCGCCAGCGCGACGGTCCGCCCCAGCAATTCGTACAACTGCACGCGCAGTTGCTCGATCTCCGGCGACGAGTCGTTCGCGAGGGCCGGCGGCACCGCCCGGTAGAGCTGGTACTGGCCCGTGAGATGCCACACCAGCCGCTCGAAGGCGCCGGGCGGGTCGGGCTCCTCCAGAGCCCGGCCGAAGCGGTCGAGGACGGTACGCAGCTGCATGGCCCCCACCGCCTCGATCAGCGCCTCCTTGGTCGGGAAGTGCCGGAACACCGTGCCCACGGCCACCCCGGCGCGCTGGGCCACCACCTGGATCTGTACGTCGAGACCCTCCTCGGCGAACACCTCGTGGGCGGCCGTGAGGATCGTGGCGCGGTTGCGGCGGGCGTCTGCGCGCAGCGGTGGCTGCGACACCTCCTCGTTCTGCTTCATGGGGCCAAGTATCCCCGGATCCCGATAAAGTGAGTGGGAACTCAGCTTAGAGCTTGGCTCGAACCCCCCACTTTGCTTCTTTCCCAGGAGATGCCATCATCCTTGTGCATCATTAACATGAGTGGTGACTTACCTTTTGGCCGGAGGACTGGTCCATGGAAACGCTCGCCCGGTGGAGTTTCCGGAACCGTCGACTCGTCGTCGTGCTCTGGGTGGTGGCGGTGGTGGCCATCGCCGGACTGGGCCGGCTGATCCCGGCCGACTACCGCGTCAGCGACTCCCTGCCGAACACCGACTCCAGCACCGCGAGTCAGCTGCTCCAGCGGGAGTTCCCGGACCAGGCGGGCGAGGTGGACTCCATCGTCTGGAAGGTCACCGACGGCACCGTGCGCGACCCGGACGTACGGGAGCGGATGGGGAGGATGCTGGCGGCGGTGGACGCCCTGCCGCACGTGGCCGGGGTGCAGAGCCCGTACGCGACCGGCGGCGAGCGGGCGATCAGCGCGAACGGCAGGATCGCCTTCGCCTCGGTCCGGTTCGACCAGGACGGCGACGACCTGGCCAAGGACACGGTCCTCGAAGTGATCGACACCGCCCAGGAGTTCGCCACCCCGAAGGTGTCGGTCGACCTCGGCGGCTACGCCGTCGCGCAGGCCACGATGACGATCAGCACCTCGGTCAGCGAACTCGTGGGCGTCCTCGCCGCCGCCGTGGTGCTGTGGCTCGCCTTCGGCTCCCTGCTCGCCGTGTCGCTGCCGCTGGTCTGCGCGATCGCCTCGGTGATCCCGGCGGTGGCCCTCATCGGCATGGTCTCCCGGGTGATGACGGTGCCGAGCTTCGCCTCCAGCCTGACGATCCTGCTCAACCTCGGTGTGGGCATCGACTACGCGCTGTTCCTGGTGACCCGTCAGCGGCGCGGGCTGCTCGCCGGGCGGAGCATCGAGGACGCGCTCGTGGAGACCCTGCGCACGGCGGGCCGCTCCGTGCTGTTCGCCGGGACGGTCATCTGTCTCGCCCTGCTCGGCCTGTTCAGTCTGGGGGTCGACTATCTGTCGGGGATGGCGGCTGCCTCGGTGATCGGCATCCTGTTCACGATGGCCGCCGCGCTGACGCTGCTGCCCGCTCTGCTCGGCTTCTTCGGCGAGCGGCTCTTCAGCCGGCGGGAGCGCCGCCGGGCCGGGGCGGGGGAAGGGGACCGGGCGCCGGACAGCCGGGGCTGGATCCGCTGGGCGGGGCTGGTGGAGCGCCGGCCGCTGGTGTTCGCGGTGGCGGCCACCCTGGTCACCGTCGTCCTCGCCCTGCCGCTGCTGAGTCTGCGGCTCGGCTTCAGCGACCAGGGCAACGACCCGCCCGAGCAGACCACCCGGCAGGCGTACGACGCGCTGTCCGAGGGCTTCGGCCCCGGCTTCAACGCGCCGCTGCTCGTGGTGATCTCGGCGGACGGCCGCCTGTCCGACGGGGCGTTGCGCAACGTGAACGACGCCATGGCCGCGACCCCCGGCGTGGCGAGCGTCACTCCGGCGCGCGTCAGCCCGTCCGGCGAGGTCGCCGTGCAGCAGGTGTTCCCGAAGACCTCACCCCAGTCGGAGCGGACCAAGAAGCTGCTGCACCACCTCCGTGACGACGTGACGCCCGAAGCCGTCCGGGGCACGGGAGCGGCCGTGTACATCGGCGGGTTCACCGCGACCGAGGTCGACTTCACGGACACCATCAGCGCCCGGCTGCCCCTCTTCATCGGCGTGGTCGTGCTGCTGGGCGCACTGCTGCTGCTGATCGCCTTCCGCAGCCTGCTGGTCGCGGCGCTCACCGCGGTGATGAACCTCTTCGCCATCGGGGTCTGCTTCGGCGTCATCGTGGCGGTCTTCCAGTGGGGCTGGCTGAGCGGTGTGACAGGGATCGGCGAGACCGGCCCGATCGACGCCTACCTCCCGGTCTTCCTCTTCGCGATCCTGTTCGGGCTGTCGATGGACTACCAGGTCTTCCTGCTCGGCAGGATGCACGAGACCTGGGTCCACACCCGCGACAGCAGGCGGTCCGTCACCCTCGGGCAGGTGGAGACCGGCCGCGTCATCACCGTCGCCGCGGCCATCATGGTGCTGGTCTTCCTCTCCTTCGCGTCGGGTGAGCGGGAGATGAAACTCTTCGGCATCGGCATGGGGGTGACCGTCCTCTTCGACGCCTTCGTCATCCGCACCATGCTCGTACCGGCCGTACTGCACCTGGCCGGCCGGGCGAGCTGGTGGCTCCCCGGTCCGCTGGACCGCCTCCTGCCGCGGCTGGAGGTCGCCGAGCGGGAGACGACGGCCGCCGTGCCCCCTCAAGAGGCCGATCTGAGCGTCGTCGCAGGTCCGGCCGACAGCAGGCCGCACGGGAATGATGATCATACGAATTAGGGTTGAAGGCTCGGGCTCGATCTGAGTCCGGGATCCTTCTACCGGGACTTGTGAAGATGAAAGATGATGAGACTCATCGCGTACGATTTATGGTCCTCGGATCGGTCAAAGTATGGCGCAAAGGCGTCGAGTTACCCCTCGGACCGCCGAAGCAGCACGCCGTACTCGCGCTCCTCCTGCTGCACGCCGGGCAGACCGTCGGCCTGAGCCAGATCGTCGACGTCCTGTGGCACGGCGACCCGCCGAACAGCGCGGTGAACGTCGTCCACCGCCACATCGGCTCCTTACGGAAACTGCTGGAGCCCGAACTGCCTCCCCGCGCCCCCGGCGGCCTGCTGGTGCGCCACGCGGGGGGATACGGCATCGACGCCGACGTCTCCACCCTCGACCTGCTGCACTTCCGTGAGCTGGTCGCCCGCGCCCGCAGCACCGCCGACGGCGGCGAGGTGAGCGGCGCGGCCGAGCTGTACACCCAGGCACTCTCCCTCTGGCGCGGAGAGGCCGCGCAGGGAGTTCCGGCGGACATCCGGGTGCACCCCCTGTTCTCCGCCGTCGACAGCGAACACCTGGCTGCCCTGCGCGAGGGCACCGACCTGATGCTGGCCCTGGGCACCCCCGCCCCGGTCCTGCCCCTGCTGCACCGGGCGATCGCGCAGTACCCGCTGGACGAGTCGCTGCACGCCCGGCTGATCCAGGCGCTCGCCCGGACCGGGCGTCAGGCGGAGGCGTTCGGGCTGTTCCAGGAGATGAGCCTGCGGCTGAAGAACGAACTCGGCATCGAGCCGGGGCGTGAACTCCGCCTCGCCCACGCGAGCCTGCTCAGCCGGCCGGAACGCGCCACGCCCCCCAAAGCGCCCCCGGCACCCCCCGCACCGCCCGCGCCGGCCATCGTCCGCCCCACCCAACTCCCCCTGGACCTGCGCACCTTCGTCGGCCGACGGGACGAACTCGCCCGCATCACCAACGCCCTCGACAAGCTCGACGACTCCTCCCCCACCCCCTCGGCGGTGATCAACACCATCGAGGGCATGGCCGGCGTGGGCAAGACGGCCCTGGCCGTGCACCTCGCCCACCGCCTCGCGCCCCGCTTCCCCGACGGCCAGCTCTACGTCAACCTCCGGGGCTTCGACGCGAGCGGACCGTGCGTCACCGCCGCCGAGGCCCTGCGCTCGTTCCTCATCGCCCTCGGCGTCTCCGCCCGCCACCTGCCCGCCGACCTCGACTCCCAGATGGCCCTGTACCGCAGCATCCTCGCGGACCGCCGGGTCCTGATCGTCCTCGACAACGCGCGCGACTCCCAGCACGTACGCCCCCTGCTGCCGGGCAGCTGCACCTGCCTGGTCCTCATCACCAGCCGCACCCAGCTACGCGGCCTCGTCGCCACCCACGGCGCCGCCCCGCTGATCCTCGGCCCGCTCAGCGAGGAGGAGTCCCGGGAGGTCCTCGCGCGTCACCTGGGCCGGGGCCGGACCGCCGCCGAACCCGAAGCCGTCGACGCCATCGTCGCGTTCTGCCACCGGCTGCCCCTCGCCCTCGCGGTCATCGCGGCGCGCGCGGCCACCCTGCCCGGCTTCTCCCTCTCGTCCATCGCCGCCGAACTCCGGGCCGGCCACGACAGCCTCGACGCCTTCGCCGACGACGACCCCTACACCGACCTGCGGACCGTCTTCTCCTGGTCCCTCGACGGCCTCGGACCCGAGGCGGCCAGGCTGCTGCGGCTGCTGTCCCTGCACCCGGGCCCCGACCTGTCCGCGACGGCCGCGGCGAGCCTGGCCGCGCTGTCGGTGCGCCGGACCACGACGCTGCTCGCCAAGCTCGCCGACGCCCACCTGATGATCCGGCCGCTGTCGAACCGCTTCGCGTTCCACGACATGCTCAAGATCTACGCCTCCGAGCAGCTCCAGGACCACGACGACGACGCCACCCGCGCGGCGGCCGTACGGCGTCTGCTCGACCACTACGTCCACGGCGCCCACACCGCCACCACCGCGCTGACCCCCCACCGCATCGACGCCGCCCCCGACTCCCCCGCCGAGCCGGGCGTCGAACTGGAGCCCCTGACCGACCCGGCCTCGGCCGCCGCCTGGCTGGAGCGGGAGCTGCCCGTGCTGCTGGCCACCGTCGGCCAGGCCAGGAGCGGGGGCCACCCGGCGCACGCCTGGGTGCTGGCCCAGACCCTGGAGCTGTACCTGGACCGCCGGGGCCGCTGGCAGGACCAGATCGACGCGCAGACCATCGCCGTGGAGGCCGCCCGGCTGCTCCGGGACCGGCTCCGCGAGGCGAAGGCGCGGCGGGCGCTGGGATTCGCGTACGGGCGCCTCGCCCAGGACGACCGGGCCCAGGCCGAACTCGACGCGGCGATGGCCCTGTTCACCGAACTCGGCGATGCGAGCGGCCAGGCCCGCGCGCACCGGTCGCTGGGCTTCCTGGCCAACGGCCGCGACGACCACGAAGCGGCCCTGCGCCACTACGCGCTGGCCCTGGACCTGTACCGGTCCGTGGACCACCTCACCGGGCAGGCGCTCGTCCTCAACGAGACGGGCTGGACGTACATCCTGCACGGCGCCTACCGGCAGGCGGTCGCCGAGTGCACCCGGGCGGTCTCCCTGCACCAGCGCAGCGGCGACACCAACGGCGAGGCCGCGGCCTGGGACAGCCTCGGCTACGCCCACCACCACATGGGCCAGCACCAGGAAGCCCTCCGCTGCTACGAGCGCGCCCTGAAGCTGTACCAGCGCATGAACGACCGCTACCTGGAGGCGGACACCCTCCTGCACATGGGCGACACCCACGAGGCCCGGGGGAGCCGTACCGCCTCCGTGCCGCTGTGGCGGGAGGCGGTGCGGATCCTCGACGAGCTCGGCCACCCCGAGGCCGAACAGGCACGCGCCCGTCTGAGAAGCGAGCCCGCCGCTACGACGCGGACGTCAGGTGGCGCAGCCGGGTGAACGGCAGACCGCTGCCCGCATAGGCGAACTCCCCCCGGGACTCGACCTCGGCGGCCGACGACCGCAGCGTCCTCCTGGCGTCCTCGACCGCCCCGCTGCTGTGCTGCGCCTGGGCCAGCAGGCCCAGGTGGAGCGGTAACCGGATGAGCAGCCGCCGTTCGCGCAGCTCGGCGACCGCCGACTCCAGACCGGCGAGCGCGCCGGGCTCGCCGGTCTGCTGCCGTGCCCAGCCCTGGCACACCTGGAGCATGGCGGTCCAGTGGCTCAGCCCGTGGGCGCCGGCGATGTCCAGGCCCCGGCCGCTGGAGGCCGCCGCCCGGTGCGCGTCCTCGCCCAGGGCCGCCACCAGGGAGTCGAAGTAGTACGCGCTCGCCCGGTCGACCGGTGTGCCGTCCCGGCCGGTGGCCGCGAGCAGCTCGTCGCACAGGGCACGCGCGTCGTCGGTGGCGCCGAGCAGCCACAGGGTGAGGACCCGGTGGTTCATGGCCAGGTACCGGGGGTCGTGCTGCGACCGGCGGGTCATGCCTCCCCGCTGTTCGGGGCTCAGCCCGTCGGCCGTGTGCTCCGCCTCGGTCAGGGCCGTGAGCGCGTCGGCGGTCTCGCTGGGCAGCCGCAGCAGCCCGCGGGCGATCTGCTCGTAGAACCTGATCTCCGGGGCGCCGGACCGCTCCGCGAGCACGCGCAGCTGCTCCACGTGCCGGGCGCTCTCGGTGGGCCGGCCGGTGACCAGTTCGGCCACGAACTGCCGCAGCAGCAGGGCGGCCTGTTCGGTGGTCCGGCCGGCGGACAGCTTCCGGATGCGCCCGGCCTCGACCTCCACCTGGTGGTCGCCGTAACCCCGGGTGATGCTCGTCGTGTAGAAGAGCTCGGTGCGCAGGTCCAGCGTCTGTTCCGACGCCGCGTCGCCGGTGCGGGGGGCGGCGCAGAGCAGGGTGTGCGCGTGCTCGAACCAGGTTCGCGCGCCCTGGTAGTCGCCGTCGCCGATGGCCTGTTCGCCGGCCCGCCTGAGGTGCGGCACCACGTCCTCGGCCGGCAGGGCCAGGGCGGCTTCCCAGGCGTGCCGGGCGACCTCCTCGCTCGCCTCGGGCGAGTCCCCGTGCCAGGCGCTGAGCACGCCGACGGCGCGGGCGTGCAGGGCCGCCCGCTCCTGGTGGCGCATCTCCGCCAGCAGGACGTCGCGGATGAGGCCGTAGCGGAAGACGAGCCGGTGCGGGCGGTCGCGGTCGCTCTCCATGAGCCCGGTGCCCATGACCTCTTCCACGAGGTCGTGGTCGGCCCCGCCGTCGTCCAGCATGCCGGTGAGGGAGGCCAGCGTGGCTTCGGTGCCGAGCACGGCGCAGCACTTCAGGATCTGGACGACGCGCGGGGGCAGCCCGGCGAACCGCCTGCGCAGCATGCTGCGGATCCCCGTCGGGATCCCGGCGCGGACGACGTCGGCGACCTGGGGATCGTGCAGGCGCCGTGCCCCGCCGGCGTCGGCGAGCAACTGGTCGAGGAGGTAGGGGTTCCCGGCGCTGCGCTCGTACAGGGCGCGTACGACGGACGCGTCGACGCCGGGTCCGGCCTGGGCGGTGACTGCCGCGCGGACGTGTTCCTCGGCGAGGTTGCCCAGGTGGACGACCTTGGTGCGGGAGTCGGCGAGGAGGTCCATGAGCGGGCCGTCGGCGTCGGGCCCGGCCCCGAGGCCGGGTTCGCGGACCGTGATCACGACGCTGACGGGGCGCCCCTGGGTGCGGTTGCTGAGCAGTCCGAGCACGTCGAGGGTGAGCCGGTCCGCGCGGTGCGCGTCCTCCAGGACGAGCAGGAGCGGGCGGTCGTCGGCGCACTGGAGGACCGCCTCGCACAGCGCGTCCTGGACGAGGAAGTGCAGCTGGTGCGAAGGCTGTTCGACGCCGTGCCCCGACAGCGTTGTCATCGGATGGAGGACGCACTGTTTGCGCAGGCCGTCGAAGGACGTCCCGTACGGGGTCTCCAGCCGGCGCAGCACCTGCTGCCACACCCAGCCGACGGGCGTCCCCTCGCCGGCGCGGCAGTTGACGCGGATCACCTCCGCCTCCGGGGGCGGCGGCTCCGAGTCGGTCGTGGCGCGCACCACCAGCTCGGTCTTGCCGACGCCCGCCTCGCCGACGACGGCGGTGATGTGCCCGCTGCCGCGCAGGGCGCCGGTGATGGACGACCGCAGGGCGTCGAGGGCGTCGTCGCGGCAGGGGAAGGCCGAGTACGCCGTCGGCGCCGCCCGGCGCTGCTCGGCCTGGGGCACGGCGGCGGGCGCGTCCGCCTCCCGCTCGGCCGGGGCCTCGGGCCGCTCCCGCACCTCGACGAGGGCCGGGGCGGGTGCCTGGTCGTCGAGTTCGTGGCGCAGCAGCGCCATGTGGACGTGCTGGAGTTCGCGGGCCGGGGCGACCCCGAGTTCCTCGGCGAGGTAGGCGCGCGTCCGGTCGTACAGCTGGAGCGCCTCGGCCTGGCGGCCCAGGCGGTACAGGCCGGTCATGAGGCTGCCGACCAGGCGTTCGTCGGTGGGGTGCAGGGACACTTCACGGCGCAGCAGCGCGACGGCGTCACCGGCTTCGCCGAGCGCGAGCAGCGTGTCGGCGTGGGCCGCGACGGCGGTGGTCCGCAGGAGGCTCAGGCGGGCGCCCTCCTCCGCGAGGGGGGTGTAGGCCGTGAGGTCCAGGAAGGGGTCGGCCCGCCATAACCGCAGCGCCTTGTCGAACACCTCGCGGGCGGACTGGAGCCGGCCGTCGGCGACATGGCGCTGTCCGCAGGAAACGAGGCTCTCGAACCGGGACAGGTCGAACGTGGTCGGCTCCACCGTCAGGACGTACCCGGGGGCCTGGTAGCGCAGCGGGGTGACCGGGCCGTGCTGTTGTCCGGTGAGCACCCGCCGCAGGTGGGACAGGTACGTCTGCAAGGTGGCCTGGGGGCGGCGGGGAAGGCTGTCGCCCCACAGTTCGTCGACGAGCTGGTCGGCGGGCACCACCTGGCCGAGCCGGATCAGCAGCAGTGCCAGGACGGCCCGGTGCCGTGGTGGACCGAGAGGCACCTGCTCGGCCCCGCGCCGGGCCGTCATCACCCCGAACGCCTCGAACGACAGGTCTGCCAGGGACGCGGATTGCTGCTCTTGAGCTGTGTACGCCATGCCGGGGGCACTTGCCTTTCGACGGTCACGCACTGGACGGACGGTCGATCGTAGGGCGGGGCACGTGCTGAAACAGTGCCGATGAAGTGACGCACAGAACACGCCACGACACGTACGGGTACGAGCCACTGCCGATGTCATCGCCCGATGCTCCAGACCTCCGGTCCCGCCAACTCCTCGCGGTCGTAACGCCGTTCGTTGTAGCTGAGCATGTCGATCAGGCCCCGGGCGGTGAGCCGTTGCCGGTTCCCGGCCGTGGCGCGGGCCCGTGGGACCGGTACGCCTGCGGGGTCGGCCCAGGTCAGCCTGCCCCGGCCGTCGATCCGGGCCCGGCAGCGGTTCGCGTTGTCCTGGTGCAGGCAGAACGGGACGTCGAGGTGTCCGAGGGCGAAGGCGCGGATGAGCGCCGATCCCACGTCGCTGCCCAGGGTCAGCGTGTGCGTGATGATCGCCTGCGCCTCTTCGTAGATGCCGGAGTCCGGAATTGCGGCCGGTTCTTCACTCTCTTCCCCGGCCACCGACGCCGCGAATTCCAGGGCGTCGACATTGTCCGCGATCGACGGAATGCGGCTGGATTCCACCGCGGTCTTGACGATCAGCCGCTCGGCCCCGGACCGTGCGGCGAGTCTCGCGCTCTCCGCGAGGAGTCTGTACGCCCCCTGTCGACTTCGGGGATAAACACCCATGTACGTGTACAGGACGGAATGCCAGTCGGTGTCTCCGAGCCAGTCGCTCGCCAGTGCGCGCAGGGCGGCCATCGCCTCGATGTCCTGCTGCTGATTCGTCTGCTGGGCGTAGCTGACGGAAATGTCGTGCAGCCCGTGTTCACGGAAGAACAGGCCCTCCAGAATACTCAGGGCGATCAGCAGGCTCGGCGGGCACAACTGCCCCAGCATGCAGCCGCCGAAGCTCTCCAGATGCACCGGTTCGCTGTTTCCGGCGAGCATGTCGCAGCATTCCGCCCAGGCGGCGACTGCTTGTGCCAGAGGGACACGGCTGTAGGGCAGGCAGTAGGAGACGGGACCGCCTTCGGTGGCGTCGATGCCGGCCTCCAGCAGTCCCGCGAACAGTTCGCCGGGTAACGCCGATCCGTGTCTCACCTGTACCGGGAAGTCGTCTCCCGCGATTCCCGCGAGCAGCCCGCGCGTCACCGCCGCGCCGTGCGCCACCAGCGGGAACCCGTTGAGGTCCGTGCCCTCCTCCAGGGCGAGACGGGCCGAGGCGTGGTCGTTGACCCGGGTGTAGCTGTCGACGGTGATGGTGCCGACCGTGGCCGCGTCGACTCTGCTGACCGCGTCGAGTCCCGCGCGCATCTGGTCCACCGTGCCGAACCCCATGCGCGGCTGGACGACCAGTTTCCCTTCACTCGCGGCCTGCCGGACGAACCGGGTGAAGCGTCCGGGAGTGGCCATCAGATGCTCCGGGTTTTCGAGGAGGTGATGCGCTGCGGCGTCGGTGCCGCCAGCCCCACACAATCGAGGAACTGGTCGAAATCGGCGTCTGCCTCGAATACCGCGTCGAATCCGTTCGTGATCAGTTCCGCTCCGAATCGCGCGGGCCGGGAGCCGTGGACGCCGAGCTTTCCGCCGATGACGACTTTCATCGGGGCGAGTTCCGGGTGCCGGCGGATCTTCCTGATCAGCCGTAGGCCGTCGATATGGCCGTGGCCGTTCACCGTGCTGATGACCAGGGCGTCCGGCCGGATCCTGGCGCATTCGGACATGATCAGCTCGTCCGGGGTGCACGCGCCGAGGTTGACCACCTGCCCGCCGTATTCCTCCAGCAGTAACTGGAGGAATACGAGGTTCCACATGTGGGAATCCGAGGACACGCTGGTCACGACGAACGTCCTTCCGTCTCCACGGGAAACGGAATTCACGGGCGGTACGTCCCGGCCGCCGCCAGGAACGCGTCGTTGTCCGCCACGGTCCCCACCGTCACGCGGACGCCGTCGCCCGGGTAGGGCCGCACATCGACCCCCGCCGACGCGCAGGCGGCGGCGAACTCCTGGGCACGGCTGCCGAGCGGCAGCCAGAGGAAGTTGGCCTCCGACGGCGGGACCTCGAAGCCCAGGGCGAGCAACTCGGCGCGGACCCGGTCCCGTTCGGCGACCGTCCGCGCGACGCGGCTAAGGAGTTCCGGCTGCGCCGCCAGCGACGCGACGGCGGCGGCCTGGGCGATGTCGCTGACGCTCAACGGCATGACCATGCGCTGGACCCGGGAGATCAGGTGGGGCTCCGCGAGCAGGTAGCCGACCCGCAGTCCTGCGAGGCCGTACGCCTTGGAGAAGGTGCGGGCGACGATCAGGTTCGGCCACGCCCCGAGCAGGCGGACGCCCAAGTCGGGGTCGCGCGCGAACTCGCCGTACGCCTCGTCGAGCACCACCAGGCAAGTCGGCGGGACTGCGGCGAGGAACCGCAGGAGGGCGGCCTCGTCGGCGGTCGCGCCGGTCGGGTTGTTGGGGTTGCAGAGCAGCACCAGGCGGGTCCGCTCGTCGATCGCTGCGGCGAGGGCGTCGAGGTCGTGTCCGTCCGCTGTCAGCGGTACGCGGACGGAGTGGAACCCGGCGAGGTCCGCGAGGACTCCGTAGCCGTCGAACGACGGCCACGAGTAGGCGACGGCGGCTCCCGGCTCTGCGGTCACCGTCAGGAGCGCCTGGATGAGCGTGATCGACCCGGCGCCGACCGCGACCCGGTTCGGGGCGAGGTCGTAGTGCCGGGCGAGTTCGGCGCGCAGCGCTCCGCAGGCCGGGTCGGGGTACCGGTTGGCCTCGGTCGCGGCGCGGGTGATCGCGTCCAGCACGGAGGCGGGGGGCGGGAACGGGGTTTCGTTGCGGGCCAGCGGGTGGGCGAGGGCGGGGCCGCCGGAGGGGGCGTCCCCGGCGCCGAGCAGCAGGGCTAGTCCGGCGCCCTCGCGGGCCTCGCGGTTCTCGGCCCGGGCCGGCGCCGGGGAGCCGGTCTCGGCGATCCGCTTCTCGACGTACCCGGCGATGTCCGCCAGCGTCGTGAGGCCGAACAGTTCGTCGTCGGTGATCTTGATGCCGAGGCGTTCGGTGAGCGCCAGGGACAGTTCGAAGGTGGCGAGGGAGTCCAGGCCCGCGTCCTCGCGGCTCGCGTCCGGGGACAGCCCGTCGGCCTCCACCTCAAGGTCGTCGATCATGATCGTCTTCAGCAGTTCGTACATGGGTCCTCCGGTCCGATCGCCGGGCCGTTACGCGTCGGCCGGCTTCCTGCGGGACGTCTTCCAGCGGTCGGGGACCGGATTGGTCCGGTCCTCCCAGACGACGTTGTCGTCCCACCACTCCTCGATCCGCCGCAGCTCCTCCCCGGTGTCAGGGCCGGTGAGCCGGAAGACCATCTCGGCGACGGGCAGGCCGAGTCCGGGGGCGCTGCCGTAGCGGCGTCCGACGTCGCCTCGGGGCCGGTAGCTCACCGTCCCCGGCAGCGGGCAGGTGTCGGGCAGCGCGCGCAGGACGCCCTTGGCCGGCGGGAACCAGACGAAGCCGAGCCGTTCGCCGGCCGGGGGGATCTCGACCTGGTCGCCGCGTCCGGCCTGGCCGAGCAGGCTCGCGCCGTAGAAGTTCAGGCCCAGCGCGGCTTCGTGGACGTCGGTGACGAGGGCCGCGCCCGCCCGGCTGGCGATCTCGCAGACGACCAGGCGGTCGTCGGCGGTGTGGAACAGTTCGAGGTGGAAGGCGCACAGGCCGGGTACGGCGGGCAGCGCGGCCACGACCTGCCGCGCGGCGTCGAGCAGCCGCCCGGACAGGGGGTCCTCGGCGGGCATCATCCCCGTCATGGTCGGGGCGTCGTAGGCGACCGAGAACCAGTCGGAGTACAGGTTGCGCGACGGCACCCCCAGCACCACCTCCCCGTCCTTCATGAGGCCGTTGACGTGGTGGAAGTCGCCCTCGACCCAGGCTTCGGCCAGCCGGGGTGAGCCGTCGGGACGCTCCGGGAGGGCGCTCAGGGCGTCCTCGTCCATGAGGACCGACGTGCCGTTCGAGGCGCCGGAGTCGAGTTCCTTGACGACGACCGGGAAGCCGACCTTCCACGCGAACTCGGCGAGTTCGTCGTTGCCGCGGAACTTGCGCATCGGCGCGACCTCGATGCCCGCCGCCGCCAGCGTCGACTTCATGACGTGCTTGTCCCGGTACGCCGTGGCGGAGGCGAGGCTCTGTCCGGGCAGGCCGAGTTCGGCCCGGATGCGCGCCGCGCGCAGCACCTCGCGCTCGCCGAGCGAGAGGACCCGGCGCACCCCGAACCGGCGGGCGAGGGCGACGAGTTCGTCGTCCGGCAGCTCCCAGAGGCTGGGTACCACCTCCAGATGGAGGAAGCGCTCGGCGTACGCGGCGAGGTCGGCGGAGGCGGGGATGTCCGCTCTCGTGGTCACCACGACCAGCTCCCGCGCCGCGTCCGGGAACCACTCGTGCAGGCGCGAGACGATCTCCTTGGTGTTCAGCAGGAGGAACGGGCCCTGTTCGGCCGCCATGGTCACCTTTCGGTCAGTCATCGATTCCCTCTATGCGTCCGTGCCGAAGTAGCGGTCCCCGAAGTCCCCGATGCCGGGCTGCATCCACGCGTTCTCGTCGAGGTGCTCCTCGATCGCGGAGGTCACGATCCGTACCCGGGGGTACTGCTCGCAGACGGCGGTGATGCCTTCGGGGACGGTGATGAAGTTGACGAAGACGATGTTCTCCTCGGGCACGCCGAGGTCCGTCAGCACGCGCAAGGCCGCCAGCGCGGTCCCGCCGGTCGCCATGACCGGGTCGAGCAGCAGGACGTGCCGCTCGGCGATGTCGGCGGGCAGGGCGGTGTAGTAGAGGCGGGCCTCTTTGGTCGTCTCGTCCCGCTGGATGAGGATCTTCCCGATCCTGATCCCCGGGCAGACGTCCCGCAGTTCGCCCTCCATGCTCTCCCCGGCGCGCACCACGGTGACCCCGCACAGCCCGGAGGCGAAGCGCAGCCCCTGGTAGGCCGCGCCGGTCGGGGTGCGGACCTCGTGCGGTTCGAAGGGCAGCAGGTCCATGCCCGCTTCGATCAGCATGCGGATGACCCGGCGGGAGTGGTGGACGAAGTCCTCGCGGGGGGCGTCCCGGTCGCGGATCACGGTGTGCAGGGCGCGCAGTTGGCCGGTCTGGGGCAGCAGGCGGAGGTTGCCGCCGAGGTACTTCTCGATGGAGGGGACGGTGGTCGCGGTCATGGGGTACGTCTCCTCAGGCCCTCGGGACGAACTTCACGGGAAGCGAGTCGAACCCCCACAGCAGGTTCGAGCGCAGGCGCAGGACCGGTCCTGCGAGTTCGGCGACCTCGACCCGGGCCAGGAGTTCCTCGAACATCACCGTGAGTTCGAGCTTGGCGAGCGAGGAGCCGATGCAGTAGTGGTTGCCCTGGATGAAGCCCAGGTGGCGGTTGGGGTCGCGCTCGATGTCGAAGCGGTCCGGGTCGTCGAAGACCTTCTCGTCGCGGTTGGCCGAGGGCAGCCAGGCGACGACGTGGTCACCGGCGCTGATGTGCTCCCCGCCGAGTTCGACGTCCTCGGTCGCGGTGCGCAGCGCGTGCATGACGGGCGAGGTGTAGCGCACGACCTCCTGGATCGCCGAGGGCATCAGGCCGGGCTGGTCCCGCAGCCGTTGCCACTGGTCGGGGTTGTCGATGAGGGCGAGCAGTCCGCCGACGGTGGCGTGCCGGGTCGTCTCGTTGCCGCCGGAGACGAGGGCGTCGCAGTTGTAGAGGATCTCCTGGTCGGTGAGCGGGGCGCCGTCGATCTCGCCGCACACCAGGGCGCTCATGAGGTCGTCCTTCGGCGCCCGCCTGCGTTCCTCGGCGAGGTCCTGGAAGTGGAGGAGGATCTCGGTGTGGGCCTGGACCTTGCGCGCCTCCTCCGTCTCGTCGAGCGCGGTGGAGCTCCAGGCGAAGCGGGTGCGCTCGACCATGAAGTCCCAGTCGGCGGGCGCGACGCCGATCATGTCGCAGATGACGGAGACCGGCAGTTTCTGCGCGACGCGCGTGAACTCGCACTCCCCCGCCGCCAGCGCCTCGTCGATGGCCTTGGCGGCGGTCGCCCGCATGTTGGTCTCCAGCCGGTTCACCATCTTCGGGGTGAACGCCGAGCTGACGACCTTGCGGATCTTGTCGTGCCGGGGCGGGTCGGTGATGTTGAGCATCTTGCCGGCCGCTGCGGCGAGGACCTGCGGGTCGGAGTCGAGCCGCATCCCGTTCTGGGAGCTGAACACGCGGGGATCGGTCAGCATGTCCGTGCACAGGCCGTGGGTCATCACGGCCCAGAAGTGCTCCCCGTTCGCCCGCTGGTTGCGGTACACGGGGTGTTCGGCGCGCAGCCGCGACCAGACCGGCTCCGGGTCGGAGCTGCGGTAGAGGAGCGGGTCCGACAGGTCGACGTTCATCAGCTCTCCCGGTGTCGATCAGGGGTGGCGAGTACTTCGCGGACGGCGCTCAGGACGTCGCCTTGGTGCTCCGCCAGGTAGAAGTGGCCGCCGGGGAAGGTGCGCAGGGCGAAGCGGCCCCGGGTCGCGCCGGCCCAGGCGCCCGCGTCGCCGACGCCCACGGCCTCGTCCTGGCGGCCCACGAACGCGGTGACGTCGGTGCGCAGGGGCGGGCCGCCGGTGCGCGGGACGTAGGACTGGACGATCCGGTAGTCGTCGCGGACCGCCGGCAGGAACGCGGAGCGCATGTCCGGGTCGTCCAGCAGCCCGGCGTTGCCGGAGCCCAGCTCCTTGAGGAGTGCCACGAGCCGGTCGTCGTCCAGGAGATGGGCGCCTTCCTGGCCGGCGAAGGGCCGCACCCGGTGGGGGGCGCCGCTCCCGGAGACCACGAGGTGGCGTACGGCGTGGCCCCGGCCGCCGGCCGTCAGGCGGCGCAGGACCTCGTAGCCGACGACCGCGCCCATGCTGTGCCCGAAGAAGACGGCGGGCCGGTCGAGGAGTCCGCTCAGCTCCTGGGCGACCTGGTCCGCGAGGGTGTGCAGGTCGGGTGCGAAGGGTTCCCGGATCCGGTTCTCGCGGCCCGGGTACTGGACCGCCCACACCTCCGCCCCGGCGGCGTCGTGGCCGCCCCAGTCGCGGAAGTAGCTGGCGGCTCCCCCGGCGTGCGGGAAGCACACGAGCCGGGTCGGGGCCGAGGGGTCCGGCGGCCCGAAGGTGCGGATCCACGGGCTGTCCGGCCGGGTGGCGACCGTCTGTCGTCGTATCACCGCCGGTCAGCTCCGTCCGTCGCCGGTCGCGCGGGTGACGGCCTCGGCGAGCCCCGCGATGGTCGGGGACTCGAAGAGCACGCGGGCGGTCATGCCGACGTCGAACCGGGCACGGATGCGGGCGATCAGGCTCGCGGCGAGCAGGGAGTGCCCGCCCACCTGGAAGAAGTCGGCGTCGACGCTGATGCCGGGCCGGCCGAGGATGTCCTCCCAGATGTCCGCCAGGACCGCTTCCACCGGGGTGCGGGGCGCTATGTGGGCGGCCTCGTCGTCGTCCGGTTCCAGGGCGAGCAGGGCGGTACGGTCGATCTTCCCGTTGGGGGTCATCGGGAACGCGTCCAGGACGTGGACGGCCGTCGGGATCATGTACCACGGCAGGTGCCCGCGCAGGTGGGTGATCAGTTCGGCCGCAGCGGGCGCGGTCCGCCGGTCGGCGGCGACGAAGCACACCAGGGTGCTGTCCGGGCCGTCGCCCGTCACCTGGGCGACGCACGCCGTGACGGCCTGGTGCTCGGCGAGGACGGCCTCGATCTCGCCGAGTTCGATGCGGTAGCCGCGCAGTTTCACCTGGTGGTCGCGGCGGCCGAGGAACTCCAGGCAGCCGTCGGCGTCGGCGAGCACCAGGTCCCCGGTTCGGTAGAGGCGGCTGCCGGGCACGCCGGAGAAGGGGTCGGGCAGGAACCGCTCGGCGGTGGTCTGCGGCGCGCCCAGGTAGCCGACGGCCACGCCCGCCCCGCCGATGAACAGTTCCCCCGGCTCTCCCGCCGGGACCGGCCGCAGGGCGTCGTCGAGGACGTACGTGCGGACGTTGTCGATGGGGCGGCCGATCGGGACGGAGCTGTACTCGCTGCCCTCCCAGTCGGCTCCCGGCTCGTGGACGGTCGTGGTGATGGTGCCCTCGGTCGGGCCGTAGACGTTGAACCAGCGGATGTCCTCGCCGACCCGTTTCTTCCAGGTCAGCAGCGCCTGGCGGGCCGCCTTCTCGCCGGCCACGATCATCGTGCGCAGCGAGGACTCGGTGGCCAGCCGCAGCAGGCAGTCCTCCTCCGCGACCCAGCTGTGCCAGAAGGCCGTGGGCACGCTCAGGAAGGTCGTGCCGGTGTCGATCACCTGCTGGGTGAGGGCCCGGAACGTCTGGCGCAGCGGGTCGCTGCCGAGGACCAGGGCCGCGCCGTGCAGGAGCGGCGGGAAGATCTCCTCGGCGGCGGCGTCGAAGCTCAGGGGCCTGCACTGGAGCACGCGGTCGCCGGGGGCGAAGGCGAAGTGCCGGTTCACGGCAAAGCTGTGGTTGGCCAGCGAGCGGTGGGTCACCAGGACGCCCTTGGGGCGGCCCGTGGAGCCGGAGGTGTGGATGACGTAGGCGATGTCCGACGGGAGCGGGGCGGGGCTGTCCGGCGCGGGCGCGGTGGGCAGGGCGTCGATGTCCTGCCGATGCCGGTCGAGGCAGACGATCTCGCCGTCGTAGTCGGGGAAGAGCGGGCTGAGCGGCTCCTGGGTGAGGAGGAGGCGGGCGCCCGTGTCGGCGAGGACGTACCGCAGCCGTCCGGCCGGGTACTCCGGGTCGAGGGGCACGTAGGCCGCGCCGGTCTTCAGGACCGCGAGCAGGGCCGTGATCATCTGCGGCGACCGCTCGACACACAGCCCCACGAACGCGCCGGGGCCGATGCCTCGTTGCCGCAGGAACGCGGCCAACCGGCTGGACTCGTCGTCGAGTTGACGGTACGTCAGCTGCTGGTCCTGCCAGATCAGGGCCGGTGCGCCCGGGGTGCGTTTCGCCTGGGCGGCGAACAGGTCGGGCAGGCAGGCACCCGTACCGTCGTCCGGCGACCTCGCGGGCCGGATGTCCGGCCAGTGGGCGCCGATGTACTCCAGGCACTCGCGGCGGCTCTGCGCCCGGTGCGCGACGCGCCAGCCCGGTGGTACGTCGAGACCGCCGGCCCACAGAGCGTGCCGGTTCTCGCTGTTCACCAGGACCAGAGAGACACCGTTGTCGTCATGAATCGGGTTGACCACGGCTCGCAGTCCCCTTCGGATGCTAAGTGTGCGGCGTACGAACTGGCGTTGTGCTGGGGAGGGAAGCCCCCACGGGGGGCGGTGCCCGCACAGCATCGCTCCGCGTCCCTGCAAGGGCCTCGCCGCCTCGCTTGCCCTGCCTGCGGCGGCGCCCGGTCAGCGCGACGGCGAGCCGTCGGCAAGGCCCCGGGCCCAGGCTGGCCCCCGAGAAATCGCCCCGACGGGGAACGAATCCGAGGGAAAGGCGACCGTGAATGCAAGCAACTGGACGGCTGTCCGTATCGGTCCTTGGCGCCGGACTCATCGGTCTGGACCTGGCGACCAAGATCATGCGGTCGGACCGCCTCGACCTGCGGCTCGTCGCGGGCCGCGATGAGGCCGCTCCAGGGCTGAGGCGGGCGGCCCGGCGCGGCGTGCCGGTCGCGACCGGGGGCATCCAGTCCCTCGTCGACGCCGAGGAGGACTTCGACGTGGTGTTCGACGCCACCAACGCGTCCTGCCACGCCGAGCACGCCGAGAAGCTCGCGGCGTCCGGCGCGCTGCTCGTCGACCTGACGCCCAGCCGGGTCGGGCAGATGATCGTCCCGACCGTCAACCGGGCGGACATCGGCTCCCACCGCGACATCTCCATGGTGACCTGCGGCGGGCAGGCGTGCGTACCGATCCTGCACGCGATAGCGAAGGCGCACCGGATCGACCACATCGAGGTCGTGACCACGGCCGCCACCCTGAGCGTGGGCCACGCCTCGCGTCTGAACCTCGACGAGTACGTGGCGACCACGCGGGACGCGATCCGCCTGTTCACCGGCGTCGAGAACGTGAAGGCGCTCGTCAACATCAGCCCGGCCCGCCCGGCGGCCACTTTCCGGGTCGCCATGTATCTGCTGGGCCGGGACCTCACCACCGAATCGGTGCGCTCGCTGGTGGCGGGAGCCGCCGCGGAGATCCGCACGTACGTCAAGGGATTCGACGTCAACGTGTGCACCGTCAACGACTCGATGGCCTTCGTCTCCGTGGAGGTCACGTCGGCCGGCGACCGGCTGCCGCACTACGCCGGGAATCTCGACATCATCAATTCCGCCGCGATCCAGGCCGCCGAGTACTACGCGGCGGACCGGCTCGCACTGGCAGGCAGGGAGACGGCATGAGCCAGGAAGCGGCTCGGGACGCCGCCGTGGGCAAGCCGATCCAGATCCACGACCCGACTCTGCGCGACGGCCAGCACGCCGTCCGCCACAGCCTCGGCGCTGAGCAGTTCCGCGCCTATCTGAAGGCCGCCGACGCCGCGAAGGTGCCGGTCGTCGAGGTCGGCCACGGCAACGGCCTGGCCGCCTCGTCCCTCCAGGTCGGCCGGGCCCGGCTGAGCGACGACGAGATGATGACGATCGCCCGGGAGACCCTGACGACCAGCAAGCTGGGCGTCCTGATGTTCCCGGGCTGGGCCACGACCCAGGACCTCAAGAACGCCCTCGCGTACGAGGTCGACGTGGTGCGCATCGCGACGCACTGCACCGAGGCGAGTGTCGCCGAGCGGCACCTCGGCTTCCTGCGCGACGAGGGGGTGGAGGCGCACGGCATCCTCCTGATGACGCACATGGCGACCCCCGAGCAGCTCGCCGAGGAGTGCGCGCGCCTGGTCGGGTTCGGGGCCACCGGTGTCGGCATCCTCGACTCCTCGGGGTACTTCCTGCCCTCGGACGTCACGGAGCGCATCGAGGCCATCTGCGGCGCCGTCGACGTGCCGGTGATGTTCCACGGGCACAACAACCTCGGTATGGCCGTGGCGAACTCGGTCGCGGCTGCGGAGGCGGGGGCGGGCATTCTCGATGCGTGTGCCCGGGGCTTCGGCGCGGGCGCCGGGAACACCCAGCTCGAAGTGCTGGTGCCGGTGCTGGAGCGGCTGGGGTACCGGACGGGCATCGACCTGTACCGGCTCCTGGACGCCGCGGACATCGCCGAGCGGGAGCTGATGCCGGCGCCGCCCACGATCGACTCCGTCTCCATCGTCAGCGGGCTGGCCGGGGTGTTCTCCGGGTTCAAGAAACCGGTGCTCGACATCGCGGCGCGGGAAGGGGTCGATCCGCGCGACATCTTCTTCGAACTCGGCAGGCGTCAGGTGGTCGCGGGCCAGGAGGACCTCATCGTGGAGGTGGCGCTGGCCCTCGCCGCCGCCCGCAGTGGGACCGGCTCATGCTGACCGTGAACGGGAACTCCGGGTACTTCGTGCCGGCCCCCGGGGTGGGGAGTGTCCTCGGGGACGCCGAGGTGGCGGCGCTGAGCAGTCTCGTCCGGTCCGGCGAGAGCCTCTCGCAGGGGCGCTGGCGGGACGAGTTCGAGGAGGCGATGCGCGAGCACATCGGCAGCCGGTACGCGATGACCGTGACCAGTGGGACCGTCGCCGTCGCGCTCGCCGTGCACCTGCTGGACCTCGCCCCCGGTGACGAGGTCATCGTGACGCCGCAGACCTTCAAGGCCACCGCCGATCCGCTGCTGGCCCACGATGTGACCGTCCGTTTCTGCGATGTGGAGCCGGACACCCTGAACGTGGACGTCGCCTCGTTCGAGTCGCTGATCACGCCGAGGACCAGGGCCCTGATCCTGGTCCACTACGGCGGCCGGCCGGCCCGGATGGACGAGATCATGCGGGTGGCCCGGCGGCACGGCATCCGGGTGATCGAGGACTGCGCCCACGCGCTGGGCGCCCTCTACCGGGGCCGGCGCCCCGGCGTGCTGGGCGACATCGGGTGCTTCAGCTTCCACTCCAGCAAGAACATCACGACGCTCGGCGAGGGCGGGATGCTCACCTTCGACGACCCCGAGTGGGCCGAGCGCATCGACCGCATCCGCTCCAACGCCGCCGACGGGGTGCTCGCCCCGTCTCCGCTGCTGGCCGGGCCGTACGACCGTGCGGAGCCCTGGATGATGTGGGCGGGCGACTCGTACGAGAACGAGTGCCTCCTCGTCCGGCATCCCGGGAGCAACGCCACGCTCAGCGAGGCCGGCGCCGCCGTCGGACTCGTCCAGTTGGGGCGCCTCGATGAGCTGGCGGAGCGGCGGCGGTGGATCGCCGGGCGGCTCGCCCAGACGCTGGCGGAGTTCCCGCAGGTGCGGCTGGCCGAGGTGCCCGAGGACATCCAGCACCCCTACCACCTGTTCACCTTCTTCGTCCGGCCGGACCACGGGACGAGCCGCGACGAGGTCATCCAGGCCCTGGAGGACGCCGGGATCCAGGTGCAGGTGCGCTACTTCCCCCTCCATCTCCGGCCGGAGTGGCGGGGCCGGGGCCACCGGCTCGGGGAGTGCCCGGTCACCGAACGGATCTGGTTCCACGAGCAGGTCAACCTGCCGTGCTACCCGTCGATGACCGACGGTCAGGTCGAGCATCTGGTGCTGGCCCTGAAGTCCGCGCTCACCGGACGGCGGGGCGGAACGTCGAGTTACGAGGAGGCCCGCGCATGACGGAGTCCTATGACGTGGTGGTCGTCGGCGGCGGACCGATCGGCCTGGCCACCGCCTGGGAGGCGGCCGAACGCGGCCAGCGGGTCCTGGTCCTGGAGCGGCACACGTTCTTCAACGAGACCGCCGGCACAAGCGGCGCCGAGCGCCACTGGCGGCTCCAGTACACCCAGGAGGACCTGTTCCGCCTGACGCTGGAGACCCTTCCGCTGTGGCGCGCGCTGGAGAGCCGGTGCGAGCGGCGCCTCATCCACGAGATCGGCAGCCTCTGGTTCGGTGACGTCGACGTGGTCACGAACGAGGGCCAGATATCGGGCACCGCCGAGATGATGGACAAGCTCTCGGTGCGCTACGAATGGCTCAAGGCCCCCGACATCGAGCGGCGGTTCGGGTTCCGCGGCCTGCCCAAGGACTACGAGGGTTTCCTCCAGCCGGACGGCGGGACGATCGACGTCAGGGGGACGCTGTCGGCCCTCTTCACCCTCGCCCAGGCGGCGGGCAGCACCCTGCGCGCCGGTGAGGCGGTGACGGCGCTCGTGCCGGACGAGAACGGCGTGACCGTCACCACCGACCGGGGCACCTACCGCGCCGGGAAGGCCGTACTGGCCTGCGGCCCCTACACCAACGACCTGCTGGAGCCGCTGGGGGCGCGCCTGGCCTACTCGGTGTACGAGATGGCGATCGCCACCTACCGGCAGGCCGCTGCGGTGGCCGAGTCGCCGTTCTGGTTCGCCTTCCAGCAGCCGACGGAGGAGGACACCAACCTGTTCTACGGGTTCGGCCACAACCCGTGGGCGCCCGGCGAGTTCGTGCGCTGCGGACCGATCTTCGAGGTGGACGCGCTCGGCCACCCGTCGGCGTCCACGGGCGTCGCCGACGGGCGCCAGATGGAACGGCTGTCGGGCTGGCTGCGGGAGCACCTGCCGACGGTCGACCCCGACCCGGCGCGGACCTCGACCTGCCTGGCCGTGCTGCCCACGGACCCGGAACGGCAGTTCTTCCTGGGCACCGCGCGGGACCTGATGCCGCACGGGGACAAGCTCGTCGTCTACGGGGCGGGCTGGGCGTTCAAGTTCGTCCCGCTGTTCGGCCGGATCTGCGCCGACCTCGCCGTGGACGACTCCACCCCGTACGACATCTCACGGCTCGCCCTGCAATCGGCTCTCTGACGTGGCCGCGCGAAAGGAAGGTGACCGGGCGTGAACGCATTCCGCCCCGAGGACCCCGGCCTCCCGAGAATCCCGCCGGACCGCGCGCGGGAGTACCGCGACCGTGGCTGGTGGCTGCCCGAGCGGGTCGACCGGCTGGCGCTGCGTCATGTGGACGACGACCCCGGGAAAGAGGCCGTCCAGGGACCCGGCGGCCGGCTGACCCGGCGCGAGCTGGCGGACGCGGTCGACGGCGCCGCCGCCCGGCTGGCCGCCCTCGGGATCGCCCGGGGGGACCGGGTGCTGGTCCAGCTCCCGAACGACCTGGAGCTGGTCGTCCTGCCGCTGGCGCTGATGCGGCTGGGCGCGCACCCGGTCATGGCGGTGCCCACGCTGCGCCGCCGCGAGCTGCTGTCGGTGGTCGCGGCGACCCGGCCCACGGCCGTGGCCGTACCGCGCCGCCGGCAGCGTTTCGACCATCTCGCGCTGGCGAGGGAGCTGCGGGAGAGCTGCCCGAGCATCCGGCACATCCTGGTCGCCGACCGCACGTCGGACGCCGGTCCCGACGACACCGAGGACCTGGTCGAGCTGTGCCGTCCCGACCCCGGGGCCGGGCCCCTGCCCGATCTGGGGCCGCCGCTGGCCGACGAGCCCGCCGTCTTCCTGCTGTCCAGCGGGACCACCGGCCCGCCGAAGGCCATCGCGCGCGCCCACGAGGGCTACGGCTACATGATCCGGACGGCCGCCGGGTGGGCCGGGCTGTCGGCGGACACGGTGTACCTCGCGGTCATGTCGGCGGCGCACGGCTTCGTCCTCAACTGCCCCGGGATGCTGGGCGTCCTGGCCTTCGGCGGGCGGATCGTCCTGGGCTCGCCGGGAGATCCTGCGGCGGCGCTCGACCTCGTCGACCGGGAGGGGGTGACGCATACGACGCTGGTGCCCGCGCTGGTCACCCAGTGGCTGGACGAGGTCCGCCGAAGGGGCCACGGGCCGACGTCGCTGCGCGTGATGCAGGCCGGCGGCGCCCGCCTGGAGCCCGCCCCCGCAGCCGAGGCGCAGAAGCTGCTGGGCTGCACGGTGCAGCAGTGCTACGGCATGAGCGAGGGGCTGCTGACCTACACCGCCCTGGACGACCCCGACGACGTCATCGCCCAGACGCAGGGGCGGCCCGCCTCGCCCGGCGACGAGATCCGCGTCGTGGACGAGGACGGCGCGGAGGTGGCTGCCGGTGAGGTGGGCGAGCTGCTGACCCGGGGGCCGTACACGGTCGCCGGGTACTACGCGGCGCCGGAGGCCGACGCACGTGCCTTCACCGGCGACGGCTTCTACCGCACCGGCGATCTGGCGCGGGTGCATCCGTCGGGGGGCCTGGTGGTGGAGGGGCGGATCGGGGACGTCATCAATCGCGGGGGCGAGAAGATATCCGCCGGTGAGGTCGAGTCGCTGCTCGGGGAGCACCCCTTGCTGCGGGCGGTCGCTGCGGTCGCGATGCCGCACACCGTGTGGGGGCAGACCGTCTGCGTCTTCGCCGTCCCCCTCGACCCCGAGAAGCAGCCGACGTTGCTCGGCCTGCGCCGTTTCCTCACGGAACGCGGGATCGCCACGTTCAAACTGCCCGAGGAACTGCGGATCGTCGACGCCCTCCCCATGATCGGCGTCGGCAAGATCAACCGGGTCGCCCTTCGGGCGGCGGCACAGGAACGGGAACGGACCCCATGACCGAGATGCTCGACCACGACGTCCCGACGTTCCCGATGGCCCGCGCGTGCCCCATGCACCCGCCGGCCGCGTACCGGGAACTGCGCGAGCAGGAGCCGGTCAGCCGGGTCCGGATGCCCGACGGCCAGGTGGCCTGGCTGGTCACCGGGCACGAGTTCGCCCGCAAGCTACTCGCCGACCCCCGGGTCAGCGCCGACCGCCTGCACCCGGCGTTCCCGGGGAGGCTGACCGCCGAGCAGCGCACGGCGGCCGAGCGCGTCCGCAGACTCAGCACCCGCCGGTCCATGATCCACCTGGACGGGGCCGAGCACGGGGCCCACCGCAAGCTCCTGACCGGAGAGTTCTCGCTGCGCCGGATCGCCGCGCTGCGCCCGCGCATCCAGGAGATCGTGGACCGGAGCATCGACGCCCTGCTGGCCGCGCCGCTCCCCGCCGACCTGGTCGAGCACGTGTCGGAGGCGGTGCCGTCGCTGGTGATCTGCGAGCTGCTGGGCGTGCCCCACGAGCAGCGCCGCGACTTCCACACGTGGGCGGGGATGCTGGTCAGCCGGACCGTCTCGATGCGGGAACGCGCCGCGGCCTCCGACGCGCTGAACGACTTCCTGGAGGACCTGGTCACCGAGAAGGAGCGGGGCGAGCCCACCGACGACCTGATCGGGCGGCTCATCGCGCGCAACCGGCAGACCCCGGTGATGACGCACGACGAGATCGTCGGCACCGCCGTCATGCTGCTGATCGCCGGGCACCAGACCACCGCGAACATGATCTCGCTGGGCGTGGTGGCGCTGCTGAAGAGCCCCGAGCACCGGGCGCGGATCACAGCCGACCCGGCGCTGCTGCCCACGGCGGTCGAGGAGATGCTGCGCTACTTCAGCGTCGTGGAGAACGCGCCCGCCCGGGTGGCCACCGAGGACATCGAGATCGGCGGTGTGACCATCCGCAAGGACGAGGGCATCGTCGTGTCCGCGCTGGCCGCCGACTGGGACGACGCGGTCTTCGAGCACCCGGACCGGCTGGACTTCGAACGCGGCGCCCGCCATCACGTCGCCTTCGGCTACGGCGTGCACCAGTGCCTCGGCCAGAATCTGGCCCGGGTGGAGCTGGAGGTCGTCTTCGAGACGCTGCTGCGGCGGGTGCCGGGCCTGTCGCTGGCCGTTCCGGCCGGGGAGCTGCCGTACAAGGACGACGCCGGGATCTACGGCGTCCACCAGCTGCCGGTGAACTGTTGAGGGAGGGGGCAACGCCCATGCGTATCACCGCGGACAGGGAGCGGTGCGTCGGCGCCGCGCAGTGCGTGCTGGCCGCGCCCGGCGTCTTCGACCAGGACGAGGAGGGGTTGGTGGCGCCGCTGACGGTGGAGCCGGGTGAGGGGGATCGGCGGGTTGTGCGGCTGGCGGTGGGGCTGTGCCCGGCGTCGGCCATCCGGATCGACGAGGGGTGAGCGGGGAGGGCACGGAGAAGCCGCCGTCCGGGACAACTCGGGCGGCGGCTTCTGTCGGTGTTTCTGTTGGTGTCAATGTCCGGCCGGGGTGCGCCGGTTACTCGAAGAACGCCATGCTGACCGACTGCCGCACCAGGCCCCGCCCCGCCGCGACCGGCGACATCTGGTGCCAGGACGCGGGCGACGCCGAGTAGAACCAGGCGGTGCCTCCCGTCGGGGGCATCGTCGCGGCGGGTCCTGCCGACCTGTCCGGGCCGGACCAGTACTCCTGGTCCCCGCCGCCGTCGGCCGGCCAGTGCTCGTTGAGGTGCAGCGCGAAGGCGAGTCGCTTGTGCTGTTTACCGGCGCTGAGGTCCTCGAAGTCGCCGTCGTAGTGGTAGTACATCTCGGCCCGGCGGTGCAGCCCGGCGGTGTCCACGCCGGTCTCGCGGTTCAGCCAGTCGGTGAACTCGTCGGACAGCAGGTCGGTGACCAGGGCGCGCCAGGGCGCCGCCAACGGGATGTCGTCGGGGGTGATGCCGGTCTTGTTGTCGGAGAACGGCAGGACGGACGAGCGGTAGCGGCGCCGTACGTCAGCACCGGTCGAGGTGTCGATCCGCTGGAACAGGTCCGCGTCCGGCGCGGTGGCGCCGAGGTCCGCCAGGTCGTGCGCGGAGATCAGGCCGGCGCCGCGGAAGTGCCGGAAGGGGTGGTCCCAGGTTTCGAGCCGGACGTCCAGGTTGATCAAGACACGCACCTCTCAGCGGCCGGCTCGGGCGCCGGTTCGGGGATCGGGTTCGGGTTTCGGGTTCGGGTTCGGGTTTCGGGAAGGCCCTGCCAGTTGTCGGGATGGCCCTGCCAGTCTCACCGCCTCGCTTGCCGTGCGATCGCGCGCCGGTTTGCGAAGACCTTGCCGTCCCCCGGCAGCGAACCGACAAGGGGTCGGCAGGGGGCCGCGCGCAGGCTGTGGCCAGGTCGATTCCCGGCGGCCGGCCGGTCGTCACGGGAATCCCGGCTCAACTCCAAGGAGGCACCGTGGTATTGACGCTCGACTCGGCGCTGGAGGAACGCACCCAGCCGTTCCAGCTCTTCCGCGGCCGTGACCTGCTCGACGACGGGCAACTGGTGCAGTTGCTCGCCACCATGCCGACCGCCGATGTCGCGAAGATCGCGGTCGAGGACCCGAAGCACGAGAAGCAGTACCGGATGAACCTGGTGGACCTGGTCGTCCTCGAAGAGGACGCCCCCGTGTTCCCGCGTCTGCCGGCCATCTGGCGCGACCTCGTGGAGGAGCTGCGCGGCGCCGGGTTCACGTCCTGGCTGGAGAAGTCGACTGGGATCGAACTGGCCGGCCTGAAGCGCAGCATCGGCCTCTACACGCACCGCAACGGCGACTACCTGTCGGTGCACAAGGACAAGCCGACCAAGGCGATCACCGTGATCCTCTACCTGAACCGGGACTGGCCCACCGAGGCCGGCGGGCAGTTCCAGATCTTCGCGTCCCCCAAGGCGGGCCCGACGGAGGAGATCAGCCCGGTCGGCGGCCAGTTGCTGGCCTTCCCGCCCACCGACAAGTCGTGGCACGCGGTCTCGAAGATCGAGCACCCGGAGGGCACCGAGCGGATCACGGTCCAGATCGAGTACTGGCTGGACACCGAACTCGCGGGCTCCGCGTACCGGCCGCAGAACTGACCGTCCGGCGCCCGGCACCCACGACGCTGGAACCGAAAGGACCCCCCATGGCAATGACCTCGGACGAGCCCCGGAAGATCCTCGTGATCTGGCCCCCGCAGGTGCTCAGCTACTTCAACGCGGGGCACCACCTCGCGCTGTACCAGGTCGCCGGCCATCTGCGCACCGTCTATCCCGGCGCGCAGGTGACCGCGATCGACGCCAGTGTCGAGCGGCTGACGTGGAAGGACCTCGGCAGCAGGCTCTTCCAGGAGCGGTACGACGTGATCGCCGTGATGAACGAGTTCGACGGCATCGACGGACTGCGGCGACTCGTCTCCTACGCCAGGGCGCTGAACCCGGACGCCCCGATCATCACGTTCGGCAGGCTGTCCGGGGTCAACCCCCGCTTCTTCGAGCGCTTCGACATCGACGCGATCGTGGAGAACGGCGACTTCGAGGCCGGTGTCGGCGCCGCGATCGAGACCTTCCGGGGCCGGGCCACCGAGGCGCCGGGCGTGCACCTGCGGCGCGACGGCGCCTGGGCGGCTCCGAAGCGGCGCGGTGACCTGCTCCCGGCGGAGGACTGGTACCTGCCCACGCCGGACGAGATCCCCTACGCGCAGTACGACGCCCTCTACTTCGACGACGCCAACAAGTTCTGCGGCATCCCGCGCCGCCGCGAACTGGTCGTCCCGGCGGCACGCGGCTGCCCGGTCGGCTGCTCGTACTGCGAGGTGCCGATGATCTACACGAGGAAGGAGCGGCGGATCACGGTCGAGCGGACGCTCCAGTACATCGAGGAGTCGTTCGCCGCGGCGCCGTTCGAGTATGTGGCGTTCTACGCGCCGACGTTCACGCTGGACAAGAAGTGGATGGAGGAGCTCTGCCGGGAGCTGACCGGCCGGGGGTCGCCGTACCCGTGGAAGTGCGCGACGACGATCCACCACCTCAGCGAGGGCATGATCCGGTCGATGGGTGAGGCCGGCTGCGTCCGGATCAGCGTCGGTCTGGAGACGCTGGACCCGGAGGAGAGCGCGTTGCTGCCCCGGGCGAAGCAGAAGTCCGCGATGGACCTCGACCGGCTCTCGGCCTGGTGCAAGGAGTCGGGCATCGAGCTGAACTGCTTCGTCATCGTCGGGCTGCCCGGCACCACGATCGAGGGTGCCGAGCGGACCATCGAGGCCGTCCAGGAGCACGGCGGCCGGGCCCGGCCGACCGTGTACGCCCCCTGGGAGCTGTCGGGCCCCGACCTCCAGGACCACGAGATGGCCGCGTTCAACCGGCAGCTGTTCGTGCCGGGCACTCACGCGCTGACCGACGACGAGCTGGCCCGGGGCTACGACATCATCTTCGGCAGCCAGCCGGACGTCACGCAGGTGTTCGAGAACATCCCGGCCCGCGCCGCCGGCCCGGCCCTGCGACCGGTATGACCGACGAGACGCTCGTGACGGCGCGGGAGGATTCCCCGTTCCGGCGGGAGAGCGCCGGCCGGTTCCGCAACCGGCGGGTCCGGGTCCCCGACGAGATCAACCTGAAGAACTGCGGGCTGCTCGACTCCCGGGCGGCGGCGGTGCACCGGGAGACGCTGGCGTCGTTCGACCCGAACGACGTACTGACCTACCCCATCCTGTGGCCGGTCTACGGGATGCTGGCCGACCGGTTCGGGGTGGACGTCGACTCCCTCGTGCTCACGGCGGGCAGCGATCCCGGGCTGAACCTGCTGACCCGGGCGTTCCCGGAGGTGTCGCGGATCGTCCTCCACCAGCCGAACTTCGACGGGTGGTCGAAGTTCGCGGCGATCTCGGGCTGTGTCCTGGACCCCGTCGCCCCGGACCCCGGAACGGGGCTGTTCGACCTGGGTGACCTGGCGCGGCGGCTGCGTGCGGGAGCGCCGGCGTTCGTCGTCGTCACCACCCCGCACAGCTTCACCGGGCAGGTGCACGGCGCGCGGGAGCTGGCCGAGCTGGCCGCCGTCGTCGCGGAGCACGGCAGTCTCCTGGTCGTGGACACCGCGTATCTGGCGTTCACCGAGGGCGGCGAGGAGCTGGTGCGCGAGCTGGCCGGGCTGCGGCACGTGGTCCGCGTCAACACGTTCTCCAAGTCCTACGGTCTTTCGGGCGCCCGGATCGCGGTGACGGTCGCTCACCCGGCGGTCGCCCGGCACCTGTTCGACCTCGATCCGGAGGGCCCGGTCTCCGCTCTCGCGGTGACCCTGCTGCGGCGTTCGCTGGAGGAACAGGCCGTCTTCACCGGGATCTGGGCCGACGTACGGCGGCTGCGGGAGCGGTTCGCGGCCGACGTCGAGCGCGCGGTGCCCGGCTGGCACGCCCGGCCGAGCGGCGGGAACTTCGTGACCTGGGACGTCCCCGACAGGGCGGCTGCCGGGGCCGCGAGCCGGTACCTCCTGGAGCGGGGCATCGTCGTACGGGACCTGTCCGGCGCGCCGGGACTGCCCGCCGCGCTGCGGATCGCGGTCGCGAACGAGGCCGTCGCCCGTCGGGTCGTCGCCGCCCTGGGCGACTGGCAGCGGGGGGAGGCGGCGTGAGCACCCGCATGAACACCCGGCGGATCGCGGTCCCGGGCCTGCCCAACGTGCGCGACCTGGGCGGGCTGCGCGGTCCCGACGGGGGGTACCTGCGGCGGGGGCTCCTCGTCCGGGGTCCGGCGCCGTCCCCGGACACGGCGCCGGCCCTGGACGAGATGGGCATCCGTACCGTCGTCGATCTGCGCCTGGAGGAGGAACGCCGGGAGTACCGGGGGCCCGAGTGCACCGGGGCGACCGTGCTGCCCCGTCCGGTGGCCGGCGACATGAGCCGGATCCGGGGCAACGTACGGCCCCTGCCCAGCGACTACCTCGCGAACTACCGCGACATGCTGACCCGGGCGGCGCCGGTCGCGGCGGAGATCGTGGAGCTGCTCGCCGACGGGGCCGAGGTGCCCGTCTACATCTGCTGCGCGATGGGCAAGGACCGCACCGGAGTCGTCAGCGGCCTGGTCCTGCGGGCGCTGGGGGTGCGGACGGCGGACGTCGCCCGGGACTACGCCCTGACCGCCCGCGCCTACCGCGCGCTGCGCAGCGCCGATCCCCGACCGGGCTGGACCCGCGAGGCCAGCCTCGCGCAGCTGCGGCTGCGGACCTCCACACCGGCGGCGACGATGCGGGCGCTGATCGCCGGGATCGAAGCCGAACACGGCAGCGTCGCCCGGCTGCTCGCGCTCCACGGACTCCGGGAGGAGACCCGGCTGCGCACGGTCGCCGGCGCGTTCACCCACCCCGTTCACCTGTGAGGAAGAAGACGTGTCCCTCGTCGACATCGAGACCATCAGCCGGGCCGAGCTCGAACAGGATCCGTTCGGGCACGCCGTGATCCCCCGCTCGTTCGTCACGGACGACATCGCCGAGCACCTGCGCGGCGAGTTCAGCGACGTCGGCTTCGAGGAGTCGGAGCGCACGAAGGCGACCCGGTCCGACAAGCAGTACCGGATGTTCAACCGCAACCTCGTCATCGCAGGCGAGGTCGACAAGGACCAGGTGGGCGCGCTCCCCGCGAGCTGGCAGCAGTTCGTCGAGGACGTCGTCTCGGCGCCGTACCGCGCGGCGCTGTCCGCGCTCACCGGTGTGGACCTGGACCCGTGCCTGGTCGAGGCCCGGATGACCCGCTACGCCCGGGGCTGCTGGATCGAGCCGCACACCGACCGCCCGGACAAGGCGGTGACCCACCTCTTCTACTTCAACGACGGGTGGGACCCGGAGTGGAGCGGTGACCTGCGGCTGCTGCGCAGCGCGGACATGGACGACTGCGCGAAGCGGGTGGCGCCGACGACCGGGACGTCCGTCGTGCTCGTCCGCTCGGACCGGTCCTGGCACGGTGTGCCGCCGGTCTCCGAGACGTGTCCCGTGGACCGGCGGGCGCTGCTGGTCCATTTCGTCCGCCCGTGACCCGGTGGACGAAGGGTATGGACGCGCCCGGGAAGCGCACCTACCTGCTGGCCATGACCATCGACTGCGTCGGCAACGGCCTGTGGACCCCGGTCGCGCTGATCTTCTTCTCCCGGGGGCAGCACCTTCCCCTGGCGGACGTCGGTCTCGCGCTGACGGCCGGCGGGCTCCTCGGCCTCCTGACGGGACCGGTGAACGGCCTGCTGGTGGACCGGTGGGGTCCGGCGAACGCGTCCGCCCTGAGCTACGCCGTACGCACCGTGGTCTTCGCGCTGTTCCCGTTCGTCTCCGCCACGTGGCAGGTCGGCGTGCTCGCGGTCGTCGCGGCGGCCGGGGACCGGCTGTTCTGGACGGCCAGTACGCCGCTGCTGGCCCGGCTGGTCCCGGCCGGCGAGCTCATCGGCGTACTGAGCACGGCGAGCGTACTGAAGGTCAGCGGGTGGGCGGCCGGCGGCGCGATCGGCGCGAGTGCCGGGGGCCTGCTGATCGGCAGCACCACGGGCCTGCACCTGGTCGCCTACGCCAACGGTCTGACGTACGTGGCGGCCATGGGCCTGGTGCTCACGGTGCGCCGGCACGTCCGGGCCCGCCCCGAGGCCAAGACCTCGGCGGACGGGCGGGAGTGGCGGTGGCGCGACCTGCGGGACGACCCCGGCTTCCTGCGGCTGTGCCTGCTGACGCTGTTGCTGGCGTTCGTCTCCGACTGTCTGACGGCGATGCTCCCGGTGGTCGCCATCGTGGTGCTGGGGCAGCCGTCGTGGGTGCCGGGCGTGGTGATCGCCGTCTCCTGTGTGGCGATGGCCGTGGCCCGGCGGCCCGCCGTCGCCTACGCGCGGCGCGTCCCCGTCGCACGGGCGCTGCGCCTGGCGACCGGCGCTTTCGGACTGTCGGTCCTCGTCATGGCGCCGTCCGGCTGGGCGGGCCCGGCCACGACCGCCGTCGTGCTGTGCGCGGCGCTGATCGGCACGCTCGGCGACGCGCTGTTCGCCCCGGTCGTCACCACGACCGCGAACGCCGCCGCCCCGGCCGGTCTGGAGGGCCGCTACAACGCGACCTTCCAGACGTCCTTCGGCATCGCGGGCGCGGTCGCCCCGGCGGCCGGGACGGCGCTGCTGGCGCGGGGGAACGCCGTCCTGTGGCTCGGCCTGGCCGTCGTCTGCGCGGTGACGGCCATGGCGGTCGGGTTCCTCACCCGGCCGACGCGGGCGGTTTCGGCGGTCGGGCCGGGGCCGCTGCGGCGGATCGTCGTCGGCGGGATCTCCGGCGCGGGCAAGACGACGCTGGCCTCGTCCCTCGCCCGGACGCTGGACATCCCGCACATCGAGATGGACGCGCTCTACCACGGGCCCGGCTGGACCCACCGCACGGAGTTCCCGGACGACGTGGAGCGCGTCACCCGGGCCCCGGCGTGGATCTGCGACGCCCAGTACCACTGGGTGGTCGGTGACCTGCTCGGCGAGCGCGCCGACACGTTCGTCTGGCTCGACCTGCCCCGCCGGACCGTCATGCGCCGCGTGCTGCGCCGCTCGGTGGTCCGGGCCGCGACCGGCCGGGAGCTGTGGCACGGCAACCGGGAGACCTGGCGGTCGATGCTGCGCAACCCGCACCACCCGCTGCGCTGGGCCTGGTCCCAGCACGCCACCCGGCGGGCCGAGACGGCCGCCTATCTCGCTCTGCACCCCGGCCTCACGGTCGTCCGCCTGACCAGCGCGGGACAAGCGCGGCAGTGGCTGCGCTCGGTCACCCCTTCACCCTTCAGCGCAGGAGGTACCACCATGCAGGACCGTCGGCGAGAACCCGCTCCCGCAGGCGAGCCGCTGCTGGAGATCCACGGCGGGAACCGGCTCTCCGGGTCCGTCCGGACCTCCGGGTTCAAGCACTCCCTGGTCACCATCGCCGCCGCCGCTGCCACCGCGAGCGCGCCGGTGCGCATCCGCAACTGCCCGGACATCGTCGAGACCACGGTGCTGGGCGAGATCTTCCGCGCCACGGGCGCGAGCGCGCACTACGACGGGCCGGCCGAGACGTTCACCGTCGACGCGTCCACGTGGGACTGCGCGGAGCTGCCGGCCGAACTCGTCGGCCGCATCCACGGCTCGCTGTACCTGCTGCCCGCCCTCGTCTCCCGGGGCGGCGCGGCCCGGCTGCCCGCCAGCGGCGGCTGCACGATCGGCGAGGGGCCGCGCGGGAGGCCCGTCGAGCATCTGCTGGACGTGATGGAGCGGTTCGGGGTCACCACCCGGCTCGCGGCGGACGGTTCCGTGGACCTCACGGCGGAGCGGCTCAGGCCGTGCACCATCGACATGCTCGACTACACGCGCAACAAGGCGCTCATGAGCGGGCCGACCTACAGCGGCGCGGTCAAGACGGCGCTGCTGATGGGCGCGGTCACGCACGGCACGACCACCCTGCACCACCCGTACCTCAAGCCCGACGTGACCGACATGGTCACCGTGCTGCGCGACCTCGGCGCCGACATCGAGTTCGCCGGCCCGGAGACGTGGGTGATCCACGGCCGGGGCCCGGAGTCGCTCGACCGTCCCGTCGACGTCACGCTGATCCCCGACCTGATCGAGGTGGTCACCTGGATCTGCGCGGGCGTCCTGCTGGCGGACGAGCCGCTGACGATCACCGGCCCGGGCATCGACCGCGCGGTGCACGCGCTCGCGCCCGAGTTCGACCTCCTGGACCGGATGGGGGTGCGCGTCGACGTCGCCGCCGACGAGGTGACCGTGCACCCGATGGAGAAGCCGCTCAGGCCCGTCGAGTTCACCGCCATGTCGCGGGGCGTGTTCAGCGACAGCCAGCCCTTCTTCGCCCTCCTCGCGGCGTACGCCGAAGGCCCCACCTACATCCGGGAGGCCGTCTGGGAGCACCGTTTCGGCTTCGCCCCGGAGCTGGCGGCGCTCGGCATGCGGACGACGGTCGACGACACGATCCTGCGCGTCGACGGCCCCTGCCCGCCGTACCGGCCCGACGGCGACCTCTACGGCACCGACCTGCGCGCCGCAGCGGTCCTGCTGCTCGCCGCCCTCGCGGTGCCGGGACAGACCTCGCTGCGCAACCACCACCACCTCGCGCGCGGCTACCGCGACCTCGTCGCTGACCTGGTGAAGGCGGGCGCGGACATCCGGCACACGACGGCGCCCGGCGCCCGTCCGCTCAGCAATGGGGGCGTCACCTCCGGCCGGTGACCGAGGCGGCGGTCGCGCGCAGGGCCCGGGCGGTACGGCGCACATCGGCGTGGAGCAGCCGGCCCCCGGACTTCACGACCCGGCCCGCCACCAGGACCGTGTCCACGTTGTGCGGCTGCGCCGCCGTGACCACGGCGGCGACGGGGTCGCGTTCGGCGGTGAGCAGGTTGAGGTCGTCCAGGCGGAGCAGGACGAGGTCGGCCTGCTTGCCGGGGCGCAGCGAACCGATGCGGTCGGCCAGGCCCAGCGCGGCGGCGCCTTCCAGGGTGGCCATCCTCAGGACGTCCGCCGCGGTCGTCCCGGGCTGTCCGGCGAGGTGCGCCGCCCGCATCGTGGAGAACATGTCGCCGGGGCTGAAGGCGACGGTGTCGACGCCGGTGCCGGTGGTGATGCCGGCGCGCTTCAGGCGGCCGGCGTCGTCGCCGGGGGTGGCCGCGGCGGCGGCACCCGAGTCGGCGATCAGCTTCAGCTCGTCGTCGCCGATCCCGTCGAGGTGGGCGTAGAGGGTCTTCCGGCGCAGCAGTCCGGCGTCCCGCAGGGCGGTGACCGGGTGTTCGTTCGCCGGGTTGGCCGCGAGGTGGATCGTCAGCGGCAGGTCCAGTTCGTCGGCGATGCGCCAGTCCCGGGCGACCGTGTCCATCGGCGTGGACAGGGGCCCCAGCGGGGCGTACGCCATGGTGACGAGCGCGGTGTCGTCGGCGAGGCGCTCGCGGACCCGGCGGACGTCGGCAAGGTTCCCGCCGCCGGTGACGTCGACCGGGATGCCGTAGCCGAAGACCGCGCGCAGCCCCGCCTCCTCCAGGGCGTCGACGGCGGCGTCCGCGAGGTCGGGCGAGTACGCGATGTGCGCGAAGTCGAGTTGGGTGGTGATCCCCGCGTCCAGGCACTCCAGCGCGCCGGCCAGGGTCGCGATGTGCACGTCCTGCGGCCGGAACCTGGGGCCGACCCGGTGCAGGAGGCCGAAGTAGGCGTCGAGGCCGGTGTCCACGGACGCGCTGCGCAGCGCCGACTGCCACACGTGCCGGTGGGTGTCGACGAAGCCCGGGAGCACGATGTGGCCGGTGGCGTCGATGATCGCGGCGCCGGGGGCGTGAAGGCCGCGTCCCACGGCGACGATCCGGCCCTCGTCGACCAGGACGTCCGTGTCGGCGCGGGCGGTCGGCTGGGGCTCGGTGTCGATGACGTGACCGCCTCGGATCAGGATGCGGCGGCCCTTCGGCGGGGTGCGCGGGCCCCCGGCGGACGCCGGTGACGCGCTCAGGGGGACCGCTGCCGTGACGGCGGCTGCGGCGGTCAGCAGGTTTCGGCGGGGCAGACGCATGGTCGTCTCCGTTGTCTCGCGAGGGCCGGTGTGGGCGTCACCGGTGGTGCCGCTGTGGTGCCGTAACCCTCTGGTCCGGTCGGGCGGGACAGCCAGGGGACCTCTCTTCCTGGGACTGCCGGTACCAGGTACGCGCCCGGCCGACCGTGTTCACTGAGGCCATGACCACGACGGAACTCGGGCGGGCCCTGCGGCGCTGGCGCGACCGACTCTCCCCCGCCACCGCTGGGCTGCCGGCCCGTGGACAGCGGCGCGCGGCCGGGCTGCGGCGCGAGGAGCTCGCCGAACTCGCCGGGCTGTCCGTCGACTACGTCACCCGCCTCGAACAGGGCCGGTCCACCAACCCCTCCGGACAGGTCGCCGAGGCCCTGGCACGGGCGCTGCGGCTCACGCCGGACGAGCGGGCGTACCTGTTCGGGCTGGCCGGGCTGGTGCTGCCGGGGCCCGAGGTGGTGCCGTCGTACATCCCGCCCAGCGTCCTGCGGCTGCTGGACCGGCTGGTGGACACCCCGGTCGCGGTCACCGACGCCGCCCTGACCGTGCTGATGGCGAACCCGCTGTACCAGGCGCTGCTGGGCGACCTGTCGGGTGCGCGCGGCTTCGAGCGCAACGGCGCGTGGGGGGTGTTCCGGGGCGGGCCCGGCCGGGTCCGGCACACACCGGAGGAACAGCGCGGCCTGGAGATCGGCATGGTCTCCGAGCTACGGTCCGCCGCCGGCCGGTACCCCGCCGACCCCGGCCTGCGGCGGCTGATCGCCGAACTGCGTGCGAGCAGCGAGCGGTTCGCCGAGCTGTGGGAGGCGGGGGTCGTCGGCAGCCTGGAGGTCTCGCGCAAGACGATCGAGCACCCGCAGGTGGGCCCGCTGACGCTGGACTGCAACGTGCTCCGCATGGACGGCAGCGGCCTGCGCATCCTCGGCTACTCGGCCGAACCGGGCACCGAGGACGCCCAGAAGCTGGAGCTGCTGGCGGTGATCGGCATCCAGAGCATGGCCGCCGGGTAGGACCGCCAGTACCAGGCACATCACCACCCCGGCGGGGACAATGGGCGGGTGGACGAGACCCTGGGCACGGCGCTGCGCCGCTGGCGCGACCGGCTTTCCCCCGCCGACATCGGCCGGCCCCCGCAGTCCGGACGCCGCGCGGCGGGGCTGCGGCGCGAGGAACTCGCCGAACTCGCGGGCCTCTCCGTCGACTACGTCGTACGTCTGGAACAGGGCCGTGCCACCAGCCCCTCCGCCCAGGTCGTCGCCAGCCTCGCGCGGGCGTTGCAGCTCCAGCCGCTGGAGCGTGATCACGCCTACCGGCTGGCCGGGCTCCTGCCGCCCCAGGAAGGGACCGTCTCCACGCATGTCCCGGCCGGGGTGCAGCGGATGGTGGCCCGGCTCGGGGACCTCCCGGTGGGAGTGTTCAGCGCCGACTGGACGCTGCTCTCCTGGACGCCCGCCTGGGCGGTCCTCATGGGCGACCCGGGCGCCCGTACCCGCCAGGAGCGCAACCTCACCCGCTCGGTCTTCGCCACCGGACCCGTACGCCTCGCCTCCTGGCCCGTCCTCCACGACGACAACGCCCTCAAGACCGCCCTCGTCGCCGATCTGCGCACGGCCCTCGTCGACTACCCCCGCGACCGGAACCTGGCTGCCCTGATCGACGAACTGCGCGCTACGAGTGCGGAGTTCGCGCGGCTCTGGGACACCGGCGCGGTCGGGCCCCACGACTCCGCGCGCAAGACCGTCGTCCACCCCCAGGTGGGTGAGGTGGTCTGCGACTGCGACGTCCTCACCGTCCCCGGCTGCGACCTGCGCCTCGTCGTGTACACCGTCGCCGCCGGTTCCCCCGACGCGGAGAAACTGGAGTTCCTCCGCGTCACCAACGGCGTCCCCACCGACCCGCCCACGCTGTTCTCCACGCCGTGAGCGGGTGGGCCGTGAAGATGCCCATGCCGATCTTCAGGGAGGCGGGGAGTTCGGCGGCCAGTTCTTCGTGGACCGTCCTTCCGTCCATCCGCCAGGTGATCCGGCGGGCCACGGTGTCGATGCCGATCTCGCAGTAGTGGAACCGGCCGGGCGTCGCGGGCGGGCCGAACAGCGGGTCGCCGACCAGGCGCGTGAAGGGTGCGGCCACCCCGGGGTACGGCAGCTGCTCGCTGACCGCGAAGACGGTGTCGCCGCTCGTGCACAGGTCGTAGACCCTGCCGCCCACCGGATCGCAGAGCACGAAGGCCGCGAACCCGTCCCGGGGGTCGTGCGGCGTCGCGCCGCGCGCCTCGGCCGCGAGCGAGGCGGAGAAGGTGACCGTGCCCGCCTCGGGCAGGGCGAAGTCCTCGGTGGAGAGCACGAGGAACTTGCAGTTGTCGGCCATCTGGAGGGGGTGGCTGCGGGTGAAGCGGTCGACGGCGATGCGGACGGCGCCGTCGCCGAAGGTGGTCTCGGCGCCCGGTTCGTCGGCGACGAAGGCCGTGCCGTCCGGGAGGGGGAAGGTCAGGTGGGACCAGCGGGCGGGGTCGAGGGCCGGGCCGTCGAAGGGGTCGTAGACGGTCGTGGGTCCGGGGGCGGTGGTTGTCATGGGGGTGCCTTGCCTTTCGGGCTGACGGGGTGGTGGGGGGCCGGTGTGGCTTGGGTGGCCGCCTGGTTCACTCTCCGTCGGCTGTACGGGGGCAACCAGTGCCCTCCGTGACGGTGGGACGGCGGGTACCAGGCTTGAAGGTGGTACCGGCGGTCCTGTGGTGGGCCCGTCCCTGGTTCGCGCGGGGCGTCGGGATCATCGTCGGGGGATGAAGACGGCGGGCGTGTCCGTGTCGAGGGGCGGGTGTCCTTCGACGGTCCCGCTCACGGCTGGCTGGTGGTGTCCGCCGTTGCCGGTCCGCCACGCTCCCCCCACGCAGAGAAGCAGGCAACACGATGAACGAACACTCCCGCCAAGCCACCGGCGCGGACGGCGGCTACGTACTCGGCAGTTCGGATCTGGAGCACCAGCGGCTCATGCTCCAGGGGCGGATCCTGCGCCCCTCGACGGAACGGTTCCTGCGGCTGGGCGGTCTGCGGCCGGGCATGTCCGTCCTGGACCTCGGCTCGGGGATGGGGGACGTCTCCATGCTGGCCGCCGAGATCGTGGGGCCCGGCGGCCGGGTCCTGGGCATCGACCGCGACGCCGCCGCCACGGAGAAGGCCCGCCGCCGGGCACGGGACGAGGCCTTCGGCACGAGCCTCGCCTTCGAGGTCACCGAACTCGACGACTTCGACACCTCGGAGCGCTTCGACGCGGTGATCGGGCGTTACGTCCTGCTCTACCAGAAGGACCCCGCGGACCTGCTCCGCCGGTTCACCCGGTTCCTGCGGCCCGGCGGGATCCTGGTGTTCCACGAGGTCGACTTCACCACGCGGAGCCCCAGCTGGCCGCCGAGCCCGGTGTGGGACGAGTGCAACCGGCTGCTCTCGGAGGTGTACTTGGCCACCGGTACGCCCCCTGACTTCGGCCGCCGCCTGAACCGCACGTTCCTCGACGCCGAGCTCCCGGCGCCGGAGATCACGTGCGAGGCCCTCGTGGCGACGGGCCCACACTCACCGCTCGTACCGTGGCTGGCGTACACGCTGCGCAGCGTTGCGCCGGTGTTGGCGGGCGTGGGGTTGGGTCTGCCGGGGGGTCTGGTTGCGGACGAGACTTTGACGCGGAGGCTGGAGGAGGCGGTGTGGGAGGAGGGGAGTCAGGTGTTGGGGGCGTTGCAGTACGGGGCTTGGGCGAGGGTGTTGTGAGGGGGGTGCTGTGAGGGGGGTGCTGTGAGGGGGCCCGCGAGGCGGGGATGCCGCAAGGCGGGGGTCCCGCGAGGCCCGGGGTGCTGCCAGGCCCGGGCCTGTGAGGTGCGCGGGCGCCGCCAGGCCCGAGGCGCCGCCAGGCCCGAGGCGCCGCCAGGCCCGAGGCGCCGCCAGGCCGAGGCGCCGCCAGGCCCGGAGGCGCCGCCAGGCCCGAGGCGCCGCCAGGCCCGAGGCGCCGCCAGGCCGAGGCGCCGCCAGGCCCGAGGCGCCGCCGCCAGGCCCGAGGCGCCAGCCAGGCGCCGCCAGGCCCGAGGCCAGCCGCCAGGCCCGCCAGGAGGCCGCCAGGCCCGAGGCGCCGCCAGGCCCGAGGCGCCGCCAGGCCCGAGGCGCCGCCAGGCCCGAGCTGTGAGGTGCGCAGGGTGCCGTGAGGCGGGGGCTGTGCGGCGTGCGGGTGTCGGTCGTTCGCGGGGGTCACATCATGCGTTCAGGAACCGCTCCCCCAGGTACTCGCCCGGCCCCGGGGCCGGAGGGATGTACGCGAGCGCCGATGCCCGGTGTTCCGTGTACGGGTGCAGGTCGTCCCTGGTCGTAAGGCGTTCCTGGACCCGGGTGAAGAGGGCGGGGTCGCACATGTAGGCGAGGAAGAGGAGGCCCTGGTCGGCGGGGCCGTTGTCGTACGTGTAGCCCCGGCGGAGCATCCGCGCGCCACCGTCGTAACGAGGGCTGGCGGCGCGGACATGGGCGTGGAGCGGCGTCGTGTAGCGGCCTTCGGGGGTCTTGGAGAAGACGTCCACGTCGTCGTGCTCGTGACGGCGGCCGAGGGGAGCGCCGGAATCCCGGTGACGGCCGATGGTCTGTTCCTGGGTGGCGAGGGGAAGGCTCGTGAACTCCTTCACCTTCAGGTGGATGCGGCGGACCACCAGGTACGTCGCGTCGTCCGTCCAGATCCAGCGTTCGCGTTCCTCGGGGGTCGGGTTCTCCGTACCGTCCTTGAAGCCGAGGAGGTTGCGGGGGGTTTGGCCGGGCTGCGTCGGGGGGAGGTGGGCGGGCTGGCGCCAGCGGGTACGAAAGGTACCGGTGGCCTCGGCCAGGAGGGCGGTGGCCTGGGCGGTGAGGGCCGCGGGGGTGGGGGCGCAGAGCTGGAGGACCAGGTCGGCGGTCCTGTGGGTGAGGTTGTCGCCGGGGAACGGGGGAAGCTCCCGCAACAGTTCGGGGGGCGTACGGCCGAGGCGCGCGAGGAGGGTGGGTCCGAAGCCGAGGGTCGAGGTGAGCGCGGGGTCCTCGGGGTGCTGGAGGAGGGGGGTCCACCGGGTGAGGGCACGGGTGAGGGCCTCGGCCGCCGCCTTGCCGGTCAGGTGGGGAGCCAGATCCAGGGCGAGGACCAGGGCGGAACGCTGCTGAGGGGTGACGATGCCCTGCTGGCGGCGGGGGGACGGGGGTTCGGTGCCGGGGGCGGGGGGCGGGAAACGTGTACAGCCGCTGACCGCGACCACACCGAGGCCTGCTGCGGCACTGATCAGGAGAGTCCGGCGGGAGGGGCTGTCGGGGGGCGGGCTTTGGAGGGTTGGGCCTTCGGAGGCTGGGTCCTCGGGGGTTCGGTCTTGGAGGGCTGGGCCTTGGAAGACTCCGCCTTCGGAGGCTGGGCCCTCGGAGGCTGGGCCCTCAGGGGCTCGGTCTTGGAGGGCCCGGCCTTCACGGGCTAGGGCCTCGGGGGCCGAGCTTTGAGGAGCCGACCCTTCGAAGGCTACGTCTTCGGGGGCTGAGCCCTCGGGGGCTCGATCTTCGCGGGCTAGGCCCTCGGGGGTCGGGCCCTGAGGAACCGGCCCTTCGCGGGCTGCGTCTTCGAGAGCTGTCTCTTCGAGGGCTGAACCTGGCGCTGGGGGGAGGGTCTCTTCGCTCATGGGAATCGGTCGGACGATACCCGCGCAACCCTCCCCAACCAGGGCATTACCGGGTACGTGTCCTCAGCGCCGCCCGCACCGCGTCCAGGTCCGCGCCGGCCGGCCGGTTGTGCGGCAACTTGCCCAGCACCGCAGCCATCCCGCACGTATCCGTCACCGCCGAGAACACCAGCCCCGACGCTATCCCGGCGGACAACAGACGGAACGACCTGTGCGTCACCGCGCCCAACGCAAGACCGGCAAGAACCGTCGCACCCGCCGTGAAACGAACCTGGCGCTCCATCGACCACGTACGACGGCCGTCCGACTCGCTCAGGGGATGCCCCTGAGCGACCCAGGCCGTCGTACCACCGGCAAGGTTCACCGCAGGGATGCCGTGCTCCGCGAGGAGGTCGCATGCCTGCGAAGAACGGTTACCGGAGGCGCAGACGACGAGAAGCGCGCCGCGCGACGCCGCTTCCCGCAGATCGGGGAGGGTCTCGGCAAGGTGGTCCAGGGGAATGTTCAGGGCGCCGGGAACGTGACCGCCGGCGTACTCACCGGGAGTACGGACATCGACGACGGCGAAATCCCCGAGACGGGCATACGCCTCGCCGGGGTTGAGGACAGTGGTCGCGGCTTCGGTGATGCTCATGGCGGATGTGATCCTTGAGGTTCGAGGTGTCGCCTTCCGGCGACGTACAGTACCCCTAGGGGTATTGGACGAGTGTGTGGGAGTCGTAGTGGAGCTGGATCTCAAAGGCGACGATCTGAAGTCCGTCCTGAACCGCCTGCGCCGGGCCCAGGGCCAGATCACGGGAGTCATCCGCATGATCGAGGAGGGCCGCGACTGCGAGGAGGTCGTAACCCAACTGGCAGCAGCGTCCCGCGCCCTGGACCGCGCCGGGTTCGCGATCATCGCGACGGGTTTGCAGCAGTGCGTGGCCGACATCGAGTCGGGCCGCAGAAGCGGAGAGGACGCAGACGCGATGAAGGCACGCCTGGAGAAGCTGTTCTTGTCGTTGGCGTGAGGGGGTGGGGGTGAGGGGGTTGCGCAAACGGTTGCTACCGGATTGCGGGAGCGACTGGCGGGCCAGGGTCGTGTAAACGGTTGCTACCGGGTTGCGCGAGCGGCTCGCGGACCGGGGTCATGTAAACGGTTGCCGACGAGTTGCACGCGACGCTGCCACCCGAGGTTGTGCAAACGATTGCTACCAGGTTGTGGGATCGGCTCGCGTACCCAGGTTGCGCAAACGGTTACTGGCGAGTTGTACCGGCGACCGATGCCCGGGAGTTGTGCAACCGGTTGCTGTTGCGTTGTACCGGTGACCGGGGGGCTGGAGTTATACAACCGGTTGCTGCTGCGTTGCACCAGCCGTCGACGACCAGGGTTGTGTAAGCGGTTGCCGACAAGTCGCGCGCACGATCACCGCCCCGCGTTGCGTAAACGGTTGCTACACAACCCCGTCCAGCAACATCACCCCCGCCACCCCCAGCAGCACCCACGCGAACGCCCTCTGCAACCCCGGCCCCGAAAACCTCGCCGAGAGGCGACGCCCGTCCCACGCACCCAACAGCGCCGCACCGGCGAACGGTGCGATGCGGGACCAGTCGAGCCCCTGGACCGTACCGGCGCGCAGGGCAAGGGCGGCGAGTGAGTTCACGGTAATGACGAGGAGGCTCGTACCGACAGCCGCCCGCATCCGCAGACCAAGGACGCTGACCAGCGCCGGAACCGCGAGGAAACCACCACCGACCCCAAGAACACCGGTCACGGCTCCAAGCCCGGCACCGGCGACGGAGGCGCGGACGGGGTGTACGGGAGTGGAGGCACGGGCGGGTTGCACAGGCGCCAAGGCGCGGGCGCCATCCGCAGGGGCCGAAGCACGGTCAGGGCGTACGGAGGTGGAGGCGCGGGGCGTTTTCTCCGGGCGCCCCCGCAATCGTCGTAGCACCGGAGGCCGGCTCAGCCACCGCAGCACCACCGCCGAACGCCCACTCAGACGTCGCAGCACCTCCGCCAGACGCCGCAGCATCACCGGACTCCCGCCCGGCCCTCGCGGCACCTCCGCCGTACGCCCGCCCAGTCGCCGCAGCACCGCCGGGCCCCTGTCCGGTCCTCGCAGCACCTCCGCCGCACGCCCACCCAGTCGCCGCAGCATCTCCGGACGCCCGCCCAGTCGCCGCAGCACCGCCGAGCCCCCGCCCAGCCCTCGCAGCACCTCCGCCGCACGCCCACTCGGCCGCCCCGCCTCCCCCGGAACCCCCCGCGACCGCCGCAGCGCACGCACCCGCACCCCCAACATCCGCAACCCCGCCGCCACAGCCACCACCGCGAACGCCAACGTCAGCACCCGCCCCGGCAACCGCGCCGCCAACAGCCCACCCAGCATCGCCGGCACGACACCGGCCGCCGCGAACAGCAACCCGGTGCGCCACTGAACGTGCCCGTCACGTGCGTGCGCGCTCAGTGCCGTGGCCGAGGTGACGGCGACGATGACGAGGCTCGCGGTGGTCGCGGCGACGGGAGTGAACCCGAGAAGGTAGATCAATGCCGGTACGGCGAGAACACTGCCACCACCACCGAGCGCACCGAGGGCAAGCCCCACGACGGCTCCGGCGAGGAGGGCAAGAACAGTGACGGTCACTGCGCGGCCCCCACAGAGGTGATCGCCTGAAGCGCTCTGCGAGGGCTAGGCCACGCCACACACATCGAACCGCAAGGGCTCGGCCACGTCACACCCACGGGACCACGAGTCCTCGGCCACACACGCATCGAACCGCGAGGACTCGACCGCGTAACGCCCACAGGACCACGAGTCCTCGGCCACACACGCATCGAACCGCGAGGGCTCAACCCTGTCCCGCCCACCGGACCGCGACCACTCGGCCGCGTCGCCGGGCCACAAGGGCTAGCCAACGCCAGCCGCGCCGAACCACGAACACCCGCTAGCAGAAAGCCAGTTGATCCACGACCACCCACTCCGAAGCCCGGAAAAACATCCACCCCCACCTCAAACCCCCCGCACCACAAGCCCCGCAGCCTCTGCCGCCGCGAACCCATCGTCCACGGCGACGACTTGACGCCCCGCCGCATCCAACAGCGACGCGCCGATCGCGGCACGCATCCCACCCGCACAGTGGACCCAGACCTCCCCGTCGGGTATCTCGGACAGCCGCCGAGGAAGGGTGTGCAGGGGAATGTGAAGGGACCCGGCAAGATAACCGCCCGCCGCGCGTTCCGAGTCACGACGAACGTCGAGAACGACCAACCCGGCTCCACCCTCGGCGAGTTCAGCGAACCGAGCACGCCGGAACGACACCGGACGCTCCCCGCCCCGAAGCCAGTCCCCAGGCCCCCCGATCGCCGCAGCAGCCGGACGATCGATCCCCACCCGAGCCAACTCCCGCTGAGCCCGCTCCAGTTGCCCAGCAGACTCGGCAAGGAGCGTGACCGGCTTCCCCCACGGCACCAACCACCCCAGATACGTGGCGAGTTGCCCGTCCGCCTCGAAGTTGAACGCCCCCGCGACATGCCCTTCGGCAAAGGCGACCCGATGCCGGAGATCGACCACCCACTCCCCCGCATCGAGCCGCGCAGCGATCTCACCAGGATCGGCAACTGCGGCCGGACTGAGGTCGATCGGAGCGGGCCCGGCCGAATTCACCGGCCCCATGTGGACGTAGTACGCGGGTATGTCATCGAGCCCGGCAAGCAACTCCCGTACGAACACGTCGACTTCACAGGTCAACGCAAGGTTGGACACCTTCTCGGCCCCGACGGTCGTACGCCCTTCGGCCCCCGACCCCGACGAACAGAAGCTCCCGAACCCGTGCGTGGGCAACACCTCGGCCTCGTCGGGGAGTTCGGCGACGATCCGCCGAGCGGACGCGAACTGCTCCCGCGCCAGCCCCTCGGTCAACCGGGGTTCGACGAGGTCAGGCCGCCCGACGGTCCCGATGAGCAGCGACCCGCCACTGAACACGGCGACGGAGACCCCGTCCGCCTCCAGCACGTACGAGGTGTGATGCGGAGTGTGCCCCGGCGTCGCCATCGCCCGCAGCACCAACCCGGCGTCGACGTCCGTACGGTCCCCGTCCCGAACGGCGGTCCGCGCATACGCCACCCGCGCCCCGTCCGGCACGAGGTACTCCGCACCGGTCAGCCGGGCAAGCTCCAGCCCGCCGGAGACGTAGTCGTTGTGCACATGCGTCTCGACGACACGCGCGATCCGCACCCCGCGCCGGGCCGCCGCCTCGATCACCCGGTCGACGTCACGCGGCGGATCGACGACAACCGCCGTCCGCGCACCACCCGCCAGATAGCCCCGATTACCGAGGCCGGGCACCTCGACGGCATCAATGAAGAACACGTGGACCACGCTCCTTGCGCTCAGAAATTACCCCCGGGGGTATGCAAAAAACCGTAGCACACGTACCCCCGGGGGTATCTGGCACACAGAGGCCCCCGCAGTCCCGGCCTCGAACGCTCCCGAGGCGGCCTGACAGGCGGCCGGGATAGCGGACGGTCAGCCGTCGGCTGGCTCTGCGGCGCTTGTCCGCCAGCTGTCCCACCCACGGCACAACACATAAGCCGCTATGACCACCACCACGAGGCACAAATCGATCACACCGGACGCGCGGGCCTCATTCACGTCGCCCACCACCGCGGCGAAGACGACGAGCGCGGTCTTCTGGCCGATGACCAGCTCCCACACCCCCCGATGGGCCCTCGGTGCCGCCGCGAGAAGGGCGAACAGTCCCGCGAAGACCAGGAAGGCGGATGTGCGCCAGGCCTCCACCCAGATGCGGGAATCGGGCGCGTCCCTCGCGAGCGTGATGCCGAGGATGAACGCCCCGACGGTCGAGAGCGCCGCGAGGACGAGCAGCCCGCGACCGATCCTGTCTGCCAGAACTGTGGGGCCATGGCCGGTGCGCGCGGCGTCTTCGACCTTCATGACAACCTCCTGCGTGTGCTGCGGAAACGCGTGGGGAGTGAGCGGGGGCGCGGCTGTCGCGCTACGGCGTCAGCACGACCTTTCCGGCGACCGTGCCGGATTCGGCCAGCCGCAGGGCTTCGGCGGTGCGGCTGAGCGGCAACCGGGTGGCGATCTGCGCGGTGATGTCACCGCGCCGGAGGGCTGCGAAGACCTGGGTGAGGTCGGCGCGCAACCTGGCCCGGAAGCGGTTCCTTGCCAGTGCCCGCCCGGCCCAGACGTTGAAGAAGTAGGCCCGGCGGCGGTTGGGCAGCGCGTTCCACAGCCAGACCCGGCCGAGCAGCTTGAACACGGGCCACTGCTTGGATCCCTCGTCGTCCCGGGTGGAGGCGCTGCCGTAGGAAACGAGCGTGCCGCCGGGCGCGAGGAGGCGCCAGGAGTCGATGATGCCCCGGCCGCCGACATGGTCGAAGACGGCGTCCACCCCACCCGGGGCGAGCTCGCGGACCCGTGCGGCGACATCCCCGGTGCGGTAGTCGACGGGGAAGACGCCCCGTTCCCGCAGAGCGTCGTGGTGGCGCGCCGACGCCGTGCCGATCACCTTCACACCCACGGCCTGCGCGAGCTGGACCAGGACCGAGCCGACGCCGCCGCCTGCGCCGTGCACCAGGATGGTCTGCCCCTCGCGGACGCGCGCCTTGCGGTGCAGCATCTGCCAGGCGGTGATGCCGTTGACCACCATGGTCTCGGCCTCCGCCGCGCCGATCCCGTCGGGGACCTTCACCACGTCCGCCGCGTCGACGAGCACGTGACTGGCCCAGCCTCCGACCTTGACCAGCGCGGCCACCCGGGTTCCGGCCAGGCCCGGTTCGACACCCCGGCCGGTCGCCAGCACTGTGCCGACCAGGTCGTAGCCGGGTACGAAGGGGAACGCCGGCTGGTCGTAGTAACGGCCGCGGCGCATCTGCTGCTCGGCGAAGGAGATCCCGGTCGCCTCCATCCGGATCAGGACCTGCCCCTGACCGGCGACGGGGACGGCTCCCTGCCGGATCTGAAGCCCTTCCGGCTCCACCGTGCCCGGCAGGACGACCTCTACGAGTCCTTCGGCGTTCATGACGACCTCCACTGCGCCCCGCATCGGACAACTAGGTTTCGCGTTCGTTAGAGGCTATAACCCAAGAGGAGCGAGTGTCAATAACCTTAGTGACAGCCTCTAACTGCATCGCCACGGCGGAGATGGGGGCGACGACCCCGCGCGAGCGCTATCGCACGCAGGTGCACGCGGAGATCAAGGAACGCGCGTGGGAGCAGATCGCCACGACGGGACATCCGCACTCAGAGACGCGCACCGCAGCCTTGCCGACGGCGCCGGCGGCTGCTCGCGGTCATCGACGCGGGCGATGCACCGCGCGGCGAGGCACCGCTCGCACCACAACCCGGAGCAAGCGATCTCTACGGTTTACTGGACCGGGTACGGGCCGCCGGCCCCGCCACGGAACTCCGTACCGAGGGTCAACTGGACGCGCTGTCACCGGGGTTGCAGGACGACATCGAGGCGACCCGCCGGATCGTCGAATCCGGGGGCCGCTCAAGGGTGTTGGTGCTGACGACCTTCGACCTGGACGGGTACGCGTACGACGCGTTGCGCGCCGGGGACTCCGTCATCTCCCCCGGTCCGACACGGAAGTCGATCGACGCGTTCACCACGCGGATGCAGGGACAGGGCGGCGGGCAGGGCAAGCGGCTCGCCGAACTCACCGAGCGGGACCGGGTGCAGGCGGCGCTCTTCGCATACGAAGCGGGGCCGGTGCAGCCGGTGCGAGTTTCTGAGAGCGGTTACTGCCCCGTTACCGGGAAGATCAGGCAGCTGCTCGTGGCGTGCGCGAGGGTGCGGTCCGCGTCGTCCAGGAGGACCGCCTGCGCGAGGGCCGTCGTGCGGCCGGAGTGCAGGACCGTGCCGACCGCCCGGACCCGGCCCGTGTCCTTCGTGATCCTCCGCAGGAACTTCACCGTGAGGTCCAGGGAGGTGTATCCCGTCTCCGGCGGCAGCACCGACTGCACCGCGCAGCCCGCCGCCGAGTCCAGCAGCGTCGCGTACACGCCGCCGTGCACGCTGCCGATCGGGTTGTAGTGGTCCTCGCGCGGAACGATCGAGAAGACCGCCCTCCCCTTCTCCACCTCGTCCAGCGTGAAGCCCAAGGTCGCGGCTATCGGGGCTGCGGGGAGGTTGCCCGCCTGGAGCTCCCTGAGGAAGTCGAGGCCGCTGGCCTTCCCCACGGCTGCGGCCGTGGTCGCCGGGTCTCCCCACTCGTACGTTCTGCTGCGCGCCATGACCTTGACGGTAACCAAGCGCTTAGCTGGCTGTCAATGACGAAGCCAGGTGGGTAGGGTGGGGGTATGGAGTGGCTTGACGTGGACACCGAGCTGTGTCCTGTGCAGCGGACTTTGGACGTCGCCGGGGAGAAGTGGACGTTTCTCATCCTGCGGGACGCGATGAATGGCGTGCGCCGCTTTGACGAGTTCCGGCGGCATCTGGGGGTTTCTGAGGCCGTGCTGAGTGGGCGGTTGCGGAAACTGGTCGACGTGGGGATTTTGCGGACCGAGGCGTATCAGGAACCGGGGATGCGGGAGCGGTTCGAGTATCGGCTGACTCGTAAGGGATGGGATTTGTGGCCGGCGTTGGTGGCGCTTCGGCAGTGGGGGGATGTTTATGCCGGGGTGGAGGAGGGGCCGGTTCTGGATCTACGGCACAAGGAATGTGGAGGGGAGGTTCGGGTGGTGGTGGAGTGTGTTGATGGGCACGGAGAGTTGGCACCTAGGGATGTTGTTGCCAGGCCAGGGGTAGGTGCTCGGGTGCGGGAGCGTCGTGGTTGATCGCGCAGTTCCCCGCGCCCCTAAAGGACTAGAGTCCCGCCGCATTCAAAAGTGCGGCAATCGTTGGGGTTAGCAAACCCTTCAAGTCATCCGCTCCGATTCCCGCTCTTGCGCTTGCTCCGTCAAAAACCAGTACCAACTGGCGGGAAAGCAGATCCGGGTCCGTTGCCCCTCCCCTTTCCGCCTCCGCCCTGAAAAACTCCCGCAAGTTTTCCTTCACCCTGTGGCCTACCTTGCTCGCCGGGTGTTCCTGGGATTTCAGTTCCACCTGGACCGCCAAGTAGGGGCATCCCATGTACTCCGGACGGCCCGCGCTCGCCTCTACCTGGGTGAAGACGTGGAGGATGCGGTCCCTCGGGGTGCTCGCCGCATCCTCCGACGGGAGGAGGTACGTCGCGTACTCCGTCGACCTCGCCTCCAGGCTCGCCGCCAGCAACTCGTCCTTGCTTGCGAAGAGTTGGTACATGGAGCGTTTGGACACGCCCGCCGCCTTGCACAGCGCCTCCACGCCGATGCTCACGCCCTCCCGGTAGGAGAGGTCCGCGGCGGCGGCGAGGAGGCGGTTTCGGGTGTCGGGCTTGTCCGGGGTGGTCATGGTGAAAGGTTAATCCGGTGGAGGCCCTTGCTGTCGTAGAGGCGGGTCACGCCGAAGCCGAAGGCCAGGGCCGACACGAGGCCCACGCCCATCATGAGCCAGCCGCGCGTGAGGCCCGCGTCGCCCTGGGCGTCGTAGTAGAGGATCGAGCGGACACCGCCCGTTATCTGGCGCAGCGGCTCGAACTCCGCCAGGAAGCGGTAGAAGCCGGGAAGCGCTTCCAGGGGCGTTGTCGCGCCGGCCGTCGGAACCGCCATGCCGATGAAGACGAGGGTCACCAGGAGCATCCCCGGCGTACCCGCGACGGCGAGGAGGGCGAGTGCGCCGATGCCGCAGACGGCGATCGCGGCGACCGAGTACAGCCACAGCAACGGCAGGTGCCCGGCGTCCATGCCCATGATCCCGACCGCGCCGGTCATCACCAACGTGCCCATGACCAGGGAGAGTCCGGCCATCATCGTGCTGCTGACGGCGAGCGTCTGGACCCGGGTCGCGCGGATGAGGGGCCGGTGCAGGCGGCGTGGGCCCATGTCGTTGTGGGTGTAGCCGAGCGCGTGGTCGACCTGCCCGGTGAGGACGTTCGCGGCGAGCATCCCGCAGACGACGAGGACGAGGGAGTAGTAGAAAGCGGTCAGCCCGACGCCGCTGTGGTCACCGAGGGGGTGTCCGTCCTCGACGTGTACGGCGATGGGGTCGGCGGCCAACGCCTTGTCCGGCAGGGCGAGTTGACGCCCGAGCTGGACCGAGGCCGCGGTCGCCGCCGTCGTCGTGGCCTGGCGGGCGAAGCTGGAGCCGAGGCTCCCGGCGGACTGGTTGGTGAGGATGGTCAGGGTCGGCCGGTGGGTCGCCGTGCCGTTGCTGAGAGCGGTTACTGAAACGGAGAAGTCGGCGGGGACGACGAGGGCGCCGTACAGCTTGCCCTTGCCGAGCTGGGTACGGGCCTCGCGTTCCGTCATCGTCTTCCACTCGACCTTGTCGCCGGGGGCGGCGGCGATGCCCTGGGCGACGTGGGCGCCCAGCTCGCCGGTGTCCGCATCAACGAGGGCGACCGGGAGGTTCTTCAGGTGGCCCGCCGGGTCGATGTTCGCGCCGACGTAGAAGACGGTGAACAGCAGCGCCAGCGCCCCCGTGATCACGCCGTTGGCGATCCACAGGGGGCGGGCGCGCAGGATGCGGTACGGGGTCATGTGGGGGTCGGTCACAGTCCGAACTGGGCGTACATGTCGGCGATTTCACCGGCGAGCGCGGTCTTGGCCCAGCGGGTGGTGTCGTCGGCGAGGACTTCGTACGCGTCGGTCTCGACGCCGTCGAGCGCGGCGGCGGCGATGTCGTGCGGGGTGGCCTTGGGGGCGTCGACTCCGGCGGTCATGTCGGTGTCGACGTACCCCATGTGCAGGCCGGTGACGTGGATGGAGCGCGAACTGAGGGCGAGGCGGAGGCTGTTGGTCTGGGACCAGGCGGCGGCCTTGGAGGCGCTGTAGGTGGTGCCCTCGGCGAGCCAGGACAGGACCGAGTGGACGTTCAGGATGTGGCCGCCGCCGTTGCGCTCGATGACGGGCACGAAGGCGCGGGCCGTGTGCAGCGGGCCGTAGAAGTTGACCTCGAACTCGCGGCGGATGTCGTCGAGTTGGCCGTCGAGCACGCCCGCTCCGGCCGAGATGCCCGCATTGTTGACGAGGACGGTGACATCACCGGCGAGCTCGGCGGCAGCCGCGACGGACGCCGGGTCGGTGACGTCGAGGGCGAGCGGGACGGCGTCCTGGTGGGTGACGGTGCGCGGGTCGCGGGCGGCGGCGTAGACCTTGCGCGCGCCACGGGCGTACGCCTCTTCGACCAGGGCTTTTCCGATGCCGCGGTTGCCTCCGGTGACGAGGACTACGGCGTTCTTCAGGGTGGTCATGGGGGTCTCCAGACATTCGGAACAGATCAGAAACCGATCGGTATCCAATCGACCCCTCACCATAAACCGACCGGTTTCCATAGTCCAAATCATTGACGCGACCATGCCGCACCTTTATGTTCTGGCCGAAGTTACGAACTGCGTTCGACATTACGGACAAGGGACGGTCCTGTATGCCTCGGATGTACCGCGGGCGGACATGGCTGAACAACAACTGCCGGCAATGGCGCCTCGCGCCCGCTGCCCGATCTGTGCGGAGAACTACCTTGAGACGTAACGCCCTTCGGCTGCTGACGGCCGTACTCCTGGCCCTGGCAGGGGTGTTGACCACCGTGACCCCGTCCCAGGCCGCCGTGCCGGACTCCCCCGCCGTGACCTACACGAACCCGATCGCCGAGCAGCGGGCCGACCCGCACATCTTCAAACACACCGACGGCTACTACTACTTCACCGCGACCGTGCCCGCGTACGACAAGATCGTGCTGCGCCGCGCGACGACCATCCAGGGCCTCTCGACGGCCCCGGAGACCACCATCTGGACCAAGCACGCGAGCGGTGTGATGGGCGCGCACATCTGGGCGCCGGAGATCCACTTCATCGACGGCAAGTGGTACGTGTACTTCGCGGCCGGCGCGACCGACGACATCTGGGCGATCCGGATGTACGTCCTCGAAGGCACCGGCGCGAACCCGCTGACCGCGACCTGGACCGAGAAGGGCCAGATCAGGACCACGTGGGAGACGTTCTCGCTGGACGCGACCACGTTCGTCGTGGGCGGCGTGCGCTACCTCGCGTGGGCACAGCGCAACCCCGCCGAGGACAACAACACCAGCCTGTTCATCGCCAAGATGGCCAACCCCTGGACGATCCAGGGGACTCCGGCGGAGCTGTCGGCGCCGACGCTGTCGTGGGAGACCATCGGGTTCAAGGTGAACGAGGGTCCGGCCGTCATCGAGCACGGCGGCAAGGTCTTCATGACGTACTCGGCGAGCGCGACCGACGCCAACTACTGCCTGGGGATGCTGACCGCGTCCGCGACCGCCGACCTCACCAACCCGGCTTCCTGGACGAAGAGTTCGGCCCCCGTGTTCCAGTCGAACGCGGCGACCTCGCAGTACGGGCCCGGCCACAACTCGTTCACCGTCTCCGAGGACGGCAAGTCCGACGTCCTCGTCTACCACGACCGCAGCTACAAGGACATCACCGGCGACCCGCTGAACGACCCCAACCGCCGTACCCGCGTGCAGAAGGTGTACTGGAAGGCCGACGGCACCCCGGACTTCGGTATCCCGGTCGCCGACGGGGTCACGCCGCAGCGGCTGTCCTCGTACAACTTCCCCGACCGGTTCGTCCGCCACTACGACTACCGGGCGCGCATCGAGGCGAACGTATCGCCCCTGGCCGACTCGCAGTTCAGGATCGTGACCGGGCTCGCGGGCAGCGGGACCGTGTCCCTGGAGTCCGCCAACTTCCCCGGTTACTACCTGCGCAGCAACAGCGCCTTCGAGGTGCGGGTGGAGAAGAACGACGGGACGGCCGCCTTCGCGTCCTCCGCGAGCTTCTACAACCGGGCCGGGCTCGCGGACGCGGCCGGGGTGTCGTACGAGTCGTACGGCACGCCCGGCCGGTACGTCCGGCACTACGACTACCTGTTGTCCGTACAGGCGTTGAGCACGGCGACGGATCGGGCCGACGCCACGTTCTACCGCCAGTGACCGGCTAGAAGACGACGGTCCAGCCCTCCTGGGCCGCCTGTGCCGAGGTGTACGAAACGCCGTGCACCTTCAGGCCTTTGGCGTCCAGGAGGGTGATCTCGCCGCCGTTGTTGGGGAGTTGTGCGCCGCCTTGCAGGGGGACCTGGAGGGCGGCTCCCGCTGTAATGGGGCCCGGCGGTACGGGAGTTGTGTTGCCGACGCGGTCCACCAGGTGCCAGCCCGTCAGGTCCACGGGGGCCGGGGAGGCGTTGAGGAGGGTGACCTGTTCCGGTTCGGGGGCCGGGCCGCGCGGGTTCACCAGCGCTCCGACGATCCTGACCGGCTGCGTGCCGGGTTCCGGGCGGGTGCCGTCCGTGTCCTTCAGGGCGTGGCCCGTCACGTCGTCCGTGTGCCAGGCCTGGCTCTGGAAGGCGAGGAAGATCCCGACCCAGCGGTCCTTGCCGGCCTCGCCCGTCCCGTCGGGGAAGTGGATCAGGAGGCCGCCGTCCTGCCAGACACCGTCGTCTTTCTGAAACCGTTTGCTGTTGCCCTGGTTCATGTGGATGTCGTGCACGCCGTTGCCCGGCAGGAAGCCGAACACCTTGTCCGCGACGCCGGTTTCGGGGCCCCAGCGTTCGCCGAAGACGTGCAGGCGGGCGCCCTCGGTCTCCACCGCCCGGCGGACGTAGTGGTCCAGGAGGTCGGCCAGGTCGTTGTCCGGGCCGCTCACTTCGGGCGGCAGTGTCTTCATCGTCGCCGGGTCGAACAAGTTGCCCCGGATGAAGTCCAGGTTCGGGCCGCCCGGGCCCGCCGGGAGCTTGTTCCAGCCGCCGGTCAGGCCCGTCAGGCGAGTCGTCACCGGGTGCTGGAAATCGTCGTCCACCAGGTACAGCAGCTCCGAAGGGCGTTCCTGGGAAAGGACGTTGACGGAGATCCTGTAGTGCGTGCCGGACTCGTCCGCCGCATGGATCTGGTAGTGCGGGCTGTCCGAGGCGCCCTCCCTGCGGGTGTCCACCGCTCGGGCGATCAGGACTCCGTACGTCTTCAACGGCATGAGTGATCAACTCCCCCTGAGGGCGGGCGGATTGCCCGTCTCTGCGGTGATGGTAGAGGCATGTCGGGCATGATCACCGGCTTACCGGGCCGCCGTTCACCCCTACGATCGGCCCGTGGTCACCTTCTCGCTCGAACGTACGGTCCCCCTTCCGCCGGAGGAGGCCTGGAGCCGGCTCACCGAGTGGCGCCGCCATGGCGACGTCGTCCCCCTCACGCGTGTCACCGTCCTGACGCCGGCGCCCACCGGGGAGGGCACGGTCTTCGTCGCCCGCACCGGCCTCGGGCCCCTCTCCTTCGACGACCGCATGGAGGTGACGGTCTGGCAGCCCCCCTCCACCGACGGCACTCCCGGCCTGTGCCGCCTGGAGAAACAGGGCCGGGTGGTGCTGGGATGGGCCGAGATCGAGGTACGCCTCGGCCCCGGCGGGCGAGCGCGGGTGGTGTGGCGGGAGGAGTTGCGTATGCGGTTTCTGCCGAGTTTCTGTGATCCTGCGGTGCGGGTGGGGGCTCGGGTGGTGTTCGGGCGGGCGGTCAATCGGTTGCTGCGGAGGGGATGAGGGTGGAGTTCGGGGCGAGCGACGAGGGCCGTCCGATCAGCTCGGGGCAGGCCGGTTCGAAGGTCCGGTCGAGTACCGGACTCGCCCACTGGGACGACTGGTTCGCCTCCGGTCGTGGTTTTCGTGACGCCGATGCCGACGAGGTGCGGCGGCTTGTGGAAACGGTTGCTGACGTTTCTCCCCGGCGCGCTCTCGACGTCGGCTGTGGGCTCGGGGCGTACGCCGCCGTCCTCGCGTCCCTCGGGTGGGACACGCTCGCCGTCGACTGGGCCGAGTCCGCTGTCGCCGCCGTGCGGGATCGGTACGCCGGTCTCCAGCCCCGGTTGCGGGTCCAGCGGCTCGACTTCTCCGATGCCGGTGCGGTGCGGCGTTCGCTGCCTCGCCGGGGGTTCGGGCTGGTGACCATGCGGCTGGCTCTCGCGTTTCTGCCGGACAAGGCGGAAGTCGGGGAGCTGGTGCGGGAGTTGTTGGTGCCGGGTGGGGTGTGGGTGGTGACCACTCCCCTTGCCGGGCGGCTGCCTGACGCTCGGCGCGGGATCGGGGTGACCCCGGCGGACGTCGCGGCGTTCACTGAGGGGTGGGGGGAGGGGAGTTGGTACGACCTTGAGGGTGGGGTGCGGTGTTTCGCGCTGCGGTAGGTTGCCCGCCATGCCCGAACTCGGTTCCGTCGACTGGCCGCCCTTGCCCATCCGTACGGAACGTCTTCTCCTGCGTGAGTCCGAGGCGCGGGATCGTCCGGCGTTCGTCGATCTCTTCTCCTCGGCGGAGGTCCGTACGTATCTCGGTGGTGCCCGTCCTCGCGACGAACTCGAACGCACGGCTCCCGACGTCCCCGGTCGGCGCGCCGGTTTCTTCGTGGTCGAGCTTGCCGGGTCGATGATCGGCATGGTCACGTTGGATCGCCGTGATCCTGAACGGCCCGGGCATGTTCTTCCCGATGCCTGCGAGGCCGAACTCGGCTATATGTTCCTGCCGTTGGTATGGGGGCGAGGGTATGCGACGGAGGCTTGCCGGGCGGCGCTGGGATGGTTCGCCGCAACGCTCCCCGGCGAGCCGGTGGTCCTCTGCACGCAGACGGCCAACGCGGCGTCGGTCCGCCTCGCCGTGAAGTTGGGGTTCACGGAGGTGGAGAGGTTCGAGGAGTTCGGGGCGGAGCAGTGGTTCGGGGTGTGGGGGTGAGTGGGCGAGTGCGGGTCCGCTGTGGCTGGTCGCGCAGTTCCTCGCGCCCCTAGAGGTCGGGGCGGTCCCGCTGGCTTCAAGTTGCCCCGCACACGGCTTCCGACCACGTACCCCGCAGACCTGAAGGCGCAGGACTCTGCCGACACGCGTCGAGCGCGACCAGCCACAACAAAACCTGCACTCGGATATCCGGCCTGCACCCTGTCTTTTACGGAGGCATGTACGAATACGTCGGCCTCTGAACGGTCGTAGCCGGGTCACGTCTCCGTGACCCGGCTACACGACCGGCGACGCGACGTTGGCCACCATCTTGCGGAGGACCTTGAGCGCGGCCACGTACTCCTCGTCGCTGATGCCCTTGTGGGCCACGGCCCGCAGTTCGGTCACCAGCTCACGCAGCCGCACTCTGGCAGTCTCCCCGGCATCGGTGAGGCGCAGGCGCTGCTCGGCGTCGATGCCGAGCCAGCCGCGATGAAGCAACTGGTCGACAACCCGCGGGATCTCGTGCTGCCCGTCGGCAAGGGGCGTCAGCTGGTCGGCCACCTCGTCGCGACTCAGCGCCGCATGCGCGTACTTGACCTGGTTGAGCACCCAGTACTGCGGTTGCGTGACGTCGATCTTGGCCATGGCATCACGCAGATGCCTGGTGACGGCGGCGTGAGCCAGGCCGCTCCAATAGCCGATGGGCTGAGTAGCCAGCATGTCGTCGGTTACCGCCGGATCTGCCGGGGCCTGGTCGGTGGTGGTGCCGGTCAGCTCTTCCATGATCGCAATTGTTGCTCACCGCACGGCACAAGGAGGCGGCAGTTGATCACCGCTCAAAGTGCGGGTGAGGCAAGCCAGTTCACTGGCGAGGTGGTACACGACATCGATCGTCGCCCGGGACCCGTAGCGTGAAGAGGGCCGTACGGGTTGAGGCTGTGTGACGAACCTCGCCCGTACGGCCTTCTCGTATCTGCACCGGTATCTCCCGCGTGCAACTCGGCAAGCCCGTCGTCGAGTTGTCCGGACCGTGGCTGGCCCGGCAGAAGTCCCGGCTTCGTGAACGGCGAGGCCACGAGCGTCTGTGGGCTGAAGGCGGCGGGCCGGACCACCGGCCGGTGTTCACCGATCGGGTGATCGCCGCTCTGGTGATCCTGCGGTTCCAGCTGCCCCATGGAGTGCTCGCCGCGTTCTACGGCGTTGACCGCTCGACCGTCACCCGCGCCGTCCACGAGATCCACCCGCTCCTGGCAGCCCGCGGGTTCGCCGTCCCCGGCGAGGGCGGTCTGCGGCTTCGCACCCTGGCCGATGTCTTCGCCTACGCCCAGGCCCGGGGAGTCGAGCTGCGGATCGACGGGACCGAGGTCCAGGTGCGGCGCCCTCGGGCGGACAAGCCCGGACGCCGGGCCTTCGTCTCGGGCAAGCGCAAGCAGAACACCAAGAAGGCATCCGTGATCAGCGACGACAAGGGCCGCGCTCTCTGGACCGGAGCGGTCCGCCCCTGCCGCATGCATGATCAGACTGCGCTGAAGACCGACGGCAGCTGGGACCTGTTCACCCAGTACCCCGAGGTGAAGACCCAGGTCGACGCCGGGTACCGGGGGCTGGCCAAGGACTTCCCCGGCCAAGTGACCGCACCGCCGAAGAAGCCGGGGAAGGACGCCCCGGCCGAGGAGACCGACGCCTGGGAGGAGGCACGCAAGGCCCAGCCCTCGGCCCAGATCCCGGTCGAGCACGCCAACGCTGAGCACAAGCAGTGGCGCCCGCTCCAGCGATACATCGGACGCCGCGAGTACTACGACGAGACCCACCTCGCCATCGCCGGCCTGGTCTCCGACCGCACCGCCATGCGGTGATCATCCGCCAGCCGAACCCCCGGGCCAGCACACTCCAACCTCAGTCGTGCACCACGTCGTATGAGGCGCGGGGAACTGCGCGACCAGCCACAACGCACCCGCGCCTCCTCACGCCACCGCCCCCAACCTCTTCCCCCCACCCCCCTCATGGTGAATCGGCGTACGCGCCCCAGTCAGCGGCACCCCGCTTCCGCCCCTCCTGCTCGCCGTGATCTCCGCCGCGATCGACAGCGCCGTCTCCTCGGGCGTACGCGCCCCCAGGTCCAGGCCGATCGGTGAGCGCAGCCGCGTCAGCTCCAGGTCCGTCACCCCCTCCTCGCGGAGGCGACTCAGGCGGTCCAGGTGCGTCCGGCGAGAGCCCATCGCGCCGACGTACGCGACAGGGAGCCGCAGGGCGAGCCGCAGCAGCGGGACGTCGAATTTCGCGTCGTGGGTCAGGACGCACAGGACCGTCCGCGCGTCCACCTCGGTGCGGGCGAGGTACTGGTGGGGCCACTCCACGACCACCTCGTCGGCCTCGGGAAACCGTGCCCGCGTCGTGAAAACGGGCCGCGCATCGCACACGGTGACGTGATACCCGAGGAACTTCCCGATCCGCACGAGCGCCGACGCGAAGTCGATCGCCCCGAACACGATCATCCGGGGCGCCGCCACGGACGACTCGACGAGCAGCGTCACCGGCACCCCGCACCGCGACACCTCCACGGTCCCGGTACGCCCCGCGTCGAGAAACGCCCGCACCTCCGCGACAGCCGTACGGTCGGCCTCGAACCCGGCGGGAACGCCGAGCGACCCCTCGTAGGAACCGTCCCCGCGCACGAGCAGGGCGCGCCCCAGCGCCTCCGACGGCCCCCGCACCACCCGGGCCAGCGCCAGGCTCTCCCCCGCGGCAACCCCCCGAACCGCGGCAACCGCCGCCCCCTGAACCGGCGTCACCAGCACATCGATGACACCCCCGCAGGTCAGCCCCACGGCGAACGCGTCGTCATCGCTGTACCCGAACCGCTCGACCACAGCGACCCCGTCCGCCAACGCCTGCCGGCACAGCTCGTACACGGCCCCCTCCACGCACCCCCCGGACACTGACCCCACCGCCACCCCGTCCGCGTCGACGGCCAGCGCGGCGCCCGGCATCCGGGGCGCGCTCCCGCTCACGGCGACCACCGTGGCCACCGCGAACTCCCGCCCCTCCGCCGCCCATTGACTCAACTCTTCGGCGATATCCAGCATCGCAAGCCCTCCTCACGCCGTCCCGGTGAGGTGCTCGGGACGAACCGGCGTCCGGTTCAGCTCAAGCCCCGTGGCCGCACGAATGGCCGCGAGTACGGCCGGAGTTGAGGACAGGGTCGGCGCCTCGCCGACGCCCCGCAGCCCGTACGGCGCGTGCTCGTCGGCGAGTTCGAGGACGTCGACCGGAATCGTGGGGGTGTCGAGGATGGTCGGGATGAGGTAGTCCGTGAAGGAGGGGTTGCGCACCTTCGCCGTCTTGGGATCGACGACGATCTCCTCCATGACGGCGATCCCGAGCCCCTGCGTCGTACCCCCCTGGATCTGCCCGACGACGGACAGCGGATTCAGCGCCTTCCCCACGTCCTGCGCGCACGCCAGCTCGATCACCTTGACGAGCCCCAGCTCCGTATCGACCTCGACGACGGCCCGATGCGCGGCGAAGGTGTACTGGACGTGCCCGTTCCCCTGCCCCGTACGGAGATCGAAGGGCTCGGTGGGCCGGTGCCGCCACTCACGCTCGACCTCGACGGACTCGTCACCCAGCAGTTCCACGAGATCCGCCAGCACCTCCCCCGCGTCGGTGACGACCTTCCCGCCCTCCAGCAGCAACTCGGCGTGAGCCCAAGCCGGGTGGTACGTACCGAACTTGCGCCGCCCGATCTCCAGCACCTGTTCCCGCACCAGCTCGCAGGCGTTCTTGACGGCCCCGCCGGTGACGTACGTCTGCCGGGACGCGGACGTCGAACCGGCGCTGCCCACCTGGGTGTCGGCGGGATGGATGGTCACCTGGGACACACCCAGCTCGGTCCGGGCGATCTGCGCGTGGACGGTCACCCCGCCCTGCCCGACCTCGGCCATGGCGGTGTGCACGACGGCGACGGCCTCGCCCCCGACAACCTCCAGCCGGACACGGGCAGTTGAATAGTCGTCAAATCCTTCGGAGAAGCCGACGTTCTTGATGCCGACGGCGTACCCGACCCCGCGCACGACGCCTTCGCCGTGCGTCGTGTTGGACAGCCCGCCCGGCAACTGCCGTACGTCGACGCCCTCGCTGCTCTCCCACTGCCGCTCGGGCGGCATCGGCATCGCCTTGACACGCCGCAGGAGTTCGGCGACCGGCGCGGGCGAATCGACGCGCTGACCGGTGGGCAGGAGCGTCCCCTGCTCCATCGCGTTGAGACGCCTGAACTCGACGGGATCGAGCCCGAGTCGAGCGGCGACCTTGTCCATCTGCGCCTCGTACGCGAAGCACGCCTGCACCGCCCCGAACCCGCGCATCGCCCCGCACGGAGGGTTGTTGGTGTAGAGCGCGAGTGCCTCGATCTCGACGTCGTCGACGACGTACGGCCCGATCCCGAGGGACGCCGCGTTGCCGACGACGGCGGGGCTCGCGGAGGCGTACGCGCCGCCGTCGAGGACGATGCGGCACTTGACGTGCGTGAGCTTGCCGTCGCGGGTCGCGCCGTGCTCGTAGAACAGCCGCGCGGGATGCCGGTGGACGTGCCCGAAGAAGGACTCGAACCGGTTGTAGACCATCTTCACGGGCTTGCCGGTGCGCAGCGCGAGCAGACAGGCGTGGATCTGCATCGACAGATCCTCCCGCCCGCCGAACGCGCCGCCGACCCCGGCGAGGGTCATCCGCACCTTGTCCTCGGGCAGCCCGAGCACGGGAGCCATCTGGCGCAGGTCGGAGTGGAGCCACTGGGTGGCGATGTAGAGGTGGACGCCGCCGTCCTCCTCGGGCACGGCGAGCCCGGACTCGGGGCCGAGGAACGCCTGGTCCTGCATACCGAAGACGTATTCGCCGGTAACGATTACATCGGCTTTCCGAGCCGCCGCGTCCGCGTCTCCCCGGACGATCGGCTGCCGGTGCAGGATGTTCGGGTGCGACACGTGCCCGAAGTGATGGTCCGTACGGTTCTCGTGGACCAGCGGGGCGTCCGGCGCGGTGGCGGACAACTCGTCGGTGACGACGGGGAGTTCGCGGTACTCGACCTGGATCTTCGCGGCGGCGCGGCGCGCGGTCTCGGGGTGGTCGGCGGCGACGAGGGCGACGGGTTCACCGTGGTGGCGGACCTTGCCGTGCGCGAGAACGGGAGTGTCCTGGACCTCAAGTCCGTAGTGCCGGACGTCGGTCGGGAGGTCGTCGTACGTCAGAACGGCGTACACACCCGGAGTTGCGAGCGCCTCGGCCACATCGATAGAGACGATCTCCGCATGCGCCACCGGCGACCGCAGGATCTGCCCCCACAGCATGTCCTCGTGCCACATGTCGGAGGAGTAGGCGAACTCCCCGGTGACCTTGAGGGTGCCGTCGGGCCGGAGGGTCGACTCGCCGATGCCGCCCCGGACAGCGGCACCTTGGGTGAGTCCGACGGGAGTTGTACGAGGCATGGTCACTCTCCCTGCCGGGCCGCCGCGAGGCGTACGGCGTCCATGATCTTCTCGTAGCCCGTGCAGCGGCAGAGGTTGCCGGAGAGGGCTTCGCGGATGTCGGCGTCGGAGGGGCTCGGGTTGTGCTGGAGCATCTCGTCGGCGGCGACGAGCAGTCCCGGCGTGCAGAATCCGCACTGGACCGCCCCGGCGTCGATGAACGCCTGCTGGACGGTGGAGAGTTGCCCCTCCTCGGCGGCGAGGCCCTCGACCGTGACGACCTCCCGGCCCTCGACCTGACCTGCGGCAACCAGGCACGAACAGACGGGAATTCCGTCCAGCCGGACCGTGCAGGACCCGCATTCGCCTTGCTCGCAGGCGTTCTTGGAGCCCGGCAGCCCGAGCCGCTCGCGCAGGACGTAGAGGAGGGACTCGCCCTCCCAGACGTCGTCGGCTTCGCGTGGACGTCCGTTGACAGTGAAGTTGACGCGCATTACGCGACGCCCCCCTTCCGCTGAGAGGCCCGGTACGACTCCCAGGTCCAGGTGAGTGTGCGGCGGGCGAGGATGCCGACCGCGTGGCGGCGGTAGCTCGCGGTGCCGCGTACGTCGTCGATGGGGTTGCAGGCGGCGGCGCAGAGGTTCGCGAACTCCTTGGCCAGAGAAGGGGTGATGATCCGCCCGTTGTCCCAGAAACCGTTTTCAGCAAGCGCGGCGCTCAGGAACTCCTCAGCCGTACGAGCGCGCACAGGCGTCGGCGCGGCCGACCCGATACCCGTACGGACGGTCCGCGTCTCCGGGTGCAACGCGAGCCCGAAAGCACAGACCGCGATCACCATCGCGTTGCGGGTGCCGACCTTGGCGTACTGCTGCGGCCCGTCCGCCTTCTTCACGTGCACGGCGCGGATCAGCTCGTCGGGGGCGAGCGCGTTGCGCTTGACGCCGGTGTAGAAGTCGTCGATCGGGATACGGCGGCTGCCGCGCACCGACTCGGCCTCGACCTCGGCGCCGGCCGCGAGGAGCGCGGGGTGGGCGTCTCCGGCCGGGGAGGCGGTGCCGAGGTTGCCGCCGATGCCGCCTCGGTTGCGGATCTGCGGCGAGGCGACGGTGTGCGAGGCGAGCGCGAGCCCCGGCAACTCGTTGCGCAAGTTTTCCATGATCCGCGTGTAGGGGACGGAGGCGCCGAGCCGTACGGAGTCCTCGCCCACCTCCCACTCGTACAGTTCCCCGATCCGGTTCAGGTCGAGCAGGTGCCCGGGGCGGCGGTGGTCGAAGTTGATCTCGACCATCACATCGGTGCCGCCCGCGATCGGCACAGCTGTGGGGTGCTCCGCCTTCGCGGCGAGCGCCTCCTCCCAGCTGGCGGGGCGAAGGAAGTCCATGACCGGCTCTCTCCTACGTCGTCCGGATCCTGTCGTGTTCATCTCTTGTTCACGGGGATCACTGCCAGTACACAAGGCGCTGCGCCGACCGGGTCAGTCACCGAATCTCCGAAGGAGTTGGCTGGTCGGGAAGGTCATCTTGTAGATTCATATGAAGAGAAGGCCTCAGAAACCTCCCTGTCTTCCCACGGAAACACGGGGAAACACGGGAAGCGATTCCCGACCTCCATCGTAGATTTCGAGACACGGAAACGGCGGCGACGAACCATGCGGCTGCGCGCACTGCTGGACACCGACGCGCTGGGCCTCAGGCTGCTCGGCGGCGGGGACGAACTGGACCGTACGGTCCGCGGGGTGATGACGACCGACCTGCGCGACCCGAGCCGCTACCTCGCGGGCGGTGAGCTGGTCCTCTCCGGGCTCGCGTGGCGGCGGGACGCGGCGGACTCCGAGCCGTTCGTCCGGGTCCTCGTGCAGGCCGGGGTCGCGGCGCTCGCGGCCGGGACCGCCGAGTTCGGGGAGGTCCCGGAGGACCTGGTCGTGGCCTGCGCGCAGCACCGGCTGCCGCTGTTCGGGGTCGACGAGTCGGTGTCGTTCGCGGCGGTCACCGAGCACGTCGTCCGGCAGGTCTCCGGCGAGCGCGCCGGGGACCTGGCGGCGGTCGTGGACCGGCACCGCCGCATGATGACGTCGGGCCCGGCGGGCGGCGGCCCGGACGTCGTCCTTGACCTCCTCGGCTCCGACCTGGACCTGCGCGCGTGGGTCCTGTCGTCCACGGGGCGGCTCGTCGCCGGTTCGAAGGGGCTGCCGCTGCCTGCCGAGATCCGTACGCGGCTGGCCGCCGAGCACCTCGCGGCGGCGCGGACCGGCAGGCGCGGCCCCCAGCGGGTCCTGGCCGGCGGCGCGACGTACTCCCTGTTCCCCGTCCGGGGCGGCGCGCGCACCCCCCGGGACATCCGCGAGACCGCCCTCTCCGACTGGCTCCTCGCCGTCGAGGCGGACGCCGGGGAGTGGCCCGACGAGCGCATGGACCTCCTGCACGGCGTCACCCAGCTGATAGCCGTCGAACGCGACCGCCGCGACGCGGCCCGCACGGTACGCCGCCGGCTCGCCCAGGAACTCCTGGACCTGATCCAGACGGGCGCCGCGCCCCCGGAGATCGCCGCCCGCCTGCGGGTGGCGGCACCGGTCCTGCTGCCGGGGGTGGCGGCGGCCCCGCACTGGCAGGTGGTGGTGGCGCGGGTGGAGTGGACGGAGCCGGGCTCGGCTTCGGGTTCGGCTTCGGCTTCGGTACGTGGTTCAGGCGCCGTTCGTGGTGACCGGGCGGCGGACGGCGGTGGCGGGGGTGTCCGGGGCGAGCGGGAGCCCGGCGCCGGGCGCGGCGAGTGGGGCGACGGTGACACGGGCGGTGGCGCGGTCGCGCAGGCTCTGCTGGAGGAGATCCTCGGCGGGAGGTTCGTGACGGGGGCCGAGCCCGCCGAGCGGATCGCCGTCGCGCACACCGGCGAGGAGGCGGTGGCGCTGGTTCCGCTGCCGTCGGTCGTCTCCGAGCACGACGGCTCCGAGGCGGGCGTCCTCGCGGACGTGCTCCTGGACGCCGTACGGGAGCCCCTCGCCGCCGGGCTCGACGGGGACGGGCGGCTCACGCTGGGCGTCAGCGCGGCCGTGCACTCGGCGGAGGGGCTGCGCGGGGCGCTGGAGGAGGCGCGGCACGCGCGCAGGGTCGCGGCGGCGCGGCCGGGGCCGGTGTCGGCGGCCGGGCACCAGGAGCTGGCGTCGCACGTCCTGCTCCTGCCGTTCGTGCCGGACGACGTGCGGCGGGCGTTCACCGCGCGGCTGCTGGACCCGCTGCGCGAGTACGACCGACGCCACCGCGCCGAGCTGATCCCGACGCTGGAGGCGTTCCTCGACTGCGACGGCTCCTGGACGCGGTGCGCGTCCCGGCTCCATCTGCACGTCAACACGTTGCGCTACCGCGTCGGCCGCATCGAGCAGTTGACGGGGCGGGACCTGTCGAAGCTGGAGGACAAGCTGGACTTCTTCCTGGCGCTCAGGATGAGTTGAGGGTCTGGTGGGGGCAAGTTGCTTGTGCGTCCGGTGAGTTGGCAGTGCCTACCCGGGGCCGTCCGCTGGTGAAACCCCGGCGGACCGGTTTCCCCCGACTTTGTGAAATCCTTCACCCACCCCCTTGGCCCCGTGACACGATCCGTGCTGAGATGCGGCCACCACTCACAGCTCAAAGGCGTGCTCGGGGAGGGCAACGTGGCGCACACCGCCATGTCTGGTTACGGAACGACCCCTGGTGACGATCCCCTCCAGACCGCGGTGTGGAGACTGCGGTCGCGCGCGTGCTGGGTCGATGCGGTGGCGTTGCTGCCGGCCGACACTGCGGCGGGTTCCCTGCAACGGGCTTCGCTGCTCGTGGAACGGTGCCTGTATACGGAGCAGGGGTGGGCCGATGCGGAGGACGCGTTGCGGGGGGCCGAGGCGCTCGCCCACTCCGACTCCGAGCGGGGCGCTGCCGCTTGTGAACGCGGGTACTTGGCGTATGCGTCCACTTTGCACGGGGTGCGGGACCGGACCGATGAGGCGCGGGCGGCTCTCGGGCGGGCCGCCGCGCTGATCCCTCCGGGGGTTGCGCAGAGGGCCTTGCTCGACTTCCGTCGGGGGTTGCTTGCCGAGAACCTTGCGAGTTCGCCTCAGGCTGCGCGGGCTGCGTATCGGCGGGCCCACGCTGCTGCTGCCGAGGCGTCGGACTCGTTGCTGTTGTCGTTCACTTGGCGGCATCTTGCGGGACTGGCCTTGCGGGATGGGGAGTTGGGCGAGGCGCGGCACGGTTTCGCCGAGTCGCTGCGGTTGCGGGAGGAGTTGGGGTACTTGGTGGGGACGGCTCCGGCGTTGGCGTCGCTCGCGGATGCGGAGGTTGAGCCGGAGGCGTCGAGGTTGAGGGAGGAGGCGAGGAGGTTGTTCCAGCTGCTCGGGGGCGTTCCGACGTGGCTGGCAAGGCAGTTGGGGGTGGTGAAAGACGCGTCGTAGTTCGGCTGCGGGCCGGTGGGGGCTGGTCGCGCAGTTCCCCGCGCCCCTGAGGGACGTCCAGCCACCGTGCCTTTTAGGGGCGCGGGGAACTGCGCGAGCAACCACGACGCTCCCGCACCCGGCAGATCACCCGAAGTGCTCCCCCACCAACACCCTCACCGTCTCCAAGTCCCCTCCCACCAACGCCTCCACCAACCGCACATGATCCGCCGCATCCGCCGACAGATCCCCACCCCCCTGCTGCGTCCTCCTGTGCAAGTCCTCAGCGATCCGCACCAGTTGGCCGTTCCCCGAGAAGCCCAGCAGTGCCCCGTGGAACGCCCTGTCCGCCTCCGCGTACGTCGCCCTGCATCCCGACCTCGCCGCCCGCACGCTCGCCTCCGCCAACGGGCCCAACTCCGCCCAGCGTTCACACGGGACCGTCCGGGCCAGCCGGAGTATCACCGGTGCCTCTATCAGGCCCCGTATCTCCGCCAGTTCCGCCAACTCCCGTGCGCCGCGCTCCACTACACGGAAGCCGCGGTTGGGAACGACCTCGACGGCGCCCTCCAGGGCGAGTTGCTGCATCGCCTCGCGGACCGGCGTCGCGGAGACGCCGAAGCGGTCGCCGAGGGCGGGGGCGGAGTAGACCTCGCCGGGGAGGAGTTCACCGGTGCCCAGCGCGGAGCGCAGCGCGTCGAGGATCTGTCCTCGGACCGAGGCGCGTTGGACGATCGCCCGGGGACGGGGGATCGGCAGCTCGCTGTGGGTGTGTTCCCCCCGCGCGGCCCCCTGCAAGGGCACGCGGTCGACGGCGGCCTCACCGGCGTACCCGGCGTCCGCGTGGCCCTCTAAGCGCGTGGCGGGGATCCCGTACGGCTCGTAGGAGCCCGGTGTGGCAGGGGTCACGGGGGTCTCCTCCGGGCTTGTCGGTACTTGGGGCCATTACGACCGGTTGTTACTCGTCCGTCAAGCACCTTAGGCCCAGAGGCCCTCAGTTCAAATCCCAACCATCTTGGGTAAGGTTAGGCTAACCTTCAGAAACTCGTGGATGGATGGCCCGGTCATGCCCACTCCCCCGCCCGTCGTGCACGACGCGTACGCCCGCCTGACGGAGGTCTGCCCGAGCGTCACGGTGCGGCACATCGGGGACGGCGAACCGGCCCCCACCGACCCAGGCTGGGTCTCGGCGGCGGGCCTGGCCGAGGGAAACGCCGAGCTGGAGCGCTACCTCGCCCGGGACGACGCGCAGGTCCTGCGGGACTACGGGAAGAAGGGCCGCCCGGACGTGATCGCGAGCTTCGGCCTGCACCGCTACTCGTGGCCCGCGTGCCTGCTGTTCACGATCCCCTGGTTCCTGCACCGCCGGGTGCCGCGCTTCCCCGTGACGCATGTCTCGTACGACCGGACGGACGGGATGCGCCTCGCGGTCCGTACGCCGCAGTCGTTCGCGTGCCTGCCGGGCGACCCGGCGGCGGCGCACCCGGGCGCGCGGGTCGTCCCGGACGAAGAGGCGCTGAGGGCGGAGCTGCGCGCGGCGGTCGCCGAGCACCACGAGCCGCTGCTCGACGGCTTCGGCCCGCGCATGCGCCGCCGTGGCCGGGCGCTGTGGGCGACGGTGACGGACGAGATCGTCGAGGGCGTCTGGTACGTCGCCGCGCTGCTGGGCGAGGAGGAGAAGGAACGGGCGCGCCGGGAGCTGGAGTTGCTGCTGCCGGGGGCGACGCGGCCGTACGTCGGGACGGCGGCGTTCCGTGAACTCACCGGTCCTGACGGTCAGTCGCTGCCGACCAGGGACCGGGCGAGCTGCTGCATGTACTACACGATCGACCCGGACGACCTGTGCGCGACCTGCCCGCGCACCTGCGACGCCGAGCGGATCGCCAAGCTCACGGCCACCGCGGCGAGTTGACGCCCCTTCGGACACCCCCCTCGGTGCGGGGCGCGTCCGGTGCTGTCGTAAGATCATCGCCGAACGGGACGGCCGTACGGTAACAGGGGATTCACAATTTCCTCACGAGCCGCGGGAACTTTCCGTGGAACCATCCGTACGGGTAGTCTTATTCGAACTCAACTCCCGCCGCTCAAGCAGCAGTTCGAGCAGAACGTCGCCGTGGGCATCCCCTTGCACCTCCTTGGCGGCCTCTTGCCCCGAAACCCCCTTGAGGGCCGGTGGGATTGGGCCAATATGGCGGGCGATACGCCCTATCCCAACGCAAGGGACTCCAGATGAGACTGACCGACATATCGCTGAATTGGCTGCTTCCGGGCGCCGTACTGCTCCTGGGCATGCTGGCGGCGATTGCGGTGCTCGCGCGGAGCAAGCGGTCCAGCGGGGAGCACGCGAAGGACGACTCGTGGGAGCGCAGCGAGGAGCGCCGTAGGCGCAAGGAAACCGTTTACGGCATGGCCTCCTACGTCCTGCTGTTCTGCTGCGCCGGCGTCGCCGCGGCGCTCTCCTACCGGGGGCTCGTCGGCTTCGGCCGGGAGAACCTCGGCCTTTCCAACGGGTGGGAGTACCTCGTCCCGTTCGGCCTCGACGGCGCGGCCATGTTCTGCTCGGTCCTCGCCGTGCGCGAGGCGAGCCACGGTGACGCGGCGCTCGGCTCCCGGATACTGGTGTGGATGTTCGCGGGTGCCGCGGCCTGGTTCAACTGGGTGCACGCGCCCCGGGGTATGGGCCACGACGGCGCCCCGCAGTTCTTCTCCGGTATGTCCCTCTCGGCCGCCGTTCTGTTCGACCGGGCGCTGAAGCAGACCCGTCGGGCCGCGCTGCGCGAGCAGGGTCTGGTGCCGCGTCCGCTGCCGCAGATCCGCGTGGTGCGCTGGATAAGGGCTCCGCGCGAGACGTACAAGGCGTGGTCGCTGATGCTCCTGGAGAACGTCCGCAGCCTGGACGAGGCGGTCGACGAGGTGCGCGACGACAAGGCGCGCAAGGAGGACACCAAGCGTCTGCGGCGTGAGCAGCAGCGGGTGGAGAAGGCCCAGTTGAAGGCGATAAGCCGGGGTCACCGGGGCTTCCCGGGGCGCGGCGGCCGTCCGATGGACGCGCCCGCCGAGGTCGCCCTGGAGCGGGTCGCGGCCTCTTCGGAGCCTGCCCCGGCCGCCGCCGCGGAGCTTCCCGTCCGCCAGCGTCCCTCGCTCTCCCCGGTCCGGCACGGTTCGGAGGCGTCCGCCTCCTCGTCCTCCTCGTCCAAGGTTGACCTGACCGCGGAGGACGACACGATGGCGCTACCGCGACTGGACTCGCTGGAGCGCAAACTCAAGGATCTGGAGCAGCAGTTCGGCTGATGACGCCGTAAGAAATTCCTCGGGGCGGGGGCGCGACCTGAACAGGGCCGCGCCCCCGCCCCGTTGTCGTCTCTGTACGTGAACTACGCGGCGTCCGCGTCGAGTTCGAACCAGACCGCCTTGCCGATGCCGTGCGGCCTGACCCCCCAGGCGTCCGCGAGCGCCTGGACCAGCAGCAGGCCCCGGCCGTGGGTGCCGTCGTCGGCGTGCGGCGCCTCCGGCTCGGGCAGCCGGTCCACGAAGTCCCGTACCTCCACGTGGAGTCCTTCGGGTCCGACGGTCGCCGTCAGGACCGCGTCGTCGTCGGTGTGGAGCAGTGCGTTGGTGACCAGTTCGCTGGTGAGCAGCTCCGCTATGTCGGAGCGGCCCGGTTTTCCCCAGGTGTGCAGCAGTTCGCGGAGCGCGTGCCGGGCGTCGGGCACCGCGCCCAGGTCCGCGCGCTCCAGCCGCCGTCTCAGCTGCGGCTGCCCCGTGTCGGTGAAGCCCTCGTCCGTCCGTGTCGCCGAGGAGGCCCCGATCACCGTGGGACCGCTCCCTCGTGCTTGCCTTTTCATGACCCCCACCCGCGCGCCGATGTCCGGTTTCCTTCCTGTCGAACACGTTCACGGGGATCCATGCCCCGTGAGACGGGCGGCAGTCATGGACCGTCGCCGACGCCCGGGTGTTCGGCCATGTTGTCGGCACGGGGTGTCACGTCGACCGCGTCCGCTCTGACCTGCCGACAAAGGCCCCGGGCATATGCCGGTGGCCCGCCGTGAGGTGACCGCGGGGACACCGGGTCCCCCGAGGCCGTGTACACGAGCGCGAAGGGTGGTGCCACGTGCTTCGCGCGGCTCGGACACCCCGTGGCGCCCCTCGTGCGCCGCCCGGTCTACGCGCCCCCGGCGTACGAGTCGGTCCCCGCGTCGAGCCCCGGCTCCCGAACCCGTCGTAGCCGGACCGGAGCCCGGGCCAGAGCCTTCCGGCGGGTGACAGTTCGGAAAGCGCGCGGCAACCCCGCGCCGTGCACGTGAACTTGGCCGGAAACCGACGCGGATCCGGCAGGCGGGGTGGTGCGGACGAGGGCCCGGTGCTGGTCACGGGCGGGTAAGCGGCGGGTGAACGCGAGGCACGACCCGGGCAAAACGCCGAGAGCGGGCCACGGAGGGGTCCGGGCCCGGCGTAGGGGGTGGCGCAGAGGGGGGATCGGCACTCCAGATCCAGTCGTGCGGGGGCCGCCCTCTCGTCCCCCATGCGTGAGGGCGGCCCCGTCCCTGACGGTCAGCGGAGCTTGTTCACCGCTGTGACCGTGGTCTTCTTGAACGCCTTCACCGGCGCGTCCTTGAACGTCCCCATCTGCCCCCAGTCGACGACGGTGACGGTCCGCCCGTCCCTGCCGACGCCCAGCAGCCGTACGTCCACGGCGCCCCACTCGGCGGCCGTGTGCAGGCCGAAGACGTGCGCGCCCTCCTCGACCTTGACGGCGCCGTAGTCCTTGAACTCGGCCCGGACGTCCGGGTACTTCTGCTCGATGCGGGTCGCGCAGGAGCGGATGTCCTTCGCGATCCGCTCGTAACGGCCCTTCGCCTGCGCCTCGTTGGGCAGGACCACGCTCACCTGCCGGGCGCCCGCGTCGAGATCGGTGCGGAAGGTGCGATACCAGGTTCCGGTGCCGCTGCCCAGCGCCATGCTGAGACATGTGTCCGTCTCGACCTCCTCCGGCACACCCGCGGTGACCGGTCCCGCCGTCCACGCGGAGGAGAGGTACGGCGGCAGGTCGCCGGCCGCGAGGAAGCCCGGCGGGGCCGGGTTCGTGGCGGCGGGTACGGCGGTCGCGGTGACGACCGTCAGGCAGACGGCGGAGAGTGCGGTGAGTACGACCGCGTGCAGGCGAGTACGCATGGGTGGTCCCCCGTGAAGGTGTACGTGGATGTAAAGGGGTCGCACCCCGGCGTACCGTCGGCGCAGCAGGTCGGGTTCCGACCGGGCCGTTCGGTGCGACACCATGAGCATCAGGGGCCACGGGGGAGCACCGCAAGCGGCAGCGCCCGTCCGCCGGGGATGGAACCATCCCACCCCTGCTGACGTGCAGATATACGAGTGCCTGGGATGCCGTCCCAGGCCCGACACCACGGGGGTACGGTGACGAGTGGCCGGCATGCGGCGGACTTCGCGGAGCGCCTGCGGGAGCTGAAGTCCCGCACGGACCGCAGCTACGGGTCGCTTGCGCGGCGGCTGGGGATGAACACGTCCACGTTGCACCGGTACTGCGCGGGGGAGGCGGTGCCGCAGGACTTCGCGCCGGTCGAGCGGCTTGCGGGGTTCTGCGGGGCGAGTTCGGCGGAGCGGCTTGAGCTGCATCGGTTGTGGTTATTGGCGGTGGAGGAGAGGCAGGGGCGGCAGGAGCGGGGGCGGAAGGGGGAGGGGGACGCCGGGGGCGGTTCGGGGGCGGGGGGCGTTGGCGAGGCGGGGGCCGGCCGGGCGGAGGGTGCGGGCGCGGGCCTCGGGGCGGGTGCGGGCGAGGTGCCAGCTGAGGCGGGCTCAGGAGCGGCGGCCGATAGCGAGGCGGAGGCCAACCGGGCGGAGGGTGCGGGCGCGGGCCTCGGGGCGGGTGCGGGCGAGGTGCCAGCTGAGGCGGGCTCAGGAGCGGCGGCCGATAGCGAGGCGGGGGTCGGTCGGGCGGAGGGTGCGGAGGAGGTGTCGGCTGCGGCGGGTTCAGGGGCCGGGGTCGTCGTATCCGGCGTGAAGTCCGAGGCGGGCGAAGCGAGTTCAGAGGCGGGTGTGTCACCCGGTGCCGGGGCGGAGACCGTCGCGGGGGCGGGCGTTCGGTCCGACGCCGGGGGCGGTGCCGGAGACGGTGTCGACGCCGTCGTACAGGACTCGCCCCCGCCCCGTCCCCGGCCCTGGTACCGGCGGCGTGCTGCCGTGTTCGGCGCCGTCGCCTGTGTCGTCGCGGCGACCGTCGGGACCTTGTCGGCGCTGCCCGACGGGCGGCGGCACGAGGTTCCCGGGGCGACCGCGCAGGCCGGGGACGATGTGCCGTCGCTCAGTTCGCGGCCGGGGAAGGTGACGCCCCGTCCGAGCGGGAGCGGATCGCCGTCGCCGTCGGTGTCGCCCTCGGTGAAGGGGGGCGGGCCTTCCGCCGAGGCCGGGGCCGGGGTGTCCGCGTCGCCGTCCGGTTCCGGGGCGCCCAGCAAGACGCCGTTCGCCGGTACGCCCCTCGCCTGGACCGTCGACTCGCACGTCTGGAACCAGGGCTGCGGGCACTACTACGTCATCGACCAGCCGCCCGCCCAGGTCCCTCCGCCCCCGATGTCACAGGACGCGCGCGCCTGGGCGACCGCCGAGGGCGGGCTGCACGGCAAGGAGACGATGGTCCGGATCTCCGTGCAGGGCCGCTCGGACACGGCCGTCGTCCTGGAAGCCCTGCGCGTGCGCGTCGTGGGCCGGGGTACGCCCGCCGCCGGGAACGCGTACGCCATGGACCAGGGCTGCGGCGGCTCCCTCACGCCCCGCGAGTTCGCCGTCGACCTCGACAAGGACCGTCCGATCGCCCACTCGATGCCCGGCAACGACGCGGGCACCGAACTCCCCGCGGTCAGCTTCCCGTACCGCGTCTCCGCGAAGGACCCGGAGATTCTGCTGGTGACGGCGCGTACGGCGGGCTGCGACTGTTCCTGGTACCTGGAGCTGGACTGGTCGTCGCAGGGCCGTGCCGGCACGGTGCGTGTCGACGACGGCGGCCGTCCCTTCCGTACGACGGCGATCACGGGGCTGCCTCGGTACGTGTACGACACGCAGAACCGGAACTGGCGTCCGTACATCGAGTGAGTGCGTCACGCCTCCCAGACCGCTGCGGCTGTCCTGTCGTCCGCGTACCCCTTCACCCTGATCTGGATGTCCGCGAGGAACTCCGCGAGACCGGGGACGGGGGCGCCGGCCCAGCGGGCGGTGAGGTGCCCGGCGAGCTCCAGCTCACCGCGGAGGGGGTCGGCGAGGCCGGCTGTGCACATGAGGAGGGTGTCGCCGGGTTGGGCTACGGAGGTGCGGAAGAGGAAGGGGTCGGGGGGTGGGAGGTGGTCGTAGGGGGTGGGGAGGCTTGAGGGGTGGCGAGGGTCTGCGGGGGAGCCGAGGTCGGGGGTGGGGTGGTCGTCGTGGGGGGAGGGGGGTGTCGGCGTGTTGTACGGGCCGGGTGAGTTCTGCCGGGGTGTGCCGGTTCCGTACGGGGTGGTCGGGCCTGGTGGGTTCGGGCCGGGTGAGTTCAGGGGGCGTGGCCCTGCGGCGTACGCGTCTCCCGGGTTCGCCGCGTACGGATCAGCCGGGGCGTCCGGCATCGTCGCGTCCCGGGTGTGCGGGAGCGGTTTTCGGGGAGTTCCCCGGAGCCTCGCGGCGGGGCCTGGTTCCCCCGCCGGTTCCCCGGGCGCCGGTTCGATGTCCTGCCACTCGCCGTCGCGCAGGCGGAACAGGCCGCCCTCGCCCACGCCGAAGAACACGCGGGTCCGGCATTCGGGGTCTGCGGACAGGAGCAGGCACCTCAGGGTGGCCGTGTACTCCTCGGGGGTGAGCCCCTGCTCGGCGGCGCCGGCCCGTAGCCGTCCGAGACTGCGGTCGGTGAGGCGGTGCAGTCCCGACTTCAGGTCGCCCCGTCGGCCCGCCCTGATGTCCTCCGCGAGCCGCACATGGCTGCGCCCCACGGCCCGCCCGATCCACCGGCACACCTCGGCGGCAGCCCGGTGCGCCCCGACCGTCGCCCTCGCGCCGGTCGCCATCGCGACGAGGACCAGCGCGTTCTCGCCGTACCCGAAACGGGCGGTGAGCAGGGCGTCCCGCCGGGGTTCACCCCGGTACCGCGCGGAGTCGCCGCGCAGGCTTACGGCCCGCAGGGTGCTGGCCCCGTACCGGGCCCCGTCCAGAACGGTGTCCGCGACGAGGTCGTCCAGGGCGTCGGGGTCGGCGAGGGGGAGGGCGGTGGGGTCGGCGTCGTAGGTGGGCGGGCCTGAGCCGAGGTAGGGCTTGAGGTGGGGGCGGGGTTCGTCGAGGGTTTTGCGGGTGAGGGGGGTGGTTGGGGGTGGGGGTGTTTCGGGGGGTGAGGCGGGAGTGGAGGTGGCGTCTTGGGGGGTGGGGGGCTCGGGGGCCGGAGGGATGTGCGGGGCTGGGGGGAGTCCTGGCGGCGGGGCGGGGGCCGGAACGGAGGCGGCGGCCTGGGGGGCGGGGGGCTCGGGGGCCGGAGGGACGTGCGGGGCTGAGGGGAGTCCCGGCGGCGGGACTGAGGCCGGAGCGGAGGCGGCGGCCTGGGGGGCGGGGGGCTCGGGGGCCGGAGGAACGTACGGGGCTGAGGGGAGTCCCGACGGCGGGACTGAGGCCGGAGCCGAAACGACGTCCCGGTGTGCGGGGGGCTCGGAAGCCGAAGGAACGTACGGGGCTGAGGGGAGTCCCGACGGCGGGGCGGGGACCGGAGCAGAGGCGACGTCCTGGGGGGCGGAGGGCTCGGAAGCCGAAGGGACGTACGGAGCTGAGGGGAGTCCCGACGGCGGGGCAGAGACCGGAGCCGAAACAGCGTCCCGGGGTGCGGAGGGCTCAGGAGCCGAAGGAACATACGGAGCTGGAGGAAACCCCGGCGGCGGAGCGGAGACCGGAGCCGAAACGGCCTTCGGGAGCACTGGCGTCTCGGGAGCCGAGGGGGCGTGCAAGGGCGAGGGGAGATCCGGGGCCGACGAGGCATCCGGGGCTGGGGGGACGTTCGGGGGCGAGGCGGCACCCTGGTCCGAGGGGACGCCCGAGGCTGACGGGGCGCCCAGGGGTGAGGGAACGCCCGGGGCTGAGGAGAGATCCGGGGCTGAAGGGAGACCCGGAGTCGCGGGAACACGCGGGGTCGACGGGGCGCCCGAGGCCGAGGGGGCGTGCGGGCCCGAGGATGCCTCCGGGATCGGGGAGGCGTACGGGGGTTCAGGCGCGGTCGGTTCCGGGCGTTCGGCGAAGCCCGGTGGCAGGGGGACCGGCGGGAAGTTCACCGGCCCGGCCGGAGTCGTGGGCGGCGGCTCCCAGGGGGCTCGGTACGAGGTGGGCCCGGGCGGCGAGGGGCGGAGGGACGGGGGCTGGGGTGAGGTCGGCTGCGGTGAGCCGGGCGGGGGCGACGAGGGCTGGGCTGAGTCAGGGTGACGCGAAGTTGGGCGCAGAGGGATGGCCGAAGGTGGTGCGGGCTGGGCTGAAGCGGACGGAGACGAGGTTGGCTGCGGTGGGGCCACTGGTGGCGACCCGAACGGGGCCGAAACGGACGGAGACGAGGTTGGCCGGGGTGGGACCGCTGGTGGCGACGTGAACGGGGCCGAAACCGGCGGAGACGAAGCTGGCCGGGGTGGAGCCGCTGGTGACGACGTGAACGGGACCGAAGCCGACGGAGACGAACCCGGCCGGGGTGGAGCCGCTGGTGACGACGTGAACGGGACCGAAGCCGACGGAGACGAACCCGGCCGGGGTGGAGCCGCTGGTGGCGACACGAACGGGGCCGAAGCCGGCCAGGGTGGGGGCGGCTGTGGTGAGCTGGGACGGGGAGGGGTCAGCTGGACCGTGGCTCCCGGATCCTCCGGCGTACCCGGCTCCCTCGACTCATCCGGCGCCCACGGTTCCTGGACGCTCCCGGGCCGATCGGGTGCCCCCCGCTCGCCCGGCGCGCTCGGTTCCCTCAACGTCTTCGGTCGCCCCGGCGTCCCAGGCTCCTCCAACGCCCCGGGTCGCTCCTGCGCTCCTGGCTCCCTCGACTCATCCGGCACCCACGGTTCCTGGACACTCCCGGGCCGATCGGGTGCCCCCCGCTCGCCCGGCGCGCTCGGTTCCCTCAACGCCTTCGGTTGCCCCGCCGTCCCAGGCTCCTCCAACGCTCCGGGTCGCTCCTGCGCTCCTGGCTCCCTCGACTCCTCCGGCGCCTTCGACCCCGACGACACCCCTGGTCGATCTGGCGCCCCCGACCGCCGTACTCCCTCCAGCCGCCCCGAGTCTTCCGACGCCCTCGGTCCCCACGACGCCCCCGCCTCGCCCGGCGTCCCCGGCCTCGGCGACGTTCCCGACCGGTCCGACGTTCCCGACCGCCGCCCGCCCTCCGACTCCCCCAAACCTTCCGACGCACTCGGTCCCCAGGACACCCCCGCCTCATCCGGCGTCCCCGACTCCTGCCGCGTCCCCAGGCGCTCCTGCGGCTCAGGCTCCCCCTGCCGCTCCGACGACCCCGGTCGCCGTACCCCCTCCAACTGCCCCGAATCTCCCGACGCCCCCAGCACCCACGACACCCCCGCCTCATCCGGCGTCCCCGACTCCTGCCGCATCCCCGGGCGCTCCTGCGGCTCAGGCTCCCCCTGCCGCTCCGACGACCCCGGTCGCCGTACCCCCTCCAGCCGCCCCGAATCTCCCGACGCCCTCGGCACCCCGGACGCCCCCGCCCCTTCCGGCGTCCCCGGCTCCTGCGACGTTCCCGACCGCCGCCCGCCCTCCGACTCCCTCAAACCTTCCGACGCACTCGGTCCCCAGGACACCCCCGCCTCATCCGGCGTCCCCAGCTCCTGCCCTGTCCCCGGGCGCTCCTGCTGCCCCGGGCGCCGCACTCCCTCCGGCTCCCACTCCCCCGCCGGCTCCCACAGCCCTGTCGGTTCCCACTCCCCCGCCGGTTCCCACTGCTTCGCGGCGGCTTCCGGCGGCTTGCCGGCCGTGTCGTACGGATCGTCCCCGGTGGCCTGAGCCTCCGTCGGCTCCTCGTGCGCGCTCGTCGCGGTCCGAGGGTGCGGTACGGGACCTCGTGGGTCCGGCGTCTCCCACCACTCCCCCGTCCGCACCGCGTCCGACGCCGAGGCGAAGCGGTCGTCCAGGGAATCCGGTGTGGGTGTGGGGCCCGTGTCGGCGGTGTCGTCGTACAGCTGGCCCCACCAGTCGTCCTGGCGACCCGTGGGACTTCCCCCCTGCTGGCTCATGCCCCTAATTGTCCACCGCGAGGGCCGCAAGAAAACGGGGCAACGGGAAAATGCGAGCCATGAGGAACGGAAGGCGCGGCGTGTCGGGAGGGGATACGGACGGGTGTTCGGGTGCGTGGGCCGCCGGATGATCCCACCCCCCACGGGAGAATCACCCGGCGGCGTCACGGAGCCGTACGCGTTCGCGGCCGGCGGTCAGAGTGTGCGGGGCCTTGCTGATAATCCGCTGTGAACGCTCCCTGACCTGCGCCGCACGCTCGCCTCCGGCACCCTGGGCAGATGGGAGTGTGGGAACTCCTGCTGGTCGGTCTGGTCATCCTGCTCGGCCTGTGCGGAGTACTGGTGCCCGGCGTACCGGGGTCGTGGCTGGTGTGGGCCGGGGTTCTGTGGTGGGCGCTGAAGGATCCGCGGCCGGTCGCGTGGGCGGTGCTGGTGGGGGCGACGGTCGCGTTGTTCCTCGCACAGGTGATCCGCTGGGCGCTGCCGCCGCGCCGGTGGCGGGGGTCGGGGGCGACGCCACGGATGGCTGTGTACGCGGGGGTGGGTGCGCTTCTCGGGTTCGTCCTGGTACCTGTGCTGGGCGCGATCCCGGGGTTCCTCGGGGGCGTCTACCTCAGCGAGCGGCTTCGCCTGGGGCGGCATGGGGAGGCGAGGGCGGCGTTGCGGACGGTGATGCGGGCGGGTGGGGGGAGTGTGCTGACGGAGTTGTTCACGTGTTTGCTGATTGCCGGGGCTTGGGTGGGGGCGGTGTTGTGGGGGTGAGGGGTGGCGGCACTGTGGTCCTGGGGGTTCCGGGGGCGCTGGTGATGTACGCCGGGGGCGTTGCCGCGATCGGTGGGATGCCGTTGCGGGGCTGGGGTTGTTGCCAGTACTGACGCCGGGGCCGGTTGCCGTTGCCGCCCTCCCTGGCGGGGCCCGTTGCCGTTGCCACCGTCCGTGGCGGGGCCGGTGCGGTGCCGGGAGCCGTCGCCAGCGCCGCTTAGTGGCAAGGCCGCCGCAATGCCGGGAGCCGTCGCCAGCACCGGGGCCACTATCCGGGACCCACATCCATACCGATGCCGGTTGCCGTTGCCACCGCCCGTGGCAAGACCGCCGCAATGCCGGAGGCCGTCACCAGCACCGGGGCCACTACCGGTACCGACGTCCATACCGGCACCAGTGGCGTTGCCACCGCCCGTGACGAGGCCATCGCAGGGCCCGGCCCGGAGCCATTGCCAGGGGCGAGCCCTTGCCGGCGTCGCTACAGGCTGCCCTCCAGCGTAAGCAGGCTCACCTTCCGCTCCAGCCCCCCGGCGTACCCCGTCAGCGACCCGTCCGCCCCGATCACCCGATGGCACGGCCGCAGGATCAGCAACGGATTCGCCCCGATCGCCCCACCCACGGCCCGTACGGCGGCACGCGACGCCCCGATCCCGGCCGCGATCTCCCCGTACGTCGTGGTCGTGCCGTACCCCACGCCGTCCAGCGCGTCCCACACCCGCTCCCGGAACTCCGTCCCCTCGGCCCGCATCGGCAGATCGAAGTCCTTCAGCTCCCCGGCGAAGTAGGCATCGAGCTGCTCCCGAGCGGCACGAAAGGGCCCCGGATCCTCACGCCACCCCGCCTCGGGAGTACGCCCACCCTTCTGCCCCGGCACCGAGAGGGACGTCAGAACGCCATCGGCGTCGGCGACGAGGAGCAGTTCCCCGAGGGGGCTGGAGATCCTGGTGTACGTACGCATCGCGCTTCCTCATATCCGACGGAACGGCCCACTCGGGGCCTTCGTACTGTCCAGTGTGAGCGGTACGGCGACCCAGGGCTGGCGGAAATCCGACATGGGGTTCGACGGGACGGCGGGACCGGTGAGGCACTCGGATGCCGCCGGACGGCATCGCAGCGAGGAGGCCCGACAAAGCAGCAAACCCGGCACACCGGCGGGGGTCCGCCCCGGCGACAGGGCCGACGAGCAGCAGAACCAGCACATCGCCCTCCAGCCACACCACCGGACCGACCACACACCACTCACCCCGCCGACCGCGCCGACCCTGCTGACCCCGCGGAGTCGCGACGCCGGGAGGCCGGGAGGCCGGGAGGCCGGGAGGCCGGGAGGCCGGGAGGCCGGGAGGCCGGGAGGCCGGGAGGCCGGGAGGCCGGGAGGCCGGGAGGCCGGGAGGCCGGGAGGCCGGGAGGCCGGGAGGCCGGGAGGCCGGGAGGCCGGGAGGCCGGGAGGCAGAGTCACGACGTGACGGGGCGACGGAGCAGCACATCGGCTCCCAACCACGCCACCGGACCAACTCGCCACTCACCCAGCCACGCCGCCCGCCCCACCATCCGTTGCCCACCCGGCCAACCACACGCCCCCTCCGACCTCGCCGCATGACGACCGCCCAGACCCGCCACCGAACCAGCCCTCCCTGCCAGCCCAACCCTGCTGACCACCCTCCTAACCGGACCGGCCACCCAACCCAACCGAACCGCCAGGCCGCCAGGCCGCCAGGCCGCCAGGCCGCCAGGCCGCCAGGCCGCCAGGCCGACCCTCCACCCGCTGCCCGCTGCCCGCTGCCCGCTGCCCGCTGCCCACCGGACCACCGGACCACCGGACCACCCGGCCACCCGGCCACCCGGCCACCCGGCCACCCGGCCACCCGGCCACCCGGCCACCCGGCCACCCGGCCACCGGGCCACCGGGCCACCGGGCCACCGGGCCGAGCCTCCCGACCCTCCGACCCGCTCACCCCCTCCCGATCACCCCGCCCGCCCCCTCACACCTCCCGCCCCCGCTTAGCCGCCCTCTTAGCCCGCCCCTCCGCCCCCTTCGCCTTCCACTCCCGCCGAATCTCCGCCCTCAGCCGCGCATCGGACTTGGCGACGATCCACTGGTTCTCCCGGACCAGCTTGCGGTAGCTGTCGAGGCGGCGGACAGGCAGCACCCCCTCGGACACGGCCGCCATGACCGCGCACCCCGGTTCGGCGTCATGCGCGCAGTCCTGGAACCGGCACTCCCCCGCGAGCGCCTCGATCTCGGAGAACACCTGCCCGACCCCGCTCCCGGCGTCCCAGAGACCGACACCCCGCAGGCCAGGCGTGTCGATGAGGACACCCCCGGAGGGGAGCGTGAGGAGGTTGCGGGTCGTCGTGGTGTGCCGCCCCTTGCCGTCGACGTCGCGGGCGGCCTGGACGTCCATGATGTCGTCCCCGGCGAGGGTGTTCGCGAGGGTGGACTTCCCGGCACCGGAGGCACCGAGGAGGACACAAGTCCCGCTCCCAATAAGCGCGTTGAGCTCCCCCAAGCCCTCACCCGCGAGCGCACTGACAGTCAGCACCGGCACACCGGGCGCCGTACTCTCGACGTCCTTCACCAGGTGCGCGAGAACGACAGGGTCGGACACGAGATCAGCCTTGCTGAGAACCACGACAGGCTGCGCCCCGGACTCCCAGGCAAGCGCCAAGTACCGCTCCACACGCCCGAGATCGAGCTCGACGGCAAGAGAAACGGCGATCACGACATGGTCGACGTTGGCGGCGAGGACCTGCCCCTCGGACCGCTTGGAGGACGTGGACCGCACGAACGCGGTCCGCCGAGGCAGCAACGTCCGTACGTAGCGCGGGTCTTCACCCGCAGGATCGACGACGGCCCAGTCCCCGGTGCACACGACCTTCATGGGATCGCGCGGCACGACGAACTCGGTGTCGGCACGCACCACACCTTCGGCGGTGACGACGTCACACATCCCCCGGTCGACACGCACAACACGCCCGAGAACAGCGCCCGTTGAACGGTGGGACGCGAATTCGTCCTCCCACCCCTGGTCCCACCCGAAGGCGGCGAGAGGATGCGAGGAAACGTCGGAAGAAACAGAGAAACTCAAGGGAAACCCTTCACAAGGGCGGCCCCGGCGACGCTCGTTGAGCGCTAGACAGTGAGCCGACGACCGCGGAAGTGGAGCAAGAACACCTGGTTGCCGCGGGACACACCCGCCTGGAAAGCAGCCATGACTCACACCTCCCGATCTTTCGTCGACGTCCTGTACGAGACCGGCACAGCGTAGAGAACCGGGGAATACGTCCACCACTGGTTTTTCCCCACGCGCGCCCGATATCTCAGAGCCAGATCAGAGCCACATCAGAACCTCATCGAAATCGCCTCGGAGTTTGCCGTCGGCGCCCTGTCGCGCCGCCCCTCCCCTTCCAATACCCCGGGTAACCGCACGAGTTCACCACACCGCGACCGTACGATCCACTCCCCGCCCCGGGCGTGTCCTCTCCGCCCGTTCACCCCCCACTGCTCTTCCCCCCTCCGGAGCCGCCCGTGTCCTCGCTCTATCCGCTCGCGTCCACACAGATCGACGGGATCGAACCGCCGGTCGTGGAGCCGGAGCTGGTCCGGTACGACGACGGGGAGGTCAGGGAGGTCTCGGTGCCCGCGCTGGTGCCCGCGGTGGGGTACGGCTCGCTCGCGGACCTGCCGTTCGACAACGCGACACGGGCCCCGCAGGACGTGGTGTTCAGCAGGCGTACGGGGGACGGCCGTTGGCTGGACGTGTCGGCGGAGGAGTTCGCGCGCGAGGTGACGGCCCTCGCCAAGGGCCTGATCGCGGAAGGACTTTCGCCGGGTGACCGGATCGCGGTGCTGGCGCGTACCTCGTACGAGTGGACCTTGACGGACTTCGCGGCGTGGGCGGCGGGTCTGGTGACCGTGCCGGTGCACCCGTCGTTCTCGCCGCGCCGTATCCAGTGGGTACTGCGGCACTCGGGCGCGGCGGCGCTGGTGACGGAGAGCGTGTCCCAAGTCACGGCGGTGGCACCGGAGTCGGTGGGGCTGAGGCATGTGTGGGTGATCGACCGGGGGCACCTGGAGCGGCTCGCGGAACTCGGCGCGGACGTACCGGACGCGGAGGTCGGCGTGCGGCGCGGCATGCTCGGCCCGGGCACGCCCGCGTCCCTCGTGTACACGTCCGGTACGACGGGCCGGCCCACCGCGTGCGCGCTGACCCACGGCAATTTCTTCGCGCAGGTCGACAACGTCGTGGAGCTGCTGTTCCCGGCGTTCACGTCGGTGGCGGGCCGGGACACCTCGGCCCTGCTGTGCGCGCCGTCGGCGCACGCGTTCGGCCGGGTCGCGGCGCTGGCCTGCGTCCGGGCCCGAGTGCGGACGGGCCACGCGCCGAGCGCCGTACCGGAGGAACTCCTCCCGCTGTGCGAGGAGTTCAGGCCGACGGCGGTGTTCGCGACGCCCTCGGTGCTGGAGCAGATTTTCCACCATCTGCGGGCCAGGGCGCAGGAGTCGGGGAAGCTGACCGCGTTCGACCGGTCGGCGCGGATCGCGTCCCGCTTCGCGGAGGCGGAGCAGCGCCACCGGCTCGGCCGGGGCGAGGGTCCGGGGCGGACGCTGCGGGCGGCGCGCGCGGTGTACGACCAGAGCGTGTACCGGCGGCTGCGCGCCTCGCTGGGCGGCCGGGTGGGGCACGTGGTGTGCGGCGGGTCGGCCATGCGGCGGCAGCTGTCGGGGTTCTACACGGGCGCGGGCGTGCCCGTGTACGAGACGTACGGGCTGACCGAGGCGACCGGCATCGCGACCCTCGCACCGCCGCTGCGGCCCCGCCTCGGCACGGTCGGCCATCCGCTGCCGGGGACGGCCGTACGGATCGCCGACGACGGGGAGATCCTCCTCTCCGGTCGCCATGTCCTGCACGGCCGTTGGGACCCCGGCGCGACCAAGCTGCTGCCCGCCGCGCCGGGCGGCTGGCTGCCGACCGGTGATCTGGGGCGGCTCGACGAGGAGGGGTACCTGGTCGTCACCGGGCGGCGTGCCGACACGCTGACGACCATCAGCGGCGCGCGAGTTGAGCCGCTGGCCGTCGAAAACCGGCTCCGCGCACACCCGTTGATCTCGCGAGCCGTCCTGGTCGGCGAGGGCCGCCCGTACGTCGCCGTCCTGCTCACCCTCGACCCGCCGGGCCTCACCCACTGGCGCCGGACCACGAAACGCACCGCCACGCCGTACGAACTGCTGCTGGGCGACCCCGAGTTGCGGGCCCTGCTCCAGGAGGCGGTGGACGAGGCGAACACGGCGACGGGCGCGGGCATCCGGCGATTCGCGGTGCTGCCGGGGGAGTTCACACAGACGTCGGGACACCTGACGCCGACGGGGACCGTGCGCCGGGACCGGGTGCTGGGGGACTTCGCGGGGGAGGTGGAGGGGCTGTACCGGTGAGGTCAGTCCGCGCAGAGCCGGTACCCCACCCCTCGTACCGTCCTGATCAGCGTACGCCCGGGGTCCCCCAACTTCCGCCGCAGGTAATAGACATACGTCTCCACGCTCCCCGACTCCGTCCGCCGCTGCCACACCCGGTCCTGGAGCTGCTCCCGGGTCAGCACGCGCCCCGGGTTCTCCAACAGGCACCGCAGTAAGGCGAATTCGGTGCCGGTGAGTTCCAGGGGCCGCCCCGACACGCGGACTTGGTGGGCGTCGAGGTCCATCTCGACCTCCCCGGCGCTGAGGTGACTGGGCCCGGAGGCCGCCGCCCGGATGCCGCTGCGGCGCAGCAACGCCCGTACCCGCGCGGCGACTTCGCGCAGTTCGAAGGGTTTCGTGACGAAATCGTCGCCGCCGAGGTCGAGGCCGCGTACGACGTCGTCGACTCCGCCGCGTCCGGCGAGGAAGAGGACGGGGACGGTGACGCCCCGGGCGCGCAGGATGCGGCAGACCTGGAAGCCGTCGATGTCGGGGAGGCGGATGTCGAGCAGGACGAGGTCGGGCAGCCCGCGTGCGATCAGCTCCAGGGCCTGGCGGCCGGTCGCGGCGACGCTCACCCGGAATCCGGCGAACTCCAGCGCCATGGTGAGCATGCTCCGGACGCTGTCCTCGGCGTCGACGACGAGGACGCGCGCGGAGACAGGGATGGTCATGTCCTGTTTCCTCATCCGCAGAAGATCGAGCTGCTTGAGCTCTCAAGCGCTACGGAAAGTATCGTCGCACATACCGATGAGTAACTGAACTTGCCCCTGGCATCGCCCGCCACATACGAACGCCCCGGACCGGTGAGGGTCCGGGGCGCACGCGAGAAGACCTAGTCGCAGGGGTGGCCGTTCAGCGTGAACCCGAACGGTGCCGTGTTCTTGCCCTCCCAGGACGCGAGGAACCCGAAGGAGAGCGTGCCCTCCTCGGCGACCGCCTTGTTGTAGTCGGCGGCGGTCGCGATGACCCGCGAGCCCATCTGCGCGACGGACGCGTCCCACATCTGGTCGACGTGCTGGCCGTCCTTGAAGGACCAGGAGACGTGCCAGTCGGTGAGCTTCTCGACGGTCGTGACGGTCACGGTCGCCTGGAAGCCGTCGGGCCACTGGTTGACGAGGTCGTAGGTGACCGCGCACAGCGCCCTGCCGTCCTCGCCGCCGGACGGCGAGCTGGACGAGCCGCCGGAGGAACTCGTGCCCGGCGGCACACTCGCCGCCGCCGACGAAGTCCCTTGCGGCTCCGGGTCGGTGCGCCCGCCCGCGTCGGACGGCGAGGGGCTGTCCGACTTCGGCGTGGGCGTCTCGAAGGACGGCACGCCCCCGATGACCGGCGTGGAGTCGGTCGGCGTCCCCCGCGAGGCCGTCTCGTCCCGCGTGTCGCCGCCGCCGAACGGCATCAGCGACACGCCGAGCGCGAGGACCGACACCAGGACGGCGGCCACGAGCAGCCCGCCGCGCAGTGCCTTCGCCTTGGACGCGGCGGCCCTGGCCGCCTCGCTCTCCGGGTCGAGCAGGTCGGGACGTCCGGCGCCGAGCCGTACCTCGGCGGCGCGCCGGCGGCGCTCCAGGTAGGCGAGGCCGCCCCAGCCGATGACGCCGCCCGCGAGCGCGGCGGGCAGTCCGCCGCCGTGCAGCCGCAGACACGCGGCGGCCTCCGCGCACTCCACGCAGGTCGCGAGGTGGCGGGAGAGGTCCTCGGGCGTGTCGGCGGTGGGCGAGCGGGTGACCGCGTCGAGGAGGCGGACGTAGGAACGGCACTCCGCGTCGAGCGGCGTGTCGAGGTGGTTGCGGTGGCAGCGGTCCCGGAACAGGCCGCGTACTTCGCCGAGTTGCTCGGCGGCGTCCTGCGGGTCGAGGCCGAGGCGGCGGGCGACGGCGCGCAGCGGGAGCGCCTCCACCTCGGCGAGCCACAGCAGCGCGGCGTCCGGCTCCTGCATGTCGCGCAGTCCGCGCAGGGCGACGGGGCGGCGCAGGGGCGGGCCGATGTAGCGGGCGGCCTTGTCCGAGTTGAGCCACAGGCGCAGGTCGGGGTCGAGGCGGTGCCCGTGGCCGCCGGCCTCCCAGCCGGCCGCGGTGATGCGAACGGCCGTCAGGAGCAAGGGTATTCGGGGCAGCCGGGCGGAGCGACGGCCTATGCTGCGGGTACCGTCCTCGGCGGCCCGGGCCTCGCGGATGCCGAGCGCGAACGCCTCACGGGCCAGCTGGTGAGCGGCGGTCGAGCCGGCCGTGCACAGGTCGGCGTACGAAAGGACGGCGTCCCAGCACTCGGAGAACAGCGCGGCTTCCGCGGCGTCCTTCGGGGTCGGCAGGTCGGGCATGGGTCTCCTGCATTCGAATGCGAGGTCAACTCACCATAGCGGTAAAGGAGTTGGGGGGAACCTCGCGGCAGGGCCGAAGCTTTTCACGCCATACGCACAACTGACAAGCGCGGTATTCAAAAGCGCGGCCGACGCCGTACGAGAGACCCGACTTCGGTCCTTCATACGGCGCCGGCCGCGCCGGTGCTCACCTCGTGCCCCATCCGTTACACAGACCGGGTGCGGCAAGCGGTTACCCCACCGTTGCCGCCTCGTCCTTCGCGGGCAGGCTGTCCATGAAGGAGCTGACCGAGAAGACGGCGCGGCCCGGTCCGGGCTCGCCGTAGCCGGGCGGGGACGAGAGGCCGAAGTCCTCCATCGTCTGCCGGTACGCCTGGAGCAGGCGGATGTGGTACTCCAGCGGGGCGCCCGACGGGTTGGCCTTGCCGAGCGGGGTGGTCGGCTCCGGGCACCAGGTCGTGAACCGGGGGGTGATGCCCTTCGACATGAAGAAGCGCAGGCCCTCGGTGGTGGAGGCGATCGCCTCGTCCGCCGTCTTGAAGCCGAACGGCTCCGCCATCTCGACGCCCGCGACGAAGTTGGGGATCACGTTGCGCGCGCCGAAGATCTCCGCCGAGTCCAGGATGCGGCGGTGCCACTCGTCGCGGCCGACGTACCGCTCCTTGCCGGGGCAGTACATCTTGAACAGGTACTCGTCCCACACCTCGTAGTTGGGGTGGTAGATCTGCACGCCGTAGTCCTTGAACCGCTGGACGTCGTCCTTCGGCAGCGCCTGCGCCACGACCTTGCCGATCCAGCGGCCCGGGAAGCGCTCCTCGATGGCCTTCGCGTAGTGGCCGTAGAAGTCGGCCTCGTCGCGGCCCGAGACGGTCTTGGTGATCGCGCCGCCGGTCAGCGTGTAGGCGGTGGACGTCTTCGCCGTGTCGTACCGGTCGATGATCTCCAGCGCCTCCAGCACCTCCTCGACGTCCTTGACGCCGGTGTACGGGCGCCCGGCCGCCTTGTGCTGGCGCCAGTTGTGGTTGATGTCGCAGTACTGGCACTCCTCCTTGGCGCCGAAGTACTGGCACACCCGGAAGACCGTGAGGTAGATCAGGTAGCCCCACTGGATCGTCGGCGCGACCTCCATCACGGACTTCCCGTTGGAGAGCTTGTGCCGGTAGTACTCCGGCATCGGCGGCACCCCGACGTCCGCGATCCGCTTCCCGTCCAGGTACAGCCCGAGCATCCCCGAGTCGTCGGCCGCGACCCGGTACGGCGACGCCGGGTTGACCCGCACGGACACGACCGTCCGCCGCAGGTCGTAGGGCCCACCGGTCAGGATGATCTCCTCCGGGGGCCTGCGCAGCGCGGCTTCCCCCAGCTCAGGAAGGGTCCCGTGGTCGAACGAGAAGATGAAGTACGACTTCGGCTTCACCTCCCCGCCCTCGTTGTCGCTCAGCGCGGAGGGGTCGAAGGCCACTCCCCCGCGCAGCAGGTCCTCCTTGAAGACGGCTTCCCGAGGAACCTCAGGAAACCGCTCCATCAGATCCTCGACCAGCGCGGTACGGCTGCCCATCCCGTCACTCCTCCCGCTGAACACGTACGACTCCTCACGGTATGCCCCCGCGGGGGGCGGGGTGGGGGCGGGGTCCGTTTACGGGGCGGCAAGATTTTCTGGCAGCCGATTTCAGATGCCACGTACCTGATTCCTATACGGAGCTCCGCGCACCGTCCGACGCAATTCCCTGCGCCTCTTCCCGCCCGCCGACAATAAGTGGCGCCAGCATCCCAGCCACCGCGAACATTCCCCCCACGACAAACCATCCCGCCCTCCCCCACGAAACGCACAACGCGATCAACAACCCCGGCCCGAACGCCTCCGCGAGCCCCGCACCGAGCCCGAACACGCCGAGATACTGACCGGTGGCGTGCCCCGGCGCGAACGCGAACGAGACCTCGAACCCGGCGGCGGAATGCCACAACTCCCCGACGGTATGCACGACGACCCCGGAAATGATCAACACGCCCGCGGCCCACCCCGGAACTCCGGCAGCCGCCGAAATGATCAAGCAGGCCACGAGAAACGCCACCCCTGCCTTCCGGTACGCCCTTCCCCCGGCCCTCGGTGTGTCGATCCCCCGGCTCGCCCGCACCTGGAACACCACGACGATCACAGTCCCGACCACCATCGACGCGCCGACGAGCCAGTGCGGGGCGCTGGTCGCCCCGACGAGCCACAGCGGCAGGGCGACGGTGAGCACCTTGAACTGGACGGCCATGACCCCGTCGAGAACGGTGATCATCAGATACCGCCGATCGCGGAGGGCACCCCAGCGAGGCCCGCCGAGGGGAGCCTTCGCAACCGGCACGCCGGGTAGCCGGACGAGCACGACCGCGGACCCGGCGAGCGCCAACGCGTTGGCCACGACGAGGAGTTGATACGCCCCGACACTCCCGACCTGCACGGCCCACCCCGCCCCGACCGCCCCCACGGAGATCCCGACATTGGTGACGGCCCGCAGATACGCCCGGAACTCCTGGGGCCGTTCCCCGCCGAACGCCCGGATCAACGGCCCCCGCGCCGCGATCCCGGCCGCCTTCGCACCGCCGGCGAGAGAGACGGCGACGACGAACGCGGCGAAGGAGTCGGCGAGGAGGAACCCGGCGGTGGCGGCGGCCTGGGCGACGAGGGTGAGGGCGTAGACGCCGCGCGCGCCGAGGCGGTCGGCAAGGTGGCCCACGACGATCCCGGCGCCGAGGGCGAGGAGACCCGCGAGGGCGAGCCCCAGGCCGACCTGGCCGGGCGGGATGCCGACGGCCTCGGTGAAGTAGAGGACGCCCGCGGTGAGGTAGAGGCCGCTGCCGAGGGTGTAGACGAGGTTGGAGACGGCGAGGACGCGCCGGGGACCGGGTTCCGGAAGGAGTCGAAGCATGGGGCTCCACATCGACGTAACGACCCCAAGAGCTTGAAGCCTATTACCAAGTAACTGCAACCCTTTTGCAAGAAGTGATCCACCAGCACCGGCCTCCACTCCGACGGGGTAAGTTTCCCCCGCATCCCCTCGGAAGCCGGAAGGACGACGTATGACCGCGAGCGTGACCAACTGGGCGGGCAACATCAGCTTCGTGGCGAAGGACGTGGTGCGGCCGGGTGGTGTCGAGGCGCTGCGGAAAGTCGTCGCGGGGAATGATCGGGTGCGGGTGCTGGGGAGCGGGCATTCGTTCAACCGGATCGCCGAGCCCGGGGCCGACGGGGTGCTCGTCTCGTTGGACGCCCTGCCGCAGGTGATCGACGTCGACACCGAGCGGCGTACCGTGCGCGTCGGTGGTGGTGTGAAGTACGCCGAACTCGCGCGGCACGTCAACGAGTCGGGGCTCGCGCTCCCCAACATGGCTTCGCTGCCGCACATTTCGGTGGCCGGGTCGGTCGCGACGGGGACTCATGGGTCCGGCGTCAACAACGGCCCCCTCGCCACGCCCGTCCGTGAGGTCGAACTCCTCACCGCCGACGGGTCGTTGGTCACCATCGGCAAGGACGATGCCCGTTTCCCCGGCGCCGTCACCTCCCTGGGCGCCCTCGGTGTCGTCGTCGCGCTCACCCTGGACCTGGAACCGGCGTACGGCGTCGAGCAGTACACGTTCACCGAACTCCCTCTGGAGGGGCTGGACTTCGAGGCCGTGGCGAGTGCCGCGTACAGCGTGAGCCTGTTCACCGACTGGCGGGAGGCGGGGTTCCGGCAGGTGTGGGTGAAGCGGCGGATCGACGAGCCGTACGCCGGGTTCCCGTGGGCCGCGCCCGCGACGGAGAAGCTGCACCCGGTGCCGGGGATGCCGGCGGAGAACTGCACGGACCAGTTCGGCGCGGCAGGCCCCTGGCACGAGCGACTCCCGCACTTCAAGGCCGAGTTCACCCCCAGCAGCGGCGACGAACTCCAGTCGGAGTACCTGCTCCCCCGCGAGCACGCCCTAGCAGCGCTCGATGCGGTCGGAAACGTCCGGGAAACGGTTTCTACCGTTCTCCAGATCTGCGAGGTCCGCACGATCGCGGCCGACACCCAGTGGCTCAGCCCGGCGTACGGCCGCGACTCGGTGGCCCTGCACTTCACCTGGACCGACGACATGGACGCGGTCCTGCCCGCCGTACGCGCCGTCGAGAGCGCTCTCGACGGTTTCGGCGCCCGCCCGCACTGGGGGAAGGTCTTCACCACCGCCCCGGCGGCCCTGCGCGAGCGCTACCCCCGCCTCGACGACTTCCGGACGCTCCGGGACGAGCTGGACCCGGCCGGAAAGTTCACGAATGCTTTCGTTCGCGATGTGCTGGAGGGCTGACTTTCTCAACCCCCTTTCCGAACCCTTGTCGAATCACCGGGCACCCCCATAACCTGGCGCGGCGCCGGAGCGACGCTGCTCCCGCGCGGGTGGACAGGGATGGGGGCAACTCCGGTGAAGCGCACATCACGCGACATCCGCACCGCGAACCGTTACGAGGTGCTGCGCCAGATCATCGCCCGCTCGCCCACCTCCCGGCAGGAGCTCGCCGCCGAGACCGGCCTGAGCCTCGCCACGGTCGCGACCCTCGTCGGGGAGCTGCTCGACCTCGGGATGATCACGGAGGTCGGTTTCGAGGACTCGGCGGGCGGCCGGCCGCGCGGCCTGGTCGCCGTGAACGCCCGGGGCGGCGCGCTGATCGGCGTGGACATCGCGGAGACGTACGTCCATGTCGAGCTGTACGACCTCGGCCTGAACGTCCTCGCGCGGGCGCAGGAGCGGATGCGCCCGGGACAGAGCCGCCCCGAGCAGGTCGTCGCGCACATCGCGGCGGCCACCGGCTCGGTCGTCGCCCAGGCCGGGGTGGACGCGGCGCGGGTGCTCGGCGTCGGGGTGAGCATGCCGGGCCAGGTGGACCGGGCGACCGGCGTCTCCGAGTACGCGCCCAACTGGGACTGGCACGACGTGCCGTTGCTCGACCTGCTCGCCGAACACATCGCGTATCCCCTGTACTTGGACAACCCGCTGCGCGCCTGCGCGGTCGCCGAGCTGTGGTTCGGGGCGGCGCGCGGGCACGGCGACGCGGTCGTGGTGATCCTCGGGACGGGCGTCGGCGCCGGGCTGATCCTGGGCGGGGCGGTGCACCGGGGGGTCAGCTCCAGCGCCGGGGAGTGGGGGCACTCGACGCTGGTGCTGGACGGCCGGCTCTGTCACTGCGGCAACCACGGCTGCGTCGAGACGTACGTCGGCGCGCCCGGAATCATGCAGAACATCAGGGAGTTGAGCCCGCGCAGCCCGCTGCTGCACCCCGAGGACCAGTCGGCCACGCTGGACGCGCTGGCCGCCGGGCTCGCCGAGCAGGACCCGATCGCCGTCAAGGTGGTCCAGGATCTGGCCCGTTATCTCGGCGCGGCCATCGCGGACCTGGTGAACGTCCTCAACCCCGAGGTCGTCGTACTCGGCAGCTGGGTCGCCCTGCGGCTCGGCGAACCCCTGGTGCGCGAGGTCCGCGAGGCCGTCGCCCGGCACGCGCTGAAGCGGCCGATGGCCGCCACCGAGATCGTCCTGTCCCCGATCCTCACCGACTCGGTCTGCCTCGGCGCGGCGACGCTCGCCCTGGAGGGGGCGTTGCAGTCCAGCAAACGCACGGCCACGGCGAGGACCCGTACCGCACCGCCTTCCTGACGGGCGGGGCTCAAGCTCCCTGCACCGCCGCCCTGTTCGCGTGGCCGAACAGTCACAACGCTTCGAACAGGCTTTGTTCAACCCCTTGCCGAAGCCTTAGCCGAAGGTTAACGTCCCGCTCCGCAGCGCTTTCGAGCCACCGTGCCGGAGCTGTTGTGCAGCAGCCGCACTCAAGACAAGGACGTCAAGCATGTCGGCATCGAGCATGAGCAACTGGAATCGTCGATCCGTCCTGCGGGCCACGATGGGCCTGGCCGCCGCCGGCGGACTGGCCGCGTGCGGCGGCAACACGGGCCGCAGCGGCGGCTCCGGTTCGGGCAAGAACCTCGTGCAGTACTTCCACGCGTACGGCGAGGACGGCGTCGAGGCGGCCGTGAAGAAGTACGCGAAGGCGTACAAGGGCGCGAACGTCTCCACGCAGTGGATCACCGGCTCCAACTTCGAGCAGAAACTGTTTGCCGCGCTGCTCACCGACAACGCGCCCGACGTGTTCGAGTTCCACCCGCAGATCCAGCTCGTCAAGAGCGGTCAGGTGGCCGACCTGACCGACATCATGGCGCCGGTCAAGAGCGACTTCAACCAGGCCGACATCACCTCGCACACGGTCGACGGCAAGATCTACGGCGTCCGCATGATCGACGACCCGCAGTTCTTCTTCTACCGGCCGTCGCTGTTCGAGAAGGCGAAGATCCAGGTCCCGACGACGCTCGACGAGCTGATAGAGGCAGCGAAGGCGCTGACCACGAGCAAGGTCAAGGGTGCCTACCTGGGCAATGACCTCACCCCGATCCAGTCCCCGCTGATCTGGTCGGCGGGCGCCGACACCCTGACCGCTGACAACAAGCCCGCGTTCAACACGGACGCGGTCGCGGCGGGCTTCAAGCAGATGCGTGGCCTGTTCACGAGCGGCGACCTGCTGCTGGGCGCCCCGACCGACTGGTGGGACCCCTCGGCGTTCACGCAGGGCCTGACGGCGATGCAGTGGTGCGGCATGTGGGCGATGCCGGTCATGCAGAAGGCACTCGGCGACGACATCGGCATCTTCCCGTTCCCGAAGGTCGGCGCGGCCGGCAAGCAGTCGGTCGTCAACGGCGGCTGGTCGATGTTCGTCAACGCCAAGGGCAAGAACGTCGAAGCGGCCAAGGAGTACGTGAAGTGGCTGTGGATCGAGCAGAAGCAGTACCAGGAGGACTTCGCGACCTCCTACGGCTTCCACATCCCGCCGCGCACCTCGCTCGCGCAGAGCGCGACCAAGCTCAAGTCCGGTCTGCCGGCCGAGGGCGTCAAACTCTTCAACGAGTTCGGGCACTTCGACAACATCGGCTGGACGCAGGCGATGATCTCCGCGATCAACGACGTGACCGCCAACGCCATCCGTAAGGGCGACGACCCGAAGGCCCAGCTCGCCGCGGCCGAGAAGAAGGTCGACGCCGAGCTCAAGAAGCTTTTCGGATAGGCCGCGGAGAGAACACGACATGTCGACCACCACCACGCGGAAGGCTGATTCCTCCGCCCCGGTCCCGGCCCCCTCGGGCCGGCGGCCGAGGCGGGGGTTCGCCGCCTCCCCCACCGCGAACTTCTGGCTCTTCACCGGTCCGTTCCTGATCGGCCTGGTGATCTTCGTCTTCGTGCCGATCGGCTGGAGCATCTGGCTCAGCTTCTTCGAGGCACGCTTCACCGTCACGCCGAGCGACTTCGTCGGCTTCGACAACTACAAGCAGATCCTCACGGACGTCGACTTCCGCAACTCGCTGGTCACGTTCACCGTCTTCGCCGCGTTCATCGTGCCGCTCACCTGGGCGGTCTCGCTGGGACTCGCGCTGCTGGTGAACCGGATCAGCATCGCGCGGGCGTTCTTCCGGTCGGCGTTCTTCCTGCCGACCGCCGTCAGCTACGTCGCCGCCTCGCTGATCTGGAAGATGTCCCTCTTCAACGGCGTACGCTTCGGCCTCGCCAACACGGTCATCGGCTGGTTCGGGATCGACAACATCGCCTGGCTCGCCAGCCCCGACCCGCCGTGGTACTGGCTGGTCATCGTCACCGTACGGCTGTGGCTGCAATCCGGTTTCTACATGATTCTGTTCATCGCGGCGCTCCAGAACATCCCCAAGGAGCTGTACGAGGCCGCGTCCATCGACGGCGCGAAGCCGGGGTGGCAGACGTTCCGTTACATCACGTTGCCGCAGCTGAGGGCCACCTCGACGGCGGTGATCCTGCTGCTGCTGATCGCGGCGTACCAGGCGTTCGACGAGTTCTTCAACCTGCTGTCCAAGGCCACCTGGGGTCAGCCGCCGCTGGTCGAGCTGTACAAGATGGCGCTGGGTGAGAACCAGAACTACGGCGTCGGCAGCGCGGGCGCGGTCGTACTGACCATGCTGATCTGCGTCGTCACGCTGGTGCAGGGCAAGATCATGGGCTTCGGAAGGGGGGAGGAGTCGAAGTGAGCAGTCGTAAGCGTGGCTCTGTCCTCGGCAACACCGGACTGTACGTAGCAACCGGTATCGCGGCGTTTCTCTTTCTGATCCCCTTCTATCTGATCGTCCGCAACGCGCTGATGACGGACCAGGAGATCACCGGCGAGAACTGGAAGTGGTTCCCGACCAGCATCCAGTGGAGCAACATCAGCGAGCTGTTCGACGACCCGACGGTCGATTTCGCGCGCTCGCTGTGGAACTCGACGGTCGTCGCGGTCCTGTCGACGTCCGGCATCCTGCTGGTGTGCTCGCTGGCCGGGTACGGTCTCGCGCGGATCCCGTACAAGCACGCGAACAAGGTCTTCTACGTCGTCCTCGCGACGCTGATGGTTCCGACAGCCGTCACCTTCGTGCCCAGTTTCGTCCTGGTGTCGTCCCTCGGCTGGGTGGACTCTTACCGAGGTCTCATCGTTCCGGGGCTGTTCAGCGGTTTCACGTGTTTCCTGTTCCGGCAGTACTTCCTGGGGTTCCCCAAGGAGCTGGAGGAGGCGGCGCGGGTGGACGGGCTCGGCTACTGGGGCGCGTACTGGCGTGTCGTGGTGCCGAACTCGCTGAACTTCTTCGCCGCCATGGCGACCATCACGTTCATCAACGGCTGGAACTCCTTCCTCTGGCCCCTGGTCATCGGGCAGGATCCCAGTTCGTGGACGGTGCAGGTCGCGCTGTCCTCGTACATGACCAACCAGACCGTGAACTACCACCTGATCTTCATGGCCACCGCCGTGTCGATCCTGCCGCTGGTGTTCGTCTTCCTCTTCCTCCAGCGCTGGCTGGTGCAGGGGATCGCACAGACGGGCATCAAGGGCTGAACCATCGCTGAAGAGCTGGAGACCGATGTCTTTCCGCACCACCTCCACGGATGTCGCCTACGTCGAGGACGTCTCGCCGGGCCACGGGGCGCTCCCGCCCCGCGCCTGGTACGCGGCCTCGGACGCGGCCACGCTGTCGCTGAACGGCCGCTGGCGCTTCAGGCTGTCGGAGACGGCCGGCGCCGAGGACGACGCGTTCGCGGCGCCCGGATACGACGCCGGGGGGTGGGCGGAGGTCTCGGTCCCGGGGCACTGGGTGCTCCAGGGCCACGGCGCCCCCATTTACACAAACGTTCTCTATCCGTTCCCGGTGGACCCGCCGCACGTCCCGACCGAGAACCCGACCGGTGACCACCTGCGCGTCTTCGACCTCCCCGGCGACTGGCCGGCGGGCGGGGACGCGGTGCTGCGTTTCGACGGCGTGGAGTCCTGCGCCCGGGTCTGGCTGAACGGCACGGAACTCGGCGAGTTCAAGGGGTCGCGCCTGGCCCACGAGTTCGCGGTGGGCGGGCTGCTGCGGCCGGAAGGCAACGTTGTCGCGGTCCGCGTCCACCAGTGGTCGGCGGGCTCCTATCTGGAGGACCAGGACCAGTGGTGGCTTCCCGGGATCTTCCGTGACGTCACCCTGCTGCACCGCCCTGAGGGCGCGGTCCAGGACTTTTCTGTAACCGCTTCCTACGACCACGTCACGGGCACCGGCACTCTGCGCGTCGACTCGGACGTACCCGGCCGTGTGACGGTCCCGGAGCTGGATCTCGACATCGAGACCGGTTCCCAGGTGTCTCTTCCGGTGGAGCCGTGGACCGCCGAGACGCCCCGGCTGTACGACGCCGTCCTCGCCACCTCCGGCGAGCGCGTCCCGCTGCGGATCGGGTTCAGGACCGTCGTACTCGAAGACGGTCTGATCAAGGTCAACGGGACGCCGATCCTCTTCAAGGGCGTCAACCGCCACGAGTGGCACCCGGAGACGGGCCGCTCGCTCGACCTGGAGACGATGCGCGAGGACGTGCTGCTGATGAAGCGGCACAACATCAACTCCGTGCGTACGTCCCACTACCCGCCGCACCCGGCGTTCCTGGACCTGTGCGACGAGTACGGCCTCTGGGTGATCGACGAGTGCGACTTGGAGACGCACGGCTTCGGCGAGCAGAAGTGGCGGGACAACCCGGTCGACGACGACCGCTGGACCCCGGCGCTCCTGGACCGTGCCGAGCGCATGGTCGAGCGCGACAAGAACCACCCCTCGATCGTGTTCTGGTCGCTGGGCAACGAGGCCGGCACCGGGCGCGGGTTGACCGCGATGGCCGAGTGGATCCACGGCCGGGACTCCTCGCGGCTCGTGCACTACGAGGGCGACTGGTCCTCGCGCGACACGGACGTCTACTCGCGGATGTACGCGTTCCACGGGGAGACCGAGGAGATCGGCAAGAACCTCGACGGGGGCGCCGGTAAACGGCGTCAACTCCCCTTCATCCAGTGCGAGTACGCGCACGCGATGGGCAACGGCCCGGGTGGACTCGTCGACTACCAGCGGCTGTTCGAGAAGTACGACCGCCTGCAAGGGGGGTTCGTCTGGGAGTGGATCGACCACGGCATCGTGCACGAGGAGTTCGGGTACGCGTACGGCGGTGACTTCGGCGAGGAGCTGCACGACGGGAACTTCGTCTGCGACGGGCTAGTCTTCCCCGACCGCACCCCCTCCCCCGGGCTCCTTGAGTTCAAGAAGGTCATCGAGCCGGTCTCGGTCGTGCCTTGTGGCGAGGGTGTCCGGATCGCCAACAAGCAGGATTTCGCGGACCTTTCGGCGCTGGAGTTCACCTGGGCGTTCCAGGTGGACGGCGAGGAGGTCGCGTCGGGTGCGCTGGAGGTGCCCGCGCTCGCGGCCGGTGCGTCGGCGGACGTGAAGCTGCCGCCGGTGCCGGTCGAGGCGCCCGAGGGTGCGGAGACGGCGTGGACGGTACGGGCCGTGCTGGCCGCCGACACGCTGTGGGGTGCGCGGGGTCATGTCGTCGCTTGGGGTCAAGTGCCGGTCGCGGCGCGGGCGTTGCCGGGTCTGGGTGCGTCGGTCGCGCCGGTCGTCGGCGAGGGCGGGATCACGCTCGGCCCGGCTGTCTTCAACTCCCGTACGGGTGAGCTGACTTCGATCGGGGCGGTGCCGGTGACGGGCGGGCTGCGGCTCGACGTGTGGCGGGCGACGACCGACAACGACAACGGGACCGAGTGGTTCTCCGGGACCAACTACAGCGAGCTGTGGCGCAAGGCCGGTCTGCACCGGATGCGGCACCGGATCGACGCGGTGGAGGTCGAGGGGGACGCGCTGACCGTGCGGACCCGGGTCGCGCCGGCCGCCGCCGACATCGGTATCGCAACCGTTTACCGCTGGACGTCCGACGGCTCGCGCCTGAAGCTCACGGTGTCCGTGACCCCCGAGGGGCGCTGGACCATTCCCTTGCCGCGCCTCGGTGTCCGGTTCGGGCTGCCCGGTACGACGGACGCGGTGAGCTGGTTCGGCGGCGGGCCGCTGGAGGCGTACCCGGACAGCCGGGAGGCGTCGGCGGTCGGGCGGTACGAGTCGACGGTGGACGCGCTCCAGACGCCGTACGTGTACCCGCAGGAAAACGGCTCGCGAGCCGATGTCCGCAGGGCTACGCTGGGCGGGCTCCAGGTCGAAGGTGACCCGGAGTTCTGGTTCACGGCACGCCGTTGGACCACCGAGGAGCTGGACGCCGCGCGCCACCGTACCGACCTGGTGCCGGGCGAGACCGTGTGGGTGCACCTGGACCACGCGGTGCACGGGGTGGGGACGCAGGCGTGCGGTCCCGGTCCGCTCCCGTCGTACGTACTGGAGGCCGCGCCCGCGGAGTTCTCGTTCGTGTTCACCGAGAGTTTCTAGGGCCCTCCGCAGCTTTCTGTAGCTTTTCTACGGTTTTTCTGCGGTTTTCTGAATCCGACCGAGGCCGGTCCGGCATCCTCCGGGCCGGCCTCGGCTGTGCCACCCCCCGCGCTTTCCCCTCGTATCCGTCCCTGTTGTATGGAGGCTCATCGAGTGAGTGGCAGCATCGAAGTGCGCGGGCTGTCCCGCGCCTTCCACACCACCGTCCGCCGGCCCGGTTTCGCGGGTGCCCTGCGCTCGCTGGTCGACCCCGAGCGGGTCGTCAAGCACGCCGTGTCCGACATCAGCTTCGACGTCGCCGAGGGTGAACTCCTCGCCCTGCTGGGCCCGAACGGCGCGGGCAAGTCCACGACCATCAAGATGCTCACCGGCATCCTCACCCCGACCTCGGGCGAGGCGAAGGTCGCGGGCGTCGTCCCGTACCGGGAGCGCGAGCGCAACGCCCGTAACATCGGCGCGGTGTTCGGGCAGCGCACCCAGCTCTGGTGGGACCTGCCGGTGCGCGAGTCGTTCACGATCCTGCGGGACATCTACGAGGTACCCAAGGCCGAACACGCGGCCCGGCTCAAGGAGTTCGACGAACTGCTCGACCTGTCGTCCTTCTGGAGCACGCGAGTTCGCCATCTCTCCCTCGGCCAGCGGGTGCGCTGCGATCTCGCGGCGGCGCTGCTGCACGACCCGGCCGTGGTGTTCCTCGACGAGCCGACGATCGGCATGGACGTCGTGGTGAAGGAGCAGGTACGGGAGTTCCTGCGCCACCAGGTCGAACAGCGGGGCCGTACCGTCCTGTTGACGACCCACGACATGACGGAGGTCGAACGCCTCGCGGAACGTGTGGTGTTGATCAACCACGGCCGTCTGGTGCTGGACGGGCCGCTGGAGGACATCCGGCGCAAGTTCGGCTCGACCTGGCAGGTGCGGGCCACGCTCGCCGACCCGCACACCGAGGTCACGCCGATGCGCGGGATAGCCGTCGTGGGGAGGGAGGGTCCGCAGGTCGTGTTCGGGCCCGACGGCCCGGACGCGCCGACCGTCCACCAGGCCCTCAAGGCGGTCATCGAGCGGTACGAGGTGACGGACGTCGCGCTCGACGAGGCCGACCTCGAAGACGTCATGCGCGCCGCGTACGTCCATACGGAGGACGGCCGATGAGCGGCGTGCCGTTCGCCTGGCGGGCCGCGCGGGTCACGCCGCTCGGCGAGCTGTACACGCCGCCCCGGATGACGGGGGCGCTGCTGCGGCTCACCGTACAGATCGTGCTGGTCGCCTCGTTGTGGCACGGGCTGTACACGCGGACCGGGACGACCGCCGGGCTCGACCGGGGGCAGGCGGTGACGTACGCCGTGCTGGCCGTACTCAGCTCCCGGATCCGGGAGTTGGACCAGTACTCGGGGCGGGACACCGTCCAGCAGCATGTGCACTTCGGGACGATCGTGTACTGGTGGATGCGGCCGATGCCGCCGCGCCGTTACTACGCGTTGCGGGCGCTGGGCGAGCAACTGTACGGGTTCGCCTGGGCGTTGTTCGGGTACGCGGTCTGTCTCGCGGCGGGTGTCGTCGATCCGCCCAAGTCGGCTGCCGTTGCCGGGGTGTTCGCGCTCAGTCTGCTGCTCGGGCAGTGGGTGCTGTACTACATCATGCTGGTCATCGACCAGTGGTGTTTCTGGGCGTTGCGCAACGGGGCCGCTCTGATGATCCTCGTGTTCGCGCAGAATCTGCTGTCCGGGGTGTACGCGCCGCTGTGGTTCTTCCCCGACTGGTTCGTCACGCTCAGCTCCTACCTGCCGTTCCAGGCGACGCTGAGTGTGCCGCTCTCCCTCTACATCGGGCGCATCCCGCTGTCCGACGCCGGCTTCCAACTCGCCGTCCAGGCGGGGTGGGTGGTCGTGCTGGCCCTGTTCACCCGGTTCCTGTGGTCGCGTGCCGCCCGCCGGGTCGTCGCGCAAGGAGGCTGATCCGGATGGGTTCCGTACTGAAGGCCACGCGGATCATGTGGCAGATCACTCGGCTCAACTTCCGTGCGCAGCTGGAGTATCGCGCCGAGTTCCTGCTGATGATCGCGATCGGCGCGGTGTGGCAGGTGTCGGTCATCGTGTTCGCGACCGTGCTGCTCACGCGGTTCAGCGGGATGGGCGGGTGGGACAGCCAGGACGTGCTGATGATCCCGGCGATCCGGATGCTGGCGCACGGGTTGTTCGTGCTGTTCCTCGGGCGGGTTCATGGGCTCGGGCGGTTCATTCAGGAAGGGAAGATCGACGCTTATCTACTGCGTCCGCTTCCCGTGTACCGGCAGGTGCAGTTGGAGTACTTTCCCACCAACGCGATCGGGGATCTGACGGTCGCGGTCGGGCTGATGGTGGGGGCGTTGAGCCGGAGTCAACTGGACTGGGATCTGGCGCGAGTCGGTTACCTGGTGGCGGCCGTGCTCGGCGGGATGCTGCTGGAGGCCTCGCTGTTCACGCTGATCGCCTGTGCGTCCTTGCGGTTTCCCGCCGCCGATTACTGGGGGCGGTGGCTGGAGGAGCTGCTGGGGACGTTCGGGAGTTATCCGCTGAACGTGTTGCCCAAGGCGGTTGGGGGGCTGCTCACTTATGGGTTGCCGCTCGCGTTCGTGGCGTATTTTCCGGCGGCCGTTCTGACGGGGCACGGGCATGGGACGGGTGTGCCGTATTGGGTGGCCGCCGCTTCGCCGTTGCTGGGGTTGCTCGCGTATCTGGGGACGCGGGTTCTGTGGCGGTGGAGTCTGCGGCACTACAGCGGGGTGAATGCCTGATCCGTGGTGGGTGGAGGGGCCGTTGCGGATGCGTTTTCCGTGGCGGCCCCTCGCCTGTCATGCGGCTTTGTCGGCCCTTCTGTAGGCCCTGAGGAACGCCGCCACTCCTCCTCGCAGCAGGTGCCGGGACTCCTCCTCGGGGAGCGGCAGTACGCCGTAGTGGGTACGGAGGGTGAGGGTCTGCGAGGTCAGGGCGACGAAGTGGGCCGCCGTCAGGGCCGCGTCGCCGTGAGCATTCAGGAGGCCCTCGTCGTGGAGATTCTGGAACGCCTCGGTGAGGGCCGCCGTGACCGGGATCGGGCCCGCCTCCTGCCAGGAGCGGAAGACCTCGGGCGGGACGTGGTCGGCCTCCGCGTGGATGTGGCGGACCAGGGCGAAGTGGTCGGCGTAGCGCGTCAGGAGGTCGGCGAAGCCTTCGGCCAACGCGATCAGGTCGCGTTCCAGGTTGTCGGGGTGGGGGGGTCTGTTGGGGGGCAACACGCTGTCGAGGCAGGCCAGTTGGGCGTCCTTCACCTCGGCCGACGTCCAAGTGACGACCGTGCGGAACAGTTCCGCCTTGCCGCCGGGGAAATGGTTGTAGAGCGTGCGGGTGGAGACGCCGGCGGCTGCGGCGACCGCGTCGATGGAGGCGCGGGTGTAGCCCTCGCGGCCGAAGAGGGTGCAGGCGGCGCCGGCCATCGCGGCCCATTTCTGGACCTTGCGGGGTGGGTGGTTCTTGAGGGCGGCGTCCCATCGGGCGTCGTTGGTGGTACCCACGCGGTCTCCTCGTGCGTCTGCCGGGGCGGTTCTTTGCAACGTACGTTGTGCTTTAGAAAACGTACGTTGTAGCTTACTGGATGTGAGCCCGCCTCGGCAGTCGAGCCGGGGCACGAACAGGGGGACACCCATGTCTGTTTCTGTTTCTGCGGTAACCGATTACACAACTCCCCTCCGCGTCGCCGTGATCGTCGGCAGCGTCCGCGAAGGCCGGCAGGGGCGTGCCGTCACGGACTGGTTCCTGGGCGTCGCCGCCACCTACGAGGGGCTGGAGCTGGACGTCGTCGATCTCGCGGACGTCCGGTTGCCGATGGTCATGCCGGGCTGGGGCGGCGGAGAGCTGGACGCCGACGTGCGTGCCGTACTCGGCGAGGTCGGACCTCGGCTCGCCGACGCCGACGCGTTCGTCGTCGTCACGCCCGAGTACAACCACAGCTTCCCGGCCTCGCTGAAGAACTTCGTCGACTGGCACGGGCCGCAGTGGCAGGCCAAGCCGGTCGGGTTCGTCTCGTACGGGGGCCTGGCCGGCGGCGTTCGCGCGGTCGAGCATCTGCGGCAGGTCTTCGCCGAGTTGCACGCTGTGAGTGTGCGGGACGCGGTGAGTCTGCACGGGCCGTGGTCGGGGCTCGGGGAGGACGGGGGGCCGCGTGACAGTGCGGTGTGCGAGGGGGCGGCGAAGGGGATGTTGGGGCAACTGTCGTGGTGGGGGCGGGCGTTGCGGGGTGCGCGGGCCGAACACCCTTACCAGGGCTGAGGGGTGGGGCTCGTGGGAGGTGGTGGGGGATCATGACCACCGGCATATCGTCGTCGCCGGTCTCCGATGCCGTCGCGCTGAACCGTACGCTCGGTGTCATCCTCGTCGGCTCGCTCATGGTCGTTCTCGACGGGACGATCGTCGTCGTCGCGCTGCCGAGTCTGTCGGGCGCGTTCGGCGCTTCGCTGGGGACGATCCAGTGGACGCTCACCGGGTACACGCTCGCGCTGGCCGCCGTGATCCCTACGGCGGCGTGGGTGATGGCGCGGCTGGGTGCCAAGCGGGCGTACCTGCTGGCGCTCGGTCTGTTCACGTTCGGTTCCGGGCTCGCCGCGTTCGCCTGGGACGCGGGGTCGTTGATCGCCTTCCGGGTCGTACAGGGCCTCGGGGGTGGGCTGTTGATGCCGGTCGGCATGGCGATGGCGCTGAAGCTGGCCGACCGGGAGCGGTTCGGGCGGACGATGGCGTTGATCGGGCTGCCGGTTCTCATCGGCCCTGTGTCCGGGCCGGTGTTGGGCGGGTGGCTGATCGACGCCGCGTCCTGGCACTGGATCTTCCTGGTCAATCTGCCGGTCGGGGCGCTGGCGCTGGGACTCGCCGTACGGCTGCTGCGCGCCGACGCGCCTCGGGGTGAGGTGCCTCAACTCGACGTGCAGGGGCTGGTGTTGCTGCCGCCGGGGCTGACTCTGCTGCTGTACGGGCTCGCTCGGGGCGGGGAGCGCGGGGAGTTCGCGTCGCCGGGGGTGCTGGGGTTCGTGGTCGTCGGCGCCGTACTCGTCGCGGCCTTCGCACGACACGCCCTGACGGTGCGTCACCCTCTGCTGGATCTGCGGCTGTTGGGAGACCGTACGTTCGCCCTCGGGATCGGGACGCTCGCCCTCTTCGCCTGCGGGTACTTCGGGTCGGCGTTGCTCGGGCCCATGTACTGGCAGCAGGTGCGGGGTTGGGGCGCCACCGGGACCGGGTTGCTGGGGGTGCCTGTCGGGCTGGCCATCGGGGGGACCATGCAGATCGCCGCGCGCCGGGTGGACAGGGTGTCGCCTCGGGCGGTGATCGTGTGCGGGGCGGTGCTGGCCTCAATAGGCATGGCGGGTACGGGAGTTCAGATGGGGATCGAGGGCGTGGCCGCCTGGCGGACCCTCGCGACATACATGCTGATGGGGGTGGGCGTCGGGATGGTGATCATGCCGACGATGACCGTCGCGAGCCGGGATCTGCCGAAGGAGCGGATGGGGGCGGCGAGTACGGCGCTGGCGATCAACCAGCAGGTGGCGGCTTCGGTGGGGACGGCGCTTCTGTCGGTGCTGTTGGGGGCGGCGGGGGTGAGTCCGTCGGGGTTCAGGACGGTGTTTCTGGTGGCGGCGGGGTTGCCTGCGCTGGCGGTGGTGCCGGCGCTGTGGTTGCCGGGGCGGCGGGGTGGGGCGGAAGGGGGGTGAGGTCAGGGGGAGTTGGTGGCGGTGTCGGGGTGTCCGGCGTTGGTGGAGTTGGGGTCGCTTGGTCGGAGGGTGTTGGTGTCGGCCGGTCGGAGGGCACCGGCGCCAGCCGGCCGGGGGGCGTTGGCATCGGCCGGTCGGAGGACACCGACGCTGGCCGGTCGGGGAGCGTTGGCGTCGGCCAGAGGGCGATGGCGTCGGTCGCTCGGAGAGGGTTGGCATCGGCCGGTCGGAGAGCACCGGCGCCGGTCGGCCGGGGAACGTTGGCGTCAACAGGTCGGAGAGCACCGGCGCTGGCCGGTCGGGGAGCGTTGGCGTCAGCCACTCGGGGAGCATGGACGTCGCTCGGAGAGAGCTGGCATCGGCCGGTCAGCCGGGGAACGTTGGCGTCGGCCGCTCGGAGAGCACCGGCGCCAGCCGGTCAGGGGGCGTTGGCGTCGGCCGGTCCGGGCGTTGCCGAAGTTGTCTGGCCGGGGTGCGTCTGCGCCTTGTCGCGGCCCGCCCGTCGTATCGGCGTGAACAGCGCCGCCCCGGCGATCAGCAGACAGCATCCGCCCGCCACCGCCGCCGCCCGTGTCGTCCCGTGGTGTTCCGCCGTCCACGTGAGGACGGCCGCGCCGATCGGGGCCACCGAGTACTGGAGCGTCCAGAACGCCGACGTCACTCTGCCCAGGAGGTGTTCGGGGGTCACCTCCTGGCGCAGGGACATCGAGCAGATGCCGCCGACGGCGACCGACGCGAGGAACGCGGCGGCCAGGACGGCGACTTGGGGCACCGAGTCCGCGCGGCCGAGCCCGACGACCGCGAGCCCGGACACCGCGACCGACGCCGTCCACACCGGCCCGAAGCCGAGGCGTCGGCGCAGGCGGGCGACGAGGAGCGACCCGGTCACCGTCCCGAGCGCGCCGACCCCCATCACGGCACCGACCGTCCCGTCGTTCTGCCCCAGATCGTGCTTGAGGTGGTAGATCAGCAGGTCGATGAGCCCGAGAGTGAGGAAGCTGAACAGAAACAGCAGGACGGTGATCGAGCGCAACACCGGGTGGCCGTAGAGAAAGGCGACGCCGGTCTTCAAGTCCCGCCAGATGCCGGGGTGTTGGACGTCCTCCCGGGGCAACTTCCTGATCCGTACGGCCATGAGGCACGCGGCGGAGACGCCGAAGCTGGCCGCGTCCACACCGACCGCAGCCGCCGGCCCCGTCCACGCGGCGACCGCGCCCGCGCCGAGCGGACCGAGCACGCCAGCCGCAGCGGCCGTCGCGTTGAGGCGGCCGTTGGCCTCCGTGAGGCGGGCCGTGCCGACGAGACCGCGGACGACGGTGACGTACCCGACCGCGAAGAACATGCCGATGGCCTCGCAGACCGGCAACACGGCGTACAGGAGCCAGACTTGAGGGCCCGCCAGCCACACCAGGGGGATCACGCCGTACAGGATCATCCGGGCGAGGTCGCAGGCGATGAGGAGCTTGCGACGGTCGACCCGGTCGACGATCGCGCCCGCGAAGACCGCCGAGAGGACGAGCGCGGCACCGCCCGCCGCCGTGAGCAGACCCATGCTCGCGATGGAGCCGGTGGCTTCGAGGACGAGGAGGGGGAGGGCGATCAGGGCGAAGGAGTCACCGAGGACGGAGAGGGTCTGGGCGAGCCAGAAGGCGCCGAAGTCGCGTTGTTTCCAGAGGGGTTGAGCGGGGTCCGGGGTGGGGTGCGTTCCGTCCATCGGGTCGACCCTACGGTGCGGCACGCGTGTTGTGGTCCATGGCGTTGTCGGGGGCCGGTGTCGCGTGGGCCGCTTGAGGTTCCCGGGTCCTCGGTATCGGTGACGGCAGCAGCCACAGCACCGAGAGCGCGCCCCCAACTCCCGCCACGATCAGCGTGGTTCGCAGTCCGACCGCGCTCGCGAGTGCGCCGCCCGCCAGTGCGCCGAGGGGGCGGACGCCGTAGTTGACGGTGCTGTAGGCACCGGAGACTCGCGCACGCATCCCGTCCGGAACGGCCGCCGCCTGGAGGGAGTTGAGGTTCACGTCGAAGAGCATGACGCCGAAGAAGGAGAGGAAGAGGGAGACTGAGAGGGTGGCCGCTCTCGCCCAGGGCGGACCGTCGGCTGCGGCGCCCAGGGCGAACGGGGCCTCGATTGCATCGTGGAGGGCGGCAAGTTCGACGACGGCGACCGCGATCCTCGTATTGAGACCGCCCGCTAGTTCGGGGCCTTCTCCTCCAGCCAGCGCAAGGGGAGTTCGACAGTACGGGTAAACACCTCACCGGCGAGAAGCTACACGGCCGAGCACCCTCCGGCATCCGGCGGAACCGTGAACCGAAACCCCGAGCAACCGCTTCCCACAACCTTTCCCTCCGGTCCGTACCCCGCGAGATGCCGCAGATGCCAGCTCGTGACGGAGGGGGTGGCGCCGACGTGCGGCCAGAGCTGTGAAGGGGTGGGCGAATAATTCGGCTTGCGGTGACTGAAGGGGATGCGTGCACCATGACCTGCATGGACTTCCCCTCCGGCCGACCCGCCCAGCCCGGTGAACACCCCTCGTGGGACGCCGCGCTCGCTCTCGTCAACCGTGATCTCGACGCCCTGTTGCCGGGGCGCGGGCCCTTGCGGTTGTGGGTGATGCCGCCCTGGGACGAGGAGATGGGAGTGCCGGTGTACGTGGCGCTGCCGGACGGAACCTGGCACGGGAACCAACTGCCCCCTCGCGCAGGGGTGGTCGATGTCGCCGACGCCGCCCAGGAAACCGTCGTCGAGCGGTTGTGGGAGGTGTGGCCGGTGTGTAACGAGCACCAACTCGGGCTGCACGCACGGGAAGAGGAGGGACGCGCCGCGTGGTGGTGCAACGGCGACGGCGGTCATGTGCGGTGCGGCGTAGGGGAGTTGCCCCTCCCCCGGCTGCCTCGCCGAGAACGGTGTAAGCGGCGCAAAGAGCGGAAACGCGGCGAGTTGCAGTAACTGCTTGCTCACAGTTTTCCGGCGTTTCACCCATCGCCCTTGCGCGTCACACCGGTCGCCTCCAACCTGAGCATTGTTCAAGTCTCTTTACGCTTCGCTTCCCCTTCCTTTCCGTCTTCTTTTCGTCGACCGGAGACTCCCCCACCATGAGACGCCTCATCGGCACCCTCGCGGCGACCGTGCTCGGCTTCGCCGGGCTCACCGTCGCCTCGGCCGCACCCGCGCAGGCCGCGCCCTCGGGGACGTTCAACGTCCTGACGTACAACGTCGCGGGCCTGCCGGAGCCCCTGAGTTCGAGCAAGCCGGCCACCAACACGCCGTTGATCTCGCCCCGGTTGGGCGCGTACGACATCGTGAATGTCCAGGAGGACTTCAACTACCACGCGGCGCTGTACCAGAACGACGACCACGCGTACCGCACGCCCACCAGCGGCGGCGTACCGTTCGGCGACGGCCTCAACACCCTCTCCGACGTCCCCTTCGAGGACTTCGAGCGGGTCCGGTGGAACCAGTGCACCGGCACCAACTGCCTGACCCCGAAGGGCTTTTCGCTGGCCCGGGTGCGCCTCGCGGAGGGCGCCTTCGTGGACCTGTACAACGTCCACACCAACGCGGACGACTCCGAGGACGCGCTCGCCGCACGGCGCGCGAACATCACGCAGCTCTCCGACTTCATCAAGGCGAACTCCGCGGGCAACGCGGTGATCGTGATGGGCGACACGAACACGCGCTACACCCGCAGCGGCGACAACATCCGGACGCTGACCTCGGCGAACGGCCTCACCGACGCGTGGGTGCAGCTCGTCAGGGGCGGGACGGCGCCGACTCAGGGCGCGGACGCGATCGTGTGTCCGACGAGCGCGCCGCCGAACACCTGCGAGGTCGTCGACAAGGTCCTGTACCGGGGCAGCCCGCTGGTGAACCTTTCAGCAACCCGTTACAGCAACGACTGGGCGAAGTTCCTGGACTCGGCGGGCGGCAACCTCTCCGACCACTTCCCGCACGCGGTCGACTTCTCCTACACCCTCAACTCCTCGTTGCGCGCGAGTGACTTCGCCGGTGGCCCGCACGGCACGGCCTTCAACGACGCGGACGACCTGCCGTCGGCGCCCGCGCCCCGCACGCTCACCCTGCGCGGCGCCTCCCGCCTCGACGCGGTCTCCCTGAGCCTCTCCGACGGCACCGCCCTCACGCACGGCGGCACCGGCGGCACGGCCACGTCCCTCACGCTCGCGAGCGGCGAGCACCTGACCTCCGTCAAGCTGACGCAGGGCCAGAAGGACGGCCGTACGCGGATCTTCTCGGCATCCTTCGGTACGGACAAGGGGCGTTCGCTGTCCGCCGGTACAGCGACGTCGGACGCGAGGACGTTCACGGCGCCGGCCGGTTGGCAGATCGTCGGGTTCACGGGGCGCTCCGGGGACGAGGTCGACAAGCTGGGCGTGCTGTACGCGCCGATCGGCTGAGCAGCGCCGTACGCCTGTGTTGCAGCAACCGTTTTCCGGAGCGTTGCTGCAACCGCTTGCCCGGCGTTGCCGTAACCCGCCCCGCGCCGCCTGCCTAAGTGTCCTAGGATCCCGCCTAGGACACGGACGGAGGCGCCCCATGGCACGCGCGGGAATCACGGTGGACCGGCTCGTCGGGGCCGCCGCCGAGCTCGCCGACGAGGTGGGGTTCGAGAACGTCACCTTGTCCGCGCTGGCCCGGCGGTTCGGCGTGAAGGACGCGAGCCTCTACTCGCACGTCAAGAATCTCCAGGAGCTGCGGACCCGCCTCGCGTTCCTGGCCGGCGCCGAGATGATCGACCTCATCTCGGCGGCGGTCGCGGGGCGGGCCGGCAAGGACGCGCTGGTCGCGTTCGCGGGCGCGTACCGGGAGTACGCCCTGCGCCACCCCGGCCGGTACGCGGCCACGCAGATCCGTATCGACCAGGACCTCGTCGCCCAGGCCCCCGCGCTGCGGCGCACCGCCGAGATCACGTACGGCATGCTGCGCGCGTACGGCCTCGACGAGCCCGACCTCACGGACGCCGTGCGGCTGCTGCGGAGCACGTTCCACGGGTACTGCGTGCTGGAGGCGGCCGGGGGGTTCGGGGCGTCGCGGGACGTACGGGAGTCGTGGGACCGGGCGGTGGAGGCGCTGCACTCGGCGCTGGTGAACTGGCCTCGGGGCGAGGGAACGCGGGGTGAGGGAACGCAGGCGTAGAAAGCGCAGTAACCGCCTTCTACGCCGTTTCCGCGTCAGCCCCGTTCGGCTCAGCCCTGGCGTTCGGCGGCACTCCGCTCCACACAGAACTCGTTGCCCTCCGGATCCCGGAGCATCGCCCACCCGGTCCCGTCCGGCTTCCGGTGGTCCTCCGCCAGCGTCGCCCCCAGTCCGAGCAGCCGCTCCACCTCCTCGTCCCGGGTCCGGTCCTGCGGCTGAAGGTCGAAGTGGACGCGGTTCTTGACGGACTTGCCCTCGGGGACGACGAGGAAGAGGAGCCCGGCGCCTTCGATGAGGGCCTCGGGGTCGCCGGGGCGGTCTTCCTTCTGAAGGGGGTGGCCGAGGACCTTCGACCAGAACGTGGCGAGGGCGTAGGCGTCGTGGGAGTCGATCGTGGTGTGCTTGATGAGTGAGGTCATGACAGAAATCTTTGTGCAACGCGACGGCGATCGCGAACCCCTTTTCGACGGCGGCTCCCTCCCCGCGCGCGGCTGAAGCCCTAACGCCGCAGCGCCGTCGCCACCGCCTCGCCGGTCTCGCGTGCCGTGAGGTACGGCCGGACGTCGTGCGCCTTCGCGCCGTTGTGCACGAGACGGTCGGTGACGCGAGGGCCGAAGACCGGGGCGAGTTCCTTGTTCAGGGCGACGGCGTCGCCCCGGTCGGCGATGTTGGTCCAGCGGGTGACGCAGGCGGGCCAGCGGGCGCGGTCCGTGTACGGGGGCGGGTCGAGGCGGTCGAGGACCAAGCCGTGCACGGCGAGGGGCGAGCCGAGGGTGATCAGGGTCAGGTCCGGCAACTCCGGGTGCGCGCACAGGGTTTCGTACGCGACGACCGAGCCGAGGGAGTGGGCGATCACCACCTCCGTCCGCTCGGTGAGCGTGTCGAGGAGACGGGCGCGGACCGCTGTGCGGACGTCCGGCTCCGTGAAGTAGCGGCGTACCTGACGGGCGTCCGAAATCAGCAGCCGGTCGGCGAGTCCGGCGAAGAACGCCGAGTGGCTCAGGGCGTCCAGGGCTCGCTGCACCCGGTGAGGCGTGCGACCTCTGGCCGCCAACTCCGGTCCCGGCACGGGTTGTTCGGCCTTCGCCGCCGCCTCCCACCAGGCGAGCAGGAGGTCTTCTTCCAAGCCCTCCTCGACGTCCGACGCGTCCCAGTCCGGGACACCCACGCCCCGGTGGCCCGGGAGGCGGAACAGATCGCCGTAGAAAGCCATTGCTACGTCTTTGCGGTCCAGCGCGCCGCCGTTCAAGGTGACGCCGTCGCTGAGCGCCGGGTACCAGTCGGTGAGCAGGCTCTCGGGGCCCTTGTGCTGCTGAGCTATGCCGTGGACGAGGACGACGCGGGTCATGGGGTCTCTCCGGGGTCGGCCGAGGCGAGTCCGAGTGCTACGGCTCCCATCTCGGTGGCGAGACAGACGTAACCGGTTTCTGCAACGGCGATGTCGTTGATACCGCTGCCGACGTCCAGTTCCGTCGTCCAGCCGGAGTCACGGGTGTTCCAGATCCGCAGGAGCCCGAAGCCGTCGCCGGCCACGAGGAGGGGGGTGCCGTGGACTTCGGCGCAGACGAGGGCTCGGACGGGGGACGGGAAGGGGGCGAGGTGGTGGCCTGCCGGTTCGCCGGTGAGGGGGTGCCAGAAGCGGAGGGTGCCGTCGCCTGCGCCGGAGACTAGGAGGTCGGTGGAGTCGAGGCGGAGGAAGTCGACGCTGTGTGCGCCCATGGCGTGGTCTGTCATCGGGTCTGCGGCGGGGGCGCCGGTGCGGAGGTCCCAGAGGCGGACGGTGCCGTCCAGGGAGGCGCTGGCGAGGAGGTGTTCGGCGCCGGGCGGGCCGCCTTGGAGGGCGGCGACGCGGGCGGTATGGCCGGTCATCGGTGGGCCGTACGGCACCTGGGTGTCCAACTCCCAGGCGTGCAAGGTGAAATCACCCGCCACGGAGACCACGAACGTCAGGCCGTCGAAGGTGTGCGGCAAGGCTCTCCACGTGGTGCCGAAGCGCCTGCTCAACCGCTCGAGTGGCTCCAGGGCCCAGACGTCGGCGCCCGACCAACTGCTCGTGACCACCACCGGCCGGCCTCTCGCCCTCGTGCTCGCCGCGGAGTAGAGCCCGGAGCCGGTGGAGGTGATGTGCAGCGAGATCTGTCGCCCGTCTTCAAGGGAGTGCAGCCGTACACCCCTGAAGTAGCTGCCGGTCACCAGAGCTGAACGGCCGCCAGAGACCTGGACGATGTCCGCCGAGACGAGACTCCGGTCGGCGCCGCTCAGCGGCTCGCCGGAAGGAAGCATGGTCGCCAGGTTCCACACGCGCACCTCCCGGTTGTCGGCGCTCACGGCGACCGGTGTGCCGTTGACCGTCCCGAGAGCCGGTGCGGGGGACTTCGCTGCCTCCGACACCCTGGTCGAGCATTCGAGCGGCGGACCCAGGGGACTCCCGGTAGCCAGGTCCCACACCCGCACGCTGTCGTCGGAGCCTATAGAGGCCACCAGAGTGCGATTCTGAACCTTGGCGAGACTCGCGCGCGAGACCCAGTCGGTGTGCCCGAGGAGCGGGGAACCCACGCGTTCCCGGGTCACGATGTTGTGGACGTGGACGCCGTTTCCCTCGTATGTCGACAGGACAACGGGACGGTCGTCGAGGAAAGTCACTCCGATCGCATCGGTGTTCAGAGAGAGCTTCTTGAGGTCGAAGTGAGCTTCTGGCAAGCCGACTTGCGGCTCAGTGACCCGCCAAAGGTAGGCGTGTCCGAGGGCAGTCGCGACGGCGATCTCCATGCCCTGGCCGACCGCGCGTACGGCCATGTACTGCACGCCGCCGATGTGTCCCGCCAGCGGGGGTGTCCGCAGGCGTCCGGTTGCGTGGTCCCAGACACGAACCGTGCCGTCCCCGCTTCCGCTCACGACGACCGGCGTGTCGCGCAGAACCCCCAGAGCGACGCATCGCACGGAGTTGGTATGTCCGGCCAGAGACTCCCCCACGGGACTGCCTGTCAACGGGTCCCAGATCCTGACCTGGGTGTCCTCTCCCCCGGTGAGCGCGACGAGGCGTCCGTCCACGCTGCCGAGAGCCACGGCCAGGACCCTCCCGAAGTGCCCTGTCATGGGTGGCCCGACCGGGACGTGCCCGCGCAGATCCCAGAGCCGGGCTGTGCCGTCCCCGCCTCCGGTGATCACCGCCGACATGTCACTCGTCTGATACAGAGCGACGCTGTGGACCTGACCGCTGTGCCCTTCCTCCGGCTGGTCGGCGGAAAGGTCCCAGATCCGGGCCGTACGGTCGCGGCCGACCGTGACCGCCAGCGAGGTGTCACCGCGAGAGGCCAACGCAGCAGCCTGGATGTGGTCCACGTGTCCACGGAGTGGCGGGCCGACCTGACGCAAGCCCGGGAGTTCCCACAACCTGGTCTCCTTGCGTCCGCAGGTGAGCGCGACCGGGCGCCCGTCGAAGCGTCCGAACACGGCGGATTGAACCCCACTGCGGCCGAAGTACCGGTGAGCGACGACGGGTTGGCCGATCTGACGCCGCTCTGCCAGATCCCACAGGCTCAGCAGCCCGCTGAGGTCTCCCACCAACAGGGTGGTACGGCCGTCGACTTCTCCCACACACAGCGCGGTGACCGACTCCGCAGGCCCGATCAAGGGGCTACCGAGAGAGCGAGCACTCTCCCCCTCCCCCAACCCACTCAAGTCCCACACCCGAATCGCCCGATCGTCCCCACCCGTGACAGCCACCAACCTCCCCTCGACAGTCGCGAGCGCAACTCCCCGCACAGTCCTGCGGTGGCCGAGCAGCGACTCCCCCAACTGCCGCCGCTCGACCAGGTCCCAGACCCTGGCCGTCCCATCGTTCCCAGCGCTGAGCGCCACCGGCAGATCCCCGAGCAGCCCAATACTGATCGCCTGAACGCTGTTGGTGTGCCCGATCAACGAACCCCCGTACGGCTGCCCCGCAGACAGATCCCACACCTGGATCGCCCCATCCACCCGCCCCACCAACGCGACGGTGTAATCCCCGAGTTCACCGATCGCCACCGCCCCCACCGCCACCCCCGCCCGCAACGGCTCCCCGATCTGCCGCTGCGTCGTGAGGTCCCACACCCGAACTGTCGCGTCCGGGCTGCCGGTTACGGCGATCGGCCGGTCGTCGAGATCCCCGACCGCCACACAGTCCACCCGATCCGCATGCCCGCTCAACAACCGATGCGTACCGCTCGCCGACCACCACGCCCACCGCGCGGTCCACGGCAGCGAAACCCCCAACCGGTCGATGCGCTCGGCGAGTTCGTTGGCCTCGCAGCGCCGCGCGGAGAGCTGGAGGTCGGCGGCGCGGTCGCCGAGCGGCCGGTCGGGGGTGAGGCGGTGGGCGACTTGTTCGTACGCCGTGCGGATCCGGCGCGGTGCGTCGCCGTCGACGGACGCCAACGCCCGTAGCAGGCCCAGGGGTTCGCAGGCCAGCAGGAACCCGGGGTCGGCGATGAGGTCGGAGAGGAGACCGGCCGCCGCCGCGTGGGTGGCGAGGTGCTGCCGTACGTAGGGCGGCGCGGCGAACCAGTCCCGGCCGCCGTCGGGGAGGGCGGGGACGACGTCGACGAGGGCCCGGTGGACGGCGGTCTGGACCTCGGAGGTGGTGCGCCCGGCGGCCCGGCGCAGGTGTTCCGCGAGGGCCTTGTGGTAGAGCCGGTACACCGAGCGCCGGTCGTCGTCGACGACTTCGGCGACGTACGCGCCGGCGACGTCCAGCAACCAGGTGATATCGCTTTCTGTGCATTCTCTGCCGGCGAGGGCGGTGGCGAGGGACGTCCAGATCCGGCCCCGGGGCAGGCCGGTGCCTTCGGAGAAGGCGAGTGGGAGGAGCATGCGGCGGACCCGGGGTTCGTCGGGGCCGAAGCGGGCGAGGTAGTCGTCGAACGCCTCGCCGATCTCGCTGGGCAGGTCGTCGGCCCAGCCGGGGCGGTGGACGTCGACGGGGGTGCGGTCGGAGCGCAGGGTGCGGGCCGTGGTCCGGGCGTAGAGGAACACCCCGGCGGCCTTGGCGGCGACGGCGACCGCGACCTCCCGGGCCAGTGCGGGCCGGTCCCGGTAGGGGCTGGGGACCTGCGGTTCCTCTTCGGCGAGGAGCATCTTGGTGACGTACCCGGCGACGTCCGTCCGCTCCGCCCGGTAGCCGGGGCGGTCGAGGTCGATGGGGTGGAAGGTGGCGCCGAGCGGGCCGACGAGTTCGGGGCGGGTGCCCACGAGGAGCCGTACGCCGGGTATCTCCGACAGCGGCCGGAGCAACTCCCGTGTGATGCGCCGGGGTTCGCCGTGGCCGCCCGCGTCGGCTGCGGTGTCGGAGCCGGCCTCGTCCACGGCGTCCACGACGATGACGGTCGGGGAACCGGCCCGCCCGCGCCGGGTGAGCTCCTGGAGGAGCGCGGCCGTGCCGTCGACGTCGATGCCGAGATGGACGGCGATGCGTTCCACGATCTCGTCGAGCCGCTTGTGCCGGGCGTGCACGGCGGCCGTCACGCAGCTCTCGGGTACGACGGTGGCGGGGTCGAGCGCGTCGAGGTCGAACCGGGCCCGGTACCCGGGGTCGGAGCGGGCGACGACCCGGCCGAGGACGGCGGACTTGCCGCAGCCCGGCGGTCCGGTGACGACGCGGCCCCTCCCGTCGCCCTCCGGGGCGCTGAGCCAGCGGGTCAGTTCGGTGAGGACGCGGGTCCTGCCGCTGAAGTACAGGCCGTGCTCGGACTCGAACTCGACTCCGCGCGAGCGGGGCCCGAAGTGGTCGACGAGGTCCAAGGTGGCGGCTCTGCGCTGGAGTTCGAGGTCGGTGCCGATGGGCGGGAGCGCCTCGCGGTAGTCGGCGTTGGGGAGGAACGGCGCGAGTCCGGTGACCAACCCGCTGGCGAGTTCGGCGCGTTGGCCGGTGCCGTCCGCCTCGAAGCGTTCGTTGACGGCCTTCACCAGTTCCGTCAGGTCGAGGAACTGCTGGCGCTGGCCGGTGCGTTCGGTGGTGACCCGTACGGCGGCGGGCAGCGCGGTGGCGAACCGGCCCTCCTCGGCGAGGTCCTTGCGGCGGGCCGAGGCCAGGAACCAGAGTCCGCCGGCCGTTCCGGAGCCGCCGCGCCGGTAGGCGATCGTCTGGAGGGCGAGGGCCGTCGCGTCGGCGCTGCCGGCGCCGCCCGCGCACGTGTCGAGGACGAGGAGGAGGTGGCTCAGGTCGCCCCGGCACAGGATGCGGACCAGGTCCTCGGTGGCGAGGGCCGTCGTCGCGGCGTCCTCGTCGTCCCGCGAGTCCCAGCACAGCAGGTAGTGCCGGTCCCGGTCCTGCACGAGGCCGTGTCCGGCGTAGTAGAAGACCACGACGTCGTCGGGGGTGAGCGCGATGTCGGCGGACCAGTGCCGGAGTTTCTGCCGGATCTGGTCCGCGCTCTCGTACTCGCCGAGTCCGGGCAGGACGTGCTGGTAGCCGAACCCGGCGAGGAGTTCGCGCACCGCGCGGATGTCGGAGGGCACGCTCCCGAGCTGCTCGTGCTCGGGGAGGTTCAGGTAGCGCTCGACGCCCAGGGCGATGAAGAAACGCCGACATTCGCGCACCGCCAACCTCCGGCCCCCATCAGCGATTTGGACCACTGTAGCGGAGTGATCACTCTGTGACGCCCGTACGGTCTCAGCGGCTGACGGCCACCTCGCCCACGCCGATCCGCACGTTCACCGAGCCGCCCCCGGCCCACCGGACCACCAACTCCCCTTCTCCCACTGTCTCCACGTCGACCGCCTCCCCCAACTCCCCGGGCTCCGCCTCGCCGGTGAGCCTCGCGAGGGCGACGAACAGGGTCGGGTCCGGACCGGTGAGGTCGCCCTTCACTTGGACGAGTTCGGAGCGGGTGCCCTCGGACGCGGACCAGCCCGTGATGCGGACGGGGGTTCCCTCGGGGGCGTCCGACACCAGGAACGCCCTTACCTCTACGGCTCCTTGGGCGAGGGTGATGCTCGTGACGCGGGCGTCCGTGGACGTCGTGTGGTGGGACGCGATCCAGTCGGGGCCCGTGCCGAGGGGGGTGATGTCGGTGCGGGTGGGGTCGTCGCCGATGAGCACGCTGTTGTCGGGGGCGGGTGCGGGCGTCGTGATCGTCGAGTAGGCGAGGCGCGTGTAGTACGGGTCGTAGCGGGTGTCCTCGCTGCCGTGGTTGTGGATGCGGACGATGCCGTCCGAACTGGTCGACTGGAGGAGCCAGTTGGGGGCGGGCAGCGGGGTGAGGGCGTCCTCGCGTTCCGAGGGGGACGGGGATTCCGTGGCCGTCCAGACCTCGTGCTCCGGGGGCAGGAGGAGGCCGAGGAAGCCCTTGCTGGCCCAGTAGGGGGACGCCGGGCCCGAATAGCCTTGCAGGACATCGGAGTTGGGGCCGTGCCAGCCCAGGGTGAGGAGGCCCTCCGGGGAGACCGCGTCGCGGTCCAGGAAGTACTTCAGGGCTCCCGAGGCCAGGCGGCGGGTCTCGCCGGGCTCCAGAGGCGTGCGGCCGGTGAGGGCGCCGAGCCAGAGCGGGGCCGTCGTCGCGAAGCGGTACGTCAGGGAGCGGCCCTGGTGCAGGGGTGCGCCGTCGGCGCCGAACAGGCGGGCGTAGTCGGCGAGATGGCGTTCCAGGCGGCCTCCGTAGAGGTCCAGCAGCTTCTCGTCGTCCGCGAGCCACGCGTGCAGGACCGGGTAGAGGTGCATCGCCCAGCCGTTGTAGTAGTCGAACTTGCGGCCGTCGCCGTCGGTGTACCAGCCGTCGGCGACGTACCACTGCTCGATGCGTTCGAGGCCGTGGTCGACGGCGCGGCGGGAGGCTTCGGGTTCGTGGCCGATGGACTCCAGGAAGCCGCCCACCGTGACGGGGAACAACTCCCAGTTGCAGGGCCAGGGTTCGGCGGTGAGGCCGTCGGTGAGCCAGGCGGCGGCGCGCTGTTGGACGGCGTCGTCGAGGCGGTCCCAGAGGAGGGGGCGGGTCAGGCGCAGGGCGAGGGCGATGGACGCGGCCTCGACCAGGGGCTGGCTGCGGTGCTCGATCTTCGGCCAGACGCCCGCTGTCCCGGCCGCGAGGCCGTCCGCGTAGCGCTCAAGTGCCGTCTCGTCGCGGCGGAACGCGGCCAGCAGGAGGGTGCGGGCGTAGCCTTCGAGGCCGTCGGAGAGGCGGCCGGACCAGCTCTGGCGGTCGCCGGGGAAGTGGTAGAGGGCGCGGTCGGGGGTGGCGTACGGCTCGGTCGCGGCGAGGAGGGTGTCGGCGGCCCGCTCCCAGTGGGCGCGGGTGTAACCGGTTGCCGGGCTGAGGGCGGGGTCGGGAGGGGGGAGGTGCATGTGCGGGTGTCCTTGCTTCCGGCTTCCGGTAACTTCCAGGCGTACGGCGCCTGTTCGGCCGTGCGTTCATGAACCTGGGGCGCCCCGGTTCCGGTCGGGACGCCCCAGGGGCTCGTACGGGCTCATTCCCCGGGTAACGCCACCCCAGTCACCCTTCCCTCACCAAGCCCTCCGGTACGAGGTGTTGTGCGGCGAGTTCGTCACGTACGAGTTCCGCGTACACCGTCGCTCCATGCACGGATGTGTGCGTGTTGTCGCGTTTCTCGTTGTAGAGGTAGATCGCCTTGGACCCCTCGGGCCCGAGCGACTCGACGAGCGCCTTGGTCTTGGCGGTGAGGTCGATCAGCGGGATGTCCTCGGCCGCCGCGACGGAGCGGATCACCGCCGGGTGGTCGACGCCAAGTCCGTTGACGAGGAGGGCGGTTCCGTTGTTGAGCGTGCCGTCGGAGTTGAACCAGCGCCGGACGATGGGCGTGACGAGGACGGGCCGCCCCTGCTTCTCCCGGATCCCGGCGACGAGGGCCTCCAGGTTCGCGCGGTACGTCGCCTCGTCGGTCGTCTTGTCGTTGTGCGCGAGCTGGACGAGGACGAGGTCACCGGGTCGGATCAACGGCTGGACGGTGGCCCAGAGTTGAGGGTTCGCCAGATAGGTGACCGTACTCTCCCCGGAATCCGCGTAGTTGGCGACGGAGATGCCCTTGCGCAGGTACTGGGGCAGCTGTTGGCCCCAGCCGGAGTACGGGTCGCCGGGCTGGTCGCAGACCGTGGAGTCGCCGACGAGGAAGATCTGACGGGCGTGCCTGGCGGGGGTGACCTGGATGCCGGCGAGGGCGGGGGCCGCGCCACCGAGGGCGAGGTCGAGGCCGGGGGTGCCGTCGGGTCCGGTCGGTTCGCCTTCCGGCGTACGGACGTTGACGGTGAAGCTGCGGGCGGTGCGCTCTCCGGCGGGTACGGCCGTCTCCGGGAGGAGGGAGCGGCGGGTCTCGCCGGTGATGCTCGTGGCGGACGCCGCGTCGCCGCCGAGGAGCACCTTCACGTCGTACGTGCCCGGCGGGACGTCGAAGTGGCATGCGGTGGCGGTGCAGTTGTCGAGGCCGAGGCGCGGGCCGCCGGGGTGGGCCTGGGCGGGGGCCGCCGACAGGGCGGTGCTCAGGGTCAGCGCCGCCAGCACGGCGATGTTGAAACGTCTCACTCGCTGCTCCTCATGGGTGCGACAGGGCCTGGCGGCAGGACCGTACCCGCTTCGGCAAGCGCTTTCTAGACTCTGGACTCATTTCACATGATTGCCAACCTCCTGCAAGCGAAAGCCCTTTCGCGAAATCGATTCAACTGTCACTCTGCTGACTGCCGGAGGCCGGTCGAGCCGACGTGGGCCCGGCACCCGCACCCACCCCCCACATCTCGATCCCCCACCCCACAGGAGGCTCCTCAGATGTCCGAAAACACCATGTCCGAAAACTCAAGAGCCGCCTCCGCGACGGGAGTTGGCCGCCGCGCCTTCGTCGTCGGCGCCGCAGCCGCCGCCGGAACCGCCGCCCTCGCCGGTCCTCTCAGCGCCAACGCCTCGGCGGCGGGCTTCGGTTGGAGCGACGACGGCTCCAACTACGTCGTGGACACCGGCGCCAGCCTCGTCTTCAAGGTCAGCAAGTCCAACGGCGACCTGTCCTCGCTGGTCTACAAGGGCACCGAGTACCAGGGCTACGGCGGCAAGAACTCGCACATCGAGTCGGGGCTCGGCGCCTCGGCGGTGACGATCGCGCAGTCCGGTTCGACGATCCTCGTCTCGGTGGCCTACGGCACGCTGCGCCACTACTACGCGGCCCGCAGCGGCGAGAACAACGTCTACCTGTGGACCAACCGCGCGGACACGTCGGTCGCGTCGACCCGCTTCATCCTGCGCGTCAAGGCGGGTCTGTTCCTCAACGACGAGCCGGATTCCTACACTTACGCGCCGACGACCATCGAGGCGTCGGACGTGTTCCAGAAGTCCGACGGCCAGACCCGCTCGAAGCACTACTCGAAGCTGCGGGTCATCGACTACAACTACGTCGGCTGGAGCGCGAACGGCGTCGGCCTGTGGATCGTCCGCTCCAACCACGAGAAGGCGTCCGGCGGCCCCTTCTACCGCTCGCTGCTGCGCCACCAGAGCGCGGACGGCGGCGGCCTGTACGAGATCCTGCACTACGCGCAGAACCAGACGGAGGACGAACGCTTCGGCCTCCAGGGCCCGTACGTCATCGCCCTCACCGACGGCGGCGCCCCCTCCTCCTCGCTGTACGCGGGCACGCTGACGACGTCCTGGGCGGACTCGCTCGGCATCTCCGGGTACGTCGCCTCGGGCGGCCGGGGCCGGGTCGCGGGCGTCGGCATCACCGGGCGCAACACGGCGTACGCGTACACGGTGGGCCTCGCCAACTCAGCGGCCCAGTACTGGGGTTCGGCGCGCTCCTCGGACGGCTTCTTCTCGATCGGCCAAGTCCTGCCGGGGACGTACACGTTGACGGTGTTCAAGGGGGAACTCGCCGTCTACACCACGTCGGTGAGCGTCACCGCCGGTGGGACGACCACCCTCAACTCCATCGCGATCCCGTCCTCCAACGACCCCTCCAACGCGGGGACGATCTGGCGGATCGGCGACTGGAACGGGACGCCGGGCGGGTTCAAGAACGCCGACCTGATGACGTACGCGCACCCCTCCGACGTACGCGCCTCGGCGTGGACCGGGAACGTCGTGATCGGCAGTGGCAGCGAGACGTCCGCCTTCCCCTGCTACCTCTGGAAGGACGTCAACAGCGGTCTGATCGTGTACTTCAAGCTGACGGCCGCGCAGGCCGCCGCCGCGCACACGCTGCGGATCGGGGTCACCACCGCGTACGCGAACGGCCGTCCGCAGGTCGTCGTCAACGACTCCTGGACGTCGCCGATCCCCTCGCCGCCCACGCAGCCGAGCACGCGGTCGCTGACGAACGGGTCGTACCGGGGGAACAACTACACGTTCACGTACAGCGTTCCGGCGAGCGCGTGGCTCACCGACACGAGCCAGTACAACACGCTGAAGATCAACGTGGTGAGCGGGTCGGGGTCGACCGGGTTCCTGAGCGCGGGGACGGCGATCGACGCGATCGATCTGCTGGCGTAGCCAACTGAGCCAGGGGGCCGGGGTCTTCATGGACTCCGACCCCCTTTCTTTTAGAGGTGCGTCAACTGCCCCGCGTCCACTGCTGGTTGGTGGCGCCGTTGCACGTGTACGTGATGATCGCCGCCGAGTTGGCGGTCGACCCGCCGTTCACGTCGAGGCACTCGCCGCTCGCCCGGGACTTCACGAGCCAGTAGCTGCCCGAGGCGGTGACGCTCCACTGCTGGGTCGTCGCGCTGCCGCAGTTCTCCTGGGTGACGCTGCTCGCGTTCTCCTGGAGGCACAACGAGCTCTGGCGGCCGATGAGTTGGTAGTAGCCGGTGCCGAGGTCCTTGAACCACCACTTCTGGTTGCCGCCGCTGTTGCAGGTGTACTGGCTGATCGCGGCGCCGGTCGCGAGGGACTGGTTCGCGACGTCCGCGCACTTCGAACTGTGCCGCGCGACAAGGGTGTTGTAGGTGGCGCTGACCCCGGTCACGGTCCCGGCGGCGGTGTCCACGGTGATCTCCGGGGACCACGACATCGACAGCGAGGTGTTGCTGGGGAAGCTCAACGGCAGCCACACGTAACGGGAGTCGTTGACGGTGGCACCGAAGGAGTTGCCCCACCGGTCGCCCATGTAGAGGTACGAGGTGCCCGAAGTCCCCTGGACAGGAAGGACGTACGCGGTCTGCGAGCCGTATGCCGTCGAGTCGCCGACGTTCGTCATCGCGGACCAGGGACCGGCGAGGCTCGTGGCGGTGGCGTACTGCTGCTGGTTGGGGCTCCAGCCGGTGGCGCCCGAAGTCAGCATGAAGTAGACGCCGTTGCGCTTGAAGAGGGCCGGGGCCTCGCGGTGGCCGCCCGCCCAGGGGTTGGCGACGAGGCTGTCGATCGCGGTGTAGTCGGCCGTCAGCTTGTAGATCTGGAGGTCGTAGTTCTCGTTCGCCGCCGACACCATGTAGCCGGTGCCGTCGGTGTCGACGAACGCCGTGATGTCACGCGACATGTACTGCCCGAGGGGTCGGAAGCTGCCCTGGTAGCTGTAGTTGCCGTCGACCGTGTCGGAGACGGCGACCGCCGCACGGGCCTCGCCGTAGTCGACGCCGTTCTCCTTGTGCATCCACATCACGAACTTGCCCGTGGACGCGTTGTAGATGACCTTCGGGCGCTCGATGTACGCCGTGCCCAACTCCGAGGCGCTGGACTGGGTGAGAACGCGGTTGCGGAACTCCCACGTCTTCAAGTCGGTCGAACGGTAGGCGTCCACCGAGCGGAAAGTGTTGTCGGCGTTGCGGTCCTCGCCGAACCAGTAGTAGTAGGAGCCGACTTTGATGACACCGCCGCCATGGGCGTGCACGACGCTGCCCGAAGTGTCGGTGAACTGGACGCCGTTGGGGAGCGTCTGGGGTGCGGCCTGGGCTGGACCGGCCAGGGCCAGGGCGCCGGCCAGGGCCGTACAGAGGGCGATCAGGATCGCGTACACACGTCTCATCTCACGCACTCTCCTTAGCGGTGTCGGCGCTGGGGACGCCGAAGTCCGGTGTGCCGTCCGGGTTCCAGCCGAACGGCTGCATGCGGGTGTGGCGGTTGGGGTCGTTCAGGGGGTCGCCGTCGATCTCCTTGTAGGAGCGGGCGTGGTAGAGGATCACGTCCGTCTCGCCGTCCTCGGCGACCGTGAACGAGTTGTGGCCGGGGCCGTAGACACTGTTGGCCTCGCTGGTGGCGAGGACCGGGTGCGGGGACTTCGTCCATACGGCCGGGTCGAGCAGGTCCGCTTCCGCGTCGGTGGTGAGGAGGCCGACGCAGTAGTGGTGGTCGGTGGCGCTCGCGGAGTAGGTGAGGTGGATCCGGCCGTCCCTCTCGACGACGTACGGGCCCTCGTTCACCTTGTGACCCCGGCACTCCCACTCCAACTCCGGTGCGGACAGGACGGACTGAGGGCCCGTCAGGGTCCACGGGTTCTCCATCGCGGAGAGCAGGATCGCCGTGTTGTGGCCCTCGCGGGTGGGGTCCGCCTGGGCCCAGGCCAAGTACTGAACTCCGTTGTGTACGAAGGTGGTCGCGTCCAGCGAGAAGGTGTCCCACTCCGTCTCGACGCGGCCCTTCTCCGTCCAACTCCCCTCGAAGGGGTCGTCGTTCAGGTTCTCCAGGACCCAGATGCGGATCTTCCACTCGTCCTGCGACGGAGCGGCGGCGAAGTACACGTACCAGGCGTCGCCGACCCGGTGGAGTTCCGGGGCCCAGATATGAGCGGCCATCTCGCCCGTGGGGTGGGCCCGCCAGATCACCGACTCGGGGGCCTCGGCGAGACCTTCGAGGGTACGGGAGCGGCGCAGGACGATGCGGTCGTACTCCGGGTGGGTCGCCGTGAAGTAGTAGTGGCCGTCCGTGTGCCGGAGCGCCTGGGGGTCGGCGCGGTTGAGGACGAGGGGGTTCATGCGGGGGCGCACCTCACGAGCGGTGTTCGACACTGCGAACAGAATGTGACATTCCGAACGCCGAAAAGGTAAGGGTGCGTTACGACGAGGTCAACGGGTCTGACGTGACTTGAGAGAAAGCGTTTTCCCAAACTTTTTTCGAGGGGTTTCGGCGAGAGGGCTGTCAGCGTCCGCTGGGGCGGGCGGGAACTCTGGTTCCACCGCCGGCTGCCGCGCCTGCTCCCCCAGGAACGCGAGCACCAACCCGCGTTCGCGGTAGCGGAGTTCGGCCGACGCCGTGCGTGTGGCGCCGTAGTCGAGCCGGTTCTCGCCAGCGCGGGGCAGGTTCTCCATGACGTCGAGGAACCAGTCACGGTCGTGGTGGAGGCGGACCATCGCGGTGCGCAGGCCGGGCGGGAAGCGGTCGTGGACGAGGGGGCGTCGCCATGCCTCGTCGTCGCCCAGGAGGCTTACGCCGGTCGCCGCCGCGGCGATGTAACGGCGCAGGAACCGCTTGCTGAGACACGTCTCCCCGACCGCCGGTCCGGTGCCCTGTGCCCGGCCCAGCCGTCGCGCGTGCGCGATGTGCCGGTCCAGCGGTCAGGACGTCGCGGAGTCGCCCGGTACGTCCTCCAGCCCACAACGCGACGTCGCCGCCCGCCAAGCTCTCGGCTTCGCTCGGCCAGGGCCCCCACCGCAGGCCAGCAGCCGGGGCGCACGCAGGCCGTACGCCGACCAGACCTCCGTCGTACCGGATTCGTGCGGGCGAGGACCTTCACGACGGCCGACCGCTCGCCCTCCACACCCCGGCGGTGACGCCGTCGATCACGAGGTCAGGCTGGTCAACTCCTATGCCTCGGGCCCCTCCTGACGTCCCTTCAGCCACACGTACACCGGAATCCCCGCGAACAGGAACAACGCGCCCTGATACACCGCCGCATACCCCGCCCCGGCGATCAGCCAGAACGAGAACCCGAACGACAGCCCGGCGACGAGCAGATCGCGGACGAGCCCGGCGGGCCGTACGCGCTCGCGGGTGCCGCGTGCCAGCCAGTACAACTGGGCCGCCGCGGACAGGAGATACGGCACGCATCCGGTGAACGTCGTGATGAGCACGAGGACTCGGAACGTGGTGTCCGGTCCCGCCGTGTAGTTGAGGCCGATCAGCGCGGTGCCGAGCACGGCGACCGCCCACACGCCGAAGCCGGGGACGCCCCCCTTGCCGACCTTCGCGAACGGCTTCGGGAACAGGCCGTCCCGCGCGGCGGCGTACGGCATTTGAGCCGCGAGGAGGATCCACCCGTTGAGGCAGCCGACGATGGACGCGACGGCGACGAGCGAGATGGCGGTGCCGCCCCAGGTGCCACCGGTGATGGCGTTCACCGCGTCGGCGAACGGGGCGCCGGACTCGACGAGTTGAGCGTGCGGAACGAGACCGAAGACGGCGACCGTACCGAGGATGTACACCAACGCCGAGGCCAGCGTGCCGAGTACGCTCGCGCGTCCCACGTTGCGCTCCGGGTTCTCTACCTCGCCCGCGCTGACGGCGGCCGACTCGACGCCGAGGAAGCTGTAGAGGAGCAGCGCGGCGGAGGCGGCGAGTGCGCCCGGGACACTGTCGCCGGTCGCGTTGAACGGGCCGAAGTTGTCCATGTCGACGAAGAAGAGGCCGATCGTCGCGACGAGCAGCAGCGGGACGAACTTCAGTACCGTGGACACGATTTGGACCGTCCCGACCCAGCGGGTCCCCGCGAAGTTCGCGGCGGCCGGGAGCCACAGCGCGAGCAGCGCGACGAGTCCTTCGAGCGCGTGGTTGCCGTGCAGCGGGATCAGTACGTCGACGTAGCCGACGACCGCGACGGCCAGCGCGGCGATGGAGACCCAGCACATCGTCCAGTACGACCAGGCCGACAGGAACCCGGCGAACGGGCCGAACGCGTCGCGCGGATAGACGTACAGGCCACCGGTGACGGGGCTGCGCTTGGCCAACTTGCCGAAGAGCAGGGCGAGAAGAACCGCGGCGACCGAGAGGACGACGAAGGCGAGGAGGCTGAGGGTGCCGTAGGGGGCGACGGCGGCGGGCAGGGCGAAGATGCCGCCGCCGATGATGTTGCCCATGACGAGGGCGGTCGCGGCGGTGAGGCCGAAGGTGCGGCGGGGGGAGGCCGCCGGGCGGGGAGTGGCTGCTGCGGGAGCTTCGGGGGTGTCGGCGGAGGTCATCGTGGTTCCAGGGGACGGTTTCGGGACGAGGGGGCGTGATCGTATCCCCGCATCCCACATCGTGGGCAGTTCGTTCATGAACTGGACACATTCGGCCGACCCGCGCCGTGTCGACTAGCGTCGGAGCATGACCAGCGAAACGCCCGCCCCGCTCCTCACCGAGGCCCTCGCCGCCGGTTCCCTCGTCCTCGACGGCGGCATGTCCAACCAACTGGAGTCCGCCGGGCACGACTTGAGCGACGAGCTGTGGTCCGCGCGGCTCCTCGCGGAGGTGCCGGAGGCGATCACGCAGGCGCACCTCGCGTACTTCCTCGCGGGGGCGGACGTCGCGATCACGTCGAGTTACCAGGCGACGTACGAGGGGTTCGCGAAGCGGGGCATCGAGCGGGAGAGGGCGAGCGAACTCCTCGTACAGAGCGTGGAGTTGGCGCGGGAGGCAGCACGGAGGGCGCAGGCAGCTGACGCCCTCGGCACCAGGCCCGGCGCCGGCACAGGCACCGCCCCCCGCCCCCTCTACGTAGCCGCCTCGATCGGCCCGTACGGCGCGATGCTCGCCGACGGCTCCGAGTACCGGGGCCGCTACGGCCTCACCGTCCCCGAACTGGCCGCCTTCCACCGCCCCCGCATCGAAACGCTGGCCGCGGCGGCCCCCGACGTCCTGGCCCTGGAGACCGTCCCCGACACCGACGAGGCCAAGGCGCTCCTGGAGGTCGTGCGCGGCCTCGGCACCCCCGCCTGGCTGTCGTACAGCGTCGAGGGCGACCGCACGCGCGCCGGACAGCCCCTGGAGGAGGCGTTCGCGCTGGCGGCGGACGTGGACGAGATCATCGCGGTCGGCGTCAACTGCTGCGCCCCCGGCGACGCGACGAGGGCGGTCGAGATCGCGGCCCGCGTGACCGGCAAGCCGGTGGTCGTCTACCCGAACAGCGGTGAGGGCTGGGACGCGAACGCCCGTACCTGGACGGGCAGTTCGTCGTTCGCGCCGGAGGAGGTCGAGGGCTGGAGCGCAGCGGGCGCCCGCCTGATCGGCGGCTGCTGCCGGGTCGGCCCGGAGGCCATCGCGTCGATCGCGAAGACGCTCGCGGCGGCGGCCCGGTAAGCACGGGCCCCGGGGTCCTGGACACGCTGCTAGCCTCCCCGCTGGGAACCGTTTACCCGGACTGTTTCCGCCGTTCCACGGGGGCGCGGACCAGCCTCCGGCAGTAAGCGGTTACCGCACGGGTTTCTACACCGGTCCCACGGGGCGCGGCACGGGGCGAAGAGGGGCGGAACATGACCAGGAAGAGCGGGGAGCGCAGCACGATCCGGGACGTCGCGGCCCGCGCCGGGGTGTCCGCGGCGACCGTGTCGCGGGTGCTGGGCGGGGTGTACCCGGTGAGCGCGGAGACGCGCGGGCGGGTGATGCGCGCGGTGCGGGACCTGGACTACGTCGCCGACGCGCGCGCGAAGGCGGTCGCCGGGGTCGGCACACCCACGCTCGCGTTCGTCCTGGAGGACATCACCGGCCCGTCGTTCGCGCTGATGGCGTACGGCGTGGAGCGCGAGGCCGCGCGCCACGGCCACCTGTGTCTGGTGTGCGGCACGGAGGGCGACGTACGCCAGGAGACCGAGTTCGTGGAGATGATGCGGGCGCAGCGGGCCGCCGCCGTCATCCTCGTGGGCGGCACGGCGGACACCCCCGAATACCGTGAACGCACCACGAGAATGGCCGACTTGCTGGCCTCGGCGGGCTCCCGCCTGGTGCTGTGCGGACGCCCCCCGCTGAACCCGGGCGCGCCGGTCACGGTCATCGAGTACGACAACGAGTCCGGCGCCCACGCCCTCGTCGCCCACGTCCTCGCGCAGGGCCACACCCGGGTGCTGTTCCTCGGTGGCCGCCCGGACCACACGACGGCGCAAGGCCGTGAACGCGGTTACACAAGCGCGCACCGGGCACGCGGCGTCGAGGTCGACCCCGCACTCGTCCTGCACGGCGACTTCACCCGCGACTCCGGCCACCGCCTGATGCGCCAGGCCCTCGCGGACGGCCTCGACTTCACGGCGGTCGTCGCGGCGACGGACATGGTCGCGGCGGGCGCGCTGACGGCCCTGCACGAGGCGGGCCTGAAGGTCCCGGACGACGTCTCGCTCGCCGGGTACGACGACATCCCGTACGCCCGTGACCTGTACCCGGCGCTGACGACGGTCCACGTGCCGTACGAAGAGCTGGGCCGCGTCGCCGTACGCACGGCCCTGGGCCGCACGCCGGGCGCGTCGGACGAGCATCTGCTGCTGGGGACGCATGTGGTCGTCCGGGACTCGGTGAAGCCGCCCAAAGACGCGCGGTGAGATACGAAGGCGTGCGGTGACGCGAGGGGGCTCGCAGTAACAGGCAGTAATCGGTTACCCCGTCTTGCCGAACAGCAACGGAATGTAACCGGTTACCCCGCCTTACCGGACCCCGTCCGCCGCAGCCTCCGTACCACCGACCGCAGCTCGGTCCCCCGTAGAGAACGTGCGGGAAGTGGTTCCACAACGGCCTCGGCCTGGTGCGGTACGGCCGGCTCGGCGTCCCACAGTGCGAGATCGGCGTCCCGGGGACCGAGCGCCGTCCGCGTCGGCCCGTCCCCGAACACCCGCACCGGATGCGTCGCGTCCCACGCCTCCCACCCGGGGTCCCCGGTCTTCACGAACCGCGTCCACGCCCCGTGCACCTCGGCAGCAAGCGTTTTCGGCGGGTTTTCTCCCGCGAGCTTGACGGAGTCCGGCGAGTCCCCGGCATCGAAGACGAAGCCGAGTTCGAGGGAGTGGCAGGCGCCGAGTCCGGGGCGTCCGGAGGGCCAGGCGAACTCGTACAGGTATGACGTACCCGGCCGGGAGTCCGCGAGCCGGTGCAGGGGGCGGCGGAGCATGTGGTCGGTGACCATCTGGCCGACGATCTCGGCGGGTCCGGCGTCCGGGTGGAGGGCGCGGTAGCCCCGTGGTACCTCGGAGCCACAGTGGCAGCGGGCCATGGCCCCCGCGAGGGCGACGGGTCCGAGCCGGTCGACGCGCTCGACGAGTCCGCCGGGGACGAGCCAGAGCCGGTACTCGTCGCTGGTCCAGCCGACGAGCAGGTCCACGTCACGGGCGACGTCGCCGTCGATCAGCGCCTGGAGCGGGTCGCGGGGCACGAGGTCGCCGTCGGTGACGATCCCGAACGCGGGCCCGCCGAGGACGGGGCTGGAGAGCCGTCCGACCTCGTACTGCGTGCGGAGTAGTACCTCCCGGTCGACGGCCGCGAACGCCTCGGCGGTCGCCGGGATCTTCAGCCGGTTCGCCATCCGGCGCACCATGCGCCGCACCTTGTCCCGGTCGGACGCCTCGGGCGCCCCGCTCTGGAGCACGGCCCGCCGGAACAGGCCCTGCGCCTGGGGTGCGGCGATGAGGGCGCCGATGCTGATCGCGCCGGCCGACTGCCCCATCAGGGTGACGCGGTCGGGGTCGCCGCCGAACGCGCCGATCGCGTCGCGCACCCATTCGAGGGCGGCGAGCTGGTCGCGCAGTCCGGGGTTGGCGGGGGTGTCCGGGAAGAGGCCGTAGCCCTCGACGCCGAGCCGGTGGTTGAGGGACACGAACACGATCCCGTCCCGCGCGAACGGTGTCCCGTCGTACACCGGAACGGCGGAAGAACCCCTGGTCAGCGCGCCGCCGTGGAACCAGACGACGACCGGGAGCCGGGCGCCTGGCCCTGGCTCGGGTGTCCACACGTTGAGATTGAGGCAGTCGTCCCCTGAGATGTCGGGGTCGGACAGGAACTGCGCGAAGGCTTCCGAGTACGGGGGTTTCGGCGCCGTCGGCCCGAACTCCCCGGCGTCCCGGACGCCGGTCCACGGCTCGGGCGGCACCGGGGGTCTGAACCGCCGGGGTCCGAAGGGGGGCGCCGCGTACGGGATACCCCGGAAGACCGAGATGCCGTTCTCATACCTGCCGCGTACGTCGCCGTAGGGAGTCCTGACCACTGGCCTCATCTGCCACCAGCCCTTCGCCGCCACTCGTGCACCGGGTAGTACCAGAGCACCACAGGGACGCCTGGTATTCCGGTGCACGAGCCGTTCAGAGGGCTATTTGGCGTACATCAGGGTGCCGAAGCCGAGCTGGTCGAAGCCTCCGCTCGTAGTCCCGTAGTCCCCACCGCCGCCCTCGGGGGCGACGGCGGCGTAGATCTGGGCGATGTACTTGTCGTCGAGGCCGAGCCTGCGGTTGTAGTGGAAGTGCAGCTGCGCCCAGACCGGGCGGGCCTGGCCCCGGGCTGTCGCGGAGACGACGGTCTGGGACTGCTGGGAGCAGTTCTGCCCCGTACCCCAGGTGTACGTCGTGAAGGGGACGTCGAGGCCGAGGTTGTACTTGGCGACGTACTGCGCGGCCTTGAAGAACCGCCGGTCGTCGTACGAGTAGAGGTCGTCGCCCTGGTTCCAGGCCATCTCGCAGATCGCGCCCATCTGGCCCATGCCCATGACGGTGTGGCCCTGGTCGCGCCCTGACTCCTGCCACTGGCCGAGCGCGTAGCCGTCGGAGTCGGTGTGGAGGAACGGCACGGCGTTCTTGATGGAGCCGTTGCCCGCGCCGGACTTGAAGTAGGTGACGGCCTGGTCGTACTTGGCCGCGTCGTCGTTGAGGATGCCGATGGCCATGACGGAGCCCATGGTGCAAAGGTCCCAGTTGGCCCAGTAGTTGGTGATGCAGGCGTCGTTGTGGCCGGTCAGGAACTGGTTGTTGAGCGGGTAGAAGACCCTGGCCAGCATCTCCTGGGCGGCGGCGAGGTCGAACCCCGAGTAGCCGCGCATGAGTTCGCAGGCGTTGGCGAACTCCCAGCCGTAGATACCGGCGGCGAGGAAGCGGTCCGCGTTGCCGGTGACCGAAGTCAGCGTCCTCGACCAGGCGTTGAGGATGTTCGCGGCGCAGACCGCGTTGGCCTCGGTGCCGGCGACCTTCCAGCGCAGGGCGTTCTGGTAGGCGGCGGCGATGTCGTTGTACAGCTGGGGGTAGTTCTCGCCGGTGCCGCCGCGGACGATGGTCGCGGTGGCCCGGTTCGTCCAGGTGGAGGCGGAGTGGGAGTTGGCGGTCAGCCTGTTCCAGCCCGCCAGCCAGGGGTCGGTGCCCGCGGCGACGCGGACCTTGGCGCGGTTGATGTCACCGGCGTTGTGGAGCATGCCGGGGTGGGTGAAGGTCGCCGGGGCGGCATCCGCGGTGGTGGGGGTCAGCGCGGAGGCCGCTCCGCCGAGCGCGAGGGCGGCGCCCAGGCCGCCCGCCGATTTCAACAGGGTGCGGCGGCTGGGGAGTTGGGGAGTGCGGCTCATGGGGGTGGGGCTCCCGTCTAGTCGGAGGTGATGATCACCTCGGTGAACCGTGCCGTGGCGAGGGCGAGTTGGTTGCGCGAGCAGACCACCAGGCCCACGTGGTAGGGGGCGTCACCGAAGAGCGGGACCGTGCCCTCGGCGAGGGTGGTCCAGGTGGCGCCGTCGTCGGTGGAGATCGCTGCGGCGAAAGCGGTTCCCGTGCGCTTCAGCCGGAGCAGGGTGGGGAGTTGGACGGCCGTGGTGCCGGTGAACGCGGAGGCTCCGGCGGCCGTCGGGCGCAGCATGAGCTGCGCGGTGCTCCCGCCGGTCACGACGATCCCGGCGGCGAGGTCGAAGGGGTTCGAGGACTTGGCCATCAGCAGCCCGACCCGGTCGGCGGTGGCGCCCTCCCGGGACAGCAGCCGCGCGGTGACCGTGCAGTCCCCGCTGACCCTCTGCCGTACGAACTGGCCTGTCATCCCTTGGTTGTTGGCGCTGAGGTCGACTCCCGCGCCGTGTACGGTGAAGGTGTCGTCGGCGTACGTGGTGCTGCCGGGCGTGAGGATCGCGACGACCCCGAGGGTGCCGAACGCGGACCGGTCGGTGACGGGGTCCCCGAGGTCGGCGGCGGTCCAGGGGGCGGGGACCTGGCTCGGTGGAACCTGCACGACCGGTGCGGGAGCAGCCGCGACGTCAGCCGCCACAGACGCCGAACACGGCCCGGTTCCAGTTGAGTTGGTCTTGGCGACGGCGTAGCGGTACGTCGTCCCGGTGTCTGCGGTCGGGTCGGTCCAGCGGATGCGGGTGCCGAAGCCGACCGGGCCGACGTCGGTGGCGACGGCCCGGAAGGGGCCGCGCGGACTCGGTGCGCGCAGGACGGTGTACCGGGCGGACAGGTCGGGGTCGGTCCAAGTCAGGCCGTCGGGGCCGGACTTGAGGTCGGTGGCGGTACGGGTGGGGCGCGGGGTCCGCCAGACGGTTCCGGCGCTGTCCGTGACGGTGACGTTGTCGAAGGCGCCGGTCCCGGTCTCGGCGTACGGCTCGTCGACGCCCAGGCAGGAGGTGAGGGTGAGTCCCGCGTGGACGGTACGGCCCAACTCGACGTCCGTGGAGCCGACTTCGGTCCAGTGGACGCCGTCGGGGGAGATCGCGCCGGTGCAGCGGCGGCCCTTGCGGGTCACCCGTACCCAGTAGGGGGCGCGCAGCCGGTATCCGTCGCCCGCGCCTTCGACGTACGGCGCTTCGAGCGGGGTCGCCGACTCGGGGAGCGTGCCGAGGCTGGAGATGGGGAAGGCGGCGCGGGTGGTGATCGCCTCCTGCTGGGTGGGGGGAACGGGTGTGGAACCGGTTGCTGAAACGGCGGAGCCCTGGGCGGGGCGTACGCTCCACACCCCGCTCCAGGTGTGCAGCGGCAGCCCCTGGATCAGCATCGCGGCGTGGGCAGCGTCGGGGTCGGCGGAGCTGCGCAGCGTGACGCCGATCTTGGAGTACTGCGAGCTGAGCGGCCAGACGATCCGCGCGGTCACCGATCCGTCGCCGCGCAGCGGGAGTTGGGCGAACTGGTACGTGTCGGCGGTCCCCGACGCCTCCAGCACGAACCGCTCTCCGTCGTACGCGGTCGAGCCGGGGATCTTCACCGCCCCGACGTCCCCGCTCGTCCAGGGCCCGGGCAGCCCGGCGTTGGCGCCGACGGCCACCGAACTCCCGCTCGTCCCCAGGTCGTTGGAGGCGCTGACGGTGTAGTGGTACGCCCGTCCGGGCCGGACGGCGGTGTCGGTGTACGCCGGTGCGGTCACGCCGGTCGCGAGCACCGTGTAGGGGCCGGCGGGGTGGGTGGCGCGCCGGATTGTGTAACCGCTTGCAGCAACAGAGGGCAGCCAGGCCAGCTCGACCACGCGCTCCTCCCCCACCACCGTGAGTCCGGCCGGAGGCGCCGGAACCGTCGGCGCGGGGGCCGTCGTACCGGCGTAGGCGAAGGTCCCCCAGCTCGGGAGGTCGTCGTTGCTGCCCTCGACCAGACGGGTACCGTTAGCGCCCCGGAAAACGGCTGCCTGAATGTCGGGCGCCTCGATGCCGCGTACGCCCTTGTAGTGCGCGAGGTACATCTCGTAGATCGGCGGCAGGTTGCCCCGGCCGATCGCGGAGACCGTCTGCTTGACGTACTTGCCGGTGCGGTCGAGGTCGGGGGTGAAGGGGACGTCGCCGCCGAGGTTGTAGCGCGCCGCGTACTCGGCGCCCGCCAGAATGCGGTTGCCGTCGAAGGACCAGAGGTCGACGCCCTGGTTCCAGGCCACCTGTGCGATGTCGCCCATCAGGCCGACGGCGAGTTGCTCGTGGCCCTGGTCTCGGCCCGACTCCTGGCCCTGGCCGTCCGGTCGGACGACGCGATGGGCGACGCTCCCGTTGCCCGCGCCGGCCGCCGCGAAGCGCAGGGCGTCCTCGACGAGGGTCGGCTCGTCGCAGAACACCCCGATGGCCAGGATCGTTTGAATGGCCGTCAGATCCCAGTTGCCGTTGGCGTACAGCATGTAGCCGGAGACCGCCGGGTACCAGACGTCGAGGAACGACCGTTCGCAGCGCGCCATTTCAGCCTCGGTCCAGCCGTCGTAGCCGGTGTGGCGCAGGAGTTCGGCGGCGTTCGCGAACTTGAAGCCCTGGAGCCCGGCGCCGAGCGGGCCGTCGGCGCCGGTGACGACGGTCAGCGAGGCCGACCAGGCGTTGAGGATGTCGCGGGCCTTGTCGGCATTGGCGCGGTTGCCGGTGACCGCCCACAGGAGGGCGTTCTGATAGGCGGCGGCCGAGTCGGCGACGGCCTGGTTCTGGAAGTTGGTGGGGCCCCGGCCCCAGGAGGTGATCTGGCCGGTGTTCTGGACGGCGTACGTGCTCTGCGAGCGGGCGTGCGCGGCGAGCGCCAAGTAGCCGTCGTACACCGGGGATCGCTTCGCTCCGACGGCGGCCTTCATGCGGGCCAGGTCGTCGGCGGTGTGCAGGAGCCCGGGGTGGGCGATCTGCGAACCGCCTTGCGGTGTACGGGTGTTGGCGCTCGCCGCCGGGACGGTCAGGGTGCTCGTCCCGGCGGCGAGGAACAGGGCTGCGGACGAACTCAGCAGTCCGCGGCGGCTGATGGGACTCACCGGGCGGCCTGCGCTTCCGCGGTGGTGATGAACTTCAGGTTGATGACGTGCTCGTTGGCGAACCACTGCATGACGTCGGTGGTGTAGTACCAGCCCGGCTTCTTCATGGAGTCCGCGATGGTCTGGCCGTTGATCACCAGGTTCTCGAACGTCACGTTCCTCACCGCGTGTTCGGCGTCGTAGCCGAGGAACAGGGACGGCTTGGCGTTGGTGCCGGTGTAGGTGAGGTTCTTGATGTAGACGTTCTCGATGCCCCGGCCGACGGACGTGTTGTACTTCGTGTTGTACATGACCTTCATGTAGATGACCTGGCCCCAGCGGAAGTTCTCGATCCGGATGTCCTCGGCGCGGACGCCCCGGATCAGGTTGGAGTCACCGGGGTTGAGGGCGATGCAGCCCTGGTAGTTCATCTGCGGTTCGCGGTGGTCGCAGATGTCGATGTTCTGGAAGTGCAGGTTCTCGATGACCTCGGGGTTGTCGGTGTTGCCGTGCGTGCCGACGTTGATGGGGTGGGCGACGTCGGCCCAGAGGGTCGCGTTCTTCACGGTGACGTTGCGGGTGTCGCCGTAGTAGTTCCAGCGGTGCGTGTAAATGGCGATGCAGTCATCGGAGTTGCGCATGAAGACGCCGTCGATGACGACGTTCTCGCTGCAGAAGACGTCGATGCCGTCGCCCCAGCCCTTCGAACTGAACGAGCGCAGGCCCTTGATGTGGACGTTCTTGCTGTTGCCGAGCTGGGTGGCGTACCCGTTCGGGTTCAGCATCGTGACGCCCTCGACGCGGATGTTCTCGCTGTTCTCGACCAACGCCCCGCCCCCGGACGTCGAGTTGATGAACCCGCGCCCGGTCAGGCGGGCGTTCTTCACGCTCTGGAAGAGGACGGTCGCGGTGAGGACGGCGCCGCCGTCGAGGTACACGGTCTGGCCCTCGGCGACCTTCAGGGTGCCGTCGGAGGTGGTGTGTACGCCGGGGCCGAAGTAAATGACGTCCGGGTCACCGGACTTGGGGGCGTGCGGGTCGGGGCAGCCGGTGAGGACGTGCAGGGTGTCGAAGACGTCGTCGTTGATCTGGACGACGACGTTGCGCGGCTCGTCGAGGGTGAACCGCAGGGTGTCGCCGAGGAGTTCGGGTGTGATGCCGTACGAGTCGGGTCGCACGCGGGCCTTGGTGGTGCCGCCCTTGAGGTAGGTCACCTCGATCTCGACGGGGCCGTGGAAGTCGAAGGAGACCAGGGAGGAGTTGTAGACCTTGCCGGAGCCGGTGGCCGCGTTGATCTCGCCGAGCTGGGGGCGCCAGATGTCGAGGGTCTGCCAGTCGCCGTCGGGGGCGGTGCGGACGCGGACCTTGTAGCCGGCGTTGGTCGGCATGGACGCGGGGCGGGGGTAAGTAACCAGCGTCGGCGCGGAGTTGTCAGTCCCGGAGGCGTTCGCCTCGCCGGCCGTCACACTGGTGAGCCCGGCGGCGAGGGTGGCGGCACCGGCTGCCTGGAGGGCGGTGCGGCGGGAGAGGGGCGTATTCATGCGGGGGCTCCTTGGGAGAAGGCAGGCTGGTCACCGCTTTCGACGCCAGGCGGCGAACCAGCCGTACAGACAAGGGAGTTACTTGAGTCCCGACGTCGACATCCCCGCGACGAAGCCGCGTTGGGCGACGAGGAACACCAGCAGGATCGGCACGACGTACATCACCGAGGCGGCGGCCTGGAGTTCGGGGACCGGCGCTCCCGAGTCGTTGACGTACGTCGTCATCACGGCGACCGCGAGGGTGGTCCGGTCGGTGGAGAGCAGGAGTTGGGGTGCGATGTAGTCGCCCCACGTCCAGGTGAACGCGATGATGAAGCTCGCGGACAGGACGGGCCAGGACTGCGGGAGGAAGATCCGCCAGAAGATCCCCGCGTACCCGGCGCCGTCGATGATCGCGGCCTCCTCCAGTTCGCGTGGCAGCCCCGCGAAGAACTGCCGGAACAGGAAGACGAGATAGGGCGCGGCGGACAGTCCCCACAGGACCCACGGCCAGTACGTGTCGACCATGCCGAGCTTGGCGAAGATGAGGTACGTCGGCAGCAGGGTGATCATCTGCGGCAGCATCATCGAGCCGATGAGGATGCCGAACAGGGTCTTCTTTCCCGGTGCGTCGAGCCGCGCGAACCCGAAGCCGACCCAGGCCGAGCTGAGGGTGACGAGGGTGGCGTAAATCAGCGCGATGATCAGGGAGTTGCGGGCGTAGCCGAGGAAATCGATCTGGGTGAACGCGTCGGCGAAGTTGTGCCACTGGAAGTGGTCCGGCAGCCAGTGGACCGGTGAGGCCGCCAACTCCCCTTGTGTTTTCAGGCCGGTGAGGACGAGCCAGCCGAACGGGCCGAGGAACAGGCCGGTGAGGGCGACGAGTCCGGTGTAGAGGGCGAGGCGGCCCATGCGGACGCGGACGGTCGTGGTCACTTCTTCGCCTCCGGGCCGACGTTGTAGAAGACCGCGCCGGACGTGAACCTGAAGAGCAGGCCCGTCACGGCGAGGATGATGACGAAGAGCACCCACAGCAGCGCGGAGGCGTAGCCGTACCGGCCGAGCGCGAAGTACTGCGCGAACACGTGCATCATGTACAGGTAGTTGGACTGCGGGACGGTCGTGATCCCGCTGGTGTCGCCGAGCGGCGCGAGCAGCAGCGGCATGATGGTCTGCACCGAGGCGATCATCCCGGTGACGGTCTGGAAGAGCAGGACGGGCGACAGCAGCGGGACGGTGATGCTGCGGAACGTCCGCCAGGCGCTCGCCCCGTCGAGTTCGGCCGCCTCGTGGAGTTCGCGGGGTACGTCCTGGAGCCCCGCCAGCGAGATGATCATGATGTTGCCGGCGGTCCACAGCACGGTCATCAGCAGCACGTACCGCGCGTACGGGTCGGCGAGCCAGCCCACGGCGTCGATGCCGAAGAAGGTCAACACCCCGTTGGTGGCACCGGAGTTCTGGTCGAACAGCGCCTTGAAGGCGAGTCCCGCGCCGACCGGCGGCACGACCGCCGGCAGGTAGATGAGCGTCCGGAACAACCCCCGTGCTTTCAAGGGCCTGTTGAGCAGGACGGCGAGTCCGAGTCCGGCGGCGATGGACAGCGGTACGGACGTCACGGCGAAGAGTCCGGACCGGCCGAGGGCGTGCCAGGTCACCGGATCGTGCAGCAGTTCGCGGTAGTTGGCGAGGCCGACGAACGTCCAGTGCGGCGAGATCCCGTCGAACGTGGTGAAGCTGAGCCAGAGCGCGTACCCCATCGGGATCACGGTCAGCAGCACGAAGCCGATGATCCAGGGGGAGGTGAACAGGTAGAACGCGCGGTGGCGGCGGGCGGCCATGGTGGTGCCGCGCTTCCCCCGGGCGGGCGGCGTCCCGGTCCGTGCCGGTGTCGCCGTCATCTGATCGACCGTCATCCCACTTGCTCCTTACCGCGCTTGAGCTGTTCGTTGACGACGTCGTTCAGTTGTCCGGCGAGTCTGTCGACGGAGATCCCGCCGTTCATCGCCGCCGGGGCGGCCTGGTTGAAGAGCGCGTCGAGCGCGTCGGCCCGCGTGTACGGGGTGAAGGAGACGACCGAGTAATGCTTGAGTTCGTTCTCCTGCACCTTCAACGTCCGTTGCTGATATGTCTCTTGATGGGGCATCAGGGCGCGCAGAGACTTGAGGGTCGGGATGCCCCAGCCTCCGGCGGCGCGTTCCTTGGCGGGTTCCTCGCCGAAGAACCACTCGAAGACCCGCCAGGCGGCGTCCTTGTTCTTCGCCTTCTTCGGCATCCACAGTCCGGTGCCGCCCTGGCAGGCGCTGATGCGGGGGCCGCCGGCGAAGACGGGTGCGGGGGCGAGCCGGGAGACGGCGGCGAGTTTCGGATCGGTGCCGATCATCCCGCCCAGCCAGTAACCGGAGTTGGACATCGCCATGCGTCCGGCCTGGTAGGTGGGTCCGTCCCAGCCGTTGGGGTCGGGCTGGATCAGGCTCGGTCCGACCTTGGTGTGGCAGTAGTCGATGTACCAGGCGAGCGCCTTGCGCGCTTCGGGGGTGGTGAAGTCGACGCGGGAGAAGTCGTCGTCGAAGAGGCTGCCGCCCGCCGAGGCCGTCATCGTCGCGAGCAGCGTCGAGCGGGTGAGGCCCGCGTAGCTGCCGCCGAAGACGATGGTCTGCCCCCGCTTGCGCTGGACGAGACGGCGCGCGTCCTCCTGCCACTGCTCGAAGGTGACCGGCTCGGTCTCCGACGGGTAGGTGATCCCCGCCTTGTCGAAGACGGCGGTGTTGTACCAGTACATGGAGTCCTGGGAGAAGTCCTTCGCCATGCCGTAGCGCGGCCCCTTGCCCTGCGTGCGGCCGTCGAAGCGCCACAGGTCGTTCACCGGGTCGAGGTCGGCGGCCCTGAGGACGGTGGAGCGCGCGAAGTACGGGTCGAGGTTCTCGGCGGTGTCGCGCGCCGCGAAGTACGCGGCGTCCACCGCGCCCACGCCGCGCACCAGGTCGGGCGGGTTTCCGCTGGTCAGCATCGCGATCAGCTTGGTGATGTCCCACTTGACCAGCTCGACGGAGATCCCGAGCTTGTTCTTCGCCTGCCTGACCTGGTCCGGGGTGATGTCACCCGGCGAGACCATCATCGTGATGGACTCTCCCCCGCCGCCGACCGAGCCGGAGACCGGGAGCGCGCACCCGTTCAGCGCCGCCGCACCGGCCACGGCCCCGCCGGCCGACAGCGCGAGGAACCTGCGGCGGCTGGGAGGGGCACCGGCGTGGGAACGCATGGGGTCTCGCCTTCTTGAGAGCTGCTGGGATACGGGCATGACAACGACCCGCCCGAGTAACGCGTAGCAACCGGTTGCTACGACCGAGTGCGCTGAGCTTCTGCCGCCTCAAGGGACCCGTCAAGAGTTTGCGCACGTTTTCGAAAACTCTGTGCACGTACCCAGCCACCCCGAAAGGCCCGCCCAACAGGCCGCCGGAACAGCCCGGACACGGCCCTGAGCTGCACGGACACCGACCACGCGAACCACCCGGGAGCAGCACTCCCACCCGCCCCGTCCCCCGGATCCACACAAACCGTCCGGCCGCGCCGACCACAACCGGTTGTGACGACACAGTCCTCCTCACGCACACCCGGTCCACCCGCCCCGAGCGGCCCGCGCGACCCCAACACCCCGGTAACAGCGGGAAATTGGCAGCTCAACCCCAACGCAGGACCGAACGGGACTGATCCGCTCCGACTGATTGACCATGGCTCGGCCACAGATTTACGGTAGAAGACGCTTTCAGTAAACGTTTCCCGTACTCGTCCCCACTCGCCCCCAGGAGAGTCATGCCCAGCGCCCCGCTGCCCAGGGCCGTGTTCGCCATGGATCCGGTGCACCTCCCGCTGCTGTTCCCCGAGCCCGTGCTGGAGCGGCTGCGCCGGACCGCCGACATCGACCCCGCGCTCGTCGTCCAGGACCTCACCGACCCGGCGGCGGTCTCCGCGCTGGCGGATGCCGAGATCCTGATCACCGGCTGGGGCTGCCCGCACCTCGACGCCGAGGCCCTGGCCGCCGCCCCGAAGCTGCGCGCCGTGCTGCACGCGGCGGGCTCGGTGCGTTCCCTGGTCGGGGACGCCCTGTGGGCGCGCGGGGTGAGCGTCTCCAGCGCGGTCACCGCCAACGCCGTACCCGTCGCCGAGTACACGCTCGCGATGATCCTGCTCGCCGGGAAGGACTTCTTCTCCCTGCGCGAGACCTACCGCCGTACGCACGCGCAGCCGACGCCCGCCGAGACCGCGCCGATCGGCAATCTGGGCCGCCGGATCGGGGTGATCGGCGCGTCCCGGGTGGGGCGCAGGCTGCTGGAGCTGCTGCGGCCGTTCGACTTCGAGGTGCTGCTGCACGACCCGTACGTCGACTCCGGCGAGGCAAAGAAGCTCGGTGCCCGCCTGATGTCGCTGGAGGAGCTGCTGACGCGCAGCGACATCGTCAGCCTGCACGCGCCGGACATCCCGGAGACGCACCACATGCTGGACCGCGCGCGCCTGTCGCTGATCCCCGACGGCGGGGTCCTGATCAACACTTCCCGGGGCGCGCTGGTCGACCACGCGGCGCTCACGGACGAGGTGGTGACGGGCCGGCTCAGCGCGATCCTCGACGTCACCGAACCCGAGCCGCTGCCCGCCGGCTCGCCGCTCTACACGCTGCCGAACGTGATCCTCACCCCGCACATCGCCGGTTCGCTCGGTAACGAGCTGCGACGGCTCGGCGAGATCGTCGTGACGGAGGCCGAGCGGCTCACGGACGGGCTCCCGCTGGCCCACGAGGTCCGGCACGCGGATCTCGCCAGGAGCGCCTAAACCCCTTCTGAACTGGGAAAATAAAAGTTATCCACAGGCTCCGACGGGCTTCCGGCAGCCGGGATACCTTTTCGTCACCGGCTTCGGACGACCGTGGCGAAGAGGTCGTCCGAAGCCGGCGCAACCCCCCATGACTGGAAGGAGGCGTGACGGTGAGTGAGCGGAAGTCGGGCGTCAAGAAGGCCGGCAGGTCCCAGCGCAGGGTGACGATAAAGGACGTGGCGAAGGAGGCACAGGTCTCGGTCGCGACCGTCTCCCGGGTGCTGAGCGTGAGCAACTACCCGGTGACCGCCGGCACCCGCAGCCGCGTGATGAAGGTGGTCCGGGACCTGGACTACGTGACGAACGCGCACGCGAGATCGCTGGCGGGCGGCGGTACGCCGACGGTGGCGATCCTCATGAACAACATCACCGGCGCCGCGTTCGCGCACGTCGCCAAGGGCGTCGAGGGCGCGGCGACGCTGCGCGGCTGGCTCTCCCTGGTCGGCACGACCGGCGACGACCCCGAGCGGGAGCTGGCGCTGGTCAACATGATGCGCCAACAGGGCGTGGCGGCCGTGGTGTTGCTCGGCGGGGCCTACGACCGCACGGAGTACCAGACGAGGATGGCCCGCTTCGCGCGCTCGCTGGACGCGGCGGGTTCGCATCTGGTCCTGGTCGGCAGGCCGCCGCTGGAGGGCGACGTCCCGGCGACGACGGTGGACTACGACAACGAGGCGGGCGCCTACGCCATGGCCAGCCACGTCCTGTCGGCCGGTCACCGCAAGGTCCTGGTGCTGCCGGGGCCGTCCGGGCTGACCACCGCCCAGGGCAGGCTGGCGGGCGCGCGGCGGGCGTTCGAGGCCTACGGGGTGCCGTTCGACCCGCGGCTCGTGCGGCGCGGTTCGTACGACTACGAGCACGGGTACGCGGCGGTCCGGCAGGCGCTCGCGCGGACCCCGGGCTTCACGGCGGTCCTCGCGGGGACGGACGTGGTGGCGGCGGGCGCGATGCAGGCGCTCAGGTCGGTGGGCCTGCGGGTGCCGGACGACGTGTCGGTGGCGGGGTACGACGACATCCCGCTGGCCTCCCAGCTGACGCCCGGACTGACGACGGTGCACGTGCCGTACGAGGAGATGGGCCGGGTGGCGCTGCGGGCGGTCGCCGACCGCAGGGCCGGGCTGGACCTCGCCGGTTCCGGGGCGTCCGGGGAGCGCAGGGCGGCGGAGGCCGAGCACCTGGTCCTGGGCACCCACGTCGTCGTACGGGACTCGGTGCGGCCACCCCGGCTGCTGCGGTAACTCACCCTCCGTACGCCCGAGTTGAGGGTCCCGGCGCCGCTGCCGCACGGCCGGCCGCACTCCCCGACAGGGCGCGTAAACGGTTACTGGATTTCGGGCCGATTCGCCCAAGATTTTCTCGCACGCCTCTTGATAATGCCGATCCCGTCGGCCTAACGTCACAGCAACCGGTTACTACATCTTCCGCTTGAGCCGGCCCGACGCCGCATCTCCCCGCCGTCCGGCCGCCGCCTACGGCCAGTACCGAGCCGCCGCTCTCGCCTCGTCGAGACGCCTACTTCCCGAAGGATCACGGTCAGATGAATGCCATCAGCCCCCGCAGAAGGATCGCCCGCGCAGCCGCAGCGGGAATCGCGCTGACAGGTCTGCTCGCCGCCTGCGGCGGTTCGGGCGACGACGACGGCGGTTCCTCGGCGTCGGGCCCGGTCACCCTCCCCTACTGGGGCTGGGCGAACGGGCAGGAGGCGGTCGTCAAGGCGTTCAACGCGTCCCACAAGGACGTGCAGCTCAAGTACACGAAGGTCACCGACCAGCTGACGATGCAGAAGCAGCTGACGAACGCGGTGAAGGCGGGCAACGCCCCGTGCCTGGTGCAGAACACCGCCGAATACGTGACGACGTGGGTCTCGCAGGGCGCGCTGGCCGACGTCTCGCAGTACGTCGCTTCCAGCAAGGAGAAGTTCAACGCCGGTTCGTGGGCGAGCGCGCAGGTGCAGGGCAAGTTCTACGGCGTGCCGACCAGTTCCTCGCCGAACTTCACGATCTACCGGGCGGACGTCTTCCAGAAGTACGGCATCAAGGCGCCGACGACGTGGGACGAGTTCGTCGCGGCCGGCAAGGAGCTGAAGAAGCACGACGTCAAGATCACGAACTACGCGGGTGAGGACCCCTCCACGCTGGAGGTGCTCGCGATGCAGGCGGGCGCGCACTGGTACGCGATCGACGGCAACGCGTGGAAGGTCGACTTCCAGGACGCGGGCACGCTGAAGGCCGCGAAGGTGATCCAGGACATCATCGACAACGACCTCAACTCGACGCTCTCGTTCGCCGACTACGCGGCCGTACAGCGCAACTACGACAACGGCGGCACGGTCACCCGCCAGATCTCGACCTGGCAGATGGCCGGCATGGTGCAGAACTTCACCAAGTCGTTCGGCCAGTGGGCGCTGGCGCCGTGGCCGGCGTTCGCGGGCGAGGCCGCGAAGACCCCGGCGGGCACGAATCTGACGGGCAGCGTCACGTTGGTGACGAAGGACTGCAAGCAGCGGAAGCAGGCCGCCGAGGCCGCGCTGTGGATGTCCACGGACCCGGGCGCGGTCAAGACGATGGCGAGCCCCGAGACGGGCAACGGCGTGATGCCGGCGCTCGCCGACACCGGCTCGTACATCGACGAGTCGATCTCCCAGAAGCTGCTGGGCGCGCACTACGAACCGGCGAAGAAGGTCGTCGGCGACAGCCTGAACACGGTGACGACGGACTGGACGTTCGGCCCGGACTGGACGGCCATGTTCAGTGAGCTGCAAGCCGGTTGGGCCAAGGTGGTCAGCAAGCAGCAGAAGGTCACCGACCTGCTGGCGCACATGCAGAAGTGGACGGTCGACGACCTCACGTCCCGCGGCATCACCGTGAAGGGCTGAGGGAGCTTCCGATGATCCGCTCCCAGCGCTGGAAGGGTGCCGCGTTCACGGTGCCCTTCCAGCTCGGCTTCGTCTTTCTGTATCTGCTTCCGATCGGCTACGCGGTCTACCAGTCGCTGTACAAGGTCCAGCAGTCCGGGCTCGGCCTCGGCGGCTCGACGGAGAAGTTCACCGGCCTCGACAACTACCGCGAGGGCTTCACCGACTCGGCGTTCATGGGCTCGGTGCTGCGGGTCGTGGTCTTCGCCTGTGTGCAGATCCCGGTGATGCTGCTGGTCAGCTTGGTCCTCGCGCTCCTGCTCGACGCGGTGACCTCGCGCGCGGCGAGCCGGTTCCGGATCCTGCTGCTCGTGCCGTACATGATCCCGGGGGTCGTCGCGGCGATCGTGTGGATCAACCTGTACAGCCCGGACGTCGGTCCGCTGACGGCGATCGGGGACGTGTTCGGGTTCCACTGGAACTTCTTCGCGCCGTCGATGGTGTGGCCGTCCATCGGCAACCTGCTGACCTGGCACGGCATCGGCTACAACATGGTGATCATCTACTCGGCGCTCCAGGCGGTCCCGCGCGAGCTGTTCGAGGCGGCCCGGCTGGACGGCGCCTCCGAGCTCAGGATCGCCCGCAGCATCAAAGTGCCGTACGTCCGGGGCGCGTTGGTGCTGACCGGGCTGCTGTCGATCATCCAGATGCTCCAGATCTTCAACGAGCCCGCGCTGTTTCGGAACGTCACCCCGCAGACGGTCGACGACAGCTTCACGCCGATCATGATCATCTACAACCAGGCGTTCAACGCGGGCAACTACCACTACGCCGCCGCCCTTTCGGTGCTCCTCGCGCTGATCCTGGGCCTCGCCTCCTTCGTCTTCTACCGGCTGACATCGAGGGAGGCCGACTGATGACCCTGACCGAAGACCGCGCGCCGAAAGCGGCGGTCCGCCGACTCACGAAGCCCGATCCGCGCTCCCGTTCGCGCGGCGGCCAGCGGTTCCTGCTCGTCGGGCTCGCGCTCGCAAGCGTTTACAGCCTGTTCCCGGTGTGGTGGCTGATCGTCGCGGCCACCAAGGACCGTACGGGCCTCTACCAGTCCAACGGCCTCTGGTTCTCCGGCTGGCACCTCTGGGACAACCTGCACCAGCTGTTCACCTACGAGGACGGCATCTTCCTGCGCTGGACCGCCAACTCCCTGCTGTACGCGGGCGTCGGCTCCCTCGGCGGCACGCTGATCGCCCTCGCGACCGGGTACGGCCTCGCGCGCTTCGACTTCCCCGGGCGGGGCCTCGTCTTCGCGTCCGTCGTCGGCTCGTTCCTCATCCCGATCGCGCTGCTGACGCTCCCGCTGTACCTGCTGTTCTCCGAGATCGGCATGGTCGACACGCCCTGGGCGATGCTCATCCCCTGCCTGATCAACCCGTTCAGCGTGTACCTCGCGAAGGTCTACACCGAGTCGACGATTCCGTACGAACTCCTGGAGGCCGCGCGCCTCGACGGGGCGGGTGAGCTGCGGATCTTCTTCTCGATCGTGCTGCGCATGATGACGACCGGCGGCGCGACGGTGTTCCTGCTCGCGTTCGTCAACACGTGGAACTCCTTCTTCCTGCCGCTGACCGTGCTGCGCGGCGAGAACAACTGGACGCTGAACATCGGCCTCTACAACTGGTCAGGGAAACGGCTGGAGTCGGGGGTCGACCTGACGAGCCTCGTCCTCACGGGCGCGCTGCTGTCGATCGTGCCGATGGCGATCATGATGGTGGCGATGCGGCGGTACTGGCGGTCGGGTGTGACGCTGGGAGCGCTGAAGTGACGGGCGAGGAGCCCCAAGTGGCGGCCGGCGCTTCTCAAGTGACCTGCTTCGAGGGGACGTTGATCGCGGGGCGCCCCGAGGGGACCTCGGTCGCGCGCAACCCGGTGATCCGGGGCTTCGCCCCCGACCCCTCCCTCGTCCGCGCGGGCAACTGGTACTACGTCGCGACGAGTTCGTTCGAGTGGTTCCCGACGATCCCGATCCACCGCTCCCGCGACCTCGCGCACTGGGAGCACGCCGGTCACGTCGAAGGCGCCGTCCCCGGCAACTCCCTTGCGGGCGTGCCGGATTCGGCCGGCATCTGGGCGCCCTCGCTGAGCTGGGACGGCGAGTCGTTCTGGATGGTGTACGCGGTCGTCCGCTCGGTCGGCACGCCGTACTTCGACCTCGATACGTACGTCACGACCGCACCCGACGTCTCCGGCCCCTGGGCCGAGCCGCGCCGGGTGGCGAGTCACGGCTTCGACCCCGCCCTCTTCCACGAGGACGGGCAGCTGTGGCTGCTCAACCTCCAGAACGACCACCGCCCGGCCGGGAACCGCTTCTCGGGGATCGTCGCGACGGAACTGGACCGGGTGACGCTGAAGCCGCTCGGCGACACGCACCTGCTGCTCCAGCACGAACGGCTCGTCGAGGGGCCGAAGTTGCTGAAGCGGGACGGCTGGTACCACCTGGTGCTGGCCGAGGGGGGAACCGGTTTCGAGCACGGCGTCCTGACCGCGCGCAGCCGTTCACTGACGGGACCGTACGAACTGGCCGACCGCCCGCTGCTGACGTCCCGGGACGATCCGTCGGTGCCGCTGCAGAAGGCGGGGCACGCGGAGTTGGTGCGGACGGCCAGGGGTGAGTGGTTCCTCAGCCATCTGGTGGGGCGGCCGTTGGAGACGCCGGGGGGACCGCGCTGCACGCTGGGGCGGGAGACGGCGGTTCAGGCGGTGGAGTGGGACGAGGAGGGGTGGCCCCGGCTGAAGGGCGGGGGGTGGCATCCGGTAGAGGAGGTGGCGGTGCCGATGGTTTCCGCAACTCCGGGTTCCGGCACGGCAGTTGCCGAGGCGCCGGTTCCTGGCACGCCGGTTGCCGCAACTCCGGTTTCGGGCAAGCCAGTTGCCGCAACGTCGCTTCCGGGCGCGCCAGTTGCCGAGGCACCCGTTCCCGAAACTCCCGACGTCCCCTTTTCGGAAACTTCCTCCGAGCCAACCACCCTCCTGGGCTGGCCCTGGAGCACCCTCCGCGAACCCCCCAACCCCTCCTGGGCGGACGTCACTTCACGCCCGGGATGGATCCGCCTGCGTGGCCGCCAAGGTCCAGAGTCCCGCTGGTCCCAGAGCCTCCTCGCCCAACGCCTCACCGAACACCACGCCATGGCCCAAGTCACCGTCGAGGCAAGCCCGTCGACGTTCACGCAGGCCGCCGGCCTGATCCTGCGCTACGACGCGGAGGCGTACCTCAGCCTCGACCTCACCTGGTCGGAACCCCCGGGCGAGCGGCAGCGCGGCCAGCAGTGGCGCGGCGAGGGCCGTACCGTCCTGAGCCTGATCGACCGGGACGAGACGGGGGCGCATGAAGTCGCCGTGGTGGACGTCGACTTGAACGGGCCGGTCACGATCGGCGTCTCCGTGGAGGGGACGGAGGCACGGTTCTGGTACCTGCGCGACGACACGTACACCCCGGTCGGCCCGCCATTGGACGCGGGCCGCCTCTCGGACGACCACGGCGACAAACTGCGCTTCACGGGCACCCTCGTGGGCATTCACGCCCGCGATCTCGTCGACTCCTCGTTCACGGCGGACTTCCACGACTTCCGCCTTGAGTGCGAGGAGTTGCCCCGGAAATCCCGCTAATTCGCCTCAGAATCCCCTGAGCCTGTTCGGGGTTTCGAAAGTTCACGTCCGCGATTCCGGCCACGTGAACCCGTGACTCCCGGTGTCTTCCCGTCACGCTGCGGCGCCTCTAGGATAGCAAGCGCTTTCTGTCGGCCGGACGCTCGAAAACGGCCGAAACAGCGCTGGTCGAGCTTTCGCTGGCCCAACGGCGGGCCGGAGAGGTGGGTTCCTTATGGTCCGCACGGTGAGTCCGAACGTGACGGCCGGACCGACGCTGGCGGTCGTGGCACGCGAGGCCGGAGTGTCGGTCCCGACGGCCTCGAAGGTCGTCAACGGCCGCGAGGACGTGGCGCCGGACACCCGGCGCCGGGTCACCGAGGCGCTGGACCGGCTGGGGTACGTCCGCAGGCCCCGGTTCGACGCGTCGAAGCCGCCCCGGCTGGTGGACCTCGTCGTCCACTCCCTGGACAGCTCCTGGTCGGGCGCGGTGCTGCACGGCGTCGAACAGGCCGCGCACGAGGCGGGGTTGGACGTCGTCGTCTCGGCGGGCCTCGGCCGCAGCGTCCGGGGCGACCGTCCGCAGCGCGGCTGGCTCGACAAGCTGACGACGCGCGGTTCGGCCGGAGTCCTGTTCAACCTGGCCGAGTTGACGGACTCGCAGTACGCGTGGCTGGAGCAGCACCGCATCCCGTACGTGATGATCGACCCGGCGCACGAACCGCCGCCCGGCGCCGTGTCGGTGGGCGCGGCGAACTGGCAGGGCGGGGTGAGCGCGACGGAGCATCTGTTGGCGCTCGGGCACGAGCGGATCGCCGTCATCGCGGGGCGCCGCCGCAAGCAGTGCAGCAACGCCCGGGTGGCGGGCTACCGTTCGGCGCTCGCCGCTGCCGGTCTGCCGCAGCGGTCCGAGTACATCCGGTACGGCTCCTTCGAGGAGTCCACCGCCCGGCAGCGCATGCGCGAACTCCTCGACCTGCCCGAGCCGCCGACCGCCGTCTTCGTCTGCTCCGACCATATGGCCCTCGGTGTCTACGAGGCCCTGGCGGAACGCGGGTTGAGAGTCCCCGACGACATGAGCGTCGTCGGCTTCGACGACCTCCCCGAGTCCCGCTGGGCGAGCCCCGGCCTCACGACCGTCCGCCAGCCGCTCGGCGAGATGGCGGCGACTGCCTTGCGGCTGCTGGTGCGGATGATGGACGGGGAGCGGCCGGAGGGGACGCGTACGGAGCTGTCGACGCGGTTGGTCGTACGGGCGAGCACGGCGGCGCCCCGGGTACGGACGCACGCCTGACGTCCCGTCAACTTCCTTGCGCAGCCCAGGTGATGCCGCCTCGCAGGTGCGCCCGGAATGCCGGGTCGTCGTACGCTTCCTCGGCGTGGCCGAGGGCCGTGTAGAAGACTCGGCCCTCTCCTTGCGTGCGGGTCCAGGCCAGCGGATGGTCCTCGCCCATGCCGCCGCCCTCGTACGAGGACTCGTCGGCGGTCAGCAACACCCGTACCGAACCTCGGGGGTTGGTGCGGAAGTCGTACCACTCGTCGGTGAAGTCCCAGACCTGCGGCAGGTGTTGGGTGGCGGGATGACCGGCGTCCTCGACAACGGCCTTGCCGGGCTGGTAGTCGGGGTGGCGGTCGAAGCGGGCGCCGAGGAGGTCGCCGTAGTAGGGCCAGTCGTACTCGGTGGTGGCCGCCGCGTGCACTCCGACGAAGGCGCCGCCCGACTCGACGTACTCCTTGAGGAGTTCGCGGCCTTTCGGAGTGAGGACCTCGCCGCTGGTCGAGAGGAAGAGGACCGCCGCGTACCGCGTCAGCGGGGAGTCCAGGGCCGCCGGGTCCTCGGTGTGGTCGACCGTCCACTCCCCCATGACCTCGCGCAGGGCGTCGGCCGCGTACGGGATGGAGTCGTGGCGGTAGCCGGTGGTGCGGCTGTAGACGAGCAGACGTGGGGCCATGGGGTCGAGCCTATGCCGGGGGGTGGGCGGGTGCCGGGTTGGGCAGGGGTCTCGGGGCTACCCGAAAATTTCGTGGTAACCGGTTGCTGAAAAACTCGGATGCCGCTCACCTGGTGGCCGGGCTAGGGTTCCGCGCTGATGATGCACGAGAACCAGATCAGGACCGACACCGCGCTGGTACGGCGGCTGCTGGCCGGGCAGTTCCCCGAGTGGGCGGGGCTGCCGCTGGCCGAGGTGGTGCCGGGCGGTACCACCAACGCGATCTATCGGCTCGGCGACGAGCTGCTCGTACGGCTGCCGATCGTCGAAGGCGTCGTGGAGCAGGCCGAGTTCGAGGCGTTGTGGCTGCCGAGACTGGCGCCTTCGCTGCCCGTCGCCGTGCCCGAGCCGGTCGCGGTCGGGCGGCCCGATGAGGGGTTTCCGTTTCCGTGGGCGGTGTGCCGGTGGATCGAGGGGACGCATCCCACCGGGGGTGAAGGGGCGGGGTTCGCGCGGGAGTTGGGGGAGTTCGTCGCCGGGCTGCGGACTGCGGACGTCGCCGGGGCGCCGGTCGGGTACCGGGGTGGGGAGCTGCGGGCTCGGGATGCGTTCATGCGGACCTGGATCGCGAAGGCCGCCGACGACATCGACGTGGCCGCCACCCTCTCCGCCTGGGAGCACGCGCTCGCGCAGCCCGCGTGGGACGGGCCTCCCGTGTGGGCACACGGCGACCTCATCCCCGGCAACATCCTTGTCTCCGGGGGCCGGTTGAGCGCGGTCATCGACTTCGGGACGGCCGGGGTCGGGGACCCCGCCTGCGACGCGATCCCGGCATGGGCGGTGCTGGACGCCGGGCAGCGGGAGGTGTTCCGGGAGGCCGCGAGGTTCGACGATGCGACGTGGGCGCGGGGGCGGGGGTGGGCGCTGACGTTCGTGAGCGGGATCGACTATTACCGGACGACGAATCCGGCGATGTTCCGGCTGGGGTTGCGGGCTGTGGAGGCGGTGTTGGGGGACTTTCGGTAGGGCTTGTCGTCGTGTTCCCGACGTCCGCCGGCTGTCCGGACGACGGGGCTGGCGGGGCTGGCGGGGCTGGCGGGGCTGGCGGGGCTGGCGGGGCTGGCGGGGCTGGCGGGGCTGGCGGGGCTGGCGGGGCTGGCGGGGCTGGCGGGGCCACCCTGCCTAGCCAGGCCAGGCGGGTGGACGCGCCAGGCAGGGTGGACGCGCAGAGCGGACCGGGCAGGCGCGCCGGGCAGGTAGGCAGGCGGATCGACTCTGCGGCCGACCTCGTGCGGGCGGTGGGGAGGGCGGAGCCGGGGAAGGAGGTCAGGCTGACGGTGCTGTATCGGCAGGCCAAGCCGGGCCGGGCGGGTGGGTCGGGCGGCGACAAGGGCGGCCCCCTGTGCGGGCGGAGTCGCGGGCTCGGGTCCAAGTCCGTTCTGTCCCGCGGGTCCTGTTGTGAAGGCCTTGCGCGTAGTCTCGTGCGGGATGAACACGATTCCCGCACGGCTCGACCATCTCGTGCTCGCGACGCCCGAACTGGCCGCTACCGTCGACGACTTCGCCCGGCGGACGGGGGTCGTGCCGGCGCCGGGTGGGGTGCATGTCGGGCTCGGTACCCGTAATCACCTGGTCGGGCTGGGGGGTGGTGCTTATCTGGAGATCGTCGGGCCCGATCCGGAGCAGTCCGCGCATCGTGGGGCACGGCCGTTCGAGGTGGACCGGCTGCCCCGGTCGACCACGCTGACCTGGGCGATCGCCCCGCCGGACATCGACCTCGCGGTGACGGCCGCGCGGGCGCGCGGGTACGACCCCGGCGACGTACAGCCGATGAGCCGGCGCCGGCCCGACGGGGCGCTTCTCGAATGGCGGCTGACGGACCGGTCCTCCGGGCTCGTGCCGTTCCTCATCGACTGGGGGTCTTCCCCGCATCCGACCGCGTCGGGGCTGCCGGTCACTCCGCTGGTGTCGCTGTCGGCCACGGCTCCCGACCCTTCGGCGGTCCGGTCCGCCCTCGCCGCGCTCGACGTCGAACTCCCCGTCTCCGAGGGGCCGTTGGGCATGTCGTTCACGCTGGACACGCCCAACGGGACCGTCACGTTCGGCTGACCGTGCGGATCATGCGGAGTTGGCCGATCTCCGCGACGTTCTTCATCAACTCGGCGTTCACCCAGGCGAGTTGGTGGGCGAGTGTGAGGCCCGCACTCTCCGGCCAGGGGTAGGCGGAGGGGCGGTCCAGGTCGGCGTCCGTGAGGGTCGCCACGGCCGTCGTCCACTCCTCGTACAGCCCGCGCAGCCAGGTGATCGCCGGTTCACCCGGGCCCGGCCATGCAACATCCTCCCGTTTACGGGGAGTTCGGCCCAGCACGTGGTCCGTCGTCGTGCCCAGCCACCAGCCCAGATGCCAGCTGACCCACGCGACCGTCGGCACCGGCACCGGGTCCGGTTCGGTCTCCGCCCAGTCCGGCGTCCAGCCGCCCACCCCGTCCGGGTGGAGGGTCCAGCACGTGTCCGCCGGTTCCCAGAGGTGGTCGTCCGGTTGCAGGAGGTCCAGGTGGTACGTGAAGAGGGACCAGGTCAGGTCGGTCTGCCAGCGGAGGAGGTCGAGGCGCGGGGTGGTCATCGGGACACCCTCGTGGCGGGGGCGGATGTTGTGCAAACGGTTTCCGGAAGACGTCCGTTTTCTTCAAGACCGGCGTCTCTCCGCCTGCCTACGGTGTCCCCATGACTCCACGCTTCGACGCCATCGGCCTCCTCGTCCACGACATGTCCGCGTCCGTCGCCTTCTACCGCCGCCTCGGGTTCGCCTTCCCCGAGGGAGCCGAACGGGAGGGCCACACCGAGGCCGCGCTTCCCGGCGGGCTGCGACTCATGCTGGACACGGAGGAGATGGTGCGGTCCTTCTCCCCCGCCTTCGAGACGCCGGGTCCGGGTGGGCGGGCGTCCCTTGCGCTGCTGTGCGACGGGCCTGGTGAAGTCGACGCCGTGTACGAGGAGTTGATCGCCGCAGGGCATCACGGGGAGATGAAACCGTGGGACGCCGTATGGGGGCAGCGGTACGCGGTGGTGCACGACCCGGACGGCAACGGGGTGGATCTGTTCGCGCCGTTGAGCTAAAGAGCCAGCCGCCCCGGCGTCTCCCCCGTCAACTCCCTCACCTCACGCGTGAGATGTGCCTGATCCGCGTACCCCGTCCTCGCCGCCGTCTCCGCCGGGGGCACCCCGCCTCGCAGCAGCCCCAACGCCCTTTGCAGCCGCAGGATTCGGGCCAGCGTCTTGGGGCCGTAGCCGAAGGCCCACAGCGAGCGCCGGTGCAACTGGCGTGCGCCCAGACCCAGTTCGTCGGCTGTCGCCGAGACCGAGCGGCCCGCGTCGAGGGCCGTGACCAATTCCGACAGCAACTGGTCGGGAGGTGCGGCCCGTTCGAGGGCCAGTTCCTCCAACCCCCTCGCCGGGTCCGGCGCCGCCGCGATCCGTGCGGTCAGTCTTCGTACCTCCGATGCCGGCCACAGGTCCGCCAACTCGACCCGGCGGTCGCGGAGTTCGTGTGCGGGGACCCCCAGCAGGGCGGGAGCTGTGCCGGGGTAGAAGCGGAGGCCCGCCCATGCGGCGCTCGGCCCTTCAGGGACGTACGCCTGAGTGTCCGGACCGGCGACGAGGAGACGGCCCTCCGTCCACAGCAGGTCCATGCAGCCGTCGGGCAGCACCGCGCCCGGCGCCCCCGATGGCGTGTTCGTCCACACCACCGCGCCGGTCAGGCGGGACGGGCGTTCCTGGTACACGCCTCCAACGCTACGCCCTCCCCCGGTGCTCCTGCGGACTCACCCCGTACACCCGCTTGAAGGCGCTGGACAGCGTGAACGCGCTCCCGTACCCGACCTTGCGGGCGATCGCGGCGATGGTGTCGTCGGTGTCGCGCAACAGGTCGGCCGCCGAGGCGAGGCGCCAGTGCGTGAGGTAGGTCATCGGCGGCTCCCCCACGAGTTCCGTGAACCGGCGTGCCAGCCCCGCGCGGGACACGCCCGCCTTGGTCGCGAGGGCCGTGATGGTCCAGGGGTGGGCCGGGTCGTCCTGGAGAAGGCGCAGGGCGTGGCCGACGACGGGGTCCGCGAGGGCCTTGTACCAGGTGGGCGCCTCGGCCTCGGGGCGGGAGAACCAGGTGCGCAGGGCGGTGATGACGATCAGGTCGAGGAGCCGGTCGAGGACGACTTCCTGGCCGGGTTCGTCGCGGACGATCTCCTCCGTGAGCACCGGCGTTAGGGGGTTCGGCCACTCCTGTGCAGTGAGGGAGAGCAACGGCGGTAACGCGTCCAGTAAACGGTTGCTGATCTCTCCCTGCATGAGATACGTGCCGATCAGGACGGCCGTGGCCCCGTCGAGCCGGGTCCCCCAGCTGCGGACCCCGAGGTCCATGGACCCGTTGAGGGGCTGCCCGTCGGGGCGGGCGCACACGCCGCGCGGCAGGATGAGGGCCTGCGGGGGCGTGCCGGGATCGTCGGCACAGGTGTACGGCTCGGGCCCCCGCACGATCGCGAGATCCCCGGCGCGCAGCCGCAACCGCTCCCCGTGATCCGGCACGACCCACGCGTCCCCCCGCACCATGAGCATCACGGTCAACGGCGCCCGGTCCTCGACCCGCACACTCCACGGCGGATCGAAACAGGCACGGGTGAGAAAGGCCCCCCGCGCACGCGGGCCCTCCAGCAGTCCTGCGAGTGGGTCCATACGGCCAGCGTAGAGCGCACCCCGTGAACGTTCCCATGAACGCGCTCACACCCCCCACCTCGCCCCCGCCGTAGACGCACACACATGCCCCTGAGCCCCTCACCGATGTACCCCACCCCCACCCCCCACTTGACTGACCCCATGACAAACACAGCCACGACCCTCATAGTCACCGGCGCAACCGGCCGCACCGGCAGCCGCGTCGCACAAGCCGCCCAGGCCGCCGGCCTGAAGATCCGCCCCGCCTCCCGAGCCCAGGGCTTCTCCTGGTCCGACCCCGCGACCTGGGCGGACACCCTGCGCGGCGCCGACGCGGCGTACCTGGTGTACCCGCCGGACATCGGCGCCCCCGGCGCGGGCGAGGCGATCGGCGGGCTGGCCGAGCAGGCGGTCGCCCTCGGTGTACGGCGCCTCGTCCTGCTCTCCGGCCGCGGCGAGCACTCCGCGCGAGCCGCGGAGGACGCGCTGACCTCCTCCGGCGCGGACTGGACGATCGTCCGCGCCTCGTGGTTCAACCAGAACTTCAGCGAGGGCCCGATGGCGGACGGCCTGCGGATCACCGGCGACCTGGTGTTCCCGGCGGACGAGGTGACCGAGCCGTTCCTGGACCTGGCGGACCTCGCGGAGGTCGTCACTCGCACTCTCACCGAGGGCGAGAAGTACGTGGGCCGCGCGCTGGACCTGTCGGGCCCGCGCCTGATGACGTTCCGGGACGCGGTCGCCGAGATCGCGCGGGCGTCGGGCCGGGAGCTGACGTACACGGCGGTCACCTCGGAGCAGTACGCCCAGGTCCTGGCGTCGTTCGGCCTGCCGCCCGAGGAGGTCGCCTTCCTCACCGCGACGTTCGCCTCGCTGCTGGACGGCCACAACGAGTTCCTGTCGACGGACGACGTCCACGAGGTCCTGGGCCGCGCCCCGCGCGACTTCGCAAAGTACGCCCGGGAGGCGGCGACGGAGGGCGCCTGGAAGGCGTAGCAACGCGGAGCAACCGTTTGCACAACGCCCGCGCGGGCACCGTACGGCAACCGCTACCGCGAACGCCCGCGCCGGCAACGTACAGCAACCGTTTCCACAACCAGCCCCGCCAGGCAACGTACAGAAACCGCTGCCACAACCTCACTTCTCCCGCCGCTGCTCCTCCTGCGCCTTCGCCACCGTCTTCGCGTGGGTCCGCAGGCGGGCCGTGACGTTCTCGTGGGGGAGGAAGCGGGACCAGCGTTCGGGGAACTCGGAGGGCATGTCGGGGTCGTCGGGGTCCTCTCGGCCCTGCACGGCGGACATCCGGGCGACGTACTCGACGACCTCCTCCTTGCGCAGGCGCTCGTTGGCGGCGCGGGCGGCGGCGGTCGCGGCGGCGGGCCAGACGCGGTCGATCGCGGCGTTGACGGCGGCCCCGACGAGCACGGCGAACGCGGCGACGCCGATCCACAGCATGACGGCGACGGCGGCGGCGAGCGAGCCGTAGATGGTGGCGCCCTCGATGGTGCTCTGGAGGTAGATCCGCAGCAGGAAGCTGCCGAACACCCACATCGCGAGGGCGACCAGCGCCCCCGGCACGTCCTCGATCCAGGGCGAGCGCACCGGCACGGACACGTGGTACAGCGTGGTCAGGAAGGCGATCGACAGCAGGATCACGACCGGCCAGTACAGCAGCTGCACGAGCGTCGCCGACCAGGGCACGATCCGTACGACGGCGTCGGGCCCGGCGACCATCAGCGGCAGCGCGACCGCCCCGATGACCAGGGCGACGATGAACAGGGCGAAGGCGACGAGCCGCGTCTTGACGATGCCGCGCACCCCGTCGAGGCCGTACATGACGGTGATCGTGTCGATGAAGACGTTCACCGCGCGCGAGCCGGACCACAGGGCGAACAGGAACCCTATCGAGATGATGTCGGGCCGGCCGCCCTTCAGCACGTCGTCGAGGATCGGCTGGGCGAGCTGTTTGACGCCCTTGTCGGACAGGACCGTCCGGGAGGCGTCCAGGATGTTGGCCTCCAGGCTGGTGATCGTGTCGGTGCCGGTCCAGTCGTCGACGTACCCGAGCAGGCCGATGAGGCTGAGCAGCAGCGGCGGCACGGACAGCAACGTGAAGAAAGCGGCTTCTGCCGCCAGTCCCAGGATCCGGTACTCCACGCAGGAGTTGACCGTGTCCTTGAGCAGCAGCCAGGTGGTCCTGCGCATGGACACGTCGCGGTAGAGGGCGCGCGCCCGGTGGAAACGGCTCGGTGCCGCGTGGTGCGGGGGTGACTGACTTGCTGGCTGCACGCCCTAAAGGTATCCGCCACTGGCGGCCGTACTCATCCCCGGTGCCACGGCGTCGGCGCACGTGACGCCCGGGGAGCGGATAGGTTGCGGGCTATGGCAGGCACCACCCACACCGTGACCAATCAGCCTCCTCCCCTTGCCCCGTACGACGTGTACGGCACCGACCGGGTCCTGGTGGACGCGGTGGAGCGGCATCTGGCGCCCGAGCTGCGTGACGAGGCCCACGCCTCGCTGGCCGAACTGGGGCGGTCGGCCGGTTCCGCACAGGTGCGCGAGTGGGCCGTACAGGCGGACGAGAATCCGCCCCGGCTGCGTACGCACGACCGGTACGGGCACCGGGTCGACGAGGTCGATTTCCATCCGGCGTGGCACCGGCTGCTGGGCAAGGGGGTCGGGGCGGGGCTGACGGGGGCGGCCTGGTCGCGGCCCGGCGGGCAGGTGCGGCGGGCCGCCGGGTTCCTGGTGTGGTCGCAGGTCGACGCGGGGACGTGCGGTCCGCTGTCGATGACGCACGCGGCGGTGCCGGTGCTGCGGACGGAGCCCGGACTCGCCGCCGTGTGGGAGCCGTTGCTGGCCTCCACGCTGTACGAGCGGGAGTTGCGGCCGGCAGGCGAGAAGGGGGGTGCACTGCTGGGGATGGGGATGACGGAGAAGCAGGGCGGGAGCGACGTCCGGGCGATCACGTCTGTTGCACAACCGCTTGCTGAAACGGGCGCGTACGAGCTGACCGGGCACAAGTGGTTCTGTTCGGCGCCGATGTCGGACGGGTTCCTGGTGCTGGCGCAGGCGCCGGGCGGGCTGACGTGTTTTCTGGTCCCCCGGGTGCTGGCGGACGGTTCTCGCAACCGGTTTCTGCTGCAACGTCTCAAGGACAAGCTGGGCAACCGGTCCAACGCGTCGGCGGAGGTCGAGTTCGACGGGACGTGGGCGCGGCGGGTCGGCGAGGAGGGGCGCGGGGTGCGCACGATCGCCGGCATGGTCGCGGCGATCCGGCTCGACTGCGTGCTGGGCTCCGCGGGGCTGATGCGGCAGGCCGTCGCGCAGGCCGTCCACCACTGCGCGCACCGCGAGGCGTTCGGCTCGAAGCTGGCCGACAAGCCGCTGATGCGTAACGTCCTCGCCGATCTCGCGCTGGAGTCGGAGGCAGCGACCGTCCTCGGGATGCGGCTCGCCGCCGCGTACGACGACGGGGGCGAGCGGGAGTCGGCGCTGCTGCGGATCGCCGTGCCGGCCGCCAAGTACTGGGTGACGAAGCGGTGTTCGCCGGTCGTCGTCGAGGCCGCGGAGTGCCTGGGCGGCAACGGGTACGTCGAGGAGTCGGGGATGCCCCGGCTGGTACGGGAGTCGCCGCTGGGCTCGGTCCGGGAGGGGGCCGGGAACATCCAGGCGCTGGACGTGCTGCGGGCGCTCCAGCAGGAACCGGCGGCGCTGGACGCGTACCTCCGGGAGGTGGGTCTGGCGCGGGGCGCCGATCACCGCCTCGACGCGGCGATCAAGGACCTGCTCACCGAACTCGCGGACCTGGCGGGGGTGGAGGCGCGGGCCCGGCGCCTCGCCGAACGGTTCGCGCTGGTCCTGCAAGGTTCACTGCTGGTCCGGTTCGCCCCGCCGGAGGTGGCGGACGCGTTCTGCGCGTCGCGGCTGGGCGGGGAGGCTGGGGCGACGTTCGGGGGGTTGCCGCACACGCTGGATCTGGGGGCGGTGGTGGAGCGGGCGCGGGTGGGGTGAGGGGGCGGGGGGTGTTGTGGAAGCGGTTGCACAACTCCCCGCGCGGCAACAAGGCGTAAGCGGTTACACAACCCCGGCCCGCACCAGACTTCCGCCCCCACGGGGTGGTGCCGCGCCGACACGGCACCACCCGCGCGTCCCCGGTCCTGCGAGGCCGGGGCCGCCGCTCTCGTCGGCGTGGCTCAAGTTTCAAGCACCACAGGTACGTTCACCAGGGTTGCAAGGGGTTGCAACAGGCCTGTAGAGGGACGTGAACGCATCCACTTGTCAGGTGGGGGCGGCAGGATGGGAGACCGGTCGCCGCACACCTGGGCAGCCGGCGCCCGGCCCTGTCCACCTTCTTCACCTCACGTCGTCTCCGGAGGCACCCGTGGCGAATCCGCCGATGAAAGCGGCGCGGAACGCGACCGCCGTCCGTGTCCCCGGCGAGCGGAGGTCCCGTCCGCGCCAGGTGATCGAGCAGTCCTGGACGAGGGTCCTGGGACGCGGCGTGAACCCCGAACACGACCTGGCGTCCGGCCTGTTGACTCCGGACGAGGTCCGCAGACGCCGGGCGGAGTCACCGCTCAGAGCGGTCGTCCCGGTGCTGCGCGCGGGCCTGCTCCCGGCGGCGGACGACGCCCGGCACATCATGATCGTGGCCGACGGCGAGGGCCGGGTGCTGTGGCGGGAGGGCTGCTCGCCGGTGCTGCGCAAGGCGGACGAGGTGGGGATCGGCCTCGGCGCGGACCTCAGCGAGGAGGTCGCCGGCACGAACGGCGTGGGCACCCCGGCGGTCGAGCGCCGCCCGGTGCAGGTGTTCGCCGGGGAGCACTTCGTCCGCTCGCTGACCCACCTGACCTGCGCGGGCGCCCCCATCACGGACCCGAGGGACGGCCGGCTGCTCGGTGTGGTCGACGTGAGCGGCCCGCAGGAGTCCGTGCACCCGGCGACGCTCGCGTGGGTGGAGTCGGTGGCGAAGCTCGCCGAGGCGCGGCTGCGGGAGACGCACCTCGGTTCCCTGCAACGCCTGCGCGCGGTGGCCGCCCCGGTGCTGGCGCGGCTCGGCGGCCGGGCGGCGGTCGTGGACCGGGACGGCTGGACGGCGGCGGTGACGGGGATGCCGTACGCGCAGCGGATCACGCTCCCCAAGTCGGCCTCGGAGGGCACCGGTTGGGTCCCGGCGCTGGGGCTGTGCGCCCTGGAGCCGCTGGACGGGGGCTGGTTGGTGCGCGCGGTGGAGCCGGGCGGCGGCCGGGGCCATGGTGCGCGGATCGCGCTCGACCTGTCCCGGCGGCGGCGCTGGTCGGTGACCGTGTCGGGCGGCGCGGGCTCCTGGTCGCAGGAACTCAGCCCGCGTCACGCGGAGTTGCTGTACCTCCTCGCGGTGCACCCGACGGGGCGCAGCGCGGCGGAGCTGGCCCAGGAGGTGTTCGGGGACCCGGCACGGACGGTGACGGTGCGTGCGGAGATGTCGCGGATACGGCGCTATCTCGGGGAGTTCCTGGAGCACCGGCCGTACCGGTACCGGGAGGACGCGGAGGTCGACGTCCTGTTGCCGGACCAGCCGGGGGACCTGCTCCCGCACTCGGCGGCGTCGGCGGTGGGACGGGCGCGGACGGCGTCGTCGTGAGCCGGCGTCACAAAGTCACCGGAAGTCACCGGAAGTGAAACGTCGTAGAAAACCCTTGCACAGCAAGGGAGTCGGCATAGGGATATCCCTCGGAATCCCCTTCGCACACGCTTTCCGCCCATCCTTTGCCGGGTCTTCCTCCCGGGTACGGCCCGTCTGCCGTAGAGTCCCTTACGGGTCACCCCACCTGCTCCTCGGTCAACGCACGGATCAACAGGCGCAGTTGGCCCGCCCTGGGAGGACGTAATGACGCAACGTGGTCGCCACCGTCGGCGCCGTAGGGGAAAAGCGCTGCGCGGGTTCCTCGCCGGGACCGCCCTCGCCCTGACCGCCGCCGCGACGATCGTCAGCGCTTCACAAGCGACGGTCTCGGACGTGCCGGGCGCGCTGAAGCAGGCGGAGGTCACCACGGCCCTGCGGATGACGGAGGATCTGGTCCCGACCCGGTCCCTGGACCGTCTCGCGGCGGGCATGGGCCGTCCGGTCGGGGTGAGTTCGGTGCTGGAGTCCGGTGACCGGCTGCTGCGCGACTCGACGGACTGCACGGCGGCCGAGCGCGGCCAACTCCCCGTCGCCCCCGAGCCGGTGACCTCGTACTGCTGGGACGCCTCGGACACCCGCGGCTGGCGGGCGGGCGCGGTGACGACGTCCGGTGACGCGGACGACGACGGGGTGTGGGGCACGAACCGGGTGATCCTCTCCGGCTGGTCGCACACGAGCGGCCGGGCCGGGGACGGCGGGTTCGCGCGGGTCGCGTTCGTCGACGCCAACGACCCCGGCCGGCTGACGTACTCGTGGGTCCTGCTCGCCGTACCGGTGGACGACGGAAACGATTTCCGTCCTGTTTCTTCCCGGCTGTCCGGGATGGTCTGGTACCAGGACAAGCTGCTGGTGACCGCCGACGACGGGGACGGCGCAGCGCTGTACGTCTTCGACATGAACCGCATCCAGCGCGCCACGGTCGACGGCGACGCGGTCGGCCGGGTGGCCGGCGGCTGGTCGGCGCACCGCGCGCGCTTCGTGCTCCCGGCGGTCGGCACGTACCGGCTGGGCGCGGGCGCCCCGCGTCCCGCGACGATCTCGCTGGACCGCAGCACGGTCCCCGACAGCCTGGTCGCCGGCGAGTGGACGACGCGCGGCGGCGCGACCCGTCTGTGGCGCTACGCCCTCAGCTCCCTGCCCGACCGTACGGGCCTGCTGGCCGCCGACTCGTACGGCCGTGTCGCGGCGACCGAGGCGTACCGCACCGAGGTCGAGGGGATGCGCGGCGTGCTGGCCCGCGACGACGCCTGGTACGTCAGCCAGGCGCCCGGAAAGGGCCACGAGCGCGGCACGCTGTGGCGCCAGGACACGAAGGGCACGTCGGCCGCGGAGTGCGACGGCGCGGACGGCCACGCCTGCTGGAGCGGCGCCCCGCAGTCCCTGTCGTACTGGGCGGCGACCGGCGAGGTCTGGTCCCAGTCGGACCGCACGCTGTTCGCGATGCCGCTGGCGTCGGTGGACCGGGCGGCGAAGAAGCAGTGGAGCGACGACGCGTCGTAACCGTTTGCCGCGCCGTTTCTGTCCGTACCGGCAGGTGATCGTCCGTACCGGCAGGTGATCGACAGACCTCGGGTCCGGATGATTGCCTGACCTCATGAGCAGCATCCCTGTCACCACCTGGTCCCTGGCACTGTCCGCGCCCACCGACCTCCTTCCGGCCGCCGCCCCGGAGGGGGACGTGCGGGTGGCGCGCGCCGCCGTCCCCTCGCCCGAGTTCAGCCGGTTCCTGTACACGGCCGTGGGCGGTGACTTCTGCTGGACGGACCGGCTCGGCTGGTCGTTCGAGCAGTGGCGGGAGTACCTGGAGCGGCCCGGCACGGAGACGTGGGTGGCGTACGAGCGGGACACTCCGGCCGGGTACGTGGAGCTGACCCCGCAGGACGACGGTGTCGTCGAGATCGTCCAGTTCGGCCTGCTCCCGCCGTTCCGGGGCCGCCGGATCGGCGGTCACCTCCTGTCGTACGGCGCCGCGCGGGCCTGGGACCTCGCGGAGCGCTGGCCGCAGCGGACGCCGACGAAGCGGGTGTGGCTGCACACCTGCTCGCTGGACGGCGAGCACGCGATGGACAACTATCTGCGCCGGGGCTTCCACCTGTTCGACACGCAGGTCGAGGAGCAGGCCCAGGTCGCCGCGCCGGGCCCCTGGCCGGGTGCTTACCCGGCCTGACCTGCGCCGACAAGCCCTCGTACGCCACATGTGACCGATTCCACCCGCGTCTCGCCTGACGAGACACGAGTGTCCGCATGCCGGATGAAGCTGGACTGCGTCCAGAACGCCGTGCCACGCTTTCCACCATGTCCGGAACTGGAATCGCCTTGGTGAGTCGGCGGCACGTCGATCTCTGCCGCATGTCCAGCGCCATCTGTCCGGCGAGCTGACGAGCCGCGTCGCAGCCGTTCCCGCCCTTTTGCCCGTCCTGCGCCCACCCTCCTGACGTGCTGGAATCACCCATGTCAGAGCCGCATTCGCCTGTCTTGAAGGACGTACACAACCATGGCCGCCACCCCGCAGAACCCTGCCGCCGCAGCGTCCCGTCGCAAGGTGAGCCGTCACCGCGGCGAGGGTCAGTGGGCCGCGGGGCACTTCACCCCGCTCAACGGCAACGAGCAGTTCAAGAAGGACGACGACGGTCTCAATGTGCGGACACGCATTGAGACGATCTACTCGAAGCGCGGCTTCGACTCGATCGACCCGAACGACCTGCGCGGCCGGATGCGCTGGTGGGGGCTGTACACCCAGCGCAAGCCCGGGATCGACGGCGGCAAGACCGCGATCCTGGAGCCGGAGGAGCTGGACGACAAGTACTTCATGATGCGCGTCCGCATCGACGGCGGCCGTCTGACCACCCAGCAACTGCGGGTGATCGGCGAGATCTCGCAGGAATTCGCGCGCGGTACGGCCGACCTGACGGACCGTCAGAACGTGCAGTACCACTGGATCCGCATCGAGGACGTGCCGGAGATCTGGAACCGCCTTGAGGCGGTGGGTCTTTCGACGACCGAGGCGTGCGGCGACTGCCCGCGTGTCGTGATCGGCTCGCCGGTCGCCGGGATCGCCGAGGACGAGATCATCGACGGCTCCTGGGCGATCGACGAGATCAACAAGCGGTACATCGGCAGCAAGGAGTTCTCGAACCTGCCGAGGAAGTTCAAGTCGGCGATCTCGGGCTCGCCGCTGCTCGACGTGGTGCACGAGATCAACGACATCGCGCTCGTCGGCGTCGTCCACCCCGAGCACGGCCCCGGCTTCGACCTGTGGGTCGGCGGCGGCCTCTCCACGAACCCCAAGATCGGCGTACGGCTCGGCGCGTGGGTGCCCCTCGATGAGGTCCCGGACGTCTGGGCCGGCGTCGTCGGCATCTTCCGCGACTACGGCTACCGCCGCCTGCGCACCCGCGCCCGCCTGAAGTTCCTGGTCGCGGACTGGGGTCCGGAGAAGTTCCGCCAGGTCCTGGAGGACGAGTACCTCAAGCGCAAGCTGGTCGACGGCCCCGCGCCGAGCGAGCCGCTCCAGCGCTGGCGCGACCACGTCGGCGTGCACCGGCAGAAGGACGGTAATTTCTACGTCGGTTTCGCGCCGCGCGTCGGCCGGGTGGACGGCACGACGCTGGCGAAGATCGCGGACCTCGCGGAGGCGCACGGCTCGGGCCGGGTGCGGACCACCGTCGAGCAGAAGATGATCATCTTGGACGTCGCTCAGGAGCAGGTCGACTCGCTGGTCGAGGCCCTGGAGGCGCTCGACCTCACCGCCCGCCCCTCCACGTTCCGGCGCGGCACGATGGCGTGCACCGGCATCGAGTACTGCAAGATCGCGATCGTCGAGACGAAGGCGCGCGGCGCCGCGCTGATCGACGAACTGGAGCGCAGGCTCCCGGAGTTCGACGAGCCGCTGACCATCAACCTGAACGGCTGCCCGAACGCCTGCGCGCGTATCCAGGTCGCGGACATCGGTCTCAAGGGTCAGTTGATGACCGACGCGAACGGCGAGCAGGTCGAGGGGTACCAGGTGCACCTCGGCGGCGCGCTGGGTCTGGACGCCGGGTTCGGCCGCAAGGTCCGTGGCCTGAAGGTGACTTCGGCCGAGCTGCCGGACTACGTGGAGCGCGTCCTGACACGGTTCCAGGAGCAGCGCGAGGACGGCGAGCGGTTCGCGACGTGGGCGGCGCGGGCGTCCGAGGAGGCGCTGTCATGACCGAGCGCGCGGCACCCTTCTACTGCCCCTACTGCGGCGACGAGGACCTCCGTCCCAGCGAGGAAGGTCACGGCGCCTGGGAATGCGCGGCGTGCAGTCGCGCATTCCAGTTGAAGTTCCTCGGACTCCTGTCCCGGGGACTTCGACGGGCCGACGACGGAGGCGACCGGATATGACGACCACTCAGAAAGCGCGCACCGACGACGAGTTGAAGGAGCTGGCCGAGCAGGCGGGCCGCGACCTGGAGGACGCCTCCGCGCTGGAGATCCTCCAGTGGGCGGTGGACACCTTCGGTGACGGCTTCTGCGTGACGTCCTCGATGGAGGACGCGGTGGTCGCCCACCTCGCCTCGCGGGTCCGCAAGGGCGTGGACGTGGTCTTCCTGGACACCGGCTACCACTTCCCGGAGACGATCGGCACCCGGGACGCGGTCGAGGCCGTGATGGACGTCAACGTCATCACTCTGACGCCCCGTCAGACGGTCGCGGAGCAGGACGCCGAGTACGGTCCCCGACTCCACGACCGTGACCCCGACTTGTGCTGCAAGCTGCGTAAAGTCCAGCCGCTGGAGCAGGGGCTGACGGCGTATCAGGCGTGGGCGACGGGCCTGCGCCGCGACGAGTCGCCGACCCGGGCGAACACCCCGGTGGTCGGCTGGGACGAGAAGCGCCGCAAGGTGAAGGTCTCCCCCATCGCCCGCTGGACGCAGGACGACGTGGACGCGTACGTCCTCGAACACGGCGTGCTCACCAACCCGTTGCTGATGGACGGCTACGCGTCCGTCGGCTGCGCCCCCTGCACGCGCCGTGTCCTGGAGGGCGAGGACGCGCGTGCCGGGCGCTGGGCCGGACGCGCCAAGACCGAGTGCGGGCTGCACGGATGACGACGAATCAGGAGAGCGACGTGACGACCGGAGCCACCGTCTGGCTCACGGGTCTGCCGAGTGCCGGCAAGACCACCATCGCGTACGAGCTGGCCGGGCTGCTGCGCGCCGAGGGCCACGCCGTCGAGGTCCTCGACGGCGACGAGATCCGCGAGTTCATCTCGGCGGGCCTCGGCTTCAGCCGCGAGGACCGGCACACCAACGTGCAGCGCATCGGCTTCCTCGCCGAACTCCTCGCCCGCAACGGCGTGAAGACGCTGGTCCCGGTGATCGCGCCGTACGCGGACAGCCGCGAGGCCGTCCGCAAACGCCACCAGGAGGGCGGGACACCGTACTTGGAGGTGCACGTGGCAACTCCGGTGGAGGTGTGCTCCGTTCGGGACGTGAAGGGTCTGTACGCCAAGCAGGCGGCGGGTCAACTCACCGGTCTCACCGGCGTGGACGACCCGTACGAGGCTCCCGAGTCGCCCGACCTCAGGATCGAGTCGCAGGACCAGACCGTGCGGGAGTCCGCCGCGTCGGTGTACGCGCTGCTCAGCGAAAGGGGACTGGTGTGACCACCGTCGCGACGGTTACCGGGGGCACGTACGCGCTCTCGCATCTGGACGCCCTCGAATCGGAGGCCGTGCACATCTTCCGTGAGGTCGCGGGGGAGTTCGAGAACCCGGTGATCCTGTTCTCGGGCGGCAAGGACTCCATCGTCATGCTGCACCTGGCGCTGAAGGCGTTCCGTCCGGCGGCGGTCCCGTTCGCGCTGCTGCACGTCGACACCGGGCACAACTTCCCCGAGGTCCTGGAGTACCGCGACCGCGTCGTACAGGAGCACGGTCTGCGCCTGCATGTCGCGTCCGTGCAGGACTACATCGACCGGGGCGTTCTCAAGGAGCGGCCCGACGGGACCCGTAACCCGCTCCAGACGCTGCCGCTGACGGAGAAGATCCAGGCGGAGAAGTTCGACGCGGTGTTCGGCGGCGGGCGCCGGGACGAGGAGAAGGCGCGCGCGAAGGAGCGGGTGTTCTCGCTGCGGGACGAGTTCTCGCAGTGGGATCCGCGGCGCCAGCGACCGGAGTTGTGGAACCTTTACAACGGGCGGCACGCGCCCGGTGAACACGTACGCGTCTTCCCGCTGTCCAACTGGACCGAGCTGGACGTCTGGCAGTACATCGCCCGTGAGGGCATCGAGCTGCCGCAGATCTACTTCGCGCACGAGCGCGAGGTGTTCGCGCGGGCCGGGATGTGGCTGACGGCCGGCGAGTGGGGCGGCCCGAAGGCGTCCGAGACGGTCGAGAAGCGGCTCGTGCGCTACCGCACGGTCGGCGACATGTCCTGCACGGGCGCGGTCGACTCGGACGCGGTGACGCTGGAGCAGGTCATCACCGAGATCGCGGCGTCCAGGCTGACCGAGCGGGGTGCCACGCGCGCCGACGACAAGCTGTCGGAGGCCGCGATGGAGGACCGCAAGCGCGAGGGGTACTTCTAAAGATGAGCACGACACTCCCCGGCACGACACGCGCCGGCACGGCACTCACCGAGACGACGCTCCTGCGGTTCGCGACGGCCGGTTCGGTCGACGACGGCAAGTCCACCCTCGTGGGCCGGCTGCTGCACGACTCCAAGTCGGTCCTCGTCGACCAACTGGAGGCCGTGGAGCGGGCGTCGGCGTCGCGTGGCCAAGACACCCCGGATCTCGCCCTGTTGACGGACGGCCTGCGCGCCGAGCGCGAGCAGGGCATCACGATCGACGTGGCGTACCGCTACTTCGCCACCGCCGTACGCCGGTTCATCCTCGCCGACACCCCCGGCCACGTGCAGTACACCCGCAACATGGTGACGGGTGCCTCCACGGCCGAGCTGACGGTGGTCCTCGTCGACGCCCGCAACGGCGTCGTCGAGCAGACCCGCCGGCACGCGGCGATCGCGGCCCTGCTGCGCGTCCCGCACGTCGTCCTCGCCGTCAACAAGATGGACCTGGTCGGCTACCAGGAGGGCGTGTTCGCCGCGATAGCCGAGGAATTCACCGCGTACGCCACGGAGTTGGGCGTCCCCGAGGTCACCGCGATCCCGATCTCGGCGCTCGTCGGCGACAACGTCGTGGAGCCTTCCGCGAACATGGACTGGTACGGCGGTCCGACGGTCCTCGAACACCTCGAAACCGTCCCCGTCGCCCATGACTTGGCGCACTGCCACGCGCGTCTTCCCGTGCAGTACGTGATCCGCCCGCAGACCGCCGACCACCCCGACTACCGGGGGTACGCCGGTCAGATCGCCGCCGGTTCGTTCCGCGTCGGCGAGGCGGTCACCGTCCTGCCGTCGGGCCGCGCGACGCGAATCGCCTCGATCGACCTGCTGGGTACGGCAGTTGAGGAGGCCTGGACGACGCAGTCGGTGACGCTCCTCCTGGAGGACGACATCGACGTCTCGCGCGGCGACCTGATCGTCCCGAGCAAGGACGCCCCCGCGACCACGCAGGACGTGGAGGCGACCGTCTGCCACGTCGCCGACCAGCCGCTGACCGTCGGCCACCGCGTCCTGATCAAGCACGGCACCCGCACGGTCAAGGCGATCGTCAAGGACATCCCCTCCCGCCTCACGCTCGACGACCTGTCCCTGCACCCGCACCCGGGACAGCTCGTCGCCAACGACATCGGCCGCGTGAAGATCCGTACGGCCGAGCCGCTGCCCGTCGACTCGTACGCCGACTCACGCCGCACCGGCTCCTTCATCCTGATCGACCCGGCCGACGGCACCACGCTCACGGCCGGCATGGTCGGCGAGTCCTTCGCCGCCCCCGAACCCGTCAAGAACGCCTCGGACGACGACGGTTGGGACTTCTGACGATGACTCAGGACGACTTCTACTCGACGTTCGCGAAAGAGGGTGGCCGCGTCGGCAGCGGCGCCCTCGGCAGCGGGCAGGGCGGGGTGGCCCGATGTGCGTGATGACGTACGCGCACCGCCTGCGCGCCCTGTCCCCCCACCGGACGTCCCGACATCGACGAAAACCCTTTGCCGAACTCCCGGCCACGACCTGAGAGACCGTGAACCCGCCGGGCCAACGAGAGGAAAACCTCCCGTGCCTGCCTCCCGCTCCTCGCTCGCCCGCCGCACCCTCGTCGCGGCAACCGCCCTTCCCCTGCTGACACTTGCCGCCTGCGGCTACGGCTCCGAGTCCAAGGACACCCCCTCGGAGCAGAAGGTCGCCGCCGGGGCGGAGAAGATCGACGGCCTCGACTCCGTCAAGATCGGCTACTTCGGCAACCTGACCCACGGCACCGCGCTGGTGGGGGTGCAGAAGGGCTTCTTCCAGAAGGAGTTGGGCGCCACCAAGGCGTCGTACGCGACCTTCAACGCGGGGCCCTCGGAGATCGAGGCGCTCAACGCCGGTTCCGTGGACATCGGTTGGATCGGCCCCTCCCCCGCGATCAACGGCTACACCAAGTCGGACGGCAAGAGCCTGCGGATCATCGGCGGTTCGGCGTCCGGCGGGGTCAAGCTGGTCGTGAACCCGGCGAAGATCAAGTCGGTCGCGGACGTCAAGGGCAAGAAGATCGCGACCCCGCAGCTCGGCAACACGCAGGACGTGGCGTTCCTCAACTGGATCGCCGAGCAGGGCTGGAAGGTCGACGCGCAGAGCGGCAAGGGTGACGTCTCCGTCGTCCGCACCGACAACAAGGTGACGCCGGACGCCTACAAGTCCGGTTCCATCGACGGCGCCTGGGTGCCGGAGCCGACCGCGTCGAAGCTGGTCGCCGAGGGCGCGAAGGTGCTGCTCGACGAGGCGTCGCTGTGGCCGGACAAGAAGTTCGTGATCACGAACATCATCGTGTCGCAGAAGTTTCTGACCGAGCACCCGAAGGCCGTCGAGGCGGTTCTGAAGGCGTCGGTCGACACCAACAAGTGGATCAACGCGAACCCGGCCGAGGCGAAGGCCGCGGCCAACGCCCAGTTGAAGATCGACTCGGGCAAGGCGCTACCGGCGGCCGTCCTCGACCCGGCCTGGTCGTCGATCCAGTTCACCGACGACCCGCTGGCCGCCACCCTCAACTCGGAGGCGGAGCACGCGGTCAAGGCCGGTCTCCTCGCGAAGCCGAAGCTGGACGGCATCTACGACCTGACGCTCCTGAACAAGGTGCTGAAGGCCGAGGGCGCCGGCGCTGTCGCCGACGCCGGTCTCGGCGTCAAGTAAGCCCGGATTCCCCCGAGTTCCCAGGAGGTGACGATCATGGCAACCGCTCTCGCCAAGGCCGCCGACGCCGCGTCGGTGGAGCACGCGGCCCGTATCGAGCACGTCTCGAAGTCCTTCGCCGGGCCCGCCGGACAGCAGCTCGTCCTGGACGACATCACGCTGGATGTCGCGCCGGGCGAGTTCGTCACCCTCCTGGGGGCCTCGGGCTGCGGCAAGTCGACCCTGCTGAACCTGGTGGCGGGCCTCGACGAGCCCTCCGCCGGCACCATCACGACCGACGGGCGCGCGGCTCTGATGTTCCAGGAGCACGCCCTGTTCCCGTGGCTCACCGCGGGCAAGAACATCGAACTCGCCCTGAAACTGCGGGGAGTCGCGAAGAACGAACGCCGCACCCGCGCCGAGGAGTTGCTGGAGCTGGTCCGGCTGAAGGGTTCGTACGGCAAGCGCGTGCACGAACTCTCCGGCGGTATGCGCCAGCGCGTCGCGCTGGCCCGCGCGCTCGCCCAGGACAGCCAACTCCTGCTGATGGACGAGCCGTTCGCCGCGCTCGACGCCATCACGCGGGACGTCCTGCACCACGAACTGACCCGGATCTGGGCCGAGACGGGCGTGTCCGTCCTGTTCGTCACGCACAACGTGCGCGAGGCGGTGCGGCTCGCGCAGCGCGTCGTCCTGCTGTCGTCGCGGCCCGGCCGGGTGGCCCGCGAGTGGACCGTGGACATCCCGCAGCCGCGCCGCATCGAGGACGCGCCGGTGGCCGAACTGTCCCTGGAGATCACCGAAGTACTGCGTGGGGAGATCCGCCGTCATGGCCAGCACTGAGACCACCGCGCAGGAGAAGGAGGGCGCCGGTCTCGGCGGTCTGGAGGCGGGCCTCGACGCACTGGAGTCGTCCGCGACGGGCCGTACGCCGTTCCTCGTCACCTTCCGGACGAAGATCCTGCCGCCGATCGTCGCCGTCGTCCTGGTGATCCTCGTCTGGCAGGCGCTGATCACCTTCAAGGTCGTCGACGACCCGACGAAGCTGCCCTCGCCGTCCGACGTGGGCGCGGAGTTCAAGAGCGCCTGGCTGGAGGGGCGCCTCCTCGACTACATCTGGACCAGCGTCTCGCGCGGCCTGCTCGGCTTCCTCTTCGCGCTCGCCATCGGCACCCCGCTCGGACTCCTGGTCGCGCGGGTGAAGTTCGTGCGCGCCGCGATCGGGCCGATCCTGTCCGGGCTCCAGTCGCTGCCGTCGGTGGCGTGGGTGCCGCCGGCCGTGATCTGGCTGGGCCTGAACAACTCGATGATGTACGCGGTGATCCTGCTCGGCGCCGTCCCGTCCATCGCCAACGGCCTGGTGTCCGGCATCGACCAGGTGCCGCCGCTGTTCCTGCGGGCCGGCCGCACGATGGGCGCGACGGGGCTGAAGGGTGCCTGGCACATCGTCATGCCGGCTGCTCTGCCTGGCTACTTGGCGGGTCTGAAGCAGGGGTGGGCGTTCTCCTGGCGGTCGCTGATGGCCGCCGAGATCATCGCCTCCTCGCCCGATCTCGGCATCGGCCTCGGCGCGTTGCTGGAGAACGGCCGCAACGCCAGTTCCATGGCGATGGTGTTCGAGGCGATCGTCCTCATCCTGTTCGTCGGCATCGCGATCGACCTGCTGATCTTCAGTCCGCTGGAGCGGCGGGTGCTGCGCAGTCGCGGCCTGCTGGTGAGGAACTGAACTCCCGTGCGCAACAAGCCGGTTCGCCCCGTCCTCGTGGTTGTCGCCCACGGCAGCCGCGATCCGCGGCACGCCGCGACCGTCCACGCGCTCGTGCGGCGCGTGCGGTCGCTGCGGCCGGGGCTGCGCGTGGAGACCGGCTTCCTGGACTTCAACTCCCCCGCTGTTCCGGAGGTGTTGGAGTCCCTGGCGGCTGAAGGCGTGCGGGACGTGGTGGCGTTGCCGCTGCTGCTGACCCGCGCCTTCCACGCCAAGGCGGACATCCCGGCGGTGCTGGCGGATGCGCCGGCCTCGCTGCGGATCCGTCAGGCGGCGGTCCTCGGCCCGTCGCCGCTGCTGGTGTCGGCGCTCGAACGGCGCCTGTACGAGGCGGGGTTGACGCCCGCCGACAAGTCCTCGACCGGGGTCGTGCTGGCCTCGGCGGGGTCCACCGACCCGGAGGCGATCGCGGTGATCGCCGATATCGCGCGGGAGTGGTGGCACACCGGTTGGTGCGCCGTGCGACCCGCGTTCGCCTCCGCGGCACTGCCTCGCACCGAGGACGCGGTACGGGAGCTGCGCTCCCTCGGCTGCCGCCGGATCGCGGTCGCGCCGTACGTCCTCGCGCCGGGCTTCCTGCCGGACCGGATCGCGCGGGGGGCGGCCGGGGCGGACGTCCTGGCGGAGGTGCTGGGGGCGGCGCCGGAGGTGGCGCGGGTGGTGTTGCGGCGGTACGACGAGGCGGGCGGCTTCGCGCGGTACGACGACGCGGGGCGCCTCGCGCGTCCGCAGCCCCTCGCCCTGCTCGCGGCCGGCGTCCGCTTCGGCGGGTGAGCCGGGGTCACCTCGGTGCGCTGGTCCGGGGGTCCCTGCCGCTCTCGGCGAGCGCGCGGTCGAACGCCGGTGCGTCGTCGGGGACTTGGACGGGCGCGGCGAAACCGTCGTACTGCCGGTAGAGGTCGCCGTGCTTCAGGACCACGTCCAGCACCAAGGCGGCGGTCCCCTCCGAGACGCGGAACTCCTGGCCGGTGGCTGTGGCCACGTCCCAGCCGTGCAGGGCCGTCTCCTTGATCAGCAGTTCGGCGAGTTCGGCGGCGGGCAGGGTGGCGTAGCCGAGGTCGATCTCGCCCTCCCAGACGGCCGGTTCGGACCAGGCGGCGAGCGCGCGGTCCAGTTGGGCGGCGTAGGCGTCGGCCCAGTCGGGATCGGCGGTGAAATCGGTTTCTGTGAGTTTCTCCGGGAGCTGGGTGCGCAGGGCGCGGTGCTCCAGGCCGTGGGAGGTGTAGAGCACCCAGTGGTTGACGAGGGTGCGCAGGTCCCAGTCCCCGCAGTGCGTGGGTCCGTCGAGGCGTGCCGCCGGGATGCCACGGGCGACCCGGGCCGCCTCGGCGGCACATTCGACCAGGTGAGCGTAGGTGTCGTTCGTCATGCACCCCACGCTAGGGACCATCCGCTCAGCTCTCTTGAACAAACGCGACAAGCCTCAGCAGCTCGTCGACCGGCAGCGACCCGGCCTCGCGCCGCTCGCGCGCGAACTCGTTCGCCAGCCGCTGGAGGAGTGTGTTCAGCGGCGTCGGTACGCCGTGCAGGCGCCCGAGGAGCGCGATCTCACCGTTGAGATAGTCGGCCTCGATACTGCCGGTGCCCCGCGCGAGCGACTGCCACGAGGAACCGCCGCCGCGCTGGGTGCCGGGGAGCGGGACGAGGGTGATCTTGTCGCCGCGCAGCGCCTTCTGCTCCTGAGTACTTGCGTAAGCGATTCCTGCCGTTTTCAGCACCGCTTCCCCCTCGGCCCGCACCTGCTCCCACAGCGCCGTCGCTCCCTCCGAACCGGCCACCGCTTCCAGGGAGTTGGCGAGGTTGGTGAGCAGCTTCGCGTACTGCCAGCGCGTCACGTCGGGGACGACGGGCGCCTCGAACTTCGCCGCTTCGAGGTCTTCGGCGATGCGGTGGGCGGTGGCGTCCGTGCCGTGCGGGTAGCGGCCGAGGTGGAGGAGGCCGGTCAGCGGGGACCCGGCCGCCGAGACGACGCCGGGTTCGACGTGCGCGGACGGCAGCCACACGCAGACGCCGTACACGTGCGTGAAGCGGCGCAGGGCGATGCGCTGACCCTCCACGCCGTTCTGGGCACACAGCAAGGGGAGTTGCTCGGCCGCGGTGCCGCCTCCGACGACCGGCGCCGGACCCCAGGCGGCGAGGGCCGCCTCGCTGTCCTGCGTCTTGACGGCGAGGATCAGGACGTCGTCGGCGCGCAGTTCGCCGAGCGCCTCGGGTCCGTCGACGACGGGGAGGCGGTACGTCAACTCGCCCTCGGGGACGTGCAGTCGCAGCCCGTTCTCCTGAAGTGCCGCGTGGTGCGCGCCGCGTGCGACCAGGACGACCTCCCGCCCGGCCCCCGCGAGACGCCCGCCGATCGTGCCGCCGACGGCTCCTGCTCCGATGATGATGTAGCGCATGGGACGAGCGTAAGGTCTGCCGGATGACCAGCGCTTTTCAAAAAACGTTCGTACTCGGCGGGGAACTCCCCGTCCGCCGCCTCGGCTTCGGCACCGCCCAGCTCACCGGCCCCGGTTATTGGGGCCCGCGCGGGGATGCCCGGGATGCGGTGGCCGTGCTGCGGCGGGCTGTCGAGCGCGGGGTGACGCTGATCGACACGGCGGACAACTACGGGCCCGGTGTCGCCGAGGAGTTGGTGGCCGAGGCGCTGTACCCGTACCCGGCGGGGGTGGTGGTCGCCACCAAGGGCGGGGTCGTGCGGACGAGCGACAGCGCCTGGCATGTGGACGGGCGGCCGGAGCGGTTGCGGGAGATGTGCGAGGCGAGCCTCCGTCGGCTGCGGCTGGAGCGGATCGACCTGTACCAGCTGCACCGGCTCGACCCCGGCGTACCGATGGCCGAACAGCTCGGTGCGCTGGACGAGTTGAGGGCGGAGGGGAAGATCCGGCTGGTCGGGCTGGACACGGTGACGCCGGAACAGCTCGGTGAGGCATTGGAGTTGACGCGGATCGCGTCCGTGCAGAACCGGTACAACCTCCAGGACCGTTCCTCGGAACGGCTTCTGACGGTGTGTGAGGAACGCGGGATCGCGTTCCTGCCCTGGTTCCCGCTGGGCAACGGCACGCTCACGGCCGACCCGGCGTGTACGGCCGTCGCCGCCGCGCGCGGGGTGACTGCGGGGCAGGTCGCGCTGTCGTGGCTGCTGCACCGGTCGCCGGTGCTGTGTCCGACGCCGGGGACGGGGTCGCCGGCGCACCTGGAAGAGAACCTGGACGCCGGCTCCGTACCGCTCTCGGACGAGGAGCTAGCTCGGCTGGGGTGAGGTCAACTCGACCAGTTTCACTACCGTGTTCCAGTTCCGGCTGGTGGCGACGATGTCCTTCGTCAGGCGGGGGCGGGCGAGCTGCTCGGCGAGCTTGGAGCGGCCGAGGCCGTCGGGGGCATAGAGGTAGAGCGCGCGGTCGCCGATGCGGAACTCCTCGGGGAGGAAGGCGACTTGGTCGATCCCGGCGAAGCGGCCGGCGTCCACGGGGGCGGAGAAGTAGGTGACGTGGAGCTGCTTCGGCTCCAACTCGGCTGCGGGGAAGGGGCATGCGTCGACGATCGCCTTGAGGTAGGCGTGGTCGCGGACGAGGACGTCGACGGCGAACCCGAAGCGCTCCTCGATGGCCCGCCCGACCTGTGCGGCGAGGGACGCCTCGTCACCGTCCGTGGAGAACACGGCCTGCCCGCTCTGGAGATACGTACGGACGTCGCCGTACCCGAGCCCTTCCAGCAGAGCGCGCAGGTCGGCCATGGGGAGCTTGCGGTTGCCGCCCACGTTGATGCCGCGCAGGAGGGCCGCGTAGATCGTCGTCATGGGGTCAGGGTAGGGGGCGATCGGCGCTGGTCACGGCAGCGCACCCCCGAGAGGGGAGGGAGTCGACCCCGATGCGTGTAAGGGGCCGTGGTCCTCCGCCGCGATGAGAGAGCGCGGTCCGTGGGGATGAGTTCGCAGGCCAGGACTTCACCGGTGGGCACGAGGAACGGTTCTTATCCGCGCCATACCTTCGATGCAAAGGCGACGGCAGAGGGTCGTTGCGGAACCGAGGGGGATGGCCGGTCATGGGGAAGGCAGACGTGCGGGGTTTCGCGGCCCGCGCCGGCGGCTGGAGCGCACGCCACCGATGGGCGGCCGTAGGAATCTGGGTACTGTTCGTCGTCCTGGCGATGGGCGTCGGCTCGGCGATGGGCCGGGCGGACGTCGGCGACTCGGACGACCTGAAGGGCGAGACGCACACCGCCGCCACGATCATCAAGGACTCCGGCATCGAGGAACCGGCCGGTGAGACCGTCCTGTTGCAGGCCAAGGGCGGCCAACTCAAGGCCACCGACGCCGAGTTCCGGCAGGCCGTACAGGCGGTGATCGGCGCCGTCGAGAAGACCGGCCTGGTCACCGACGTCACCTCCCCGTACGACACGGACACGGTCTCGAAGGACGGGCGCAGCGCCCTCGTCCAGTTCGACATGCGCGGCGACGCCGAGACGGCGGGCGACCGGGTGGAACCGGTGCTGAAAACGGTTGCTGCCGTGCAGCAGCGGTACGCCGACTCGCTGCGGATCGAGGAGATCGGCTCCGCCAGCATGAAGAAGACGTTCTCCGACGCGTTCGGCGACGACTTCGAGCAGGCCGAGTACTCCGCCGTGCCCGTCGCGCTCGGCATCCTGCTGATCGCGTTCGGCGCGCTGGTCGCGGCGCTGCTGCCGGTGGCACTCGCGCTCACCGCGATCATGGCGACGATGGGCCTGATGGGCGTCGTCAGCCACCTCAAGCCGATGAGCGACACCGCCGACTCCGTGATGCTGCTGGTCGGGCTGGCCGTCGGCGTCGACTACTGCCTGTTCTACCTGCGCCGCGAGCGCGAGGAACGCGAGGCCGGGCGGGATCCGCAGACCGCGCTGCGGATCGCCGCCGCGACCAGTGGGCGGGCGATCGTCGTCTCCGGGGTGACGGTGTGCGTCGCGATGGCGGGGATGCTGTTCACGGGGCTGGCGGAGTTCGAGGCGATGGGGCTGGCGTCGCTGATGGTCGTCGCGGTGGCGATGGTCGGGTCGGTGACGGTGCTGCCGGCGCTGCTTTCCTTGCTGGGCGGGCGAGTCGAGAAGGGCCGGCTGCCGTTCCTGCGGCGGCGGTCCGGTCACGGCCGGGGTGGCTCCGAGAACCGGTTCTGGTCGGCCGTGCTGAAGCGGGTCATCGCCCGGCCGTGGGTGTCCGTGGCCGTCGCGGGCGGCGTGCTCCTCGCGATCGCCGCGCCCGCGCTCGGCATGAAGACCCAGAACCTCACGCTGGAGAAGGAGTTCGGCGACCGGCTGCCCATCGTCCAGACGTTCGTCCGCGTCAACGAGGCGTTCCCCGGGGGTACGGCGCCCGCCGAGGTCGTCGTCAAGGCCAAGGACATCTCCGCGCCCGAAGTCCGGTCCGCGCTGGAGCAGTTCAAGGCCGAGGCGGTCACTTCGGGGGCCTCGCGCGGGCCCGTCGAGATCAAGGTGCACCAGCGGCAGAACCTCGCCTATGTGTACGTCCCGCTGGTCGGCGGGTCCGATCTGGACGAGGCCGGGAAGAGCCTGGTCAAGCTGCGCGACGAGGTCCGGCCGGCAACGCTCGGCAAGGTGGCGGGAGTTCAGGCGCCCGTCACCGGTGAGGTGGCCGGCTCGCACGACTTCAACGAGCAACTCGTGGGCTCCGTCGCGCCGGTGTTCGCGTTCGTCATCGTCTTCGCCTTCCTGCTGATGCTGGTGTCGTTCCGCTCGCTCACCGTCGCGATCACCTCGATCGCCCTCAACCTCCTTTCCGTCGGGGCCGCTTACGGGATTCTCGTCGCCGTCTTCCAGCACGGCTGGGGCGCGTCGCTGGTGGGCGCGGAAGGGGTCGGGGCGATCGTGACCTGGCTTCCGCTGTTCCTGTTCGTCATCCTCTTCGGGCTCTCGATGGACTACCACGTGTTCGTGGTCTCGCGGATCCGCGAGGCGCGGATGCGAGGGCGGACGACCCGCGACGCCATCACGCACGGCGTCGTGACCACCGCCGGGGTCGTCACCAGCGCCGCCGTCATCATGGTCGCCGTGTTCGCGATCTTCGGGACGCTGTCGATGCAGTCGATGAAGCAGATGGGGGTGGGCCTCGCGGCGGCCGTCCTCATCGACGCGACGGTCATCCGGGGCGTGCTGCTGCCGGCGGTGATGGCGCTGCTCGGGGAGCGGAACTGGTATCTGCCGAAGTGGCTGCGCTGGATGCCGGATCTGACGCACGACGAGTCGGCGGAGGCGGTCGCGGGGGCTGCGGCCGGGGAGGAGAAGACGCCGGTGGGGGTGTGAACCGGTAGGCGCTGAGGGCCCGTTGACTTCCGGGGGAGTCGACGGGCCCTCGGCGTTGCCGTCACAGGCTGGGGCTATTTACGCATCTTCACCCCAGCACCTCGAACATCCGCAGCCACTCCCCCGGCCCCACCTCCCCTACGAGCGCCCGCGCATCCAGCCTCGCCGCCCGGAACGCCGCATCGACCCGCCGCCTCGGACGAACCCTCCGCAACGAGGCGTGCAACGACCCCCCGACCCCGGAGAACCCCACCTCGACCAGCTCGACCCACCGCCCGTACGCCCGCGCCTCGACCAGCGGCACAGCCCGCCGCTCGATCCGCACCACCCCGGCATCCACCCGGGGCACGGGCCGGAACCGAGTACGCCCCACCCTCCCGACCAGCCGCCACTCGTACCGGGGCCAGCTCCGAACCGTCACCAGAGTCCAACTCCCGTAGTCCCCCGTCCTCTTGCGGGCGTATTCGAGCTGCGTCATCAGCGTCGCGTCGGTGAGTCCAGGCGCCCGCAGACACCAGTCCACGATGTCCGCCGTACGCGAGAAGGGCACGTTCCCGGCGACGGAGAACGGCGTCCGAGGCGCCGGCGCGGCAAGGAAGTCCCCGCCGATCACGGCGACTTGAGGCGCTGCGGCGAACCGGGCGCGCAGCCCGGACAGGAGCCGGCGATCGATCTCGTACGCCCGCAGCTCACGGCAGTGCGGCGCGAGATGCTCGGTCAACGCGCCTTTCCCCGCGCCGACTTCGAGCATCAGGGGGACGATCTCACCGCGCGGCACGGCGAGTCGGGCGAGCTCCCGCGCGGCGGCGCGGTCCGCGAGGAAGTTCTGGGAGAGCGCGCGTGCGGCAGGGGATGGGCGGGCCATGGCCAACGTCCTTTGTCTTCCGGGTTCTTGGGGAACGGGCAGCCGTGACCCCGACCGGAAGACAGGAGATGGGCACGCCAAAGGGGCACACGCGCATTGCGTGCACCCTGATCAGGCGTACGGGAGAGAAGGACGACCCGGCGGCTCAGCCGTCAGCGGGTGTCGCACCCCGGACCGGTCAGGGTTCCGGGGAGACGACGCATCCGAATGGAGTACGTGACACCCCGGCCGAGACCGGTGTTGATGATCGCGCAGTTAGCTGCCACGAGCCCGACGCTAGAAGTCCCCGGGTACCTCGGGCAACGCATTTTCCGCGGGCCCCTTCACCGCTGGTACCGCGCGAGCACCAAGTTCCCGTCCTTCTCCAGCCGTTGGCGGAGTTCGCCGAGGCCGATCGCCCCGCTGTAGTACTCCTGGAGGGCGGGCGTGGCGACCTTGTCCTTCCACTCCGGGTAGCCGCGCACGGCCTGCGCGGGCGCGGGGACGAGGTGACCGGCGAGGGCTGTGCCGGTGGCCCAGCCGTGTTCGGCGGTGTGAAGTGCCGGGTCCCGCAAGGCGGTTGTCCCCGTGGGGAGCATCCAGTCGCCGAGGGCGAGGCGGACTATGTTGGGCGGGCGCAGGAGGAAGTCGAGAAAGGCGACGGCTTCCTTCTTGTGGCGGCTGTCCTGCGCGACGGACAGCGTCTGCGGGCTGACCCCTTGGGTGAGCCCTGCGGCACCGGCGGGTGCGGGGAGCACCTGCCACTCGAACTCCTTGGGTGCCTGCTGGGAGATCTGCTGCCGGTAGGAGAAGCCGAGGGGGACCATCGCGTACTTCCCCCCGAAGAACCCGGGGAGCGTGTCCGAACCCCCGCTGCCCAGCGTCGAGTCGGAGGCGCTGTGGTCCACGTCGACCTGGTCGTGGATGGTCTGCGGTACGACCGTGTCGCCCGCGCCCATGCGGATGGTGACCTTCCCGTCGTCCCCCCGGTGGAAGAGCTGCCCGCCCGCCGAGAGGGACAGGTTGAGCGTGGCGGAGACGGGTTCGCGCAGGGGCCAGGCGACGCCGAACTTGCCGTCGCCGCTGAGCTGTCGGGTGATCTCCTTGAACTCCGGCCAGGTCCAGGGCTGTTGGGGGGTGGGGATGCGTACGCCGGACGCGCGCAGCCAGGTCGCGTTGGCGATCAGGACGCGCGGTTCCTGGAGGAACGGGACGCCGTAGATGCCGTCGCCGAAGGTCGTCGTCGCCCAACTCCGGTCGGGGATGTCGGACTTGAGGCGGGCGGGGAGCAGGTCGGTCAGGTCGGCGAGGTAGCCGCCGTACGCGAAGTCGGCGAGGTCGTCGGAGGCGTCGTGGATGACGTCGGGGGCGTCGCCGCACTCGAAGGAGGTGAGGAGCTGGTCGTGGACGCTGTCCCAACTTCCCTGGATGTACTCGACGTTGATATCGGGGTGGGTGGCGTTCCACTCCTTCACCAGCGCCTTGGTGGCGGCGACGGACTCGTCCTGCCAGGCGAGGGACTGGAAGCGGAGGGTGACGCGGCCGTCGTCGCCGGAGCTGCCGGAGGAGCAGGCCGCCAGGAACGCCAGGAGCAGCACCGCGACGAGCCTCGACGCCCTGAGCCTCAACTCCCCGCCCCTCCAAGCCTTCACGCGCATCAGCTCTTCACCGCCCCCGCCAACAGCCCTCCCGTGATCCGGCGTTGGATGAACGCGAACACCACCAGCGAAGGCAACGTCGCCAGGAACGAAGCCGCCGCCAACGGCCCGAGATCGGCCACCCCCTCCGCCCCGATGAAGTGCGTCAGAATCACCGGCAGCGTCTGCTTCTCCGGCGTCTTCAGCAGCACCAGCGCGAAGAAGAACTCGTTCCACGCGGTGACGAACGCGAACATCGCCGTGGCCGCGATCCCCGGCGCCAGCAGTGGCGCGGTCACCGACACGAGCGTCCGCAGCCGCCCGGCCCCGTCGACGGCCGCCGCCTCCTCCAACTCCCGTGGCACAGCGCGGACATACCCGGTCAGCATCCACAGCGCGAACGGCAGCGCCCACACCACGTACACGATCACGAGCCCGGCGAGCGAGTCGATCAGCCGCAGGTTCTTCAGCACGAGGAACAGCGGGATGATCAGCAGCACGAACGGGAACGCCTGGCTCACGACCACCCACCCGCTGACCGCCCGCGCGAGCCGCGTCCGGCGCCGCGCGAGGACGTACGCCATCGGGGTGGCGACGGCCACGGCGATCAGCGCGGCCGTCACCGCGACGAGCAGCGAGTTCAACCCGGCGCGCAGCAGGGGCTGTTCGTCGAAGGCCTGCCGGAAGTTGTCGAGCGTCGGGTCCCTCGGGATCCACGTCGGGTGCGAACTCCCCAGCTCCCGGGGCGGTTTGAACGCGGTGGACAGCAGCCACAGCAACGGGAAGGCGAGGAACACGAGATACGCAAGCAGCGCGGCGTACTGCGCGGGCCGTCCGAACCTCCTCACGACTCGTCACCTCCCCTGAGCCGTCCGGCCAGGAACACCGCGAGGCACACCGCGACGACCGCCACCATCACGCATCCCATCGCCGCCGCGTACCCGAACTGGCCGTAGCGGAAGGCCTCTTCGTAGGCGAACAGCATCGGCAGCCGGGTCCGTCCGCCGGGGCCGCCGCTGGTCAACACGTAGACCAGGGCGAAGGAGTTGAAGTTCCAGATGAAGTTGAGCGCGGTGATCGCGAGGGCGATCGGCCGCAGCGCGGGCCAGGTGACGGTGAGGAACCGGCGCCAGGCGCCCGCGCCGTCGACCTGTGCGGCCTCGTGGAGTTCACGCGGCGTGTTCTGGAGCCCGGCGAGCAGCGCGACGGTCGTCGTCGGCAGGCCCGCCCACACGCCGACGACGATCACGGCCGGCAGCGCCGTACCGAGTCCGCCGAGCCAGTCCCTGCCGTCGCCCAACCCCAGGTTCCGCAGCGTCTCGTTGAGGATCCCGGCGTCCGGGTGGTACACGAGCCGCCACATGATCCCGACGACGACCTCGGGCATCGCCCACGGCACGATCGCCAGCGCCCGGGCGAGCCAGCCGAAGCGCAGGCCCTGGTTCAGCAGCGACGCGAGCCCGAGCGCCAGCAGGAACTGCGGCACGGTCACCGCGAACGCCCACACCAGGCCGATCCGGAACGACTCCCAGAACAGCGTGTCGTCCAGCAGGTCACGGAAGTTGAGCCCGCCGATCCACTGCGTGGCCTGCGTCCGCCCCGACTGGGCGTCGGTGAACGCGAGCAGGATCCCGTACAGCAGAGGTCCCACGCTCAGCACCAGGATCGGTACGAGCGCGGGTAACACCAGGAACCACGCCCCTCGGTCCAGCACACCCTGCCGCACCCTCACACGCCACCCCTTCGCACAGCTCCGACGGGCCCCGCCATGGTCGTGAACCCGCCGACCCCCGTCAAGACACCGCGCGCGGGGGCTCACCAGTGGGAATGCGACACTGGCGGCCTCATGGCCGGATCACGACAGCGGCGGGGGGCGGCGTCAGACGGATCCCAGCGGCGGCGGGTGCGGTCGGGTCACCCCCCGGCGATAAACACCCCGGCGATAAACCCCACAGCAAGAAACCCCACAGCGGAAAGCGGAGGCAGGCACATGGACGAGGCACGCGCGCGCGAGGTGCTGGCCCTGGCGGAGTTGCCGGGCGCGCCGGACGCGCGGCTCCTCGCGCTCGGCGAGAACGCCGTGTTCGAGCTGGGCGACCTGGTCGTCAAGGTGGGCCGGGATGCCGAGTTGATCGAGCGGGCGCGCCGGGAGACGGCGATCGCCGCGTGGCTCGCGAAGGAGGGTGTCCCGGCGGTCCGCGCGGCCGAGTCGGAGCCGCTGCTGGTCGACGGCCACCCGGTGACCGTATGGCACCGCCTCCCGGACGCCGTACGCCCCGCCGAACCCGGCGACCTGGCCGGACTCCTCCGCCTCGTACACGCCCTCCCCGCACCCCCGTTCGCCCTCCCCCCGCGCGATCTGCTGTCCGGCGTGGAGCGCTGGCTGCGGCTGGCCGGTGCCGCGATCGACCCGGCGGACGCGGCGTACCTGCGGGAACGGCGCGACAGCTTCGCGGCGTCGGCGGCTGCTCTCACCCCTCACCTCCCGCCGGGCCCCATCCACGGCGACGCCCTCCCCCGCAACGTCCACATCGGCCCCGACGGTCCCGTCCTCGTCGACCTGGAGACCTTCTCCACCGACCTGCGCGAGCACGACCTGGTCGTGATGGCCCTCTCCCACGACCGCTACGCCCTGCCCACGCCCGCGTACGACGCCTTCACGGCCGCCTACGGCTGGGACGTCCGCACTTGGTCCGGCTGCGCGACCCTGCGGGGCGCCCGCGAGACCGCGAGCTGCGCCTGGGTGGCCCAGCACACCCCCACCAACCCCCAGGCCCTGACGGAGTTCACCCGCCGGGTCGCCTCCCTGCGCACGGGCGACGAATCGGTCCGCTGGTACCCGTTCTGACCGACCGCACCCCTCACGCCTCCTGCGGGACAACCTCCCGCACCGGCCACACCCCGTCCACCACCGCGTCCGCCTCCCCCTTCTTCCGCAGGAACGCCTGGAAGTCGGCGGCCCACTCCGCGTACCACCCGACCTGCCGCCGGTGCAGCTCCCCCACCCCGAGGTCGGCGACCTTGGCGTGCCGTCCGGCTATCGCGCGGGCCAGTCGCGCGGCGGCGAGCGCGTCGGCGGAGGCGTCGTGGGCGGTGTCGAGCCGTATCCCGTACTCCGCGCAGACGGCCTCCAGGTTGCGCTTGCCGCGCCGGTACCGGTCGACGTGCCGGTCGATCGTGTAGGGGTCGACGACGGGCGCGGGCTCCTCGCCGTCCAGCCGCTCGCGCAGGGACGGCAGTCCGTGCCGCTGAAGCTCCGCGGAGAGCAGCGTGAGGTCGAACGCGGCGTTGTAGGCGACGACGGGCACTCCGCCCCTCCAGGCACCCGCCAGCGCGTCGGCGACGGCGCCCACGACCTCGTCGGCCGGCCGGCCCTCCGCGCTCGCGCGCTCGTTGCTGATCCCGTGGACGGCGACCGCGTCCGCCGGGATCTCGACCCCCGGGTCGGCGAGCCACTCGCGGCTCCCGCGCACCTCCCCGCCCACGACCTCGATCACGGCCGCGGTGACGATGCGTGCCTCCCGCGGATCCGTCCCCGTCGTCTCCAGGTCGAACCCGATCATCAACTCCTGGTGCCAGGCCATGTCGGCCCCCCTTCTCGGTGGTGCTTTCCCCCAGTGGTCTCCACCCTGCCACGAGCCACTGACAATCGGAGGGCCGCCTTCCGCATCCCCCGCACCGAGCACCGGATTTCAGGACACAGGCCGCGAATCCGCCCAGGCCAGCTCGAACTCCTCGCGGTACGCCGGGAACAGCCCGCTCTCCTCCGCGTCCCCGACCTTGACGATCCGGTTGCCGCCGCGCAGCACGAGCACCGGCGCCTCCATCCCGCGCATGCCGCGCAGGTACGACTGGACGACGGCGATCCCGTCGGGGCCGTCCCCGTCGACGAGGTAGGCGGTGAAGCGGGGCGTCTCGTCGTACACCTGGATCTGGAAGGCCCCGGGGTCGCGCAGCCGGGAGCGCACCCGGCGCATGTGCAGGATGTTCATCTCGACGGCCCGGCTCAGCTCGCCGCGCTTGATGCCGAGTTCCCGCTCCCGGCGCTTGACGGCGCTGGAGGCGGGGTTGATGAACAGCAGCCGTACGCGCCCACCCCCTTCGGCGAGCCGCACGAGGCGGCGCCCGGAGAAGTTCTGCACGAGCAGGTTGAGGCCGATGCCGATGGCGTCGATCCGGCGCGCGCTCCCGAAGAGGTCCTCGGCGGGGAACTGCCGCATGAGCCGTACGCGGTCGGAGTGCACGGCGACGACGTCGGCGTACCGGTCGCCGACGAGGTCCTCGACGGCGTCGACGGGCAGCCGGCGCGCGGAGGGCACGTCGCCGCTCGTGCCGAGCATCTCCAGCAGGCGCGCGGAGGCGCGTTCGGCCTGGCTGAGGACGTTCCCGGACAGCGCGCGGTTGCGGGAGACGACGTTGCGGGTGACCTCCAGCTCGTCGAGGGCGAGTTCGACGTCGCGCCGTTCGTCGAAGTACGGCTCGAAGCAGGGCCAGTGCTGGACCATCAGCTCCCGCAGCTGCGGGAGCGTCAGGAACGAGATGACGTTGTCGTCGGCGGGGTCGAGGAGGTAGCCCTTGCGGCGGCTGACCTCGCGGACGGCGACCGCGCGCTGCACCCACTCCTGCCCGGCGGGCCCGGCCGCGGCGACGACCCAGTCGTCGCCGTGCACAGGCTCGTACACGGGCCGCAGGACCGCCGACACGACCGCGCGCAGGCGCTGTTCGACGAGGTTCAGCCAGATGTAGGCCCGGCCGGCACGCTGCGCGCGGGTGCGTACCTCGCGCCAGGCGTCCGCGTCCCAGTCCAGCTCCGGTCCGATGGCCCCCGCCGCGTCCATGGGTCTGGCCAGCGACACCGCGCCGGGCGGGGCGTCCACCGAGCCGCCCTCGTGACCCTCGTCACCAGGGGGCAGCTCCAGCCCTCCCGAGCCCACCCAAGCACCGCCTTCCGCTCCCCCGAGTCTCCCCGTCCCAACGATCAAGGAAGGGTACTCCGGGAGCGGTCGGCGGTGCAGCCGGATGGACAGGGTCGTTCGCGGCTGCCTCGAATCCATCGCCCTCCGGATGGGGAGGAAGTGAGCGGAGTCATCACGGTCGTCCGTCCGCGGGCGAGTTGGAGAACTGGACCGACCCCGGTTCACCATACGGTCGTACGGCCCACATGTCCGCGACAACCCTGGAAGAGTCGTCCCATGCAGGTCTGGCCTGGACAGGCGTATCCCCTGGGTGCCACGTACGACGGCGCCGGTACGAACTTCGCGCTCTTCACGGAGGCCGCGGACCGAGTGGAGCTGTGTCTGCTGCACGACGACGGCTCGGAGACGGCGGTGGAACTGCGCGAGAGCGACGCGTTCGTGCGGCACGCCTACCTGCCCGGGGTGATGCCCGGTCAGCGCTACGGCTTCCGCGTGCACGGCCCGTACGAGCCCGCGCGCGGGCTGCGCTGCAACTCGGCGAAGCTGCTCCTCGACCCGTACGCGCGCGCGGTCGCCGGTGCGGTGCGCTGGGGCGAGGAGGTGTACGGCCATCACTTCGACGCGCCGGAGAAGCGCAACGACCTGGACTCCGCGCCGCACATGATGACGTCGGTCGTGGTGAACCCGTACTTCGACTGGGGCGACGACCGGCCCCCGCGCGTGGACTACCACCACACGGTGATCTACGAGGCCCACGTGAAGGGCCTGACGATGCTGCACCCGGAGCTGCCGCCGGAGCTGCGGGGCACGTACGCGGGTCTCGCGCACCCGGCGGTGATCGGGCACCTGACGCGCCTGGGGGTGACCGCGCTGGAGCTGATGCCGGTGCACCAGTCGGTCAACGACCACCGGCTCGCCGACCTGGGCCTGAGCAACTACTGGGGCTACAACACGATCGGCTTCTTCGCGCCGCACAACGCGTACGCGTCCTGGGGCGACCGCGGGCAGCAGGTGCTGGAGTTCAAGTCGGCGGTGCGCGCGCTGCACGCGGCGGGCATCGAGGTCATCCTGGACGTCGTCTACAACCACACGGCCGAGGGCAACCACCTGGGGCCGACGCTGTCGTTCAGGGGCATCGACAACGAGAGCTACTACCGGCTGGCGGACGACCGCCGGTACTACACGGACACCACGGGGACGGGGAACTCGCTGCTGATGCGGTCCCCGCACGTCCTCCAGATGATCATGGATTCGCTGCGGTACTGGGTGACCGAGATGCACGTCGACGGGTTCCGTTTCGACCTCGCGGCGACCCTGGCGCGGCAGTTCCACGAGGTGGACCGGCTGTCGTCGTTCTTCGACCTGGTGCAGCAGGACCCGGTGGTCTCCCAGGTGAAGCTGATCGCGGAGCCCTGGGACGTCGGCGAGGGCGGCTACCAGGTGGGCAACTTCCCGCCGCTGTGGACCGAGTGGAACGGCAAGTACCGCGACACCGTACGGGACCTGTGGCGCGGTGAGCCGCGCACGCTCGCGGAGTTCGCGGGCCGGCTGACCGGCTCCTCCGACCTCTACCAGGACGACGGGCGCCGCCCGCTGGCCTCCGTCAACTTCGTGACCTGCCACGACGGTTTCACGCTGCGCGACCTCGTGTCGTACGACGAGAAGCACAACGAGGCCAACGCGGAGGGCAACCGGGACGGCGAGAGCCACAACCGGTCCTGGAACTGCGGGGCCGAGGGCGACACGGACGACCCCGAGGTGCTGCGCCTGCGCGCGCGCCAGACCCGCAACTTCATCGCGACCCTGATGCTCTCCCAGGGCGTGCCGATGCTCAGTCACGGCGACGAGTTCGGGCGCACCCAGGGCGGCAACAACAACGCGTACTGCCAGGACGGCGAGCTGTCCTGGGTGCACTGGCCGGACCCTGACGCGGACGGCCCGCAGGACGACGACCTGCTCGCCTTCACGCGCGCGCTGGTGTGGCTGCGCCGGGAGCATCCCGTCTTCCGGCGCCGGCGCTTCTTCCACGGCCGGCCCGTGGAGGGCACTCACGACGACCTCTCCGACATCGCCTGGTTCACCCCGGAGGGCCGCGAGATGACCGACCGGGACTGGACGTCGGCGACCGCTTCCGCGCTCACGGTGTTCCTCAACGGGCACGCCATCTCGGAGCCGGGCCCGCGCGGCGAGCGCATCACCGACGACTCGTTCCTCCTCATGTTCAACCCCTCCCCGACCCCGCTGGACTTCGTGGTCCCCGTGGACCACGGCCCCCGCTGGCACCTCACCGTCGACACCGCCCACCCCACTCCGCCGCCCGCAGGGAGCGGCCTCAAGGTGTCGGCGGGCGACCACCTGCACCTGCTCGACCGGAGCGTGGTGGTACTTCAACGTCCGGCGTAGCATGCGGGTTCCCCGGGTCCCGGTACAGAACCCCGCTCTCCCGGGTACCAACCCCTGCATGACCCCTCGACACCCCACAGCCACCTACCGGCTCCAGCTCCAGCCGGCGTTCACCTTCGCGGACGCGGCGCGGGCCGTTCCCTACCTGGCCTCCCTGGGGGTGTCGCACCTCCACCTGTCGCCGGTCCTGGAGGCGGTGCCGGGTTCGGCGCACGGCTACGACGTCGTCGACCCCGCGCGCGTACGGGGCGAGCTGGGCGGCGAGGAGGGGCTGAGGGCTCTGGCCGGCGCCGCGCGGGCGCACGGTCTCGGACTGGTCGCGGACGTCGTGCCGAACCACATGGCGCTGGCGCCCCGGCACAACCGCGCGCTGTGGGAGGTGCTGCGGGAGGGCCCGGCGTCCCCGTACGCGCGCTGGTTCGACGTCGACTGGGAGGTGCAGGGCGGCCGGATGCTCCTCCCGGTGCTCGGGGGCCCGGCGGGGGACGAGCTGGAGCGGCTGCGGGTCGAGGACGGGACGCTGCGGTACTACGACCACGTCCTCCCCCTGCGCGCGGGGACGGCCGGGCTGCCGCTGCCGGAGCTGCTGGACGCCCAGTGGTACCGGCCGGTGTGGTGGCGGCTGGCGCGCACGGAGCTGAACTACCGGCGGTTCTTCAGCATCTCGGAGCTGATCGGGGTCCGGGTGGAGGACCCGGAGGTCTTCGAGGCCACGCACGCCACCCTGCTGCGCCTCCTGGACGACGGTGTCCTGGACGGCCTGCGCGTGGACCACCCCGACGGCCTCGCCGACCCGGACGCCTACCTGGAGCGGCTGCACCGGGCGACGGGCGGGCGCTGGACGGTCGTCGAGAAGATCCTCTCGGCCGGTGAACACCTCCCCCGCTCCTGGCCGGTGGCCGGGACGACCGGCTACGACGCCCTGCGGCGCGTGGACGGCCTTTTCACGGACCCGGTGGGGTACTCCGGCCTCCTGGCCGCGTACGGCCGCCTGACGGGCGCTCAGGCCGATCAGGGCGGCGACTGGCCGGCGACCGTCCGGCGGGCCGCGTACACGACCCTCACCCACGAACTCGCCGCCGAGCTCGACCGCCTGACCCGCACGGCCGTCCGCGCCTGCGCCGCCTCCCCCGACCCCGCCGCCCGCGACCGCGCCCCCTGGACCCTGCGCACGGCGCTCACGGAACTCCTGGTCCGCATGGAGGTCTACCGCCCCTACCCCTCGGCCGACCCGGCGTCCGTCCTCACCGAGGAGGCTGCCCAACAGGCCCGCGCGGCGTTCACGGTCCCGCAGGAGGCGGGCGCGGTGGACGTCGTCCGGAACCTGCTCCTGGGCACCGACCCGCACGGCGCCGAGCTGCGCACCCGGTTCGCCCAGACCTCGTCCGCGCTGCGCGCCAAGTCCGTGGAGGACACGGCGTTCTACCGGTACGTGCCCCTGCTGTCGGCGACGGAGGTGGGCGGCGATCCCGGCGATCCCGCCGTGTCGCCGGACGCGTTCCACGCGTACTGCGCGCGCGTGCAGCGCGACTGGCCGACCGGCGGGACGGTCGTCTCGACGCACGACACGAAGCGCAGCGCCGACGTCCGCGCGGCGCTCGCGGTCCTGACCGAGTGCCCCGAGCGATGGGCCGGGCTGGTCGCCGGGCTCCCCGCGTTCGAGGACCCGCAGCTCGCGTGGGCGGCCTGGCAGACGGTCTTCGGCCTCGGCCCCGCCGACCCCGCGCGCCTGCGCGAGGCGCTGCTGAAGCACGTCCGGGAGGCGGGCCTGCGCACGAGCTGGACGGGGCGCGACGCGGCGTACGAGGAGGCGGTGGAGGCGTTCGCCGCAAAAGGCCCAGCGGGCGCGGAACGAGTGCTGGCCGCGCGCCGGGACCTCGCCCCGCACATCCGGGCGAACGTCCTCGCGACCGCCCTGGTGCACCTGACGATGCCGGGCGTGCCGGACGTCTACCAGGGCACCGAGAGCGAGTACCTGGCCCTGGTGGACCCCGACAACCGGCACCCCGCGCGCTTCCCGGCGCCGCTTCCCGACGACAAAGCCGCTTCCGACGAGAAGGCCGCCCTCACCGCCGCCGCCCTGCGCCTGCGCCGGCGCCGTCCCGAGGTGTTCGGCGCGTCGGCGACGTACACACCGTTGCCCGCGCGCGGGGAGGCGGCCGGTCACTGTCTGGCGTACGTGCGCTCCGGTGCGGTGGTCACCGCCGTGACGCGACTGTCGCTGCGGCTGGCCGAGGGAGGCGGCTGGCGGGGGACGGTGCTGCCGCTGCCGCCGGGGCGGTGGGCCGACGTCCTGGGGGACGGGCGGGTGTTCGAGGGGCACGCGCGCGTGGAGGACGTTTTCGGCCGTCTGCCGGTCGCCCTGCTGGAGTACGTCGGGGCGTGAACCGGGTCCGGGCAGGCGCGCGACGCCGGTCACGCGCCCGCGTACGCCCTGTTCCGCGCGCCCGGCGTGCGCGCCGACGCCGCACATCCGCCGCTGTCCTCCCTGCTGCCCTCCCGTACCACCGGCCTCCGGCGTCCTTGACAGCGTCTGGCGGGCGTGGGGTAGTGGGAGGGCGGAGCAGGACCTGTGACGGGGGTGAGTCTTGCCGGAGCCGCGCTATCCGACGTTGGCCGAACTGACCTCGTCCGCGCGCGCGTTGGCCGTGCGGCGGCCCGGGTTGTGCGGGATGCGGCAGGTGGGGGTCTCGCGCGCGGGACGGCCGCTGCACCTGTTGTCCGTCGGGCACGCGCGCCGGGCGGTGCTCGTCGTGGCGGGGGCGCACGCGAACGAGCCGACGGGCGGCCCCACGCTGCTGTCGCTGGCCGAACAGGTGCTGCGGGAGCGGCGGTTGCGCGCCGGGCGGTCGTGGCACTTCCTGGTGTGCGCGGACCCGGACGGCGCGAGCCTGCACAGCACGCCGGCGCCGCGCAGCCTGCTGGACTACCACCTGGGCTTCTTCCGCCCGGCCGGTCCCGAGCAGCCGGAGTGGTCGCCGGCCGCGCTGCCCGCGCACCGGCTGCCGCCCGAGACGCGCGCGCTGACCGGTGTGATCGACGAGCTGCGGCCCTACCTCCAGGTGTCGCTGCACGGCACCGACCTGGGCGGCAGCTGGGTGCAGCTGACGCGGGACATCCCGGGGCTCGCGGCGCCGTTCGCGCGGTCGGCGGCGCGCCTGCGGATCCCGGTGGAGACGGGCGCCTCGGACGCGGTGGGCTGGCCGGTGTCCGGGCCCGGCGTGCACGTGATGCCGGGGCCCGGGGCGGGCGCGGCGTACCCGAGCATGCCGGACGACGCGCGCAACAGCACCTGGTACCGCACGCACCGCTACGGCGGCCTCACGGCGGTCGTGGAGGTCCCGATGTGGGCGAGCGACCTGGTGGACGACCGCGCGCCCCACCCGGACCCTCCGGCGGCCCTCAGGCACCTGTCACGGCGGCTGCTGGACGAGGCGCGGATGGTCGAGGAGGTCCACCGGGAGGCGCTGCCCCGCCTGTACGGACCCGAGGGGCCCCTGCTGCGGGCCGCGCGCTGGGGTCTCGGCCTGGTGCCGGGTCTGGCCTCGGACTGGGCCCACACGCGCCCGGCGGACACCTCGCGCGCGTACGTCAGCAGTGTCGACGCGTTCGCCCGGCGGCTGCCGCTGCGGGCGGCGGCGATGCTCCTGCGGGTGTTGCGCGAGCACGACGACCGGGCGGTGCCCCGTCTTGAGCATCTGGTGCGCGTGTGGAGCGCCTCGTTCGCCGACCAGTTCCACGCGCGCTGGGTGCCGCTCCCCCACCAGGTGGAGCACCAGTCCCGCACGGTGGTGGCGGCGGCACTGCACGCGCGCGGGAGAGCGGCATAGGGGGCGTCAGTCGTCCAGGGCGAACACGGCGCCTGTCATGGCTCCCATCTCGCACTTGTTACCGAAGGTGTGCTCGTAGCGAACGGACCGCCCGTTCCACTGCCCACGCGCGGAGGCCTTGACGGGGGCGTAGACGAGGGTGCACATGACGTCCTGCGACGGGATGGCCCCGATGTCGCCGTGGGCCGTCCTGAGCTGTGCGCAGGCCTCGGCGGCGCGCGCGTGCCCCTGGGGGACGTCGTTGCACAGCAGGAGGGCGCCGCGCATGTCGCTGGAGTGGCCGTCGCCCTTGGTGACGCTGATCTGGAGCCAGTTGCCCGGCAGCGCGCTCTGGGCGGCCTGCGCGGGCGCGGTGAGGGCCGTGAGGGCCAGGGCGGCGGCGAGAACGAGGAAACGTGTCATGCCGTACGCATCGGCATCGGCGCCGCCTCACCCCACCCGGGTCACCCGAACGTGCGGCGGACGTCAGTCCGCCGCGAGGCGGTACTCCACGCGCCCGAAGGAGATCTGGTCGCCCTCCCGGACGATCGCGGCGCCGATGACGCGCCGGCCGTTGACGGTGGTCCCGTTGGTGGAGCCGAGGTCGCGCAGCACCCACATGCCGCCCTGGTTGCTCAGTTCGGCGTGCACGCGCGAGACCGTCTCGTGGGTCAGGCGCAGCCCGTTGGCGGGGTCGCGGCCGATCCGCAGGGGGTGCCCGGCGCCGGGGAGGGGCAGCAGGAGCTTGGGGAGCCGCTCGGCGCGCCAGGCGTTGCGCAGCCGGACCGTGAACCCGGAGACCGCCTCGACGCTGCCGAACACCATGCGCGAGAGGCGCTTCTCGCGGGGCAGGTCGGCGGTGAGGGCGGCGAGTTCGTCGGAGCGGCGCGCGGAGAGCGCGAGTTCCATGCGGCGGATGAACGTGTCGTGGGACAGGCGCCCCATGGCGACGCCGTCCCGCAGCACCTTCAGCGCCTTGTCGCGCTCCACGTCGGAGAGCCGCGCGGGGTACGTGTTGAACTCGAAGGACGACGTCACGCTGGTGATTGTCTTTCAGTAGCCCCCGGGTGTCCAGAAAACCGGAGAACGGCGCCCCGTGCGCGCGTACTTGACGGGTTCCCGCCCCGGTGGCGGCGTTCGCGGGGCGGACCGGCCGTCCATGGCCCACGATGGACGGGCCACCGACGAAGGGGAACCGTCCGTGCAGTTCGAGGTGTGGGCACCGCAGGCGTCCCGTGTGACGCTCCACGGCGACGGCATCACGCGCGCGCTGGAGCGCGATCCGCAGCGCGCGGGCTGGTGGAGGGGCGACGCCGAGGCGTCCGACGGCACGCGGTACGGCTTCGCGGTGGACGACGGTCCCGTGCTGCCCGACCCGCGCTCGCGCCGTCAGCCGGACGGCCCCGACGGGCTGAGCGCGGTCGTCGACCAGGGCGCGTACGCGTGGCGCGTGCCGTGGGCGGGGCGTCCGTTGCAGGGGGCCGTGCTGTACGAGCTGCACGTCGGCACGTACACCCCCGAGGGCACCCTGGACGCGGCGGCGGACCGCCTCGGCCACCTCGCCGCGCTGGGCGTCACGCACGTCGAGCTGATGCCCCTGTGCCCGTTTCCCGGCACGAACGGCTGGGGGTACGAGGGCGTGTCCCTGTGGGCCGTGCACGAGCCGTACGGCGGCCCTGAGGCCCTCAAGCGGTTCGTGGACCGGGCGCACGCTCTCGGCCTCGGGGTGGTCCTGGACGTCGTGCACAACCACCTGGGGCCCTCGGGGAACCACCTGCCCGCGTTCGGGCCGTACTTCACGGACACGCACCACACCCCCTGGGGTGCCGCCGTCAACCTGGACGCGGCCGGGTCCGACGAGGTCAGATCGTTTCTGCTGGGCAGCGCGCTGGCGTGGCTGCGGGACTTCCGGCTGGACGGGCTGCGGCTGGACGCGGTGCACGCGCTGCGGGACACGCGCGCGTACCCGTTCCTGGAGGAGCTGTCGGCGGCCGTGGACGCGCTCGCCGCCGAGACCGGCCGGCCGCTGTTCCTGATCGCCGAGTCCGATCTGAACGACCCCCGGGTGATCTCCCCGCGCGAGCGCGGGGGCCTCGGGCTGCACGCGCAGTGGAACGACGACTTCCATCACGCGCTGCACTGTGCGCTGACGGGTGAGGCGCAGGGGTACTACGCCGACTTCGCGCGCGCCCCGCTGGCGGCGGTGGCGAAGACCCTGACGGACGGTTTCTTCCACGACGGGACGTACTCCTCGTTCCGGGGGCGCCGGCACGGGCGTCCCCTGGACCGGTCCCGGACGGCCGCGCACCGGCTGCTGGGCTACAGCCAGACCCACGACCAGATCGGCAACCGCGCGCAGGGCGACCGCCTCTCGGCGTCCCTCCCGCCGGGCCTCCTCGCGTGCGCGGCGGCGCTGACGCTCACGGGGCCGTTCACGCCGATGCTGTTCATGGGCGAGGAGTGGGCCGCCTCGACGCCCTGGCAGTTCTTCACCGACCACACCGACCCGGACCTCGCGGAGGCCGTACGGCGGGGCAGGCGGCGGGAGTTCGCGGCGCACGGCTGGGCCGAGGAGGACGTCCCCGACCCGCAGTCCCCGGCCACCCGGGACCGCTCCTGCCTGGACTGGGCAGAGGCGGAACGCGAACCCCACGCGCGCGTGCTGGCCTGGTACCGGACCCTGATCACCCTGCGCCACACCCACCCCGACCTCACGGACCCCGACCTCGCCGACCTGCGGGTGGCGTACGACGAGGGCGCCCGCTGGCTGGCGTTCCGCCGGGGCGACATCCGCGTGGCGGTCAACCTCGCCCCGACCCCGGCGAGCGTCCCCCTGGGCCCCCGCCCGGCCCGCGTGCTGGCCGCCTGGGAGCCCGTGGAGCCGCCGGGGGCCGACGGGGTGCTCCGGGTGCCCGGAGAGGCCTGTGCGGTCCTGGAGCAGGACTGAGGGCGGTACCGGCCGGAGCCCGGACGGACTACTCGTCGTCGTCCTCCCGCAGCTCCGTCACCCGCTCCAGCAGGATCGCCTCCCACGCCCGCTTCAGCCGCGTGCGCGCCGGCGGCAGGGCGGACGGCGGGCCGTCGAGGCGGTCCGCGAGCTGGACGACGCTCTCGCAGCGGGCCAGCCACAGGCCGCGCAGGCAGGGGCGGGGGCCGTAGCCGGCGAGGGTGGCCGCGCGGACGGCGGCGCCGGAGCCGACGGCGAGGACGAGCCCGGCGATGTCCTCGGCGGGGTCGCCGAGGACGGCGGCGGTCCAGTCGAGGACGCCGCGCACCCGTCCGTCGGCGCTCACCACGAGGTGCTCGCCGCGCAGCCGGTGGTGGACGAGGACGGCGGTCCCGGGCTGCGAGGCGAGCTGCGCCGCGCCGGGCGGGGTGAGCTGGGCCAGCCGGGCCGCGTCGAACTCGTCGGCCCCCGCGAGGCGTTCGGCGGCCTGGACGGCCATCCGGCGCTGCGCCTCCAGGGAGCGCGGGGCGGCGCGCGGCACGCCGAGCGACTCGGCCTGCCGGGTGGTGACCTCGCGCAGTCCGCCGAGCAGCCCGGCGAGGTCGGCCTCGCCGACGGCCGACACGTCGTGCTCCTCGGCGGTGCCGCCGGGCACCAGCGTGTCGAGGGTGTACGTCAGTCCGGGCGCCCACTCGCCGTGCGCGACGCTGGTCGGCACGGCGACCGGCACGTGCGGGCGGACGGCGTCGCGCAGGCGCAGTTCGCGGCGCTGGCGGACGGTGGCGTCCCGGTCGGGGGCGAGGCGCAGGACGTGGCGGGTGCCGACCCACCACGTGGAGTGCCCCTCGCCCCCGGTGACCGGGCGCACGCCCGGGTCGCCGTTCTTGAGGAGGCTGTGGGCCAGTCGGCGGACGGTGTCCGCGGTGGGGGTGGGTGCCTGGGTCATCGTCGCGCCGTCACAGGTCGGTGAGGTGGGGAGGTGCTCCTTGCGGGGTGCTCAGCTCACTATGACCATCTCGCGCGCGGTGCGGTTCAGCCGGCGCCCGCCGTCCTCGGTGACCGTCACGATGTCCTCGATCCGCACCCCGAACCGCCCCGGCAGGTAGATCCCGGGCTCCACGGAGAAGCACATGCCGGGCACGAGGGCCTGCCGCTCGCCCTCGATCATGTACGGCGGTTCGTGGGTCGTGACCCCGATGCCGTGCCCGGTGCGGTGGATGAAGTACTCGCCGTACCCGGCGTCGGCGATCACCGCGCGGGCGGCCCGGTCGACGTCCTGGCAGGCGGCGCCGGGGCGCACCGCGCGGAACCCGGCCTCCTGCGCCTCGCGCACGATGTCGTGGACCCGGCGCTCCTCCTCGGTGGGCTCGCCGACGTGCACGGTCCGGGTCGTGTCGGAGCCGTAGCCATCCTTGAGGCCGCCGAAGTCGAGGACGACCATGTCGCCGTCCTCGATGACCCGCTCGCCCATCTCGTGGTGCGGGTTGGCGCCGTTCGGACCGGAGCCGACGATCGTGAAGTCGACCTGCTGGTGGCCGTGTTCGCGCAGCAGGCGCGCGAGGTCGGCGCCGACCTCGGACTCCCGGCGCCCGGCGAAGCGCACCGCGCGGATGCCCTCGAACGCGGCGTCGGCAGCGGCGCCGGCCGCCGCCATCAGCTCCAGTTCGGCCGCGTCCTTGACGGCCCGCAGCATCGGCAGCGCCTCCGTGAGGGCCGCGTACGCCGTGCCGGGCAGCGTCTTCTGGAGGGCCAGCAGGTGCAGCGCCCACGCGTTGTCGCTGACCCCGAAGCGTCCGCGCGGGTCGAGGAGGGCGGCCGTCGCGGCGTACGGGTCCTTGCCGTCGGTCCAGTCCCGGAAGGTCAGCGCGGGCGCGCCGGGCGCCTGCGCGGCGTCGGGTGCCTCCAGCGCGGGGACGACGAGGACGGGGTCCTGTCCGGGCGCGAGGACCAGCAGGGTGAGCCGCTCCGTCTCGGCGGTCGGGGCGTAGCCGGTGAGCCAGACGAGGTCGGGGCCCGGGGCGACGAGGAGGCCCGCGAGTCCGGCGTCGGCGGCGGAGCGGGCCGCACGCTCCATGCGGGCGCGGTAGTCCTCGGCGGTGAAGGGTGCGGTGGCGGTCATCCGGGCCTCCGGGCGGGTCAGGGGCTACGGGCAGCATCCTGCCCGTGCGGCGGGGGCCGCGCGAGCCGGTTCGCCACCCGTCGCACCAGGGACGGGGTGCTGCGCGGCTACGGCCCATCGTCGCGTATCCCGGGGCCCGGAAGCGGAAGTTTTCCACAGCCCCCTACGACTTGTCCGCTGATCATCCACTATTACCGGTGTGACCGACTCGTCCGGCGGGACCGGGCTCACACCACCACCCCGGGCACCACCGCCAGCTGCTGGTACCCCCCGCCCCGGTGCAGCACCGTCAGCTTGACCTCCTTCCCCGGCTCCGCCTTCCCCACCGCCCGTACGAGGTCGGCCGCCGAGTCGATCCGGGTCGTGCCGAACGTCAGCAGCACGTCCCCGCGCACGAGCCCCGCCGTGTAGCCGGGCCCGGGGACGTGGACGGCGACGATCGCGGCGCCCGCCTTCTGCGCGTCGACCACCTCCACCCCGAGCGCCGCACGCGCGGGCGGTGCCGAAGGGGCCGGGGAGGGCGCCACCGGCACGGGCACGTGCGTGCCGGGAGCCGCCTTCGTCCCCGCGTGCGCGCGGGTCGCCAGCTTCTGCATCTCGGCCAGCTTGCTCATGCCGATCACCGTCGCCCCGACCGTGCCGAGCCCGACGCCGGCCAGGACGAGGACCGTCGCGGCGAAGAACCCGAGCAGCAGGGTCGTGATCCGCCGCCCCCGCCGCCGCGCGGCATGCGGACGCCGTACGGTCCCGCCCCGTTCACCGCCTCCGGGCTCCCGTCCGGGCATCGGCTTGGGCCGCAACGCAGTCTGTTCCATGGCGATCGCCTCCGGCAGGTGCTCTACCCGGCCCACCGTCCCCCGACGTGCCACGAACGAGTGAGACTGACTGTCGGTCAAGGGAGGTACAGTCGCCCCCGCGCGTGCGCCCCCTCACCCCAGCGCCCCCACCAACTCCTCCGCCGCCCCCGACAACACCCCCGCGTACACACACTCCACCCGATGCACCACCCGAGGCCCCGTAAGCGTGACCGTGAACGTTCCCGGCGCCCCCTCCCCCGCCGAGCGCGGCAGCAGCGTCAGCCCGTGCCCCGCCGCCACCAGGGCCGTCAGCGCGCGGACGTCGGTCCCCTCGTACCGCAGCGCGCCCCGGAAGCCGTGCCCCCCGTTGGCCGCGCGCAGGTGCGCCAGCGGCAGCCCCGTGTCCGGCGCGTCGATCCAGCGCGCGTCCGCGAGGTCGGCGAGCCGCAGCCCGGGGCGTCCGGCGAGGGGGTGGGACTCGGGAAGCAGTACCCCCGCCGGCTCCTCGGAGACGCCGTGCGTCGCCAGGGGGGCCACGTCGGGCAGGCGCAGCGGGTCGCTGGGGGCCGCCAGGCCGTCCACGAGGCCGACGTCGGCGGCGCCGGTGGCGACGGCCGCGGGGACGGCCTCGCGGGCCAGGACGCGCACCGTGACGCCGACGGGCGGGAGCGCGGCCAGGACGCGGGCGCCGAGCGCGGTCGGGGAGGCGGCGAGGGTCAGTCCGTACGCGGGCGCGGCGGCGATGCGGGCGACGTCCGCGCGGGCCGCGTCCAGGCGCAGGAGGAGGGGTTTCGCGTGTTCGAGGAGGCGGTCCCCGGCCGGTGTGGGGGTGACGGGGCGGCGGGTCAGCAGGGGTGCGCCCAGGTCCTGTTCGAGCGCGGCGATGTGCTGCGAGACGGCCGACTGCGTGTAGCCCAGTTCGCGGGCGGCCTCGGAGAACGAGGCGAGGCGGGCGACGGCGACGAAGGTGCGCAGGAGGTGGGGGTCCATGCCGTCAGGGTGTCATCAGTTCTGCTTATCGAGGGTCCAGGAATCATCGTTGGACATGAACTCGGGCCGGGACCAGGATCGTCGGCATGACAGCACGCATCGCTCTGGTCGGTGACCGTTCCCCGCACGTCGTCTCGCACACCCGTATCCCGCTCCTGCTGGAGGCGCTCGCCGTACGGGACCGGCTGGTCCTGGACGCCTACTGGATCCCCACCGAGGACGCGGCGCGGGAGGGCGCCGTACGCGGGTTCGACGCGGTGTGGGTCGTGCCGGGGAGCCCGTACCGCAGTGAGGAGGGCGCGGTGGCGGCGATCCGGCACGCGCGCGTGGCGGGCGTGCCGTTCCTCGGGACGTGCGGCGGGTTCCAGCACGCGCTGCTGGAGTTCGCGCGGGGCGCGGCGGGGCTGCCGGACGCGGCGCACGCGGAGAACGACCCCGGCGCCGAGGAGCCGATGCTGGCGCCCCTCGCCTGCTCGCTGGAGGGGCACGAGGACACCGTGCTGCTGGAACCGGGTTCGCTCGCCCACACCGTGATCGGCGCGGAGCGCACGGTGGAGCGCTACTCCTGCCGGTACGGGCTGGCCCGCCACGAGGACGCCCTGACCGCGCACGGCCTGCGTTTCTCGGGGCGGGACGCGGCGGGCGAGCCCCGGGTGGCCGAACTCCCCGGCCACCCGTTCTTCCTGGCGACGCTGTTCCAGCCGGAGCTGTCGGGCGACGGCTCGCGCCCGCACCCGGTGGTCAGGGCGCTGGCGCGGGCCGCCGTGGACCGTGCCGCACGCGCGCGTACGGCTCAGCCCGTGTGACCTCCGTGTCCCCCGTGCCCGCCTCCGCCGTGGTCGAACTTCAGCGCCTCCGGCGGCAGCACGACGAAGGGCCGCATCATGCCCATGTCCTCGTGCTCCAGGAAGTGGCAGTGGTACATGAACCGCCCGTACGCGCCGTCGAACGTGCCCATGACCCGCAGCCCCTGTCCGCCGAGCGCGCGGAAGACGTCCTTGTACCCCTGTTCGTTGGCCGGGATCGGCACCACGTCCGGCTTCAGGGCGATCGGGGTGGCCGTGCCGCCGATCTCGGGCCGGAAGCCCGACACGTCGTACACGTCCCGCCCCATGATCTGGAAGTCGGCGAGGTGGATGTGCATCGGGTGGGCGAACCCGGCGAGGTTGAGGAACGTCCACTGCTCGTAGGAGCCTTCGGCGACGGTGAAGCCCAGGCCGTCGTTGAAGGTGCGGGAGATGCGCCGGTACGTCTTCGGCGTGCCGTCGGCGCCCGCGATCTGGATGATGCCGTCGGCCGGGAGCTGGAGGCCGTCCGCGTTCTCCAGGGGCAGCATCTCCCAGATCTCCGGGTGCCCGCCGCCGCCCTTGGTGCCGGGCGGGGTGAGGACGATCATCCGGTGCTCGTGCGGCGTGTCGTGGCCGATGCGGCGGAAGGAGCCGGAGAGCACCTCGGGGAGTTCGAAGGTGTCCGGTTCGCACGCCTCGCCGACGCGCAGCTGCATGACGTCGGGGTAGCGCACGTCGCCCGCCGGGTCGGGCACGCCGGGGGCCTGGTTGGGGCCCTTGTTGACCAGCCGCAGGGTGCGGCCTTCGAGTCCGCGCAGGTCGAAGAGGAGGTCGAAGCGCTCGGCCGGGGCGGCGATCAGCGCAGGCATCGCCGCGTCGAAGTCGATCGGCACGGGGCGCGGCAGGAGCCCGCCGTCGCTGCCGATCTGGTGGACGACGCCGGGCACCGGGAGGTCGTCCTCGTCGAGCAGGACGAGGTTGTAGATGCGCCCGTTCGACGCGTTGACCAGGCGGAAGCGGTACCAGCCGGCCTCGACGTCCGCGTACGGCCAGATGCGGCCGTTGACCGTGGAGTACGGGCCGGTGAACGGGATCGAGACGGGTTTGCCGGTCTCGGGGCTGATGCCGACGATCTGCGTCTTGTGCAGCAGGCGGCCGTTGAGTCGGCCGTCCTCGTCGGTGTCGAGGTTGCGGTCGGCGAGCAGCAGCGGGAGTTCGCGCTCGCCCGCGGGGAGCCCGAGGGCGTCCTCCTCGTCGTCGCGGACCAGGTACGTGCCGTACAGGCCCGTCATCACGTTCCACCGCGTGATGTTCATGGCGTGGTCGTGGTACCACCACTGGACGGCCTGGTGGTCGTTCGGGTACTCGGAGAGCTGGGCGTCGCCGAAGCCCACCGCGTTGTCGGCCCAGCCGTCGTTGCCGCCGCCGGTCTGCGCGCCGTGCAGGTGGGTCACCGACCAGGCGGGCAGGGCGGCGACGTCCTTGTTCGGCTCGACGCCCTCGCGGCCCGGGTCGGTCGTCGTCCCCGGGCGCTGGACCTCGACGGAGGTGACGGGGTACTCGCTGCCCTCGGGGATGCGGTTGGTCCACGCGATGCGTACGCGCCGGCCCCGGCGCACCTCGATGGTCGGGCCCGGCACCACGCCGTCGTAGCCCCACATCAGGGTCGGCGGCAGTTGCGGGTGCAGGCGCACCCACGCGGGGCGCAGGGCGATCTCGGTCTCGTGTGTGACGTCCCCCTGCGCGGGGCGCAGTACCGGTGGGACGGTCAGCGGTGCGGCGTACGGCGTCAGCTCCTGGGCTGCCGCCGCCGTCACTTCGTTCTCGGTCGTCTTCTCAACGGTGTCGGTCATGAGGCACTACCCCCGTAGTGAGTCGGTTCGGACGTTCCCCTCACCCCAGAAGACTCCGTATGCCTCCCCAAGGTTCAGTGAATGTCCTATTCCGCAAGAGAAAGTCCTGAAAACACCGTGTTCATCTGCTGACCGACGGCCACCGGCGCCCGGTCGGGGAGGAACCCGTGCGCGCGCGTGGCGAGGTGTTCCGGCTTGTAGCGGTCGACCTGGCGGTGCCAGTTGAGGACGCCGGCCATCCAGTGGCGCAGGTCGGCGACGTAGGCGTCCATCCCCGCGCGCGCGTCGGACGACAGGTCGAAGTCGTCGTACAGGACGGGCAGTTCGTGCGCGACGATGTGCTCAAACTGCTCCATGCGCTGGTTGATGAGGTCGGCCACGATCCGTACGCCCGTGGGGTAGTCGCAGCCGAAGAAGTTCTGGACGACGAGGATCGCGTTGTGCACCTCGCCCTCGTACTCGATCTCCTTCTGGTACGAGAAGACGTCGTTGAGGAGCGCGCCGTAGTCGATGGCGGCGTTCTCCAGCGAGCGCACGGGCCCGCTGGCGTAGACCTCGGGGGGCACGGCGGGGCCGAGGCCCAGGCGGCACATGCTGAGGGTGAGGTCGGAGCCGAAGGTGGCGCGGCGCATCTCCAGGTAGTCGACGGGGTCGGGGACGCGGTTCTGGAGCTGGTTGGCGAGCTCCCAGAGCCAGCTCTCGGTCATCTTGTCGACGCTCGCCCTGAAGGCGCGCCGCTCGTCCGGGGTCATGTCGGCCGTGGTGTCCGCCCACAGGTCGGCCAGGCCGCGCTCCATGCCGCTCACGGGCACCGGGGGCGTCTCGTCGTCCTCCACCGGCATGCAGGCGCTCAGGCGCGCGGTGGCCACGCGCGCGCCCGCGAAGTCGCCGCGCCGGCCGAAGACGAGGGGGTAGTAGTCGTCTGCGTACGTGCCCCAGGCGAGCCAGCGCGAGCTGAGGTCCAGTTCGCGCGCGTCCGCGTCGGGGTCGATGCCGGCGGAGCACAGCGGGAGGTCAGCGGCGCGCAGCCGGTCCTCGTCCCAGACGCCCTCGTCCAGCATGCCGGTCGCGTGCATCCAGGGGACGAGCCGCTGCCGGGCGCCCTCCAGGTGGGGGCTCAGCCGCACCTCGTACGGCATCCGCAGCTCGGGCAGCAGGGACGGGCCGACCTTCTGGAACGGCACGTGCGTGTACGCGCGCAGGCGCTCGGCGGCGGCCGACGCGAGGAGCCCGGCGACGCCCGCGGCGGACGTTCCCGGGCCCGTCAGGCGCTCCCAGGGGTTCGCCTGGCGGGCGTTCTTGTTCATGTAGCGGCTGGAGCGCATGTGCCACTCCTGGCCGCCGGACTGCCAGTCCTGGAGGCCCTTGGTGTACGCGCCGATCGCGGCCACCTCGTCGGGCCGCAGGCCCTTCTCCAGGGCGACGGCGGGGACCTCGGTGAACGCGGTGTGCTCGAACTGGTGCAGGCGCGAGGTCAGGATGTCGTTGACGGTGTCGGCGGCCTCCTGCGTCGTGCAGCCGAAGAACGTCTCCAGGACGAGGACGCCGTTGCTGTTCTCGCCCTCGTCGAGGACCTCGCGCTCGTACGAGAACAGGTCGTTGCGCAGGTGCACGGCGTCCGAGAAGGTCTCCATCAGCACCCTCAGCGGGCGCGTGCCGGCGACGGCGCCGGGCACCTCGGCGGTCGCGTACTCGACGAGCCCCGCCGACCAGGGCGCGCCGCCGACCTTGCGGCGCATCTCGATGTACTCGACGGGGTTGGCGATGCGGCCCTCGTCGATGTTGGACAGCTCCCACATCGACTCGTTGAGCAGGTGCTCGGTGGCGGTCGCGAACCGGCGCCGCCAGTCCTCGGACATCGCCGGGACCGTGCGCGCCCACAGGTCCGCGAGCCCCGCCTCCACCGGGTTGAGCGGCTCCGGCACGGGCGTCGACAGGTCGAGCGGCATGAACAGCGGCAGCCGGTCCAGGTGGGCCTTGCCGGCGGCGCGGTCGGGGGTGCGCTTGTACATGTCGAGGAAGTGGTCGTCGAAGAAGAACACCCACACGTACCAGTCGGTGATCAGCGACAGCGCGTCCGCGTCGCAGTCGGGGTGCGTGTACGCGCACAGCAGCCCGTAGTCGTGCGCGTCCAGGTCGGCCTGCTCCCAGATGCCCGATCCCTCCAGCATGCCCATCTCGCGCGCCCACGCGGTGGAGTGCGCGCGGGCCTGTTCGACGTGCGGGTTCAGCCGCGCGGGGTGCGGCATGTAGAAGTGCGGGAGTTCGAACGGCTGCGTCATGGCCGGGCCTTACCCACGCCTCCCGGGGCGCATCCGTACGGCCGCACATGATCACACCATCGCGTGAATTCGGCCCGAACGGTTGCGCGAGCGCCGGAGTGCGGACTCACGCAGGGAGCGCGCGGAGCGCCGTACGCCCCCTGCCTTCGGACCCGTACGCCCTCTTGCCGCCACCCCCTCCCGCCCCGCACCGTGACCCCATGACGACCCCCTTCACGCTCCCCCACGAACTGCACGGCGACGGCGCCCACAAGGTGTTCGCGGTGCACGGCTGGCTCGCCGACCGCACGGCGTACGCGCCTGTCCTGCCCGACCTCGACCGGTCGGCGTTCCAGTACGCGCTGGTCGACCTGCGCGGGTACGGCGCGGCGCGCGACGCGGGCGGCGCGTTCACGACCGCCGAGGCCGCCGCCGACCTGGTGGAGCTGGCCGACCGGCTCGGCTGGGCGCGCTTCTCGGTCGTCGGGCACTCGATGGGCGGCGCGATCGGACAACGGCTGCTGGCCCAAGTCCCGGACCGGGTACGGCGGTTGGTGGGCGTGTCGCCGGTGCCCGCGGCGGGGCTCGACCTGCCGCCGGAGCAGTGGACGCTGTTCGCCGAGGCCGACCGGCGCCCCGAGAACCGGCGGGCGATCCTCGACGTGACGACCGGCGGCGCGCGCCCCGCCGCCTGGCTGGACCGGATGGTCGCCCGCTCCCTCGCGGTGAGCGACGCGAAGGCGTTCCGCGCCTGGCTCGACTCCTGGGCCCGCGAGGACTTCCACGCGGACACGGAGGGCTCGCCGGTGCCGTCCCTCGCGGTGACGGGCGCCCTGGACCCGGCGCTGTCGGCGGAGTTGATGCGGGCGACGTGGCTGGAGTGGTACCCGAACGCCGAGTTGTACGAGCTGGCGTCGGCGGGTCATTACGCCATGGACGAGACGCCGTTGGAGCTGATCCGGGTGGTGGAGGACTTCCTGAGGACGGACGGCTGACCGCTCACCGCACCTGGATCAGCGCCCGCGTCCCACCAATTCGCCACTCCTGGGCCTCAGTTGCCGTCAACGCCGCCTCGGTCTCGGCCGAAAGCCCCGTGATCACATCGGACTTGAGGGTCCTGAGCGCCGCGACCGCCCCCGGGAAGTACGCGGTGACGTCCGCGAACGGCGTCGTCGGCGGCCACATCCGGTCCCCCACCAGGCGCCGGTAGTTGAGGTCCCCCTTGAGGATCGTCACCGAGGCCCCCGCGAAGTCGGCACGCAGGTCGTCCGGCATCTCCGCGTACCCCAGCGGCGAGGCGGAGAAGGGGTGCGCGCGCACGACGAGGGTCCCGTCGGACAGCGCGGCCCACACCCGCCGTCCGCACGCACCGGCGACACCGGGAGCCGCCACCAACGTCCGTACGGCGTCCAGGACATCGGCGTAGGTCGCGTCGGAGACGTAGTACGGGTACGGCTTGACGTGCAGCACCGCCCGCCCGATCTGACGCTCCGTCAGCAGGTGGTCCAGGAACAGCAGGTCGGGGACGAGTTCGCGTCCCGCGTTGTCGGCGACCAGGCAGACGCTCGCCGCGTCCTTCAGCGCCGCCCACAGCGCGTCGCTGTCGTCGGCGACCAACGCCGGTACGGCGGCGCGCTCTTCGGCGCCGGCGTCGGAGAGGCGGAAGCCGAGGTCGGCGCGGTTGCCCCAGAGGGAGCCGTGCAGCAGGGCCCGGCCGCGCTCGTCCTCGGACAGGGCGGTCAGGGCGTCGAGGGCGGCCAACTCCTCGGCGGTCTCCGGGGAGTCGAGTTCCGCCAGCTTGAACGGGCGGAAGGGGTCGACGCCTTGGCCGGGGCCTGGGGTGAAGTAGCCGACGGCTTCGAGGAGTTGCCGGTAGAAGTAGCTCTCCGACCAGAGCCACGGCACGTCGTACCAGGAGGTGCCGAGCAGGGCGTCGAGCCCCCAGGCGCGCCAGCGGTCGAGGTCGTGCGCGTCAGAGGGGAGCGGCTCCAGGACACCCTCCGTACAGGTGACCGACAGCGCGTCGAGGGCGCGGGTCACCGTGGGGTCGTACGGGAACGCCTCGCGCACCTGGCGGATGATCGCGGGGTGCCGTTCGGCGAGGACGGAGCGGCGGAAGGAGCCGGGTTCGTCGCCGAGGAGCACCGGCGGGGCGGGGGTGTGGGGCATGCGGATCACCGTATCGCGCGGATCGGCCCCGTCAGAGCCTGTGTCGCATCCCCGGTCGGATCAGCGCACGTCGTCTGGTGCGTGCGATCGCAAGGCGCCGGAGCGCCCGCGTGGCGGAGCCACGTGGGCGTTTCGGCAACGCGGCTGGGGGTCCCCCCTGCTCGCAGAGCTTGGGGGAGTGCGTGCCAGGCGGCGGGCGCCCGGCCGGGGATGTGACACAGGCTCTGAGCTTGAAATTTAACCTTTGTTAGCTTTCATCCTGTTTCGTTCGGTGATGCTCTCGGGGCGTCTGGTCGTTTTGCCCACGTCGTGACGGGTGGCCGGGTGTCGGTTCTTCGAGCCAACTGGCCTTCCTGGTCCTGGCGTTGAGGGTTTCGGTGCGCGGGCCGGGCAGTGCAGGTGCGGGCGGAGGTTGCGAAACCCCCGGCGGACGCGGGCCGGGGTGAGCCGGGACGGCGCGACTGGCTTCTCCCAGGGGCGGCGGAGGTCGGCGGCGGCCTCGCGCAGGAGCCGGAGCTGAGTGTGGGCGGCGATCACGATCCAGGTCCAGCGGTCTGCGGCCTGGGGAGTCCGTAGTTTCGGGCGGGTCCAGCCGAGTGTCTGCTTGATCATCCGGAAGGTGTGTTCCAGGTCGAAGCGGCGAAGGAACACCTGCCAGCGCAGGTCAACGTCCGCGCCGGTCATGCCGGTCTTCGAGGACCACAGCCAGACCGGGAGGGGGTCCTGGCCGCCGGGCAGGTGGTCGACGGAGAGACGGATCTGGGTGCCCTCGATGACGGGGAGTTCGCCGGTGTGGTCGATCCAGGCGGAGCGGGTGGTCAGCTTGGGGTGGAGACGGTCCCAGGCCATGGCCATCGCGGTGCCGTAGCGGTCGGTGACCTGCACCGTCTCCGCGTCGGGCTCGCCCCAGGTCTCGGGCTTGGCGAAGCGGAACTCCTTGCCGTGCTTCGGCGGCCTCCCGCCCTGGGGATAGGTCTGGGCGTACTCCTTGAGGGACGGGGTCGGGTGGCGCATCACCCGGTCCGTGCGCATCCGCCCCAGCACTTCGACCGGCAGGCCGGCCAGGAGGTAAGCCATGCGCGGGGCGTCGTAGCCGGCGTCGAAGACGATGAGGATGTCGGGGTCCTCCGGCTCCCACTGGCCGCCCTCGATCAGGCCGGTCACGACGCGGCGGACCTGGGCGGCGGTGACCTCGGCCACATCGTCGTCCGGGCCGAGACGGAGTGCGTCCAGCAGCTGGCACCACGAGGTGCGACCGGTCTCCAGCGCGGCGACGAACGAATACGGCCAGCCGGGAACGAACTGATCGCTGGAGCGTCCCGAGCGTCCGTAGACGTGACAGAACAGCCGCTCCGGACAGCACGGCGCGTCCGGCCGCAGCCAGTGCGTCACGTCGACCGCCAGGACGAGGCGGTTGTCGGCGGCCTTGGGCTGCGGCAGGATCGCCAGCGCCCGGCGCAGCCCGGCTTCGTCGATGTTTCCGCTGTTCAGCGCGTCGTAGAGGGCGCCGTGCCCGCGCCGGTGCTCGGCCAGGAGCGTGAGGCCGACCGGTGACGTGACGGGCCCGTTCTCGCAGAGCATCGCGTCCGCGAGCTCGAACAGGGTGTCACCGCGTCGGGTCAGGCACGCGTAGAAGTCTTCCCGGAAGTGTGACGTGAAGTCGAACGCCTCACGCCGGGCACCGTCGTCGAGCACACTCACCCCTGCGGCCTTCGTATGAATCTGTTTCCTTGGCGGAACGCAGGATCATGCGAAGGCCGTCCGCCTGTCCGGCGAATCCACAGGTGAGTGACCTCGTACGACGCGCTGTTCGAGGCCAGAGGTTAAAGAACAAGCTGAGGCCCCCCGCGCCATGCCCCACACGGCACGGCGGACCCGCGCGCCCGCCGTACGACCACCTGTCCCCCGTCGGCCTTGTCGAAAACGCTTCCTGAAACGGGTTCAGGCCACACGCGATCCGAACAGCGCCGTGAACTCGCGTCCCACCAGAGCGAGTACGCCCCGCTCAGGACACGCACGCCGCCGTGATCTCCCGCTCCAGCCTCGACGCCAGGCTCAGATAGCGCGGTCTGCGCGGGACCGGGACGAGGCCGCGGATCAGGACGTACCACATCTCCGCCATCCGGCGCGGAAGCCGGCCGGAGGCCTCGCGGGAGCGGCCCACCACGCGGGTGCCGACGAAGAAGCAGACCAGGGAGTGCGCGACCGCCTCGATGTCGACGTCCTGGTGTATGTCGGCCTCACGGACCGCGCCGGACAGACCGCGGTTGATCAGCTCACCCCACTCGGAGAAGGGGTGGCGCAGCGGGGGTCTCACCGCGACTCCCCCGGTCGCGAGCCTCAACCCGGCCCGGGCGATGGGCCCTTCGACGGACAGCCGGGTCAGGCCGAACGTGAGCCGCATCAGCGCTTCGAGGGAGGAGTAGCCCCGGTTGTCGATCTCGCCCGCGACGCGCTGCGAGGCCTGGGACTGGAGTTCCATGATCGCGTGGGCCAGGTCCTCCTTGGCCGCGAAGTGGAAGTACAGGGCGCCCTTGGTGACTTGGGCGTGCTCGACGATGTCACTGAGGCTCGTCGATTCGTAACCATGTCGGTCGAACAGATCGGCCGCCGCCGTGATGATCGTCGCGCGGGTCTGTTCGGCGCGTAACTGCCTCGCCATCGCCTGAGACACTCCTGGGCCGGTAAAAGAACGGGTCATGCCGTTTGTTTCTCACCCCCTGTACACAATAACTCACCCTGCGGCGGCGTCGACCCCACACTCGAAGACTGCCGACTCCCGTTGCACGCCGACGACTTGGAGGTGTCCGCCGCCTTCGTCGCGAGCCTCGATCCAGACGGGTTCGTCCAGCTCAGCGTACCTGTGGAAGACCGCCCGGTATGCGCTGGGGGCATATTTGCCCGGAAGAGCGAACCGGGCTGCCTGCCGGGCCGCCTCCAGCAGGAGCATCCCGGGGACGTGATCGAGCGGATGGTCGAAGAAAACGGGGTGTGCGGTATTTACCCGGAGCTGCCAACTCCCGCCGGGCGCCCCCGGATCGAGGCCGGGGAGGGCGAGGACGACGTCGGTGGGCAGTGCCCGGTCCACGACCTGCGGCGGCAGCCCGGGCGGCAGCGGAACGGCCGTCACCGTGCCGGGCGTCCGGCCGCCGCGCAGCCTGCGGTAGACGGCCTCGCCGACGCAGGTGAAGGCGACGTCGGCGGTCGCGGCCTGCTCCCCGCAGCACAGGACGCGGGCGGAGTAGCGGCAGGCGGCAGGCTGGCCGCCCCGGTAGCGCACCTCGGTGAAGTCGAGTTCGACGGTCGGCTCGGCCGGCACCGGCCCGACCTCCAACCGGTGCGGATCCGTGGTGACTTCGAAGGCGTTGAGCACGAACTGCCGGTCCAGCGGGACGCCGTACTCGGTGTGCATGATCAGGGTGCCGGCCTGACGGACCGTCTCCACCACGAGCAAGGGGTCGTAGGAGCACCAGTCCGGGGACACGTGTAACCCATGGGCACGGGGCCACTGTGCGCACACGGTGAAACGGTCGGCCTCGGTGCGCTCCCAGCCGGTGAGAAACGTTTCGGCGAGGGCTGCGCGGTGGACGAACTGGCGAGGGACGGTTGCCGTCAGGGACGGGGTGTCAGCAGACTGCCGCGGTCGGGTCATCGCATCCTCCCTGCGGTCACCCATGAGCCACGGCGGACGGTGAATCGTCCCCACAGCGAACGTTAGAGTACGAGGCGACCGGTTTGGCATCAATGAGATCAGTCGACGGCATCCTATGATCGGGCCGAACAGACACACGATCGCGGGATCGGCCAACTCGGTCCCGCGGAGGGGCTCTTATGGCTAAACAGGAGCGCGCCATCAGAACGCGCCAAGCCATCGTGGAAGCGGCCGGTGAGGTTTTCGACGAGCACGGTTACACGTCCACCACCATCGCCATGGTCCTGGAGCGCTCCGCCGTCACCAAGGGCGCGCTGTACTTCCACTTCCCGTCCAAGGAGGCGCTGGCGCAGGCGGTGCTGGGCGAGCAGGTGCCGTTCGGGAGCGTCCCGGCACAGGCGTGCAAGCTCCAGGAGATCGTCGACATGACGTTCGTCGTCGGCCAACGCCTGCTGACCAGTTCCTTGTTGAGAGGGAGCATCCGCCTCGCGGTCGACCAGGAGGCGCCGGCCCGCATCGATCACGGAGGGCCGTACCGGCAGTGGTCCCAGCGGCTGGAGGACCTGCTCGAACAGGCCCGGGACCGGGGGGAGTTGCTGCCGACGGTACAGCCCCGGCAGACGGTGGAGCTGCTCGTCGGCTGCTTCAGCGGGATCCAGCTGATGTCCCGGGCGCTGTCCGGGCGCGCGGACCTCGGCGAGCGGCTGTCGGTGCTGTGGACGCACATCCTGCCGAGCATCGCCGTACCGGGGCTGCTGCCCGCGCTGGACACGAAGGCGGACCGGGGCGTGCGGGTCCTGGGGTCGCCCGAAAGGGTGGCTTCGTGAGGGCGACCGCGTGAGGACGGCCCCGGAGGCTGCGGAGAAAGAAACGTTTCCGGAAACGTCATGACGGCGGACCGGCCGGTGTCCATCCACACCGGCCGGTCCGCCGTTCGTCATGAGGCGAGGTCAACCCCTCGCGGTCTCACGTGAGTTGACGATCCGTCAGAACGTCAGCTTCCAGCTGTTCAGCGTCCCCGTGTCCTGCGCCGCACTGTCGCGGACACGCAGCTTCCAGGTGCCGTTGGCGGTCTCGCTGGACGCGTCGACCGTGTACGTGGTGACGAGGTTGTCCGTGGAGTCCGAGGACGCGGCCTTCAGGGCGTACACCGTGCCGTCGGGCGCGACCAGGTCGATGACCAGGTCACCGCGGTAGGTGTGGCTGATGTCCACGCCGACCTGGAGGCTGGAAGGCGCGTTGCCGGTGCGGCCGGTGACGGAGATCGAGGACTCGATCGCCGGGGCGTTGTCCGGGATCGCGGCAGCCGTCGTGTTGGAGAACACCGTGCCGCCGGTCGAACCGCTCACCGCGGCGACGGACTTGGCCGCGTCCGCGAGACCGGCACCGCAGCCGCCCGAGCAAGCGCCCGGCAGGGGACGGGCGTTGGTCTTGATGGCCGACTCGATCTGGGCCGGAGTCAGCGCCGGGTTGGCCGACTTCAGCAGCGCGGCGAGGCCCGCGACGTGCGGGGTGGCCATGCTGGTGCCCTGGTAGTAGGCGTAGTTCTCGGTGGACGCCGTCTTGGTACCGGAGTTCAGCGTGGAGAGGATGCCGTTCGCGGTCGCGGTACGGGTCTCGCCGCCCGGCGCCGAAATGTCCACCAGGGCACCGAAGTTGGAGTACGACGCCTTGGCGCCCGCGCGGTTGGTCGCGGCGACCGAGATGACGTTGTTGCAGTTGCCCGGGTTGTGGTTCGCGACGTTGTCGCTCTCGTTGCCGGCGGCCACGACGACCGTCGTCCCCCGGTTCACCGCGCCGGTGATGGCGTTCTGCGTCGCCGTCGAGCAGGCGCCGTCGCCGCCGAGGCTCATGTTGATGACCTTGGCGACGTTCGTGTTGGCCGGCACGCCGGAGACGGTGCCGCCGGACGCCCAGGTGATCGCGTCGATGATGTCGGAGTCGTAGCCGCCGCACTTGCCGAGCACGCGCACCGGGGAGATCTTCGCGCCGTGCGCGATACCGGCGATGCCCTTGCCGTTGTTGGTGACGGCGGCGATCGTGCCGGCCACGTGGGTGCCGTGCCAGGAGGAGGTGGAGGCCGGGATGCCCGAGCCGCACTCGTTGGCGTTGTACCAGTCGCCCGGGTCGGCCGGGTTGTTGTCGCGGCCGTTGCCGTCGACGGAGACGGCGGTGTCGGCGATGAAGTCGTAGCCGCCGACGATGTTCGCGGCGAGGTCGGAGTGCGCGACGTAGCCGGTGTCGATGACGGCGACGGTGACGCCGGTGCCCGTGGTGGTGTTCCAGGCTGCCGGAACGTTCATGCCGGCCGTGGTCTCGAAGAGGTCCCACTGCTTGGCGTACTCGGTGTCGTTCGGGTCGGCCTGCGGCCGGTTCAGGCGGTCCGGGACGACGTAGGCGACCGAGGGGTCGGCCTTGTACTGGGCGACGACGCCGGCGACGTCCGCCTTCGAGGCGTCCGCGCCGAGGTCGACCAGGGCGGCGCCGGTGCCGAGGCGGCGCTTGAAGTCGGCGTCCTTGGCGGTGGCGTCGGCCTCGGCGGCCTTGTTCGAAGTGGCCTCGTCCGCACCCGACTTGTAGCCGACGATGAGGCGCTCGGCGGTGACGCCGGGGGCGGCCTCGGTCTGCGCGGCGGACACGGGCGGCAGCGCGGCGGCGGCCTTGGCGGGCGCGGCGACGGACGGGAGCGTCGTACCGGTCAGCAGGGCCGCGGAAAGGGCGGCGACGGATATGAGCTGCCGTCTCAAGGCAGGGGAAGTGCGCAAAGGGGTGCCTTTCATGGCCGGCTCCGGGCACAGGGGCGGGAGCGACGGTCGAGTTCGCTTCGGCGTCGAAGCGGCGGGGAGTGCGTCGAGGAGCGCGCGATGGCGGGCCAGGCGGGTCGGCCGACCGGTTTCGGGGTTACCTGTGGGTCGGCTGTGGTCGAACGATAGGCAAAGAGAAGGTCATCCGGATACAGGGGAAACCCTAGATCACGTCGAGAGAACCCCATTTCCAGGGACAGTTGGGGAGCGGATGTCCGGTTTGCTCCCCACTCTCGGCAAAAGAACGGAAAGTGTTTTCCGACGGCATCTCTGCTGATCAGGGCAGCGACTGAACGCGGGCGCCCGGGCAGCCGTACATGCCCGGTGCAGCCGTTCCCGAGGAGGCGTTCCCTCATGTTCCGTCACCGTCTCGTCCCGCTCACGGCGGCCGTGCTCGGCACGCTGGCCGTCGCCGCCGGACCCGCCGCCGCGCACGGCGCCCCCACGACCCCGGTGAGCCGCGTCTTCGCCTGCTCCCCCGAGGGCGGCGCGAACGCCGGTACGGCGGCCTGCCGCGCGGCGGTGAAGGCGAACGGCGCGTCCTTCGCGGCGTGGGACAACCTGCGCGTGGCCGGCGTGGACGGACGCGACCGGCAGACGATCCCGGACGGCGAGCTGTGCAGCGGGGGTCTTCCCGCGTACAAGGGGCTCGACCTGGCGCGCGACGACTGGCCCGCGACGGAGCTGCGGCCGGGGGCGACGCTGCGGATGACGTACGCGTCGACGATCCCGCACACCGGGTCGTTCAAGCTGTACCTGACGAAACCGGGGTACGACCCGACGAAGCCGCTCACCTGGTCCGAGCTGCCGTCGGAGCCGTTCGCGGTCGTCAAGGACCCTCAACTCACGGGCGGGGCCTACCGGTTCAGCGCGAAGCTGCCGGCCGACCGGACGGGGCGGCAGGTGCTGTACACGATCTGGCAGAACACGAGTACGGCGGACACGTACTACTCGTGCTCGGACGTGGTGTTCCCGGGGGCGGCGAAGCAGGAGGCTGCTTCGGGGCAGAAAGCGCCTTCAGGGCAGGAGGCTTCGGCACCGGCGACGAAACCCGAACCGACCCCGACTCCCAGCCCGGCCACGGCTTCCGCGCCCGCCGTCACCCCGGTGCCCGCCGCCGCGACCCCCGACAGCACCCCCGTGGCGAAGACCACCGACTCCGGCCCCTCCGCCCCCATGCTGGCGGGCGGCGCCGCGGCGATCCTCGTACTCGCCGGCGGCACCGCCCTGTTCACGCGGTTGAGGCGCAGGTGAACGCCCCGGTCGGATCAGGTCAGTTGACCGTCACCGGGTTCGCGCCGTCCGACACCGGCGCGTACTTCGCGGTGAAGTAGCCCGCGGCGAAGCACAGGGACGAGCCCGAGGTCCGGGTGAACGCCTGGCTGGCGAAGTTGATGCTGTTGTCGGTGTTGCTGGTGCTGCCGGTCAGGCTCGGGCCCTGGTAGACGCAGGTGATGCTGCCGAGCAGCGTGCGCAGGACGATCGTGGTCTGGATGACGCCGCCGCTCGGCGGGGTCACCGTGAGCGCGCCGCCGGACGCGGCGGAGACCGTGTAGGGCAGGTTGTCGACCTTGATGCTGGTGACGCCCGTGACGCCGAGGACGTTCGAGGTGCAGTTGGCGAAGGTGTGCGCGGTGAGCGTCTCGGTGGCGGTGCCGGGCGCGGCCGGGTTGGTGGCGACGGTCGCGTTGAACGCCGAGGTCGCACAGGAGATGCCGCTGGTGCCGGTCGCGCTGGAGTAGAACGTGGCGGCGGTGCCGGTGGCCAGCGAGGCGGTCAGGACGTCGCCGACGGCCACGTTCGCGCCGTTCGCGGTGAGGACCGCGTCGGCATCGGCGGCGGCCGGGGTGATGGCGGGCAGGGTGAGGGCGGCGGCGGTGCCGAGGACGGCGAAGAGCGAGCGAGCACGCATTGCGGGTGTCTCTTTCTTTCGGGGGGTGATCTCGGCGGCGTCGACTGCCGGTCCGTGACGCCTTCTCCGTACGTGACGGACCGGTGGACAGCGGCCGGCAGGGAGGGAAGCGGCCGTGTTCGACGCCATGGGGAATGCCAGGTGAGCGGACTCGGCCGGATGCACCCGTCCCCACATGGGAAACGGGTACATCCGGTGAAGAAGGTCCGGGAGCGCGACGGACGTCGCACTGCGGATCCGGCGCCACGGATCCGGGCTGAGCCAGGCAGAGTTCTAGACCTGAGGATCAGTCAACGTCAAGGCATCGGACAGAAGTTGATGATCTGACGCACCGTCAGAAAATCATGGCTGTGAGCGGTGCACCACAGGTGGCGCCGTGATCCATGGACGGCGCACAATGAACACCCTTTTTCCACAACTCCCTTGACCCGTAGTTGTAACCATCGGTAACTTCCTGGCTTGGCTACTGCCGCGTAACGAGAACGACCGTACGACTTCCGGGAGTTGTGGGGAGCGTGCACGGCAGCCGCTGTCCGCGCCAGGACAACGCGCCACAAAGCAACCTGCATGTACTAATGCCCATGGGAGCAGACATGGCCTCGTCCCCGGACGTCACACCGTCCGCCGAGAACACACCCGGAAGTCCGGGTAGCGGTACCACCGAAAGACGCGGCAGGGTCCGCGGGCGCCGGGCGGCGATCCTCGCGGTCCCCGCCACCATCGCCGCCGCGACGCTCGCCGTCCTGACCGCGGAGGGCGTCCTCGGCGTCCAGTTCGCGATCTCCGGCATGCCGTTCGTCGTCAAGGCCGACCTTCTCGAAGGCACGGGCTTCGAGCAGTACGGCGGGCTGGACCACATGATCGAGAACAGCCCGAACCAGGGGGACACGGACGGCTCGGTCCTCGTCGTGACCTCGGTCATCGGCAAGGGCAAGCTCACCAACATGTGCCAGTCCGTCGACCTCGGCGGCATCCAGCTCATCCTGACGGCCGGCAACAAGGGCAAGAAGGTCGAGGTGGAGAACCTGGCGATCGACTCGGACGAGATCATGGGCAACGCCTCGTTCAACGACATCGAGATCGGCCGCGACTCCAGCACCTTCGACCGGGTTCCCGGTTTCAAGGGCCCGGAGGGTGTCTACGGCCAGCAGGCCAGGACGGTCACCATCGAGAACCTGTACCAGCACAACTACGGCGCGACCGCGGCCGTCTTCAAACTGCCCGACCTGCGCATGAAGTTCTCCACCAGCGGATGCCCGGGGACGTGATCCAGTGACCCAGCACGAACCGCCGGCCGTACCCGAGCCAGGGACGGCCGCGTCCGCCGAGCCGGCTCCCAAGGCGCCGGCGCGGCAGCGTTTCCGTCAGTGGCGAGGCCGCCGGCCGTTCGTGGGCGGGGTCCTGCTCACCTTCGGCGGCGCCGAGATCCTCATCACCATGAAGGCGCCGCTGCCGGTGATCCTGCACATCGGCATGCAGGGACTGGCGGGATACCTCCTGCCGTCGCTCATGATCCTGTGCGGCCTGCTGATCCTGTTCAACCCGGCACAGCGGCTGTTCTACTCGATCACCGCCGTGCTGCTCTCCGTGGGCACCTGGGTGACCTCCAACATCGGGGGGTTCATGATCGGCCTGCTGTGCGGCCTGATCGGCAGCAGCATGGCCTTCGGCTGGCTGCCCGACCAGGAGCCGCGCCGCACCCGGCGGCAGCGGCGCGAGGAGTCCCGTTCGGCCGCGGAGGCGCTGCTTCCCAAGGGGGCCGGGGAGCCCGCCTGATGCCGTGACCGGCGCGCCTCGGCGCACAGCAAGACACCGGCCGGTGCGGCCCGCTGCCACGCACAGCGGTTCGCACCGGCCTTGGCATGTCACGGCCTCGAAAGACGCGCAGTAACCGTTTACGAAGTTTTTCCCTCCGGACGGCCGGTCAGGCGGCCGGCGCCTGCGTCCGCGCCGCCTCCGACGCGGTGGTCACCGTCGTCGGCTGGACCGGGGGTGCGGGGGTCACGGCCGACGCGGCCACCGAGCCGGACGGCTCCGCGGGGCTCTCGGGGGTCGCGGGGTTCGCGGGGTTCTCTTCCTTCATCGCCTTCGCCTCGCTCTTCAGGATGCGCATCGACTTGCCGAGCGCACGCGCCGTATCAGGCAGTTTCTTCGAGCCGAAGAGCACGATGACGACGATCGCCACGATCAACAGGTGCCAGGGTTCCAGTCCGTTGCGGAGCATGACCTGATCTCTCTTTCGTCGAGCCTTGTCGGAGTCGCACCCCGGAAGGTTGCTACATTGCGCAACTGTACAACCCAGGGCGAGACACAGTGAGGGCGCCGATGACCGTCACCAGCAGCCGCAGCGCACCGCCGCCGCGCCATCGCACCGGCGGCGGCAGACGCTCAGCGCCGCCGCAGCCGGACCGCAGGCGCCGTACGGGCGTGGGCGGCGGGAGCGGCGCGGGCAGAGGCGCGGGGCGGGGCAGGGGTACGGGAGGAGGCAGGGGCGCGGGGAAGAGTTCACGCTCCCGCCGGATACGCCTGACCTTCACGATCGTCCTGTCCCTGCTGGTCCTCCTCGGCGCGGGCGCCGGCTGGCTGTACCTGAAGCTCGACGGCGACATCAACACGTTCGACGCGGGCGGCCTCTCCGACAACCGCCCCGAGGACACGGCCGGCGAGAACGTGCTGGTCATCGGCTCGGACGCGCGCACCGACGGCAACGCGGCGCTCGGCGGCGGCAACAAGGACGACATCGGCCGCTCGGACACGGCGTTCCTGCTCCACGTGTACGCCGACCACCAGCACGCCCTCGCGGTCTCCATCCCGCGCGACACCCTGGTGACGATCCCGCCCTGCAAGCTACCCGACGGGACCTGGTCCGCCGAACAGCAAAACACGATGTTCAACGCGGCGTTCTCCATGGGGCAGACGGACAAAGGCAACCCCGCCTGCACGCAGAACACCGTCGAGAAGCTGACCGGGATGCGCGTCGACCACACGGTCGTCGTCGACTTCAAGGGGTTCGCGTCGCTGACGGACGTGGTCGGCGGGGTCGACGTGTGCCTGCCCAACGACATCTATCAGAAGGACCTCAGCCCCGGCCGGGCCACGCGCGGCGACCTCCTCTTCGCGAAGGGCGAGCAGAAGGTCTCCGGGCAGAAGGCGCTGGACTACGTCCGGATCCGGCACGGCATCGGCGACGGCTCCGACATAGGCCGGATCAAGCGGCAACAGGCGTTCGTGGCCAGCCTGTTGAAGCAGATCAAGGAGAAGGGGCTGTCCCCGACGAACCTGCTCCCGCTGGCCGAGGCGGCGACCAAGTCGCTCACCGTCGACCCCGGGCTCGGCTCCGCCGACAAGCTGATCTCGTTCGCTATGTCCCTCAAGGACGTCGACCTGCACAACACCAAGTTCGTTACCGTGCCCTGGCGTTACGAGGGTGCGCGCGTCGCGATCGTCGAGCCGGACGCGTCCGCGCTGTGGTCGGCGCTGAAGGAGGACCGGACGATCGACGGCCAGAACGCGGGCGGCAAGAAGAAGGCGGCAGCCCCGACACCGGCCCCAACTCCCGTGTCCGGCGCGGGAATCGACGTGGCCGTCTACAACGGCACGACGGTCTCCGGGCTCGCGGCCAAGGGCGCGGCGAAGCTCACGGCGGCCGGGTTCACGGTGACGGGTACGGCGACGGCCGCCAGCCAGGCCCACGCGACGACGGTCGTGCAGTACGGGCCGGGGCTGGAAAAGAGTGCGCAAACGGTTGCTGCGGCGTTTCCCGGCGCCCGGCTGGAGCAGATCCAGGGCCCGGCCCTGAACGTCGTCCTGGGCGACGACTACGCGGGGTCGGCCGGTGCCGGCACCGCCTCGCCGACGCCGACGTCCGTACCGTCCCAGGTCGCCGCGGACGCGCGCTCGGCGGACGACAATCCGTGCTCGAACCTGACGTACGGGTGAGGCGGGGTGGGGCGGCGCTCGGCGTGCGGTTGTCCTACGGCTGGCGCCGGGCCAGCGGCCTCAGCGCAAGCGCGTACAGCAGCAGCACCGCCCCCAGCATCAGGTAGTACGGCAGCGGCAGCCCCGTCATGCCAAGGGCGCCTCCCAGCGGGCTCGGCGGGAGGAGGAGGCCGACGCCGACCAGGACCGCCGCCGCCGAGCCGACCGGCCCCGGGCGCCGGCCCCCGCGTACGGCGTGCCGCCCGGCCCGCAGCAGGATCATCACCAGCGCCTGCGTGAGGAGGTTCTCCGTGAACCAGGCGGAGTGGAAGAGCGCCTCGTCGTCCACCTCGTCGGAGCCGCGCAGCCCGTACGCCAGGATGCCGAAGGTCGTGAGGTCGGCGACCGCGTTGAGCGCGCCGAAGCCGGTGATCAGGGCGAGGAAGGCGCGGGGGCGCAGGACGGTCGGGCGGCGCAGGACGGACGCGGAGGGGCGGTCGTACGCGAAGGCGAGCTGCGCCGCGTCGAAGCACAGGTTCTGCACGAGGACCTGCGCGGGGAGCATCGGCAGAAACGGCAGCAACAGGCCGGCAGAGAGCATCGCGAGGACGTTGCCGAGGTTCGAGGAGAGCGTGACGCGCAGGTACGAGGCGATGTTGCCGCTGCTGTACCGGCCCGCCGTGACCGCGTGCCCGACGGCCGTCAGCTCCTTCTCGCCGAGCACCACGTCCGCGCTCTCGCGGGCCACCGCGCAGGCCGACCGCGGGGCGATCCCGACGTCCGCCGCACGCAGCGCGGGCGCGTCGTTCACGCCGTCGCCGAGGAAGCCGACCGTGTGCCCGCGCTCGCGCAGGGCGGCGACGATGCGGGCCTTGTCCTGCGGGGTGCAACAGGAGTAAACGGTTGCTTCGGGTACGTCACCGTCGGCGCCGAGCGTCACCGGCTCGCCGGGGTCCAGGCCGAGGTCCCGGCAGGCACGGGCCGCCGTACCGGGCGCGTCGCCCGTCAGGACCCGTACGGAGACGCCGCGCGCGGCCAGTCCCCGCAGCGCCTCGGCCGCGCTCGGCGCGAGGGCGTCGCGGAAGGCGACGAGGCCGCGGAAGGTCAGGGCGCGTTCGTCGGCGGGCGTGTAGAGGCGGGTGCGGGCGGTTCGCTCGGCCGTCGCGACGGCCAGCAGCCTCAGGCCGTCGTCCGCCTCGGTCGCCGCGAGTTTCAGCAACCGTTTGCGTTCGGTTTCCGTGAGGTCGCAGCGGGCCAGGACGTCGTCCACCGCGCCCTTCGTGATCAGCAGGTGCGTGCCGGGACGTCGGCCCCGTACGACCGCCGTCGCGATCCGCCGCTGTGGGTCGAACGGCACCGCGTCGACCCCGTCGTACTCCTCCCCCACCGCGCCCGCCGCGTCCAACAGCGCCTCGTCGAGGGCGTCCGGGGCGGGGAGTTCGGCGAGCTGGAGCGTCCACCAGGCCTGTACGGCGGCCCAGCGCACGACGTCGTCGTCCTCGCCGCCGTCCGTCCCGATGCCGCGCTCCAGCACCGGGCGGTCCTGGGTGAGCGTGCCCGTCTTGTCCACGCACAGCACGTCGACGGCGCCGAGGTCGTGCAGCGCCGGAAGCCGCTTGACGATCACGTTGTGGGAGCGGGCCAGCAGGGTCGCTCCGCGCGCGAGACACGTCGTGACGATCACCGGCAGCATCTCGGGCGTGAGCCCGACAGCGACGGCGACCGCGAAGGGGAGCGTCTCCAGGCCCCGGTCACGCAGGGCGGCGTTCGCCATCAGCACGAGTGGGGGTGTGAGCAGCATGAACCTGATCAGGACCCAGGAGATGCCGTGTACGGACCTGTCGAAAGCGTTTCCGGTGGGGCGGGCGGGGGGCGCGTGGGCGGCGGCGAAGCGGGTGCGGGCGCCGGTGGCGAGGACGACGGCGGTGGCGGTGCCGGAGGCGATGTCGCTGCCCTGGAAACAGAGGTGGGGGGCGGTGAAAGGGGCGGGGTTCGCGGGGGCGGTGGTGGAGAGGGACGCGGGGTTCCCGGAGGCGACGGCAGCTGGGGGCGCCGCGTTCGCGGGGGCGGTGCGGTCCTGTTCCGCCTCGCCCGCGAGCCCCGGCGCCGCCCCCTCCGCGTGTTTCGCAACCGGTTGTGACTCCCCCGTCAGCGCCGCCTGGTGCACGGTGAGCCCGCGTGCCCGCAGCAGTCTCACGTCGGCCGGCACCAGGTCGCCCGGGCCCAGCCGGATCACGTCCCCCGGCACCAGCTCGGCCGCCGGCACCTCCCGGCTCCCCGGCGTCTCGTCCGGCCCCGGCCTCCGTACGACCGTGGCGGTACCAGCGACCAGGTCGCGCAGCGCGGCCACGGAACGGTCCGCCCGCCGCTCCCCGCTCGCGCGCAGGACACAGCTCACGGCGACGAGGGCGAGGATGACGGTCGCGGTGCCCCAGGAGGAGACCAGCGCGGAGACGAGGCCGAGACAGAGCAGCACGCAGGTGAAGGGGTCACGGACCCCGGCGAGGAGGAGGCGCGGCCAGTCGACGGGGAAGGTCTCGGGGAGCGTGTTCTCGCCGTACTCGGCGAGGCGCACGACGGCTTCGTCCTCGGTGAGGCCCCGGGGGCGGGTGCCGAGGCGCCGGAGGGTTTCGAGGGCGGTGGCGTCGGCGGGGTCCGGGGGGCCGGCGGGTGAGGCGGGTGCGATCGGAGCGCCGACCGCCGGGACCACCGACGCGGCATCGCTGACCGCCGGGCCCAGCAGGGCCGCACCATCGCCGCTTGACCGCTTCACACCGCCGCCGTGCGGGGCCTCGCCGTCGCCCGGAACACCCTCCCCCATGCCGTCTCTGCGCGACCCCGTCTCCTCCCCCGGGTCCGTCTCCTCAGAGGCCACGGAGGCGGGGGATCGGGACGTCGGCCCCCTCGGCGCGGTCGTTCAGGCGGCCGAGGACCAGGCGGACGACGTCGACGACGTCGGGGGCGTCGACGTAATACACCTGGCGGCGGCCTTCCCGGCGCGAGCGTACGAGGCCGGCGAGCTTCAGCTTGGTCAGGTGCTGGCTGACGGCGGGCAGCGCGCCGCCCACCCGCTCCGCGAGGCCCGTCACGTCGCTCTCGCCCTGGGCCAGCGCCCACACGATGTGCAGGCGGGCCGGGGACGCCAGCAGCCCGAAGTGCTCGGCGGCCTGCGTGAGCATCTCGGTGGAGGGGTCCTCGAACGCCACGGCTGCCGACCTCCTGTGCGCTGACGTGTTACTGAAACGGGTTTCCCCAGTTTACGGCGTGAGTGCCCCCCGCGAGGATGAGCCGCATGCTCGACGACCTCGACCGCGCCCTCGTGCACGCACTGCACCTCGACGGCCGGGCCCCCTCCAGAGCCTGTGTCGCATCCCCGGCCGGGCGCGCGCCGCCTGGCACGCACTCCCCCAAGCTCTGCGAGCAGGGGGGACCCCCAGCCGCGTTGCCGAAACGCCCACGTGGCTCCGCCACGCGGGCGCTCCGGCGCCTTGCGATCCCACGCACCAGACGACGTGCGCTATCCGACCGGGGATGCGACACAGGCTCTCAGCTTGTTCTTTAACCTCTGGCCTCGAACAGCGCGTCGTACGAGGTCACTCACCTGTGGATTCGCCGGACAGGCGGACGGCCTTCGCATGATCCTGCGTTCCGCCAAGGAAACAGATTCATACGAAGGCCGCAGGGGTGAGTGTGCTCGACGACGGTGCCCGGCGTGAGGCGTTCGACTTCACGTCACACTTCCGGGAAGACTTCTACGCGTGCCTGACCCGACGCGGTGACACCCTGTTCGAGCTCGCGGACGCGATGCTCTGCGAGAACGGGCCCGTCACGTCACCGGTCGGCCTCACGCTCCTGGCCGAGCACCGGCGCGGGCACGGCGCCCTCTACGACGCGCTGAACAGCGGAAACATCGACGAAGCCGGGCTGCGCCGGGCGCTGGCGATCCTGCCGCAGCCCAAGGCCGCCGACAACCGCCTCGTCCTGGCGGTCGACGTGACGCACTGGCTGCGGCCGGACGCGCCGTGCTGTCCGGAGCGGCTGTTCTGTCACGTCTACGGACGCTCGGGACGCTCCAGCGATCAGTTCGTTCCCGGCTGGCCGTATTCGTTCGTCGCCGCGCTGGAGACCGGTCGCACCTCGTGGTGCCAGCTGCTGGACGCACTCCGTCTCGGCCCGGACGACGATGTGGCCGAGGTCACCGCCGCCCAGGTCCGCCGCGTCGTGACCGGCCTGATCGAGGGCGGCCAGTGGGAGCCGGAGGACCCCGACATCCTCATCGTCTTCGACGCCGGCTACGACGCCCCGCGCATGGCTTACCTCCTGGCCGGCCTGCCGGTCGAAGTGCTGGGGCGGATGCGCACGGACCGGGTGATGCGCCACCCGACCCCGTCCCTCAAGGAGTACGCCCAGACCTATCCCCAGGGCGGGAGGCCGCCGAAGCACGGCAAGGAGTTCCGCTTCGCCAAGCCCGAGACCTGGGGCGAGCCCGACGCGGAGACGGTGCAGGTCACCGACCGCTACGGCACCGCGATGGCCATGGCCTGGGACCGTCTCCACCCCAAGCTGACCACCCGCTCCGCCTGGATCGACCACACCGGCGAACTCCCCGTCATCGAGGGCACCCAGATCCGTCTCTCCGTCGACCACCTGCCCGGCGGCCAGGACCCCCTCCCGGTCTGGCTGTGGTCCTCGAAGACCGGCATGACCGGCGCGGACGTTGACCTGCGCTGGCAGGTGTTCCTTCGCCGCTTCGACCTGGAACACACCTTCCGGATGATCAAGCAGACACTCGGCTGGACCCGCCCGAAACTACGGACTCCCCAGGCCGCAGACCGCTGGACCTGGATCGTGATCGCCGCCCACACTCAGCTCCGGCTCCTGCGCGAGGCCGCCGCCGACCTCCGCCGCCCCTGGGAGAAGCCAGTCGCGCCGTCCCGGCTCACCCCGGCCCGCGTCCGCCGGGGGTTTCGCAACCTCCGCCCGCACCTGCACTGCCCGGCCCGCGCACCGAAACCCTCAACGCCAGGACCAGGAAGGCCAGTTGGCTCGAAGAACCGACACCCGGCCACCCGTCACGACGTGGGCAAAACGACCAGACGCCCCGAGAGCATCACCGAACGAAACAGGATGAAAGCTAACAAAGGTTAAATTTCAAGCTCAGCCGGATCGCGGAGGTGCTCGGCGTCTCGGGACAGACCGTGGCCCGCCGCTACCGGCGGCTGCGGGAGGAGGCCGGGTCTCAGGGTGGTGGGCCTGGCGGACCCGCACACGGCGGGCCGCACCCAGTGGCTGCTACGGCTGACGGCGACACCGGCCTCCGTACGCGACCTCGCGGCGGCGCTGGTCCGCAGGCGAGACACGTCGTGGGTGAAGCTGGTCTCGGGCGGCACGGAGATCGTGGCGGTCGTCCACGCCCCGACGGACGCGCAGGACACCAACTCCCTTCTCCTGCACGACGTTCCGCGCACGGCCGGCGTCACCTCGGTCTCCGCGCACCTGCTCCTGCACACGTACGTCGGCGGCCCGGCGAACTGGCGCCGCAGCGCGGACACCCTGGACGCCGACCAGCAACAGGCCCTGAGGGAACCGGAGTCGGAGGCGACTCCCCGTCAGATCACCGACGCCGACCGGGACTTGCTCGCAGCGCTCATGCAGGACGGCCGCACCTCCCTCGCGGACCTGGCCGGGGCGACCGGCTGGACGGCGGCCACCGTGGCTCGCCGTCTGGCCGAACTCCGCGCGGGCGGCGGCCTGTTCTTCGACGTGGAGATCGACGCGGCGCACTTCGGCGTGGCGACCCGCGCCCTGCTGTGGCTGTCGGTACGCCCGTCCCGCGTGGACGAGGTCGCGTCGGCCCTGTCGGCCCACGACGAGCTGGCGTTCCTCGCCTCGGCCACCGGCCCCACGAGCCTGGTCGCCCAGGCCCTGTGCCGCGACCCGGCCGACCTCCACCACTACCTCACGCGCAGACTGGGCGCCCTGGACGCGATCGACGCCCTGGAGGCGGGCCCGGTCCTGCGCACCCTCAAGTGGGCGAGCCCGTCCCTGGCCCTACGCCCGCCGCGTCGCTGAGCCCATCCCCCACACCCCGACCGCACTCACGCCGATCACCAACGCCCCGGCGAGGAAGGCGAGTTCGAACGTCCCGTCGAGATACACCCGCCCCAGCACCGCGACCCCGAGCGTCGCCCCGAGCTGCTGCACGGCGTTCAGCAGCCCCGCCGCCGACCCCGTCTCCTGAGGCCGCAGGGACGACAGCGCGAGCGTGAAGAACGCGGGCGTGAACAACCCCGCCCCGACCCCGACCACCGCGAGCCCGACCGGCAACGGCACCACAAGTGCCCCCAGAACCCCGGCGATCAGCACGCCGAGCCCTACGGGCATCATCCGCCGCCCGTACCGCCGCACGAGGTGCGCACCGGCCGCCCAGGAGGCCACGGCGAGTCCGAGGGACCAGGGCGCGAGGGCCAGGGACGACGCCAGGACGCCTCTGCCGAGGCCGAGTTGGAGATGGAGCACGACGACGGTCGTCAGCCCGCCGGTCACGGCGAAGAAGGCCGTGGAGGTGAACAGGGCGGCGGGGAAAGCCCTTTGGGTGAACAGGCTGGGTTCCAGCAGGGGCTTCGGCGTACGGCGCTGGTGCAGGACGAAGACCGCCAGGACGACGGCCCCGGCAGCCAGCGACCCCCAACTCACCCCGGACACACCGATCAACGGGTGCACGACCAACCCGGTCCCGAGGGCGAGGAGCCCCGTGCCGGTGAGATCGAGACCGGGCCCGGCCGGAACGCGGTCCTCGGGCAGCGCCCGCGCGAGGACGAGCACGGCCACCGCGAGCGGCACGTTCACGAGGAACGCGGCCCGCCAGGACACCGTATGCGTCAGCACCCCGCCGAGCAGCGGCCCGCACACCCCCGCGAGCCCCATCACCGGCCCGATCCAGCCGAGCGCGCGCGGCAGTTCGGGCCCGCTGAACATCGCCTTGATGAGCCCGACGGTCTGCGGTACGACGGCTGCCGCCGCCGCGCCCTGCACCGCGCGCAGGCCGATCAGGACCCCGGCGGACGGCGCGAGCGCGCACCCCGCCGAGACTGCGGCGAACGCGGCGACGCCGGTCACGAAGACCCGGCGCCGGCCCACGATGTCACCGAGCCTGCCGCCGAGGACCAGCAGGACGGCGAAGGGCAGGGTGTAGGCGGCGGTGAACCACTGCACGTCCGACACCGGGCCGCCGAGGTCGGTGTGGACGACGGGGGCGGCGACCTGGACGACGGTCGCGTCGAGCAGGTTCATGGCCTCGGCGATCAGGAGGGCGACGAGGGCGGGACGACGTGTTGCAGCAAGCGTTCTCATGCGGTTTCTCCCCGGGGACGGCGCGCGTCGGGTGACGGCTCGCGTCAGATTCGGGGAGAGGTCCACGCGGGCTCCAGCGCGGGCGCGGGAATCGGTGATTTCCTCCACGCCGGTGCCCGCATGCGGGGAAAGCTCACGCCTCCGACAGGGCGGCGACCGTCTCGGCGTGGTTCCCGGCCCTCGCCCACTCCAGCGGGGTGAGGCCGGTGCCGTGGTCCTCCCGGAGGCCGGGGTCCGCGCCGTGCGCGAGGAGGACGCGCACCGTCTCGGTGTGGCCCCAACTGGCGGCTGCGCACAGGGGAGTTCCCTCGGCGCCGAGGCCCGCGCTCTCCTCGTCCGGCGGAGCGCCCGCGGCCAGGAGGTGCCGGGCCGCCTCGGTGTTGCCGTGGACGCTCGCCGCGTACAGGGGCGTGGTGCCCTCGGCATCTCGGGCCCGGGGGTCGGCGCCGGCTTTCAGGAGCGCGGCGACCCGGGAGCCGTTCTCGCCCCAAGCCGCGCTCATCAGGCGGCGGGTGAGCTTTTTCTGGCGTCTTCTGTTCATCGGGGAGGAGATTAGGCGGCGGGTTCCGGATGCGCTTCCGGATTTTCTCGGCCTCGCTCACGCAGACAGCAGAAAACCCGCCCCAACCGGGACGGGTTCTCTTCTTGAGCGCCGGGCAAGCCTTGCACTTGCATCTCCCCGCAGGAAGCGGGACGTCTTTCCTTGGACCACCAACGCGCGTTCTGTTCCGCCTTGTTCGGCGGCCAGCTCGTGATCGAACCTTACCCCACGCCGAGGGGTGCGCCACAACTCAGCTCACAACTCGGCCAGCGTCGGGAGGAGTTCGGCCGCCGCCGCGATGTCCGCCGTGAGCGGCCGGTCGTCCGTGCCGGTCGGCAGCGCGGCCGAGGCGGTCGTGAAGGCCGGGGTCGGCGGCTGGGTCGGCCGGAGCCGAAGTGCCCTGACCGCGCTGACCAGTTCGCAGGCGACGAGGGTCGTGTACGCGTCCGCCGCCCGCAGGGACTGGCGCGCGGACTGGCCCGCGAAGCTCGCGGCCTCCTCCAGGCCGAGGGAGACCACGGCGTGCCCAGAGGAGGCGGGGACGGCCTGTGAACGCAGCTCCGCGAGCGCCGAGTTGGCCGTGTACTCCAGGATCATCGTCCCCGAGCTGCTCGCCGGGCCGTCCGCCAGGAAGGGGGCGAGGCCGGTGAGTTCGGGGTGGCCGAGCGCGGAGAGGCGGGCGGTGGAGAGCTGGGCCGTCTTCAGCAGGGCCAGGTTCAGGCCGTCCAGGGCGAGCGCGAGGGGCGCCGCGAAGAACCCGCCGTGGTGGTAGGCGGTGAGCGCGTCGGGGTCCACCAAGGGGTTCTCGGACGGGCAGTTGACCTCGACCTCGACGACTTCCCGCACCCGGTCCCCAGCGTCCAGCGCACACCCATGCACCTGCGGGAACGCCCGGAACCCATAAGGGTCCTGCACTCGCCGCGCGGCCACGACCGGCACATCCGGCCACCCCAGCAGCCGCCGCACCTCCCCGGCAGCGCGCGCGGCCCCGACGTACGGCCGCAACGCATGCACGGGAGCGGCATACGCCTCGGCCGACCCGGACACGGCGGCGAGAGAAAGTGCGGCGACGACATGAGTGGCCCGCAGCAGAACGTCCAACTCACGCCAGGCAAGGGCGGCTTGAGCAAGGGCAAGAGCGTTGCTGCTCAACAGGGCAAGAGCATCGCCGGGTTGAAGGGCGACGGGCGCGGGATGGTCGGCGAACTCCGGCCGGGCCGCCGCCTCTTCGATCACGGCCCCCGACACCGAGCCCGCCCCGAAACCCCCCTCACCCTCCAACCCGCCCCCGATCCACGGCCGTTCACCTATCAGCGTCAGCCCCGTCTGCGCCAACGCCGTCAGATCCCCGGTCCCCAACCCCCCGTACTCGTTCACCGCCGGATGCACCCCGAGCCGCAACGCCTCCACGAGCGCATCGATGATCGCGGGCTGTATTCCCGCACCCCCGGCGAGGAGTTGGTTCGCGCGGATCGCGAGCATCGCGCGGATCTGGCGGGCCGGCAGCAGCGCTCCCGCGCCGCCCGCGTGGCTGCGCAGGAGGCGGAGGTTGTGGGCCTGTTCGTCTGCGGTGGCCACGGGGACGGAGCGGTTGGCGCCGACGCCTGTGGCGCGGCCGTACAGCCGTCCGGCGGAAGCCAGTTGACGGGCCGTCAGCCAGGAGCGTACGGCGCGTTCGCGGGCCTCGGGGGCGACGTCCAGGGGCGCGCTGCCGTCCGCGAGGGCGATCAACTCCCGTGCGGTGAGGGAGGATCCGGTGAGAACGACCCGGGTGTCCGCGCGCGAGGCGGGCACCCGGGTCAGGTCGGTGGTGTCCAAGCGGGTCAGTCCAGGCCGGCAGTCTTCAGCCACGCCTTGGCGACGTCCAGTGGGTCCTTGTTCTCCAGCTGGACCTGGAGGTCGAGGCTGAGGAGCGTCTTCGTGTCGAGCTTCGCGGAGACCGCGTTGAGGGCGGCGACGCCCTCCGAGGAGAGCGCGCTCTTGTAGACGAGCGGCGTGACGTTCGCGAAGCCGAAGAGGTTCTTCGGGTCCTGGAGGACGACGAACTTCTCCTTGAGGATGGTCGGGTCGGTCGTGAAGATGTCCGCCGCCTGCACGGTGTTCTTCTTCAGCGCCGCCTGCGTGAGCGGGCCACCCGCGTCAAGTGCCTTGAAGGACTTGAACTTCAGCCCGTACTCCGACTCCAGGCCGAGCATGCCCTGGTGGCGGGTCTGGAACTCGGGCGAGCCGCCGAGGATCAGGTCGGGGGCGATGTCCTTGAGGTCCGCGAGGGTCGAGGCCGCGGTGAGGCTGTACTTCGCCGCGGTCTCCGAGTTGATCGTGACGGAGTCCTTGTCCTCGGCCGGGGAGGACTCCAGGAGCGTCAGCTTGGAGTCGAGCTTGGCCTTGGCCGCCGCGTTCACGGTCTCCAGCGAGGTCTGCGTGGCCTTGGCGTCGAGGTAGGCCAGCAGCGAGCCGTTGTACTCCGGCAGGACGTGGATCGAGCCGTTCTTGAGCAGGCCGTAGGTGGTCTCGCGGCTGCCGATGTTGGGCTTGTAGGAGACCTTGATCCCCTTGGCCTTGAGCGCCTCGCCGTAGATGTCGGCGAGCAGCGTGCTCTCGGCGAAGTTGTTCGACCCCACGACGACCGACTTGCCGTCCGAGCCGCCCCCGTCGAGCGGGTTGCTGCTGGTGTCGTCGGAGCTGCATCCCGCCAGCAGGACCGTCGCCGCGGCGAGCACGGCCGTTGCCGCGCCGGGGTGCTGACGGAGGGATCTGCGGGGATGGGCGGTAGAAGTCACTGTTCCCGTTTCCGACTTGGGGGGAGAGGAGGCGATACGCCTGAAGACCCCCCGGCGACGCGCCTGGGGGTCCCTCGAATGAGGTCTCTCGATCCAAGCCAGCCAGTTCTTCGGCAGTCAAGAGAAGTTGTGTAAACGATACCCGTCGATTTCCCGGGCTCCGCTTGTCGTTCCGCTTGTGTACGTGGCTGGTTGTGGTCGGCGTCGCTTCGTAATGGATTCTTGACCCAGGGCGATGTGCCCGTCCCTTCACAGAAGCGATAGCCTCGCCGCAGTCGGCGTCGATCACCCATCGGTCATCCAGCGGTACGCATCGGTCGTCGGCTCGATCGGAGTCGGACAGAATCGGGGACCGATCGAAACCGGCCATCCGTGTGCGTCGCGCGCGGTGCACCACCCGCCATGAAGGAGGCCCGGTGTCCACGAACGAGGTGGACGCGCCCACCCGGCCGGCCCCAGCGCCCGGCCCTCGTGGGCTGCGGGCCCTCGCCGACCGGTGGCCCTTCCAGCGCAAGCTCAACGTCCTCGTCGGCCTGCCGCTCGCGGTGATCGCCGTCCTGCTGACGTACGTGATCACGGACCTGCTCCAGGAGTCCCAACGGGCCGAGGAAGCCGCCCAGTTGGTGCGCGACAGCGCCCAAGTGGCCAAGCTGGTCTCGCTGGTGGAGGCCGAGCACCAGCAGGCGATCCTGCTGTCGGTGCGTCACGAGGCGTCCTTCGACGGCGGCACCCCCTCGGCCGACCCCTACCGGGTGGCGCAGGTCAAGGTGGACAACCAGGTGACGACGGTGCGCGACGCCTTCGGCGGGCGGCTGCCGGCCGGCGAGTCCCAGGCGCTGCGCGAGATCGAGGGCCTCGGGGGGCTCAGGTCGACGATCGAGCAGGGCTATCTGCCCGCCGACAACATCGACCCGGCGTACACGGGCGCGGCGCGCGCCCTCATCGACGGCCTCGGCCTGGACCGCAACTCGGCACTGGCGACGACGTTCACCGGCAACCTGCTGGACTCCCTGCTGCGCGCGGACGCGGCGCACGGCGCCTTCGAGACGGGCGTGTTCTCGGCGCTGACCGGGGACAGCAACGCGCTCATCGAGTTCACCGGCGCGGTCGGCGCCTACGAGGTGTACACATACCAGACCGACCGGTTCAACCGGTTCGCGACCGCCGCGCAGTCCGACGAGCTCGGCGGCATCGAGCACAACACGGCGCAGGCCGCCATCGACCAGCACTACGCCGAACTCTCCGTCGACCCCAGCTCGTTGCAGGCGACGACGACCGCCGCGCTGCGCACCTCGCTGCGCCAGGCGCTGAGCGCGTACGGCGACTACCAGCAACAGGCCGACAACCGGCTGAAGATCACCGACTCCCTGATCGGCCAGATCGCCGACCGCGCCGACGACGCGGCGAGCAGCGCCCGTTGGCGCGTCACGCTGCTGCTGAACCTCGCGGTGATCGGGTTCATCCTGTGGATCGCGTTCTCGGTGCTGGTCCGGCGCTCGGTCGTCCGGCCGGTGCTGGCTCTGACCGGCGCCGCGCGCGAGGTCGCGGACGTCGCCGGGCGGGAGCTGGCGCGTGTCGCCGACGACGACGCGGAGGAGAGCGGCTCGCCGCGCCTGCGTGAGCTGCCGGTCACGGCGAACGACGAGATCGGTGAGCTGGCCGAGGCGTTCAACAACGTCCAGACGACGGCCGCCGCGCTGCTGGAGCGTCAGGTCCTCAGCCGTCGCAACGTCGCCGAGATGTTCGGCAACGTGGGGCGCCGCGTCAGCAACTTGACGACCCGTCAGCTCACGCTGATCGACGCGGTGGAGCGCGGCGAGACCGACCCGGCGCTGCTCGAACGCCTCTACTCCATCGACCACATCGCCGTCCGTCTGCGCCGCAACGCCGACAGCCTGATGCTGCTCGCCGGGATCCGCGAGACCGTCCTCGACTCGGGGCCGGCCGCGCTCACCAACGTCGTGCGGGCCGCGCTCGGGCAGATCGAGGGGTACCAGCGCGTCGAACTGCGGGCCGCGTCCGAGGTGATGATCGAGCCCGACATCATCGGCGACCTCACGCTGATGGTGGCCGAACTCCTGGAGAACGCGGTGTCGTTCTCGCCCGCCGACTCGCCGGTCGAGGTCGCCGTCCGCACGCACTCCGAGGGCGCGTCCATCACGGTCGTCGACCACGGGCTCGGGATGAGCGCCGAGCGGCTGGCCGAGGAGAACGCCCGGCTGGTGCGGCGCGAGCGGCTCGACCTCGTACCGACGAAGGTGCTCGGCCTGTTCGTCGTCGGCGCCCTCGCGCGGCGCTGGGAGATCGAGGTCACCCTCTCCCGTACGCCCGGTGGCGGTCTCACCGCCGAAGTGGCGCTGCCGTCGACGCTGTTGCTGACGCTGAGCGGCGAGGAGCCGCCGGTGGTCGCGCCGGGGCCCCTGGTTTCCCGCGGGAGTTCGGGGGCAGGTGCCGGGGAGGCGGGACGAACGAGCACGGAGAGGTCTGTGGGGACGGACGACGGACATGGCGCGGAGCCGGTTTCCACGACCCCGCTCCCGCTCGACGCGCCCGGCCTCAACGGCGCGTCTCCCGACCGGACTTCACCACTCACCGAAGCCGGTGCCGAAGACCCCACGCTGCCCCGCCGTACCACTCAACCCGCCGAGGCCCCCGCCCCGTTCATCCCCCGGGCCCGCTCGGAGGAGCCCGTACCGGCCGACGGTCCGAGGCCGCTCAAGCGGCGGGTGCGGGGCGCGACCCTGCGGACGACCGTGGACGCCGCCGCGCAGCAGGGCGCGCGTGCCTCCCGTCCCGCCGACGCGGACGCCGTCCGTGACACGCTGGACGAGTTCGAGGAGGCGGTGGCGCGTGCGAACGCCGATACGGCGGAGACCACGGCCCCCTTCACCGGAGGGGTCCGTTCCGGAGAGAATGGTCCGGAAACGAAACAGAAAGCGTTTACGCACGACGATGTGCCGAGCCGCCGACCCCCCACCGACGACCGGAACCCCATGCACCACCAGAAACACCTTCCGGAAGGAGCCGAGCAGTGAGCACGTCGACAGGTGACACCCCCGCGGGTGAGGCCACGCCGACCGATCTGCGGGCCGCCGCAGCCGACTTCACCTGGCTGCTCAATCGTTTCGCCACCGAGACCGCGGGCGTCGTCGACGCCATCGCCGTGTCCTCGGACGGACTGCTGATAGCCGTCTCCGAGCTGCGTGAGCACGCGGACTCCGAGCGGCTCGCGGCGATCGTCTCCGGCATCACCTCGCTGGCCGCCGGGGCCTCCGGCAACTACGGTCTGGGCGGGCTGAACAAGGTCATCATCGACCTGGAGGGCGGCCATGTGCTGGTCTCCTCGGTCGGCAGCGGCGCGGTCCTCGGCGTCGTCACCGACAAGGAGGCGAAGCTCGGCAACATCGCCTACGAGATGACGGTGTTCGCGAACCGGGCGGGCAGCGCGCTCAGCCCGCAGCTGGTCCTTGAGCTGAAGAACACCGTGGGCGCCGCCAAGCAGAGCCAGCAGGGCCGGCGTCCGAGCCGGACCCGCTGACACCGGCCGGTACGCCAGAAGAGAAGAGCAGGCGAAGATGGCGGACGGGCGCACCCCGCAGGGCGCCGGAGAGGACGGCGCGGCGCGTCCGCCCTCCGCCGTGCGGCCGTTCCTGGTCACCGCCGGCCGGGTGGCCGGGTCGGCCGCGTCCGCGCGGGCGATGCCCGTGGAGACGCAGGTGGTGGCCACGGCTGGCGGGCTCGCCGTCCTCGACCGGCTCTCCTTCGAACAGCACGACATCATCGCCGCGTGCCGTCGGCCGCAGTCCATCGCGGAGATCGCGGCGCGGCTGCGGCTGCATCTGAACGTGGTGCGGGTCCTCGCCGAGGATCTGCGCGCGGCAGGTCATCTGACGGTGCATGTACCGGACTCCGGCGCGATCCATGACGCGTCCGTCCTGCGCAGGGTTATCGATGGCCTGCGGGCCATCCCCGACTCCCGGGGGGTACTCCGTGACTCCGACTGAACCGTTCACCAGCGCCGTCGGCGCGGTCGCCGTCGAACGGCCGCCGCTGCCGGTGAAGTTGGTGATCGCGGGCGGCTTCGGGGTGGGCAAGACCACCGCCGTCGGCTCGATCTCCGAGATCGAGCCGCTCACCACCGAGGCGGCGATCACCGAAGTCGCGGCGGGGGTCGACGACTTGTCGCACACGCCGCGCAAGACGACGACCACGGTCGCGATGGACTTCGGCTGCATCACCATCGACCCGACGCTGAAGCTCTACCTGTTCGGTACGCCGGGCCAGGAGCGCTTCGGCTTCATGTGGGACGACATCGTCGAGGGCGCGATCGGCGGCCTCGTCATCGTCGACACCCGCCGCCTGGACGACTGTTACGCGGCCGTCGACTACTTCGAGCACCGCCGGATCCCCTTCGCGGTCGCCATCAACGCCTTCGACGGCAAGGTCGAACACACCCTGGACGAGGTCCGCTGGGCCCTGGACGTCACGGACGGCGTCCCGCTCCTGGTCTTCGACGCCCGCGAACGGGGCTCGGTACGCGACGCGTTGCTGATCGTCCTGGAACAGGCGCTGGCCCGTACGGAGGGCTGAGGGAATAGCCGGGCGAGCGGCGGGGGTTGGCCCGGACATGAGCAACGACGTCCGTACGATCACCAACCCGCCGGCCCTGCACGACCCGACCCCGTTCGGCTACAGCCATGTCGTCTCGGCGCCCGGCGAACTCGTCTTCGTCGCCGGGCAGTACGCCTCCGACGAGACCGGCTCCCCGGTCCCCGGCGACTTCGCGACGCAGGCCGAACTCGCCTTCACGCGGCTGGAGTCGGCGCTCGCGGCGGTCGGCCTCGGTCTCCAGCACGTCGTCAGGCTCGGTACGTTCGTCGTGGACCACGACGCCGACAAGCTCCAGGCGCTCGGCAAAGTCCTGCACGCCCGCTTCGGCGACCGCCTCCCGGCGCAGACCCTGAACGGCGTGGCCTCGCTCGCGCTGCCGGGGATGCTGTTCGAGGTCGACGCCGTCGCCGTACGGCCGGTCTGAGACGGCACAGAGGGCGGTACCGGGAGGTACCGCCCTCTGTTGCTGCAACCGGTTGCTACGCGCTTCGGCGCACCCCCGGCGACACCGCGAACCGTGCCACCGCCCAGAACAGGCCCAGCGTCGCGAGGGCCATGAAGGCGACCAGGGTGGCGCCGCCGACGACCTTCTCGTAGTCGTGCTGGTAGAGGCCGTCGATGATGAAGCGGCCGAGGCCGCCTAGGCCGACGTACGCGGCGATGGTGGCCGTCGAGACGATCTGGATGGCCGCCGAGCGCATGCCGCTGAGGATCAGGCCGAGGGCGACGGGGAGTTCGACGCGGAAGAGGATGCCGATCTCCCCCATGCCCATGCCGCGCGCGGCGTCCACGGGGGCCGGGTCGACCGAGCGCATCGCCTCGTACGTGGTGACGAGGATCGGCGGGACGGCGAGGATGACCAGCGGGATCATCACCGGCAGCATGCCGAAGCCGATGATCATCGTGGCAAGGACGAGGAGCCCGAACGTCGGCAGCGCGCGGGCGGCCGTCGCGACGAACGCGAGCGCGTTGCCGCCCCGTCCGAAGTGCCCGGTGACGAGGCCGATCGGCAGTCCGACGACGACGGCGTACCCGAGCGCCTCCAGCGAGTACTGGACGTGCTCCCACAGCCGCGTCGGAATCCCCGCGTAGCCGCTCCAGTTGGCGTCGTTCTCGAAAAAGTTGCTGATGTAGTGCAGGACGTTCACCGGACAGCGTCCTCCAGTGCGGCGGGAACCGTCTCGGGCCTCGGACGGCGTGAGCCGCTCTTCGGCATCCACGGCGTGAGCAGGGTGCGCAGGCCGACCAGCAGCGCGTCCACGATCACCGCGAGCGCGGCCGACGTCAGCACCGAATTCCAGGCCAGCTCGGGGCGGTTGTAGATGTTCGCGTCGTGCAGCAGGTTCCCCAGCGCGCCCTGGTTGCCGATGAGCGTGCCGACGCTGACGAGGGAGATGCTGGAGGCAACGGCGACGCGCAGCCCGGCGATGATCGCGGGCACGGCGATCGGCAACTGCACCTGGATGTACCGGCGTACGGGCCCGAAGCCCATCGCGGTGGCCGCCGCGAGCGTCTCCTGCGGCACGGACCGCACCGCGTCGACGATCGCCGGGACCAGCACGACGAGGCTGTAGACCGTCAGCGGGATCATCACGGTCAGCTCGGTCATGCCGGTGTAGTCGATGAGGACGACGAAGAAGGCGAGCGACGGGATCGCGTACAGGATCGTCGTCACCCAGAGCACCGGCGGGTACAGCCACTTGAGCCGTACGCAGAGCTGCCCGAGCGGCAGCGCGATCACGAGCCCGGCGAGGACCGGGAGCAGCGCCTCGCGCAGGTGGAGGCCGATGAGGCCGAGCCAGCTGTGCTGGAGGTCGCTGGGGATGTCGAAGAAGCCGTCGAAGTAACTCACCGCAGGACCTTCGGCTCCGAGGCGGATGCGCCGGCACCCTCGGTGGCGCTCTCTTCGTGCGCCCCGCGAATGGCCTCCCCGATGGCCTGCTGCGAGACCACCCCGGCGACCCGCCCCTCCGCGTCCACGCCGACCGCCCACCCCGTCGGCGACAGCACGGCGCAGTCGAGCGCGGCCCGCAGCGAGTCGGTCCCGGCGACGAACGGGCGCCCGCAGGACAGGAGTTGACCGGCGTCGATCTGCCCCGCGACCAGCTTGCCCGGCTCGCCCCAACCAAGTGGCTTGCCGTCCATGCCCGTTACAAGGAGGTACGGCGCCCCCGCGCCCGCCGCTGCCGCGAGCTGCTCGGCGCTGGAGTCGACGGCGACGACCGGGCCGGTGCTCAACTCCAGCCCCGCGGCGGGGAAGAAGGACAGGCGCCGGATGCCCCGGTCCGCGCCGAGGAAGTCCTCGACGAACGCGTCGGCGGGGTCGGAGAGCAGCTCGGCCGGGGGCGCGAACTGCGCGAGCTTGCCGCCCGTACGCAGCACGGCGACCATCGTGCCGAGCTTCACGGCCTCGTCGATGTCGTGCGTGACGAAGACGATGGTCTTGCCCAACTCGCCCTGGATGCGCAGGAGTTCGTCCTGGAGGCCCTTGCGGACGACGGGGTCGACGGCGGAGAACGGCTCGTCCATCAGCAGGACGGGCGGATCGGCGGCGAGCGCGCGGGCCACGCCGACGCGCTGCTGCTGGCCGCCGGAGAGCTGGTACGGGTAGCGCTTCGCGAGCGTGGCGTCGAGTCCGACGCGGCCCATCAACTCCCGCGCGCGGTCCCGGGATTCGGCCTTGCTCACGCCCAACAGGCGGGGCACGGTCGCGATGTTGTCGAGGATCGTGCGGTGCTGGAAGAGACCGGCGTTCTGGATGACGTAACCCATCCCCCGGCGCAGGGTGTTGACCGGCTGCTGACGCGTGTCGACACCGTCGATGGAGATCGTGCCCTCGCTGGGCTCGACCATCCGGTTGATCATCCGCAGCGTGGTGGTCTTGCCGCAGCCCGAGGGGCCGACCAGGACGGTGATCGCGCGGTCCGGTATCTCCAGGGAGAGCCGGTCGACGGCTGTGGTGCCGTCCGGGTACCGCTTGGTGACTGAATCTATCCGTATCAAAACGCCGAACACCCTTCGGGTCTGGCCGAATCAGCCCGCTGCCGACGCGTGTCGGGCCGTTGCGGGGAGAGTGTAGACCGCTTGTGTTGCATCTCTTCAATGGGCCCACTGTCTGAATTTCGCCATACGAGACGCGATCCGGCGGGCGTCGCTGGGCGTCTGCCCCGAACCTCCTGCGGCACACCTGCGAGTCCGCTGATTCTCACGGTGCGCCCACCCCGGACAGACGGGTGGGCCGCCGGAGTCGATCCGGCGGCCCACCCGTTCCCGCACCCGTTCACGCGACCGCAGGCACCACAGGCACCCCAGCGGTACGCAGCACTTCCCCACCCGCCACCACGGCGAACACCTCGCACCCTTCCCGCCCGGCAGCCCACTCGACCCCCGCACGCCCCATGGCGAAGGCGGCGGTGGCGACCGTGTCGGCCAGCGTCAGCGAGGGCGCCACGATCGTCAGGCTGTCGAGCCCGGCGGCCGGCAACCCCGTACGCCCGTCGATGATGTGGTCCCCCCGCTCGTACCGCGCGGACGTGGCCACCGCCCCCTCGCTCAACTCCAGTACGGCGCACAGCTGATCGGCGACCTCGGGATGCCGCACCCCCACCCGCCAGGGCCCGCCACGCACCACGACGTCGCCCCCGGCGTTGAGGCAGAACCGCCGCACCCCGGCGCCGGTCAGCAGCTCGGCCGCGCGCTGCACGGACCACCCCTTGACCACGGCGCACGGGTCGAAGTCCCGTCCGGGCAACCGGACGTCGAAGGCCCCGCCCGTGGCGACCCGGTACTCCTCGCACAGGCCGAGCACCTCGACGAGGTCCGCGCTCAGCTCCCCGTCGGACAGTTCGCCCCGCCCGTACCGCGAGACCTCGCTGCCGGGCTTGAACGGGCTGAACCGCTCGTCGACCTCGCGCAGCCAGTCGAAGACGGCGTCCCCGAGACCCCCGGGAACCTCCTCGTCGTCGATCCGCAGCGAGACCGGAAACCCCATGACGTGCTCGACCCGGTGCACAGCTCAGCCCTTCGCGTCGATCGCGGCCTGCAACGACTCCTTGTAGCCGTCACTGGTGATGGTCGCACCCGACACGGTGTCGATGTCCGCGCTCTGCGCGTCGAGCGTCTCGGCAATGAGCTTCGGCACGGCGGCCGTGGTCTGCGGATGGTTCGGCTGCTTCAGCATCTTGACGGCGCTGATCGCGTCCCCGTCGAAGGTGACCTGGACCTGGACATCACCCTTCTCGGTCCCGACGGTGGGCCCGTCGACGACCTTCGACGAAGAGGCGGCAGCCCCAGAGGAAGCCCCAGCAGAAGCCCCGGAAGGAGCAGCGGCCCCAGCAGAAGCCCCGGAAGAAACAGAAGCCGCATGCGCATCGATCGCCGCCTGCAACGACTTCTTGTAACCGTTACTGGTGATCGTCGCCCCGGACACCGTATCGACGTCCGCGCTCTGCGCACTCAGCGTCGCCGCCACCAGCTTCGGCACAGCGGCCGTCGTCTGCGGATGATCAGGCTGCTTCAGCATCTTGACGGCGCTGATCTTCCCGCCCTGGTACGTGATCTGTACCTGGACGTCCCCCTTCTCGGTCGGGATGGTCGTACCGGAGAAAACGGTTCCCGCAACACCCGAAGAAGAAGGCGCAGAGGCCGCAGAGCTATTGCCGGCCGACGAGGACGCGACGCCCGGCACGTACCGGAAGACCGGCACCAGCCCGACAACGGACAGGACAAGAACAGGAATTGCTCGTTTCACGGTGTTTCTCTCATCCCGCCAGGCTGAAGCGTTCGAAGTGGATCTGCGGCTTCGGCACGTCCAGCTCACGCAGCGTGCCGAGGACCGCGTTCATCATCGGAGGCGGCCCGCACAGGAAGACGTCCCGCTCGGCGATGTCCGGTACGAGCGCGGCGAGCCCCTGCGGCGCGAGCCGGTCGGGGACGGGCGGGCCGGTGACGAGGTGCAGCTCGGCGCCCTTGGCGTGCGCGAGGTCGCGCAGCTCGTCGTACAGGACCGCGTCGCGCTCGGAGCCGACCCGGTAGATGACGACGGCGTGCCCGGTCAGGTCCTCCATGAGGGCGCGGATCGGGGTGACGCCCACGCCGCCCGCGATGAGCAGCGCGTCGGTGCGGGTGCGGTGCAGCGCGGTGAACGCGCCGTACGGGCCCTCGGCGAAGACGCGGGTACCGGGCTTGATGTGGCGCAGGCCCGCCGAGCCGTCACCGGCCGCCTTGGCGGTGAGGCGCAGGCGCAGGCCGTCGGGGGCGGCGGACAGGGAGAAGGGGTTCGCCTGCCACCAGCGGTCCTTCGTGAGGAAGCGCCACAGGAAGAACTGGCCGGCCTGCGCGGGCATCTTGTCGAGGTCGCGGCCGGTGATGTGCACGGAGACGACGTTGTCGGACTCGGGGACGACCTCCGAGACGCGCAGCTGGTGCCGCCAGTTGCGCCACAGGGGCAGGATCAGCCGGCCGAGCGCGACGGAGCCGAGCGCGGCACCCCAGAGCGTGTACCAGTAAGCGGTTGCCGCCGACGAGGCCGTGAAGGTCGTACCGATCGCGACCTGGTGGGTGAAGGCGAGGACGACGGCGACGTACGTGTAGAGGTGGATGAAGTGCCACGTCTCGTACGCGAGGCGGCGGCGGGCCCAGCGGGCGGAGGCGCCGCCGATGACCAGGATCAGGAACCAGGCGACGACGGCCCGCAGGACGCCCTCGGTGGTCTCGGCGAGGTTGACGATCTGGTTGACCGGGTCCATCGTCCCGGCGAGGTCGGCGTAGCCGAAGGCGATGAAGACGACGTGCCCGACGAGGGTCCACAGGAGGCCGAAGCCGGTCCAGCGGTGCCAGTTGGTCAGCCGGTCCATGCCGATCCGGCGGTCGAGCCAGGGCAGGCGGGCGACCAGCAGGAGCTGGAAGGCCATGAACAGGGACGCGTACAGGCCGGTGAAGCGGCCGAGCACGATCAGCGCGTTGGAGCCGAACCCGGCGTCGGCGGCGAAGTACGCGACGGCGGCCACGTTCGCGGCGAGCAGGGCGTACAGGCCGGTGCGGGCCACGACTTTCGGACGGATACCCGTGGCGGCGGGTGTGGGGGGAGACTGCTGGACGGTCGTCACGGGCTGGGACTCCTCGATCGGGTTCTCAGGACACGAGCTTCGCCGCCGGGAGCTGTCGATACCCTGTCGTAAGACTTTCAACTAATTATCGATCTCAGGAGAGTGTCATCCGTACGTCTCGCCCTGTCAGTGGCGTACCGCACTATGAACGGGTGGAGAAAGTACGCCTGCTCGTCGTGGACGACGACCCGCCGATCGCCGATCTCGTGGCGACGGTCGCCCGCTACGAAGGCTGGGAGGCGGTGACGGCGAACTCGGGCGAGGAAGCGCTGCGCCTGGCCGCCGAGTTCCAGCCGGACATCGTGGTGCTCGACCTGATGCTGCCCGACCTCGACGGCTTCGGGGTGCTCGACCGCCTGCGCCGGTCCGGGACGATGGTGCCTGTGGTGTTCCTCACGGCGCGCGACGGCGTCGCGGACCGTGTCGCCGGGCTCACCCGGGGTGGCGATGACTACTTGGTGAAACCGTTTGCTGTCGAAGAGCTGATGGCCCGCCTCCGGACGGTCCTACGCCGCTCGGCGGGCCCGAGCTTCACCCGCTCGGTCCTCCAGGTCGCCGACCTGACCATGGACGAGGACACCCGCGAGGTCCGCCGCGCGGGCAAGCTCCTCACCCTCACCCCGACCGAGTACGAGGTGCTGCGCTACCTGATGCGCCGCTCCCCCACCGTCCTCACCAAGGCGCAGATCCTCGACCACGTCTGGGAGTACGGCTTCGGCGGCCGGTCCAACGTCGTCGAGCTGGTCGTCAGCCGCCTGCGCCGCAAGCTGGACGCGACCGGCGACCCGCTGATCCACACCGTGCGCGGATTCGGGTACGTCGTGCGCCGCCAGGCCGCCGAATGATCGCGCGGCTGCGGCGCTCGTACCGGCGCATGCGGCTCGGTACGCGCCTGGCGCTCGGCCTCGGCGCGCTCGCGCTGATCGTCTTCGCGGTCGTCGGCACGGCGCTGACCACGTACATGCGCGAGTACCTCTCCGGCCAGCTCGACACCCAGATCGCGCAGGCGCAGATCGCCCAGTCCAAGAACGTCGCGGACACCGGCACGCTGCTGGGCAAGAAGTACTGGAGCTGGTTCTACGCCGTCTACGACATCAAGGACGGCGAACCGAAGCTGCGCAAGCCCGAGGACCCGACCGACCTCCCGCACGACATCTCCGGTTTCACCGCCCTCGCCAAGGCACAGGGCGGTTCCGCCGAGGAGCTGCTGCGCACCGAGCACATCGAGGACGCCGGGGACTACCGGCTGCGCGCCTGCGAGGTCGCGCCCGGCGTCGTCCTGATCAGCGCCGCGCCGCTGGACGACATCGACGACACCGTCCAGCGCCTGGTCAAGATCCAGGTCGTCGCCTTCGGGTTCGCGCTGCTCGTCCTCGTCGTCATAGGCCGCCGTCTGCTGCGGCGCGGGCTCACCCCGCTCAGCGACATGGCCCACACGGCGCACAACATCGCCTCCCACGACCTCACGGACTCCGCGTCCCGGCTGCCCCTGCGCGCCGACAAGCGGGGCGGCGGGCCCGAGGTGGAGGAGCTGCGGACCGCCTTCAACACGATGCTGGAGCACATCGACGACTCCCTCGCGGTGCGGGCGGAGGCGGAGCAGCGGCTCCGGCGGTTCGTCGCGGACGCGTCGCACGAGCTGCGTACGCCGCTCATGTCCGTACGGGGGTACGCCGACCTCTTCCAGTACGCCGCTGCCAACGCGCCCGAGGAGCGGGAACGCCATCTCGCCCGCCTGCGTGCGGAGGCCGCGCGGATGGGGTTCCTGCTGGACGATCTGCTGCTGCTCGCCCGTCTCGACGCCGCCGAGGTGGAGGCGCCGTTGCGGATGGCGGACGGGGATCTTGTCGAGCTGGTTGAGCAGGCCGCCGATGCGTTCCGGGCCAGCCACAAGGATCATCCGCTGACGGTTCTGCCGGGGCCCTCGTCGTTGACTCTGCGGCTCGATCCTCAGCGGGTTCGGCAGGTGCTGGACAACTTGCTGACCAACGCGGCTGTTCATACGCCGGTGGATACGGCCGTGTCCGTCGAGGTGCGGGTGGAAGGGGAGTTGGCGTGTGTGCGGGTCGCCGACGAGGGGCCCGGGGTGCCGGCTGAGGATCGGGAGCGGGTGTTCGACCGGTTCTATCGGATCGACAAGGCGCGTAGTCGGGATCGGGGCGGGAGTGGGCTGGGGTTGTCGGTGGCTCGGTCGTTGGTGCGGGCGCATGGGGGGACGATCAGGTTGACGGAGGAGGGGGGGAGGACGGTGTTTGTGGTGGAACTGCCGGTGGGGTGAAGGGGGTTGTGGGGCGGGTGCGGCAGCGTCGTGGCTGGTCGCGCCCACGCGGCGGTAGCCGCACATCGATACAGCCCCGCGCCCCTAAAGCCGGCGGGCTTCGCCCTGCCTGCTCCGGCCAGCCCCCCCTCGTCAGTCCAACTCGTCCAGCGTCCTTCGTACGCTCTCCTCACTCAGTCCTTCCCCGCTGTTGTCGAACTCCACCCGCCTTGCCCCCTCCCAACGGCACTGGTTCGCCTGCGACTTGGTCCAGAACTTCGGCCAGTCCGCCAACTTCGAGGCGTCCCTTGCCAAACCCCTTGCCCTGATGCGCGCTTGGGCCGTGGGCGAGTCAACTCGTACGTGGACCACGACCGGTTCGACGTCGGCAGGCCAGCCGTGGCGATTCGCTGTGGTCGTCAGGAAACCCGGGTCCGCGAAGTAGCTGCCGAAGGGGGCGTCCAGGACCACCGGGCGACCCACCGCTAGGTTGTCGCGGGCCAGGTCCAGGAGTGTCAGGTACTCCAACTCCCTTACCGTGGACAGGTAGTACGCGTTTCCGTCCCGGTCGTCGGGGTCCGTGCCGGCCGTCTTCAGCAGCGCTTCCGTCAGCCTCGTGCACGCCGTGTCCTTGTCGAGGTGGGCCGCGCCGGTCAGCTTCGCGAGGAGGCGGGCGACGCTGGACTTGCCGGAGCCGGCGGGGCCGATGACGAAGTAGGCCCTCATCCCCGCACGCCCTCGCTCTGCGTGTCCTTCACGAAGAACAGGTACGACATCCCCCCGACCAGCAACAACACCCCGCCCACCAGAAACACCAGGCTGTAACTGTTACCGGTCGCGTCAAGAATCGCCCCCGTGACGATCGGCGCCAGCGCGGCCCCCAGAAAGCCGCCGAAGTTCTGGATCGCCCCCAGCGAAGCGACCTGGTGCGGCGCCGCGAGGTCGGACGCGAGCGTCCACAGGCACCCCATCGGCACCTGCGCCGCGAAGTACCCGAGGGACAGCAGCGCGACGGCGAGGGGCGTGCTGTCGACGTACGCGACCGGCAGGACGGCCGCCGCGGCGAGGACGGCACCGCCGACGATGGGCACCTTGCGTGCCGTGACCGCCGGAAGCCCGCGTCGCACCAGCCGCCCGGAGAGGATGCCGCCGAACAGCACCCCGCCGATCCCGCACAGGTACGGCAGCGAGGCCAGCCACCCCGTCTCCGCGAGGCTGAACCCCCGCGAGGTCTCCAAGTAGCTGGGCAGCCAGGTCAGATACACCCACACCGTGTAGAAGATCCCGAACGCCCCCAGGATCATGAACCACGTGTTCCGCTGCCCGAACAGCGCACCCCAGCTGGCCTTCTCCTCCCCGCCCTTGACTTCTTCGGCGAGCTCCTCCCCCCGGATCAGGGCCTGTTCCCTCAACGACGGATCCCGGTAGACCCGCAGCCACACCAGCATCACGAAGATCCCGAGCGCCCCGACCACGAGAAACATCCCCCGCCAGCCGAAGGCGATCAACAGCGAGGTGAGCAGCGGCGGCGCGATCGCGTTGGCTATCTGGGACCCGGTGTTGACGACAGAGATGGGCAACGCCCGCTCTTCTTTACCGAACCACCGCTCGTTGACCTTCAAACTGGCGGTGAAGAACGGCGATTCAGCAACACCGAGCGCAACACGAGCGGCGTACAGAAGCCCGAAGCTGCTGGCAGCGGCGGTCACCATGGTCATCAACGACCAGAGCCCGGCGGCCCAGGCGTACATCTTCTTGGGCCCGAACTTGTCGACCAGATACCCGGCAGGCAGATTGGCGATGGCATAGGGCCAGGAGAACGCGGCGAGCAACAACCCCATCTCGGTCGAACTCAACCCGAACTCACCGGAGATGGTGGTATTGGCAACGCTGAGGGTAGCCCGATCAAGGTAGTTGACAACGCCCCCAACAACGAGAAGGCCAACGAAGGCCCAGCGAAGGCGGAGGGAGGGGGAGGTCTTGGCGGGAGTAGGGACGAGCGATTCCTGAAGCACGGGGACAACTCCTCGGGGACGAAGGAGAAGAGGGGGACAGCAGGGTTTTTGCTTTTTAGGGGCGCGGGGAACTGCGCGACCAGCCACGACGGCGCCGCAGACGAAGCACTACCGTCGAGCCCCCTCAATCGCTCGCAACATCACCGAAGCCGCTTCAGTAACCCGGCGATAATCACCGTCAACCCGCGCCGCCTTCGTAACAAAGCTCCCAACCCCCACAGCAACAACCCCCGCGTCGAACCACTCCTTGACGTTCTCCGGCGTAACCCCACCCGTAGGCATGATCGGCGCCTGCGGCAACGGCGCCCGAACGGTCCGCACATACGCAGGCCCCCCAGAAAACTCCGCCGGAAACAGTTTCACAATGTCCGCCCCGGCCTCCATCGTCCGCACGATCTCAGTAGGCGTGAACGCCCCACTGACAGTGACCGCCTGATACCGATTGGCCGTAGCGATCATCTCGGGCTCCAGATTGGGACTGACCAACAACCGAGCCCCGGCCTGAACACAAGCGAACGCGGACTGCGCGTCCAACACGGTCCCGGCCCCCACAAGCACCTCATCCCCGTACCGAGAAGCCAGCGTGGAAATCACCCCCAACGCCCCCGGCACGGACAAGGTGATCTCCACCGCCCGAACCCCACCCTCAATGGCGGCCTCGGACACGGCAAGCGCCTCTTCCGCACTGTCGAGCCGAACGATCAACAGCGCACCCGTACGGGTGATCGACTCCAGAGCCGCAAACTTAGTTACCATGGAAGAACACGCTAGAACACGGATTCACACGATGTCACGAGTCAGGACGCCGGAAATTTCACGGCTAGGCTGCTGAACGCGCGCGCCGTAGACAGCCGAGGAGACCCAGTGACCCCAACGGGCAAGGCCCCCTTGATCCCCGAGCAGCGTCACCAGGAACTCCTGCGACTGCTGCGAGCGAGCGGCGTACTGAGCATCCACGACCTGACATCCGCGCTGGACGTCTCACACATGACGGTCCGCCGGGACATCGCGGCGCTGGAGAGAACGGGCCTGGTCGTCTCGGTGCAGGGCGGCGTACGCCTGGCCGAACGCGCCGGGCACGCGCCCCCGCGTGAACGCACGACGCGCGCCGCCCTGGAGATCCCCCGCAAGCAGGCGATCGCCGAGCGCGCAGCGTCACTGATCGCGGACGACATGGTCGTGTACCTGGACGCGGGGACGACGTGCCAGTCGGTCGTCCCGTTCCTGGCCGTCCGCACCGGCCTCACCATCGTGACCAACGACCTCCACGCCGCGCTCGCCCTCTTCGCCCTGCCGTCCGTCCACATCGTGCACACCGGCGGCGAGATCGACCCGGCGAGCGCGGCGGCCGGCGGCCCCCTCGCCGCCCGCGCGATCGAGGGCATCAACATCGACCTGTGCCTCCTCAGCGCCGGCGCCTGGGACCTGGCCCACGGCGTGACCAGCCACTCCACGGACAAGGTCCTGCTGAAGCAGACGGTGCTGCGCGCGTCCGGCGCGGTGGCGCTGCTCGCGGACAGCACGAAGTGGGGCTCCACGGAACGCTTCACGGTGACGCCGCTGGACCGGCTGGACACCGTCGTCACCGACACGGACCTCCCGGACGAGGTGACGGCGAGGATCGAGGAGGAGGGCCCGGAGGTGCTGCGGGCGGGCTGAAGCGGGCCCGAGGGCGCTGCGGGCGGCCCGAAGAAACGTTGCGAAACGCGCTGAACCCCCGACTCCCCCCGAGTCAAGGCGAGTTGCGCCACACACCCCGCTGAACCCCCCGCCCCCAGAAACCGTAAGAGAGTACGCCAGGCCCGTCGTACCGGGATGAGCGGCGGTCCCCCTGGGCAGAACTCACCCAACCGACCCGACGCACCCCCGAGGCCCACCCCGAGTCGCCCCTCCGCCCGCACCTCGTAGGCTCCCGGACACCGCACCGTCACACCGGAGGGGAATCTTTCCCTCATCCCCTCCCCACACCGGCGACGGTCCAGGGGGCGCGCGAGCCCCCTCGTACGCCCCACCGCTCACCCCGGACCGACGCCGCCGCTCCTCGCCCCCTCCCGCACGCCCCACGCGGGAGGGGGCGACGCGAAAGGACGAAGCGCCCCGTGACCGTGCTGCCGACCACGAAGACGCTGTACGACGAGACAGCCGCGCCCCCGACGACCACGACGGCCGGAAAGAACCCCGTCGCGAGCCGCCATGTCCGCCGGGCGATCAGCCTGCTGCCGCTGCTGTTCCTGGCCATCTGGGCGGCGCTGGACTGGCACACGGTCAGTGACGGCGCGACGCGGCTGACGGACGCGGACCCCTGGTGGCTGCTGGCCGGCGCGGGCTTCACGTTCCTGGGCTGCGTGGCGGCGTCGTTCATCCGCCAGGGCGCCCTGCTGGACCGCCTCCCCCCGGGCCCCCTCCTGGCCTCCCAGTTCGCGGCGGGCGCGGCGAACCACGTCCTCCCGGCGAGCCTGGGCGCCCACGCGGTGACGCTCCGCTTCCTCCAGCGCCAGGGCGTCCCGCTCCCCCGGGCCACGGCGTCCCTGGCCCTCTACTCCCTGGCGAGGGCGGTGGCCAAGACCCCGGTGGTCCTGGCCTTCGTGATACTGGCCCCGAACGCGGTACGCCCCGAGGCCCTGCTCCCCAACGGCCAGGCCCTGATGGCCGCGGTGACGGGCATCCTCCTGGTCCCCGCGGCGGCGGCCCTGTTCCTGGCGGCCTTCCGCCCCCTGCGCCGCCCCACGGTCGAATTCGTCCGCACGGCCCTGAGGGGCGTGAAGGGCATCCACGCCCGCCCGTCCCGCGTCGCAGCCCTCTGGGGAGGCGCGATGGCGGCCCCCTTGATCCAGGCGGCAATAGTCGCCTCGGTGGGCACAGCCCTGAACCTCCCCCTCTCCTGGCTCCAACTGGCCTTCGCCTACTTGGCAGCCAGCACAGCAGCAGGAGCGGTCCCGGCCCCGGGCGGCATAGGCCCCCTGGACGCAGCCCTGATCCTCACCCTCGCCGGCTACGGCACCCCCCTCTCCCTGGCCACAGCAACGGTCCTGGGCTACCGCGTCCTCACGGTCTGGGTCCCCCTGCTGCCGGGAATGCTGGTGATGTCGGCAATGGTCCAGCGCGAGCTGCTGTAACCCCCCGAACGGCCGCTGCAAGGTTTCCGCAAGCCCCCTGCAAGGTTTCCGTCGTACCGCCCGGGCACCTCCCCTGACGGAGCACATTCATGACGGGTACGGAACACGGGGGTACCACATGAACCAGAGCACCAGAACCGTTTCCCCGACCGGCACTTCGCAGTGGCTCACCCTGCCGCACTGCAAACGTGTCCTGGTCGTCGTCCACACGGAGGTGTACGGCAAAAGACTGCACGACATCCTGCCCCTGCTGGAGTCCGATCTGCGGATCCAGGTCGAGTTCACGATCGCGCCGCACGCGTTCAATCCGGGGGCGGTACGGTCCGTACCGACGCGGCACGGGGGGCTGATCCCGTGGGAGACGGCGGTACGCGGCCGGTACGACCTGGTGATCGCCGCCGGTTCGCAGGGGCTGCACCTGCTGGACGGACCGCTGCTGCGGCTGCCGCACGGAGCGGGTCACATCAAGCTCACCCTGCCCGACGACGACCGCCACCCCGGCGCGCCACGGACCGTGGAGGGGCTCGGCCGGCGGTACCTGATGCACGACGGGCGGGTCGTCCCGGCGGCGCTGGCGCTGGCCCACCGCGACGACCTGGGGACGCTGCGCCGGCACTGCCCGGAGGCGCTGCCGGTCGCCGAGGTGGTCGGGGACTCCTCGTACGACCTGCTGAAGGCCGGACTGCGCAGACGCCCCCAAATCCGGGCGGCGCTGGGGCTGCGCCGGGGCCAGAAGCTCGTGGTGGTCTCCTCGACCTGGGGTTCGGGCTCCATCTTCAACCGGCTGGACGCCCTGCTGCCCCGGCTGCTGACCGAACTGGACCCCGCGCTGTTCCGGATCGCCGTGCTGGTCCATCCCAACGTCTGGTCCGGGCACGGCGACTGGCAGATCCGGTCGTGGCTCTCGACGGCCCGCCGCCACGGCATCGCGGTCGTCGCGCCGCAGGCGGACTGGCGTGCGCCGGTGATCGCCGCCGATTGGCTTCTCGGGGATCACGGTTCGGTGACTCTGTACGCCACTGCCGCCCGCGTCCCCATCCTGCTGACCCGCTTCCCCTCCGCCGACGTCGACCCCGACTCGCCCTCCGCCGAACTGGCCCGCGTCGCACCGGCGTTGTCGGCCGCCCACCGGCTGCCCGACCAACTCGCCTACGCGCGCTCCACCTACCCGGCGGACGACTACGCGCGGATCGCCCGCCAACTGTCCTCCGAGCCGGGCCGGTTCGGCCACAACCTGCGGAAGGTGATGTACCGACTGCTCGATCTGGGAGAACCCGCACACCCACCGTCCCTGCCGCCCCTCCCCCTGCCCGCCCCGCTGTGGCGGGCGGCACAAGGCGAGGTGTCGGCATGAGCGGTCTGCTGATCGTCCGGCTGGACACGGCCGGCGGGGAGAACTGGCGGGAGTGCGCCGACATGCTGTACGCGGCCCGCCCACTGGCGCTCCCCGAGGCCCGGCTCCTGACCGGTTTGACGCTGGAGCGCTATCCGGGCTGCGGACTGGTCTGCGTGCCCGGCGAGGACGGCGGCTGGATTCTCGGCACCCGCTCCGGCCTCACCGTGGTAACTCCTCCAGCCGGTCCGTCAGGCGTCGTACGTCCGGTGCGCTGACCGGTCGATAGCGGGTCAGGGACTCGGTGTACAGGTCCCTGGCCCGTGCCACGTCGCCGCGTTCCCGCGCGCCCTGCCCGAGCATCTCCAGGGTCCGCGCCTGCCAGTGGACGGAGCCGGTCTCCTCGAACTCGGCGAGGGCTCGCAGGAGTTGGCTCTCCGCCGTGTCGTGCAGACCGGCGAGGGCATGGGCCCGGCCCAGGTACGCCAGCGCTCTGGCCGCGTCGTACAGGTCGTCCTCCTGGAGGAGTTCGGCACGTGCCTCGCGCAGGTGGGGCAGTGCCTCGTCCGGCCGGTCGTCGGCGAGGGCGATGTCTCCGAGGCAGATACGGGTCAGGGCGGCACCGCGCCGGTAGCCGATCTCCTCCCGCAGGGCGAGTGCCTCGGCAAAGTGGCGGCGGGCCTCGGTCAGGCGCCCGGCGAGCCGGTGGGTCTGGCCGAGCCCGTAGAGCGCCTGTGCCTCGGCCCGCCGGGCGGCGCCCCGGCCGGCCGCCGTCTCCTCCCGCGCGAGGTCGAGCGCTTCCTGGGCCCAGGCGATGGCGTCGTCGTACCGGCCGGCGTTGTTGAGGGCGATCCCTCCGGAGGTCAGCATGCGCCCCACCCCATCCCGGTCCCCCACCCGCCGAGCCGCCCCGAGCCCGATCTCATGCGCCTCGATCCACAGGTCATAGGGCCTGATCCGTAAGAAATACGGCCACATCGCGTCCGTGAGCTGCCAAGCTGCCGCGTCCTGCCCCCGCCGGGCGCAGTCACGCAGGACGGCCATCAGCGGCGCGCTCTCCTCGCCGAGCCACCGCAGCGCCCCGGCCGCATCGGTGAACGGAGCCGGTGAGGGCGGTCCGGCGTAGTCGCGGCGCAGCGTGCGATGGCTGGGACTGAGCAGCGCCTCCGCGGCCGTGGCGAGGGACAGATAGTGGTCGACGGCCCGCCGCCGCGCGCGGTCGACGCCCTCGGCACCCTCCTCGGCCGCCGCGCGCTCGCGGGCGTGCAGCCGCAGCAGGTCGTGGAAGCGATGCCGGTCGGGTCCGAGGTCCTCCAGCAGGTTCGCCTCGACCAGCGCGTCGAGCATCCGCTCCGCGTCGCCGATCCCGACGCCGAGGACGGCCGCGGCGACGGCCGAGGAGAAGAACGGCACCGGCAGCAGCCCCAACCTGCGGTATCCGGCGGCGAGTTCGGGTGCGAGCAGCCGGTACGACTCCTGTAGCGCGGCCCGTACGGCGCTCTCGCCCTCGATGCTGAGCGCGTCCAGCGCGCGCTCATCGTCGCCGCCGAGCGCCCGCGCCATCACGGCAAGCGGCTGGCGCGGCCGGGCGGCGACCCGGGCGCCCGCGACGCAGGCCGCCAGCGGGAGGCCGGCACAGGCTTTCGCCATCGTCAGCGCGGCCTCGGGTTCCCGCCGGACGCGGTCGGCGCCGACCCGGCGGCTGAGCAGTTCCATCGTCTCCCGGGTGGCCAGCGCGGGCAGTTCGAGGAAGGAGGCGCCCTCGGGGCCGAGTCCGGTCAGGCGGTTGCGGCTCGTCACCACGGTGACGGCGACGGCCGACCCCGGCAGCAGCGGCCGTACCTGCGCCGCACTGAGCGCGCTGTCGAGCAGCAGCGCCATCCGCCGCCCCGCCGTCGCCGAACGCCACAGCGTCATACGGCCGTTGAGGTCGGCCGGTACCTGGTCGTGACCGAAGGAGCGCAGCAGTCCGAGGAGCAACTCGCCGGGGCTCGCGGGGCCTTCCGGGGAGTGGCCGCGCAGGTCGGCGTACACCTGCCCGTCGGGGAACTCCTCGGCCCGGCCGAGCAGCCAGCGCCGGGCGAGGGTCGTCTTCCCCATCCCGGCGGGGCCGCTCACGACGACGGTGACGGGTCCGCCGTCCGCCACCAGCCCCTCCAGTTCGGCGAGTTCACCGTCCCGGTTGACGAAGTGCCCGGGGACCGGGAGGAGTTGGCGGGGTACGGCAAGGGCGGCCGGGGCGTGGAAGTGGATTCCGCCGGAGACGTCGCGAGCCTGGACGACGGGGCCGGTGAGCCGGGCGGAGGTGCCGATGGTGTTCTGGACCTGGGGCGCGCGGACGGTGCCGAGCAGGTCGCGCAGTTCGCGGGCCCGTTCCGGTGACCCGGCCGTGCTGCGGGCGAGCGTCTCGGCCAGCTGACCGAGGTCGTCGAGCACGGAGTCGGGCAGCTCCCCGGCGAACTCCGCCAGCAACGCGCGTAGCACGCCGGGTCGTACGGCCGCCGCCTCCAGGGCCGCCCGCAGTTCTCGCACGGTCTCGCAGTTCGGCATATGCCGAAGCTACCCAGATTCCAAAAGAAAGCGCACAACAATTGGCCATTTTCAGATCAACTATCTTTCATATTTCGCTACTTATCTGTCACGTGCGATTCTTGTCCACTCCGAAGCGCAGACCGACCGTCGGACGGGGACGCTGGTGGACTTACGGATTCGCGTGCTGGGGCCGGTGGAACTGCACGCAGACCGACAGATCGACGCACTCGGCTCCGCGAAAGAACGCATCCTCCTGGCCGCGCTGGCCTTCGACGCGGGACGGCCCGTCCCCGCCGACACCCTGGTCGACCGGCTGTGGGGCGACGGCAGCGCACCCGCACGGCCGCGCGCGAACCTGCACACCTACGTCGCCCGGATCCGCCGCAGGCTCCGTGACCTGGGCTCCGACGAGTACCTGGTGCCGCGGACCCACTCCTACACCCTGGACCTCGACCCCGAGCGGGTGGACTGCCACCGGTTCCAGAACCTCGCCGCGCAGGCCCGCGCGCTCGCCGACCGGGGCGCCGACCGGCAGGCCCTGCGCCTCCTGGACGAGGCCGACGCCCTCTGGCACGGCGAGCCGCTCGCCGGGCTGCCGGGGCTGTGGCCCGAACACGTCCGCGGCATCCTCGCCGAGCGCCGCCTCGCCGCCCGCCTCACCCGCGCCGACGTCGAACTCCGGGCGGGCCACTACGCCGACCTGGTCCCCGACCTGACCGCCCTGTCCGACGACCACCCCACCGACGAGGCCCTCGCCGCCCGCCTGATGACAGCGGCCTACGGCTGCGGACGCCTCGCCGACGCGCTGCGCGTGTACGACTCCGTACGGCGCCGGCTCGCCGAGGATCTCGGCTCCGATCCGGGCGAGGCGCTCACCCGCCTGCACCGCCTGATCCTCGGCGGCGCCCCCGTCGAGAGCCTGCCGGCCCGCCCCGAGCCGGCCGTCTCCGCACCCCACACCCTGCCGAGCCACGCCGAACTGGTGGGCCGGGAGCGGGAGTTGGCGGCCATCGTCCGGTACGCCGCCACGGCCGCGCCCCGGCATGTCATCGCCCTCCAGACGGTGTCCGGCATGGCGGGCGTAGGCAAGACGACGCTCGCCCTGCACGCCGCCGAACACCTCACCCCGCGCTACCCGGACGGCCTCGTCCACCTCGACCTGCGCACCCACGCCCCCGGCCAGCACCCCCTGACCGAGACCTCGGCCCTGACCACCCTGATCCGCGCCTTCGGCGTCCCCGCCTCCTCCCTCCCCGGCGACCTCGACGGCCTGGCGACCCTGTGGCGCGGCCTCCTCAGCGACCGCCGCGCGATCGTGATCCTCGACGACGTCCGCGACGCGGCCCAACTCCGCTCCCTCCTCCCCGGCCCCTCCCCCTCCCTGGTCCTCGTCACCAGCCGCAGACGCCTCACGGGCCTGCCGGGCCTGCACTCCATAGAACTGGACGTCCTCCCGGCGGGCGACGCCGTGGCCCTCTTCCGCTCGGTGGCGGGCGGGGAACGCACCGGGCAGACCAACGAGGTGGCCGATGTCGTCAGGCTCACGGGCTATCTCCCCTTGGGCATCGAACTCGTCGCGGGACGCCTCGCCTCCCGCCCCACCTGGACGACCGCGCACCTGCTGCGCAGGCTCACCCAGAGCCCGGGCCGATTACGGGAGATCCGGGACGGAACAGGTGGAGAGATCGCCGCCGCGTTCGAAATTTCGTTCCGTGCGCTCGAATCCGGGCATCAGAAAGTGTTCCGGTTTCTCGGACTCCGTTTCGGGCCGACGATCGACGCATATGCGGTGGCCGCCCTCGCCGATCTTCCGCTGGACGACGCCGAGGACATTCTGGAATCACTCCTCGACTCTCACCTCATTCAGGAACCCGCCACCGAACGCTTCACACTTCATGATCTTCTCGGTGAATACGCGCGCGCGTTGGTCATGTCCGAGGAGTCGGACACCGACCGTGCGGAGGCGGTCTCCCGACTCCTCGACTTCTGCCTCCAGGCCGCCGACTCCGCCGACCGCATCGCCTACCCCCGCCGTCTGCGCACCGACCGCGCCCGCCTCGCCGGCCGCCGGCTCCCGTCCTGGGCCGACTCCGCCGCCGCCCGCGACTGGCTCGCCGCCGAACGCATCGGCCTCATGGCCGCCGAACGCCACTGCCGCACCACCGGCCACCCCCGCGAGGCGGCCCTCCTCGCGAGCGCCCTCGCCGCCTTCCTCGACGACGAGGGCCACTCCACCGAGGCATGGCGCATGCACGCGGCTGCCGCCGAGCACTGGGGTGCGGCGCAGGACGCGCACAGAGAGACACACGCCCTGATCGACCTGGGCAACGCCCTGACGGCCTGCAACCGCTACCAGGAAGCACGCACCGCCTACACCCGCGCCCTGAACAACGCAGACACCCGCACCGACACCGAGGCGAGCGCGGAGGCACTCCACCAGCTGGGCATCCTGTACTGGCACCTGGGCGAACTGCCGCAGGCCCTCTCCCACCAGTGCCGGACACTGACACTGCACGAGTCAACGGGAGATGAGTGGCAAATTGCCCGATGCCATAGCAATCTGGGCATCACCCATCTCTACATGGGGAACTTCGAGGACTCCAAGGAGAGTTTCGACGCTGCACTGGCCGGGTTCCGAAGGTCGATGGACATGCGTCGATACGCGCGCACATTGAACAATCTTTCAGACTTGAACCTTCACATCGGAAAGAAAAGCGTCGCCCGAGATCTTCTCCAGGAATCCCTCCGCATCTTCGGCGACATGAAGATCCCTTGGGAAAAAGCCGCCACCCAAGCGAATCTCGCCGCCACCATGGAATCCCCGCAGGACCTCACCGAAATACTCGACCTGTACCAGGATTCATTCAGCACCTTCCGCCGGCTCGGAGATCGCCGAAATGCCGCTGACACCCTGCGCGCAATGGGAGAAGCCTTGCATTCGGCAGGCCGTTTCACCGAGGCAGCCGACCGGCACCGCCACGCTCTGGAGATGGCCCACAGCGTGGGGGCCACCAGCGAAGCCGCCCAGGCCCTGCACGGACTCGCCCTGGCCGAACAGCAGTTGGGGCAGATGGAAGCGGCCGAGGCCCACCTCGTCGAGGCGATCACCCTGACCGAGCGGACGGGAGCGGCAAGCGAAGCCGCGAAGGCACGGGAAAGCCTGGCGAAGCTGCGCGGGGCACAGAAGACAGACAGTCCCGGCGGAACCTGAGGCGACCCGGAACTGAAATATCAAAAACCTGACAGAGGTTCCGGTTTGCCGTTCGTGATCATCTCCTGCTACTACTTTCATACTGCCGTTCGGCAGGGCCAGAGTAGAACCACGCAGGAGGGGAATTGAACACCCTGCTTTACCTCATCACGATTTGCATGCCCTGCTTCGAGCGGGTCTTCCAAATCTGATGCGAAAGGGTGCGGTGCCCCACCATCGCACCCTTCCCCACCCAGGAAAAGCCTCAGTCCTCCGCAGCCGTCAGCCGCAGCGAGATGGAATTGATGCAGTACCTCTGATCCGTCGGTGTCGCATATCCCTCACCTTCAAACACATGCCCCAAATGCGACCCGCACCGAGCACACCGCACCTCCGTGCGGACCATCCCAAGGGACCGGTCCTGGATCAGTTCCACCGCCTCCGTGTCCTTCGGGTCGAAGAAGGACGGCCAGCCGCAGTGGGACTCGAACTTCTCGCCCGACGTGAACAGTTCCGCGCCGCACGCGCGGCACGCATACACGCCCACCGTCTTCGTGTCCGTGTACTCCCCGGTGAACGCCCGCTCCGTACCGGCCTGCCGCAGCACCGCGTACTCCTCCGGGTTCAGCTCAGCGCGCCATTCCTCGTCGGTCTTCTCGACGTCGTACGCCATGTCAGCCCCTCGTCCGCAGGTGGTCCAGGATCAGCGGGCCCAGGTCGGTGACATCGCCCGCGCCCATGGTGAGAACGAGATCACCGGGCCGGGCCATTCCCGCGAGGACGGCAGGCGCGGCCGACTTGTCGTGGACGGCCGTGACATCGGCACCGGCGGCCCGGCCCGCGTCGATGATCAGCGCGCTGGTGACACCGGGAACCGGGTCCTCACGGGCAGGGTAGATGTCGAGGACGACGGACGCGTCGGCGAGGGCGAGCGCGTCCCCCATCTCCCGGCCCAGCTCCTGCGTACGGGAGAAGAGGTGCGGCTGGAAGAGGACGAGGATCCGCGCGTCCCCGGCGGCAGCCCGCATCGCCTCCAGATCCGCGGTCATCTCGGTCGGGTGGTGCGCGTACGAGTCGATGACCTGGACCCCGTCGACCTCGCCCTTGAGCTGGAGCCGCCGCTTGACCCCGGTGTACGAGGCGAGCGCGGGCGCCAGCTCGGCGGCGGGCACCCCCAGCGCCGTACCGGCCGTGAGCGCGGCGACCGCGTTGAGCGCGTAGTGCCGGCCGGGCACGGACACGGCGAAGGTCAGCTCCTGCCCGTCCAGCACGACGGTGACCTCGCTCTTCAGCCCCTGCGGTACGACGGACAGGACCCGGACGTCGGCGTCCTCGGCCTCGCCGTACGTCACGACACGCAGACCGTCGACCCCGGCGCCCGACACCCGCGCCCCTTCAACCCCCGCGCCCGAAACCCGCCGCGCCAGCTCCCGCGCCCCCTCCTGGTCCGCCGAGATCACCAGTGTCCCGCCCGGCACGATCCGCCCCGCGAACGTCACGAAGGAGTCGTAGATCTCTTCCATGGACACGTAGTTGGCATGGTGGTCCAGCTCCACGTTCAGCACGATCGCCACCTCCGGCGCGTACTTGTGGAAGCTGCGGTCGGATTCGTCGGCCTCGGCGACGAAGATCTCGCCGGTGCCGTGGAGGGCGTTGGAGCCGGGCGCGTCGAGGTCGCCGCCGATGGCGTAGGAGGGTTCGCGGCCGAGGGAGGAGAGGGAGACGGCCAGCATGGAGGTGGTCGTGGTCTTGCCGTGGGTGCCGGCGACGGCGATGGGGCGCAGGCCGTCCATGAGGGAGGCCAGCGCGTCGGAGCGGTGGACGACCGGGATGCCCAGCTCGGCGGCGCGGACCAGTTCGGGGTTGTCCGCGCGGATCGCCGAGGAGACGACGACGCTGCTCGCGTCGTCCGCGAGGTGGGCCGCCGCGTGCCCGATGTGGACGGTCGCGCCGAGGGCCCGCAGCGCCTGCGCCGTCTCGGAGTCCCTGGCATCGCTCCCGGCGACCTTCGCCCCGCGCTGGGCGAGGATCTTGGCGATCCCGGACATCCCGGCCCCACCGATCCCGATGAAGTGCGGACGTTCGAGGGAGGCGGGGAGGCCGGGTGCCATGAGGGGTACTCCAGAGGTCGAACCGGAACAGGTCAATCGACCCCAACCCTAGCGAAGCCCGTCAGCCCCTACGCGTCGCTGTGGGAGAACAGTTTCAGCACCGGCACCCCCACTTTGTGCCGCGCCCGCGAGGCCCAGTCACGGTGGAAGAACTCCTCCACATAGTGCGGATCCGTCAGCACGATCACCTCGTCGGCACCCACCTCCTCGACCACCCCCCTCAGCGCGTCCAACGGATGGTCCTCGACCAGGGTTCCCACCGCCGTGCTCCCCGCGGAGCGCAGCGCGGTGAGCGACACCTCCAGCGCCCGCTCCCCCACCGTGCGCGCGGCCTCCCCCTCGGGCGTCTCCCGTTCCCGCACCGCCTCCTCGATCTCGCCGAGGGCGATGTCGTCGATGGCGCGCAGCAGCCGGTCCGCCTGGTCCCCGCGAGGCTGGAGCAGCACGTGGAAGGTGACCGTCTCGTCGCCGTGCAGGGTCGTGACGAACTCCACGTCGGCGGACGTCAGAGCTTTCTCGATCATCAGAACGCTTGTGAACACCAGTACCCCGCTTCTCCTTCGAGGACCCCCGTGGCCCTCACTCCTCCGAAGGCCGTCCGTGGCCCTGCGGAAACCATCCTTCCCCGTGCTCGCACGGGTTCTGCCGAGTCCTAGTCTGCCCACCCGAAGCTAAACGGAACGACACATTCCGCCTTTTTGACAGCTCCGGGGTGTCGGACTCACGTTCCGGAACCCCTCTCTCCCCTTTGATACCGCCCGAAGAGGAACCCGTCCTCCTCCAAAAGGGACGTCAGTGCGAAGCGGCGCGGAACCTCGACCGCGGGCCCGTCGGTGATGCGCTGGGCGCCCCCCGCGGCGAGCATCGGCGAGAGCGCGAGGCACAGCTCGTCAAGCACCCCGGCGGCGACGAACTGCCCGAGCAGCCGGGGCCCGCCCTCGGTGAGGAGCCGTACGAAGCCCTGCTCCCCGAGCACCGCGGGCACCCGCGCCGGGTCCACCCCCACCCCGTCCCCGGCGACGAGCACCTCGGCACCCGCCTTGCGCGCCGCCGCGACCCGCACGGGATCCGCCCCGGCGCCGGTCAGCACCAGCGTCGGCACGAGCGGCGAGGTGAACAGCGGCAGCGTGAAGTCGAGATCGAGGCTGGCGGAGACGACGGCGACGGCGGGCGCGGGCGCCTGCCCGGCGGCGGCCCGGCGTGCGGCGAACGCCTCCCGCGCGACGGCGGGCCGGTACCCCTCCTGCCGTACGGTCTGCGCGCCGACCACGACGACATCGGCGAGACCCCGCAACGTACCGAAGATCCGCATGTCGGCGGGTCCGGAGATGAGCCGGGAGCGGCCGTCGTGCTGGCCGGCGCCGTCGAGGGTGGAGACCATGTTGGCGCGCAGCCACACGCCGCTTTTTTCAGAAAGATCAGAAAAAGACGGATACGCGTACGCGTCCGCCAGTTCGTCGAGGCTCCACTCCTCAGCGGTGGCTGTCTGATCGGTCACAGGGAACAGGCGTCGCATGCCTGGCAGTCTTACACGCCCTTTAGCATGGGTAACCGTGTCCTCCACCAGCTCCGGCATCGAACCGATGGCCCACGTCGCGCCCGTCTCCCTGTGCACGCGCGAGCCGCACGTCCCCGCGGACCGCCTGGTCGCCGAGATGGTCCCGCCACCCCGGTTCGACTCGGTGCGCTTCGGGACGTACCTCCCGGACCCGAACCAGCCGAGCCAGCCGGAGGCCGTCGCCGTCCTGGAGTCGTTCGCGGAGGGCCTCGGCGGAGCGCACGCGACGGGTACCGCCAGACGAGGGTTCTTCGGCTTCGGGAAGGCCAGGCCCAAGGCGCCCGCCGGTCCCCGGGGCGTCTACCTGGACGGCGGCTACGGCGTCGGGAAGACCCACCTCCTCGCCTCCCTGTGGCACGCGACCCCGGCCGAGCCGTCCCTGAAGGCGTTCGGGACGTTCGTCGAGCTGACGAACCTGGTCGGCGCGCTCGGCTTCCAGCAGACCGTGAAGACCCTGTCGGGCCACCGCCTGCTGTGCATAGACGAGTTCGAGCTGGACGACCCGGGCGACACCGTTCTCGTGTCGACCCTGCTCGGCAAGCTGGTCGAGGCGGGCGTCGCGCTCGCCGCCACCTCCAACACGCTCCCCGGCAAGCTCGGCGAGGGCCGGTTCGCGTCGGCCGACTTCCTGCGCGAGATCCAGGGCCTGTCCGCGCACTTCCGCGCGCTGCGCATCGACGGCGAGGACTACCGCCACCGCGGCCTGCCGGACGCGCCGGCGCCGTACGGGGACGAGGTCGTCACGAAGGCCGCGTACGCCACCGAGGGCGCCTCCCTCGACGCGTTCCCTGCTCTCCTGGACCACCTCGCGAAGGTCCACCCGAGCCGCTACGGCGCGCTGACGGACGGCCTGAAGGCGGTGTGCCTGACGGACGTCGGCCCGGTCCCGGACCAGTCGACGGCGCTGCGTCTCGTGGTTCTCGCGGACCGGCTGTACGACCGTGAGGTGCCCGTCCTGGCCTCGGGGCTGCCGTTCGACCAGCTGTTCAGCGAGGAGATGCTGAACGGCGGGTACCGCAAGAAGTACTTCCGTGCCATCTCCCGCCTCACCGCCCTCGCGCGTGACGCGAAGCGGCTCGCCGAGCTCTGATCCACAGTCACCCTCGGCCTGTCAAGGGCCAGTTCCCGTCATCCGCACCGCTTTTTTGAGGCGGTCTCCCGCTCGAAACGCGGAGTTAACCCTGCAAAGCTCTTTGCAGGGTTACCGTGTTTCTTGACCAGTCATTGACCAACAGTTGGCACTGACTAGAGGTGCGGATACTTCGAGGGGGGCGCATGTTCCGAGGTGGGAGGGCCTGGACGGGCATGGCGCTCATCGCGGCGTTCCTGCTCGCGATCCCTTTCCTCACCGGCGCCTCCCCCTTCGCACACGCGCACACAGCCCGTCACGCACAGGCCAAAGCTCAGCCCGGAATGCATCCCCTGGGCCTCGCGCTGCGCGACATCAAAGTCACGTCCCGCGACTGTGACCGGTCCGGGGGGCCTGCGAGCCCGCTGCACACCCGCGACCGAAGCCGCGCCACTCTGACCGCCGACTCGGCTCCCTCCGAGCCCGAGCGCGTGCAGAAGGCGCAGGATCCCGCGGGCGCGCACCCGGCAGGTCTGCCCGGTGCGGACCGCCATCGCCCGTCGAGATCCTCGGCGAGCCACTCTCCAGCGGCCCTCCAGGTCTTCCGCTGCTGAGAGAGCGGGCAGAACAGAGCAGTTCCCCACCCTGTCCTGCACGTCCGACGCGCCCCCACGCGCGCCAGGAGGAGTCACCAGAACATGCAGCCCCTCATCGACAACGCCCGTACGTTCGGACAGCGCCCTGAGGAGTTCGCCAAGCTCGCAGAAGGCCAGTCCCCTCAGGTCCTGTTCATCACCTGCTCCGACTCGCGGGTCGTCCCCGCCCTGATCACGGGCGCCCGTCCCGGCGAGCTCTTCGAGCTGCGCACCGCGGGCAACATCGTCCCCCCGTACGGCACCGGCGCCCCCTCGGGCGAGGCCGCGACCATCGAGTACGCCGTGGAGGTCCTCGGCGTCCGCGACATCGTCGTCTGCGGTCACTCGCACTGCGGCGCGGTCGGCGCGCTCGTACGGGGTGACGACCTGAACGGCGTCCCGGCCGTCCGCGACTGGCTGGCGCACGCCGCCGACGAGCCGGACGCGACCGAACCGTCCGATCCGACCGTCGCCCGCGCGGTCCAGAACCACGTCCTCGCGCAGCTCCTGCGGCTGCGGTCCTACCCCTGCGTCGAGAAGCGGGTGGCCGACGGACGGCTGACCGTGCGCGGCTGGTACTACGAGGTCCACACCGGCGCCGTGCAGGAGCACGACGTCGCCGCCGACCGCTTCCAGGCTCTGTGAGCGGCCCGATGACCACTCCTCAGAACACCCGCATATCCCGTTTCCCGCACCTCAAGGAGGACTTCGCGGCCTCCCTGGTGGTCTTCCTGGTCGCGCTCCCGCTCTGCGTGGGCGTGGCCGTGGCCTCCGGGGTGCCGGCCGAACTCGGCCTGATCACCGGCATCGTCGGCGGGATCGTCACCGGACTCATGCGGGGCTCAAGCCTCCAGGTCTCCGGTCCCGCCGCCGGGCTCACCGTCCTCGTCTTCGAGGCGGTCCAGGAGTTCGGCCTCCCGGCGCTCGGCGTCATCGTCCTCGCCTCGGGCGCGCTCCAGATCACCATGGGCGCGCTCAAGCTGGGCCGGTACTTCCGGGCCATCTCCGTCTCCGTCGTCGAGGGGATGCTGGCCGGAATCGGTCTCGTCCTGATCGCCGGCCAGCTGTACTCGCTCATCGGTACGAAGGCTCCCGAGTCGGGGCTCGGCAAGATCGCCGGGCTGCCCGAGGCGTTCGTGGACGCGGCGGGCTCCACCACCGCGCTGTCCTCACTGGCGCTCGGCGCGGGAACCATCGCCGTCCTCGTCCTGTGGAAGCGGATGCCGGCCAAGGTCCGTACGGTGCCCGGTCCGCTGGCCGCCGTCGGGCTCGCGACGGCCGCCGCGCTCGTCCTCGATCTGCCGGTCGCCACCGTCGAGGTCAAGGGTCTGCTGGACTCCATCCAGCCGCCCTCGCTCAGCGCGTTCGGCGAACTCGCCGGCATCGGGCTCCTCGGTACGGTCGTCGCGTTCACGTTGATCGCGTCCGCGGAGTCGTTGTTCAGCGCCGCCGCCGTGGACCGGCTCCATGACGGTCCGCGTACCGAGTACGACAAGGAGCTCATGGCGCAGGGGGTCGGCAACACGATCTGCGGCGCCCTCGGGGCTCTTCCCATGACCGCGGTCATCGTCCGCAGCGCGGCGAACGTCCAAGCGGGCGCCCGCACGAAGGCGTCCCGCGTCCTGCACGGGGTCTGGCTCCTGCTGTTCGCCGCCCTGTTCCCCGACCTCCTCGCGTACATCCCCATCCCCGCCCTGGCCGGCATCCTCGTCCACGCGGGCGCGAAGCTGGTCCCGGTCCGGGCGATCGTGTCCCTCTGGCGCGAGCACCGGGGCGAGGCCCTGATCCTCGTCGTCACCGCCGTCTCCATCGTCGCGGTGAGCATGTTCGAGGGCGTCCTCATCGGCCTGGCCCTGGCGGTCGCGAAGACCGCCTGGGAGGCGTCGCACATCAAGCTGGAGGTGGTGGACAAGGGGGCGGGGCCGGTGCAGGCGTATCTGTCGGGCAACGCAACATTCCTCCGCCTGCCGAAGATCCTGGACAGCTTGGAGTCGTTGCCGCAGGACCGTCCGGTGGAGCTGGACCTTTCGGGGTTGCACCACTTGGACCACGCGTGCCGCACAGCTCTGGAGAGTTGGGCGGAGAGGCACAGCGCGGTTGGGACGGAGCCGGTGAAGATGTCGACGGTGAGTTAGAGCATTCAAGGGGTGCGGGGGGGGCACCTTGCCGGGCTGAGGGAAGCGCGGTGAACGTGGCGGCGCGGGTGCGGGGGTGTCTTCGCAGGACACGGAAGACACAGCGCACTTGAGAACGCAGGGAACCCCGTGTCTTTTAGGGGCGCGGGGTTCCAGGCCGAGCACGGGGGCCGTGTCTTTTAGGGGCGCGGGGAACTGCGCAGTCTTTAGGGCGCGGGGAACGCCGCGCACTGGGGAACGCGGGTACTCCATGCCCTTCAGGGGCGCGGGGAACTGCGCAATCTTTAGGGCACGGGAGACACCGAGCACTTGAAGACACGGCTCACCTCAACGCCCTCAGGGGCGCGGGGAACTGCGCGACCAGCCACACACCCACCCGCACCCTCCCACGGCGAACTCCCCGCACCCCCTTGGGAGCCCCCAACCGTCCGGCCCGGGACCACAGCACACCCCCCGGGCCGGACACGCCTTATTCCCGCGCGGCGATCATCCTGATAGACACATGCGTCGTACCGCCCCTGTCCGCCAACAGGAAGGCCCCCGCATGTCCACAACCCGCCGCCAACTGCTGCGCACCAGCGCCGCAGGCGTCCTCTTCACCGGCACCCTCACCGATCTGTTCGCCGGCACAGCCGCAGCGGACCCCATCGGCCACCACGGCTACGGCCCTCTGATCCCCGACCCGAACGGCCTCCTAGACCTCCCCCGAGGCTTCCGTTACCGCGTCCTCTCCAGGGAGGGCGACCAACTCCGCTCGGGCGAAGGCATCGTCCCCTCGAACCACGACGGCATGACAGCCCTCCAGGGCAGAGCAGGCCGCGTACACCTGGTCCGCAACCACGAGAACAGGGTCACGGCAAAACACCCGGTCCCGACGGTGGACGGCCTGACGTACGACCCCGAGGGCAAGGGAGGCTGCACAGCTCTGACCCTCTCCCCGCACGGAGACGTCCTCACGGAACGCGTGGCGATCGCTGGCACGGCAGTGAACTGCGCAGGCGGCCCCACCCCGTGGAACACATGGCTGACCTGCGAGGAAACGGAGGACAGGGCAGGCACGAACGGCTACACGAAGGACCACGGCTACATCTTCGAGGTGGACCCGGCGGACCCCCACCGCACCGGCGCAACCCCCCTCACAGCAATGGGCCGCTTCCAGCACGAGGCCGTGGCGATCGACCCGTACACAGGAGCCGTGTACGAAACAGAGGACGCGTTCGACCACCCCTTCGGCCTCTTCTACCGCTTCCTCCCGGCAAAACCCCTGTCCGGCCGGGGCTCACTGCACGCAGGAGGCCGCCTCCAGGCGATGCGCGTCCCCGACGTACCGGACCTCTCCTCGATCCAGACCCCCGGCACGACCTTCGACCGCATCGAGTGGGTGGACGTCCCCGACCCCCAAGCGGTCTCGACGCCGACCCGCCTCCAGGACTACGGCCGCAAGGGCATCACCCACGCCCAGAAGCTGGAGGGCTGCTACTGGGGAGGCCGAAGCGTCTACTTCGTCTCCTCGTTCGCCCACTCCGCACAGGGCTCCGCCGCCGACCACTTCGGCCAGATCTGGCGGTACGACCCGGCCGACCGCCGCCTCACCCTCGTACTCGTCTTCGGCCCGGACACGGACATCCAGCTCCCCGGCGAGTCCCCCGACAACATCTGCCTCGCACCGAGCGGCGGCCTGATGGTGTGCGAGGACGGCGACGGGGCGCAGCACGTGTACGGGGTGACGCGGAAGGGCGAGGTGTACGCGATGGCACGCGGCCGACAGAACATCGGTACGCCGGACAAGCCCGAGTGGGGCGAATTCGCGGGGGTCACGTTCTCGCCGGACCGGCGGACGATGTACGTCAACTGCTACACGCCCGGGACGACGTTCGCCGTGACGGGCCCCTGGCGGTAGGTGCGACGGGGGCCGGGGAATCCTCGGCCCCCCTTTTTCGCGACGGGCCCGGCCCACCTGAGTGACCCCCTCGGAGCGGCACCCCCGACGCTCGGTGTGATTGTCATACCTTCCTACGGTGATCACTCCCGTACGCGCTCTCGCCACCGCCTGCGTCCTCGCCGCCGCCCTCACGGCATGCGGCACCACGAAGACGACACCCCCGTCCTCGGCCCCGGAACGCGCCCCCTCCTCCGCGCCACCGTCCCCCGCAGCCGCGCCCTCGCTCTCCCCACCCCCCACCCTCGCCGCCGCCCCCTCGGGCCTGACCCCGGTCTTCGAACACGCCCCCCGCAAGGCCCGCACCGTCGCCCTCACCTTCGACGCGGACATGACCTCCGACCAGGGCCCCCGCGCGGCACGGGGCGAACACTTCGACAACCCGGCGCTGATCGCCACCCTCCGCTCGCTGAAGATCCCCGCGACGGTCTTCATGACGGGCCGCTGGGCCGAGGAGTACCCCGACCAGGCCCGCTCGATCGGCCGCGACCCCCTCTTCGAGGTCGCCAACCACTCGTACAGCCACCACGCGTTCACCGCCGACTGCTACGGCCTGCCGACGGTCCCGGAAGCGGACATGCGCGGCGACGTGGAGAAGGCGTACGCCGCCTTCCGCAAGGCGGGCGTCCCGCACGCGATGCCCTACTTCCGCTTCCCCGGCGGCTGCTACGACAAGACGGCCCTGCGCGCCCTGAACGCGACCGGCGTCACGGCCGTCCAGTGGGACGTCATCAGCGGCGACGCCTTCGCGACGGACGCGGACGCGGTGGCCCGCCAGGTCCTGGACGGGGTCAAGCCTGGCTCCGTCGTCGTCATGCACTGCACCCGCAGCGCCGCCCCCACAACGGAACGCGCCCTGCGCACGATCGTCCCGGAACTCCGCCGCAAGGGGTACCGCTTCGTGAAGGTCTCCGACCAGATCAGGGCGGCCGTAGGCTGAAGAACATGAGCGAGACGCCGAACGCGGAGTGCGTGCTGTGCCGGGAGCCGACGGAGTACCCGGCGACGCAGAAGGGGATCACGCTGTGCCCGGTGTGCGAGTGGCAGGAGGCGCAGCGGTCGGCGTGCTCGGGGTGAGGGCCCGGGGCGGCGCGAGGACCCGAGGCTGACGCCCGGGGTCGCGCCTCCGGCTGGGACGGCCGTCAGTCTCAGGCCTCCGCCTCAGCCCCCGCCCCGCTTCAACTCACCGCCTCCACCCACCCCTTCACTCCCCCGCCCTCCGCGACACCAGCCAACACGCCCCCCACACCACCCCCGCCGACACCACTCCCGCAGCGATCAACGGCACCACCGGCACCGGCACCACCGCCTCCCGCGACCCCGTGACCAACCCGCTGACCGCCGCCTGCGCGGGCGACCCGCTCACCACCAGCGCCAGCAGCGCGCCCAGCATCAGCGCGGGCACCGCCCTCCCCGGCGACCGCAGCACCGGCCACGCGCTGATCACCCCCACCGCCGTACCCAGCACCGCGCAGGTCAGCGCGGCCAGCGCCCCCGCTCCGGCCGCGTCGAGCACCGGCACCCGGCGCTGATGGTCCGAGCTGACGGGAGCGCTGATCCACGTCACGACGAGCGTCCCCAGCAGCCCGATCCCGGCGGCGGCTCCCCCGCCCACGAGGACGGCCCCGAGGTGCGCCCGCCCGGGCCCCACCGCCGCCGCGACGACGCTCCGCGCGGCGGCGGGCTCGTTGCCGACGCAGATCCGTACGAGCCACGCCGCGACCGGCAACAGCGCGGCGGCGGCGTACCCGAGGGAGTCCAGCAGCGGCTGCCCGCCCTGCACGCCGACGCCCAGGAAGACGGCGTACAGCAGCACCGGCGGCAACCACCGCTGGGACCGTACGAGCAGGGCGGCCTGGTACCGCACGACGGCCCCCATCAGACGTCATCCTTCCGCACGCTCTCGACATGCCACGGCGGCCGGGCCGCCAGCAGTTCCCGCAGGACGACATCGGAGTACGCCACCGGCACGCGCACCCGCCGCACCCCGCCCTCCTCGACGACGGAAACCGCTCTCAGCAACACCTCACCGGGCAGCGCGGCCCCTTCGGCACCCCGCACCTCGACCACGGCACAGGGCCCGTCGACCACACTTTCCGTACTTTCCGTACGCCGCCGAAGCCCCCCGTCCCGCACCTCGTACACCGCGTCGACCACCCCCGACAGCCGCCGGGGATCGTGATCGACGAAGACCACGGCCCCGCCCCCGGCCGTACGCTCCGCCACCGCCCGCTCCAACTCCCCCCGCGCCGCCGCGTCGAGCCCGGTCCACGCCTCGTCCAGCACCAGCAACTCCGGCTCCCCCACGAACGCCTGCGCCACAGCCACCTTCTGACTGCTCCCCTTGGACAGCCGCCCCATGGGCGTCCGCCCGAACCCGGCGGCCCCGAACCGCTCCAGCCACTCCCCGGCGACCTCCCCGGCCCGCCCCCGCCCGAGCCCATGAATGGCCCCGAGGTGAGTCAGATAGGAGACCGGTGTGAAGGGAAGCTCCGCCGGGAACCGCTCGGGAACGTACGCGGTACGAGGCTTCCCGCTGATCCGCCCCTCACTGGGCGCATCGAGCCGGGCCAGCAGCCTCAACAGGGTTGATTTCCCCGTCCCGTTGGCCCCTTCGACACGCGTGAGCGTCCCGGGCGCGAGGTCGAGCCCGACCCCCCGGAAGATCCAGGGCCCCCGCGCGCCGTACCGCCGTCCCACATGATCCATCCGCAGAGCATGATCCATGGCCGCATCCTCCCTCACCCGCGAGGTCAAGTAGCCTGCTTGGAGTGAGCGACAGTCCGTTTCAGTCCGAAGTGAGCCCGCGCGACGAGGCCCCGCAGTTCGTCCTGCCGCTGGTCGTCCGTATCGAACGCGACGCGCCCCCGGCCCGTACCGACGCCCTGGAGACCTCGGCCCGCGCGGTCCTGTGCATCCTGGACGACGCCCGCTCGACCGGCGACGGGGAATGGGCGCGGGCGATGACGGACTGGCAGGACGCCCGCATCCGCAAGGTGGTCCGGCGTGCGCGGGGTGCGGAGTGGCGGCGCGCGGAGGCGCTGGACGGGATCACGGTGGCCGGCAAGTCGGCGGAGGTGCGCGTCTTCCCGCCGGTCCCGCTGGACGGCTGGCCCAAGGACCTCGCCCGCCTCCAGGTCTCCGGCACGGACCTCGACGACCCCGAGCCGCCGTCCGAGGCGGAGGCGGGCGTACCGGTCCTGTGGCTCAACCCGGACCTCGACATGTCCGCCGGCAAGACCATGGCCCAGACCGGGCACGGCGCCCAACTCGCCTGGTGGGCCCTGTCCGAGGAGCACCGGGCGGCGTGGCGGGACACGGGGTTCGCGCTCGCGGTACGGACGGCCGACCCCGAGCGCTGGCGCCAACTCACCACGAGCGGGCTGCCGTTGGTCCGCGACGCGGGCTTCACCGAGATCGCGGCAGGTAGTTGTACGGTCGTCGCCGAACACCCGGCGCTGCTCTGAGAGTTACCGTGAGATCCACAACTCAGAGCTCGTACCGGGAGTCGTCATGCCGCTCGACCGTCCGCCGATCAACAGCGAGGTGCCGCACTCGGCGCGCATCTGGAACTACTGGCTCGGCGGCAAGGACTGTTACCAGATCGACCGTCAAGTGGGCGACCAGATCCGGTCGTTGAACCCCGAGATCGTCGACATCGCGCGCGCCCAGCGGGCGTTCCTCAAGCGGGCGGTGACCTATCTCGCGGGTGAGGCGGGCATCCGGCAGTTCCTCGACGTCGGCACCGGGCTGCCGTCCCACGACAACACGCACGAGGTCGCCCAGTCCGTCGCGCCCGACTCGCGGATCGTGTACGTCGACCACGACCCGGTCGTCCTCCAGCACGCGCACACGCTCCTCTCCGGGACCTCCGAGGGGGCGACCGACTACATCGAGGCCGACCTCCGCGATCCGGCGGCCATCCTGCGCGCCGCCCGCGACACCCTCGACTTCGACCGCCCGATCGCCCTCATGCTCCTCGGCATCGCCGCGCACATCCCGGACGACTCCGCGTACGACCTGGTCGGCGAGCTCAAGTCGGCGCTCCCGTCCGGCAGTCACCTGGTGTTCTGCGACAGCACAGAGGTGTTCCACGCGGCGGAGATGCGGGCGATGGTGGAGCGCTGGAACGAGGCGGGCGACAATCCCCGCGTCAACCGCACCCCGGACCAGCTCTCGCGCTTCTTCGAGGGCTTCGACCTCCTGGAGCCGGGCCTGGTGCCGGTGGCGGAGTGGCGCGCCCCGGCGGACGACGGCGACCGCAGGGACGTCGACAGCTTCGGGGGCGTGGCGCTGAAGCGCTGACCCCAACCTCAAATGTTCCTCTGAACGCGCCCTCCGAGGGTTCGCCCCGGGGTGACGGGGGTCATATCTCCGTCACCCGCACGGGGACCGGAACGTCGGAGGAGGGGACATGACGCGACAGGGAACGAGCACGGGGCTGGAGACAGCGGCACGGCCGGGGACGACGGACGGGCACGGGAACGGGCAGCTCGACGGGGTAGCCCCGCATGGCATGGAAACCGACCTCGCCGGGGCAGCCACGCAGGGCCCGAAAACCCACCTCGACGGGGTGGCCACGCACGGCACGGGAACCCACCTCGACGGGGCAGCCGCTCACGGCACGGGAACCCGCCTCGCCGCCCGACCCGACGCCCCGGCCCACCCCGGCACCCCAGCCCTCGCCAATGCCTCCCGGCCCACCCCGGCCGTCCCCACCGCCCCGTTCCGGCTCGGTACGGGCATCGGCTGGCGGCCCGAGATCGCGGACGCGATAGAGCGGATGCCCGGCGTCGACTGGGTGGAGGCCGTCGCCGAGAACCTGTGCCCCGGGCATCTCCCCGAGTCGCTCCAGCGGCTGCGCGCACGCGGCGTCACCGTCGTCCCGCACGGTGTCTCCCTCGGGCTCGGCGGTGCGGAACGGCCGGACGCCGGGCGGCTGGCCGCGTTGGCCGAGCGGGTCGAGGCGCTCGGCTCGCCGCTGGTCACCGAGCACATCGCCTTCGTACGGGCGGGCGGGGCGCTGACCGCCACGGCCGCGCTGGAGGCCGGGCACCTGCTGCCCGTGCCGAAGACACGGGACGCCCTCGACGTGCTGTGCGAGAACATCCGCATCGCCCAGGACGCCCTCCCCGTCCCCCTCGCCGTCGAGAACATCGCCGCGCTGCTCGCCTGGCCCGGCGAGGAGATGACCGAGGGCCAGTTCCTGTACGACCTGGTCGACCGGACCGGCGTACGGCTCCTGATCGACGTCGCGAACCTCCACACGAACCACGTCAACAGGGGCGAGGACCCGTCCCACGCGCTCGCCGAACTCCCCGTGGAGGCCATCGCGTACGTCCACGTCGCGGGCGGCCTCGAAAAGGACGGCGTCTGGCACGACACGCACGCACACCCGGTCCCGCCCGTGGTCCTGTCCCTCCTCACCGACCTCACCTCCCGCACGGCCCCGGCCGGAGTCCTCCTGGAACGAGACGACAACTTCCCGGACCCGGCGGAGCTGACGGGGGAGCTGGAGGCGATCAGGGAGGCGGTGTCGAGGGGGGCGCTGGCGAGGACGAGGACGGAGACGTTGGCGGCGGTACGGCCGACGGCCATGGCGGGGACGACGGCGGGGGCGCGCCCGGCATCCTCGGCGGAGACGCTCCCGGCGCCCTCGGCGATAGCCGGCCCGGCAACCCTGCCGACGCCGCCCCCGGCAACCTCCGCAGCGACGCCCCTCCCGGAAGCACGCCCGACGCCCCCGGAAGAGGCGCCGCCGACCACCCACCCCACGCCCGAGCCCACCACCCCGCCCACTCCCGCACACGCCCTCACCGACCGCCCCGCGACATCCGCCGAGCCCACCCACCTCCCGGCCACCCCCACCCGCCAACGCCTGGCCCTAGCCCAAGCCTCCCTCCTCTCCGCCCTCGTCGCCGGCACCCCCGCCCCCGAAGGCTTCGACCGCGCCCGACTCGCCGTCCAGGCGCGAGCGTTGGCCGCCAAGCGAGCCGACGTCGTCGCGAAGGTCGCCCCCGAGCTGCCCGAGATCCTCGGCGCCAAGTACCGCCCCGCGTTCCTCGCCTACGCGAGCGCCCGCCCCCTGCGCGGCGGTTACCGCCAGGACGCGCTGGAGTTCGCCGAACACCTCCTCCAGGAGCCCGAGTCGCTCCCGCCCCGCCCCCGCCGGGCCCTGCGGAGCTGGTGGCTGGACAGGTCGGGCCCGGCGCCGAGGAACCAGTCGCGGCTGGCGAAAACCGTGCGCGCGCTGACCGGCCGGTGACCCACCTCTCATTCACCCCTGTCCGGCCGTTCACACACCTCCCCCGGTAAACTACGGATCCCGCACCCGACACACACGAACCACCGAAGTGCGGTGCCACACCCGGGAGGCACCATGCGAGCGCGTCACCAGGAGAGCTGGGGGAGGAACCTCCTCAGCGGAACCGGCGTCATCATCGTCGGCCTCACCCTGACGATCGCGGCGCTGGCGTTCCCGCTCTGGTCGTACGCGGACCGCGCGGACACGGACAGCAGCCCGAGCCTCCTCAACGCCCAGACCGTGGCGACGCAGTACGGCCCGCTGTCCGCGCTGGACCGGGACTTCATCGAGAAGGTGCGGCTCGCGGGCCTGTGGGAGATCCCGGCGGGCAGGCAGGCGCAGCAGAAGGGCACGACGACGGCCGTACGGACGGCGGGCGAGCACCTCGTGGAGGGCCACACGTTCCTGGACGAGCGGGTCCGCACGGTGGCGGCCCGCCTGAACCTCGCCCTCCCGGACCGCCCCACGGACCAACAGCAGGGCTGGCTACGGGAGTTGGACGAGGCCCAAGGCACGGGCTACGACTGGAAGTTCGCGAACGTCCTGCGGCTCGCGCACGGCAGGATCTTCTCGGTCGTCGCACAGGTCCGCGCAAGTACCCGCAATTCCCTGGTCCGTGACCTCGCGGACGACGCGAACGCGACGGTCCTGGACCACATCAAGATCCTGGAGGCGACGGGGTACGTCGACTTCGACGCACTGGCCCGCGACCTGACGACGAACTCGCCGCCCCCACTGACAGTTCCGGCCAACCCGTAGCCCTCAGGGGCCTCTTGGGCACCAGCACCCCCAACTCCCGGTAGGCGGAACGTTACATACCCACAACGCTCCGTCCGCATCGTGAACAAAGCATGGCGGCACCACGGGAATCTGGCATAGAAACACGGCATGTTCTGGGTGCTTCTGCTGGTCCTGGCCTGGGCGATCGCGGTCGCTGCGTGCACACGCCTGTGCCTGGCCGCCGTACGCGCGGCGACCGTCGGGACGAGCGCGGCGCGCGCCGCCGAGTACACGCCCCCGGCGCACGGCCTGACGCTGTACGAGGCGGCGTTCCTGTCGGGCGGCCCCGCCCGGGTCGCCGACCTGACGCTGGTGTCGATGGCCAGCGACCACCGCCTGCTGCTCGCGCACACCGGCTGGGCGACCGTCGTCGACCCGCGCGCCCGGGACGAGATGGAGCGCTCGGTGCTGGGCGCGATCGGCCCGGAGGGCCAGTCCCCGATGGCGGCGGTCCGCGCCCGCACGGCGACCGGCGACGCCGTACGGGGCCTCGCGGACCGTCTGGTGAGCGCGGGCCTCGCGATGCCGGACGGGGCGCGGACGACGGTGGCGGCGGGCCTGCGCGGGGTCCGCGCCGCCGCGACGGCCGTCCTCGTCCTGGGCGCGCTGGCGCTGCTGCTGCCCGCGCCGGACGTCCCTCACGCCCTGGTGGCGCTCTGGTTCGCGCTCCCGCTGGCGCTGACGCTGAGCTGTCTGGCGATGGCCCGCGTGGAGATCCCGCCGTACACCCGCTGGGCCTCCCCGGCGGGCCTGCGCCTGCTGGACACGCTGGCCCAGGACCGTACGTACCTCACCTCGGTCGCCGTGCACGGCATCCGCGCACTGGACGAGCCGAACCTGCGGGCGGCGTTCACGCGCGGGCCGCACCCCTGGCACGAGTAACCCCGGTGGGGGGCGCACAGGGGCATTGGCGCCGACACCCGCGCCGGTGCTTGCCTTCCGCCGTACCCGGCCTCAAACATCCCTTTTGTCGCCGCCGTGCACCGAAGGGACCCCGATGCGAGCCGCCGCCCTCCACTCGGCCGCAGGAGCCCTGCTCCTGACCGCCCTCGTCGCAGCCCCGGCGGGAGGCGCCCCCGGAACCGTCCCGGGCTCCCTCACGGCCCCCGGTTCGCCTGCTGCCCCTGGCTCTCCAGAGCTACGAGGCACCACCCTCGCCGCAGCCCGCGCCGCCGCGAAGGGCCTCTCCTTCGGCGCCTGCCCCGGCGCGGAGGACCTCCCCGGCGCCATGAAGTGCGCGACCGTAGAAGTACCCCTGGACTACGCCCGCCCCGACGGCCCCCGTATCCCCCTGACCGTCAGCCGCGTCGAGGCGACCCACCGCGACCCCGGCAACAGCAAGCGCCGCGTACCCCGTCAGGGTGCCCTGGTCTACAACCCGGGCGGCCCCGGCGGCTCGGGCCTGTATTTCCCGCTGATCGGCCTGGTCCCGGAGTGGAAGCGGATCGCCGCCGCGTACGACCTGGTCGGCTACGACCCGCGCGGGGTGGGCCGTTCGGCGCCGCTGTCCTGCCAGGACCCGAAGAACTTCGTCAAGGCCCCGTCGATGTCGCCGACGCACCCTTCGGAGTCGTACAAACGCGAACGCGTCGCCCAGGCACGCGCGTACGCACGCGGGTGCGCCGACCGCTCCGGCGAGGCCCTGCGCCACTACCACTCGCTGAACAACGCCCGTGACCTGGAGGTCGTCCGCGCGGCGCTCGGCGAGGAGGGCCTGACGTTCATGGGCGCGTCGTACGGCACGTACTTCGGCGCCCTGTACGCGTCGATGTTCCCGGGCCACGTCCGCCGCATGGTGTTCGACTCGGTCGTGAACCCCGACCCGGCGCAGATCTGGTACCGCGACAACCTCGGCCAGTCCCTGGCGTTCGAGAGCCGCTGGACGGACGTCCGCGAGTGGATCGCGAAACACGACGACGTGTACGGCCTCGGCGACACCCCGGACGCGGTCCTGCGCAGCTACGAGCGCGCCCGCGCGCAGCTCGCGGCGCAGCCGGCGGGCGGGGTCGTCGGCCCCGGGCAGTTGCAGCGGGCGTTCCTCCAGGCCGCGTACTTCGACGACTACTGGCCGCACCGCGCGCGGGCGCTGTCGGAGTACCTGAAGGGCAGACCGCAGCAGCTGATCGGGCAGGCGGGCCCGGTGCGGGAGTTCGCGGCGGAGGCGGAGAACGCGAACGCCGTCTACACGGCCGTGGAGTGCAACGACGCGCCCTGGCCGACGAGTTGGCGGACCTGGGACCGGGACAACACGCGGATCGCGCGGGTCGCGCCGTTCGAGACGTGGGACAACGCGTGGTCGAACCTGCCGTGCGCGTTCTGGACGGCCCCCCGCCAGCGCCCGCTGGACGTCCGTACGGCCCCCGGCGAGCTGCCGCCGACGCTCATCCTGGCCGCCGAGCGGGACGCGGCGACGCCGTACGAGGGGGCGCTGGAGCTGCGGCGCAGGCTCGCGGGGTCGGTGCTGGTGACCGAGCGGGACGCGGGCAGCCACGGCATCGGCGGGGCGTCGAACGCGTGCGTCAACCGGCACCTGGAGGCGTACCTGCTGGCGGGCCGCCTCCCGGGCCGCCGGGTGGCGTGCGCGCCGCACGCCGAGCCGAGGCCGACGGACCGCGTACGCGAGGCGGCCCGCCGGCTGCGTTGAATCTTTACGCGGTGAAGCCTTACGCCAGGCCCGCGACCAGTTCGCTCACGGACTTGCGGCGGCCCGTGTAGAACGGGACCTCCTCGCGGACGTGCATCCGCGCCTCGGAGGCGCGCAGGTGGCGCATGAGGTCGACGATGCGGTACAGCTCGTCGGCCTCGAAGGCGAGGAGCCACTCGTAGTCGCCGAGCGAGAACGAGGCGACCGTGTTGGCGCGCACGTCCGGGTAGCCGCGGGCCATCTTGCCGTGGTCGGCGAGCATGCGGCGGCGGTCCTCGTCGGGCAGCAGGTACCAGTCGTAGGAGCGCACGAAGGGGTACACGCTGACGTAGTCGCGGGGGGTCTCGTCGGCGAGGAACGCGGGAATGTGCGCGCGGTTGAACTCGGCGGGGCGGTGCAGCGCCATGTTCGACCACACCGGCGTGAGCGCGCGGCCGAGCTTGGTGCGGCGGAAGAGGTTGTACGCCTCCTGGAGCTGGTCGCTGGTCTCCGCGTGCCACCAGATCATCAGGTCGGCGTCGGCGCGCAGGCCGGACACGTCGTAGGTGCCGCGCACGGTGACGTCCTTGGCGGCGAGCTGGTCGAACAGCTCCTGGACCTCGTCGGCGTAGCCCGCGCGGTCCTCGGGGAGGACGTCCTTCAGCTGGAAGACGGACCACAGGGTGTAGCGGATGACCTCGTTGAGGTCCTTGGCCAGCTTGCCCTTGTTGGGGATCCTGCCGGACTCGGTGGTGGGGGCGTTCTCGCTCATGTCCGTCATTCTCCCGCTCCCCCGTGCAGACTCTGCACCGGGTTCGCCGCCAGCTCCTGTAGCGCGCTGAGGTCGCCGCCGATCTGGTCCACCGCCGCGTTGGCGCTGGCGATGCAGGCGGGGATGCCGACGCCGTCGTACTGCGCGCCGCAGACCGCGAGGCCGGGGAGCTTGGCGACGTGTTCGCGGATGCGGGCCACGCGCGCGTGGTGGCCGACGGGGTACTGCGGGAGGCCGTCGGTCCAGCGGATCACGCGGGTCTCCAGCGGGGTCGCGTCGAGGCCGGTCGCCTCGCGCAGGTCGTGGCGGGAGACGTCGGTCAGGGCGGCGTCGTCGCGCTGGAGGATCTCCGTCTCGCCGTAGCGGCCCAGCGAGGTGCGCAGGACCAGGACGTCCGGGTCCTCGTCGGCGACCCAGGCCCATTTCTGCGAGGAGAACGTCGACGCCTTGATGCTGTGCCCGTCGACCGGCGGGACGAGAAACCCGCTGCCCGCCGGCAGGTCGGCGTCCGCGCGCCGGTAGGCGAGGGTGACCAGGGCCATGGACGCGTACTCGATCGCCCGCAGCTCGGCGGCGGCGCCCGGTGACTCGTCGGCGAGCAGTCCGGCGGCGACGGGTGCGGGTACGGCGACGACGACGGCGTCCGCGCGCAGCTCGCGGTCCCCGGCGACGACCCGCCACCCCCCGTCCGCGTCCCGGCGCAGCTCCCGCGCGGGCGTGCCGGTGAGGATCTCGCCCCCGCGCGCGCGGACGGCGTCGGCGACCGCGAGCGGCAGGGTCCCGATGCCGCCCTCGATGCCGGTGAACACCGGGCCCGTCTGCTGGCTGGCGGCCATCTTCGCCTGGAGTTCGCGCACGCCCTCGGTGAGCGAGGTGTGGGCCTTGGCGATCTGGAAGAGCTGCGGGACGGCCGCGCGCATCGAGATCCGGTACGCGTCGCCCGCGTACACCCCGCCCAGCATGGGTTCGACGAGCCGGTCGACGACCTCGCGCCCGAGCCGTGCGGCGACGTACTCGCCGACCGCGACGTCCTCGCCGACCTCCGTGCGCGGCAGGTCGCTGTCCCGCCCGATGCGCGCGAGGCCCTCCTCGGAGAGCACGCCCGCGAGGGCCTCGGCGGTGCCGGGGACGCCCATGACGTGGCCCTTGGGCATCGGGCGCAGGGTGCCCCGGGTCCAGATCGAGGCGGTGGCCGTGGCGGGCGGCTGGAGGCGGTCTTCGAGGCCGACCTCGCGGGCGAGGGCGATGCCTTCGGGGCGGCGGGCGAGCATGGACTCGGCGCCGAAGTCGGTGCGCACGCCCGCGATCTCGCCCGGCAGGAGCTTGCCGCCGACCCGGTCCGCCGCGTCGAGCACGGTCACCCGCGCCCCGCGCTCCAGCAGCCGGTGGGCCGCGGCCAGACCCGCGATCCCGGCTCCGATGACGACGACCTGCCCTGTACCGCCCGTACCTGCTGCGCTCATGGATCCAGCCTCTCAGACCCGACTGACAACGCTTCCCCCGCGGTGTGGCCGGGGCGCGTCCCGAACGTGACCTCTTCGGAACCCGGATACGCCAACGTCGAAGCAGGTCCGCGCGTCGAAGGAACGTCCGTCGACGCGACGCGTCTTCACACCACTCGGGGGGATCTCCACATGCCCGCACGCAGATCCGCACACGCCCTGGCCGCGTTCCTCGCGGCCGTCGCCCTCACGCTCGCCGGGTGCAGCGGCGGCAACGACTCAGGTTCGGCGGCCCAGGACAAGTCCGCCGCCAAGGCAGGCACCACCAAGGAGGACGCCGACACCGCGCCCGGGGCCTCCGGTTCGGGCCCGTCCGGCGCCAAGGCGTCCACGCCGCCCAAGGCCGCCGTCACCCACGTCATCCGCACCGCTTCCGTCAGCGTCCAGGTCAAGGACGTCGCCAAGGCCCTGGACGCCGCCCGCACGGCCGCCGTGAACGCGGGCGGCTACGTCGGCGACGAGACCACCACCCGCGACGAGGAGGACGCCGAGCACACGGAGGTCGTCCTGCGCGTCCCCGTGGAGCGTTACGACGCCGTCCTCGCGGACCTCCAGGGCGCCGGGAAGCTCCTGGACCGGACGTCGAAGGCCCAGGACGTCACCGACCAGGTCGTGGACGTCGCGAGCCGCGTCCAGTCGCAGCGGGCGAGCGTCGCACGCGTGCGCGAGCTGATGGACCGGGCGACGTCCCTCAGCGACGTCGTCAGCCTGGAGGGCGAGCTGAGCCGCCGTCAGGCCGACCTGGAGTCGCTGCTGGCCCAGCAGGCGTCCCTGAAGGACCGCACGAGCCTGGCGACGATCACCCTGACGCTGTCCCAGACGCCCGCGAAGGAGCCCGCGAAGGCCGACGACGACCCGGGTGTCGTGGACGCCCTCTCCGGCGGCTGGGACGCCTTTGTGACGGCGCTGCGCTGGATCGTGGTCGTCCTCGCGGCGATGCTGCCGTTCCTGCTGGCGGCGGCCTTCCTGGTGGTCGTGTGGTGGCGGGTGGTCCGGCCCCGGCGCACTCCCCGCCCGGCGGTCGCGGCTCCGGCGTTCGTCTCCGCCTTCCCGCAGGCGGGCCCCGGCGCTGCTCCCACACCGGAGCAGCCCGAGGCGAGCGGGGACGGCAAGGACGGCGAGGAGGGCGAGCGGCCTTGAGCAGCCGTCACCCGTAGCGTGGGCGCATGAGCAACAGCGCACCGCACCGGCTGGTCGTGATCGGCGGGGACGCCGCGGGCATGTCCGCGGCGTCCCAGGCCCGGCGGGCGAAGTCCCCCGGCGAACTGGAGATCGTCGCCTTCGAGCGCGGCCACTTCACCTCGTACTCGGCGTGCGGCATCCCGTACTGGGTCGGCGGCGACGTCCCGGACCGCGACGACCTCATCGCGCGCACGCCGCAGGAGCACCGCGCGCGGGACATCGATCTGCGCCTGCGCACGGAGGTCACCGAGATCGACGTCCCCGGCCGGCGCGTGCGCGCGCGGGACGTCGATTCCGGCGCCGAGTCCTGGACGCCGTACGACCGTCTCGTGATCGCGACCGGTGCGCGCCCGGTGCGGCCGGACATCCCCGGCATCGGCGCGCGGGGTGTGCACGGGGTGCAGACCCTGGACGACGGCCAGGCCCTGATCGACACGCTCGCCCGCGCGCGGGGGCGCCGTGCGGTGGTCGTCGGCGCCGGGTACATCGGCGTCGAGATGGCGGAGGCGCTGGTCAACCGGGGGTTCGAGGTGACGGTCGTCAACCGGGGCCGGGAGCCGATGTCGACGCTCGATCCGGACATGGGCCGCCTGGTGCACCGGGCGATGGAGGGGCTCGGCATCAGGATGGTCAACGACGCCGAGGTGACCGCTCTGCGCGCGGACGCGGAGGGCCGGGTGAGCGCGGTGGTCACGGGCGACGCCGAGTTCCCGGCGGACGTCGTCGTCCTGGGCATCGGGGTCCGCCCGGAGACGTCCCTCGCGCGGGCGGCGGGGCTGCCGCTGGGCGAGCACGGCGGGCTGCTGACGGACGACCACATGCGCGTGCGCGGGCACGAGGACGTGTGGGCGGGCGGCGACTGCGTGGAGGTCCTGGACCTGGTCTCGGGGCGGGAGCGGTACGTCCCGCTGGGCACGCACGCCAACAAGCACGGGCAGATCATCGGAACCAACGTGACCGGTGGCGACGCGGTGTTCCCGGGGGTCGTCGGGACGGCCGTCAGCAAGGTGTGCGACCTGGAGATCGCCCGGACCGGGCTGCGCGAGAAGGACGCCACGCGCGCGGGGCTGTCGTACGAGACCGTCACGATCGAGTCGACGTCCCGTGCGGGCTACTACCCGGGCGCGGCGCCCCTCACGGTCAAGATGCTCGCGGAACGCCTGAGCGGCCGTCTGCTGGGCGTTCAGATCGTCGGTGGGGAGGGCGCCGCCAAGCGGGTCGACATCGCCGCTGTGGCGCTCACAGCGGCCATGACGGTGCGTCGGATGACGACCCTGGACCTGGGCTACGCGCCGCCGTTCAGCCCGGTGTGGGATCCGGTGCTGGTGGCGGCGCGCAAAGCGGCCCAGAAAGTGGCCGGTTAGGCGGTGCCGGTCAGGCGCGGCAGGGCGGAGACGGCCGCCGACTGCTCGACGGGCTTCGCGTGGGTGGCGGGGGCCTGACGGGTGCGCAGGCGGTGGCTCACCGCCTCGTCGAGGGTCACGGTCCGGCCGGTCTGGGCGGCGAGGCGCCCGGCCTCCTGGCCGAGCCGGGCCACGTCCTCCCAGGGGATCCGGATCACGAGAGAGAGTTCGGCCTCGCCGTCGGGCAGCGCCTGCATGGAGGGGGTCACTCGGTCGTTCATCGCTGTTCCTCACGTCGTCCCCGCGAAGCGCCTTCCCCACGCCGCGGGCGGTTGCCGGTTCATACGCACGCGCGCCGGGCGGCGTTCACCGGTTCGCGCGGCTCATCGCGGGAAGTACTTCCTCGTGGTCATCCCCGTCCATGACGTGAACCCTGTGCGCCGTACGCCCGTGGTGACGTACGCGCTGATCGCCGCGAACGTGCTCGTCTTCCTGTGGATGCCGGGCCTGGCCGGCTCGGTGAAGGGCGACAGCACCCTGGTGCAGACGTGCCATCTGCACGCCTTCCTCGAACAGTGGGCGGCCGTCCCGCGCGAGCTGATCCACCAGCAGATGCCGACGCTGGTGGCGACCGGCGACGTCCGCGCGGGCGGGTGCCTGCTCGGTCCGCCGGACTACGACAAGATGCCCGTGCTGAGCGTGTTCACGGCGATGTTCCTGCACGGCGGGTGGCTGCACCTGCTGGGCAACATGCTGTTCCTGCTGATCTTCGGCAACAACATCGAGGACCGTATGGGGCACGTGCGGTTCGCGCTGTTCTACGTGATCTGCGGCTACGCGGCGTCCTACGGCTTCGCCCTGCTCAACGCCGACTCCACGGACCCTCTGATCGGCGCCTCGGGGGCCATCGCGGGTGTCCTGGGCGCCTATCTGGTGCTGTATCCGAAGGCGCGCGTGTGGGTGCTGGTGCCGTTCCTGGTGTTCCTGCCGCTGCGCCTGCCCGCGTGGCTGGTGCTGGGCTTCTGGTTCGGGCTCCAGGCGTTCTACTCGGCCGGCGAGGGCGTCTCCTCGGCGGGGACGGTGGCCTACGCGGCGCACGTCGTCGGGTTCGTGGCCGGCATGCTGCTGGCCTGGCCGCTCAAGCGCAACACGATCCCGCCGCCGGAACCGCGCGGCCTGCTGTTCGGCAGGCGCGCGCGACCCCGGCACTCCTGGTGACGCTCTAGCGCGCCGTCTGCGTGTGGACGTACTCCGCGAGCCGCGTGAGCGCGTCCGGGTCGGTCTTCGGCATGACGCCGTGACCGAGGTTGAAGACGTGGCCCTCCAGGCCTTCGGCGGCGTCGAGGACCTCGCGCGCCTTGGTCTCGACGACCTTGGGGCCGGCGAACAGGACCGTCGGGTCGAAGTTGCCCTGGAGCGCCTTGCCGGGGCCGATCCGGCGGACGGCCTCGTCGAGCGGGACGCGCCAGTCGACGCCCACCACGTCCGCGCCGGCCTCGCCCATGAGGCCGAGGAGTTCGCCGGTGCCGACGCCGAAGTGGATGCGCGGGACGCCGTACCCGGCGACCGCGTCGAAGACCTTCGCCGAGGCCGGCATGACCGAGCGCCGGTAGTCGGCCGGGGAGAGCGCGCCGGCCCAGGAGTCGAAGAGCTGCACGGCGGAGGCGCCCGCCTCGATCTGCACCTTCAGGAACGCGGCCGTGATGTCGGCGAGGCGGTCGAGGAGGTCGGCCCACAGCTCGGGGTCGCCGTACATCATCGCCTTGGCGTTCTCGTACGTGCGCGAGGGGCCGCCCTCGACGAGGTAGCTGGCGAGCGTGAAGGGGGCGCCGGCGAAGCCGATCAGGGGGGTCGCGCCGAGTTCGGCGGTGAGCAGGCCGATCGCCTCGGTGACGTACGAGACGTCGTCGGGGGTGAGGTCGCGCAGCTGCGCGAGGTCCTCGCGGGTGCGGATCGGGCGGTCGACGACGGGGCCGACGCCCGGCTTGATGTCGAGGTCGACGCCGATGGCCTTGAGGGGGACGACGATGTCGCTGTAGTAGATCGCCGCGTCCACGTTGTGCCGGCGCACCGGCTGGAGAGTGATCTCCGCGACCAGTTCGGGGCGGGTGCAGGACTCCAGCATCGGGATGCCCGCACGCACCTTGTGGTACTCGGGGAGCGAACGGCCGGCCTGCCGCATGAACCACACCGGGGTGTGCGGCACGGGCTCGCGCCTGCACGCCTTCAGGAAGGGGCTGTCGTACGTCGCTGTCGGCGGGCGGCCCGCGGGGCTCTCGTTCGCACTCACGACGGCAAGTCTCGCACGCCCCTGTGACACTCCCTCCCCCGCCTTGTTCGCCGAGCGCGTGAGCGTGCGCTCGGGTGTCTTGCCCTGCGCGAAGGTCCCGTTCCCCTTACTCTTCCCCGCATGGCTGCGGCTCAGGGACGACTGTCGGACGGCGCGGGGATGGACGACGCGAACGGGGGTGAGCGGGAGGCTCCGGCGGCCTTCCTGGCTGCCGTGGAGGCACTGCGGGCGGCGCGCGTACGCCCCCAGATCGAGATGGAGCCGACACCGGCGCCGCAACGGCTCGCGCCGTACGCGTACGCGCTGGAGGCGACCGTCGTGGACGGCGACCAGGATCTCGCGGACGGGCGCCTGGTCCTGCTGCACGACCCCGAGGGCCACGACGCGTGGCGCGGGGCGTTCCGGCTGGTGACGCTGGTGCGGGCGGAGCTGGAGCCGGAGATGGCAGTGGACCCGCTGCTGCCGGACGTGTGCTGGTCGTGGCTGACGGGCGCGCTCCAGGCGCGCGGGCTGACGTACGGCGAGGCGAGCGGCACCGTCACGCGCGCGGGGTCGCACTACTTCGGCGGCCTGTCCGAGCGTCCGGCGACCTCGCAGATCGAGATCCGGGCCTCCTGGACGCCCCGTACGGGCCTGGGCGGAGTGCCGGACGCGGCGGCGCACCTGGCGTCCTGGTGCGACCTCCTGGCGCAGGTGGCGGGGCTTCCGCCGGCCGGTCCCGGGGACGCCTCCGTGGTCACGCTGCCCCAGCGTCGCGGGCCGCAGTCACGCTGATCCAGCCGCGCCTCCCCCGTTCGGGCGCATCTTGGTCATCCTTTTGTCGATACGGCCACTTTCCATCACCCATGCGCACCCGAGCGAACCGACTCGATCTTCGGATGATCGATCGCATGTCCGAATTGCACGGATTCTTGCTCACTAGATCGTGATCATTTTCTAAAGGACCCCGGGTTCGCTGCCGAAGACGACTGTGACCTTGAAAAGCACGGTTCGTCCCGGCATCGTCCTCACGAGCCCCCCACGAACCGGCTCCGCCCCACACCCAGGAGGCCCGGTGTCCGTTCTCCTTGAGCAACCCGCAAGCCTGGTCGCCTACCGCCCGAACAAGCCCACCGCGATGGTGGTCGTGGCCGACCCGCGCGTCCGCTCCACCGTCACCCGTCACCTCTGGGCGCTCGGTGTCCGCGACGTGATCGAAGCCTCGTCCATCGCGGAGGCTCGTCCTCGCATCGGCAACCCCCGCGACATCTGCGTCGCCGACGTCCACCTCCCCGACGGCTCCGGTCTCACCCTGCTCTCCGAGACCCGCGCCGCGGGCTGGCCCAACGGGCTCGCCCTGTCCGCCGCCGACGACATCGGCGCCGTCCGCAACGCACTCGCCGGCGGCGTCAAGGGGTACGTCGTCACCGGCACCCGGGCCGGCGTCGGCCTGCCCGGCCGGCCCGGCTCCGCTCCCATCGGCGCCTCGGCCGCGCGCATGCACCGCCGCCCTCCGGGTGCCCCGAGCCACCCGGGCGGCTACCGCGAGCTCTCCGGCCGCGAGGTGGAGGTGCTCCGGCTGGTCGCCGAGGGCCAGTCGAACAAGGCGATCGGCGTCTCGATGGGCCTGTCGGCCCTGACCGTCAAGAGCCACCTCGCCCGCATCGCCCGCAAGCTCGGCACGGGCGACCGCGCCGGAATGGTCGCGGTCGCGCTGCGGACCGGAATCATCCACTGACCCCCGTCCATCGTCCCTGACCCCCCGCGATCCATGCGGAACAAGGGACTCCGGCTGGTTTCACACAAAGAATTCAGGCGGAAGCAAACCCTCCGGACACCCCTCCGCAACCGTCCGTCCACGACCCGTCCCGACCGGGCCGGAGCCGTGCGTACGGCCGTCCGCACCGCAGCAGGAACCGTTTCTGCCGGTCGTCTCCACCGCACCCTCCACGGGTCGCACAGCTGACCGGTTTACGCCCCTCCCCCGCCCGTCGACGGAACGTTCCGTCGGCGGGCGGCCTTCTTGCATGGATACCCTTGACAGGTGACCGACGCCCAAGAAACCGCAGCAGCCAGTTCACTGCGAACCACCGGAGGCGCCCCTCCGGACGACGGCGGATCTACTGCTCCGGGGGCGCCGACTCCCTTGCTGGAACCCCGCGAGGGGATTCCGCCCGTGGTCGCCGACGAGGAAGCCCTCGCAGAGGTGATCGCCGCGTTCGCCGGCGGCAGCGGGCCCGTCGCCGTCGACGCCGAGCGAGCCTCCGGTTACCGCTACGGGCAGCGGGCCTACCTCGTCCAGCTGCGCCGCGCCGGAGCCGGGACCGCGCTCATCGACCCCGTCGCCTGCCCCGACCTCTCCGCGCTCGGGGACGTCCTCGCCGACACGGAGTGGGTCCTGCACGCCGCGACCCAGGACCTGCCCTGCCTGCGCGAGATAGGCATGATCCCCACGCGGCTCTTCGACACCGAACTCGCCGGGCGGCTCGCCGGGTTCCCCCGGGTCGGGCTCGGCGCCATGGTCGAGAGCGTCCTCGGGTACGTGCTGGAGAAGGGGCACTCCGCCGTCGACTGGTCCACCCGTCCGCTGCCCGAACCCTGGCTGCGGTACGCCGCGCTCGACGTCGAACTCCTCGTCGACCTGCGGGACGCGCTGGAGAAGGAGCTCGACCGGCAGGGGAAGCTGGAGTGGGCCCGGGAGGAGTTCGCCGCGATCGCGGCTGCGCCGCCTGCTGAGCCGCGCAAGGATCCCTGGCGCCGGACGTCCGGGATGCACAAGGTGCGGCGGCGTCGGCAGCTCGCTGTCGTGCGGGAGCTGTGGCAGACGCGGGACCGGATCGCCCAGCGGCGGGATGTGTCGCCCGGGAAGGTGCTGGCGGATGCGGCGATCGTGGAAGCGGCCTTGGCCGTGCCGGTCAATGTGCATGCCCTCTCGGCTCTGGCCGGGTTCGGGCATCGGATGGGGCGTCGTCAGCTCGATCAGTGGCAGGCCGCTGTCGATCGGGCGCGTGCGCTGAGTGAGTCTCAGCTGCCTATGCCGGGGCAGCCCGTTACCGGGCCGCCTCCGCCCCGCGCTTGGGCCGACAAGGATCCTGCCGCTGCGGCTCGGTTGAGTGCGGCCCGTTCGCGGATCTCTGCGCTGGCCGAGGAGTTGAACATGCCTCAGGAGAATCTGATCACGCCGGATACGGTGCGGCGGGTTTGCTGGGAGCCGCCGGCTGCCGCCGAGGCAGAGGGGGTGGCGGAGGTGCTGGGTTCCCTTGGGGCTCGGGCTTGGCAGGTCGAGTTGGTGACGCCGGTCTTGGTGGAGGCGCTGGGAGTTGATGTTGCCTAGCCGCCGTGGGGGGTCCTGAATCACGGCGGCTGCGGGTTCGTCGTGGCTGATCGCGCCCGCGCGGCGGTAGCCGCAAATCGATACAGCCCCGCGCCCCTGAGTAAAAGCGCCCCTTCGGGGCGCTTTTATCTTGTGGCGCCTCGCATGAAGCCGTTATAGATGAACTTCTGCAACGCCAGAAAAATGATCAAGGTCGGGAGGATCACCAGGATCGCTCCCGCCGAGATCGTTTCCCAGTGGGCGCTGAATGGGCCCTTGAAGCGGAACAGGGATGTTGAGATTACTCCCAGGTCCTGGGACGGCATGTACAGGAACGGGATGTAGAAGTCGTTGTAGACCGTGATGCCCTTCACGATCACCACCGTCGCTATCGCCGGTTTCAGGAGTGGGAAGATGATGCGGCGGTAGATCGTGAAAGCGTTCGCTCCGTCCAGGCGGGCCGATTCGTCCAGGGAGATGGGGATCGAGCGGACGAATTGCAGGAAGATGTAGATCGAGACTATGTCTGTGCCCATGTAGAGGGTGATGGGGGCCCAGAGTGTGTCGAACATTCCGAAGCCGTTGACTATTTGGAATGTGGCCACCTGGGTGGTGACTCCGGGGACCAGCGCCGCCAGGAGGAAGAGCGTTACGACCAGTTTCCTCAGGCGGAACGTGAAGCGGTCTATCGCATATGCCGTCATCGAGCCGATCAGGACCGTACCGGCGATCGAGAAGAGCAGGATGATCGCCGTGTTACCGAAGGCCGACAGCATGTGGCCGTCCTGGAACGCCGTGACGTAGTTGTGGAAGTTGAGGAAGTTGTCGGGGAGGGTCAACGCCTGGTCGCCGCGCGCCAGTTCGTCGTCCGTCTTCAGGGACGTCAGGAAGACGACCGTGAGGGGGAGCAGGACGATCAGCGCCGCCAGGATCAGGGAGAGATAGACCAGTGCGCGGGAGACCGAGCGGCGCGTCATGTGAGGTCCACCCTGTCGTCGGGGACGAGTCTGCGCTGAATCCAGGTGACCGCCAGGACAATCAGCAAGAGAACCAGTGCGCAGGCCGAGGCGAGGCCCGTCTTGTTGAACTGGAAGGCCAGTTTCACGGTCTGGATCACGAATGTCTCCGTGCCGGTCGCGCCGCCGGTCATGATGTACGGGACCTCGAACACGGCGAGGGAACCGGAGATGGAGAGGATGACCGTCAGCGTCAGCACCGGTTTGATGCCGGGGGCGATGATGTAGCGGAACTGGTGCCAGCGGTTGGCGCCGTCGAGTTCCGAAGCCTCGTACAGCTCGCCGGGAATGGACTGGATCGCGCCCAGGAACAGGACGAAATTCAGGCCCAGGTAGCGCCAGACGGAGACGCCCGATAGGGAGACGTTCGCGGAGACCGGCGTGCCGAGCCACGCGTGGTCCGTGTGGATTCCGGCGAGGGCGAGGACGGAGTCGAGGGTGCCGCCGTCCTGGAAGAAGTACAGGAAGACGAATCCGATGGCGACGCCATTGATGAGGTAGGGGAAGAAGAGGATTCCCTTGAAGAAATTCCGGAACCGGATGTTGAAGCTGAGGACCGTCGCGAAATAGAGCGCGGCGACGATCTGGACGACGGACGCGGCGAGGTAGTAGCCGCTGACGAAGAACACCTCGAACAGGTCGGGCCGGGTGGCGAGTTCGCGGTAGTTCTCGGTGCCGGTGTAGTGCAGGCCGGGGCTGACGCCGTCCCAGTCGGTGAAGCTGTAGCCGATCATGTTGACGATCGGGACGTACGTGAAGGTGATCAGCAGGGCGAGCGGCGCGAGCAGGAACAGCCAGGGCGTGAGCCCGCGCAGGAGGCGCGCGCGGCGCGGAGGCGGCGCCGGTACCGGCACGGTGTCCTTCACCCCCCGCCGAGGCGCCGCCGCCTGCTGTGTGGTGCCGGCCATCAGGACCCCACGTTCTTCTCGGCCGCCGTCCACTTCTTGCCGAGGTCGCCGAGGAAGTCGTCGAGGTTCCCCTTGCGGGCGCCGCGTGCGAGGTCGACGAGGTCGAGGCGGTAGTCGGGCGCGTAGATGCCGACCTCGGACTCGTTGTCGATCAGCTTGACCTTGGCGCCCTGGGTGTCGTCGAGTTCGATGAGCTTGACGCCGGCGTCCTCGTACGGCTTGAGGACGGCGGGCAGGGGCGCGTTCTGGAGCGGGGAGATCGCGAGGTTGTCCTTGTCGTAGCCGGACTTCTCGGTGAACCAGTCGATCCAGGCGCGCGCGGCCTCCTTGTGCTTCGAGTGGACGTTGACGGCCTGGTTGTAGTCGGGGCTGACGGTGGAGCAGAACTTCCCGCCGGTCTGCGCGGGGAACGGCATGAAGCCGATGTCGTCGGGGTTCACGCCGGCCTGTTTCGCGGCGTCCTGGAACTGGACGATGGCCCAGGTGCCGAGCCACTGCGTGGCGATCTGGCCCTTGGCCAACTGGGGTTTGGACAGCTCCCAGTTGCTGGTCGCCGGGTCCTTCTCGGCGAGGCCCTGCTTGACGATGTCGTAGAGCAGGGTGTCGCCGACGCGCAGGTCGGAGCCCTCGGCCCAGGGATCGCCCGAGGCGAGCTTCGCGGTGGCGCCGGGGTCGCAGTGGACGGCGCCGTTGACGTACGTCCAGGAGGTGAGCGTCCACTGGGCGGCGAAGTTCGTGTAGTACGGCGTCGCGTCGGTCTTGTCCTTGATCGCCTTGAGGGCGGTGAGGAACGCGGCGGGTGTGGTGGGCCAGTCGGTGACGCCGGCCTCGCGCCAGATCCGCTTGTTGTAGACGAAGCCGGGCATCACGCCGATGGGGGTCTGGCCGTAGACCTTGCCGTCGACGGCGGTGAAGCCGGTGAAGCGGAACTTCTTGGCGCGGTCCTCGGCGGTGCCGAGGGAGGCGAAGAACTTCGGGTAGTCGGACTTCTTGATGACGCCGGGGATCATCAGGACGTCGCCGTAGTTCTCCGTGTTCATGCGGATCTTGACTTCGGACTCGTAGTTGGTGAGCGCCTGGAACTCGACCTTCACCTTCGGGTACGTCTTGTTGAACTCTGCCGCGTACTCCTTCATTCTCCCGTTCTGCACCAGGTCGGTTCGCTGGGTGAGGACGGTGATGGTGCCGGAGACCTTGGCGGGGTCGGCGGGGGCCTCGGCGTCGGCGCCCTTCGAGGTGCCCCCGGTGGAGGTGCAGCCCGCGGCGAGGAGAGCGGCTCCCACGGCCACGGCCAGGACGGTACGGCGGTTCATGTGCATCGACTCCGTTCAGTGGGACGGAAGAGCACGTGCGGGTTGGCTGATTCGGCACTCTGACAGCGCTTTCTCAACCGGTAAAGTCCCATTCCCGCCAAGGATGTGAACCTCGTCGTCCTCCCTTGAGGTGGACCGGTTTAGGGAGAGCGCATGCTTCAGGTCGCACCGCTGCACGACGGCTGGACCCTGCGGCACGACGGCGAGGCGCTCCCGGCGGTGGTGCCGGGCTGCGTGCACACGGATCTGCTGGCCGCCGGGGTGATCCCGGATCCGTTCCTGGGGCGCAACGAGACCGAGGTCGCGTGGGTCGGGCGGCGGGAGTGGACCTACGAGCGCGATCTCGTCGCGGAGCCGAACGGGCACGAGCAGACCGACCTCGTCTTCGAGGGCCTCGACACGGCCGCCGAGATCCTGATCGACGATCAACTCCTGGGCCGGGTACGGAACATGCACCGCTCGTACCGCTTCGACGTGACCGGCCTGAGCGGCCGGCTGACGGTCCGTTTCGCCTCCGCGTACGCCGAAGCGGAGGCCGTGCGGGGGCAGTTGGGCGAGCGGCCCGCCGCGTACGCCGAGCCGTACCAGTACATCCGCAAGATGGCCTGCTCCTTCGGCTGGGACTGGGGCCCGACGCTGGTGACGGCGGGCATCTGGCGCCCGGCCCGCCTGGAGCGCTGGGCGACCGCCCGCATCTCCCGGGTGCGGCCCCTGGTGACCGTCGAACAGGGCGTGGGCGTCGTGGAGTTGTACGTCGAGGTCGAGCGCGCCCGCGTCGAGGCGGCCCTGTCGGTCGAGGCCGAGGTGGGCGGCGTCCGGGTGCGCGGCGCGATCGACGGCACGAGCGGCACCGTCCGCCTCACCGTGCCGGACATCGCGCTGTGGTGGCCGCGCGGGTACGGTGAACAGCCGCTGTACGACGTGGAGTTGACGTTGCTGCACGGCGCCGAGGCGCTGGACGGGTGGCGGCGCCGGGTCGGTTTCCGCACCGTCGAGCTGGACACGTCCCCCGACGACCACGGCACCGGCTTCACGCTGGCCGTCAACGGTGAGCGGCTCTTCGCGCGGGGCGTGAACTGGATCCCGGACGACGTGTTCCCGTCCCGCGTCACCCGCGAGCGCTACCGGAAGCGGCTCCGGCAGGCCGCCGACGCGGGCGTGGACCTCGTCAGGATCTGGGGCGGCGGGATCTACGAGAGCCACGAATTCTACGACGCCTGCGACGAGTTGGGGCTCCTGGTCTGGCAGGACTTCCCCTTCGCGTGCGCCGCCTACCCCGAGGAACAGCCGCTGCGGGGCGAGGTCGAGGCGGAGGCGCGGGAGAACGTCGTCCGGCTCATGCCGCACCCCTCGCTCGTGCTGTGGAACGGCAACAACGAAAACCTGTGGGGGTTCCGGGACTGGGGGTGGGAGGAGCCGCTGGGCTCGGACTCCTGGGGCGAGGGGTACTACCTGGGCGTACTGCCGCGTGTGGTCGCGGAGTTGGACCCGACGCGGCCCTATACGGCGGGCAGCCCCTGGTCCGGGTCCTGGGACCGTCACCCGAACGACCCGGCGCACGGCACGCACCACTCGTGGGACGTGTGGAACCGGCTGGACTACTCCGCGTACCTCGACCAAGTCCCGCGCTTCGTCGCCGAGTTCGGGTGGCAGGCGCCGCCCGCGTACGCGACGCTGCGGCGCGCCCTGCCGGGTGAGGAGCTGGCGCCGGACTCGCCCGGGGTGCTGCACCACCAGAAGGCCGACGACGGGAACGGGAAGCTGGAGCGGGGGCTCGCGCACCATTTCGCCCTGCCCGGCGGGGACTTCGACCGGTGGCACTATCTGACGCAGGTCAACCAGGCGCGGGCGGTCGCCGCCGGGGTCGAGCACTGGCGGTCGCACTGGCCGGTGTGTGCGGGGACGGTCGTGTGGCAGCTCAACGACTGCTGGCCGGTGACGAGTTGGGCGGCGGTCGACGGGGACGGGCGGGAGAAGCCGCTCTACCACGAGCTGCGGCGACTGTACGCGGACCGGTTGCCGACGTTTCAACTCCGGGGCGGGCGGCTGGTGTTGGCGTGCGTGAATCAGGGGGGCGGGGAGTGGGGCGGGGTGCTGTCGCTGCGGCGGATGACGGTGGACGGGGTGGTGGTCGCGCAGGCCGAGGTGCCGATCGCCGTGGGGAGAAGGATGGTTGGGGAGGTGGCGGTGGAGCGGGAGTTGGTGCCGGACGGGGTGAAGGAGTTCATCGTGGCGGACGTCACGAGTACCACCTCAACTCCGTTGCGCGCACTCTGGTTTCCCGCCACCGACCGTGAAATCCCGTATCCCCGGCCCGAGTTCGAGGTCGAGGTCGCGCCGGGTTCGGTGACCGTGACCGCGCTCACCCTCGTACGGGATCTGCTGTTCCAGGCGGACCGGCTGGGGCCCCAAGTGCGCGCCGACCGGGGGCTGGTGACCTTGCTGCCGGGTGAGCGGGTGACGATGGGGGTGAGCGGGTGGGAGAGTCCCGACGCCGCCGCCGCACGATCCGCGCTGTACTGCCAGGAGCCCGCTCGATGACGAGTACCAGTCCCCGCGTCACCATCAAGGACGTCGCCGCGCGTGCGGGCGTCTCGAAGGGGGCCGTGTCGCTCGCGTTCAACCACAAGCCGGGGTTGTCCGAGGCGACGCGGGACCGGATCTTCGCCGCCGCGCGGGAGTTGGGGTGGGCGCCGAGTCCGACGGCCCGGTCGCTCGCGGGGGCGCGGGTGGACGTCGTGGGGCTCTCGATCTGCCGGCCCGCGCGGATGCTGGGACTTGAGCCGTTCTACATGGAGTTCGTGTCCGGGGTGGAGAGCGTGCTGATCGAGCACTCCTGCTCGCTGCTGCTGCGGCTCGTGAAGTCGCCCGAGGAGGAGGCCGGGCTCCTGGAGTCGTGGTGGCGGGGGCGGCAGATCGGAGGGGCGATTCTCGTCGACTTCCGTGCGGACGATCCGCGGGTCGCCGTCGCCGAGCGGCTGGGGATGCCGGTGGTGGCCGTGGGGCATCCCTCGTTGGCCGGTTCGCTCACGGCCGTATGGACCGACGATGCGGCTGCGATGCGGGAGGCTGTGCGGTATCTCGCGGCGCTCGGGCATCGGCGGATCGCTCGGGTGGGGGGTGCGGCGGAGTTGGGGCATACGGCGACTCGGGGGGAGGCGTTCGACTCTGCGGCGCGGGAGTTGGCGCTGGGCGGGGCTTGGCAGGTGGTGACGGATTACTCCGGGGAGGCGGGGGCGCGGGCTACTCGGGCGATGCTGACCTCTGCCGACCGGCCTACGGCCATCGTCTACGACAACGACATCATGGCTGTGGCCGGATTGTCGGTGGCTCAGGAGATGGGGGTGCGGGTGCCGGACGATGTGTCGTTGCTGGCGTGGGACGACTCGCAGTTGTGTCGGTTGACGCATCCCAGGTTGTCGGCGATGAGTCATGACGTGCATGGGTTCGGGGCAGACGTGGCTCGGACGTTGTTCGGGGTGATTCTGGGGGAAGAGACGGGGTCGCATCCGGTTGCTACTCCAGTGCTGACGCCTCGGGGATCGACAGCGCCGCCTCGGTGATTCGCCGTATCGGGCTGCTGCGCCGTCGTGGCTGGTCGCGCCCGCGCGGCGGAGCCGCATATAAGCACAGCCCCGCGCCCCTTAACGGCGTCATCCTCGCCCGGCAGAAAAAGTTCCCGGTGTGACCTTCGCCGCTCCTACCCCCGGGACTGGGCAGTCACGTTACTGATAAGTAGCATGGGGGCTGAGCGCCCGCTCAGCGATCAGCGGAGGGTGGCGCGTCGCAGCAGTGCCATCCCCGCACCTGGAGGAGCCATCGTGCCTCGTACCGTCAGGGATGTCGTCTTCGTCGACGGCGTCCGTACCCCGTTCGGCAAGGCGGGCCCGAAGGGCATCTATCACGAGACCCGGGCCGACGACCTGGTCGTGAAGGCGATCCGGGAGCTGCTGCGCCGCAACCCCGGTCTGGACCCCGCGAAGATCGACGAGGTCGCGATCGCGGCGACCACGCAGATCGGCGACCAGGGCCTGACCATCGGCCGTACGGCGGGCATCCTCGCCGGCCTGCCGCAGTCGGTCCCCGGCTACTCGATCGACCGCATGTGCGCGGGCGCCCTGACGGCCGTCACGACGGTCGCCGGCTCGGTCGCGTTCGGCGCGTACGACATCGCCGTAGCCGGTGGCGTCGAGCACATGGGCCGCCACCCCATGGGCGAGGGCGTCGACCCGAACCCGCGGTTCGTCAGCGAGAAGCTGGTCGACGAGTCCGCGCTGTTCATGGGCATGACCGCCGAGAACCTGCACGACCGCTACCCGCAGATCACCAAGCTGCGCGCGGACGAGTACGCGGTGCGCTCCCAGGAGAAGGCCGCCAAGGCGTACGCGGACGGCAAGATCCAGGCCGACCTGGTCCCGATCTCCGTACGCCGTACGAGCCCTGAGGCGGGCGAGACGGGCTGGGGCCTGGTCACCGCCGACGAGCCGATGCGCCCGGGGACGACGCTGGAGAACCTCTCCGGCCTGAAGACCCCCTTCCGCGTCCACGGCCGGGTCACCGCCGGTAACGCGGCGGGCCTGAACGACGGCGCGACGGCCTCCCTGATCGCGTCCGAGGACTTCGCCCGCGAGAACAACCTCCCGGTCAAGATGCGCCTCGTCTCCTACTCGTTCGTGGGTGTGGAGCCGGAGGTCATGGGCTACGGCCCGATCCCGGCCACGGAGAAGGCGCTCGCGCAGGCGGGTCTGTCCATCGAGGACATCGGCCTGTTCGAGATCAACGAGGCGTTCGCCGTCCAGGTGCTCGCCTTCCTCGACCACTACGGCATCGCGGACGACGACGAGCGCGTCAACCAGTACGGCGGCGCGATCGCCTTCGGTCACCCGCTGGCCTCCTCCGGCGTGCGTCTGATGACGCAGCTCGCCCGGCAGTTCGAGGACCAGCCGCACGTCCGCTACGGCCTGACGACGATGTGCGTCGGCTTCGGCATGGGCGCGACGGTCATCTGGGAGAACCCGCACTTCGAGGGGGACAAGTGAGCACCACCACCGAGCTGTTGAAGGGCGCGGCCGAGCTGTTCCCCGACGAGGTCGTGACGTCGGCGCACGTACGCCACCTCGACCTCCCCTTCGGCGCGGGCCGCTTCGCGCTGATCACGCTGGACAACGGCCTGGACCACACCAAGCCGACCACCTTCGGCCCGGCCTCGCTGGCGAAGCTGGACGCGGCGCTGGACCAGGTCGAGGCGGAGGCCGCGGCCGGTGAGATCGTCGGCGTCGGCATCACCGGCAAGCCGTTCATCTTCGCGGTCGGCGCCGACCTCAAGGGCGTCGAGCTGCTGAAGGAGTGGGACCACGCCCACGCCATCGGCAAGGGCGGCCACGACGTCTTCAAGCGGATCGCGGGTCTCGCCGTACCGACGTTCGCGTACTACAACGGCGCCGCGATGGGCGGTGGCGTCGAGGTCGGTCTGCACTGCGAGTACCGCACGGTCTCCAAGGCGATCCCGGCGTTCTCGCTGCCCGAGGTCTTCCTCGGCCTGGTGCCCGGCTGGGGCGGCTGCACGCTGCTGCCGAACCTGATCGGCGCCGAGAAGGCCGTCTCGGTGATCATCGAGAACAGCCTCAACCAGAACAAGCAGCTCAAGGGCCAGCAGGTCTTCGACCTCGGGATCGCGGACGCGCTCTTCGAGGGCGCGGACTTCCTGGAGCAGTCGCTGATCTGGACCGCTCGGGTGCTCAAGGGTGACGTCAAGGTCGAGCGTCCCGTCGTCGACCGCGGCGAGGCGTGGGACCAGGCCGTCGCCAAGGGCCGGCTCGTCGCCGACTCCAAGGTGCACGGCGCGGCCCCGGCCGCCTACCGCGCGCTGGACATCGTCGCCGCCGCGAAGGACGGCGACCTCCAGGCCGGGTACGACGCCGAGGACAAGGCGCTCGCCGACCTGATCATGGGCGGCGAGCTGCGCGCCGGGATCTACGCGTTCAACCTGGTGCAGAAGCGCGGCAAGCGGCCCGCCGGCGCTCCGGACAAGTCGCTGGCGCGTCCGGTCACCAAGGTCGGTGTCGTCGGCGCCGGTCTGATGGCCTCGCAGCTCGCGCTGCTGTTCCTGCGCCGCCTTGAGGTGCCGGTCGTGCTGACCGACATCGACCAGGAGCGGGTCGACAAGGGGGTGGGCTACGTCCACGCCGAGATCGACAAGCTGCTCGGCAAGGGCCGGATCAACCAGGACAAGGCGAACCGTCTCAAGGCCCTGGTCAGTGGCGTGCTCGACAAGGCCGAGGGCTTCTCCGACGCCGACTTCATCATTGAGGCCGTGTTCGAGGAGATCGGCGTCAAGCAGCAGGTGTTCGCCGAGGTCGAGGCGGTCGCCCCGGCGCACGCGATCCTCGCGACCAACACCTCCTCGCTGTCGGTGTCCGAGATGGCGTCGAAGCTGAAGCACCCCGAGCGGGTCGTCGGCTTCCACTTCTTCAACCCGGTCGCGATCCTGCCGCTGCTGGAGATCGTGCGCGGCGAGCAGACGGACGACGCCTCGCTCGCGACGGCGTTCGCGGTGGCCAAGAAGCTGAAGAAGACGGCCGTACTGGTGAAGGACGCCCCGGCGTTCGTCGTCAACCGCATCCTGACCCGGTTCATGGGCGAGGTGCAGAACGTCATCGACGAGGGCACGTCCGTCGAGGTCGCCGAGAAGGCCGTCGAGCCGCTCGGTCTGCCGATGTCGCCGCTGGTGCTGCTGGAGCTGGTCGGTCCCGCGATCGGTCTGCACGTCTCCGAGACCCTGAACCGGGCCTTCCCGGACCGCTTCACCGTCTCGCCCAACCTCAAGGCGGTCGTCGAGGCGGGCAAGCGCGGGTTCTACGTGTACTCCGCCGAGAACGGCTTCAAGCCGGAGCTGGACCCGGAGGTCGCCGCGCTCCTCAAGCAGGGCTCCGACGTGCTCTCCGAGGACCAGGTCCGCGCCCGTGTCCTGGAGGCCGTCGCGCAGGAGATCGGCCTCATGCTGGACGAGGGTGTCGTCGCCGAGGCGCAGGACATCGACCTCTGCCTGATCACCGGCGCCGGCTGGCCCTTCCACCTGGGCGGCATCACGCCGTACCTGGACCGCGAGGGCGTCTCCGAGAAGGTGAACGGGAAGAAGTTCCTGTCCGCCGGGGTGGCGTCGGTCCCGGCGTAACGTTCGGCGCTTGACGCGAGAGAGGGCCTCCGCAGAACGCGGGGGCCCTCTTTCGGTGTGGCCGCTCCGGGTCACTGTTTCCAGAAGCCTTCGAGGACGTACGGGTCCTTGACCTCGTCGAAGCCGATGGGGCGGAGTGTGTAGTCGCAGGTGAGGGTGCGGTACGGGCCGGTCAGACCGCGTGCTTCCCACTCGGCGTCGTCGTGGAGCTCGGTCTTGTGGATCAGCTCCCGGGCGATCGCGCCCTCGCTGACCGTGTCGACGAGCGGATCGCCGTCGAAGTGGATCTGGTGGGTGAGCATGTGGTGGTCGTCGTGGGTGATGTGCGCGTGGATGTGCCTCGCGCGCGAGTTGGCCCGTCCCAGCATGAGCAGGAGGCCGTCGAACAGGCTGCCCGGCACCGCTGCGGTCTCCACGCCCGGCAGGACGGTCCGGTACTCGTAGCGGCCCTCGGCATCCGCGACGATCTTGCCGCGGAGGTGGTATTTCGGCAGGTCGAAGTCGACGACGTCGAGGCCCTCCAGGGGTCCTGCCTGCTCGGGTGTCAGCCCCGCGTACCGGCCGCCGGCGGTGGTCTGCCAGAGATCGACGACCGCGCCGGGCAGCGGCTTGCCCGAGGTGGAGCGTACGGTGCCGGAGACGAGCAGGGTCTCGCCGGGCTCGTCGGGCGCCATCGGCAGCACGCCGGGGTTGTCGATCTCCGGTGCCCCGGGCACGTAGGCGGGCCCGGTCGGGATCCAGGTGGAGGCGCCGTCCTTCTCCGGGTGGGCGTAGGCCATGCCGTAACTGACCTCCATCGGGTGGTTGCCGAGGAGCGAGATCGCCGCCAGCGGGAACTCCCCCGACGCGACCAGCTTCGTCACGTAGGTGATGGCCTGGCCCAGCTCCTCGAACGTGATGCCGTGCCTGAGCGCCACGTCCCCGAACGTCTTCTGGAGATCGTCGAACACGACGCGCAGGCGCTGGTCGAACGCGATGTCGGTGTGGGGGGTGTCGGTCGTTGTCATGTCACTCCGGTCCGGCGTCACCGTCGGGGGACGGCGCGCCTAAGGTCGGACAGCTGTTGTGCATGGGGTGGGTGTGGATCATGGGGTGGGTCATCCTCGTGCGTTCCAGACGAGGGGGGCTCTGCGGATCCAGGTGCCGTCCTCGACCGTCTGGACGAGGAACTGGGCGAGGTCGGCGCGGTTGATCCGTGCTCCGGGCTTTTCGGTGCCGGCCTCGGCGGCCCGTACGGGACCATTGAGGGGCTTGCCGGTGAGGGTGACGGCGCGGGCCAGGGTCCAGTCGATGCCGGACGAGGCGCGGACGAGTTGGTCGACGCCGGTGTGGTCCGCGAAGCCCCCCTTGAGGTTCGACCGGTTGATGAACGCCTTGACCAGCGGATTGAGCCGGGCCCAGTCGTCGCCCGCGCCCTGCGTGGACGTCAGCACGATGCGGCGGATGCCCTGCTCGCCCATGACGGTGAGCGTGTTGCGGGTGACGTCGGTCATGAACATCGGCGGACTGACCGGCTTGGCCCACGGATTGTCGGAGGCGCGGGCGTTGTTCAGCGCGCCGATCACCCCCTCGGTGCCTTCGGCGGCCTTGCGGAGGTCGTCGATGTCGGCGGGGGTGCCCTGGATCAGTTCGACGCCGGCCGGCGCCTGCACTGTGTCGGGGTTGCGGACGAGGGCGCGGACGTGGTGGCCGCGCCGGACGGCGTGCTCCAGGACGTGGACGCCGGTGCGGCCACTGCCGCCGAGGACAAGGAGGTTGCTCATGGTGATCAAACGCCTTTCGGGCGGTTCAGGGGTGGATCAGGCGGCCGACCGGCCGGTCAGGGTCGAGCCCAGGCGGCGGGCCTCGTCGTGCGCCTTGGTCATGGACGCCTCGTGCACCGGCAGCAGCGGAGCCATCATCGGCACGTGCGGGGCCATGGTCAGCTCCGGCAGAACGATGGTGACGTCGAGGCCGAGGTTGGTCGGGTGGCCCAGGACGGTTTCCAGCGTGGGCACCAGGTGGTCCATGCCCTCCTTCGGGGCGCCGGGGCCGTAGCCGCCGCCGCGTGCGGAGATCACCGTGGCGGGGCGGCCGAGGGTGGCAGGGGCTGCGTCGAAGCTCAGGGTGCGCCCGGCGACCATGATCTGGTCCAGCCATGCCTTGAACACGGACGGCATCGTGAGGTTGTACAGCGGCACGGTGAACAGGTAGGCGCCGGCGCCGAGGAACTCCTCGATCAGCTCGTCCTGGACCGCGGCGGCCTTCGCCTGCTCGGGGGTGTGCTCGGCGGGGTCGGTGGTGCGGGCGGTGATGCCCGCCGCGGTCAGGTGCGGGGCGGGGGAGACGGCCAGGTCGCGGTGGACGACCGGGCCCTGCCACGCGTCACGGAAGGACCGGGCGACCTGACGGGAGACGGAGGCATCACCCAGCGAGGACGCGTCGATGTGCAGCAGGTAGGACATGGCGAAGCCTTTCGAAACGATCAAGGGTGGTTCGGGGGTGACCGGTGGAGGTCAGCCGCGGGCCGGTACGGCGCAGCCGTCGGGGCCGCAGACCGGGGCGTCGCCCGCGTCGTCGGCGAGGGTGAGGGGGTGGCTGTCGTCCCAGGCCGTGCGCAGCACCTCAAGGAGGCTGTCGCTGTCCTGGGCGCCGGGGATCCCGTAGCGGTCGTCGACGACGATGAACGGCGCGCCGCTCGCGCCGAGACGCTGGGCGCGGGCCGCGTCGTCGCGGACGTGGCGGCGGTAGCGGCGCTCGGTGAGGGCCTGGCGGGTCTGCTCACGGTCCAGGCCGAGTTCGTCGGAGAGCCCCAGGAGGTCATCCAGGGAGAACACCGGTTCGGCCTTGCCGAAGTAGGTCCGGAAGATCGCGTCCCAGGCCTCGCGGTTCTTGCCCTGGGCGCTGGCGTGGGCCAGGAACTCGTGCGCCAGGTCGGTGTTGCCGACCTTGTTGTCCAGCACCTGGTACGGGCTGAGGCCCTCGCCGGCGGCGAGCTGCTCGATCCGCCGGGTCGAGGCCTCGGCCTGGCTGCCGCCCATACCGTACCGGCGGAGCAGTGCCTCGCGGACGGAGAAGGTGTCCCCCTCGGGGAAGCTGCTGCTCAGCGGGAACGAGTGGTGGACGACCTCCACCTCGTCGCCGTGCTCGAACCGCTCCACGGCCCGGTCCAGACGGTGGCTGCCCAGTCCGCACCAGGGGCAGGTGACCTCGGCCCAGATCTCGATCTTCATGACGCGCCTCTCTTGCCTGCGCTTGATTCCTACGTTTTGTTCGTAGCGTCATGATGGGCCAGTATGGAAGCCGATACAAAAGGCACATCGGTGTTCGTGCCGGAGAGGAATGTGCGTCATGGAGGTCACCGGCAGTTCGGTCGGCGCGGCGGCGGTGGGGCCCTGTGCCCGCATCCCCGCCGAGCACATGGAGTTCATCCGGCAGGTCCTCGACCGTGTCGGCGACAAATGGAGCCTGCTCCTCATCGCGGTCGTGGAGACCGGCCCGCTGCGCTACACCGACCTACAGCGCCAGGTCCCCGGAATCTCCCAGCGGATGCTCACCCTCACGCTCCGCCAGCTCCGGGAGGACGGTCTGATCACCCGCACCGCATACGCGGAGGTCCCACCGCGCGTCGAGTACGCCCTCACCCCGCTGGGGCGCGGCCTCCACGAGATCGTGACATCCCTGATCGGCTGGGCCGCCGACCACCACGACGAGATCCGCGCGCACCGGGCCCGCGCCACGGACGGCGCGTCACGCGACTGAGAGCGAACCGCGAGAACGATCACGCTCCATCCGCGCGCGCCTACTTGCCGACCGGCACTCCCCCACCCCGCTGCTCCAGCTTGCTGTTCTTCCTCCCGTACAGGAAGTACACCGCGAACCCGATCGCCATCCAGATCCCGAACCGCAGCCACGTCTCGGCCGGGAGGTTCAGCATCAGCCACATGGATGCCGCGACCGAGAGGATCGGGATCACCGGGACCCACGGGGTGTGGAAGGCGCGCGGCAGGTCGGGGCGGGAGCGGCGCAGGAGGACCACGCCGATGGCTACGACCACGAACGCGAACAGGGTGCCGATGTTGACCAGTTCGGCGAGTTCACTGAGGGGCGTGAAGCCGGCGACGATCGCGATGATCACGCCGAGGAGGATCGTGGGGCGGTGGGGGGTGCGGTAGCGGGGGTGGACGTGGGAGAAGAACGTCGGCAGGAGGCCGTCGCGGCTCATCGCGAAGAAGACGCGGGTCTGGCCGAGGAGCAGGATCATGCAGACCGTGGTGAGGCCGACCGCCGCGCCGAAGCTGATGAACCCCGCGAACCAGGGGTGTCCGGTGGCCTTGAAGGCGTCCGCGAGCGGGGCGGTGACCGAGAGGTCCGTGTAGTGCTGCATGCCGGTGACGACGACGGAGACGGCCACGTACAGCGTCGTACAGATCAGCAGTGAGCCGAGGATGCCCCGGGGCATGTCCCGCTGGGGGTTCTTGGTCTCCTCGGCGGCTGTCGCGACCACGTCGAAGCCGATGAAGGCGAAGAAGACGACCGAGGCGGCCGTGAAGATGCCCATCACGCCGAAGTTGGAAGGGGCCCAGCCGAACATGAGCTGGATCAGGGGGGACTGGAGGTCGCCGCCCGCGTCGACCGGCTGGGACTTCGGGATGAAGGGGTGGTAGTTGTCGCCCTTGATGAAGAAGGCGCCCGCGATGATGACGACGAGGACGACGGTCACCTTGATGGCGACGACGACCGACGTCACGCGCGCGGAGAGCTTCGTACCGAGGACGAGGATGCCCGTGAGGACGAGGACGAGGGCCGCCGCGAGGATGTCGAAGCCGAAGCCGTCCGCGCCGTCCCGGCCGCTCAGCGCGGCGGGCAGGTGCCAGCCCGCGTTGTCGAGCAGCGAGGCGATGTACCCGGACCAGCCGACGGCCACCACCGCCGTGCCGAGCGCGAACTCCAGGACCAGGTCCCAGCCGATGATCCAGGCGGGCAGCTCGCCCAGCGAGGCGTAGCTGAACGTGTACGCGGAACCCGCCACCGGGACCGTGGACGCGAACTCGGCGTAGCACAGCGCGGCGAGCGCGCAGACGACTCCGGCGACGACGAAGGCGAGGGCGGTGGCCGGGCCCGCGTTGTTCTTGGCGACCGTGCCGGTCAGGACGAAGATGCCGGTGCCGATGATGACACCGACGCCGAAGACCGTCAGATCGAGGGCCGACAGGGACTTCTTGAGGGCGTGCTCGGGCTCCTCGGTGTCCTCGATCGACTGCTCGACCTGTTTCGTCCGGAAGATGCTGCTGGTCACGGGTCTGACCTCCCACGCCTGATCATCGAGAGGGGCGTAGGTCGTATGCCCGGCTTTCACTCCGTTAACGCGAATGGGCCGAATCCATCACCCTAAGTAGTGAAGAATCCGGCCCATCCAGGCGTGTCAGTCGCGCGCGGGCTCCACGGAACCCACCTCGGCGGCGGTGCCGTACCTGCCGTCGAGCTTCGAGACGAGGCCGGTGACCTGGCGCGCGATGTCCGGCGCGGTCAGGCCGATCTCCGCCATGACCTCCGCGCGGGAGGCGTGGTCGAGGAAGCGCGGCGGGATGCCGAAGTCACGCAGAGGTACGTCGACGCCCGCGTCCCGCAGCGCCTGCGCGACCGCCGAACCGACGCCGCCGACGCGCGAGTTGTCCTCGACGGTGACGACGACCCGGTGCCGCTCGGCGAGCGGTGCCATCGCCTCGTCGACCGGCTTGACCCAGCGCGGGTCGACGACCGTCGTCGTGATCCCCTGCTTGTCGAGCAGCGAGGCGATCTCCAGGCACATCGGCGCGAGCGCGCCCACGGACACCAGCAGGACGTCCGGCCGGTCCGTCCCGGGCTCGCGCAGCACGTCCATGCCACCGACACGCCCGACGGCGGGTACGGCGGGGCCGACGGCGCCCTTGGAGAAGCGCACGACGGTCGGCGCGTCGTCGACGGCGACGGCCTCGCGCAGCTGCGCGCGGACCTGGTCGGCGTCGCGCGGGGCGGCGAGGCGCAGGCCGGGGACGACCTGGAGGATCGACATGTCCCACATGCCGTTGTGGGAGGCGCCGTCGGTGCCGGTGACCCCCGCGCGGTCCAGGACGAACGTCACGCCGCACTTGTGCAGGGCGACGTCCATGAGGACCTGGTCGAAGGCGCGGTTCAGGAACGTCGCGTACACGGCGAAGACGGGGTGCACGCCCGCGTACGCGAGGCCCGCGGCGGAGACGGCGCCGTGCTGCTCGGCGATGCCGACGTCGTAGATGCGGTCGGGGAACTCCTCCGCGAACCGCTTCAGGCCGACCGGCTGGAGCATCGCGGCGGTGATCGCGACGATGTCCTCGCGCTCCTTGCCGAGCGCCACCATCTCGTCGCCGAACACGGACGTCCAGTCGGCGCCGGACGCCTTGACCGGCAGGCCGGTGTCGGGGTGGATGGGGCCGATGCCGTGGAAGCGGTCCGCCTCGTCCTGGAGGGCGGGCCGGTAGCCGCGGCCCTTCTCGGTGATGCAGTGGACGATGACCGGTCCGCCGAAGCCCTTGGCGCGCGACAGGGCCGACTCCAGGGCCTCGATGTCGTGGCCGTCGATCGGGCCGAGGTACTTCAGGCCGAGGTCCTCGAACATGCCCTGGGGGGCGATGAAGTCCTTGAGGCCCTTCTTCGCGCCGTGCAGGGTGTCGAAGAGGGGCTTGCCGACGACCGGGGTGCGCTCCAGGAGGTCCTTGCCGCGCGCCAGGAAGCGCTCGTAGCCGTCCGTGGTGCGCAGGGTCGCGAGGTGGTTGGCGAGGCCGCCGATGGTGGGCGCGTAGGAGCGCTCGTTGTCGTTGACGACGATGACCAGCGGGCGGTCCTTCGCGTCGGCGATGTTGTTGAGCGCCTCCCAGGCCATGCCGCCGGTCAGGGCGCCGTCCCCGATGACGGCGACGACTCTGTCGTCCCGGCCGAGGATCTCGTTGCCCTTGGCGATGCCGTCGGCCCAGCCGAGGACCGTGGAGGCGTGACTGTTCTCGATGACGTCGTGCTCGGACTCGCCCTGCGCGGGGTAGCCGGAGAGGCCGCCCTTCTGTTTGAGCTTCGAGAAGTCCTGGCGGCCGGTGAGGAGCTTGTGCACGTAGGACTGGTGACCGGTGTCCCACAGCACCTTGTCCCTGGGGGACTCGAACACGCGGTGCAGGGCGATGGTCAGCTCGACCACGCCGAGGTTCGGGCCGAGGTGGCCGCCGGTCTTGGAGACGGCTTCGACGAGGAAGGTCCGGATCTCCCCGGCAAGCTGGTCCAGCTCCTCCGGGCTGAGCCGGTCCAGATCGCGCGGTCCCGTGATGCGGGTCAGCAGCGGCACCCGTGCCTCCTTGCAGTAGAGCTGTTCGAGCTGTTACCGGGCTTGACGAGTCTAATGTTCCGTCCCGGTGGCCGGACTTCGGGCCGTGCGTCGTACGTCACTCGTTCGGCCGTACCCATCATCCGGTGAACCTATGACATGGCTGTGCCCGGCACTCATTTTCGAGTGCCGGGCACCTTGTCCTCAAAAAATGCTCAGCCTCGGCCGGCGGCCTTCTGGCTCCTGCGGGACACCGAGTCGATGACCACGGCGCCCAGCAGCACGCCACCGGTGATCATGTACTGGATCGACGTGTCCATGTTGAGCAGGTACAGCCCCGTCTGGATCGACTGGATGACCAGCATGCCCAGCAGCGCGGACCACACCGTGCCCCGGCCGCCGAAGAGCGACGTACCACCGATGACCGCGGCGGCGATCGCCAGCATCAGCGTGTTGCCGCCACCCGCGTTCAGCGTCGCGGACGCCGTCTGGCCCGCGAAGAACATGCCGCCGACCGCCGCGAACCCGCCGGAGATGGCGAAGACGCTGATGCGGATCATGGGCACGCTGATACCGGCGCGGCGAGCCGCCTCGATGCCGCCGCCGACCGCGAAGACCTTGCGGCCGTACGTCGTACGACGCAGCACGAAGTCCACGACCACCAGGGACGCGAGGAAGATCACCAGCGCGTTGGAGACGCCGTTCGCGCTGTTCAGGACGGCCGCCGCGACGAACGCGGCGATGGCCAGCAGGCCGACGCGGATCAGGATCTCGATGGTCGGACGGAACGGGACGCCCGCCTCCTTGCGGCGGCGCTGCTCACCGAAGTTGCCGATCAGGGAGAGCACGACGGCGAGCCCGGCCAGCAGGTAGGCGCCGATGATCTGCTGGTCCATGAAGAAGGAGCTCTTGCCCAGGATGTGCACGGGGCCGGAGTCCGACGGGAGGTTGATCGTGCCGCTGGAGCCCAGCAGCCACAGCATCAGGCCGTTCCAGCCGAGGAAGCCGGCCAGGGTGACGACGAACGCGGGGACGCCGATCTTCGCGAAGAACCAGCCGTGCAGCGCGCCGATCGCGGCGCCGGTGAGGATCGTCAGGAACAGCGAGAACCACGGGTTCATGGAGTGGTTCACCACGAACACCGCGAACACCGTCGAGGCGAGTCCGCTGACCGAGCCGACGGACAGGTCGATCTCGCCGAGCAGCAGCACGAACACCAGGCCAATGGCGAGCATGCCGGTGGCCGAGAGGAAGTAGCTGATGTCGGAGAGGTTGTCGGCGCTCAGGAAGCGGTCGTTCTTCACCTGGAAGATCGTCCAGATGACGATCAGGCCGAGGACGACCGGGATCGACCCCAGCTCACCGCCCTTGACCTTGCGCTGGAACTCCGTCCAGTAGCCCTTGAAGCCTTCCTCGCGGACGAGGAGGCGGGGGTCGACGACGGTGACCGGCGCCGCGGTCGGGTCGTCGGCGGGGGCGACGGTGTCCTGGGCCGTGGCGGCCTTGGTCACCTCGGCCTTCGCGGTCTTCTCGGCCTCGGCCTGCTCGGCTTCGGCGGCCTTCGCGGTCTTCTCGACCTGCGTGTCCTTCGGCGTGTCGCTCACTTCGCCGCCTCCGTGGTGCGACGCCCGGCACGGCGGGTCACGGCGTTGTCCGTGGCACCCGTGATCGCGGCGATGATCTCTTCGTGGCTGGTGTCCTTCACCGGGAAGGAGCCGTTGTTCTTGCCCAGGCGCAGCACGTGGACGGTGTCGGCGACCGCCTTGACGTCCGCCATGTTGTGGCTGATGAGGATGACGCCGAGGCCGCGCTCGCGCAGCCGCTCGACGAGGTCGAGGACCTGCGCGGTCTGCTCGACGCCGAGAGCCGCGGTCGGCTCGTCCAGGATGACGACCTTGGGGTCGCCGATGAGGGCGCGGGCGATCGCGACGACCTGGCGCTGGCCGCCGGAGAGGCTCGCGATCGGGATGCGGACGCTCGGGATGCGGATGGAGAGCGTCGAGAGCAGCTCGCGCGCGTTCTTCTCCATCGAGACCTCGTCGATGGTGCCGCGGCGCAGCAGCTCGCGGCCGAGGTAGAGGTTGCCGACGACGTCGAGGTTGTCGCACAGCGCGAGGTCCTGGTAGACGGTCGCGACACCGAGGCCTTGGGCGTCCTGCGGCTTGTTGATGCTGACCGCGCTGCCCTCCCACTCGATGACGCCCTCGTCGATCGGGTGGACCCCGGCGATCGTCTTGACCAGCGTGGATTTTCCTGCGCCGTTGTCGCCGACCAGGGCGACCACTTCTCCGGCGTGGACCTCCAGATCGACGTCGGTGAGGGCCTGGACCGCACCGAATCGCTTGGAGACTCCGCGCAACGCCAGCACGGGCGTAGCGGACACGTGAACCATCTCCTTCGCCGCCTGACCGGCGGGATGCCGCGCCGGCACTGAACGGACGCGGAGGTGTGTGCGCGGGTGGGCGCACAAGGTTTACAAGATGAACATGCGCGTGGCCGCCGCACTTGGCAACGGCGGCGCGCACCCCTGATCCGTCCGGCGTCCGTCCCGGTAGCGGGACGTAGAGGTGGGACGGACGCCGGACGAGCCTTGGGGAGCAGGGGCCGGGTGAGGGGCCTCACAAGGGGTACGGGGCCGAGGGTGCCCTCTGCGGCACCCTCGCGCCCTTCCCCTCACCCCTGGCGCCTACTGGAGCCCGGCGGCCTTGCAGGGGGCCGCGAACTCGCCGGTGCAGATCTCGGCGGCGGTGTAGAGGCCGTCCTTGATGACGGTGTCCTTGATGTTGGCCTTGGTCACGGAGACCGGGGTCAGCAGCTGGGAGGGCACCTTGTCGCCGGACTTGCTGGTGAGCGTGGTGGTGGCGAGGGAGGAGATGTCCTTGCCGTTGAGCAGGTCGACCGCCATCGTCGCGGCGGCGTCGGCCTCGGGCCGGAACGCCTTGTAGACGGTGGAGGACTGCGTACCGGCGACGATGCGCTGGATGCCCGCGAGCTCGGCGTCCTGGCCGGTCAGCGGGATACCGCTGATGCCCGCGCCCTTGAGGGTGTTGGCGATACCGCCGGCCATGCCGTCGTTGGCGGCGTAGACGCCGGCGATGTTCTTCGCGCCGAGCTGCGTGATCGCGGCGGACACCTTCTCCGCGGCGACGGTGTCCTTCCACAGACCCGACTGCTCGTAGGCGATGTCGACCTTGCCGTCGAGGGCCTGGTGCGCGCCCTTCTTGAACTCGGCAGCGTTCGGGTCGGCGTCGTCACCGTTGATCATGACGATCTTGGACGCCTTGGTGGCCTTCGCGCCGAGCGCGGAGAGCAGCGCCTGGCCCTGAAGCTCGCCGACCTTGACGTTGTCGAAGGAGACGTAGCCGGAGACCGGCCCCTGGGCGAGGCGGTCGTACGCGACGACCTTGACGCCCTTGGCGACCGCGGCCTGGATGGAGGACTTGATCGCGGCGGAGTCCTGGGCGGAGACCACGATCACCTTGACGCCCTTGGTGATCATGGTGCTGACCTGCTGCGCCTGCGTGGCGGCGCTGGCCGCCGCGTTCGCGTACTCGACCTTGCAGTCGGCGCAGAGCGCCTTGACCTTCTCCTCGAAGTACGGCTTGTCGAACTTCTCGTACCGCGCGGTCACGGTGTCGGGAAGGAGCAGACCGATGGACTTGCCACCGCCGCCGGAGTTGGTGCCGGCGGAGGACGCGTCGCTGCCGCCGCTGTCCTTGTCGTCTCCGGCCTTGCCGCACGCGGCCAGCACGATCGCCATGGAGACGGCGGTGGCGCCGATGGCGGCTCTACGCATCGTTGCGTTCATTGGGGTTGCCTCCCTGACAGGGCCGCAACGCTGCGGCCGAGGTGGCTGGAAGTCAACTCGGCCGTACGTTCGGCGTCAAGAAGTAAATACTTAACGAGATGGCAACGGCGCTATGCGTTCTCTAAGTGAACGCGGGTGCGGCAGAGGCCAGCGTGCCGTCCAAAAGGGTCGAATCGCCCATCTCGCTCAGGGCCAGGGCGAGCGCCCCGAGCACCTCGGCGCGGCCCCCCAAGGCCCCCGGCAGCACGGTGAGTTGACGTGCCGCGCTGGGGATCGCGTACCGCCCGACGGACTCCCGGATCGGCCCCAGTACCAGCTCTCCGGCCTCCGCGAGATCCCCGCCGAGCACCACTCTGCTGGGGTTCAGGAGGTTGCAGAGGTTGGCGACACCACTGCCGATGTGCCGCCCCACATCAGCAATCACGCGGCGGCAGCCGGGATCTCCGTCCCTGGCGAGCCGTACGACGCCCTCGATCGTGAGATCCGGGCCGTGACTGGGCTGAAGGAGTGGCAGGACGTACCGCGCGGCGGTGAACGTCTCCAGGCAGCCGCGGTTCCCGCACCGGCAGACGGGGCCCGACTCGTCGAGCGTGATGTGCCCGATCTCGCCCGCCGTGCCGCCCGGACCCCGGTAGATCCGCCCGTTGATGACCAGGCCCGCGCCGACCCCGCTCGCGACCTTGATGTAAGCAAGATCACGGACGCCCCGGCCGCTCCCCCAGACCATCTCGCCGAGCGCACCGAGGTTGGCGTCGTTGTCGACGTGCACCGGGACGCCGAGTCTGCCGCGCAGTTCCTCGGCGGGGCGGGTGCCGATCCAGCCCGGGAGGATCGCGGAGGAGCCGAGCGTCCCGGACTCCAGGTCGATCGGGCCCGGTACGCCGAGGCCGACCCCGGCGATCTTGGAGCGGTCCACGCCGGTCGCCTCGATCAGGCGGCTGACCAGCTGTTCCGCGCGGTCGAAGCCCTGCGCGGCGGAGGCGTCGACATCGAGGGGCTCGGCCTCCTCGGCGAGGACCTGGTGGGCGAGGTTGCCGACGGCGACGCGCAGGTGCGTATGGCCGAAGTCGACGCCTATGACGATGCCGGCGTCCCCGCTGAGGCTGACGCTGCGCGCCCTGCGGCCACCGGCCGAGGTGGGCGTGACCTCGACGGTCCCGCCCTCCTTCAGCTCCCGGACGATGTTGGAGACGGTCGCGGCGGACAGTCCGGTCGTACGGGCGATCTCCGCCTGGGTGAGCGATCCGGCCATCCGCACGGCCCGTACGACCCGCTCCAGGTTGGCTCTGTGCAGTGACGACTGCGACCCCGGAGTCTCCACGACGACCTCCCGCGCGCGGGGCCGCCTCGACGAGGCCCCGACTATGTCCAACTAGTGAACTCTAAGCTGAGCCGTTCCGGTCGCCTCCCGTCAAGAGGTTGAACAATTTCCGGGGAGATGGGCGGTACAGGACAGGACCACCCGTTGTGCAAGCGTTTTCTGCCGCTTTCATCAGGTGTACGCCGGTGAGGGCGCGGGACGCGGTGACGCCCCGCGTGGCTCATTTCAGGGCCCCCGCCGTGAGGCCGGCGACCACCTGGCGCTGGAAGACGATGTACGCCGCGAGGACCGGCAGCATCGCCATGACCAGGCCCGCGAACAGGCCCGACCAGTCGCCCTTGTAGCCCTGGCTGACGGCGAGCTGGACCAGGCCCTGGGTGAGGACGCGTTTGTCGGGGTCGGTGTTGAGGACCGTGGGCAGCAGGTACTGGTTCCACTGGCCGAGGAAGTTGAAGATGCCGACGCTGACCAGGGCGGGGCGGGCCATCGGCAGCATGATCTGGAAGAACGTCCGGCTGTGCGAGGCGCCGTCGACGAACGCGGCCTCCGCGACCGAGGTGGGCAGGGTGCGGAAGAACGCCGTCAGGAAGAACACGGTGAACGGCAGCGAGTAGGCGATGTAGACGAGGATCAGGCCGTGGATGGTGTTGAGGAGGCCCAGGTTGTTCACGACGTAGAACAACGGGACCAGGGCGAGGATCACCGGGAAGCTCATGCCGCCGATGAACAGGTAATAAATGAAACGGTTTCCCGGGAACTCGAAGCGGGCCAGCACATAGGCCGCCATGGAGCCGAGGACCAGCGTCCCGACGAGCGAACCCCCCACCACCACCAGGGTGTTGAGGAAGTAGTCGCTCATGTGGGCCTCGGTCCAGGCCCGCCCCCAGTTGTCGAGGTGCAGCCCGTCGGGCAGCGCCCAGGGCGAGTTGAAGATCGCCGAGTCGGTCTTGAAGGACGTCATCACCGCCCAGACCAGCGGCAGGACGACGAGGATCGCCCAGATGATGAGCACGCCGTGGGAGAAGACGTTGAGCACGCCCCGGTCGTGCTTCTCCTTCGTTTCAGAAACGGCCGGTCCGGTTTTTCTCACCTCGGGTGGAGCCTCGGTCGTCTTCATGAGTACTCCAGCCGCTCCCGCCGCCCCAGCCGCATCACGACCGCCGCGAACGCGAGCGTGACGACGAGCAGGGCGACCCCGATGGTGGTGGCGTAGGCGGCCTGGCCGTCCCGGAACGCCGTCTGGTAGACGTACAGCGTCATGACCGTCGTCGAGTAGTCGGGTCCGCCGGGGCCGACCGTCATGATCTGGACGACCGCGAAGGACTCGGCGCCGAGCGCGAGGATGCCCATGTAGACCCAGCCGGACTGCACGGTGTCCCACAGCAGCGGCAGGGTGATGCGGAAGAACGTCGCGGCCCGGCCGGCCCCGTCGAGCAGCGCCGCCTCGTACAGGTCGGCCGGGATCGACGCCATGCCCGCGGAGAACAGCACGACGAAGAACCCGACCGTCGACCAGACCAGCACCGCCATCACGCACCACAGCGCGAGGTCCGGATCGCCCAGCCACAGCGGCTGCACGTCGCCGAGGCCCACCCCCCGCAGGATCGAGTTGATCGCGCCGCTGTCCGGGTTGTACGCGAAAGCGAACAGCAGCGCGACGATGGCGATCGACAGGACCTGCGGAAAGAAATAGACGATCTTGTAGAACGACGATCCCCGCACCCCGCTGATCGCGGGTCCGCCCTTTCTCCGCCGTCCGCCCACATTGATCATGTAGGACAGGAAGAGGGCGAGTCCGATGGTCACCAGCGGCAGCACGAGTGCGAAGAGCAAGCTGTGCTGCAACGATTTCCAGAAGACGTCGTCGTGGAACATCCGCCGGTAATTGGCGAATCCGACCATCTTGAATTCGGGGCTCAGACCGGTCCAGTCGGTGAACGAGTAGTAGATCGACTGGACGAACGGCCACAGGACGAACAGGGCGTACAGCCCCAGTGGCAGGGCGAGGAACCCCGCGATGAACCGGTACTGGCCGTGCCGCATCGCTCCACCGCTGCCTTTACTGGTGCTTGTAGTGCTTGATGGACGTGTCCTTGGCGGCGGCGTCGGCGTATCCCTGGATCTTCTTGATCGCCTCGGCCGGGGTGAGCCGTCCGGCCATCATCTCGCCGAGCCCGGAGACCCCGATCTGCTCCTTCTGGAGCTTCACGTACCAGTCCTGGAGTCTCGGGTTCAGGACGTTGGCCCCGGCCTTCTCCAGCGCGGCGACCCCCGACTTGAGCCCCGGCGTGAGGGTGATGCCGTCGGTGCCGCCGTTGTACGCACTCAGCGACTTGACCTTGGAGGTGAAGTTCCGCGACGACGCCTCGCTGAGCATGATCCGCAGCTGCTCCATGCCGCCGAGCCCGTTGGCCGCCTTCGCGGGGACGATGAACGGCTCGCCGCCCGAGGCCCAGATCGTGCCGAACGGCATCTTGTCCGAGGCGTCGATGCCGGTCGGCGCCGAGACGGCGAGGTTGAAGTCGGCGGGGATGACGTTCGCCGACTCGTTCTCGACCCAGGAGCCGTTGGGGATGAACAGCGCCCTGCCCTGCGCCCACGCGGTCTGCGACTGGATGTGGTCCAGACCGGGGGTGCCCTTCAGGACGTACCCCTTCTTGTACAGCTCGTAGTACGCCTCGAAACAGGTCTTGACCGCCGGGTTCTTCCAGGCGTTCGGCTCCAGGTTGTCGATCGCGTCCAGGACCTCACGGCCGCCGACCTTGCCGATCATCGGGTACAGCGAGAACGGCAGGTAGTACGGGTACTTGCCCGCGTACGTCCAGCCCGCGATGCCCTTCTTCTTGGCCTTCTCGCAGACCGCGAGCATCTGGTCCCAGGTCTCCGGATACGCCGAGTCCAGCGAGTCCAGCGCCTTCTGCGAGTACCAGACGCCGTACACCGTGTAGGCGTAGTACAGGATCCACACCGGGGCGCCGTCGAGCCGGCCCATCTCGACGATGCCGGGGCGCAGGGTGTCGCGGACCTTCTTGCTCGGGTCGTCGTACGACGGGGCGTCGAGCAACGGGGTGAGGTCGGTGAGCTGTTTCTTGCTGGACAGGATGCCCATGTCCATCTGCTCGGCGCCCGAGTTGTCGATCAGGTCGGGCGGGGTGCCCTGGTTGAAACGGGGCTGGAGGACGGACTGGATCTTCTGGGTGGCCGAGAACTTCACCTCGGCCTTGGGGAACGCCTTCTCGTACGACGCGACCGCGTCCTTGGCGTACTGGGTGCCGAAGCCGCCGTCGAACAGGACGAACTCCAGGTTCGCCGACTCGTCGACGCCGAGCGGGTTCTTCGCCGTCTTCGTCCCGGTCTTCGCCTTCTCCTCGCTGTCGCCGCCACTGCTGGCGCACGAGGTGAGGAACGACAGCGCGGGCGCGGAGACCAGTCCGAGCGCCGCGGTCGTCCTGATCATCGACCGGCGGCCCACGCCTGCCGGTTCCCGGCTTTCTGCGGAGGTGGATCCCATGCTCAAGTCCTCGCCTTCTCCAGGACTCAGGGCGGCACCGGATCAGTTCCGGGGCCGCGTCGGGTCAAGCAGGGTCGTGCAGGAAACGCCGACAGGTATAGTCCATTTCCCGGCAGGGGAGCAAGATCGAATGCAAGGTTGGCCAAGCCTGTTTTCCAAGTTGAGACCTCGTGGAAATCCGGACGGCCGCCACGGCACCCCGCTGCCGAATTCGCGACACCACAAGCGCTTTCCCCAGTGAACGTCCTTGACATCACAGGTCACTTGACCACCTACTGATTCCCGCACCGGCACGGGGAAAACGTTGTCGGGTCCGGGTCGTCCGAGGGGTTCGGGAGGTGCATCGGGTATGCGGGAGCGGTGGGGGCGGGGGTGGCGGGGGAAGCGGTTTCACTCGATCGTGGTGGCGTGTGCGACGGTTGTGGTGTTGTCGTCGCCGGGGGTGGTGGGGGTTTCGGCGGGGGCTGTGGCGGGGGTTTCGGCAGGTACGGAAAAAGTTTCCTACGACGGTTACGAGGGTTTCGCGACCTCCTTCGAGGACGGCGAGCCCGCGCCCGACTGGACCGACACCGTCGACGAGGTGCGCGGGGCGTCCGGCGTGGACGGCGGGTACGACGCCGGCGGGCTTCCCGGCGATGTCACCGACCAGGTCACCGGGGTGCGCGCGAGTGGTGAGAACACCGGCGGCGGGGAGGTCAAGGAGAACCTCGTGGACGGCGAACCCGGCACGAAGTGGCTGGTGTTCGAGCCGACGGGGTGGGCGGAGTTCGACCTGGCGCGGCCCGTCTCCCTCGTCTCGTACGCGCTGACCTCGGCGAACGACGCGCCCGAACGGGACCCTGCCGACTGGAAGTTGCTCGGCTCCACCGACGGTTCGTCATGGACGGAACTGGACGCCCAGGCGGGGGTGGTGTTCCAGAAACGGTTCGAGAGTCGTACGTACGCGCTTCCCGCAGCGGCTGCTTTCAGCCACTTCCGGCTGGAGGTCACAGCGAACCGGGGCGCGGGTCTGCTCCAGCTCGCCGATGTGCGGTTCGGGACGGGCGGGAGTGCGGGGCCGGTGCCGCCGCACATGCTGACCGGGGTCGACCGGGGGCCCTCGGGGTCTCCCACGGCGAAGGCTCGGGCCGGGTTCACGGGGGTGCGGGCGCTGCGGTACGCCGGGCGGCAGACCTCGGCCGGTGCGGGGTGGTCGTACAACAAGGTGCTCGACGTGGAGGTGCCGGTCGGGCGGGGGACCCGGCTGGGGTACCGGATCTTTCCCGCGATGGGTGACGGGGATCTGGACTACGCGGCCACGAACGTCGCGGTGGATCTGGCGTTCACGGACGGGACGTTGCTGAGTTCGCTCGGGGCGGTGGATCAGTACGGGTTCGAGGCTTCGCCGCGAGGTCAGGGGGCGGCGAAGGTGCTGTACGTGAACCAGTGGAACGACGTGGAGGTGGCGCTCGGGGCGGTGGCGGCGGGGAAGACGGTCGACCGGGTACTGGTCGGGTACGACTCAGGTAGGGGGGCGGCCCGGTTCCGGGGGTGGGTGGACGATGTGCGGATCGGGGTGGTGGCTTCGGCTCCTCGGGTCCATCTTTCGGACTACGCGGTTAGCACTCGGGGGACCAACTCCAGTGGTGCCTTCTCCCGGGGTAATACCTTTCCGGCCACGGCCGTACCGCATGGGTTCAACTTCTGGACTCCGGTGACCGACGCGTCCTCGCTGGGCTGGCTGTACCAGTACGCGCGGGGCAACAACTCCCGGAATCTGCCGGAGATCCAGGCGTTCGGGGTGAGTCATGAGCCGAGTCCGTGGATGGGGGACCGGCAGACGTTCCAGGTGATGCCGGTGGCGGGGAGCGGGGTGCCGCCGACGGGGCGGGGGGAGCGGGCGGCGGCGTTCCGGCACGAGGACGAGGTGGCTCGGCCGTACGGGTACCGGGTGGGGTTCGAGGGCGGGATGGGGGCGGAGGTGGCGCCGACGGATCATGCGGCGGTCATGCGGTTCACGTTTCCGGGGGCTTCCGGTGGGGGCGCGAGTTCTGGCGGGAGCGCGAGTTCCGGTGGGAGTGTCGTTTTCGACAATGTGAAGGAGGACGCGGGGCTCTCGCTGGACGTCGGGAAGGGCGTCGTCACCGGGTACAGCGACGTCAAGTCCGGTCTGTCGACGGGGGCTTCGCGGCTCTTCGTGTACGGGGAGTTCGCCGAGCCCATGAAGGACGGGGCTGTCGACGGCGTGAAGGGGTACGCCCGCTTCGACACCTCGACCGTCACCTTGCGGATCGCGACCTCGCTGATCAGCCTCGACCAGGCGCGGGACAACCTGCGTCAGGAGATCCCGTCGGGCCGGTCCTTCGAGCAGGTGCGAGACAGTGCACGGGCACAGTGGGACGAACTACTGGGGCGGGTCCGGGTCGAAGGGGCGACGCCGGACCAGTTGACGACGCTGTACTCCAGCCTCTACCGGCTGTACCTGTACCCCAACTCCGGCTTCGAGAAGGTGGGTTCGACCTACCAGTACGCCTCGCCGTTCTCGCCGCCGACCGGCCCCGACACCCCGACCCACACGGGCGCGAAGGTCGTGGACGGCAAGGTGTACGTCAACAACGGTTTCTGGGACACGTATCGGACGGCGTGGCCCGCCTACTCGTTCCTGACGCCCCGTCAAGCGGGCGAGCTGGTCGACGGGTTCGTGCAGCAGTACCGGGACGGCGGCTGGATCTCCCGCTGGTCCTCCCCCGGGTACGCCGACCTGATGACCGGCACGTCGTCGGACGTCGCTTTCGCGGACGCGTACGTGAAGGGTGTCGACTTCGACGCGCGGGCGGCGTACGAGGCGGCGCTGAAGAACGCGACGGTGGTGCCGCCGAGTCCGGGTGTGGGCCGCAAGGGCATGGCGACCTCGCCGTTCCTCGGCTACACGGCGACGGACACGCACGAGGGGCTGTCCTGGGCGCTGGAGGGGTACGTCAACGACTACGGCCTCGCGCGGATGGGCCAGGAGCTGTACCGGCGGACCGGGGAGCAGCGGTACCGCGAGGAGTCCGCGTACTTCCTCGACCGGGCGCGCGGATACGTCCGCCTCTTCGACTCCCGGGCCGGTTTCTTCCAGGGCCGGGACGCGAAGGGCGACTGGCGGGTGCCGTCCGCCGAGTACGACCCGCGTGTCTGGGGGTACGACTACACGGAGACCAACGGCTGGGGGTACGCGTTCACCGCGCCGCAGGACAGCCGGGGGCTCGCCAACCTGTACGGCGGGCGTGGGGAGTTGGGCAGGAAGCTCGACGCCTACCTGTCGACTCCCGAGACCGCGTCCGTCGACTTCGCCGGGTCGTACGAGGGGGTCATCCACGAGATGACCGAGGCGCGGGACGTCCGGATGGGGATGTACGGGCACTCCAACCAGGTCGCGCACCACGCGCTGTACATGTATCTGGCGGCCGGGCAGCCGTGGAAGACGCAGGCTGCCGTGCGGGAGGTGCTCGCGCGGCTCTACACCGGCAGCTCGATCGGGCAGGGGTATCACGGGGACGAGGACAACGGGGAGCAGTCGGCGTGGTACCTGTTCTCGGCGCTCGGGTTCTATCCGCTGGTGATGGGGAGCGGTGAATACGCCATCGGGTCACCGCTGTTCACGAAGGTGACCGTGCGGATGGACAGCGGGAGGACGCTGGTGGTGAAGGCGCCGGGGAACAGTGCGCGGAACGTGTATGTGCAGGGGGTGCGGTTCAACGGGCGTGCGCTGACGTCGACTTCGCTGCCGCACTCGGCCATCTCCCGGGGCGGGGTGCTGGAGTTCGCCATGGGGCCGCGTCCTTCTTCGTGGGGTGCGGGGTCGGGGCCGGTGTCGATCACTCAGGGGGATGCGGCGCCTCGGCCTCGTGAGGATGTGCTGCGGCGGGGTGGGGCGTTGTTCGACGACACGTCCGCTTCCTCAGCGGCCGTCACGTCGGTCGACCTTCCGGTGTCCGGCAGGGTCAACGGGGTTCAGTACACGCTGACTTCGGGGCCTGATCCGGCGCGGGCGCCTCGCGCGTGGACGCTCCAGGGTTCGAACGACGGGGTCGCGTGGGCGACGCTGGACCGGCGGGACGGGGAGTCGTTCTCGTGGGGCAGGCAGACACGGGCGTTCGGTGTGGGGTCTGCGGGTACGTACGGGAAGTACCGTCTGCTGCTCGACGGCGAGGCGGTGCTGTCGGAAGTCGAACTGCTCGCCTGAGCCGCCGAGTTGGGGGACGTATGCCGTCGCTTGAGAGTCTCGATCCCGCGTGGTTGCCTGCGGAGGCGTTCCGGGCGGTGGGGGGCCGGCGGGTGTGTGTGCGGGGGGCCGGGGAGTTGGTGGAGACCGTACGGGGTGAAGTGCGGGAAGCCTGTGGGCGGTTCGGTGGGGAGGTGGTCGGGGAGGGGGCGTACGACTTGCTGCTGGAGGTGGCGGAACCCGCAGGCTCCGGCGAACTCGCAGGCTCCAGCGAGGAGTTCGCCTTCGCCTTCGACGGCACCCGCGCCTCGGTCACCGCGTCCGGTGGAGCCGGGCTGCTCTACGGCCTCTTCCACGTCGTACGCCTCGGCGACAGCGCGTTCAGTGGACCGGCGCGGAGTGAACTCCACTCCCCCGCCCTGCCGTTGCGGATGGTGGACCACTGGGACAACGTGGCCGTGCATCCGGTCATGGGTCAGGTCGAGCGGGGGTACGCGGGCGGGTCGGTGTTCTGGGTGGACGGTCGGGCCCGGGGGGACGTGGCGCGGGTGCGGGCGTACGCGCGGCTGCTCGCGGCCTGCGGGGTGAACGCCGTCGCCGTGAACAACGTCAATGTGCACGCGGCGGAGGCGCGGTTGCTGACCGAGCGGATCGGTGAAGTCGCCGCGATAGCCGAGGTGTTGAGGGCCTACGGGATTCGTACGCATCTGTCGGTGACGTTCGCGGCGCCGATCGTGCTGGGTGGGCTGGGGACGGCCGATCCGCTGGACGCGGGGGTGCGGGAGTGGTGGGCCGGGGCTGTTCGGGGGGTGTACGACGCGATCCCGGACTTCGGGGGGTTCGTGGTGAAGGCCGACTCGGAGGGGCAGCCGGGGCCGTTCGCCTATGGGCGCTCGCACGCGGACGGGGCGAACATGCTGGCCGCCGCGCTCGCGCCGTTCGGGGGGACGGTGCACTGGCGGGCGTTCGTCTACGACCACCGGCAGGACTGGCGGGACCGGTCGACGGACCGGGCGCGGGCGGCGTACGACCATTTCGCGCCGCTGGACGGGGAGTTCGCCGAGGGCGCGGTGCTCCAGGTGAAGCACGGGCCGATGGACTTCCAGACGCGGGAGCCGGTGTCGCCGGTGCTGGGGGCGCTGCCCCGGACGCGGTTCGCGGTGGAGGTGCAGGCGACGCAGGAGTACACCGGGCAGCAGCGGCACGCCTGTTGGCTGGGGCCGATGTGGAGCGAGGTGCTGCGGTTCCGGCCGGGGGGTGAACAGGGGCCGTCCGTCGGGGAGTTGGCGAGAGAGCTGGTCGCGGTGTCGAACGTGGGGGACGATCCGTTCTGGACGGGGCATCCGCTCGCGCAGGCGAACCTGTACACGTTCGGCCGGTTGGCGTGGCAGCCGGATGCGGAGCCACTGGACATCCTGGACGAGTGGCTCCGACTGACGTTCGGTGACGGGCCGTTCGGCGAGCTGCGGCAGCTTCTCGCCGGGTCCTGGGCGACGTACGAGAAGTACACGGCGCCGCTCGGGGTGGGGTTCATGGTGCAGCCGGGGCATCACTACGGGCCGAGTGTCGACGGGTACGAGTACAGCCCGTGGGGGACCTACCACTTCGCCGACCGGGACGGGGTGGGGGTGGACCGGAGCGTGGCGACGGGGACCGGGTACGCGGGGCAGTACGGGGAGCCGTGGGCCTCGGTGTACGAGTCGGTGGAGAGCTGCCCCGACGAACTGCTGCTGTTCTTCCACCATGTGCCGTACGGGCATGTGTTGAAGAGCGGAAAGACCGTGATCCAGCACATCTACGACACGCACTTCGAGGGGGCCGAGGAGGCGGAGGAGGCCCGCCGGGTGTGGGCGGGCCTCAAGGGGGTGGTGGATCCGGAGCGGTTCGCGCGGGGCGCGGAGCGGTTCGAGGAGCAGGTGCGGAGCGCCCGGGAGTGGCGGGATCAGGTGAACACGTACTTCTTCCGCAAGTCGGGGGTCGCCGACGAGCGGGGACGGCACATCTACTGATCCGGTTTGAGGACCGCGATGCCGAGCGGGTCGAGGAGCAAGGGGGAGCCTGCCTCGGCCCGTTTGCCGGTGAGGAGGTCGGTCGTCGTGGTGTGGGCGGTCAACTCGGCTGTTTCGCGGGCGTGGTTGAGGAGGAAGAGGAGAGGGGTGCCGTCCTCGGTGACGCGGGTGGCGGTCTCGACCGTGGGGTGGTCGGCGTAGGGGCCGATGAGGTGGTGACGGGCGAGGACGAGGCGGACGACGTGGTCGACGCCGGGCTGGTCGAGGGCCGTGGCGACGTACCAGCCCTCGCCGCCGTGTCCGCCGAAGCGGTTGCGGGTGACGGCGGGCGTACCGGCGTAGAAGTCCGCGCCGTAGGGGGCGATGGGTTCGGCGCCCCTGAGCTGGACGATCTCGAAGACCAGCCGGGCCTGGGACTCGGGGCCGTCCGGAAGTACTACGGGTTGTACGACCTCCGGGGGACGTGAGTCCCACTCGTCGATCCTGATACCCAGGAGGGATGCGAGGGGTCCCGGGAGGTCGGTGAGGAAGGCGCGGTCGTGTTCGTCGGAGCGGGCGGACAGAAACGTCGCGAGAACGGTTCCGCCACTTTCCGCGACCGCTTCGAGGCGGCTCGCCAGGTCGCCCTTGATGAGGTGGAGGGCGGGGGCGAGGACGACGTCGTACGGGGTGAGGTCGGCGGTGACGGGGACGACGTCCACGTCGGCGCCGGCTTCGCGGGCCGCGCGGTAGTAGGCGTGGACGACGTCCAGGTAGCGGACGAGGCGGGAGGGGCCGTCGGAGAGCTCCAGGGCCCACCAGCTGTCCCAGTCGAAGAGGAGCGCGGTGCGGGAGGGGGTGCGGGCGCCGAGCGTGAGGTCGCCGAGGTCGGCCAACTCCCGGCCCAGGGCGGCGACTTCGCGGAAGGTGCGGGTGTCGTCGCGGCCCGCGTGGCCAATGACCGCGCCGTGGTACTTCTCGCAGGCGCCGCGGGAGGCGCGCATCTGGAAGTACAGGGCCGCGTCGGCGCCGTGGGCGACGGCCTGCCAGGTGGCGAGGCGGAGTTCGCCGGGGCGGTGCAGGGGGTTGACGTCGCGGCACGCCGTCGTGGACGGGGTCTGCTCCATCAGCCAGAAGGGGGCGCCGTCCTTGAGGCCGCGCATCAGGTCGTGCGCGAGGGCGGGGCGGGTCGGCGGGGCGTCCGGCGGCGGATAGTTGTCCCAGGACGCGAAGTCGAGGTGCGGGGCCCAGCGGTGGTAGTCGAGGGGGCGGTAGGCGCCCATCATGTTCGTCGTCACCGGGGTCTCCGGGTCGTGCTCGCGGATCGCCCGCTTCTCCGCCGTGAAGCAGCCGAGGAGGGCGTCCGTCATGAACCGCTGGTAGTCCAGGGTGATGCCCTGGAACGCGGTGTGGTCGGGGCCCCGCCAGTGTTCCGTGAGCGCGCTCGGGGGTTCGATCTGCGCCCAGTCGGTGTAGCGGTGGGACCAGAAGGTCGTCCACCAGGCGTCGTTGAGGGCGTCCAGGGTGCCGTGGTGCGCCTTCAGCCAGTCCCGGAACGCCTCCGCGCACAGGTCGCAGTAACAGGCGCCGCCGTACTCGTTGTTGATGTGCCAGGCCAGCAACGCCGGGTGGTTTCCGTAGCGTTGGGCCAGGCGGGCCGCCAGCTGCGTCGAGAGGCGGCGGTACGCCGGGGAGTTGGGGCAGAAGTTGTGGCGCTGGCCGTAGCGGTGGCGGCGGCCCTCGAAGTCGGTGCGGTTGACCTCCGGGTACTGCTTCGCGAGCCACGGCGGGAGGGCGGCTGTTCCCGTCGCCAGGCAGACGCTTCTGCCCTCCGCCGCCGCCCGGTCCAGGATGTCGTCCAGGACCGTGAAGTCGTAGGTGTCCTCGGCCGGTTGGGTCAGCGACCAGATGAACACGCCCACCGTCAGCGTGTCGATCCCGGCCTCGTCGAACAGGCGGTGGTCCTCGGTCCAGACCTCCTGCGGCCACTGCTCGGGGTTGTAATCGCCGCCGTACCGGATCTTGTCGGTCATGCGGTGAAGTTCTCCTTCGTCTCGGCGATCACCGGGCGGGCGGTGTGGAGCAGGGAGAGGAGCAGGAGGGCCGACAGGAGGGCCGGGAGTGCTTCCGTGAGCAGGGCTGTCATCGCGCCGGTCACGATCAGGAGCGAGAGGGCGCCCAGGGTGACCTTGCCGTGGCGCAGGAGGAAGTACGCGGAGAGGCGGGCCGTGTCCCTGGCGCGGAAGGTGAACAGGGAGGTGAGGATCAGGGCGTGGGCGCCCCAGAGGAGGGTGGTGAGGGCGGTGGCCGCGATGATCAGGGCCCACCAGGTGGGGAGGCCGGTGCTCGCGAAGTGGGTGAGGGTGAAGGCGGTCACCGTCAGCCAGGCCAGGAGCGGGGTCCAGAGTTTCAGGGCGGGGAGGGTGTTGAGGCGCAGGCCCTGGAGGTAGAGGCGGGTGGGGTGGAGGTCGGTGAGGTCGGCGCCTCGGTGGTGCAGGGCGTAGAGGGCGGCGGAGGCGGCGGGGCCCAGGGGGAGGAGGAAGAGGGCCGTCAGGGGGGTGGGGCCGATCAGGAAGAGGGGGATCAGGCCGGGGGCCGCGGTGACGAGGAGGAGGGCTTCGGTGGTGAGGAGGGTGTGGATGAGGACGGCGGCGCGGGAGAGGGGGCCGGTGCCGAACGAGGTGATCGCGCTGTTGGCGCTCATGGCGTCTCCCTTCCCAACAGCCGCCTCTCGTCCCACCATTCGGAGGTCTCGTCCACCAGGGGGGCCAGTTCGACGAGGGTGATCTCGTTGCGGGCCAGGGTGAGGCGCAGGTCCGCCCGGCCCTCCTCCAGGGGGAGGCGGAAGTGGGTGCGGGCCGGTTCCGATGCCTCGTGGAGCATGTCCAACTGGCCCTGTTTCGGGGAGCGTGGGCTGCCCATCTCGCGCCATGCGGTGTACGCGTTGCCGTGGTCCTCGTCCACGGTCGAGCGGCGTACGAACGCCTCCGGCCCTGAAGTCCCCGTCCCTGCCAGGGGGATCGAGAGGTGGACCTCGTGGCGGTCCGGGCCCGGGGTCTCCCCCGTCGGGTCGACCGGCGCCCAGGCCAGGACAGTTACCCGGCCGTCGGGGTGCCGCGTGACCAAGTGGTGGTCGCCCCTCGACAGGAGGTCCTCGCCCATGCGGGACATGAACGCGTACAGGTGGAAGGTGGGCTTCTTGACCTGACGGTGTGTCAACAGGCCGAAGCCGCCGTGGAACAGGGCCGTCGGGACGCCCGCTTCCTCGAACATGTCGCTGAACGTCCAGTACGAGAAGGAGTCGGCCAGCTCGCCGCCCTCCGCCAGCACCGGGGCCAGGTAGGCCGCGTTGAACGCGGTGTCGTGGATCGGGTTGTCCGGGCAGTAGGAGGAGTTGAACTCGGTGATGTGGACGGGGAGTTCGGCGTACCGCGTGCCTTTGAGCTGGCGGCGCGGGATGGCGAACTGGTCGAGGAGGTCGCGCGCCGGGGCGAGGGTCTGGTAGCTGGCGAACGGGACGCGCTGGGCGGGGCCCGAGGTGTAGGCGTGGCGGGAGACGAAGTCGAGGGGGACGTCGTTCCGGTCGGTGAAGTCCGTGAAGCGGGGCATCCATTCGTCGGCGCCGGGGGAGATCGCGGGGCCGCCCACCTGGAGGGAGGCGTCGACTTCCTTCACCGTGTGCGCGGTCACCTCGTACAGGTGGTGGTACGCCTTTTCGTCGGCGTTCTCCCAGAAGAGGTCGAGGTTGGGTTCGTTCCACACCTCGATGGGCCAGGTGCGGACCTCGTCCGGGCCGTAGCGGTCGATGAGGTGGGTGAGGGTGGCGCGGACCAGGTCGGCCCACTCGGTGTGGGAGCGGGGCGGGGTGACGTTGCCCTTCCACCAGAAGACCGTCTGGGATCCGGAGGCCAACTCCTCGGGCATGAAGCCGAGTTCGAGGAAGGGTCGGATGCCGAGTTCCAGGTAGGCGTCGATGACCTGGTCGACGTACGTGAAGCTGTGGCGCAGGCCCCGGGTGCCCTGGTGTTCGTAGGGGCGGACGACGCCCATGCTGTCGCCGAACAGGCCGTGGCCCCGGATGTGCTGGAAGCCGATCTCGCGCTGGACCAGCTTCAGGGAGTCGAAGTAGTCGCGGCGCAGGGCGAGTTCGGTCCGGCCGGTGCCGACGCAGTGGCGCCAGGCGGTGGGGAGGGAACCGACGGTCTCGGCGGGGACGCGGATCACCCGTGCTCCTTCTGGTAGCGCTGGTAGGCCTTGTTGTGGAGGGCGACGAGCTGGTCCATGTTCTTGGACTTCAACTCCGAGACGTAGGAGTCCCATTCGGACAGGGGCCGCTTGCCGAGGGCGAACTGGAGGGCGTTCTGGCCGACGTGGTCCTTGAGGGGGGTGTCCCAGAGGGTGGCCTGTTCCTGCTCGAAGGATTCGAGGGGGTGGGCGGGGGCGACGGGGAGTTCCTTGCGCTGGGCCATCGCGTCCTGGAACTTCTTCTCGTCGGGGCTGAAGTTGGAGGAGACCAGCGCCCAGCTGCCGCCGTACGTGAACACGCCGTTGAAGAAGCCGAAGTCCTTCTGGAGGTCCTTCGGGGCGTCGGGGATCGAGCCCATGAGGGAGATGCCGGGCTCCAGCTTGTACTGGCCGCCGCTGTACGTGTACGTCGTTCCCTGGATGCCCCACTTGGAGAAGCGCTGGCCCTCGTCGGAGTACCAGAGCCAGTCGACGAACTGCATCATGGCGACGAAGTCGGCGCTCTTGAGGGCCTTGCTGGAGATCATGAGGCCGTTCTCCAGACGGCCGCCGCCGAGCACGACGGGTCCGGCGGGGCCCAGCGGCACCGGGACCATCTCGATGGTGGCGCCCTTGACCTGCTTGGTCAGGTTGTAGCGGTACTCCTGGACCAGGACCTGCGGGTTGGCGCTGATCGCGAAAGACTTCTCGGCGAGAAGTTTCTGCTGCGCGTTGTCGTCGGTCTGGGTGAAGCTCTCGGGGTCCATGAGCTTCTCGGAGACCAGCTTCGCGACGAACTCGACCATCTGGCGGAACTCGTCACGGGCGCCGGTGAAGACGAACTCCTTCTTGCCGGCGTCCCAGCTGAGGTTGTCGTAGGACCAGCCGGCCGGGATGCCGTACGCCTGGCCGAGGTAGCCGAAGAACGCCCCTGGCGGGAAAGGGGTGTTGACGTTCCAGCGGTCGGAGAAGGGGTAGCGGTCGGGGTATTCGGTCTTGAGGGCCTTGAAGACGTTGTAGACCTCGTCCCAGGTGGTGGGGAGGGCGAGGCCGTGCTTCTGGAGGACGTCCGTGCGAAACGCCATCGAGTAGCCGGACTTGAGCTTCTCGTGGAGGCCGGGCAGCAGGTAGTAGTTGCCGTCGGACTGGCGGATCGCGTCGATCTCCGGCTCCAGCTTCCATCTCTTCACCTTGTCCTGGAAGTTGGGCATGAGATGGACGTACTCACTGACGGGGAGGATCGCACCGGAGGAGACGAAGGCGGCCTCGGACGGGTGGTAGGTCTTGGGGATGAGAAAGGGCGCGTCGCCCGCGCCGATGAGGAGGCTGCGCTTCTTCTCGTAGTCGCTGAGCGGCACCGAGATCGGCTTGAGGGTGACGCCCGTGCGCCGGGTCACCTCCTTCCAGAACATCCAGCTCGACTTCATCGGGTAGGCCGGGTTGTCGTTGTGCAGGACGTCGAAAGAAAGCGGTTTCGTCGCCTTGAACTGCTGGCCGACGCGGAAGTCCTCCATCGCGCCGTTCTGCTTCTTCGAGAGGTCCTTGGAGTCGCCGCCGTCGTCACCGCTGCCGCAGCCGGTGAGGGTGGCGAGGCCGACGAACCCGGCCGCGGCCAGGATCTGACGGCGCGACAACTGGCCTGCGTTGGAGCGGGAGTTCTTCTGCACCGGACACTCCTTGGGAGGTGAGGACGGTCAGCCCTTGACCGCGCCGAGCATCACGCCCGAGACGAAGTAACGCTGGACGAACGGGTACACGCACAGGATCGGCAGCGAGGTGAGCACGATCGTCACGGCCTGGATGGAGGCCGCGACCTGCGTGCCCTGCTCCGTGGTGGCACCGGCGTTGGAGGCTCCGGTGGCGCCCGCGATGATGTTGCGCAGATAGACGGTGACCGGCATGAGGTCGGTCCGGTCCATGTACAGGAACGCCTGGAACCAGGAGTTCCAGAAGGACACCGAGTAGAACAGGATCATCGTCGCGACGACGGCCTTGGACAGCGGCAGCACGACGCGCAGCAGGATGCCGTACGTACTGAGCCCGTCGATCTGGGCGGCCTCCTCCAGCTCGCTCGGCAGGGACTCGAAGAACGCCTTCATCACCAGCAGGTTGAAGACGCTGATGGCGTTGGGCAGGGCGATGGCCCACACCGAGTTCTTGAGGCCGAGGCTGGTGATGAGGACGTAGTTCGGGATGAGGCCGCCGGAGAAGAACATCGTGAACACGGCGATGCCGACGAGGAGTCCGCGCCCCTTGAGGTTCTTCTTGGACAGGACGTAGGCGTAACAGGTCGTCAGAACCATGGCTACGACGGTGGCGGTGACGGTGTAGAGCACGGTGTTGCCGTAACTGCGCCAGAACGTCGAGTCGTTGATGACGATGCGGTACGTCGTGAGGTCGAACCCCTTGGGCCACAGGGTGACTTCACCCGAGCGGATGGCGCGCTCGCCGCTGAAGGAGCGGGCGACGATGTTGAGGAACGGGTAGAGCGTCAGGACGACGACGCCGGTGAGGACGATGCCGTTGACGCCCTGGAAGACGCGGTAGCCGCGCGTCGGCTGGTTCACGGACGTCCGGGGTTTCGCGGCCGGCCGGGTCTTGAGGGTGCTCACCACAGGCTGGTCCCCACTGTACGGCGCGAGAGCTGGTTCGCGGAGGTGATGAGGACGAGCCCGATGACCGCCTCGAACAGGCCGATCGCCGCCGCGTAGCTGAAGCTGTTGGACTCGACACCGGCCCGGTAGAGGTAGGTCGAGACGACGTCGGCGGTCGGATAGGTCAGCGGGTTGTAGAGCAGCAGGATCTTCTCGAAGCCGACGGCCATGAACGTGCCGATGTTGAGGATCAGCAGCGTGATCATGGTGGGCCGGATCCCGGGCAGCGTGACGTGCCAGATCTGCCGCCAGCGGTTGGCGCCGTCGATGCGCGCGGCCTCGTACAGGTCGTCGTCGATCGTGGTCAGCGCGGCGAGGTAGAGGATCGTGCCCCACCCGGCGGTCTGCCAGACCTCGGAGCCGACGTACACCGTCCGGAACCACTCGGGTTCCTGGATGAAGCGGATCGGATCGTGGCCGAGCCAGCCGAGGACGTGGTTGACCGGCCCGTCCGTCGCGAGCATCTGCATGGTGATACCGGCGACGATCACGACCGACAGGAAGTGCGGCAGGTAGGAAACCGATTGCACAAAGCGTTTCAGCGCGGTGCGGCGCACCTCGTTGAGGAGCAGCGCCAGCACGATCGGGATCGGGAAACAGAAGACGAGGGTCAGCAGGCCCAGCCACAGGGTGTTGCGGAAGACCTGCCAGAAGGTGGGGTCGCTGAGGAACATGCGCACATAGCGCAGCCCCACCCACTGCTCACCCAGGATCGAACCGCCCGGCTCGAACCGGCGGAAGGCGATGACGTTGCCGATCATCGGCAGATAGCGGAAGACGAGGAAGAACAGCAGCGGCAGGACCACCAGCGAGTACAACTGCCAGTCGCGCCGCAGCGCCCGACGCCAACTGCGGCGCGCGGACGGGTACTTCGTGCCACCCGGGGACTTCGGGGGTGGCGGGTCCTGGGTGCCCGGCGGGGGCGCCGATGTGGTGGGGGTGCTCATGCTCGGGCCTCCCGGAGCGGGGCGCGGAACCGAAACTTTCGAGCTCTTACCGGTAACTTCGCGGCAACTTATGGGCACGTAGAAACCGCTGTCAATGGGTCATGCAGGAGATTCCTCAGGAGGCCATGGTGCGTTGGAAGCGTCACCGAGGGGGTAGAACAGGGTGGTCCGACCCTTCTCAGCTCCGCAAGTTTCCATTCCGTTACCGAATCCTGCGAGGTGTCGCCGTGGGCGCGTTCGATCTGCCGCTGATTGAGCTGGAGTCGTTCCGGCCACCGCTGGACGAGCCCGCCGACTTCGACTCGTTCTGGCACGAGACGCTCAAGGCCGCCGCCGAGGTGCCGTTGCGCGTGCGGACCGAGCCGGTCAGCAACGGGCTGAAGCTGACGGAGACTTGGGACGTCACGTTTCCCGGGTTCGGGGGGCATCCCGTGCGGGCCTGGTACAGCCGGCCCGCGAACACGCCGGACGCGTTGCCGACCGTCGTCGAGTACGCCGGGTACGGGCGGGGGCGGGGGCTGTCCCATGAGCGGCTCACCTGGGTCAACGCCGGGTACGCGCACTTGCTGATGGACAACCGGGCTCAGGGGGACAGTTACGGGAGCGGTGGGGGCGGGACCCTCGACCCTGGGCCACCTACCGCCGGGGGGCCGGGAGTTGTCGTACGGGGGCTGCTCGATCCGTACCAGTACCACTACCGGCGGCTCATCACCGATGCCGTGCGGGCCGTCGAGGCCGTGCGTACGTTGCCGGGTGTCGACGCGTCCCGGGTTGCCGTCGTCGGGAACAGTCAGGGTGGGGGGCTGGCGTTGGCCGTTGCCGGGCTGGTGCCTGACCTTGTCGCCGCGTTGGTTACTGCGCCGTTGTTGTGCGGGGTTCGGCGGGCGTTGGAGCTCACGGATGCGGGGCCGTACGGGGAGATCGCCGCGTATCTCTCTGTGCATCGGGGAGTTGAGGAGGTCGCGTATCGGACGTTGGCCTATGTGGAGGGGGTGTCGTTCGCTCGGCGGGCTCGGGCCCATGCGCATTTCGGGACGGGGTTGAGGGATCGGGTGTGTCCGCCGAGTGGGGCGTTCGCGGCGTTCAATCGGTATGGGGAGGTGGGGGGTTCGCAGCCTCGGCGGGAGATTCATACGTACGCGTACAACGGGCATGAGGGTGGGGACGCGGTTCATGTCGCGTTGCAGTTGGAGTGGTTGGCGGGGGTGTTCGAGGGGGTGGATTGAGTAGTTTGGTGAGGTGATTCGTATCCGTCTGGGGAGCGGGTGCTCCATGATGGGCGGAACATGAGTGAAGTGCGCTGGGGTTGCGGGGCGAGTGCGGCTTCGTCGTGGTTGCTCGCGCAGTTCCCCGCGCCCCTGAAGGACGGCGCTGACGCGCCGGTACCTGTGGCTCGTGCCGGTGTGTTTGCTACTGTTGGCGCCGCCCTGGGGGCGACTGCTCACCACCTCGTCGCCGAGGAACCTCCCCACTGGCAGCGCGTGTTGGTCGGGGCGAGTGTGCTGTTCGTGCTCGGCCTGCTGGGCGTTCGACGACCCCGGTCACTACCCGTGGTGGCACTCGCCTGCGCCCTCGCCCAGGGCGGGCTCCATCAGTGGCTGGCGGCGGGGCACACCGGCTCCGCACACGTCCATCACGCCTCTGAGGCAACGGCCACCCACGCCTCCTGGACCATGACCGCCGCCCACGCCCTCGCCGCCCTCCTCGTCGCCGCCCTGCTCCAACGCGCGGACCAGGTCTTCTGGCGGCTCGCCCAAGGCATACGGCACCGCACCGCCGCCCTCCGGGCATTGACGGGATTCACCCCCGCCTCCCCCGATGCACAAGTCTTCCCACCTCACACCATCACCCTCCCCCGATGCGCCGGTGGCGTAGCACTCGCGCATGTCGTGGTGCGCAGAGGCCCTCCAGCAGCCAGGTCGAACCACACCAACTGACCTTCCACGGACGGCCCTTGAGCCGATCCGCGCTACACCCCTGCCTGGAGACGACCAACCATGCTCAAGAAGACCCTCACCGCCCTCGCCGCCACCGCCCTCGTCCTCCTCACCGCCCAATCCGCCGCCGCCCACGTAGAAGTCAAGGCCGACAACCCCCAAGCCCTCGCCCAGAACGTGGAGTTGACCTGGTCCGCCGAGTCCGAGTCGGCGACGGCCGGAATCAAGGAAGTCCGGGTCGTCCTCCCGAAGGGCATCGCCCCCGCCGACGTGACCTACGCGAGCGGCCCCAAGAACTGGACCCTCGCACCGACTTCGGACGGCTTCACCGTGAAGGGCGCCCCGATGCCGACCGGCGAGGACGTCGAAGTGTCGGTCACCGTCAAGCAGTTGCCGGACGCGGAGGAGCTCGTGTTCAAGACGCTCCAGACGTACAGCGACGGCAAGACCGACCGCTGGATCGAGCTGGAGGAACCCGGCAAGAAGGAAGAGGAGGACCACTCCCACAGCGGAAACCCGGCACCGGTACTGAAGTTGAAGCCGGCGGCACTGGTCCAGAGCACGCCCACACCGAGCACCCCCGCGACCACCCCGGCATCCACACCGTCCCCCTCCGCGTCCCCGGTAGCCGCCGAGAAGGACGACAACAGCGGCACATCCGGGACGACTTGGGCGATCATCGGCATCGGCATCGCCGGTGTACTGGCCATCACATACTTCGTCGTACGGCGTCGGACACAGACGGCCGAATAGCGCTGTCCGGGGCCGGCCGGCACACCACCGCCCGGCCCCTCTCGCACGTCAACTCATTTGACTGGACCGGCAGTTGAGGCTGTACAGTACAAGTACAGACCTTCCGACAACGTTATCCGCCGACGGCGTTGTCGCCCGTGCTCCCCCAGCTCCGTGTCGTCGTCCGGACGCCGGGGGACCACCCCGGACGGCCCCTCCCCCCCCTGGGGCCGTCCGGCTCGCGGACCCGGTGGCACACGGCTCGATGCCACCGGGTCCGCTCAGAGCAGCCCGTCTTCCTTGCGGTTGATCAGCCGACCCGACAGGGCAGGCTGGCCGTACTGTCCCCACTGCCCCCGGTGACGACGTACCCGAAGGTCGAACTCTGCCCTGGACTGAGCGACCCGTTCCAGCCGGCGTTGTGGACCATCACGTCCTGCCCGCTGTAAGTGGCCGCGCCGTTCCAGAGGCTGTCCACCTTCTGCCCTGCGGCGAGCGTCCAGTTGACCATCCAGCCGAGCATCGGGACGTCGCCGGAGTTGGTGACGGTGACCTCGGACTGGTAGCCACCGCTCCAACTGCCCGTCGTACGGCGGGTGGCGGTGCAGGTGCCGGGCACGGGCTCGTTCGGGTTGCCCGGCTCGTGGATGCCGGTCACCTCGCCGTGGCCGCCGTCGAAGACGACGTCGGAGCAGGAGTAGAAGGTCTCCGAGCTGTCCGAGCGCTGCCAGACCACGTAGATGATGTGGCGGCCGGACTTGTTCGCCGGAAGCTGCCCGGTCCACGAGTAGTTGGCCTCGACGGTCCCCGGCGAGCCGTGCAGCGGCGGGTGGTCGGCGCTCAGGAACGGCGTCGACTCCATGTCGTCCCACGTGAGGGTCTTCGTGGGGTCGAAGCCGTCCTTCGTGACGTACACGTAGAACCAACCCGGGTGCGCGGCCCAGGCGTTGTACGAGAAGTCCATGGTCGCGCCGGACGTCAGGTGGGTGAGCGGCCAGTCGTTGCGGGGCGCGTTGAAGCCGGTGAAGTTCGTGTTGCCGCCGCTACAGAGTTGGCCGTCCGGCACGAAGCCGCGGGTTCTGCCGGCGCCGTCCGAGCGCAGGACCGAGAACCAGTTGTAGAACGGCGTTGTGCCGCTGACCTGTTGGGCGTTCTTGCACGCCGGGTTGACGGGCTTGATCTCGCCCGTGTCCGTCAGACCGTCCTGCCAGCACAGGAACGTCCGGCTGCCGGGTTTCATCGGGGTGCCGTGCGCTTCCGCCTTGCCGCCGGTCGAGACGATCAGGCCGAGGGCGGGGATGACGGCGAGGAGCGAGAAGAGGACGAGGAGGAGGGGGCGGGTGCGGAGGTACCTCGATAAATTTGTCGTGATCATGCCATGTGTCGAGGTGGGGGACATGAGGGGGAGCCGTCCTTTCTCTACGGCTGTGCGGGTATGGGGTGGGGGCGGTCCTGGTGGGTTCCGGTCCACGGGTGGGAGCGCTCCCACCCCATCTGTGCGGAAGGTATCGCTGCGGGGCGCCGATGTAAACGGGGGTGAAGGTAGTTTGGCGGCTGCGGGTGCGTTGTGGCTGGTCGCGCCCACGCGGCGGTAGCCGCAAATCGATACAGCCCCGCGCCCCTTAGGTACGTTGCTGCGCTGCCACTTTTACAGCTCCCATAGTTCCTCTCACCAACGGTAGTTCGATCCTGAACTCCGTTTCGCCCGGCTGGCTTTGGGCCGTGAGCGTGCCGCCATGCGCTCTGACTATCGCCTCTGCCACCGCCAGACCCAGACCCGACCCCGCCAACGCCCCATGCGTACGTACCCTCGACTCGTCCGCCCGCGTGAAGCGGTCGAAGACCGTCGGTAGCAGGTGCTGCGGGATTCCCGGGCCCGTGTCGCGGACCCGGATCACGCACACACCCCCCGTCCCCTCCACACTCACCCTCACCCTCGTCCCCACCGGCGTATGCACCCGCGCATTCGTCAGCAGCTGAGTCACCACCTGATGCAACCTCCCCTCGTCCCCCACCACCAACACCCCCTCCCCCACCCCGAGTTCAAGCTCACACTCGCACCCCTCCCTCCGCGCCCTCCACACCGCCTCCGCGACCACCCCCGCCACATCGACCTCCCCCCTCTCCAGCGGACCCCCCTCGTCCAGCCGCGCCAGCAGGAGCAGGTTCTCCACCAGCCCCGTCATCCGCGCCGACTCCGCGCTCACCCTGCTCCACGCCAGCTCCGCCGGCATGACACCGGCGTCGCGGTTCATCAGTTCCGCGTATCCGGAGATCGAGGCGAGCGGCGTGCGGAGTTCATGGCTCGCGTCCGCGAGGAAGCGCCGCATGCGTTCCTCGGTGTGGCGGGTTGCCGTGAGGGACGTTTCGACGTGGTCGATCATCCGGTTGAGGGCCGTGGCGAGTTGGCCCGTCTCGGTGCTCAAGTCGGCGGAGAGTCGGGGCAGTTCGGTGAGCGGCGTGCGGGACACGGCCGTAGCTGTCGTCACGAGCCTTTCGAGAGGCCGGAGTTGACGCCGTATCGCCATCGCGCAGCCGCACACCGCCGCCGTCAGACCGACCGCCGCGATCGTCGTCTCGGTGAGGAGAAGGCTGCGGATCGTGTTCTGGACGTCGGCCATGGGAAGGCCGGTGAGGACGTTTCCGCCGGGCGCCGTGAGGCGGTAGTCGCCGAGGCCGGGGACCGTACGCGTGTGCTTGTCGCCGTCGGGGGCGATGCCGGTGAGCGCTTCGCGTTGTACGGGGGTGAGGTCGCCGTGTCCGGTGACGTGCGCGGTGAGGACGCGGCCGGTGGCGTCCGTGCGGGCGGCGAGCAGTCCCACCGGACCGCCGGGCGCCCCCTGTTCGGCGGCGGCGGTGACGCGGTCGTCCAACTCCCCGAGCAGATGCGCGCGTTGAGTGAGAACGGTCGCCGACGCCATCGCCGTACAGACGACCGCCAGCAGCGCGCCGACGAAGAGGAGCAGGCGGGTACGGATCATGTCCTGATCCTGTCCCGGTCGGCTGGGTGAACCCTGTGTCCAGCCTGAGGCGGGGCGATGTAACGGGGCGGATACGGCAGAAGGGCCGCACCCCCGACATACGGGGATACGGCCCTCAACTGCCTTGCGGCGAGCCCTACTTGCGGATCAGGCTGCGCAGCACGTACTGCATGATGCCGCCGTTGCGGTAGTAGTCCGCCTCGCCGGGGGTGTCGATGCGGACGACCGCGTCGAACTCCACGCCGGTGTCGGTCGTGACCTTGACCGTGCTCGGGGTCGTGCCGTTGTTCAGCTCGGTGACGCCGGTGATGGAGAAGGTCTCCTCGCCGGTGAGGCCGAGGGACTCGGCGTTCTGGCCGGCCGGGAACTGGAGCGGGAGGACGCCCATGCCGATGAGGTTCGAGCGGTGGATGCGCTCGTACGACTCGGTGATGACGGCCTTGACGCCGAGGAGCGCGGTGCCCTTGGCGGCCCAGTCGCGGGACGAGCCGGAGCCGTACTCCTTGCCGCCCAGGATGACCAGCGGGGTGCCGGCGGCCTGGTAGTTCTGCGAGGCGTCGTAGATGAACGACACCGGGCCGTCGGCCTGGGTGAAGTCGCGGGTATAGCCGCCCTCGGTGCCCGGCGCGATCTGGTTGCGCAGGCGGATGTTGGCGAACGTGCCGCGGATCATGACCTCGTGGTTGCCTCGGCGGGAGCCGTAGGAGTTGAAGTCACGGCGCTCGACGTTGTGCTCGGTGAGGTACTTGCCGGCCGGGGTGTCGGCCTTGATGGCACCGGCGGGCGAGATGTGGTCCGTCGTCACCGAGTCGCCCAGCTTGGCGAGGACACGCGCGCCGGTGATGTCGGCGACCGGCGTGGTCTCCATCGTCATGCCCTCGAAGTACGGGGGCTTGCGGACGTACGTCGACTCCGCGTCCCACTCGAAGGTGTTGCCGGTCGGGATCGACAGCGCCTGCCACTGGGCGTCGCCCGCGAAGACGTCGGCGTAGGACTTGTTGAACATGTCCTCGCCGATCGCGTTCGCGACGACGTCGTTGACCTCGGCCTCGGACGGCCAGATGTCGGCCAGGTAGACCGGCTTGCCGTCCTGGTCGGTGCCGAGGACGTCCTTGGTGATGTCCACCTTCATCGAACCGGCGATGGCGTACGCGACGACCAGCGGCGGGGAGGCGAGGTAGTTCATCTTGACGTCGGGGTTGATACGGCCCTCGAAGTTCCGGTTGCCGGAGAGGACCGAAGTCACCGCGAGGTCATGGTCGTTGACGGCCTTGGAGACCTCCTCCGGCAGCGGGCCGGAGTTGCCGATGCAGGTGGTGCAGCCGTAACCGACCAGGTTGAAGCCGACCTTGTCGAGGTACGGGGTCAGACCCGCCTTGTCGAAGTAGTCGGTGACGACCTTCGAACCCGGCGCGAGGGTGGTCTTGACCCACGGCTTGCGGGTCAGGCCCTTCTCCACGGCCTTCTTCGCGACGAGCGCGGCGGCGACCATGACGTACGGGTTGGAGGTGTTGGTGCAGGAGGTGATCGCGGCGACGGTGACGGCGCCGTGGTCCAGCTCGTACGTCGAGCCGTCGGCGGCGGTCACGGTGACCGGGTTCGACGGGACGCCGTTGGTCGCGGCCGGGGAGTCGGAGGCCGGGAAGGACTCCTTGCCCGCCTCGTCGGCGCTGTCGACGTAGTTGCGGACGTCCAGCGCGAACTGCTGCGCGGCGTTGGCGAGAACGATGCGGTCCTGCGGGCGCTTCGGGCCGGCGATCGACGGGACGACCGTCGAGAGGTCCAGCTCCAGCTTCTCGGAGAAGTCGGGCTCGGCCTGCGGGTCCAGCCAGAGGCCCTGCTCCTTGGCGTACGCCTCGACGAGCGCGAGCTGCTGGGCCGAACGGCCGGTCAGGCGCAGGTAGTTGATCGTCTCGGCGTCGATCGGGAAGATCGCCGCGGTCGAGCCGAACTCCGGCGACATGTTGCCGATGGTGGCGCGGTTCGCGAGCGAGGTGGCGGCGACGCCCTCACCGTAGAACTCGACGAACTTGCCGACGACGCCGTGCTTGCGCAGCATCTCGGTGATCGTGAGGACCAGGTCCGTGGCGGTCGTACCGGCCGGCAGCTCGCCGGTCAGCTTGAAGCCGACGACGCGCGGGATGAGCATCGAGACCGGCTGGCCCAGCATCGCGGCCTCGGCCTCGATGCCGCCGACGCCCCAACCGAGCACGCCGAGGCCGTTGACCATCGTGGTGTGCGAGTCGGTGCCGACGAGGGTGTCGGGGTACGCCTGGCCGTTGCGGACCATGACCGTACGGGCCAGGTGCTCGATGTTGACCTGGTGGACGATGCCGGTGCCCGGCGGGACGACCTTGAAGTCGTCGAACGCGGTCTGGCCCCAGCGCAGGAACTGGTAGCGCTCCTTGTTGCGGCCGTACTCCAGGTCCACGTTCTGCTTGAACGCGTCGCTGGTGCCGAACTTGTCGGCGATGACGGAGTGGTCGATGACCATCTCGGCCGGGGAGAGCGGGTTGATCTTCGCCGGGTCGCCGCCGAGCGCCTCGACGGCCTCACGCATGGTGGCGAGGTCGACGACGCAGGGGACGCCGGTGAAGTCCTGCATGATCACCCGGGCCGGGGTGAACTGGATCTCCTGGCTGGGCTGGGCCTGCGAGTCCCATCCGCCGAGCGCGCGGATGTGGTCGGCGGTGATGTTCGCGCCGTCCTCCGTGCGGAGCAGGTTCTCGAGCAGGACCTTCAGGCTGTACGGAAGGCGAGCCGAGCCTTCCACCTTGTCCAGCCGGAAGATCTCGTACGACTCGTCGCCCACGCTGAGCGTGGCGCGGGCGTCGAAGCTGTTCGCCGACACGACAGTCTCCTTCATTGATGTGCGCGTACCACCGCATCCTGCCGCCACGCCTACTTGGCCGATCCGCTAAGGTAGGGCTAAGTTAGGTAACCCTTACTAGAGGGGGCGGCTACGGTACGCCTCGGCAGATATCTCGATGTCGAGATAACTCTAGTACATGGGGGCTGGATGGTCATGCCCGGGGGCAGTTGACCGCTCTCATCCAATCGAGACCCACCTCATGATCACAGCCGAGATGCACGACAGCCACTCGGTCACCCTCCGCCGCTACCAGGCCCACGTGCGGCAGCGAGCCGGTGCTGCAATGCGAGGTGCCGGAACTGGTGGACGGCACCGACCCGCCGGAGCACACCCCGGTCGTAGGCGTCCGCGAGGAAGGCCGTGAGGTCGTACGGCAGTCCCTGGCGCAGGGCCAGATAGCAGCGGGCAACCGCGTAGTGTCCCCAGGCGGACTGCCGGATCCCGATGGCCAATCCGGTCAGGACGGCCGGGATGAGTCCGACCACGAACGCCCACAAAGGCCTGCCGGCCGCCTCGGCACCCCACACCCGCGTCGAGCCCGTCAACACGGCACACCAGCCCTGGAACCCGATGGTCATGGCGCCGACGACGGCCGCGACTGATACGCAACTGACGAATGTACGCCGGTCGTTGGCGAGCAGGGCCCGGCCGTCGACCGAGGTGCCCAGATCGACCGGGACGACGCGCAGGCCGTGCACGAGCACGCAGGACACGGCGAAAACCGCGCCCGTCTGCTCGGCCGACCAGAACGCCGCGAGCGGATCGGGCGGCGCGATGTACTCGACGCCGTCGCCGCCGGACAGGGTGTCCGCGAGCAGTCCTTCCAGCAGGATGCTGCCGCCGAGCAGCATGCCGACCAGGAGTCCGCGGCCGAGACCCCGCACACTCCAGTGCCAGCGCATCCGGGCGGCCGGACAGGCGGGGTCGGCGAGCACGCCGTCCGCGCCCACCGCGGCTGCGGCCACACCGTAGAGGAGGGCACTGACCGTGCCGCAGCCGTTGCCGAATGCCGCCGCGTAGCAGACGGCGGCCACGGCTCCGGCCGCCAGGGCCCGTCGATCCCAGTCGGCGAGCCGCCGCAGGCCTGGCCGGCTACCGAAAGCGAAGCCGGAGATGATCGCCCCGACCAGGGCCAGGGAGATCCCGTCGGCCACGCGGTTGAACACGAGCTCGGGCGTGACGTCGGGCATGACAGCGAGGACGCACAGCACCATGGCGGTGAAGCCCGCGGCGAGCCCGCAGGTCAGACCGCCGCAGATCCCGGCCGCCACGACGCCGAGGCCGCCCCGCTCGTCCCAGCGCACCGGTACCCCGTCCGGGGTGAGATGGTGGGTCAATTCCATGATCACCCCCTCGAACAGCCAAGCCGTGCCGCCCAGCAGCACTCCGGCCAGCGCCTGGGGCAGCACGGCAGGAACGGCGTACCGGAGCTTCCACCAGGCGAGTTCGGCAGCGCCGTCGCGTCCGCGCTCCGCGTATCGGGCGAGGAAGCGAAGGGCAGGGCGAGCCCGGGTGGCGCTCCACCGGGAGAGGCGGCCCGCGTGCGGCCGGTACGCGGCGTCGAGGAAGGCGTCGAGGAGGTGGTGCTCCACGGCCGTACGGGTGCGCAGCCGCAGCAGTTCTCCGGGATCCGGCAGCCGCTCGTGCCCCTCCTGCGGGCGCGGGTTGTAGATGGACCGCGCCAAGGACACCATCAGCGGGCTGGTCAGGGCCTGCCCCACCGGCTCGGCCGTCCCCAGCACCTGGGTCACCGCGCTCCAGCGCCCGGCTGTACGGGCGCCGGGGCCGCCCGCGTCCCGTTGCAGGTAATCCGCGACCTCCCTGGCGCCGAGAGGCAGCAGGTGGATGCCGGCCAGGTCCGCGAGCCGGGCGGGAACCGCACCACGTGGCCGCAGTGCCGCACGGTACTCGTCCGGACGACTCGACAGAACCATGCCACAGCCGTACGGCAGGGCCTCGTTGACGCGGTGCAGGGCCAACGCCCCCATCGCGGCCGGGAGTTCGTCGAACCCGTCGAGCACCGGCAGGACCAGCCGCCGCTCCAGCAGCAGGCCGGCCAGGGTGACCCGCCCCCCATGGACATGGGACGCGGGGGTTCCGAGCTCCGGATGGTCCTGCACGAGCCGACGCTCCATCCAGGTCCGCAGATCCAGCGCGGCGGGGTCCCAGGAGGCCAGCGAGAACAGGACCGGCACCGGATCGTCGGCCTGTCGTCTTTCGATCAGCGCCAGCACGAGCCTCACCAGCAGGAGGGTCTTGCCCGCCCCCGGCTCGCCCAGAACCAGCAGCCGCCGGGCCGTGATGCGCCGTGTGAAGACGCCGGCGATCTCATCGTCCCGGCCGGCGAGCCGCTGCGGGTCCGAGGCCTCGGCCAGGTCGCGGTCGGTGCCCTGCCAGGCGACGGGCAGCGGATACGGGTCGGCCAGGCGCCGTATCGCGGCCTCGGCCTCCCACTGTCGCCGTACAGCGTCGGCCAGCCTGTCGGCCGCCTCGGCGGGGCTCAGTGCCACAGCCGCTTCGACCCGGTCGGCCCGGTAGGCGCTCCAGGCCAGATAGGCGCCGGCCCAGGTCGGCAGGAGCGCCGCGAGCACGGACGCCGGGTCCTCCAGGTGCGGGGCGACCAGAAGCGCTCCTGCGGTGCTCACGGCCAACAGGGTCAGGTACACGATCCCGGCACGCCGCACCTGCGCTCCAGGGACAACACCGTTCATCCGAGCAACAGTTGCCTACGCAAGCCGCGACGGGCATCCCGTTCGGAGCGGCGCCACACAAACGGATGAAACTGGATGGCAGGACGATCCGCGCAGAGCGCAGTCACGCCAGGGCGAGCCGGTCCACCAGGAGGTCCAGCCGCGCCTCGGTGTGCTCCGGTGGCAGCCGGCCCGAGCGGGTCAGGGTCGCCACTCCGTGCAGGGCCGCCCAGAACGTCTCTGTGAACAGGCCCTCGGCGACGCCGTTCCCCGCCACCTCGCCCAGGCTCTCCAGGAGCGCGGCGAAGGCGTCCTTGAGGGGTTCCGGGGTGTCGTCGCGCGCGTACGGCAGGCCGCCGTCCAGCTGGAAGATCGCGTCGTACACCGCCGGGTTCTGTTCCGCGAAGTCGAGGTAGGCACGGGCCAGGGCTCGTACGCGGGCACGCGGGCCGTCCGCCGTGGCCGTCGCGGCGCGGATCGCCGCCGCCAGCTCCGTGGCGCCCTGGAGTGCTACGGCGCCGATGATCTCGCGTTTGCCGCGGAAGTGGCTGTAGAGGACGGGCTGGCTGTACTCGATGCTCTCGGCGAGGCGGCGGGTGGTCACCGCGTCCCAGCCCTGCCGCTCGGCGAGTTCGCGGGCCGTCGCCACGATGAGGCGTTCGCGGTCCGCCCGCTCCCGCTGTTTGCGTTCCTGTACCGACATACCTCGATCCTAGCACCGCTAGACAACCGAGCGGCAGAAGGTCTAGCGTTGACCCATCAGCTAGCGGCACTAGATTCCAGGAGGGGCGTCATGCTCGACGCACTTGAGATCGTCACCACCGTGGTCGTCGGCGTCATGGTCGGCGTGGAGTTCGCCGTCGCCTTCGTCATGAACCGGATCCTCGACGCGCTGCCCGAGGACAGCGCCCAGCTCGGCCACGCGCACGGGGGCCGGATGCTCGGCGCCGTGATGCCGTTCTGGTACGTCGGCTCGCTGGTCCTCGTCGCCGTCTGGGCGGGCGTCGGGTGGGGCGACGCCGGCGCGGGCCTCGTCGTCGCCGCCGGTGCGCTGCTGCTGCTCAGCGTCGTCATGTCGGTCCTGCTGCTCGTCCCGATCAACAACCGGAACAGGACGTGGACGCCTGAGAACCGGCCCGCCGACTGGAAGCAGCAGCTCGATCGCTGGGGGCGGTGGCACTACGTACGGGTCGGCGTCATCGTCGCGGCGTTCGCTTCGCTGGTCGCCGCGCTCGCGTGACCGTACGGCACAGCACGACTGCCGCCGCCGCGAACCCCGCGACGGCGGCAGTCACCTTGGGTCCCTCAGATGTCCCGGAAGAGACCAGTGAGCGCGGTGACCTGCGACGTTGTGCGGTCGTAGGTCGCTGACCTGCACGAATGGGCTTTCGGATGTTTCACGCTCGTACTCGTTGATGTAGCCGGAAGTCCCAGAAAAGTCCCAGGGAACTCCCGCTGCCCTCAGTCAATCTTTCGGCTCTATGCAGGGGGAGTCGGCGCGGTGTGGGCTGCTGTTGGTGCATTGGCGATCCGCCCTGCACGAACGGCATCGCGCGCTTGTTGAACGGCCCGCGCCTGGTGAAGATGCTGACCGGCGATCGACGAGGCACTCGGCGACGTCCCCGTCTCGGAACCGACCATCGCCCTCGCCGCACAGGCCGGCGTCGAGCACCGCGGTGGGCTGGGTCGGCGCTGAGCAGCCACCGCAGGTCAGGAACAGGATGCCCGTACCCCGTCCGCGAGCAAACCGCCTGCTCGGCAGGGTCATCGCACCTCCGCCGGCCTACTCGCGGAATGTCAGAGACCCAGCCGGGCCACCATCTCCGCGTCGGCGAAAGCGCATGCGGCCTTCTGTGCCTCCTGCGTGGCGAGCATCATTTCAGCGATCGACGTGCACTGCTCCGCTCCCTCGACATTGAGCGGCGGAGCAGTTGAGAGCCGGATCTGGCTCTGCGGGTCGCGTGGGTGATGACGCCGGTCCAGCGCCATCGGGCGGTGAAGCGGAGCCAGTGGCCGCGGAGAACAGGCCCAGGCGGAGCTTCTTCGGTTCCCACCGTGAGGTTCCCTCGGGATGCGGAGGATGGTGACAGAGGGTCAGATGGTTCTCATGAGAGGAAAATCGACCATGGCCGCCCCGAGGAAGCACTCCAAGACCACGGAGTTGGAGCGGCTCCGCGGTTGTCAACTGGGTGGGGCCGACGGGGTGTTGAAGGTCGGGTGCGATCCAGTCGGGTTCGAGGCTAGCGATTTCACATGCGCGCCAGGTGCTGAGAGGGGCGGTGCGCAAAAGTTGCAGCGTGCGGTCGCTTCGCCCGTCGGCGCCCGGGTTGGCGGACGAGTGCACGGTGACTTTGATGCTGGTGATCCTGGAGGTACCCAGAACTTGTGCCTGGTCAGGCGGCGCGGCATAGCGGGAGATCGGACCTTGACGCGACGTGGGTTGACGCGGGCCCGGCGGGGCGGGAGCAGATCGTGCAGCAGGGCCGATGCGATGTGCCCCGGCCCGGCCTCGGGCAGCGCATCGGCCGCGGCGATGAGTTGGTCCTTGGCGGTCTCCAGGGCGATGGTGAAAGACGTGCGGTCTGGATCGGTGCCAGGGAGCGTCTCGACGGCCTCGACCATCGCCCGGCGCAGCGCCTGGTAGACGGTCAGGTGAGCCCAGAGCTCCTGCTGGATCCCGGTTGCGTCCTGGGAGCGCAGCACCAGACCACATTGCAAGGTTTGCCGGAGCGAGTAGAACGCCGACTCGATCTCCCATCGCTCGTGACAGAGCTCGGACTGGAGCTTGCTTGCAACGGCCGAAGACTTGGCGCCGCTCCTCGGGAGATGACAAGGCGACTCAGCGGACCGCCACCGTGCTGAGGGTCTCGAAGACCTCCAGGAACAGCTCATCGTGGCCCGGACTTCGTCGCCGAACCGCGCCTGGCTTTCTTCAGATCGTCACGTACGGGTGTGTGAGTAGCAGAGGGGTTGGACTTCCCTCGGCTGCTCGCGGCGCATCAGGCGTACGACGTCGGCCCCGGACCAGGAGGGTTGTGTCCGGCCTCGGAGCCGCAACCTCCCGCCGTCAGTCGCCGAGGTGGTCCCGCAGCCAGGGCAGCGCCAGGGCACGGGTGGTCTGCATGCCGATGTTGGCGACGCTGCCGTCGTAGCCGTGTTCCATGAAGGGCAACTGGACGTACCGGTGGGTGATGCCGGCGGCGGTGAGCTTGTCCGCGAACGCCTTCGTGTGCTCCGCGAAGACGAGGTGGTCGGCGCCGCCCTGGACGATCAGCGTGGGCGGGGCGTTCTCGGTGATGTGGGTCGCGGAGTCAACGGCCTGGTAGCGGTCCGGATGCTGGGCGGGGGTGCCGCCTATGTGCCACTGGCCGACCTGGTGCCCCAGCGCGCTGTCGGACTCTCCGGCCGTGAGGTCGACGGCGGGGAACGAGGCGATGGTGGCTTTCACGCGGGGCAGTTCGGCGGCGGTGCCGCAGGAGGGTTTCATGGTGCCCGCGTTGATCTTGTAGGCGACGTTGATGGCCAGGTTGCCGCCCGCTGAGCCACCGAGGGTGGCGACCCGGTTCAGGTCCCAGTGGTATTCGTCGGCGTGAGCCGTGGCCCAGGTCATGGCGCAGGCGGCGTCGGCGTCCTCGGTGTTCCAGCGGTGTTCGCTCGCGGTGGACAGACGGTAGTCGACGTCCAGTACCGCGTACCCGTGGTCGGCCAGCCAGCTCGTATAGGGGGTGCGGCCTCGGCTGCCCTGTACGAAGCCGCCGCCGTGGATGCTGACGACGAGAGGGGTGGCCGAAGCGGCGGAAGCGTTGTCGGGCAGGTACAGGTCCGCCTCCATCCTCTCGCCGTCGAGCGTGGCGTAGGTGACGGTCCTGTCGGGTCCCCGCCCGAGCTCCGCGGTGAAGGTGGTCGGCGCGAAGGGGATCCACTTGCCGGTGGCTCCGTGTACGGCAAAGACCTGGACCGTGGTGGTGAACAGGGCCAGCGCCAGGCCCACACCGGCCACGGCCACGAAGGTGCGGGCCGTACGCCTGCGGGCACCGCTCTTGCGCAGGGCGTACACGGCCGCGGCCAGAGCGAGAGCCGCGAGGACGATGTTCCAGATGCCGACTGTGTCGCGCACGCCGCCTGTGACAAGCACGACCGCCTGCAGCAGCCTGACATGCAGCACCGGGGAGAGCCACCCGACGGGCAGTACGGCCAGCAGTTGGTTCACCAGGACCAGCAGGCCGAGGAGAACGGCCACCGCCAGCAGGATGATGCGCACGGGACGTGAGCCGGTGCCCGCGCCACCGTCCGACGGGTCGGGCGGCGGAGCGGGTATGCCGGGTGATGCCGGGGGCATTTCGGAGCCTGGTTCTTCGAGGTCGTTGCGCATGACCGGCGGTCCTGTCAGATGTGAGGAAAGGGGGGAAATGGCGCGCACCATCGGATTGTCAGTATGGGTGAGGTGCGGTGCGACCTCGTCCTGGCGAGGCGTAAGCCCCCCGTTCGGGGGGTGCGGGTGTTCTGCGCTGCCGTCTCCTCAGCGCAGGCAGCCTTGCGCATGTGCCGCTGCCACGAGAGCGACACGGTTGCGCACGCCGAACTTGCGCATGCTGGAGGTGAGGCTCGACTTCACGGTCTCGGCGCTGATACTGAGTGCGGCGGCGACCTCGCGGTTCGTCGCACCGGTGGCGACCTTGGTCAGGATCTCCCGTTCACGCTCCGTGAGCGCTGCACGGGCCGTCTTCTCTGCCGTGAACGGTTCCGCCGTCCGACCGGCCAGGCGGCGTACGAGAGCCTTGATCTGCCGGCGCTCAGGGCTGTCGGGCATCCCTGACGCTATGTGCACGAGTTCGGAACAGACGTCGACGAGCCTACGGCGCTCGGCCACGCTCATCTCCGTGCTCGCGGCCGAAACGCTGCCCCCGGCCGCCACCCGTAGGCGTTCCAATCGGCGGTCGAGCTCCAGATCTTCGGCAAGCTCCCGCTCCAGGGCGCGTACCAGTACCGCGACGTCACCGAAGATGCGGTCGCCGAAGACGTACTCGTGGCGTCGTCCTCCGTAGACCACGCCTCGGAGACCGCCGGGGACCGGAACCCGGATCGGGACGGCGAACGCGGCACGGATCTGCTCCCGGCGAACGGCCGGGTCGTACTCGTGGCTGATGCCGCCCGCGCGGCAGTAGTCCGGCACCTGCATCGGTCTGTGCAGGGCCATCGCTTTACCGCCCAGTCCCGTACCGATGGCGACGCGCAGGTTGTGCAGACCTCCGGTGGTGACGCCGACCAGCTGGTCTATGACGAAGTGGTCCGCATCGGACGCCACCAGCGAGCCCATGACCGCGTCCACGCCGGTGATGCGCCGCATGTCGTGCAGGAGGTTGGTGAACAGTGCCGATCGCGCCGCTGTCAGGACAGTCATGTGATGCGCCCAGTGTCCAGGAGTGAGAAGGCAATCAACGGACATTGACTGCGAGTTGGGGTCAGTTCGGTCTGTTGGGAGCGAGGCCGTCCCGGCGAGGAATCCGCTGAGAATGCTGTGCGGGCACTGCAGTGCCTTGAGCCGCCCGCGGAGCAGGGTCTCCAGTCGCTGAGTGCGCAGGCTGCCAGGTTGGCCAGGCTTCGCTTGAAGTGCATTGCTCGGCATGCGGCCGATGGTGTGCTTGGGAATACCCGCGCCTCGGCGCGCAGATGTGCTGTTTCGCGTTCACGACTCCATCGAATCGGCGAGGCCGGTCCGGACATGCCCAGTGAGGGGGGTTGGCAGGAGCACGCGGGAGACCGCGCCGGTCTGGTGGTGGATGGTGTGTGTGCACGGTCGCAACCCGTGCCCGGTGCCAGGCACCGCGCAAGTGCCCTCGTTACGGGCGTACTGGGCCAGCGCGTCCGCCACGGACTTCCAGGCGCGCAGGTTCTCCAGCGTCACATCCGCCTCGGGCGCGACCGAGCCTGGCCTGGTGCGTGAGGAGTTGCCGTACTGTCGTCGTCTCCTTGCCTTTCTCGGCGAACTCCGGCCAGTACTTCGCCACCGGGGCGTCGAGTTCGATCAGTCCGCGCTCGGCGGCCATCAGCAGACAGTGGGTGGTGACTCCCTTGCTCACCGAGAACATGACGGTGCGGGTGTCGGGCGTCCAGGCGCCCCGGGCGGTCTGACCAGGCCAGATGTCCACGACCGGGGCTCCCTGGGCGTACACCACGCAGGAGGCCGCTGTGTCGCCGCGCCGACGGAAATTGTCGGCGAAGGCATCCGCGACCGGTTCGAATCCGCTGTCCACGCGGCCTTCCACCTGTACTGCTGTCATTTCACGCACTTCCTCGTGTGGTGTTGTCCCGCTTCGAATCCGCGATCAGTTCGTGCACGGCCTCGGCCCACCGGTCAGCAGTACTCGCTCCAGGTGGGTCCGCCTTCTCGCACCGTCTACTTGCGGTTGAGGGCGCTCATCGCCTGGGGCAGAAAGCGGCGCAGATCGTCGTAGACGTAGGACCGCGGCCCATGAGTGCCGTTGCCGTAGAACCAGGTGGTGACGGGGACTTGGGCCCGGTCGAGTGCGGCGACGAAGTTCTCGGCGCTCTGGTGCACGAGGATCTCCAGGGGAGCTCCCGTGATGGCGCTTACGGGGTCGTCGTAGCGGCCGGGCAGCCCGTTGCCGCTGGCGACGAACAGGGACACTCCGCGCAGTTCGGCAGCCCGGTCGACCGGGTTGTGAGCTTTCCAGTTGTCGGCCTGCAGGGTTCGGTCGCCGAAGATGCACGGGTCCCAGGCCACGGAGATCAAGACGGGAGCGATGGGGTACAGCGTGTCGAGGTCCACGGCGCCGGAGAAGGAGGCGGCGGCGACGAAGGCCCCCGGGTTGCGGGCGGGGTACGCCATCGCACCGAAGCCGCCCATCGAGGTACCGGTGATGGCGCGTCGGCCTGTGGTGCGGAAGGTCTTGTCCAGCCATGGGAGCAACTCGCGGATGTGGAAGGTCTCCCATGCCGGGGGCGGGAACGGCACGGGTCCGTTGAAGAGATCGCGGCCGGTGACGGGGGTGCCGTACCAGTCGGCGTAGAAGCCGGCAGGGCCTCCGTCGGGCTCGACGAAGATCACGTCGTTGTCGCCCAGTACCTGCTCCACCTCGTTGGCGGGGAAGGTGCTGGGTGAGTTGTTGGTGCCGTGCAGGTGCAGCATGACCGGGTAGCGCTTGCCTGGCGACCGGGCGTAGTCGGGGGGCAGGATGACGCGCACCCGGACGAGCCCGTCGGGCATGGCGTCGCCGACCGCCTTCGAGCGGAACGCGTACATCCGAGTGCGGGCGTCGATGCGCTCGACCGAAACCAGGGTCAGTCCCACCTCGGGCGGTGTGGTCCGGGGCACGCAGAACGGACTGTCAGCCGCCGAGGCCGGGCTTGGCGCTGCTACGCCGACGAGCAGGGCGAGTACTGCAGCGAGCATCAGCACTACCCGCTCTGCTGCGGGCCGTGTCCGTGACATGCCTGTTCCCTGGGCCATGTCACGCCCTCCCTCGTGCGGTGTTGTCCCGGATCTGGGTGACGATCTGCGGCCACAGTGGGCGGGGAAGTTCGTGGCCCATCCCGTGGTGGATGGTCAGCGTCGAATCCGGGATCAGCTCGTGCATGGCCTGGGACGCGCCGGAATCGATCAACTGGTCGCCGTCGCCGTGCACGATCGTGGTGGGGACCGTGATGCGGTGCAGGTGGGGCGCACGGTCGGGGGAGTTGTCGAGTGCCTCCATCTGCCGCACGATGCCGTCCGGGTCGTAGTCCCGGCGGTACGTCTGGCCGCCGAGTTCGCGCAGCCAGTCGATGTCCTGGGGATATCCCGGTGAGGCGCACGCAGCTTCGTTGTCGAGGTACAGAGCGATCGCCTCGTCTTGGTCGCGGGCCCGGGGGCGCTGGGTGCGCTCGTCGACCAGGTCGCGTCCGACGAGGAAGCCCGCGTTGGGCGCCGTGTAGATCAGAGCGAGGCTCAGCACCTGCGTGGGGTGGTCGAGGGTGAGCTGCTGGGCGATCATGCCGCCCATCGACTGGCCCACGATGTGCGCCGCGGGGATTTCGAGCGCGGTGAGGAGACTCGCGGCGTCGTTCGCCATGTCGGCCAGGGTGTAGCCGCCCTGCGGGAACTTCTGCGAGAGGCCGACGTCCCGGTTGTCGAAGCGCACGACGTGGAAACCCGCATCGGCGATCAACCGGCAGAAGTCGGCGTGCCAGCCGAGCATGTGGGCCCCGAGGCCCTGGATCAGCAGCAGTGGAGGGGCGTCGGGATCGCCGAAGGTGTCGTAGTTGAGCGACACCCCGGTGGGTGTGGTGACCAGGGTCATGGAGGGCTCCGTACGGGCTATCGGATCGAGCGGATGCACATGGCCAGCGCACCGGCGACCAAGGCGCACGCGCCGCTGACGAGGAACAGGGAGCCGTAGCCGCCGAGTCCGATGAGCGAGCCGGCGATGGCGGGGGCCGCGAGTTGGGGCAGGCCGGTGGCGACGTTGAGGATGGCGAAGTCGCGCCCTTCGTTCTCCTTGTCCGGCAGGACCAGCGACATGACGGCGAGGTCGACCGCGAAGTACGTGCCCAGCGAAGCGCCCGAGACCGCGGAGTAGGCGAGCATCGCGGCCCAGCTGTGGCTGACGATCGGGATGACCTGGGACAGGCCCAGGCCGAGGGCGCTGATCGCGATGAACAGCTTGCGCCGGTCGAGCTTGTCGGCGAGCCAGCCGCAGAGCGTGGCGACGGCGATCCAGGTGCCGAACGACACCGTCGAGAGGGTGCTCACCGCGACGGCGACGTTGCCGCCAGGGACGTTGTTCGCCCCGACATAGTCCTGCACGGTGAAGAAGAGGTACCCGGAGACCGTGAAGTAGGACAGGAACAGGCCGAACCGACTGGCGAAGGCCAGGGCGAAGTCACGGTGGGTGAATGCGCGGAAGAACGCCCGGACAGCCGCGGTCGCGTTGCCTCGGTCCTTGGGTCTTTCCGTGACCAGGTCGAGCGAGGACGGTTCGCGCGCACCGGCCACGAGTGCGAGCGTCGTGACGAGCAGCACCAGCGCGAGAGCCGTGTACGCCCAGACCTGGCTAACTCGGCTGGCCAGGTTGACGCCGAAGAGGATGCCCACCGGCGTGCCCAGACCGATGACCGCGGAGGCGACGCCACGGCGGGCCACGGGCACGCGGTCGGGCAGGATCGCTGAGATCGCCCCTCCGTAGAAGTTCATGGTGAACCACAGGACCGTGAGCAGGATCGCGATGACGACCAGCGAGTTACTCAGGCCCATGGCGATCGTCAGTGGCGCGGAGGCGCAGGCCATCACCATCAGCCAGGGGGCGCGTCGCCCGAACCGGGACCGCGTGCGGTCCGACAGCGCTCCTCCAGTGGGAAGGGCGATCATCGAGGCCACGGCGGCCAGCGTTGTCAGCAGCGCCAGGACGCCGACCTTGGAGTCGGGCGCGAGTCGCGCTACCTGTGCGGGGAGGAGGATCACCCCGATGGCGTTGAACAGGGCGTACATCGCGGTGGTGCCCGGGAACACGAATGCGAGCAGGCGGGGCAGGCGGACCGGATCGGCTGCGGAGGTGACGCGGGCGGGCGTCGTGTCGGTGCTGACGGGGATCGTGTCGTCCATGACAGATCTCTCTTCATGTGATTCCACCCCGTCGGCGCGCATGGGGACGGTGTTCGACCGGGGTGGGCGGCTCGGGCAAAGCGGGTGCGGGGCGTCCCCTACAGGCCATTGCGGCTACCGAAGCGATCTAATACGTATTAGATCGCTGATCGCCGTACCGTAGCCTGTGCCGGAAGGCGTGGCAAGAGTTCGGGAGGGGCATTGCCGAGGGTCACCAGCAAGGACGTGGCGCGAGAGGCCGGGGTCTCACAAACCACCGTGAGCTTCGTGCTCAACGGGAGGGACGAGCACGGTCTCTCCGCGGAGACCCGCCGTCGCGTGCTGGAGACGGCTGAGCGTCTCGGCTACGTACCGTCGGGAGCGGGCCGTGCGCTGCGCAAGGGCCGGAGCAACGTCGTGCTCTGCGTGGTTCCGGATCTCCCGGTCGCCGAGGCCATGGAGCAGTTCAAACTGGCCCTCGGCCGATCACTGGGCGAGGCCGGGTACACCTGCGTGTATCTGCACCACGCCGGCACGGCCACGCCGCTCGCCGAGCTGTGGCAGCACGTCCAGCCGGCGGTGGTCGTCGCGTTCGGTGGCCTGCCGCCCGCTGATGCGCGGTCACTGCTTCGAGCTGAAATCCCTCTGCTCGACGGTGTGTTCACACCGGACGGTGCCGGCCTGACCGGGCTGAGCCAGGAAGATGTCGGACGCCTGCAGATCGAGCACCTCGCGGCACGCGGGCACCGGCACATCGGCTACGCCGCGCTGGACGACCCCCGTGAGCGCCCTTTCTGCCTGCCCCGCCTGCAGGGAGCCACCCGGGCCTGCAGCGACCTGGGCCTGCCATCGCCGCGAGTTGTCAGCATGCGCTATTCGCGTGCCAGTGCCCGGGACGCCGTCGCGGAGTGGACGCAAGGCGCCACCCCCGTCACCGCGGTCGCCGCATTCAACGATCTGATCGCCCTCGCCGTCCTGGCCAGTTGCCGTACACAGCACATCGCCGTACCGGACGACCTGGCGCTCATCGGCGTCGACGACCTCCCGGTGAGTTCGCTCGCCGTACCGGCTCTGACCACCATCGGGATGGACCTCACCGTGGCAGCCGGCAATCTCACCGCACGTATTCTCTCGATGGCCGGCGTTGCGGCCCCGGCAGCGCCGAGTGGGCCTGGCGCGGGCGACATCCTCACCGTCGTAGAGCGCGAAACGACGTAGCCGGCTGACGGCCCGGGGAGTGCTTGTGGTTCAGGTCGCCCCGCCCGTACGGGGTGGTGCGGAAATCCGACGGCGCGCTCGGCTGCCCGCTCACCTTGGCAGGAGCCGCAGCGCGTGCAGAGCGGCGCCCAGGTCGGCGAGGGTCCTGGGTTCGGAGAGCGAGCGGCCCGTCAGCTTCTCGACGCGGCGCAGCCGGTAGCGCACGGTGTTGGGGTGGACGAAGAGCAGGTCGGCCGCCTCGGCGGCGACGCCCCCCGCGGCGAACCAGTGCCCAAGGGTCTCCAGCAGCCTCGCCCGCTCAGCTGCCGGCAGGTCCAGGACCGGCCTGAGGACGACCTCCACCAGGCGGGTCGCCTCCGCGGGCGCCGCGGCGACCAGCATGGAGAGCGGGCTGTCGTCGAATCGCGCCACCCCGGGCCCCCCGCCCGGCAGCCCGGCCAGCGCCAGCCGGGCGAACCGCAGAGCCTGCGGAGTGTCCCGCAGCGAGTCGAAGCGTGGACTGACCCCTACCCGGGCGCGGCTTCGGCGCAGCGCCGACAGGCTCACTGTCTCCGCGTCCCTGTGCAGGAGGGAGACCAGCCCGATCTGCTGGTCGGGCAGCAGCCGCCAGGCGGAGGGCACATGGGCCTGGCGCAGCGCCGCCTCGATGCCGGGCAGCGGCTCCTGGCCCGGGTCCGGCACGGACGCGGCGACGACCGCGTACGGGCCCCGCTCGGGCAGGCTGAGTTGCCGGGCCGCCTCCCGCAGCGTCGTACGGTCCGCGAGCGCGCCCGTGAACAGGGCCTCGACCAGCGCCGAACGGCGCGCCTCGCGACGCAGCGCCAACTCCGCGCTGGCCTCCCGGTAGGCGGCCGCGACCGCCTCGGCGTAGCGGCCGAACAGCGCCCAGATCCGCGACGACCCGGCCACCAGATCCGCGTCCGTGACCTCCGGATGCCTGCGGGCCTCCTCGACCATCTGCGCCCAGAGGTACTCGAAGCCGACCCGGTAGGCGTGCAGCGTGTCGGCCAGGGGCACGCCCTGCTCGGCGCGCAGACGCCCGGTCTCCTGCGCCGGCCGCACGTCCGGCTCCGCACCGGAGGCGAAATGCCGGAGCACCAGGTCGGCGTTGCTCTCGCAGGAATCCCGCAGCGAGGCAAAGGGGGTGAGCGAGTCGTCCGCGTAGGACTCGACCTCCGCGCGAATGCGCTGAGCCATCCGCTCACCCAGTTCGGGAGAACGCCCGCGCAGGGCGGCACCCACACCTGACAGATCCATCCTCGCAGCGTACGACGCCCTGTTTGTGCTCCGGAACAATCCCGGCGGGGGCCGGATGTCCGCGCCGCCATGGACGGCCGTCATCGCGAACGTCACCATTCCGTGAGCGTCGGAGGCGAACTTCGCCGGCGCCACGGAGCATGCGTGCAAGGAGGCATCATGGCCAATCTGGCGGAATTCCTGGCGGAGACGGCACGTCGGCAGCCCGAGAACCCGGCGCTGCGGCTGGGCACGGCGACCACCACCTATGCCGAACTGGACCGCCTCAGCGCACAGGCCGCCGCGCTGCTGCGTGCTGAGGGCCTGCGCTTCGGCGACCGCGTCGCACTGATGCTGCCGAACGTTCCCGAGTTCGTCGTCCTGTACTACGGCATCCTGCGCGCCGGCGGGATCGTGGTGCCGATGAACCCGCTGCTCAAGTCCCGCGAGATCGACTACCACCTGCGAGACTCCGGTGCCGTGCTGCTCTTCGAGTGGCACGCGGCACCCGGCCAGGGCGCCGAGGGAGCGGCCACCGCCGGTGTGCGGCACAGTTCCGTCGAGCCCACGGCCTTCGCCGGACTGCTCGCACGGCAGGAGCCGCGGTACGAGGTCGCCGCCGCGGCCGGCGACGACATCGCTGTGCTGCTCTACACCTCCGGCACCACCGGACGACCCAAGGGCGCCGCGCTCACCCACGGCGGGCTGCGCCACAACACCGAGGTCAGCGCCGTAGACGTGGAGCAGCTCACCGCCGAGGACGTCATTGTCGGCTGCCTGCCGCTGTTCCACATCTTCGGGCAGACCTGCGCGATGAACACCGCCGTGTTCAGCGGCGCCTCGCTCATCCTCGTTCCCCGCTTCGATCCGCAGACAGTGTTCGACGCCGTCGCCCGCGACCGGGCCACCATCTTCGAGGGCGTGCCCACCATGTACGCGGCGCTGCTTCAGCACCCGGGCGCCGATGAGGCCGACGTGTCCACGCTGCGCATGTGCATCTCGGGCGGCGCGTCCCTGCCGGTGGAGATCCTGCACAGCTTCGAACGGCGCTTCGGCTGCATGGTGCTGGAGGGCTTCGGCATGTCCGAGACCAGCCCGGTCGTCTCCTTCAACCACCCCGACCGCCCGCGCAAGGCCGGATCCATCGGCACCCCCGTCCGAGACGTCGAGGTGCGCCTGCTCGACGACACCGGTTTGGACGTGGCGCCGGGCGAGGTCGGGGAACTGGCGGTGCGCGGACCGAACCTGATGAAGGGCTACTGGAACCGCCCGGAGGAGACCGCCGCTGCCGTCCCTGACGGCTGGCTGCGCACGGGGGACCTGGCCAGGCAGGACGAGGACGGCTACCTGTACATCGTCGACCGCAAGAAGGACCTCATCATCCGCGGCGGCTACAACGTCTACCCGCGAGAGATCGAGGAAGTCCTGCATGAGCACCCCGCCGTCGCCCTCGCCGCCGTCGTCGGCCTGCCCGACGAGCACCTCGGCGAGGAGGTGGCGGCAGCGGTCGTCCTGCGCCCGGGAGCTGACGCGACGGTCGAGGAACTCCAGGAGTTCGTCCGCGAGCGGGTGGCCGCCTACAAGTACCCGCGCCGCGTTTGGCTGGCGGATGCCCTGCCGATGGGACCGAGCGGCAAGATCCTCAAACGTGAGATCACGACACCGGTGTCCTGACCTGCACCTTCTCAGGGTCCTGTGCCCACAGCGCCAGTAGGAGTTGTGGCAACAGGAACAGATCACGACCTTGGGGTCGGGCGCTGGGAGAACCTGGGACGCCGCCGAAGTGCGCGAACCCGCATAGTCGCAGAACGTCTCAGGCGTGAAACGTCGAGTGCGAGCTCTCGGAGTTGAGGGCGGACAGCAAACGGCTAACGCCATTCGGTTTTCATGGAAAGCCCCAGGCGCGGTACGGTCCGACCGTGACCACCGCACGCAGGCCGAGAGGGCCGTACCGCAAGGGACTTGAGCGCCGGGCGCAGATCATGCGCGCCGCGCTGGAGGTGTTCGCCGAGCACGGGGACCGGGGGTCGTCGCTGCGGGAGATCGCCGACCGGGTCGGCATGTCGCAGGCCGGGGTGCTGCACTACTTCGGATCCCGGGAGGAGCTGCTGACGGCAGTCCTCGCCGAGCGCGACACCGCGGACGCGGCGGAGCACACCAGCACGGCAGTCAGCTCGGGTGATGCGATGGCCCGAACTGCGGAGCACAACACCCGCACGCCGGGCCTGGTCAGCCTGTTCGTGAACCTGTCGGCCGATGCGACCGATCCGGAGCATCCTGCGCACGGTTTCTTCGCCGACCGTTACACCCGCCTGCGCGAGACCGTCGAGGACGGGCTGCGCCAGGGTCAGGCCGACGGGAGCGTGCGCACCGATATCCCTGCAGACCGGCTGGCGCAGCTTCTGGTCGCCGTGTCCGACGGTCTGCAGCAGCAGTGGCTGCTGGACCAGGGCATCGACATGGTGGCCGCGATCGACGCCTTCAACCGCCTCTGCCGGCCGCCGGGGGCGTGATGTCGGGCGTGGGACATCACGCCCCCGTTGGCGGTCAGGCCGTGTCCGCTTCGGGCTTGAGGCTCGGGATCAGCAGGCCCGCGAGCGTGCCGAGGAACACCACGCCTGCGGCGAAGTAGAAGGCGTTCTTGTAGCCCTGGTCCAGGTAGAACTGGGTGCCCTGGAGCACCTTGCCGTCCTGGGCCAGGATCACGTACGTGAGCGTGGTGACCAGGGTGGTGACGACGCCGATCGACATCCATTGAATGCCGCTGGCGATGGCCTGCTCCTCCGGTGAGACCGCCCGCATGATCAGGATCGGGATCACCGCGACGATCATGCCGAAGCCGATCGCGAAGAGGTTGCCCCACCAGATGAGCTCGGCGTTGGTGTAGTGGTAGGCCGCCTGAGCCAGGTAGCCCACGGTGGAGATCAGGCCGCCGAGGATCAGCGGGAGGCGCGCGTCGACCTTCCGCAGCAGCGTCCCCGTGCCGAAGCCGAGCGCGAGGATCAGGAAGCTCGCCGGCAGGCCGATCACCGCCGCGTGGGTGGCGGTCATGCCGAGGCCGTCCGAGATGGTCGGGATCTTCGGGTAGAGCACCAGCAGCGAGGCGATGATGCCGGTGCCGAAGAGTGCGCCGCCGGTGAGAGCGGAGGCCAGTATGACGGTCCACACTTTGCGACGGCCCAGCATGGCCAGGTGGACAAGGGGCTGGGCAATGCGCTTCTGGGAGACCACGAACAGGGCGACGGCAACCAGGCCGCCGATGACGCAGCCGAGCGTGCCGGCGGAGGTCCAGCCCCAGTCCGTCCCCTGGCCGATGCCGTAGGTGAGCGCGGTCAGTCCGCCGCCGAGCAGCAGGCCGCCGATCCAGTCCATCCGGGCGGAGGGGTCGCGGTAGTGGGTCTTCGGCACGGCGAAAAGGATCAGCAGCAGGCCGATGGCGGTGGCCGCGACGATGGACCACAGGACCCCGCGGAAGCCGTAGTCGTCCAGGACCCAGCCGGTCAGGAACGGGCCGCCGATGGCGACGAAGGCGACACCACTGCCGACGATGCTGCTGGCCGTGGCGGCCTGCTTCGGCGGGAGGACCTCGCGGATGGTGGCGTAGGTGAGGGCGCCGATCGGCCCGTAGAAGCCGGCGATGCTGCGGCCGATCAGCATCATGGAGTAGTTGCCCGCGGAGGCGGCGATGATGTCGCCGACCAAGCCGATCAGGGTGATGGCGATCATCACCTGGCGCTTGCCATAGAGGTCGGCGGCCTTGATCACGAACGGTGTCAGCAGGGTGGAGACAAGCGCCGTGGACAGGATGAACCAGGCGATGTGGGTGGTCTGGAAGTGGATGGCCACGGACGCCTGCGCGTTGCCCGTCAGCATGCCGACGAGGGTGAGCAGCTGGGTGGGCCACAGCAGTGCGAGCGCGATGAGCGCGAAGCGCGCGCCGCGGACGGGGTTGCTGGCTTCGGCTTCGGCCGCAGGCGCGGCGGGGGTGAGTGAGGATGTCACGGCGGTGTGCCCTCTCGATGGATGGGCTCCGGTCGACGGAGCAACAGTAGGGCGTTGAACCCATTCAGTCGGCCGACGCCCCACCCCTGAATCCCGGAGGGGGCGGGAATCTGGGACGGTCATGGCGCGTTGCGCTGGGTTAACGGAGCAGAAACCTAGCTCTGTTTGGGATTCGGCGCTAGGGTTGCCGCCAAGGAATCTCACCGGTGTGCCGAGAGCCACCACCGGGGATTGAAACGTTCCATTCCCCAGTCGTCATCGTGATCGCCGCAACAGGCGTACGACGCCCGCGCACAGCCCCGACAGCAAGGAACAGACGCCGTGCCTGAAGCCCTATTCCCCACCCCTGCGGTCGCGCGCATCCGGTTCGAGCACCACCGCGAGCCGCTCGGCATCGGCGAAGCTCGCCCCCGCCTGTCGTGGACCACCCGGACCGAACTGCCCGGATGGCGGCAGGCGGCCTACGAGATCCAGCGCCTGGCCGCAGAGGGCGACGTCGTCGCCACGGCCGAGGCCGATAGCGACGCGTCGGTCCTGGTCGTCTGGCCTTTCGACGCCCTCGGTTCGCGAGAGCGCGTGGGCGTGCGGGTGCGTGTCCGGGGCACGGACGGGGCCTGGTCGGGCTGGAGCGAACCTGCGTTCGCCGAGACCGGGCTGCTGCACCCCGACGACTGGCAGGCCCGCTTCGTGAGCGCCGACTGGGACGAGGACGCGCAGCAGGACCAGCCGGCCACCCACCTGCGCCGCGGCTTCACGATCCGCCCCGGCGTCGCAGCCGCCCGCCTCTATACGACCGCACACGGCGTCTACGAGGCGGAACTGAACGGCTCCCCGGTCGGCGACCACGTCCTCGCCCCCGGCTGGACCACGTACGGCAAGCGCCTGCGCTACCAGACCTATGACGTGACAGCCCTCCTGCAGGTCGGCGAGAACAACCTGACCGCTCTTCTCGCGGACGGCTGGTACCGCGGCCGCCTCGGCTTCACCGGCGACAAGCGCGCCGTCTACGGCGACCGGCTGGCCTGGCTGGCCCAGCTGGAGATCCGCTACACCGACGGCAGCACCGACACCGTGACCACCGACGCGGACGGCCGCTGGCAGGCCGCCCAGGGCCCGATCCGCCGCAGCAGCCTCTACGACGGCGAGACCCACGACGCCCGCGTCGAGCCCACCGGCTGGCGGGGCGTGCGCGTCGAGGAACGCGACCCGGCGACGCTCGTCGCCCCCGTCGGCCCGCCGGTCCGCCGGATCGAGGAGCTGGCACCGACCGCCGTCACGACCTCACCTTCGGGCATGACGATCGTCGACTTCGGCCAGAACCTCGTCGGCCGCCTGCGGCTCACGGTGACCGGTGAGGCCGGGCAGGAGATCGTCCTGCGCCACGCCGAGGTACTGGAGGACGGCGAGCTCGCCACCGCACCGCTGCGCACCGCGCAGGCCACCGACCGCTACATCCTGCGCGGCGGCGGTCCGGAGACCTTCGAACCGCGGTTCACCTTCCACGGCTTCCGCTACGCCGAGATCACCGGCTGGCCGGGCGAACTGAACCCCGAAGACCTGCGTGCCGTGGTGATCCACTCCGATCTGGAACGCACCGGCACCTTCGAAAGCTCCGACGAGCTGCTCAACCAGCTGCACCAGAACGTGGTCTGGGGCATGCGCGGCAACTTCCTCGACGTCCCGACCGACTGCCCGCAGCGCGACGAGCGCCTCGGCTGGACCGGCGACATCCAGGTCTTCGCCCCCACCGCCACCTACCTGTACGACAGCGCCGGCTTCCTCACCTCCTGGCTCGCCGACCTCGCCGCCGACCAGGGTGAGAACGGCGGGGTCCCGTTCGTGGTGCCGAAGTGTGTCGACGGCGCCGACACCCCGACCGCCGCATGGGGCGACGCCGCCACCATCGTGCCCTGGGTCCTCCACCATGCCTACGGCGACCTCGGCGTGCTCGCGGCCCAGTTCGAGAGCATGCGCGGCTGGGTCGACCACGTCGCCTCGCTGGCCGGGGAGTCGCGCCTGTGGGACAGCGGCTTCCAGTTCGGCGACTGGCTGGACCCGAACGCCCCGCCGGGGCGCCCGGATCAGGCGCGTACTCCCGGCGAGATCGTCGCCACCGCCTACTTCGCCCGCTCCGCCGAGATCGTCGCCCAGGCGGCGCGATTGCTCGGCCGCGAGGCGGACGCCGTCCGCTACGGCGCTCTCGCCGCCGAGGTCCGGCAGGCGTTCGCCTCCGAGTACGTCACCGGCGCGGGTCGGATGATGTCGGACGCTCCGACCGCCTATGCGCTGGCGCTCGAGTTCGCGCTGCTGCCCGACCAGGCGCAGCGCGCGCACGCCGGCAAGCGGCTGGCCGGCCTGGTCCGCGCCGGCGGCTACAAGATCGGCACCGGTTTCGTCGGCACGCCGCTGATCTGCGACGCCCTCGCCGAGACCGGTCACCTGGACGCGGCCTACCGGCTGCTGCTGCAGACCGAGCAGCCGTCCTGGCTCCATCCCGTCACTCAGGGTGCGACCACCATCTGGGAGCGGTGGGACAGTCTGCTGCCCGACGGCAAGGTCAACCCCAGCGGCATGACCTCGTTCAACCACTACGCGCTCGGCGCCGTCGCCGACTGGCTGCACCGCACCGTCGCCGGCCTGGCCCCCGCCGAGCCCGGCTACCGGAAACTGCGCCTGGCCCCGCGCCCCGGCGGCGGGCTGGACCGCGCGCAGGCGGCGCTGCTCACCCCGTACGGCCGCGCGGAGATCGCCTGGCGTCTGGACGGCGAGGAGCTCCACGTCACCGCGCTCGTCCCGCCCAACGCCACCGCACAGGTGGACCTGCCGGGCCCGGCAGGCGCGCCGTTCGACGTCACCGCTGGTCATCACACCTGGACCGTCCACCTGCCGGCACCAGATCGGCCCAGCGGCCCCATCACCCTGGACACCACGCTCGGCGAGCTGATGGACCGTCCGGGGGCCATGAAGATCTTCACGGACACCCTGATCCGCTTTTTCCCCGAGGCTGCGGCGTACATCGATCAGTCCGACACCGAGTCCGGCGAGACGACGATCCGCGACGCGGCCGCCATGGTGCCGGGCGGCCCCGAGTTCCTCCTCGATCTTGAGGAGCAGTACGCCGCTTTCAACGCCGCTGGAGCGAGCGAGAACTGATGAATCAGCGGGCAGATCGCTTGCAGGCAGGGGTCGCTTTCCGCTCCCCTGCACTCCCCTCTCTCCGATGACTTGGGGGCCCCATGCCCAGCAAGACCCACGAGTGGCTTTCCGGACTGGTCACAGCCGGTCGGGCCGCCACGCGACCCACGCTCGCCCAGGAGCGCGAGAACGCCGTCCGCTTCGCGGCGACGATCCCGGTACCGGACGGTGTGGTCGAGGACGCGTTCCCCGGCCTGACGGGCGCGCTGCTTTTCAGCCCGCCAGAGCCGCGCGAGGACCTGGTCATCCTCCACATCCACGGCGGCGGCTTCCGCACGGGCACCGCTGCGCAGGCGCGGGCCGCTGCCGGGCTCCTGGCGTTGCGGCTGAACACCCGAACCGTCGTGCCCGAGTACCGACTCGCACCTGAACACCCGTTCCCGGCCGGGCTCGACGACTGCGAACACGCCTACGAAGCCGTCCGGGCCACCTATCCGGCGGCCCGGATCGTCGTGGTCGGCGAGTCGGCGGGAGCTGGTCTTGCCGCCTCGCTTTCGCTGCGCCGCCGCGACGCAGGCGACGGTGCACCCATGGCCGGAGTGCTCTGGTCCGGCGTGTTCGACCTGCGCGTGGAAAACCTGGCATCAGGGAGTTGGGCCGCGAACGCCGCCACCGATGCCATGATCACCCCCTGGCTCGGCCCGCAGATGGCCGCCGACTACCTCGCCGGACACAGCCCCGAGGATCCGCAAGCCTGCCCCGCACTCGCCGACCTCACCGGTCTGCCCCCGCTGATGATCCTGGCCTCAGGCTCCGAGCTGCTGCGTGACGACTCGATCGCCCTGGCCGCACGTGCCGCCGTCTGCGGCGTGGAGACAGTGCTGGAACTCTGGCCGCACATGCACCACGCCTGGCCCGTCTTCGGCTCCCTGCTGCCCGAAGCGATCGAAGCCCTCGACCGCACCGCAGAGTTCATCCGCCGCGTGGACGCGGGCCGCTGCGTGGACGGTTCAGCCCTGACGGACGACCCGGCGATCCTCGCCCTTATGGAGACCTCCCAGGAACAGGCGGAGGTGTGACACATGAGTGAGTCCGCTCTGTTCCCGATGGTCCGCACGAGCCACGGGTCAGTGCGAGGAACTCGATGGGGCGATACAGGCGGAATCTTCGCCGGTATCCCCTTCGCCGCTGCGCCCATCGGCCCACGGCGACTGCGTCCGCCCGCGCCCGTCGCCGCCTGGACTGGCGTCCGCGACAGCATCGCCTTCCCCGCGGCCCCGGCACAGCGAAGTCCCCTGATGGATCCCTCCACTCAAGGAAGCCTCGCCGCGCTCGATCCGCGTGCGCTCGCCATCGCCATGGCGCTCGGCGCGCACACCGGCCCGTCAGCCGAGGACTGCCTCTACCTGAACCTGTGGACTCCCGAGCTGGTCAGCCGACGCCCCGTACTCGTCTGGATCTACGGCGGCGGCTTCGAGACCGGCTCCGCGTCACCCCCGGCCTTCGACGGCGCTGCGCTGTCCCGGCTGACCGGCGCCGTGGTCGTAGCCGTCAACTACCGGGTAGGGGCGCTGGGATGGCTGTTTCCCACAGGGCCGGGCAGTGAGCGGTTCGCCGACAGCGCCAACCTCGGGCTCCAGGACCAGGCGGCCGGACTCCGCTGGGTCCGGGACAATATCGCCGCCTTCGGCGGTGATCCCGACAACGTCACGGTCGCCGGGAACTCGGCCGGGGCATTCAGCATCGGCGCCCTGCTCAGCCTTCCCGCCGCTGCGGGCAGCTTCCACAAGGCGATTTTGCACAGTGGCAGCACTGGTCGCGTCTACCGCCGCGAGGCCGCATCTGCGGTGACCCGGGATCTGCTCGCCGCCGTCGGCGTCAGGGACTTCGAAGGTCTGACCGACGTCCCACTCGATCGGATCCTCGACGCGCAGAGCGCCGTCATCCCCTCGGACATCGGCCTGCGCCACCTTCCGGACGGACACGGTTGGGGCATCGTCCACGACGGCCGGGTACTTCCGGACCACCCACACCAGGCGGTCCTGGCAGGGGCGGCGAAGAACATTCCGCTGCTCATCGGCGCCAACGACGACGAGGCACGCATGTACGCCTCCTTCGGCGCCGACTCGTTCCGCCCCACCGACGAGGCAGCCCTCATCGCCGAGATGCGCCGGGCAGAACTCGACGACCCCCACGGACTGTTGGACGCCTACCGTGCGCGCGGTCTACCGGCCACCGACCACCTCGGCGGGCCCACGGACGAACTCCTGGAGCTGCGCACCCGCTTCCTCAGCGACGCGATCTACCGCGTGCCGTCGGCCCGTCTGGCACGGGCCCAGACCGCGGCGGGCGGTCGCGTCCACACATACCTGATCTCCGCCGAGCCGTTCGGTCCGGGCAGCAGCGCCTTCCACGGGGCGGAGCTGATCTACCTGGGCGACAAACTGACAGCGCTGGACATCGACACCCCGGGCAATCAAGCGATCAGCGAGGAACTCACCACCGCCTGGAGCCAGTTCCTGGCAACGGGCGAGCCCGGCTGGCCCGCCTTCGACTCCGCCCAGCCCGAGAGCACCCGGCTCATCGGCGGTGCCGTCACCTTCGTGACCGAACCTGCCCACGACATCGCCGGCTACTGGATCCATGACACCTGACGTCCCACCACGCCGCTTGCCCGGCGCCCGCGCAGAGCTGCGAAGGGGGCGCGAGCTCAACGCCGCAGCGCACCGGATCACCGACCAGGACGACGCCCGATACGTCGACCTGTGGCCGGTCCTCGCCGCCCACCGCGGTGGCCTGCGCAGCCAGTACACCCACGACGACCTTCACCTGAACGGGCCCGGCTACCGCACATGGGCCCCAGACCCTGCGGTCGCTCCTTGCGGACGCCGCGCTTAGAACAACGAAGGAGACCCCCCATGACAACCACCCCCGACACGATCCCGAACGACGCCGGCACCCGGAGAACGCAGGGCGAGGCGCGCTACCGCGACGCCGGTCTGCCCGTCGAGGATCGAGTGGCAGATCTGCTGGCCCAAATGACCCTGGAGGAGAAGGCCGGACAACTCACCCAGTTCTTCTACATGGGCACCGGCGAGCCGATCCCCGACGACTTCGACATCGAGTCCCTGCCGCCCGAACACCGTGCCTTCGTCCAGCAGCCCCACGACGTCGAGGACACCGTCTCCCGCGGCGGCGCCGGGTCGCTGTTGTTCGTCAAGGACCCCGCCCTGGGCAACCGGCTACAGCGCCGCGCCGTCGAGGACACCCGGCTGGGCATCCCGCTGCTGTTCGGCAACGACGTGATCCACGGGCTGCGTACGGTCTTTCCCGTGCCGATCGCGATGGCCGCGAGCTGGGACCCGGACGCCGCCGAGGCGGCGCAGGTCGTCGCGGCCCGCGAGGCGCGCGCGGCGGGGATCCGCTGGACGTTCGCACCCATGATCGACATAGCCCGCGACCCTCGCTGGGGCCGCATGATCGAGGGGGCCGGGGAGGACCCGGTGCTCGCCGCGGCCATGGCCGCGGCGCAGGTCCGCGGGTTCCAGGGCGACCTCGGAGCCGAGAGCGTCCTCGCCGGCGCGAAGCACTTCCTGGGGTACGGCGCCGCTCGCGGCGGGCGCGACTACGACGACGCCGACATCTCCGACGCCGAGCTGCGCAACGTCTACCTGCCGCCCTTCCGAGCCGCGATCGAAGCGGGCGCCGCCAACGTCATGAGCGCCTACATGGACCTCAACGGCGTGCCGGCCTCCGCGAACCGGTGGCTGCTGAGCGACCTGCTGCGCGACGAACTGCACTTCGACGGCTGGATCGTCTCGGACGCCAACGCCGTGCAGTCGCTTCAGACACAGCACTTCGCGAAGGACCAACAGGACGCCGCCGTGCGGGCGCTGAACGCGGGCCTCGACATGGAGATGTGCACCTTCACCCCGGCGTTCGACCACCTCCCGCAAGCGGTACGCGACGGGCTGGTCGCCGAGGAAACGCTGGACACCGCCGTGTCGCGGGTGCTCGCGGTGAAGTTCCGCCTCGGCCTGTTCGAGAACCCCTACACCGACGAGGACGCGGCACCCGCGGTCCTGAACGCCTCGGCGCATCGTGATGCCGCCCGGGATGCGGCCGAGCGCACCCTCGTCCTCCTCAAGAACGACGCGGCCACGCTGCCTCTGCGGCCCGAGCAGCTCACCGGCGTCGCCGTCATCGGCCGGCTCGCCGACTCCCGGCGCGACACGCTCGGACCTTGGGTGCTCGACCACGACACCTCCGAGGCGGTCACGATCCTCGACGGGCTGCGTGCCCGGCTCGGGGACGGCATCCGAGTCGAGTATGCGGCCGGGGTCGGTGCCCCCGAGCGGCTGCACCCGTCACCGTTCGACGTCCTGGACCCGACGGTCGTCCCGACCCCGCCCGACCTGAACGAGGACGCCGAGATCGAGCGCGCCGTCGCCGCCGCCCGGGACGCCGACGTCGCGATCGTGGTCGTCGGCCAGCCGCAGAACCAGATCGGCGAGAAGGCGTCGACCTCCACGCTCGACCTCCCCGGCCGTCAGCTCGAGCAACTGCAGCGCGTCGCCGCGACCGGCACGCCCGTGGTCCTGGTCGTGCTGTCGGGCCGTCCACTGGACCTGCGGTGGGCGGACGAGCACGTCCCCGCCATCGTGCAGGCGTGGTACCCGGGGACACGTGGCGGAGAAGCGGTCGCCTCCGTGCTGGTGGGTGACGTATCGCCCGCCGGCCGCCTGCCCTTCACATGGCCCCGTCACGTCGGTCAGGTGCCGCTCGTGTATTCCCACTACCGGACCTTCGCCCCGCAGGACCAGGACGCCCGGTACTTCCAGGAGGACGGGGCGCCCCTGTACCCGTTCGGCCACGGCCTGTCCTACGCCACGTTCGCGTACACGAACCTCCGGACCGACCGGACGTCCATGACCGGCGGCCGCGGCACCGCAACCGTGTCGGTCGACGTCACCAACACTTCCGAGCGCGACGCCGACGAGGTCGTGCAGCTGTACGTCCACCAGCGCTACGGGTCGTCGTCGCGGCCCGTGCGGGAGCTCAAGGGCTTCGAGCGAGTCCCGGTCCCCGCAGGCACCACCACCACCGTGAGCTTCGAGCTCGGCCCCGACCAGCTCCGCTACTGGAGCGCCGCGACCCGCACGTACCAGCTCGACGCCACCGTCCTCGACCTCTGGGTCGGCGGCAGCTCCACCGCCCAGCTCACCACCACCCTGGAGGTGACCCGATGACCGGGACCGACGTGCAGCTCGACGCAGACCGCGTCGATCTTCGTGACTGGACCATGAGTCGCCCGGGCAGTGCCGAAGAGGCCGCCGTACGCCTCCCGCACGACGCGATGATCACCGAGCCCCGCTCGTCCGACGCCTCCGGCAGGTCCGACACCGGATGGTTCCCGGGTGGCCGGTACACCTATCGCACGCACTGGTACGCCGACCCCGCGTACCGCGGTCGAGAGGTCCAGCTCCGCTTCGACGGCATCCAGGGCGAGTCGGTCGTGACCGTGAACGGCCACCGGGTCGGAACGGTGCGCAGCGGGTACACCGAGTTCGGCTTCCGTATCGACGACGTCCTGAACTGGGACGACGAGAACGAGATCGCCGTCGACGTCGACAACAGCGCACAGCCCGCAGGCCGCTGGTACCCCGGCTCGGGCCTGTACCGGTCGGTGTCCCTGCGGATTCGCAGTCGGGTGCGTCTGGAGGACGACGGTGTCGGCGTGCGTACGACGCTCCTCGGCGCTGACGCGGTCGTCGAGGTCCGGACCGCAGTCGTGAACGACAGCGACAGGCCCGTGCACGTCCGCACCGTACTGCACTCCGACGCGGGGGCCGTGGCGCAGGCCGTGGCGGGCGACGACGGGATCGCGCACCTGCACGTGCCCGCGGTTCGCCTGTGGTCCGCCGAGGACCCGTTCCGCTACCGGCTCGTCACGACGGTCGAGCACGACGGTGCCGTCGTCGACACCCGTCGCGAGCTCGTGGGGCTGCGCACGGTGCACGTCGACGCCCGCCACGGCCTGCGGATCAACAAGCAGCAGGTCAACCTGCGCGGCGCGTGCATCCACCACGACAACGGCGTCCTGGGAGCCGCCACCCACCGGGCCGCCGAGTTCCGGCGCATCCGGATCCTCAAGGAGAACGGCTTCAACGCCGTCCGGTCGGCTCACCATCCGATGTCACGTCACCTGCTCGACGCGTGTGACGAGCTGGGCATGTACGTGATGGACGAACTCGCCGACTACTGGATCCAGTCCAAATCCACGCACGACTTCTCGCACCGGTTCCTGGACACCTGGCGCGAGGATGCCGACCGCATGATCGAGAAGGATCGAAACCGGCCCTCCGTCGTCATCTACTCGATCGGCAACGAGATCCCCGAGACCGCGCACCCCGACGGCGTCGCGCTCACCCGTGAGATCACCGCGTACGTCAAGGCGGCAGACCCGGACCGGCCGGTCACGGTGGCCCTCAACATCTTCCTCAACGTCCTGTCGTCGATGAACAGGTCCCCGTACTCGGGTGCTTCCGACACGCCGGAGGGGGCTCAGCACAACAAACAGGGGCCCGGCAGCACGGAAGCCAATCGCATGGTCAACCAGATCGGGCGCATGATGGACGTCGTCTCGCGGCTCCCCATCGCCGACCGTGCGACACGCGACGCGTTCGCCGAGGTGGACATCGCCGGCTACAACTACGGGCTGGCGCGGTACAAGCACGACGTGAAGGCGTACCCCGACCGCGTGATCGTCGGCAGCGAGACCCTGCCGGGAGACATCGCCCGTGCGTGGGACCTCGTCACGCAATACCCGTCCGTCATCGGCGACTTCATCTGGGTCGGCTGGGAGTACCTCGGGGAGTCGGGGGTCGGAGTGTGGGCGCCCGGACGCAGGACCGGACTGGTCAAGCCGTATCCCTACCTCATCGCCGGGCCCGGCGTCATCGACCTGACCGGGCAACCGGACTTCTCGCTGCGCCTCGGGCAGGTGGCATGGGGAACGCACCCCGGGCCGGCGATCGGTGTGCGGCCCCTCGACCAGGCGGGACAGCCGGTCGCACGGGTCGCGTGGCGCAGCACCGACGCTGTCGAGAGCTGGGCCTGGCGCGGGTGCGCGGGCCGCAAGGCCGAGATCGAGGTCTACTCCGCGGACGACGAGGTGGAGCTGTTCGTCAACGGGCGTTCCGCCGGCCGCCGCAGGGCCGGGAGGCGACGTCGCTACACCGCTCGGTTCACCACCACGTACGCCGCCGGCGAGCTCGTCGCGGTCGGCCACCGAGGAGGGCGCGAGGTGTCCCGGACGGTTCTCCGCTCGGCGGGGGAGGACCTCCAGGTCCGTCTGACCACGGACCGGGCTCGCCTGCGGGCCGACGGCGACGACCTCGCGTTCATCGAGGTCGAGATCGTCGACAGCGCCGGCACGGTGGAGATGCTCGCGGACGACGACATCGAGCTCAAGGTCGAGGGCCCGGCCGAACTCGTCGGGTACGGCAGCGCCAGACCTGACCCCACCCGTCCGTTCGCCGATCCCACTCAGCGCGCGTACCGCGGTCGTGCTCTCGCCGTCCTGCGATCCACGGGTCAAACCGGGAGCGTCCACTTCACCGCGACGTCGCGCCTGCACGGCGTCTCGCACCTCACCCTCGAAGCACGCTGAACGATCTCGGCTTCGCCCGCGTGGGCTCCGTCTCCGTCGCAAGAGAAACAGACGTGACTCGCGAGCAGGCGACCTGCGAGGAACTCGCCACCGCCGGGGGTCAGTTCCCGAAGTCGGGCGAGCCTGGCCGGCCCGCCTTCGACTCCGCCCAGCCTGAGAGCACCCGGCTCATCGGCGGTGCCGTCACCTTCGTGACCGAACCTGCCCACGACATCGTCGGCTCCTGACGTTCCACCACGCGCGGCCCACCCGGCAGCACGCCAAACGCGTTCGCGCAGGCAGCCGACGCAAGGCCACGCCATACCTCCACCAGCCGACCGACCACCAGACTCACTCGCCACAAACTGGAGCACTCCTATGAACCGCTACGACGACCGCCGTGTCCTGATCACCGGAGCAGGCTCCGGCATCGGCCAGGCCACCGTCCTGCGCATGCTCGCCGAGGGCGGCCACGTCGTCGCCGCCGACGTCGACACGGCCGGCCTGACCGCCACCCGTAAGCTCGCTGCCGACACCGGTACCCAGGCACGTCTGCACACCGTCCAGGTGAACATCGCCGACGAGACTTCCGTCCGCGAGGCCGTCGCGGCGGCCCTCGCCGCCCTCGGCGGCAGCCTGGACGTGCTGGTCAACGCGGCCGGCATTCTGCGCTCCTCGCACACCCACGAGACCAGCCTGGAACAGTTCAACCAGGTCATCGCGGTCAACCTGACCGGCACCTTCCTGATGATCCGCGAGACGATCCCGGCGCTGCTCCAGGGCGAGAGCCCGGCCGTGGTCAACTTCAGCTCCACCTCGGCGAGCTTCGCGCACCCCTACATGGCTGCCTACGCCGCCAGCAAGGGCGGCATCCAGGCCATGACCCACGCGCTCGCCGCCGAGTACAGCAAGCAGGGCATCCGCTTCACCGCCGTCGCGCCGGGCTCGATCTCCTCCGGGATGACCGACGCGAGCGGCACCAGCAAGGAGAACGTCGGCCCGGGCCTGCCCGACGACGCGAACTACGAAGTCATGATGAAGCTGCTTCCGGCCATCGGCGAGGGCTTCGCCGGTCCGGAGACGGTCGCGGGCGTCGTCGCCATGCTCGGCTCGGTGGACGGCGCGTTCATCACCGGCACGGAGATCCGCATAGACGGCGGCACCCATATGTAAGCGGTGGGGTGTCAGCGGCGGACCAAACTGGAGGCCCCGGACCATCAGTTCGAGCTGGAGCCGGACCTGGTGGTTGTCGCCTATAGCGCTGTCCCTCGCGCGGTCGACGCCCCCGTCGGTGTCCTCCCCTTCCGCCGCGACCCCGGTTTCCTGTGCGTGGTCAACCTCTAGGACGAGCCGTACCGGCTGCCCGAACATACCCCGACCCTGCTGGCCGGCGTCCCGATGACGGATCGACTGCTGCAACCGGATCACGCGATCTGGCTCCAAATCTGACAGCTCCCTCCGGGGGGTAATGCCCCCTCCCGATTCGCCAGGGCCTCTCCGGTGTCACTCCCCGCTGACCGGAGAGGCCCTGGCCCTTTGGGCAACGGACAGCTGTAAACCCTGGCCATAACTTCCGTTCGAACACGAGCGTCCCCGGCAGAGTCCCGTGCCCGCGTAGTAGCGGCTGTCCTGGAAGCCGGGGAGAGCCTGGACGTTCCCTTGCCCACCGTCGCTACTCCACCCCAGGGCGTCGAACGCCAGACGACGGCTGAGGCGGCGGGAACCCGGTCGAAAGATGGTGCAGATGAGGGTGAGGTCGTGACGTTCCGACCCTGGGTAAGCCCTCCCGGCAGCCGGGAAAGGGCCTCTGACCCGAACATTTCTTTATCGGTGGCATCCGGACATGTTCCCAATGGCGCATCATGTGGAGTGCGTCGCGATCCTTGAACCGGCCGCGAAGGGTTCCTGACCTGCGGTTTTCCGGGTGCGCGTTATGTGCGGTGTGGGCGTTACGGGCGATATCTTGACGCTGAAATGACGCTCGTGACGCTCGTCCTGATGGGGCGTCAGGCGGCTTTTGGGCACGTCAGGCCCTGTCGATGGGGTGACTGCTGATGGGGTGTTGAGGGCTGGTGACGCTCTCGGCGATGCAGCCGGAAGTCCCAGAGCAGTCCGAGGGGGACTCCCACGGCAGGGAGCCGCTCTTTCGGGTCTATACAGGGCGTGCTTGCGCGGTGTGGGCTGGCGGCCGTGGAACGACGGCCTACTCCGAATGAACGGCAGCGTGCGCTTCTTGAGCGGCTCGCGGCCGGTGAGGAACCCGGAGCATGGGCGCCGGGCGATTGGCGCTCGGCGTATGCCCTGCGTGACCGTGGGCTTCTGACAGTGGACAAGGGCGGCGGTGCTGCCCGTGCGGAGATCACGGAGGCAGGCCGGTTCTACCTTCGTCATGGCCGCTATCCCGACGACGCGGTGCCTGCCGAACATGGTGGGTCGTCGGTGCCCGTCGAGTCTTCGGCGTCGTACGGTGAGCGTCCCGTCGCCCGCGCACGGCGGGCGAAAGCTCGCGAGTTGGTCGAACGACTCCTCGCTGAAGGACACGTCCGCTTCGCCCATGCCGATGATGAGGAGATCGCGGAATGGCGACGGGCGGTCAACTATGCGAAGCGGCATGGCATGGAGCCGGAGGGGAAGCGCATCGAGAAGGTGCCGTACGGCCTGGCTGGGCTGGAGTTCTTCCTCGCGGAGGGCCCGCATCCCAATGCCCGGAGCCAGAGGCCAGAGGCGGACGCGCCGGCCGTTCGGGTCCCCACGCGGCTGGGGTCCCTTCATCCGGTTGTAGCTGGCCTTAAGGACGATGAGGGGCGGCTGGTGATGCCGTCTGTGCTACGCCGCAGGTCGCTTCTGATGCTGCAAGGGTTGGCCGCCGAGGCGGCGCGGCGAGGGTACGAGGTACGGAAGATCGAGTTGTCTTACCGCTCGCGCGAGGGCGGGATGGGCGTCGTGGTCGGCGGCTTCGCGTATCCGGTCACCATCAGGCAGGAGTTTCCCGAGAGCGCGGATCCGGAGCGGTCCGCGCGTCTCGTCGTGGAGGTCGCCCACGGGTTGGCCGACAGACCCGGCCGCTGGCGGGACCGCAAAAGCCGGACCCTTGAACAATCTCTGGGGCTGGTTCTCGGCGAGATCGAGGCGCGAGCGGTGGAGGACGCCCAGCGCAGAGAGCGGGAGGAACGTGCGAGAGAGGAGCGTGAGGTTCGCTGGCGTGCTGCCATGGAGGAAGCGAAGGAGCAGGCCGTCCGAGAGCAGTTCGCCGAGGTGCTGCGTGAGGAAGCCGGGCGCTGGCGGGAGGCTGTCGTACTCGGTGAGTACTGCGATGCGTTGGAACGTCGTCTTGCCGAGCCGGACGAGGACGTGGATGAGCAGGCCCTGGAATTGGCCCGAGGTTGGCTGGTGTGGGCACGCGAGTATGTGCGGTGCATCAACCCCCTGCTGCATCCTCCGGGTATGCCGACTCCGCGTGATCCGACGTTGGATGAGCTCCAGCCGTATCTGAAGGGCTGGAGTCCTCATGCACCCGAACGCCGTGGTGGCCGGTGACATCCGAGAGCCGCCGTCCTGCCGGTTCCCGCCCTCGATCAGATCGGTGCCCTCACCCGTCCCGTCGCTGTGGCGTTTCGGTGTCCGTCGCTGTGTCCAAGGAGGTGGCCATCAGTGAGGGGTCGGGGCCGAAGTCGTCCACTTCCATGGTGGCCTGACCGCCCGGCGGGCTGGTGAGGGAGCCCTGGACGCGGACGGGGACGCCGGTGTCGTGGCAGTGGACCGCTGCGTGGTAGTCGGTGTCGCGCAGGTCCATCCACACGGTTCTGACGCGGCGGTTGATCAGGGTCTGGACGCCTACCCGCCCGGTTTCGTCGTCGGGGTGGCGGCTGAGGTCGGTGACGATGCCGTAGATCAGGTGCCGACTCGTGTAGATCCGTGTCTTGAGTTGCGCGGATACGCGGTCTACGACGTCGATCGCTGCCTGGTTGAACTCGACGAGTGGTGGTGTTCCCGGGGGTGGGGCGGCCACGCGGGACCAGTTGAAGGTGACGGCGAGGGTTCCGATCGCGTCCGCGCTCACCACCTTGCTGAGAGCCTGGCAGAGTTCGTACGAGACGCCTTCACCTACCGAGTCGGTGATCTCGCTGGGGGTGGGTTCCCGCTCGGCGCCGGCCATTTCCTCAAGAACGCCCAAGGCGCGGGACATGGTGGCGGTGACGCGTCGGTCGAAGAGGGTCTCCTCCACACCTACGTCGATCCGGTCCTGGCCGGGGGAGTACACGTCCTCAGGAGCGCGGGCCTGGCTGATGATGGGCACGATGTACGAGCCACGCCGGGTCTGCCCGAGGCGGACCTCCCGGGCCTGTTCCCTCGCCCGCGTCGGGAAGTTGCGGAAGTGGCCTTGTCGGCGAATCGTCGCGGCGGCGGAGGCCACACGCAGGCGCTTCGCGGAGATGAAGAGTTCGTAGCCGGACTCTAGGGGGATGGATCCGTCGCTGAGGGTGGGGTGGGAGGCTTGGAGGTCGGTGACGTCGTTGAACACGGTGGCGACCGCGTCTTGGACCGTGCGGACGTCGCGTGACTCGACGCGGGCCAGGTCTCCGAGCAGGATATGGGCGCGCTTGGTGAAGTCCGGGGCACCCGGCTTCATGGGGACCAGGACGACCTCGTCCGCGGGACCCGGCAGGCGCCACAGTTCGGCAACGGCACCACCGGAGACCGGGGCCCACCCGGTGACTTTGAGGTAGCTGCGGATCTCCTCGGGACCGAAGTCCGGCTCTGGGTGCACCATGTCAGTTCACCTCCGGGCCAAGGGGGTTGAGCAGCTGACGCGCCGTGTCGAACATGGCCCCTATCGATTTTGCGGTCAGGGGCTGGTGCTCGGGGAGGCTGATCGCGGTGGTGCCCTTGCTGCGTGCCCTGCCTGCGCCGTGCAGGGACGTCCAGTAACCGTGGCAGGCCAGGACTATCGATTCGGGGTGGTGCGTGACCCATCGGCCTACGTCCGGTGGCACGATCAGTAAGGCGAGGTGGCCGGGTGCAGAGCGGTCTGGGTCACGGAGCTTGTCGTATGTCTCGATGTCGAGGTCGAAACTGTAGCCGCCTCGGACGACGCGAGGGCTCTGCGTGCACTTGAGCTGGACGTCGACCATCAACCCGCGCATACGGAGGGTCATGTCTACGCCGTCCTTGTCGACGTTCCAGTCGCAGATGGTGTAGCCCCCCTGTGTAGCAAGTACGTGGACGTAGGCCCGACTCACTTGCTCCTTCTGCCAACTCGTCGCCTCCGTAGCCACTGGCCCCCCTCCCTGGCGTGGACGTGAGGATAAGGGGAGCTGGAGGGCAGGGGGAATAGGGCGTCTACGGTTCCGAGGGCGGTGGCGCTGAGGTTGGCGTCAGCTCCGGTGGTCGGTGATGTTGGCGCCCGTAGCCGTTGAGCGTGCGTCGCGCTGAATGCCGACTACCAAATGTCGTCGGCGAATTCGAGCCTGTCGAGGAGAAGAACGCGTGCAGGATCAGGGAATTTGCCGAGGTCGGTCAAGGGAGGAGGTAAAGCTCTTGATGGTCTCGAGCCGTCCGGATTCCAGTAGGAGCGCGCTGGAAGTTGTCGGGTGTCTCGTAATGGGTGCTGTCTCCGCGAGCTAGTCTTTCGAACCGGCACAGGTCGATCGTTGCGCTCGTTTTCCTTGCGGCACACAACGCAATAGTTCGGGCTGCTGTCGTGCATGGGTTGGGCGGACGCGAATAGGTCAGGTGCTTAGAAGGCGCCTGCTCTGTTGTATCAGTCGACCACCCAGCGAGAGCCGAGCTGTTGGGTGCGCCTCCGGCTTCGGGGTGCTGCGCTGATTCGCCAACGGCAGACAGCTTGGGGCCCCAACGGACTGGAATAGCAGGGCGAAGCAAGTAAACCTAGGACAGTCCAGGGGAGGCACGGTGGCGTGTTTCCGGTTCTCAGGCGCCGCCTGCAAGGCGAAACATAGCCGACGATCGCCGGTTGGCCAAACCGGCGAATCCGAAGACCATTGAATCTGCCGCGCGAACCCCGCATGGCGCATTGAGTCGTTTCTTCCAAGGAGTTCAGAGATATGTCCGATGAAGTCATGGACGAAGAATGGCTGCTGTCCGCGGAGCAGGTCCGATCGCTGCTTGAGTGGATGCAAGAGCACGTGGGTGCCGATCACTCGGTGTACCCCTTCATGGCCACCGTGGCTGAACAGGCGCTGCGTCCGGGCGAGGCTCGTGCTCTGCGAGTCCGAGACGTGGCGTTCCCGGAGGGTGGAGGGGGTAAGTTGACGGCTCGTCACCGCGGGGTCGTGAGGGAAATTCCCCTCCAGCCCCATTACGTCGAGTTTCTGCGTGCGTGGATCGAAGGGGCTGGTCTGGGGGAGAATGACTTGCTGTTTCCCGGGAGGCGTGGTGGGCGGCTTTCGGCTTCCGCCTGGCAGCGGCTGTGGGAGCAGGCCCAAGCAGCTGTCCTGCCCCGGGACGAGCTGTACTCGTGGCGCCTGGGGGAGCCGATATCCATCCTCCGCGAGTCCCGCATGGCCGAGTGGCTGAGGATGGGCCTCTCGTCCTTCGAGGTTGCCGAGATGGCTGGCGTGACCCCGTATTGGTTGGCGCTTCGCTACCCGTACTGCTTCCGTGGGGATGGCGTCGAGGTCGACTGGGACCGCCTGGCCGAGGCCACGGCCCTTCCGGAGATCAAGCAATAGAGCCGACCCGCGCTCTGGCCGATCCGCGGAGCGTGGCCAGCTACGGGCTTTCTCCCTCTCCTGCACCGAGTATCGCGACGATGCCGTCACACGGCGAGCTGTCTCTGCGTAGTTCCAGTGCGAGGAGAGGTGCCCATCCTGAGAGAGCATGCTGCCCCTGGAGGACCGTCTCTCCGCCTGCGCAGACACACCCCCTTCCCGCGCCTCACAGAAACCTCCTATGCCCGCGCACCCGTTGCTTGCCGCATCCTCGAAGCCTGCCTCCCCGGTCACCGCACATACGGCGTTCCTGACCGTGAAGGACGCCGCCGAGTATCTCGGCCTTTCTCCCCACACCCTCTACGTCTGGCGCCACCGGCGGCAGGGGCCGCCGAGCTTCCGCATGGGGCCCCGTGGCCGCGTCATGTACCGGCTCGAAGTACTCGACGCCTGGGTCCGCGAACAGGAGCAGGCCGACTCCCGCTCCAACCCTGCCCTCAACCCGCTCAACCCGCCTCCGCAGGAGCGCTCCAGTCGCTTCCTCAGCACCTGAAGCGCCACCAGTCGTAGAACGCGGCCCCGTGCCCCACCAACAAGGAGTTCCACCTGGCCGGCTACATAGAAGACCGATGGTTGAAGAAGCGCCCGAATCCGAAAACCGGCAAGCGCGACCGCACCGCGATGTACGGCAAGTGCACCCGCTACCGAGTCAAGGGCATCCCCGGCGTCAAGGACCGTTCCTTCGACGCCCTCCAGGACGCCAAGACCTGGCTCGCTCAGGCCCAGACCGACGCACGCCGAGGCGAGTTCGTCGATCCACGCGATGGAGCCATCTCCCTCAAGGACTACATCGCCACCCACTGGTGGCCCACCCAGAGCGGTGACCCGTCCACGATCGAACGGATCGAGCAGAGGGTACGCCGGCACATCGTTCCCCACCTGGGGGCTCAGCCGCTCAACGCCATCGGCGCGGAAGTCCTGCGTCACTGGAAGAAGCGGATGGAGAAAGACCTCGGTCCGACCTCCATCCGTCTGGTCTGGGCGACGCTCTCCAGCATCCTCCAGGCTGCCGTCGAGGATCGCCGCCTCGGACGTAACCCATGCCGGTCCAGCACGGTCGGCCCTCCGGCCGCCGCACCCGGCAGGGTCGAAGCATGGCCGCCCGAACGGGTCCTGGCGGTACGGGAGGCCCTGCCGGATCGCTACCGACTCCTCCTCGTGATCGGAGCAGGTCTCGGGCTCCGCCAAGGGGAGGCGCTCGGTCTCTCGACGGACGACATCGACTTCGAGAAGGAAGTCGTGCACGTCCGGCGGCAGGTCAAGATGGTGCGGGCGAAACTGTGCTTCGCGCTTCCCAAGGGCCGCAAGGTCCGCGACGTGCCGCTGCCGGCCAGCGTCGCCCGGGCCATCCGGCAGCACGTGGTGCAGTTCGCGCCGGTACCGGTCACGCTGCCATGGGACGACCCGACTCCGGCCAAGACGCCGGTGGAAGCCAAACACCGGCGGCCGAGGACCTACAACCTCCTGGTGACGGGACGCGAGCGGAAGGCCATCAACCGGAACTACCTCAACTCCTACGTGTGGAAGCCCGCTCTGGCCACGGCGGGCGTGATCGCACCGCTGGACGAGGGCAGCACCGACGGTACTCGCGTGTGGGAGCCGTCCCGGGAGCACGGCTTCCACGCCCTGCGCCACTTCTACGCCTCCGAGGAACTGGAGGCTGGCGAATCGGTCGTCTCCCTGGCACGCTGGCTGGGGCACTCCGACCCCGGGTTCACGCTGCGGAAGTACTCCCACTTCCTGCCCCGCGCTGGTGCACGGGGCACCGCGGCCATCGACGCGATCTTCGCGTAGCCGCAGCCGGACGGCAGCCCGACTGGAACGCGGCCCGTAGGAGCCCGCCCCAGGCGCAAAGTCCCAGAGAAGTCCCACAGATGCCGCCGCACCCCTTCCTGACCCGCTTCACCGCAGGTCAGACGGGGTGCGGCGGCATCGTCGTATCAAATGTCCCGGAAGATCTCGATCTGCGCCCCGATCGAGTTGAGGCGCTCCGCGAGGTCCTCGTACCCCCGGTTGATGACGTACACGTTCCGCAGGACGGACGTCCCGTCGGCCGCCATCATCGCGAGGAGGACGACGACGGCGGGCCGCAGCGCGGGCGGGCACATCATCTCGGCGGCGCGCCAGCGGGTCGGGCCCTCCACCAACACCCGGTGCGGGTCGAGGAGTTGGAGACGGCCGCCGAGGCGGTTGAGGTCCGTCAGGTAGATCGCTCGGTTGTCGTAGACCCAGTCGTGGATGAGGGTCTTGCCCTGCGCGACGGCCGCGATCGCCGCGAAGAAGGGGACGTTGTCGATGTTGAGGCCGGGGAACGGCATCGGGTGGATCTTGTCGATCGGCGCCTCCAGTTTGGAGGGGCGTACGGTCAGGTCGACCAGGCGGGTACGGCCGTTGTCGGCGACGTACTCGGGCGTGCGGTCGTGGTCGAGGCCCATCTCCTCCAGGACCGCCAGCTCGATCTCCAGGAACTCGATCGGCACGCGGCGCACGGTGAGTTCGGACTCGGTGACGACGGCTGCGGCGAGCAGGCTCATCGCCTCTACCGGGTCCTCGGAGGGCGAGTAGTCGACGTCGACATCGATGTCCCGTACGCCGTGCACGGTCAGGGTCGTCGTACCGATCCCCTCGACCTTGACGCCGAGCGCCTCCAGGAAGAAGCACAGGTCCTGGACCATGTAGTTGGACGAGGCGTTGCGGATGACGGTGACCCCGCCGTGGCGCGCGGCGGCGAGGAGCGCGTTCTCGGTGACCGTGTCGCCGCGTTCGGTCAGCACGATCGGGCGGTCCGGGCGGACCGTCGGGTCGACGACCGCGTGGTACTGGCCCTCCGTCGCCGCGATGTCCAGGCCGAAGCGGCGCAGGGCGATCATGTGCGGTTCGATCGTGCGCGTGCCGAGGTCGCAGCCGCCGGCGTACGGGAGCTTGAAGCGGTGCACCTCGTGCAGCAGCGGGCCGAGGAACATGATGATCGAGCGGGTGCGGACGGCCGCTTCCGCGTCGATCGCCGCGAGGTCCAGTTCGGCCGGGGGGACCAGTTCGAGGTCCACGCCGTCGTTGATCCAGCGGGTGCGGACGCCGATCGACTGGAGGACCTCCAGGAGGCGGTACACCTCCTCGATCCGGGCGACCCTGCGCAGGACCGTACGGCCCCGGTTCAGCAGCGAGGCGCACAGCAGGGCGACGCACGCGTTCTTGCTCGTCTTCACGTCGATCGCGCCCGAGAGGCGGCGTCCGCCGACGACCCTCAGGTGCATCGGGCCCGCGTACCCCAGCGACACGATCTCGCTGTCGAGGGCCTCACCGATGCGGGCGATCATCTCAAGGCTGATGTTCTGGTTGCCCCGCTCGATCCGGTTGACGGCGCTCTGGCTCGTCCCCAGCGCTTCCGCCAGTTGGCTCTGTGTCCAGCCACGGTGCTGGCGGGCGTCGCGGATGAGCTTGCCGATGCGTACGAGGTAATCGTCTGACATGAGGCTGAGGTTATCTCAGATATGAGATGGCGCCTGCCGGGTGGTCCGTTCGGGTGAACGGGGTGCCCTGATCTGCCTTTATGTGCTTATGCCTGAAATGCCGTTACGGCCGTCTCCGGGCTCGGGTACCCCGTTCTGCCGGGCTCTGACATTCTCGGCGGCATGCGGGTACTGGTGATCGGGGCGACGGGGACGATCGGGCGGGCGGTGCCGGAGGCGCTGGAGGCTGGGCACGAGGTGCTGCGCGGTGAGCCCGGGGTGGGTGGTGCGGGTATGAACGGCGAGGCTTTGGCGGGGGGCGAGGTGAGCGAGGTGGAGGCACATGTCCGGGCCTTCTTCGCCGGGCATGCTGTGGAAGCGACGGACGCGGACGTGCGTGTCCTCACCGTGTCCCCCGGTCCCCGCGTGGACAGCTGGTCCTACGTGACCGTCGGCTGTTCCGACGAGGAACACACCGGTCTGCGGCGGGAGTTCGTCATGACGGGGCACGTCCGCGACGAACGTTTCGTGGACCTGATGACGATGCTCGCGACCTACCACCGGACCGGCCACCCCCTGGACGTCGGCCACTCCCTCCCCATCGGCGAGCCCTGGCTCCCCGGCTCCCGCTGCGACCACCTCCTCATCAGCGTCCCCTACTCCCACGGCCCCGCCCTCGAACACGCCCCCGCCCTCACCCGCATCCTCTGGGCCCTCCCCGTCACCCCCGAGGAGATCGCGTACCGCCGCGCACACGGCACGGAAGCGCTGGAGCAACTCTTCGACGACCACGCGTTGTTGCCGACGGACCCTCATCGGGAGTCGGTGGTGTGAGGTGCTGTCGCGGCGGCAACGGGGCATGGAGTTGCCGGGGTTCACGATCCTTTCGTGGTCGGGGTGAGGCGGGCGATCGTGCCTGTTTCCAGGGCCGTCCATAGGGCGCCGTCGGGGCCGAGAGTGATTCCGTGGGGTTCTGAGGATGCGGTGGGGAGGGGGGACGAAGTGATCTCGCCCTTCGGGGTGATGCGGCCGATTCCGTTGGACGACCATTCCGTGAACCAGTACGCGTCGTCCGGGCCTGCCGTGATCGCGTGAGGGCGTGCGGTGGGGTCGGGGAGGGGGAACTCCCTGATGTCGCCGGTGAGTTCGATGCGGCCGATCTGGCCCGCGCCGATCTCCACGAACCACATCGCGTCGTCCAGTCCGGCCGTGATGCCGACCGGCCCGGCGTTCGGCGTGGGCAGCGGGTGGACGGTCACCTCACCCTCGTACGTCATGGCCCCGATCGCGTTCGCCTGGTTCAGCGTGAACCAGAGGCGGCCGTCCCCGCCTGCGGCGATCCCCGACGGGAAGGCGCCGGCGTCGGGGAGCGGGAACTCGGTCACGGTTCCGTCGGGGGTGATGCGGGCGATGCGGCCCGCGTTGGCCTCCGTGCACCACACCGCCCCGTCCGCGCCGGTGACGATGCCGAAGGGGCCCGCGTCCGGCGTCGGGAGCGGGAACGATGTCACCTCGCCGGCCGTGGTGATCCGGCCCACCCGGTGTCCCCGGAACTCCGTGAACCACAGCGCGCCGTCCGGGCCCGGCGTAATGACGGTCGGGCCGGTGCCGGGGGTGTCGAGGGGGTACGTGGTGACGTCGCCGTCGGGGGTGAGCCGGCCGATGTGTCCGCTGTGGACCATCGTGAACCAGAGGGCGCCGTCCGGGCCGAGGGTGATGCCGTAGGGGCCCGACTCGGGGTCAGGGACGGGGAATTCGGTGATGTGGAGGGGCATGAGGGGTGATCGTAGGGGGAGTTGGGGGTGGGCGCTCGCGGATATGCGGGGGCCTCGCGAACCTCCTTGACCTCAACCGGAGTTGAGTTCCTAGCGTGCACTCCACCGACGACCAGGGAGATGTACGGCGATGATCCTCGTGACCGGCGCGACCGGGAACATCGGGCGGGTGCTGCTCAAGGAGTTGCGCGGCACGCAGGTCAGGGGCCTCACCCGTGACGCGGCCCGCGCCGGCTTCCCCGAAGCCGTGGAGGGCGACCTCACCCGCCCCGAGACCCTCGACTCCGCGCTGGAAGGGGCCCGTTCACTGTTCCTCCTCCAGGGTACCGGCGCCGAGGAGGACATCCTCGTACACGCCCGCCGCGCCGGCGCCGAGCACGTCGTCCTCGTCTCCTCGATCACCGTCGAGACCCACCCCCACCTCCCCGCCGCGAAACGCAACCGCGCGGTGGAGAAGGCCGTCCGGGACAGCGGCATGGAGTGGACGATCCTGCGGCCCACCCAGTTCGCGTCGAACACCCTCTGGTGGGCGCCGGCGATCCGCGAACGCGGCGAGGTCCGCGCGCCCTACGTCGACACGGGCCTCCCCGCGATCCACCCGGCGGACATCGCGGCGGTCGCGCACCGAGCCCTGACGACCCCGGCCCACCGCAACCGGACGTACGCGCTCACGGGCCCGGCCCGGGTGACCGTCCGCGAGCAGGTCGCGGCCCTCGCAGGCGCCCTGGGCCGCACGATCACCCTCACCGAGCTCACCCGTGCCGAGGCCCACGACGACATGACGGCGTACCTGGCCCCGGAGACGGCGAGCGCGATCCTCGATCTGACCGGCGGGGACGTCAACGAGGCGCTCCTCAGGGTCCGTTCGACGGTCCCGGAGATCGTCGGTGCGCCGGGGCGGACGTACGGGCAGTGGGCGCGGGAGAACGTGGACGCGTTCCGCTGAGCGTCATGGGTGAGCCACCAGGAGCCACTGGGAGCCACGCCCTCTCCCGCGAGCGGGCGTGGCCGAAAGTCACGCCTGCGTGAGCGTCACCGGCCCGGTCTCGCGGGCGTGGTAGCGCGGGACGGGGAGGCCGCCCTCGGGGGCGAGTTCCATCAGGGTCGCCTCGACTCTCGCGGCGCCGGGGGTGAGGGCGGACGGGGACGGTCTGCCGGTGTTCTCCCAGGTGTGCTCGACGCCGTCGCACTGCGCGGCCGTGCCGCCGATGCCGTGGCTGACATCGCCGGAGTCCTGGTTCACGGAGCTGCTCACGAAGACGGGGCCCTCGCTGCCGAGGCAGCGGTACGTGCCGGAGAGGGTGACGGTGCCGTCGGCGGCGATACGGCCCACCGGGTCGACGGTCACGGTCTCGTACGGGGCGGCTTGCGCCGGCGGGGAGGCCAGCGCGTCGGGAGCGGCCAGCAGGAGCAGCGCGGCACCGGCGGCCGTGCCGAGGGCGGAACGCAGGGACATGGGGTACCTCCTGGTTCGGGATGTTTCCGACCAGCGATACCGGGGTGTGTGACCCGGTTCGGGGTGGGTGGTGGGGGTTGGGGGGCGAGTCCATGCCATTGGTCGATGCGGATACGACCGTACGGCGGCACGGGGTGTGCAGCGGCGGGTCGGTCGTACGGCGGTGTCTCCGCGACCCCCCGCGTCCACCGGTCGGTGACCGGCGTCGGGGATCCGTCCCGGAGTTGTCCTGGTGTTGTCACGCTTGCGGTGGAGCCGTTCCGATGAGTTCGCGGCGGGAGCATGGTCTATCCATGCGGGACGGTCCGCTCGGGCCGCTCCCCACGTATGGAGGTGCGCCATGTGTTCCCACACCGTCTCCGGGACCGCCGAGGGTTCCGCACACGTCGTCGCCGCCCACCCGGAGCAGGGCTGGAACCTGCTGTGCGACGGCACGATCGTCTTCGACGACTGCGGCGAACTGTTGCCGGACGGCAGGGTGGTGGCGCCGGCGGGGCGGTTGGTGGCGGCTTGAGCGGTGGGGGGTGTGGATGCCGGGGAGCGGTGGGCGGGGGTGCCGACTCCGGCGAACTGCTGCCGGACGGCAGGGTCGTGGCGTCGGCGGGGCGGTTGGTGGCGGCTTGAGCGATGAGGGCGGGTGTGGATGCCGGGGAGCGGTGGGCGGGGGTGCCGACTCCGGCGAACTGCTGCCGGACGGCAGGGTCGTGGCACCGGCGGGCAGTTGGTTGCGGCATGAGGTGGGGGCGGGGGTTGGTGGGCGGAGGATGCTGGGGACCGGGGGACGGAGGGGATGCCGGAAACCGGCAGACGGAGGACGCCGAGGACCAGCGAGCAGGGGGCCGGGAACCGGCGGGCGGAAGACGCCGGGGACCGGCGGGCGGAGGATGCCGAGGGTGGCTCGCTACAGCCCGGCTCGCTCCCGCACGGTTCAACCCAGCCCGGCTCGCTCCCGCACGGTTCAGCCCAGCCTCGTTCACTCCAGCGCGGTTGGCCTCAGCACCGTTCACCCCGACCCGGCTCACCTCAGCACCGTTCATCCCGACCCGGCTCACCTCAGCACCGTTCACCCCGACCCGGCTCACCTCAGCGCCCTTCACCCCGACCCGGCTCACCTCAGCGCCCTTCACCCCGACCCGGCTCACCTCAGCGCCCTTCACCCCGACCCGGCTCACCTCAGCGCCCTTCACCCCGGCAGGGTTCAGTCAAGCCCCGCTCGCTCCAACTCCATTCGCCCCAGCCCCCTTCACTCCAGCACCGCGAACCCGTCCAGTTCGATCAGCGCCTCCTCGTCCCACAGCCGTACGATGCCGACGACCGCCATCGCCGGATAGTCCCGGCCCGCCAACTCCCGCCATATCCGGCCCAGTTGAGGCGCGGCGGTGCGATACGCGGCGACATCCGTGACGTACACCGTCACCCTCGCGAGGTCGGCCGCGCAGCCCCCCGCCGCCGTGAGCGCGGCCAGCAGATTCCGCAACGCCGTCTCGAACTGCTCGGCCAGCGTCTCCCCGACGACCTTCCCGCCACCGTCGAGTGCGGTCTGACCGGCGAGGAAGACGAGGCGGGTGCCGGTGGCGACGACGGCGTGGGAGAAGCCGGAGGGGGGTGACAGTTCGGCGGGGTTCAGTCGCTCGATGCTCATGCGGTATGCCCTTCTTGGCCGCCGACTTCGCGCGGGGTACGTCCATCCCGGCCGCCAACCTCGCATGGAGTACGCCCACCCCAGCCACCGCCCCCGCCTGCGGCACGCCCATCTCCGCCACCGACCCCGCGTGGAGTACGTCCATCCCGGCCGCCAACCTCGCATGGAGTACGCCCACCCCAGCCACCGCCCCCGCCTGCGGCACGCCTATCCCCGCCACCGACCCCGCGTGGGGTACGCCCTTCCCAGCCACCGGCCTCGCATGGAGTACGCCCCTCCCGACCGACGCCCCCGCCCACGGCACCCCCGCCACCGACCCCGCTCACACGCCCCCCTCCCCCGCCCCACCCCTCAACCCGTCCCGCTCCGCATACAACTCCCGCGCCACAATCCCCCGTTGCACCTCGCTCGCCCCCTCGTAGATCCGAGGCGCCCGCACCTCCCGGTACAGGTGCTCCAGCAGATGCCCCCGCTGCAACGCCCGCGCCCCGTGCAACTGCACCGCCCTGTCGACGACATACTGCGCGGCCTCGGTCGCGAACAGCTTCCCCATCGCCACCCGCCGGGGCACGTCCGCGCCACCGGCGTCGTACGCGGAGGCCGCCGCACGGACCATCAACCGAGCCGCCTCGACCCGCACCGCCATCTCGGCGACTTGGTGGGACACAGCCTGGAGGTCCCTCAACTTGCCGCCGAACGCGTCCCGTTGGGACGTCCAGTCGAGGGTCGCGTCCAGTGCGGCCTGCGCCATCCCGACGGCAAAGGCACCGACACTCGGCCGGAACCGATTGAGCGTCCCCATCGCGACACGGAACCCCCGGCCGGTCTCCCCGATGACGTCCTCGGGCCCGACGGGCACACCGTCGAAGGTGAGCGCCCCAATGGGATGCGGCGACAGCATGTCGAGGGGCTCACCACTGAGCCCGGGCCGATCGGCGGGCACGAGAAACGCGGTGATGCCACGCGCCCCCGCCTCCCCGGTACGAGCGAACACCGTGTAGAAGTCGGCCTCGGGAGCATTGGAGATCCAACACTTCTCCCCCACGAGCCGCCAGCCACGCCCACCGCCACCACCGACCCCAGCACCCGCATCCGCGCCCGCAGCACCACCGACACCCGCACCACCTCCACCACGACCACCGACACCCGCACCCCCACCACCGCCCCCATCCGGTACCGCCCGCAACCCCAACGCCGCCGCATCCGACCCCGCCCCCGCCTCGCTCAACGCGAACGCCGCAACCACCCTCCCCGCCCGCACCCCCGGCAACCACCGCTCCCGCTGACCCGAACTCCCGTACCCATGCACGGGATACGCCCCCAGCCCCTGAAGCGCGAACGCGGTCTCCGCCTCGGTGCAGCCGTACGCCAACGCCTCCCGCACCTCGCAGAGTTCGACGGCGCCGTACGTGAACAGCCGTTCCAGCAGGCCCCGTTGACCGAGCTCGGCGACAAGGGGACGGTTGACCCTGCCGGGCTCCCCCTTCTCCGCGAGCGGACGGAGGACTTCCGCGGCCAGTGTGCGCAAGTCGGAACGCCCCATGGCGTACACCCCCTCAGCCTCGACCATATCGCGCACTGTTGACCGCCGTCACCAACACGTTACGCTCGACGCACGACCCCGAACCGACAAGGGGGCGAGCCACTGTGCAGCTCTCGGCCCACGTCGACACCTTCGCGCGCGACCACCTCCCACCACCCGACACCTGGCCCGAACTCCGCCTCGAAACAAAGGAGTTCGACACAGAGGACTCGGCCCACCCGCCCCTCCTCGCCTACCCGCCCCGCCTGAACTGCGCCACAGACCTGCTCACCGGCCCCCCGGACAACGCCCCCGCCTTCCACACCCCCACCACAACCTGGTCCTACGGCGACCTACGCACCCACGTGGACCGCATAGCCCACACCCTCACCACCGACCTCGACATCGTCCCCGGCAACCGCGTCCTGTTACGCGGCCCCACCACCCCCTGGCTGGCGGCATGTTGGCTCGCCGTCCTGAAAGCGGGCGCCATCGCAGTCACCGTCCTGGCCCAGCAACGAGCCCACGAACTGGCAACGATGTGCGAGATCGCCCAGGTCAGCCACGCCCTGTGCGACGCACGCTCGCTGGACGACCTGATCAAAGCCGAGGTCCCGGGCCTGCGGATCACCGCGTACGGCGGAGACACCCCGGACGACCTCCTCACCAGACCCGCCCCCCAACTCCCGTACCAGGCAGTCGACACAGCGGCAGACGACGTCGCACTGATCGCGTTCACCTCAGGAACCACCGGCCGCCCCAAGGGCTGCGCCCACTTCCACCGAGACGTCCTGGCGATCGCGGACACGTTCGCGAAGCACGTCCTGCGCCCGACCCCGGACGACGTGTTCACAGGCAGCCCGCCACTCGGATTCACGTTCGGACTGGGCGGCCTGGTCATCTTCCCCCTGCGCGTCGGCGCAAGCGCCCTGCTCCTCGAACAGGCAGGCCCGAAGGCCCTGTTGGAGGCGATCCCGAAGCACAAGGTGTCCGTCCTGTTCACCGCGCCGACCGCGTACCGCGCGATGCTCACGGACCTCGGCGCATACGACGTGTCGTCGCTACGGCGATGCGTGTCGGCCGGCGAGAACCTGCCCGAGGCGACCTGGCGGGCGTGGCACGAACGGACCGGCCTGCGGATCATCAACGGCATCGGCGCCACCGAGCTGCTGCACATCTTCATCTCGGCGGCGGACGAGGCGATCCGCCCCGGCACGACGGGAGTTGCCGTGCCGGGCTGGGAAGCGCGCGTGCAGGACGGCGAGGGAAGACCGGTCGCCGACGGCACACCGGGTCTGCTCGCCGTACGCGGTCCGGTCGGCTGCCGGTACCTCGCCGACCCCCGGCAGCGGGAGTACGTGCGGGGCGGCTGGAACATCACCGGGGACACCTATGTCCGGGAAGCGGACGGGTACTTCAGGTACGTCGCCCGCGCCGACGACATGATCGTGTCCGCCGGGTACAACATCGCGGGCCCGGAGGTCGAGGAGGCGTTGCTGAGGCATCCGGACGTGCTGGAGGCGGCAGTTGTGGGCCGGCCCGACGAGGAACGCGGTCAGATCGTCGTCGCGTACGCCGTACTGCGTGAGGGCGCGCGGCGGGACGTGGAGGCTCTGCGGGCTTTTGTGAAGGCGGAGTTGGCGCCGTACAAGTGCCCGCGCGAGATCCGCTTCCCGGCCGGGCTGCCGCGCACGGCGACCGGGAAGCTCCAGCGGTTCCGGCTGCGCACACCCGAGGTGACCAGCACTGATGCCGAAGACCTAAGATGATCAACGTGTCCGACCAGCATGCACCACGGTCTCTGATCGTCACGCTCTACGGCGCGTACGGCCGCTTCGTGCCGGGCCCCGTGCCCGTCGCGGAGCTGATCCGGCTGCTCGCCGCGGTGGGGGTCGACGCCCCCTCCGTGCGCTCCTCCGTCTCCCGGCTGAAACGCCGCGGACTGCTCCTGCCCGCGCGCACCGAGCGCGGCGCGGCGGGGTACGAACTGTCGGCGGAGGCCCGGCAGTTGATGGACGACGGCGACCGCAGAATCTATTCCGAAGGGCCGCCCGGCGACGAGGGCTGGGTCCTCGCGGTGTTCTCCGTGCCGGAGTCCGAGCGGCAGAAGCGGCACGTCCTGCGGTCCCGGCTGGCCGGGCTCGGGTTCGGGACAGCGGCACCCGGCGTGTGGATCGCGCCCGCGCGCCTGCACGACGAGGCGCGGCGCACCCTGGAGCGGCTCGGACTCGGGCCGTACGTCGACCTGTTCCGGGGCGAGCACCTGGGGTTCACGGCGACGGTCGAGGCGGTGTCGCGGTGGTGGGACCTCGCGGCGATCGCGAAGGAACACGAGGCGTTCCTCGACGCGCACGAGCCGGTACTGAGGGCCTGGCGGGAGCGCTCCGACACGCCACCGCAGGAGGCGTACCGGGACTACCTGCTAGCGCTGGACACCTGGCGGCGCCTGCCGTACGCCGACCCGGGGCTCCCCGCACGACTGCTGCCGGCGAACTGGCCGGGGGCGCGATCGGCGGACGTCTTCCACGCACTGCACGCACGGCTGCGGGACGCGGGCGAGGGCTTCGTACTGGCCGGTCCGGGGGCAGCGCACGGCACCGAGTGATATGCCTCAGCTCCCCGCCCTCAACCGAGGTCTGGGCCCGGCCGGTCATCCGGGCCTGGCGGGAGCGCTCCGACACGCCGCCGCAGGAGGCGTACCGGGACTACCTGCTAGCGCTGGACACCTGGCGGCGCCTGCCGTACGCCGACCCGGGGCTCCCCGCACGGCTGCTGCCGGCGAACTGGCCGGGGGTGCGATCGGCGGACGTCTTCCACGCACTGCACGCACGGCTGCGGGACGCGGGCGAGGGGTTCGTACTGGCCGGGCCGGGGGCGACGCACGGCACCGAGTGAGGCGCGACTCCCTAGCCGCAACCGGAGTTCGGGCCCGCCCGGCCGGTACCGAATGAGGCGCCTCAGCACCCCCCCAGCCGCAGCCAGGCATGGGGCCGCCCGGCTGGGTCTGGGCCCGCCCGATCGGCCGGCCATCCGGGCCGAGCAGCACCGAGTGAGACGCCTCAACCCCCCAGCCGCAACCGAGGTTTAGGCCCATCCGTCCGGCCCGTCATCGGCCGCCTACTCCCCGCCCGATACGGCAACGGCCACACCACCCCCGGCCCCTCATACCCTTGCTCGGCAGCCGCATGCAACGTCCAGTGCGGGTCGTACAGATGCGGCCTGCCAAGGGCACAGAGATCCGTACGGCCCGCCAATATCAGGGAGTTGACGTCGTCCCACGACGAGATCGCGCCCACGGCGATGACCGGAACACCCACCTCGCCCCGGATACGGTCCGCGTACGGGGTCTGGTAGGAGCGGCCGAAGTCAGGGTGTTCATCGGCGACGACCTGCCCTGTGGAAACGTCGATCGCATCGGCGCCGTGGGAGGCGAAGGCGCGAGCGATCCCGACGGCCTCCTCGGGAGTCGTGCCGCCGGGAGACCAGTCGGCGGCGGATATCCGTACGGTCAGGGGGAGTTCGGACGGCCACGCCTCCCGTACCGCATCGAAGACCTCCAGCGGAAAGCGGAGCCGCCCCGCGAGGGAGCCCCCGTACACGTCCGTGCGGTGGTTGGTCAGCGGCGAGAGGAAGCCGGAAAGCAAGTAGCCGTGCGCGCAGTGGAGTTCGAGGAGATCGAACCCTGCGCGGGCGGCACGCGTCGTGGCCTTCACGAACTCGCCTCGGATCGCGGCAAGTTGGGAGCGAGTCAGCTCGCGCGGAACCTGACTGTCCGCACGGTAGGGCAGCGGCGAGGCGGCGACCACAGGCCAGTTGCCGTCCGGAAGGGGTTCGTCGATGCCCTCCCACATCAGCTTCGTCGACCCCTTGCGCCCCGAGTGCCCGAGCTGCACCCCGATCGCCGCCCCGGGCGCCTGCGTGTGCACGAAGTCGGTGATCCGGCGCCAAGCAGCCCCCTGCCGATCGTCGTACAGCCCCGTACACCCCGGCGTGATCCGCCCCTCCGCGCTGACACACACCATCTCGGTCATCACCAACCCCGCCCCGCCCAGCGCGCGAGCGCCGAGGTGGACGAGGTGAAAGTCACCGGGGACACCGTCGATCGCGGAGTACATGTCCATCGGAGAGACGACGACCCGGTTGCGCAGGGTCAACTCCCGCAGCCGCAACGGCGTGAACATCGGCGGCGTACCCGGCGGACACCCGAACTCCCGTTCCACGGACGCCGTGAACCCGGCGTCACGCAGCCGCAGGTTGTCGTGGGTGACCCGGCGACTGCGCGTGAGCAGGTTGAAGGCGAACCGGCGCGGCGGCTGTCCGACGTACAGCGGAAGGTTCTCGAACCACTCCAGGCTGGCCCGCGCGGCGCGCTGCGTGGACGCGACGACGGGCCGCCGCTCGGCCTCGTACGCGGCCAACGCGCTTGCCACATCCGGCTGTTCGTCCAGGCACGCGGCAAGCGCGAGCGCGTCCTCGACGGCCAGTTTCGTGCCGGAGCCGATGGAGAAGTGCGCGGTGTGCGCGGCGTCCCCGAGAAGGACGACGTTCCCGCTGGACCAGCGGTCGTTGACGACCGTACGAAACACCGTCCAGGCGGAGTTGTTGGACCGCAGGGGCCGCCCGCGCAGGGCCTCCCGGAAGAGGTCGGCGCACCTCTCGATGCTGAACTCCCCTGTTTTCCACACCTCTTCACGCATCTCGACGATGACGGTCGAGGCGTCCGGCGCGTACGGGTACCCGTGGAGCTGGACGATCCCCGCGTCGGTCTCCGCGATGTCGAAGCGGAACGCGTCGAGGGCGATGTCGACGCCGAGCCAGATGTACCGGCACCGGTGGGGGGTGATCCGGGGCCGGAACGCGGTGGCGAAGGTCTCCCGCGTCGCGCTGTGCACGCCGTCGGCGGCGACGACGAGGTCGTACGTCTCGGAGAGCCACGCCGGGTACGGCGCCTCGGTGCGAAAGCGCAGGTCGACGCCGAGTTCGCGGCAGCGGTCGTGCAGGACGGACAGCAGCCGTCTCCTGCCGAGAGCCGCGAACCCGTGTCCCCCGGAGACGTGGTGCCGTCCCCGGTGGGTGACCCCGATGGAGTCCCAGCGGACGAACTCCCGCTCCAGCGCGGCGTACACGGCCGGGTCGGCGTGCTCGATGCCGCCGAGCGTCTCGTCGGAGAGGACGACGCCGAACCCGAAGGTGTCGTCGGGTGAGTTGCGCTCCCAGACGGTGATCTCCCGTGCCGGGTCGAGGCGTTTGAGGAGGGCCGCCGTATAGAGCCCGCCGGGTCCGCCGCCTATGACCGCTATCCGGCCGGTCATCGCCCCTGCCACTTCGGCGGGCGCTTCGCGGTGAACGCGGCGTGGAACTCCCGGTAGTCGGCGCCGTTCATGAGCAACGCCTGCGTGTTCGCGTCGAGTTCGACGGCCGCCGCGAGCGGCATGTCCAGCTCGGCCGTCAGCAGCGCCTTGGTCTGGGCGTGGGCGAGGGCGGGCCCGTCGGCGAGGCGGCGGGCGAGCGCGAGGGCGGCCTCGTCGGCGCCGCCCTCCTCGGTCAACTGGCTGATGAGACCGATGCGTTCGGCTTCGGGCGCCCGCACCGGGTCGCCCAGCATCAGCAGCCGCGTGGCGTGCCCGAGGCCGACGACGCGCGGCAGGAGGTAGGCCGCACCCATGTCCCCGCCGGACAGCCCGACCTTCGTGAACAGGAAAGCGAACCGGGCGGTCGGATCGGCGACCCGGAAGTCGGCGGCGAGCGCGAGGACGGCCCCGGCACCGGCCGCGACCCCGTGCACGGCGGCGATCACCGGGAACGGCGCCTCGCGCACGGCCCGTACGACCTGCCCGGTCATCCGGTTGAAGTCGAGGAGCTGGGCGGTGTCCATGGCCAGCGTCGCGCCGATGATCTCGTCGACGTCGCCGCCGGAGCAGAACCCGCGCCCCTCCCCGCGCAGCACGAGCGCCCGCACGGACCGCTCCCGGGACAGCTCGGCGAGGAGATCGCGCAGGTCGGCGTAGGCGCCGAAGGTCAGGGCGTTCAGCTTGGCGGGGCGCGCGAGCGTGACGGAGGCGACGGTGTCGGTGACGTCGTAGTGGAGGTGTTCCCAACGGGGCGTGCGCGGGGCGGATCCGGTGAAGGGACTCACGCCCTAGAAGTTATCACTCGTACGTGACTGTCGTCACGAGGTCGATATAGCAGTGTCACCGGTCGTCGACAAGGCGGTAACAGCGGGATCGGCGTGACGGGTGGGGCCGTTGGGACGGGTAAGTGCCGGTGGCCTCTCCTGGTGCGCCAGGGCCGGGGGCCGCCGTACCATTCCACAAAGTTGAAAGCAGGACGGCCTGATGTGGATCTCGGGAACCTGCGCCATGAACGGACTCGCCTTGCCTGAACGACCGCCCTCAGCCTCCTGGCGCATCGCGCTGCCGCACACCGCCGCCGCCGTACCCGTCGCGCGCGCCCTGGTCCGTACGGCGCTGGCCGAGGTCGAGCACGGCGCGGACAGCGACACGGCGGAGCTGCTGACGGCCGAGCTGGTGGCGAACGCGGTCGAGCACACGACGGGCAGCGAGCCGATAGAGCTGGTCGTCCATCTGCTGCCGAGCGGCTGCCAGGTCGAGGTCCACGACCAGGACCCGGCCGCGCCGGGCGAACTGACCCGGCCGTCCGGCGGCGACCCCGACCCGTGGCAGGAGCACGGCCGCGGCCTGCTGCTGATCCGCTCCCTGTCCTCCTCCTGCGGCCACCGGCCTACGGAGAAGGGCAAGGCGGTGTGGTTCCGGCTCTCCGTGATCCCGATGCGGCCCTAGGCCAGCGTCGCCACCAGGATCGCCTTGATCGTGTGCATCCGGTTCTCCGCCTCGTCGAAGACCACCGAGTGCGCCGACTCGAAGACCTCGTCGGTGACCTCAAGCGATTCCAGGCCGTACGTCTCGTGGATCTCGCGGCCGACCTTCGTGCCCAGGTCGTGGAAGGCCGGCAGGCAGTGCAGGAACTTGACGTCCGGGTTGCCGGTGGCGCGCAGGACGTCCATGGTCACGGCGTACGGCGCGAGCGCGGTGATCCGCTCCGCCCACACCTCCTGGGGCTCGCCCATCGAGACCCATACGTCCGTCGCGACGAAGTCGGCGCCGCTGACGCCCTCCGCGACGGTCTCCGTCAGCGTGATCCGCGCACCGCTGCTCGCGGCGAGCGCCTGCGCGCGGTCCACGATCTCCTGCGCGGGCCAGTACTGCTTCGGCGCGACGATCCGGACGTCCATGCCGAGCAGGGCGCCGGTGATCAGGTACGAGTTGCCCATGTTGAAGCGGGCGTCGCCGAGGTAGGCGAAGGAGATGCCGGTCAGCTCCTTGGCGCTGTGCTCGGTCATCGTCAGGACGTCCGCGAGCATCTGCGTCGGGTGCCAGTCGTCCGTGAGCCCGTTGTAGACGGGGACGCCCGCGTACTCGGCCAGCTCCTCGACGGTCCCCTGCGCGTCGCCGCGGAACTGGATCGCGTCGAAGAAGCGGCCGAGCACCCGCGCGGTGTCCTTCGTGGACTCCTTCTTGCCGATGTGCGAGCCCGAGGGGTCGATGTACGTCGTCGAGGCACCCTGATCGGCGGCGGCGACCTCGAACGCGCAGCGCGTACGCGTCGAGGACTTCTCGAAGATCAGCGCGATGTTCTTGCCGGTCAGCCGGCGCGTCTCGGTCCCGGCCTTCTTCGCGGCCTTCAGCTCGGCGGCCAGCGCGAGCAGACCGCGCAGCTCCTCGGCGGTGAAGTCCAGCTCCTTGAGGAAGTGGCGGCCGGCGAGGGCGGTCGGGACTGTCGCCATGGGGGCGCTCCAGAGGTACGTGAACTGACTGACCTGTGGAAGTCTATACGACGCTCAGCATTTCTATACAGATAGCGGTACGACGATATGCGCACGCTTCCCTCGTACGGCTCTCATACGGCGTCCCGCTCCACCGGACAGCTCATGCAGCGCGGCCCGCCCCGCCCCCGCCCCAGCTCGCTCCCCGGGATCTCGATCACCTCGATGCCCTGTTTGCGCAGGTGGGTGTTTGTGGTCGCGTTCCTCTCGTACGCGACGACGACCCCCGGCTCCACGCACAGCACGTTGCAGCCGTCGTCCCACTGCTCGCGCTCCGCCGCGTGCACGTCCTGCGTCGCCGTCAGCACCCGGATCTGGTCCAGGCCGAGCGCCGCCGCGATCGCCCGGTGCATGTGCTCCGGCGGATGGTCGGTGACCTTGAGTTCCTTGTCCCCGACGCCGGGTTCGATCGTGTACGACCGCAGCATGCCGAGCCCCGCGTACTGCGTGAACGTGTCGCCGTCGACCATCGTCATCACCGTGTCGAGGTGCATGAACGCGCGCCCCTTCGGCATGTCCAGCGCCACGATCGTCTCCGCCGAGCCCGCCGCGAACAGCTTGTGCGCGAGCATCTCGACGGCCTGCGGGGTGGTCCGCTCACTCATCCCGATCAGCACGGCGCCGTTGCCGATGACGAGGACGTCCCCGCCCTCGATGGTCGACGGATAGTCCGCCTGCCCCTCCGACCAGACGTGGAACCTCTCGTCCCGGAACAGCGGATGGTGCCGGTAGATCGCCTCGAAGTGCACGGTCTCCCGCTGCCGCGCCGGCCACCGCATCGCGTTGATGGAGACACCGTCGTAGATCCAGGCGGACGTGTCCCGCGTGAAGAGGTGGTTGGGCAGCGGGCCGAGCAGGAAGTCGTCCAGCTCCATGACATGGAACCGGACGGAGGTCGGCTCGGGATGCCCCTCCAGGAACTCCCGCTTGGTCATGCCCCCGACGAGCAGCTCGGCGAGTTCGGCGGAGGGCAGCGTCTCGAAGGCGGATCTCAGATGGTCGGTGGCGAGCGGGCCGTACTCCTTCTCGTCGAAGACGCGGTCGAGTACGAGGGTCCGCGCGGCCGGGAGCGCGAGCGTCTCGGTGAGGAGGTCGCCGAACAGGTGGACGGCGACACCCCGGTCCCGCAGCACGTCCGCGAACCCGTCGTGCTCGGCCCTCGCGCGCCGGACCCAGAGCAGATCGTCGAAGAGAAGGGCGTCCTTGTTGGTGGGCGTGAGCCTCTTGAGCTCCAGATCAGGCCGGTGCAGGATGACGCGGCGCAACCGCCCGGCTTCGGAGTCGACGTGGAATGCCATGTCTCCATCCTGACCATCGGGGGGCGGGTTCACCCGGTTTCGAGGAGGGACTTTCTGCCGGATGGCGCTTTCCGGCGGTGCCGGCTCGGCCCAGGAGTCGAGGTGTCCGGGTACGGGAAGTACAGCCGCCGCCCCAGGGCGTGGCCCCCTCCCGCCGAAGGCGGACACGCGGGCCTTTCGGCAGCGCGGCCGGGAACTCCGCACGCGGCCGGCGGACGGCCGGAGCCGGGAGGCTCGCCAGAAGGGCCCCGGGCCCCCCGATGCCCTGCGCTGCCGGCCACCCCGCAGACGCCCCGCCCCACAGCCCGGCCCGGAAGGGACTCCCCCGGGCCGGGCCCCCTCACCTCACAGCCTCGGGTCCACCGGCTCCGACTCCAGGGCCAGGACCCCGAACACCGGCTCGTGGACGCGCCACAGCGGCTCGCCCTCCGCGAGGCGGTCCAGGGCTTCCAGGCCGAGGACGTACTCGCGGATCGCGAGGGAACGCTTGTGGTTCAGGAAGCGGCCCCGCAGGCGCGACAGCTGGTCGGGGCGGGTGTACTCCGGGCCGTAGATGATGCGGAGGTACTCCCGGCCACGGACCTTGACGCCGGGCTGGACCAGGCGGCCCTCCCCGTCGCGGACCACCGCGCCGAGGGGCTTGACCACCATGCCCTCGCCGCCCGCGCCGGTCAGCTCCAGCCACCAGTCGACGCCGGCCTTGACCGACTCGGGGTCGGTCGTGTCGACGTACAGGCGACGCGTGGTCTGGAGCAGGCCGGTGGTGTCGTGCTCCACCAGCCGGTCCAGCAGGGCGAGTTGCTCGTCGTGCGGGAGCGCGGTGAGGCTGCGGCCCTGGACCGCGAGGAACTGGAACGGCGCCAGGCGGACGCCGTCCAGGCCCTCGGTGGGCCAGCAGTACCGCCGGTACGCGTCGGTGAACGCCGAGGCGTCGGCGGCGCGTTCACGCTGCCGGGTGAGCAACTCGCCCACGTCGACGCCGCGTTCGGCCGCTTGCGACAACGCGTCCAGCACACCCGGGAACACCGCCCCGGAGGCCGCGCCGACAGCGGCGTACTGGGACCGCAGCAGCCCGGTCGCCTTCAACGACCACGGCATCAACTCGGCGTCCAGCAACAGCCAGTCGGTCTCCAGGGACTCCCAGAGCCCGGCCGCGTCAGCCGCAGCCCGGACCCGGCCGAGGATCTCCTCGGTGACTGCGGCGTCGTCGAAGAACGGACGGCCGGTACGGGTGTACAGCGACCCCGTGGGCCCGTCCACCCCGAACCTCTTCCGTGCCGCCTCCGCGTCCCGGCACACCAGGACGACCGCCCGCGACCCCATGTGCTTCTCCTCGCACACGACCCGCTGGACCCCGCCCCCGGCGTACTGCGCGAACGCCTCCTCCGGGTGCTCCAGGTACCCCTCGGCGTGGGAGGTCGGCGTCGGCGCCATGGTCGGCGGCAGGTACGGCAGCAGCCTCGGGTCGATCGCGAACCGGCTCATGACCTCCAGCGCCGCCGCCGCGTTCTCCTCGCGGACGGACACCCGCGTGGACCCCTCGTACCGGGTCGTCACGATCCGCCGCCCGTGCACGTCGGCGAGGTCCAGCGGACGGCCGTCCTGGCCGCCCGGCGCCTCCGAGCGCAGCGGTTTCACCGGCTCGTACCAGACCTTCTCGGCGGGTACGTCGACGAGTTCGCGCTCCGGCCAGCGCAGCGCGGTCAGCTTGCCGCCGAACACGGCGCCGGTGTCCAGGCAGATGGTGTTGTTGAGCCAGGTCGCCTCGGGAACCGGCGTGTGCCCGTAGACGACGGCCGCGCTCCCCCGGTAGTCCTCGGCCCACGGGTACCGCACCGGCAGCCCGAACTCGTCGGTCTCCCCGGTCGTTTCGCCGTACAGCGCGTGCGAGCGCACCCGCCCCGACGTACGGCCGTGGTAGTGCTCGGGCAGCCCGGCGTGGCAGACGACGAGCTTCCCGCCGTCCAGGACGTAGTGGCTGACCAGCCCGTCGATGAACTGCCGTACCTCGGTGACGAATTCCTCGCTCTCGCCCGCCATCTGCTCGATGGTCTCGGCGAGTCCGTGGGTGTGCTGGACCTTGCGGCCCTTGAGGTGACGGCCGTACTTGTTCTCGTGGTTGCCCGGCACGCACAGCGCGTTCCCGGACTTGACCATCGACATGACGCGCCGCAGCACCCCCGGGCTGTCCGGGCCCCGGTCGACGAGGTCGCCGACGAACACGGCGGTACGGCCCTGCGGGTGCACCCCGTCGACGTACCCCAACTTGCCGAGCAGCGACTCCAGTTCGCTCCCGCAGCCGTGGATGTCACCGACGATGTCGAACGGTCCGGTGAGGTGCGTGAGGTCGTTGAAGCGCTTCTCGGTGCGTACGGTCGCGGCGTCGATCTCCGCCACGCCGCGCAGGACGTGCACCTTGCGGAAGCCCTCGCGCTCCAAGTGCCTGAGGGAGCGCCGGAGTTCACCGATGTGCCGTTTGATGACCCGGCGCGGCATGTCGGCGCGGTCGCTGCGGGACGCGTTGCGCTCGGCGCACACCTCCTCGGGGACGTCGAGGACGATCGCGATCGGGAGGACGTCGAACTTCCGTGCCAGGTCGATGAGTTGGCGGCGGGCGTCGGGCTGGACGCTGGTCGCGTCGACGACCGTGCGGCGGCCTGCGGCGAGGCGTTTGCCGGCGATGTAGTGCAGGACGTCGAAGGCGTCCTTCGTGGCGCTCTGGTCGTTCTCGTCGTCCGAGACCAGGCCCCGGCAGAAGTCGGAGGAGATGATCTCGGTGCGCTTGAAGTGCCGGGCGGCGAAGGTGGACTTGCCGGAGCCGGAGGCGCCGACGAGGACGACGAGGGACAGGTCGGTGACGGGGAGTTCGCGTCCCCTGGTGTGCTGCTCGGTCATGCCGCGTTCGCCTCCTTCTGGGGCTCGGTCTTCTGGCTCTCGGTCTGCTGTGTGAAAGTCGCCATCTGGGTCGGCGGTCCGACCTCGGGGTCGTCGGGCCCGATCGGCGTGAACTCGACGTCGTAGCCGTGTCGTTCGGCGACCTGACCGGCCCAGGTGCGGAACTCCTCGCGGGTCCACTCGAAGCGGTGGTCGCCGTGCCGGACGTGCCCGGCGGGGAGCGTCTCCCAGCGGACGTTGTACTCGACGTTCGGCGTGGTCACGAGGACCGTGCGCGGGCGCGCGGCGCCGAACACGGCGTACTCCAGGGCGGGCAGGCGCGGCAGGTCGAGGTGCTCGACGACCTCGCTCAGTACAGCCGCGTCGTACCCCTTGAGCCCCTTGTCGGTGTACGCCAGCGAGCCCTGGCGCAGGGTGACCCGGGACGCCTGGCGTTCGCCCATGCGGTCCAGCTTGAGGCGGCGGGCGGCGATGGTGAGGGCGCGCACGGACACGTCGAGGCCGACGATCTCCGTGAACCGGACGTCCTTGAGCAGCTCCTTCACCAACTCGCCCTGGCCGCAGCCCAGGTCGAGGACGCGGGACGCCTGCGCGGCGCGCAGTGCGGCGAGGATCGCCTCGCGGCGCTGGACGGCCAGCGGGGTCGGCTTCTCCTCCGCCTCCGTCTCCGACTCGACCGCGTTGTCGATCTCCTCGACCTCGCTGTCGTCGGTCTCCGCGAGGCGGACCAGTTCGAGGCGCTCCAGGGCCTGCCGGGTCAGGGACCAACGGCGGGACAGGTAGCGGCTGGTAATGAGCTTCTGCTCCGGGTGCTCGGCGAGCCAGCCCTCGCCGGCCCGCAGCAGCTTGTCGACCTCCTCGGAGGTGACCCAGTAGTGCTTGGCGTCGTCGAGGACCGGGAGCAGGACGTACAGGTGCCGCAGCGCCTCCGAGAGCGTCAACTCCTCGGACTCCAGGACGAGTCGGACGTACCGCGAGTCGCCCCACTCCGGGAACTCGGCGTCCAGCGCGACCGGTTCGGCGGTGACTCTCCAGCCGAGCGGCTCGAAGAGGTTCCGTACGAGGGCGGCGCCGCCGCGGGCGGGCAGGGCGGGGACCTCGATGCGCAACGGGCGCTGCTGGGACGGGAGTTCGGGGCGAGCGTGGCACGCGCCCTTCATCGCGCTGGAGAACACGGCGCCGACCGCCACCGCGAGCAGTGAACTCGCCGCGTACGGGCGGTCGTTGACGTACTGCGCGAGCGCCGCGTCCGGGGCGCCGCCCCGGCCCTTGCCCTTGCCCCGCCGGACCAGCGCCACCGCGTCCACCTCCAGCAGCAACGCCGCTGTGCAGCGATCGGCGTCCGCCTCGGGGTAGAGGACGTGTGCCGTGCCGTAGGAGGTGGAGAACGTCTGCGCGTTGTCGGGATGCTTGTGCAGCAGGTAGCCGAGGTCCGTCGCCGGGCGTTCTGGGGTGCCGGTGGTGGTGATGGTCAGGAACATGGGCCTCTCCGGCCGGGTGGAAGGTGGGTGAAAGCGGTCGCACAGACTTTCTCACGCCCCGCCTGACCGGCGCCTTTGCTTTATGCCGGCCGGGGGGGGAGGAGGCTCAGCGCTTCTCCAGCTCCCACGCCCCGACGCCGAGTTGGCCGGTGGTGCCGAGGTCCAGGGACGGGGAGATGACGACCGGGTCGGCGCCGGACCTGGCGCGTACGCGGACGTAGGGGACGTTCTCCGCGTCTCCGAAGCCGGTGGTGTTGCGCCAGGCCAGTCCGGACCGGGCCCGCTCGCCGGGTTTCAGGGTGATCCGGGTGGGCGGGGCGCTGTCGGGTGCCATGGGGATGTCGCCGGTGCCCTTGAGGATCTTGACGCCGTCGACGGTCCGGTACTGGTCGTCGAGGAGGGTCAGCTCCGGGTAGCCGTCCAGGGAGTACGGGGCCGTGCCGCAGTTCTCCAGGTGGATGCCGACGACCCTGAGCCCCATCGCCGCGTCCCCCTGGTCCGCGTACACCCGGACCCCCGAGGCCGGACAGGCGCCGCCCGTCGAAGGCGCCTCGGCGGTGGGGACCTTGGCCACCTTGATGACCTTGGCCGTGACAGCCCCGGCGACCCCGATGGCCTCCGTCGTCCCGGTGACGGTCTTCCCGGGCGCGACCGCGTTCACGGTCACCGTCCGGTTGTCCATCGCCCCGCCGGACGCGGACCGGAAGGACACGGTGACGGTGTACGTCATCGTCGCGGCCCCCTTGTTGACCACCTCGTACGCGGCCGTGAGCCTCGCGAGGCTGTCCGGCCGGACGACGTAGTCACCGCTGGGCCGGGGGGACGGCGAGGACGGCAGGCTCACGGAGGTGATGCGGACACCGTCGATGCCGGGGTCGGTGACCGGAACGGCGGACGCCCCCGAGCGCCCCGCGCTGCCGCTCGCCCCGGCGTCCCCCGCCCGCTCCGCGCCACAAGCGGTGACGGCGAACAGGACGGCGAGGGCCGGAACGAGAAGCGGGAGTCTGCGCATCGGGCCACCTCACCAGGCGACACGATCACGGGGCTGTGGCGGAAGCCACACCTCCGGTCACAGCCGTGTCACAGACCTCACCCGCCCCTCGGCTCAGCCCAGTTGCGTCTGCACCTGCGACGAGATCAGCTCCAGGTGGTCCAGGTCCGCCAGGTCCAGGATCTGGAGGTAGAACCGCGTCGAGCCGATCTCCGCGTACGTGCCGATCTTCTCGACCACCTCGGCGGGCGTACCCGCGAGGCCGTTCTCCTTCAGCTCGTCGACCTCGCGGCCGATCGCGGCGGCGCGGCGGGCGACCTCCGCGTCGTCCTTGCCGACGCAGACGACCAGCGCGGTGGAGTAGGTGAGCGCGTCCGCCGGACGGCCCGCCTCCTCGACGGCCGCGCGGACCCGGCCGAACTGCTTCTCGGTGTCCGCGACGGAGGCGAATGGCATGTTGAACTCGTCGGCGTAGCGGGCCGTCAGGCGCGGGGTGCGCTTGGGGCCGCCGCCGCCGATCAGCACCGGGATCTTCGGCTGCGTGGGCTTGGGCAGCGCGGGCGAGTCGGTCAGCGTGTAGTGGGTGCCCTGGAAGTCGTACGTCTCCCCGACCGGCGTGCTCCACAGCCCGGTGACGATCTCCAGCTGCTCTTCGAGGCGGCCGAACTTCTCCGCCGGGAAGGGGATGCCGTACGCGGCGTGCTCCGCCTCGAACCAGCCCGCGCCGAGGCCGAGTTCGACCCGGCCGCCGGACATCTGGTCGACCTGGGCGACCTGGATCGCGAGGACGCCGGGGAGGCGGAAGGTCGCGGCGGTCATCAGGGTGCCGAGGCGGATGCGCTTGGTCTCGCGGGCGAGTCCGGCGAGGGTGAGCCAGGCGTCGGTGGGTCCGGGAAGGCCGTCGCCGCCCATGGTGAGGTAGTGGTCGGAGCGGAAGAACGCGTCGAAGCCGAGGTCCTCGGTCGCCTTCGCGACGGAGAGGAGGGTGTCGTAGCTCGCGCCCTGCTGGGGCTCGGTGAAGATACGGAGATCCATGGGGCCATGCTCGCACCTCGTACATCCTTGCGATCGTCAACCCCGCCGGTCACGCGCACCCCACGGGCTCCCCTCCCGGGTGAATCTCGCGGGCGCCGGGCGCGTCGGGCAGTGACCGGCCCCCGCGATGATCGTTGGGACGTCGGAGCCGGACCGCCCGGCACCCGTGCCCGGCAGGTCAACGCCGGGATGTCACCCGCGTCGGCCCCTTGGAGGGGTCGCGGGCCGAGGAGGCCGTCATGTCCGAGGAATTGGGCTCTGCCGGGCAGCCGAAGGGGTTGCTTCAGCAGATGGAGGAGCTGATGGCGTCGTTGAACGCGGACCTGTCCGCACTGGACGCGGACCTTCAGTCGACCGGGAGTTCGCCGCGGGCGGCGTCCGAGGAGGGCGAGCCCGCCTGACTCCCACAGGGAACCGGCCCACACCAGGCCCCCGGCCTCTCGACCGGCCCTGAACAAGGGCCGGCGTCCCTTCAACACGGCATCACGCGAGGAACGCCGCACCCTCTCTCGACGCCGCCCTCTCTCGCACCGTGTCCCCGATGCAGGCCGCGTCCCCGATGTCCGCCGCACCCCCAACGCCCGCCGCATCCTCTCGACGCCGCCCCTCTCACACCGCGTCCCCCGGTGCAGGCTGCGCCCCCCGATATACGCCGTGTTCCCGATGTACGCCACGCCGCCTCGCATCGCATCCCCTCTCGACGCCGCCCCCCTCTCGCACCGCGTCCCCCGATGCAAGCCGCGTCCCCGACGCACGCCATGTTCCCGACGCACCCCGCGTCCTCTCGACGCCACCCCCTCCCACCGCATCCCCCGACGCAGGCCGCGCCCCTGATGCCCACCGCATCCCCGATGCACGCCGCGCCCCTGAGTTCCCCCGCTCCCTCAGACACACCGCACCATCCACCTCGCCGCGCCACCCGACCCCCACCTCACCCACGCCCCTCACCTCACACCGCATCCCCCGATCTCTCCGGTAACGCCGCCTCCTTCGCCGCCAGCTTCCGCAGCATCTCCAGCACCCGGTCCCTCGACTCGTCCGCCGCGTCGATGGCCTCCATGCACTGCCAGTACGTCGCCTGGTCGGGAGCCGTGGAGGCGAGGCCGACCAGGGCGATGCCGACCTCGCCCAGGAGGCCGCCGAGGCACAGCAGGGCCTGGCGGGCGTCGTCGAGGTCCGTGAGCTGGGCGGCGCGCAGATCCTCGGGCGCGAGGTCCGGCGCGTCGAGAACCCCGCAGCCCCGGCCCGCCAGCTCCGTCAGCCCCAGGGCCTCGCCGCGCAGCTCAGGCGGCCCCGAGACCGCGAGACGGCTGCCGATCGCCTGCGCGAGAGCCTGCGCCTGCCACACCTCCACGAGGAGTTCGGCACTGTCACCACCCCTCGCCAGCGCCCACCGGCTCGCCAGGATGAGCCGCACCGCATCCATGGGCCACCCCCGTCCGTCCAGGACCCGTTCCTCACGCGTCCGCCTCAACACACCAGTCCACTACCCAGAGTGAGGGACCGTGAGGCGAAAAGCCAGAGGAAGGCGGAAATCTGTGGACAACAAATCGGTTTCGGACGCCGGAACGATTACGCACAGCGATACCGGACGTGAGCATTCCGCCACCGTCCTCATTCCGCTTCGGCAGCGCCCCCCGCCGGGAACCGCTTCTCGTTGCGTTCGATCTTCGCCGCGAGCGCGGCGAGCGGGTCGACGCCGAGCACCTCGCAGAGCTGGAGCAGGTACGCGAGCACGTCGGCGACCTCGTCCCGTACCCGGTGGGCGGTGTCCGGATCGGACATCACCCGGGCCGATTCCTCAGGGGTCAGCCACTGGAAGATCTCCACGAGTTCGGACGCCTCCACGCTGAGCGCGGCGACGAGGTTCTTCGGGGTGTGGAACGGCTGCCAGTCGCGGGCGGCGGCGAACTCCGCCAGCCTGCGCTGAAGTTCCGGCACGTCGAGGGGGGTCGTCTCTCCTGTCACCCGTCAAGGTGTACCACCGTGACCCCGCCCGCCCCGTCCGCCCACGAGGCGTCGGGCGACGTACCGATCAGCCGGACGTGCCCGCGATCGGCCATCAGGACGGCGAGTTCGAGCAGCGCGTGGCGCTGGCGCAGGTCGAGGCAGGAGTCGAAGTTGTCGGCCAGGACGGTCAACGTGTTGAGGGCGGTGGGGAGTTCACCCGGGGCGTCGACCGTCAGGACGCCGGAGCCGGTCAACAGGATCAGCGCGAGGGCGAGATGGCGCAGTTCGCCGTCACCGAGCCGGGGCAGCGCGGTGGTCCCTCCGTCCCGGTCGAGTACGGCGTGCAGGCGGCCGTCCCTCGTCGCCTCGGCGCGCACGTCCAGGACCGGGCCCGCGCATCCGGCGTCCATGGCGACGACCAGCGCCGCGTGACGGGCGGCGCACTCGGCGCGGGTGCGGAAGACCACGTCCGCGAAGTTGTCGCAGCCGGCCATCAGCCGCCCGGAGCCGGGCAGGACCGGGACGCGCATCAGGTCGGGGCGGGGGTCGCAGAAGAACGCCGACCGCAGGGCGACGACCATCTGCTCGGCGGCGGCGAGCACTTGGCGCTGGCCGCCGGTGCTGCCCGCAATCCGCAGCGGCAGCATCGCGGTGACGAGCCGGTCGTCCGGGAAGGGCGCACGGATCCTCGGGGAGGAGCCGCCGGTGTACCAAGCGGCGTCGACGTACGGCCGGGTCGGATCGCGCAACGCCGTCTCCAGCAGCACGGTGCCGCCCGCGCTGAGCCGCTCCCCCACGATCCGCACGCGCGGTTCGGCCTGTACGGCGAGGTCGAGCGCGACCGGCCCCTCGGGACCGTCCGCCGTACACCCGATCCGGAACCCCCGCCGCCCCTGCCGGTCGGCCCGCGCCCACACGGGCACGCACTCCCCGACGTCGACGAACACCTCCCGCACCGCGCTCCCGCCGCCCAGCCGCGACAGCGCCCCGTACGCCCGCAGGGCGCCGCTCTTCCCGCTCCCGCTGCGCCCGCTGAACAGCGTCACCGGCCCCAGCGGGTACACCCCGCGCCGGTGGTTGGCGTACGCGGACAGCCGCAGCTCGGTGACGCAAGGCCGCCGCACCCGGCTGTCCAGCGTCCCGAAGGGGACGGGAGGAAGGGCCGCGACCACGGAGGCGATCCCGGAGACGGCCCTCGCCCCGTCCGCGGCGCGGCTACGGGGCGGCGGCACACGCGGCGCGCGCGGGCTCCGCACCACCGCTTGCTGCGACAGCGACGCACGGGACGAACGGGATCCGGTCATGCCCGGACCGTAGAAGTTCCCCGAGGCGGCGAACCGTTCCGCCCACCGCACGTTCCCCCGAACGAGCGACCGGCACACCGGAATCCGGTCAACGCCGCTGACCGAAACCGGCGATGGTGCGACTGTCGGGTTTGTCTGCCAGGTGGTGCCGGCCAGGCTGCTGAAAAGAGAGCGGACGCACCATCGAGCCTGACGCCGGTACGAACTCCGGCACGGCCGAAGGGCGAGACCTGAGCGGCCACTCAGCGAGAAGCAACCGCCGAAAAGCCCTCCCCCCCGACCGCCGATCCGGCAAGGCGAATCCGACCCCGCCGAAACACCTGCCTCAGCACCCCTGTCCCGCCGGTTCAGCTCCCCCGCACCCGATATCGCCCCGGCCTGCTCCCGGCATCACCGGAGCGCCCAGCGCTCGCTCGGCGCCCCCTGTCACCCCGCCTAAACCCCCTCCATGATCCCGCTCACCTCGGTCCCCGGCGGCGTCAGCAGGAACACGTTGCGGTCCACCCGGTGCATCCCGCTCGCCAGGCCGAACACCACGCCCGTGGAGAAGTCGAGGACGCGCTTGGCTACCTCCGTCTCCGCGCCGGTGAGGTCGAGGAGGACCGGGATACCGGCCATCAGCGTCTCCGCCACCTCTCTCGCGTCCGCGAAGATGTTGATCCTGAGGACCACGAAGCGGCGGCGCGCCTCGGTGTCCGGCTCCGGAAGGGAGCGGTGGTCGACCGCCGAAGGCCACGCGTCGCGGCCTCGCAACGGCACGACCTGGGCGAGCCCTTCCCACTGCTCATCGGTGACGTCGTAGCGGTTCACCGGCACCCCCCGAACTGACTCGCGTTCCATCCTGCACCAGCCAATTCTTACGCCATGTCACCCGTTCGGCCCAACAGCGACACGGACCGCGACAGCAACACGGCCGTTCTCACCCCGTTCACACCCGACTCCGCATCCCCCTTCAACGCCTCCGCATAGCGTCCCTGCCGTGCACATGGCAGAGACCAGGCCGGCGGCGTCCCCCCGTACCGAAAACCGCACCAAAACCCGTACCGAAAACCGCACCGAAGACCCCGCACCCCCACAGTGGCACCGCATCCTGACGCTCCTGTCGGCGGCGAGCCTGTTCATCGGCACCCGCGACGTCTGGGCGCAGGCAGCCTCGCACCACCCCCCACTGGCCGCCGCGATCTCGGTCTGTTACGCGGCGATCCTGCTCTCCGGAGTCGCGGCCCTGACAACCCGCACGGCCCGCCTCCTCGCCAGGATCGACCTGACCGTCCTGGTCACAGCGGTGATCCTTGTCACGGCGGCCTGGCTGGTCTCCCACCAGGGCGGCGACGAGTCCGCCCTCACGACGAAGGCCGCGCAGGAGCTGATCAGAGGCCACGCGATCTACGGCCAACCCTGGCCGCAACTCTTCAAGCCGAACATCGCGCTGACGCAGACGATCTACGGCGGCTACGACTACACGTACGGCTACCCCCCGCTCGCCCCGCTCCTGACGGCCCCGTTCCTGTGGCTCCACCACGGCGGCACCCCCGCGACGGCGATGGCGACGACGGCCCTGCTGGTCTCGACGGTCACCGTCTGGCGCCTGCTCCCCCGCCCGTGGCGCCCGGCGGTGACGATGCTCTGCCTCGGCTTCGGCTTCCTGCCGATGTACGGCCGCCAGGGCTACCCGGCGATCCTGGCGCTGGCGCTCCTGATGCCGACGGTGATCGGCTGGCCCCGCGCGGGCCGGGGCGGCCGTCTCGGCTCCTCCGGCATCACCCGCGCGATCCTGCTGGGCGCGGCCTGCGCGGCCCAGCAACTCCCGTGGTTCGTCACGCCGTTCCTGCTGGCCGGTATCTACGCGGTACGCCGGGGCGAGTTGGGCCCGCGCGAGGCGGCCCGCATCGTCCTGCGCCTGCTCGGCATCACCGCGGCGACATGGCTGGCGATCAACGCGTACTTCGCCGTCCACGAACCCGGCACATGGCTGGAGGGCATCGCGCTCCCCCTCACACAGGGCGCGGTCGTCCACGGCCAGGGCCTGGTGGGCATCTCCCTGTACCTGACGGACGGCAGCGACCGCCTCGACTGGTACTCCCACGCGAGCATGCTCCTCGCGGCGGGCCTGCTCGCCCTGTACGTCCTGTTCGTACGCCGCCTGGGCCCCGCCGCGACCGTCCTGCCGTGGCTGGCGTTCTTCGTGGCGACCCGCTCGCAGGACGGGTACTACCTGATGATGACGCCCCTGTGGCTGCTCTCGGCGCTGACCGCACCCCTGTCGGAGTTCGCGGACGCCTGGCAACCGAGACCGCGCTTCCTGTCACCGCGTCCGGCGGCCGTACTCGCCCTGGTCCCCGCCCTGTTGAGTACGGCGCTGGCGGTGACGGGGTCGCCGCCGCTGAGGATGTCGGTCGCGTCGGTCCGGCTGGCCTCCCCAAGGGCCCTGAGCCGTCTGACAGTTGACGTCCGGAACGTCGAAGGCACCGCTCTCGTACCGCACTTCACGGTCTCGACGGGCCAGGGCATGCCCCCGTACTGGACGGTCGTGTCGGGACCGGCACGCCTGGCCGGGCACAGCTCGGCGCGTTACGAACTCCGGCCTCCCCGTGGGACGTTCACGCTTCCCGCGAGGAGTTCGAGGCCCCGGATCCGGCTGCGGGTCTTCACGGGGGACCCGCAGACGTTGTCCAGCCAGGACATCCAGGCGGCGTTGCCGCTGCCGCGCCGGAGGTGACGTCAGCCCGTGCGGGTGAAGCGCAGGGCGGCCGTGATCGTCGTCTGGTCCTTCATCATGCCCATCTGGTTCCAGTCGAGCCCGAAGTCCTTGCGGTCGATGACGAATTCGGCGTTGAGCGTGACCGCGTCGGCGCCGGCGTCCGCGAGACCGGCGGTGAAGGAGTGCGGGCGGCTGATGCCGCGCACGGTGAGCTGGCCGGTGACGTGCACCTGGTCCGAGCCGCGCAGTTCCGCCGTACGCACCGCGTAGGTGATCTCCGGGTGGTTGTCGGTGTCGAGGAAGTCCGCCGAGCGCAGGTGGACGTCCCGTTTCGTGTTCTTCGTGTCGATGGACGCGGCGTCCACGGAGAACACGCCGGTGGCGGTGGAACCCTCGCCGACCTCACCGCTGCCGGTGACGCCCGAGAAGACGCCCTTCACCGTGACCAGACCCCACATCGTCTTGTGCTTCAGCGCGACGGTGGTGGCGGTCGGGTCCAGCTGCCAGATGCCTGTTGCGACGGCGACGGTCATGGCTCACAACTCCAGGTCGAGAAGGTCATCCAAATTTGGACGAGGGAAGCGTACCCAGTTATCCAAATCTGAACAACCCTGTGGGGAAAAACGGACCGCCGATACACTCGAAGTCATGGCCGCCAGCGAGGAACACCCCACCGACCTGCCTGAATGCCCTGGGAGAGCAGAGGGCGGCGAACTGCCGCGCGAACTGCGGGGGTGGATGCTGCTGCTGGCCGCGACCGGCGCGGTGGAACAACGGCTGCACACGCTGGTCAAGGAGCGGCTGGACATCTCGCACGACGAGTTCCTGGTCCTGTGCCTGCTCGCGGACCACCCCGAGGGCCTGCGCATGACGCGGATCGCGGAACTCCTGGGCCGCCCGAAGACCCGCCTCACCTACCAGATCGCCTGCCTCCAGCACGCCGGCCTGGTCACCCGCGGCTCGGTCTGCGGCGACAAGCGGGGCATCACGGTGATCCTCACGGACAAGGCCCGCGACCTCCTGCGCGAAACGTCGTGCACGCTGGCGGCAACGGTCCGCGAAGCGCTGAGCGAGGTGATGGGCCCGACGGAGGTGAACGCGTTGTGCGGCCTGCTGCCGGACCTGGCGGGGGGCGAGGCGGGGGGCACCGAGGCGGGGTCGGCGCAGGAGGCGGGCAGCGAGGAGCGGGCCCCGGAAACGGTGCAGTAACCGCTTCCTGGACGTTGCCGCGCGAAGGGGCCACCCGGCCGCGTACGACGGCGGAATACCAACTCGACTCCCGCACAGCCCCCACCACGTGCCACCCCGCCGCGTACGACGGCGGAGCCGTACGGCCGCACGGAAGCCGCCGCCGCGAGCCGTACCACCCCGCGAGAACGCCCGGCGACCGCCCCCTCGGCGGCCCGCCCCACAGAAACGGCCCGGCAACCGCTTGCCGGGCGCCGCACCCCGCCCGTCGCCGCCGCGCGCCTCCCCCGCCCCCTACTCCCCGAGCAGCCCCAGATACCCCCGCAGCAACACCTTGAGCTGCCCCAAGAGCGCCGCATCCCCCTCCGGGTCCACCCGGAACGCCTCCTGCGTCACCGCGTCCGCCGCCAGGAACGCCGTACGGCACGCCGTCGCCGCCTCCTCCGTGGCCGGGAGGAGGTGCTGGGCGACCAGAACCCGATGCAGCCCCTCCGCCATCGCGGACTTGTGCCGACGGTCCGCCTCACGCGTGCCCTCCGTGAGGTGGCGGCCGAACCAGAGCGCGCGGAAGCCGGGCTGGGAGCGGTAGAGCCCGGCGAAGGCGTCGACGAGGACGGTGACCGGGTCGGCCCAGGTCTCCTCCCCGGCGCGTTGCACAAGCGTTTCCATCGCCGTTTCCAGCCGCCCCAGATACAGCCCGGCCAGCGCCTCGACGATCGCGTCCCGGTCGGGCAGGTACTGGTACAGCGCCCCCACCGACACCCCGGCCTCGGCCGCGACCCGGGTCGTGGTCAGGACGTCGACACCCTCCTCGGCGAGCAGCCGCTCCGCCGCCGCCAGCACACGCGCGACCTTCTCCACCGAACGGGCCTGCCGGGGCGTACGCCTGAGCCGTACGCCGCTCAACTCACCCTGCCCTGCCGGAGGTTCCACGCGTGCCCACTCCAATCCTGAAACCAAACGTGACTTTGTTTCAGGTTCAGGTTACCTTTCGCGTCATGACGGAGGCGAACCCGGCCGCACAGGCGCGGCACGCGGTCGCGGAGGCCAGTCGACGGCTCGCGGACGCGGGCCTGCTGATCGGCACCGCGGGGAACGTGAGCGTACGGACCGACGACGGCGTCGCGGTCACCGCGACAGGCGCGGTGCTCGGCCGGGCCACGCCCGCCGAGGTGACCGTCGTGGACCTCGAAGGCCGGGTGCTGGAAGGGGAGTTGGCACCCACCTCCGAACTGGAGCTGCACCTCGGGATCTACGAGCGCTTCGGCGCGGGCGCGGTCGTCCACACCCACTCCCCCCGGGCCACCGCCCTCTCCCTCGTCCTCGACGAACTCCCCTGCGTGCACTACCAGATGCTGCTGCTCGGCGGCGCCGTACGGGTCGCGCCGTTCGCGGTGTTCGGGAGCCCGGAGCTGGCCGGTCACGTACTCGCCGCGCTGGAGGGCAAGTCGGCGGCGCTGATGGCCAACCACGGTGCGGTGGTGCACGGTTCGACGCTGGAGAAGGCCGTGGAGAACGCGCTCCTGCTGGAGTGGGCCTGCGACGTCTACGCGCGCGCCGCCGCGCTGGGCACCCCGCGCGCACTGGACGAGGAGCAGCAAGTAGCCGTCATCACCGCCGCGTCGAACAGCGGGTACGGCAGTACGCGCGCGGCGAAGCCGTAACGAGTCCGGCCCAGGAAGAGGGAGAGCCCCGTGAGTCAGTCGGTCATAGCGCTCGGCGCACACGTCTTCGACGTCCAGGTCCGCCCCGTCGAGTCCATCCCGGACGGACAGGGGGCGACACTGGTCGACCAGATCCGGTTCGGCCCGGCGGGCACGGCGGCCGGGACCGCGGTGACCCTGGCCAAGCTGGGCGCGGCAGTCCGGACCGCCGGCGCGATCGGGACGGACCCGATCGGAGACCTGATGCTGAGCCTGCTCGGCAGGTTCGGCGTCGACACGTCCCTCGTCGTACGGCGGGACGACGCCCAGACCTCCGCGTCGGTGCTGCCGATCCGCGCCGACGGGAGCCGGCCCGCGTTCCACGTGCTGGGCGCGAACATCACGTACGGCCCCGACGACGCCCCGCACGCCGAGATCGCCGCGTCCACCCATCTCCACCTGGGCGCACCGGAGTTGATGGGCGGGGAGGCGGCGGCGAAGATCCTGCGGCCCGCGCAGGAGGCGGGGACCGTCACCTCGGTGGACATCCTCGCGGGCGGTGAGAGCGGGCTGTTCGACTGGATCGCGGACGCGCTGCCGTACGTCGACTATCTGCTCCCCAACGAGGACCAGGTCGTGGGGTTCACCGGCGCTCAGAGCGTGGAGGCGGGGGCGCGGGTCTTCCTGGAGCGCGGGGTGGGGTGTGTCGCCGTGACGATGGGGGCGCGCGGGGCGCTGGTGGTGACGCCCCAAGAGGCCGTGACCGTACCGGCGTTCGCGGTCGACGTCGTCGACACGACCGGCTGCGGCGACGCCTTCTCCGCCGGGTTCCTGCGGGGGCTCGGGCTCGGGCGTACGGCCGTGGAGTCCGCGGTGCTGGGGTGCGCGGCGGCGGCTCTCGTGGCGCAGGGACTGGGGAGCGACCACGGGGACTTCGACCTGGCGACGGCGGACGAGTTCGCCGCGAACACGCCTGTACTGAAGGGCGATTGACGCCCCGGGAGGGGGCAACACGCACTTTTTGCGATCTTGCGGGACAGGGTTGACCCGGCTCCCACCTGCGCGAAGTCCGGTTTGACCCACCCCAACACCCGCCCGGTAACACCGAGTTCACCGGGCGGTTCTTCTCCGGCGTTCTACGCGCGTGGTGTTCTGCTCGCACCCGCCGCTCCCCGGGCGGGCTCCCCCCTGAACTCGCCCAGGAGTCACCCATGCTGTGGAAGATCATCGGCCGTACGGGCGTCGCGCTCGCGGCCGGCGCGGCCGTCGTCGCCACCGCCGTCCCCGCGAGCGCCGCGAGCTACTCCGCGTTCGCCTTCTCGCAGAGCGGCGGTCAGCCGCAGATCTACGACTTCATCAACTCCGCGACCAGCTCGCTCGACATGACGATGTACGAGCTGGAGGACACCACCGCCGTCGACGACCTCATCGCCCTGGAGAACAAGGGGGTGACCGTGCGGGTCGTCCTCGACCAGGCGCACAAGTCCGCGAACAGCTCGGCGTACACGGCGCTCACCGGCGCCGGTGTCGGGGTCGCCTGGTCCTCCGCCTCGTACGTCTACACGCACCAGAAGACCATCACCGTCGACGGCGCCAACTCCCTTGTCCTCACCGGGAATCTGACCTCCCAGTACTACGCCACCGGGCGGGACTACGGGGTGTTCGACGACGACAGCCGGGACGTCGCCGCCATCGAGAAGGTCTTCGACGCGGACTACACCGGCGCGGCGGTCACCCCCACCGACGGCGACCATCTGCTCTGGTCCCCCACCGACTCCCGCAACCGGCTCCTGTCGGTCATCAACGGGGCCACCACCACGCTGGACGTAGAGGAGTTGGAGTTCAGTGACAGCGCGGTCGTCAACGCGATCGCTGCGCGGGCGGCGGCTGGGGTGAAGGTGCGGGTCGTTCTGGAGACCCCGTCGTCCTACGCGTCCGAGGTCTCCCAGATCGAGTCGGCGGGCGGGACCGTCGTCGGGTACTCCGACCCCGACGGGTTCTACATCCACGCGAAGGCGATGGTGGCCGACTACGGGCTGTCCACGCAGGCGGTGGAAGCCGGGTCGATGAACATCAGCTCCAACTCACTGGGCAGCAACCGGGAGTTGGGGGTCATCCTGACCGGGACCGGGGTCGCGCAGTCGGTCGCGGCGACGGTGGAGACGACGTTCGCGAGCGACTACGCGGGCGGGACTGCGGCGTAACGCCCTGTGGGGGGTGGTGAGTTCCTGGAGAACCTCCACCCCCCCTTGCTCAGACAGTCATGGCGTCCCGTACCAGCGCCGTGTCCACGAACTGTTCGAACCGCACGATCAGGCCGCCCCGTACGACGAAGTGGTGCGCGACCCGTACGTCGATCGGCTTGCCCGTCGCCTTGTTCGCGGCCGTGTACCGCGCCAGCACCACCACGTTCTCGCCGTCCACCACGTACGTGTCGTCGTGGGCCGTCCAGCCGTCCCAGTCCTGGCCGAGCTTCTCCATGACGGCCGCCGTGACGCCGTCCGGCGTGCGGTAGGTGCCCGCGAGCGGGAAGCCCGCCATCTCGGTCCACTCGACGTCGGGCGCGAGCGTCGCGCGCAGGGCCGCGAGGTCACCGGCCGCCGAGGCCAGGTACTGGCGGCGTACCACGTCGGCGGGAGCGTCGTACGTCATCGCGGTCAGCCCCACTTCATCTCGCCCTTGGCGACCTTGGCCCCGATCTGCGCGGCGATCAGCATGCCGTTGTCGGGGTAGCGGGCGACGAGCGCCTCGGTGAGGGCGGCGCCGTCGGCGGCCTTGGACAGCTCCTCCTCGAAGGCGACCAGGTAGTCGCGGGTCGCGGTGATCGCGGACGCGTCGGCGGCGGTGCCGGGGAGGCGGTGGCCGGGGACGACGAACTCCGGCTCCAGCGCGGCCATTTCGTCGAGCGCCTTGATCCAGGCGGCGCGGTCGTCGGGGGTCGGGGTGTCGGCGACCCAGACGTGCTCGCCCTGGAAGAGGAGGACGCCGCCGACGATCGCCTTGTGCTCGGCCTGCCAGAGGTAGTGGCGGTCGGGAAGTTCCGCCGAGCCGCCCTTCAGCTCGAAGCGGTGGCCCTCCAGCGTGAGGTCGCCGGTGAGGGGTTCGAGGGCGACGAGCCGGGTGGGGAGGTTCGGGCCGAGGGCGGCCCAGGCCTTGAGCTTGCCCTCGTACGACTCCTTGATGTGCTCGATGACGAGCGGGGTGGCGACGAACGTCGCCTCGGGGAAGGCGTCCGCGATGACCTCGGCGCCGAAGTAGAAGTCGGGGTCGGCGTGGCTGACGAAGACGGTCGTCAGGGTCTTGCCGGAGTCGAGGACGGCGGCGGCGAGGCGGTGGCCGTCCGCGCGGGTGAAGGCGGCGTCGACGAGCAACGCCTCGCTCTCGCCGGTGACGAGCGTCGCCGTCTTGTTCTTGCTGCCGGCCGGGAAGTCCAGGTCGAGAACGGTGAAATCGAGGGTGCTCATGGGAGCTCCTTGAGGAGGCGCGGGGATGGCGAACTTACCGCCTGACGGCACAGTATCTGACTATACAGATATCTACTTGAGACTGTGACAACTGCCACCGCCCCGACCGTCCCCGCCATTACAGCAACACCCTCGGACCCCCGCAGCCCGAGCCGCTCCCCCGGGTGACGCGTCCCCTCACTCCGGCGGAACGGGCGGCGACAGCGGCGAGGGCGACGGGAAACGCCCCTCGGGCACGCCCGGAACCACGGGCCGCACCACCACCCCCGCCACCACGTCGATCCGCACCACGAACACGCCGTCGCCGGAGACCGGACGAGGCTGGAGACGCGGGGCCTCGACGGAGACCGGCCGGAGCCCCGACACCGCCCACCCGAGGCCCAGCAGCCCGAAAAGTACGAGGGTCAGCAGCGCGGGTCCGGCCCCGCGAGGCCTGCGGTCGTGAGTCACTTCAGTTCCTGGTCGCTAGATCCGACTGAGACATCACCCCGTGTCCCCAGCCTCACAGCCGGACCCGCCCAAGGGAATCTTGAGACTTAAAGTTGTATCCCTCCTGCACGAACCTTTCACGCCCGCTTGACGAACGCCCCGGATATCAACTCACCGGCCGGTCAAGGCAGTTGAATACTCAACGGCCACCCCTTCAGGCCAGCTCCAGCAGGTCCTCCTCCGACAGGACCAGGTCCGCCGCCGCCATGTTGTCCTCCAGGTGGGCCACCGTGCCCGTGCCGGGGATCGCGAGCAGCGCCGGGGACGAGGCGAGGAGCCAGGCGAGGGCCAGCCGGGAGGTGCTCACGCCGTGCCGGGCGGCGGCCTTCGCGAGGCGTGCGTCGTCCAGTTCGCTCCCGCCGCCGACCGGGTGGAACGCGACGAAGGCGACGTCCGCGTCCTCGCACAGCGCGAGGAGCTCCGCGTCGTCGCGCAGGCCCGCGTTGTACCTGTTCTGGACGGCCGCGACGGGGGCGATCGCGCGGGCCTCGACGAGGTGGGCCGTATCGACGTTGCTGAGGCCCAGGTGGCGGATCAGGCCCTCCTCCCGCAGCGCGGCCAGCGCCTCGAAGCGGGCCGCGACGGACTCGCCGTGCGCGGGCGTCATCCCGCCGACCCGCAGATAGACCAGGTCGAGCCGGTCCACGCCCAGCGCTTCGAGGTTCCCCTCGACCAGACCGCGCAGCTCCTCGGGCGCGGCCTCGCGGAAGCCGGCGCCGAAGACCGGGCCGACCTTCGTGGCGAGGACCAGCCCCGCCGGGTACGGGTGCAGGGCCTCGCGGATCAGGGTGTTGGCGCGTACGGCGCCCTCGGCGTCGGCGTAGAAGTCGGCGGTGTCGATGTGGTCGACGCCCAGCTCGACCGCCCGGCGCAGGACGGCGCGGCCCGCCTCGGGGTCGCGGGCGGGGCCCCGGATGCCGCCCTTGGAGGGCAGGCGCATCGCGCCGAAGCCGAGCCGGTTCACGGGCAGGTCGCCGCCGATACGGAAGGTTTCACTCATGCCGCCAGCCTGTCCGGGGGACTTGTCCACAGCCAGCCACTGGCACGTTGCTGCCAGGCACAATGGAGGAATGGCAGCGACCGTCACGTTCCGGGACCACCTCGAACTGCGGGCCCGGCTGACACCGCTCGTGGTGGACGGCGCCGAGTTCGTCAACGTCTCGCGCGATCTCGACACGTGGCCGGGCGCACGGGAAGGGGCACTGCGCCGGGCGCGGACGGGGGGTGCGGACAGCTCCCGCAAGCTGTTCAGCCCCGCCGTACTCGCCGGGGAGAGCGACCGGCTGCTGCTGCGGGAGGTCGTGGAGCGGGGCATCGCCGTACGGATCGCGGCGGCGCCGCTGCCGCAGGGGACCGTGTTCGTGGGGCGCCGGACGATGATCCTCACGGACCCGGGCGGGCGCGGGACGTACACGATGAGTACGGAACCGGCGCTGGTCGGCGGCGCGTACGCGCTGTTCGAGGCCGCGTGGGAGGCCGCGACCGACCTCGGCGTGTTCCTCGACACCGACCGGCCGCGCATCGACGGACAGGCGCGGGCCGTGCTGCGGGCGCTGGGGTCGGGGATGACGGACGAGACGGCTGCCCGGCAGCTCGGGATCTCGCTGCGGACCTACCGGCGGCGGGTGGCCGAGCTGCTGGTGGCGCTGGGGTCGGAGTCGCGGTTCCAGGCGGGGGTGCGGGCCGGGGAGTGGGGGTTGGGCCGGGGGTGAGGCCGGAGTCCCGCAGGGGGCCGCCGAGGACCGCGCGGTAGTCGGCGAAGTCGCCGGTTCAGGCGACCGCGGCGGCGACCTCCCGCAAGTCGTCGGCGAGTTGGCCGGCGTCCCCGTGGATCAGCCGGCCCGCCGACTTCACGAGCCGGCCCCCGACCAGGACCGTTTCCACGTTGTACGGCTGCGCGGCGGTCACGATCGCGGCGATCGGGTCCCGTTCCGCGGTCAGGCAGTTGATGCCGTCGAGCCGCAGGAGGACGACGTCGGCCCGCTTCCCCGGCCGCAGCGAACCGGCCCGGTCGGCGAGGCCCAGCGCGGTGGCGCCGTCGAGGGTCGCCATGCGCAGGACGTCCGCGCAGGTCAGCCGGGGTTCGTCGGCGATCTGGCTGGCCAGCAGGGTCGCGCGCATCACGGAGAACATGTCCCCCGGCCCGGAGGTCACCGCGTCGACACCGAGGCCCGTGGTGACGCCGAGGCGTCGCAGGCGGCCCGCGACCGGCGCCCGGTCGCCCAGCATCGCCTCGGCGCCGGGGGCCGCGCAGGCGGCGGCGCCGGAGTCGGCGATCAGCTTGAGTTCGCCGTCGTCGAGCGTGTTGCCGTGGACGAAGAGGAGGTCGGCACCGAGGAGCCCGGCGTCGCGCAGGGCGCTGATCGGGCGGGGCGCGAGGGGCGTCGCGGCGACGTGGTACGTGCTGCGCAGGCCCAGTTCACGCGCCGCGCGCAGCTCCTCGGCGACCTGTTCGAGCGGCGCGAACGAGGGGCCCAGCGGGGCGTGGGCCAGCGTGACGAGGGCGTCGTCGGCGGCGAGGCGCTCGGTGCGGACGCGGTACAGGTCGGCGAGGTCGCCACCGCCTGTGACAGGGGCGCCAGTGACGGGGGTGCCGTAGCCGTACACCGCGCGCAGCCCGGCGGCGCCGAGCGCGTCGATCGCGGCGTCCGCGTGCTCCGGCGAGTAGGTGATGTGCGAGTAGTCGAGCTGGGTGGTGATGCCGGAGTCCAGGCACTCCAGGGCCCCGGCGAGGGTCGCGGTGTAGACGTCGCCGGGGCGGAACTTCGGGCCGGTGCGGGCGAGGAGGCCCAGGTAGGTGCCGAGGTCGGTGTCGACGGCGGCGGCGCGCAGGGCGGACTGCCACAGGTGCCGGTGCGCGTCGACGAAGCCGGGCAGGACGAGGCGGTCGGTGGCGTCGATGACGGCGGCACCGGCGGAGGGCAGGCCCCGGCCGACGGCGAGGATCCGGCCGTCCTCGATCAGTACGTCGGTGGCGGGGCGCGCGGACGGCTCGGGCTCGGTGTCGACGACGTGGCCGTTGCGGATGAGGGTACGGATAGCTTCCACACCGAGAAAGCTACCCTTAAAGGTAACTGGAAAGCTATATGGAAAGCTTTCCTGTACGTCGCGCCGGTACTCGCGTGTCGCGCCGGTGCCGTCAGACGTTCCGCCGGTACTGGCCCCCCACCTCGAAGAACGCCTCGGTGATCTGCTGGAGCGTGCACACCCGGGCCGCCTCCATCAGCACCGCGAACACGTTCCCGTCCCCGATCGCCGCCTCCTTCAGCGCGGCCAGCGCCTCGTGCGCCTCGCTCCGGTGGTGCGTACGGAACTCCACGACCCGCTCCAGCTGCGACCGCTTCTCCTTCTCGGTCGCCCGCGCCAGCTCCACCGGTCCTGGCGCGGCCGTGTCGGCGTGCGGGTTGCGGAACGTGTTGACGCCGACGATCGGCAGCGTGCCGTCGTGCTTGCGCTGCTCGTACAGCATCGACTCGTCCTGGATCCGGCCGCGCTGGTAGCCGGTCTCCATCGCGCCGAGGACGCCGCCGCGTTCGCTGATCCGCTCGAACTCGGTCAGCACCGCCTCCTCGACGAGGTCGGTCAACTCGTCGATGACGTACGACCCTTGGAGCGGGTTCTCGTTCATCGCGAGCCCCCACTCGCGGTTGATGATGAGCTGGATCGCGAGCGCCCGGCGTACCGAGTCCTCGGTGGGGGTGGTGACGGCCTCGTCGTAGGCGTTGGTGTGCAGGCTGTTGCAGTTGTCGTAGAGCGCGATGAGCGCCTGGAGGGTCGTGCGGATGTCGTTGAAGTCCATCTCCTGGGCGTGCAGGGAGCGTCCGGAGGTCTGGACGTGGTACTTCAGCTTCTGGCTGCGCTCGTTCGCGCCGTACTTCTCCTTCATCGCGACCGCCCAGATCCGGCGGGCGACGCGGCCGAGGACCGCGTACTCCGGGTCCATGCCGTTGGAGAAGAAGAAGGAGAGGTTGGGGGCGAAGTCGTCGATGTCCATGCCGCGCGCCAAGTACGCCTCGACGTAGGTGAATCCGTTGGCGAGGGTGAAGGCGAGCTGGCTGATCGGGTTCGCTCCGGCCTCGGCGATGTGGTAGCCGGAGATGGAGACGGAGTAGAAGTTGCGGACCTTCTGCCGGATGAACCACTCCTGGATGTCGGCCATCATCCGCAGGCTGAACTCCGTTGAGAACAGGCAGGTGTTCTGGCCCTGGTCCTCCTTCAGAATGTCCGCCTGGACCGTGCCGCGCACACTCGCGAGTGCCTCGGCGCGCAGGCCCTCCGCCTCCTCCGGCGACGGCTCGCGGCCCTCCAACTGGCGGAACGCGTCGGTGCGTTGGTCCATCACCGTGTTGAGGAAGAACGCCAGAACCGTCGGCGCGGGGCCGTTGATCGTCATCGACACGGAGGTCGTGGGCGCGACCAGATCGAAGCCGTCGTAGAGGGCCTTCATGTCGTCGAGGGTCGCGACGGAGACGCCGGACGTGCCCACCTTGCCGTAGATGTCGGGGCGTTCGTCGGGGTCGCGGCCGTAGAGCGTGACCGAGTCGAACGCCGTGGACAGCCGGGTCGCGGGCTGCCCTTCGGAGAGGAGCTTGAAGCGCCGGTTCGTGCGGAACGGGTCGCCCTCGCCCGCGAACATCCGCGCCGGGTCCTCGCCGTCCCGCTTGAAGGGGAACACGCCTGCGGTGAACGGGAATTGGCCCGGCAGGTTCTCGCGGCGCCAGAAGCTGACGAGTTCCCCGTGGTCGACGAACCGGGGCAGCGCGACGCGCGGGATCTTGTTGCCGGAGAGGGACTCGCGGGTCAGCCTGGTGCGGAGTTCCTTGCCGCGTACGGTGACGACCTGCTCGTCGCCGGAGTAACTGGCCACGACGGCGGGCCAGTTGGCGATCTGGTCGGCGATGTCACCCGGCAGGTCACGACGGGCGTTCTTGATCAGCGGGACCAGGTTCGCCGCATCGGACCCCGCCCGCGCCAACTCGCCCTCGACCTCGATGAGTCGCTGCAACCGCCGTGCCGCGTCCGCGAGTTGGAGCGTCTGCGCGTGATACGCCCGCACCGTGTCGGTGATCTCCGCGAGATACCGCACCCGTTCCGCCGGGACCACCTGCCGGATGCCGGAGGAGTACCGCACATCGACGTGCGCGAGCGCCCCCTCGCCCAACGGCAGCCCCTTGTCCGCGAGTTCGCCCCTCAGGTGCTGGTACAGCGCGGTGACCCCGTCGTCGTTGAAGGTCGCCGCGCTGGTGCCGTACACCGGCATGTCCTCGGGCTTCTTCCCGAACTCCTCGCGGTTGCGGACCAGTTGCCGCCCCACGTCCCGCAACGCGTCCTTCGCGCCCCGGCGTTCGAACTTGTTGATCGCGACCGTGTCGGCGAAGTCGAGCATGTCGATCTTCTCCAGCTGCGAGGCGGCACCGAACTCCGGTGTCATCACGTACAGCGAGGTGTCGACGAACGGCACGATCGCCGCGTCCCCCTGCCCGATGCCCGGCGTCTCGACGATCACCAGGTCGAACCCGGCGGCCTTCACGACGTCGATCACGTCGGCGAGGTGCTCGGGCAGCTCACGGCTCCCGCGCGTGGCGAGGCTGCGGAAGAACACCCGGTTGCCGTCAAGGGAGTTCATGCGGATCCGGTCGCCCAGCAGGGCCCCTCCGCCGCGCCGCCGGGTCGGGTCGACGGCGATCACCGCGATCCTCAGCTTGTCCTGCTGGTCGACCCGGAAGCGCCGGACCAGTTCGTCGGTGAGCGAGGACTTGCCGGAGCCGCCGGTGCCGGTGATGCCGAGGACGGGGACCGTACGCGTCGTACCGCGCAGCGTCTCCATGAACTCCCGTGGCAGCTTGCCGAGTTCGGCTCCCGTGACGGCGCGGGCCACGGCGAAGCGGTCACCGGCCAGCACGGCGTCCACATCGGCCGGGCGGCCGTCCCAGAGGTCGAAGTCGCAGTCCCGTACGACCGAGTTGACCATCCCCGCGAGGCCCATCCGCTGGCCGTCCTCCGGCGAGAAGATCGTCACGCCGGACGCGCGCAGCCGGGTGATCTCCTCCGGGACGATGACCCCGCCCCCGCCGCCGACCACCCGGACGTGGTCCGCGCCCTGCTCGCGCAGCGACTCCACCAGGTACTCGAAGTACTCGACATGCCCGCCCTGATAGGAGGAGACGGCCACGCCGTGCGCGTCCTCCTCCAGCGCCGCGTCCACGACCTCGCGCACGGAGCGGTTGTGCCCGAGGTGGATCACCTCCGCGCCCTGCGCCTGGAAGATCCGCCGCATGATGTTGATCGACGCGTCGTGCCCGTCGAACAGCGCGGAGGCGGTGACGAGGCGGACGGGGTGCGTGGGGCGGTGCAGTTCGCTCATGGGGACCTTCCAACAGCGCGCCGATAATGCCAACCAACAGATACTTGGACGTCCTACTAAATAGATAGTAGGACGTCCAAGTGAATTCGCGGAGACCCGACGCCCTCACATCCCGGCGAACATCCGATGCGCCTCGACCAACGACGGCCCGTACCAGGTCAACAACCGTCCGCTCACCAGCCGCACGTCCACGCCGGGGAACATCTCCGGCCCGTCCGCCGCGGAGAACGCGTACGGCTCGTCCGGCAGCAGGACGACGTCCGCGCGGATCTCCCCCACCTCCACCCCCGGATACCGGCCCCTCTCATCCCCGTCGAACACGTTCGCGTACCCGGCCCGGCGCAGCAGATCCCCGGTGAACGTGGTCCCCCCGACGACCATCCACGGATCACGCCAGACCGGTACGGCGACACTCGCCGCGACCGGCGGCACCTCCCCCGTCCACAGCTCCCGCGCCTCCCCCAGCCACCCCGGCTCCCCGACCCGCAGCACCTCCGTGAACAGCCGCCCCAGCGACCCGACCGCCTGCGGCACCGTCTCCACGACGGTCACCCACAGCGCGACCCCCGCCGCCCGCAGCCGCGTGACGTCCAGCTCACGGTTCTCCTCCTTGTTCGCGATCACCAGATCCGGTGCGAGCGCGGTGATCGCCGCCCGGTCCGGATTCTTCGTACCCCGTACGCGAGCGACATCAAGGTCCACCGGATGCGTACACCACTCGGTCGCACCGACCAGCGTGCCGGTCCCGGCGAGGGCTTCGGTGAGGGAGGGGACGAGGGAGACGACGCGGCGGGGCGGGCGGGGCAGGTGGACGGGGGTTCCCATGTCGTCGTACAGAAGCACCCCGCTCAGCCCCGGATCCGGGAGACGTGCCTCTCCTGGACCTCGCGGCTGCCCCGGACGAAGTCCAGCAGCAGCCCCAGCTCCTCGACCGAGTACCGCTGGAGCCCGGCGTGCGCATCCTCCGCGAGCGGCCGGTAGATCTCCTCGGCCGCCTTCCGGGTCCGCTCGCTGGCCCGGACGACCGACCGCCGCCGGTCCCCCGGGTCCGGTTCGCGCGTGAGGTACCCGAGCTTGTCGAGCCGGTCCAGCATGGCCGTGACGCTGCCGGTGGTGAGCCCGAGCGCCGTACCCAGTTCGCCCGGTGCGGCACTCTCGCGCTGGAGGAGTACGTCGAGACAGCGCAGGTCGGTCTGGTTGATGCCGAGCCGCGTGGCGGCGGCGGCGTCGACGGCTTCCACGGCGCTCTGGAGGGCGCGGACCTCGCCCGCGAGTTCCCAGGACAGCGCCTCTCTGTCCAGGCCGGTCACAGCTTCACCCGACATTCAAGTACTTCGACCTTCAAGAGAGAGGTACGCCTTGACAGCCAAGGTAGTTGACCCGACCGGCCAGCGTCGAACCGGGCGAGGCCCGGTGTCAGCGGGCGACAGCCACCCTCTCCTCCCACGAGACCCGGTAGGAGTACACGGGGACGGTCGCCTTGACGCCGAGCTTCAGGAAGAACGGCAGGACCAGGTCACGGACCGCACGCGCGAGCCCATTGGGCGCCGCCTTCTGATTGCCGGTCCGCCGCCCCTCCTTGACGATCTTCTCCACGCGGCCCTGCCGGATCGCCTGGAACGCGGCGAACGCCCGCTGCGGAGTGGGCAGATCGCGCAGGCACTTGGCGAGCACGATCGCGTCCTCCATCGCCAGCGACGCGCCCTGCCCGACGTGCGGCGAGGTGGCGTGCGCGGCGTCACCGACGAGGCAGACCCTGCCTCGGTGCCACACGGGCAGCGTCGGCATGTCGTAGATGGGGTAGCCGATGATGCCGTCCGGCGTGGAGCCGATGATCTCCGAGACGGGGTGGTGGTCCTTGCGGTGACGTTCCAGGAGCCGCTTCTTCCACACGTCGTGCGGGATCCGCTCGATCTCGCCGCGCCCCGGCTCCACCGGCTCGTGGTAGTTCTCGAACCAGTAGACCTCGCCGCCGGGGACGGTCTGATACCCGAAGAACCCCTGATGACCGAAGGACATCCGCATGACGCCGTCGGCGGGCGCGGCGTCCCGGGAGCGGGTGTATCCGGCCGTGCCGATCACCCCGGTGTACTCGGGGCGGGGCGCGTCGGGCATGACGGCGCGGCGGGTCCCGGAGTGGATGCCGTCGCAGCCGACGAGGATGTCCGCCTCGGCGGTGGACCCGTCGGCGAAGCGGATCAGCACACCGTCGTCGGTCTCGTCGACGCTCTCGAAGAACTTCCCGTACTCGATCCGAACACCCCGCCGTACGGCCGCCTCGCGCAGCCCCTTGTTGAGCAGCCCGCGCTTGAGAAGAAGCGTCCCGGCGGGGTTCTCGCCGAGCTGCTTGCCGTGGTGATTGAGGAAGACGGTGCTGGCGGTGGGGCTGCCGTACCGCTCGACGTCCTCGCGGATGCCCAGGGCGTCGAGGACGGCGAGCCCGTTGGGAGCAAGACTGAGAAAGGCGCCCGCGTCGTCGTGGGGCTCCTCGGCCCCCTCGTAGATGACCGCCTCGATCCCCGCCTTGCGCAGGAACAGGGCCAGGACCGGTCCGGCGATACCGCAGCCGATGAGGGCCGCACGCCTTGTGTTCGTCACAGTGTTCCTCCTGGAACCTGGGCACACGTCGATTCCCCTTGAGGATCAACCTTCTTGACCCTCAAGACACCCACTTACCTTGAAGGTCGAGATACTTGAATGTCAAGGGGAATCGACGTGTGCCTGACGAGCGAACCGGCGCTCAGCACTGGTGCCGTTCAAGGCACGTCGTCGCCGTGTGTCAGCGCGCGGCGCGCACGACAAGGGCCGCGGTCTCGGCGGGCCGCGCGATCATCGCGACATGCGAAGCGCCCACCTCGAAGGTGTGCGCCCCCGCCCGGCGTGCCATGAACCGCTGGGCCGCCGGAGGGAGCACCTGGTCGTCGCGGCCCACGAGGTACCAGGACGGGACGGTCCTCCAGGCCGGGGCGCCGGACGGCTCCCCGAGGGCGCGCGTGTCGGCGGGGCGCTGGCCTGCCCACATCAGCTCGGTGGTCGCCCTCGGCAGGTCCCCGGCGAACACGTCGTGGAAGAGTTCCTTCTTGATGTAACCGTCGACGAGGCCCTCTCCGTAGGGGCGGAAGTCCAGCGCCGCCTCGGTGAGCCTGCTTCCCGGGTACGCCGTCTGAAGGCCCAGCAGCGTCTCCCCCCGCTCGGGCACGAAGGCGTTGACATAGACCAGCGCCTTCACGTTCGGATTGCCGGTCGCGGCGTTCGTGACGACCATCCCGCCGTAGGAGTGCGCGACGAGGACGAGCGGGCCGCCGAGGGTCGCGAGGACGGCGGCCAGATACGCGGAGTCGGAGGCCACGCCGCGCAGCGGGTTGGGCGGTGCGACGACCGGATGACCGGCGCGGATGAGCCGGGAGGCGACCGCGTTCCAGCCGGAGGCGTCGGCGAACGCGCCGTGCACGAGGACCACGGTGGGCTTCTGGCCGCTGCCGGTGTGTGCCTGTGCGGCGGGCGCGTCGAGTGCGGCGCCCACCGCGACGGCGGCGGATCCGGCCAGCAGCCCACGGCGACTTGTCGTCATCATGTATGCCCTTCGGTGCGCTCGGTGGTGATCGCGGCTCAGCGTAGAAACGGCCGCTTGACGGGCGCTGAACGGAGATCCGGGCACGCTCCGGGGCCGCTCCACCATCCGTTCCGTCGTCGTCAAGGACGCCGGTACGGCTGATCGTTCTGCCCGTTCTTTTCCCCGAGGCCGGAGAGGAAGCGTTCGGCGCGGCGCGCGAACAGGTGCGCCTCGCCTGCGGTGGATCGCGTACGGGCCCGTTCGGCGGCGGCGCGGACAGCGGTGAGGGACGCACCGCGAGCCTGGAGCAGGCGTGCCTTCAGCAGCAGGAGCAGCCCCTCGGCGTACCGCTGGCCGTAGTCCCGCATGGTCTGTTCGGCCCGGTCGAGAGCGGCGTCGGCCCGCTCGGGCGACCCGGCTGCCAGCCACATCTCGGCGATCAGCGCGTAGTGGTAGGTGATGCCCCACTGCGGCGGATCGAGCAGGTGCGCGGCCAGGAGTTCCCCGGCCTCGGCCGCGGCGCCCTCCGGGTCCTCGCCGGTGAGGGCACGCCCCCAGCACCAGCCCTGCCGGATGTAGTGGTCCCGCTGGGTGCGGAGCCGGTCGAGCCCGGCGGCGGCCCACCGCTCACCGGCTCGCCGTGCCGCCTCGGCGTCCCCGGCCATGGAGGCGATCATGGTCGTGTAGTAGACCCGGACCGAGGCCGCGTACGGGTCCTCCGAGGGGTCCCACGTGTCGACGAGGGCCAGCGCCGCGTGGACGTCACCGAGCAGCCCGGTCATGGCCGCCCGCATGAAGGGCCCTTCCCTGATGGTGAGGCCGTCCCGCCTGAGCGGTGTCTCTGCGCCCGGAGCGGCGACGTCCGCCTCGGTGAAGGCCCGGTGCGCCTCGCCGATGTTGCCGATGTCCCACTGGTGCAGCCCCCAGGCCAGCCGGCCGTAGCGGACGACGACCGGGTCGCCGGACACCTGGCCGAGCTCGTGCATACGGCGGGCCAGCTGCCCGCGGCCGTTCTCCAGGGAGGTGTGGGCACCGACCAGGCGGATGAACAGGAAGTCGGCGGCCTCCGACTCCCGGCCGAGGGCGCGGGCCAGGTACTCGGCGCGCTCCAGCAGGTCGAAGGTCGAGGTGTCGTACCCCGCCTCGCGTCTGACGACGATGGCGAGGAGCGTGAGGGCGGAGAACTCCAGCTCCATGAGGCCCGAGGCCCGGGTGGCCTGTACGGCGGCGCCCAGCAGCCGGCCGGCGGACTCGAAGGCGAGTTTGGCCGCCGCGCGGCGCCCGGCGTGGATGACCGCCCGCGCGGTGCGGTCGGGCTCGACGAGGGGGCCGGCGGCCCACAGGTGGTGGGCGAGGCGTTCGGCGGCGCACTCGTCGTCGGCGTGGATCTGTTCGAGCGCGTCCGCGATGCGCAGATGCATGAGGGTGGCCCGCTGTTTCGGCGCGGTGTCGGAGACCGACTCGCGCACCAGGTCGTGGGCGAAGCGGAGCGAGAACGGGTCGTGCGGCCCGGGTTCGAGCAGCCCCAGCGTGCGCAGCGGTTCCAGGTGACGCAGGCAGTCCGCGGCGGCCACGCCGGTGGCGCGGGACAGCAGCCTGAGGTCGACGTCGCGGCCGATCAGCGCGGCCACGTGCAGCAGGTCGCGGGCGTCGTCGTCGAGCCCGGCCATCCGGTCGCGGACGACGTCGTGGACGGTGGAAGGGACCCCGGCCGCCGCGGGCAGGTCGCCGATCGCGCCGTCCCGGCTGAGGAGCCGGGACAGTTCGCGGACGAAGAACGGGTTGCCGGAGGTCCGGGCGTGGATGGCGCGGGTGACGGCGTCGCCCGGGTCCTGGCCGACCTCGTGGCGGACGAGTTCGGCGACGTCGGCCCGGCCGAGCGGCCCGAGCCGCAGCCTGCGGTGACCGGGCAGGCGGCCGACGGCGGCCAGCGCCCGGGAGAGCTCCGGGCCGACCGCGGGTGCGCGGTCGCGCAACGCGCCGATGATCGCGGTCCTTGGGGGCAGCCGCTCCGCCAGGTGCCGCAGCAACAGCAGGGAGGTGGCGTCGGCCCACTGGAGGTCGTCGAGTACGAGGAGGGTCGGCCGCCGCGCCGAGGCCTGCCCGACGAGGGCGACGACCTGTTCGAACAGCCGGAACCGGGCGTTGCCGTCGGGAACCTCCCGGTTCGCGCCGTCCCCTGCGGCGAGGAGGCCCCCGAGGCCGCCGGTGAACCACTGTTCGCCCGCCGGAGCCGGCAGATCGCGCACGAGCCGGCCGAGCGCCTGCTCCCACAGCCACATCGCCGGTGTCCCGTCGCCCTCCAGACAGGTGCCCCAGACGGTGAGCGCGCCCAGCCGGCCCGCCACGGCGGCGGCCTCCTCCAGCAGCCGGGTCTTGCCCGCGCCCGGTTCGCCTTCGACGACGCCGATCGCGGTGTCACCGGCGAGGGCGCGCTCCACCGTGCGCCGCAGCGTGGCGAGTTCCCCGGTCCGGCCGATCAAGGTGGCTGCCGTGGGCCGCCCGGCCTCCTCCCGTGCGGGCCTCGGCGCCGGGGTCTGCGTGAGGATCCGCCGCTGTGCCTCCGCCAGCGCGGGCCCCGGGTCGATGCCGAGTTCCTCGGCGAGCCGGTCGCGGGCCTGGCGGAACACCGACAGCGCCTCCGCCTGGCGGCCGGCGGCGCCGAGCACGCCGACGAGAGCGGCCAGCACGGGTTCGTCGAACGGTGCCATCGACGCGGCCAGCCGCAGCGCCGCGAGCACCCGCTCCGGCCGGCCCAGGGACACGGCGAGCTCGGCCGCCGCCGTGCACGCGGCGTAGAACTCGTTGTCGAGGGCGGCGAAGACCGTCACGGCCGGTGTCCCGTCGGCGATCCCGTCGCCCGCCGGGCCGTGCCAGAGCCCGAGCGCTCCGGCGTAGTGGTCGAGGGCCGCCTCGTGATCGTGCCGGGTCAGCGCGGCTGTGGCGGCGTCGACGCGGTCCCGGAAAGCGACGAGGTCCAGCGTGGTGGCGCCGGCGGTGAAGAGGTAGGAACTGCCGCGCCGGTGGAGGAACGAGCCGGCTTCACGGGCGGGCAGCGGAGGTTCGAGCAGCCGTCGCAGCGCGCCGACGTACTTCTGGAGAATGTTCACGGCCGACGCCGGGACGTCCTCGGCCCAGATCAGGTCGACCAGTTCGCTCGTACTGACCGGCTCACCCGCGCGGGCGACCAGGATCGCGAGCAGGTACGACTGCTGCCGAGGTCCGGGGTCGAGTTCGACGCCGTCGCGCCAGATCCGCAGCGGCCCGAGGATCCGCAGCCGCGCGGACGCAGCGGAGGAAGCCATCCCCTCTCCCGTCCCGGCCTCGGGTCGGCCGTCGCCGCCATCCACCGTCCATGGTGGCCCAAGTCCCGTGGCAGGGAAAGCGATTGAGGCGGGTTCCGCCCGGCAGAAAGCCGGGGCGCCGCACTGAACGATCAGTGGAGTCCGGCCCCCGGGCGCGTTCCCTTCCCGTCCAGTGCGGCGGCGTAGCTTGCTGTCGGCCGTGCGGAAGCAGGATCAGAGGAGGCTCATGTCCGAGAAAGTGGTTCCCGGCCGTAACACCGCCGCAGCCGAGGGCGACGTCGTCGTCTTCCACATCGGGCTGCGGATCAACCGACTGCGGGCACTCTCCAGTTGGCTGCCGGCCTTCAGGTCGATGCCGCGCATGCTGCGCGAGCTGTCACAGGAGAAGAGCCGAGGGCTGCTCGGCTACCAGGTGCTCTACGGCGGCTTCCGGGACTTCTACGTCGTCCAGTACTGGACCGACAAGGACCGGCTCCTGGCCTACGCCCACCAGCGCGACCTCGAACACCGGCCCGCCTGGACCGAGTTCAACCGCCGCGCACGCGCCGGAAAGGGGAAACGTCGGCATCGGGCACGAGACGTTCATCGTCCCGGCGGGCTCCTACGAGTCGGTGTACGTCGACATGCCCGCGTACGGCCTCGCCGCCGCGACCGGCGTCGTACCGGTCGGCCGCCGCGGCGACACGGCGGCCCAGCGGCTGGGCGCGGCGGAGAGGTAGCCGTCGCGGATCAGGACTTCTTGGCCACCGGCTCCAGGATCGCCACGCACTCCAGGTGGCTCGTCATCGGGAACAGGTCGAACGCCCGAAGCGTCCGCACCTTGTACCCCCCGTCCCGGAAGTACCCCAGGTCCCGGGCCAGCGCAGCCGGATCACACGCCACGTACGCGATCCGCCGAGCGCCGAGGGACGCGAGGTGCTTGACGGTCGACCGACCGGCCCCCGCCCGAGGCGGATCGAGGACGATCAGGTCGACCTCCGTGATCCCGGTGCGGGGAAGGACCGAGTCCACCTTGCCCTGCTCGATCCGCACGCGCGGGAACTCGGCGAGGTTGTGCCGCGCGTCCTCGACCGCCCGCTTGCCGGACTCGATGCCGAGCACCGCGCCCTTCTCGCCGAGCCGGTCCGCGAGGGCGCCGGCGAACAACCCCACGCCGCAGTAGAGGTCGAGGGCCATCTCGCCCTTGCGCGGCAGGAGCCCCTGCATGACCGCGAGGACGAGCGTGTCCGCCGCCTTGGGGTGGACCTGCCAGAACCCGCCGCTGCCGACCCGGTGCGTACGCCCGTCGGCGCGCTCGCGGACGAAGGGCCGGCCGTGGACCCGGTGGACCCCGCCGTCCTTCTCCTCGACGCGCATGACGGATACGGGTTTGTCGAGCTCGACGAGGGGAAGGCGGGCGCCCGGCCGGGGCGTGAGGATGACCTGCCGGTCCTGGGACCCGGTCGCGGCGATCGCCTCGACGGACTCCATGCCGATCCAGTCGCGCTTCTCGACGCCGAGTTCGGAGACGCCCGGCGCCGCGATCATGCAGTGGTCGATGACCTCGACCTCGTGCGAACGGTGCCGGCGCAGACCCGCGTTGCCGTCCAGGTCGACGGCGTACTGCACCCTCGTACGCCACTGCGGCACCTCGCCGGAGGGCAGCTTGTCGCCCTCGGCGGGCATGACGGTGCCGTCCCAGCCGGCCTCCTCGGGGGTGAGCCCGGCGAGCCGCAGGAGCTGTTCGGCGAGGACCTCGCCCTTCATACGGCGCTGGGCCCCGGGCTTGGCGTGCTGCCAGTCGCAGCCGCCGCAGCGGCCGGGCCCGGCGAAGGGGCACGGCGCCTCGACCCGGTCCTTGGACGCGGTGAGCACCTCGACGGCGTCGGCCCGCAGGAACCGCGCGCCCACCTCGCCCTCGGTGACCCGCGCGACGACCCGCTCCCCGGGCAGGGCATGGCGCACGAACAGCACCTGCCCCTCGTCGGTGCGCGCGATGCAGTGCCCGCCGTGGGCGACGGCCCCGACCTCGACCTCGTACTCGCGACCGACAAGAGACTCCCGCTCCTCGAGAGCCTCCCCCGCCTGCTGTTTCTTCGGTTCTGCCTGCATGGCGGGGTGACTCCAGATCGGAAAGGCGACGGGGGTGTGCGGCGGAGACGGCGCCCTCAGGACCGCCGTACGACGACAGCCGTCCAGTCTAGGCCCTGCACACAGCCCCGACGACCGCAGCAGAAGCCCCGCACTCACCCCCCTCGTACGCCCCTACTCCCCCCGCCCCCCGCTCTCCCGAGCCCGCTCCCGCTCCCGCTCCCGCTCGGGCGACCCCGCCGGACCCCGCCGCACGGACCCCGGCGCGTTCCACTCCTGCCGGCGCCGGGCGCGCTGCTTCGCCGCCTCCGAGGACTGGAGCTGGTAGGGGACGGACGTCACCATGATCCCCGGCGTGAAGAGGAGGCGGCCCTTGAGGCGCAGGGCGCTCTGGTTGTGCAGCAGATGCTCGTACCAGTGCCCCACGACGTACTCGGGGATGATCACCGACACCGCGTCGCGCGGCGACTCCCGCCGCAGGCTCTTGACGTACTCGATGACCGGCCGCGTGACCTCCCGGTAGGGCGAGTCGAGGACCTTGAGCGGTACGTCGATCCCGCGCCGTTCCCACTCCTCGCGCAGCGCCTTCGTCTCGACGGGGTCGACGTTGACGGTGAGCGCCTCCAGCGAGTCGGACCGCATGAGCTTGGCGAAGGCGAGCGCGCGCAGCGTCGGCCGGTGGATCTTGGAGACGAGCAGCACGGAGTGGACGCGGGAGGGCCGGACGCTGTCGTCGCTGGGCCCCTCGGTCGCCACGAGCTCCGCCGCGACCCCGTCGTAGTGCTTGCGGATCGCGGTCATCGTCGCGAAGAAGATGACCATCCCGAGCAGCGCGACCCACGCGCCGTGCGTGAACTTCGTGACGAGGACGACGACGAGGACGAGCCCGGTGAAGAACGCGCCGAACGCGTTGATGGCCCGCGAGCGGACCATGTGCCGGCGCTTGGCGGGGTCGGTCTCGCCGGCGAGGTGCCGGTTCCAGTGCCGGACCATCCCGGTCTGGCTCAGCGTGAAGGAGACGAACACACCGACGATGTACAGCTGGATGAGCCGCGTCGAGTCGGCGCCGTAGATCCACACGAGGAGGATCGCGGCGCCGGCGAGCAGCACGATGCCGTTGGAGAAGGCGAGCCGGTCGCCGCGGGTGTGCAGCTGGCGCGGCAGGTACCGGTCCTGCGCGAGGATCGACCCGAGCACCGGGAACCCGTTGTAGGCGGTGTTCGCGGCGAGGAACAGCACGAGCGCGGTCGCCGCGGCGAGCACGATGAACAGGAAGCTCCCCTTGCCGAACACGGCCTCGGCGACCTGCGTGATCACCGGGTTCTGCACGTACCCGGACCCGACCTCGACACCGTTCTTCAGCAGGTCCGTCGCCGGGTTCTCCGCCATCCGTACGTCCGTGACGAGCGCGAGGACGATGATCCCGCAGAACATCGTCACCGCCAGCAGCCCCATCGCGGCGAGCGTGGAGGCCGCGTTCTTCGACTTGGGCTTGCGGAAGGCGGGTACGCCGTTGGAGATCGCCTCGACGCCGGTGAGCGCGGCGCAGCCGGAGGAGAAGGCCCGCAGCAGCAGGAAGACCAGCGCGAACCCGGCGAGCCCCTGGTGCTCGGCCTTGATCTCGAAGTGCGCGGTCGGCGCGCGCATGGAGTCGTCCAGGACGAGGCCGCGGTACGCACCCCACGCGATCATGATGAAGACGCCCGCGACGAACACGTACGTCGGGATCGCGAAGAGCTTCCCGGACTCCTTCACGCCGCGCAGGTTCATCAGCGTCAGCAGGACGATCACCGCGACCGCGCACGCCGTCTTGTGCTCGACGACGAAGGGGATCGCGGAGCCGAGGTTCTCGATGCCGGAGGCGATGGACACGGCGACGGTCAGGACGTAGTCGACGAGCAGCGCGCTCGCGACGGTCAGTCCCGCCTTGGGGCCGAGGTTGGTGGTCGCCACCTCGTAGTCGCCGCCGCCGCTCGGGTACGCGTGGACGTTCTGCCGGTAGGAGGCGACCACGGTGAACATCAGGACGACCACCGCGAGGGCGATCCAGGGCGAGAAGTGGTACGCCGACACGCCCGCGATGGACAGGACCAGCAGCACCTCCCCGGGCGCGTAGGCCACGGAGGACAGCGGGTCGGAGGCGAAGACAGGGAGGGCGATGCGCTTCGGCAGGAGCGTTTCCCCAAGCCGATCACTGCGCAGAGCGCGCCCGATCAGGATCCGTTTGGGCACGTCGGTCAGTTTGGACACAACAGGGAATCGTAAGCCTTCGAACAACCGGCCGCCCACACCCGGAGACGACCTTCACGGCGCGGCCACCCGGAACCGGCCGCTCCGTCATCCGCCCGCGAGGCCGCCGGGGAGAACCGCTACGTTGGAGGTGGGCACTCGACGGCGGTCCCCGGGGCCCTGGACCGGCGGAATCCCGGGCATGATGTCTGCCTGGCGGTCGCCATCCGGCCGCGACACCTTGCCCGAAGAGCCGAGATTTGCCCGAAGAGCCGAGAGAGGAACATGAGAACGACAGCGAAGCAGGTCAGTGGACCTGTGGGGAGCGTGGTGTAAGGCCATGCACATCGTCATCATGGGCTGCGGCCGAGTGGGCTCAGCCCTCGCGCAGACCCTGGAGCGGCAGGGGCACACGGTCGCGGTGATCGACCAGGACCCGACCGCCTTCCGGCGCCTGGGGTCCTCCTTCGGCGGTCGCCGGGTCACCGGGATCGGCTTCGACCAGGACACCCTGCGCGAGGCCGGCATCGAGGAGGCGGGCGCCTTCGCGGCCGTCTCCAGCGGCGACAACTCCAACATCATCGCGGCCCGGGTGGCGCGTGAGATGTTCGGCGTGGAGAACGTCGCGGCCAGGATCTACGATCCGCGCCGCGCCGAGGTCTACCAGCGCCTGGGCATCCCGACGGTCGCCACGGTCCGCTGGACCGCCGACCAGATGCTGCGCCGGCTCCTGCCGTCCGGCGCCGAGCCGCTGTGGCGCGATCCCACCGGGGGCGTGCAACTCGCCGAGGTGCACGCGTCGGCGTCGTGGATCGGCCACAAGATCAGCACGCTCCAGGAGGAGACCGGGGTCCGTGTGGCGTTCCTCACCCGGCTGGGCGAGGCGATCCTGCCGACCTCGCAGACGGTCCTCCAGGAAGGCGACCTCGTGCACGTCATGATGCGGACCGACGAGGTCGAGAAGGTCGAGGCGGTCTTCGCCGAGGGCCCCCAGGAAGGCGGTCACCGATGAGGGTCGCCATCGCCGGAGCCGGCGCCGTCGGCCGCTCGATCGCGGGCGAGCTGCTGGAGAACGGCCACGAGGTCCTCCTCGTCGACAAGGCCCCCACGGCCATCTCCGTCGAGCGGGTCCCCCAGGCGGAGTGGCTGCTGGCCGACGCCTGCGAGATCACGTCCCTGGACGAGGCGGCGCTCCAGCGCTGCAACGTCGTCATCGCCGCGACGGGCGACGACAAGGTCAACCTGGTCGTCTCCCTGCTGGCGAAGACGGAGTACGGCGTCCCCCGGGTCGTCGCCCGCGTCAACAACCCCAAGAACGAGTGGCTCTTCAACGAGTCCTGGGGCGTGGACGTGGCGGTCTCCACCCCCCGCCTGATGTCGGCGCTGGTGGAGGAGGCGGTCTCGGTGGGCGACCTGGTCCGCCTCCTGCGCTTCAGCCACGGCGACGCGAACCTGGTCGAGCTGACCCTCCCCGAGGAATCAGCGCTGGCCGGCACACAGGTGGGCGACGTGGAATGGCCCGAGGACACATCCTTGGTCACGATCATCCGAGGCACCCGAGTCCTCACCCCCACCCCGGAAGACTCCCTGGAACCGGGCGACGAACTCCTGTTCGTAGCGGCCCAGGCGAGGGAGGAACAGCTGGAGGACTTGCTGTCGGTGCGGAGGGAAGAGACGGAAGCGTAGGGGAATGAAGGGCGGGGGTCTCACCGCAACTGCGGGCTGCGGGCTGCGGCGAGACCCCCGCTTTTGTCTTTTAGGGGCGCGGGGAACTGCGCGCCCAGCCACATCAGACCCGCACCCGCCCCAAAATGACCAAACCCCCCTCTGATTAGGCGAGGGGGGTCCGGGGGCACTCCCCCGGGGTCGGGACGGGAAGGGGCGGCGGGGGCGAAAACCTACTCGGCACCCCGAGCCGCAGCCTTCCGCTCCTCCTCAGCCTTCTCCTCCGCCTCCATCTCAGCAAACACATCAATAGGAGCAGGAGCCTTGGCAAGAAACACCCACGTCAGCCACACAGCCAACAGGAACGGCGGAATCTTCAACGCGATGAGCACCCACCCGAGCTGAGTGGTATCGGCCCACCAGTACAACGGAAACAGAATCGCGCACTTGGCAAGCAGAATGAGCCCCCAGGCCCAACTCGCCTTGGAGTAAGCCTTCTTACGCCCAGGATTCCGGGTCCGCCAGGACAGGTTCTCCTTGAAGACGGGCCCGAGCATGAGCCCGATGAGAGGAACCCCGCACAGAGTGGTGACGATGTACGCGAGGGACAACCCCAGCGTGTACAACATCCCCGGCAGATAGAAATCTTTCGCATTGCCGGTCATCATCGCGAAGACGACCCCGAAGGCAACCCCGAACACACCGCTGAACGCGTGCTTGACGGTCCCCCGCCGAACGAGCCGCACCACGACCAACGCGATGGACACGGCAAGCGCGGCGATAGCCGACATGTGCAGGTCCTGATTGACCGTGTAGATCGTGACGAACAGCAGCCCGGGCACGACCGTCTCGACCATGCCCCGCACACCACCGAACGCCTCGAACAACGCGGCCTCGGTCACCGCCCGAGCATCCCGCGCCTGCTCTTCTCCGGTCGGCTTGTCGAGCGACGTCACCGGCTACTCCCTACCGAGAGGTCTCAGTTCGTACTTAGGATTGAACAGCACACGCCGACCTCTGCTCATCGAGATCCGGCCCGAGGCGATCAGCCGCCGCCCCGGCTCTATGCCGACGATGGAGCGCCGCCCCAGCCACACCACGTCCAACGCGGCGGACCCGTCGAACAGTTCCGCCTCCAGCGCCGGAACCCCGGCCCGCGGTCGCAGAGTGACCGTGCGCAACGTACCAGTAACGGTCACTATCTGCCGATCCCGGCAGTCCTCGATCCGCGTACACCCGGCGGTCTCGGCGTCCTCCCGCAGCTCCTCGGACTCCAGGTCCTCCTGGGACGAGGAAAGCCGGTCGAGCATACGCCGGAACCGGCCCACCGGCTTCTCGGAATGCGGCACAGCACTCATACGTGAAGCGTACCGGCCCCACCGAAGCCCCCACCCCACCCCTCACTTCTCGAACCGGTACCCCATCCCGGGCTCGGTAATGAAGTGCCGAGGATGTGCCGGATCCCCCTCCAGCTTCCTGCGCAGTTGCGCCATGTACACCCGCAGATAGTTCGTCTCCGTCCCGTACGACGGCCCCCACACCTCCTGCAACAACTGCCGCTGGCTGACCAGCCGCCCGGTGTTGCGCACGAGCACCTCCAGCAGATGCCACTCGGTGGGCGTGAGCCGGACGTCCTTCCCGCCCCGGTTGACCTTCTTCGCCGCGAGGTCCACGGTGAACCCCTCGGTCTCGACCAGCACCTCCCCCTCCCCCGGCCCCACCGGCTCGGCCCTGCGCACAGCAGCCCGCAGCCGCGCCAGCAACTCGTCCATCCCGAACGGCTTGGTGACGTAGTCGTCGGCGCCCGCGTCCAGCGCCTGCACCTTCTCGTCGGACGAGTGCCGCGCGGACAGCACGAGGATCGGCACCCGCGTCCACCCCCGCAGCCCCTTGATCACCTCGACGCCGTCCATGTCCGGCAGCCCCAGGTCGAGCACGACGACGTCGGGATGCCGCGCCGCCGCCAACTGCAACGCGCTCGCCCCGTCGTGCGCCGCGTCCACCTCGTACTTGCGCGCCTTGAGGTTGATCACCAGCGCCCGCACGATCTGCGGCTCGTCATCGACCACGAGCACCCTCGTGGGTCCCTGGGGGTTCCCCCCGGCGGCGCTCATCATGTCCCCTGCCTCTCGGACGTACCCAACGGCTCTGCCTCCACGACACCACCGACACGGGACGATTCTGCCGGTACACCCCTATCGACACCGGAAACCGTCTCACCCGCACCAGCCACCGCCGCCTGACCCGCACCAAGCACCCCGGACGCCGACGCCTCACCCGACACCCCGGCCACCCCACCCGCCGCCCGCAGCGTCAGCACCATCGTGAGCCCACCCCCCGGCGTATCCTCCGCCGCCAGCGTCCCCCCCATCGCCTCCACGAACCCCCGCGCCACCGCGAGCCCAAGCCCCACCCCCGCGCCGCGCGGAGCGTCTCCGTACCGCTGGAACGGTGCGAAGATCCGCTCCTTCGCCTCGTCGGGCACCCCGGGCCCTCGGTCGACGACGCGCACCTCGACCCGCTCGGACAACGCGCTCGCGGCGACCAGCACGGTCTGCCCCGTCGGGCTGTACTTGACCCCGTTCTCCACGAGGTTGGCGACGGCCCGCTCCAGCAGCCCGGCGTCGACGGACACCATGGGCAGCGTCTCCGGGATGTCCAGCTCGACGCTGTCCTCGGGCACCCCGCCGAGCGCCATCGGCACCACCTCGTCGAGGTCGATCTCCCGCACGATCGGCGTGACCGTCCCGGTCTGGAGCCGCGACATGTCCAGCAGGTTCCCGACGAGGTGGTCGAGCCGGTCCGCCCCCTCCTCGATCCCTTCGAGCAGCTCCGCCTGATCCTCCTCGGACCAGGCGACGTCGTCCGACCGCAGACTCGACACCGCCGCCTTGATCCCGGCGAGCGGCGTGCGCAGGTCGTGGCTGACGGCGGCGAGCAGCGCCGTCCGGATCCGGTTCCCCTCGGCGAGGGCCCGCGACTGGTCGGCCTCCTCCTGGAGCCGGCGCCGGTCGAGGACGACGGCGGCCTGCGCCCCGAACGCGGCGAGCACCCGCCGGTCCTCGGCCGGCAGCACCCGCCCGGTCAGCGCGAGCGCCATGTGGTCCCCGACGGGCACGTCCACGTCGGCGTCCTCGGGCCGCTCCACCGCCCGCCCGATCCCGACGCGCCCGGCGCAGGTCCACGGCGCGACGTCGGCCTCCCGTTCGAGCAGCGCCGCCGACTCCATCCCGAAGGTCTCCCGCACCCGCTCAAGGAGCGCCTCCAGACTGGTCTCCCCGCGCAGCACGTTCCCCGCGAGGAACGACAGGATCTCCGACTCGGCCCGCAGCCGGGCCGCCTGATGCGTGCGCCGCGCGGCGAGGTCGACGACGGAGGCGACCGATATCGCCACCCCGACGAAGATCACGATGGCGACGATGTTCTTCGGGTCGGCGATCGTGAACCGGTGCAGCGGGGGTGTGTAGAAGTAGTTCAGCAGCAGCGACCCCAGCGCCGCCGAGGCCAGCGACGGCAGCAGCCCCCCGAGCAGCGCGGCGGCGACGGTCAGCGCCAGGAACAGCAGCATGTCGTTGGCGAGCCCGAGCTGGACCGCGTTCAGCAGCAGCGCGAGCCCCACCGGCCCGCCGACGCCGACCAGCCAGCCCCACAGGATGCGGGCCCGCCCGAGCCGCGCGCCCCGGGCGACGGGCAGTCCGCGCCCCTTGGCGACCTCCTCGTGGGTGACGATGTGGACGTCCAGGTCGGGCCCCGACTCGCGGGCGACCGTCGCCCCGACGCCGGGCCCGAACATGTACTGCCACGCCTTGCGCCGCGAGGACCCGAGCACGATCTGCGTCGCGTTCGCGCCCCGCGCGAAGTCGAGGAGGGCGGCCGGGATGTCGTCCCCGACGACGTGGTGGAACGTGCCGCCGAGATCTTCGACCAGCGTCCGCTGCACGGCGAGTTCCTTCGGCGAGGCCGAGGTGAGCCCGTCGCTGCGGGAGATGTACACGGCGAGGACCTCGCCGCCGGCACCCTTCTCCGCGAGCCGCGCCGCCCGCCGGATCAGCGTGCGCCCCTCGGGGCCGCCGGTCAGCCCGACGACGATCCGCTCGCGGGAGCCCCAGATCGCCGAGACCCGGTGCTCGCTGCGGTACTGGTTCAGGTACTCGTCGACCCGGTCGGCCACCCACAGCAGCGCCAGTTCCCGCAGCGCGGTGAGGTTCCCGGGCCGGAAGTAGTTGGACAGCGCCGCGTCGACCTTGTCCGGTTTGTAGATGTTGCCGTGCGCCATCCGGCGGCGCAGGGCCTGCGGCGACATGTCGACCAGTTCGACCTGGTCGGCCCGCCGCACCACCTCGTCCGGCACGGTCTCGCGCTGCCTGACCCCGGTGATCGACTCGACGACGTCCCCGAGCGACTCCAGGTGCTGGATGTTCACCGTCGACACGACGTCGATCCCGGCGGCCAGGAGTTCCTCGACGTCCTGCCACCGCTTGGCGTTGCGCGAGCCCGGCACGTTCGTGTGCGCCAGTTCGTCCACCAGGGCGACCGCCGGGGCCCGGCGCAGCACCGCGTCCACGTCCATCTCGGTGAAGACGCCGCCCCGGTAGTCGATCTCCCGGCGCTCGATCTCCTCCAGGCCGTGCAGCATCACCTCGGTGCGCGGCCGGCCGTGGTGCTCCACGAACGCCACGACACAGTCCGTACCCCGCTCGACCCTGCGGTGGGCCTCCGACAGCATCGCGTACGTCTTTCCGACGCCCGGTGCCGCACCGAGATAGATCCGAAGCTTCCCGCGCGCCATACCCTCATTGTCTTCCGCCGACCACCAAGTGTGCAGCGAAGACGCTACGGCCCTTTCATCAGACAAATCAGACACTCCCTTCGCCACCACCCCACCTTTGACAAAACCCTGACACCCCACCGACTCCCCCGCCGAGCCGGTCGAGCCCTTCCTGCCCCTTCATCGGAAGATCCGGGCCGATCGGTTCACGTTCCGCGAAAATTTTTCCGGCCCCACGAAACCGGCCCCACGAAAACCTCAGGCACCCCACGAAAACCGCATGCAAAAAGGCCGGACCCCCGAGGGGAACCCGGCCCTTCCACGATCTCGCAAAAAACTCTCAGCGCACCTCGGTGATCTCCGGCCCACGCTGCAACTGCCCCATGCCCCCGGAGAACCGCGAGCCCTCCTCCTGCTGCTGGACCCCTTCGGGAACCATCTGGGCGTCGTTCGGCAGCTTGAGGACGATCGGGTCGCGGGGAGCCATCGGCCCCTCGCCGCGCACGACGACCGTGTCCCGGAAGATCTGCTCCAGGAGCCCGGCGGCCTGCGGCTGCACGGCCCCCTGCCCGGAGATCACTCCGCGCAGGAACCACCGCGGCCCGTCCACGCCGACGAACCGCACGACGTGGAACCCGCTCTGCCCGTCCGGCAGCTGCACCGGCACCTGCGCACGCAGCTCCCAGCCCAGCGGACCCTCGACCTCGTCGATGATGCCGCCCTGCTGGGTGATCCCGGAGGCGATCTCCTCGCGCACCTCGCCCCAGATGCCCTCGCGCTTGGGCGCGGCGAAGGCCTGGAGCTGAACGGCGCTGTCGCGCAGCACGACGGTCGCCGCGACGATCGCGTCACCCGCGACCTCGACCCGCAGCTCCATGCCGTCGACGCCGGGCACGAAGAGCCCGCCGAGGTCGACGCGGCCCTCGGCGGGGTCGCTCACCTCGGTGTCGTCCCAGGGCCCGTCGGGCCGGGGCTCGGGTTCAAGCCGTACGCGCTCGCGCGGGCCGCCCGTCTCGTCCGCCTCAGTGTCGACGCTGTCGACGACCTGCTCGGCCTCGCCGGCCGCGCCCTCGGCGGCATCCTTCTTCTTGCGACGTCCGAACACGTCACTGTCCTTCCCGGTCGGATACGACCGAAGCGTATCGATTCCCACCCGTTGTGCCGCCTGTGGCGGCGTCACCGCTCGTGCTGTCCGTCGTCCCCACCGCGGCGTGGCCGCCGGTGGACCCGAAGCCCCCCTCGCCCCGAGCCGAACCGGGAAGTTCCGCGACCTCCTGGAAGCGGACCCTCTCGACCTGCTGGACGACCAGTTGGGCAATCCGGTCGAAGCGCTCGAACCGCACCACCTCGCGCGGATCGAGATTCACCACGATCACCTTGATCTCCCCACGGTACCCGGCATCAACCGTCCCCGGGGCATTCACGAGGGCGACTCCGCACCGGGCGGCCAGCCCGGACCGGGGGTGCACGAAGGCCGCGTACCCCTCGGGGAGGGCGATGGCGACCCCGGTGGGCAGTACGGCCCGCTCGCCGGGCTTCAGCTCGCAGTCCTCGGTGGTCCGCAGGTCGGCTCCCGCGTCGCCGGGCTGTTCGTACGCCGGGAGCGGTACGTCGGGGTCGACGCGCCGGATCCGGACGTTCAGGGGTTCACGGCTCACGGGTTCACCTCGAAGGCGCGTACGCGCGGACGGCGACGGTGCGCAGCGGCCTGTCCGGCGAGCTGGGCAGTTCGCGGGAGCGGCTCTCGCCGCTCCCGAAACACTGTTCGTAGTGGGTGCCCAGAAGCCCGCCGGGCGCGGGGGCGTCGGGGTGCCGCACCGGTTCCAGGGCGCCGGCCGGAGGCTGAAGAGCTGCGGAAGTACCACTCACAGCCGCAGACCTTACCCGCCCGTCCCTCACCCTCGGCCACCCTGTGCTCACCGCTCTTACCCACCGGTCACCTCCGCGCGCCCCGCCCCGGACCCGGCACGGTCGCTCACCCGTGCCAAGCTTGGCCCATGCAGCTCTCCACCCCCCCGTACGAAGAACGCCTCACCGCCCCCCGCTCGTGGTGGTTCCTGTCGTTCCTCGTGGGCGTCTCGATGGCCCTGATCCTGCTGCCGTTCGGCACGCTGCCGCTGCTCGGGGGCCTGGTCGGCGGTACGGCGGCGGCGGCCGTCGTGGCCAGTGCGTACGGGTCGCCGCGCATCCGCGTGGTGGGCGGTCTCCTGATCGCCGGGGACGCGAAGATCCCGGTCACGGCGCTCGGTGAGGCGGAGGTCCTGGACCAGGAGGAGGCGCGCGCCTGGCGGACGTACAAGGCGGACACGCGCGCGTACCTGCTGCTGCGGGCGTACATCCCGGGCGCGCTGCGCGTCCTCGTCACGGACCCCGAAGACCCGACGCCGTACCTGTACCTGTCGACCCGGGAGCCGGAGCGCCTGGCGCAGGCCCTCAAGGAGGCCCGGGAAGCCACCGTCTAGGGCGTCAGCGCCCCAGTTCTCCGCGGCCCCAGCGGTCTCTGAGGTTTCTGCGTTCGGCCCGTTCGTCGATCACGAGCGGGTCGTTCGGCTTCTCCAGCGGCGGGAGCGCGGGGAGGGCGTCCCACGGGATCTGGTGCTGTCTGAGGTCCGCGCGGAGTTTCGCGGCGAGTTTTCTGGTGTCCCTGCGGTTCATGACGGCCCCGACGGCCGCGCCGACCATGAAGGGGACCAGGTTCGGCAGGTTGCGCACCATGCGCTTCATGATCTGCTGGCGCAGTTCGCGCTTCATCTGGCTGCCGAGCGCGGAGTTCACGGAGGACGGCTTGAGGACCTCGATGCCGCGTTCGCCGGACCAGGAGCGCAGGTAGGCGGTGCTGCGGTCCTTGAGGCTGCCGGGCGGGCGCAGGCCGTACACCTCGTGGAGTTCGGCGATCAGTTTCAGTTCGACCGCGGCGACGCCGGTGATCTCCGCCGCGAGTTCCGCGGGCATCGCGGGCGGGACGGAGAGCATGGCCGCGGCGCCGACGCCCGCGCCGACGGTCGCGGACGCGTTCGCAGCGCCCGCCACGAGCTTGTCGGCGAGCTCCTCGGGCCCGAGGCCGGGGAACTGGCCGCGGAGCGTCTGGAGGTCGCGTACGGGGATTCTGGGGGCGTTCTCGATGACCCGGTCGGCGAGGTACGCCAGGCCCGCCTTGGCCCGGCCGCGGCCCTTGTGGACGCTGTCCCGGGCCAGGGTGCGGGCCCTGTCCCTGATCACCGCGGCCGACCGCCTGGCGACGGCCGCGGTGCTGTTGTCCGGCGCCGGGTGGTCAACCCCGCCTGCCGCCGGTTCGAGCGAGGTCGATCCTGCGTCGGATGAACCTCGCTCGTCGTCACGTACACCGAGAGGGTCGTTCGACCCTTGGTCCGCTCTCCTCAGGGGGAGGCGGCGCTTCCGAGGAGAGGTCGAGCCAGTCACGGCCGACCCTCCCTCAGTCGCAGTCGCGGCAGATCGGCTGACCGTTCTTCTCGCGGGCCAGCTGGCTGCGGTGGTGCACCAGGAAGCAGCTCATGCAGGTGAACTCGTCCTGCTGCTTGGGCAGCACCCGGACGGCCAACTCCTCGTTGGAGAGGTCGGCGCCGGGCAGTTCCAGGCCCTCGGCGGCCTCGAACTCGTCGACGTCTACAGCGGATGCCGACTTGTCGTTCCGCCGGGCCTTCAGCTCTTCCAGGCTGTCGGAATCGACGTCGTCGTCGGTCTTGCGTGGGGTGTCGTAATCGGTTGCCATGGTCGCTCTCCCCCTCTGGGTGAATGCGGTGTCCTCAGCGCTCGTAACGCGTGAGAGGCCGGACTTGTGCCCGCCTTGAGCGGGAGATTTTGCCTCACATCAAGGTCTGTTACTCAATCGACACCCAACCGGGCTCCTCACGGGTGATCGGGTTGGATGGCGATCGGGACCGTACACGGTCCGAATGTCGCACTTCAAAGGCGCCCCACCGTGTACTTCCCGTCATCAGGACCCCTGAAAACCCGGATTTTCCGGGCTTTAGTACGGTCCCCATGATCACAGTGAGTAGATGGCCGGAAATTCGCCCTTGTGATCGATCACACACATGAGCACGGGGAAGAAGCCCCGAAAATTCCGCGCAAAGCGAACACCCTCGCGTGTGTCGGGCCCATGATCTCAGAGAGGCAGGGTGACACGCATCACCAGTCCCCCTCCCTCTCTCGGCTGGGCCGTGATGTGCCCGCCGTGCGCCCGCGCCACCGACCTCACGATCGACAGCCCGAGCCCCACCCCCTTGTCGCTGCCCGTACGCTCCGTACGCAGCCGCCGGAACGGCTCGAAGAGGTTGTCGATCTCGTACGCCGGGACCACCGGACCGGTGTTCGACACCACCAGCACCGCCTGCCCGTGCTGCACCTCGGTGGTGACCTCCACCCAGCCGTCCTCGGGCACGTTGTAGCGCACCGCGTTCTGCACCAGGTTCAGCGCGATCCGCTCCAGCAGCACGCCGTTGCCCTGGACGACGGCCTTCTGCCGCTCGCCCCGGATCACGACGCCCTTGGTCTCGGCCTCGCCGTGCACCTGGTCGATCGCCTGCCCGGCCACCTCCGCGAGGTCCACCGGCTTGCGCTCGACGATCTGGTTGTCGCTGCGCGCGAGCAGGAGCAGGCCCTCCACGAGCTGCTCGCTGCGCTCGTTGGTCGCCAGCAGCGTCTTGCCGAGCTGCTGGAGCTCCACCGGCGCGTTCGGGTCGGAGAGGTGGACCTCCAGGAGCGTCCGGTTGATCGCGAGCGGCGTACGCAGCTCGTGCGACGCGTTCCCGACGAACCGCTGCTGCGCCGTGAACGCCCGCTGCAAGCGCGCCAGCATGTCGTCCAGCGTGTCCGCCAGCTCCTTCAGCTCGTCGTCCGGACCGTCCAGCTCGATACGGCGGGACAGGTCCGAACCGGCGACCGCGCGCGCGGTGCGCGTGATGCGGCCCAGCGGGGTGAGCACCCGGCCCGCCATCGCGTACCCGAAGGCGAACGCGATCACCGCGAGCCCCAGGAGGGCCAGCAGGGAGCGGCTGAGGAGGTTGTCCAGGGAGTCCTGGCGGCGCTGGTCGACGCAGGCGTTGATCGCCGCGTTGAACGTCGACAGGTACACCTCGCCGTCCGCGTTGGTCGCGGCGTTGACGGCCGGGCAGGACGAACTCGTCACCTTCACCTGGGTACCGGTGACGATCTTGAACGGCAGCTCGTTGCCCGTGTTGATCGCCTGCGCGGCCAGCAGATAGATGATCGACAGCAGCAGGATGCCGGCGATCAGGAACATGCCGCCGTACAGCAGCGTGAGTCTTATCCGGATCGTCGGACGCAGCCACGGGAACGGCATCTCGGGGCGGCGGGGGTCCCAGGTGGGTTTCGGGGGCGCCTTGGGGGGCGCGGGTGTCGCGGCCACGGTGGATCAGATCCGGTAGCCGGAACCGGGCACGGTGACGATGACGGGCGGCTCACCGAGCTTGCGGCGCAGCGTCATCACGGTGACGCGTACGACGTTGGTGAACGGGTCCGTGTTCTCGTCCCAGGCCTTCTCCAGGAGCTGCTCCGCCGACACGACGGCTCCCTCGGAGCGCATCAGCACCTCCAGCACCGCGAACTCCTTCGGCGCCAGCTGCACCTCGCGGCCGTCCCGGAACACCTCGCGGCGGTTCGGGTCGAGCTTGATGCCCGCGCGCTCCAGGACCGGCGGCAGCGGCACGCTCGTACGCCGTCCCAGCGCGCGTACGCGGGCGATGAGCTCGCTGAACGCGAAGGGCTTGGGCAGGTAGTCGTCGGCGCCGATCTCCAGGCCCTCGACGCGGTCGCTGACGTCGCCGGACGCCGTAAGCATCAGCACGCGCGTGGGCATGCCGAGTTCGACGATCTTGCGGCAGACGTCGTCGCCGTGGACGAGCGGGAGGTCACGGTCGAGGACGACCACGTCGTAGTCGTTGACGCCGATACGCTCCAGGGCAGCCGCCCCGTCGTACACGACGTCGACGGCCATGGCCTCCCGGCGCAGTCCGGTGGCCACCGCATCGGCGAGCAGTTGCTCGTCCTCGACGACGAGTACGCGCACGTCGCTTGTCCTTCCTGTGTCCACCCGCGTAGCGCTCCGGTGTCGCCTTGGGGCGCGCGGGCAGGGATCTGCATGGTGTGTGGACCCCATCCTGCCCTTTTCGGCCATAAGTCGGCTGTAAGGCGGGAGCGGGCGGCAGGCGGAGGTCCGGTGAGCGCCGGATGAAATGAAGGTGTGGAGCCCGGGAATGCCAGATTTTCTCGCCGGGTTGAGGTTTCCGTGGAAGGGAGCGGGGGGAGGAAGCGTTACACCCCGCGATCACACTCTGCTTGTGCCGCACCCCCGTGCGGTACGGCCGCTTTCGTTTCGTCTCGCAGAGCGGACGTGGGTGCTCGGCACCGTCGCCGCCCAGCGCGTCCGGTGTGCTGGGCATCTGCCGCAGACGTGATCGCCCCTTCCGACTGGCACACCCCCGTGCCATCGACCCACGACCCAGGACGAGGGGGCGCAGCATGGACGCGTTCACCGCAGGACTCCTCCAGCGCATAAGGGCGACCGAAACGGACCTGAGCCGTGCTCGCGACGAGGGAGACGATTTCCTCGTCGAGGTGGAACAGGCGGAACTCGACGATCTGCGGCGGCTGGCCGCGGAGCACGGCGTCGAGGTCGGTGCCTGAGCGGTTCCAGGGGCTGATGATGTCGGCCTGACGTGAAGAACCCCCGGTGAATCCAGCGCCGGGGGTTCTTCGCGTTCTCGCGGGGTGCTGCGGAGGGTGCCGCCGGGGTTCGCGGAGGGGTCAGCCCCGCCAGGCTCCCAGGTCCTCCAGGAGCGCCTGGAGGGGCTCGAAGACCCCGGGCGGGGCCGCGATCGTCAGAGCCGTCGAGAGGGCGTCTCCCGGGCGTCCTCCGGTCAGTGCGCCGGCCTCCCGGGCGATGAGGTCGCCCGCCGCGTAGTCCCAGGGGTTCAGGCCGCGTTCGTAGTAGCCGTCCAGGCGGCCCGCAGCGACGTCGCAGAGGTCGATGGCGGCCGAGCCGCCCCGGCGGATGTCGCGGACCTGGGGGATCAGCGCGGCGGCCACCGCGGCCTGGGAGGTGCGGCGTTCGGTGGTGTAGCCGAAGCCGGTGGAGATCAGGGCCCGCTCCAGGGGCGCCGCCTCGCGGGCCTTCAGGGGGCGCGGGCCCTGTGCGGCACCGGTGACCCAGGCGCCCTTGCCGCGTACGGCCTGGTAGGTCTCGCCCCGCAGGGGTGCGTGGACGACGCCCACGACCGTCTCGCCGTTGTGCTCGGCGGCGATGGAGACGGCCCAACTGGGCAGGCCGTAGAGGTAGTTGACCGTGCCGTCGAGCGGGTCGATGATCCAGCGGACGCCCGAGGTGCCCTCCTCGGAGGCGCCCTCCTCGCCGAGGAAGCCGTCGTCGGGGCGGTGCCCGCCTATCAGGCCGGTGATGAGCTTCTCGGCCGCGATGTCCATCTCGGTGACGACGTCGATGGGGCTCGACTTGGTGTGCGCGACCGCGAGGTCGGTGGGCCGGCCGTCGCGCAGGAGGGTACCCGCCTGGTCGGCCGCCTCCTGGGCGAGGCGGAGAAGTTCGTCGTACAGCGTCTCGTCGGGCATGGGGCTCCTCACGCGTAGGGGCTGTCGGCGCCCGCGGCGGCGGGCTTGGGGGCACGGGCGGGGCAGCAGCCGACCGGGCAGAGGTCTGCGGTCGCGCCGAGGGCGCCCAGCACGCAGGGGGTGACCTCGCGGCCGGACTCCGTGGCCGCGCGCTCCAGGACGAGGTCGCGGACGGCGGCGGCGAAGCGCGGGTCCGCGCCGACCGTGGCCGAGCGGCGCATGGGCAGGCCCAGCTCCTCCGCCTTGGCCCTGGCCTCGGTGTCGAGGTCGTAGAGGACCTCCATGTGGTCGGAGACGAACCCGATGGGAGCGATGACCACCGAGGGGGCGCCCGCCTCGTGCAGCTCTTCGAGGTGGTCGCAGATGTCGGGCTCCAGCCACGGGATGTGCGGGGCGCCGGAGCGGGACTGGTAGACAAGCTGCCAGGGATGGTCGACGCCGGTGCGCTCGCGCACGGCGTCGGCGATCAGCCGGGCCGCCTCCAGGTGCTGTTCGACGTACGCGCCGCCGTCGCCGTGGGACTCGACGGGGCCGGAGGTGTCCGCCGAGGCGGTGGGGATGGAGTGCGTCGAGAAGGCGATGCGGGCGCCGCTGCGGACGTCCTCGGGGAGGCCGGCGAGGGACTCCACGATGCCGTCGGCCATGGGCTCCAGGAAGCCCGGGTGGTTGAAATAGTGGCGCAGCTTGTCGACCTTCGGCAGGTCGAGGCCCTCGGCCTGGAGGACGGCGAGCGAGTCGGCGAGGTTCTCGCGGTACTGGCGGCAGCCCGAGTACGAGGCGTACGCGCTGGTGGCGAGGACGAGGATGCGGCGGCGCCCGTCGACGACCATCTCGCGCAGGGTGTCCGTCAGGTACGGGGCCCAGTTGCGGTTGCCCCAGTAGACCGGCAGGTCCAGGCCGTGCTCGGCGAAGTCCTTGCGCAGGGCGTCCAGCAGGGCGCGGTTCTGGTCGTTGATCGGGCTGACCCCGCCGAAGAGGAAGTAGTGCTGCCCGACTTCCTTGAGGCGTTCGGTGGGGATGCCTCGCCCACGCGTCACGTTCTCCAGGAACGGGACCACGTCGTCCGGACCTTCGGGGCCGCCGAAGGACAGCAGGAGCAGGGCGTCGTAGGGGGTGGCATCGAGCGCGTCTGACATGGGTCGATCCTGCCACCCGGCACTGACAACCGGGAAACGGCGGGGTGTCCTGCCGGAGCTTTCACGGCCGGTAAGTGTGCTGCGTACGGGGGACCCGCGCCGTAAGCTGTACGGGCCGCGTTGGCACCTTACGACGCTCCGTGCCGCAGAGCCGCCACCACCCGCACCACGCCGAGCCGCCGGCCGGGTGCGGCCACCCCGTACGACCGGAGACCGCTTTGGCCAGCCCCTATCGCGCACTGTTCGCCGCACCCGGCACGAAGGGCTTCGCCGCCGCAGGGTTCGTCGGGCGGATGCCGCTGTCGATGATGGGCATCGGCGTGGTCACGATGATCTCCCAGCTCACCGGCCGCTACGGCCTCGCGGGCGCGCTGTCGGCGACGATCGCGCTGTCCGCCGCGCTGGTCGGGCCGCAGATCTCCCGGCTGGTGGACCAGCACGGCCAGCGCCGGGTGCTGCGCCCGGCGACGCTGGTCGCGCTGGTCGCGGCGGCCGGGATGCTGGTGGCGGCGCACTGGTCGTGGCCGGACTGGTCGCTGTTCGTGTTCTCGGCGGGCATCGGGGCGGTGCCGAGCCTCGGGGCGATGGTCCGCGCGCGGTGGGCCGCCCTGTACCGGGGGACGCCGCAGCTGCACACGGCGTACTCGTTCGAGTCGGTGGTCGACGAGGTGTGCTTCATCTTCGGGCCGATCATCTCCATCGGCCTGTCCACCGCGTGGTTCCCGGAGGCGGGGCCGCTGCTGGCGGCGTGCTTCCTCGCGGTGGGCGTCTTCTGGCTGACCGCCCAGCGGGCCACCGAGCCGAAGCCGCACCCCCGCGCGCGTACGGGCGGCGGTTCCGCGCTGCGCTCGGCGGGTCTCCAGGTGCTGGTGGTCACGTTCGTGGCGACGGGGGCGATCTTCGGGGCGGTGGACGTGGTGACCGTCGCGTTCGCGGACGAGCGGGGCCACAAGGCCGCCGCGAGCCTGGTCCTCGCGGTCTACGCGGCCGGATCCTGTCTGGCGGGGATCGTCTTCGGCCTGCTGCGCCTCCCGGGGGCCCCGCAACGGCGCTGGCTGCTGGGCGTGGTGGCGATGGCCGTGAGTATGATCCCCCTCCTACTGGTCGGAAACTTGCCGTTTCTGGCCGTGGCGCTCTTCGTCGCGGGCCTGTCCATCGCTCCCACGATGATCACGACGATGTCCCTCATCGAAGAGCACGTACCACGCGCGCAGCTCACCGAGGGCATGACCTGGATCAGCACCGGTCTCGCGGTCGGAGTCGCGCTCGGTTCCTCGGTGGCCGGCTGGGTGATCGACGCGGCCGGTGCGCGCGCGGGGTACGGGGTTCCGGCGGTGTCCGGGGCCGTCGCGGTCGTGGTCGGTTTCCTGGGGTACCGCCGGCTCAGCAGGCCGGCTACGGGTCGGGGAGGCACCGTTGAGCAACACAGCGAGCGGGAAGAGCGGCACGTGGCGTAACTGGGGAGGGAACGTCGTCGCGCGTCCCGCGCGGGAGGTCGAGCCCGCCTCCGTGGAGGAGCTGGCCGCCGCCGTACGGCAGGCCGCCGAGGACGGCCTGAAAGTGAAGGCCGTCGGTACGGGGCACTCCTTCACGTCGATCGCCGCGACCGACGGTGTGTTGATCCGCCCTCAACTGTTGACCGGTATCCGCAACATTGATCGCGACAACATGACCGTCACGGTCGAGGCGGGTACTCCGCTCAAGAGACTCAACATGGCTCTCGCGCGCGAGGGCCTGTCGCTCACCAACATGGGCGACATCATGGAGCAGACCGTCTCCGGCGCCGCCTCCACCGGCACGCACGGCACGGGCCGCGAGTCCGCGTCGATCGCCGCGCAGATCAAGGGACTTGAGCTGGTGACGGCGGACGGCTCGGTCCTCGTCTGCTCCGAGAAGGAGAATCCGGAGGTCTTCGCGGCGGCCCGGATAGGCCTGGGCGCGCTGGGGATCGTCACCGCGATCACGTTCGCCGTGGAGCCGGTCTTCCTGCTCACCGCGCGCGAGGAGCCGATGCCGTTCGAGCGGGTCCTCGCCGAGTTCGACGACCTGTGGGCCGAGAACGAGCACTTCGAGTTCTACTGGTTCCCGCACACCGGCAGCACCAACACCAAGCGCAACAACCGCAGCGCGGGCCCGCGCCGGCCGGTGAGCCAGGTCAAGGGCTGGGTCGAGGACGAACTGCTGTCCAACGGCGTCTTCCAGGTCGCCCAGTGGGTCGGCAGGGCGGTGCCCGCGACGATCCCCACGATCGCCCAGGTCTCCAGCAAGGCGCTCTCCGCGCGCACATACACCGACATCCCGTTCAAGGTGTTCACCTCGCCGCGCCGGGTGCGGTTCGTGGAGATGGAGTACGCCGTCCCACGCGAGGCTGTCACCGAGGTGCTGCGCGAGCTGCGGACGGCCATGGAGCGCTCGGGGCTGCGGGTCAGCTTCCCCGTCGAGGTGCGCACCGCGCCGGCCGACGACATCACGCTGTCCACGGCGTCCGGCCGCGACAGCGCGTACGTCGCCGTCCACATGGTCCGGGGGGCGGCCTACCAGGCGTACTTCACGATCGCCGAGCGCATCTTCACGGCGCACGAGGGGCGCCCGCACTGGGGGAAGGTGCACACGCGGGACGTGGAGTACTTCTCGCGCGTGTACCCGCGGTTCGGGGAGTTCACCGCGCTGCGGGACCGGCTGGACCCGGATCGGCTGTTCCAGAACGACTATCTGCGGAGGGTGTTGGGGCAGTAGCGGACGGGCTCGGCGCGGGGGTCGCCTCGCCGGCGCCCTCCGTCGGCGAGCCAGTCGCGCTCGGGGTCGTGTTCTGGGGCGCGCCCGAGGGCTCCCCCGAGGGCGACGGTGAAGGGGCCTGCGTGTCGCCGGAGGGGGCCGGAGAGCCGGGTGACGGCGTGCTCCCGGGGTTCCGCGAGGAGTCCCCGGAGTCCGGGTCCGTGGCGTTCCCGGACGGCGCACCGCGGCCCGAGACCGCGTCGCTGACGGTCGTTCCCCCGCCGCCGCTGAAGGCGCTGCCGGACGCCAGCTCGTAGGCGGTGATCCCGGTCATGGTGACGCCGAAGACGAGGACGGCCGCGAGGACGGGACGCCGCAGGCCTCGCCCCCGCGCGCGGTGCACCGTTCCCGCCGAGTACGCGCCCCGGGCGGGGGCCTGTTCGGGGGAGCCGGTCGTCGTGGTCGCCTCGCGCAGTTGCTCTCCGGTGCGCTTGAAGAAGTGCTGGAAGAGCGAGCCGCCGCAGGTGGCGATCACGCTGACGACACCGGCCCCGAGGATCGTGCCGTACACGCCGAAGGACGAGGCGAGTTTCGCGGCGAGCACCGCGGCCAACGCGCCCCCGGCGACCTGCGGAACACTGAGATCGGGCCTTTCACGCATGCCGGGACCGAACCTTCCTTTCCCCTACTTGATCAACAGTTGATCGACTATCCACGCAAGAAGGTGACGTCAGGACGTAACCGATAGTTCCGATTCCGGATGATCCGTGAAGTACGCCACGTTCAAGATCCCGAAAACAGGGGAATCCACGGCCAAGTCGCACCTCTTGCGAGAAGTTGAGGGGCGCGGCAATCCACGCACGTGGCCCAAATGGAGTACTGTTGCGAGCCCTGGGCCCGGCCTCCCTACAGGGTGTCCGGGGCCTTGCTGGACCGCCAGGAGGGGAACCAGTTGCACAGGGTGACGGGGTCAGTCACTTAGCGTGGCGAATGGGTAACCGTGCCATAACGGCGATCCAGGGCCCGCGTCCGACACGCCGGGCAACTCGGCAAGGTTGTGGCAGGCTGCACCCGGGCAGGCCACACTCGACTAGCGGAAGCAGCGACGCACGTGACGTCGGCAGGCACCACCCGGGAGGTCCCCATGCCCGAACTGCGGGTCGTGGCCGTCTCGAATGACGGAACACGGCTGGTGCTCAAAGCTGCCGACGCGACGGAGTACACACTCCCCATCGACGAGCGTCTGCGCGCGGCCGTGCGCGGCGACCGGCCCCGGCTCGGCCAGATCGAGATCGAGGTGGAGAGCCACCTCCGCCCCCGTGACATCCAGGCGCGCATACGCGCGGGTGCCACCGCGGAAGAGGTCGCACAGCTCGCCGGCATCCCCGTCGACCGTGTCCGCCGCTTCGAGGGCCCCGTCCTCGCCGAGCGCGCCTTCATGGCCGAACGCGCCCGCAAGACGCCCGTACGCCGCCCCGGTGAGAACGCCGGCCCCCAGCTCGGCGAGGCCGTCCAGGAACGGCTGCTGCTGCGCGGCGCCGAGAAGGACACCGTCCAGTGGGACTCCTGGCGCCGCGACGACGGCACCTGGGAGGTCATGCTGGTCTACCGGGTCGCCGGTGAGCACCACTCCGCGAGCTGGACGTACGACCCGCCGCGCAGGCTCGTCCAGGCCGTCGACAGCGAGGCACGGTCCCTGATCGGCGAGTCCGACGACCTCGCCGCGCCGGAGCCCAGCTTTCCGTTCGTGCCGCGTATCGCCCGGCTGCCCCGGGACCGCCCGCTGGACCGGGAGCGCCCCGCGCTGCCCGCGCCGGCGCCCGAACCGGCCGACGAGGCGGTGGCCGAGCGGGACTCGCTGACCAGCCTCCTGGAGGCCGTACCGAGCTTCCGGGGCGACATGGTCGTACCCGAGCGCCCCTCGGAGGACACCGAGGAGACCGAGCAGGAGGCCGAGGTCGAGGAGCCCCCGGCACCCGCCGCGTCCGCCGGTTCCGCCTACGCGGACGTCCTCATGCCGCGCTCCGTCGGCAGCCACCGCGACCGCCTCATCGGCGCCACCGACCGCCAGGCCGAGGCCGACGGCGTCCGTCCGGGCCGCCGCGCGGCTGTCCCGAGCTGGGACGAGATCGTCTTCGGGACGCGGCGCAAGAAGCAGGAGTAGCGCGCGGGCGCGGGATGCTGGTCTCTGACGTTCGCGCGCGTACGCCGGAGACCAGGTTTCGGAGCGACGCGCGAGCGCGCGGGGGTCCCAGAAGCCGCCGCCTCGTCAGGTGCCGCGGGCTGGGCCGCTCCCCGCGACCGACCGCTGCCCTGCGGGGCCGCGCTCTCCCCCGCGCGCGGCCCCCTGCTGTCGCCCTACTGCGGGTCCGGTCCCACCGCGACCGGGCGGGACGGGTCGGAGGACCACTCGGACCAGGAACCGACGTACAGGGCCGCCGGGATGCCCGCGACCGCCAGGGCGAGGACCTCGTGCGCCCCCGAGACGCCCGAGCCGCAGTACACGCCGACCTCGGTGCCGTCGGCGGCTCCCAGGCCCCGGAAGCGGTCCTTCAGGTCCTGCGCGGGCAGGAAGCGGCCGTCGGGTCCGACCGTCTCGGTGGTGGGCGCCGAGACCGCGCCCGGGATGTGGCCGCCGACCCGGTCGATGGGCTCCACCTCGCCCCGGTACCGTTCCCCCGCGCGCGCGTCGAGGAGGACCCCTGAGCGAGCCAGCGCGGCGGCGCCGTCCGCGTCCAGGAGCCCCTTCGCGCCGGGGACCGGCGTGAAGTCGCCTTCTGCGGGCGCGGGCAGGTCGGCCGAGATCTTCCCCTCCCAGGCCGGCAACCCGCCGTCGAGGACCCGCACGTCCGGGTGACCCGTCCAGCTCAGCAGCCACCACGCGCGCGCGGCGGCCCAGCCCTGCCCTCCGTCGTACACGACCACCGGGGTCGACGCCGAGACACCCGCGCGGCGCATCGCGGCGCCGAAGGCGTCGAGGTCGGGCAGCGGATGACGGCCCGAGGCGCCCGCGGTGCCCGCGAGTTCGCGGTCCAGGTCGACGAAGGCGGCGCCGGGGACGTGTCCCGTGGCGTACGCGGCGTGGCCGTCGAAGGGAGGCTGACCCGCCGTCGGGACACTGAGCTGCCAGCGGACGTCGAGGACCACGGGCGCGTGGTTTCCGGCCAGTTCGGCCGCCAGCTCGGATGCGGAAATGATGGCGTTCATGGCGCCCATCCTCGCGCACGGGGTGGCCCCGCCGCCCGTGTCCGGTTACTCTGCCCGCCGGACAGCCTCGATCACCAGGTGTACGGGATCGGGCACACCGTGTACAGCCGATCAACACTTGACGGCAATCAATGCGAAACGGGCGCGTCATCACCGCCCCCCACGTGGCGGCGTGCTCCGGGACGCGGGGCCGCGCGGGTGGTGCGAGCATCGGCACGGGGGTTCCAGGGTGCAGCGACACGGCCGCCGCGAGGGGCCGAGGAGAGAGTGACGATGACCGAGGCACGGGATTCGGACCGGCACGGCGAGGCGCACGGCCGGTACACACCCGGCACGCCCTGCTGGGTCAGCCTGATGGTGCACGGACTGACGGCGACTCAGGAGTTCTACGGCGAGCTGTTCGGCTGGGAGTTCCAGCCCGGGCCGCGTCAACTGGGCGCCTACGCGCGCGCACTGCTCGACGGCCGTGACGTCGCCGGCATCGGGCAGCTCCCTGCGGACCGCCACCTGCCGGTCGCCTGGACGCCCTACCTCGCCTCCGACGACATCGACCGGGACGCCGAGCGTGTGCGCCTGTGCGGCGGTACCGTCGGCGTCGGCCCGCTCGACGCGGGCGACACCGGCCGCCTCGCCATCTGCTCCGACCCGGCCGGCGCGGTCTTCGGCCTCTGGCAGGCGGCGGCGCACCTCGGCACGGGCGTGACGGGCGTCCACGGCACCCCCGCCTGGAACGAGCTCCTCACGTACGACACGGAGACCGTCGCCAAGTTCTACGAGACTCTCTTCGCCTACGCCTCCACCCGCACCCCCGACACGGTGACCCTCCACCTCGACGACCACCCGGCAGCGGCCCTCCACACCCTGGGCTCCGCCCTCCCCCGCGACCGAGGCCCTCACTGGCTCACGTACTTCGAGGTCACGAACACGGACGAAACCCTGACCCGTGCCGTGTCCCTGGGTGGCCACATCATCACCCCGGCCGCGAACACCCCCCTGGGCCGCACAGCCACAGCCTCCGACCCGGAGGGCGCCCGCTTCGCCCTGCTCCAACGCCCCACCTGACCCCCGACTCGCCGACCTCCTGGCGCGGGCGCACGATGGTGTCATCTGCCGCTCCACTGCACCGGGAGGAGCGATGCGACGTCGTACCGCGCCCTTGCTGATCTGTCTGCCGGCGGTGTTCTCGCTGGCGCTGGCGCCTTTGTCGTCCGACGGGAAGGTCGGGGACACGCTGAGTCTCACGGGCACGTCGGGCGAGGAGAAGCTCGATGTGACGGTGGTCAAGGTGGTGGACCCCGCGCGCGCGAAGGACTCCTTCTCCTCGCCGGACCCCGGAAACCATCTCGTCTCTGTCCAGTTCCGGTTGAAGAACACCGGCACAGCCGTCTACAACGACTCGCCGTCGAACGGCGTGGACGTGATCGACCAGGACGGCCAGCGTTTCGACACGGCCTTCCTCTCCGACACCACGGCAGGCGCCGAGTTCCCCGGAGGCGTCACCATCTTGCCCGGGAGGACCGCCCTCGGCTACCTCAGCTTCGAAGTACCGAACGCCTCCCGAGTGGTCGCCGTCCAGTTCGCCATGGACAGCGGTTTCTCCGACGACGTCGGCGAGTGGACGGTGTCCGGCTACACCGCCTGAACCGGCAGCACGTCCGGTGACAGGGTCGCCGCCTTGGACGATGCCGCTGTCATCCGGCGGCGATGGTGTCGCCGGCACAGCACCTCGTACCCGATCGTGTCCGCCCGGTTGACGTCGCCGACGACGACCTGGGCGCCCTCGACGACCATGACGCCGCCGACCGTGCGGGCGTTGTGGGTGGCGCGGGCGCCGCACCAGCAGAGGGCCTCGACCTGGAGGACCTCGACGCGGTCGGCGAGTTCGACGAGGCGCTGGGAGCCGGGGAAGAGCTTGGAGCGGAAGTCGGTGGTGATGCCGAACGCGTAGACGTCGAGCCCGAGATCGTCGACCACGCGCGCGAGCTGGTCGATCTGTGCCTCCGCGAGGAACTGCGCCTCGTCGGCGATGACGTAGTCCGCACGGCCCCCGTGGGAGAGGTGGTCGACGAGGTAGGCGTACAGATCCTGCCCGTCGTGGATCTCGACGGCGTCGGTGACGAGCCCTAGGCGGGAGGAGAGCTTGCCCCGCCCGGCGCGGTCGTCACGGCTGAAGATCATCCCTTTGAGGCCGCGAGCCGATCGGTTGTGCTCTATCTGGAGCGCCAGGGTCGACTTCCCGCAGTCCATGGTTCCGGAGAAGAACACCAACTCGGGCATGGCGAGGTGAGCACCTTTCGGCAGGAAGGCCGCCCCCGAAGGGCCGGAGAAACGGTCGGAATCGATCAGGAGCGTACTTCGAGCAGGGGGACGAACTGCTCCGCAGGGGTCATCGACCCGTGGTTGCCGACCATCGCGGACTCCTTCGGCTCCCGCTCGGACGCGATGATCAGAACGTCGTCCCGCGCAGCCGCGATCACGTCACCGAGCCGGTCGTACACGCGCTCGTCGACGTGCGGACCGAACCACCCGGCGGCGATGGCCTCCTCGCGCGAGGCGACCCAGAACTGTTCGCCGAGGACCTCGCGCCAACAGGTCAGGACGTCGGCGGCGGCCCCGGGGACGGCGTACACGTGCCGGGCGCGCCCCTCACCGCCGAGGAGGGCGACGCCCGCGCGCAGTTCCCAGTCCGCGTCGAAGTCGATGCGGTGCTCCTCGTCGAAGGGGATGTCGACCATGCCGTGGTCGGCGGTGACGTACAGCGCGCTGCGCGGGGGGAGCTGCTCGGCGAGCCGCTGGACGAGCCGGTCGACGTACATGAGCTGGCCGCGCCAGGTGTCGGAGGCGATGCCGTAGCGGTGCCCGGCGCCGTCGAGTTCGGCGTAGTACGTGTAGACCAGGGCCCGGTCCCCGGCGGCGAGTTGAGCGGCGGCGAGGTCCATGCGCTCCTCGCCGGTGAGCCGCCCGTGGAACGTTCCGCCACTGAGCGCGATCTTGGTCAGCGGGGTGTTCTGGAAGGCGGGCGAGGAGACCTGCGCGGTGTGCACGCCCGCGGCGTCGGCGAGCTGGAAGACCGTGGGGTACGGCTGCCAGACCTGCGGCGAGGTCCAGGGCTGCCAGCGGAGCTGGTTCATCAGCGCGCCGGTCGCGGGGTCGCGCACGGTGTAGCCGGGCAGCCCGTGCGCGCCCGGCGGGAGGCCGGTGCCGACGGAGGCGAGGGAGGTCGCGGTGGTGGCCGGGAAGCCGGCCGTGAGATGCCCTCCGGAGGGCTTCAGGAGGCTGTTGAGGTACGGCGCCTCGTCCGGGTGGGCCGTGATCTGCTCCAGGCCGAGACCGTCGACGAGGAAGACGCACACGCGGTCGGCGGGCACCAGCGCGGGGATCGTGGCGGTGAGGCCGGGGACGCCGAGTCCGGCGGCCACGGTGGGCAGCAGGTCGGCGAGGGAGCCGGTGCCGTAGCGCGGGACGGGCGCGGAGTCGACGCGGAGGGGTTCGGGGTGGTCCCAGGGGGCGAGCTGGGGCATCAGAGGGCCGCGGTCGCCTCGGAGAGCGCCTGCGCGAAGGCGAGCGCCTGGCGCACCGTCTCCGGGCCGTCGCCCGCCTCGCTGACGCGCAGGCTGAGGTCGTCAGCCGTCGAGTTGCCCGTGTAGCCGTGGTCCGCGTCGCAGTTGGGGTCGCCGCAGGCGGCGGGCTCCAGGTCGATGCGGGAGACGGCGCCCCAGCCGATCGTGAGCATCACCTCGCGCGGGAGCGTGCCCGGCGCGTACGACTCGGGGTTGGCGACGACGCGGCTGACGACGACGGAGGAGATCCGGCTGAGCTTCACGGACTCCGTGGAGGTGGTCGCGTACGGCGTCGGCGACGTCGTGTCGGCGGACTGTTCGTCGGTGTGGCTGACGATGAAGCGGTTGCCGGTGAGGACGAGCACGGTCACATGCCTGCGGACCTCGTTCTGGTCGAACGTGGTCTCCTGGTGCACCAGGTACGACCGGATCGGCTCGCCGCCCACGGCGGCCTCCACCGCCTCGGCCACGAGGGCCGGGTAGTAGCCGCTGCGCTCGATCGCCGCGCGCAGCCCCTGGGTCGTCGTACTGGTCTTGGCCATGCCCTCCATCCTACGGGGACCCACTGACTGCGAGGGACCCCGCACAGGGCGTCGGGGGCTCAGTACGCGGGCAGGGTGCGCGGGCCGAGGTCGTCGCGGGCGGGCGGCGGGGCGAGGCGTACGGACGCGCCGAGGACGCTCACGCCGTGCGGGGCGACGACGACGGGTTCCAGGGTGACGGCGACGACCTCGGGGTGGTCGTCGACCAGGCGCGAGACGCGCTGGAGGAGCTCCTCCAGGGCCGGGGTGTCGACGGGGGTGGAGCCGCGCCAGCCGAACAGGAGGGGTGCCGTGCGGATCGAGCGCACCAGGGAGGTCGCGTCCCTGTCGGTGACCGGCACCAGGCGGTGCGCCATGTCGCCGAGCAACTGCGAGGCGGCGCCCGCGAGCCCGAACGACAGCACCGCGCCGGCGGCCGGGTCGATCACCGCGCGGACGACCGTGTCGACCCCGCGCGGGGCCATCGCCTGGACGACGGGCCGCAGTTCCTGGGGCGTCCCGAACAGCTCCGTCAGCTCGCCGTACGACCGCCTCAGTTGCTCCTCGTCCGTGAGGTCGAGGCGGACGCCGCCGAGGTCCGCGCGGTGGCGCAGGTGCGGGGCGGTCGCCTTCAGGGCGACGGGGTAGCCCAGGGCGCGCGCGGCCCGGACGGCGTCCTCCGGGGTCGGCGCGGGCATGGCCCGCCGTACGCCGATGCCGTACCGGCCGAGGAGTTCGCACGTCTCCTCGGTGCCGAGGGTGAGTCCCTGCCCGCGCGCGAGGAGGCCGTCGATCATCCGCACGGCGCCCTTCTCGTCGATGTCCTCGTACTCGGGCACCTTGCCGGGGTCGGCCGCCTCGCGCCGCCACTGCGCGTACTTCACGGCCTCCGCGAGGGCGCGTACGGCCCGTTCGGCCGCCGGGTAGGCGGGGATGAGGCGGGGGCCGCCCGAGGGTGCGAGGGGGTCTTGTGCGGCTTTGTCGGGGGGTGCGGCGAGGGCGGGGTGCGGGGTCCGGGCGGCGGCGAAGGCGTTGCCCGCGCGGGGAGCGGGGGCTTGTCCGGGAGGGGCGGGGGGCGGGGGGACGGTGACGCTGACGCGCGGGTGCGCCGGAGGCGCGTCGGGTACGGAGGTGGGCGCGGGGGACGATCCGAGTGCCTCTCCCGTCCGCGCCCGCGCGGTTGTGCCGCTCCCCGGCGCAGTGGTGGCTCCGGCCGCCCGGCCCGCGTCCGCCTGAGGCGCCGTGCTCATCGCCGCCGACAACGCCTCGGCCAGCCCTCCGAGTTCGACGTGGACGACGAGCACCGGCTTGGCCGGGACCTCGGCGGCGGCCGAGCGCAGGGCCTCCGCGAGGCCGGCGTCGTCGGCGGAGCCCTCGCCGATGGCGGGGATGGCGGTGACGACGACCGCGTCGCACGTGTCGTCGGCCAGCGCGCGCGTGAGGGCGTGGCGGAAGTCGTCGGCGGAGGCGCCGGTCGTGAGGTCGAGGGGCGGGAGGGGGCGCAGTCCCTCGGAGAGGCAGGCGTCGTAGGTGAGCAGTCCGAGGGACTCGGAGTTGCCGAGGATCGCCACGCGCGGGCCCGCGGGGAGGGGCTGGCGGGCGAGCAACAGGCCCGTGTCGACGAGTTCGGTGATGGTGGCGACGCGGATCACGCCGGCCTGCCGCAGGAGCGCGGAGACCGTCGCGTGGGGCAGCCGGGTCGCGCGGACCGCGTGTCCCTGGGGTGCCGATCCGGCGCCCTGGACGACGACGAGGGGTTTCGCCGCCGCCGTACGCCGCGCGAGGCGCGTGAACTTGCGGGGGTTGCCTATGGACTCCAGGTACATGAGCACGACGTCGGTGTCGGGGTCGTCGTACCAGTACTGGAGGACGTCGTTGCCGGAGACATCCGCGCGGTTGCCGGAGGAGACGAACGTGGAGACACCGGTCACGCCGGTCACGCCCCCTCCCCTGCGGTGCAGCCGGGACAGCAGGGCGACGCCGATCGCGCCGGACTGCGCGAACAGCCCGATGCGGCCGGGCCGGGGCGTCTCGGGCGCGAGGGAGGCGTTGAGCCGTACGTCGGGCGCGGTGTTGATGATGCCGAACGCGTTGGGGCCGACGATGCGCATCCCGTACGCGCGCGCGAGGCGTACGAGTTCGCGCTGGCGCTCGCGCCCGTCGGGGCCGCTCTCGGCGTACCCGGCGGAGACGACGACCAGTCCCTGGACGCCGTGCTCCCCGCACTCGGCGACGACCTCGGGGACGGCGTCGGCGGGGACGGCGACGACCGCGAGGTCGACGGGGCCCTCGATGTCGCGCACGGAGCGGTGGGCCGGGACGCCGTCGAGCTCCTCGACGCCGTCCGGGAGGGCCTTGTTGACGGCGTGCAGGGTGCCCGTGAAGCCCGCCGCGCGGAGGTTGGCGAGGACCGCGTGGCCGACGCCTCCGGGCGCGCGCCCGGCGCCGACGACGGCGACGGAGCCGGGCGCCAGCAGCCGCCGTACGGAGCGGGCCTCGGCGCGCTGTTCGCGGGCGCGCTGGACGGCGAGGGAGCGTTCGGTGGGTTCGAGGCCGAACTCCAGGCGGACGACGCCGTCCTCGAAGCTGCGCTTCTGGGTGTAGCCGGCGTCGGTGAAGACCTTGATCATCTTGGAGTTGGCGGGGAGCACCTCGGCGGCGAAGCGGCGGATCCCGCGCTCGCGCGCGACGGCGCCGATGTGCTCCAGGAGAGCGGAGGCGACGCCGCGGCCCTGGTGCGCGTCCTGGACGAGGAAGGCGACCTCCGCCTCGTCGGCGGGACCCTTGGCGGGCAGGCCGTCGGGGCCGATGCGGTCATAGCGTACGGTGGCGATGAACTCGCCTCCGACGGTGGCGGCGAGTCCCACCCGGTCCACGAAGTCGTGGTGCGTGAAGCGGTGGACGTCCTTCGCGGACAGGCGCGGGTAGGGCGCGAAGAAGCGGTAGTACTTCGACTCGTCCGACACCTGCTCGTAGAAGCTGACCAGGCGCTCGGCGTCGTCGGCGGTGATGGGCCGCACGCGCGCGGTACCGCCGTCGCGCAGCACCACGTCGGCTTCCCAGTGGGCGGGGTACTCGTGCCGCTCCTGCGCGCTCTGCATGGGGCCCAGCGTACGGCTCGCGTCCGACAACGGCGCGAGGCAGTCTGGGGGACGGAAGACGGCACGAACCGGACCGAGGCCGCGGTCCGGACAGCCGTCCGGGAGGGGCCGTCGCGCCTCCTCCCCGGACGCTTCACGTGTGGAAAACTGGTCTAGACAACCCTGAACACCGAAGGGCAGCAACAACATGGCTGAGCGCCGCGTCACCATCGGCTGGGCGGAGGGCCTCCACGCCCGCCCCGCCTCCCTCTTCGTCCGAGCCGCCACGGCCACCGGCGTCCCGGTCACGATCGCCAAGGCGGACGGCAACCCCGTCAACGCGGCCTCCATGCTGGCCGTCCTCGGCCTCGGCGCCCAGGGCGGCGAGGAGGTCGTCCTGGCCTCCGGCGCCGAGGGCGCGGACGCGGCCCTCGACCGGCTGGCGAAGCTGGTCTCCGAGGGCCTCGACGAGCTCCCCGAGACCGTCTGACGCCACCCACGCGCGCGTAACGGAGCCGCGCCGCCCTCTCCCGGGCGGCGCGGCTCCGTCATTGTCCGGGCATACCGGAATGCATTTCCCCGCACAGCATTGCGGGATGTGCGGGGGCATACGGAAGGTGCGCGTCGAGAAATTCGCGGCGCACTCGTGAAAAGGGCAGCGGAAATACACCTCCGCCAAATACCTCTTCTTTGTATACGGCGCCCGTGTTAATGACGCAGGCCGGTCATGTTTACGGCGTGTTGCGAAGTCCTCACGCGGTCCGCGCCGGCGAAGCGCAGCCGGTGGGCGGCGGTGGAGCGCTCGGTGTGCAGGGCGGTCAGCGCACGCGCGCGCTCGGCGTCCCCGCGCGCGACGGCGTCGACGATCGCGCCGTGCTCGGTCCAGGAGTCGACGGGGCTGGCCGACGGCTCCACCGCGTACATCCAGGCGATCTTGTGGCGCAGCTGGGTCAGCGTCGAGGTCAGGGCGTGGCTTCCGCAGGCCTGGGCGAGCGTCTCGTGGAACCAGCCGCCCAGGGAGCGCAGATCCTCGCTGCTGCCCCTCCTGGCGCGCTCCTGGCCCAGCCTGACGAGTCCGCGCAGCACCTTCAGGTGGGCCTCGGTGCGCCGCTGGGCGGCCCGGGCGGCGCCGAGCGGCTCCAGGAGCAGCCGCATCTCCAGCAGGTCGGCGGCCTCCTGCTCGGTCGGCTCGGCCACGCACGCACCCGCGTGGCGCCGGGTCACGACGAAGCCCTCGGCCTCCAGCGTCCGCAGCGCCTCGCGGACCGGGACGCGGCTGACGCCGTACCGGCGCGCGAGGAGTTCCTCGGTGAGGCGGCTGCCGCGCTCGTAGACACCCGCGACGATGTCGTCCCGGACGGCCGTGCACACCGAGTGCGCCGGAATACGCATGACGGACCTCCGCCTTAATCCCCGTGAAACGTCGACGATTGACGTGTGTTCCGTGACTCTATTGCAATGAGCGGGAATTTCCGATGGCGGGCCGGAATCCAGGGATATTTTTTGGACAAGGGGCCGTCCGAAACACCGAAAGCCCCGGCCGAGGGGGCCGGGGCTGGACGATCTCTCGGACGACGTCTCGCGGGTCAGACGTCGACGCCGTGCGCGCGCAGGTAGGCAACAGGGTCGATGTCGGAGCCGTACTCCGGTGTCGTACGGGCCTCGAAGTGCAGATGCGGGCCGGTCACGTTGCCCGTCGCGCCCGAGTAGCCGATCCGCTCCCCCGGGGTGACCGTCTGGCCCACCGCGACGGAGATCGACGACAGGTGGCCGTACTGGGTGTACGTGCCGTCGTTCATCCGGACGACGATCTGGTTGCCGTAGGCACCGCCCCAGCCGGCCTCCACGACCGTGCCGAGGCCGACGGCGTGCACGGGGGTGCCGGTGGCGGCGTGGAAGTCGATGCCCGTGTGGCTGCCGGAGGACCACAGGGAGCCGCCGCTGCGGTAGCCCGTGGACACGTACGAGCCGGTGATCGGCGCGACGAAGGCGTTCAGGCGGGCGCGTTCGGCCTCCCGCGCGGCGCGGGCCTCAGCGGCGCGCGCGGCCTTCGCCTCCTCGGCGGCCTGGATGCGCAGGGCCTCCGTACGCGCGCGTACGGCCGCCTGCTGGACGGCCTGCTCCTGCGCGTGTGCGCGGTCGTCGACGTGCTCGGTGACGTCGAGGCGCATGGTGGCCGTGTCGTCCGCGAGGGTCATCGCGTTCGCGGCGGTCGGTTCGGGGGGTGATCCGGCGGCCAGCGCCGAGGTCGTCAGCGCCGCTATGCCCGCCGCGCGGGCGGTCGTACGCTGCATCCGGGTCGCCTTGCGGCGCCTGCCGGTGGCGCAGGTGAACGCCATGGAGTCGAGTTCGTCCTTTCCTTCCCTCTCGCCTACCGGGTTAGCTGACGGGTTCGGAGCAGGAAGGTCTCCTACGGGCGCACGCGCCCGATTCACCCCAGGGACTGTGGGTCCCCGGCTCCCCTGGCTCGCGCCGTACGGGGACTCGGCGATCGCTGTCCGGTGCCGCGGTGTGCGGCGCACTGCCCGACGAACAGCCCGGACGACGCTAGAGGGCGTGCCGTCGATTCCCAAACGCACAGCGGCTTTTGTAGCGCACACCACAGGGCAGAGGTGCACCCTCCGGGCGAAAACGGTCACCCCTGAGGGGGTGCGTTCCGGGCGGGGTGTGACTTCGCGAACAGCGAACTCGCGCGAGAGTCCTCGACAGCGTGCACGCGCGCGTGCGGCTCGCCAGCCACCCCACGCGCGCGTGCCCGTGCTCCGCCGTCTACTCCGCCGTCACGACCCGCACCGGGCCGATCCCGAGGGCCTCGACCGGCCCGCGGATCTCCTTCGCGTCGCCGACGAGGACGGTGACGAGGCGGTCGACGGGGAAGGCGTTGACGACCGCGGCGGTGGCCTCGACGGTGCCGGTGGCGGCCAGCCGCCGGTAGAGCGTCGCCTGGAAGTCGTCGGGGAGGTGCTGCTCGACCTGGTCGGCGAGGGTCCCGGCGACGGCCGCGGCGGTCTCGTACTTGAGCGGCGCCACGCCGACGAGGTTCTGCACGGCGAAGTCGCGCTCGGCGTCCGTGAGGCCCTCGGCGGCGAGGGTGCGCAGGACGGTCCACAGGTCCGCGAGGGCGGGCCCGGTGTTGGGCGTGTCGACGGAGCCGCTGATGGCGAGCATCGAGGCGCCCGAGCCGTCGGGGGCGGAGCGCAGGACCTGCCCGAAGGCGCGCACGCCGTAGGTGTAGCCCTTCTCCTCGCGCAGGACGGCGTCCAGACGGGACGTCAGGGTGCCGCCGAGGCAGTACGTGCCGAGCACCTGCGCGGCCCACACGCGGTCGTGCCGGTCGGCGCCCACGCGCCCGATCAGCAGCTGCGTCTGCACGGCGCCGGGCCGGTCGACGATGACGACACGCCCGGCGTCGTCGGCGGTGACCGGCGGGACGGGCCGGGGCTGCGCGGTGGACCCCGTCCAGGCGCCCAGGGTCTCGCCGAGCAGCGCGTCGAGGTCGATGCCGTTCAGGTCGCCGACGACGACCGCGGTGGCCGTCGCGGGGCGCACGTGCCGGTCGTAGAAGGCGCGGACGGCGGCGGCATCGATCTTCTCGACGGTGTCCTCGGTGCCCTGGCGCGGGCGCGACATGCGCGCGGTCGCCGGGAACAGCTCCTTGGACAGCTCCTTGGCGGCCCGCCGGGAGGGGTTGGCCAGCTCGTGCGGGATCTCGTCGAGCCGGTTGCGCACCAGCCGGTCGATCTCGCCCTCGTCGAACGCGGGCGCCCGCAGGGCGTCGGCGAGCAGCCCGAGCCCCTTGGCGAGCCGGGAGGCGGGGACCTCCAGGCTGAGCCGGACGCCGGGGTGGTCGGCGTGCGCGTCGAGCGTGGCGCCCGCGCGCTCCAGCTCGGCGGCGAACTCCTCGGCGGAGTGCCGGTCGGTGCCCTCGGAGAAGGCGCGCGCCATGATCGTGGCGACGCCGTCCAGGCCGGTCGGCTCGGCCTCCAGGGGCGCGTCGAGGAGGACCTCGACGGCGACGACCTGCTGGCCGGGCCGGTGGCAGCGCAGGACGGTCAGGCCGTTGCCGAGGGCCGCGCGCTCGGGTGCGGGGAACGCCCAGGGCCTGGCCTCGCCCGCCTGGGGCTGCGGGTGGAAGTCCATCGTGGCGAGCTCGGTCACTTGGCCGTCTCCTCGTTGTCGTCGGCCTCTACGGTCGCTTCACGCGTGGGGTCCTCGGGCACGTCCGTGTCCTCGGCGCTGTCCGAGTGCTTGGGCTCGTAGACGAGCACCGCGCGGTTGTCGGGCCGCAGCCGCGCCTTGGCGACCTCCTGGACCTCCTGCGGAGTGATCTCCAGCACGCGCTGTACGGCCGTGAGGGCGAGCTGCGCGTCGCCGAACAGGACGGCGAACCGGCACAGTTCGTCCGCGCGCCCGGCGACCGTGCCGAGCCGGTCCAGCCACTCGCGCTCCAGCTGCGCCTGCGCGCGCTCCATCTCCTCGGCCGTCGGGCCCTCCTCGGCGAACCGGGCGAGCTCCTCGTCGATGGCGGCCTCGATGACGGGCACCTCGACGTCCCCGGACGTCTTGACGTCCAGCCAGCCCAGGGAGGGCGCCCCGGCCAGCCGCAGCAGGCCGAAGCCGGCCGCGACGGCGGTCCGGTCGCGCCGTACGAGCCGGTTGTACAGGCGGGAGGACTCGCCGCCGCCGAGGACGGTGAGCGCCAGGTCGGCGGCGTCCCCCGCGCGCGTGCCGTCCTCGGGGAGCCGGTAGGCGGCCATCAGCGCGCGCGCCGGGACCTCCTCGACGACGACCTCGCGCAGCTGCTCGCCGATGACGTCCGGCAGGGAGCCGTCGCGCGGCTCGGGCTTGCCGTCGTGGGACGCGATGGAGCCGAAGTACTTCTCGACCCAGGCGAGCGTCTGCTCCGGGTCGATGTCGCCGACCACCGACAGGACCGCGTTGTTGGGCGCGTAGTACGTCCGGAAGAACGCGCGCGCGTCCTCCAGGGTCGCCGCGTCCAGGTCGGTCATCGACCCGATGGGCGTGTGGTGGTAGGGGTGGCCGTCCGGGTAGACGAGGGCGGTCAGCTTCTCGAACGCCGTCCCGTAGGGGACGTTGTCGTAGCGCTGGCGGCGCTCGTTCTTGACGACGTCGCGCTGGTTCTCCATCGACTCGTCGTCCAGGGCGGCCAGCAGGGAGCCCATGCGGTCGGCCTCCAGCCAGAGCGCGAGCTCCAGCTGGTGCGTGGGCATGGTCTCGAAGTAGTTGGTGCGCTCGAAGCTGGTGGTGCCGTTGAGGGAGCCGCCGGCGCCCTGCACCAGCTCGAAGTGGCCGTTGCCCTTCACCTGGGCGGAGCCCTGGAACATCAGGTGCTCGAAGAGGTGGGCGAGGCCGGTACGGCCCTTGACCTCGTGGCGCGAGCCGACGTCGTACCAGAGACACACCGCCGCGACGGGGGTCAGATGGTCCTCGGAGAGCACCACGCGCAGGCCGTTGGCCAGGCGGTGCTCGGTCGCTGTCAGGCCCCCGGAGCCTGCCTGGGCTGTGGCCGTGTGACCCATGGGCATGTACGTCCCTTCGATGGCGGACGCGGTCGTGGACCGCGGACTTTCCTGCCGGTCCTGTCACTGTATGCAAGCGTGCGGACGGTCGGCGAAGTTCCCGGCGGACGTACGCCGAGAGCGGATCGCGTAACGTGCGGGCTGCCGTGGGGGAACGGGCCGTGCTCGTCCGGCCGGGCCCGCCGAGCCGGGTCCTGGCCCGGGTTGTCAGTGCCACGGTCCACAATGGTCGACGTCAGACCCTTGAGCACGTCCCGTACGAGCGAGTCCGGACCCGGGTTCTTCGAACCGGGAGCAACCCGGCCCGCTCGGCACCGACTTGAGTGCCCGCAGGCAATCGACCAGAAAAGAGGAGCCGGCAGCGATGGCCCGCCGCAGCACGAAGACCCCACCGCCCGACGACTCGTTCGAGGAGCGGATCCTCGACATCGACGTCGTCGACGAGATGCAGGGCTCCTTCCTCGAGTACGCCTACTCGGTCATCTACTCCCGCGCCCTGCCCGACGCCCGCGACGGCCTGAAGCCGGTCCACCGCCGCATCGTCTACCAGATGAACGAGATGGGCCTGCGCCCCGACCGGGGCTACGTCAAGTGCGCGCGCGTGGTCGGCGAGGTGATGGGCAAGCTGCACCCGCACGGCGACGCGTCGATCTACGACGCGCTCGTGCGCATGGCGCAGCCGTTCTCCATGCGCGTGCCCCTCGTCGACGGGCACGGCAACTTCGGCTCCCTGGGCAACGACGACCCGCCGGCCGCGATGCGGTACACGGAGTGCCGGCAGGCCGAGGCGACGAGCCTGATGACCGAGTCGATCGACGAGGACACGGTCGACTTCACGCCCAACTACGACGGCCAGGAGCAGGAGCCGGTGGCACTGCCCGCCGCCTTCCCGAACCTCCTGGTCAACGGCTCGTCCGGGATCGCGGTCGGCATGGCGACGAACATGCCGCCGCACAACCTGGGCGAGGTCGTGGCCGCCGCCCGCCACCTGATCCGCTTCCCGAACGCGGACCTGGACGCGCTGATGAAGTTCGTCCCGGGCCCCGACCTGCCGACGGGCGGGCGGATCGTCGGCCTGTCCGGCATCAGGGACGCGTACGAAACGGGCCGGGGCACGTTCAAGATCCGGGCGACGGTCGCGGTGGACACCGTGACGGCGCGCCGCAAGGGCCTGGTCATCACCGAACTGCCCTTCACCGTCGGCCCCGAGAAGGTCATCGCCAAGATCAAGGACCTGGTCGGCTCGAAGAAGATCCAGGGCATCGCCGACGTCAAGGACCTCACCGACCGCTCGCACGGGCTGCGGCTGGTCATCGAGATCAAGAACGGCTTCGTCCCGGAGGCCGTCCTGGAGCAGCTCTACAAGCTCGCGCCGCTGGAGGAGTCCTTCGGCATCAACAACGTCGCCCTGGTGGACGGCCAGCCGCTCACGCTGGGCCTCAAGGAGCTCCTCGAGGTCTACCTGGACCACCGCTTCACCGTCGTACGGCGGCGCAGCGAGTTCCGGCGCGGCAAGCGCCGCGACCGCCTGCACCTGGTGGAGGGCCTGCTGACGGCGCTCGTCGACATCGACGAGGTCATCCGGCTGATCCGCTCCAGCGACAACAGCGCGCAGGCGAAGGAGCGCCTCATCGAGCGCTTCTCCCTGTCGGAGATCCAGACGCAGTACATCCTCGACACGCCGCTGCGCCGGCTCACCCGGTTCGACCGGATCGAGCTGGAGTCCGAGAAGGAGCGGCTCAACGCGGAGATCGCCGAGCTGACCCGGATCCTGGAGTCGGACAGCGAGCTGCGCAAGCTGGTCTCGGGCGAACTGGCCGCGGTCGCCAAGAAGTTCGGCACGGAGCGGCGTACGGTCCTGCTGGAGTCGTCCGGCGCGACCGCGTCCGCCGTGCCGCTCCAAGTGGCCGACGACCCGTGCCGGGTGCTGCTGTCGTCGACAGGGCTGCTCGCGCGTACGGCGAACGGCGAGCCGTTCGCGGCCGAGGAGGACGCCGCGCGCGTGAAGCACGACGTGATCGTCTCCGCGGTGCCCGCGACGGCCCGGGGCGAGATCGGCGCGGTGACCTCCGAGGGCCGGCTGCTGCGGATCAACGTCGTCGACCTGCCGCAGCTCCCGGACACGGCCGCCGCGCCCAACCTGTCGGGCGGCGCGCCGGTGTCGGAGTTCGTGCCGCTGACGGACGGCGAGACGCTCGTGTGCCTGATGACGCTGGACGAGTCGTCGCCAGGCCTCGCGCTCGGCACGGAACAGGGCGTCGTCAAGCGCGTGGTGCCGGACTACCCGGCCAACAAGGAGGAGCTGGAGGTCATCACCCTCAAGGACGGTGACCGGATCGTCGGCGCGGTCGAGCTGCGCACGGGCGAGGAGGACCTCGTCTTCATCACGGACGACGCCCAGTTGCTGCGCTACCAGGCGTCCCAAGTGCGCCCCCAGGGCCGTCCTGCGGGCGGTATGACGGGCATCAAGCTGACGGACGGCGCGAAGGTCATCTCGTTCTCCGCGGTCGACCCCGCCGTGGACGCCATGGTGTTCACCGTCGCGGGCTCGCGCGGCACGCTGGACGACTCCGTCCAGACGACGGCCAAGCTGACCCCGTTCGACCAGTACCCGCGCAAGGGGCGCGCGACCGGCGGCGTGCGCTGCCAGCGGTTCCTGAAGGGCGAGGACTGCCTCTCGGTCGCCTGGGCGGGCGCCGTCCCCGCGCGGGCCGCGCAGAAGAACGGCATGCCCGCGGAGCTGCCGGAGATCGATCCGCGCCGGGACGGTTCGGGCGTGTCGCTGCCGAAGACGGTGGCGGTGGTCGCGGGGCCGTTCTAGCCCTCGTCGGGCAGGTCCTCGGGGATGTCGTCGGTGACGTCCTCGGGGGCTTCCCGCTCGGCCTCCGGGTCGCGTACGTACCTCAGGACGCCCCACATGCCGCGCTCGTCGGCCTGTGGGGCGTCCTGCACGCACGCGTGCAGCTCTTTCCCGAGCGCCTCCCGGTCGATCCCCGCGCCGATCAGGACAAGCCGCGTACGGCGCTCCTCGCGCTCTTCCCAGGGCTCCGGGACGAACCTGAGGAACCGTCCGACCGCGTGCACGGCATACCGGTTGAGGGGGTCGCTCGGCCCGAAGTCGACGTACCCCTTGATCCGGTACAGGCCCTCGGAGCGGCCGTCCAGGAACGCCATCAGGCGCCGCGGGTCCAGCGGCGCGTCCGCGGTGAAGGAGAGGCTGTCGTACGCCGCGTGCAGGTGCTCGGCGTGGCCTGCGCCGTCCCCGTCCTCGTGGTCCTCGTGGTCCTCGTGCCGGTGCAGGTCGTCGAAGGAGAGCTGCCCGATCCGCTCCTCGCTCGGCCGGCAGTCGAAGAGGAACTCCGGGTCGACGCGGCCGTAGCGGGCGGGTACGACGGCCGCGCTCCCGGCCAGTGAACGAACGAGCCCGAGCACACGTTCCCCGTCGTCCGCGCGGTCCAGCTTGTTGACGACGACGAGGTCCGCGAGGCCGATGTGCCGGTCGATCTCGGGGTGCTTCACGCGCGTGCCGTCGAACTCGGCGGCGTCGACGACCTCGACGAGTCCGCCGTACTCGATCGCGGGGTGCTCGCTCGCGAGGATCATCCGGACGAGTTCACCCGGTTCGGCGAGGCCGCTCGCCTCGATGACGATGACGTCGACACCGACGGCGGGCGCGGCCAGGCGCTCCAGGTAGGAGTCCAGTTCGCTCGCGTCGACCGCGCAGCACAGGCAGCCGTTGCCGAGGGAGACCGTGGAGTCGCCGAGGGCGCCCGCGACGGCCATGGCGTCGATCTCGATCGCCCCGAAGTCGTTGACGATCGCGCCGATCCTGCTGCCCCTGCTGCGGTGCAGCAGGTGGTTGAGCAACGTCGTCTTGCCGGAGCCGAGGAATCCGGCGAGCACGACGACCGGGATCTGCTGCGGGGTGCCGCCCTGCGCCACGTACGACCTCTTTCGCGCCTGTGCGTGCGCCGGTTCACACTCCGGAGCACGGCCGAGGAATGACTGCCACCTCAGGATACGAGCCGGGATAATCGCCGCGAAGTGAACGATTGTTAGCTCCCTGTCCGGGGCAGACGTGAGGCAAGGCGCCGGGGTGTGCGACCCTCGCTTCCTTCCGTGCGCCTCCTCTCCGCCTCCCCGCCGATCAGAGCCGCTCGGCACTCTGGGAGACGGCAAGCGCCGCCCACCGCTCGCCGGTCCCCGTCACCACACCCGCACCCCGACGACCGGCGCACGGCCGCCTGGACCGGGGGTTGACATGGCCACACAGAGTGCAGGGATACACAGGATCGTTTCGGCCGCGAAGCAGAAGTTCTCGGTCACCCTCGACTCCCTCGGTGTGCCGGGTGCCGGCCATCGCAGGCGAGCCGCCCTCACCGAACAGCATCGACTCTCCTTCGACCTGCTCTGCAAGGCCATGGACGACCCCGCCCTCGCGGCCGTCCTGGACACCTACGAATCCGACGTACCGCTCGACAAACAGCGGCAGTTCCTCTTCGCCAACGCCCTGTACGTCAACAACCTGTACTTCTACCGGATCGGCGCTCTCTCCCGCGCGGAGCTGTACGGGCATCTGCGCGTGATGTGCCGCAACAAGGTCTTCCGCGAGTACTGGGAGGCCACCCGCCACCACCGCAAGAGCCTCCCGGACTCCTCCGAGGAGTACATCCTCGGGCGGATGCTGGACGACCTGATCCACGATCTCGACGACGCCGACACGGACGAGTGGTGGGTCGTCGGTGATCCGCCTCCGGAGGATGCGGCGTGAGGCCGCCGGAGGGGCGCCACAAGGCCCGGCCCCGCATCGGCTCCGGGCCTCGGACGCTCGGACTGGGCGAGGGGGCGCCCGTCAGGCGTCGGGGATGTCGTGCTTGGCGCGGACGAGCGTCTCGCGCGTGATGACGACGATCCGCTCGTAGTCGGCTCGTGCGGCGTCCGAGGGCAGCTCGCGGTCGAGTTCCTCGGTCGCTTCGCGCCCGATCACGGCGAAGTCGCCGTTGCTGAGCTCGAAGATGTCGGGGCAGGTCTGCCCTGTGGTGCTGCCGCGTTCCCTGGGGGACGCCCCGACACGTCGCACGATCTTCACGAAAACGTACCGCCTTCTCATGACCTGATTGGAGGGGTGACTGTGCCCTCCGAAACGGCCGCGGTAGCGGTTGGAATGGCCCCTCCGAGCGCAGGCGTGAGCGCCGAAGGGTTGGGCCAGGACAAGATACCCACTCCGCCCGCCCCCGCCGCGCAGGCTACTCCGCAGGACCCGGGAAATTCACCGGATCCGTCCGGCCGGCACCGAAAACTCGAAGTCCCTTGCGAAGAAGGGGACTTGAGCGCCCCTCAGCTCGCGAGAGGCACCGCGACCGGCGCCTCGGGGCCAACATACCGTGCCGCCGGACGGATGATCTTCGAGTCCTGGGACTGTTCCAGGATGTTCGCGCTCCAGCCGATGGCGCGGGCCGCGGCGAAGGTCGGGGTGAACATCTCGCGGGGGAGGCCGCAGAGTTCCATGACGACGCCCGCGTAGAACTCCACGTTGGTGTGGAGTTCGCGGCCGGGCTTCAGTTCGGCCAGGATCGCCTCGACCTGGCGTTCGACCTCGACCGCGAAGGCGACGCGCGGGCCGCCGAAGCGCTGGGCGATCTCGCGGAGCATCCGGGAGCGGGGGTCCTCGGTGCGGTAGACGGCGTGACCGAATCCCATGATCCGGTCGCCGGCCAGTACATGCTCCCGGATCCAGGGATCAATGCGATCGGGGGTGCCGATCGCGTCCAGGGTGTCGAGGGCCCGGCTGGGCGCCCCGCCGTGCAGGGGGCCGGAGAGCGCGCCGACGGCACCGACGAGACAGGCGGCGACGTCCGCACCTGTTGATGCGATGACGCGCGCCGTGAATGTTGACGCGTTGAAGCCGTGGTCAATGGTGGAGATCAAGTATTGCTCGACGGCCCGCGCTTTATGTTGATCGGGCTCGACGCCGGTCAACATGTACAGGTAGTTCGCCGCGTACGACAGGTCCTGCCTCGGCTCGACCGGTTCGAGCCCCTTCCCCAGCCGGTACAGCGCGGTGAGCAGCGTGGGCACGGCGGCGGCTGCCACCAGCGTGTCCCTGCGCCGCTGCCCGGCGTCGATGTCGTACACCGGCCGGAACCCCTTGACCGCACCCAGCAGCGACAGCGCCGTCCGCATCCCGGCGAGCGGCCCGACACCACCCGCGCCCGACGCGGCGACGGCGGGCAGGACCGCGCTCACCTCGGCCGGCAGCGCCCGCAGCGCGGCCGTCCCGGCGGCGAAGGCGGATGCCCGTACGGGGTCGGGGAGTTCGCCGTGGACCAGGAGGTGCCAGACGTCCTCGAAGGAGCGGGTCTGCGCGAGGTCGACGGCGGAGTACTGGCGGTAGTGGTAGAAGCCCTCGACGCCGCGCACGTCGCCGACCCGGGTGTCGGTGACCACGACACCGGCGAGTCCGCGCGGGACGTCGACGAAGGACGTGGTGGACCTGTTGACCGACATGATTTCCCTCCTTGAGCTTGATGAACTTGATTAGACTGTCCATCATTGACTAAATCACTGTCAATATTGATCTAATCAACATGTCTTTCATCCGGATACGGTGACCCCCATGCGCGACCAGGAACCCGCCCCCGGCCACCCCGAACGCCGTCTGACCACGAAGGAGGCCTCCGAACTGCTGGGCGTGAAGCCCGAGACGGTGTACGCGTACGTCAGCCGCGGCCAGCTCAGCAGCCGACGCGTCCCCGGCAGCCGGAGCAGCACCTTCGACCCCTCCGAGGTGGAGGCCCTGGCGCGCCGCAACAGACGCGAGAGCGCCGGAAGCCCGGGCACCGGGAGCGAACCGGCCGTACGCACGCGTCTCACGTACATCGACGGCGACCGGTACTTCTTCCGGGGCGTGGACGCGGTCGAACTGGCCGGCGTGCACTCCTACGAAGAGGTCGCGGAGTGGCTGTGGACCGGTGAACTGCGCGCGGGAGCGACGTTCACCGCGCCGGAGGAGTCCCTGAAGGCGGCCCGTCGAGCGGCCCGCGCGCTGCCCGAACACACCGGCCCCGCCGACCGGTTGCGGGCCGCGGCCGTCGCGGCGGCCGTCGTGGACCCCCTGCGCTTCGACCTGTCCGCGCAGGCGGTCGTCGGCACCGGCCGGACCCTGATCCCGACCCTGGTCGCGGCCCTGCCCCCACGTCACCCGGGCCACCGGGACGAGGGCCCTCTGGTGCGGCGCCTGTGGGCGCGACTGACCATGCGCACGCCCGACGAGGCGTCACTGAACGCCCTGGACACGGCACTCGGTCTCCTGGCCGACCACGACCTGGCCGCCTCGACGCTCGCCGTCCGGGTCGCGGCGTCGGCCCGCGCGCATCCGTACGCGGCCGTCTCGGCGGGCCTGGGCGTCGTCGAGGGCCCGTTGCACGGCGCGGCCAGCGGTCTCGCCCACCGGCTGCTGGACGAGGTCCTGGAACAGGGCGACGCGGGACCGGTGATCGCCGAGGAACTGCGCGCGGGACGGCGCATCCCGGGCCTGGGCCACCGCCTCTACGTCGGCGAGGACCCGCGCGCGGGTGCGCTGTTCGCGCTCCTGGCGGACATCCCGGACGCGTACCCCGCCCTCGCGGCGGCCCGGGACGTCGTGGCCACCACCGCGCGCCACGCCCCCTTGCACGCCAACGTCGACCTCGCCCTCGCTGCCATGACCCACTCCTTCGGCATGCCCGCGACGGCCGGCGAGGCGATCTTCGCCGTGGCCCGTACGGCGGGCTGGATCGCGCACGCGCTGGAGGAGTACGGCGAACGCCCCCTCAGGATGCGCCCGAGCGGCCTCTACGTGGGCCCGAAGCCGCCCCAGCCGCTCCCCGTGGACCACGGACACGCACCGCACGGCCACTCTGTGTAAAACGGCGGATCCGGGCACCCCCGAAAACCCGCATGGATCAGGACACACCGCCGTCGACAAGTCACCCTGCGCCAAGTCAGGTTAGGCTCACCTCTGTGAGTACGTGCACGACTGTCGCGCGGGATCTCGACGAGCCCTTCTCCGGGACCGCGGCCACGGCGACGACCTGGCTCCTGCTGGAACAGCCCGGCCCCTGGGGCGCCAAGGCGCTCACCGAGAGCCACCTGGACCGGCAGCTCGGCCGCGCCCTGGAGAGGGCCGCCAAGGGCACCGGCGTCCGTGTCGCGCTCATCCGCCGCCCCGGACGCCACGCCGACTTCGGCGCCCCGCCCCTGCGCCGGGTCTTCGCCGCCCACACCGTGCCCGGCGGGGTGTGGCTGCGCACCGCCGCCACCCAGGACCCCCGGCAGCTCCTGGACCTCGACCTCGCCGCCCTGGGCCGGGGCGACCACCGCACGTTCGACACCGTCCTCGGCGGTCGCCCCCACACGGGCGACCCGCTCGCCCTGGTGTGCACGAACGGCAAGCGCGACCGCTGCTGCGCCCTCCTCGGCCGTCCCCTCGCCGCCGAGCTGACCGCCTCCGACGTACCGGGCGTCTGGGAGGTCACCCATCTGGGTGGACATCGCTTCTCCCCCACGGTGCTCGTCCTGCCCTACGGCTACGCGTACGGGCGCGCGGAGGCCCACACCGTCAAGAACGTCCTCCACGCCGCCCGGGAGGGCCGGATCGTGGTCGACGGGTGCCGGGGGTGCTCCGCCTGGGAGCGGCCCGGCCAGGCGGCCGAACTCGCCGTCCGTACGGCCGTCGGCGAGTACGCCGCCGAGGCACTGGGCGTCGTCCGCACGGCGGGCGAAGCGCCGCACTGGGAGGTCACCGTCGCCCACACCGACGGCCGGCGCTGGCAGGTCGTCGTCACCCAGAGCAATCCGCTGCCGGCCCGGCCGGAGAGCTGCGGGGCGTCCGTTCTGGGGACTCCGGCGCGGATGGACGTCGTGGAGGTGCGGGAGCGGACGACGGCGGGGGCGGCGCTGGCGAGCTGACACGGCGGCAAGATATCGATCAACTTGGTCAAGGTCATCAAGATGGTCAATGTTTCCGTCAACAGTTGACCCGCCGATGCACCTGATCCACCTAACCCCCTCCCCTCATCCCTCGCTCAACCCCATCCACCCCCGGTCAAGAGATCCCCGCCACACCCCTACAGCGCCCCCACCCCGTCCACGTACCGTCAATGCATGAGCCCCGCTCCCCCCGCCCGTCGCCTGCGCCTCGGCCTCCCCCGGCGCGCCTTCTCGCAGATCCTGCTGATGCAGCTGTCGATCGCGGCAGGCGTGGTGGTGCTCGCGACGGGCCTGTTCCTCGCGCCGCTCAGCGACCAGCTCGACGACCAGGCGATGCGCCGCGCGCTGGCGATCGCGCAGACCACAGCGGCGATGCCGCAGCTCGCGGAGGACCTGAAGACCAGCACGCCGTCGGTGGACGGCCCGGTGCAGCGGGAGGCGGAGCGGATCCGCAGGGCGAGCGGAGCCGAGTACGTCGTCGTGATGAACAGGGCCGGCGTCCGCTGGTCGCACCGGGACCCGGACCAGATCGGTGGCGTGGTCTCCACGGACCCGCACAAGGCGCTGGCGGGCCGGGCAGTGATGGAGATCGACGAGGGCACACTGGGCCGCTCCGCACGCGGGAAGGTGCCCTTGAGGGACGCCGAGGGGCACATCGTCGGGGCGGTGTCGGTCGGCATCGAGTACGACAGCGTCCGCGCCCGCCTGATCCACGCGATCCCGGGGCTGTTCGCGTACGCGGGTGGCGCCCTCGCGGTGGGCGCGCTGGCGGCCTGGCTGATCTCGCGCCGGGTCCATCGGCAGACGCGTGATCTGGCCTTCTCGGACATCTCGGCGCTGCTGGCGGAGCGTGAGGCGATGCTGCACGGCATCCGGGAGGGCGTCGTGGCGCTGGACCGCGCGGGCCGCGTACGGCTCCTCAACGACGAGGCGCAGCGCCTGCTGGGCATCGGCGACGAGGCGGTGGGCCGCTCCCCCGACGACGCGCTCGGCGCGGGCCGTACGGCGGACGTCCTGGCCGGCCGGGTGACCGGTACGGACCTGCTCACCGTGCGCGGCCCGCGCGTGCTGGTCACCAACCGGATGCCGACGGACGACGGCGGCGCCGTCGCCACCCTGCGCGACCGCACCGAGCTGGAGCAGCTGGGCCGGGAGCTCGACTCCACGCGCGGGCTGATCGACGCCCTGCGCGCGCTGGACCACGAGCACGCCAACCGGATGCACACCCTGCTGGGACTGCTGGAGCTGGAGATGTACGAGGAGGCGGTGGAGTTCGTGGGCGAAGTGGTCGGCGATCACCGGGCCACCGCCGAGGAGGTCGCCGAGCGGATCCACGACCCCTTGCTGGCGGCGCTGCTGGTCGGCAAGGCGACGGTGGCGGCGGAGCGCGGCGTCGCCCTGAAGGTGTCCGACGCGACCCGGCTCCCGGACCTGCTGGTCGACCCCAGGGGGCTGGTGACGATCGTGGGCAACCTGGTCGACAACGCGCTGGACGCCGTCGCGGGCACCACGCACGCGCGCGTGGAGGTCGAGTTGCGCGCGGAGGGACGTACGGCCGTGCTGCGGGTGCGGGACACCGGCCCGGGGATCCCGGCGGACAAGCGCGAGGTGGTGTTCACGGAGGGCTGGTCCACCAAGAGGCCTCCCGCGCACGGGCGCCGAGGCATCGGGCTCTCGCTGGTGCGCAGGCTCGCCGAGCGGCAGGGCGGCAGGGCCTCCGTGGGCGAGGCGGAGGGCGGTGGCGCGGAGTTCACCGTGGTCCTGCCCGACGCGCTCTCCGAGGGCGCCCCGAGGGCCGTGCCGGCCGCCGCCACGCGTCGCGCCGAGGCCGAGGAGGGTTCGCGGTGATCGAGGTCCTGGTCGTGGACGACGACACCCGGGTCGCCCGGGTCAACGCCGCCTACGTCGAGAAGGTGCCGGGCTTCCGGGTCGCCGGGCAGGCGCACAGCGCGGCCGAGGCGCTGCACCTGCTGGAGCTGCTGCCCCGCGTGGACCTCGTCCTGATGGACCACTACCTGCCCGACGGGACCGGCATCGGCACCGTCCAGGAGATGCGCCGCCGCGGCCACCAGGCGGACGTCATCATGGTGACGGCCGCGCGGGACGTCTCGACGGTCCGCTCGGCGATGCGGCACGGCGCGCTCCAGTACCTGGTCAAGCCGTTCGCCTTCGCGGGCCTGCGCGCGAAGCTGGAGGCGTACGGCGAGCTGCGCCGCACTCTGGACGTCGGCGGCGAGGCCGAACAGGCCGACGTGGACCGCATGTTCGGCGCACTGTCGGCGCCTTCGGAGCCCGGCCTGCCCAAAGGGCACTCCCCCACCACCGCCGAACTGGTGCGCCAGTCCCTGATGCACGCCGACGGCCCTCTGTCCGCGCAGGAGATCGCCGACCGCACGGGTGTGAGCCGCCAGACCGCCCAGCGCTACCTGAAGCTCCTGGAGCGCACCGGCCGCGCGCGCCTGACCCTCAAATACGGCGACGCGGGCCGCCCGGAACACCGTTACGTGTGGGCGACCCGCGCCTGAGAGCACGGTTTCGTTGAGCGTCTTGACGAGTACCGCATGTCGTGATGAGTTCCGTACACCCTTGATGGATGCATGGACCAACTTCCCGACGGGCCATCAACGTCGTCCACCTGTGCAGACGACTCACCCGCCAGGACCGCGTGCCTGGGCCGCGCCATGACCCAAGCCCCGCGGCCCGCCGTACGACCGGGTCCCGCGCCGTACGACGGTGAAGGCGCCGTGGCTAAACGGCTCCCGCTCCGGTCAGCGAACGCACCTCCGTCTCCGCGTGCCGCGCCTCGTCGGGCTCCTCGGAGGAGGTGACCGTGCCCAGCCAGCCCGCGAGGAAGCCCAACGGGATCGAGACGATGCCGGGGTTCTGGAGCGGGAAGAACTGGAAGTCGACACCAGGGATGAGCGACTCGGGGCTGCCCGAGACGACCGGCGACAGCACGACGAGCACGAGCGCCGGGATCAGCCCGCCGTAGACCGCCCACACCGCGCCGCGCGTGGTGAAGTTGCGCCAGAACAGCGAGTAGAGCAGCACCGGCAGGTTCGCGGACGCGGCGACGGCGAAGGCGAGGCCGACCAGGAACGCGACGTTGAGCTCGCGGGCCAGGATGCCGAGCGCGATCGCCACGATGCCGATGCCGACCGCCGCGACCCGGGCGACCGCGACCTCGCTGCGCTGCTTGGCGTGCTTGCGGCGCAGTGAGGCGTACAGGTCGTGGGCCACGGACGCCGAGGAGGCGAGCGTGATGCCGGCGACCACCGCGAGGATGGTGGCGAAGGCGACCGCGCCGACGATCGCGAACAGGACCGCGCCGCCCATGGACTGATCCCCGCCCCCGAGGTCGAGGGCGAGCAGCGGGACGGCCGTGTTGCCGGCCGCGTTGGACTGGCGTACGGCGTCCGGTCCGACGATCGCCGCCGCGCCGAAGCCCAGGACGATCGTCATCAGGTAGAAGCTGCCGATCAGGCCGATCGACCAGACCACCGAGCGGCGTGCCGCGCGCGCGGTCGGCACGGTGTAGAAGCGGGACAGGATGTGCGGCAGGCCGGCCGTGCCCAGGACGAGGGCGAGGCCGAGGCTCATGAAGTCGAAGCGCGACGTCCAGTCCGCGCCGTACTTCAGGCCGGGCGCCAGGAAGTCGATGCCGTGCCCGCTGCGTTCGGCCGCGGTGAGCAGCAGCCGGTCGAAGTCGCCGTGGAAGCGGACGAGGACGAGGACGGTCAGCACGATCGTGCCGCCCAGCAGCAGGACCGCCTTGACGATCTGGATCCAGGTGGTGGCCCGCATGCCTCCCAGCGACACGTAGATGACCATGAGCGCGCCGACCCCGATGACGGTCCACACCTGGGTCGCGGCGCCGCTGCGGCCCAGCAGGAGGGCGACCAGGCTGCCCGCGCCGACCATCTGTGCCACCAGGTAAAAAATGGACACGATGACCGAGGAGGCGCCCGCCGCGATCCGTACCGGCCGTTCGCTCATCCGCGCCGCGACGACGTCCGCGAGCGTGAACCGCCCGCAGTTGCGCACGAGTTCGGCGATGAGGAGCAGGACGACCAGCCAGGCGACGAGGAAGCCGACCGAGTAGAGCAGGCCGTCGTAGCCGAACAGGGCGATCAGGCCGGAGATGCCGAGGAAGGAGGCGGCCGACATGTAGTCGCCCGCGATGGCGAAGCCGTTCTCCATCGGGGAGAAGAGCCGTCCTCCGGCGTAGAACTCCTCGGCCGAACCGTGGCGGTTGCGGCTGACCAAGGTCGTGATGCCCAGCGTGACCGCGATGAACACGCTGAACAGCACGAGGGCCAGGGTCTGATGAGTACCGCTCACGGCTTGCCTCCCTTCACACCGCGTGTCAGTTCCTGGGTGTCCCAGCGCAGGTCGAGGGCCGCCCGGTCCCTGCGCAGCCGGGCGTGCCTGGCGTAGGCCCAGGCCAGCAGGAAGGTGGTGAGGAACTGGCCCAGACCGGCGACCAGTGCCACGTTGACGGCGCCCACGACGGGCCGGGCCATGAACCCGGGCGCGGCCGTCGCCGCGATGACGTACGCCACGTACCAGAGGAAGAAGCCGATGCCCGCCGGAACCACGAACCGCCGGTAGCGGCTGCGTACTTCCTGGAAGGCGGCGCTGCGCTGGACGGCGAGGTAGACCTCCGCCATCGCGTCGCGGCCGGCCTCCTCGTCACGGGGGGCCGGGACCGCCGGCACGGGGTCGCTCGCCGGCTGCGCTCCCGGCCAGTCGGGGGCCAGGGCGTCGTACCAAGGATCGTCGTACCGCACGCCTGCCGGCTCTTCGGGGCCCGGGGACCGCACCTCTCGGTGCTCGCGTGCTCTCTCGGGACCGCCCCCGCCACTGCGGGCTCGGTCGTTGCTCAACTGCATACCCAATGATGGACAGAACGGGAAGATCCCCTACTCTCTTTCCCGCATTCTTCACCCCATCAAGCGACAATGGGCCGACTTATCCCATTTCCGATTTTGGTGGTTTTACCAACCCCTTTCTGTATGCGTAACTCACCGCCTGCGCGCGGTCCTTGAGGCCCGTCTTGGCGAACAGGTTGTTGATGTGGGTCTTCACCGTCGTCGTCGACACGTGCAGCCGGCGGGAGATCTCCTGGTTGCTGAGGCCGTCGGCGATGAGGATCAAGACCTCGGTCTCTCTGAGCGTCAACCCGTCGGGCGGCCCGGCCGGCTCCACCGGCTCCGGTTCGGGCTCCGACAGCCGCTCCAGCAGCCGCCGTTGGATGCTCGGCGACAGTCCCGCGTCCCCGGACAGGACGCTGTGCACGGCCCGGACGATCTCCTCGCCGCCGGCGTCCTTCGTCAGGTAGCCCCGGGCGCCCGCCTTGAGCGCGGGGAACAGCGACTCGTCGTCCGCGAACGTCGTGAGCACCACGACCTGCGTCCCGGGGTGCCTGTCCCTGATCCGGCGGGTCGCCTCGACCCCGTCGCAGCGGGGCATGCGCAGGTCCATCAGCACGACGTCCGGGGCGAGTTCGGCGACCAGCCGCACCGCGTCCTCGCCGTCCACCGCCGCGCCCACCACCTCCACCTCGGGCAGCAGCCCGAGCAGCATCACGATGCCCTCCCGGACGACCGTCTGATCGTCCGCCACCAGCACCCGCGCGGGCCCGACCCGCTCCTCCGGCGTCATACCGGCACCCTCAGCCTCACCGCGAACCCTTCCTCGTCCGGCCCCGCCTCCAGCGAGCCGCCCAGCAGTTCGGCACGCTCCCGCATGCCCAGGAGACCGTATCCGCCCCCCGCGCCCGCGAGTTCACCCGGCGAGCCGCCCGAGTCCCGCACGTCCAGGGCCACTTCGCCGGGGCCGTACGCGAGCCGGAGGCTGACCTTGGCGCCCGGGGCGTGCTTGCGTACGTTCGTCAGGGCCTCCTGCGCGACCCTGCGCACGGTCTGGGACGCCTCGACCGACAGCGGTCTGCGTTCACCCTCCACGGTGACCCGCGCACCGTCCGTCGCCCGCACCAGGCCGGTCAGGAAGTCCTCCAGCGGGGTCAGGTCCCCGCGCAGCGCGGACAGGGCCTGGCGGGTCTCGTCGAGGCCGTCCCTGGCCATCCCCCGCGCCGCCACCACCCGCTCCAGGATCTGCTGCCGGTCGGCGCCGCGCTCGATCAGCAGGCGGGCCGCCTCCAGGTGCACGAGCTGGGCCGAGAGGCTGTGCGCCAGCACGTCGTGGATCTCCCGGGCGATACGGGCGCGCTCCGTCAGCGCCGCCGCCTGCGCCTCGGCCGCCCGCGCGGCCCGCTCCTGGGCCAGCAGCCGCGCGGCGTTGCCACGCGCCTCGGCGTCCAGCCGCAGGGTGTAGCCGACCAGGGCCAGCGCGCCGAGCGTGGCGGCCGTGGTCAGCCACATGTCCTCGTTGACCACCGCGAACGCGCTCAGGGAGACCGAGGCGAACGGGAGCGCGGCGCCCAGGGGGAGCCGCTGGAGCCCGATGACGGCGCAGCCGCACCACAGGACGAGGGCCGGGGAGCCGAACCCCATCGCCTCGGCCGCGACCGCGATGCCCAGCAGCAGCGCCAGGAGCAGCATCGAGGGCCACAGACGGTGCGCCAGCGTCGTCGCGAAGAACGCCTTCGCGGCCCCGGCGGCGACGAGGGCCATGCCCGCGCCCGCGGCCAGGTTCCAGCCGTGGGCACGGGAGTTGTCGTCGAAGGCGCTCCACAGCATGATGCCGATCAGCAGCAGCCGGATGGCCCGGCCCAGCGAGTTCCGAGCCGGGGAGTTCCCTTTGCGGGCGAGCGCGTCCTGGGACGGCCAGCGCATCCATGGGTTCTCCGTCACACCCGCTCCCTCGTCTTCCAGGACCCCAGGTCACCGTACGACGGCGAGGGCGCGTGGATGCGGGCGAGCGTCCGCGCGCGGTGTGTGACGAACCCGGCGCGCACCAGCAGCATCGCCGCGAGGGACAGCATCAGGGCCGCGCTGTGCAGGTGGACGCCGAGGGCCGCGCCGAGTCCGAACAGACCCACCCTGAGGACGACACCGCCGACCCACACGCCCAGGCTCGCCCTGGTGCTCCTGCTCCAGACGACGCCGTCCTCCTCGACCCACATCCGGGTCGTCCAGGCCCAGCCGGCGCCTGACACGAGCCCGATCAGCACCTCCACGGCGAGCAGCACGCCCGAGAAGACACGGTGACCGGGGTCCAGCAGATCCGGGTCGCGCAGCGCCATGACGGCGAGGATCCCGGGCACCAGCCACCACCGCCGCTCCCCGTCGACCGGCGCCGCGCGGAACTGCCGCGCCAGCACCAGGGCGACCACCACCACGATCACCAACGCGTTGACGAGCCCGGCCATCACTGCCTCCGTGAGCGGAACGAGGATGCCGGCGACGACTGCCACCGACACCACCGAAGCTACGGAACCCGGCGCCCCAGGAGATCGGAGCCAGGGTGGATCAAGGGTGGATATCCCGCCCCGATCTTCTCCACCCAGGGGTGGAGAAGACGCCCCTCAGGGCCCCGCAGGGGCACTTGAGGGGCGCGGGGAACTGTGCGAGCAACCCCCGACAACCCGCACCCCGACGACACCCGAACCCGGCACGACAACCCGCCCCGGCCCAAGCCGAGCGCAGCGGCTACGCGTCGATCCGCGACCTGTCCAACGTAGCCGCCGAGCTGGAGATGAACTCCTTGCGCGGCGCCACGTCGTTGCCCATCAGAAGGTCGAAGACCTGCTCCGCGGCCTCCAGGTCGGACAGGTTGATCCGGCGCAGGGTGCGGTGCCGGGGATCCATCGTCGTCTCCGCCAGCTGGTCCGCGTCCATCTCGCCGAGGCCCTTGTACCGCTGGATGGAGTCCTTGTACCGCACGCCCTTGGTCTGGAACTCCATGAGCTTGTCGCGCAGTTCGCGGTCCGAGTACGTGTAGACGTACTTGTCCTGCCCCTTCTTGGGCTGGACGAGTTCGATGCGGTGCAGCGGCGGCACCGCGGCGAAGACGCGCCCGGCCTCGACCATGGGCCGCATGTACCGCTGGAACAGGGTCAGCAGCAGGCAGCGGATGTGGGAGCCGTCCACATCGGCGTCGGTCATCATGATGATCTTGCCGTAGCGGGCGGTCTCGAGGTCGAAGGTCCGGCCGGACCCCGCTCCTATGACCTGGATGATCGCGCCACACTCGGCGTTCTTCAGCATGTCCGTGACGGACGACTTCTGGACGTTGAGGATCTTGCCGCGGATCGGCAGCAGCGCCTGGAACTCGGAGTTGCGGGCGAGCTTGGCGGTGCCGAGCGCGGAGTCGCCCTCGACGATGAACAGTTCGCTGCGGTCGACGTCGTCACTGCGGCAGTCGGCGAGCTTGGCCGGCAGGGAGGACGACTCCAGGGCGGTCTTCCTGCGCTGGGCGTCCTTGTGCTGGCGGGCGGCCACACGCGTGCGCGCGGCGGCGACGACCTTCTCCATGACGACCCGCGCCTGCGCGCCGGCGTCCCGCTTGGTGGAGGTCAGGAACGCCTTGAGCTCCTTGGAGATGACCTGGGTCACGATCCGGCGGGCCGCCGAGGTGCCGAGGACCTCCTTGGTCTGGCCCTCGAACTGCGGTTCGGCGAGCCGGACGGTGACGACGGCGGTGAGGCCCTCCAGGGCGTCGTCCTTGAGGACGCCGTCCTCGGCGACGCGCAGGAGCTTCTTGGCGCGCAGCACCTCGTTCATCGTGGTCGCGATGGCCTGCTCGAACCCGGCGACGTGGGTGCCGCCCTTGGGGGTGGCGATGATGTTCACGAACGACTTGAGGGTCGTGTCGTAACCGGTCCCCCAGCGCATCGCGACGTCCACACCGAGTTCGCGGGTGACCTGGGTGGGGGTCATCTGGCCGTGCTCGTCGAGGACGGGGACGGTCTCGCGGAAGGTGCCCTGGCCGGTGAAGCGGAGGATGTCGCAGACCGGCTTGTCGCCGGCCAGGTACTCGCAGAACTCGCTGATCCCGCCGTCGAAGCGGAAGGACTCCTCGCCCTTGCTGCCGCCCTCGCCGAGACCGAGTTCGTCGCGGACGACGATGGTCAGGCCGGGCACCAGGAACGCGGTCTGGCGCGCGCGCTGGTGGAGGTGCTCCAGGGAGAGCTTGGCGTCCTTGAGGAAGATCTGGCGGTCGGCCCAGTAGCGCACGCGCGTACCGGTGCGGGCCTTGGCGACCCGCTTGGTCTTGCGCAGTCCGCTCTGCGACTCGAACCCGGCGTCGGGTCCGGCCGCCGCGAAGGCGCCGGGGACGCCTCGGCGGAAGCTGATCGCGTGCGTGCTGCCGTTGCGGTCGACCTCGACGTCCAGCCTCGCGGAGAGGGCGTTGACGACGGAGGCGCCCACGCCGTGCAGACCGCCGGAGGCGGCGTAGGAGCCACCGCCGAACTTGCCGCCCGCGTGGAGCTTGGTCATGACGACCTCGACGCCGGACAGGCCGGTCTTGGGCTCGACGTCGACCGGGATGCCGCGACCGTTGTCGCGGACCTCCACGGAGCCGTCGTCGTGCAGCACCACGTCGATGTGGTCGCAGTACCCGCCCAGCGCCTCGTCGACGGAGTTGTCGATGATCTCCCACAGGCAGTGCATCAGGCCACGGCTGTCGGTCGATCCGATGTACATGCCCGGGCGCTTGCGTACAGCCTCAAGTCCTTCGAGGACGAGCAGGTGCCGCGCGGTGTAGTTGGAGCCGTCCCGGTCTGCTCCTGCCAGCAGCGCAGTGGACGGCACGGACGTATCGGCGGTCACGCGGTTCGCTCCTCGCTGAATTTCAGATGGGGCCCTTATGGGTAAGGGCACGGCTTCGGTCGCCGTCAAGAGGGTACCGAGGCCAGGTAGAGCCGTTGTCACGCCACCCTCGTCTGGAGTCAGACTAGTGCAGAGTCGTATGCGTGTTCGATCGCTCGATGGAGTGAAGTACATATCACGTTCCCTTCGAGGCATGAACCATTTAGGCTCCGGGCACGTCCTCAAGAACGAACCGGCAACCCAGCCGGGAGGACCGACCACATGATCGACAGCGCGAAACCGTAAGCACACAAGAAGCGCACTACGGCACATTCGCCGCCAAACCGGCAGCAGACAGCCGCCTCGAAAGATTTTTTCGAGGGAAAGCCGCAAGCGGGAACGTTTGAGGCTGGTTGGATGTTGACCCTGGTACGACAGCTCGTCGAGCTAGAGAAGAGGCGACGTGACTACTGTTCTGACCCCCGCGAGCCCGCTGACGGCCGGCGATCGCTGCGACCGCTGCGGCGCCCAGGCCTACCTTCGCGTTGTCCTGGCGAGCGGCGGAGAACTGCTCTTCTGCGCCCACCACGGCCGGAAGTTCGAGCCGGAGCTCAAGAAGATCGCCGCCGAGATACAGGATGAGACGGAACGACTGACGGCCGTTCCCGTGACCGCCTCCGAGGACGAGCGCTGACCTTCGGCGCTCACGACGAGCCAGAACCGGCATAGGCCGGCGTACGGGCGGCGGCCCCTGGAGACAGGGACCGCCGCCCGTACGCGTACCCGCTGAAGCCGCTCAGCGCCCGCCTGACGGCCCGGCAGGCTCCGCCGACACCCCCGGGGCATTCAGCACCCTCAGGACGTCGGAGACGCGCGTATAGACCCCCGGACTCCCCGGGCGCCCACAGCCGCTCCCCCAGGACACCAGGCCGACCAGCCTGCCCTGCGCCACCAGCGGCCCGCCGCTGTCGCCCTGACAGGCGTCCCGGCCGCCCCTGGCCTCCCCGGCGCACAGCATCGTCCGCGCGATGTAGGCGCCCTCGGGCCCGCCGGGGTACGCCCGCTCACAGCTCGCGTCGGCCATGACGTGCACCCGCGCGGCCCGCAGGCTGTGCGGGTACTTGCCGTACCCGGAGACGTCGCCCCAGCCGTAGACCGTGGCCTCCGTCCCCGCCGCGTACGCCGCGTCCCCCGCCGGGGCCGCCCCGATGAGCGACGTCTCGGGCAGCGGCTCGGCGAGGGTGAGCACGGCGAAGTCGCCGGAGTTGCTGGAGCGGTCGTACTCCGGGTTCACCCAGGTGTCCCGTACGGCGATCTCCCGGCCCGCGTTCGTGTACAGGTCGGTGCGGCCGGTGACGACCTTGAAGTCCCGCGCCCGGTCCGGGGGCGCGCCGAGCACGTCCTCGCCGACGCAGTGGGCCGCCGTGAGGACCATGGTCGGTGCGACCGCCACACCGCCGCAGAACTGCCCCGACCGGGTACCGCCGAACCGGTCACGGCTGGACAGCGCGACCGTCCAGGGGCTCTGGGAGACGTCGACCGGGAAGCCGCCCACGACGATGCTGTCGGAGGCCGCCGGAGCGGCGTTCATCAGCGGTATGGCGACGGCCGCCGCCGCCAGGACCAGGGGCCGGGCGAGCGCCCGGACCAGGGGAAGACGCATGCAGAATCCTTACTCTGGGATGGGTCCTGAAAACCCAGAGTGATCGACCCTGCCGGAGCGCGCACGCGCGTACGACGACGGAGGCCCGGTTCCCCTTGATGGGGAACCGGGCCTCCGTCGTCGTACGGACCGACCTAGTCGAGGTAGTCGCGCAGCACCTGGGAACGGGACGGGTGGCGCAGCTTGGACATGGTCTTGGACTCGATCTGGCGGATGCGCTCACGGGTCACGCCGTAGACCTTGCCGATCTCGTCGAGGGTCTTCGGCTGACCGTCGGTGAGACCGAAACGCATGGAGACGACGCCCGCCTCGCGCTCGGACAGGGTGTCGAGGACGGAGTGCAGCTGCTCCTGGAGGAGCGTGAAGCTGACCGCGTCGGCCGGGACGACGGCCTCGGAGTCCTCGATGAGGTCACCGAACTCGCTGTCGCCGTCCTCACCCAGAGGGGTGTGCAGGGAGATGGGCTCGCGGCCGTACTTCTGGACCTCGATGACCTTCTCGGGGGTCATGTCGAGTTCCTTGGCCAGCTCCTCCGGAGTGGGCTCGCGGCCCAGGTCCTGGAGCATCTGGCGCTGCACGCGCGCGAGCTTGTTGATGACCTCGACCATGTGCACCGGGATACGGATGGTGCGGGCCTGGTCGGCCATCGCGCGGGTGATCGCCTGACGGATCCACCAGGTGGCGTACGTGGAGAACTTGTAGCCCTTGGTGTAGTCGAACTTCTCGACCGCGCGGATCAGACCGAGGTTGCCCTCCTGGATGAGGTCCAGGAAGAGCATGCCGCGGCCGGTGTAACGCTTGGCCAGCGAGACCACGAGGCGGAGGTTGGCCTCCAGCAGGTGGTTCTTGGCGCGGCGGCCGTCCTCGGCGATGATCTCCAGCTCGCGCTTGAGCTTGGGGGCCAGCTTGTCGGCGTTGGACAGCTTGTCCTCGGCGAACAGGCCCGCCTCGATGCGCTTGGCGAGCTCGACCTCCTGCTCGGCGTTGAGGAGGGGGACCTTGCCGATCTGCTTGAGGTAGTCCTTGACCGGGTCGGCGGTGGCACCGGCGGCGGCGACCTGCTGGGCCGGCGCGTCGTCCTCGTCCTCGTCGGAGAGGACGAAGCCGGCGCTCTCGGTGCCCTCGGGCTCGTCGCCGGTCTTGCCGGCGCCGGGCGTCTCTTCGAGGACCTCGTCCTCAAGGACCTCGGCGTCCTTGGCGGCGGTCTTCTTCGCCGCGGTCTTCTTGGCGGGGGCCGCCTTCTTCGCGACCGCCTTCTTCGCGGCGGGCGCGGCCTTCTTGGCTGCGGCCTTCTTCGCGGGGGAGTCCTCGGCGTCGCCGGCCACCGAAGCGGCCGGAGCGGCCGTGGTGGCGGTGGCCTTCCTGGTGGTCACGGTCTTCGCCGCGACCGTCTTGGTGGCGGTGCGCTTGGCCGGACTCTTCGCTGCGACGCTCTTTCGGGTGCGCTTGGGCTCTGCGGCACTGACCATCAGCGTCACACCCTCTTCCTCAAGGATCTGGTTGAGGCTGCGCAGTACGTTCTTCCACTGAGTGGCCGGAATCTGGTCAGCTTCGAAGGCCCGACGCACATCGTCGCCGGCGATCTGCCCCTCAGCCTTTCCCCGCTCAATGAGCGCCATGACAGAGACGGACTCGGCGATCTCAGGCGGGAGCGTACGGGATGTGCTGGCCGACACGAACAACCTCTCGGAACGTTGGAAAACGGCTTCCGGCCCCGTCCACTGCGGACAGGAGCCGACCACCGGCCTTGGGGATGGGCCGACGGGCGGGCGGGGGCCGGGAGAATGCACAGCGCCACGAACGGCGTCCGTATTCCCTCCTCGGCTGTCACCTCTTAGGTCATCGCGCTGTTCCCACAAGCGTTACGCCCAATCTACGTGGCCCGAGTCACATCCCGTAAGCGCTCAAAAACGATCAGACATGGCCATAGGGGGTCACCATCGCGATCACCTCATGATCGAAACGCTCTCCCGCCATGTCGCACCGTCGGACTCCGCAGGGCCCGCGAGGGGTCCTGCGGAGTCCGACCGGAGGGCGGGGCACCGGCCCGGAGGGACGCCGGAGGAGGGAAGAGCGTCCCGGGCCGCACCGCCCGCGAGGGCGCGGTCAGTGCTCGCGCGGCGCCGGGACCACGCGCTCCACCTCGGGGTGGACGGTGAGCAGCTGCCGCACCGCCGCCTCCGCACCCGCGGCGTCGCCCGCGGCGAGCGCGTCGACCATGCGCGCGTGGTGCGCGAGGGACGCCTCGGTCGGCCGTTCGCAGCCGGTGGCCGGGCCGCCGGAGACCTGGAGGGCGGAGGAGACGATCCCGGAGAGGTGCTCCAGCATGCGGTTGCCGGCGAGCTGGATGAGCAGGGTGTGGAACTCGGCGTCCGCGCGCGAGTACGTCAGCGCGTCACCCTGCGCCATGGCGTGCCCCATGATCTCGACCATGTCGGACAGCCGCTGCTGGACGTCCTCCCGGCCGTGCCCGGCGGCCAGGCGGGCGGCGAGCGGCTCGATGGTCCAGCGCAGCTCGGTCAGCTCGCGGCGCTGGTCGTCGCGCTGCGGGCCGAAGGCGCGCCACTCGATGATGTCGGGGTCGAGCAGGTTCCAGTCGCTGACGGGGCGCACGCGCGTGCCGACGTTCGGCCGGGCGCTCACCAGGCCCTTGGCCTCCAGGACCCGCAGCGACTCGCGGACGACGGTGCGGGAGACCTCGAAGCGCTGGCCGATCTCCTCGGGCACCAGGGGGCGGTCGGCGCCGAGGTCGCCGGAGACGATCATCTGCCCGAGCTGCTGGACGAGTTGGCCGTGCAGCCCGCGCCCGCGGCTGCCGGTGGCGCGGCGGCCCACGCGGCCGAGGTCGGCATCGACGCCGTCCCAGACGGGAGAGCGGTCGGCGGGGGTCTCGGCGTAGGGGTAACGGTCGAGTTCGCCCGGGGCGGCCAGACCGGAGTCGGCGGAGCGGGCGGCGGTCATCATGGTGTGCGCAAGGGTACTCACGGATGTTTTGTCGGCGTCGGCCCCAACTCCCTTGAGGGCTTTGGTGAAAAGCACACGAAAGGGTGATCGCTCACCCCGTCGGAATTGACGCCTTATCGGAAAGAAATGGGCTTTCTGGGGGGAGTTGTGCGCACCGCGCGCGGGGACGGCCGTCATCGGGCCCGGCCCCGCAGGGTGGTGAGCAGATACGCGCACAGCAGCGTGGTGAGCGACAACGCCAGTGCGCCGCCCACGGGTTGGGCCACCACGCGGGCGGCGGCGTCGAGGTAGCGCTCGCCGCCGAAGGGCCAGCGCAGCAGGAACACCTCGCGCGCCCGCGCGGGCATCCCGGCCGCCGTACGCACGGAGGCTCCGGCCAGCAGCCGGTGCAGCAGCGGTACGACGGCGACGGGTACGGCGAGTACGGCCGCGAGCCCAGCGGTCGTGGACCGGAACACGCCGGCCGCGAGCACCCCGGCCCAGGCGCACCCGACCACGAGGCCGGCCCAACTCGCGCCGAGAGAGAGCCAGTCCCCGGGAACTTCCGCGACCTCCCGTCCGTAGAGCAGGTAGAGCGCCTCGGCGTCGCAGCCCACCGTGAGGAAGGCCAGCAGGAGTGCGGTGAGGGCGGTGACGAGGAGCTTCGCGGCCAGCAGCCCCAGCCGCCGGGGCACGGTGCCGCGGTCCGCGGCCAGCGCGGGGTGCCGGAACTCGTCCCCGAAGGCCAGCGCCCCCAGCAGCCCCGCCCCGAGGGCCGCCGGAGGCAGCGGCGACTGCGCGGGCCACGCCGCGAACAGCCGTGCCTGCGGGGTGTGTCCGAGCCGGGCCAGCAGCAGCGCGGTGACCACGGAGACGATCAGCGTCCCCGCGCCGACGAGGAACCCCGTGCTGATCCCGCAGGCCCGCCGCAGCTCGTAGCGCAGGGGGCGCAGGGGGGTTGGCGCGGGGCGGACGGAGATGGGGGGCGGGAGGGGGGACGGAGCGCCGTGCACGCGCGGCTCCGGCTCTGCCCGTACGACGCCGTCGGCGCCGTCACCCGGTTCCGCGTCGGCGTCCGCGCCGGGTCCCATGTCCCCCACCTCGTCGGCGAGTTGGTGGACGAGGATGCCGGTGCGGAAGGCGACGTCCCCGATGTCGGCGCACGAACTGCCGTACACGGAGAGGTGGTTGCCGTCCTCCTGGACGACCTCGACGGAGCGGCGGGCGGTGCGGGCCTCCTTGGAGAGTTCGGCGGCGAGGCGGGCGGCGTGCGGGGTGCGGACGGCGACGCGGGGGCGCAGGCGGGTGCGGGCGAAGGCTGGCGCGTCCTGGTCGGCGGCGACGCGGCCCTGGTCCAGGGTGACGACGCGGTCGGCTGTGCGGGCGGCCTCCTTGGGGTCGGCCATGGTCAGCAGGACGGTTCCGCCGTGGCGAGCGTGCGCCGTGAGCATGTCGTACAGCCAGCGGCTCTCGCGCGCGGAGAGGCCGTCGGCGGGGTCGTCGAGGACGAGGGTGTGCGGGTCGGCCAGGAGGGCGCAGGCGAGGCCGAGGCGGCGGTCCATGCCCCGGGAGAGGGCGGCCAGGCGCTCCTCGCGCAGGCTCACGAGGCCGACCGCTTCGAGGACCTCGTCGGCCCGCCCGGCCGGGACGCCGGCCGCCGCGCACAGCATCCGCAGGTGGCCGCGGACCGTGCGGCCCGGGTGCCCCGGTACGTCGCCGAGGAGCACGCCGACCTCGCGCGCGGGGTGGGCGATGCGGTGCAGCGGGCGGCCTCTGAAGTACGTGACGCCACGGCCCTGCTGGAGTTCGAGCATGAGTCTGAGTGCCGTGCTCTTGCCCGCCCCCGGCGCCCCGAGGAGCACCGTGACATGCCCGACGCGCGCCTCGAAGGAGACGTCGTCGACGGTGGGAGGGAGATCCTTGCGGGGGATGCTGGTCAGTCCGAAGGCCTGGATCACCCGCAGCAAGATAGCGCCCCATTTACGGTTTTTGAGGCATCGCACGGCCGAGCGCAGCGCACCCGGGGGCACAGTGGGGCTCAGGGCAGGCCGGTTGACGACGAGGCAGCACCCTTCGGGGTACTCCTCACACCTCGGGGCGCAACATCGGCGGATTGAGGAGCGTCGCGCCGCCCGCGTGGAAGAGTTGGGCCGGCCGGCCGCCCTGGCGGGTGGTGGTGCCGCCCGTGGGGACGAGGAAGCCCGGCGTTCCGGTCACCTTGCGGTGGAAGTTGCGCGGGTCGAGCGCGACGCCCCACACCGCCTCGTAGACCCGGCGCAGCTCGCCGACGGTGAACTCGGCGGGGCAGAACGCGGTGGCCAGGGAGGAGTACTCGATCTTGGAGCGGGCGCGTTCGACGCCGTCGGCGAGGATCTGCGCGTGGTCGAAGGCGAGCGGCGCGACGGGGTCGCCGTCCCGGCCGTAGCCGCCCTGTTGGAGGAGTTCCTCGACCGGCGCCCAGCGCGCGTTGCTGGCGTCGCCTCCCGCGCGCGGGGCGGGCAGGTCGGGGGCGAGCGCGAGGTGGGCGACGCTGACGACGCGCATGCGCGGGTCGCGCTTGGGGTCGCCGTAGGTGGCGAGCTGTTCGAGGTGGGCGCCGTTGTCCTGGGCGGGGACGGGGGGCTCGTGGGCGTGCAGCCCGGTCTCCTCGGCGAGTTCGCGCGCCGCGGCCTGCGACAGGTCCTCGTCGGCCCGTACGAAGCCGCCGGGGAGCGCCCATCTCCCCTGGAACGGCGGTTCTCCCCGGCGGACCGCCAGCGCGCACAGGGCGTGGCGCCGCACGGTCAGCACGACCAGGTCCACGGTGACGGCGAAGGGCGGGAAGGCTGACGGGTCGTAGGGCATGCGGCGATCTTAGTCGTCTCCCTGACGATAAACACTCCCTTCGCCGGTCATGGCAGGCCGAGGTCCACTCCGGTCGGACAGCGCTGTCCGACCGGTCGTTCACACCCCCAGCTGGAGTCCGTCGCCGGCCTCCTCGACCATGGCGAGGCCGAGTCGGCTGACGCGTACGGAGAACGGTTCGCCCGCCACGCGCAGTCCGCTGAGGCCGACCTCGCCGAGGGGTGCGCTGTGCACGGGGCGCAGGGTGACCGTCCGGGCCGGGGCGTCGGGGCGGATGCCCGCGAGGGTGGTCAGCAGCAGGACGCCGGCGGCTGCTGCCGTGGCGGCCGGGCGGCAGGCGGCCGGGTGCGGCACGGGAGCGCTCCCGTCGGTGCGCCGCTCGCCCCCGTACATCTCGGGCAGCCGGTACCCGAACGCCTCCGCCGCCGCGAGGACGCCCTTCAGGAGCGAGCCCGCCTCCTTCTCGTACCCGGCGGCGGCCAGGCCCGCTACGGCGAGCGCGGTCTCGTGGACCCGTACGGCGCCGCCCCGGTGGCCGAAGGGGTTGTACCCCGGCTCCTTCTCGCCGAGGCCGCGCAGCCCCCAGCCGGAGTCCAGCGCCGGGCCGCCGAGCAGCCGCGCGAGGTGCTCGGTCCGCACCCGGTCGAGGAGCCCGGTGGCGAGTTCGCCGCCGCCCAGCAGCCCGGTGTCCAGGAGGTGTACGGCGCCGGCGCCGAGGTGCGTCACCGGGCGCCCGTCCGGCAGCCGCGCGGCGATCGGGCGTCCGCCGCCGAGGTCGTCCGCCCAGAACTCCTCGTGGAACGCCGTCCGCAGCCTGCGCGCCCACTCCCGCAGCGGCTCGCCGCCCGGTCTGCCGCAGGCGTCCAGGAGGTCGGCGCCGAGGAGGGCCGCGCGGTGGGCGTGCGCCTGGGTCTCACAGCGGACGGGGCCGGCGGGCTGCGGGTCGCGCAGGTAGGTGCCCGTCCCCACGGTCGTCCGCAGCCAGGTCAGGCAGCGTTCCGCCGTCGGCAGCAGGTCCGCGACCTCCGGCTCGGGCAGGCCCCAGCGGCGGGCCTCCGCCAGGAGCGCGGGGAACAGGAGCGTGGCCTCGGTGCCGGTGCACGCGGGCGGCAGGTGGGCGCCCGCGTCCCGCTGCGGGCCGGGGAGGAGGCCGTCGGCGCGCTGGGTGCGGGCGAGGATGCGCAGGGTGCCCGCCGCGAGCCCGGTGCCGAGGGGCAGCGTCATGCGGGCGGCGGCCAGCGCGTCGGCCGGGGCGAGGCCGCAGCGCCAGGGGGCTCCGGCCGCGAGGTGGGTGTCCGTGGGGTGCGCCGGGTCGCGGACCAGGAGCGCCTGGAGGTCCTCGACGCCGGCCCGCAGCAGTGGGCCCACGCGCGGGTCGTCGCCGCGTGCCTGGGGCGACGCCAGGGGGTTCGTCGCCGACCGGCCCACCGCCCGCATCGGTCCGCTCCCGTCCAGCCTGACCTTGAGCTCGATCACCGCGCTGCCGCCCGGCGGGACGTCGAGGTCCCAGCGCAGCAGGCCGGCGGAGGCCAGCGCGTCGGAGGGCGGCGGGTCGGCCGTGACGGTGGACGCGCCCGGCGGGCCGGACCAGCGCAGCCCCGAGTCGTGGACGCCGGCGGGCAGTTCGGGCGCGGTCGCGCCGGCCGCGATCGCGCCCAGGTCCGCCAGGTCCGTCCCGAGGGACACCTCGACCGGGAGGCGCAGCGGGCGCGGGGCGTAGCTGTGCAGGGTGATCCGCTCCGTGCCGTCGGCGTTGCGGCTGCGCTCGACGACGACGTCCGGGTCGGGGCCGCCCTGCGGCGAGACGCGCAGGGTGCCGACGAAGCGGACCTCGTCGGCCGCCGTCATCCTGGCCTGCGCCACAAGCGGTTCCCGCCCGGCCACGCGCACCTGGCAGCGGGACAGCAGGCGCCGGCCCGCCCGGTAGAACCCCTCCAGGCCGCGCCCGGTGAGCTGTCCCTCCGGCGCCGAGATCGCGAGTCCCGGCAGGGCCACGCAGATCATCGCCGTGTGCACGGGCGGGAGGCCGGTGGGACGGGGGGCCGGGCGTCGGCCCTGGTCGGGCAGCGGGGGCCGGTTCGCGTCGGGCCGCGTCCCGTCGGCCGGCCTGCGGGGCGTCCGCCCCAGGAGCCGCTCGGGGATCTCGTCCCGGCCCGACGACGGGGGCCCGCCGTGGGCGGAGGGCGGAGTCGGTTGATGCATGCGGTGACTTCTTCTGCTCTCTGCGCTCTCTGTGCGCCACGGGCGGGTGCGGCGCCGGGGACGGGCCCCGGCGGGACGGGGGCGGTGCGGCGGCGCGGGCCGCACGGCTGTTCCGCCACTCAGGTGAACGGGACGGGGCTCCCCCGGGTCACGCCCTGCGCCCCATGGCCCCTCCGAATGGCGGTGCGCGGGAGGGTGCCGGCGGAGGGCCCACGGAGAGGTGTCGCCTTGCCGGGCACCTGAGGAACACCGAGGGATGGCATCCTGCCGACGCCCGCCGGAGGTCTCCCCCAGCGCCTCGCCCGGCCGACGCCCGCCGAACCACCCCCGTCCGCTCACCGTCACTCCGCCCCAGCCGCCCCAACCCCCTCGTCCCCGCCGGACAGCGCCTCCTCCTCGGGAGCACTCCGCTGTCGCACAACCCGCTTGCCCTGCGCACTCGGACGCGTCCCGGCCTTGTCCTTGCCCCTCGCCGCCGACCGCGTACGAGGAGGCCGCCGACCGTCCGCTCCCGGCTCGACAGACGCACCGCTCCTGGAGCGGGCCCTGCGATGGGGGGCCGGTACCGGCTCGGTCGCCACGGCTTCCTCGGACGCCAGCCCCTCACTCTCGGCCGTCTCCCCCTCGGACCCCCGCCCGTCCCGCTCCGACCGCAGGCACCGCCGCACCGACTCCGGATCGACCCCCTCGTTGCACGCCTGGTGCAGAAGCGCCGCGAACAGGTAGTCGGGGTCGGCGCAGAGGGCCATCGCGAGGGCCTCCCGCGCTTCGAGGTCGTCCCCGAGGGACCAGGCGACCCAACCGGCCAGGGCGAGGGGGGCGGCGGCGTAGTCGCTCCAGGAGCGGACGCAGCGGCGGGACAGGGCACGCCACAGGCGCAGCGCGGGGAGTGCCACGTCGCCCTCCATCCACTCGGCGGCGCGGTCGCGGGTCGTGCGGTCCTGGAGGCCGAGGATCAGCCGGGCCGCCTCCTCGTTCTCGATCAGCGTGTCGTCGTGGCGGTCGGACAGGAGCGGGCCGGCGATCACAGGGGCCTCGGCGAGGCGTCGTACGAGGCGTTCGGCCAGGGCCATCGTCTCCTCGGCGACCTCGGCGTTCTCACCGTCGAGGATGCGGGGGACGATCTCCTCGGCGACCTCGTCCAGCGCCTCTTCCTGCTCCCGGACGCCACCGGTCTCCCAGGGGAGCAGCCTGGTCCGGAAGTCCCGCAGGGTGCCGCGGACCTGGAGACCCGCGTAGGTCGCGGCGGCGGCGAGGACGGACGTCCCGGGCAGGGCCATCGGGACCCCTTCCTCGGGGCAGCAGCCGTCACCCTTGCAGCAGTAGGACCAGTAGCGTCCGCCGGAGACGCAGAGCGCCTCGATGACGGGGATGTCGAGGAGCCCGCACTGGGTGCGCAGGTGCTGGGCGAGGGGCTTCAGCCGCTCCATGACCTCGCGGGGTGTCTCGCCGGGCTCCGGCTCCTGGCAGACGTAGGCGACCATCTGCTCGGGCCGCGCCCCCCGGCGTTCCGCACCCCTCACCACCCCCTCGGCGAAGAAGCCGGCCGCCTCCTTCCAGACGGCGGGGTTCTTGGGGATGCCGAGTCCGCCCCGGGCGCCGAAGCGGCTCCGGCCGCCCTGCTCGCACAGGGTGACCAGGACCATGCTGTCCTCCGGGCGGAAGCCGAGCAGGTAGGGCACGGCGTCCGCGAGTTCGCCCGGGGTCTTGAGGGTGTACCCGTGGGTCTCGAAGCCGGACGACTCCGGGCCGTCGTATGTGCCGTTGTCGATGGGTTCAGGCGTTTCGCTGTGATTCGTCATGCCGTGACGATCTCGCGAATCGCGATTTCCCGCTGGGCCTGTGGATAACTCCGGGCAGGGACACGACATTTCCGACCCCTGGCTCCCTCAACTCCTGCCCGTCGAACCGACCCCGACGAGGCCCACTCGACGCTCTCGGACAGCCCGCCCGGCAATCCCCCGAGCCCCCTCCCCTCGGCTCCCCGCCCGCATTGTCAGCCCCGTCCTGTTGTATGGACGCATGCAGCCCACCAGCACCGCAGATCTCCGCACCGAAGCCGACACCGTCCTCGCCCGGCTCGTCGGTGACCCCACCGGCGCGGCCCGGCTGAGGGAGGACCAGTGGCGGGCGGTCGAGGCGCTGGTCGCCGAGGGCCGGCGCGCGCTGGTGGTGCAGCGCACCGGCTGGGGCAAGTCCGCGGTGTACTTCGTGGCGACGGCCCTGCTGCGGGCCAGAGGCGCGGGCCCGACCGTGATCGTGTCGCCGCTGCTCGCGCTGATGCGCAACCAGGTCGACGCGGCGGCCCGCGCCGGAGTCCGGGCGCGGACGATCAACTCGGCCAACACGGAGGAGTGGGAGTCGGTCCAGGCGGAGATCGCCGAGGGGGTCGTGGACGTCCTGCTGATCAGCCCCGAGCGCCTCAACCACCCGGACTTCCGCGACCGCGTCCTGCCCTCGCTGGCCGCGGCGACGGGCCTGCTGGTGGTGGACGAGGCGCACTGCATCTCCGACTGGGGCCACGACTTCCGCCCGGACTACCGCCGCCTGCGCACGATGCTGGCCGACCTCCCCGCGGGCGTACCCGTGCTGGCGACGACGGCGACGGCCAACGCGCGTGTGACGGCCGACGTGGCCGAGCAGCTCGGCACGGGCGGCGCGTCGGACGCGCTGGTCCTGAGGGGTCCGCTGAACCGGGAGAGCCTCAGCCTGAACGTACTGCGGCTGCCGGACGCCGCGCACCGGCTGGCCTGGCTCGCCGACCACCTCGACGACCTGCCGGGCTCGGGCATCGTCTACACGCTGACCGTGGCCGCCGCCGAGGAGGTCACCGCGTTCCTCAGGCAGCGCGGGTACGCGGTCACGTCGTACACGGGCCGTACCGAGAACGCGGAGCGGCAGCAGGCCGAGGAGGATCTGCTCGGCAACAAGGTCAAGGCGCTGATCGCGACGTCCGCCCTGGGGATGGGTTTCGACAAGCCGGACCTGGGGTTCGTGGTCCACCTGGGCTCGCCGTCCTCCCCGATCGCCTACTACCAGCAGGTGGGCCGCGCGGGGCGTGGCGTCGACCACGCGGAGGTGCTGCTGCTGCCGGGCCGGGAGGACGAGGCGATCTGGGAGTACTTCGCCTCCCTCGCGTTCCCGGCGGAGGAGCTGGTGCGCCGGACGCTCGACGTCCTCGCGCGCGCGGAGGGGCCGGTGTCGCTGCCCGCGCTGGAGCCGTTGGTGGAACTGCGGCGCTCGCGCCTGGAGAGCATGCTCAAGGTCCTGGACGTGGACGGGGCGGTCCGGCGCGTGAAGGGCGGCTGGGTCGGAACGGGGCAGCCGTGGTCGTACGACACGGACCGGTACGCGTGGGTGGCGCGCCAGCGCGAGGCCGAGCAGCGGGCGATGCGGGAGTACGGCGCGGCGACCGGCTGCCGGATGGAGTTCCTCCAGCGGCAGTTGGACGACGGGACGGCCCGGCCCTGCGGGCGGTGCGACAACTGCGCGGGCGCGCGGTTCACGGCCGACGCGTCGACGGCGGCGCTGGACGCCGCGCGCGTGGACCTCGGCCGGGCGGGCGTCGAGGTGGAGCCGCGCCGGATGTGGCCGACGGGGCTCGCCTCGGTCGGCATGAACCTCAAGGGCCGTATCCCGGCAGGTGAGCTGGCGGCGCCGGGGCGGGCGCTCGGGCGGCTGTCGGACATCGGCTGGGGCAACCGGCTGCGGCCCCTGCTCGCCCCGCAGGCGCCGGACGGGCCGGTGCCGGAGGACGTGGCGAAGGCCGTGGTGGGGGTGCTGGCCGACTGGGCGAAGGGGCCCGGCGGCTGGGCCTCCGGGTCGGCGGACGCCCCCGCGCGCCCGGTCGGCGTGGTGACCGTCCCTTCGCGCACGCGCGCAGCACTGATCGGCTCGCTGGGCGCGCGCATCGCGGAGGTCGGCCGGCTGCCGCTGCTGGGCGGTCTGGAGTACGCCGAGGGCTCTCCCCGGGTCGCCCGCAGCAACAGCGCGCAGCGACTGAAGGCGCTCGACGGGGCGCTGTCCGTCCCGCCCGCGCTGGCCGCCGCGCTCGCCGAGGCGCAGGGTCCGGTGCTCCTGGTGGACGACTTCAGCGAGACCGGCTGGACGCTGGCGGTCGCCGCGCGGATGCTGCGCCGCGCGGGCGCGCGGGGGGTGATGCCGCTGGTTCTGGCGCTCCAGGGTTGAGCGCGGTCCCGGGGTGGCAGACCAGGGAGACAGGTACCGGCGCGTCGCCCGTCCTGCCCCTGCCGCCACGCGGGGATCCCGAGGTAGTGATATAAGCCATGTAACGGCACATAACAGTCGGTGATCCCAATTGCTCGTTGCCGCATTCCAGTTCGACAGCAAGAATTGAGGTCCGCTCCCCGCAACGGTCCGCCTGAGGTCAGGCAGGGCTCTGTTTGCGGTGCGTGCCCCCCGAATTCGCCCCGCCCGCTGTGTGGGCCGTAGCCGAAGGGAGGATCGTGACCTTCGGATTCGCGCCGTCCTCGGCGGCATCTCTCTCGACGTCCGAGACCGCCGCTTCCGCCAACCGCTTGCTCGAACCCGCGGAATGGGCCGCGGCGGGAATCCCGCTGCTGCGCAACCCGCGCGAGGTCGTGAGCGGGCTGCACGCACGGCACAGGCCGAGACCGTCGACCGCGGTCGTGGCCGTGCTCGACCCGGACGAACGGCTGTGCGCCAGCGCCTCGTTCGTGCGTCGCCCGGCGGCGGCCGACGGCTGGATGTTCCGCAACGCGCTGCTCGCCCAGTTGCGCCGGGTCATCCCGCACGACCTGCGGCGGCGGACCCCGGTGCGGACGGCGGTGCTGCTGTACTGCCGCGAGGGCGACGCGCGCTGGACCGAGGAGGACGGCGCGTGGATGTGGGGCCTGCGCGACGCGTGCACGCTGCACGGGCTGCGCTGCGGGGCGTACATCACGCTCACGCGCGACGGCTGGCAGGTCCTGGGCGAGGGCCGGGGCGGCCGGCGGCCCAACTCGGAGTCCCCGCCGGAGCCCTTCGGCCTCTCCGAGGCACCTCCCCCGCTCCCGAGGACCGGCGGCGCCGTCTCGGACGTCCTGAGGCGCGCGGCGGCCCGCTGAGGGCCCGCCGGGGACGGCACGCGAAACGGCCGCGACACTGTCGTACGGACGACAGGCCGCGGCCTCCTCGGAACACGACGAGCGGCTGAAGCGCGCGTGCGCGGGGAACCCCACGTCTCGCGCGCACGCGCGAGGCGACACCAGCGAGGTCTGCCTCACAGCGACGGACAACGCCGTTCCACGCGCACGCGCGAGGGTCAGACCCCGGCGCCGAGCGCCGCGTCGGCGTACTGCCGGTCGCCGCAGACGATCAGCAGGGCGCCCGCCTTGGAACGGGCCAGCGGCAGGACGGTCGCGATGGAGTCGTCGGGACCGCCGTTGACGGCGACCACGACGACGGGGCGCTGAGCAGCACGGCTCGCGCCGGCGGCGTCCGTGTAGAAGACGTCGTCACGCGCGTCGTGCTGGGCCCAGTAGGACGCCTCGCCGAAGGTCAACTCGTGGGCGGACCACGGGTGTTGGGCGCCGGTGGTGATCACCAGCACGTCGCCGGGGGCACGGCCCGACTCCAACAGCAGGTCCACAGCCTCCTCCGCGGCGTCCAGGGCACCCTCCGCCGAGGCCGGGATCGACTGGATCTGGACGGCCGCGGGGGCGGCAGGGGCCGTGTCGCGCGGGGTGCGCTGCGCGGGGGCCATGGGCCGGGGGCCCGGACGACCGGGACGCGGCGGGACCGCGGGACGGGGGCCGGGAACGGGACGAGGGGTCTGCGCGCTACGGCCGGCGGCCGGAGTGACGCGGGGACCCTGGGCACTCTCGTGAATCTGAGGCTCCTCGGGAATGAGAGGCATGAGCTGATTTTTATCAAACGCTGGTGCGACACGCGCCAGGGGGTGGCACATCAGTGCGAGCGGTCGCGTCAGAAGTCGAAGCCGAGCTGGCCCTCGATCTCCGGAGTGCTTCCGTCCGCCCAGCTGCGGGCCTTCTTCAGGTGCCGCCATTGCGGCAGCCCGTCGAGATAGGCCCACGAGAGCCGGTGGTACGGGGTGGGCCCCCGCTCCTCCAGCGCGGCCTTGTGCACGGGTGACGGATACCCGGCGTTGTCCGCGAAACCGAAGTCTGCATGGTCGACACCCAGTTCGGCCATCATTTTGTCGCGCTGGACCTTGGCGATCACCGAGGCCGCCGCGACCGACACGCACGACCGGTCGCCCTTGATGACGGTACGGACCCGCCAGGGCACACCGAGGTAGTCGTGCTTGCCGTCGAGGATGACCGCGTCGGGCCGGACCGGGAGGGTCTCCAGGGCACGGACCGCCGCGAGCCGCAGGGCCGCGGTCATGCCCATCCCGTCGATCTCCTCGGGCGACGCGTGCCCCAGGGAGTACGACGTCACCCATCCCCGGAGTTCCTCGGCGAGTTCGGTACGTCGCTTGACAGTCAGCAGCTTGGAGTCGGTGAGGCCTGTGGGAGGCCGGCGCAGTCCGGTGACCGCCGCGCAGACGGTGACGGGACCGGCCCAGGCTCCCCGGCCCACCTCGTCGACACCGGCAATGACCTTCGCTCCGGTCGTCGCACGGAGGGAGCGCTCGACGGTGTGAGTGGGTGGTTCGTACGGCATGGCGGTCTTAGCCTACGCCGCCGCGCCCGGTGCTCGGCACCCCGGCCCGTCGGGCGGCGGACACAGCGGCGACCGTTCGCTGCCGCACCGCAAAGAGCCTCGCGGAAACGGTGGTTCACGACCTCACGTTTGCCGCTCCGGCCAACGGGTACGGCGACGGCGCGAGCGCATCCCGGGTCGCGCTCCGTCGCACACGTGAAGTGAACGGCAACGCGAGCCGATCATCGTACGAGGCTTGCCGAAGCGTCCCGTCGTACGGCTCACGCCCCCGCCGACAGCCACCCCGGGAACGCCTCCGTACGCCGTACCCACTCCTCGGGCGGCGCCCCCGCGCTCCCCGCCGCGACGATCCCGCCCACGATCGCGCAGGTCGTGTCGACGTCCCCGCCGGCCTGGGCCGTCGTCCAGAACGCCGACTCGTAATCGCCGAGGGCACGAGCCGCCGACCAGACGGCGAAGGGGACCGTGTCGTGGGCGGTGGTGCGCCGGCCGCAGCCGAGGACGGCGGCGACGGTGCCCGGGTCGGCGTAGTCGAGCATGTCGCGGGCCCGCCTGAGGCCCGCGGAGACGGCGCTGCGGGGGACGAGGGCGAGGACCCCGTCGAGGAGGGCCTCGGGGGCGGGCGGGCCGTCTGCGGAGGCGGCGAGGGCTGCGGCGGCGGCCACGGCCATGGCGCCGGCGACGGCCTCGCGGTGCTGGTGGGTGGGGTAGGCGGAGATCTCGGCCTGGTGGGTGGCCTGCTCGGGGTCGTCGGCGTACCAGGCGCCGAGCGGGGCGATGCGCATGGCCGCGCCGTTGCCCCAGGAGCCCTGGCCGTCGAAGAGCGCGGCGGACAGCTCCCGCCAGTCGCCGCCCTCGCGCACGAGCCGCAGGAGGCGGTTGACGGCCGGGCCGTAGCCGCGATCGAAGTCGTGGTGCACGGCGAAGGAGCGGGCCAGCGCGTCCTGGTCGACGCGGTGGTGGGCGGCGAGGACGGCGACGACGGAGCAGGCCATCTCCGTGTCGTCGGTCCACTGCCAGTCGCCGGGCGGCAGCTCGCGGCGGGCGAGCAGCGGGTAGTTCTCCGGGACGAAGAACTGGGAGCCGAGGGCGTCTCCCACGGACAGCCCGCGCAGGCTGTTCAGGGCGCGTGCCAGGCGCTCGCCGGTCGAAGAGGTCGAAGGGACAGAAGGGTCGGAGGGGACGGAAGGGGCGGGAGTCATCGCCGGTCACCTTATCCGGTGACGCCGTAGGGCTCCGGGGTCCGCCAGCGGTCGAACGGCCGGTCGAGGGTGTACCTGCCGTCATCCCCTAGAACGAGCACCCTCATCTCCGCGTTCCCGGGATTCGACAGGGATTCGAAATCGGCGACGGTCCAGTGGAACCAGCGCATGCAGAACAGCCGCATCGCGAGGCCGTGGGTGACGATCAGGACGTTCGGCGGGTGGTCGGGGTCCTCGAAGCTGCGGAACAGGCTCTCCAGGAAGCCGCCGACCCGGTCGTACACGTCGGCGCCGCTCTCGCCCTGGGCGAAGCGGTAGAAGAAGTGGCCGTAGGCGTCCCGGTACGCCTTCTGGAGGCGTACGTCGTCGCGGTCCTGCCAGTTGCCCCAGTCCTGTTCGCGCAGCCGGGGCTCCTCGCGCACGCGTATGCGCGCGGGGTCGAGGTCGAAGGCGCTCAGGGTCTCGTGGGTGCGCCGGTACGGGGAGACGTACACGCTGACCTGTTCGTCGCCGAAGATCTCCCGGACCCGCTCCCCGGTGGTCTCCGCCTGCCGTCGGCCCTTGTCGGTGAGGGCCAGCGCGTGGTCGGGTTCGCGTTCGTAGACGGTGTCATCAACATTGCCCGTTGACTCCCCGTGCCGGACAAGGACGATGCGCCGTGGTCGTGCCATGCCGAAACCCTAGATCGAGTCACGCGGTTTCGAGCACCCGTACGGGCTCCATACGGCGTAGGTCACACGGAACGGGCACCTGCGGACGCGGTCTCAGACCGTCCAGGCGGACTCCATCTCGACGATGTCCCCGGTGAGGGCGGCGATGTCGGCCTCGATCTGGGCGCGCAGCGCGAGCCGTTCGATGCGCTCGGTGCGGTACTTGCCGTGCTCGGCCTCGGAGCGCCACATGGACAGGACCATGAACTCGTTGCCGGGCGCCTCGGCGAACAGGCCGCGGATCATGCCGGGCGAGCCGGCCATCGCGGGGTTCCAGACCTTCTCCTGCATCAGCGTGAAGTGCTCGGCGCGCTCCTCGTGGACCCGGGAGAGGGCGACGCGCAGCAGGTCGGCGTCGGTGAAGCGGGGTTCGAAGCCGGTCTTGACGTCGAAGCGGTGGTCGAAGAGGCGCACCTGGGCGTCGCGGAAGGTGCCCACCTGGGAGGCCGCGAGCCGGTCGTGGGAGCGGGCCATGAAGGAGTCGTAGAAGGCGCGGCTCTCCCAGAAGGCGAAGACATGCGCGACCCCAGGACGGCTCCGGCTCCAGCCGCCGCCCTGTCCACGGAATCCCGGCTCCCCCAGAAGCCCCGCCCACTTCCGCTGTCCCCGTTCGAAACCTCTGCGGTCCACCACGGTGCAGCGAATCCACTTGACCAGCACCGCGCCATGGTAAGGCCCCGGGGCGTGGCGCCGGTCACCCTCGGCCGGGCGCTCGCGCACATGCACGTGGCAGGATGGACAACCGGCCCTGATGACCGGGCAGTTCGGGCCATGAAGCGCTGGGGAGAAGGGGAAGCCTGATGAACGGCCTCATCAAGGGGATCCGCAAGGTGGAGATCTCGGTCAAGTGGGATCCCAGTCCGGCGGGGCAGCCCGCGACCGATCTGGACATCGTCGCCGGGACGTACCTCCAGAGCGATCCGCAGGGCGCTCCCGGTTTCGTCGTGCACTTCGACAGCCGGTCGCCCGACGGCACGATCTACCTCAACCGCGACAGCAAGGACGGCAAGGGCTTCGGCTGGGACGAGGTGATGACGCTCGAACTCGACCGGCTGGACGCGCGCTACGGCCGTGTCGTGGTCGGCGTCGTGATCCAGCAGCGCCCCGACCACCGGACGTTCGTCAGCGTCGCCAACCCGCAGTTCCGTATCCGCGAGGGCTACACCGTCCTGGCGGAGGGCGACTTCGGCGGCATCCTCGGCTCCACGGCCGCCACCGTCGCCGCGTTCGTCCGCGACCCGAAGGACGGCTGGGAGTTCCACGACGGCGTCCACGGCTTCGAGGACGACCCGGCCGATTTCACCCGCGTCATGGGGGCGGTCCGCCCGTCCTGACGAGGCACACCCGTACGACGAGGTAAGGGGCGTCGGCCATGGCCGACGCCCCTTACCTCTGGCACCTATCCGTCAGTGCCCGCGTTCACAGGTCAGCTGCATCCGCTGGTCGAGCCGCAGCCCTCGCAGATGTAGCAGGAGCCGGCGCGCTGCATCTTCGTACCGCAGGAGAAGCAGAGCGGGGCGTCGGCATGGATGCCGAGCTGCATCTCGACCAGTTCGGCGCTGGTGTGGGCCTGCTTGGGGGCGGGCACGGCGACCGGGGCGGCCTGGGTGGCGACGGCCGCAGAGGCCGTCTGGAGCGGCGCGGACTGGGCCAGGCCCTCGACGTCGACCTCGTCCTCGGCCGGTTCGTACGAGCCGGTCTCCAGGTGGCGCTGGCGCTCCTCGGCGGAGTGGATGCCGAGCGCGGAGCGGGTCTCGAAGGGCAGGAAGTCCAGCGCCAGGCGGCGGAAGATGTAGTCGACGATCGACTGGGCCATCCGCACGTCCGGGTCGTCGGTCATGCCGGCCGGCTCGAAGCGCATGTTGGTGAACTTCGAGACGTACGTCTCCAGCGGGACGCCGTACTGCAGGCCCACGGAGACCGCGATGGAGAAGGCGTCCATCATGCCCGCGAGGGTGGAGCCCTGCTTGGACATCTTCAGGAAGACCTCTCCGAGGCCGTCGTCCGGGTAGGAGTTGGCCGTCATGTAGCCCTCGGCGCCGCCGACCGTGAAGGACGTGGTGATGCCGGGACGGCCCTTGGGGAGGCGCTTGCGGACCGGGCGGTACTCGATGACCTTCTCGACGGCCTCGCGGATCGTCGCCTCGGCCTTCTCGGTGACCTCGGTCTTCTCCTTGGAGTCCTTGGTCTTCGCGGAGAGGGGCTGGCCGACCTTGCAGTTGTCGCGGTAGATCGCGAGCGCCTTGACGCCGAGCTTCCAGGCCTCGAAGTAGATCTCCTCGACCTCCTCGACGGTCGCCGTCTCCGGCATGTTGACCGTCTTGGAGATGGCGCCGGAGATCCAGGGCTGGATCGCGGCCATCATCCGGACGTGGCCCATCGGGGAGATGGCGCGCTCGCCCATGGCGCAGTCGAAGACCTCGTAGTGCTCGGTCTTGAGGCTGGGGGCGTCGATCACGTTGCCGTGCTCGGCGATGTGGGCGACGATCGCCTCGATCTGCTCCTCCTGGTAGCCCAGGCGGCGCAGGGCCTGCGGGACGGTGCCGTTGACGATCTGCATCGAGCCGCCGCCGACCAGCTTCTTGAACTTGACCAGGGCGAGGTCGGGTTCGACGCCGGTGGTGTCGCAGGACATCGCGAGGCCGATGGTGCCGGTCGGGGCGAGGACCGACGCCTGGGCGTTACGGAAACCGTTCTGCTTGCCGAGGCGCAGGACGTCCTGCCAGGCCTCGGTGGCCGCGGCCCAGACCGGGGTGTCGAGGTCGTCCATGGTGACGGCGGCGCCGTTCGCGTCGGCGTGCTGCTTCATGACGCGGTTGTGGGCGTCGGCGTTGCGCGCGTAGCCGTCGTACGGGCCGACGATCGCGGCGAGTTCGGCGGAGCGACGGTAGGCCGTACCGGTCATCAGGGAGGTGATGGAGCCGGCGAGGGTACGGCCGCCGTCGGAGTCGTACGCGTGGCCGGTCGCCATCAGGAGGGCGCCGAGGTTGGCGTAGCCGATGCCGAGCTGGCGGAAGGCGCGGGTGTTCTCGCCGATCTTCTGGGTGGGGAAGTCGGCGAAGCAGATGGAGATGTCCATCGCGGTGATGACGAGTTCGACGACCTTCTGGAAGCGCTCGGCCTCGAAGGACTGCTCGCCCTTGCCGTCGTCCTTGAGGAACTTCATCAGGTTCAGCGAGGCGAGGTTGCAGGACGTGTTGTCCAGGTGCATGTACTCGCTGCACGGGTTCGACGCGGTGATCCGGCCGGACTCGGGGCAGGTGTGCCAGTTGTTGATCACACCGTCGTACTGGATGCCCGGGTCGGCGCAGGCCCAGGCGGCCTCGGCGAGCTTGCGGAAGAGTGCCTTGGCGTCGACCGTCTCGATGATCTCGCCGCCCAGGCGGGCGCGCAGGCCGAACTCGGTGCCGTTCTCGACGGCGGTCATGAACTCGTCGTTCACGCGGACCGAGTTGTTGGCGTTCTGGTACTGGACCGACGTGATGTCGTCGCCGCCGAGGTCCATGTCGAAGCCCGCGTCGCGCAGGGCGCGGATCTTCTCCTCCTCCTTCACCTTCGTGGCGATGAAGTCCTCGACGTCCGGGTGGTCGACGTCCAGGACGACCATCTTGGCCGCGCGGCGGGTGGCGCCACCGGACTTGATGGTGCCGGCCGAGGCGTCGGCGCCGCGCATGAAGGAGACCGGGCCCGAGGCGTTGCCGCCGGAGGAGAGGAGTTCCTTGGAGGAGCGGATGCGGGAGAGGTTCAGGCCGGCGCCGGAGCCGCCCTTGAAGATCATGCCCTCTTCCTTGTACCAGTCGAGGATCGACTCCATGGAGTCGTCGACGGCCAGGATGAAGCAGGCGGACACCTGCTGGGGCTGCGGGGTGCCGACGTTGAACCAGACGGGGCTGTTGAAGCTGAAGATCTGGTGCAGGAGGGCGTACGCCAGTTCGTGCTCGAAGATCTCCGCGTCCGCGGGCGAGGCGAAGTACTTGTACTCCTCACCGGCCTTCGTGTACGTCTTCACGATGCGGTCGATCAGCTGCTTGAGGCTGACCTCACGCTGGGGGGTGCCGACCGCTCCGCGGAAGTACTTGCTGGTGACGATGTTGACCGCGTTCACCGACCAGAAGTCGGGGAACTCGACGCCACGCTGCTCGAAGTTGACCGAGCCGTCGCGCCAGTTGGTCATGACGACGTCACGGCGCTCCCAGACCACCTCGTCGTACGGATGCACGCCGGGGGTGGTGTGGATGCGCTCGATGCGCAGGCCCTTGCTGGCCTTGGCTCCCTTGGCTCGGGAACCTCGCGCCGGACCGCTCGCCGTCTCTGTCATGCCGCCTCCCTGGTACAGGCAAAAACGCCCAGAAATGCCACGTTGTTCCCGTGACACAGTGTGATTTCTGAAGTTGCGGGCACCCAAACGCTCTTCCGCCCGCAACAGGTCTCTTCATCGCCGATACCCGGCCGACCCCGGCGTCTCCGCCCGGTGCCGGCCGCCGGGTCAGTCGGCGGTAGCGGCGGGCCCGGGCACCTGAACGGCCCCGGCCCCACCGATGCCCTCCGGGACCGCGCCCTCGCGGACGTCGTCGTCCGCGGCCGGGGGTCCCGTCTGGTTCCTGAGTTCCACGATCGCGGCCTCGAAGTCCTCCAGCGAGTCGAACGCCCGGTAGACCGAGGCGAACCGCAGATAGGCGACGAGGTCGAGTTCCTGCAACGGGCCGAGTATGGCCAGCCCCACGTCGTGGGTCGTCAGCTCGGCGCTTCCGGTGGCCCGTACGGCCTCCTCGACCCGCTGGCCGAGCTGGGCGAGGGCGTCCTCGGTGACAGGCCGTCCCTGGCACGCCTTGCGCACGCCGTTGATGACCTTGGTACGGCTGAAGGGTTCGGTGACTCCGGAGCGCTTGATCACCATCAGCGAGCAGGTCTCCACCGTCGTGAAACGACGGGAGCAGTCAGGACACTGACGGCGCCTGCGGATCGACGTGCCGTCGTCGGTCGTACGGCTGTCGACCACACGACTGTCGGGGTGCCTGCAGAAGGGGCAGTGCATGGATTCCCAACCCTCCTCACAGCAGACTCGATGGCCTCACGGGCCCCTGGGGCCTCACGAAGCAGCCCCCAGCATAGGCGATCCCGGGGGGTGCGAACACACGGGGCACCACAACTTCTGGGCCACGTCGCCAATCCAACCACTAGATGTGGGGGATTGACGAATAAACCCAGGCCATTCCCGCGTGTCGCGCCGGCAGGGCGCCCGAGGACGACCCCGCGCATACACGCGCGCGGGACGCCACCTGGGCACATGGGGAGATTGCGTGAGCGCGGGAGGGAGGAGAGGTGGGACTCGGGCCTTGATCCCCGCCGGACAGGGCGACGGCTGGCAGACTGGGACGACGGCCCACAAGGCCACCGGTGACAGCGGCGAAGGGTACGACGTCAGCCCATTCCGCGCGCCGGACACGGCGTGAGCCATACACCTGGACACATGATCAAGTCCAACTCTTCGGGGTTTTTCACTCGAACGTGTGTTTGGCGCAACCTTTCGAAAGCAACTACCGTTGTCAAGCAGGGAGACCATCGAGAGGGGCCGCCGTGACCACCACCGCAGACAGTGCCACCATCACCGCCCAGGAGCGCTCCCAGGGCCGACTCGACCCGGTGCACGCGATGAACGAAGCCACAAACCCCGAGGGGCACAAGCGCTCCCTGCCGGGCCGACCTCCAGGCATCCGGGCGGACAGCTCGGGCCTGACCGACCGGCAGCGCCGGGTGATCGAGGTCATCAGGGATTCCGTGCAGCGGCGGGGCTACCCACCGTCCATGCGGGAGATCGGCCAGGCCGTCGGCCTGTCCAGCACGTCCTCGGTGGCGCACCAGCTGATGGCCCTGGAGCGCAAGGGCTTCCTGCGCCGTGACCCGCACCGCCCGCGCGCGTACGAGGTGCGCGGCTCCGACCAGTCGGTCTCCGCGCAGCCGACGGACACCGCGGGCAAGCCCGCCGCGTCGTACGTCCCGCTGGTCGGCCGGATCGCCGCCGGTGGCCCGATCCTCGCGGAGGAGTCCGTCGAGGACGTCTTCCCGCTGCCCCGTCAGCTCGTGGGCGACGGTGAGCTGTTCGTGCTGAAGGTCGTCGGCGACTCGATGATCGAGGCCGCGATCTGTGACGGCGACTGGGTGACCGTCCGCCGCCAGCCCGTCGCCGAGAACGGCGACATCGTCGCCGCGATGCTCGACGGGGAGGCGACGGTCAAGCGCTTCAAGCGCGAGGACGGCCATGTGTGGCTGCTTCCGCACAACGCCGCGTACGAGCCGATCCCCGGTGACGACGCGACGATCCTCGGCAAGGTGGTGGCCGTACTGCGCCGCATCTGAGGCGGTGCGCGGGCGGGCCTTCCTGCTGCGCCTCCGCCCTGTTGACTGGGCCCCGGGATCCCTGCGCCGGTTCCGGGGCCCTGTGTTGTCTTCTTACGGGGCCTTGACGTGCCCTCGATGGGGGGCGAGTCGCGGCTCGCCCCCTCTTTCACGCCCTCACGCCTCCGCCTGCTTCGCCGCCGCGTCGATCGCCGCAAGGGACTTGCGGACCTGGTTGCGGTCCGTCGTGTACCAGAAGTCGGGCATGGAGGACTTCAGATAGCTGCCGTAGCGCGCGGTGGCGAGGCGTTGGTCCAGGACGGCCACGACACCCCGGTCCCCCGTCGCGCGGACGAGGCGGCCGGCTCCCTGGGCCATCAGGAGGGCCGCGTGGGTGGCGGCGACGGACATGAAGCCGTTGCCCCCGGCCTCCTCGACCTTCTTCTGCCGGGCGCTCATCAGCGGGTCGTCGGGGCGCGGGAACGGGATCTTGTCCATGACGACGAGCTGGCAGCTGGGCCCGGGCACGTCGACGCCCTGCCAGAGCGAGAGCGTGCCGAACAGGCACGTCCTCGGGTCCGCCGCGAAGTTCTTGATCAGCTCGCCGAGCGTCTCCTCGCCCTGGAGGAGGATCGGGAACTCCGGCATGCGCACGCGCAGTTCCTCGGCGGCGAGCTGGGCGCCCCGCATCGACGAGAACAGGCCGAGCGTACGGCCGCCGGCCGCCTGGACGAGGTCGGCCAGCTCGTCCAGCATGTCCGCGCGGTCGCCGTCGCGCGCGGGGCGCGAGAGGTGCTTGGCGACGTACAGGATGCCCTGGCGGGGGTAGTCGAAGGGCGAGCCGACGTCGAGGCCCTTCCACTGCGGCAGGTCCTCGCCCTCGACGCCCTCCGGGGCGAGCCCGAGGGACGCGCCGACGCCGTTGAAGTCGCCGCCCAGCTTCAGCGTGGCCGACGCCAGGACGACCGAGCGGTCCGCGAAGAGCTTCTCCCGCAGCAGGCCCGACACGGACATCGGCGCGACGCGCAGGGACGCCCCGAAGCGGTCGTGGCGCTCGTACCAGACGACGTCGTACTCGGAGCCCTGCACGATGCGCTCCGCCACGTCGTGGACGGTCTCCACCGACGCCAGCGCCTGCTTGCGGACCGCGTCCTCGTCCTGGACGGACTTGTCGCGGGTCGTGCCGAGCGCGGAGATCACCGTACGGCCCGCGTCGCGCAGGGCCGTCAGCGCGTAGCCGAGGTCCTCCGGCAGCTCTTCGAGGCGTCCGGGCAGGGCCAGTTCCATCAGCCGCTCGAAGCCCTCGGCCGCGGTCTGGAGCTGGTCGGCGACCTTCTCGTCGACCAGTTTGGCGGCGCGCCGTACCGCGCGGTTGACCTGTCCCGGGGTCAGCTCGCCGGTGGCGACGCCGGTGACCCGGGAGACCAGTTCGTGCGCCTCGTCGACGATCAGGACCTCGTGCTGCGGGAGGACCGGGGCGCCCTCGATGGCGTCGATCGCGAGCAGCGCGTGGTTGGTGACGACGACCTCGGCGAGCTTGGCGCGCTCGCGGGCCGTCTCGGCGAAGCACTCCGCGCCGTACGCGCACTTGGAGGCGCCCAGGCACTCGCGGGAGGAGACCGACACCTGCGCCCACGCGCGGTCGGACACGCCCGGGGTGAGGTCGTCGCGGTCGCCCGACTCCGTCTCGTCCGACCAGTCGCGCAGCCGCAGCAGGTCCTGGCCCAGCTTGCTGGAGGGGGCCGCCGCCTCGAACTGGTCGAAGAGGCCCTCCTCCTCGTCCTGCGGCACGCCCTCGTGCAGCCGGTGCAGGCACAGGTAGTTCGATCTGCCCTTGAGCATCGCGAACTCCGGGCGGCGGCGCAGCAGGGGGTGCAGGGCGTCAACCGTGCGCGGGAGGTCGCGTTCCACGAGCTGGCGCTGGAGGGCGAGGGTGGCGGTCGCGACCACCACCCGCTCGCCGTGCGCGAGCGCGGGGACGAGGTATCCCAGCGACTTTCCGGTGCCGGTGCCGGCCTGCACCAGCAGATGGGAGCCGTCGTCGATCGCCTCCGCGACGGCTTCGGCCATGGTCACCTGACCGGGACGCTCCGCGCCGCCGACGGAGGTGACGGCGGCATGCAGGAGTTCGGGGAGAGAGGGCTTCGTCATAGCGCGACCACCCTACGGCCCGGGACTGACAATCGTGCCGCCGATCGGGAGGTGGGGGTGGGATCGGGGTGGGGTGTGGAGTGGGAGGGGGCGCGAGGGAGTGGGGTGGGCGCCGGGGTCCGAAGGGGTGGAGGAGGCCCGGAAGGGGGCTCGGAGGGGGCTCGGAAAAAAGTCTGGGCGACGAGGGAACTCGGACGACATCCGGAACGTCACTATGAGTAACGAAGCAAGTTCGAGCAGTCATGAGAAGCCCGGAAGGTTGGGGTCCGTGAACTGAGGAAGCCGGCCCTCGGGCGGAGGGCACAGGGAATCGCGGTCGCGCGTCACGAGCACGGCCCGCTTGGAGGGGAGGTCGACCTCGCCGATGCGCTCGAAGCCGGAGGTGTAGAAGATGCGGAGGGAAGGAGCGTTGCGGACGTCCGGTTCCGCGATGACCCGGGGGCAGTCGGGGCGCTTTTCGAGGATGAGGTCGGCGACCGTCCGCAACAGGACTCCGCCCAGCCCTCTCCCCCGGTCCCGCGCGTCCCCGATGAGGAGGTGCAGACCGGTGTCGTGCGGCAGGGCGGGGTAGTAGCGGGCCAGCGGGTCGAGATCCGCGCGGTAGATCTCCCAGTAGCTCATCGGCGTACCGTTCAGCACCCCCAGGCAGGGGACGCTGCGCCCGCCGCCCTGGAGCTGGACCCTGATGTGCCGGGTGGTCCGGATCTCGGGGCCCGCCAGGTCCCAGAAGGCGGCTACGACAGGGTCGTTCATCCAGCGGGCGACCAGAGGGATTCCCCGGTCGAACGTCACGGGGATGAGATGGAAGATGCCGACGTGGCAGAGGGTGGGGCCCCAGTCGGCGACCCCGTCCAGAAGGTCTCCGGTGGTGCTGGGGTCGTCGTGACCTTTCGTGGTCGGCACAGGAACGCTCCTTTCGGGAGGGAGGCCGGGGTCTAGGAGGAGGCGAGGGGGTTGGCGATGGTGACGTAGACGGACTGGGTGTCGACCGGGCCGACGAGTTCGTCGAGGCCGTGCAGCCGGGTCAGGAGGTTCGCCTTGCAGCGCAGGACGGGTGAGTCGAGCAGCCGGGAAGGGAGGGAGCTGCGCATCCGCCGGGGGCCGGCGGCGGCCGATGCGAGGAAGCGGCGGAAGGAGGCGAGCAACAGGCGTTCGTCCACGAGGCGTTCGGAGCCGAACGCGCCGATCAGGCCGAGCACGTTGTTGATGCCGAGGTAGTAGGCGAAGCGCTCGTCGGTGACCTCGTCGGAGACGAACGTGTCGCTGGAGGCGCCGATGCCGGGGAGCCGGGTGTCGAGGTCGGCGCGGCGGGACTCGCGGAAGTAGTAGCCCTGGTTGTCCCGGTACCGGCCGCCCGCGGGCCAGCCGTCGGGGTCCAGGAGCAGGAGGGTGTTCTGCTGGTGGGCCTCCAGGGCGATCCCCGCCTCGCCGTCGAGCCACAGCACCGGGCGGACGACGTGTTCCAGGTACCGCAGGAACCACTCGACGGCGACGGCACTGCGGGGGCGGGCGCTGCGGGAGGCGAGGCGGTCCACGAGGGTCGCGAGACGGGAACGGAAGGAGAGGAGGTCCAGGTGGTGATCGGTCAAGGGACGGCGGGCGCCGGGCAGGGGCCCGGGGGCGTGCGGGCGGGGCGACACCAGGCCGGCGACGCACGAGACGTCGTCCGACGGGGCGAAGGGGTTGTGCCGGATGACCACGTCCAGTCCGGTCACGGGCCGGCCCTCGCGGTCGTCGACGGCGAGCCAGGCCGGGTCGCGGACGATGTCGAAGTGCGGGTGGGCGGCGTGCCACTCCCGGGCGAGGCCGGTGCGCAGGAGGCGGTGCACCTCGACGCCCCGGTGGAGTTCCTTGCGGAGGTTCTCCCGGCGGGAGTTGGTGATGCGCAGCGCCAGCGAGAGTTTGAGCATCGCGGGGGCGCCGGAGCGGTGGACGGTGCGGACCGAGGAGGTCGGGTGCCACGGGGAGCCGTACGGGCCGAGGTCCCTCAGCAGCCCGGCGTCCAGCAGGGCCGCGACCTCGGGGCGGTGCCGGGTCTCGTGGAACTGCCAGGGGTGCAGGGGGAGGGCGGCGTACCCCTCGGGCAACGGGAGCCCGGGGCCGGCCAGTCGGGCGGTCAGGTGCTCCGCGCGAACCCCTCGTCCGCTCTCGGTCCAGGCGGAGTCGGTGGCGAGTACGGACGGGGCGACAGCGAGCCAGTGAAGGGGGAACGAGCCACGTGACTCGGGTGAGTAGCGAAGGGTTTCGGCGTCGGTCAGGCCCTCCCTGCTCTTCGGGGTGGGGTGGAGGGGGTGCCCCAGGAGGAGGGACTGTTCGGCGGCGAGGAACAGGTCGGGGGTGTCGGAGTGGGGGGCTTGGTGGCCGGTGAGGAAGAGGGTTGCGCGGCGGAGGGAGTCGGCTACGCGGGGGACGAGGTCGGAGGGGTCTGCGGGGTGGGGCGGGGTGCCGGGGGCGGGGCTGTCGACGGCTCGGTCGCGGGCCGGTGTCGCGTCGGCTGTGCGGGCCGGGGCCGGGGCGGCGGTGCCTGGGTGTGCCTCACGGGCCGGTCCCGTAGGGGCAGCGCCCGAGTGTGCCTCGCGGGTCAGCAAGGCCGCGAGCGTGATCGCGTCCAGTGGAGGGGCCGGGGCGGGGGCGTCGGCGAGCGTCGGGGGGCCGAAGCGGTGCAGGCCGGTGGGGGACCAGTAGTGGACGGGGACGAGCAGGGTGAGGCCGGAGGACGGGAGGGGGATGCGGAGGTGGTCGGTGTCGGGGGGCGGTACGGATGTCTCGCGCACCCAGCAGCGGAGGAGGTTCTCCGTGGCGGCGGCTTGGGCGGTGGCGTGGGGGGCGGGGTGGCCGGCAGCGGGGGCGGGGGCCGGGAGGGAGTGGGGGGCGGAGGCCGGTCGTCTGGTGGGTTCGGTGTGCACGGAGGGTCCTTGTGAGGGGGGTGGGTGGCCCGTGAGGTGGCCGGTGAGCAGTGAGGGGCTAGGTCGGGGGTGTCGCGCGTGGGGGCGGCGGGTCCGTACGGCGGTAAGTGCGGTGCTCGCCCGGCATGGAGAGGCGGGTGGCGGGGTCGTGGATGGCAGGGGCGCGGGTGACCACCGTGGCGAGGTCGCGGGCGCCGGGGTAGCGAGTGACTGCCGCAACGGGATCGCCTGCGACCGCCCCGATCGCGTCGGCGAAACGGTCGAGGATCGCGGTCGCCTGATCGTCGGTGATCGTGAGGGGCGGGAGGAGGCGGACGACGCTGCCGTGCCGGCCGACAATCAACCCCCGCTCCAAGCAGGCGCGTTGGACAGCGGCGGCGATGCCGGAGGCGTCCAGGTGCGGGGCTGGGGCACCTCCGCCCACGGCGGCAACGTCGGAGGCACCCACGGACGACGCACAAGCGCCCCCACCGACCCCGGCCGCCCATGGCACCCCCACGTCCGACTCCGCAGCCGCCATGTCGACACCGATCATGAGCCCCCGCCCCCGCACCTCACCGACGTACGGGAACTCCCCCGCAAGAGCCCGGAGTTGACGGAGCATCCGGGCTCCGAGCCCGGCCGCGTGGTCGGCGAGTCGGTGTTCGCGGACGTGGGCGAGGGTGGCCGCCCCCGCAGCCATGGCGAGCTGGTTGCCAGGGAACGCGTGGGCGCCGGGTTCCCCCACGAGGTCGTCGCGGTGGACGATCACCGCGAGGGGCAGGCTGCCGCCGATGGCCTGGGAGAGGACCATGACGTCGGGGGTGATCCCGCTGTGCTCGACGGCCCAGAAGGCACCGGTGCGGCCGACGCCGGTCTGGATCTCGTCGGCGATCAGGGGGACGCCCCGATCGGCGGTGACCTGTCGCACCCGGCGCAGCCAGTCGTCCGGCACGGGGACGACGCCGCCCTCGCCCTGGACGGGTTCGAGGATCACGCACCCGGGGCGGGCCACGCCCGGCTGGGCCCCGTCGAGGACGGACTCGGCCCAGCGGGCGGCGAGTTCGGCACCCCCCTGGCCGCCGACGCCGTAGGGACAGCGGTAGCCGTACGGATAGGGCGCCCCACCGGAGACGCCTGCGGCGGTCGCGTGGTGGGCGTCGCTGAAGGCGAGGACCCCGGCGCGACCGGTGGCGGTGCGGGCCAGCGTGAGGGCCGCCGCCACGGCGTCCGTCCCGGCGGGCCCGCAGAAACGCACGCGCGCGTGGCCGGCGAGTCCGGGCGGAAGGGTGCGCAGCAGCTCGGTGACGAAGGCGTCCTTGACGGGGGTCGCGAGGCCGGGGGCGTGCAGCGGCGCCCCGGAGTCGAGGACCTTGCGGATCGCCGCGAGGACGACGGGGTGGTTGTGCCCGAGCGCGAGGGCCCCGCCTCCCGAGAGACAGTCCAGGTACCGCCGCCCGTCGGCCCCCTCGACGGTCAGCCCGCGCGCCCGCACCGGCACGATCGGCAGCGCACAGGTCCGCTCCCCCGCCCCGATCACATCCACGGCCGCCCGCCTTCCCTCGCCCAGGAACGGGACCCCGTCGCGCCCCCGCCGCTACCAACCCCGCTCCGGCCGACGGGTTACGGCCTCACCGAAGATCGTCCGAGCGTCGGAAGGGACACCGGCGACGGGAGCGACGCCACCCGGCTCGCGCACCCCTTGGGGCGCCCGGTCCGAACCGTTTCTCCGCCCAACTCCCCAGTTCAGGCAGCCCGTAGCGAAACCGTTGCCGTTCCCACGGAAGTCCCCCACAGCGAGCGCATATCGTGTGTTGCCGTTCCACGTGACCGTGGGATCGGCCCGAACTCACCGTTCGGGCGGCCGATTTCACGGCATTGCACCAAGTTCACGAAAAGCAGGGGGAGTTCAGACATGCCATCGATACGGCCGCCGTTCACCACTCGTCGAGGGGACGGCGCGCGCCCGCGCCGCAGGGCGGTGCTGTCCGCGGCGGCCCTCGCCTCGGTGCTCGCGCTCACCGCCACCGCGTGCGACGGGGACGACCAGGCGGCCGGTTCACCGTCGGCGGCGGCCTCCGCCTCCGAGTCCGGCGGCGGGAAGGTCCAGATCCCGGACGACCTGCTGGACCGGCTCAAGAAGCACGGCATCGACCTCGACAAGTGGAAGAACGGCGCCTGGAAGAACTGGGACAAGAACGACTGGCTGCGCGAGGCGCAGGACTTCGTCAACCCGATCATCGAGGGCCTGTGGGACCCGGACCGGATGCGGGACGCCCAGGACCCGGACCGCGGCGTCGACGACAGCGACCTCGCGGGCGACCAGGGCGTGACGGACCGGGAGCCGGCGCCGGTGGACGCGAAGGCGGTGGCCGCGAAGTACCACGCGAACGTGCCGGAGGCGGGCAAGCTGCTCTTCGACTCCCCCGAGGGCTCGATGGTCTGCTCGGCGACGGTCGTCGAGGACCCGGCGCACCCCGGCCGGTCCAACCTGGTGTGGACGGCGGGCCACTGCGTGCACGCCGGCAAGAACGGCGGCTGGTACCGCAACATCGCGTTCGTCCCGTCGTACAACGACAGCGCGACGGCGACGTCCGCGCTCAAGACGGCGACGCGCGAGCAGGTCGCGCCGTACGGCGTGTGGTGGGGCGACTGGGCGCAGACCTCGCAGCAGTGGATCGCGCAGGGCGGCCCGAAGGGCGGTGACGGCGCGCCGTACGACTTCGCGGTCATCCATGTGACCCCGGAGAAGGGCGGCTCCGGCAAGTCGCTGGAGGAGACGGTCGGCGGGGCACTGCCGGTGGACTTCGCGGCGCCCGCGGTGGCGGACGTGCCGAGCATCACGGCGGCGGGCTACCCGGCGGCCGAGCCGTTCGACGGGCAGAAGCTGTACGAGTGCACGGACAAGCCGGGCCGGCTCTCGCTGTCCTCGGCGGACCCGACGATGTACCGGATCGGCTGCACGATGACGGGCGGCTCCTCCGGCGGCGGCTGGACCGCGAAGAGGGCCGACGGCAGGCTCGCGCTGGTGTCCAACACGTCCATCGGCCCGGCCACCTCGGGCTGGCTCGCGGGACCGCGCCTCGGCGAGGTCGCCAAGGGCGTGTACGAGTCGGTGAGCAAGAGGTCCGCGGGCCAGTGACGCGACGACGAAGCGCCGCACCCTCGTACTGAGGGTGCGGCGCTTCGTCGTTGGGCGTACGCGCGTCAGACCGCCTGGGCGGGTACGTACGGCGCGAGGTCCGCGGCGAGTTCCTCGTGGACCCGCGCCTTCAGCAGCGTGCCCTCCGCGAGGTGTTCCTCGGAGAGGACCTCGCCCTCCGTGTGGGCGCGGGCGATCAGCTTGCCGTGCGTGTACGGCACGAGCGCCTCGATCTCGACGGACGGCCTCGGCAGTTCCTCGTCGATCAGCGCGAGCAGTTCGGCGATGCCCTCGCCGGTGCGCGCGGAGACCGCGATGGAGCGCTTCTCGATCCGCAGCAGCCGCTGGAGCGTGAGCGGGTCGGCGGCGTCCGCCTTGTTGATCACGACGATCTCGGGTACGCCGGTGGCGCCGACGTCCCTGACGACCTCGCGCACGGCGGCGAGCTGCTCCTCCGGGGCGGGGTGCGAGCCGTCCACCACGTGCAGGATCAGGTCGGACTCGCCGACCTCCTCCATGGTGGAGCGGAACGCCTCGACCAGGTGGTGCGGCAGGTGCCGGACGAAGCCGACGGTGTCCACCAGGGTGTAGAGACGCCCGCTCGGGGTCTCCGCGCGGCGGACGGTCGGGTCCAGGGTCGCGAACAGGGCGTTCTCGACCAGGACGCCCGCGCCGGTGAGGCGGTTGAGCAGGGAGGACTTGCCGGCGTTGGTGTAGCCCGCGATGGCGACGGACGGCACCTTGTGGCGCTTGCGCTCCTGGCGCTTGATCTCGCGGCCGGTCTTCATCTCCGCGATCTCCCGGCGCATCTTCGCCATCTTCTCGCGGATCCGGCGCCGGTCCGTCTCGATCTTGGTCTCACCGGGGCCTCGGGTGGCGAGGCCGCCGCCCTTGCCGCCGCCCATCTGGCGGGACAGGGACTGACCCCAGCCGCGGAGCCTCGGCAGCATGTACTGCATCTGCGCGAGCGCGACCTGCGCCTTGCCCTCCCGGGACTTGGCGTGCTGGGCGAAGATGTCGAGGATCAGGGCCGTACGGTCGATGACCTTGACCTTGACGACGTCTTCGAGGGCGATCAGCTGGCCGGGGCTCAGCTCGCCGTCGCAGATCACGGTGTCGGCGCCGCTCTCCAGGACCATGTCGCGCAGTTCCTGGGCCTTGCCGGAGCCGATGAAGGTGGCCGGGTCGGGCTTGTCGCGGCGCTGGACGACACCGTCGAGGACGAGCGCGCCGGCCGTCTCCGCGAGGGCCGCGAGTTCGGCGAGGGAGTTGTCCGCGTCCCGCGCGGTGCCGGTGGTCCAGACGCCGACGAGGACGACCCGCTCCAGCCGCAGCTGGCGGTACTCGACCTCGGTGACGTCCTCCAGCTCGGTGGAGAGGCCCGCCACGCGGCGCAGGGCCGCGCGCTCCGAGCGGTCGAACTGATCGCCGTCCCGCTCCTCGTCGATCGTGTGGCTCCAGGCGACGTCCTCTTCCATCAGGGCATCGGCCCGAAGACCGTCGGGGTAGTCCTGCGCGAGGCGCTTGGTGTCCTGGGAAGGGGAAGAAGAGGAGGTCATTTGATCCTTACGTCGTCGAAGATGCCGCTAGGGCGCCTGTCACCCTGCTCAACGCACGAGCCCGGCGGAAGATTCCCGCATATCGGCCCCGTACCGCGCCGGCCCGAAAATGGTCGCACGCCCTGCCCTGCCTCGTCACGGGCTTATCGGGGAGACGGTGCGGCAGGGGTGCACGCTCAGTGCCGCCCGTGCCGCGCCACCGGCGTCTTCTCCCCCGCCTTCGTGCTCGTCGGGGCCTGGGACTTCCAGTCCGGGTGGCCCGGCATCGGAGGCGTCTTCGTGCCGTAGAGCCAGGCGTCGAAGAACGCGGCGAGGTCGTGGCCGGAGACGCGTTCGGCGAGGCGGGTGAAGTCTGCGGTGCTCGCGACGCCGTCGTGGTTCTCGGTCACCCACGCGCGCTCCAGGCGCTCGAACGCGGGGCGGCCGATGGTCTCGCGCAGCGCGAACAGGACGAGGGCTGCGCCGTCGTAGACGACGGGGCGGAAGATGCTGATCTTCTGGCCGGCCTCGGGGCCCTTGGGGAGGGCGGGCGGGCCGCCGGCCGCGCGCCAGCGGTCGGACGCGCCGTACGCGGCCTTCATGCGGGCCTCCAGCGTGCGGCCCGCCTTCTCCTGCGCGTACAGGGCCTCGTACCAGGTGGCGTGCCCCTCGTTGAGCCACAGGTCGGACCAGGTGCGCGGGGAGACGCTGTCGCCGAACCACTGGTGCGACAGTTCGTGGACCATGATCGACTCGACGTACCAGGCGGGGTAGCCGGGTTCGGTGAACAGGTCCTTCTCGAACAGCGACAGGGTCTGCGTCTCCAGCTCGAACCCGGTGCTGGCGCTCGCCATGAGCAGCCCGTACGTCTCGAACGGGTACGGCCCGACCTTCGACTCCATCCAGGAGATCTGGTCCGGTGTCTTCGCCAGCCACGGCTCCAGGGCGGCACGGTCCGCGGTGGGGACGACGTCCCGTACGGGCAGGCCGTGCGGTCCATCACGGTGCAGGACGGTCGAGCGGCCGATGGAGACCTGGGTCAGCTCGGTCGCCATGGGGTGCTGGGTGCGGTACGTCCACGTCGTCGTCCCGCGCGCGCGGTCGACGCCGGTGGGCAGACCGTTCGCGACGGCCGTGTATCCGTCGGGGGCGGTCACCCTGATGGTGAACATCGCCTTGTCCGAGGGGTGGTCGTTGCAGGGGAACACCAGGTGGCCGACGTCCGCCTGGTTCGCCATGGCGAGCCCGTCCGCGGTGCGCACCCAGCCGCCCTCGCCGTCCTTGGGAGGCATGGGGTCGCTGGTGTGCCGGACGGTGATCCGCATCCAGCTCCCCGCCGGGACGGCGCGGCGCGGGGTGACGACGAGGTCCTCGCCCGCGCGCGCGTAGTGCGCCGGTTCGCCGTCGACCTGGACCGACCCGACGTCCCCGTGCGCGAAGTCCAGGTTGACCCGCTCCAACCGTTCGGTCGTCCACGCGTCGATCGTCGTCACCGCGCGCAGGGGCTTGTCGTTGCTCCCCGGGTACGTGAAGTCCAGGTCGTACGCGGCAACGTCGTACCCGGGGTTGCCGAGGTTCGGAAACAGGCGGTCCCCGACGCCGAGTTGCTCGGGGGGCGCGCTCGCGGCGACGAGGCACAGGGAGAGCGCGGAGGCGAGGAAGGCCGCCCGCGCGAGACGGCGGTGACGCGGGCGGGCGTCCCGGGGGCGGGGTCCGGCGATCGCGGGACCGGTGGCCTCGGGGGCTTCGGTTCGAGGGCTGCGCAGCATGCCCCACGGCTACCAGTGCGCACGCCCCCGCCGACGCCGACTCGCGCCCGACCCACCCGAACGTGTTGCCCGGGTGGGGCCGAGTTGCCGGGGAACGGGGTCCCGCGCGCGTGCAGTTGCCCGGCGCCCCTCTGCGCGCGTGCCCCTCAGTGCGCTCCCGCGTGGTGCTGTGCCCGGCTCACGTCGTACACCCCAGGAACGTTTCTCATCGCGCGCATGAGGGCGGGCAAGTGGGCCGCATCGGGGAGTTCGAGGGTGTAGGTGTGGCGGACACGCTGCTGGGACGGTGGTTCGACGGTGGCGGAGACGATCTCGGCGCCCTCCAGGGCGATCGCCTCGGTGAGGTCGGCCAGGAGGTGGGGGCGGCCGAACGATTCGGCTACGAGGGTGACGCGGCACTCGGTGGAGTCGCCCCAGTGGACGTCGGCCTCGGGCCGCCCGGCACCGCGCATGCGCGCGACGGCGGCGCACTCGACGCGGTGGACGGTGACCACGCCCCCGCGTACGGCGAACCCGGTGACCTCGTCGGCGGGCACGGGCGTACAGCACCCGGCGAGCCGCACGCCCACGCCGGGCCGCCCGGCGACGGAGATCGTGCCCCCCGCACGCGGGGCGGACGACGGATGCGGCAGCGGCCCGTCAGCGGTACGACGGCCGCTCTGCCCCCGGAAGGCGGGTTCGCCCTCCTCCGCCTGCCGCGCGGCGCCGCGCGGCTCTGTGGGGTGCGTGGACAGCCACCGCTGGATGGCGATGCGCGCCGCGGGGGTGTGGGCGTGCTCCAGCCACTCCCTGGAGGGCTCGGAGGCGGGGTCCTGGCCCATGAGGAGCTGGACGGTGTCCCCGTCCCGCAGAGCGGTGCTGAGGGTCGCCAGGCGGCCGTTCACGCGGGCGCCGATGCAGGCGTGCGCGTCCTCGCCGTACTGGGCGTAGGCGGCGTCGACGCACGTGGCCCCGTCGGGCAGGCCGAGCGTGCCGCCGTCGGGGCGGAAGACGGTGATCTCGCGGTCCTGGGCGAGGTCCTCGCGCAGGGTCGACCAGAACGTGTCCGGGTCGGGCGCGGCCTCCTGCCAGTCGAGGAGCCGGGAGAGCCAGCCGGGCTTGGTCGGGTCGATGCGCTCGTCGCTCGCGGCCTGCTCCTCCGCCGGGCTCGCGTAGGGGTTGCCGAGGGCGACGACGCCGGCCTCGGCGACCTTGTGCATCCGGTGCGTGCGGATGAGCACCTCGGCGACCTGGCCGTCCTCGCGCGCGACGGCGGTGTGCAGCGACTGGTAGAGGTTGAACTTCGGTACGGCGATGAAGTCCTTGAACTCCGAGACGACGGGCGTCATGCAGGTGTGCAGTTCACCCAGGACGGCGTAGCAGTCGGCGTCCTCGTTGACGAGCACCAGGAGCCGTCCGAAGTCCGAGCCGCGCATACGCCCGCGCTTGCGGGAGAAGCGGTGGACGGAGACGAAGTGCCGGGGCCTTATGTGGATCTCGGCCTGGATGCCGGCCTCGCGCAGGACGCCGCGCATGCCGTCGGCCATCTCGGCGAGCGGGTCGTCCGCGCGGGAGGCGTTGTCGACGATCAGCTCGCGCGTGCGGTCGTACTCCTCGGGGTGGAGGATCGCGAAGACCAGGTCCTCCAGTTCGGTCTTGAGGGCCTGCACGCCGAGGCGTTCGGCGAGCGGGATCAGGACGTCCCGGGTGACCTTCGCGATGCGCGCCTGTTTCTCGGGGCGCATCACTCCGAGGGTGCGCATGTTGTGCAGCCGGTCGGCGAGTTTGATCGACATCACGCGGACGTCGCTGCCGGTGGCCACCAGCATCTTGCGGAAGGTCTCGGGTTCGGCGGCGGCCCCGTAGTCGACCTTCTCCAGTTTCGTGACGCCGTCGACGAGATAACGGACCTCCTCGCCGAACTGTTCCCGGACCTGGTCGAGCGTCACATCGGTGTCCTCGACGGTGTCGTGGAGCAGAGACGCCGTCAGGGTCGTGGTCTCCGCGCCGAGTTCGGCGAGGATCAGCGTCACCGCGAGGGGGTGGGTGATGTACGGCTCGCCGCTCTTGCGCATCTGGCCGCGGTGCGAGGACTCGGCCAGCACGTACGCGCGGTGCAGCGGTTCGAGGTCGGCCTCGGGGTGGTGGGCGCGATGGGCCTCGACGACATGGCCGATCGCGTCGGGCAGCCGGCCTCTGCCGGCCGGGCCCAGGAAGGCGGCACGACCCAGCCTGCGCAGGTCGATACGGGGGCGGCTGCGCCGTCGGGGGACGGCGGGCACCACCGGGCCTGGGGTCGCGGGATTCGTCGCCTCCGCACTCATGGGCACCTCCGGCTGCGTGGACCGGCGGACGAGTGCCCCAGGGCGGACACGGCTCGGGGACTGGTTTCGGTCTCCCGTCCGGGCCGGTGCTTGATGCTACCGAGCCCACCATGTGCGGCTGACCGCCTCTCGCCGAGCGTGAAACGGATCACCCATTCGAGCGACACTCCGGTAGTTGACTGTTTCGAGCCACCGTGGCCGGAGCAGGTCGCGCATTCCTGCCCTCCGGACGCGCGACAGGGGCGCACCCGTACGGTGACGGGCCGCCCCTGCCTGCGATGTGAAGCCCTACGCCGGGCGCCGTGAGGCACTTTCCAGCCACCCGGAATCGATCGTCCCTTCGGCGAGAATCACGGCGGGACCGGTCATCTCGATCTCGCCGTCGGGCTGTTCGGTGATGACGAGGCGCCCCCCGGGCACATCCACGGTGTACGTCACGGGCGTGCCGGTGACGGCCGGGTCGGCGCCGTCCCTGCGCGCGGTGGCGACGGCCACGGCGCACGCGCCCGTGCCGCACGAGCGGGTCTCACCGGAGCCCCGCTCGTGCACCCTGAGGGCGACGTGCCGGGGGCCCCGGTCGACGACGAACTCGACGTTGACGCCCTGCGGATAGGCGGAGGCGGGGCTGACGGGCGGGGCGGTGAACAGGTCGCCCGCGTGCGCGAGGTCGTCGACGAAGGCGACCGCGTGGGGGTTGCCCATGTTGACGTTGCGCGCGGGCCAGCTGCGCCCGCCGACGCTCACCTCGACGTCGCCCTCGGGGAGGCGGGCACGGCCCATGCCGACCGTGACGTCCCCCACCTTGTCGATGTGGACGCTCTTGACGCCCCCGCGCGTGGCGATCGCGAGGTCGCCCTCCTCGACGTGTCCGGCGTGCTGAAGGTAGCGCGCGAACACGCGCACGCCGTTGCCGCACATCTCGGCCACCGAGCCGTCGCCGTTGCGGTAGTCCATGAACCACTCCGCCTCGGCCGCCATCGCGCGCGCCTCGGGGTGCGCCGCGGACCGTACGACGTGCAGCAGTCCGTCGCCGCCGATGCCCGCGCGGCGGTCGCACAGGGCGGCCACGGCGGCGGGCGAGAGGTCCAGGGCGTTCTCCGGGTCCGGGACGATCACGAAGTCGTTCTCGGTCCCGTGCCCCTTGAGGAAGGCGATCCGCGTGCTCATTCCTCGATCGTACGGCGTGGGTACGACAGTCCCGCTCACACCGTGTGACGGTGCTCCCGCGCGGGGTTCAGCGCAGCCGGGCGACGCGCCCGACGGCGAGGGCGACGGCCGCGGCGACCAGCACGACGTACGCGAGGACGACGCGCCAGTCCGGGCGGCGGCCTGAGCCCCGCAGGGGCAGGCCCGGCCACGTGTACCCGACGCGGCGGGCGGCCATCATGCCCCAGCCAGCGGCGCAGGAGCAGATCAGCAGGCCGAGCATGGCGACGACGGCGCCGCTGTCGCCGAAGTCGAAGGCGAGCGGGAAGGCGAACATCAGGGAGCCGACGGTGGCCAGGGCGACGATCGGGGCGAGCTGCCAGATCCGCAGCCTGCGCTGGGGCCGCAGCTCGACCTCGACCTCGGGGCCGCTCGCGAACATCTCCTCGGGCTCGGGTCCGTCGTCCGTGACGCCGTCGGGCGTCTCGTCGGGGCCGTCGGAGGTGAGGACGCCGTCCGCGGGCTCCTGGAAGCCGTCGTCCGGCTGCGCGTCGCGGGGGCCGGGGGAGTCGTCCTCGGGCCCTCCGGGGCGGGGGATGCCGTCGATCAGGCGCGGAGGGCCGTCGGTCTCGGCGAGGTACCCGTCCGCGCGCGCGAGGCCGTCGTCCGGCTTCCGTTCGTCCCGCCGGGGAGTGCGGTTCTCGGTGCCTTGTGCGGTGTCACGAGGGCCGGCCTCCATCGCCACGCGCCCTCCCAACTCGGACTCCACTTGGTCGATCGAAGCTCGATGATGGCACGACGCGACAGGCCCGGATGACGGCCTGGGCGTCCCGATGCCATGACGTGATCAGGCTGTGACCGGTCGTTCGACCAACGCCGATGCGAGGCGCGGAAGTTCCCCCCGGTCCGCCGCGGCCCCACTCAACCAGTGCACCCGGGGATCGCGCCTGAACCACGAATCCTGACGGCGCGCGAAGCGCTTGGTGGCGCGGACGGTCTCGGCCCGCGCCTCGTCCTCGGTGCACTCCCCGGCGAGCGCCCCGAGGATCTGCTGGTAGCCCAGCGCACGCGAGGCCGTGAGCCCGTCGCGCAACCCCTGCGCCTCCAGTGCGCGCACCTCGTCGACGAGTCCCGCCTCCCACATGCGGTCCACCCTCAGGGCGATGCGCTCGTCGAGTTCGGGGCGCGCGACGTCGACGCCGATCTGGACGGTGTCGTACACCGAGTCGTGGCCCGGGAGGTTCGCGGTGAAGGGCTTGCCGGTGATCTCGATCACTTCGAGCGCGCGCACGATGCGGCGTCCGTTGCCCGGCAGGATCGCGCGCGCGGCGGCGGGGTCGGCGGCGGCCAGGCGCGCGTGCAGGGCGCCGGAGCCGCGCAGGGCCAGCTCCTCCTCCAGGCGGGCGCGGACCTCGGGGTCGGTGCCGGGGAACTCCAGGTTGTCGACCGCGCCTCGGACGTACAGGCCGGAGCCGCCGACCAGGATCGGCCAGCGCCCCTCGGCGAGCAGGGCGTCGATCCGCGCGCGGGCGAGGCGCTGGTACTCGGCGACGGAGGCGGTCTCGGTGACGTCCCAGATGTCCAGGAGGTGATGGGGAACTCCGCCGCGCTCCTCGATCGTTAGCTTGGCGGTACCGATGTCCATCCCCCGGTAGAGCTGCATGGAGTCGGAGTTGATGACCTCACCGCCCAGCCGACGGGCCAGGAAGACCCCGAGATCGGATTTTCCGGCCGCGGTCGGTCCGACGACGGCGATGACTCGGGGGGCGGGGGGTGCGCTGCTCACGGCACCAGTCTCGCAAACCTCGCGGGCCGCGCTCGCACCGGTGAGGTGACGCGATCCGGGGGGCGCGAGTACCGTATGAAGTGGATATGGGCGTTTTACGAAGTTCTGTCGGTTGCAGGTGACGTACCGCGAGGGAAGGTGACCCGATGGGTCTCATGGACAATTTGAAGGCCAAGCTCGGACCGGCCAAGGACAAGGTCTCCGACCTCGCCCAGCAGCACGGGGGCAAGATCCAGGACGGCATCGACAAGGCCGCCAAGGCGGTCGACGAGCGCACCAAGGGCAAGTACAGCGACAAGATCCACACGGGCACGGACAAGGCGAAGGGCGCGGTGGACAAGCTCGCGCACAAGGACGACGGCACGACCGGCACCCCGCCGAGCTCGCCCCCTCCGGCGTCCTGATCCGCATCCGGGACAGCCATCGGCGGACGGCCTCACGGAGCCGTCCGCCGGCGCCGTTCCCGGGGGTTACGACCAGGTCGCGACGACGTACCCCACCCCGTAGGGCGCGTCCTCGTACAGCAGCTCGCCGCTCAGCCCGGCACCCTGCCCCGCCCCGGCCAGCACCTGCCAGGGCGCCCGCCCCGACGCCATGAGCTGGCGGGCCAGTTCCACGTCCATCGCCTCCAGCGCGGCGATGTCCGCCTTGCCGAGGGCCCGCCCCACCTCCGCGTCGAAGGGCGCCGCCCGCTCGTCGAGGTAGCCCGGCGCCTTCAGCGTGCGGCACGCGCTGGCGTCGCCCATCGCCAGCAGCGCGACCCGCTCGGCCCGCCCCGCGGCCTCCCGGCCCGCCTGGACGCACTGCTCGGCCCCGAACGGCTCCCCGACTCCGAGTCCCTCGATCGGGGCATCCCCCCAGCCGGCCCGCCCGAGCAGCCAGGCACCCACCGCGAGCGACGGCGGCAGCAGCCGCCCGGTCCCGTCCCCGTCGCCCCGCCCCAGCCGTACGACGATGTCGGCCCCGAAGCCCCGGAACGAGCCCGGCGTCCCCTCGGGGTACGGGCCGCAGCCGTGCTCCGCCGCCGGACCGACCACCACCAGCCGGTCCGGCCGGGCGGCGGCGAGCACGCCCAGCGCGTCCACACAGGCGGCTCTGGCCGCGTCCAGCTCGGGCGCGGCGCCTGCGGCGATCTCGGGCACCAGGAGGGGCGGACAGGGACAGACTGCAGCGGCGACAAGCATGATCGGCAGCGTATCCCCGGGAACCGGTCACACGTCACATACGGGTCGGTCGGACGCTGAAGGGGGGCATGCGAGTGACGTCAGAACGGCACCGTTTCGTCGCAACGCACACGACCAACGAACCCGTACCGTGCACCTGGGCATGCGCGGGTGGGCGGGGCCGAACGCGCGCCGGACGGCGTCGTCCGGGGTCCCGCCCCTGAGGTCACTCGACGCTGCATCCGCCCGTGGCGACCGGCAGCGGCGCGGGGACGCCGACCTTGGGCAGGCCGAGCAGGACGCCGGCCGGGGCGGCGGCCTTCTCCGCGGTGCGCTTCTCCCAGGCGTCGCCCGCGCGCGTGCGCCGTACGTCGAGGACGGGGCCCTCGGCGAGGAGGTGGTGCGGGGCGGCGTACGTGATCTCGACGGTGACGATGTCGCCGGGGCGGACGTCCTGGTCGGGCTTGGCGAAGTGGACGAGGCGGTTGTCGGGGGCGCGGCCGGACAGGCGCCGGGTCGCGTCGTCCTTGCGGCCCTCGCCCTCGGCGACCATGAGCTCCAGCGTGCGGCCGACCTGCTTCTTGTTCTCGTCCCAGGAGATCTCCTCCTGGAGGGCGACGAGGCGCTCGTAGCGCGCCTGGACGACCTCCTTGGGGATCTGGTTCTCCATGGTCGCCGCGGGCGTCCCGGGGCGCTTGGAGTACTGAAACGTGAACGCCTGCGCGAAGCGGGCCTCGCGGACGGCGTGGAGGGTCTGCTCGAAGTCCTCCTCGGTCTCCCCGGGGAAGCCGACGATGATGTCCGTGGAGATCGCCGCGTGCGGGATGGCCGCGCGGACCTTCTCGATGATCCCCAGATAGCGCTCCTGGCGGTAGGAGCGGCGCATCGCCTTCAGGACGGTGTCCGAGCCGGACTGCATCGGCATGTGGAGCTGGGGCATCACGTTGGGCGTCTCGGCCATGGCGGCGATGACGTCGTCCGTGAAGTCCCTGGGGTGCGGCGAGGTGAAGCGGACGCGCTCCAGGCCCTCGATCTTCCCGCAGGCCCGCAGGAGCTTGCTGAAGGCCTCGCGGTCGCCGATGTCGCTGCCGTACGCGTTGACGTTCTGGCCGAGCAGGGTGATCTCCGTGACGCCCTCGCCGACCAGGGCCTCGATCTCGGCCAGGATGTCGCCCGGGCGGCGGTCCTTCTCCTTGCCGCGCAGGGCCGGGACGATGCAGAAGGTGCAGGTGTTGTTGCAGCCGACGGAGATCGACACCCAGGCCGCGTACGCGCTCTCGCGGCGGGTGGGCAGCGTCGAGGGGAACGCCTCCAGGGACTCGGCGATCTCGACCTGCGCCTCCTCCTGCACGCGCGCGCGTTCCAGCAGGACCGGCAGCTTGCCGATGTTGTGCGTGCCGAAGACGACGTCCACCCAGGGCGCCTTCTTGACGATCGTGTCGCGGTCCTTCTGCGCGAGGCAGCCGCCGACCGCGATCTGCATCCCGGGGCGGCTCGCCTTGCGCGGCGCGAGGCGGCCGAGGTTGCCGTACAGCCGGTTGTCGGCGTTCTCCCGGACCGCACAGGTGTTGAAGACGACAACGTCGGCGTCGCCGTCGGACCCCTCGGGCGCGCGCACGTAGCCCGCGCCCTCCAGCAGACCGGCCAGCCGTTCGGAGTCGTGGACGTTCATCTGGCACCCATAAGTGCGCACTTCGTAGGTCTTCGCGTCCACTGGCTGGCTCCGGTCACTGCTGCTGGTCATAGCTCAAGGGTAGGCGGTGCCTCGGACACTCCTCGCCCCCGTTTCCCCGACGGGAAACCGGCACGACCACAACGACCGACTGTCACCGACCTGCCACAGCGCGCGCATGCGCGGAGCGGCTGGCCAATCGGGGTTCTCGGCACGTCGCGGTGCCCCGCAGCGCACGCGCGCGGGACGGCTCCCGTCCGGCACTCCCCAGCCTCGCGCGCACGCGGGCCGCACGCTCGCCCACCTCGCAAGGGCCGCGCGAGGCACCGGCATCGACTCCACCCACAGCCCTACAGCCGCAGCAGGGGAGGCCCGTTCCAGCTCCGGCCCCCGGGCCTCGCCGACCTCACGCAGCCCCCACCCCGCACCTCAGCCCAGCGCCGCCAACCGCGCATCCACCTCGTCCGCCGTAGCCCGCCCCCGCGCCAGCACCACGACCCGCTCCCCGTCGACCGCGAGCAGCGTCGGAAACCCGTCCACCCCCAGCTCCGCAGTGCGCCGGAAATCCGCCTCGGCCTCCTTACGCGCACGCGGGGCCTCGAAGGCGGCCACGACAGTGTCCGGGTCCAGCCCGTGCGCCCGCGCGAGCTTCCGGTAGGTGGCCGGGTCGGAGAGGCTGAGGCCGTCGAGATAGAACGCGTCCTGGAGGGCCGTCGCGAGTTCCACGACACGGTCCGGCGCGCTCGCGCGCAGGGCCGCGAGGCCGCGGGCGGCGGCTTCGGAGTCCATGACGAAGGAGCCGTCGGCGATGAGCCGTTGGTAGGGCTCGGCGAAGACCGCGCCGGTCATTCCGGTGATCTGCGCGTTGGCGCCCTGGACGTACCCGAACTCACGGATGGGAACGCGCCGGCGGCCTGTGAACAGTCCGCCGGAGACCACCTCGACGGGCAGTTCCGGGTGGCGCGCGGCGGTCTCACGGAGGGTGGCCGAGAAACCGTGGGACCAGCCGCAGTAGGCGTCGTACACGTGGACGAGCTGCATCGATGACCTCGACAGAGTGGGGCGCTCGCCGGGCGCGAGCGGTTCACCCGAGGGAACAATATCTGCGTCGTCAGATATTTCCGTCGCGCCGAATCCACGACAGTCGCGCCCGGATCGCGTCACCCGCTCACGGCAGCCGCGGCAGCATGTCCCGCGCGGCGCGGCTCAGGATCCGCAGGTTCTCCGCGAACCGTTCGCGCTCCCCCTCCGGCAGCGGCGCCAGGAAGTACCGCTCGATGTTCGCCACGTGCACCCGCGAGGCCGCCACCACGGTCTCTTCCCCGAGCGCCGTGAGCCGCACCAGGCGCCCGCGCCGGTCGCCGGGGTCCTCGACCCGCTCGACGAGTCCGGCGGCCTCCATACGGTCCACCAGCCGCGTCGCGCCCCCGGTCGTCAGCACCTGTTCCTGAGCCACCGCCCGCATGGACAGCCCGGGTTCGCCCGCGCGCCCGAGGATCAGCAGCACCTCGAAGGTCAGGTGCGTGATGCCGCACTCGACCTCCAGCGCGCGCCCCAGGATGTACTCCAGCCGGTTCGCGGCGCCCTGCAACCGCCCGAACGCCAGCACCAGTTCGTCGTTCGCGGCTTCCCGTGCCGTCGAGATCGCGCTCACGCTTCCCCCGCCGCTCTCCTCCGTCGCCATGCACCGATCATGCCTGACGGCCGAGGCGAAGCCACGCACACCTATGCGGATCTGACGCCCGGTCGGCCGGGCGGAGGCCGCGCGTCCGATTGTCAGTGGGCTTTCGTACGATGGCGACGATCGGACCAAATCAGGTCGGAGCACCGTTGAAGGGACCACTCCGATGAAGCTCGACATCTTCAGCGAGATCCAGGACCCGAAGCCCTGGACCCCCGATCACCAGCATCTGCGGATGACCCAGGCCCTGGAGCAGGCCGAGCTGGCCGACGCGCTGGGATACGGCTGCTGGTGGCAGGTCGAGCATCACGGCGCGCAGGAGTTCAGCCTGTCGTCCGCGCCGGAGCTGTTCCTCGCGGCGCTCTCGCAGCGCACCGAGCGGATACGGCTGGGACACGCGGCCGTGCTGGCCCCGCCGCAGATCAACCACCCGATCCGCGTCGCCGAGCGGGCCGCCGTGCTCGACCATCTCAGCGGTGGCCGCGTCGAGTTGGGGCTGACGCGGTCGACGGCCCCGGAGTGGCGGCTGTTCGGGGTGGACCCGGCGACCGTGCGCGAGCGGGTCGCGGAGGTGTTCGAGACCGTCCCGCGCATCTGGGGCGGCGACCTCGCGGTCACCGGCGGCGTCCCCGTCGTCCCCTCCCCCCTCCAGGACCCGCACCCGCCGCTGTGGCAGGCGGCGTCCACCCCCGGCTCGTTCGAGGAGGCCGGGCGCCGGGGGGTCGGGGTGCTCGGTACGACGCTGTGGGAGCCGTTGGAGCGGGTCGGCCGACTGGTCGAGCTGTACCGCGCGGCGGCGGCCGAGTGCCGTACGCCCGCAGGGGCGTTCGTCAACGACCAGATCGCGTTCTTCACGTTCGTGCACTGCGCGGAGACCGACGAGCAGGCGATGCGGGACGGCGCGGCAGCGGCGGCGGCCTGGTACACGGCCCGCGCGCTGACCTTCTTCGAGGCGGCCGACGCGTTCCTGGAGAACATGAACCGCGAGAAGGAGCTGATGGCCGCCCCCGACGGCGGCGGGCACGCGGGCGCGTTCCTGCGCGCGGAGGCGGGCGCCCCGGCGGGGCCGAACGCCGCGCAGCTCGCGATCGGCCGCATCCTCCAGGGCGAGACCGTCCCCGAGGAGGAGCTGTTCGAGGCGCTCAGCGAACAGGGCTCGCTGATCGTCGGCTCCCCCGAGACCGTCCGCAAGAAGATCCGGGCGTACGCCGACCTCGGGATCGACCGGCTGATGTGCTTCCAGCAGGTCGGCGGGCTGTCGCACGAGAGCGTCATGCGCAGCATCGAGCTGGTCGGCGAGCTGATCCCGGAGTTCGACCTGGCGGGCTGAGGTGCCGGACGGCCTCAGGGATCGATCAGGCCGGCCCTGATCGCGTACCGCGTGAGCTCCAGGCGGTCGCGCATCCCGAGCTTCTGCAACAGGTTGGCTCGGTGGCGCTCGACCGTCTTGGCGCTGATGAACAGGAGGTTCCCGATCTCCTTCGAGGTGTGCCCCTCGGCGACGAGCTTGAGGATCTCCTCCTCGCGCTCCGTGATCGGCCGCTCCGGGAGGCCGTCGCCCCGGTGCAGCCGGTCCAGGTACGACCGCACCAGCGCCCGTTCCGCGCCCGGGTAGATGAACGGCTCGTCCCGCATCGCCGCGCGGCACGCCTCGACGAGGTCCCGGTCGGCGGCCGACTTCAGCACGTACCCGCCCGCGCCGGCCTTCAGCGCCTCGAAGAAGTACTGCTCGTTGTCGTACATCGTCAGGATGAGGATCCGCAGGTCGGGCAGGCGCCGCGACAGCTCACGCGCCGCCTGCAACCCCGTCATCCGCGGCATCGCCACATCCAGCACGGCGAGATCGACGTCCCCGCTCCGAGCACGCTCGACGGCTTCGGCGCCGTCCCCCGCCTCCGCGACGACGGTCAGATCCGCCTCACTGTCGAGAATCAGCCGCACGCCCCGGCGCACGAGGGTGTGATCATCGGCCAGCAGCACACGGATCGGGGGCCGGGAGCCGCCGACGGACGAGACGGTCATTTCTCTCCCCCGGGCGCGGGCGGGAGGCTGGTACGGAAGGGGTCGGACACGGACGGAGCCCCGTCGCCGTACCCCGAACGATCCACCGTGAACCCCGCCTCGACCGCACCGGCACCGGCACCGGCACCGGCAGGTGAAAACCCCGCCCCCGGACCGAATTCCGTACGCCCCTCACCCGCCCCAACCCCGCCGTACCCGCCCCGCAGCTCCACCCGACCCTCCACCGGAAGCACGACCGGAATCCGCAGCCGAACCTCCGCGCCACCCCCAGGAGCGTCCCCGAGGGTCAGGCGCGCCCCCACCAGCAGGGCACGTTCCCGCATCCCCGGTATCCCAGCCCCCTCGGCCGCGCCGCGAAACCCCTTGCCGTTGTCGCGGACGACGAGTTCGGCGCCGCCCGGTACGGCCCGCAGGCTCAGGTCCGCGCGGTCGGCGGCGGCGTGGCGCGCGGTGTTGGTGAGGGCTTCCTGGGCGACGCGGTAGATCACGAGTTCGGACTCCTCGGGGAACGGGGGCAGGCCGGGGGCGAGGTCGCGGCGGACGGTCAGGCCGTGGGTGGTGAACTCGGCGGCGAGCGAGCGCAACGCGCTGACCAGCCCGAGTTCGTCGAGCACACCGGGCCGCAGCCGACGCGCGATACGGCGGATCTCGTCGAGCCCCGCCCGGGTCGCCTCCTGCGCCTGCCCGATCTCCTCGCGCAGCTCGTCGGGCCCCCGGTCGGCGACGCGCTTGAGCTGGAGGAGTACGGCGGTGAGGGTCTGCCCGACCTCGTCGTGCAGCTCGCGCGCGATCCGGTGCCGCTCGCTCTCCTGCGCGGACAGCGCCCGCCCGGCGCTGGCGGCCCGCTCGGCTTCGAGCCGGTCGAGCATCGCGTTGTACGTCATGATCAGCTCGGCGGTCTCCACGGGCCCGGAGACGACCGCGCGCCCGCCCGGCTGGAGCAGGTCGGCGGAGGCCATGGCCCGCCCGAGCCGCCCCAGCGGCGCGAGGCCGATGCGCAGCACGACGGCGTTGGCGACCAGCAGCACCCCGAGCCCGGCGGCCACGACGAGCGCCTCGGCGGGCAGCACCGGCGTCGAGACGGTGACCGGCCCGAGGAGCAGGGCGGCGGCCACGACGAGCCCGACCGCGTTGAGACAGAACATCCGCCAGAACAGCGACACGCTCCCGGCGCCTCCTCTCCCTCTCCTCGACCCTCGCGAGCCCCGTGCCCACGACACACCCGCGACCAGCCTCTCCGCCCGCCGCCGGCCTCGTCCATCCGTCATGGCACCCATATCGCCACGGTACGGCCGGATGGCAGCATGGACGGTTCCGGGCCTGTGTCCGGAACTCATCGGCAGAACGCCGGAACCCATCGGCAGAACGTCCGTACACCTCGGGCGTCTCAGCACGACATCAGCATCAAGGGGAAGAAAAACGTGTCTGCTCCACGCCTCCGGTCGACGCCGTTGCCGGGTATCGGGGTCCAGTACGACCTCGTGACGCGCGACCACCGCCACCTCTCGGTCGTGGCGCACCGCGACGGCACGCGCACGGTGAACGTGTACCGGTCCGACGACCCCGACTCCTGCGCACAGTCGCTGCGGCTGACCACCGCCGAGGCCGGTTCGCTGATCGACGCGCTGATGCCGTCGCACCACAGCCCGAGCCTGCTGTACACCACCGACCTGGGGCTCGTCGCGGAGCGGATCGAGGTCGGGGCCACCTCCCGGTGGAACGGGCGGCTGCTGGGCGACACCCGGATGCGCACCGAGACGGGCGCGTCCATCGTCGCCGTGCTGCGGCGTGCCGAGGCGATCCCGTCGCCCGCGCCGGACTTCCGGCTGGCCGGCGGGGACACGGTGATCGTGATCGGCACCCGGGAGGGCGTCGACGCGGCGGCTGCGATACTCGGTCAGGAGTGACGGGTGCACTCCGCGGTCCTGCTCATCGAGTTCGGTTCGATCATTCTCGGCCTCGGGCTGCTCGGGCGGTTCGCCGCCCGGTTCCAGTTCTCGCCGATCCCGCTGTACCTGCTGGCCGGTCTCGCCTTCGGTGAGGGCGGGCTGCTGCCGCTCGGCGCGAGCGAGGAGTTCGTCGCGACCGGCGCCGAGATCGGTGTCATCCTCCTGCTGCTGATGCTCGGCCTGGAGTACACGGCCAGCGATCTCGTCTCCAACCTCAAGTCGCACTACCCCGCCGGGCTCGTCGACTTCTGCCTCAACGCGCTCCCGGGCGCGGCTGCGGCGCTGCTGCTGGGCTGGGGGCCGGTCGCGGCCGTCGTCCTCGCGGGGGTCACCTGGATCTCGTCGTCCGGGGTGATCGCGAAGGTGCTCGGCGACCTGGGGCGGGTCGGCAACCGCGAGACGCCGGTGATCCTCAGCATCCTCGTGCTGGAGGACCTGGCGATGGCGGTCTACCTGCCGATCGTCACCGCGCTGGTGGCGGGCGCGGGGCTGCTGTCGGGGTCGCTGACGCTGGCGGTCGCGCTCGGTGTCGCCGGGCTCGTGCTGTTCGTCGCGCTGCGGTACGGGCGGCTGATCTCGCGGTTCGTCTCCAGCGACGACCCGGAGAAGCTGCTGCTCGTGGTGCTGGGGCTGACGATCCTGGTGGCCGGTGTGGCGCAGGAGCTCCAGGTGTCGGCCGCGGTCGGCGCGTTCCTGGTGGGCATCGCGCTCTCCGGCGAGGTCGCCGAGGGCGCCCACACGCTGCTGAGCCCGCTGCGGGACCTGTTCGCCGCCGTGTTCTTCGTCTTCTTCGGGCTGCACACGGACCCGGCGAGCATCCCGCCCGTCCTGCTCCCCGCGCTCGCGCTGGCCCTCGTCACGGCCTGCACGAAGGTCGCCACCGGCTACTGGGCCGCCCGGCGCGCGGGCATCTCCGTCCGGGGCCGCTGGCGCACCGGCGGCACGCTGGTGGCGCGCGGCGAGTTCTCCATCGTCATCGCGGGCCTCGCGGTGACGGCCGGCATCGAGCCCGACCTGGGCCCGCTGGCCACCGCGTACGTCCTCCTGCTGGTCATCCTCGGCCCACTGACCGCCCGCTACACCGAGCCCCTGGCCACTCGCTGGGCCCTGCGCCGGGCGAACGCGAAGGCGGCGGAACAGGTGCCCGTGACGGAGCAGACCGGGAAGGCGGAGAAGCAGGAGCAGACCTGAGGTCTCACTCCGGCCGTACGGCCCTCGGTGTGGCGCGCTGCGGGCGCCGCGTCGGGGGCCGTCTGCGTGAAGGGGCCGGTCGACCGCGTGAAGTACACCGCCCCGCCTCCCCCGTACACCCCGGCGCCGAACTCCCCTTTCAGAAAGCCGAGTTGACGCCCAGCCCGACAACTTCCCCCACACCGCCAGGAAGCCCCCGAGAACACCTCCGGCATGACGCAGGTCACATCCCCATGTGATCAAACCGTGGAACCTCCGTGTGGTTGTCGTGGCATGCTCGTGGCCCGTTACCGGCGAGTAGGCACCTGCGCCCCGCCGGTCGATCTCTCCCACCCCCTTCACCCCCAGGACTGACGTTGCGCCGACGCACGAGGCCCTTCCGCGCCCTCATGCCCGCCTTAGCCGCGAGCGCCCTGCTCCTCGCGGCGGGCTGCTCCTCCGCCCCGCAGAACGACCGCTCCGCCGCCGACGAGCAGATCGTCGCGGACCTCTCGACGGCCGCCCCGGACGACGCCCCGCTCGCTGTCGCCGCCGCACCCGACGACGCCCCCACCGCCACCGCCCGCCCCGGCGGCGGGTCCGACGGGAAGGCGAAGGCCAGCAAGCTGAGCGTCGCGTCGTACGACAGCAGGACCGGACGAGCCGTCATTTCCTCCAACGGGGGCAAGGCGCCCGAAAGTTCCCTATCACCCACAAATTCCCCGAGCGCTTCGAAACCCGCCGAAAACACGGGCTCTCCGGAAACCCCGGCCGCCTCGGCAACCCCTTCCGCATCGGCCCCGGCCCCCACCGAGCCGGAGCCCTCGGACTCCCCCGCCGAGTCCGCCCCGGCGCAGACCACCGCCGTCGGCGACGTCATCGCCAGCGCCCCCGCGCCCGGCGCGCCGAACGGCCTGCTCGCCAAGGTCACGAAGGTGATCGGCGAGACGGACGAGGGCACGGAGGTCGAGACCGAACCAGCGCAGCTGAACGCCCTGCTGGCCGACGAGACGGCGAAGGGCAGCGTGCCCGTCGACCCGTCCGCGTTCCAGATCGACAAGCTGCTGCCGGACGTCGACGTCTCCTGGACGAAGACGAAGGACGTACACATCGGCCCGAAGGGCGCGACCGTCCCGCTCGGCAGCCTGCGGCTCGACGTGAGCGCCGCACTGCCGGCGATCGGCAACAGCTCCGCGTCGGCCTCCGCGTCCGTCTCGGGCTTCGTGCAGGTCGCCCCGCAGGTCGACTTCACGTACGGCGGTGAGGGCGCCGCCGCCTCCCCGCTCTCGGCGTACCTCGGCGTCTCCGGCGACTGGTCCTCGGCCTGGGCCCTGAAGGGCCGCGCCGCCGCCTCCGCGACCGCGCAGCGCATCCCCTTCGCCAAGCTGCACGCCGATCCGGTGCTCCAGGTCGGCCCGGTCCCGGTCGTCGTCAACCTGGACCTGACCTGCTACGTCCAGATCACCGGCGACGGCAAGGTCACGGTCGACGTCGAGCAGAGCGTCAAGGGCGACTTCAAGGCGGGCGGGACCTTCGGCCTCACCCAGGGCTGGAAGCCGGTCAACTCGTCGACGGTGACGAGCACTCCGGTCCGTACGTCCGTGACGACCGCGGGCTCCGTCAAGGCCGCCCTGGGCGCGGAGGCCAGCGTCGGCCTCTACGGCACCGTGGGCGTCGTCGCCGACCTCGCGCCGTACGTCCGCGGCGAGGGCCAGGGCTCCGTCACCGGCACGGACGGCGACTTCGAGACTCAGGGCACCTGGGCGCTGTACGGCGGCATCGACCTGACCGGCACCCTGCGGCTCCAGCTGTCCGTCTTCGGCACTCCCGTGTTCAAGCGGGACATCCCGCTGGGGACGCTGCACCGGGAGTGGAAGCTGGCGGGCTCACCGGCGTGACGGTCAGGGGTGGGGGCGGCTCACTGCGGCTCCCACCCCTGGCGCCGCAACACCCCCGCCACGTCCGGCACTTCGTAATGCTCCCCCTTGAGCACCTTCCCGTCCGCCCTGCGGGCGATCTCCCCGTCGGGCCCGATCTTGGTCATGTTGGACCGGTGGATCTCGGCGAGCACGGCGTCCAGGTCGATGCCGTGCACGAGCGCCGTCCCGTACGCGACGTAGACGACGTCCGCCAGTTCGTGCGCCAGCTTGTCGAGCGGCCCGCCGACAGCCACCTCGGCGACTTCCGCGGCCTCCTCGGCGAGCAGCTCCCCGCGGTGCGCGGCCAGCGCGGGAGAGACCTCGACGGGCGTACTGCGGGCGTCGAGCCCGAAGGCTCGGTGGAACTCACGGACCAGTTCAGCGGGCGACGAACTCATGCACCGACTGTAACGGCGGCCACTGACAGCGCCCCCTCCCCCGGTCCCCACCCTGGCCAGTGCCCGTCCCGCCTGGCAGGATCGCGCCATGTCCAAGCTGTTCGCCCGTATCGGCAAGCGTCACGCGCTCGAAGGCGCGGCGGCCGGCGTCGTCCTGCTCGGGCTGCTGCTGTGGTGGCTGCTGCCGCTGGGGGACGATCCGCCGTCCGGGTCGGTCAAGTTCACCACCGGGAACCAGGTGGGCGTCTACTACCAGTACGCCGATCTCCTGAAGGGCGAGCTGTCCAAGGACATGCCGGGCCTCAAGGTGGATCTGCTCCAGAGCAACGGCTCGCAGCAGAACGTCCAGCGCGTGGCCGACGACGAGGCGCAGTTCGCGATCGCCGCCGCCGACGCTGTCGCGGAGTACGACAGTCAGCACAAGGACGGGTCGGGCAAGCTGCGCGCGGTGGCGCGGCTGTACGACGACTACCTCCAGTTGATCGTGCCGTCCGATTCGAAGGTGACCAGCGTCGAGGACCTGCGGGGCAAGCGGGTCGGCACCGGGCTCCCCAACTCCGGCGTGCGGCTCATGGCCGTACGGGTCCTGGAAGCCGCCGGTATCGCCGCGAAGGACATCACGGCCCTGGACGAAGGCATCGACACCGGGCCGCAGGACCTCAAGGACGGCAAGATCGACGCGTTCTTCTGGTCCGGCGGAGTGCCCACCAAGGGGCTTCAGACCCTGGCGGCCGAACCCTCCAAGTTCCGTTTCGTGTCCATACCTGCGTCCCTCGTCGCCAAAATGCACCGGAAGGGTGACGCGGCCGGCTACTACCGGGCCACCAACATGCCCGCGGACGCCTACCCGAAACTCCAGGGGAACAAGGACGTGCCGACAGTCGCCGTCGCCAATCTCCTGATCACGCGCACGGACACGAAGGACCGCCTCGCCGAGTGGTTCACCAGGACCGTCATCAAGAGCCGTGACGACATCGGCCACGACGTCCACTCCGCGCAGCTCGTGGACCTCAGGACGGCCATCTACACCGACCCGCTCTCCCTGCACGACGGCGCCCGCCGCTACTACCGCTCGGTGAAGCCGTAGGTCAGGACGCCGACGTCCTGGGCACCCGCACCGTCACCGTCAGCCCGTGCGGCTCGTGCGGTCCGTACGAGATCGTCGCCCCGCCCGCCGCGAGCAGCGCGCGGGAGATCGACAGCCCTAGCCCCGAGCCCTTGATGTTCTGATGGCGCCCGCTGCGCCAGAACCGGTCGCCCACGCGCGCGAGTTCCTCCTCGGTCAGGCCGGGCCCGTCGTCGGTGACGACGACGGTCGCGGTGACGCCGTCGACGGCGACCGTCACCTCGACCTTCTCCCCCTCCGGGGTGAACTTGACGGCGTTGTCGATGACGGCGTCCAGCGCGCTGGACAGGGCGACGGGGTCGGCCCACGCGGTGGTGGCCGGACAGTCCCCGCGCAGGGTCACCCCCTTGGCCTCGGCGGTCGGCGCCCACGCGGCGACGCGTTCGGCGGCGAGCATGCCGACGTCGGTGATCCTCAGGTCGGCCTCGGAGTGCTCGGCGAGGGCGAGGTCGAGGAGGTCGTCGAGGACCTCCGCGAGGCGCTTGCCCTCACCCCGGACGGAGGCGATCTCCTCGTTGCCCTCGGGAAGTTCGTACGACAGCAACTCGATCCGCAGCAGGAGCGCGGCGAGCGGGTTGCGCAGCTGGTGCGAGGCGTCGGCGACGAAAGCCCTCTGCTGCTCCAGGACGTCCTCGACGGTGTCGGCCATCTCGTTGAACGACCGGGCCAGTCTGCGGAGCTCTGGAGGGCCTCCAGAGGCCGCCACGCGGGACTTGAGCCGACCGCTGGCGATCGCGTGGGTGGTGCTGTCGAGAATCCCGACCGGCTTGAGCACCCAGCCCGTCAGCCGCAGCGCGGCGCCGATCGCGAGCAGCAGCGCGGCGACTTCGCCGGCACCGATGATCAGCCAGCCCCGCAGGATCCGTGACCGCAGCGCCCCGGTGGGCGAGTCGGTGACGACGACCGCGACGACGTCGCCGTCCCGGATGACCGGCGACGCCACGACCAGCCGGCTGCGGTCCCAGGGCCACGCCTGCTCCGGGTCGTGACTGCGCCGGCTGAGCAGGGCCTCGGCGAACGCCGCGCGTACCTCGCGGTCCGCATTTCTGACATCCGACGGAAACGCGGCGGCAGCCATGGACGTACCGGTGCGGTAGAAGACACCGGCACGGATGTCGTAGACGTCGTAGTAGTTCCGCAGCTCCCGCTGCAACGTCCCTTTCCGCTCGTCGGCGGTGGTCGACACGTCCTCCGTCACCGTCACGAACTGCGCGAGCGCGGCGAACCGCGCGGTGTCGTCGATCCGGTCGACGACCACCTTCTGCTGCTGCGCGCCCGCGAGGCTGACGGCCAGCGGGATACCGAAGGCGAGCAGGACGGCCGCCATCAGGACGATGAGCAGCGGCAGCAGCCGAGTACGCACGCGCGCCCGCTAGACGGCCGGCGCGACGAGCCGGTAGCCCACTCCGCGCACGGTCTCGATCAGCGCCGGCATGCGCAGCTTGGCCCGCAGGGAGGCGACGTGGACCTCCAGGGTGCGCCCGGTGCCCTCCCAGCTCGTGCGCCACACCTCGCTGATGATCTGCTCGCGGCGGAACACCACACCCGGCCGTTGGGCCAGAAGGGCCAGCAGATCGAACTCCTTTCGGGTGAGCTGTACGACCGTCCCGTCCACGGTGACGCGGCGGGTCGGCAGCTCGATGTGGACGGGCCCGAGCACCAGGGCGCTCTCGGCCGCCGGGGCACCCTCGTCGTGGACGGTGCGGCGGCTGACGGCGTGGATACGCGCGAGCAGTTCGCCGGTGTCGTACGGCTTCACGACGTAGTCGTCGGCGCCCAGGTTGAGGCCGTGGATGCGGGACCGCACGTCGGAACGGGCGGTGACCATGATGACGGGGGTCGCGGTGCGCTTGCGGATCTTGCCGCACACCTCGTAACCGTCCTGGTCGGGCAGTCCCAGGTCGAGCAGGACGACGCCGAACCCCGGGCCCTCGGGGACGAGCGCCTGGAGGGCCTCCTCGCCGCTGCGCGCGTGGGTGACGTCGAAACCGTGCCTCCTGAGGACCGCGGACAGGGCCGCGGCGACGTGATTGTCGTCCTCGACGAGCAGCAGTCTCATTCCGGCCTCCCCCAGTTCATGCGGTCGTTGCGCCGAGCCCCTAGGAATGAACCGGAGCCCAGGGTGCGAGAACGCGCCACCACGCGCGTGTGCACCACCGAAGTCACGCTGATGGACGACGACGCCGTCAAGCGGGTTCCGGTTGCGCACCCCTTCCGTTATCCGGCCGATACGCGCTCCCACTACCGGGCCACTACATGTGTCCGATTGCTATCGGATCGTGATGCTCAGATTCACCTCAGATGTAATGACGCTGCTCATGACTGGTTACTACTGTCCTCGAAACCCGAGGAGGACGGAGCCAGAGAGCGATGACCGAAGTATCGGTGGCCAAGCAGGACGCGGCCTCGACCGACGAGCTGGTCGTCCTGAAGAGCGTGAACAAGCACTTCGGTGCGTTGCACGTACTCCAGGACATCGATCTGACCATCGCGCGCGGTGAGGTCGTCGTCGTCATCGGACCCTCAGGGTCCGGTAAGTCCACCCTGTGCCGCACGATCAACCGCCTGGAGACGATCGACGAGGGCACGATCACGATCGACGGGAAGGCGCTGCCCCAGGAGGGCAAGGAGCTGGCCCGGCTGCGTGCCGACGTCGGCATGGTCTTCCAGTCGTTCAACCTGTTCGCGCACAAGACCGTGCTCGAGAACGTGACGCTGGGACAGGTCAAGGTCCGCAAGGCCGACAAGAAGGCAGCCGAGGAGAAGGCCAGGGCGCTCCTGGAGCGCGTCGGAGTGGGTACCCAGGCGGACAAGTACCCCGCGCAGCTCTCGGGCGGCCAGCAGCAGCGTGTGGCCATCGCGCGGGCGCTCGCGATGGACCCGAAGGTGATGCTCTTCGACGAGCCGACCTCCGCGCTGGACCCCGAGATGATCAACGAGGTCCTGGAGGTCATGCAGCAGCTCGCGCGGGACGGCATGACGATGATCGTCGTCACCCACGAGATGGGCTTCGCCCGCTCGGCCGCCAACCGCGTGGTGTTCATGGCGGACGGCCGCATCGTCGAGCAGGCTGCGCCCGACCAGTTCTTCAGCAACCCGCGCAGCGATCGCGCCAAGGACTTCCTGTCCAAGATCCTGCACCACTGACGGCCTCACCCGCACCGCCGGACCAGCATCCCTTCGTACTCCAAAAGGACGCACCATGAAGCTTCGCAAGGTCACCGCCGCCTCGGCCGCCGTTCTCGCCCTCGCCCTCGCCGCGACCGCCTGCGGCAGCGACAAGAAGGACGACTCCAGCAGCTCCTCCGACGGGGGCGGCGGCAAGATCAAGATCGGCATCAAGTACGACCAGCCCGGCCTCGGCCTGAAGAAGCCCGACGGGTCCTTCGCGGGCTTCGACGTGGACGTCGCCACGTACGTGGCCAAGGAGCTGGGGTACAAGCCGGACCAGATCCAGTTCGTCGAGACGAAGAGCGCCGACCGTGAGAACGCGCTCGCGCGCGGGGACGTCAAGTTCATCGCGGCGACGTACTCGATCACGGACAAGCGCAAGGCGAAGGTCGACTTCGCCGGTCCGTACCTGCTGGCCCACCAGGACCTGCTGGTGAAGGAAAACTCCACCATCGCCAAGGGCACCGACCTCAACGGCAAGAACCTGTGTTCCGTGACCGGTTCGACGTCCGCGCAGAACGTACAGAAGACGATCGCCCCGAAGGCCAACCTCAAGGAGGTCAGCGGCTACTCGGAGTGCCTCTCCGGCCTCCAGAGCGGCTCCGTGGACGCGCTGACCACCGACGACTCGATCCTTGCCGGTTTCGCCGCCCAGGACCAGTACAAGGGCAAGTTCAAGCTGGCCGGCCTGAAGCTGAGCAACGAGAACTACGGCATCGGCGTCAAGAAGGGCGACACCGCGACCGTCGACAAGATCAACAAGGCGCTCGAGAAGATGGTCAGCGACGGGTCCTGGGAGAAGGCCGTCGTCGCCAACTTCGGCCCGGCGGGCTACAAGAACGAGCCCGCCCCGAAGATCGGCAACATCGTCAAGTAACCGCGGGCCAGCCCCGAAAGGTTCCCGAGGCGTGCCGTCGTCCGTCGCGATCACGGCGGCGGCGCGCCGCGCCCTCCTCATAGGCCATCCACCCGGAAGCGCGGGAGATCGTGTTCGACTTTCTCGAAGGTTATGACGTCCTCGGGGCGTTCTGGATGACGGTGAAACTCACCGCACTGTCAGCCCTGGGCTCACTGATCTGGGGCACCCTGCTGGCCGGGATGCGGGTCAGCCCGGTCCCCCTGATGCGCGGGTTCGGCACCGCCTACGTCAACATCGTCCGGAACATCCCTCTGACGGTCATCATCCTCTTCTGCTCACTCGGCCTGGCCGACGTCTTCGGCGTCACCATGGGTTCCGGAGACTTCAAGGTCCAGGGCTTCCGGCTGGCCGTACTGGGCCTGTCCGCCTACACCTCCGCCTTCGTCTGCGAGGCGCTGCGCTCCGGCATCAACACGGTGCCCGTGGGGCAGGCGGAAGCGGCCCGCGCGATCGGGCTCGGCTTCTCCCAGACCCTGACGCTCGTCATCCTGCCGCAGGCGTTCCGCGCGGTCATCGGCCCGCTGGCCAACGTCCTGATCGCGCTGACCAAGAACACCACGGTGGCGGCGGCAATCGGCGTCGCCGAGGCCGCGTACCTGATGAAGGGCATGATCGAGAACGAGGCGCAGACGCTGCTCATCGGCGCGGTGTTCGCCTTCGGGTTCGTGGTGCTGACCCTGCCGACCGGCCTCTTCCTGGGCTGGCTCGGCAAGCGACTGGCGGTGAAGCGATGAGTTCGGTCCTGTACGACACGCCCGGCCCCCGTGCCAAGCGGCGCAACGTCGTCCTCTCGGTGGCGTTCTTCGCCCTGCTCGCCCTCGTGCTGTGGTGGGCATGGCAGAAGATGGACGCCAAGGACGAGTGGGCCGGCGCCCTGTGGAAGCCGTTCGTCCAGTCGGAAGCCTGGACGACCTACCTCCTGCCGGGCCTCGGCAACACCCTCAAGGCCGCCGCGCTCGCCATGGTGATCGCTCTGCCCCTGGGCGCGGTTCTCGGCATCGCCCGACTCTCCGACCACCGTTGGGTACGCGCGGTGTCCGGAACGATCGTGGAGTTCTTCCGGGCCATCCCCGTGCTGTTGCTGATGCTGTTCGCGAACGAGTTCTACTCGCGCTCGACGAACGTCACGAGCGAGGACCGCCCCCTGTACGCCGTTGTGACGGGCCTGGTGCTCTACAACGCGGCGGTGCTCGCCGAGATCGTCAGAGCAGGCATTCTGTCCCTTCCCAAGGGCCAGACCGAGGCCGCCTACGCCATCGGTCTGCGCAAGGGCCAGACGATGAGCAGCATCTTGCTCCCGCAGTCCGTCACCGCGATGCTGCCCGTGATCGTCAGCCAGCTCGTCGTCATCGTGAAGGACACCGCGCTGGGCGGCGCGATGATCAGCTTCACCGATCTGCTCAACTCGCGTGCCACACTCGCCGCCAACTACGCCAACCCGATCCAGAGCTTCATCGTGGTCGCGGCCGTCTACATCGCCCTGAACTTCCTGCTGACCAGCTTCGCGAGCTGGCTGGAGAAGCGCCTGCGGCGCAGCAAGCGCAGTACGGGCGCGGTGCTCGGCGCCGGCGATGTGGAGAAGATGGACTCGGCCGCCATCGGCGGAACCTTCGGCACGGGCGCGGGCGGCGCAGCGGTGGGCGGACCACTCTGACGCCCCCTCACATCCCTTGACCTGTACGGAGGCAGTGGCGTGCGCGCCGCTGCCTCCGTCACTTGACGCAAGCAGCGGCAATGGGTTGCATACGTTCTGTGATCGTGCACCCTGCTCCCACCTCGACATCACTCACGTCCCCGAAGGCACCGTCGCAGGCAGGGGGCGGCCTCCAGTGGACCCGGTGATCATCGTCGGAGCGGGGCCCGTGGGGCTCACGCTCGCCCTGGCGCTGGCGCGTCAGGAGGTGCCGTCGGTCGTACTGGACGAAGGCCCGGGGAAGGACGAACCGCGGCTCGCGCGCACAGTAGTCCTGCGCGAGGACACGGCCGCTCTGCTGGAGCGGCTGACCGGCGCCCCTCTCGACGGACTGCGCTGGACGGGCTGGCGGTCACTGCGGCGCAAGCAGACGATGCGCGAGGTCACGTTCGACGACACGGACCCGGCCCCCCTGCACATCGCGCAGCACGTCCTCACGCGCGCGCTGCGCACCGCCCTCGCGCGCGAGGGCCTGGTGAAGCTCTCCGTGGACAGCAGGCTGGACACGGTCGAACAGGAGCCCTCCGGCGTCACCGCGCACACGCGCGGGCCGAAGGGCACATGGTGGCGCGGCAGTTATCTGATCGGCTGCGACGGCCCCCGCTCGACGGTCCGCAAACTCCAGGACATCCGCTTCCCCGGCCGCACGGCGGTCGAGCGACACGCCGTGGCCGCGCTGCGGGCGGAACTTCCGTGGGAGGGCCAGGCGTTGCTCCATCGGATGCCGCCGTGGCGGACGTCCGGACCGTCGGCCGGGGAGGTCACCGCCCGCCCCCTCCCGGACGGCGTCTGGCGCCTGGACTGGCTGCTCCCTCCGGGCAAGGACCTGGTCACGCCCGAGCTGCTGGTGGCGCGCGTGCGCGAGACGCTCACCGGCTGGAACGGCGGGGCGACGCCTCCGTACGAGTTGCTCGACACCGGCGTCCACACGGTGCACCACCGGCTCGCGCGGCGCTGGCGCGTGGGGCGTGTCTTCCTCGCCGGGGACGCGGCGCACCTGCTGGGCGCGTTCGGCACGCACGGCCTCGACGAGGGCCTCAGGGACGCCGACAATCTCGCCTGGAAGCTCGCGGCGGCCTGGCACCACGGCCCGCGCGAGGCGCTGCTCGACAGCTACCAGGCGGAGCGCCGTGCGGCCCTCTCCGCGCGCCTGCGCGCCGCCGACCAGACGCTGCCACTGCTGCGCGGTGGCGGGGGCCTGCGCGCGTACGTCCCCGGCGCCGCCCGGGGGCACGACGCGCTGCTGGCCGACGGCCACCTCGGCCGCGGCCCGCTCGGCGCGCCGGGCGACCACGCGGACTCCCCGCTCGCGCCCCGGCACCTGGCCGCTGAGGTGCCGGTGGACACCCCGCCCGGCGCCCAGGTCACCGACGTACGGGTGACCGCCGAGGACGGCTCCTCCGTCCGCCTGCGCGACCGCCTCGGCCGGGGTGCCCTGCTCGCCGTGCTGATCGCGCCGGGTACGGGCGTGTGGGAGCGCAAGCACTGGGTGGGCGCCGGCATCATGCCCCGCCTCGCCGCCGCCGTCACCGCGCTGCCGTACCCGGCGGAGCTGCTGGTCACCGAGAGCTATCCGGGGGCCGCGCCCCACACGGTGCTGCTGATCCGCCCCGACGGGCATCTGGTGGCCGCGCTGAACGGCGTACGGCCGGCGGACCTGTACGCGGCGGCGGAGACGGCCGTGGGAGGGGCGGCGCGCGAGGAGGCGGAGGCGGGGGTGCAGTGAGCGTGAGGGGGGTTCCCGCGCGCGGGAGCACGATCTCCGGTCCGATCGTCGGACGAAATCACTGCTCACCCCCCTCTCTGTCCGCATGGTGACAGCCAGTTGACCGCCCCGGACGGCCATGGTCTACTCCGGATCGTGACCGACACCTGCGTGCACCTGTGGCGGAGGGTCCACATGGACCTCGTCCGCTACGCGGGCTGCGTGTGTCGCTCCTCCTGCTGATTCGCATCCCTTCACGCGCGCGTACGGCGCGCTCCCCGCGAACCTCGCCAGGACGGTGTCCGTGTCTGTCGCCCCTTCCCTCCCCACGCCCGCACGCATCCCCACCCAGGCCGACCTCCTGGACTTCGTACGGCGCACCGCCGCCGACGCCGAGCTGATCGCGTCCCTCCCGCTCGATCCCGAGGGCCGTACCTGGATCCGGCTCGAAGGGCCCGCCGGCAGCGAGGCGTGGCTCATCGGCTGGCCGCCCGGCACCGGCACCGGCTGGCACGACCACGCCGACTCGGTGGGCGCCTTCCTGACCGCCCGGGGCACGCTCAAGGAGAACTCCCTCGCCGCCCGCCTCCCCACCGACGGCTGGAAGACCCTGGAGCTGTCGGAGGATGTCGACCGGGAGCGCGCCCTGACCGCCGGACAGGGCCGCGCGTTCGGCCGCCACCACATCCACGAGGTCCTCAACGAGTCCTCCGACCGGCACGCGGTCTCCGTCCACGCGTACTACCCGCCGCTCCCCCGCATCCGCCGCTACAGCCGCTCCGGACAGGTGCTGCGCCTGGAGCAGGTGGAGCGGCCGGAGGACTGGCAGTGAGCGCGCGCGGGGCTGATGACACGGACGAGGGCGGCGGTACCCCTGGCGAGCGACCCATGGGAATCGACGCCCTGCTGGAACAGACACGCGCCACGTACGCGCGCGTGGAGGCGCAGGAGGCGCACGAGGCCACCCGCGCGGGCGACGCGTTGCTCGTCGACATCCGGTACGCCGCCCTGCGCGAGCGTGACGGGCTGATCCCCGGCGCCCTGGTCGTCGAGCGCAACGAGCTGGAGTGGCGGCTCGACCCTCAGGGCAGCCACCGCGTCCCCGAGGCGACCGGGCACGATCTGCGGGTCGTCGTGATCTGCAACGAGGGGTACGCGTCCAGCCTCGCCGCCGCCTCCCTGCACCAACTCGGCCTGCACCGCGCGACCGACCTGATCGGCGGGTTCCAGGCGTGGAGGGCGGCGGGGCTGCCGGTGACGCGGTAGCGGAGGGCGGGGCGGAAGGGGGCGGAGGCCAAAGGAGCGGCAGCCGCAGGGGTCGGCGCGATTCGCACGACAATACGACCGCCCCCACCGCCGCCGTCCCCCACCCCGGCCCTCCCTACTCCCTCGCCGTCACCACCGTCACCGCCCGCACCCGCAACGCCACCCGCCCGGGCACCGCAGTCGCCACGAGCGCGAGCAGCCCGGCCACGGCGACGACGGTGACGTACACGAGCGGAGCCACGGCCGGCGCCGCACGCCCCGTCATCCCGATGCTGAACGCGGTCAGGACGGCGAGGGCGATGCCGCTGCCGAGCGCGGTCGCGAGGAGCAGGGTCGACAGAGCCTCGGTGCGCAGCATCCGCAGCACCTGACGCCGCGTCGCCCCGGCGAGCCGCAGCAGCGCGAACTCCCGGACCCGCTCCGAGACCGACATGCCGAGCGTGTTGACAACGGCGATGGCGGTGAAGGCCAGGACCAGCCCCATCGCGAACAGGTTGACCTCGGCGTTCTCCTGCTGCCTGGCCGCCCGGACCGAGTCCGCGGCGTCCGGGGAAAGAATTCGGAGATCCGGGAACTCACGGAGCGTAGTCGCGAGTTCTCTGTGTGTACGGCTGGTGCTGACGAGGAGGGAGGCGGACAGGGGATTGTCGACGTGGCGTGCGACGAGGTCGTGCGCGAGGGTGAGGTCTCCGAAACCGAGGCCCCTGGAGTAGACGGCGGCGACGGTGAGCGTGGCGGGCGTTCCGTCGCCGAGGGTCAGCTTCAGGGGGAAGCCGGGCGCCAGACCGAGCTGGTCCGCGGCCAGTTCGCTGACGGCGACCGTGTTCCCGGTGAGCCGGTCGAGGGAGCCCGCGGTGACATCGGGGTCCCAGGTGCGGGCGAGACCGGCCGGAGTGACGCCCTGCGCCGGGTACTTGTCGAGGCCGATCCGGACGGTGGTGCGGACGATCTCGGTCACGGCGTCACCGGGCGCGCGCAGCCGCTGGGCCACCGGGTCGGGGACGCCGGGTCCCGCCGAGTCGACGACCCAGTCGGCGCGCACCCCCTCGCGGGCCTCGGCGCGGGCGGCGTCGCCGAGGGTGGGCTGGACGAACAGGACGGTGCAGGTCATGCCGACGAGCAGGGTGAGAGGGGTGACGACGGAGGCCATGCGGGCGGCGTTGCCGCGCAGGTTGGCGGTGGCGAGCCGGCCGCCGTGACCGGTGAGCCGCAGGGGCCCGGAAAGGAGCAGCGTGGCCGCTCTGACGAGGAGCGGGCCGAGGAGGGCGACGGAGGTGGACAGGACAATGACGGCGAGGAAGGTCACGGGGGTCGCGGCGGGCTCGGTGCGCAGCACGCCGAGTACGGCGACGAGGGTGCCGCCGCCCGCGAGCAGCAGCAGACCGGCAGCGAGCCGCCCCCACGCGGGGCGGGCGGGTTCGGCCACGGTCTCGGTGAGCGCCTCGACGGGCCGGATCCGGACGACCCGCCGGGAGGCGACCCGCGCGGCGGCCCAGGCGCCCAGCAGGGTCACGGCGACGGCGGCGAGCGGCGGGAAGACGCTGCTGGAGTGCTCCAGCGTGGCGGGTACGGCGCCCAGGGCGACGAAGCGTCCGTGCAGCCGGCTCCCCAGCGGCAGCCCGGCGACCGCGCCCACGGTCCCGGCGACCGCCCCGACGAGCAGCGCCTCCCGGCCGAGCAGCCGGCGGATCTGCCCCGAGGTCGCGGCGACGGCGCGCAGCAGGGCGAGTTCCCGGTGCCGCTGCTGCACCGACAGCCCGAAGGTCCCGACGACCACGAGCACGGCCACGAGCAGCGAGGTCCCGCCCATCGCCCCGCCCATGCTGATCAGCCGGACCCGCGCGGCAGCGGCGTCCAGGAACTCGACGGGACCGCGCGCGTCCCCGACGATGACCTGCGCGGTGGTGCCGTCCAGGGCCCGCCCGACCGCCCGCTTCAGCTCGCCGGGGTCGGTCCCCTCGGCGGGGAGCACGCCGAACGCGGTGACCTGCCCGGGGTGCGCGGCCAGCCTGCGGGCCTCGCCGTCGGAGAAGAAGAGGGACGTCTGGTGACGCACCCCTGTCGCCGCCGCGATGCCGCTGATCCGGTAGGCGCGCGGGGCCTGCGTCGACTGCACGGTGAGCCGGTCGCCGATCGCCAGCCGCGCCCGCGCCGCGAGGTCGCTGTCGACGACGAGATCGCCGGCGCCCCGGGGAGCGGCCCCGCCGACGAGGCGGTACGGCGTCAACGCGGCGGAGTGCCAGGCGTGGCCGTAGGAGGGCCGGCCGGGGTCGTGGCCGGGTGTCGACGGGACGGCGAGGAAGGTCAGTTCGGGGACGACGCGGGCGACGCCGGGGACGGCGGCGATCCGCTGTTCCAGTTCCTCGGGCAGCCAGGCGCGCTCGGCGATGGGTTTGGCCTTGTGCTTGACCTTGGTCCTGCCGTTCTTGTGCTGAACGGTGGTCCGGTGGACGTTCTGGTCACCGGAGACCAGGACGGGCGTCGCCGCGTACCGCTCGGTGCGGATCGTGCCGCGCAGTCCCGTCTCCAGGAGTGTGCCGCAGGCGGTGACAAGCGCGGAGGCGCACATCAGGGCGAGGAAGGCCCCGAGGAACCCGGCCTTGCGGGCGCGGACCGTCTTGAGTGCGTAACGCAGCATCATGAGGGCGGGCTCTCTCTTCTGTTGTGAGGGGAGTCGACGGCACGCGTCCACACTCGCCCTCACCCACCCGCCCGTGCACTGCGGTGATCCGGCGTCTTCGCACGGGGGTTACCCCCACCCCGGAACGGGAAGGGCGACGCGGCCTGTTCGCCGGTCCCGGACGCCGCTCCCCCATCAGCCCTCGGTGGAGACCGGCCGCTCCAGGAGGACCGCCTGTTCCCAGGCGGCACACCGGGCCCGGCCCGGACACGATCGGCGCCCCCGCGCGTCCACCCTGCCCGGAGCCGGCCGCTCCGATGCCCCCACCTCGGCGGTCACCGGCCCGGGACCACCGGTCCCGGCGCCACGTACCGACCGCCGCCCCCACGACTGCACTCCCACCCCAGCAGGACAACGCTCCACCGGTGCCCGGGGGCACGCACTCCCGCCGAAGACCTCGGGACAACACCCCGCTCCCGGTGACGCCCCCTCATCTCAGAACTCCCCCGGTTCTCAGAACTCCCCGTCCAGGAACTCGGTCTCCTCCCCCTCCTCCTCCAGCGCCTGCCGGACGATCCTGAGGGCCATGCCCTCGGAGTAGCCCTTGCGGGCGAGCATCCCCGCGAGACGGCGGACCCGCTTGTCCCGGTCGAGCCCCCGCGTGGCGCGCAGCTTGCGGGCGACGAGTTCACGGGCGGTCGTCTCCTCCTGCTCGGAGTCGAGCTGGGAGACCGCCTCGTCGATCAGCGTGGAGTCGACGCCCTTGGTGCGCAGTTCCCGGGCCAGAGCGCGCCGGGCCAGGCCCCTCCCGTGGTGCCGGGACTCCACCCAGGCGTCCGCGAAGGCGCCGTCGTCGATCAGCCCGACCTCCTCGAACCGGGAGAGCACCTCCTCGGCCACCTCGTCCGGGATCTCCCGCTTGCGCAGGGCGTCCGCGAGCTGTTTACGGGTGCGCGGGGTCCCGGTGAGCAGGCGCAGACAGATCGCCCGCGCCCGCTCAGCCGGGTCCCCTGAAGGCTGCTCCTTCTCGGCCCTCGACGAGTCGGAAACGCCTTCCCCCTCGGCGGACCGCCCGGTGGACGGTTCCCCGAAGCCGTTGCGGCGACGGCCGCGCCCGCTGCGCGAACCACCCCCGCCGGTCCTGCCACGCCCCGCGCGACCGCCACGCCCGCCGGGCTCCCCGTCACCGTCCCCGCCGTCGCCCCACAGGGAACCACCGGGCAGGTCGGCATCCGCGTACGAGCCGCTCCCCCGCCGGTCCTGGCCTGGGTCGGCGTCCCGCGTCCCCGGGCCCCGGAGGGCGTCGGGGTCGAAGGGGTCGGCCCAGTCGGTTCGTCGTGTCACGGAGGATCAGCTCTTGGCCGCCGCGGCCTTGGTCTTGGCGGCCTTGGCTGCGGGAGCGGGGACCGTCTTGGGCGCGTCGTCCGCGCCGCCGGTCGCGGGGGCGGGGGTCACGGCGTCCGCCGCGGGCTCGGCCGCGGCCGGCTCCGGGCGGACTCCGACGCCCAGCTTCTCCTTGATCTTCTTCTCGATCTCGTCGGCGAGGTCGGGGTTGTCCTTCAGGAAGTTGCGGGCGTTCTCCTTGCCCTGGCCGAGCTGGTCGCCCTCGTACGTGTACCAGGCGCCGGCCTTGCGGACGAAGCCGTTCTCCACGCCCATGTCGATCAGGCCGCCCTCGCGGCTGATGCCGTGGCCGTAGAGGATGTCGAACTCGGCCTGCTTGAAGGGCGGCGCGACCTTGTTCTTGACGACCTTGACGCGGGTGCGGTTACCGACCGCCTCGGTGCCGTCCTTGAGGGTCTCGATGCGGCGGATGTCGAGTCGCACCGAGGCGTAGAACTTCAGCGCGCGGCCACCGGTCGTCGTCTCCGGGGAGCCGAACATCACGCCGATCTTCTCGCGGAGCTGGTTGATGAAGATCGCGGTGGTCTTGGACTGGTTGAGCGCGCTGGTGATCTTCCGCAGCGCCTGGCTCATCAGACGGGCCTGGAGGCCGACGTGGCTGTCGCCCATCTCGCCCTCGATCTCCGCACGCGGCACGAGCGCGGCGACGGAGTCGATGACGATCAGGTCGAGAGCGCCGGAGCGGACCAGCATGTCCACGATCTCCAGCGCCTGCTCGCCGTTGTCCGGCTGGGACAGGATCAGGTTGTCGATGTCGACGCCGAGCTTGCGCGCGTACTCGGGGTCGAGGGCGTGCTCCGCGTCGATGAAGGCCACCTGACCGCCGGCCCGCTGCGCGTTGGCCACGGCGTGCAGTGTCAGGGTCGTCTTGCCGGAGGACTCCGGGCCGTACACCTCCACCACACGGCCGCGCGGGATGCCGCCGACGCCGAGCGCGACGTCCAGTGCGGTCGATCCCGTGGGGATGACCTCGATGGGTTCGTTCGGCCGCTCGCCCATGCGCATGACCGCGCCCTTGCCGAACTGCCGTTCAATCTGTGCGAGTGCGGCGTCCAACGCCTTCTCGCGGTCCGTGCCTGCCATGGGTTCCACCCGGTTTGCTTGAGTCGATCGCTTCACGTCGAAGACGCTAACGCCTGCCACTGACAACGCGTCTCGATGCCGGTCCAGCCTGTGGATAACTAGGCCACTTCTCCACCCAGACTCGGGCAAAACAACCCCAGAGATCCTCGCCGAGGACTTCGCCGGAGCCTCCATCAGAATGGATGTTCGATTTTCGTGTCAAGCGCACCACACGGCTTCCCGAGCGTACGTCCCCCCGACCTTCACAAGTCGCCCCAACCCTCGCGTGTCCCCCACGACAACAGACGCACGAGGACGGCTGCCCCGGCCGGGGCAGCCGAGGCCTCTACCCCCGCCCACCTCGCGCACGCGCCCGCGCACCGACCCGCCTCCACACGTCCCGCAGCCCCGCACCGCCCCCGCCTCGCGGCTCCTCCCGCCGTGGCCGCCCCTGCACCCGGGGATCGTCGGTCACGTCGTACCGCTTCACGTACGCCCCGAGGAACGCCTGGAGCGTGGCGACAGCGGGGATGGAGATCAGCGCCCCCACAGCCCCCAGCAGCGCGGTCCCGGCGATGACGGACCCGAAGGCGACGGCGGGATGGATGTCCACGGTCCGCGACGTCAGCTTCGGCTGGAGCATGTAGTTCTCGAACTGCTGGTACACGACGACGAACACCAGCACCCACAGCGCGTACCAGGGATCGACGGTGAACGCGATCAGCATGGGCAGCGCGCCCGCGAGGTACGTCCCGAGCGTGGGGATGAACTGCGAGACGACACCGACCCACAGCCCCAGCACGGGCGCGTAGGGGATCTCCAGGACCTGGAGCAGGATGTAGTGCGCGATCCCGGAGATCAGCGCCATCAGCCCGCGCGAGTAGAGGTACCCCCCGGTCTTGTCGACGGCGATCTCCCACGCGCGCAGGACCTCGGCCTGCTTGGCCGGCGGCAGCACGGAGCACAGCCCCCGCCGCAGCCGGGGCCCGTCGGCGGCGAAGTAGAACGAGAACAGGGCGATCGTCAGCAGCTGGAAGAGCCCACCGAGCACCTGCGCGGAGACGTCGAGCACCCCGGCCGCACTGTTCTGGGCGTATTTCTTCAGCCACTCGGAGTGCAGCAGCCCCTCCTGGATGTCGACCCGTTTCAGCTCGGTGTGGAACGAGGTGTTGATCCAGTGGATGACGGAGTCGAGGTACTGCGGGAACCCGTCGACCATCTTGACGATCTGCCCGGCGAGCATCGACCCGAGGAGCGTGATGAACCCGGCGACGGCGATCAGCAGCCCGAGGAAGACCAGGAAGGTCGCGAGGCCCCGGCGCATCCCGTAGGACGCCATCCAGCTCACCGCGGGTTCGACGGCGAGCGCCAGGAAGAACGCGATGAGGATGTTGAGCAGCAGCCCGAGGAGCTGGTGGAACGCCCACGTCCCGAGCTGGAACAGTCCGATGAGCGCCAACGCGAGCACCATCGCGCGCGGCAGCCACCGCGGCATGCGCTCCCCGGCCGTCCCAGCGCCGTCGGCCGGCGGCGGCTCGGGCGGCGCCGCCGCGCCGGACGATGGTGTCTGCGGGGCGAGCTGCCCGGTCTCCTCAGTCGGTGCCACGCCCCAAGTCTCGCCCACACCACCGGCATTCCGGCACTCCCCCGCGATCTTCGCCGAGGATCACCGCTTCTCGTGCGGAACGTTCATCACCGAGCACACCACCCGCCACACGTCCTTCGCCTCCCAGCCGGCGGTCAGCGCCTCGTGCACCGTCCGCCCGCCCAGCTCCGTCATCACGTGATCGCGCGCGAAGGTCTCGGAGTACCCCGTACCGAAGTGCTCCGCCATCCGCTCCCAGAAGACCGTCAACCGCATGCGCCCAGTATCCCGCCCCTCGGGTACACCCTTGGCCGTACGCCCGCGCGGGCACCGCCTTCCGCCCTACGGTCGCGACATGCCCGAACCAGGAGCTTCCCCCCTGCCCCAGACGCCCTCGGCGCGCTCCCCGCTCGCGCGCGCGGAGCGCTTCGTGTGGCTCAACGCGCGCGTGCTGGAGCAGCGTCTGTTCGCCCACCACTTCCTGGGCGCCTCCGCCGACCCCGCGGAGACCGCGCTCGACGCCTACCGCACGGCGGACGGCGGGTACGGCCACGCCCTGGAGCCCGACCTGCGCGGGCCCGTCGGCCAGCCCCCGCACGCGGTGTACGCGCTGCGTGTCCTGGACGCGCTCGGGCGCTGCGGCGGACGGCGGGTGGAGCAGCTGTGCCGTCATCTGACGGCGGTGTCGGCCCCGGACGGCGCCCTCCCGGCCGTCCTGCCCTCCCAGCGCGGCTACCCGGCCGCGCCGTCGGCCCCGATCGCGGACGTCCCGGCCGGCGACCTGCTGACGACCGGCCCCGTCACGGGTCTCCTGCACCGTAACGACGTCTGGCACGCCTGGCTGTTCCGGGCCACCGACTTCTGCTGGCACGCGGTGGAGTCCCTGCGGGCCCCTGATCCGTACGAGGTGCAGGCCGCCGTCACCTTCCTGGACGCCGTCCCCGACCGCTCCCGCGCGCAGGCCGCCGCCGACCGCCTGGGCCGTCTGGTGCGCGACCGGCACCTGGCCGTCCTGGCCCCGGACAGCCCTAAGGCGTACCCCGCGCCCGCCGGGCAGCACTTCCCCCACGACTTCGCCCCCGTCCCGCACTCCGTCGCGCGCGCGTGGTTCACCGACGCCGAGATGTCCCGTTCCCTGGACCTCCTCGCGGCCGGCCAGCAGTCCGACGGCGGCTGGCCGCCCCACCGGCCCCGGTGGACCCCCTCCGCCGCCCTGGAGGCCCGGGCGATGGTGACGATCGACGCTCTCCGCACCCTGAGGTCGTACGGCCGTCCCCTCGCCTGACCCCGCCGCCGGCCCTGTATCCACAGGTCAGCCCGATTGTCAGTGGCGGGGTGCAGGATGGACGCATGGTCAGTTCCGCACACCGAGCCCTGGACGGCTTCTCCCCCGCGACCCGCGGCTGGTTCACGGGGGCGTTCTCGGCGCCCACCGAGGCCCAGGCGGGCGCGTGGCGGGCCATCCGGGAGGGTTCGGACGTGCTGGTGGTCGCCCCGACGGGCTCGGGCAAGACGCTGGCCGCGTTCCTGGCGGCGCTGGACGGCCTGGCGTCCACGCCTCCGCCCGCGGACCCGAAGAAGCGCTGCCGGGTGCTGTACATCTCGCCGCTGAAGGCCCTCGCGGTGGACGTGGAGCGCAACCTCCGCAGCCCGCTGACCGGCATCCGCCAGGAGTCCGTGCGCCTCGGCCTCCCCGAGCCGGAGGTCAAGGTCGGGATCCGCTCCGGCGACACCCCGCCCGCGGAGCGCCGGGCCCTGGCGACGCGCCCGCCGGACATCCTGATCACGACCCCGGAGTCCCTGTTCCTGATGCTGACGTCGGCCGCGCGCGACGCGCTGACGGGCGTGGAGACGGTCATCCTGGACGAGGTCCACGCGGTGGCCGGCACGAAGCGGGGCGCGCACCTGGCGCTGACCCTGGAGCGGCTGGACGCCCTGCTGCCGAAGCCGGCCCGCAGGATCGGCCTGTCGGCGACGGTCCGCCCGGTGGACGAGATCGCCCGCTACCTCGCCCCGCGCGGGAAGGCCGAGATCGTCCAGCCGAAGTCGGCGAAGGAGTTCGACCTGTCGGTGGTCGTCCCGGTGGAGGACCTGGGCGAGCTGGGCGGCTCCCCGGTGGACGACGCGAAGGCGGAGCGCCCCTCCATCTGGCCGCACGTGGAGGAGCGGATTGCGGACCTCGTGCAGGCGCACCGCTCGACGATCGTGTTCGCGAACTCCCGCCGCCTCGCGGAGCGCCTGTGCAACCGGCTGAACGAGATCGCCTACGAGCGGGCGACGGGCGAGCCGCTGGCGGAGCATCACACGCCGGCCGAGCTGATGGGCGGCTCGGGCGCGGCCCAGGGCGCCCCGCCGGTCATCGCGCGAGCGCACCACGGCTCGGTCTCCAAGGAGCAGCGCGCGCTGGTCGAGGAGGACCTGAAGGCAGGCCGGCTGCCCGCCGTGGTCGCGACGTCCAGCCTGGAGCTGGGCATCGACATGGGTGCGGTGGACCTGGTGGTCCAGGTGGAGTCGCCGCCCTCGGTGGCCTCCGGCCTCCAGCGCGTGGGCCGGGCGGGGCACCAGGTGGGCGCGGTGTCGACCGGCGTGGTCTTCCCGAAGTACCGGGGCGACCTGGTCCAGGCGGCGGTGGTCACCGAGCGCATGCGCGTGGGCGCCATCGAGTCCCTGCGGGTGCCCGCGAACCCGCTGGACGTCCTGGCGCAGCAGGTGGTCGCGATGGTGTCGATGGACACCTGGCAGTTCGACGACCTGCTGGCGGCCGTCCGGCGCGCGGCTCCCTTCGCGTCGCTCCCGGAGTCGGCGTTCACTGCGACCCTGGACATGCTGGCGGGCCGCTACCCGTCGGACGCGTTCGCGGAGCTGCGCCCGCGCGTGGTGTGGGACCGCGTGACGGGGACGGTCACCGGCAGACCGGGCGCCCAGCGCCTGGCGGTCACCTCGGGCGGCACGATCCCCGACCGGGGCCTGTTCGGCGTCTTCCTCGCGGGCGCCGACCCGAAGAAGGGCGGCGGCCGGGTAGGCGAGCTGGACGAGGAGATGGTCTACGAGTCGCGCGTGGGCGATGTCTTCACGCTCGGCACGAGTTCCTGGCGCATCGAGGACATCACGCGCGACCGCGTCCTGGTCTCCCCCGCCCCCGGTGTGCCGGGCCGGCTGCCGTTCTGGAAGGGCGACCAGCTGGGCCGCCCGCTCGAACTGGGGCGCGCGGTGGGCGCGTTCCTGCGCGAGGTCGGCGCGCTGTCGCAGGAGGACGCCCGGCTGCGCCTGCTCGCGGCGGGCCTGGACGCGTGGGCCGCCGACAACGTCCTGTCGTACCTCGCCGAACAGCGCGAGGCCTGCGGCCATGTCCCGGACGACCGGACGATCGTCGTGGAGCGCTTCCGGGACGAGCTGGGCGACTGGCGCGTGGTCGTCCACTCCCCGTTCGGCGCCCAGGTGCACGCCCCGTGGGCGCTCGCGCTGGGGGCCCGGCTCGCCGAGCGGTACGGCATGGACGCGCAGGTGATGCACGCGGACGACGGCATCGTCCTGCGTCTGCCGGACGCCGACCTGATGGGCCTGGACCTCCTCGACCGGGAGCCGGCGAAGGCCGGTACCCCTTTGCACACGGCGGCCGACGCCGACCAGGCTCCCGTGAGCGCGCAGGACGTCGTCTTCGACAAGGGCGAGGTCGATCAGGTCGTCACCGACCAGGTCGGCGGCTCGGCGCTGTTCGCGTCCCGGTTCCGGGAGTGCGCCGCCCGCGCGCTGCTGCTGCCGCGCCGCACTCCCGGCCGGCGCACCCCGCTGTGGCAGCAGCGCCAGCGCGCGGCGCAACTGCTCCAGGTGGCGAGCGAGTTCGGGTCGTTCCCGATCGTCCTGGAGGCGGTCCGCGAGTGCCTCCAGGACGTGTTCGACGTCCCCGGGCTCGTCGAGCTGATGGGTGACCTGGAGTCCCGCAAGGTGCGCCTGGTCGAGGTCACCACCCCGGAGCCGTCGCCCTTCGCGCGCAGTCTGCTGTTCGGCTACGTCGCCCAGTTCCTGTACGAGGGGGACTCGCCGCTCGCCGAGCGCCGCGCCGCCGCGCTGTCCCTGGACTCGCGGCTGCTGGCGGAACTGCTCGGCCAGGCGGAGCTGCGCGAACTGCTGGACGCCGAGGTCCTCACCGAACTGGAGCGCGAGCTCCAGTGGCTCACCGAGGAGCGGCGCCTGCGGGACGCCGAAGCCATCGCCGACGCGCTGCGTGTCCTCGGCCCGCTCACCGACGCCGACCTCGCGCGGCGCGGCGCCGACCCGGGCTGGGCGCAGGAGCTGGCCGCAGCCCGCCGCGCGATCCGGGTGCGCGTCGCGGGCGTCGACCACTGGGCGGCGATCGAGGACGCGGGCCGCCTGCGCGACGCCCTGGGCACGGCCCTGCCGGTCGGTGTCCCGGAGGCGTTCACCGAGCCCGTCAAGGACCCCCTGGGTGACCTGCTGGCCCGCCACGCGCGCACGCACGGCCCGTTCACGTCCGCTGCGGCAGCCGCCCGCTTCGGCCTCGGCACGGCCGTCACCGACGGCGCGCTCCAGCGGCTCGCGGCGAGCGGGCGCGTCGTCCAGGGCGAGTTCCACCCGGCGGGCATCGGCCAGGAGTGGTGCGACGCGACGGTCCTGCGGCGCCTGCGCCGGCGCTCCCTAGCGGCGCTGCGCCAGGAGCTGGAGCCGGTCCCGCCGGCCGCGCTCGCCCAGTTCCTGCCCCAGTGGCAGCACGTCGGCACCGGCCACGCCCTGCGGGGCACCGACGGCCTGGTCCGCGCGGTCGAGCAGCTCCAGGGAGCCTCCGTACCCGCCTCGGCGCTGGAGAAGCTGGTCCTGCCCTCACGCGTGCGCGACTACTCCCCGGCGATGCTCGACGAACTCACCGCCGCCGGGGAGATCGTCTGGGCGGGCGCGGGCGCGCTCCCCGGCAAGGACGGCTGGCTCTCCCTCTACCTGGCGGACGCGGCCCCGCTGCTCCTGCCCCCGCCGCACCTCCTGGAGCCGACCGCGCTGCACGATTCGGTCCTGACCGCCCTCTCCGGCGGCTACGGCCTGTTCTTCCGCCAGATCGCCGACCAGGTCCGCGCCACCACCCACCCGGACGCCACCGACCCGCAGCTCGCCGACGCCCTCTGGGACCTCGCCTGGTCCGGCCGCCTCACCAACGACACGCTCGCCCCGATGCGCGCGCTGCTCGGCTCGGGCCGTACGGCGGGTTCGACGGCCCACCGCGCGCGGCGAGCGGTCCCGCGCGGACGCTACGGCTCCCTCACCGCCGCCCGCCCCGCCTCGCGCGGCGGGCCCCCGACCGTGGCCGGCCGCTGGTCCCTCCTCCCTGCCGCCGAGGGCGACCCGACCGTCCGCGCGCACGCGCTGGCCCGCACCCTCCTCGACCGGCACGGCGTGGTCACCCGGGGCGCGGTCGCCGCCGAGGGCGTCGAGGGCGGTTTCTCCGCGACGTACCGCGTGCTGTCGGTCTTCGAGGACAGCGGCCAGGCCCGCCGGGGGTATGTCGTGGAGGGCCTCGGCGCCGCCCAGTTCGCCATGGACGGCGCCGTCGACCGCCTGCGCGCGGTGGCCAACACCCGCGACCGCGACGAGTCCCTCCCGGCCCCGGCGACTCCGGCCGACTACGGCTTCCCGGCGAGCGCCACGCGCGGCATCAGGCCGACCCCGGACGACACGCCCTACGGCCACCCCGCGGACCCGGATCACGCGACGCCGGACCACACCACCCCGTACGCGCCCGACCACGACGCCGCCCCCGGCTTCCCCGACCTCGACTGGAGCACCCCCGCCCCCGCCGACACCCTCGACTTCGCCTCCCCCGACACCGGCACCCCCCGGAGCCCCCGGCGCCCCGCCCCGGCCCCGCCGTACGCGCACGGGCGCCCTCACCGGCGTACACCGCCGTCCCGAGCGGTCGTCCTGGCAGCGGCCGACCCGGCGAACGCGTACGGTGCCGCGCTGGGCTGGCCCGAGCCGCCCACCGGCGCGGGGCACAAGCCGGGGCGGAAGGCGGGCTCGCTGGTGGTGCTGGTCGGCGGAGAGCTGGCGCTGTACATGGAGCGCGGCGGGAAGACGCTCCTGGCGTGGCCGAGCACCCCGGACGACGCCCCCAGGGACGACCCGCGCCTCCGCGAGGCGGCGCAGGCCCTGGCCGAGGCCGCCCGCGCGGACTCGCTCGGAACGGTCACCGTGGAACGCGTCAACGGCGCCCCGGCCCTGACGTCCCCTTTCGGCGTCCTCCTGGAAGAGGCGGGTTTCATCGCGACCCCACGCGGCCTGCGCCTACGAGCATGACGACACCCCCGCGCGCGGACGCGCCGTATCGCCACCCCCCTGCCTCCACCACCCCACGCGCGGGCGCATCCCCCACCCCTCCCCCCAAAGGCCCCCCCATGCCCGAAGGCGACACCGTCTGGCAGACCGCAAGCCGTCTCCACACCGCCCTCACCGGCACCCCCCTCACCCTCTCCGACCTCAGAGTCCCGAAATACGCGACGGTCGACCTCACCGGCCGGACCGTCCTGGACGTCACCCCGCGCGGCAAGCACCTCCTCGCGAGGATCGAGGGCGGTCTCACCCTCCACTCGCACCTGCGCATGGAGGGCGCCTGGTACGTGTACGCGGAGGGCCGGCGCTGGACGGGCGGCCCCGGGCACCAGATCAGGGCGGTCCTGGGGACGGCGGACCGTACGGCCGTCGGCTACCGCCTGACCGTGCTGAACCTGATCCGCACCGCGCGGGAGGACAGCCTCGTCGGCCACCTGGGCCCCGACCTGCTGGGCCCGGACTGGGACGCCGGCCGCGCCCTGGCGAACCTCCTCAAGGACCCCGCCCGCCCCCTCGGCGAGGCCCTGCTGGACCAGCGCAACCTCGCCGGGATCGGCAACATCTACAAGAGCGAGCTGTGTTTCCTGACCGGCGCCACCCCCTGGCTCCCCGTCGGCGCGCTCCCGCCCGACCGCGCGGCCAAGCTCCCGCCCCTCGCGCACCGCCTCCTGGAGGCCAACCGCACCCGCCCGGTCCGCACGACGACGGGCCGCCACGGCCAGGACCTGTTCGTGTACGGCCGCGCGGGCCGCCCCTGCCTGCACTGCGGCACACCCGTCCGCCTCGCCGACCAGGACGGCCGCCCCACGTACTGGTGCCCGAACTGTCAAAAGGGACCGCACAATTGACGAGCCATCAGATTATTTCGTACGGTCGATGAATGGCCGTGAAGGCGTACGACCTCAGCGGGCGCACCGCGTTCGTGACCGGAGCCGCAAGCGGCATCGGCCGCGCCTGCGCGATCCTCCTCGCGGAGGCGGGGGCGACGGTGCACGCGGCGGACCGGGACGCGCGGGGGCTGGAGGAGACGGCAACGCTCGCCAAAGCCGCACACACGGGCGTGCAGGCGGGCGTACACACCCACCGCCTAGACGTCACCGACCGCACCCAACTCCACGACGCCATCGCCTCCTGCGACCGCCTGGACATCCTCGCCGCCGTCGCCGGGATCATGCACAGCAGCACGGTCCTGGAGACCCGCGACGAGGATCTCGACCGGGTGTGGGCCGTCAACTTCAAGGGCGTGCTGTACGCCTGCCAGGAGGCCGCCGACCGGATGATCGGACAGGGCTCGGGCGGCAGCATCGTCACGATGGCGTCCGGCGCGGTCGACACCGGGGGCGCCGGCCTGCTCTGCTACGGCGTCGCCAAGGCGGCCGTGGTCCAGCTGACGCGGACGCTCGCGACCGAGGTCGGCCCGCACGGCATCCGCGTCAACGCGGTCGCCCCGGGCTGGATCCGCACGCCGATGACCGACCGCCCGGACGCGGCGGCCCAGGCCCGTACGGAGGCGTCCATGGCCCGCCTGGCGCCGCTGAAGCGGGTGGGTGAGGCGGAGGAGGTCGCGCACGCGGTCCTGTACCTGGCCTCGGACGCGTCGGCGTTCATGACGGGGCAGATCCTGCGGCCCAACGGGGGCGTCGCGATGCCGTGGTGACGCGGATCGCCGGACCGACGACGTAACCCGGCCCACAACGTAAGTCGCTACATCCGATCATCACACTTCATCACCCCTGCCCAACACCCTCCCTCCCACTCCCACCGAACCCTCGGCCACCGAACCCCAGGCCACCGCACCCCCAGGCCATCGCACCCCCGGGCCACCGCAACTCCCTCAACCACCGCGCCCCTGCCCACCCCGACCCCCCTCCCCAGACCCCCCACCCCGCCAAGCCTCCCGCCACCGCCCCACAGCAACCACCCCCACCGCCCCCGCCCTCGGCACACAGTGCACCGGCAGCAGACTCAACCCCCACCCCCCAGCCACGACCGCCCCCTCCACCACCCCCGCCCCCGGCACGACCGCAAGCCGCACCGCCCCCCACCACCACACCGCCCCGAGCACCACCCGGCCTATCCACCCCACCACACGGCCCCCTACACGTTCTCCGCCTGGAACATCCAATGGTGCTTCTCAAGATCCGCGGTGATCCCGATGAAAATGTCCTGGCTCACGGCATCCGCGTCACCCGTAACCTCCACACGTTCCCTCATACGAGTGATGACGGCCCCCAGCGCATCGACCAGCGCCCGCACCGCGTCGGTGTCCTTCACCCACCCCTCGGCCACACCCCCGATCCCACTGCCGCCGGCGACCGTGGCCGCCCGCCCGTCGGGCGAGACCCCGAGCGCGGAGGCCCGCTCGGCGACCGTGTCGGAGTGCAGCCGGGCGACGTCGACGACCTCGTCGAGCTGGAGGTGGACGGAGCGGAAGCGCGGCCCCACGACGTTCCAGTGGACCTGCTTGGCGACCAGCGAGAGGTCGATCAGGTCGACGAGGGCCCCTTGCAGAGCACCCCCGACGATCCGCAGATCGGCGTCGGACAGCGGGCTCTTCACGACGTACATCCGTAGACCTCCGGTGCTGGGATCAAGGCTCCTTCACGATGCCCGCACCCCGGGTACCCGGCAAACGGAACCGCACACGGGCCCCGGCAGACACACGTGAGCCCCGGCCGGGACAACCCCGGCCGGGGCTCACGCACACGAACAGCCGTCAGGCGGCGACCACGTCCACCGCCTCGGCGGGCGCCTTGATGGTCACCCGCTCCGGAGGCACACCGGCCACCGAGACGGAACCCAGCATCGGACGCACCGGGGCCGGCACGGGCTGGCTGGGGGTGGCCGCAGCGGACTGGGCCAGCTCGGCGAGGGCGAGTTCGTCGCTCACTTCCCGCATGAGTTCGGACATCCGTACGTCCAGCGCGTCGCAGATGGCGGACAGCAGCTCGGAGGATGCCTCCTTCTGCCCCCGCTCCACCTCGGAGAGATAGCCGAGCGATACTCGGGCGGACGAGGAGACTTCGCGCAGAGTACGGCCCTGGCGCTGGCGCTGCCGACGCAGCACGTCACCCAGCAGGCGACGGAGCAGAATCATCGGTGGCTCCCTCCTCGGACCGCGTAGCCGCATCCTTCTCGCCCCACCGTACCGCCTAGCGCTGCGGCCGTGCGGGGAGCGATGTCGTGTTCACTCAGGGCTGCAAACATCAAAACCCCCCGTTCTGTTCCGTATCCTGTGCCCGCTCATTCCCGGTCTGTTCGCCCGCAAGCTCCTGAAGGAGCAGTGCGAGTACGCTCCGTACACTCTCTCTACGAATTTCCTCACGGCCGCCGTTCAACCGCAGGGCCTTCACTTTTCCGCCAGAGGCGGAACCTGCACCAGGGCCGAACGGCCCGTCCACCGCGACGAAGACGGTGCCCACGGGCCGGCCGTCCTGCGGGTCGGGGCCGGCGACGCCGGTCGTCGCGATGCCCCAGTCGGCGCCGAGCGCCTTGCGGACGCCGGTCGCCATCTGGGCCGCGACCTGCGCATCCACCGCTCCGCGCGCGGCCAACAGCTCCGCGTCGACACCCAGCACCTCGCGCTTCAGCTCGGTCGCGTACGCCGTGACCGAGCCCCGGAACGCCTTGGACGCCCCGGGGACCGAGGTGATCTCCGCCGCCACCAGGCCACCGGTCAGCGACTCGGCGACGGCCAGCACCTCGCCCCTCACCGTCAGTAGTCGCACCACGTCGGTGGCCGTGGAACTCACGCTTCCGTCTCCTCCAACGCGGCCTTGCGGGCGGCGATTCCCTCACGCCGCAGCACAATGGCCTGTCTTACGTAGTCCAGCCCCGTCACGACGGTCAGGACGACCGCCACAGCCATCACCCAGAACCTCAGGGTGGCCAGCCACCCCGTCAGCGCCAGGACGTACATGCCGACGGCCACGCCCTGGGTGAGGGTCTTCAGCTTCCCCCCGCGGCTCGCGGGGATCACTCCGTACCGGATGACCCAGAAACGAAGGAGCGTCACACCGAGTTCCCGGCCCAGGATCACGATCGTCACCCACCACGGCAGATCACCGAGGGCGGACAGACAGATCAGCGCCGCCCCCATGATCGCCTTGTCCGCGATGGGGTCCGCGATCTTCCCGAAGTCGGTCACGAGGTCGTACGTGCGCGCGAGGTGCCCGTCGAACAGGTCGGTGATCATGGCAACGGCGAAGGCGGCCCAGGCGAACGAGCGCCACGCCGGGTCGTACCCACCGTCGGCCAGCATCAGCGCGACGAACCCGGGTACGAGGATCAGCCGCAGCATCGTCAGCAGATTGGCGATGTTCCAGACACTCGCCTGGTTGACGGCGGCAGCGACAACCTTCGCCCCACGCGGAGGCCGCGCACCCTCCGCCGACCCACCGCCCACGACACCGCCGTCACTCCCCGATCCCGCTCCCCCGGCCGCACCGGCACCACCGGCCCCGGCACCACCGGAAGACACCGGCGTCCCACTGCCACCCGCCGCCGAAGACACCGGCGTCCCGCCGGCACCCCCTGCCGAAGACATCTGTGCCCCTCCGGCGACCCCGACCGAGGACACCGGCACCTCGCCGGAAATCCCGGCCGCACCGATCCCGGAAACCCCGGCCGCACCGGTCCCCGAAGAAACCCGCGCCCCCCCGGCCTCACCAGCCGTCGGAGACACCGGCGAGAATCCCGGCCCCCCGGCAGCCGCACCCGCTCCCCCGGAGCCCCGCGAGACCCTGCCCGCGCCCCGTGCGGAGCCGCCCGCGGCCGACGCCGGAACACCCGTCATCTGCCTGTCTCCTCACTCCACCCGTTCGAGCGCTCCAACGGTTCGGCCACGAGGTCGACGCCTTCCGTGCCGACCACCTTCGCCTCGACCATACGGCCGACCTCCAGGCCCTCGCCGCTCGTGAGGAGCACCTGGCCGTCGGTCTCGGGCGCCTGGTGCGCCGCACGGCCGTAGACACCCTCCACCTCGTCGACGGACTCCACAAGGACCTGGACGCTCTCGCCGACGCGCTCCTCCGCGCGCTGGGAGACGAGTTCCTCGGCGAGCCGGGACACGCGCGCGAGGCGCTCGGCGACGAGATCCTCGGGGAGCTTGTTGTCGTACGTCGCTGCCTCGGTGCCGTCCTCGTCGGAGTACCCGAAGACGCCGATGGCATCGAGCCGCGCGCCGGTCAGGAACCGCTCCAGCTCGGCGAGGTCGTGCTCGGACTCGCCGGGGAAGCCGACGATGAAGTTGGAGCGCACGCCCGCCTGGGGCGCCTTGCTCCGGATGGTGTCGAGCAGTTCGAGGAACCGGTCGGTGTCGCCGAAGCGCCGCATCGCGCGCAGCACGTCCGGCGCGGAGTGCTGGAAGGAGAGGTCGAAGTACGGCACGACCTTGGGCGTCGAGGTGAGGACGTCGATGAGGCCGGGCCGCATCTCGGCGGGCTGGAGGTAGCTGACCCGCACCCGCTCCAGGCCCTCGACCTCGGCCAGCTCCGGCAGCAGCGACTCCAGGAGCCGGATGTCGCCGAGGTCCTTGCCGTACGACGTGTTGTTCTCGGAGACCAGCATGACCTCCTTGACGCCCTGCTCGGCCAGCCACCGCGTCTCGTTGAGGACGTCGGAGGGGCGGCGCGAGATGAAGGAGCCGCGGAAGGACGGGATGGCGCAGAAGGAGCAGCGCCGGTCGCAGCCGGACGCGAGCTTGACGGAGGCCACCGGGGAGCCGTCGAGCCGGCGGCGCAGCGGCGCGCGCGGTCCTGAGGCGGGCGCGAGGCCCTCGGGGAGGTCCACCGGGGCGTGCCCCGGCAGGGCGACCCCGGCGGCCGACTCCTGCCGCTGCGAAGGGCTGATCGGCAGCAGCTTGCGCCGGTCGCGCGGGGTGTGCGAGGCGTGGATGCCGCCGTTGAGGATGGTCTGGAGGCGGTCGGAGATGTCCGCGTAGTCGTCGAAGCCGAGCACGCCGTCGGCCTCGGGCAGCGCCTCGGCGAGCTCCTTGCCGTACCGCTCGGCCATGCAGCCCACCGCCACGACGGCCTGCGTTCTGCCGTGCCCCTTCAGGTCGTTGGCCTCCAGGAGGGCGTCCACGGAGTCCTTCTTGGCGGCTTCGACGAATCCGCAGGTGTTGACCACGGCGACGTCCGCTTCCTCGGCGGACTCCACGAGCTGCCAGCCGTCCGCCTCCAAACGGCCTGCGAGCTCCTCCGAGTCCACCTCGTTACGGGCGCAGCCAAGGGTGACGAGTGCGACGGTACGGCGTTCAGGCATGGGCTCAAGACTACTTTGTCCCACCGACAACGGACGCCGACGGGGTTGACCAAGATCACGGCCTCTTACCCGGCCTGCGGATCGCCCTTCGTGTAGGTCAGCCGCTCGACCGCGCCCGGCTTGAAGTCGTTGTCGAGTTTCTTGCCGTTCACCCAGAGGTCGATCGCCCCGGCGTCACCGAGGACGAGGTTGATCTTGCTGGCGTCCTGGAAGGTCTTCGACTGGCCCTTCTTGAGCAGGTCGTCGAAGAGCAGCCGTCCGTTGTGGTCCTTGGCGGAGATCCAGCTGCGCCCGTGCGCGGCGCTGACGCGGACGGTCACCTTGTCCAGCGGGGCGGCGGCGATGGCGTCGTCGGTCGGGGTCGGCGGGAGGTCGGTCCTCGGCTTCTCGTTCTTGGGCGTGACCTGCGCCTTGGAGGCGGACGGCGTGGGCGTCACGCCGCCGGCGATCTGATCCTTTCCGTCGCCTTCGCCGCCCCCCTTGAAGGCGGTGAAACCGACAAAACCGATCACGGCGACGATCGCGGCGACCATCGCCGCCGTCCAGTTCGGCCCCCTGCGCTCCGGGCGGATACGTTCCGCCTCGAAGAGCGGAGCGGCCGGCGTCGGCGCGGGACGCCCTCCGTGCGAGGCGTCGAAACGGGCGATCAGCGGCGCGGGATCGATGTGGACGGCGCGGGCCACCGTACGGATGTGCCCGCGCGCGTAGACGTCACCGCCGCAGGGCGTGAAGTCGTCCGCCTCGATCGCGTGGACGATGGCGATGCGGATCCGGGTGGCGGTACTGACGTCGTCGACGGTCATACCGGCGGCGATCCGCGCCTGCCGGAGCACATGGCCGATGGAGGGGGCTTCCTCGGAGGAAACGTCTGCGAACGGACGCTCGTCTTCAGGGGAGTTGCCGATGGACACGGGGGCGCCTTTCGAGCGTGTAGCCGCCTGTGCTGGAGATTCAGTCTAGGGGGGGTACAAAAGGGTGGGGCAACCGGGCGGTCGGACTTTGTACGCCATCGGTATGGCATCGATACGACCGGACACGCCGACAGCGGGACAGCGAGGGCCCAGCATGGGGCCCTTATCTGTCCTTCGCTCAACTTGACGTACGACAAAGGGAAACGGTTGCCCGACGATCTCTAACGGGTGAGTCACGAAGATCGCCGTCCACGGACCCCCGCGCCGGCCCCTCCGTCAGCCCCCGCCCCTGATGACGTCCAGCACCCCGTCCAGCTCCTCCGGCTTCACCATCACGTCCCGCGCCTTGGACCCCTCGCTGGGCCCCACGATCCCCCGCGACTCCATGAGGTCCATCAGCCGCCCCGCCTTCGCGAACCCCACCCGCAGCTTGCGCTGGAGCATCGAGGTGGACCCGAACTGCGTGGACACGACCAGCTCGGCGGCCTGGCACAGCAGGTCGAGGTCGTCGCCGATCTCCTCGTCGATCTCCTTCTTCTGCTTGGTCCCGGTGGTGACGTCGTCCCGGAAGACCGGCGCCATCTGGTCCTTGCAGTGCTGCACGACGGCCGCGACCTCGGCCTCGGTGACGAACGCCCCCTGCATACGGACCGGCTTGTTCGCGCCCATCGGCAGGAACAGCCCGTCGCCCTTGCCGATCAGCTTCTCCGCGCCGGGCTGGTCGAGGATGACCCGCGAGTCGGCGAGCGAGGAGGTGGCGAACGCGAGCCGGGAGGGCACGTTGGCTTTGATCAGACCGGTGACGACGTCGACGGACGGCCGCTGCGTCGCGAGCACCAGGTGGATACCCGCCGCGCGCGCGAGCTGCGTGATGCGCACGATCGAGTCCTCGACGTCCCGGGGGGCGACCATCATCAGGTCGGCCAGCTCGTCGACGATCACCAGCAGGTACGGGTACGGCTTCAGCTCCCGCTCACTGCCCTCGGGCGTCTTGAGCTTGCCGTCGCGGATGGCCTGGTTGAAGTCGTCGATGTGCCGGTACCCGAACGCCGCGAGGTCGTCGTAGCGCAGGTCCATCTCCCGTACGACCCACTGAAGGGCCTCGGCGGCGCGCTTCGGGTTGGTGATGATCGGCGTGATCAGGTGCGGGATGCCCTCGTACGCGGTCAGCTCGACGCGCTTGGGGTCGACGAGCACCATCCGGACGTCCTCGGGGGTCGCCCGGCACATGATCGACGTGATCAGACAGTTGATGCACGAGGACTTGCCGGACCCGGTGGCCCCGGCGACGAGGATGTGCGGCATCTTCGCCATGTTCGCCATGACGTACCCGCCCTCGACGTCCTTGCCGAGCGCCACGAGCATCGGATGGTCGTCCTCGGCGGCGTCCGCGAGCCGCAGCACGTCCCCGACGTTGACCATCTCCCGGTCGGTGTTGGGGATCTCGATCCCGACGGCCGACTTCCCGGGGATCGGGCTGATGATCCGTACGTCGGGACTGGCGACGGCGTACGCGATGTTCTTGGTCAGCGCGGTGATCCGCTCGACCTTGACGGCCGGGCCCAGCTCGACCTCGTAGCGGGTGACCGTCGGCCCGCGCGTGAAGCCGGTGACGGCGGCGTCGACCTTGAACTCGGTGAAGACGTTCGTCAGGGACGCGACGACGGCGTCGTTGGCCTCGCTGCGGGCCTTGCCGGGGCCGCCGCGCTCCAGGAGGTCCAGGGAGGGCAGCGCGTACGTGATGTCCCCGGCGAGCTGGAGCTGTTCCGCGCGCGGGGGCAGGTCGCGCATCTCCTCCGGCGGCGCCTTGGTCAGGTCCGGCACTATCCCCGGCCTGAGCTTCTCCTGCTTCGGCCGCGCCGCAGGCACAGGCGTGGGCCGGGTCGGCTCGCGGTCCCCGACGCTGACGCCCTGCGTGAGGTCGGCGACCAGCGGCGAGGGCGGCATGCCGTGCAGGACGGCGCCGTCGAGGTCCGCCGCCGCTGCCGCCGCGATGTCCACGGCGTCCATCTGCCGGTCTCCCGAGGGCTGGGGCACCCCGGGACGCCTCGGCCGCGTGCGACGCCGCGAGAGGGCCGCTTCCTCCGCGTCCTCGGGGTCGTACGCCTCGCCCCCGGCCGTCCGCCGGCGCGGACGCCCGGGCAGCGCCTCGCGCCACTGGTCGTCGTACCGCTCGTCGTCGTCGGCGTACTCGTCGTCTTCTTCCGGGTCGTGCAGCACACCCAGCTTGACGCCGAGCAGCCGCAGCCGCTGCGGGATCGCGTTGACCGGGGTCGCCGTGACGACGAGCAGCCCGAAGACCGTCAGCAGCACGAGGAGGGGTACGGCGAGGACGTCCGTCATCGCGAAGGTCAGCGGAGTCGCCGCCGCCCACCCGACGAGCCCGCCGGCGTCCCTTATGGCCTGCATGCCGTCACTGCGCGCGGGCGACCCGCACGCGATGTGCACCTGCCCGAGCACGCCGATCAGCAGCGCGGAAAGCCCGATGACGATACGACCGTTGGCCTCGGGCTTCTCCGGATGCCGCACGAACCGTACGGCGATCACCGCGAGCAGGATCGGTACGAGGAGGTCGAGCCGGCCGAAGGCTCCGGTCACCAGGATCTCGACGAGGTCCCCGACCGGGCCCCTGAGGTCGGCCCAGGTCCCCGCCGCGACGATCAGCGCGAACCCGAACAGCAGCAGCGCGACGCCGTCCTTGCGGTGCGCCGGGTCGAGGTTCTTCGCGCCGTTCCCTATCCCCCGGAACACCGCGCCCACGGCATGCGCCAGCCCCAGCCACAGGGCGCGTACGAGGCGGTAGACACCGCCGGTGGGACTGGGCGCCGGCTTCGGGGGCGCGGCCTTCTTCGCCGCGGCCTTGCGGGCGGGCGCCTTCTTCGCCGGGGCTTTCTTCGCTACGGCCTTCTTCGCCGGAGCCTTCGCGGGAGCCGCGGCCTTCTTCGCGGGCTGCTTCTTGGCTGCGGAGGGACGTGAGGCCATGGTGGTGAGAGTACCGGCGCGAGCAACACAGGACACGTGTGCCTACGGCTTCACCCGTTCGTGTCGCCCACGACAAAACCCCGAACTGACGCCACGACGGAACCGCTTTCCCGCAAGGCAGTTACCGCCAGGGGCGGCACGGGTGGGCGCAGCCGCAACCCGCACCCACCCCGAACCCCAGCCCCTCAGCCCTGAGAAGGCACCGTGGGCGCACCGCCGCCGGTCCCCGGCTCCAGCGCGTCCAGCGCCCGCCGCAACCCCGTCAGCTTCCGCTCGAGATGCGCCGCGGTAGCCACCGCAGCCGCGTCCGCGGAGTCGTCGTCGAGCTGTTTCGACAACGCCTCAGCCTGCTCCTCGACCGCCGCGAGCCGCGCGGACAACTCCGCGAGCAGCCCCGGGGCTTCTTTGCCCCCGTCGACACCCGGCCGCCCGTTCCCGTCGAGCTGGAGCCGCAACAGGGCCGCCTGCTCCCGGAGCTGACAGTTCTTCATGTACAGCTCGACGAACACGGACACCTTCGCCCGCAGCACCCACGGGTCGAACGGCTTGGAGATGTAGTCCACCGCCCCCGCCGCGTACCCCCGGAACGTGTGGTGCGGCCCGTGATTGATCGCGGTGAGGAAGATGATCGGAATGTCCCTGGTCCGCTCCCGACGCTTGATGTGCGCGGCCGTCTCGAATCCATCCATTCCCGGCATCTGGACGTCCAGCAGAATGACCGCGAAGTCGTCCGTCAGCAGTGCTTTGAGCGCCTCTTCCCCGGACGATGCCCGCACCAGTGTCTGATCCAGCGCCGAGAGGATCGCCTCCAGCGCCAGCAGATTCTCCGGCCGGTCATCGACCAGGAGGATCTTGGCCTTCTGCACCATGGCCCGCCCTCCTCGCCCCGGCAGTGCACCGGGCGCCGCCCCTGGGGACGACATCCTGTGCGCCGCCCTTCCTTGTGCCGGTCATGGTAGCCGCACCCCGACCGTCGCCACACCCTGTCACCGCGATGTCACAGTGCACGTAGCAGGAACGTGGCGGGGGACCAGAAGGTTCCCCGAACACCGTCCCGCTGCCCAGCGCCGGCCACCCTGAGTCAGCGCGTCACGGCACCTCCACACCCTTTCCGTCACCCCTCCCGCATCCACTGCTCCATCACCGACAGCAGATGGTCCGGGTCCACCGGCTTGGTCACATAGTCGGACGCACCGGACTCGATGGCCTTCTCCCGGTCGCCCTTCATCGCCTTCGCGGTGAGCGCGATGATCGGCAGCCCGGCGAACTGCGGCATCCTGCGGATCGCGGAGGTCGTCGCGTACCCGTCCATCTCCGGCATCATGATGTCCATCAGGACGACGGCGACGTCGTCGTGCTGCTCCAGGACCTCGATGCCCTCGCGCCCGTTCTCGGCGTACAGGACGGTCAGCCCGTGCTGCTCCAGGACGCTGGTGAGCGCGAAGACGTTGCGGATGTCGTCGTCGACGATGAGCACCTTGTCGCCGCCGAAGAGGATGTTCACGCGCGCGCGGGACGCCGATGCCCCGTTCTCCTCACCCCCCGCGGCCCGCCGACGGCGCCGGAAGAGCGCCGCGGCGCCGTTCTGCGTCTCGTGGTACGACTTCACCTCGGCCGGCGTCTCGATCTCCGGTTCGCCGGACGCGGTCAGCGCGGCGTGCCCGTTCTCGGAGGCCACCAGGTCGCCCGCCTCCAGCGCCGGGACGATCTGCTGGTAGCCCTGCGGCGGCAGCTCGCTGGGCCGCACCGGCAGGTACAGCGTGAACGTGGACCCCCGGCCCGGCTCGCTCTGGGCGTAGATCTCACCGCCGAGCAGCTGCGCGATCTCCCGCGAGATCGACAGCCCCAGCCCCGTACCGCCGTACTTGCGGCTCGTCGTGCCGTCGGCCTGTTTGAACGCCTCGAAGATCACCCGCATCTTGCCGGCCGCGATCCCGATGCCGGTGTCGGTGACGGAGAACGCGATCAGCGGGGCGTCCGCGTCGGTGAGCGAACCGGTCTCCAGCAACTGCTGCCGGATCACGACGGGGACGTCCGCGCTCGCGGGCCGGATCACCAGCTCCACCGAGCCGGAGTCGGTGAACTTGACCGCGTTGGACAGCAGGTTGCGCAGCACCTGAAGGAGGCGCTGCTCGTCGGTGTGGAGGGTGGCGGGCAGCTCCGGGGAGACCCGTACGGACAGGTCGAGGCCCTTCTCGGCGGTCAGCGGCCGGAAGGTGGCCTCCACGTAGTCCACGAGCTGTACGAGGGCGATGCGCGTCGGGGAGACGTCCATCTTGCCCGCCTCGACCTTCGACAGGTCCAGGATGTCGTTGATCAGCTGGAGCAGGTCGGACCCGGCGCCGTGGATGGTCTCGGCGAACTCGACCTGCTTCGGGGAGAGGTTGCCCTCGGCGTTGTCGGCGAGCAGCTTGGCGAGGATGAGCAGCGAGTTGAGCGGCGTGCGCAGCTCGTGCGACATGTTCGCGAGGAACTCGCTCTTGTACCGCATGGACACGGCGAGTTGCTCGGCGCGCTCCTCCAGGACCTGCCGCGCCTCCTCGATCTCGGTGTTCTTGACCTCGATGTCCCGGTTCTGCCGGGCCAGCAGCTCGGCCTTCTCGCCCAGTTCGGCGTTGGACGCCTGGAGCGCCTTCTGCCGCTGCTCCAGCTCGCCGGAGCGCTCCTGGAGCTGTTCGGTCAGCTCCTGCGACTGCTTCAGCAGCCGCTCGGTCTTGGTGTTGACGGAGATCGTGTTGACGCTCGTCGCGATCATCTCGGCGATCTGGTTGAGGAAGTCCTTCTGGATCTGCGTGAACTCCCCGAAGGACGCCAGCTCGATCACCCCGAGGACCTTGCCCTCGAACAGCACCGGCAGGACGATCACCTGCGCGGGCGGCGCCTCCCCGAGGCCGGAGGAGATCTTCAGGTAGCCGCTGGGCGCGTTGGACACGAGGATCGTGCGCTTCTCCAGGGCGGCCGTCCCGACGAGCGCCTCACCGGGCCGGAACGACGTCGGCATGGACCCCATCGAGTAGCCGTACGACCCGAGCATGCGCAGCTCGTACTGGTCGGGACCGGTGTCGGGGGCCGGCAGCCCGAGGAAGAACGCGCCGTGCTGGGCGGCGACCAGCGGCGGCAGCTCGCTCATGATCAGCGAGGCCACGTCCTCCTGGTCGCGGCGGCCCTGCAACAGCGCCGACACGCGCGCGAGGTTGCCCTTCAGCCAGTCCTGCTCCTTGTTGGCGATCGTGGTGTCGCGCAGGTTGGCGATCATCTTGTTGATGTAGTCCTGGAGCTCCTGGATCTCCCCGGAGGCGTCCACGTCGATCTTGAGGCTGAGGTCGCCCCTGGTCACCGCGGTCGCCACCCGGGACATCGCGCGCACCTGCCGGGTGAGGTTCCCAGCCATCTCGTTGACGGACTCGGTGAGGTCGCGCCACGTCCCGTCGACGTCCCGCACGCGCGCCTGTCCGCCGAGCTGCCCCTCGGTGCCCACCTCGCGCGCGACGCGCGTGACCTCCTCGGCGAACGAGGACAGCTGGTCGACCATCGTGTTGATCGTCGTCTTCAGTTCGAGGATCTCGCCGCGCGCGTCGATGTCGATCTTCTTGGTCAGGTCGCCCTTCGCGATGGCCGTCGTCACCATCGCGATGTTGCGGACCTGCCCGGTCAGGTTGGACGCCATCTGGTTCACCGACTCGGTGAGGTCCTTCCAGGTCCCCGACACGCCGGGCACGTGCGCCTGGCCGCCCAGGATGCCGTCCGTACCCACCTCGCGGGCCACCTTGGTGACCTGCTCGGCGAACGAACTGAGCGTCTTCACCATCGTGTTGAACGTGTCCGCGAGCTGCTGGACCTCGCCGCGCGCCTCGATCGTCACCTGCCGCGTCAGGTCGCCGTTGGCGACGGCCGCCGCGACCTGCGAGATGTTCCGCACCTGCATGGTGAGGTTCTTGGCCATCAGGTTGACGTTGCCGCTGAGGTCCTTCCAGATGCCGGTGACCCCGGGTACGTGCGCCTGCCCGCCCAGGATGCCTTCGGTGCCCACCTCGCGCGCGACGCGCGTGACCTGCTCCGCGAACGAGGAGAGCTGGTCGACCATCGTGTTGACGGTCGTGACCAGTTCGAGGATCTCGCCCTTCGCGTCGACGGTGATCTTCTTCGACAGGTCGCCCTTGGCGACGGCGGTGGTGACCTCGGCGATGTTGCGGAGCTGGGTGGTCAGGTTGTTCGCCATGAAGTTGACGGACTGCGTGAGGTCCTTCCAGGTCCCGGAGACGCCCTGCACCTCCGCCTGCCCGCCGAGGATGCCCTCGGTGCCCACCTCGCGCGCGACGCGGGTCACCTGCTCCGCGAACGACGACAGCTGATCGACCATCGTGTTCAGCGTGTTCTTGAGCTCCAGGATCTCCCCGCGCGCGTCCACGGTGATCTTCTGGGAGAGGTCACCGCGCGCGACCGCCGTGGCGACCTGCGCGATGTTGCGGACCTGCCCGGTCAGGTTGCCCGCCATGCCGTTCACGGAGTCCGTGAGGTCCCGCCACACCCCGGCCACCCCGGGCACCTGCGCCTGCCCGCCCAGGCGCCCGTCGGTGCCCACCTCGCGGGCCACCCGGGTCACCTGCTCGGCGAACGACGACAGCTGGTCCACCATCGTGTTGATGGTGTTCTTCAGCTCCAGGATCTCCCCGCGCGCGTCCACGTCGATCTTCTGCGACAGGTCACCGCGCGCCACCGCTGTCGTCACCTGAGCGATCTGACGCACCTGGGAGGTCAGATTCCCCGCCATGAAGTTGACGGAATCGGTCAGTTCCTTCCACGTCCCCGACACCCCGTCCACGCGCGCCTGCCCGCCGAGCCGCCCCTCCGTGCCCACGTCCCGCGCCACCTTGGTGACCTGGTCCGCGAAGAGCGACAGCTGGTCGACCATCCGGTTCACGGTGTTCTTCAGCTGGAGCATCTCGCCGGCCACGTCGACGGTCACCTTCTGCGACAGATCGCCGTCCGCCACGGCCGTCGTCACCTGCGCGATGTTGCGCACCTGTCCGGTGAGGTTGCGGAACGCCGTGTTGACGGAGTCCGTGAGGTCCTTCCAGGTCCCGGCCGCCCCCATCACCTGCGCCTGGCCGCCCAGTTCACCCTCGACGCCGACCTCGCGCGCCACGCGCGTGACCTCGGCACCGAACGCGGAGAGCTGGTCCACCATCCCGTTGACGGTGTTCTTCAGCTCCAGCATCTCGCCCGCGACGTCGACGGTCACCTTCTGCGACAGATCGCCGCTGGCCACCGCCGTCGTCACCTGCGCGATGTCCCGCACCTGCGTGGTGAGGTTGCGGAACACCGTGTTGACCGAGTCGGTGAGGTCCTTCCAGGTCCCCGACACACCGGGTACGTTCGCCTGCCCGCCCAGGCGCCCCTCGGAACCCGTCTCGTTGGCGACGCGCGTGACCTCGTCCGCGAAGGTCCGCAGGGTGTCGGTCATCTGGTTGATCGTGTCCGCGAGCTGGGCGATCTCCCCGCGCGCGGGCACGGTCACCTTGCGCGAGAGGTCACCGTTGGCGACCGCCGTCGTCACCTCGGCGATCCCGCGCATCTGGTCCGTCAGGTTCCCGGCCATCGTGTTCACGGAGTCGGTGAGCTCTTTCCACACCCCGTCCACACCGCGCACCTGCGCCTGGCCGCCCAGGATGCCCTCGGTGCCCACCTCACGGGCCACCCGGGTCACCTCGGAGGAGAACGCCGACAGCCGGTCGACCATCGCGTTGACGGTCTCCTTCAGCTCCAGCATCTCGCCGGCCACATGGACGGTGACCTTCCGCGACAGATCACCGTTGGCGACCGCCGTCGTCACCAGGGCGATGTCCCGCACCTGAGCGGTCAAACGGTCCGCCATCGTGTTGACCGATTCGGTCAGATCCTTCCACGAACCGGACATACCGCGAACCTGCGCCTGCCCGCCGAGCTTCCCCTCGGTGCCCACCTCGCTGGCCACGCGCGTGACCTCGTCGGTGAACGTCGACAGCTGGTCGACCAGGTTGTTGACGACCCGCCCGACCTTCAGGAACTCCCCCCGCAGCGGATGCCCCGACCCCTCGGGCGTGTGCGCGCGCAGCTCCATGCGCGGCGACAGATCGCCCTCAGCGACCGCCGACAGCACCCGGCTGACCTCGGACACCGGCCGCGCCAGATCGTCCACCAGCGAGTTCGAGGCGTCGATGGCAGCCGCCCACGACCCCTCGCAGACACCGGTCTCCAGCCGCTCGGTGAGCTTGCCCTCGCGCCCCACCATGCGCCGTACGCGCGCCAGTTCACCCGTCAGATGCAGGTTCCGGTCGGCCACCTCGTTGTAGACGGCCGCGATCTCGGACATCACTCCGTCGCCGGACACGGTGAGCCGCTTGCGGAAGTTCCCGTCCCGCATGGACACCAAGGCGGCCAGAAGACGGTTCAGGGCGGCCGTGTCGACCACGGTCGTCCCTCCCTCACGTGAGGCGCGCGTCCTGTTCAGGGACGGCCCGCCCTTCGCGCGCGTCTTCGTGCCACGCGTCGCTGCGCCAGACTCCACTTGTCCCTCCCGCACGGGTCGACCCCTACCGCTCGTACCGCTCGCCGAATCACTACTGCCGCATGTCGCTGCCCGATGTAATCAGGCCACAGTGAAGGCTGCTGCCCGACGTACACAGAAGACACCCGGTCTGCCCGGACCTTCACAAGAAGCTTGCCCAGTGTTTCACCCTCACTGAACACGGCCATAACACTCCGGCGGCTGTGCACATCGTCCGCACACTCCGGGTACGGAAAACACGGGCGACCGGCATCCGCGACACCTCGGAAGGTCAGTAACCTTGCACACGGCTGTCCAGCCGCGCCGGCCCGACCCGGCCTGGGCGGTGGCACGAGCACGAGCGGGCATCGGAGGGGCGGCCGACGTAATGACCACCGGACTGATTCCCGGGGGACAGCCCCCGGACCCCCGGCCGACCGGCGCACGCCCGCCCCACCCACGCCACCCGGACGACCGGGAAGCACTGTCCGCCGACGACCGGCCGAGGAGTCCTGTGATCACCGCGCGCGCGGCTGCCAGTTTCGAGCCTGTGGGACGGTCGGTCGCGACCGCCCGCGCGTTCGTCCGCGACACCCTCCAGGGGTGGGGCTTCGCCGACATCGTGGACGACGCCGTCGTCCTCACCAGCGAACTCGTCACCAACGCCGTCATCCACGCGGGCACCCACGCCGACGTCCTGTGCCTGCGCAGCGACGACGGCGTACGCATCGAGGTCGCCGACCGCTACCCGGAGCGCGAGATCCCCCTCCAGGGCGCGCTGTCCGCCATGAGCAACCCCGACCGCGAGGGCGGGCGCGGCCTCCAGCTGTGCGCGGCCATCGCGGGGCGCTGGGGCGTCGAGTACACGCCCGCCCACAAGACCGTCTGGTTCCAGCTCGTCCTGCCCGAGCGCGCGGTCGGCACCCGCACGGCCGGCCCGTCCCTGCCGGTGAGCCTCCTGCCGCTCGCCGACGGCCGGGTGCGCGTCGCTGTCGTCCAGATCGACCGTACGGGCTCGATCTCCGCCTGGAACGAGGACGCCGAGGACGTCTTCGGCTACCCGCCCGACCAGGTCATCGGCAAGCCCCTCACCGACCTCGCCGCCTGGCCGCACACCCCGGGCACCGCCACCGGCATCGCCGAGGCGCTCCAGCTCTCCCGCTGGGAGGGCAGCTACGGCATCCGCGGCTCCGACGGCCGCGTCACCCCCGTCTACGCCTCCCACCTGCGCGTACGCGACACCGGCGGCGAACCCTCCACGGTCTGCCTGCTGGTACGCGACCACGAACGCGCGGTCCTCCAGTCCCCGACCCGCGTCCCCGCCTCCGACAGCGCCGGCTCCCCCGACTCCCCGAACGCCGACCCGTTCGAGGTGTTCATCGGCTCCCCCGCGCCGGACGACCTCGACGGCCTCCTCCAGCGCACGGTGGAGCGCGCCCGCGACATGCTCGACGCGGACTCCGCCTTCCTGCTCCTCGCCACGGACGACGAGACGGAACTGGAGGTCCGCGCCTCGACGGGCCTGCCCTCCACCCGCCAGCGCTTCGCGCGCGTGCCCGTGGAGGCGGGTCCCGGCCGCTACGGCTCCGCGCGCATGCCGGCCGTCCACGAGGACCTGACGGCCGTCCCCGGCGCCGTACCGCTGCTGAACGGCACCGGCATGCGCGCGGTCGTCACGGTGCCGCTGAAGGTCGAGGGACGCCTCACCGGCTCCCTCGGGGTGGCCTCCGAGTCGCCGGGCCGCTACTCCAACGAGGAGGCGCTGCGCCTCCAGTTCGCCGCCGACCGGATCGCTCTCGCCGTCGAGTCCGCGCGCCTGGGCGAGCTGGAGCGGCTGCGCAGAGGCTCGCTCAGCTTCCTCGTCGAGGCGTCCGATCTCCTCGCCGGCACCCTGGACCGGGACCAGACGCTCGCCCTGATGGCACAGATGACGGTGCCGACCCTGGCGACCTGGTGCGCCGTGTACACGATCGCCGACCAGGCCTCGGACCCGTATCTGTCGTACGTCCTGCACGAGGACGAGGAACTCATCGACGGCATCAAGTCCCTGCTGTCGAAGACCGCCCCGCCCGACCCGGTCCCCACCCCCGGCGCACGCGTGTGGACAGCGCCGGGCCAGGCCGCGCACCAGGCGGCCCTGCGCAGCTCGATGCGCAGCCTCGCGGGCGGCCCGGCGCACCCGGTGGCCTCGGGCATCGGCCCCACCCTCGCCACGGCCTCCGCGGTCGGCGGCGAGACCGTCGTCCTGCCCCTGGTCGCCCGCAACCGCGTCATCGGCATGCTGACCCTCGGCAAACCGACCGACGAACACTTCCGCCAGGAGATCCTGGAACTCGCCGAGGACCTCTCCCGCCGGGCCGCCCTCGCCCTGGACAACGCCCGCCTCTACTCCGAGCGCACGGCCATCAGCCAGGCCCTCCAGCGCAGCCTCCTGCCCCCGGGCCTGCCCGAGATCGACGGCGTCGAGGTCGACGTCATCTACCGCGCGGCCGGCGAGGGCAACGAGGTCGGCGGCGACTTCTACGACGTCTTCCCGATCAGCGACGGCGCGTACGGCTTCGCCATCGGCGACGTCTGCGGCACCGGCCCCAACGCCGCCGCCGTCACGGGCCTCGCCCGCCACGCCCTGCGCCTGCTCGCCCGGGAGGGCCTGAGCGGCCCGGCGGTCCTGGAGCGCCTCAACTCCGCGATCCTCGACGAGGGTTCCCGCAGCCGCTTCCTGACGCTCCTGTACGGCGAGCTGCGGCCCCAGCAGGACGGCAGCGCCGAGCTGAAGGTCGTCTGCGCCGGCCACCCCCTCCCGCTGCGCCTGCGCCAGGACGGCACGGTCGAGCCCGCAGCGGAACCCCAGCCCCTCCTGGGCGTCATCGAGGACCTCGACCTGTACGAGCAGACGGTCACCCTCGACCCGGGCGATGTCCTCCTGTGCGTCACCGACGGCGTCACGGAACGCCGCGAGGGCACCCGCATGCTGGGCGACGACGGCCTCGCCGACGTCCTCACCACGTGCACCGGTCTTACGGCGGGCGCGGTCGCCGCCCGCATCATGCGCGCGGTGGAGCGGTTCGCCTCCGACGCCCCGTCGGACGACATGGCCATTCTCGCGATGCGGGTGGCGTGAGGGACCGGACGAGGGCATGAAAAAGCCCCCTGCCTCATGAGGCAGGGGGTTTATCTCTGAGCCCCCAAACGGAATCGAACCGTTGACCTTCTCCTTACCATGGAGACGCTCTACCGACTGAGCTATAGGGGCCTTGTTACCTTTTAGGCTATTTCCCTCCCGGCAACAAGAAGATCGTACCCCGAACGAGCGGCTATTCCCAAACCCGTTCAGTACGCCGGCTGCAACAACCCGCCGAGCGCATTGCACGCGGACACTATGCGCTGCATGTCCCGCTTCGTCAGCGCCGCGTCGACCGGCAACGCCAGCGTCTCGTCGGCCGCCCGCTCGGTCTCCGGCAACGACACGCACCGCCGGAACTCCGGCAACCGATGCACAGGCGTCTTCACCGGCACCCGGCACGCAACTCCCTTGCCGCGCAAGGCGCGTGCAAAGGCGTCCCGATCCGGCCGCCCGTTCCCCGGCACCCGCACGACGTACTGCTGATACGTGTGCCCGTCCCCACCGTCGGGCGTCCACACCCCCCGCAACCGCGCGTCCAGATAAGCCGCCCGCTCCCGCCGCTGGGCAACCTCGTCCAACGCCCCTTCACCGTCCCCCTCCTCCAGCACCAGCAACCCCCGCCGCGCACCGACATCCCTCAACCGCCCCATGTCCGCGGGCCGTCCGAAGCGGTGTACGACAACCACGGCCGCCGTCCGGGGAGTTACGACCGACTCGACGGCCAGCGCGTCGAGGCAGTAGCTCACTGGGTCCACGTCCGCGAACACCGGCATCGCACCCACCCGGGCCACCTCTTCGGCGACCTCGGTGTTCCCGAAGGCCGGCACGACGACCTCGTCGCCGAGTCCCACACCCGCAGCCCTGAGCATTGCTCCAGTACCCATGGTGGGATGGTCGGCGGGGAACGTGAACTGGAAGTGACGGACAACAAAAAAGAGGTGGGCCCTGAACCGAAGTTCAGGGCCCACCTCTAAAAGGAGTTCGGCGGCGTCCTACTCTCCCACAGGGTCCCCCCTGCAGTACCATCGGCGCTGTAAGGCTTAGCTTCCGGGTTCGGAATGTAACCGGGCGTTTCCCTCACGCTATAACCACCGAAACACTATGAAACACATCAACCGCACCGTATATGGCCATACGGGGTTGTTCGTGGTTTCAGAACCAACACAGTGGACGCGAGCAACTGAGGACAAGCCCTCGGCCTATTAGTACCAGTCACCTCCACACCTTACGGTGCTTCCAGATCTGGCCTATCAACCCAGTCGTCTACTGGGAGCCTTACCCTCTCAAGGAGGTGGGAACACTCATCTCGAAGCAGGCTTCCCGCTTAGATGCTTTCAGCGGTTATCCCTCCCGAACGTAGCCAACCAGCCATGCCCTTGGCAGAACAACTGGCACACCAGAGGTTCGTCCGTCCCGGTCCTCTCGTACTAGGGACAGCCCTTCTCAATGTTCCTGCGCGCGCAGCGGATAGGGACCGAACTGTCTCACGACGTTCTAAACCCAGCTCGCGTACCGCTTTAATGGGCGAACAGCCCAACCCTTGGGACCGACTCCAGCCCCAGGATGCGACGAGCCGACATCGAGGTGCCAAACCATCCCGTCGATATGGACTCTTGGGGAAGATCAGCCTGTTATCCCCGGGGTACCTTTTATCCGTTGAGCGACGGCGCTTCCACAAGCCACCGCCGGATCACTAGTCCCGACTTTCGTCCCTGCTCGACCCGTCGGTCTCACAGTCAAGCTCCCTTGTGCACTTACACTCAACACCTGATTACCAACCAGGCTGAGGGAACCTTTGGGCGCCTCCGTTACTCTTTAGGAGGCAACCGCCCCAGTTAAACTACCCATCAGACACTGTCCCTGATCCGGATCACGGACCCAGGTTAGACATCCAGCACGACCAGACTGGTATTTCAACGACGACTCCACAACCACTGGCGTGGCCGCTTCAAAGTCTCCCAGCTATCCTACACAAGCCGAACCGAACACCAATATCAAACTGTAGTAAAGGTCCCGGGGTCTTTCCGTCCTGCTGCGCGAAACGAGCATCTTTACTCGTAGTGCAATTTCACCGGGCCTATGGTTGAGACAGTCGAGAAGTCGTTACGCCATTCGTGCAGGTCGGAACTTACCCGACAAGGAATTTCGCTACCTTAGGATGGTTATAGTTACCACCGCCGTTTACTGGCGCTTAAGTTCTCAGCTTCGCCACACCGAAATGTGACTAACCGGTCCCCTTAACGTTCCAGCACCGGGCAGGCGTCAGTCCGTATACATCGCCTTACGGCTTCGCACGGACCTGTGTTTTTAGTAAACAGTCGCTTCTCGCTGGTCTCTGCGGCCACCCCCAGCTCAAGGAGCAAGTCCTCTCACCAGTGATGGCCCCCCTTCTCCCGAAGTTACGGGGGCATTTTGCCGAGTTCCTTAACCATAGTTCACCCGAACGCCTCGGTATTCTCTACCTGACCACCTGAGTCGGTTTAGGGTACGGGCCGCCATGAAACTCGCTAGAGGCTTTTCTCGACAGCATAGGATCATCCACTTCACCACAATCGGCTCGGCATCAGGTCTCAGCCTTGATGAGCGGCGGATTTGCCTACCACTCGGCCTACACCCTTACCCCGGGACTACCATCGCCCGGGCTGGACTACCTTCCTGCGTCACCCCATCACTCACCTACTACCAGATCGGTTCAGCGGCTCCACCACTTTCCTTTCCCCGAAGGGTCCGGAACGGCTTCACGGCCTTAGCATCACTGGATTCAATGTTTGACGCTTCACAGCGGGTACCGGAATATCAACCGGTTATCCATCGACTACGCCTGTCGGCCTCGCCTTAGGTCCCGACTTACCCTGGGCAGATCAGCTTGACCCAGGAACCCTTAGTCAATCGGCGCACACGTTTCCCACGTGTGAATCGCTACTCATGCCTGCATTCTCACTCGTGAACCGTCCACCACTGCCTTCCGGCGCAGCTTCACCCGGCACACGACGCTCCCCTACCCATCACAGCAGGCGTTGGCCCTATATGCTGCAATGACACGACTTCGGCGGTACGCTTGAGCCCCGCTACATTGTCGGCGCGGAATCACTAGACCAGTGAGCTATTACGCACTCTTTCAAGGGTGGCTGCTTCTAAGCCAACCTCCTGGTTGTCTCTGCGACTCCACATCCTTTCCCACTTAGCGTACGCTTAGGGGCCTTAGTCGATGCTCTGGGCTGTTTCCCTCTCGACCATGGAGCTTATCCCCCACAGTCTCACTGCCGCGCTCTCACTTACCGGCATTCGGAGTTTGGCTAAGGTCAGTAACCCGGTAGGGCCCATCGCCTATCCAGTGCTCTACCTCCGGCAAGAAACACACGACGCTGCACCTAAATGCATTTCGGGGAGAACCAGCTATCACGGAGTTTGATTGGCCTTTCACCCCTAACCACAGGTCATCCCCCAGGTTTTCAACCCTGGTGGGTTCGGTCCTCCACGAAGTCTTACCTCCGCTTCAACCTGCCCATGGCTAGATCACTCCGCTTCGGGTCTTGAGCGTGCTACTGAATCGCCCTGTTCGGACTCGCTTTCGCTACGGCTACCCCACCCGGGTTAACCTCGCAACACACCGCAAACTCGCAGGCTCATTCTTCAAAAGGCACGCAGTCACGACGCACCGAGTAAACTCGATGCGCGACGCTCCCACGGCTTGTAGGCACACGGTTTCAGGTACTATTTCACTCCGCTCCCGCGGTACTTTTCACCATTCCCTCACGGTACTATCCGCTATCGGTCACCAGGGAATATTTAGGCTTAGCGGGTGGTCCCGCCAGATTCACACGGGATTTCTCGGGCCCCGTGCTACTTGGGTGTCTCTCAAACGAGCCGTTGACGTTTCGACTACGGGGGTCTTACCCTCTACGCCGGACCTTTCGCATGTCCTTCGCCTACATCAACGGTTTCTGACTCGCCTCACAGCCGGCAGACTGTGAAAGAGAGATCCCACAACCCCCACGACGCAACCCCTGCCGGGTCTCACACGTCGTAGGTTTGGCCTCATCCGGTTTCGCTCGCCACTACTCCCGGAATCACGGTTGTTTTCTCTTCCTGAGGGTACTGAGATGTTTCACTTCCCCTCGTTCCCTCCACATACCCTATGTGTTCAGGTATGGGTGACAGCCCATGACGACTGCCGGGTTTCCCCATTCGGAAACCCCCGGATCAAAGCCTGGTTGACGGCTCCCCGGGGACTATCGTGGCCTCCCACGTCCTTCATCGGTTCCTGGTGCCAAGGCATCCACCGTGCGCCCTTAAAAACTTGGCCACAGATGCTCGCGTCCACTGTGCAGTTCTCAAACAACGACCAACCACCCATCACCCCCGGCCTTGGCCGAAGTTCACTGGGGTCGGCATCATGAGGGGGTTCATTCCCTCAGACACCCAACAGCGTGCCCGACCAGACCCTCGTCCGGAGATCATGCTTTCCACGCCCTTGCGGACAGTACCTGCAATGCCTCCGACCCAGAACCTGGCCGAATAATCAACGTTCCACCCATGAGCTGACCGTGCAGAACATCTGCCTGCAATCGGTACTGTGCTCCTTAGAAAGGAGGTGATCCAGCCGCACCTTCCGGTACGGCTACCTTGTTACGACTTCGTCCCAATCGCCAGTCCCACCTTCGACAGCTCCCTCCCACAAGGGGTTGGGCCACCGGCTTCGGGTGTTACCGACTTTCGTGACGTGACGGGCGGTGTGTACAAGGCCCGGGAACGTATTCACCGCAGCAATGCTGATCTGCGATTACTAGCAACTCCGACTTCATGGGGTCGAGTTGCAGACCCCAATCCGAACTGAGACAGGCTTTTTGAGATTCGCTCCACCTCACGGTTTCGCAGCTCTTTGTACCTGCCATTGTAGCACGTGTGCAGCCCAAGACATAAGGGGCATGATGACTTGACGTCGTCCCCACCTTCCTCCGAGTTGACCCCGGCGGTCTCCTGTGAGTCCCCGTCACCCCGAAGGGCACGCTGGCAACACAGGACAAGGGTTGCGCTCGTTGCGGGACTTAACCCAACATCTCACGACACGAGCTGACGACAGCCATGCACCACCTGTACACCGACCACAAGGGGGCGACCATCTCTGGCCGTTTCCGGTGTATGTCAAGCCTTGGTAAGGTTCTTCGCGTTGCGTCGAATTAAGCCACATGCTCCGCTGCTTGTGCGGGCCCCCGTCAATTCCTTTGAGTTTTAGCCTTGCGGCCGTACTCCCCAGGCGGGGAACTTAATGCGTTAGCTGCGGCACCGACGACGTGGAATGTCGCCAACACCTAGTTCCCACCGTTTACGGCGTGGACTACCAGGGTATCTAATCCTGTTCGCTCCCCACGCTTTCGCTCCTCAGCGTCAGTATCGGCCCAGAGATCCGCCTTCGCCACCGGTGTTCCTCCTGATATCTGCGCATTTCACCGCTACACCAGGAATTCCGATCTCCCCTACCGAACTCTAGCCTGCCCGTATCGAATGCAGACCCGGGGTTAAGCCCCGGGCTTTCACATCCGACGCGACAAGCCGCCTACGAGCTCTTTACGCCCAATAATTCCGGACAACGCTTGCGCCCTACGTATTACCGCGGCTGCTGGCACGTAGTTAGCCGGCGCTTCTTCTGCAGGTACCGTCACTTTCGCTTCTTCCCTGCTGAAAGAGGTTTACAACCCGAAGGCCGTCATCCCTCACGCGGCGTCGCTGCATCAGGCTTCCGCCCATTGTGCAATATTCCCCACTGCTGCCTCCCGTAGGAGTCTGGGCCGTGTCTCAGTCCCAGTGTGGCCGGTCGCCCTCTCAGGCCGGCTACCCGTCGTCGCCTTGGTGAGCCATTACCTCACCAACAAGCTGATAGGCCGCGGGCTCATCCTTCACCGCCGGAGCTTTCGACCCCCGCCCATGCAGGCAGGAGTGATATCCGGTATTAGACCCCGTTTCCAGGGCTTGTCCCAGAGTGAAGGGCAGATTGCCCACGTGTTACTCACCCGTTCGCCACTAATCCACCCCGAAGGGCTTCATCGTTCGACTTGCATGTGTTAAGCACGCCGCCAGCGTTCGTCCTGAGCCAGGATCAAACTCTCCGTGAATGTTTACCGGTAATCCGGTGCACAACACAGAAGAGCGGAACGATCGGAGGAATGATCCGACCGTTCACAGCGTCCTCGCTGTGTTTGTTTCAAAGGAACCTCATCCTCGGCCATCGGCCGGGGACGGGGTATCAACTAATCTGGCGTTGATTTTTGGCACGCTGTTGAGTTCTCAAGGAACGGACGCTTCCTTCGTACTCACCCTCTCGGGCTTTCCTCCGGGCTTTTCCCTTCGGTCTTGCGTTTCCGACTCTATCAGATCTTTTTCCGATCCGATTTCCTCGGTGCTTTCCAGGTTTCCGCTTTTGTTTCGCGGTTTCCTTTCCGGCGGTTCCGACTTTATCAGAAGTTCTGAGCCGGATTTCCCACCCGCTTCGGGGACCGTCGTCGGGCGCTTGGAGCACCCGGGTTCCCGGTTGGGCGGAGCCGTAAACCTACTGGAGGGGGGAGCCTCGATGCAAATCGAGGCTCCCCCCTCCCAGTCCGGTCCTCAGACCTCGACCACGACCGGCAGGATCATCGGCCTGCGCCGGTAGTTGTCGGAGACCCACTTGCCCAGCGTGCGGCGGATGAGCTGCTGGAGCTGGTGGGGTTCGACGACACCGTCCTGGGCCGACCGCTCCAGGACCTCGTTGACCTTCGGGAGCACCCCGTCGAACGCCGAGTCGTCGATACCGGAGCCACGGGCCTGGATGTGCGGGCCCGCGGTGATCTTGCCGGTGGAGGAGTCGACGACCACGAAGACCGAGATGATGCCCTCGTCGCCGAGGATCTTGCGGTCCTTCAGCGCCGGTTCGCCCACTCCGCCGACGGAGAGGCCGTCGACGTACACGTATCCCGCCTGGACCTTGCCGGAGATCTTGGCCTTGCCCTCGATGAGGTCGACGGCCACGCCGTCCTCGGCGATGACGATGCGGTCGTGGGGGACGCCGGTCATGGCGCCCAGTTCCGCGTTGGCGCGCAGGTGGCGCCATTCGCCGTGGACCGGCATCAGGTTCTTCGGGCGGCAGATGTTGTAGAAGTACAGCAGCTCGCCGGCCGAGGCGTGGCCCGAGACGTGGACCTTGGCGTTGCCCTTGTGGACGACGTTGGCGCCCCAGCGGGTCAGGCCGTTGATCACGCGGTAGACCGCGTTCTCGTTGCCGGGGATGAGGGACGAGGCCAGGATGACCGTGTCGCCGTCGACGATGCGGATCTGGTGATCGCGGTTGGCCATCCGGGAGAGGGCGGCCATGGGTTCGCCCTGGGACCCCGTGCAGACCAGGACCACCTGGTGGTCCGGCAGGTCGTCGAGGGTCTTGACGTCGACGACCAGGCCCGGCGGGACCTTGAGGTAGCCGAGGTCGCGGGCGATGCCCATGTTGCGGACCATCGAGCGGCCGACGAAGGCGACCCGGCGGCCGTACTCGTGGGCCGCGTCCAGGATCTGCTGGATGCGGTGGACGTGGCTGGCGAAGCTCGCCACGATGATCCGCTTGCTCGCGTTCGCGAAGACCTGCCGCAGGACGTTGGAGATGTCCTTCTCCGGCGGGACGAACCCCGGGACCTCGGCGTTCGTCGAGTCGGCGAGGAGCAGGTCGATGCCCTCCTCGCTGAGCCGGGCGAACGCGTGCAGGTCGGTGAGGCGGCCGTCCAGCGGGAGCTGGTCCATCTTGAAGTCGCCGGTGTGGACGACCATGCCCGCCGGCGTGCGGATGGCCACGGCCAGCGCGTCCGGGATGGAGTGGTTGACGGCGATGAACTCGCAGTCGAAGGGGCCGATGCGCTCGCGGTTCCCCTCGACCACCTCAAGGGTGTACGGGCGGATCCGGTGCTCCTGGAGCTTGGCCTCGATGAGCGCGAGGGTCAGCTTGGAGCCGATCAGGGGGATGTCCGGCTTCTCCCGCAGGAGGAAGGGGACGCCGCCGATGTGGTCCTCGTGGCCATGCGTCAGGACGATGCCCTCGATGTCGTCGAGGCGGTCCCTGATGGACGAGAAATCCGGCAGGATCAGGTCGATCCCGGGCTGCTCCTCCTCGGGGAAGAGCACTCCGCAGTCGACGATCAGCAGTCGGCCGCCGTACTCGAAGACGGTCATGTTCCGGCCGATCTCGCCGAGGCCGCCGAGCGGGGTGACGCGCAGGCCGCCCTTCGCGAGCGGCGGGGGTGAGCCCAGTTCGGGATGCGGATGACTCAAAAGACTCTCCTCACCACGACACGCCACGTGCCAGGGGCACGTGGCGCGTGTGACGTTTCGTGCTTACGCAGTTGTCGGTGATGACGGCGGGCTCTCGTGGCCCGTTCCGTTTCCTGTTCGGTTGTGGGATTCAGTTGTGAAGTCCGTTGTCAGAGCTGTACCCCGCCCGCGGCGAGATCGAGCTTGAGCTGGGCGATCTCTTCCGCGGAGCACTCGACCATCGGCGGGCGCAGCGGCCCGGCGGGCAGGCCCTGGAGGGCGAGCGCGGCCTTGGTGGTCATGACGCCCTGGGTGCGGAAGACACCGGTGAAGACGGGCAGGAGGCGGTGGTGGATCTCGGCCGCCTTCTGTACGTCGCCCGAGGTGTACGCGTCGACCAGCGCGCGGAGTTCGGGGGTGACGAGGTGGCCGACGACGGAGACGAAGCCGACCGCTCCTACCGAGAGTAGGGGCAGGTTGAGCATGTCGTCGCCGGAGTACCAGGCGAGACCGGAGCGCGCGATGGCCCAGCTCGCGGCGGAGAGGTCGCCCTTGGCGTCCTTGTTGGCGACGATCCGGGGGTGCTCGGCGAGGCGGACGAGGGTGTCCGTGCTGATGGGGACGCCGCTGCGGCCGGGGATGTCGTAGAGCATGACCGGCAGGCCGGTCGCATCCGCCACGGTGGTGAAGTGGCGGTACAGGCCCTCCTGCGGGGGCTTGTTGTAGTACGGGGTGACCACGAGGAGGGCGTGGGCGCCGGTCTTCTCGGCGGTCTGGGCCAGTTCCGTGCTGTGGCGGGTGTCGTTGGTGCCGACGCCCGCGATGACGTGGGCCCGGTCTCCTACGGCCTCCAGGACGACTCGTACCAGGTCCGCTTTCTCCGCGTCCGACGTCGTCGGGGACTCGCCGGTGGTGCCGTTGACGACCAGGCCGTCGTTGCCGGCGTCCACCAGGTGGGCGGCGAGTCGCTGAGCGCCGTCGAGGTCGATCTCGCCGTCAGCCGTGAACGGCGTGACCATGGCGGTGAGGACCCTCCCGAAGGGGGTCTGCGGAGTGGAGGTCGGAGCCATGGGTTACACGCTACTCGGTGTACATCGCGTGGTCTGCCCTCGGTCCGGGGAAAAGTCATGACAAAGGAGGAGCCCGGCACTGCCTGCTCGGGGGTTCAAGCAGTGCCGGGTCCGTTTGATCAGGCTAGATGAACTTCGCTAAATGCCGCAATACGGACACTTCGCTGGGCTGATCCGTACATCTGTGCCCGCGTGCGTGCGGAAGGACGCGCGCGGCCCTGATGGTGGTCGGCGAAGAGCGCTGCGGATAGCCTCACCGGCACAGCCCCCTGTGCACAGCGAGTGAGGACCAGTCGTGCCCCTGCCCTTCCTGACGGCCGAGCGCACCTTCGACACCGTCGAGGAGGCGCTGCCCTTCGTCGACCGGGAGCGGTGGCGGCGGCCCTACCGTCCCGGGCCCTGGCGGGTCGGGGTGGCGGCGGTGTGGCTGCTCGTCGCGTCGTTCGTGCTGTTCGCGGCGGTGCTGATCGCGCTCACCGGGTCCGTGTCCGAGGCCCTCGCGGTGTTCGTCACCGCCGCCGCCGTCATCGCCTGTGCGCTGAGGTTGCTGCGGATGGGGGTGTGGGTGAGCGCGCGGGGGCTTCGGCACGTCGGGTTCCTCGTCACGCGGACCATCGCGTGGAGTGACGTCAGCGGGGTGCGGACGGTGCAGCAGCCGGTGCGGTGGCTGGGGGTGCCGCGGACCGTCCAGGGGCAGGCGCTGGTGTTGTCGCGGCAGGGGGCCGAGGGTGTGGCTGTGCTGCTGACCAGCCACAACGCGGACTTCCTGGCCCGCACGGAGGCGTTCGAGCGGGCCGCCGACACGGTGGAGGCGTGGGCCGCGGAGAACCGCTGACCTCACGCCCCGTCGTGCAGCGCTATCGCCCTCTGCATCGCCTTACGCGCCCTCGGGGTGTCCCGCGCGTCGTGGTACGCCACCGCCAGGCGGAACCAGCTCCGCCAGTCGTCCGGCGCCGCCTCCGTCTCCGCCTTGCGCTTCTCGAAGACCTCGTCGGCGGAGTCGCGGTCGATTCGGCCGGACGGGGTGCGCTTGAGTTCGTCGACCGGGAGGCCGCCCTCCGCCTCCAGCTTCGCGGCCAGCGCGTTGGCCTTGCGGACGAACTGGGTGTTCTTCCACAGGAACCAGACGCCGATGACCGGGAGGATCAGGACGGCTACGCCGAACGTGACCGTCAGGAGGGTGCCGGTCTGGATGAGCATGACGCCACGGCTGCCGGCCAGCGCGAAGTAGAAGAGCAGGACGGCGGCCGTGACGGCGTACGAGAGTTTGGCGCGCATGTCAGCCGAGGTCCAGGAAGTGCTCCAGGCCGAAGGTGAGGCCGGGGGTCGACACCACGCGGCGGGCGCCCAGGAGGATGCCCGGCATGAAGCTGCTGTGGTGGAGGGAGTCGTGGCGGATCGTCAGGGTCTCCCCCTCGCCGCCGAGGAGGACCTCCTGGTGCGCGAGCAGGCCGCGCAGCCGGACCGAGTGGACGGGTACGCCGTCGACGTCGGCGCCGCGCGCGCCGTCCAGGGCCGTCACCGTCGCGTCGGGCGCCGGGGCCGTACCCGCCTTGGCGCGGGCCTCGGCGATGAGCTGGGCCGTGCGGGTGGCGGTGCCGGAGGGGGCGTCGACCTTGTTGGGGTGATGCAGCTCGACGACCTCGACCGACTCGAAGTACGGCGCCGCGAGCTGGGCGAACTTCATGGTGAGGACTGCGCCGATGGAGAAGTTCGGGGCGATCAGGACACCCGTCTGCGGGGACTGGGCGAGCCAGGTCCCGAGCTGTGCGAGGCGGTCGTCGGTCCAGCCCGTCGTACCGACGACGGCGTGGATGCCGTGCCGTACGCAGAAGTCGAGGTTGCCCATCACCGAGGCGGGGGTGGTGAGTTCGACGGCTACCTGGGCGCCGGTCTCGGCCAGCGTCTCCAGGCGGTCGCCGCGGCCGAGGGTGGCCACCAGCTCCATGTCCTCGGCGGCCTCGACGGCCTTGACGGCTTCGGAGCCGATGCGGCCACCGGAGCCGATGACCGCCACGCGCAGCTTGCTCATGTTCGTGCTTCCTTCGAGCGGGGAGGGGTTAGGCGACGGCGTCGTGCAGGCGGGCCGCCTGTTTGTCCTTGAGCGGGCCGATGACCGACAGCGACGGGCGCTGTCCCAGGATCTCGCGGGCCACCGCGCGGACGTCGTCCGGGGTGACCGACGCGATGCGGTTCAGCATGTCGTCGACGGACATCTGGTCGCCCCAGCACAGCTCGCTCTTGCCGATGCGGTTCATCAGCGCGCCGGTGTCCTCCAGGCCGAGGACGGTGGAGCCGCGGAGCTGGCCGATGGCGCGGACGATCTCGTCGTCCGTGAGGCCGTCGCGGGCAACCTGGTCCAGCTCGTCGCGGCAGATCTTCAGGACGTCGTGGACCTGCGAGGGCCGGCAGCCCGCGTACACGCCGAACAGGCCGCAGTCGGCGAACCCGGAGGTGTACGAGTAGACGCTGTACGCCAGGCCGCGCTTCTCGCGGACCTCCTGGAAGAGGCGCGAGGACATGCCGCCGCCGAGGGCCGTGTTGAGGACGCCGAGCGCCCAGCGGCGGTCGTCGGTGCGGGCCAGGCCCGGCATGCCGAGGACGACGTGCGCCTGCTCGGTCTTGCGGCCGACCAGCTCGACGCGCCCGGCGGTGCGGATCGTGCGCTTCCCGTCGCGCGGGTCGATCGGGACGGCGTCCGCGTTCTTGAGGGCGCCCGCCTGCTCGAAGGCGGCGCTGACCTGCCGTACGACCTGGTCGTGGTCAATGTTGCCGGCGGCGGCGACGACCAGGTGGGTGGGGTCGTAGTGCTTCTTGTAGAAGCGGCGGACGCGGTCGGCGGTGAGGGCGTTGACCGTGTCGACCGTGCCGAGGACGGGGCGGCCGAGGGGGGTGTCGCCGAACATCGTGTGCGCGAAGAGGTCGTGGACGCAGTCGCCGGGGTCGTCCTCGGTCATCGCGATCTCTTCGAGGATGGCGCCGCGTTCGACGTCGACGTCCTCCTCGCGGATCAGGGAGCCGGTCAGCATGTCGCAGACGACGTCGATGGCCAGGGGGAGGTCGGTGTCGAGGACGCGTGCGTAGTAGCACGTGTACTCCTTGGCGGTGAACGCGTTCATCTCGCCGCCGACCGCGTCCAGCGCGGCGGAGATGTCGAGCGCGCTGCGCCGGGCGGTGCCCTTGAAGAGGAGGTGCTCCAGGTAGTGCGTGGCGCCGTTCAGGGCCGGGGTCTCGTCGCGGGAGCCGACGTGCGCCCAGATGCCGAAGGTCGCGGAGCGGACGGAGGGAAGGGTCTCGGTGACGATGCGCAGGCCGCCCGGGAGGGTGGTCTTGCGGACCGTGCCGATGCCGTTCTGCCCGGTGATCAGGGTTTGGGTACGGGCGACGGCCCGCGCCTTCGAGGAGGCGCGGGCCGTCGTCGCTGAACTGCTCGACGTCACTTGTCGGTGTCGTCCTTCGTGTCGTCAGAACCGTCTTCGCCCTCGACCACGGGGATCAGGGAGAGCTTGCCTCGGGAGTCGATCTCGGCGATCTCGACCTGGACCTTGGCGCCGACCGCGAGGACGTCCTCGACGTTCTCCACGCGCTTGCCGCCGGCCAGCTTGCGGATCTGCGAGATGTGCAGCAGGCCGTCCTTGCCGGGGAGCAGGGAGACGAACGCACCGAAGGTGGTGGTCTTGACGACCGTACCCAGGTAGCGCTCGCCGACCTCCGGCATGGTCGGGTTGGCGATCGCGTTGATCGTGGTGCGGGCGGCCTCGGCCTGCGAGCCGACCTGGGCACCGATGTAGATGGTGCCGTCGTCCTCGATCGTGATCTCGGCGCCGGTGTCCTCCTGGATCTGGTTGATCATCTTGCCCTTCGGGCCGATGACCTCGCCGATCTTGTCCACGGGGATCTTGACGGTGATGATCCGCGGGGCGTTGGGGGACATCTCGTCCGGCGTGTCGATCGCTTCCATCATCACGTCGAGGATGTGGAGGCGGGCGTCACGGGCCTGCTTGAGGGCGGCGGCCAGGACGGAGGCGGGGATGCCGTCGAGCTTCGTGTCGAGCTGGAGGGCCGTCACGAACTCCTTGGTGCCGGCGACCTTGAAGTCCATGTCGCCGAAGGCGTCCTCCGCACCGAGGATGTCGGTGAGGGCGACGTAGTGCGTCTCGCCCTTGATCTCCTGGGAGATCAGGCCCATGGCGATACCGGCGACGGGGGCCTTCAGCGGCACACCGGCGTTCAGCAGCGACATGGTGGAGGCGCAGACCGAGCCCATGGACGTCGAGCCGTTGGAGCCGAGGGCCTCGGACACCTGACGGATCGCGTAGGGGAACTCCTCGCGCGTCGGCAGGACCGGCACGATGGCGCGCTCGGCGAGGGCGCCGTGGCCGATCTCGCGGCGCTTCGGGGAGCCGACGCGGCCGGTCTCGCCGACGGAGTACGGCGGGAAGTTGTAGTTGTGCATGTAGCGCTTGCGCGTCACCGGGGAGAGGGTGTCGAGCTGCTGCTCCATGCGGAGCATGTTGAGGGTGGTGACGCCCAGGATCTGGGTCTCGCCACGCTCGAACAGCGCCGAGCCGTGCACGCGCGGGATGGCCTCGACCTCGGCGGCGAGCGTACGGATGTCCGTGATGCCGCGGCCGTCGATGCGGACCTTGTCCTTGATGACGCGCTCACGGACCAGGGCCTTGGTCAGCGAGCGGTAGGCCGCGCTGATCTCCTTCTCGCGGCCCTCGAACTGCGGGAGCAGCTTCTCGGCGGCGAGACCCTTGACGCGGTCCAGCTCGGCCTCGCGGTCCTGCTTGCCCGGGATGGTGAGCGCCTGGGACAGCTCGTCCTTGACGGCGGCGGTGAGCGCCTCGAAGACGTCGTCCTGGTAGTCGAGGAAGACCGGGAACTCGCCGGTGGGCTTGGCGGCCTTGGCGGCGAGGTCGGCCTGGGCCTTGCAGAGGACCTTGATGAAGGGCTTCGCGGCGTCCAGACCGGCGGCGACGACCTCCTCGGTCGGCGCCTCGGCGCCGCCCGCGACCAGCTGGATGGTCTTCTCGGTGGCCTCGGCCTCGACCATCATGATCGCGACGTCGCCGTCCTCCAGGGTGCGGCCCGCGACGACCATGTCGAAGACGGCGTCCTCGAGCTCGGTGTGCGTCGGGAACGCCACCCACTGGCCGCGGATCAGCGCGACGCGGACGCCGCCGATCGGGCCGGAGAAGGGCAGGCCGGCCAGCTGGGTGGACGCGGAGGCGGCGTTGATCGCCACGACGTCGTACAGGTGGTCGGGGTTGAGGGCCATGATCGTCGCGACGACCTGGATCTCGTTGCGCAGGCCCTTCTTGAAGGACGGGCGCAGCGGGCGGTCGATCAGGCGGCAGGTGAGGATCGCGTCCTCGGAGGGGCGGCCCTCGCGGCGGAAGAAGCTGCCGGGGATCTTGCCGGCGGCGTACATCCGCTCCTCGACGTCCACCGTGAGGGGGAAGAAGTCGAGCTGGTCCTTGGGGTTCTTGGAGGCGGTGGTGGCCGACAGCACCATGGTGTCGTCGTCCAGGTAGGCCACCGCGGAACCGGCGGCCTGCTTGGCGAGGCGGCCGGTCTCGAAGCGGATGGTGCGGGTGCCGAAGGTGCCATTGTCGATGACGGCCTCGGCGTAGTGGGTCTCGTTCTCCACTAGCGTTTTCTCCATTACTCGTCTGTATGCGTCTTTTGTCCCGTCCTGCCCGTGTGACAGGGGGACGGTGCGGAGAAGCGCGCCGTGCGGTGCGGGCCGGTCTTCGATCGAAGCCTCCGGGCCGATTGCCCGGGGGCCACTACCGAGGACCGGCGGCGACTGGGTGCGCTTCCCCTACTGTGTGCTGCGTTGTGCTACCACACTACAAAGGGGTGGTGACACTCCGCACGTTTCCGTCTCTACGTACAGCAAAAGGAGCGGCTCCCGATCTTCACGGGAACCGCTCCCTGCACGCTGTGCTACTTCGCGCCACCGGCCGCGCCACGGCGGATGCCGAGGCGGTCGACCAGGGTACGGAAGCGCGCGATGTCCTTCTTCGCCAGGTACTGGAGAAGGCGGCGGCGCTGACCGACCAGGATCAGCAGACCCCGGCGGGAGTGGTGGTCGTGCTTGTGGGTCTTGAGGTGCTCCGTCAGGTCGGAGATCCGACGGGAGAGCATCGCGACCTGGACCTCGGGGGAGCCAGTGTCGCCCTCCTTGGCACCGAACTCGGAGATGATCTGCTTCTTCACTGCGGCGTCGAGCGGCACGCTGTACTCCTCAATACTGTGAGCCCGCGAGTGCCCCTGGTCTGAATCTCGGGGGAGCTTCGGTTACTCGCCTGGGCGGGTGGTCCGCCGGGGACACTCGTGAGGGTGTCCACGCACAACGGCCAAAGGTAAGGCTACCAGGGTACGGACCTCCCCTCGGCCGGATTTCCGCCGCACCCCTGACCTGCGGGAACCTTCCATCTGGGGGATTGACCGCAAGTAGGGTGTCCGTGACGCCCGTTGGCACTGCTGAGGAAAGGACGCGAGCCGCCATGGCCGAGACCGAAGAGGAACGCAAGGCCCGCAAGGACCGGGAGCGGGACGAGTTGTACGCCCTCGACATCTCCGGCGTCGAGTGGCACAGCGCGCCGGGGACCGAGGAGCACGAGGAGCGCGTGGAGATCGCGTACCTGCCGGACGGGGCCGTCGCGATGCGGTCGTCCCTGGACCACGACACGGTGCTGCGGTACACGGAGGCCGAGTGGACGGCGTTCGTGCTGGGGGCCCGGGACGGGGAGTTCGACCTGGAGCCGACCGAGCGGAACGGCGGGCTGGCGGCGCAGGAGGGCTGACGTCCCCACTGTTTGCAAGAAGAGGGGCCGGTACGACTTACGTACCGGCCCCCTTTTTTTTATGCCCTCTTTGTGCGCAAGGGCTCAGCTCGTCAGCGAGCGGACCGTCCCGTACACGTCGAACACCGCGAGTGCCAGCGGCACCAGGGTCAGCAGGACGAAGCCCTCGGCGATCTCCAGGAAGCGGCCCCAGAACGGGGTGAGGCCGCCGCGCGAGACGAGCAGGCCGATCGCGGTGACGAGGGCGACGGCCACGCCGACCGCCGCGACGAGCCAGATCGTGCGCAGCTCGAAGCCGGAGAGGTCGCCGTTCGCCGCGGCGCGCTGGACGGACTCCGGCGGGTTGAGGGCGAGGCCGAGGCCGAGCAGGACGAGGGAGGCGAGGCCGGCGGCGACGACCGGGGCGACCTGGGCGGTGTAGCGGAAGAGGTGGGCGCGCGTCAGGAGGGCGACGCCGGTCGCGAGGGCGAGGAGCTGGGCCCAGATGTCGGAGGAGAAGCCGAGGACGGCGGCGGCGCCGACGGCGACGACCGCGCAGCCGCCGACGAGGCCGACGAGGAGTTCGTGGCCGCGCCGGGCGCGGGCGGCGACGCGTTCGGCGTCGACCGGTTCCGGCGTCGGTGCCTCGGTGTCGTAGCGGCTGCGGGCGGCGCTGCTCGGGGCGTCGAAGCCGATCGGCAGGCGGGCGAAGCGCATCGAGAGGCCGGGCAGGAAGGCGAGGCCCACGACGGCGACCGGGGCGCACAGGGCGCCGATCTCGGCGGGCGTCCAGTCCTTGGCGAGGAGGGCCGCGAACACGGCGAGGAGGCCGATGGCGGAGGCGAGGACGAAGGCGACGAAGGGGCCGTCGCCGCTGGGCGAGCAGAGGGTGAGGACGACGGCGGCGAGCAGGACGGCCGCGCAGGCCAGCAGGAACTGGAGTTTCCCGATGCCCTCGCCGCCGGTGAGCGGGAGGAGGCCGGAGCCCGCGACGCCGACGTTGGGCAGGGCGCCGAGGCCCAGCGCGATCGCGGAGGCGCGGTCGTCGTAGACGCGGGCGCGGACGCAGCCGAGGACGAGCAGGAGGAGCCCCGCGACACCGGCGAGGATGCCGGGCAGGCCGTGCATGTCGTGGCGGGGGTCGCCGGTCCAGGCGACGAAGGCGAGCAGCGCGGACAGGACGCCGGCGCCGGTGAGTCCGGCGGCGCGGGTGAGGTCGCCGTCCCACAGGGTGCGTTCGCTGGTGACGGCGGAGGCGACGGCCTCGGAGACGTCGTCGAACACGGCCGGGGGCAGCGAGTCGGAGAAGGGGCGCAGGGTGAGGAGTTCGCCGTCGAGGAGGCGCTGGGCGGCGAAGGAGCGGGAGCTGTCGAGGACGGTGCCGTCGCGGCGTACGAGGTGGTAGCCGACGGGGGCGCCCTCGGCGGGGCTCTGCTGGGAGAGTCTGAGGACCTCGGGGTAGAGGTCGGCGACGGGGACGTCGTCGGGGAGGGCCACGTCGATGCGGCTGTCGGGGGCGACGATCGTGACGCGGCAGTAGCCGAGTCCCGTTCCCGTGCCGGCTCCTGTCGCGCCGGGTGCCGTGATGCTCACCTGCTGGTCCCCCTCGGTGATGGTTGCGCGCCTGTGGTGTGAAAGTTCCGCGCCCTGTTTCGCGCGGTGGCGCCGAATGCGGTCGCACATGTGCGACCGCGCGGTCCACCGCGCCGAATGCCGCCCGGATTGCCGGGAACACCCGGTTCATCCGGCGCCGCGCGTGTGTGCTCACGCGAACATCCGGCACCCTACCGCCCTCCCGTCACGGGCGAGGTCAGTAGGATCACGCGGCGGCCCGAGGCAGGCCGGCCAGTGAATCTTGGGGGAGCAGTGAGCCACATCGTCGTACGGCGCCCGCCCCGGGTGCTGCCGTCCGAGGTGCCCACGCAGGAGGTCGTCCTTCAGCCGCCGCCGGAGCTGCCGCGCGGGGCTCAGGAGAGCGTGCTGATGCAGTTGCTGCCGACGCTCGGCATGGGCGGCTCGGTGGTCTTCTTCTTCACGAGCGGGCAGCCGTTCATGCGGATCATGGGCATGGTCATGATCGCGTCGACGATCGCCATGTCGGTCGCGATGGTGGTGCGCTTCAGACGCGGCTCCCAGGGGCAGCTCGCGGACATGCGCCGCGACTACCTGAGCTACCTGTCGCAGACCCGGCGCGCGGCGCAGGGCACGGCGAAGGCGCAGCGCGACGCCCAGTACTTCCTGAACCCCTCCCCCGAGCAGCTGTGGGCGCTGGTCGCCGAGGGCAGCCGGGTGTGGGAGCGGCGCTCCGGTGACGAGGACTTCGCGCAGGTGCGGGTCGGGCTCGGCGCGCAGGGGCTGTCGACGGCGCTGGTCGCGCCGGAGACCGCGCCCGTCGAGCAGCTGGAGCCGCTGACCGCGGGCGCCCTCCAGCGGTTCCTGGCCGTGCACAGCACGCTGGAGGACCTGCCGATGGCGGTGTCCCTGCGCGCCTTCTACCACGTCACCGTCAGCGGCGACCCGCGGTGCGTACGGTCCTCCGCGCGCGCGATGGCCGGTTCGCTGGCCGCGCTGCACTCCCCCGAGGACCTGGTCCTCGTCGTCGCGACGGGCCGCGAGGAGCTGGCGCACTGGGAGTGGGCCAAGTGGCTCCCCCACACGCAGGCGCCCGGCGCGGTCGACGGCGCGGGCAGCCGCCGGCTCATCGGCACGGACGTGACCGAGCTGGAGGACCTGCTCGCCACCCGCCTGACGGGCCGCCCGCGCTTCCACCCGAACGCGGCTCCGCTGCCCGACCTCCCGCACCTGGTCGTCGTCCTCGACGGCGTCTCCCTGCCGCCGAACTCCGTGCTCGCGGGCCCCGAGGGGCTCCAGGGCGTGACGGTCGTCGAGGTCGTCGCCGGGGAGCTGACCGGGACCGGCGGTGAGCTCGACATCGTCGTACGGCCAGGCTCGCTGCGGCTGGAGTCCGGGCCCGGCGGGCTGGTGTACGAGGGGACGCCCGACGCGCTGTCGTACGAGTCGGCCGAGGCGCTCGCCCGGCAGCTCGCGCCGCTGCGGATGGCGTCCGGCGGGGACGACGACGAGCCGCTGCTCGCGAACCTGGAGTTCACCGACCTGCTGAACCTGGGTGACGCGGCGTCCGTCGACACCAAGCGGACCTGGCGTGCGCGCTCGCTCGCCGAGCGGCTGCGGGTGCCGATCGGGGTCGGTGAGGACGGGCGGCCGGTCATGCTGGACCTCAAGGAGGCCGCGCAGGAGGGCATGGGCCCGCACGGTCTTTGCGTCGGCGCCACCGGGTCCGGGAAGTCGGAGCTGCTGCGGACACTCGTCCTCGGGCTCGCCGTCACGCACTCCTCGGAGACCCTGAACTTCGTCCTCGCCGACTTCAAGGGCGGTGCGACGTTCGCCGGGATGGCGCAGATGCCGCACGTCGCGGCCGTCATCACCAACCTCGCGGACGACCTCACGCTCGTCGACCGGATGCGGGACTCCATCAGCGGTGAGCTGAACCGCCGGCAGGAGATGCTGCGCGACGCGGGCAACTACGCCAACATCCACGACTACGAGAAGGCGCGGGCGGCCGGCGCCGCGCTCCAGCCGATCCCGACGCTCGTGCTGGTGATCGACGAGTTCAGCGAACTGCTCTCCGCGAAGCCGGACTTCATCGAGATGTTCGTGCAGATCGGGCGCATCGGCCGCTCGCTCGGCGTGCATCTGCTGCTGGCCTCGCAGCGCCTGGAGGAAGGGCGGCTGCGCGGGCTGGACACGTATCTGTCGTACCGGATCGGGCTGCGGACGTTCTCCGCCGCCGAGTCGCGGGCCGCGCTCGGGGTGCCCGACGCGTACGAGCTGCCGAACGTGCCCGGCTCCGGGTTCCTGAAGTTCGGTACGGACGAAATGCTGCGCTTCAAGGCGGCGTACGTCTCCGGGGTGTACCGGTCCGGGCCGCAGCGGGCGGACGCCGGCGGCGGGCCGCTGCTCGTGGACCGGCGGCCCGTGCTGTTCACCGCCGCCGAGGTGCCGGTCAGCTATGTGCAGGTGGCGCAGCGGCGGGCGGCGGCCGAGCCCGAGGTGGACGACGCGCTCGCCGACACCGTGCTCGACGTGATCGTGCGGCGGCTCGAAGCGCAGGGGCCGGCCGCGCACCAAGTGTGGCTGCCGCCGCTGGACAGTCCGCCGTCGCTGGACTCGCTGCTGCCGGGGCTCACGGCCGTGCAGGGCCGGGGGCTGACCCAGCCGGGGTACGAGGGGGCCGGGCGGCTCGTCGTACCCGTCGGGATCGTCGACAAACCCTTCGAGCAGCGGCGGGATCCGCTGTGGCTGGACTTCTCCGGGGCGGCCGGGCACATGCAGATCGTCGGCGGGCCGCAGTCCGGGAAGTCGACGCTGCTGCGCGCGATCATCTCCTCGTTCGCGCTCACCCACACGCCGCACGAGGTGCAGTTCTACGGCCTCGACTTCGGCGGGGGCGGCATGTCGGCCGTGGAAGGCCTGCCGCACGTCGGCGGGGTCGCCTCCCGGCTCGATCCCGAGCGGGTGCGGCGTACGGTCGCCGAGGTGTACGGCGTGCTGACGCGGCGCGAGGAGTACTTCCGCTCCGCCGGGATCCCGTCCATCGCGGACTTCCGTACGCGGCGTGCGCGCGGGGACATCTCCGTCGCCGACCAGCCGTGGGGGGACGTGTTCCTCGTCATCGACGGGTGGGGGAGCTTCCGTACGGAGTACGAGGCGCTCGATCCCGTCGTGCTGGACATGGCGGCGCGTGGCCTCGGGTACGGCATCCATGTGATCCTCACGGCGTCGCGGTCCATGGAGGTGCGGTCGTCGCTGAAGGACCACCTCATGAACCGGCTGGAGCTGCGGCTCGGCGACACGATGGACTCCGAGCTGGACCGGAAGGTCGCCGTGAACGTGCCCACCGGGGTGCCGGGGCGGGGGCAGACGCCGGGCAAGCTGCACTTCATGGGGGCGGTGCCGCGTATCGACGGGCTCACCTCCGGTACGGAGCTGTCCGACGCGACGCAGGCGCTGGCCACGGAGGTCACCCGGCACTGGGCGGCCTCGCCGGCGCCCGAAGTACGGCTGCTGCCGCGTGAGTTCCCCGCGAAGGAGCTGCCCGGCGGGGACCGGTTCCCGCAGCGCGGGGTCGCCTTCGCGCTCGACGAGGACAATCTGGAGCCGGTGTTCGTCGACTTCGAGCAGGACCCCTTCTTCCTCGTCTTCGGGGAGAGCGAGTCCGGGAAGTCCAATCTGCTGCGGCTGCTCATCAAGCAGATCACCCAGCGGTACGCCGGGGACGAGTGCAAGCTGTTCGTCGTCGACAACCGGCGCTCCCTGCTGGACGTCACGCCCGCCTCGCACCTCGCCGAGTACATCCCGATGTCCAACAACATGGACCATCACATGGCCGCGCTCGCCGACCTGATGACCCGGCGGACGCCGACCGCGGACGTGACGGCTCAGCAGCTGCGGGACCGCAGTTGGTGGCGGGGGCCGACGGTGTACGTCGTCATCGACGACTACGACCTCGTGTCGACGTCCAGCGGCAATCCGCTCGCCGGGTTGACGGAGCTGCTGCCGTTCGCCCGGGACGTGGGGGTGCGGTTCATCATCGCGCGGTCCACGGCAGGCGCCGGGCGCGCCGCCTATGAGCCGTTCATGCAGCGGATGAAGGAACTCGGGGCGCAGGGGATGGTGCTGGCGGGCGATCCCACGGAGGGTGACCTGCTCGCGGGGGTGCGGCCTCGGCCGATGCCGGCGGGGCGGGGCGTGTTCGTGTCGCGGCGGCGGGGGAAGCCGTTGGCGCAGGTGGGGTGGTTGCCGGAGGGGGCTTACTGAGGCTGGAGGGCGGCCCCGGTGTCGGACTCAGTTCGGCGCCGGGGTCGCTTTGTCGTCGGCCTTGATGTCGAAGTTGATCCGGTCGCCGTCCACCGAGGTGACCTTCACCGATACGCCCAGGGTGCTGCCGTCGGAGGCGGTGAGCGTGCAGCGGGTGGTGGTGCCGACCTTTGCCTTGAGGTCCTCGGGGCAGGTGATGTGCGGCTTCGGTTGGCCCGTCGTCTCGGCGAGGCGCTTCGCGACCACGTCGGCGAGTTTTCCCGAGGACATCTTCGACTTGTTCCCGACTTCGACCGAGGCGGAGCAGGCGGTGAGCAGGAGGGCGGTGGCCGCCAGGGCTGCTGCGGACGGGCGGGGTGCGGGCATGGCGGGCTCCGGGGTGAGGGGGCGGTGGGCGGGCGGGGGGCTCGTTCGGGCGCCGGACGCACCAAGGGTGGGCACCTCCCGTGTGTGCCCACCCTTGTGTGCCGGTGCTGACCGGGGCGCTGCTTAGAAGTAGCTCGCTGCCTTCAGGTCGCTGCCGCGGTAGTCGCCGCTCGCGTCCGAGACCTTGTGGCCGATGCTCACCAGGGCGGCGTGGATGTTCGCCGCGTTGGTGTCCCACTCCTTCATCTTCTGGCCGAAGGCGTTCGCGGCCTCGCCCTCCCAGCCGGCGGCTGCGCGCATGACGGCCGACTTGAGGGCGGTGAGGTCCTCCTCCAGCTTGGCCGCCTGGGCGCCCAGCTCGGTGGTGATCGCGTCGAGGCCGCCGTACTTGACCGCCATCTCGCCGTCGTGGACGTTAACCATGCCGGTTCCTCATCTCTCTTTCGGAGGGGGTCTGCTCAGTAGCTGCTGAGGGCGGACTTCGACGCGCCGTACTGGACGTCGATGCTCTGCACGGAGGCGTGCACCGCGTCGTCGGTCTTGGTGGAGAGCTTGCGCGTCTCGTTGATGTTCTCCAGGAACCAGGTGAGCAGGCCGCCGATGTTCTTGACGCCCTCGTTGATCTCGATCTGCTTCTTGTTGAAGGCGTTGGCGCCGATGCCGCGCCAGTTGGCCTCCATGGTGTCCAGGGTGCCCTGGAGACGGCTCAGCTGGCCGCGGATCGACTCGTACCGGTCGACCATTTCCTTCTCGAGCGCGATGACTTGCTGGTCATTGAGCTTCTGCCCAGCCACCATTGGCGGATTTCCCTTCGTGAACTGCCCTGAGGGCCTGGTGTATGACGGGGGCGCACGGCGACCTCTCGGCAGGCATGGTGGCCTTCCCTCCCCGTTCCCCGTTCGCGGTCGCACCGGGCGCCGAACGGCGTGTGGCCTGTGCGGCACACTCGACGCCCACTGTAGTCTTTGCGGTTTTCCCGGCCAACCGAACTTCGTGTTGCCTCAGTTACGAAGTTGTCGAGATGTGGCGGACGGCTTCGGGAGGCCGGTGCTCTTCCATCCAGCGGCGGGCGCCGATCTCGCTGGGGTATTCGCGGACGGTGAGCATCGCGGTGGTCCAGCCGACGGCCAGCGCCGCGAGGGCCGGCATGACGGGGGCCGCGAGGACGGCGACGACGCGGCCCAGGAGGGCGAGGCCCGTGGCGCGGGTCGTCTCCGCGCGTTTCCGGGCGCGGGACTCCGCCGGGGTCGGTGGGTTCGCTAGGTCCCTGGCGATGGCGCGGCGTTGTACGCGCCAGCCCTGCACGGCCGCCAGGACGGCGAGCGGCAGCTGCGCCCAGTCCCACGGTTCGCGGGCGGGTGGAGGGAGGAGGGTACGGAAGCCTCGGTAGAGGCTGAGGGCGGCGAGGCAGAGGAGGGCCAGGACGGTGAGGAAGAGGACGGCTGTGCCGAGGCGGCGGAGCCAGTAGGAGGGGCCCCGGTCGTACCAAGTGGTACCTAGGCCGGGGATGGAGGGTGGTGTCATGGGGGTTTCTCAGACCTTGAGTTCGGCCGCTCGCTGTTCCTCCACCCAGCGCCTTGCGCCGACCTCGCTGGGGTACTCGCGGACCGTGAGCCAGGCGGTGATCCAGCCGACGTAGTACGCGGCGACGGCCGGCAGGAGGGGTACGGCCAGGAGCACGAGGCCGCGGCTCGACAGGGCGATGCGAGGGGCGCGGCGGTTGTGGGCGCGTTTGGCGGTCCAGGTCTCTTCCGGGGTGGGTGGGTCGAGGAGTGCCTCGCGGTGGGCTCGGCGTTGGGTGATCCAGCCCCAGACCAGGGTGGCGAGGGAGGCGAGCACCTGGACGATGTCGAGTACCAGGCGTGCGGTCGACGGCAGTCCCCTCACGAATCCCCAGTAGGTGCCGAAGCAGAAGAAGACGAGCATCGCTGCGGTGAGAAGCTGGCCGAGGGTCGTACGCGTGCGGGACAGCCAGTACCGCGTGCCGCGCTCGTACCAGGAGGTGCCCAGTTTCGGCAGAGCCGGGATGCCCGAGCGGACCTTAAAAGATGCTCGTGATGCCATGCCACACGCTCTTTCCCGCGCTCAGGGCGTCGTCCCCGTACCTCAGGACGTCATCACCCGTCTTTTCCAGGACATGCCCTGTTCCGACCAGAGCGCCGCCGACGACGCCGTGGTCGTGGATGTCTTCGCTCCAGTGCTCGTGAAAGGCGTGGTCCAGGGTGTTGGTCACGATGACCGTGGCACCGACTCCGATCGCCGCCACCGCGATCGCGCCCTCCGCCGGTGCCGCAGCCACTGCCGCCACCCCGGCGGCCAGTCCCCCGAGCGCCACACCCCCGTCCACGACAGCCGAGTGCTCCCACGACCACCCCTCGTCATGGTCGTCCTTCGCCTCCAGCGCCCCCACCGCCGCTGCCGCCGCGACGTCCAGGACCGGTACCTCCCGCAGGAACTCGGGGAGTTCGGCAACCCCCCGGCCGATACGGAGGGCGTCGGCCGCGTCGCCGAGTTTGAGGTTGAGGACTCGGTCGTAGGGGAGGGCTGTGCTGCCGTGGTCGGCTCGGACCAGGGCTTCTTCCAAGGAGTCGACCTTCATGACCGCGTCGCTGTAGGCGGACTTCGCGGGGAAGTCCGCCGGGAGGGCGCGGCCCGCCTTCTGGAACGCCTTGCGTTCCGCGCGGAGGTCTTTCTTCGCCGCCTGGGCGTCCGCCTTGGCCTGGTCGATCTCCTTGGCGGCGTCGCGGCCCTTGGCTCGGGCGTCCTCCGCGTCGTAGGCGTACAGGCCGCGCAGGGAATCGGCGATGGTGAGCTTGTCGGCGGCGCTCACCGGTTTCATGACCTCGGCGCAGAGCGCCGTGAGCTGGTCCGTCGCCACCAGGCGGGCGTGCTGCGCCGTGTGTTCGATCTCCGCTCGCGCCGTGTTGTACTCCGACAGCGCCGAGAGGGTTTTCTGGTCGGCGGCGGATGGCGGGTTGGACGTCGCCATCTGCACGGGGACGCCCTTGGGGTCTGTTGCCACGCCCTGTTTCGTTGCCGTGTGCTGCGCGTTCTGGAGGGCCGTTTCGCAGGACGAGAGCTGGTCGGCGAGGGTTTCCAGGATGCCTCCGACCGCTTCGACGAGGCCGCCCAAGGCACCTGCTGTGAGGGCGTCCTCGCTCCAGCTCGCGCGGAATTTCTCCGCCGCCTCGCCCTTCCAGCCCGTGTCCTTGACCAGGGCTTCCACCTGGTCCGTCACCGGTGTGATCGCCGCTTCCAGGGACGGCTTCGCCGATTTGTACGACGTGCCCATCGCCCGCAGGCCGCCGATGTCGCCGCCGATCCAGCTGTCGGACATCAGCCCTCGCCCTTCATGAGGTCCTCGAAGAGGCCGTGTACGTCGATGTCGTGGCGGTGGAAGGAGTCGCGGGCGTACGCGACCTTGTCGCCGTGGTCGTCCATGCGGTCGGCGAAGAGGGTGTGGAGCCCGGAGATGAGGTGGGCGGCCTCGGAGACGGCGTGGTCGAGGGCAGGGTCGCCGCCGCTGACGACGGCGGGGGTGACCTGGCCGTGCAGGGCGCGGTAGTTGGTGGCCTCGGTGTGGAGGGTGGAGGCCATGGAGGTGAGGTCGCCGAGGACGACGTTGAAGTCCATCAGCGCACCGCCCGCGCGTACGCCGCGAGGTCGGCCGGGGTCCAGTTGCCGACGCCGGGCGCGACCGTCGGGTCCAGCCGGACCGTCACGCCGTGTTCCCGCATCCCGGTGGCGAGGACCCCGAGGGACGTGGCGACCCAGGGCTGGGCCTCGCCGAGCGCGGCGGCCAGTTTCCGCGGGGTCGTGAACGCCAGGGCCGTCGCACCGTCGCCGTCCGGGCGGCCGAACAGTTCGTAGACGATGTAGGGCACCTCATCGACGTACCGAGGATGCGCGGGGACAAATACGGTGGTGTGGTACGGCGGGAGGGGGAGGTCGTAGTCCTGGAAGCACGAGCGGCGAGGCGCCGAGGGCTCGGGTCTAAAAGCTTCCGGGGCGTCCAGGTAGTCCAGAAGACGTGACGTGTTCGCTGTCCCCACCACCGTCTCCTTCTGTGTGTGCGGCTGTTACGGCGCACTCACAGTAGCCAGCACTGAAGGGGGCGAATACGGACATGTCAGGTTCGCGGAGGCGAACACATACCTTGCTCATACGGCGGTTTGGGGACGCTCTGGGCGGCGCTTGACCACTCCATGACCGGGCCCCTCACGCCGTCCCCCGCACCCGCTCCCGCCGTCGGCGCGCGTCCCGCAGCGCCACCGCTCCCCCGCTGATCCCGGCGACGAGCACCGCCGCCCCCACGGCGACGTACGTCGCGAGGCGGGCGTTGCGCTCGGGCGGGGTCTCGCCGAGGTGGAACTTCGCCGGGGTCGGCGCCTCGGCCTGCGCGAGCCCCTGGTCGGGGTTGGGGGACTCGATGGGGCGGTCGTCCTCGGTGAGCGCGCGGACCGGGTCGACGACGCCCCAGCCGACGAGGCGGTCGTGGCCGGCGATGGTGCGCTCGGCCGTCTGCTCGATCTGGGCGACGACCTGGCGGGCCGTCCACTTGGGGTGCTTGGCCTTGACGAGCGCGGCGACGCCCGCGACGTACGGCGCCGAGAAGCTGGTGCCGTTGTCGGAGCAGTGGCCGCCCGCCGGGACCGTGGAGATCATGTCGACGCCGGGGGCGGCGACGCCCACGAAGTCTCCGGACTGGGAGAAGGCGGCGCGTTCGTTGTTGCGGTCGGAGGCGGCTACGGCGAGGACGCCGTCGTAGGAGGCGGGGTACGTCTTCTTGACGTTGCCGCCGGTGCCGTCGTTGCCTGCGGAGGCTACGACCACGACGCGCGCGGCCAGAGCGTCCTCGACCGCGCGCTGGAGACGGTCCGACGGCTTCTTCGCGCCGGTCGTGTCCTGGGAGATGTTGATGACACCGGCCCCGGCACGAACGGCGTAGTCGATCGCGTCGGCCAGCGTGTCCGGCGTCCCGTGTCCCTCCGCGTCGTTCTGCTTGATCGGGATGATCGTCGCCTCGGGGGCGAGGCCGACGAACCCGGTGCCCTCGACGGGCCGCGCCGCGATGATGCCGGCGACCTTCGTGCCGTGGCCGACGGTGTCGGTGGTGCCGTTGGCGGCGCCCCAGTCGAGGGGTTTGCCGTCGTCGCCCTTCACGGCGGGCTTGAACGTACGGCCGTCCTTCGCGTCCACGGCCCCCTTGAGCTGCGGGTTCTTCGTGTCCACGCCGGTGTCGATGACGGCGACCTTGACGCCCTTGCCCTTGGACTGGGACCACAGCTCGTCAAGCATGACGCGCTGGAGGGACCAGGGGCGGCCGGGGTACTTGCCGTTGGGGAAGGAGCACTGCTCGGAGTAGGGGAGTTCGGCGGCGGAGGCGGTGGGGGTCAGGGACATGAGCGTGAGGCCCGCGAGGAGCGCGGCCGGCAGCGGCGTACGCATCGGCCTCACGACCCCTGCGGCTGGCGTGCCGCGGCCGTCGACAGGCGGGGTCCCGTCGGCAGGAACTCCGACCACGTGGCCGGAATCGGCGTCGGGTCGACGTTGGCGTACCCCAGCAGGGTCTGTGCCTGCTTGGCCTCCTGTGCCTGCTGCTTCAGCTTCTCCGGTGTCGTGCCGATCCCGGCGTCGTCGGTGGCGCTGTCGGAGTTGGACTGGAGGACGTAGCGCAGGCCGGTGTCGGTGACGAGGAAGACGGGGCCCGCCTTGGTCTCGGTGCCCTGGAACTGGCGGTAGAGCTGGCCGGAACCCGGCGTGACGTACGCGCTGGAGGAGCCGGTGGCGAGGCTCTCGGGGAAGCCGGTGCCGGCCCAGGTGCTGAGGGTGGTCGCGCCGGTGCCGGCGTCCACGGACCGCAGGACGTTGCACACGGTGCTGCGCGAACCGGCGTCGCCGGAGGGGTCGTTGACGGGCTGGGGCTGCTCGGTGGGCCAGGTGTTCTCGGTGCCGAAGGGCTTGCCGGGGACGATGGCTCCGGGGCTCATCTCCTTGGCCTTGCCCGTCTGGCCGAGGGTGGTCAACTCATCGCTGAACAACAGGAGTTGGGCGACGAAAGGCGAGATCGGCGCGACCCTGCCGGGCAGGACGACGTAGTACTGGTCCTTGTCGAGGTCGGCCGCCTTGAGGACCATCCCGACCTTGTTCGTCGCCTCGTCGAGACCGCCAGGGGCGCCCGCCGGCTCACCGGCTCCGCTGATCGTCGGGAAGGTGATCGCGGTGCCTGTGTGGAGCGTCGCCATCCATTCCTTGGACACCTTCTGGGCCTGCCGTCCGGAGCCGACGACCGCGCGCAGCAGGAGTTCGTCGGACTTGTCGATCCCGTACGCGCGCCCGCTCGCGTCGACGACGTACCGCTGTCCCTCGGGGTCCTGAACGTACAGGAGCTGCCCGCCGGTGAGCCTGCCCGCGCCCTCGGTGGCCTTCTGCACGTCGCGGGACGCGAGGACGAGCGCGGCCCGCTGGATGGACTCGCCGCCCGCGCTGGGCCGTTCGCAGACCACCCAGCGCTTGGCCTTCTTCGCCTCGTCCTCGGTGGGGAGGCGGTCGGGGGCGTACGGGATGCCGATGGTGACGCCGTGCTTGATCTTGCCGCTGTCGAGGACGGACTCGGAGACGGTGACGAAGTCCTTCTGCCCGGCGTCGAGAAGCAGCTTCGCCGAGGCCATGTTGAGCACCGGGTGCAGCTGCTTCTGGCCGTCGGTCGTGAGGACGACGTACCGGGTGGTCGACTTGTCGGCCACGATCACCTTCGCGCCGGGTGTGTCCCACCCCTTCGGCGCGGTCGGTTTGAACATGCCCCACGCGCCGAACACGGCCATGACGACGACCCCGACGATCACCCCGGGAAGCACCCCGCGCAGCGGTTTCGGAGCGCCCTCCTCCGAGCCGGGCGACGACTGCACGAAGGCCGCGAGCATGCGGCGCTTCGCAAAGGTGTAGGCATTGAGCTCGTCACGCCGGGATGCCATCGGTGCCTGTCTCCCCCTAGATCGCACGGAACGCTCCGCCGGGTTCGGCGGCCGTCGGACGGACGGCCGGACCGCGATGTCAGAGCGGCCCCCTACTATGCCTGGTATCCGCGGGGACGTGGGGCGCGGGTAGGTTGTTCGGGCAGCGCGGGGCCTCTGTAGAGCCCGTGCGGTGCGGGAGAACCGGCGAGTTGTGAGGAGAACGGGGGGATGGAGTGAGGGCTTCCAGGACGCGGGGCCGGGCGCCCGCGGAGGCGAGCGCGCTGCGCCTCAAGTCGCGTTCGGGACACGCCGGGGCATTCCGGTTGCAACGACTGGTCCTGGTGGAGCTGGCCGCCGCCGCGCTGGTGGTCGGCTGGGCGATCGGCCCGGTGGCGCTGGCCGCCGCGGGCGTCCTCGCCGTCTGCCTGGTCCTGGTCGCGTTCGTACGGCGCCGGGGGCGCACGCTGCCCGAGTGGGTGGCCACCGCCTGGGCCCTGCGTACGCGCCAGCGCCGGGCCGCGAGCACACCGATTCCGGCGGGTACGGAACCAGGTCTCGCCCCGGCCGTCGAGTGCGACCCGACGCTGCGGACGTACACGTACGCGGGCCGCGACCGCCGCCCCGTCGGCATCGTCGGCGACGGCACGTTCGTCACCGCCGTCCTCCAGGTCGAGGCCGACTCCACGGCCCTGCGCGTGGAGCGCGACCGCCATCCCCTGCCGCTGCGCCTGGTGTACGACGCCTTGGAGGTCGACGGCATCCGGCTGGAGTCCGCGCAGGTGGTCCTGCACACGCAGCCCGCGCCCGCGCTGCACCTGCCCCAGCAGTCGGTGGCCATCGCCAACTACGCGCCGCTCCAGGAGCAGACCGGCGCCCCGGCCGTCCGGATCACCTGGATCGCGCTCAAGCTGGACCCCGAGCTGTGCCCCGAGGCGGTCGCCGCGCGCGGGGGCGGGCTGACCGGTGCGCAGAAGTGCGTGGTCCGGGCCGCCGACCAGCTCGCGAGCCGCCTCACCGGCGCCGGGTTCCGTGCGTCCCTCCTCGACGAGGAGGAGCTGACCTCCGCGATCGCCACGTCCGCGCACGCGAATCCGCTGGTGACGGCGGAGGCGGGCCGTACGGAGACGCGCGAGCGGCGCACCGAGGAGTCCGGGCGGGGCTGGCGCTGTGACAACCGGCGCCATACGACGTACTGGGTACGGCGCTGGCCCGTGCTCGGCGGGAGCCGGGCGCCGTCGCTGCCGCAGCTCATCGCCCTCGTGACGGCCGTTCCGGCGCTCGCGACGACCTTCAGCATCGGGCTCACGCGCGGGGAGCGGCAGAGTGTGTCGCTCGCCGGGTACCTGCGGGTCACCGGGCGCAGCGACGCGGAACTCGTCGCCGCGCGGCGGGCGTTGCAGGGGGCCGCGCGGCACACCGGGATGGGGCTCGTCCGGCTCGACCGGGAGCAGGTGCCGGGGATGCTTGCCACTATGCCGCTCGGAGGGGTTCGTTGAGCGCGACCGCTGTTTCCGCCGCCCGGGAGTTGCTGCGTACGGGGCTGGGGCTGATCGGGCCCCGGCACGCTCGGCACTCCGTCTCCGTCGAGCAGCTCGACGCGTTGTCGCTGCCGATCGGGGACGACGGGGTCGTCATCGGGGTCGATCCCGAGGGGCGGCCGTCCGTTCTTGGGCTGAATCGGCCCACGCCGTACGACGTGACGCTCATCGGGGGGTTGTGGACCGCGCAGGTCATCGCCCTGCGGGCCGCCGCTACCGGGGCTCGGGTCGCTGTCGAGACGGGGCGGCCTCAGGCGTGGATGCAGATGGTGCACGCGATGGGGGGTGGGCAGAACGGGCTCGCCGTTCATGATGTGGGGCGGGTGCCGCCGCAGGGGACGTCCCCGGGGACGCCGGTGCTTGTCGTGCGGGACTGCGGGATGCAGCCGCCTCGGGGGCGGGTCGCGTCCGGGCCCTGGCAGTCCGTGCTGACGCTGCTGCCGTATCTCAGTCCTGTCGCGCCTCGGCTGATCCGGCAGGCTCGGTTGGTGGGGGTGCAGCGGATCTCGCCTGACGAGGCGGGGGAGTTGAGTCGGGCGATGCCGTTGCCTGAGGTGGATCGGGAGGCTCTGCCTACGTTGCCTGATGGGGTGACGTTGTGGTGTGGGGACCGGGATCGGCAGTACGTGATGACGCAGCCTACGGAGGCGGAGATCGGGTTGTTGGGGATGCCTCGGCGGATGGACTGAGGGGGCGTGCGGTTCGGGGGTGGTCTCGGTTTCGCACGACCTTCACGCCGGGGGCCACTGGCGAGCATCTCCCGGTATAGGGCGTTTTGTTCGGGGTGGGAGTGTGCCTGCGTGCCGGTTTCGCGTGGTGTGTGACGTGTCCGGTAGATGCTGAGGGGTGGGCGGGCCTGCCGGGGTGGGGCTTGTGGTGATTAGGCTGGTACCGGGCGCGGCGCCGGGACTGTGGACCGGGGGCGGTGACCCAGGGGGAACAACCGGCGGACAGGGGCGGGGCACTGTCCTCGTCCTCGGGCGACCCTTTGCTGATTCCGATCGGATCCCGGCGTCCCGTCGAACCCGGTCGGCTTTCGGCTACTTCGGACGACCAGAGACAACACGAAACGGTCGCCCCTGGTGCGGTATCAGGGCGTTCGGCCATCTCAGGAGGAACTGTGAGCAGCGATCGGGACGGGACGCGCGGGGGCTGGGCCACGCCCGGCGATGACCAGCCCGACGCGGATTCCGGGGTCGATGTGACGGGTGAGTTCACGATCGACTATGCGCCGCCGGCTTGGTACACGCAGAACGCGGGGGCTGGGGCGGGGGTTCCTGGCGTGCCGCCGGCTCCTCCGATGGGGGCTGCGGTGTCGGGTGTGCCTGAGGTTCCGGGGCCGAGGGTTCCTGGTGTGCCGGGTGAGGGTGCGTACGGGGTTCCTGGTGGGCCTGGGTTTGCGGGTTCGGGGGTGCCTGGTGTTCAGGGGGGTGTCGGTGTGAATCCCGGGCCTGTTGCTCCTGGGGTGCCTGGTGGTGGTGGGTTCGAGCTTCAGCCTCCGGTGGGGGGTGGGAGTGGGGACTTGGACAGTCCTGCGACCATGCGGATCTCTTCGGCTGCGGTGAAGAGGGAGATTGCTGAGCGGGGTGAGGTGGTCGAGGGTGAGGGTGTTGCGCAGGCTGGGTACGCCGCTGGGGTGAACGAGGTTGGTGTGCCGGTGGGCGGTGGTGGTCAGGGGGCCGGTGTCGGAGGGGGCGGTTTCGAGTCCTCCGCTGGTGAAGGGGCTTCCGGCGTTGGGGGGCAGAGCATTCAGGGCCACAGTGGGGGGCTTGATACCGAGGCTGGGGGTGTTGGTTCCGAGGTCGCGGCAGATGGTGCGGGGCGAGGTGCCGGGACCGGTGTTGAGGGTGGGGCCGGGGAGGGTGTTGCCGGGGGCGGGGACTCTGGGTTCGGCGGTGCTGAGGCTGGGGCTCCGGGTGTTGTGACCGGGGCCGGTGTTTCAGGTGCCGAGGGCGGTGCCGATGCGGGGGTTTCCGGTGCCGAAGCCGGGACTGGGGCTGGCGTCTTGGGTGCCGAGGGCGTTGTGCCCGGGGCCGGGGACGTTGTGCCTGGTGGCGAAGGCGGTGCCGTCAGGGCCGAAGCTGGGGTCTCCGGTGCTGTATCCGGGACCGGGGCTGGCGTCTTGGGTACCGGGGGCGTTGCGCCCGGGGCCGAAGGTAGTGCCGCCGGAGGCGTCGTGCCTGGTGCCGAAGGTGGTGCCGCCGGGGCCGAAGCCAGTGCCTATGCCTCCGGTGCCGAAGTCGGTACCCATCTCTCCAGTGCTGCACCCGGCATCGGTGCGCCAAGTGCCGCGCCCGGCTCCGACATCCCCGGTGCCACACCCGGCGACGGTGCGCCAAGCGCCGCCCCCGACGCCAGTGTCCCCGGTGCGGTGTCGAGCGCCGGTGACCCGAGTGCCGTACCTGGCGCCGACTCCCCCGCTGATCAGACCGGCGCCCAAGCCAGCGCCCCGAATACTCAGTCTTCCGGCAACGAACCTCAGTCTCAGGACCCCGGTTCCGCTCCCGACCCGGAGACCCCCTCGCAGGGTGCCGACTCCACCGACCCCCGCGCCGACGCCGCCAACCCCGGTGACGCCGCTGCAAGCACCGGCTCGGAAGACCCCGGTGCCGTCGACACGGACGTACCCGAGACCGCCCCGGAGCCCACCGGTTCCGGCACCCCGGCTCACGAGGCCGCTCCGGAACCCCAGGACGGTTCCTGGCCGCTTCCGGCTCCCCAGCAGCCGCCCGTACCGCCCCTCCCCCCGCTCCCGCCGTCGTACGAGCCCGCCGCCCCGGCCCCGGCCGCCCAGTGGCCCGCCCAGCCGCAGCCTCCCGCCGACGCGCAGGCCGCAGCCGTACAGCCGCCGCAGGCTCCCCAGGGCACACCCCCGGGCTGGCCTCCGTCCCAGCCGGGCTACGGCTTCCCGCAGCCCCCCGCGAACCAGGCCACCCCTCCGGCGGGCCACGGCGTCCCCCAGCCCCCGAACACCCAGCCCGGCTACGGCTTCCCGCAACCCCCTGCCGCTCCGGCAGCCTCTGCGAACCCGCAGCAGCCGACGCCCCCCGCCCAGCACGGCACGCCTCCGGCCCCGCCTGCGGGCTACGGCGTCCCGCAACCGGGCGCCCCCACGAGCGCGGCCCCGACGCCCCCGGCCCCGCCCGCCGGCTATGGCTTCCCGCACCCCAACCCCACCCACCAGGACACACCCCCCGCCCCGCCTGCGGGCTACGGCTTCCCGCACCCCGGCACCCCCGGAAGCGCAACCCCGACACCCCCGCCCGCCGGCTACGGGTTCCCCCAGCCGAACACCCCCGCGAGCACGGCCCCAACACCTCCCACCCCGCCTACCGGTCACGGCGTCCCACAACCGGACGCCCCCACGAGCGCGCCCCCGCCCGCCGGTTACGGCTTCCCGCACCCCGGCACCCCCGGAAGCGCAACCCCGACACCCCCGCCCGCCGGCTACGGGTTCCCCCAGCCGAACACCCCCGCGAACGCAGCCCCGACGCCTACCGGTCCCGGCTTCCCGCACCCCAACCCCGCCCAGCAGGGCACACCCCCCGCGCCTCCCGCCCCGCCTGCGGGCTACGGCTTCCCGCACCCCGGCACCCCCGAGAGCGCAGCCCCGACACCCCCGCCCGCCGGCTACGGGTTCCCCCACCCCGGCACTCCCCCACAGCCCCTCCCCCCGGCCCAGCCGAACAGCCCCACCCCACCCCCCGGCTACGGCTTCCCGCAGACGGACCCCATCGGCCACCCCCCGATGGACCCCGCGAACCCTCAGATGCCCCCCATCGACCCCCGTACCGGCATGGCCTGGCCCCAACCCGTGCAGCACGATCACCGGCCGCCGATGAATCCCGGTGCCGCGCCGCTCGGGTACACCGCCGCCGTCGAGCTGTCCTCCGACCGGCTGCTCAACAACAAGAAGCAGAAGGCCAAGAGCAGCAGGCCCGGTGCGGGTGGGTCGCGGTTCAAGCTGGGCGGGAAGAAGGAAGAGGCCGAGCGGCAGCGGAAGCTGGAGCTGATCCGTACGCCCGTGCTGTCGTGTTACCGGATCGCCGTGATCAGCCTCAAGGGCGGCGTCGGCAAGACGACCACGACGACCGCGCTGGGCGCGACCCTCGCCACCGAGCGGCAGGACAAGATCCTCGCGATCGACGCGAACCCGGACGCCGGCACCCTGGGCCGCAGGGTCCGGCGGGAGACCGGGGCGACGATCCGGGACCTCGTGCAGGCGATCCCGTACCTCAACTCGTACATGGACATCCGCCGGTTCACCTCCCAGGCCCCCTCCGGCCTGGAGATCATCGCGAACGACGTCGACCCGGCCGTCTCGACGACGTTCAACGACGAGGACTACCGCCGGGCCATCGACGTGCTGGGCAACCAGTACCCGATCATCCTCACGGACTCCGGCACGGGCCTGCTGTACAGCGCGATGCGCGGCGTCCTGGACCTCGCCGATCAGCTGATCATCATCTCGACGCCGTCGGTGGACGGCGCGTCCAGCGCGAGCACCACGCTGGACTGGCTCTCCGCGCACGGGTACGCCGACCTCGTCTCCCGCTCCCTCACGGTCATCTCCGGCGTCCGCGAGACCGGCAAGATGATCAAGGTGGAGGACATCGTCAGCCACTTCGAGACGCGGTGCCGGGGCGTCGTGGTGGTCCCGTTCGACGAGCACCTCTCGGCCGGCGCGGAGGTCGACCTCGACATGATGCGCCCGAAGGTCCGCGAGGCGTACTTCCACCTGGCGTCCCTGGTCGCGGAGGACTTCGTACGCCACCAGCAGTCGCACGGCCTGTGGACGAGCGACGGCAACCCCCCACCGGTGGTGGCACCCCCGATGCCGGGCCAGCAGATGCCGGGCCAGCCGTACCCCGGCCAGCCTTATCCCCCGCAGCAGGGTTACCCCTACCCGCCCCAGCAATAGAAGAAGGGCGGCCGGTGTCGAAAACACCGGCCGCCCTCACCTTCGTACGACTACTTCTCCTCCGCCGCGGCGATCAGCTCGCGGCACCTCTTCACATCCAGCGCCATCTGCTCCAACAACGCCTCCAGCGAGTCGAACTTCGCCTGCCCCCGCACGTACGCGAGGAAGTCGACGGCGACATGCAACCCGTACAGATCCAGCCCCACCCGGTCGATCGCGTACGCCTCGACCGTCCGCGTCGTCCCGTCGAACTGCGGGTTGGTCCCCACGGAGATCGCCGCCGGCATGGCCTCACCCTCGACGTGCAGCCACCCCGCGTACACCCCGTCCGCCGGGACGGCCGTGTGCGGCAGCGTCTCCACGTTCGCCGTCGGGAACCCCAACTCCCGCCCCCGCTGGGCCCCGTGGACCACGATGCCCTCGACCCGGTGAGGCCGCCCCAGGATCTCGTTGGCCCCCTCGATGTCCCCCTCGGCGACGAGCCGCCGCGTCAGCGTGGACGAGAACGGCTGGCCGCCCCCCGCCTCCCCGGCGACGTACAGATCGACGATCTCGACCTCGAAGTCGTACACGGCACCCTGCTCGACGAGAAACTCCACGTTCCCCGCGGCCTTGTGCCCGAACCGGAAGTTGGGCCCCTCGACGACGGCGCGGGCGTGCAGCTTGTCGACAAGGACCTTGACGACGAACTCGGCCGGCGAGAGCTTCGAGAACTCCGTGGTGAACGGCAGCACCAGCACCGCGTCGACCCCGAGCGAGGCCATCAGGTCGGCGCGCCGGTGATGGGGCGCGAGCAGCGGCGGATGGCTCCCCGGCCGCACGACCTCACTGGGATGCGGATCGAACGTGACGACCACGGCCGGCACGCCCAGCTCCCGCGCCCGCTCCACCGCGTGCCGGACGATCAGCTGGTGGCCCCGGTGGACTCCGTCGTAGGAACCGATGGTGACGACGCTTCGCCCCCAGTCCTGGGGGATGTCCTCCAAGCCACGCCAGCGCTGCACTGTGACCGCTCCTCGAACCCGTGTCCGTACCGACTCTTACGACTTGCGCAGGTCTAAGGGTGCCACGTCCGGCGCCGCCCGCTCTCATCGGCATCGGCGCTGTGACCGGGCGCACGTGATCACGCCGGGATACCGGCCCCCGCGAGGTTCTCGATCATGCGGCGCGCGCCGGGTCCGACGACCGTCGCCCACTCCTGCGGGGCCTCGCCGATCCACCCGGCGACCCGCGCGGCGAAGCCGGGCACGTGCCGGCCGAGATCGACCAGACCGCGGTCGAAACGGGTCGCGCCGTCGGGGGTGCGGACGAGGAGGCGGCCCGCGCGGTGGACGAGGTCGCGGGAGCGGTGGTGGGCGGCGGCGTGCAGGAACGACGTGAGGACGGCCGGGTCCTGCTCGTGGGTGAGGAGGAACTCGCGCAGTTCCGTCCGCAGGGGTGCGTCGTCCGGCGTCGCGAGGACGCCGGCGAGCGCGGACCTCACCTCCTGCGAGGACGCCGTCAGCAGCGCGGTGACCAAAGGGTGGAGTACGGGTCTGGCGGGCGGGCCCTGTTTCAGGCGGTCGTCCACGTACGCGGCGACCGCACGCGCCGTCTCCGGTCTGCGCTCCACCGTCTCCCGCACCATGATCGCGATGCGTCGGGCGAGGGGCTGCGTGGTGACCTCGGCCAGCGCGCGCAACGTGGTCGTCGGGTCCGTGTCGGGGCGGGCCAGGCGGGTGCGGAAGGCTTTCAGGACCGGTTCCGTGTTCGTCTTCAGCGCCGGGAGCAGGGCTGTGGGCGGGAGTTGGGGGTCGGCCGCCGTGAAGTGGGCCAAGGTTTGCGGGAGATGGGCCGTACGGATTCTCGGGTCCTGGACGAGGAGGCCCAACGCGCCGCCCTGGAGCGGGACTTCGGTCAGGAGTTCCTCCGCCGCGTACCTCAGGAGGTCGCGGTCCGCGTCCGTCGTGACGTGCGGGGCCGCTCGTAGGCCGTACGAGACCGCCGCGACCCTGCGGGACGGGCGGGTGTCCCTCGCCCATCTGTCCACCGCCCTGCACACGGCCGAGGGTTCGTCCTCCGCGAGTGCGCCGAGGAGTTCGTCCGCCCTGCGGTGGCCGCAGCCGACGAGGACCTCGGTGAGGTCGTCCAGTGCTCTGTGGCGGTACGCGTACAGCAGGGCCTGGGCCGCCGCCGCGACGGTCGCCTGCGGCGCGCCCGGGAGGGGGCGGTCGTCCTCGAACCACAGGGTGAGGTGGGGTTGTACGGTCCCCGCGTCCGCCGCCAGCAGGCTCGCAACCGCGTCCAGGTAGCGGGGAGTTGAGGCCGCCCCCGGGGGTGGGTCCGCTCGCAGGAGGTGGCGCAGGAGGGTGAACAGCGGGGCCGGGGGGAGGTTCAACGCCGTCCAGAACTCCGGGAGGAACGTCCTGGGGGTGTCCTGTACGGCCGTCCTTGCGACCACGTGGTCCGCCAGCGCGTGCAGGACGTCCAGGTACGGGGTCGCGTCCGGGACTCTGCGGAGGGTCTCCGTGAGGAGGCGGGCGGGCCACCAGGCGTCCGGGGTCTCGTCCAGGGCCTGCGTCAACTTCCGTAGGTGTGCTGTCAGTTCGGCCGGGCCCTGTTGCCTTGCCACTAGCAGGAGGGACTGTACGACCGGGCCGATACGGTGGTGCGGGACCGGGACCATGTGTGTGTCGCGCGGGGTGTGGGCCAGTGATCTCAGCGCCTCCTCCAGGTCCAGGTGCATTCCCTGGATCCAGTCCGCGAGTTCCTCGTGTGCGAAGCGGTAGCCCGTGCCGGCCGGGACGATCAGGCCCTCCGCCAGGACGGCCGAGGCCCAGCCGGTCACTCCGCCCAGCCTTTGCGGTGCGTGTCCCCAGGGGAACACGTCCTCGAACGCGCTTCTGTCCAGCTCGCCCTGGCCCGGGCCGAGGCTTCTTCTCGCGGCTTCGTGTACTTGGCCGGAGACCTTTGCGGCCAGCCGCTTCACGGGGGTGCCTCTGAGGTTGTTGGCTGCGGCCAGGCGTACGGCGATCCGTAGGCACATGAGGTCCAGGTGTGCGGCGAAGATGTCCTCCCTCTCCGCGTTGGTCGGGGGTGGGACGTCCGGGAGGGCGGTGCGGATCTCTGAGAGGAGGTGGATGGTGAGGGGGTGGTGTACGGCGTTGGGGGCGAGGGCGAAGGCGGGCACTCGGTAACGGGCGCGGGCGACTTCGGCTTCCCTCGGCGTGAACTCCCCCAACTCGATGCAGTCCGGCAGGATTCCCTCGCCCCCGCCGCCCCTACCCTTCCCATCCCTGGGGGCTGCGCCCCCAGCCCCCCGCTCCGGCCCTGAAGGGGCCTTGTCCTCAAACGCCGGACGGGCTGGTAGGTGGGGGGTGAGGTGAGAGGTGAGGTGCGGGTTGGGGGTGGGGAGGGAAAGGTTGGGGGGTGGGGCGGCGAGGAGTGCGGGAGTAGCAGAGGTGATCGGGGCGGTGGGCTGTGTGGGGGTGGCTGCGCGGTCGTCAGGTGCCGGGTGGGGTGTGGGGGTGACTGTCTCGGATGCCGGGTACGGTCGCTTCGGCTCGACCGGGGTCGGTTCCTCGTTGGATCGGCCCTCGGGGTGTGGGCTCGTTCCCGAGTGGGGGGAAGCTGCCGTCAGGTCCCCGGGTTCCGAGCCGTCTCCCAGGTTCGCCGCGTCGGCCTCGTGCACCGTCGGTTCCGTGGTTCTTCTCGTGCCGTGCAGCATTTCCTTCGGGAAGCCCCTGCCCGCTGCCTCCCAGTACTCCGCCCGGCAGGCCACCACCAGGCGGGCTCCGGTTTCGCGGAGCCAGGTCACCGTGCCCTCTGTCCAGGCCGCTAGGCGGTGTGCCAGGACGGGAGGCATTTCCTCGGGGCCGTCCAGGAGGAGGAAGAGGGGGCGGCCGGCGGTGAGGGCTGTGTGGGAGAGGTCCGCCGGGGTGACCGTCTCCGGGTCGGGGGGTGATGTCGGGGCCTGCGAGGTGGTGACGATCCGCGCGGCCCTGCGCAACGCACGCCCCGCCGCGTCCGCGAGGGACTCGTCCTCGTCCCTCAGGTCCGCTCCCCGCAGCCACAGGGTCGGCGCAGGTTCGGCCGCCCGGTACCGCCGCGCCGCCAACGCCGCGAGTTCCGTCGTACGCCCACTCCCGGGCGGCCCGACCAACGCGAGCACGGAAGCGGACCCGGCACTGAACGCGGCGAACTCCCGCACGGTGAGCCCACGTTCGACAGGCAGCACGACACCACTCCCCGCCCCCTCTCGCCCGACACCCCGAGCACCCCCCTCATTCCCGAACCAACTCCCCGCCGCGCCCCCACCAACACACCCACGCCGAGCACCCTTTACGGAATCACCCTCACCAACGCCCCAGGCAGGCCCAGCCGCCTGGCTCTCGCCAACACCCGCAGCCCAGACGGACCCAGGCACCTCGTCCTCGTCAACCCCCGTAGCCCAAGCGGCCCCAGCCGCCTCGCCCCCGCCCGAACCGCTTACGAACTCTTCGGCCTCTCCCCCACCAACACACCCACGCCCAGTACCCCTTGCCGAATCACCCTCCTCAACCCCCACGGCCCAAGCGGCCCCAGCCTCCTCGCCCCCACCAACACCCGCAGCCCAGACGGACTCAGCCCCCTCACCCCTACCAACACCCCCGCCCCACACGCCCCCTTCAGCCTCGCCCCCGCCAACCCCCGCCCCCCGCAAAGGTTCCCCACCCTCCCCCGGCCACCCCCCGACATACCCCGCCAACGCCCCCGGCGGACCATCCGACCCCACCGACGTCGCCGTCAGCTCCAGCACCCCCGCCAAGTTGAGGTCCACCCCGTACGCCGGGACAGTCGCGGCGTTCCGCAGCAGAAGTTCCGTCAGGGCAGCGCTCTTTGTGGCCGCCCCCCGAAGGGGGATCGCGAACCCCACGTCCCTGTGGTCGGATTGGAGTGCCGTGCCGAGGATCGCGACGACCGTTCCCGTGGCCGCGTCCAGGACCGGGCCTCCCGCAGCGCCGCCGCCGAGGCGGAGGGCGTCGCGGCCTGTGGTGCCGATCGCCAGTTCCAGGGTGTGGGGCAGGAGGTGGAAGCGGTCGGTGGCCGTGTACGTCGCGGGGGTGGCGGAGAGGACGCGGGCTTCTCGCCAACAGCCCGCCGCCAGGCGGACGTACGTACCCGTCGGCACCTCCCGACGGACCGTGACCGGCAACGGGTCCGTCGCCAGACCCTCCGTGTGGACCAGGGCCAGGTCCAGCTCCGGGAGCGCGGTCACCGCGTCGGACGTGACGATGCAGGTGCGGTCGCCGGCGCCGTACAGGACGATCCGGGGGAGCCCGTCGACGGCCTCGTGCGCGGTGATCAGCGTGCCCTGGTGGTCCGCGAGGAAGCCGACCCCTCGGGGGCGTCCGGCGAGGTCCCGGATGCGGACGACGACGTCCGGGAGGGTGAGATCCGTACCGTCCCCGGAGGGAACCCCCATCCGCCTGACCTCCCCGCCGCGCGCCTGCCCTTCCTCGACGGTAGGGCGGCGTTGATCGGCGGGACAGATCGCGAGGCGAACGCGCCCCCTCACACTCCCCCGGTTCACTCCGAGCGCCCGCCCGGACGGGTGAACGGACACGCCCGGATGGACAACCCTAGGAGACGGGGGAACCGAGGGGGCTCGTGGAGCGGCGAAGGCACACCCCGTGCGCGCCGCTCCACGGGAAACACGGGAAACAGCGAGGAAGCCCCGTCAGCCGAAGACCGCCAGGCTCTTCGCCTTCCCCTTCTCCGACTCCACCAGCGCGAGGAACTGCCCCTCAGGGTCGAACACCGCCACCGCCCCGGCGCCCGCGTACTCGTCGGGCATGTCCAGCCGAACCCCGTTCAGCAGGAGCCGCGCACGCTTCGCGTCGACGTCCCAGCGGCGGAACGCGGCGACGGCCGCGTCCGCGACCGGCATGACCGTCAGCTCCTCCTGGAGCTGGTCCAGGGTGCGGGCGGAGTCCAGCTTGTACGGGCCGACCCGGGTCCGGCGCAGCGCCGTGAGGTGGCCGCCGACACCGAGGTCGGTGCCGAGGTCACGGGCGAGGGCGCGGATGTACGTACCGGAGGAGCAGACGACGGAGACGACGAGGTCGAGGACGGGCGTGCCGTCCTCGGCGACGGCCGCGCGGACGTCGTACACCTGGAAGGAGGAGATCTTCACCGGCCGCGCGGGGATCTCGAAGTCCTCCCCGTCGCGGGCCCGCTTGTACGAGCGGACGCCGTCGATCTTGATGGCGCTGACCTTGGAGGGCACCTGCATGATGTCGCCGGTGAGCTTGGCGACACCCGCGTCGACCTGTTCGCGCGTCACCGCGGACGCGTCGGCGGACGCGGTGATCTCGCCCTCCGCGTCGTCCGTGACCGTGGTCTGGCCGAGCCGGACCGTGCCGAGGTACTCCTTCTCGGTCAGCGCGAGGTGTCCGAGGAGCTTCGTGGCGCGCTCGACGCCGAGGACGAGGACACCCGTGGCCATCGGATCGAGCGTGCCGGCGTGGCCGACGCGGCGGGTGCGGGCGATGCCGCGCATCTTGGCGACCACGTCGTGGGACGTGAAGCCCGACGGCTTGTCGACGATGACGAGGCCGTCGGGCGGGGTGGGCTTGCTGGTCATTCGGCGCTGTCGTCCGTCTCGTCGCCGGGCTTCTTGTACGGGTCGGCGCCGCCCGCGTAGTCCGCGCCGGCCGAGGCCTCGCGGACCTTCTCGTCGGACTGGCGCGCCTTGTCGAGGAGGTCCTCGATGGTGCGGGCGTTGTCGGGGAGGGCGTCCGCGACGAAGGTCAGGGTCGGCGTGAACTTCACGCCGGCCGCGCGGCCCACCTCGGAGCGCAGGATGCCCTTGGCGCTCTCCAGGCCGGCCGCGGCCTCGGCCCGCTCCTCGTCACCGCCGTACACCGTGTAGAAGACGGTCGCCTCCCGCAGGTCGCCGGTGACCCGGGCGTCCGTGATGGTGACGTGCGTACCGAGCCTGGGGTCCTTGACCCCCCGCTGGAGCTTCTTGGCCACCACTTCTCGGATGAGGTCCGCCAGCCTCTTGGCGCGCGCGTTGTCGGCCACTGGTCCGTCTCCTTCGTCCTGCTCACTTGCCGCTTGCTGCTTGTGCTGCTTTTTCAGTCTTCGTCGCCGTGGAGCCTGCGTCGAACCGAGAGCAGCTCCACCTCCGGCCGCGCGGCGACGAGGCGCTCGCAGCGGTCGAGTACATCGCTCAGGTGTTCCGTGTCACCCGAGACCACCGCGAGCCCGATCTCGGCCCTGCGGTGAAGATCTTGATTGCCCGTCTCGGCCACGCTCACCGCGTACTTGCGCTGGAGCTCGGCCACGATCGGACGAACGACGGAACGCTTCTCCTTCAGCGAGTGGACATCGCCGAGGAGGAGGTCGAAGGACAGGGTCCCCACGTACATGTGTGTTCCGGATGTCCCGCCGGCACGGGGTACGGGCGCCACGCTCGGGCACCGATACGGGAACCGTACACGCAACGGCCGGGGCCGATCGACGGAAATTCTTCCGTCGATCGGCCCCGATCGCTCGCAGATCAGGCGCGAGGCTTCTCGCGCATCTCGTACGTCGCGATGACGTCGTCGATCTTGATGTCGTTGAAGTTGCCGAGGTTGATACCGCCCTCGAACCCTTCGCGAATCTCGGTGACGTCGTCCTTGAAGCGCCGCAGACCCTCGATGTTGAGGTTCTCCGCGATGACCTTGCCGTCGCGCAGAAGGCGGGCCTTCGTGTTGCGCTTGACCTCGCCCGAGCGGACGAGGACACCGGCGAGGTTGCCCAGCTTGGACGAGCGGAAGACCTCGCGGATCTCCGCCGTACCGAGCTCGACCTCTTCGTACTCCGGCTTCAGCATGCCCTTCAGGGCCGCCTCGATCTCCTCGATCGCCTGGTAGATGACCGAGTAGTACCGGACGTCGACACCCTCGCGCTCGGCCATCTGCGCCGCGCGGCCTGCCGCACGGACGTTGAAGCCGATGACGATGGCGTCCGAGCCCATGGCCAGGTCGATGTCGGACTCCGTGACCGCACCGACGCCGCGGTGCAGGACCCGGATGTCGACCTCTTCGCCGACGTCGAGCTGGAGCAGGGAGGACTCCAGGGCCTCGACGGAACCAGAAGCGTCACCCTTGATGATGAGGTTGAGCTGCTGGATCTCGCCGGCCTTGAGCACCTTGTCCAGGTCTTCGAGGGAGACCCGGCGGACACGCTTGGCGAACGCCGCGTTGCGCTCACGAGCCGCGCGCTTCTCGGCGATCTGACGGGCGGTGCGGTCCTCGTCGACGACGAGGAAGTTGTCGCCCGCGCCCGGGACGTTGGTCAGGCCGAGGACCTGGACCGGCGTCGACGGACCCGCTTCGGTGACGTTGTTGCCGTTGTCGTCGAGCATCGCCCGGACCCGGCCGTACGCGTCGCCGACGACCATCGTGTCGCCGACCCGCAGCGTGCCTCGCTGGACGAGGACCGTGGAGACGGCACCGCGACCGCGGTCGAGGCGGGACTCGATGGAAATACCCTGCGCGTCCTGGTTCGGGTTGGCCCGCAGGTCGAGCGAGGCGTCGGCGGTGAGGACGACGGCCTCCAGCAGGGAGTCGATGTGCAGACCCTGCTTGGCGGAGATGTCGACGAACATGGTGTCGCCGCCGTACTCCTCGGCCACCAGACCGTATTCGGTGAGCTGACCGCGCACCTTGGTCGGGTCGGCGCCCTCGACGTCGATCTTGTTGACCGCGACGACGATCGGGACGTCGGCCGCCTTGGCGTGGTTGAGCGCCTCGACCGTCTGCGGCATGACGCCGTCGTTGGCCGCGACGACCAGGATCGCGATGTCCGTCGACCGGGCACCACGGGCACGCATGGCGGTGAACGCCTCGTGACCCGGGGTGTCGATGAAGGTGATCGCGCGGTCCTCGCCGTTGACCTCGGTCGCGACCTGGTAGGCACCGATGTGCTGGGTGATGCCGCCGGCCTCGCCCGCGATGACGTTCGTCTTGCGGATCGCGTCGAGAAGACGCGTCTTGCCGTGGTCGACGTGACCCATGACGGTGACGACCGGCGGGCGGACGACCAGGTCGTCCTCGTCGCCCTCGTCCTCGCCGAACTCGATGTCGAAGGAACCGAGAAGCTCGCGGTCCTCCTCCTCCGGGCTGACGACCTGGACGCGGTAGTTCATCTCGCCGGCCAGCAGCTCCAGCGTCTCGTCGGAGACGGACTGGGTGGCGGTGACCATCTCGCCGAGGTTCATCATGACCGCGACGAGGGACGCCGGGTTGGCGTTGATCTTCTCCGCGAAGTCGGTGAGCGACGCGCCGCGGGAGAGACGGATCGTCTCGCCGTTGCCGCGCGGCAGCATCACGCCGCCGACGCTCGGGGCCTGCATGGCCTCGTACTCCTGGCGCCGCTGCCGCTTCGACTTACGGCCACGACGCGCGGGACCGCCGGGACGGCCGAAGGCGCCCTGCGTGCCACCACGGCCACCGGGACCGCCGGGACGGCCACCGAAGCCGGGACGGCCACCGCCGCCACCGGGACCACCGGGGCCACCGCCGAAGCCGCCGCCACCGGGACGCGCGCCGAAGCCGCCGCCACCACCGGGACGACCGGCACCGCCGCCGCCACCGCCGGGACGGGCGAAGCCGCCACCGCCGCCGGGACGACCGGCACCACCGGCGCCGCCGGGACGGCCGGGACCGCCACCGGGACCACGGCCACCGGGGCCGCCGCCGGGACGCGGGCCCGCAGCCGGACGCTGCGGCATCATGCCGGGGTTGGGACGCGGACCACCGGGACGCGGGCCACCGGCACCGGGACCCTGCGGACGCGGCATACCGCCGGGCGACGGACGGGGACCGCCGGGACCGGCGCCCTGCGGACGGGGGCCTCCCTGCTGGCCGCCGGGGCCCTGCGGACGGGGACCGGCGCCGGGAGCTCCACCGGGACCGGGACGCGGACCGGCGCCCTGCGGACGCTGGCCCTGCGGACGCGGGGCGCCCATACCGGCGTTGCCACCGGACGTGAACGGGTTGTTGCCCGGACGGGGACCGGCCGGACGGCCACCGGGACGCTGACCGGGAGCGCCACCGGGGCGCGGACCGCGGTCACCGGCGGGACGCTGACCGCGCTCGCCACGGTCACCACGGTCGCCGCCACGCTCGCCCTGACCCTGCGGGGTCGGACGGGAAGCGGGCTTGGGAGCCGGACCCGGACGCGGGCCGGCGGAACGGGGAGCCTGCGCGGCAGGCGGCTGCGCGGCGGGAGCCGGAGCCGACGGCGGGGCCGTGAACTCCGGTACGGAGGGAGCCGGACGCGGCGCGGGCTTGGGACCCGGACGCGGACCGGCGGAGGGCGCCTGGGCCGCGGGGGCCGGCGCCGAGGGTGCCTGTGCGGCGGGTGCCTGCGCGGCGGGCGCGGGGGTCACCGGCGCGGCCGGTGCCTCGGGTGCCTGCGCCACGACGGGCTTGGGGGCCGCCGGCTTCGGCGGACCCGGGCGTGCCGACGCCGCCGGAGAGGGCGCGCCGGGCTTGGGGGCCGCCTTGCGCGGGGCGGGCTTGCCGCCACCCTGCAGGGCGTCCGTCAGCTTGCGGACAACGGGCGCTTCGATGGTCGAAGACGCCGAACGGACGAATTCACCGAGTTCCTGGAGCTTGGCCATGACGACCTTGCTCTCCACCCCGAACTCCTTGGCGAGTTCGTATACCCGGACCTTAGCCACTTCGCTCCTTTGAGGTCCGGGTTCAGTCCGGACCGTCGCTACTTCATGGGCGTACTCATCGCGTGCTCATCGAGTGCTCATCGCAATCTCGACCTACTTCCAACTCGCGGTGTACCTGGCCACGCGGATGGTCCGCGCGCCACTTCCTTACGGTGTCGCCTCATCGACGACGATCGCCTGCTCGACGTACTGGCGCAACGCCTTTGTGTCGAGCGCTCCCGGGGCTCGCAAGGCCCGTGTGAACGCCCGTCGGCGTACCGCCTGGTCGAGACAGACGGGGACGGGGTGCAGATACGCACCCCGGCCGGGCAGCGTACCGCGAGGGTCGGGGACGCATTCGCCCCCGTCCGCCACGATGCGCAGCAGGTGTGTCTTGGCCGATCGCTCCCGGCACCCCACACAGGTGCGTTCAGGGCATGATCGGGCGTGCGTCCGGCCAGACACCGTTAAGTCTACCTCCCCGCGGCGGTCTCACCCTTTTGGGTCAGGGGTCGAACACGTGCCGCGATATAACTGACGTGATCCAGCCGTTGACCGGCGTGATCTATTCCCCGGCCTCGGGCTCCTGCTGCTCGGTGTCCGGCCGGATGTCGATGCGCCAGCCGGTCAGCCGGGCGGCGAGGCGGGCGTTCTGGCCCTCCTTGCCGATCGCGAGCGACAGCTGGTAGTCCGGCACGGTCACCCGCGCGGAGCGGGCGCCGAGGTCGACGACCTCCACCTTGGACACCCGTGCGGGTGACAGGGCGTTGGCGACCATCTCGGCCGGGTCGTCCGACCAGTCGACGATGTCGATCTTCTCGCCGTTCAGCTCACCCATGACGTTGCGCACCCGGCCGCCCATCGGGCCGATGCAGGCGCCCTTGGCGTTCAGGCCGCTGCGGGTGGAGCGTACGGCGATCTTGGTGCGGTGGCCGGCCTCGCGGGCGATCGCGGCGATCTCGACGGAGCCGTCGGCGATCTCCGGGACCTCCAGGGCGAACAGCTTCTTCACCAGGTTGGGGTGCGTACGGGAGAGGGTGACCGAGGGGCCGCGTACGCCCTTGGCGACCCGGACCACGTACGAGCGCAGGCGCAGACCGTGCGAGTACACCTCGCCGGGGACCTGCTCCTGCACCGGGAGCATGGCCTCCATCTTGCCGATGTCCACCAGCACGTTCTTCGGGTCGCGGCCCTGCTGGACGACACCGGTGACGATGTCGCCCTCGCGGCCGGCGTACTCCCCGAGCGTCGCGTCGTCCTCCGCGTCCCGCAGGCGCTGGAGGATCACCTGCTTCGCGGTGGAGGCGGCGATCCGGCCGAAGTCCGACGGGGTGTCGTCGAACTCGCGCGGCTCCTGACCCTCCTCCAGGTCGTCCGGGTCCTCCTTCGCCCACACGGTCACATGCCCGGTCTCCCGGTCGAGCTTCACGCGCGCGCGGCGGCGGCTTCCCTCGGTGCGGTGGTAGGCGATGAGGAGGGCCGACTCGATCGCCTCGACCAGCAGGTCGAAGGAGATCTCCTTCTCCCGTACCAGACCCCGCAGGGCACTCATGTCGATGTCCACGGCTACGCCTCCTCTTCCTCTACGTCGTCTTCTACGTCGTCTACGGCTTTGTCTTTACGGTTGAACTCGACCTGGACGCGGGCCTTGTCGATCTCGGTGAAGGCGAGCCTGCGGGCGGTGGCCTTGCGGCCCTTCACGCCGGGCACCTCCAGATCGAGGCCCTCCTCGTCCACGGTGAGGATGCGGGCGGTGACCTCGCCGCCCTCGGTGAGCTGGAAGCGGACCAGGCGCTCCAGCGCGCGCACGTAGTGCCGGTGCTCCTTCAGCAGGCGCTCCGCGCCGGGGGTGCCGACCTCCAGGTCGTACGCCGCGTCGCCCATCGCGTTCGTCTCGTCGAGCTTCGCCGAGATCGCGCGGCTGATGTCGGCGACGGCGTCCAGATCGGCGCCGGAGTCCGAGTCCACGACCACCCTCAGCACTCTCTTGCGGCCCACGGTCTCCACCGCGATCTCTTCGAGGTCGAGCCCCTGCGCGGCGACGAGCGGCTCCAGGAGCTCTCGCAGCCCCTCGCTCTGGGTGGTGCTCATCCGGGTGACTCCTCGGCCGCGTGTGCTGTTGTGGGATGGTCGCGTGTCTGGTCAAAGGGTATCCGGTCGCGGAGGGTGTTGCCGTCCACGCGTGCCTGCGCGGGTACCGTGATCACCTGCTGTCTTCTCTCCCTTTCCCTGCCGTACGAGTCTGCCGAGGACGTCTGACGTGTCGTACTCCCCGTCGCGCCGAAGAACCCTACTTGCCACCGCGGCCGTGTTCAGCGCCGCCGGCTGCTCCTCCTCCGGGCCCTCCGCCGAGGAGACCGCCTCCGGGGCGCCCTCCGTGTCCCAGCGGGTCCGGGCTCGGGCCGTGCAGGACAGTCAGGGGCTCGTGAAGCAGTACGACGCGGTGCTCGCGGCGCGGCCCGCGCTCACGGGGTTGCTTGCGCCGTTGCGGGGGGAGGTCGTGCGGCATGTGGGGGCGTTCGGGGGGACGGTGTCCCCCGCCCCTGTTCCTTCTGCTGCCGCTCCCCTGGACGACAAGTCCGCCCTCACTCAACTCGCCTCCGCCGAGCGAACGTTGGCCGATCGGCGGGCGGGTGAGCTGCTGACCGTGCCCGGGGAGCTGGCGCGGCTGCTCGCGTCCGTGGCCGCCGCCGGGGCCGTGCACGCGTACGTACTGGCGGAGGGGGCCCGATGAGCGCCGAACTGGACGCCTTCCAGGCCGCGTTGGCCGCCGAGCACGCGGCTGTGTACGGGTACGGGGTGGTCGGGGGCCAGATCGGAGAGGCTCGGCGGGGTGAGGCTCGCGTCGCGTGGGACGCGCACCGGGCCCGGCGTGACGCGCTCGCGCGGGCCGTACGGGACCTCGGCGCCGAGCCGGTCGCCGCGAACGCCGGGTACGCGTTGCCGTTCCCCGTCGACGGGACCTCCAGCGCCGTGCGGCTCGCCGCGCAGTTGGAGGAGCGGATCGCCGGGGTGTACTCCGACCTCGTGCGGGCCACGTCCGGTGCGCGGCGGGGGGATGCGGCGGGGGCGTTGCGGGAGGCGTCGGTGCGGGCGGTGCGGTGGGGCGGTGGGAGCGTAGCCTTCCCTGGGCTCGCGGAGCGGGGTGGGGCGGGGGCGGGGGCTTCTGCGGAACCTGGTGCTTCGGCGGATTCCGGTGCTTCTGCGGGGGTGACGCCCTCGGGGTGAGTCCGGGTCTCGGTCCGTCGGGAATGTCAGCAGTCAGAAGGGAACACCTCACGCATGCCGCACATCGAGCCGCCTCAGCGGTTGGTCCGGGCGCTCTCCGAGAGCGTGCCGGGCGCTGCCGCTTGGCTGGAGGGGTTGCCCTCCCTCGTCGAGCGGGCCGTTTCCGCGTGCGGGGTGAGTGTCGAGCGGGTGCAGGTGCCCGGGGGGCGGAGCAGCATCGTCGTCCTCGTGCGGCTCGCCGATGGCGGTCCCGCTGTGCTGAAGGTCGCTCCCGAACGGTTCCGGCCCGCTGCGGAGTTGGCGGCGCTGGAGCATTGGGGTGGGCTCGGGGCCGTACAGGTGCTGGGCGGTGGGGACGGGGTGCTGCTGCTGGAGCGGCTGCGGACCGACGTCTCCGTGCGGACCCTGCCGGAGGCGAAGGCGACGCTCGAAGCGGCGGGGGCTCTTCGGCGGTTGTGGGTCGAGCCGCCGGAGGGGTTCGCCTTCGAGACGGTCGCCGAGCGGACGGGGCGGCAGGCCGAGGCGATGCGGTTCGCCGGGCGGGGGGACGCGGTCGTGGGGTCCCTGGTGGATGCGGCGCTCGGCGTGCGGGAGGAGCTGGTGGGGTCGGAGTCCGAGGTGCGGTTGCTGCACGGGACGTTCCGGCAGAGCAAGGTCCTCGCGGGTGAGCGGTCGCCCTGGCTGGCGGTGGGGCCCGATCCGGTGGTGGGTGAGTGCGCGTTCGATCTGGCGCGGTTGGTGCGGGACCGGGTGGAGGATCTGGTGGGGTCGCCTTCGGGAGCCGCGGTTGCCCGGCGGCGGGTGAAGAAGCTGGCGGAGGCGCTGGAGGTGGATCAGGAGAGGCTGCGGGGGTGGGTGTTGTTCCGGGCGGTGGAGTCGGGGGTTCGGGCGATGCGGGTGGGGCGGACGGCAGATGCGGAGCTGCTGCTGGAATTCGCCGGGTGGCTCTGACCGTCCGCCTCCGTGGTGTTGTCACGCACCACGGAGGCGAGCGGTCCAAGAGAACTTCCTGAGCTTCCTTCAGCCGGCCAGGCGGGCGATCGCCTCGTCCACCGTCAGCTCCTCGCGCTCACCCGTCCTGCGGTCCTTCAGCTCCAGGACGCCCTCGGCGGCGCGGCGGCCCGCGACCAGGATCTTCGGGACACCCATCAGCTCCGAGTCGGTGAACTTGACGCCCGGCGAGACGCCCGGGCGGTCGTCGACGAGGACGCGGAGACCGGCGTCGCGGAGCTTCTCGGAGACTTCCAGGGCCAGTTCGGTCTGGAGGGCCTTGCCGGCGGCGACCACGTGGACGTCGGCCGGGGCGACCTCGGCGGGCCAGCACAGGCCCTTGTCGTCGGCGGTCTGCTCCGCGAGCGCGGCGACGGCGCGGGAGACGCCGATGCCGTACGAGCCCATGGTGACGCGGACCGGCTTGCCCTGCTGGCCGAGGACGTCGAGCTTGAGGGCGTCGGCGTACTTGCGGCCGAGCTGGAAGATGTGGCCGATCTCGATGGCGCGGTCCAGCTTGAGGCCGGTGCCGCAGGCGGGGCAGGGGTCGCCCTCCTGGACGACCACGACGTCGACGTACGCGTCGACCTCGAAGTCACGGCCCGCGACGACGTTCTTCGCGTGCGTCTGGTCCTTGTTGGCGCCGGTGATCCAGGCGGTGCCGGGGGCGACGCGCGGGTCGGCGATGTACGTGAGCTTCTCCTGGCGGCCCTGCGGACCGACGTACCCGCGCACGAGGTCGGGGCGGCCGGTGAAGTCCTCGGCGGTGACCAACTCGACGGTGGCGGGCGCGAAGTGGGCCTCGACCTTGCCGAGGTCGACCTCGCGGTCACCGGGGACGCCGACGGCGACGATCTCGCCGTCCACCTTGACCAGCAGGTTCTTCAGGGTCGCGGAGGCGGGGACGCCGAGGGCGGCGGCCAGGGTCTCGATCGTCGGGGTGTCGGGGGTGGGGATCTCCTCCAGCGCGGGGGCGGTGGCCTCCTGCGGGACGAGGGCGAAGTTCACCGCCTCCGTGTTCGCCGCGAAGTCGCAGTTCGGGCAGTCGGCGAAGGTGTCCTCGCCGGCCTCGGCGGGGGCGAGGAACTCCTCCGACTTCGAGCCGCCCATCGCGCCGGCGGTGGCCGCGCAGATGCGGTAGTCGAGGCCGAGCCGCGCGAACACCTTCTGGTAGGCGGCGCGGTGCAGGGCGTACGAGTGCGCCAGGCCCTCGTCCTCCGTATCGAACGAGTACGAGTCCTTCATCAGGAACTCGCGCCCGCGCAGGATGCCGGCCCGGGGGCGGGCCTCGTCACGGTACTTGTGCTGGATCTGGTAGAGGATGACGGGCAGGTCCTTGTACGACGACGCCTGGTCCTTCACCAGCAGGGTGAAGATCTCCTCGTGGGTCGGGCCGAGGAGGTAGTCGCCGCCCTTGCGGTCCTGGAGGCGGAACAGCTCCGCCCCGTACTCGTTCCAACGGCCCGTCGCCTCGTAGGGTTCCCGGGGCAGCAGCGCCGGCAGCAGGACTTCCTGCGCGCCGATCGCGTCCATCTCCTCGCGGACGATGCGCTCGACGTTCGACAGGACCTTCTTGCCGAGCGGCAGCCAGGACCAGATGCCGGCGGCCGTACGCCGTACGTAGCCCGCGCGGACCAGGAGCTTGTGGCTGAGGACCTCGGCGTCGGCCGGGTCGTCGCGCAGTGTTTTCGCCATCAGCTGGGACATGCGCTGGACCGGTGCGTTCGCCATGGTGTCTCGTACTCCTGCCGGATAAAGGTGATGGCTAGGAGATTAGCCGTCGGCCCTGGCCTGCCGGAAATCCGTCCGCCGCAGAAGGGGCAGGGGGGCGCCCATCACCGCGTACGGGCGCGGGGCGCTCGGGAAGAGGACCCTGCGGGCCAGGTCCTGGTAGCCGAGCGAGCGGTACAGGGCCCTCGCGGGGCTGTCCGTGTCGATCGCCGAGAGGATCGAGCGGGGGTGCGGCACGTCGTCGGTGATCGCCGTGATCAGGGCCCGGCCCGCGCCCCGGTTCTGGTACGCCGGGTGCACGTGCAGTTCCGTGATGACGAACGAGTCGTCCAGCCAGTGCGTGTTGCCGAGCGCCCTCAGGTACGGCTCGACGATGGTGGACCACCAGTGCGCGCGGTCGTTCGGCATGCCGTACACGAATCCCGCGAGGCGGCCTTCGGACGTGGTGACGCCGAGGGCGCGGGCGCCGGGGTTCGTCATGTGGCGCAGGACGATCTGCCGTCTGACCGCCACTTCGTCGGGGGCCAGGCCGAATGCGATCGCCTGGACCGACAGTGCCTCGTCCACGCGGGCGGAGAGGTCCAGGGGGCCGATCACCAGGTCCATGCGGGGAGCCTACAGGGGGGTTCCTGGTGGGGGTGGGGTGCGGGTTCTCCGTACGGGATCTCTTCGTACGGGGTTGTCTCGCGGGGTTTCAGAACAGCACGCTCATGAACGCGCCGACCTCCTGGAAGCCGACCCTTCGGTACGTCCTTCTCGCGGGCGTGTTGAAGTCGTTCACGTACAGGCTCACCACCGGGGCCACGTCCGCGAGGGCGTAGCGCAGGACCGCGGCCATGCCGGGGGCGGCGATGCCGAGGCCCCGGTACTCGGGGGCCACCCAGACGCCCTGGATCTGGCACGCCTCCCTCGTCGCGGCGCCGATCTCCGCCTTGAACATGACCCGGCCCCTGTCGTCGAGCCTCGCGAAGGAGCGGCCCGCGCCGACGAGTTCGGCCACCCTCGCCTGGTAGAGGAGGCCGCCGTCGCCCGCCAGCGGGGAGACGCCGACCTCCTCCGTGAACATCGCCACGCAGGCCGGCAGGATCGTTTCCATCTCGTCCTTGCGGATGCGGCGGACGTACGGGTCGGGGGTGATGTCCGTCGGCATGCGGTCCGTGACCATCAGGGGCTGCTGGGGTCTGACGTCCCTCGCCGGGCCCCAGTGAGGTTCCAGCAGTCGCCACAGGGCCGCGGTGGGCTCCGCCGGTCCGACGATCGACGAGCAGCGCCGGCCCCCTCTTCTCGCCCGGTCCGCGAAGGCCCGTACGGCCCTTGGGGTGGCGCAGATCGGTACGAGGTTCGCGCCCGCGTAGCACAGGGACGTCAGCATGCCCGCCTCGTACCAGCCCCACATCTCGCCGCCCAGCCGCCAGGGGTCGAGCCCGGCGACCTGCACCCTCGACGTCACGAACGCGTTCGCGACCGGCTCCTTGCCGAGGATGGCGAGGGCCGCGTTCAGGTCGCTCGGTTCGAGGACCCGGGAGGTGGTGTGGGTCAGCACGGGGTGGGGCCTCACGGTGGGGTTCTTGATTTCCCGCACTGTACCTGCGGAAGCTGCCCCGCGCCTCTCCCTGCCGGGGGCTGGGCCGATCCCTGTTGTCGCCGGGTTCGTGAATGCCGCCGGGGTCGGCCGCGCCGCTTTGTCCTCAAACGCCGGACGGGCTTGGGGGGGTGCCGCTGTGGGTCGGCTGGCGAGTGCGGGTCGTGGGGGGCTGGGCGCGCAGTTCCCCGCGCCCCTGGGGGGTTGCAGGGGGCGGCATTACGTGTGGACGTACTCCGGTGTGAGCCACGAAGGGGTGCTCGACACGGGCACGCCCAACCACAACGAACCCGCACCCTGGAACACACAGCCACCCACTCTTTTCAGGGGCGCGGGGAACTGCGCGACCAGCCACATCGGACCCGCACCCGCCCACCCACCCCATCGGGGTCCAAGGGGCGGAGCCCCTTGAGGATGGGAAGGGTAGGGGCGGCGGGGGCGAAGGAAATTAGCCTGCTACCGAGACCGACGGTTCGCCGGAAGTGATGCCTTCCTCCTGCATCTTCTCCGCCAGCTTCATTGCCTCTTCGATCAGCGTTTCTACGATCTTCGACTCCGGGACCGTCTTGATGACCTCGCCCTTGACGAAGATCTGGCCCTTGCCGTTGCCGGACGCCACGCCCAGGTCCGCTTCTCGGGCTTCGCCGGGGCCGTTCACCACGCAGCCCATGACCGCTACGCGGAGGGGGACGTCCATACCCGTGAGGCCCGCGGTGACTTCCTCGGCCAGCTTGTAGACGTCCACCTGCGCGCGCCCACAGGACGGACAGGACACGATCTCCAGGCCACGCTGCTTGAGGTTGAGGGACTCCAGGATCTGGTTCCCGACCTTGACCTCCTCGACGGGAGGCGCGGAGAGGGAGACGCGGATGGTGTCCCCGATGCCCTCGGAGAGAAGCGCGCCGAAGGCGACGGCAGACTTGATCGTGCCCTGGAACGCCGGCCCCGCCTCGGTGACCCCGAGGTGCAACGGGTACTCGCACTGCGCAGCAAGCTGCCGGTACGCCTCGATCATGACCACGGGATCGTTGTGCTTGACGGAGATCTTGATGTCCCGGAAGTCGTGCTCCTCGAACAGCGACGCCTCCCACAGAGCGGACTCGACGAGCGCCTCGGGCGTGGCCTTGCCGTACTTCTGGAGCAGCCGCCGGTCGAGGGACCCGGCGTTGACGCCGATCCGGATGGGCGTCCCGTGATCGTTCGCGGCCTTGGCGATCTCCCGCACCTTGTCGTCGAACTGCTTGATGTTGCCGGGATTGACGCGCACGGCGGCGCACCCGGCCTCGATCGCGGAGAAGACGTACTTGGGCTGGAAGTGGATATCGGCGATGACGGGAATCTGCGACTTGCGCGCGATGGTGGCGAGCGCGTCCGCATCGTCCTGCGTAGGACAGGCGACCCGCACGATCTGGCACCCGGACGCGGTGAGCTCGGCGATCTGCTGAAGCGTGGCCCCGATGTCGGACGTACGCGTCGTGGTCATCGACTGCACGGACACCGGCGCGTCCCCGCCCACCGCGACCGACCCGACCTGGATCTGCCTGCTCTTGCGCCGCTCGGCGACCTTGGTCGGAACGGACGGCATGCCGAGAGAAATCGCAGTCATCTGCTGTGCAACCCCATGTCGTGGATCAAGACCGGTCCCGAGAGCGCGCGGGCTACCGGGGTCCGAGGTTACGACACCTGACCCCCACCGGGCACATTTTCCTTGTCAAACCCGCTGGACGGACGACGGCCGGACACCTAGGGTGCCCGGCCGTCGTGAACGCTGGGTGGCTACGAGATTTTCACCGGGTTCACCACGTCCGCGATGAGGACGAGGATCGTGAAGCAGATGAACACCCCGGCGACGACGTAGGCGAGCGGCATGAGCTTGGCCACGTCGAAGGGCCCGGGGTCGGGCCTGCGCAGGACGCGCGCGAGGTTGCGCCGCAGCGACTCCCACAGCGCGCCCGCGATGTGCCCGCCGTCGAGCGGCAGCAGCGGGAGCATGTTGAAGAGGAACAGGGAGAGGTTGAACCCGGCGACCAGCATGAGCGCCATGGCGAGCTGCTGGGACGGCGGGATGTCGAGGGTGAAGATCTCCCCGCCGACCCGGGCCGCACCGACGACGCCCATCGGGGAGTCGGCCTCGCGCTTGCCCCCGTCGAACGCGGCGTCCCACAGCGCGGGGATCTTGCCGGGCAGGGCGACGATGGAGTCGACGGCCTCGCCGACGCGGTCGGTCATCCAGGTCACGGAGTCGCCGAAGTCCTGCTGGACGATGCCGCTGGCGGCGCTGAAGCCGAGGAACCCGGCCTTGACGTACTGCCCCTGGACGATCTGGCCGCTGGAGTCCTTCTTGGCGACCTGGTTCTCGGCGATCTTCGCCCGGAGGGTGACCTCCTTGCCGTCGCGCTGGACCACGATCGGGACGGTCTTGTCGGCGCTGGCGCGGATGAGGTCGGAGAGGGAGTCCCACTTCTCGGTCCGTACGCCGTCGAAGGAGACGATCTTGTCGCCGGCCTTGAGTCCGGCGGCGGCGGCCGGTGAGGGGGCGTCGCCGGTCTTGCAGGTGTCGCGGTTCTCGCTCTGGTTGATGACGCACTGGGAGACCGAGCTGACCGTGGTGGTCTGCTGGGAGATCCCGAAGCCCATGAGGACCGTGAGGAAGAGGATCACCGCGAGGATCAGGTTCTGCACGGGCCCGGCGGCCATGATGATGACGCGCTTCCAGGGCTTGCGCGTGTACATCATCCGCGTCTCGTCGCCCGGCTGGATCTCCTCCATGGAGGCGGAGCGCGCGTCCTCGATCATCGTGCGCCACGGGGACGTGGACCGCGTCGAGATCCGGCCGTCCTCGCCCGGCGGGAACATCCCGATCATGCGGATGTAGCCGCCCATGGGGATGGCCTTGACGCCGTACTCGGTCTCGCCCTTCTTGCGGGAGAAGACGGTCGGCCCGAAGCCGACCATGAACTGCGGCACCCGGATGCCGAAGAGCTTGGCGAACGTGAAGTGCCCCAGCTCGTGCCACGCGATCGAGAACAGCAGCCCGAGCACGAAGACGACTATGCCGAGGATCATCATCAGAGCGGTCATGCGCGCGCCTCCGCGGTCGCCGTCAGTTCCCGGGCCCGGGCTCGTGCCCAGGCATCTGCTTCGAGGACGTTCGACACGCTGAGCGAAGTTCCCGACACGCTGTGTTCTTTCATCACGTGTTCTTCGACCACACGCGTGACGGTCTCCATGATCCCGTTGAACGGCAGCGCGCCCCGGCGGAACGCCTCCACGCTCTCCTCGTTGGCGGCATTGAACACCGCCGGAGCCGTTCCCGCGAGCTCGCCGACGTGCCGGGCGAGGTTCACCGAGGGGAACGCCTCGTTGTCCAGGGGGAAGAACTCCCAGGTGGAAGCCTTGCTCCAGTCGAAAGTGGGCGCCGCGTCGGGGACGCGGTGCGGCCAGCCGAGCCCGATGGCGATCGGCCCGCGCATGTCGGGGGGCGTCGCCTGGGCCATCGTCGATCCGTCCGTGAACTCAACCATCGAGTGGACATACGACTGGGGATGCACGACCACCTCAATGCGGTCGAAGGGAATGTCGTAGAGGAGGTGCGCCTCGATGACTTCCAGCCCTTTGTTGACCAGGGTCGCCGAGTTGATCGTGATGACCGGGCCCATCGCCCAGGTGGGGTGCGCGAGCGCCTCCTCGACCGTGACGTCCGCGAGCTGGTCCTTCGTACGGCCCCGGAAGGGACCGCCGGACGCGGTGACGACGAGCTTGCGGACGTCCGCGCGGGTGCCGGAGGCGAGCGCCTGGAAGAGGGCCGCGTGCTCGGAGTCGACGGGGATGATCTGACCGGGTTGCGCCAGCGCCTTCACCAGGGGGCCGCCGACGATCAGCGACTCCTTGTTGGCGAGCGCGAGAGTGCGGCCCGCCTCCAGGGCGGCCAGCGTCGGGGCGAGGCCGATCGCGCCGGTGATGCCGTTCAGGACGGTGTGGCAGTCGGAGGCGGCGACCTGCGTGGCCGCGTCCGGCCCCGCGAGGATCTCCGGGAGCGGCTCGCCCGCGCCGTACTCGGCCGCGAGGGCCTCGCGCAGCGCCGGTACGGCGTCCTCGCGGGCGACCGCGACTGTCCTCACCCGCAGCCGGTGCGCCTGCTCGGCGAGCAGGGCGACGCGGGCGCCGTGCGCGGACAGGGCGGTGACCCTGAAGCGGTCGGGGTTGCGCAGGACGAGGTCGATGGCCTGCGTGCCGATCGAGCCGGTGGAGCCGAGGATCACCACCTCCTTGGGGGCGTCGCCCGCGACGGGGGCGAAGACCAGGTGGGGGTCGGCGAGAGGGGCTGGACTGTCGGTCATTCCCCCATTGTCGCCGCATGGGCTGTGAGGGTGGACAGCGTGTCGCCAAGGGGTGGGCCGGGGTTGGCGCGAGAGGTGGTTCATATAACCGTTTATGAGTTTCTGGTGAAGATCCCGTGATAGGACTGATCCCGCATACGACATCCAGGGGGGATCTCTCACATGCGCGTCACCCGACTCTGTGCTGCCCTCGGCGGCACGGCCATGCTCTTCGGCACGGCCCTCTCCACCCCGGCCCACTCCGCCACCGGCGGCGTCGAGCTGTACCACATCTGGTTCGACAGCCCGGGCAAGGACACCCGCTCCACCGCGAGCCTCAACGCGGAATGGGTCCAGCTCAAGAACACCAGCAAGAAGCCGGTGAACATCAAGGGCTGGATCCTGAAGGACGCTTCGAACCACAAGTACGTCTTCAAGAACATCTCCATAGCAGCCGGCAAGACGGTAAAGATCCACACCGGCACGGGCAAGGACACGACGGCCGACAAATTCCAGAACCGCAAGGCATACGTCTGGAACAACGACGGCGACACGGCAACCTTGACCCGCGCGACGGGGTCGAAGGTGGACACGTGCACGTGGACGAAGAAGACGAAGGACCACAAGTGGTGCTGAGGTATCAGAAGTGGTGCTGAGGTTTTAAGGCGGCGGGTGCGAGTCTTTTTTAGGGGCGCGGGGAACTGCGCGACCAGCCACAACGGACCCGCACCCGCCCCACAACCCGTCTTTCACCGAATCGGCCGGTGCACGTTCTCCTTCGTAGACGCCCCCGGCGATGCATCGGCAATCCAAGGCCCCTCCCCCGAGGGATCAACAATGCCGGTCTCCAGCCACTCGTACGCTCCCCCAAGCACCCCCTTGACCACCTTCCGGTCGACCTCATCCGTGTTGGACCACAGCCGCCCGAACAGCTCGTCCACCCTCACGCGGGCCTGCCGGCAGAACGCGTCGGCCAACTGATAAGCCTCACGCCCGTGTTGCCCCCGGGCACGGAGATACTCCGCCCGAACACACGCCGCACTCATCGCGAACAACTCCGCCCCGATATCCACGACCCGGCCGAGAAACCCTTGCTTCGTCTCCAGCCGCCCCTGCCACCGGGACATCGCATAGAACGTGGACCGCGCAAGCTTCCGGGAGTGACGCTCGACGTACCGAAGATGCCCGGAAAGATCCATCCCGTTCTTGAAGTCGTCGTAGGACGTGGGAAGTTGCCCGGCACCGACGACGAGCTTCGGCAGCCAGCGAGCGTAGAAGGAACCGGCCTCCACACCCGCACGCGCCTTCTCCTCAAGGGACTTGTCGGGATCGATGAGGTCCCCGGCGACAGAGAGATGCGCGTCGACCGCCTCCCGCGCGATGAGGAGGTGCATGATCTCGGTGGACCCCTCGAAGATGCGGTTGATACGCAGGTCACGGACCAACTGCTCGGCAGGCACGCCCCGTTCACCCCGCGCCTTGAGCGACTCGGCGGTCTCGAACCCCCGCCCACCCCGTATCTGCACCAGCTCGTCGGCGATGAGGCACCCCATCTCGGAGCCGTACAGCTTCGCGAGCGCCGCCTCGATGCGGATGTCGTTGCGGTCCTCGTCGGCCATCTGCGAGGAGAGATCGACAACGGCCTCCAGGGCAAAGGTCGTTGCGGCGATGAAGCTGATCTTCGCCCCGACCGCTTCGTGCAACGCGACGGGTTTCCCCCACTGTTCACGGACCCCGGACCACTCGCGGGCGATCTTCAGCGCCCACTTCCCGGCCCCGACACACATCGCGGGCAGCGACAACCGCCCGGTGTTGAGGGTGGTGAGCGCGATCTTCAGCCCGGCCCCCTCGGGCCCGATGCGGTTGGCGGCGGGCACCCGGACCTGGTGGAACCGGGTGACCCCGTTCTCGATCCCGCGCAGCCCCATGAACGCGTTGCGGTTCTCGACGGTGACCCCCTCGGAATCGGCCTCGACGACGAACGCGGTGATCCCACCCCGGTGCCCCTCGGACACGGGAACCCGGGCCATGACGACCAGCAGATCGGCGACGACCCCGTTGGTGGTCCACAGCTTGACGCCGTCGACGACGTATTCGTCCCCGTCGGGTACGGCGGTCGTCGCGAGCCGCGCGGGATCGGACCCGACGTCCGGCTCGGTGAGCAGGAACGCGCTGATGGCCGTCGTGGCGCAGCGCGGCAGGAACGCGTCCTTCTGCTCCTGCGTACCGAAGATCTTCAGCGGCTGCGGCACCCCGATCGACTGGTGCGCGGACAGCAGCGCGCCGAGTGCCGGATTCGCGGAGCCGACGAGGGCGAGGGCCTTGTTGTAGTAGACCTGGGTGAGTCCGAGGCCGCCGTACTGCGTATCGATCTTCATGCCGAGCGCGCCGAGGTCCTTGAGCCCGTTGATCGTCTCGTCGGGGATGCGCGCCTCGCGCTCGATGCGGGCGGAGTCGACCTTGGTCTCGCAGAAGTCGCGCAGCGCCGCGAGGAACTCCTCGCCGCGGCGGACGTCGGCGTCGGGCGGGACGGGGTGCGGGTGGATCAGGTCGAGCCGGAAGCGGCCGAGGAACAGCTCCTTGGCGAAACTGGGTTTGCGCCAGTCCTGCTCGCGGGCCGCCTCGGCGACCTGCCGGGCCTCACGTTCTGAGACAGAGGGGCCTGAGACGGAGGGGCCTGAGACGGACGGCTTGCCCGGTGATGCGTGTGGTGCGGACATGAGGATCACCTCGCCGCGGATCGGGTGTTCGGGACGTCTGGTTACCGATCGGTTCTACTGGATCGTTTACCCGATTACGGCGGCTTGGACCAGCCCTCGCGCACCCGTTCACCCCGTTCCGGAGTGATTATCGAAGCGCTTCGACAACCTATGGACACCCGTCCCTCACTGAAGCTACTGTCGAACCACCCACTCGCCCACCCTGTTCGCAACGCGCACTGTCGAAGCGCTTCACAAAGCTTGGAGAGCTGGATGGTCACCCTCGCCGAGGTCGCCCAGCACGCCGGAGTCTCGGCGAGCACGGTGAGCTATGTCCTCAGTGGCAAGCGGTCCATCTCCACGACCACACGGCAGCGCGTCGAGCAGAGCATCCGGGAGTTGGGGTACCACCCGAACGCGGGTGCGCGCGCGCTCGCGAGCAGCCGCTCGAACATCATCGCGCTGATGATTCCGCTCCGCACCGACATGTACATGCCGGTGATGATGGAGATCTCCATCGCGGTGGCGACGGCCGCGCGCGGCTACGGCTACGACATCCTGCTGCTGACCGGCCAGGAGGGGCCGGACGCGGTACGCAGGGTGACGGGCAGCGGGCTGGCCGACGGCATGATCCTGATGGACGTCGAACTCGACGACGAGCGGCTGCCGTTGCTGCGCTCGACCGACCGCCCCTCGGTGCTGATCGGCCTCCCCGCCGACACCTCGGGACTGACCTGCGTAGACCTCGACTGGAGCGCGACGGGCGCGCTGTGCGTCGAGCACCTCGCGGACCTGGGCCACCGGGACGTCGCCGTGATCGGCGAGGCGCCGGGGGTGTACGAGCGGCACACCGGGTTCGCGGTCCGTACGCTGGACGGACTGCGGTCGCGCGCACGGGAGTTGGGGGTGCGCGCGCTGCACCGGCCGTGCGAGGGCGGGTACGACGCGCTGGCCGCGACGCTGGCCCGGGTCTTCGACGAACGCCCGGCGACCACGGGGTTCGTCGTGCAGAACGAGTCGGCGGTGGAGCCGCTGCTCTCGCTGCTGCGCCAGCAGGGGCGGGCGGTGCCGGAGGACGTGTCGGTGGTCGCGATCTGCCCGGACCAGGTGGCGACGCAGGCGCCGGTCAGGCTGACGTCGGTGGCGATCCCGGCGGCCGAGATGGGGCGGCGGGCGATGGAGCAGCTCGTCGCGAAGCTGGAGGGGCGGGGCGGGGCCGAAGTGGCGCTGATCTCCCCCGAGTTGACGGTCCGGGCGAGCACGGGCCCGAGCAACATCTGACAGACGGTCACTTCTCTTCGTACGGCGCCCTGTTGGTGAAGGGCGTTGTTCGGGGTGTCTTCAGCGCCCTTCGGGGTGCCTTCAGGTCCGCACGCTTCCCCTCAGGAGCACGCCTCATGACTCTGTCCGCCGAAGATCTGTCCGCCGAAGAACTGTCTCAGCCCAAGGTCAGTCTGGCCCAGTCCTCCCCCACCGTCGGGACGTTCCGTGAGCGGGGCGGCGCGCTGGAGTGGAGCGGGCGCCAGGAGACCGTCCGTATCGAGCCGTGGGGGCCGGACGCGGTCCGGGTGCGGTCCCGGCTCGGCGGGCCGGTCCTGCCCGAGCTGCCGGGCGCGCTGCTCGACACTCCCCCGGCAACCGAGTCGGTCGTCAAACTCGCCGAGGGCGTGGGCCTGTTGACGGTCGGCGCGCTGACGGTCGAGGTGAGCGCCGAGGGCCTGGTCCGCTTCCTGTCGACGGACTCCGGGGAGGAGATCCTCGCCGAGGAGCGCGCGCACTTCTGGTGGCCGGGCTCGCGCCTCTACACGGCCGTGGGGAACGGCTACCACCGGCTGGAGCAGCGGTTCGCGGCCTACGAGGACGAGAAGCTGTACGGGCTCGGGCAGCACCAGCACGGGAAGTTCGACCAGAAGGGGCTGGTCCTCGACCTGGTGCAGCGCAACGCCGAGGTCAACATCCCGGTGCTGACGTCGAGTCGGGGCTACACGCTGCTGTGGAACAACCCGGCGATCGGGCGCGTGGAGCTGGCGCACAACGGGACGCGGTGGGTCGCGGACTCGGCGCGGCAGATCGACTACTGGATCACCGCCGGCTCTCCGGCCGACGGCCAGCGGCGCTACAGCGCGGTGACCGGCCGTACGCCGATGCTGCCCGAGTGGGCGGCGGGGTTCTGGCAGTGCAAGCTGCGGTACCGCACGCAGGACGAACTCATGGCCGTGGCACGGGAGTACAAGCGCCGGGGGCTGCCACTGGCGGCGATCGTGTGCGACTTCTTCCACTGGACGCACCTCGGCGAGTGGAAGTTCGACCCCGCCGAGTGGCCGGACCCGGCCGGGATGGTGCGTGAACTCGCCGAGATGGGAACCAAGTTGGTGGTGAGCGTGTGGCCGTCGGTGTCGCCGCTCTCCGAGAACCACCAACTCATGGAGCAGCGCGGCTACTTCATCGGCACGCAGTACGGTCCGATGGCGCACGCGGACTGGCCGGACAAGGGCGTCGCCTCGACCGTACAGGTCGCCTTCTACGACGCGACGAACCCCGAGGCGCGGGACTTCGTGTGGTCCCGGATCCGCGACAACTACCTTGCCCCGTACGGCATCACGGCGTTCTGGCTGGACGCCTGCGAGCCGGAGCTGAAGCCGGGGTTCCCGGAGAACCTGCGCTACTGGGCGGGCCCTGGGCTTGAGGTCGGCAACCTGTACCCGCTGGAGAACGCGCGGGCGTTCGCGGAGGGGCTCGGCGCGGAGGGCGAGGAGGTCATCACCCTCAACCGCTCGGCGTGGGCCGGGAGTCAGCGGTACGGAGCCGCGCTGTGGTCCGGCGACATCGGCACCGACTTCCCGACCCTGCGCCGCCAGATCGCCGCCGGGCTCAACACCGCGCTCTCCGGCATCCCTTGGTGGAACACGGACATCGGCGGCTTCCACGGCGGCGACCCGGACGACCCGGCGTACCGCGAAGTCATGGTCCGCTGGTTCCAGTTCGGCGCCCTCTCGCCGCTGATGCGGCTGCACGGGTTCCGCGACCCGGGGATGCCGCTGGGCCCCGACATGACCGGCGGGCCCAACGAGGTGTGGTCGTACGGGGATTCGGCGGGCACGATCATGGCCGAGTACGTGCGGCTGCGCGAGCGGCTGCGGCCGTACGTCCTGGAGGTCATGCGCGAGGCCCACGAGGAGGGGCTCCCGCCGATGCGTCCGCTGTTCCTGGAGTTCCCCGAGGACCGGGCGAGTTGGGGCGTCGACGACGCGTACCTGTTCGGGCGGGATCTGCTGGTCGCGCCGGTGCTGACGGCGGGGGCGACGGTCCGTACGGCGTATCTGCCGGCGGGGGCGCGGTGGACGGACGCGTGGACGGGGGTGTCGTACGAGGGGGGTGCGGCGGTGACCGTCGACGCGCCGCTGGAGCGGATTCCGCTGTTCCTGCGGGACGGGGCGGAGTTGCCGATCGCGCCGTGAGGTAGCGGCTGCGGCTGTGAGGCCGGTCCCTGGACGGCGGGGACCGGCCTCACGGTCGTATCGGGTCAGCTCTCGCAGACCGACGGCAGTGCGCGGAAGAGTGCCTCGGTGTGCAGGCGGTCCAGGTGGCGTTCGTGGCGGACCTGGGCGGCGCCGAGGTACAGCTCGGGGTAGCAGACGACCCCGGAGCGGTCGGCGGCGGTCGCGGCGAGGGCCTTGACCAGTTCCGTGTTGATGCGGTTGATCTCGACGCGGACGACGCTGAGGTCGGGGCGCGTGGTGGGGGCCTCGTCGGGGTGGTCGGTCCAGCGCTGGAACAGGCCGCGCTGGACCAGCTTGTTCGCCTCGATCTGGTCGCGGAAGACCTTGCGGACCGCGTCCGGGTCGGCGCCGAGCTGCACGGCCTGCGCGGCGACACTGTCGAGGACCTGCTGTTCGCGGGCCGGGTCGTCGATGGGGCTGCTGGTGCCGAACTTGGCGGCGGCGACCAGGTCCGCGGTGGCGAGGCGCTGGGCGGCGAGGTCGGCGATGGAGTACAGGGTGTAGGTGTCGGCGGCGGTCGCCGTCGTGGTGGTGGCCGCCTGCGCGGCGGGTGCCTGGGGGGCCGCGACCGCGGTTCCGGTCGCCCCGAGGGCGACGGCCGCGGCCACGGCGAGCGTGGTCAGGGCGCGGCGTGTGGGGGTGGTGTTGTGCATAGCCCCATCAAACCCCGCCCCGGCCACGGTTTGGTCAACTGCTGCTGACGGTCAGGTTGTTTGTCGTAAAGTTCAGGCCGCCGGACGAGCTGGTGATCTCGTACCCGAACTGCACGTCACCGATGGTCTCGTTGCCGAACCAGCCCTTGGTGTCCTTGATCCACTTCAGGATCGGGAGGATCTGGACGGACCCGGAGGACGAGTTCGAGGTGCGGATGAACGAGAAGACCTCGTTCGAGCCGTTGGTGCCCTTGTAGACGGTCCAGGTGTGGCCGCCGAGCGTCGCGGTGCCCTGCGAGGTGCCGATCGGTCCGACGGGGCCGGTCTTGTTGACCCAGAGCATCACTTCGTACGCGTTGTTCTTGAGCCAGATGTCGTACGACGTGTTGTACGCGCCGGACGACGGGACCGAGACGTTGTAGCTGCTGTTGAGCGAACCGAGCGAGGTGATGGTCTTGTTGACCACCTTCTTCTGGTTCGGGTACGACTTGATGCCGCCGGTGTTGGGGTGGTTGGCGTTGACACCCCAGTTGGTGCCGGAGTTGGCCCAGATGCACTGGCTTCCGGCGCCCGAACCCCAGATGTTGTTGTACAGCGTGTAGCCGTTGAGGTTCGTGTTGCCCCACTGGTCGCAGGTGTTCCAGACGGCTGCCGAGGCGGGGGCGGAGGCGAGTGCGACGGTGGCGCCGAGCGCCAGTGCGGGGGCGAGCAGGACCTTGACGGCCCTGGAGAGCGTGCGGGTTGCCATGGTGTCCCTTCCATGGGTGGGGGGAAATGCCTTGATTTGCAGGGGAGTTACCACGTCCCCAGGGTGAGGACGTGGTCTTCTCCGGCGACGAGGTCGAGCGGCCTCGCGCCGGTGGAAGTCCGCAGCTCGACGCTGAGCGTGCGAGTGGGGTGGACGACGGCCCTGGCGCCGTTCTTGTCCCAGTCGAGGTCGATCCCGGCGCCGAACCTCGTCCGGACGCCCCGGAGTTGGCCTTCTTCGAGTGCCGGGACCTTCGTGGGGAGGAGGACCAGTCGGTCGGGGGTCGACTGGATCAGCGCCTCGATCAGGACGGTGGGGAGGGTGTGCGCGGCGTCCGCGTTGTAGACGTGGCGGTGGGGGTAGTGGGCGCTCATCAGGGACGCGTGGAAGAAGTCGCCGTCCAGGACTGCGGCCAGGGCCTGTCCGACGCGGGCGCCGTCCCTCAACCTCGCGGCGATCAGGGCGTGGTGGAGGTGGCCGTGCGCGGAGTCGTTCTCGGCGCCCCGGAGTTGGAGGGCCCGGTGGGCGGCTCCGGCGAGGGCGGGGGTGTCGTAGGGGGTGATCTCGTCGAGGGGCCAGACGGCGTAGAGGTGGCTCAAGTGCCGGTGATCGTAGGTGTCTTCGAGGCCGGGCCAGGCCCATTCGGCGAGGGCGCCGTCGGGGTTGACGCGGTGGGGTGGGAGGCGGTGGGCGAGGGCGGTCCAGCGGGCGGCTCGGTCGGGGGCTTCGGGGTGGTACGCGGCTGCGGTGAGGAGGGCGTGGCGGGCCGCCGAGAGGTCCATCGCCGCGTTGAGCGCTCCCCAACTGGCGTTCGCCGGACGGTTTTCGGGTGAGTACGAAGGGACGACCACAAGTTGACCGTCCACGTCCGTCCGCGTCAGGAAGTCCTCGTAGAACTCCGCGAGTTCGGCGAGCAGCGCAGCCGTACGAGGGTCCTGGGTGCCCGCTGTCTCGTCGTGGTCGACGAGGGGCTTGAGGAGCCAGTCCGCGCCGGACGTCCAGAGGTGGAGGGGGTATTCGCGGCTGAAGTGGAAGGCGTGGCCAAACTCGCCGTCGGTGTGGGCGGGGGTGACGATGCCCCAGGCACCGAAGACGGACCGGGCGTTCGCGCGCCAGTCGTCGAGCTGGGCCTCGATCAACTGGCGCAGGGCCTCGGTGACTTCGGGGAGGGCTGCCGAAGTGGCCGACGACGTCTGGAGGTTGAGGTTGGCGTCGAGGGTGAAGGCGCCGGACCAGGCGGTGTCCCAGTCGCCGGTCCACAGGCCGGTGAGGCGGGGTGGGAGGAGGCCGCTGGCGGAGAGGAGGTGGTAGCGGCCGGCGGCGAAGAGGCGTTCCAGGAGAGCGGGGCTGTCCGGGGTCTTCAGCAACTCCGAGCCGGGGAGGGCGCGCCCGGCGGGGTCGGCGTGGAGGTCGAGGGTGACGCGGTGGTAGGCGTCGCGGTGGAGGGGGAGGTGGCGGGCGCGGAGGGCGGCGTAGTCGTCCGGGGGCGGTAGCGCGGGGTCGGTGGGGTGCCGTTGCTCTCGGGTGTCGTACCGGTGCACCCGGGTGAGGAGGAGGACGGACTCGGCGTCCTCGACCCGAACTCCGGTCGTGGTGAGGGAGGTTGTGCCGCCGGTGACGACGATCCGGGTGAGGCCGGTGTACGCCTTGGCGCTGTCGGGGTAGCGGGCGCGCAGGGCGAGGAGGGCGCCGTCGGGGGTGAGGGAAACGGTTTGAGAGACGGCCAAGTCATCCGGGGTGCCCGGGAGTTGGTGGTCCAGGGAGATGTCCGCCGTGAGTGCGGGAGCCGCCACCTGCTGAACGATCACGTCGTCGGCGCGGGAGACGAAGACGCGGCTCGTCCAGTCCGCGTCGGCCGCCGTCGTCTCGCCGGTCGTAAAGTCGAGGGTGCGGCGGTAGCGGTGGGTCGGGGTGGCCGTGTCCCGTCGTATCCGGGTCTGGAAGGCGGGGTGGAAGGGCTGGACCCACTGGAGGGGGCGGTGGTCGGTGAAGTCCTCGGCGGCGGTGAGGTCTCCGGCGAGCAACCTGTCCTGAATCCCGGCGAGTTGGGATGCCAGGTCGGGGGCTCGGGCGTCTTCGGAGCCGTTCGGGCGGACGAGGGTGTGGTGGGTGACGATCACCCGGTCGTCGCGGGGGTCGCCGTACACGAGGGCGCCGTGGTGGCCGTTGCCGCTGAGGTAGGCGTCCTCCCAGCGGTCGGCGGGGGCGGGTTCCCAGGTTCCGTGGGCGGGCGCAGGGCTCGCGGCGTGGGTGCGCGGGCGTGGTGCGGTCATCGGATCGGTTCCCCGTACTGGATGCCCCGGCCGTTCGTCGCCAGGTAGACGCGGCCGTACACCCTCAGGTCGCCGGTGATCCTGCGGCCGGTCCAGCCCCACTGGTGGCGGTCGTCGTTGATCCGTACCCAGGTCCTGCCCTCGTCGTCCGAGCGGTGGACGGCGGTGCCGGTGCCGACGGTGCCGACCAGGTAGATCGCCGGGTAGCTCGCGCCGGGCGCGGCCTTGCCGAAGCCGACCGTGTGCGACGCCGTGCAGCTCGTGACCTTCGTGAAGGTCGCGCCGCCGTCGGTGGAGCGGAAAAGGCCGTTCGTCTTCGTGCTCAGCCAGAGGTCGCCGGTGCGGCCCGGGGCCGCGACCAGCTCGAACTGGCTGTCGCCGGACGGGAGGCCCGTCGCGCGGTCCGTGAAGGAGAGGCCACTGTCAGTGGTGGCCCGTACTGTTCCCGTAACGGAGTCGAACGCGTAGAACAGCGTCGGATCGGCCGGGTCGGCGACCGGTGTGGCGCCCTTCGGGAAGGAGGGGATCTCGGACCAGGTGGTGCCGTTGTCCGTCGAGCGGTGGGCGGGGTAGGTGGTGCCGTCCCAGTGGACGAACGACCACAGCAGCACGGAGCCGTCGGCGTTCGTGGCGATCGGACCCGGGGCGTCCTTGGCGAGGGCGGGCTGAGCGGCGAAGGGCGTCCAGCTCCGGCCGCCGTCGACCGAGTACGCGCCGTTGCCGTGGTCGCCCCAGCCGCTGCGGACGACGTACGCCGGTCTGGCCGCGGCCTGTGCGAGCCCCGTCGCCGATCCGAACACCGGGTTCGTGGCCATGCCGCGGGACGGGGACGCCGTCAGCCGTTCGTGGTACATGACGCCGATGTCGCCCAAGGCGCTCAGCAGGTGCGCCTCCCCTGCCGGGGGTGACACCAGCTGGATCACCGACGTCTCCTCCAGGCCCCTGATCTGCGGGGACCAGTGCTTCAGGTCCCTCGTGCCGTAGAGGGTGGCGCCCGTGCCGTACACCACGTGCCGGGAGTCGTACGGGTCGATCGCCACGGCCTGGATCCACCAGCCGAACTTCGGTTCCTGTCCGCCCCAGTTGAGGAAAGGGGTCTCCGACACGTCGAACTCGGCCGTGTCCTTGAGGGACTTCCAGGTGGTGCCGCCGTCCGTCGTGCGGTACAGGGTGTCCACCGCCGACCAGCGGTTGTTCGTCGAGACGATCGCCGTTCCCGGGCGGCGGGCGTCCACCGCGATGCCTCCGTAGCCGAACGTGTCCGTCGTGCCGTTCGGCTTCGCCGGGGTGATCTCCGTCCAACTGTCCGTCGTCGTCGAGAGTTTGTGGACGCTGCCGTCCGACTGGCCGTTCGGTCCTGGGGTGTTCGCGTACGTCACGTACAGGGCTCGGGTGTGGGGGTCGTACGCGGCTCGGATCGGGACCTTCGCTGCGGGGCCGGTCGGCTGGGCGGGGGCCGGGTCCCACTGGGTGCCGTTCCTCGTGCGGTACAGGGTGGGGGTGGTGCCGTCGCCGTCTCCCCAGCCCGCGTACAGGGTGCGGCCCGCCGCCACGAGGAAGGTGATGCCCTGGCCTGTCTCACTGGGGGTGCGTGGGAACGTCGCCTTCGTCCAACTTCCGCCCCTGTCAGTCGACTTGAGCAAGCCGTCGTGCCGGGTGCCCAGCCACAGGGTGTCGCTGTTCCTCGGGTCCACGAGGAGGCGTTCGCCGGCGCCTCTGCCGTCCTCGTTCGCGCCGAGTTTTACGGTGAGGTCGGTGCGGGTCCAGGTTTTGCCTCGGTCCTCCGAGCTGAGGATCGCGCCGTTGCCGGCCCAGGGCTGGGAGTACGTTCCCAGGGCCAGGTAGACCCTGTTCCTGTGTGCCGGGTCGATCGCTATCGCCTCCACGCCGAGGAGGTTCCAGTCGTCCCAGCCGAGGTGGTCCGTCAGGGGGGTCCAGTGGGCCGCTCTGTCGTCCCAGCGGTAGGCGCCGCCGATGTCCGTCCTGGCGTAGGCGAGGCCCCGCACGGCGGGGTGGAAGAGGACGCCGGTGACGAAGCCTGTGCCGCCGATGACGACGTTGCGCCAGCGGTAGGGGGTGGGGTGGGGGGCTGCTTGGGCCTGGGCCTGTGGGAGGGGGAGGGCGGTGAGGGCGGTGGCGGCTGCGGTGCCGGCGAGGAGGGTGCGGCGGGTGGGGTGCATGGGGGTACCTCGGGGGGGGTCGAGTGCGGGTGGGGAGGTGGCTGAGGTGGGGGGCGTTTCGCTCACCCGCGCTTGCGGGGTGCCGCTGCGCCCACCCGTGCGTGCAGCTGCGCGAGCTGGGCAGCGGGGTGGGGTAGTGGGCAAGTGCGGGTCTCGTCGTGGCTGGTCGCGCAGTTCCCCGCGCCCCTAAGGGGCGTGCAGTTTCCGTCGTTTGGACAGCGCTGGAGTTGGTGTGAGGGCGCACGACTGCCGTCGCAGAGTGCCTATCTTCCCCTTCACCTGCACTCGACGAATCACAGTCACCCCCACTCACCTAGGGGCGCGGGGAACTGCGCGACCAGCCCACCACCTACCCGCACCCGGCAATCCCCCCTTCTCACCCCTTCACCGCCCCCGTCAACATCCCCTTCTTGAAGTGCTTCTGCACGAACGGCGACAGCACCGCCACCGGGAGCAACGCCATGACCATGACCGCCATTTGGACCGCCAGCCCCGACAACTCCCCTGTACGGATGGCCTGGCTCAGACCCACCGGCGCCTCTTGTTTCTGGACGAGTTGGATCATGACGTTCTGGAGCGGCATCATGTTCTGGTCGTTGAGGTACAGGGACGCGTTGAACCAGGCGCTCCAGTAACCCACCGCGTAGAACAGGGTGATGACGGCGAGCACCGCCCGGGACAGCGGCATGACGATCTGCCGCAGGATGCGGAAGTCCCCGGCGCCATCGATGCGCGCGCTGTCGATCAGCTCCTGCGAGATCCCCATGAAGAACCCGCGCAGGACAAGGATGTTGAAGACGCTGATCGCACTGGGCAGGATCAGCGCGAGGTACGTGTCGGTCAGCCCGAGGGACTGCACCAAGAGGTACGTGGGAATGAGCCCGGCGCTGAAGAACATGGTCGCCAGCAACAGCATCAGCATCCACCGGTGCCCGAGGGATCCCGTACGCGAGAGCCCGTACGCACACAGCACGGACACGCCCATCGAGAACAACGTACCGACGACGGTGATGAGGACGCTGATGACGGCGGCCCGCGTCACCTGCCCACCGCTGAGCAGCTCGCGGTACGCGACGAACGTGACCCCCTTGGGAATCATGACGAGCCCACCGGCTCTGTCGATGGTCTCCCGCGAGGAGAGGCTGGTCACGACGACGATCCACAGCGGGAAGAGGATGGAGAGGCAGGCGAGGGCGAGGACGACTCCCTTCCCCGCGATGCCCGCCTTCGTGGGCTCCTCCTCCCAGACGGGCCGCGGCGGAGCGGCCCAACGCCCGGGTTTTTCAACGGACTTGTCGAGTACGGCGCTCATTTCTTGTACACCCCCTGCTCGCCCATGAGATGGGCCACCTTGTTCGCGACGAGGACGAGACCGAGACTGACGACGCCCTTGATGAGCCCGGCGGCTGCCGCGTACCCGAAGTCCTGGTTGCGGACGCCGTTCCACCAGACGAACGTGTCGAGGACTTCGGAGGCACCTGGTCCGACGGCATCACGCTGCAAGAGGATCTGCTCGAACCCGACGGTGAGCGCGTCCCCGACGCGCAGGACCAGCAGCAGGGCGATGACGGGCCGCAGAGCGGGCAGCGTGACGTGCCACATGCGCCGCCACCGTCCGGCGCCGTCCATCGCGGCGGCCTCGTACAGATCGTGGTTGACGGAGGCGAGCGCGGCGAGGAAGACGATGATCCCCCAGCCGGCGTCCTTCCAGACGCTCTCGGCGGTGACGAGGAACTTGAACGTGCCGGGGTCGGACATGATGTCGATGCCGTCGTACCCGTGTTCCCGCAGGAGCTGCGACAACAGCCCGGCGCCGCCGAGGAGTTGCTGGAAGACGGCGATGACGAGCACCCACGAGAAGAAGTGCGGCAGGTAGAGGATCGCCTGCGAGAAGGCCCGGATCCGGGGCCGTACGACGCTGTTGATGAGCAGCGCGAGGAGGATCGGGATCGGGAAGTACAGGATGAGCTGGAGGAAGAAGAGGACCAGTGTGTTGGTGACCGCGTCCCAGAACGCCGAGTCCTCGAACAGGCGTTGGAAGTTCTCCAGCCCGACCCAGGGGCTGTGCAGGATGGAGACGACGCCGTTGGAGCTGACGTAGGGGTCGTAGTCCTGGAAGGCGACCACGTTGCCGAGGATCGGTACGTAGTTGAAGAGCAGGACCAGCAGTACGGCCGGCAGGGTCATCAGGATGAGCACGCGGTCGCGCCGGAAGCGCAGCCGTACGCTCAGTTTCCCTGGATCCCTTTTCCCCTTCGGGCGTTTCTTCTTGGGGGAGTTGGCGGTGTCACCGGACGTCGCCGTGCTCCGCTTCCCCGTCTCGTCGGCCTCGGTCTCGCTCCGAGGCACCGTGCTGTGGGACACGGCCGTCCTCCTCGCCTCGCCGGGTCAGCTCGCTGCCGTGCCGTTGTCGTCGAGCAGCTTCTGGTACCAGTCGCGCAGTCCGTCGCCGCCCTTCTTCTTCCAGTCGCTGACCCACGCCTGCATGTCGCTGATCTTCTTGCGCCCGCGCACGATGTCGTCCTCCAACTGCTCCATGTCGTTGGAGAGGTTGGTGAACCGGGCGGGTTCGGTGATCTGCATCCCGTAGAAGGTCGACTTCTTGGTGAGCGCTCCCATCCGCTGCTGCCATTCGACGGCGGCGCGGCCGATGTCGGGGAAGTCGGGGCGGGCGATGGTGGCGGCGGGGCTGGCGATCATGACGTAGGCGTTGGCGACGTCGAGGTTGCCCTGGTCGGTCTTGACGGGGGCGCCGTCCTTGAGGTTGTAGTGGGTGCCTTCGACGCCGTAGTTGGTGAGCATGTACTCCTTCGTCCCGTACGGCGCGGCGGTCACGTTGGCGACGGCGAGGGCGTCGCGGATCACCGCCTCGGAGGCGCTCTTGTTGATGAAGGCGAAGATGCCGGCGGGCTGGGTGGCCCACAGCTGGGGCGCGCCGCCGCCGTGGCCGAAGATGTCCATGCCCCAGATCCTGAACTCGGGGTTGTGGGTCTGCTGGATGGACTGCTGGCCCCACCAACTGGACATGTCGTTGTTGTAGATGAGGAACTCGCCGGCCGCGAACTTGGTGCTGGGGTCGACGGCCTGGCTCTTGCCGAGCCACGCGTCGGGGTGGACGACACCGGCGGCGAACAGCTTCCTCGTCCACTCCAGGGCTTCGAGGTACGCCTCGGTCTCGACCCGGTAGATCAGCTTGCCGTCGACGAGGTTCCAGCCGAGCCCCTTCTCGCCGCCGGAGAGCACCCCGAACGAGCCGAACGCCGTCCACTTCATGTCGCCGCAGGCCCACCGCTTGGCCTTGGGGGCGGTGATCTCCTTCGCCAGCGCCATGAACTCGTCGGTGGAGGTGGGGACCTGGTACCCCTTCTTGTCGAAGATGTCCTTGCGGTAGAAGGGCACGATGTTGCCGACGTACGACGCCGGCATCGGCAGACCGCGCAGCTTGCCGCCGAAGATGCTGCGCCGCCAGGCGTCGGTGGGGATCGCCGCGAGGTTCGGGTACTCCTTGACGGCGTCGCCGGACAGGTAGGGCCCGAGGTCGGCGAACTTGCCGATGATGGCGCTGGGGATCCTGCCGCCCATGTTCCAGCCGGGGACAACTACCACGTCCGGTACGTCACTTGAGGCGAGGACCGCGCCAAGCTTCTGGTCGTAGGTGTTGCCGTCCTGGTTCTGCCAGGTGACGTCGACGCCGATCAGGCCGTTCATGGCCTTGTAGTAGGCGTTGTCGCTCTTGGGCGGGGAGCCCCAGAACGGCGACATGACGGTGAGCTTGCCGCCCTTGCCGAGCTTCTTGGCCACCGAGGTCTTGAGGGTGGCGGTGTCGACCTTGCCGACGAAGCCGACGGCGGAGCCGTTCTTGGCGGGGATGTCGGGCGTCACGACGTTGTTCGCGACGTACGCCGGAAGGATCTTCTGCGCGTTCTTGCCCGAGGTGGTGCCGTCGCGCGAGCCGCTGTCGGAGCTGCCGCAGGCGCTCAGCAGGGGCATCCCGCCCGCGACCGCGGCGGTGGCGACCGCCGTGGAGGCGAGGAAGCTTCTCCGGCTGGGACCGGAGGAGGCGGAAGCGGCGTTCGGCGTCATTGCGTCAACCCTTCGTGGCGCACCAGGACACCCGGCGGTGGCTCGTCGGCTGCGGTGTCATCGGTGGAACTGGCTGAGCCGAAGCGGAGGTCCGACCAATGCCGTGCGACTCCTGACGGACTCTTAGTCGAAGCGCTTCGATGTTGCTGTGAGGTTAAGTGAAGCCCTGAGGGCGCACAAGGGTCGCTTCCAATATTCCTTTGACAGGAGATCGGAGCTTTCCTTATGTGCCACTTGAAATAACCGTGCGGTCCCTTGACACCCGCACCGCCGCCCGCTGAGCATCGAAGCGCTTCGAAAGAGCCGCTCCGGTCCACCGCAAAGGGAACTTCACGTGACCGCATCCACGCCCTCCACGCCGCCCTTCCGCGATCCGCGCCTGTCGTTCGCGAAGCGCATCGACGATCTGCTGTCCCGTCTGACGCGCCAGGAGAAGGCGGCGTTCCTGCACCAGTACGCCCCGGCCGTCGAGCGGCTCGGCGTCGCCGCGTTCCGCACCGGACAGGAGGGGCTGCACGGCGTCGCCTGGATGGGCCCGGCGACAGTTTTCCCGCAGGCGGTGGGCCTGGGCGCGACCTGGAACCCGGAGCTGGTGCGCCGGGTCGGCGAGGCGGTCGCCGAGGAGGTGCGGGCGATGAGCGCGCGCGACGAGCGGGTGGGCCTCAACGTGTGGGCGCCGGTGGTGAATCTGCTGCGCCACCCGCTGTGGGGCCGCAACGAGGAGGGCTACTCGGAGGACCCCCGGCTGACGTCGGCGATCGCGACGGCGTTCACGCACGGGCTGCGCGGCGGCCACCCCGTGTACTGGCGTACGGCGCCGGTCCTCAAGCACTGGCTGGCCCACAACAACGAGACGCGGCGCGACACTTCGTCGTCCTCGGTCCGCCCGCGCGTGCTCCACGAGTACGACCTGCCGGCCTTCCGCGCCACGGTCGAGGCGGGCGCGGTGGCCGGGGTGATGCCCGCGTACAACCTGGTCAACGGCCGCCCCAACCACGTCTCCCCGTACCTCGAAGACCACCTGCGGACCTGGACGGACGCCGACCTGTTCGTCTGCTCGGACGCCGCCGCGCCCTCCAACCTGGTCGATCCGGAGCACTACTTCGACACGTACGAGGAGTCGACGGCGGCGGCGATCCTCGCGGGCGTGGACAGCTTCACCGACCACGGCACGGACGGCACGAAGACCGTCGAGCGCATCAACGGGGCTCTGGAGCAGGGCCTGTTGACGGAGAAGGACCTCGACACGGCGGTACGGCGCCAGCTCTCCGTCCGGCTGCGGCTCGGCGAGTTCGACCCGGACCTGGACCCGTACGCGTCCGGCGCGGCCTTCGACACCCCGGAGCACCGCGCGCTCGCGCAGGAGGCCGCCGAGCAGGCGATCGTCCTGCTGCGCAACGACGGCATGCTGCCGCTGGCCCCCGACGCGCGGATCGCGGTCGTCGGGCTGCTCGCCGACGAGTGCAAACTCGACTGGTACAGCGGCACGTTGATCCACCGCTCGACTCCGCTGGAGGGGCTGTACGAGCGGTTCGGGGCGGACCGCGTGCAGTTCGTGGAGGGCGTGGACCGGGTTCTGCTGAAGACGTCGGCGGGGTCGTACCTGGCCGTCCCGGCGACCGAGTCGGACGACGAAGTGCGCGGCGCGGAGGGGGCGTTGGATCCGGCGCTGCTCAAGGGGCGTACGGATATCCCGCCGTTGACGGTGTCCTCGGACGGCGGGACCGAACTCGCTCTCGTCGACTGGGGGAACGGCGTCCTCACCTTGCGTGCGCCCGACGGGCGTTACGTGTCCGTCGCCGAGGACGGGTATCTGCGGGCGTCCGCCGATCAGCCCGGCGGGTGGGTCGTACAGGAGACGTTCTGCCTCGAACCGTACGAGCAGGGCCACGAGCAAGGTCACGTGAAAGGCCATGTGAAGGGCCACCTCCTCCGTCATCTCGGCACAGGTCTGCTAGTCCAAGTCGCCGCCGACGGGGTGAAGGTTGCCGCCGAAGATCCGGAGATTTTCGAGCTGGTGACGGTGGAGCGCGGCGAGGACGCGGTGGCCCGGGTCTGCGCCGACGCGGACGTCACGCTGGTGATCGCGGGCAACGATCCGCACATCAACGGCCGTGAGACGGAGGACCGTTCGACCCTGGACCTCCCTCCGCACCAGGCCGGCCTGCTCACCGCCGCGCGCACCGCCAACCCGCGTACGGTCCTGGTCCTCACCTCGTCCTACCCCTACGCCCTCGAACCCGGCCCGCTCCCCGCGGTGCTCTGGACGGCCCACGGCGGCCAGGCGGCCGGTACGGCCCTCGCCCGTGTCCTCGCCGGCGACGTCTCCCCCGCCGGCCGGCTCCCCCAGACCTGGTACGAGTCCGACGCGGACCTCCCCGACCTCCTCGACTACGACGTCATCGGCAGCCGCCAGACGTACCTGTACTTCGAGGGCAGGCCGCTGTACCCCTTCGGTCACGGTCTGTCCTACGCGTCCTTCTCCTACGGCGACTTGAAGGTCTCGGCGACGGACACGGCCGTCCAGGTGTCGTTCTCGGTCACCAACACCAGCGATGTCACCGCCGACGAGGTCCCGCAGCTGTACACCCGGGCCGTGGACCCGTCGGTCACGCGCCCCCGGCGGGAGCTGCTGGCCCACACGCGCGTCACCCTGGCGCCGGGGGCCCGCCACGAGGCGTCGTTCGAAGTCCCCCTGTCCGCCTTCGAGTTCTGGGACGTCGCCCGGGGCTCCTGGCGCCTGGACCCTGGCGAGTACGACATCCTCGTCGGCACGTCCAGCGAGGACATCCGCCTCCGTACGACCCTGATGCTCACCGGCGAGCCCGCCACTCCTCGCCCCGTCCTCCGACTCGGCCTGTCCGCCGCCGACTTCGACGAGCAGAGCGGCGCGGAGATCGTGGACCGGACGAAGCGGGCGGGGGACGCGGTGACGCCGGGGGCCTCGGGGGTGGCCCAACTGGTGTACCGGGCCTGCGACTTCGGCTCGGGGACGACGCAGGTCACGGCGGAGGTGGCGGGCGAGGGGGAGCTGATCCTGGAGGCGGGCGGCATCCAGACCGTCCTCCACCTCTCCTCCCCCACCGAATCCCCGTACATCTACACCCTGTTGGACGCCCCCCTCGCCCTGACCGGCGTCCACGACGTCCACGTCAGGCTGCGCGGGCCGCTACGGGTGGCGCATCTGGGGTTCTCTAGCTGAGTACTCGATGTACCAGGCGAGGTCGTCGAGCCGGGTGTCGCCGGCGCGCTCCCGGACGTCGTTCAGGAGCCAGTCGAGGAGTTCCGGGGTCGCGTGGTATTCGTCGTGGAAGCCCATGTGCAGGTCGGTGACCTCGTACTCGAAGAGGACGTCGTCGACGAAGTCGGCGAGGTGGGCGTCGGCGGCCGGGGTGCGGGTGGCGGTCCAGGCGTCCAGCCAGGGCCGCAGTTCGCCGGTGACGGCCGTGACGAGCGCGAGGACTTTCCTGGGCTTGGCGACACTGGGGTGGGTCGCCAGGGTGGCCCGCCACCAGGCCGCCCACACCTCCCGCAACGCCGCCACCAGCGGCGGGTCCCACGCGGTCCACGACGCCTCCAGCAGCCGGGTCGCGATCAGTTCCTCGTCGATGTGCAGCCGCCCGGTGACAACTCGCCTGAGAATCCTCGGAGTCAGCCGCCGATAAAGCCGGGGAAACTCGTCCCAGTGCTCCGCCACCTCCGACGCGACCGCCGACACGAGATCCTCCGGTATCAGCTCCACCGCCCCCGAGAGCTCCACGAAATCCCGCTCGGCGTAGCAGTACGTACACCCCGCAACCCTGAACGCCTCTTCACCCGCGAACACCCGCTCCAACGCGTCCAGCGCCGACCTGAGTTCCTGCTGGGGGGACATGGCAACCCCTGAGTGACTCCGTCCGGGCGACCGGCGAAGATTGCAGGCTATCAACGGGACCGGCTTCGGCGCCCGACGAATTCACGTCCTTTCGCGAAGCATGCAGTCGTACAGCGGAGCCCCCTCGAACGGCCGGGACACCCCCAACTTCCGATACCCCCATGCCTCGTACGCGGACCTCGCGGGAGCGGCCTCGGGTTCCGGGCGGACCGTGAGGGTGACTCTCTCGGCGTCCAGTCCTTGCAGCAAGCGGTTGTGCAACTCGGTGGCGATGCCGTGGCGTCGCCATGGAGTGCGTACGGCCAACTCGATGATGACGAAGGTGCGTTGACCGTCCTCCCTGGTGAACTCCGGGGAGAGTCCGGCGTCTTGGAGGTTGGTCCACCATCGGGTGTCCGGGGAGAGGTGGTAGCCGTAGGTGAAACCGACGACTTCCTCTTGGGCGCGGGCGAGGATCAGGCGCATGCCTGGGCGCCGGGTCTGGACGTGGTAGTGCTCGGCGAACTCCGTTACGTCGTCCGGGCCTTCGAGGTAGGGGGGTTCGCGGTAGATCTCCGTGTAGGCGGGGAGGAAGGCGTCGAGTCGGGTGTCCGCGTCGAGTGCGTCGTACCGGTCGTAGATCACTCAGGCGGCTCCTTCGGAGTCGATGTACTGGGTGAGACGGCCAACCGCGTCGCGGGTGGTGACGGCATCGACGTTCCGCAGCAGCGTGGTGACTTCCCTGAGCCGCCGGGTGACTCTTCCCGATTCGACCTCCGCGAGGTGGTCCAGGCTCTCGACGGCGTACGCGGCGGCTTCGTCCGCTTCGCCGGCGTGGGCGAGGCTGCGGGCCAGGGTGAGACGGTAGAGGGCGCGGTTGCGGCCGTACGTACGGTCCTGGTGGGCAAGGGCGGCGCGGAAGAACTGGGCGGATGCGTGATGGCGGCCCGCTTCGGCGTACAACATGCCCTGGGCGCAGTCCAGTTCGGCCGGACCGTGGAAGGCGGCCCAGGACGGACAGGGGCGTCCTCGGGCTCCCCGCTCGACGAGCCGCATCGAGTCGGCCAGCTTCTTCTTCGCGGTGGAGTAATCGCCCATGAGGGAGAGTGCGTGCGCCTCGCGTGAGGCGAGGAGCGACTGAAGGACGGGGGAGCCGTAGCGGGCGGCCTTCTCCTGGGCCGCGCGGGCGAGGTTCTGTCCGTCGCGGGGGCGCCCTTCGTGGCTGGCCTGCATGCTCAGGAAGCCGAGGACGCGGATGGCCAGACCCTCGTCGCCGAGGACTGTCGCGGTGGTGAGGGCCTCGCCCCAATAGTTGCGGGCCTGGCCCTGGCTGTCGGCGTCGTAGTGCAGCCAGCCGCAGGAGGCGGCCGTCTCCCCTGCGAGGAGCTGGAGTTGACGGCCGATCGTCTCCGGATAGCGGGTGGTGTTGATGATCCGCTCGATCCGTCTGAGGTGCTTGTGGGCCAAGGGGCGGATGTCGTCACCGCCGTAGGAATCGTCGAGTCGGCACAAGGCGTCGAGGCCGTCCCGGAGTTCGACGACGTGGGTCGTACCGATGGACGCGGACCGCACGGACGCCAGCGAACCGGCCACGGCTCCTGCGGAGTCCTGCATGAACGCCCGACGTTTCACGTCCCCGGTACCTTCCTGTACGAGGAGAGGTGCACCCCTCACGGTGGCACCCGGCGGCGGCCCGGGAAAGCCCAGCTCTGCCGGGTCACACGCGAACATCGCATGCAGCACCCGCCACGCCCGCGCTCTCGGCATCGGCGGACACGGACCACGCCATCTCCTCGCCTGCCGGTCCGTCAATGTCACCGCTTCGCCGAGCAGGTCGGCGGCTTCCTCGAACGCGCGCAGAAAGTCCGCCGGTCTTGTCCAACCCGCCGCGACGCAGGCGTGCTCGAAGAGCGTCGGTTCAGCCATCTCGTACCCCCAGCGCCACGTCCGTGCACTGACGGTAGCCATGTCCAGGGCGGTGGAAGGTCCCCTTGCCGCAAAAGTCCGGCGGAAAGTCCGCTCGGAGTTCCGTCGTCACCTGGGCGTACGGCGGTTGACTCGGTGATGAGGGAGCCGAAGAGAGGAACCCCGCCCGTGAACAGCACGACCCGCCCGGCCCGGACCGGCATCAGGACTCACGGCAAGAACTTCCCGCGCGTACCGGAATCCGCCCGCGCCGCACGGCGGTTCGTGGCGACCGCGCTCAACCGCCTCGCGCTCAGCGGCCTTTGCGACGCCGTGACGCTGATCGTCTCGGAACTCGTCGCCAACGCCGTGTGCCACGCCGAGGGTGACTCGATCCGCGTGACCGTCAGCCTCGTCGGCGGACGGCGAGTACGTGTCGCCGTCAGCGACGGGAGCCGGTGCCTGCCGCGCCTCGGGAGCCCGGCCCCGGAGGACGACCAGGGTCGCGGCCTTCCCATCGTCGAGGAACTGTCGGACCGCCTGGGCGTCGACCGCCTGTCCGACGGCAAGCGCGTCTGGGCCGAGTTGGCCCTCGGCCTGGAGGACCGATGACGACGAACACGCTCGCTTCCTCACCGAACGCCCCTGGCATCGCAGACGTGTTCGTGTACGCCGCGACACACATCCACCAGGCTGCCGGGGAGTTGTGGCCCGGGGAGCACATCCTCCTGGAAAGCCACGTCCCCAGCGTCACCGAGTACGTACACCGCGTCCGCGTCGGCGACCGTGCCCTCTACGCGAAGACGTCCTTCCTCGGCATGTCACTCGTCTCCCTCCTGCGCGGCGCCGGCGGCCCTTGGCCCGTTGTCCGTCAGGCTCAACAGGCGTACCTGGCCCGACCGGACAGCCTTCCTGCACGCGAGGCGGCACAACTGACACTGCTCACAACCGTGCCCGGCCCCAGAGTGTGCGCTCTTGCGGGCCTCAAGTCAGGTGTCGTCTTCACCGAGCCGGTGTCCGGACCTACGTTGGGTGATGTGCTGCTCGCCCGGCCGGACGACGCGTCGGGGTTGTTGTTCAGGGTGCTCACCGAGTTACGCCCGATCCATCGGCCGAGCACCGCCCAACTCCTCGCTCCGTCCTGGGACATCACAGAGCGCGGGATCACCGGTACGTTCCTCCGGAACACGTGCTCTTCCCCGATGGCCCGGACGAACGGCCAGTGCTCCTGGACCCCGGGCTCCTCCGGGCGGACGCCATGGTCGACCTGGCCAAGCTCATCAGCCGTACCGTCCTGTTCCTCGCCACCAGCCGCCCCGGCCCATCTGTCGCTCGGCGCATCGCTATCGGTCTCGACGACTTCATGCGGCGCCAGGCGAAGGAGGGCACATGGTCACGGCACATCCTGGCGCTCTGGCTGATGGACACCGTCAACATCGTCACGACCTACCTTTCGGCGCCGGCCGACCTGCCCCTGCCGTCTCCCGCCCTGGCACTCATCGAGCGTGCGGTGCCGGTGTGCTCCTTCGTGGCGGACCTCGCGTCCGAGGCGACGCGGAACGACACATGGGAGCGTGCGTTGACCAGGGTCGTGGCGATGGCCTCGTGAAGCCCACCGTCGGAGTGATCGGCTGTGGTGCTGTCGGCCAAGCGGTCGGCGCCGCCCTGGTCGTGCTCGGCTTCTGTGACCGGCTCCTCCTCGTCTCGCGCAGCGCCGAACAGGCCGCCGCGCTCAGGGACGACCTCGACGACATGCGCGTGGCGTACGGCTCGCCGGTACGGCCGTACGCCGCGGAGATCGACGAGTTGCGGGACTGCACGACCGTAGTGGTCGCCGTCCGTGCCCAGTTCACGAACAGCCACAGCACGGACGTCCGGATGGGCGGTGCAGAGGCGAACTCAGTCGTGATCAGTGCGCTCGCCGCCCGGCTACGCGGCTATACCGGCACCGTGCTGATGGTGACGAACCCCGTCGACCTCATGACCCGCCTGTTCGCCGACGTATCCGGCTGCCCTCGTGTCTTCGGCGTCGGCTCTGCGCTGGACACGGCCCGTTACCGGCTCACCGTCGCACGACTGCTCAGCGTTCCCGTCGACGCGGTGCACGGTCATGTCATCGGTGAGCACGGTGACGCCGCCGTCATCTGTGCCTCGTCGACAACCGTCAACGGAATGCCTGTTCCCGTCCCTCTCCAGCAGGTGCACGACGAACTGACCCGGCGACCGGGACGAATCAGCGCCGGTATCAGCCGTACTCGGTACGGACCCGCAGGTGCGGTGGTGTCGTCACTGCGTCTGCTCCTCGGTCTTGAGGGCGGAAGGACCTCGCCGTGACCACTCACTTCGTACGCCTCCAGGCCGCCGACGCTGCCGTCACCGTCGCCTGTGCCGAACGGGCCGTCACCGACTGGGCCGTTCGCTACTTCGACCCCTGGTGGGAAGCGGCGGAAGCGGCTGCCGAGACGCATCCGCTCGTCGTCGCTCAAGTTGACCGTGACGCCTACGCGGAGGCCGCCCTTGCCGTAACCCTGGCCCCGCACACCAGCACCACGTACGCGAAGGCCCTGACCCTGGTCGCGCGGAACGACAAAGCGGCGGTCGTCCGTGCCGTCTCCCCCGGCGAGGGGCTCGCCTACCTCTCCGAGCCGGAGTCCGGTCACCTGACCATCACCGGCTGCGCATCCGAACCCGTCGCCCTCGCCACCGCACGCCTGGCCCGCGAGGTCATGCGCGGTGTCCTGCTGCGGTCGGGCTGGTCGGTGCTGTATGCCTCGGCCGTGACGGATCAAGTCGGGCGTACGGTGCTGGTGTTCGGGCGGAAGGGCGCGGGCAAGACGACCGCCGCCCTGGCCTTGGCGAGCCGTCGCGGCTTCCAACTCCTAGCCAACGACCGGGTGTTCGTCCGCCCCGACGGCAACGGCCGTGTGGACGTCCTGCCTTGGCCCTCGGCCGCGGCGATCGGGCTCGGACTGCTCGACGCGCTGGGCTGGTTCGACACCGCGCGGGATCGCCTCAAGAACGGCGAGGCCCTGCACCCGACGCAGGACGCGCGCGTCACGGCCGCCCTGCTCGCCGGTCGTCGTGAACCCTTGTGGGAGGACGGCAAGGAGCTCAAGGCCCAGGTCTTCCCGGACCAGTTCGCGCGCTGGTTCGGCCTCTCGCTCGCGACCGGCGGCAAAGCCGCGGCCCTCGTCTTCCCTCGTATCGTTCCTGGCGCCGCCCCAGCGCGCGACTCCACCGAACGGCACCTGAATGACACGGACTTCATGAGCGGCGCGACCGAGGACCGCTACCCCGACGTCTTCGACCTCGCCCGTGTGGACGGCGGCGGCACCGAGGCGTCCCGCCGTGAAGTGACCGACCTGTTGGCGCGACTCCCCCACCACCCCGTCGTCCTCGGCCACGACCTCACGGAGAACGCCGGGCTGCTGGCCGAGCTCGTCTGAAACCGAGCACAGAAGGGCCCGGCACCGGAAGGCATCGGTGCCGGGCCTCTTCATGGGACGGCGGGTCAGCGCCGGGAACGACTCTATGTGAAAATGGTTCCCATTAGCAAGACCCCTGCCATACCCCGGTTCTTCAGAGCGCCAGCCCCGTCAACACCAGCACCCGCTCGTACGTGTAGTCCTCCATCGCGAACTTCACGCCCTCCCGGCCCACCCCCGACAGCTTCGCGCCGCCGTACGGCATCTGGTCGGCGCGGTACGAGGGGACGTCGCCGATGATCACGCCGCCGACCTCCAGCGCCCGATGCGCACGGAACGCCGCCTGCACGTCGTGCGTGAACACCCCCGCCTGGAGCCCGTACTTGGAGGAGTTGACGGCGGCGAACGCGGCCTCCTCGCCCTCGACCTTCTGGATCGACAGGACCGGTCCGAAGACCTCCTCGCGGGCCAACGTGACGCCGTCGGGGACGTCCGTCAGGACCGTCGGCGCGTACGACGCCGCGTCGCGCTTGCCGCCCGCCAGCAGCGCGGCGCCCGCCGCGACCGCCTCGTCCACCCACGACTCGACCCGCTTGGCCGCGTCCTCGCTGACCAGCGGGCCGACGTCGGTGGACGCGTCGGACGGGTCGCCCGTGACCTGGGCCTCCACCGCCGCGACGATGCGCGGGAGCAGCCGGTCGTACACGGCCGCGTCGACGATCACCCGCTGGACGGAGATGCAGGACTGGCCGCCCTGGTAGTTGGAGAAGGTCGCGATGCGGGTCGCGGCCCAGTCGAGGTCCGCGTCGGAGGACCAGTCCGCGAGGACGACCGCCGCGCCGTTGCCGCCCAGCTCCAGCGTGCAGTGCTTGCGCGGCACCGAGTCCATGATCGCGTAACCGACCTTCTCGGAGCCGGTGAAGGAGATGACGGGCAGCCGCTCGTCCTGGACGAGGGCGGGCATACGGTCGTTCGCGACCGGCAGGATCGACCAGGAACCGGCCGGGAGGTCGGTCTCGGCGAGGAGGTCGCCGATGATCAGACCGGAGAGCGGGGTCGCGGGCGCGGGCTTGAGGATGATCGGCGCCCCCGCCGCGATCGCCGGCGCGACCTTGTGCGCGCACAGGTTCAGCGGGAAGTTGAACGGCGCGATCCCGAGCACGACCCCCTTCGGGAACCGCCGGGTCAGCGCCAGCCGCCCCTGCCCGCCCGCGTCCGTGTCGAGCCGCTGCGCCTCGCCGCCGTTGAACCGGCGCGCCTCCTCGGCGGCGAACCGGAACACGGACACCGCGCGCCCGACCTCGCCGCGCGCCCACTTGACCGGCTTGCCGTTCTCGGCGGAGATCAGCTGGGCGATCTCCTCGGCGCGCTCGGCGAGCCGCTTGCTGACGTGGTCGAGCGCGGCGGCCCGTACGTGCGCCGGGGTCGCGGCGAACTCGCCCTGGACGGCGTGCGCGGCGGCCACCGCCTCTTCGACCTGCGCGTCGGTCGGCACGCTCACCTTCCCGACGAGCCGCCCGTCCCAGGGCGACGTCACGTCGAAGGTGTCCTCGCCGGTGGCCTCGCGGCCGGCCAGCCAGAAGGCGTGGGTGGAAGTCATCGTCGGGAGCCCTTCCGCAAAGTCGACAGTCGCTGTCCACCGTAGGGCCGGGCGCCCGATCGGGCGTTTGTCCTACGCGTCCGAGTGCACGGCGCCCACACTCCGCTTCGGCGCACCGATCCGTACGACGACCAGCCGCAACGCCCCGAGCAGCACCGCCCCGAGGCACCAGCTGGCGATCACGTCGAGCGGCCAGTGGTACCCGCGCCGGACCAGTCCGTACGACACGGCCGCCACCAGTACGACCGCCACGCCGACCGCCGTACGCCGCGCCCGCCCCGCCGCCAGCCACGGCAGCAGCACGAGCACCGCGCCGCCGTACGCGATCATCGCCGTCGCCGTGTGCCCCGAGGGGAAGTACCCGGTCGCCGGGGGGACGGCCGGGGTTCCCGGACGGTCGGTCCAGATCTTCAGCGGTACGACGACGAGCGGCACCAGCGCCATCGCCGTAAGGGCTGCCGCGGCGGGTCCCCACCACCGCGGTTCGCCCGCCCGGCGCCCCAGCCAGGCCACGTATCCCGCCACTACCAGCAGAACGGGCAGCGCCACCTGGACGTTCCCGAGATCCGAAAGAAGTTCGGCGAACCGGTCGGGATGCCGCAGCGCCGCACTCAGCCGCTCGTCCCACCGCAGCAGCGGCCCGCTGTCCGCCACCTGCCAGGTGACCAGGGCCAGCAGGACGGCGGGTACGGCGAGGAGGCGGGCGCTGATCGGCATGGGCTCAAGCTTCTCAGCCTCCCGTGTGCTCCAGGATCGCCTTCGTCAACACCCCCCACACCTCCGGCGGAAGCGCATGCCCCATCCCCGGCACCTCCACCAGGCGCGCGCCCGCGATCACCTGCACAAGATGCCGGGCATGCGGCGGCGGAAACACCGGCTCGGCCGGCGCCTCGACCACCAGCGTCGGTACAGCGTTCCGCGCGAGCGCCCCCGTACGAAGCATCCCGTCACTGTCCGCGCGCCCGTGCGCGGTGTTCACCCGGTGATGCCCGGTGTGCCCGATGATCGCCCCCTCCAGCGCGCGATAGAAGGCAGCGTCGAACGGCAGCAGCTTCCCGTGCAGCGCGCGCCAGTGCTCCACCCGCCGGTCCAGCTCCTGGTCCAACGTCAGATCGTCCGGCACCGGCGTGGACCACAGCGCGAGCACCTCGGCCTCGATACCGGGCAGCTCCCCGCCCGCGTACGGCGTCTCGCTGAGCGCGCTCGTCCCCATGAGCGTCGCACTGAGCAGCCGCTCGGGGTGATCGGCGAGAAGGAGCTGCGTCAGCATCCCCCCGAGCGACAGCCCGACCACGTGCGCGCGCGAGACCCCGAACGCGTCCAGCACCGCGACGGCGTCCCGCGCGAGCGCGGTGATCGGGTACGGCCGCTGATCGAACCCCCAGGTGGAGCGCCCGGTGTCGCGGTGGTCGTAGCGGATGACGCGGTGCCGGGCGGCGAGGAGGTCCACGAGGGGGTCGGGCCAGCCGAGGCCGGACGCCTGGGCGCCCATGACGAGCAGGAGCGGGGGCGCGTGCGGGTCGCCGCGTTCCTCGGCCCAGAGGCGGGTTCCGGGGGCGACGTCGACGAAGCGTTCCATGAGATCTCCCAAGGCGGTTGACCAAGACAGTTGACGAGACGAGACGTACCGTATCGTCGATCCTCCAAAAAGAAGACCCCGATTTGGAGAATCGGGGCCCTGTAAGTGGTTCGCACCTCTGGAAGGAGGTCGGCCATCCCGGAACAGGGGGGGGTGGTTCCGGGATGGCCGTCCAGATCGGGGTGCCGCCGCCCCGGGGGGTTTGGGGCGGGCGACGGTCCGATCGGTGAGGAGATCACCGGAACCAATGGCTCCGGATGTGTGCGCGAGGCACGACCAGGACGAAGCTGGGGAGGCCCCGGCCCGGCACCGTCCACGGTCTCCCGTGAGCGGGTGTATCTCTCATCACGAACGAAACTACGGCAGCTCCCGCCCCGGCGACAGGCCGAACCCGGAGCCGCCATCCTCCCCGCACACGTTCTTCACACGCCCGTCAGATGGCCGCGAACGCGCCTTCGATGATGTCGAGGCCCTCGTTGAGCAGGTCGTCGCCGATGACCAGCGGCGGCAGGAACCTGAGGACGTTCCCGTACGTTCCACAGGTCAGGACCAGCAGCCCCTCCTGGTGGCAGGCCTTGGCGAGAGCCGCCGTGGCCTCCGGAGCCGGCTCCTTGGTGGCCCGGTCCTTGACCAGCTCGACGGCGATCATCGCGCCCCGCCCGCGCACGTCGCCGATGACGTCGAACTTGTCGGCCATGGCGAGCAGCCGGGCCTTCATCGTCGCCTCGATCGCCTTCGCGCGGGCGTTGAGGTCGAGGGCCTTCATGGTCTCGATGGAGCCCAGCGCGCCCGCGCAGGCGACGGGGTTGCCGCCGTAGGTACCGCCGAGCCCGCCCGCGTGCGCGGCGTCCATGATCTCGGCGCGCCCGGTGACGGCGGCGAGCGGCAGCCCGCCCGCGATGCCCTTCGCGGTGGTGATCAGGTCGGGGACGATCCCCTCGTCCTCGCAGGCGAACCACTGGCCGGTGCGGCAGAACCCGGACTGGATCTCGTCGGCGACGAAGACGATGCCGTTGTCGGCGGCGAACTTGCTCAGCGCCGGCAGGAAGCCCTTCGCGGGCTCGATGAACCCGCCCTCGCCGAGCACCGGTTCGATGATGATCGCGGCCACGTTGTCCGCGCCGACCTGCTTGGAGATCTGGTCGATGGCCTGCGCGGCGGCCTCGGGGCCCGCGTTCTCGGGGCCGGTGGGCCAGCGGTAGCCGTACGCGACGGGCACCCGGTACACCTCGGGCGCGAAGGGCCCGAAACCGTGCTTGTACGGCATGTTCTTGGCCGTCAGGGCCATCGTGAGGTTGGTCCGGCCGTGGTAGCCGTGGTCGAAGACGACGACCGCCTGACGCTTCGTGTACGCCCGCGCGATCTTGACGGCGTTCTCGACGGCCTCGGCGCCGGAGTTGAACAGCGCGCTCTTCTTCGCGTGGTCCCCGGGCGTCAGCTCCGCGAGGGCCTCGGCGACCTCGACGTACCCCTCGTACGGCGTGACCATGAAGCACGTGTGGGTGAAGTCGGCGAGCTGCGCGCTCGCGCGCCGGACGACGGCCTCGGCGGACGCGCCGACGCTGGTGACCGCGATCCCGGAGCCGAAGTCGATCATCCGGTTGCCGTCGACGTCCTCGACGATCCCGCCTCCCGCGCGCGCGGTGAACACCGGCAGCACCGAACCGACGCCCCGCGCGACGGCGGCGAGGCGACGGGCCTGAAGCTCCTGCGACTTGGGGCCGGGGATCGCGGTGACGATCCGGCGCTCCTGCGGAAGGTCGGTCATGGGGGCTCCTAGAGGGTGCGAACCGGGTGATGCGTACGGGACGGGGTCCACCGGGGTGTGTGTACCCAGCGCGTCCGCCTCCGTTTTCTCGCAGGTTAGGACGGGGCGGACAAGCTGGGCATGCTCCATGTGGGCGCCTTCTGGGCGGCGCGTTGTCCGCCGTGGACAGTGACGGCGTACGGCGGTGTCGGCGCGGTCTGGCGCGGGAGCGGTGAACTCCCTTTGCGGGCGCGTTAGATTGACGGCTGACGGTGGACTGAGCGGCTGGTCAGGGGGCAGGGCGATGAACAGCGACGGGACGCAGGACGCGCGCGGTACGCATGCGAGCCCTGTACCGCGCCCTGCGGGGTCCCCGGAGGGTGGTGCGGGAGTACCGCCGAAGCCGGCCCACGCGCCCGGCGCGCCGGGGGCCGGGGGCGCGTTCGGGACCGGCGATCCGTACGGCAAGCAGCCCGCCGCCCCCGGTGCCGTCTCCGAGTGGCTCGACACCCCCCGCCCGGAAGCCCGCCCCGGCATCTGGCGGTTCGGTTTCCGGCCGCCCAAGGACGCCTCGCAGGACGGTGAGCGCCTCTCCCCCGTCACCGTCGTCGGCCTGCTGATCCCGCTGGTCGTCGCGCTCGTGCTGTGGTCGCTGTGGCGGCGCGGGTCGTTCCCCTACCAGTTCACCCTGCTGCGGCTGTTCACGCCGGGCGACTGGTGGTGGGGCGGGACGATGGCCTCCGCGAAGACCACGGAGGGCGCGGAGGCGCGGGTCGTGTACGACGGGCTGTTCTTCGCCGTCCTCATGTACACGATGGGCCGGCTGGGGAGCTGGCCGGACGCCGTGCGGCACTTCATCGGGCGCCGTCCGCAGCCCGCGCGCGCGGTGTACGCGTTCGTCGCGGCGCTGGTGACGCTCAGCTTCGTGTTCCCGGACGCGTTCCCGCTGGTCGGCTGGGACTCGCTGCCCGTCGTGGACCCGCTGTTCTCGCTGGTCGTGCTGATCTCCGGGAGCTACGAGCTGTTCACGTCGGCCCTGTTCACGGACTCGCTGTACGCGGTGGTCACCGCGCTGGTGGTGTGGCCGTTCGCGAAGGTCGGGGGCTGGTGGCCGTACGCGAAGGACATGCTGGCCGTGCGCAGGGGCGAGGCGCCGGTGCAGGTCGTCGTCGAGCGCCCGCGCGCGCAGTGGCCCGCGCTGCGGGACGCCGGGCAGACGGAGGCGGCCGACCTGCTGAGCGGTGAGGTCGCGGCGGGGCGGATGAACGACGTCGACTGCGCGCGCGTGGAGCACGCGTTCGGCCTCGCGCGCGCGGGCGCCTCGCTCGGGGCGTTCCGGGAGGCGGTGCTGCGGCAGGGGGGCGCGGCCTGGACGCATCCCTCGGGCGCGCGCGATCTGCCGCGCCGTACCGCGCCGCACGACCTGCTCGCCGGGCAGGTGCGGATCGGGCGGTGGGTGTCCGCCGAGCGGGCGCCGGTGCCCTACCGGGACGCGGGGGCCGCGCTCGGGGCGGACGTGCTGGGGACCTCGCTGCTGGCGGTCGGTCCGTCGGGTTCCGGGAAGACGCGCACGCTGATCGAGCCGGTGACCGAATCGCTGGCCCTGCGCGCGCTCACGGGCGCGTGTGCGGTCGTCGCGGTGTCCTCGGCGGGCGCGCCGCTGGGTTCCGACGACTCCTTCGACGTCGTCGTCCGTATCGGCGACCCGTCGTCCGTCCACGACCTCGACCCGTACGCGGGTTCCGACGACCCCGACGAGGCCGCCGCGATCCTCTCCGAGGCCCTCGTGGGCGACCTGGCGACCCCTCAGGCGGCGACGGCCCTCGCCCAGCTCCTGGGCCCCTACCGGGCCGTACACGGCCGTTTCCCGACCCTCCCGGCCCTGCGCGAGCTCCTGGAGAGCCCCGAGGCGCTGGCGTCCCTGCGCGACGCCCTCGCCGGGGACGAGGTCATGCGCCGCGAACTGGACGCGCGCATCCGCCAGACCGGGGCCCCCGCAGACGCGGGACGCGCGCTGGCGGACCGGTTGGCGCTGCTGAGCAGGCCGGTGTTCGCGGAGTTCCTGGGGGGCGGCGGGGACACGGACCACAGCCGCACCCCCCACCGCGCCTTCTCCCTCCGCGCCCTCGCCGACCACCCCCTCCGCATCCGCATCGACCTCCCCGCACGCGGGCACGAGGAAGCCGGACGGATCCTCACGCGCCTGGTGCTCGCGCAGTTCAACGCGGTCGTCCGGGAGGACCGGCGCACCCACTTCGCGTGCCTCGTGCTCGACGACGCGACCGGGACGGTCACCGCGGAGTCCGTGCGGCACATCCAGCGCCTGCGTTCGCGCGACGCGGGCGTGGTGCTGGCGCTGCGGAGCGTCGGGGACGTCCCGGAGGCCCTGCACGGGCCGCTGTACGGCGCCGTGGGGTGCCGGATGGCGTACGCGGGTGTCACGACGTGGGACGGCAACCGGTTCGCCCAGACGTGGGGCACGGAGTGGGTCGAGACGACCGAGGTCGCCAAGCACACGGTCTTCGCCGACCAGCCGATGACCCGCGCGATCCACGCCCTGCGCAAACTCGTCACCGGCAAGGCGGTCACCACGGACGCGGTGACCGTCCGTCAGGTCGAGCGGGAGCGCTGGTCGGCGTCCCAACTGGCCCACGAGGTCCCGCCGGGCCACGCGGTGCTGTCCCTGACCAGCGTGCGGGGCGAATACGCGCCGCCGATGCTGGTGGACCTGCGGCGGAGCCAAGTCGATGGCCAATACTGATCGTTGACACGCGATTACGGGCAGGGTTACTTTTCTGATATCACCCATATCTATCACCCGTATCGCGGCGACGAAGGGTTTTCATGGAAAAGCTCTTCGCCCGCTCCTTCGACGGCTGCCGTTACGCCTACACCCGGCTCGGCAAAGACACGGGAATGCCGCCCCTGTTACTCCTCTCGCATTTCCGTGCCGCCCTCGACATGTGGGACCCGGCCCTGCTCGAAAAGCTGGCGGCGGACCGTGAGGTGTTCGTCCCGGACAATCGCGGTGTCGGCCTGTCGGACGGAACGACCCCGGACACGGTCGCGGCCATGGCGGAGGGAATCGCCGCTTTCGCGAAATCGCTGGGCCTCACCGAGATCGACGTCCTCGGCTTCTCCCTGGGCGGCTACGTGGCCCAGACCCTGGCGCGCGTCCGCCCGGACCTCGTACGCCGTCTGGTCCTCGCCGGCACCTCCCCGCGCGGCTTTGGCGAGGACCTCGCCGCGCAGGGCCGGGTCCGGGAGGTCATCACGAAAGCGCAGGTCGGCCCCAAGGACCTCGTCCATCTGTTCTTCCCGCCGACCTCGGAGGGCCGTACGCAGGGTGTCGCGTACGTCCGCCGGGTGGGCCTGGGCGCGGGCGTCGCCGAACCCTCCTGGCGGGCCCAGCTGAAAGCGGCGGCGGCCTGGGGAGCGCACGACCCGTCGGCCGTCCGGGACCTCGCGTCGATCACCCAGCCGGCCTTCGTCGCCCACGGCGAACGGGACATCATGGTCGCCGCCGGGAAAAGCATAATTCTCGCGAAACACCTGCCGCATTCCACGCTGAAGATCTATCCCGGCACCGGGCACGGATTCCTTTTCCACGCGTACGACGAATTCGGCGCCGACGTCGCACGCTTCTTGGCGGAGGAAACGTCCCGGCACGTCGCGTTCCCCTAGAGGGAGATGAAAGTGGATTCGATTGAATGCCCGTTCGTCCTCGACGTCGACGGTTCGGATCAGCACGCGGAGAACGCCCGGCTGCGGGCGGCGGGCAGAGCCGTACCGGTCCAGCTCCCCGGCGGGGTGCGGGCGTGGGCGATTCCGCACCACGACGATCTGCGCCGGGTGCTGACGGACCCCAGGATGGCCAAGGGGATCGCGTACTGGGGTGCGGCGGCGCGCGGCGAGGTGCCGGACGGGTGGCCGCTGATCGGCTTCGTGTCGACCGACAGCGTCATCAACGCGCACGGCGCGGACCACCGGCGGCTGCGCGGGCTGGTCGACCAGGCGCTGACCCCGGCCCGGGTGGAGGCCATGCGCCCGGGGGTCGAACAGCTCGTCGGCACGCTCCTCGACCGGCTCGCCGCGCGGCCCGTGGACCGGCCGGTGGACTTCCGCAAGGCGTTCGCCTACCCGATCCCCACCGCCGTCATCTCGGACCTGGTGGGCGTCCCGCAGCCCAAGCGGCGGCTGCTGCACGTGCTCACCGGGATGCAGACCCGGACGACCAACACCCCCGAACAGGTCCTGGAGACCGACGCGCGGATCGAGGCGCTGCTGCGGGAGATCGTGGCGGAGCGCCGCGACACGCCCGGAGACGACCTGATCAGCGCGCTGCTGACGGCGCGTCGGGCCGGGGACGACCGGCTCAGCGACAGCGAGCTGCACGGCATGATCCTGCTGATGTTCTTCGCGGGCCACCAGAGCGTCATCAACGTCCTCGTCAACGCCTGCCACGCCCTGCTCACCCACCCCGAGCAACTCGCGGCCGTGCGCGCCGGAGAGGCGCCGTGGAGCGCCGTCGTCGAGGAGACGATGCGCTGGAACGGCGCGGTGAACCAGTTCCCGATGCGCTACCCCGTCGAGGACGTCGTCGTAGGAGGCGAAACGATCCGCCGGGGCGAGGCCGTCCTCGCGTCGTTCGGTTCGGCGGGCCGCGACCCGGAGCACCACGGGGCCGACGCGGAACGCTTCGACGTCCGCCGCAGGCAGGCGGGCCACCTCGGCTTCGGGCACGGCCCGCACTTCTGCATCGGCATCCACCTGGCGCGCCTCCAGCTCGAAACGGCGCTGGCCGGGTTCTTCACCCGCTTCCCCGAGGTACGGCCGGCGCCGCCGGGCACATGGACCGCCCGACCCGTGCCGTCGTTCGTCAGCAACAGCATCGAGGAGCTGCCCGTGCTCCTCGGCCCCGCCGCCGGTACCGAGGCGCGCTGACACGGCAGACCACCAGAGAGGACCGCTCCTCGTGACCACGCCCAGAATCGCCCTGCTGGCCCCGACCACCGCCGTCTCCCCCGCCGGGGAACTCACCCTCCCCGCCTTCGGCGACGTCGCCGTGGACCGTCCCGCGCACGCCGACTGGCAGCGCTACCTGCACGAGTTCGACCCGTCGGCCGACCTCGCGGCCGTGTGGATCGGCGCGGACGCCGAGCCGCTGCCCTCCGTACGGGCCCTGCGCGCGCACGCGCGGTTCGACCGGACCCGTGTGTACGTCGTCGGGCCCGACACGGCGGGGCCGGTACCCGGCTGGGCGGAGGCCCTGGACGTCGAGGACATCGTGCGGCCGTCGGCGGTGGCGCCCGGCGGGTTCGCCGGCTCGGTCGAACTGGCCCTGCGGGCGCACCGCGCGCTGATGGCGGACGACCTGTACACCGACTACTACCTCGACATGACGTTCAACAAGATCTTCGACTGGTTCGAGACGACCCGCTGGGACTGGACCGAGATCGACCTCGACCGCATCGAGCACGGTCTGCTGGACGAGCGGACCGTGGACTGCCTCACCGAGGCCGCCGTCATCGAGTTCGGCACCCTGCCCGGCGCCCACAACTTCCTGCGGGAGTGGCAGGGCGAGGCGAGCTTCTCGTCCTGGGCGCTCCAGTGGGGCGCGGAGGAGTCCCGGCACTCGCTGGTCCAGGCCCGCTACCTGGACCGGATCGGCGTCAAGCTGCGTTCGAAGCACGCGCTCTACAAGCGCGAGCCGTACCCGCAGGGCGACGTGCGCTCGGCGACCCTGATGATGAACGTCGTCTCGGAGTCCCGCGCCGCCGCCCTCTACAAGGCGCTCGCGGCCCACGCGCCGGAGCCGGTGATCCGGAAGATCTGGCGGCTGCTGGCCCGCGACGAGGCCCGGCACTGCCGCGCGTTCTCGGTGTTCCTGCGGGAGCTGTGCGACGGCGACCCGGCCCACCGGACCGCCGCCCTGCGCATGGCCTACATCTGGCTGGCCGACCGGCAGGGCGGCGTCAAGCACCCGGCGGGCATGTTCTACCCGCACTCCACGTCCTCGGCGGGCATCCGCCGGATCGAGACGATCCAGCACGACTCGGTGGACTCCGCGGACGCCAAGGTGATGTCGATCGTCCGGCTCCTCGCGGACGACGACTCGCTGGAGACCCCGCGCGACATCAAGGCCAAGCTGCGCGCCCTGCCCCGCTGACCACGTCACAGAACAGGACACCCCCACGCCATGTCACCGCTGCGTGTCACCGAGATCGAGCACACCGTCAGCCGCATCGTCGCCGAGCAACTGCGCGTCCCCGTCGAGGAGGTGGACGTGGACGCCGATCTGCGCTCCCTGCCGCGCTTCGACTCGATCCACGCGCTCCAGATCGTGCTGGAGATCGAGCAGCGCTACGGCATCGAGGTGGAGGACCACATCGTCTTCGAGACGAGCACCGTACGGGAGTTCGCGGGCGCGGTCTCCGGGCTGATCACGGACCCGGAGCCCATGCCGTGACCCTCTTCGCGGCGCTCGCCGAGGTCGCCGTGCGGCGGTCCGGGCGCGGCCTGCACGTGCTGCGCCGGGGCCGGGACGGCGAGTCCCTGCCGTACACCGACCTGTTCGCCGAAGCGGGGCAGGTGGCGGTGGGACTGCTGTCGCGCGGGGTCAAGCCCGGCGAGCGGGTCGCGCTCGTCCTGCCGACGTCGGTGGACTTCGCGCGCGCGTTCTTCGGCGTACTGGCGGCGGGCGCGGTCGCGGTGCCGCTGCCGGGTCCGGTGCCCTTCGGGTCGTCCGACGCGTACGTACGGCGTACGGCGGCGGCACTGCGCCGCTCGCGCGTGCGTACGGTGCTGTCGGCGCCCGGGCTGCTCCCGGCGCTAGGTGCGGGTATCGACGTACTGCCGGTGGCGGAGGTCGCCGAGCCAGGAACGGCGTACGTCGTACGGGCCGCGTCGGACCCGGCGGTGGTCCAGTACACGTCGGGCACCAGCAGCGAGCCCCGGGGTGTCGTGCTGAGCCACGGGAACGTGGCGGCCGGGGTGGCGGCCATCGCCCACGGCACCCGGCTCACTCCGGCCGACGTCGGCTGCACCTGGCTGCCGCTCTTCCACGACATGGGGCTGATCGGTTCCTTCCTGACGCCGCTGCTGCACGACGTCGGCATCCATCTGCTGACGCCCGAGGACTACCTGCGGGACCCGAACGGGTGGATCGCGGCCATGGGGCGGCTGGGCGCCACGTTCACGATGGCCCCGGACTCCGGCTACCGGTACGTCCTGCGGCGCGGTGTGGGGCCGTCGGCCGGGCTCGACCTGTCCCGCTGGCGGATCGCGGTGAACGGCGCCGAGCCGGTCGACCGGCGCCTCCAGGACGCCTTCACCGAGCGTTTCGCCCCCGCCGGACTCGCGAAGGACGTGTTCCTCCCGGCCTACGGGCTGGCGGAGGCGACCCTCGCGGTCACCCTCCCCCCGGTCGGCCGTCCGGCCGCGGTGCTGCGCGCCGACCGGGACGAGCTCAGCCGGGGCCGGTACGTGCCGGTGGCGCCCTGCGGCGGGCCGTACCGCGAACTGGTGGGTGTGGGAACGCCGGTGCTGGGTACGGAGGTCCGGCTCACCGCCGCGAACGGCGTACCGGCCGAGGACGGCACCGTCGGCGCCATCGAGGTCAGGGGGGCGTCCGTCACCGGCACCGGGTACGACCACGCCCCTGAGGAGAGCCGTCGCCTGCTGTTGCCGGGCGGCTGGGTGGCGACCGGTGACCTGGGCCTGCGGTACGACGGTGAGCTGTACGTCGTGGGCCGTACGAAAGAGGTGATCATCGTGTTCGGCGCGAACCACTGGGCGAGCGACATCGAGACCGTCGTACGCGACACGCCCGGCATCCCGGTCCACGGCGTGCTGGCCGAGCAGATCTGGACCGACGAGGGCGGCAGGCTCGGGCTCGTCGTCGAGACGACGCGGCGGGACGAGGCGAGCCGCCGTGACACGACGGGCCGTATCCGCGCGCGCGTGATGGCCGAGCTGGGTATTACGCCGGACGAGATCGTTCTCGTCCGGCGGGGCGCGATCGCCCGTACGTCGAGCGGCAAGGCGATACGCCGCCTGGCAGGTGCCTCATGACGCGCCGTAGTGGCTATCTGCTCGGTCACTCCGAGAGCGAGCGTCGGCGGCTCGCCCTCCAGAACGAGGCGGTCTCGCCGTTCACCGAACGAATCCTGCGCGCGGCCGGAGTGCGCCCCGGGATGAGCGTCCTGGACATCGGCTCGGGACCGGGTGACGTCGCCCTGCTGGCGGCCGGTCTGGTCGGGCCCGGCGGGCAGGTCGTGGGGATCGAGCGCGACCCCGGGAGCGTCCACAGCGCGCGGGCACGCGCGCGGGAGGCGGGGCTCGCGGGCTCGGTCCGGTACGAGGTCGCGGACCTCGGCGACTTCACCCGGCCGGAGAAGTTCGACGTCCTGGTCGGCCGGTACATCCTCATGTACCTGCCCGATCCCGCGTCGGCGCTGCGCCGGCTGGCCTCCCTGCTGAAGCCGGACGGCATCGTCGTCCTGCACGAGATGGACTTCACCAACACGTCGCCGTCCGATCCGCCGCTGCCGGAGTGGGACCGGTACTACGCGCTGTGGCCCGCCCCCTTCCGGGCGGCCGGTGCCGTACCCGACTTCGGGCCCCGCCTCACCCGGACGTTCCTCGACGCCGGTCTCCCGGACCCGGAGGTGGTCACCTGGGTGCCGCTGGCGGGCCCCGGCGGGTCGCCGGTCCTCGACTGGCTCAGCACCACCTGCCGCGAGATCGAGTGGCCGATGCGGGCCGCCGGAGTCCCGGTGCCGGACGGCATCCGCTTCGACGACGGCCTGCCGCAGCGCCTCAAGGACCTCGTGCGGTCGGGCGGGGTCCGGATCAGTGGGCCGACGCAGTTCGGGGCGCACGTGCGGCTGTCCCGGCTGCTCGTCGCGTGGTGACCGTCCCTCCAGGCGCTGAGGCACAATCGGCACTGCTCCCGACCTCCTCGCGTCTGAAGGCACCATGCCCCCCACCCTCGCCTCCCTCGTCCACCACTCCGCGCTGAAGCTCGTCGTGCGCGCGGGCGAGGACAAGCTCGGTGTGCCGGTGCGGTGGACGCATGTGAGCGAGCTGCCGGACCCGGCGGAGTACATGGAGGGCGGGGAGCTGCTGCTGACCACGGCGCTGAAGCTGGACGCCGAGGACCCGGAGGCGATGCGCCGGTACGTACGGCGGCTGGTGGAGGCGGGGGTGGTGGGGCTGGGGTTCGCGGTGGGCGTCAACTACGAGGACGTCCCCGAGGCGCTGGTGGAGGCGGCCCGCGCGGAGGGGCTGCCGCTGCTCGAAGTGCCGCGCCGGACCCCGTTCATCGCGATCAGCAAGGCCGTATCGGCGGCGCTCGCGGCGGACCAGTACCGCGCGGTGACGGACGGCTTCGCCGCTCAGCGCGAGCTGACGCGCCAGACCCTGGCCGCCGGCCCCGAGGGCCTGCTGGCGGCGCTGGCGGCCCACCTGGACGGCTGGGCGGCGCTGTACGACCCGTCGGGCGCGGTCGTCGCGGCGGCCCCGGAGTGGGCGTGGCGCAGGGCGGCCCGCCTCACGGCGGACGTCGCGCGCCTGCGCGAGCGCCCCGCCCCGGCCTCCTCGGTGATCGACGGCGAGGACCGGGTGGAGCTGCACTCCCTGGGCACCGGCCGCCGCCCGCGCGCGGCGCTCGCCGTCGGCACGGCCACCGCCCCGGGCACGGCCGAGCGGTACGCCGTCCACTCGGCGATCGCCCTCCTCACCCTGACGACGGAACGCTCCCGTGCCCTGCGCGCGGCCGAGCAGCGCATCGGCGCGGCGGTCCTGCGGATGCTCCTCGCGGGCGAACCGGACCACGCGCGCGCGGTGGCGGGCGATCTGTACGCCGGTCTGCTGGACGCCCCGTTCCGGGTGATCGTCGCGGAACCGGGCCCCGGCGCGCGCGTGCGGGACGGCGAGGGTCCGCTGGAGGAGTTCGCGGAGGCCCTGGAGTCCGCGGGAGCCCGCGCGGCCGAACCCGTGCTGGTCGTCCCGGAGGGCGAACGGCTGGTGGTCGTCGCGGTGGACGACGGCGGGGTGCTGGCGGAGACGGTGGAGTACGCGGCGGAGGTGGAGGCGGACCGGTCGACGGAGGGCCACGACCTGGTGATCGGCCTGTCGGGCCCGGCAGGGCCCAGTACGGCCGCGGTCGGCCACAAGCAGGCCGAGCAGTCCCTGTCGGTCGCCAGGCGCCGGGGCAGGGCGTTCGTGGAGCACGACCAGCTGGCGTCGGGCTCGGTCCTGCCGCTCCTCGCGGACGACGCGGTGCGGGCGTTCTCGGACGGTCTCCTGCGGGCGCTGCACGAGCACGACGCGACGGGCCGGGGGGACCTGGTCGCCTCGCTGCGCGCGTGGCTCTCCCGGCACGGCCAGTGGGACTCGGCCGCCGCCGATCTGGGAGTGCACCGGCACACGCTGCGCTACCGGATGCGCCGCGTGGAGGAGATCCTGGGCCGCTCCTTGGACGACCCGGACGTGCGGATGGAGCTGTGGCTGGCGCTCAAGGCGACGGCCGACTCGTAGGACGGGCGGCCACTGTCGCGTAACGGCCGCCTCAGGGGCGTACGAACTTGGGGATTTGCGGGCTTGGGGACCCGGGGACTTGGGGACTTGGGGACTCGCGGTCATACGAAAGGTTGTACGACTGCGCAGACCGCGTCGGCCGCACGGGCGGCCGACGTTGCGTGTTCGCGCGCGGGCACCCTCCCCGGAATGGGGGACGCGGAGGTGTGCTCGCGGACCGGTCAGCCCGTGATCACCCGTCCTCCCTCGCCGCGAGCCCGGCGGCGGCCTCGTGCATGGCGAGTTCGAGGAGCGCGGGGTCGTTCAGCGTGCCGGTGCCGTCCGGGGGGACCAGCCAGCGGACGGCGCCGGTCGAGCGCCCCGGGTACGGGACGACGATCCAGGTGCCGTTCCCGGCGCTGCGGATCCCGGTGCCGAGCCAGCGCGCGGCCGTGCCCGGCGGCACGAAGAACCCCATGCGGTTGTCGCCGAAGTCGACCAGCACCGGGCCGGGCCGGTCGAGGATGCGGGTGAGGATGTCGAGGGTCGGACGGCCGAGTTCGCCCGGCAGGATCAGCACGTCCCAGGCGCGCCCGGCGGGCAGCAGCGCGACCCCGAGGGGGTTGCGCTCCCATTCCCACCGGCAGGCGTCGGGGTCGGGCGCTACGGATGCCAGCCATTCGACCGCAGTCTTGGCCCCAGTCATCGAGAAGACCTCCCTTTCTGTCGTCTTCCGTCGTCGACGCCGTGTGGCGTCACGAGGAAGAGAGGGAGGTTTCCCGGTGAGCATTACGCGAGTTCGGGGACCTATCCGGAGTGAAGCGGATCACATACCGGTCTCCGCTCCCGCGTGCGCCGGTGAGCACGGCACCGGCCTGTTCGGCACGCTCCCTGACGGGACGGCCGGGTGCGGACCCGCCGGGTCCGGCGCCGTACGCCACGCGCGCGGGGTGAGCCGTACCGAAGTCGGCGCAGAAGCGGCGACGAGTGTTCCCGGACCGCGTGGACGTCAAACCCTGTGCTTGCTACGGCGTCTGCCGACGGCCATGGAGACCAGCACGAGGAGGACGGCGACGAGGAACATCGCCGTGCCGATGACGTTGATCTGCACGGGCGTACCGCGCTGTGCGGAACCCCAGACGAACATCGGGAACGTGACGGTCGAACCGGCGTTGAAATTGGTGATGATGAAATCGTCGAAGGATAGTGCGAAGGCGAGCAGCGCACCGGCGGCGATTCCGGGGGCGGCAATAGGGAGGGTCACCCTCAGGAATGTCTGGACCGGTCCGGCATAAAGGTCGCGGGCGGCTTCTTCGAGGCGCGGGTCCATCGACATGACGCGTGCTTTGACGGCCGTCACGACGAAACTCAGGCAGAACATGATGTGGGCGATGAGAATCGTCCAGAAGCCGAGCTGGGCGCCCATGTTGAGGAACAGGGTGAGCAGCGAGGCCGCCATCACGACCTCGGGCATCGCCATGGGCAGGAAGATCAGCGAGCTGACGGCGCCCCGCGCGCGGAAGCGGTACCTGACCAGCGCGAAGGCGATCATCGTGCCGAGCGCGGTCGCCCCGAGGGTCGCCCAGAACGCGAGCTGGAGGCTGGTCGAGAGCGATCCGCACATTCCGGCGACGCCGCACGGGTCTTTCCACGCGTCGAGGGAGAAGTTCTGCCACTCGTAATTGAAACGGCCTTTTGGTTTATTGAAGGAGAAGACCGTGACGACGACGTTCGGCAGCAGCAGATAGGCGAGTGTGCACAATCCGGCGATGACGACGAGATGACGCTTGAGCCAGGACATCTAGACGAGGTCCTCCGTCCCGGAACGGCGGATGTAGAACGTGACCATGAAAAGGATCGCGGCCATGAGGAGGAAACTCAGCGCGGCAGCCGTCGGATAGTCCAGGACGCGCAGGAACTGGGTCTGGATGACGTTCCCGATCATGCGGGTGTCGGTCGAGCCGAGGAGTTCGGCGTTGACGTAGTCGCCGGACGCCGGGATGAACGTCAGCAGCGTCCCGGAGACGACCCCCGGCATCGACAAGGGGAAGGTGACCTTCCGGAACGTCGTCCACGGGCGCGCGTACAGATCACCGGCGGCCTCGTGGAGGCGGCCGTCGATGCGCTCCAGGGACGTGTAGAGCGGCAGGATCATGAACGGCAGGAAGTTGTACGTCAGCCCGCACACGACCGCGAGGGGCGTCGCCAGGACGCGGTCGCCCGCCGTCCAGCCGAGCCAGCTGGTGACGTCCAGGACGTGCAGGGTGTCGAGGGCTCCGACGACCGGGCCGCCATCCGCGAGGATCGTCTTCCACGCGAGCGTACGGATCAGGAAGCTGGTGAAGAACGGGGCGATCACCAGGATCATGATCAGGTTGCGCCAGCGCCCCGCGCGGAACGCGATCAGGTAGGCCAGCGGGTAGCCGAGGACCAGGCACAGGACGGTCGCGGCGGCGGCGTACAGGACCGAGCGCAGGAACTGCGGCCAGTACTCCTGGAGGGCGTCCCAGTAGGTCGCGAAATGCCAGGTGACCTTGTAGCCCTCCTCCAGGGAGCCCGTCTGCACGGAGGTCGACGCCTGGTAGATCATCGGCAGCGCGAAGAACACGAGCAGCCAGAGGATGCCGGGGAGCAGCAGCCAGTACGGCGTCCAGCGGCCTCTCTTGCGCACGCGCGTCTTGCGCACACGCGCGGGAGCCTCGGTGACGGTCATCAGACGACCGCCTCTTCCTCGGTGCCCGCATCGATGTCCTGAGACGCGTCGAGGCCGAAGGTGTGCGCAGGCGCCCAGTGCAGGACGACTTCGGCGCCGGGTACCAGGCGCGCGTCCCGGTCGACGTTCTGGGCGTACACCGCGAACTCGGGGCAGACGGCCGTACGGATCACGTACTGCGTCGACACGCCGATGAAGCTGGCGTCGGCGATCGTCCCGCGCAGTCGGTTGCGGCCTTCCGGGACGGTGGACGCCTCGTGCGCGTGCGCGAGGGCGACCTTCTCGGGGCGGACGCCGACGAGGAGCCTGCCGCCGGGCGTCACCGGGGCGGGACAGCGGGACGCGGGCAGGACGAGCCGCCCGTCCTCGGCCTTGAGGACGATGTCGTCGCCGTTCTTGGTGTCGACCTCGGCCTCGATGAGGTTGGAGGTGCCGAGGAAGTTCGCGACGAACGTCGTGCGCGGGTTCTCGTACAGGTCGGCGGGGGCGCCGAGCTGCTCGACGCGGCCCGCGTTCATCACGGCGACCGTGTCGGCCATCGTCATGGCCTCCTCCTGGTCGTGCGTGACGTGCACGAAGGTGATGCCGACCTCGGTCTGGATGCGCTTGAGCTCCAGCTGCATCTGGCGGCGCAGCTTCAGGTCGAGGGCGCCGAGGGGTTCGTCGAGGAGGAGCACCTTGGGGTGGTTGATGAGGGCGCGGGCGACGGCGACGCGCTGCTGCTGGCCGCCGGAGAGCTGGTGGGGCCGTTTACGGGCCTGCTCGCCCAGCTGGACGAGTTCCAGCATGTCGTCGACCATTTTCTTCACGCTCTTGATCCCGCGCCGCCTGAGGCCGAATGCGACGTTTTCGTAGATGTCGAGGTGCGGGAAGAGGGCGTACGACTGGAAGACCGTGTTCACGGGCCGCTTGTGGGGCGGCAGGCGGGTGACGTCCTGGTCGCCGAGGTGGACGGTGCCACTGGTCGGCTCCTCCAGACCCGCGATCATCCGCAGGGTCGTCGTCTTGCCGCAACCGGACGCCCCGAGGAGCGCGAAGAACGAGCCCTGCGGGACGGTCAGGTCGAGGGGGTGCACGGCGGTGAACGCGCCGTACGTCTTGCCTATGCCGGAGAGGCGGACGTCGCCGCTGTTGTCTGTCATCGTCGTCACGCCCCAGTGAGCTTCGCGAACTTCGCTTCGAATGCGGTCTCCTCGCTCGCGCTCAGCGAGCGGAAGGAGTGCGACTTGGCCTGCATCGCCTTGTCCGGGATGATCAGCGGATTGTCCGCCGCGTCCGGGTCGATCTTCGCCAGCGCGTCCTTGACGCCGTCCACCGGACAGACGTAGTTGATGTACGCGGCGAGCTGCGCCGCCGGTCCGGGCTCGTAGTAGTAGTCCATGAGCCGTTCGGCGTTCGTCTTGTGGCGCGCCTTGTTGGGGATCAGCAGGTTGTCGCTGGACGTCATGTAGCCGCTGTCGGGGATGACGAAGTCGACGTCCGGGCTGTCCGCCTTCAGCTGGACGACGTCCCCCGCCCACGCGATGCACGCGGCGAGGTCGCCCTTGGTGAGGTCGGCGGTGTAGTCGTTGCCGGTGAAGCGGCGGATCTGGCCGTTGTCGACGCCCTTCTGGAGGCGCGCGATCGCCGCGTCGTAGTCGTCCGCCGTGAACGTCGCCGGGTCCTTGCCCAGGTCCAGCAGGGTCATGCCGACGGTGTCGCGCATCTCCGTGAGGAAGCCGACCTTGCCCTTCAGCTTCCGGTTGTCGAGGAGGTCGGAGACCGACTTCACCTCGACGCCGTCGAGCGCCTTCTTGTTGAACGCGATGACCGTCGAGATGCCCTGCCAGGGGTACGAGTACGCCCGTCCCGGGTCCCAGTCGGGGGTGCGGAACTGTGCGGACAGGTTGGCGAAGGCGTGCGGCAGGTTGGACGCGTCCAGTTTCTGGACCCACCCCAGCCGGATCAGGCGCGCGGCGAGCCAGTCGGTGAGGACGATCAGGTCGCGGCCGGTGTCCTGGCCGGCGGCGAGCTGCGGCTTGATCTTGCCGAAGAACTCGCTGTTGTCGTTGATGTCCTCGGTGTACCGGACGGATATCCCGGTGCGCTTGGTGAACGCGTCGAGCGTGGGATGGCGTTTCCCGCTGCCGTCGACGTCCATGTACTCGGTCCAGTTGGAGAAGTTGACCGTCTTCTCCTTCGCCGAGCGGTCGTCGGCGGACGTGCCGCCCGCGGTCTTCCCGGCGGCCGGGATGCCGCAGGCGCTCAGCGTCCCGAGACCGGCCAGGGCCAGCGCGCCGCCTGTCGAGGCGCGCAGCAGCGAGCGCCGGGTCAGCGCGGCCCGGCCGGTGCGCAGGCTGCGCCTCATGGCCGCGAGCTGGGCCGGTGACAGGCGGTCGTCGGGCTCGTACTGCTCCATGCGCGTGCTGCCCCTTCCGGACGGACGACGGTCGACTTGGCGGCGTTCCCGGCGGCCTTGTCAGCTGCTTCTTTGGCCACCGGCGAACACCGTGCGGTGCCAGGGTTTGCGGGCCGCCGCCGTGTTGTCGAACATGACGTGCTTGATCTGGGTGTACTCCTCGAACGAGTACGGTGACATGTCCTTGCCGTAACCCGACTGCCGGTGTCCCCCGTGCGGCATCTCGCTGACGATCGGGATGTGGTCGTTGACCCACACGCACCCCGCGCGCAGCTCCCTCGTCGCCCTGTTCGCCCGGAACACGTCCCGGGTCCACACGGACGCCGCGAGGCCGTACGGGGTGTCGTTCGCCAGCCGGATGCCCTCGTCGTCGCTGTCGAAGGGGAGGACCACCAGGACGGGGCCGAAGATCTCGGACCGGACGATCTCGCTGTCCTGCGGGGCGTCCGCGATCAGGGTGGGCAGATAGTACGCGCCGTCCCTGTCCTTCGGGCAGGCCCCTCCGGTGACCACCCGCGCGTACGCACGCGCGCGGTCGACGAAACCCGCGACCCGGTCCCTGTGCGCGCGCGTGATCAGCGGGCCGAGGTCCGTGCCGTCCGCGAAGGGGTCACCGAGGCAGACGCTCTCCATCAGGGCGGCCGTCCGCTGCACGAACGCGTCGTACAGCGGCCTCTGTACGTACGCGCGTGTGGCCGCCGTGCAGTCCTGGCCGGCGTTGATCAGCGCGCCCGCGACGGCACCGTTCGCTGCGGCCTCCAGGTCGGCGTCGTCGTGCACGACGAACGGGGCCTTTCCGCCGAGTTCCAGGTGCACGCGTTTGACCGTCTCCGACGCGACCCGCGCGATGTGCTTGCCGACGGCCGTCGAGCCCGTGAACGACGTCATCGCCACGTCCGGGTGCGCGACGAGGTGTTCGCCCGCCTCGGCGCCCGTGCCGCTGACGACGTTCACGACGCCGTCCGGGATGCCCGCGTCCGTCGCCGCCTGCGCGAACATCAGCGCGGTCAGGGGCGTCAGCTCGGAGGGCTTCAGCACGATCGTGTTGCCCGCCGCGATCGCCGGGAGGATCTTCCACGCGGCCATCTGGAGGGGGTAGTTCCAGGGGGCGATCGAGCCGACCACGCCGATCGGTTCCCTGCGCACGTACGACGTGTGGTCCGCCGAGTACTCCCCCGCCGACTGGCCCTGCAAGTGGCGTGCCGCGCCGGCGAAGTACGCCGTGTTGTCGATCGTGCCGGGGACGTCGAACTCGCGCGTCAGCCGCAGGGGTTTGCCGCACTGGAGGGACTCCACCCGCGCGAAGTGCTCCGCACGGTCGGCGAGGGTTTCCACGAGGCGGTGCAGGGCGTCCGATCTTGCGGCGGGGGTGGCGGTGGACCAGGCGGGGAAGGCGGCGTGCGCTGCGGCGACGGCCTCGTCGACGTCCTTCGTGGAGGCCGGGGTGTAGGTGAGGACGGGGGTGTTCGTCGCCGGGTCGGTGATCGTGTGGGGGGTGGAGGAGGTGCCTTGAGTGAGGCGGCCTGCGATGTACTGGGCACCCTGGGCGAAACGTTCCAGCTCGGGCGAGTTGTCTCGCATGCCGCGCGCCTCCGTCTTCGCCCCTGTCTCGGTGTTCGACGCGGGGGCGTGGCTCTGGTCGGATTTGAGTGCCGATCCTGACAGAGGTGTGGTGCTCCAACAAGTGATTCCGTTGTTGCCATTTGGTTACGCGACGGAATCTGTCGAGGAGGTGGGTGGGGGTGGGGGGAAATGGGGGTGGGGTTGTCGGTGGGGGGTGGGATGCTTTGGGCACGGAGAGTTAGGGGCTGGGAGGGGGTTGGGGTGGAAGGGGTTGGGGTGGAGGGGACGGGCGTGGACGGGGTGGGCGTGGACGGAGATGGCAGGGACGGGGTCGGCATGGAGGGGGCCAGCGTGGGGGCCGGTGCAGAGGGGACGGGCATGGAGCGAGCGAGCGTGGACGGAGTCGGCAAGGAGGGGGCCAGCGTGGAGGGGATGGGTGTGGACGGGGCTAGTTCGGAGAGGGCGGGCGTGGACGGGGCGAGTGTGGACGAAGTCGGCGTGGAGGAGGCCGGTGTGGAGAGGCCGGGTGTGGAGGGGGCCGGCGTGATCGATTCGCGGGAGGCGCTCGTGCGGGCCGTCCGGGCGGGGGGCAAGGTCAAGTACCTGCACTTCTGGGGGCATCGGCCGAGTGCCGACGGGCGGATCGGGGCCGGGTGCCTCAGCCAGTGGTGGGAGTCGCCGTTCACCGTGAACGGGGTGGGCTACGCGACCGCCGAGCACTGGATGGTGACTCCTCCCCCTCGTAAACGAGGGGGCTTCTCGCTATGCCTGGTTGGCGTCGCGACGGACCAGCCCGACCCGTAGAACGTTCAGGGCGCCCACGGTGTCCGCGTGCGCGTTGTGGCCGCACGAGACGCAGTGGAACTTCTCCTGTGTGGGCCGGTTCTCCTTGGCGGTGTGCCCGCATTCGGGGCACCGCCGGGTGGGGGTACCTCCCGCTTGCGGAGGAGTGTTGCGGGGGTCCACGGCGATCACTTCCCGTCCGGCGCTCTCAGCCTAATTCCCCTGTAAGGAACTCACCGGCTCTCGCCAGTCGGCGAGTTGGTTCGAACAGGTTGTGACGCCTGCACTCCACCGGGCCGTCAAGGTCTCCGACGAGCACGGCTGCGCAACCCAGCTGGCGGGTGGTGGCCTCGTGAGTTCCGGATACCTCTCAACGTCACGGCCAAGATGCCTTCCCAGAGAGCGGTGCCATCGGGTGCCCTCGTGTCCGCCACCCACCCAGCGCTGACGCTGCTGTTGGTTGTGTGGGCTCCGGACGCACGCCTTCTTTCAGCCTGGCCATGATGCCTCCGCCAAGATCGGCGGCGTTCGGCGCCTTCACGACCACCAGCGGCGTCAACACCGTCTGCTTGATCACTCGTTGGAGTTGGTGGTGCGAGCCCGTCGCACGGTGATCTCTCGCTTACCCCGAGCGCCTGAGCTCTGGGAACAGACCGGGGCCCGTGCGGTGAGCTGGTGCCACGAACGGCTAGTGAGGTGTCGGCCCGATCCGTGATCGAGGCCTGGAATTAGGTCGCTGCGTGGCCCCGCATGCGCTCGTGACCAGCGCGAACACCCGCACATAGAGGAGGGAAGTTGATCTACTGCGGCATCGACTGGGCCGAGAAGACGCACGACGTCGCCCTGGTCGACGACGACGGCAAGCTCCTGGCCAAGCGCCACATCACCGACGACGCAGCCGGCTACAAGATCCTCCTGGACCTGCTCGCTGAGCACGGCGACACCGAGGACGATCCCATTCCGATCGCCATCGAGACCTCCCGCGGCCTGCTCGTCGCCGTGCTCCGGACCGGGAAGCGGCAGGTCTACGCGATCAACCCGATGGCCGCCGCCCGCTACCGCGACCGCCACGCGGTCACCCGGAAGAAGTCCGACCCCGGCGACGCCCTCGTCCTGGCGAACATCCTGCGAACCGATATGCACGCGCATCGGTCGCTGCCGCAGGACAGCGACCTTGCCCGCGCCATCGCCGTCCTCGCGCGCGCCCAGCAGGACGCAGTCTGGAACCGGCAGCAGCTGTCCAACCAGCTCCGCTCGCTCCTGCGCGAGTACTTCCCCGCCGCCCTCGACGCCTACCTGCACTGGCAGAACGGCCTCTGCCGCCCCGAGGCCAGAGTCCTGCTGGAACTCGCACCCACCCCGACGAGAGCCGCCAGGCTGTCGATCGCGCAACTGCACTCGGCGCTCAAACGCGCCGGCCGCCAACGCCGGATCGGCACCGACGCCGAACGCATCCGCGAGGTTCTGCGGGCCGACTACGCGCACCAGCCACCGTTGGTCGAGGACGCGCTCGGCAAGCAGATGCTCGCCCTGCTGCGGCAGCTCGACGCCGCCTGCATCGCCGCCGACCAGCTCGCCGAGGCGGTGGAAGAGGCTTTCCCTCAGCACCCGGACGCCGAGATCATCCTGAGCTTCCCCGGACTCGGAACCCAGCTCGGCGCCCGGATCCTCGCTGAGATCGGGGACGATCACACCCGCTTCACCACCGCCCGCGGCATGAAGGCCTACGCCGGCGCATCCCCGATCACCAGGGCCTCTGGGAAGAAGTCCAGCATCACCAGACGCTGGGTGAAGAACGACCGGCTCAACCACACCGGCTACCTCTGGGCCTTCGCAGCCCTAACCGCCTCCCCCGGGGCCAAGGCACACTACGACCGACGCCGCGAGGCCGGGGACTGGCACGCCGCCGCTCAGAGGAACCTGTTCAACAAGATGATCGGCCAGCTCTACCACTGCCTCCAGAAACACATCCTGTTCGACGAGACTCTCGCCTTTCGCATCGAACTACCCGCCGCTGCTTGACACGTTGCAACCGTGAGGTGTCTTGGCGTGCAGGATCGTCAGGAACACCCCCCATCCGGCATCGTTGATCGAGCGATTCAGCCCGGCCTTCGCGGCGGCCCCGTTGGGCAGGAAGCTGCCTGGTTCATCCGGATCGGGCTTCGGTGCGGGGGCCCTGCCCATGTTGCGGATCTTGAGGTCTTCGTGGGCGATGAAGTCGTGCTGCCGTACAAGGTCGAGCGCGGCCTTGTGGGCATGGTCAAGGCGTTGACGGCGGGCCTTGGCGTGCAGCGCGGCAACCTTCTCCACGGCGCGCCGGTGGTTGGCGGTGCGGTCCTTGGCCTTGCGGCGGGGGAACCGGGACAATGCCTGTTGCGCGGCTTCCAGCTTCGCGGCGGCCTTCCGGCCGTGGCGCGGGTTGGGCACGAAGGCGCCGTTCGAGTCGGCGAGGAAGTTCACTATGCCCATGTCGATACCGACGACACTGCCCGTGTTCGGCAGCGGCTCGGGCTGTTCCCGCTCGGCGGTCAGCACGACGAACCACTTACGTCCCTCGCGTTTGACGCTGACGGTCTTGACCCTGCCGATCACCGGCCGGTGCTGGTTGACCTTCACGTGGCCGACGCCCTGGAAACGAACGCGGGTCACGGGGTCGTGCGGGGTGGAGTCCCACCGGCAGCCGTCCCCGTCCTTGGGGAACTCCACCGTGTCGAACCAGCTCACCCCGCGAAAGCGCGGATAGCCGGGCGCCTCACCGGACTTGACCCGGCGGAAGAACGCGGTGAATGCCTTGTCGAGACGGCGAAGTGTGGCCTGCTGACTGGAGAACGACCAGCGGCCCTGACGCTCCGGGTCGAATGCCCGGATCTCCTTGAGCTGTGCGGACTGATCGCCGTACTTGACTCTCGTCCTGGAGACGTGCTGGTAGGCGTCGCGGCGTTCTTGCAGGGCCCCGTTGTAGAGCGAGCAGTGATCGGCCAGCATCGCGGACAGCGCGGCGGCCTGGCCCGCGGTGGGCCGCATGAGGAACTTGTACGCACGGATCATCCGGCCCACCCCCTTCCGGTCGAGTTCGCTTGATCATACTACGCTTGGTCTATGTCACCACGATGGGAACCAGACCCCAATATCCGCCGGGGTCGTCACGTCATCTGTAACCTCCACGCGCATCTGGTCTTCGTCACCAAATACCGGCGCGGCGTCTTCACCGAAGACATGCTGACCCGCTGCGAAGAGATCATGCGCGACGTATGCGCGGGCTTCGAGGCAGAGCTTCGGGAGTTCAACGGCGAGGCCGACCACGTACACCTGTTGGTGCACTACCCGCCGAAGGTCGCCCTGTCCAAACTGGTCAACAGCCTCAAGGGCGTCAGCTCCCGCTACCTGCGGCAGGAGTACACGGACACGATGAACCGGGCGATCACGCACGACCACCTGTGGGCCCCCTCGTACTTCGCCGGTTCCTGCGGCGGCGCGCCGATCCAGACCGTCAAGGACTACATCGAGAACCAGAAGCGACCCGACTGACCGTCACCACAGAAGCGCAGAGAACTCCGGCGCTCCGCGTCTCCGGGCCAGGGAACGTATTCCCTCCCGGCGTAAACGCCGGAATTCCCTGCGAAGACCAAAGGATGGAGGCTCGGGGGAGGGTTCGGGTGGGGTGAGGAGGTGCTGAGGTGGGGCCCGGGCTGCGCGGGGAGTTCGGATCGCGTGGCGGCTTCGTCCCAGGCAGGGGCCCGTTTGCCGGGAGGGCGGAGTGCGTCTTGGTGGTGTGGCGCGAAGTCTTCTTCCTGGTGGCACGCACACGTGTCGACGGCTGGTCCTCCGCTCCTTGACGACGCGGGCCTGCGTCTTCCCGGTCGCGCGCGTTCGTGCCTTCTGGTTACGGGCTCCCACCTGGGGCTCTCGGAGCCGCTGGAACGCCCGGCCGCCTGCCGGTCGCACGTGTACGCATCTTCCGACTACGGCATCGCACCTCTCGGAGCTGCTGGGACGCCGAGCCACCTGGCAGTCGCACGCGCCTCCCGGCTACGGCATCGCACATCGACACCCAGGGCTCGCGAAACCGCTAAGACTTCCGGACGCCCGCTCGCCGGACGGGTTTACGTGCGGCGTTCGGCAGTGCCCGTCCCGGAAATATTCGTCTCGGGGGCGCGCGCGGGGCTGCCCCCGGTCTCGTCAGGTCGCAATGACCACCACCGCCAGGCCCGCCGACAGCAACGTCCCCGCGACTCCGCAGATGATGCCCGCCAGCGCCTGGCCGCCGTTCGTCGCCTCGCCTCTGGCCGCTTTGCGGCGGCCGAGGATGCCGAGTACGACGCCCAGGATGCCGAGCACGAACGCCACCGGCCACAGGCAGAAGCCCAGGGCCGCGAGGATGCCAGTGATCATGGCGGACGTGCCCAGGCCATTGCTGGGGGGTGTGCTGGGCCAGCCGTAGTAGGGCGGGGTGACGGGGAAGCCGCTGGGGTGAGGGAGGCCGGGAGTATGCATTCCCGGGCCGGGTATTCCGACGCCCGGCATTCCGGGGGCCTGCGGACCGGGGAACGGTGCACCGCCGTAGGGCGCGGGGTAGGCGTAGGCGGCCGGGTAACCGTAGGGGGTCGGGCCTGGGCCGTCCGGGGCTATGGGCGGTGGGGGGATGTGACCGGTGGAGGGTTGGGGTGTGAGTGGGGCGAAGGAGTTGGGTGACGAGTAGGGGCCAGGGGGTTGGGCGAAGGGCGGGGTGTAGGCGGGCGGAACGTTGGCGGGTGGGGCGTTGGCCGGCGGGGCCGCGAAGGGGTCGGGCCACGGCTGGGGGGTGGCGACCATCCGGTGGTCGTTCAGGGAGGAGGACGGGGGCTGGTCGGCGGGCGGGGACGTCTTGTCGTAGGCGGGGGTTGCGGAAGCGTCGTACGCGGGCGACTCGACGCCGTCGTGTACAGGAGCTGCGGCACCGTCCTTCGCAAGGCGCGCGGAGTCGCCGTACGCGGGCTCTGCGGTACCGGCGTTCACCGAAGGCGTGGAACCGTCGTACCCCGGAGTTTCGGCGCCGTCGTTCACGGGAGTTGCCGTGCCGGCGTTCGTCGGATTTGCGGCAGCGGGGGTCCCGGGGTCGTCGTACACCGTGGGCGTCGGCAAAGGCTTCGTCTCCGGCGTCGTAGCACCCCGCTCCCCCACCACCGGCGGTGGGCCGAGGGGGACGCCCGAGCCGAACGTGCCCTCGGCGGGCGGCGCCCAGGGGACGGACGGGGGTGTCGCACCGTCCGGTATCGCGGCACCCGGCGAGGGTGTCACCGCGTCCGGTGTACCGGCGTCGACCGGAGGCGTCACAGCCTCCGCCTTCGCGGCACCCCCCGAAGCTCGCGCCCCCTCCGCCGAAGGCACCCACGGACCAGACCCCGGAACCCTGTCCTGAACCCCGTCGTCCTCGGAACCGGCGTCACGGCGCGGGCCCCCGGAATGCGCCCCTTCGGGCACAGGCCAAGCCACCGCGGGCACCGTATCCCCCGACCGACCGCGCGCAGTCACCGAACCTCCGGACGCCGAGCCCGTGCCTTCGGTCACCGCACCTCCAGGTACCCCATCCGCAGGCACCCCGTCTCCAGTCCGACCACCCGCAGTCACCGCAGCACCCGCGGCCCCTTCACGCACCCCGCCCCCAGCTGCCGCCCCCTCCGCAAGTGCATCCCCTCCACGCACCGCCCCACCCGCGACCCCCTGCTCAGGCACCCCCACCTCCCCCGGAGACACCTCGTCCCCCCGCCCGTCCCGCGTGTTCTCCGTCATGTCCCCGGCCCCCTCTTTCCCGTCCCGCCCATGCTAAATCCCCCCTCCTTCCGCACACTCCCCGCCTAGGATGATCCGGAACCGATCAGCCGATCACCCGCGCCCGGGGGCTCCCCGGAGGCGCTGTCCCGGAGGGACTCATGAGCAACGCCGTACCCGCCGCCCCCGACCTGCGCGCGTTCATCGCCGGTCTGCCCAAGGCCGAACTCCACGTGCACCACGTGGGCTCCGCGTCGCCGCGGATCGTCGCGGAGCTGGCGGGCCGGCACCCGGACGCGAAGGTACCGACGGACCCCGAGGCACTCGCCGACTACTTCAGCTTCACGGACTTCGCGCACTTCGTCGAGGTGTACCTGTCGGTCGTGGACGTCATCCGCACCCCGGAGGACGTCCGCCTGCTGACCTACGAGGTCGCGCGGGAGCTGGCCCGCCAGCAGGTGCGGTACGCCGAGCTGACGATCACCCCCTTCTCCTCGACCCGGCGCGGCATCGACCCGAAGGCGTTCATGGACGCGATCGAGGACGCCCGCAAGGCCGCGGAGAAGGAACTCGGCACCGTCCTGCGCTGGTGCTTCGACATCCCGGGCGAGGCGGGGCTCGAATCGGCGGAGGAGACCGTCCGGCTCGCGACGGACGACCGGCTGCGCCCCGAGGGCCTCGTGTCGTTCGGCCTCGGGGGGCCGGAGATCGGGGTGCCCCGGCCGCAGTTCAAGCCGTACTTCGACCGCGCGATCGCCGCGGGCCTGCGCTCGGTGCCGCACGCGGGGGAGACGACGGGACCGGGCACGGTCTGGGACGCCCTGACCTACCTACGTGCTGAACGCATCGGCCACGGCACGAGTTCCGCCCAGGACGAGAAACTTCTCGCCCACCTCGCCGCCGAGCGGATCCCGCTGGAGGTCTGCCCGACCTCGAACATCGCCACGCGCGCGGTCGCCAGCCTCGACGAGCACCCGATCAAGGAGTTCGTCCGCGCGGGCGTGCTGGTCACGATCAACTCGGACGACCCGCCGATGTTCAGCACCGACCTCAACAACGAGTACGCCGTCGCCGCCCGCCTCCTCGACCTCGACGCACGCGGCGTCGCCGACCTCGCGAAGAACGCGGTCGAGGTGTCGTTCCTGGACGACGCCGGCAAGACGCGGATCAAGGACGAGATCGACACGTATACGGCGGAGTGGCTGGCGCCGTGAGGTGCCGGGGGGCGTGAGCGCTCACGTGAACGGTGCCGGGAGCGTTCTCGTGAACGGTGCCGTGAACGCTCACGTGAACCGTGCCGGGAGCGGTTCCGGGAGCGCTGGTCCCGGGCGGGGGCGCGCGCACCGTGCCGTGAGCGCTCTCGTGAACGATCACGTGAGCGCTGCCGTGAACGGTCCCGTGAACGCTCACGGCACCCGCCGCCCCCGCCCGTCCGAAAGCCCCCGCCCGCCCCTGCGAGCCCCGCGTGCCCTGAGCCTCCCCCTCCCGTGACAATGGCCGTATGCAGACCCTGACGGCCGTGGCCCACCGCGGCGACCCCTACCGGTTCCGGGAGAACACCCTCGACTCGCTGCGTTCCGCGCTGTCGCGTGGCGCGGACGCGGTCGAGATCGACGTGCGGCTGACCCGGGACGGCGTTCCGGTCCTGCTGCACGACGAGACGCTGAGCCGGCTCTGGGGGGTCGACCGGCCGCTGGGGTCGCTGTCGGCGGCGGAGGTGCGGGGCATGACGGAGGGCGGCGTGCCGACGCTGGTGGAGGCCCTCGCCGCGACGGAGGACACCCGGGTGATGGTCGACCTGCCGGGGACGCGGGACGTGCGGGTCGCGCGGCGGGTCGTGGACGCGGTCCGCGAGGCCGGTGCCGCCGACCGCGTCTACTACTGCGCCGACGCCCGGGCGATGCTCGCGGTGCGCGGCGCCGACGCGTCCGCCGAGATCGCCCTCACGCACACCTCGCTCGCGCCGGTCCGCCCGACCCTCCTCGCCGCGATCCGTCCCCGCTGGCTCAACTACCGTTTCTCACTGGTCGATCGCCCCCTCGCCGAACGCGTCCACCGGGACGGCCACCTCCTCTCGGTCTGGACCCCCGACACGGCCCGCTCCCTGCGCCGCCTGATCGACCTGGGGGTCGACTCGATCACGACCAACAGGATCGACCTGCTGCACGGGTTGAGGGGCGGGGAGTAGCAAGTCGCGGGCGGGGACGGCGACTTGGCCTGAGTCCCCCCACGCGTACGGCACCGGCGGCGCGATCGCCTGCGCGTCCGCCCCCTCCCCCACCCAGAGCCGGATCAGCAGCGCGGCCGTCGCCTCCACCAGCCCCGCCCGCTCAACTCCCCCCGCGCACAAGGGTTCGCACCCGACATCGCGCACGAGCCGGCGTACGACGTCCAGGGCCCCCTCGTCGTCCCCGCACAGCGGAACGGCGAGCGGGCGGCCCTCGAAGACGGGCGGGGTGAGGCGCCAGACGTCGACGTGGCACAGGTTGAACGCCTTGACGACATGGGCAGTCGGTACGGCGGCGGCGATGCGCTCGGCGACGGACAGGCCGCCCCGGGTCGTCAACGCGAAGTCGGGTCCGGCGACAGCGTTCGCGCAGTCCACCAACACCCGCCCCCGCAAGGCGTCCTGAAGGCCGCCCGCCACTTCCACCACCGCGGGGTACGGCAGGGCGAGCAGCACCGCGTCCGTCCCGAACTCAGCGGCTTCCGCAAGGCTGTTGGGCCCGCTGCGACCTCCGGCGAGGACCTCGTGCCCGGCTCGTCGCCACTGCGTGCCGAGTGCGTCCGCCATGCCGCCCGTACCGAGAATCCCGATGCGCACGATTCCAACTCCCTTTCTCCGACGTCGACTTCTGTGACGTTAGGGAGCCGGTGAGGCACCATCCGGTACGTGACGACAGAGCTACCATTCCTCGCCGACTGCCGCGCCCGTCTCGCCTTCGACCTGCTCACGCACACCTGGGACCCGGTGGTGCTGTGGGCGCTGCGCGTGGAGCCGGTGCGCTACGGCCAACTGCGTGTGCGGATCGGGGGGATCAGCGCGAAGGTCCTCACGGAGGCTTTGCGCCGGCTGGAGTTCAACGGGCTCGCCGTACGGAACGGCGTCGGCGCGTACGAACTCACGCCGTTGGGGCGGACGTTGCTGCCCGCGCTCGGTGCCCTCGGGGTGTGGGCGGTGGATCACGGGGACGCCGTGCTGGAGGCTCAGGACGATTACAGGGCGGACCGCTGAGGGACCGTCGCCGGGTCAACTGGGGTGGCTCGTGTGGCGTATTGGGGGACGGGGGTGTCGTCGGACCCCGTATCGCGGACCATGCCGTAGCGGATGGCGCCCTGCGGCGGGCCGTACCGGATGTCCTTCTCGATCTCCTCGCGGCTGGAGGGGAAGACGGTGATGCCGTAGTCGGCGCCGCGTTCGTTGACGGTGAGGGTGACGGAGCCGTCGAGGTAGAAGTACTCGTTCTGCCACATCTGTTGGGTGCCGTCGGGGAGGACGGTGTAGCCGATGGCGGGGCCGCCCATGCCGGTCGCGTAGCCGTCGGGTGCGCCTGCCAACGGGTCGTCCATGCGGCGTCCGCCGGCCGAGGCGACGTGGAACAACTTGCCTTCGAGTCCGGTCCAACTGGGCATGACCAGCCCGCCCGGCCGGGACTTGGGCGAGATCTGCCAGCGCACGAGGACGTACCCCTGACCGGTCAAGTCCACATGGTCGCCCCGGTGTTGCATGACGGCCTTGGCACCACCGCTGCTCACGACACCGGGCGCGGGGCGCCGAGGGAGGCTCCCCGGTGGGGTGTTGGGGTCTGGGGCGCGGTCGACGGCGTCCACGACACTGCCGTACACCGCCGTCTTCTTCGTGGGGGTGGCGCTCGGACTCGGGGACGGGGAAGGGGAGTTGAGAGGGGCCGGGGTCGTCTCGGCCGTGGGGATCACTACGGCGTGCTTCGGAGGGTCGTCGGGGGTCTGGACGACGACGTACGCGCCGCCCGCCACCAGCGTCGCGCCCGCGGTCATCGCGACGGCCGGTTTCGTGAGCGCTCCCACGACCTTCGCGGACCACCCGACTCCGGTCGCGGCAGCGGCCGTTTTGCCGCCGAGGGCGAGGGAGAGGGTGAAGCCGACCGGGACGGGGACGAGGGCGATGCCGACGAGGAGGCGTTCGGCGGGGACGACGGGTTCGCGGGTGTCGCCGCAGTAGGCGCAGCCCCGGATGTGCCGGGCGAGGCGTTTGCGCCAGACGGAGTCGGGGCGGCCGTGCCAACGGGCGGTCAGGTCGCGGAGGTTGGGGCAGGCGCCGGCCAGGGCACGGACGATTCCCCGGGAGATCTCCAGGCGTTCCTTCACGCGCTGGACGCGTACGGCCGCGTGCTGGCGGCTGATGCCCACGGCGGCGGCGAGTTCGCGCCGGGTGAGGTCGCCGGAGACCTCCAGCCACCACAGGGACAGGAGTTGGCGGTCCTCCGCGTCCAACCAGGGGACAGCCTCGGCGACTTCCTTACGCTGACCCTCCAACTGAAGTCTGAGGACGGTGAGTTCGGCGAAGTCCGCGCTGTCGTGCGGGTCGTTCTCGTCGAGGCGCTGGGGCGGGGTGCGGCGGCGGGCCCGGTCGCGGATCTGACGCATGGCGATGGCGACGAGCCACGAGCGGAAGCTGTCCGGATCGCGCAAGGCGCCGAGGCTGCCGACGGCCCTCAGCATCGTCTCCTGCACGACGTCATCGACGTCCGCGTGTCCGTTCAGCGCCCTGCCGACGATGTTGTAGACGAGCGGCAGCCAGCCCTGGACCAGTTCGTCCAGCGCCCGCCGGTCACCGGCCTGCGCGGCGGCGATCACGCCGGACCAGTCACCGCCGGCGCGCCCTACCGCACCGCCGCGCCGGGCTCGACCGTCCGCTTCCATTCTCATACCAGCACCTTTTCAGCCGGGGGCGGGCTGTTGGCAATGTCGGGGATCACAGGTGGGGACGGGGCGAGGGAGGCGGGGATAACACTTTTCGGGTGGAGGCCGGGGTGCCGTAGCCGGTCTGTCGTCCTTTTGACCTAGCTCGTTCGGGTGCGCGACGGCCTGTCCGGTCGGCCCCCAGGGGCGAACCCCTAGGAAATCGTGGGGTGTTGGTGCGGCCGGGGTCCGGGTTTCCTGCGGGGCAGGACTGGCCGTTCGGCCGATACGGAGGGGTCCCTCCACGTCGGACGATGGTCGCGTCACCTTCGACGCCTCACCTCGGGAGTTGTTCATGCGCCTTCGTCGCCGTACGACCGTCCTCGCGGCCTCGCTCGCCCTCGCACTGGCCGCCGGCCCGCTCGCGGCACCGGTCTTCGCGACAGCGCGGCCGGGCGACGGATCGGCCGCCGGGTCCGCCAAGGGGTCGGCCGGCGTCCAGCAGCCGACCTCTCCCCCGGACGCCGCAGCCCTGAGCGCCGCGATAGCCGGGCTGCCCAACGGCGACGCGACCTCCGCGCTGGTCCGGGTCGGCGGGACGGCCGGGGTGTGGCGGGGCAGTTCGGGGGTGCGCGACATAGAGAGCGGAACGCCGGCCGATCCGGGTGCGCGGTTCCGGGCCGGGTCGGTGACGAAGGTCGTGACCGCGGCGACGGTGCTGCGGCTCGCGGCGGAGGGGAAGGTGGACCTCGGGGCGCCGGTCCAGCGGTATCTCCCGGGGCTGCTGAGCCGGGAGTTCCGGCCCATCACCGTACGGCAGCTGCTCGATCACACGTCCGGGATCCAGCCGGGGGACGAGCTGGGGGGCACGTTCGAGGAGCAGTACGCCCACCGCTACGACACGCTGACTCCCCGGCAGGTCGTGGCCTCGGCGGTGGCGAAGGGTCCCGAGTTCCGCCCCGGCGAGGGCCAGCACTACTCCAACATCGGCTACACGATCCTGGGCCTGCTGATAGAGAAGGTCACCGGCCGCTCGTACGCCGCCGAGGCCACCCGCCTGGTCCTGGCCCCCGCCGGGATGCGCGACACGTACTTCCCGGGCACCGACCCGTGCATCGCCGGCCCGCACAACCACGGCTACCAGGCGGTGAAGAAAGCGGACGGCACGACGGAACTCGTCGACGTCACGGAGTGGAACCAGGCGGACCGCGCGGCGGCCGGCGACATGATCTCCACGACCGCCGACCTGGAGCGGCTGATCACGTCCCTGTTCCGGGGCCGGATAGTCCCGCAGCCCCAGTTGGAGGAGATGTTCACGGTCCCGGCGGGCATCGAGGGCGCCACCTACACCGCCGGCCTCCAGCGCGGTGAGCTGAACGGCAAGGTCTTCTGGCTCAAGACCGGTTCCCGCCCCGGCTACAGCGCGGTAGCCGGAGCCACCCGCGACCTCTCGCGCACGCTCGTTTACTCGATCACCGCGACCGACGCGAAGGGGAAGGACATGAACGCGGTGGCTCAGCGGATCGTCATGGCGGCAGTGCGGTGACCGCGAGGCCCCGCCCGGTGGAACACCCGGCTTTCCCTATACCCCGCCGGGGTATAGAGTCGGAGTCCCGTACCCCCCTGGGGTATACCACCGGAGAGGCAGAACAGGGAGCCCGCCATGAACCCCCTCCAGAAGATCGGCGCATTCGGTGCCGCGCTCGCCGTGTCGTTCGGGGCCGCGTACGGGGTGGGTGCGCTGGTCGGCCCGTTCGACACCGGCACGGAGAACGCCGCTCACCGGAGCGAGTCCCACGAGGGCGGCGCACACGAGAGCGGCTCGCACGAGGAGTCCGGCGGCCAGAGCACCGCCCCCGTCCCCGCCGGGCTCCAGGTCAGCGAGGGCGGGTACACGCTGGACCTGGAGAGCAAGGCGCTGATGGCGGACAGGGCCGGGGTGATCAGGTTCACCGTGCGGGGGACGGACGGCAGGCCGGTCACGTCGTACCGGGTCGAGCACGAGAAGGAGCTGCACCTCATCGTGGCCTCGCGGGACCTGACCGAGTACCGGCATCTGCACCCGAGCCGGGCGGCGGACGGGACGTGGAGTACGCCGGTGACGCTGTCGGAGCCGGGGAGCTACCGAGTGTTCGCGGACTTCACGCCGGGCGAGGGGAAGGAGAACCTCACGCTGGGGTCGGATCTGACGGTCGCCGGGGAGTACGAGGCCGAGAAGGTTCCGGCGCCGGTGAGGGAGGTGACCGTCGACGGGTACACCGTCGCGCTGGACGGCGGGCTCGCGGCCGGCGAGGGGAGCGAGTTGAGGTTCACGGTCAGCAAGGAGGGGCGGCCGGTGAGGCTGCAGCCGTACCTCGGGGCGAACGGGCATCTCGTCGCGCTGCGGGCGGGGGACCTCGCGTACCTGCATGTGCATCCGCACGACGACAAGAGCGGGGCGACGGAGGTGCGGTTCACGGCGGACGTGCCGAGCACGGGAACGTACCGGCTGTTCCTGGACTTCAAGGCCGACGGGAAGGTGCGCACGGCGGCGTTCACCGCGGGTACGGACCAGCACTCCCACGGATGACCGCGGCATGGCCGTCTTGACCGGCGCTTGAGGGGAGGACGAGGTGTCCATGGGGAGCCGTTGAACACCTCCTGACCTGCGGTGACAGTAGATTGACAGGGGATTCGGCGGACTTGTAGGACGTGGGGGTCAGGCTCTTCCACAGGTCTTTCCTAAGGACGTTCGTGTCCCTTCCTCCCCGTGTCCGCGTGCTGCGCGCGACACGTCTCATAGGCGTTCCGGTCGCTGCGGCGGCCCTCTGTCTGACCGTCGCGGGCAGCGCGTCGGCGTGCAACATCCGTGACTTCTCGGCCTCGGCCGAGTGCGGCGCGGACGGCCACGGCTTCATCCGCGTCACCGACGTGGACCCGACCGGCACCCCGGCCACCGTCTCGGTGCAGATCAAGCTCTCGATGCCGGACGACCAGTACCGCGACATCGGCAGCAAGACGATCGAGCACTCCTCGGCGCAGGGCACCAGCGTCGACATCCCGGTCGACTGGACGCCGGACTGGACGTACCGGATCCACGTCAAGGCGGGCGGGTACGTCGACCAGGACATCACGCCGGCGCTGGTGACCCCGTCGAAGGCGTGCCCCGCGTGGTACCCGTCGCCGAGCCCGACCCCGTCGGCCCCGAACTCGCCCTCGCCGTCCCCCTCGTCCTCTTCCTCGGCGGCGACCTCACCGTCCCCGGAGCCGAGCCCCTCCACCTCCACCCCGGCCGCCCCCGCGGGCAACGCCCCCACCCCTGCGGGCGGTTCCACCCACCTCGCCGAGACCGGTGCGAGCGACTACACCGCTCCGGCCGCCGGGATCGCCGTCGGCATGATCGCCGTCGGCGCGGGCACGGTCTTCGCGCTGCGCCGCCGCAAGGCCGCCGGCAACTGAGCACCCACGTACGTGGAAGGCCCGCAGCTCCCTGCGGGCCTTCCGTGCGTTTCCGGTCGGTTTTTGACCAGCGGCGGTCCGAAGTGAACCGGGACGTTCCCTTTCCACCCCCGTACGTTGGAGCGGAACCCCGGCCCCGGGGACGGGACTTGGTACGGAGACGAGGAAACAGCGGCGATGGTTCGAGGCACCCTCCGAGACACCTTCCACCGCTGGCTCGACGAGGCCGACGCGGTGCTCGTCGGTGCGGGCGCCGGGCTGAGCGCGGCGGCCGGGTATGACTACGGCGACGCCGACCGCTTCCGCGAACTGCTGCCCGCGCTGCACCGGCTCGGGCTGCGCTCCCGCTATCTGCTGGGCGTGCCGTTGCCGCCGGACATGATGTGGGGGTACTGGGCCGTCCACATCACCGACATCCGGTACGGCACCGGCGCGAACCCCCTCTACCGGCGGCTCCGCGAACTCGTCGGCGACCGCGACCACTGGGTGCTGACCTCCAACGTCGACGGCCTCTTCGCCCGCAACGGCTTCGCCCCCGACCGGATCTTCACCCCGCAGGGCGACTACGGGTTCCTCCAGTGCACGACGCCCTGCACACGCGAGACCTGGCCGAGCGCACCGTTCCTCGAACGGATCCTCGCCGCGTACGACCGCGAGACCGGCCGGGTCCGGGACCCCGGGGCGCTGCCGGTCTGCCCGAACTGCGGCGGCGAGGTCTTCCCCAACGTACGGGTGGGGCCGGGGTTCGTGGACGACGCGTTCATGCCCACGGGCGAGCGACTGGCAAAATGGCTGAGCCAATTCCCATTGGCTGAGTGGCTGAGCCACTCAGCCACTGACCGCACCGCCCACGCCACCCGCACCACCCACGCCGGCCACACCACCCACACCAGCCACCCGACCAACGCCGGCCGATTGGCAAAGTGGCCGAACCACTCAGCCACCGCCCACCCAGCCGACGCCCCCTCCCCCACCCACCACCCCATGGCCCAGTAGCCGAACCACTCAGCCACCACCCCAACCCCCAACCCCTCCCCCCACCCTCCTAGCCCTAGAACTCGGCGCCGGCTTCAACACCCCCGGCGTCATCCGCCACCCCCTGGAGAACCTCGTGCGACACACCCCCGGCGCCCGCCTGGTCCGTATCAACCCGAACCACCCCGAGGTCCCCGCCGACCTCGGCAGAAGAGCCCTGTCCATCCCGGTGCGGGCGGACGATTTCCTGGTGCCCTGAGATGCCGGACTTTCCCCTGACCCCGCCGACGTTCCTCACGCCGCGCAGAGGACCACGGGTCCTCCCCCTCGCCGAGTACCGGACGGGCGTCGACCTGGACACCCCGTTCCACCCCACCGCACCCCCCGCCCCGGCGGACCAGCTGGACGCGCACGTCCGCAACGCGCTGCGCCTCATGAACGGTGACCCGGCGACAGCACGCCTCGGCCTGGCCCCCGGCTCGCTCCCCGAGTTGCAGGACCCCGCCACCGCACGCCAGGTCCTGCGCGCCCTGCTGACGGTGCGCGACCCCGGCCCCCTCCCCGAGGGCACGAACCACGAACTGGACGCGCTGCTGGCCGGCGAACGCGGGCTGCGTACAACGACGTCCCCCACCGACCTCCCCACCCCCGACGGCCGTACCTCCCTGTGGCGCGGCGACATCACCACCCTCGCCACGGACGCCATCGTGAACGCCGCGAACAGCGGCCTCCTCGGCTGCTTCCGCCCCCTGCACCCCTGCATCGACAACGCGATCCACTCCGCGGCGGGCCCGCGCCTGCGGGACGACTGCAAGGCGGTGTACGACGCGCAGGGCGCCCCCGAACCGACCGGCGTCGCGAAGGTGACACGGGGCTACCACCTGCCGGCCAGGTACGTACTGCACACGGTCGGCCCCGTGGTCCAGGGCCGCCCGGCACAGAGCGACGCGGAGGCCCTGGCCTCGTCGTACCGCGCATGCCTGGACCTCGCGGCCGAGCTGGACGACGTCCGCACGGTCGGCCTGTGCGCGATCAGCACCGGCGTCTTCGGCTACCCGAAGGAGGCGGCGGCCCCGGTGGCGGTCCGCACGGTGGCTGAGTGGCTGGACCACCACCCCGGCCGGTTCGACCGGGTCGTGTTCACGGTGTTCGGCGAGGACGACGAGAACGCGTACCGCCGAGTGCTCGGACAGAGCTGACGCGGGACGGCCGGGCTCGACATCGTCGTACGAATATCACCTTGTACGACCGCATCGAGCCCGACCTACGCCGCCGACCAGCCCGCCGACGAGCCCCTCAAGCCCCCCGCCCTACACCCTCACCGGCTCCTGAACCGGCGTCTCGTCCGCAGCCTTCACCAACGCCTCCCCCTCGATATCGACGTTCGGCAACACCCGGTCGAGCCACTTCGGCAGCCACCACGCCCGATCCCCCAGCAGCGCAAGCACCGCCGGCACGATCGCCATACGGACGACGAACGCGTCGAACAGCACCGCCGTAGCAAGCCCGAAGCCGATCATCTTGATCATGGACTCGCTCTCGCCGATGAACCCGGCGAACACGGCGATCATGATGAGCGCGGCGGCGACGACCACGCGTGCGCTGTGCCGGAAGCCGGAGACGACGGCTTCGTGGGCGGAGTCGCCGTGGACGTAGCCCTCGCGCATGCGGGAGACGAGGAACACCTCGTAGTCCATGGCGAGCCCGAAGACGATCCCGACCATGAAGATCGGCATCAGGCTCATGATCGGACCGGTCTGGTCGACGCCGAACAGGCTCGCCGCGTGGCCGTCCTGGAAGACGATGACGACCGCGCCGAGCGCCGCGAGGACGGACAGGAGGAAGCCGAGCGCCGCCTTGAGCGGGACCAGGATCGAGCGGAAGACGACCAGCAGGAGCAGGATCGCGAGGCCGACGACGGTGACGAGGTACGGGATCAGCGCGCCCTGCACCTTGTCGGAGACGTCGATGTTGAGGGCGGTGGTGCCGGTGACCTCGAACTGCGCGCCGGCCGCCGCCTCGACGCCGGGCCGCTCCGAGCGGATCGTCTTGACCAGCGTCTTCGTCTTCTCGTCGGTCGGCGCGGTGGCGGGCGTCGCGCTGAACACGGCGGTGTCGCCGGCCTTGTCGAAGCGGGCCGGGGACACCGAGACGATGCCCTTGGTGCCGGCGATCTTCTCGCTGATCGTCGACGCGGCGGCCTTGACGTCGCCGGTGCCCTTGGCGTCGACGACGATCGTGAGGGGACCGTTGAACCCCGGTCCGAAACCGTCGGCGAGCGCGTCGTAGGCCCGCCGCTCGGTGGTGGACGTCGGCTTCGCCTCGTCGCCCGGCATGCCGAGCTGGAGTCCGGTCACGGGCAGCGCGAGGGCGCCGAGACCGATGACGCCGAGGATCATGACGGGAAGGGGCCGACGGAGGACGAAGCGGGCCCAGCGGGTGCCCATGTTGTCGGGGGCGGCAGAAGCGGACGCGGAAATAGGAGCGACGGTGCGATTATCCGACCCCCCTCGCCCCTTCCACGCCCTAAGCCCCTTCCGACCCTTCCGACCCTTCCGACCCGCAGGCTCGACCAGCCCCGCCGACCCAGCCAGCCCCGCCGACTCCCCCCGACCAGCCCGCTCCGCCCGCTTCAACACCGCATCAGGCCAGAACCCCAACAACGCCGGCACCACAGTCAACGCAACCAGCACAGCGACAACCACCGCCCCCGCCGCCGCCAGCCCCATCTTCGTCAGCATCGGAATCCCAACAACCGCAAGCCCCGCCAACGCGATGACCACAGTCAACCCGGCAAACACCACAGCCGACCCGGCAGTCCCAACGGCCATCCCCGCAGCCTCGTACGCATCCCGCCCCCGAGCCCGCTCCTCCCGGAAGCGCGACACGACGAACAACGCATAGTCGATCCCGACAGCCAGCCCCAGCATCATCGCCAGCGTCCCGGTACTGCTGGACAGCCCGAGGGCACTCCCCAGCAGCGTGATCGACAGCATCGTGATCGCAACCCCGATGATCGCGGTCAGCAACGGCAGCCCAGCAGCAGCGAGCGACCCGAACGTGATGAGGAGTACGACGGCGGCGATGGCGATGCCAATGACCTCGGCGACGCCACCGGGCCCCCCGCCCGCATCCATCGCAGAGCCCCCCGCCTCGACCGTGAGCCCGGCGTCACGAGCGTGATCGATGGCCTTGTCGAGAGCGGTGTGACTGGCGTCGGAGACATCGGTGGCGGTCACCTTGTAGGTGACGACGGCATACGCGGTGGACCCGTCCGCACTGACCGCCTTCGCGGTGAACGGGTCGGCGACACCGGCGACTTGGGAGCCGTCCTTGAGCGAGGCGACGGCCTCCTCGATGGCGTTCTTGTTCTCGGTGGCGGTGACCTTCTGCCCGTCGGGGGCGACGAACACGACCCGTGCGGTGGCGCCGTCGGCCGCCGCGCCCGGGAAGCGCTGCTCCATGAGGTCGAACGCCTTCTGGGACTCGATGCCGGGCATCGAGAACTCTTCGTCGGTGGTGCCGGTGGCCTTCATGGCGCCGAGGCCCACGAAGGCGACGACGGCGGCCCAGATCAGGACGACGTACCAGCGTCGTCGAAAGGCCAGGCGGCCCAGTCGGTGCAGGAAGGTGGCCAAGGCGATACTCCAGAATCTCGGGTGTCACCTAAAGCCTCGCTGGGAAGGGTCCCCTTGCGCGTCGTACTGTCGTTCCCACTTTGACCTGCTGAAACCGTGGAAGGCCCTACCGAAACGGTAGTACTTCCGGAGTCACCGCCTCCTACTCGAGTACTACACCGAGGACCGCCGCGGCCATCCCCGCCTCCCCTTTCTCATTGGGGTGCACCGGCGCGGCGGGCGCCGCGGGCATCAGCGGCTCGATCCACCGAACTCCCTTGCCCGCACAGGCTCCCAGCCCCTCGGACGGCTTGTACGTGTCGACGTACGACGCCCCCGCCCCCGAAGCCGCCTTCTTCAGCACGGAGTTGAGCCGCCGCTCCTGCTCCCGCAGGAACACGACGTCACCCGGCGCCAGCCCCAACCTCCCGCAGGAGTCCCCCTGTTCGGGAAAGACCGCCGGATACCCGACGACGTACACCTCCGCCTCGGGAGACCGCCGCCCGACCTCAGCCAGCGCCCCCGCGAGCTTCCCGCCGAGCGCGTCGATCTTCCGTCCGACCTCGGCGTCGTACTTCTCCCGGCAGGGCGCGCTGTCGCCCTTGGAGCTGAGCAGGCTCCCCATCTGGTAGCGGACGCCCAGCTTCACGCACTCGGTGATCGTCGCGGCGAACCCGATGTCGTTGCCACCGATACCGAGGGTGACCAGCCGGGTCGCCGACGAAAGAGCGCTGAACTGCGCAGGGTTGCTGCCGTCCTCGGTCTTCTGCGCGGCGGTCAGATCGTCGATGGTCGCCCCGGTGCAACTGACGTCCGTGAGCGGCACCTTGAGGTTCCGCGCGACAACCGCCGGATAGTTCCGGTCGGACCGCTGGCACCCGGCGGGCACACCGCCCTGCCCCGGAATCTTCGGCCCGGCGGTGTACGAGTCACCGAGCGCGACGTACGGCCCCACGACCTCCTCATCACCGCCCCCGCCCCCGCCGCCCCCACTGCGTCCGATCCCCACCACCGTCACCAGCACCGCGCAGGAGAAGGCTCCCGCCAACCCCAGCCGTGTTCGTGTCCTCATATCCGGGTGTCCTGTCTCTCGCCGCCGAACAGTCACACCCAGGCTCTTCGACAGCCGTGCCCGCGTCGTCGTACCACCGCTGTCACCTGTGTACTACCAGCGATGTACGTCAGAACCCCTGCGGAGAGGGCCGCACGAGCCCGGTCTGGTACGCGATGACGACGAGCTGGGCCCGGTCCCGGGCGCCCAGCTTCGTCATGGCCCGGTGGATGTGGGTCCGCACGGTCAGCACGCTCAGCGTCAGCTCCCCCGCGATCTCGTCGTTGGACTTCCCCTCGGCCGCGAACACGGTCACCTCCCGTTCCCGGGGCGTCAGTTCGGCCAGTTTCTCCGGGGCGGCCAGCAGATTCCCGGGCGCGGCGGGCGAGGTGAGGAACCGGGTGATCAGCGCCCGGGTGGCCCCCGGCGACAGCAGCGCCTCCCCCGAGGCGACCACTCTGATGCCGTTGAGCAGCACGTCGGTCGTGACGTACTTCCCGAGGAACCCGCTGGCCCCGACTTTGAGCGCCTGAGCGACGTACTCCTCGGTCTCGAACATGGTCAGCACCAGCACCCGCGTACCGCACAGCTCGTCATCGGCGCAGATCTCCGCCGTGGCGGCGAGCCCGTCGGCGCCCGGCATGCGGATGTCCATCAGCACCACGTCGGGCCGCTGCTCCCGCGCCAGTTCCACGGCCTCGCGCCCGTTCGCGGCCTCCCCGACGACCTCCATGTCGTCGCAGGAGTCGATGAGCAGCCGGAAGGTGCCGCGCAGGAGGGCCTGGTCGTCGGCGAGCAGGACACGGATCGTCACAGGGGTGCCTTGTCTTCGAAAGCTTCGGGGGCTTCGGGGGCTTCGGGGTGGGTCCGGTGGTGCAGGGGGAGCGCCGTCGTCACCTGGAACCCGCCCTCGGGGCGGGGTCCGGCGTGGAGGTCGCCGCCGACCGAGTGGGCGCGTTCACGCATGCCCATGAGGCCGAAGCCGCCGGAGCCCGGGGGCTCGGGAGCGGTGCCCTCGTTGGTGACGGTGATGAGGAGGCGGGAGCGCCGGTAGGCGAGGCGGATCTCCGCGCCGTGGCCGTGGCCGTGCTTGGTGACGTTGGTCAGGGCCTCCTGGATGATCCGGTACGCCGTGAGGTCGACGCCGGGCAGGAGGGGCTGGGGGTCGCCCTCGACGACGACCGTGACGTCCAGGCCCGCCGAGCGGCAGCCCGCGATCAGGTCGGGGAGGCGGTCGAGGCCGGGGGTGGGTTCGAGGGGGTCGGGGTCGTCGGGGCTGCGCAGGATGCCGACCGTCGCGCGCAGTTCGAGGAGCGCGGAGGACGTCGTCCCCGCCAGTTCGGCGAGGATCTTCTGGGCCTGCTCGGGGTGGGTGCGGGCGAGGTGGGCGGCGGTGCCCGCCTGCGCGTTGGCGACGGCCATGTGGTGGGCCACCACGTCGTGCAGCTCACGGGCGATGCGCATCCGCTCCTCCGTGACCCGCAGCCGGGCCTCCTCCTCGCGGGTGCGTTCCGCGTGCGCGGCCCTGGCCTGCACGGATTCAAGGTAGGCGCGCCGCAGCCGGGAGCGGGAGCCGATGGCGACGGGGAACATCAGCCACAGCCCGGTGCCGACCGTCTTGAGGAGGAACAGGTTCCAGGTCGGGTCGACGGCGACGCCGGTGACGGCGAGGGCGCCCGTCGTCGTCCAGGCGTACGTCCGGCTGGTCCGGTGGTCGGTCAGGGCCGCGATCCAGTACAGGGCCGCCATCACCGGTGCCAGCAGCATCGGACTCGGCAGGTATTCCAGCCCGATCAGCGTCATCGCGCCCGCCGCGGTGACCAGCAGTACCCCGCGCGGCCACCGGCGGCACCCCGCCACGGCGAGGCTCAGCGCCACCGCCAGGACGGTCACGAACAGCTTGGGCGCGTTGTCGTCCGGCGCCGGGTTCCCGTCCGTGCTGATCGACACGCCGAACTGGACGCAGGCGTACAGGGCGACCGCCGTCAGGGCGTCCACGGTCCGTGGATGCAGGTCGGCGTACCGCTCCAGGGTGTTGGCCATCTGCCCTCTCCGGCTCGGTGCTGCGTCGTCCATGGTGAACGATGCCTGTTCGCACCGGCCGGGGCATCCTGCCTGAGCTGGCGATACGTATACCGAAGGCGGAGGACGGCGTACTACTTCTGCGGTACGCCGCCCTCCCCAGCCCCCTACGCGTCCAGCGACGTCATCACGTGCTTGATCCGCGTGTAGTCCTCGAACCCGTACCCGGACAGGTCCTTGCCGTAGCCGGACTTCTTGAACCCGCCGTGCGGCATCTCGGCGACCAGCGGGATGTGCGTGTTGATCCACACGCACCCGAAGTCGAGCCGCTTGGACATGCGCATGGCGCGCCCGTGGTCCTTGGTCCACACGGAGGAGGCCAGCGCGTAGTCGACGCCGTTGGCCCACTCGACGGCCTGGTCCTCGTCCGTGAAGGACTGCACGGTGATGACGGGCCCGAAGACCTCGTTCTGGATGATCTCGTCGTCCTGCTGGAGCCCGGAGACGACGGTCGGCGCGTAGAAGTACCCGGTCTCGCCGACCCGGTGCCCACCGGCCTCGACCTTGGCGTGCGCGGGCAGCCGCTCGATGAACCCGGAGACCTGCTTGAGCTGGTTCGGGTTGTTGAGCGGCCCGAACAGCACGTCCTCGTCGTCCGGGTGCCCGGTCTTCGTGTCGGCGGCGGCCTTGGCGAGCGCGGCCACGAACTCGTCGTGGATGGACGCCTGTACGAGGACCCGGGTCGCCGCCGTACAGTCCTGACCGGCGTTGAAGAACCCGGCGACGGAGATGTCCTCGACGGCCTTGGCGAGATCCGTGTCCTCGAAGACGACGACCGGAGCCTTGCCGCCCAGCTCCAGGTGCACCCGCTTGAGGTCCTTGGACGCGGACTCGGCGACGGACATGCCCGCCCGCACGGACCCGGTGATGGAGGCCATGGCCGGGGTGGGGTGCTCGACCATGCTGCGCCCGGTGTCGCGGTCGCCGCAGACGACGTTGAAGACGCCGGTCGGCAGGATCGCCCCGATGATCTCGGCCATGAGGACGGTGGACGCCGGGGTCGTGTCGGAGGGCTTCAGCACGACCGTGTTGCCCGCGGCGATGGCCGGCGCGAACTTCCAGACGGCCATCATCATCGGGTAGTTCCAGGGCGCGACCTGCGCGCAGACCCCGACCGGCTCACGCCGGACGATGGAGGTCATGCCGTCCATGTACTCCCCGGCGGAGCGCCCTTCCAGCATCCGCGCGGCGCCCGCGAAGAACCGGATCTGGTCGACCATGGGCGGGATCTCTTCGGTCCGGGTGAGCCCGACCGGCTTCCCGGTGTTCTCGACCTCGGTGGCGATCAGGTCCTCGGCGCGCTCCTCGAACGCGTCGGCGATCTTCAGCAGCGCGCGCTGCCGCTCGGCGGGGGTGGTGTCGCGCCAGCCGGGGAACGCGGCTGCGGCGGCGGCCATGGCGGCGTCGACGTCGGCCTCGCCGGACAGGGGGGCGGTCGCGTACGCCTCGCCCGTGACGGGGTTGACGACCTCGGTGGTCCGCCCGTCGGCGGCGTCACGGAACTCGCCGCCTATGTAGTTGCGCAGCCGACGCAATTCGGTGCTCACGGCCGGTTCCTCCCGGTATCGCAGGTGTCCACTGACTGAGACACCACCCTAGTCCGCCGAATCGGTTTTCCGACACCCCCACCCCTGGCTCTCTTGCGAAATCCGCAGATCTGAGCCACCGTGACAACGGATTTCATCGAAACGGCCTTGCGGGACGAACGAGACGTCATGCAGAGTGACCCTCGTGGCCAACCGAAGCACCGACAAGCCCCCCGGCAAGCACCTCGACTCCGTGAGCCTCGCGATCATCGAGCAGCTCCAGGAGGACGGCCGCCGCCCCTACGCGGCGATCGGCAAGGCCGTCGGCCTCTCCGAGGCGGCCGTGCGCCAGCGCGTCCAGAAACTCCTCGACCAGGGCGTCATGCAGATCGTCGCGGTCACGGACCCGCTGACCGTCGGCTTCCGCCGCCAGGCGATGGTCGGGGTCCACGTCGAGGGCGACGTCGAGGCGGTGGCGGACGCGCTCACGGCCATGGACGAGTGCGAGTACGTGGTGATGACGGCGGGCTCCTTCGACCTGATGGTGGAGATCGTCTGCGAGGACGACGACCACCTCCTGGAGGTCATCAACCACCGCATCCGGGCCGTCCCCGGTGTGCGCTCCACCGAGAGCTTCGTCTACCTGAAGCTCAAGAAGCAGACCTACATGTGGGGAACCCGATGAAGGACCTGAGCAAGTCCGCGTACGACCACCTGTGGATGCACTTCACCCGCATGTCGTCGTACGAGAACTCCCCCGTCCCGACGATCGTGCGCGGCGAGGGCACCTACATCTACGACGACAAGGGCCGCCGCTACCTCGACGGCCTGGCCGGCCTCTTCGTCGTCCAGGCCGGGCACGGCCGTACCGAGCTCGCCGAGACGGCGTTCAAGCAGGCGCAGGAGCTGGCGTTCTTCCCGGTGTGGTCGTACGCGCACCCGAAGGCGATCGAGCTGGCGGAGCGCCTCGCGTCGGAGGCCCCCGGCGACCTGAACAAGGTGTTCTTCACGACCGGCGGCGGCGAGGCCGTCGAGACGGCGTGGAAGCTGGCGAAGCAGTACTTCAAGCTGACCGGCAAGCCGACGAAGCACAAGGTCATATCCCGCACGGTCGCCTACCACGGCACCACCCACGGCGCCCTCTCCATCACCGGCCTCCCCGGGCTGCGCGCACCCTTCGAGCCCCTCGTCCCCGGCGCGCACAAGGTCGCGAACACCAACATCTACCGCGCCCCGATCCACGGCGACGATCCCGTGGCGTTCGGCCGCTGGGCCGCCGACCAGATCGAGCAGCAGATCCTCTTCGAGGGCCCGGACACGGTCGCGGCGGTCTTCCTGGAGCCGGTCCAGAACGCGGGCGGCTGCTTCCCGCCGCCGCCGGGCTACTTCCAGCGGGTGCGCGAGATCTGCGACCAGTACGACGTGCTGCTCGTCTCGGACGAGGTGATCTGCGCGTTCGGGCGGCTCGGTACGACGTTCGCGTGCGACAAGTTCGGCTACGTACCGGACATGATCACCTGCGCGAAGGGCATGACCTCGGGCTACTCCCCGATCGGCGCCTGCGTCATCTCGGACCGCCTCGCCGAGCCCTTCTACCGGGACGACAACGCCTTCCTGCACGGCTACACCTTCGGCGGCCACCCCGTCTCGGCGGCCGTCGCCCTCGCCAACCTCGACCTCTTCGAGCGCGAGAACCTCAACCAGCACGTCCTCGACAACGAGTCCGCGTTCCGCGCGACCCTGGAGAAGCTCCACGACCTCCCGATCGTCGGCGACGTCCGGGGCAACGGCTTCTTCTACGGCATCGAACTCGTCAAGGACAAGGCGACGAAGGAGTCCTTCGACGCCGACGAGACCGAGCGCATCATCTACGGCTACCTCTCCAAGGCCCTCTTCGAGAACGGCCTGTACTGCCGCGCCGACGACCGGGGCGACCCGGTCGTACAGCTGGCGCCGCCGCTGATCGCGAACCAGGAGACGTTCGACGAGATCGAGCAGATCCTGCGGACGACGCTGACGGAGGCGTGGTCAAAGCTCTGATCGTCTGATGTACGGCCCCGCGCGCGCCCGTTCGAGTGAGAAACGGCGTCGCGGGGCCGTGTGCTGTCCGGCATCCACAAACCCCCTGCCTAGCGTGCAGTGACCGATCCCCCCTGCCTTTCGTTCACCCGCACGGGGGATCGGACACGGGAACTACGGATCTGAACGAAGGTGTACGCCCATGGAGGCCCCGCCGGACAACGACGTGCTCTGGGCACGCTCCCTGCACTTCACGCACCGCGACGGCTCCCCCGGCCTCAATGGTGTCTCGGTGGGCATCCGCGAGGGCGAGATCCTCGCCGTCACCGGGCCACGCGGGAGCGGCAAGACGACGCTGCTGCGCTGTCTCTCCGGCCTGACCCCCGCCCAGCGCGGCGAGGTCTGGTTCAACAGCGTCCCCGTCCACACGATGGGCCCGGTCGCCCGCGAACGGCTGCGCCGCGACCGCTTCGGCTGGATCGACCCGGCGCCGACGCTGGTCCCGGAGCTGAACGTGTGGGAGAACGCGGCGCTGCCCCTCATGCTGCGCGGTACGAGCCGCCGCCGCGCCAAGGCCGCCGCGCTGGAGTGGCTGGAGCGGCTCGACGTCGGGGACAAGGCGCGTGCGCGGCCGGGGGAGTTGACGCAGGCGGAGCGGCAACGGGTGTGCATCACCAGGGCGTTGGCACCGGCGCCGTCGGTCCTGTTCGCCGACGAGCCGACGGCTCCCCTCCACCGGGCGGACCGGGCCCACGTGTTGAGGACGCTCACGACAGCGGCCCGCTCGCACGGCATCACGGTGGTCCTGGCGACCGGTGACCCGGACACGGCGGCGCTGGCCGACCGCACGATGCCGCTCCTCGACGGCCGCCGCGTCACCACCGTCCACCTCCCCCCGCCCACCGACCCGGAAGGCCGCCCCGCGTGCTCGCTCTCCGCCTGACCCGAGCCGCCCACCCGGCAGTCCACGCGCGCCGCCTGGCGGTCTCGGCGGCGGCGACAGGAACGGGCTTCCTGCTCCTCTCCACCCTGGGCCACGCCCTGACGCACCCCGAGGCGACGGCTTCCTCTGCCCTACGCCTGGCCTGGTGCGCGATCCCCCTGACGGCAACGGTCTACTTCGCGATGGCGGTGGCCCGCACAGACCCGGCAACCCGCCCACGCCCGGGCCTGGCGGCGATCGGCCTGGGCCCGGCGCGCCTGATGGCGGTCTCGGCAACGACAACGGCGCTGTCGACACTGTTCGGCGCAACGCTGGCGCTACTGATCTTCCTGCACCTCCGCGGCGACCTGACAGGCCTCCCCTTCGACGGAGCGGCCTCAGACTTCCTGGCAGCCAACCACCCCCTCCCCCTGCCGGCCTCCCTGACCCTCCTGGCCCTGATCCCCCTGGCTTCCTCGGCAGCGGTGGCCTTGATGCTCCGCCCCAGGGACACCCAGGTAGCGGCCCGGGCCACGCGACGAGCCTTCGGAGGCTTCGGCAAGGGAAGCGCGAGGGAGACGTTCGGCTCGTACGGAAGGTTCGGGGCACGCGGGGGCGACAAACACAAGGCCGAACCGGCTGAGGAGGAATCTCCCGTCGCCGTAGCTGCGGACAGCAGCACCACCGACGACCCGCACCCCTCCCCCACCGCCCTCCCCTGGGGCGCAGCCACCCTCGCCGCCGGCCTGGCCGTAGAGGCGTACGCGGCCCGAACCACCTCCACCCCCCTCACCCTCCCCGCCGGCCTCCCCACAGGCCCCGCAGCCGTCCTCCTCGGCTGGACCCTCACCGCCCTGGGCCTCGCCCTCGCAGGCCCCGGCCTCACCCACCTCTGCGGCCGGCTGCTCCAGACCTTCCGCCCCGGAGCCCTGCGCCTCCTCGCAGGCAGAGGCCTCATGGAGGAGTCGGCAAGGATCGGCCGCCCCCTGGGCATCCTGTGCGCGGTACTCTCCGGCGCCTACACGATGGCCACCCTGAACGGCGACAGACCGACAGGCCCCCTCTCCACCCTGGGCGCCCTCCTGGTCACCGGCTGCGCACTCGGCACACTCCTCACGGCGGCGGTGGAGTCCCGCCAGTCGAGAGCGGACACGACAGCGGCCCTCCTGAGACTGGGCGCCCCGGCGAAAACACTCCGCACGGCGGCAGCCCTCCGCACAACGGCCCTCCTCCTGGTCTTCGCCCCCCTCACCCTCGCGGTGGCCCAGCTGGCCACGCTCCCGCTGACGACGTGAAAACACGTACGAAAAAAATCTCCGACCACCGATGAGTAATGCCGACCCCCGAGGTCTACCCACCGAACACAACGAACCGATACCCACGGGAGACCCCGAGATGACCACCCCCGCGTACCAGCAGATGATCTTCATCAACCTCCCCGTAGCGGACCTCGCCGCGTCGAAGAAGTTCTTCACGGACCTGGGCTACGCCCTGAACCCCCAGTTCAGCGACGACAACGCGGCATCGGTGGTGATCAGCGACACGATCGTGGCGATGCTCCTGGTGAAGCCGTTCTACGCGACGTTCACGAAGAAAGAGATCGCGGACGCGACGAAGACCAGCGAGGTCATGATCGCGCTGAGCGCGGAGAGCCGCACCGCCGTGGACACCTTGGTGGACCGCGCCCTGGAACTGGGCGCGACGGAGCCGAGGGACCCCCAGGACATGGAGGGCTTCATGTACGGCAGGGCCTTCGAGGACCTGGACGGCCACACGTGGGAGGTCATCTGGATGAACCCGTCGGCGATCCAGGGCTGACGAGACCTGCCTAGCATGGGCGGGTGGACCAGACACCCGCCCATCGGTACGACAGCGCCCAGCCGTACGACGGCATACCCGACCGCGAGATCGAATCCCTGCCGGAGTTCGACGAGGTGATCGCGACAGTCGGCACCCTGGCGAGATACCGCGTCCAGGCGGTGGACCTGACGACGCGCACGCCCGCACTCCTGACGGCCGACACGTCAGGCGCCGTCTTCCTCGGCTGCCCGATGACCCCGGAGGCGGACGCGCACGTGAGATCGGCGGGCGCCCTGGTGTTCCCCCCGATCCCGGGCCTCCCGTTCGACCCGTACCGGGGCCTCCTGTACACCCCGGACGAGTTGTTCGAGGGCTTGGCGGAGGGCTACGAGCACACCCCCGACGCCCAGACGTACGCGTGGTTCCAGCAGACGAAGGCCGACGGCGACATCTTCGCGTCGATGCTCCGCTCGGTGCACGACGACGCGGTCTCGGACGCCCTGGACGAACTCCTGGTCGGCGCAAGGGTCGTAGGCGTGATGGGCGGCCACGCGATGGCACGCGGCACGGACGAGTACGCCGGCGCCGCGCGCCTCGGCCGCACGCTGGCCCGAGCCGGCCTGACCGTCGCGACGGGCGGCGGCCCGGGCGCGATGGAGGCGGCGAACCTGGGCGCGTACGCGGCCCCGTTCGAGGACGCGATGCTGGAGGAGGCGCTCCAACTCCTGGCGAAGGCGCCGACGTTCACCCCGTCGGTGACCGAGTGGGCGTCGGCGGCGTTCGAGGTGCGTGCCCAATACCCGGGCGGTGGGCCCTCGGTGGGGATCCCGACCTGGTTCTACGGCCACGAGCCGCCGAACGCGTTCGCCGCGCACACGGCGAAGTACTTCTCCAACGCCACCCGCGAGGACGGCCTGTTGGCGCGCTGCACGGCGGGCGTGGTGTTCCTGCCGGGTGCCGCCGGGACCGTACAGGAGATCTTCGACAACTCGACGCCGAACTACTACGAGTCGCGGGGCGAGCCGAGGCCGATGGTGCTGGTGGACGAGGCGCACTGGACCAGGCGCCTGCCTGCCTGGCCGCTGTTGGAGGCGCTGGCGAAGGACAGGTCGATGGCGGCGCGGATCACGCTCGTGGACCGGATCGAGGACGCGCCCGAAGCTTTGAAACGCGCGGGTAATTAATAAGCAAGCAAAGCCGGGGGTCAAATGGGATGCGCGCGTTGACACTTCTTATGGCGCGCTTATACACCTGTGAGCCTCAAGGGGATGTTGATGCGTCCCGCAAGGGGCCCAGCTCCCCTTCAACCCCCCGCACTTGCGCCTCCCCGCAAAGGACAAACGTGTCCATATCCCGCCGCACCGCCGCTCGTTCGGCTCGTATGCTCGGCGTAGCCGCCGCTTCCGCGGCCGTCGTCCTCTCCGCGTCCACGAGCGCGTTCGCCTGCAACATCCGGGACTTCTCCGCCGCCGCCTCCTGTGAGGGCGACAAGGGCGTCATCACCGTCAAAGACACGGACGCCACCGGAGTGACCGCCACGGTCGCCGTCTACCTGGAGAACAACGGCAGCGACCTCCGCAAGGTCGGAGAGCAGGAGGTGAAGGGCAGCCTCACCGGCACGACCATCACCTTCGCCGAGGACTGGCAGCCGAACGCGGAGTACCGCGTCCACGTCACGGCCGGCAAGCTCGTGAACGACGACATCAGCGAGAACCTCACCACCCCCTCGAAGGCGTGCAAGGCGGAGGAGTCCCCCTCCCCGTCGCCGTCCCCCTCGGAGTCGGACGCCTCCCCGAGCCCGTCCCCCTCCGCATCCCCGTCCACCCCGCAGCCGTCGCCCACCCCCGGCGACAGCAGCACCCCGGTCACCCCCGTGAACAACGCCCCCACGCCCGCGGTCGGCGACTCCCACCTCGCGGAGACCGGCGCGAACTCCAACACCGGCCTGATCGCCGGCATCGCCGCGGTCCTGGTCGTCATCGGCGGCGGCGCGATCTTCTTCGGCATGCGCAGGAAGGGCAGCAGCAACCGCTGACGCCCCGGGGTGAGTACTCCCACCCGGGGGTGCTCACCCCATGCTCGCCCGCTCCAACCAGTACTCCAACACCCGCCGCTCCCCCACCACTTCCACCGCGTCCAACGGCAACCGCCGATAGAACGCGAGCATCACATCGGTGAGCGCCCCCCGCATCACCACGTCCGCCTTCTCGTGCCCCCGCCGCCACGTCACCCCGTCGGCCCCCCACTCCACGACCCACTCGGCCCCCGGCACATCGGTCGCGTGCAGATGCAGGCTCCCCCGCGAGGCCACCTCCCGCAGCTCCTCGGCGGCGACGTGCGGCATGTTCCGCTGCACCCACACGACGATCTCCAGCCACTCGTCGAGCGTGTCGACGGCGATTTCGGCCGCGACGCCGTACGGCACCCCCGCCGCGAACGCCGCGTCAGCCCCGTGCACGGTCAGCTCGTGCGTCATCCGCCGCGCCCAGAACCCGGCGTCCCACCGATCCGCCCAGGCCCACACCCGCGCCTCGGCCCCGGCGTCCCGCAGCGCCGACACGACCCCGTCCCCGGTCTCCGCCAGCCACGCCCCGAGCGCCCCGGCGTCCCCGGCGAACTCCGGCGCGACCACCTCCGGCATCCGCTCCTCGGACCGCGCCCGCACCATCCGCTCGACCCACCCGAGCGCACCCCCCACATGGCGCAGCAGATCCTCGACGGACCACTCCGGGCAGGTCGGCACGGCGGCCCCGAGGTCGGTCCCAGACCCGACCATGTCCCTCAACTCCCCGACCCGCAGGGCAATCTCGTCGCAGTAACGGTCGTGAGAAAGAAGCGTCATACTCCGACGCTAGACGGATTCGTCCCCATCGAGAACCACCACTTCGGCCGCGTCGAACCCCACCCCGACGACGTCCCCGACCGCCGGCGCCTCCCGCAGAGCCACCGCCGCCTCAAGACGGGGCGCACCCCCCTCGGGCGCCAGCTGCACGGCGACATGCGTCCCCTTGAAGGTCCGCCCGACGACGGTGCAGCGCGCCCCTTCCCCGAACCGCACCCCGGCGGCCCGCACCAGGACGTCCCGCTCCCCCTGCGCCGACCCGGCGGGCACCGGCACCTTCCCCCACGGCGTGAGCGCGAACTCCCCTGTCACAGAAGCGGATACGACGTTCTCGAACCCGAGGAACCGCGCGACGAACGCGTCGGCGGGCCGCTGCCACACATCGAGTGGCGTACCGGACTGGGCGATCCGCCCGTCCCGCATGACGACCACCCGGTCGGCGAGGGCGAACGCCTCCCCCTGATCGTGCGTGACGGCCAGCACCGTCGTCCCCAACGCCCCGAACAGCTCCCGCAGTTCGACGACGAGCCGCTCCCGCAGCGACCGGTCCAGCTGCCCCAACGGCTCGTCCAGCATGAGCAGTCGGGGCCGGGGAGCCAGCGCCCGCGCCAGCGCGACCCGTTGCTGCTCACCCCCGGACAACGCCCCGACGGCCCGCCGCCCGGCCCCGGGCAGCCCGACGAGTTTGAGCAACTCCTCGACCCGCGCCGCCTGTTCCCCCCGAGACGCACCGTGCATCCGCAGCCCGAAAGCGACGTTCCCGGCGACATCCCGCTGCGGAAACAGCTGATGGTCCTGGAACATCAGCCCCACTTCCCGCCGATGCACAGGCACCCCACCCTGCTCCTTCCCCCCGAGCAACACCCGCCCGGCGTCAAGGGACTGGAGCCCGGCAACGACCCGCAGCAACGTCGACTTCCCGCTCCCGCTGGGCCCGAGCACGCACACCACCTCGTGCTCCCCCACCTCCAGATCGACGGCGTCCAGCACGGCCCGCCCCCCGAACCGCACGGTCGCACCCTCAAGCCTCAGCATCTACAGCTCCCCGCTCCGCTCGGTCCGCAGCCGCTCCAGCACCAGCAGAGCCACCGCGCACACCAGCATCAGGATCGTCGAAAGGGCCATCGCCTGCCCGTAGTTGAGCTCCCCGGCCCGCCCCAGCAGCCGCGCCACGGCGACGGGCAGCGTCGGGTTGTCGGGCCGCGCGATGAACACGGTCGCCCCGAACTCCCCGAGCGACACGGCGAAGGCGAACCCGGCGGCGACGAGCAACGCCCGCCGCACCAACGGGAGATCGACCTCCCGCCACACCCGCCACGGCGACGCCCCGAGCACGGCGGCGGCCTCCCGCAACCGCTGGTCCACGGCTCGCAGCACCGGCAGCATCGTCCGCACGACGAACGGCACCCCCACGAGCGCCTGCGCCAGCGGCACGAGAATCCACGAACTCCGCAGATCCAGCGGCGGTTCGTCGAGCGAGATCAGGAACCCGAACCCGACGGTCACCGCCGACACCCCGAGCGGCAGCATCAGCAGCGCGTCGAACCCCCGCACCAGCCGCCCCGCGTCCCGCCGGGCCAGCGCGGCGGCGGCGAGCCCGCCGATCAGCACCGCGATCCCGGTCGCGACGACCGCGTACTCCAGCGAGTTGCCGATCGCCTCGATCGGCGGCACCAGGAAGACGTTGCCTTCGTCGGAGGTGAGCGCCCGGTAGTACGCGAAGTCCGTGCCGCCGAGGGAGCGTTGGACCAGAACAGCGAGAGGCAGCACGAGCAGGACGGCGATGGAGAGCAACACGCCGGCGAGCAGCACCCACTGCCCCCCGCGCGGCCTGCGCGCGGTCAGCGACGCGTCCACCAGCCGCAGCGCCGTCTCCCGCCGCCGTACGGTCCACGCGTGCACGGCGAGGATCGCCCCCACCGCCGCGAACTGAACGACCGTGAGGACAGCGGCCGTTGAGAGGTCGAAGATCTCGGACGTCTGCCGGTAGATCTCGACCTCCAGCGTCGAGAACGTCGGCCCGCCGAGGATCTGCACGACCCCGAACGACGTGAACGTGAACAGGAACACCATCAGCGCGGCAGCCGCGACGGCCGGTCCGAGCGCGGGGAGGGAGACGCTGAGGAACGCCCGCAGCCGCGAGGCCCCCAGCACCCGCGCCGCCTCCTCCTGACGCGGGTCGAGCTGGGCCCAGAGCCCGCCGACGGTCCGGACGACGACCGCGTAGTTGAAGAAGACGTGCGCCAGCAGGATCGCCCACACGGTCGTGTCGAGCCGTACGCCCCACAGCTCGTCGGTCAGGCCGCCGCGCCCGACGAGCGCCAGGAACGCCGTACCGACGACGACCGTCGGCAGCACGAACGGGACCGTGACGACCGCGCGCAGCACCTGGCGGCCGGGGAAGTCGAGGCGGGCGAAGACGTACGCGCCCGGCAGCGCGATCAGCAGGGTCAGCGCGGTGGAGGCGAGGGCCTGCCAGGTCGTGAACCACAGGACGTGCCGGATGTCGGACTGGCCGAGGACGTCCCCCAGCCGGCCGAGCTGCCAGGTGCCGTCCGTGTGCAGGCCGCGCAGCAGGATCGCGACGACCGGGTAGGCGAAGAAGATCCCGAAGAACGCGAGCGGCAGGGCCATCAGGCCCAGCCGGACTACTTGAGGACGAGAGAGGCCCACGTCTTGACCCAGTCGTCACGGTCGGCGGCGATCTTCGCCGGGGCCATCGTCTCGGGGGACTTCGCGGCGGGGCCGAACTTCGTGAACTCGGCCGGAACAGCGGCCCCTTGGAGCACCGGGTACACGAACATGTTCAGCGGCATGTCCTGCTGGAACTCCCGGCCGATCAGGAAGTCGATCAGCGCCTTGCCGCCGGCCGTGTTCTTCGCGTTGCTGAGCAGCCCGGCGAACTCGATCTGCCGGAAACAGGTCCCGTCGACGACACCGGTCGGCGCGGTGGCCGGCTTCGGGTCGGCGTAGATCACCTCGGCGGGCGGGGAGGAGGCGTACGACACGACGAGCGGCCGGTCCCCCTTCGCCTTCTTGCCGCCGGCCGACCCCGAGAACGCCTCGTTGTACGCCTGGTCCCAGCCGTCGACGACCTCGACGCCGTTCGCCCTGAGCTTCTTCCAGTAGTCCTGCCACCCGTCGTCGCCGTACTTCGCGGCCGTCCCGAGCAGGAAGCCGAGACCCGGGGAGGAGGTGGAGACGTTCTCGGTGACCAGCAGGTTCTTGTACGCGGGCTTGACCAGATCGTCGTACGACGCCGGCGGCGCGAGCTTGTGGTCGGCGAAGTACTTCTTGTCGTAGTTGACGCAGATGTCGCCGTAGTCGATGGGCGTGACCCGGTGCTTCCCGGCGTCGAGCTGATACTCCTCGCCGACCTGCGCCAGCCCCTTCGCCTCGTACGGCTGGAAGAGGCCGTTGTCGAGGGCGCGGGACAGGAGGGTGTTGTCGACGCCGAAGAAGACGTCGCCCTGAGGGTTGTCCTTCGTCAGGATCGCCTTGTTGACGGCCTGGCCCGCGTCGCCGTCCGTGAGGACCTTGACCTTGTAGCCGGAGGCCTTCTCGAAGGCGGCGAGGACGGGCTTGGAGACGGCCCAGGAGCTGTGGCTGACGAGGGTGACGGTCTTGGAGCCAGACGAGGTCTGACTATCGGACTTGTCGGATGATCCGCACGCGGACAGCGCGACCATGCCGAGACCCACGGCGACAACGACGAACTTCTTCACGGTGATGACCGAACTTCCTACCCAGAATGACCTGGGCGAGGTTCAGAGGGTCTGCGGCCTGCTCACCGCACTCTCAGCGCTGTCGCGCTCCCCTGTCGGATATATGTCTGTACGACTACGAGCTTACCGTTCGGTAGCGGCGAGCTGTCCACACGCCCCGTCGATCTCCTGCCCCCGGGTGTCCCGGACGGTGACCGGCACGCCGTGCGACGCGATGGCCTCCACGAACGCCTTCTCGTCCTCGGGCCGCGACGCGGTCCACTTCGAGCCGGGCGTCGGATTGAGCGGGATCAGGTTGACGTGCACGGGCTTCCCCCGCAGCAGCCGCCCGAGCCGGTCACCGCGCCACGCCTGGTCGTTGATGTCCCGGATCAGCGCGTACTCGATCGACAGCCGACGGCCCGACTTCTCGACGTACTCGAACCCGGCGTCCAGCACCTCGCGGACCTTCCAGCGGGTGTTGACGGGGACGAGGGTGTCGCGCAGCTCGTCGTCAGGCGCATGCAGGGAGATCGCGAGCCGGCACTTGAAGCCTTCGTCGGCGAACCGATGAATCGCCGGAACGAGCCCTACGGTCGAGACGGTGATCCCTCGCTGCGAGAGCCCGAGGCCGTCGGGGTTGGGATCGGTCAGCGCGCGGATGGCACCGACGACGCGCTTGTAGTTGGCGAGGGGCTCGCCCATCCCCATGAAGACGATGTTGGAGAGCCGCGCCGGCCCACCGGGCACGTCCCCGTCCCGGAGCGCGCGCATCCCGTCCACGATCTGGTGCACGATCTCGGCGGTGGACAGATTCCGGTCCAGCCCCGCCTGCCCCGTAGCGCAGAACGGACAGTTCATCCCGCACCCGGCCTGCGAGCTGATGCACATGGTCACCCGGTCCGGGTACCGCATCAGCACGGACTCGACGAGCGTCCCGTCGAACATCCGCCACAGCGTCTTACGGGTGGTGCCCTCATCGGTCGACAGATGCCGCACGACAGTCATCAGCTCAGGAAACAGAGCTTCCTGAAGCTTGCCGCGCGACCCGGCCGGGATATCGGTCCACTCCGCCGGATCATGCGCGTACCGCGCGAAGTAGTGCTGCGAAAGCTGCTTCGCACGAAACGGCTTCTCCCCGACCTCGGCAACGACCTCTTTCCGCTCGGCGGGCGAGAGGTCGGCAAGGTGCCGCGGCGGCTTCTTGGCTTCGCGGGGGGCGACGAATGTAAGTTCTCCGGGCTTAGGCATAACACTCACCAGTGTCGCAGATCCCCACGAGTACGCCGCCCGGTCGCCCCACGCGAAGAGCCCCCGCCCGGGAAGGGCGAGGGCTCAGCGCTTCGGACAAGGTCAGCCGGAGCCGACGAACAGCACCAGCAGCGACCACACCACCGGCGCCGTGGGCAACAAGGAGTCCAGGCGGTCCATGATCCCCCCGTGGCCCGGCAGCAGGGTTCCCATGTCCTTGATGCCCAGGTCACGCTTGATCATCGACTCGCCGAGGTCACCGAGCGTGGCGCTCCCGGCGACCGCGAGGCCGAGGAGGAGGCCCTGCCACCAGGTGCCGTCCTCGATGACGTACTGCATGAGGAGCGCACCGGCGACCATGGCGAACGCGATCGCGCCGAACAGGCCCTCGCGGGTCTTGCCGGGGCTGATGCGGGGCGCGAGCTTGTGCTTGCCGAAGCGCCAGCCGACGGCGTACGCCCCTGTGTCGCTGACGACCGTCAGGACCAGGAAGACGAGCACCCGGCGATGACCGTCGTCCGCGGTGAGCATCAGCGCGACGAACGTGGCCAGGAAGGGCACGTAGAACGCGGCGAAGACCCCGGCGGTGACGTCCTTGAGGTACCCCTCGGGGGGCTCCGTCATCCGCCAGACCAGCACCGCGAGGGCCGTGAGCGCCATGGCGACCCAGGCCCCCTCGGGCCCCCGTACGTACCCGGCGACGACCATCGCGGCGCCGCCGACGGCGAGCGGCACCAGCGGCGCCTTGATCCCCTTGCGTTCCTGGAGCCGGCTCGTCAGCTCCCACAGCCCGACGACGACGGCGACCGCTATCACCCCGACGAACACGGCCTTGACGATGAACAGCGAGGCGACGATCACCACCCCGAGCCCGACGCCGACCCCTATGGCCGCACCCAGATCACGCCCGGCGCTCTTCTTCTGCGGCGCGGGCTGCCGCTCGTCGGCCATGGGCTCCGGTTTCTGCGGCACCGCCGCCGGGGGCTGCGCCGACGGGGTCTCGTCGCGGAACAGGGGACCACCGCCCGCTGCGGCGGCCCACCGGTCGTCATCCTGGCCTGAGCCATGAGCGGGTACGTCGGGCACGATGGGCATGGGGCGAGTCTGCTGCGCCTGCGGCGCATCGTACGCGGGACCCGCCGGAGCGCCCCCCCAATACCCGGCCTGCCCGGACTGTGGCGGCGCCCCCCAGGAAGAGTCGTTCATCAGACTTCGAGCAGCTCCGCTTCTTTGTGCTTGAGCAGCTCGTCCACCTGAGCGACGTACTTCGAGGTCAGGTCGTCGAGTTCCTTCTCCGCACGGCGGACCTCGTCCTCGCCGGACTCCTTGTCCTTGACGAGCTTGTCCAGGGTGTCCTTGGCCTTGCGGCGCACCGCGCGGATGGAGACCCGGGAGTCCTCGGCCTTGCCGCGCGCGACCTTGATGTAGTCGCGGCGCCGCTCCTCGGTCAGCTCGGGGAAGTTGACGCGGATGATGTTGCCGTCGTTGCTGGGGTTCACCCCGAGGTCGGAGTCCCGGATCGCCTGCTCGATGTTGCGCAGCGCCGTCTTGTCGAACGGGGTGACGACGGCCATGCGCGGCTCCGGCACGGAGAACGAGGCCAGCTGGTTGATCGGCGTCGGCGCACCGTAGTACTCGGCGACGATCTTGTTGAACATCGCCGGGTGCGCACGGCCGGTGCGGATCGCGGCGAAGTCCTCCTTGGCGACCACGACGGCCTTCTCCATCTTCTCCTCGGCTTCGAGGAGGGTCTCTTCGATCACCACTTGCTCCTGCGTGTCTTGAGTAGGCCCGGCTGCGGTTACCTGTCGGCGGCGGCCGGCTGCGTCGCGTCTTCTTCCTGCACGGTTCCCGACCGGCAGGACATTGTCCATCCCCCGGTCAGGCCCGGGTGTCCTGGTCACCCACCAGAGTGCCGATCTTCTCACCCTTGACGGCGCGCGCGATATTGCCCTCGGCCAGCAGCTCGAAGACGAGGATGGGGAGCTTGTTGTCGCGGCACAGCGTGATGGCGGTGGCGTCGGCGACCTTGAGGTCGCGGGTGATGACGTCGCCGTAGCCGAGCGCGTCGAACTTGACCGCGTCCGGGTTGGTCTTCGGGTCGGAGTCGTAGACCCCGTCGACGCCGTTCTTGCCCATGAGGAGCGCCTCGGCGTCGATCTCCAGGGCGCGCTGGGCGGCGGTGGTGTCGGTGGAGAAGTACGGCATGCCCATGCCCGCGCCGAAGATGACGACGCGGCCCTTCTCCAGGTGGCGTACGGCGCGCAGCGGGATGTACGGCTCGGCGACCTGGCCCATCGTGATGGCGGTCTGTACGCGGCTGTCGATGCCCTCCTTCTCCAGGAAGTCCTGGAGGGCGAGGCAGTTCATGACGGTGCCGAGCATGCCCATGTAGTCCGAGCGGGCCCGGTCCATGCCGCGGACCTGGAGTTCGGCGCCCCTAAAGAAGTTGCCGCCGCCGATCACGATGGCGATCTGCGCGCCGTCGCGGACGACGGCGGCGATCTCACGGGCGATCTTGTGCACCACGTCGGGGTCCACACCCAGGCCGCCGCCTCCGGCGAACGCCTCGCCGGACAGCTTCAGCATGAACCGGCCGCGTACCTTGCCGTCGTCGCTCTTCTGGGTCATGGGTGATCCCGTCTCTTTCACGTGGTGCACATACGAAGAAGGCCACTGCCGGTGGGATGTGTTCGCAACCCGTGCGCGGCAATGGCCTCCTTGTCAGATCTGCGGTCGTCCGTCACGCGCACCCGACCCTATCGGGATCGGGTGCTCGTCGCGGTACGGACTCAGATGCCGACCTTGATGCGCGTGAAGCGCTTCAGGGTGACACCGGCCTCGTCCAGAACCTTCTGGACGGACTTCTTGTTGTCCAGCGCGTAGGGCTGGCCGAGCAGCGTGGCGTCCTTGAAGAAGCCGTTCACGCGACCCTCGACGATCTTGGCGATCGCGGCCTCGGGCTTGCCCTCGGCGCGGGTGGTCTCCTCGGCGATACGGCGCTCCGACTCGACGAGCTCGGCCGGCACCTCGTCCTTGGTGAGGTACTTCGGCGCGAAGGCGGCGATGTGCTGGGCGACGCCCTTGGCGACCTCGGCGTTCGGCTTGTCCAGCTCGACGAGGACACCGATCTGCGGGGGCAGGTCGGGCATCGTGCGGTGCATGTACGCGAAGACGAAGCCGTCGCCGTACTGCGCGAAGCGGTCGAGGACGATCTTCTCGCCGAGGGTGGCGTTGGCCTCGTCGACGAAGGCCTGGACGGTCTTGCCGGCCTCGATCTCGGAGCCGAGGAGGGTGGCGAGGTCGGCCGGGGAGGTCGCGGCGACGTGCTCGGCGATCTGGCGGGCGACGGCCTGGAACTTCTCGCCCTTGGCGACGAAGTCGGTCTCGCACTTCAGCTCGACGAGGACGCCGGTGGAGTTGTCCTCCGCGATGATCGAGACCACGGCGCCGTTCTCGGCGGAGCGGCCCTCGCGCTTGGCGACGCCCTTCTGGCCCTTGATGCGCAGCGCCTCGACGGCCTTCTCGACGTTGCCTTCGGCCTCGTCCAGGGCCTTCTTGCAGTCCATCATGCCGGCACCGGTCAGCTCGCGGAGCTTCTTGACGTCGGCGGCGGTGTAGTTCGCCATGAGTCTGTAAGTCTTTCTCGAAGTCTGGAAGATCTACCCGGTCCCGGCCCACGTGTAGCGGTGGCGCGGAACCTGCTGGTGAACGGCGGGGGCGACTCGGATGTCGTCGCCCCCGCCGTCAACGCTGACGGTGGCGGATCAGGCCTGCTCGGCCTCGGCGGCAGGCGCCTCGACCTCGGCGGCGGCCTCGGCGACCGGGGCCTCCTCAGCGGCCGGAGCCTCGGCGACCGGAGCCTCCTCGGCGGCGGGGGCCTCAGCCTCGGCGGCCTCGGTCTCAGCGGCGGGGGCCTCGGCGGCGGGCGCCTCGTCGGCCTTCTTCTCGCCCTCGAGGAGGTCGCGCTCCCAGGCGGCGAGCGGCTCGGCGACGGCCTTGTCACCCTTGTCGCCGGTGTTGACGCCGGAACGGGAGATGAGGCCCTCGGCGACGGCGTCGGCGATGACGCGGGTGAGCAGGGTGACGGAGCGGATCGCGTCGTCGTTGCCCGGGATCTTGTAGTCGACCTCGTCGGGGTCGCAGTTGGTGTCGAGGATCGCGACGACCGGGATGTTCAGCTTGCGCGCCTCACCGACCGCGATGTGCTCCTTCTTGGTGTCCACGATCCAGACGGCGCTGGGAACCTTGGACATCTCGCGGATACCACCGAGGGTCTTCTCCAGCTTGGCCTTCTCGCGCGAGAGCACGAGGAGTTCCTTCTTGGTCAGACCGGACGCGGCGACGTCCTCGAAGTCGATGAGCTCAAGCTCCTTCAGACGCTGGAGGCGCTTGTAGACGGTCGAGAAGTTGGTGAGCATGCCGCCCAGCCAGCGCTGGTTGACGTACGGCATGCCGACGCGGGTCGCCTGCTCGGCGATCGCTTCCTGCGCCTGCTTCTTCGTACCGACGAACATGACCGTGCCGCCGTGGGCGACGGTCTCCTTGACGAACTCGTAGGCGCGGTCGATGTACGACAGCGACTGGAGCAGGTCGATGATGTAGATGCCGTTGCGCTCGGTGAAGATGAAGCGCTTCATCTTCGGGTTCCAGCGACGGGTCTGGTGACCGAAGTGGACGCCGCTTTCCAGCAGCTCCCGCATCGTGACGACGGCCATGGCCGCACTCCTAGTTTTCTCGGTTGCCACGGGAACCGGACGGCTCCCGTGCCTGACGCCCGCGATGCGCCGAGCCACGAGGACCGAGAGGCGCAGAGTACGGACCGTTTCCGGCCCCGTACCGGGGCGTGCGAAGTCGACCCGGTGACCCGGATCGCCGCTAAAAGTGTACGGGACGCGTACACCCTCGGATGACGCCGCTGTCCACAACCCCGGAGTACTCCACAGGCGTGAACGCGCAAGGCCGGGGAGAGCCACGCTCGGCGCATGCACAAAGCCCTCTACGCCCTGCTCCTGCTCCTCCCCCCGACCACAACGTGGCCGGTAACCCCCCACCCCCCGATCCTCCGCCCCTACACCCCACCCCCAACCCCCTACACGGCAGGCCACCGAGGCGTAGACCTCTCAACCCCACCCGGCACCCCGGTACGAGCAGTGGCCCACGCCCGAGTGACGTTCGCCGGCCAAGTAGCAGGCAGAGGAGTCATCACCCTGAACCTGACAGCAACAGGACTCCACACGACCTACGAGCCGGTCCACCCCACGGTCTCCAAGGGAGACGAGGTAGAGGAGGGCGAGATCATCGGCAAGGTAGAACCCACAGGAACCCACTGCCCGACGTCATGCCTCCACTGGGGCCTGAAACGGGGGGACACCTACCTGAACCCGCTGTCACTCCTCCCCCGAACCCCACCAAGACTGCTCCCCTACCTGAACACTCCACCCACGTAACTGCGCCACCCACCGCCCCGCACCCACTCCACTGCCCCCGCGTAGCTGCGGGCAGTCGTGCCTCCCCCAGTGCCCGAAGGGCCTGGGAGGTACCCCCATGGGGCGGCACGGGTGGGCGCAGCGGCACCCGCCAGCGCGGGCAAGCGAAAACGCCCCCACCCCAGCCCCCCGCAACCGGTCACCCACAAACCCCCCGCAACACCATCCCCACCGCAGCCTCGGCAACCACCCCAGGCTCCTCAACCCCCAACTCGATCCGCCGCACGGCAGAATCCACCACCCCCTGAACCAGCATCGCCGCCAGCCGAGGCTCCGCATGCCCCAGCTCCGCCAACGCCTCGACGATCATCGCCACCAACGCCCCGTGCGCGGCCCGGATCTTCTCCCGGGCCCCCGCGTCCAGCTCGCTCGCGGAGATGGCGACGACAGCCCGATGCCGCTGATCCCCGACCAGCTCCAACTGCTTGCGAACGTACGCCTCGACCTTCCCCGCACCCCCCTCGACCGCCCCCATGGCCACCTCGACCTCAGCGGCCCACACCGGGAAATCGGCCTCGCACAGCTCCTCGACGACAGCCGCACGGGACCGGAAGTACTCGTACACGGACGACCGCGCGAGCCCGGTCCGCTCGGCGAGCGCCGGAAACGTCAGCGCCTCCGTCCCCCCTTCGGACAACAGAGACCGAGCCGCGTCCAACAGGGCAGCTCGCTGCATCGACCGGTGCTCGGCCACGGAGGCCGCTCGAATCCTTGGCACGGCATCCACTGTACGGACGCACCGCGCCGCACGGGAGTCTCACCTCCCGAACCCGGCCAGCTTCGCCCGCAACTGCAGCACCGACTTCGTATGGATCTGACTGACCCGACTCTCGGTCACCCCGAGCACGTTCCCGATCTCCGCGAGCGTGAGCCCCTCGTAGTAGTAGAGGGTCACGACGGTCTTCTCCCGGTCGGGCAGCGTGTTGATGGCCCGCGCCAGAAACCTCCGCAACTCCCGGTCCTCGGCGACCTCGACGGGATTGTCGGCGGCGTGATCCTCCAGCGTGTCCACGAAGCTGAGCCCGCTCTCGCTCCCGACATGCAACAGCTCATCGAGCGCGACGACGTTGGCCAGCGACAGCTGACTGAACACGGCGTGCAGATCCTCGACGGCGATCCCCAGCTCCGCCGCCACCTCCTGCTCGCTCGGCGTCCGCCGCAACCGCGCCTCCAGCGTCGCGTACGCCCGCTCCACGTTCCGCGCCTTCTGCCGCACCGACCGCGGAATCCAGTCCAGCGCCCGCAGTTCGTCGATCATCGCCCCCCGAATCCGGGTGATCGCGTACGTCTCGAACTTGATCTCCCGGTCGACGTCGAACTTCTCGATCGCGTCGATCAGCCCGAAGATCCCGGACGACACGAAGTCCGCCTGCTCCACATTGGGCGGCAGCCCCACGCTGACCCGCCCCGCCACGTATTTCACGAGGGGCGAGTAGTGCAGGATGAGCTGCTCCCGCAGCCGTTCGTCCCCCGTCTCCTTGTACGACCGCCACAGCTCGTCGAGCGTCGAGGGAGCGGGCCGCACGCTGCCACCGTCCCGGGCGGCTGGGGGGACAGCCGTCCGGTCGGACCCGGAGGTGTGCTGGGGCATTCGTCGCCTTGTGCCGTTCTGCCGTGAGTACGTGGGGTAGGAGTGCCTACGGCCGGTCTGTGCCGGAATCCTCGTGAGCGTAGCGTGACAGAGCTGTCGCGGTGTGCGAAGAACGGGCCCCGGACGGTGCGCAGATACGTTCACTCTCCCGTCCCCCAGGGCTCCACCCGGTACTCGTGTGATCTGTCGCGTCCGTCAACTGCCGGAATTCCCAAGGGGTTACGCGTTCCCTCGGACGGCCGAACCACGAACCTCACCGACGGCTCCGAGGGCCCCGAACGGACATCACCGCCTGGCGTGTCAACTTCCAGCTCTCGCCGTGTCGTTCGACGTACCCGAGCGCGCGCAGTTCGTACAGCCGGGCGACGGCCTCGTCCCGGGAGGTCAACGCGGCCCGCGCGATCTCCGCGACACCGGCGGCCCGGTCGCCCGGCAGCGCGTCCAACACCTGTGCGGTGGCCGCCCCGAGCAGATCCCGGGGCAGCACGGGCCCTCTCCGCTCGGGCCCCAGCTCCCCCATCTCCCCCACCAGCTCCACGACATCGGCGGCGTCCGTCACCACCTGCCCCTCGCCGCGCAGCAGTTCATGCACCCCTGCCGACAGCGTGCTCGTCACCGGCCCCGGCACGCCCATCGTGTGCCGCCCCAGCCGCAGCGCGGCCCGCGCGGTCACCAACGACCCACTGCGCAGGGCCGCTTCGACGACGACGGTCCCCCGCGTCAACGCGGCGATCACCCGGTTCCTGAGCACGAACCGGCTCGGCGTCGGATGCGCTCCCGGCGGCAACTCCCCCACCACCAGCCCCTGCTCGGCGATCCGCTCGATCAACTCCGCATGCCCACGCGGATATGCCTGATCGACCCCACAGGCCAGGACGGCAACGGTCGCACCACCCACCCCGAGCGCCCCACGATGAGCGGCCCCATCGACCCCGTACGCACCCCCGGAGACAACGACCCACCCCCGCTCGGCCAGCCCCGCCCCCATGGAAGCCCCCACATGCGCCCCGTACTCCGTACAGGCCCGAGCCCCCACCACAGCCACCGACCGCAGAGCCCACACCCTCAAACTGGCCCGCCCCCGCACCCACAACCCCAGAGGCCGCGCATCCCCCAACTCATCAAGCGTGGAAGGCCACTCTGCTTCCCCCGGACAGACAAACCGAGCCCCCACCCCCCGAGCCACCTCAAGATCCCGCTCCCCATCAGCCTCCAAGGCCCGCCCCCGCATCCCACTCCACCGCCGCTCACTGACCCCCTCAGGCGCACCCCCACCCCACCGAACCCACCGAGCGGCCTCCACAGCCCCAACGCCCCGAATCCACCGCCCCCCAACCTCATCCCCAGGCTCGACAACCCGCCCGAGAAACACCCGCGCCACCCGCTCTTCCTCGTCCACCCACAGCTCCTTCCGGGAGGGACCGCGCACCGGGTGCCGGTACGCGGCCCGACCGCCTGGTTCAGGTCAGCACGCCGATCGCCATCGGCACCCCGCGCGGCACCCCGGTCCGCAGTTGCAGCGCCAGGGCGACATCGGTCGCGTCGGGGCGGTCGTGGCCGACGAGGTCGGCGACCGTCCAGGCGACCCGCAGGACGCGGTCGACGCCCCGGGCGGTGAGCACACCGCGTTCGAGGCCCCGCTCGGCCTCGTCCATCGCTCCGGGCACCGCGTGCCAGCGGCTGCGCAGCTCCCGGCCGGGTACCTCGCTGTTGGTCCGCCAGGGCGTGCCGACCAGCCGGGCCGCCGAGCGCTCCCGGGCGGCCAGCACCCGGGCGGCGACCGTCGCCGTGGACTCCCCGCCGGGTCCCCGGTGCGTCAGTTCGGCGCGGCTGACGGGGTCCACCTCGACCCTCAGGTCGACCCGGTCGAGGAGCGGCCCGGAGAGCCGTGCCTGGTAGCGGCGGATCACGGAGGGCGGGCACTCGCACAGCGTGTCCCGCTGCGAGAACCTCCCGCAGGGGCACGGGTTCGCCGCCAGCACCATGAGGAAGCGCGCCGGGAACCGCACCACGCCCGCGCTGCGGGCGATCACCACGTGCCCCGCCTCCAGGGGCTGGCGGAGGGCGTCGAGCGCGGTGCTGTTGAACTCCGGGGCCTCGTCGAGAAAGAGAATGCCCCGATGAGCCAGGGACACCGCTCCGGGCCGGGCGATGCCGGGGCCGCCTCCGACGAGCGCCTGCATCGTGGCCGAGTGGTGCGGGGCGCAGTACGGGGCCACGTCGACGAGCGGCTTGCCCGGCGGCAGCAGACCGGCCACCGAGTGGACGGCCGTGACCTCCAGGGAATCCTCCCGCCCGAGCGGGGGCAGCACGGCCGGCAGCCGCTCCGCCAGCATGGTCTTGCCGGCACCTGGCGGCCCCTCCAGGAACAGGTGGTGGCCACCGGCCGCCGAGACCTCCACCGCCGTACGGGCCGAGCGCTGGCCCACGACGTCGGCGAGGTCGTGTCCCTGGTCGTACTGGGCCGCGCCCATGCCGGTGGCCGCGCCCGTCCCGGGCACCCGCAGGCCCGCCAGCAGCGGATCGGGCCGCCCCGCCTCGTCCGGCGCCTCCTCGGGCACCGGCTCGTCCGCGAGGACGGCGACGAGCTGCCGCAGGCTGCGCACCCCGAGCACGGACACCCCGGGGACCAGCGACGCCTCCGCCGCCGCGCACTCCGGGACGACGACCTGCTGGTACCCCGCCTCGGCGGCGGCCAGCACGGCGGGCAGGATGCCCCGCACGGGACGCACCCGTCCGTCCAGCCCCAGCTCGCCGATCATCACGATGTCGGCCAGCACCCTCGGGTCGATCCGCTCCGCCGCGCCGAGCACCGCGCAGGCGACGGCGAGGTCGAAGCCGGAGCCCGCCTTGGGCACCGACGCCGGGCTGAGCCCGACCGTGAGCTTCTTCTGCGGCCACTCGTCACCCGAGTTGACCACAGCCGCCCGTACCCGGTCCCGGCTCTCCGTCAGGCTCTTGTCCGGCAGCCCCACCAGCGTGAACGCCGCCACCCCCGGCTCCAGATCCGCCTGGACCTCGACGACGACCCCCTCGACCCCCACCAGGGCCACGGAACACGTGCGTGCGAACCCCATCTCAGGCCACCCCCCGCACGTGCTCGATGACGGCGGCCCCGCGCCGGGGCAGGAGCACGGCGACGACGTCGATGCGGACGCCCCCGGGCGGCGCGCCGCCATGCGTGTGGAGCCAGTGTTCGGCGAGGCCCCGCAGGCGGTCCGCCTTCTGGGGGGTGACACCGGCGAGGGGGTGCTGGAAGGGCCCGTCCCGCCGTGTCTTCACCTCGCAGACGACCAGGACGTCCCCGTCCCGCGCCACGATGTCGATCTCACCGGCCCGGCCGGAGCGCCAGTTGCGCTCCAGAACCGTCATCCCGGCGTCGGCCAGCCGCCGCGCGGCCAGCTCCTCGCCGTACTCTCCGATTGCCTTGCGTGCCAGATCCGTGTTCATGTCGGCACCACCTCCGGCACCGACGATCACGCACCCGGCGAACCCGGAAGGATCTTGGTGGACAGACCGGGACCTGTGGAAAACTCCGTCACCCGTACAGGTGACGCACTCAGTTCCCCGGCAACTCCAGATCGCTCTTGTTCAGCTCCTCGATGTTCACGTCCTTGAACGTCAGCACCCGGACCTGCTTCACGAACCGAGCCGGCCGGTACATGTCCCAGACCCAGGCATCCGCCATGGACACCTCGAAGAACACCTCACCCTGGACCGAGTGCACCTGCATCTCGTAGTCGTTGGTGAGATAGAACCGCCGCTCCGTCTCGATCACATACTTGAACAACCCGACGACATCGCGGTACTCCCGATAGAGCTTCAGCTCCATCTCGGTCTCGTACTTTTCGAGGTCCTCGGCGCTCATGGCATGTTCCCCTTCAGCCGTGCGGTCCCACCATTGTGCGCCAGTCCCGCGCGCCCCTAGACGATTTCCGTGTCAAGGGTCACGGGCCTGGGCGGGGGCCCTTCGTCGAGCAGCCGGCGCAGCAGCTCGGCAAGTCTGGTCGGATACACCGTCTCATGCGACCGGCCCAGTTCCCGACAGGTCCACCACCGTGCACCGGCGACGCTGCGCCGCTCCAGCTCGGTGAGGGCCGTGGGGCGGGTCACGGTCGTCGTCGTACGCGCGAGGTAGTACCACTCGTCCTGGTCCCACCGCCGCCCCGCGAAGGGGAACGAACACACGCGCCGCCACAGTACGGGCCCGAGCCGCACGTCCCTGATCCCGGTCTCCTCGACGAGTTCCCGCAGGGCGGCGTCCTCCCGCGTCTCCCCGTCCTCGACGCCTCCGCCGGGGGTGAACCACCAGTCGTTCCCGGGATCGTCGGGCTCATGCCCGTGCAGGAGCAGAACCCGGTCCGCAGGATCGAGCAGCACAACGCGAGCGACTTTCCGCAGCGGCCCCGAAGCCAGGGCAAGGGCCTCGGCAGCACCGGCCGCCCCACTAGCACCCTCGGCCCCGCCGTTCACGCCACCCACCCCAGCCCCCTCAAGCCGCACCGGCCGCCGCCCGAGCCGCCCCCCGCCGCCGCACCCGCCCCACGAACCCCGCGACAGGCCCGTACGCACCCCCGCCCAGCACCAACACCCCACCCACGACGATCAACCCCACGATCATCCGAACCGGCCCCGGCTGCGACAACGCCCCCAGCACCTCGAACCCGGCCGGTTTCTTCAGCATCCCGTTCATCGGCCACACCACGGCATCCACCCGCGCCTTCACGGCGGTACGAGCCACCGTCCCCTGCGCCGCATCCGTGAGGTGCGCGGTCGAGTCCAGCGACCCCTGCCGCTCGTCACCGAGAAGGAACAGCCGCCCCTCCGGGACGGTGATCGTCGGGAACCCGGTGACCTCCGCGACCCCGTCCGCCAGATACGGCTCGGTGATCTGCTTGCCGTTGACCGTCAGCTTCCCGCCGGTGCAGCAGGCGACCGTGTCCCCGCCGACCGCGACGACCCGCTTGACGACGGCCGCGTTCTCGACCCACGTCTTGTCGTTGAAGACGACGACGTCGCCCCGCCGCACCTCGTCCCCGCCGATCTGCTCGGCGAGCACCCGGTCACCGGCCTGGATCGTGGGCGACATGGAGTTCGTCGGCACGGTGTACGGCCGATAGACGAGGGCAGCCCAGGCGAACCCTCCCAGGAACATGACGATCCCGAGGGCGACCGCCACCCCGGACAGCCTGTTCCCGAGCCGCCCGCCCGCAGGAGCCCCCGCCGAAGAAGCCTGCCCGCCACCCTGCCCGCCGCGCGGAGCCGTACGCGTCACACTCTCACCACCCATGACCCGGCACCCTACCGGGCGGTACCGAACAAGGTCAGCCCTTCACACCACAGGGCCCGCCAGAACGCACCCAGTGCGTCCCGACGGGCCCCGAAAAACCCTGGCCTGGAAGAAGCCTCAGCCCCGTTCCCCAGCCGCCCCCACATACTTCCGCCGCCGCCACAGCACCACCGGCACCATCCCCACCAGCGCGACCCCCTGCGGAGCCACGCTCAGCGCGGCCGACGACTGGTTGTTCAGCCCGGACTGGTCGAACGTGTCGGGAACCGGCAGCGTGCCCCAGCGGTTGATGGGCCACGCCTTCACGATCGCGCGCCCCACGACCTCGTCGACCGGAACCATGCCGTGGTTCTTGTCGGACTGGTTGTAGCGGGAGTCCCGGGAGTTCTGCCGGTGATCGCCCATGACCCAGATCATGCCCTTGGGCACCTTGACGGTGAACTGCCCGCCCTGGTCGTCCATGGAGCAGGGCGTGTTCCCGGGGTACACGTACGGCTCGTTGAGCGCCTTGCCGTTGACCTTGAGCGGCCCGGTCCCCTTGCACTCGATCGTGTCGCCGCCGACTCCGATGACCCGCTTGATCAGGTCCTTCTCCTGCGCGGACGGCATGAGGCCGATCCAGCTCAGGAACGTCTGGATCGCGTTCGGGTCGGCGGTCGGCTCGCCGGCGAGCCAGTCGGCCGGGTCGTGGAAGACGACGACCTCACCGCGATCGGGCTCGGACCCGAACCACGGCGTGAGCTTGTCGACGAGCACCCGGTCACCCTGCTGGAGGGTGTTCTGCATCGAGTCGGAGGGGATCGAGAACGCCTGCACCAGGAACGTCTTGATCAGCAGCGCGAGGACGAGCGCGATCCCGATGAGGATCGGCAGCTCCTTCCAGAAGGAGCGCGGCTTCTTCGCCTTGGGCGCCGAACCGTCCCCGGACGAGCCCGTGTCCTCGGGTGGCTGCCCGTCTCCGGGGCCGTCCGCCACCGGCTCACTCCCGGAGGTCACGGCGTCGTCCGTCCCCGGGACGGCGTCTTCCACGGAACGTCCGCGGTGATCCTCGCCGTCCTGTCCGGACCGTGCGCCAACCGCCACATCCCCCACGCCTGCTCCTCACTCTGTGCCGCTGCCTGCCCCACCTACGGCGCAGGCCCACTACTCCCATAACGAGCGGGAGTTCCGCAGGGCTCGGGAGTCGGACGGTTCCGTTCGGATCGTCCTGGGCAACCCTATGCGACGGCGAGGAGGCGGCGGACTTCTGTGACGCGGACTTCGCCACAGAAGCAAAGGTTTGCGGATCCTTGAAGCTCGTCCAGTGACCGACCGGCCAGGCGATGACCATGGCCCGGCCGACGACCTCGTCCTCGGCGACCGTCCCGCCGTACGACGTGTTCTGGTGCGAGCGGGAGTCCGCGGAGTTCGCGCGGTGGTCCCCCATCACCCACAGCCGCCCCTGGGGGACGGTGACCTGGAAGGGGGTCTGGGAGGGTTCGTTCCCCGGATACAGGTACGACGTCTCTTCGAGGGGTACGCCGTTGACGGTGACCTTGCCGTTCGCGTCGCAGCACTTGACGACGTCACCGCCGACCCCGACGACCCGCTTGATCAGGTCCTTCTCGTTGTCGGACGGCAGCAGCCCGATGAAGGTCAGCGCCTCCTTGAACTGCTTGACGACGATCGGGTCGCTCTTCTTGGCCGTCGACTGCTCGTCCGCGAGCCACCCGCCGGGGTCCTTGAAGACGACGACGTCCCCGCGCTCGGGCTTCGACCCGAACCAGGGCGTGAACTTGTCCACGAGGACCCGGTCCCCGATCTGGATGGTCTGCTCCATGGACCCGGACGGGATGACGAACGCCTGCACCAGGAACGTCTTCAGCACCAGCGCGATCAGGACGGCGACCCCGACCAGCAGCGGTATCTCCCGCATCGCCGAGCGCCGCCGCTTGCGCTTGACCTTGCGCTGGAGCTTGCGCCGGTCCGCGCGGGAGCGCCCGCCCCCGCCGGACGTCGCGGCGGACGTCCGCCGCGACCCGGTGGGCAGGAGTTCCTCGGCCGCGCTCTCCGGCACCCTGCGCGGTCTGCCGCGGTTACCCATGCGCACCCTCCGGCACGCCCGCGTAGGCGCCCTCCTCGCCCCGCACCCGCCCGATCCGGCTCCAGGGCCAGACGACGTACTGGGCGCGCCCGACGACGGCGCCGACGGGGATCATTCCGCCGCCCGGCGAGCCGAGGTGGTCGCGGGAGTCGCTGGAGCGGCTGCGGTGGTCGCCGAGGACGAAGAGCGTGCCCTGGGGCACGACCACGACGAAAGGCACCGAGGACGCGCTGTCGCCCGGGAAGAGGAACGCCGACTCGTCGACGGACCGGCCGTTCACCTGGATCCTCCCCTCCTTGTCGCAGCAGACCACACGGTCACCGCCTACCCCCACTACGCGCTTGACGTAGTCGGAGTTCCCGAAGTACCCGGTGCCGTCGAACACGATGACGTCGCCGCGACGCGGTTCGGCACCGAAACGGTACGCCAACCTATTTACGAGAACCCGGTCCCCGATCCTCAATCCGTTCTCCATGGATCCGCTGGGAATCTGGAAGGGCTTGGCCACGAACGCGCTGAGGAGGAGGGAGAAGACCAGGCAGAGGAGGAGAGTCAGGCTGATCCGGCCCCCCGGCAGCCATGCGAAACGCGACCGGCCCTCCGGGTCCTGCGCCTGATCGGCGGGACCTGGTGAGCGGTCGCGTTCGGTTGATCGTACTTCGGTGTCCATCGGGGCCAGATGTTATCCGGCCCCGCTGTGAGCACCTCAGTTGTCGCGCTTCTCCTTGATCTTCGCGGCCTTGCCGCGGAGCTCGCGCAGGTAGTACAGCTTCGCGCGACGCACGTCACCGCGGGTCACGAGCTCGATCTTCTCGACGATCGGGGTGTGCACCGGGAAGGTACGCTCCACGCCGACGGAGAAGGAGACCTTGCGGACCGTGAAGGTCTCGCGGACACCGGCGCCCTGGCGGCGGATGACGACGCCCTTGAACTGCTGCACACGGGAGCGGTTGCCCTCGATGACGCGGACGTGGACGTTGACGGTGTCACCCGGGCGGAAGGCCGGGACGTCGCTGCGCAGCGACGCGGAGTCGACGGTGTCGAGCAGGTGGGACATGTTGTCTGCTTTCTTCACCCATGCCACAGGTCATAGGCGGAAACTAGAAGTTCTGAAGGGCTGCCGTTCCCGTCGGAGCGGACGTCGTGTCCCCCTGTGGCAGGGGCGAACGCCGGACGGCGAGGCAGCAGCGGCCTATTCTTCCACGTCAACCACACGACGCCAAAATCGGCCGTACGGCGCACCCGCCGGGTCGGGCGCCCAGCCCAGGATCGAGAGCATCTCCCGGTCCTTCTTGTCGAAGCCCTCGGGGTCGGCCCGCTCGATCAGGTCGGGCCGGTTGACGGTGGTCCGCGTGAGCGCCTCGTCGCGCCGCCAGCGGGCGATCTTCCCGTGGTGGCCGCTGAGCAGCGTCTCGGGGATCTCCCGGCCGCGCCAGGCGGGCGGCTTGGTGTAGACGGGCCCTTCGAGGAGGTTCGCCATCGCGCCGGGCGCGAAGGAGTCGTCCCGGTGCGACTCGGCGTTCCCGAGCACGCCGGGCAGCAGCCGCGCGACGGCCTCGGTGATGACGAGGACGGCCGCCTCGCCGCCGGCGAGGACGTAGTCGCCGATGGACACCTCGTACACCGGCATCCGGGTCGCGTACTCGTCGATGACCCGGCGGTCGATGCCCTCGTACCGGGCCGGGGTGAACACCAGCCAGGGCCGCTCGGAGAGTTCGACGGCGAGTTCCTGCGTGAAGGGGCGTCCGCTGGGCGTGGGGACGATCAGCGCGGGGGCGCGGGCGCCGGTGTCGTACCCGTCGGCGAGGATCTCGTCCAGGGCGTCGCCCCAGGGCTCGGTCTTCATGACCATGCCGGGGCCGCCGCCGTAGGGGGTGTCGTCGACCGTGTTGTGGCGGTCGTGGGTCCAGTCGCGGAGGTGGTGGATCCGGACGTCGAGCTGTCCGCGCGCGCGGGCCTTGCCGACGAGGGAGACGTTCAGGGGGTCGAGGTACTCGGGGAAGATCGTGACGACATCGAGCCGCATTACGCCTCGTCCCTTGCCGACGCACTGTGCTCATCAGCGACTTCGTCGCGGGCCGCCTGGTCGTCGATCAGACCCGGCGGCGGATTGATGACCGCGCGCTGTTCCTCCAGGTCGATCTCCGTGACGATCTCGGAGACGAACGGGATCATCACCTCGCTGCCGTCGGGGCGCTCGACGATGAAGAGGTCCTGGGAGGGCAGGTGGGAGATCTCGGTGATGCGGCCGACCTCGGTGCCGTCGACGGTCACGACGTCCAGGTCCATGAGCTGGTGGTCGTAGTACTCGTCCTCCTCCTCGGGCAGCTCCTGAGGGTCGACGTCGGCGATCAGGAGGGTGTTGCGCAGGGCCTCGGCGCCGGTGCGGTCGGCGACGCCCTCGAAGCGCAGGAGGAGCCGGCCGCTGTGGACGCGGCCGGTGGCGATGGTCAGGGGTCCTGTGGCGGCCGGGTCGGTGGCCAGGACGGCGCCGGGAGCGAGCCTCAGCTCCGGCTCGTCGGTGCGGACCTCCACGGTGACCTCGCCCTTGATGCCGTGGGCACGGCCGACGCGAGCGACTACCAGCTGCACTTGCTTGATCTCCTGTCGGAACTGACCGATACGACGGGCCCGTGCGTGGGCCGATACGACTGGGCCGATACGACTGCGGGCCGGGGACAGCCCCCGAAAAGGCCCTCCCCGGCCCGAGCCGGTGTTGCGTGCGGTTAAGTCAGCGCACGTGGTCCACGTCGACGAGGTCGACCCGGACTCCACGACCGCCGATGGCGCCCACGACCGTACGCAGAGCGCGCGCGGTGCGGCCGTTGCGGCCGATCACCTTGCCGAGGTCGTCCGGGTGGACCCGGACCTCCAGCACGCGCCCGCGACGCAGGTTGCGCGAGGCGACCTGCACGTCGTCGGGGTTGTCGACGATGCCCTTCACGAGGTGCTCAAGCGCCTCTTCGAGCATGCTGCTCAGGCCTCGGCCGACTCGGACTCGGCAGACGCCTCGTCCTTCTTCTCGGCCTTCTTCTTCTGGGTGATCGCCTCACCCTTGCCCTCGTCGTCGCCGCCAAGGGCCTCGAACGTGGGACGCGCCTTCTTCGGCTCGGCGACGAGCAGCGGAGCCGGGGCGGGCTCGCCCTTGAACTTCTGCCAGTCGCCGGTCTTCTTCAGGATCGCGAGGACGGGCTCGGTCGGCTGCGCGCCGACACCCAGCCAGTACGCGGCACGCTCAGCGTCCACCTCGATGACCGACGGGTGGTAGGTCGGGTGGTACTTGCCGATCTCCTCGATCGCACGGCCGTCACGGCGGGTGCGGGAGTCGGCGACGACGATGCGGTAGTGAGGCGAACGGATCTTGCCCAGACGCTTCAGCTTGATCTTGACTGCCACGGAAGTGGACTCTCCTGATTTTGACGTGGTTGGGCACGGCGAGCGAGCCGCGTGGGGTTGCGGTACCCGAGTGCCCGATGGACGCGTCAGCCGGAGGAGAGAGGGGTCCTGTGCGACTGCGAGTACAGCTAGCCATTGTGCCACAGGGTGGGGGGAGCTTCCGTCGCGGGTGGACTGCCATGCGCACGGGGGTGCGCATGGCAGTCGCTACGGCCGAACCGGCAGCCACGAGATGCCGGTGCATACGGTGGCCGCTACGCCGCCCCGACGATCTCTGAGATCTCAGGGATGCGGAACGGCTTCCCGCACCCCCCGCAGACGATCGGCGCCTGCGCGAGGACCGACGGGACGACCCGGACGTTGCGCCCGCAGTCGCACACGGCCTTGACCCGCACACCGCCCCCGGAGGAGCCGTGCCGGGCGGCGGGCCCGCGGAACGCGCGCGTCGTCTCCGCGGTCGTCGCCGCCGTGTGGGCCTTGAGCGCCCGCTGGAGGCGCTCGATGGTGGGCCGGTAGCGCCGCTTCGCCTCGGGGCTGAGCGTCACCAGTGAGAACCCGCTGCTGGGATGCGGCTCCTCGGGGTGGTCGAGGCCCAGCTCCTCGGCGATCGAGAGGAATCTGCGGTTGTGGTACCGCCCCGCGCGGGACGTGTCACGCACGCCGCGCGCGGCGGCGATGCCATGGACTGCTTCGTGAAGCAGTCGCTCGAAGGAGAGTTCGTGACCGCACGCGGACGACGACTCCCCGATCAGGGACTCTGGCGCGGCAAGGTCGGGCAGTTCGGGGTGGTACCGCTGGATATCGGCCCACGCCTCTGCCAACTCTGCGGCGAGAACAGGTGGTGTCTGTGTCGTGCTCACGTAATGACAACGAGCGGGAGTGCCGCTGTGTTCCTATTCCGGGGCATCCCAAATAATTTGCACGTACCCGTCAGTTGGCACTGATGCGCAAAGACGAGGGCGGGTGCGCTGATCTGCGGAGAAGCCTCGCAGCTCACCGCAAGGTGGTGCGTAGTCACAGATACGCACCGGCGCGTACGCCGTATCCACGCGCCGGGGGAGCTGTGATCCCCCAGGGCGCAAGAGGCCTTTCGGTCGCCCTCGCGCCCCCGGGGCACCGCCCTCAGTAAGCGCGCGCGACGATGGCGACGTTACCGGGTGCGTCCCCGTCGCTCGGCACCGACCCGTCCTGAGCGAGCAGACACCGTACGGTCAACCCCCGTTCCCCCAGCCTGACTTCACCTTCCTCGCCGAGCACCGACCACGGCACGCGAGCCCAACTCCCCGCGCTCGCCGCCTCGATCGCCTCCTCGGCGGTCGCGCAGTCCGCCGTACGGGACTCCCGGCGCGCACGGGACTGGCGGAGCAGGAGCGCCTGGTCGTCCTCCAGGTACCCGGGCAACAGCGCGGCGAGCGCGTCGAGCGCGACCGGCTCCTTGGTGCCGGGGATGCGCCGGACGAGGGTCGCGGTGCCGTTCGCCAGGTCACGCGGGCCGACCTCCACGCGCGCGGGGACGCCCTTCAGCTCCCAGTCGACCGCGCGGCGCCCGAAGGGGGTGTCGGTCCGGTCGTCCACGCGCACGCGCAGGCCCGCCGCGCGCAGCCGTTCGGCGACCTCGCGGACCTTGGCCAGAACCGCCTCGTCGTCCTTCACGGCCACGACGACCACCTGGACGTGCGCGAGCCGGGGCGGGACGCGCAGACCGTCGTCGTCGCCGTGCGTCATCACCAGCGCGCCGAGCAGGCGGGTCGTCGAGCCCCAGGACGTCTGCCAGACGTGCTCCTGGGTGCCCTCCCGGGACAGGTAGCGCGTGTCGAAGGCCCGCGCGAAGTTCTGGCCCAGCTCATGGCTGGTGACCATCTGGAGGGCCTTGCCGTCGCCCATCATGCTCTCCAGCGTGAGCGTGTTGATCGCCCCAGCGAAACGCTCCCTGGGCGTCTTGCGGCCCGACACGAAGTCGATCGCGAGGACGTTCTCCAGGAAGTCGCCGTACACCTCCCGCTGGATGCGCGCCGCGAAGTCCCGCGCCTCCTCGTACGTCGCGTGCGCCGTGTGGCCCTCCTGCCACAGGAACTCCGTCGTGCGCAGGAAGAGCCGGGGGCGCAGCTCCCAACGGACCACGTTCGCCCACTGGTTGATCAACAGCGGCAGATCCCGGTAGCTCTGGACCCACTTCGAGAAGTACTCGTTGACGATCGTCTCCGAGGTCGGGCGGACGACCGCCGGCTCCTCCAGCTCCTTGCCGCCGCCGTGCGTGACGACCGCCAACTCCGGCGCGAAGCCCTCGACATGGTCGGCCTCGCGGGTGAGGTACGACTCGGGGATCAGCAGCGGGAAGTACGCGTTCTCCGCGCCGACCGCCTTGATCCGGGCGTCCAGCTCCGCCTGCGTCCGCTCCCACAGCCCGTACCCGTACGGTCGGATCACCATGGTGCCGCGCACCGGGCCGTTGTCGGCCAGCTCGGCCTTGGTGATCAGATCCTGGTACCAGCGCGGGAAGTCGGTGGCCCGCGCCGTGAGAACGGGTGCTTTCGCCATGGCGCGATGCTACGGGCCCACGTTGCCGGGATGTGAATTCTTTTCCCCCGCGCCGACAGCCCCGTAAACCGGGCCCTTCGACCCCTGGACGGCACCCCCGTACGGGAGTTACCTGACAACTGCGGGGAAAAGTGCCGCAGCACTGCACGGGGGCCCACGCTGATCGACACGGCGACACACTTCGAGAACTCTCGGCGGATTGGGGCGCTTTTCGATGACACCTACGCTCGTGCGCCAGACCCCCACCTCCCACGCGGGCACCGCCCCGCCGCCGGAACCGGGTGCCCGCGCGCGTGACTGGTCCGAGATCCAGGAGCGGATGCTCGTCCCGCTCTACGAGGCCGCGTACGACCGCCTCGACGTCGGCCCCGGCACCCGGCTCCTCGGCCTCTCCTGCGGATCGGGGCTGGCCCTCCTGATGGCCGCCTCCCGGGGAGCCGCCATCAGCGGGATCGAACCCCGCTCACCCCAGCGCCTCGCCCTCGCGCGCGAGCGCCTCACGCCGGACCACTGGTCACCCCACGCGCGCGGGAACACGTACCTCGGCAGCACGCTGCCCCCGGCCCGCGAGCCGTACACCCTGATCACCGCCTTCGACGCCACCGCACTCCTCGACATCGACGCCGTCCGCCTCGCCGAACGCGGCGCGCCCGTCGTCCTCGCCGGGTGGGGGCCGCCGGAGCGCTGCGCCACCTCGGCCGTCCTGCGCCTCGCCGACCCCCTGAACGGCGGCTGGCGCCCCGCCCACCGCGACGACCTGGAGGAGATCGCCCACCGAGCGGGCCTCAAACCCGACGGCTCCGGACGGGTCGCGTGCCCCTTCGGATACGCCGGTGCCGACAGCGCCGTACGGGGGCTGCTGTCGACCGGGCTGTTCGACGCGGCCGTCGAGGCGAGCGGCCAGGACCAGGTGGACAAGGAGATCCGGGAAGCGCTGCACCCGTACGTACAGCCGGGCGGCACGGTGTGGATGCCGAACGTGTTCCGGTACCTGATCGCCCGCGTGCCCTAATCCGCGTCCTTCATCAACCGCGTGATCCCCGCGACCCGGTACGCGTCCGCCTCCTCCAGCGTCTCGCTCTCCAGCAACGCCTCGGCCAGCGCGTCGAGTTGGCCCCGGTGCTCGACCAGCTTGCGGCACGCCTCCTCGTAGCACTCGTCGACGATGCGCCGCATCTCGTCGTCGATGACGTCGAGGGTCTGCGGCGCGGCGGCAAGACCGTACGCGGACTGGGCGTCGTTCGGGAGCGCCGAGAGGCGGCCGACGCGCTCGCTCATGCCCCAGCGGGCGACCATCCCGCGCGCGATGTTGGTGACCTGTTCGAGGTCGCTCTCCGCGCCGGTCGTGATCACCCCGTACACGACCTGCTCGGCCGCCATCCCGCCGAGCGCGCCGATGATCCGGCCCCGGAGGTATTCCTCGGTGTACGCGTACTTGTCGGAGTCCGGCGTGGACAGCGTGACGCCCAGCGCGCGCCCGCGCGGGACGATGGTGATCTTGCGGACGGGGTCGGCGCCGGGCTGGAGCATGCCCAGGAGGGCGTGACCGCCCTCGTGGTACGCCGTACGGCGCCGCTCCTCCTCCGGCATCACCAGCGGCCGTTCCGCGCCCAGCTGGACCTTCTCCAGGGCCTCCGAGAGGTCGGTCTGGGTCACCTGGTCCTGCTTGCGCTTCACGGCCAGGAGAGCGGCCTCGTTCGCCAGGTTGGCCAGTTCCGCGCCGGTCATCCCCGGGGTCGTGCGGGCGACCTGCGCGAGGTCCACGTCCGGGGACAGCGGGATCTGGCGGGTGTGGATCTCCAGGATCGCCTTGCGGCCACCCCGGTCGGGGGGTGACACCTGCACGACCCGGTCGAAGCGGCCGGGACGCGTCAGCGCCGGGTCCAGGACGTCCGCGCGGTTCGTGGCCGCGATGACGATCACGCCCTCCGAACCCGAGAAACCGTCCATCTCCGTCAGGATCTGGTTCAGCGTCTGCTCACGCTCGTCATGACCGCCCATGCCCGAACCGCCGCCCCGCGCGCGGCCGATCGTGTCGATCTCGTCGATGAAGATGATCGACGGCGCCACCTTCCGCGCCTCCGCGAACAGCTCGCGCACCCGGGACGCCCCGACGCCGACGATCATCTCGATGAACTCCGACGCGGACGCCGAGAAGAACGGCACCCCCGCCTCCCCGGCCACCGCACGCGCCAGCAGCGTCTTGCCGGTACCGGGAGGGCCCGCGAGCAGCACGCCGCGCGGCATCTTCGCGCCCATCTTGCGGTACGCGTCCGGGTTCTTCAGGAAGTCGACGACGTCGTTCAGCTCACCCTCGACCTCATCGATCCCGGCGACGTCCTCGAACGTCGTCCGCTTCTGGCCCGCCTCCAGCTCCACCGGCTTCGGCGCCGACCTGCGGCCCAGCATGCCGCCCGCACCGCCCATGCCCGCACTCATCCGGCGCGCGATGAAGATCCACAGCACGACCAGGAGCAGCATCGGCGCCAACGAGATCAGCAGGTTCACCAGGAAGCTGCGGTGCTGGACGACCGGCTCCGCGGTCACGGTGACGTTGTTCTTCGCCAGCCCCTCCCACAGCTTGTCGTCCGCGAAGGTCGGGCGCTCGGTGTTGAACTTCGTGTACTTCTCGCCGCCGTCCGGGTTCTTCTGCTCCTTCTTGAGCTGCCCCTGGATCGCGTCGCCCTTGGCGTAGATCTTGCTGACGTTGCCCGCGTCGACCTGCTTGCTGAACTCCGTGTACGAGATCGTCGGCTCGTTCTCGTCGCCGAAGTACGACAGGACGATGTTCGCCAGCAGGTACACGACCAGCGCCGTGAAGATCAGCCGCCACCAGCCACCCCGCAACCGCCGCCCGCCCGGCGGCTTCGGCGGCTCCTCGGGGGTCCCCTCGGTACGCCAGGGCTGGTCCGGCGACTTGCGCGGCGGGGCAGGGTTCGTCATACCCGGACGGTACGACAGCGTCCCGCGCGAGGCACACGAAGGGCACCCTTCCGAAGAGGGGTGCCCTGTCATGACGTACAAGATTCTTTAAAGCCAAGTCGCTAGCCCATGAACTTCTTGAACTCGTCCGGCAGCTCGAAGTCCTGCGCGCCCTGCGGCGGCACCCCGAACGCGTTCCCCTGCGCCGCAGCCTCCCGGCGCTGCGCCTCCTCCAGCTCCTGCTGCTTGCGCTTCATCGGGTTGCCGGAGCGCTGCTTGCCCTTCGCCTGCTTGGGCTGCTTCTTCGCGCGGCCGGGGCCGCCGCCCATCCCCGGGATGCCGGGCATGCCGGGCATCCCGCCGCCCTGCGCCATCCTCGACATCATCTTCCGCGCCTCGAAGAACCGCTCCACCAGGCCCTTCACGGCGCTGACCTCGACGCCGGAGCCCTTCGCGATACGCGCGCGGCGCGAGCCGTTGATGATCATCGGGTCCGTGCGCTCCGCCGGGGTCATCGACTTGATGATCGCGGCGGTGCGGTCGACGTCCCGCTCGTCCAGGTTGTTGATCTGGTCCTTGATCTGGCCCATGCCGGGGAGCATGCCGAGCAGCTTCGAGATCGACCCCATCTTCCTGACCTGTTCCATCTGGGACAGGAAGTCGTCCAGGGTGAAGTCCTGGCCCTTCTTCGACGCCAGCTTCGAGGCCATCTTCTGGGCCTCTTCCTGACTGAACGTCTTCTCCGCCTGCTCGATCAGGGTGAGCAGGTCACCCATGTCGAGGATGCGGGAGGCCATCCGGTCCGGGTGGAACGCGTCGAAGTCGTCCAGCTTCTCGCCGTTCGAGGCGAACATGATCGGCTTGCCGGTGATCTGCCGGATCGACAGCGCGGCGCCGCCTCGGGCGTCGCCGTCGAGCTTGGACAGCACGACACCGTCGAAGCCGACGCCGTCGCGGAAGGATTCCGCCGTGTTGACGGCGTCCTGGCCGATCATGGCGTCGACGACGAAAAGGATCTCGTCCGGCGAGACGGCATCGCGGATGTCCGCGGCCTGCTGCATCAGCTCCGCGTCGATACCCAGCCGACCGGCGGTGTCCACGATGACAATGTCGTGGACCTTCGACTTCGCGAACTCGATGGAGTCCTTGGCGACGGCCACGGGGTCACCGACGCCGTTGCCCGGCTGGGGGGCGTATACGGCGACCCCGGCGCGCTCGGCGACGACGCTGAGCTGGTTGACGGCGTTGGGGCGCTGGAGGTCGCAGGCGACGAGGAGGGGCGAGTGCCCCTGGTCCTTGAGCCACTTGCCGAGCTTGCCGGCGAGGGTGGTCTTACCGGCGCCCTGGAGGCCTGCGAGCATGATGACGGTGGGGGCGGTCTTGGCGAAGCGGAGACGGCGGGTCTCGCCGCCCAAGATCGTGACCAACTCGTCGTTGACGATCTTGAGGACCTGCTGGCCGGGATTGAGCGCCTTGGAGACCTCGGCCCCGAGGGAACGCTCCTTGACGTTCTTGATGAACGAACGGACGACCGGCAGAGCGACGTCCGCTTCGAGGAGCGCGATCCGGATCTCACGGGCCGTGGCGTCGATGTCCGCTTCGCTGAGCCGACCCTTACCCCGGAGGGTCTTGAAAGTGGCTTGCAAGCGGTCGGAGAGAGTATCGAACACGGCGGCGTCGGTCCTCGGAGTCGGGAGCAGGGTGAGCGTCTTCCAGGGTATCCGGCCGTACAAGCAAATCGTCCCCGCCCATCGCATTCAATGGACGGGGACCCCAGTTCACGCCCGAAGCATCTCCTCCAGCTTCCGAGCCACCGCCCCCGCCTCGTCCCCCGGCAGCGGTGCCCCCGAAGCCGACGTCACATAGAACGCGTCCACCGCGTTGGCCCCCAGCGTGCTGACGTGCATGCTCCGCACCCGCACCCCCGAGTCCTCCAGCGCCGCCCCGATCCGGAACAGCAGTCCAGGCGCGTCCTGAGCCCGCACCTCGATCACCGTCGCGTGCCGGGAAGCCGCCGAGGCGACGGTCACCCGGGGTGGCGGAGCCACCCAGCCCCGGCGGCGGGGGTACGCCGCGTCCCGTTCCGCCAGCCGTCCGGCGATGTCCAGGGAGCCGTCCAGCGCGCGCACCAGGTCCGCGCGAAGGCGTGCGGCCTGCGGCAGGGAGCCGTACTCCGCCGCGACCCGCCAGTCCAGGAGCAGCACGGCCCCTTGGTCGTCGACCCCGTCGGGGAGTTCCAGTTCGCGGAGTTCGGCCGTACGGACCGTCAGCCGGTGCATGGCCAGCACCCCGGCCACGGCGGGCAGCACGCCCGGCTGGTCCGGGACGGCGATGAGCAGTTCGACGCCCAGTGGCTCGCCGGGGTCCATCTCCTCCTCGTGGGTCTGGGCGCGCAGCGCCAGCACGGGCCCCCCGGTGCGGTGCGCCTCGATGGAGAGGCGTTCCTGTTCGGCGGTGGGCGCGGAGGCGGACGGCGCGGAGGGCTCCTCGCCCGCCAGCACCGAGCCGACCCGTTTCACGAGGTCCGCGACCAGCGAGCCCCGCCAGGAGGACCAGGCGGCGGGCCCGGTGGCCAGCGCGTCGGCCTCGGTGAGCGCGTGCAGCAGCTCCAGCGTGCTCTGCGTGCCGACCGCCTCCGCGACGGACCTGACGGTCGCCGGGTCGTCGAGGTCGCGCCGGGTCGCCGTGTCGACGAGCAGCAGGTGGTGCCGTACGAGGGTCGACAGCACCGCCACGTCCGTACGGTCGAATCCGATCCGCGCGGCGACGTCCTTGACGATGATCTCGCCGGACACGGAGTGGTCCCCGGGCCACCCCTTCCCGATGTCGTGGAAGAGCGCGGCCACGAGCAGCAGGTCGGGCCGGCTCACCCGCCGGGTGAACTCGGAGGCGCGGACGGCTGTTTCGATGAGGTGTCGGTCGACGGTCCAGATGTGTACGGCGTTGCGCTGCGGGCGGCACCGGACGCGTTCCCAGTCGGGGAGCAGCCGGGTGATCAGCCCTTCGGCCTCCAGTGCTTCCCATACGTCGATGGTGGGCTGTCCGGAGCCGAGCAGGGTGACGAGTTGTTCGCGGGCCTCTGCGGGCCAGGGTGTGGGCAGGGGCCGTACGGTCGCGGCGAGGCGTCGTACGGCGTGCAGGGAGAGCGGAAGCCCGGCCTGGGCGGCAGCCGCAGCCGCGCGCAGCGGCAGCACCGGGTCGCGTTCGGGGCGGGCCGCACGCGCGAGGACGACTTCGCCGTCCTGCTCGACGACTCCTTCCGCGAGGGGGGAGCGTTCGACGACCTGTTTGCCGCCGCCGAGCATGGCCCGCAGCCGGGGCCGTACCGCGCGGGAGCGCAGGACGCGGCCCACTTCGCGCCAGGTGACGTCGCTGGCGTAGGAAATGATCCGGGCGGATTCGTAGACCTGCCGCAGCAGGGTGTCGGCGTCGAGGAGTCCGAGTTCGGCGGCGACCTGGTCCTGTTCCTGGAGGGCGAGGCGGTCGGTGGCGCGGCCGGTGGTCAGGTGGAGGGCGTCGCGGACGTCGAGGAGGCGTCTGCGAGCGTCGTCGAGGCCTTCGCGGGGTGCGTCGGCGAGCCAGGAGGCGGCGACGGCGCGCAGTGCGGTGGCGTCGCGCAGGCCGCCGCGGGCTTCCTTGAGGTCGGGTTCGAGGAGGTACTGCAACTCGCCCTGCCGGTCGGCGCGTTCGGCGCACAGTTCGCGGAGTTCGGGGAGGCGTTTGGGGGCAAGGTTCCGCCAGTCGGCGAGGATCGCCGTGCGCAGTCCGGAGGTGAGGCCGAGGTCGCCGGCGAGGTGGCGGGCGTCGAGGAGGCCGAGCTGGACCTTGAGGTCCTCGGCGGCGGTCTTGCGGGCCTCGGCGGGGGTGCGGACGGAGTGGTCGAGGTCGAGGCCGAGGTCCCAGACGGGGTACCAGAGGCGGTCGGCGACGGTGGCGACGGCCTTGGTGTCGCTGCCGTCGTGCAGGAGGAGGAGGTCGAGGTCGCTGCGGGGGGAGAGTTCGCCGCGTCCGTAGCCGCCGACGGCGACGAGGGAGATGCCTCTCAGGTCGCCGGTGGCCGAGGTGAACAGGCCGGCCAGCCAGTCGTCCGTCAGTTCGGACAGGGCCGTACGGCGCGGCGGCCCGGCCGTACCTCCCTCGGTGAGGAGGTGCAGCCGGGCCGCCGCGTAGCCGCTGGGTCCCGAGTCCTCTGTTCCGCTTCGCTCGTCCGTGCTCGTCACCCAGCGACTCCTGTTCTGTTCTTCGGTCAGAGCGCGTCCGGGCCGCGCTCGCCGGTGCGGACCCTGACGGCCGTGTCGACCGGGAGGGACCAGACCTTGCCGTCACCGATCTTGCCGGTGCGGGCGGCCTTGACGATGACGTCGATGACCTGTTCGGCGTCGTCGTCCTCGGCCAGCACTTCGATGCGGATCTTGGGGACGAGGTCCACGGTGTACTCGGCACCCCGGTAGACCTCGGTGTGTCCCCGCTGTCGACCGTAGCCGCTCGCCTCGGTGACCGTCAGTCCGTGGACGCCGAAGGCCTGGAGGGCTTCCTTGATCTCGTCGAGCCGGTGGGGCTTGACGACGGCGGTGATGAGCTTCATGCGTCCACCTTCTTGGACTCGGCCCCGGCTCCGGCGGGTACGGCGGACGACTTGACGATGCCGCCGCCGGCGCCGCTGAAGTCGTAGGCGGTCTCGGCGTGTTCGGCCTGGTCGACGCCGGAGATCTCCTCGTCCTCGTCGACGCGCATGCCGAGGGTCTTGTCGATGAGGAAGGCGAGGACCGCGGAGGCGATGAGGGAGTAGGCGAGGACGGCGAACACGCCCGCGCACTGCTTCCAGAACTGGTCGAGGCCGCCGCCGTAGAAGAGGCCCTTGACGTCGGACTGGCCCTTGCCGCTGGCGAAGAAGCCGATGAGCAGGGAGCCGAGGATGCCGCCGACCATGTGGACGCCGACGACGTCGAGGGAGTCGTCGTAGCCGAACTTGTACTTGAGGCCGACGGCCATGGCGCAGACGACGCCGGTGATGACGCCGATGGCGATCGCGCCGATCGGGGTGATCGCGCCGCCGGAGGGCGTGATGGCGACGAGGCCCGCGACCGCGCCGGAAGCCGCGCCCAGCGTGGTGAAGGCGCCGTGGCGGATCTTCTCGTAGGCGAGCCAGCCGAGCATGGCGGCGGCGGTGGCGATCTGCGTGTTGACGAACATGAGCGCGCCGACGCCGTCGTCGTTGCCGAGCCAGGACCCGGCGTTGAAGCCGAACCAGCCGAACCACAGGAGGCCCGCGCCCAGCATCACGAGGGGGAGGCTGTGCGGACGCATCGGGTCTTTCTTGAAGCCGACGCGCTTGCCGATGACGAGGATCACGCCGAGGGCCGCAGCGCCCGCGTTGATGTGGACGGCCGTACCGCCGGCGAAGTCGATGACGCCGAGTTCGAAGGCCCAGCCGCCGGTGCCCCACACCCAGTGCGCGACGGGGAAGTAGACGACCGTGGCCCACAGGGCGACGAAGAGCGCCCAGGCGGAGAACTTGACACGGTCGGCGACGGCGCCGCTTATCAGCGCGGGAGTGATGATCGCGAACATCATCTGGAAGACGGCGAAGACGAACACCGGGATGGTGTAGCCGGACCAGATGTCCATCTTGTCGATGCCGGACCAGCCGACGAAGTCGGACTCCCAGCCGATGAGGGAGCCGTGGTCCGTGCCGAACGCCATGGAGAAGCCGTAGAGCACCCACAGGATGGTGACGATCCCCATGCTGATGAAGCTCATCATCAGCATGTTCAGCGTGCTCTTGACGCGGACCATGCCACCGTAGAAGAAGGCCAGGCCGGGCGTCATGATCAGCACGAGGGCTGAACAGATGAGCATGAAGCCTGTGTTGGCGGCAGACAGTTTGTCTGCGGCGAGCGTGATGGCTGGAGCCATCGGCGTCTCCTCGTCGTCGTACGGCCCCGTGCGGGCGAAGGCCTCGGCTGCGGAGTGGGGGCGGGCCGGTTATGGGCCTTGAGACTGGCGCAGCGCGGTTTCGGCCCGGGCCCCTCGCTGTTTCGCGGCGGTGACGAAGGGGTCGCCTGTGTTACGGGTCGGTGAATTGCCTGATGTTGGCCGCGGGGATCGTTATCGTGGCGCAACCTTCCCCTTCCGGACACGGGCCGACCGCGGCCGGACCTCCGAAATGACCTGGCATGGGGGAGCCGAGTCGGGCAGTTCGGGAGGGCCGGCCGCGGCCGGGGTTCGTGGGATCAGACCGCTTCGGCGGTCTCGGGGAGTTCGGCGGCGAGGCGGTCGGTGAGGTCGACGACGTCGGTGAGGTCGCCGAATTCGCGGGCCGCGTTGTCGACGGTCTTTCGGATACGAGTGTTGACGCGTTCGGAACGGACCCGCTTGGCGGCGGCCATGGCTTCGGTGGCGTATTTGGCGCTCTGTTCGGGCTCCCGCTTGAGGAGATGGACGGTGGCGACGCCGATCAGGTTGAGGGCGTAGGAGCGCTGGTAGTCGTCGGATTCCCGCGCGAAGAGGTCGACGGCGCGCAGCATCAGGGGTTCGGCGAGGGAGGCGTACGTCGGGCTGCGGCCGGCCACGTAGGCGAGGTCGCGGTAGGAGTGGCTGTTCTCGCCGTACAGCTCGGCCTCGGTGAAGAAGCCGATCCAGTCGGGGTCGGGCTCGTCCCATTCGGCGGCGTCGGCGAAGGTGTCCTCGGCCATCCGCACGGCTCGTTTGCAGCGGCCCGGCTGGCCCATGTTGGCGTAGGCGCGGGCCTCCATCGCATACAGCATGGACTGGGTGCGCGGGCTCGCGCAGTCGCGGCTGCCGTACTGCGCGAGGTGGATCAGTTCGAGGGCGTCCTCGGGCCGTCCGAGGTGGATCATCTGGCGGCTCATGTTGGACAGGACGTACGAGCCGAGGGGGCGGTCCCCGGCTTCCTTCGCGGCGTGCAGGGCGAGGACGAAGTACTTCTGCGCGGTGGGCTGGAGCCCTACGTCGTACGACATCCAGCCGGCGAGTTCGGCGAGTTCGGCGGCGACCTTGAAGAGGCGTTTGGCGGTGTCCTCGGGGTGGGGTTCCTGGAGGAGGTCGGTCACCTCGTGGAGCTGGCCCACGACGGCTTTGCGGCGCAGTCCGCCTCCGCACTGGGCGTCCCACTTGCGGAACATCGAGGTCGTCGCCTCCAGCAGCTCCAGTTCCTGCCGGGAGAGGCGGCCCCGGGCACGGCTGGTGGGCAGGGGGCCGGAGTTGCGGGGGGCGCTCGGCGGGGAGGGGACCAGCCAGCGCTGCATGGGTTCGATGAGGGTGGGTCCTGCGGACAGGGCGAGGGAGGTGCCGAGGAAGCCGCGGCGGGCCAGCATCAGGTCGCTGCGGGAGAACTCGCTGAGCAGGGAGATCGTCTGGGGGCCGGTCCAGGGGAGGTCGACGCCGCCGGTGGACGGGGACTGGCGGGCGGCGCGCAGGCCGAGGTCCTCGACGGAGACGACGCAGCCGAACCGCTCGGAGAACAGCTCGGAGAGGATGCGCGGGATGGGTTCGCGGGGGTTCTCGCCGTCCAGCCAGCGGCGTACGCGCGAGGTGTCGGTGGAGATGTGGTTGGCGCCCAGCTGACGGGCGCGGCGGTTGACCTGCCGGGCGAGTTCACCCTTGGACCAGCCGCTGCGGACGAACCAGGAGGAGAGCAGTTCGTTCGGACGCTTGTCCGTGCTCGTCCCGCCGCTTTCGTTGCCGCTCACTGGAACGCCCCCATCCCTGAGACCACTTGCAGTGCGGACCGCGTGGTCCGACTGCGCCAAGCCCTATCAGAATGCCGGTAAATAGCCCTGCCGTCCGGCGTTTGTCACCCTTCGAACGGAAGGACGGCTTGCCTCCGGCATACCCACCGGTGCGTGTACCCCCAGGCCCCGCAAACTCAAAGTAATCCTACGATCACCCGTCCGGCCATGGCGTTCCGGGAATCGCCACCATTCGCCACCCCTTCGGATGAACTCAGAGTGGCACGCACGCGATTGACTTGACACGGGACGGCCCGAGCGAACGGAAAGGTGCACTCGGGGGCGCGCACGGGCGAGTTCACCACCCCCGCGCTTCAGTGCGCCGCCCCGGTCCAAGGGCATTCCGGAGATCATGAGTACGGAGAGTCACGCCACGCGCCCTTTGCGTGACCACCGGTGCGTCGGACCCGTTGGAGGGGGCATGGGCTTCACGATCGGCGGCATTCGCGAGATCCGTTCCGGCGCGCGCAGACGCGGTCGCTCCCCCGAGTGCACGGCCATCGCCGAGTTAACGGGCCTGTGGGGCTGGGACGTCGTCCCCGGCGCGCACACCGTCTCCGGCACGTGCTCCTGCGGCCACCCCTGCCGCACCCCCGGCGCCCACCCCCTCGACTTCGCCCCCCACCTCCCGGCGGGCGCCACCCTCGACGAGGCCACGACGGTGTGGTCCGACATCCCCGACGCGACGGTGATGCTGCCGGTGGGCCACACGTTCGACGTGATCGAGGTGGCGGAGGCGGCGGGCCGCAGAGCCCTGAGCCGCCTGGAGCGCATGGGCCTGCCCCTGGGCCCGGTAACGGCAACCCCGGACGGCCGAGCCCACTTCTTCGTGGCCCCCGGCGCGGCGGCCTCCCTCCCCGACCTCCTGTACCGCATGGGCTGGGACGACCCGACAACCCTGGACCTGAGGGGCCTGGGCAAGGGCGCATACATCACGGCCCCACCGTCGGACAGGGGAGGTCTGGGCCCGGTGACGTGGCTACGCCCCCCGGACCTGGACTCAGCAACGAAGCCTCCGGCGGCGAGGCTGTTGCTGGGAACGCTGGCGTATGTGGCACACAGATCAAGGGCGTAAGAACGCCGAAGTGCCCGCCCCCGAAGGGACGGGCACTTTGAACTAGCGGCAAGCTGTCGTCCTTTAGGGGCGCGGGGAACTGCGCGACAAGCCACGACGATCCCGCAGCCGCCAACCCACAGAACCAGGCACCCCAGTAGGCACCCCTAGTCCCCGATAAGTGCGTCAACGAACGCCTCCGGCTCAAACGGCGCCAAATCGTCCGCCCCCTCCCCCAGCCCGATCAACTTCACCGGCACCCCCAGCTCCCGCTGAACCGCCACGACAATCCCACCCTTGGCAGTCCCGTCCAGCTTGGTGAGCACGATCCCGGTGATGTCAACGACCTCCGCGAACACCCGAGCCTGAACAAGCCCGTTCTGCCCAGTGGTCGCGTCCAGCACAAGCAGCACCTCATCCAACGGCGCCTGCTTCTCGACAACCCGCTTGACCTTCCCCAGCTCATCCATGAGCCCGGTCTTGGTATGCAACCGCCCGGCAGTATCGATGAGCACCACATCGACGCCCATCTCCTTGCCCTCCTTCACCGCGTCGAAGGCGATGGAGGCAGGATCCCCACCCTCAGGCCCCCGCACGGTGTACGCCCCGACCCGCTCCCCCCACGTCTGCAACTGATCGGCGGCGGCGGCACGAAACGTATCGGCAGCACCGAGGACGACGGTCCGCCCATCCGCGACAAGCACCCTCGCCAGCTTCCCGGTCGTGGTCGTCTTCCCGGTCCCATTGACCCCGACGACCATGACGACACCCGGCTTACGCCCCTCGGGCTCGGTCTTCACGACACGGTCCACATCCGTACCGACCAGCTTGAGCAGCTCCTCCCGGAGCAACCCCCGCAACTCGTCCGGCGTCCGCGTACCGAGCACCTTCACGCGCGCGCGAAGCCCGTCGACGAGTTCCTGCGTCGGCTTCACCCCGACATCGGCGGTGAGGAGGATCTCCTCGATCTCCTCCCACGTGTCGTCGTCGAGGTGCTCGCGCGACAGCAGCGTGAGCAGCCCCTTGCCGAGCGCGTTCTGGGAGCGGGAGAGCCGCGTACGGAGGCGGACGAGCCGCCCGGCCGTGGGCTCGGGGACCTCGATCGCGGGAGCCTCGGGCTCCGCCACGACCGGCAGGTCGACCTCTTCTATGGTTCGCCGCTCTTCGTCGCGCGGCGTCTCGGCCTCGTCACCGACGTGCGGTTCGGCCGGTGGCGCGGTCAGGTCGGGCGTGGTGGACGGCGGCGGCGCGGGCAGCGACTTCTTGCGCCGCGTCCCGACCACGAGTCCACCGATCGCCCCGAGAAGGACCACGGCGATGATGACTACAAGGATGACGGTTTCCATAACTAGTCCAGTATGCGTGACCTCTCGATCGGGGGGTCGTCGGCCGCACAGGGCCCGGCGAACCCCTGGAGATCTGACGTGCCGTCAGCTACGGTCCCTCCCCCACCGACGAAGGGGCCCGCCATGCCCGTCTCCGTGCTGCGCTTCAACCTCGCCGCCCCGGACGCCACCCCCGCCGAGCTCGCGGCCCGCTATCAGGCGGCGCTCCGCATGGCCGCGTACGCCGACGACCACGGCGTCACGACCGTCCAGACGGAGGAGCACCACGGCGCCGAGAACAACTGGCTGCCGTCGCCGTTCACGTTCGCGGGCGCGGTGCTGGGTGCGACGAAGCGCCTCGCGGTGACCGTCTCCGCGGCGATCGGCCCGCTGCACGACCCCCTGCGGCTGGCGGAGGACATCGCCGTACTGGACCTCCTGAGCGCGGGCCGCCTGATGACGGTGACCGGCATCGGCTACCGCCGCGAGGAGTACGACCGGGCGGGCGTCCCCTGGGAGCGGCGGGGCCGTCTCCAGGACGAGCTCCTGGAAACCCTCCTCCAGGCGTGGACCGGCGAGCCCTTCACGTACCGGGGCCGCAGGGTACGAGTGACCCCGCGCCCGGCGACATCCCCGCACCCCCTCCTTCTGGTGGGCGGCTCCTCCCAGGCGTCCGCCCGCCGAGCGGCCCGCCTGGGCCTCCCGTTCTTCCCCAGCGCCCACCTCCCAGCCCTGGAGACGTACTACAAGGCCCGCCTGAACGAATACGGCACGGAAGGCTGGGTCCTGATGCCCCCCGCGGAAACCCCCCTCCTCCACATCTCGGAAACCCCCGACAAAACCTGGCAGACCCACGGCCACCACTTCCTCCACGAGGCCCGCACGTACGCCGCCTGGCAGTCGACGGACATCCACTCGGTGGTCCGCTCAGCAGCTACCACGATCGACGAACTCCGAGAGGAGGGCGTATACAGAATCCTCACCCCGACGGAATGCCTGACCCAGAACCTCGACAACCTCGTACTCCACCCCTTGGCAGGCGGCATGCCGATCGAGGAGGCCTGGCGAAGCCTGCGGTTGTTCACGGAGCAGGTGCTGCCGAAAGCCGGTGCCTGAAAGGGCTCGCCGGTGATTCAATGGGCGGCCTATGAGCCTCTGCGTAGATGTATTCGTGCGCGACGCAACCGGCAAGCTCCGCATCCCCGACGTACCGGACCTCCTGCGTGAGGTCGCGCTGTTGCGGGAGCACCTCGATCTGATCGCCACCACCACCGACCGGCCCCGGGAGCTGGAGGAACACCGGTCCGGCATCGAGCTCCGGCTGAGGATCATCGAGGCGGCCTCGCTGCGGGCGCGGGAAACCGGCGGTGGGATCGTCATCTGGTGAACCCCCGCGGTCACCTCACCCTCGTACACGAAATCCGCCGCCCCCAAAAACCCGGGAGCGGCGGACGTGTTCGGGGAGAAGGACAGCGGGGACTTGGTCCTTCTCCCCGGGATCGGGGAGGGCCTCAGCCCATTTCCTCCAGGGACTTGCCCTTTGTCTCCTTGACGAACCTGAGGACGAAGGGGATGGAGAGGGCCGCGAAGACCGTGTAGATGATGTACGTCGCGGAGAGGTTCCAGTCGGCCAGGGACGGGAAGCTCGCCGTGATCGCCCAGTTGGCGATCCACTGCGCGGAGGCGGCGACGCCGAGGGCCGCTGCTCGGATGCGGTTCGGGAACATCTCGCCCAGGAAGACCCAGACGACGACGCCCCAGGACAGCGCGAAGAAGAGGACGAAGATGTGGGCGGCGACGAGCGCCGTCCAGCCCTGCGCCGTGGGGAGCTTGCCGTCGACGAGGTCGTACGAGAACGCCCACGCCTCCAGCGCGAGGCCGATCACCATGCCGACGGAGCCGATGAGCGCGAGCGGCCTGCGGCCCACCCGGTCGACGAAGATCATCGCGATGACCGTACCGACGATGTTGATGATCGACGTCGTGAAGGAGTAGAAGAACGAGTCCGTCGGGTCGACGCCCACCGACTGCCACAGCGTGGACGAGTAGTAGAACGCGACGTTGATGCCGACGAACTGCTGGAAGACGGAGAGCCCGATGCCGATCCAGACGATCGGCTTGAAGAAGAAGCCGCCGCCGAGCAGGTCCTTGAACGTCGACTTGTGCTCGCTCTTCATCGCGTGCTCGATCTCGGCGACCCGCGCGTCGAGGTCGGCGCTCTCGCCCTCGACCTCCACGAGGATCTCCCGCGCCCGCTCCCGCTTGCCGACGGACAGCAGGAACCGCGGCGACTCGGGAATCGCGAAGGACAGCAGCCCGTACAGCACGGCCGGTACGACCATCACACCCAGCATGACCTGCCAGGCCTCGATCCCCATCAGCTTCCCGCGCTGATCCCCGCCGGCGGCGTTCAGCAGCCCCCAGTTGACGAGCTGCGAGATCGCGATCCCGATGACGATCGCGGCCTGCTGGAAGGACCCGAGCCGCCCCCGGTACGCGGGCGGCGCGACCTCGGCGATGTACGCGGGACCGATGACGGACGCCATCCCGATCGCGAACCCGCCGACGACCCGCCACAGCGCGAGGTCCCAGAGCGCGAACGGCAGCGCGGAGCCGACCGCGCTGACCGTGAACATCACGGCGGAGATCTGCATGCACCGGATCCGCCCGATCCGGTCGGCGATCCGCCCCGCCGTCGCCGCCCCGATCGCACAGCCGATCAGCGCGATCGCGATGACCTGCGCGAGAGCTGCGGACCCGATGTCGTACCGGTCCCGGATCGCCTCGACGGCGCCGTTGATGACGGAACTGTCGTACCCGAACAGGAACCCGCCCATCGCCGCGGCGGCGGCGATGAAGATGACGTGCCCGAGATGGTCGGGATGAGCCTGGGCTCCTGACTTGGACGCCTGCGCTGTGCTGGTCACGATCAACTCCTCGGGCCACCGGCAACGCTGCCGGCCACGGTCAGCCCCTCCAGTGGCGCACAGCACGCCGCCGCCCACCACCTGAAGGGAAAAGCAACGCCCCAGAGCCTATGCCTTCAAGTTGTGAAGTCCAATGTGGGGGGATGTGAGATGACAGTCACTCCTGGACGGTGATGTGTTCAAGTCTTGAACTCACCGCAGTCGCTGCGAAATCACCTTCGAGACCCCGTCCCCCTGCATCGACACCCCGTACAGCGCGTCCGCGACCTCCATCGTCCGCTTCTGGTGCGTGATGACGATCAGCTGCGACGACTCCTGCAACTCCTGCATGATCCGGATCAGCCGCTGGAGGTTCGTGTCGTCGAGCGCCGCCTCCACCTCGTCCATCACGTAGAACGGGCTCGGCCGCGCCTTGAAGATCGACACCAGCATCGCTACGGCCGTCAGGGACCGTTCCCCGCCCGACAGCAGCGACAGCCGCTTGACCTTCTTGCCGGGCGGGCGGGCCTCGACGTCCACGCCCGTCGTCAGCATGTTGTCCGGATCCGTCAGGATCAGGCGGCCCTCACCGCCGGGGAACAGCCGCCCGAAGACCCCCTCGAACTCCCTCGCCGTGTCCCGGAACGCCTCGCTGAACACCTGCTCGACGCGCTCGTCCACCTCCTTCACCACCTGGAGGAGGTCCGTGCGCGTCTTCTTCAGGTCTTCGAGCTGCTCGCTGAGGAACTTGTGGCGTTCCTCCAGCGCCGCGAACTCCTCCAGCGCGAGGGGGTTCACCTTGCCGAGTTGCTGGTACGCCCGTTCGGCCGACCTCAGGCGCTTCTCCTGCTCCACGCGGACGAAGGGGACCGGCTGGGGGTCCTCCTGCGGCTCCTCCCCCTCCGCCGGGGGCGACGGCGGTACGAGCTGGTGCGGGCCGTACTCCGTGACCAGGCCCTCCGGCTCGACCCCCAGCTCCTCCAGCGCCTTCGTCTCGACCTGCTCGATCCGCATCCGCTTCTCGGCGCCGAGCACCTCTCCCCTGTGCACCGAGTCGGTCAGCTTGTCCAGCTCGGACTTCAGGTCCCGGCCTACGGTTCGCTCCGCCGCCAGCTCCTGTTCCCTCGTGGCCTTCTCCGCCTCGGCCTCGGCGCGTTCGGCTTCCGCCTGGCGCAGGGAGGCTTCCACGTGGGTCAGCAGGTGCCGGGCGCCGTCCGCCACGGCCGTTGCCACGGAGGCTTCGTACTTCAGCCTGCGTTGCCGTTGTTCCGCCCTCGACCTCGCATCGCGCTCCGCTCTCGCCGCGCGGTCCAGTGAATCGGCCCTGCCTGCAAGGGCCTTGACGCGTTCCTCGTGCGTACGGGCCTGGAGGCGGGCCTCCATCTCCGTCTGGCGGGCGTTGGCGCCGTCCGCTGCGAGGCGGTCGCGTACGGCGTGGTCGGGTTCCTCTTCTACGGGCAACTCCTCGGCTACCGCGAGGCGTTCGGCGAGGATCTCGACTTCTTCCCGTGCCTTGTCCAGGGCGTCCTGTGCGCGGGCTGCTGCTGCGGTGGCTCTCTCGGCCTCGCCGGTTGCGCCTCTCGACTGGCCTGCTAGGCGGCCGAGTTGTTGGGCCACTGCGGACTTTTCCCTGTCTGCGGTGCGGCGTTGGTCGGCCAGCTCCTCCACTCGGGCTGCGGATTCCTTGCGGTGCTCTTTCGCGGTGTCCTGTTGTGCCGCCAACTCTTCGCAGCGGACGGCGAGTTCTTCCAGTTCCGCCGCTGCTTCGTCCACTGACGCCTGGACTTCGAGGAGGCTGGGGGCGCCTGCGGAGCCGCCGTGGGCGAAGTGGGGGGAGAGGAGGTCGCCTTCTGTGGTGACTGCGGTGAGGTGGGGGTGTTGGCGGATCAAGTGCTCGGCGTCTTCGAGGGTGTTGACTACGGCGATGTTGTGGAGGAGGTGGTGGATCGCCGGGAGGAGGTCGGAGGGGGCGCGGACGAGGTCGGTGGCGAGAGGAGGTGTGGCGGGTGCGGGTTCGTTGTGGCTTGTCGCGCAGTTCCCCGCGCCCCTGGGGGTAGGTGCTGTTTCGTCGTTGAGTGCGGGTTCGTCGTGGTTGATCGCGCAGTTCCCCGCGCCCCTGAAAGACGTGGTTGCGCCGCGCTCATCATGCGCGGGTTCGTCGTGGGTGGTCGCGCCCGCGCGGCGGTAGCCGCACATCAGGCACAGCCCCGCGCCCCTGAAAGATGTGGTTGCGCCGCGCTCATCAGGTGCGGGGTCGTCGTGGGTGGTCGCGCCCGCACGGCGGTAGCCGCACATCGGACACAGCCCCGCGCCCCTGAAAGACGTGGCCTCGCCACTCTCATCGGCTGCGGATGTGCTCTCCTCCGCCCGCGACCGAACCCGAAGCCCCTCCGGTCCCCCCGCCACCAACAGCGTCGCCCTCCCCCCATCCTGCTTCCGCAGCAGCCTGATCGCCTCCGCCGCCGAGCCCACCCCCGTTACCGCCACCGCGTCCGCCGCCGCCCCGAACGCCGTCGCCAGCGCCACCTCGTAACCCGGCTCGATCGTCAGCAACTCTGCCGCCGGGCCCAGTACCCCCGTGAGCCTGTCCTTCGCCGCCAGTACTATCCCCGTGCCGTCCTTGCGGCGCAGGCCAAGGGACAACGCCTCGTGCCTCGCCCTCGTCGCCGCTCGTTGGCGTTCCGCCGCCACCGCCGCTTCTCGGGCCGCGCTCAGCGTTGCCTCCGCCTCCGACAGTGCGCGTTTCGCCGCTTCGTGGGCCTGCGTCAAGGTTTCGTCGTCCGCGTCCAGGCCCTCCACCTCGGCCCGCAGGGTCTCGTACTCCTCCTGTGCGGCGACCGCCCGTGCCTGTGCGTCGTCGCGGGCCAGCGCCAACCGGTCGATCTCGGACTGGGCCGAGGCCGCCCGGGAGCGGGCCGCGTTGACCTGGCCCCCTAGACGCGCCAGGCCCTCGCGGCGGTCGGCGATGGCTCGGGCGGCGTCCTTGAGGCGGCGTTCCTCGGCGGCCAACTCGCGTTCGAGGTCGGCGCGGTGGGCGACCGTGTCCTCCAGGGCTCGTTCGGCGGCTTCGAGGGCCGCCTCCAGTTCCGCTTCTTGTTCGCGGACGCGGGCCGCCTCGCGTTCGAGGTCCTCGGGGTCGCGGCCCCGGCGCTCCTCGGGGGGTGCGGAGGCCGCGCTCTTCACGCGGGCGTCGGCGAGGGAGATGGTGCCCCGGACGCGTTCGGCGAGTTGGGACAGCTCGTACCAGGTCTGTTGCGTGCGCTGGAGGCGAGGGGTGAGGCGGCGGACCTCGTCTTCGAGGTGGGCCTCGCGCTGGAGCGCCTTCTTGAGGTCCTGCTCGGCCGTCTCCTTGCGCTGCTTGAGCGCGGCTTCGTCGGCGATCTCGGTCTGGAGGGCGGCGCGGAGGCGGACCAGGTCGTCGGCGAGCAGCCTGAGGCGGGCGTCCCGGAGGTCGGCTTGGATGACAGCCGCACGCCGGGCCACTGCGGCCTGCCGGCCCAGCGGCTTGAGCTGTCGGCGGAGTTCGTCGGTGAGGTCCTGGACGCGGGAGAGGTTGACCTGCATCGCGTCGAGCTTGCGGAGCGCCTTCTCCTTGCGCTTGCGGTGCTTGAGGACACCGGCCGCCTCTTCGATGAACGCGCGGCGGCCCATGGGATCGGCGTGCAGGACGGAGTCCAACTGGCCCTGGCCGACGATAACGTGCATCTCGCGGCCGATGCCGGAGTCGCTCAACAGGTCCTGGATGTCGAGGAGCCGGCAGGTGTCGCCGTTGATCTGGTACTCGCTGGAGCCGCCCCGGAACATGATCCGGGTGATCGTGACCTCGGCGTACTCGATGGGCAGCGCTCCGTCGGAGTTGTCGATCGTGAGGGAGACCTCGGCCCGGCCGAGCGGGGGGCGGCCGGTCGTACCGGCGAAGATGACGTCCTCCATCTTGCCGCCACGCAACGACTTCGCGCTGTGCTCGCCCATGACCCAGGTGAGCGCGTCGACGACGTTGGACTTGCCCGACCCGTTGGGCCCCACGACACAGGTGATCCCCGGTTCGAACCGGAGCGTGGTCGCGGAGGCGAACGACTTGAACCCACGCAGGGTCAGGGCCTTGAGGTGCACGCCGCCGGACTCTACCAACGGCGGACGGCTCAGCGGTTTCATGGCTGAACGCGCCGGGCACACCACACGTTAAAGAGAGTGGACGGGGCCCAATACAAGACGCCGATAAAAGACGCCGGGGAAAGAAAAGAAGGGACGCCGAAGCGTCCCTTGCAAATCTTGACAACTCAAACGGTGCCGTGGAGCGGTGCAGCTAGCGATCAGGTGAACGCAGGCTCCGGCTGGTGTGCGTCGATGCTCTCCATGAGCCTGTCGTGAGAAGCGGCAGCCGTCAGCGCGTCGTTCTCGGCCTGGATCCGTCCGAGCTCGGATTCCAGATCCTGGACGCGCTGCTGGAGCCGTCGCATCTCGGCGAGGAGTCGCGGGTCGGAACCGCCGACGTAACCGAGAAGCGCCTTTGCCATGATGGATGGTCCTCCACACTGAGTGACCGACCGAAGCGGTGTGGGTCGTGAGGGATTCGCACCCGGCCTCTGGGCAGGATCTGTTGTTGCTGCCGTTCATCCATGCCGAACAGCTAGGTGCGCGGGGTTCCCTCAGCGTCTCACCAAAAAGTTTGACGGTCAACACGATCACGCCCCGTACGGAGCGGCCCGGACGGCGAGCACGGCGCCCCTCGGCGGTGCTGCGAGCCTCGCGGAGCCCGGGGGCGCGGCGGTCACACTTGGACGGGGAGCCTGCCAGAGCGCGCGCTTCTTGGCAACCACCTGCTTCTTTTCCCCGGCGGCTCTGCCCGGCAGGCCTCCCGCGCACCGTCCGGCCCCTCAGGACTCAGCGGATCGCGAACCCGTCGTAGCCGCCGCGCGGTGTGTCCCAAATCTCGGTGACACCGTCCACACGGCCGGGCGTGTCGTCTCCCGTCAGCCAGTCCAGCAGTCCTTCACAGCCGCCCCGGGTCCCCTCGGCGACCACTTGTACGCGCCCGTCGGCCAAATTGAGAGCAAAACCACTCAGCCCTCCGATCTCCAGCGCCTTGGCCCGGGTGAACCAGCGGAATCCCACGCCCTGTACGTGTCCACGGACCCAGGCGACCAGTCGTGCGTCCTCGCTCATAAGGGCCACCCAACCAGACCGATGTCGCTCAGGACACTTCCTCCTCGGACGTCATGGGGTACCGTCCCCACCCAAAAGAAACTCACCCGATCGAGTGATTCAGGGCGGAACGCCGCAGGACGAGGAAGGCCAGCAGATGGGACGCCACCGACGCGCAGCCGCCGGACGCGCCGAGACGGGCCACACGCACGAGCAGGACCACACCCCCGGCATGGGGATGCCCCCCTCCGTGGACCCCGAGGCGTACGCGGACGCCAACGCGCTCAGCTCCGACTACCTGTACGCGACGGACAGCGCCACCGGGACAGCCACCGCCGGCCCGCACCGGCGCCGCAAGAAGCACCCCGTCCGCACCGGCCTCCTCGGTGTCTCCGCCGCCGTCGCGCTCGGCGCGGTCGCCGTGACGTCGGGGATCGTCCCGGGTCTGGAGAGCTACAAGCTCGGCGGCGACAGCGCCTCGGACGCCTCCGGCGACCGCGTCCGCGCCTCCGACTCCCCCACCAACGCGGCCTCCGAACAGGGCGGCGCTGCGGGTACGGCGGACAGCGGAGCCGGTACGGCGCCGAGGGCATCCGCACCGTCGGCGTCCCCCTCTCTCGCGCCGAAGACGTCTCCCGCGCCCGAGAAGGAGAAGAAGGCGCCCGCGAAGAAGGCCGCCGAGGCGAAACCTTCCTCCAGCCCCTCCAAGGCCGCCGAGACGCCGGTGCAGGAGAAGCAGACAGAGGCGCCCGCCGCGAAGGCACCGGCGAAGGCCGCGACCGCCGTATCGGCGGAACTCCAGGCCGCCGCCCAGGTCCTCGTGCTCGTCAACGAGGAGCGCGCGAAGGTCGGTTGCAGTGCCCTGTCCGCGAACAGCGCCCTCGCGGATCTCGCCCAGAAGTTCAGCGAGGACATGGCCGCGCGGGGCTTCTTCGACCACACCGACCCCGACGGCAAGTCCCCCTGGGACCGCGCTGCCGCCGCCGGGATCACCGACCTCGCCGGGGAGAACATAGCCCGGGGCCAGGGCGACGCCGCGGCCGTGATGGACGCGTGGATGAACAGCCCCGGCCACAAGGCGAACATCCTGAACTGCGACTTCAAGACGCTGGGGGTCGGGGTGCACTTCGGTTCGGGTGGGCCGTGGTGGACGCAGGACTTCGGCTACTGACCGGTTAGCGCTTACTTCTGGTTAGTGCAACCTGTCGGTAAGCGCTAGTTTCGCCTACGCTTACCCCATGACCAGCACCCAGGAGACCCCGCTAGAGGACCTGCCGTACAGCGTGTTCGCGAAAGCCTGCGTCTCGCGGGGAGCGCTGGAACACGTGAGCGGCAGGTGGGGCGGTCTGACGCTCGGGGCCCTGTACGAAGGCTCCCTGCGCTTCAACGAACTGCGCCGCCGGGTCGACGGCGTCAGCGAGAAGATGCTCTCCCAGACGCTGCACGCCCTGGAGCGCGACGGCTTCGTCCACCGCGAGGCCCAGCCGACCAACCCCCCGCGCGTGGACTACGAGTTGACCCCGCTCGGCCGCGAGGTCGCCGAACGCCTGCTGGCGCTGATCCAGTTCGTGGAGGGCCACATGGACGACGTCCTCGTGGCCCGCAACCGCTACGACGAAACCCGCGGCGGGCGCTGACACTTCGGGCAGAAGTAGCTGGACCGGTTCATCCACGGCCGTCGGCGCATCGCCGTGCCGCAGCGGTTGCAGGGTTCGCCCTCGCGGCCGTACGCGTCCAGGGAGCGGTCGAAGTAGCCCGATTCGCCGTTGACGTTGACGTACAGGCTGTCGAAGCTGGTGCCGCCCACGGCGAGGGCCGCGTTCATCACGTCCCGGACGTGGCCGAGGAGTTCGGCCGTGCGGGGGCGTGTGAAGCCCGTGACCGGGCGGTCGTAGTGCAGGCGGCTGCGCCACAGCGCCTCGTCCGCGTAGATGTTGCCGACCCCGCTGATCAGCGACTGGTCCAGCAGCGCGCGTTTGACCGTCGTGCGCTTGCGGCGCAGCGCCTCGTGGAACGCCTCGTCGTCGAAGAGGGGGTCCAGGGGGTCGCGGGCGATGTGTCCGATGACGTCCGGAAGGCCGTCGTCCGTCGTGTCGTGCAGGGAGAGCCCGCCGAAGGTGCGCTGGTCGACGAAGCGGAGCTGCGTCTGTACGTCGTCGGCGAACCGGACACGGATGCGCAGGTGCTTCTCGTCGGCGGCGTCGGGCGGCTGGACCAGGAGCTGGCCGCTCATCCCGAGGTGGGCGAGGATCGCCTGGCCGCCGTCGTCGAGGGGGAGCCAGAGGTACTTGCCTCGTCTCGACGGCGTACCGATCCGGTGGCCCTTCAGGCGGTGGGCGAAGTCGTCGGCGCCGGCGAGGTGGCGGCGTACGGCTCTGGGGTGCAGGACCTCCGCGTCGGCGACCGTACGGCCGGCCACCCACCGCTCCAGACCCCGTCGGACGACCTCGACCTCGGGCAACTCGGGCATGACGCTCCCCCGGATGTGAACCGAGCGCCCGCCCCCGCGAAGGGGCCGGGCGCTCGGTGACTGACTACTTATGCGGAGGCGGACTCGGCGTCGGTGGCAGCGGCTTCTTCGGCAGCCGCCGCCTCCTGCTTGATCCGTTCGTCCGCGGCGGCGCGGATCGCGCGCCACGCGGACTCGGCGGCTTGCTGCTCCGCCTCCTTCTTGCTGCGGCCGGTGCCGGTGCCGTACGAGACGCCTCCGACGCGGGCGGCAGCAGTGAAGGTCTTCTCGTGATCGGGGCCGGTCTCCGTGACCAGGTACTCGGGGACACCGAGCCCTTCGGTCGCGGTGAGCTCCTGGAGACTGGTCTTCCAGTCCAGGCCGGCACCGAGGTTCGAGGACTTCTCGATCAGCGGGTCGAACAGGCGGTGCACCAGTTCGGAGGCCGCGTCGAGGCCCTGGTCGAGATAGACCGCGCCGATCACCGCTTCAAGGGTGTCGGCGAGGATGGACGCCTTGTCCCGGCCGCCCGTGCCCTCTTCACCCCGGCCGAGCCGGATGAAGGAGCCGAGTTCGAGGCCGCGGCCGACTTCCGCCAGTGCGCGCGAGTTGACCACCGCGGCCCGGAGCTTGGCCAGTTGGCCTTCCGGGAGGTCGGGGTGGGTCGTGTACAGCGTGTCGGTGACGACGAGACCGAGCACGGAGTCCCCGAGGAACTCCAGCCGCTCGTTCGTCGGCAGACCGCCGTTCTCGTACGCGTAGGAACGGTGCGTCAGCGCACGCACCAGAAGGGCGGACTCCAGCCGGTAGCCGAGCCGCCCTTCCAGAAGCGTGTGGGACGAGGCCGTGTTGTCCGCAGAGTTTTTCTTCGGCGTGGACACAGTGCCTCTCACCAGCCTCAGACTTCGAGGACCTGGCGCTTGTTGTAGGTGCCGCAAGACGGGCACGCGATGTGCTGCAGCTTGGGCTCGTGGCAGCGCTCGCACGCAACCAGGGTGGGGACCGCAGCCTTCCACTGCGACCGGCGGTGGCGCGTGTTGCTGCGCGACATCTTCCGCTTCGGAACAGCCACGGCTACTTCTCCTGCTTCTCGTCGACGCCTGCTTCAGCGCCGGTGATCTTGTCCTTCTCATCGGATTCGAGCGAACCCGAGAGTCCCTGCAATGCCGCCCACCGGATGTCGACGGCGTCGTGACGGTGATCCGGGTCGTCCGAGAGCCTGGCTCCACACTCGGAGCACAGTCCCTGGCAGTCGTCCTGGCACACCGGCTGCATCGGCAGTGCGAGCACCACCGCGTCACGCAGCACGGATTCGAGGTCGAACAGTCCGTCCTCGATGAAGAGCGTGTCCTCGTCTTCCTCGGCGTCGTCGACCGGTTCCGCCTTCGGGCGGCCACGGTCGTCGGCGTCAGGGTACGAGAACATCTCCTGGAAGTCCGCGTCGACCTCAAGGCCGACCGGCTCCAGACACCTTACGCACTCCCCCTCGGCCTGTGCACGGGCGGTGCCTGTGACGAGCACTCCGTCCATGACCGACTCCAGCCGGAGTTCCAGTTCGACCGGGGCGCCTTCCGGCACTCCGACGACACCCTGGATCCCGAGATCCTTGGGGGCGTCGATCTCACGGGTCAGGCGCTGGAGCGCGCCAGGCCGCCGACCCAGCTCGTGCGTGTCGAACACGAGGGGGTTGCGGTGGTCGAGGCGGGCGTTCGCGGCCATTCCTGTTTTCGATCTCTTCCGAGCTGGAGGGCGCCGCCCAGCGGTGCTTCGGGGCAGCGTTGATCGCGGACGTACACGCGACCGAAGAGCCAGGATACTGGACCATTCGCGCACAGCCCAATCCGGGTCCGGTGACGGGCTCGGCTACAGGCCGCGCCCCTGCTCGTAGGCCCTGAGCTGCTCCGGCGTGATCATGCCGGTGTCGAAGAGGCTCGTCTCGTCGAGCGCGTACGACTGCTGCGGCTGCTGCTGTTGCTGGGGCTGCTGCGGCTGCTGCTCGTACGCCTGCTGCTGGTCGTACCCCTGGTAGGCCGTCGCCGCGTACGGGTCGGCCTGCTGGTAGGCGTACGGGTCCGGCTGCGCGTACGGCTGCTCGTAGCCGCCGTAGCCGCCGTAGCCGTCCTGGTAGCCGTACGCGGGCTGCTGCTCGTAGCCGTGGACGGCGGGCTGCTCGGCCGGGGGCGCGGGCTGGGCCGGGATCGGGGTCGAGCCCGTGCGGGAGGACTCCTCGCGGTCGGAGAGGGCCGCGAGGTCGGCGAGGAAGTCGGCGTCGGAGGAGTGCTGGAAGGTCGTGGCGTCGTCGGCGAGGGAGCCGAGGTCGTCGGAGGCGATCCGGCCGTGCAGCTTGTCGCGGCCCCGGCCGACCGCCTCCAGCGTCTTGGCGAGCACCGCCTCGAAGGCGCCCAGCTTGACGTCGACGTACGCGTCGGCGTCCTTGCGCAGGGTCTCCGGGTCGTGGCTGCGCTCGGGGGCGTCCTCGTCCGCGTAGCCGTTCTCGTCGAGGCCCGGGCCCGTGCCGAGGAGCTTCTCGCGGCCCCGGCCGACCGAGCCCAGCGTCTTGGTGAGGACGACCTCGAAGTTGGCGAGCTTGGAGTCGACGTACTCGTCCGCCTCGGCGCGGACCTCCTCCGCCTCCCGGCGGGCCTCGGCGAGGATGCGGTCGGCCTCGGCCTGGGAGCGGCGGGCCACCTCGGTGCCGGAGATCAGCGAGCCGCGCTCGGCGTGCGCGGTGGTGATGATCCGCTCGGCCTCCTGGCGGGCCTGGTCGACCATCTGGTCACGGCCGCCGATCAGCTCCTCGGCCTGCGCGAGGGAGTCCGGCAGCGCGGCCCGCACCTCCTCCAGCAGGGCGAGCAGGTCGGCGCGGTTCACCACGCACGAGGCCGACATGGGCATCGACCTCGCGCCGGAGACCGCGGCGACGATCTCGTCGAGCTTCTTCTGTACGTCCACCTAGGCTCGCCACTCTCTACCGCTGTGTTGGAGACGGACAGGGCGACTGTAGTCCCCGGTGTCCCATCAGTCCTTGCGCAGGCGCTTGTTGAGCGCTTCGAGGACGATCGGCGGCACCAGGTGCGCGATGTCGCCGCCCCACGTCGCGACCTCCTTGACGAGCGAGGACGACAGGAAGCTGTACGCCGGGTTGGTCGGCACGAACAGCGTCTCCACCCCGGACAGGCCGATGTTCATCTGCGCCATCTGGAGCTCGTAGTCGAAGTCGCTGACCGCTCTGAGGCCCTTGACGATCGCCGGGATCTCCCGCTGCTTGCAGAAGTCGACCAGCAGGCCGTGGAAGGACTCCACGCGTACGTTGCCGTACTCGGCCGTGACCTGGCGGATCAGGTCGATCCGCTCGTCGACCTCGAAGAGGCCCTGCTTCGATTTGTTGATCATCACCGCGACGTACACCTCGTCGTAGAGGCGGGAGGCGCGGGAGATGATGTCGAGGTGTCCGTTGGTGATCGGGTCGAACGACCCGGGACAGACGGCGCGGCGCACTTGCGATCCCTCGCTCTCCGGTCCGGTCATCGTGCGTCTTCGCACGTGGGGGCGTTGTCGCCCGTGGCGGCGCGACCGTACCAAAACGTTCCCTCGCCGTAGCGACGGGCCTTGAGCGGTGCGAAGCCCTCCGGCCAGGGGAATTCTCCGCCTCTGGTGCTGCGCTCCACGGTGACGATCGCGTCCGGCGTGAGCCAGCCCTCGGTGCGGAGTGTGAGGAGGATCTCGCCAAGATCGTGATCTGTGACGGCGTACGGGGGGTCCAGGAAGGCGATGTCGTACGGGGTGGTGGGGGGTGCCTGGATGATCTGCTCGGCCTTGCCCTGGCGTACTTCGGCGCCGGGGAGGGCGAGGGATTTCACGTTCTCGCGGATGGTTCTCACGGCTTTGGGGTCCGCTTCCACGAGGAGGGTGTGGGCGGCGCCCCGGGAGAGGGCTTCGAGGCCGACCGCGCCTGAGCCCGCGTAGAGGTCGAGGACTCGTTCGCCGGTGAGGGAGCTGCCGAGGAGGGACTCCCAGGTGGACATGAGGGCTTCGCGTGCACGGTCCGATGTCGGGCGGGTGCCGGTTCCTGGGGGGACGGCGAGTCGACGTCCGCCGGCTTCTCCGGCGATCACGCGGGTCATCTTCAGGTCCTTGGTACGGGGTCGAGTACGGGTCCAGTGTGGCTCACCCCTTCTCCAAGTACTGCTCCCTCTCCTCGTCCAACAGCGCGTCCAGCGCTGTTTTCAGACCCGGCAGTCCCTCCAGCTCCGGGTTCTCCCGCACCAGCGTCGTCGCCTCCTCCCTCGCCTCCGCGATGACCTCCTCGTCCTCGATGACCTCCAGGACCCGCAGGGAGGAGCGCGCGCCCGACTGGGCCTGGCCCAGCACGTCGCCCTCTCTCCGCTGTTCCAGGTCGATCCGCGACAGTTCGAAGCCGTCCAGCGTCGACGCGACCGCGTTCAGGCGCTGGCGGGCCGCGCTCGCTTCCGGCATGTCCGTGACGAGGAGGCAGAGGCCCGGTGCCGAACCCCGGCCCACCCGGCCCCGGAGCTGGTGGAGCTGGGACACGCCGAAGCGGTCCGCGTCCATGATCACCATGGCGGTGGCGTTGGGGACGTTGACGCCGACCTCGATGACCGTCGTCGCGACCAGGACGTTCGTCTCCCCCGCGGCGAACCTCCGCATCACCGCGTCCTTGTCGTCGGGGTGCATACGGCCGTGCAGGACCTCGACCTCGATGCCCTGGAGCGGGCCCTTGGACAGCTGGTCGGCGACGTCCAGAACCGCGAGGGGCGGGCGCTTGTCCCCGTCCGGCGCTTCCTTCTTCGCCTTCTTGTCGTCCTCCTCGTCCCCGATCCGGGGACAGACGACGTACGCCTGATGCCCCTTGCCCACCTCTTCGCGCACCCGCTCCCACGCGCGCGTGAGGAAGTGGGGCTTGTCGGCGGCGGGCACGACATGCGTGGCGATCGGCGAGCGCCCGGCCGGCAACTGGTCGAGTACGGACGTCTCCAGATCCCCGAACACGGTCATCGCCACGGTCCGGGGAATCGGCGTGGCGGTCATCACGAGCAGATGCGGCGGCTGCTTCCCCTTCCCCCGCAGCGCGTCCCGCTGCTCCACCCCGAACCGGTGCTGCTCGTCGACGACGACCAGCCCCAGATCATGGAACTGCACCTTGTCCTCGATCAGCGCATGCGTCCCGATGACGATCCCGGCCTCCCCGGTCACGAGATCGAGCAACGCATGCCGCCGCGCGGCAGCCCCCATGGACCCGGTGAGCACGACCACCTTGGTCGCCTTGTCCGACCCGCCCAGCATCCCGCCCTCGGCGAGATCCCCCATCATCTCGACGACGGACCGATGATGCTGCTGGGCCAACACCTCGGTGGGAGCCAGCATCGCGGCCTGCCCACCCGCGTCGACGACGGCGAGCATGGCGCGCAGGGCGACCATCGTGTTGTGGGTGACGGTGAAGTTGTCGGTGATGTAGGCGTGGCTGGGGTGAGCGACGCTGATGCACTGGACCGGTTTGCGGCCCACGTACTCGACGGCTCGGACACCGCGCCGGAAAGTGTTGTACTTCGGCCGGGGATGGATACGGGCGGCTTTACGGGCCAGGCGGAACGGGGCGTACTCGTCCGGAAGAGCCACCGATACGTTGAAAGCGGCCTTGCTGGGCAGAACACGCGCCCGGCCGCCCAGGGAGCGTACGAGCCAGGCGACATCGTCCGCGAGCCTGCGCGAGGCGGAACAGAGCGAGATACTCATGCCGTTGGCGTCGACTGTGCCGTCCGTGTCCAACAGTCCTTGCAGCAGAGCGAGCCGGTTCTTGACCGACGTGTTCTTGAAGTCTTCGGGGACGAACTTGCCGTGCGACGTCTCACCCCAGAGCTTCAGATCCCGCAGGATCTGGATCACCGGATTACGGACTCCGCCGGCACGTTGTGCGAGCTGGATCGTGTAGTCGCAGCGGGACCCTCTCACCGGCACCAGCCGACATTCCGGCGCCACCGCGGCTGCGGCGGCCTCGCGGATCTCGTCGTCGACCGTGGACAGGCGCAGGTTGTGGCGGAACGAGCCGTCGCCGAGGAGGAGTCCGAAGAGATACGGATCCAACGGCAGCCCGGCGTCACCTCCTAGATCGACGGGGGTCGCTGCCGGGATGTACCACTTCGAGGACCCGTCCGCTTTGAACGTGTCCAGCCGGATCTCCCGAGTCGTCATCACCTTGGGAGGCTGGCCCCGGTGCCATCCACAGCTCGTCCCGACGATCCACAGGTGCTCGTCGTCGCACTCCACAGAGCTTCCGTCGGAGAGGACCAGACGCCAGACAGGCCGCTCCCCTTGAGGGAAGACACCGTCGACAAGTGCGATCTCGCCCTCCGGCACGATGACCTCGTCGCCCACTGCCAGATCCCCCATCTGCCGGTATCCGGTGGGTGTGAGCACCAGTGCGTCGAGCGGTTGAGCTTTCCCGGAACCGACCTCCCCCTGAAGCAGCCGGTGCATCGGGTGGCTCGTCGCGAGGTCGTCGAAGATCTCCCGGGAGACCTTCTGCTGGCCGTCCGTGAGGGTGAAGGGGAGGCGGTCGTCGAAGGCGGTGAGGAGGCCGTCGGGGGACGGGACGCGGGGGGCGGCCGGGAGTTGGGTGTCGGAGTGGCGGCGGCGGGCCAGGGCCACCTGGAGGACGAACGCCTCGTCCCACTTCAGGCGGGCGCGGGCTTCGGCGACGTCGGACTTGGTGTGGGGCTGGTGGATCTTGAGGAGGGCCTCGGGGAGGGAGACCAGGCCCCGGCCTTCGCGGAGGGAGGGCGGGAGGGGGTCCAGGGCTTCCTGGGCGGTGGGCAGGACCGTCTGGATCGCCTTCGCGAGTTTCCAGGACTCCAGTTTGGCGGTGGCGGGGTAGAGCGGGATCAGGGCGCCCGCCCAGGTTTCCACCGACTCGCCCGCCTCGGTGTCATCGCCTTTGAGGAGCTGGTACGCGGGGTGCGCGAGCTGGAGGCGGCGGTTGAAGACGGACACCTTGCCGGAGAACATCGCGCGGGTGCCGGGGATGAGGTCGTTGTGGGGTTTGTGCACGCCGTTGCCGAAGAAGACGAGCTGGAGGCGCCCGCTGCCGTCGGTGATGGTGACTTCCAGTCGTTGTCCCTTGCCGCGGGGCGCTTTGGAGGAAGCGAACGTGTGCAGCCGGGCGTCGGCGACCATCGCGACCACCGTCACGTGCTCGTCCATGGGCAGGTCGGCGAGGTGGGTGAGCTGTCCGCGCTCCTCGTATCTGCGCGGATAGTGGTGCAGAAGGTCACCGACCGTATGCAGGCCGAGGTGCTCGGCCATCACCTTCGCGGTGGCGGGGCCGAGCACTTTTTTGAGCGGTTCTTCCAGTGCGGGCACGAGATCCATTGCACACCACGCCACTGACAATCCCCTAGACATGTCCTGAAACCCCTGGTCAGCCGCGTCGCTTGGGCCCTAGTATGTCGCGCCTCACGCCATCCCTTCCGCGGTCACCGCCCCAGTCCGGGACCGCCCGACCCCGCGCCGAAGCTCACCCCCCAACGGCGCTGTGACGATGGACTCCCAGACCTCGAAGTCATCCCAGGCATCCCAGTCACCTCACACGTTCCAGGTCGACCTGCGTGGTCTGGTGGACCTGCTCTCCCATCACCTCTACTCCAGTCCCAGGGTCTACCTCCGCGAACTGCTCCAGAACGCGGTGGACGCGATCACCGCGCGCCGCGCGGAGGACCCCGACGCTCCCGCGCGGGTTCGCCTGTTCACGGACGGCTCCGGCCTGCGCGTGGAGGACTCCGGCATCGGCCTGACCGAGTCCGACGTGCACAGTCTGCTGGCGACGATCGGGCGCAGCTCGAAGCGTTCCGACGGTCTCCAGGAGGCGCGTTCGGACTTCCTCGGCCAGTTCGGGATCGGCCTGCTGGCCTGTTTCGTGGTCGCCGAGAGGATCCGCGTGGTCTCCCGGAGCGCGCGCACGCCGGGGGCGCGTCCGGTGGAGTGGACGGCGCGCGACGACGGCTCGTACTCCGTGCGCACGCTCCCGGACGAGGCGCGCCCGGAGCCGGGCACGACGGTGTACCTCCAGGCGCGCGCGGGCGCGGCCGAGTGGCTGTCCGAGGCGCGCGTGCTGGCGCTGGCGAAGGACTTCGGCTCGCTGCTGCCGTACGACGTGCGGGTGGGCGAGGAGGCGGTCACGGACCTGCCGGCGCCCTGGGACCGCGCGTACCCGTCCCCGGCGAACCGGCGGGTGGCGCTGGCGCGGCACTGCCACGGCCTGTTCGGGTTCACGCCGCTGGACTCGATCGAGCTGTCGGTGCCGCTGGCGGGGATCCGGGGGGTGGCGTACGTGCTGCCGTCGGCGGTGTCCCCGGCGCAGCGGGCGACGCACCGGGTGCACCTGAAGGGGATGCTGCTGACGGAGCGGGCCGAACAGCTCCTGCCGGACTGGGCGTTCTTCGTGCGCTGCGTCCTGGACACGGACTCGCTGCGGCCCACGGCGTCGCGCGAGTCGCTGTACGAGGACGAGACGCTGGCGGCTGTCCGGGAGGCGCTCGGGGAGCGGATCCGGGCGTGGCTGACGGGTCTCGCGGCGGGCGATCCGGAGCGCCTGGCGGCGTTCCTGGCGGTGCATCACCTGGGCGTGAAGTCGCTGGCGCGGCACGATCCGGAGATGCTGCGGACGATGCTGCCGTGGCTGCCGTTCGAGACGACGGACGGCCGGCTGTCGCTGGAGGAGTTCGCGCAGCGTCACCCGGTGGTGCACTTCACGCGCACGGTGGAGGAGTACCGCCAGGTCGCGCCGATCGCCTCGGCGCAGGGCATCGGGGTGGTCAACGGCGGTTACACGTACGACAGTGAGCTGGTCGAGGCGTTGCCGTCGGTGCGTCCGGGCACGCCGGTGGCGGAGCTGGACGCGGACACGGTGACGGCTCATCTGGACGCCGTGGACACGGCGGAGGAGCTGGCGCTGGCGGGGTTCCTGGCGGCGGCACGGGCGACGCTGGACCCGCTGGGGTGTGACGTGGTGCTGCGGGCGTTCCATCCGCTGTCGGTGCCGGCGCTGCATCTGGACGACCGGCAGGCGCGGCACGAGCAGGCGCGCGCGGAGGCCGAGGAGCAGGCGGACGACCTGTGGGCGGGCATCCTGGGGTCGCTGCGGGGCGGTGCTCCGCGCGCGCGGCTGGTGCTCAACCATCACAACGCGCTGATCCGGCGGATCAGTTCCCTGAAGGATCCGGAACTGATCGGGACGGCGACGGAGTCGTTGTACGGGCAGGCGCTGCTGATGGCGCAGCGTCCTTTGCGGCCGGCGGACTCGGCGCTGCTGAACCGGGCGTTCATCGGTCTGCTGGAGTGGGCCACTCATGGTGAGGGCGGCAGGAATGAGTGAGATCGAGAACATCGGGGACTTCGACGCGCTGCGCCACGCGATGGCTCAGAACGGCGAGGAGCCGGAGGGCCCGGCGCGCAACGCGCGTGCGGAGCACCTGCTGGGCGAGGCGGAGAAGCTGGGGATCCCGCTGGCGGTGGTGGAGGCGCTCGGGCATCAGCTGAAGGTCTACAACTACAGCTCCGAGAAGGCGAAGATGTTCGTCCCGTTCGCGCGGCTGCTGCGCATGTGGGACGAGCGTCCGGAGGACTTCGACGAGTACGAGGCGCACTCGCTGCACTGGGTGTTCAAGTGGATGTCGGCGGGGATGCTGGACCAGCCGCACATCCCGCTGGCGTCGGTCGAGAAGTGGCTGGGCGAGATGGAGCACCGCTACCGGCTGGCGGGTCATTCGGAGCGGGCGGTGCGCAGCGCGGAGTTCAGTGTCGCGGCGCACATCGGTGATCTCGCGCGCGCGGAGCGGGCGTTCACGGCGTGGCTGGCGGCGGACCGCGACCAGATGGCGGACTGTCACGCGTGCGAGCTGCACGGGCAGGGCTGGTGGCACGCGGAGTGCGGGCGGGACGAGGAGGCGCTGCGGCTGTGGGCGCCGGTCCTGGACGGCGAGTACGCGTGCGCGCACGAGCCGCACACGGTGCTGGCGTCGTCCCTGGTGCCGCTGCTGCGCCTGGGCCGCGTGGACGAGGCGCGGGCGAACCACCTGCGGGGTTTCCGGCTGGTGCGGTCGATGGAGTCGATGCGGGGCGCGTACGCGGACCACGTCGAGTTCTGCGCGCTGACCGGCAACGAGGCGCGCGCGCTGGAGCTGCTGGCGGAGCGTCCCGCGTACTTCACGGACGACGGTCATCCGCGCAGCAAGCTGGACTTCCTGAGCGTGGTCACCCTCCTGACGGACCGGCTGACCGGCCTGGGCCTGGGCGACCGGCAGGTGCCGGGTCCGGCGGGCCGGGAGTGGACGGCGGCGGAGCTGGGGTCCTACGCGCGCGCGGAGGCGCTGCGGCTGGCCGGCGAGTTCGACGCCCGCAACGGCAGCACGCACGTGTCGGAGCGGGCCCGCGCGCGGATGGCGCAGGAGCCGCTGACGGACCGGCTGCCGCTGGGGGTGCGCGGCGCGCGCCCGCCGGTGTCGGCGCCGGTCCCCGCGCCGCGCGCGGTGCGGGAGCCGTCCTCGGAGGGGGAGCCCGATCTCGCGGCGCTGCTCGCGGAGGCGCGCCGCCAGTCGGACACGCTCCAGCCGCACGCCGTGGAGGCGTGGGTGGCGGTCGGCGAGGCCGCCGAGGACGCCGATCTCGCGCCCCGCGACCGCGCGGAGCTGGCCGAGCACGAGGGCATGGCACGCGGCACGGAGGGCCTGGCGTCCTTCGAGGAGGCGGCCCGCTGGTACGCGGAGGCGGACGACCCGGGCGAGTCCCTGGCGGCCCGCGCGCGCGGGGCGTACGTCCGGGCGCTCGCCGGTGACGTCGAGGAGGCGCTCGCGGCCGTCGAGGAGCCGTACGACCGGGTGCTGGCCCTGTACGCCGAGGACGCCACCGGGGTGCGGCAGGCGGCCGGGGTGCTGATGAGCAGGGCGCGGATCCTGATGCGGCGCGCGCACGAGGAGGACGCCGGGCAGGACGTGTTCCCGGTCGCCGAGGCCGCCGTACGGGAGGTGCTCGCGCTGGTCGGCGGGCGCGCGGGGGACGACGTGCGGCTGCACGCGCGTGTGGCGGAGGCCCACGCGATGCTCGCGGAGCTGGCGGCCCTCGGCGGGGACCCGGAGGGGGCGGCGCAGCTGTTCGCGCGCGCGTCGGCCGAGTTCGTGGCGGCGGGGCTGCCGTGGTTCGCGGTGGAGTACGAGGCGCGGCTCGCGGCCCTCGCGCACCACCTCGGCGACATGACGCAGGCGGAGCGGGCGCTCAGGGCGGCTCTGGAGCACGGTGGGCCGGTTCTGGAGCCCGTGGGACGGGCTCAGCTGCATCTTCAGCTCGCGGAGGTCATCGGGGGCCGGGGAGAGGCCGAGGAGGCCGCCGAGCACGCCCTGGAGGCCGCGCACTGGGCCGACGAGGCGGGCGAGGGCCCGACGTTCGGCGCGTGGGCCCGGCACCAGCTGGGCGGTCACCTGGTCCGGCAGGGCCGGTGGGCGGAGGCGGCGGAGGTCCTGGAGTCGGCGCTGGCGGACCTGACCGCCGAGACGCACGGCGACGGGACGGTCGTCCAGACGAAGTGGTGGCTCGGCGACTGCCTGAGCGAGCTCGGCGAGCACCGGGCGGCGGCCGAGCGCCGGCTCCAGGCGGCCGAGATCGCGCGGCACTGGCCGGAGCAGCACGACCACGCGACGCTGGCGCACCTGGCGGCGGAGTCGCTGAGCCAGGCGGAGCTGCTCCCGGAGGCCGATCAGGCGTACGCGCGCGCGGGTGAGCTGTGGCGCTCCCTCGGGAACGTGCACGGCCTGGTGCGGGCCCTGCGCGCCCGCGCGTGGCTGGCGCTGCGCACGGACGACGGCGTGGACAGCGCGCGCGAGCTGATGGCGGCGGCGGTCACGGAGTGCGCGGACGCGCTGGACGCCCTCGACCCGGCGGACGACGAGGAGTCCCGGCACCGGCTCGTCGCGGAACTGGGCCACACGCACCGCCAGTTCGGCGACCTGCTGGCCCGTTCGGCAGCCGAGGACGCGGACGACGACTCGATCCGCGCGGCCCTGGAGGAGGCCCTCGCGCAGATCTCCGACGCGGTCGCCGTCTTCGCCGTCCTCACGGACGACGCCCTGCACGCGCGCACGTCCGCCGAGCTGGCGGCCGGCTGGCTGGAGGCGGACCTGGGCCGCCCGCAGGACGCCGCCGCCCGCGCGCGGGGGGTGCTGGCCGCGTACGGGCCGGGGACGGACGACGATACGGCGGCGTCCCGTCGTACGGAGGCGGAGCAGTTGCTCCAGGGGGTGCGTGAAGGCGGCTGAGCTACTCGACGCCGATCAGCAGCAGGGAGCCCTGGCGGCCACCCCGGTAGACGACCGTGTCGACCGCCAGGTACGCCTCCCGTACGCGGGTCTCCAGCTGGTCGGCGATCGTGTCGGGGGCGTCGTCGCCGAGGACGAGGGTGACGAGTTCGCCGCCCGCCGAGAGCATCCGGTCGAGGACCTCGCGGGCCGTGTCGGTGACGTCCGTGCCGATGACGGCGACGTCTCCGTCGACGAGGCCGAGGACGTCGCCGGCCTGGCAGATCCCGGCCATGGTCCAGGACTGGCGTTCGGCGACGGTGACCTCGGCGTAGCGGGTCGCGCCGGCGGCGGAGGTCATGGAGACGACGTCCTCGTCGAAGCGCCGGTCGGGTTCGTGGACGGCGAGGGCGGCGATGCCCTGGACCGCCGAGCGGGTCGGGATCAGGGCGACCCGGATGCCCTCCGTACGGGACTGCTCGGCAGCGGCTGCGGCCGTGTGGCGCAGGTCGGCGTCGTTGGGCAGGAGCACGACCTCGCGCGCGTGCGCACGCCGGACGGCCTCGACCAGCTCGCCACTGGCGGGCGGCTCCCCCGGCCTGGCCAGCACGGTCGTCGCCCCCGCCTCCGCGTACAGCCCCGCGAGCCCCTCCCCCGGCACGACGGCCACCACGGCGCGCTGGACGCGTTCGCGCGGCGCCCGTTCCCCGCGCGCGGTGTGCGCGTCCCCGGCGCCGAAGTGGGTGATCCGGATCCGGTACGGCCGTCCCGCCTCGACCCCGGCCTCGACGGCGGCCCCGGCGTCGTCCACGTGCACGTGCACGTTCCACAGCCCGTCCCCGCCGACGACGACCAGGGAGTCCCCCAGCGCGTCCAGCCGCGTCCTGAGGCGGGCGACGGCCGCGTCCCCGGCCTCCAGGAGGTAGATGACCTCGAAGGCGGGCCCGTCCCCCTCGGCGCACCCCGAGCCCTCGTCCCGCACGCGCGCGGGAACCCCGATCCCGGCGCTCGTCACCCCCACCGCTCCCCCGCGCGCGGGTGCCTCCCCCGTGAACGTCTCCACCAGCGCCCCCAGCACCGCCACCAGCCCCCGCCCGCCCGCGTCCACGACCCCCGCGTCCTGAAGGACCGCGAGCTGCCCGGGTGTGGCCGCCAGGGCCGTGCACGCCCCCCGATAGGCCGCGCGGGCGACGGAGCCGCAGTCGCCGTCGTCCCCGCAGGCGGCGTCGGCGGCGGCCGTGGCGACGGTCAGGACGGTGCCCTCGACGGGGTGGGCGACGGCCTGGCGGGCGAGGGCGGCGGCGCTGCGCAGGGCGAGGCCGAGGCCGGGGCCGTCGGTGTGAGAGGCGTCACCGTCGGCGGCGAGGACCTGGGACATGCCGCGCAGGAGCTGGGCGAGGATCGTGCCGGAGTTCCCGCGCGCGCCTATGAGCGCGCCGTGCGCCATCGCGTGCGCGGCGTCGGCGAGGGAGGGTGTTCCGGGCTCGTGGGCCGCGAACACGGCCTCCACGGCGGTCGCGGCGGATTCGAGCGTCAGGTACAGGTTGGTGCCGGTGTCCCCGTCCGCGACGGGGTAGACGTTGATCGCGTCGATCTCCTCGCGGGCCCCGCCGAGGGCGGCCAGCGCGAGACCGCACCAGGTGCGCACCGCGAGAGCATCGAGGAATGTCTGCGGCACCTGCGCCACCTGCGCCTCCCTGAGCTGCTGGATTGGACGCAGCGTAGACCGATCGTGGTAGTTTCGTTCAACGGGAGCGGTCGTTGTATGCTGCTCCGGTTGCCCGATCCGATCGGGCCTTTTCCCCCGGCACCGCCACTTCCAGATCCTCGATCTCGATCCCGGCATGCCGGGATCATCCGTAAGTGCATCTGAAGTCTTTGGAGTGACCGGTGGCTGCCAACTGCGACGTCTGCGGCAAGGGTCCGGGCTTCGGCAACAACATCTCGCACTCGCACCGCCGTACGTCCCGTCGCTGGAACCCGAACATCCAGCGCGTTCGTACTGTGGTCAGCGGGACGCCGAAGCGCGTGAACGCATGCACCTCGTGCATCAAGGCCGGCAAGGTTTCGCGCTGACGCTTCGCCGCTGAGCGCGTGGCCACTGCTGGTTCGCCGCAGAAAGCCGATCCACCTTCGGGTGGATCGGCTTTCTGCACATCTACCGCTTGAGCGCCCAGCCGTGATCCACCGGCCCGATCCCCCCGCCGAGCGCGAACCCGCCCCGGATCGCCCCGGTGACGTAACTCTTGGCCGCCGCCACCGCCTCCGGTACGGCCGCCCCCTTCGCCAGCTCCGACGCGATCGCCGACGCCAGCGTGCAGCCCGTTCCGTGGGTGTGGCGGTTGTCGTACCGGGGTGACCTGAGCCAGTGCTCCTCGCGCCCGTCCGTGAGGAGATCGACGGCGTCCCCGGGCAGGTGCCCGCCCTTGATCAGTGCCCAGCGCGGCCCGTACGCCAGGATCGCCGCCGCCGCGTCCCGCATCCCCGCCTCCGACTCGACGCGTACGCCGGTGATCTGGAGCACCTCGTCGAGGTTGGGGGTGGCAAGCGTGGCCGCCGGGAGGAGCCGGTGGCGTACGGCGTCGAGGGCCGAGGCGGCGAGGAGGGCGTCGCCGTGCTTGGAGACGCCGACCGGGTCGACGACGACGGGGGCGGCGGTCGTCGTCAGCAGCTCGGCGACCGTCTCGACGAGTTCCGCCGAGGACAGCATCCCGGTCTTCACCGCCTGGACGCCGATGTCGTCGACGACGCTGCGGTACTGGGCGCGGACGGCTTCGGCGGGGAGTTCCCAGGCGCCCTGTACGCCCAGCGAGTTCTGGGCTGTGACGGCCGTCACGACGCTCATGCCGTGCACGCCGAGCGCGAGCATCGTCTTCAGGTCGGCCTGGATGCCGGCGCCGCCGCCGGAGTCGGAGCCGGCGACGGTCAGGACGCGGGGTATCACTCGACGTCCCCGAAGTGGTCCCAGCCGCCCTGCCGCGTCCAGGGCGCGCCGTCGACGGTCACCTGGGGCAGCGCGGAGGGGCCGAGGACCTCGCCGATGACCTTCCAGCGGGCGGGGAGCTTCACGTCCGGCGGGAACGTCGCGACGATCGCGTGGTCCTCTCCCCCGGTCAGCACCCACTGGATGGGGTCGACGCCGACCGCGTGGCCGATGTCGTTCATCTGCGTGGGGATGTCGATGGACTCGGAGCGGATGTCGATCCGTACCTTGCTGGCCTCGGCGATGTGCCCGAGGTCGGCGATCAGTCCGTCGCTCACGTCGCACATCGCGGTCGCGCCGAGCCTGGCTGCCGCCGGGCCCGCGTGGTACGGCGGTTCCGGGCGGCGGTGCGCCTCCACGAAGGCGCGCGGCGAGCGGAAGCCCCGCGCGAGGACCGCGTACCCGGCCGCCGACCAGCCCAGCCAGCCGGTCACCGCGACCAGGTCGCCGGGCTGCGCGCCGCCCCGGATGATCGGCTCCTGGCCGCGCAGGTCGCCGAGCGCGGTGATCGACACCATGATCGTGTCGCCGCGTACGACGTCCCCGCCGACCACGGAGGCGCCCGCGACCTGGCACTCGTCCCGGATGCCGTCCATCAGCTCCGTCGGCCAGGTCACCGGCAGCTCCGCCGGGACGACGAGGCCGAGCAGCAGCGCGGTCGGTACGGCGCCCATCGCGGCGATGTCGGCGAGGTTCTGGGCGGCGGCCTTGCGGCCCACGTCGTACGCGGTCGACCAGTCCCGGCGGAAGTGCCGGCCCTCCAGCAGGATGTCCGTGCTGGCCACGACCCTGCGGTCGGGCGCGGCGACCACCGCGGCGTCGTCCCCCGGGCCGACGCGGACCGCCGGGGTGGTGGTGAGCCGGGAGGTGAGCTCACGGATGAGCCCGAACTCGCCCAGCTCGCCGACAGTGCCCTTCATCGCCCTTGAGCCCCTTCTCTGCCTGTCCGCGCCCGGTCGCGCGGGACCAGTGTCCTCGATACGGTCGAGGGAGCCGTCAGTTTCTGTCCCGCCCGCTCCCCGGCGCGGGGGTCGCGGGTCTCCCCTCGGCGCGCGGCGACGCGATACCGTGGCGTTCCTTTTCCCCACATGATCCTCGTGGCCGCCCTGGAGGTTCCGTGGTACAGGCGTACATCCTGATCCAGACGGAGGTCGGCAAGGCGTCGACCGTCGCCGAGATGATCGGAGCGATCCCTGGCGTCGTCCAGGCCGAGGACGTGACGGGGCCGTACGACGTGATCGTGCGGGCCCAGGCGGACACGGTCGACGACCTCGGGCGGATGGTGGTCGCCAAGGTGCAGCAGGTGGAGGGGATCACCCGGACCCTGACCTGCCCCGTCGTCCATCTCTAGCCCCCGTCTACCCTTGGCCGGTGAACTTCTTCCGTCACCGGCTCAGTGGTCTGTCCGCCCTCGCCCTGCTGTGCGCCGCAGGCTGCTCATCGGCAGACGACAGCGCGCCGGCCCCGGTTCCCAGTCCGTCCGCGAAAGCCGCGGAGATATGCCGGAAGCTGGACGCCGCGCTGCCTTCCGAGGTGGACGGCCTTCAGCGGCGGGACCCCGAGCCCGCGTCGCCGCTGACCGCGGGCTGGGGAGACCCGGCGATCATACTGCGGTGCGGTGTGGTGAAGCCGCCGAAGATGGACGAGACCGATGTGGACGCTGGTGAGGCCGACGGGGTGGGGTGGCTGGTCGAGAAGCAGGACAACGGCACGGTGCGTTTCACCAGCGCGCTGCGGGTGGTGTACGTCGAGGTGACGTTGCCCAAGTCGCGGGCGGCGGAGGGGATGTCGCCGCTGATCGATCTGGCACCGGCGATGAAGAAGACGGTGCCTGAGGGGATCGCCGACTAGAACTAACGAAGTCCGGTGGAGCGACGCAGGGCCGCCTGGATCAGGCGGTCCACCAGCTCGCCGTACGCCACCCCCGTCTCCTCCCACATCTTCGGGTACATCGAGATCGGCGTGAAGCCGGGCATCGTGTTGATCTCGTTGATGATGAATTCGCCGGAGTCCGTGAGGAAGAAGTCGGCGCGGACCAGGCCCTCGCAGGACGCCGCGTCGAAGGCCTGGACGGCCAAGTCGCGGACCTCGGCGGTCTGTTCGGGGGCCAGGGGGGCCGGGACGATGCCGGGGACCGAGTCGATGTACTTGGACTCGAAGTCGTAGTAGGCGTGCGCGGAAGGGATCTCCGCGGGGACCGAGGCGCGGGGGCCGTCCTCGAACTCCAGGACGCCGCACTCGATCTCGCGGCCCTTGACGGCGGCCTCGATCAGGATCTTGGGGTCGTGGCGCTGCGCCTCGGCGATGGCCTCGTCGAGCCCGGCGGCGTCGTCGACCTTCGTGATGCCGATGGAGGACCCGGCGCGGGCGGGCTTCACGAACAGCGGCCAGCCGTGGTCCGCCGCGAACCCGGCGATCCGCTTGCGGGCCCCGGACTCGTCCTGCGCCCACTCGCGGGGCCGGACCACCAGGTAGGGGCCGACCGCGAGGCCGAAGGAGGTGAAGACGCGCTTCATGTACTCCTTGTCCTGGCCGACGGCGGACGCGAGCACCCCGGCGCCGACGTACGGCACACCGGACAGCTCCAGCATCCCCTGGAGCGTGCCGTCCTCGCCGTACGGGCCGTGCAGCACCGGGAAGACGACATCGACCTCGCCGAGCGCCTTCGGCACGGATCCCGGTTCGCTGTAGACGACTTCGCGGCTCGCGGGGTCCAGCGGGAGCACCACGCCGCCGTCGCCGCCCTCCGCGAGGTCGGCGACCTCGGGGGTGCGGCGCTCCTCGATCGCCATCCGCTCCGGCGCGTCCGCCGTGAGCATCCAGCGGCCCTCCCGCGTGATGCCGATCGGCAGCACGTCGTACTTGTCCCGGTCGAGAGCCCGCAGCACGGCGCCCGCGGTCACCACGGAGATCCCGTGCTCGGAACTGCGCCCGCCGAACACGACGGCCACACGCGGCTTGCGCGCGGGCTGAGACTCGGGGCTCTGGGGAAGGTTCTCGGTGCTCATATCGCGACGAGAGTACCCGTTGGTAGCCGCCGAGTCAGCGTCCACCACCCCGCTGTAGCTGAGCGTCGCGGGGCGTTCGCGGTACGTCGCGTCGCCTACCGCCGTTCCGGCTTCGCGCTCCTCGACATCAGTTCCTTCAGCGCCACCACCGGCGGCTTCGCCTCGTGGACGATGTCGACGACCGTCTCCGTGATGGGCATGTCGACGCCGTGACGGTGGGCCAAGTCCAGTACGGACTGGCAGGACTTGACGCCCTCGGCGGTCTGCTTGGTGACCGCGATCGTCTCCTGGAGGGTCATGCCCTTGCCGAGGTTGGTGCCGAAGGTGTGGTTGCGGGAGAGCGGCGAGGAGCACGTGGCGACGAGGTCGCCGAGGCCCGCGAGCCCGGCGAAGGTCAGCGGGTCGGCGCCCATCGCGAGGCCGAGCCGCGTCGTCTCCGCGAGGCCGCGCGTGATGAGCGAGCCCTTCGCGTTGTCGCCCAGGCCCATGCCGTCGGCGATGCCGACCGCGAGGCCGATGACGTTCTTGACGGCGCCGCCGAGTTCGCAGCCGACCACGTCCGTGTTGGTGTAGGGCCGGAAGTACGGCGTGTGGCAGGCGAGTTGGAGGCGCTGGGCGACCGCCTCGTCGGTGGCGGCGACGACGGCGGCGGCCGGCATCCGGGACGCGATCTCGCGCGCGAGGTTGGGCCCGGTGACGACGGCGATGCGCTCGGCGGCGACCTTGGTGACGTCCTGGATGACCTCGCTCATGCGCATGGTCGTGCCGAGTTCGACGCCCTTCATGAGGGAGACGAGGACCGTGTCGGGCGCCAACAGGGGTGTCCAGTCGGCCAAGTTGGCGCGCAGCGTCTGCGAGGGCACCGACAGGACGGTGAAGTCGGCGCCGGCCATGGCCTCGGCGGGGTCCGTGGTCGCCCGTACCCGCGTGGGGAGTTCGAGCCCGGGGAAGTAATCGGGGTTCTGCCGCGCCGAGTTGATGGCTTCGGCGACCTCGGGGCGCCGCGCCCACAACGTCACCTCGCAGCCCGCGTCCGCGAGGACCACGGCGAACGCCGTCCCCCATGAACCTGCGCTGAGGACTGCCGCCTTGACGGGCTCGCTCACTTGCCGATCTCTCCTTCGTGGCCGTGCTGCGCCTCGGTACGGCGCCGCTGCTCGATCCGCTCCCGGCGCGGATCGTACGGCGTCTCGGGCGCCTTCTCGCCGCGGATGTCCTCCAACTGGCGTGTGATGGCGGCCATGATGACCTCGGTGACCTCCTTGAGGAGGTCGGGGGTCATCTCCTTGCCGTAGTACACCGAGAGGTCCAACGGCGGCCCGGCGAGCACGTGATGGGTCTTGCGCGGGAACAGTTCGGGCTTCTTCGCGTACGGCGGCAGCACCTCGTTGACGCCCCACTGCGCGACCGGCACGACGGGGCACTTCGTCTCCAGCGCCACGCGCGCGGCGCCGGTCTTGCCGGTCATCGGCCAGCCGTCGGGGTCGCGGGTGAGCGTGCCCTCGGGGTAGAACACCACGCACTCGCCGCGCTCCACGGCGGCCACTGCGCCCCGGAAGGCGCTGAGCGCGTCGGTGGACTCACGGTAGACGGGGACCTGGCGCGTGTTCCGCATCCAGGCGCCGACGAATCCCGTCCGGAAAAGGGCGCTCTTCGCCAGGAAACGCGGCATACGTCCGGTGTTGTACTGGAAGTGCGCGTACGCGAAGGGGTCGATGTGGGAATTGTGGTTCACCGCGGTGATAAATCCGCCCTCGGCCGGAATGTGTTCCATTCCGCGCCAGTCCCGCTTGAGGAGAGGCACCAGCAGTGGTTTGCAGATCACCGCGGCGAAGCGGTACCAGAAGCCGATTCTGCGGCGGGGCACGCGGACACCTACCTCTTCCTCCAGGAGCCAGGACTTCCCCGGGCCTGTTCACGTCGTTCCGGCGGCCGGGAGCCGCACAAGTGTGGCCCCGGCAGGCCGGCCTGTCGAGAACACCGTACGCCCCGAAGGAAGAACCGCCAGATGGGCAAGGTTGCAGCCGGGTGACAATGACCGCGACGAGCAAGGGACGGTAAGCCGGTGCAGTGGACGTTGGTCATCCCCCTGAAACCCCTCGCGCGCGCCAAGAGCAGGCTGTCGGACACAGCGGGCGACGAGGTGCGGCCGGCGCTCGCGCTGGCCTTCGCGCAGGACACGGTGGCCGCGGCGCTGGCCTCGGCGGCCGTACGGGATGTGGCGGTCGTCACGGACGACCCGCTGGCCGGGCGCGAACTCGGTGCGCTGGGCGCCCGGATCGTCCCCGACACCCCGCGCGCGGGCCTGAACGCGGCTCTGGCGCACGGGGAGAGCGCCGTACGCGCAGTGAGCCCGAAAACGCCTCTCGCGGCCCTGAACGCCGATCTCCCGGCTTTGCGCCCCGGTGAATTGACGCGGGTCCTGGATGCCGCCGCCGAATTCCCCCGCGCATTCCTGCCGGATGCCGCGGGGATCGGCACGACTTTGCTGGCCGCGACCGCGGGCCACCTTCTGCTCCCCGCATTCGGCCCGGATTCCCGCCTCCTGCACCGCACCTCGGGCGCGGCCGAACTCCTCCTGCCCGCCGTCGACTCGGTCCGCCAGGACGTCGACACCGGCGAGGACCTGCGCGCGGCGCTGGCCCTCGGCGTGGGCCCCCGCACCACCACCGCGACCGCCCGCCTCCTGACCCCCGGCCAATAAAACCCGGCCAGTGAACCCGGCCAGTAGGCTGCCCCTATGCAGGCGACGGCTTACACCTACGACCCCGAGACCCGCACGGGCCAGGTCCTCCTGGACGACGGCACCCCGCTCCCCTTCGGGACCGAGGCGTTCGACGCGGGCGGCCTGCGGCTGCTGAGGGTCGGCCAGCGGGTCCGCATCGAGACGCGGGGGACGGGCGAGGCCCTGCGCATCACCCTGGTGACGCTCCAGACGTTCTGACAACGCTTCCGAACACACCGCGGGCCGGACTCCACAGGATGTGGGAGTCCGGCCCGACGCGTGAGTACCGCCGTCAGTCCCGCGCCTAGCTGGCCGCCGTCTTCTTCGCGGTGGTCTTGCGAGCGGCCGACTTCTTGGCCGGGGCCTTCTTCGCCGGCGCCTTCTTGGCGACGGCCTTCTTCGCGGTGGCCTTCTTGGCCGTCGTCTTCTTGGCCGCGGCGGTCTTGCCGGTGGCCGCCTTCTTCGCCGGCGCGGCCTTCTTCGCGGCGGCGCTCTTGGTGGTGGCCTTCTTCGCCGCGGCCTTCTTGACCGTCGCCGAAGCGGTGCCGCTCAGGCTGCCCTTGGGCGCCTTCTTGACCGCGACCTCGTTCTTCGGGAGCTTCTTCGAGCCGCTCACCAGGTCCTTGAAACCCTGGCCCGCACGGAAGCGCGGGACGGAGGTCTTCTTGACCCGGACCCGCTCGCCCGTCTGGGGGTTGCGGGCGTACCGCGCCGGGCGGTCGACCTTCTCGAACGAGCCGAAGCCGGTGACCGAGACCCGGTCCCCCGCGACGACCGCGCGGACGATGGCGTCCAGAACCGCGTCGACCGCCTCGGCGGCGTTCTGACGGCCGCCGACCTTGTCGGCAATCGCTTCTACGAGCTGCGCCTTGTTCACGTCTTCCCCTTCGGAGACATTGCTGGAACGAAAGTGTCCAGGCTTTTTCGCACGTTAGGCAGATGTATACCGCAAATCAAACACGAAACGGGCTTATCACCCTTGTGCCGCAACGGACTCGACCGCATTGGGCTGTTCAGCGTTCCTCGCCGGGGATTCGCCCCTCGTCGAGATCCGTCATGAACAGCTCCAGCCGCCTTGCCGCATCGGCGAGATCGTGCTTGGCCGCGGCCGTAATGACCAGCAGCTTCCGGGTCAGCGCCATCCGTACGCCCTCCGGGACTTGCAGTGCGCGCACCCTTCTGTGCGCTTCCTTGAGCTGGTCCGCGACGGCCTGGTAGAGCGTGAGTTGGCCGTCGTGTTCCATGCACAGATTGTGCCATCTGGGGCGAGTTGTCGCCCGCCAGGGGTGCAACTGCCGCCTCAAACAGTCGTCCGAGCACTGTTGGACGTTGTGTCCACAGCGGTCGCGTACCCAGTCAACCACCCCTTTAACGTGGGAAGTTGGGAAGATTTCGGGGAGATGCGCGGGGCCGAACGGGTGCAGAAAACGCCGTACCCCCGATCGGACGGATCGGGGGTACGGCGCGTGGTTCTCGGTGGCCGAAACTCGCTCTGGCGCTCAGACCTGGAGCGTGCGCGGCTTGTACGAGGGGCGCTTCGCCTCGTACGCCGCGATGTCGGCCTCGTTCTGGAGGGTGATGGAGATGTCGTCCAGCCCGTTCAGCAGCCGCCAGCGGGCGTTCTCGTCCAGCTCGAAGGGGGCGGTGATGCCCTCGGCGCGCACTTCGAGCGCCTCCAGGTCGACGGTGATCTCGGCCTGCGGGTCGCTGTCCACGAGCGCCCACAGCGTGTCCACGGTCTTCTGGTCGAGGATGACCGTCAGCAGGCCGTTCTTCAGGGAGTTGCCGCGGAAGATGTCGGCGAAGCGGGACGAGATGACCGTCTTGAAGCCGTAGTTCTGCAACGCCCACACCGCGTGCTCACGCGAGGAGCCGGTGCCGAAGTCGGGGCCGGCCACCAGGACGGTCGCGCCCTCGTGCTCGGGCCGGTTGAGGACGAACTCCGGGTCCTTGCGCCACGCCTCGAAGAGCCCGTCCTCGAAGCCGTCCCGCGTCACCTTCTTGAGCCAGTGGGCGGGGATGATCTGGTCGGTGTCGACGTTGGAGCGACGCAGCGGGACGGCCCGGCCGGTGTGCTTGGTGAATGCTTCCATGGCTTATCGGACTCCAGCGGCGACAGGGGCGTCGGACAGGTCGGCGGGCGAGGCCAGGTGGCCCAGGACGGCGGTCGCGGCGGCGACCTGCGGCGAGACCAGGTGCGTACGGCCGCCCTTGCCCTGCCTGCCCTCGAAGTTGCGGTTGGAGGTGGACGCGGAGCGCTCACCGGGGGCCAGTTGGTCGGGGTTCATGCCCAGACACATCGAGCAGCCCGCGTGCCGCCACTCGGCGCCGGCCTCCTTGAACACGACGTCCAGGCCCTCGGAGACGGCCTGGAGGCCCACGCGCGCGGAGCCCGGGACGACCAGCATCCGTACGCCGTCGGCGACTTTGCGGCCCTTGACGAGTTCGGCGGCGGCGCGCAGGTCCTCGATACGGCCGTTGGTGCACGAACCTACGAAGACGGTGTCCACCTTGATGGACCGCAGCGGCTGCCCGGCCTCCAACCCCATGTATTCCAGGGCCTTTTCGGCGGCGAGGCGCTCCGATGCGTCTTCGTACGAAGCCGGGTCGGGGACGTCCGCCGAAAGGGGCGCGCCCTGGCCGGGGTTGGTGCCCCAGGTGACGAACGGGGAGAGTTCCGCGGCGTCGATGACGACCTCGGCGTCGAACTCCGCGTCCTCGTCGGTCTTCAGGGTCTTCCAGTACGCGACCGCGGCGTCCCAGTCGTCGCCCTCGGGGGCGTGCGCGCGGCCCTTGAGGTAGGCGAACGTCGTCTCGTCGGGGGCGATCATGCCCGCGCGGGCGCCGGCCTCGATGGACATGTTGCAGATGGTCATCCGGGCCTCCATCGAGAGCTTCTCGATGGCGGAGCCGCGGTACTCCAGGACATAGCCCTGGCCGCCGCCGGTGCCGATCTTCGCGATGATCGCGAGGATCAGGTCCTTGGCGGTGACGCCGTCGGGCAGGTCGCCGTCGACCGTGATGGCCATGGTCTTCGGGCGGACCAGCGGCAGCGTCTGAGTGGCCAGCACGTGCTCCACCTGGGAGGTGCCGATACCGAACGCGAGCCCGCCGAAGGCGCCGTGCGTGGAGGTGTGGGAGTCGCCGCAGACGACCGTCATACCGGGCTGGGTGAGACCGAGCTGGGGGCCGACGACGTGGACGACGCCCTGCTCGACGTCGCCCAGGGGGTGCAGGCGGACACCGAACTCCGCGGCGTTCTTGCGCAGGGTCTCCAGCTGGACCCGGGAGACCGGGTCGGCGATGGGCTTGTCGATGTCGAGGGTCGGGGTGTTGTGGTCCTCGGTGGCGATGGTCAGGTCGAGCCGGCGGACCTGGCGGCCGTTCTGGCGCAGTCCGTCGAACGCCTGGGGACTGGTCACCTCGTGCAGCAGGTGCAGATCGATGAAGAGAAGGTCGGGCTCGCCCTCGGCTCGCCGGACGACGTGGTCGTCCCAGACCTTCTCCGCGAGTGTCCTACCCATCGCTTTCCCTCCGGCCGGACAGGTGGTGTCCCGGCGCAACTAGAGATCTCGGAAGCGGCGCCCGCCCCTGTTCCGGGCACCCGCCACCGCGCCCGTTCGGTCAGCGGGCGCTGTATGTCCCAGGGTTGCGCGTCTCACGGGAAAATGAACTTGCGTTTCACAGAGTGAGACGGGAGTATCGTTGCATGGACAACAGTAGCGGCGTCGGCGTCCTGGACAAGGCAGCCCTTGTCCTGAGCGCCCTGGAGTCCGGACCCGCGACCCTCGCAGGACTGGTCGCGGCCACCGGACTGGCTCGACCCACGGCCCACCGGCTGGCCGTGGCCCTGGAACACCACCGCATGGTCGCCCGCGACATGCAGGGCCGGTTCATTCTCGGCCCGCGCCTCGCGGAGCTGGCGGCGGCGGCCGGCGAGGACCGCCTCCTGGCGACCGCCGGCCCCGTCCTCACGCACCTGCGGGACATCACCGGCGAGAGCGCCCAGCTCTACCGGCGCCAGGGTGACATGCGGATCTGTGTGGCCGCCGCCGAGCGGCTGTCCGGACTGCGGGACACCGTACCGGTGGGCTCCACGCTGACGATGAAGGCCGGTTCCTCCGCGCAGATCCTCATGGCCTGGGAGGAGCCCGAGCGCCTGCACCGCGGCCTCCAGGGCGCCCGCTTCACGGCCACGGCCCTCTCGGGCGTACGGCGCCGGGGCTGGGCCCAGTCCATCGGCGAGCGCGAGCCGGGCGTCGCCTCGGTGTCGGCGCCGGTGCGCGGCCCCTCGAACCGCGTCGTGGCCGCCGTCTCCGTCTCGGGCCCGATCGAGCGCCTGACCCGGCACCCGGGCCGGATGCACGCGCAAGCGGTGATCGACGCGGCGGCCCGTCTCTCCGAGGCGCTGCGCAGGACGGGCTGAGGACCGGGGGGTTCCAGGGCCGGCCTCAACGCCGCGGCGGGCCCTTCTCTCCCCCACCCACCTGCGGAAATACAAGAAAGCCACCCATCTCTGTTGAGATGGATGGCTTCTTTCTGTACCCCCGACCGGATTCGAACCGGCGCTACTGCCGTGAGAGGGCAGCGTGCTAGGCCGCTACACAACGGGGGCGGAGCTGGTCTACCTGGACTCGAACCAAGACTAACTGAACCAGAATCAGTCGTGCTGCCAATTACACCATAGACCAATGATGGTTTAGACCAGTCAGTACCCCCGACCGGATTCGAACCGGCGCTACTGCCGTGAGAGGGCAGCGTGCTAGGCCGCTACACAACGGGGGCCCTAGCAGTCCCGACGCAAGATCGGAACCAGTACCCCCGACCGGATTCGAACCGGCGCTACTGCCGTGAGAGGGCAGCGTGCTAGGCCGCTACACAACGGGGGCGATGCAGATTTTGAGCTTCTGCAAGCTGGCCTACCTGGACTCGAACCAAGACTAACTGAACCAGAATCAGTCGTGCTGCCAATTACACCATAGGCCACTGGAACGCAAATCCTGAAGCGGATCTTGTTCTAGTAGTGCTCCCCCGGGTCTCTCGGCCTTTCGGCCCGCTCCCCGGCGGCGCAGAAAGAACATTACCCGAAGGTGGACGGGGCTCCAAAACGGGTATCCGCGCCGAGGAGCGCGGGGAGTTCGGCGAGGCTCGCGATCCGGTGCCGGCCCGGCAGGACGACGGCGTCCGCGCCGCCGCCGTACCGGTCGATCCAGACGGAGAGCAGGCCCGCCTCGGCCGCGCCCCGGCCGTCGATGTCGGGGTGGTCGCCGACGTAGGCGACCTGCTCGGGCGGCAGGGCGAGGGCCTCGCAGGCGGCGAGGAAGGCGCCGGGTTCGGGCTTGGAGACGCCGAGTTCGACCGCGCAGATGATCGACTCGAAGCGGTCGTGGACGCCGAGGACGCGGAGCTTGTGGTCCTGGACGTGGATGCTGGAGTTGGACAGGACGGAGTGCCGGTGGCTCGCCGCGAGGGCGTCCAGGACCGGCAGGACGTCCGGGAAGAGGGTCCAGGCGTTCTCGTAGTGGACCAGGTAGCGCCCGAACCAGTCGTCCACCTCCGCGTCGGTCAGGTCCTGGCCGAGGAACACCCGGACGCGGTCGCGGCGTTGCTCCTCGAAGGTGGTCTCACCGGCGGCGAAACGGGCCCACTGGGCGTCGGTGATCTCGCGCCAACTCCTGATCGCCTGCTCGACGGTGTCGTACGCGGAGAGCAAGCCCTCGGTGGTGAGGTGGTCGCGCATGCCGAGGCGGTCGGCGCTCCGGTAGTCGAAGAGGGTGTCGTCCACGTCCCACACCACCGCGCGAATGTCCATGATCCGACGGTACCGGGAACGGGCAAGGGCGGCACCCCTGTTGGGTGCCGCCCCGGTGAACTGCCTCTTTACGCCGCGAGCTTGGCGAGGGCCGCGTCGATGCGGGCCAACGACGCCTCCTTGCCGAGGACTTCGAGGGACTCGAAGAGGGGGAGGCCGACCGTGCGGCCGGTGATCGCGACGCGGACGGGGGCCTGCGCCTTGCCGAGCTTGAGGCCGTGGGCCTCGCCCGCCGCGAGGACGGCTTCCTTGAGGGACTCGGGGGACGTCCAGTCGGCCGTCTCCAGCTTCTCGCGGGCCGTGGCGAGGAGCGCGTCGCTGCCGTCCTTCATCGCCTTCGTCCAGGACGCCTCGTCCTCGACGGGCTGCGGGAGGAACAGGAAGTCGACGTTGTCGGTGATCTCCGAGAGGACCTTCAGGCGGGTCTGCGCGTGCGGGGCGATGGCCTGCCACTTCGCCTCGTCGAAGTCCTCCGGGGACCAGGGCGCGAAGGGGGCCTGGAGCCAGGGGGCGCAGCGCTCGGTGAAGTCCTTGACGTCCAGCATCCGGATGTGGTCGCCGTTGATCGCCTCGCACTTCTTCAGGTCGAAGCGCGCCGGGTTGGGGTTGACGTCCTTGATGTCGAACGCCGCGATCAGCTGGTCCGTCGTGAAGATGTCCTCGTCCGCGGAGAGCGACCAGCCCAGCAGGGAGAGGTAGTTGAGCAGGCCCTCGGGGAGGAAGCCCTTCTCCCGGTAGAGGTTCAGGGACGCCTGGGGGTCGCGCTTGGAGAGCTTCTTGTTGCCCTCGCCCATGACGTACGGGAGGTGCCCGAACTCGGGGGTGTACTTCGCGACGCCGAGTTCGATGAGCGCCTTGTACAGGGCGATCTGGCGCGGGGTGGAGGACAGGAGGTCCTCGCCGCGCAGGACGTGCGTGATCTCCATCAGCGCGTCGTCGACCGGGTTGACCAGCGTGTACAGGGGGGCGCCGTTGGCGCGGACGATGCCGTAGTCCGGGACGTTCTCGGGGGTGAACGTCAGCTCGCCGCGGACCAGGTCGGTGAACGTGATGGTCTCGTCCGGCATCCGGAAGCGGACGATCGGCTTGCGGCCCTCGGCCTCGTACGCGGCCTTCTGCTCCTCGGTGAGGTCGCGGCAGTGGCCGTCGTAGCCGGAGGGCTTGCCGGCGGCGCGGGCGGCGTCGCGGCGGGCGTCCAGCTCCTCGGTGGAGCAGTAGCAGCGGTAGGCGTGGCCGGCGTCCTGGAGCTTCTGGGCGACGTCCTTGTACAGGTCCATGCGCTGGGACTGGCGGTACGGCGCGTGCGGGCCGCCGATCTCCGGGCCCTCGTCCCAGTCGAAGCCGAGCCAGCGCATCGCGTCGAGGAGCTGGTTGTACGACTCCTCGCTGTCGCGGGCCGCGTCCGTGTCCTCGATGCGGAAGACCAGGGTGCCCTGGTGGTGGCGGGCGAAGGCCCAGTTGAAGAGGGCCGTGCGGACGAGGCCGACGTGGGGGTTCCCGGTCGGGGAGGGGCAGAAACGTACGCGGACGGGGGCGCTAGTCACGCTTGACAACCTTGTTGGTGAGTGTGCCGATACCTTCGATGGTGACGGCGACCTCGTCGCCGGTCTCCAGGGGGCCGACGCCGGCCGGGGTGCCCGTGAGGATGACGTCTCCGGGGAGCAGGGTCATGGCCTCGGTGATGTTGACGATCAGGTCCTCGATGGAGGTGATCATCTCGCTGGTGCGGCCGAGCTGGCGCTGCTGGCCGTTGACCGTGAGCTGGATGGTGAGGTCGCTCGGGTCGAGGTCCGTCTCGATCCAGGGGCCGAGGGGGCAGGAGGTGTCGAAACCCTTGGCGCGGGCCCACTGCTTCTCGCGCTTCTGGACGTCGCGGGCGGTGACGTCGTTCGCGCAGGTGTAGCCGAGGATGACGTCCTTGACGCGCTCGCGGGGGACCTCGCGGCACATCCGGCCGATGACGACGGCGAGTTCGGCCTCGTGGTGGAGCTCGGAGGAGAAGCCGGGGTACTGGATGGCGTCGCCGTGGCCGATCACCGAGGTGGAGGGCTTGAAGAAGGCGAAGGGGGCGTCCGGTACCTCGTTGCCCAGCTCGCGGGCGTGCTCGGCATAGTTGCGGCCGAAGGCGACGACCTTGTTGGGGAGCACGGGCGGCAGGAGCCGGACCTTGCTCAGCGGGACCTTGGTCCCGGAGAGTTCGAACTCGGCGAACGGGATGCCCTTGATGATGTCGAGGACGAGTTCGTCGTCCTTGTCACCCTCGACCGCGCCGAACGCGACGTTGCCGTCGATGGAGAACCTGGCGATGCGCACGGGATCCTCGCGCCCCTTTACCTTCTGCTGGCTGGAGTCTGACGCCCCAGGCTAACGCGCGAGACGGCCCCCACCTCGTCCCTTGCGGAGCGGCGGGGGCCGTCTGAGCTCTCGGCCTGAGCTTTCGGCGATCTTCGCGCGTACTACTGCGCGGAGACGCTGTCCGGCAGCTCCATGAGGATCGTGCGCCGCGGGTTCGCGGTCTGGGCGGGGAGGTCGACAGAGTGTTCCTGGACCGGGGTCTCCAGCTCGCCGGCGTCCTTCAGGTGGACCAGGGTGGTGCGGCGGGGGTTGGCGGTCTTGCGGGACATGGGCGAGGGCTCCACTGGCTCGTGTCGGATATGCCGAATCTGTAAAGCGTCAGGCTAAACATGGCATTCCCGGGGAAGTCACGGGGGGCCGCCCGAGGGCGTGTGAGTTTGCTCACGGAACAGCCGTCAAACCGGTCAATTCAGGCCCGCAAGTGAACGTAACGAAGCGGACATTATCTGACTGAAGCTGTCATTCCGCTCCTGATCATGGCGACTGGGACACCTTGATCACTTTGAGGGTTTGCCGGGGTTCGCACACTTTAGGGCGGATAGAAATCGACGACGGGTGATCCCCTCCGTACGCGCTGTCACGGATGTCACAGCCCGGCCACCAAACCTTGTTGGAGATCCGGCACTGTGCTGGAATCTCACGGACCGCCGCGGGATCGAACCGGCGCGCAGGGGGCGCACACCAGCGCCGCGCGGCGGCGAGATAGGGGGAACCAGCGCCGGGTCACTCAACGACCATCCCGGGGGGCGCAGTCAGGGCGCCTCTCAAGACGCCGACACCGCCTTGTCCGTTCATTCGGCAAGGCGCCTGGTCCAGAGGTTGCGACGCTAGTGCAGGGACGATTCAAGAGGGACGGCAGCGCCCCGGCAGGGCCGGAGCCGCGCGGCGGGACTGGAGCGAAGACAGTCAGCTCCTCCCCCCAGCACGCCCAGAACCCGGGTCCCGCCCAGGCAGGCGACGGCAAGAGCCGCCCCGGCGCTCCCACCACCCCGGTGACCCCCACCTCCATACCCCCGATACCCCCGGCCAAGCCCGTCAAGGGTGACTCCGGCAACCGCGTCGCGCTGCGCAACTGGCGTATCTCCACGCGCCTGGTGGCCCTGCTGACCCTCCCCGTGGTCGCCGCCACCACGCTCGGCGCGCTGCGCATCAACCAGTCCATGGAGGACATCCAGCAGCTCGACAACATGCGGCTGCTGACCGACATGACGAAGCAGGCGACCGAGCTGTCGATCGCCCTGCAGAACGAGCGCGACCGCTCGGCCGGCCCCCTCGCGCACGGCGGCAGGGCGGACGACGCCACCGTCAAGGGCCTGCGCACGACGACGGACCGCTCGCTCGACGCCTTCGTCAACGCGTCCGAGGAGATCGACGCCACCAGCAAGAACGGCAACCTCCAGGGCGTCCGCGACAACCTCGTCGGCCTGGTCGGCGACCTCGGCAACCTGGCCAAGCTGCGCTCCACGGCGTACACGGCGCAGGGCAACGCGATGCAGACGGTGGAGGGCTATCACCGGCTGATCACCCGGCTCGTCGACCTCTCCCAGGACATGGCCGAGGCCACCTCCAACCCGGAGATGATCCAGCGCACCCGCGCGCTCGCCGCGTTCTCCTCCGCCAAGGAGTACTCGTCGATCCAGCGCGCCGTGCTGACGGCCGCGCTCCCGGCGAACAACAAGGTCTTCGGCGACCTCAGCGACAACGACCGCAACTACGGCGAGACCGCGGTCGAGGGCGAGGACTCCGAGCTCGCGATCTTCCGCTCGATCTACGGCGACGCGGGCGCCGAGGAGCTGCTGAAGCCGATCGAGTCCGGCAACGCCACGATCGAGGAGGCCGACCAGTACGCGAACCGCGCCTACGCCTCCGACTCCGGTCTGGAGTCGCAGGACAAGCGGTCGTACCAGGACTGGCTGGACGCCTCGGGCACCAAGCTCCAGCAGATGAGGAACATCGAGTCGCAGCTCCTGGACGACATGGAGCAGAAGGCCCGTGAGCTGCGCAACGAGACCGAGCGCGACGCGATCATCTCGGGTCTGCTGATCCTGATGGTGCTCGGCGTCTCGCTGGTCGGCGCGTTCGTCGTCGCCCGGTCGATGATCCGCTCGCTGCGCCGCCTCCAGGAGACGGCCACGAAGGTCGCCCAGGAACGGCTGCCCGAGCTGGTCAAGCAGCTCTCCGAGTCGGACCCGCAGGACGTCGACACCTCCGTCGAGTCGGTCGGTGTGCACTCCCGGGACGAGATCGGCCAGGTGGCCGCGGCCTTCGACGACGTGCACCGCGAAGCCGTACGACTCGCCGCCGAGCAGGCGTTGCTGCGAGGGAACGTCAACGCGATGTTCACCAACCTCTCGCGCCGCTCGCAGGGCCTCATCCAGCGTCAGCTGTCGCTCATCTCCGAGCTGGAGTCCCGCGAGGCCGACCCGGACCAGCTGTCCTCGCTGTTCAAGCTGGACCACCTCGCGACCCGTATGCGCCGGAACGGCGAGAACCTCCTCGTCCTCGCCGGTGAGGAGCCGGGCCGGCGCTGGACGCGGCCCGTGCCGCTGGTCGACGTGCTGCGTGCCGCCGCCTCCGAGGTGGAGCAGTACGAGCGCATCGAGCTGTCGTCCGTGCCGACGACCGAGGTCGCCGGGCGGGTCGTCAACGACCTCGTGCACCTCCTCGCCGAGCTGCTGGAGAACGCGACGTCGTTCTCCTCCCCGCAGACCAAGGTCAAGGTCACCGGTCACGCGCTGCCCGACGGGCGCGTGCTGATCGAGATCCACGACACCGGTATCGGCCTCTCCCCCGAGGACCTGGCCGCCATCAACGAGCGGCTCGCCTCGCCGCCGACCGTGGACGTGTCGGTGTCCCGGCGCATGGGCCTCTTCGTGGTCGGCCGCCTGTCGCAGCGGCACGGCATCCGTATCCAGCTGCGGCCCTCCGACTCGGGCGGTACGACCGCGCTGGTCATGCTGCCGGTCGACGTCGCGCAGGGCGGCAAGAAGCCGCAGCCGAAGCCCGGTCAGGGCGGTGCGCAGGCCGGTGGCCCGGTGGCGGCCCAGGCCGCTGCGGGTGCGGCTGCCGCGCGGCGCCAGGGCGGACCCGGACAGGGTGCTGCCGGCGCGTTCGGCGGCGGTCCGGTCGGCGCGGGTGCGCCGGGCGGCGGCTTCGGTTCCGGGCCTGCTGGTTCGGGGTCCGGTGCAGGTGCCTTCGGCGGGGGCGGCGCGTTCGGCGCGGGCTCCGGTGGCGGTGCCGGCGCCGGGTTCGGTTCGGGTCCCGGTGGCGGTGCGCTCGGGGGCGGTCCCCGGACCGCGCTGCCCGGGCGGGACGGCGCTCCGGCGCGTGGCCAGCAGCAGGGCGGGCGTCCTTCGGCGCCGGCGCCCGCGGGGACCGGTTCCTTCAACGGGCTCCAGGCCGCGCCGCCGCAGGGGCAGCCGGGCCAGCAGCAGGGCCAGGACATGTTCGGCGGCGGTTCGCGGCCCCCGCGCGGCAAGGACTCGCGCGGTGGCCAGGACTCCCGTGGTGGTCAGGACTCTCGCGGTGGCAAGGGCGAGCAGGGCCGTGGCCGTCAGCCGCAGCTCCCGCCGCGCAGTGGCGCCCGGGCCGAGCTGCCGGGCGGCAACTCCCAGCCCCGTACGCCGAGTTGGGGCGACGAGAACGCGCGCACCCCGGCACTGGACGCGCCGCGCGGACACGACGAGCCCGATGTGGCGCGCACCTCGCAGATGCCGCGCATCGAGGGGCCCGGGTCGACCGCCGAAATACCCCGCGTCGAGGGCGACTTCGGGCGGGCCAACGTCAACGGCGCACAGCACACGGGCCAGTTCCCGGCGCTGGGTGCTCCTGCTCCGCAGGGCAAGCGGCGGGGTGCGCAGGACGACTTCCAGGCGACGAGCCAGTTCCCGGCCATCGGCGGGGGGCAACCGGGCGACGCCGGGGGGCAGTTCGGGCGTACCGAGCAGGAGCCCGTCAATAACGCCAGCAACACGGACAACAGCGGGCAGTTCGTGCGGACGGACGTCTTCGGGACGAACCCCGTGCCGAACATGCCGCAGAACCCCGTACAGGACACCGGTCAGTTCCCGGCGCGGCAGCAGGGGTACGACGCGTTGCCCGGGCGTACCAACGCCAACGGGTACGCCGCGCCTCAGCGTCCCGCCGTCCGGCCCGAGCCGGAGGCGCTGCCGCCGGCCGGTCCGGGGGACGGTCGTACTCCGCTGTACGACACGCTGGAGACGAACTGGTTCCACCAGCAGGGCGGTCAGGCGCAGGGGGTGCCGCAGCAGCCGCAGGCTCAGGCACCCGCTCCGGCGCCCACCCCTGCTCCCGCGCCCGCTCCGGCTGCTCCGCAGCGGCCTGCCGCCGCTCCGGCGGCGTCGGCCTCCTCGTGGCGGGCCACTCCGAACGACGATCTGGTCCGGCAGGCCGAGCGCGTGCGTCAGCCCGCCTCGGGCGGGATCACCACTTCCGGCCTGCCGCGCCGGGTGCCCCGGGCGAACCTCGTACCGGGCACGGCGCAGCAGCAACAGCACCAAGCGGGTCCGCAGGTCTCGCGCGCGCCGGACGACGTGCGCGGCCGGCTGACCAACCTCCGTCGGGGCATCGCTCAGGGCCGTCAGGCCGGGAGCGGGCAGACAGACAGCTTCCCGAGCCCCACCCACCAGCAGGAGCGATAGTTGAGTCAGATGAGCCAGGCGGCACAGAATCTGAACTGGTTGATCACCAACTTCGTGGACAACACCCCAGGTGTCTCGCACACCGTGGTGGTCTCCGCGGACGGTCTCCTGCTGGCGATGTCCGAGGGCTTCCCCCGGGACCGCGCCGATCAGCTGGCGGCGGTCGCCTCCGGGCTGACCTCGCTGACGGCGGGCGCCTCCCGGATCTTCGAAGGCGGCAGCGTCGCGCAGACGGTCGTGGAGATGGAGCGAGGATTCCTCTTCCTCATGTCCGTCTCCGACGGCTCGTCGCTCGCCGTCCTCGCCCACCCCGAGTGCGACATCGGCCTCGTCGGCTACGAGATGGCGCTGCTCGTCGATCGCGCGGGCGCAGTGCTCACGCCGGATCTACGGGCCGAACTGCAAGGCAGTCTGCTCCACTAGACCGCCCCGGCACCACCCACCTCACCAAATCACCGTCCGGTCGGCACATACTCCCCACCCGGCCACCAGGGACGGCACGAGACCGAGACCTGCTGTCCCGCCCGGAGGATCCATGACCCCGCCCACCGCCCATCATGATCCGTACGCGGACCCGTACACGGACGAGGGTGACCAGCCGCTGGTGCGTCCGTACGCGATGACCGGTGGCCGGACCCGGCCGCGCTACCAGCTCGCCATCGAGGCGCTGATCAGCACGACGGCCGATCCGGCGGCGCTCATGGGACTGCTCCCGGAGCACCAGCGCATCTGCCACCTGTGCCGTGAGGTCAAGTCGGTGGCCGAGGTGTCCGCGCTGCTGGCGATGCCGCTCGGGGTGGCCCGGATCCTGGTCGCGGACCTCGCCGAGGCCGGTCTGGTGGCGATCCACCAGCCGGGCGGCGACGAGAACAACGGTGGCGCTCCGGACGTGACGCTGCTCGAAAGGGTGCTCAGTGGACTTCGCAAGCTCTGACGGAGGTCGGGCCACCACCTCCGCCAAGATCGTGGTGGCGGGTGGCTTCGGCGTGGGCAAGACCACGTTCGTGGGCGCCGTCTCCGAGATCAACCCGCTGCGCACCGAGGCCGTGATGACGTCCGCCTCGGCGGGCATCGACGACCTGACCCACACCGGGGACAAGACCACCACGACGGTGGCGATGGACTTCGGCCGTATCACCCTGGACCAGGACCTGATCCTGTACCTGTTCGGTACGCCGGGCCAGGACCGGTTCTGGTTCATGTGGGACGACCTGGTGCGCGGTGCGATCGGGGCGATCGTCCTCGTCGACACCCGGCGCCTCGCGGACTGTTTCCCGGCGGTGGACTACTTCGAGAACAGCGGGCTGCCGTTCGTCATCGCGCTGAACGGCTTCGACGGGAGCCAGCCGTACTCGCCGGACGAGGTGCGCGAGGCGCTCCAGATCGGCCCGGACACCCCGATCATCACGACCGACGCGCGGCACCGGGCCGACGCCAAGTCGGCGCTGATCACGCTGGTCGAGCACGCGCTGATGGCCCGCCTGCGCTGATGATCAAGTGGAGGCTGCCGTAGGGCAGTTGTCGTAGACTCACCCGGAGCCGACTGTGGCCTTTGACACGGTCGGCTTCGGTGTTCATAACGTTTCGGCAGAGGAATCGGGTGGTGCCGCCACGCGTCGCGTTCGTGCGGTACCGCTGCGCGCATGGCGGCCCCGTCTTTTGACGGGGCTCGCTCTGTATGACCGTTTTATGAGCGCTTTACATCACACGTAATCGGCTCTTCTCACTGTTTGGAAGAGCACTGTTCGCCATGCTGGAATGCCTGAACTGCCCAATAGTCAATGACGTAACTAGGTACGAACGCAGTCGATGGCTGGCTGGGCGTTGAGACACTGCCGCCGAGAGGTTGTTGGTCGAGTGAGGCGAAGCAAGAAAAGTCCCGAGCCTGAGGCCCGGGGCAACTTCACCCCGCCGCCGCGCGGAGCGGCGACCGCCCCCGTCCCGGGCTCGGAGCCCCAGACCGCGCCGGCCAAGAGCGGCGGCCGGCTCTCCCCCCGCAACTGGCGGGTGCCCACCAGGCTGAACGCGATCCTGCTCATACCCGTGGTGGTCGGCCTCGTGATGGGCGGCTTCCAGGTGAAGGGCTCGATCGACACCTGGCAGGAGGCGCAGGACGCGGAGAACACGGCGAAGCTGGTGCGCTCGGCGCTCACCTACAGCAACGCCCTCCTCGTCGAGCGTGACGTCACCGCCGCCCCGCTGCTCCAGGGCAAGGGCGAGAACGACCCGACCGTGGTCGCCGCCCGCAAGGCCACCGACAAGGCGTCCGACGAGTTCGACGCCGCCGCGCAGAACATGCCGAAGCGCCCCAACCTCGTACGCCGTCTCGACGGCTTCCGCAAGGTCGAGCCGCAGCTCCAGACGATCCGCGCGGTCGCGTACACCTCCAAGCTGACCGGCGTGAAGACGGAGGAGGGGTACGTCGAGGTCGAGCACAAGCTCCTGGAGTTCTCCAACGAACTCGGGCTCGGCACCGGCAACATCACCTCCTACGGCCGCACGGTCTACGCGCTCGCACTCGGGCAGGGCGCGCTCTCCCTCCAGCGCGCCATCGGCATGCACCTGCTGATCAAGCCGGGCACCAGCCAGACGAGCCTCTCCCAGCAGCGGGTCGCCCTCACCTCGTACGCCTACCTGGAGAACATCGCGACCCAGGAGTACCAGAGCGGTGGCACCGAGCAGGACATCGCGAAGCTGACGGCGGCCCAGAAGCAGATCCAGGCCGACGCCGCGACGATGATCCAGGAGCAGAAGGCCAAGAACCCGGACTACGTCGCGCCGCCGACCGACCCGGTGCAGTTCCTGACCGCGATCGCCTCGATCCAGTCGACGGACGCCAGTGAGCGCGCCGCGCTCGCCGAGCAGGGGGTGACCGCCGAGAACTGGTGGGCCATGACGACCCTCAAGTTCGACGCGTACCGCAAGATCGAGTCGGGTCTGTCGGACACCGCGGTGAACGAGGCCTCGGACATCGCGTCCAACGCCCAGCGCGACGCGTACATCACGGGTGCCGCGGTGGTCGTCGCCCTGCTGCTGGCGTTCATCCTCGCCTCGGCCGTCGCCCGGCAGATGTCCCGCTCGATGCGCCAGCTGCGCAACGCGGCCTTCGGGATCGCCGAGCAGCGGCTGCCGATGCTGGTCGACCAGCTCTCGCGTACCGACCCGGGCCGGGTGGACACGCGGGTCGCGCCGATCCCCATCAACACGACGGACGAGATCGGCGAGGTCGCCCGCGCCTTCGACCAGGTCCACCGCGAGGCCGTGCGGCTCGCCGCCGAGCAGGCGCTGCTGCGGGGCAACATCAACGCGATCTTCACCAACCTGTCGCGCCGCAACCAGTCGCTGATCGAGGGCCAGCTGACCCTCATCACCGACCTGGAGAACAACGAGGCCGACCCGGACCAGCTGGAGAACCTCTTCCGCCTGGACCACCTCGCGACCCGTATGCGCCGCAACGGCGAGAACCTCCTGGTCCTCGCCGGCGAGGAGCCGGGCCGCCGCTGGGACCAGCCGGTCCCGCTGGTCGACGTGCTGCGCGCCGCCTCCTCCGAGGTGGAGCAGTACGAGCGCATCGAGCTGTCGGGCGTCCCGGAGGCCGAGATCCACGGCCGCGCGGTCACCGACCTCGTGCACCTGCTCGCCGAGCTGCTGGAGAACGCGACGACGTTCTCCTCCCCGCAGACCAAGGTCCGGGTCACCGCGACGCGTCTTCCCGACGGCCGCGTGATGATCGAGATCCACGACAAGGGCATCGGCCTCACCGCCGAGGACTTCGCGGACATCAACCACAAGCTGGCCAACCCGCCGACCGTGGACGCCGCGATCTCGCAGCGCATGGGCCTGTTCGTGGTCGGGCGGCTGTCCGACCGGCACGGCATCCGCGTCCAGCTGCGCCCCTCGGGCGAGCAGGCCGGGACGACGTCGCTGGTCATGCTGCCGGACGCGATCACGCACGGCGGCGGTGGCGAACACCAGCCGGAGCAGGACCAGTTCACGGTCTCGCAGATCATCCCCGAGCAGCAGTTCGGCAAGCCCGGCGGCGAGAGCTTCGGTCAGATGCCGCAGCAGCAGCCGATGCGTACGGCGGCCGAACTCGGCTTCGACGACACGCGGTACGAGGTTCCGGACGACATCCGCGACCTGGACCCGGTGGGCCGTTCGCTGATGCGCGAGGAGCGGCGGGCGGCGCTGGACGCGCCCCAGCCCGAGGCGCCCTTCGGCCAGCAGAACACGCACCCGCAGAACACGCAGGAGACGCCGCTGTACGGCGACTCCTTCACGGATTCTCCGCATCTCCCCCAGCAGACTCCTCAACTGCCCTACGAATCCCCGCAGAACGGCTTCGACGGGGCCGCCACGGGCTTCGTGGAGCAGCCCCAGGCTCCCCAGCCCCCCTACGGAACGCAGTCGCCGTACGAGGGCACACAGCAGCCGACGTACGACGAGCCGTACTTCACGCCGCAGGCTTCTCCGAACGGCGGCGGGGGTTACCCGGAGCCGGGCGCGCAGGACAACGGGGCCGGTGCGTCGAACGGGTACCCGTCCTTCGAGCAGCCCTCCTACCAGGACGACTGGCCGCAGCAGGGCGACTACCGCAACGGCTACCCGGACCAGTACGCTCCCGAAGCGGAATCCGCGCAGGTCGCTGACGCGGCCGAGGCGGAGCCCGTAGGCTTCGAGCGTCCGGGACCGGCCCCCTCCGCCGCCCGCTCGCTGACCGACGCCGGGCTTCCGCGCCGCGGCGGGGCGGCGAACGGCAACGGGATGCCGGGAGGTGTCGACGGTGGGGGTACCGACGGCGGTGCGCAGCAGGAGACGGCTGCCCCGGCGACGGCGGCCGACGACGGCTCCTGGCGTTCCGCGAACGACGAACGCTGGCAGCAGGCTTCGCAGTTGCGCAAGCCGAAGGCCGGCGGGGTCACCTCCTCCGGTCTGCCTCGGCGGGTCCCCAAGGCCAACCTGGTCGAGGGTGCCGCGGAGAGCACCCAACAGGGGGGTCCCCAGATCTCCCGCGCCCCGGAGGACATCCGAGGCAGGTTGAGCAACCTGCGTCGAGGGGTCCAGCGCGGGCGCACCGCAGGCAGTGAAACGAACGGTCAGGGCTTCGGTTCTGACAGCACCTACAACCAGGAGCGTTAGTGTGAGCCCGATGAGCCAGGCGGCACAGAACCTGAACTGGTTGATCACCAACTTCGTGGACAACACCCCGGGGGTGTCCCACACCGTGGTGGTCTCCGCCGACGGACTCCTTCTGGCGATGTCCGAAGGCTTCCCCCGCGACCGCGCCGACCAGCTCGCGGCCGTCGCCTCCGGTCTGACGTCCCTGACGGCAGGCGCCTCCCGGATCTTCGAGGGAGGCGCGGTGAATCAGACGGTTGTGGAGATGGAGCGGGGATTCCTCTTCATCATGTCCGTATCCGACGGCTCCTCCCTCGCCGTTCTCGCCCACCCGGAGGCGGACATCGGCCTCATCGGGTACGAGATGGCACTTCTGGTGGACCGTGCCGGTTCGGTCCTGACGCCCGATCTTCGTGCGGAGCTCCAGGGGAGCCTGCTCAACTAGCAGACGGACGGTGCGTTTTGGCGTCCCGAGGCCGTAGGGTTTCGGGACGCGGCACAGTCGGAGGAGGAGAGAAAGTGGCAACACCCCCAGGCGGTTCCCATCCGGGCGATTGGTCGTACGGCCCTGGCCACGGCGAGAACGCACCGAACCCGAACCGCTACAACTTCCCCTCCGCACCCAGCCAGCCACGGCAGCCGTACGCCCCGCAGGGACCCGGCCCGTCCCCGTACGACCAGCAGCCGCCGGCCGCGCCGCGCATCCAGCCGGTGCAGCCGCCGCAGCGCCGCTCGCCCGAGCCGTCGCCCGCCGGCTCCACGCACAACCCCCTGGTACGTCCGTACGCCATGACCGGCGGCCGGACGCGCCCGCGCTACCAGCTCGCCATCGAGGCGCTGGTGCACACCACCGCACAGCCGCACCAGATGCAGGGGCAACTGCCCGAGCATCAGCGGATCTGCAACCTGTGCCGTGAGATCAAGTCGGTGGCCGAGATCTCGGCGTTGCTGACCATCCCTCTCGGCGTGGCCAGGATTCTCGTCGCCGACTTGGCGGAGGCGGGCCTGGTCGCCATTCATCAGCCCGGCGGCGACGAGAACGCCGGAGGCCAGCCAGACGTGACTTTGCTCGAAAGGGTGCTCAGTGGACTTCGCAAGCTCTAGCGGAGGGCCTTCCCGCTCCACCACGTCCGCGAAGATCGTGGTGGCGGGCGGCTTCGGCGTGGGCAAGACCACGTTCGTTGGTGCTGTCTCGGAGATCAATCCGCTGCGTACCGAGGCCGTGATGACGTCCGCTTCCGCGGGCATCGACGACCTCACCCACACGGGGGACAAGACGACGACGACCGTCGCCATGGACTTCGGTCGTATCACGCTGGACCAGGACCTGATCCTGTACCTCTTCGGTACGCCCGGCCAGGACCGGTTCTGGTTCATGTGGGACGACCTGGTGCGGGGGGCGATCGGCGCGATCGTCCTCGTCGACACGCGCCGTCTCGCCGACTGCTTCCCGGCGGTGGACTACTTCGAGAACAGTGGCCTGCCGTTCGTGATCGCGCTCAACGGCTTCGACGGGAACCAGCCGTACTCCCCCGACGAGGTGCGCGAGGCGCTCCAGATCGGGCCGGACACGCCGATCATCACGACCGACGCTCGGCATCGGGCCGATGCGAAGTCGGCGCTGATCACGCTGGTCGAGCACGCTCTGATGGCCCGCCTGCGGTAGGCGCCGACGCTTCGAGGGGCCCTTTCCGTTCCGACGAAAAGGGCCCCTTCGTCGTAGCCCCGCTGGCACACTCGGGCCGAGGGGGTACGGGGATGAGTGTCGAAGTGGCCGCCGTGCGGCTCGGGCAGACCGTCGCGACGAGCGCGGTACGGCTGTGGCTCGGCGGGCGCCGTTCCGAGCAGGAACGCCGGGCCGGGATGGGCGAGTTGATCCGGCTCCGGGTGTCCGGGCTGCGGGCCTCACGGAGTGTGGAGCGGCAGTTCGAGGAGATCGCGGACGCGGTCGCGGCCCGCGTGGAGCCGTTGCTGGCCCACGAGTTCGCGGGGCTCGCGGAGAACGAACGCCTCGCTGCGGTGGGGGCCGTGACGGACGCCTTCACCCGGGCCGACCTCTCCGACGCGTCGGTGTTCGAGTCCGACGCGGACCCGGTGGAGCTGGAACGCCGCATCCGGCGTTCGGTACCGCGCCCGGCCGGACTGGGCGAGGCCGCCGAGCGCTACTACGACACGCTGTTCGCCGAGTGCTGCGACTGCTACGTACGGATCCTGCGGCGGCTGCCGGTGTTCACCGAGCGCGCGGTGAGTGAACTCCTCTCCCGTACGACGTCGCTGGGGGCCGAACTGGCGCGCGTGCTGGAGCGGTTGCCGGTGCGGTCGCTGTACGCGCCGGAGGGGTCGGACGCGGACGCGGGGTTCCTGCGGGAGTACCTGGGGCTGGTGAGCCGGTCGCTGGACGAGGTGGAGCTGTTCCAGGTGACCTCGCGGCAGCCGCCGCGTACGAAGCTTTCGGTGGCGTACGTCAGCCTGCGCGCCTCCGGGGACGACGGCGCGCGGCCCCGGCCGCTCCCCCGGTATGGGCTGCGGGACTGGCAGGAGTCCGAGAGCACCGGAATGCGGGTGGAGACCGCCCTCGCCGGGTCCTCCCGGGTGTTGCTGCGCGGTGAGGCGGGGTCCGGGAAGACGACGCTGATGCAGTGGCTGGCGGTGATGGCGGCGCGGGGCGGGTTCACCGGCTCCCTCGACGGCTGGAACGGGCTGGTGCCTGTCCTGGTGAAGCTGCGCCGCTACGCGGGCCGGCCGTTGCCCGTGCCCGAAGCGCTGCTGGACGGGGTCGCCGGTCCCCTCACCGGGCACATTCCCAAGGGGTGGGTGGACCGTGCGCTGCGGGACGGGCGGGTGCTGCTCCTCGTCGACGGGGTGGACGAACTCCTCGCCGACGAACGCCGGGCCGTGCGCGAGTGGCTGCGCGGGCTACTGCTCGCCTATCCCGACGTGCGGGCCATCGTCACGTCACGGCCGTCCGCCGCCCGCACGGACTGGCTGCGCGCGGAGGGGTTCGTCTCCCTCCAGCTCGACCGGATGGCGCCGGCCGACCTCACGGCGTTCGTGCGGCAGTGGCATCGGGCTGTGCGGGAGCAGGGGGACGAGTTGCCGTGTCCGGTGGAGGAACTGGCTTCGTACGAACGGGCGTTGCTGGCAAGTCTGCGGGACCGGCCGCATCTTCGGTCTCTCGCCGCGAACCCTTTGCTCGCCGCGCTGATCTGTGCGCTGCACCTGGTCAAGGGGGACCAACTTCCCCGTAACCGGATGGAGTTGTACGCCATCGCGCTGGAGACGCTCGTCCAGCGGCGGGACGCGGACCGGCGAGTGCCGAGCGCTCTCGCCTCGCCGCTGGGGTTGCCGGACAAGCTGTGTGTGCTGCGGAATCTGGCCTGGCGGCTGTCCGACAACAACCGTACGGAGATCGGGGTGGAGCAGGCGGGTCGGTACGTGTCCTCCCGGCTGGCCTCTATGCGGCATCTGGACGGGGAGTCGGGGGGTGCCGTGCTGGATCAACTGGTCGCGCGGTCCGGGGTGTTGCGGTCTCCTGTCGAGGGGCGGGTGGACTTCCTGCATCGGACGTTTCAGGAGTACCTGGCGGCTCAGGATGCGGCCGATGAGGACAATATGGGCAACTTGGTGGGGCGTGCGCATCTAGACCTCTGGCGCGAGACGATCGTAATGGCGGCCGGGCACGGAAACCTGGCTCAGCGGCGGGAGTTGATCGCCGGAATCCTCGACCGCGCGGACTTGGAGCCTCGGCATCGGCGGCGGCTTCGGCTGCTGGCGGCGTCCTGTCTGGAGACGATGAGTACGGTGCCGGAGGAGGTGGCGGGGAGGCTGGATGCGGCGGTGGGGGCGTTGTTGCCGCCTCGGCGGGAGTCGGAGGCGGTGTCGTTGGCGGGGGTGGGGGTGGGGTTGGTGGCTCATTTGCCGGAGACGTTGGAGGGGTTGACGTCGGCGGCTGCTCGGCAGACGGTTCGGGCTGCGGCGTTGGTGGGGGGCGCGGGGGCGTTGGAGAAGTTGGCGGGGTACGCCGACACTGACGCCCACGGAGATCTGGTCGATGTCTGGGAGTACTTCGACCCGGACGAGTACGCGGATCAAGTACTCACGCGGCTACGTCTGGACAGACGCCTGCTGAAACTTCAGCACCCGGCGCAGTGGCCGACGTTGACACGGCTTCCGCAAGCCCAGCACATCTGGATCCAGTACGACTTCACAGAGGGCCTGCAAGCCACCCTGGGCCTTCCCACGCTCAAAAGCCTCTGGATCAGTTCCTTGAAGGGGGACAACGACCTCTCTCCCCTTCGGGACCGCACGGAACTCACTCATCTGCTTCTCTGGTGCAACAACAGACCTCTGGTCGACGTGGAACCACTGCGCGGACTGACCGGCCTGACCATCCTTCAGCTGGAGGAATGGCACTCACTCCCTGCCCTGGAGGACATTCCGCTACCCGAGGGGCTGCTTCGTCTGGGACTCGGCAAAATCGATCGGGACACCCACCTCGGTCTCCTGACCGAGCGGAGCCAGTTGGAGTATCTCTCGCTTGAAGGAGCGGGTGTCCCACGTGGGTTGGACAGCCTCGCAGACTTGTCCAAGCTGACGCATCTGCACCTACAGCGCTTCGACCTCGAACACTGGCTGCCTGCCCTCGCCACGAGCCCGACGCTCACAACACTCCAGCTCTTCCACTGCCGACTGCCCACCGATCTCTCACTCATCGGTGCGCTACCTCAGCTACGCCAGCTCTCCTTGACCGCCTCCCGAACACCCGGCGACACACCCCTCGCCCTGCACACTCTGGCCCGAAGTCCCGGACAACCTCGCCTGGTTGTCACCGTCGACCGATGGACGCCTCGCCCCACCGATATCCCCGGTGTCCAGGTCAGATATCGCTGACAGCCCCGTCCTCCCAACAGGGAAGACGAGGCCGTCGAAGCTCAACTCACCGCCAGCTGTGCGGTGCCCTGAAGCCGTTCTCTCGCTCCAAGCGGCGCCAGCCTGCCCTCACTCGGCCCCGGTGGGACGGGGTCTCGGTGGGGCGGGAGGCTGCGCGGGCCAGCAGGATCGCCGTGATCGCCGCGACCTCTTCCGGCTCGGCGTTGCCCTTTTCGACGCGGATGTCTGGGGGGTTCATAAGAATGAGTCTCCGTGAGAGAGGTTTCCGCAGGGTTACTGCGGGGGGTTGCCGTGTTTGCGGGACGGCAGGTCGGCGTGCTTGGAGTGGAGCATCTGGAGCGACTTGATCAGGACCTCGCGAGTTTCCGCGGGGTCGATGACGTCGTCGACCAGGCCGCGCTCCGCCGCGTAGTACGGGTGCATCAGCTCGGCCTTGTACTCCTTGACCATGCGAGCGCGCATCGCCTCGGGGTCCTCGGCGCTGGCGATCTGACGGCGGAAGATGACGTTGGCCGCACCCTCCGCGCCCATGACGGCGATCTCGTTGGTGGGCCAGGCGTACGTCAGGTCCGCGCCGATGGACTGGCTGTCCATGACGATGTAGGCACCGCCGTACGCCTTGCGCAGGATGAGGGAGATCCGGGGGACCGTGGCGTTGCAGTACGCGTACAGCAGCTTCGCGCCGTGGCGGATGATGCCGCCGTGTTCCTGGTCGACGCCGGGAAGGAACCCGGGGACGTCCAGGAGAGTGACGATCGGGATATTGAAAGCGTCACACATCTGCACGAACCGCGCAGCTTTTTCGGACGCCTCGATGTCGAGGACACCGGCGAGGGTCTGCGGCTGGTTGGCGACGATGCCGACGACCTGGCCGCCGAGGCGGGCGAGGGCGCAGATGATGTTGCGGGCCCACCGCTCGTGGACCTCGACGTAGTCGCCGTCGTCGACGATCTCCTCGATGACCTTGGTCATGTCGTACGGCCGGTTGCCGTCGGCGGGGACGAGGTCGAGGAGGACGTCGCTGCGGCGGTCGGCCGGGTCCGTGGACTCGGTGTGCGGCGGGTTCTCGCGGTTGTTCTGCGGGAGCAGCGACAGGAGGTAGCGGACCTCCGCGATGCAGGTCTCCTCGTCGTCGTACGCGAAGTGGCAGACGCCGGAGGTCTCCGCGTGGACGTCGGCGCCGCCGAGGCCGTTCTGGGTGATCTCCTCGCCGGTGACCGCCTTGACGACGTCGGGGCCGGTGATGAACATCTGCGAGGTCTCGCGGACCATGAAGACGAAGTCGGTGAGCGCCGGGGAGTAGGCCGCGCCGCCCGCGCAGGGGCCGAGCATCACGCTGATCTGCGGGATGACGCCGGACGCCTTGGTGTTGCGCTGGAAGATGCCGCCGTACCCGGCGAGGGCGGAGACGCCCTCCTGGATGCGGGCGCCGGCGCCGTCGTTCAGGGAGACGAGGGGCGCGCCGGCCGCGATGGCCATGTCCATGATCTTGTGGATCTTCGTGGCGTGGGCCTCGCCCAGCGCGCCGCCGAAGATGCGGAAGTCGTGGGCGTACACGAAGACCGTACGGCCCTCGACAGTGCCCCAACCGGTGATGACGCCATCGGTGTAGGGCTTCTTGGCCTCCAGGCCGAAGCCGACCGCGCGGTGGCGGCGGAGCTGCTCGACCTCCTGGAAGGAACCGGGGTCGAGGAGCAGCTCGATGCGCTCGCGGGCGGTCAGCTTGCCCTTGGCGTGCTGCGCCTCGGTCGCCTTCTCGCTCGGACCGGCGATCGCGCTCGAACGGATCTCGTGCAGCTCGGCCACGCGGCCTCGCGCGTCGGCGGGGCCGTCCGTCGCTTCTTCCAAAACGGTCATGTAGCGACCATACGAAGCGGTCCAAGGATTACGAGACGTCGACTCCGTACAGTCTCCGGCCCGTTTTCCTGGTACCCCTGAACAGAAGCCGAGGCGGGTGCACGTCTTCCGACTGCTCAAGGGGGTCGCGCATTGTGGGGGCCCTACAAGGAACGGCGCGAGACTCACATCACATACCAAGGGAACACGTTCAACCCTATAGCCCCTCTGGAGGCGATCTTCGGCGACGGAGAGTAGCTTTCTCAGCACGGTAAGGAAGTTGAATGGAGGACATGATGGGGATCTTCGGCCGCAAGAGCGACGACAGCTCCGAGGCACCGGCGGTGAGCGCCGACCTCGCCGCCCTCACCGGCGACTACACCGTCGACCCGGCCCACTCGACGCTCGGCTTCACCGCGCGGCACGCGATGGTGACGAACGTGAAGGGCAAGTTCGACGAGTTCAGCGGTGAGCTGCACCTGGACGGCTCGGACCCGTCCGCGTCCACGGCGTCCCTCGACATCGTGATGAGCAGCATCGACACCGGTTCCGCGGACCGCGACGGGCACCTGAAGAGCGCGGACTTCTTCAAGACGGACGAGTTCCCGACGATGACGTTCCGCTCGACGAAGGCGGAGTCGCTCGGCGGGGACGACTACCGCATCACCGGCGATCTCACGATCCTCGGCACGACGAAGCCGATCGCCATCGACCTGGAGTTCAACGGCGCCGCGAAGGACCCGTTCGGCAACGAGCGCGTCGGGTTCGAGGGCAGGGCGGAGCTGCTGCGCTCGGAGTGGGGCATCACCTGGAACGCGGCGCTGGAGACCGGCGGCGTACTGGTGTCCGACAAGATCAAGCTCACCTTCGACATCTCGGCGATCAAGAAGAGCTGAGAGCCGGTCACTTCGGCGGCCCGCCGGGGCAGTTTCTGTCGATTACCGACAATCGGCACAAAGAAGGACTCTTAGGGCGCGTTCCGGGTATCACCCAGGCTCGGACACACGGTCCCGGGAGGCACTTTGAGCACGATGTCAGGTCCGCAGAACTACCCCGGCGCGGACCGCGGTCACTGGTACCAGACGAAGTACGGCGGCGACCGGATGGAGGTCAACGTCGTCGTGCTCCATACGACGGAGGGCCGCAACCTCCCCGACTACAAGGGGGGCGCCGCCGCCCCCAACCTCACCGCGCTCCCCGACCTCGCCGCGCAGAAGCTCCGCTGGTACCAGCACTTCCAGATCGACGTCTCCTCCCGCGCCCTGGTCAACTCCCCCGGCGGGGTGCAGACGAACACGCTGAACGTGTGCCAGGTGGAGCTGATCGGCACCTGCGACCCCGACATCCACAGCAAGTGGAAGGCGAACAACACCCCGCACGTCTACTGGCCGCAGGCCCCGGAGTGGGCGTTGCGCGAGGTCGCCCGCTTCCTCGCCTGGATGCACAACCACCACGGCGTCCCCCTCAAGGGCCCCTCGCTGTGGCCCTCGTACCCCGCCTCCGCCGGCAACAGGTCGGGCCAGCGCATGAGTTACGACCGCTGGAACGGCTTCCGGGGTGTCTGCGGCCACATGCACGTACCCGAGAACTGCGTGCACCCCGACACCCCGGTCCTGCGCGCCGACCTCACGTGGCAGCGCGCCGGCGACCTTCAAGTGGGCGACGGGATCGTGTCGTTCGACGAGGACGGGAGCGAGCGCCGCTACCGGACAGGCACGGTCACCCGCAACGAGCCCGGTGTGAAGGGGAGTTGCCGGATCACCACGGCCGACGGCGAGATCACCGCGTCGTACGACCATCCCTGGCTGGTCCACGAGAACGGCGCCCTCTCGTGGGTCCCCAGCAAGGAACTCGACCCGTTCCGCCACCGCATCCTCCGGGTGCGCGCCGAGGCCGGGTGGGAGGGGAGCGTCGTGGGCGGCGACGGTACGGCCGTACTCGGTGTCGAGTACGTGGGTGAGCAGCCCATCGCGTCGCTGTCGACCAGTACGCGGACGTACGTCGCCGACGGGCTGCTCTGTCACAACACCCATGGCGATCCCGGGTCGATCGACTTCGAGAAGCTGATCGAGTTCGCCAAGGGGGGCTAGGACAAGGGGAGTTAGAAGGGGGGGTTAGAACCAGTGCAGGCAGTGCGGGGGGCGTTCGGCGCGGAACAGGGCGTCGGCTCGTGAGGCCGCGTCCGGGTGGTGGGCGTGGATGCGGCCCGCCCTTGCCAGCGTCGTCGGCGTGGTGCCGCCCAGGTAGATCGAGCCCAAGTCGCTGACGTCCAGGGAGAGATCGGGCTCCCGGTCGGTGCGTACGCACTCCGCCTTGCCGTCGGTGACGGTCAGCAGATAGCGGCCGTGCTCCCCTTCTCCTAGGAACCGGTCCTCGACGTCGAGGACCAACTCGCCGTCCGTGAACCAGCTCCGGGCGGCCAGGGCGCGCGGGATGTCCAGGAGGCGGACCCACAACCAGTCCATGTGGCCGCCGAGTTCGGGGCCCCGGAGGTCCACGAACTGCCAGCGCAGGGGGTGTTCCGGCGGGAACTGCTTGAACACGGTCTTCTCGGTGAGGTCGTGTTCGAGTACGTACCTGGCGAGCGCCGTGAAGACCGCGTCGTCCCCGGCGATCGTCTCGTCGACGGTCAGCGTGGAGCCGTCCTTCGAGTAGCTCGCGTACCCGTCCGGGACGCCGTTCGCGTCGCGGTGTACGGCGATGTAGCGGTGGGCCGGGGCGATCGGGGGCTGGCCCGCGCGCTTCTCCCACCAGCGGTGGGGGCGGGAGAGGGCGCCGGGCTGGGTGCGGCGGTAGGTGTCGTAGACCTGTTCCATGATCTCCACGGCGGCCTCGCGGTGCAGGACCTCGACCGTGCCGGGGGTCTCCGGCGTCTCTATGAGGGCCGCCCTGTGGTGCGGGACCGTGAGGCGCTGGGTGTACGTCGCCGGGCCGTAGCCGAACCGGCGGTAGATCAGCGCCTCCGAGGCGAGGAGGACGGCCAGGGACTCGCCCTGGGCACGGAAGTCGTTGAGCTGGTGGCGCATCATCGCCGTGAGGGCGCCCCTGCGGCGGTGCGTGGGGAGGACACCGACCGCTGTGACACCGGGGGCGGAGATCAACTGCTCGCCGGGGAGGGTGAGTTCGAAGGTGTACGAGCCTGCCGTGCCGACCGGCGTGCCGTCCTCGGTCTCCGCGAGCAGGTTGCGGTCCATCTCCGCCGCCGCCCACCAGACTCCCCCGCCGTCCTCCGCCGGGGTGTCGGGGGTCAGGCCGAACGCGGTGAGCAGGGTGGTGACGAAGAGGTCGCGGTCCTCGTCCGTGGTGGGGCGGATGTGCATGGGATGCGGCGCCTTCCCGGAGGGTTTGTGGTGTCGCGTCACTGTGCCGTGCCGGGGGGCGGCGGGGTCAAGCGAATTAGGGGCACTATGAGGGCATGAACGGGGATCACATCGACTTTCGGGGCGGGACTTTCTACGGGCCTGTGTACGGGAAGGTCGAGGGGGGTGGTGCGTCGGCGGGGGCGGTGTCGATGCTGCCGGGCGCGCCTGCGGGGTTCACCGGGCGGGAGGCTGAAGTCGCCGCTGTGCTGGGGGCGTTGGAGGTCGAGCGGGTCGTCTCCGTGTCCGGGTTGGCGGGGGTGGGGAAGACCGCGCTGGCTGTCGCCGTGGCGCATGTGGCCCGGGAGCGGGGGATGTTTCCCGGGGGTGTGCTGTTCGTCGATCTGCGGGGGGACGGCGAGGTTCCGGTGAGTGCGGAGCAGGCTGTGTCGTCGTTGTTGTGGGCGATGGGGGTGCGGGAAGGGGAGGTCGGTCGGTATCGGAGCGAACTGGCTTCCCGGGAAGCGATGTTGGTGGTTCTCGACAATGCGGGTGGGGGTGAGCAGGTGGTGCCGTTGCTGCCCGGGGAGGGGGTTGGGCATCGGGTGTTGGTGACGTCCCGGGATGTGCTGGGGTCGTTTCCTGTGCGGTCTGTCGAGGTGGAGGCGTTGTCGGGGGATACGGGACGGGAGTTGATCGAGCGGGCGTTGCCTGGTGATCCTCGACTTGGGGACGGGGTACGGGAGTTGGTGGAGGTGTGTGGGGGGTTGCCGTTGGCGTTGGTGATTGTCGCTGCGTTGTTGCGGAGGCGGCGGGGGTTGGGGGTGCGGGAGTTGGTGGCTGAGTTGGAGGGGGATCGGGTGGGGTTGTTGGCGGCTGATGGGGTGGATCAGTACGGGAAGTCGCTGGTGTTGCGGCCGGTTCTTGATGCGATGTATCGGAGGTTGGGGGAGGAAACCAGGGCTCCGTCAAGTTCCGTGATTGCGTGGAGGGTTGGCGATCAGGCCGGTAGGGGCGGACAGCAGAGCAGGCACGGGGGTTCGTGATCATTGTGGTGTCGAAGCCAGATGATCACGAGGACGTCCCGTGCCTGCTGTTGCATCTTCCCCTATCCCTGCCGTGCTGGAGAAGCTGGGTCCGCTGGATGCGGACCGGATCGCTGACCTGCGTCCCTACCTCGAATCGGTTCCGGATCCGCGCTCGCGCCGGGGCCGGTGGTACTCGCTGACGGCGATCTTGCTGGTGTGTGCCTGCGCGGCCGTCTGCGGAGCGAAGAGCATCGACGAGCTCGCCGAGTTCGGCGAGCGGGCCACGAACTCGCTGCTGGCATCCCTCGGGGTACGCCGTCACCTGCTCGGCTGGCGGCGCAGCCCCAGGCCGGTCACTCTCGGACGCGTTCTTTCGGCACTTGACGGCGACGCCCTGGACCAGGCTGTGGGCGCCTACCTGGCCGACCGGCACCGCATCACCGCGTCCGCGGAAGTGCCCGAGGCCCGATCGCGGCAGGTCATCGCCGTGGACGGCAAGGCCCTCAGGGGCTCAGCCCGCCTGGCCGCGCCGCGCCGTCACCTGCTCTCGGCGGTCACCCACGACCGCGTCGCCACGATTGCCCAGGTCGAGGTCGGTGCGAAGACCAACGAAGTGCGCCACTTCAAGCCCCTGCTGGCGCCACTCGACCTCGCCGGCACCGTCGTCACCTTCGATGCCCTCCACTCAGTGAAGGCCAACATCACCTGGCTGGCCGAGACGAAGAAGGCCCACTACATCGCCGTCATCAAGACCAACCAGCCCACTGCCTACGCCCAGCTCGCCGCTCTGCCCTGGACGTCGATCAAGGTCCAGCACACCACCTCCGCCACCGCCCACGGCCGCCGCGAGTCCCGCTCGATCAAGACCTGCGCCATCGCCGACAACCTCGGCGGCATCGCTTTCCCCCACGCTCACCTCGCCATCCGGGTCCACCGCCGCCGCAAGCCCACCGGTCGGCCCGAAACCCGCGAGAACGTCTACGCGGTCACCAGCCTCGCCGCCCACCAAACCCGCCCCGCCGACCTCGCCACCGCCATTCGCGGGCACTGGGGAATCGAAAATTCCTCCCACTACATCCGAGACGTCACGTTCGCCGAGGACGCCTCGACCATTCACGCCGGCACCACGCCCCGCGCCATGGCCACCATCCGCAACCTCGCCATCGGCACCCTGAAGATCCTCGGAGCCGACAACATCGCCAAGACCACCCGCGCCATCCGCCACGAACCCGAACGAGCACTCGCCATCCTGGGCATCACCAACACCCCGGACACTCACGGAACTTGATCGAGCCCTGGGAGGAAACGGCTCGGGTTTTTCGGGGGTTGGGGGTGGCGCCGGGGAAGTACTTCGATTCCGTTTCGGGGCAGATGATGGGTGGGGTGGGGGCTGGGGAGTGGCGGGTGGCTGCGGATGAGTTGGTGGCTGCGTCACTGATTAGTGCATTGCCGGGTGGTAGGGGGTGGCAGATGCATGACCTTGTGCGGGCGTATGCGGGGGCTCTGGTTACGGAGGAGGAGGCGGGGCGGGCTCGGATGCAGCTTCAGGTTATGTATTGCGTCCGGCTGGCGGTGGCCTACGAGGTGATCACGAAGCCGGATCAGCCGCAGAAGCTGTTCGCTGGCGGGCCCGAGGAGGCGCTGAGCTGGTTCGAGACCGAGCGGCTCGGGATGCTGAACGCTGTGCGGTGGTGCGGGCCCGAGGATCGTCAGATGGCCGTACTCTCGCTGCAGACAGCTCTCGCGCTCGTCCCTCACCTGCGCAACCGGCACGCCTTCGACGACATGCTCGACGTGGCGACGATCGCCCGCGACACTGCTCGCCGCCTCGACGCCGGTCACGGCGAGACGGTCGCGCTCAGCGCCCTCAGCGCTGCGCTGATCCACCTGCGCAGGTTCGAGGAGGGGCTCGACTCATGCCGGGAGAGACTGGAGCTGTGCGACCAGGTCGGCGACCTGGAAGGGCGGTACTACGCGTGGAGCGGCATCGCGACGGCGCTGCAGCGGCTCGGGCGGCTCGACGAAGCGCTCGACGCGCGCGAGCAGGCGCTGGCGAACGCCCTCGCGCTGGACGACCCGCCGTGCGCCGCCCTCGCGCGGGCTCAGCTCGCCGCGACCCTCGGTGACTGCGGGCGGCTCGCAGAGGCGTGCGAGACACTCTCCTTGGCCGTCGCCGAGTTCGAAGAGCTGGGTATGCGGCACCAGTTGGCGGAGCCGCTGTACAACCTGGCCGAGTATCTGCGGCGTTCGGGGCAGTTCGACCAGGCGTTGCCTCATGCCGTCCGCTCCCTGCGGGTCAGCGGTGAGTTCAACGACTGGCGTGGCCAGGCGGGTTCGTGGGGGCTCATCGGGCTGATCCTCCGGGAGTCGGGGCGACGCGTCGAGGCGGTCCAGGCATTCACCCGGTCCCTTGAGTGGAGCAGGCTGCTCGGCGACGAACACCAGGCGGGCGTCGCCTGGTTGGGACTCAGTGCCTCCCTGACCAACCTCAAGCGGTACCACGAGGCCATCGACGCCGCCCGCTTCGCGATCGAGCTCGGCACGAAGTTCGAGGAGTGGGGCTTCGTCGGTGACGCCAGCTACAACCTCGGCTTCTCCCTGCGCAAAGTGCGGCGCAAGGGCGAGGCCCGGCTCGCGTTCCGTGCAGCCGTCGACGCCTACGAGCGGTGCGGCCTGTCCGAACGGGCCGCCGAAGTACGGAAGTTGGCGGGCGGTTCATGACCCCCACCGACACCCTCTGGCCGGAATCACTCCCCCACCCGGCCTGAACCCACCCCTTGCACAACCCTTTACCGCCTTCTCATAATCCTCCGAAGATCCTGACTCGCCCATGACGAACCGTTGAACTCCCCATGGCATCTCAATTTGGCATGGGCACGTCAGAATCGGTACCCGTTGCAGGTCCGTCCAGCTCCGTTACCCCCCTCACGGAAGGCAACAACAACGGTGAAGAAGCTCCTCACGCTCGCGAAGAGATGTATGGCCGCCGCAGCCGTCACCCTCGCGGTCGTCAGCCTCCAGCCCCTCTCCACGGCCACCGCCGCCCCCGCGCCGGTCGTCGGTGGAACCCGTGCCGCGCAGGGCGAGTTCCCGTTCATGGTCCGCCTCTCCATGGGCTGCGGCGGCGCCCTGTACACGTCCCAGATCGTGCTGACCGCCGCGCACTGCGTGAACGGCACCGGCGCGAACACGAGCATCACGGCGACCGCGGGTGTCGTGGACCTCCAGTCCACCACCGGCCGCCAGCAGGTCCGTTCGACGTACGTCTACCGCGCGCCCGGCTACAACGGCACCGGCAAGGACTGGGCGCTGATCAAGCTCGCGTCCCCGATCACCGGCCTCGCGACGCTGCCGATCGCCACCAACACGACCTTCAACACGGGCACGTTCACCGTCGCCGGGTGGGGTGCGGCCGTCGAGGGCGGTGCGCAGCAGCGCTACATGCTGAAGGCCACCGTGCCGTTCATCTCCGACGCGACCTGCCGCGCGTACGGCGGTCTCTACAGCGGCCTCGTCCCGGGTGACGAGATCTGCGCCGGGTACGCCTCGGGCGGTGTCGACACCTGCCAGGGCGACTCCGGTGGCCCCATGTTCCGCCGCGACGCCAACAACGCCTGGATCCAGGTCGGCATCGTCAGCTGGGGCGACGGCTGCGCCCAGCCGAACGCGCCCGGCGTCTACAGCGAGGTCTCGACCTTCGCCTCCGCGATCGCGGCAGCGGCCCGGACGCTCTGACGTCCGCCCCGCCATCGTCGTACGGACCCGGTGCCGCAACTCGGCGCCGGGTCCGTCCCGTTGAGGCCGACGCCGGAAACCGCCGTCAGCCGCCGAAGTCCCCTCCCCCGCCGCCGAAGTCGCCGCCGCCGTCCCCGAACCCGCCCCCGAAGTCACCGGGGTTGAAGTCCGCGCCGGACAAGTCGCCGCCCTCGTACCCCTGTTGGCCCGGGCCGCCGAAGTCCGACGCGTACGACGGGGTCGTCATCAGGCTGCCCAGCATCGTGCCGACCAGCAGGCCCGGGAGCAGGCCGCCGCCGAAGTAGCCGCCCGCCCAGGGGCCGTACGCCGGGCCCGCCTCCCAGTACGGGCGGCGGCCGTAGTCGCTGTCCACCTCGCGGATCACCGGGTCGCGGCCGTCCGCCAGGCGGGTTCGGTCGGCCGCGCAGACCGGGACCTCGCGAGGGCTGCCGCCCCGTGGAGTCCAGGTCGCGTCGGCGACGGACGGGCCGTGGCGGGGGTCGAAGAAGCACGGCGGGCGGCGTTCCGGGAGGGGGCGGCCCTCCCTGCGGGCGGCGAGCTGTGCCAGCGAGAAGCGGCCGTCCTCCAGGGCCTGGGTGACGCCCCGGACGTCGTCCGGTCGCGTCGCCGCCGCCATCGCCGACTTCGCCGTGTCGTACGCGTCCAGCGCGCGTTCGTAGTCGGCGCGCATCGCGTCGTCCGCGCCCTGCTCCGCCGGGTGGAAGTCGAGGCGGTCGAGTTCCTCGCCGAAGGCCGTGATGTCCTCGTCCACGACGACGCGCAGGCGGTCCAGGGCGGCTCGCTGCTCCTCCGCCTTGCGGCGCCTGGTGCGGCGTACGAGGACGTACGCGCCCGCGCCGGCCGCCGCGAGGACGCCGCCCGCCGTGACCAGCGCGGTCGTCGAGACGCCGTTGTCCTTCGAGGAACCCCAGGTCGCGGGGGCCTTGCCGGTCATGTTCGTGAGGGCGCGGGTCGTGAAGTCGGTGAGCTGGGTGCCGGTCGTGGTCGTCGCGCGCACGCTCTGTACGAGGTTGGCGACCGCCGTTCCCGGCAGGACCCGGGAGTCCGCCTTGGCGTCGAACCTCGTGCCCAGGCGGATCGCGTACAGACCCGTGATCCCGGTGGCCGTGCGGAGGTTCTGGAACAGGGACGCGGTCGGGTAGTCGGCCGGGAGCACCGCGATGAACAGGGGCTTGTCCGCGTTCTCGATCCGGTCCGCCAGGGCGCGTTCGTCCTGGTCGGAGAGCTGGTCGCGGGCCGCCGGGTCCACGTACACCGGGCTCTGTCTGAGGGCCGTCGCGATCGTCGTCAGGCTCGTGGCCGTCGTCGCCGTGCGGGCGGGCGGGGCGGTCGCCGGGAGGATGATCAGCACCGCCAGGGCCAGCCCCAGCAGGATGGCGCCTTTGACCTTCATACGACCGACGCTACGGCGTGTTCCCTGGGCCGGCATTTCGGTAGGTCGACGGGGTGGGAGCGGTGTCGTCCGCTGCGGGATTCCGGCGGCCCGGCGGGGGTGTGCCGGGTGTGTCCACGGGGTGGCGGGGGTGGTGCCGTGGTCGTAGCTCGTGGGGGTTACGCCGGGTGGTGGGGGTGGAGCTGTAGCTCCTGAGAGTTACGCCGGATAGCGCGGGGTGTGCCGTAGTCCCTGAGAGTTACGCCGGATGGCGAAGGGTGTGCCGTAGCTCCTGGGAGTTACTCCGCCGGGGGGACCGCCGCGCGCAGGAGGCCGTATGTGTACGCGTCCTCCAGGGCCTGCCAGGACGCGGCGATGACGTTCTCCGCCACGCCTACCGTCTGCCATTCGCCGGTGCCGTCCGTCGTGGAGATGAGGACGCGGGTTGTCGACTGGGTGCCGTGGACGCCCTCCAGGATGCGGACCTTGTAGTCGACCAGGTCCAGCTTGGCGAGCTGGGGGTAGATCTTCTCCAGGGCTACCCGCAGGGCTCGGTCCAGGGCGTTGACCGGGCCGTTCCCCTCCGCCGTGGCGACGATGCGTTCGCCCTTGGCCCAGAGTTTGACCGTCGCCTCGTTCGCGTGGCTGCCGTCGGGGCGGTCCTCGACGATCGCGCGCCAGGACTCGACCTCGAAGTAGCGCAGCGGGCTGCCCTTGACCTCGGCGCGCAGGAGGAGTTCGAAGCTGGCGTCGGCCGCTTCGTACGTGTAGCCCTGGAGTTCGCGTTCCTTGACGCGGGCCACCACCCGGCCGACCACCTCGCGGTCGCCGCCCAGGTCGACGCCGAGTTCCTTGCCCTTCAGCTCCACCGAGGCGCGGCCCGCCATGTCCGAGACCAGCATGCGCATGCTGTTGCCGACCAGCGCCGGGTCCGTGTGCTGGTACAGGTCCGGGTCGACCTTGATCGCGGACGCGTGCAGGCCCGCCTTGTGCGCGAACGCGGAGACGCCGACGTACGGCTGGTGCGTGGACGGGGTGAGGTTGACGACCTCGGCGATCGCGTGGGAGATGCGGGTCATCTCGCGGAGCTTGCCCTCGGGGAGGACCTGCTTGCCGTACTTCAGTTCCAGGGCGGCGACGACCGGGAACAGGTTCGCGTTGCCCACGCGCTCGCCGTAGCCGTTCGCCGTGCACTGGACGTGGGTCGCTCCCGCGTCCACCGCCGCGAGGGTGTTGGCGACCGCGCAGCCCGTGTCGTCCTGGGCGTGGATGCCGAGGCGGGCGCCGGTGTCCGCGAGGACCGTCGTGACGACGGCCTGGATCTGGGCGGGGAGCATGCCGCCGTTGGTGTCGCAGAGGATGACGACGTCGGCGCCGGCGTCGCTCGCGGCGCGGACCACCGACTTCGCGTACTCCGGGTTCGCTCGGTAGCCGTCGAAGAAGTGTTCGCAGTCCACGAAGACTCGGCGGCCCTGGGCCTTGAGGTGGGACACCGTGTCCCGCACCATCTCCAGGTTCTCGTCCAGGGTCGTGCGCAGGGCGAGTTCCACGTGGCGGTCGTGGGACTTCGCGACCAGGGTGATCACCGGGGCGCCGGAGTCCAGGAGGGCCTTGACCTGGGGGTCCTCGGACGCCTTCGCGTTGGCTCGGCGGGTTGCACCGAAGGCGACCAGTTGCGCGTGCTGGAACGTGATCTCCTGTTGCGCCCTGGCGAAGAACTCCGTGTCCCTCGGGTTCGCGCCCGGCCAGCCGCCCTCGATGAAGCCGACGCCGAAGTCGTCCAGGTGGCGGGCGATGGCCAGCTTGTCAGCGACGGTGAGGTTGATGCCCTCGCGTTGGGCGCCGTCTCGGAGGGTGGTGTCGAAGACGTGGAACGAGTCGTCGGTGTCGGTGTCGGTCATGGGGCGGGGGCTCCTCGGTGCGGGTCGCGTGCTTCCTGGAAAACGAAAAGACCCCTCGCGGGTGCGAGAGGTCTGCGCGGGTCGCTGTGCGGCTTGCTCAGCTAGGACCGGCGCTTCTGTTGCTAATAATCGTGGGGTACGAGAGCACAGGGCAGTTTTACACGGGTTGGGGGTGGGGTCAGGGGGTGTCTCAATATGCGGGCGGGGTTGGGGGCGCAGGCTCGTCTGCCTGGTCAGGATTCGTGGGCGGGTGCGGGTGCGTTGTGGCTTGTCGCGCAGTTCCCCGCGCCCCTAAAAGACAAAACAGACCAGTCCCCGCCCACTTGCAACGTCACTCTGCGATCTTGTGCATCCAGCCGTGCTTGTCCTGCGTCGTTCCCCTCTGGATGTTCAGCAGGGCCTCTCGCAGCTTCAGCGTCACCTCGCCCGGTTCGCCGCCGGACTGCTGCCACTCCTTGCCCTGCCTCTTCACCGTGCCGACCGGCGTGATGACCGCCGCTGTGCCGCAGGCGAAGACCTCCGTGAGGGTGCCGTTCTCCGTGTCCTGCTGCCATTGGTCGATGGAGATACGGGATTCCTCGGACTCGTAGCCGAGGTCCTGGGCGACCTGGAGGAGGGAGTCGCGGGTGACGCCCTCCAGGATCGAGCCCGTGAGCGTGGGGGTGACGATCTTGTCGCCGTAGACGAAGTACAGGTTCATGCCGCCCAGTTCCTCGACCCACTTGTGCTCGACCGCGTCGAGGTAGCAGACCTGCTCGCAGCCCTTGGCCGCCGCCTCGGCCTGGGCGAGGAGGGACGCCGCGTAGTTGCCGCCGGTCTTCGCGTCGCCCATGCCGCCGGGGACGGCGCGGACGCGGTCCTCGGAGAGCCAGATGGAGACGGGCCTGACGCCGCCGGGGAAGTACGCGCCGGCCGGGGAGGCGATGACGAGGAACAGGTATTCGTTGGCCGGCTTGACGCCGAGGCCGACCTCCGTGGCGATCATGAAGGGGCGCAGGTAGAGGGATTCCTCGCCGCCGTGCGCCGGGACCCAGCCCTCGTCCTGGCGGACCAGCGCGTCGCACGCCTCGATGAACGTCTCGACCGGCAGCTCGGGCATACCGAGGCGGTGCGCGGACGCCTGGAACCGCTTCGCGTTCTTCTCCGGCCGGAAGATCGCGACGGAGCCGTCGGGCTGGCGGTACGCCTTGAGGCCCTCGAAGATCTCCTGCGCGTAGTGCAGGACCGTCGTCGCCGGGTCCATGGAGAGCGGGCCGTACGGGACCAACTGGCCGTCGTGCCAGCCGCGCCCCTCGGTCCAGCGGATCGTCACCATGTGGTCGGTGAAGTGGCGGCCGAAGCCGGGGTTCTTCAGGATGGCCTCGCGGTCGGCGGTGGCCAAGGGACTGGCGGACGGCTTGAGCTCGATCGTGGGCGTCGTCATGAGTGGTTGTCCTTCACCGGTTGTAGTGACGGCCGCGCACACCGTCGTACAGCACTCCCGTATTCCGCGGCTCCGTGTCCGATTATCGCGCGGACGCCGACGGCACGGGAGGAACGGGGGTGTTTGCGGCCTGAGGTAATGGTTTCACCCGGCGGAGGAATGGCGAAAGCCGCCGGGCGCGAGGTGTGCGACCCGACGGCTTCGGAAAGCGCGGGCCTATCCGGCTACGCGTACGGCGAGGGCGTCGCCGATCTCGGTGGTGGACCGGGACGGCAGCGAGGCGCGCTCCGTGAGGTCGGCCGTGACCGCCTCCTCGACGCGGACCGCCTCCGCCTCGTAGCCGAGGTGGCGCAGCAGGAGCGCGACGGAGAGCACCGTGGCCGTGGGGTCGGCCTTGCCCTGGCCCGCGATGTCGGGGGCCGAGCCGTGGACGGGCTCGAACATCGACGGGAAGTCGCCCGAGGGGTTGATGTTCCCGGAGGCGGCGACCCCGATGCCGCCGGAGACGGCTGCCGCGAGGTCGGTGATGATGTCGCCGAAGAGGTTGTCGGTGACGATGACGTCGAAGCGGGCGGGGTCGGTGACGAGGTAGATCGTCGCCGCGTCGACGTGGATGTAGTCGGTGGTGACCTCGGGGAACTCGGTGGCCACCTGGTTGAAGACGTTCGTCCACAGGTGCCCGGCGAAGGTCAGCACGTTGTTCTTGTGGACCAGCGTGAGCTTCTTGCGGGGCCGGGCCTGCGCGCGGGCGAACGCGTCACGGACGACGCGCTCGACGCCGTACGCCGTGTTGACGGAGACCTCGGTGGCGACCTCGTGGGGCGTGCCCTTGCGGATCGTGCCGCCGTTGCCCGTGTACGGGCCTTCCGTGCCCTCGCGGACGACGACGAAGTCGATCTCCGGCTGGCCGGCGAGCGGGGTGGCGACGCCGGGGAGCAGCTTCGAGGGGCGCAGGTTGACGTGGTGGTCGAAGGCGAAGCGGAGCTTCAGCAGGAAGCCGCGCTCCAGGACGCCGGAGGGGACGCTCGGGTCACCGATCGCGCCCAGCAGGATGGCGTCGTGGTTCTTGAGGGAGTCGAGGTCGGCGTCGGTGAGGGTCTCACCGGTCGCGTGGTAGCGCTTCGCGCCGAAGTCGTACTCCGTCGTCTCCAGCTTCACGTCCTCGGGGAGGACGGCGGAGAGGATCTTGAGGCCTTCGGCCACGACTTCCTGGCCGATGCCGTCACCGGGGATCACTGCGAGATCGATGCTGCGAGACATGGCGGCAGCCTAGCCCCGGGTCCCAGGGGGTGACACGGGGCGTCCGCGATACGGACACCCCGTGTCGACCAGGATGCGGCTCCCGGTGACTCAGTGGCCGGTCTCTCCGCCGTTGTCCCGGCGGTCGAGGGCGCGCTGGAGCGCGGCTGCGGCGTTCTTGCGGTCGTTCTCGCTGGTACGCGATACGTGGCGGACTCGGCGGCGGACGGTCGTCTCGGCCATGGGTGATCGGCTCCTTCTTCACCAGGGGAAGTGTTGACGAGACGCCGGTCGGGCGGGGAGCGTCGAGCCGCAGGGGTGGCTGCGTCAGGGCCCGGCTCGCATCCGCCTTCGCTTGGTCGAGCGAGACGTTCGGCTCCTACAAAGTTACGGGTCCGGAGCGCTGTTGTCTGCACAGTTACTCGGACTTCCTACTATCTGAGACGGCACGCCCCTGACCTGCGGTTACGCGGTTCCCCTGATGGTGTCCAGCAAGTCTGCGGGGATCACGCCGGACGAGGCCGAGAACGAGTACGTCAGGGTGCGGAACCCTGCGGATCCGGCGCGGGCGACATTGCGGGGGCGGTCCTCTATGACCAGGGTCGTCGCCGGGTCGACCTGGGTCGCCGCCCGCTCGAACAGGCCCTCTCCCGGCGTGCCTTTGGAGACTCCCTCGCGGCAGGACAGGAACACGAGGTCGGGGTCGATCCACTTGTCGAGGCGGAGGCGGCCGGACTGTTTCGCGTACCAGAACGTCGTGTTGTTGGAGACGATGCCGACGCGGTGGCCCGGGGCCGCGGTGGACAGCATGGTCTCGGCCGAGGGGTTCACGACGAGCAGTTCCTCCTCCAACTCCCTTATGAGGAACGGGGAGACCGGCTGGCCGAGGCGGCGGGAGAGGGCCTTCCAGTAGTCCTGCTCGGAGGTCTCGCTCAGGCTGAAGCGGTGCCACAACTTGCGGCCCGTCTCGGTGACTTTGGCGCGGTCGAGGCCCAAGCGGTCCGCGAGGCCGGTGCGTTCGGTGAGCAGGAGGGTCTCCCACGGGTCGCGGAAGAGGACGTCGCCGAGGTCGAAGAGGACTGTGGACACCGGCTCCGGGCTCATCTCGTGTGCCTTCCCGCAGAGTTGGTCCACCACGCGTGCCGTCGGGGCCCGGGGTGCGTGACGGTAGCACGCACCCCGGGTCGATTGTCATCCCATGTGCGGATACGTGTAGTCCGTCGGCGCGACCAGCGTCTCCTTGATGGCCCTGGTCAGGGTCCAGCGCATGAGGTTCTGGGGGGCGCCGGCCTTGTCGTCGGTGCCGGAGGCGCGCCCCCCGCCGAAGGGCTGCTGGCCGACGACCGCGCCGGTGGACTTGTCGTTGATGTAGAAGTTCCCGGCGGCGTACCGGAGTTTGGCCATGGTGTGGGCCGCCGCGGCGCGGTCACCGGCGATGACGGAGCCGGTGAGCGCGTAGTCGGACACCGACTCCATCTGGTCGAGCATCGCGTCGTACGCGTCGTCCTCGTACACGTGCACCGCGAGGAACGGGCCGAAGTACTCGGTGCGGAACACCTCGTTGTCCGGGTCGGTGCACTCGACAACCGTCGGGCGGACGAACCAGCCCACCGAGTCGTCGTACGTGCCGCCCGCGACGATCGTGCACGCCGGGTCCGTCTTCGCGCGGTCGATCGCGGCCTTGTTCTTGGCGAAGGCCCGCTCGTCGATGACCGCGCCGATGAAGTGGGACAGGTCGGTGACGTCGCCCATGGTGATGCCGTCGACCTCGGCGGCGAACTCCTCGCGGAAACCGTCGTTCCAGATGGACGCCGGGATGTACGCGCGGGACGTCGCGCTGCACTTCTGGCCCTGGTACTCGAACGAGCCGCGTGTCAGCGCCGTCTTGAGGACCGCGCGGTCGGCGCTGGGGTGGGCGACGACGAAGTCCTTGCCGCCGGTCTCGCCGACGAGGCGCGGGTAGGCGCGGTACTTCTCGATGTTGGCGCCGACCGTCTTCCACAGGTACTGGAAGGTCTTGGTCGAGCCGGTGAAGTGGATGCCCGCCAAGTCGCGGTGCTCCAGGGCGACTTCGGAGACGGCGATGCCATCGCCGGTGACGAGGTTGATGACACCCTTGGGGAGACCGGCCTCCTCCAGCAACTGCATGAGCAGGACGGCCGCGTGGGTCTGCGTCGGGGACGGCTTCCACACGACGACGTTGCCCATCAGGGCGGGCGCGGTCGGCAAGTTCCCCGCGATCGCGGTGAAGTTGAAGGGGGTGATCGCGTAGACGAACCCTTCGAGGGGGCGGTGGTCGAGGCGGTTCCAGACGCCCGGGGAGTTCGCCGGGGGCTGCTCGGCGAGGATCTGGCGGGCGTAGTGGACGTTGAAGCGCCAGAAGTCGACCAGTTCGCAGGGCGTGTCGATCTCGGCCTGCTGGACCGTCTTCGACTGGCCGAGCATCGTCGACGCGGCGATCGTCTCCCGCCAGGGCCCGGCGAGGAGTTCGGCGGCACGCAGGATGATCGCGGCACGGTCGTCGAAGGCCATCGCCCGCCAGGCAGGGGCGGCGGCGAGGGCCGCGTCGATCGCATCGCGGGCGTCCTGCTGGGTGGCGTTTCGGTAAGTGCCCAGTACGGCACGGTGGTTGTGGGGCTGGACGACCTCGAAGGCGTCCCCGCCGCCGAGCCGCTTCTCGCCGCCGATCGTGCACGGCAGGTCGACCGGGTTCTCGGCCAGCTCCTTCAACTTGGCTTCCAGCCGGGCCCGTTCGGGAGAGCCGGGGGCGTAGCCGCGCACCGGCTCGTTGACGGGGGTGGGGACCTGGGTCACAGCGTCCATGGACAACTCCCTTGTAGATATCAGTGCTTGGTGAGCGTGGAGCGTGCGAAGAAGCGCAGGTTCGCCGGCTTCTCCGCCAGCCTGCGCATGAAGTAGCCGTACCAGTCCGTCCCGTACGCCGTGTACACCCGCATCCGGTGCCCCTCCGCCGCCAGCCGGAGGTGTTCGTCGCTGCGGATGCCGTACAGCATCTGGAACTCGTACTCGTCCGGCTTGCGGTGGGCGCGGTGGGCGAGTTCCTGGGCGATGGAGATCAGGCGGGGGTCGTGGGAGCCGACCATGGGGTAGCAGTCGCCGTCCATCAGGGTGCGCAGGATCCGGACGTACGCCTTGTCGATCTCGTGTTTCTGCTGGTAGGCGACCTCGGCGGGCTCCTTGTACGCGCCCTTCACCAGCCGGACCCGGCTGCCGCTCGCGGCGAGGCGGTGGGCGTCGGTCTCGGTGCGGAAGAGGTACGCCTGGATGACGCAGCCGGTCTTGGGGAAGTCGCGGCGCAGGTCGGTGTGGATCGCGAACATCGAGTCCAGGGTGGTGTGGTCCTCGGCGTCCAGCGTCACCGTCGTACCGATCGCGTCGGCGGCCTCGACGACCCGGCGGACGTTTCTGTAAGCGGTTTCATGGCCGTTGCCGAGCGCCTGGCCGAACATCGACAGCTTGACGGAGACCTCCGCCTTCTCTCCGAGCCCGAGTTCGCCGAGGCGCTCCAGGAGCTGGAGGTAGGCGTCGCGGGCGGCCGTCGCCTGCTCGGGCGTCGTGATGTCCTCGCCGACGACGTCGAGGGTGAGTTCGAGGCCCTTCGCGGTGAGGTCGGTGACGATCGGCACGACGTCGTCGACCGTCTCGCCGGGGATGAAGCGGTCGACGACCTGCCTGGTCACCGGGGCCGCCGAGATCAGGCGGCGCATCCGGTCGCTGCGCGAGGCGGCGAGTATCACGGGACCCAGCACGGGCACCTCCACAGACATAAAGCACCAAGTCACCGTGAACCTAGGGATCTCTCCGATCGTGGGCCATCGACAGGTGTCACGCATCCGTGGCGGGGATCTCAGACAGATGTATGAACGACGGCTCCCCGTGGCGCAGAATGGCCGGGTGACCCCGACCTACCAGGACCTCGTGGACGAGATCTCCGGCCTCCTCGGCGTCCCCGCGACCCTGGAGAGCCGGGACTTCGAGCTGATCGCGTTCGGCGTGTACGACAGCGAGGCCGAGCTGGACGCGTCCGCGCTCGACCCGGTCCGCGCGCGCTCGATCCTCACGCGGCGCTCGACGGCCACCGTGCGGGAGTGGTTCGAGGGGTTCGGCATCACCCGCGCGACCGGCCCCGTCCGCATCCCGCCGACCCCCGAGGCGGGGGTCTACCGGGGCCGGATCTGTCTCCCCGTACGCCATCGCGGCGTCGTCCTCGGCTACGTCTGGCTCCTCGACTCCGCCGCCCTCGACGACGCCCGGCTGGCGGCGGCCATGGAGGTGACGGCACGGATCGGGGTCCTGCTCGGGGACGAGGCGCAGCACGGGGCGGATCTGAGCCGGGAGCTGCGGGGGGTGCTGGAGGCGGACGCGGGGTGGCAGCGGGAGATGGCGGTGGCGGAGCTGCGGACGGGGTTGGGGGCGCGGGCGGAGGGGGCGCATGTGGTGGTGTGCGTGGCGCCGTGGGGGGCGGGGGAGGTGCCGTCGGTGCGGATGGTGCCGGGGGCGGTGGCGTTGTGCGGGGTGAAGTGGGGTGGTGGCGGGGGCAGGTGGGGTGGCGGGACGGGGTCGAGTGGCGGGGCACGGTCGGGTGGCGGGACGGGGCGGGGCGGTGAGGCGACGGGTGCCTCTGCGGGGGCGGGTCAGCACGGGGCGGGGTCGGCGCCGTACGGGACTGGGTCGGCTCAACGCGGGACAGGTTCAGCGTCGTACGGAGCGGGCCCGGCCCAGCGCGCGGCGGCGCCGTACGGAGATGCGCTCGCCGTTCTGCTGCGGCCCGTCCCCGGCGTCGATGTCGGTGCGCGGTTGCTGGAGCGGGCCGGGGGCGGGGCCGCCGCCGGGGTGTCCGGGTCGCGCGAGGGGCTGGAGGAGCTGGCGGTCTCGTGGGCGGAGGCGTCGGCCGCTGCGCGCGCCGCGCTCGCCGAGCCCCGGCTGGGGCCGGTCGCGCGGTGGGGCGAGATCGGCGCGTACCGGCTGCTGACGTCGCTGGGCTCCGCCGCCGACCCCGCCGTCACCCCCCTCCTCTCCCCCGCCCACCGCGAACTGGCGCGGACCGCCGAGGTGTACCTGGACTGCGCGGGGCAGGCGGGCCGCACGGCGGCGGCGCTCGGCATCCACCGGCAGACGCTGTACTACCGGCTGTCGCGGGTGGAGCAGCTGACAGGGCTGGATCTGGACGACGGAGAGGACCGGCTGTTGCTGCACATGGCGTTGAAGGGGGCGCGGCTCTGAGCGGTGGCGCCCGGCGGGTGTCTCAGTTGCTGTGAGCGGCCGGTTCGGGAGTGGCGTCGAGTGCGTCGAGCACCGCCTCGCCGTTCGCCCTCGCCCACTCGGTCAGCATGTGGATCGGCTCGATCAACGTCGCCCCGAGCGGGGTGAGTTCGTACTCGACGCGGGGCGGAGCCTCGGCGTAGGCGTGCCGGTGGACGAGTCCGTGTGCTTCGAGCCGTCGGAGCGTCTGGGTGAGCACTTTGCGGGAGATGCCGCCGATCAGCTCGATCAACTCGCCGTGGCGCACCGGGCCTTCGCTGAGGCCGTAGAGCACGACCGCCGTCCACTTGTCGGCGATCAGCTCGACCGCCAGACGCGCCGGACAGTCGGCGAGGAAGGAACCGCCGCAACCGAAACCGCTCATGGCGCCCAAGGTACCCGCGCTCTCAGGTACTTGGCGGTTCCTGTCGGAAACCTAGCCTGGGTTCTCCCCCCGAACTTCCAGCGCTTTCGAAGCACAGGAGAGTCATGCGAGTCATCACCCAGCAGACGCTCGGCGGTCCCGAGGTGCTCACCGTCGTGGACGCGCCCGAGCCCCGGCCCCTGCGAGCCGAGGTCCTCGTCCGGGTCAAGGCGATCGGGCTGAACCCGCTGGAGGCGCGTCTGCGCGCCAGCGAGTTCCCGCTGCTCGGCAGCCCGCCGTTCGTTCTCGGCTGGGACATCAGCGGCGTGGTCGAACAGGCGCCGGGGACCTGGCGGTTCAGGCCCGGTGACGAGGTGTTCGGGCTGCCGATGTTCCCGCAGGCCGCGCGCGCGTACGCCGAGGCCGTGTCGGCACCGGCGCTGCACCTGGCCCGCAAGCCGGCGTCGCTCTCGCACGTCGAGGCGGCGGCGCTGCCGGCCGTCGGGCTGACGGCGTGGCAGGGGCTCGTCGACCTCGCCGGGGTGGGCGAGGGCGACCGCGTCCTGGTCCACGGCGGTGGCGGCGGGGTCGGCCACGTGGCGATCCAGATCGCGAAAGCACGCGGCGCGTACGTGATCACGACGGCCGGCGGGAGCAAGCGGACGTTCGTCGAGGGGCTCGGCGCCGACGAGGTGATCGACTACACGGCGGTCGACTTCACCGAGAAGGTCCGCGACATCGACGTCGTGCTCGACACGATCGGCGGCGACACCGCCGCGCGGTCCCTCGGCGTGCTCCGCCCGGGGGGTCATCTGGTGACGGCGGTCACCGAGGAGGACCGGGAGCTCATCGCCGCGTACGAGGCGGCCGGCATGCGCTTCAGCGGCATCGCGGTCGGCCCGGATCTGCTCGCCCTGCGCGGACTCGTCGACCTCGTCGAACAGGGCAAGCTCCGGGTCCACGTGCAGGAGACGTTCCCGTTCGAGCGCGTCGCCGACGCGCACCGGCTGCTCGACGGTGGTCATCTGCGGGGCAAGGTCGTGCTCACGGTCTGATCATCCGGACGGCCTGATCATCCGGGCTCCCGGAGACGGCGAGAGGGCGGCTGTTGAAAACGATTGTCATCGTGCTACGGTCTGGTCAACCATGCCTTGACCACCCTTTTACCCGGAGGGCTCCGTGCGCCTGCCCGCTCGCCGTCTCATACCCGCCACCGCCCTCACGGCGGCCTCGACGCTGCTCGTGTCGGGCTGCTTCACGGGGTCGTCCGGTGCGAGCGGGGACGGCGGGAAGCGTGTCCGCGTCGCGATGATGCAGCCGCCCCGCTCGGGCCTGTCGCCGCTGTCGGACGACGCGTTCAAACTGTCGCGCTGGTCCACGGCGGAGACGCTGGTGAAGCTGAACGCGAACGGGGACGCCCAGCCCGCGCTGGCGACCAAGTGGACGCGGTCCGGGAAGAGTTGGACGTTCGCCCTGCGCGGCGGCGTCACCTTCCACGACGGTACGGAGCTGGACGCCGACGCCGTCGTGAGGTCCCTGGCGAGAGCCGCCACCGCCGCCCCCAAGCCCCGCATCCTGGACGGCGTCGAGCTGACGGTGAAGGCGTCCGGTGACAACGTGGTCGTCACGACCGCCGACGAGGACCCCCTCCTCCCCCAGCGCCTCAGCTCCCCCCAGCTGTCGATCCTCGCGGCGAAGGCGTACACCGGAAAGACGGTGAACCCGGTCGGCGCGGGCACCGGCCCCTTCAAGTTGGTTGCCGTGAACGGCACTTCGTCCGCGACCCTCGACCGCTACGACGGCTACTGGGGCCCCAAGGCCAAGTCCCCCGGTATCGACGTGAAGTTCGTGCCCGACGGCACCGCCCGGGCCGCCGCCCTGCGCAGCGGCGAGGCGGACATCGTCGAGGCGGTACCGGTGTCGCAGGCCGCGCTGCTCGACAAGAAGCTGATCACCGAAGTCCCGATGCCCCGCACCAACACCCTTTACCTGAACACCTCTTCGGGCCCCTTCAAGGACGCCTCGCTGCGGGCCGCCGCCCGGCAGGCCATCGACGCCGAGTCGATCGTGAAGGGCGTGTACGAGGGCCGCGCGGACGTCGCGAAGGGGCTGCTCGGCCCCGCGCTCCCGTGGGCCGCCGGGCTGCGCAAGCCGGTGACGCGGGCCGCCGCCGGTCAGCCGAAGGGCACCAGCATCACCATCGGCACGTTCACCGACCGCGCCGAGCTGCCCGAGGTGGCCGCCGCGCTCCAACAGCAGCTCCAGAAGGCCGGGTTCAAGGTGCGGCTGGAGGTGCGCGAGTACTCGGCGATCGAAGCGGACGCGCTGGCCGGGAAGTTCGACGCGTTCATCCTCTCGCGGGCGACCGTCCTCGACTCCGGGGACCCGGTGGCGTACCTGTACAGCGACTTCGCGTCGGACGGCTCGTTCAACATCGCCCAGCTCAAGGACCCTTCCGTGGACGCCGCGTTGAAGAAGGCGGGCGCCCAGCCGACCGGTGCGGCGCGGCGGGCCGCGATCATCGCCGGGGAGGCGGCCGTGCTGGCGACCGACGCGGCGGTGCCGATGCTGCACGAGCGGGTGATCCAGGGGGACGCGGCCGGGGTGGTGGACGCGGCGCACGATCCCCGGGAGCGGGAGCTGGTCACGGCTTCGACGTACGTGGGTTCATGAGGTCGTTCTTGAGGCCGAGTTCGGCCGGGTCGACCCGAACTCTCGGTCTTCTGGCGGTCGTTGCCGCCGTCGGACTGCTCCCCTGGCTCTCCGGGAACGACCCCGCGCTGACCGTCCTGCGGGCACGCTCGGCGGAGCAGGAGCCGACGAAGGAAGCGCTGGACTCGATCCGGCGGGACCTCGGTCTGGACGCCGGTCCCCTTTCCCTGCTGGGGAGTTGGGCCTCCGACCTGCTGCGCGGCGACCTCGGCACGTCCTGGGTCTCCGGCACGGACGTCCTCCCGTCGGTCACCGCCGGGCTCCAGGTCTCGCTGGCCCTGATGGGCGCGGCCCTCTTCGTCGCCGTGCTGCTGGCCGCGCTGATCGTCGCGCCGGTACTGGTGCGCGGGCGGGGTTCGGCGGGGGCCGGGGCCGCGATGCTGGCGGCCGTACCGGAGTTCCTGCTCGCGACGGTCGGGCTGCTGGTGTTCGGGGTGTGGTTCGGCTGGCTCCCCACGTCCGGCTGGGAGGGACCGACGCACATGATCCTGCCCGCAGTTGCGCTCGGCGTGCCCGCCGGTGGCCTGCTGGGGCGGCTCGTCGCGGACGCGCTGCCCTCCGTGCTCGACGAGCGGTGGGTCGAGCTGTGGCGGGGCGCCGGGGTGAGCCGTACGCGGGTCGCCGGGGCGGCGCTGCGGCGCGTACTGCCGCCGCTCGTCCCGCAGTTCGGGATGGTCGCCGTCGGCCTGACGGGCGGCGCGGTCGCCGTGGAGACCGTCTTCGCGGTCCCCGGCATCGGGCGTACGGCGCTCGGCGCGGCCAAGTCGCAGGACCTGCCGCTGCTCCAGGGCTCGGTGCTGGCCCTGCTGCTGCTCGGGCTCGTCATCGGGGCGCTGTCGGCGCTGGTGCGGCGCCGGTTGCTGGGGCCCGCGCTGCGGGACGCGTCGCTGACGTTGCCGCCGCCCCGGCCGGTGCGGGTGCCGGTGGCCGTGCCGGTGGTGTTGTTCGCGGTGCTCGCGGGGGCCGTGGGGTGGGGGGTGCTGCGCGATCCGTACTCCGTGCACACCGACGAGCGGCTTTCCGCGCCGAGTTGGGGGCATCCCCTCGGGACGGACGGGCTGGGGCGGGATGTGCTCGCGCGGCTCGGGCACGGCGCGGCCACGACGGTCGGGACCGCCGCCGCCGTCTGCCTGCTGGGGCTGGTCGTCGGGCTCGCGCTCGGGTTCCTGCCCGGCGTCGCCGAGGGGGCTGCGGACATCGCGAACGCGTTGCCGCCGGTCATCGTGGGGATTCTGGTCGTCGCGGCGACCGGGCCGGGAACCGGGGGCGCCGCCTTGGCCGTTGCGCTGGTGTCGTGGCCCGCTCTTGCCGCGCATACGGCCGCGCTGGTGCAGGAGGTGCGGGCTTCGGCGTTCCTGACGGCTCAACGGGCCATCGGGGCGACGCCGTTGTGGATTCTCACCCGGCATGTGCTGCCCACGGTGGCGGGGCCGGTCGCCCGGCACGCCTTGCTGCGGCTGCCGGGGATCGCGCTGGCGCTGGCGTCGCTCGGGTTCCTGGGGCTCGGGGCTCAGCCTCCGGCGCCCGAGTGGGGGTTGCTGCTCGACGAGTCGCGGGCTTATGTGGAGCGGGCTCCCTGGGCGGCGCTGGCTCCCGCGGTGGCGCTGGCCGTGCTGGCGGGGCTCGCGGTGTCGGGAGCGGCTTTCGTGGAGGGGCGGGAGCGTCGGAAGGCGAAGAAGGAAGTGTCTCTTGCAGCGTGACGAAGTGGTGCGAGCCGAAGGGGAGTTGAGGAGCGAGCAGACAGATGCTCCCCTCCTCTCCGTCCGTGACCTCCGCGTCTCCTTCTCCGGCGTCGAAGCCGTCCGGGGCGTCTCCTTCGACGTCCGGGCCGGTGAAGTCCTCGCGATCGTGGGCGAGTCGGGGGCCGGGAAGTCGCTCACCGCCCGCGCGCTGCTCGGGATGCTGCCGAGGGAGGCGGTGCGAGGCGGCGCCGTGGAGCCGGACTTGTCGGGTCAGCGGGGGCGGCGTATCGCGCTGGTTCCTCAGGACGCGTTGTCCGCGCTCTCCCCCGTGCACCCCGTCGGCGATCAACTCGCCGCCGCCGTACGGTCGGTGCGGCGCGTGTCTCGGACCGAGGCGCGGGCGCTGGCCGTCGCCGCGCTGGAGCGGGTCGGGATTCCGGACGCCGCACGGAAGGCGCGGGCGTATCCGCACGAGTACTCCGGCGGGATGCGGCAGCGGGCGGTCGTCGCGATGGCGACCGTCAACGAGCCGGAGATCCTGGTCGCGGACGAGCCGACGACCGCGCTGGACGAGGAGCGGCGCGAACAGGTGCTGGCGCTGCTGCGGGCCCAGGCGTCCGCGCTGGTGCTGGTGACGCACGACGTGGAGTCGGTACGGCGGCACGCGGACCGGGTGCTGGTGATGTACGCGGGGCGGGTGGTCGAACTCGGGCCCGCCGAACGGGTACTCGGGGCGCCGCGTGCGCCGTACACGGCCGGGCTGCTGGCCTCGCTGCCGCGTCCGGGCGGGCCGAAGCGGCTGCCCGTGCTCGCCGGCAACCCCCCGTTGCCGGGGGCGGTTTCGGCGGGGTGCGCGTTCGCGCCGCGCTGTTCGTTCGTGACCGAGGTGTGCCGGGTGACGGAACCCGAACCTCGGGAGGCCGACGGGCGGACGGTCGCCTGCCATCACTGGGAGCGCGTGTGAGCGAGTACCTTCTCGACGTCCGTGACCTCGTCGTCCGGTACGGTTCCGCGACCGCCGTGGACCGGGTGTCCTTCTCGCTGAGCGCCGGCGAGACCCTCGCGCTGGACGGGCCGAGCGGGTGCGGGAAGTCGTCGACCGCGCTGGCCGTACTGCTGCTGCGCCGCCCGGACTCGGGGGAAGTCTGGTTCGAGGGGCAGGAGTTGACCGGGCTGCCGGAGCGCGAGCTGCGTGCCGTACGGCCTCGTATGCAGCCCGTGTTCCAGGACCCCTACGGTTCGCTGAGCCCCCGGCACCGGGTCCGGGACGCCGTCGCCGAGCCGCTGAAGGTGCAGGGGCGGTGGGACCCGGTGGCGGGTCCGGCGAGGGTCGCCGAGCTGCTCGACCGGGTCGGTCTCGACCTGTCGTACGCGGACCGGCGTCCGCACGAGCTGTCCGGCGGGCAGTGCCAACGCGTCGGCATCGCGCGGGCGTTGGCGTCCGAGCCCCGGCTGCTCGTCCTCGACGAACCCGTGTCGGCGCTCGATCCGTCCGTGCGGGCCGGGGTGCTGAACCTGCTCGCCGATCTGCGGGACGAGCTGGGGCTCGGGTACCTGTTCATCTGTCATGACCGGTCTGTCGTACGGCACTTCGCCGATCGGGTCGTCGAGATGCGGGACGGGCGGGTCACTTCGGGTCGGCTGCTGCCATGAGGCGGCGCAGGCCCTCCGTCAACTCCTTGCCGTCCGGGGCGGACTTGGGATCGAACCTCCACTGCGCGATCAGGCCCAGCATCAGGGTCGTGTAGAACGCGCCGAGGGTGTCGGCCGTGTCGTCCGTGACGTCCGCCTCCGGGACGCCGGCGAGCAGTGCGACGAAGCCGCGTGAACCCTCGCGCTGGGCTTTCGCCAACTCGTCCCTCACCTGCGGGAGTTGGTCACCCATGACCACGATCTCCATGCTGAGGCTCCACAGCGAGGCGGGCTCCTTCATCGTCGCGACGACGTTCGTCCACACCTCCTCGAAACGCTCCAACGAGCCCGGGGGGCTGGTGAGTTCGGGGCCCTCGAACGCGTCCGACATGCCCTCGACCAGGCCGACGTACGCCTGTGCGAGGAGCGCGTCCTTCGAGCCGTAGTGGTAGCCGATCGACGCGAGGTTCGTTCCCGACTCCTTGACGATGTCGCGGGCTGTCGTCCTGACGAAGCCCTTCGTCAGGAGGCAGCGCTTGGCTCCTTCGAGCAGATCTTCACGGTGACCCATGGGGGCAGTCTAGCGCGGGTTCATACGAACGTCCCAGACGCATGTCTTATACAAGCGTTCTATACAAACGTTTAAGACGTCTGTATGTTTCTCGGCATGACGTACTCGACAACGCATGTGACCCGTGCCGGACGGCGTGAGTGGACCGCACTCGCCGTGCTGATGCTTCCGCTGCTGCTGGTCTCCATGGATGTGTCCGTCCTCTACTTCGCCGTCCCCGCGATCAGCGCGGACCTCGAACCCAGCGGGACGCAGCAACTGTGGATCTTCGACATCTACGCGTTCGTGCTCGCCGGGCTGCTGATGACCATGGGGTCGCTCGGGGACCGGATCGGGCGGCGGAAGCTGCTGCTCGTCGGGGCCGTCGCCTTCGGGGTGGCCTCGCTGCTCGCCGCGTACGCGCACTCCGCCGAGACGCTCATCGCCGCGCGGGCCCTGCTCGGTGTCGGCGGGGCCACGCTCATGCCGTCCACCATGGCCCTCGTGCGGACCATGTTCACGGACCCCGCCCAGCGGGCCAAGGCCATCGGGCTGTGGTCCACCGTCATGACCGCCGGGGTCGCGCTCGGGTCCGTCATGAGCGGGGTGCTCGTGCAGTACTTCTGGTGGGGGTCCGTCTTCCTCGTCAACCTCCCCGCCATGGCCCTGCTGCTGGTCCTCGGGCCGGTGCTGCTGCCCGAGTCCCGCGATCCCTCGCCGGGTGCCTTCGACTGGGTGAGCGTTCCGCTGTCCATGGGGGCCGTGCTGCCCGTCGTCTACGGGCTCAAGGAGATTCCCTCCGAGGGGGTACGGGGCGAGTACCTGCTCTCCATCGCGGTCGGGCTCGTCTTCGCGGTGCTGTTCGTCCGGCGTCAGCGGCTTGCCCAACACCCCATGATCTCGCCGTCCTTGTTCAAGAGGCGGGGGTTCGGGGTGGCCCTCGGGCTCAACCTCGTCGCCGCGTTCGGGATGATGGGGTCCGCGTTCTTCACCACGCAGTACCTTCAATCGGTCCTCGGCAAGAGCGCGTTGGAGGCATCGCTGTGGGCCCTGCTCCCGGCGGTACCGATCGGGGTCACCGCCCCCCTGGCAACGTCCCTCGTCCACAAGGGCGTTGACCGGGCGTACGTGGTGACCGCCGGGTTCCTGGTCGCGGCGTGCGGTTACGCGATGCTCGCACTCGCCGGTACGGATTCCCTGTGGCTCGTCCTCGCGGCGTGCGGTGTCCTGTCGTCCGGGATCGTCGCCGTGATGGCTCCCATGACGGACCTCGCGGTGGGGGCTGCGCCGGCTGAACGGGCTGGGTCTGCGGCTTCGTTGCTGGAGACGGGGAGTGAGTTCGGGGGTGCGATGGGAATGGCGGTGCTGGGGTCGATCGGTACGGGCATCTATCGGCACGAGATGCCGGGGACGGCTCCGGATGCGGCTCGGGACACGTTGGGAGGCGCGCTGGCGATGGCGGACCGGGTGCCGGGACTCGCGGAGACGGCGCGGGAGGCGTTCACGTCGGGTATGCAGGGGGCGGCGATTGCGGGGGCGGTGGTGTTGGTGGGGGCTTCGGTGGGTGGCTTGCTGCTGCGCCGTCGTGGCTGATCGCGCCCACGCGGCGGAGCCGCAAATCGATACAACCCCGCGCCCCTAAAAGAACGGCAGCCGCCCCGAGTTGGCCAGGGAACGCCGGTTCGTCGCACCGATAAGGCACCAACCTCGCGCCGCACCAAAGGGCACCAGCCAAACGGGAAGCCCTGCGCCTTCGCCCTCGCCCGCGTTGACCAGGAGACGCCGCGTCGCACCAAAGGGCACCAGCCAAGCTAGAAGCCCCCACACCCACCCCCCAGGGGCGCGGGGAACTGCGCGACCAGCCACAACAGACCCGCACCCGCACAACGCATCGGGGCGGACCGAGATAACTCGGTCCGCCCCGAGGGCTTTTCTGCGTCCACCCATCAACTAACCGTAAACGGGCGGCGGGTGGGCATAGGCCGGGGGTCTGGGGGCGGAGCCCCCAGCCGGCCTCAGCCCTAGACCAGGTTCACCGCACGCGCCGACGTCGCCCCGATCTCCGCGGCCACCTCCGTCAGAACGCCCGCCGCAACCGCCTCGTCCACCGTCAGCACGGCCAACGCCTCCCCGCCGGCGGCAGACCGCGCGACCTGCATCCCCGCGATGTTGATCCCCGCCTCACCGAAGATGCGGCCCACCGTACCGACGACACCGGGCCGGTCCTCGTACCGCAGGACGACCAGGTGATCGGCGACGGCGAGGTCCACGTCGTACTCGCCCACCGCGACGATCTTCTGCACGTTCTTCGTCCCGGCCAGCGTGCCGGAGACCGACACCTCCTCGCCGTCGGAGAGCGTGCCGCGGACGGTCACGACGTTGCGGTGGTCCGCGGACTCGGAGGAGGTCGTGAGCCGGACCTCGACACCGCGCTCCTGGGCGAACAGGGGCGCGTTGACGTAGGAGACCGTCTCGTCGACGACGTCCTCGAAGACACCCTTCAGAGCCGACAGCTCCAGCACCTTCACATCGTGCTGCGTGATCTCGCCGTACACCTCGACGTCGAGGCGGACCGCGACCTCACCGGCGAGGGCGGTGAAGATCCGCCCGAGCCGCTCGGCGAGCGGCAGCCCCGGCTTCACGTCCTCGGCGATGACGCCGCCCTGGACGTTGACCGCGTCGGGCACGAGCTCACCGGCGAGAGCCAGGCGTACCGACTTCGCGACGGCGATGCCCGCCTTCTCCTGGGCCTCGTCGGTGGAGGCACCGAGGTGGGGCGTGCTGATGACCTGGTCGAACTCGAACAGGGGGGAGTCGGTGCACGGCTCCTTGGCGTAGACGTCGAGACCGGCCCCGGCGACGCGGCCTTCCTTCAGCGCCGAGTACAGCGCCTCCTCGTCCACGATCCCGCCGCGCGCCGCGTTGACGATGCGCACCGTCGGCTTGACCTTGCGCAGCGCCTCGTCACCGATGAGGCCGACGGTCTCGGGGGTCTTGGGCAGGTGGACGGTGATGAAGTCGGAGACTTCGAGCAGCTCGTCCAGCGAGAGGACCTTGACGCCCATCTGCGCGGCGCGGGCGGGCTGGATGTACGGGTCGTAGGCGACGACCTTCATGCCGAACGCGGACATCCGCTGGGCGACGAGCGCGCCGATGCGGCCCAGGCCCACGACGCCCAGCGTCTTCTCGGCCAGCTCGACGCCGGTGTACTTGCTCCGCTTCCACTCGCCGTTCTTGAGCGCGGCGTTGGCCTGCGGAATGTGCCGCGCGGTGGCGAGCAGCAGCCCACAGGCCAGCTCGGCGGCGGTGACGATGTTGGAGGTCGGCGCGTTGACGACCATCACGCCGGCCTTGGTCGCGGCGGACACGTCGACGTTGTCGAGGCCGACGCCGGCTCGCGCGACGACCTTCAGCTTGCTCGCCGCGGCGACGGCCTCGGCGTCCACCTTGGTGGCGGAGCGGATCAGGATCGCGTCGACATCGGCGATGGCGGGGAGCAGTTCGGCTCGGTCCGCTCCGTTGCAGTGCCGGATCTCGAAGTCAGGGCCAAGCGCGTCCACGGTCGCGGGCGACAGCTCTTCAGCGATGAGTACGACAGGTTTCGAGCTCACGTGAGTCCTCACAGGTCCAATGCGCGGACGGCCGTCCCGACGGCCGCGGCGGAGGAGGGGCTACCGCGGAAGACGCACGACGCTGTGGGCCTGACGCGTGTTGTGCAGCAGTGTAATGGCGCGGGGAGGTGTCGTAGACGTCTCGCGCGAATTACGGACGCCCGGCACAGACGGCTCTGTGGGCGTCTCCCGGCAGGGGTGTGCGGACGGGGCCGATACGTGTCGTACCGGCCCCGTCCGCGACGGCTCACGCCTCTTCGTTGACCCAGCTCATCAGCTTGCGCAGCTGCTTGCCGGTGGTCTCCAGGAGGTGCTCGGAGTCGGCGGTCTTGTACTCGTCGTACTTCTTGAGGCCGCCGTGGTACTCGTCCATCCAGTTCTGGGCGAAGGTGCCGTCCTGGATCTCGGCGAGGACCTGCTTCATCTCGGCCTTGGTGGCGTCGGTGATGATGCGGGGGCCGGTGACGTAGTCGCCCCACTCGGCGGTCTCGGAGACGGACCAGCGCATCTTCTCCAGGCCGCCCTCGTACATGAGGTCGACGATGAGCTTCAGCTCGTGGAGGCACTCGAAGTAGGCGATCTCGGGCTGGTAGCCGGCCTCGACCAGCGTCTCGAAACCGGCCTTGACCAGGGCGGACGTACCGCCGCAGAGGACGGCCTGCTCACCGAACAGGTCGGTCTCGGTCTCCTCGGTGAAGGTGGTCTTGATGACGCCGGCGCGGGTGCCGCCGATGGCCTTCGCGTAGGAGAGGGCCAGCTCGAAGGCGCCTCCGGTCGCGTCCTGCTCGACGGCGGCGATCGCGGGGACGCCGCGGCCTTCCTCGTACTGGCGGCGGACGAGGTGGCCGGGGCCCTTGGGGGCGACGAGCGCGACGTCGACACCGGCGGGGGCCTTGATGAAGCCGAAGCGGATGTTGAAGCCGTGCGCGAAGAACAGCGCGTCGCCGTCCTTCAGGTTCGGGGCGATGGACTCCTCGTAGACCTTGGCCTGGATCGGGTCCGGGATCAGGATCATGATGAGGTCGGCCTCGGCGGCGGCCTCGGCCGGGGTCACCACGCGCAGGCCCTGCTCCTCGGCCTTGGCCTTGGACTTGGAGCCCTCGTGCAGCCCGACGCGGACGTCCACGCCCGAGTCGCGCAGGGACAGCGCGTGGGCGTGGCCCTGGCTGCCGTAGCCGATGACCGCGACCTTGCGGCCCTGGATGATGGACAGGTCGGCGTCGGCGTCGTAGAACAGCTCGGCCACTGTGGGTTCTCTCCTTGAGTGCAGGTGTTGCGTCCCACCCCACCGTATGACGGCGGGGTGGGGGGAAGAATCGGGGTCTCGGTATACGGATTACGCGCTGCGGTCGAGGGCGCGCAGCGAGCGGTCCGTGATGGAGCGGGAGCCGCGGCCGATGGCGATCGTGCCGGACTGGACGAGTTCCTTGATGCCGAAGGGCTCCAGCATCTTCAGCATGGCGGTGAGCTTGTCGGTGCCGCCGGTGGCCTCGATGGTGACGGCCTCCGGGGAGACGTCGACGGTCTTGGCGCGGAAGAGCTGGACGATCTCGACGATCTGGGAGCGGGTCTCGTTGTCCGCGCGGACCTTCACCAGAACGAGTTCGCGGTGGACGGCCTGTGCGGGCTCCAGTTCGACGATCTTGAGGACCTCGACGAGCTTGTTGAGCTGCTTGGTGACCTGCTCCAGGGGCAGCGCGTCGACGCTCACGACGATGGTGATGCGGGAGATGTCGGCGTGTTCGGTGACCCCGACGGCGAGGGAGTCGATGTTGAAGCCGCGGCGGGAGAACAGGGCGGCGATCCGGGCGAGGATGCCGGGCTTGTTCTCGACCAGGACGGAGAGCGTGTGCTTGGACATGTTCTGCTGAAGCTTTCTCTCAGTCGTCTTCGTTGTCGCCGAAGTCGGGGCGGACGTTCAGGGCGGCCATGATCTCGTCGTTGGAGGTGCCGGCGGCGACCATCGGCCACACCATGGCGTCCTCGTGGACGATGAAGTCGATGACGACCGGCCGGTCGTTGATCGCGTTGGCCTCTTCGATGACCTTGTCGAGGTCGTCCGGGGACTCGCAGCGGATCGCGTGGCAGCCCATGGCTTCGGACAGCTTCACGAAGTCGGGGATGCGGGTGCCGCGCGCCTCGGGGTTGACGTCCTCGGGCCCGGAGTGCAGGACGGTGTTGGAGTAGCGCTGGTTGTAGAACAGGGTCTGCCACTGGCGGACCATCCCGAGGGCGCCGTTGTTGATGATGGCGACCTTGATCGGGATGTTGTTCAGGGCGCAGGTGGTGAGTTCCTGGTTGGTCATCTGGAAGCAGCCGTCGCCGTCGATCGCCCAGACGGTGTGGTCGGGCTTGCCCGCCTTGGCGCCCATGGCCGCGGGGACCGCGTACCCCATGGTCCCGGCGCCGCCGGAGTTGAGCCAGGTGGCCGGCTTCTCGTACTGGATGTAGTGGGCGGCCCACATCTGGTGCTGGCCGACGCCGGCGGTGAAGATCGTGCCCTCGGGGGCGAGTTGGCCGATGCGCTCGATGACCTGCTGGGGGGAGAGCGTGCCGTCCTCGGGCAGCGTGTAGCCGACCGGGTAGGTGTCGCGCCAGCGGTTGAGGTCCTTCCACCAGGCCGCGTAGTCGCCCTGGTGCCCCTCGCTGTACTCCTTCTGCACGGCCTGGATCAGGTCGGCGATGACCTCGCGCGCGTCCCCGACGATCGGGACGTCGGCGGCGCGGTTCTTGCCGATCTCCGCCGGGTCGATGTCGGCGTGCACGATCTTGGCGTACGGCGCGAAGCTGTCGAGCTTGCCGGTGACGCGGTCGTCGAAGCGGGCGCCGAGGGTGATGAGCAGGTCGGACTTCTGGAGCGCGGTGACGGCGGCGACGGCGCCGTGCATGCCGGGCATGCCGAGGTGCTGGGGGTGGCTGTCGGGGAAGGAGCCGAGCGCCATCAGCGTCGTGACGACGGGGGCGCCGGTCAGCTCGGCGAGGACCTTCAGCTCGGCCGTCGCCTGGGCCTTGATGACGCCGCCGCCGACGTACAGGACGGGGCGCTTGGCGGCGGTGATCAGCTTGGCGGCCTCGCGGATCTGCTTGGCGTGCGGCTTGGTCACCGGGCGGTAGCCGGGCAGGTCCATGACCGGGGGCCAGGAGAAGGTGGTCTTCGCCTGGAGGATGTCCTTGGGGATGTCGACCAGGACCGGTCCTGGACGCCCGGTGGAGGCGATGTGGAACGCCTGCGCGATCGTGCGGGGGATGTCCTCGGCCTTGGTGACCAGGAAGCTGTGCTTGGTGATCGGCATCGTGATGCCGACGATGTCCGCCTCCTGGAAGGCGTCGGTGCCGATCGCGGCGGAGACGACCTGCCCGGTGATCGCCACGAGCGGCACCGAGTCCATGTTCGCGTCCGCGATCGGGGTCACCAGGTTGGTCGCGCCGGGGCCGCTGGTCGCCATGCAGACGCCGACCTTGCCGGTGGCCTGCGCGTAGCCGGTGGCCGCGTGGCCCGCGCCCTGCTCGTGGCGGACCAGGACGTGGCGCACCCGCTTGGAGTCCATCATCGGGTCGTACGCCGGCAGGATCGTGCCGCCGGGAATACCGAAGACCGTGTCGGCACCCACCTCTTCAAGCGAGCGGACGAGGGACTGCGCACCCGTCACATGCTCGACGGGAGTGGAGTGTCCTCCGGATCGGGGCCGCGGCTGCGGATGCGGGGCCCCGGTGGCCTGCTCGGTCATCGGCATTCTCTTCTCGATGCTGAGGGTTTTTTGCGGGTTTCGTGCGAAGTGCGACTGCTGCCCGGAAGGCGTCCGTGCAACAAAAAACCCCTCGTGCCGTAAGGCAAGCGAGGGGAGCGCGTCGGGTGCGTGCGCTGGGAGGTCCGGGTCGTCCCGGGCGTCCACAGCTTCAGCCGACGCGCTGTCCAAGTACGAGAATTCGGGTGCGCATGGCATTGACCCTCCCCCCGACGCGCATCCACTGTCAAGCGGGTGGGACGGGGGTCTCAGTATGTGGGCCACGGGTGTCACGTGTGCGCCGGCCCCCCGCCCGCCAGCACCGGCTCGCCCGGCCCGTACGGAACCGGATAGCACCCGGACGTCAGCGCCCGCCGCAGCCGGTACTCGTCGAGCGGCCCGGAGAACGCGGTGCCCTGCCCGTACGTGCACCCCATCTCCCGCAGGGCGACGACCTGTTCGGGCAGGTCGACCCCTTCGGCGACGGTGTCGAGCCCCAGGTCGGCGGCGATCCGCAGGACCCCGGCGGTGATCTTGTGCAGCCGCGCGGACTCCACGACGCCCTCGACGAGCCCCCGGTCCAGCTTGAGGACGTCGACGGGCAGCCTGCGCAGGGCCGTGAGCCCCGTACGGCCCGCGCCGAGGCCGTCGAGCACGATCCGCACGCCGAGGCGGCGCAGCGCGCTCAGGCGCCGCTCCAGGTCCTCCAGCGGCACCGCCGGATCGGCGTCGGCCAGCTCGACCGTGAGCGCCCCGGAGGGCAGCCCGTACCGGGTCAGCAGCGCCTCGACGGAGGCGAGCGGCGAGGACCGGTCGACGAGCCGCCGCGCGTCCGTGCGCACGGTCACCGGCACGGACAGCCCGGTCGCCGCGCGCTCGGCGGCCCGCTCGACGGCCTCGGCCAGCACCCACTGCGCCAGCTCGGCCGTCCGGTCGCCGTCCTCGGCGACCCGCAGGAACTCGGCCGGCGTGAACAGCACGCCCTGCGAGGACCGCCAGCGCGCGAGCGCAGCGACGGACGAGATCCGGCCGTCCGCGAGCCGGACGACGGGCTGGTGCACGAGCGTGAACTCGCCGTCGTTGAGCGCCGCGCGCAGCCGCGTCGCCAGCTCCGCCTTGCGCACCACGTCCTGCTGCATCTGCGGCTGGTACAGCTCGACGCGGCCCTTGCCGCCGGACTTCGCGCGGTACATCGCGAGGTCGGCGTTGCGCAGCAACTCCCCCGCGCCCAGGCCCGGTTCGGCGAAGGCGACACCGATGGAGGCGGCGACGCGCACGTCGTTGCCGTCGATGGCGTACGGCTGCGAGAGGGCGATCCTGAGGCGGTCGGCGAGCTCCAGGATGTGCCGTTCGCGGGCGCCGCGGTCGCGGGAGTTGTCGCCCATGATGAGCGCCGCGAACTCGTCGCCGCCGAGCCGGGAGGCGGTGTCGCCCTGGCGTACGGCGTCCTGGAGGCGGCGCGCGGCCTGGATCAGGAGGTCGTCGCCGGCGGCGTGGCCGATGGTGTCGTTGACGGCCTTGAAGCCGTCGAGGTCGATGAAGAGCACGGCCGTGTTGCGCAGGGCGTGGCCCCGGTCGGAGCTGCGGCGGCCGGACAGGGCCTGCTGGACGCGCTTGGTGAACAGGGCGCGGTTGGGCAGGTCGGTGAGCGGGTCGTGCTCGGCGCTGTGCTGGAGCTGGGCCTGGAGCCGGACGCGTTCGGTGACGTCGCGGCTGTTGAAGATCAGGCCGCCGTGGTGGCGGTTGACGGTGGACTCCACGTTCAGCCAGCCGCCGTCGCCGGAGCGGAAGCGGCACTCGATGCGGGTGGTGGGCTCGTCGTACGGGCTGGTGGCCAGGAAGCGGCGCACCTCGTGGACGACGCCGCCGAGGTCGTCGGGGTGGATGAAGTGCGCCAGTTCGCGGCCGTGCATCTCCTCGGCGGGGCGGCCGTACACGCCCGCGGCGGCCGGGGAGACGTACTTCAGGGCGCCGCTCGGGGCGGCGATCATGATGACGTCGCTGGAGCCCTGGACCAGGGAGCGGAAGTAGTTCTCCTTCTGCGCCAGCTCCTGGGTGAGCTTGACGTTGTCGAGGAGCATGATGCCCTGGCGGACGACGAGGGCGAGGACGACGGCGCCTCCGGTGAGCAGGACGACGCGGTCGACGCTGCGGCCGTTGAGGACGTTGTAGAGGATGCCCAGGGTGCAGACGGCCGCCGCGAGGTACGGCGTGAGGGCGGCCAGCGAGCCCGTGATGGGGCGGGTGGTGGCCGGGGCGCGGTCGGGCGGCGGTGTGCTGGGCCGCGGGCGCGGGCGGTCGAGGGTCGGCGGCGCCGGGTGGCGGTGGTCGCGGCCCGGGATGTGCTCGTGGACGATGCGCGGGTCGCCGCCCCACAGGCTCACGGGGGCCTCGGTGCGGGTGCCGGTCGCGGCCCAGGGCGCGTACGCCAGCAGGAGGGAGCCGGCGAACCAGCCCGCGTCCAGGAGCTGGCCGGAGCGGTAGCCGTTGTGCAGCAGGGGCGAGGTGAACAGGGCGTCGCACATCACCGTGAGCGCGAGCGCGCCGACGGCGGTGTTGACGGCCGTGCGGTTCACCGAGGACCTGCGGAAGTGCAGGACGAGGACCATGCTGACCAGCGCGATGTCCAGGAGCGGGTACGCCAGGGACAGCGCCGTGTGCGCGACGCCGGTGCCCTCGAACTTGGCGGCCTGCGCGAGGGCGAGGCTCCAGGAGAGCGTGAGCAGCGAGCCGGCGATCAGCCAGGCGTCCAGCGCGAGGCAGACCCAGCCGGCCTTCGAGACGGGCCTGGTCGCCAGCACGAGGAGGCCGACGAGGGCGGGCGGGGCGAAGCACAGGAAGAACAGGTCGGCGTAGCTGGGGCTCGGCACCGGGACGCCGAGGACGACCTCGTACCAGCCCCAGATCAGGTTGCCGAGCGAGGCCATCGCGGAGGAGAGGGCGAACAGCAGCCAGGCCGGTCGAAAGCGGACGTGGCGGCTGCGCGCGTACAGGAAGCAGGACACAGCCGCGGTGCCGGCCGCCGCGCTGAGCCCGAAGTCGCCCATGACGAGGGCGAGTTGCCGATCGCCCCAGCCGAGCGCGGAGCCGATGGCGTAACCCGCGCAGACCAGGGCGATGAGGAGTTGGTGGATCAGGGTCCGGGTGGCCCGCTCGGGGGCCGGGGGCCTGGCGGGCGGCGTCCCCGGTTCGGGGTGGGGGCGCAGCATCTCGTCGAGCGTCGTCGTCATGGCGGAGGGCGGCGCGTTCACCAGGGCCTCCCGGTCTGCTTCGGCCCCGGGCGGTGGTGGTCGCCGCTGTGGGGCGGGTGGTCGGTGCCGAGGGACGCGCTGTTCCGGTTGCCGTGTGCGGTGGTGTGACCGCCTTGCGAGCCGTTTCTGCGTGGCGCGGTGCTCCAGGGTCGCCGTCGGCGGCCCTGCCGCGTCGGATCGTTCGCCCGTAGGCCGTGCATCGCCCGTCGCCCCCCTCACAAATCCGTGAACGTCCATCCCCGGCGCCGAATCGTGCGTGGCGCAGCCCCTGTCCGGGACGATACACCAGTCTCGTCACTCAGGGACATAGTCTCTCTACGCTCCGTGACGACCAGGGACTATGCCGGTACACCCCGCGTCCGGAGGACTGCGGAGGGTACCTGAACCGGATCACAAACCTGCCGCGCCCGTCGTAAGGATCACGTTCCGCAGGGGCTCCTGGTTCACATATCGCACCAACTGGTCCACCAGCAGTCGCTTGGCCCTCGGCAGGAAAGCGCTGCTCGGACCGCCGACGTGCGGACTGATCAAGACTCCCGGCGCGCTCCACAGCGGATGCCCGGCGGGCAGCGGCTCGGGATCGGTGACGTCCAGCGCGGCCGTCAGACGGCCCGACTCCAGCTCCGCGAGCAACGCCGTGGTGTCCACCACCGCCCCACGCGCCACGTTGACCAACAGCGAGCCGTCCTTCATGCGGTCCAGAAACGGCTTGTTGACGAGCATACGAGTGCTCTCCGTGAGCGGCGTCACCACTATCACGACGTCCGCGACCGGAAGCAGTTCCGGCAGCTCCTCGATGGAATGCACCGGTCCGCGCTCCGTCGTGCGCCCGGAGCGCGCGACCCGTACCACCCGCGCGACCTCGAACGCCGTGAGCCGGTCCTCGATCGCCGCGCCGATCGCGCCGTAGCCGAGGATCAGGACCGTGCGGTCCGCGAGGGCGGGGTGGAAGCCGCCCTGCCACTCCTGGCGGTCCTGCGCGCGCACGAAGCCCGGGATGCCGCGCAGGGAGGCGAGCGTGAGGGTGAGCGCGAGTTCGGCGGTGCTCGTCTCGTGCACCCCGCGCGCATTGCACAACTGCACGCCGGGCGGGAGCAGGTCGAGGCGTGCCGTGATGTCGTCCACACCGGCCGTGAGGGTCTGTACGACGCGGAGGTCCGGCATCCCGGCCAGCGGGCTGATCTTGACGGGCTGGCGCTTCATGTACGGCACGACGTAGAAGGCGCACCGCGCCGGGTCGCCGGGGTAGGGCTGGGTGCCGTCGGGGCCGCCGTCCCAGAAAAGGTAGTTGGGCCCCTCGGGGAGGCCCTCGATCTCCTCCGGCGGGATGGGGAGCCAGACGTCTTGAACGCTGTGACGTGCGGTGTCGTCAGTCATGGGCAGGAGGTTATGTCAGGCACGCGCGCGTGCAGAGGTTAGGTTTGTGGAGTTCATGAGAGGGAGGGTCAGGGGCAGGTGGAGCGCAGGACGATCGGCGCCGGCGCGCTCTCGGCGGGGGCCGTAGGACTCGGGTGCATGCCGATGAGCTGGGGGTACAGCGGATCGCGGCGCCGGGGCGACGAGTCCGCGCGCGCGGTGCACCGGGCGCTGGACGTGGGGTCCTCCTTATTGGACACCGCCGACATGTACGGGCCCTTCACCAACGAGCTGCTTGTAGGGCGGGCCGTGAAGGAGCGGCGCTCCGAGGCGTTCGTCGCCACGAAGGTGGGGCTGCTGGCCGGCGATCAGCACATCGTCGCCAACGGCCGTCCCGGGTACGTCCGTCGCGCCTGCGACGCGTCCCTGCGGCGGCTCCAGACCGACGTCATCGACCTCTACCAGCTCCACCGCGCCGACCCCGAGGTGCCCGTCGAGGAGACCTGGGGCGCCATGGCCGACCTCGTGCGCGCGGGCAAGGTGCGGGCGCTCGGGCTGTGCGCGCTGGGGGCGCGCGGGCACCGGCGCTCCGGCGCACACCTCCACGAGCCGACCCTCCATCAGTTGACGCGCGTCCAGCAGGTGTTCCCCGTCGCCGCCGTCCAGGCGGAACTGTCCGTCTGGTCCCCCGAGGCGCTCGCCTCCCTCCTGCCCTGGTGCGCCTCCCGCAACATCACCTTCCTCGCCGCGATGCCCCTCGGGAACGGGTACCTCACCGGCACGCTCACGCCGGGGCAGGGCTTCGAGCCCGACGACATGCGGGCCCGCCACCCTCGCTTCACCGCCGAGATGATGGCCGCGAACCAGCCGATCGTCGCCGGGCTGCGCCGCGTCGCCGCGCGCCACGGGGCGACCGTCGCGCAGGTCGCGCTCGCCTGGGTGCTGGCTCAGGGGCGGCACGTGATCGCTCTGCCGGGGGCCAAGCAGGAACGTTGGGTCACCGAGAACGCGGGGGCCGCCGAGGTGCGGTTGACGGCGGAGGATCTCGCCGAAGTTGCCACGCTGCCCCGGGCGTTGGGGTCGTGGGACTGAGGCGGGTGGGATCTGCTGCGGTGGAGCGGGAACTCGTGGGGCGTCCGGCTCGTATGACAGGCAGAGGTCGGCGGGTGGAAGGGGTCGGGGTCGTGGGACGTCGCGGTGTGGTGGCCGGGGTGGCTGTGGGGGTGCTGTTGCTGGGGGCCGGGTGTTCTTCGGGGGACTCTGATTCGCGAGAACCTGAGGGTGCGGCGTCCAGTGGGGCTTCTTCTGCCGGGAGTCCGTCGCCTCAAGGCGAGGTGGTACCGCCGCCCGCGAAGGGGTCCGTGCGGGTGGTGCGGACCGTCGCCGAGGGGCTGAAGTCGCCCTGGGGTGTCGCCGCGATCCCCGGCGGGGGACTGCTTGTCGGGTCACGGGACGAGGGGACGATCACGCTGGTCGGGGCCGGGGCCCCGGCCGAGGTGGGTGAGGTGCCCGGGGTCTCGCCCGACGGCGAAGGGGGGCTGCTGGGGCTCGCGCTGTCGCCCCAGTTCGCCTCCGACCGGATGGTGTACGCGTACTTCACCTCCGAGTCCGACAACCGCATCGTCCGGATGCGGTACGACGAGCGCAGGCCCGCGGGGCAGCGGCTCGGGGCTCCCGACACGGTGTTCAAGGGCATCCCCAAGGGGCGTATCCACAACGGCGGGCGCATCGCGTTCGGCCCCGACGGGATGCTGTACGCGGGCACGGGGGAATCCGGCGACACGGGGCTCGCCCAGAACCTCGACTCCCTCGGCGGCAAGATCCTCCGCCTCACCCCCGAGGGCGAGCCCGCCCCCGGCAACCCCTTCCCCGACTCCCCCGTCTACTCCTACGGCCACCGCAACGTCCAGGGCCTCGCCTGGGACTCCCGGCAACGCCTCTTCGCCGCCGAGTTCGGGCAGAACACGTGGGACGAGCTCAACGCGATCGCCCCCGGCGGCAACTACGGCTGGCCCGAGGCGGAGGGCAGGTCGACCGACGCCAAGTACCGCAGCCCCCTCGCCCAGTGGTCCACCGCCGACGCCTCCCCCAGCGGGATCGCGTACGCCGAGGGGTCCATCTGGATGGCCGGGCTCCGGGGTCAGCGACTGTGGCGCATCCCGCTGAACGGCACCGAGGCTTCCGCCGAACCGCAGGCGTTCCTGGGGAAGGAGTACGGGCGGTTGCGAACCGTGGTCTCCGCCGGGGAGAACAAGCTGTGGGTGACGACGAGCAATACGGACGGGCGGGGTGTGGTGCGGGACGGGGACGACCGGATTCTGGAGCTGGAGGTGAGCTGAGGGGGCGGGGCCGTCAGCCCGTCTCCGTGTCGTCGTCACCCGCGTCGTCGCCCTCTGAAGACGCGTCCGGCTCCTCCGCGCGAGGCGCCCACATCGTGACCTTCCCCGACGACAGGTCTATCGGCCCCCGCCCGGGGTCCCCGTCGCCGACGTCCTCACGCGTGAGTTCCAGCCGGTTCTGCTCGTCCTGCGTGTGCCTGCGGCCCGGGGAGAAGAGTTCCTCGAAGGCGTTGAACATCGTGGTTCCTCCAGGGCTCAGCGGCGTTCCCATTGTCCCGCACCCACCCCCGCCCCGCCCGGGACGGTTAAGCGGCGCCCACCGGGAACAGGCCCAGCCGGTGCGCCAGCGCCGCCGCCTCTCCCCTGCTCGACACCGACAGCTTCGCCAGGATGTTGGAGACGTGGACGCTCGCCGTCTTGGGAGAGATGAAGAGGTGCTCGGCGATCTGGCGGTTCGTATGGCCGGCCGAGACCAGGCGCAGGACGTCGTGTTCGCGGGTGGTGAGGCCGAGGGAGCCGGTGGGGGTGGGCGGCGGGGTGAGGCGGGCCCGGCGGGTGAGGTGGGCCGTGGATTCGAGGAGGGGGCGGGCCTTCAGGTGGTCGGCGACGGCCCGGACCAGGCCGAGGAGGTCCGCCGCGCGGGCGCGGTCGTCGTCCCCGCCGGACACGACCAGGTTCTCCGCGAGGCGGTAGCGCACACGCGCCAGGTCGTACGGCCGCTCCAGGCACTCGAACGCGGTGACCACGTCGGACCACTCGTCCACGGTGTCCCGCCCCTGCGCCCGGTGGAGTTCCGCACGCACCCACAGGTCGTACGCGCACCACATCGGCGCGGGCGTGGCCAGTTTCCGCGCCGTCTCCAGGATGCGCAGCACGTGCGCCGCCGACGCCTCGCGGGCGTCCGCCTCGGCGCTCGCGGCGGCGAGCAGCAGCGGCCAGGCGTCGCGGTGGACGTGCGGGGCGAGCCCGTCGTCGAGGACGTGCGTCAGTTCCGTACGGGCGTCGTCGATCCGCCCCTCGGCGGCGGCGAGGGCGAGGCTCAGGGTGGCGAAGGGGAGGACGTACTGAGGCATCCGGTCGTGGGGACCAAAGGAGGCTCGGCCCTCGGCGAGGTACCGGGCCGCCTCGGTGACCCGGCCGCGCGCGAGAGCGAGGTGGGCGAGGAAGTAGAAGCCGGCGCCGCGAGGTTTGGTCGCCTGGGCGGCGTACCGCGCGTTGAAGGCCGCCTCGGCGCCCTCGTCCCACCGGCCGAGGGAGATCAGGGATTCAGCGAGGTTGGCCCAGATCCAGGGTTCGTTGTTGCGCAGCCCCCACTCCTTGACGATCCGCAGCCCCTCCCGCAGCAGGGTCGCGGACTCGGCGGAGCGGCCGACGCTCTCCAGCGCGGACGGCAGGTTGACGTGGCTGCGGCCGACCTCGGCGAAGATCCGGCGGGCGACGACCTGCTCGGTGACCTCGCGCATCTCCGCGAGTCCGGCCTCGATGTCCCCGGCGCCGACCATCAGCCCGCCGAGGTCCAGGCGCGCGTGGTACTCGATCTCCTCGGCGCCGACCATCCGCGCGTACTCCATGGCCCGCTGAGCGGCGTCGATCGCCTCGGGTCCCGGTTCGTGGAGCATGTACCAGCCGGCGACGGAGGCCAGCACCTCGGCGTGCACGGAGGACGGCGGCAGGCCGCGCACCAGGTCCTGCGCGGTGGACAGCTCCTGCCAGCCGTCACCGCGGCCGAGCGCGGAGAGCAGCTTGGAGCGCTGGACCCAGAACCATGCCTCGCGCAGCGGATCGGGGTCCTCCTCCAGCAGCCGCAGAGCCCGGCGCGTGATCTTCAGGGCTCGTTCCCGCTCGCCGGAGAGCCGGCCGACGACGGCCGCCTCGGCCATGAGGTCCAGGTACTTGAGCGGCGTCGTCTCCGGGTCGCAGCCGCACGGCGGGTACGCCTCCGCGTAGTCGACGGGCCGCAGCCGCGTGAGGACCTCCCCCGGCGCCGCGTCCCACAGCTCCATCGCCCGCTCCAGCAGCCGCAGTTGCTCGCTGTACGCGTGCCGCGACCGGGCCTCCACCGCCGCGTCCAGCACAGCGGGCAGCGCCTTCGCCGGGTCGTGCGCGTGGTACCAGTAGCTCGCCAGCCGCGTCGCCCGCTGATCGGCGGGCACCAGCCCCGGCTCCGCCTCCAGCGCCTGCGCGTACCGCCGGTTGAGCCGCGACCGCTCGCCCGGCAGCAGGTCGTCCCCGACGGCCTCGCGCACGAGCGCGTGCCGGAACCGGTAGCCGTCGCCCCCGGGCGCGGCGATCAGGATGTTCGCGCCGACGGCCGCCCGCAGCGCCTCGATGAGGTCGTCCTCGCAGAGCCCGGCGACGGCCGCGAGCAGCGCGTGCTCGACCGTCGACCCCCCTTCGGCGGTGATCCGCGCGACGCGCTGCGCGTGGTCGGGCAGCGCCTCCACGCGCACGAGGAGCAGGTCCCGCAGGGAGTCGGTGAGCCCGGCGCAGCAGTCCTCGGAGCAGGCGACGGCGAGTTCCTCGACGAAGAACGCGTTCCCGTCGGACCGCTCGAAGATCTCGTCGACCTGCGCGGGGTCGGGTTCGGCGGCGAGGATGCCGGCGATCTGCCGGCCCACCTCCTCGCGCGTGAAGCGGGCGAGTTCGATGCGGCGGACGGTCCGCAGGCGGTCGAGTTCGGCGAGGAGGGGGCGCAGGGGGTGGCGGCGGTGGATGTCGTCGCTGCGGTAGGTCGCGAGGACGAGCAGCCTGCCCGTGCGCAGCGTGCGGAACAGGTAGGCCAGGAGGTGGCGGGTGGAGGTGTCCGCCCAGTGCAGGTCCTCGATGACGACGACGACCGTACGACCGTCGGCGACCCGCTCCAGGAGCCGCGCGGTCAGTTCGAAGAGGCGGGCGGTGCCCTCCTCGTCGTGCCGCCCGCGCGCGGTCTCGCCGAGTTCGGGCAGGAGCCGGGCCAGCTCCTCCTCCTGTCCGGCGGCAGCGGTGGCCAACTCCTCGGGCAGGGCCCGGCGCAGGGCGCGCAGGGCGGTGGAGAACGGCGCGAACGGCAGCCCGTCGGCGCCGATCTCGACACAGCCGCCGACCGCGACGACGGCGCCCTGACGCTCGGCGACCGCCCCGAACTCCTCGACGAGCCGCGTCTTGCCGACCCCCGCCTCGCCCCCGACGACCAGCGCCTGCGGCTCCCCCGCCGCCGCACGCGCGAGCGCGTCGTTCAGCGCGCCGAGCTCATCCGCTCGACCCACGAACACGGGACTGACCGACCTCATCTCCACGCTGCCGAGCATCGCACACGGGTCTGACAACGCCCCAGCGGTTATCGCGAGTACGGGCACGCCGGAGGGGCGGCCGACCCCCGTCCGACCGCCCCTCCCCTCCGCGCCCGCAACGTCCGGCGGCACTCACGCCGCCCTGGTGAACCAGTGCCGTTGGGGCTGCTTCGTATCGGACGCCCCGGCGGCGCCCTTGCGTGCGCGTACGGCCTCGTTGACCAGCCGCTCGTGGTTCGCGCGCCGGATCAGTTCGGCGGAACGGAGCTGGTGCGACTCGAACTGGAACATCTGAACTCCCGTGTCTCGGTGGTGGTTCCACCTTCGTTCACGAGGGGGGTCGGGCACATCGGGAGAGTTCCGCATCTTCGGCGGGGCGGGGGGCCTTAGAAACGCAAGAAGGGTCCTTAGGGACCGCCGTAAGCACCTACGGCGATCCCTAAGGACCCTTGATCAGCTCGGTCGGCTCGGTCGGCTCGGTCAGCCCGCAGCCGGGAGGCTCAGGAGGGCGTCGCTGTACTTGAGCACGGCGAGCAGGAGGCCGATGACGCCGAGCGAGACGCCGCCCCAGGCGACGGACTTGATCCACCCGGGCTGCGGCTTGTCGGGGTTGCCGAAGGCGGGGCGGACCAGGACGACGACGGCGGTCACGAGCGCGACCAGGGCGAAGACGCCGGCCCACATCGCGCTGGTCTTCCACGCGTCGCCGTACACCTCCTTGACCTGCGTCGCGACACTCGCCGTCGACGAGGTCTGGAGCTGGCCTATCAGCGTTTCGCGCGCGGACGCGACCGTACCGATCCAGCTGCCGCTCAGCGAGACGAACCCGAGCGCGGCGGAGACGACGGCCGCGGCGCCCTGGCCGACGTACGAGGTCTCCTTCGGCTCCGGTTCCCCGCCCTCCGCGAGGAGTTCGTCGTCCGTGAGGGGCTCCTCCTCGGTGTCCTCCTCGGCGCCCTTGGTCAGCTCCACCTCGGAGATCTCACCGGTGCTGTCTTCTGTCTTCGTTGCCATGCCCCGCACCGTACAGACGCTGTCTGAGAGGTTCCTTATTGACTTCTTCCCCCGCCTCAAGGACGGGAAATTCCAGCGGTCGCCCGCTGGGGTTCCTGCTTCATCGACGGCTGCCCCGTCCGGGAGGACTCCCGTTGAGGTCTTACGCCGTCTCCACAGGCGGATGCCGCCAGCCCGGCGGCCAGGATGTTGCGTGCCGCGTTCACGTCGCGGTCGTGCACCGCGCCGCACCCGCACGTCCACTCGCGGACGTTCAGCGGCATCTTCGCCGCGACCGTACCGCAGGCCCCGCACAGCTTCGAGCTGGGGAACCAGCGGTCGATCACGACGAGTTCACGCCCGTACCAGGCGCACTTGTACTCCAGCATGGAGCGCAGTTCCGTCCACGACGCGTCACTGATGGCGCGTGCGAGTCTGCCGTTCTTGAGCAGGTTGCGGACGGTGAGGTCCTCGATCACGACCGTTTGGTTCTCACGGACGAGACGAGTGGTGAGTTTGTGCAGGAAGTCACGGCGCCGGTCGGCGATCCCGGCATGGACCTTGGCGACCTTGCGCCGGGCCTTCTCCCGGTTCGCCGAGCCCTTCGCCTTCCGCGACAGCTCACGCTGGGCCTTCGCCAGGCGGGCGCGGTCACGCCGCTCATGCTTCGGGTTGGCGATCTTCTCCCCGGTCGACAGGGTCACCAGGGAGGTGATTCCGGCGTCCAGGCCAACCGCGTTCGTGGTGGCGGAGGCCGGGGGAATGGTGTCCTCGCACAGCAGGGACACGAACCAGCGCCCGGCACTGTCGCGGGACACGGTCGCTGTCGTCGGTACCGCGCCCTCGGGCAGCGGACGCGACCAGCGGATGTCCAGAGGCTCCGACATCTTCGCGAGCGTCAGGTGTCCGTCGCGCCACGTGAAGGCGGAGCGGGTGTACTCGGCCGAAGCACGGGACTTCTTGCGCGACTTGTACCGGGGGTACTTGGCACGCCTGGCGAAGAAGTTCCCGAACGCCGTCTGAAGATGCCGCAGCGCCTGCTGGAGCGGAACGGAGGACACCTCCGTCAGGAAGGCGAGTTCCTCCGTCTTCTTCCACTGTGTGAGTGCTGCGGACGACTGCACGTAGGAGATCCGGCGCTGCTCGCCGTACCAGGCACGGGTGCGCTCCTCCAGCGCCTTGTTGTAGACGAGACGGACACAGCCGAACGTGCGCGACAGCTCGGCCGCCTGCTCGTCCGTGGGGTGGAAGCGGTACTTGAACGCCCGCTTGACCTGCTGCGCCATGCCTCACACGGTATCAGATTCCGTGTGAGTGGCAGGTGTCGGCCGGTGTCCGGTGGACACCGACCTGCCCTGGCGGCGAACCGGCTTTTCCTGCCCCGCTCCGCAGGAACTTCGTTTCTCCCCCGTGAGCGGGAGGTACCCCCACCCCCGGCTGAAGCCGGGGGTGTCTACAAAGGAGAGCCCTGATGATCCCTGTGCGCGGGACGCCACTCCGTCGCGAGGAGCGACCAGATCTCGATGTCGTGCCGCTCGCCCTTGTGGAGGTGGCTGCCGCGCAGGACGCCGTCCCGCTTCATGCCGAGGCGGCGGGCGACGTCGAGGCTGGGCGTGTTGCCGGAGGCCGCGTGCCATTCGACGCGGTGCATGCCGCGTACGTCGACGGCCCAGTCGATCAGGACGTGCATCGCGCGCGTGACGAGGCCCTTGCCGACCCCGGCGGGCTCCAGCCAGCAGCCGACCTCGCAGACGCCGGTCGCGGCGTCGAACGTACGGAACAGGACGCCGCCGACGAGCGTCCCGTCGTACCAGATGCCGTGCAGGGAGCCGGAGTCCTCGGTGCGTTTGTCGGCGTACCGCTTGAGCAGCGCGCGCGTGGAGTCGGCGTCCGTCTCGCGGGAGCCGAAGCCGATGAACTGACCGATGTGGTCGCGTCCCCGGTCGAAGTGCGCGAGGAGTTCCTCGGCGTGCCACGTCTCAAGGGGCCGCAACTCGGCCCCGTCGTCCCCCAGGGACACCCCGTACATACCGCTGCCTCTCGCGTAGGTCTGCTGTCGGGACGACCCTTTCACGGCTCCCGGATCCGGCGGCGAGCCACCCCTCGTCGCATCACAGGGGTGTAACAACTCCCGTCCCGGCAACAACTATTGGGGCGCCCGCGACTCCTACACCCGTAGGAACCGCACAGTCTGTCGACAGGAGGAACGGTGTCCATCCGTCCGGTGAACAGTCCCGACCGGCCGCCACGGCTCGCACTCGTCGACGGGCTGCGCCTCGCGGCGGCGCTCGCGGTCGCCTGTTTCCACTACTTCGGCCAGAACTTCCCGAGCATATGGGGCGAGGCACCCCGGGACTTCGCGTACACCGTGCACCGCGCCTCGATGTACGGCTGGCTCGGGGTCGAGATGTTCTTCCTGATCAGCGGGTTCGTGATCTGTATGAGCGCGTGGGGGCGCACGCCGGGCGAGTTCGCGGTGTCCCGGCTCTCGCGGCTCTTCCCCGCGTACTGGGCGGTGATCGTGCTGCTCGTCACCCGGCTCGCGGTGTTCCCCCAGAAGTCCGACAACCTTCCGGAGGACCTGCACCCGCGGACCGTGCTCTCCAACCTGACGATGTTCCCGGGGCCGCTGGACGTCGATCTGCTCGCCGGGGTCGCCTGGACGCTCGATCTGGAGGCGCGTTTCTATCTGCTGATGGCGATCGTGCTGAAGTTCGGCGCGACCTACGAGCGGCTGCTCGGCTTCTGCACGGTCTGGCTGGTCGCCGCGTACGTCACGCACTCCACCCAGAACAAACTGCTCGACCAGTTCGTCCTGAGCAGCTACGCGGGACTGTTCGTCGCCGGGATCGCGCTCTACCTGATGTTCCGCTTCGGGCAGAACCTGATGCTCTGGACCCTGCTGGGGATGGCGTGGGCGTACCAGCTCAGCGTGCTCCAGATACGCGTCGACTGGCACATGGCCGCGCCCGGAAGCACCCACACCGTCTCCTGGAGCCTGTGCGCGCTGCTGCTGACGGCGTTCCTCGGCGTCCTCATGCTGGCCACCATCGGCCCGCTGCGGGACGTGAGCTGGCGCTGGTTGGTGACGGCGGGGGCGCTGACCTACCCGTTCTACCTGGTCCACATGAGCCTCGGCTACCCGCTCGCCAAGGGGATCACGCGGCACGTGCCCGCCATCGGCCACTGGGGGAACATGGCGGTCGTGACGACCGCGATGCTGCTTCTGTCGTACGGCATCCATCGGTGGGTGGAGCGGCCGGTGGGGCTGTGGATGCGTGGGGGGCTCAGCCGGGGGCTGGCGGCGGCGCGGGGGGCGAAGGAGCCGGTGGCTGGGGGGCCGGCGGCTGGGAAGCCGGTGGCCGAGGAGGCGGCGGCCGGAAAGCCGGTGGCTGGCGAGACTGCGGCCGGAAAGCCGGTGGCTGGGGAGACCGCGGCCGAGGAGCTGGTGGCCAAGGAGACCGTGGCCGGGGAGCCAGCGGCTGGGAAGCCGGTGGCCGAGGAGCAGGTGGCTGGGGAGACTGCGGCCGAGGAGACGGTTCGGGTGCCCGTCAGTGTGCCTGGTCCCCGAACGCCATCACCATGACGCCGAGGACCAGCAGCCACAGAGCGCGCCGGGTGTGACCGCGCGAACCCAGGTACGCCGCGAACGCGCAGATCGCGGCGCCCGTCGCGAACGCGGCCGGGACCAGGGCCGGGGTGCGTCCGCCGAGGCGCAGGAGGGCGGCGGCGGTGCCGGCGAGGGCGAGCAGGATGCCGGTGCCGGTCGCCGTCCAGCGGGCCCGGCGGGCCTCTTCGAACGGGTCCATGTCGTCGTCCTCGGCGTCCCCGGCGGTGGCGCCGGGCAGGGGGTGGGTCGTCGTCATGTCGTCGGTCTCGTCCCGGGTGTCGGTCCTCATGGCGCGGGAGCGTAGCGCGCCTCCCTGAGTACGGGTCTGCTCCCCGGATGACTCACTCCGGGAACGGCTGGAGGGGTTGGCGCGGTGACACGCCAACCCCTCCTCGCGCTCAGGGCGACTAGCCCTCGCTGACGCCCAGTTGCTCCAGGATCAGCTCCTTGACGCGTGCCGCGTCCGCCTGGCCCCGCGTCGCCTTCATGACCGCGCCCACCAGCGCGCCCGCCGCGGCCACCTTGCCGCCGCGGATCTTGTCGGCGATGCCGGGGTTGCCCGCGATCGCGTCCTCGACGGCCTTGTTGAGCGCGCCGTCGTCGGAGACGACCTTGAGGCCCCGCTTGTCGACGACCTCGTCCGGGGTGCCTTCGCCCGCGAGGACGCCCTCGATGACCTGGCGCGCCAACTTGTCGTTCAGGTCGCCGCTGGTGACGAGTTCGGAGACCCGGGCGACCTGCACCGGCGTGATCGCCAGCTCGTCCAGGGAGACCTGGGACTCGTTGGCGCTGCGGGCCAGCTCGCCCATCCACCACTTGCGGGAGGAGGCCGCGTCCGCGCCGGCGTCGATCGTCGCGACGATCAGATCGAGCGCGCCGGCGTTGGTGATCGCCTGCATCTCGGTGCCGGTGATGCCCCACTCGGCGAGCAGCCGGTTGCGTCGGGCGAGCGGCAACTCCGGGAGCCCCGTACGGATTTCCTCGACCCACGCGCGCGACGGCGCGACGGGGACGAGGTCGGGCTCCGGGAAGTACCGGTAGTCCTCGGCCTCTTCCTTCACGCGGCCGGAAGTCGTGGACCCCGTGTCCTCGTGGAAGTGCCGGGTCTCCTGGATGATCGTGCCGCCCGCGTTGAGGACCGCCGCGTGCCGCATGATCTCGAAGCGGGCCGCGCGCTCGACGGACCGCAGCGAGTTGACGTTCTTCGTCTCGCTGCGGGTGCCGAACTTCTCCCGGCCGTGGGGCCGCAGCGACAGGTTGACGTCGCAGCGCATCTGGCCCATCTCCATGCGGGCCTCGGAGACGCCGAGCGCCTTGATCAGCTCGCGCAGCTCACGGACGTACGCGCGCGCGACCTCGGGAGCACGCTCCCCGGCGCCCTCGATCGGCTTGGTGACGATCTCGATGAGGGGGATGCCGGCGCGGTTGTAGTCGAGCAGGGAGTGGGACGCGCCGTGGATACGGCCGGTGGCGCCGCCGACGTGCGTCGACTTGCCGGTGTCCTCCTCCATGTGCGCGCGCTCGATCTGCACGCGGAAGGTCTCGCCGTCCTCCAGCTGGACGTCCAGGTAGCCGTTGAAGGCGATCGGCTCGTCGTACTGGGAGGTCTGGAAGTTCTTCGGCATGTCCGGATAGAAGTAGTTCTTCCGGGCGAAGCGGCACCACTCGGCGATCTCGCAGTTCAGCGCGAGGCCGATCTTGATCGCGGACTCGACGCCGGTCGCGTTGACGACCGGGAGCGCGCCGGGCAGGCCGAGGCAGACCGGGCAGGTCTGGGTGTTCGCGTCCTGCCCGAGGGCGGTCGAACAGCCGCAGAACATCTTGGTCTTGGTGCCGAGTTCGACATGGACCTCAAGGCCCATGACGGGGTCGTACGACGCGAGTGCGTCCTCGTACGACACCAGGTCGGTCGTGGTGGTCACGGTGAAAACTTCCCTCTCAGCCCAGCAGGACGTCGTCGTCGCCCAGCCGCTTCAGCTCGCGGTACAGGATGGCGAGGCCGGTGACGATCGCGACCGCGGAGACGGTGGCGTCGATCAGGCGCAGGGTGTCCTGCTCGGCGCGGGCCTTCTTGATCTGCTTGGCGACACCGAACGCGCCGAACGCGGTGGTGGCGATGGACACGTACGTACCGGACTTGGACTTCTTGAAGCCCTTGGCCTTCGACAGTGCGTTGCTCACAGCGACGGAGCCTCCTCCAGGAGCGGGTGGCCCCACTTTTCCACGAAGGCGGCCTCTACGGCGGCCCCGACCTTGTAAAGCCGGTCGTCCTTCAGCGCGGGCGCGATGATCTGGAGGCCGACGGGGAGGCCGTCCTCCGGCGCGAGGCCGCACGGCAGGGACATCGCCGCGTTGCCCGCGAGGTTGGTCGGGATCGTGCACAGGTCGGCCAGGTACATCGCCATCGGGTCGTCGGCGCGCTCGCCGATCGGGAAGGCGGTGGTCGGCGTCGTCGGGGAGACGATGACGTCCACCTGCTCGAACGCCTTCTCGAAGTCCCGCGTGATCAGCGTGCGGACCTTCTGCGCGGAGCCGTAGTACGCGTCGTAGTAACCGCTGCTGAGCGCGTACGTGCCGAGGATGATCCGGCGCTTGACCTCCGGGCCGAAGCCGTCGGCGCGGGTGATCGAGGTGACCTCCTCCGCCGAGTGCGTGCCGTCGTCTCCGGTGCGCCTGCCGTAGCGCAGGCCGTCGAAGCGGGCCAGGTTGGAGGAGCACTCGCTCGGCGCGATCAGGTAGTACGCCGACAGCGCGAGGTCGAAGCTCGGGCAGTCCAGCTCCACGATCTCGGCGCCGAGCTCCTTGAGCATCGTCACCGACTCGTCGAAGCGCTGGAGCACGCCCGCCTGGTAGCCCTCGCCGCGGAACTGCTTGACCACGCCGACGCGCATACCCGCCACGCTGCCGTTGCGGGCCGCCTCCACCACCGGCGGGACCGGGGCGTCGATCGACGTCGAGTCCAGCGGGTCGTGGCCGGCGATCACCTCGTGCAGGAGCGCCGCGTCGAGCACCGTACGCGCGCACGGGCCGCCCTGGTCGAGGCTGCTGCTGAACGCGACCATGCCGTAGCGGGAGACCGCGCCGTACGTCGGCTTCACGCCGACCGTGCCGGTGACGGCGGCGGGCTGGCGGATCGAGCCGCCGGTGTCCGTGCCGATCGCGAGCGGGGCCATGTGGGCGGCGAGCGCCGCGCTGGAGCCGCCGCCGGAGCCGCCGGGGATCTTCGTCAGGTCCCAGGGGTTGCCCGTCGGGCCGTACGCGCTGTTCTCCGTGCTCGACCCCATGGCGAACTCGTCCATGTTGGTCTTGCCGAGGATGACGACGTCGGCGGCCTTGAGGCGCTTGGTGAGGGTGGCGTCGTACGGCGGGATCCACCCCTCAAGGATCTTGGACCCCACGGTCGTCGGGATGCCCTCGGTCGTGAAGATGTCCTTCAGCGCGAGGGGCACACCGGCGAGGGGGCCCAGCTTCTCGCCGTTCGCGCGCTTGGCGTCCACGGCGGCGGCCTGCTTCAGCGCGCCCTCGCGGTCGACGTGGAGGAAGGCGTGCACCTTCTCGTCGACCGCCTCGATGCGCGCGAGGTGCGCTTCGGTGACCTGTACGGCGGTGAGTTCGCCGGACGCGATCTTCTCGGCCGTCTCAGCGGCCGTGAGCTTGATGATGTCCGTCACTGTGGTTAGTCCTCCCCCAGGATCTGCGGCACCTTGAAACGCTGCTGCTCCTGGGCCGGGGCGCCCGAGAGCGCCTGCACGGGGGTGAGCGAGGGACGGACCTCGTCCGCACGCATGACGTTCGTCAGCGGCAGCGGGTGCGAGGTCGGGGGTACGTCTTGATCAGCGACCTCACTGACGCGTGCGACGGCGCCAATGATGTCGTCCAGCTGTCCCGCGAAGTGATCCAACTCTTCGCTCTCCAGCTCCAGACGCGCCAGCCGGGCGAGGTGGGCGACCTCCTCGCGCGTAATGCCAGGCATGCAGCGTTCCTCTGGGGTGAGTGGATGTGGTTTGGGGCCAATCCTAGGGGGCGGGGGTCGGTGGACGGTAAACGGTTTGGGGCGGGGGGCTGGAGGGGGTGGGTTCTGGGCCGTCCGCGTCGGAAACCGGTGGGGGTTCGAGGGGGCTCGTCAGTACCGTGGCCGTATGTGTTTCTACTTCTCCGTCTTCTACAAGCCGCACTACGCGTGCGTCTCCTGCCGCGTCAGCTTCAAGCGGCACATCGGGCCGGGGACGCAGACGCCGTGTCCGAACTGCGCGCGTCCGCTCGTGTGCGCGGGGTTCGACTTCGCCGCGCCGCCGCGGCGGGATGTCCGGGGGTGGTCCGTGGTGGCCGCTGTGCTGGGGGAAGGGTTGCGGTACGACGGGAGGTCGGGGTGCGGGTGCGGGAAGGAGCCCAAGTATCGGCCTCGTACACGCGCCGACCTGCGCGCGCGGCGCGTCGTAGCCGTACGGCAGGGGGTTCCCCTCCGCGAGGCCCTCTCCCGCCCCGACCCCCTCACGCCGGCTCCCACAACTCGATCCGGTTCCCCTCGGGGTCGGTGACCCAGCCGAACCTTCCGACGCCGGCCATGGTCTGCGTCTCCTCCGCCACGTCCGCGCGCTTCTCACGTAGCTGTGTGAGCATCGCGTCCAGGTCCCGGACCCGGAAGTTCAGCATCGTGCGCTGCTCTCTGGCTCCGAAGTACTCCGTGTCGCTTTCGAACGCCGCGAACACCGTGGGGCCGGGCTCCTGACGCCATAGCCCGTTGTCGTCAGCGTCCAGGCCCAGGCAGTCGCGGTACCAGGTGTGCAGGGCTGCGGGGTCGTTTGCTCGGATGAAGTAGCCGCCGATTCCGAGGACGTGTTCCATGGGGTCATCGTGACAAAAGAGAGAGCATTCGGCAGGGCCGAGGGGGGTGGGGCTTGCGGGGTGGGGTGGCTCGGTGGGGTGCGTGAGGGTTGGGGTGGGGACGGTGGGGGTTGGTTCTGGAGTGGGCGGGGGACGGCGTGATGGAAACGGACATGCTGACGCCGACTTCGGAAGACGGGCCCTGCCCATGGGCGCGTCAGCGCCCTCCTAGGGGCGCGGGGCTGTATCCGATATGCGGCTACCGCCGCGTGGGCGCGACCAGCCACGACGAACCGGGAACCGTCAGACGGCATGGCGAGGCAGGACGTACGAAAACAGTGGACCCGCAGCCGCCGACGGCGAGCCCGCCCCCACAGGAGACGCCCGCCTCTTGAGGTGCTGGAAACGGGTGGGCCGGTGGGTTACTCCGCCGCAGGGAGCGCCGCTCGGGGGCGTTGCCAGCCGCGTGCGCCTCGCGCTCGTAGCCACGCCGTTGTTTCCTCCGGCGGCATCGCCGCAGCCACCAGCCAACCCTGGACCGCGTCGCAGCCCAGGTCCCGGAGCCGTTCCCAGGTCTCGTCGTCCTCTACGCCCTCGGCGACCACCAGGAGGCCCAGGGAGTGCGCGAGGTCGACGGTGCAGCGCACGATTTCCGCGTCCTGTGTGTCGACGGCCAGCCGGGCCACGAAGGAGCGGTCGATCTTCAGCTCGCTGACAGGGAGGCGGCGTAGGTGCACCAGCGAGGAGTACCCAGTGCCGAAATCGTCCAGGGACATCTTCACACCGTGGCCGGTGAGCCCGTTGAGCGTGTCGGCCGCGCGCTGGGGGTCCTCCAGCAACACGTGCTCGGTGATTTCGAGTTGGAGCGCTCCCGCAGGGACACCGTGCCGCGCGAGGCGAGCCGCGACGGACCCGGCGAAGCCGGGCGTATGGACGTCACGCGGCGAGACGTTCACGGCGACCGGCACGCGCAAGCCCTGCGCACGCCACCGGGCGACCTGCTCAAGTGCCGTCTCCAGCACGTACTCCGTGAGATGAGGCATCAGCCCCGACGACTCGGCGATCGCGATGAACTCGTCCGGCGGCACCTTCCCCCGCTCGGGGTGGACCCACCGCACCAGCGCCTCAAGCCCGGCCACCTGCCCGTCGAACCGCACCTTGGGCTGATAGTGCAACTGCACCTCGTGCGCATCGAGAGCCCGCCGAAGATCCCCCAACAGCCCCAGCCGATCAGGCGTGTTGGAGTCCCGCTTGGACTCGTACACCTCAACTCCCGTACGGTCCCGCTTAGCCTGGTACATCGCGACGTCGGCCCGCCGCAACAACCCCTCGGCATCGACGGCGTGATCGGGGAACACGGCGACCCCGGCACTGGCCTCCAGCACCAGGGTCAGCCCGTCGAGGTCGAGCGGCGAACTCAGCGTCGTGACAAGGGATCGCGCCACCCGCGTCGCGGACGTCGTGGAGTCGGCGACCGGCAGCAGCACCGCGAACTCGTCCCCACCGAGCCGAGCCACCTCGGCCCCGCGAGGCAGCGCCGCCTTGAGCCGGTCCGCGATCTGCAACAGCAGCCGGTCACCGGCGAGATGCCCGAGCGTGTCGTTCACGGACCGGAACCGGTCGAGATCGATCAGCATCAACGCGGCCCGGGCGCCGATCCGTTCGGCATCGTCCAGCGCGGTCCAGATCCGCTCCAACAGCCACTGCCGGTTGGGCAACCCGGTGAGCGGATCACGGAGTTGCTCCTCGGCGCGCATCCGGGCGATCCACAGCGTGGAGTCGAGCGCGATGAGCGGGATGGAGAACAGCGGCAGCAGGACGGGTTCCGCGTCCGCGACGACACACACCAACGGCGCGATCCCGAGAAGCGCGACGGCGACGATGGACTGCCGCACGAGGGCGGTACGGGCCACCGTGGGCAGCCCGCCGTGGGAGGGCCCTTGCAGGAACCAGACCAGTACCCGGGTGACGGCGAGGTACGCGACGGCGACGAGGACGACCTGAGGGGCCGTGTAGACGGTCCACGTCTCGGGGTCCCACGGCGCTTCGACGGACGGCACCCGCCCGCACACCGCGAGCACCAGCACGCCCGCCCCGATGCCGAGGATGTCGACGGCGCCGTGCAGAATCCCCTGCCGCCACCGGTGCCGACGCGCGACGCCGACGAGGACGACGACGGTGAGGCTGACGAGCCCGGCGGGGACCCAGCCGTACAGCAGCAGCACGGCGAGGGTGAGCGCGGCCCCGGACCCCGTACCGCCCCACCAGCGGACGCGTCCGAGCATGACGAGGTGGCCGACGATGACCCCGGTGAGGAGCGCGAGGGACCACCCGAGGGTGCCGGAGGGGAACAGGGCGTGCCCGCCGGTGAAGGCCTGGTAGAACCCGGCCCCGAGCGCGAGCGCGGCAGCCGCGACGACGACGGCGGGCAGCGCGGGCGGACTCTGCCGCTCCGCGTCACCGTCCACCGGGAAGCCACCCGGCAGCGACCGCACGCCCTCGGCGACCGGCAGCGCCAGCACGGCCTCATCGGCCGTACGACCGGCCCACAGACCACGCCAGTCGATCCCGCCCGGCCTGCGCGGCCGGGAGTCCGGGGCGGCGCTCTCGGTCGGTTCCATTCCCGTTCCCTCTCACAGCCGGCGGTGCCCACGCCGTGCGGCGCACGTCTGGACTCGGTCCGGGCGGCGCCGCGTGGGAAAACCCTGTCCCCGGTTCTGACAAGCCGGGAATGCCCCGAACCGCAACTGGGCACGGCAGGCGCACAACTCAACAGTAGGCCGCTCAGGGCGTGTACGGGCAGCGGTCGGTGACGGTTGCCCGAATGCGCACCGGCCACCCGTATCGCTCACAAATGCACTGAACGGGTGGCCTTTCACGGCTACTCCTCGACCGGAAGCGCCGCGTCCGCAGCCGCCTCGGGGCCCTGCTCCAGGAGGACGGCGAAGCCTTCCTCGTTCAGAACAGGCACCTTGAGCTGCATGGCCTTGTCGTACTTGGACCCGGGGTTGTCACCCACGACGACGAAAGACGTCTTCTTCGAAACCGACCCGGTGACCTTGGCGCCTCTCGTCTGGAGCGCCTCCTTCGCGCCGTCCCGCGTGTGGTGCTCCAGGGTGCCGGTGACGACGACGGTCATGCCCTCCAGCGGACGCGGGCCCTCGTCCTCGCCGGAGTGTTCGTCCTCCATGCGGACGCCCGCCGCGCGCCACTTGCGCAGGATCTCCTGGTGCCAGTCCTCGGCGAACCACTCCTTGAGGAAGGCGGCGGTGATCTCGCCCACGCCCTCGGTCGCGGCGATCTCCTCCTCGGTGGCCTGCTCGATGCGCTCGATGGAGCGGAACTCGCGGGCGAGCACCTCGGCGACGACCGGGCCGACACGCCGGATGGACAGGCCGGTCAGGACGCGGGCGAGGGGGCGTTCCTTGGCAGCGGCGATGTGCTCCAGCATGGCGACGGCGTTCTTCTTCGCCTCGCCCTCCTGGTTGGCGAAGACGGTGGCGATCTTCTCCTCGCCGGTCTTCGGGTCGCGCTTGGGCAGCCCGCTGTCCTGGTCGAGGACGTACGCCTTGATGGGCAGGAGCTGTTCGATGGTGAGGTCGAAGAGGTCGCCCTCGTCGAGCAGCGGCGGCGTGTCGGGTTCCAGCGGCTTGGTGAGGGCGGCTGCCGCGACGTACCCGAAGTGCTCGATGTCGAGGGACTTGCGGCCCGCGAGGTAGAAGAGGCGCTCGCGCAACTGGGCGGGGCAACTGCGGGCGTTGGGGCAGCGCAGGTCGACGTCCGCCTCCTTCATGGGCCGCAGCGGTGTCCCGCACTCGGGGCACTCGGCGGGCATCACGAACGCGCGCTCGGTGCCGTCGCGCAGGTCCACCACCGGTCCGAGGATCTCCGGAATGACGTCCCCGGCCTTGCGCAGCACGACCGTGTCCCCGATGAGGACGCCCTTCGCCTTGACGACGTCCTGGTTGTGCAGGGTGGCGAACTCGACCTCGGACCCGGCGACCGTCACCGGTTCGACCTGCGCGTACGGCGTGACGCGACCCGTACGGCCCACGCCCACACGGATGTTGATGAGCTTGGTGTTGACCTCCTCCGGCGCGTACTTGTACGCGATGGCCCAGCGCGGCGCGCGCGAGGTGGAGCCGAGGCGGCCCTGGAGGGGGATCTCGTCGAGCTTGACGACGACGCCGTCGATCTCGTGCTCGACGGAGTGCCGGTTGTCGCCGTAGTACTTGATGAACTGCCGTACTCCGTCGAGGTCGTTGACGACCTTGTTGTGCGCGGAGGTGGGCAGGCCCCAGTCCTTGAGGAGGTCGTACGCCTCGGACAGGCGCGTGAGGCCGTCGTAGCCCTCCAGGGCGCCGATGCCGTGGACGACCATGTGCAGGGGGCGGCTCGCGGTCTTGCGGGGGTCCTTCTGGCGGAGTGAACCGGCCGCCGCGTTGCGGGGGTTGGCGAAGGGCTTGTCGCCGATCGCGATCAAGTGGGCGTTCAGCTCGGCGAACTTCTCCATCGGGAAGTAGACCTCGCCCCGGATCTCGACGAGGTCGGGGACCTTGTCGCCGGTGAGGCGGTCGGGGATCTCGGCGATCGTGCGGACGTTGGGCGTGATGTCCTCGCCCGTGCGGCCGTCGCCGCGCGTCGCCGCGCGCGTGAGGCGGCCGTGCTCGTACGTCAGGTTGACGGCGAGGCCGTCGACCTTCAGCTCGCACAGGAAGTGGTGGACGGAGGTGCCGACGTCCTTGTGGACGCGCTCGGCCCAGGCGGCGAGTTCGAGGTCGTCGAAGGCGTTGTCGAGGGACAGCATCCGCTGGCGGTGCTCGACGGACGTGAACTCAGTCTCGTACGCGCCCGCGACCTTCTGGGTCGGCGAGTCCGGCGTCCGCAGTTCGGGGAACTCCTCCTCCAGGGCCTCCAGCGCGCGCAGGAGCTTGTCGAACTCCGCGTCGCTGACGACGGGGGCGTCCTTCACGTAGTACCGGAAGCGGTGTTCCTCGATCTGCTCCGCGAGCTGCGCGTGCCGCTCGCGGGCCTCCGTCTGCTTGTCGCCGGCCACCTTTGTCCTCCGTTACTCAGGGTTGTCCGCGAGGGATCTCGCCGCCCGGACGCAGTGGGCGAGCGCGGTGCGGGCGTACGCGGGGGAAGCGCCCGCCAGCCCGCACGCCGGGGTCACCGTCACGGCCTCGGCGAGAAGCGCCGGTGACAGCCCCAGCCTGCGCCACAGCGTCCTGACACCCATGACGCTACCGGCAGGGTCTGACAATGCCGTGTCCGTGCCGGGCACGACACCGGCGAAGAGCTTCGTCCCGGCTTCGACGGCCTCGCCGATCACGTCGTCGTCACGCTCGGTGAGGAGCGAGAAGTCGAAGGAGACGGCGGCGGCTCCGGCCCGGCGCAGCAGGGCGAAGGGGACGTCCGGGGCGCAACTGTGAACGATCCCGTGAGCGTTCACGCCGAGGACGTCCCGGAGGGTCGCCTCCACGATCTGGCGGTCCACGGCGCGGTGGGTGCGGTAGCCGCTGGCGGTCTTGACGTGTCCGCGCAGTACGGAGGTGAGGGACGGTTCGTCGAGCTGGAGCACGAGTTGGGCGCCGGGGACCCTGCGCCGGACCTCCGCGAGATGCTCGCGCAGGCCCTCCGCGAGGGAGCCGGCGAGGTCGCGGCAGGCGCCGGGGTCGGACAGCGCGGACTCGCCGTTGTGGAGCTCCAGGGACGCCGCGAGCGTCCACGGGCCAACCGCCTGGACCTTGAGGAGGCCGTCGTACTCCTGCGTGAACTCCTCCATCGCGTCCAGGTCCTCGCCCAGCCACGAGCGGGCCCGCTTCGTGTCGCGGCCCGGCCGGTCGCCGAGGCGCCAGCCGCTGGGCTCCACGCGCGCGTACATCTCGACGAGCATCCCCGCCGTACGGCCGATCATGTCGGCGCCCGGCCCGCGCGCGGGGAGTTCCGCGAGGTGGGGGAAGTCCTCGAACGAGCCGGTGACCGTCTTGGCGGCCTCCCTGGCGTCGCCGCCGGGCAGGGAGCCGACGCCGGTGGCGGGGGCGAAACGAATGTCTGGGTTCACGTGCGAAGCCTACGTACGCGCGCGGGGGAACCTCGTCCGATGATCTTCGCTCTTCCTGTCCGGCCGTCGACAGCCGTTCCGGGGGGATCCTTTTCATGCCGTATCGCCGTCTGCCCGTGGTGTGGGTCGTACCGGTCCTGTGGACCTGGGCGTTCGGTCTGTGGGGGATCACCCGGCAGGACAGTCTCTGGCGCGACGAGGCGGCCACCTGGCAGGCCGCCTCGCGGTCCACCGGCGAGATCTGGCGGATGCTCGGCAACATCGACGTCGTCCACGGGCTCTACTACCTGCTGATGCACGTCCTGTTCGAGTGGTTCGGCGCGAGTGTCTTCACGCTGCGGCTGCCGTCCGTCGCGGGGATCTCCGTCGCGGCCGGGTGCATCGCCGTCGTCGGGTGCCGGCTCGCCGACCGGTGGGTGGGGCTGGCCGCCGGGCTCGCGTTCGGGCTGCTGCCCGCCGTGCAGTTCCAGCTCCAGGAGGGGCGGTCGTACGCGCTCGTCGCGGCGGGGGCTGCGGTGGCGACGCTGCTGCTCGTCAACGGGGTGCGGGGGCGCGGGCGTTGGGTGCTGTACGGGGGTGTCGTGCTGGTCATCGGGCTGCTGAACTGGCTGTCCCTGATGATCCTCGCCGCGCATCTGGTGACGTTGCTGTGGTGCGGTGTCGGGCGGCGGGTGTGGGTGCGGTGGGGTGTCGCCGGGGCTCTCGCCGTGGTGGGCGTTCTGCCGCTGGTGCTGTTCAGCCGGTCCCAGGCCCAGCAGGTGGCGTGGATACCGCCGTTGACGTGGGGGATGTTGATCGGGCCCGCCGTTCTGGTGGGGATCGGGTGCGCGGGGGCGTTGGTGGATCGCCCGCGCGCGGGGCGGTTGTCCGTGACGGGTGTGGGGTTGCCGTTGCTGGTCGTTCCTCAGGCCGGGTTGATCGGGTTGTCGTTGATTCGGCCGCTGTACATGGATCGGTACGTTCTTTTCAGCATGCTCGGGCTTGCGTTGTTGATCGGATCGTCCCTAGGGGCGGCGATACGGACATTTTCGAAAGCGCGGGGGGTTGTTCTCGCGGGGGTGGTCGCGGTGGCGGTGGTGGCTCTGCTGCCGTACTCCCTCGCGAAGCGGGCGCCGTCGAGTCGTATCGACGACGTCCTTGCCGTCGCCTCCGACGTACAGCGGTTGAAGGGGCCCGGGGATGCCGTGGTGTTCGTGCCGTCGGATCGGCGGGATACGCAGTCCGTGTCGCCCGACGCCTTCGCGGGGTTGCGGGACATCGCGCTGGTGCGGGGGCCTGAGGAGTCCGGGACGCTCAAGGGGGTCGAGGCGGAGGCCTCGCGGATACGGGACGCGCTGTCGGTCGAGCGGCGGGTGCTGCTCGTGACCGATGCCGAGGGGGTCGCGCGGCCCGCGCGTGGGGCGCGGGACCGGGCGAAGGTGGCTGTGCTGGAGCGGTATTTCCGGGTGGTCGCCGATGAGGAGGTCCGGGGGCGGCGGGTGATCGTTTTTGAACGCCTCTGACAGGATCAGCGGCCTGGGCGGACCGTCAGGTCGTTGATCTCCGCGTCCCTGGGGAGGTCGATAGCGGTCAGGATCGCCGTCGCCACGGACTCCGGGTCGATCCATTTCCGCGGGTCGTACTCCTTGCCCTCCTGCTGGTGCACCTTCGCCTGCATCGGGCTCGCGGTGCGGCCCGGGTAGACCGAGGTGACCCGTACGCCGTTGCCGTGCTCCTCGTGGCGGAGGGAGTCGGCGAGGGCCTTGAGGCCGTGCTTCGAGGCGGCGTACGCGGACCACTCCGCGTGGGCGTTCAGCCCTGCGCCGGAGTTGACGAAGAGGACGTGTCCTTTCGTCATGCGGAGCTGAGGGAGGAAGTGGCGGGTCAGCTCCGCCGGGGCGATCAGGTTGACGTTGAGCTGGTGACGCCAGGTCTTGGGCGTGAGGTCGCCCACGGGGCCGAGGTCGACGACACCCGCGATGTGCAGGAGCGTGTCCACGCGGTCGGGGAGGGTCTGGTGGGAGAAGGCCCAGCTGAGTTTGTCGGGGTCGGCGAGGTCGCCCACGAGGGTTTGAGCGCCGGGGAACTGTGCGGCGAGGTCCTTGGCCCGGGCGGCGTCCCGGGCATGGAGTACGAGGTCGTCGCCGCGCGCATGAAGACGGCGAGCAACAGCGGCACCGATACCGGAACCGGCGCCGGTGAGGAGGTGTGTTGGCATGGGGTCATGCTTGCACTTGCTTGTGGTGCGGGTGCAGGCGCGTCGTGGCTGGTCGCGCAGTTCCCCGCGCCCCTGAAGAACGTGGATCCGCCGGGGAGCGAGTGCGGGAAGGTTGCAGGTGGAGAGGTCATGTCGCGGGTGCGGGTCGCGATGCGGCTGACCGCGCCCGCGCGTCGGTAGCCGCATATCGATACAGTCCCGCGCCCCTGAAGAACGTGGATGCGGCCCGGCGTACACGTGGACGAGGTGACGGTCGGGCAGCGCATGCGGATGTTTGTCGAGGGCGTTGACGCGCTTGAGCCCGCCAGCAAGCGCCCGACCAGAACGGCGTGGAGGGCCTCGCCGTAGGCGTACTTCTTGGTCAGGCGAAGTGGGTCTTCTTGCGACGGTGGGGGTAGCCGAACACCTCCGGCTCCGGCGGCAATGGTTCCGGCTCCCTTCTCCTGGTATGCGCCGGGGGCGGCGTCTCCGGGGCGGGTCGGGAGGGTGGCCGAGGGGGCGGGGTGACGGGATTCGGCGGCGCGTCCTCGACGGGCGGGGAGGTCGGCCGAGCGGGCGGGGGTACAGGGTTCGGCGTCGTGTCCTCGACGGTCGGCGCGGTGAAGTGGCGGTATCGCCTGAGGTTCTCCGTGTCCGGGTACGGGTGACGCCATGGCTTGCGGGAGCCGATGAAATGGAGCACGAAGGCACGTCGCTCCTGCTCGCGGTACGCGTCGTACTCCGTATCCAGTCGCGGCGGCCAAGCCTCGGGCGGGATGTCGCGGAAGTCGGTCATCGGGAACACGTTCCAGCGCGGATCCAGCTCGATCCATCGACCGTGCGTGAGCGCGTTGAGCGCGTCCTGCTCCAGGCAGACCGGCACCTGATCCTGGCTCGCGAGCCACTGGAGGACCCGCTCGGTCAAGTTCTCCCGACGCCACTGGCGGAGGTTGCACAGCATCAGCCCGGCATTGAAGTAGGGCGCGAACCGTCCGCTGTCTCCGTCTGCCAGCGCCTCGTGGAGGTTGGGACGCCACATGTCCCGCACGGCCGCGAGGGGGCTGTCACCGAGGTCCGTCGCGAACAGCTCTGTCACGTCTCGCATCAGCACGACGTCCACGTCCATGTACAGCACCACGTCGTCCGGCACCAGCTCCGGCAGGAACAGGCGCGCGTACGTCGCGCCGCTCAGGTAGCGCACCAGCGGCAGGTCGGACAGGTCGCGGCGCAGCCGGACGATCTCCAGATCGAGCCCGAGGGACTTCGCGTGCTCGACGACGTCGGCGCTCGGTGAATCGTCCGTCATCAGTGCCGAGATGCGCACGCCGCTCTGCGGCGGCAGGAAGCGGGCCAGCGACGACAGCATGTTGCGTGCCGCCGATGCGTACTGCCCGTCGAACGCGATCGCTATGCGCATCCCCCGTACCCCATGCCCCCCGTGTTACGACCTAGGAGCCAATACGCTAGGGGCCGGTCGAGCGAGGGTCAAGACGGTCGAAAAGGGGGTGCGACCTGTGGCGCGAGCGCGCGACATGGCGCCGGCGGCGGGCGGAGGTCTGCTCATTTGCAGCACACCGAGGGCAGGGACTCACCTGCTGGCCGGTCTGCTGGAGAGCACGGGTCTGTCGGGGGTACCGGGGGAATACCTGTACAACCGCGTTGTCGAACTGGACGGTGAGGACATCCCGATCGGCCCCGCGCACCGGACGCAGCCGGACCAGCTGCGAAAGCTGACGCGGATCGGGACTTCGGCCAACGGCGTGTGGGGCCTGATCGTCATGGGGTCGTACCTGGACGAGGTCGTCGCCGGGCTGCGGCGGTACCAGTCCGCGAACGGGGCGAGCTGGCGCGAGGTGATCGAGCGCGCCTTCGACCGCCCGGTCTATGTGTGGAACCGGCGGCTGGACACGGCGGCACAAGCGGTGTCTCTGTACCGGGCGATGGAGACCGACGTCTGGTACGCCGACGACGTTCGTGGCGTGGGCGCCGACATTCCCTATCGTCACGACCGGATCGCGCACTGGGAGCGCATGATCCGGGAGCAGAACGAGGAGTGGGCGCGCCGGTTCTCCGACAGCGGGATCACGCCGATCACGGTGACGTACGAGGACACGCTGGCAGACCCGGAAGGTGTGGTGGACCGGGTCCTGGACAGCGTGGGGGTCGCGCGGGACGACCGTCCGGTGCAGCCGCTCACGCGCCGGCAGGGAAACGACGTGAACTCGGAATGGCTGGCCCGGTACCGCCGGGACGTTTCGACGTGACCCCGCTGACCCACCCCTCGTACGGCGCCCCTCAAGACGTGGTTTCGTTCTCCAGCAAGTGCGCCAGCGCCTCCGCCGGTTCCTTCGCGAAGTGCATCAGGCTGGACAGGGGGACCGGGAGGAAGCCCTCGGATTCCATGCGGCGGAATTGTTGTTCCAAGCCGTCGTAGAAGCCTGCTGTGTTGAGGAGGACCACCGGCTTTGTCGTGTGGCCGTGCTTCTTCATCTCCAGGATCTCGGTCGCCTCGTCCAAGGTGCCTGTGCCGCCGACCATGATGACCACAGCGTCGGCCTTCTCGATCAGGAGTTTCTTGCGTTCGGCCAGGTCCTTCGCCACGACCATCTCGTCCACCCTGGGGCGGACCCTCACCGCGAGGAACTGCACCGAGACTCCGCAGAGGCGTCCGCCGGACTCCTCGACGCCATCCGCGACCACCTTCATCAGGCCCGCGTCGGAGCCGCCCCACACCAGGGTGTGGCCGCCCTTGCCCAGGAGCGTCGCGAACTCCCTTGCCGGGAGCGTGTAGCGGTCGTCGAGGTCTGCTGCGGAGAGGAAGACACAGATGCGCATGGTGTACACCGTACGGGGGAACAGGCTGAGGCTCGCCGGTGTTTTGTCGTGCATGGCTGAAGGACATCGCATCACCATCGAACCGTCCTCCGCGCACGTGCGCGTGATGCACGGTGAGCTGCTACTGGCCGAGACCGAGCGGGCGTTGCTCCTGGAGGAGACGGGGTGTCCGCCCCGTTACTACATCCCCGCCGAGGACGTACGCATCGATCTGCTGACCCCCTCCGACACCCACACCGTCTGCTCCTTCAAGGGCACGGCCTCCTACTGGTCCCTCCCCGACGCGCCTGACCTCGCATGGGCCTATCCCGATCCCTACGACGCCGTCGCACAGATCAAGGGACACCTCTGCTTCTACGAACCCGACGTGTCCTGACGGAGTCCCACGCGGCGGACGGTTCCGGTTCGGGCTCGGTGAGGGCGAGTTCGAACCGGAACGTCCTGCCGAATAAGGGAAACTCTGAGAGTGACACACGTCCCTGTGACTCCAGAAGCCGAGCAGATACGCGCCTTCTGGCAACACCTCGGCCTCCCCGGCCTCATCGACGTCCACACCCACTTCATGCCCGAACGCGTCCTCCACAAAGTGTGGGACTACTTCGACTCCGTCGGCCCTCTCACCGGCATGGACTGGCCCATCACCTACCGCACCGAAGAAGCCGAACGCACCGCCCTTCTACGGGACTTCGGCGTCCGCGCCTTCACCGCGATGCTCTACCCGCACAAGCCCGGCATGGCCCGCTGGCTGAATGGCTGGGCCACAGACTTCGCCGGGCGTACGCCCGACTGTCTGCACACCTCGACCCTTTTCCCCGAGCCCGACGTCGAGTTGTACGTCCGGGAAGCCGTCGAGGCGGGCGCGCGGGTGTTCAAGGCGCATGTGCAAGTGGGGGGTTACGACCCCGCCGACGAACTCCTCGACCCCGTATGGGGGTTGCTCGCCGAAGCCGGTGTCCCGGTCGTCATTCATTGCGGGTCGGGGCCCACACCGGGCAAGCACACGGGTCCCGAGCCGATCGGGCGGGTCCTCGCGCGGCACCCCCGACTCCGGCTGATCATCGCGCACATGGGCATGCCGGAGTACGGGGAGTTCCTGGACCTGGCCGAGCGGTATCCCGAAGTGCGGCTGGACACGACGATGGCGTTCACCGACTTCGCCGAGTCCTTCATGCCGTTCCCGCCGGACGTCGTACCCCGGCTGGCCGACCTCGGTGACCGCATCCTCCTCGGCACGGACTTCCCGAACATCCCGTACCCGTACCTGCACCAGCTCCAGTCACTGGAGAGACTGGAGCTGGGCCGGGAGTGGCTGCGGGGCGTGTGTCACGACAACGCGGCGGCGTTGTTCGGGCTCTGACCCGTCAGACCCCGGCGGTCTCGCGCCGCGTCGTCGTCGCGATCGTCGCCGACCCCACGACCCGCGTCCCGTCGTACAGCACGATCGCCTGGCCCGGAGCCACACCCCGTACCGGCTCCGTGAACTCGACCTGGAGTTCCCCGGCGACCAGTTCCGCCGTGACCTCCGTCTCGCCCCCGTGCGCGCGCAGCTGGGCCGTGTAGACCGCCGCCCCTGTGGGAACCGTCCCGCACCAGCGCGGCTTGATGGCTGTGAGGGACGTCACGTCGAGGGCCTCGGCCGGGCCGACCGTCACCGTGTTGTTGACCGGCGAGATGTCCAGGACGTAGCGCGGCTTGCCGTCGGCGGCCGGTGTGCCGATGCGCAGGCCCTTGCGCTGGCCGATCGTGAAGCCGTACGCGCCCTCGTGGGTGCCGAGCTTCGTGCCGGTCTCGTCGACGATGTCGCCCTCGGCCTTGCCGAGACGGTTGGCGAGGAAGCCCTGCGTGTCGCCGTCGGCGATGAAGCAGATGTCGTGGGAGTCGGGCTTCTTGGCGACCGCGAGGCCACGGCGTTCGGCCTCAGCGCGGATCTCGTCCTTCGTGGTCAGCGTGTCGCCCAACGGGAACAGCGCGTGCGCGAGTTGCTTCTCGTCGAGGACGCCCAGCACGTACGACTGGTCCTTCGCCATGTCGCTCGCGCGGTGCAGCTCGCGCGTGCCGTCCGCGCCGGTCAGGACCTTCGCGTAGTGGCCCGTGCACACCGCGTCGAAGCCGAGGGCGAGCGCCTTGTCGAGCAGCGCGGCGAACTTGATCTTCTCGTTGCAGCGCAGGCAGGGGTTGGGGGTGCGGCCGGCCTCGTACTCGGCGACGAAGTCCTCGACCACGTCCTCGCGGAAGCGGTCCGCGAGGTCCCAGACGTAGAACGGGATACCGATCACGTCGGCCGCGCGGCGCGCGTCGCGGGAGTCCTCGATCGTGCAACAGCCTCGCGCGCCCGTGCGGAACGATTGCGGGTTCGCCGAGAGGGCGAGGTGGACGCCGGTCACGTCGTGGCCGGCTTCGGCTGCTCGGGCAGCGGCAACAGCGGAATCGACCCCGCCGGACATGGCGGCGAGGACTCGGAGGGGGCGCGCGGTCTCAGTCATAGCCCCTCCAGGGTACGGGGCCGCGGGAACCAGGGCTCACGGATAAGCGTTGGGGATCATGTGAGGGCAGTGCGGGAAGGGGTTTCATGGGGTCGAGACAGCGGGAAGGCGAGCGGCGTATCGGGCGGCGGGCGCTGATCTTCGGGGGTGTGGCGGCGGCCCTGGGCGGTACGGCCGTGATCGCGCGGGACGACCTGTCGCGGCTGTGGTGGAAGCTGCCCGGGAACCAGCGGCCCCGGGTCGAGGGCGCCGTCGACTTCGTGGGCGCGCGGTGGGTGGAGGCGTCCGACGCGAACTTCCGGTGGGCCGACCGGCCCGACGACTACGACGTCGACATGATCGTCGTCCATGTCACCCAGGGCGATTTCGCCAGCGCCGTAAAGGCGTTCCAGGACCCCGGGCACCTGGCCGCCGCGCACTACATCGTCGGGCAGGACGGCCGGATCGCCCAGATGATCCGCGAGCTGGACGTCGCGTACCACGCGGGAAACCGGTCGTACAACGAGCGGAGCGTGGGCATCGAGCACGAGGGCTTCGTGGACCGGCCGAAGGACTTCACGGACGCGATGTACGCGGCTTCGGCGCGGCTGGCCGCGGGGGTGTGCGTGCGGTACGGGATTCCGGTGGACCGGGAGCACATCATCGGGCATGTGGAGGTGCCGGGGACAGACCATACGGACCCCGGGGAGCACTGGGACTGGGACCGGTATCTGAAGCTGGTCGCAGATGCGAAGGAGGCGTTGTCGAAGGCGGAGGCGTGAGGGCGGGGCTGCGCACGACAGAGGGCGGGGCCGCGTCCAACACACCTACACAACTCCTAACTTCACCCCAGGGCGCGCACAGACCGCTGCTCCAGGCTCCCCGCCATGACGCACTCAACGGAGCACACGAACAGTGGCAAGAGTGAGCACGCGAAGGCCGGCCGGCGCGCGAAGGGCCTGCACCGGCGGAAGTTCCTCGGCGGGATGGCGGGGATCGGGTTCGGGGCGGTCGCGGGGGCCGGTACGGCGGTCGGGCTGCTCGGCGGGACCGACGGGAACAGGGCGAGCGCCGCGACGAACACGGCGACGCTGACCGTGCCGGACCTGCTGGAGGGGACCACCTCGGGGACGACGACCACGTTCACGCTGGAGGCGCGGACCGGTACGCACGACGTGCTGAGCGGCGTCTCCAGCACCAGCGCGGGCTACAACGGGAGTTACCTCGGCCCGACCATGAAGTGGACCAACGGCTCGACCGTCCTGCTGAACATCACCAACAGCCTCGGCGCCGACACGACCGTCCACTTCCACGGCGCGCACATCCCGCCCGAGATGGACGGCGGTCCGCAGAACTCCTTCGCCGACGGCAAGACCTGGTCGCCGACCTTCGAGGTCAAGGACGAGGCGAAGACGCTCTGGTACCACCCGCACGCGCTCGGCACGACCGCCGAGCAGGTCGTCCGGGGGCTCGCCGGGATGATCATCGTCGAGGACGACTCGACGGCGTCCGCCGCGCTGCCCGGCGACTACGGCGTGGACGACATCCCGATCATCCTCCAGTCGCTGGCCGCCGACAGCGGCGGCGACGTCAAGTACAACCTCACCGGGTACCTCGGCGGCAGCCTCGTCTATCCGCTGCTGTGCAACGGGGTCAACGTCGACGACACGACGCTCACGTTCACCGCGACGAAGACGCGGACCCGGTTCCGGGTGCTCAACGCGTCCCCCGCCGACATCCTCACGATCCAGCGCAGCGACGGGGGAACGCTCACCCAGATCGCCACGGATCAGGGGTACTTGGCGTCCGCCGCCGAGGTCGAATCCATCCGGCTCGTCGCCGGTGCGCGCGCCGAGTTCGTCATGGATCTCAGCGACGCCGTGACGCTCCAGACCGTCGTCACGACCGGGTGGGTGCGAGGCGGCAGCGGGACGTACGACTTCCTGACCGTCACGCCGAGCGCCTCCGACACGCCCGCCGAGCTGCCGTCGGCCCTCAACTCCATCACCCGGTACGACACTTCGTCGTTCACCGCGCGCACGATCACGCTCGGGCAGAGCGGGCTCAACATGACGATCAACGGGTCCGTCGGGACGACCATGTCCGGGATGGCGATGATCAGTACGACCCTCGACGCGGAGGAGATCTGGACCGTCACCAACGCGACGCAGTTGGAGCACTCCTTCCATCTCCACGACGTGCCCTTCCAGTTGATCGAGATCAACGGGGAGAAGCCGACGGGGGTGGACCTGGGGTGGTTCGACACGTTCGAGGTGGTCGGCGGTGGGTCCATCAAGATCGCCATGAAGTTCACGGACTTCGCGGACGATACGTACATGTACATGCTGCACTGCCATCTCCTCCAGCATGAGGACGAGGGGATGATGGCGGCGCTGATGGTGACGGAGAGTTAGGTTTTCGGGGGCGGTGGGGCTACGTGAGCCCTGCCGCCCTCGCGCGCTCCACCGCCGGGCCGATCGCCTTGGCGACCGCGTCGATGTCGGCCTCCGTCGAGGTGTGGCCCAGGGAGAAGCGGAGGGTTCCTCGTGCCAGGTCCGGGTCCGTGCCCACCGCCAGCAGGACGTGGCTCGGCTGGGCCACACCCGCCGTACAGGCGGAGCCCGTTGAACATTCGATGCCCTGGGCGTCCAGGAGCAGGAGCAGGGAGTCGCCCTCGCAGCCCGGGAACGTGAAGTGCGCGTTCGCGGGGAGGCGGCCGTTCGGGGACGGGTCGCCACCGAGGATCGCGTCCGGGACCGCCGTACGGACCGACTCGACGAGGGCGTCCCTCAGTGCGCCGATCTCCCTCGCGAACAACTCCCGGTGTTCCGCCGCGTGTTGGCCGGCCACCGCGAACGACGCGATCGCCGGGGTGTCCAACGTGCCTGATCTGACGTGGCGTTCCTGGCCGCCGCCGTGCAGGACCGGTACGGGGGTGTACTCACGGCCCAGCAGGAGCGCGCCGATGCCGTACGGGCCGCCGATCTTGTGGCCCGAGACCGTCATCGCGGCTAGGCCCGACTCCGCAAAGTCCAGGGGGAGTTGGCCGTACGCCTGGACGGCGTCGGCGTGCATGGGGATGCCGTACTCCGTTGCCACGGCGGCCAGTTCGCGGATCGGCATGACCGTGCCGATCTCGTTGTTCGCCCACATGACCGTGGTGAGGGCCACGTCGTCTGGGTTCTTCTCGATCGCCTCGCGGAGGGCGTCGGGGTGGACTCTTCCGTACGGGTCCACCGGGAGGTACTCGACCGTCGCGCCCTCGTGGTCCGCGAGCCAGTCGATCGCGTCCAGCACGGCGTGGTGTTCCACGGGGCTGGCGAGTACGCGGGTCTTCTGCGGGTCCGCGTCCCTCCTCGACCAGTAGAGGCCCTTCACCGCGAGGTTGTCCGCTTCGGTGCCGCCCGAGGTGAAGACGACCTCGCTGGGGCGGGCGCCGAGGGACTCCGCGAGGGTTTCCCTCGCTTCCTCGACCGTACGGCGGGCTCTGCGGCCTGCCGCGTGCAGGGCGGAGGCGTTGCCGGTGACTCCCAGGTGCGCGGTCAGTGCCTCTGCCGCTTGGGGGAGCATCGGGGTGGTTGCGGCGTGGTCGAGGTAGGCCATGGTTCAGCGATTGTACGGGCCTGGGGGCGGGGTGTCGGGGCTCGGGGGTGGGGCGAGGGGGTGGGTGGTTCCGGTGGTGGGGCTGGTGCGGCTTGGTGGGGGCTGGGGTGGGGGCGTTGGCGCTTGCCCGCGCTGGCGGGGTGCCGCTGCGCCCACCCGTGCCGCCCCTAGCGGCACGACTGCCCGCAGCTGGGTGGGGCGAGTGGAGCGGGTGGCGGGGCCGTGGGGGTGGGCGCGACTGGCCGCAGCTGCGCGGGCGCAGTGGAGCGGGTGCGGGCAGTGGGGGTGGCGCGACTGCCCGCAGCTACGCGGGGCGAGTGGAGCGGGTGGCGGGGCCGTGGGGGTGGCGCGGCTAGCCGCAGCTGCGCGGGCGCAGTGGAGCGGGTGCGGGCGGTGGTAAGTGGTGGTGTTGCTAGAAGCTCCACGAGATTGATGCGTCCGCCTGCATGAACGCGAACAGGACCGCCAAGTCCGCTATCCCCAGTGCCAGGCCCAGGAAGGCTCGGCCTCGGCGGGTTGTGCCTCGCAGGAGGGACACCGTTGCCAGGACTATTGCGATCGGGCCCAGGAACAGGTTCAGGACCAGGAGGCCCACCAGGCCCAGGATGAATGACGCCACCGCCATGCCGTCCGGGTCTCGGGGAGTGGCCGTGGCTTGGGGGGTGGGGGCTGCTGTCAGGCGGAGCATCTTCAGGCTTCCCTTCGGGGGCCGGTGGTGCGGCGGCGGGTGGCTCGTTCTCGTGCGGCGAAGATCGCCAGCCATATCGCTATGACCGTCGCCGCGATCAGCGTGACGCTCAGCGGGGCGTGCGCCACCGTGCCCATGGCTACGCCGAGCAGGAGCAGCGCGGCTACCAGGAACAACATCGGGGGATCCCTTCGCGAGACTCGTTGCAGGTGAGTGAACAGTTGTTGTTACAGTTGTTCACTGACTTGGGAGTCTAGTCCCTGTGGCCGGCTTTGCGATTACGGAGAACAGTTGTTAACTGGAGAGATGAGTCACACCGTGGGTGTCCGCCAGGCGCAGAAGCAGAAGACGCGGCAGGCGTTTCTGGATGCCGCGTTGGAGTTGCTGGAGGAGCAGAGTCTCAGCAGCTTGGGGCTCCGCGAGGTGACGCGGGCTGTGGGGGTGGCGCCGACTGCCTTCTATCGGCACTTTCGGTCCATCCCCGATCTTGGGGTTGCCCTTGTCGAGCAGGCGCTCGGGAGTCTGCATCCGATGATCCGTACGACTGTTATCGCTACGGATGATCCTGAGCAACGGATCGCTCGGGCGCTGGAGTTGATCGACGGGCACGTGTCAGCGCATCCCGCGCATGTGCGGTTCATCGCGCGTGAGCGGCATGGGGGGGTTCAGCCTGTTCGGGAGGCTATTCGTGCTCAGCTTGCTCGGTTTGCCGAGGAGGTTCGGGATGAGCTGGCGAAGGATTCCGAGGCAGGGGGGTGGAGTGCGGGGGATCTGCTGATGCTGGCTCAGTTGTATGTGGATCAGATGTTGATCGTCGCCTCGTTGTTCTTGGAGACGTTGGATGCGGGGGCTGAGGAGCGGGCGGTGGCTGTGGATCGGGCTGCTCGGCAGATGCGGTTGATCAGTATCGGGCGGTTGCATTGGAATGCGTAGCGGGGGGCTGGGGACGCGGGTCAGTGCGGCGCCATCGTGGCTGGTCGCGCCCACGCGGCGGAGCCGCAAATCAATACAGCCCCGCGCCCCTAAAAGACCTCGGTGCGCAGGGGGTTTGATGCTCAAGCTCAGCCCTGCTGACCCTCGGCTACGCCGCTCGGTGCTCCCGTCCGACCTGCTCGCTTACCCCAGCTCCCCTTCCTCGCGCTCGTACAGAGCCGTGACAGCAGCCAGCGCTGTGCGTAGTTCTGCTCTGACCTCCGGTGGGGAGATGACCTCCACCTGGTCCGAGAACATGAGGAGTTGGCGGGTCGCTGGGAGTTGTGCGTAGGTGAGGCGTACCGGGACCCAGTTCGTTGATAGGTCCAACTCCTGCTGGGGGTGGGCAAGTTGTGTTGCCGCTATGCGTAGGAAGCGGTCCAGGGCGTCGCGGCGTACCCGGACCTTCACCTCGATCGTGGACGGGCGTTCCTCCACCTGGCGTCTCAATACGTCCCAGGCGTCGGCCAGTTCGACGCCGGGGCGGCGTTTGACCGGGACCGTGAGGTGTTTCGCCGACTGGATGCGGTCCGCGCGGAAGAGCTGGGGTCTGCTGCGGCGGTCGGCGACCAGGTACCAGACGCCCGCCTTGGACACGAGGCCGTACGGGTCGACGGTGTACGTGCGGGGGTCGGTCGTACCGCTGTGCCGGTAGCGCAGGCGCAGGCGGCGGTCCGTGAAGATCGCGTCCTGGAGGATGTCCAGGTCCACGGGTTTCGCCTCGCCGTTCATCCAGCGCGTCGCGTCGACGAGGATACGGCGGCTGGTGACCTCGGCGGCGGGTCGGTGCGGTGCGGGCAGCGCGGCCATCACCTTGCGCAGGGCGGAGCCCAACGCGGAGTCCAGGCCGAGGGCTTCGTGCGCGCCCTGGGCCGCCAGCACGAACAACGCCCGCGACTCGTCGGCGGTCAGGCCGGTGACGTCCGTACGGAACCCTTCGAGCAGCCGGATACCGCCGTGCCGGCCGCGCTCGGCGTACACGGGCACGCCCGCTGCCGACAGGGACTCGACGTCGCGGTAGATGGTCCGCTCGGACACCTCCAGACGGGCGGCCAGCTCGTGCGCGGGGACCAGGCCCCTGGTCTGGAGCAGCAACAGGATGGAGAGGAGGCGATCGGATTTCACGGGACCAGGATCGCGCAAAAAGCTGACGGGAGGTGTCAGGTTTCGGTGACAGCGTCCCCGTACACAGCAGCCGTTACGGAAAGGCACGACCATGACCGTCGACCCACGTTCCCTGTATGCCCAAGCCACCGCGCAGATCGGGGAGTTGATCGACGCCGTACGGGTCGAGCAGCTCGGGGCGGGGACGCCGTGTCCGGAGTTCGACGTGCGGGGGTTGCTGTCGCACGTCGTCGGGGTGATGGTGCGGGTCGCCGTGACCGGGGAGGGTGGGGACGGGCTGGTCGTGGAGGCGTTCGTGGAAGGGGTGGGGGACGACGAGTGGGGGGTGGTGTTCGAGGAGGCGCGCGTTCGGGGTGTGAAGGCGTGGGAGGACGACGCGTCGCTCGCGAAGACCGTCCGGGTGCCGTGGGGGGAGGTGCCGGGGGCCGCCGCGATCTCGGGGTACGTGATGGAACTCGCCACCCACACCTGGGACTTGAGCGAGGCCCTCGGGTGGCCCGTGCAACTCTCGCCGGAGGTCGGGGAGTTCGCTCTGGACGCCGCGCTGCGGAACCTGCCCGGCCCTCAGCGGCCCCCGGGGATTCCGTTCGGGTCCGCCGTCGAGGCTCCTGAAGGGGCCGACTTCTACGGGAAGTTGGCCGCCTGGACCGGGCGGGAGCCCCTTACGGCAGTGTGACGCGGGCGAGTTGGCGGGACTGGGCCACCAGGCGGTCCTCGCTGTCCCAGATCTCCGCGTCCTCCTCCAGGAAGCCGCCCGCGAGGTTGCGGGTGGTGATGGCGACGCGGACCGGGCCCGGGGCGGGCAACGCCCTGATGTGGGCGGTGAGTTCGATCGTCGGGACCCAGCCCTTGAGGCCCAGGTCGAAGGCGGTCGGGGGGAGGGCGTCCACCGCGAGGAGGAGGGAGAGGGGGTCGGCGTCCCGGCCGTCGGCGAGGCCGAACCAGGCTCGGGACTCGCCCTTGCCGGAGGGCTGGCCCAGGGCCCAGCCGACCGTCGCGGGGTCGAGTTTGAGCATCACCCGTTCCGCTATGGGCTGTTGGTCGGCAGAGCCGGGGGCGTCGTCCGGGCCCACACAGTGGGTCAGGGGCGGGAACGCCGGGGGTTTCGCCGACGTGCGGACGTCGTCGGGGAGGCTCGCGAGGTCGCCGTAGGAGGCGAGGACGCGGATGCGTTCGACTTCGGCGCCTGTCTCGTCGTACTGGAACAGGGACGCCTGGCCCGTCGAGAGCGTGCGGCCCGTGCGGACCGTTTCCGTGCGGACCGTCGCCGGGCCGGGGCGGGAGGCGCTCAGGTAGTGGGCCGAGATCGTGAAGGGGTGGGGGTGCGGAAGCGTGTCGCCGAGGGCCCGGCCGAGGACGGCCAGGAGGTAGCCGCCGTTGAGGGCGCCGAAGATGGTCCAGCCCGCCGGGAGATCTATGTCATACGCACCGGGGGCGCGGGGAGTGAGCGTCGTCGCGCGGTCGAACTCGCTGTCTCCGACGGTGGCGGGGGCGGCTGTCTCTGACATGGGTGAACAGTACAACAGGCGATTACTAAGCGGTAGCTTTACCGGCTGGTACCCACCCGCCCCCGCAAGATCCACGGCGCGCTTCGGTGAGCCTCCGGCAATTTCTCGGTAAGTGTCCGCACACGTCCGTAAACCCTGGGCCCGCGTTTTCCCTCTGTAGGGACATGAGCCTTACCGGGACCCCGTTCCTCTACACGCTGATCGCGCTGGCGGTCGTCGCCATCGTGCTCCCGCTGTTCCTGTGGACGCGGCTGGGCGGGCCGCGCGTCCTGCGGGGCGGGGTGCGCTTCCTGATGCTGCTGTTCGCGCAGGGGACCGCCGTCGCGCTGGTCTTCACCCTGGTGAACAACTCCAACAACCTGTACGACAACTGGGCCGACCTGCTCGGTACCGGGTCGCACGTCAACCAGGCCCGCGACCTCGGCGCGAGCGGCACCGGCGGGATATCGGTGAAGAAGCTCCCGAAGGTCAAGCAGAAGTTCACCGACGCCGAGGGGCCGGGGATGCGCGCGGCCGGCGGGGTCATGCAGACCGAGCTGAAGGGGCAGGTCTCGGGCGTCACCGCCGAGGTCTACGTCTGGCTGCCGCCGCAGTACAACGACCCGTCCCTCAAGAACATCCACTTCCCCGTCGTCGAGCTGCTGCCCGGCTACCCCGGCTCCGCGAAGGCCTGGTTCGGCTCCCTGCACGCGCACGAGCAGCTCGCCTCGCTCATGCGGCAGGGCAAGGTAGCGCCGTTCATCCTGGTCGCGCCGCGTACGACGCTCCTCGCGGGCGTCGACACCGGGTGCGCGAACGTGCCGGGCACCGTCAACGCGGACACCTGGCTCAGCGTCGACGTACCGAAGATGGTGACCGACAACTTCCGCGCCCTGCCCGCGCCCAAGGGCTGGGCCGTCGCCGGGTACTCGGCGGGCGCCCACTGCGCGACCAAGCTGGCCATCGCCCACCCCGACCGCTACCGCGCCGCCGTCAGCCTCTCGGGGTACAACGACCCGATGGGCGAGCGCTCCTCCCTCACCGCCCAGGACCCGACCCTGCGGCACGACACCAACCCCTTCTTCATGCTCCAGAAGGCGGCCACTCCCCCGGCCGTCTCGCTCTACCAGTCCGGCCAGCCCGGCGACGGGTACGAGGCGGGCCTCGCCCTCAAGAAGGAGGCCAAGGCGCCGACGGTCGTCCACGTCGTCTACATCCCGAAGAAGGTCGGCGGCCACAACATGAAGCTGTGGAAGCCGCAGGTGGTACCGGCGTTCCAATGGCTGACCACGCAGATGGGGCTGACGAACGTATCGGGTGGGGACGGCGGAGGTAGTACGGGTACGACGGAGGCCGAGGGCAATACGGGAGCCGCCGGTACCAGGGGTACTACTCCTCTTGCGCAGTAGCTCTACGGTTCCATGCCCGGGGGGCCCGCCAGTGGTAGTGGATCGCCAGGAGGCGTAGGACGAAGGCGGTGGTGGCGGCGACTGCGCTGGTCAGGGGGTTGAGCACCTCGTAGTGGATGCAGACCACCACCATCGTGGCCCCTACCATCGCTGGGACCGCGTAGAGGTCGCGGTCCCAGCGCAGGAGGGACGGGATCTCGTTCGCCAGGACGTCCCGGAGGACTCCGCCGCCCACCCCCGTGGCCAGGCCCAGGGTCGCCGACGCCGTCAGGCCCAGGCCGTGGTCGTACGCCTTCGTCGTACCCGCCACGCAGAAGAGGCCCAGGCCCGCCGCGTCGAAGACGTTCACCGCGTTCTGGATGCGCTCCACCTCCGGGTGGAGGAAGACGACGATCAGGGCGGCGATCAACGGGGTGATGAAGTAGCCCAGGTCCGTGAACGCCGCCGGGGGGACCGCGCCGATCACCAGGTCGCGGAACAGGCCTCCGCCCAGCGCGGTGACCTCGGCGAGGACGGCGATGCCGAAGACGTCGAAGTTCTTGCGGACCGCCAGCAGGGCGCCCGAGAGCGCGAACACGAAGATGCCGGCCAGGTCCAGGGTGTGCTGGACGGAGGGGCTGAAGATTTGCTGGAGCACCCGCACATTCTTGCTTATCGCCGGGTGTCTTCCTTGTTATGCAAGGAGCGGAGGGGCTAGAGGGTCGGTTTCCCTGTGGTGAAGAGCCACGTCTGGAAGAGGTCGTCCAGCTGCCGGCCCGAGATCTTCTCCGCGAGGGCGATGAACTCGGCCGTGTTCGCGTTGCCGTAGCGGTGCTGCTTCGTCCAGGTCGGGAGGAGCTTGAAGAAGGCCGCGTCGCCTATGCGTTCGCGCAGCATCTGGAGGGTCATCGCGCCTCGCTGGTAGACCGCCGAGGCGAACATCGTGTCCCGCTGCGGGTCTCCTACGGTGATCTGCCAGAACGCACTGGTGGACGGGCGGGAGTTGTAGCCCGCCAGGAACGCGTCGTGCGCTGTGCGGGTGCCCTTGTGCTCGTCCCACAGCCACTGGCTGTACGTCGCGAAGCCCTCGTTCAGCCAGATGTCCTTCCAGTGCGCGACGCTCACGGAGTCGCCGAACCACTGGTGCGCCAGCTCGTGGACGATCGTCGATTCGTTGCGGACCGCCGAGTAGACCGGCTTGCTCTGGACCTCCAGGGAGAAGCCCGCCTGCGGCATGTCGTCGACTATCGCGCCGGTCTCCTCGAAGGGGTACGGGCCGAAGACCTGGGACCAGTAGTCGGTGGCCTCGGCGGTCACTCCGTACACGTCGACGTTGTTGCTGTTCGCCAACACCGGGTCTATCGCTACGTAGATGGGGGTGCCGGCGGGGGTGGTGCCCGTTTTTACGTCGAACTTGCCTATCGTCGCCGTCGCCAAGTACGTCGCCATCGGCTTCGATTCGCGCCAGTGCGTGTACGTGGAGTCGCCCTTGTCGAACGTCGAGACCAAGCGGCCGTTCGAAACTGCCGTCAGGCCCTTGGGAGTTCGTATGCGGATGTCGTACGTCGCCTTGTCCGCGGGGTGGTCGCTGGACGGGAACCAGGTCGACGCGGCGTTCGGTTCGCAGGCGACGAAGACTCCGTCCGTGGTCTTCATCCAGCCGTAGTCCGAGCCGAAGACTATGGGGCCGCCCAAGGGTTCCGGTACGCCGCCGTACGTCACGCTCACCTTGAACGTCCGTCCCTTCTTCAGGAACTGACGGGGCGTAATCTTTATCTCGTCGCCCTCTCTGGTGAACTTCGCCTTCTTTCCGTTCACTTCGACCCTGGTGACCTCCAACTTCTGTAGGTCCAGGTCGAATGCGGAGAGGTTCTGGGTCGCTCTCGCGGTGACGGTGGTGGTGCCGTCCAGGCGGTCCGTGTCCGGGTTGTACGCGACGCCGAGGTCGTAGTGGAGGGCGTCGTAGCCGCCGTTGCCGAGTTGGGGGAAGTAGGTGTCGCCTATGCCGTCCGCGCCGGGGGTGGGGGCGGGGGAGGCTGCGACGACGAAGAGGGTGGCTGCCGCGGCTACGGCTGTGCCTGCCCAGGCCGAGCGGGAGAGGGGCATGGTCGTCCCTTTCATGCGTTGTGCCGATGTATCGGACGGGGACGACTTTGCAGGGCGCGGTGTGGGCATGTGCATGACTTTGCCAAGTTGTGAGGAGTGGGGTGTTGCCGGTTCGTCGTTGGGTGCGGGTGCGATGTGGCTGGTCGCGCAGTTCCCCGCGCCCCTAAAAGACTTGGGCGCGCCCGGCATATGAAAGCGCGGGGAGTTGGGCGGCGAGCTACGAAGTGCCGCATCCGGTTCGTGGTCAGGTGCAGGCTCGTCGTGGCTTGTCGCGCCCACGCGGCGGAGCCGCACATCGACACAGCCCCGCGCCCCTAAAAAGACTGGGCGCGGCCAGCGTTGACGCCCGTAGGTTCGTCGTAGCTGGTCGCGCCCGCGCGGCGGAGCCGCATATTGATACAGCCCCGCGCCCCTAAAAGACTTGGTTCCGTCCGGCGTCAGCCAGCTTCCGGCTTGCCCTCAGGCTTGTCCGTTGCCGGCTGCTCCTGCGCTTCAGCAGGTTCGGGTTCCCCCGCCGTCTCTACCTCCGCCGCCACCGCCGCCGACGTCTCCGCCGATTCCGCCAGGACCTCGTCCGCCACCAGCTCCGCCGCCTGCTTCGCTTCCGTCAGCAGGACCGTTTCCTGAGGGGCCTGGTCTGCGAAGTTTTCCGGGTGGTGGCAGGCCACCTGTTGGCCGGGGATCAGTTCCAGGAGGGGGGGTTCCGTTGTCTGGCAGATCTGCGTTGCCTTCCAGCAGCGCGTGTGGAAGCGGCAGCCGCTCGGCGGGGAGATGGGGGACGGGACGTCGCCCTTCAGGAAGATGCGTTCGCTCTTCGCCGCACGGCGCTTCGGGTCCGGGATCGGGACCGCTGAGAGGAGGGCCTTCGTGTAGGGGTGCATCGGGGACTTGTACAGCTTGTCCCGGTCCGCCAGTTCCACGATCTTGCCCAGGTACATCACCGCGATGCGGTCCGAGACGTGGCGGACCACCGAAAGGTCGTGAGCGATGATGACGTACGTCAGGCCCAACTCCGACTGGAGGTCGTCCAGGAGGTTGACCACCTGCGCCTGGATCGAGACGTCCAGCGCCGAGACCGGCTCGTCCGCCACGACCAGCTTCGGGTTCAACGCCAACGCCCGCGCGATGCCGATGCGTTGGCGCTGGCCGCCCGAGAATTCGTGCGGGTAGCGGTTGTAGTGCTCGGGGTTGAGGCCGACCACCGACAGCAGGCGCTGCACCTCCGCCTTGACGCCGCCCTCCGGGGACACCCCCTGGAGCTTGAACGGCGCGCTGACGATCGTACCGATCGTGTGCCGGGGGTTCAGCGACGAGTACGGGTCCTGGAAGATCATCTGGACGTCGCGGCGCATCGGCCGCATCCCCGCGGCGCTGAGGTGCGTGATGTCCTTGCCCTCGAACTCGACGGTGCCGCCGGTGGGTTCGAGGAGCCGCGTGATGAGGCGGCCCATCGTGGACTTGCCGCACCCGGACTCACCGACGACACCGAGCGTCTCGCCCTTGCGGACCTCGAAGTCAATGCCGTCGACGGCGCGGACGGCACCGGACTGGCGCTGGAGGAGGCCCTTGCGGATCGGGAAGTGCTTCTGGAGGCCGGAGACCTTCAGCAAGACCTCGGGAGCCTCGCCCGAAACGGCCGTACCCTCGGTTTTATCGCTCACGGCATCGCTCACAGCTTCGGCGCAATCTCTTCGTTCCAGATCCGCTCCCGCTGTTCCTGCCCGAGATGGCAGGCGGCCCAGTGGCCGGTGCCGACCTCGGTGAGGTCGGGGCGGACCGTGCGGGTGACGTTGTCCTTGGGGAGGTCCGCGTACGGGCAGCGCGGGTTGAAGGCGCAGCCGGACGGGATGTTGATGAGCGAGGGCGGGGCGCCCTTGATCGGGATGAGCCGGTCCGTGTCGTCGCGGTCGAGGCGCGGCATCGAGCCCAGCAAGCCCCACGTGTACGGGTGCCGGGGTTCCGCGAACACGTCCTCGGCCGACCCGCGTTCGACGCAGCGACCGCCGTACATGACGAGCAGGTCGTCGGCCATCTCCGCGACGACACCGAGGTCGTGCGTGATCATGATGACCGCGGAGCCGAACTCCTTCTGGAGGTCGCGGATCAGGTCGAGGATCTGCGCCTGGACCGTCACGTCGAGCGCGGTGGTCGGCTCGTCGGCGATGAGCAGCTCGGGGTTGTTCACCAGCGCCATCGCGATCATCGCGCGCTGGCGCATCCCGCCGGAGAACTCGTGCGGATAGCCGTCCACGCGCTGGTCGGGCTCGGGGATGCCGACCCGGTCGAGCATCTCGACGGCGCGCTTGCGGGCTTCCTTCTTGGTGACCTCGTTGTGGACCCGGTACGCCTCCACGATCTGCTGCCCGATCGTGTAGTACGGGTGCATCGCGGACAGCGGGTCCTGGAAGATCATCGCCATCTTCCGGCCGCGCAGCCGCCGTACCTCGTCGTTGTGGGCGCTGATCAACTCCTGCCCGTCCAGCCAGACTTCGCCGCTGACGCGGGCATTGCGGGCGGAGCGGTGCAGGCCCATGAGGCCCAGCGAGGTGACGGACTTGCCGGAGCCGGACTCGCCGACGATGCCGAGCGTGCGTCCGCGCCGTACGTCGAAGCTGACGCCGTCGACGGACTTGACGAGGCCGTCGTCCGTGTTGAAGTGGATCTTCAGATCGCGGACGGAGAGGAACGTGTCGTCGGGGGCGTCGGCGACCGGCTCGCCCGGGGCCGCTTTATCGAGCTTGCTCACGAGTACCTCACCCGGGGGTCGATGGCTGCGTACACCAGGTCGACGACGAGGTTGCAGAAGACGATGAAGAACGCGGCGACCAGGGTGACGCCCATGACGATGGGCAGGTCGTTGTCCCGGATCGACTGGACCGAGTAGGCGCCGATGCCCTGGAGGGAGAAGACGGTCTCGGTCAGGACGGCCGTACCGACCAGCGTGCCGAAGTCCATGCCGAAGATGGTGACGATCGGGGTGAGCGCGGCGCGCAGGCCGTGCCGGGTGACGACCGTCGTCTCCTTGAGGCCCTTGGCGCGGGCCGTGCGGATGTAGTCCTCGCCCATGGTCTCCAGCATCCCCGCCCGGGTGAGGCGGGCATAGAGCGCGGAGAACAGGAACGCGAGGCTGATCCAGGGCAGCAGGAGGTGCCAGGCCCATTCCGCCGGGTTCTCGGTGAACGGGATGTAGTCGATGGAGTCCCAGATGGGGATCTCGTACACGAACAGCGCGCTCAGGACCTGGCCGGTGAAGAAGATCGGCAGGGAGACGCCGGCGAGCGCGATGAACATGGAGACGCGGTCGACGGGGCTGCCCTTGCGCAGCGCGGAGATGACGCCGGTGGTGACACCGAAGATCAGCCAGATCACGGCAGCGCCGACGGCGAGCGAGAAGGAGACCGGGATGCGCTCGGTGAGCTGCGGCCAGACCTCGACGTGGCTCTTGAAGGAGTAGCCGAAGCAGGGCGCGCCGCAGTGGGTGGCGTCCGGGCCGAACTTGTAGTCGGCACCGACGAACAGCGCCTTGATGAAGTGCCAGTACTGGGTGTAGATGGGCTGGTCGAAGCCCAGGTTCTTCTTGATCGCCAGCACGGAGTCGGGGTTGGCGTCCTTGCCGACGTACTGCGTGGCGAGCTGGTCGGCGGTCTGGCCGCCGAGCCTGGGTACCAGGAAGAAGATCGCGAAGGTGACTGCGCTGACCACCAGCAGCAGTACCAGGGCGCCGAATACGCGCCGGATGATGTACGCAGCCACAGCTGTCCGGCTCCGGGCGGCGGGGTCGGAACGTGTCCGTCCCCGCCACCCGGAACCTTCACCTGCCTTTCGAGAAGATTCCGGCCTGCTCTGGGGCTCCTACTTGGAGGAGCTCATCAGCAGGTAGTCGTACATGCCCAGGTACGCCTGAGTGACCGTGACGTTGGTCGCGGACGCAGGCCGGAAGAGCAAGTTCTTGCGGTAGAGGGTCGGGACGACCGTGGCGGTGTCCATGACCATCTTGTCGATGGTGCCCCAGCCCGCGGTACGGGCGGCGGCGTCGGTGTTGGCGATCGTGGCGGCGAGGGCCGCGTTGATCTTCGGGTCGTTCAGCTCCATCAGGTTGTTGCCGCCCGAGGGCTTGATGGCGGAGCCGTTGACGATCTGGTCGAGGAAGCCGAAGCCGGTCGGCCAGTCGGCACCCCACGCCATGGACAGCATGCCGAGCTTCTGCTGGTGGACGTAGGACGGGACACCGGCGAAGTTCGAGAAGTACTTGCCGGCCGGGAACTGCCGGATCTCGACGTTGATGTTGTACTTCTTGAGCGACGCCTGGACGGCCGTGGCCTGCGCGATCTCGGCGGGACGGTCGGAGCGGGCGGTCAGGATCGTGTTGAAGCCGTTCGGCTTGCCGCACGCGGTGAGGAATTCCTTGACCTTGGCCGCGTCGCCCTTGTTGCCGGCCGACGGGTAGGTGTCGAACTTGGTGTAGCCGTTGACCGACGGCGGCAGCAGCGTGGTGGCGATGTCACCCTTCGGCGCACCACCGGCCGCGTCCAGGATGGACTGCTTGTCGACGCCGTACTGCACGGCCTTGCGGCAGTTGATGTTGTTGAACGGCTCGACGTTCTGGTTCAGCGCGATGTACTGCGTGGCACCGGCGTACGAGCTGTCCGTCTGGTTGGCCTTCTTGCCGGTCAGCACCTTCGGCTGGGTCGCGGCCTGGACGCCGGCACCGGCGGCGTCGACGGTGACCCGGTCGGAGATCAGGTCGTTGTCGATCGTGACCGGGTTCACCTTGAACTTGATCGTGATCTTGTCCGGCAGGGCCTTGCGGATCGGGTCCGTCTTCGCGTCCCACTGCGGGTTCCGCACGAGGGTGGCGCTGCGGCCCTCCTCGTAGGACTGGAACTGGTACGGGCCCGAGGAGATCATGTGCTGGACGTACTTGGCGCCGTCGTCCTTCGCGGCCGGCACGGGGGCCGTCTGCGAGAAGGTCGCCAGGTAGTCGAAGTCCGCGAACGGCTGCTTCAGCTTGAACACGATGGTCTGCGCGTCCGGCGTCTCGATGGACGCGAGGCCGTTCGGGTTCTTGTCCTTGTAGGGACCCGTGTACTTGTCGCCGCCGAGCAGGTACGACTTGAAGTACGTCGGCCCGTTGGACAGCACCTCGGGCGCGAAGTTGGAGCGCTCGATGGCGTACTTGACGTCCTTGGACGTGACCGGGGTCCCGTCCTGGAACTTGACGCCGGCCCGCAGCTTGTACGTCCACGTCTTGGCGTCCGCGCTCGGCGTACCGAGCGACTCGGCCAGGTCGGGGACGACGGTCAGGCCGTCCTTGCCGGCGGCCGGCTTGAACGTGGTGAGCGTACGGCCGTACAGGCGCGAGAAGTTCTGCACCCAGCCGTAGTACGTGTTGCCCGGGTCCAGGGAGTCCGCGACGTCCGAGTGCTCGAAGCTGAGGGTGCCCCCCTTCTTGTTCGAGACGTTGACGACCGACGTCAGAGCCTCGTCCTTCTTCCCCTTGGCGGAGCCGCCACCGCTGTCGCTGTCTCCGCCACAGGCGGAAGCGCCCAGCGAGATCGCCAGGACCGACGCGATCGCGGCGGTCACTCTTCTGGTCTTCACCGAGGAAAGCCCCCTCTGTCGTTGTGGATCACTTGCTGCGAGGGTCGAGTGCGTCGCGCAGCCCGTCACCCAGCAGGTTGAACGCCAGGACGGTGATGAAGATCGCCAGTCCGGGCACGAACATGTACTGCGGATCAGCTGTGTAGAGATCCACGGCGTTGCTGAGCATTCCGCCCCAGGACGCCTGCGGCGGGGCGATACCGACCCCGAGGAAGCTCAGGCTGGCCTCGAAGAGGATGTTCGTCGGGATGATCAGCGTCGAGTAGACGAGGATCGGCGCGACGAGGTTCGGGAGGAGTTCGCGGAACAAAACGTACGGTCCGCGTGCGCCGAGGCTGTGCGCGGCTTCGACGAACTCCCGCTTGCGCAGGGTCATCGTCTGGGCGCGCACGATACGGCCGATGTACGGCCAGCTGAAGAAACCGATCACGAAGATCAGTACGCAGATCCGCAGCGGGAGCCCGTTCAGGCCGAAGAAGCCGTCCTGGACGGAGGCCGAGATGGCGATGGCGAAGAGCAGCAGCGGGAAGGCCAGGAAGGTGTCCATCAGCCGGCTGATGATCGAGTCGACCCAGCCGCCGTAGTAGCCGGCGACGACCCCGAGGACCGTGCCGATGACCACCGACAGCAGCGTGGCGCCGCCCGCGACGAGCAGGGAGACCCAGGACCCGTCGATGATGCGGGCGAGCATGTCGCGGCCGTACTGCGGGTCGACGCCGAGCGGGTGGTCCCAGCTCATGCCGCCCCAGCCGCCGATGGGCGCCTGCATCGCCGGGTCGATGAGGTCCTGGTGGAACTCGTTCGGGTCGAGGCCGAAGACGGACTCGATGGGCTTGGCGAGGATCGCCATGAGGACGAGCAGGACGACGACGATGCCGCCGGCCACAGCCAGCTTGTCGCGCTTGAACCGGGTCCAGGCGATCTGGGTGAGTGAACGCCCTTCGATCTGGCTCTGGCTGGCCCCGGCGAGCACGGCCTCCGGCTGTGCTCCTGCCTCCGACCCGGTGGTCTCGATCGGTGCGGTCACAGTGCACTGACCCTTCCCGCCGGTGGTGACCGGCCTTACTCGCGTCTTATGGGAGGCGAGTCTTCAACGCGCTCGTGATCACGCGCCAGATGCGGCGCCGAAAGTATGCACAACCGTGATGCCGACTGTGGGCTTCCGTTATCCGAACAGTGGGTAACGACCCTCGGACGAGGGCAAGTCGGTAATTCAGGGCACAGTAGCGTGTACCGGTTCGCTCTACGCGCGGAGATGAACACGGGTCGGTGTAACGAGCGGGTTTCCTGAGATGACGGAGCGTCAGGATGTACTCGTGGGTAAGAAGGGGCGCGCGGGACGGATCAGTACGCGCCGGGCGTCGCCGGGTAGCCGTAACCGGCCGCCGGGGACTGCTGCGCCGGGGCGTGCGCCTCACGGTCGTAGAACGGGCGGGCGTTGACCCGCATCCACATGACGACCGGGTCGTACTCGTCGGTCATCGCGACCGTCGACACGGACAGACCGTCGGGGACGGCGCCGATCGACTGCTGCATCATCGCGCGCACCGCGTCGACGGACTGCGGGGACGCGTCGTACACGTCCAGGCCGATCGACAGGTACGGCTGACCCAGGGACGGCTGGACCCAGGCGCGGCGCAGCGCCCTGATCGCGGGGGTGCGGTGGGCGTTCTGGCCGAGGAGGGCGTAGAAGTGCGGGATCTCCACCGCCGGGTCCGACAGGCGCAGCGGGCCGGGGGGCTGGCGGTCCAGGCCCGTCGCGATGCGGCGCAGGTCCGGCCAGGGGACGCCGACGCCGCCGCCCGGCGCGTGCGGGTTCAGCCACAGGCCGTGGCGGTCCGGGTACAGGGTGCGGGCCGCGTCGAGGCCGTCCACCACCTCGTACGAACGGTTCCAGCCGCTCGCGGACAGCTCCTGGGCGGACGTCACGCAGGGTGCGTACGCGTGGCCGTCCACCTCCATCGCGCCGTACTGGGCGTCCGGGGAGCCGGACTGGCCGTGCCACAGCAGCATCCAGACCTGGCCGGTGGTGGGGGTCGAGAGCGCGCGCAGGAGTGCCTCGTAGGCGTCGTAGCGGCCAGGCGTGACCTGGCGCAGCATGTGCTCGACCTGGCCGGCCGCAGCGGTGCCGCTCACGCTCACGCTCACGTTCTTACCGCCCCTTCGTGAGTTGGCCTGGGTCGTCCGTTACCCGGCGTCGCAGTCAAGCTTAAGCGCCTATTGGGGGTTCGCCGATTGCTCGTAGGCGGGTGCGGGTCCGTCGTGGTTTCTCGCGCAGTTCCCCGCGCCCCTAAAAGCCTTCAGCTGGCCCGCGTGTAGAAGGGGCGGACGTTCAACTTCAGCCACTCCCCTACCGGGTCCTGTGCCACGTCCAGGAGGATCAGGTTCACTCCCCACGGGACCGGGACCCTGCCCAGTGCCCTGCCCAGTGCGTCCAGGGGGCGTTCGCCGAACTCGCCGTCCCAGTGGGTTAGTTCGACCCCTACGAACATCACCGGGTCCGAGGTTTCTATCGCCGCCAGGCAGCGGCGGGCCGTCAGGACTACTCCCGTTGCCTCGAACTCCTTCGACGCCTCCGTGAGGAAGTCCATCGGGTCGTCCTGCCAGTTCGGTTCGAAGAGGCGGACTCGGGCGCCGGAGGCCGTGCCGTGCAGGGGGGTGCGGTCCGCTCGGCAGAGGTCCGCCACCGCTTGCGGGGGGAGGGGGACGCCTACGACTCCGTCGGGGTTGAGGGCGATGCCGACCTGCGGGGGGAGGCCCTTCGCGAACTCGACCGCCGGGGCGATCGTGTACGCCATGTGGGAGCCGGTGACCTGGCGGAACTGTTCCTCGGAGGTGAAGACGGGGACGTACACCTGGCCGGCGACGTCGATCGTGGGGAGGTCGAGGGGGCCGGTGCGGGGGCCGCCGCCGTTGGGGAGCGGGATCCAGACGAAGCTGCGCGCGAGGACCTCGATTATTCGGCCGCCCGCTGACGGCACGCCGAGGGAGGCGGAGAGCACCTCCTCCAGTTCGTTCCCCGGCCAGCCGCCGTGGGAGTGGGGGTGTGCGGGGGCCGGAAAGTCGGTCGGGAAGTCCATCGCTGTATACCGCCTGCTGAAAACCGCTGTCGAAGAGGCAAAGCTTAAGGGGGTGTTGGGTGAGGTGGGTTCAGCCCCGGGTGAACGCGATCCTGCGCAGGACGTCGGCGGCCGGCCGGTCCAGGAGTATCGCCGCCTCGCAGCCGTCCGGCAGGTTGCCCTTCTCCACCGACCTGATCAGGCGGGACGCGGCGTGCCGGTGGCGCAGGAACGCGTACCGGGAGACGCCCCGGCCCCGCTCGCGCTGGCCCTCCAGGGCCGTGTCCGGGGTGACGTCCAGGAGGAGGAGGTGCAGGGTGCCGCCCCGGCGGCGGGACGCGCGGGCGAGCCAGTTGCGTACCCAGGACTGGGTGCCGCAGTCGTGGACGACGACGCCCTTGCCGGAGCGCAGGGCGCGCCACAGGCCCGCGTAGTGCGCGAGGCGGACGAGGGGGCGGTAGACGGCGTACGGCAGCCAGGCGGGCGTCCGCGCGTCCCAGCGGTCTCTCGTGTCCTGGGAGTCGATGCCCGCGCCGTGGACCGTGCGGCGCATCAGCGTGGACTTGCCGCTGCCGGGCAGGCCGGTGACGACGACGAGGTCGCGGGGGCCGAAGAGGAGGGCGTGCGGGCTGTGTCCTTCGCGGTCGCGCAGATCGCGGACGACCGGCGCGGGGTGCCCGGCGCGGCTCTCCCTCGCGGGCGCCGTGGGCTGTGCGGGCAGCGCCGTCGCGTACGCCGTTGTCCTGTTCACCGTAGATCGTCCTCCCCTTGGAGCAGTCCCGTCAGGTACGGGTCTCCCCATAGACAGTAAAGAGAAGGTAATGGAATCTGTCTTGTGATTTGGTGCGCTTCCTGACACAGCCCCGTTACAGATCCGGCCTGCCGCGCGGCGGGGGTGGCGTGCGATGATGGCCGCGCCAACTGCATACCGGCCGTTCGAATCCGCGCGGGAGAGTCCCCGGCTTTTGTGTCGCCGGGGCGCCGAAGGAGCAAGTCCCTCCCTTGAATCTCTCAGGCACCGTTACCGCGTGGGCGAGGCACATCTGAAAAGCGGGCCGCCCCGGTGGTCCCACCCAAGGTGCAAGCCGTGTTCCCGCGAGGGTCACGGCGAACCTCTCAGGTTCCGATGACAGATGGGGAGGACCTTCCCGTGTCCGTACGGGAAGCCCTTGCCCCGTCCCGTCACACCTGGGAGACGAACGCCCGATGACCAGCAGTTCCGCCGTACCCCGGCGTACCGCGCTCGATGCCCTGCACCGCTCGCTCGGCGCGACCATGACCGACTTCGCGGGCTGGGACATGCCGCTGCGCTACGGCTCGGAGCGCGAGGAGCACACCGCCGTCCGTACGCGCGCGGGGCTCTTCGACCTCTCGCACATGGGCGAGATCACCGTCACCGGGCCTGAGGCCGCCGCGCTGCTGAACTACGCGCTGGTCGGCGATCTCGCGGCGGTCAAGGTGGGCCGGGCCCGCTACACGATGATCTGCCGGGCCGACGGCGGCATCCTGGACGACCTGATCGTCTACCGGCTCGCCGAGACCGAGTTCATGGTCGTCGCGAACGCGTCGAACGCGCAGGTCGTGCTGGACGCGCTGACCGAGCGGGCCGCCGGGTTCGACGCGCTCGTGCGGGACGACCGGGACGCGTACGCGCTGATCGCCGTGCAGGGGCCGGAGGCTTCCGCGGTTCTGGGCGCGCTCACCGATGCCGATCTCGCCGGGCTGAAGTACTACGCCGGGCTGCCGGGCACGGTCGCGGGGGTGCCGGCGCTGATCGCGCGGACCGGGTACACCGGGGAGGACGGGTTCGAGCTGTTCGTGGCGCCGTCCGACGCGGTGGCGCTGTGGGAGGCGCTGGCCGCGCAGGGGCCCGTCCCCTGCGGTCTCTCCTGCCGGGACACGCTGCGGCTCGAAGCGGGCATGCCGCTGTACGGGCATGAGCTGTCGACGGCGCTGACGCCCTTCGACGCCGGGCTCGGGCGGGTCGTGAAGTTCGGCAAGGACGGGGACTTCGTGGGGCGCGAGGCCCTCACCGAGGCCGCCGCGCTCGCCGAGCGCAAGCCGCCCCGGGTGCTGGTCGGGCTGGTCGCCGCCGGGCGGCGCGTGCCGCGTGCCGGGTACGAGGTCGTCGCGGGCGGCGCCGTCATCGGCGAGGTGACCTCGGGCGCCCCCTCCCCCACGCTGGGCAAGCCGATCGCGATGGCGTACGTCGACGCGGCGCACGCGGCGCCGGGGACGGACGGGGTCGGGGTCGACATCCGGGGCAGCCACGAGGCGTACGAGGTCGTGGCTCTGCCGTTCTACAAGCGCGGTGCGTGAAGCTTCCAGGTCGCGCGTCCCTTCCGTAGTCCCCCATTCACCAGCACTCCCCCGCGTACAGGAGAATTCAAGCCATGAGCAACCCCCAGAACCTGCGCTACAGCAAGGAACACGAGTGGATCTCGCCCGCCGAGGACGGCGTGGCGACGGTCGGGATCACCGAGCACGCGGCGAACGCCCTCGGTGACGTCGTCTTCGTCGACCTGCCTGCGGTCGGCACCGCCGTGACCGCGGGCGAGTCCTGCGGCGAGCTGGAGTCGACCAAGTCGGTCAGCGAGCTGTACGCGCCGGTGGACGGTGAGGTCACCGAGGTCAACCCGAACGTCTCGGACGACGCGTCGCTGGTCAACTCCGAGCCGTTCACGGGGGGTTGGCTCTTCAAGGTGCGCGTCGCCGGTGAGCCGGACGACCTGCTGTCCGCCGACGAGTACACCGCCTACACCGCCGGCTGAGGAGTCGTACCCATGTCTGTCCTGAACACGTCCCTGCACGAGCTGGACCCGGAGATCGCCGCCGCCGTCGACGCTGAGCTCGGCCGGCAGCAGTCGACGCTGGAGATGATCGCCTCGGAGAACTTCGCTCCGCTGGCCGTCATGGAGGCGCAGGGGTCCGTCCTGACCAACAAGTACGCCGAGGGGTATCCGGGGCGGCGCTACTACGGCGGGTGCGAGCACGTCGACGTCGCCGAGCAGATCGCCATCGACCGGGTGAAGGAGCTGTTCGGGGCGGAGTACGCGAACGTCCAGCCGCACTCGGGGGCTTCCGCGAACCAGGCGGCGCTCTTCGCGCTGGCCCAGCCCGGGGACACGATCCTCGGGCTCGATCTCGCGCACGGGGGTCACCTCACGCACGGGATGCGGCTGAACTTCTCCGGCAAGCAGTTCGATGTCGTCGCGTATCACGTGGCCCCCGACACCGGGCTCGTCGACATGGAGGAGCTGGAGCGGCTCGCGCGCGAGCACCAGCCGAAGGTGATCATCGCCGGGTGGTCCGCCTATCCGCGTGAGCTGGACTTCGCGGAGTTCCGGCGGATCGCCGACGAGGTCGGGGCGTACCTGTGGGTCGACATGGCGCACTTCGCCGGGCTCGTGGCGGCGGGGCTGCACGCGAACCCGGTGCCGTACGCGGATGTGGTGACGTCCACGACGCACAAGACGCTGGGCGGGCCGCGCGGGGGGATCATCCTCGCGAAGTCGTCTTTCGCCAAGAAGCTCAACTCCTCGGTGTTTCCCGGGTTCCAGGGGGGTCCGCTGGAGCACGTCATCGCCGCGAAGGCCGTGTCGTTCAAGGTCGCCGCTTCCGAGGAGTTCAAGGAGCGGCAGCGGCGTACGGTGGAGGGGGCGCGGATTCTCGCTGCGCGGCTCACCGCCGATGACGCTCGCGCGGCCGGGGTCAACGTCCTGTCCGGTGGGACCGACGTCCACCTGATCCTCGTCGACCTGCGGGAGTCCGCGCTCGACGGGCAGCAGGCCGAGGACCGGCTCCACGAGGTCGGCATCACCGTCAACCGCAACGCCGTCCCGGACGACCCGCGTCCGCCGATGGTGACGTCGGGGCTGCGCATCGGGACGCCTGCGCTTGCTACGCGGGGGTTCACGGCGGAGGACTTCACGGAGGTGGCGGATGTCATCGCGGAGGCGCTGAAGCCGGCGTACGACGTGGAGGCGCTGCGGATCAGGGTGAAGGCGTTGGCGGACAAGCATCCGCTGTATCCGGCGCTGAGCAAGTAGAGCCGGTCGGGGCGGGGGCTGGTCCTCGGGCCGCCCCCGCCCGCATTCGTAGTCCCCGGCGTGGCACCCGGCGTCGTGTGTCCTCGTCCTTTCTGGTTGGAGTCTCCGTGGCCATCTCCGTGTTCGACCTCTTCTCGGTCGGTATCGGTCCTTCGAGTTCGCACACGGTCGGTCCGATGCGGGCGGCGCGGATGTTCGCGCGGCGGCTGCGGAGCGAGGGGGTGCTCGGGTCGGTCGCGTCCGTGCGGACGGAGCTGTACGGGTCGCTGGGGGCGACCGGTCATGGCCACGGCACGCCGAAGGCCGTACTCCTCGGCCTGGAGGGCAACTCGCCGCGCACGGTCGACGTCGAGGGCGCGGACGAGCGGGTGGAGGCGATCAAGTCCACCGGTTCGCTGCGGCTGTTGGGCGAGCGGGAGATCGCGTTCTCCTTCGACGACGACCTGATCCTCCACCGGCGCAAGGCACTTCCGTACCACGCGAACGGGATGACCCTCTGGGCGTACGACGCTTCCGGCGCCGAAGTACTCACGCGGACCTACTACTCCGTGGGCGGCGGGTTCGTGGTCGACGAGGAGGCGGTCGGCGCGGATCGCATCAAGCTGGACGACACGGCGCTCAAGTACCCGTTCCGTACGGGGGACGAACTCCTGCGCCTGACACAGGAGACGGGGCTCTCCATCTCGTCCCTGATGCTGGAGAACGAGCGGGCCTGGCGCACCGAGGACGAGATCCGCGCCGGGCTGCTGGACATCTGGCGGGTGATGCAGGCGTGCGTGTCGCGGGGCATGTCCCGGGAGGGAATCCTCCCCGGGGGCCTGCGAGTTCGGCGCCGGGCCGCCATGACGGCTCGTCAACTCCGCGCCGAGGGCGATCCGTTGGCCCGCTCGATGGAGTGGATCACGTTGTACGCCATGGCCGTGAACGAGGAGAACGCGGCGGGCGGGCGGGTCGTGACCGCGCCCACGAACGGCGCCGCCGGGATCATCCCCGCCGTCCTGCACTACTACATCAACTTCGTGCCCGGCGCGGACGAGGACGGCGTGGTGCGCTTCCTTCTCGCGGCCGGGGCGATCGGGATGCTGTTCAAGGAGAACGCGTCCATCTCCGGTGCGGAGGTCGGCTGTCAGGGGGAGGTCGGCTCGGCGTGCTCGATGGCCGCGGGCGCCCTTGCCGAGGTTCTCGGGGGGTCGCCGGAGCAGGTCGAGAACGCCGCCGAGATCGGGATGGAGCACAATCTGGGGCTCACCTGCGATCCCGTGGGCGGGCTGGTCCAGATTCCGTGCATCGAGCGGAACGGGATGGCCGCGGTGAAGGCGGTGACCGCGGCGAAGATGGCGATGCGGGGGGACGGGTCGCACAAGGTGTCTCTCGACAAGGTCATCAAGACGATGAAGGAGACGGGGGCGGATATGAGCGTGAAGTACAAGGAGACTGCGCGCGGGGGCTTGGCGGTCAACATCATCGAGTGCTGAGGAAAACGGCCCTGACCAGCGCGTTCGTGTCTTTCAGCGCTGTCAGGGCCTTCCCTGCTTACGCGGCGGAAAGTCCCTGAAAACTCCCTGGGACAGACGTGAAAGTCCCTGAAAAGTCCCTGGGATGTCCCTCGCTCCACACGCCGTCCGGCGACCTGACTCACGCCTCGACGGTCAGCGGGACCGCTGCTCGGCAGCGCCCCGTAGCAGGTCTCAGGGATACATGGTGACGCTCTCCATGAGCCGCGCCCTCACCTCGGACATCGCTGACTCCGGCCCATCTACAGCAGCAGGCACCACTCTGGGTAGCTGCCCGCCGCTGCGAACGAACGCCGAGTAAAGACCCACGCATTACGAGGGCCTGCACGATCGTGACGAGCGGTGATCCGTGATCACGATCGGTCCGATTTTGCCTGGCCAGGGGCTTGCCGGGCTTGGCAGCGTGATACTCAATCCAGCGGGTGCTGTCCCGTCCGCTCACGCTGGACTCTGCGCTGGCCAGCGTAGAACCACCCATGGTGAACATCGCGCCCGCATTTCCCCCATGGAGATCGTCCTCCCCCCCAGAGAGGACGACCCGTTTGCTCAGTCTCCCCGCACCCGCTCGGCCCGCTCCTTCTGCATCGCCTCCCGTAGCAACGACTCCTGCTGAGCGCGGCCAGCAGCCGCCACAGCGGTGAGAGCAGGCACACGGGTCGAGAGGGTGGTGAAGTAGTCGATGAGTTCTCGGTGCCTCGCAGAAGCAGGGCCCCACCAAGTGTCGTACCACGCAGCTGTGGCGGCAATATGGGCAGCAGGCACGCCGTGGTTAAGCAGCAGAGGGCCGAGGCTCTCCAGGATTTCGTTGCGCTGGCCGGAAAGGGCTTCGAGAAGCCGGTCAGCGGTGACTTCACCTTCCTGGAGCAATCGTTCAGCCAGGTCTCGGTCAGGGCCAACCAACTGGATGAGAGGGCTGGGCCCGATTCGGGGGAGGCCAGTACAACGGATGGCGAGCCGATATCGGTGTGGTTGGGGAAGAGTTGCCAGGTGAACCTCGCAGCCATGGGGTTCGAGCAGAGTGAAGAAGCCCCGGTCGGCCATCTCATCGAGCCGTTCGGTGAACCACGCCTCGAAGAGATCGGGATCGCTCTCCGCTAGGTGCCCGAGCAACTGACCGGCCCGCCATTGGCTGTGCTGAGGCAGGTCCTCCACCCTCATGTGCTGTACGGCCTCTCGCCAGGCCGGTCGCCATGCCTCGGGCAGCGAGGGGCCGTGACGCTGGCCTACGGCGAAGCTAACGGCGGCGCTACTGGCGATCGCGGCGATCGGGTGCAGCAGTAGCCGTTGCAGCACCTCATGCGACTCATCGTGTACGAACAACAAGTCGAGTAGGCCGACGTCCTCCTTCCTCATCGCTGCGATCACGAACTCGGCGGACTCGTCGATCTCAGCACGTCCGAGCACAACGCTGATAACACCGGAACGAAAGTCCGGATTGTCGAGAGACCTGGCGAGGACGTCCTTCGGGACCGTAGTGGGATCGGTCTTGAGCCACTGTCCCAGTGCGCTGCGAAGCAGGAGCGGGTTCCCGGCCGCCGCAGCGGCCTCATACCAGGCACTCGGATCGCTCAGGAGTGGTGCCATCTGGTCAGCGACCCAGATCCCACCACTCTGGTCACCGGCAAGGGCCGATTGCTCGGCCAGTTCACCGAATCGCGCCACTCCGTCGTACGGTCCTAGCTCTGCAATCTTCTGTGCGAGGGCCTCCACAGAGAGGGGCTGGTCCCGCTCCGCCGCGTCAGCAGGGTCGAGGTGACTCCGCCACCCCCGACCTGCGAAGGCTTCCAGGTCCGGATCAACATTGAACGATGCGAGTTCACACCCGGCGCCGTTGCGCTCGCGCATTGAGTCGAGCATGCGCTGAGCTCGTAGGGCCAAGCCGGGAGAGGCTTGGAGCAGGGGATACAGCGTGGCAAGGATGCGGCTGCCTCCTTCACCCCCCAAGCGCTTTTGCTCATCTGTGGTTCCCGCATGGCCAGTTGCGTGCCCCCCGCCGAGCCTCAGCCAGGGCTCCGTCAAGTTCCGTGATTGCGTGGAGGGTTGGCGATCAGGCCGGTAGGGGCGGACAGCAGAGCAGGCACGGGGGTTCGTGATCATTGTGGTGTCGAAGCCAGATGATCACGAGGACGTCCCGTGCCTGCTGTTGCATCTTCCCCTATCCCTGCCGTGCTGGAGAAGCTGGGTCCGCTGGATGCGGACCGGATCGCTGACCTGCGTCCCTACCTCGAATCGGTTCCGGATCCGCGCTCGCGCCGGGGCCGGTGGTACTCGCTGACGGCGATCTTGCTGGTGTGTGCCTGCGCGGCCGTCTGCGGAGCGAAGAGCATCGACGAGCTCGCCGAGTTCGGCGAGCGGGCCACGAACTCGCTGCTGGCATCCCTCGGGGTACGCCGTCACCTGCTCGGCTGGCGGCGCAGCCCCAGGCCGGTCACTCTCGGACGCGTTCTTTCGGCACTTGACGGCGACGCCCTGGACCAGGCTGTGGGCGCCTACCTGGCCGACCGGCACCGCATCACCGCGTCCGCGGAAGTGCCCGAGGCCCGATCGCGGCAGGTCATCGCCGTGGACGGCAAGGCCCTCAGGGGCTCAGCCCGCCTGGCCGCGCCGCGCCGTCACCTGCTCTCGGCGGTCACCCACGACCGCGTCGCCACGATTGCCCAGGTCGAGGTCGGTGCGAAGACCAACGAAGTGCGCCACTTCAAGCCCCTGCTGGCGCCACTCGACCTCGCCGGCACCGTCGTCACCTTCGATGCCCTCCACTCAGTGAAGGCCAACATCACCTGGCTGGCCGAGACGAAGAAGGCCCACTACATCGCCGTCATCAAGACCAACCAGCCCACTGCCTACGCCCAGCTCGCCGCTCTGCCCTGGACGTCGATCAAGGTCCAGCACACCACCTCCGCCACCGCCCACGGCCGCCGCGAGTCCCGCTCGATCAAGACCTGCGCCATCGCCGACAACCTCGGCGGCATCGCTTTCCCCCACGCTCACCTCGCCATCCGGGTCCACCGCCGCCGCAAGCCCACCGGTCGGCCCGAAACCCGCGAGAACGTCTACGCGGTCACCAGCCTCGCCGCCCACCAAACCCGCCCCGCCGACCTCGCCACCGCCATTCGCGGGCACTGGGGAATCGAAAATTCCTCCCACTACATCCGAGACGTCACGTTCGCCGAGGACGCCTCGACCATTCACGCCGGCACCACGCCCCGCGCCATGGCCACCATCCGCAACCTCGCCATCGGCACCCTGAAGATCCTCGGAGCCGACAACATCGCCAAGACCACCCGCGCCATCCGCCACGAACCCGAACGAGCACTCGCCATCCTGGGCATCACCAACACCCCGGACACTCACGGAACTTGATCGAGCCCTGGTTGCGCGCGAGGCGCTCCATCAGGCCGGACATGCTGGCTGGCGGCTCGCCGACGAGGGGCGCCAGCGCGTACAGAGTCTCGGTGGACGCACCTCCAAGGGCCGCTACGCAAGCCAGGGTGTCCACAGCCGTCTCAGATTCAGTGACGCGCCGGAGATGTCGTTCCACGTTCGCCAGGTGCGCCCTACCAGTTACAACCCTGTCGCCCTCCCCCATGGCAAGCAACTCACAGAGCGTAACGGCCCAGCCCGGTCTGCCGTCCGCCTGAGCGAGAACCACAGCACGTGCCCGGTGGCCGGTCACACCGACTGAGGTGACCAACGTGTTCATGTCGGCCCGTTCCAGCAAGTCGACGTCGACACGGACGGCCCCGGGAAGTGCTGACATCACCTCGTCGGCCCTGTCAGGCCAGGTCGGCGCGACGATAGTGAATGAGAGGTCTGCCTGGCGGCGGGCCCGCCGGAGAACACGGATGTTGTCGAGGCGAACATGGGCGTCGTCCACCACGACGGCATCAGGCCGGGCCTGCAACAGTTCGTCGATGAGTCGGTCGAGTTGCGTCTGCTCAAGGTAGACGACGCGGCAATCCAGCTCAGAAGTAAGCCGTGTCTTCCCCACACCGGGGACACCGACCAGAACAGTGTCGCGACCGGCATCAACCTCACTGCCGAGCATTGCAAGTGTGCTCTCCCGGCCCACGAGCGGGGTCAGGTCCGTCATGTGGTCCGGTGCCTCGAGCGGTCGGTCAAGCAGAGCACCCAAGTCCGCCGCGATGCGCAGAAGGTTCCATCGCCAAGCCGGCTCACGCACGAGGTGGTCAACGAACCATTCCTGGGCGTAAATATGCGGTGCTGGGAGGGTGCGCCTCTCACACAATCGGTCCATTGCCGCACGTGTATTCGCGTCGACGGCTCGTGAGCAGGCCACCACAATCAGGTCAGCTCGCACACCCTCCTCGCGCATTCTTCGGAGACCAGTGCGCAGGTTCGCCACAGGGTCGCCAGTGGTGGCGAGTAGGCGCCCTCGGGCGTCCACGTCGTCGGCGCCAAGGGGAAAGTAGATGTCGGCATCGCGACCGAAGTCATGGCCGCCCTCCACCGCAGACAGCCCTGGGTACTGCGCTTGCAGGAGAGCGCACGCACACCGCTCGAACTCCGTCGGGTGAATAGCTTGTTCTCTGAGTGCCTGACGCACCCGCGCCACGAGATCCACGAAAATTCATAGTACGCGGGGCTTTACAGTGGTGCGCGAGACGATGTCCGTCTACTGGTACACCCGTTCAGCAAGAGCCAGGAAGCCCCGCCAGTCCCCCCTCCGCCTACACCATGGCCATCAGTGCGCCTTGCCTCACCGGGCCGAGTAATCGTCAAGACCTGTGGATCAGTTGATTGTTCAGGCTGCGTGGACTTCGGGACGTTCGACGAGCTCTCCGCGTTCAAAGCGGGCGTCGGCTCGGACGGGGGCGACGAGGTGGGGTGCGTTCACGGCTCGCCAGCGGGCCTGGGCGGACTCGACGAGCTTGAACACCATCGCCAGGGCGGCGGCTCGTGAGCCAGCCCCCTTGGTGACCTTCGTCCACAGCCGGACGGTCGCGAAGGTCGACTCGATCGGGTTCGTCGTCCGCAGATGGATCCAGTGCTCGGCGGGAAAGTCGTAGAACGCCAGCAGCTCGTCCTCGCCATTGACGATCTTCTTGACGGCCTTGGGGAACTTCACCCCGTACTGCTTGGCGAACGCGGCGACAGCCTTGGCCGCGTGTTCCTTGTCCTCGGCGTTGTAGATGTCCTGGAGGCGTCCTGCCACCGCTGAGCACCGCTTCTCCCGGCCTCCACTCCACACTTGCTCTGTAGATCTCCAACAAGTCGCCCTCTCCAAGCACCCCGCTCGTCGCCAACAGCTCACCGACCTCTGAGCAGGTCCTCGTACGCAGCTAGGACCTGAGCCTCAAGTTCCTTCTCAATGGAGGCCACGACCTCCAGAGCCTCCTCGTCAAGCTTGTTCGGGTCCAGGACTTCGAAGAGCTTGCTGTTGCCGAGCGAGAACCTGAGGAACTGTTCAGGCAGCTTGCGGAGCGCCTTCCCCTGGATACCCTTGTCGGCTGGCGGTCTGGCTCCATCCTCTTCCAGACGAGCCTCGTCCAAGTGCTCCAGCGCGTCGCGTGCGTCCTTCAGTCTCTGGCTCTCGGGTGGTGGCTCCTCGCCTCGCTCCTTGGCAAGGCGAGCACGCCATCGCTCCAGTTGGTAGGCAGACCAGACGAGCATGTGTTCCTCAGCCCACTGTGTCCGGAAATTCTCCCCCAGCTCATGCGCGTCGGGGCTCCAGTCCTCGTTGCGGTCATGACTACGGGAATCAGCAGCGCTCTTGTCCCGTATGGTTCGTGTCCGTCGCGCTTGGCGCAGGACGGCCTCCGCCCACACCTGTACGAAGTACTTGGCGGCTTCTTCCGCCTCGCTGGGTTCGTGTGGCTCAAACGACCTCGTCATCATGCCAACAGGCTAGAACGTGCAACAGGAACGCCGTCGGCATCGCGTCAGCACCCGCGCATCCCGGACATCGAATACCGGAATATCAACCGCCCGATTCTGATTGCTCCTTGTCTGAGGGTGAGCAAGGAGGGGGCGGACATGTCGGATCTTCGGGTCTTCCGTCGGAATGGTCAGGGTCGTGACGTAGAGCTTCGTGGTGGGACGGTGGGTCTGGAAGCAGTGCTTCAGCGGCGGGTCGAGGCGAGTATGGAGGCGATGCTGGGGGTGCGGTTCCTGGCGTCGGAGTACCGGACGGGGTGGCACGGCGGGCGGGTGGATTCGCTGGGGCTGGACGAGAACGGGGCGCCGGTCGTCGTGGAGTTTACCGACCGCAGGTAGTCCTGCCCGTGATGTCCGTCTGGGACTGTGACCAGCACGTCCCAGGCTTGTTTACCGACCGTGTCCGGGACGTCTGTCATGTTCTGGAGTCGGTACGGAGGACGAGTGGCACGGCGTGTGGTGGTCGGGGACTTGCGGGTCCAGCAGATCGAGCGGAAGGACGGGCGGCGGTCGTGGACGATCGTGTGGCCCGAGGGGACGGTGTACGCGGAGGCGGACCGGTTCCTGCGTCTGCATGATGGTTCGGGAACGCAGAGGACGTACGCGTATCTGCTGGTGGACCATCTGCGGTGGCTGGAGCGGGAGGGCCTGACCTTCGCCGCAGTTCAACTGCGGGACCTGGAACGGTACATGGGTATCGTCGGTGCCGAGGTCCGCATGCCGCTCGGCGAGCCGTGGCGGGTCGGCAAGCGCCCCTACGGCCACTCCGCGTTGTCGACCGCGGCGGCTTGTCTGAAGGGCTTCTACCTGCACCAGTCCTCCCTCGGCATCAACGGCGAACTCGGCAAGAAGCTCGACAAGTCGCGGCTGCCGTCGCGGGTGGACCGACGCCGTTCGTTCCTCGGGCATGTGAAGTCGTCGCTGCCCAGCAACCCGCTGGCGCCGAAGGGGCCGCACCGCCGGCATCCGAAGATGCTTCCGGACGGCGCCCGGGAGAGGCTGCTGGAGACGGTGAACGGCGCCCGGGACCGGCTGGTGGTTACCTGGCTCGCCGACGGCGGGCTGCGCATCGGCGAGCTCTGCGGGCTGCACCTGGTCGACCTGCACTTGCGCGAGAACGCGGCCTGCGGCGAGTGCCGCGCCCCTCACCTGCACGTCTGCCACCGGCCCGGCAATCCGAACCGGGCCGAGGCCAAGACCAAGCACCCCTGGCGGGTCGAGCACGGCATCGTGACCGGCGGGCTGATCAAGCGGGTCAGCCCGGCAATGGTGCACACCTACTTCGAGTACGTCACCACCGAGTACCCGCGCGGCGCCGGGCACGGCATGCTCCTGGTTCAGTTGCACGGCGCCGATACCGGACAGCCGTGGGCGCCGGTCGGGGCCCGGCGGATGCTCGGCCGGGCCGGGAAGCGCGCCGGACTCGGGGTCGTGAAACCCCATGCCTTCCGGCACTCGTTTACTTCCGCGGTTCTCGACGCGGCCGACGGCAACACGCTGATCGCCCGGGACGCCGGCGGCTGGGCCTCGGCCGCGATGGTGGATGAGGTGTACGGCCACGTCGATGTCCACGACCCGGTCTTCGACGCCGCTCTGCGCACGGTCTGGGGTGAGACGAAGTGACGACGCCGTCGCTGCTGCCGCAGCAGGATGCCCGCACGCGACGGGACCGGCTGGAAGTGCTCACCGCGCTGATCAACGGGCCCGAGTTCGACCCGGTGCTGCGCGGCGGGGTGCTGAAGATCCCGCCGACGCACCCGGTCTATCCGTGGAGCTGCACAGTCGTCGACTGCGAGCGGCCCCGCTGGCGGCGCTACGCGATGTGCTCGGTGCACGCCGGGCAGTGGCAGGAGGCGGAGGCGCGCGGCATAAGCCGGGCTCAGTTCCTGCGGACCGCGGAGCCGCTGCCGGCCACGGAGATGCCGGAGGCGATGATGTGCCGGATCTGCCCGCAGCGGCCGGCGTTCAGCCTGCAACTGGTGCTGTGCTTCCGGCACCGCAACCGGTGGCTGAGCCACCTGAAGCGGCACCCCGAAGGACGTGTGAACGAGGGGGAGTTCGAGCGATGGCTGGCCGACCAGCCGTGCCTGCCGGGCTACGGCGAGTGCCGCGCGGACGTGTGCGACGAACTGGCCGCCTCGCCGCTGGGGTTGTGCGGCGCGCACGAGCGCGGCTACATCCGGGCCGGGCGCCCGGGCGGGGCGAAGCCGCCGAAGAACTTCTTCGCCACCTACGAGCGCAGTGATCGCCCCGTGCCCGTGACCTGTGAGGACGAAGTCGCCTTCCGTACCTGGTGCAGCGCACAACTGCCGGTGCACCGCACCGGAACGGTCAACCTGCGCGGGCTGCGGCCCCTGCTGAGGGCGGAGTTGCAGTGGGGCATGTATGTCCACGGCCTGCAGCCCGTCGCCGTGTGGCACCTGACGTGGGTGCAGTCGCTCGCGGACGAGTGCCAGCGCCGCGACGTGGACTCCCTGGCCGGCCTGGAAGCCTCCGTCTTCCGCCGCGCCTACCACCAGCGCATGGTCCAGGAGATGCAACAGGCCCTGCGGAAGATCTACTTCACCCCCTCCGACACCCGGGATGCCGGCTACATCGAGACCGAGCACTTCGGGGTGCGCTTCCCCCACCGCTCCAGCTACGTCGACCTGACCTGCATCACCCAGCAGTGGCTGCGCGACCTCTTGTGGGATCACATCGCCGACGTACTGCGCTCGCCCACCTGCCCGCGCAGCGCCCAGCCGGTGGACTTCGTGCGCCGCGCCGGCGCCGAACTGTCCGCGTTCTTGGAGGCGGAGGCGCCGGGCGGCGGCCACGACCCCACCGTGCTGCGCAGCGAGCACGTCCACCGCTTCGTCGCGGACCTGCGCAACCGCGAACGCCTCGGCCTGGCCTTCCGCGGCCAGGCCCGCCTGGACGGCAAAAGGGCGAAGGTCACCGAGAACTCGCGCCGGATGGTGTTCAACTACGGCCGGTCCCTGCTGCGCGGCGCGCTGGACAGCGGCAGCGCCGAGAGAATCGGCCTGGACCGCACCTTCATCGCCGCCATGCCGGTCGGCGGCCCGGGCACGCCCCGCAGCCGCAACCCCTTCCCCGACGAAGTCGCCCGCGCGCTTGCGGACGAAGCCAACCTGCAGCAGCTCGCCGACGGCTACGACCCGCACGACCGGGGCCTGCGGGACATGTGGGAGACCATCATCGTCACCGGCCGACGCGCCAGCGAGGTCATCCAGCTCCGCCTGGACTGCATCGGCCGCTACGGCGGGCTGCCCCTGCTCTGGCACGACCAGACCAAGGTCGGCAACCTGAACGCGGCCGTCCGCATCCCCGACCAACTCCTGGACCGGCTCGAAGAACGCCGCCAAAAGACTCTGACCCACTACGCCGACCGGCACGCCGGCCGCCCGCCCACTGCTGCCGAACGCGCTCACCTGGCCCTGTTCCCCACCGACATCCTCAACCCCGACGGCCGCCGCGCTTTGTCCTACACCTGGTTCCACACCGGCTTCCGCAGCTGGATCGCCGACCTTGACCTCGGCGGTCACTACGTCGCCCACCAGGCCCGGCACACGCTGGCCACCCGGTTGCTGCGGCACGGCGCGAGCCTGACGCACATCCGCCGCTACCTCGGCCAGGTCTCCGACCGCATGGCCGAGCACTACGTCCACCTGACCCAGTCGGACCTGGACAACGTCCTCCAGCATGTATGGGTCGCCGGACCCGGCACCACGAGTCCCGGCGAAATCCTCACCAGCGACACCATCCCGCTTACCCGAGAACAGGCCCAGGCCCTGGCCATCGACCTGTCACGCCGCAGCACCCCCGCCGAGGGCGGGTTCTGCACCTTCCAGCCCGTCGTCGACGGCGGCGCCTGCCCCTGGAGCCTCGACTGCCACAACTGCGACAAGTTCGTCCTGTCCGGCGCCGATTTGCTGTACTGGCGGCGGAAACGTGAGCAGTGGCGGCTGCTGGCTGAGGGTGCCCCCGATGACGCCACCGCCGACTACCTCCACCGCTACTTCGAGCCCACTGCCCGCGCCATCGACGGCCTGGAGAAGGCCCTGGCCGGCCTCGGTCTCCTCGACGACGCCCTGGCGCTGGACCTGCGCAAACCCCAGGACTACTTCCACCGCGTGTGGTCCACCGCCTTCCGCGCCGCCGACCTCGCCGACGCAGGCAGCGACGAGCAGGGCGAATACAGCGATACGTGCACAGACGACGGAGACGCCCCCGAACAGGACGCCGCATGAACACCGCCACGGTCCCCGAACCCCGCACCGCGGCGGCCCTGGCCGCACGCCGCCGCAAAACCGAAGCCGCCCTGGAGCGCATCCACGACGCGATCGCCCGGATTCGACGCGAGAAAGCCCAGGTCAGTGTCGCCGCTGTTGCCCGCCGCGCGGACGTCTCGCGCACCTTCCTCTATGACAACCCCGATGCCCGGGCCGCCATCGCTTCGGCGATGGCAGAGGCCGGCGAACGACGGTCGGGGATGCTCGTCGAGCAGGACACCGAGCGGCAGGCGACCTGGCGCGAACGTGCGCTGAACGCCGAGGAGGCTATCAAGGGCGCCCACGCCGAGATCCGCATCCAGCGCACCCGCATCGGCGAACTCCTCGGACAAATCCGGGACTTGGAAGCAGAGTGGACCGAGGAGGCCATCCAGCGGATCACCACCGAGAACACCACCCTCAAGCAACGAGTCCGGCAGCTCACCGCCGACAACCGCACCCTCGACGAACGGCTCAAGGCCGCCCGCTCCAACCTCCGCTTCCAAGACCGCCGCGTCGCAGACCTCGAAGCCCAACTCGCCGCTCCTGACAGCTGATCACACCCAAGCAGACACCTCGTGGCGGATGGCGGCATCGGCCAGCCGTCCCGGCTCGAAGACCGCCACCGCCACGCGGAGCTCGGGAGTGAGGGCGCCCCAGAGCTCCTCCAGGAGTTCGTCCTGGTCGGCTGCCTCGGTCCGGGCTTCGAGGAACGGCTCGCCGGTCGCGACCGAGCGACCATCGGAGCGGTACGTCGTCATCAACACAGCGTCCCCCGGCTCCAGATCCCTGACCGCGAGCGTCAGCACGTCAGCCGCCGCCCGACCGCTGCGGCTCCGCCGCGCAGCACCGAACCACGCCGCCTGTCCCGAGTGGACGTCCGCCACCACGGTGACACGGGGCGTGAAGATCGGTGGATCGGGCTCGTACTCCAGCCCGCCCAGCGCGTCGACCGGGCTTTGAGTCTCCTGCAGCCGGTCCGACACCACGGCGACCTGCTCGCCGTTGCCGAAAACCAGCCACCCATCCCGCTCGCGGGCCGCAACGTAGTGCCGAAGCGGATCGTGTTCGGCCTCGCCGGTCGGCGCGACGATCAGTTCTCCCTCGCCGCGGCGCACGGCGCGGGCTTTGGAGGCCGCACTGCGTCCGGTCAGGAAGTAGCCACCGCACAGCGCGCCGCTGAGCGTCCTCGCCCACAGCACGCCCCGCCCCGGATAGCGATTGCCTGCGACAACCTCGTGCACCAGATCCACCGGGCCGCACACTCCTCTATCTACTCGAACGCGAAGCGCAGGTCTCTACGCACCGCCATCCAACCGCAACGGCATCGGCGTCCGCTGGACAGGCCCCTATTCGACGCATCAGGCTCATCTTGGCAATGCCTCGGAAGAGCGACACTGATAGGTAGTGAGCCAGCGTCACGGACATGTAGTCTATGAATCGGCGCAGTTCAGAGCCGGTGCACGGGCTCCTGCGGTCAGTAATGTGGAATTCAAGCGCGGGGTCGATGCCGGGGTGATGTCGCAGGCCGTGTCGTATCTCGGGTGGCTTCAGGAGAGTCGGCATGAGTTCGAGGCGCTGGTCCGCAAGGAGTTGGGGGACGAGGTTGCTGCGGGGGTGGACTGGCGTGATCCGCGGGTGATCGTGGTGGCGGCGGACTTCACGCGGGCGGACCGGGATGCGGTGAAGCGGATCGGGTTCGCGGTCGACATGGTGCGCTACCGGGTCTTCGACGGCGGGCTGTTGGCGCTTCAGCTCGTGGAGTCAGTCTCGGGCGGTCGGGGCAGAGCGCGGGACCGGCGGCCGAGCTGGGAGGTTCCCGACGGACCCGTCTGCGCTTCCTCAGACGAGCAGGCCGGTGTCGTCGTGGAGGACGTGGTGCAGGTGCCGGCCGGGCTGGCGGATCTGTACGGGGAGGTGGCGGAGGTGCTGGCCGAGCGGGATGTCGAGGTGCGCCCCACGCAGACGTACATCGCGTTCCGGCGGATGGTAAACGTGGCAAGTGTGGTGTTCCGCGCGAAGGCCGGGGTCATCCTGCTGTATCTGCGGCTCGATCCGTCGAAAGTGGAGCTGGCCGAGGGGTTCACTCGGGACATGCGGGAGGTCGGGCACAACGGGACCGGGGATCTGGAGGTGCGGATCAGGTCCGTGGCTGATCTGGACCGGGCGCGTCCGCTGATCGACCGGGCCTTCGAGACGGCCTGAGCAGCATGCGGCGAGGGCGGGACACCGAACTACGGTGCCCCGCCCTCCTGTTGTCTCAGCGGCGTCGTTCTCACTCTTCCGGCCCGGCGAGTTCGAAGTCGTCCTGGGTGAGTTCGCCGTTGAGGCGTTTCTCGGCGATCTCGGCGTAGTGGTCGCTGAGTTCGACGCCGATGAAGTGGCGGCCTTCGCGGAGTGCTGCGACGCCGGTGGTGCCGCTGCCGGTGAACGGGTCGAGCACGGTGCCTCCTTCGCGGCAGACGCGGACGATGGTCTGCATGATCTCGACGGGTTTCTGGGTGATGTGGACGCGGTCCTTGCGGGGTTGGGAGGCGGTGAAGTCGCCGGGGAGGTAGAGGTCGCGGGTGTTGTCGAGCGAGCCCTTGACGCCCCAGACGACGAACTCGGAGGACTGTTTGAAGCCTCCCTTGCGGGGGCGGCTGGAGGGTTTGATCCAGGGCATGGTGCCGGACCAGGTCCAGCCGGCCATCTGGAGGGCGTCGGTGGTAGTGGGTTCCTGGCGCCAGTCTGTGAAGACGCAGGCCACGGCGTGTTCGGTCGAGGCGCGGTAGCACTCGGTCAGCAGCTCGGTGAGCCAGGCGCGGTAGGAGCGCTGGTCGCGGTTCTCGCCGGGGAAGGAGGCGAGGTCGTGTACCGAGTTCGAGGTGACGTACTTGGCGCGGGCGGTGCGACCGGTGCGTTCGGCGCTGGTGCGTCCGCCGGAGTTGTAGGGCGGGTCGGTGATGACCGCGTCGACGGAGTTGTCGGGGAGGGTTTTGAGGACGGTGAGGGCGTCGCCCCGGTGGAGCGTGTAGGTCATGCGGGTCCGCTTTCTGGAACGGGCGGGTGGGGTGGCGCCGGAGCGTAGCCGTGTTTTCCGGCCGCGCCCTGGGAGCGCGGGGTCGTTTGGTGCGGCCGGAGATGCCGCCTACTGTCTCGCCCCACAGCCACCCCGAGCAGGGGTTTCCTGGCTGTGACCTGCACATTCGCGCTGTCCTCGGCGCGGCGTGCCCGGAGGAGGAGGCGGTTGTGGGACGTCGGGAGAGATTACGAGCGCGGCCGGCTGCCGCACCCCAGGACCCGTGAGCCCCGGGGAGTTTCACCTCCCCGGGCTCCTCAGCCGCCTCGACCGGCGGCGCACGACCAGCGCGATGCCGGCGCTCCTCCCCGCACGATGCCCCGGCACCGCGCTCTTCAACTCCCAGGAGTCCTATGTCTTCCCGCCTCCCCCGCCCCGGCCCGACCAGGTGCCGGTCATGAAGAAGACCGGCGCGGCGATCGGACTGGTCGCCTGCGGTCCTCTGCTGCTGGCCGCTCCACTGCTTTTCGCGTCCTCGGGGATGGCGGTGGCCACGTGCGCGAGCAGTTCGCAGGACGTGGACGCCACCGCCGTGGCCGCCCAGGTGAAGAGCACCCTGGCCGGGGACAAGAGCACTACGATCTCGGTGCCCGGTCTGTCCGTCCCCGCCGAGCAAGTCCCCAACGCGAAGGTGATCGTGGCCGCCGGGACCGCGATGGGGATCCCGGCACGCGGTCAGGTCGTCGCGCTGGCGACCGCGCTCCAGGAGAGCGGTCTGCGCAACCTGCCGTACGGGGACCGTGATTCGGTCGGTCTGTTCCAGCAGCGCCCGTCGCAGGGGTGGGGCACGGTCCAGCAGATCCTCGACCCGTCGTACGCGGCAACGAAGTTCTACGCCGCGCTGCGGGGCGTGCCAGGCTGGGAGTCGATGACCGTCGCCCAGGCCGCGCAGGCGGTCCAGCGCTCGGGGTTCCCGGACGCGTACGCGAAGTGGGAGCCGCTGGCCACCGCTCTCCAGCAGGCCCTCGCCCCCGCCGCCTCCACGGCGGAGGCCGTCTCGACGGCCGGTTCGTGTACGGCCGATGGGACGGAGTTCGGTGCGATTCCTGCCGGTGCCGTCCCTGACGGGTACGTGATCCCGGCCGGCGCGCCGGTCGCGGTGCGGACGGCGATCCGGTGGGCGCTCAGGCAGCTCGGCACCCCGTATCAGTGGGGCGGGACCTGTACCAGCGCGCACGGCGCCGACCCGATGGGCCGCTGTGACTGCTCGTCGCTGATGCAGCAGGCGTACAAGGCAGGCGGGATCACCTTGTCGCGGACCACGTACACCCAGGTCAAGGAGGGCAAGGCGGTGTCCGTGGCCGCGCTGGAGCCCGGGGACCTGGTGTTCACCGAGGGCACGGCCGCCGTACCGGAGCACGTCGGAATGTTCATCGGCGGCGGTCTCATCGTGAACGCTCCGCACACCGGCGATGTGGTGCGGATCGCGACGCTCGCGTCCTGGAAGAGCAACATTCTCGCGGCCCGCCGCGTCATCTGACCGGCCCCCGCTCCCCCTCCCTCTTTTTCTTCTCGCCCGTCACCGGGCTTCCTTTCCCTGCCCTGAATCGGAGTTCCCCTGTGCATCTCGCGCATTCCGTCGTCCAGCTCGCCTACGACCCCGGCATCTCCCCCAACGAGGGCGGTCTGCCCGGTCTGTCGGTCCTGAAGAAGGTGATGGGCTCGGTCAACCTCTTCGGGATCATCGCCGTCGTCGGCTCGCTCGCGGTGAGTGCGGGGGTGTGGGCCTGGGGCCATCACTCCGGCGGTCACCAGGCCGAGGCGAGCGGGAAGAAGGGGGTTCTGGTGAGCGCGGGGGCCGCGCTGCTGCTGGGGGCGGCGAACGGGATCGTCCAGTTCTTCTCGTCGCTCGGATCGCAGGTCCACTGATGAAGCCCTCCCACGCGTCTCCCGAGCCGGGGCAGGTCCGCCGCCGGATGCTGCTCGGCACCCTGGTGCTGGTCGTGCTCCTGGCCGTGGCCGGCACCGTCGGCTACCTGAACCGGCCCACCAGTAGCCCGAGTTCGGCCCCGCTCCCCTCCCCCGCCGCGCCGCTCTCCAGCCACCCCTCCCCGTCGCCCTCCGCGACCGGTCCGGCGTCGTCCCTGCTTCCGCCGACCACGAGGGACCCCCTCGCCTACGCGAAGGCGGCGGCGGTCGCGCTGTGGTCGTACGACACCCGCGCCCGCACCCAGAGCGAGCACCTCGCGCTGCTGCACCGCTGGCTGTCGACGGAGAAGAAGGTCACCGACGCCGGCTCGGTCGACGCCCTGGTTCCCTCGCCGAGCCTGTGGGGCGAGATGGCCAGCTCGCTCCAGTACGCCACCGCCACAGCGTCCGACGCCCAATATCCGGTGGCGTTCGCGAAGGCGTTGCGCGAGGAGCCGTCCCGCCTCACGACCGCGTACGTGTACGCGGTCACCGTCACCGGCAAGCAGCGGATCGCGTGGAAGGGCTCCCCGAAGGGCGGCGCCGAGACCCGCTCGGTGACGCTCGCCGTCCAGTGCCGTCCCGGCCGTGCCTGCGCGCTGGCGGGCGTTTTCCCGGCGGTGGCCCAGTGACCGGCCGCCGTAAGAAGGGAGGCGGGTCCGAGTGAGCGTATGTGACCTGCCGTTGATGGACACCGTCTGCTCGGCGGTCGACTTCGCGTCGAACCCGGCCGGGAGCATCACCGACGGGATCGGCGCGTGGATCGCCAAGAGCATGGGTGAACTCGCCGCGTCCGCCGCCGACTTGGCTGCGCGGGGTGTGGACGCGACCACCCGGATCGATCTGGACGCGGCGTGGTTCCGCGACAACTACGCGCTGATCCTGCCGATCGGTCTGATCCTGACGGTGGGGACGTTCTGTCTCCAGCTGATGCTGGCCGCCTGGCGCCGCGACGAGCGGGCGCTCGCGCAGGCCGCCGTCGGCACGATGACCGGGGTCCTGTTCTCGTTCGGTGCGGTGTCGTTCACGTCGGTCGCCGTGACCGCGACGGACGCGTTGTCGGAGGGGCTGTTCGCCTCCGCGCACACCTCGGTCGCCGCGTCGGTGCGCAGGGTGGTGAAAGTCAGCAACCTCGGCGCGATGTACTCGATGGGCTGGGCCCTGCCCTCGCTGGTCGCGCTGGTGTGCGCGATCGGCTGCTTCCTGTACTGGGGGGTGATGGTCGCCCGGAAGGTGGGTGTCCTCGTCCTGGTCGCGCTGGCGGTGTTCGCCGGGGCGGGCGGCGGCTGGGAGGTGGCGAAGCGGTGGCGGCGCGGCTGGATCGAGGCCACCGCGACGCTCGTCGTCTCCAAGCTGCTGATGACGGTCGTGTTCCTGATCGGCGTTTCGGCGCTGGGGCAGACGGATTCCGCCGACGGGCTGGGGGCACTGTCGGACGCGCTGGCCGGGCTCGTCGTGATGGTGCTGGTGCTGCTGTGCCCGTATGCCGTCTACAAGTTCGTGCACTGGGCGAGCGACAGCGGCGGCCATGACGACGTGCACCGCACGGGGGTGGCCGGGTTCGCGGTCGCGGCCGGTGCGGCGAAGACCGCGGGGAGCCTGGCGATGCAGGCGTCCACCGGGATGCCGACGCCGCAGGGTCCGTCGGGGGTTCCCGGTGCGGACTCGTCCGGGGTGGCCACCGGGATCGACCCGTCCGGCGGCCCGTTCAGCAAGGAAGGCATCGACGGCCACGAGCCGCCGCGCACCCGCTTCCGTTACGGCGAGAACACGGACGCGGGCGGGGACCGGGGCCAGGCCCTGATCCGCCGCCCCGGTATCCCGCCGCTGATCAACCGGCCGGCCCCCGACAACGCGCCCGAGCCGGCCCCGGCTCCGATGCCGCCGTCGGGAGCGTCAGCGGCGTACGACCTGCCCAACGCGGTCCCCAGCCGCTGGGAGTTCACCCCTCCCCAGGACTCCTGACCCGGTCGGGGCGGGCCGCCCTCGTGGCCCGCCCCGCCTCCCCTCCGTCTTTTTGGAACGTGTATGCCTGTCTCTGCCCCGACCGTGAAATTCCCGCACCGCTCCCGCCGGGGCGTGCTCCTGGGCCTGACCGCCGCCCAGCTCACCCTCACCGCCGCCACCGGCCTGCTCCTCCTCACGGTGGTCGCCGCCCGGGGAATCCTCGGCGCCCTCCAACTGCTTCCCGTCTGGGCGGTGTTCGCCGCTGTGGTCCTGGCGCGGCACCGGGGGCGCTCGCTGGCCGACTGGACGCCGGTCGTCGTCCGCTACACCCTGCGCCGTGTCCGTCGCCAGCTCCTGTGGCTGACGCGTCCCGCGCGACGGCCCGTGAAGGAGGGGGTGTTGAACCTGCCGGGGAGGGCGGCGAGCCTGCGCGTGGTCACCTCCGCCGACCGGCGTCTGGGTGCCGTCCATGATCCGCACGCCGCGACCCTGACCGCCGTGGTCCGCGTCGCCTCCCGCGCCTACGCGCTCCTGGACCCCGGCACCCAGCACGCCAACGTCACCGGCTGGGGTCGCGCGCTCGCCGCGCTCGCCCGGACGGGACAGGTCGCGCGGATCCAGGTGCTGGAGCGCACCGTCCCGGACTCCGGTGACGCGCTGCGCCGTTACTGGCAGCAGCACGGCCACCCCCGGGCGACGCTGGCCGGGCCGCTGTACGAGGAGCTGATCGCGGGTGCGGGTCCGGCGGCGGCACCGCACGAGTCGTACGTCGCGATCTCCCTGGACATGAAGGCCACCCGACGTCTCATCGCGCAGGCCGGAGGGGGTCTGACCGGCGGGTTCGCGGTGCTGGGACAGCTGGCGGCGACGTTCGACCAAGCCGCCCGCACCGCCGGACTGACCCCGCTGGGCTGGCTGAACGCGCGGCAGATCGCGTCGGTCGTCCGTACCGCCTACGACCCCGCCGCGCTGCCGTCCCTGGATGCGTGGACTCCCGAAGGCGTCCCCGGCGCGGATCCGGCTGCGGCCGGTCCGGTGGTCGTGGCCGAGGAACCCGGACGGATCACCACGGACACCGCCTGCCACACCACCTACTGGGTGGAGAACTGGCCGCGCACCGAAGTCGGCGCCGGGTTCCTGCACCAGGTGCTGTTCTCCGCCGGGGTCCGCCGCACCCTCTCCCTCTCCTACACGCCGAAGAACATCGAGTCCGCGATGCGTGACGTCCAGCGCCGCAAAGCCTCGGTGATCGCGGACGCGAGCGAACGCGCGCGGCGCGGACAGGTCGAGTCGGAGGCGGACGGCATCGAGTACGCCGACATCCGTGAACGGGAGCGGCAGCTCATCGCCGGTCACGCCGATGTCGCTCTGACCGGCCTGCTGACCGTGTCGGCGGACACGCCGGAGAAGCTGCGCGCGGCGTGCGCGACCGTCGAGACCGCCGCTGTGGCCGCGCAGTTGGACCTGCGTGTGCTGACCTGGCAGCAGGCCGACGCGTTCACCTGCGCGGCTCTTCCTCTCGTGCTCGCCGTGTGAGAGACGGATGCGTCCCCGTGAACCGGGCGGCGGTGGCGGGGAGTTCCTGCCGTTCGCCACCGCCGCCCTGGACCTGCACCGGACCCTGGCCGTCCCCGACGGACCGCTCGTCGCCGACCCCGGCGAGCTGGACACCCTCCACGCGCACGCCGTCGCGCTCCTGCGGCTGATCGACGTCCACTCCGAACGAGCCCGCCCGATCAGCGAGTTGGCCGTACCGCTGCGGACGGCGCGGATACGGGCCTGGCAGGTCGCCGACCTCCTCCACCACGCATCCCACACCACCCCCGCTCCCGTACCCCGGCCGGCGGACCGCGCCGTGTGCCGCCGTCACCAGGACGCGCTGCGCCTCATCCGCCGCCGCATCACCCCCGCCGACCTCCGCACCCAGAGGGACCCCCGATGAACCGCACCACCGCGACTTCCCTGTTCACCCCGCGCAGGAGCGGCCGGACCGACCGCAAGGTCGCACGCACCGCCTACACGGCCGCTCGCCACCGCGCCCGCAAGGCCCAGGACACCGGCCGTCCCCGTAAAACCGCGGGTCCGGACCCTGAACTGGAGCCGGTGTTCCCCGCGTCGGGCCGTCCCGGTCCGGCGTCGGCGCGCGGCGGGAAGGTGCGGCTGCCGTCGCACCGGCTGACCACGGCGACCGCGTCCGGCGCCTACCCGTTCCTCGCCGAAGGCGGTCTCGGCGCCGAGGGGATCTTCATCGGCCGTGACGTGCACGCGGAGGCAGCGTTCTGCTACGACCCGTTCGCGCTGTACGCCGGCGGCCGGATCGAGGGGTTCACCAACCCCAACGTGGTGCTGGCCGGGATCATCGGGATGGGGAAGAGCGCGCTCGCGAAGTCGATCGCGACGCGGGCGATCGCGCACGGATACCGCGTCTACGTCCCCTGCGACCCGAAGGGTGAGTGGACGGCGGTCGCGCAGGCGCTGGGCGGTCAGAGCATCGCGCTCGGACCCGGCCTTCCCGGACGGCTCAATCCCCTCGACGCTCCCGCGCGTCCCGCGACGGTCGCACCCGAGGACTGGTCGGCCGAGGTCCGCAAGCGCCGTCTGCTGCTGGTCGCCGGCCTCGCCCGCACCGTGCTGAAGCGGGAGCTGCGTCCGGCCGAGCACACCGCGCTCGACGTCGCGCTCGACCTGACCGTCGCCGACGCCGACCGGGTGGGGACGGTGCCGCTGCTGGGGGACATCGCCGCCGTCCTCGGCACCCCGCACCGCCTGGAACAGGCACTCGGCGGACGCATCGCCTCGGACGATCTCGCACACGCACTGCGCCGGCTCATCCACGGGGACCTGTCCGGCATGTTCGACGCACCCTCCACCGTCGCCTTCGACCCGGCGACACCGATGCTGTCGATCGACCTCTCCCGCCTCGGCGGCACCGGCGACGACACCGCACTCGTCCTCGCGATGACCTGCGCCTCGGCATGGATGGAGGCCGCGCTCGCCGACCCGGCGGGCGGACGCCGGTGGGTGATCTACGACGAGGCGTGGCGGGTCATGCGCCATGTCGGGCTGCTGGAGCGGATGCAGGCGCAGTGGAAGCTCTCCCGGGGCCTGGGGATCGCGAACCTCATGATCATCCACCGGCTGTCCGACCTCCTGTCCGCCGGTGACGCCGGATCACGCGGCCGGGTGCTGGCTGAGGGCCTGCTCGCGGACTGCTCCACCCGGATCATCTACCGCCAAGAACCCGACCAACTCGCCGCCGCCGCTTCCTTGTTGGGCCTGACCGGTGTCGAGACCCAGGCAGTCTCCTCCCTCACCAAGGGACGCGGCCTGTGGAAGGTCGCGGGACGCTCCTTCATCACCCAGCACATCCTCCACCCCGCCGAGCGCCAGTTGTTCGACACCGACGCCCGCATGGGCGCCTGAACGCCCGGGAACCCGCCATGTCCTCCGATGTCACCCGCTTCGCCACCTCCATCGCCGTGCAACTCGGTTGGACCGCCGCCCCGACGAGCCCGGACGGCCACCCTCTGTGGGAAACCGACACTCACCTCCTCGATGTCCTGGCTCAGGCATCCGAAGCAGCCCTGCTCACCACTCCTGGCGGCATCGAGTTCATCGTGGCCCCGCGCGCCGACGCGGAGGTCTACCGCTATCTCGTCGGCCCTCTGCGCCCCACCGATCTGCCCGCCAACGCGGTCGCCGCGCTCGCCGAGTGGGAACCGTCCTCCGTCCTCGTCAGTGCCGCAGCCACCCCCGACCACGCCGCCGACCGCCTCCGCTTCTTCCTCTCCTACTGGGAGAAGCTCCTCACCCGCACACGGGCGGCGCTCGAACCGGGCGAAGCGGAACTCCTCGACCACGCCTTCACCTCCTTCACCGAGGCCATCTCCGCTTCCCTCCCGGGCAGTTGGACGTCCCAACCCTTGGACCTCACCTCCGCCGCCCACCAGCGTCTCGTCCACAGCCTGTGGAGCGCCGGACCCGAACCCGGGCGCAGGATCGCCGCCTCGGCCGCGCGCGCCGCGCTCCTGTCCGGACCCCGCCACCGCGTGCTGATCGTCCAGGACACCGGCCCTTACCAGGGGATCGTCGCCGCGGCCCTCCGCCCGCCCCGCCCGCGCATCGCCCCGGACAGCCTCATCCCCGGCCCGGACCTGCTCGCCCTGCCCAACGACGCCACCGAAGCAGCCCGGACCATCGAGGCCGACCTCCTGCCCTCCTGGGACCGCGCGGTCTTCTCCGCCCGGACCGGTGTCCTGGCCCACGCCCTCGTCGAGTTGCGGCAGGCCCTCGACTCGTGGGACGCCGTCTCCGACTCCTACAACACCTCCCGCATCCCCGATGCCGGCGCGGTCCTGCGCGACGCCCGCGCCTGGGATGCCGTGCAGGTCTGCCTCACCCACGCTCCCGCCGTCCTGAACGGCATCGCCTCCGTGACCACCGGCGCCGACCACCTCGCCGGACCGCTCAGCCGCGACCTGCGCACCTTGGACCACGTACGCGAAGACCTCCGTGGCGCCACCCGCATCAAACGCCACTGGGCCCAGCTCATCCAGCAGGCCACCGCCGCCGAGCAGCCGTTCCTCGTCGAGGACCGCAACGCCGACATGTGGCACCACGCCGCCCAACTCGGCGAACGCGGCGACGCCGTCGTACGCGTCGCCCGCCACGTCACCCACCGCATCGGCTCGCCCCCTCCCACACCGAAAACACCCGCTCCGGGCCCCTCCTCCACTCAGGCGCCCACAGCTCCCACGGTCCCCACGCCGGTCCGCCGCAGCAGGTGAGCCCCCGCCCCTTCGAGGAAAAACGTTCCGCGCCCTCCGACCTGGCCTTCATCACATCCCTCGCCGACAAGCTGGACTGGACCGCCACCACACTCACCGCTCCCCGGCAAGGCGACCTCGCCCAGCAGATCCCGGACTCCCTGCTGAGGGACTCACTGAGGCGGGCGACCGCCGCGTCGCTCCTGACTACCCCCACCGGTATCCGCCTCCTGGCCGTCTCTCTCCCCGCCGAAGGGCTGTACGTCGTCGGCCCGCTCCTCCCCGACGGTTTTCCGCCCGACGAGATCGCCGCACACGACCCGTGGACCCCGCGCGCCCTCACCATCAGCACCACCGAACCGGACTTCACGACGGACATCCGGTTCCTCGCCGAGCGGTGGGCCAAGCATCTCGCCCTCGTACAAGCCATGCACGACCCGCAGGAAGCTCTCCGGCGAGACCATTCCTTCACCTCCTACTCCGACACCGTCGCCGATGCCCTCCCCGGCTCCTGGGAATCCAGCCGCCTGCCCCTGGACTCCGTCGCCTGGGCCGAACTCCGCAACCGGCTCTGGGACTCCGAGCCGAGGACAGGACAGGCCCTCACCCGCGAAGCCGCCCGCGTCACGCTCCTGTCCGACGCCCACCACAACCTGGTCCTCATCCAGGACTCCGGGCCCTACCAGCGGGTCACCGCCGCTGCCGTCCTCCCGACCGACCCGTACGTCGCCCCCGACGCCCTCGTCCCCGGCCCCGCCTTCCTCGCCCTGCCCCTCGATGCGCACGAAGCGGCCGACGAAATCACCACCGGCTTCCTGCCCGCCCTCACCCGAGCGGTCTGGGCCGCCCGCGTCACCCTGCTCGCCCACGCGACCGCCGAACTCCACCAGACCCTCCACTCCTGGAACGCCGTCTCCGCCACCTACACCGACTCCCTCGGCGGAGACGAGCAGTACGACGCCGCGACCCGACAACGCGACCGCCGAGCCATGGACGCCGTGGACGTCTACCTCACCCACGCCCCCACCGTCCTCAACGGCATCGAGTCCGCGGCCACCGGCGCCGACCGCCTCACCGGCCCGATCCGCGACGACCTACGCGAACTCGACGCCCTCCGCCACCACCTCACCGGTACCGCCCGCATACGACAGGCCGTGGACAACGCCCTGCACCACGCGCCCCCGGAGGAACTCCCCCTCCTCCTCAAGGAACGCGGCTACGAATCGTGGAGCCACGCCGTCGGCCTGGCCATGCACGGCGACGCCATGCTCCGCGCCGCCCGCCGCGTCACCTCCCGGGTCGGCACACCCCAACCGCCCCCGGAAGAACTCCCGGCACGACGGCCCACTCCCACGCCGGTCCCGCCCGCGCCCCGCGCGGCGGTCTCGCCCTCGCGGCGCGGCCGGTGAAACGCGACGACGTCCAGAACCTGTACCGCGACGTCACCGGTCCGCTCACCGCACGGGGCCTGACCTGCACCGTCGAGTACGGGCTGTCGGACTGGGTCGTCCACGCCGAACTCCCCGACGGCTCCTACCTGTTCATCGCACCGCCCCAGGAACCCCCGGGCGACCATCCGCCCGGCCGGCCCGAAGCGTGGCTCGCCTCCTGGAACCGCGACGCCTCGCCCGCGCACCGGCTGCTGTACGACTCCGCGCCCGGCGGACCAACGCAGCCCAGCGCGGCCACGTCATCCCGCTTCTGCGCGCGCTGGACACGTACCTCGACCGCCTCGGCGTCCCGCCCCGCACCACGCACGTCTCCCGACCCGCCCACCCGACGGCGCTTGCTGCACAGCGCCCCTCCCCGTCCCGCTCGCGCCGCTGAATCCTGGAACCACCCATGACCTCCTCTCCCGCCCCCGACGTCGTCCTCGGCCACCACCCCGACCACGGCATCGTCGCCGCCAACCCCGCCCAGCACCACATCGCCGACTGGTACCTCGACCGCCTCGGCTTCCACCGCGTCCCCAACCACCCCTTCCTCTACGCCCTCCAGGCCCTGCCCGCCGAAGCCGCCCAACGCGCCGCCCAGGCAGGCCGTCTAATGGAACAGGCTGGCCTGACCGTGCAGAGCGACTTCAGCATCGCCTCCCGTTCCACCGACCCCGACGTGGCGATCGCCGACCATCCTCACCTCGGCGTCACCGCCGCCACCAGCACCCCCTGGCCCACCCTCACCCCCAGCGACTACGCCCTGCGCGCCCTCGGCTGGGAGTACCAGCCGTCCCTCGACGTCTACACGCTCCCCGCCCACCTCGACGCCCTGACGACCGTCGTCGGCACCGTCCGGACCCTCCAAGAAACCGGTCACACCGTCGCCGTGGAGCCCGCCCTCGCCGAAGCCGCCGCGCACCGCTCCCTGCAGGCCCCTCCCACCGCCCACCGTCCGGGACGCCCGCCGATGAGTGCGGTAGCCGTGGCCAACAGCCCAGCGCACTCGGCCACTTCACGGCAGTCGGCCAGCAGCACACCGGCTACCCCTCCCCCGTCGGTCCCTCTCCCCTCGCTCCCCTCCCGCACCCGCTGACCCACCGTCCGTCTGGAATCACCCGTGACCGTACCCACCACCTGGACCATCACCCACTCCTGCGGACACACCACGGACCGCGACCTCTCCGACCGCCCAGCCGACCGCCGCGCCGGCTTCGCCGACTGGCTCACCCGCAGCCCCTGCACCGACTGCTGGCACGCCACACGCACCACCGACACCGCCTCGAAGGACGCCTGGCTCGCCGAACAACGCGCCACCGAACAGGCCGAAGCCGACACCTGGGCCGAACACCACCACATGCCCCCACTCGACGGCACCGAACGCGCCGTCCCCTGGGCCGTCCGCTGCCGCCACCAACTCCTCACCGCCGCCTACACCACCCTCGTCGTCGAAGGCGGACTCACCGAAGAGGAATGGGAGTTGTTGGAGGACGACGCCCGTCTGGTCACCCGTGCGGGATGGTGGCTCGACCATCGCAACACCGACCCCGGAGATCTTCCCGAACTCCTGCGAGCTGCCACCTCCGACGACCGGCTCACAGAGAACCCGTTCGTCTGAACCTGCCTACTCCGGCAGAAAGGGTTCACCGGCCTCACCCGCGCACGACGAAGTCCCTGGCCTGCGGGTCAGGGACTTCGTCACGTGGTCGGGTGTCTCCCCGGCAGCCGTACCTCTAGCGCATCAAGAAGCGGGGCGTTCCGTGCTGGAGGACCCCGGGGGCGTCGAACCGTCGCCCAGCGGAGCCATGTTCCAGTGGTCGCGCTCCCAGACGAGGACTTCGCTGACGTCGACGGGCTTCTGGTCCTTGCGGGCGGTGCCCTTGATACGGACCTTGTAGACGCCCTCCATCTCGCTGCGGTGGCTCCAGGTCACCTTCCAGTCCTGGCCTCCGTACTCCGCGAGCCGCGCAGGTGCGTCCTTCTCCCCGTTCGGCGATCCGAGCAGCTTCGCGAGCCCTTCGGTGTCCTGGGTGTTCAGGTCATCGACGTAGCTGGTCAGGAAGGTGTCCAGGGCGTCGGTGTCCGGTCCGTCGCTGTCATCGGAGGAGCAGCCGGTGACAGCGACGGCCGCCCCCAAGAACAGCGCGAGAACAGCGAGAGCACGGGATGTCCGGTGGGAGCGGGGAGTGTGGGGAGACTTCACATCACGTCCTGTGCGCGTAGTACGTGGCGTTGGGGTACGCCTTGACGATGCTGGCCATCGAGCGGCGGTAGGTGTTGTTGCTGTGGTACGTCAGGTATGGCTGGCCGTTGGCCAGATGGGTGGCGATCATCGAGTGGTCCTTGCCGCCCGCGCGGTTGAAGTCCATCTGGAGGATGTCTCCGATGCCCATGTTGTAGACGTTGCCGAGGATCGAGGTCCGGCCGCTCTTCTTGGCGAAGGTCGCCCAGTGGTCGACGCCGGTCCAGGAGTACGTCTGGTTGCTGGAGTTGTACCACCAGTAGTTGGCGTTGCGGTACCAGCCGCTCTTGTTCTTCCACCCGCCGGCGCGCAGCGACTGGCTGATGAAGTTGGTGCAGTCGCCGCCCTTGCCGTCGAACTTGCGGTAGGCGGAGTTGTAGTTCTTCCAGTACTTCTCGGCGTACTTGGCCATGGCGGAGTAGTTGTAGCTCGCGGCCAGGGCGACGCCGTCGGCGCTCTTCTGCGGCTCCTCGCCGAGGTTCTTCACGGACACTCGCCGTGTGTCCGAGGAGAGCGGGCCGACGAGCGGTGCCGGGTCCTCGGCGGTGTCGCCGGGCTTGTCGCCGGTGCCGGGCGGGAGGGCCGGGCCGTCGTCCGGGTCCTCGGTGCCGTCCTCGACGTTCGCTTCCTCGGCCGGTTCCGGCACGGTCAGGTCGGCGGGCGACACTGCCACCTGGTTGATGGGGGCGGGTCCGCTCGTGTTGACCGGTTCGGAGGCCGTGAGTGCCCACGTTCCGTCCGCGCCGAGGGAGTAGACGAAGCGGTGCTCGGCCTGGAACTCGGTGGTGGGCGGTTCGTCGCCGTGGATCTGCTTGTAGGTGAGGGCGGTGTCCTCCGTCACCACGACCGTGGCGGTAGTGCCGTCGACCTTGACCGAGTCGACCGTGGTTGCCGTCTCGGCGGCGGTGTACGCCTCCGGGATCTCGGCCAACTCCTTCTTGAGGTCGGCCAGTTCCCCGACGACGGCGTCCTCTTCCGCGACAGTGGCGGAGCTGAGATGCACCGGGCCGCGCGTGCTGGTGGCCAGCTTGGCGGTGAGCGCGGCGGGCGCCGGCGTGTCCAGCAGGGCAGCGGTCCGCCGTTCGATGACCGCCTCGGCGAGGGCGCCGAAGAGTTCGGTGGTCCCCTCGGTCATCACGGCCGCAGTGCCGCTGGCCGCAGATGTCGAAGGCTGCACGGCAACTGCGGATCCGCTGGTCAGTACGGTCGCGGTGAGGCCGGATACAACGAGTGTGCGCAACGAACGCGTTCGAATCACAAGTCCCCCAAAAGGCGCCCCCCGTGAGCGCTTGACCCAAGTCTTGCATGGAGATGGGGAAAGGGCGGGAGTTTCTTTACCTACACCCCATCGGCCAGATCTCAGGCCAGGACAACCGGGAGGGTTCCGCTTCGAGCCCCGAGACAGGCACGAAAATCGGCCATTTCCAGCCACGCTTCGCACCTAGTGGACTACTCCCTGGCAAAACTCAGAACAGGGGATCAGGGAAACCTCCAAGTGAATTCCATGGACCGGAAGACAGACCGAAAATACCCTTGCCCAACGGGGCTTCATGGCTCTCTAGCACTCTTCTTCAGCCGGTCCAAGTTCCGGTTCGCCCGGATCCTCTGCGTCAGCGCAGCTCCGGGCACCGCGTCCGGCCTGTCGTCGGCTGCGCGGCTGGAGTGTCTGCTGTGCCTGTCACCGTCACGATCACCGAGCAGCCGTCGGGGGCGGTCGTCGCCACCGGCGGGGACCAGCTCGCCCACGAGTTGCTCAAGCACGCCGGTTTCACCCGGCATGCGGACTGGCACGGGATCCGGTTCCGGCTGCCGACCACCATGCCGCGCGAGACGCAAACCGAAGTGGCGGGCAGCGCGGTGCGGATGCTCTCAGCGGCTCGGTACGAGGTTGTCGCACCCGCGTCGTTGAGTCCCGACGCGCCTTCTGTAGAGGGGCAGTTCGGTCTCGGGAAGCGTCTCCTTCATCTCGCGGACCGGCTGCGCGGGGCGCAGAGCGGGGCCGAACTCTCCGGTGTGCTGGTGGAGTTGCTCGACCGGGAGCAAGGGGTGCTGATCCGGCTTCAGGAGGCGGCGGGTGAGCAGGTCACGGATCTCGATCCGGATGCTTACGAGCTGTCGGACCGGTTGGGTGCTGCTTCGGATCTGCTCTACTCGGTCAACGGCGATCTGGAGTGGGTTGTCGTCGACGTCGCGAAGGTTGCTCCGGTGGAGGGGGCGGTGTCGTCGGCGGCCCGGACGTCGTCTCCTGCGGCGGTGCGTTCCGCTCTTCCTCCCGCTCCTTCGGTTGAGGTGGGTCCGGCCTCCGGCGTACGGACGTCTCCGGCGGGGCGGGGCCGATGATCCGTCTGCGTTCCGGTGTTCGGTGGGAGCGCTTGTATGTGATGCGGGCGGCGGACGCGCTCGCGAGTGCGGTCGCCTCCTACGCGGTTCCCCTTCTGGTTCTGCTGGCCACCGGGTCGGCCGGGCTGACCGGGATGGCGTTCGCGGCCGAGTGGGCGCCGCGTCTGGTGGCGTTCGGTCTCGCCGGGGCATGTGCCGACCGGTTCGGGGCGCATCGGGTCTTCCGTCTGGCCAACGCCGTACGCGCCGCCGTCGCCGTCACGGTGGCGGGGGTGCTGTCCGTGGTCGGTGGTTCCGAGGGCCGGTTCGTGGCGGTGTCGGTGTTCGGGGTGGTGTCGGGTCTGCTCTCGGAGTTCGGGTATGTGGCCTGCGAGACCCTGGGGTCCGAGGCTGCCCGCCGTGAGGAAGGGGCGGCGCATCGGGTGCAGGCGGTGCTCACCGGGATCGATCAGGGGGCGGCGCTGGCCGGGCCGGTGCTCGGCGCGCTCGCCCTGGTCGCGGGGCCCGTGTTGCTGCTCGGCGGTTTCGCCGCTCTGGCAGTACTCGCCGCTGCCGTCACCCCGGTCGTACCGGCCCCGGCCGTCTCAACTTCCGTGTCCGGTAAGAGTGGTGTGCGGTCAGGGTGGCGGGTGCTGCGGTCGGCTCCCGCTCTGCTGTGGCTGACGGGTGGTCTGGCCGTGTCGAACTTCGCAACCGGTGTCGTCCAGGCCGCCGCTCCCGTGACCGTCGTGGTGGGTTTCGGGGAGTCGGCGGCGCAGGTGGGTGCGGTGTGGAGTGGTGCGGCCGTCGCCTCGCTCGGCGCGGTATGGGGTGCGCAGCGGGCTGTGAGCCGGTGGGGGGTCTGGCCGGTCGGGGTGGTGTCGGCGGCCGTGTGCTCCGCCGGGTGCCTTGGGGCCGCCGCGTCGTCGAGTTTCGTGGTCTACGCCGTCGCGGTCGCGGTGCTCATGACGGCGGAGGGCGCGTTGACGGTGGTCCTGCGGACTCTGCGCGCCTCCCTCATCCCCGTGGACGGGTTCGCCTCGACGCTCTCCGCGTCGATCCTCCTGGTCACCGTGCCGCTCCCGTTCTGCGGAGTCCTTGTCGGCGCCGTACCGGCCCACCGTCTCGGTGCCGTCGTCGGTGTCTGCGCCCTCGTGCAGGGGCTGGCTCTGGCCGGGGCATTCGGCCGTCTCCGCCGCGCCCTCGTCCCCTCTGGTGCCTGAACTTCCTTTCCCTTCCTCTTTCTTTTCTGGAGTTCCTCGCATGTCTGTTGTGTCTGAGCCTGTCGTGATCGTCGTCGGCGGTACCGACCCGGTGTACCGGGGGTACTGCGTCGAGGGCGCCTCGTCCGAGCACCGCCTGGTCCTCATCGACACCGCCGCTCCGGCTGGGCGTGTCGCCGAGCTTGTCCTGGACCACGAGGTCGCCGACACCCGCGACACCGCCTCGGTGCTCGCCGCCGGCCTGGCCCTGGCGGCGCGGCACGAGATCGCCGGGGTCCTCACGTGGGACGAGTACGCGCTCCTGCCGACGGCTGTCCTCACCGAGCGTCTCGGTCTGCGCGGGAACAGCGTGGCGGCGGTTCGTGCGTGCCGGGACAAGGGAACGACCCGGCGTCTCCTCGCCGAGGCGGGGGTTCCCTCGGCGCGTTCGGTGCGGGTGTCCTCGCGGGAGGAGGCGGTGCTGGCCGCGGCCCGGATCGGTTACCCGGTCGTCCTCAAGCCCGCCAGCCATGCCGCGAGCATCGGTGTCGTCCGTGTCGACACCCCGGAAGGCTTCGCGTCCGGGTGGGAGTTCGCGGCGGCCGGGGCCGGTGAGCAGGGGCCAGAGGGAAGCGGGGTGCTGGTCGAGGAGTACCTCGACGGGCCGGAGGTCTCCGTGGAGTGCGTGACGCTGGCCGGGGAGACGGTCGTGGTCGCCGTGACGCGCAAGGAGATCGGGTTCGCGCCGTTCTTCGAGGAGGTCGGGCACACCGTCACCGCCGACGACCCGCTCCTGCCGGTCGTGGCCCCCGTCGCCCGTGGGGCGTTGCGGGCTCTCGGGGTCACGGACGGGGTGCAGCACGTGGAGATGCGGCTCACCTCCTCAGGGCCGCGGATCATCGAGGTCAACGCCCGGATCGGCGGGGACTGGATCGGCAAGCTCGTCGGTCTGGCCACCGGCCTCGACCTGCCGGCTGTCGCTACGTCGATCGCGGCCGACCGGACCCCGGATCTCACGGCCGTTCACCGCGCGAGTGCCGCCGTCCGGATCGTCTACCCGCCCGCTTCCGGGATCCTCACCGAACGACGCTTCCCCGTTGACGGGTCGCAGGTGCGGGAGGCCGGGTGGCTGCGGGAGCCGGGGGAGTCGGTTCTCCTGCCGCCCGAGGGGGACCTCAGCGCGGCGCGGATCGGCTACCTGATCACCTCCGCCCCCACCCTCGCCGAGGCAGAAGCCGCTCGCCGGGACGCCGAGGAGGCCATCGTCCTGGACGTCCGTGCCTCCGTAACTGCCTGATGCCGCGCCCGTATCGACGCCGCGATCCGGCTGAACGGCCTCCCGGTCAGGAGGACGACGGTCCCGACGCCCTCCTGTTTCCGCTGCTCGTCCCTCACCCCTTCCACAGGAGCCCCCTGATGCGCAGATTCCCCCTCGCCCGCCCGCCTCCGCCCCTCACCAGCACCACCGCCCCGGAGCCTGTGTGCCCGCCACCCGTCAGCCGTCCTCCACCACCGGCACGGACGCCCTCCTCTACGCGCTGTTCGCCGCGCTCGGCGCCGTCCTCCTCTTCGGCGCAGCCGCCTACCTGACCGGCAACCTCGCCAACGCCCTCACCGGAGCCGGTAGTTGGAGCCGTTTCTCCCCCGTTCAGGCCGCGCTCCATCCCGCCGAGCTGTGGCCGGGCCTCTCGCCCGCCGCTCTGCTCGTCGGCGCCCGCATCATCCCCGGCGTCCTCACCACCGCGCTTCTCTCAACGGCCGGGCTCCTCTTTCTCCGTCACCAGGCGGGACGGCGCCGGGGACTGGCCGGGCGGGCGGAACTGCGTCCGCTGCTGGCGAAGGAGAGCACCGCCAAGGCGAAGTCCCTGCGCCCGTCCCTCGCGAAACTCTCGCCGAAGGAGATCGCGCCGGCCGACCGGGGAATCATGGTCGGCACGCTGGGCCGGGCCGAGGTCCGTGCGAGCTGGGAGGACGTGATCGTCGCGGTCATGGCGCCGCGAAGCGGGAAGACCAGCGGACTGGCGATCCCCGCGATCCTCGCCGCCCCCGGCCCGGTCCTGCTCACCTCCAACAAGGCCGCCAACGACGCCTTCACCGCCACGGTCGACGCCCGCGCGCAGGTGGGGACGGTGTGGACGCTGGACCCCCAGCAGATCGCCCACCACCCTCGCGAGATGTGGTGGGACATCCTCGCCGACGCCCGTGACCTCGCCGGGGCGAAACGGCTCGCCGGGCACTTCGTTGCCGCTTCCGTGGACGAGTCCAACGGCAGCGACTTCTGGTCCACGGCCGCCTCCAACACCCTCGGCGCGCTCTTCCTCGCCGCCGCCGGCCACCGCCGTCCCGTCACCGACGTCCTGGGCTGGCTCGCCTCACCCGCCGACCGCACCCCCGTCGACCTCCTCACCGACGCCGGCCACCAAGCGGTTGCCGCCCAGCTCCAGGGCACCGTCACCGGCGCCGTCGAAACCCGCGACGGGATCTTCGAGACGGCGCGGCAGTACGCGTCGTGTCTCCTGGACCCGGAGATCGCCGCCTGGGTCACCCCGTCCACGACGCTCCCGGAATTCCGGCCGTCGGCGTTCGCATCATCCCGCGACACGCTGTATCTGCTGTCGAAGGACGGCGGCGGCTCCGCCTCGGCGATCATCGCCGCAGCCGCCGACGCCGTGATGCGCGCCGCCGTCGCGGTCGCCGAACGCTCCGGGGGACGCCTCGACCCACCCGCCCTCTGCGTCCTGGACGAGGCCGCCAACGTGTGCAAGATCAGCGATCTCCCCGACCTCTACTCCCACCTGGGCAGCCGGGGGGTCATCCCGATCACGATCCTGCAGTCCTACCGGCAGGGCCAGCGCGTGTGGGGCGAGACCGGCATGGACGCCCTGTGGTCCGCCGCCACGATCAAGCTCGTCGGCTCGGGCATCGACGACATCGACTTCGCCGACAAGCTCTCCCGCGCGATCGGCGAACACGACGTCCAGACCTCCTCGGTCTCCGACTCCGACAACGGCAAGTCCACGACCGTATCGATGCGCACCGAACGCATCCTGCCGCCGGACGCGATCCGTGCTCTGCCCAAGGGCAAGGCGCTGCTGCTGGCCACCGGCCTGCGCGTCGCCCTCCTCGACCTCAAGCCCTGGTACAAGGAACCGGCCGCCAAAACGATCGGTCCGGCCTCCGTCGCCGCGACGGCCGCGATCACCCAGCGTGCCCTGGCCAAGACCACCGACCTGGACCTCGCGGCATGAGCACCGGCCCCCTGCTGTCCGCGGAACAGGCGCTGCTCGGCGCGGTCCTCCTCGACCCCCGCCGGCTCGACCACCTCACCTGGCTGCGCCCCGGCGACTTCGACCGGCCCGTCCACACCGCGCTGTTCGACGCAGCGCGCACGCTCGCCCGAACCAGCCCTCCCCCGCCAGGCTTTCCTCCGGTGCGGTGGCTGTCGGACGTCCTGGCCGAGGCCACGACGCACGTCCGGGGGCTGGACGCGCCGTACCTGCACGTCCTCGTGGGGGCGTGCCCGCAGCCCGAACACGCCCCGTTCTACGGACGGATGGTCCTCGAAGGCGCGATCCACCGCACGGTCCTCCAGCACGCCGTCCGGCTCGACGACCACCTCACGGACCTGCGTGAGGTCCTGCGGCGTACGGACGAACTCACCCGTGCGCTGGACGACGCCGCCCGCCGCTGGGGCGTCCGCACCCGCCCGTCCTCGCCCTCCACCGCCGTCCCCGACACCCCCGTACCGGTCAGTGACGACCCGGTCGCGGACGAACGTGATCTGCTCGCCGTCCTTCTCGACGACGCCACCGCGCTCGCGCAGGTGCCGTGGCTGACGGCGGAGGACTTCACCGTCCCCGAACACGGCGTCCTGTTCCGGTGTGTGAGCGCCCTCGTCCACCGTGGCGAGCCCGTCGACCGGATCACGGTTCTGTGGGAGGCCCGACGGCGCGGTCCTGCTGCCGACCCTGCTCTCGGCCGACGGCTCGACGCGGTCGCCCAGGGGCCCGCCGCCGGGGACGCCGACTGGCTCGGCGAACAGATCCTGCGCACCTCCCTCACCCGCGCGGCCTCCAGCACCGCCCAGCGCATCAAGACGGCGGCAGGCGACCCGAGTTACACCCCCGGCCGTCTCATCCGCCTCGCCCACCAGGCCCTCGCTCCCACCGAGGCCGTCCGCGCCCGCTGGCACACCGCCCACACCGGCCAGCCGCCACCCACCGCGCCGGACCGCGTACGCGTCACCGGCCCGGAACGTACGGCTGCCGCGCTCTCCCGCAGTCCGCACCCCTCCTCCGGGGCACCCGGCGAGACCTCCCCCGCCGTACGCCACCGGCCCGAGGCGACCCCCCGTCCCTCCCGCTGACACCGGAAGCCCTCGATGCCCACCACCGACCGCCGACTTCCTCACCGTCTTCGCCGCTCAACTCCCCGACGGACGCGAGCCATTCGACAGCTTCGGCATCATGCGTCTCACCCGCGATGCCGAACGCCTCCTGCTCACCGGCCGCAACCTCCTCGCCGACGTCCGCACCTGCCTGTGCCACTCCGAGATCGACCCCCGCATCACCCTCGCCTGCGTGGACGCCGTCCCGAAGAGCGGCGACGCCTTCACCGCGCTCAGCGACGCCGCCCTCCCCGTCATCCGGTCCCGGCTCCCCGGCACCGGCGAACCGGACGAGTCCCTCGTACCGCTGTATCTGGAGGCCGCGCGGGAGAGCCTCACCGACGCCGCCAGCGGCCTGCGCCGAGCCGCCGACACGGTCGACCGCACCCGCACCTCCCTCCACCGCACTACCCCCGCCGTGCTCCCCTCCTCCGCCGCGCCACCGACACCCCCGGCCGCATCTCCCTCGACCAGGACCCCTCACCGCCCATGAACCTCGATCACGACAACGGCGCGCGCCTGCGCGCCTACGCCACCGCCGTCGACGGCCACACAGCCCGCCTCCCCAACCTCGACGACCCCGTCCGCCCACCCGACTTCACCCAGCTCACCGGCCAGTTCGCCGACCTCACCCGCACGACCAGGGAACTCACCGACCTCGTCCTGCGCCTCGACGCCACCTCCTCCTTCGACCGCCACCCCATGGAACTGTGGCGCCTGACCCGCGCCACCGCCGCCCTCGCCACCGGAACCGGAAACGTCGGCCGCGCCCTGTCCGAACTCGCCTTCCTCACCGACACCCACCCCCACCGCAACCAGCCCGACACCGCCGACGCACGCACCGCGTCCCGGGGCGTCTTCGAAGACGCACTGGCCGAAGCCCGCATCGACCTGCGCGAGGGCTCCACAGACCTCCACCGCCTCGCGAACGACCTCGATCCCCCACTCATCACCGCCGCACTCGCCCGCACTACCACGACCTCCCTCACCCCCTCCGGCTTCGACCGCTCTCCGGCCGCTACTCCCCCGCCCGTGCCCCGTACCGCCCGAAGCCTCTGACATGCCGTCGCACCGCACCATCGGCTCCCTGTGCAGCGGATACGGCGGCCTCGACCTCGCCGCCGAAACCGTCTACGACGCCCACGTCACCTGGCACGCCGAAACCGACCCCCACGCCTCCCGCATCCTCGCCCGCCACTGGCCCGGCGTCCCCAACCTCGGCGACATCACCACCGTCGACTGGACCACCGTCCCGAAGGTCTGCGTCCTGACCGCAGGCTTCCCCTGCCAAAGACATTTCCGTCGCCGGCCGCCGCGCCGGCCTCGCCCCCGACACCCGCTCCGGCCTCTGGCACCACGTCGCCCGCGCCATCGAGGCCCTCCAACCCTGCCTGGTGGTGATCGAAAACGTCCGAGGCATCCTCACCTCACCCGCCCACCCCCTTCGCGACCTGGAACCCTGCCCGTGGTGTCTGGGAAACACCCCAGACCAGCGTCCTCTGCGCGCACTCGGCGCCGTACTCGGCTCCCTGGCCGACCTCCGGTACGACGCGAAATGGCTCGTCCTACCCGCCTCCGCCGTCGGAGCACCCCACCGCCGCGAACGCCTCTTCCTCACCGCCACTCCTCAAAACCCCCACCAGCAACCTCGGCACCAACGGCGGCTCCCAACACCCCGACAAACGCCGAACGGGAGGCCACGGCCCCAACCTCGCGGACGAGGTGGAGTGGCTCCTGCCGACACCGAAGGCCACGGACGGCACGAAGGGCAGCCCCCGACAGCGCTACGGCTCCGGGGACTTGACCCTGCCCTCAGCCGCAGCCACCCTCCGGCCGAACTCCGCCACCGAGGGCAAACCGGGGCGCCATACGCCCCCTGCCCGGAAGCCGACGCCCTCAACAGCCCTATCCCTGTGGCCGATCCTCGATCAGCGGACCGCTGGGGACCCTACGCCGCCGCGATCACCCGATGGGAAGCCCTCACCCGCCCCGCACCCGACCCCGTCGACGCCCACAGCCGCCTCCAACCCCGGTTCGTCGAATGGATGCAGGGCCTCCCCCACGGCTGGGTCACCGACACCCCCGACCTGAGCCGCCCCGCCCAACTCACCGCCCTCGGCAATGGAGTCGTACCCCAGCAGGCCATCGAAGCACTGCAGCAACTCAAGCCTTTGATCACCTGTCAGCACGCGTAACTCATCTGGTTTTCGGTGCTCGCCTCATCCACTTCCCTCTACCGGTGTAGCTTCTTGTCCACCTGTGTTCAGGATCGTCTCGCAGGTGGGCGAGTCCTCACTGGTTGCCCTGGCGATCTGCTCCAGGAACAGGCCGACCAATGTGGTGAGATAAGCCCAGTAGTTTACTGAGGTAGACGGACCAGAGACGGTCCCGAAGCCGTAACTCATGAGCTTGAGGGCCTGCACATGTCCTTCTTCTTCCTCAGCAAAGCGAGGAAGAGATACAAAAAGCTCATGGATGGGACGGGAAACGACCGCGTTGAGGATCTCTACTCCTGTGATCTGCTTCCAGTCGCTCTCCACAGAAGACGGGCGGTCCAGAATCAATGAATACAGGGCGAGTGACGTTAATATCCGGACCTTCGAACTGGTCCCAGCAGGATCCGCCCTCCACTTCTGGTAGAGGCGACTGATCTCGGCCTCGAACGATGGATCACGTGTGCACTCCTCGTACAAGCCAGTACTCACTGCCACGCAGAACCGCCATGCATCGTCTCGATCGACAGTCATGGTCCTCCGATCACTTCGATAGGCACTGCGTCCTGAAGGGGGTATGCGGGTCTGCCGCATACCCCCTTCAGGCATACCCACTGAAGCCCTGATGGGTTACCTCAAACGCACCTGATGTTCAGCAGGGAACTGTCCACGTGCCCGGTTATTGTTCTGCCATCGTGGATGATTGTCCCGTACGTTCGGGTCATATAGGTCCAGCTGACGGAGGCGGGTGTGCAGTTCCTCAGGATGGCGGTACTCGTCCGGTTCGGCGGCGGGCACGAATAGTTCACAGCACCGGCCGCGATCACTTCGAACCTTCCGGGTCCGGGGTAATACCTCAGGAGATCGGTCTCCGTCCGGCAAACTTCGGGGGCACTGGGGGTACAACTACTCATGTACCCGACAGAAGTGATGGCCGAACCACTGTAGCGAGGCTGAGTCGCATTGATGGTGCACTCGATCAGACAGGGCTCGATCAAGTTCCGTGAGTGTCCGGGGTGTTGGTGATGCCCAGGATGGCGAGTGCTCGTTCGGGTTCGTGGCGGATGGCGCGGGTGGTCTTGGCGATGTTGTCGGCTCCGAGGATCTTCAGGGTGCCGATGGCGAGGTTGCGGATGGTGGCCATGGCGCGGGGCGTGGTGCCGGCGTGAATGGTCGAGGCGTCCTCGGCGAACGTGACGTCTCGGATGTAGTGGGAGGAATTTTCGATTCCCCAGTGCCCGCGAATGGCGGTGGCGAGGTCGGCGGGGCGGGTTTGGTGGGCGGCGAGGCTGGTGACCGCGTAGACGTTCTCGCGGGTTTCGGGCCGACCGGTGGGCTTGCGGCGGCGGTGGACCCGGATGGCGAGGTGAGCGTGGGGGAAAGCGATGCCGCCGAGGTTGTCGGCGATGGCGCAGGTCTTGATCGAGCGGGACTCGCGGCGGCCGTGGGCGGTGGCGGAGGTGGTGTGCTGGACCTTGATCGACGTCCAGGGCAGAGCGGCGAGCTGGGCGTAGGCAGTGGGCTGGTTGGTCTTGATGACGGCGATGTAGTGGGCCTTCTTCGTCTCGGCCAGCCAGGTGATGTTGGCCTTCACTGAGTGGAGGGCATCGAAGGTGACGACGGTGCCGGCGAGGTCGAGTGGCGCCAGCAGGGGCTTGAAGTGGCGCACTTCGTTGGTCTTCGCACCGACCTCGACCTGGGCAATCGTGGCGACGCGGTCGTGGGTGACCGCCGAGAGCAGGTGACGGCGCGGCGCGGCCAGGCGGGCTGAGCCCCTGAGGGCCTTGCCGTCCACGGCGATGACCTGCCGCGATCGGGCCTCGGGCACTTCCGCGGACGCGGTGATGCGGTGCCGGTCGGCCAGGTAGGCGCCCACAGCCTGGTCCAGGGCGTCGCCGTCAAGTGCCGAAAGAACGCGTCCGAGAGTGACCGGCCTGGGGCTGCGCCGCCAGCCGAGCAGGTGACGGCGTACCCCGAGGGATGCCAGCAGCGAGTTCGTGGCCCGCTCGCCGAACTCGGCGAGCTCGTCGATGCTCTTCGCTCCGCAGACGGCCGCGCAGGCACACACCAGCAAGATCGCCGTCAGCGAGTACCACCGGCCCCGGCGCGAGCGCGGATCCGGAACCGATTCGAGGTAGGGACGCAGGTCAGCGATCCGGTCCGCATCCAGCGGACCCAGCTTCTCCAGCACGGCAGGGATAGGGGAAGATGCAACAGCAGGCACGGGACGTCCTCGTGATCATCTGGCTTCGACACCACAATGATCACGAACCCCCGTGCCTGCTCTGCTGTCCGCCCCTACCGGCCTGATCGCCAACCCTCCACGCAATCACGGAACTTGACGGAGCCCTGTCGATCAGATGCTTCAGGTTGTCGGGGCTGTCGGCTTCAACCGCGATGGTGGCTTGCCCTGGCCCGCCCTCGGGTTCGACGCTGTATGCCGAAGCCAGCGCCCCAGGGGTCAACAGGACGAGACACGCGGCCAAAGCCGCGAGTAAGGACCCGAGTCTTCGCGCCTTCGTACTCACAGGTTCTCCCTTGTTCGATACGCACATGCCGTGCGTGAACTGTGTGGAACTTGTGTAGCCGCATGACCGTATCCCGTGCGGCTCAGAAGACAGACAACGAGCCATCGAGAGCTCCTGGAACCAGCAGCCGACACCATCCGTCCGCCTGTCTCCATCCAGCTCTAGGACGACGGCAGTTCCTCGACTCGGTGCACGAGTACGTTGATCGCGTCGTATGCCCGTTCCACGTGTCCTTCGAGGAGGACGGCGGGTGCTTCGAGGAGGGTGCGGCCGTAGCGGTCCCACACGGGTGGGGTGAGGACGAGGTTGATCATGGCGGTCTCGTCCTCCAGGACGCCGAAGGCCATGCCGTTGGCGGTCGGGGGGCGTTGGAGGTATTTGGCGAGTCCGCCGAGTCGTACGGGGGTCTGGTCGGTGAGGCCGAGTGCGGTCGCGGTGGTCTGGGCTCCGTGTTGCTGGAGGTGGGGGCGGATGTGGTGGACGGGGTGGGTGGTGCCGGCGCTGGTGGTGGCGAGGTCGGCGGCTGTTTCCTCGGCGGGGGTCATGGGGGCGAGGTGGGGTGCGGGGGTGAGGGTTGCGGTGCCGGGGAGGTAGGGCTGGTGGGTGCGTGGGAAGGCGCCGGCGGTCCACAGGGCGGTGCGGCGGTGGTCGCCGTAGCGGTCGAAGGCGCCGGCTGCGGCAAGTCGTTCCATGAGCCGGGGGGACAGGCGGGTGCGTCGCGCGACGTCTTCGAGGTCCGTGAAGGGGTGTTCGGTGCGGGTGTCGACGATGGTGCGTGCGGTGTCCGGACTGAGGCCGGTGACGCTGGTCAGGCCGCGCCGGATGGCCGGCTTCCCTTCTTTCGGACCGGGTTCGAGTGTGGCGTGCACGTCCGAGACCTCGATGTCGACGGGGTGGACGGGGATTCCGTAGTGGCGGGCGTCCTGGATGAGGGTCTGTACGTCGTAGAAACCCATGGGGAGGTGGTTCATGATCGCGGCGAGGAGGGCGGCGGGGTGGTGGTGTTTGATCCAGGCGCTGGCGTAGATGATCCCGGCCATCGACTGGGCGTGGGACTGGGGGAAGCCGTAGTCAGAGAACGATTCGATCATGGACACGATCCGGTCGGCCGCCGCGGGCGGGATGCCGTTGTCGGCCATGCCGTGGAGGAGTCGTCCACGAAGGCGGGCGATGTGTTCGGGGCCGCGTTTGGCGGCCATGGCTTTGCGGAGCCGGTCGGCGTCGCCGGGGGTGAAGCCGGCGCAGTCGATGGCGAGTTGCATGGCCTGTTCCTGCCAGAGGGGGACTCCGAGGGTGGCCTTGAGCGCGGGTTCGGCGAGGGGGTGGGGGTAGGTGACGGGTTCTTCGCCGCGTCGGCGGCGGAGGTAGGGATGTTTGGAGCCGGCCTGGATGGGACCGGGCCGGATGATGGAGGCGGCGACAGCGAGGTCGTCGAAGGTGGTGGGGCGCAGTTGGGGGAGGGTGGAGATCTGTGCGCGGGATTCGACCTGGAAGACGCCGATGGTGTCGGCTCGGGCGATCATGCGGTAGACGTCGGGGTCGTCCTGGGGGATGGAGGCGAGGTCGAGGCGGATGCCGTGGTGCTGGTGGATGAGGTCGCAGGCGGTGTGGAGTGCGGAGAGCATTCCGAGGCCGAGGAGATCGATCTTGATGAGTCCGGCGGCGGCGACGTCGTCCTTGTCTCCCTGGAGGACGGAGCGGCCTTCGGCGGTGGCCCATTCGACCGGCATGGTCTCGCCGATCGGGCGGCGGGTGAGGACCATGCCGCCCGAATGGACGCCGAGGTGGCGTGGGAGGCCGTGGAGCTGGGAGGCGAGGTCGCGTACGTCGGCCGGGAGGGGGATGTCGGCGCCGGGTGGGGTGTGGTGGTGGATGTGGCGGGTCATCTCGCGGATCTGCGGGGCCAGGTGGCCGAGCGCTCTGGCCGCGTCGCGGACGGCGAGCCGGGGTTGGTAGGTGATCACGTTGGCGACCTGGGCGGCGTGCTCGCGTCCGTAGCGGGTGTAGACGTACTGGATCACCTCCTCGCGGCGGCCGGCCTCGATGTCCAGGTCGATGTCGGGCGGACCCGCTTTCTCCAGGGACAGAAACCTCTCGAACAGCAGCCCGTACTTGAGGGAGTCGACGGCGGTGATGCCCAGGACGTGGCAGACGACGCTGCTGGCCGCCGAACCGCGTCCCTGGACCCAGATCCCCTGTTCGGCGGCGTGGCGGACGATGTCGTGGACGATGAGGAAGTACCCGGACATGCCCAGCCCGGTGATCACGTCGAGTTCGTGGCCGAGCTGCCGCCACGCCGCTGCGGCGTGCGGGTCTTCGCGCCGTCCGTAGCGGGTGGTGCAGGCGTCTTCGGCGAGACGGCGCAGCCAGGAGTCCTCGTCGTGTCCCTCGGGGGTGGGGAAGCCCGGCAGCTCGGGGTGCAGGAGGCTGAGATCGATCACGCAGGTGCGACCGAGGTCGAGGGTGGTTTCCGCGACGCCGGGGTAGCGGGCCAGCCACCGTGTCATTTCCTGGTGGGAGCGCAGGTGGGCGGTCGGGGCCGGCATCAGGTGTCCGGCGGCTCGGGGGAGGGGTTCGCGGCGGCGTAGTGCGGTGAGCGCCTGGGCCAGGCGCGCGTGGCGGGGTGCGGGGTAGTGGACGGCGCCGGTGGCGACGACGGGAACACCGGCGCGGCGGGCGGCGACGAAGAGCGCGTCGTTGGCGTCGGCGTCTTCTGGGAGGTGATGGTCGGTGAGTTCGGCGTGGACGGCGGTGCCGAACACCCCGACCAGCCGCCGCAAGCGGTGGGCGGCCGTGGTGACGTCCCGGCGTTCGGTGCCGGGCCGGGGACAGCCCGGCAGGACAGCCCAGTGTCCGGCGGCGGCCGTACGGGAGAGCGCGTCCAGGTCGTAGACGGGAGCGTTCTTCGTGCCGGCGAGCTGGGCGGTGCTGATGGCCGCGGCCAGCGAGCGGAAGCCTTCCAGGGTGCGGGCGAGGATCACGGGGGTGCCGAGGTCCGGGTCGCCGAGGGTGAGTTCGGCGCCGTAGACGGTGCCGATCCCGGCCGGCCCTGCGGCTTCGGCGAGACGGCGCGCGGCATAGAGGCCGTCCCGGTCGGTGACCGCGAGGACGGTGATGCCGAGCCGGGCGGCTTCGGCGACGAGTTCGTCCGGCTGCGCGCAGCCCTGGAGAAAGCTGAACGCGGTGTGCACGTGGAGTTCGGCCCACCCGGGACCGTCCGTCGGGCCGGTCGCCGGGAGACGGAGAATCGGCGCGTCACCCATAGTGGGCCTCCGCCCACCATCGTCCCTGGTCGACGGCGAGCAGCCAGGCGTGTCCGTCGTCGGTGGCGATCTGCATGCGCGCGATCCGCCGGGACTGCGCGTGGTCCCACCATGCTTCGAGTACCGGCCAGGGTCCCGCCCACCCCGCTATCGCGGCCACCCCATGTCCCTCGACCGCGAGGCGCGTGGGTGGTGCGGACACGGAGGCACGGCCGGACACCCGCACCGTGCGTCCTGACGCGTCGGTGAGGTGGGCCGCAAGCCGCTGCGGGAAGGTGCTGGCCGGGTAGGGAGCAGGCAGTCGGCCGGGCCACGGTCCGTCGGCCGTGTGCTGGGGAGTGAGGTCACCGAAGGGGAGCAGGCGGACTTGCTCGGCGGGTGCCCGGCCGCCGACGGCCTCCATACGCACCACCGCGCGGTGGCCGAGGATCGCCTGGATCCGCGCGGCGGCCCGCTCGACCTCCTCCGGAGTGTGCCGTTCCCCGAACAACGCACTCTGGCGTCCCGTCTGCACGCCGAGCCCCTCCGGACGCAGCTCCAGGCGGACGATCCCGCGTTCCCCACCGGCGTCGAGCACTGCGTCGTCGGCCCACGCCTGCAGGACACCGCGTACCCGCTCGGCGACCGCGAGGGAGGACAGCCTGCCTTCGTGACGGAACCACCGCGTCTTCGTACGGCCGTCGGCGAAACGGACGACAGCCCCCAGCCGCGCACACACCACCCCCGCTCCCGCCAGAGCATGGTGGAGTTCCTCGGCGAGCGTCTTGGCGGCGAACGCCACCGCCTCCGGCCTCTCCTGAGCAGGCTCGAAATCGTGCGCCACGACGTACTCGTCCCGGCCGGCGCGGACCGACAGCGGACGCACCGCCTCCCCTCGCGCGGTGCGGTGCGCTGCCACCGCATCCGCGCCGAACCGGCTCCCCACGCTCCCCGCCGGCAACCGTGCGAACGCGCCGACGTTGCGAATACCGAGCCGCGCCAGGAGTTCCGTCAGCCGTGGTACCCCCAGCACCCCGACCGGGTACGGCGCGAGCCACGCGGCATCACCGCCGGCCGGGACGATGTGACCGCGGCGGGCCGCGAGCGCGGCAGTGAACAGGGAGTCGGCGATACCCGCACGCGCCGGGAGACCCCGTTCGGCAATTGCGGCGACCAGCCGGTCCGTGAGCTGCGGCTCACCACCCCAGTAGCGGGAAGCACCTCGCGCGGGCGCGGCGACCAGGCCAGGCCGGATCACCTCCAGACGCGGCAGCACCGTGTCCTCCAGATGACCTGCCACCTCCTCGAAGAACCGCATCTCCACCGCCAGGTCCCGCTCGACGACGCGGAGCTGCGGACAGTGCACCTGCGCCGTCGTCACACGCATCCGGCGCCGCACCCCGTGCGCTCTCGCAGCCGCCGAACACGCCACCACCGCCTCCCGGTACACGACGGCCAGAGGCCCAGAGTCCGGACCGCCGCACGCCAGAACGGGAAAGTCGGGGATCCACACCACCGCCACGCGAGCGGACACCACCCCGCTCACCCCACCACTCGCAGGACCGACCGCCGTTCCCCCGCCGCCTCGCGGACGGGCTCTGCGGCGGGAGCGGGACGGGATACCGGAGCGGTGGCGCCTTGCGGGCCGGGCAACCACATGTCCGCGTACCGGGACACGGACGCGGCACCCCGGCCGGTGGCCGCGACCGTCACCCGCCGTCCTCGCAGCAGACCGTGTCCCTGGCCCACTCCCTCCCAGGACGCTGCGACCACCTCCAGCCGAAGCTCTGCCCCCTGCCACCGGTCCACGGACAACAGCACCGACCCGCTCCGCCGCAGCACGGCCGCCAGCCGCCGCGCCACTCGGTCGGGAACCGCACCCACCGGCCCGACCACGACGACCGGGACCGCCTCCAGCAGCGTCGCCAGCACCTGAACCCACTGACGGCCCGGCGCATCGACACGCATCCCGCTGGCCAGATCCAGCCCTGCCGCCTCAGCCGCCAGCACACCCAGCTCCGGCATCCCCACCACCGCCCACCCCGCCGCACGACACGCCACCTCGGCCGCAAGCGCCAACGCCAGCGGAACGTCCCCACCAGCCGAAACAACGCTCCCAGCACGCACTCGACCCCCCGGCAGCAGAGCATCCAGCAACGACACGGCCTGCCGCTCAGCAGCGCCATGCCGCGATCCGTCACTCATCACTGGTGTACCCATACCTACGATATTCGAATACATGTGCGACATATTCAAGCCAGACCCAGATGCGTCTCAGTAGCTCTTCCGAGGCTGGTGCCCCTTCGCGCCGGAGGCTGAGCACTTGCCATCGCGGCCTGCACCGAAGCCGTAGCCTGCTCGCTGACCAGCAAGGGGCTATAAGGGCCGGGAAGGAGCGCCGGGAACGGTTCGGGCGGTAGTGCTCAGCGCTCCCCAGCCGGGTGATGCAGCCCGAACAGCGCCGGAATTCCCCACCGGCCTGGTCAACGCCCGCACTACGATGCGCGGATGAGCGACCTGGCGGCGTCCATGCGGCGCACCTTGCACAAGCGCGGGCCGCTGCGCCGCGCTCTGCTGGACACCTCCGTGCTGACCACGGACATCATCGCGGCCACCCGTCGGCGGGATCCGTCATCGTTCGTCGCCGGGGCTCGGGCAGGGACGGTGCGGTGCCTGATCCCTGTTGACGTGTGGGAGGAAGTACCGCGGGTGCTGGCCGACCGGCATCGGGAAGGCGGGCGGTTCGACCTGAGGCGGGCACTGGCGCTGTGGCAGTCCCGGTACGCGCCCGTCCTGTACGTCGTGGACACCGCCGGCCTGTCGATGACCCCGCAGGCTCAGGTTCTCGCCGGACGAGATGCCTCCGACGTGCCGATGCTGCTCTTGGCCGGGGTGATCGCCCCAGTGGTCATCATCGGGACCGATGCGGACCTGGTCGACAGCGGACTCGCGGTCAAAGAGTGGCGGGAGCTGCGTTCGGCCCTGGGAGATGTGGGGGTGACGGAGGGCAAGATGATCGACCTGGAACGGCAGGCCAGCGCCTTCCTGAATATCACGGAGCACTTGGTGAAGGGTGTGATCCGGCAGAGCAGCCCGAAGCGTCTGGCAGCCGCAGCGGCGGTGGCCGGGGTGGTGGGCGGGGCGGTGTACTGGCAGCTTCGGAAGCACCCGCGAGTGCCCTCGCAGCGGCAGCCGGTGTGGCCGGTGATGCTGGAGCACGTCTCGACGCGGATGGCCGCCCACGCCGAGCGGCACACCCGCGGTGAAGACCGGTGGCGGCAGGCGGAGCTGGGGACGCCCGGCGACACGTTGCTGCATCGGGTCGCACGGACATTGGTCAGGTCGCAGGAGCCTCTGACCCGTACCGCGATCGTGGAGCGCCTGGGAGAGGCTGTCCCTGGTGCCAGGCACCCCGAGCGGATGGCGTCTGTCCGGGATGTGCTGACCGCCCACGCAATGTTCGTGGACGTCACGGGCCGGGGGCACTGGCAGGTCGGCCGCCTCGGCTGCCAGTAATCGGAGAACTCACGTAGCAGCAACTCAACGGCCGGTGATGTCCCGTGTGCACCGTCCCTCCATCGGCGGAATCTGCGATTCTCGGCAGGTCACAGCCATTTGCCAACGTTGATGAACTGACGGTGCGGCTCGGGTGATCACACTCCTCCGGGTCATGCGCTTGGGAAGCATGACACCGCCCAGCAGTGGACAGCCCGTCAAAATCAGCCATCGTACGAGTTCCCAGAGTTTCTACAAGTCTCGATACAGGTCGGCTAACCAGCCGAAACGCTCCGCCTGATGCTGCTGCGACGGTGCAGCACTGTTGACGCCTGCCGCGCACTCAAACAATGCTGGGACACGCAAGGCACATCAGTGACGAAACGTTACCTCCCTCTAGTCAGAAAGAGGTTGAGCGTGCCCTTCACCTCAACACGACACCGCTTCAGACTCACTGCCTGGAGCGTCGGCTGCGCAGCATCGGCGTTACTTGCGACGGGGGTGTCCTCTACAGCAGTGGCGGTAGAGGACACCCCCGCGCAGGAGACGCATAGGCTCCTCCTGGGCGCCACGCCCAACGCAGACATCATCGGACGCACCCCTGCCGGACAGAAGGATCTGTTCAATACGCAGGAGCGACTCAACGAATCTGCCGATCAGATCCAGGCGGCAGTCAAATCTCTGAACGAGTCAGGGTTTGCTGGAGATCGGATCGACGCCGATAGCAACACTGTCACCCTCTATTGGCGTGGGAAGCTTCCTCTTCAGGTCTCGGAGACCGTCCGAGAGATCGAAAGATCCGGCATCACCGTCAAGATCCAAGAAGCGAAGTACACCCTCAAGCAGCTCCTCTCAGAGAGCAGCCGATTATCCGCCATAGGGTCAGTGGGCGGAGCGACGATCACCTCTGTCGGACCTCGGTCTGATGGAAATGGCGTGGAGGTCGCTGTCAGTACCAGCAGCGGACTGGTCGGAGACCTCGACACCGCTCTCACCAAGAGCGTGGACATCGACATCACACAGGACATGGCACCGCGCCCGGCAAGCCGACTTGCTGACACCGCGCCCTACTGGGGTGGGGCCTACGCCAACGTACACAATGCCTCAGGTGCCTACCTGAGTTCTTGCACCACCGGGTTCGGCGTTGCCGGCAACAACGGGGCCGCCCGCTACATCCTCACGGCCGCGCACTGCGGCGGGGCAGAATGGCGCACCGGCACCAATCAGCCCGTTGGGACCGTGCTATCAGGAAAGGACCCTGGCCGCGACGCGGAACTGGTCCTGGGTAACATCGGCTCCGCCATCTACGAGGGTCCGTCCATCCAGGACGGCGACACGAACACCGGCCGTACCATCAGCAGTGCTTCAAGCACCCGGGTCGGCGAGTCCATATGCCAGGGCGGCTCATACTCCGGCAGCATCTGTGGTTACACAATTGCCGCCGTAAACCAGACCGTGAACATCGGAGGCTTCGGCACCGTCACCAACATGGTCCGGGTAGAAGCAGCCAACCGGGCCTCCGGCATCGGCAACGGCGACAGCGGCGGTCCTGTGTACACCATCTCCAGTTCTGGACCAGGGGTCGCACGCGGCATCATCAGCGCCTACGACGGCACTCAGATCATCGACTGCCCGGGAGTCCCCAACGGTCCCGACCGTAAATGCTCCTGGCGTTGGTGGTACCCCGACGTCACGGTGGCGGCCAACAACCTCGGTGTCCACTTCTGATGGATCGGTCGCAGCCCCTTAAGACGACGGCGTAAACCGTCCTCCGGGTGCTGCAGTAGCACCACCACGTTCGACAACGATGCGGCTGTCGTAATGCTCCGACAGCCGCATCGCTTCCGTGTGCGCCCCAGTCTGCGTCATGACTTCAATTCCTGAACCATCACTCAGCGGTCCTCCACCCGTAATGACGACTCCTTGCCTTCGCCAATAGTCGGTATCAGCCAGAACCTTCCGGGTCAGGGCCAGCATGTCCTTCTCGGACATGGCTGCGTCCTTGAATGCCACTTTCACTTCGGGAACTTGAGAGCGCACGGCCTTATCCATGTCGCTTCCCGTCTTCCGGTAGATAGTCATCGCCCGGTTCTGGTGGTCGAGGACGATGCTCGTGTACCAATCGTCATAGCGGGGGTGAACAACCCTGTCCACAGCGTCCGATGCCGCAGAAAGCACCGGATCGTCCGTGCCAGTGGAAGGAAACCCAGACGGTGACGCGGATTCCGGTTTACTGACGGACGCATCTCCGGATAAATCTCCGCATCCAGTGATCAAAACTCCCACAACTCCCACCGCAGTCAGCCACCGTACGGCATACAGGCGTTTCACGTTTCCTCCCATGGGCCTCAGACACCGAACCTCACAACTACGACGCTTCACCTCGCCATCAGGTTCATCGGACCGTAAGCGGCAGCCACAGAGGTAGCCCCCTCGGCAACTTGAGGCTTCCAGCGCACTCTCATCAGAGAGGTACGCCGTTGACTATCACCCTGTTCAACAAGGTACCGAAGGTGTGGCCATCGTCCCCACAGCTTGCGTCCGGCGAGTGCCTTCTAGAGATCTTTAATGGTGGGGGTTACGTCGGGTCGTGACGTCTGCCGTGGGCTGCGCTATGCCGGAGGGATGAGGTATTCCGATGGCGGTGGGCTGACGGCCGAGGAGCGGGCTCGACGCGAGCAAGTCCGGCTCGCGGCAGCCGATCTGATCGAGGCGGGAGCTGGTGACGGGGAGGTGGCCCGACGGTTCAGGGTGACGCGGATGTCGGCGAACCGCTGGCGGCGGGCACTGGCCGCGGGCGGTCGCCAGGCCCTGGTCTCCAAGGGGCCGGGTGGTGCCCGCTGCAAGCTGGATACCGGTCAGTTACGGGCCCTGGAGACGGTGCTGGAAGCCGGTCCGGCCGCGTACGGCTGGAGTGACCAGTGCTGGACGCTGGCGAGGATCGCCGAGATCGTGCGCCGCCGGTTCGGTGCCGAGTACACCCTGGCCGGGCTCGACCTGCTGCTGCACCGGATCGGCTGGAGCGTGCAGATCCCGGCCCGCAGAGCCGCCGAGCGGGACGAACCGAGGATCGCCGCCTGGAAGGACGAGCAGTGGCCCGTCATAAAAAGAAGGCGGCGGACCTGGGCGCCTGGCTCTGTTTCGAGGACGAGGCAGGACAGGGCCTGAGGCCGCCCAAAGGCCGCACATGGGGCCGTCGAGGCCGCACCCCGGTCGTGAAGGTCACCGCCGCGGGCACCAAACGGGTCTCGATCGCGGCGCTGATCTGCACCAAAGACGGCCGTCGGCCACGGCTGATCTACCGCATCCACCTGGACCACGGCCCTGCCAAAGGCCGGCGCAAGGGCTTCACCGAGACCGACTACGCCCGGCTGCTGGATGCCGCGCACCAGCAGCTCGGCGGCCCCATCGTCTTGGTCTGGGACAATTTGAACACGCACGTCAGCCACACCATGCGACGACTCATCGCCGCACGGTCATGGCTGACCGTCTACCAGCTGCCGCCCTATGCCCCGGAGTTCAACCCGGTCGAAGGCGTGTGGTCGCACCTGAAGAGGTCCCTGGCCAACCTCACCAGACACAGCCTCGAACAGCTCACCACGCTGGTGAAGAGCCGACTCAAACAGATGCAGTACCGACCCGGTCTCATCGACGGCCTCATCGCCAAGACCGGCCTCGACCCCCAACCGCCGTAACCTCAGCCATTAAAGATCTCTAGTGCTCTGACCGGGAAGGTTCGCCGGGTTGGTGGTCGCGGCGGTTGGATGTCCGGTGACGTCCGTTCGTCCGATCGCTGGGGGTGTGGTGGCTGAGCCTGTCCGTGTGCGCAGGTTGACCGACCAGGAGGGGCAGAAGCTGCAGCAGATCGTGCGCCGGGGCAGCACCAGTTCGGTGCGCTACCGGCGCGCGATGATGCTGCTGGCGTCGGCCGGCGGGAACCGGGTCCCGGTGATTGCCCTGCTGGTGCAGGCAGACGAGGACACCGTCCGCGACGTGATCCACCGGTTCAACGAGATCGGCCTGGCCTGCCTGGACCCTCAGTGGGCGGGAGGCCGTCCCCGCCTGCTCAGTCCTGACGACGAGGACTTCGTCGTCGCGACGGCCACCACCCGCCCGACCAAGCTCGGCCAGCCCTTCACCCGCTGGTCCGTCCGCAAACTTGCCGCCCACCTGCGACGCGTGCACGGTCGCGTGATCAGGATTGGCCGCGAGGCGTTACGGTGCCTGCTCGCCCGCCGCGGCATCACCTTCCAGCGCACCAAGACATGGAAGGAATCACCCGACCCCGAGCGTGACACCAAGCTCGACCGGATCGAGCACGTCCTGGAGCGGTTCCCGGACCGGGTGTTCGCGTTCGACGAGTTCGGCCCGCTCGGCATCCGCCCCACCGGCGGTTGCGGCTGGGCCCCTGCCGGCTACCCCGAGCGGCACCCCGCGACCTATCACCGCACCCACGGCGTCCGCTACTTCCACGGCTGCTACTCGATCGGCGACGACACCCTGTGGGGCGTCAACCGCTGCAAGAAGGGCGCCGCGAACGCCCTGGCCGCGCTGAAGTCGATCCGCACGGCCCGCCCGGACGGCGCGCCGGTCTACGTCATCTTGGACAACCTGTCTGCCCACAAGGGCGAGATGATCCGGCGCTGGGCCAGGAGGAACAGGGTCGAGTTGTGCTTCACGCCCACCTACGCATCCTGGGCCAACCCGATCGAGGCCCACTTCGGACCACTGCGGCAGTTCACCGTCGCTAACTCCAACCACCGCAGCCACCCCACCCAGACCCGGGCTTTGCACGCCTACCTGCGCTGGCGCAACAAGAACGCCCGACACCCCGACGTGCTGGCCGCCCAGCGCAAGGAGCGTGCCCGGATCCGCAGCGAGAAGGGCATCCGCTGGGGCGGACGCCCCCTCAGCACAGCATCCTGACCCAACTGGTGTTGCTATCCGGTTGGATCTTTAATCGTCGAACTCGAAGCCCGAAGTTTCCGCCCGGGCGATGATCTCGCGGACTGCCTCGGGGCTGGTGATGACTGATTCAACGGCCGTCTTGAGAAGCGCGAGGTCGCTCGGACTCCCGACCGCGCAGAACATGCCGGCCTCACTGTCGAAGTCGAGGCGCTCGGCGATGTCTGGCCAGGCAAACCGCACGAGACCTTCCCAGAAGTATCCGTTCGGCTCGTGTTCTGCATCGACCACTGCGGCATCAGCAGCCAGGCCACCGACATCCAACGTCAGCGAGTGTTCGCCGTCGAAGTCATGAAGCTTGATGGTCACGGCCGCGATCCTCTCACGCCCGGCCCACGGACCGTCCGCTCCCTCCAGAGGCTCACCCGCTCCCGACCCCGGTGAACCTTTCCGGTCACAGCACTAGCTCGAAACCCTGGCCAGTCCAAACGCGGAGTTCCCTGGACCCTGTCGGCATGTCTCCCGATCACAGATGGAGCCCGCCGACATGCCCGACTTCCCCGAGGGCTCCGCCGAGCCCGACTTCCGTCTCCCCGACACCGACCTGGACGGCCTCGCCGCGTCGTTGCGCCGGACGATGACCGAGGCCCGCGAGCAGGGCAGCCTGCTCGACCGCATCACCTCCGACACCCCAACTCCCCCTCCACCGCAGGACGGTGAGGCGCGGTCCTGTTTCATCCTCGCCCTGGGCGGTGACGCCTACGCCGCCGAGCTGGAGGCACTGACGGCGTGGGTGGAGTACCTGCTCCTGCCGGTCTACGGGCGGGAGGTGAGCAGTTCGCGTCCGTGGTGTGCGCAGTGGCGGGAGCATCCGGAGGCGGTGGCCCGGCTGCACGGGCTGTGGCTGGCGTGGCAGCAGCTGACGGACGTCGAGGCGGGTCTGTCGGGTCCGTCGACGTGGCACCGGGATCATCTCGATCATGTAATGGCTCAACTGCGGTCGCCTGACGGCCCGTTCGCGGCGTGCACTACGAGCGTGTCGCGGATCGCGCACCGTCTGCTGTCGACGCCGGCCGATCTGGAGCCGGTCGCGTGAGGGACGTCGCTTTCGGATTGGAGGGGTTGTTCCCGGCCGATCCCCCGTCGCTGCAGGCGCGGCGCACGATGTGGGAAGGCGACCTGGACCTGTTCGCCTCTCATTCCGAGACCCGTGGTCCGGGAAGGGACATCACCTTCCTGCTGGCCCACGACCGGTCGGCGACGTGGGGCATCCCGGGCGCTCCTGCGTTGAGGTCTCTGATCATCGAGCGGGACCAGTATGCGGGGCTCTACCTCTTCTCCGTCGCGCCGCACAGTCTGACCGCTCTCGGACAGGCGTGGCTGATTGCCCGTGGCTGTCCGCGTGAGCCGATCCTGCGTCTGCCCGATGGTCTGCTGGAACCGGCCGACGACGCGACCCGCGCGCTGGAGGAGCAACTGTGGAGTTCGGGGGACGGCCTTGCCGTCCATGATTCCTGGAGCGATCTCCCTGCGACGTGGATGATCGTGCAGGACCCCGCGGCCGAAGTTCTCCCGGTACGGGTGCTGCTGGAGGTCCCGGACTACGACGCGGGGACGTACACGCTCACCGAGGGCGCCTTCGTATCCGTGGCCGACGCACGGGAGTGGCTGGAGGGCGACCGGGACACCCCGATGCCCCAGCCGCCGGGCCCCGGTTTCACCGAACGACGGGCCCGCGCGGCGTCCGCCCGCTCCCCGCACACCCCAGACCCGGCCGCAGGGCCATGCCGGGAGCGGCCTCCGGCGGGTCCGGACGCGTCCGGTGGCCCGGGGCGGTCGCGGTGAGCCGGGCGCGGTTCGGGTTCGCCGCTCACCCCGACGCCCTGGCCGACCTGCGCGCTCTGCCGCCGGAGATACGGGACTTGACCCTCGTTGGGCTTCAGGTCCTGGTCCACGGCGAGGGTGACTGCCTGCCGCTGACGGGTCCGCTGGCCGGGTTCCAGAAGGTGTACGTCGATCCCGAGGCGCAGTGGCGGATGGTCGTGCAGTTCCGTGACGCCCCTCCCCGCAGCGCGTACTCGCGTGAGGTGTTCCTCGTCGCCGTCGGCCCGCGTCGCGGTTACACCGTCTATCGCGACGCCCAGCTCCGCCTCGGCCGCTCCAACCCCATCGACCAGCCGTCCCCGGACCAGGTCGCCGCAGCCCGGGCCCGTTCCCCGTACGCCGTCCGCACCCAGGGCGCCGTCGAGCCCGCGCACCTCCCCGCCCCACCCGTTCCCCTCAGGAGGGCTGTCCTGTGACTTCCCCTGCCGAGCTGGCCCAGCTCCTGCGGGACGCGGCCGACGAGGTCAGCAACATCCCCGTCGCCTCGTACCCGACCCCGCCGAGCCGCTCCTACCTCCACCCCGTCCTCGGACCGCTCGCCGCCGGCCCCCGCGTGGCCGCGTACCTCGGGGAGCGGCTCGACGTCCTGGCGGAGCGGCCCCCGCAGACTCCGGCCAGTCTCTTCGCCCTCGCCTCGCTCGCCTCCGCGCTGGGCTGGTTCACCGAGTCGCTCAGCACGTTCGTCCGCGATGTCGATGCGATCTGCACCCGCGCGGGCCTGCCCGCCGTACCGGAGAAGGAGTACGGGCCGCTGCCCGCGCCGGCGTCCGGGCTGAGCGGCGTCGAGCTGGCGTCGGTGCGCGCCGCTGCCGCGCTGTGCGGTCTCTCTCCCGCCCGGTACGCCGATGTCCTGGCCGCCGCGTTGCGCGCCGGAGGGCGGATCGACGCGGAGTGCAGCGAGATCGCCGAGGGCCTGCGCGAGGACGCCGCCCAGGTCGCCGACCGCGACACCCGTCCCGGCGACGGCCCCGACCACCTCCCCCGCCTCGTCCGCACCCTGCTCGCCCGCACGGAGACCCCCCGATGAACAACACCGCCGCCGTCGACCGGGCCCTGCGCGTCGTCGGCCCGCGCTGGACCACCTGGATCGTCCAGACTGTCCACCGCACCGGGCCGATCGCCCCTGTCGACCTGTGGAAGCAGCACCTGCCCTTCATCAAGTACCCCACCCTGACCGGCCGCATCCGGCACATGAGCACGACAGGTCTCCTCCAGCCCCGCCACGCCCGCGACCCCGTCGCCCTGTCCCCACGCGGAGCGAGCCTCCAGCCTGTGCACGCCGCGCTCGCCGACTGGTCCCGCCGCCACGACCTCCTGCCCGGCTCCGTCGCTGAAGCCGAACGCACCGAGGACGCGCTGCGCCGCCTGCGCCACACCCACCTCGTGCCCATGGTCGACTGGCTCGCCCGCCATCCCGGCGCCACCTCCCAGGAGATCACCGACGGACTGGGGATCGCGTACATCTCGGCGGTCTACCGCATCGACCAGCTCGCGGCCGACGGCCTCGTCGAACTCGCCGGCCGCTCCACGCGCAACCGAGGCACCGTCCACCTCACCCCGGCCGGCCGCGACGTCCCCGCCGCCCTGTCCGCCCTCACCACCTGGACCGGCCTCCACGCTCCGACCGGCCACGCCTCGGCACCACGACCGGTCCACGCGATGCCGCAGAGCGCCGCCGCCGTACGCCGCAGCCCCGCAGCAACGTCCGTACCCGCGCCGGGTTCTCCGAGGACACCGCTGTTCAGCCACGCGGAGACAGCCAGGCCCTGGCAACACCCCGGCACCACCGCGATACGGGGACGGTGACCACCGTGCCCAACAATCCCGACGAGGCATGGTGGCGGGAGTACCGCGTCACCCCCGGCTACCTGGCCGGCTCCTCCGGCATCGGTGATCCCGGCTTCGCGTCCGTCCCCGACACCTGGCCGCGCTTCACCCCCGACCCGGACGACGGCCGGTTCATCATCACCTCCCCGGACCGGCGTATCCAGATCTGCTGGGACGGCGACGGCCTGGACGAACTGTGGCGCATCGGCGCCTATGACAGTCCGGTCGCCGACCTCGCGTGGGTGGTCACCGCCAACCACAACACCCCTCCCGAGTTCATCGGCGCCCTCACCAAGACCCTGGCCGACGACTACGAGGCGTGCCGGGAAGCGTTCCTGAACCCCCCGGGCGCCATTCGCAGCAGGCCCCTGGCCCCGCTCCTCGACGCCGGCTGGAAACTCGACGACACCCGGCGGTCCGGGGACACCCTGCACATGGTCTCCCCCGACCGCATGGCCGGCCTGCACGTCAACCGCTACTCCGCCGACGACCGGTACGTCCTGTGGGCGAACTCCGGCCGGAACCAGACCCTGATCACGTTCTCGGCCACCACCCCCGACCACCTCGTCAGCACCACCCTGGCCGCCTTCAGCTCCCCCCGCCCCCTCCTGCGCGAACACCACATGCTCCACCCCTCCGTACGGCACGCCGTCCGCCTCGAACCCATCACCCCGCCACGGCCCACGACGGCGCCGACCCCGCTGGACGTCCGCCGTACGGCCGTCACCGCCGCGCTCCTGCGCGCTCACGGCGGCACGCTCAACCCACGCACCGTCGTGGCGCGCTCCCGCAGCCCTCGATCCCCCGCATCCGCACCTTCGCCGACCTCTCCCCTCCCCTCTTCACCCGTTGCGCCGACCAGTTCGCTCCGGCCGCTCCGATGACCACCGAGGAACCCGCCATCGCCACGAACGACCCGCTCCACGCGGCCGACCAGATGATCACCACCGCCTGGGGACAGCCGATCAGCACCCTCGAAGCCACCGCGATACACCACCCCGACAAAGACCCGCTCCTGCGGTCGGTCCTGCACATCCGCCAGACACTGGCCTCCGCATACAGGACCGTGTACACGCACCAGGAACACCTCCACACCCTCACCGGCTCCGACGTCATCACGTCGCGCTACGACCTCGACCGCATCACCGCCTCGGCCACCGCGCTCCGCGTCGCCAGCACCGAGGCCGAAACAGCCACACGCGCCATCGAACACCTCATCCACAGCCGCGAACTCGCCGACCAGGCACGCCGGACACGTGCAGAACGCCGCCAGGCCGCCGCCACCCGGACGCAGGGAGCCGACAGTCCTGCCGTCCCTCCGTCCGCTCCAGCCCGAACTCCACACCGCTAGTCCCCGTCCGCCTCCCGCCCCGCGCCGTCGTCCCCCTCCGGGTCGGCGGCGCGTCTCAGTTCGTCCAGAGACAGCTCCACCCGTTCGCCGTCCCCGGCCCGCCGCAGGATCTCCCGTACAGCACCTGCGTCCTCGATGTCCCGGCGCGGTCCGGCCGGTACCGCCCACTGTCCATCGGCGACCATCGCAATGTCGCCGACCGTCCACGGCCTCCCCGCCGCCCGCACCTTGCGCTCCAGACCCTCCACCACATCGACCTCCTTCGTACGGTCGTTCATCTCCCTCCCACGACGTCCCACTCCTTCGGCGTCTTCCCGAACCCGGCGCCTTGCAAGGGCAGTTCGCCGACGGCAGACGTGTGAACCGGGCAACGGACTACGACCAGCGCCGACACCCATGTCAACGTACCGGTGTCCACGAAACCGCAGGTCAACGAAGGGATCACCGTGTTCGGCACGACCGTCCTCCCCCGCTCCTCCCCTCTGGTCTCCGGCCACGACGTCAGCACCGTCTTCGACCTCCTCGCCACCCACGGCTGGAGCGTCGTCTCCACCCCAGAGGCCAACCTCCACGCCACCAGCCCCGACAGGAACATCTACGTCGGCTGGCTGCCGGAAGACCCCGACGCCCGCAGCCGCGACGTCGTCTTCCGGGTCCACGTCACGGCAGAGGACGGCACAACGTGGACGCAGGCGTTCGGCATCGACACACCGCCCGCCGCCGTCGCGTGCTTCCTCCTCCCCTTCCTCCCTGGGCGGGAGCGTACGACCAGCTGAAGCCACCGTTCGACGCCAACCCACCCTCGTAGAAAGCCTGTTCATGCCGAACACCTGCACCGTCACCGACCTCATCGACCAGCTCCAGACCCTCCCCGGCCACCTCCCCGTACGCCTCGCCATCACCCCCGGCTTCCCCTTCACCCACCACATCCGCCCCCACCTCATCGTCCACGACAACACCGCCTACATCGCCGAGAACGGCCAGGACGACTACCTCCCCCACCCCGTCGCCGAAGCCCTCAACTGGACCTGACCCGAAAGCCCCCCGCGCCTCTGCTCCACCACACGCCACCCACCCCATGCCGCCCGAAACCCGAGGCGCCCTCGTCCTGACCGCCCCTCACACCCCCGACCGGCCCATACATATCCGCTGGCTCACCGACGACACCCCTCTCGCCCTCGGCCAGGTCGCTCTCCACTGGGAACCCGCCCCCACCGGCTGGAACGTCCAGGCCCACCTCGGCCTCGCCACCGGCCCCGTCCGCCTCGCCACCTGGCCCAACTCCCCCGACCACTGGCCCGACATCACCCGCCCCACCCTCCACGAAGTCCGGAGCCTGTGCTCCGCACTCCGCGTCGCGACCCGCGCCCTCAACCACTCACTCGCGCTCCCCACCTGAACCTCAGGACGGCCGCTCCGCACATCAGCGGAGCGGCCTTCGCCTTGGACGTGGCTATCCCAGCGAGGACACAGGGTTCTTCCACCACCCGAGTTGATCACCAGACGAGTCGATCCAAGTCCTCGGCTCGGGGAGCCGGAACTTGCGTGATTCGCCTGCTGATCCGGTGTTCCAAAGCCGTGTTGCGACGATTGCCGCTCCTGTTGTCCAGTGCCCGCTGCACGGCTTCCTGCTGGAACAGCAGGAAGACCCGGAGCCGCGCCCGGGTGACAGCGGTGTAGAGAAGGTTCCGGGTGAGCAGTAGTGGTGCTGTCCAGGGCAGGGCGATGATGACGTACGGGTATTCACTGCCCTGAGCGCGGTGGACAGTCATCGCGTACGCGTGCAGGAGGCCGTCGAGTTCGGGGAAGGGGTACGCAAGTTCCTGGCCTTCAAAGTCGATGCGGAGTTGCGCCGCTTCCGCGTCGATGCTTCTGATGACTCCTGTCGTTCCGTTGAACAGGCTGATCTCGCGCAAGGTGCGGGTCTGCACGACTTTGTCGCCAACACGCAGTACCCGGCCGTCGTGATGATGTTCCGCTTTGTCGGGCGCAGCAGGGTTGAGGGCTTGCTGGAGGCGCATGTTGAGGTCAACGATCCCTGCGTCCCTGCGCTTGGTGTGGCAGAGGACTTGGATGTCGTCGAGGCTCACGTGCGTCGGCCGGTTCCGGACGAGCCGGACCACTTCGTCGGCGATGTTCTCGCCGCTCTGCCACGGGGACATCTCGAATGTCCCCCGGGCGTGTTGCGGGCGGTCGCCGTTCAAGATGAGGTGCGCGTTGTCGACAATGGACGTGCTGTCGTTGCCCTGCCGGAAGATCGTAGTAAGGCGGGTCCGAGGAATAGCCGGTACAGCAAGCAGGTCTCGCAGGACAAGTCCTGGCCCGACGCTGGGCAGTTGATCGACGTCGCCGACCAGGAGGAGGCGGCTGCCGGTGGGAACCTTGGTGAAAAGCTCTGCGGCAAGTTGTACGTCCAACATCGAGGCTTCGTCGATGACGATGAGGTCAGCGCTTGCCAGAGGACTGGAGTGATCGAAGAGGGTGTCCCCCTCCGGCGCTCTCAGGAGCCGGTGGACCGTATGGGCCTCCTGTCCGCTCATCTGCGCCAGCCGGTTGGCGGCCTTGCCGGTCGGCGCGGCCAGCGCCACGGTGAGACCGAGGCCACCGGCGAGTGCGACGACGGTGCGCAGGGTGTGCGTCTTGCCGCACCCCGGTCCGCCGGTGAGAACCGAGAGGGTGTGAGTGAAGGCCCCCAGGACGCCTCGGCGTTGCTCGGAGGTAAGAGTGCCCGCTTCGGGAAGGGCTTCAAGTGCCTTCTCCCATCTGCCGTTTAGCGAGCTCTGGTTGGCATCAAGAAGTCTGCGGGTGTGTTCTGCCAGGATGGTCTCCGCCCGATGCATTCGGGGGGTACTCACGGTGTCCACCGCGTGGAAGGTGTCGAGGTCCTCGCGCACACGCAGCGGAATGCTCTCCATGACGACGTGGCCGATGCGGCGCAACACAGTCAGTGCCTCACCGAGAACGTCGTCGTGCAGGATGAGGCCGGTGGCCGGGTCGTTGTCCTCAAGTAGGTCCCGGGTACGTTTCAGAAGGTCGCCCTCGGCGAGGTGGCAGTCGCCTTTAGCGACCGACGAGTCCAGGGCGGCGAGGAGCGCCGCTTGGAGCCGTTCGGCGCTGTGCTTCGGTACCCCGGAGGCTAGCGCGATACTGTCGGAGGTGTGGAAGCCGATGCCACGTACCTCCCGGCAGAGGCTGTAGGGCGTCTCCTGTACGACGGCGAGCGGGTTGCGGCCGGCCTTGTGATAGTGGTCGTAGATCTTCACTGCCAGGTTCGGGGAAATGCCTAGCCCTTGCAGAATGACCATGAGTTCGGCGACCGCCTTCTGCTCCGCCCAGGCTTCGAGAATCCCTGCGAGCCGCTTGGGGCCGATACCGAAGACTTCGAGCAGCTGCTCGGGGTCAGTGTCGATGATGTGGAGAGTCTGGTCCGCGAAGCGGTGGACGATGGCCTGGGCCATCGCCGCACCAATGCCGCGGATCAGGCCGGAAGCAAGATAGAGGCGGATGGCACGTACTCCGGCGGGCAGGGTGCGTTCGCACCGGCGGGCCGCGAACTGGCGACCGTAGCGGGGATGCAGAGTCCATGTTCCGGTAAGCCGAAGGCTCTCTCCGGGCTTGCAGCCGAAGAGAGCCATCCCTTTGGCGGTGACTTCGGCTTCGGGGGCGTCGTCGTCCGCCGTCAGCGTGATCCGCAGCAGGGTCGTCTGATCGTGGCTGATGTACAACACATGTCCGACGACCCCCTCAATGCACTCCTCGCCGAGTTCTACTTGTGTGATGGTCACGGAAGTAAGACCTTTCTCGGACGCGCCTTCAGCGGGGAATGGCTTCCTGGAGCACCGAATACACGGCAGGCTTCGGTCAGGTGTCGTCTGTGGGATGGATGAGCCAGGTGCGTGGTGGGCGCCGAGGCGCAGGAAGCGGACGGCTGGGGCGGACATTGACGGTGGGTTCGCCGAGGAGGGCACGCCGCTGACGACCAAGGCAGAACAGGCACTGCGGCCCTCCAGGCGCGTCGTGGTCGATGGGCGCATTCGGATGTTGTGAACAGCCGGACTCGCTGGGTGGCCGGGCAAGCTCGCGGGCGATCCAGAAGGCGCAGTGCACAAGGTCGGCGACGCGCTCGAAGTCCAGGTCGGGGGAACAGAATCCGAGGTCCGCGACGGCCTCGTTGAGAGTCTTCATAGTGCCGGTCAACGCGCGGTGGTCGTAGGGAGGTTGAGGGATCACCCACATACTCCGCTGAAGTTCCGGCGCTGCTCTGGCACTGGGGTTACCGATCCGACGGCTGGTGTTGCAGAGCAGGCAGAGCCCCCAACCAGCGGGAGCCTCAGTGTCGACCGGGCCGTTGGGGTGACGGGAACATCCAGTGGCGTTGCGGGCCGGAGCAAGGTCTCGCGCCGTGATGAACACGGCGTACAGGTCATCGGTGATCTGTTCGTACTCAGTGGGGTCCGCGAGCGCGGAGAGCCAGTTGATCCGGTCGTTCACGCTGGGCAGTTGGCGGTGCAGTTCGGCCATCAATGAGGGACGGCGCGGGGGAATCCGATACGAAGTGTGTTGTTCCGCATCCACCCAGCCACCATGGCGTACAAAGGAAGCACATCTATGCCCGCGTACCAATGGGCTGACGCATGGACAGAGACCAACTGCCAGTAATTTCCGGCCTCCTGAGCTTCAAAGAGCCTGCCTTGGCCTCGGCGAGGACCACTGGAAAGAGTGGCTCGGGGCCATCACGTCCACAGCGGCACACCAGACGCCCCACCGCTAGCACCGGTCAACATCCCCCAGTAGTACCGCAGTCAAGCTCAGCGCGGAACTACCGTAGGCCAGCAACGCAAGGCGAGGGCAAGGAACGTAGGTGTCTACGACCTCCGATGACGCACCCGCGGCCGGCTCCGGGACACCTCCTGGTGAGCGGACGGTCGCCCAAGTCGTGCTCGACCGCTGGCAGGTCGAACTGGCGGGCGAGTTGCCCGCCCGGTTCGACGAGCCGGGATGGGTCTACGGCGAGGAGGTCCCCTTTCCGTGCACGCTCTGCAGCGAGGGGCTGCATACGGTGCGGAAGCCGTATGTCAGCCGAGGTCGGAACCAGCACTACGCCGCCGTGGTCTGTCCGCCCTGTGCACGGGCGTACACCCTCAGAGATCTGGGCCTGACGGGGTACTCAAGTCTCAAGAAGCCTGCGCCCTCGGCCAGGAAGCAACTCAACCCGACGCCCGTTCCACAGCAGCGACCCCCTGAAGCAGGGATTCCTGCGGTGTCCGGGACAGTGTGGGGGACGTCTCGTCCTCGTCGTCCGGAAAACGCGCGGTGGCCGGAAGACCTGCCGCGACCGGTCGGTCCCGAGACTCGTAGGCTCCACTGGGTCAAGGTCACACAGCCGAATTGGAGCCCAGAATCGCTTCCTGACGAAGTCGACCTGCGGGTGATCCTGCCGGACTCCGAGCGTTTCCAAGATCTCGCCGATCGTCTCGGTGAGCTGTCGGTTCCGTTCCGCCGAGTACCGCACTGGTTGGAGTCGGAGGAGGTATCGACGGTCAATGAGCAGGGTGGGCAGGCCGACTTGGTCGCCCACCCCCGCTTCCCGAATGAAGACTCCAACTGCTCGCCGGTCGGCGGCCTTGGCGCCTACGCCGCCCGAGACTGCTTCGACCTCGCCTGGGAATCTCTTGCCCCCACACCTCAGGAGCCTCCTGTGTTCCTGTCGGTGACCGAACTTGTTCCCCAGGCGTGGACACCCTTCTTGCCGTACCCCACATTCAATCCGGCGCAGTGCATGGCAGTCCCAGCGGTCCTGGGCAGCGACGGTCACGTCGTCGTGGTGGCGCCCACTGGGGCCGGCAAGACCCCGATCGGTATGACCGGGGCGCTCAAGGCGCATTTCGCCGGACGCAAGGCCGTCTGGCTGGTACCGCAACGCTCACTCACCGACGAACTCGACCGGGACCTGGAACTCTGGCGCCGCAACGGACTACGGGTGGTCCGGCTCTCTGGCGAACACGCCACCGACCAGGAGCAGATCAAGCAGGCCGACGTCTGGATCAGCACCACGGAGAAGTTCGAGGCCCTGTGCCGCGCCGCCAGCATGCGCCAGACACTCGCAGACGTCGGCTGCCTCGTCGTGGACGAGATCCACCTCCTTGGCGACCCCGTCCGCGGCCCGGTCCTGGAAGCCTTACTCGCGCGAGTCCGGGAAACCGCCAGCGAAGTACGGATCGTGGGACTGTCCGCGACCGTCTCCAACGCCGAGGACATCGCGGAGTGGCTCCACGCCGAACTGGTCCGTGTCATCTGGCGCCCCACTCGGCTGGTCTGGCAACTTCCCCTGCTCCCCGTGAGCTTCGACCGCGCAGCCCAGCAATTGGCGCGTACCAATGCCGCAGTGCGTATTACGGCCATGTTCGTCAAAGAGCAAGGCAGCGTGCTCGTCTTCTGCGGCAGCAAACGCAACGTACGGACCACCGCTCTGGCGATCGCCGCCAACCGAGGTGCCTCCACGACCAAAGTGGATCCGGACGACGCAGACCAGGTGCACCAGGTCTGCCGAGAGGCCGGAGTGGGGCTGCACTACAGCGACTGGCCCTACAAACGCGACACGGTCGCGGACTTCGACCGTCGTGAGACCGACGTCGTGGTCGCCACCTCCACCCTTGCCGCCGGCGTCAACCTGCCCGCACGCGCCGTGGTGGTCCGGGACACCCGTATCGGCCTCGACGACATCGAGGTCTCCATGGTCCAGCAGATGTTTGGGCGGGCGGGTCGGGCAGGCGCCGGTGAACGGGAAGGCTGGGCCTACCTGCTCACCGACGAAGCCGAACGCCCTCTCTGGCAGGCCAAGCTCGCGGCCGGCTACACGGTCTCTTCTCAGATCGGCAACAGCCTGCCCGACCATGTGCTCGCCGAAGTCGTGCAGCGGCGGATCACCACGGTGCGCGAGGCGTACGCCTGGTGGAAACAGACGCTCGCCTACCATCAGGGCCACCGCGACCTGGCCCCGTTGACTGAAGCGCTCCGCTTCCTCGTCCGGGCCGATTTCCTCCAGCACCGCCCGATGGGCGAGACCGACAATGAGCTGACCGCGACCGAACTGGGGCTTCTGACCGCACGGTTGATGGTCTCGGCAGTCTCGGCCCACGAAGTACGCACCCATGTGGGCCGGTTGGAACTTCCCACGGACCCCGCGACGGCCGAGGGCGTACTGATCGAGACCATCAGCGTTGTCCTGCCGGATCTGTCCCTGGCACCAGTCGGGGAACGGATGCGCGACTCCGTCCAGCGACTGTTGAAGAAGGAGGGATACCTCGACGCCGACCCACCGACCGAGGAGTACGGAGGCGGGCTCGCTGCACCGCGCGGTCTCGCGCCCGGGGACTTCGCCCATGCATGCCTGCTGACTCTCGCCCGCAGCCCGCGAGCCTTCCGCAGCGGCCGACGTCACGTAGGCGGCATCCCCGTCGAGGCCATGTATTCCGTCTTCACCGAAGCTGAGCGCTACCTCTACTGGCTGGGCGCACAGGGCACATTGAACTCCGCTCACCCGTGGTCTGTGATCGTCTCCTCCGATCTCGCACGCCGCATCCGCTGGCGTCATATCGCCCCGAGTCGTGGTTCGGGACGTCTCCTGTGGATCCTCGAGCAGATGGCCACACCGGTGAAGTCCTCCGAGTTCGTCCCTCGGATGTGGGCATCGGCAAGGAAGCACGCCGTCCTCTCGCCCGACTGGACCGCCGGAGGACGCCCGGCACAGTGCCAGATCTCCGACGATGCGTACACGGCCCTGCTGCGCGAACGCACTACCGGAAGCCGGGCCGACTTACGTGAACAGGAAGCCGTATGGCAGGCCCCGATCGGCCATACCGTCGTCATCTGGAACGGCCCTCATGCCCACTACGCCGTCAGCGACGGTGAGGAAAACACCACCCCTTTCCCCTCGGAAGAGGGTATGGGTGAAGATTCCCAACTGGGCCTCGCAATCTTCAGCCGCCGAGGGGATAGCGTCGCTACCGGCTGGCTCTCGGACTACTCTTACGCTTCCGAGAAATGAGTTTTTTCAGCGCTGCCGCTCCAGCGTGAGAATGTCCTGGTGATTGACGTCATGCGGTTGGGGCTACATCGAGACTTGAAGAAGATCCGTCAGGACTTCAGCCTCGCGACGCCGCGTTCGACGGGCGCTCGCGCTGCGGCCAGTGCTCGATTGCGCGATGAGGACGTTGCCGCGATCCGGGCGTGGACAAACATGAACGAGCATGAGGTCAACGACCCTGGCTGGGTCCCCGTGACCATCCGCTAGGCGTACACGAAGACCAACGCCTGACTGGCCGCGTAAAGCAACAAAGAAGGGCGTCCTCCGGCTGAGGGCGCCCTTCTTTGTTGTCCGGAAGAGACCCACGACTTGACTGCGGCCCGCACCCACCTGATCATCCGGATCCGCGAACGTCAGGGCGTCTCGATCCTCGCCGACCGTGCCTGCGTGGGGAGCCAGCCCGTGGGTAACAACACCCCTCAGATGCCCGCCGGGCCACGAACTCACACCGACCCCTCAAACCGTCAACTGCGGCGCGCTGTCCGCCGCACGAACACCGGTTGAACGCGGCGTCGTACGGCTGAAGTCCTGGCGCACCTTCCGCAGATCCCGGTGCAGCCCGAATCGAATGACGTCAATCGCCGCGGCAGTCCTCACACTGGAGTGGCAACACGGAAGAGCCTCACCGAATCATCCGATCGGAGGAACAGAAAATACCTTTCTTCCCAGCTGCTCTCGCTTGTCCGGTCTAAACGACCCAGATCGGCCGGCTCCTACTCGACACACTATCGGGCTAGCCGACCGTCAAGTCTGGAGATCATCATGGGCAAGCGTGGACGCCGCCGGGAGCGAGAAGCCATGGGGGGCAAACGGGTGAAGACTCCGAGGCTGGTCTTCACCGACCTACCTGAGGGCCCCGGCCCCAGGTTGCGCCTTGCGTTGAAACAAGCTTCATCAGCGAAGACCCGTGAACTGTGCCAGCGATACTGGGCGCTGGACGCGAAAGGAAACTGGGCGCATCGCATCGGCGAACTCGGTGACACCTCCCAGGTGGAGACCACCGTGGCCAAAGCCTCGCACGTCCTCCTGCTCACCCACGTCTGCTCGGTGTGCGGGGAACCGACCCAAGTGGCCAGTCGGCGGGAAGCACGCCTCCTCACGGGGCCCCAACTCAACCGCAGAGCAACCAACTTCCGCTGCCCTCCGTGCCGGACCCTTCAGGCCAAGGAGCTCAAGCAGCAGAATGAAGCTCGCCTCATCGAGCAAGAGAAAGCCCAGCAGGAAGCGGAACGCGAGCAGCAAAGGCTCGCTCAGCAGATTGCTGACTTCAGGCAGGCGGAGGATGATCGGGAACCCGACCCCGATCTTCAAGTGGGGAGAATCAGCGCCGCAGCCTTCGTCGTCCTCAGCGCGATGCTCCGGCACACTTGTGCCGACCCCATGAGGCCAATCCCCAGTTTCGAGGAACTCAGCCCAGGCACTTGGACGGGCTTCCCCGAGGAGGACCACGCCGCCGTCCTGGATTTGTACGCCCTCGGACTCCTCGCCGTGCACCCCAGTTCCCCAGCCGGTGGTACCAGGCGAGGACAGGACGGCACAGTGTCCTACGCGGTATGGCTGGCGAGTTGGCGACTGGTGGGCGGCACCACGCATGCGCAGGCCGTGATCGACAAAGCCAGGAAGCATCTGCAACTGGCGCACGGAGAAGCGGGGGCCGCGGCCCGAAAGGAGCTGGCCACGCTGGTCAGGCGGATGGAGGTTGCCGACATGGTGACCTACTTCAACGAGCAGTTGGTGGCGGAGTACCGCTACCCCGAGGTCCCTCCGGCTCGTATGCACGATCTCGCGACATTCGTCGAGCGAGGCTTCGAACAGGGCTTCACAACGGGGCAGATGATCTGTCTCGCCTGGCGTGCCGCCGACTCCGCGTCGTCCTGGAAAGAACGCAAGAACCTCGGTGCCGTCGAGGCTTCCTCCGCCGCCGTCACAACCCTGGAGGGCAAGATCTGCGACGCGATCGAACGGCGGCAACCGGTACCGGAGTACAACAGTCGCCCTTGGCACCAGCCATTGCTCGCTCTCGCTCCGGGCTGTGCCGAGCACGTCCGCGTCGCCCGCGTCCGAGACCGTCGCTGGATTGCCCAGTGTGGGGAATGCGACGAACTCGGATGGCGTGACGCGGAGATCGACGACCGTATGGTCCTGATCCGCTGTCTACACCTCGACGAAGAGCCTTCCGAGCCCGAGTCGTTGCCTGACGAGGCTTCTCCTTAATCGAAGTAGATCCCCCGGAGGCTCCCGTCGAACCCGAGGGCTTCTAGAGCCGCTTCGACGGTGAGGTACGTGGTGCTGCCGGGGATACTGATCGCGTCATAGTCGGCGCGGGTGATCTCCGGTTCGTGCCAGGTATGTCCGCAGCGGCAGCTGACCCAGACGTTGCGGCCCTGGTTGATGAAGACCCAGTCCCTCTTGGCTCTGCACTGCGTGCACCACACCGGCATCCCGCGCAGCGCGTAGGGACCGGGATGCTCGACCAGCCGCACCCGGAGGGGACCTGCCGGTTCCTGCTGGTTCAGCTGATTCTGGGTCGGTGTGGCGGGTCGGGTCGTCGGGAGCGGTGCGGCTGGCGTCGTGGTGGGGTTGTCGGTGTGCTGGGGGAGGGTTCTGTGCATGGGGTTCTCCGTCAGGTGTCCGTTGTTCAGGGCTAACACCCCGAAGGGTCGGGTGTCCAGGGAGTTCAGCGCCGGGGACCTGGCCGGGTCCGCACGGCCGGGACTCCCGCCGCCGAGGGGTCCGGGTCGCTCGGAGCCTGCACGAGTGCCGGCGATGCGGGGAGGCGTGCGAGTCGTCGTATGCGCCAGACCAGGACGTGTTCGACGGAGTCTGCGGTGTCGAGTTCGCGGTAGCTGGCCGCCTCGCGCAGGAGCGTGTCGGGGTCGTGGCCAGCCGCCTGGGCTTCGGCCAGGGTGGCGGCGAGTGCGGGCATCGGGACGTCGGGGTGGCCGGTGTCGGTGAGGGTGGTGCGGATCGTCGTGTCGTAGTGGCGGCGCTCGGTCGCGGGGAGGTGTTCGGCCTGACCGCGCAGGCGGGTCAGGGGAGTTGTGGCCGTCCTGTGGTACGCGGCGCGCAGGTGCACGGCAGTTTGGTGTGCGGCGGCTGCCTGCTGTGCGTGGCCTCGGGCGGCGTGCCAGCGAGCTGCCGCGAGGACCATGAGGACGAGGGTGGAGAGGATCATCGCGGTCGTGCCGCCGTCCTCACCTCGTCCCAGAGCCGTGCCGGCGTGGAGGATGCCGCGTGCGGCGGAGCGCAGAGCGCGGCGGTCGGTGTTCTCGGCGCGGACGTGGCTGCGGGTGGCGCGTTCGAAGGTACGGGCGGCTGCGAGGAGTTCGGCGCGGTGGGAGCGGTGGGCGGTGGCGGCGAGAGCGTCGAGGACGGCTCCGGTGCCGGTCAGGTCGTCGGCGGCCTCGTCCTCGTCGGCCGCCAGGACCAGGAGGGCTTCGTCGAGACGGGCCGTCGTGCGGCGGCGGGCCGTCGCCGGGTCGGTGCCGGCGGGGAGGGAGGACGTTGTGGCGAGGCGGGTGCGGATCTTGGGGAGGGAGAGGTCGGGTGCGAGGGTGGTGCCGGCGTACCAGACGGGTTCGCCTTGGGCGTTGTGGTCGTCGGGGAGGGCGACGGAGTAGCCGAGGGTGTCGCCGGAGGGAGCGTGCCGGAGGCGGACGCGGAGTCCGGCTCGGGTGAGGGTGTCGAAGAACTCCGTCTCCGTGGCGGCTGCGGCCAGGGACTGGCGTACGACTGTGCGGAGTGTGTCGCGTGGGGGTTCCGCGCGGCCGGTGCGTTCGGCTTTGCGGCGTTCGGCGGCGGTGGCGCGTTTGGCGGCGGTGCCGTCGCCGGTGTTCTGGCGGCGCAGGCCGAGTTCCTTCTCCAGGGTGCGGCAGGCGGCCTGGACCTTGGGCCAGTCGTTGTTGATGCGGGCGCGGCGGAGGTCTCCGCGTACGAGGGTGGCGGCGATGTGGATGTGGTCGTCGGCGTGGCGGACGGCGACCCAGCGGCAGGAGTCGGGGTCGTCGTCGCGGGCGATGCCGGCCTCCGCCAGGACGCGTCGCGCGATCATCGCCCATTCCTCGTCGGTGAAGTGGCGGTCCTCGGGAGCGGTGCGGATCGAGCAGTGCCAGACGTGCTTGGCCGGTGCCTTGTCCCCGGCCTGCTTCACCCTCAGGTCGAGCGCGGTGGCGAGGTGTTTGAGGGTGGCGTCGGGGTCGCGGCCGGGGTCGGGTGCGAAGCCGTCCCAGGAGGCGACGAGGTGGGGGTCGGTGTGTTCGTTGTGGCGGCCGGGTCCGTAGAGGTAGGCGAGCAGGCCGTATGTGCGGTCGCCTCGGGTGACGTTGGGGTTCATGACGGCCTTCGGGTGACGAGCGCGTCGGCGGCTCGGTCGACGACAGCGATCGTCTTGCGGAGGCGGGTGAGGGTGAAGGCCAGCTCGTCCGGGTGAGGGACGACGCCGACGTTGGCGCCGCGCGCGAGCTGGTTGACGTTGTTGCCGACCCGCGCCAAGTGAGCACGCAGGGAAGCTAGTTCGTCGACGACGGCGTCACGCTGTGCGGTCGCTTCGAGCGTGCTGGTGCCGCGCGCGGCGGCGAGGCCGGCGGTCGCGAGGAAGCGTGCGGCGGTGACGGCTCGGGTTCGCGCGGCGGCGGTGATCTCGGTGTACTCGTCGGCGTTGACGCGGACGGTGAAGAACTGCGTGCGGCTGCGCGGCTTCGGGTTACGGGTACGGCGGCGCGGCACGCGGACGTACGGCTTCTCCCCGGAGACCGGTGCCCCCTGGTGCCGGTCTTCCGTCGGGTCTTCGGGCGCCCTCGTCCGAAGACCCGACGTCCCGTCCTCGCCCCCCGGGGCGGGGTCGGGTCCGTACGTCGCTCCGTAGGAGTGTCGTACGGGATAGCTTGCTCCGCCGGTGGCCGGGACGCGGTCACTGTCCTGGCCGTCGGTGGCCGGTGCCGGACCGGGTCCGCTCATCGGCGGGTGTCCGGCTCGTTCGCGGCGATCTCGCGGACCAGGGCCTCGATCCAGTCCATGGCGAGGACCGGGTGGTGCAAGGTCCACGGGATGCTGTCGGGGTGTTCCCGGACGCTCCAGGTGCCGTCCGGGTGGGTTTCGCGGTGATGGAGGTGGCCGTGAGTGTGCAGGACGGTCAGCCAGGCGTCGACTTCGGCCGCTGTGGCGGGGGTACTGCGCATCGTCTGTCCCTTCGGGCTCGGAGTGACCGGCCGGGTGCCGTCGGTCGGTTGTCCCGGGGTGACCTGGCCGGTCACCCCGGGACAGGCCGGTCAGTTCCGGTAGGTGGTGAGCTGCTGTCCGTGCTGTGCGCGGAGCTGGACCATGAGCGTGGTGAGGGTGTCGTTGGACAGGGGAATCCGCTGGCCTCGGATCGCCTCGGCGACGACCTTCCGGGTGAGCTTGTCCTCCGCGCGGACAGCCTCCCGGGCGATCTCCAGCAGGGCCTTGGTGTCCCGGTCGACGACCGTCCCCTCCTTCCCGGCCGGGGAGAGCTGTCCGCGCAGGTCAGCGGGCTGTTCGAGGCCGGAGAGCGGGAGGATGTCCAGGGTGTCCTGGCTGCTGTGAGGGCCGCCCTCCTCCTTGTCCGTGAGGTGATCGGCCGGGGTCTCCGTCCGGCGTTCGCCCTTGTCGGCGGGCTGTCCGGTCGTCCGGCTGTCCCGGACATCTGAGGAGGTGTCCTGGCCGGTGTCCGAGCCGGTCAGTTCCGGACGGTCGGGCCGTCCGGTCACCTCTTCGGTGGCCGCCTGTCCGACGCCGTCCCGCCGGGACGCGGTCACCGTGTCCGGCTGTCCGGTCACCTCCCCTGTCCGGCCGACGCAGTCGGTCACCGGCCGCCCGTTGTCCGGGGAGCGGGCGATCAGGATGTACAGGTGGACGGCCCCGGCCAGGGCCAGCGGCGCGATCGTGGACAGCACCGCGACCACCATGTCGCCGAGGTGCAGTCCGTCCCCCGGAGTCTGCTGGTTGATCCGCACCGCGTGGAGGGCGTTGGCCCAGATACTGGCGGCGGTCGCCGTTCCGAAGAGGGCCCAGACGTACAGGCGGGCGCGCAGCGGCGCGTCCTTGAGGACGAGGAGGGCGCGGACGCCGTAGGCGATGAAGCCGTCGATCACGATCGGGAAGAGCCAGGTCAAGGTGGGCCGGACGTGGATGGCGAGGGCCATCTGCCGCAGGGCGTCGTAGCTCAGGGCGCAGCCTGCCGCACCGAGCGCGATCACGGCGGCGCGGTCCCAGGCGCTGAGCTGTGCCGTCGGGGTGGTGTTCACGCCGCCGTACCGAAGTCCGAGCGGGGGTCGCCCTTCTTCTGTGCGCCGTTGTGGGCCTCGCGGTGCTGTTCGGCGAGGCGGGCGGCGCGCAGGAGCTTCTGGGCGTGTTCGAAGGTGACCTTCAGGATCCAGGCGAGACGCTCCTCACTGATGCCCCGGAGGTGGGCGGCGTGGGCGACGGCGCGGCGTTCGGACTTGGTGAGGTGGATGTCGCGGCCGGCGAGGGCTTCCTCGACGCGGGTGCGGTCCATGCGCAGGGCGACGTTCTCGTGGAGGGGTGCGCGTTCCTCCTCGGTGAGGCCGCCCCGGATGCCGTGGGGGTCGTTGGTCTCCAGGGCGGCGTCCAGGCAGACCCGTCGTACGGGGCAGCGTGCGCACAGGGCCTTGGCGGTGGCGACGGAGTCGAGGTCCGCGGGGTCTGGGTAGAAGGTGTTCAGGTCGGCGGAGCGGCAAGCGGCCTCGCTCTGCCAGGTGACGTCGCCGAGGAGGCGGTGGCGTCGGGTGGGGGTCGCCGGGGTGCGGTGCATGGGTGTGGTGCTCCGTTCCTTCTCCGCGCGCGGAGAAGGCGTCGGCGGAGAAGCGGGGTGGTTCTGGTATGGGGGCGGTCGGCCGGTCAGGCGGCCGGGCGTTGCCGTCTGCGGTCGACCGGCTCGAAGGCGACCCGGGTCGTCATCTCCGCGAGGCGGGAGGCGACGCGGTCGCCGAGCTGGGTGCGCAGGTCCCGGATGGCGAGGTTGGTGGTGATCAGCGTCGGCAGCAGCAGGTTGTACCGGCGGTTGATCAGGCGGGTGGTGATCTCCTCGACCCACTCGGTGGTCTTCGCGCCGCCGAGTTCGTCGAGGATCAGCACCGGGACCCGGGAGACCCTGGCGAGAGTCCGCTCGGTGTCCGTGCCGGTCTGCGGGCGCAGTTCGGCGTAGAGGTCGGCGGCCGTGGTGGCTTCCCAGCGCACCGCGATCCCAGCCCGGGTCAGGGCGCGTACGGCGCCGTACGCCTGGTGGGTCTTGCCCGCGCCGGTCACCCCGGCCATCAGCAGGCTCGGTCCCGTGGTGATCTCCGGGCGGGCCCCCGCGTTCGCGGGGCGCGCCTGGGCGATCACCTGGCGGACCCACTCCCGCACCTGCGGCTGGTCGGCCTCGGCGTTGCGGTAGCGGGGCGGGATCCGCTCGTCCACCCGGGCCAGCCGGTCAGCGGCGTCCGGTGCCGGGCCGGTCTCGGGTAGGGCACGGGGGTTCATGCCCCGGGCGCGCAGGATGCGCTCCATGCTGCGCAGGGCGCCGTCGCCGAGGCGCTGCGGGTCGGTCATCACAGCTCCTCGGCGTAGGCGGAGACGGCGTCGGTGGGGTTGGTCCAGGGCTGGTGCGTCTGGACGCCCGTGCGGTTGCGGGGCCGGTTCATGGAGTCGTTGACCAGGCTCGGCAGCCGCGACGGGTGGCCCTGGATCTCGCCGTAGCGGGTCAGTCCGGCCCTGACGTGGTCGACCGCGATGCCCTCGTCGAGGAGCTTCTTGACCTCCCGGCCCAGGTGCCCGAGCACCGAGCCCGGCGGGCGCTCGTCGCAGGAGCGGATGTACTCGGCGACGAGAGCGTTCGCCCCGGTGGAGGCGCCGGGCGCGGTGCGCCCCGTAGGGGAAGATCCAGGATCCAAGATCCTGGATCCGGACGGTGAGGCTTCCCCGGTGTTTCGGTGAGGCTGCGGTGATCCTTCACCGAAACCCGTCTGACCTGCGGATTCATCTGCGGGCGCGACGGTCGGGGCGGGGAGGTCGAGCAGGGCTTCCTGCCGGCCTGCCGACGGCTGGGAGGCGGCAGCTCCCGGACGTTCCACCTGCGTCGAGGTGTCCGTGAGGTGGCGGTGAGGGTTCACCGCCACCTCGGCGACAGGTAGTTCCTCGTGAGGCGACGACGCGGTGCACGCTCCCTTGCACGGACCGCAGCGGTCCTCGCCGTGGTGCTCGGTGCACACCGGCAGCCGGGACTGGCTCGGCCGCTCGATCCTCTGGTGCTCGAACCAGCCGGTGATGTGGAGGTACCGCTTGCCGTCGCAGCCGACGTACCGGCAGATGAGCCCCGCCTCGGCGAGCTGCTGGAGGTCGTCCTCGACGTGGACCGGGGTGTGCTCGGAGCGCAGCGGCCACAGCACCCCGGTGATGATCGCCGCGTTGTCCCGGTGACGGCCGTGGTCGTCGGCCTGGGTGAACAGGCCGATGTACGTCACCACCGCGGTCACCGAGCAGGCCGCGACGCGCTCGTTGATCCAGAGGTCCGGCTTGACCGTACGGATGCGGGCCATCTCAGCAGCCCTTTCCGCAGCGAGCGGTCAGCGCTCCGGTGGTGAGGTCCAGTTCGTGGGCCGTCATCCAGTCGGTGTCGGGGAAGGTCCGGATCACCCACCGGGCGAGCGTCCTGGTCAGGTGATGGTGGGCCGGGATGCTGCGTCCGTCGGCGCCTAGGACCAGGCAGTACGGGTGGGGCCAGGTGTGAGCGGGGTGCGCGAGGCTGACGCGCAGCCGGTACGCCCCGGCCACCAGTTCCCTGACCTGCGCGGACAGCCGCTTGGCCTGGCTGTCTTCGGGGCATGCCAAGGTTCCGCTCGGCATGGTTTCCATGCGATACTCCGCTTTTTGTAGGAGCGCGTAGCGGGTTGACTCGGGCTAAGAGGCCCCGCTGCGCGTGACTGTGTCGGCACTTCGGTGTCGCGAGCGGCGTTCAGGAGTTGGCCCTCCCGGACGCCGCTTTTCGTTCCCCTCCCCCTCCGATCACTACTGTGGTGTTCCTCTGCGGGACATGAACATACTGTGGTGTGGCTGAAACATCTACCGCAGAGGGGTCAGATCTGATGACGAAGAGATCACATACGCCCACGAGTTAACGGTTTCAACTGTTCAGACGGGGTGCACGCGACACCGACCACCGCTTCACCCGCAGCGAGCCGCACCTTACTGAAGTAACCAATTAGCCGCCGCAGTGACACGACAGGACCACTGACGTAGAGTTCTGCCCGCAAGCCACCAACCGAGGACACCGCCATGACGTCAGCCGACAAGCGTTCCGGCCGGGTAGCTCGCGGGCTCCAGTCGGTCATAGAGGAGGTCCGCTCCCCCTCCGGCCGGCCCTACACCACCGCCCAGATCGCCGCCGGTTCAGGACTGAGCGAGGCGGCGGTGGCCGCCCTGCGCAGCGGCGACCGACCCAACCCGACGATCAACACGATCTCCGCGCTCGCGCAGTTCTTCGGCGTCCCGGAAGAACGCCTGATGCCGCCGGGTCAGGACACTCCGGAGTCGGAACTCGCCGGCGTTCTGGCCGATGCCGGTGTGAGAAACATCGCCCTGAGAAGCGCCGGACTTTCCGCCGGGTCACTGAAGATGATCGAGGCTGTGGTCGCTAGAGCCCGTGAACTAGAGGGACTTGACCGGTCTGACGATTCACCAGAAAACCCGGCCGACCCTCAGCCGTGAGTTGATCATTACTTGCACCGGGGATTCATCGCGCCGTATAAAAATTCGGCACCTGGAATTCATCTCTGCTTTCGGTCCGCGTGCACACCTGGATGAACGACCACGGGGGGCGTGAGTACGAAGGAACAGGAATGCGGCGATACCAGCCCGGCACCCGAAAAGCGCGCCGGCTGCAACGTGAATGCAGGGAAGCACTTCGCGGCATCTTCCTCGAAAACCCCAGCGACGTCGACGAGTTGTGCCAGGCCATCTCTCTCAAACGCGGTCGCCCCCTGCGGGTGGAGCCGCTCCCGGAGATCGAGGCCACCAACGCGCCGTGCGGCATCTGGCTCGAAATGCCGGACAGCGACTTCATCTTCCACGAGGCCGCCGCCAGCCGACGCCACCGCAGTCAGATCATCCGGCACGAGCTGGCCCACATGCTCCTCAACCACCGCAGCGACCGGACCGTAGAGGCCCTCGCCGCCTCCGCGCTCTCCGAGGCCGACTCCTCCCAGGTCCAGCGCGCCCTGGGACTGACCGCCTACAGCTCCGTGCAGGAGGAAGAGGCCGAGATCGCGGCAACAATCATGGTCGACATCCTGCGCCACAACCACCCCGGCGATCTCGCCCCGGGACGGCCCGGCATCATCACCCGGCTCGCCAGGGCACTCGGCCCCCAGCGAGAAGACGCTGTCTCATGAGCAATGCCATCGTCGCCGGTCTTCTCTGGTGCGCGGCCCTCTGGCGCCTCCCGACATTCGGGCGAACCCGCAAGCAGACGGCCTGGACCGGAGCACTCCTCCTCATCGCCTTCGCCATGAGCTTCGAGATACCGGCAGTCGCGCATTACACGAACACGCTGTTCCACATCCACAGCATCTCCTCGCTCATCGAACACGTCGCCGCATTCCTGTCGGCCGTCTGCCTCCTGAACTTCGTCATCGCCGTCGTACAGCCAGACCGGAAACCGAGCGGCAGAGCCCGGATAGCAGGAAGGACGCTGACCGTCGCGGCCCTGACACTCACCTTCTTCCTCTCGGGCAGGCCCGAAATCGACTCGATGCCCTTCAAGAACGTCGAGGGGCATTTCTGGCCGTCCGCTCACGCCGTGACCTTCGAACTCTCCCTCGGCGTCACCATGTTCGTCGCCTCCCGGCTGTTCCTCGGCGCGATTCGAGAAACGGAAGAACGCTGGCTGCGCAACGGACTGCTCCTGCTCGGCATCGGGACATCCCTCGGAGCGGTCTACGCCTTCCAGAAGACCCTTCTCGTGTACCTCCGCCTCGCCGACCTCACCCCGCCGATCTCCACCGGCTGCCAGAACGCCGTCGCCGTCGCCCTGCGCAGCGCCGCGCTCCTCCTGATCGTCGTAGGCCAGGCGCTTCCCCTCCTACCGGCCTCCGCACGGACCTACCACCAGTACACCGCCTGGCGTCGCCTCCGCCCCCTCTGGAAAACCGTCGCCCGCGCCACCCCGCACGTCGTCCTTCGCCGCGAGCCTGTCCTCAGCGTCGAACTGTGGCTGCACCGCCGCGTGATCGAGATCTGCGACGGCCAGCTCGCACTCCGGGAGTGGGTCACCGAGGCCGACCTCCCGCGTGCTCCTCTCTCCCAGGCCCAGCGCGAGGCCGCGTGGATGCGCACCGCGATCGAGCGCAAAGCCGCCGGCCTGCCCTACCCCTCCGGGTCCCGCCCCGAGCTGGGCAACAAGGGACTCGCGCCTGCCGAGGAACTCCGCTGGCTCGTGTCACTCTCCGACGCGATGAAACACCCCACCCCCACCCCGCTCACCACCGTCTGAACGCACCCGACCACGAACGGAACCCCCACATGCCCGCCACCAAGTCGCCGACCGCACAACGCATCACCGACGTACTTGAGCCCCGGACCTGGATCATCCTCAACACCCTCGTCATCGGATGGCACAGCTCCCACTGGTCCGGCATCGCCTGGGGCGTCTTCGCCGCCGCCTTCTGCGCCGTCATCCCCATGGTGTTCATCAAACGCGGCGTCAAGCAGGGCAAGTACGGCGACCGCCACGTCGGCTCCCGCAAACAGCGGTTCGTCGTCCTGCCGTTCATCCTCCTGTCCGTCGCCATCGGCCTCGGCGTGATGCTGGCCTGCAATGCGCCCCAGGAGATGATCGCCATGGTGGTCACCATGATGGTGACCCTGTTCGCCCTCACCGCGATCACCTTCGCCTGGAAGATCAGCGTCCATCAGGCCGTGGCCGCGGGCAGCGTCGTCATGATCGCCGTGGCATACGGGCCCTGGGCACTCATCGGTTTCGTTCTCGTGGCCCTTGTCGGGTGGTCACGGATCGAGCTGCGTGACCACACTCCGGCCCAGGTCGCCGCCGGTACCGCGCTGGGCGCACTGCTGGCCGTGCTCACGTTCGCGCCACTGCGCTGAGTTCAGGGTGCCGCCCGACATGTTGCCCGCCCTCACCTCCCAGAACCTGACGAGACACCGCTGGGTAGGGTCGAGAGATACACCGATCAAGAGGGGCGGTCTCATGGCGAAGGTTGTGGTCGCACAAACGACCATCGACGACGAGGAGTTGGCGAAGGCGTTGGCGCGTGGTGCGGTCGAGAACCGGCTGGCCGCCGGCGCGCACATCGACCCTCCGCTGACCGCCGTGTACTGGTGGAAGGGCGCGATCGAGACCGCTCGCGAGTGGCGGGTCTCGTACAAGACGACCGCTGAGCGGTTGCCGGAGCTTGCGGCGTGGGTCGACGAGCAGCACAGCTACGAGGTCCCGGAGTGGGTCGTCTTCAAGGTCGACGGCGGGTCCGAGGCGTACCTGGCGTGGGTGGGCGAGCAGACGTCCGCGTAGCGTCAGGCGGCGAACTGGAGCAGGTGGCGGGCGAGTTCGCGTTCACTGTCGGGGAGTCGTGAGGCGATGGTGTGGGCGCGGTCCCGGCCCATGGTGTTGGGGCGGGCGTCCGCTGCGGCGACGAACTGCCGTGACACGTAGACGCCTTGGTCGATGTCTCCGCCGCGCAGCAGGGCAGCGGCCAGGTCGCCCAGGACGACGACTCCCGAACCCGGCAGGGACTCGCCGAGGCGTCGTACCGCGTTGTCGGCGGTCTCGGTCAGTTCCTGTCGGCCGAGTTGTCCGTACACGGAGAGCGAGAGGGAGTCGAGGCGGTACGGGGTCATGAACTGGACCCACGCCTGCTCGGCGGTGTGGTCGGCGAAGTCGTACGCGATGTGGGCTCGGTCCAGTGCGCGTAGTGCCTCGGTGTCGTCCCCGAGGTTCGCGGCTTCCTCCGAGTAACGGCCGTGGATCCAGGCCGCGGCGGTGGCGTTGCCGAAGCCCCGGACGTCCTGGGCGGCTTGGGCGAGGAGCCGCATGGCCTTCTCGGGGGTGCTGGCTCCGTAGCTGGCGTAGGCGAGGGCGAGGGCGCGAAGAGGGAGGTGTCCGGCGACATCGGCGCAGTCCTTGGTCACCTCGTAGAAGGCGCGTGCCCGGCGATGGTCGCCGAGGTCCCAGGCGACCCAGCCCGCCAGTGCGGCCGTTTCTCCGGCGGCGATGGTCAGTTCGCGCTCGTGCGCGCCAGCGCGAGGCAGTACGGCGGTGATCGCGTCCAAGTGCGACTCGACCGCGTCCTGAAGTTGGTGGGCGGCCAGGTCGTGCTCGCTCACATGGAGGGCCGAGGCCCGGTCGATGAGCACGTGGGCGCCGGGTGAGTCGATCCTGGCGGCCTTGCCGATGGCGTGCGCGAGCCGTCCCCACGGCTCGGTGACAGCGGCAGCGCCGAGAACGGTGCCGCCGAGGAGGGTCCGGCGTTTCATGTCGTCCGCGTCCTCTTCACCACCGTGTCCTCCCTCCCTCTTGCGGGCGCGTGCGGCTGCCGCCTCTCGCTCCAATTGTTCAACAGGTACGCCGCTTGCGACCGCGATGTGGGCGATGGTCCGCTTGGTGGGGATGTTCTTGCCGCTTTCATAGCGGTTGATCTCACGGCGGGTCATGGTCTCCCGCCCGGAGACCGCGTTGATCGCTTCCGCGTGCTCCTCCTGCGTACGACCCGTCGCCTTCCTGAGCCGGAGGAGTCGTTCGGCAAACGGATCTGTCGCCATGAGCGTGCCCTCTGTCGGTGGGTGGAACCCCATGATGGCTTCAATTCCCCCCGTTGGTTTCCCACTTGACAGACTTTTCCCCCTCAGTTTTCCCCTGGCAGGGGGCTTGGCCGCGCGATGCGATAGGCCCATGACCACGTTCCGCGAGGCGCCCCACTGCCGCCAGGACCGCGACCTCCACGCCACGGCCGGCGTGGAGCGGACGGCCGTACGTGGCTTCGAGGTGAGCTTCGTACCGACCCCCGTACAGGTCGGGCGGATGCGCAAGATCACCTCGGCTCACCTACGCCACTGGGGCCTGTGGGCTCTGCGTGAGGCGGTCACGCTCGCGGTCTCCGAGCTGGTGACGAACACCGTCGAGCACGGCCAGGGAAAACCGGCAGGGCTCAGGGTGGTGACGAACGCGCAGGAGCTGCGGGTCGAAGTCACGGACGGGAACCCGGCGCCGGCCCGTCTCAGGGAAGCGAACGCCGAGGAGGAGAACGGCCGAGGGCTGTTACTTATCGCCGCTCTCTCCAAGGAGTGGGGGGTCAGCAGCGACGGCACTATGACGTGGTGCTCCTTCGCTGTCCCTGCGGCTGACGTTCGCGAACTGGCGCCTGCGGGCGGCTACTTGGCCGACGGCTCGAGCCAAGTCGCGGTCCGTCCCCTGGCCTGGGAGTCCAACTGGCCGATGGAGCCCCTGCCCAAGGGACTCAACCTGTTTGTCCGCTCGGCGCTGACGAGCGCTGCATGGTCCGGGGATCAGTCCCTCGGGGTCGGTGCAGTCCGGGAGTTGGCGGGTTACGCCGTGAAGACGCTCGGCGACAGCGCCGAAGAATTCGTGCTCGGTCTGGCGATCGGCGTGGACGAGGCGTTGACCGTATCGGTGTCAGTCCCGGTGACGGTCGACTTCGGTCAGGCGATGCCGGGGGATCCGGGGCTCGCGCGGGTGCGCGTGGTGGCCGGGGAGATCGTCTGGCGGCCCTGGCGCAACGGTGAGGGAACGACGGCGTCGGTCCGTCTTCCCGCTGCTGCTCCTCCCTCCGGGAGCCGAACGTCTTCTCTCGTCCCGTCCGCTCAAGTCGACTGCTGAGGAACCTCATTCATGTCTGCCCGCTTGGTCGACAGCCCACGGCACCGCAGGCCAGCCCCGGACGTCGCTCTGGCGACGCGTCTCCGGCAGGCGGCCGTCGTTCCACTGCTGCTCGTTGCGATGTCTCTGGTGGTGACGGGGTTCTGCTGGTGGCAGGGGGCTGTGGTCGGGGCGGCGGATGTCCTGATGGCCCTGGCATGTGCAGTGATCGTCTCCACCGGTTACGGCCTTTTCCTGGCTGGACAGTTGGCGAACTCCGCAGAACAGGCATCGCGGGAAGCCCAGATGGCCGAGCACGAGCGGATCGTGCGGGCTGCGGAGGCGGCGGTCACCACAGTGTCGTGGTCGTCCGACGAGCTGTGCCGAGGGAATGAGGTTCCCCTGCCGTCCGCCGAACTCGTGAACAGGGACGAGGGGTTGGCGGCGCTGGCGGAGTCGGAGCTGGCTCAGGTCACGGTTGCTGCGGTCCTGGCTCTGCGGCAGGTCCAGGAGGAGTCGGAGTCGCTAGTCCTGCTGGGTCTCCTGCGGAGCCTGCCGAGGCGGCAGCACCTGCTGGTGAGCCGGATGCTGGACACGCTCACCAAGGTAGAGCACCTGACCGACGACCCCGAGATGCTCCAGCTCCTGTTCAAGGCCGACCATCAGACGACACGGCTGCGCCGCCAGGTGGAGAGCATGGCCGTGCTGGGCGGTGAGTCCCTCCGGGACACGCGGGAGCCGGTGCCGTTGTCGAAGGTACTCGACGGTGCGGTCGTCGAGGTCGAGGAGTACCCGCGCGTCACCGTGGTCCACACCGAGGTGGGCAACGAACTGGCCCTACGCGGACACGCGGGCGCTGAACTCTCCCATCTGCTGGCCGAGTTGATCGAGAACGGACTGCGTTTCTCCCCGCCGAGCGCACGGGTGACGGTCCGTACGGACCGGGTGCCGGCGGGGGTGCTGGTCCTGGTCGAGGACCAGGCGCTCACGATGCCGGACGCATTGCGGGTGGAGCTGAACCGGCTACTCAAGGCGCCTAACGGTATGGACATCGCGGCTCGGGTGAAGAGCGGGAAGCTGGGTCTCGTAACGGCCGCGAAGATCGCGCACCAGCTCGGTATCGACGTCCAGTTGGTGCAGAACACGTTCGGTGGAAGCACCGCACAGGTCGTCGTGCCGTCCCGGCTCCTGCGCGCAGCGCTGCCCCCGCAGCCCGTCGGGATACCGGACCGGACGTGGAGCGAACCGGCAGGACCGGTATCCCCGGCGCGACAGCGGCCGTTTGTCCCGTCACCGCGGCCGGACCATCCCCCGGCCGGGGACGGCGCGCCGCCGCTCCCACGCCGGAAACCCGCCGCTGTGCCACCTGCGGCCGAACGCCCCACCGATCCCCGGGCGGCTCCCGACCCCGGCGCGTTCGCCGACTTCCTCGACGGCCAGCAGTCCGCCGCACCGCACCACGCCTGACGACTTCCCCCCACCGGCCCCGCCTCTCGCCACCGAGAAGCGCGTACGGCCGCCCCCACCGTTACGGACATACGGAGCACTCGCATGACCACTCATGGCATGGACAGCACGACCGGGACCGGATCGACCGCGCAGGACGCAGGCATGTCGGGCCTGACCTGGCTGCTAGAGCGTTTCGTCGAGTCCGTACCGGGAGCCGAGCGTGCGTTGCTGCTGTCGCGGGACGGACTGCCGCTCGTCGACACCGGCAACGACCAGACCTGGGCCGACAAGCAGTCTGCAGCCGTGTCCGGGATCGCCGGGCTGACCGCCAGCGTCCAGACACCGAACGGACGCCGGGCTGGGGACCCGCGCCAGGTGATGGTCGAGTACGACGACTTCTGGCTCTTCGTACAGAGCACCGGGGAGAGCCGGGGTGTCTTCCCCCAGCGGCAGACCAAGGTGGCCACGGTGCTATGTGTCCTGGCCGGCCGGGGTGCGTCCGTGGGGAGGATCGGCGAGGAGATGGCCGAGCTGGTGGCGAGCTTCGCGCCGTACATCGCCGTACCCGTGCGCGAGGTTCAGGGAGCTGACGTACGGTGATCGGCTCCCGGCACGACGCGGTGGAGGACGGCCACTTCGTACGTCCCTACCTCCACACCGGCGGACGCACGACCCCCCGGTATCCGATGAGTCTGGAGACGGTCCTCGCGGCCGGGCCGGGACGACCCCGGCCGGGGCACACGCAAGTCCACATTCAGGTCGTGGAGTTGTGCCGTACCCACCACCGCTCGGTCGCCGAACTCGCCGGACGGACCCGGCTGCCGGTGACTCAGGTCAAGGTCCTTCTCTCCGACCTCGTCGACGACCGCGCCCTCTACCTCCCCGCCACCAGCACGGACGGCTCCCCCGTCCCCCGCCGACAGCTCCTGGAGGCAGCCCTTGCGGGCCTGCGGAAGAAGTTCCCCGACGCCGTCTCCCACCTGCGGGCCGGGTGAACCACCCATGACCACCATGTTGAAGATCCTCATCGCGGGAGGGTTCGGGGTCGGCAAGACGACCATGGTCGGCGCGGTCAGCGACATCGAGCCGCTGTCCACCGAAGAGGTCATGACGGCCGCCGGACAGGCCACCGACGACCTGGACGGGATCAAGTCCAAGACCACGACCACGGTCGCCCTGGACTTCGGCCGTCTCACCCTCCCCGGAGACGTCCCGCTGGAGCTGTACCTGTTCGGAATGCCCGGTCAGGACCGGTTCACCGACTACTGGCACGACCTCGCATACGGCGCAGCCGGAGCCGTCGTCCTGGCCGACACCCGCCGCCTGACCGTCAGTTACCCGGCCATCGACTTCTTCGAGCAGATGCGGCTGCCATTCGTCATCGCGCTCAACGAGTTCGACGGCGCCCACCGCTACCACCCCGAGCAGGTCCGCACCGCGATGGACCTGCACCCCGGCATCCCGGTCGTGACCTGCGACGCCCGCTCCCAGGCCGCCGCCGTCGGCACGCTCGTCACCCTCATCGAGCACGCCCTGGACGCTGTCCCGGCCGACTCTCTTCTCCTGGACGCACCATGACCTTTCATCTCCCTCCTGCCTTCCCGAAGCCCCCCGAGCCTCCGCTCGTCGTCCCGCCGCCGGGTCTGATCGGAGCCGACGGCGAGAGCGTGACCGGCGAGCGTGCCGACCGGCTCTCCGACATCGCCGCCCGGATGGAAGTGGCGCACCGGCTCGGCCTGTCCACCGATCCCGACCCCGTCCTCGACGAGATCGCCGCCGACCTGGCCGCCCGCATGGACATGCAGTACGCGTTCGTCAACCTGATCACCGACCAGCAGCACTTCATCGGTCTGCGCCAGCCTCCGGACGGCCACGGCTACGTCCCGGTGGGCCGGACCATGAGCCTGGACCGCGGCTGGTGCCGCCACACCATCACCCGCGACAAGGCGCTCCCTCTCCCCGACATCTACGCCTCCCGCTTCCACCTCGACTTCGTCGCCGAAGCCCTCGGCGTCCGCACCTACTTCGGGATGTCGATCAAGGACCCGGTGACCGGGACTCCGTTTGCCACGGTGTGCGCGATCGACCGCGAGGTGCGCACCGTCGCCGACTCCTACCGCCTGCGGGACATCACCGTCGACGCCGCCGAAGAGGCCCGCGACGTCATCGTCCAGCGCGCTCGCTGAACCACACCCCGCGTTCGAGGTCCCCGGCCGTACCGCCCGTAAGCCGACTCCAGGGAGAGGGAGACGCCCCATGTACACCACCCCCGCGCCACCGCCGCCGTCGCTCCGCCTCTACCTCACCGACCAGCACGAAAGGCTGTGGGAGACGGCCGACCGGTTCGCGGCCGACCGCATCGCGCGGCGCGTGGACACCATGGAACGTTCGGTGCGGGTCGAGAAGCGGCTCGTCGCGCTCATGGCCGAGCAGGGCTGGTACGGGGTGATCATCCCCGCCGAGTACGGCGGTACGGAGGCCGGGCATGTCGCGAAGACCGTCCTGGTCCACCGCACCGCGCGCGTCTCGGCGGCCGTCGCGGCAGCGCTCCAGGCCACCGTGATCCCCGCGTACGGCCTGACCGTCTTCGCCGACGACGAGCAGAAGCGCACCTGGCTGCCGGGGATCGCCGACGGGTCGGCGTTGTGGTCGATCGCCGTGACCGAACGCTGGGCCGGTGGACACATCGGCGGGATGGAGACGACCGCCGAACCCGCTCCCGACGGCGGCTGGTTCATCACCGGCACCAAAACCCGCGTCGGCAACGCGCACCTCGCACGCTGGCACCTGGTCGTCGCCCGCACCGGTGCTCCCGGCGAGACGGCCTCGCGAGCCCTGACCGCGTTCGCGATCGACGCCGACTCGCCCGGCCTCGTGCTTCACCCGCACCACCCCGCGCTCGGACTACGAGGGTTCTCGCTCGGCGAGATCGACCTCGACCGCGTCCACGTCCCCGCCGAGCACGTCATCGGCGAGGTCGGCCGGGGGATGGACGTGGCGCAGACCGCCAGCATCACCGCCGGCCGCCTGAACATCGGAGCGATCTCCCTGGGCCTGCACGAAGCGATGCTGGAGACCACCACCGGCTACCTGAGCAGCCGTCCCCGCTACAACGGCTCCCTCACCGACCTCCCCGTCGTCCGGGACCAGCTCGGCGAGATGCAGGCCCGCTTTCACACCGCCCGCACCCTCGTCTACCACGCCTCCGCCCTCCTCGACCTCCCCCCGCACCCCGGCGAACAGGACCCTGCCCCCGTCCCGGACACTGTCGCCTCCGACGTCCGCACGCGGTGGACTGCCGATCTCGTCACCGCCAAGTACGTCAGCCAGCAGCTCGTTGAAGCCTCCGGCCAGGACGCGGCACACCTGCACGGCTCCCGCGCCTACGACCTCGACCACCCCTTCCAACGGCTTTGGCGCGACGCCCAGATGCTCTACTCACCCGCCGGAACCGGCGAGACCCAGCGCATCAGACTCGCCGACACACTCCTCGGCACCCCCACCTGACCTCCCGCTTTCCTGCCACCGCGCGCGGCCACCCCCGTCTCTGCCTACGGCCGCACGCGGACCGCGGGCTCCTGCCGCCGACTCGGTGGCAGGCGGCAGGAGCCCAACCCCCCACACCCACCGCGCGACCGCGCCCTGGGCTGCTCGGCCGCGCGGTGGACCGTCTCCCTGTTGCCGTGTCGGCGCGGCGACAGGGAGACCCCGACTTCCGTCTTCTGTCCGCATCTCGTCCAAGAACACCGGAGGGACTCCGTGAGCAACACGTACAGCGAACCCGTGATCAAAGTGGTCACCTTCAACCTGGAACACGACGGCGGCCCCGATGAGGATGGCCGGTTCCCGAAGCGGTGGCATGACGCCCACCACTTCCTCTCCGAGCTCGAACCGGACCTGCTGTTCCGTCAGGAGATGACCTACAGCCGCGACAAGAAGACCGGCAACCGCCGTCTCCACGCCGCCGAGACATACCTCGGAATGCGAGGGTTCATCGGTGCCGAAGGCGTCGGCAACAACCCCACCGCCCTATTCAGCCGCCCTGGCACGTTCAACATCCTCCGGCAGTTCGACCACCCCGGCATCTGGCGTACCCCGCCCGCTCAGGCGGTCGTCTGCTTGCGCGAGCTCCCCGAGCGTCCCATCGTCGTGGTCAGCTGGCACGGCGCCTTCAACTCCGTCAAGGGCCGCGAACGCGAGGCCGACGAGATCACCAATCTCGCCGACAAGATGAAACAGGGGTTCGGCTTCATCGGCGGCGGGGACTGCAACGAATACCCCGTGCCGCACGGTGAGAAGGTCCCGCCCATCGACTGGTCCAGCCCCGACATCACCGACCGCGTCCACATGGTCCACCGCAGCAAGCCCAACCCCGACGGCACCCGCACCAGTTGCACCTACCTCGACGGAACCCTGCTGGCCTGCGGCCTGCACGACCCCGCCCGCTACGCCGCTCACCACCTCGGCAAACCCCACGCCCTCAACCCCACCGCCGGCCACGCTCCCCAGTCCCGAGGCCAGGGCGGACCACGCCGCATCGACCGCCACTACACCGACCCCTGGACTGCCACCGCAGCCGTCGACGTCATCATCCACGACACCAGCGACTTCTCCGACCACAACGCCGTCGAAGTCGTCTACAGCCGCGCCAAGTTCATCGAGGCGCAGAAGCGTGCGGTTACCCCTCTGCCCCCGTACGACTTCAAGCCCCTGGGAAAGGCCGCATGAAACTGCGGGCGGTGACCTGGAACCTCTACCTCGGCGGGCTGGACGGCGACGACGAACAGCGGTTCGACGACCAGGTCGGCATCCTCACCCACCTGCACCCCGACATCCTCGCGCTCCAGGAGTGCACCTCCTGGGACGAGAAGGACCGCGCCACCAGGGTCGCGGACAAGCTCGGCATGAAGATCGCCCTCATGGCGCCGTCGTACGGCGCGGACCCCGCGTTCCGCAACTTCACCGCCACGCTGTACCGGCCGGACACCTTCCGCCTGATCGACAGCCGGCGGCGTGCCGTCACCGCTTTCCACCACGCGCTGATCCTCACCCGGCTGCGCCCCCAAGACGCACCTGAGGACGGCTCCGGCGACCTGACCGTCCTGACCACCCACCTCGACTGGAGCGGCGGCGAGGCCCGGCTCGCCGAAGCCCGCCGGATGACCGACTACGCCGGAGAATTCCCCGGCACCCCCGGCCGCGGACTCCTCATGGGCGACCTGAACTGCCCACACCCCGGCGACCGGATCGACTGGAACCTCATCCCGCGCAACCTCCGGTCCCGCTACTGCCGCATCAACCCGGACGGCACGTTCGGCGACGCCGACCTCGACGCCTACCACCTGCTGCTCGCCGCCGGATGGCAGGACCCCGAAACCCTCACCGGCCGGCCCCGCGCCGCGAGCGTCGGCCACTTCTACGACAACGAACCCGTCCCGATGCGCTTCGACCACATCCTCGTCAGCAACCTCCGGGTCCACGCCTGCACGACGTACGACACGGCGATCGCCCGGCGGGCGTCGGACCACCTCCCGGTGATCCTCGACGCCGAAACCACCACCCCCTGACCACCGCCTCTCTGCCGCCCGCCGGGTTCAGGAACGGCGGGCAGCAGAGCCCGGACCATCCACAGGACGACCTCACAATGACCGACCTCACCGCCGCCGAGACCCGCGGCCTCGACCCCCGACGCACCGGACAGGCGGGCCGCGCCTACCGAGGGCTGCACGACGCCATCACCACCGGACAGATCCCGCCCGGCACCCCGTTGAACGTCACCGACCTCGCGGCCGGATACCTCGTCCCCACGATCGTCATCCACGCCGCCCTGCGCGGCCTCGCCCGGGACGGCCTCGTCAGCACCGACCCGCTCGTCGTCGCCTCAACGGCGTCGACCTCTCCGGGAATCCCCCGGAAGAAGATCCAGCAGATCGAGCATTCGATACGGCTGCGTCTCGCCGACGGTGTGTACCCACCCGGCGGAAAGTTCCCGGCGCCCGAAGAGCTTGCCGACTGGTACGGCGTTCCCGCCCCCGCGATCGCCAAGGCTCTCGGCCCTCTCTTCGCCGAAGGACTCCTCACTCACGATCACATCGGCCCCCGCGTCACACCCCTCGCCGGCCACAACTGTCCTCCCATCTGAGCCTCTTGCCACCTCCGACCACTCCTCCCTCGCCTCCGGAAAAGAATCATGACGAGCTTCAACGCGGCCCGATCAGCAGCTATCCCCTCCTCAGGGAGCCCTCTGCTGACCTGGGCCATGGATGCACTGGGGACGTCTCGCCCCCCACGCCCCACAGGCAGCCCCCGTGTCTGGGAAGTCATCCAGAGCGACCGGAGGTTCTTCGTCAAACGGTGCGCGAGCCGCACCGCCTACCAGCGCGAAACGTACGCCTACCGGAACGTCCTACGCGGCCTGGACGCCGCCTGCACCCCTCGGCTCGTGGCGTCCTCCGAGCGACGCCTGGCCCTGATCATGACCGCCGTTCCGGGCATCCCCGTCTCCCACGCCCGCATGCCGGTGACCAGCCGGGTCGACATCTACCGCCGCGCCGGCGCCGTCCTCGCCCAACTCCACGCCCACCAGCCCTCCCCACACGCCTGGGCCACGGCCCGTACATCGCTGACGCAGGCGGCCGACGCCGCCGAACGCCTCCTCGACACCGGCCGCCCCTGCTTATCGGAGAAGGAAGAGGAGTTCGCCAGGCAACGGGTGAAGCATCTCCGGGACGCCAAACCGCTGTTGACCGGCTTCATCCACGGCGACCCCCACGAAGGGAACTGGATCCGCTCGGCAGGCGGCCCGCTCGCGCTCGTCGACTACGCGAACAGCCGCCACGCGTCGGTCGTCCACGACCTCGTCCCGCTGGCCTGCCGCTGGATCGACCTCCCCCTCCTGCGCAGCAGCTTCTACGAGGGGTACGGCCAGAGGATCAGCACCGCCGAACGCCACATGCTCGTCTCGCTGATCACGCTCCGCGCCGTGAACCGGCTGACGCGCGGCGTCTTCGAAGGCAACGAGGCGCATGTCCGGTCAGGTCGGCGTCTCCTGGCCCGCATGATCAAAGGGACGAAGATCTGAACGGCCGGACGTCGGTCCCGTACACCGAGGAGCTGCTGTCCGGGAGGGCTCGTCGCGCCGCCGCGTACATGGCTTCCCAGGGCGCCGGGCTGTGGCCGGTCTGGAGTTCAACCTGGCGGGCGGCTTGGTGCACGAGCATGGGGAGGCCGCCGATGACCGTGCTCCCCCTGTCCTGGGCAGCGCGAGCGAGCGGGGTCGGCCAGGGGCGGTACACGACGTCGAGGAGGGTGTTCCCCGTCGTCGGCCAGTGCGGGGCGAGGGGGTCGGCGGCGCCGGGCGGGAGGGCGGAGACAACCAGGTCGGCGTCCAGGTGGCGGAGAGCCTGGTCCCACGGCCGGATATGCGCGGTGATGCCGATGCGTTCGGCGGCCAGGGCCAGTTCGTGGATGCGGCTGGTGTCGCGGGCGACGACGGTCGCCGTGGAGCAGCCGAGGGTGTGCAGGACGGCGAGTGCGGTGGACGCGGTGGCTCCTGCGCCGAGCACGCACGCCGACTCGGCCCGGGTGACCCCGGAGTCCCAGAGGGCGTAAAGCACGCCGGTGAAGTCGGTGTTCTCTCCGAGAAGTTGTCCGTCCACACAGGTGATCGTGTTGGCGGTGCCGGTGGCTTTCACTGTGTCCGAGACTTCGTCGAGGAGGGGTACGGCGGCGCGTTTGAGCGGCATGGTCAGCGACAGCCCTGCCCAAGTGTCGTCAAGGCCGGCGAGGAAGGCCGGGAGCTGTTCGGGGGTGCAGTCGATGGCCTGGTAGGTCCAGTTCAGGCCGAGTGCGCGGTAGGCGGCCCGGTGCAGGACCGGGGAGAGCGCCGCGTCGACTGGTGAGCCGAGGAGGGCAAGTCGCTTACGGGTCATGCCTGGTGGTGGAGCATGGTGGCCACGCCGTCGTCGCTGGGGGTGTAGGTGACGCCGCGCAGTACGGCGACGGGGGCGCCGCGTCCACGCTGGCCGAGGATGATGCCGGCGGCGGCTGCGATCAGGTCGGTGAAGGTCTCCTCCTGCCGCTTGCCCCCGTGTTCGGTGACGCGCAGGGGCGCGATCCCGGCGGCGCCGATGGACAGGACGGTGGCGCCTCGTCGGTCGGCGCGGCCGTCGGAGTCCGCGATGACGACTGCGACCTGTGCTCCGGTCTTCGCGGTGAGGGTGTCGCGCAGGGTGCGGGCGGAGGCGTCGGGGTCGGCGGGCAGGAGCCAGGCGCCGTCGGTTCCGGCGCGGTCGATGCCGGCGGAAGTGAGCTGGTAACCAAGGGTGTGCTGGGCGATGATCGGGCCGCGTTCGGTGGCGAGGAAGTGGCTGGTGGAGTGGTCCAGGATGAGCTGGACAATGGGTGCAGGTTTCCCGGTGCAGGCCGAGAGTTCGAGGGCTTCGGGGCCGGGGGTGACGTCAGCGAGGGCGACGTACCGCTTCTCCGAGATCGACACGACCTTGCTGGCGACGACCACGATGTCTCCGTCCTCCAGGGCGGTGCCGGTGTCGGTGAGGACGGTGGTAATGGTGTCGGCCAGGTCGTCGCCGAGCTGGAGTTCGGGGAAGGGTTCCAGGGCGAAGGCGGTGAAGCCGGAGGTAGTGGTCACGGGTGGGCTCCTGGTGGGGAGTGGAGGGCGGTGTGCAGGAGGGTGTGGGCGGCGGCGAGCTGCCGTACGCGGTGTTCGGTGGTGGCGTGCTGTCCGTCGGCGAGCCAGTCGTGGACGCGCCAGATGTAGTACGGCCACAGCGCGCGTGCCGAACTGGCGGGCGATGTACCGGAGTTGACGGCCTGCCAGGCTTCCGCGACGGGGAGCGGCCAGGGGTGTTCATGGTATCGGTCCGGGCTTGGGCCAAGGCTCTCGCGAAGCGTGGTCAGCATGGCCTGGAGGCGGTCCGGGGTGATCTCCCGGTCAGCGGCCCGGTACGCAGCCGGCACCCCGCCGTCCGCCTGCGGGCTCGGCGGACGGCTGGTGGTCAGGTGGAGGAGGACGGGGACGGCCTGGTGGTAGATCGCGGCCAGGTGCGGGAAGGACCCGGCGTGCTCCTTGGGCCGGTCGACGCGTACGGAGGCGATCGGGCCGGTCGCGGTCAGGAGGAGGAAGGCGTCGATGCCGTACCCGTTCACGCATGCCGCCAGCTCCTCGGGGAGCTTTTCTGCGGCGCGGAGGACGGTGGTCAGGGTGGTGCGGGAGAGTGCGAGGTCTCCGGCGAGCGGTTGGGGGATGTCGTGGCCGGTGGTCGCGGCGATGAGGGGGCGGGCGAGGTGGTTGGTGAGGTTGGCTTCGTCCCAGTGGCGCGGGTAGTCGGCGATCGCGAGGGCGGCTCCTGTGCGGACGCGGTCGATCAGTGCGGCGTAGACGGCCGGGTCGGGGTTCAGGGTGTCGGTGTCGGCGATCAGGACGACGTCCGCGTCGCCGAGCTCGGGCCGGCGGGCGGCGGCCAGGATCTGGGCGCCCTTCCCCCGTACCAGGCCGGTCAGCGCGACCTTCGCCGCCCGCGTCGTGGTGGCGGTGAACCGGTGTGTGGTGTCCGGGGAGTCGGAGGAGTCCGCGTTGACAACGACCATGCCTCTGCTGTCGACGGCGGTGGTGACCGCCGCGATGGTGGACGCCTCGTTGCGGCTGGGCAGGATCGCGGCCGTCCTCATCCGGCCTCCTTGTCCAGTAGGTCGGCGGCCGTCTGCGCGTCGGGCGCGTGGAGGTAGTCGTACCGGCATGCGGCGAGCAGGTGGATCAGTTCGTGGCGCTGGCGCGCGAGGGCGGGGCTGTCCAGCGGCCACACCGTCCCGTACGGCATCCCGGTGACGCCGAGCGGGGTGGGGAGGCCGGAGATGTAGCGGGCCAGGAGTTCGTGCAGCCGCAGGCGTTCGTTCAGCGTCAGCGGCACCGCCGGCGTCAGCGATCGCGTCCGCAGAACGGGGTGGACGGCGACGCGTACGACCCAGGCCAGCGGGGACGGTCCGGCCGTGAAGGGGAACAGGGAGAGCTGGGCTTTGGGGGCGAGGGGCTGTTGGGGGTCGCGGACGGCGGCGGTGGGTTTCCCCGGCCACACCTCCACGGTTCCGTCTCCGGAGGCGCCGAGGACGACGAGGTCGTCCCCGGCATGTATCCAGCCGCGTTCCGCGAGAGCGAGCGCGGTCGAGGTCTTCCCGGCGCTCTTCGCGCCGAGGAGGAGCAGCGCGCGGCCGTCGGGTGCGACCAGGGCGGTGGCGTGGACGGTGATCTTGCGCTGCCGCTGGCGGAGGCGTTCGAGCGCGGTGTAGGTGACGTGGGCGAAGGTGTCGGACGTGGCGGCGGCACGGGTCAGCCGGATGTGGACGGTGTGTGGGCCGGCGGTGACGTCCGGGGTGCCGAGGCTGATCTCGACGTCGGCCTTCGTGTCCGTGGCGTCGTACGGTTCCAGCGTCCAGCCGCCGGGCAGCGCAGGAGCGCCGGGGATCCGCACCTGGTCGGTGAGTTCGAGGATGCCGTGGACGTGTCCGGTCGTGATCCGGTACAGGGTCACCGGACTGCCTCGTCGAGTTCGGCCAGCAGCGTCTCCAGCGGCTCGACGCGCGGCAGGTAACGGCCGTCCAGGAGGTCCGCCAGCCAGCCCGTACGCGCCAGCGCGTCCCGGACCAGTTCCTCGGCAGGGGCGTCCTTCGAGGTGGTGATCTCGATGGACGCGGGCTGGTCGTAGGCGGCGTTGTTGTGCCACAGCAACCCCACACGGCACGGACCGAACTGTTCGGCTACGGCGCGGGCGGCGATGTCGGCGAACCAGCCGCCGACCTTCCCGACGTGATAGGCAGGGTTCTTCCCGAACGCAGCCTCGTTGCCCGCGAGATGCGCGCCGCTGATCACTCCGGTGCGGGCGTTGCCCCTGCCCACCAGGCCGTCCTCGCCGTAGTCGACGGCGGAGCCGGACAGGGTGAAGTACTGGCGGGAGAGCGGCTCGACGAGGGTGTCGCGGGTGTTGCACACCACGCTGACCCGGCCCGGCAGCCGCTGTCGCAGCAGCGCGGTCAGGTCGTCGGTCGCGCAGACGACCGCGTCGTGGAACTCCGCCGCACTGCCGAGGTGTCCGGCGAGAGCGGGGACGCACACGGTGACCGTCAGCTCCGCACCGGAGCGGACCGCGAGGGCCTTGATGTCGCTGCCCGCCCACGGACGGCGCCGGAAGAACGACTCCGCCAGCAGCACCACCGTCTCCGTGACCGTGCGCGGGAACGAACCCACCAGGTACGCGGTGTCGTTGGAGAACGCCCTCGGCCGCTCCGGCAGGTCCTCCAGCGAGCGCGGGGCGAACCAGTACGGGAACTTGCTGGAGTCCGTCGTCCCGTGGAGGAACTCCAGCCGTACCCGCTCGAAGCCGGGCAGCGCCGTCCGCAGGTGCTCGACGGCCGCCTGCTCGAAGATCTCCCGCACCGGCAGCGGCCGTCCCGCGAACGTCGCGGAGACCCGGCCGCCGAAGACTATCCGCAGCGGCCGGTCGTACACACCGTCGGTGTCGGTGAAGGCGGCCCGGCCGCCGAGGACGGCGACCTTGTCCAGGTTGTGGTGCAGCACCGCGCCGAACTCGCCCTCGCAGTACTGGCTGTAGCGGATCGAGGCGAGTTCGGCGATGCCGTCCGCGAGGGTGTCGGGGTGGCCGATGCCCTTGCGCTCGACGACCTCGACGGGCAGGTCAGACGGCAGCGGGGCGCGCTGCCCGGACCACGTGTGCGTCGCGATAGACACGGTCGATCACCTCCAACGGGCGCCGCAGCGCCGACAGCGGGAACAGACAGGGGTGGACGGCACCGCCGTCAGCTGCGGCCAGGACCGCCGTATACATCCGGCGCCGCAACTCCTCATGGGTCGGCGCGGCAGCCGGATCGCCAAGTCCGGCTTCGAGATTCCGGCCGCGTACGTCGAGGCGGCGGCCGTCGGCGAGGTGCAGGGTGACTTCGTGGTGGGGCGGACCCTGGTGGTCGATCCGCGCGTCGACGATGACGGCCCGCCCTTCGGGCAGGGTGACGACCGCTGCGATCCCGTCCTCCATCTCCCCCAGCTCCCGGCCGTGCACCGTGACCGCCGCAGTGTTCTCGACGTCCCCCGGCATCAATCGCAGGGCGAGGGCCAGGCCGTGGACGGCCTGCTGGTGCAGTACGCCGCCGGCAGTGGCGAAGTGACAGCGCCAGCCCTGGAAGTAGTGCGCATCGCGCCGGACCGCGAGCCGCACCTCCGCGCGCTCCACCATCGGAGGATCGGCGAGCAGGGTGTCGAGGCCGGGAGCGAAGTGCGGCTGGAACCCGACGAAGATCCCCTCATCCTCGCCGGTGAGGGCGGCGGGGTCGAGGACGACGGGCTTCTCGACCAGGACGGCCGCTCCGTTCGCGGCAGCCGCGCGGGCGACGGTGAGCGCGGCGCCCGGCGGTACGGCCACGATCACCAGTTCCGGGGACACCGCCGCCAGAGCCGACTCCCACGACCCGAATACCGGCACTCCGTGGGGGAGTTCGGCGCGCGGCGCGGGGTCTGCGATCCCCGCCACGGCCAAGTCGGTTGCGCCGGCGAGCGCGTCGAGGTGCTTGCCGCCCACCTCACCGGCCCCGACCAGCAGCACCCGCCTCACAACGCGCCCCGCAGGAACTCCGCCCCGACGGTCAGCGCGTCGGCGGGGGTGTCGCGGACGTGGGTCTCCAGGGCGTAGGGCAGCACCGGGTTCGCAGCGTGCAGCACCGGCAGCGCCATGCCATACGGAACGCTCCCCTCCCCGGCCGGACAGAAGACCCGCCCGCCGCCGCCGTCCGCCCGGAAATCCTTCACGTGCACGTAGCCGACATACGGCGCCAGCGCCTGGACCGACTCCGGTGTGGCTTGGCCGAGTTCGTGGAGGTTGGCCACGTCCAGCCACAGCCCGAGCCCCTGGCCGTGGTAGCGGTCGAGGACCTCTAGGAGCGTCTCGACATGGGCGACGGTGCACACCGGTTCGTTCTCCAGCAGGAGCCGTACGCCTGTGGAGTTGGCGAGGTCCAGGGCCTGGGCCAGCAGGGGGTCACCCGGCAGCCGCTCGGTCAGCTCCTCCTCGACCCGCAGGTGGGAGAAGACCCGCACGATCCCGGCGCCGAGCATCCCCGCCACCGCGATCGCACGCTCCACCCACTCCAGCCGCTCCTCCACCGCGACCCGGGTGGGGAAGCCGAAGCTGTCCACGCGTCCCGGCGTCGCCTCCGGGCGGCACCACTTCCACAACGGCGATGCCAACGCCGTTACCGTCAGGCCGCGTTCGTCGGCAAGGCGGCGGATGCGCTCGATGTCCTCGTCGGGCAGCTTCAGCACGTTGGTGCCCTGGGCCGAGCGGATCTCCAGCCGGGTGATGCCCAGCTTCGCCGCCAGGTCCATGCCGGGGACCGGGTCGGGGCCCAGCTCGTCCGGGTTGAGGACCAGCGACGGTGCCGTACTCGTCTTCACGATCACTCTCTTCACTCGCGATACAGGGGGAACCGGTCCGGCGCCGGAACTGACCTCCAGGCACCGGACCGGATCAGAGAACCGTCACAGCGGGCCGTCTCCGCCGCCCGGGGGCGGCGGGGTGGGGATCGGACCCGGCGGGGGCGGCGGAGGGGGCGGGGGCGGCGGCTGCCCCGGAGCGAACACGACAGCGGTGTGCATGGTTACCTCCCAGGTGAGAAGGCATCCACCATCACCGCGACCCCACCAGACCTGACATCCCATCAGCTGTCCCAGAGTGCGGACAGATCCTGGCCACTGGACAACGCTTGGTCACATGCCCGCCCCCGCACTCACCCCTGACGCCGTCCGCGCCGAACTCCTGCGGCTGCGCCAAGGACCCGCCCTCGGCCACCCCGGCGCCGTCACCGCGCTCAGCAGTCCCCTACGTGCGCTGCTGCTGAGCCGACAGCCCCCGCTGTCACCGGCGGCCAGCGAGACGACCCGGCTGGTCGCGGCCCTGCGCCGGGCGATCGACGGCCTCTCCCCGCACGAACGCCGGTACGCCACAGCGGACTTCAACCTGGTCGACGAACACTCCTGGCCGACCCTCACCGAACGGCAGGAGTCCCTGGCCCGGGTCCTGCGGTGCTCGGTCAAGACAGTCCGCCGACACGCTGGACAAGCACTGGACAGCCTCGCCCTGCTCATCTCCGACGGCAGCTACCTCACCGGAGAACCCCCGGAGACAGACGGAGACGAAGCGGAGGACACCGACGCGACGGCACGGTTCTTCGGTATCGGCCACAACTCCAACGTCCACGTGGTCTGTTCGACCATGACCCGCCCCCGGCGGAGCGACCCCACCCCTACCCGCTACGGCGCCTTCGCCGACCTCGACGCCCTCGTCTACACCCGCGTCCACCTCGCCCAGGCATTCCCCACCGCGACCATCCGCGACTTCTACCCCGGCGAGTACTACGCAGCCGACCCCGACTGCCTCATCATCCTCGGCTCACCCCACCGCAACACCGTCTACCGCGAGTTCGGCCCCCACCTCCCCTACCGCTTCGCCGAACCCCCGGACGCCGACCTCACCTTCCCCGGCCACGGAAACATCCGATTCGGCCCCCTCTGGGCCCCCGAGGGCGAACTCCTCGCCGACCTCACGGTCATCACCCGCCTCACCCTCGACCAGGGCACCACCGTCATCCTCCTCGGCGGCTGCCACACCCTCGGCGTCCTCGGCGCCGCGAAAGCCCTCCTCAACAACCCCCGCAACACCGCCCACCTGGACGCCGTATCCGACCACGGCGACTTCGTCGCCGTCACCACCACCCGCAAGATCGGAGGCATCACCGACACCCCCGACCTCACCACCACCGACCCCCTGCTTCTCCTGACCCGCGATCAGGCGGGCGGCTTCACCACCCACCTGGACAACGCTCATCGCCATCCAGGTGCCGAAGAGCAGGAGTCACGTCCATAACAACTAGGAACGCCTCACGCTCTTCCCACCGGCACCACCCTGAAGGGCCGCCCCCTCACCTCATCTGACGGAAGGCACTCTTCTCAGCCTTCCTGGCAGCGCGCTTCCGAAAGCGCCTTCTCGCCGAGGTGCGAGGACCGTCCCACATGTAGCACTGGCAGCCTCGGCGTGCGTAGCGGCAGACCTGCCGATGTCCAGGATTGTCTTGGCGAGTACGCGAGCCCGAGACCGGCGCATCGCCGACCTCGAAGTCCGCCTCACCGCCCCGGGGTCAACGACCTGACCCCACCCACCTCATGGCTCTCCACCGCCCGGTGGAAAACCGTATTCCAACTCCCTGTCAGTTGGCGATCAGCCTTACCAGGAATCCCCGGCCAAGCCAAGCCGCTCTTTCCTCGGATTCTCATCCTGTCACCGCACCAATCACGACAGGAGCAGAGGCTATGGCGCAACCTACCCGGGTTCCTGAGGCCGCCTTCTTGAACCTCCCGAAAGCCGCAGAGTATCTGGGAATCTCCCCGAACACCCTCTACGTCTGGCGTCATCGCCGACAGGGGCCACCCAGCTTCCGCATGGGCCGACGCGTGATGTACCGCATCTCGGCTCTCGACGCTTGGGTCCGAGCCCAGGAACAAGCGGATTCACGCTCGAATCCTGCCCTCAACCCTCTGGCGCAAAAGCCGAAGCGTCGTTCAGCGACCTCCCAGTCACCGCAGTAGCCCTTGATCGAGATCTCCTCGAAGAAACTTCGAAATCGGGGATAAGGGTCTGCCTCGAAGCGCGTTAGGACCAACCGCTTCAAGAACAACGAACAACCAGAGGACACCGAAGTGGCGGGCTACATAGAGGATCGCTGGCTCAAGAAGCGACCCGACAAGCAGACCGGGAAGCGAGAAAGGACCTCCCTCTACGGGAAAGGGAAGAGGTACCGCGTCAAGGGGATTCCCGGGGTCCAAGACCGATCGTTCGACACCAGCGAGGACGCCAAGAGTTGGCTCGCCACCGCTAAGACCGACGCCCAGCGTGGAGAGTTCATCGATCCACGCGCCGGCGACATCTCCCTCACTGACTACATCGTCAACCACTGGTGGCCCAGCAGGTCGGACGAGCCCTCCACCGCAGCCCCGATGCGTAGCCGAATCTGGAATCACATCATCCCGCTCCTCGGCGACCTCTCTCTCCGCGAGATCGATGCTTCAGCGTTGCGCTCGTTCGCAGCCTCTTTGCTGAGCCGCGTCGAGAATACGACTGCGGAGGTGATCTGGGGCCACCTTTCAACCATCCTTACCTGCGCAGCGGACGACAAGCGGATCCTCCACAACCCCATCAAGGTTCACAAGAGTGTCAAGGCCCCGCGACGCACAGCCAAGAAGGCGAAGGCGTGGACACGCGCCATCGTCGATGCTGTCCGCCTCCACATTCAGGACCGCTACAAGTTCGCTGTCGACCTCGGGCTGGGCCTCGGCCTGCGCCAAGGAGAAGCCTTCGGCTTGGCTGAGGAGGACTTCGATTTCGAGGCGGGTGTCGTACATGTCCGTCGCCAACTCAGGTGGGATGCCAAAGGTCGGCCGTACTTCTGCCTGCCCAAGGGGCAAAAGACTCGTACGGTTCCGCTACCGCCCAACCTCGCGGTGCGGGCGCGTGAGCACTTCCGGAAATTCCCGTCCGTCTCCTGCACTCTGCCGTGGAGGAATCCAGAGCCACCGACCAACGCGGTGGAGGCTCGACAGCGGAAGCCGATCACGGTTCAACTGGTCCTCACCACCTCGCACGGCAACCGCATCTACTACCGGACGTGGAACGACAAGAGCTGGAAGCCAGCACTTGCTGCTGCCGGTCTGATCCAAGCGGTCGGCGAGAAAGTCGAACGGCACGGCGGGCGAATCCGTAGGACCCCCATCTACGCAGCGCCCCGCGAGGACATGTTCCATGTGCTGCGGCACACCTACGCCAGCGTGCAGCTGGCGGCCGGCGAGTCGGTCGTCAGCCTGTCCGTCTGGATGGGGCACTCCACGCCGAAGATCACCCTGGAGCACTACGCTCACTTCATGCCCGGTGCTGGCCAACGCGGTCTGTCCGTCATGAACTCGTGGCTGGAGTCCAGTCAGACACCGAATGTCCCTGAGAAGTCCCTGCTCACGGGATGGATCAAGAAGCTGCCGCCAAACCCGCAGGTCAAGGTACTCATCGCTGCTGGCGCCCGCATGAACGTGAAGTACAAGGAGACGGCTCGGGGTGGGCTGGCGGTGAACATCATCGAGTGCTGAACGGGCCGCGCTGCTCGGTGATGCGGCGGGTTTCGCGGTGCAGGGCGGTCTTGCCTCAACTCCCCTGCGTGAGCGTGCTGATGGCGTGGTGGAGGAAGCCTGCCGCCGAGGCGCCGTCGCAGGTCCGGTGGTCGAACGTGAGGGAGAGGGGGAGGATCGTCCGGACCGTGACCTCGCCGTTCACCGCCCAGGGGCGGTCCGTGAGGCGGCCGGCGCCGAGCATCGCCGTCTGGGGGTGGTTGAGGAGGGGGGTCGCGCCGTCGACGCCCAGGGGGCCGTAGTTGTTGAGGGTGAAGGTGCCGCCCGTGAGGTGGTCGGGGGGCAGGGTGTCCGTGCGGGCCAGGGCTGTCAGGCGGGTGAGTTCCGCGGACAGGTCCCTCAGGGGGAGCGTGTTCGCGTTCCTCGCCACCGGGACCGTCAGGCCCTTCGGGGTCTGGGCCGCGAACGCCAGGTTGATGTGCGGGAGTTGGATCAGTTCGCCTCGGTCGGGGTCGATCCGTGAGTTGAACTCGGGGTATTTCTCCAGGGCCTTGACGGCTGCCTCGGCCAAGAGGGCGAGGAGGCCGACTCCTTCGGACTTCTTGCGGGCGAGGAGGTCGGTCGCGTCGGTGTCGGCCCAGATGGTGACGGCGGGGGTGTCGCGCTGGGCGCGGAGGAACTTGTCGGCGGTGGCTCGGTTGAGGGGGGTGCGGGAGGGGGTGTTCGGGGTGGTGCCCTTCGGAGTGCGGCCCGTGCCGTAGCCCGTGAGGACCGCGCCTGAACCGGCGTCCGTGGTGGGCCTGTTGGACTCCGGGAGTGCTTCCGTGGTGCTGTCGGGCCGTGAGCGCTCCTGCGTGGGCGGGACCTCGGCGACCGACACCAGCGCCGCGCCCACCTCGACCGCCACCCCGGCGTCACAGTGCAGCGCGGTCACCACCCCGGCGTACGGACTCGGCAGCGACACAAGGGACTTGGCGGTCTCGACCTCCACGAGAGGCTGGTCGTGGGTGACTTGATCCCCGACGCGCACCAGCCATTCGACGACCTCGGCCTCGGTGAGCCCCTCCCCCAGGTCGGGAAGGTGGAAGGTGCGTTCGGGGCCGCGCACCGGCTCGGGGTGCACGCGGCGGAGCGCCGTCAACACCCGCGCGGCGTCGGGCAGATGGGCATGTTCCAACAGCGGCGGCGGATACGGCACATCCAGCCCGGTGACCCGTAGGACGGGCGCCCGCAACGCGTCGAAGCACCTCTCCTGAACCCGGGCGACGATCTCGGCCCCGACCCCGGCGAACCCCTGCGCCTCATGGACGACGACACAACGCCCGGTACGGAGCACCGAGTTGACGAGCCCGGCATCGTCGAGGGGAACGAGCGTCCGCAGGTCGAGAACCTCGACGTCCAGCCCCTCCACGGCGGCCTCTTCCGCGGCGGCGAGGGCGACGGCGACAGCGGGCCCGTACGCGACGAGCGTGACGTCGCTCCCGGCGCGGCGGACGGCGGCGGTACCGAACGGCTCGGCGCGCAGGGGGAGTTCGACGTCCTCCTTGGTCCAGTAGTGCCGTTTGGGTTCGAGGAAGACGACGGGATCGGGGTCGTCGATGGCCTCGCGCAGAAGGGCGTACGCGTCGCCGACGGTAGCCGGGGTGACGACTTTCAGCCCGGCGGTGTGGGCGTAGTACGCCTCGCTGGAGTCGCTGTGATGCTCGACCCCGCCGATGCCGCCCCCGTACGGAACGCGCAGGACGATCGGCAGGGTGAGCGCGCCGCGCGTACGGTTGCGGAGTTTGGCGACGTGGGACGCGATCTGCTCGAACGCCGGATAGGCGAACGCGTCGAACTGCATCTCCACGACCGGACGGAACCCGGCCATGGCGAGCCCGACGGCGAGCCCGACGATCCCGGACTCGGCAACTGGCGTGTCGAAGCAGCGGTGTTCACCGAAGTCGGCGGCGAGCCCGTCGGTGACGCGGAAGACGCCGCCGAGCCGTCCGACGTCCTCACCGAAGACGAGAACGCGCTCGTCGGCGCGCAGGGCGTCCCGCAGGGCGGTGTTGAGGGCCTTGGCCATGGTCGTGGGGGTCATCTCAGCAGCCCTCCAACGCGGCGCACTGTTCGGTGAGTTGGGGTGTGGGCGTGCTGAAGACGTGGTCGACGAGGCCACGGGGGTCGACCGCCGGGTCCTCGGCGAGCCGTACGCGCACCCCGGCCGCGTACGCCTCCGCCTCGGCGGCGATCTCCATCACCTCGGCGGACGTGAGGAATTGACGCTCCATCAGCCACGACTCCAGCCGCTCGACGGGATCCCGGTCCCGCCAGGCCTCGGCCTCCTCGGCGGACCGGTAGCGGGAGGGGTCGTCGGCGCTGGTGTGCGCCGCCATGCGGTAGGTGTGCGCCTCGATCAGCCAGGGCCCGTCTCCGGCACGCGCGCTCTCAACGGCCTTGTGCAGTACGGCGATCAGGGCGACCGCGTCGTTCCCGTCGACCTGCTCGGAGCGGACGCCGTAGCCGACTCCCTTGTACGCGAGGGCCGGTGCGGCGCTCTGCGCGGCGAACGGCACGGAGATGGCGTACCCGTTGTTCTGCACGAGGAAGACCACCGGTGCCTTCAACACCCCTGCCAGGCCCAGCGCTTCGTGGAAGTCGCCCTCGCTGGTGGCGCCGTCGCCGAGGAGGGCGAGGGCGACGGTGTCGGTGCCCTTGAGGCGCTCGCCGTGGGCGAGGCCGGCGGCGTGGGCGGTGTGGGTGGCGAGCGGGGTGCACTGGGGGGCGGTGCGGTGGGTGACGGGGTCGTACCCGCAGTGGGCGTCGCCGCGCAGCAGCGTGAGCGCCTCGACGGGGTCGATGCCCCGGCTGACCAGGGCGACGCAGTCGCGGTAGGTGGGAAAGAGCCAGTCGGTGGGGCGCAGCGCGAGGGCGGCGCCGATCTGGCACGCCTCCTGGCCGAGGCTGGAGGGGTGGACCGCCAGGCGGCCCTGCCGGGCGAGGGCGGTGGCCTGCGCGTCGAAGCGGCGGCCGACGACCATTTTCCGGTACGCGGTGCGCAGCAACTCCGGATCGGGCAACGAGTATTCCCCGTTCTCATTCCCCGAAAACCATTTGCCCGAGGCCGCTTCTCCAGTGCGCGGGAGAAAACGAACCGGATTCTCGGATGGCAGCCACGGCACCCGCGATCGCGTCGGCCTGTCGCCCATTTTCCAGCCGTCCTCTCGTCAAGGAACCGTGTCGGGCCAGAGCTAACACACCCTCGACTCCCTTCCTGAGAAGGGAGGATGAAGCGGAACTGAACAATCTACCGGTCTATACCACCTCTTGACCGAGCACCGAATGTCTACCGACCGTTGGGCCAACCGCAATTCCCGGCCCTCCCGCTCTTCACCCAGTCCCGGCTGCAATGGAAAGGCGAAGCACGACCTGCGGAAGGCAATGGAATGTCCCGAGTACGCCCCTCAGTACACGCGGGAAATCGGCATTACTCGCTCGTCTGCTCCTCCTGCGGGGCGCGGCACGCGGACGACGGGCTGATTCTCGACTGCGCCGGCGCGCACGAACCGGCGTTCCTGCGTGCGGAGTACGAGACCTCTTTCGGCGCGGCTCCTTTCGAGGCGCCGCGTACCGGTCTGTTCCGGTTCGCGTCGCTGCTGCCGGTCGCGCGCACCTTCCCCGACGTACCCGGGCCTGTCGTCCTGCGTGCCGAGAAGCTCGGGCGCAGGCTCGGTCTCGACCGGCTGTGGACCGCCTTCAACGGGCACTGGCCGGAGCGCGGCGCGCACCTGCCGACCTGCACGTTCAAGGACCTTGAGGCGTACACCGTGCTCGGCCGGCTGCCCGCCGACCCGCCCGTCCTGGTGATCCCCTCGGCGGGCAACACGGCCGCCGCGTTCGCCTGGGCGGCGACCCTCCATCAAGTCCCCTGCCTCATCGTCGTCCCCGCGCCGGCCCTGGACGGCATGCGGTTCCCCGGGCCGCTCGATCCGCGGGTACGGATCGTCGTCCTCGACGGGCCCGCGACGTACAGCGACGCCATCGCCTGCGCCGATCTGCTCTCCTCGCTTCCGGGGCATCGGGCGGAGGGGGGTGCGCGCAATGTGGGGCGGCGGGACGGGCTCGGGACCGTGCTGCTGGCGGCAGTTGAGGCCATCGGGGGGTTGCCGGAGGTGTACGTGCAGGCGGTCGGCAGCGGTACGGGGGCACTCGGGGTGCATGAGGCGGCCGGGCGGGTGCGGGTCCGTGGGGAACGTCTGCCGCGTCTGATGATGTGTCAGAACGCGCCGTTCGCCCCGTTGTTCGAGGCTTGGCACGGGCGCGGTGGTGCTCCTGCCGACCGCGAGCGCGAGCCTCTCGCACGTGAACTCACCAATCGGCGCCCGCCGTTCGCCGTTCGGGGTGGGGTGCGGGAAGCGCTCGTCGAGAGCGGGGGTGATGTGTTGCGCGTCGACAACTCCGGTGCGCTGGCCGGTATGGCTCTGTTCGAGGAGACCGAGGGGATCGACATCGAGCCGGGGGCGGGGGTTGCGGTGGCCGCGCTGGCGGAGGCGGTTCGGGCGGGGAAGGTTCGGCGCGATGAGGTTGTGCTGCTGAACATCACGGGTGGGGGGCGGGCTCGGCGGGGGCGGGATGTCCAACTGGTGGCCGCTGAGCCGTGGTTGCGGGTGCCTTGGCCTGAGGCTGGGGTGGAGGGGGTTGACAGGGCGCGGGTGGTGGCCGACTTGGTGGGCAACGCGTCGGTGGGGGCGGCTCGTTCGGGGGCGGCTCGTTGATCTTCCCGGCCCCCAACAACCCCCACGCTCAGGAGAGTTCACCGATGACCGTACGTCTCGTCCCGTCCGCCGCTCAGCGGTCCATGTGGTTCGGAACGCGGCTCGACGGGGGTGACGCGGCGTACAACGTCGGCGAGTTCACCGAGATCCACGGCGCCGTCGACCCCGGCCTGCTCCTGACCGCCGTGGGCCAAGTCGTCACGGCCACCGAGACGTTGCGCTCACGCTTCGTCGAAGACGGCGAGGGCGTGGGGCTGTTGGTCGAGCCGGAGCTTTCGTGGTCCATGCCGGTCGTGGAGGTCGACGGGATCGAGGCCGCTCGGGAGTGGATGGAACGGGACTTCGCCGTGCCGTTCGATCTGGAGCAAGGGCCCTTGTTCCGGTACGCGTTGCTGCGGGCGGGGGACGAGCACTGGGTCTGGTACCAGGCGTATCACCACATCGCCGTGGACGGGTTCAGCTGTTCGCTGATCGCGGGGAGGGTGGCTGCGGCGTACACGGCTCTGGTGACGGGCGTTGAGGCCGTCGGCGTTCCGGACGCGCCGCTCGGGCCGTTGCTCGCCGCCGATGACGCGTACGACGCCGAGGCGGACCGCGCGTACTGGAACCGGACCCTCGCCGACCGGCCCGACCCGGTGAGCCTCTCGTCCCGGCCGCCCCGTGTCTGTGGACGCTTCCTGCGCCGTACGCGTCACGTCACCGGTGAACTCGTCCACTCCGCCGCCGACTTGACCGGCACCCGCTGGTCCCGGGTCGTCCTCGCGGCGACCGCCGCGTACCTGCACGCGATGACCGGCGCCGAGGAGATCGTCCTCGGTCTCGCCGTCACCGCCCGCACCTCCCCGGCCGAACTCACCACACCGGGCATGGCGTCCAATGTCCTCCCGCTGCGCATCCCCGTACGCCCCGACGCCCTCGCCGCCGACCTCGTACGCGAAACCGCCGCCTCCACCCGGGAGTTGCTCGCCCACCAGCGGTACCGGGGCGAGGAGCTGCGCCGGGAGCTGGACTGGCCGGAGGGCGGGCGGCGGTTCTTCGGGCCGGTCGTCAACATCATGGCGTTCGGACCGGAGTTGAGGTTCGGAACCTTCCCGACGACCCGTCACAACCTGTCCACGGGACCGGTCGAGGACCTCGCCGTCAACGTCTACGACCGCGCCGACGGCAACGGAGTCCGCGTCGACTTCGACGCCGGCACCGAGCAGTACTCGGAACCCGAACTCACCGCCCACCACGGAAGGTTCGTCCACTTCCTGGAACGTTTCGCGGAGGCCGTGCGCACACCGGGCGCCGTCGTCGGACGCGTCGTCCCGACCCTGCCCGGCGAGGAGTCGACCCTCGCCGGTGCCCCCGCGACGGGCGACGGGGCCGGCATCCCCGACCTGTTCGCGACCCGGGTCGCCGCGACGCCGGACGCCGAGGCCGTCGTACAGGGTGAACGCTCCCTCTCCTACGCCGAGTTGGACCGCCGCTCCAGCCAACTCGCCCACCGGCTCCTGCGCCTGGGCGTCCAGCGCGAGGAACGGGTCGCCGTCCTCGTACCCCGCTCCTGTGGTCTCCTCGTCGCCCTGCTCGCCGTGCTGAAGGCGGGCGGTGCGTACGTCGGACTCGACGCGTCCGCGCCGCACGCGCGCACCGTCCAGATCCTCGAAGAGACCGGCGCACGGCTGCTGTTGACCGACGGGGACGTGGCGCCGTACGACGGGCTGAGCGTCGTGCAGACGGGTGACCCTTCGCTGCTGGACGAGCCGGGCAGTCGACCCGGCGTAGACGTGACGGGCCGTCAACTCTGCTATGTCAGCTACACATCGGGCTCGACCGGTACGCCGAAAGGGGTCGCCGTCACCCATCACGACGTCGTCTCCCTGGCCCGGGACTCGGCGTTCACGAGCGGCGCCCATTCACGGGTCCTCGTACACTCGCCGACCGCCTTCGACGCCTCCACGTACGAGATGTGGGTGCCGCTCCTCGGGGGCGGGACCGCTGTCGTCGCCGAGGACGGTGTGCCCGTCGACGCCTTCGCCGTACGGCAGTTGACGCAACGTCATGCCCTGACCGGCATCTGGCTCACCGCCGGGTTGTTCCGGCTCGCCGCCGAGGAGGATCCCGGGTGTTTCACGGGGTTGCGGGAGGTGTGGGCCGGAGGTGAGGCGGTGCCCTCGGGGGCCGTACGGCGGGTGCTGGAGGCGTGTCCGGGGGTGACCGTCACCAACGGGTACGGGCCCACCGAGACGACCACTTTCGCCACCAACCGGCCTTGTTCCCACGGCAGTTCGGTACCGGACTCGCTGCCGATCGGTCGGCCGCTGGACGGTATGCGCGCGTACGTCCTCGACCCGGCGCTACGGCCCGTACCCCGGGGAATCGTCGGGGAGTTGTACCTCTCCGGGAACGGGGTCGCCCGCGGCTACCTCGGCCGCCCCGGGGCGACCGCCGAACGCTTCGTCGCCGACCCCCACGGCCCCGTCGGCGCCCGCATGTACCGCACCGGCGACCGGGTCCGCGTGACCGACGCCGACGAGCTGGAGTTCCACGGCCGTACCGACTCCCAGCTCAAACTCCGCGGCTTCCGCATCGAACCGGCCGAGATCGAGGCGGCCCTCGCGGGGCATCCCGGGGTGACGCAGGCGGTGGTGACCGTCCGGGGCGAACGGCTGATCGGATACGCCGTGTCGAAGGCGGCCCCGGAGGAACTGCGCGCCCACCTGGCCGCCCGCCTCCCCGAGTACGCGGTCCCCGGCGCCGTCGTACCCCTCGACCACCTCCCCCTAACCCCCAACGGCAAGCTCGACCTCCGCGCCCTCCCCACGCCGCCGGCCTCCGCCGACGCGGGCCGCGTGCCCCGCTCGCCCCTGGAGGAAACCCTCTGCGGCCTCTTCGCGGACGTCCTCGACGTCCCGACGGCGGGCCCCGACGCCGACTTCTTCGCCCTCGGCGGCCATTCCCTCCTCGCGTTGCGCCTGGTGGGACGGGTGCGGCGCGCCCTGGGAGTCTCCCTGGCCCTGCGCGACGTATTCACCACCCCCACTCCGGCGGGGCTCGCCGAACGGGTGAACGGCGCCGTAGCGCAAACCGTTCCGCGGCCTCTCCGCCGACGCGGCGCGGGGGAGGTTCCGCTGTCCTCCGCCCAGCGACGGTTGTGGTTCCTCGATCGGCTGGAGGGGGCGGGGGCGGCGTATCACGTGCCGTTGGCTGTGCGGTTGGCGGGGGGCGGGGTTGATGTGGGGGTGCTGGAGGAGGCGTTGGGGGATTTGGTGGGGCGGCATGAGGTGTTGCGGACGGTTTATCCGGCGGGGGGTGGGGTGCCTTGTCAGCGGGTGGTGGGGGCGGGGAGGCTTCGGGTGGGGGTTGAGGTGTTGGGGGAAGTGGCTGAGCCACTCAGCCTCTCCGCCACTCTCTCCGCTCACCTCTCCGCGCTTGCCGCTCAAGAGTTCCGGCTGGACGAGGACCTGCCGATCCGGGCTCATCTGATCGTGGTCGGGCCGCAGGAGCACGTTCTGTTGCTCGTGCTGCATCACATCGCGGCCGACGGGCAGTCGCTGGAGCCGCTGGCGCGGGATCTTGCGACCGCGTACGAAGCCCGGTCGGCGGGGCGGGTGCCGGAGTGGGCACCGTTGGCTGTGCAGTACGGGGACTTCGCGGTGTGGCAGGAGGAGTTGCTGGGGGACCGGGAGGTCATGGGGCCGCAGGTCGCGTTCTGGACACGGGCGTTGGCGGGGGTGCCCGACGAGTTGGCGCTGCCGGCTGATCGGCCCAGGCCGGCTCGGGCGACGCATCGGGGTGGGGATGCGGCCGTCCGGTTCGGGCCTGAACTGCACGGGCGGATAAGGACGTTGGCCGGGGAGACGGGGACGACTCCGTTCATGGTCGTCCAGGCCGCGCTCGCCGCGTTGTTGACCCGGCTCGGCGCGGGGACGGACATCCCGATCGGGACACCGGTCGCGGGGCGGACGGACGAGGTGCTCGACGACCTGGTCGGGTGCTTCCTCAACACGCTGGTGCTGCGGACGGACACGTCGGGCGACCCCGGTTTCCGGGAGTTGCTCGGACGCGTCCGGGAGACCGACCTCGCGGCGCACGCGAACCAGGATCTCCCGTTCGAGCAGGTGGTCGAGGCGCTCGCGCCGCCGCGTTCGCTGGCCCGGCATCCGCTGTTCCAGGTGATGCTGGCATTCCGGCCGAGCGAACCGGAGTTGCGGCTGCCGGGTCTCAAGGCGACGCCGATTCCGGTGGAGACCGGTGCCACGAAGGTCGATCTCACGTTCAACCTGGGCGAGTTGAGGACACGGAACGGTTCCCCGGCCGGTATCGAGGGGTTCCTCCAGTACAGCGCCGACCTGTTCGACCGATGCACGGCCGAGGATCTCGTCGTACGGCTGGAACGGTTGCTGGGAGCGGCAGTTGACGCCCCGGACCACCCCATCGGCGCGCTGGAGATCCTGGGGGCGGCCGAACGCCGCCGTATCGTCGAGGAGTTCAACGACACCGAGCGGGACGTCCCGGAGACGACGTTTCCGCGCATGTTCGAGGAGCAGGCCACTCGACGCCCTGACGCGGTAGCCGTGACGGACGCCGGGCGAGAACTGACGTATAGCCAACTAGCCGCTTCCTCCGACGAATTGGCGCGTGCTCTGATCGCGTCCGGTGCCGGACCAGGGCGAGTTGTCGCCATCTCGCTCCCCCGTTCCGTCGACATCGCCGTAGCCGTCCTGGCCGTACTCAAGTCGGGCGCCGCCTACTTGCCGCTCGACCCGGACCACCCGGCCGACCGGACGGCGTACTTGCTGGCCGACTCGGACCCGGTGTGTGTCATCTCGCGGGACCGGACGGACGTCGGCCGCCCGGTCGTGAGCCCCGAAGCCGCAGGCGGGGAAGGCGACTTGGTCGACCCCCGTCCGGCTGACGCCGCCTATCTGATCTACACCTCCGGAACCACGGGTCGTCCCAAGGGTGTTGTCGTGGAGCACCGCAACCTCACGAACTACGTGGCCCGTTGCGTCGAGGAGTACCCGAGCCTCGGGGGGACGTCGCTCCTGCACGCGACGATGTCGTTCGACGCGACGGTGACGACGCTGCACGGCGCGCTCGCGGCGGGCGGCCAGGTGCACATCGCGGCCGTGCACGAGGCGGACGAACGGCAGTTGACGTTCCTCAAGGCCACCCCGAGCCATCTCGCCCTCCTCCCCGCACTGCCCCACGACATCTCGCCGGCCGAGGAGTTCATGCTGGGCGGCGAGGCCCTGGTGGGTGAGGCACTGCGGGCCTGGCGTCGGGAGCATCCCGGGGTGCGGCTGATCAACCACTACGGGCCGACGGAACTCACGGTGGGCTGTACGGACCACCGGATCGAGCCGGGGGACGAACTCCCGTCGGGGCCGGTGCCGGTGGGGCGGCCGATGTGGAACACGCGGGCGTACGTGCTGGATCGGCGGCTGAACCCCGTACCGGCAGGCGTGGAGGGCGAGTTGTACGTGGGCGGCGCCCAGGTGGCGCGGGGCTACCACAACCGGCCCGCTCTCACCGGCGAGCGTTTCGTGGCCGATCCTTACGGTCCGCCGGGAAGCCGGATGTACCGTACCGGCGATCTGGCGGTCCAACGGTCCGACGGGGCACTGGAGTTGCGCGGCCGTTCGGACGGTCAGCTCAAGATCCGGGGGCTCAGGATCGAGCCCGGGGAGATCGAGGGCGCGCTCACGTCGTACGACGGGGTCGAGCAGGCAGCGGCAGTCGTGCGCGAAGACCGGCCGGGCGTACGGCGGTTGGTGGGGTACCTCGTGGGTGCGGCCGGGGTGGATGCGGTAGACGTACGGGCGCACGCGGCTCGGCGGCTGCCCGAGCACATGGTGCCCGAGGCGTTCGTGGTGCTGGACGCCCTGCCGATGACGGCGAACGGGAAGCTGGACCGGGGCGCGCTTCCGGCGCCGGTGGTCGAGAGCGGTGGTGACCGCGCGCCGCGCACTGCGGCGGAGAGGGTGCTGCGCGACCTGTTCGCCGAGGTGCTGGGCCGTGAAGTCGGCCTGGACGACGGCTTCTTCGACCTCGGCGGGGACAGCATCGCGTCCATCAGCCTTGTCAGCAAGGCTCTTGCTGCGGGGCTGCGCCTGAGCCCGCGTGACGTGTTCGAGCACCGTACGGTCGCGGCCCTCGCGGCGATCGCCGCCTCCCGTCCGGCCGCCTCGCGCGGGCCTGCTCAGGAGTCGGCGACGGGAGCCATTCCACTCACTCCGGCGATGCACCGGCTGCGTGAACGCGGCGGCCCCACAGGCAGGTTCAGCCAGTCGACGGTGCTCGTCACGCCGGTCGGGGCCGACGAGCGGAGTCTCACCGCCGCGCTCCAGGCCGTCGTCGACCACCATGACGTGCTGCGGATGCGGGTCGGGGCCGACTGGTCGGCCGACATACCGGCGCCGGGCAGCGTCCAGGTCGCGGTGAGACGGGTCGCCGACCCGAAGGATCTCACGGCCGACCAACTTGCCCCTGAGCGCGGAGAGTTGGTGCGGGCGGTCTGGTACGACGCCGGGCCCGGACGGCAGGGGTGGCTCCTCCTCACGGTTCACCACTTCGCCGTGGACGGCGTCTCCTGGGGCGTCCTCCGCGCCGACCTCGCCGCAGCCTGGCGAGGAGAGCAACTCCCGCCCAAGGGAACGCCGTTCCGGCAGTGGGCGCGTCTGCTGGAGGGCGAGGCGGAGAAGCGTCGCCCCGAACTTGAGGTCTGGCAACGGCTGTTGGACCACCCCTCGCCGGACGACCGCTCGCCCGACCCGGCACGGGACGTCGTAGGCACCGTCCGTCACCTCACTCGTACCCTTCCGCCCGAGCCGGCCACCGACCTGCTCACCACGGTCCCGGCCGCCTTCCACGCCGGTCCGGACGACGTTCTGCTCACCGCTCTCGCCCTCGCGTTCACTCGGTGGGACCAGCGTCCGGTGCTGCTCGTGGACGTCGAACGGCACGGTCGCGAGGACCTGTTCGAGGACGTGGACCTGTCGCGCACGGTCGGCTGGTTCACCAGCGTCGTCCCGGCCCGACTCGACCTCGCCGGGATCGAACTCACCGACACCGCCGGGGTGTTGCGGGCGGTCAAGGAGCAGGTGCGGGCCGTACCGGACCACGGCATCGGGTACGGCGTGCTGCGCCACCTCGACCCGGAGGCGGGCGCCGAACTCGCCGAACTCCCGGTGCCCCAGGTCGGGTTCAACTACCTGGGCCGTACGGCGCGCGAACTCCCCACGGACGACTGGGCGTCGGTCCCCGACGAACTCCCCGGCGAGCTGGCGCTCGGTGCCGCGCACGATCCCCGACTCCCCGTGGCGCACGGCCTGGAGGTCACCGTCGTCGCCGACGACGACGGGCTGCGGGCCATGTGGTCCTGGGCGCCCGGTGTCTGGTCCGAGGCCGAGGTCGGGACGCTCGCCGACCTGTGGTGCGCGGCGCTCGACGAGTTGAGCCGCACCGGATCGGCGGGCGGGCACACGCCGTCCGATCTGCCCCTGGTGTCCCTGTCCCAAGCAGAGATCGACGAACTCGAAGCCGAGTTCGGCAGCGAGTGGAGGTAACCCACGGTGACCCGGTCCGGAATCGCGGATGTCCTGCCCCTGTCGCCGTTGCAGGAAGGGCTGCTCTTCCACGCCCTGTACGACGACGAGGGCAGCCCTGACGTCTACGCGGCCCAGCAGATACTGGAGTTGACCGGCAAGGTCGACCCCGCCGCCGTACGCGCCGCCGGTCAGGCGCTCCTCGACCGGCACCCCAACCTGCGCGCCTGCTTCCGGCGCCGGGAGGCGGGGGCGCCGGTACAGATCGTTCCCACGGACGTCGAACTCCCCTGGTCCGAGGCCGACTTGTCCTCGTACGCCGGATCCGAGCGGGACGCCGCCTGGCAGCGTCTCCTCGACGAGGAGCGCGCCCGGCGCTTCGACCTCGCCAGGCCGCCGCTGCTGCGGTACCTGCTCGTCCGGATCGGGCCGGAGCTGTACCGGCTGGTCATCACCAACCACCATATTCTGCTGGACGGTTGGTCCAAGCAGCTCCTCACCCGCGAGTTCGCCGCCCTGTACGCGGGCGGGCACCCGACCGCGCTCGCACCCGTGCCGCCGTACCGGGACTACGTGGCGTGGCTGGCCCGCCAGGACCGCCCGGCCGCCGAACAGGCTTGGTACGACGAGCTGTTCGGCCTCGACGAGCCGACCCTTCTCGCTCCCGGCGCCCCCACAGCCCCTGTGCTGCCGCACGAGTTGATCGTCGAGTTGCCCGAGGATCTCACCAACCGGGCCGAGCACACGGCGCGTTCACTCGGCGTCACCCTCAACACCCTTGTGCAGGGCGCCTGGGGCGTACTCCTCGGGCGGCTCACCGGGCGGTCCGAGGCGGTGTTCGGGCAGACGGTGTCGGTGCGTCCGCCCGAGCTGCGCAACGTCGCCTCGATGGTCGGGTTCTGCATCAACACCGTGCCGTTGCGGGTGCGTTGGGACGATCAGGAGACCGTCGCCGACCTTCTCGGCGGGCTCCAGTCGCGGCAGGCGGGACTGCTGCCGCACCAGTATCTCGGGCTCGCCGACATCCGCCGGGCCGCCGACATCGGTGACCTCTTCGACACGCTGCTCGCCTTCGAGAACCATCCCGGCGCCCAAGAAGACTCCCCCGTACGCCAGTTGACGGGCCGCGACGCCACCCACTACCCCCTCACCCTCGCCGTCCTCCCCGCCCGCCGCCTCGCCCTGCGCCTCTCCTACCGCCCTGACGCCTACGACGAGCCCGGCGCCCGCCGCCTCCTCGACCGCTTCGCCGTGGTCCTCGCGGCGCTGACCGGTGATGTGACACGGCGGGTCGGCGAGATCGACGTCCTCCTGCCCGGCGAACGGGAACGGCTGCTCACGCCCGCACCGGCCGCCGCCGAGTCCGTGGACCGCGCCGACGCCACGCTCCCCGAACTCTTCACCCAGCAGGCGGCCCGCACCCCCGACGCGACCGCCGTCGTCCACCACGACACCCGCCTCACGTACGCGGCCCTCGACGAGCACTCCTCCCGCCTGGCCGCCCTCCTCACCGCTCGCGGCGCCGGCCCCGAACGCCTGGTGGCCCTCGCGCTGCCACGCTCCGCCGAGCTGGTGGTCGCGGTACTGGCGGTGCTGAAGACGGGTGCCGGGTACGTGCCGATAGACCCGGCGTATCCGGCGGACCGGCTGGAGTTCATGCTGTCCGACTCGCGGCCGGTGCTGGTGGTCGCGGGGGACGGGGTGGAGGTGCCGGCCGGGTGCGAGGTGCCGGTGGTGCGGGTTGGGGCGGTGGCTGAGTGGCCTGTGGATGAGTGGCTGAGCCAGTCGTCCACCTCCCCGCCGCCTGTGGACCAGTGGATCAGCCACTCGACCACTCCCCCGCCGGCCTCCGTACCTCCGGTGGCCCAGTGGCTCAGCCACCCGTCCACCACCGCCTACGTCATCTACACCTCCGGCTCCACCGGCCGCCCCAAGGGCGTCGCGATCCCCCACAGCAACGTCGTCCGGCTGCTCTCCGCCACCCGTCGCTGGTTCGACTTCGGGCCGGGGGACGTGTGGACGCTCTTCCACTCGTACGCGTTCGACTTCTCGGTGTGGGAGTTGTGGGGGGCGTTGCTGCATGGCGGGACGTTGGTGGTGGTGCCGTTCGAGGTGAGCCGGGACTCGGGGGAATTTCTGCGGCTGCTCGTGCGGGAGCGGGTGACGGTGGTGAATCAGACGCCGTCGGCGTTCGGGGAGCTGTTGCGGGCGGATGCGGCGGCGCCGGAGCTGCGGGAGCGGTTGGCGTTGCGGTACGTCGTGTTCGGTGGGGAGGCGTTGGACCCGGGCGCGGTGGCCGAGTGGTTCGGCCGGTATCCGCAGGACGCGCCGGTGCTCGTGAACATGTACGGGATCACCGAGACGACCGTCCATGTGACCGGGCTGCCGCTCACCGGGGAGGTGGTCGGGGACGGCAGGGGGCGGATCGGGGAGGTGATTCCCGATCTGCGGGCGTATGTGCTGGACGCCGGGTTGCGGGTCGTGCCGCCGGAGGTGACCGGGGAGTTGTATGTCGCCGGGGCCGGGCTCGCGCGGGGCTATGTGGGGCGGGCGGGACTGACGGCAGGGCGGTTCGTGGCCGATCCGTTCGGCGGGGCGGGTGAACGGATGTACCGGACGGGGGACTTGGCGCGCTGGTCGGTGAACGGCGAGTTGGAGTACGTGGGTCGGGCGGACGACCAGGTCAAGGTGCGCGGGTTCCGGATCGAACTCGGCGAGGTGGAGGCCGCGTTCACCCGGCAAAGGGGCGTCGAGAAGGCTGTCGCGGTCGTGCGGGACGGTCGGCTCGTCGCGTACGTCGTCGGACAGGGCCTGGATGCCGAGGAGTTGCGTCGGTACGCGGCTCGTACGTTGCCCGAGCACATGGTCCCGGTGGCCGTAGTCCCCCTGGATCGGCTGCCGTTGACCGCGAACGGCAAGGTGGACCGGGCCGCGTTGCCGCAGCCCGTGACGGCAGGCGGCCACACGGGCCGGTCGCCGCGTACGCCGCAGGAGGAGATCCTGTGCGGGGTGTTCGCGGAGTTGCTCGGTGTCGCGGTGCATCAAGTCGGCGTGGACGACGGGTTCTTCGACCTCGGCGGTGATTCCCTGCTGGCGATGCGGCTCACGGACCGGGTCCGGGGTGCGTTCGGTACGGCGTTGCCGGTGCGGGCGGTGTTCGAGGCGCCGACACCGGCGGCCCTCGCCGAGAGGCTGCGGGCGGAGGAGGCGCGCGCTGAAGGTCGCCCTCGACTCGCCGCGTACGAGAGGGGTTACGCACCGATTCCGTTGTCGTACGCCCAGCAGCGGCTGTGGTTCCTGAGCCGGCTGGACGCGGGTAACGGGACGTACCCCGTGCCGTGGGCGCTGCGGTTGTCGGGCCCGTTGGACCGGGAGGCGCTGCGGGCGGCTCTCGGGGACCTGCTGGCGCGGCACGAGTCGCTGCGGACGCTGTACCCCGACTTTCAGGGGACTCCGTACCAACGGATCGTGGATACCCGGGACTTGGACCTCACGGTCATCTCGACGACCGCCGAGGAACTCGCCGCGCGCCTCACCGGGGCCGCTCGGCAGCGCTTCGACCTCGCGGCCGAACTGCCGATCCGGGCAACCCTGTTCGAGCTGGATGCCGAGACACATGTGCTGTCGCTCGTGGCGCATCACATCGCCGTCGACGGCTGGTCGATGACACCGCTGATGCGGGACCTGGAGACGGCGTACGTGGCTCGGATCGCCGGCCAAGAACCGGGCTTCCAGCAACTGCCGTTCCAGTACGCCGACTTCGCACAGTGGCAGCGGGAGACGTTGGGGGAGGCGTCGGACGCCGGAAGTCTGATGGGGCGTGACATAGCGTTCTGGCGTGGCGCATTGGCCGGTGCCCCCGTCGAGTTGGCGTTGCCCCTCGACCGCCCTCGCCCTGCCGAGCCCACCGGCAACGGTGACCGAGCCGGGTTCACGATCGACGCGGACCTTCACGCGGGCCTCGCCCGGCTGGCCGCCGCGTCGAGGGCGACCCTGTTCATGGTGGTGCAGACGGGACTTGCCGCGCTGCTCACGCGGTTCGGTTCGGGGACGGACGTCACGATCGGGACACCCGTGGCCGGACGGCCGGACAGCAGGCTGGATGGACTGGTCGGGTTCTTCGTCAACAGCCTTGCCCTGCGGACCGATACGTCGGGCAACCCCACGTTCCGTGAACTGGTCGGCCGGACGCGGGAGTTCGATCTCGCGGCGTACGCGCATCAGGACGTGCCGTTCGATGTGCTGGTGGATGCGCTCGGTACGAGGCGGACGCTGGCCCATCACCCCGTGTTCCAGGTGGTGTTGGCGTTCACCGGGCACGGCGAGCAGACGTCGCTGCGGCTGCCCGGGATCGAGGCGAGCCGCGAGATCGTCGAGACCGGTGCCGCCCGCTTCGATCTGTCGCTCTACCTCAGCGAGCGCCGCGAGGAGGACGGCACCCCGGCGGGGATCGACGGAATCGCCGAGTACAGCACGGACTTGTTCGACACGGAGACGGGCGAACGGCTGGCGCGGGCGTTCGTGCGGCTGCTCGCCGCGGTCGTGGTGGACCCCGGGGTGCGGATCGGGGACGTGGATCTGCACGGGGACGACGTACGGCCCGTACGCCAGGTTCCGGCGCCGGTCGCGCCCGAGGAAGAGGCCGCGCCTTCTCGGAGCGGCACCCCGGCCGAGCGTGTACTCGCCGGTCTCTACCGCGAGTTGCTCAAGCTGGACGAAGTCCCCCTGGACGAGGACTTCTTCGCGCTCGGTGGCGACAGCATCGCGGCGATCCGGCTGGTGAGCAGGGCCGCCGAGGCGGGTGTGGTGATCACCGCGCGGGAGGTCTTCAAGCACCAGACGGTACGGGAGCTGGCGGCGGTGGCCCGGGGTCCGGTGACCGTGCGGGCGGACGACGGGACCGGTCTGATTCCTCTGACGCCGATCATGCAGTGGCTTCTCGAACGGGGCGGCCCCATAGGGAGGTTCAGCCAGTCCGTGTTGCTGACGGTCCCACCGGAGGTCCAACTCGCGGATCTCACCGGGGCACTTCAGGCTCTGCTCGACCATCACGACATGCTGCGAGCCGAGTTCGAAGCCGACGGGCTGGTCGTGCCGCAGGCGGGTTCGGTGAACGCCGCCGACCGGATCGTCCGGCGCGACGTCTCCGGCACCGACGACTTCCACTCCGCCGTCGCCGAGGAGTCCGAGCGGGCCGTCGCCCTGCTCGACCCGGCGGGCGGAACGATGCTCCGTGCGGTGTGGTTCGACGCCGGTCCCGGGCGGGACGGGCGGCTGCTGATCGTCGTGCACCATCTCGTCGTCGACGGTGTGTCGTGGCGGGTGATCCTGCCGGACCTCAAGTCGGCGTGGGACGCGGTCAGGGCCGGGCGGAAGCCTCAACTGCCGGTCGTCGGGACGTCGTTCAAGCGCTGGGCCGGGATTCTCCGGACTCAGGCGGCAGCAAGGGGCGACGAGGTCGAGCTGTGGCGGGGGACGGCGGGGACGCCCTTGGGGGCCCGGCCGGTCGACCCCGATCAGGACACCGCCGCCACAACTCGGGGCACGCGCGTGGCACTTGGGGTTGAGGCGACCAGTCGGCTCATCAGCGGTGCCGGGGTACAGGACGTTCTGCTCGCCGGGCTCGCGTCGGCTGTCGGTGCGCGGTACGGGTGCTCGGAGGTCGTGGTCGACGTCGAGGGGCACGGGCGGGAGGAAGTGGTCCCCGCGGTCGAACTGTCGCGCACCGTCGGCTGGTTCACCTCGCTCTACCCGGTGCGGATCGGCACAGCGGGTGAGCGGACGCGTGAACTGCCGGACAACGGGCTCGGATACGGGCTGCTGCGTTACCTCAACCCCGACACGGCCGACGAGTTGGCGAAGGTTCCGACGCCCGCGATCGGGTTCAACTACCTGGGCCGGTTCACCACGCCCGGGACGGAGTCGTGGGCGTTCGCCCCGGAGTCGCCGTCCCTCGCCAAGGGCACCGATCCCAAACTCGCCGTCGCGCACGCCCTGGAGATCAACGCGGTCGTACGGGACTCGGACGAAGGGCCGGTCCTGGTGGCGGACTGGTCGTGGCCCGAAGGGATGCTGACCGAGGCCGAGGTACGGGCGCTGGCGGAAGCATGGCGTACGGAGGTCACCTCACTCGCCGTCCGAACCGACACCCCGGCCCTCACCTCGCCGAAGCGGCCTCCGCTCGCCTCCGATGTCCCGGACTCCCCCGCTGAACCACACACCTCCAACGGCCCCGCCGACCGAGACGATCTCGACGACCTGGCCCTCTCCGACGACGAACTCGCCGAGCTGGCCGACGGATTGGACGACTGACCGGTGACTCCCCCCACCACCCCCAAGCCGGCACCGGCCGACGTCCTCCCCCTCACCCCGCTCCAGGAGGGCCTCCTCTTCCACGCCCTGTACGAGCACGAGCGGGGTGAACAGGACGTCTACGTCGTCCAGTTGGTGTTCGACCTGGAAGGCCCGATGGACGCGGACCGCCTGCACGCCTCCGCGCAGGCCCTGCTGGACCGCCACCCCAACCTCCGCGCGGCGTTCAGACGCCGCCGGGGCGGCCAGCCCGTACAGGTCGTCCCCCACCGCGCGACCCTCCCCTGGGCGGAAACCGACCTCACCACCGCCGACGACCAGGAAGCGGCCTGGGCCGAACTCCTCGACGGGGACCGCGAAACCGGCTTCGATCCCACCCGACCGCCCCTCCTGCGCTGCACGTTGGCCCGCCTCTCCGACCAGCACCACCGCCTGCTGATCACCCACCACCACATCCTCCTGGACGGCTGGTCGGTCGCGGTCCTGGTTCGGGAACTCCTCTCCCTCCACAAGGGCATCGAGCTGCCGCCCGTCCCGCCGTACCGCACCTTCCTCCAGTGGCTGAACCGCCAAAGCCGCACGGCCGCCGAGGAAGCCTGGCGCGAGGCGCTCGACGGAGTCACCGAACCGACCCGCCTGGCACCCCAGGCACCTGCGGGAGCGGGCCGACTCGCCCAGGCGAGAGTCGAGTTGTCCCCGGAGACGGGCGCCGCCCTCACCACGGCCGCGCGACGCCTCGGCGTCACCCTCAACACCCTTGTCCAGTCGGCCTGGGGACTCCTCCTCGGACGGCTGACCGGCCGGGACGATGTCGTGTTCGGTACGACGGTGTCGGGCCGCCCGCCCGAACTCCCGGGCGTGGAAAGCATGGTGGGCCTGTTCATCAACACGGTCCCGACGAGGGTACGGCTGCGTCCGGCGGACTCCCCGGCCCGCCTCCTGCGCGAGGTGCGCGACACCTACGCGACGCTCCTCGACCACCACCACCTCGGCCTCGCGGACATCCAGCGGGCGGCGGGGGTGCACGAACTCTTCGACACCCTCCTCGTGTTCGAGAACTACCCGGCGGACCTGGCGACTTCGGGCGAGGGCCTCCGTCTCGCCGGTTCGAGCGGCCGTGACGCCACCCACTACCCGGTGACGCTCGTCGCGCTCCCGGGCCCCCGCCCGCGCTTCCGACTCGCCTACCGCCCGGACCTGTTCACGCCCGAGTGGGCAAAGGCCACGCTGGCCCGGCTGGTGCGGATCCTCACGGCGATGGCAGCGGAACCGGAGCAGCCCCAAGGGCTCATCGCGCTCGAAGACCGGCCATGCCAGGCCCAGTTGCCGCCGGCCGCGTCCAGGACGCTCACCGATCTCTGGTCGGCGCAGGTGGCAGCGACTCCCGACGCCGTCGCCGTACTCGATCGCGGGACCGCTCTGTCGTACCACGAACTCGACGAGAGAGCCCAGCAGTTGGCCGGACAGCTCGTCGAACTCGGGGCGGGGCCCGAGCGGGTGGTGGGGATCGCGCTGCCGCGTACGGCGGAGTTGGTCGTCGCGGTGCTGGCGGTGCTCACGTCGGGCGCCGCGTATCTGCCACTGGACCCGGCGTATCCGGCGGAGCGGCTGGCGTACATCGTCGGGGACGCACAGCCGGTCGTGGTCCTGGCAACAGCGGAAGGCACGGCCCGCGCGTTGCCCGACGGAACGCCGACACTCGATCCAACCTGTCCAGCCGGGCAGAAAACTCGGGTAACCGCTTCCACAACTCCCGCCGCCCCCGACAACCTGGCCTACATCACCTACACCTCCGGCTCCACCGGCCGCCCCAAGGGCGTCCTCGCCACGCACCGCAACGCGGTCGAGTTCGTGGAGTGGACGCACACGGCGTTCGGCCCGGAGCGGCTGGCGGAGGTCCTGTTCTCCACCTCGCTCAATTTCGACGTGTCGGTGTTCGAGATCTTCTCGCCGCTGACCTGCGGCGGCCGGATCGAGATCGTCGAGAACCTGCTCGCCCTGACCGACGGCACACCCCGCGAGGCGGGCCTGATCAGCGGCGTTCCGACGGTCATGGCGAGCGTCCTGGCCGAACGGCCCCCCGTCTCGGCCCACACGGTCGCCCTCGGCGGCGAGCCGATCCCGGCCCGGCTGCGGAAAGACGTAGAGAGTGCTTTCCCCGGCGTACTGCTCGTCAACTTCTACGGTCCGACGGAGGCGACGGTCTACGCGACGGCGTGGCGGTCGGCCGACGACACCCCCGCAGCTCCCACGGTGCACGGCACGGACACCTCACCGCACGACCAAGAACCGCCCATCGGCCGCCCGTTGGCCCGCAACCAGATCCATCTCCTGGACCACGCCCTCCAGTTGGTCCCCGACGGCGCGGTGGGTGAGGTGTACGTCGCGGGCGGCGGCCCCGCACGCGGCTACCTCGGCCGCCCGGCGCTGACGGCCGAGCGATTCGTCGCCGATCCCTTCGGGGAACCCGGTCAACGCCTCTACCGCACCGGCGACTTGGCGGTACGCGAACCCGACGGCTCGCTACGCTTCCTGGGCCGCGCCGATCAGCAGGTCAAAGTCCGGGGTTTCCGTATCGAGTTGGGCGAGGTGGAGGCCGCGCTCACGACGCATCCGGCGGTCGAGGAGGCCGCGGCGACCGTACGGGAGGACGTGCCGGGCGAGAAACGGCTGGTCGCGTACGTCGTCCCCGGCGGGCCGGTCTCCCCCGACGCCCTGCGCGAGCACCTCGCCCGCACTCTCCCCGCCCACATGGTGCCGACCGCGTACGTCACCGTCCCCGCCGTCCCCCGCACGGCGAGCGGCAAGTTGGACCGCCGCTCGCTCCCTGCCCCGGACGCGCCCCTCGCGGCGAGGACCGCTCCGCGCACCCTGCGGGAGGAGCGGATCCGGGACATCTTCGCCGAGGTGCTGAGCCTGGACGCGGCCCAAGTCGGCGTCCACGACAGCTTTTTCGACCTCGGCGGGCACTCGCTGCTGGCCCCGCGCCTCACCTCCCGCATCCGGGCGGAACTCGGCGCCGAACCCTCGCTGCGGTCCCTCTTCGACGCGCCGACGGTCGCCGCGCTGGCCCGGGGGCCGGTGGAAGCGAGCGCCGCGCCGCTCGGCCCGCTGCTGCCGCTGCGGGTACGGGGCGAGCGCGAGCCGCTGTTCTGTCTGCCGCCCGCGTCCGGACTGGCCTGGGGGTTCGCCGGGCTCGCCCGTCATCTCGCCCCGGGGCGACCGCTGTTCGGGCTCCAGTCGCGCGGGCTCGTCCCCGGCGAGGCTCCGGCCGCGACGCTGGCCGAGGCGGTCGCCGAGCACACCGCGCGCATCCGGGAGCGACAGCCCGAGGGGCCGTACCACCTGCTCGGCTACTCGATGGGCGGGCTCGTCGCGTACGAGGTGGCCGTCACGCTCCAGGCCGCCGGGGAGAAGGTCGCGCTGCTCGCGGTCCTCGACGCCTTCCCCGGTACCTGGATCCGGCAGGCGCCGCCGGCCGACCGGCCCACGCTGCTGCGGAGCATCCTCACCGTCCTCGGCCGTCCGACTCCCCAAGTCCCGGTCACCGACGAGCAGTTCATGGAGCTGATCTGCAGCGTGCCCGACATGGCCGGTGGCCTCACGGACGACGAGCTCGCCGCACTGGTCGAGGTGACGGCCCGGAACGGGCGCCTGCTCCAGGAGTTCGCGCCCACCCTGTACGACGGTGACCTGCTGGTGTTCACCGCCGCCGACGACCCGGGCGCCGTGCCCGGCCGGTACGGCGACTGGCGTCCGTACGTCACCGGTCGCGTCGTCGACCACGAAATCCCTTGCGCCCACGGGGAGATGACCCGCCCCGGGGCACTGGACCGGATCGGCCCGTCGCTGGCCGAGCAACTCGCCTAGGAGAAAGCCGACATGACCACCAACCCCTTCGACGACGACTCGATCGAGCACTTCGTGCTGGTGAACGACGAGAACCAGCACTCCCTCTGGCCCGCCTTCGCCGAGGTACCGGCCGGGTGGACGGTCGTGCACGGCCGGGCGAGCCGGACCTCGTGCCTGGAGTACATCGAGGAGCACTGGACCGACATGCGTCCGCAGAGTCTCATCGACGCGATGGGACAGTGACCGTGACCAAGCTGATCTGTCTGCCCTACGCCGGTGCCGGTGCCTCCTTCTACCGGCCCTGGTCCGGTGGCGAGTTGGAGATCGTCGCGCCTCAGCTCCCGGGCCGTGAGCGGTTGATCGACGACGAGCCGTACCGGAACGTGCACGACGCCGTGGCCGGGATACTGGGCCAACTCGACCTCGGCGGCGGCCGGTTCGCGCTCTTCGGGCACAGCCTCGGGGCCGTCCTCGCCTATGAACTCGCCCACCGGCTCGCCGCGTTGCCCGGCGTCGAGGTCGCGCACCTCTTCGTGAGCGGTTCCCCCGAGCCCGATCTCGGGCGTGAGCGGCGGGCCACGGGGCTGTCCGACGGCGAATTCCTCGACCGGGTCGGGGAGTTCGCCGGGTACCGGCATCCCGCGCTGGAGGACCCGGAGATGCGGGAGCTGCTGCTGCCGACGCTGCGGGCCGACGTCGAGATGCACGAGACCTACGTCCGCAGCACGAGCCTTCCGCTGGACGCGCCGATCACCGTTTTCCGGGGCGTGGACGACGAGTTGGTGACCCACGAGGAGGCGGCCTCCTGGTCCAAGGCAACCAGCCGTGACTTCGGCCATGTCGAGGTGCCCGGCGGTCACATGTATCTCACCGAGTCGGGGCCGGAGTTGGTGCGCATGATCGCCGACCGGCTCACGTCCGTTTCCTAGTCAGGGAGTTCCGTATGCGTCTCGACGGAAAGTCGGTGCTGGTGACCGGCGCGGCTCGGGGGCTGGGGCGGGCGATCGCGGTGGCCTGTGCCCGTGAGGGAGCCGATCTGGCTCTGCTGGACATCTGCGGTGATCTGCCCGGGGTGCCGTATCCGCTGGGTACGCGGGGGCAGTTGGAGCATACGGCCGGCCTGTGCAGGGAGGCGGGCGCTGCCGTGGTGACGGTCGAGGCCGATATCCGGGATCTGCTCGCCGTACGGGAAGCGGTGACGGTCGCCTGTGACCGGTTCGGGCGGATCGACGTCGCCGTCAACAACGCGGGGATCGCGGCGCCTTCGGGGAAGCCGGTGCATGAGATCGACGAGGACGAGTGGGCGTTGATGATCGACGTCGACCTGTCGGGCGCGTGGCGGGTGATCCGTGAGGTGGGCAAGGCGATGAGTGCCCGGCGGTCGGGGAGCATCGTCAACGTCGCTTCCACGGCTGGGCTGGTGGGGTATCGGCACTTCGCCGGGTACGTCGCCGCCAAGCATGCCGTGATCGGGCTCACCAAGGCCGCCGCGCTGGACTACGCGCCGACGAAGGTGCGGGTGAACGCCGTGTGCCCGGGGTCCGTTCGGGACGAACCGCAGGCCGAGGGGCGGATGTTGGCCGAGATCGCGCGGGCGTTGGAGGTGCCGGTGCATGAGCACGAGCGGACGTTCGTGGAGGCGCAGCCGATGAACGCGCTGATCGAGCCGGAGGATGTGGCCGGGGCGGTCGTGTTCCTCGCGTCCGACGAGTCCCGGCAGATCACCGGGTCCGTACTGACCGTGGACGGCGGGTTCAGCGCCCGCTGAACTGCCGGAGAACATTGAGGAGTTGCCCCCGTGTCGTCGTCTCTTGCCGCGCGTTGCTGTGCCCTGCGGACCCCGTCCGCCTCTGTCGAGCCAGGGTCTCGGGCTTGGATCGAGGATCTGCCCGTACCCGCCGATCATCCGATCGCCGTGCGGCGCCGGGAAGTCGAGATGGCGCGGGCCGCGGAGGGGGTGCGGCGGGTGGTGTTGCGGTACGCGGACGGCGGCAGCGATCTGATCGCTGTCGGGCCGCGTGGGGGTCACGTCGGGCCGGTGGACGGGCTGGAAAGCGCGCCCCCGCCGCCCTGGGGTCTCCCCGACGGTACGCCGGGCGCCCCGTACATCCTGCCGATCAGCGAACTCGGCGATGAGAGCAGCTGGTTGACCGCCCTCGGCGTGACGCTGGCACGGTACGGCTCCGAGGACGCGCTCCTCGGTACCGATCACGGCGCCTACGTCCTTCGCGACGCGAAGCCCGTTCCCGCGAGCGGTCCCGTCCTCGCCGGGCTCCTCTTCGACGACGTCGAGTGGGGCGGGGAGTATGTGCCGTGTCTCGCGCCGCCGTTTCCGTTGACCGTGTCGGTCGTGCGGGACGTCAAAGGGGTTCGGCTGCGGTGCGACCATCTCGGGAGCCACTTCTCGGGAGAGATCGCCGCCCAGTTCGTGCGGCATCTCGTGCATGTTCATCGGCAGGTTCTCGACGAAGTGCCTCCGAGCGAGGTGGAGTTGCTCGACGCCGGGGAGCGTGGGCGGGTCGTGGCGCTCGGGCGGGCCGGGCGGATCGCTACGCCGGGGTCGGGTGCCGTCAGTGTTGTGGAAGCGTTTGCACAGATCGCCGGGCTGGCGCCGGAGCGCGTCGCCGTGACGGACGGCGCGGAGCAGCTGACGTACGGGGAACTCGACGCGCGGGCCGGGGAGTTGGCGCGGGGACTCGTCCAGCGAGGGGTGGCGCCCGGGGATCGGGTGGGGGTGTGTCTCGACCGCACCGCCGAGCTTGTCGTCGTACTGCTCGCCGTGCTGAAGGCCGGGGGGACGTATGTGCCGGTGGACCCCGCGTATCCGGCGGAGCGGATCGCGTACACGGCTCGGGACGCCGGGTTGCGGGTGATGGTGACGCGGTCGGCGGGGTTCGCCGATGCGGTCTCGCCGGATGAACTCGTCTTCGGAGAAGGTAAGTTGCCTGCGCCGGGGGACGGGCCCGCGTACATCGTCTACACGTCCGGCTCGACGGGGCGGCCCAAGGGAGTCGTCGTCCCGCATCGGAATGTCATCGCCCTCGTCGATGCGACGCGGGAGGAGTACGGGCTGGGTTCGCAGGACGTGTGGACGTGGTTCCACTCCGCCGCCTTCGACTTCTCCGTCTGGGAGATCTGGGGGTGCCTGCTCACCGGGGGGCGGCTGGTCGTCGTGCCGTACTTCGTCTCGCGCGAGCCGGACGCCTTCCGGGATCTGCTGGTGTCCGAGCAGGTCAGTGTGGTCAGCCAGACGCCGTCCGCGTTCGGGCAGTTGATGAGCGTCGAACACGGCGCCGTGGGCGTGCGGTTGGTCGTCTTCGGGGGTGAACCCCTCGACGCACGTGGGGTGTTGCCGTGGTTCGACCGGCATCCCGCGTGTCGGCTGGTCAACATGTACGGGATCACCGAGACCACCGTCCACGTCACCGAGCAGACCCTCACCCGGGCCCTGGCTCTCGCCGGGACCCGTTCCGTGGGACGGGCGTTGCCGGGGTGGAACCTGTATGTCACCGGCCCCGAGGGCGAGTTGCTCCCTCCCGGTGTCGCGGGTGAGATCTGCGTCGGTGGTGCCGGGGTCGCGCTCGGGTACCTCGGGCAGGAGGAGCTGACCGCCGAACGGTTCGTGCCGGACCCGTACGGCGACGGTCGGCTCTATCGCAGCGGTGACCTCGGCCGGCTGCGTCCCGACGGGCGGCTCGAACACCTCGGCCGTATCGACAGTCAGGTCAAGGTCCGGGGATTCCGGATCGAGTTGGACGAGATTCGCAACGTACTGCTGGAGGATCCCGAGGTGCGGACGGCGGCCGTCGTCGTCCACCGCGAGGGGGACGCGGCCGGGGCGCGGATCGATGCGTACGTCGTACTGAACGGCGGCAGCACCGGCACCGTACGCGAACGCGCCGCCGGTCTCCTCCCCGAGTACATGGTGCCGGCGACGGTCACCGCCCTGGACGCCTTGCCGTTGACGGCGAACGGGAAGCTGGACGTGTCGCGGCTCGTCGCGGCTCCGGCGCCCGCGCTCGCGCAGCAACAGGAGCAACCGTTTACTGACGATCTCACCGCCCGTCTCACCCGGATCTGGAGCGACGTCCTCGGCACGGACGTCGGTCCCGACGACGACTTCTTCGAGCTCGGCGGGAACTCCCTCTTCGCCGTACGCATCACCGCCGCGCTGCGGGAACAGGGGCTTCCGGCCGTGCGGCTGCGGGAGCTGTACCGGAATCCGACGATCAGGGGAACCGTTGCAGGGCTGGAGCGGAGCGGAGACTAGGATTCCGGCGACCTCAGGATCCGTATGTAGAAACGCGTTGCAGAAACGAGGGAGCCCCATGTCCGACGAGCGCTTCGAGGTGGCCCGCGAGATAGCCGCGCCCCCGGCCCGCGTCTTCGCCCTCCTCACCGATCCGCGCGGCCACGTCTCCATCGACAGCTCCGGGATGCTCCAGTCCGCCGACGGCGAGCGCGTGGCCAAGGCCGGTGACTCCTTCGTCGTCCACATGGACCGCGAGGCGCTCAACGACCGCCCGATGGGCCGGTACGACGTGACGGTCGTCATCACCGCGTACGACGAGGACGCGCTGATCGAATGGACGCCCGTGTCCCCCGACCTCAAGCCGGACATCGACCACCGGTACGGCTACGTCCTGCGCGCCACCCCCACCGGCACGCACGTCACCTCGTACTACGACTGGAGCCAGATCCACGAGCGTTACCGCGCGGCCGGCATCTTCCCCATCCTCCAGGAATCCGCCCTCCGCGCGACGTTGGGCATCCTGGCGCGCACGGTCGAGAACCCGGCCTGACGCATACCGGACGCGGTCGTCCATCCCTCGCCGGATAGCATCGGATGATCTCCCGCTGAACAGCGGGCGGCGTACGAGTGGCGAGGGGGCGGAGCGGGCTGTGGGCGGTGCGGTGGGGTGGTTGCGCGTGCCCGTGGGGGAGGACTCCGGGCGGTGGGTGACGCGGAGTGGGTGCCGACGGGTGTTGTTCGTCGTGCACAACGTCACTTCCGCGACTCGGTTGTTGGATGTGCTGCCGCTGTTCCACAGCGATGTGCGGGTGCAGTTGTTCGCCACGTGTACGAGGTCGTCGCCGTTTCTCGCGGGGGTGCCGGAGTTGTTGGCGGGGGTGGGGGTGCCGGTGGTGCCTTGGGAGCAGGCGAAGGAGGCCGAGTTCGACCTGGCCGTCTCGGCCAGCTACGGGGGTGAACTCGGGGAAATTCGGGGGAATTTGGCCGTATTGTCACACGGGGTCGGATATAATAAGAGGCTGGCAACGCCTCAACGCCTCAACGCCTCAACGCCTCAACGCCTCAACGCCTCAACGCCTCAACGCCTCAACGCCTCAACCACCCGCCCCAGCCCCCGTGTTCGGCCTCTCGTCCGACTGGTTGCTTCGCCCTGACGGCCGACCTCTCGCCGCCGCGACCGTCCTGTCCCATCCCGAACAGCTCGACAGGCTCAGGGAGTCGGTGCCGGCAGCGGCGGAGACCGCCGCTCTCGCGGGGGACCCCTGCTACGACCGTATCCTCGCGGCGCTTCCTCAACGTGAGCGATTCCGCCGGGCGTTGGGCGTAGCGCGCGGGCAGAAGCTGATCGTCGTCAGTTCCACCTGGGCGCCGAGGTCCCTGTTCGGCGGCGACGCGTGGGACGAGGACGACCTCCTCCCCTGGCTCCTCTCCCGGCTCCCGGCGGAACTCCCCGCCGACGAGTACCGCACAACAGCGGTCCTCCACCCCAACATCTGGCACGGTCACGGCCCCGGCCAGGTACGAGCCTGGCTGGACGGCGCGCAGCGGGCCGGCCTGGACACCGTCGACCCCCTCGAAGGCTGGCGGCAGGCCCTGATCGCGGCGGACTGCGTACTGGGCGACCACTCCAGCGTCACGTACTACGCCGCGTCCATCGGCGTCCCCGTACTCCTCGGCGCCTTCCCCCAGCAGGACTTGGCCCCGGACTCCCCGGTGGCCGCCCTCGGCCGCACGGCCCCTCAACTGGTCCGGCGAGGCAGTCTCCGCGCCCAGATAGACCGGGCGATCAGCACACACGACCCGGCCCGCTACAAGGACCTCGCGGAGCAGACGAGTTCGTCGCCGGGCGAGTCGGCAGCGCTTCTACGGCGCCTTTTCTACGGCCTGTTGGGCATCCCTGAACCGGAGACCCACCCGGCCCTCCTGAACCCCCTCCCGCTCCCTCCGTACACCCCGGCCCAACTCACCGCTCCGGTACGCGTGTTCACGCGTCGCCGCGACAACGCGATCGAGGTGACCCGGCACCCCGTGACCGGCGACGCTCCCGACCCGCGCACCGACTCCGACGCCGCCCACACGGTCGTCGACGAGGAGACCCGCGAGACGGGCCGCCTGACGCTCGCCGACATCGTCGTACGCCGCGCCCCCGAGAACGACCCCCGCCTGGGCCCGCCCGCGTCGTGGACGGCGGAGACGCTGGCGAGGTACCCGTACTGCGGCCTGGCGGTGTACGTGGACGGACCGGACCGGTGTGTCGTGGGGACGCGGGACGGGAGGGTCGTACGGCTGACGGCGGCACCGGAGCCGGACGGCCGCGCGGATCTGTGCGACCCGGCGGCGTACGCGTCGGCGTTGTACGCATGGCTGACCGATGAGGAGCAACCTGCGGAGATACCGGGTGAGTTGACGGTGCGGACGGGGGCGGAGGCGCACCGGGTCAGCGTCACGAGCTACCCCTGAGGCACATCCCCCACCCCGGCTCCTCACACGGCGAGTTCGGCGAGCCGCTCCCGAACCCGCCCCGCTCCGGCCGCGTCCCCATTCCCCTCATACCACTTCCCCGCAACCCGCAGATCCGCCGCTTCCTCAGCCTCCCGCCCGGCCCGCCGATGCACATCGGCCCGCAGCTCGACCGCGTCGGCGTGCTGCGGCCAAGCCCCTTCGGACGCCATGATCCGGACGGCCTTGTCGAGGCAGACGAGGGCCTGTTCGAGGTCACCTGCGTTGCGGTGAAGTTCACCAAGGCAGGTGTAGACGCGTCCTTCGTTGTGAACGTCGCCGAGTGAACGGAAGCCCACGAGCGCGCCGTTGAGCCGGGCGAGGGCGGCGGAGAAGTCACCCGCGCCGGTCTCGGCCCGCCCGGTGTGCAGGTCGAGGAGGGCGATGGCACGCTCCTTGTCCTGGAACCCGTCGTCCCCGTCGGCGACACGCGCCCAGACGGCCCGCGCCTCCTGGAACCGCCGGGCGGCCTCGCGCCAGTTCCACAGGCGGAGTTGGAGCAGCCCGGCGGTCTCGACCGCGCTGGCCTCACCGCGATGATGCCCGCAGGCCTGGTCGGCGGCGATGGCGTCGGCGAGCGCCTCGGCGGCCTCGTCGGCTCGCCCGACTCCCATGTAGGCGAAGGCGAGTTGGACCTTCATCCGCCCCACCGCACGCGGATCGCCGAACTCCTCGGCCTGCCTCCGCGCGGCGTCCACGCCGAGCAGGTGGGTGTCGATCCACTGCGTATGGAACCCGAGCCGCAGGTGCAGGCTCCACGTCGCCTCGCACAACTGCCAGACGAGGTCGTCGAATCCGTGGTGCGCGGCGGCCCGGATCACGGCGGCGATGTTCTCCCGCTCACGGCTCAGCTCCGCCAACGCCCGCTTGCCGTCGGGTGATTGGGCCCGGAGCCCGCGATAGGCGGGCCCGAGCCGCCACCGCAGCGGCATCACCCGATGATCCGCGCTCGCGGTCGATTTCAGCAGCGCGACGGCAACGCGCCGTACGGCGGCGGCTGTTCGCCCGAGACCGTCCTCGGCGTGGGCCAACTCCCGCGCGTGGGCCCGAGCGGCGTCGTGGAAGCGGTACCGCTCCTCCTCGACCTCCTCCAACAGATGTACGCGGGCGAGGTGTTCGAGCTGTTCGCGTGCCGTGCTCTCGGTGACTCCGGCGGCAGCGGCGGCGATCTGGAGGGTGATCGTCGGCCAGGCCCAGGCGCCGAGCGCGCGGTAGAACGCGGCGGCGTCGGCTGGGAGTTGGCCGTAGGAGACGTCGTAGGCGAGGCGTACGGGGTTGTCGGTCATCGGTCCGGCTTCCTCCCGTCGTAGGTCTCGGGCCACCCGTTCCCAGCTCAGGTGTTCGCGCTGCGCGAGCCCCGCGCCGGTCGTGCACACCGCGAGCGGGTACCCGCCGGTGCCCTCGGCGACGGCCCGAACTGCCGTCTCCGGGGCGGCTCTTCCCACCGTACGCGTCAGCAGGAGCATGGCGTCCTCGGTCGAGAGGGGGCCGACGGTGCGGGGGCGGGCGCCGTAGTGGGCGGTCAGGCGGGCGAGCCGGTGCCGGCTCGTGACGAGGGTCAACGACGTGGGGGACGCCGGGATCAGGGGCATGACCTGGGCGTCGTCGTGCGCGTTGTCGAGGACGACGAGGAGGCGGCGGTCGGCGGTGAGGGTGCGGTAGAGGTCGCGTTGGCGGGCCTCGTCGCCGGGGACCCGGTCGGGCGCCACTCCGAGGGCTTCGAGGAAGCGGGCGAGGACGTCGGAGGGGGTGAGGGCGGTGGCGGCGGAGTCTCCGGCGAGGTCGATGAACAGGTCGCCGTCGGGGAAGCGTTCACGCAATCGGCTGCCGCCCCGGACGGCCACGGCGGTCTTGCCGATGCCGCCGGGGCCGGTGAGGACCCCCACGAACGGGCCGTCGCCTTCGCCGGGCAGCGCCTCGATCCACTCCACGACGTCCTCGCGGTCCGTGAACACGGCGGTCGACGGCGGCAGCATCCGTGGGCGGGCAACGGCAGTTGGGGTCGCGCGCTCCGCGAACCGGGTCGCCTCGCGCAGCCATGCGCTGACTTCCTCGGCCAACTCCCCCGATCTGCGCGAGAGTTCGTCCAGGTCCCGGGCGGCGTCGGCGCATTCCGCCTCGGTGACCGGGAGGGTGGCGGGCTCCCCGGGGTGGGCGCGGCTCAGCAGGCCGTAGAGCCGTTCGGAGATCCGGCGCCCGGCCTCGCCGCCCGCTCCGGACAAGGCACCCGACGCGACCGTGGTGACGGCCGAGGTCGCCATCCCTATCAACAGTGACACGCAGGTCTCCCCAACTCGCCGTTACGGAAATCGTATCCACAAGTTTCTGACCGGCGGCAGGGAGGCAGAAGATGGCACTTACCTCACCGAATGCCACGATTTACACACACTCCGCTACCGTTCCTCCTGTGACAGGCTTGCAAGCCGCGCTCTGGGGACTGCTGGGAAGCGGTGTCGCTGAAGCGCTGAATCTCTCCGCGTCCATGCGACCGGTCGGCCCGCGCCGGAAGTGGCGGTGGCCGTGGCACAGCAGGGCCGACCGGCCGGTGATGCTGGTGGCGGTCGCGCTGCGGCTGTTCGCCGGGCTGGGGCTCGCGGCTGCGCTCGGCGCGGCGGGGTATCTCACCGACGAGACGGCCGCGTTGATGGCGGGCGTCGCGACCCCGTTGGTGGTCGCCCGCCTGTTCCAGGCGATCCCGCTGTACGACGCACCCCCGGGAGCCGACCCCGCCGTACCCGCGGCCCGCGAGAGCGCCGAGAGCGGGAGGTCAAGTGCCGCTCTATGACAGCGGGTTGGGGAGGTGGGTGCGGGCGCTGGCGGCGGACATGTACGGCGGGGTGCGCGCCGAGCGTCAACTCGCCGCGTACGACGGGGTGGACGCCGGTCGCCAACCCGCCCCGTACCCCCGCGACTTCGCGACCCGCCTCGCCCTCGCGCTCGCCCTGCGTCCGCTGCCCCCGAGCCTCCCCTCGGCCTCCCGGCCGGGCCCTCACTGGTTCCCCGGGCTCCTCACCACGTTCGCGCTCGTCCTCACCTGTCTGACCACGGCCGCCGCGCAGGGCGTGCTGCCCACGCCGTGGCGGGAACCGGCGCCGCCCGGCGGGGCGATGCCGGACGTGCGGTGGCGGGCGGCCGGGGGGATGCGTCCCCAAGTCGCGGTGGGCGCCATGGTGTTCTCGTCGGCGGACAGGAACCGCCTGATGGTGGTCGGAGTGGGCGGGGTCGAGGCGTGGGACGTGACGGACACCGCGCGGCCGAAGAAGGCGTACCTCTCGCGGATGCCGGACGCCCGACCGGTGTCGGCGCTGGGGATCGACTCGGACCGCCGGACGGTGCTGGCGGCCTCCGACGAGCAGCTGATCACCTGGGACACCGAGGTGGGCGTACTGCCCTGGCTCGAACCCACCCCCGACGTACGCGGCGTGAAGGCCCTGCGCCAGCGGACCGGGAGTCTCGACATCGTCGTACGCCGCTCGCGGAACCTGACCGTCCTGCGGGAGGCCGCGACGAGCGGATCCGCCCGTGAGGATTTCCAGACGACGGCGAGTTTCTCGCAGGCCGCGCACGCCGCGCAGTTCTCTCCGGACGGCAACACCCTCGCCATCGCCGACGACTTGGGGAACGTCCAGCTGTGGGATCTGACCCGCAACTACGAACCCACCCCCAGGGGACGCCAGTTGAACACCGGCGCCCGCCTCCCGCGCGCCCTCGCGTTCAGCGCCGACGCTGCCCTCCTCGCGGTGATCGGCAAGGACGACGTCGTACGCCTGTGGGACATCACCCACCCGGACCGCCCCCGCCATCTGGGCAACCCGGTCCAACTCCCGGCCAGGGCCGTCGCGTTCGGCCCGGATTCCCACCTCGTCGCGACGGCGGGCCCGGACGGGACCGTGTCGCTGTGGCGGCGCTGACCGTCTCAATGCAGGCCCACCGCCCGCCTGTTCACGCGCAGGGCGGGTCGTACGGCAGGTTCGCCGAGATGTGGTCGTGCCACGTCTCCTTCGTCAGCGCGGTGTGCGTCGCCGCGCAGATCTGCGCGCGGGCGCGCGCCACGTCGGTCTGCCAGAGGCGTACGGTCCCGTCGCTCCCGGTGCTGACGAGCGCGCCGCCGGGGAGGAAGCGCAGGCCGGACACGGAGCCGATGTGGCCGGGAACGGGGGCGCCGTAGAGGGCGGGGTGGGCGGGATCGGCGGTGTTCCAGAGGCGGATCTCGCCGCCCGCGTCGCCGCTGGCGAGGAGGTGGCCGTCGGGTGAGAAGTCGGCGGAGTTGAGGATCGCCCCGGCCGTGAGGGGGCCGCCGGTCTGGCGCGGGGCGCCGGTGCCGGAGACGTCCCAGAGGTGAAGTCGGCTGTCTCCGCCCGCTGTTGCGAGGAGCCGGCCGTCGCGGCTGAGGGTGATCGCGTAGACGATCTGCGCGTTGAGGGCGTACCCGGTCATCACCGGGGCCTTGCCCGGTCCGGTCCGCCAGGACCGCAGCAGGCCGATCATGTCCCCTGAGTACATCTTGTCATTGGCCGGGTCTGCCGCCAATGCCCGCACGGGCAGGGTGATTCCGCCGATGTTGCCGCCAAGTGCCGTAGCCTGCGCGGGGTTTGTGGTGTTCCAGGCGCGCAGTCCGCCCGCGTACCGGTTACGGACCTCCAGGTAGCCGGCGGTGAGGGTGGTGCCGTCTGCGGCGAAGGCGAGTGCCGACACCGGGTCGCCGGCGCCGGTCAGGGCGGGGCCGAGCGAGGTGGGACGGGCGGGCGAGGTGACGTCCCATAGTCGGACAGCTCCGGTGAACTCCCCGGTGGCGAGAACCTGTTGGGGGCCAGGGCGGAACGCGAGCGCGTTCACCGAGCCGGTCAGCGCCGGGAGTTCACCGAGGCGGACGAACCGGTCGGGCGCGGAGACGTCCCACAGGGTGACGCGGCTGCCCGTGGCGACGGCGATGCGGCGCCCGTCGGGCGTCGCGGCGAGCGCCAGCACCTCGTCGCCGATGACCAGCGCGGGCGGCAGGCGCCAGAGGCGTACGAGTCCGTCGGCGCCGCCGCTGACGACCGTACGGCTGTCGGGGCCGAAGGCGAGGGTGCTTGCCATGCCCGAATGGCCGCGCAGGGTGGGGGTGATGACGCGGGCGCGGGCCGGGACGCGGACGTTCCAGAGGTTGACGCCGCCCGATGTGTCGCCGGTGGCGAGGAGTTGGCCGTCGGGGCTGAACGCCACCGAGTTGACCACCGAGTTGAGCATGAGCTGGTTGACGGTGGTGAGGCGGCGGGGGTCGGTGAGGTTCCAGAGCAGGACGCGGTAGTCGCTGGAGGCGGTGGCGAGGGTGTGGCCGTCGGGGCTGATCGCGACCTGGTTGATGACGAAGGCGTGGCCGCCCTTCGGGTCGGGCAGCGGTTTGGGGCGGGTGGGGTCGGAGACGTCCCAGAGCTTCAACAGGGCGGCGCCCTGGCCTCCTTGGGCGGTGCCGCCGCCCGCCACGAGGACCTTGCCGTCGGGGGTGAGGGCGACGCTGCCGATGCCCTGGCCGCTCGTGTTCAGGGCCCGGCTCAGCCGGTGCGGGGCGCGCGGGTCGGCGAGGCTCCACAGTTCGACCTCGCCGGTCATCGAGGCGGAGACGCCGGGGGTCGCGGTGCCCGTGGTGGTGACGGCGACGGCGAGGGTGCGGCCGTCGGCGCTGAGCGCGAGGCTGCCGACCGTGCCGTGCGGGGAGACCCGTACGGGTGCGGACAGCGGCTGCGGGCGGGCCGGGTCGGAGAGGTCGAGGACGCGGATCAGTCCGTCCGAACTCCCCCACACCATCAGGTTGTTGCGCTTGTCGTAGACGAGGGGCTGGATGCCGCCGGTCGCGGTGCCGGCGCGGATGTCTCCGGTGAGCAGGGTGGGGACGGTGGTGCGGGGTACGTTCCACAGGCGCAGTCGGCCGAGGCTGTCGGTGGGGGCGGAGGTGGCCGTCATGAGGCGTCCGCCGGGGCCGAAGGCGACCGTGTGGACGAGGCCGTACCGGCCGGGCAGGGTCTGCGGGAGGATCGCGCCCGACTCGGCGAGCAGGTGGGTACGGAGGGTGTCGGTGGGCCTCATGTCGTAGGCGGCGAGGTCGAGTTGGGCGGCGAGCGCGCTGTCCGTGCCGCGCAGCCGGTCGGCCTCGGCGGTGACCCGGTTGAAGATCGCCTCGTCGCGCTGTTCGACGGCCTCGCGGCGGCGGTCGAGGGCGTAGACGGCGAGCGCGGAGGCGATGAGGGCGAGCACGGAGACGACGGCGACGGCGCCCCGGCGCAGCCTGCGGGTACGGCGCTGCTGGGCACCGGAGGCATGCAGGAACGCGGCGGCGAGCGGGGTGACGTCGGCGGGGTCGGCGACGGCCGCCCAGGACCGGGCGTGGTTGAGCCGGTCCCCCCTGAACAGGGCGTCCTTGTCGCGGTGTTCGCCGTCGGACCAGCGGACGGCGGCCTCCCACACCTCTTGGCGGACCAGGCTGGTCTTGCTGCTGGGGGCGATCCACTCGTCGAGCGTCTTCCAGCCCCTCAGCAGTGCTTCGTGCGTGATCTCCACGGTCCCGTCACGGTGTCGGCCACCCCCCTGGGTGAGGAGCCGGGCCTCGGTGAACGCGTCGACGACGAGCGGCACTTGGGCGGGGTCGCGGGCCTCCTGGAGGAGTTCGCGGCGAGTGCGGCGGCGGAAGGTGGTCGCGCCGCGTTCGTCGACCCGGACGAGTCCGGTGAACAGGCCGCGCGCCACGTCTTTCTGAGTGTCCGTCAGGTTCTTGTACACGCGCTCGGCCGCCGCGTTGACGGCGTCGTCGATGCCGCCCGCCGCCCGGTACGCGGCGACGGTCAGGCGGTCGCCGGTGCGCTGCTGCCAGGTGGAGTGCAGCGCCTGGGAGAGGAACGGGAGGCGGCCGGGCGGGTAGGCGTCACGCTGGGGCGCACCCGCGCGCAGATCGCGGACGATGACGTCGGCGAGCTGCGGGTCGATGGAGAGGCCCGGCACGCGGCTCACGGGGCCCTCAATGGCCGCGCGGACCTCGTCGTCGGTCATCGCGCCGACGATCACGTCGTTGCGCAGGGCGGCCCGCAGGTGCGGGTAGGGGGCGCAGTCGCCGTAGCGGTCGGCGCGCAGGCCGTAGACGACCAGGGCGAGGGGGGTGAGGGCGGCGAGGGCGTCGACGAAGCGGGTGCGGGCGGATTCGTCGCGGCAGTGGGTGAAGAGTTCCTCCAGCTGGTCGACGACGATGACGACCCGTGCGCCGGGCGGGAGTTGGAGGCTGGTGCGGAGCAACTCGCGGTACGTGGCGGGGCCGTTGTCCAACGCGGCGCGCACGTGGGCGGGTTCGGCGCCGGTCAGGCGGGCGGAGGCTTCCGCGAGCTGTCCGACAGGGTCGTCCGTCGGCTTCAGCAGGAGTTGGGGCCAGCACTGGGAGCCCGGCAGCATCTGGCCTTTCGTCAGCTCGGGGAGGAGACCGGCCCGCAGGAGGGAGGACTTGCCCGCGCCCGAGGGGGCGACGACCGCTGCGGGCGTCCCCTCGTCCAGGCACCTCTTCAGGGTCTCCCCCAACTCCGCGACCAGCTTCTTCCGTCCGAAGAACCAGCGCGCGGACTCCCGGTCGAACGCCTTCAGTCCGGGGTAGGGACACTCGGTCACGGCGGACGGGGTGTCGTCGTAGGCGGTCGTGCCGTCGCCGTACTGGTAGACGAAGATGTCTCCGGCGGCCTGGAGGACCCTGCTGTCGCCGGTCGCCCATGCGGTGAGCGTGAGGGCGACCGATTCCTGACGGTCTGTCATGGTGTGGGTGCCTGGCCGATGTTCATGTCTCCGACGGACTGGTAGATGCGGGAGCGGTCGTGGGACTCGGCGTTGAGGACGGGACCCGTCTGCGGGGCTCCGTGCGGGGCGAGTTCGGCGACCAGGTCGAGGAGGGCGCGGGCGGCCTCCGGGTCGTCCTCGACGATTCTTCTGAACCTCAGCCGCCAGGCCGCCGTGAGGTCGGAGCGGTTCGCCTCGTCCGCCGGGTCGGCGAGCAACAGGGCGCGGTCGCGGGCGAGTTCGAGGGGCAGGCGTTCGGTGTCGGGCGTGCGGCGCAGGCGGGCGAGGAGGAGGCGGGCACGCTCCCAGGTCTCCGTGGTGAGGGCGCCCACGAGCGCGTTCGCGGCGCTCGCCGCGAGAGTGGCCAGTTCGGTGTCCATGGGTGCGCCCCCGTAAACGCGATGCCGATGGGTCCTGTGTGGGGACTGTTCTCGCACCGGTCCGTGCCGTCCGCGCGCGGTTGAACGTATCTGGTGCGCTTCGGACTTGGTGTGACCGTTCGATGTGCACGGGCCGACCGGACGGAGTCCCCTGATGCCGTTCTCACGGCTCCGCCGGCCGGCCCTGGGCGCCGCTCGCGCCCGTTTCCCCTGTGCGCGGCCCGCATCCGGCTCCCCGGGTCCGCGTCCACAACGTACGGCGGGGTGTTCGCGGTGTCCTCAGGGGTCGCCCCCTGGTTCTGCGTCCGGACCTCCCGAGAACCGGGATGCCTGCGGGTCGTCCAGGTGGGCCTCCAGGGCGGAGACCAGCGAGACGACGCCGTGGAAGGGGTGACCCCGGTCCTCGGGGCCGGTCTTCACCGTCCCCTCCAGGTGGCCCTCCGGCGACCTGCGCAGTTCGATGAGGATCAGCACGTCGGACTCCTTCGCCGTGGGCCGACTCGCCACGCTAGGACGGGAGTTCGGGGCGCGCGTCGGGAGGAACCCCCGAGAAACCGTCCGGCCGCCCCCGGTACGGCTCGTCAGTCGTCCAGCTTCAGCGCCCTGAGTTGGTCCCGGCTCAGGTGCAACTTGTCGTAGGCGTGCTGGAGATGGGTCTCCACGGTCTTCTGCGCGACGCCGAGGCGGCGGGCGATGCCCTGGTTGGAGAGGCCGGTGCGCATGAGGCGTACGGCTTCGCGCTCGCGCGGGGTGAGGGCGGCGAGGGCGGAGACCGGGCCGGTGAGGCTCAGGCCCAAGTCGGCTGCCAGGCGCCGGGTCTGGGCCTCGTAGGCGTGGGCGCCACAGGCGGTGAAGGTGTGCAGGGCCTCGCGTAACGCCGCCTCCGCAGCCAATCCCCTACCTAGGGACGATAATTGACGTGCCGTCACCAGCCGTACGCGGGCGCCCTCCAGGGGCAGGCCCGCTTCCTTCGCCAGGGTGAGTGCCTCCTCGCAGGACGCGAGGGCGGCGGCCGGTTCGCCCTCGGCCTCGCTGATCTGGGCGCGGACCCTGGCCACGGCGAGGTGGGCGGAGACGCGGTCCACCTCGCGGGTCCGGGCCACGAACTCGGCCAGTTCGTGGGCGGCTTCGGCCGTGCGGCCCAGTCGGGAGAGGGCGTCCGCGCGGACCGGGCCGAAGAGGTGGGCGCCGGGTTCTCTGGACGAGTAGTGCGTCTCGATCGCCTCGGCCGCGTCCAGGAAACCCTCGTGGTCCTCGGCGGCCTGGGCGATGGCCGCGCGGGCGCCCGCCGCGAACGCGAAGCTCATGGGGCTGGCGAGGAGCTGGGACCAGTCGGTGGCCTCCCTCGCGTGCCGCGCCGCCTCCTCCCAACTGCCTTGCGCGGCAAGGGGGTAGCAGGCCAGGGCGTACAGCAGGGGGTAGTCCCAGACGCGGCCGTTCTCCGCCGCGTCCCCGATCGCCGACGCGGTCAGCCGGACCGCCTCCGTGAGGTTCCCTCTGCGGTACTCGGCCTCTCCGAGGAACCCGAGGCCCTGTCCGATCCGCAGGGGCTCGCCGCGAGTTGCCCGCTCGACCGCGCTGCCGAGGTCCGCGTGGGCGCCGTCCAGGTCGTCCGTCCAGAGACGGATCATGCCGCGCGCGACCAGGCCGTCCAGGCCGGCGGGGGCGCCTGGGAGGTGGACCGTGCGCAACTCCCTCAGCGCCTTGTCCGCGTCCCCTGCGAGGGCGGTGCCCACCGTCTTGGCGAACCAGGCGAACGCCCTCACCCAGGGTTCCTTCGTGGGGGCGGCTACTGCGGCTTCGCCGTAGAACACCATGTCCTGGTAGTCGAGTTGGACTACGCCGATGATGGCGAGTTGGGTGGCTATGCGAGCTTCCAGGTCGGCGGGGGTGGTCGAGGGGGGCGCGGGAGTCTCGTGGTCCTGGAGGTGGTCCTGAAGTGGGCTTCCCTCCACGGGAGTTGCTCTCCTCGCCGCCCGCACGCCCTCCAATGCCCGTAAGAACAGCCCCCGCGCCTCCGCGATCCGTCCGCCCAGCAACACCAGGTAACCGTTCACGTAATCCACCCACGGCCCCGGTGTCAGCGACGTCAACTCCCCTTCGTACCGCCGTGCGGTGGACGCATCGCCGCTCACCAGGAGTGTCTCCACGGCCGTGAGGAGGCGGGCGCGGACATGTGGGCCCGGTGGGGTCAGTTCGAGGGCGTGTCCGGCGTACACCGCGGCCAACCTGAGGTTCCCGAGGGAGAGTTGGCGGCGCGCCTCCCGCTCGGCGGCGAGCGCGACGTCCTCGTTCTGGCCCTGGTCCGCGGCGATCCGGTGCCACAGCGCGTCCGGTCCGCCGAACTCGGCGGCGGCACGGTGCAGTTGGCGACGGCGCCCCGGGCTCATGTCGCTGTACACATAGTCGCCGATCACCCCGTTGGGAAACGCGAGCGTACGCCCACCGGTGCCGGGCACCTCCACCAACAGCCCTGCACGCACGGCCTCGTCAAGCGCCTCACCCACATCACCGCCCGCACCTCGCACCGCGCCCCCGCCCATACCGGGCGCACCTGCGCTGCCGCCCACTCCGACCGGCCCGACGCCGCCCACCACTCCGACCGGACCCACGTCGCCCATCGCTCGGGCCGACTCCACGTCGCCGACCACTCCAGCCGACCTCGCATCGCCCAGCGCTCCGGCCGACTCCACCCTGCCGGGCACTCCGCCCGGCCTCACGCTGCCAGGCAACCTCGCCGACCCGACGTCGCCGACCACTCCGGCCTGTCCCGCTACACCCGGCACTCCCGCCGACTCCGCACCGCCGACCGCTTCGACCGACCCCACATCGCCGGGCACCCCCGCCGACTCCGCCTCGCCGGGCGCTTCGCCCGACCCGCCGCCACCGAACACCCCCACCAACCCGATGCCGCCGACCGCCCCGGCCTGTCCCGCACCGCCGACCGCCCCGGCCGACTCCGCACCGCCGGGCACCCCGCCCGACCTGCCGTCACCGAGCACCCCCGCCGACCCCACGTCGCCGACCACTTCAGCCTGTCCCGCACCACCGAACACCCCGCCCCACCCCACCCCGCCAGTCACCTCACCCCCGTACCCGTCCCCCACCCGCAACCCCGCCAACTCCCTTGCCTGCGCCAGCAGAAACCGCCGTCCCAACACCGCCCCGGCCGCCACGAGGTCCCGCGTCGCCGGTGCGCAGGACCCCAGCCGGGAAATGAGTGTCAGCGGCATCGACCGGTGCGCGGGGAGTGGGCCCTGTCCGTACGCGAGCGCGTGGGGAGCGACCTGTTGGAGCAACTGCCGTGCGTGCAACGGGTTTCCGCCGGTCAGCTCGTGCAAGTGCGCTGCCCCGGACGGGGAGAGCCGGGGCTGTCCCCAGGACGGCGCGAGTCGCAGCAGCGCGTCCGCCGAGAGCCCTTCCAGCCGTACGACGTCCCCCTCGCCGGACTCGACCAGCCGCCGCCACCCCTCGTGGAGCCCCTCGTGCGCACGCCCCCACGAACGCCCCTGCGTCACCGCCGCGTCGACCGGCACGTGCGCCAGCACGAGCAGTACAGGTTCGTTGCGCAGCGACCGCGCGGCGAGCCGCAGGGCCGTCATCGACGCGCGGTCACCCCAGTGCGCGTCGTCGACCACGACGACCACCGGCCCGACCCGCCCCAGATCCTCCGCGAGCGCACGGGCGACCAGCGCGGGATCGGCCTCCTCGGTCAACTCCCCGCCCCGCGCGCCGGGCAGCTCCTGCACGACCTGCCGCAGCACCTCCCAGGGTCGCCGCTCCCACGCCTCGTCCCCGTAGGACCGGGCGACGAGCGGCGGCGCGACCTCCTTCAGAAACGCGCCGACCAGCGCCGACTTCCCGATCCCCGGCGCACCTTCGACGACTACGACGGTGGGCCGCAGCCGCAAGGTCCGCCGCCAGGCATCCCGCAGCACACCGAGCTCGGCGCCGCGCCCGGCGAGCGGAGAGGGATTGGGTACGAAAAGTTCACCACTGGCCGCCACGGAGCCACCCCTTCCCCGCCGGAGGACGCCCAGTATGACCGGATTGGAACGCCCGGAACAGACTCGCGACGGACGGGAGACGGAGGGGGACGGATTCGGGGGGCCAGACCGACCCTGCGGGGTACGCGGGTAGCTCGCGCGGGGTACGGGCCCGCCCCGGCGAGGCGGGCGGATCAGCCCTGGGAGGTACCCGGGTAATCCGCGCGGGGCACAGACCCGAGCCCGCGAAAACGAGGGTCACCCCTGGGGCGTACCCGGGTAGTACCCCGGACGTCGGGCTACCTCCTGCGGGGGCGGCGGGTAGCTCGGAGGTACTACCGGGGTACACCGCAGGGCCAACCCGCGCGCCTTGCGGGGGCGGCGCCCCCTCGGAGGTACTACCCGGGTACACCCCAAGGCCGACCCTCCCACCTCACGGCAGCGGCACGACCCTCAGCGGTACTACCCGGGTACGCCGAAAGGCGACCCGCACGCCTCGCGAGGCCAGCTCGGGCTCCGCGGGTACTACCCGGGTACACCCCAAGACCGACCCGCCCATCTTGCGGCAGCGGCGCGAGCCTCGGGAGTACTACCCGGGTACCCCCAAAGGCCGACCCGCCCGTCTCGCGGCAGCGGCACGACCCCCAGGAGTACTACCCGAGTACGCCTAAGAGCGTCCCGTACGCCTCACGGAGTCGGCCCGGGCTTCGCGGGTACTACCCGGTTACACCCCACCCACCCCACCCCCAACGGCCCGCCCCCGAACCCACCACCCCCGTACTACCCCCGCACCACTCCCGCCCTACCCCCGAAACCCCTCCGTCCGCTCCACCGAAGCCTCCCCCAACGCCTTCCGCACCGCATCCACATCCCCCTGCAACCCATACACCGGCGTAGCCGGCTGCTGGCGCCACGACTCGTCGATCGTCCCCGCGTCAACCGTGTCGAACCCCAGCTCCTCGACCAACGCCCGCACCTTCGCCTTGGCGACAGGGTCGTCCCCGGCGACAGGCACGGCGATCCGCTCGGGGTCGCCCGCGGGGCGATGCCGGTCCAGGATGTCCTGCGCGTACGTACCGTTGAACACCTTCACCACATCGTGCCCGAGGTGATTGGCCACCCACCGGCTCTCCGTGATCCCGCTGTCCTCGATCTCCCCGATCCGCCCGTCCCGCTCACGCGGGTAGTAGTTGTTCGTGTCGACGACGACAGCCCCCTCGGCCGCCCCGGCAAGAACATCGTCCGGCAGCCCGGGAATCGCCTTGAGCGGAATGGTCACGACAACGACCTCGGCCCCCTTGGCAGCGTCCTCCACGGCAACGGCAGTCGCCCCGGTCTCAGCGGCAAGATCACCCAAGGTCTGCGGCCCCCGAGAGTTGGCGACAGACACGTCATGCCCCACCGCGGCAAGCCGCCGCGCCAGGTTCCCGCCGATGTTGCCCGCCCCGATGATCCCGATCTTCATGACTGACCCTCCAATGGATGCACACGCATATACCCCCCAACCAAACTCCCCCACCCCCTATTCCGCCCCCGCCGCACACTCCAAGCAACCCCACAACCCCCGAGCCCGCAACCCCACACCCACACGACGGAAAACCCACAACCGACACCTCGACCCCCAACCCCGCCATCGCCACCGCCACCGCCACGGCGGAAAAGCCGCAACCGGCGACCCGAACCCCTACCCGCACGGCGAGAGACCCGCGAACGGCGAGCCCGCCCCCGCCTGCCCCGCACGGCGGGAAACCCGCAACCGGCACCTCACCCCCTCTCCCCGCTGGCACGGCGGGAGAGCCGCGTACGGCGGGAAGCGGGGTGCCGGGGGTGCGGCGCAGCCCGTCGCTTACGAAGACCACAGCCCACGGCTCGGTCCACCCCACCGCCCAACACCACCCGCGACGGGCTCGCCGCACCCCGGCACCCCCGACCCACCCCCAAACCCCCGCGCGCCTCCACAGCCCACTCACCGCCAACAATCAGCCCCCGCAACCGCTCAGCAGCCTGCTCGCCGAGAGGACCGGGACGAACGGACCCCCGGCATGACCGACCCCATCAACTTGTTAGCGTCCCCACATGCCCGACACCCTCGTCCTGCACGCAACAGACACCCACGTCGTACGAGACGGCCGAGCAATCCTCCAGGAGGTCACGCTCAAGGTCCGCACGGGGGAACACTGGGCGCTCCTGGGCGCCAACGGAGCAGGAAAGTCAACGCTGTTGGGCCTGCTGGGCGCAAGGGTGCACCCAACACACGGAACGGTGGACGTCCTGGGAAAACGCCTGGGCCGGGTAGACGTACGGGACTTGAGGACGTACGTCGGACACGTGGACCCCCGCCACCCCCTGCACACCCCACTGACCACCCGCGAGGTCGTACTCACCGGCATCACCAACTCGGTAGCCCCGCTCCCACGTTGGCAACCGACCCCCGAACAGCGCGACAGAGCAGAGGAGTTGATGAACACGCTGGGCCTGGGACCCCTCAAGGAGGCCCGCTGGCCCACGCTTTCGCAGGGTCAGCGCGGCCGTACGCTGATCGCGCGGGCCTTGATGCCGGCACCCCGCCTACTGCTGCTGGACGAACCGGCAACGGGCCTGGACCTCCCCGGCAGAGAACAACTGATCGGCGCGCTGGGAAAACTCGCGGAGGACCACCCCGACCTGGCAACGGTCCTGGTAACCCACCACCTGGAAGAACTCCCACCGCACACCACGCACGCCCTACTGCTGAGGGACGGCCGCGCACTGGCCCAGGGCCCGGCACCGGAAACCCTCACCCCGGACCTGGTAGGCAAGTGCTTCGACCTCCCCCTGACCCTGGACCGGCACGCCGATGGCCGCTGGAGCGTACGCATCCAGCGGCCAAGGCAATGACCAGAACGACTACTTGCTCAAGTGCGCCCAGAACTCGTCGAACGACAGCTTCTTGTCCCCGTCGAGATCCCGGCTCTTGATGATGGACTCGGCGACGGCCTCGGTGACGTTCCAGTCGCCACCCTGCGCGAGGGCGGTCTTGAACTCGGCCGCGGTGATCTCGCCGTCACCGTCCGTGTCGATCCGGTCGAATTCCTTGCGCGCTTCTTCGATGTTCGCCACCGATCCGCCCCTTATCCACTGCTTGCTGTCCGACTGACGCAGGTCAGACTAGCCGCCCGTGGAGACACGCAGCGCGGTGACCACCCACGCGAAGTCCTCCGCGTGCGGCGGCGCGGGCTGCCGGTTCACGATGGAGAGCAGCTCCCGGTACCGCGCGACGCGCTCGTTGAACCCGGCGGTCATCCGCTCCAGTACGTCGGAGAGGTCGACGTCCCCGAACAGATCCCGCAGCGCGTCCCGGGCCTCCGCGGAGTCCGGCGCAACCCCCCGCTCCCGCAGCGGCGCCACAAGCTCAACAAGCCGCTTGGCGAACCAGATCGACTCCCCGGACGGCGAACTCCCCGTCCGCCCCGCCGCGTTGAACTCGACAGCCCGCCGCATCTGCGCACGGAACTCCGGGTCCTGGATCATCTCCGCCAACTCGACCCAGGCGTCGACCTGTTCGGGCGTCGGATCGTCGGACAGCTCGACGGCCATCCGCCGCATCCGCTCCTGGACGTCCGGGTCGACCGACGGCAGCCCGTGCAGCGTCTCCGCCACGAACTCCTCCATGAGCCGCTGCCGTTCGGCCGCGGACAGCTTCGCCAACCTGTGCATGAGAGTCATCTCCTCCGTCGTGGAACCTCGTCGTGCGACGCTCGACAACACGGCCCGGATTACTTTCAGCGACCTGATCTGTACGTCGATGGCGGCGACGTGCGTCGCGGCCACCTCGGCGACGGTCCGCTCCCCGGCCAGCACCTCGCGCACGGCGTCGAGCCCGAGCCCGAGTTCGCGCAGAGTGCGGATCAGCTCCAGCCGCGCGGCACCCTCGGCGTCGTACAGCCGGTAACCGCCCGCCGAGCGGCCGACGGGGTCGAGAACGCCCTCGTCGGACCAGTAGCGGACGGTGCGGACGGACAGCCCGCTGGAGCGGGCCAGCTCGCCGATGGTGAACAGCCCCGTACCGTGGTCGATCATGTGTCGGAGTCTGGGCCTTCCAGTGGGTGGAGACTCAAGAGGTGCGTTCAGGAGGCGTCCGATGGAGACCTTGCGGGACATTCTCGACGGCGTGGCGCACGGCGTCTTCCCCCCGCCGGACGGCCGCACGACGGTCGTCCCCCAGATGTCGCGACGCGACGCGGGCGTCCTGAACTTCACCGCGCACGCGGTGGTCTTCCTCGACGAGGACCCGGAGTGGGTGTACGCCCAACTTCGGCGCACCCGCTGCGATCCGTACTCGGCACCGACCCATCCGGCGTTCCTGCACGCCCTGTTGGATCACACGGGCCGTACGGCGGAGACGATCGACACGATGCTGGTGGCCCAGCCACGCAAGGGTGAACTCCCGTTTCCGCTAAGGGAGATCACCGACACCGGGCACCCCCGGGTGACGTACGCACTCGAACGCCGAGACGACGTACGGGCCTGGCAGGCGGACGGCGGTGTCCTGGTCCTGGGACGCGGGATCGGCGGACGGCTCGAAGTGTCCGTGGAGGTCGACGACGCCGTACGCGGCCGGGGTCTCGGGCGCCAACTCGTCACCGCCGCCCGACACTCGGCCAGTGAGCCGGTGTGGGCGCAGATCGCGCCGGGGAACGCCCGCAGTGTGCGGGCGTTCCAGGCGGCGGGCTATGTGCCGGTGGGGTCAGAGCTGTTGATGCTCAGCACCCCTTGAACCTCAGTGCCACGGCACGAAGTAGGGGTTGCTCTCGCAGTCGTCCATGATCTCGATCTTCTTCACCTTGTCGACCGGGCACACCCCGAGGATGTACTCGCGGGCGATCCCACCCGGGAACGCGACCTCGACCTGGTCCGCCCACTTGTGCGTGTCGCCGATGGTCTTGTTGACGTCGATGCCGCCGGGCGCGTCGATGTAGTAGTTCCAGCCGGACTTGTACCAGGTCTTGTACAGGTCGTGGTCGTAGCTCGTGGAGACGTACGGGGAGGGCTGGTTGACCAGCACGTACTTCTCGACGTCGTACTGGCCGTTCTCTACGTCCTTGGCGAAGAACCCGAAGGGGAAGATCTTGTCGGGGGTGCGGCTGTCGCTGCGGTAGAGGGTGCCGCAGGTGGTGCGCCAGACGGGGTCGGGGGTGATCCGGTCGAGGTGGACGTTCTTGTCGGCCGCCGCCTTCAACTTGTCTTCGAACTGGGGGCACTTGGGGGCCGCCGCGAGGGTCGGGGCGGGAGCCGCGGCCGAGGTCGCGAAGACGGCGGTCAGGCACAGGACGACGGCCGCGGTGCGCCGCCGTACGGAAGTGGTGATCATGCGGGGCAGCCTGCCGGGTACGGGGCTGCCGGGCCGGGACCTTCACCCGTACGGCGGCGAGTCAACTGACCCTGAGTCAAACGGGGTTCACCGGAAGATGCCCGTGTGCCCCAGCGAGTAGCGCCCCGGCTGCGGGTAGACCGCGAGTCCGTGCGGGCCGGAGCCGACCTTGATGCGGGCCAGTTGCTTGCCGGTGCTGGTGTCGATCGCGTACACCTCCGCGTCGTAACGCCCCGACAGCCAGAGGACTTTGCCGTCCGCCGAGACGCCGCCCATGTCGGGGCTGCCGCCCTGCGGGAGGTGCCACTTCTTCGTCAGCTTGTTCTGCGTGAAGTCGAAGATGGAGATGGTGCCCTCGCCCCGGTTGGAGATGTACATCTCGCGGGAGTCGCGGCTGACGTAGAGGCCGTGGCAGCCCTTGCCGGTGGGGAGGAACTCCGGTTTGCCGAAGGTCTTTCCGTCGACGATCCACATGCCGTCGGCCATCATGTCGGCGATGTAGAAGCGCTTCCCGTCGGGCGAGATCTTCACGTCCTGCGGCATCGCGCCGTCGAACGGGAGCTTCTGCTGGCCGACGACCTCCATCTTCTCCGTGTCGACCTTCAGGAGTTCGCCGCTGAACTCGCAACTGACGATGAAATAGCGGCCGTCGAGCGAGAAGTCGGCGTGGTTGACGCCGTAGCAGGTGACCGGCACGGTCTTGATCCGCGCCATCGTGTGCGGGTCCCGGAACGCCAGCTCCCGGTCCAGGGACGCCATCACGACCGCGTACTTGCCGTTCGGCGTGAAGTACAGGTTGTACGGGTCGTGCACCTCAACCGGCTTGCCCGCCTTGCCGGTTCGCGGGTCGATCGGCGTGAGGGTGTGGCCACGGTTGTTGTTGACCCACAGGGTCTTCAAGTCCCAGGAGGGGACGACGTGTTGGGGCTGGCGGCCGACGTGCAGAGTCTCGACGATCTTGTACGTCTTCGGGTCGATGACACTCACCGTGTCCGACTCGGTGTTCGGGACGTACACGCGGGACGGGAAGTCCTTGACGACCGGCGAGAGGCGGTTCGGGCGGTCGGCGGCGTACACGTCCTTCGGGTCGAGCACCGGCGGCATGCCAGGCAAACCCTGTGAAACCGTTTTCTTCACCGGCGCCGGGATGGCGGCCTTCGTGGGCTCGGTCTTCTGGTCCCCGCTCTGGGTGCCGCAGGCGGCGAGCGCCGCGGCGAGGAGGAGGGCGACGAACGCAGGACGACTCTTCAACTGAGCAGCTCCGTGGTGGTGACCGCGCGCAGCCCGCGGCGGCCGAGTTCTTCGAGGACGACGGGGAGGGCGGCGACCGTGTCGCGGTAGCCGAAGTGCAGGCTCACGACGGAGCCCGCGCGGGCGTCGCCGAGGACCGCGCGGGCGACCTGGTCCGCGCCGGGGGAGGTGAAGTCGAGCGGGTCGACGTCGTACGACAGGACGTGCGGGTACCCGGCCTCCCGCGCGAGCCGTACCACCAACGGGGAGGCGCGCGCGGCCCGCGACGGCCTGAACCAGTTCCCGATCCCGCCGGTCAGCCGCTTGAGCCGCTCGGCACACGCATCGATCTCCGCACGCGCCTCGGCCTCGGGCATGTCGTTGATCCCGAGGTGCCGCTGCGTGTGATTCCCCAGGTCATGCCCCCCGTCGAGAATCCGCCGGGCCATCTCGGGATGCTCGTCGAGCCAGGTCCCGACGGCGAGCACGGTCACCCGAGCCCCGGCCCGCTCCACCTCCCCGAGCACCGCCTTGGCGATGCTCGGATCACCGGCGCCATGAAAGGTCAGCGCGACCTGGGAGTGGGTACGCGGCCCGGTCGCGATCTGCGCCGGTTCGCGGGGGAAGGCGCGGGGAGTGGGTACGGCGATGAGGGTGCGGGCCGGCGCGCGCGACGGGGTGGCGCCGGGCACGGCACGGGACGGCTCGGCACGGCCCGGATCACCACGCCCGGAACACGAGGCAACGAACACGCCCCCGGCAACAAGCCCAGCACCCGCCCGCAGCGCGGCACGACGGTCGGTCGTAGTCACCTGGCCCATTTAAGGGGGTTGCCGCCCGAAAACGGGTGATTCACCCGTCCGGGGGCGCAGAAGGATGCGGATCTCACTGGACGCCGCGCCGACCGTGCCCGACGATGCGACGAACACATGATCTCTTCGACGAACGGCTACCCCCGCGTGCATCCCCCGGGCCCTTATCGCCTCAGCCGCCGCCAGGTCAGACTCCCGCTGGCAGTCGTCTACGTACCCGCCATGATCCTCCTGTCGGTGCTGACGGCCTGCGGAGCCCTGGCCTTCAGCGCCAGGGACCTGCTGATCCTGGCGCTCGGCCCTACATCGGCCGTCCTGCTCGTCCCGTTCTTCAGCGATGACCGGGTGCAGCTCACCGAGGTCGACGTGCGCTTCCGGAGCGGCTTCCGCAGCCACGAGATCCGCTGGGCCGACATCACCCGCCTGGAGGTCCGATCCCTCTTCGGCGTCCGTCAGCTCGTCCTCCACACCACCAGCGGCAAACGCCGCACCCTGCCCGCCCCGCAGTCCTTCACGGACCCGGGGTTCGACGACAAGGCCCGCGAGATCACCGACTGGTGGCTCCAGCGGCGCGCCTAGCTGTACGGCAACAACGTCGCCGCCGTCCTCTCCCACGCCGCCTTCAGCTCCGCCAGCAACTCCGGTTCGTCCTGCGCCAGGTCGGCCTGTTCTCGGGAGTCGGCCGCGAGGTTGTAGAGGTGGTCGTCCTTGTCCTTGTCCTGGTAGTACTTCCAATCGCCCCGGCGTAGCGCCTTGTTGGCTCGGACTCGCCAGAACAGGTCCCGTTCCGGGACCACTTCACCGCGTAGCAGGTAGCCCGCGAGGCTCGTGCCGTCCAGGGGGTAGGCGGGGTCGGGACGCGCGCCGCCCAGCTCCAGCAGGGTCGCCGTCCAGTCCGGGGAGAAGTTCGGTTCGTGGCTGACCTGGTTGGGGTCTATCCGGGACGGCCAGCGGAGGATCGTGGGGACCCGGATGCCGCCCTCCAGGAGCTGGAACTTCTGGCCGCTCAACGGCCAGTTGTAGGAGTAGCGTTCGCCGCCGTTGTCACTGGCGAAGAGGACGACCGTGTCGTCCTCCTGACCCGAGCGGCGCAGCGCGGCCAGGACCTCGCCGACCGCCGCATCCAGACTCTCCACCATCTCCGTGTACTTGGCGACCGACCCCCCGTCGTAGTGGTTGAGGGCGACGACAACGTCGGCCTGACTCTTCGCCGCCCGGATCTTCGCGGCGATCTCCGCCCCGGTCTCCGCGTCCCCCTCGGCGAGCCAAGGCCAGTGCGGGGTGGTGAAGTTGAGGTTCAGCAGCCACGGCTTGCCGTGCTCGCGGGACACGTACTCGACGGCCCGCTCGGTGAGGACGGTCGTGTAGTACCGCAGGTCCTTGTACTCGGCGTCCCCCTCGAAGAGGTCGTACTCGCCGAGCTGCCCCAGCTTGGAGAAGTACTCAAGGACGCCACCGTGGTTGCCGAAGAACTCGTCCCAACCCGACTTCGTGGGGCTGTAGTCGGGCAGCCATCCGCAGTGCCACTTCCCGATGAGCGCCGTCGCGTACCCCGCCCCCTTCAACAGGGAGGCCAGCGTGGGGTGTTCGGGGTCGAGCCCCTGCGTCCGGTTCCCGACGGGCTCCGCGAGCCCGCCCGGCGTACGCCCCGGATACCGCCCGGTGTAGAGGCTGAAGCGGGTCGGCGAGCAGGTCGCGGACCCGGAGTACGCGTCGGTGAACCGCACCCCCTCCCGCGCGAGCCGGTCCAGATGAGGCGTCTTGATGTGCGGCGCGCCGTACGAGGAGAGGTCGGCCCAGCCGAGGTCGTCCCCGAGGATGACGAGGAAGTTGGGGCGCGCGCCACGACGGCGTGCGGCCCTGAACGGCCGTTCCGCAGGCGCCGCTTGAGCCTCGCCGGCCGTCCCGGCGACAGCCGTGACCGCGCCACCGCCCACCAGACCGCCGAACGCGCGACGGGATATCTCAGACATACGGCAACCTCGGCACGGGATTCACGAAGGGGAACGTCCCGAGGATGCGGAGCACCGAAGTCCCGGATCAAGACCAAGTCGGCTGGTTTCATGAGGTCTTTACGAACGCACCTTCAGCAACAGGACAGTTCGCCCCGGGATCACCACCTCCGTCCCGGCGTCATGAACGCCCCCCTCCGACTCCTGCGAGGTGTCCACCACCACCTCGTACCGCTCGGCCCACGGCACCCCCGGCAGCGTGCACCGCACCGCCGTCTCCCCCGCGTGCAGCACCGCGAAGAAACTGTCGTCGACGATCGGCTCCCCCCGCTCGTCCCGCCCGGGAATGTCCCGCCCGGACAGATACATCCCGAGCGTGGCGGCCGGTGCGTACCAGTCGCCATCGGTCATCTCCTCCCCGCGCGCCGTGAACCACGCCAAGTCCCGTATCCCGTCGGCGGAATGAGCCCGCCCGGAGAAGAACGCCCGCCGCCGCAGCACCGGGTGACGATGTCTCAGCCCGATCAGCCGCGAACTCAGCTCGAACAGCGACCGCCACCCCGGCTCCTCCAGCAACCCCCAGTCGACCCAACTCGTCGCGTCGTCCTGGCAGTACGCGTTGTTGTTGCCCCCCTGCGTCCGCCCCATCTCGTCCCCGGCGACGAGCATCGGCACCCCGGTGGACAGCAACAGTGTCGTCATGAGGTTCCTCAACTGCCGCTGACGCAGGGCGAGTACACCGGCGTCGTCGGTCTCCCCCTCGGCCCCGCAGTTCCAGGACCGGTTGTCGTCGCTCCCGTCCCGGTTCCCTTCCCCGTTGGCCTCGTTGTGCTTGCGCTCGTACGACACGAGGTCGCGCAGCGTGTAACCGTCGTGCGCGGTAACGAAGTTGACCGAGGCGTACGGTCGCCGCCCGCCCCAGGCGTAGAGGTCGCTGGACCCGGAGAGCCGGTACCCCATCTCCCGTACGTCGGGCAGCGCGCCGCGCCAGAAGTCCCGTACGGTGCCCCGGTACCGGTCGTTCCACTCGGTCCACAGCGGCGGAAACGCGCCGACCTGGTAGCCGCCCGAGCCGACGTCCCAGGGCTCGGCGATGAGCTTCACCCGCCGCAGCACCGGGTCTTGGGCTATCACGGCGAGGAACGGGGACAGCATGTCGACGTCGTGCATCGAGCGGGCCAGCGCCGCCGCGAGGTCGAACCGGAAGCCGTCGACGCCCATTTCGGTGACCCAGTACCGCAGGGAGTCCGTGATCAGGCGCAGGACGTGCGGCTGGACGACGTGCAGGGTGTTGCCGCAGCCGGTGTAGTCGGCGTACCGGCGGGCGTCGTTCTGGAGGCGGTAGTAGCCGCGGTTGTCGATGCCCTTGAGGGAGAGCGTCGGCCCCAACTCCCCTGCTTCGGCGGTGTGGTTGTAGACGACGTCGAGGATCACCTCGATGCCCGCCGCGTGCAGCGCGCGGACCATGCGCTTGAACTCGCCGACCTGCTGTCCCGTCGTACCGGAGGAGGCGTAGGCGGCGTGCGGGGCGAAGTAGCCGATGGAGTTGTAGCCCCAGTAGTTGCGCAGCCCCTTCCGCAACAGGTGGTCCTCGTGGGCGAATTGGTGGACGGGGAGGAGTTCGACGGCCGTGACGCCGAGCTTCACGAGGTGCTCGATCGCCGCCGGGTGCGCCAACCCGGCGTAGGTGCCCCGGAGTTCGGGCGGGATGCCGGGGTGCAGCCTGGTGAAGCCGCGGACGTGGACCTCGTAGATCACCGAGTCCGCCCACGGCGTCTTGGGGCGCTGGTCGTCGGCCCAGTCGTCCTCGTCCTGGACGACAACTCCCTTGGGGACGAAGGGCGCTGAGTCGCGGTCGTCGCGGACGGTGTCGGCGATGTGCTGCTGGGGCCAGTCGCGGACGTGGCCGTACACCTCGGGCGACAGCCCGAACTCGCCGTCCACCGCGCGGGCGTACGGGTCGAGGAGCAGCTTCGCCGGGTTCCAGCGGGCGCCGGTCCAGGGGTCCCAGCGGCCGTGCACGCGGTAACCGTAGCGGCGGCCGGGGCGTACGCCGGGGACGAAGCCGTGCCAGATCTCGTGGGTGAGTTCGGTGAGCCGTACGCGAGTCTCGGCGCCGGCACCACCGTCGTCGTCATCGTCGAAAAGACACAGGTCGACGGCCTCCGCGCCGCCCGCCCACAGCGCGAAGTTGGTGCCGCTCACCCCACCGGGACCGGTGCGCACGCGCGCGCCGAGGGGCACGGGGGCGCCGGGCCAGACGGGTGGCGCCGTGACGTCCGGACTGCCCGCACCGGAATGCGGGTCCACTCCAGGGTCCGCGCCGGATTCCGGCGTCTCTGACTCCTGTTCGGCTGTGCTGGACACCGGTCGGCCCCTCTTCGTCCTGTCCGCCGCCGGGACACCCCGCCGGATGGGTACGGCGTGGCGGCGGCTCCCCGGCGTACGGTCGTCGTCCTCCCCCTGTTCTGCCCAGAGGTCGCGGCGCGCAGACCGGGGGTCGTACTCATGTTTCCTTTTCACGTTTCCCTGAGGTGCATCTGCTCGTTGTACAGCTGTGACGCATGGACAAAGACGCGCGGGTGCCGCGCTGGTCGTCGTGGTGGCAGGGCTCGTCGCCGGGTGTACGTCCGGGGACGGGCGCAGTGGGATGGACCGGCTGCTCGGGAAACCGGCGGCTGCCCAGGACGTGATCCGGGTGACGCCGGACGACGGGGTGAAGGGGGTGGCGGCGGACGGGAAGCTGCGGGTGCGGGTGCCGTTCGGGAAGCTGGAGTCGGTGCGGGTCGCGCGCGTGCAGGACGCGCAGGAGACCCTCGTACCCGGCAGGATCGTTGACGGCGGCGGGAGTTGGCGTCCGGACGACGACCGGCTCGCGCTCTCCGCGCGGTACACGGTGGACGTCGTCGCGCGCGACGAGTCGGGCAACCGGCTGGCGCGGCACAGCACGTTCACGACGTTCGTGCCGGACGAGCGGTTCATCGGGTACGTCGCTCCGGAGAACCGGTCGGTCGTCGGCACCGGCATGATCGTGTCGCTGGAGTTCAACCGGGAGATCGTCAGCCGCGCGGACGTGGAGCGGGCCGTCGAGATCACCGCGGACCCTCCGGTGGAGGTGCGCCCGCACTGGTTCGGCGGCGAGCGGCTGGACTTCCGGCCGCGCGAGTACTGGAAGCCGGGCACCGAGGTCACCGTGACGCTGCGGCTGCGGGACGTCGAGGGGGCGCCGGGGGTGTACGGGCTCCAGTCCAAGACGTTCTCGTTCACCGTCGGGCGCAGCCAGGTGTCGCTGGTGGACGCCGCCGACCACACGATGGAGGTGCGGCGCGACGGGCGGCTCCTGGCGACCGTGCCGATCACCGCGGGTTCGCCGAAGACACCGACGTACAACGGGAAGATGGTCGTCACCGAGATGCTCGACGTGACGCGGATGAACAGCCGGACCGTCGGGTTCGGCGGGGAGTACGACATCCCGGACGTGCCGCACGCGATGCGGCTGACCGACTCGGGGACGTTCCTGCACGGGAACTACTGGGCGCCGTACGCCGTTGGACGGGTGAACGTGAGTCACGGGTGTGTGGGGCTGAGGGATGTGAAGGGGGGTTCGTCGGAGACTCCGGCGGGGTGGTTCTTCGACCGGAGTCTGATCGGGGACGTGGTGGAGGTGGTCAACAGCCGGGACAAGACGGTGGCGGCGGACAACGGGCTGGGGGGCTGGAACATGGGGTGGAAGGAGTGGGTCGCGGGAGGTGCGGTCGGGTAGGGCGCCGGGTAGGGATCAGGGGCGGGGCGTGCGGGCTCGCCGCCGGTCAGGGGCGCGGGCTCGCCGCGAAAAGGGGTGGTCATGGCGGGTGTGGAGCCTTCGCAAGGGCGTGTGGGGCCTTTGCGACGAAACGGTGACGTTCAGCTGACCAGATGGTCAAATACACCCGGTTAGGATGCGCCAGTGATCGCGCGGCGAGCGCGGGGGTGGGGGCTCTGATCAGGGGCCTCGCGAGGGGAGAACGACTTGAACGTGCGGCCGATATCGGGGGCGTCGGTGCGAGGACGTAAGAGAGGACTGGCGCTGATGTCCGGCGTCCTTCTGCTCGCCGTCACCGCGTGCGGCGGGAGCGGGAACTCGGGTTCCGGCGACTCCGGCAAGAACGACACCAAGGGCAAGCCCGCCGACAGCGCGCAGAGCGCCCAGTCCGAGGCGGTCGTCAGCATCCTTCCGGCGAACGGCGCGACCGCCGTGAACACGAGCGGCACGCTGAAGGTGACCGCCGCGAAGGGCAAACTCACCGAGGTCGTCGTCAAGGACCCGAAGGGTACGGCGGTCGAGGGCGCGATCTCCGCGGACGGCGCGGGCTGGACGCCCGCCACGCACCTCGCCGCGTCCACGAAGTACCAGGTGCACGCGGTCGCCAAGGACGCCGGGGGGCGTCAGGCCGCCGAGGACTCGGCGTTCACGACCCTCAGCCCGAAGAACACGTTCACGGGCAACTTCACGCCCGAGGACGGCTCGACCGTCGGCGTCGGGATGCCGTTCTCGATCCGCTTCACGCGCGGGATCACCGCGCCGGACGCCGTCGAGAAGGCCATCGAGATCAAGACGGTCCCGGCGGTCGACGTCCAGGGCCACTGGTTCGGCAACGACCGGCTCGACTTCCGGCCCGACCAGTACTGGAAGGCCGGTACGAAGGTCACCGTCAAGCTCAACCTCAACGGCGTCGAGGGCCGCAAGGGCGTCTACGGCGAGCAGACCAAGACCGTCTCCTTCACCATCGGGCGCAACCAGGTGTCGATCGTCGACGCCAAGAAGCACACGATGTCCGTCCAGCAGAACGGCAAGACCATCAAGACGATCCCCGTGACGACCGGCAAGCCCGGGTACGCCACCTGGAACGGGCAGATGGTCATGAGCGAGAAGTACAAGGTCACCCGGATGAACGGGGACACCGTCGGCTACAACGGCGAGTACGACATCAAGGACGTCCCGCACGCGATCCGCCTCACCGACTCGGGCACGTTCGTGCACGGCAACTACTGGGGTGGGGACGCGTTCGGGAACTACAACGCGAGCCATGGGTGCATCGGGCTGCGCGATGTGCGGGGCGGGTACGACAGTGACATCGCCGCGGCGTGGTTCTTCAACCACTCGATGGTCGGGGACGTGGTTGTCGTGAAGAACTCCACTGACCCGGTGGTGAATCCGGCGAACGGGCTCAACGGCTGGAACATGTCGTGGGCGGAGTGGACGAAGTAATTCGTTTCTGTAGGTAGGAGGGTGGCTCGGTGCTGTGACTCACGGCACCGAGCCACTCCCCGTTAATCCCCGTTAACCTGCCTGCATGACCGTGAATCTCGAAGTCGCCGAAGGCGTCGGCACGCTGCGGCTCGACCGCCCGCCCATGAACGCGCTGGACACCGCCACGCAGGACCGGCTGAAGGAGCTCGCCGAGGAGGCCGCGCGGCGCGGCGACGTACGCGCGGTGGTCATGTACGGCGGGGAGAAGGTGTTCGCGGCCGGCGCGGACATCAAGGAGATGCAGGCGATGGACCACGCGGCGATGGTGCTGCGCTCCCGCGCGCTCCAGGACGCGTTCACGGCCGTCGCGCGGATCCCGAAGCCGGTCGTCGCGGCGATCACCGGGTACGCGCTGGGCGGGGGCTGCGAGTTGGCGCTCTGCGCGGACTACCGGATCGCCGGGGAGAACGCGAAGCTGGGCCAGCCGGAGATCCTCCTCGGCGTGATCCCGGGCGCGGGCGGCACGCAGCGGCTCGCGCGGCTGATCGGACCGTCCAAGGCGAAGGACCTCATCTTCACCGGCCGGATGGTGAAGGCGGACGAGGCGCTGTCCCTCGGCCTCGTGGACCGCGTCGTCCCGGCCGACGAGGTGTACGCGCAGGCGCACGCGTGGGCCGCGAAGCTCGCGCAGGGTCCGGCGATCGCGCTGCGCGCCGCGAAGGAGTCGATCGACACGGGTCTTGAGACCGACCTGGAGACAGGTCTCGCCGTGGAACGCACCTGGTTCGCGGGGCTGTTCGCGACGGAGGACCGGGAGCGGGGGATGCGGAGCTTCGTGGAGGAGGGGCCGGGGAAGGCGAAGTTCCTCTGAGAGGACAGCTGTTGCGCCGTAAACCTGATCGGCCTGTGAGGTATCCCCTTACCGAATTCCCGTACAGGGTCTTGCAATTGACATGATGTCTCATCCGGGTCCCTCGATGGGGCGGTTTGTGGGAGCCTTGGGGTGACCACAAGTCAGCCGTGCCGAGGGAGCCGTCGATTGCCGTCGAGTGAGCCGTCTTCGCAGCTCAACGGGGGTTTCCCGGGTGCCTTCGTGCCACGGTCATATGCCGCGGGCGTGCCGGGTACCGGAAGCTTGCGGGGGGCGTATTCCCCCGGAACGGCCACGGACGGCGCTCCGGGCGGCCATGATGGGGGCATGGCGGGGCTGGAGAGTTTCGAACAGCCGCGAGGACACGGGCGTGTGGACGCGGCGCGCTGGTCGCCCGCGGTCGAGGACGAGCGGGCGTTGAAGGCCGTGGAGTTGTTCGGCGATCCCACGGAGGCCGAGGTTCCGCTCCCGTCCCGCCCTGAATCCGCCGCCGCCGCACGCCGGTTGACGCATTTCGTGGTCCTGCGCCAGTGGGGACTCACCCCCAAGCTCGCCGAGGACTCCGTCCTCCTCGTCTCCGAACTCGTCGGCAACGCCGTACGCCACACGGGCGCCCGCGTCTTCGGCCTCCGTATGCGGCGCCGCCGGGGCTGGATCCGCATCGAGGTCCGCGACCCCTCACGGGGGCTGCCCTGCCTGATGCCGGTCCACGAACTCGACGTCAGCGGGCGGGGGTTGTTCCTCGTGGACAAGCTGTCGGATCGCTGGGGGGTCGACTTACTTCCGCGGGGGAAGACGACGTGGTTCGAGATGCGGGTGGGGGACAGGTAGTTTCACCGGGCGGTGAGCAGGGACGGCGGGACGACGAGCCGTGCACGCTCGTGAAGTGCTCGTGCTGAGGGGTTGCTGAGGTAGGGGCGAATCAACTTGGCCATGTTCCGCATGCGTTGGTCGGCGCGGCCGGACTGGACGTACGGGTAGTCGTCCAGGGCGAGGTTCCAGGTGGCGCAGGCGGCTTCCAAGTGGCCGATGGAGAGTTGACGTTCGGCGAGGAGTCCGCGCTGATGTGTCCGGGTACGCCGGTAGATACTCGGCCGGAGTTGATCGGCCTGCTGCATCGCCTCGACTGCCCCCGTCATGTCTCCTAGCTCGTACCTCACCTGGCTTGTGTGGTAATTCAAGGCGGCAGGGTCGTATGAACCGAAGATCTTTGCTCGGGATTCCGCCTTTTCCATGGCGACTTCGGCTTCCCGAAGGTACGCGAGTGCTTTGTTGCGATCGCCGATCTGAGCGGAGGCGTGCGCTTGCTGGCCGGCGAGGAAAGCACGCATCCTGGGACCGGCGTCGGGAGAAGCCGCGGTGGCGGCGTCAGCCAGTCGCATCGCCTGGGAGCCATGTCCCAGATCTACGGCCTGAACGCTCATGCCTCGCAGCGTTGTGCCGTACGTCAGGTGGTCCTCTGATGCTCCGGCAAGTTCCAGCGCCTTCAAGTAGTACTGCTGGGCCAGTCCATGAGCACCTTCGTCCACAGCCATATATCCGGTGAGGTAACAGAGGTCGGAAGCCGCCGACATCATCGCCTTGCGCACGTGCTCCGGGGCATCGGCCCGAAGGTACGGAGCCACCGTGTTCACGAGGAACGCGGCGGCCATCGGTCGTGCGTGGCGTCCGCCGAATTGGTCGTCGAGTTCGGAGACTCGCTCGGTCATGGCGATGACCATGTCCACTTCGGTCATTCCGATGCGCTGGACCTGGCCCTTCTGCACTGCCTCCATCCGCCCGACGACATCAGGCCAGTTGGGCACAGCGAGGGCGACGGAGAACAGGCCGATGCCCAGCACGCCCCGCCGGGACGGGTCCATGTCGTTCGTCCCGAGATCGACGAGCCCTTCCACCGTGCCCGGCTGGGAGTTCGACCGGTTCCGGGATACGGGAAATCCCGCTTGCGCATGCGTTACCGGGCGCTTAAGCCGACGGGAAAGAGCCTCCAGGACCAACGGCCGTGCAGCCTCTTTCGGCATGTGCCCTTTGAGCCACTGGTGGACTGATGGTTCCTGGTAATTCAAAGGCGTTCCGCGCTCTGTCCCGATGCGGTTCACCGCCTGCGCAAACTGACGCAGTGTCCTTCCGCTCTCGCGATAAAGCCGTTCGAGTTCAGCGTTCGGTTCCGGTGTCCTCACTGGTCCTCAACCCCTCGCACTGGCGCGGCACTTAAAGCTCTTAAGTCCTCCTGCCACTTCCATCGTACCTATGTGTAGTGCGGCGGTTGCTTAACTGAAGCGGCGGCCCGGTGACCGGCCTCGGGCAGACCGAAGACGGCATGCTGCGCGCCTATCCCCTGCGGTTCGAGCACACCGACAAGTGCGGGACCGGGCAAGGGCTGTGGGACGCCTACCGCCGCGCCTACGGTGACGGGGGTACCCGATGACCCGTGACCCGAACATCGCGGTCGCCGAGCCGCCGTACCGCTCCCCGCGCTGCGTGCTCGGCAGCCACGACCATTGCCGGGACGCCGTACCCCGTGAGTCCGACGTCCCCGGAGTCCGGTACCTGGTGTGCATGTGTCCGTGCCACCGGCACACACCGCCGGGAACGCCATGAGCGCCAACTCTCCCTGCGTCGAGGCCCGTTGGTTCCGTGTGTGCTGGTCGGTCACGGAGAACGGGCGTACGGTCCGGGGCGGCGCCCTCACCGGGAGGGACGTACCGAGCATGCTGGGCAGTCTCCGGGACTGCCTGGGCATCGGGCCCCAGGACCCCGTCACGGTGAACGCCGAGATCGCCACTGCCCGGGGGTGGCGTTTCGACTCCGACACCGTCAGCGTGCACACCCACCCGGTGACCCTGGAGGGGTACCGGCTCCCGTTCACCGCGTGCCCGGAGAGGCGGCGGAAGGGTGCCTCGTAGGAAACGCCGTAGGCGCCTCGAATCGGTCACCTTCACGGCGGCCCTCATGACCGTGTGGGCGGTCGTCGTTCTCGCGTTCGTGGTCAAGGTCGTACGTCCTTGAGGTCCGCCCGGTTCGCTCGTTCGGCATCAGCCGATCGGTTGATGCCGAACGGGTGAATGGATGAGGCGGGGTCTGGCTTTTCGGCCGATGTGGTTGGTGGGGGTGGTCCGGGACGCTGGATGCATGCCCGTCATCGAAGTCACGGATCTGCGTAAGACGTACGGCGCCCACAGGGCGGTGGACGGAGTTTCCTTCGCCGTCGAGGAGGGGGAGATCTTCGGGGTGCTCGGTCCGAACGGGGCCGGGAAGACGACCACGGTGGAGTGTGTGGAGGGGCTGCGGGTGCCGGACGCGGGGCGGGTCCGCGTCGCCGGGCTCGACCCGGTCGCCGAGCACGAGAAAGTGGCCCAGGTGCTCGGCGCGCAGCTCCAGGAGGGCGAGTTGCAGGCGAAGCTGACCGTACGGGAGGCGCTGGAGCTGTACGCGTCCTTCTACACGCGCCCGGCGGACTGGCGCCCCCTCGCCGAACGGCTCGGGCTGACCGGCAAGCTGACGACCCGGTTCGGGAAGCTCTCCGGGGGACAGAAGCAGCGCCTGTTCATCGCCCTGGCGCTGATCGGAAACCCTCAGGTCGTCGTCCTCGACGAACTCACCACCGGCCTGGACCCCCGCGCCCGCCGCGACACGTGGGAGCTGATCGAGGACATCCGGGCGAACGGCGTGACCGTCCTGCTCGTCACGCACTTCATGGAGGAGGCCCAGCGCCTCTGCGACCGTATCGCCGTGATCGACAAGGGCAGGGTCGCCGCCCTCGACACCCCGGCCGGTCTGATCCGCCGCTCGGCGGGCGCGACGGTCATCAGCTTCACCCCCTCCGCACCCCTCGACGAGACCGACCTCGCCGCGCTCCCCGCGCTCGCCTCCGTCGAGCACAAGGACAGCCGCCTCACCCTCTCCGGCACCGACGAGACCGTCAACGCCGTGATCACCCTCCTCGCCCGCCGCCACATCACGGCGCACCAGCTCCGCGTCACCGACGCGACGCTGGACGACGCGTTCCTCGACCTCACGAAGGGGGTGCCGGCATGAGCACCGGACTCTCGAACCCCGCGCCGTCGCAGCACCCCGCCTCCCGGAAGCCGGCTCCCATGCTCTCCGCCACCCCCCTCGCCCCCACCGTCAACGCGGCCGTCCTCAAGACCGAGTTCCGCCTCTTCCGCCGCGAACCCGGCGCCCACTTCTGGATCCTCCTCTTCCCCACCCTCCTGCTCGTGATCCTCGGCTCGATCCCCTCGTTCCGGCAGCCGGACGACGCCTTCGGCGGCCTGCGGCCCGTGGACGCGTACGTGCCGGTGGCCGTCCTGCTCGGGCTGATCGTCGGCGGCCTCCAGTCGATGCCGCAGACCCTCACCGGCTACCGCGAGCGCGGCATCCTGCGCCGGATGTCGACGACCCCCGTACGGCCGTCCGCGCTGCTCGCCGCGCAGATGGTGATGTACGGCACCGCCGCGCTCGCCTCGTCCGTGCTGGCGCTCGCGGTCGGCCGCCTCGCGTTCGACGTCACCCTGCCGAAGCAGCCGTTCGGCTACGCGCTCGCCCTCCTGCTGACCCTGTTCGCCGCGCTCGGCCTCGGCGCCGTGATCTCCGCACTGTCCAGGACGACGAAGATCGCGGGGGCCATAGGCTCCGCCGTCTTCTTCCCGTCGATGTTCTGCGCGGGCGTGTGGATGCCGGTCCAGACGATGCCGCACGGCCTCGCGACGGCCGTCGGCTACACCCCGTTCGGCGCGGCGGCCGAGGCCCTGAACCAGGCGGCGGCCGGGGACTGGCCCGGCTGGGGCCACCTCGGTGTACTGGTCGCGTGGATCGTGCTGCTGACCGGGGCCGCCGCTCGCTGGTTCCGCTGGGAATAGGACACTGGGCCCATGAGCACGCAGGACACGCAGATCGACAGACGATGGGAGCAACTCCACGTCTGGGGACCGTACGGGATGCTCGGCATCAGCGTCGTCCTCTCGACCATCGCCGCCGGGCTCATGGCGGGCCCCGCCGCGCGGTACGCCGCGGCAGGCCTGGTCGTCGCCGCGGTCCTGCTCCAGCTCTGGTGGCACACCACCCGCCACCGCCGCCCCGACCGGGGCCGGACCCCCTCCCCGGCCGGGACGGCGTACTACGTCCTGCGCTGGGCGCTCGCCTTCGCGCTCACGCTGCTCAACCCGTTCTTCGCGTTCTACGCGGCCACCGGCTACATGGACTCCGACGAACTGCTCCCCGGCAGATGGCGCAGGGCCGGCCTGTTCGCCAGCGCGGTCCCGGTGGCGGGCGCGCAGGCCGGCGGGATGCCGCCGAAGAACATCGGCCAGTGGGCCGTGTTCATGGCGCTGCTGCTCTTCCAGTTCGCGCTCCAGGCGGTGATCGCCCACCTCACCGAGCAGGACGCGCGCCGCGCCGTCGAACGCTCCGCCACCATCTCCGAGCTCGAACGCACCAACGCCGCCCTCCAGCAGGCCCTCGACGAGAACGCCGCCCTGCACGCCCAACTCCTCGTCCAGGCGCGGGAGGCCGGAGTCGCCGACGAGCGCAGGCGCCTCGCCGCCGAGATCCACGACACCATCGCGCAGGGCCTGACCGGCATCATCGCCCAGCTCCAGGTCGTGACGAACACGCCGGACGCGGCGGCGGCGCGCGAGCACACCGTCCGCGCGATCGATCTCGCCCGGCACAGCCTCGGCGAGGCCCGGCGTTCGGTGCACAACCTCGCGCCGGTCGCGCTGGCCGACGCGGGACTGCCCGAGGCGCTGAAGGGCACGGTCACGGAGTGGGGCGAACGCACGGGCGTACGGGCCGAGTTCACCGTCACCGGGGTGGTGGAGCAACTCCACGACGAGGTCTCCGCGACGCTCCTGCGCATCACCCAGGAGGCCCTCTCGAACGCGGCCCGGCACGCGCGCGCGAGCCGCCTCGGCGTCACCCTCAGCTTCCTCACCGACGAGGTGATCCTCGACATCCGCGACGACGGCCGCGGCTTCGCCCCCCTCGCCCTCCCCGAGCGCACCCGCGCCGGAGGCTTCGGCCTCGACGGCATGCGCGCCCGCGCCGAGCGCATCGCGGGCTCCTTCACGGTCGAGTCGGAACCGGGCCAGGGCACGGCACTGTCGGCTCGCGTACCGTTGGTCCGCCATGACCGATGACCGCACGCCGGACGCCCGGCAGATCTCCCTCCTCATCGTCGACGACCACCCCGTCGTACGCGACGGCCTGCGCGGCATGTTCGCCTCGGCCTCCGGCTTCCGGGTCCTCGGCGAGGCCGCGAACGGCGTCGAGGCCGTCGAGAAGGCCGCCGCGCTCGACCCCGACGTGATCCTGATGGACCTGCGGATGCCGGGCGGCGGAGGGGTCGAGGCGATCGCGCGCCTCACCCGTACGGGAGCCCGCGCGAAGGTGCTCGTCCTCACGACGTACGACACCGACTCCGACACGCTCCCCGCGATCGAGGCGGGCGCGACCGGCTACCTCCTCAAGGACGCCCCGCGCGACGAACTGTTCACGGCGGTCAGGGCGGCGGCGGACGGCCGTACGGTCCTGTCCCCGGCGGTCGCGACAAGGCTCGTCAGCGCCGTACGCACCCCCACGACCGAGCCCCTCTCCGCACGGGAACGCGAAGTGCTCGCCCTCGTCGCGAAGGGCACGTCGAACCGGGAGATCGCCCGCGAGCTGTTCATCAGCGAGGCCACCGTGAAGACCCACCTCGCCCACCTCTACGCCAAGTTGGGCGTCAACGACCGGGCGGCGGCGGTCGCGGTGGCGTACGAACGGAAGATCCTCGGCTGATCCGCGCGCGGGGTCCCTCACTCCACCCCCACCCGCTCCCCGTGCCACGTCCCCCACAGGTCCGCGTACGCTCCCCCGGCGTTCATCAGTTCCTCGTGTGTGCTCAGTTCCGTCAGGCGGCCCCCCTCCATCACCGCGACGCGGTCCGCGTCGTGGGCCGTGTGGAGGCGGTGCGCGATCGCGATGACCGTGCGGTTCTTGAGGACGGCCGCGAGGGCGCGTTCGGTGTGGCGGGCCGTGGTGGGGTCCAGGAGGGCTGTCGCCTCGTCGAGGATGAGGGTGTGCGGATCGGCCAGCACCACCCGTGCCAGCGCGAGCTGTTGGGCCTGGGAGCCGTCCAACGTACGTGCGCCCGTGCCCAGTTCGGCGTCCAGCCCGCCGGGGAGGTCGCGTACCCACTCCCCCGCCCCCACCGCATGCAGCGCCGCCCACAACTCCTCGTCGCTCGCGCCGGGTTCGGCGATGCGGAGGTTGTCGCGGACCGTGCCGAGGAAGACGTGGTGCTCCTGCGTGACGAGGACGACCTGGCGGCGGAGTTGTTCGGGGCCGAGGCCGGCGACGGGGACGCCGCCGACGGTGACCGTGCCTTCCGTGGGCGCGTCCACGCCCGCGAGCAGGCGGCTGAGCGTCGTCTTGCCCGCGCCGGACGGGCCGACCACGGCGAGCCGTTCGCCGGGGCGGACCGTGAGGTCGACGCCGCGCAGGACCTCGCCGCCCCGCTCGTACGCGAACCGCACGCCGGTCACGTCGATACGGTCGTCCACCGGCGTCGGCGCGTCCTCCTTCGCCGCCCCCGGCGCCTGCGCGATCCCCTCGACGCGGGCGAACGAGGCCCCGCTGGACTGGAGTTGCTCGACCTTGATGATCACCTGGTCGATGGGTTCGAAGAACTGGCGGGTGTAGAGGGTCGCGGTGACGACCGCGCCGACGCTCATCGCCCCGTGCGCGTGCAGGACGCCGCCGAGGACCAGGATCGCCGACAGGGGCAGGGCGTACGACACCTCGACGATCGGGAAGAAGACGGTGCGCAGGTAGAGGGTGTGGAAGCGGGTGCGCTTGGACTCGTGAAGTGCCGTACGGCTGGCCGCCGTTCGTCGTTCGCCGAGGCGGAACGCCTCAACCGTGCGGGCGCCGCCGGCGGTCTCGGCGAGGATCTCGGAGACCTCGGAGGTGGCCGCGCCCTCGGCGAGGTAGGCGGTGCGGGCGCGCCGCAGGTACCAGCGCACGCCGGCCCAGATCGGCGCGAGCCCGAGCGCGGCGACGAGGCCGAGGAGCGGGTCGACGAAGAAGACGGCGGCCAGCAGGAACAGGGCCTGCGCGCTGCCGACCATGATCTCGGGCCAGGCGTCGCGCAGGGTCGTCCCGACGCTCGCCACGTCGGCGGTGCCGCGCGTGGTGAGGTCGCCGGTCCCGGCGCGTTCGACGACGGACGCGGGCAGCGCGAGCGCCCGGTCCACGAACTCCTCGCGCACGCGGGCGAGCGTCCGCTCCCCGAACCGGTGCGCGACGTACCGCCCCCAGCGCGCGAGCAGCAGTTGGGCGACGGCGGCGACGAGGATCCCGAACGCGAGCCGGTCCACCGTCTCGACCCCGGCCCCGTCGCGCACCTCGTCGATGATCCGCCCGAGCAGCCAGGGCCCGACGAGCCCCACGAGGGCGGCGAGCACATTGACGCCGACGACGATCCCGAGCGCACGGCGATCGGCACGCACCAACCGCCCGACGGCGCGCCGGACTTCACGGGCCCCGGCAATGGGCAACCGCCCGGAGTTCTCGCCGCCGCTCACAGAACCGCTCCTCTCACCGAACCGACCCGAACCGCCCGGCCGACGCGAACCACCGGAGCGACCCGGGCCACCAGGCCGACCCGACCGCCCAACTCCCGATCCCCCACGCCCCGTTCCAGCCCCCGCCAACACTCCCCCGCCATCACCGGACCACCTCTCCCGCGTACTCCGCCCCCGCGTCCCGAGCCACCAACTCCCGGTACCCCGCCTCCCCTTCGAGCAGCTCCCGATGCGTCCCCACCCCGACCACCCGCCCCTCCACCACGTACTGCACCCGGTCCACCCGGTCCAGCAGCAACGGCGACGTGGAGGTCACCACCGTCGTCCTCCCCGCCCTCCCCTCCCGCAGCCGCGCGGCGATCGCCGCCTCCGTGTGGGCGTCGAGTGCCGATGTCGGTTCGACGGCGAGCAGCACCTCGGGGTCGGCGAGCAACGCCCGTACGAGGCGCACGCGTTGGCGCTGGCCCCCGGAGAGGTTGCGCCCCCGCGCGGAGACGGCGGAGTCGAGCCCGTCCGGCAGCCCGCGCACGATGTCCTCGGACGCGGCACCCCACACGGCCCGCGTGATCTCCTCGACGTCACGCGCCTCCCGCCCCGACACCATCTCGCGCAGTGTCTCGGCGAAGAGGTCGGCCTCGTTGTCGGCGACGAGGATCCGCGCCCGCACGGACGCCAACGGCACGGAGTCCAGCCGGACTTCGCCCCACATGACGTCGGACGGCAGATACCGCCCGAGCCGGTCGACGATCACGGCGCCGTCGGCGGGCCGCGCGCAGACGACGGCGGTCGACTCGCCGGGCCGGACCCGCACGCCGGACACGGGGTCGTACAACTCGGCGGCGCCGAGGGGCGCTTCGGCGGACGGCACGTCCGGATCGGGTTCCTGCTCCAGCAGCCGTACGACCCGCCGCGCCGCGACGACCCCCCGGCTCAGCTGGTACCCCAGCTCGACGAGGAAGGACACGGGCACGACGAGGACGGCCACGAACCCGTACACGGACACGAGTTGGCCGACCGTGATCTCCCCCTGCGCGGCGAGGCGCGCGGCGAGCCAGGTCACCACGGACAGGAACAGCGTCGGCAGCCCGACCCCGAGCGCCTGGATCCAGCTCGTCACCGCGCCGACCCGGTACCCCTGTTCGCGCAGGCGCGTGGAGTCCCGCCGGAACCCGTCCGCGAACAGCCCTTTGCCGCCGAGGCCGTTGAGGACGCGCAGCCCGCCCGCGAGGTCCCCGATGCGCGCGGTCAGCAGCCGCTGGCGTTCGCGGTACTCGGTCTCCGCGCCCTGGAGCCGGGCCATCAACGGCCCGACGAGCAGGGCGAGTACGGGCATGCCGGTGAGGACGACGACGGCGAGCAGCGGCGAGACGTCCAGCAGGAGGGCCGCGACGACGACGTACATGACGATCGCCCCGATCCCCGGCCCGATAGGGGTCAGGGCGAACGCGATGGTCTGGACGTCGCCCACCCCGATGGTGACGACCTCTCCCGCGCCCGTCCGCCGGGGCAGCGCGGCGCCGAGCCGTACGGCCTGGCGCACCACGACCTTCACCGTGCGGTAGTTGGCATCCATCCGCAGCCGCGTCATCGTGCGGTGCCGCATGATGCTGAGCCACGCGTTGAACGCGCCGACGACGAAGAGCGCGGTGCTCCACCAGACGAGCGCGCCCAGGTCGCCGGGTTCGAGTCCCTCGTCCACGGCCTTGGAGATCATCCAGGGAGTCGCCGCGAGGAGGACCATCCACACGGACGCCAGCGCCGCCCCGGCGAGGGCGCGTCCGAGCTGGCATCGGGTCAGCCACCACAGGTACCCGGCGCCGCCCTTGCAGTCCGGCGTCCCCGGATCGGCGTACGCGTCGATCACAGGCCCTCCCCCGTGCCGGCCACCAGGCTGTCGCGCCAGGCGCGGTGCAGGCCCGCGAACTGGCCTGTCCCGGCGATCAGTTCGGCCGGGGGGCCGTCCTCGACGATCCTGCCCCGCTCCATGACGAGCACCCGGTCGGCGATCTCGACGGTGGACAGCCGGTGCGCGATGACGACGGCGGTACGGCCGCGCAGGACCGTCGACATGGCGCGCTGGACGGCCTGTTCGCCGGGGATGTCGAGGGAGCTGGTGGCCTCGTCGAGGATGAGTACGGCCGGGTCGGCGAGCAACGCCCGTGCGAACGCGACGAGTTGGCGCTGGCCGGCGGAGATCCGGCCGCCGCGCTTGCGGACGTCCGTGTCGTAGCCGTCGGGCAGGGCGCTGATGAACTCGTGGGCGCCGATGGCCTTCGCGGCGCGCTCGATCTCCTCGCGGGTGGCGTCGGGACGGCCGATCGCGATGTTCTCGGCGACGGTGCCGGAGAACAGGAACGCCTCCTGGGTCACCATGACGACGCCGCGCCGCAGTTCGGGTACGGGGAGGTCGCGCAGGTCGACGCCGTCGAGGGTGACGCGGCCTGCGGACGGGTCGTAGAAGCGGGCGAGGAGTTTCGCGAGCGTCGACTTGCCCGCGCCGGTCGAGCCGACGACCGCAACGGTCTGGCCGGCCGGGAGGGTCAGGTCGAAGCGGGGCAGGATCTCGCCGCCGGTGCGGTAGCCGAAGGAGACGCCGTCGAACTCGACCGTGCGGCCCGGGATCTCGCCCTGCCGTACGGGCAGTTCGCGGGGGTCCGCCGGTTCCGGGACGGACGGGGTCTGGGCGAGGAGTCCGGCGATCTTCTCCAGGGAGGCGGCGGCGGACTGGTACGAGTTGAGGAACATGCCGAGCCGGTCGATCGGGTCGTACAGGCGGCGCAGGTACAGGACCGCCGCCGCGAGCACGCCGAGTTCGAGCGAGCCGTCCGAGACGCGGTACGCGCCCCACAGGACGATCACCGCGACGGCCGTGTTCGCGATCAGGCGGGAGCCGGTGACGTACCGCGCCATCTCCAGCAGGGCGTCGCCGTTGGAGCGTTCGTGCGCGCGGTTCAGGGCCGCGAACTCGGCGTCGTTCACGGCCTCCCTGCGGAACGCGCGGACCGGGCGGATGCCGTTCATCGTCTCGACGAACTTGACGATCACCGAGGCGATGGCCGTCGACCGCCTGCCGTACACGCGGCCCACCCGGCGGCGGTACATCCGGATCATCAGGTACAGCGGGCCGAACGAGGCGACGGCGACCGCGCCGAGGCCGAGGTCCAGCCAGAGCAGCATCGCCGAGATGTAGACGAACGACAGGATGACGGTGACGAGTTCCTGGAGGCCCTCGCTGAGGAGTTCCCGCAGCGACTCGACGTCCGTCGTGGACCGGGAGATCAGGCGGCCCGACGTGTACCGCTCGTGGAAGTCGACGCTCAGCGCCTGCGCGTGGCGGAAGATCCTGCCGCGCAGGTCCAGCAGGACGTCCTGGTTGACGCGGGCGGAGGCGTTGATGAACGCGTACTGGAGGACGCCGGAGAGCAGGGCGCCGCCCAGGTACCCGGCCCCGGCCGCGATCAACGGCCCGTTGTCGCCGTTCCGGTACGCGGGTACGGCGGTGTCGATCGCGTACGCGACGAGCAGGGGGCCGATCTGTACGGCGGCCTGCTGGACGAGGAGGAGCAGCGCGGTGAGGCTCGCGCGGACCTTCATGGGCGCGAGCAGCGACCGCAGCAGGATGCCGGTGGCACCGGGCGGGGTGGGGAGGTCGTCCTGGTCGAAGGGGTCGGGCGCGGGGGCCGTGGGCGCCGGGGTCGTCGTGGGGGCGGTCATCGGCGGACGTCCTCCTGGTCCAGGGGGGATTCATCGGAGAGTGAGGGGTGCTCGGCGCCTGCCATCAAGTGCGCGTACTCCGCATTCGTCCGCAACAGCTCCTGATGCGTGCCCACCGCCTTGATCCGTCCCTCCGAGAGCAGCGCCACCCGGTCCGCGAGCAGGACCGTCGACGGGCGGTGGGCGACGATCAGTGCGGTCGTGTCCGCGAGGACGTGGCGGAGTGCCGCTTCCACCGCCGCCTCCGTGTGGACGTCCAGCGCGGACAGCGGGTCGTCGAGGACGAGGAACGGTGGCCGTCCGACGACCGCGCGTGCGAGCGCGAGGCGCTGGCGCTGGCCCCCGGAGAGGCTGAGCCCCTGCTCGCCGACCTGTGTGTCGACGCCGCCGGGAAGGTCGTACACGAAGCCGGCCTGGGCGACGTCCAGCGCCCGCGCGAGGTCGCCGTCGGCTCCGCCCATCAGTACGTTCTCCCCGACGCTGGCCGAGAACAGCGTCGGCTCCTCGAAGGCGACGGCGACCCGGGACCGCAGCTCCTCCCGGGTCATCCCCTCGATGTCGTCCCCGTCGAGGGTGATCCGCCCACCGGTGGCGTCGTACATGCGCGGCACGAGCGCGGTGAGCGTCGTCTTCCCACTCCCGGTCGCCCCGACGAGCGCGAGGGACTCACCGGGCCGGATGTGCAGGTCGATCCGCGCGAGGACGGGCGGCGAGTCGGGATCGGCGTCGGGATACCGAAAGGAGACCCCATCGAACCGCAAACCACCATCGACGACCGCCGCGTCCGCACGAGCCGCCCTCGCGGAATCGCCCCCGGCCACGACCGGCAGCCGCGCCGGAACTCCGCCCGGCTGCCGGACCCCGCCGACGGAAGCCACCGGGTCGCCGTCAGCGGCTCCCCGAACCCCACCGCCGAGAGCCGCCGCGTCCTTCCCGAAGCCGAAGCCGACGCCCACGCCTTCGGCCCCAGCTCCCACCGCGTCCCGCCCGACGTCACCGGCCCCGCCGCCCGGAGCGGCCCTGTCCTCCACCGGCACCGCCCCACCGGCCGCACCCCCGCCGCCAGCACCTCCGGCCGCCGCCACAGCACCATTCACCCCGCCCCCGCGCACCGCACCCTTCACGAAACCGCCGACCCCACCCCCGCCGGAAACCCCCTCCGCCTCCTCATCCATCACCTCGAAATACCGAGCCGTAGCAGTAGCCGCCTCCTGGCTCATCGCCAGCAGGAACCCGATCGACTCCACCGGCCACCGCAACGCCAGCGCCGTCGACAGGAACGCCACCAGCGTCCCCGCCGACAAGCCCCCGTCGGCCACCTGCACCACCCCCACCACCAGCGCCACCCCGATGGCGACCTCCGGCAGCGTCACGATGACCCCCCAGATCGCCGCCAGCAGCCGCCCCTTGCGCAGCTCGGTGCCTCGCAGGGTCCCCGCCAGTTCGCGGAACACCCGGGCCTGGCTGCGGTGGCGGCCGAACCCCTTGATGATCCGGACCCCGAGGACGCTCTCCTCGACGACGGTCGTCAGGTCGCCGACCTGGTCCTGGGCGAGGCGGGCCACGCGCGCGTACCGGGACTCGAAGACGACGCAGACCAGGACGACGGGGATCGCGGGCCCGAGGATGACGAGCCCGAGGGTCCAGTCCTGGAGGAGCATGATGACGACGCCGACGAGGATGGTGACGGCGTTGACGAAGAGGAAGGTCAGGGGGAACGCGAGGAACATGCGCAGGAGCATGAGGTCGGTGGTCGCGCGGGAGAGGAGCTGGCCGGAGGCCCACCGGTCGTGGAAGGAGACGGGCAGCCGCTGGAGGTGCCGGTAGAGGTCGGCCCGCATCGATGCCTCGACGTGGGACAGGGGCCGCGCGACGAGCCACCGCCGCAGCCCGAAGAGCAGCGCCTCGGCGAACCCGAGGAGGAGCAGCCAGAGCGCCCCGAGCCAGACGCCCCGCGTGTCGCGGGAGGCGATGGGCCCGTCGACCATCCACTTCAGGACGAGGGGGATGACGAGCCCGACGCAGGAGGCCAGCACGGCGACGAACGCGGCGCTGAACAGCCGCGCCCGCGCGGGCCGTACGTACGGCCACAGCCGCAGCAGCGTTCGTACGGCCGGCTGTTCCGGGGGCCGTTTCTCCGAGGCAGGCTTCACTGACGTCACGCTCGCGAGCCTACGGACCGGCACTGACAACGCCCACTGAGTTTCGGCCGGTACCCGCTCGTCCGATGGTCCTACTACCTGCGGTTTCTCCACGGCCCCAGCTGGAGCCCCGGCCCCCCGGACCCCCCGCGTACAGAGATCCCCAAGCGTCGGTCAACAAAGGGTTTCCGGCCAACTTGTTGAGGTGCTCCTGACACAACCCCCACTCTCCTGCCACCCTTCCCACAACCGCTGCACAGCAACCCCACAGCACCACCACACCAGTTGACCGACGGTCTCCCCGAAGGAGTTCAGTGGTGAGCAGCAGTACCACCCCCAGACGCACCTCCCCCTATCGCAGAACAGCCGCCGCGGCCCTGTTGGGCGTGGCGGCTCTTGTCGCGACGGCGATCCAGTCCGGCGCGGCGACGGCGGCCCCCGAGTCGTCGGCGACGAAGACCGAGTCGATCCGCCTGACCCCCTCGCAGCGCGCGGAGTTGCTGCGCGACGCGGACGCGAGCAAGACGGCGACGGCGAAGAGCCTGGGCCTGGGCGCCCAGGAGGCGCTGATCGCGCGGGACGTCGTGAAGGACGCCGACGGCACGACGCACACCCGCTACGAGCGCACGTACGCCGGTCTGCCGGTGCTCGGCGGCGACCTGGTCGTGAAGGAGAACGCGGCCGGTGTCACGCAGGGCGTCGTCAAGGCGACGAACGCGGCCGTGAAGGTCGCCTCCCTCACCCCGAAGATCGCGGCGAACGCGGCCGAGAAGCAGGCCCTGTCGCGCGCGACGGCGGAAGGCGCCGAGAAGGCGGACACCAACCGGGCGCCCCGCAAGGTGGTCTGGGCGGCGAACGGCACCCCGACGCTCGCGTACGAAACGGTCGTCGGCGGCCTCCAGCACGACGGCACGCCGAACGAGCTGCACGTGATCACGGACGCGAACACGGGCCAGAAGCTGTACGAGTACCAGGCCGTCGAGAACGGCATCGGCAACACGATGTACAGCGGTTCGGTGACGCTGGGGACGACACAGTCGGGGTCGACGTACAACCTGACCGACGCCGCGCGCGGCAACCACAAGACGTACAACCTGAACCGGGGTTCGTCGGGCACCGGGACGCTGTTCTCCGGTCCGGACGACACGTGGGGCAACGGGCTGCCGGCCAACGCGGAGACCGCGGGCGCCGACGCGCACTACGGGGCGGCGGTGACGTGGGACTACTACAAGAACGTCCACGGCCGCAACGGCATCAAGGGTGACGGCGTCGGGGCGTACTCGCGGGTGCACTACGGCAACGCGTACGTCAACGCGTTCTGGCAGGACTCCTGCTTCTGCATGACGTACGGCGACGGCGCGGGCAACAACAAGCCGCTGACGTCGCTGGACGTGGCCGGGCACGAGATGTCGCACGGCGTGACGGCCAACACCGCGCGCCTGGTGTACAGCGGGGAGTCGGGCGGCCTGAACGAGGCAACCTCCGACATCTTCGGGACGTCGGTGGAGTTCTACGCCAACAGCGCCTCGGACGTGGGCGATTACCTCATCGGCGAGAAGATCGACATCAACGGCAACGGCACGCCGCTGCGTTACATGGACAAGCCGAGCAAGGACGGCTCGTCCAGGGACAGTTGGTACTCCGGTCTCGGCGGTCTCGACGTGCACTACTCGTCGGGTCCCGCGAACCACTTCTTCTACCTGCTGAGCGAGGGCAGCGGCACCAAGACGATCAACGGTGTCACCTACAACTCGGCCACCTCGGACGGGCTTCCGGTGACCGGCATCGGCCGGGACAAGGCGGAGAAGATCTGGTTCCGGGCGCTGGCCACGAAGTTCACGACGAACACCAACTACGCGGGCGCGCGCACGGGCACGCTGGCGGCGGCCGGTGAGCTGTACGGCACGACGTCGGCCGAGTACCGCGCCGTACAGGACGCGTGGGCGGCGATCGCGGTCGGCGCGCGCTCGACGGGCGGCGGCGGTGGCGGGACCGGCACCTCGTACGAGAACGGCACCGTCGTGGCGATCCCGGACAACGGGGCGGCGGTCAACTCGTCGATCGCGGTGACCGGGCGGACCGGCAACGCGCCGTCCAACCTGTCGGTGTCGGTGGACATCACGCACACCTTCCGGGGCGACCTGGCGATCAACCTGGTGGGGCCGAGCGGGACGACGTACCTGCTGAAGGCGTTCAGCTCGTCGGACTCGGCGGACAACGTGGTGGCGACGTACACGGTCAACGCGTCCACCGAAACGGCCAACGGGACCTGGCAGTTGCGCGTCCAGGACCAGGCGGCGCGGGACACCGGGCAGATCAACAGCTGGAAGGTCACCTTCCCGTAAGCCGGTGATGCTCTGAACGTCGGGCGCCGTTCCCTCGGGGGCGGCGCCCGATCGTTTCCGGTCATCACTTCCGGGCCCGCGGGAACCGACCGCGCATCCCCCGCGTCGAAGCGCCGCTCCACCGGCCGGAATCCGACCTTCCGGCATTCTGCGCACGTAAGGGCAGCGTAAGGGCCGTCCTAGAGCCCCTCATGCAGGGCGGACCAACTCCCTTACCAGGCAACTTCTTTGCCAGTCCCTTACTGGTATCCAGTGGCCCCTTTACCGAAGTTGATCCGGTTTACATTCCAGAAACGTTTACCGGACAGGCGGTTTTCGGCCAACATCGATTCAGGGTCCTGACATGTACGCGCCCTCGATGTCACTCTTCCCCCACCCGCCGCACAACTTCACGACAACTCCGGCCGGCACTCCCCATCGCCGGACCACCCGGACTCCCCCACGAAGGAGCTTGTGTGACCCCCGTCTACACGCGTCACAAGCGCACCACGCTGGCCATCGCGACCGCGGTTGCCGCCGGAGCGCTGCTGACCACCGGGCTGACCACGGCCAACGCGACCGACACCAAGGTCGACGCCAACAAGGCCGCCCGGACCCTCGCCGCCGCCCCGCTGTCCCTGTCCGCGCCCGACCGGGCCGCGCTGATCAAGGACCGGCAGGCCGACGCGAGCGAGACCGCGCAGCAGATAGGTCTCGGCACCAAGGAGGCGCTCGTCGTCCGCGACGTCGTCAAGGACGTCGACGGCACGACGCACACCCGCTACGAGCGCACCTACGCGGGCCTGCCGGTCCTCGGCGGCGACCTCGTCGTCCACGCGACCCCGTCGGGCGCCGAGAAGGGCGTCACCAAGGCGACCTCGGCCACCATCAAGGTCGCCTCGCTGACCGCGAAGGTCGCCCCGACCACCGCCGAGAAGCAGGCCCTCGGCCTCGCCAAGGCGGCCGGTTCCGCCGAGACCACCGCGGACAACGCGCCCCGCAAGGTGATCTGGGCCGGCAACGGCTCCACCCCGACCCTCGCCTTCGAGACCGTCGTCGGCGGCCTCCAGGACGACGGCACCCCCAACGAGCTGCACGTCATCACCGACGCGGCCACGGGCAAGAAGCTGTACGAGTGGCAGGGCATCGAGACGGGCACCGGCAAGAGCCTGTACTCCGGCACCGTCACGCTGGGCACCACCAAGTCGGGTACGACGTACAACCTGACCGACGGCACCCGCGGCGGCCACAAGACGTACAACAAGGCCCGCGCGACGTCCTCCTCGGCCGGCACGCTGTTCACCGACGCGGACGACACGTGGGGCACCGGCACCGCGTCCAGCTCCTCCACGGACCAGACGGCCGCCGTCGACGCCGCCTACGGCGCGCAGGTCACCTGGGACTTCTACAAGAACACGTTCGGCCGCAGCGGCATCAAGAACGACGGCGTCGCCGCGTACTCCCGCGTCCACTACGGCAACGCGTACGTCAACGCGTTCTGGGACGACTCCTGCTTCTGCATGACGTACGGCGACGGCTCGGGCAACACCGACCCGCTGACCTCGCTCGACGTCGCCGGGCACGAGATGACGCACGGTGTCACCTCCAACACCGCGGGCCTCAACTACTCCGGCGAGTCCGGCGGGTTGAACGAGGCGACCTCGGACATCTTCGGCACCGCCGTCGAGTTCTACGCCAACAACGCCTCTGACCCCGGTGACTACCTCATCGGCGAGAAGATCGACATCAACGGCGACGGCACCCCGCTGCGCTACCAGGACAAGCCCAGCAAGGACGGCTCGTCCAAGGACAGCTGGTCCTCGACCCTCGGCAACCTGGACGTGCACTACTCGTCCGGCCCGGCGAACCACTTCTTCTACCTGCTGTCCGAGGGCAGCGGCGCGAAGACCATCAACGGGGTGTCCTACAACTCCCCGACGTCCAACGGCTCCACGATCACCGGCATCGGCCGCGCCAAGGCCGTCCAGATCTGGTACAAGGCGCTGACCTCGTACATGACCTCGACGACCAACTACAAGGGCGCCCGCACCGCGACCCTGAGCGCGGCGTCGGCCCTGTACGGCTCGACCTCCACCGAGTACGCGACGGTCGCCGCCGCGTGGTCGGCCGTGAACGTCAGCTAGTGGTCACGGACAGGTGAACAGGGCGGCACCCGGGACGAAGGCATCCCCGGGTGCCGCTCTACTCTTGCGCCCATGTCCGAACGGCCTTTCTCGTACGACCACGTGGGCGCGACCCGCGATCCCCACTTCTGCCCTCCCGGCTTCCACCATCTGCGGGAGCGCACGCGGCTCGGCGAGGGCGAGGCGGTGTTCCGGCGGGCCTCCGAGGCGGTGCTCACCTGGGAGATGCACCGCGCGATGGGCGTCGGCGTCAACGCCTCCGCCGAACGCGCCGCGCTCGACGTGGACGTCACCGTCACCCTCGCCGGGGTCATCAAGGCGCCCTGCCGGATCGTGTGGACCGTGGAGGAACCCCGGCGCGCGGGCTGGGCGTACGGCACGCTCACCGGCCATCCCGAGTGCGGCGAGGAGTCGTTCCTCGTGGACCGCACGGGGGACGGGACGGTGTGGCTGACGGTGACGGCGTTCAGCAGGGCGGCGAAGTGGTACGCGAAGGCGGGGGGTCCGGCGGTTCGGGGGCTTCAGCTGGCGTACGCACGCAGGTGCGGGAAGGTACTGAAGGCGATGTGCGCGCCGGTGTCCGAATAACTCACCTCATCAACACCCCGCCCCCTTCCACCAGTTCCTCCGCCGGCACCGCCACCAGCCCCAACTCCGCGTCCGACGCCAGCAGTCGGTGCGACGGCAGGACGCGGACCGTGTATCCGAACGGTCCCGTCCGGTCCAGCGCGAGCGGTCCCTCGTACGTCCAACCCCCTTCGTCGTCGGGCCCGTTGACGGGCTTGAGGGCGACGGGGGTGGCGTCCGTGATGCGGTCGTCCGGGTCGACGCGGCCGGAGAGGGCCTGCACCTGGACGTCCTCGGGGCCGAGTTCGCCGAGCCGGACGCGGACGCGCAGCGCGAGGGTGGAGCCGAGTTCGGGGGTGGAGGTCGTGGTGGACGTCTCGACGTGGCCGACGGCGACCCGGTGCCAGCCCGCGCGCAACCGGCCTTTCCAGTCGGCGAGTTCGCGGGATCGGTCGGGGGTCATCGCGCGGTGGGCGAGGGCGGCCGGGGTGTAGAGGCGGTCGACGTACTCGCGGACCATCCGGTCGGCGAGCACTTTCGGGCCGAGCCGGGTCAGGGTCTGGCGGACCATCTCGGTCCAGCGGTCGGGGAGTCCGGCGGGCCCGCGCTCGTAGAAGCGGGGGGCGACGCGCTGCTCCAGGAGGTCGTACAGCGCGGCGGCCTCGATGTCGTCGCGCCGGTCCACGTCCATGGCGTCCCCGTCGGCCGTGGGGATCGACCAGCCGAAGTCGGGCTGGAACCATTCGTCCCACCAGCCGTCCAGCACCGACAAGTTGAGGCAGCCGTTGAGCGCGGCCTTCATCCCGCTGGTCCCGCACGCCTCCAGGGGACGCAGCGGGTTGTTGAGCCAGATGTCGCAGCCGGGGTAGAGCTTGCGGGCCATCGCCATGCCGTAGTCGGGCAGGAACACGATCCGGTGGCGCACCCGGGGATCGTCGGCGAACCGCACCAGCTCCTGGACGAGCCGCTTGCCTCCGTCGTCGGCGGGGTGCGCCTTGCCCGCGACGACGATCTGTAGGGGCCGCTCGGGGTGGAGCAGGAGTTCCATCAGCCGGTCGCGGTCGCGCAGCATCAGCGTGAGGCGTTTGTACGAGGGGACGCGCCGCGCGAACCCGATGGTCAGGACGTCGGGGTCCAACACCCCGTCGATCCAGCCGAGTTCGGCGGTCCCGGCGCCGCGCTGCCGCCAGGACGCGCGCAGCCGCTCCCGTACTTCCGTCACCAGCTGCCCGCGCAACTCCCGGCGCAACGCCCACAGTTCACCGTCCGGCACCCCGGACACGTCCCCGATCCGCAGCATTTCGGGCGCCACCCACGTCGGCGCGTGAACTCCGTTGGTGACGGAGGTGATCGGCACCTCGTCCGCGTCGAACCCGGGCCACAGCCCCGAGAACATCTCGCGGCTCACGCTGCCGTGGAGCAGCGAGACCCCGTTGGCGCGCCCGGCCAACCTGAGCCCCATCACCGCCATGTTGAAGAGGTTGGGCTCCCCGCCGGGGTACGTCTCCATGCCGAGGCTCAGGACGTCCTGTACGTCGATGGCGGGGAGTTCGGCGTCGGTGCCGAAGTGGTGGGCGACCAGCTCCCGGTCGAACCGGTCGATGCCGGCGGGGACCGGCGTGTGGGTGGTGAACACGGTGCCCGCGCGGACGGCTTCGAGCCCCGCCGCGAAGTCCAGCCCCTCGGCGCGGAGTTCGGCGATCCGCTCCAGGCCGAGGAACCCGGCGTGGCCTTCGTTGGTGTGGAACACCTCGGGCGCGGGGTGCCCGGTGATCCGGCAGTAGGCGCGCACGGCACGCACGCCCCCGATGCCGAGCAACATCTCCTGGAGCAGCCGGTGTTCGCTGCCTCCGCCGTACAGCCGGTCGGTGACGCCGCGCTCGCCGAGGTCGTTCTCCTCGACGTCCGAGTCGAGCAGCAGCAGCGGTACGCGGCCGACCTGCGCGACCCAGACGCGGGCGAGCAGGCGGCGTCCGCCGGGGAGGGCGAGGCTGACGTGGGCGGGGGTGCCGTCGGTCTCCTGGAGGGGGGTGAGGGGGAGTTCGTGCGGGTCGAGGACGGGGTAGTGCTCCTGCTGCCAGCCGTCCCGGGACAGGGTCTGCCTGAAGTAGCCGTGCCGGTACAGGAGTCCGACGCCGATGATCGGGACGCCGAGGTCGCTGGCGGTCTTGAGGTGGTCGCCGGCGAGGATGCCGAGCCCGCCGGAGTACTGCGGCAGGGCGGCGGTGATGCCGAACTCGGGCGAGAAGTAGGCGACGGCGGCCGGGAGTTCGCCCGCCTCGCGCTGTTCCTGGTACCAACGCCCGTTGCTCACATAGTCGTCGAGGTCCCCGGCGACGGAGTCGAGCCTTCTGAGGAAACTCCGGTCGTCGGCCAGTTCGGCGAACCGCTCGGCGCCGACGCCGCCGAGGAGGCTGACGGGGTCGCCGGTCGCGGCCCAGCGTTCGGGGTCGACGGACCGGAACAGTTCACGGGTCTCCTCGTGCCACGACCACCTGAGGTTTCTGGCCAACTCGGTCAAGGGGCGCAAGGGTTCGGGGAGTACGGGCCGGACGGTGAACCGACGTATCGCCTTCAATTTCCACCTCGTCGCGCATGCAGAGGGGGGACACACCGCGATGTGCGTCTCGTCGTCCCTTCGACGGTAATGGCTCCCCGCGGTCCCGTCCGAAAAACACCGCAACCCTTTCCTCGTCCGGCTCCGGTCGATATGGCCGATTCCCTCCGTGCAGGCCACCTTGTGACTCCTCCCGGCGCACGAGAGGGTGCCGGGGAGGGGTGCGGCCGGGGCGGCGCCGCGGGCGCCGGGCAGGGAGGGGAACCCATGGGGTGGACACGGGTGGGGAGTTCGGGGCTGGGCGCGGTCGTCCTGGCGCTGCTGCTCTCGACGACCGCGCACGCCGTACCCGAGGGGGTCGTCGTCGGGGCCGGTGGGTCCGGTGCGGTGGAGGGCAGTTATCTGGTCACGCTGAGAGCGGGGACGGCCCCGCAGGAGGGCCGCCGGGTGGCCGCCGGGTACGGCGCGAGGGTGACCCACACGTACGGCACCGTCCTCAACGGCTGTGCCGTGCATGCCGATCCGCGCTCGGCCCGGCGTCTGGCCGCCGATCCCCGGGTGGCGTCGGTCGTCCAGGACACGCGGGTGGACGTCGAGGCGGGTCCGGCTCCGGGTCCGGCTCCGGCGAGTTGGGGGCTCGACCGGGTCGATCAGCCGTCGCTGCCGCTGGACGGCGCGTATCGCGCGCCCGCCTCGCAGGGGGCGGGCGTGACGGTGTACGTCATCGACACCGGGGTCCGGATCACGCACAAGGAGCTTGCGGGGAGGGCCGGTTACGGCTGGGACTTCGTGGGCGGCGACCCGTACGCGGGGGACGGCAACGGGCACGGTACGCATGTCGCGGCGACGGTCGCGGGCTCGACGCTGGGCGTGGCGCGGAAGGCGCGGGTCGTGTCGGTGCGGGTCCTGGACGACTCCGGCGCCGGGACCATCGCGCGGACGATCGCCGGGATCGACTGGGTCACCCGGCACGCGAAGAAGCCCGCGGTCGCCAACCTCAGCCTGGGCGGCCCCGCCAACGCGGCGCTCGACGCCGCCGTACGCACCTCGATCCGGGCCGGGGTGACGTACACGGTCGCGGCGGGGAACGAGGGGCGGCCGGCGGGCGGGTACTCGCCGGGGCGGGTGCGGGAGGCGGTCACGGTCGGGGCGACCGACCGGCAGGACGCGCGGCTGAGCTATTCGAACTACGGTTCGTCCGTGGACCTGTTCGCGCCGGGCGGGTCGATCGTGTCCGCGTCGAACGTGAATGACACCGGGCGTGCGGTGTACTCGGGTACGTCGATGGCGGCGCCGCACGCGGCGGGGGCGGCGGCGCTGTTTCTGGCGGATCACCCGAAAGCCACGCCCGCCCAGGTCGCCGGAGAACTCGTCCGGGACGCCGTGAACGGGAAGGTTTCCGGCCGAGGAGTTGGTTCACCGGACAAACTCCTCCAGATTCCGGCTCCATGACAAAGGAATAGCGCGACGGCCGCCGTTCACCCGAATGGCGGCATACCCGGATACGGGACTACGCGTGAGTAGTTAGCTGCGCGCCGGATTGCTCACCCGAATACTGTGGGAAGGCTCCTGCGGTACTACCCCGCTACATCTCAGGTATCCGACTCGCACCACCCCCGCAGGCCCACCTCCCCACACCCTGCGCCCACCCCTCGTTGACGCGGACAGGAGCGGTCATGCCCGCCACACAACGCCCGTCGGCACCCCCGACACCCCGTCCCGCGCCGGAGCGACCCTCCGGTTCCCGAGCAGGTCCGCAAGCGGCCCCCGACACCAGGACCGGCGCCGAGGCCGGTACCGGTACCGAGGCCGCCCGGACAGTCCCCCCGCCGATCCCGGTGACCCCGGTGACCGGCCGGATACCCGTGCTGGACGTCCGCCCGGTCGTCCAGCGGGGCCTCAGGCCCGCCAAGGCGGTCACCGGCGAGACCTTCGAGGTCTCGGCCACCGTCTTCCGCGAGGGCCACGACGCCGTCGCCGCCAATGTCGTACTCAAGGACTACCGGGGTAACCCCGGTCCCTGGACCCCCATGCGTGAACTCGCCCCCGGCACCGACCGGTGGGGCGCGGACGTCACCCCGGACGCGCCCGGCCTGTGGACGTACGCCGTGGAGGCGTGGAGCGACCCCGTCTCGACCTGGCGCCACCACGCGCGGATCAAGATCCCGGCGGGGATCGACACCGAACTGGTCCTGGAGGAGGGGGCGCGGCTGTACGAGCGGGTCCCCGTCGCGTCCGGCGTCCTCGCCGGCGCCGTATCAGCACTCCGCAACGGTTCCCTGCCCCCCGCCGAACGCCTGCGCGCCGCCCTCACCCCCGAGGTCGACGCGGTGCTCGCCGCCCATCCGCTGCGTGAACTGGTCACCTCCTCCGAGGAGTTGCCGCTGCTGGTGGAGCGGGAACGCGCGCTGTTCGGTTCGTGGTACGAGTTCTTCCCGCGTTCGGAGGGGACGTCGGAAGTACCGCACGGCACGTTCCGCACGGCGGCCCGGCGGCTGCCGGAGATCGCCGCGATGGGCTTCGACGTCGTCTATCTGCCGCCGATCCACCCCATCGGGACGACGTTCCGCAAGGGCCGCAACAACTCCCTCACCCCCACGGCGGACGACGTCGGCGTGCCGTGGGCGATCGGTTCCCCGGAGGGCGGCCACGACGCGGTGCACCCGGCGCTGGGGACACTGGACGACTTCGCGTGGTTCGTAAGTCGGGCCGGTGAGCTGGGACTTGAGGTCGCGCTGGACTTCGCGTTGCAGTGCTCGCCGGACCATCCGTGGGTGCACCAGCACCCGGAGTGGTTCCACCACCGGCCGGACGGGACGATCGCGTACGCGGAGAACCCGCCGAAGAAGTACCAGGACATCTATCCCCTGGCGTTCGACGCGGACATGGAAGGGCTGGTCGCGGAGACGCTGCGGGTGCTGCGGCACTGGATGGCGGTCGGCGTCCGGATCTTCCGCGTCGACAACCCGCACACGAAACCGGTCGTGTTCTGGGAGCGGGTCATCGGCGAGATCGGCCGCACCGATCCGGACGTCGTCTTCCTCGCGGAGGCGTTCACTCGTCCGGCGATGATGCGCACGCTCGGCGAGATCGGCTTCCAGCAGTCGTACACGTACTTCACCTGGCGCACCACGAAGGACGAACTCACCGAGTACCTCACGGAGTTGTCGCGGGAGACGGCCGCCTCGATGCGGCCGAACTTCTTCACGAACACCCCGGACATCCTGCACGAGTACCTCCAGCACGGCGGCCGTCCGGCGTTCGAGGCGCGCGCGGTGCTGGCCGCGACGCTGTCGCCGTCGTGGGGGATCTACAGCGGGTACGAACTGTGCGAGAACACGCCGCTGCGCGCGGGCAGCGAGGAGTACCACGACTCGGAGAAGTACCAACTCCGGGTCAGAGACTGGGAGTCGGCGCCGAGCATCGCGCCGCTGATCACGCGCCTGAACGAGGTGCGCCGGTCCAGTCCCGCGCTGCGCCAGCTCAGGAACCTGCACTTCCATCACGCGGACAAGGACGCGGTGATCGCCTACTCGAAGACGTCCGGGTCGAACACGGTTCTCACGATCGTCAATCTCGACCCCCACCACACCCAGGAGGCCACGGTCTCGTTGGACATGCCGCAACTCGGCCTGGACTGGCACGAGTCGGTGCCGGTGCGCGACGAGCTGACCGGCGAGACCTATGACTGGGGCAGGGCCAACTACGTGCGGCTGGAACCGGGTTCGCGTCCCGCGCACGTGCTGACGGTCCTGCGACCGTCCCACCCGCAGATCGGAGGGTCAGCCACACGATGATGGTCAACGAGCCCGTACAGGACACCTTCGAGGACACCCCGGCCAAGGACCGCGACCCCGAGTGGTTCAAACGCGCCGTGTTCTACGAAGTGCTGGTCCGCTCCTTCCAGGACTCCAACGGCGACGGCGTCGGCGACCTGAAGGGTCTGACGGCCAGACTCGACTACCTCCAGTGGCTGGGGGTCGACTGCCTCTGGCTGCCGCCCTTCTTCAAGTCGCCGCTGAAGGACGGCGGTTACGACGTCTCCGACTACACGTCGGTGCTCCCGGAGTTCGGTGACCTCGCCGACTTCGTGGAGTTCGTGGACTCCGCGCACCAGCGCGGGATGCGCGTCATCATCGACGTCGTCATGAACCACACGAGCGACCAGCACCCGTGGTTCCAGGAGTCCCGCAAGGACCCCGAAGGCCCGTACGGCGACTACTACATGTGGGCCGACGACGACAAGCAGTACGACGAGGCACGGATCATCTTCGTCGACACCGAGGTCTCCAACTGGACCTTCGACCCGGTGCGCAAGCAGTACTTCTTCCACCGGTTCTTCTCCCACCAGCCGGACCTCAACTACGAGAACCCGGCCGTGCAGGACGAGATGATCTCGGCGCTGAAGTTCTGGCTCGACCTCGGCATCGACGGCTTCCGGCTCGACGCCGTGCCGTACCTGTACGCCGCCGAAGGAACGAACTGCGAAAACCTTCCTGCAACCCACGAGTTCCTCAAGCGGGTCCGCAAGGAGATCGACGCGCAGTACCCGGACACGGTCCTGCTCGCCGAGGCCAACCAGTGGCCGGAGGACGTCGTCGACTACTTCGGCGACTACTCCTCCGGCGGCGACGAGTGCCACATGGCGTTCCACTTCCCGGTCATGCCGCGCATCTTCATGGCCGTACGGCGCGAGTCGCGCTACCCCGTCTCCGAGATCCTCTCCAAGACCCCGGCGATCCCGTCGAACTGCCAGTGGGGCATCTTCCTGCGCAACCACGACGAGTTGACGCTGGAGATGGTCACCGACGAGGAACGCGACTACATGTACGCGGAGTACGCGAAAGATCCGCGGATGCGCGCCAACATCGGTATCCGGCGCAGGCTTTCGCCGCTGCTCGACAACGACCGGAACCAAATCGAGCTGTTCACGGCCCTGTTGCTGTCCCTGCCCGGCTCGCCGATCCTCTACTACGGCGACGAGATCGGCATGGGCGACAACATCTGGCTCGGCGACCGGGACGCGGTGCGTACGCCGATGCAGTGGACGCCGGACCGCAACGCCGGTTTCTCGTCCTGCGATCCGGGGCGGCTGTACCTCCCCACGATCATGGACCCGGTCTACGGCTACCAGGTCACCAACGTCGAGGCGTCGATGTCGTCGCCGTCGTCGCTGCTGCACTGGACGCGCCGGATGATCGAGATCCGCAAGCAGAACTCGGCGTTCGGTCTGGGCTCGTTCACCGAACTCCCGTCCAGCAACGCGGCGGTGCTCGCGTTCCTGCGGGAGTACGAGGACGACCTCGTCCTGTGCGTCCACAACTTCTCCCGCTTCGCACAGCCCACCGAGCTGGACCTCAGCCGCTTCAACGGACGCCATCCGGTGGAGCTGTTCGGCGGGGTCCGCTTCCCGGCGGTCGGCGAACTCCCGTACCTGCTCACCCTGGCGGGGCACGGCTTCTACTGGTTCCGGTTGCGGGGGAACCCGGGTTAGAAGGTCCGGGCGGGGCGGTTTCCCCCGCCCCGCCCGGGGCACGCATCACTAAACCCCTACCCCTCACGGCCCGTTCAGGTCCCCGGGGAAAGGACGACGTCATGGCGGACACGGCTCTGCGTCCCGGCCCCGACCTGCTCACGTCGCTGGCCCCCCTGCTGCGCGAATGGCTGCCCCGGCAGCGGTGGTTCGCCGGGAAGGGGCTCCCGGTAACCGGTTTCACGCCGGTTACCGTGACGGAGCTCCTGCCGCCCGGGGGACGGCTGTCCCTCCACCACGTCCTCACCCACGCCGAGCAGGGCGCGGGCCCCGGCGACTGCTACCAGCTCCTCATCGCCGGACGCGAGACCCTCCCGCCCCACCTGGCGGGCGCCCGCATCGGCGAACTCGACGGCCGTACGTACTACGACGCCCTCCACGACCCCTGGCCCGCCGAAGTCCTCCTCGAAGCGATCCGCTCGGAGGCCCGGGTGGGCGCGCTGCGCTTCTCCCGCGCCCCCGGCGCCGAGATCCAGCCCGATCTGGTCCCCCGCCTGATCACCGCCGAACAGTCCAACTCCTCGGTGACCTATGGAGATACGTTCATCCTGAAACTCCTGCGCCGGGTCCTTCCCGGCGTCAACCCCGATCTGGAGCTACCACTGGCCCTCACCCGGGAGGGCTGCGATCGGGTGCCTGATCCTGTCGGGTGGATCGGGGCGGAGGTGGGTGGAGAGGCGTGGGTGCTGGGAGTAGCTCAGAAGTATGTCGCCGGAGCGGTGGACGGGTGGGAGCTGGCGTTGCAGGGGGTGGGGAAGGAGCCGGGAGAGTTCGAGGTATGGGGGTATGACGGTGGGGGGTACGACGGGGGTGGGGCGGACGCCGGTTCGCTCGCCGATGGCGTACCCGGGGGTGTCATACCTGGGAGTGTCATACCTGAGGGTGTAGTACCCCTCCCCCACAGGTCCCGCCCCGTCCACTTCGTCGAAGACGCCCGCGCCCTCGGACGTGCCACCGCCGAGGTCCACCAGGCTCTCGCCCGCGCGCTGCCCACCGTCACCCTCGGGCACGCCCACCTGGAGCCGCTCGTCGCGGGAATGATCGCGCGGCTGGAGGCGGCCGTGCAGGCGGTGCCGTCGCTGCGGCCGTACGAGACGGGGTTGCGGACGGCGTTCGGGGCGCTCGCGGAGCTGGCCGCCGAGGGGCATACCTGGGTGGCCCAGCGGATACACGGTGACCTGCACCTGGGGCAGTGTCTGCGGACGCCCGCCGGGAACTGGCTGCTCATCGACTTCGAGGGGGAGCCCGCGCGGCCCCTCGCCGAGCGGCGGATGCCGCAGCCGGCTGTGCGGGACGTCGCCGGGATGCTGCGGTCGTTCGACTACGCCGCGCACTCGACGGAACCCCCCGTACCGCAGTGGGCGGCGGCCTGCCGGGCGGCGTACTGCTCGGGGTACGCGGAGGTGACGGGGGTGGACCCGCGTACCGACCCCGTACTACTCCGGGCGTACGAGACCGACAAGGCGATCTACGAGGTCGTGTACGAGGCCCGGCACCGGCCCGACTGGCTCCCCGTACCCCTCTCCGCGATCCGGCGGCTCGCCGCGCACGAACTCACCTGAAACCCCTCGACTCCCAGGAGGCCCCGCCCGTGACGTCCGGTGCGCCGAACCCCAAGAAGAAGGCAGCTGCCGCCGCGAAGAAGGCGGTTGCGAAAAAGGCGGCGCCGAAGAAGGCCGCCGAACGGACACCGGCGAAGAAGACGGCGTCCGGCCGTCCTGCACGCAAGAGCGCGGCGGCTCCCCCGACCGAACAGACCCCGCAGCCAACTCCCGTACCCGCACCCCTGTTCGACCCCGCCGTCCCCCGCCCCGACCAGGACCGTCTCCTCACCGGCACCCACCACGACCCCCACTCGGTCCTGGGCCCGCACCTCACCCCCACCGGCGAAACCGCGCTCCGCGCCTTCCGCCCGTACGCCCGCGCGGTCACCGCCGTGACGGCGGACGGCCTGCGCCACCCTCTGAAGGACGACGGCAGCGGCTTCTTCTCGGTGCTGCTGCCCAGCCTTGCGACCGCCGCGTACCGCCTGCTGATCGAGTACGACGGCACCACGCACGACGCCCACGACGCGTACCGCTTCCTGCCCACCCTCGGCGACCTCGACCTGCACCTGATCGGCGAGGGCCGCCACGAGCAGCTCTGGACGGCGCTCGGCGCGCACCCCACGACGCACGACGGCGTGATCGGCACCCGGTTCGCGGTGTGGGCCCCGAACGCGCGCGGCGTCCGCATCGCCGGAACCTTCAACTTCTGGGACGGCACCGGCTTCCCGATGCGCTCGCTGGGCTCCACCGGCGTCTGGGAGCTGTTCGTCCCCGGCATCGGCGAGGGCGAGCTGTACAAGTTCGAGATCACCCGCCCCGACGGCTCGAAGACCCTGCGCGCCGACCCGATGGCCCGCCGTACGCAGACCCCGCCGGAGACGGCGTCGATCGTCACGGCCTCGCACTACGCGTGGGGCGACACGGAGTGGATGGCCCAGCGCGCCGAAACCCCGGTCCACGAGGCCCCGTTCTCGGTGTACGAGATCCATCTCGCGTCCTGGCGCCCCGGATTGACGTACCGTCAACTCGCCGACCAACTCCCTTCTTACGTCAACGACTTGGGCTTCACCCACGTGGAGTTCCTGCCCGTCGCCGAGCACCCCTTCGGCGGCTCCTGGGGCTACCAGGTCACCGGCTTCTACGCCCCCACCGCCCGCCTGGGCACCCCGGACGACTTCCGGCACCTGGTGGACGCCCTGCACCGCGCCGGGATCGGCGTCCTGATGGACTGGGTCCCCGCCCATTTCCCGCGCGACGACTGGGCGTTGGCCGAGTTCGACGGACGCACCCTGTACGAGCACGAGGACCCGCAGCGCGCCGCGCATCCCGACTGGGGGACGCTGGAGTTCGACTACGGGCGCCGCGAGGTGCGCAACTTCCTGGTGGCGAACGCCGTCTACTGGTGCGAGGAGTTCCACATCGACGGGCTGCGCGTGGACGCGGTCGCCTCGATGCTGTACCTGGACTATTCGCGCGAGCCGGGCCAGTGGTCGCCGAACGCGTACGGCGGCCGGGAGAACCTGGACGCGGTGGCGTTCCTCCAGGAGATGAACGCGACGGTGTACCGGCGCTGTCCGGGCGTCGTGACGGTCGCCGAGGAGTCCACGGCCTGGGACGGCGTGACCCGGGCGACGGACTCCGGGGGCCTCGGCTTCGGCCTGAAGTGGAACATGGGCTGGATGCACGACTCGCTGGGCTACATGGCGCACGACCCGATCCACCGCGCCTACCACCACGGCGAGATGACGTTCTCGATGGTCTACGCGTACAGCGAGAACTACGTGTTGCCGATCTCCCACGACGAAGTCGTGCACGGCAAGGGCTCGTTGGTGTCGAAGATGCCGGGCGACTGGTGGCAGCAGCGCGCGAACCTCCGCGCCTACCTCGCCTTCATGTGGTCCCACCCCGGCAAGCAACTCCTCTTCATGGGCCAGGAGTTCGCGCAGGGCGCGGAGTGGTCGGAGGCGCACGGCCCGGACTGGTGGCTCCTGGACCCCGCGTACGGCGCGGAGGCCGACCACCGGGGCGTCCGGGACCTGGTCCGCGACCTCAACTCGGCGTACCGTACGCACCCTTCGCTGTGGCAGCGCGACACGACGCCGGACGGCTTCGAGTGGCTGGTCGGCGACGCGGCGGACGACAACGTGTTCGCGTTCCTGCGCAGGTCCGCCGACGGCACCCCACTCCTGGCGATCACCCACCTCTCCCCCACGGTCCGCCACGACTACCGCGTGGGCGTCCCCGGCGAGGTCCTGGCCTGGCACGAACTCCTCAACACGGACGCGGTGTTGTACGGCGGCAGCGGGATCACGCACCCGGATGCCCTGAAGCCGGAGTCGACACCGTGGCACGGCCGCGAGGCGTCTCTCACCCTGACCCTGCCCCCACTGGCGACGATCTGGCTGCGCCCGGCATAAGGGTCAGCTTTCTCTCTTCGACCCGAACATCATCCGCCGCAACGCCCCCAGCAACCCCTTCCCCTCGCCCCCGACCTCCCGTACCGGCTCCACCCGCCGAGGCACCGCCCCCGGCGCCAGTTCGTACCGCACCGGCAGCACCCGCAGCCCCCGCACGACCGCGCCCGAGCGCCAGGGCAACTGGTCGTGCGGGAGGGCGAGTTCGACCGTGGCGAAGTGATCGAAGAGCTTGCCGACGGCCGTGGTGACGATCAGCATCCCCAACTCCCGCGCGGCGGTGGGGCATTGGTGCGACCCGGCACCCCACCCGAGGTGTGCCCGGGTGGAGACGGTCGACCCCACCATGTGCGAGGCCCCGATCTCGAGCAGATCCTGGTGCGCGGCGGCGGCCGAGGGACACACCACGTCCCCGGCCCTGATCAGGTAGCTCCCGAGCCCCATGTCCCGCGCCGCGAACCGGAAGCACATGTTGGCGACCGGCGGATTGGCGAGGGCCGCCCGGTTCACGGTCTCCCCCAACTGCCCGGCGGACAGGCTGCGTCGGACGGTCGCGTTGCCGCGCAGCACCTCAAGGAGCGTGTTGAGGACCATGTTCCCGGTGATGTCGTTCAGGTACACCGCGTGCATGAACAGCTCCCGCCCGAGCTGCTCGTCGCTCAACTCCGGGTCGGCGAGCAGGAGATAGGAGGTCAGGTCGTCCCCCGGCCGGGCCCGCCGGTGCGCCGCGAGCCGGGTGAACGCGCCGAGGGCCCGCGCGGTGGCGAGCCCGGCGTCGGGTCCGCCGTCGAGCATCCGCCAGAGGTCCATGACGAGTTCGTCGCCGAGGTCGACGGGGCAGCCGAACAGCTTGGTGGTGACCATGAGGAGCAGCGGCCGGGTGTACTGCGCCCCGAGGTCGACGTGCCCGGTGGGTCCGGACTCGGCGGCGAGGGTCGCGACGAGTTCGTCGGCGTACTTGGCGACCGCCGAGCGCAGTTCCCAGCCCTCGGGGCTGCGCGCGTTCTGGAAGGGGCCGAGGGCGGTGTGCAGGACGCGGCGGGCCGTCTGGTGCTCCTCGTCGTCCATGAACATGGTCTGCCGCACCTCGTACCCGGCCAACAGGGGCCAGTCCGGCGGTAGTTCACCGTGCGCGCGGGCGCGCCAGTAGCGGACGTCGCGCCGCCACTGGTTCTCGTTGCGCAGCACCTCCAGGACGTCCCGGTAGTCCAGGACGAGCCACACCGGCACCCCCATCAGTCCGACGGGCGCGACGGAGCCGTACGTACCGCGCAGCCGGGTGTAGACGGCGCCGGGGTCGGCGTCGAACTCGGCGGTGAGCAGCGGCTCGACGGGCAGGGAGTCGAGGGTGGGGCGGTCGGCCGGTGGGGTGGAGTGCGCAGGGGTGTTCATAGTGCACACGCTTACCGCACCGGCCATACACGCGCAGTGACGCTCACAGGAACTGTTACGCCGGTGTGATCCTTCGCGGCGCGAGCGTCTCCGCGAGCGCCCCCGGCAGCTCTTTGGTATGGACCACGCCGAGCCGTTGGGTGGCCCGGGTGAGGGCCACGTACAGGTCGCTCGTGCCGTACTCGCCGGGTTCGACGACGAGGACGGAGTCGAATTCGAGGCCCTTGGACTGCCGGGGGTCGAGCAGGACGACGGTCCGGGTGAGGTCGGGTTCCTCTCCGGCGGTCACTCCGTCGAGCCGTGCGGCGATCGCCGGGTGCAGGGCGCGCGGCGCGATGACCGCCAGCCTGCCTTCGTGCGGGGTGAGCTCGGCAACGGCCTTGTCCACCACCGCCGGCAAGTCGTCCGCGTGCCACGACCAGGGCTGAACTCCCGTCGCCCGTACGGACTTCGGCGGTTCGAAGTCGGGGCGTTCGGCGCGGACGACGGCTGCGGCGACGTCCATGATCTCGGCGGGCGTACGGTAGTTGACGCCGAGCCGGGCGTGTTCCCAGCGGTCCTCGACGTACGGTCCGAGGATGCCCTGCCAGGAGCCGACGCCGGCCGCCTCGGCGGTCTGCGCGGGGTCGCCGACCAGGGTCATCGACCTCGTCGGGCTGCGCCGCATGAGCAACCGCCAGGCCATCGGGGAGAGTTCCTGCGCCTCGTCGACGATGATGTGCCCGAACGCCCAGGTCCGGTCGGCCGCCGCGCGCTCGGCGGCGCTGCGGAAGTCCTCCTCCTCCTGCCGCTCGGCGAACCGCTCGGCGTCGATGATGTCGTGCGCCGACAGCACCTCGGAGTCCTCCTCGTCCTTGTCCTCGAACTCGTAGGTCCTAGACGCGTACGAGACGTCCAGCACGCCTTGCGCGTACGTGACTTGCTCCTCCCGCTCCTTCTCGGCCAGCTCCCGCGCCCGGCGTTCGTCCACGCCGAGGAGTTCGGCGAGTTCGTCGAGCAGGGGGACGTCGGCGACCGACCACGCCCGGGTGACGGAGCGGCGTACGGCGTCGGCGTCCGCGTCGGCGACGTACGCGTCGGGTTCGGCGAGGAAGTCGGCCAGGACCCGGCGCGGGGTGAGCAGCGGCCACAACTGCTCGATGGCCGACCAGACTTCGGGGTTCTCGGCGAGTTCGTCGCGGATCTGCGTGACGTCGCTGGCGTCGAGGAGGCTGCTCCCGTCGTACGGGTCGGTGCCGACGCGTTCGGCGTACATCTCGGTCAGCGTGTTGAGGATGTGGCCCTCGAAGTGCTCGCGGGCCACGTTGTGCGGCAGCCGTGCGGCGCGGGTGCGTTCGCGGGCGACCTTCACCAACCCGTCGTCCAGCATGAGGACTTCGCGGTCGTGGACGACGGCGATCACCGGGTCGGGCAGCGCCTGCCGGTCGCGGACGACGGCGGCGAGGACGTCGGCCATGGTTGAACTCCCCTTCACCGCAGCCGCCTTGGGGGTGTCCGTGGCCGTCGCCTTCACGCCGGGGTACAGCTCGCCGACCGTCGCGAGGAGTACGCCGGTCTCGCCGAGGGCGGGCAGGACCTCGCCGATGTAGCCGAGGAAGGCGGGGTTGGGGCCGACGATCAGGACGGCCCGCTTGGCGAGCAACTCCCGGTGCTCGTACAGGAGATAGGCCGCGCGGTGCAGGGCGACGGCGGTCTTGCCGGTGCCGGGGCCGCCCTCGACGACCAGGACGCCTTTGTGCGGGGCGCGGATGATCTCGTCCTGTTCGGCCTGGATGGTCTGCACGATGTCGTTCATCCGGCCGGTGCGGGCCGCGCCGAGCGCCGCGAGGAGGACGGCGTCGCCGGTCGGGTCCTCGTGGCCGGTGCGCTCGTGGTCGCCGAGGTCGAGGATCTCGTCGTGCAGCGCCGTCACCGTACGGCCGTCGGTCGTGATGTGCCGTCGTCGGCGCAGGCCCATCGGGGTGTGGCCGGTGGCGAGGTAGAAGGGGCGGGCGACGTCGGCGCGCCAGTCGACGAGGAGGGGGGTGCGTTCGGCGTCGTCCAAGCGCAGCCCGATCCGGCCGATGTGGTGGGCGTCCCCCCGGGAGAGGTCGATCCGGCCGAAGCAGAGCGAGCCGTCGACCGCGTTCAGCGCGGCGAGCAGGCCCGAGCGCTCGGCGACCAGGATGTCCCGCTCCAGCCTCGCCTGCATCGGGGTGTTGCCCTGGGCGAGGGCCGCCGTGACGGAGGTCTCGGTGTCGCCGCGCAGGGCGTCGACCCGTACGTACATCCCGTCGATGAATTCCTGTTCCGCACGCATTTCACCGTCTTGAAAGTCGGTGTTTGACAATTCCACTCCCGGCCGGATATACTGTGCTCGTTGAGCTTCTTCTGTGATTTCCGTGAAGGAAGTCACGAACCATTGAATATACGCAGCAGAAACCCCCGAGCGCAATCGCTCGGGGGTTTCTGCGTTCGGTCTTTATGCGTTCCTGAGCGGAAGGACCTCCTCCAGCTCCGCGAGCAGCTTCCTCTTGGCCCGTGCCCCGACCATCGCTTTCACCGGTTCACCGCCCCGGAAGACGACAAACGTGGGCATGGAGAGGACTCGGTACGCCTGCGTCGTCAGCGGGTTGGAATCCACGTCGAGTTGTACGACCTTGAGGCGCTCGCCCTCCTCCTCCGCCAGCGCCTTCAGCACCGGTTTCATCTGGTGGCACGGCGGACACCAGTCGGCCGTGAACTCCACCAGCACCGGCAGCTCGGCCCTGATCACCTCGTCCTCGAAATTCCCGTCCGTCACGTCGATCACCATGGTGTGCCTCCCAGTTCGCATTCCGGATCCCTTTCGCCGGCGGCCAGCGCGTCCTTGGCCTCCTCGGCGCGCGCGAGCTGTCCGGCGACTTTCTTCCGGACCGCCGTCAACTCCCCGATGAGCCCGTCGAGTTCGTCCAGCTTCCGCCGGTAGACCGCCAGCGACGCCGGACACGAGTCCCCCTCCGGGTGCCCCGCCCTCAGACACTCGACGAACGGCCGCGTCTCCTCCAGCCCGAACCCGAAGTCCCGCAGCGTGCGGATCTGTTCGAGCAGGCGTACGTCGTTCTCGTCGTAGGCGCGGTGGCCGTGGGGGTCGCGGCGCGCGGAGAGCAGGCCGCGTGCCTCGTAGTAGCGGAGTGTCCGTGTCGTGGTGCCCGTGCGGGCGGCCAGCTCGCCGATGCGCATGTCCACGAACGTAGGGGTTGACGTGGGCGTCAAGGCAAGGGGGTTGAGAGGGGACGTTGGGCGTTGAGGGCGTTGACAGAGGGCCCGCCTACGATCGTCCGTATGGCTCTGCGACCCGTTCACGTGAACATCAAGGCCCTCGACGCCCCGGCGGTCGGGCGGTTCTGGGCGGAGGCGCTGGGGTGGAGTGCGTACAGCCCCGGTGCGACCACGTACGTCGGCCCCTCCGGCGGACTCCGGTGGCCGGACCCGGTCCTCGTCGGCATCGACGTCGTCCCCGTGCCGGACGCCAAGACCCCGGTGAAGAACCGGATTCACCTCGACCTCGCCACCGACTCCCTCGACCACCAGGCGGAGTTGGTGGACCGCCTCAAGCAACTCGGCGCGAAACCCGTCGACATCGGCCAGGGCGACGACGTCCCGTGGGTCGTACTCGCCGACCCGGAAGGCAACGAGTTCTGTGTGCTGGAGCCCCGGGAGATCTACCGGGACACGGGGCCGATCGCCTCGATCGTCGTCGACTGCGCCGACCCGTACGCCATGGCCCGCTTCTGGGGCGAGGCGATGGACTGGACCCCGCTCGAACTGACCGACGCCCAGGCGACGTTGCGCTCCGCCCAGGGCACCGGCCCCTACCTGGAGTTCCTCCGCAAGCCCACCCCGAAGACGGTCCCGGACCGCGTCCACCTCGACCTGCTCCCCGGCGCCGACCAGGAAGCGGAGGTGACCCGCCTGCGCGCCCTCGGCGCAACCGGCCTCGACATCGGCCAGGGCGACGTCCCCTGGACCTGCCTCACCGACCCGGACGGCCACGAGTTCTGCGTCCTCGCCCCGCACGGTTCCTGACAGCCGACCCGCCTCACATCCGGGACCTCAGCACGTCGACCTCGCAGCCCGGCGCGAACGGGTCGAAGCCGTGCCCGGCCAGCCAGCGGACCACCAGCAGGCTCCGCAGCGACCACCACGCGCGGATCACGTCGAGGTCGACGTCGGCGCCGTAACCGGCGATGACGTCGCCGAGGCGGTCCTCGTGCCCGAGCGTGAAGGTGGCGAGGTCGTACAGGGCATCGCCCCGGCCCGCCTCGGACCAGTCGATGATGCCCGTGACCTCGTCGCCGTCCAGGAAGACGTGCGCGATCTGGAGGTCGCCGTGCGTGAACGCCTCGGTCCACGGCCTCAGCGCGGCCTCGGCGACCTGGCGGTTGCGGGCGACCAGGTCCGCGGGCAGGACGCCGTCCGTCACGAGCCGCTCGCACTCGCCGTCGAGTTCCGCCGTCAGCGCGGGGATGCTCCGGCCGGCCTGGCCCGTACGGGACGGCAGCGGCGCGTCGTGCAACTGCCGGATGGCGGCGCCCGCCGCGCCCCACGCCGACGGCGAACCGGTCGACGGCCCGCCGAGGCGCCCGAGCGTCGCCCCCGGAAGCGCCGCGAGCGCGAGCACGGACGGCTTGCGCCACAGGACCTCCGGGGTCGGGACCGGCGCCCGGGCCATCGCCTCGGCCTCGGCGTCGATGCGCGCCGGATCGGCGTCCACCTTCAGGAACACGTCGCCGACGCGCAGCGTCACGCGCTCGGAATGGGCGACGACGACTTCGACCTCATCCATGGGCGACCAGTATTCCGGGGGTGATCGCCTGCGTCGCCGGGTTTGTTGCGCGCCCCCAGCGCCGTACTCCTACGCCACCACCCCCGCCGACTCCTCCACCTCCAGCAGCGACGCACTCTGCCGCTCCTCCTCGAACGCCTTCCGCCCGCCCCGCAGCCCGAACAGCCGCTTCGCGACGGCGATGTACAGCACCGCCAGCAGGTTCAGCACCAGCGTCGCGATCTTCAACCCGCTGACGCGCTCGGTGAGTTCGTAGATCTCCAGCGGCAGGAACGCGGCCGTCGCCACCACCGTCAGGTACTCCGCCCACCGTTTCGCGTACCAGAGCCCGACCGCCTCGACGAGTTCGATCAGCGCGTAGACGAGCAGGAGGACGGCGACGAGGACGAGGGTGCCGTGCTTGTACCCGAACACCTTCTGGACGGAGCCGACGACCGGGGAGTGGTCGAGGTCGTAGTGGAAGTGCCGGAAGACGGGCCGGAAGACGTCGAGATACTCGTCGAACAGCCGCCGCACGGAGTCCTGACTATTGCTGAACTTCCACACGGCGACGGCGACGAGCACGATGAACACCCCCCGCACGGCCCGCTCCACGGCAAGAAACCGCAGAATGAACAGATCCCGCAACACCTTCCCCCGCGCAACAAGCGGCGCCTCAACGGCCGGCCCCCGCCCCAACGGCTCCCCCAACGCGAAGTCCCCACACCGCAGACACCGCCACGCGTCCCCCAACGCGGTCACCGCATGCAACCGCTCCGCGAACAGCCCCTCGGTCGGCGCATACGTCACATGCCCCTTCCGCGCACACGTCCGCCTGTCCCAGTCGACCTTCATCCCCCGTGCCTCCATACGCTCCGCTTGGTCACGGAGCGGCACGGTAGCGGTACGAGGTGAGAACTTGACGTGAAACGCGAGCGACGGTCATCGCGAGTCGGCGATTCCCCACACCAGGGCTGACACGAGCGTCAGCAGAACCGCGAAGTAGACGACGGCGAGCAAGCGCCTACGCCTATCGCCCACGGCCGCGTCCCCTGACCCCGGCGACCGCGTCGTAGCACTCCCCCAACGCCACAACAGACCGCGCAAGCCCCCTCACCCGCTCCACCTCCCCGGCCAACCCCGGCTGTTCGGGGACGTCGAGGCTGCGCCGGGCCTCGGCGAGAACACTCGGCTCGGCGCCCTGCTCGACCTGCGGAATCAGCCGCGCCAGACAATCGGCAAGCTCCGTACCGATCAGCGTCACGGTCTGATGCCGAGGCAACGTCTCCTGCGCGAGAACCCAGGCGGCTTCGGCACGCAGCGCGGGAAGGGACGGGGACTGAGCCTCCCCCACGTCCCCCTTCACCTCCGCCCGGCACCCCGGGCAGGCGCACGGCGCGGGCCTGACGATCAGCGGCTGAGGTGCCCGAGGCGGCTCGGACGACACGAAGACGGTGCCGCGATCACTGGTGACGGTGCCGTGGCGGTCGACGGTGTAGACGTGCATCGTCATGCCAGGGCCTCGGGAACTGTCCTCGGGCCGATCTGTAGCGTCCAACATGCTGGTGTCCCCTCGCAGTTGAATGACGGCAGGCCACATACGCGACCGCCGAGCCCTTCAAGGCTGTCCTAGGTCAGAAGCTAGCGTGACCTAGGACAGTGCGCCAGCAAATCCCGCGCCTTTCCCCCTCCCGAATTACTCGTGTCCTAGTACAGTCACCCCTGACCTAGGACACACCTGGAGGCCTCGTGCCGGACGCCGAACACCCCTACATGCAGGTCGCCGAGCGCATCCGCCGTCGTATCCTCGACGGCGTCCTCAAGGAGGGCGAGAAACTCCCGCCCGTCCGTGAACTCGCCAAGCAGGAAGGCGTATCCGTCGCCACCCTCGGCCGTTCGCTCGACCAACTCCAGGTCGAGGGCTACATCACGACCTCCCGCAAGGGCACGTTCGTCGCCAACGCACCCGAAGTCGCGCCGAGTTCGTACGACCGGATCACCCGCGTCCTGCGCACAGGATCCGTCCTGGCCGAGGGCGAGACGATGGTCGTGACGGCCGCCGAACTCATCAAGCCGCCGCAGTACGTCGCCGAGATCTTCGACCTCGCCGAGGGCGACCAGGTCGTACGACGGCAGTGGCACACCGGCAGGGGACAGCAGCGGACCGGCCTGTACGTGACCTGGCACCCAGCCCATTTCGCCGCGGCCGTACCCGAGTTGCTCTCAACCTCCCGGATCTCCGCCCCCGGCCTGCTCCTGAAGATCCAGCAGGCGACCGGCCGGCAGATCAAGGCGGGCCGCGACGACCTCCACGGCCGGGACGCGGACGCCCGCGAGGCGGGCTACCTCGCCGTACGCATCGGTTCCCCGATCCTGGCCGGCGTCCACCGACTGTGGGACGACGAGGGCGTCATCGAGTACGGCGAGTGGTGCCTGCCGTACCGGCTGGCCGTCGGCTACGAGTACAGCTTCGAAGCCACACCGGACGCCTGACGGAGGGCGACCGCGCTCACCGGCCCCTTCACCCGGCGGACTCCTCCATGGTGAAATCCGGGGCATGGCAGCCGAGACCGAGACCATGCGCAACCACTGGTGGTGGCGCCCCGGTTGGACCGTCGGGCGCCGCTTCTACACCTGGCATCTGACCTTCGTGGGCCAGACCGACGTACACCGCCTCGCCCGGCAGTACCGAACCGCCCTCGCCCCCTCGGGAGACGCCCTCACCCCGATTCCCGACCGATGGCTTCACCTGACCATGCAGGGCATCGGCTTCGTCGGCGAGGTCGACGAGGAGGACGTCCGTGCCGTCGTCGCGGCGGCCCGTGACCGCCTTGCCCGCGTCCCGGCCTTCGACGTCCGGATCGGTCCGGCCGTCCTGGACCCGGAAGCCGTGCTCCTGCCGGTCCGCCCCGACGGCCCCGTACGCGCTGTCCGCGACTCCATCCGGGCCGCGATCGGGGACGTCCTCCCCGAAGTCCCGGAAAAACAAGGTGGGTTCACCCCACACGTCTCCGTGGCCTACAGCGCCGGCGACGGACCGGCACAGCCGATCTCCCAGGCCCTCACCGACTTCGACCCCACTCCCGCTCAAGCACACATCTCCAGCGCCGAGTTGATCGTCCTGCACCGGGACCATCAGATGTACGAGTGGGAGACGTACGCCGAAGTCCCACTCGCCTGAGCCTGAGTCCCCGAAGCCGCTCCGGTTCACCCGGGAGCGGCACGTCGGAGGATCAGCGTGCCCCGCTGGCAACAGCCTCCTCAGCCTCCGCGGGAGTTTCAGCAACCGTTTCCACAACCCGCTCCTTACGAGGCAGCAGCAACGTCACCACCACCGTCCCCACCCCGAGGATCACCGCCCCGATCAGGCTCGTGTGCGCCACCGCGTCCGAGAAGGACGACCCCACCGCGTCCGCCATCTGCCGCGCCCCCCGCGCGAGTTCGGCCGCCTGGGTCTTCAACTGGGCCGCCTGCTGAGGGTCGGTGGTGTGGGCGGCCTGTGCCGCGAGCTGCTGCGCCTTCTCGGCGACGCCCTGCGCGACGGCGTACCCCGCGCCCACCGAATCCTGGGCCGTGGCAAGGGAGTCGGCCGGTACGCCGCTGCCCTTCGCCGCCGTCGACAGGTGGTCGGAGTACGACGTCGCCAACAGGGAACCGAGGACGGCGATCCCGAGGGAGCCGCCGAGTTCGAGGGACGTGTCGTTCACCGCGCCCCCGATGCCGAGTTCGGACTCGGGGAAGGCGCCCATGATGGCGTCGGTGCAGGGCGAGAGCGCGAGGCCGATCGCGAGGCCGAGGATGACCAGGGGGGCGACCAGATCGCCGTACGTGGAACCGGAGTCGACCTGCGTCAGCAGCGCCAGGGCCGTCGTACCGCCCAACATGCCTGCTCCGACAGTCCACTTCATGCCGAGGCGCGGGGTGAAGACGGCGGTGAGCGCCGAGCCGACGAACACCGCGCCGGCCAGCGGCAGCATGCGTACGCCGGTGTCGAACGCGTCGTAGCCCAGGACGAATTGGAGGTGCTGGGTGAGGTAGTAGAAGGCGCCGAAGACCGCGAGGAAGAAGAGGGCGACGGCGAGGTTGGACCCGGCGAAGCGGCGGTCGGTGAAGCGGCGGACGTCGACGATGGGGTGCGCCGTACGCAACTCCCGTACGACGAAGGCCAGTAGACCCACCGCAGCCACGACCGCCGCCGCGATCGCCTTCGCGTGCCAGCCGAAGTGCGGCCCCTCGATGATCATGTAGACGAGCGCGGCGATCCATACGACGGACAGCAGGCCGCCGGCGTAGTCGATACGGCCCTTGCCGCGCGCCTTCGACGGCGGGACCAGGGTGAGGGCGCCGACGATGGCGAGCGCGGCGACCGGGACGTTGATGAGGAACGTCGAGGACCAGCCATGGTGCTCCAGGAGGGCGCCCGCGACGAGGGGCCCGGCGGCGATCGCGAGGCCCGCCGTGGCCGTCCAGAGGGTGATCGCCTTGGCGCGTTCGGCGCGCGGGAAGGTCGCCGCGAGCAGCGAGAGCGTGGCCGGCATGATCATGGCGGCGCCCACGCCCATGACCGCGCGAGCGGCGATGACGGTCGCGGAGGAGTCGGCGACGTACCCGAAGACCGCGCCGCCGCCGAAGATCACCAGGCCGAGGATGAGAGCGCCGCGGCGGCTGTACTTGTCGCCTATCGCGCCGAGTACGAGCATCAGCGCGGCGTACGGGACGGTGTAGCCGTCGATCACCCATTGCAGGTCGGCGCTGGAAAGCCCCAGGTCACGGGTCATGTCGGGGGCGGCGACCGTGAGCGCCGTGTTGGCCATCACGATGATCAGGAGGCTCAGACAGAGCACGAGGAGGGCCCACCAGCGGCGGGGGTAGGGCCGCTCCATCTCCTCGACCGGTTGGTTCATGACGAGTCGCATGGGGGGTTCACCTTCTTCGAAGCAGGGGATTTGCACAGCGCCGAGCAATTGCACAACACTGTGAAAGTTACGCTGTTACACAGCCGTGTGCAACTCGATCTGCACGCTGCCGTGCAGATCACAGAGAGGCAGAATGGCCGCCATGACCCCCGCGAGCCCGCCACCGACCCCGGCCGACCCCCACGCCCCCCGCACGAGCGCCGCAGGCACCCGCGCCGACGCCAACCGCCGCCGCATCCTCGACGTCGCCCTCGCCGAGCTGCTGCGCGACCCCGACGCCTCGATGGACCAGATCGCGCGCGCGGCAGGCGTCGTACGGCGGACCGTGTACGGCCATTTCTCGAGCCGCGAGGCGCTGATCGCGACGCTCGTCGACGACGCCGTGGAGTCGGTGACGGCGGTGCACGCGGCGGCGCGCGAGGGGGTGGACGATCCGGCGGAGTCGTGCGCGCGGTCGGTGCTGGCGATCTGGACGATCGCGGACCGGTACCGGCTGCTCGTCGCGCTCGCGCAGCGGACGGTCACCATGCAGGGCATCCGCGAACGGCTCGGCCCCTTGCGCGAGACGGCCGTACAGATCACTCAACTCGCCCTGGACGAAGGGATCTTCGTCTCACCGCTCAGCGCGCCCGCGCTCTCGTACGTGCACGAGCAGATCCTGTTCGGGCTGATGGAGGCGGTGAACGACGGGCACCTCGACGCGGGCGAGGCGGGGAGATCGGCGGCGGTGACGGTGCTGACGGCTTCGGGGGTGCCGGCGGGGGTGGCGGAGGCGTTGGTGGAGAAGGCGGCGGACTCGATCGCGTCGTGACGGCGCAGTCGTAGCAACGCGCTGAAAACGGTTGCACAAAACCCCCGGACCGAGGTGGTCCGGGGGTTCCGTGTTTCTCTCTACCGGATGCCCAGCCCCGGTTCAGGCGGGGCCGGACATCCGGAGTTTCGGGTCACGCCTTGGCGAGTTCCTTCTCGCCGGACGCCGGCTGCTCGTCCGTCTCGTCGTCGTCCGGGACGACCGAGGCGTGCTCGTCGAGGAGCGTCTTCTCGTCGAAGGGAAGCTCGCCCGCGAGGACCTGCTGGACGCGCTCCTTGTCGATCTCCTTGGTCCAGGTGCCGATCAGGACCGTGGCGACGGCGTTGCCCGCGAAGTTCGTGAGGGCGCGGGCCTCGCTCATGAAGCGGTCGATGCCGACGATCAGGCCCATGCCGTCGACCAGCGCCGGCTTGTGGGACTGGAGACCGCCCGCGAGGGTCGCGAGACCGGCGCCGGTGACGCCCGCCGCGCCCTTGGAGGCGACGAACAGGAAGAGCAGCAGCGGGATCTGCTCGCCGAGGGCCATCGGCGTACCCATGGCGTCGGCGATGAACAGAGACGCCATGGTCATGTAGATCATGGTGCCGTCGAGGTTGAAGGAGTAACCGGTCGGAACGGTGATGCCGACGACCGGCTTGCTGACGCCCAGGTGCTCCATCTTCGCGATGAGCCGCGGCAGCGCCGACTCGGAGGAGGAGGTCGACAGGATCAGCAGGAACTCCCGGCCCAGGTACTTGAACAGGGTGAAGATGTTCAGGCCGGTGACGAGCTTCAGGATCGTACCGAGGACCACGAAGACGAAGAGGAAGCAGGTGATGTAGAAGCCGACCATCAGGACGGCGAGGCTCTTCAGCGCGTCCACACCGGCCGAACCGGTGACGGCGGCCATCGCGCCGAACGCGCCGACCGGAGCGGCCCACATGATCATCGCGAGGACGCGGAAGACGAGGCGCTGGATGTGCTCGACACCGCGCAGGACCGGCTGACCGGCCTTCCCCATCGCCTGGAGCGCGAAACCGCACAGCAGGGCGACGAACAGGGTCTGGAGGACCTCGCCCTCGGTGAACGCGGAGACGATCGTCTTGGGGATGATCCCGAGCAGGAACTCGGTGGTGTCCTTGGACTCCGCCGCCACCTGCGACTGACCGGACTCCCGGACCGCCTCGGTGATGTGCAGACCGCTGCCGGGCTCCAGGATGTTCCCGACGACCAGGCCGATGGCCAGCGCCGCGAACGACATGACCACGAAGTAGCCGAGCGCGATCCCGCCGACCGCGCCGACCTTGGCGGCCTTGCGGACGGACCCGATGCCGAGCACGATCGTGCAGAAGATGATCGGCGAGATCATCATCTTGATCAGGTTGACGAATCCGGTCCCGATCGGCTTCAGCTCGACGGCGAAGTCGGGGGCGATCAGCCCGACAGCGATACCGAGGGCGACCGCGGCGATCACGGCGATGTAGAGATAGTGGGTGCGGTCCCGCTTCACAGCGGGAGCGGCAGGTGCCGTATCGGGGGTGCTGGCGGCCACGGCTGCCCTCCTTGACGTCTTCGTCGGCATCACACCGGCGTGCGGCTCACGGCCCGGGGAGATAAGGGAATGCGGTGACTATCTCCCGCCCTGTGAGGGCGGTCACCCTTCCGTTCATTTAGTTCACGCCACGGACGGGAGGCAGACTGGCCACATGCACCTCCGCGTCCCCCGCCCCCGCAGCCTCGCAGGCCAGCTCTTCGGTATGCAGGCGGTGCTGATAGCGGTGGTCGTGGCCGGGTACGCGCTGTTCAGCTACATCAGCGACGAGCGGCAGGCGGAGGACGCGGCGCGCCGGCAGGCGATGGCCGTCGCGCGGTCGGTGGCCGATTCACCGTCGGTGCGGGAGGCGATCACGGCGGGGGACACCTCGGCGCGGCTCCAGCCGTACGCGCTCAAGGTCATGAAGGACACCGAGGTCGACTTCGTCACGATCATGAATCCGCAGGGGATCCGGTGGACGCATCCGGAGCGGGCGCAGATCGGGCAGAAGTTTCTGGGGCACATCGAGCGGGCGCTGAGGGGTCAGTCGTTCACGGAGAAGTACACGGGGACGCTGGGGGAGTCGGTCAGGGCGGTGACGCCGATCTGGGCGAGCGACTCCGCCGAGAGCTCACGGTCCGATGATCAGATCATCGGCCTCGTGAGCGCCGGCATCAAGATCGAGGTCATCAGCAAGCGCGTACAGGAACAGGTCACCGCCCTCCTCGGCGTAGCCGTCGGCGCCCTCGCGCTGGGCGGCATCGGTACGTACGTCATCAACGCGCGCCTGCGCCGCCACACCCACGGCATGAACGCTGGCGAGCTGAGCGCCATGCACGACTATCACCAGGCCGCCCTGCACGCCGTGCGCGAAGGGCTGCTCATGCTCGACGGCCAGTACCGCGTCGCTCTCATGAACGACGGCGCACGCGAACTGCTCGGCGTCGGCCCCACCGGCGTCGTGGGCGCCTCCGTCGCCGAACTCGGCCTGCCCGCACCGCTGACGGGCGCCCTCCTCGCCTCCGAGCCGCGCGTCGACGAGGTCCACCTCACGGCCGAGCGGGTCCTCGTCGTCAACACGTCCCCGGTCTCCGGCGGCGAGAAGCGCGGTACGGTCGTGACGCTGCGCGACGTCACCGAACTCCAGTCCCTCATGGGCGAGTTGAACTCCGAACGCGGCTTCACGCAGGCGCTGCGCTCGCAGGCGCACGAGGCGGCGAACCGGCTCCATACGGTGGTGTCGCTGATCGAACTCGGCAGGGCCGACGAGGCCGTCGAATTCGCCACCGCTGAACTGGAGTTGGCGCAGGCGCTGACGGACCAGGTGGTCGCCGCCGTGAGCGAACCCGTCCTCGCCGCCCTGCTGTTGGGCAAGACCGCCCAGGCCAACGAGCGGGGCGTCGAGTTGGAGGTCTCGCAGTCCAGCCGCCTCGACGACGGCGTCCTGCCCGCGTCCCTGTCCGCGCGCGACCTCGTCACGATCCTCGGGAACCTCATCGACAACGCGGTGGACGCGGCTCAGGGGAGTGTCGGTGCGCGCGTTTCGGTAACCGCTTACACAACGGACGCGGAACTGGTCCTGTCGGTCTCCGACACCGGCACCGGCGTCTCCCCCGGCGACACGGAGAAGGTCTTCGAACGCGGCTTCACCACGAAACCCTCCGGTCCCGGGGGGCGCGGACTCGGCCTCGCTCTGGTACGACAGGCCGTACACCGGCATGACGGGACGCTGACGGTGTCCGCCGCCGAGGGGGGTGGCGCGGAGTTCGTGGCGCGCCTGCCCTTGCGCGTGCCGGTTTCTGGAGGCGGAGCATGAGTACGGGAGCGGAGCCGATCCGTGTCCTCGTCGTCGAGGACGACCCTGTCGCTGCGGATGCGCATGTGCTGTACGTGGGGCGGGTGCCGGGGTTCGTCGCGGTGGGGAAGGCGCATACGGGGGCGGAGGCGCGGCGTCAGCTCGACCGTACGCCGGTGGATCTGCTGCTCCTGGACCTCCACCTGCCGGACGGCCACGGCTTGCAGCTCGCCCGCTCTCTGCGTGCCGCCGGGTACCACGCGGACGTGATCGCGGTGACGTCTGCCCGGGATCTGACGGTCGTGCGCGAGGGGGTGTCGCTGGGGGTCGTGCAATACGTACTGAAACCGTTTACCTTCGCGACGCTGCGGGATCGGTTGGTGCGGTACGCGGAGTTCCGGGGGGCCGCCGGGGAGGCGAGCGGTCAGGACGAGGTGGATCGCGCGTTGGCGGCTCTGCGGGCGCCGAGTCCTGCGGCGTTGCCCAAGGGATTGAGTGGGCCGACGTTGGAGCGGGTCACCGGGGCGGTGCGGGAGGCTGGGGAGGGGTTGACTGCGGCGGGGGTGGCTGAGGCGGTGGGGATCTCGCGGATCACTGCTCGGCGGTATCTGGAGCATTTGGTGGAGGCGGGGAGGGCGGAGCGGCAGCCGTTGTATGGGCAGGTGGGGAGGCCGGAGTTGGTTTATCGGTGGGTTCGGGGGGATCGGCGGTGAAGGGGAAGGCGCGGATACGGCAGAGGGTGGCGAGGTTAGGTTCGTCCGCTCGCATGAACGCCTCGGCGGCCCGACGGTAGGCGTCCCGGGCCCGGTCGAGAGCGTTGTCGTCCTCATGGACCAGCGCGAGGTTGTGCAGAACCACCCCGATCTCGTACATGTCGTCGAACTCGTCGTGGAGAGCGAGTGCCTTGTCGTAGGCCGTGATCGCGTCCTGCGGCCGGCCCAGCTTTCTGAGGGCGATGCCGAGGTTGGACCACGCCGCGCCTTCCATGGCGCGATCCCCTGTTTCGACGAAGAGGTCCCGGGCGTACGTATGGGCCTCGGCCGCTTCCTGTATCCGTCCCAGCCTGGTCAGGGTCTGGCCGAGTTTTCCCCACGCGTGTCCCTCGCCGGCCCGGTCCCCGGTCTCCTCGTGCAGGGCACGCGCTCGGGTGTGCGCGGTGAGCGCCTCGTCGAACCGTCGCAGTGCCGCCAGCACGCTCCCTATGCTGCTCAAGGCCGCTGCCTCATCGTCCCGGCTCCCGGCCTCCGCGAAGAGGGCCCGCGCCCGCTCATACGCCTCGATCGCTTCCTCGTAGCGGCTCAACCACTCCAACGCCGTGCCGAAGTTGTACCAGGAGGCGGCTTCCGCGTACGTCTGCCCCGTGGCTCGGGCCTCTTCCCGTGACACCTCCATCACCAGACACAGGTCGTCGAAGGCCCGCCGCCAGTTCAAGTACTCCGCAAGGTCCAGCGCCACGCTCATATCGTCCTGCGCGAACTCCTTCCCCCTCTCCCGCCGAACCGCCGCCACAAGTCCCGGCCTCTCGGCGTCCAACCAGGCCACAGCCTCCTCGCGTCCCGAGAACAGCGGGGGCCGTTCCTCACCGGGCAGCCGTCTCAGCCACGCATCGGCCGCGCGCGAGCCTCGCCGGTAGAACTCCAGCACCCGCTCTCGCGCACCCCTTTCCTCGCTCTCCCCGAGGATCTCCGCGCCGAACTCCCGCACCAGGTCGTGCATCCACCACCGCTTCCCCACCCGCTCCACGAGATGCGCCCGGCGCAACCCCCTCAGCTCCTCCAGCGGCAGTACCTCCGCATCGGCGAGAGCCATCAACACCCCTTCCCCCACATCCACCCCCGGCGCGACGGAAATCAACCGCAACACCCGCGCCTGCTCCGAAGTCAGCCTGCGATACGACAGGTCGAAGGCCGCCCGCACACTCCGCGCCCCGTCATCGAGTCCCGTAAGCCGATTGCGCAACCCGGCGAGTTCCTCGACGAGTTCGGCCACCGGCCGCTCGGAGTCCTCCGCGAGCAACGCCGCCACAATCTGCAACGCCAGCGGCAAGTGTCCGCACAGGTCGGCCAGTTGACGGGTGTCGTCCGCAGCGGCCCGAGCGTCGTCCGGGTCCGCGATCCGCAACGCCCGGTCCAGCAGCTCGTACGACTCCTCCGGCGCGAGCTGGGTCAACGGCACGAGCCTGGCCTTGAGTTGAGGCAGCCGGTCACGGGAGGTGACCAGCACCCTGTGCCGGGAGTCGCCGGGGAGCAGGTGCCGGACCTGGTCGACGGAGGAGGCGTTGTCGGCCAGCACGAGCGCCGCCGGCCTGGTGGCGAGCACGGACCGGTACAGCGCGGCCCGTTCGTCCAAGGTGCCGGGCATGCTCTCGGGGCGGACACCGAGCGCGCCGAGCAGGTACTGGAGTGCGTGTTCGGCACCGACCGGCTCACGGTCGTACCCGTGCAGGTCGAGGAAGAGAACTCCACCGGGAAACCACCCCCGTGCCACAGCCTCGTGCGCCGCCTCCACAGCGAGCGCGGTCTTCCCGATCCCGCCGAGCCCGGAGACGGCGGACACGATCACGTCCCCGGCCTCCAACGCTCCCAACAGCCGCTCCCTCTCCACCCCCCTCCCGGTGAACCCAACCACCCTCCCCGGCAAGGCGGCAGCCGCCTCCACAACCTCCCCCGGCGGCACGACAACCTGCACACCGATGGTCTCCCCCAAAAACACCCCACCCCGAAAATCCGCGTGATCCCCACCGTACGACCGCTCACCCACGCTCACCGCGCGTACGCCACGACCTGAGCCCCCAACCCCACCACAGTCAACGCCTCCACCCCCGACAGCACCACCAGCATCGGCTGCCCACCGGCCCCCACCCAGAACACCACCAGCGCGGCAAGCGGTACGACGCAGAACGCCAGGAGATCCACGGCCAGTTGAACCCGCTTACGGGACTTCCGCCGCCTGTCCCCCCGATGCGCGACCTCCCACCCGAATGCGGTGAACCCCCCACCGGGCACCGCAAGTTCGGAGAGCCGGGGCGCCAACTCCTCCCGTACATACCGGCCGATCGCCGAGATCTTCTCGTCGTTGACGAGGTACGTCCATCCCAGCACCACGCACACCGGCGGCAACGCGAGCAGCATCTCGCCCCGCTTGGCCTGAGCCGCCGCCGCGATGACCGCCGCGACGACGGTCAGGGTCACGTACAGCAGGTTGTCCCGGAACCCGATCCGGGCCTTCTGCTCGTCCTTGATGCTCTCGTACTCCGCGAGCAGCAACTGCCCCGCGCTGACGTCTTGTTCCGACATTCCCGTCCTACCCCATTCCCCCGACGACTTGGCAGTACCTTAAAGGCGTGCCGCACACAGCCGTGATCCTCACCGCCCTGCCCGTCGAGTACGACGCCGTGCACCCGTACCTCGGGGAGCCGACGGAAATCACGTTGCCCGATGGAACTCGCCTGGAACAAGGCCGACTTGATGGCACCGACTGGACCCTCGCCGTCGCGGAACTCGGCGAGGGCGCCCTCACGACGGCGATCCTCGCGAAGCAGATCATCACCGAACTCCACCCCGAGGCACTCCTGTTCGTGGGCGTGGCGGGGGGCCTGAAGGACGACCTGGAGCTCGGCGACGTGGTCGTGGGGACGAAGGTGTACGCCGTCCAGGGCGGCAAAATCACCCCCGAGGGCCACCTGGAACGCCCGGAGAGCTGGCACGGCTCCCACGCCCTGGTCCAGGCGGCCCGCTCGGCGCTGCGGGACCTGAGCCCGGAGGTACGGGGCCACCGCAAGCCGATCGCCTGCGGCGACGTGGTCCTCGCGGACCAGCGCTCCGACTTCGCCGCCCGCATCCGCCGCTCCTACAACGACGCCTACGCCATCGAGATGGAAGGCTCCGGCGCCTCCCACGCGGCCCACCTCAGCGGCCAGTTGGACGCCCTGGTGATCCGAGGCATCAGCGACTTCGCGAACCCGGACAAGCACAAAGCAGACGCCTCGGGTTCCCAGAAACGCGCGGCGGAACAGGCGGCGAAGGTAGCGATCGCGATCCTGCGCAAGCACCAGCCGCGTACAACCCAGGAGGGCCCCAAAAGCGGAGGCCACACGTACGGCGGCGACCACATCGACTTCAGCGGCGGCACCTTCAACGGCCCCGTCATCGGAAAGCAGACCGGCACCCCGTAAACACGGCCCGGTCCCCCGAGCGACCACGACCCTCCCACCCCGCCCACCAGGCTTCACCGGCCGCACCACCGAACTGGCCCGCCTCCTCCCCCACTTGGCACCGGACTCGGCGTCGCACCCGGTCCTGATCTTCGCGGTCACAGGCATGGGAGGCATCGGCAAGACGGCCCTGGCGGTCGAGGCGGCCCACCAAGCCCGGGGCGACGGCTGGTTCCCCGGAGGGACCCTGTTCGTAGACCTACGGGGCTACGACGACGACCCGGTCACGGCGGACCAGGCGATCCTGGCGCTGCTCGACGCACTGGGCGTACAAGGCCAGGACCTCCCACCGACGCCGGAGCGCCAACACGACCTGTATGCCGACCTGTTGGCGACCCGCGACGATCGAACCCTCCTGATCCTGGACAACGCCTCGGACCCGGCGCAGTACCTCCCCCTCCTCCCGAGCACCGCCCACCACCGCATCCTCATCACCTCCCGCGACCGCCCCGACTCCCTCCCCCTCCGCCTGATCGACCTGGAAACCCTGCCCCCGGACGACTCCGTCACCCTCATCACCCGGGCCCTCCACACGACGGACGAACGCGACGACCGCCCCCAACGCGAGCCGCAGCAACTCCGCGAACTCGCCGATCTGTGCGGCCACTTGCCGCTGGCGCTCCAGATCGCGGCGGCGATGCTCCGTCGGCGCCGACGCCGGGACATCGCGTCCCTGGTGACCGAGATCCGCGAGACCGGCGACGCGACGACCGTCCTCGACAACGCGAGCCCCGGCACGGACCTCTACGGCCGTTCCCTCGTCCTGCGCCCGGTACTTGAGACCTCGTACCGCCGCCTGTCACCTAAACTCGCCCGCCTGCTGCGGCTGTTGTGCCTGGCACCAGGAGCGGAGACCGGAACGGAGTCCGTCGCAGCCCTTGCCGACCTCTCCGCCAGGACGGTGACCGGTCTGCTGGAGGATCTCGCGGCGCGGTGTCTGGTCTCCGTGGTCGAGGGGCAGGCCGACCGGTGGCGGGTGCACGACCTGGTGCGGGCGTTCGGGGTGGGGGTGGTGAGGGAGGGGGAGGCGGGGCCGGCTCGGGAGCGGCTTCTGGCGTACTACACACGGTGGTTGGGGGCAGCCGATGCCTGGCTCAAGTGGCAGCCGGGGAAGGACGTACCCGAGTTGCTGGGGAGCCGGGAGGAGGCTCTCGCGTGGTGCGACAGCGAACGCGCGGGACTCGTCGCGGTGGCGGAGTGGTCCCGCGAGGAACAGTCTGCGATCCAGGTGGTGGAACTGGCCTGGTTGCTGTGGACGTACCTCGACTGGCGGCGGTACTACGAGGACATGATCGCTGTGAGCCGGGCCGCGCAGGAAGCCGCACAGCGTATGAGGGCCCCCTACGCCGAGGCCTTCGCGTGGGGAATCCTCGGCACCGGCCTGTTCTGGACCGGCCGGTTCGAGGAGTCGGTCGACGCCCACACCCGCTCGCTCCACCTGTTCCAGGACGACGGGGAACGCCACGCCATCGCCATGACATGGACCAACCTCAGCGCGGCACTCGACGAGGCCGGCCGGAACGAGGAAGCTCTCGACGCCGGCATGAAGGCGAGGGATCTGCTCCAGGCCGACGGGGACCTCCTCGGTGAGGCCAGAGCATTGGTCAACGTCGGCAACTCCCTCCGGAGGAGCGGCCGGACGGACGAAGCGATCGACGCCCACGTCCGGTCCCATGAACTGTTCCGGGCTGCCGCGGACCGAGTGGGTACGGCACTGGCTCTCCGCTACCTCGGTGACAGCCTGGGCGACGCCGGACGGACCGAGGAAGCGATCGAGTCGTACACCGAAGCGCTGGAGATCTACCGGGAGTTCGAGAACTGGTACTGGGTCGGCTTCACCCTCGAAGCCCTGGCCGAGGTCAGCCCGGCCGTCGACGCACGCGCCCTCCTCCTGGAAGCCGCCGAGGCCTACACCCTGGCCAACTCCCCCGCCGATGCCGCCCAAGCCCGCGCCCAAGCCACCGACCTATCCCCCTGACCCCGCCGAAAACGGCTCCACCCCCACAACGTGCCGCACCCGCACCGGCTCGATGACGAGGACCACCCGCCGCTCCCCCGCCATCAACCACGGATACCGCTCCACCCCCAGATACTTCTGAGTGAGCCGATCCATCCCCCGCTCCGCCTCCTCCCCCTCCACGAACCGCACGACCCGCCCCCGGATCTCGACCCGGTCGTACGGATTCTGCGGATCGTGGTGGGAGAGCGAAACCCACGGATTACGGCGGAGGTTGCGTTCCTTCACCCGTCCGATGGACGTGTTGACGACCACCTGGTCGTCCACCAAGTCCGCCCACATCGGCGAGACTTGGGGCGCGCCATCGGGCCCGACCGTGGCGAGGTGCCAGAAGTTGGGGGCCAGAAGGCGCGCGCGGGCGTGTTCGTCGAGGGTGCCGCCGGCTTCGTACAGAGCGTCCATGAAGGAAGCCTGCCCGGAACCGGCGCCTAGAAGACCGACTCGGCCTCGTCCATCCGCTCGACGGGGACGCGCTTCAGCTCGGTGACGGCCTCGACGAACGGGACCATGACGATGTCGGTGCCGCGCAGGGCGGTCATGCGGCCGAACTCCCCCCGGTGGGCGGCCTCGACGGCGTGCCAGCCGAAGCGGGTGGCGAGGACACGGTCGTACGCGGTGGGGGTGCCCCCGCGCTGGACGTGGCCGAGGATCACCGGCCGGGCCTCCTTGCCGAGCCGGCGCTCCAGCTCGCGCGCGAGCGCCGTACCGATGCCCTGGAAGCGCTCGTGGCCGAACTGGTCGATCGCGCCCTTGCCGTAGTCCATGGAGCCCTCGGCGGGGTGCGCGCCCTCGGCGACGCAGATGACGGCGAACTTCTTGCCGCGCGCGAAGCGTTCCTCGACCAGTTTGACGAGGTCGGCGGGGTCGAAGGGGCGCTCGGGCAGGCAGATGCCGTGCGCGCCGGCGGCCATGCCGGATTCGAGGGCGATCCACCCGGCGTGCCGGCCCATGACCTCGACGACCATGACGCGCTGGTGGGACTCGGCGGTGGTCTTGAGCCGGTCCATCGCCTCGGTGGCGACGCCGACGGCCGTGTCGAAGCCGAAGGTGCGGTCGGTGGCGGAGATGTCGTTGTCGATGGTTTTGGGTACGCCGACGACGGGCAGGCCGGCGTCGGAGAGCATGCGCGCGGCCGTGAGGGTGCCCTCGCCGCCGATCGGGATGAGCGCGTCGATGCCGAACTCGTGGATCATGTCGGAGGCGTTCTCGCACGCCTCGCGCAGGCGGTCGCGCTCCAGGCGGGACGAGCCGAGGATGGTGCCGCCGAGCGCGAGGATGCCGCTGACGGACTCCAGGTCGAGGGCGCGGTAGCGGCCGTCGAGGAGGCCGGAGTAGCCGTCCTCGAAGCCGATGACCTCGTCGCCGTAGTTGTCGATCGCCCGGTGCACGACCGACCGGATCACTGCGTTCAGGCCGGGGCAGTCGCCGCCCGCTGTGAGAACTCCGATGCGCATCGTGCTGTGTCTCCTGCTCGCTGTCGGGGTGTGTGAGCCTTCTTCGATTCTTTCATGCCGCTGTGTCCCTCCAGGGACTGGCGGGCGCCTTATCCAGGCCCGAGGGTATTGTCAAGAGGGTTCTGCTCACCTGTGTGGGTGACTCTTCGTGAACCGATCGGGCCGCTCGGAACGATCCCCTCACAACAGCACGAGATCGACAGGAAACGGAGACGACGGGTGACGCGCAGCGTGTACGTGACCGGGATCGACCGCGGCGACGGCCGCCAGGTCGTCGAGTTGGGGGTCATGGAGCTGCTGACCCGCCAGGTCGACCGCGTGGGCGTCTTCCGCCCGCTGGTCCACGACGGCCCGGACCGCCTCTTCGAGCTCCTGCGCGCCCGCTACCGCCTGGCGCAGGACGCGTCGTCGGTGTACGGCATGGACTACCACGAGGCGTCGACGCTCCAGGCCGAGCGGGGCACGGACGAGCTGGTGTCGACGCTGGTCGACCGTTTCCACAAGGTCGCGCGGGAGTACGACGTCGTCCTGGTCCTCGGCACGGACTACGCGGACACCCAGTTCCCGGACGAGCTGTCGCTGAACGCCCGCCTGGCGAACGAGTTCGGGGCGTCGGTGATCCCGGTGGTCGGCGGCCGGCGGCAGACCGCGGAGTCGGTGCGCGCGGAGACCCACAACGCGTTCCGCGCGTACGACAGCCTGGGCTGCGACGTGCTGGCGATGGTCGTCAACCGGGTGGCCCGCGAGGACCGGGACGAGATAGCGGACCGCCTCGCGAACAGGCTCCCGGTGCCGTGTCACGTCCTGCCGGACGAGCCGGCCCTCTCGGCTCCGACGGTCTCCCAGGTGCAGCACGCGCTGGGCGCGCGGGTCCTGCTCGGCGACGACTCGGGGCTCGCTCGGGATGCGCTCGGTTTCGTCTTCGGCGGCGCGATGCTGCCGAACTTCCTGGCGGCCCTGACCCCGGGGTGCCTGGTGGTGACGCCGGGGGACCGCGCGGACCTGGTCGTCGGCGCGCTGGCCGCGCACAGCGCCGGGACCCCGCCGATCGCGGGGGTGGTGCTGACGCTGGACGAGGTGCCGGACGAGCACATCCTCACGCTGGCCGCCCGCCTCGCGCCCGGGACGCCGGTGCTGTCCGTGCGGGGCACCAGCTTCCCGACCGCCGAGCAACTCTTCTCCCTGGAGGGCAAGCTGGGCGCGGCGACCCCGCGCAAGGCGGAGACGGCGCTGGGCCTGTTCGAGCGGTACGTCGACACCGCCGACCTGCTCACCCGCGTATCGGCTCCGAGCAGCGACCGCGTCACGCCGATGATGTTCGAGCACAAGCTCCTGGAGCAGGCCCGCTCGGACCGCCGCCGCGTCGTCCTCCCGGAGGGCACGGAGGCGCGCGTCCTGCACGCGGCGGAGGTCCTGCTGCGCCGCTCGGTGTGCGACCTGACGCTCCTCGGCCCGGTCGACCAGATCCGCAAGAAGGCCGCCGACCTGGGCATCGACCTCGGCGACGCCCAGCTGATCGACCCGGCGTCGAGCGAGCTGCGCGACACCTTCGCCGAGACGTACGCGTCCCTGCGCGCACACAAGGGCGTCACGGTCGAGCTGGCGTACGACGTCGTCTCGGACGTCAACTACTTCGGCACCCTGATGGTGAAGGAGGGCCTGGCCGACGGCATGGTCTCCGGCTCGGTCCACTCCACGGCGGCGACGATCCGCCCGTCCTTCGAGATCATCAAGACCAAGCCGGACGCCTCGATCGTGTCGTCGGTGTTCTTCATGTGCCTCGCCGACAAGGTCCTCGTGTACGGCGACTGCGCGGTCAACCCGGACCCGGACGCGGAGCAGCTCGCGGACATCGCGATCCAGGCAGCGGCGACGGCGGGCCAGTTCGGGGTGGAGCCGCGGATCGCGATGCTGTCGTACTCGACGGGGACGTCGGGTTCGGGCGCGGACGTCGACAAGGTCCGCGAGGCGACCGAGCTGGTGCGCTCGCGCCGTCCCGACCTGAAGATCGAGGGGCCGATCCAGTACGACGCGGCGGTGGAGCCGTCGGTCGCGGCGACCAAGCTGCCCGGCTCGGAGGTGGCGGGGCAGGCGACGGTGCTGATCTTCCCGGACCTCAACACCGGGAACAACACGTACAAGGCGGTGCAGCGGTCGGCCGGCGCGATCGCGGTCGGGCCGGTCCTCCAGGGGCTGCGCAAGCCGGTCAACGACCTGTCCCGGGGCGCGCTGGTCCAGGACATCGTCAACACCGTCGCCATCACGGCCATCCAGGCCCAGACCCCGCTCGCAGAGAAGGCAGCCCAGTGACCGCGACCCGCGTCCTCGTCCTCAACTCCGGCTCGTCGTCGGTCAAGTACCAGCTCCTCGACATGGCCGACGGCAGCCGTCTCGCGACGGGCCTGGTCGAGCGGATCGGCGAGGAGACGTCCCGCCTGAAGCACACGGACCTGACGACCGACGTCACGCGCGAGCGCACGGGCCCGATCCCCGACCACGGGGCGGCGCTGAAGTCCGTCGCCGAGGAGCTGGCGGCGGACGGCCTGGGCCTCGACTCCCCCGAGCTGGCGGCGATCGGCCACCGGGTGGTGCACGGCGGCCAGACGTTCACGAAGCCGACCGTGATCGACGACGCCGTCCTCGCGGAGATCGAGCGCCTCATCCCGGTCGCCCCGCTGCACAACCCGGCGAACCTGACGGGCATCCGCACGGCCCAGGCGCTGCGCCCCGACCTCCCGCAGGTCGCCGTGTTCGACACAGCGTTCCACACGACGATGCCGGAGTCGGCGGCCCGGTACGCGATCGACGTGGCGACGGCGGACGAGTACCGCATCCGCCGGTACGGCTTCCACGGCACGTCGCACGCGTACGTGTCCCGGGCGACGGCGGAGCTGCTGGGGAAGGCGCCGGAGGAGGTGAACGTGATCGTGCTGCACCTGGGCAACGGGGCGTCGGCGTCGGCCGTGCGCGGGGGCCGGTGCGTGGACACCTCGATGGGGCTGACGCCTTTGGAGGGGCTCGTGATGGGTACGCGTTCCGGTGACCTGGACCCCGCCGTCATCTTCCATTTGGCGCGGGTTGGCGGAATGTCCACGGACGACATCGACACTCTCCTCAACAAGAGGAGCGGGCTCGTCGGGCTCTGCGGCGACAACGACATGCGGGAGATCCGGCGGCGGGTCGACGAGGGCGACAAGGCGGCGGAACTCGCCTTCGAGATCTACGTCCACCGGCTGCGGAAATACATCGGGGCGTATTACGCGGTGCTCGGAAAGGTCGACGCGGTCGCGTTCACGGCCGGGGTCGGGGAGAACACGGCGGAGGTGCGGGCAGCGGCGCTGGCGGGCCTGGAGGGGCTCGGCCTCGCGGTGGACCCGGCGCGCAACGCCGTACGCAGCGGTGCGGCGCGGCTGATCTCGCCGGAGGGCGCGCGGGTGGCGGTGGCCGTCGTGCCGACGGACGAGGAACTGGAGATAGCGAGCCAGACGTACGCACTGGTCGGGGCCGGTCCGAGAAATCCGGCGTCTGACAACTGAGCGCGAACCCGCCCATTTGTACATTCCGCCAGACGGAATATTCCGTAGCGAAACAAACCGATAGGATCGACTCATGCGCCGTTCGAAAATCGTCTGTACTCTCGGCCCCGCGGTCGACTCCCACGACCAGCTGGTGTCGCTGATCGAGGCCGGCATGAACGTGGCCCGCTTCAACTTCAGCCACGGCTCCCACGCCGAGCACCAGGGCCGGTACGACCGGGTCCGCGCCGCCTCCAAGGAGGCCGGCCGGGCGATCGGCGTCCTCGCCGACCTCCAGGGCCCCAAGATCCGCCTGGAGACCTTCGCCGAGGGCCCCGTCGAGCTGGTGCGCGGTGATGAGTTCACCATCACCGCCGAGGACGTCCCGGGCGACAAGACGATCTGCGGTACGACGTACAAGGGCCTGCCGGGTGACGTGGCGCCGGGCGACCAGATCCTCATCAACGACGGCAACGTCGAGCTGAAGGTCCTCGCGGTGGACGGGCCCCGGGTCCGCACGACCGTCGTCGAGGGCGGCGTCATCTCCGACCACAAGGGCATCAACCTGCCGGGCGCCGCGGTGAACGTGCCCGCGCTGTCCGAGAAGGACATCGAGGACCTGCGGTTCGCGCTGCGCATGGGCTGCGACATGGTCGCGCTGTCCTTCGTCCGGGACGCGAAGGACGTCGAGGACGTCCACCGCGTGATGGACGAGGAGGGCCGCCGGGTCCCCGTCATCGCCAAGGTGGAGAAGCCGCAGGCGGTGGAGAACATGGAGGACGTCGTGATGGCGTTCGACGCCGTCATGGTGGCCCGCGGCGACCTGGCCGTCGAGTACCCGCTCGAAAAGGTCCCGATGGTGCAGAAGCGCCTCATCGAGCTGTGCCGCCGCAACGCCAAGCCGGTGATCGTGGCGACCCAGATGATGGAGTCGATGATCACCAACTCCCGTCCGACGCGCGCGGAGGCGTCCGACGTCGCCAACGCGATCCTCGACGGGGCGGACGCGGTCATGCTGTCCGCGGAGTCCTCCGTCGGCGCGTACCCGATCGAGACCGTCAAGACGATGTCGAAGATCGTCACGGCGGCCGAGCAGGAGCTGCTCTCCAAGGGTCTTCAGCCGCTCGTCCCCGGCAAGAAGCCGCGTACGCAGGGCGGTTCGATCGCCCGTGCGGCCTGCGAGATCGCCGACTTCCTCGGTGGCCGTGGCCTGGTCGCCTTTACGCAGTCCGGCGACACGGCGCGCCGTCTGTCCCGCTACCGCGCCCAGCAGCCGATCATCGCCTTCACCACGGACGAGAACACCCGCAACCAGCTCACGCTGAGCTGGGGCGTGGAGTCCCACGTGGTCCCCTTCGTCAACTCCACCGACGAAATGGTCGAGATGGTCGACCAGGAGATCGCGAAGATCAACCGCTTCACCCCCGGCGACACGGTCATCATCACGGCGGGCTCCCCTCCCGGCGTCCCCGGCACGACGAACATGCTCCGCGTCCACCACATCGCGGGCGGCTCGACGGAGTGAGTCCGGCCTGAACGACGCTGAGGGCGCTCCCTGTTGGACAGGGGGCGCCCTCAGCGGTTTCAGCCGACGGTCCCCCACTGTGCGGGGAACTCGGGCGGCCAGGGCAGAGAGGCGTCGTACAGAGCCTCCCGATCGCCCATCGCCTCGTACTCGGCCTCCCGCCAGCTCGGTCTCCCGCCGACGACGAAGCTGTCTCCGTCGGGCTCCAGCATCCAGGTGTACTCGGCGTCGGCCGCCTCAAGCCTGTGCCGCTCCCGCAGAACGGCGAACTCCTCGGGAGAGGCCCGCCGGACATGAACGCCGTCCCGGTAGAAGGGCTTGAGAAGCATCAGCTCGACATGCCCGATGTACACCTCGACCCGCGTCGTGGTCCGGTCGATCGCCAGCGCCTCACTGGCGAGGTAGAGCTGCCGGTGCGACGGATTGAATCCCACGACACGAAACAGCCGACCCTCGCGGACAAGATCCGTCATGCCTGCGCCCTCTCTTCCCGTCACTCCGGTATCGGCTCGCCGTTGGGGAGCCGGAACTTCTGCGGGTAGACCTTCACGAACTCTTTCCCGTCGTTCATGTACCAGGTGATCGAGCTCCATTCCCGGTCCCCGGTCCGCACTGCCGTACGCAGCTTGGTCATCTCCCACGCCGTGCCATACCCGCTGGACTGCACGGTCGCCCAGTCACCCGGCTTGATCTTCTCCCCTCGCTGGAGAAGCGCCTCCAGCGCCTCGTCCGCCGTCCTTGCCCCCTCCACACCGTCCAGGGTCACCGCCAGTTCGACATTGGGGTTGGCCACCGCACGTTCGACACCGACGGTCCAGAGGGCACGCACCCCCATTCCTCTGTCCTCCGTCAACTCCGCTCCGAATGCCTTTCCGTTGAACGTCCGGGCAGAGCCGCTCAGTTGACCGGCGAGGCCGTCCGAGAACGGGTTCACCCCGAGCACGATGTGGTCCCCGTCCCGCACCAGGTCCCTGAGCAGGTCGTCGACGCACTCGTTGTGCACCAGGACCGGCGTGTCCCCCGCGTACACGTAGTACGTGTGGGCCCGCTCGACCTCGAAGTTGTAGACCTTGACGTGGCCCGGTACGACGGACGTGCCGAGGACTCGGTCCGTTGTGCCGGTTCGGGTCTCGAAGGTGTCGCCCGCCCTGAGGTCACGAGCCTCGACCCACCCCCGGTCGGTCACCCAGAAGCGGTGGGTGTCGGAGGCCTCGACCTGGCCGGAGTCGGTGCGGACCCGGATCAGCTGGTCGACGGTGCGCTCGAAGAGTTTCGCGACCCGCTGGAGGGACTTGCGGCTGGTCGCCTGGTCGAGGGACCAGACGAGGTCGCCGACCTCGACGTCCTCGATGCGCTTGGCCCCGTCGGCGGTGGCGACCTTCGTACCGGCCGGGAAGCACCGCGCCAACAGGGCCCGCGTACCGAGCTGTTCGAGCCGCGCGACGGCCGAGGCCACGAGGCCGGACCCCTTGAGGCCCCACAGCGCGGTGGTGATCCGCGCCCCGTCCCGCATCGCGGTGCGTACGGCGAACGCCGCCTGCACGCCCTTCATCAGCACCGTGGGCAGGATGATGCTCCCCGCCAGCCACGCGCAGCTGCTGATCTTCCGGTTCCAGCAGCCGACGATGTCGGCGACGGCGCCGGTGGCGATGGCCTTGAGGACGGAGGCGGTGAGTTCGAGACCGTCGACGTGGACGTCGTTCTCGCGGAAGGTGACGTCCAGCGGGGAACTCATCAGGTAGTCCCGCTGGAGCGCCTTGCCGCACTTGGCCCGGTCCACGCCCGGCAGGGGGCAGGACTCCAGGTAGAAGTCCATCTCGCCGTAGATGTGGAACTGGAGGTCGATCTCGCAGCCGATCCCGGAGCCGCTGTGTGTCCCCACGCAGTCGCTCTTGGGATCGATGTCGACCCGGGTGTCGTCGCTGGGCTTCATGACGACGCCGTCGACTCCGGTACCGCCGCCGTCCCCGGTGCGCTGCCGTTCCTGCGCGGCCTCGAAGTCCACCTGCTCGGCGCGCACGGCGGCGTAGGCGGCTTCGACGGCGAGATTGCGGGCGTTCGCGGCGGCGGTCTCGGCGGTCGTGGCGTCCCGTTCCGCCCGGTCGGCGACGCCGCGCGCGGTGGAGGCGTCGTTCTCGGCCGCGTCGGCGGCGCTGCGGGCGCCGGCCGCGTCCCGCTCGGCCTCGGTGGCCGAGGCGTCCGCCTGGGAGGCGTGTTCCCCGGCCGTGTCGGCGGCCTGCTGCGCGGCGGCGGCGTCCGCGGTGGCCCGCTCGTGGTGGGCGACGGTGTCGGCCTCGGCCTTCTGGGCGGCCTTCGCGGAGGTGTCGGCCGCGTTCGCCGACGTCTGCGCAGCCGCAGCGGAGCGGATCGCGTTCGCGGCGTACTCGGCGGCGCCCGCCGCCGCTTGAGCGGCTGCCTTGGCGTCGGCGTCGGCCTTGGCGGCCAGTGCCTTGGCCTCGGCCGCCGCCTTGGCGGCCTGCGCGGCCTTCGCCTGGGCCAGTGCCCGCTGCTGTTCGGCGGCCGTCTTCGCGGCCTGCCCGGTCAGTACGGCCAGCCCCGCCGAGGAGTCGGTCTCCGCGTAGGGCGAGCCGAGTTCGATGGCGTCGTTGGCGGGTTTGACGACCTGTGCCGCCGAGTCGCGCGCGGCTGCGGCGGCCTGCGCGGTGGCGTAGGCGTGGCCGGCGGTACGGACGGCGTCGGCTCCCGCGAGGCGTGCCTCGGAACGGGCCACCACGGCATCGGCCTTGGCCTTCTCGGCCGCCTTCTGGGCGGTCTGCGCCTGTGCCTTCGCGGTGGTCGCGTTCCACTTGGCGGCCTCGGCCGCGTCGATGGCGTCGGCCGCCGCGGCGTGGGCCTTCTGTACGGCGGCGCCGGTGACGGCCACGTCGGCCTTGGCTCCGTCGGCGGCGGCCTGGGCCCTGCGGTGCGCACCCTCGGCACGAGTGGCGGCGGCTCGCGCCTCGGTCGCGGCCTCGGTGGCGTCGTCCGCCGCGCTGCGGGCCGCTGTCGCGGCGGCGGTCGCCCGGTCGGCGGCGCCGCGCGCCTTGACGGCGGCCTGCCGGGCCTCGATGGCGTCGGTGGTGCCGTCGACGGCGGCGAGCAGTGCCTCGGCGGCCTCGGCCTTCGCGACCAGGGTGTCGCGGCGGGTCTCGGCGGCCAGCGCGGCGTCCCGGGCCTTCCTGGCCTTGCCCTCCTGGGCGAGCGCGCCGTCCTTCTTCTCAGCGGTCGTACGGCCCGCGGCCTGCGCTGCGGCGAGTTGCTCCGCCGCCACCTGCCGCTGCGTCTGCGCCCGGCCCTCCGCGTCCTGGGCCTTCTTGCGCTCGGCCTCCGCCAGGTTCTTCTGGGAGGCCGCGTAGTCCCGTTCGGCCTCGGCCTTCTGGCGCTTCGCCTTCGCGTCGTCGGCGGCGGCCTCGGCGGTCTGTTCGGCGGCCTTCGCCCTGTTCTCGGCGGCCTTGGCCTCGGAGGCGCGCCGGGCGGCCTCGGTGGCGTGGGCGGCGGCGCCTTCGGCGGCGGCCTTCGCCTGGGCCTGCGCCTCCTCGGCCGCCTTGCGGCGGAACTCGGCCTTGGTGGCGTGGGCCTGGGTGTTGGCGAGGGCGTTGAGGGTCTTGCTGTCGGCGGCGGAGGCGCGAGCGGCGTGGTAGGCGGTCTCCGTCGCCTTGGCCGCCGCCTCGACCGCGGCGGCCGACGCCTTGGTGACCTGCGCGGCCTGCTGGCCGTACAGGAGACCCCGGCCGCGCGGCAGACCGGCCCTGTCGGCGATGGCGTACGCCTCGTCCTGGGCCTTGGTGACGAGGTCGGCCTGCGTCTTCGCGGACAGGGCCGCGCGGGAGGCGACGAAGAGGCGTCCCGAGGCGCGGCCCCTGGCGTCCGCGATCCACGTCTTGACCTTGGTGAACTCGACCGCTTCCGGATAGGAGGTGGGGTGGTCGGCCGGCTTCTGCCTGGTCCAGTACGCCTGCCAGTCGGTGAGCCGGTCGGCGATGAGCGACTGGGCGAGGGCCTCGCCGAGCGCCTGGGAGGCCGTGGCGAGGTCGGTGTTCGCCCGGGACTCGGCCCGCAGGATGGTGTCCCGCTGGGTCTTCTGTCCGGCCAGTTCGTCCTGCCACTCGGTGGCGGCGACGGCGAGTTCGGTCTTCAGCGCCTTGTACGGGTCCGGCGGGTTGGTGTACGCGCAGGACGCGAACCGCGCCTTGAGGTTCTCGACGTCGATCCGGAACTCCATCGAGTCCGGGGCGGGCGCGGTGGTGGGGAAGCCTCCGTACTGGAGGAAGAGGCGCGCGTCGTCGGCGTACACGGGATGCATGAACTGCATCTGCCGCCATGCCGAGTTGGCCTCGTAGTCACCGTGGTCGTTCTCGTCGTAGCGGGCGTTGTAGATCGCGGTCGCCGCGTCGACCGAGTCCTTGTTCGCGGTGGGGTGCGGGTCCTCGTAGAAGTTGCCCTCGGACTGCCAGAACTGGGCGGCGACCCACCCGCTCAGCTTGGTGGTGTAGAACGGGTTCTCCTCGTCCTCCACCCACCGGAAACCGGTGTAGCCGTATCCCTCGGGCTGGGTCTGGACGTTCAAGGACGTCTGCCAGACGGAGCGTCGGCCCCACAGTTCGTCCAGCTTGGTGTCGGCCGCGGCCTTGTCCCTGTCGAAGGCCGTCGAGAGCGGGGTGTCGGTCCAGTAGTCGTCGTCGGCGGCCGTGCGCAGTTGTTCGACGCTGCCACCGAGGCCGGTGCGGGCGACCTCCTTCATCGCCGGGCCGCCCTTGCGGAGCACTCCGCCGAGGAGGCACTGGTCCTTGCGGGTCTGTGCGGCGCCTTCGAGGTCGAAGGGGATGCCGGGGTCGTCGTCTGCTGCGGCGGTGGCCGCGGTCTTCTGGGGTGCGGTGTCCGGGAGTTGACCGCCGGTGACGGCGATCGCGGTGGCGGTGGCCAGGGCGGTCGCGGTCACGAGGCGCGACCATCTGCCCCGGCGCGCGTGAGTACGCATCAGGAAGTCTCAGCCGTTCTGCCAGAGAAGAAGGCGCGTCAGAAGAAAAGGTCGTAGGACGTCCAGCCGCTCGTGGCGAGCTTCGCGTACATGACGAAGGGGCTCGTGGCCGTGCCGGTGCCCTTGAGGAGCGAGAGTCCGCCCGCCTTGTCGACGGCGAGGAGGTCCGGCTTGCCGTCGCCGGTGTTGTCTCCGACGGAGACGAGCGTGGGGTAGTCCTTCCACCCCGTCCCGGGAACGGTGAGGCGCGCGCCGACGACGGCGTCGGCCGTGGCGTTGCCGGTGCCCGGGTAGATGTAGAGCGCGCCGGTGGTGGAGCGGGCGACGAGGTCGGCCTTGCCGTCGCCGGTGTAGTCACCGCGTCCGGTCAGCTCGTCCATGCCGTTCCAGCCGGTGCCGACCCGCACGCGCGGCAGGAAGGTCCCGTCGGCCTTGCCCTGGTGGAGCCAGAGCTGGCCGTCCTTGCCCCGGGCCAGCAGGTCGGGGTGAGTGGTGCCGGCCATGTCGCCGACGGACACGATCAGGTCGTACGCGCCCCAGCCGGGGTTGACGACGCGGGTGTCGGTGCCGCGCTCGGCGGTGTAGTAGAGCCGGTCGTCGAGTACGGCGTAGAGGTCGGTGCCGGTGCCGTTCTGCGAGATGCGGGTCTGGGCCATGGCGGTCGCCTCGGCGTATCCGCCGCCGAGGTCGACGCGCGCGGCGAAGCCTCCGGTCCCCGTGGGTTCGAAGTCCCACAGGTGGCCGTTCCTGTCCCGCGCGAACAGCGGAGACAGGCCGCCCGCCGCTCCGGCGGCCTGCTGGAGCAGGGGTGCGCCGGTGGTCTCTTCGGCGGGTCCGGTCCGGGCGGTGGTGAGTACGACGGCCGTGGTCACGGCCAGAACGGCCATGAGTCCGGCCGCCTTGCGCAGTGGCCGGTCGAGAAACGTGAGCATGACGTGCGAGGCCCCCCTCGTCGCGATGACGCCGCAGAGTGGTCATGTCTGCAACAAGAGTGACCCTATGGAGAAACCGTGAAGGATGTAAACAGAATTGAAAAGTGAACAGCCCTCTACAAAATGATCATGAGCTTGACAAAGAGTGATGGCCCGGCTCCCCCGGCGAAATCGAGGAGAACCGGGCCATCACTCGTGTGCGGCTCCCGGAGGGGTTCAGGGGATCAGGTGATCGACTGCGACATCCCGGGGATGGTCAAGGTGCCGCCGAACTGGCCGGCCTGGACGACCTTGACATTGCTGAAGTAGATCCAGGGGATGTTCAGCGGGGGCGGGCTCTTGGGGCTGAAGGTGACCGGGAGCAGGCCGAAGAGGTTGCCGGAGATGCTCTCGGTGTACATGATCGTGTCGCCGCCGGTGATCGTGGACTTGGAGCCCTTGGCACCCTTGACGTGGTACGTCTTGCCGGCCTGCTTGTCGTTCACCGTCTGGTGCAGGTCGTCGATGTCGGTCCCGTCGGAGATGACGTACTTCAGCACCTCCTTGACGGTGCCGTTGGCGGTCTTGACCTTGACGATGCCCTGGTAGTCGGCGCCCTTGAGGGTGAGCCCGCTCGCGTTGAGGTACCAGGGGTCGTCCGGCAGGCGCATCTTGTTGTCGATGCCGCCCACCTCGTCGTCGGTGGCCGCCGGGCAGTCGTCCAGGTTCGTGCTCGCGCTGGGCGAGGGGCTCGGGGAGGCGTCGTCCTTCTTCTCGTCGTCCGGGGAGTCCGAGGAGTCCGGCGCCGGCGACCCGCTCGCGGACGGCGAGGGCGACGGGGACGCCTTGTCGTCGCCTGCCGCCGGGGACTCCTTCGTGGTGTCCTCGGGAGTGTCGGCGGCCTTCTCCGTCGTCTCCTTCTTCGCGCCCGCGCTGTCCGCACCCGCAGCGCTGTCCGCGCTCGGCGAGGCCGACGGGCTCGGACTCGCGGACGGCGTGGAGCCGTTGCCGTCGCCCCCGGTGAACACGTCCGTGATCGCGTCCCCGATGGACTCCAGGAGCCCCTTGGACTCCTCGGCAGCGGAGGCGGAGGCCGACGGCGACGGGCTCGGCGAGGCGGCGGCGCCACCGCCGGGTTCCTCGGTCTTGCCGTCGGAGGCGGACGGCGAGGGCGAGGGCTCCTTACCGCCGGACCCCTTGTCCCCGGCCCCCTGCTCGGCCGAACTCTTCTCGTCGGAACCTGAATCCGACGCCGCCGAGTCCTTGCCGGAAGCCTCGTCCTTCTTCTCGTCCTTCGTCTCGTCCTTCGAGGACTCGCTCGCGGACGGCGACGGCGACGCCTCCGGGTCCTTCGCCATGGCCGCGACGCACGCCTTGTACTCCTCGGCCGTCATGCTGTTCGAGGAGGAGACCGGCTGCTGCCCCTCGGCCCGCGCGAGCGTCGACGTGAGACCCATCCCCACGAGGACCGTCGGCATCGCGGCCAGGGCTATCGCCTTGCCCGCCGGCACGTGCAGCCGCGCGAACAGCGGCTTCCTGGGGGCCGCGTGGCGCGGTCCGGTTCTCTCCTGGGCCTCGTCGGCGTCCACCCCGTGGGTGCCCTCGTCAGTCGGCACTGCGCCTCCCGTTCGCCCCGTTGGCCGGGCTCGTTCCTGACAGGTCCTTCGGCTCGCCGGTCTCGCCGCGCGGCTCCGGCACCTCCGCGACCGCCTGCGGGGCCTCGTCGACGGCCGGCGCGCTCTCCTCGACCGGCAACGCCTCGGCCGGCTTGCCCGGCGCCCACGACACGGCCATCGCGCCGCCGAACAGCGCGAACAGGAAGCCCACCACGAAGCCGCCGAAGTTGGAGACCGGGAGGGAGACCAGGGCCAGCAGGATCGCGGCGACACCGGCGAACGTACGGATGTGCTGCTGGAACCAGAGGCTGATCCCCAGGGTGACGAGGAGCACCCCGATGATCAGGGAGCCGGCGCCCGCGGTGGTGGCCATCGCCACCGTCAGATGACCGATCCGCACGTGCGCGTACGGGAAGTACATGATCGGAAAACCGCTGAGCATGACATAGAGGCCCGCCCAGAACGGCCGGGTGCCCCGCCAGACCTTGAACCGCGACCTCCCTCGGGCGAACAGGCCGGGGGCGGCAGAGATGGCGCTCATGGAAAACAGCTCCCTGGTGCGGCTTTGCTGTGGTGAAAGTTGTGTCGCGTTTGCGAGGGGAGTGTGAATTCGGCGGGAGAGCGAGACAGGCGGGAGGCCGAATGGCACTCCCGCCCGTCACCTCGCGCCTAGTAGCACTCGACCTTGGGGCCCGAGCCGAGGGCAAGCTTCATCTTCAGATGGGGCAGCGTGAAGGTTCCGGCGGTGGTCGCCCACGCCGTCTGCTTCACACCGGTCAGCAGGGCGGTGTCGGCCTGCTGAGCGAAGCCGTACGGATTGGCCTGCTCCTTGCCGCCCTTCATGCCGGTGCTCTTGCCACCCTTGTCAGGGTTACCTGTGTCACCGGCCGCAACACCGATATCGATCTGCCCGAACGTCGCGCTCGTGGTCTCCAGATCCTCGACGTCGATGAACAAGCGGTCAGCAGAAACCTGCTGCTCCTTGTCATCGCTGTCACCGGCCTTGAGCGTCAGGGTGACCGACCCGACGAGCGGGATGTCGGGGGTCACGACCGACTGGCACAAGTTCTTGATCGTCGCCGACTTGAACGACGAGACCGCCACCGGGTGAGCGGCCTTCTGACCGGTAAGGGTGTACCCCGTGTCGACCGCGCCGTACTGGCTGAAGCCCTTACCGTCCAGTACGTCGGCCGTGACCTTGAACGACTGGCCCGAAACGCTGAACGACGCCGCGAGCGCGCCCTGTGCGAGGGCCACGCCTATGCACGCCGTGGCGGCGACGCTGGGCACCATCACCACAGCGAACCGCTTCCATCTGGTCCCGCCACGCACCTGGGACTCCATCATTTCCTCCTTCTCGGACGTACATCCCGCTCCGACGAGCCCCGTGGAACGGCGACTCGGCCAGGCAGGGATGGGAGAAGTGCTACGTCCTCGGGAAGGGGAGCGCCTGTGCTCGAAAGCGCGAACCGCGCTGAGATCACCGGCGATCACCCCCGAGCGACTACCACTCGGTCGCGCCTGACACGCATCATGCGCAACCTTGCCGGACAGGCTCCACCCGCAGGCGAAGACCCCCCTGCCCTGAGGACCGTCGGCGTCGCCGTCGGCCCTGCCCGGTGGGGACCCATCAGGCCCGTGTCCCGACCGGCTGCCGGGGAACGGGAATGGACCGAGCGTCGCCGATCGTGGTGCATTCTCGCCGCCCGCACAAGGGGGTTCGTTACTGGCTAGTAACGGCCGGATAACCGTCCGACGACCCACAGGTCTCGACCGACGACCGAGCGCGACATCCCTGCCCAGGACAAAACATGTGACAGGGGGACAGAATCCGGCAGACCAACGGCTTCGACTTACTGGAAGTAACAGCGGCCACGTTTACCAAGATTTGGCAAAGCGTGGCCGCAAAAGCGCCCAGCCGACCGAACTTTCCCTCCGGTACCTCGGTACCGGCAGGTTTAGCGACTGGTCAGAACAGCGCGCGGGCCAGCGCGCGCCTCGCCGCCGCGACCCGGGGATCGTCGGGACCGATCACCTCGAAGAGTTCGAGCAGCCGGACCCGTACGGCGTCCCGGTCGTCACCGACCGTGCGCCGGACCGTCTCGATGAGCCGCCCGAACGCGTCCTCGACATGACCGCCCACCAGATCCAGGTCGGCGGCGGCGAGTTGGGCCGCCGCGTCGCCCGGCTTCTCGGCCGCGTCCCGGCGTACGGCCTGCGGGTCGAGGTCCTGGATGCGCTGGAGCAACTCGGCCTGCGCGAGCCCGAGTTTCGCCTCCTCGTTGCCCGGGTCGTCGGCCAGCACGTTCTGGTACGCCCGTACGGCGCCGCCCAGGTCCCCGGCGTCCAGCGCCTCGACGGCGGCGGCGAGCAGCGCGTCGTACGGCCCGACCGGGGCCTGGACCGGCGCCTCGGGGGCCGCGCCGGGCTCCGCGTCCGGGTCGACCGTCAGGCCCGTGATGCCGAAGCGCTCCTCGGCGACCTGGACCAACTGGTCCAGGGTCTGGCGGATCTGCTCCTCGGGGGCGGCGCCCTGGAAGAGCGGGAGCGCCTGGCCGGCCACCACGGCGAAGACGGCCGGGATGCCCTGGATGCCGAACTGCTGCATCAGCATCTGGTTGGCGTCGACGTCGATCTTGGCGAGCAGGATGCGGCCGTCGTACTCGACCGCGAGGCGCTCCAGGACCGGGCTGAGCTGCTTGCAGGGCTGGCACCACTCGGCCCAGAAGTCGATGACGACCGCGACCTCGGCGGACCGCTGGATGACCTGGCTCTCGAACCCGGCCTCGTCGACGTCGATCACGAGGTCGGCCGGGGAGATCGCCCCCGCGCCGCCCTGGCGGGCCGTTTCGGCGCGCGTCTGCTCCGCCTTCGACTTGGCCTCCTGGGCCGCCTTCACCGCGGCGAGGTCGACGACTCCGCTCATGGACATGTTCCGTGGCTGCATACGCCTATCCTCCCCCGATCCGGCGCCTGTGCGAAAAGCGGTCCGTGAACCTCGTTACGCCGGGGCCGCGTTTGCCCCGACGGGTTCGCGGGCACGCGTCCACCGGTCTCGAAAACCCGAGCGGTCCGCCGTACGACGCCGGGGTCCCCACCCCGCGTGCCGTCCGGACCTCCGGTCCCCGCACCGCTCGCGTACGTCTGTCGCGGGCTGCGCCGGTCCCCTGCCGAGCTTTCGCTACGACCCGTAGCGTAATGCGCGCCGTGTCCCTCACGGGAGTCCTTCCCGGTGATCTCCCTCACGACTCCACCATCTTCACCGCACCCGTTCACAGGGCTCCACCGAATTACGTACGGCCGCTATGGTCGTCCGATGCAGAGCCGCAGCCCCGCCCCCCGTCCGGGCCGTCCACGCAGCACCACCGCGGACGCCGCGATCCTGGCCGCGACGCGGGAGGCGCTGGTGGACCTGGGCTGGTCCAAACTCACGCTGGGGGACGTGGCCACCCGAGCGGGCGTCGCGAAGACAACCCTCTACCGCCGCTGGACCGGCAAGAACGAACTGGTCGTCGACGCGGTGGCCGAACTCTTCGACGAACTCCGCCTGCCGGACCGAGGCAGCCTCACGGCGGACATCGAGGGGGTGGTACTCCAGTTCGCGGCGATCCTGGCGCGGCCGGAGGCACGCAGTGGGCTCATGGCCGTCGTCGCCGAGTCCACGCGGGACGACGCGCTGCGCGAACGCATCCGCTGGTCCATCGTCGAGCGGCAGAAGCGGCTCGTCCTCGAAGGGCGGTCGCGGGCGCAGACGCGCGGGGAGCTGCCGGCGGAGGCCGATCCGGCGGAGTCCGCGCGGACCGTCGACCTCATCTTCGACGTCGTCGCCGGGGCGGTCGTCCACCGGACGCTGGTGAGCGCGGAGCCGGCGGACGAGCAGTGGGTGCGGACGTTCACACGGCTGCTGCTGGGCGGACTGCCTGCGGCTACGGCGTGAGGTAAAGAGATCGCCAAGTCAAGGGGGTCCCGGCGCGCGGGCGGGTGAGGGCCACCGGCTACGCTCGACGCCATGAAAAAGAGCGTCTTGACCCGTTACCGGGTGATGGCCTACGTCACCGCCGTACTCCTCGTCCTGCTGACGATCGGCGTGATCGGCAAGCGAGTGCTGGACCTGGACGGATTCGGCAGCTTCGTGACGGTGGTCGGCGTCGCTCACGGCTGGCTGTACATCGTCTACCTGATCTTCGCGTTCGACCTCGGCACAAAGGCGAAGTTCCCCCTCCCCCGCCTCGCCTGGGTCCTCCTCGCCGGCACCATCCCGACGGCGGCCTTCTTCGTCGAACGCCGCATCACCCGCGAGATCACCCCGCTGGTCGTCGACGACCAGGCGACGAAGCCGGCAGCGGTCTGAACCTCACCGCGTCACGAAGTGGCACTGCATGGCCCGCAGCTTGCCGTTGACATGAAACCGCGCACACGCCTTGCCGTACTTCGGCAAGGTCCGTGCGGCACCCTTGCGCAGCAGCCCCGCACCACACTCCGTGTGCGTGGCACCCCGGGACGTCAGATACGTACGGTCGTCGGTGTCCGCGTAGGTGAAGTCGATACGCCAGTTGCAGAACCGGGAGAAGGCCGCGGCCAGGCCGACACAGTCGACTCCCGCGCGCTGACCGGTGATCCGCCGCCCGGCCCCATCGATGCGGTGGGTGAGGAAACACCCCACGGGAACCTTCACACCGGCACCACGCAGCTCGTAGCTGAACGTCCCGATCGCGGTCGTGCCGATGGCGCTCGCGGTCGCCGTTCCCGGCATCCCCAGCGTCGTCGCGGCGGCCAGCAGTCCCGCCAGCGCTCCGCGCACCACACGGCGCGTCTTCGTCCTCGTCACGGGGTGTCTCCTGTCGTCGACCCGCTGTCAGGCCGCACAGGCTGGCACGCCCTCCCCCTGCATGAACGTTCAAGCCCGACGGAGCGGACGACGGTCACCCTCACGAGGGAAACGTGCTGCGGGGAAACGGGGTGCGGAGGCGGTTACTCCTCCTCGAAGTCCCCCGACGCCACCCGCAGGGGTCTCAGCATCGCGAAGATCTCCGCGCACTCCTCCGCGTCGTAGACGCCGAGGCCGAAGTCCATCGTCATGAGGTCGCGGGTGGCGGACTCCACCACCTCACGGCCCTTGTCCGTGATGGACGCGAGGGTGCCGCGGCCGTCGTTGGGGTTGGGGCGTTTGGCCACCAGGCCGGATCTCACCAGGCGGTCGACCGTGTTGGTGACCGACGTCGGGTGGACCATCAGGCGTTCGCCGATCTTGGACATGGTCAGTTCGCCGGCTCTGGAGAAGTTCAGCAGGACCAGGGCCTCGTAGCGCGCGAACGTCAACCCGTACGGCTTCACCACCGCGTCGACCTCGGCCAGCAGGATCTGCTGGGCCCGCATGATCGACGTGATCGCGGCCATGGACGGCACGCTCCCCCACCGCTGCTTCCAGAGCTCGTCCGCGCGGGCGATGGGGTCGAAGGGGAGACTGAGGGGCTTCGGCACGGCACCAGACCCTACCCGCCGGTCACATTCCGGTCAGCCACGTCTCACGCACCGGTCCGGAAACGGCTTCCTGAGCGAAGTTCCCGGACCAGGCGGCGATTTGACTTGGTACGTCACTTTTCACACGCTATGCAACGAGGGTCCCCACCTTCGTTCGCAGGGAGCGGCATGTCCCGTCCAGCCCACGCACTCGTCGCCTTCGTCGTCCTCTCTCTCACCGCCGCCTGCTCCTCCTCCACGACCGAGGAGGCGTCGGTCGCCGCGCCGCCGAAGAAGCGGGCCGGCGCCCAGGCCTTCTGGGTCGACCCCGACAGCAATGCCGCCCGGCAGATCCAGCTGTGGAAGCGCGAGGGCCGCAACTCGGACGCGGAGCTGCTGCGCAGGATCGCCGACCAGCCCGTGGCCCTGTGGCCGGCCGGCGAGATCGACCCCGGCCCGGCGGTGACCGCGGCGACGACGGCCGCGACCCGCGACAGCCGTACGGCGCTGTTCGTCGCGTACGACATCCCCCACCGCGACTGCGGCCAGCACTCGGCGGGCGGCGCGGCGGACGGCGACGCCTACCTCGCGTGGATCGGCAGGTTCGCGTCGGCGATCGGGGACGCGAAGGCGCTGGTGGTCCTGGAGCCGGACGCGGTCGCGCACATCGTGGACGGGTGTACGCCGGGCGAGTACCACGGCGAGCGCGAGCAGTTGCTGGCGGCGGCGATCACGCGGCTGAAGCAACAGCCCGGTACGAAGGTGTACTTGGACGCCGGCAACCCCTCCTGGATCCGCGAACCCTGGAAGCTGGTCGAGCCGCTGAAGCGGTCCGGCGTCGACGCGGCCGACGGCTTCGCCCTGAACGTCTCCAACTTCCAGCCGGACGACGCGGTGAAGCGCTACGGCCTCGACCTGTCGTCCCAACTGGGCGGAAAACACTTCGTGGTGGACACCAGCCGCAACGGCAACGGCCCGCTCCCGGGGGTGTGGTGCAACCCTCCGGGGCGGGCCCTGGGCACCCGGCCGACCACCGAAACCGGGGAACCCGCTCTGGATGCCTACCTGTGGATCAAACGGCCGGGTGAATCGGACGGCACGTGCGAGGGCGGACCGGACGCGGGCCAGTGGTGGCCGACGTACGCACTGGAACTGGCCCGCAACTCCAGATAGAGCAACTCGCAGTGGACGCCGCTCACTTGACCTGGATCCACTTCGCCTCCGACGGTGTCCCCGCCGCGTCCGTCGCGAACAGCATGTACCAGCCGGGCGGCACCAGCGCCGGATCGTCCGGCACGGTGAACGTGACGGCCCGTCCCTCCTTCGTCAACTCCAGCGCGATGGACCGCTGTTCGACGTCGGTGGTGTGGGTGACGGCGCTGGGCCGCATCAGCCGGGCGGAGACGATCCGCTCGGGGTGTGCGGTGCGGTAGGTGACCTTGCGGTCGTCGGGCAGGAGCCCGGGTCCGTCGTCGAGGACGGGCCGGTCCCTGCCGTTCTTGTGCAGCGCGGGCGGCGTGAAGACCTCCATGCGCTGCTCGAAGTGCCCGAGTTTCGTGTTCTGTTGGTCGTCATAGAGCGGGTCGGAGCCGAACGTGGCGACCCGCCCGTCGGGCAACAGCAGGGCCTCGGAGTGGTAGTTGCGGCCGACGACGGGTTCGGCGGCCTCCCGGAAGACGTTGCCCTTGGGGTCGTAGAACTGCGCCTTGAGGATGTTGCTGGCGCTGCGCCCCCGGTAGTCGGAGGAGCCGTTGGAGGTGAAGACGGTGTCGTCCGGCATGATGACGCTGTTCAAGTACCGGGTCCCCTGAGGCAGATTGGGGCCCTCCTTGAACACCGGGTTGTCCGCCTTGAGGTCCACCACGGCCGTCCGGGGCGTCGCCTTCTTCGACTCCCCCACGCCCCCGCCGCCGAGGATCATCACCCGCTGGTCCTGCGCCGGCGGCAGCAGCACGGACGCCGAAGTCTCCGTCGCGTCCGCGTCCTTGAGGCCGGGCACCTTCTGGAACGTGTTGGTCTTCAGGTCCCAGATCCCCGGCTCCCGCCCCTGATCGGCGGGCCCGTACCCGGCGTTGGAGGCGGGATAGAACAACTTCCCGCCCTTGGTGAGGAACAGCGCCGGATACGTCGGGAAGTACCGCTTGGGCCCCGGCGTCCACTTCTTCGTGCGCGGGTCGTAGATCTCGTTGTCCCCGGGGTCGACCACACCGACGTCGTCGAGCCCGGAGACCGCGAGGACACGCCCGTCGTCGAGGCCGACGAGGGTCGGGTACCAGCGGGCCTTCTTCATCGGGTCGACGGGGATGTACCGCTCGGCGAGGGGGTCGAACTCGTAGGCGGCGCGGATGCCCTGGAAGTCCTGCTTGGCGAAGGTGATCTTCTCGCTGAGCCCGTACGTGTTGTCCGCGTCCTTGCCGGTGAGCCCGACGATCTCGTACTGGGCCCGCTTCTCGGTGACGGACATGGGCCCGCCCTCGGCGGCCTCGACGAAGACGCGGACCTCGCTGGCGGTGACCTGCGTCTGCCAGGGCTGCATGACGCCGCGCCGGTTGTATGTCACCTTGAAGCCGCGTTTGGCCTTGGGCACGGTGACGTCGAACTTGCTGACGTACTCGACCCCTGCGGGCGAGCGGAAGCGGGTGCCCTTCTTGAGGACGATGGGTTTGTCGGGGTTCTCGTTCTTGACGCGCATCCCGCCGGCGGCCCGGTCGATCTCCCCGTCGAGGAGTTCGTAGCGGGCCGTGCCGCCCGCCACCAGGAGCCGCCCGTCGGGGAGTTGGGCGTGCCCGGAGCAGAAGAAATCCTCGGGGGTGGGGATCTTCTTGAAGGTGTCGGTCTTCGGGTCCCACAGCACCGTGTCGAAGGACCCGGCGTCGAATTTCTTCTGCTCGTTGCCGGACCCGGCGACGATGAGGACCTTCCCGGTGTGCAGCAGCGCCGCGTGGATCGCGTTGGTGCGGTACTGCTCGGGGATGTCGACCTGGGCCCAACTGCCGTACTTGGCCCGGTACTCGGGCTGGGCGATCTTGTACGCGTGGTACTGCTCGCCGACGAAGTCCAGCGCGGCGGGCGCATTCAGGCTGGCAAGGATCACGACGCCGCCGATGCCCAGGACGGTCTTCTTGGTCTTCTGCGGGAAGGCCATGGCTAGTTGCCTCCTGTCGGGGTGCCGGAGACGGGGGCGAGGGCGGGTTCGGCTGCGGGCGCCTCTACTACCAGAGAGCTACGGGTACGGGGCCGGGCGAGCCGCTCCCGCACCGCCGTGCCGATCCACACCGCGACCGGCGCCAGGGAGATCGCCGTCGCGAGGACCGCCCAGGTGCGCATGGCGACGTGGGTGTGGCCGAGGACGGCGGAGGCGGCGAGGGACGCGATGAGGACGGCCGCCCAGAAGAGGTGGATACGGAAGGTCATGAGCCGGTCGGCGCTGACGCCGGCGCCCTTCGGGGTGACGACGAACCGGCTGGGGCGGCGCAGCAGGGCCGCGCCGAAGGACTTGAGGTAGATCGGCGCGGAGAGGGCCGACATGCCCATCCCGGCGAGTCCACCGGAGCCCTCGGGTTCGTGCGGGGAGACGTTGTGGCGGCGGTTCCAGAGGTACAGGCCGATCTGGAGGGCGGCGGCGTCGCTGTAGAGCATCAGCCACACGGACGCGGCGACCTGGGTGCCGGACGCGCCGAACCACAGGAACAGCACGCAACTCACCATGCCGAGCAGCCAGTTGACGGCCGTCATCGGGTAGTAGACGAGCATCATCGTGTACGAGAACAGCCGCCCCGGAGGCATCGTGAACGGCGCCTTCCAGTACTGCTTGAACAGCGTCTCGTACGTCCCGCGCGACCACCGCATCTGCTGCGTGAAGAAGTCCGTCCAGGACGCGGGCCCCTCGCCGACGGCCAGCACGTCCGGCGTGTACACCGACCGCCACTTGTGCCCGGTCACCGGATTGCGCCGCCGGTGCAGCTCGAACCCGGTCGCCATGTCCTCGGTGATCGAGTCGTACAGTCCGCCGATCTGCTGGACGGCCGCGATCCGTACGACGTTGTTGGTGCCGACGAACATCGGCGCCCGGTAGCGGTTGCCCGCGCGCTGGATCAGCGCGTGGAAGAGGAACTGCTGGGACTCGGCGGCCTTCGTCACCGGATGGTGGTAGTTCCCGTACACCTGGGGTCCTACGACGAACGCGACGTCCGGGTCCCGGAAGTACCCCATCATCCGTTCGAGGTAGTCCGGGTGGGGTACGTGGTCGGTATCGACGGAGGCGAAGAACTCGTACTCGTCGCCGTGCGCGGCGATCCAGGCGTTGTAGTTGCCGTGCTTGGTGCGGGCCTTGTGGACCCCCTTGGGCCGGTTCCACTCCGGGACACCGTTCCGCGTGAAGTGCCGCACCCCCAGCTCCGCGCAGAGCGCCTTGGCCTGCTCGTCGTCCCCCTCGTCGAGGAGCCACACGTCCAGGGGCCCTCGGTGGTGGATGCGTACGGCGCCTTCGAGAGTCGCCCGCACCATCGCGAGGGGCTCGCGGCCGGGGACGTACGTCGTCAGGAACGCGACGCGGGTACCGCTCTCGGGTATGACGGGTACGGGGTCCCTGGCGACCAGGGTCGCGTGCGCCACGGACGCGACGTTGACGACCATGAACAGCTCGATCAGCCCGATGGCTATGAGCATCGCGATGTCGAGGCCGACCATCCACTCGTCCCCGCCCTCGCGCTCCACCCAGTGGCTGGGCCACACCAGGTACACGAGCAGCAGCGCCGTCAGCACCGGGGCGAGGCTCATCAGCAGGATCGCGCGTATTCGGTGGGGCTCGCGGGAGAGCAGCGATATGTACTGCACCCGGTACGACGCGGCCGGCTCCGTGAGCGGCCCGGCCAGCCTGCTGTGGGTGTCGTAGTCGTAGCCCTCAGGCCGCACAACGCCCTCCAAGAAGTGGGAGTGGTCGAGGCCCGGGGGTTCGCGCTGAGTGGTTTTTGTCAGGGTGAACGTGACGGGCCAATACCCACACGAAAATGGACATATCGGACACTGTCGAACGGGGCGGGGCCAGCCGGGTGGGACTTTCGTCCAACGGGGGGTTATATGCGCGCCGAAGGCGCGCTCTTCAGGGGCGCGGGGCTGTATCGATTTGCGGCTACCGCCGCGCGGGCGCGACAAGCCACGATGGCGCCGCACCCGCCAGACGACAGAACCAGGCACCCCGACAGGCGTCACCGGTACAGGGAACGCAGGCCCAGAACATCCCCCCGCCCCAAGCTCCTCGCCCGCGAAGAACACGCGAACGAGTTCGTGTACATCGTCAGGTTCTCGTGCCCCACCCCCACATGCCCCAGCCCGAACACATGCCCCGCCTCATGCGTACCGACCGCCCGCACGTCATACGCGTCAGCGCACCGCACCCCCGGCGCATCCGTGAACCGGTGATGCCGCGTATTGAACCGAACATCCGCCTCGATCAGATCGTTCGCCCCACCGTCCGGCATGGTCACGGCCCACGAACACGTGACGGCGACGACATCCTCGGGCAGCTCCCCCGCATCCCACACGCTCACCCCGTCCCGCGAGGAACACCGCCCCTCCCGATCGATCCCGGCCTCCCGCCCGGTCGCCGACAGGAACCGCGCCCGAGGCCCACCCCCACCACCGATCCCACAGTCGTTGCGCTCCCCGGTGATCGTCGAGATCGCCTCCTCGAACACCTTGCGCGCGGCATCCCGGGACAACCCACCGGGCATCGCCCCGTCCCCGACATGCCAGAGGTACGTCCCGTACTCCTTGTGCCCGGCGGTCGAGTACGCCGTGTCCGCACAGGCGGCCCGCGCGACGACGGCACCGGGCTCCTGCACCCCCGCGGCCTCGGTCGCCTCCCGCTCGTACACCACGGTCCCCTCCGCCGGACGGCTCGCCACCAGCGACCCCAGCAGCACGACCACCGCCCCCACCCTGCCCAGCAGCCCCAGCACTGCGACGCCTCCCCTGATCCGGCCTCGTGACGAACGCGGCAGATCCTAACCGCGTTCACACACAGCCCAGTTCACCCGGAAACCGGCGTTGAGCGATCGCTCAAACCGGTGTACCGTCACGCGCAGAGAGTTTGAGCGAGTGCTCAAACTCCGTCTCCACCTGGGGGATTACCGATGGGGCTCTACATAGAGGCGCACATCCGCGCCGACATGGACGACCTGTGGACCCGTACACAGACCCCGTCCCAGCATCAGCGCTGGGACCTCCGGTTCACCACAATCGACTACCTCCCGAGCGCGGAAGGCGAGCCGCAGCGCTTCCGGTACGCCACCCGCGTACTGCCGTTCGTGACCGTCTCCGGTACGGGAGTCACCGCCGGAGAACGCGAACGCCCGGACGGCACACGGACGTCGGCGCTGCGCTTCGCCTCCCCGCATCCGCTGTCGCTCCTCAAGGAGGGCAGCGGGTACTGGCGTTACGTCCCGGACCGGGACGGCGTGCGGTTCCTGACGGGGTACGACTACCGGCCGCGCTGGGGGTGGGCGGGCCGGTGCGCGGACCGTCTCCTCTTCCGCCCGCTGATGGTGTGGGCGACGGCGTGGTCGTTCGACCGGCTCCGGCTGTGGCTGGAGAAGGGGATCACCCCGGAACGGGCGCTGTGGAACTGGATCGCCGAACTCGCCCTCCGGGTGGCCGTGTTGGCGACCGCCGCGACGGGCCTGGGCCTCGGCCCCCTCGCCCCCTACGCCCCGCCGCTGTTCTACCTCATCCCCCAACTCCTCCTGGTCGCCGCCTGCATGGCCGTCTTCAAGGCGCCCCTGTCCTGCGTCCCGGCCGCCCGCCGCTGCATCCGCCGCGCACCTGAACGCGCGCGGACGCCCCGGCTGATGCGTGCGCTGGAGACCCCGCGATGACCTCCATCTTCCGTACGGCCATGGGGGACGCCGCGTTCTCCCGCCTCCACCCCGAGCTGCGCCGCCGCTTCTCCGTGGGCCTCGCGAGCGGTGAGGCGTGCACGGGGCGGGGTGTCATGTCCCGTATCTGGCACGGGCCCGCGTTCGTGAAGCCGTTCCTCGCGCTCGGCACGACCCGCAACATCCTCGTGCCCCGCGCGGGCCGCGATGTCCCGTTCGTGATCGAGAACGTCCCCTATCTCGACTCCTACGGCCGTGAAACGGTCACGTTCGTACGGACGTTCAGCTTTCCCTCGCGGCAACACCGGTTCGACGCGCAGATGGTGCTCGGTTCGGGCAGCACGATCCTCGACTACCTCGGCACGCACCAGCACCTCGCCACCGACCTCCGCTTCCACGCCGAGCCCGACGGCTCCCTCCTCATCCGCTCCGGCCAACACCGGTTCCGCGAAGGGCCCGTGGACGTCCGGGTGCCTCAACTCGTCGGCGCCGACGCGGAGGTCCGTGAGTCGTACGACGAGGGCGCCGGGGTGTTCCGCATCCAAGTCCGCGTCGTCAACCGGTGGTTCGGGCCGCTCTTCGGGTACGAGGGGTGGTTCCGGGCGGCGTACAGCGACGTACGAGACTGCGGAGTACGGGCCGGGCTGCGGCCGGTGAGAGAGGAAGCACGCGTATGAGTCCCTCGCAGGAGACCCGGGTCAAGTTGTTGGAGGGGGCGCTGAGGACTCTCACGGAACAGGGGATCGCCAAGACCTCGGCGCGGTCTGTTGCCGCTGCTGCCGGTGTCAATCAGGCGTTGGTCTTCTACCACTTCGGGTCGGTCGACGAACTGCTTGCTGCGGCTTGCCGGTACGGGGCCGAGCAGTCCGTCTCGCGGTATCGGGGGCGGTTCGAGGAGGTGGGGTCGTTGTCCGAACTCCTTGCGCTGGGGCGGGAGATCCATGCCGCCGAGCAAGGGTTCGGGCATGTGGCTCGGTTGGGGCAGTTGCTCGCGGGTGCGCAGACGCATCCTGCGTTGGGGCCGGCCACTGCTGCGGGGCTCGATCTGTGGATCGTTGAGATCGAGGCGGTGTTGCGGCGGGTTCTCGCTACGACGCCGTTCGGTGAGTTCACGGACCCTGCGGGGCTGGCGCGGGCGGTGGCGGCGGCGTTCGTGGGGATCGAGTTGTATGAGGGGGTGGACTCGGAGGGGGCTGCTTCGGCATTGGGCGCGCTTGAGCAACTTGGTTTGCTGGTGGGGGCGTTGGAGGAGTTGGGGCCGATTTCTCAGCGAGCTGTGCGGCAGTATTTGCGGCGGACTTCGAGGCAGGAGCGGTGAGTTGCCGGGTGCGGGTTCGTTGTGGCTGGTCGCGCAGTTCCCCGCGCCCCTAAAAAACCGCGACTCAACGTCCGTTTAGAGTTCGCCGCATGAGTCAGGACGTTCTCTCCGTCGTCCCAGCCGATCCCCGTTGGCAGCCCGGTAAGAAGGCCGCCGAGCGTGCCCACGCACTCGTCGCCTCGTGGTTTCCGGAAGGCTCAGCGACGTACGTCGAGATGACGTGGTACGAGACCATCACGGCCGTCAGCAGCGGGCAGAATCTCGATCGCATCGGGTGTCCCGCGTGCGGTGAAGAGGTCGATCTGGACTGGTGGTTCGACCTGGAAGAAGCTCACAGCGACACCGGGTTCACCAGCCTCGATGCCGCCGTGCCCTGCTGTGGGGCCGTGCTCCCCCTCGACCGTCTCGACTTCGACGATCCCTGTGGGTTCGCTCGGTTTCGGGTTGCCGTGTGGGATGCCGAGCGGTGGTTCGACGACGGTGAGCTCGGCGCTCTCGCCGATGCGCTCGGGCATCCCGTGCGGCAGATCCGGGCGTACGTCTAACCCGCGAGGTGGCGTTCGACCGTCTCCACCTTCGACGTCAGCCCGTCCGTGACCCCGGGACGGATGTCCGCCTTGAGGACCAGGGAGACGCGGGGGGCGCGCTCCTCCACGGCGGCCACCGCACGCTTCACGACGTCCATGACCTCGTCCCACTCGCCCTCGATGGACGTGAACATGGCGTCGGTGCGGTTGGGGAGGCCGGACTCGCGGACGATGCGGACCGCGTCGGCGACGTACTCCCCCACGTCCTCGCCCACGCCCAGCGGCGTGACGGAGAAGGCGACGATCATGCGCTCACGGCACCTTCCTGGCCGGCGCGGGAGGCGATCACCGCAGCCTCGGCCTCACCGCGGAGCTTGCGCTCGGCGAAGAAGCCGCCGAGGGGCAGGACGGAGAGGACGAAGTAGAGGAGGCCCGTCTTGAGGGGCCACTTCGTACGGTTCCACGCGTCGGCCCAGAAGATCACGTACAGGATGAACAGCACGCCGTGGACCATGCCCATGACCGGCACCGCGTTGAAGTCGGTGGTCCGCTTGAGGACGGAGCACACGAGCAGGAGGAGGAAGGAGATGGCCTCGGGGGCGGAGACCAGGCGGAGGCGGCGGAGGGCGGAGGCTGTCTTCAGGTCCACGGGGTCACCTTAAAGAAGGGGGTCGTCACGGTGCTGAGCTGGCGGTTTGCGCCGCACACCTGCCGCGCGCCTTGTGAACGCACGCACAAGCGTTCGCCCATTGTGGCAAACCCCCCGCCTAAGGGTTCTCTCAGGGTCGAGATCCACCCGATATCCACCCGTGGGCCCTGGTCTCTCCACCCCCCGGCCGGATACCTTCGGCGTCGTGGCGATGTTCCGACTGCAAGGCAGCAAGGTGCTGGCCGTCGAGATGACCGGCGACGGCGTGAAGGCCAAGAACGGCTCGATGGTCGCGTACGACGGACAGATGGCGTTCAAGAAGCTCTCCGGCGGCGGTGAGGGTCTGCGCGGGATGGTGACCCGGCGGCTGACCGGCGAGCAGATGACGGTGATGGAGGTGAAGGGACACGGGGTCTGCTGGTTCGCGGACCGCGCCTCGGAGATCAACCTCGTAGCTCTCCAGGGGGACAAGCTGTACGTCGAGTCGAGCAACCTGCTCGCGACGGACGCGGGCCTCAGGACGGGCACGACGTTCACGGGCCTGCGCGGCGCCTCGCAGGGCAACGGCCTGTTCACGACCACCGTCGAGGGCCACGGCCAGGCGGCGATCACGTCGGACGGCCCGGCGGTGGTCCTGCGGGTCACTCCCCAGTACCCCCTGACCGTCGACCCGGGGGCGTACGTCGCGCACCAGGGCAACCTCCGCCAGTCCTTCCAGGCGGGTGTGACGTTCCGCACGTTCATGGGAGAGGGCGGCGGCGAGGCCTTTCAGATCCGCTTCGAGGGGGACGGCCTGGTGTACGTCCAGCCCAGCGAGCGGAACACGATCGCGGGGGACGTGTGAGATGACCTTCCGAGAGCTCAACTCCAAGATGGTCGAGGCGACGATCGCCCCCGGCCAGCGCCTGTTCAGCCAGCGCGGCGCGATGCTCGCGTACAAGGGCGAGGTGTCGTTCACGCCGAACATCCAGGGCGGCCAGGGCGGCGTCATGTCGATGATCGGCCGCAGGCTGGCGAACGAGGACACCCCGCTGATGACGGTCGAGGGCAGCGGCACGGTCCTGTTCGGGCACGGCGGCCACCACGTCCAGGTGATCAACCTCGCCGGGGACACCCTGTGCGTGGAGGCGGACCGCCTGCTCGCCTTCGAGGGCACGCTCCAGCAGGGGACGATGTTCCTGGGCTCCCAGGGCGGCGTCATGGGCATGGTCCGGGGCCAGGTCAGCGGCCAGGGCCTGTTCACGACCACACTGAAGGGGCACGGCGCGGTGGCGGTGATGGCGCACGGCGGTGTCTTCGAGGTCCCGATCACCCCGCAGCGCCCGGTCCACGTGGACCCCCAGGCGTACGTCGCGCACCACGGCGACGTACGGAACAAACTCTCGACCGCCCTCGGCTGGCGCGACATGGTCGGCCGGGGCTCCGGCGAGGCCTTCCAGCTCGAACTGAGCGGCAACGGCGCGGTGTACGTCCAGGCCTCCGAGGAGAAGCTGTGAACCACTACGCGGGCGCGGGCCCGGTGGTCTACGACCCGATGACGCTGCCGGTGGACGACAACGTCAACTCGTACACCTTCTGTGTGGAGCTGAAGGGGAGCCAGTGGTTCCTCCAGAAGGGGAAGATGATCGCCTACTACGGGTCGATCGACTTCAACGGCATCGGGCACGGCCGCCTCGACCGCCTGGTGCGGACGTCGTTCCATTCGCCTCTGCACGCGAGCGACTGGGTGGTGGCGGAGGGCTCGGGCAAGATGCTCCTCGCGGACCGGGCGTTCGACGTCAACTCGTACGACCTCGAAGACGGCAACCTGACCATTCGCTCCGGCAACCTCCTCGCGTTTCAGCCAAGTTTGGCGCTCAAGCAGTCGATCGTGCCGGGGTTCCTGACGCTGATCGGGACAGGGAAGTTCGTCGCCGCGTCCAACGGTCCGGTGGTGTTCATGGAGCCGCCGATCCGGGTCGACCCGCAGGCGCTGATCGGCTGGGCGGACTGTCCCTCGCCGTGCCACCACTACGACCACGGCTACATGACGGGCCTGCTGGGCGGTCTACGTGCGATGACGGGCCTGGGCGGCGCCTCGGGCGAGGAGCACCAGTTCGAGTTCGTGGGCGCCGGGACCGTCCTGCTCCAGTCCTCCGAGGCGCTCATGGCCGAGCAGGCGACGGGTGTCGTGCCGTCCGAGCCGGGCGTGCCGGGCGGCGGGGCGCACCCCGGGCAGGGGTACGGCGGGCAGCAGGGCACACAGCGCCTTCCCGGACAGCTCGGCGATCTCCAGCGTCGCTTCGGGCTGTGAGCGGTAACCTGCGGAGTGTGACGTCGAACGGGTGCGCGGCGTCACACTCTTCTCATTAACATTTCAACTTTTTAGGTAGACTTCTTCTATGGAGACCGAGACGGCCACGCGCTGGCTGACCGAGGCGGAGCAGTGCGCCTGGCGCACCCAGCTGGAGGTCAACAGGCTGTTGATGCACCAGCTGGAGAAGGATCTCCAGCCGTTCGGGCTGACCATGAACGACTACGAGATCCTCGTCAACCTTTCCGAGTCCCCCGACGTCCGTATGCGGATGAGCGACCTCGCCGCCGCCACCCTCCAGTCCAAGAGCCGCCTCTCCCACCAGATCACCCGCATGGAGAACGCGAGCCTGGTCCGCCGGGAGAACTGCGAGTCCGACCGGCGGGGGCTGTACGCGGTCCTCACCGATCAGGGGCTCGACATGATGCGCCAGGTCGCGCCGCATCATGTCGCGTCCGTCCGCCGCCACTTCATCGATCTGCTCTCGCCCGAGGGGATGGCGCAGCTGTCCGCGGCGCTGGGGCCGGTCTCCGAGCACCTCCGCGAGAACCGGGGCCGGCCCTAGTCCTTTACGGGCGCCTCAAACCCCTTGCGGGCAGGCGCAGTTCGAACTTCGCGCCGCCCGCAGGGGCCTCCCCCACCGTGAGGGTTCCGCCGTGGCGTACGGCGATGTCGCGGGCGATCGCGAGGCCGAGGCCCGCGCCTCCCTCGTCCCTGCTGCGGGCGTCGTCCAAGCGGACGAAGCGTTCGAAGATGCGGGACCTGTGCTCCGGCGGGACTCCGGGGCCGTCGTCCGTGACTGTGAGGACGGCGTCCTCGCCTTCCGTGCGGACCGTCACTTCCACTTCCGTACGGGTGTGACGGGCCGCGTTGTCCAGGAGGTTGGCCAGGACTCGGGTCAACTGGCTGCGGGAGCCGGTGACTTCGACGCCGGGTGCCGTGTCGAGACGCGTTCCCTTTCGAGGTGCCGTCGTCTCCCTCGCCAAAGCTCCCAGGTCCACCGGAGTGCGGTTCGGGGTCTCGCCGGCGTCCAGGCGGGCCAGCAGCAGGAGGTCCGCCGCGAGGTGCTGGAGGCGGACCGTGTCCTCCACCGCGCCGTCCAGGTCCAGCAGGGCCGGGTGAGCGGCGGCCACTTCGAGTTGCGTGCGCAACGAGGCGATGGGGCTGCGGAGTTCGTGCGAGGCGTCGGCGACGAAGCGGCGCTGGCGGTCCACGGAGGCTTCCAGGGCGGCGAGGGTTTCGTTCGTCGTGCGGGCCAGCCTGGCGACTTCGTCGTCGGCCGGGGGTTCGGGGACTCTGCGGGTCAGGTCCTGGGATGCGGTGATCGTGGCGAGCTCTCGGCGGATGCCTTCGACGGGGCGCAGCGCACGCCGGGTGACCAGCCAAGTGACTCCTGCGACCAGGGCCAGCAGCAGGGGCAGGGCGACCAGGAGGACCGTCAACGCCGTGCGGACTGCGGACTGTTCGGTGGCGAGAGGGGCGCCTGCGTGGACGGTGAGCGCGCCTTGGGCGGGGGTGCCGACGGTGAGGCTCGCGAAACGGTAGTCCTCCCTGTCGCCGTCGAGGGATGCGGCGCCGCTGGAGTATGAGACTTCCCCGGTCTCGCCGGTGTCTACGTCGTCGTCCGTGGTGGCGAACTTCGAGGTGACGGGCCCGAGTTCCTCGCTGCGCGCGACCATGTCGCCGTTCGCCGTCTCGACCAGGATCGGTACGTCGTCGTCCAGGTCGAGCTTGGCGTAGGGCGTACCGGCGGCGAGTTGGGCTGCGACCGTGCGGGCCGTGCGCTCCGCTGTGGTGTCGGCCTGGTCGCGGAGGTTCGTCCACAGCGACAGGACGACTACGGCGCCGGCCGCGATCAGGGCCAGCGCCACGACCGTCGTCGCCGCGAAGGTCGTGCGGGCCCGTACCGAACGGGGTCTCATCGCGTCGCCTCCAGGCGGTAACCCGCCCCCCGTACCGTCCTGATGAGCGCCGGGTCCAACTTGCGGCGCAGTGAACTGACGTACACCTCCACGATGTTGGGGTCGCCGTCGTACGCGAAGTCCCAGACGTGGTCCAGGATGTCGGCCTTCGGGACGACCTCGCCGGGGCGCAGGGCCAGGTGTTCCAGGACCGCGAACTCCTTTGCCGTCAGGGTGACTTCGGTGTCGTGGAGGTGGACCCTGCGGGTGGCCGTGTCGATCCTCAAGGCACCGAGGACGTGGACGGGGGAGGCGCCCCGCCCTGCCCTCCTCCTCAGCAGCGCCTTCACCCTGGCCACCAGGACCACGTACGAGAACGGTTTCGTCAGGTAGTCGTCCGCGCCCGTGTCCAGGCCCTCCGCCTCGTCGTACTCGCCGTCCTTCGCGGTCAGCATCAGGATCGGGACGTCGTGGCCCGCCGCGCGCAGGGTCGCGCAGACCCGGTAGCCGTTCATGCCGGGGAGCATGATGTCGAGGATCACCAGGTCGTACGGGGTCTCCGTCGCCCTGTGCAGACCCTCCCGGCCGTCGTGCACGACGTCCACGGCGTAGCCCTCGGCGGCGAGACCCTTCGCGAGGGACAGGGCGAGGCGTTTCTCATCCTCGACGATCAGCAGGCGCATACGCCCAGGGTGACAAACCCAACCTGAAGATCCCTTCAGGTGGCTTCAGGTTGCCTTCAGGGTCGGTCGGCGAGGGTGGCTCACATCGCAACGAACCCTTACGGAGGAACCTCATGAAGCGCAGCATCACCATCACCGCCGTCGCCGTGAGCGCGGCCCTCGCAGGCGGAACGGCACTCGCCCTCACGAACGGTGAGGGCCGGGGCGGGGAGTCACGCGAGGGGGTGGAGCAGGTGCGGGTTGCGGTGCAGACGGACGACGCCGACCGGGCCGACCAGCCGACGGTAACCACCTCGGGCCTCACCGTCGCCCAGGCCATCGACGCGGCCCTCAAGTCCCGCCCCGGCACGGTTCTCTCCGCCGATCTCGACACCGATGACGCGGACCGGGGTTGGGAGGTCGAGATCCTCGCCTCGGACACGAAGACGTACGAAGTCCGCGTCGACCCGGCCACGGGCAAGGTCCTCGCGGCCCAGGTCGACCGGGACACCGACGCGGACGACCGCCGTGTCCCCGAGGGCCTGACAGCCCGCCAGGCCACCGAGGCCGCCGCCCCCAAGGGCACGGTCGTCTCGGTCGACTCCGACAATAACCACGGCGGCGTCTGGGAGGTCGAGACCCGCGACGCCCAGGGCAAGGAGCGGGACTGGAACGTGAACGCGAAGAACGGGACGGTCACGGCGGACCGGGAGGACTGAGTGCGGGGTTTCTGAATGCCGGAGCGGCGGAGTGGGCCAGGGCGGGCCGGGACGTGCCAGGAGCGCGAGGCGGCTGGCGGACCGGGGGGACTGAGGCGGGAGGCGCCGGAGTCGCCCAGGACGGGCCAGGACGTACCCGGGACGCAAGGCGGTCGGCGGACCGGGAGGACTGAGGCAGGAGGCGCCTTAGTCGCCCAGGACCGGCCAGGACGCACCGGGGACGCGAGACGGTCGGCGGACCGGGAGGACTGAGGCAGGGGACGGCAGAGTCGCCCAGGACGGGCCAGGACGCACCGGGAGCGCGAGACGGTCGGCTCCCGGTCCATACCGGCGCGGCGCGGCTCGCGCAGCAGGGCTGTGGCCGACCGAGGGTGAGCCGGAGCCTCGCAAGAGGTGCCCCCGGGACAGCGCGGGAAGCTGGCCCGCGCGAGTCGGCGCAGCGCGCCGGGCGGACACGGGCCGGGGAGGGGCAACCCCGTACCCCGTGCCTCTTCCTGTCCCGTACCCGGCGCAAGTCGGCGCAGCGCGCAGTGAGCCGAGCGGATGCCGATCGAAGAGCGGGCGACCCCGTGTCGCATGCCCCGTCCCGTACCCGGCACGAGTCGGCGCACCGCGAAGCGAGCCAGGCGGATGCCGACCGCGCAGCGGGCAACCCCGTCCCGCGCACCCCGTCCCATCCCGTACCCGGCGAGAGTCGGCACAGCGCGAAGCGAGCCGGGCAGATACCGACACCGCAGCGGGCAACCCCGTGCCACGCGCCCCTTCCCGTCCCGTACCCGGCACGAGTCGGCGCAGTGAGCCGGGCGAATGCGGGCCGAGAAGCAGGCAACCCCGTCCCCCGTGCCCCGTCCCGTACCCGGCACGAGTCAGCGCAGCGAGCCGGGCAGATGCGGGCCGAGAAGCGGGCAACCCGTCCCGCGTACCCCGTCCCGTCCCCGGCGCGAGCCGTCGCAGCGTGAAGCGAGCCGGGCGGATGCGGGCCGAGCGGCGGGCACCTCCGCGCCCCGTCCCCCGTCCCGTACCCGGCGCCCCCTACCTCCGCTCCGCCCAAGCCCCTCCCGCCCCCGCAACCAGCGCGACCGCCCCCGCCGCCGCGAAGCACACCCCCAGCGGGGCCCTCGCCAGGAGGAGGCCCGCGCCTGCCGCGCCTGCTGAACTGCCCGCGTTCACCGCCGTGTTGATCCACGCGCCCGCCCGGGTACGGGCCGTGGGGGCGGTGGTCTCCTCCGCGACCAGGTAGGACGTGGTGATGACGGGCGTCACGAAGGCGCCCGCCAAGGCCAGCAGAGCCGCGAGGGTGACGATGTCGGGGGACGCGCCCGCCGCGATCAGGAGGACGCCCAGGGTCGCCGCGAGGCGGGGGAGGCGGGTCCGTGCGGGGGTGCGCCAGTCGACCGCGCCGTTCAGGAGCCCGCCGACCGCGCTGCCCACCGAGAGCGCCGCGAGGGTCCAGGCCGCCGCGCCGGGCGCGTACCCGTGCTGGTCCGCGAACGCGGTGACGAGGAGGTCGGCCGCGCTGAGCGCCAGCCCGGTGGCGGCGGTGAGAGCAAGGGGAACAAGCAGAGCCCGGGGACTCGCCGACGTACGGCACGCGCCACCGGCGTACGCCTGAGACGACTCACCGGCACTGGACTCGACGCGATCCCCCTCGACGCCGAGACCGGCCCCCGCGCGCTCACCCCCGGCCCCGGAACCAGACCCCGCACGCCCTCCCCCGGCGCCACGATCAGCTCCCGCGAGTACTTCCCCAACACCACGATCAGCCCCCACACGCTCCCCCTCGACGCCGGCACCGAACCCTGCACGCCCTCCCTCAACCCCGGAACCCGAACGCCCTCCCCCGACGCCACCCTCGGCTCCCACGCGCGCTTCCCCAGCGCCACGATCAGCCCCCACACGCTCTCCGCCGGCGCCGAGGCCGGACTCCGCACGCCCTCCCCCAGCCCCAGAACCAGCCCCCACGCGCCCTCCCTCAGCGCCACGCTCAGCCCCCACGCGCTCCCCCTCAGCACCACGACCAGCCCCCGCACCCCCAAACCCCCGCACCCCCGGCGACCGCACAAACCCCCACGTCCCCACCACCATCACCCCCGCACTCGCCACCACCCCCGCCACCGGCGAAGCCACCCCCACCAACACCCCCACCAACACAGGCCCGACAACGAACAACAGCTCCTCCGCCACACCATCCAAGCTGTACGCCCGCTGCAACATCCCCTTCCCCGGCGCCAGTTCGGACCACACCGCGCGCATCGTGGGCCCCAGCGGTGGTGCGCACGCGCCGGCCAGGGCGATCAGGGTGCCCAGTGCCAGCGGGGACGGGCCGGGGCGGACCGCCGTGAAAGCGAACCCGCAGAGGAACGTCACGTACAGCAACACCATGGGCGGCAGCGCGCGGCGCGGCCCGTGGCGGTCCACCAGGGTCGCGCGCAAGGGCGTCAGAACCACCATCGTCCCGCCGAAGACCGCCATGACGACACCGGCCGTCGTGTAGGAACCGGTCGCGTCGACGGTCGTGAGGAGGACGGAGAGGGAGACGAGGCCGTAGGAGAGCCGGGCGAGCAGGGCCGAGCCGAACGTACGCAGGGCGTAGGGGAGTTGGAGCACGGCACGGTAGGACGGCCGCGAAACAGGCGTGGACACGCGAAAGTTCCTCACGAGGAGAGGTGGAAGAGGGGTCGCCGGAACCGCGGTCGGCCAGGACCGCGAGAGGGCACCGCTCTACGCACAGGGGAGGAACATGCGCGTCAACTTAGCAACGTGCGGCAGGAGTTGCCGAACGATTATTCCCGCACGACCCCCGCCACCAGCTCGTCCGCCGCCCGGTACGCATCCAGCTCCCCCGCCACCACCCTCTCCGCCAGCACCCCCACCCGCCGATCCCCCCGCAGATCCCCGATCCGCTCCCGCAACGCCGTCACCGCGATCATCTCGATCTCATGGGCCGCACGAGACCGCCGCCGCTCGATCAGCACCCCCCGCTCCTCCATCCACCCCCGATGCTTCTCCAGCGCCGCGACGACCTCGTCGATCCCCTCCCCCCGCGACGCGACCGTCTTCACGATCGGCGGCCTCCAGTCCCCCGGCGTCCGCGCCTCCCCCAGCCCCAGCATGTGGTTCAGCTCGCGCGCGGTCGCGTCGGCGCCGTCGCGGTCGGCCTTGTTGACGACGTAGACGTCCCCGATCTCCAAGATCCCGGCCTTGGCGGCCTGGATGCCGTCGCCCATGCCGGGGGCCAGCAGCACGACGGACGTGTCCGCCTGGGCGGCGATCTCGACCTCGGACTGCCCGACCCCGACCGTCTCGACGAGGACGACGTCGCACCCGGCGGCGTCCAGCACCCGGATCGCCTGCGGAGCCGCCCACGCGAGCCCCCCGAGGTGCCCCCGCGTCGCCATGGACCGGATGTACACGCCGGGATCGGAGGCGTGGTCGGACATCCGCACCCGGTCCCCCAGCAGAGCCCCGCCCGAGAACGGCGAGGACGGGTCGACGGCGAGGACGCCGACCCGCTTGCCCTGCCGTCGGTAGGCGCTGACCAGCGCGGAGGTGGACGTGGACTTGCCCACGCCCGGAGACCCGGTGAGGCCGACGACGTACGCACCCCCCGTCAGCGGGGCCAGCGCCGCCATCACCTCGCGGAGCTGCGGAGACGCCCCTTCGACCAGGGAGATGAGGCGGGCCACGGCACGCGGCCCGCCCTCACGGGCCTGGGCGATCAGGGAAGGGACGTCCTGCATCACAGCTCCGTTCAGTAGACCCGCCACCGGCCCGACGGTCGGATCATCGGACCGGCAACCTCATCACCGTACAAAGCTCACGCCTTCGGCACCCGCACGATCAACGCATCCCCCTGCCCGCCGCCCCCGCACAGCGCCGCAGCCCCGACCCCGCCACCCCGCCGCTTCAGCTCCAGCGCCAGATGCAGCACCAGCCGCGCCCCGGACATCCCGATCGGGTGCCCGAGGGCGATCGCGCCGCCGTTGACGTTCACCTTTTCCGGCGACACCCCGAGGTCCTTCATCGACTGCACGGCGACGGCGGCGAACGCCTCGTTGATCTCGATGAGGTCGAGGTCCGCCACCGCGAGCCCCTCCTTGCCCAGCGCGTGCTGAATCGCGTTGGACGGCTGGGACTGGAGCGAGTTGTCGGGCCCGGCGACGTTCCCGTGCGCCCCGATCTCGGCGATCCAGTCGAGCCCCAGCTCCTGGGCCTTCGCCTTGCTCATGACGACGACGGCGGCGGCGCCGTCGGAGATCTGCGAGGACGAACCGGCGGTGATGGTGCCGTCCTTCAGGAACGCCGGGCGCAGCTTGCCGAGGGACTCGGTGGTCGTCTCGGCGCGGATGCCCTCGTCCTGGCTGAACAGGATCGGGTCGCCCTTGCGCTGCGGGATCTCGACGGGCGTGATCTCCGCCTCGAAGAGCCCGTTCTTCTGCGCGGCGGCGGCCCGCTGGTGGGAGAGCGCGGCGACGGAGTCCTGGTCCTCCCGGTTCAGCCCGAGCCGGGTGTTGTGCTTCTCCGTGGACTCCCCCATCGCGACGCCCTCGAACGCGTCGGTGAGCCCGTCGTACGCCATCGCGTCGAGCATCTCGATCGCGCCGTACTTGTACCCCTCGCGGGACTTGGGCAGCAGGTGGGGCGCGTTGGTCATGGACTCCTGGCCGCCGGCGACGACGACGTCGAACTCACCGGCGCGGATGAGCTGGTCGGCGAGGGCGATCGCGTCGAGGCCGGACAGGCAGACCTTGTTGATCGTGAGGGCCGGGACGCTCATCGGGATGCCGGCCTTGACGGCGGCCTGGCGGGCCGGGATCTGACCGGCGCCGGCCTGGAGGACCTGGCCCATGATCACGTACTGGACCTGGTCGCCGGAGATCCCGGCCCGGTCGAGCGCGGCCTTGATCGCGAAGCCGCCGAGATCGGCCCCGGAGAACGACTTGAGGGAGCCGAGGAGGCGCCCCATGGGAGTGCGCGCACCTGCGACGATCACCGATGTGGTCATGAGCTGCGATCCCCTTACCGGCCCCGCACGGGCCGAGGAATGTGAACGAGGGTTTACCGACAAAGTACTGAGGAGTAGGTCACTGCGTCACCCGGCCGTCGATGTGATCGCCCGCACGTTGCGCAACCACCCTTTCAGCGCTCCACTGAACCCATGCTGACGCGAATCGACCACATCGGGATCGCCTGCCACGACCTCGACGCGACCGTCGAGTTCTACCGCGCGACCTACGGTTTCGAGGTCTTCCACACCGAGGTCAACGAGGAGCAGGGCGTGCGCGAGGCCATGCTCAAGATCAACGATACGTCGGACGGCGGCGCCTCCTACCTCCAGCTCCTGGAGCCGATCCGCCCGGATTCCACGGTGGCGAAGTGGCTGGACAAGAACGGCGAGGGCGTCCACCACATCGCCTTCGGTACGGCGGACGTCGACAGCGACTCGGAGGCCATCAGGGACAAGGGCGTACGGGTCCTCTACGAAGAGCCGCGGCGCGGTTCCATGGGGTCACGGATCACGTTTCTGCACCCGAAGGATTGCCACGGTGTCCTGACAGAACTGGTCACTTCGGCGCCTGTTGAGTCCGACGAGCACTGACCCACGTACATAAGGGCCGGTAGGGTTGGGGGCGGTTGCCCGCCGCAGGGTGGGGCAACCGCTATGCCGGGGTCCGGGTTTCGGGGGTGCGGGAGGCGGACGGAAGTCCGCGGCCCGCCGATGATCTGACACCATTCCCCGGGGGCCCCGTCCGGCGGATGGACGGGAGCTCGTTGGAGAAGCTTGCGACCAGGGGACGGATGGGACCGCGCAGTGCGGGGCTACGAGAGCCAGGAGCGAGAGCCGGCGGCTGACGTCGACCACCTCACTCGGTTCGAAGCCGAGATGAAACGGCTGAAGACCGAGCGGGAAAAGGCGATCCAGCACGCCGAGGACCTCGGCTACCAGGTCGAGGTGCTGCGCGCCAAGCTGCACGAGGCGCGGCGCACCATCATGACCCGGCCCGCCTTCGACGGCGGCGACCTGAACTATCAGGCCGAGCAGTTGCTGCGGAACGCGCAGATGCAGGCCGACCAGGTGCGCCAGGACGCCGAGCGCGAGCTGAGCCAGGCCCGGGCGCAGACCCAGCGCATCCTCCAGGAGCACGCGGAGCAGGCGGCCCGGCTCCAGGCGGAGCTGCACCAGGAGGCGGTCACCCGGCGCCAGCAGCTCGACCAGGAGCTGGCGGAGCGCCGTCAGACCGTCGAGTCGCACGTCAACGAGAACGTGGCGTGGGCCGAGCAGCTCCGCGCCCGCTCGGAGGCCCAGGCCCGCCGGCTGATGGACGAGTCGCGCGCCGAGGCCGAGCAGGCCCTCGCGGCGGCCCGCGCCGAGGCGGAGCGCCTGACGAACGAGGCCCGCCAGCGCCTGACCAGCGACGCGGAGGCGGCGCGCACCGAGGCCGAGCAGATCATGCTGCGGGCCCGCGCGGACGCGGAGCGTCTGCTGAACGCGGCGGGCGCGCAGGCCCAGGAGGCCACGGACCACGCGGAGCAGCTCCGTACGTCGACGGTGTCGGAGTCGGACGCGGCGCGTCGGCAGGCGAGCGAGCTGTCGCGGGCGGCCGAGCAGCGGATGGCGGACGCCGAGGAGGCGCTGCGCAAGGCTCAGGCCGAGGCGGAGAAGGTCCTCACCGAGGCGCAGACGTCCGCCGAGAAGACGCTCTCCAGCGCCGAGTCGGCGAACGAGCAGCGCACGCGCACCGCGAAGGAGCAGGTGGCGCGGCTGGTCAGCGAGGCGACGAAGGAGGCGGAGGCCACCAAGTCGGACGCCGAGCAGGTCGTCGCGGACGCCCGCGCCGAGGCGGAGAAGATCGTCGCCGAGGCAGCCGAGAAGGCTCGTACGATCACCGCCGAGGAGTCGGCGACCCAGCTGTCGAAGGCCGCGAAGACCGCCGAGGACGTCCTCAACAAGGCGCAGGAAGAGGCGCGCGGGACGATCACGGCCGCCGCCGAGGAGGCCGAGCGGGTCCGGACCGAGGCCGAGGCGGAGGCGGACCGGCTGCGGGCCGAGGCGCACGACATCGCCGAGCAGCTGAAGGGGTCCGCGAAGGACGACACGAAGGAGTACCGCGCCAAGACCGTCGAGCTCCAGGAGGAGGCGCGGCGGCTGCGGGGCGAGGCCGAGCAGCTGCGGTCCGAGGCGGTCGCCGAGGGCGAGAAGATCCGCGCGGAGGCCCGCAAGGAGGCCGTCCAGCAGATCGAGGAGGCCGCCAAGAGCGCCGAGGAGCTGCTCTCCAAGGCGAAGGCGGACGCGGACGAGCTGCGCCAGAAGGCGACGACGGACAGCGAGAAGGTCCGTACCGAGGCCATCGAGCGGGCGACGTCGCTGCGCCGGCAGGCCGAGGAGACGCTGGAGCGCACCCGCGCCGAGGCCGAGCGCCAGCGCGACGAGGCGGTGGGTCTCGCCGAGACGATCACCGCGAACGCGGAGGACGCGGCGCGCGAGATGCGCGAGGAGGCCGAGCGCGCCATAGCGGCCCGGCAGACCGAGGCGGCCGAGGAGCTGACCCGGCTGCACACCGAGGCGGAGACCCGGCTCGCCTCCGCCGAGCAGGCCCTCACGGAGGCCCGCGAGGAGGCTGCGCGGATCCGCCGGGAGACCTCCGAGGAGAACGACCGGCTGCGCGCGGAGTCCGCCGAGCGGATCCGTACGTTGCAGCAGCAGGCCGCCGACGAGGCGGACCGGCTGCGGACCGAGGCCGCCGCCGACGCGTCCGCGTCCCGCGCCGAGGGCGAGTCCATCGCCGTACGGCTGCGCTCGGACGCCGCGGCCGAGGCGGAGCGGCTCAAGCAGGAGGCGCAGGACACCGCGACCCGGGTCCGCGCGGAGGCGCAGGCCGCCGCCGAGCGGCTCGCCGAGGAGGCGTCGGACGCGCTCGCCGCCGCGCAGGACGAGGCCGTACGACGCCGTCGCGAGGCCGAGGAGACGCTCGGTACGGCGCGTGCCGAGGCCGACCAGGAGCGGGAGCGGGCCCGCGAGCAGAGCGAGGAGCTTCTCGCGTCGGCGCGCAAGCGGGTCGAGGAGGCGCAGGCCGAGGCGCTGCGGCTGGTCGAGGAGGCGGACCGGCGGGCCTCGGAGATGGTCTCCGCCGCCGAGCAGCACGCCCAGCAGGTGCGCGATTCGGTCGCGGGGCTCCACGAGCAGGCGCAGGAGGAGATCTCCGGTCTGCGTTCGGCCGCCGAGCACGTGGCGGACCGTACCCGCCGGGAGGCCGAGGAGGAGGCGGACCGGGTCCGCGCCGACGCGTACGCCGAGCGGGAGCGGGCCGCCGAGGACGCCTCCCGGGTACGGCAGCAGTCGCGCGACGAGTCGGAGGCCGCGCAGGCGCTCGCCGAGCGCACGGTCGGCGACGCCATCGCGGAGGCCGAGCGGCTGCGTACGGAGACCTCCGCGCACGCCCAGCGGGTGCGCACCGAGGCGTCGGACACGATCGCGCAGGCCGACCAGGACGCGTCGCGCACCCGGGCGGAGGCCCGGGAGGACGCGAACCGGATGCGGTCGGACGCGGCGACGCAGGCCGACACCCTCATCACCGAGGCCCGCAACGAGGCCGAGCGGCTCCAGTCGGAGACCCTCGCGGAGGCGGAGCGGCTCCAGATGGAGACGGCCGCCGAGGTGGACCGGGTGCGCGGGGACGCGCACGCGGACGCGGAGCGGATGCGCGCCGAGGCGTCGGAGACGGTCGGTTCGGCCCAGCAGCACGCCGAGCGGATGCGCGCGGAGTCCGCGCGGCAGCGGGCCGAGGCCGAGGCGGAGGCCGAGCGGCTCCTCAACTCGGCGCGCGAGGAGGCGGACCGGACGCTGGACGAGGTGCGCCGGGAGGCCAACAAGCGGCGTTCCGAGGCGGCCGAGCAGGTCGACACGCTCATCACGGAGACGACCGCCGAGGTCGACAAGCTGCTCGGCGAGGCGCAGGAGCAGGCGCAGAAGATGACGGCCGACGCGGAGGAGCGGTCCGACTCGATGGTCGGGGCCGCGCGCGCCGAGGCGGACCGGCTGGTCGGCGAGGCGACCGTGGAGGGCAACTCCCGGGTGGAGAAGGCCCGTACGGACGCGGACGAACTCCTCATCGGGGCGCGCCGGGACGCGACCGCGATAAGGGAGCGCGCGGAGGAGCTGCGCGACCGCATCACATCCGAGATCGAAGAGTTGCACGACCGTGCCCGGCGCGAGGCCGCCGAGACGATGAAGGCGACCGGCGACCGCTGCGACGCGCTCATCACGGCCGCCGAGGAGCAGCTCAACAAGGCCCAGGCGAAGGCGAAGGAGCTGGTCTCCGAGGCCAACTCCGAGGCGGGCAAGGTGCGGATCGCCGCGGTCAAGAAGGCGGAGGGCCTGCTCAAGGAGGCCGAGCTGAAGAAGTCTCAGCTGGTGCGCGAGGCCGAGGAGTTGAAGGCCGAGGCGATCCGCGAGGCGATGCGCAGCGTCGAGGAGGGCAAGCGCGAGCTGGAGGTGCTGGTCCGGCGGCGCGAGGACATCCAGGCCGAGATCTCCCGTGTCCAGGACGTCCTTGAGGCGTTGGAGTCTTTCGAGGCACCGTCGTCCGCGAAGGACGGGGGCGTCAAGGCGGGAGCGGCGGTAGGGTCCCCTCGTTCGGGTGGCAAGCAGACCGATGGGTAGCGGAGTGTGCAGGTTCCGGGGAAATCTGGGGGCTTTGTTCTGAAGTCTTCGGGAATACGGGGACTTCGACCGGCACTCTGGCAAGCCTGCGGCCGATCAGCCACTCGAAAGGGGCGTCATTCTCCAGATCAAACACGCATCCGCTCGATGACACACCGCTTCGGCCCCTAGGATTCCACCTATCACCTCACCGGTCTCATTCGACAGGAACCCCATGAGCGACACTTCCCCCTACGGCTTCGAGCTTGTGCGGCGTGGGTACGACCGCGCTCAGGTGGACGAACGCATCTCGAAGCTCGTCTCCGACCGTGACAGCGCTCTGGCCCGGATCACCGCGCTCGAGAAGCGCATCGAGGAACTCCACCTCGAAACGCAGAACGCGCAGGCGCAGGTCTCCGACGCCGAGCCTTCGTACGCCGGTCTCGGCGCGCGCGTCGAGAAGATCCTGCGCCTCGCCGAGGAGGAGGCGAAGGACCTGCGCGAGGAGGCGCGGCGCGCGGCCGAGCAGCACCGCGAGCTCGCCGAGTCGGCGGCCCAGCAGGTCCGCAACGACGCCGAGTCGTTCGCGTCGGAGCGCAAGGCCAAGTCCGAGGACGAGGGCGTCCGGATCGTCGAGAAGGCCAAGTCCGACGCTTCTCAGCTGCGTTCCGAGGCGCAGAAGGACGCGCAGTCCAAGCGTGAGGAGGCCGACGCGCTCTTCGAGGAGACCCGCGCGAAGGCCGCGCAGGCCGCCGCCGACTTCGAGACGAACCTCGCGAAGCGGCGTGAGCAGTCCGAGCGTGACCTCGCGGCGCGCCAGCAGAAGGCCGAGAAGCGGCTCGCCGAGATCGAGCACCGCGCGGAGCAGCTGCGTCTCGAGGCGGAGAAGCTGCGGACCGACGCGGAGCGCCGTGCGCGGCAGACCGTCGAGACGGCTCAGCGGCAGTCCGAGGACATCGTCGCGGACGCGAACGCGAAGGCGGACCGGATCCGTTCGGAGTCCGAGCGCGAGCTGGCGGCGCTCACGAACCGCCGCGACTCGATCAACGCTCAGCTGACGAACGTCCGCGAGATGCTGGCGACGTTGACGGGTGCGGCTGTCGCGGCGGCGAGTGCGCCGGTCGTCGACGACGAGCCGATCTCTCGTGGGGTGCCGGCTCAGCAGTCCAGGTAGTTCGTTGGGTGTGTGCTGAGGGGTGGTGGGACTCGTGGTCCTGCCGCCCCTTTGGCATGTTCGGCTTCAGTCGTTTTTTGTCGCCGCCGGATACAACATGCTTATCGCGCACGCGAATACCGTGAATCCGGTCGCCCATGCGAACGCGTACGGGAAACCTTGCGTCAGAAAGCCCGCCAGGACCGCCGTGCCGAAAGAGCCGCCGAGTTGCTGGACTATGCGGACGATCGTGCTGGCGTGCGGGACCCTCTCGCCGGGTACGTCCGCGTAGGCGCCGACCATGATCGCGATGTTCACGGCGCTCATGCCGAAGCCGCGCACGACAAGGGCCGTGGCCAGGAGGGGCGTTGAGGGGTTGTCCAGGGTGAACGGGATCGTCGTCACGGCGGTCAGCAGCAGCCCCGTGAACATCACCGGCCGGGGTCCGAGGCGGTCCGCGAGCGGGCCGGCGACCCGGGCGAGGAGGCTCCCGACGCCCTGGGGCGCCAGCAGCAGCCCCGCTTCCAGCACGCCCGCGCCGCGCTGCTGCTGGTAGTACAGCGGCAGCAGGAACATCCCGCCGTACAGGGTGAGCCCGTTCAGGAACATCAGCGTCGCCGACACCGCCAGCGAACGGTTGCGGAGCAGCCGTAGGTCCACGAGGGGTTGGGCACGCCGCAGGGCGTGCCACACGAACACGGCGAGGAGGACGACGCCGACGGGGAGGGCGGTCCTCTGCTGTGAGAAGCCGTAGATCAGCGCGGCCAGTGCGGGCGAGATCAGGAGCAGGCCGGTGACGTCCAACGTGTGCGCGGGGGACGCTTCTTGACGAGGCACCGTACGCCAGGCGAGGGCCAGGGCGAGCAGGCAGACGGGCAGATTGACGTAGAAGATCCACCGCCAGCTGAAGTGGTCGATGATGAGCGCGCCCACGACCGGCCCCAGGATCGGCCCGATCAGCGCCGGCAGGCTGACGACGGCCATCAGCCGCCCCACGTTCTTGCCGCCTGACGCGCGCAGGATCACCGTCTGGAGCACCGGCATCAACATCCCGCCGCCGATGCCCTGGACGACCCTGAACGCCACCAACGACCAGATGTCCCAGGCGAGTCCGCACAGCATGGACCCGGCCAGGAACAGCACGAGCGCGCCGAGCCAGACCTTCCGGGCGCCGATCCTTTCGATGGCCCAGCCGCTGACCGGGACGACGACGGCGAACGCGAGGAGGTAGGCGGTGCTGACCCACTGGACGGTGGCGGTCGATACGTCGAGGTCTCTGCCGAGGGTGTCGATGGCTACGGCGACGATGGTGCTGTCGAGGAGGGGGGCGAGGGCGCCGAGGACCAGGACGACGGCGAGTTTGAGGAGGGCGGGGTCGAGGCGGTCTTTTGTGCGGGGTTGGGTGGCGACCTCGGGCATACGGCTCCCCCCTTTTCGGGGCTTTTGCGGAGCCCTGGATTTTAGAGACGGTGCGTCTCTTGTTACGACGATAGGCTCACCCGCACAAGAGACGCAAGGTCTCCCGAGGAGCCCGCATGGAACCCACCCGCCGCCGAGGCGCCGCCCTGGAAGCCGACCTCCTCGACGCGGCCTGGGACGAACTCCGGTCCGTCGGTTACACGCACCTGACGATGGAGGGGGTGGCGCTGCGGGCCCGCACGGGCAAGCAGGTCCTGTACCGCCGCTGGAGCAATCGCGCGGAGCTGATCGTCGCGGCTCTCCGCCACCGGCGGGGTTCCCTGCTCGACCAGGTGCCCGACACGGGGACCCTTCGGGGGGATGTGCTGGCGTTGATGCGGTTCACGCTGGAGCGTCAGCGGGAGATCGGGCAGGACGTGTTCCGGGGGTTGCTGGCGGAGGTCGCGGACATGGATCCGCACTTTTCGGAGGCGATGCGGACGGTACTCGCGACTTTGCTGGCCCGCGCTGCTGATCGGGGTGAGATCCCTACGGCGGACCTTCCTCGGCGGGTGGTCAGCTTGCCGGTGGATCTGTTGCGGTACGACATGCTGGTGCGGTTGGAGGGGGTGACGGAGGGGGACTTGGTGGCGATCGTGGACGAGGTGTTTCTGCCGTTGGTCCTCAAGGGCTGACCGCGTTCCCCACGGTCGTCAACACCCGTTCGTACAGCGCTCGTTTCGCCTGTTCCTCTGCCCTCCCCCGCAACGCCCTGCTGCCGGGCGGCAGTTGCAGGGGCGGGTGGAGTGTGCCGGAGGGGGGTGTCGTCAGGGGCCAGCCGAGGCCTAGGTCTGCCCAGACGATCTTGCCGCCAGTTCGGGAGGGTTCGGTGCCCCAGCTCTCCGCGACGGCGTCGATCAGGAGAAGGCCGCGTCCGCCTTCCGCGTCGGTCTTGGGGCGTTTGCGTACGGGGAGGGTGTCGGCCTTGGTGTCCCAGACCTCTACGTACAAGCTGCTTGCCACGGCGCAGAGTTGGACGCCGATCACTCCGTGGGGGTCGTTCGTCGCCTTGACCGCGTTCGTGACCAGTTCGCTCATGACGAGGCCTGCCGTGTCCGTGTGGTCGTCGAGGTCCCAGACCTTGAGGCTGTGCCGGACGACGAGGCGGGAGACGGAGACGGCGAGGGGGGCGGCGACGAGTCTGACCGAGGCGACCAGGAGGGGGACGGTCATGTGTCCTCGCCTTCCGTCGCGATCCAAACCTGTCCGCCGATGCTCTGCGCGAGCAACTCCCGGGAGAGGGCGGCGAGTCCGGGGAGGCGGTTGAGGTGCGGCTCGCTCGGTACGACGACCTGGCGGATGCCGTGTCGGAGGCAGTACCGGGTCATCGTCCCGAGGGTGGACGTGACGCCGGGTTCCTGCTCGACGAAGACCATCGTCAGGACGAGGCGCTTGGCGTCGGCGAAGTTCCGCATGGTGAGGACGAGTTGGCGTACCGCGTCGTCGTCGGTGCCGTCGAGTCGGCGCAGATAGCCGACGATCACGTCATCGGGCATCGGGCGGCTCCTCGGGGGTGACGGCGAGGTGGGCCCAGACGGTCTTGCCGATGACGTTGCGCTTGACGCCCCAGGTGTCGGAGAGGGCGGCGACGAGGTGGAGTCCTCGGCCGGCGTCCTCGTCGCCGAGGAGGGGCGGGGTGAGGGTCGGTACGCCGGTGGCGGCGTCGCGGACCTCGACGCGGAGGCGGGTGTCGTCGAGGTGGTAGGTCACCGCGACGTGGCTGCCGCGCATGGCTTGGCCGTGAATGATGGCGTTGGCCACCAGTTCGGTGACTACCCATTCAAGAGGGTCGATCAACTGGGGTAAGCCCCACAGCTTAGCGAGGTCCCTCGCCTCGGCGCGAGCTATTGACACGGACGGGCGAAACCTCCGGTACCACACCTGAAACGACTTGACTTCAGCCATACTTGAGCCCCTCACGCCGACACTGCCGTAACGATGACAGTACGCTAAGTAGCATCCAAACTGTCAAGTCACCATTTTGAGTAGTCACCAGAACCAGTTGCTCGTAGTGCGGGGTGGACGGCACACTTGGCCTGCGAGAAGAAGCAGGAAGGCGGCTCGACCCGTGCCCGACAAGCCCAACCCGACGTTCCGTCAGAGGCGACTCGCCCGCACGCTCCGAGGACTGCGGACCGCTGCGGGACTGACGCACGCCGACGTCGCCAAGGTGCTGGGGTCGGCGGAGTCCAAGATCGGACGCATCGAGAACTACCAGTCCGGCATCCGGCTCCCCGACCTGCGCGCCTTGCTGGACGCGTACAACGTCACCAACCCGACCGAACGCGCAGCCCTGGAGAAGCTGGCCCGCGAGGCCAAGCAGAAGGGCTGGTGGAATCAGCACACGGACGTGATCGAACCGGCTTACGCAACGTACGCCGCCGTCGAGTCCGACGCCTCGGAGATCTACAACGTCGAGACCAGCATGGTGCCCGGCCTCCTCCAGATCCCGGACTACACCGAGGCCCTGATCAGGCTTCAGGCTCCCGACGCGACCGAGGAAGAGATCAAGACGGGGATCGAGGTCCGGCGGGAACGCAAGAACATCCTGACCCGGGACAATCCCCTGCGCCTCTGGGTGATCATCACCGAGAGCGTGCTCTATCACCAGGTCGCCGGTCCCGAAGTCATGCGGGCTCAGCTCGAATCCCTGATCGAAGCCGGCAGGAAGCAGAACATCGAGCTTCAGGTACTGCCTCGGGAAGACCCCCTCAACGCCTGCCTGGTGGGGCCGTTCGTCATCATGAGCTTCCCCGGTGTGGTGGAGAGCGACCTCGCTTACACCGAAGCGGCGACCACCAGCCTGTTCCACGAGGAAGAGAAGGACGTACAGGCGTACACCACACTCTTCCGGCGCCTCAACGTGGCCGCCGCGAACATCAGCAAGTCCCGGGCACTCATCCAGGACGCCATCAACCACGTGAAGGATCAATGAAGCCTGCGACCACCCCCCTGACATGGGTCAAGTCCTCGTACTCCGGCCACAACGACAACTGCGTAGAGATAGCCACCCTCCCCGACGGGAACCGTGCACTCCGGGACAGCAAGAACCCCACCGGCCCGAAGCTCACGTTCCCCCGCACCACTTGGGCCGACTTCCTCCGCAGCGTCTGACGGTCACCACTCGATGGGGCCGAGCCGATCCGTGAACGTCCCGCTAGGGCCCTCGGGGTCCAGCAGCGCCAAGCGGACGATCGAGTCGGTGCCCTCTGTCACCGTCAGCTGGCCCATGTTGTTGTTCATGTCGGTGGCCGCGAAAGTGTGGTTCACGACCTCTCCGGGGGTCGCGGCGTTGAACTTGATCGCGGGGAACGCCTGCGCATAGCGAACCGTCAGCATGTTCAGCGCCGCCTTGGAGGAGCTGTAGGCGAGTTCGTGCATCTTCGACACCGGCTGCTGCGGATCGGTCACCACCGAGAACGCTCCGACGGCGCTGGACACCATCACCACCCGGGGGTGGTCGGCGGCCTGCAACAGCGTCAGGAAAGCATGGGTGACGCGGATCGGGCCGTAGACGTTGGTGTCGTAGACGGCGTGGACCTCCGCGACCGTCGCCTCACCGGGGTGGACCGCGTGGCCCGGTGCGCCGGCGTTGTTGATCAGGACGTCCAGGTGGTCGGCGTGCGCGCGCACGAGTTCCTCGGCGGCGGCCACGGACTCCTCCGAGGTGACGTCCAGCGGAACCAGGACGACGTCGATGCCGTCGGCGGCCAGCTTCTCGGCTGCCGCGCGACCGCGAACCTCGTCCCGGGAGCCGAGGAACACCTTCCACCCCAGCACTCCGAGACGCCGGGCGGCCTCGTGGCCCAGCCCCTTGTTGGCACCGGTGATCAGGACTGTGGACTGCTTCGTGTCGGTCATGCCCACAAGACACCGCCCCCGCCGCGCCCGTGACACGGCATGACCGGCATCACACTGCCGGTTCCTCTGCGGCTCCCGGGAACTGCGTGGTGCCGGGGGCGGGGAGCAGGCCAGTCTCAGCCGGGCAGCTGGACCGGCTCAGGGTGGTTGTTGGATCCGCTTGAGCGCGAAGCGGACGGTGGTCACTCGCGTTCCCTGGTACCGAGGTCGATCAGGTGTGGCTGGCGGCACTTCTCAGCGAGCGGGACGCCAGCGTCGTACCAGCCCTCTCAGGACTCGTCGTCGGTCAGTACCCCAGCCGCCTCGCGTGGATCCATGAGGTTCGACCAGGCCTGTTCGGCAGGCAGCAGATCGCGTTCCGGTAGGGCGTACTCGGGGTACCAGCCGTCCTTCTCGCAGCCCGGGACGTTGGCCAGGATCACGGCCGTGAGGTTCGCGGGGACGGAACCGGTGATGCGGATCGCGAGGTAGGTCTCGTGGCCGTCGTCCGCGCGGACCTGTAGACCGAGTGTGAAGGTGTCGAAGTCCTGGACGTGCTCACGGCCGTCGCACAAAGTAGCCCGGGTCAGTTGCCGGAGGGCCGCACGCAGGCGCCGTACGAAGCGGACGGCCGCCTCGGCCCGGTAGCGGATGTGGTCCTCGCGGGTCGGCAGGAGGTGGTCGGTGCGGGTCGCGGCCTTCAGGCCCTCCGCGTGAGCCGCGTTGTACCGGGCCCGCGCCGCCTTGGCATCCGACTCCAGCGCCGCGTAGAAGTCGTCACCCGAGCCGTCCTCGCGACGGCCGGCCGCGACCAGCCAGGGCAGGTCCTCCCCTACCCAGACCGCTCCGCGCCAGCGCTGCACCTTCACCTTGAACAGGACCCGGTCATCGACCGAACGGATCCTCTCGTGTTTGATCTCGGCGTCGGCGAACTGCTCCGCCGCCTTCCGCAGGGCCGGATGCGCGACCTCGTCCAGCGGGACCGTGACTGGGGGTAACGGCAGTTCCAGATCCTCGCGGAGGCAGCGCAGCGTGGGGCGGGCGGGTCGCATCTTCTCGTGTCTCTCGGCTCTCGCTACTCGTCAATCCCACCGACCGCGTCGATCTCCTCCGCGGTCAGCCCGGTCAGCGACATCACGTCCGACTTCAAGGAACCGTCCAGCACCTGGAGCGCCTCGGCCATGCCGGCTCGCAGGTCCTCCCGGCGCTGCTCCAGGTAGACCCGCACCGCCTCGGCGACAAGGTCCTTCTTCGTCAGGCCCAGGAAGTGGGCACCCTGGCTGATCAGCTGGTCCGTCTCAGGGTCCACCTTCAGGGGGGCCTGCCGCGCGGTCTTCGCAGTGGTCGTCATGGTCATCACCTCAGGAACATGGTACCTAAGTACCTCAGGTCGCGAAGCGGTGGGTGATGAGAAGCGGGCGATCTCAGCCTCGTTTGAAGAACTCCACTTCTGCCAGGGCCAGTTGGCGGCCCTTGGTCAGGCCTGTGGGGGAGTTCAGGGTGAGGGTGATGGTTTTTACGTCGCTGACTTGCGTGTGGAATTTTTGGTCGCCCGGTTTGTCGTTGAGGGTTATTTTTTTGGTCTTCTTCTCACCGGAGGAGGTTGTTGCTTCCAGGGTTATTTCCAGGGCTCGGGCCTGGGCGTTGTATTCCTTGGGGGTATCGCTTGCGCCGTTCGTGATGATCGTTTCCACCAGGCGGAAGGGGGCGCGGAAGGTGTAGGTGATCGTGGCTCCGGGGGCGGCACCCCAGAAGTTGTTGCTGATTCCGTCCGAGGTATTTGTCGGGGGATGGTTCGGGGTTTGGGTGGACGCCTTGATGTCCACCGGGGTGATGGGTGGCGCCGAGCTGAGTTTGTCCCGGGTGTCTTCGAAGAGGGCTCGGCCTGCGGGGAGGAAGAAGACGACCGCCGCGCAGAGGGCGAGGATCACGGCCAGGATGACGAGGAACCGGGTCAGTCGGCCCGAGCTGGCTCGTACCCGGCGGGGGCGGAAGGGCCAGACCGTGCGCCACCACGGGAGGGCGGCGGGGCGCTCGGTCGCGGTGAGCTGGGTTGCGCAGCGGCGGCAGAAGCGGCGGCCTGGGGGGTTGGGGGTGCCGCAGACGGGGCAGGGGGGGCCGGTTATCTCGTCCTCGGCGGGGACCGGGCGGACTGTGGGGCGGGGGGTGGTGGCTTTGGCCGGGAGCACCGGTTGGATGGGGGCGGGGGGTTCGGAGGCGGGGGTGGTGGGGGTTCGGGGGCCTACCGGGTTGGGGCGGGGGGCAGTGGGGCGCAGGGGTGGTGGGGACTGCGGGAGTTGGGGGGTGGGGGGTGGTGTCTGCGCTTCGGTGGAGGGGGGTGACGGAGGGGTGGGGGGTACTGGAGGGGTGAGAGGTACCGGAGGGGTGGGGGGTGTCGTCCGGCCCGTTGCTCCGGTTCGGGTGCGGGAGGTGAGGCGGGCTCGCAGGGAGGAGGTACGGGGTGAGGTGGTCGAGGGCGGTACGGCTGGGTCCGGCGCGCTCGGGGTGGGGTTGTCCGGGGTCTCCGAGGGTGGGGTGCTCGACGCCGACGCACCTGAAGCGGACGTCTCCGAAGCCGGCACGCCTGTTGCCGACGGCCCTGAAGGCGCCGGGCTCGAAGGGGTCGCGCCTGATGCCGACGATCCCGGAGGCGCCGGGCTCGAAGAGGGTGCGCCTGACGCCGGCGATCCCGAAACAGGCGTACCCGACGCCGAAGTCGCCGTACCCGAAGCGGGCGCGCCTGACGCCGACGGTCCCGAAGTCGCCGTGCTCGAAGCGGGCGCGCCTGACGCCGGCGATCCCGAAACAGGCGTACCCGACGCGGACGACGCCGAAGTCGCCGTACCCGAAGCAGGTGCGCCCGATGCCGACGACCCGGAAGCCGCCGTATCCGAAGGGGTCGTGGCCAACGACGCCGGTGCTCCTTGAGCCTCCGCGCTCGAAGCCGACGTATCCGAACTCGGCGAGCCCGCAGCCGACGTACCCGGACCGGACGTACCCGGAACCGACCTGCCAGGACCGGACCCGCCCTCGGCCGAACCGGACGTGGCCGCAGCCGATCCGCTCACGCCGGACGTGCCGCCAGCCGACCCACTCGAACCGGACAGGCCAGCGCCCGCCCCGCCCGAACCAGACGTAACCGCAGCTGCCCCGTCCACCCCGGACGTGGTCGAACCCGACCCACCCGAACGAGACGCTCCGCCAGCCGACCCACCCGAGCCGGACCCGACCGAACCGGATCCGCCCACGCCTGAACCGGACGCACTCTCGGCCGACCTGCCAGGACCGGCTACACCCGCGCCCGAACCAGACGTGACCGCAGCCGAGCCCCCCGTCCCGGACGTAGCCGAAGCCGAGCCGCCCGAACCAGCCTCGCCGCTTCCCGACCCACTCGAACCAGGCACACCCGCACCCGACCCGCTCGAACCAGGCACGCCCGTGCCCGACCCCTCCGTCGCCTCACTCCCCCCAGGCTCGTCCGGCGTCAGCGCGTCCAAGTCGGCGTCACTCGACCCCCCTCGCCCCACCCTCCCCGTATCCGTACCTTCCGACCAGCCCAAGTACGTCCCACAGTTGCCGCAGAAATCATCCGTCGGCCCGTTGGACGCCCCGCACGCGGGACACGCACGCACGGCGTCACCTTCCTTCGTCGCTGGGTGGGCCGGAGAGGATCTCGACCCGGCAGAGGGTGTGGACCGGGCACATCGCCCGGACGATCTCGTGGACGCGGGCGGCGTCGACGGACGGGGCCCGGTCGGGCCAGACGCGGACGAGGGGGGAGCCGGCGGGAGGCGGGAGCTCGGCGCCGGGGGACGACGACCAGACCGCACCGCCCGCTTCGGTCACCACCGCGTCCACGCCGAGGGCGAGCCGCAACGCCTCGACCAGACCGCGCGCCGTCCCCCGCCACCGGTGGAGTTCGACGGCGCGGGCAACCGCCTCGCGGCGGAGGGCGACCGGCCAGCGGGGATCGTCCTCGGCCCCGACCCAGGACGCGAGCCAGTCGACGAAGTCGGCGGGGGCGACGCGGGGATCGAGGTACGCGGGAAGGTTGTCGAGGGTCGCGAAGACGGGCGCGAGGACGGTGTCGAGCCCGGCGGTGAAGCGCTGCGCGAAGTCGTCTTCGGCGTAGAGGGCGGGGAGTTGCTCACCGATGGGGTACCGGCTGGGGAGTCCGGGTACGGCGGCACGGTTACTCATCTCGGGACCTCCGCCCCAGCCTCAACCCATACCCACCGCACGCTCATCCCCCGACCCCCAACTCCAACTCCGTGACAACCACCTGGTGTTGATACGAGAACACCAACGCCCCCGCCCCCACGTCGATCCGATCCGTAGGTGTCCCCCGCCGCCCCGTGATCGGGTCAGCCGCGAACAACCGCACATCCTCCACCAGCACGTTCCCCGTGGCCTGCTGGAGAACCCCGAAGATCTCCCCGTACTGGACGGGACGCCCGAACGGCCAACCCGTGCCGTCGGGACCGCCGTTGAGGGGATTGAGGTATCGGAACAACGCGTCGAGCGCGTCCTCGCGAACCCGGTCGATCTCCGACGCGGGCGCGGCGAACCGAGCCACGACCGTCACGCCCTGGTACACAGGCGGCTCGACCACCAACCGCGTACCTATCAGGCGCCGTTCGTCGAGCGTCCGGGTGATCGACGTCAACACCTGCTCGGACGGGATGAGTTGCTCGAACCGGAGCCGGTCGTCCCCCTCGTCCGCGACGGCGTCGGGAACGACCAGCACCCGTACGGAACCGACCTCTCCGGCGACGGGGAGGCATCGGACCCGGCGTACGGAGGGCGCGGCCTGCCGGGCGAGGATCTCGTAGTCCTCGGCGGTCACGGCCCGCTCCTGCATCCGCAACGCCCGAGGCGCACGGAGTTTCGCGTTGTCGAGGGTCTCCCCGGCGACGCCCCCGAGCGCGGCCTCACGGTTGATGACTCGGGCGACGTACGGAACGGAACTGCGCAGGACGGAGATGGCACCCCGGGCGACGTTCCCGGCGGGCCCGCCACCCGTGCGATAGCGAACCACCCTGATCTGAGCGCCTTTTGACGGTACGGCCCCGCACTGCCGAAGCGTCCCGTCCGCTTCCCGGAGGACCGGCGGAAAGGTGAACTCCCCGCTGGTGGCGTCGACCCGGACATGCCGATCGGAGGGCCCGGAACTCCCGAAGTGCTCGACGACGTCCCAGCGTTGCCACCCTTCGGCGGAGGACACCTCGACCTCGGGCAACGACCGGTCGAGCAGAATGGGCGGCCGGTCGAGCCGGAAGGACTGCCCGGCGACGCCTTCGGACGTGCCGAGGGGTACGTCGAGAACGGTCTCGGCATGCTCGACGGCCATGGTCCCGCCGACGGTAAAGACGGTCGCCTCACGGACAGTTGGCGACTCGGAGTAGAACGGCTGCCCGGGCTCGGCCTCGGTGACCCGGCACCGGAGCCACCCCGCCCGGGTCCCCCCGATGACGGAGGCGGTGTGCCCGGCGGGCACGTGGACGACGACCTCGCCGGGCCGGTTGAGCCCGCCGGTCGTGTCGGACCCGGTCTCGCACGCCTGCCAACGGGCCCCGTCCCAGGCCTCCCAGACGAGCGGAGGCTGACGGGGGTCGACGCCGATGCCTTCGACGCGGCTGTCGAGATTGACGGCAACGATGCAGCGGGGAACGGCGGTTGGGAGGCCGAACAGCAGCGCGTCACCGGGTTCGGGCGCGGCCTGGAAGGCGGGTACGTCGCCGCCCTCGGCGAGCGTGCGGGTCCGGTCGGTCTGCTCGCCGGTGCGCGGCGCGGTGACGAGCCGGATCAACTCGCTGGGGATGATGCGGAGTTCGTCGACGGTCGTGAAGACGACGGAGTCGTCACTGGTGGAGGTCTCGCCGAGCGCGGTGGTGACCTCGGTGCCGGCGGGGAGGGTGACCGTCTCGGGCTGGGGGGCGGACAGCCAGAAGTCGACGTCGGCGGAGGCGGCCGTCGGCGGGAAGAGGCGGATGTCCAACAGGTCCAGGAACGCTGTGTAGTTCTTGTCCGGGACGCGGTTGAGGCGGTACAGGAGCTGGTCGACCAGGTAGGCGAACGTCTCGATGAGGGTGACCCCGGGGTCGGAGACGTTGTGGTCGGTCCACTCGGGCGCGCGCTGCTGGACGTACCGCTTCGCCTCGTCGACGAGTTGCTGGAAACGCCGGTCGTCCAGGTTCGGGGAGGGGAGGGCCATCAGTCGGCGACCATTTCCTCGGCCCCCTCCTCGGAGGGGATCGTGTAGAAGGGGAAGACCAGGTTGCGCCGGTCGTTGGTGGAGCGTATGGAGTAGTGCACGTCGATGTAGAGGGTGCCGGCCTCGACGGCGTCGTAGGCGACGACGACCTCGTCCACGGCGATGCGCGGCTCCCAGCGTTCCAGGGCCTCGCGGACCTGCTGGGCGATGCGGCCGGCGGTGGCGCCGTCGCCGGGGGCGAAGACGTACTCGTGGATGCCGCAGCCGAATTCGGGGCGCATGGGGCGTTCGCCGGGGGCGGTGCCGAGGACGAGGCGGATGGCCTCCTCGATCTCCTGGTCCTTCTCGACCAGGGCGATGCCGCCGGTGGGACCGACGCGGAGGGGGAAGGCCCAACCCCGGCCTATGAAGCGCTCGTTCATCACACGCCCCCGATCAGCACGTTCATCGCACCCATCACGATCGTCGCCCCGCACGCCGTCTTGTCGCGGGCCTTCGCGGCGGGCAGCCCGCCGATGAGGACGACGCCCGAGGTCAGCCCGGCCGGGTTGGGGATGACCACGTTCGCCGGGCCCAGCGCCAGGTGCGGCGGCATCGCGCACGTGTGCAGGCTGCCGACGACGGCTGCGGGACGGCCGCCGATGAGGACGGTCACCACGGACCGCGCGGCGGCGGGCGGCGGTGTGGCGATCACCCCGCCGTGGTCGGTGGGGTCACCGGTACGGGCTGCGGCCGGCATAGAACTCTCCTTCAGCACAGGTCAGTTGATCCGGATCAGCTTCGCCTTGAGGACGCCGAGCAGACCGCCGTCGATGGTGACGCCCGTGGTGCCGTTGACGCTCACGTTCCGTCCGTCGATCTTCACGCCGAGCTGGCCCTTGATGTCCACGTTCCGCCCGGACACGTTCACGTCGCCGCGCCCGGCGTCGAGGGTGATGCCCTTGTCGTCGAGGACGACGGACGTCAACTTCCGTTTCCCGCGCGCGTACACGGTCAGCTCGATCCGGTTGCGCCGGTCGTCGAGGAAGACTTCGAGCCGCTCGTCGGCGGTACGCAGCCGGAGCCCCGAGGGTCCGGGCGCCCGCGCGTCGAGGAGTTCGACCCGATGCCCCGAACGGGACACCACGGAACGCCGGTTGACCTTCCCGCTCGACTTGTCGACCAACGGGACGTCGTGCGGGGAGGGTTGGTCGACCCCGTTGTACAACCCCCCGATGACATAAGGGCTGTCGAGCAGCCCCTGTTCGAAGCCGACGAGCACCTCGTCGTTGACCTCGGGGCTCACCACGCCGCCCCCGCCCTTGCCGCCCCACTGCACGGTGCGCACCCAGTCGGTGACGTAAGTGTCGTCCAGCCAGGGGAACTTGAGCCGGACGGCGCCCCGCTCGCCGCCCGCCGGATCGCGCACGTCGGTGACGACCCCGATCGCGAGCCCCGGCATGCGCGGCCCCCGCGAGGGCGCGTTCGCGCCGGTGACGAGGCCGCTGAGGGAGCGGTCGGGGCTGGTGCTGACCCAGACGGTCGTCCGGTAGCCGCCGTGCGGTTCGATGACGTGCTGGACCGCCGACGGCGTGTACTTGCCGGAGAACGCCTTGCCGACGTTGCCGAGCGCGACCGGCTTGCCCACCCGCAGCAGGGGGTTGCCCTCGGCGACGACCTCCAGCTCCGCGAACCCGGCGCTGACGTGATCGGCGACGGCGTCGGCAACTGCCTTGGTCTCGGCCAGAGTTCGGTACGGAGTGTCGGTGACCGTCAGCTTCGCCGTGCCGAACTTCGCGGCGGAGGACGGCGCGAGACCCGGGAGCACGGTGTCGCTGACGACCGAGGGCTTCGGGGACACCAGGGGTTTCTTGTTGGTGACGTCCCACCCCCGCACCTCGACCTGGGAGGCGCCGTCGGCCGTCGACAGGGCGGCCCGCAGCGTGAACAGGTTGCGGGGGTACTCCAGGACCAGCGGGTTGTTGACGGCCGAGGTGGACGGCGCGGGTGCGGCGGACGCCTTCTTCGGCTTGGTGAACTGGAGCAACCCCTTGTCGTCCACCCGGACTTGGCAACCGCTCTCGGCCGCGAGGAACTGGAGGAAGTCCCAGTCGGAGACGTTCGCCTGGGAGAGCTGCTTGTAGGTGATCGGCGCGGCCTGGACCGTCCCGACGGCCAGCCCGGCGCTCGCGGCGACCTTCCGGACGATCGCCGAGGCGGTCATGTTCCTGAACGCGACGACTTTACGGCCGCGTTGGAGCCGGTGCTCCTTGGAGTAGGCGCGCACGACGGTGAACGACCCGGTGCTGTCCCGGTCGATCTCCAGCGCGGTCACCTCGCCGTTGAAGAGCCGCTCGCGGGCCTGCCCGGAGACGGTGACGACGGACACCTTCAGCGGCGTACCGATGGTGATGTTGGTCGCGGTGAGGAACTCGTGGTCGGGGTCGCGGACGGTGATGACGGCGGCGTCGGGCAGGCCGACGTTCTCGTCGACGACACAACTCACCACCTGCGCGGCCCAGGTGGGCGGCAGTTCGCCGGGGGTCTCGATGACGGGGTCGGCGGCGAAGGCCCGTCCGCCACGCTCGCCCGATCCTGGTCCGCTCACTGTTCCTCCTCCGCGCCCGTGTCCCGCAGTCCCGGCACCACGAGTTCGGTGCCGGGGACGAGGGCCATCGGGTCGTCGATCCCGTTCGCCTCGGCGATGGCCCGCCACGCCGTCGCGTCGCCGTACTCCCGCCAGGCCAGCATGGCGAGGCTGTCACCGGCGACAACGGTGTGCGTGGAGCGGGCAGTTCGGGAGCCGGACGTCGGGTTCTGGCCCGCCGGGTCGACGGACGCCTCCTCGATCGTGAGCGAACAGGTCGCCCGCAGGGGCGTGCCGTCCACGTCGAAGAGGGTGTACGAGACGGAGAGGCTCGACAGCACCCCGTCGAACGACGTCGTGCGCGCCGAGCCCCACTCGAACCGCACCCAGGGGCTCGCGGGCTTCTTGCGCCCGAGGCTCGTCGGCGTCGGCACGCACGCCTTCATCAGCTTCTCGACGGCCTGCTCGACGGACTTGTCGTGCTTGGCGGTCGCGTCGAGGAACACCTCAAGGCTCAACGTACGCGGGCCACTTCCGACGAACTCCGGCAGCGCGGACTGCCCGGCCATCCGGGACGGCGTACGGCGCCACTCGGTGGACTTGCTCAGTTGCAGCGTCGAGGGGTTGAACTGGAGGTCCAGGCGCGCGATGGTCCCGCCGGGCTTGGCACCGACGGCCGACGGTGGTTCCTTCAGCGTCAACTGGGCCCTGACGCGGCTGGATCGGGCGGAAGCCATGCCGAACCTCCTTTCTTTCTAGGGTGGTTGTGCGATTCAGGAGGGCCGGAGCCCTTGGTGGGCGATCTCCAGCGTCTCGACGGCCGCCGACGAATCAGCCGGGTCGAAGGACGGCCCCTGCCAGCGCACGGGCACGATCCCGAACACCTGCCAGCTGATGATCTTGCTCAAGTCGGGCCGCAGGGCGACGATTTCACCGTCCTTGGGCTCGACCCGCCGCAGCGTCTCGTCCAGCCACCGCGCGATCTTCGCGGTGTCGGCGGTCACCGGCCGGGTCAGCGTGATGTTCGTCCACGTGACCCGGCCGGGGAGCTGCCAGGTGAAGTCGTTGTTCCCGCCCTCGGCGTACGTCTCCATCTCGACCTCGGCGCCCATGCCCGAACACGTGTGGAACGCGCCCAGATCATTGCCGCCGATCGCGAGCCGGAAGTACACACTCGTCGCGAAAATGCTGTCCGTCATCCGTCCGTCATCCGTTCCATGCCTCAGCGGCGACCGTCATAAGGGCGCCCCGTACGGTCCCGCCCGCGCCGCAACTCGGTACGCAGCAGCCGGGACACGGGATCGATGAGCCGCCGGGCGAGATCGTCGAGATCGGGATCACCGGCCCCGCCCTTACCGTGCGCGGCAGCGGCACCACCGGCCTCCTTCGCGGGGCTCCGCTGCACATCGGCCCGAGGCGCCGGCGCCTTCACCGCAGCCGCGTCCCGCTGCACGGCGGGAGCCTTGGCGGAGACGGTCCGCGCAACAACGGGAACGGGCGGAGGCACGACCGCAGGCGCGGCGTCCACCTGCGGCGCGACGGCGGGAAGGGGCCGCGCGGGCACGATCCGGGGAGCGGGCTCCTGCTGGGGAGGGGCGGGCCGGACGACGGGGACACGCTGAACTGGGGCGGGCCCGCGAGGGGTTGGGGCGGGTGAAGTGAAGGCAGACGGCGCGGAAGCGGGCGACGCGAAGGCGAGCGAGGCGGAAGCAGGCGGCGCGGAAGCGGACGGCGCGGAAGCGGACGGCGCGGAAGCGGACGGCGCGGAAGCGGACGGCGCGGAAGCGGACGGCGCGGAAGCGGACGGCGCGGAAGCGGACGGCGCGGAAGCAGGCGAAGTGAAGACGGGCGAGGCAGGAGCGCCCGGCGTCGAAGCGGGCGACGCGGAGGCGGACGACGCGGAAGCAGGCGGCGTGGAAGCGGGCGAAGTGAAAACGGGCGAGGCAGGAGCGCGAGGCGTGGAAGCGGGCGACGCGAAGGTGGGGGAGGCAGAAGCAGGCGATGCGGAAGCGGACGGCGCGGAAGCGGACGGCGCGGAAGCGGGGGCTCGTTGTACGTACGAGCCTGAAGCCCCCGACCCCGACCCCGACCCCGACCGCGCACCCGGCGCCGCCGCCCCCTGGGCCCGCTGCACGGACGCCGGTTCACTCCCGGTGGCGTTGGCCCAACGCGCGGCGACAACAGGACGACGACTGGAAGCCGGAGCAGCAGAGGGCGCCATGCCTTGTGCGGTAAGGGTGTTGAGGGCGAGGGGCCGGGAAGGAAGCAGGGGCAGAGCGCGGGACGTGAGATCAGCGGGCGCACGATTGACGACCAACGGCCCGACGGGGCCTCGGGATTGCCGGTGCCCGGAGTCCTTGATGACAGAGTTGTCGGTCACGGATCGGGCTACGACGACGGGAGTTGGGGCCCCCGGCGTCGGGGTACGGCGAACCCCGGGCTTGGCAGCACTCCGGGCGCCAGCCGAACCGTACGCATCCTGCGCCCCGGGCCCGTCAGCAAGAGCCCGAGCAACAACCACAGGCCCAGGAGCACCGCCCCCACCGGAAGCGACAGGACTGGCGGCCGGAACGACGACGGACCCCTCACCGGAGTTACGAACAGACGCAGTTGAGGCTGTCGCCCCCTGCGAACCACTACCGTCGGCCAAGGCCCGAGCAACAACAACGGGCCCCGGACCACCGGGTCCAGCATCCCCGGCATCCCCCGGAGCAGCCGGAACAACAACCGCACCTTGAGCACGAGTTCCTTTGGAGCCCGAGCCACTGTCGGCACCCGCCGAACCGCGAACACCACTCTGCCCAGCCCCAGTCGATGCCTCAGCCCGCTGAACGACACCACCACCGGAGTCACCCTCACCCGAAGCCCGAGCAACAACAACCGGCCCGGGAGCACCAGAACCCCCCGGCGCATGGACCCCGGCAGACCCGGACCCCACCTCGACCGGAGTCACAACAATCCCGGACTCCCCACTCCCCTGCGGAAGTTGACGCCCAGCCTGAACACCACCACCCGAATCTGGACGCCCGGACGGCGCACCACTCCCGGAAGATTGATGACCGGACGGCGCACCACTCCCCGAAGCTTGACCACCGGACGGCGCACCACTCCCCGAAGCCGGAGCACGCTGCACAACACCCGTCCCGTCCCCGGCGCCCCCGCCCCGCGCAACCGTCCCTCCCCCACTCCGAGAAGACGACGAACGCACCCCACCCTCATCACCCGCACCCGACCCACCGACAACGGCCCCCGAACCCGCCGCCCGCGACGACTCACGCCCCGCCCCCTCAACCGCCCGAGCAACAACAGGCGTACCCGGCACGGCAGTACGAGACTCCCCCGCCACCCCAGAACGCCCTTCCCCTGGCACGGCAGCACGACCCTCCACCCCCGCCCCACGACCACCACTGTCCCCAGCCCCCCGCAACGGCACAACCAACGGCGCCGCATCCGCCACCGACCCCCCACCCGAAGCCTCCACACCCCCCGCAAGCCGACGCTGAACCCCACCTTCCCCAAGCAACGGCGCAGCCCCAGCCCCAACAGCTCCCCCACGCCCCGCACTCCGCTGAACCCCAGGCACCTCAGCACTAGCAGGCAACGAACTCATAGGAGCCCCCAACCCACCCCGAGCCCGAACCCCCGAATCCCCACGCACCACAGGAGAGTCACCGGAACCCCCCTCGTGGGAAGCCACACCCTCCGCTTGCCGCTGCACAACAGGCAGACCCGGACCGCTCCCGCCCTCACCCCTTCCGCCACTCAAAGGCGCATCCGGCGTCAGGGGTATGGCATTGGCAGGCAACTCCCCCAACGGCGCCCCCAGCGAACCCAGTTCACGCGAGGCAGCGCGTTGCACGGCCCGCTCGGAGGAAGGCACCGAAGTCGCAGAACCCAACGCCACAGACCCCGAGCCCGGACTCGAACCCAAGCCCTCTCCCGCACCCGCACCCGCACCCGCACCCGCACCCGCCCGAACAACAGCAGCCACCCGCCGCACAGGCCCCCCAACCCGCCGAGCCACAGTCAACGAGGCCCCAGCAGCCCGCACTTGAACAGGAGCCCCACCGGCAGCCGGCCCCACTCCCGAGTCCCCACCCCCATCACGAGCCCCCGCCCCCGAACCACCCGCACCCGGAACCACAGCAACCCGCCGCACCACCGGAACCGAAACCCCACCCGCCGCCCCGCGAACAGCCCCAGCCCCCACCCCCGCCCGGCCGGAATGCACACTCTCTTGAACCCGCTGCACAACCGGAGCCCCAGAGGCCCCCACAACAGAACCCCCCTCAGACCCAACCTCCCCCTCAGCTCGCTGCACAGCCCGCAACAACAGGGGCCCACCCTCAACCGGCGCAGACCGAGGCCCACCCACCCGAGCAACCCCCCGCACCAACCCCCCCGGCGCAGAAGGCAACACAGAATGCCCCAGCCCAGAATCAAAGGACGGATCCTGCCAAGAAGCCAACCCAGACCGAAACGTCAGCCCATCACTAACCCCAAGCGGCGCCCGAGAAACAGTGAGCAAAGGCGGCGAGGTACGCCGCCACCCCCCATCCCAGTCCCCGGGCAGCACAGACCCACCCGCCGCAGCTTCACCGCCCCCCACGGCTGAGCCCTCAGCGGAGCCCCCCGCATCAGACCCTTCGACGCCGGACGATCCCTGCGCAACGGCCCGGCGCCCCAGCCAGTCCCGCCACCCCATCTACTCAACCGCCTTCATTGACACGCGTGTTGATCCGAGCGATCTCAGCAACCCACTGCCGCCGCTCATCATGCGTCAGATCGAGAATCTCCTCGCGCTGCCAGTGGAAGTGATAGGCGACGTACGCGATCTCCTCCCGGAGCCGGGGAAGCGCGTACGTCACGATTCCCCCAGGCGCCCACCCGAGAGGTCGACCTCGAAGCCGCCCTCGCAGTGCGGACAGGTGACGGCCGCGCGGGTGTGCCCCTCGCTGTTGATGCGCCGGTAGAAGTCCTGGAGGAAGGCGACATCGGTGGCGTACATACGCTCGACGACGCCCGCGTGCACATCACTGATCGTGCCGAGCCGGGTGATGACCTGGCTGAGCAGCACGACGCTGAGATACGCCGGGTTCTCCTTGACCCGCAGGTCGATCTGCGGACGCAGCTCGTCGCGGGCGGTGGCGAGCCGCATCACGCCGTACCGATGGACGGTGCCCGCCTCATCGACGTACCCACGAGGCAGCTCGAACTCGAACTCGGTGCGCAGACCGGTGTCTTGAGCGGCAGCCCGGACCGGCGCCGGAGCGGGCACGGCGGCCTGCTCCGGCGAGTGCGAGTGCGGCTGCGTCTGACCTGCCGCAGGCGCGGTCGCCTGGAGGATCTCCTCCAGGTTCCCGGCCGTGACCGTACGTCGCCTCATTCGACGATGATCTCCTCGAACACGATCGTCACGGACTCGGTGGCCGCGGCCGACTCGCCCGCCTTGAGGGAGGGACCCTCCCACTTGGACGCCCAGCCCTGCATGAGCTGGATACGGCGGACCGTGTTGCCCTCGGTGTCCTTGATCTCGATCGTCAGGTTCTGCCGCGCGGAGTTGACGGCTCCGTTGTTGAGCGTCTCCTTGATCCACGAAGTGAACTCGCTGCTCTGGTCGAGCCCTCGGGTGATCGTGATCTCGCCGGCCTGCCGGGCACCCGGCTGCTTGCGGATGATCTGCTTGCCCTCGGCACTGACCTGGCGGACCTCGACGACCTCTTCCTCGACGGTCAGCCCGCTGATCTCCTGGATGGACTCCACGAGATAGCCGCCGAGCTGTACGCCGAAGACGTGGGTGGAAAGAGCGTCACCTGTTGCCATGGCTGTCTGTCAACCTTCCTGTTCAGCCCGCGAGTTACTCGTCGATGAGGCTGGTGCTGTCGGAGAACTGGGCCAGCCGGAAGATCACGAACTCGGCGGGCTTGACCGGCGATACGCCGATCTCGCAGACGACGCGCCCCTGATCGATGGACTCCTGGGGGTTGTTGTCGCGGTCGCACTTCACGTAGAAGGCTTCCTCGGCCGTGCGGCCGAACAGCGCGCCCCGGCGCCACTCCTCGGTGAGGAACGCGGTGACGTTGCGCCGGATCGAGGACCAGAGGCGGTCGTCGTTGGGCTCGAAGACGACCCACTGCGTGCCCAACAGGATGGACTCTTCAAGGTAGTTGAAGAGCCGCCGCACGTTCAGGTAGCGCCAGGCCGGGTCGGACGACAGGGTGCGCGCACCCCAGATCCGGATGCCGCGGCCGGGGAAGGCGCGGACGCAGTTGACGCCGATCGGGTTCAGCAGGTCCTGTTCGCCCTTGCTGAGCTTCAGTTCGAGGTCGACCGCGCCGCGGATCACCTCGTTGGCGGGCGCCTTGTGCACGCCGCGCTCGGCGTCGCTGCGCGCCCACACACCGGCGACGTGACCGCTCGGCGGGACGGTGGTGTTGCGCCCGACGGCCGGGTCGAAGACCCGCACCCACGGGTAGTACAGGGTGGCGTACCGCGAGTCGTAACCCGCCTCGTCGTTACGCCAGTTGCGCACCTGCTGCGCGTTGAGCCCGGGGGGCGTGTCGAGTACGGCGACCCGGTCGCCCATCTGCTCGCAGTGCGAGATGACGGCGAGCTGTACGGTCCGTACGCCCTCGTCGTCGATGTCGCCGCGCTGGTAGGCGCTCATCAGGTCGGGCACGGCGACCATCGTGATCTCGTCGATGGTCTCCAGCCCCCCGAACCCGGTGCGGGCGGCGGCGTCGCCGACGTACTCGGCGGGGTCGAGGCGGGCGACGGCGCCGTTGGCGGACGGCGCGGACGGCGCGTCCGGTACGGCGAGGGTCGCGCTCGCGGGCCGGGTCTGGGCGGCGCCGCGCTGCTCGGTGACGTCGATCAGCTTGGAGGCGCGGGCCTGGGTGACGAGGTAGCCCTTGACGTTCTTGCGCGAGGACGCGTCGTACGTCTCCGCGACGTCGCCGTTCCTGCGGACGAGCAGCTTGAAGCGGTCCTCGGGCGGGTTCTCGCCGTCCGCGTCCGCGACCTCGACACTCACGCCGGTCACACCGGGCTTGGCGGCGACCAGGAAGCCGCCCACCTCGACCGGCTCAACGGCCTTCGGCCGGGCGGGAGTCGACCCGCCGCCGTCGCTCTCGGCGGCGCCGCCGATGCGCACGATGTACGCGGCGCCGCCCCCGTTGGAGAAGTACCCGTACACGGCGAGGGACAGGTACGTCCCCTCGACGAACCCGCCGAACAACTGGGTGTACTGGTCCCAGCTGGTCACCAGCGTCGGCGTATGGAAGGGCCCCTGCCCGGCGAACCCGACGAACGCGGCGACGGCCGTGCCGACCCCTTCGATCGGTCGGGCACCGGACTGCACCTCCTCCACGTACACGCCCGGGGTGAGGTACGTCGGCATGCTGGCTCCTTCGCGTTCCGTGCGGGGTCTGTGCGGGACGTTCTCGCGGGCACCTGTGCCCAGGCCGATTGTGCTGGCGGGAGGGCTGGGGCGGCAGGGGCACGAGACCACACCCGAGGGCAGTCCCACTGCCTTTCCGGACCGTCCGCACGCCCCTCGCGGACTCCCCCGGAGACCTGGACGGCCCCCCGCGCACGGCCCACCCTGATCGCCTACCGTCCGACACCCCGGTAGGAGGCAGCGGATGCGTACGTCCAAGGCGCACGACGACCAGAGCGAGGCCCCGCCGCAGTCCGCCGCCCGCCGGGAGGCACCTTCCGCCGGAGCCGACGTACCGCCGCCCCTGACCGCCGACATGCTCCGGGCGGCCCAACGCGGCGCGGGCAACGCGGCGGTGGCCGCGATGATCGCCCGCCGCGCCCGTCCGGCCGCCGACCTGGAGCAGCCGGACCAGCAGCAGGACCCCGGCGTCCACAAGGTCCTGGCCTCGACGGGCAGGCCCCTCCCGGCGCCGGTCCGCAAGGACATGGAGGCCCGTTTCGACACCGACTTCTCCGACGTACGGCTGCACACCGGCCCCGCCGCGGCCGGCTCGGCCGACGCCATCGGGGCCCGCGCCTACACCTCGGGCAGCCACGTCGTCCTCGGCGCGGGCGGCGGCGACCGGCACACCCTGGCGCACGAGCTGACCCACGTCGTCCAGCAGCGCAGCGGGCCCGTGGCGGGCACCGACCAGGGCAACGGGCTGCACATGTCCGACCCTTCGGACCGCTTCGAGCGCGAGGCGGAGGCGCACGCGCACCGGGTCATGTCCCGTCCGGCACCCGCCCACCCGGCCGGTGAGTCCGCGCGGAGGGAGAGCGGCGGGCCGGCGGGGAGCGTGCAGCGGATGGTCTCCGAGGAGGAGGCCGCACCGGATCCGGGGACCTCGGCGGCCTCCACCTCCGCGACAGCCGCCACCTCCGCGACGGCCACGACCAGCACGGCCGCCCCGGCACCCCCCGCCCCGGCCCCCGGCCCTCCTCAGCCGCTCCAGGAGGAGAACGCGAAGCGAGTGGGGCTGGAGGTCGAGATCACCGTCAATCTGGAGGAGCCGGCCTCGGCCGCCGGTCCGTCGTCCGGCCCCGCCGCCGCGAGCGGGGCGTCGAGACCCGCCAAGAACGCCACCGTCAGGAACGGGGCTCTGCTGGCCCAGTCGGGCGAGCGGGAACTGGGGCTGCCCGTGGTCAAGTTGGAGGTCGAGGGCATGGACCGCTCGGGCGGGACACCGTCCATGGAGGTGATCTACGGCCCCTTGCCGCGCGCCGAGTACGCGTCCCAGGACTTCGTGCGGGCCCGCCAGGGTCTGGTGGCGCAGTTCCGCACGGTGGCCGGGCAGTCGGTGCCGTTCAGCCAGGTCATCACTGCCTACAACAGGTCGCTCACCGGTGGTGCGACGCGCTACCGGCTGACGCTGAGCACCCTGGGCAGAAGGATGACGACTCTGCGGACGCGAGCGGTCAACGAGAACATGCAGACCAATATCTCCGTCCCCTACGCCAAGGTCGGCGCCGCTCCCCCGCCACCGGAGGCGGCGTCGTCCTCCGCCGCCGGGGGCGGTCGGGGGCGGGGAGGTCCGGCCGGTCGGGGCGGCCGGGGCGCGGGCGGCGGGCGGGGCGGCGCGACCCGGGGTGGCCTGGCCCGGGGTGGCGCCGGTCAAGGGCCGCCTGCGGGCCGCGATTTCGCCGACCTGTTCGAAGGCAGCCAGCGCAGGATGTTCGAGGCCGCCCGCGCGGCGGCCAACACCGTCACCGATGCCCGGATCGGCGGCCGGCCCCACCTCGTCTCGCTCCTCACGCAGGTCATGTTCCAAGAGGCGATGTACGCCGTGCACCGCCTCACGAGAGACACGGCGAGCGACGTGGCCAAGCAGCACTTCCACGTGATGATGAAGACGAGCCCTCAGGACGTCGTGATGGCTGTCCTCACCGACCAGGAGGCGCTGGACCTCCTCGACTGGCTCGAAGCGGCGGCGACCAGCACCGAGGCGGCGCAGAAACTGAACGCGGGTGCCACCGCGGCGGCGGCCGAGCGCGGGGGAGCCCGCCAGAACGTCACAGTGAACGTCGAGGACCTGAAGACCGCCCTGCGCAAGCGGCGGGACACGGCCAAGCAGCAGCTGGAGGTACGGCCCAAGGGCGCCACGAACGACCACTCCTCCCAGACGTTCGACTCGACGAACCAACCCGCCGGGGAGCTGCGGCACTTCCACCCGAGGGCCAGCAACCGGCTGCCGATCACCGAGGAGGGCGACGCCCGCACCCCTCACTTCGTGGTGGAGGAACGCTCGGCGGGCCACTTGCTGAACAACCCCGCCACCAACCCGGCCGACAAGCAGAGGTTCCTCCGGGAACTCCAGGAGAGGTGACCTCAGGCCCCCAACGCCTCCGCCAGATACGGCCCGAACTCGCTCTCCAGCACCAACCGGCCCAGCTTGCGGTACTCCTGGGCGATCGCCGTCACCAACTGCCGCATGGTGAGCGGCCCTTCGGACTCCGCCGCGAGGTACGCCGCCGTCACCGCGCAGGCCCGGATGGAACCCCCGGCCAGCTCGAACCGGTCGGCGCAGAACGGGAGATCGAGGTCGTCGGCCCGGGGGAGGCGCTTGCCGAGGCAGCGGTCCCAGAGGTCGAGGCGGTGTACCGCGTCCGGGACGGGGAAGTCGGCGACGACGTCCAGGCGGCGGGTGAACGCCTCGTCCAGGTTGGCGCGGAGGTTGGTCGTCAGGATCGCGATGCCGTCGAACGACTCCATCCGCTGGAGGAGGTACGCGGACTCGATGTTGGCGTGCCGGTCGTGCGCGTCCTTCACCTCGGACCGCTTGCCGAAGATCGCGTCGGCCTCGTCGAAGAGGAGCACGGCGTTGACGGCGGACGCCTCGGTGAAGATGCGCTCCAGGTTCTTCTCGGTCTCGCCGATGTACTTGTCGACGACGGTGGAGAGATCGACGACGTACAGATCCATGCCGAGATCAGCGGCGACGACCTCGGCGGACATGGTCTTCCCGGTCCCCGACTCCCCGGCGAACAGGGCGATCACCCCACGCCCCCGGCCCCCACCGGGCCGCATCCCCCACTGCCCGAGCACCTGATCCCGGTGCCGCGCCCGTACGGCGAGCTCATGCAGCCGACGGTACGTCCCCGGCGGCAACACCAGGTCGTCCCACCCGACACCGGGCTCCACCCGCCGCGCGAGCCGCTCCAGCCCGGCACCGTTCTGGGCCCGTACGGCGACACGGAGATCGTCGGGCCCGACGGGGTGCCCGGCGAGGGCGGCGGACCGCACGGCGACGTCGGCGGCGCGGCGCATCTGCCCGGAGTCGAGCCGGTGAGCGGCGACGGCACGGGCGAGGGCGTCGAAGTCGGGGGTGCCGAAGTCGGGGGTGTCGTGGGCGGGTTGGGCAACGCCCGAAGCCGAGCCGACCCCCCCGACCGCACGTCCCGCACCCGCATCGAGCCCGCCGGCCTCACCTCCCGCGCCCACCCCAAGACCCCCACGCGCCGCCCCCTCCAACGCGTACCGCCACCTCTCCACCTGCCGCTCCACCGAAGCCGCGCCCACCGTCAACACCACCGGAGTCCGCGCCGCCCACCCCGGATCCCACCCGCCCCGGCCATGCACGAAGAGCGGCACCCCCCGCAACGCTCCGCACAACTCCCGCAGCACCCGCCCCCGTTCACCGGGTTCATCGGGCAACGCCTCCAACGGCCCCAGCACAACCCCCGCCCCGCTCAACCGGGCTTCCCGAGCGACGACCTTGGCAAGCACCGGCACATCCCGCCGCCCGAACACCCCCGCGTCCAGCACCAGCGCCCCGACCCCCGCCTCCCGCAACGCCGCGACCGCCAGCCCCTCAACATCCCCGCCCCGACTGCGCAGTTGAACGAACCCCGTCCCCACCGCCTCCGCGGCCACCCGCACTTCCTCGACATCGGCGGTCGGATCCTCCCGCCCCTCCCCCACCACCCCACCGAGCCGCACATCAACGGCCCCGCTCCCCAGCAGATACCCGGTGACCCGATCCGGCACGACCAACACCCGTGACAGAGGCGGCCGTTCCCCCTCGGCGACCTCGATCAACCCGCCCTCGACCAGCGGCGCCCCCGCCCCGAGCCGGAACCGCACAGCCGAAGCCCCCGCGACCCCGCACAACTCCAACGCCAGTCCCACAGTGGGCCGGCGTCGAGTGAGATCGTCGTTCAGGTACCCGTACAACCGCTCGAACCGCGCATCGAGATCAGGCGCGACAGCCACCAGCAACAGATCCAGATCGAGCGACGACAGCCCGAACCGCCGTGCCAGCACCCCGAGTACGGACGAGGCACCCGGCTTCCAAGCCTCGTACGGAGGCACATCGAGCCCACCCACCCCGCCGAGGATCCGCTCCACGGCGTCCGGCGTGAGGTACTGCCCCCGATACGGATCGTCGGGATCAGGATCCCCGGCCCGCCGCGCCGCGACAGCCCCCCGCACCCGCTCCTCGACGAGCAGCAGCCGATCCCACAACTCCTGCTCCCCTCCGGCGCCGCCGAAGCCCCCCGAACGCCCCTCCACCGCATACGTCAAGGCTGCCGATCCCCCCGCCGACGCCGAGCCGGCGCCGCCCCTCGTTCCCTGGGCCCGGAGAACCCGTCGGCCCCCGGATCACTGACTTCCCGATACCGCAACCGGCGTCCGGCCTGCACCTCACCGTCCCCGCTCAGCGCGGCGGACCGCACCACAAGCCCCTCGGTGACAGGCGGCGCGGAAGCCCGGGTCGCCCCGGCCAACGGAGCCCGGACCCGCAGCCCCAACGACGCCTTCAGCTCCCCACCGAGCGCCGACCACACATCGGACGCGGCGGGCCCGTCGAGCCCGGTCCCGGCCGTGTCCAGCGCGACGGTCAGCCCGAGTTCGGCGAGCGACCCGCTCAACATCCGCGCGGGCAGCACATCGTTGGCGACCAGCGTCGTCAACACCTGCGACAGCAGCCGGTGTTCGTCCTGAGGCCGATTGGCCCAGGCGGTCACGAGGTACGTGAGATCGAACCACCGGGGAGGCGACCGCCGGGCGACAAGCTGCCCCTCGTCGTCGTACACCTCCCCCGCCCCGCTCCCCCGCCGGGTCGCGTCCTCGCGGATGTCGTACAGGAACACGCAGACAGTGGGCGCACTGCGCCGGGCGGCCCAGTCCCGGGTGGGCGCGTCGAACACCACGTCCACCCCGGACGCTTCGAGCCCGGACTCCCCGAGCAGCCGCCGCAGCCCCTCATCGACCTCGTGGATCACCGGCGGGTCACCTCGTCCGGCGGCTGAACGGTCCCGAGGACCACCAGGAAGTCGGTGGTCACCGGCGAGAACCCGGGCCCGCTGGCGGTGATGATCCGAGGCCCGGTCTGATCCTTGGCGAGAATCAGGAGCTGCCCGATGAACGTCCCGTTGGCGAGCGGAACAGTCGGCGCCGCAGCGGCCGTGATCCCGGGCTTCCAGGTGAACTTCACCGGCACCCCGGGCGGAAAGTCCTTCCCCCGCACGGAAGTCACGAACCCAGGCTTCCCGATCTCCGGCACGGCGACGATCCGGGGCTGCAAGATCCGCAACCGCTCCCGAGCCGTGTTGTCCCCGCGATCGGCGTCGGTCCCGGTGGTCGTCAACGTCCCGGTGAGCTGAGCGGTGAGCGCCTTGTTCGGGCTCAGCACCACCCGTACGACGGTGCTGGCGCCCTGCGCCAAGTCGGGCAGCGCACAACTCCAGTTGGCGTCGCACCCGGCGGGCGGCCCGTTGTTGGGGATGTTCGCCGGAAGCCCGATCTTCAACCGCAGCCCGGTGGCAAGGGCGTTGCGACCGTTGCGCACGGTGTAGCTCACGACGACCCGCCCCCCGACGTACCCGGGGTTGGGCTGAGCGGTGAGGCTCAACCCGGGCCCGGCCTGGGGCTCAGGAGCCGGAGGCGTGGTAGGCGGCGGGGTGGGCCGGGGAGTCGGCGACGCAGGAGGCGTAGGAGACGGCGTAGGCGTAGGCGTGGGAGTCGGAGTCGGAGTGGGAGACGGCGAAGAGGGCTCCTCCCCCACCGGCACAACGGTCCGCCCCGTATTGTCAGTTGGCTGCGGATCAAGCACCGTCCCGGTGACCGTCCAGTCGATGGGCGCGTCCCCGACGGTGACCCCGGTGACGGTGACCGTCACCCGCACGGTCTCCCCGGGCGGCACCACCCCGACGTTGCACTGGAGCGACGCGGCGACACAACTCCCCCCGGGATAGGTCAGCCCGGTGATCTGCACCCCGGCGGGCGGAGCGACTGTCAGTGTCGTACCCGGCGATGCGGCGGGCCCGTTGTTGACCAGGTCGACCCCGATGGTCGTGGACGTCCCGACGATGACCGTCGGCACGGTCCCGGGCGCCTTGACGGCGAGGTCCACGGACTGCTGGACGCTGGGCTCCTTCTGCCGCCCGTCCAACTGCGAGGTCAGCGCGGTCACTTCACCGCTGGCGATGTCCAACGTCCGCAGCTTCTCGGGGCTGTTGCCGGCGACGGCCTCCCGCGAGGAGAACACCAGCGACTTCCCGTCGGCGGTCCACGCTGCATCGCGCGGCTGGAACGGCCCGGTGAGGGTCGTGTCCGGCAGCTGGGCGGCGCACCCCGGTGCCCCGGCGGGCAGCAGCACCCGGCATCCGGTGCCCGAAAGGGACGTCAGCAGCAGCCCGTTGCGCTCGTCGACGGCCCCGCCGCCGTTCTTCCGGTTGAACGCGATGCTGAGCCCGTCCGGCGAGAACGCCGGGCTGTCGTCGATGACTTGGCAGTTGCCGGGGCAGGCGGTCTCACTCAAGTCCCGTTGCTGGGAAAGGTTGTTCACCGGCACGGTCCAGATGTGCTTGTTGCCGCCACCCCCCTCGATGACCTCGCTGCGGGTGAACGCGAGGGTCGTCCCGTCGGAGGACCAGGTGGGCTGCGCGTCGCGGCCGGTCTGCTCGCCCTCGGGCGGCGTGATCCGCCCGGTGATCGCACCGGTCGTCGCGTCGGCGATGAGGATGCGGCTGGGCTGCCCGAGGCCACCGGGCGAAGTCCGGGTGAAGGCAAGGAACTTGCCGTCGGGGGAGAACGTCGGGTCGGTGTCCCAGTCACTGGGTTCGCGCTCGGCGAGCGGCATGGCCTGCTCGTTCGTGCCGTCCGCGTCGGCGATCCAGATCCGTTCGACGCGGTTGTCAGCGGTCCCCTCGAAGCGGGTGACGACGATGCGGCGGCCGTCGGGCGTGTAGTTCTGCCGTTCCGTCCACGGGTCGAAGCCCGGACCCGGCTGGAACAGCGGGTCCTTGGTGGGGTCGGTGTTGGTGTCGGCGGCCGGATCCTCCTTGAGGATCACCAGGTTGAGGTCGCGCGGGTCGACGCCGTCGGCGCGGACGTCCTGGAGGGTCACGGTGTTCGGGGTCGCGGCCGTCGTGTGCTCGACGATCACGTGACCGCCGTCCAGGGGCCCGTACCAGGTCGGGGTCCGCAGCTCGCGGTCCTCCTGGTTCAGCACGTCGGGTTCCTGGTCGGAGTGCGCGTCGGTGGTGAACAGGTGGTCGCGGTTGCCCTCGCAGTCGCAGGTGATCTCGGGGCTGAGGAAGACCACCCCGTCCCCGTTGGGCTTCCAGGCCACCGAATGGCCGCGCCACTGCGCGTAGTTGCCCGCAAAGAGCGTCTCGTCGCCGCCGCCGTTCGCGTTGACGACCCGCAGCCGTCCCACGCCGTCGGTGGTCGCGGTGTACGCGATCCAGTCCCGGTTCGCGTCGTCGTTCACGGGGTTCCAGGCGGGTTCGGACGCCGTGCCGTTCGCCGCGAAGGTGATCTGGTTCGCGTAACCGCCGCTCAGGGGACGGACGTAGATCTGCGTACCACCCAGCGCGGTATCACTGACGTACGCGATGCGGTTGCCGTCCGGGGAGACCGTCGGGTCCGTCTCGTTCGCGGGGGCGTCGGTCAGTCGCGTCAGCCCGCTGCCGTCCGTCCGCACGAGCCACAGATCCCGCTGCGTCGTCCCCGCGTCGAACACCACGGACCGGCCGTCCGGCGTCAACTGCGGATGTGCCGCGTCCATGCCGGTGGTGAGCTTGCGTACGGTGCCGTCCGCCGCGCGCAGGTAGACCTGCGGGGTCTTCTCGTCGCGCAGGCTCGTGAACACCAACTGGTCGCCCAGCGCGGAGGGTTGGGTGTCGTAGTGGACGGCGCCCCCGCCGAACACCGGGGTGCTGGAGGTGGGTGCCTGCACGTCGCCGAGGCTGCGGTGCCGGGTGCCCGCGTACGCGACCCGGGTGTCCCCGGCGGCGGTCACGCCCACGCCGGGTTCGGCACTGCCCTGCCCCGAGGCGGCCGTCAGTGTGAGCAGCGGGATCAGCAGCAGCAACGCCGCTCCGATCCTCCCCGGGCGCCAGCGCCCTCCCGGGCCGGCGGTGCTCGTCAAGGTCCACCTCACAGTTCGGTACGACGCGGCTCTCCCGCCGCCAGCCTGCTCCCACCGCCCTCGGCCGCACCAGGGCCTGGCAGCCGTACCCGGGGGAAACTCCCCCTGCGCTTTCGGGCACCGCACGCGTACCGGGCCGCCGGACCGGCCCGTCACGCGTGCGGTCAGATCAGCCCGTTGCGCAGCGCGTAGCCCACCGCGTGGGCCCGGTTGCGCAGTTGGAGCCGGGTGGTTATCTCGTGCAGGACGTTCTTGACGGTGCGTTCGGAGTACGACGTCTTGCGCGCGATCTCGGCGGTGTCGAGCCCCTCGGAGACCAGGCGCAGCATGTCCGCCTCACGCGTGGTGAGCGTGGACAGCGAGACGCCCCGGGGATCGAGCGCCGCCCGCTGCAAACTCCCTACGTGGGTGAGGAGTTCACCCAGCAGGTCGCCCGGCAGGACGCCCTCGCCGTTGGCCAGGGCCGTGACGAGGTGGACGAGCCGGTCCTGATCGGCCTCGGTGCGGCGCAGGACCGCCGTCACCCCGCACTCGACGACGCGTTGCAGCGCGCCCGAGCCGAGGGTGCCGACGACCAGGCCGGTACGGGTGGCGGTGTTGTGGCGCAGCCGCTGGAGGAGGGCGGCGACGTCGTCGTCGACGGAGTCGACGACCACCAGCGAGATGTGCGCCGTGTCGGCGTCCGCGTCGTCGACGAAGGCGACCTCGGGCCGTTGGCGTAACTGCTGGACGACACCGACGCGCAGGACCGGGTCGGCGGCGTACACGGCGACCGTCACCGGCCGACGGGGGCCGGTTCTCCGGTCCGGGTACTCAAGGGCGGAAGACATGGCAGGGCTGTTCTCCTCTGCGCGCGGCGTGTGGGAGGTGCGTGGTCACTGGTTCGTGGGGGAAGGGTGACAAGGGCATCGCGGTCGCGGAAGGCGTGGCGTCTAATAAGTGGGGAGACATCGACGGCTCCCCTCTGCGGTCACCGCGCGGGCACCGCGACTGCCCGGACACTGCCCTCGCGCCCCTCGCGGCTCGCGTGTACGCGTCCCTAGCGTGGTCGGGTGACCCCTTCTCCAGCCTCTTCCGGTCCCGGTGCGCCCGGCCTCGACATCCCGGTGGTGACGGTCGCGCCCGGCTCCGTCGCCACGACCACCCTGACCGTCCGCAACGACAGCGACATCGTCGAGGCGTACAGCCTGGAGGTCGTCGGGGACTGCGCCGCGTGGAGCGCCGTCGAGCCCGCACGGGTCTCCCTGTACCCGGGGACCTCCGAGACGGTGACGATCACGCTGTCGCCGCCGCGCTCCCCGGAGATCCGGGCCGGTGAACGCCCGTTCGCGGTACGGGTGTTGCCCGCCGAGCACCCCGAGGCGGTACGCGTCCCCGAGGGGATCGTCCGGATCGAGGAGTTCCACGAGCTGGAGACCGAGCTGGTGCCGAGGCGCCGGCGGGGCTGGCTGCGCGGGCGCTACCGGCTCGCCGTCCGCAACCAGGGCAACACGCCGGTGCAGGTGGAGTTCACGCCCGGCCAGGCCGGCGAGGACCTGGGCTTCGCCTTCACCCCCGAGCGCCCGAAGCTGGAGCCCGGCGAGTCGGCCGAGATCGGTCTGAAGGTCCGCACCGGCAAGCCCGTGTGGTTCGGCTCGCCGGTCGTCTGGCCGTTCACCCTGACGACGACGGAGGTCGCCCCGGCCCCGGCCGACGCGACCGAGCCGGGTACGCAGGAACTGCCGCGTACGGAGGACGACACCGTCCCCCGCGCGCCCCTGGACGCCGAGTTCGTCCAGATCCCGATCTTCCCCAAGTGGCTGCTGGCCCTGCTGGCGCTGCTCATCGCCCTGGTCCTGCTCTGGTTCACCCTCGTACGCCCGGCCGTGCGCAGCGCGGCGAAGGACGCGGCCAAGGAGGCGGTCCAGCCCCGCCCGGCCCCGACCTCCGGAGCGACCGCGGGCCAGGGCGCCGGCGCGGCACCGGGCGGCGGCCAGGGAGCAACTCCCGGCCAGGGCAACGGAAACGGCCAGGCCGGCACGGGCACCGGAACAGGTACGGGCACCGGCACGGGCACGGGCGGCGGAACCGGCGTCGGCGAACAGACCTCCCAGACCATCGAGGTCAAGTCGAACGCCGGGCAGACCGTCCCCGGCATCTACACGGTCCCCGCGAACACCGTCTTCCGCGTCACGGACGTCGTGCTCGCCAACTTCCAGGGCGACGAAGGGGTGTTGACCTTCTCCTTCGGCGACCGCAAGATCACCACCATCGCGCTGGAGACCTTCCGCAACCAGGACTACCACTGGGTCACCCCCATCGAGATCCCCGCGAACGACACCGTGACCGTAGAGGTGACCTGCGCCAAGCCAGGCACCCCGGCCACCGGCCGACGCGCGGCAGGCTGCAACGAAGTCCTCAACGTCAGCGGTGTGCTCACCCGTACAACGCCGTAACCGGAGCCACACCTCGGTTCATTCTCGATCGGTACAGACCAAACACAAAACCCTACGCACCCTTTAAGTCCAAAAATCAACAACTCCGGTCCGAAAAGAGACTCCTGACGCCCACTGATACGGCTGTGGCACCAGCAAGGCTTATCAGTTGGATTAGCGAATCGTAGTGATCCTGTGGCAGGGTGCCACTCGCACGCCCGGCGCCCAGGCGACGTCGGGCACCCTCCTCGGCGAGGTCGTGAGACCTCACCGATCAGCGTCCGGAGGGACGTGCCACGAGGGCTGACGGTTCCGCCGTCCAGCACCAGGGCACGAAGACGATCGGCTCACATCCCTGAGCAACACCAGGGATCACTAAGTCGATCAGAGACGCTCCCCACAGCCACCATCACAGAGCCGCCCCCAGGGGGCCCGACGTGATCAAGACGTTTCCCAGAACAACGGGAAGCAGCAGACACCACAGCCACGACGGCGGGTGGGCCGCGTACGGCGGGGAGCGGGGTGCCGGGGGTGCGGCGCAGCCCGTCGCTTACGAAGACCACAGACCACGGCTCGGTCTACCCCACCGGCCAACACCACCCGCGACGGGCTCGCCGCACCCCCGGCACCCCCGACCCACCCACACACATCCGGCGCGCCCGCAGGGCGGAAGAGGCGCCGAGCAAACCCCCGCCGGCGCCCCCAACTCCCTCAGAACAACCGCAACTTGTCGTCCTGGATCCCCCGCAGCGCGTCATAGTCCAGCACCTGACACCCGATCCCCCGATCAGTGGCCAGCACCCGAGCCTGAGGCTTGATCTCCTGCGCAGCGAAAACCCCCCGCACAGGCGCCAAGTGAGGATCCCGGTTGAGCAGTTCGAGATACCGGGTCAACTGCTCAACCCCGTCGATCTCCCCCCGCCGCTTGATCTCGATCGCGACAGTCTGCCCCTCCCCGTCCCGGCACAGAATGTCGACGGGCCCGATGGCGGTCATGTACTCCCGCCGGATCAGCGTGTACCCCTCCCCCAACGTCTCGATCCGATCCGCGAGCAGCTCCTGGAGATGCGCTTCCACGCCGTCCTTGATCAGCCCGGGATCGACCCCGAGCTCATGGGACGAGTCATGGAGGACCTCCTCCATCGTGATGATGAGCTTCTCGCCCGCTTTGTTGACGACGGTCCAGACACCGGAGTCGTCCCCGGACCCCTCTTTCAACGTACAAGGCGGGGACATCCAGTTGAGCGGCTTGTACGCCCGGTCGTCCGCGTGGATGGACACGCTGCCGTCGGCCTTGACCAGGATCAGACGGGGCGCGGAGGGCAGGTGGGCGGTGAGGCGGCCCGCGTAGTCGACGGAGCAGCGGGCGATGACGAGACGCATGGGCAGCAACGCTACTCGACACAGGGGCGGCGGTGTGAATCGCCCGTCACAAGCCCGCCGGAACACGACCACGTCCGGTCGTACGCGGCATCAGGAGCGATCAGACACCGCCGGTTCCTCCCGAATCCCACGGGATTCCGGTCATTCGCGCGCTGGCTGATTGTCTCCCTGTCCGTAGCCCCCTAAGTGGCCATTCTCCTGGTGCGGCCCCCACCGGGTGCCTACCGTAGTGACGGGGAGGTCGCCGTGCGTGCACTCAGAGTGTTGCGGGAGGACGAGCACGGCGGGCTCCCCCTTTTTCTGTCCGGCAACCCCTGCGGAAAACGGGGGTGCGAGAGGAGAACCCATGTCGCTCGACGTCTCACCGGCACTGTTGGAACAGGCCGAGCGAGGCGAGGTCGACGAAGCCGAATTCGTCGACTGCGTCCGGACCTCCCTGCCTTACGCGTGGGAGATGATCAGCTCGCTGGTGGCCCAGCTGAAGGTGGACGGCGGAGAGTTCGCCGACAACCAGACGCCGCCGCCGACCGAGCAGGCCCGCGGACAGCTGCTCCGCGCGCTCGCCAGTGACGCGATACGCGGCGCGCTGCAACGGCACTTCGGGGTACGCCTGGCCTTCCAGAACTGTCACAGGGTCGCGGTCTTCCCCCTAGCCCCGTCGTCAGACGACCGCCTGGCCCGCTTCACCTCGATCCGAGGCCAACTCCTGAACCAGTCCCCAGAACTCAGGGACTGCTGACGCACCACCCCGTTCGCCTGCCGCTCCGGGATGCGGGAGCCCCAAACAACACCCGGACCGGCAGGCGACCGGGCCTACACAGCAGCCACAGCGCCACGCCGCACCACAGCGCCCCCGCACCAGCCCACCCAGCGCGCCACACCTACGGCCAAGCCGCGCCGCACCACGTCTTTTAGGGGCGCGGGGCTGTATCTGATTTTGCGGCTACCACCGCGCGGGCGCGACCAGCCACAACGGCGGGTGGGCCGCGTACGGCGGGGAGCGGGGTGCCGGGGTGCGGCGCAGCCCGTCGCTTACGAAGACAGCAGCGCACGGCTCGGTCCACCCCACCGCCCAACACCACCCGCGACGGGCTCGCCGCACCCCGGCACCCCCGACCCACCCACACACACCCGGCGCGCCCGCAGGGCGACAGGCAGGACCCCGAGCCAACCCCCGCCGGCGCGGGCAAGCACCAACGCCCCCACCCCCTCACCGCAACCCCCCTACCACCTCCACCCCCAGCCGCCGCACGTTCTCCTCAGTAGCCGCCAGATCCCCCGACCCCTCGACCAGCAACGCGAACCGAGTAATCCCGGTCCGTTCCGACGTCGCCGCCAACCGATCCGCGCACAACCTCGGCGTACCGACAGGATGGAGCGCACACAGCAGCTCCGTATACGCGACAGGATCCCGCATAGCCCGCTCCCGCCCGTCGACGGTGACATGCGCCCCCAGCCCCTGCCGAAACCACCCCGGCATGGACTTGACCAACGTCTCCACCGCGTCGCTGCGCCGATCGGCGATCTGACACACCCCCGCAGACACATGCCCAGCAGTCGCGATCTCCTCCCGAGGCCGCCCGGAATCCCGCGCATGCCGCCGCCACAACGCGACCATCTCCGCCTTCTCCTCGTCCCCGATATGCATCCCGAGGAGCATCGCGAGCCCCCGCTCAGCGGCGAGCCGCACACTCGCGGGAGAGGTACAGGCGACGACGACCTCAGGCCCGTCCGCATCCGTGAGGGACTCGGACGGACGCGGCACGACGGCGACGTCCCGGAACCGGTACCGCTCCCCCACCGCCCCCACCGAGGGTTCCCGCAACCACCGCAGCAACAGATCGAGTTCCTCCGGGAACCCGGACTCGTACGCCCCGATCCCGCCCCCGAACACCTCAAGGTCCACCCAGGGCCCACCCCGCCCGACCCCGAGGGAGAACCGCCCCCCACTGGTGAGGTGCAGCAGCGCCGCCTGCTCCCCGAGCGCGACGGGATGGACGTTCGGCAGCACACTCACCGCCGTACCGACCCGGATCCGCCGCGTACGCCCGAGCAGCAGCGCCGCAAGCGTGACGGCCGAGGGACACGTGCCGTACGGCACGAAGTGATGCTCGGCCAGCCACACGGAGTCGAGGCCGGACTCCTCGGCGACCTCGGCGGACCGCACCGCCCGGTGCAGCGCCTCTCCCTGCCCCTGTCCGGGGAACTGGGCCGCCAACACGAAACTTCCAACGCGCATGGACTTTCCTGCTTCCTTGGCTCCGACACGGAGCTCCCCCACACCGGCATAACCGCCTGACACGTGCCGAGGACACGGCCTGGCGAAGAGATTTCCGGATTGTCTGGAGAACGGCTCCCGGGAGCCACTCAACCCCCTCACGCCGGGGGGACTTGTGGGGATTGGCCGTTCTTCGCCTACCCCGCATCCCGCCGCGTAGGCTGGAGCGGAACCACGCTCCCTGTAAAAGTCCGTGAGGTGTCCCGTGTCCCCGCGCCGCAACCGCCCCAAGGGCACCGACCTGTCAGGCAACAGCACCGAGGACGACCGCGCGGGCCGCTACGGCGGCTGGCAGTCCTCGACGGACTGGGCCGGCGAGGAGTGGAGCGTGCGGCATGTCGCGGGCGCGAGCAGCCAGGGCAAGTCGTACCGCTGCCCCGGCTGCGACCAGCTGATCCCCGACGGCGTCCCGCACGTCGTCGCATGGCCGCAGCACGCGGGCGTAGACGACCGCCGCCACTGGCACAAGGCCTGCTGGAACGCACGGGACCGCCGCACCCCAGGGGTACGACGGTCCCGCAACGCACCGCGCTTCTGAGCGACGGTCACACGTCCCGCTTCTCCAGCAACGCGAACCCGGCACCGAACACGGCGCCGGTCACGACCAGGGCGATCAGCAGCGAGTCCCCCGCGGACGGCCCCGACTCGGTGAGCGTCTCCGCGTAGAACGTGCTCAGCAGATTCGGGATCGAGTACTCGAAGAGGAAGTCCCGCAGCCCCGACAGCGACTCCGCGAACATGAACAGCGCCAGCACGAGCGGCGCCAGCACCAGCCCGATCATGATCGTGATGGCCCCGGCGGAGTGCCGTACGACCGACCCGACGGCCAGCGACAGCAGCCCGAGCAGCGCGATGAACAGGGAGACCCCGAAGGTCCCCTTCACCCACTCCCCCGTGGACGGCGTCCGCGCCCCGTCCAGCAGCGCGACGTCCGCGAGCGCCACGACCAGCGTCGACACGAACGTGAACGCGAACGCGACGCCGAAGAACACGATCCCCTTGGCCGCGAGCACCCGCCCCCGCGAGGGGCACGCCACCATCGTCGTACGGATCATCCCGGTCCCGTACTCGGACGCGGTCGTCAGCACGCCCAGCGTGATCACGCACATGCTCCCGAGCAGCAGCCCGAACACGCCGTAGGACAAGGGGTTGTCGCCCTGGAGATCGTCCGGCCCGGCATTGGCGGCGATCAGCAGGGCCGTCAGCAGCCCAACCCCGACGACCATCACCACGAACACCCCGAGCGTCCACATGGTCGACCGCACGGACCGGATCTTGGTCCACTCCGAGGCGATGGCATGCCCCAGATGCGTCCGCACGACGGGAATGGGCGACGTGTACCCGACACCGCCCTGCTGCCACACCTGAGGCGAAGGGGTCTGCTGGCTCATCGCGCGTCCTCGGAATCGTGGGTCTTCGTCTCGGCGGCAGCGGCTACGACAGCCTCGGCCCCCGCCTCCTTCTCGGCCGGAGCACCCTCGGCACCCGCGCCCTCGGCCTTGACCGGCGAGATCACCAGCGTCCCGGGCTCCTTCTCGCCGACAGCAGCAGGCTCGGCCGCCGGAACGACGGGCGCGGGCCCGAACCCACCACCCGGCGCCGGCACCTGCGCCTGGCCGCTCGCCGCCCCGAAGCCACCCCCCGGCACCGGCGGCTGCGCGTACGGGTTCGGCGGAGCCCCTTGCGGCGGCGGAGGCGCGTACCACCCCGGCTGCCCCTGCCCCGCCACCGCCATCGGCGGCAACGCCCCCGGCGGCAGCGGCTGTTGGAGGCCCGACTTCTGGTCCGTGGTGGAGCGGTAGTCGACGGCCGACTGCGTCATCCGCATGTACGCCTCCTCCAGGGACGCCTGATGCGGCGAGAGCTCCCAGAGGCGTACGTCCGTGTCGTGCGCGATGTCGCTGATACGAGGCAGCGGCAGCCCCGTCACCCGCAGCGCCCCGTCGGATTCGGGGAGGACGTGCCCGCCCGCCTCGGTCAGCGCGGACGTCAGCTTCTCGCGCAGGTGCGGTTCCGTGTCCGGCGTACGGATGCGCGCGAACCCCGCCGAGTTCGCCTCGATGAAGTCGCGCACGCTCATGTCCGCGAGGAGCTGTCCGCGTCCGATGACGACGAGGTGGTCGGCGGTGAGCGCCATCTCGCTCATCAGGTGGGAGGAGACGAACACCGTACGGCCCTCGGCGGCCAGCGCCTTCATCAGGTTCCGCACCCACAGGATGCCCTCGGGGTCGAGCCCGTTGACCGGCTCGTCGAAGAGGAGGACCTGGGGGTCGCCGAGGAGCGCGGCGGCGATCCCGAGCCGCTGGCCCATGCCGAGCGAGAACCCCTTGGACCGCTTACGGGCGACCGCCTGGAGCCCGACGACGCCGAGCACCTCGTCGACGCGCCGTGCCGGAATCCCGGAGAGCTGCGCGAGGCAGAGCAGATGGTTGCGCGCGTGCCGCCCCCCGTGCACGGCCTTCGCGTCGAGCAGCGCCCCCACGTGCCGCGCCGCGTTCGGGAGCTGCCGGTACGGATACCCGCTGATCGTGACGGACCCTGCGGTCGGGTTGTCCAGCCCCAGGATCATCCGCATCGTCGTGGACTTGCCCGACCCGTTCGGCCCGAGGAACCCGGTGACGGCCCCCGGCCGCACCCGGAAGGACAGATTGTGCACAGCGGTCTTGTCGCCGTAGCGCTTGGTCAGGCCGACTGCCTCGATCATGCTCCGCACCCACCACCAGGTTCAGGACAGCGGGGCGCACGCCCCCCGTAAGTGTTAGGAGCTTATCGGGGTGCTGACGGTTGCGGCCAAGAGGAGGCAAAGCCTCAGGCGTCCCGCTCCTTCAGCAGGAGATATCCGCCGAGCAGCGCGGCCACCACCCACGCGACCATGATCGCGAGCCCGCCCCAGGGTCCGTACGGGGTGTCGTTGTCGACCGGCGTCACCACCTGCATGATCTTGCTGCCCGCCTGGTCCGGCAGATAGCGCCCGACCTTCTTCGTCGCGGAGACGTTCCCCAGGATGTTGGAGACGAGGAAGAAGAACGGCATCAGGATGCCGAGGGAGAGCATCGGTGAGCGCAGCATGGTCGCGACGCCCATCGAGAACAGGGCGATCAGCATCATGTACAGCCCGCCCCCGATGACGGCCCGCAGCACCCCGGTGTCCCCGATGTGCGCGCGCAGCGAGCCGAGCATGGCCTGTCCGAGGAAGAAGGACGCGAAGCTGGTGACCATCCCGACGGCCAGGGCGAGTCCGGCGGCGACGGCGATCTTGCTGAAGTAGAAGGTGCCGCGCTGGGGTACGGCCGCCAGCGACGTACGGATCATGCCGGTGCTGTACTCGTTCGAGACGACCAGCACGCCGAACACGATCATCGCGAGCTGGCCGAGGGTCATCCCGGCGAAGCTGATGAACGTCGGATCGAAGGAAAGCTTGTCGTTGCGGCTGAGATCGTCGAACTGGCTCTTGGACAGCGCCGAGAGCAGCATCCCGATCCCGATGCTGACGACCGCCGCGAGGGACAGCGTCCACACCGTCGACGCGACCGACCGGACCTTCGTCCACTCCGACCGCACGACCTGTGAAACCTGGGTGACGGCCATCTCAGTCCTTCCTCCAGCCGTCGCCCCACTCCTGCGGCGGGGCCTCGTCCGTGTGTGCGTGGTACTCGACCGACTCGGCGGTCAACTGCATGAACGCCTCTTCCAACGAGGCCTGTTGCGGCGACAGTTCGTGCAGGACGAGGTGGTGCTGGGCCGCCAGCTCCCCGAGCTGCTCGGCCTTCTCGCCGTCCACCTCAAGGACCCCGCTGCCCGTCTCCACGACGGTCACCCCCGCCTGGTGCAGCACGTCGAGCATCCGCTCGCGCTGCGGGGTGCGGATACGGACGTACGAACGCGAGTTGTGCGCGATGAACTCGGCCATGGAGGTGTCCGCGAGGAGCCTCCCCTGCCCGATCACGACCAGGTGGTCCGCCGTCAGCGCCATCTCGCTCATCAGGTGCGACGACACGAAGACGGTCCGCCCCTGCGCGGCGAGGGACTTCATGAGGTTCCGGATCCAGTGGATGCCCTCGGGATCGAGCCCGTTGACGGGCTCATCGAACATCAGGATCCGAGGATCCCCGAGCAACGCGGCAGCGATCCCAAGCCGCTGCCCCATCCCGAGCGAGAACCCCTTGGCCTTCTTCCGGGCCACGGCGGTCAACCCAACGGTATCGAGCACTTCATCAACCCGGCTCCGAGGAATCCCATTGCTCTGCGCGAGGCACAACAGATGGTTGAAGGCACTACGCCCCCCATGCATGGCCTTTGCATCGAGCAGCGCCCCGATGTACTTCAACGGCTCCTTGAGCGCGTCGTAGTGCTGCCCATCAATGCGCACATCACCCGCGGTAGGCCGATCCAGCCCCAACATCATCCGCATAGTGGTGGACTTCCCGGCCCCGTTAGGCCCCAAAAACCCGGTAACAATCCCCGGCCGAACAGCAAAACTAAGATTATTCACCGCCACTTTCTCGCCGTACCGCTTGGTCAACCCCTCAAGCTCGATCATGCGGCCACGCTAGGGGGTTGGGGAGGGCGATGCCACCGGAGAAGGAGAACGTTGGGGGAAGGATTTGGCGCACGTTTCGGAAGGCTGGGGCAGACGACGCTCTTCGGGGGCGCGTTGCGGTGCGGGGACAGTCGACGTCCTTAGGCACGCGTTGCGGGGGCCTGTCTGAGGGGACGCCTCGAAGCGCCGGACCAGCCGTCGTCTTTTTAGGGGCGCGGGACTGTACCTGATTTGCGGCTACCACCGCGCGGCCACGACCAGCCCCAACGTCGCCGCGCCCACCAGCCAACCCCTCGGGCGCGCGTTGCGGCTCCGGCCCAGGCGCCCCCCAGAAGCCGCGTTGCGATGCCGGGCCGGGCACCCCCTCAGGAGCGCGTTGCGGTGCCGGTGCAGGCAACGTCCTTAGGCGTCGGGAGGCTCGTCTGAGGGGACGCCTCGAAGCGCCGGGCCAGTCGGTGTCCTTTAGGGGCGCGGGGCTATATCTGATTTGCGGCTACCGCCGCGCGGGCGCGACCAGCCACAACGGCGCCGCACCCACCAGACAACCCCTCGGGCGCGCGTTGCGGCTCCCGGGGCAGGCCCCTCCTCCGGAGCGCATTGCAGTGCCGGTGCATGCGACGCCCTTCGGGGGCGGGGCCCAGGGCCCCTCGAAGCGCCGGATCAGCTGTCGTCCTTTAGGGGCGCGGGGCTGTACCTGATTTGCGGCTACCGCCGCACGGGCGCGACCAGCCACAACGGCGCCGCACCCACCAGACAACCTCTCGGGCACGCGTAGCAGTGCCCAAGCTGGGGACAGTCCGTGCGGGAGCCTCGAAGCGCCGGACCAGTCGATGTCCTTTAGGGGCGCGGGGAACTGCGCGACCAGCCACGACGGCGCAGCACCCGCCAGACAACCCGACCCGGCACTACAGAGGGCCCTCCCTCAGATCACCGCCGCCGAAGCAGAACCAGCCGTGCTCGGCGACACCGCCGGACTGCTGGCCGCAGGCCCACTCGCCGAGGTAGACGTGGACGGCGTGCTCTCCGGAGCCGTCGGGCTACTCGAAGGCGCCGTGGGGCTCGGCGAAGCCGGGACTGTCGGGCTCGGCGAGTCCGAGGGCCTCGGCGTCGGACTGGGCGACGAATGCGTAGGGGGCGGCGTAGGCGTAGGCGACGTACTCCCCGTACCCCCACCCGTACTCCCCCCAGCCGTACCGCCCGTACTCCCATCGGCGGACTCCGAAGGCGTCGGATCATCCGGCGTCCCCATCTTCCCGTCCGGCCCCGGATCCGTAGGACTGGGCCGACTCGTAGGGTCACTCACACCCCCCGTACCGCCCCCCGACCCACCGGACCCGCTGGACGACCCACCGGAACCCCCGGGCGCCCCCACCCCCGACTCCCCACCATCAAGCCCCGTACTCGCAGAGGGCCCAACCTCCCGCGAGGGACCGTCCGCCCCCTTGTCAGAGGTAGCCCCAAGCCCCACAACAGTCCCCAGCACAGCAACAAGCAGCGCCCCGGCCCCAGCAGCAACAAGGTTCCGCCGAGCAATCCCCCGCAGACTACGACGATGCTGCGCCCCCACCGGCGCCGCAGGCGGCACAACAACCCGCTGCTTCTGAGTCACCCCCACCTCGGGAGAACGCGACACAGCCTCCCCGACGCCCCCGGCGGACACCACGGCCCCGGCAGAAGCGGAAGCCACAACCCCCGGCAACCCCGGAACCTCCCCCGCCCGATCAGCGACAAGCGCCAACGCCCGCCGCCCCGCCAACGTCCCCCGCTTGTCCGCCAACGCCCCCCTCAACCCAATGGACGTCTCCAACTCCGACCGAGCCCGATCGAGCTGCCCGGCAAGAATCGCGTACACCCCCAGCTCATGATGGAAATACGCCTGATCGGCAACTTCCCCGGACAACCGAGCAGCCTCGGCCCCACCCCGCAAGGCCCGCTCCCACGCATCGAACGCCAGCCCCGCAGCAAACGCAGGCACAGCAGTACGAGCCAACTGAACGGCAACCGACTGCTCCCCCTCACCAGGCGGCACAGCCAACGGCGAGGCAACACTCAACGCGGCCAAAATCGCATCGCCCTCAGCACACACCCGCTCCGGCGTAACGGACGGATGCCCGGCCCACCAGGCGTAATGCGCGGCAGCCCCCTGCGCAAGAGCCCCGGACTCACCCCCGTACCCCGCAGCCTCCAACTGCACCTTGATCCCCGCAGCAAGCCGATACCGAGACCCGACCGGCGTCACCAACCCACAGGACACCAGCTCCCCGAGGGCCGCATCCGCGTGCGTGTCACCGACCAGCGCAGGCAGATGCGCCTGATGAGGCACCTCCCCACCGAGCGCGATAGCGAACCGCAGAGTCGCCCGAGCCGAAGAACTCAGCCGCGCAGCAAGCAACGGCGCAGGCCCAGCCGCCTCCCCGAGCGACGGCAGAGGTATCTCCTCCTCCGGCTCCCCGTCCTGAGCCACAACGGGCCGAGCGTCCTCGAAAACCCCGTACTCGTCGACCGCGTCGGCGCTCGCCCGCACCTGATCCCGCTGCTGAAGCAACGCCCCGGCCTGCACGAACCGCAGCGGCAGCCCCTCGGACTCGAACCACAGATCCCCGGCCCAGTTGGCCTCCTCCTCCGTGAGAACCCGCCCGACCGCACGCTCGATGAGGTCGATGCCACCGGCCCGGTCGAGCCCACCGAGCGTGACCTCCTCGACGGCGGACCCGGCGGAGGGCAACGGCGTCTCCCCGGTCGCGCCGAACACGAACGCGCACTCGGGCGTCGCCGCGAGCAGCCCGTCCAGCTCGGCGCCGCCGAACTCCAGGTCGTCCACGACGACGACCGCGCCGATCTCACGGACGAGGACGAGGAGTTCGCCGTGCAGCGGACGGTGCCGGGGCGCGTCGTACACGAGGTGGAACAGCTCGTGGAGCAGCTCCTCGGCGCCACGGCCGTACCCGCTGAGGCGGACGACGCCGTCGGGGGCGAGGTCCGCGCAGTCCTCGGCGACGAGGTCGAGGAGCCGGGTGCGGCCGGACCCGGCGGGCCCGGTGAGCCGTACGGAACGCCCGCGCGCGACGAGCCGGACGAGCTGCTCGCGCTCCTCCTGGCGGCCGAGCAGCGGCGGCGGAGCCGGTACGTGCCCGGCGGGGACCGGGGGCCGCGCCGCGCGCTCCGCCTCGGCGCGGGCCTCGGCGGTGCGGCGTACGGGGGTGTCGGGGCGCTCGGTCGGCGGGCACAGCTCGATCTCGCTGCCGTCGACCGGGTTGACGGTGAGGAGGTGCTCGCCGGCGACGATGTCGACCGTGCGGGCCGGGGCCGGCGCGTGCTGGCCCGGTGCGAGGGGGTCCCTGGAGGAACGCGGGCGCTGCGCGCGGCCGTCCTGGCCGCTCTCCTCGGGCTCCCGGGTGTTCGGGTCCATAGGTCAAGCCCCCCAAAAGCGTCGTGTGGTGGTGGCCCTTCCCGGCCGCGGTGCACACTGCGCTGTCGCTTCTGGTCCGGTGCCCGCCAGAGGGCTGAGGACGGCGGGCAGACGAACCGTAAACCTTCGCACAGTATCTCCGACAGCCCGGGGTACCGCGCCGCCCGAGACGTCACGGTCCGGTGAGGATTGCACGGGTGACCTGCTGAGTCACACCCGAGGCAGGGATTCGGCCGCGAGGCCGCCCTCGAAGGCGAGGATGCGGTGCAGGCGGGTGGCGACCAACAGGCGTTGCAGCTGCGGGGGTACGCCGCGCAGGACGAGCCGTCGGCCCGCGCGGCCCGCCCTGCGGTGCACGCCCATGATCACGCCGAGTCCGGTCGCGTCCCAGAAGTCCAGCTCGGACAGGTCGAGCAGGAGGTCGCCGACCCCCGCGTCGACCGCCGCGTGCAGGACCGTACGGGCGTCCGCCGCGCTGTGCACGTCCAGCCGACCCCCGACGACCACCTCGGCGTGGTCGCCCCTGATGTGCATATGCGCTCCCCTGGCGTCGCGTGCCGTGCTCCGCTGTGCTGTGTGTACTCGTCCGGTATCGCATCGTCTGACTGCCCCGGACGGCCCGAGGTTGCCGTCTGTGAGCGAACCGATACCGAATTCACTCGTAGGGGTGAGGCTCATGGGGTCTGTGCGGTTCGTGTACGCCAGTGAGCCGCCCCGAGGCAGCACGCGACCGCGCCGGCGCACCGATTTCCGCGCCGGTACGCCACCCTTGGCCCGGACCTTAGCGGCCCGGAGCCGCTCTGTGACGCCTTAGTAACGCGAGTCACGTCCCCTCGGACGGACATCACACCCGGCCCCCACAACTACCCTGATGCCATGGTCAATCTGACGCGCATCTACACCCGCACCGGCGACCAGGGCACCACCAACCTCGGCGACCTGAGCCGCGTCCCCAAGACGGACCTGCGCATCGCGGCGTACGCGGACACGAACGAGGCGAACGCGGCACTGGGCACGGCGATCGCCCTGGGCGCGCTCCCGGAGGACGTGGTCAAGGTCCTGACCCGAATCCAGAACGACCTGTTCGACGTAGGCGCGGACCTGTCGGCCCCGGTGGTGGAAACCCCGGAATTCCCCCCCCTACGGGTCGAGCAGTTCTACATCGACCGCCTGGAGCAGGACTGCGACCACTACAACGCCACCCTGGAAAAACTCCGCTCCTTCATCCTCCCCGGCGGCACCCCGGGCGCCTCCCTCCTCCACCTCGCCTGCACGGTGGTCCGCCGCGCGGAACGCTCGACATGGGCGGCCCTGGAGTCCCACGGCGACACGATGAACCCCCTGACGGCGACATACCTGAACCGCCTGTCGGACCTGCTGTTCATCCTGGCGCGGACGGCGAACAAGGAGACGGGGGACGTGCTGTGGGTGCCGGGCGGGGAGAGGTGAGGACGGGTCAGTACCGCCGTCCCGCCTTCTCGCGCTGCTCCTCAGGAAGCTCCGACCCCCGCTTCGGGAACACCGTGTACACCCCCGCGATGATCACGTTGATGCCGATCACGTACAGCATCCGGGTCTGCCACTCCCGCAGTGAACCCGTCTCGCCGGAGTCGCCGACGTACCAGATCGCCGCCTGGAGGAGGCCCGCGGCGACGATCGCCGCGAGGATCCAGCGGGCGGCTACCTTCCACTCGTGGATCGCGCGGGCCATGCCGTACTTGGGGGGCTTCGGCGGCGGGGGGCCGTCGAAGAAGCGGTGGGAGACCTGCGCGTCGGCCCACTTGATCGTGGAGTGGCCGAGGCCGACCGTGAAGCCGATGTAGACCGCGGCGACGCCGTGGTGCCAGCTCGGTTCCGCCCCGTTCCGGAGGTCCATCGCCGTGATGACGAGGAGCGCGACTTCGAGGAGCGGCTCGCACAGGAGCAGCGCGAGGCCGGTGCGCGGCATCTTCAGGGCGTACCGGAACGCCAGCCCCAGCGCCAGCAGTACCCAGAACGCCACCTCACAGGCGACGATCAGTCCGACGATCACGCGACATCACTCCTTCCGGGACTCAACACCTCCAGCCTCCCGGCAGGGTGACCCCCCTCACCTCGTCGCCCGTGACGAGATCCCGGTACATCGAAAGATGCAGTCCAGGACCCGCCCAGGGCAGCAGGCGCCGAGCCCGCGACCCGTGTTGGATGGGAGCCATGGCCGCACGACCCCACCGCGACGACCTCCGCATCGCCGCCGCAGGCTTGGCCGGCGGCGTGCTCCTGTGGGCGCTCGGCCTGTTCGCCCGCCCGGGCGGCGACAACGGCATCGTGCTGTGGGACGGCGACTGGCCACCCCTGCTCCCGCTCGCGGTGATGGCGGCCTGCGAGCTGCTCCGCCGAACCCACCCGAACACGGCCACCCTGATCGGCACGGCGACCCTGGTCCTGGACACGGTGACGCGCGGCAGCGTGGTCACGGTCCTGATGTACACGGACCTGGTCTACGCGGCGGTCCTGTACGGCACCCCGGCGACAGCCCGCCAGATCCCCAGGATCTCGGCGCTGCTGACCCTGCTCGGCGCGACCGTCCCGTTCGCGCTCTGGCGCACCCCGGAAACCTTGCTGATCGGCTTCGCGGTCGGCCTGGTCACCCTGACCCCGGCGATGACGGGCGTCCTGGTCCGCGACCACAGATCAGCGGCGGAGGCGGCCGGCCTGAGGGCCGAACAGACCGCGCTGCTGGCGGAGTTGGACAGAACACAAGCCGTGACCGCCGAACGCGCCCGGATGGCAAGGGAGTTGCACGACCTGGTCGCCAACCACCTCTCGGCGATCGCGATCCACTCGACGGCAGCCCTCTCGATCGACGACCCGGACACCTCGAAGAAGGCCCTCACGGTGATCCGCGAGAACAGCGTCGAGGGCCTCGCGGAGATGCGCCGCCTGATCGGCATCCTGAGACACCCCGACGACACGGTCGAACCGGCCCCCACCCTCGACGCCCTCCCCACCCTGATCGACGGCGCGCGGGCGAACGGCCTGGACGTCACCCTGCTCACGCCCCCACCGACGGACGCCCCGGCCCCTGTTGCCCTGGCGGCGTACCGCATCGTCCAGGAATCCCTGACGAACGCCCTGAAACACGCGTCCCCCGGCAAGGTGACGGTCACTCTCCACAGCGACGCCACCCACCTGAAGGTCACGGTCACGAGCCCGTACGCCACCCCCGAAACCCCCCGCGCACCAGGCTCCGGCGCCGGCCTGATCGGCATGCGCGAACGGGCCACCCTGATCGGCGGAACGTTCAACGCGGGCCCGCAGAACGACCGTTGGACGGTCAGCGCCCACCTCCCCCTCCCCGAAGGAGATCCCGCATGATCCGCGTCCTGGTCGCCGAGGACCAGTCGGCCGTCCGCTCGGGCCTGGTCCTGATCCTGGGCAGCGCCCCGGACATCGAGGTGATCGGCGAGGCGGCGGACGGCGAGCAAGCGGTGTCCCTGGCCCGGGAGTTGAGCCCCGACCTGGTCCTGATGGACGTTCAGATGCCGCGCCTGGACGGCGTATCGGCGACGAAACAGATCACCGCGGAATCCCTGGCGGACGTCCTGATCCTCACGACCTTCGACCTGGACGAGTACGTCTTCGGGGCCCTGCGAGCGGGCGCGTCCGGCTTCCTCCTGAAGAACGCCGAAGCCTCCCAACTCCTGGACGCCGTAAGGACAGTGGCGCGCGGCGAGGGCCTGATCGCCCCGGCCGTCACCCGCCGCCTGATCACCGAGTTCGCGACGGCCACCGCCCGCCACCCCACGACGGACCCCACGGTCCTGAACACCCTCACCCGGCGTGAACGCGAGGTCCTGACCTGCCTCGGCGACGGCCTCTCCAACGCGGACATCGCGAAGCGCCTGGACATGGCCGAGGCCACCGTGAAAACCCACGTCAGCCGCCTCCTGGCGAAGCTGGAACTCCGCAGCAGAGTCCAAGCGGCAGTACTGGCACAGGAGTTGGGGATCTAGGCTGGCCCTGGAGCGATCAAGCCCCTATTGGTACAGACCTATTGACGCGTGGTCCAGACCACTCCTACGCTCCGCCACGGCACGTCAACCACGATCCCCCACGACGAGGAGGCGTCCCCATGCGCTTCGCACTCGGCAGACACCCCTTCCGCAGACTGGCAGCCATCATCGCCGCAGCCACCCTGCTCCCCCTGGCCGCCCTCACGACCCCGGCCACAGCGAACGCCCCCGCTCGCGCCGAATCCCCGGTAAAACTCGGCTACTTCACCGAGTGGGGCATCTACGGCCGCAACTACAACGTCAAGAACCTCGTCACCTCCGGCTCCGCCGCGAAGATCACCCACATCAACTACGCCTTCGGCAACGTCACGAACGGCAAGTGCGCGATCGGCGACTCCTACGCCGACTACGACAAGGCGTTCACCGCCGACCAGTCCGTCAGCGGCGCCGCCGACACCTGGGACCAGCCCCTGCGCGGCAACTTCAACCAGCTCCGCCAGCTGAAGGCCAAGTACCCGCACATCAAGGTCCTCTGGTCGTTCGGCGGCTGGACCTGGTCCGGCGGCTTCGGCGAGGCAGCCCGCAACCCGGCCGCGTTCGCCCAGTCCTGCTACGACCTCATCGAGGACCCCCGCTGGGCGGACGTCTTCGACGGCGTCGACATCGACTGGGAGTACCCGAACGCCTGCGGCAACTCCTGCGACACCTCGGGCCCGGCCGCGTTCAAGAACCTGATGGCGGCCCTGCGCGCCAAGTTCGGCGCGCACTACCTGGTCACCGCCGCGACGACGGCCGACGCCTCCAGCGGCGGCAAGATCGACGCGACCGACTACGCGGGCGCCGCGCAGTACGTCGACTGGTACAACGTCATGACGTACGACTTCTTCGGCGCCTTCGCCGCCCAGGGCCCCACGGCCCCCCACTCCCCCCTCACCGCCTACCCCGGCATCCCCCAGCAGGGCTTCACCACGGCCGACGCGATCGCCAAGTACCGGGCGAAGGGCGTCCCCGCGAACAAGCTCCTGGTAGGCATCGGCTTCTACGGCCGGGGCTGGACCGGAGTCACCCGCTCCGCGCCGGGCGGCACCGCGACGGGCGCCGCGCCGGGAACGTACGAAGCGGGTGTGGAGGACTACAAGGTCCTGAAGACGACGTGCCCGCCGACCGGCCTGGTCGGCGGCACGGCGTACGCGTACTGCGGCACCGACTGGTGGTCGTACGACACCCCCCGGACGATCGCCGGAAAGATGGCGTGGACCAAGTCCCAGGGCCTGAAGGGCGCGTTCTTCTGGGAGTTCAGCGGCGACACAGCGAACGGCGAACTGGTGACGGCCATCAGCAGCGGGCTCGCGTAAGGCAAAGCGGGCCGTTCGGCCCACCCCGGTGGACCGAACGGCCCGTGAGAAGCGGGGGACGCGGGGAAGAAAGTGGGTCTCTGCACAGCAAGCGGAACGAAAAGCTCGGGGGGACCCATGAAGCGCCGGCCCAGTGACAAGCGCAGTCTCACACCCTCGGCGGCCCAGCTCGCCGCCCTCGGCTCGGCCACCTCGGCGGCCCTGCTGGCCGTACTCTCCCAGGTCAGCGTGACGGTGACCCTCTCACAGGGGCAGCACCAGGCGGCCATAGTGGAACAGCCGGTACGGCCGGTGTGCCCGCTGTAGGTCCGAGGTTCAGGCGACGTTGACGCGCTGTCCGGGCGGAGCCGCCTCCAGCCAGGCGAGGAAACCGGTCAGCGCGTCCTCGCTCATCGCGAGTTCGAGCCGGGTCCCCCGGTGCGTGCAGGCGAGGACCACCGCGTCGGACAGGAGCGCCAACTCCTCCTCGCCGTCGGGGAGTCGGCGGCCGGAGACCTCGATCGCCGAGCGCTCCAGGGCCCGGCGCGGCCGGTAGGCGTAGGAGAAGACGCGGTACCACTCGACGCTGTCCCCGCTGTAGCGGGCGACGCCGTACGACCAGCCCTTCCCGCTCGGGTCGGGTTTCTCGGGCACGTCCCAGCGCAGCGAACAGTCGAACGTGCCGCCCGAGCGCTGGATCAGTCTGCGGCGCAGGCCGAAGACGAACAGGCCCAGCACCACGAGGGCCACGACAACTCCGCACACAGTCAGAGCGAGGACCATCGACACCGACCTCCTCGTCTCCTACGTACCGAAATGCGGTTCGGCGATTGGTAACGGAACGGAAAAAACATCCAGATCTGCCACAGCCGCGACCGGCACCGGATCGCTCCGGGCCGGCCGCGGCTGCATGACTGGCATCACATGGGCGCTGCGATCAATGCGTGGCCGCCGCGCGCAGTCGGACCTCGGCGCGCCGCTCGGCGGCGGCGTCCCCCTCGGTCTTCGCGCGCTCCAGCTCCCGCTCGACGCGCTGGACGTCGATCTCGTCCGACAGCTCGGCGACCTCCGCCAGCAGCGACAGCTTGTTGTCGGCGAACGAGACGAATCCACCGTGCACAGCGGCGACGACGGTTCCGCCGTCACTCGTACGGATGGTCACCGGGCCCGACTCCAGCACACCGAGCAGCGGCTGGTGACCGGGCATGACGCCGATGTCGCCGGACGTGGTGCGCGCGACGACGAGAGTCGCGTCGCCCGACCAGACCTCTCGGTCGGCCGCGACCAGCGCGACGTGCAGCTCAGCAGCCAAGGTTGGCTCCTCGGGTCACCACCCGGCGGTCCTGCCGGGTGTTGGTTACAAGTCTAAGGGGAGTGAGAAGAGGGGCGGGACGCACCCGCCCCTCTTCACGAGCTCTGACGCTCACCTACCGAGCGTCGGAAGCGTCAGGAGACGCCCAGCTCCTTGGCGTTGGCCTTCAGGTCCTCGATACCGCCGCAGAGGAAGAACGCCTGCTCCGGGAAGTGGTCGTAGTCGCCGTCGATGATCGCGTTGAACGCGACGATCGACTCGTCCAGCGGTACGTCCGACCCGTCGACGCCGGTGAACTGCTTGGCGACGTGGGTGTTCTGGGACAGGAAGCGCTCCACGCGACGGGCGCGGTGGACGGTGAGCTTGTCCTCCTCGCCCAGCTCGTCGATGCCGAGGATCGCGATGATGTCCTGGAGGTCCTTGTACTTCTGGAGGACCGTCTTGACGCGCATCGCGGTGTTGTAGTGGTCCGCCGCGATGTAGCGGGGGTCCAGGATCCGGGACGTGGAGTCCAGCGGGTCCACGGCCGGGTAGATGCCCTTCTCGGAGATCGGACGGGAGAGAACCGTCGTCGCGTCGAGGTGGGCGAAGGTGGTGGCCGGGGCCGGGTCGGTCAGGTCGTCCGCGGGGACGTAGATCGCCTGCATCGAGGTGATCGAGTGACCACGCGTCGAGGTGATGCGCTCCTGGAGGAGACCCATCTCGTCGGCGAGGTTCGGCTGGTAACCCACGGCCGAGGGCATACGACCGAGAAGGGTCGACACCTCGGAACCGGCCTGCGTGAAGCGGAAGATGTTGTCGATGAAGAACAGCACGTCCTGCTTCTGCACATCGCGGAAGTACTCCGCCATGGTCAGACCCGCGAGGGCCACGCGCAGACGGGTGCCCGGGGGCTCGTCCATCTGGCCGAAGACGAGGGCCGTCTTGTCGATGACGCCCGAGTCGGCCATCTCCTCGATGAGGTCGTTGCCCTCACGGGTGCGCTCGCCGACACCGGCGAACACGGAGACACCGTCGTGGTTGTTGGCGACGCGGTAGATCATCTCCTGGATGAGCACCGTCTTGCCGACGCCGGCACCGCCGAACAGGCCGATCTTGCCGCCCTTGACGTACGGGGTCAGCAGGTCGATGACCTTGACGCCGGTCTCGAACATCTCGGTCTTCGACTCGAGCTCGTCGAAGCGCGGGGCCTTGCGGTGGATGGACCAGCGCTCGCCCTCGTACACCTCGTCGGTGTTCAGGACCTCGCCGAGGGTGTTGAACACCTTGCCCTTGGTGAAGTCACCGACGGGGACGGTGATGCCCGTGCCCGTGTCGGTCACCGGGGCCTGGCGGACCAGGCCGTCGGTGGGCTGCATCGAGATGGTGCGGACCAGGCCGTCACCCAGGTGCTGGGCGACCTCCAGGGTCAGCGTCTTCTGCGCGCCGTCCAGGGCCGGGTCGGCCACCTCGACGTGCAGCGCGTTGTAGATCTCCGGCATGGCGTCGACGGGGAACTCCACGTCGACGACCGGGCCGATGACCCGGGCGACGCGGCCCGTGGCCGTCGCGGTCTCAACAGTGGTGGTCATTAGCGGTCACTCCCCGCGGTCGCGTCGGCGAGGGCTGCGGTGCCACCGACGATCTCGCTGATTTCCTGGGTGATTTCGGCCTGGCGGGCCGCGTTGGCAAGGCGGGAGAGCGTCTCGATCAGCTCACCCGCGTTGTCGGTGGCCGACTTCATCGCACGCCGCGTCGCCGCGTGCTTCGAAGCCGCCGACTGGAGCAGCGCGTTGTAGACGCGGCTCTCCACATAGCGCGGCAGCAGGGCGTCGAGGACGTCCTCCGCCGAGGGCTCGAAGTCGTACAGGGGAAGGATCTCGCCCTGCTTGGACTCGGAGCCGGCCGTCTCGTCGAGGCTGAGCGGCAGCAGGCGGTCGTCGAGCGCCGACTGCGTCATCATCGAGACGAACTCGGTGAACACGATGTGGATCTCGTCCACCCCGCCGTCCGCCGTGTCCTTCTCGATCGCCTCGATCAGCGGCGCCGCGACGTTCTTGGCGTCCGCGTACGTCGGTTCATCCGTGAAGCCCGACCACGAGTCCGTGATCTTGCGCTCACGGAAGTTGTAGTGCGCGACGCCACGGCGGCCGACGATGTACGTGTCGACCTCCTTGCCCTCGGCCTCAAGTCGGGCCGTGAGCTGCTCCGCCGCCTTGATGGCGTTGGAGTTGAAGGCGCCGGCCAGACCGCGGTCGCTGGTCAGCAGCAGGACCGCGGACCGTACGACGGTCTCGGCCTGCGTGGTCAGCGGGTGCTTCGTGTTCGAACCGGTCCCGACCGCCGTGACCGCGCGCGTGAGCTCGGTCGCGTACGGCGCGGAGGCCGCCACCTTGCGCTGCGCCTTGACGACGCGCGAGGCGGCGATCATCTCCATCGCCTTGGTGATCTTCTTGGTCGCGGTGACGGATCGGATGCGACGCTTGTAGACCCGGAGCTGGGCTCCCATGAGTCAGGTCCCTTCCTTACGTCACTTGGCGGCGGAGTCTTCGCCGAGCAGCTTGCCGTCCGCGGTCTCGAACTGCTTCTTGAACTCCGCGACGGCGTCGTCGATCGCCTGGATGGTGTCGTTCGACATCTTCGCGCCCTCCTTGATGGAGGTCATGAGGCCCTGCTCCTTGCGGTGCAGGTACTCAAGCAGCTCCTTCTCGAAGCGGCGGATGTCGACGACCGGAACCTCGTCCATCTTGCCGTTGGTACCGGCCCAGATGGAGACGACCTGGTCCTCGGTGGCCATCGGCTGGTACTGAGCCTGCTTGAGCAGCTCGACCAGTCGCGAACCACGCTCCAGCTGGGCCTTCGACGCGGCGTCCAGGTCGGAACCGAAGGCGGCGAACGCCTCCAGCTCGCGGTACTGGGCGAGGTCGAGGCGCAGTCGGCCGGAGACCTGGCGCATCGCCTTGTGCTGCGCGGAACCACCGACTCGGGAGACGGAGATACCGACGTTCAGCGCGGGGCGCTGACCGGCGTTGAACAGGTCCGACTCCAGGAAGCACTGGCCGTCGGTGATGGAGATGACGTTGGTCGGGATGAACGCCGAGACGTCGTTCGCCTTGGTCTCGACGATCGGCAGACCGGTCATCGAGCCGGCGCCCAGGTCGTCGGAGAGCTTCGCGCAGCGCTCCAGGAGACGGGAGTGCAGGTAGAAGACGTCACCCGGGTAGGCCTCGCGGCCCGGCGGGCGGCGCAGCAGCAGGGAGACGGCGCGGTAGGCGTCGGCCTGCTTCGACAGGTCGTCGAAGATGATGAGGACGTGCTTGCCCTCGTACATCCACTGCTGGCCGATGGCGGAACCGGTGTACGGCGCCAGGTACTTGAAGCCGGCCGGGTCGGACGCGGGGGCCGCGACGATGGTCGTGTACTCCAGCGCGCCGGCCTCTTCGAGGGCGCCACGCACGGAGGCGATGGTCGAGCCCTTCTGGCCGATGGCGACGTAGACGCAGCGGACCTGCTTCTTCGGGTCGCCGGAGCGCCAGTTGTCGCGCTGGTTGATGATCGTGTCGACGGCCAGGGCGGTCTTGCCGGTCTGGCGGTCGCCGATGATCAGCTGGCGCTGGCCGCGGCCGATCGGGGTCATGGCGTCGACGGCCTTGTAGCCGGTCTCCATCGGCTCGTGCACCGACTTACGGGCCATGACGCCGGGAGCCTGGAGCTCCAGGGCGCGGCGGCCGGACGTCTCGATCTCGCCGAGGCCGTCGATCGGGTTGCCGAGCGGGTCGACGACGCGGCCGAGGTAGCCCTCGCCGACCGCGACGGAGAGAACCTCTCCGGTGCGGTGCACCGGCTGGCCCTCCTCGATGCCGCTGAACTCGCCGAGGACGATGGCGCCGATCTCGCGCTCTTCCAGGTTCAGCGCGAGGCCGAGGGTGCCGTCCTCGAACTTCAGCAGTTCGTTGGCCATGGCCGAGGGGAGGCCTTCGACCTTCGCGATGCCGTCGCCGGCAAGGGTGACCGTACCGACCTCCTCGCGCGAGGCCGCGTCCGGCTGGTACGACTGGACGAAGGTCTCCAGCGCGTCCCGGATCTCCTCCGGCCGGATCGTGAGCTCCGACATCTGGGTTCCCTGCTCTCCTTGTTGGGCCCGAAGTTTCACTTTGGGGGGATGTCTCGACTTCGGACTCCCCCCTGAACGAGGTGAATCCTCTTGCACGGCCCAACGCGGGCCGTATTTCAACGTCTTGTTACTGCTAGCTCGCCATACGGCGGGCGGCGTCCTCGATGCGGTCCGCGACCGAGCCGTTGATGACCTCGTCACCGACCTGCACCCGGATCCCGCCGACGACCTCGGGGTCGACGTCGAGGTTGAGGTGCATCGAGCGGCCGTAGAGCTTGGCGAGGGCGGCGCCGAGGCGCTGCTTCTGGCCGTCGCTCAGCGGGACCGCCGAGGTGACCACGGCGACGATCCGGTCCCGGCGCTCGGCGGCGAGCTTGGAGAGGGCCTCCAGGCCCGATTCCAGGCTACGTCCACGCGGCGCGGTCACCAGGCGCGTCACCAGCCGTTCGGTGGCCGCGTCCGCACGGCGCGCCAGCAGGCTGCCGAGCAGCTCGCTCTTGGCCGCGGCGGTGGCCTTCCGATCGGTCAGCGCGGCGCGCAGCTCGGTGGAGGAGGAGACGATCCGTCCGAAGCGGAACAGTTCGTCCTCGACACTGTCGAGCCTGCCCGTCCGCTGCGCGGCGGTCAGGTCGGCGATGTCCGCCAGTTCCTCCAGCGCGTCCACCAGGTCGCGGGACTGCGACCAGCGGGCGCGGACCAGTCCGGCCACCAGGTCGGCGGCGGGGCCGCTGATCCGGTCACCGAGCAGGCGCGCGGCGAGCGCGGCCTTGGCCTCGCCGGACTGCGCCGGGTCGGTGAGGACCCGACGCAAGCTGACCTCGCGGTCGAGCAGTGCGGTCACGGACGCCAGCTCACCGGCGAGCGCGCTCGCGTCGACCGACGTGGCGTCGGTCAGCGCGTCGAGGCGCTCCCGTGCGGCGGCCAGGGCCTCGCGGCTGGCTCCGTTCATCGCGACGCCTCGGCCTTCTCCTCAAGATCATCGAGGAAGCGGTCGATGACGCGGCTCTGCCGGGCGTGGTCCTCAAGGGACTCGCCGACGAGCTTGCCGGCCAGGTCGGTGGCGAGCTTGCCGACGTCCTGGCGCAGCGCGGAGGAGGCCGCCTTGCGGTCGGCCGCGATCTGCGCGTGGCCGGCGGCGACGATCTCCTCGCGCTGGCGCTGGCCTTCGGCGCGCATCTCGGCGATCAGCGTGGCGCCCTGCTCCTGCGCCTCTTGGCGCAGCCGGGCGGCCTCGTGACGGGCCTCGGCGAGCTGGGCCTTGTACTGCTCCAGGACGCTCTGGGCCTCCTGCTGCATGGCCTGCGCGTCTTCGATACCGCCCTCGATGGCCTCGCGACGCTCTTCCAGAACCTTGTTGATGTTCGGGAGGAGCTTCTTGGCGAGGAAGCCGAAGACGATGACGAAGGCGATGAGGCCGATGACGAGCTCGGGGATCGGCGGGATGAGGGGGTTTTCCGCCTCCTCAGCCGCCAAAAGAACCAGAGGGCTCATATCAATGCCTTTCGTCGAAAGGGGCGGTCCGACGGATCAGGTCAGGCGCTCGGGTAAACGAACGGCATGACCAGACCGATCAGCGCGAGCGCCTCACAGAAGGCGAAGCCGAGGATCTGGTTGGCGCGGATCAGGCCGGCAGCTTCGGGCTGACGGGCAAGCGCCTGGGTGCCGTTACCGAAGATGATGCCGACGCCGACGCCCGGGCCGATGGCGGCGAGGCCGTAACCGATGGAGCCGAGGTTGCCCTTGATCTCGACGCCGGCGGCAAGGGTCTGGAGAGCGGACATGTCCGGTTCTTCCTTCTCTTTCAAGGTCCGGTGGGGGTTGGCCACCGGGTGCTTAGGGGGGGTTCGAAGCGGGCTGTGCTCAGTGGTGCTCGGCGAGCGCGCCCTGGATGAAGGTGCAGGTCAGCAGGACGAACACGTACGCCTGGACCGCCTGGATGAAGAGCTCGAAGGCCGTCATCACGATGACCATCACGAACGACACGCCGGAGTAGGCGATACCGATGCCGTTGAGCATGTACCAGCTGGCGATCGTGAAGAGCAGCAGCAGCGTGTGACCGGCGAACATGTTCGCGAAGAGCCGGACCGCGTGCGTGAAGGGGCGCACGATCAGGTTCGAGAGCAGTTCGAGGGTCATGACCATCGGCAGGACCGCACCGAGGGACTTGTCGTAGCCGCTGAAGTTCTTGAAGGCGCCGACGAATCCGTGCCGCTTGAAGGTCAGGGACACCCACAGGATGTACACCAGACCCGCGAGGCCCGCCGGGTAGGCGATGATCGAGGTGACCGGGAACTGGGCGAGCGGAATGATCGACCAGAGGTTCATCACCCAGATGAAGAAGAAGAGGGAGACGATGAGAGGTACGTACTTCTCGCCCTCCTTCTTGCCGATCGTCTCGTAGACGACACCGCGCCGGATGAAGTCGTAACCGGCTTCGGCGACCATCTGCAGCTTGCCCGGGACGACCTTCGGCCTGGCGAAGGCGGCCCAGAAGAAGCCGACGATGATGATCGAGCCGAGGAGCGCCAGCAGCATCGTCTTGTTGAAGTACAGGTTGCTGTCCGCGTCGCCGAAGAGCGGCTTGAACAGGAACGAGTGAAGGCCCGGGGCGACCGTGTCGAAACCGCACCCGTCGAACAGGTGACAGCTCGTGTCGAAAGCGAGCGTCTGCGTCGGGTCAGCACTCACCGCGGGCTCCTTCGTCGTGGCGCATAGGTACGGCAACCTCGTTGTGTCGGCGCGGCGCGAGGCCGCGTTTCGGCACGGGACTGGTGTTACGGATGTGGGGGCGACTCAGGGGCATCTCGCCTCGCGATGGAACAGGCGTCAGCTCGAATGCCCGCGCCCGCGATGCCGCAGTTGGCACCGGACGATAGCAGGATCTCTCGTACGTCTTTATCCCACCCCTACCTCTCACGACGAGTGCCCCGATTTTTCGGGTTCGACGTAGAGGATCTTGGCTTTCATGTGAGCACGCGTCTGAGCCGCGATCCACGCGAGGGTGGCGACGACGAGCGTGATGGCGAAGGCCCGGGGGTTGAACAGGGTGGTGTTCTTGAACATGGCCATGAAGACGAAGAGCAGCAGGAGCTGCGCCGCGTAGAGCATCAGTCCCATGGACTGGAACAGATGCGGAAGCGTTTTGGCCGTGCGCTGGAGCACGTACAGCCCGATCCCCATGAACAGGATCACCACGACCGTCGCGACGACCGCCCCGATGGCACCCTTGCCGCCCGCGACCACGCCGCTCACCACGGCGGCGATCGCGCCGGCGGCGGCTGTGGGCACAGCGGCCTGGGCCAAAATCCGGACGTCGTTGGACGGCATGGCGGCAACTCCGCGTTCAAAAAAGTGGGGAAGGGGTGTCGTCATGGACGAGCGTAGTCCCGGTTCGAGGGGGTGAGACCTCAGACCAACGGACCGTCGCATTGCGGTCCTTCGGCTCTGTCCGGGGTTCTCGTGAACCGTATCACAAACTATTTGATGAGGTCTTTACCTCGAAGGGGTGCAGACCTTCACACCTGAGAGTGAAAGCGCGCATCTGAGCGAAACCCGGGGGGGCTTGTCTGGTATTGCCCCCTTCGCACCCTCTAGCTTCCCCCACGACTTGGCAATGCTCTAGTCAGATTCTTACTTTGAGCGCGACCTCGCTCAAAACGTTCTCACCTTCGGGGGAACCGGGTCCGACCCCCCACAGCGGTAGCCCCGTTGACGCCGCCCGCCGCTCCCGCGCCCACCGGAGTGCGCTCCTCGGCTTCCTCCTCCGCCGCCACCGGGAGGGGCGCCGGTACGGCCCTGCGGCGCCGGTAGCGCGGCGGGAGGAACGTCTGGGCCCACCGCGGGGCGCGCGGCGTGAAGCGGGGCAGCAGCAACAGGACCAGGCCGAACGCGCTCAGCGCCGCGACGCCGAGGACGATCCACATCGACGCCGAGTTGACGGAGTAGGCCAGCGCCCCGAACGCGATCAGCGCCGACCAGAAGTACATGATCAGCACGGCCCGGCTGTGCGAGTGGCCGACCTCCAGGAGCCGGTGGTGCAGGTGACCCCGGTCCGCGGCGAACGGCGACTGTCCCTTCCAGGTGCGCCGGACGATCGCGAGGATCAGGTCGGCCGCGGGGATCGCGATGATGGTCAGCGGCATCAGCAGGGGGATGTACACCGGCACCATCTGGTGGACGGCGTCACGCTCGGACCCGCTGTACAGCTTCATCGCGTCCGGGTCCACCTGACCGGTGATCGAGATCGCGCCCGCCGCCAGGATCAGCCCGATCAGCATCGACCCCGAGTCACCCATGAAGATCCGCGCCGGGTGCATGTTGTGCGGCAGGAAGCCCAGGCACATCCCCATCAGGATCGCCGAGAACAGCGTCGCCGGGGCGGCGGCCTCGATGCCGTACGAGTACCAGATCCGGTAGGCGTACATGAAGAACGCGGCGGCGGCGATGCACACCATGCCGGCCGCGAGGCCGTCGAGGCCGTCCACGAAGTTCACGGCGTTGATCGTGATGACGACCAGCGCGACCGTCAGCAGGGTCCCCTGCCACTGCGTCAGCGCGACGGTCCCCACGAACGGGATCGGCAGCCAGAGGATCGTCAGGCCCTGTACGACCATGACGCCCGCGGCGATCATCTGCGCACCGAGCTTGATCAGCGCGTCGATCTCGAACTTGTCGTCGAGCACCCCGATCAGCCAGATCAGCGCGGCCCCCGACAGCAAGGCCCGGGGCTCGTTCGACTTCTCGAACACCTCGTTGAGGTTGGTCAGGTGGTCCGCGACCAACAACCCCGCGCACAGCCCGAAGAACATCGCGATCCCACCGAGGCGCGGAGTCGGTTCCCGGTGCACGTCACGCGCCCGGATCTCCGGCATCGCCCCGGCCACGATCGCGAACTTCCGCACCGGCCCGGTCAGCAGATACGTCACCGCGGCCGTGATGCAGAGCGTCAGCAGGTATTCACGCACGGGCTTCCCCACAGGTCTCGCTGGCCATCTCAGCCCCACACCCTAGCGACGAGCGCATACGGGTAAGGACATCCGGGTAGCCACGATGGTTGCACGTCCGGCTGTGCGGTCCCTTGTACGTGTGCCCCGGACCGTCCGTTCAGTCCGGATACGGCGGCCATTCCCGAACCAGCTCCTCCACTTCCTCACGCCCTCTCCGCGAGGCCACCTCACCTCGTACGACCCCTGCGAGCAGCGCGGCAACGCGAGCCATCTCGGCCTCCCCCATCCCCTGGGTGGTCACGGCAGCGGTCCCCAACCGCAGCCCACGCCCCCCACCCCCCGGCAGAACACAACAGTCCAGAACCACCCCAACAGCCGCCAGCCGCCCCCGCGCAACCTTCGCGTCAACGCCCAAAGGCGACGGATCGACGACGACAAGATGCGTATCGGTCCCCCCGGTGACAACCCGCATCCCCTCGGCCGCGAGCCCCGCCGCGACCACCCGGGCATTGGCGACAACCTGCCGCGCATACAGCGCGAACCCAGGAGCAGCAGCCTCCCCGAACGCCACAGCCTTGGCAGCCACCGCATGCATCTGAGCCCCACCCTGAGTGAACGGAAAAACAGCCCGGTCAACCCGTTCCGCCAGCTCCTCCCCGCACAACACCATCCCGCCCCGGGGCCCACGCAACACCTTGTGGGTGGTCGCACACACCACATCGGCATACGGCACGGGACTGGGCGCAACGCCTCCGGCGACAAGCCCGATGGGATGTGCGGCGTCGGCGATCAGATAGGCCCCCACCTCATCGGCGACCTCCCGGAAGAACGCATAGTCAAGATGCCGGGGATAGGCGATGGACCCACACACGATCGCCTTGGGCCGATGCACCCGAGCAAGCTCCCGCACGGCGTCGTAGTCGACGAACCCGGTCTCCGCATCCACCCCGTACGACACGAAAGAGAACCACCGCCCGGAGAAGTTGACGGGCGACCCATGAGTCAGATGCCCCCCGTCCCGCAACCCCAGAGCAAGCACGGTGTCCCCGGGCCGCAACAAGGCGGCATACGCGGCCAGCACAGCCGAGGACCCCGAATGAGGCTGCACATTCGCATGCCCGGCCCCGAACAACCCTTTGGCCCGCTCCACAGCAACCCGCTCAACAACATCCACCATCTCGCACCCACCATGATGCCGAGCCCCGGGATACCCCTCGGCGTACTTATTGGCGAGCACGGACCCCAGCGCGGCCAACACGGCAGGCGAACAGAAATTCTCAGCGGCGACAAGTTGCAGCCCGGAGGCCTGCCGCCGCCACTCCCCCATCAGAACCTCGGCAACCTCAGGATCCTGCCGCAACAGAACCCCGACCTCCGGCCCTGACAGAGAAACGACCATGACAGGCTCCGAGCCTCGAAGCGGACGTACCCCCAATGTAGGCCGAACCACAACAACCCACACGGCGGGGAGCGGGGTGCCGGGGGTGCGGCGCAGCCCCGGCACCCCCGACCCACCACGCACCTACATGCGCGCCGGCACCCCGGTAAGAGCGGTCACAACAGGATCCAACGCCTGATGTATCTCGCCCCCCACGGACCGAAAGAACGGCAACGGAGCCCCGTACGGATCATGCACCTCATCCGCCTCGGCGGTAGGCGCGAGAAGCCACCCCCGAAGGGCGGCAGCGGCCCGCACCAGCGCACGAGCACGCATGACGACGCCTTCGTCCAGGGAGGGCAAGGTAGCGGGGTCTATGGCCCGCACCAGCCGAGTGAACTCCTTCAGCGTGAAGGTACGAAGCCCGGCGGAATGCCCCATGGAGATGACCTGAGCCCGATGATCGCGCGTAGCGGTCAACACGAGGTCGGCCCGGATCACATGCTCATCGAGCAGCTCCCGCCCGGTGAACCCGGAGGAATCCGCCCCGAACTCGGCGAGAACGGCCTCGGCGTTGGCCTCCATGGGAGCACCCTCGTGCCCCCACGTCCCGGCGCTCTCGATGATGAGCCCGCCCCCGAGGATCCCGAGCCGCTCGGCGACGAAGTGCCGGGTCAGCCGCTCGGTGATGGGCGACCGGCACACGTTCCCCGTACTGACATGCAGAATCCGGAAACTGTCCCGGGGAAACCCGAACGTCGTCGTGATCTCGGCGGCCGACTCCCCACCGCCTATGCCCGGCATGGGGTGACCCCCCGCCCGGCCGGGAGGACGGCGCGCACGGGCCCCGTCAATTCGCCACCTCAAGATCGGGTACGACCTTCCGCAGCTCCTCAACGGTGATCGCACCCTCCCGCAGCAGGACGGGCACCTCACGGGTGACGTCGACGATGGAGGAGGGCACGTTCCCGGGCGTGGGCCCGCCGTCGAGGTAGACGGAGACGGAGTCGCCGAGCATGCCCTGGGCCTCGTCGCAGTTCTCCGGCGCGGGATGCCCGGTGAGGTTGGCGGAGGACACGGCCATGGGCCCGACCTCGGTGAGCAGCTCGATGGCGACGGGGTGCAGCGGCATACGCACGGCGACGGTCCCGCGCGTATCGCCGAGGTCCCACTGGAGGGACGGCTGATGACGGGCGACGAGCGTCAGCGCACCGGGCCAGAACGCGTCGACGAGTTCCCAGGCGAGCTCGGAGAAGTCGGTGACGAGCCCGTGCAGGGTGTTGGGCGAGCCGATGAGAACGGGCGTGGGCATGTTGCGGCCCCGCCCCTTCGCGTCGAGGAGTTCCGCCACGGCCTCGGAGGAGAACGCGTCGGCGCCGATGCCGTACACCGTGTCGGTGGGCAGCACGACCAGCTCGCCCCGGCGGACGGCGGACGCGGCCTCGCGCAGACCGGTCGTACGGTCGGTCGCGTCGTTGGTGTCGTATCGCCGTGCCATGTCTAGCGGCCCTCCTGCTCGAATACGTAAGAAACAGCCGTCACGTGAGAAATAGCCGTCGCGGCGGAAACAGTCATCACGGCATCGCCCTGCGAGCCGTCGCGAAGCGGGGCCGGTTGTTGAGGTCGGGGTGGTCGGCCGCGTCGGCCCAGCCCCGTTCCTCGGTGAAGATCCACGGCACCTGCCCGCCCTGCGTGTCCGCGTGCTCGACGACGACGACGCCACCGGGCCGCAGCAGCCGGTGCGCGGTGCGCTCCAGGCCCCGGATCAGCGTGAGGCCGTCCTCGCCGGAGAAGAGGGCCAGCTCGGGGTCGTAGTCGCGGGCCTCGGGGGCGACGTACTCCCACTCGGTGAGCGGGATGTACGGCGGGTTGGTGATGACGAGGTCGACGTGGCCGTCGAGGTCGGGGAACGCGTCGAGCGCGTTGCCCTGGCGCAGGTCGACGCGGGAGCCGGCCATGTTCTTGCGGGTCCACACGAGCGCGTCCTCGGACAGCTCCACGGCGTGCACCTTGGAGCGCGGCACCTCCTGCGCGAGGGCGAGGGCGATCGCGCCGGAGCCGGTGCACAGGTCGACGATGGTCGGCTCGACGACGTCCATCGCGCGCACCGCGTCTATGGCCCAGCCGACGACGGACTCGGTCTCGGGCCGGGGCACGAACACCCCGGGCCCGACCTGGAGTTCCAGGTACCGGAAGTAGGCGCGCCCGGTGATGTGCTGGAGCGGCTCGCGCTGCTCACGCCGGGCGATGGCCTCCCAGTAGCGCGCGTCGAAGTCGGAGTCCTTCACGGAGTGCAGTTCGCCGCGCTTCACCGCGTGCACGAACGCGGCCAGCTCCTCCGCGTCGGTGCGCGGCGAGGGCACACCGGCGTCGGCCAGCCGCTGAGTGGCCTGGGCCACCTCGGCGAGCAGCAGGTTCACGCGAGTCCTCCGGTTTCGTAAGTGGCTTACGCGGCTGCGAGCTTCGCCGCCGAGTCCGCGTCGACGCAGGCCTGGATGACCGCGTCGAGGTCGCCGTCCAGGACCTGGTCCAGGTTGTACGACTTGAAGCCGACGCGGTGGTCGGAGATGCGGTTCTCCGGGAAGTTGTACGTACGGATCTTCTCGGAGCGGTCGACGGTCCGCACCTGGCTGCGCCGGGCGTCCGCGGCCTCCCGCTCCGCCTCCTCCTGAGCGGCGGCGAGCAGCCTGGAGCGCAGGATACGCATCGCCTGCTCCTTGTTCTGCAACTGGCTCTTCTCGTTCTGACAGGAGGCTACGACGCCGGTGGGCAGGTGCGTGATGCGTACGGCGGAGTCGGTGGTGTTGACGGACTGGCCGCCGGGGCCCGACGAGCGGTAGACGTCGATGCGCAGGTCGTTCGGGTTGATCTCGACCTCGACCTCCTCGGCCTCGGGCGTCACGAGGACACCGGCGGCGGAGGTGTGGATCCGGCCCTGCGACTCGGTGGCCGGCACGCGCTGTACGCGGTGCACGCCGCCCTCGTACTTCAGCCGCGCCCAGACGCCCTGGCCGGGCTCGGTGGCGCCGTTGCCGCCCTTGGTCTTCACGGCGACCTGGACGTCCTTGTAGCCGCCCAGCTCCGACTCGGTGGCGTCGATGATCTCAGTCTTCCAGCCGACGCGCTCCGCGTACCGCAGGTACATCCGCAGCAGGTCGCCGGCGAACAGGGCCGACTCGTCGCCGCCCGCGCCCGCCTTGATCTCCAGGATGACGTCCTTGTCGTCCGACGGGTCCCTCGGGACGAGCAGCAGGCGCAGCTTCTCCGTCAGCTCCTCGCGCTGCTTCTCCAGCTCCTTGACCTCGGCCGCGAAGTCCGGGTCGTCGGCGGCGAACTCCTTCGCCGTCACGATGTCGTCGCCGGTCTGCTTCCAGGAGCGGTACGTCGCGACGATCGGGGTCAGCTCGGCGTAGCGCTTGTTCAGCTTGCGCGCGTTCGCCTGGTCGGCGAAGACCGCCGGGTCGGCGAGCGTCGTCTCCAGCGCGGCGTGTTCCGTGACCAGTTCCTCGACGGCCTCGAACATCTTGGGCTCCTGTGGTTCCTACGGCGGTGAAGTGGGCGGCGACCAAAAACGCCGGTCCCGGGAGCACCCCCTCGCGGGAGCGCTGCCGTGGACCGGCGAAGAGGGGCTCGCTACTTCTTGGAGCCTGCGGCGGCCTTGCCGAAGCGGGCCTCGAAGCGGGCCACGCGGCCACCGGTGTCGAGGATCTTCTGCTTGCCCGTGTAGAACGGGTGGCACTCGGAGCACACGTCGGCGCGGATGGCGCCGGACTCGATGGTGCTGCGAGTCGTGAACGACGCGCCGCAGGTGCAGCTGACCTGCGTCTCGACGTACGTGGGGTGGATGTCGCGCTTCAAGGGATTCTCCTAGATTTACGGGAGGGCACCGGGTCGCTTCCGCGGCGCGGGGCGTGAACCGGGGCCGACGTACCAGTCTGCCAGGACTGGAGCCATACGCCCAAACCGGGGGGTGGGGGGTTCTATTCCCGGGGGGCGGGTGCGGGTGCGTCGTGGCCGTTCGCGCAGTTCCCCGCGCCCCTAAAAAACGACGGCTGCGGATTCGTCGTGGTTGCTCACGCCCCTGAAAAGCTCGGCGCTTGCGCCGGCTTTTCAGGGGCGCGGGGAACTGCGCGAGCAACCACATCCGGCCCGCAGTCGCCACTCACGAGGAAGTCACCACCCCGTTCGCCTCCCCCGTCGCCGTCCCCTCCGTTGCCGTCCTCGGGATCGGCTGGTCCGCTTGCAGTGCCGTCCACACCTGCGCCGCCTTCGTCTCCGACACGACCACCCGGTTCGGGTTCGCCGGGTCGTACTGGACCGGCATCGTGACCATCGTCATGTTGGAGGAGCTGATGCTCTTGAGGCCGTTCGCGAAGGACATCAGGGAGTTCACCGAGCCCAGGTCGGAGTCTGTCGTGACCGCCTTCGTCGCCGTGTCCGCGAGGTCGTACAGCTTCGTGGGGCTCGTGAAGAGGCCGATCGACTTGACCTGGTTGACCAGGGCCTTGATGAACGCCTGCTGGAGCTGGATGCGGCCGAGGTCGGAGCCGTCGCCGACGCCGTGGCGCGTACGGACCAGGCCCAGCGCCTGCTGCCCGTTCAGCGTGTGCGTGCCCGCCGCCAGGTGCAGGTGGCTGTCCTTGTCGCTGATCGCCTTGGTGGTCGTGACCCGCACCCCGCCCAGCTCGTCGATCAGCTTCTGGAACCCGGAGAAGTCGACTTCGAGGTAGTGGTCCATCCGCAGATTCGTGATCGCCTCGACGGTCTTGACCGCACAGGCCGCCCCACCGGTGGTGTACGCGGTGTTGAACATCACCCCGCCCGCGGCGTCGTGCGTGACCCCGCCGGCATCCGTACAGGCGGGCCGGTCGACGAGCGTGTCGCGGGGTATGGAGACGACGCTGGCCTTCTTGTGCCCCTGGTAGACGTGGACGATCATCGCCGTGTCCGAGCGGGCACTGCCGTCGTCGGTCCCCCCGCCGAGCTTCTTGTTGGCCCCGGACCGCGAGTCGGACCCGAGCACGAGGATGTTCTCGGACCCGTTGTCGACCTTGGCGGGCCGGTCCGTACCGAGTGCCTGGTCGATGTCGACGCTCTTGATGTTGCCGTTGAGCTTGACGTAGAGGTATCCCGCCCCGGTCCCCCCGAGGACGAGGATCCCCCCGGCGACCCACGCCGCGACCACCAGCCCCCGCCGCCTCTTCGGCTTGCGGTGGCTGTTCCCCGGTATGTCAGGCGTGCTCTCGGCGGACATGTCTCCTCGGCTCTCTTCTGCCTCGTCTCATCATCACTCCGCCAGACCAGACGGGGAAACTCCGGACAGGGTTGCACAAGTCGCCAGACCCGATCAAAAACACAGAAAAACGGTCACCCCCCGTGAACAGGGGATGACCGTTTCCAGGAACCGCTCAGACCTGAGGTCAGTCGCCGTTGCCGCCGGACGTCGGCGTCGTCTTCTGGATCTGCATCAGGAACTCGGCGTTGGACTTCGTCTGCTTCATCTTGTCGAGGAGCAGCTCGATCGCCTGCTGCTGGTCGAGCGCGTGCAGCACCCGGCGCAGCTTCCAGACGATGCCCAGCTCGTCGGCGCCGAGCAGGATCTCTTCCTTACGGGTACCGGACGCGTCGACGTCGACGGCCGGGAAGATCCGCTTGTCGGCGAGCTTCCGGTCGAGCTTGAGCTCCATGTTGCCGGTGCCCTTGAACTCCTCGAAGATCACCTCGTCCATGCGGGACCCGGTGTCGACGAGCGCGGTCGCGAGGATGGTCAGCGAGCCGCCGTCCTCGATGTTGCGCGCGGCGCCGAAGAAGCGCTTCGGGGGGTAGAGGGCGGTCGAGTCGACACCACCGGACAGGATGCGCCCGGAGGCCGGCGCCGCGAGGTTGTAGGCACGGCCCAGACGCGTGATGGAGTCGAGCAGGACGACGACGTCGTGGCCCAGCTCGACCAGCCGCTTGGCGCGCTCGATGGCGAGCTCGGCGACGGTCGTGTGGTCCTCGGCGGGCCGGTCGAAGGTCGAGGAGATGACCTCGCCCTTCACCGACCGCTGCATGTCGGTGACCTCTTCCGGACGTTCGTCGACGAGGACGACCATCAGGTGGCACTCGGGGTTGTTGTGCGTGATCGCGTTGGCGATGGCCTGCATGATCATGGTCTTGCCGGTCTTCGGCGGGGCCACGATCAGACCGCGCTGGCCCTTGCCGATCGGCGACACGAGGTCGATGATCCGCGTGGTCAGCACACCCGGGTCGGTCTCCAGGCGGAGCCGGTCCTGCGGGTACAGCGGCGTCAGCTTGTTGAACTCCGGGCGGCCACGGCCGTGTTCGGGCGCCATGCCGTTGGTGGAGTCGAGCCGCACGAGCGCGTTGAACTTCTCGCGCCGCTCGCCGTCCTTGGGCTGGCGGACCGCGCCGGTGACATGGTCGCCCTTGCGCAGGCCGTTCTTGCGGACCTGGGCGAGCGAGACGTACACGTCGTTGGGGCCCGGCAGGTAGCCCGAGGTCCGGATGAAGGCGTAGTTGTCGAGGATGTCGAGGATGCCCGCGACCGGGATCAGGACGTCGTCGTCGGCCAACTGCGGCTCGGGGGCGCCGAGTTCGTCGCGGCCACGGCGGCCACGGCGGTCCCGGTAACGGCCGCGGCGGCCACGGCGGCCGTCGCCGAACTCGTCGTCCTCGTCGAGACGCGGACCGTTGTCGCGCTGCTGGCGGTCCTGGCGGCCACCCTGCTCCTGCCGGTCCTGCCGGTCCTGACGCGGCTGGCGCTCCTGACGGCCCTGGCCCTGCTGGTCGTCGCTCTTGCCACGACGGTCGCCCCGGTCACCGCGGTCGGTGCGGTCGCCCCGCTCGCTGCGGTCGGCGCGCTCGGTACGGTCCCCGCGCTCGCCCCGCTCACCGCGGTCGCGACCGCGCTCGCGGCGGCCCTGGCGGCGGCCCTCGCCGTCACCCGCGTCGGCCTGCGGCTGCGCGGCGACGGGCGTCTCGGCCCTGGGCTCCGCCTTCGCCTCGACGACGACCGTCTCGACGGGCGCGGCGGCCACGGGGGCGCCGGCCTCGGAGGTGGCGCGGCGGCGGCCACGGCGCTCGACGGGCGCGTCACCGGCCGGCTGGCCGGGGATGTCGATCTGCTGCTGGGCCGCGGACGGCTCGGCGGCGGGCGCCTCGGCCTGAGGTGTCTCGTCGGCCGTACGGGCGCGGGAGGTGGCGCGGCGCTTGGGCTTCTCGGCGGGCGCCTCGGCCTGCGGAGCGGCGGCGCCGCCCCCGCCCTGCGCCTCCTTGATGACGTCGATCAGCTGGCTCTTGCGCATCCGCGCGGTGCCCTTGATACCGAGGCCGGATGCGACCTGCTGAAGCTCTGCCAGCACCATGCCTTCGAGGCCGGTACCGCGGCGCCGCCGGGAGCCGGCACCGGTGGCAGGCGCGGAGGCGTCCGTGGCGGGCGCGGCAGCGGTCTCCTCGACACGTGCGCCCATCAGATCGGTGGTGTCGCTCACGAAGGGTCCTTCCCTGGAGCGGACGTCGGCCTGTCTGGCTCGGCGACCGGTTGTGCTGTCCGGTTCTCGTCCTTTTGGTATGGACGGAGCCGGGGCGGTAATCCGCCGGAGCGGCGGATGAGGTTTCTGGTGATGGCGCTCTCCCGACAGATCAGTCGATCCGTGGCACCCGGTGTCAGTGTCACGTGGCGGGGTCGCACCTGTTCCGGAGCGTGCCCTGTGGGCCACTCAGCGTCGATGTACAGCGCACTGCCCAGGTACGCGATACGGAACGCGGTGCGGCTTGGGGAGCTCCCGGAAGAATGTCTGTCCCGGACGGGGACGTGAAGCACCTCGCCATGGTGGGGTCGGGTGCAGACTTGAGGTTAACACTACCGGATCCAACAAACATTCCCCCTCTCGAAATCCGGCGACGATTCACGCGATGCCTATGCCTGAAGGTCGCCGGGAGGTGCGAGCGGCAGCACGCTCGCACCCCTAAGGTCCAGGTCCAGCCGGTTGGCGGCCCAGTCCGAGCCCGCCGACGCCTCGACCTTGTCGGCCGATTCCGCGTCGGCCAGCGCCATCACGGTGGGTCCCGCGCCGGAGATCACCGCGGGGATCCCGTCGGCGCGCAGCCGCTCCACGAGCGCCGCGCTCTCCGGCATCGCGGGGGCGCGGTACTCCTGGTGGAGTCGGTCCTCGGTGGCGGGCAGCAGCAGCTCGGGGCGCCGGGTGAGGGCCTCGACGAGCAGGGCGGCACGGCCCGCGTTGGCGGCGGCGTCGACGTGCGGGACGGAGCGCGGGAGCAGTCCGCGCGCGGTCTCGGTGAGGAGCGGTTTCCCGGGCACGAAAACCACCGGAACGATGGAACCGGCGGGCTCGGTGCGGATCGCGCGGGCGGCGCCGCCGTCCATCCAGGAAATGGTGAACCCGCCGAGCAGGCAGGCCGCGACGTTGTCGGGGTGGCCCTCGATCTCGGTGGCGAGTTCGAGGAGCGCGGCGTTGTCGAGCCGCGATTCGCCGCCTATGGTCACGGCGCGCGCGGCGACGATGCCGGCGCAGATCGCGGCGGACGAGGAGCCGAGGCCGCGGCCGTGCGGGATGCGGTTGGCGCAGACGATCTCGAGGCCGCGCGGCTGTCCGCCGAGGGCGTCGAAGGCGGTGCGCATGGACCGTACGAGGAGGTGGCTCTCGTCGCGCGGGAGGGTTTCACCGCCCTCTCCGGCGATGTCGATGTGCAGCCCGGAGTCGGCCACCCGGACGACGACATCGTCGTAGAGCCCCAGCGCGAGGCCGAAGGCGTCGAAGCCGGGTCCGAGGTTGGCGCTGGTGGCGGGGACGCGCACCCGGACGGCGGCGGCGCGGAAGGCTGGACCGGCCATCGCTCGATGAACTCCTTGAGCTGCGGAACTGTCGATTGTCATTGTCGTGCGGCGACGTCGACGTTCGGTGACTGACGTGCGGTGAGACCCGCCGGGGGCTGCGGCGACATCGCGGCAGCCCGGCATCCACGGTGCATATGCAGCGGGCGGGTTCGCTACAGCCTATCGAAGGAAGGTTCTGTGGCGACATAGGGCGCACAGGAGGCGCACGATGCGTGTCGTAAGCCCCCTGTGCACCCCTGACGGGGGAACCCCTAGACGAGACCGAGGTTCTGCGCGGCGGCGGCGGCGTCGACCGGGACCGTGACCGGCTGCGGGGCGCCCGCGACCGCCCAGTCGGGGTCCTTGAGGCCGTTGCCGGTGACCGTGCAGACGATGCGCTGGCCGGGGTCGACCTTGCCCTGTTCGGCGGCCTTGAGGAGGCCGGCGACGGAGGCGGCGGAGGCGGGCTCGACGAAGACGCCCTCCTGTGCGGCCAGCAGGCGGTAGGCGCGCAGGATCTCGCGGTCGGTCACCTCGTCGATGAGCCCGCCGGACTCGTCGCGGGCGGCGATCGCGTACTCCCAGGAGGCCGGGTTGCCGATGCGGATCGCCGTCGCGATCGTCGAGGGGTCCTTGACGATCTCGCCGCGCACGATCGGCGCGGAGCCGGACGCCTGGAAGCCCCACATGCGGGGCGTCTTCGCGGCGATGCCGTCGACGGCGTACTCCTTGTAGCCCTTCCAGTACGCGGTGATGTTGCCCGCGTTGCCGACCGGGAGGACGTGGATGTCGGGGGCGTCGCCGAGCATGTCGACGATCTCGAAGGCGGCCGTCTTCTGGCCCTCGATGCGCACCGGGTTGACCGAATTGACCAGCGCGACAGGGTAGTTGTCGCTCAGGGCGCGGGCGAGGTCGAGGCAGTCGTCGAAGTTGCCGTCGACCTGGAGGATCTTCGCGCCGTGCACGAGGGCCTGGCCCATCTTGCCGAGCGCGATCTTGCCGCGCGGCACGAGCACGGCGGAGACCATGCCCGCGCGGACGCCGTACGCGGCGGCGGAGGCCGACGTGTTGCCGGTGGAGGCGCAGATGACGGCCTGCGCGCCCTCCTCCTTGGCCTTGGAGATGGCCATGGTCATGCCGCGGTCCTTGAAGGACCCCGTCGGGTTCGCGCCCTCGACCTTGAGGTGGACCTCGCAGCCGGTGCGCTCGGAGAGCACCTGCGCGGGCACGAGCGGCGTACCGCCCTCGCGGAGCGTCACGACCGGCGTGCTGGCGGAGACGGGCAGCCGGTCCCGGTACTCCTCGATGATTCCGCGCCACTGGTGGGTCATTGCTGGTTACTCTCCTTCAACCCGCATGATGCTGGCGACACCGCGGACGGTGTCGAGCTTGCGCAGCGCCTCGACGGTCCCGCTGAGTGCGGCGTCGGATGCGCGGTGGGTGACGACGACGAGGGAGGCCTCGCCGGCGCTGTCTTGTCGCCCCTGCTGACGCACGGTATCGATCGACACCCCGTGCTCGGCGAACACGGTCGCGACCTGGGCCAGTACACCCGGTTTGTCCGCGACGTCGAGGCTGATGTGGTACCGCGTCACGACGTCGCCCATGGGCGACACCGGCAGGGCCGCGTACGCCGACTCGCCGGGCCCCGTCGCCCCGCTGAGCCGGTTGCGGCACACGGCGACGAGGTCGCCGAGCACGGCCGAGGCGGTGGGCGCGCCGCCCGCGCCGGGGCCGTAGAACATGAGCTGGCCGGCCGCGTCGGACTCGACGAAGACGGCGTTGTAGGCGCCGCGCACGGAGGCGAGCGGGTGGGAGAGCGGGATCATCGCGGGGTGGACGCGCGCGGTGACCGAGCCGCCGTCGGCGGCGCGCTCGCAGATCGCCAGCAGCTTGATGGTGCAGTTCATGTTCCGCGCCGAGGCGAAGTCCGCGGCGGTCACCTCGGACATGCCCTCGCGGTAGACGTCGTCGAGGCGCACGCGGGTGTGGAAGGCGATCCCGGCGAGGATCGCGGCCTTGGCGGCGGCGTCGAAGCCCTCGACGTCGGCGGTCGGGTCGGCTTCCGCGTACCCGAGGGCGGTGGCCTCGTCGAGCGCTTCCTGGTAGCCGGCGCCGGTCGAGTCCATCTTGTCGAGGATGAAGTTCGTCGTGCCGTTGACGATGCCGAGGACGCGGTTGACCTTGTCGCCGGCCAGCGACTCGCGCAGCGGGCGGATCAGGGGGATCGCGCCGGCGACGGCCGCCTCGTAGTACAGGTCCCGGCCGTGCTCCTGCGCCGCCGCGTGCAGCGCCGCGCCGTCCTGCGCGAGGAGCGCCTTGTTCGCCGAGACGACCGAGGCGCCGTGCTCGAAGGCGGTCGTGATGAGGGTGCGGGCCGGTTCGATGCCGCCGATGACCTCGACGACGACGTCGATGTCCCCGCGTTTGACCAGCGCGGTCGCGTCCGTCGTGACGAGGGCCGGGTCGATGCCGTCACGGACCCGGGACGGGCGGCGGACCGCCACGCCCGCGAGTTCCACGGGGGCGCCGATCCTCGCGGCGAGGTCGTCGGCGTGCGTCGTCATGATGCGGGCCACCTCTGAGCCGACGACTCCACAGCCCAGCAGCGCCACCTTCAGCGGACGCGTACGCATCATGCGACCTCGTTTCCTCATACGGTCTGATTCGACCAGTCTCACCCACCGGACCGCGGTTTCTGCCCCGGGTCCGGATCGTGAGACGTCTATTTCATTTCCCCGAGCGGTTCCGACAGGAGATTCTCCCGTGCGGCTCAGCCGACGTCGAGCCGCAGCAGATCGTCCTCGGTCTCCCGCCGCACGATCACCCTCGCCTGTCCGTCCCGGACGGCCACCACCGGGGGCCTCGGTACGTGGTTGTAGTTGCTCGCCATCGACCGGCAGTACGCGCCCGTCGCTGGTACGGCGATGAGGTCACCCGGTGCCAGGTCGGCCGGCAGGAACGCGTCCTTGACGACGATGTCCCCGCTCTCGCAGTGCTTGCCGACGACGCGGGACAGCATGGGCTCGGCGTCGCTGGTCCGCGAGACGAGGGCGACGCTGTACTCGGCGTCGTACAGCGCGGTGCGGATGTTGTCCGACATGCCGCCGTCGACGGAGACGTACGTCCGCAGGCCGTCCAGCGGCTTCAGCGTGCCGACCTCGTACAGCGTGAACGCCGTCGGGCCGACGATCGCCCGGCCCGGCTCGACCGAGATACGGGGGGTGCTGAGCGCCGCCGCCTCGCACTCGCGGGTGACGATCTCGTGCAGCGCCTTCGCGATCTCGTGCGGCTCGCGGGGGTCGTCGTCGCTGGTGTACGCGATGCCGAGGCCGCCGCCGAGGTCGATCTCCGGGAGCTGTACGCCGTGTTCGTCGCGGATCTCCTTCAGGAGACCGACGACCCGGCGCGCCGCGACCTCGAAGCCGGACATGTCGAAGATCTGCGAGCCGATGTGGCTGTGTACGCCGATCAGCTCCAGGCTGTCGAGCTGGAGCGCGCGGCGTACGGCTTCCGCGGCCTGGCCGCCGGCCAGCGGGATGCCGAACTTCTGGTCCTCGTGGGCGGTCGCGATGAACTCGTGCGTGTGCGCCTCGACGCCGACCGTGATCCTGATCTGGACCTGCTGGCGCTTGCCGAGGTCCCTCGCGATGTGCGCTACGCGGACGATCTCCTGGAAGGAGTCCAGCACGATCCGTCCTACGCCGGCCTCGATCGCCCTGCGGATCTCCGTCGTCGACTTGTTGTTGCCGTGCAGCGCGATGCGCTCCGCGGGCATCCCGGCGGACAGGGCCGTCGCCAGTTCGCCGCCCGAACAGACGTCGAGGTTCAGGCCCTCCTCGTGCAGCCAGCGCACGATCGCCCTCGACAGGAACGCCTTGCCGGCGTAGAAGACGTCCGCGTCCGGGCCGAACGCGGTGCGCCAGGCCCTCGCCCTGGCGCGGAAGTCCGCCTCGTCCAGGATGTATGCCGGGGTGCCGAACTCCTCGGCGAGGCGCGTCGCGGGGATGCCGCCGACGGTGAGGACTCCGTCCTCGTCCCTCTCCACCGTCTGCGCCCACACCTTCTTGTCCAGCGTGTTCAGGTCGGCGGGCGGGGCGCTGTAGTGGCCCTCCGGCAGGACATCTGCGTGGCGGGGGCCGGCGGGGTGTGCGGAACGGCTCATCTTCGTTCTGGGCTTTCTTATCGGGGCGTTCTACAGATGCTCTGGAGCTTCGATGCCGAGCAGGGACAGGCCACCGGCCAGCACCGTCCCGGCGGCTTCGGCGAGCGCGAGCCGGGTGCGGTGGGCGGCCTCGGGTTTCTCGTCGCCTTGGGGGAGGACCTCGGGGAGGAGGGGGAGGAGGGTGTCGGCGATTGCCACGAGGTGGTGGGTCAGGCGGTGGGGGGTGTGGTGGGTGGCTGTGGTGGTGAGGATGCGGGGGTGGTCTGCTAGGAGGAGGTGGAGGGGGGTGGGGGGGGCTGTGGGGTGGGCGGCGGTGGGGGTGGGTGCCTGGTGGGGAGCGGCGGGGTCGGTCGTGGGTGCCTGGTGGGCAGCGGCCGGGCCGGTCGCGGCTGCCTGGTGGGCAGCGGCGGGGGCGGTCGCGGTGGGTTCTCCGTGGGCGGTGGGGCGCGCGGGGGGAGAGGCGGCGGTCGCGGGGGCGACTGTTGGGGTGCGGGGGGTGTCGCCGGTGCCGGAGGGCGCTGCGGTGTCGGTGGGCCTTGCCCTCACGCCGGGTTCCGGTGCGAGTGTCGGTGCCATCGATGTGAAGCCCAGTGCCGCCGCGTTGCGTGTGAGGGCTCGGGTGCGGGCGTACGCGTAGCGGACTCGGAACAGGGGGTTCGTTTCGCGTTGGGTCAGGTGGGCGCCGGTGAGGTGGGGGTGGTCGTGCGGTGCCGGGTGGAGGAGGGCCCAGCGGGTGGCGTCTCTGCCCAGGGGGAAGAAGGGCGGGGTGTCGGGGAGGGGGGCGGGGACCGGGCGGATGGTCAGCGCGTGCGCCGCCGCCGGGGTGCCGTACGTGTCGATCTCGATGCCCAGGGTCGAGGTCAGTTCCGGGGTGGGGCGGGTGTCGCACGAGGTGTGGACGGGGGTGCCCTGGGAGCGGAGTACTCGGGCCAGGGTGTCCATGACGACCAGGGCTCGGGCCTCGTTGGGGGCGTGGAGGTGGGTGAGGAGGGCGGTGGGGGTGTCCGCGTGTCCGTACCTCGTGCCCCTCGCCAGGATCTCCTGGATCAGGGAGGTTTCCTGGAGGGTGATGTTCAGGAAGCCGGGGGGTGTGATGACCACGTCCCTGATGCCCGCTTCGTGCGCGAGGTGGGGGCGGAGGATCTCGGCGACCTTCAGCGGGGGGTGGCCGGCGGGGCGGGCCAGCTTCAGGGCGATGGGCGTCGCGTAGTCGCCACAGCCGCCGGGGCCCGGGGGTGTCACGGGGGCCCGCACGGGAATCTCGACCCACAACTCCCCGGCATCCACCGCGCGCCGGACGGCACGCAGGACGGTGTGGGAGAGCTCCAGGGGGGTCACGGGGCAAGCGTAGGCGAGGAGGGGGGTGGGGAGGCGAGTCGGTTCGGTGGGGTTTCGGGATGTGGACAGGGGGGTGGGGGTTCGGGGGTGGGGGGAGATTCGTCGGCGGGTTTGTGCGGGGGTGGGGGCGGTGTCTGGAGTGGGCGGCGGGATTGTCGTCGCGGGGTTCGGTCGGGGGGCGGAGGCTGCGGTGGGCGGCGTGGATTTCGTCGCCGGGTTCAGCGGGAACGAGGGTCAGCTGCCGCTCTGGGCGGGGCGTTTTTCGTCGCCGTGGTGGGGGTTGGCCAGCTCGTGGGCGGTGGCTGAGTCGCCAGGGGTGGCGGCCGTGTGGGGCGTCGCCAGGTCAACGGGGTCGCTGTGGATCCCCAACTCGCCGGGGCTGTCGGGGGCGGTCTGCTCGCCGGAGTTGTTGAGAGCCGTCGGTCGGCCGGGGGTGTTGTGGGCGCCCTGCTTGCCGGGGGCGTTGAGGGCGGCCGGTTCGTCGGGGGTGGCCGTGTCGTGGTCGTGGGTGTCGTCGGGTTCGCCGGAGTCCGCCGTACCTGTGGTCTGCCCGGATGTGTCCGGCCCGGCGGGAACGGGGGCCGCCTCGGGACCGTCGTACTCCCGGTCCTGCCCCTGCCGTACGAGCTTCCGGACGATGTCGACGAGGTCGGCCGGCTCGAACGGTTTCGGCAGGAACACGTCGACCCCGGCATCGAGCCCGGCATAGACCTCGTCGGGGGTGCACGCGCTCACGATAGCCAGCGGAAGATCACGGGTACGGGGATCCGCACGGAGCTGCGCGGCCGTACGCAGCCCGTCCAGCCGAGGCATGACGACGTCGAGGGTGACCGCGTCGGGCCGTACCTCGTGCACGACTTCCAGACACTCGGCACCGTCGCACGCGGTCACGACCTCGAACCCCTCCAGCTCGAGATTGACCCTGATCAGCTGCCGGATGACCTTGTTGTCGTCCACAACAAGCACCCGCCCCGACGCGCCTGGCACCCCTTGAGAGTAGGTCCGCACCGGCCACCGCGTCCGGCTTTTCCCCACTTCCGCCCCCTACGCGCGACCCCCTCCCCAAACCCGTTCGGGATCACCCCACCCGGGCTGGTAGTGTTCTGTCCGTCGCCGCGAGCAACACTCCGCCGACAAAGCCCCCGTAGCTCAGGGGATAGAGCAACGGCCTCCGGAGCCGTGTGCGCAGGTTCGAATCCTGCCGGGGGCACTCGCTGATTGCAGCGGATGCCGATATGAAGAGGGCGGGAGTCAGTAAAACTGACTCCCGCCCTCTTCATATCGGTCGGCTCTCGCCTATGGACCTGCGTCGACCAGGCAGCTATTCGGAGCTTTTCTCCGCAGCTGGGGCGGGAGGCGGCGCGAGCGGGAGGACGTACTCTTCCGCCAGCTTCGCGAGGTGCAGGGGGAGTGGCCGGGAGAGTGGGTCGTACTCGTCGTGAAAGCGCAGTTGGTGTACAGCTGCCGCTATGGCAGCCGGCCGATCCGCAGGTGTGTCGGTGCGGCCGGTAGCCGTCTCCGGCAGACAACCCAGAACGGTGAATTCCAGCGCCCTTGGATTCCATGCCGTAGCCGCAGGAGCATGCGGCCAGTCCTTGTCAGGCACCAGCTTGCGCAGGTCACGTCGTACCTTGCTGGCACTCACCGGTTTCCCGACAGTGCTCAGGAATACCCGGTTGTCCGCGTCCGCACCAGGTGCCGTCCATAGCCCCGCCGAAAAGCCGGGCGGCTCGTCGTCGCTTGTGGCGGGTGCGTACCACTGCGGGGTCTCACCTCGGCTGTTGGCATCTCGGAGCAGCACCATCCCGAGGTCCCTCCCGTGAAGTGCCAGCGGAATGGGAGGCTCGCCCTGGAAGACGACCATGTCCTTGATGAGCTCGCCATTGCTCAATCCGGGCCACGACTCACGGAGGTTGCCGCTGTTGGCCAGAAGCAGGGTCGGCCGGTCACGTACCTGATAGAGCAGCGACCGGATCTGGCGCTCGACCTCGTGCCGCCGCCCATCAGGGGTCTGGGCGGCTCGGTGCGGCAAAGTTTCGGTATCCGCGCCTTCCGCAGCGAGAGTGAGCAGCAGTTGGGGGTAGGGCACCCACTCCTTCCGGGCATCGTCCCAGCCTCGTACAGGGTGCACCGGATCATCCGGCCGGATCCGCAGAGCAACGAGGTGCTGTGCGGCCCGCCGGGTCGATCCGTTGGCCTGTCGGCGGACATGCCAGAGCGCCAGATACTGGAGATCGTCCGCGAGTTCGCCGTCCAGTTGATGCTCTGGTGGGACGACAGCACCGAGTTGGCGTATCCCGTCGGCCACTACGGAGCCTGCCCGCATCGCGAGCGGGCCTTCGGCGTCTTCCGGCACGACGATGAACTGACTCACTCGACGAGCCTTGGCACAGCCGTGCCGCAGCGCCACTTTCGGGTCGGAATCCGGCTTCCGCTGAAACCGCTTGGGCCCCAGAGTCTCCACAAATGCCAAACCGACTCCATCAGCGCCAGGGCCGAGGCGGTCCGCCGTCAGAGCGGCGCGCTCACGCACGGCTCCTGCCAGCCTCTGAGCTCGTGACCATCCTGGCGTACGAGGGATCTCCAAAGGTGCACCGAGGCCTTCCAGCGAGCGGACCCGGATCTGGAGATGCAAGTCTCCGAGCTTCCATCGGTGTTCTCCGTCGGGGACGTCCGCGTGCACCGGGAGCCCCAGCCATCCGCAAAGAGCCGTGAGCAGAGCGTCCCGAGTCTCCTCCGTCTGCCAGAGCAGGTCCACCCGCAGCGGCTTGCCTTCGAGCGTCGCAAGTACTGCGTCGCGCCGGGATCGTGCGCGTTGTCGCGCACGTTGCTGGAGTACGTCCTGATCTTTCGTCGACGAGGTCGGCAGCAGGACCGGTCGGAGCTTCTGGTGCACACGCTCGTGGTCAGGCACTCGGCGCAAAAAAGGGTGGAGGGCTTCCTCCACCCAGTGATCGAGCAGCGAACGCTCAAGCGGCATGAGTCCGGCGCCGACGCCGTGTTTGTCCATCGCCGTGCTGTACAGGATGCCGGCCGCCACTCCGCCCTGGCCGTCGATCCAGTCGGCTGCTTCAGCGACGAGTTCGTCCGGCTTGGGGTACGCACGTAGAACGTCCAGTTGCGGCAAGAGGTCAATGAGACTGTGCCGGTTCCAGGAGAGCCCGCCGATTCCACGGTCGAAAGCCAGAGAGTTGGTGGTGAGACGACGCCGTGGGCCGTGGGCTCCGGGCCAGGGCAGCGGTGCGTCCAGCAGAACGGTCGCGCCTCGTCCCTCCGGGAGGGACACCGGAGACCGGGTTTCCCAGCGACGGATCCCGTACGAGACGTGCACTCGGAACCGCGCCGCGAACGGAACGGTCTGCACGGTGACGGTCAGGAGTGCCGAGTAGTACCACGTCCGTTTCCCACGGACGTACTTCCGGGGCGGCCAGCTGACCAGTTCGACCCCTTGGTCCCGGGTGACCTGGCGGAAAGAGAGGTCGACACCGCCGAATCTGAGCGTACGAGCCGCAAGTCTGGCACCGATCCACTCGGGCAGCAGGTGATACAGCCTTCGGTCGGGCTGCGCCGTACCTCCCGGAGAAGGCTCGGATGCAGCGAGATCCACGGTCTCATGCCGCCAACTCGGGCTGTGCTGGTCGATCAGCATCAGTGCTCGGTCCAGAGCTGCTTGATGATCAGCCACTCGCTCAAGGTCGGAGTCCGTAGAGGGCGGCAGAGTCATCACCCAGGAGGCCAGCAGCGGGGTGACCAGTTCGGACGGCATCTCATCCGACGCATAGAACCAGGGGATCCGGGAGTTGCTTCCTGCTCCGCGGCCTGTCGCGACTAGGCCCGGGGCCGTGGATCGCAGCAGGGCGTTGAGTTGTTTGATCGGCAGCCCCAATGGCTGTTCAGCGCGCCGCCACTGGCGTCGGTAGAGGTCCATGAACTCGTCCCGCCACTCGTCAGGGAAGCCGATCACACGGTATCGCTCCGTCCAGGGACCAGCGTTCGGATCCGGTTCAAAGGCAGTGATCCTGATCAGGTCGTACACAAGGGCTCTCCTTCGTCAGTGGGCTGTTCTTCGATATAGGGGGCGAGACAACGGTCGAGAGCGGTCCACATGGGCCGGTAGAGGGCCCGGACGATATGCCGGTCGTACTCGATGACCCCGGTGCCTTGAGTGAAGTAGGGCTTGAGCACGGCGTGGATGCTGTGCAGAAGGCTGGTATCCGGGCTGTCCGGCTCGTCCGTCGGCTGGCCGACGGCCAGCTTGGGTGCGAAGGCGGCATCGACGAAAGCGACCCGCGTGGGTACCGCACCACGCACCGAGCGACCGATCACCTGCCAGATCAGAACGAGCAGGTCCCAGGTCACGCTCTCCCGGTCTTCGCCCAACCCTTTCCAGGCCATGCTTCGTGCGAGAACCCGGAACCACTTGGCGCGAGCGAGGTCTCTGACTTTGCGGGCACCGAGTGCCAGGCTGGGTTCACTTCGCACCCAGCCATCGAAATCCCCGCTTCCACGGGCCCGTACGATCCAGTCGTTGATCGCGTGCACCGCGAGACCAAGGTCGTCAGGGCGAGGGTTGGGCCGGGCGAGGAAGTAGATCGACCCGATGGCAGCGTGCCGTCGGTCGACATCAAGGATGTTGTGTCCGCGTTCCACCGCCAGCAGGGGGGCGACCAGGATCTCGGCTCTGGTGTTAGCCAGGTTCTCCACGTCTCCTCGCCGTAGCACGGGTGCGCGGTACTCATCGTCGTCCGTCCCGGTGCCGGCGTCCGGGTCGTCGTCGGAGACCAGCCGGTAAACCCTGTCCTGCCAGCGCTTGTTGAGGGTGTGAAGAGTGTCAGCCACGACCTTGGCCTCCTCGTAGCTGCCGACGAGAAGCAAGATGTGCCGACGGCTCTCGGGGAGAAGCCCCAGTTCCTCCTGGAGACGGCTCGTCCCGGTGGCGTTGTCCCCGAGGACCGTGACCATCCGGCGCAGGATGTCGGCCCTCTGATCGAGTGGCTCTCCGGAGAGTCGTTGCGCATCGTCACGCTCGTGGCATTCGCACGCGGCACGGCAGTCGCAGCGGTAGCGGATGAATTCGAAGCGGAACTCACTCTGTTCGGCGATCTGGTCGAGCTCCCGCGGATCAGGCTCAATGATCACGCCGATGTCCACAGGGATGTGGTAACGGCTGGACTTTCCGGCCCAACTGCTGCCGGACATCAGTAGGACATTGGTGCCGGGATGTCCGTCCACTGTGGGCAGGCCGGGCATGGCGCGAAGGAGCTCCCGGCCGACTCCGCTGCAACGGAAGAACCTCAGTTCTCCGGTTCGCACTCCGCCCTGGTCCGGGCCGCCCTCCAGCAGGAACTGAAAGCCGATCACATTGCCCATGGGCGCCTCCGGCACCATGGGGCCGTAGTCAGGCGGCCTGCGATACATCTCGTTGAAGCCCAGGTTGAGCGCCGAGGAGACGCGTGGCCACATGGCGTTGATGAGGGCGAGTCTGGGTTCCAGAGCGCTGAGGAGCAGGGTGAACTCGAAGCGGATCATCAGCAGTTTGACCCATACCTCCGGATCCTCGGGGAGGCGGCTTTTCGTCTTTCGGCGCTTCGTCTCCCGGCGCTTCGGCGTCGCACGGTCCGAAGGCTGCCGGGTCGTGGACTGTCCCTGATCTCCCTCAGCCAGATCTCGGAGTTCTGCGTAGCGCTCGCGGCCCTTCTCGGTGGGTTCCAGCAGCCCGTCCAGGTCGAGCAGTGAGCAGATCACTTCTCTGAGACGCTCGCGGGTACGCGCCCGGTAGTTGGTGTGCAGGAGTTCGCCTGTCAGCCCCGTGAGTTCGGTACCGATGCCGGTGGCCGTACGGCGGTCACCGAACGGGTTGTCACGGAAGGCGTCGAGAACTTCAGAGAGCTCTCGCCGTCGTTTTCTGTGGAGCTGTTCGTTGGCAGACCCAGAGTTCTCAGGCTCGATGCCGTCCTGATCCTCGGGTAGGGGATACCGCTCTTCGAGCAACCACTGTTGGAGCCTTCCCGCACTGAAGTATCCGGTTCTGACCCACTTGCGCAGATCAGAGTCACTCACCAGCATGGCGACCAGGCGGTCGGCCGCGGTCTGAGTGGTGTTGACTGCGGCCGACCAGTTCTCCACATCCCGGTCGGACAGTTGGATCCGGCCGGCACCCGCTAGTTCGCGGATGCGATGTTGATTGACTTCATCGAGGAAGGACCGAGTGTCCGGGCCGCCTCCGAGGAGCGGAATGCCCGGTGCGAACATCCGGTCCAGTTGCATCTGGACACGGTCCGCCTCGTCGACGATCACCAGATCGCTGCGACGGCAGGCAAGTTCGAAGTAACGGATGTGCTCACGATTCTGTGGATGCGGCACTTTCGAGTCGACCAGGCTGGGCGGAGTGGCAACCCAGATGATCGCGTCGACCAGTTCGCGAGCGCTGCGATGGCGTGGACAGGCCGTCCAGAGCGGACAGGCCACTGCCCTCCGGCTCCAGAGATCCTCCGAGTAGCCGCCAGGATTCGGGCGTTGAAGCCGGGTGCACGGTGCTTCACCGAAGGCCAGAAGGTGATCGGCGGGCTGCCCTTGTGCATGCCGCAGAGCGTTCAGGGCACAGGACGTACTCAGGTACCCGAACCCTCGGTCGTCATGAGCGAGCAGATTGCGTTCCCCTCGGCCTGCCAGCCTCCGGTGAAGACGCTCGGCATGCTGTTCCCGCCCGGCCGCACCCAGCACCGGAGCTGCGGTTCCGGGCAGGTAGGTGTTGTACATCTGGACCAGTTTGAGAAGTTCGACGACATCGCCGACCACCACAGTCACTCGCCGGTTCCGTTCCGCCAGATTGACCGTCAGCACATCCCGCAGCGTGCTCTTGCCGGCACCGACGATCCCGAGCAGATGCTGGATACCCGCGACTTCGAAAGCCTTCGCCGACTTGAATCCCGCGGGTCGACGGACAAACAGACGGATCGCATCCAGACGTCCGGTCCAGTTCTCGAATCTGATCGAGTCCATGCGGGCCGCCGTGGCTTTGAGGTCGTCCCAGGCGAAGGACAGGGACTCTCTGAGGGGCCACGAAGTTTCCGGACAGGCACCCAATAGTGTTGTCCTGAACAAGGAGACGAGGAAGAAGTGGCGCCACCCAGTAAATACTCGCCGGAGTTCCGCGAGGAAGCCGTCCAGATCGCGTTGAGGTCAAGCAAGACGATCTCCGAAGTCGCCCGGGAGCTTGAGGTGAACTCGGAGACGCTGCGCGACTGGGTGAAGAAGCACCAGAGGCAGCACGAACCGGCACCCGATGCGGAACTGACGGTGAGCGACCGTGCACGCCTGAAGGAACTCGAACGACGCAACCGTGAACTGGAGATGGAAAACTCCTTCCTGAAAAAATGCGCTGCGTACTTCGCGAAGGATCCCCGGTAGCAAGCAAGTACGAGTTCATCGACGAGATGCGACTCGACACCGGGAAGTACGCATACAGCGTCGAGTTCATGTGCGGCCGACTCGGCGTCTCCAGATCCGGCTACTACGACTGGCGATCCCGCCCGGAATCCGCGACAACCCAGCGGCGCGAAGAACTGAAACTGCTCATCCGGAAAGCCTTCGACATGTCCGACAGCACCTACGGGCACCGGCGCATCCAGGCCCAGCTGCACCGCTGGGGCGTCGCCGCGGGCGCGGAGCTGGTCCGCCGGCTCATGCGCGAACTGGGCCTGGTTCCCTGCCAGCCACGCCCGAAGAGGTTCAGCCTCACGCAGGCTGCGGCCGGCCGGGTGCCGGACCTCGTCGGCCGCGACTTCACCGCGGACGCGCCAGGCGAAAAGCTCGTCGGCGACATCACCTATATCCAGACCGGGGAAGGCTGGCTGTACCTCGCAACAGTCATCGACTGCTGCACGAAGGAAGTCATCGGCTACGCGATGGACGACCATTACCAAACCCCACTGATATCCAGAGCGATCCATAACGCGGCACGGAACAGGAACCTCTCGACCAGCGCGATATTTCACTCGGATCGCGGAAGTAACTACATGTCAGCCGAGTTCGGGAGGACTCTGGAACACTTCGGGCTCCGCAGATCTGCAGGCCGCACCGGGATCTGTTTCGACAACGCCATGGCCGAATCATTCTTCGGTGCCCTGAAGAACGAGCGCGTATCCAGGGTGACTTACCTGACCCGCGAGGCCGCCAGGCAGGACATCACTCGCTACATCGAATTCTGGTACAATCACAAACGCCTCCACTCGGCAGTGGGTTACCGCCCGCCGCGTGAAGTCCACGCCGAGTACGAGAAGTTGCGAATCGCCGCGTGAAATAGACAGTCAGAAGCCTGTCCGGAAAACGTGAGACCCCTCACTCCCTCGTTCACCGGCCAGGCCGCGAGGTCGTGTCCCCTCGGCGGCAACGGAACTTGCCCGGGCAGACTGACAGTTCCGAGGTGTCTGCCAAGAGGAAACGCGTGCAGGCCTGGTTTGGCGAAGGCCAGTGGTTGTCCGGCGAACTCGGGCGCTCTGTCCAGGAGCCGCTGATACGTCCGCCAGCGGTCCGGCGCCACTGACAGCGAAGGACGACGGACAGCCGGGGCGTCGAGGTCGCCGATCTCGTAAGCTCTTAGATGGCGATCAAGCTGCTGATATTCCTTGAGCGCATCGGTCCACGCACGGCGGCGGGCCCACGTCCACAGGGTGTATCTGGCTGTTCGGAGAGTCTGCTGTCCTTCCTCGTCCACGGCTCCCCATGCCTTCGCAAAGGGGTAGCCGCTGAACAGGACCCAGGCATCGCGGGCCGGGGCGCCGGGTGTGACCCTCTCTTGGAGAAAGAGCCCTACTTCAATCTCGCACAGCGAGACGCGTCTCTCCTTCTTCAGTTCTGGAGCGGCCGACGCCAGTAGTTCCGTCACCTCCGTCAGGGACAGATCGGTGCTACGCATGTTCGCCTTCCTCAAGACCTTCCTGACGCGGCGCTGTGAACTCGCTGACGGACAGGAGACGGATCTTCACGCCGTCTGGAAGTGCCCTCCCGAACGCCTCCCGGTACCCAGGGCCGTTCGCCGCCTCGTCCGGGATCACGACATCCAGGGGTACGTCCAGCCCAGCGACGGTCTCGGCAGCACTCAGCGCGGCCAGCACCGGCTGTTCACGGTCGTGGACCTGAAAGGCACGCGTCGATCCATCGTGGCTGACAAAACGGTGTAGTCCCGTGCGCTGCCGGAACAGATGTGTCCGGCGAGCTGAACGAGAGCGGACCGTCAGCTCCGTACGACCGGGAAGAGACAGAAACAGTCGGAGCCCCAAGGGCAGCACGCAGGTCTGTTCAGGCTGCCGCGTTGATTCGAGCACGCGTTCGCCAGGTCGGCAGCCGCCTTCGCACCAGGACGTATCGACTGTCACCGGCTTCGCGAGCAGCAGACATCCGGCACAGCGGTACACCATGCGGTGAACCCTGAAACGATCAGGTACAGGACCATAAATTCCTTGCACCAACTTCCAGGTATGGGCCAGAGCAGGCTTGAGGAACTCGATCGGGTTGTACTCAAGGATGACCGGCCGCCTGATCAGGAAGTCACGACAAGCCGCGAACCGCTCCTCCGTACCGCATGCATCGGCGAGGATGGCCAGGACCTCTTCCGCTTCGCCCTCCAGGAAGCCGTCGGGACCGTAGGAGGCCAGTTCCGCACAGGTCCGGGTGGCCTCGTTCCCCACCGCATGAACAAGCCTTGCGCCCGCGGTCAGAAAGTTGTCCGGCAACTTCAGCGGCCACCAGTCGGCCAGATCCTTGTCCCGGCACCATGCCAACAGCTCAGGCACACTGCCGGGCACAGGCCTGTCGCGAGTCAGTCCCGCCAGAACCACGCGGTCCAGGGCGAGTTGGATTCTCGGCGGATAGGGGAGGCGAAACGTCACCGCTTGATCTGCCCGGGACAGTTCGATCACTCCGCGGGCGACAGCGGCAAGCAGATCGGTCCCCGCTCTCTCCTCCTCGGTCACCGACTCGGCGCCTTCGGCACCTGGTCCTGTGACGGTCGCGCCGAGCACCATCGGGCCACCTCGCAAGTGGCACATTCAGCGCTGGGCACCGCTTTGAACAGGGTCTCCGCGTGCCAGCCCGACACTTGCTCCCGCAGCACCTTCTCAGCAGCGGCACGGGTCTGCGGCGCGGAGGGGTCGAGCGTGCGCAAGTCGACCCCGCCAGGGCACAGCAGTTCCAGTTCGACCCGGCCCCCCACCGGGGCCCCGGCCAGCAGGCCATCACCCAGGATCTTCACGGCCAGAGCCAGTTGAGGGTATGTGCTCAGCACGTCGTGGCGGTGGCGATCGCTGCCCGAAGTCTTGACCTCACGCCATACCCAGGCTCCAGCATCCCGGTACAACTGAGGGGTCTCACGTTTTCCGGACAGGCTTCTGACTGTCTATTTCACGCGGCGATTCGCAACTTCTCGTACTCGGCGTGGACTTCACGCGGCGGGCGGTAACCCACTGCCGAGTGGAGGCGTTTGTGATTGTACCAGAATTCGATGTAGCGAGTGATGTCCTGCCTGGCGGCCTCGCGGGTCAGGTAAGTCACCCTGGATACGCGCTCGTTCTTCAGGGCACCGAAGAATGATTCGGCCATGGCGTTGTCGAAACAGATCCCGGTGCGGCCTGCAGATCTGCGGAGCCCGAAGTGTTCCAGAGTCCTCCCGAACTCGGCTGACATGTAGTTACTTCCGCGATCCGAGTGAAATATCGCGCTGGTCGAGAGGTTCCTGTTCCGTGCCGCGTTATGGATCGCTCTGGATATCAGTGGGGTTTGGTAATGGTCGTCCATCGCGTAGCCGATGACTTCCTTCGTGCAGCAGTCGATGACTGTTGCGAGGTACAGCCAGCCTTCCCCGGTCTGGATATAGGTGATGTCGCCGACGAGCTTTTCGCCTGGCGCGTCCGCGGTGAAGTCGCGGCCGACGAGGTCCGGCACCCGGCCGGCCGCAGCCTGCGTGAGGCTGAACCTCTTCGGGCGTGGCTGGCAGGGAACCAGGCCCAGTTCGCGCATGAGCCGGCGGACCAGCTCCGCGCCCGCGGCGACGCCCCAGCGGTGCAGCTGGGCCTGGATGCGCCGGTGCCCGTAGGTGCTGTCGGACATGTCGAAGGCTTTCCGGATGAGCAGTTTCAGTTCTTCGCGCCGCTGGGTTGTCGCGGATTCCGGGCGGGATCGCCAGTCGTAGTAGCCGGATCTGGAGACGCCGAGTCGGCCGCACATGAACTCGACGCTGTATGCGTACTTCCCGGTGTCGAGTCGCATCTCGTCGATGAACTCGTACTTGCTTGCTACCGGGGATCCTTCGCGAAGTACGCAGCGCATTTTTTCAGGAAGGAGTTTTCCATCTCCAGTTCACGGTTGCGTCGTTCGAGTTCCTTCAGGCGTGCACGGTCGCTCACCGTCAGTTCCGCATCGGGTGCCGGTTCGTGCTGCCTCTGGTGCTTCTTCACCCAGTCGCGCAGCGTCTCCGAGTTCACCTCAAGCTCCCGGGCGACTTCGGAGATCGTCTTGCTTGACCTCAACGCGATCTGGACGGCTTCCTCGCGGAACTCCGGCGAGTATTTACTGGGTGGCGCCACTTCTTCCTCGTCTCCTTGTTCAGGACAACACTATTGGGTGCCTGTCCGGAAACTTCGTGGCCCCTCAAACAGGTCGGGAGCCGTCAGCACCAGTAGGTCAGCAGCGGTGTCGTCGAACACCAGCCGAGGCTCGATCCGGATCTCAGACTGTGCTCCGGCCACTCTCAGCGGGCACACCTCAGCGTGGTGACGCAGCAGTTCAGCGCCCAACCGTATTTCTTCATCGGGGAGTTGATACTTCTTGGGCACCCAGTCTGCGGGGATCCGAGAAGTGCACGGTACTGCGGGCAAACGACCGTGCCTTTCCGCAAGGAAGTCGTGGACCGCTCTTCCTCGCTCGGCGGCGGCGTTCCGCTCCACCTCATCGTTCAACGGAAGCCGCAGGCTACGTAGATGGCCACGCGCCGGGCACTTGGCGTGTCCTCGGCCTGTCGTCGAGGACCAACTACGACGCGGGCGACCGCGGTCGGCCACACCCAGCAGTCCTTCGGCTTTAGGCAGGGCAGGACACACGCTCGCCACAGCACATGAGACGCAGGCACTTCCGGGCCGGTATTCCTGATTGTCCGGCAGGGCGCGGACTGCCGATGCTCCGTACTCCCGGTACTCAGCCAGAGCCTGTGCACGGCTTCCCTCGAACACCGGGGCTGGGCGACCATCGGACAAGGCGAATTGAACAACCCTGACCTCTTCGACCCGAGGATCGCCTTCACCCTCAGCTGCGACCAACGCGGCCACCGCACGCTCGGTATCGCTTCGTTCCCGCAGACGGGTGACCGGCAGGCGCAGTTCACGCAGGCGCCCGTCAGCCGACTCGAAGCAACGTCCCCAGGCCGTGATCCGGTAGAGCGTGGCGCCCTCGACGTCAGTAGCTGGCCGAAGATGCCGATAAGCCCACGCCTTCTGCGCCAGGCGTAATTCCCCACCGGGTGGAAACGCCTTGTGGTACATCCGCAGCGCGTGCTCAGTCCACAGCTGCAGACCATCGTGGAGAGGAGTGCGTCGACGGCCCTCGGACGGAAAGTCTGCCGGCCGCTCAAGCATGTCGGCAGCCGTCATGAACGGGCTGTTGGTGAAGGTCTCCAGCGCTTCTGGCTTCGCTGCTCCTCGATCGCGCGGTCGCATCCCCCGCGCCTTCAACGCGTCCGATGCCGGGCACCGGTACCGCTCCGGGCCGAACATTCCCAGCCGTATGTGGATGACGCCGGAACCTCCGACGAGCCCGTCAGGCGGCCAACTTGCTATCATAATTCCCTCGTTTCCTCTCTCCCAAGGTTCTCGAACGAACCGGCTGGGTTTCGATTTACACATGGAGCGAATAAGTGATCCCTGGAACCCTCCTCAAGAATCGTTACCAACTGGTTCGGAAGCTTGGCGAAGGAGGAGAGGGCGAGACCTTCATCGCGTGGGACAGGGAACTCCAGCGGAAGGTTGTAGTAAAATTTCAGCTCGCCCGGGTCACGGAATCCACCGAAACCTACACCGCATACGGCAATGACATAGTTACCGAATACGGCAATCTCCATGCCATGCTGGAAGTTCCAGGAATGCCCGAGATTTTTGATATCGGATCACACGGAAACAACGAACGCAAGTTTCTCGTCATGGAGCTGATTGACGGAGTCACGCTCGACTCCTGGATCCAGGACCACCATCCGGTGCCGACGGATTCGGCAGTCTCGGTCATTGCACAGCTCTGCGAAACCCTCCATGTACTACACGAAAAGAAGTACATACACCGTGACATCACTCCGAAGAACGTAATGCTGCAACCCGACGGACGAATTCGACTACTGGACGTCGGAATTGCCATCAAGAATGATTCGAAAAATGTTGAGCCACGTGGCACCCAACTGTATTCAGCACCTGAACAGTTCATCGAAGGAGTGCAAGTAACTGCGAGAGCAGACATCTTCGCGCTAGGTGCCCTACTATTCAAGATGGCCACCTCGAAATTGCCATACAGCGACCTGGAGTACCCTTTCAAATCAACACCTCCTCCATTTCCCAGTAATTTTTCGGGGATCCTCCCCAAACCATTGTGGTCTCTTGGAATATCCATGGTCGCCATAAATCCAGAGGAACGGCCGAACGGAGCTGCTGAAGTACTGAGCCTCCTGCACTCGTCGCTACCCAAGCCGGGATCTCATCCTTCACCGAAGGCGCCTCGTCCCGATCCGACACTCCCTTACAGGCGCCTGGCACCACAACTTTGAAGCACGGATCGGCCAGACATCACGGCAGGTTACGGAGTCGCTCCATCGCGGCATCTAGGTCACTTTCACCGAGCTTCTCCAACTCCGAGCGGGTCTGTTCGATCGCGTCCATCGCTTCTGCCATCCGGCCCGCATCCTGCAACGCCTCCGAAAGCCAGACCAGTGTTCTGGCCGCCCTACTTCCATAGGAGAGGAACCGATACAGAACAAGAGCACGCTCAAGGTCGGTTATGGCTTCTCCGTAGTCCCTCCGAGCCACCCTGATGCGTCCCAGGCTGAACAGCGCATATGCCTGACCGTTGACATCCTCCGTACGCTCCAGCACATTCAAAGAAGACAGGCAATAATTCAAACCTTCCTCATACTTCCCCAGGTCGTACAAGGAATTTCCGATGCCACTCAGCGCTACACCGCGGCCTAGCACATCACCAAGCTGCTCGAAGGCAGCCAGAGAAGCAGTGAAGTGTTCCAACGCTTCACCAGGTGCACCTCCCTCACGCAGCAGAACTCCCAGCAGATATCCCCCCATAGAAATACCGGCAAGGTCGTCGCAGCCTTCACTCAGACTTACCGCCCTGCGTAGCTCCCTGGCTGCCTGGGTGGAATCTCCCAGGCTCCGGTGAGTGCCGGCGAGCATTCGGAGAACCATCGCAATGTCAGCAGGTCCGCCCTCCCGTTCGACAGCGGGGAGGGAAAAGGTCAGATATCTGAGCGCGTCCAGATGACGGCCGGAACGCCATTGAAATGTGACCATGGCCATCGCGAGCAGCCACGTGTACCGGTCGCGGCCATGCTTCTTGGAAAGTCTGAGCGCGGCTGTCAGAGTCGAATACTCGGTGTCGAACCACTTCATCGCCTCTGCGGAGTCGGAAGGGGCAACGACGTCTATACCGTCCGCCTCCCCGATCGGGAGACGGCGGCCCGAATCAAGCTTACGGTCGCAGGCCCACGCGTTGTGGAGGAGAAAGGACAAAACTCGGTCGATCAACAGCTCGCGCTCTTCGTCGTCCTGCTGCTCAGCCTTTTCCGTGACATAGACACGGACCAGGTCATGGAGGGAATAACGCTCACCAGTCGGTTCCTCGGTCACCAGGCTCATCCGCACCAAGTCGTCAACCGCCCGCACGACGAAGCCGCTCGTCGGTTCGAATGCGCGCAAGGCAGTCCAACTGACCGTCGGGCCCGGGTGAACCGCCAGCTGCCAGAGGAGTCTTGCGGCCTGCGTCGAGAGCAGTCCGTAGGACGCGTCCAGTTGCAGACGGATACTCAAATCCTTCGGTCCGAGATCCAAGAAGTTTGATCTGGTGCTGTCGTCACGTAGCTCTCGGACGATGCTGCCGAGAGCTTGTGCCGGGCGGAGGACGATCCTCGCTGCGACAAGCGCCAGCATGAACGGCAGTCCGCCGCAGTATCCGACGAGATCGTCGATGAACGGAACTACGGTTCGCATGCGGTCCTCACCCACCTGCCTCCGCAACAGCTCAGCAGCAGCGGGGATTTCCAGAGGAGTGAGGTCGACGAGACAGGCTCGTTCTTTGATCAAGAGACCGTCCATGCGTAGACGGCTCGTGACGATCGCAGCACTCATTCCAGCGTCGCCGGGGAGCAAAGGGCGGACATGGTGTTCGTCTCGTGCGTTGTCCAGGATCACCAGTACCGTGCGTTCGGCGAGCTTGGAGCGGTAGGCGGACACCAAGCCGTCCATGGTCGGAGTCTTGGAACGGGCACCGAGGTCGTTGAGGAATCTGGCCAGAATGGCCCCGGAGTGCTCCGGTTCCCCTCCTGAGAATCCTCCGAGATCCACGTACAGGATGTCTTGGAAGTGCTGCTCAAGTCTGGCCCCCGCCTCCACAGCGAGACCGGTCTTTCCAACACCCGGCATGCCCGAGACGACAGCGATTCGGCTGCAGCCCGCAGTCTGGCCCAGAACAGCCCTGCTCAACTGATGCAGTTGAGACTGCCGACCCACGAAAACAGCAGGTCGCACCGGAAGCTGACGTAACTTGGCGGGGAGCGTGGCCTTCATGTCAGTCCCGCCTCGGCGCGTTTCTTCTGTGCCGTCCGCCAGCAGCAGATGGAACGTCGGACGCCCCGACTGCCGTCTCCAACAGGCAAGCAGCTCCTCAATCTCGTCTTCCTTGCCGAGAGCTTGCAGGGCGGCGATGTTGAGCCTGAGTAGATTCTCGTTGTCCGGCCAGCTGGTCAGCGCGGAAGTGACTCGGTCCAGCGCGCTGTGTGTCTCGCCGCACTCCAGCTCCGCTTGGACGCAGGCTGCTGTAGCTTCCCTCAACTCAGTCATGAGTGCAGCCCTCTCACGTTCGAACCCGGTTCCAGGCATGTCCTCCAAAGGTGTTCCCCGGTACTCGGCGAGCGCGGCGCGAAGTGATGCGAGACGCTCCGCGGGGTTCACCGTGTTTTCCGCGGCACGCTTCCGTTCCAGGAACCGAACGCAGTCGACGCTTTGAGGAGCGACGCAAATCTGGCCATAGCCTGGCTCATTCCGGTCCACGACAACCCCTGGAACAGACCGCCGCAGTTGATGAAAGATCTGCCGAATTCGATTCGAGTTCGATTCTTCTCCCGGCCACAGGCATCGCGTGATGTGGGAGTGCGAAGCACGGTGTCCGGGTGCCAGCAGAAGAACGGCCAGAAGTTCGCGAGCCTTCGCCGACCTCACCTCGACCATGACGCCGGCTTCCATAACCACCACCGGACCCAATACACGAAATTCCATGCGTCCACCCCTCATGCCTGCGACTGACGCCGCGCTCAGCAAGTGAGAGAAAGCATGCCACGGGGTTCGGCGAAGAGATTAACGTTCGGCTAACACCCAAGAGTTGGCCCTGCCACATCAGATCTGCCACTGTGGTCATGCCGCCCGATCAGCCCGGTGAAGCATCGGACAAGTAACCAGGTGCGCCTGGAAGCGGCAGCAACTCATCCGAGTTCATGTGTGCGCGGATCCGTTTTCCGCACCCCCCAATCCGAGTAGGGAGTAGTCCATGAGCACGCACCGAAAGCACATCCGACGCGCCTCTGGCCGATCTGTACACGATCGACGCATCAAAGCGACCTGGCCTCCCCGGCGGCGACGCAGGCCCCGTCCGGTACCCATACCGACCCCCGGCTCACTCTCGACCGTGCGGTGCACTCATGGGTGGAAGCCAGTCCGCCCGACAGCACAGCGGTTCTACGAGACCGAGTTGTTCGGTGAGGGTGACTGAGGCCGAAGCCGAGGCATTCGCGTTGAGGAGCACCGTTCGACCAAACTGAACAGCGCGAAAGCACGGCCGCGCCAGGCGGATCCGGTCTGTTCCGGATCCGCCTGGCGCGTTTTGGCTCATGCGTGGAGACTCTCGGTTCATGCCTGCTGCTGACGCCGAAAGGGTCTGGTCTGGTCTGGGATCAAGAGCGGTAAGAGCCGAGTATCAAGTGCCCGAGGTGTCGCATCGATGATGTCATCGCAACGTCCCGTCAGACTCACGTTCGTGGCGCGCTAGCTTGACCGCAGGCTCAGGACTCGAAGGGCGGTACCGGACCGGGAACGGATCGGAATCCGGGGTTTTTAGGGTGCGGGGGAATCGTTCGGGCTGAGAGGGAGGGTGAAGTGACCGAGATTGTGCTTATGTCCGGGAGTGTTCGGGGTGGGTCGTACAACTCGGCTGTCGTCGCGACGGTGCGGCGGATCGTGGCGGAGCGGTTCGGTGGGGTGCGGGCCGTGGTCGTGCGACCGGGGGAACTGCCGTTCTACGACGAGGACTTGGACGCGGTGGACGGGTCCGAGGCTGTGGTGCGGATGCGGGAGCAAGTGGCCGGTGCGGATGTGGTGTTGATGAGTACGCCGTCCTACAACGGGGCTTCTTCCGGGGTGTTGAAGAACGCCGTGGACTGGCTGTCGCGGCCCTACGGGGAGAGCTGCCTCGACGGGCGGGTCGTGGCTGTCGTCAGTGCCTCGCCCGGGCCCCGGGGAGCCGTCGACGCTCAGGCCGGGCTGGTCGAGGTGCTCGGGCATGCGGGGGCCCTGGTCGTGGAGCATCCGCCGGTGGCTGTCGCCCATGCGGAGGAACTGGTCACCATCGAGGGGGAGTTCGAGGACCCTGGGGTGCTGGCCGAGCTGGAGAGTCTCGTGCGGGCCGCGTTGGAGGCGGCCGGGCGGGGTGCCGCCTCGATCGCCGTCTGACCTCTGTTATCGCTCGATCCCCTCACCGGTCCATGGCCGGGCACGGACGGCAAGTCGGCGTCCGGGCCCGGCTTTTGCCGTCGTTGTACGTGCCTTCTTCTCCTCAACTCTTCGCGAAAGTCGTCGTCATGAGTGAACCGTCCCGGCAGTCCCGGATCCTGCTCGTCGGACCGTCCGTGGAGGTCGTGCGGGCGGCCGGCGCGGCGGGGTTCCGGGTGTGGTCGTTGTGCGATGCGGGGCGATGTCCCCCGGGGGGTCAACTCGCGGATCTTTCCGAGCGGTTGATGGTCGTCGACTTCCGGGACGAGGCCGCGTTGGAGGAGGCGGTCGGGGTGGCCGAGAAGGCGGGGCTGTGTGTCAATCCGGCCGGTGCGGTGCGGTTGTTGGGGGACGTGGCGGCGGTGCGGCGGGCGGGGGGTGTCAACGGGCTTGCGCGGGTGGGGGGTTCGGGGGGTGGGGAGCTGTTCCGGGTCGACACGTTGAGCGTGCACGGGATGCATCGCGTCGTCGGGATCAGCGTCGAGACGCCGTACGGGGTGTTGTTTCCCGCGCCGGTTGGTGGGGGTGTCGCGGCGACGTTACGGTCCGCCGTGGGCTCGTTGCTCGATCTCGCCGGGTACCAGTACGGGCCCGCGCACACGTTCGTCGTGCTGACGCCGCGGGGGCCCGTCACCACCGGGTGCCGGACCGTCGTCGCGGAGGAGGTGGTGGCGGGGTTGGTGCGGGTGGCCGCGGGGCGGGATCCGGTGCGGGACGCGTTCGAGGTGCTCGCCGGGCGGGATGTGGCGCCGGTACGGGCGGGGCGGTACGCGGTGGCGGTCGCGGTGTCCGGGGGGTGGGGGCAGGTGGTGCTGGGGGCGGAGTCGGCGGAGGGGGCGCTGGAACTCGCGGGGCGGGTAGGGGAGTTGGCGGGCTGATCTGGGTGGGATCCCTCCCTCCCCCGGCGGGGAACGCATCGGGACCCGTTCGGTAAGGGTGCGCGGCACCTTTGGGGTGTCGCCGGGAGACGGCGGCGAGAACAAGTCGTGGGAGGAGGTACCGCCATGATCCGTAAGCCCGTTCGCCGGGGCGTCAGCTCCCGCAAGTCCGCGGTCTGAGGACCGTCCTCCGTTTCTTCTAGGGCAGGGAAGGAGGAACAGCCATGATCCGCAAGCCGGTTCGCCGTGGTGTCAGCGCCCGTAAGGCCGTGTCTGCCTGAGGTCGCACTCCCCCGTCCCTACGAAACGCGTGAAGGAGGTACTGCCATGATCCGCAAGCCGGTTCGCCGGGGCGTCAGCTCCCGCAAGTCCGCCCTCTAGGGCGACGTCTCTTCTCCGTGGCGGGCACGGCGCTTCGCGCGGTGCCCGCCACGGCTGTACCCGGCACCACGGCCGCCCCCCGAGATCCCGAACACCCCTTGAAGGAGCCTGAGATGGAGTTGACCGACCGCGTCGTACGGATCGTGCACGTACCGGGAGCCGGGCTGCTGGCCGCCGATATCACCGGCCGTATCCACCTGTTGGACGACGACCTGCGCATTCTGCGTTCCTCGCCCGCGCCGACCGGCACCGTCGCCGCCGGGCACGCGCCCGTGTACACGATCACCGCGGCCGACGGCTGGGTGGTGGGCCGCGACAAGCGGGGAACCCTGCTGCGGTGGCGACTTGACACGTTGGAGCTCATCGACGTGCTCGATGCCGACCGGACCGCCAATCGTGGGGAGTTGCTGGACGGCGAGGAGCCGTCGCCGGTGATGAGCCGGGGCATCACGGTGCACAAGGGCAAGGTCTACATGAACAACGGGTACCGCCAGATGGCGGTGCTGGACCTGGAGACGTTCGCGGTCGAGCGCATCGAGCCGAACTTCGCGGGCCACGTGCCGCTGGAGTGGTTCTGCCAGGACCACCCGAGCATCGACGCCGCGTCCGACAAGGCCGGGCGCGTGTTCCTCGGCGACCTGGAGACCCTGGACTTCCCCACCGTCGTACAGGCGGACGGCGGGAACATCCACCGCATCCTGTACGACCCGCTGCACGACCGCTTCTGGGCGACGCAGGACGACGGCGTCGACGAGAACAACAACATCGCGAACGGCGTGCTGACGCTGGACGCGCAGGGCAACGTCACCGGTCAACTCCTGCTGGCCCGCGACGATGTGGAGTTCCTGGCGTTCTCGCCGGACCACCGGACCGTGTACGTCGGCGGCTTCGACGGCGTGCTGCACCTGCTGGACAACAGCGCGCCGGAGCTGAAGGTCGGCTCGACGGTCACCGGATTCGCGCACCAGCTCACGGACTTCGCCGTGCACGACGACGGCTCGATCTACACGCTGACCCAGGACGGCGACCTGCGCCGGCTCAGCGCGGACGGCACGACGACGCTGGCCCGCGCCCCGTTCCGGCGGCAGTGCGTGTGGGACATCCAACCGGCCCTGGAGTCGGACGAGTTGTACGTCGCGACGGACGACGGCGTCGCCGTGCTGGCCGTCCTCGCCGACAACCTGGGCGAGCCGTACCTCGCGACCCGCGCGCACCACGTGCACGGCATGGGCTTCACGCGCCGCGTCGTCCCGCTCCCCGGCGGGTACGCCGGCGTCACCCGCGACCAGTGGGTGTTCCGCACCGACCGCGACGGCACGCAGCTGTGGCGCCACCGGCTCGCGGCGCTCGCGCACACCGTGTCGGGGTCGGCGGACCACTCCCGGCTGCTGGCCTGCCACAACGACGGGGTGGACGAACTCGACGCGCGCACCGGCGAGTTGATCGCCCGCATCGACATCGGCCGGGCCTCCGCGTGGGCGGGCTGCTACCTGCCGTCCGGCGAGCGGGTGATCGCCTCCAGCACCGGCCTCGTGAGCGTGTACCCGGCCGAAGGGGACACGGTGCTGCGGGAGTTCAACACCGAGGAGTACCCGAAGCGGATGTGGGCGGAGGATGCCGACCACCTGATCATCACCGGCGAGAACGGCGTGAAGCGCCTCTCGCTGCTGACGGGTGAAGTGACGCACCGCTGGACGGAGTTGCTGGACAACACCGTCGAGAACGGCGCGTTCCTCGGCGACACGGTGTACGCGGTGTCGTACGGCGCCCAACTCTCCGTGTACGAGCGGGAGTCGACGGAGATCACGGCCCTGGTGGAGGATCTGCCGGACTTCGCGAAGGCGCTCGCGGCGGTGCCGTTCGGGGACGAGGGACAGCAGGTGCTGCTGGTCGGCGGCCGGGGCGGCTGGATCCGGGTCTTCCTGACGGCCACCGAGGACCGCAAGGCCCCACTGACGCGCGTACGCGACCTGATCGTGCCCCGGCAGAAGACGATGCCGTGAGCGAACCGCACCCACAGGAGGCGAGGCCGTGAGCAAGAGCGATGCGGAAAGGGGCGAGGGCGTGCGCAGGACCGATGGACCCGTGCCCGCCCCCGGCCCGGCGGACGGACCCGAACTCACCGCCGCACCCGGCCCGTTGTCGGCTCCCGGCCTCGACGAGGCGAAGCCCTCCCCCTGGCGGGACCGGCGGTTCCAGATCTTCGCGACCGGCAATGTCGTCAACAACATCGGGGAGGCCGTCTACACCGTCGCCCTCCCCCTGTTCGTGTACGAACGCACCGGGTCCCTCGCGATCATGTCGCTGCTGGCGGTGCTGACCCCGGCGACGCTGCTGCTGGCGCCGGTGCTCGGCGCGGTCGTGGACCGTTACGGGGCACGGGTGTTGGTCGTCCCGGGCCTGCTCGTGCAGGCCGCCGCGGCAATTGCCCTGAATCTGACGGGACTTGCCGAAGACGCCCCCGTCTGGCCGCTGTTCGTGTTCGGGGCGCTGGTGCAGATCGGCGGCGCCGGGTACCGGATGGGCTGGATGACCGGCGTCGCGCACATGTTCCCGGAGAATCCGGTGCGTTCACGGGCGAGCCTCGGCAGCCTGTACACGGTGACGAACGTGGTCGGCCCGCTGCTGGTCAGCGCCGCGCTGCTGGTCGTCGGGTACAAGGGGCTGCTCTGGTTCAACGTCCTGACGTTCTTCGCGCCGATCGTGGTGTGGCTGGTCGGCGTGCACCCACCGCGCGTCGAGCCCGGCGGCCCGGCCCAAGTCGGACTGATCAAGGGCCTGTTGGAGAGCGTTCAGGTCATGCGGCGGGCGCCCGTCCTGCTGCACGCGATCCTCGTCTTCGTACCGATGCTGGTGGTCGGCACCACCGGCACCATGACGCTGTCGCTGTTCCGGCTCCAGCACGACTGGGATCTGTCGCCGCGCGCGGTGGGCCTGGTGCTGGTCGGGGTGCGGATCGCCGGGGTGCTCGGGACGATCCTCGTCTCCGAGCGCAAGACGTTCCCGTTCCGGGCGATCACGCTGGTCGGGACGGTCGGCATGGGCGCGGCGCTGCTGCTGATGGCGTCGGGTTCGGTGCACGTGTTCGTCGCGGCGATGGTCGTGATGTTCGGTTTCCAGGCGGCGCTCAGCGTGGCGAGCGACCTGATGGTGTTCAAGTTCGTGCCGGCGGACGCGCTGGGCCGGGTCGGCGGGATCGTCGACCTGGTGCTGGGGCTGCCGATCCTCGCCGGTCCCCTCGTGGTGCCCGCGCTGGCCGAACTCCTGGGCTCCTCCGCCGTGTTCCTCGCCTTCGGCGCCGTACAGCTCGCCGGTCTGCTCTGGCTGTGGCGGACCTGGCGGCAGTGGGCGCCTTCCCCGCACACCTCGTCCCGAGAGGAGGCCGTCCCGGCATGAGCGACGGCAACAACAAGGGGTTGGGCAGCGATGCCACCCGCGACACCTCGCCGGGCATCCGCGCCCGGGTCCAGGTCACCCTCAACAGGGCCGGCACCGCTGCCGAGTTGGTGACCTTCACCGAACTCGCCGACCACCAGGAGCACGTGGCCGTGGTGGTCCCGGTGCCGCTCGGCACGGTCCCCCTGGTCCGGCTGCACAGCGAGTGCCTGACCGGTGACGTCTTCGGCTCGGCGCGCTGCGACTGCGGCCCGCAGCTGGAGGAGGCGCTCCAACTCGTCGCCGGGGAAGGGGGAGCGGTGCTGTACCTGCGCCAGGAGGGGCGCGGGATCGGCCTGTACAACAAGCTCGACGCGTACGTCCTCCAGGACCGCGGCAGCGACACCTTCGAGGCGAACCGGCTGCTCGGCCGGGGCGAGGACGAGCGCGACTACACGGCGGCGGCCGAGATGCTGCGCGCGCTGGGCCTGACCCGGATCCGGCTGCTCTCCAACAACCCCGACAAAGCCGAGCAGTTGACGGAGCTGGGCATCGAGGTCGTCGAACGGGTGCCCACCGGCGTGTACTTGACCGGGGAGAACAGCCGCTATCTCGACGCGAAGGCCCGGCACGCGGGCCACACCCTGCCCGTACCGAACCCCAACTCCCTGGAGGTGTCTGCCCTGTGATCCGCCACAACGGCCCGATCAGCGGAATCGCGGCCCACGACGGCAGGTTCGTGGCGACCGCCGGTTACGACAACCAGCTCGTCCTGTGGGACGTGGCGACGCGGCGGGCGCTGGCCCGCGCGGTCCACGACCACCTCGCCAACCAGGTGTCGTTCAGCCCCGACGGCAAGCACCTGGTCTCTTCCTCCAGCGACTACACGGCCCGGCTGTGGTCGGTGCCGGACCTGAAGCTGCTCGCGGTCCTCTCCGACCAGGAGGACGACGTCGAGATGTCGGCGTTCCACCCGGTCAAGCCGCTGATCGCGACGGCGTCGCGGGACCACCGGGTGCGGGTGTACGACTTCTCGGGCGTCCTGCTGCACACGTTCACCGGGCACACGGCCGACGTCATCTCGGTCGAATGGGCGTACGGCAGCGACGAGTTGGTGTCGTCCAGCGACGACGGCACAATCAAGCGCTGGTCGATCGCGACCGGCGGCCTGGTCTCCGACACGGATCTCGGCGACGTCGAGACGGACACGCTCGCGGTGACGCCGGACGGCACGGTGTTCGCGGGCAACGACGAGGGCGAGATCGTCGAGCTGCGCGGCGAGGGCACGGCGACGCACCACGCGCACGAGGCCGGCATCAAGCGGCTCGTCCTGGACGCCGCGCACGGGCGGATGGTGAGCCTGAGCTACGACCGCACGATGCGGGTGTGGGACGTGACGGACGGGCTGCGGCCGGTCGCCGCGTCGACCTTCCCGGCCGACGTGTGGCCCCGCTCCTGCGCCTTCCTCGACGAAGACACCTTGGTCTTCGCGACGTTCGGCTCGTCGTACGCCATCCACCGCATCGGCAGCGGGAGTTGGGACCTCGACCACGTCGAGCCGACGCACGGTGTGAACGCGGTCGCCGTGCACGAGGGGGCCCGGCTCACCATCGGGGACGCGGGAATCCTCCGCCGGGACGGCGTCCCGGTCGCCGAGACGGGCAGCCTGTGCAACTTCCTCACGCCGGTCGCCGGGCGGGTGTTCAGCGGCGGCCAAATGGGCACGGTCTTCGACGCGTTGACGGGTGAGGTCCTCCATCAGCACCGCTCGCCGCTCAACTGCGGCGCCGCCTTCGAGCGGGACGGCGTGCCGCACGTCGTCCTCGGGGCGTACACGGGTGAGGGGCTGGTGTTCTCCGTCGGGCCGGACGGCGCCGTCAAGCACGAGGCGACGCTTCCGCTGCACGCGGGTGCGGTCAAGGGGGTCGCCGTCTCCGACGGGCAGATCTTCTCGGTGTGCGCCGACGCCGCCGCGTCCTGGTTCGCCACGGCCGACTTCGCCGAACTCGCGCGGGCCGACGCGGCGCACGACCGGATCGCCAACGGCTGCGCCGCACTGCCGGGCGGACAATTCGCCAGCGTGAGCCGGGACTTGGTGCTGCGCCTGTGGGACGGCGCCTCGGCGACCTCGCACTCCACGCCCCACGACCACTCCATCAAGTGCGTGACGGCCTCGCCGGACGGACGGTACGTGGCGACGGGGTCGTACAACGGCCTGGTGGCGGTCTTCGACACCGACTCGCGTGCGTGGTCGGCCGTCCGCCGCCCCACGACGTCGGGGATCTCGTCGCTGACGTACGACACCGACGCGGGTGTGTTCCTTGCCGGTTCGTACGACGGGCAGGTGTACGAGGTTCCGGGGACCGAGGCGTGAACCCGAACGAACTCGCCGACCGCGCCGCGATGGGGCTCCCGGAGTCCTTCGTACGGCGCGGTCCCGAGCCGGAGTTCGACGGCGAGCTGCTGGCGGCGTCGCCGCAGACGCTCGCCGTCGTCGCGGGGTCCGCGCACGAGCCGTACGAGCGGCGGTACGCGGCCGGGACGCTGCTCGCCCTGCTCGGTGATCCCCGACTCCGGGTGTTCGAGCCGGAGTTGGTGGACATACCGGCTGCGAAGGTGACCATCGGGCTGGCGGAGGAGCTGGTCGCCGGGGTGGCCCGGCGGTGGTCCCACGTGGGCGTGCTGGAGGAGTGGATCGCCAAGGAGGCGCCTCGACACGACGTCGACATCGCGGAGTTCAGGATCGGCCGGTATCCGGTGACGAACGGCGAGTACCAGGTGTTCCTGGCGGAGACGCAGGCGCAGTGGCTGCCGGGGTCCTGGCAATTCGGCGTGTTTCCCCGGGAGTTGGCCAACCATCCCGTGTGGGGGGTGCCCGCCGAGGCCGGGGACGCGTACGCGGCGTGGCTGTCGCGGCGTACCGGGCGGCAGTTCCGGCTGCCGTCGGAGGCCGAGTGGGAGTACGCGGCGTCCGGCGGGGACGGGCGGGAGTACCCGTGGGGCGAGGGGTTCCGGACGGAGTGCGCCAACACCGTGGAGGCGGGGCCGCTCAGGACGACGCCGGTGGGGATCTATCCGGCGGGGCGCAGTCCGTTCGGGCTCGACGATGTCGCCGGGAACGTCGAGGAGTTCGTCGCGGACGACTACGTGGGATATCCCGGGGGTGTGGCGGAGCCGGACGACCTGCTGCTGACGCGGGGGTCCTACCGGGTTGCCCGGGGCGGAAGTTTCACGCGGTACGGGGATCTCACGCGGTGCACCCGGCGGCACGGGTGGTACGACAAGCCCATCTACGCGATCGGGTTCCGGCTGGCCGAGACGCCGTGACACAGCCGGCACCGAGGCCGTGGGACGGTCGGCCCGGGAATGCCGGTTCAGGCCTGAACCTCCCAAAGTATCCACCCAGTTGAACCACACCAGCCTCTCCCTGCCCGACAATCGCACGGAACACCGGCGCGGAACTAAGATGAATCCGTTCTTCTCCGCTCCGAAGCGGAGCGGAACACGGGGGCTGGGAGAGGGTACGTGGCGTATGGGAAACCAGCAGACGTCCGCTTCAACATCCTTGGTTCGCTTGAGGGTTGGCACGGCGACCGGCGGCTGAAACTCGGCAGTCCCACCCAGGAGCGGGTGCTCGTCACCCTGCTGCTCGAACCGGACCGGATGGTCCCGGTCTCCCGGCTGGTGGCCGCCGCCTGGGACGACGAACCGCCACAGACCGCATCTCACCAGGTCCGCAAGGCGGTTGCGGCGCTGCGCACCCGGATCCCGGGCGGCGCGGACCTGATCCTCACCGACGGCACCGGCTACCGGGCCGTCCTCGCCGACGACCAGTTGGACCTGCACGAGTTCAACCACCGTACGCGCCGGGCCCGCGAGGCCTCGGCGGCCGGGCAACTCACCGAGGCGATCGAGGAGTTGAGGGCCGCCGTCGATCTGTGGCGGGGTCCGGTCCTCGCGGGTGCGGGCGGGTCGCTGCTGGCCGCCGCCTCCGCCGCCCTGGAGGAGCGGCACATGGCGGTCGCCGAGCAGTACCACGAGCTGCGGCTCGAACTCGGCGAGGCGGGTGAACTCGTGGGGTCTCTACGCGAGTTGATCGCCTCGCATCCTCTGCGGGAGGCGCTCCGCGGCCAGTTGATGCTGGCGCTGTACCGGTCGGGGCGGCAGGCCGAGGCGCTGGAGGAGTTCGCGCGGGTGCGGGAGCTGCTCGTCGAGGAGCTGGGGATCGATCCGGGGGCGGAACTGACGCGGCTGTACGAGGCGATCCTGCGCGACAGTCCGGAGGTGGCGCCGCGTTCGCCGACGGTCCGCAGGGCGTTGAACGGTACGGCGGCGGCCGGTTCGACGGCGTCCGGCGCGGCGTCCGAGCCGTCGGCCGCCGGTGCGGTGGCCGTCGGTCCGGCTCCGGACGCCAAACCGGCCGAGGCACCGAGGACGTTGCCGTACGACCTCCCCGACTTCACCGGCAGGCAGGCCGAGTTGGAGCGGATCGTCACCGCCGGACGGACCCCGGGCCGGGGAGCGGCCCGGCTCGTCGGGGTGGACGGCATGGGCGGCAGCGGCAAGACCGCGCTCGCCGTGCACACCGCGCACCGGCTCGCCGAGGAGTACCCGGACGGCCAACTCTTCGTCGATCTGCGGGGGTTCAGTCCCGGCGAGAAGCCGCAGGAGGCCGGTCCGGTCGTCGACTCGCTGCTGCGCAGCCTGGGCGTACCGGACGACCGGATGCCCGAGGGCATCGAGCGCAGGCTCGCCCTCTGGCAGCAACTCTCCGCGAAACGGCGCCTGTTGCTGGTCCTCGACAACGCGGTGGACGCCGCGCAGATCCGCCCGCTGCTGCCCGCGTCAGAAGGGTGTCTGGTCCTGCTCACGAGCCGGATGCGGATGCTCGACCTGGACGGCGCCGAGTGGCTCTCCCTCGAACTCCTCTCCCCCGCCGACAGCACCGCCCTGCTGGAGCGCACGCTCGGCGCGGACCGCGTCGCCGCCGAGGCCGAGGCCGCCGAGCAGCTCGTGAAGCTGTGCGGGGGGCTGCCGCTGGCGCTGCGGATCACCGCCGCCCGGCTGCGCAACCGGCCCCGCTGGACCCTCCAGTACCTCGTCGACCGGCTCGCCGACGAGACGCGCCGGCTGTACGAACTCAGCACCGGCGAGCGGAGCGTGGAGGCCACGCTCCGGCTGTCGTACCAGGCGATGGAGGAGCCCCGGCGGGCCGCGTTCCGGCTGCTCGCCGAGCATCCCGGGTCCACGCTCGACGTGCACTCCGTCGCCGCGCTGCTCGACGGCTGCGTCCGTACGGCCGAGGACATCCTGGAGCACCTCCTCGACATCCACCTCCTGGACCAGCCGGAGATGGGGCTCTACAGCTTCCACGACCTCGTGCGCACCTACGCGTTGGGGCTGCGCGGCGACGAGGACGACAGCGCCGGGGCGCTGCGGCGGCTCGTGTCGTACTACGTCGCCGCGACCGAGGCGGCCTGCGACGCGCTGTTCCCGGGGCGGACGCGGTACGAGGCGGACACCGATCAACCGGCCTGGCGGGTACCGGAGTTCGTGACGGCCGAGCAGGCGCTCGGGTGGTTCCGGCGGGAGCACGACGCGTTGCGGGCGGTGGTGGAGCGGGCGGGGGTCGCGGGGCTGCACCGGGACACCGTCGTGCTGAGCCGGAATCTCATGTTCTGCCTCAACCTCCTTGGGCGACATGAGGAGTTCGGTGCTGCCGCGCGGGGTGCGGTGGCGTCGGCGCGGGTGCTCGGGGATCCGTTGCTGCTGCGGGTGAGCCTCGGGAATCTGGGGATCGCGCACTGGTGGCTGGGGGCGTTCCAGGACGGGATCGAGGCTGCCGGGGAGGCGCTCGGGCTGGAGGGGGGAGACCGGGCGACCGAGGCGTTCTGTCTCGATGTGCTCGGGCTGCTGCACAGCGCGCTCGGGAACTTCGAGCGGGCCCGTGCCTATCTGGAGCAAGGGATCGCGCTGCACCGGGAGTTGGGGTCCGCGCGGATGGAGGCGGAGGCGCTGGCCAACCTGAGTTCCGTGCTGACCTGGAGCGGGCGGTACGCGCAGGCCGCCGTACTCGCGGCGCGGGCGACGGAGTTGAACCGGCGGCTCGGTGAACGGGGCAACGAGATCACCTCGTTGACCTGGCTGGCGCTGGCCCATCTCGGGCTCGGGGAGTCCGAGCGGGGGCGGGTGTGCCTCGCGCAGGCGCTCGAACTGTGCGACGAGAGTCTCCAGCCGGGGAACGTCGCACTGGTGCACGCGCATTGGGCGTTGCTGTGCCAGCGGCGGGGGCAGGAGCGGGAGGCACGCGAATTCGCCGACCAGGCCCTTGAGTTGGTGTCGTCGCGGGGAACGTCCTTGCGGCGGGCGGCTGTTGCGAACGCGGTGGGGGTGGTTCGGCGGCTCCAGGGGGAGCCCGAGCGGGCGTTGGAGCTGCACCGGCGGGCGCATCAGCTCGCGTCGACGCTGGGGTACCGGATCGAGACGGCCCGGGCTGCGGCGGGGATGGGTGAGGTGATGGCGGCGCTCGGGGATCTGGGGGCGGCGGCGGAACAGCGGGCTGCGGCTGGGGAGTTGTTCGACGCGATGGGGGTTTTGGAGGTGGGGCGGGGGATGTGAGGGCGGGCGTCGGCCCACTCGGCGGGGGTGGCGGGCGTCGGCCTATGCGGTGCGTGTGGCCGGCGCCGCGGGCGCGCGTGGCGGGCGTGGCGGCGCCGACCCGCGCGGCGCGCGTCGAACCGAGCGGCGCGCGTCGAACCGAGCGGCGCGTTCGGTCAGCGTCGGACCAAGTCGGCCCGAGCGGCGCGTGGGGCATACGTGGTGTACGCGGTGTACGGACGACGAAGGCGGGCCGTCCCTCTCGGACAGCCCGCCCCCTCTTTGCTACCGGCAACTCGCGGTCCTGTAGCGACCGTTCGTGTCAGTACCGTGCGTTGCCGGGGCCCCGGTCGTCGGCGAGGACGACCGAGCCGGTGAAGCCCGGCCCTCTGTCGTCCGCGCGGACTGTGTGGGCGGGGTGCGTGACGGCGAGCGCTCCGATGGCGAGGGCCGCCAGGCCGGTCACGGTCGCCATGGCCGCCTTGTTCCGCGGAGTGCTCGTGCGCATCGCTGTCCCCCAGTGTCGTCGGCGTTCGTCCCGCTGCCGGGATGTCACCGATGGTGCCGCAGGGCGTTCCCCATGGGGTCCCGAGTCGTTCCCGGTGCGGGAGTTCAGAGAGTGGTCCAGGTGAACGCCACCGCGTCCCCGGGGTTCAGCTTGAACTGGCAGCCGCCGACGGGGGTCGAGGTGCCGTTGACGGAGATGTTCCAGTAGGCGGTGGCGTCGCTCTTGACGTTCTTGATGGTCTCCACGAAGTAGTCGTCGAACGAGGCGTACCACGTGCCGTCCCAGGTGAAGCCGTTGGCGCGGGCCGCGTCGTCCAGGGCCGCCGTCGGGGTGGGTACCGGGGAGGGGTTGGCGCCCGCGTTCGTGCCGTCGCACTTGTGCGTGCCGCCCGTGACGGGGGTGACGTCGTGGCCCTTCGTCCTGACCTTGCCCTTGAAGAGGAGTCCGTCGGGGCCCTGCACGGTCAGCGTCACCTTGATCGGGACGTTCGTGCCCGTGGAGGCGGCACTCGGCCACTCCGTGTTGGCCTGTGCGGTCGCCGGAACGGCGAGGAAGGTGAGGGCGAGGACGGTCGTGCTGATCGCGGTGCGGCGCATGTCGGTGCCTTCCGGTGCGGAGTACGGATCAACGGCCGTAAGGAGTCTAGGGGTTGCGCGGGGCCTACGCGGGTCGTACCCGGTTAACCCTGAAGGACTACGCGCCGTGCCCCTGGCGCCCTCTCCTCACCGTCGGTACGGGGCCGTGCTCTCGCGGACGATCAGGTCCACCGGTACTACGGAGGGGGGTACCTCGGGGGTAGGGCCCGCCTCGATGCGGTGGAGGAGGGCGTGCAGGGAGCGGGTGCCGATCTCCTGGAAGTCCGTACGGATCGTGGTGAGCGGCGGGAGGTAGTGCGCGGCCTCGGGGACGTCGTCGTACCCGACGATGCTGACGTCCTCGGGGACGCGGCGGCCCGCCTCGTGCAGGGCACGCAGGATACCGAGCGCCATCTGGTCGTTGGACGCGAAGACGGCTGTGACCTCGGGGTTCTTGGCGAGCTGCCGGCCGAGGTCGTACCCGGAGTCCGCGCTCCAGTCGCCGACGAGCGGCTCGGGGACGGGGGCGCCGGCCGCCTTGAGGGCAGCCTCCCAGCTCTCCGCGCGGCGGCTCGCGGAGGTCCAGCCGGTGGGGCCGGCGACGTGGTGGACGGTGGGGTGGCCGAGGGAGAGGAGGTACTCGGTGGCCTTGCGGGCGCCGGTGTGCGCGTCGGCGGTGATCATGGGGGTGCCGTCGCCGAGGTCGTTGTCCATGATGACGAGCGGCATGTCGAGGTGCGCCTGTGCGAGGGCGGCGGCCATCCACAGCTGGGGAGCGATCGCGATCACGCCGTCCGCGCCCTCCGCCGAGAGCCGCTCGACCGCCTCGACGACCGTGTCGGGGTCGGCGGTGTCGAGCGCGATGGAACTGACGAGGTAACCGGCTTCCTGCGCAGCGGTGTTGACGGCGGTAAGGGTGGAGGCGGGGCCGTAGCGGGCGGCGTCGAAGGAGATCACGCCGAGCATGCGGGTACGGCCGCTGGCGAGCGAGCGGGCGCTGCGGCTGGGCCGGTAGCCGAGGGTCCGCATCGCCGCGCGCACCGCCTCGCGGGTCTCCGCCCTGACCGCCGGGTTCTCGTTCAGCACCCGCGACACGGTCTGCTTGCTGACCCCGGCGAGCCGCGCGACGTCCTCCATCACCGGCCGGTTCCCCGCGAAGTTCCGCCGGCTGCGCCCGCCTCCCTTCGTCCCCGGGTTCCCGGCAGCGCCTCTCGTCATGGTGGGTGCTTCTTCCCTCGGCCGTCCCCCGGCCCACTCGATTCCGAGGCCCGGGGTCGCCGGCGCTGGGGTGGCCGACGGATTCACAGGATAGGACGGGGGTGGGTGGAGGGGTGGCTCCGGAGTACTACGGGTCGTAGGGGGTGTACGGCCCGTAGCTCTCAGGTACTACGGGCCGTACGGGTCTGACGGGAGTAGCTCTGAAGTAGTACGCGGGTACACCTCAGGTCTCCCAGCGGCGGCGCCGGTCTCTCAGCCCACCGTCCAGACCCTCGCCGTGACGATCTCCGCGCCCCGGATCCCGGCGCCCTCCTCCCGCTCCACCGGCAGGTACACCCGCGCGGACGGGTCGGACGCCAGTACCCGTACCGTCAGCTCCTCCCCCTCAGGTATCAGCTCCAGCCCGATGTCCCAGGGCCTGCCGGAGGAGAACTGGTCGGCGACGAGCCGCTCCCCCACGTACGCCCGGGCCACGTCGCCGTGCCAGTGGAGCCGCAGGACGCCGTGCCGGTCGTGTGCGGGGACGCGTACGCGGTACTCGGCGGCGGACCGCTCGTACCACTCGTCCCCGGGGGCACTGGCCCGCTGGAGTACGCCGGTCGTGGGTGAGGGCGGGTCACCCGCAGGGCGTACAAGGTCGACGGCCGGTACGGGGGCCGGGTCACCGGCATCGGACAGGGTGTACCGCGTCAGTACCCCGTCCCGCGCCTCGCTCAGCGCCTCCCCCTTCGGGAGCCGCTCCGGTGCGGGGAGGACGGCGAAGGAGACGGTGTCCGCGCTGTGCGGGGTACGGCCGTGCAGCCGGACCTCGGCGCGGTACTGGTCGAGGACGACGCCCTCGGCGGAGAGGATCAGCCGCTCGGCGCCCCAGGCGAAGCCCTTGTAGGCGGTGCGGGCGGTGGCGGCGTCGAGGACGAGGAAGGCGATCGGCTCCTCGTCGAGGTTCTCCGCCTCGATCCACGCGCCGGTGCCGGGCCGGATGCCGGTGATCAGTACGCCGCTCCCGTCGTCGAACGCCGGTCCGACCGCGGCTCCTTCCGGCATGGCGTTCACCGCGACACCCCCGCCGAGCGCGACTTCGACCGGCACCCCCTCGGTCGCGGCCAGCACGAGGACCGTACGGCCGCCGTCCTGGACCGTGCACACGGGCTGAGCCGTGGCCCACTCGACGCGCAGCCCGCCGAACTCCATCCTGAACGGCCAGCAGAAATAGGCACCTTGAGGAACCGTGAAGGGCTCGCTCGGGAAGGTCAGCCCGCCGACGGTGAACGTCGTGCCGGGATGCTCGGCCAACTCCCCGTGCGGCTGGTGGTTGTTGACGAAGAGGAACCCGGACTCCCCGTCGGTCCGTACGGCCCACCGCAGCGTCTCCATGTCGTGCTGCCCCGTCGGCGCCTCCAACGGAAGCACCGACTCCATCGGGGCGATGCGCTCCCCGAACTCCGCCAACAGCAGGTGCTGGAGCCGGAGTTCGTCGTACGCGTCGCGGTACTGGCCGTACTCCCCCAGCGGTGCCTGGAAGTCGTAGGTCAGGGCGGGGAGGTCGTTGGGGTACCCGGTGGCGTGGGACTCCTGGAGGCCGGGGCCCGGGTTGGTCCCGCCGTGGAACATGTAGTAGCCCTGCCAGACGGAACCGCAGCCGATCTTCGTGAGGCCGAGGGACCCGATGTCGGCGGCGTCGACGCGCGGGCGGCGGTGGTAGGCGACCGCCATCCCCCCGCCCAACTCGCAGGTGGCCCAAGGGAATCGCTCGGCGTACACGGCCGAGTCGACGCCCCGTACGGTCGTCGGGCGCAGGTCCGCGCCGATGCCTTCGTCGTCCCGCTGGTGCGTGAAGAAGAAGTGCTTGCGGCAGGTGTCGGGCCAGCCGCCGTCGGCCTCGGTCCAGAAGGTCTCGGGGTAGCCGCCGTACAACGGCATCAGCTCGTCCCCGGGGAGCTGGACTCCTCCCCAGGCGGTGGACGTCCACAACGGCGCGTCCATGCCCGCCTGTTGGGCCATCCGCTTGAGGGTGAGCAGGTGGCCCGGCTGGTCGTACAGCTCGTTCTCGATCTGGATCGCGACGATCGGGCCGCCCGACGCTCTTTGCAGGCCGTCGAGTTGGGCCGCTATCGCCTCGAACCAGGGTTGTACGGCGGCGAGATACGCCGGGTCGTCGGTGCGGGTGGCGTCCGTGCGGGCCAGGACCCAGTCGGGGAGGCCGCCGTTGCGTACTTCCGCGTGGGACCAGGGGCCGACTCGGGGGATGAAGTCGAGGCCGTGGCGGGCGCAGAGTTCGGCGAAGCGGCGGAGGTCGAGGTCGCCGTCGAAGCGAGGGGCGGCTTCGGTCGGCTGGTGGTGGATCCAGATGACGTACGAGGCGACGGCGGTGACTCCCGCCGCCTTCATCTTGAGGAGTTCCTCCTCCCAACCGGCGTTCGGGTAGCGGGAGTAGTGGAACTCGCCCGAGACCGGGAACCAGGGTTTGCCGCCCCGGGTGAGCCAGCGGCTGGTGACCTCGATGGGGTCGGGGACGCCGGGGGCGTCGGAGAAGGGGAGGTGGTTGGTGCGGGGTGGGGTGGGCGGGGACGGGAGGTGAAGTTGGTGTGTCACGGGGGCAGTTGGCCTTACTGAACTTTCCGATGCCGCTGAACTCACTGGCCTCACTGCCCCTTCGGGCCCAGGTCGGGCGCGTCGACAAGGTGCGCGCGGTTCGTCGTGTTCGCCTGGAGTTCCAGCACGATCAGCGTGTTGGCGCCGGGGCGCAGGACGGGGCCCGGGACGTAGAGGGTCTGCTGCGGGCCCCGGTTCCAGTACCGGCCGAGCGAGAAGCCGTTGACCCACGCCTGGCCCTTCGTCCACCCCGGCAGGGAGAGGAAGGTGTCGGCGGGGTCGGTGACCTCGAACGTCCCCCGGTGGAAGGCGGGTTCGGCGCACGCCTCGGTCTCCGCGTCGGCGTACAGCGCGGCGCCGAGGGGGGCGTCCATCGGGAGCGGGCGGCACTCCCAGCCCGTGACCGGCATGCCGTCGAACGTGACCGGGCCGAGCAGGCCCTTGGGGGCGCCGATCCTGGGGCCGTAGTTGACGCGGCCCATGTTCTCCACGAGCACCTCCAACACGGCCCCCCTGCGGTGTACTTGGACCGGGAGGCTGGTCTCGCGGCGCTCGTTCTCCAGCACGCCGACCGGCGCGCCGTCGACGTACACCTGGGCCCTGTCCCCCACGCCGCCCTCGAAGCGCAGCACGCCGAGGCCGTTCTTCGGCAGGCTGCTGCGGTACAGGACGTATCCGGCCCGCATCCCCAACTCGTCGGCGGTGATGGGGGTTTCGGTGCGTACGGTCCGGCCCGACAGTTCGGACAGGTACGGCAGCAGCGGGGCCCGTTCGGTCAACTCGACCTCGGTGACGGGAAGTTTGGCCGAGGGGGTGGGCAACTCCTCCGGTACCGGCGCGTACTTGGCGATGACCTCGCGGAACGCGTGGTACTTCGGGCCCGGGTCGCCGTTCTCGGTAAGGGGTGCGTCGTAGTCGTACGACGTGATCGTGGGGGCGTACGTGTGGTGGTGGTTGGCGCCGTTCGTGAGGCCGAAGTTGGTGCCGCCGTGGAACATGTAGATGTTCACGGAGGCGCCTGCCGCGAGGAGTTTGTCCAGGTCGGCGGCGACGTCCGCGGTGTCGCGAGTGTGGTGCGGGCCGCCCCAGTGGTCGAACCAGCCGATCCAGAACTCGGCGCACATCAACGGGCCTTCGGGCTGGTGCGCGCGCAGGGTCGCCAGCGCGGTCTCGATCTTTCCGCCGAAGGTGCCGGTGGACAGGACGCCGGGGATGCTGCCGGCCTGCTGGTGTTCGGGGTTCACCTGGTCGCAGGTGAACAGGAGTTCCTCGATGCCGCGTGAACGGAACGCCTCCACAAGGTACTTGAGGTACTCGGCGTCGTTGCCGTACGCGCCGTACTCGTTCTCCACCTGCACCGCGATGACCGGGCCGCCGGACTCGGCCATGTGCGGGAGCAGCGGGGGCAGGAGGAGGTCGAGGTAGCGGTCGATGATCGCCGTGAACTTCGGGTCGCTGCTGCGGAGTTGGACGTCCGACTCCGACATGAGCCAGTGCGGGAGGCCGCCGCCGTCCCATTCCGCGCAGATGTAGGGGCCCGGCCGCAACAACACCTTCAGCCCTTCGGCGTGCGCGAGCCGCAGGAACCGTGGCAGGTCCAGCAGCCCGTCCAGCACCAGCGTCCCTGGTTCCGGCTGGTGCAGGTTCCAAGGCACGTACGTCTCAACGGTGTTGAGGCCCATCAGCCTCGCCTTGCGCAGGCGGTCCGCCCACTGGTCCGGGTGCACCCGGAAGTAGTGCAGCGCCCCCGAGATGATCCGGAAGGGCTCGCCGTTGAGCTCGAACGAGGTGGGGGTAGTACTCAGGGCGGACATGGAGGGTCCTTTCGGAGCTGAGGGGATGCTTGCGCGAGGGGACTCGTGGGGCACGCCGCTGGAGGCGGGCAGGATCGGGCACACGACCTCCAGAAGACGGCCCACGTCGATGTGGGGACGGTTCTCACAACCTCCGACGCGGCGATGTTACCGGTAACATCGCCGCCGTCAACAGAGTTTGCGCAGGGGTTTGAGAAAGGGCTGGACAGAGGGGAAGCTCATATCTGACTTACTATGATTCACTTGAGTAAGTTCATTACGAGTAACCACGGAGGGTGACCCATGCCAGGCTTCGTAGGCCGCACCACCGAGCTGGCCCTCCTCGACCGCCACCTCGCCTGGGTGCGCGCCGGGCGCGGCGACCAGCGCGGCCGGGCCCTGCTCCTGCGCGGCCGGCGCCGGGTCGGGAAGTCGCGGCTCGTCGACCTGTTCTGTGAGCGCGCCCAGGTGCCGTACGTGGTCCACCAGGCCACCCGGGGCGAGAGCGCCGACCGGGAGCGGACCCGGTTCCTCGACGAGGTCCGGCACTCCTCGCTGCCCGACACCGGACTCCTCGCCGGTGTCACCGGCGTCGCCGCGTGGGACACCGCCCTGCGCCAGCTCGCGGCGGTGCTTCCGGACGACGCCCCCAGCATCGTCGTACTCGACGAACTCCCCTGGATGCTCGAAGGCGACCCCGTACTCGAAGGCACCCTGCAGACGGTGTGGGACCGGGTGCTGAGCCGCAAGCCCGTCCTGCTCGTCCTCATCGGCAGCGATCTCGCGATGATGGAGCGGCTCTCCGCGTACGGCCGCCCCTTCCACCAGCGCGGCGTGGAGATGGTCCTCGCGCCGCTCTCCCCCGCCGAGGTCATGGCGATGACCGGGCTCCCGGCCGCCGACGCCTTCGACGCGCACCTGATCACCGGCGGTCTGCCGCTGGTCTGCCAGGAGTGGCGGGAGGGTGAGAGCCGCGCCGGCTTCCTCTCCCGTGCCTTCGACGACCCCACCTCCCCCCTCCTCGTCTCCGGCGAGCGGGCACTGGCCGCCGAGTTCCCGACCTCGCTCCAGGCCCGGCACGTGCTGTCCGTGATCGGCAGCGGTGAGCGGACCTTCGGGACGATCGCGGCGAAGGCCGGAGCCATGGATCGGCCGCTGCCGCCCGGCTCGCTCAACCCCGTCCTGCGCACCCTCGCCGACAAGCGGCTCGTCGCCGTCGACACGCCGCTGTCCGTCCGCGCCGGTGACCGCGACCGCCGCTACCGCGTCGCCGACCCCTACCTCCGGTTCTGGCTGGCCTTCCTCGAACGCGGAATCCCCGAGATCGAGCGCGGGCGCGGGCGGATCGTGGCCGAGGCGGTCGAACGCGGGTGGGCCTCGTGGCGCGGCCGGGCGATCGAGCCCGTCGTACGGGAGTCGCTGGGGCGGCTGCTGCCCGACTCGACGTGGCCGCAGGTGCGCGAAGTGGGTGGCTGGTGGCCTCGTACGAACAATCCCGAGGTCGATCTGGTGGGCGCCGACCGGGCGCCGGCCCGGGAGATCGGGTTCGTCGGGTCGGTCAAGTGGTACGAGCACGGGGCGTTCGACCAGCGGGCGCTGGCCGCGTTGGCGCGGGACGCGCTGGCTGTTCCCGGCGCGGACGCGGGGACTCCCCTGGTCGCCGTGTCGCGGTCCGGGTTCTCTGTCGACGGGCTTGCGGGGACGTACGGGCCTGAGCGGTTGATGGAGGCGTGGGGGGGGTGACGTCCGGGCTTCGTCGTCCTCGGTGAGGCCGGCGTTGAGGGCACGTGCCTGGAGGGACGGTGGCGCCTCCGCCTTCGATACGGGGATCCGCGTCTCCTTCATGCCGTGACGCTCGGCGGATTCCGTCCGGGACAGGCCGGGAGCGGTACGCGGGTCGTAGACGAACTGGCCGAGTTCGCGGGCCAGTTCAGCGTCCTCGTAAGGTGGCCGCACTCAGGGTTGTCCTCCGCTGCTTCACTCAGGAGCTTGCGGTGGTGACGGGCTTCCACTCGGCGGGGTTCATGAGTGCCGCTGGTCCCTGTCCCGCGGGGGCCGTACAGCCCGAGGCCCGTCGTACCCAGCTCGCCGCCGAGTTCCGCGGGCAGCGGTACCGTCTCGCCGTACTTGCCGTGTACTACGCTCCGGTACTCGCCCTCACCGGGGCGGCCGAACAGCGACCATGTGCCGGTCCTCGGGGCGATCTGCAACAAGCGGGGGACGCGGACCAGGCTGTCTTCTCGTTGATGCCCTTCAGTCGTTCGCTCGGGGAGATGACCTCTACGGCGAGTTCGACCGCGTCGGCGTCCAGGAGCCGGCCGTCGTCGTCCTTGAAGGCGCGGGGGCCGATGGTCAGGTCGGGGGTCGCGTAGTCGTCCGGGTCGCCGGGCATGGGGACGGAGACGTTCTTGAAGGCTTCGTGCGGGGGCGGGAGTTGGGGGCGGAGGGTGTCGCGCAGGGCGATGAGGGGGGCGGCGTGTTCGGCGGTTCGGGGTGGGGACAGCAGCAGGGTTCCGCCGATGATCTGTACGTGGGTGCCGGTGGCTTGTTCGAGGCTTGCCGCGGCTTGGCGGAGGCGGCCTCGGCGTACGGGGATGGGGTGCCGGGCCGGGGTGTTCATGGGGTCAGGTGCGCGGGAGGTTCTCGTGCTTCACGGCGTCGACGAACGAGGTCCAGCAGAGCGCCGGGAAGACGAAGGCACCCCGCGCGGGTGCCTTCGTGTCGCGGATGGCGATCTCATCGGGTTCGAGGCGCAGGTACTCGACGCACTGAGCATTGCCTCCGTCGCTGTAGCTGCTCTTGCGTCAGCCGTCGGTCGGGAGGTTCCTGCGGATCATCGGTTTCCTCTTAGCTTCTCTCGAAGTCCCGCATCACAGTCATCCCGCATCAGCGGTCACGCGCCCGGGAGGACCTCACGCTTCACCGCGCGGACGAACGAACTCCAAGCGGCCGTCGGGAAGACGAAGGCGCCTCGCGTGCGGTCCTTCGAGTCCCCCAGTGCGACGTGCTCAGCGCCTACGAGTTGGTACTCCACGCACTGTCCGCTGGTGTCAGCACTGTACGAGGACTTGGCCCAACGGTCCGCCGGGAGGTCGTACCGCATCATCAGACAGTGCCTCTTACTTCGCCTCGAAGTCCCGCGCGAGCTGCGAGATCAGATCCATGGACTGCCGAGACGATAGAGCGGCGGCACGCACTTGGTCAAAGGCCCTGCGATACCTCTCGACAGAACCATCTTCCTCCAAGTAGAGAGCTCCGTCGAGGTAGTTGAGTCCCACGACGTCCAGAGCCATGTGTTCCGGGTACGAGTAGATGGTGAACGGCCCTTCGAGACCGACGTAACCACCCTGCGCGTACGGAACCACCTGCACGGACAGCCCTGGCCGCTCTCCCACTTCGAGCAACCGTCGAAGTTGTCCCGCCATGACGAGGGAACCGCCGACTTCGTGGTGAAGCACGGCTTCGTCGAGGATGCAGAGGTACTGCGGCGGCTCCTCGCGCTCGAAGATGCTCTGCCGCTCCATCCGAAGCCGGACCAGGTTCTGGATCTCCTCCTCCGTCGAGCGCCTGCTGGTACCTCGGTTTATGGCTTCCGCGTACGCGCTCGTCTGAAGCAGACCGGGTACGACCATGGCCTGGAAGGTGTGGATCCTCGCGGCGTCCCACTCCAGAGCCAGCAACTCCTGGAAGTCAGGGCGGAGCGTGTCCCCGTACTGCTGCCACCACCCCTTGCGCTTGGCCTCGCGGGCGAGTGTCAGGAGCGCGGTCTTGAGCTTCTCGTCCTCGACGCCGAACCTGTCGAACAGCGCCTTGATCTCCAGGGGTCGGATGCCCTGACGGCCGTTCTCGATGCGCGAGATCTTCGTCTTGTCGCCGTCGATGTGCTCGCCCGCGTCGTCCATGCTCACGCCGGCCGCCTCGCGCAGGCGTTTGAGCTCAGCTCCAAGTCGACGTCGTCGCACAGTTGGTCGCAGGTGTGCGGGCATCTTCACCTCTCTACCGCGTAGGTCGGCGTCCAGTGTGCCGTACAACTCCCCTCCAAGTGGCCGAATATGCCAAGTCAATTTTCCAATCACCCCTTCGCTCCAACATTGCACCCAAGTAGGTTGCGTTCAAGTACTCATCGGGGGCAGCCTGTTGGTTACAGCAAAGTTCTGTCAGTTCAACTCGCCTTCACGTAACGCGCGTTCGACACGTACGCACAGGCGGGAGCGGTCTGGAGGCGGCATGGTCGAACACGCGCAGGACGCGTACGAGGAGTTCCGGTTGCCCTTGTTCGTCGAGCCCGAGGAACTGCACTGGGTTCGCCGCGTCGTCCGGTCCCACGTTCGGTTATGGGGACTTGACGCCGTCCTGGACGACGCGCTGGAGGTCGTCACCGAGCTGCTCACCAACGTCCATCGGTACGCCGGGGGTATCGCCCTCCTCGTACTCCAGTACTACGGCGACGAGTTGCGCATCACCGTCAGCGATCGCTCCCGCGTCCTCCCCGTCGTCAAGGAACCCGACTGGGACGCGCAGTCCGGGCGGGGGATGCTGCTCGTGTCCGCGCTCACCGAGTGGTGGCGGGCCGAGGCAACGGTCGGTGGCAAGGACGTGTGCTGCGGGTTGCGCGTACGGGGGTCGGCGTGAGGATCGTCCCGTACATCACCTGCCGTGAGGGCGAGACGCCCGCGCCCCACTCGTCCCTGCGGGGCGTGTACGGCCCCGACGGCCGCCTCCGCCTCGGCTACCGCACCGAACTCCCCGACGACCGGGACCTCAACGGCGTGCTCTGGGCCCGCTGTTCACAACAGGTCGGCAGCAATGGCCTCCCCATCGGTAAACCCCAGTGGAAACTCGTCCACCCCGCGCGTCAACGCGACTGCATGCAACGCCTGTTGTGCCAGATCTGCGCCCAACCCGCACGCACTCCGCAGGGGTTCATCTTCCTAACCTCCCCCGGCGAACTCCCCCCAGGCGCAACCACCCTCCACACCACCCAACCCCCGGTCTGCCCCCGCCACACCCGCACAGCCACCACCCTCTGCCCCGCCCTCACCGGCACCCCCAACATCCTCCTCGTCCCCACCCCACGCCTCCACGGAGTCCTAGGCACCCCGTACGGCTACGGCCCCAACGGCATCCAACCCAGGGCTCCGTCAAGTTCCGTGATTGCGTGGAGGGTTGGCGATCAGGCCGGTAGGGGCGGACAGCAGAGCAGGCACGGGGGTTCGTGATCATTGTGGTGTCGAAGCCAGATGATCACGAGGACGTCCCGTGCCTGCTGTTGCATCTTCCCCTATCCCTGCCGTGCTGGAGAAGCTGGGTCCGCTGGATGCGGACCGGATCGCTGACCTGCGTCCCTACCTCGAATCGGTTCCGGATCCGCGCTCGCGCCGGGGCCGGTGGTACTCGCTGACGGCGATCTTGCTGGTGTGTGCCTGCGCGGCCGTCTGCGGAGCGAAGAGCATCGACGAGCTCGCCGAGTTCGGCGAGCGGGCCACGAACTCGCTGCTGGCATCCCTCGGGGTACGCCGTCACCTGCTCGGCTGGCGGCGCAGCCCCAGGCCGGTCACTCTCGGACGCGTTCTTTCGGCACTTGACGGCGACGCCCTGGACCAGGCTGTGGGCGCCTACCTGGCCGACCGGCACCGCATCACCGCGTCCGCGGAAGTGCCCGAGGCCCGATCGCGGCAGGTCATCGCCGTGGACGGCAAGGCCCTCAGGGGCTCAGCCCGCCTGGCCGCGCCGCGCCGTCACCTGCTCTCGGCGGTCACCCACGACCGCGTCGCCACGATTGCCCAGGTCGAGGTCGGTGCGAAGACCAACGAAGTGCGCCACTTCAAGCCCCTGCTGGCGCCACTCGACCTCGCCGGCACCGTCGTCACCTTCGATGCCCTCCACTCAGTGAAGGCCAACATCACCTGGCTGGCCGAGACGAAGAAGGCCCACTACATCGCCGTCATCAAGACCAACCAGCCCACTGCCTACGCCCAGCTCGCCGCTCTGCCCTGGACGTCGATCAAGGTCCAGCACACCACCTCCGCCACCGCCCACGGCCGCCGCGAGTCCCGCTCGATCAAGACCTGCGCCATCGCCGACAACCTCGGCGGCATCGCTTTCCCCCACGCTCACCTCGCCATCCGGGTCCACCGCCGCCGCAAGCCCACCGGTCGGCCCGAAACCCGCGAGAACGTCTACGCGGTCACCAGCCTCGCCGCCCACCAAACCCGCCCCGCCGACCTCGCCACCGCCATTCGCGGGCACTGGGGAATCGAAAATTCCTCCCACTACATCCGAGACGTCACGTTCGCCGAGGACGCCTCGACCATTCACGCCGGCACCACGCCCCGCGCCATGGCCACCATCCGCAACCTCGCCATCGGCACCCTGAAGATCCTCGGAGCCGACAACATCGCCAAGACCACCCGCGCCATCCGCCACGAACCCGAACGAGCACTCGCCATCCTGGGCATCACCAACACCCCGGACACTCACGGAACTTGATCGAGCCCTGCATCCAACCCACACCACACACCGCCGACTTCCTCCCCTACGGCCATCCGGCACTGCCCTGGTACCTCGCGTCACAGATGGTCCGGAGACTCCAGGACTTCCGGGTCGTCACGCTGACGGAACTCGCCGAGGCGATTTCTCTGTAAGGCCACGCCTTACAGCACCGAGGCCCCTCTAGTAAGTGCATTGTTCACCCGCGGAACTGGCGATCCCAGAAGCCAAAACGATGGTGATAATTCACAAGGAATTTTTCCATCCATAACGCCGCGTGACGCTCGTTAGTCAAGCAGGAAATCCAATAGGAGGAAACCGAGGTTGCAGGTAAAGGAACTGCGCAGAGCACCGCAGGACCGGAGACCGTACTTGCGGGCGAAGCTGAGGAAGAAATGCATGGAGAGCCAGACTGCAGCACCGCGTTCGAACTGATGGCAGCCGGAAATCTTATCCCCAGCCTCCACCGATCTAAGCACATTTCCGGCGAAGCTGTTAGCGAAGGGCTCATTTCGATTGGTCAGCGAATCCAAATAGCCCGAGGCACAGTCATGGAGGCGTTCGAACAGACTTTGGATCAGGGTCCACTTGCAGCCCTCCACAACCGGGTCGAATCCGATGCCAAGTCACCAGCAACTCCAGCAAGGAGCTCACCCAAACCAACAACGGCACCGACGACTCATTTGCCACAGTCGACGTAACCGTCATCACTACCCTGAGCCTCCCACAGAAGTTCCGCCAGAATAATATACCGCGCTTGACGGACTTAGTAAGCTACAAGGGTGACTCAACGCTTCGCTGACATCTTGCAGGGCCTGATGGACAACCGCAGGCTGTCCCCTGGGGCCGTTAGCCGGGCATCAGCCCTCTCCCAATCCACCATCCTGCAATTGCTTCACGGGAAAATTCAACCCTCACCGGAAACAATGAAGGATATCGCGCCAGCATTGCAGATATCCGAAGCAGATTTGCTCACAATCGCCAACCTCGCAGCGAAACCCACCTCAACCCCGCCCAGATCCTATCGAAACGCAAAGGAGATCGGCGAACTGGTTTCAATCGCAAGTCGACTGGCAGACGAAGATCTTCGGCGACTGATCGACTTTGCCCGGGCCCTGGGATCAGAAGAGTCATAATTAGACTCTCGCCTCCCTAGCCCGCCTGCACAGACAAGGGAGGCGAGAGATTTTACTCAAAATTCCAAGGATTCCATATCGCTCCACTCAAATTAAACCCACTCCTACCCAGAGCATCGCGCGCCACCGCCTCCATTCCAGACCCGCCCGGCCGATAATGGCCGGAGAAGTTGGTAAATTCAATAATAGAACCATTCGATACGGTAAATTCACCGGCCATAATCACAGGCGCACCTCCAGAGAGACTTGTATGCCCTGCCCATATTTGGACGTCAAATGCGCTGTCTTGGTGAAAAGCTCTGACTGACCCCCCCGGCATCACCACGTAAGCATGGCTGCCGTCTTGGAGACTTCCCCCCCTGTGTATCACTGCGCTCTCGGGAAGGGGGTCTTGTGGGCTGTCATCCACACCCGGACGGCCTGCAACGTACATCCTGGTGTGCTCAGTGCTTGACCCGCAGTTGTGGACAAGAACCGGGGTTACATCCGCCGACACGTAGTACGTGTGAACATCACCAATGGTTAGGTTGTGGACCGTCACCCCTGAGTTGGTCCAGCGCTCCACAGCCGAGACCTGAACAAGTGTCCCCGCTCCGGTCCGCAGCCACTGCCCAGCCTGCAGGTCGGTGGCGTCGACCCACTTCCGGAGCTCGGGAACCCAGAACGGGTGTCCGTCAGTCGTGGTGATCGAGGCAGTCTTGGTGCCCTTGTTCCCGTCGGTGTCAATCGTGACCTTGACGAGGTGCTTGAGGCCCTTGCCCTTGATCTCGGCCGTAACCGTCTGAGCTTGAGTCTCGCCGGACTCGGGATCGGTGGCGATGACCTTGTCGCCGGCCTTGACCTTCTCGATCGGCTTGGTGGAGCCGTCGGCCATCAGGACCTTGGTGCCGGGGACAAAGCTGTTGCTGATCGAGCAGGAGCCACCCTCGGCCTTGCCCGAGCCTCCGCCCCCACTCGACCCGCCACCGGACCGCGAGGACCCCCCGGAGTTACCCCCCGGCTTGGAGCCGCCGCTCTTCCCGGAACCCCCGCCAGCACTCTTCGCCGTGGAAACCTTCGGCGCAGCCTTCGCCTGAGCCTGCTTCTGGACCGGGTTGCCCGTCTTCTTCGTTCGCGCCGCAGCCGCATCGGCCGTGCGTTTCGCCTGTTCCGCCGCCTTCTTCTTCGCCCGTTGTGCGGCTTCCCGTTTCGCCTTCTCGATCGCCGCCTTCTTGGCGTTCAGAGCGGCTGTTTCGGCGGCCTTCGCCGCCTTCAGGACCAGCTCCGCCGCCTTCTTCGCCGCCTTGAACGACTCGATCGCATTGATCGTGCGTTTGACGGCCTTCAGTACCGACGGGATCTTGCCGAACTTGGTCCACGGGATCGCGTCCACGATCAGCCCCGCGCAGGACCACATGTCCCCGCCGAAGCACGCCATCGCGTCGTTGATGCCGATGAAGTCCTTCAGCGTCTCCCACGCCACCGCGAGGATCACCGACGTCAGCGACTTCCCCATCATCGCCTGCGCCTGGGCGACTTGCGCCGGCGACAACCCCGCCCCCGCCAACGCCGCCGCCCGCTCCGACGCCGTCAGGCTGATCGACAACCCCGTCGGGTCCGACATCGTCACCGGGTTGTTGTGCGCGTACGAATACCCGTTGGACTGCAACACATCGTTCAGGTCCAACACCGGGTCGGCGGACAGGAACCGCCCCACGACAGGGTCGTACAGCCGCGCCCCCAACGGCTGGAACCCAGACGCATCATCCCGATCCGCCCCCAGGAACCCCTTGTTCGACTGGAAGTCCACCCCCACCGTGCCGGCACCGCGCTGGTTCCCGAACGGGTCCTGCTTGCGTACCCGCACCGGCATCGAGCCGTCGAGACCGACCTCGACGTACGTACTGCCCTGATGGTCCCCGGCGAGTGCGACGAGGTACTCCGTGCTGGACCCCTGCGCGTACCGCATCACCGACCCACCCGGCGCCGAATACGTCCGCTGCGAGTTGACCAGCGCACCCCCCGCAGCGACCGTCACCTCGGTGTCGCCCAGGAACAGCGTCGCCTGCTTCCCCTTGACAGCAAGGAGCTGCGAGCCGTCGGGCCCGTACACGTACCGCGTGTCGTTCTGCGCCGCCCACTGCTGCTCCGCACGAGCCGCGTCACACGCCGCCAGCACGATCAACGCCGAGTTCGCCGACGAAGCGTCCTTCACCGCGAAGCACAACCCCGAAGCCACGTGCACGAGTTGACCGGCGGTGGTCCGCTTCACCTCCTGCGCGGAGGCTCCCGTCACGCACTTCTGGAGCTGGACCGCCGACCCCGCCGCACTGCCCGCAGGCTGAGCGCACCAGTCGTCGTAGATCCTGAACGTCCCCCGGTTCGGGTCCGCCTGCCCAGCGGCCACCGCGAAGCTCCAGCGCTGCGCCGGCGTGCCGTTGCAGGAGTACAGCTGGATCGGCTGACCGGCGGTCGTGACACCGCTCTTCAGGTCCAGGCACTTGTCCGCGAGCCCCACATAAGGCGTGCGACCACGCGTCCCCGCACCCGTGATCCGCTCGACCTTGCCGTCGTACGTCCAGGCCAGCTCCTGCTTGTCACCGTTCTGGACGGACGTGATCGACTTGGTCTCACCGGTGAGTTCGTACAGGCGCTCCGCCTCGGCCGTCACCTCGGGGCCACCAGCAGCGGCCCGGTACTTCTTCGACACCTTCGTGAGCGTGTGCGGCTGGCTGCCGTCCGTCTTGCCGTAGGTGTACGACGTGACCGCGTCCAGCTCCGCCGAACCGGCGAGGTTCTTCTCCGTCAGCTTCGTGCGGTTGCCGACGAGGTCGTACTCGTACTCCTGCCAGTAGCCCGAACTGTCCGCGCCCGCCGAGACGTTCAGGGACCCGTCGGACTTCTTCGGGCCGACGCAGGACAACAAATCACCTGAAGTCCACGCCGTCTTCAGCTGGCCCAGCGGGTCGTACGTGAAGCACTGGCGCTCGGCGGCCTTGCCCTCGGCGTTCTCGCGGATCGAGGTGACGTTGCCGGACGGGTCGTAGCCGTACGTCCGGCGGGACACCAGGTTGCCGGGGACGACCGCCGTGTCGGCCTTGCCCTCGCGGTGGACCGACTGTTCGGTCAACTCCCCGCTGGCCTCGTCGTACAGGGCGCTCGTCCACACCCGGTACGGCTGCGCGCCCAGCGTCGAGCGCAGGACCTGGCCGTGGACGTCGTAGACGGTCTCGGCTCCGTACCAGTCCTTGCCGCTGATGGAGAGCGGCTTGCCGTTCTCGTTGTAGCGGACGACCAGGTTCTCGGCGTCGAAGCGGCCGGCCTTGGGGAGGGTCGCCTCCTGGAGGCTGCCGGTGTCGGTGTACGTGTAGCCGTACTTGTACGTGGTGTCGAGGCCCCACGCGTCCTTCAGGGACTGCGGGAGCGTCAGCGTCGTGGATGTCGGCTGGTAGTCCTTGGTGTAGCCGTCGACCTTCTGCGTGTACGCCTCACCGCCGGTGTACCGGGTCGCCGCGTACGGCATCCCCTTGCCGCCGGGCGCCTTGTCGTAGTCGAAGGACGCGAGCAGGGTGCCCTTGTCGTCGTTCAGGCGCTGCTCGGTCGGGCGGGAGAGGGTGTCGTAGCCGTTCCAGACGGTGGCCCGCTGGGTGACCGTCTTCAGCGTGCGGTCGCGGTGGTCGTACTCGGTCCGCGTGGTGCCCGTGTCGGGGTCCGTCGCCGTGACCTGGCGGCCCCGGTTGTCGTAGGTCCAGCTCCACGGGCTGTTCGGCTGGGCCGAGTTGACCGCCTTGGTCAGGCGGCCGTGGCGGTCGTACGTGTACCGCGTGGACGTGAAGCCGTTCGGCGCCTGCGGGTTGAAGGTGTCGAGGCGGGACGTGCGGCCCAGCGCGTCGGTGAAGACCTGGTAGGACGAGGTGCCGGCCGGGTTGATGACCTTCGACCAGTCCTGGCCGTACTCGTAGCGGGTCGCCCGCTCCTCGACCGGCTTCGAGGTGGCCTCGCCGGTCTGCGCGTCCTTGACCTTCAGGACCGGGGTCTCGGCGAGGACGCGGCCGAGGCCGTCGTACGTGTAGAGGGTGATGTTGGGGACGACGGTGTCGGCGAGCGGGGAGAAGAGTTCGCCGAACTTCGCGTCGAGGGTGAAGTAGGCGTTGTTGGTCTGCCAGATCTCGCCGGAGGTGTTGTAGAGGGTGTCGGTGATCAAGTGGCCGCCGCCGTCGGCCTCTTCCTGCGTCTGGCGCTCACGGCCCAGGCCGTCGTACAGAGTTACGGAGGTCTCGACGCGGTTCTCGTGGCCGCGCGCGTACGTCGTGACGTACGGCGGTCTGCGGTTCTCGCGGTTCGCGTCGTACTCGGGGATCGTGTAGACGGCCTTGAAGTCGGGCACGGCCGAGGCGGACGGGGTACGGCCCGCGCCCCACGCCTCGACCAGGCGGCCGAGCGCGTCGTACTTCGCCTCGCTGGCATGGCCGTTGGCGTCGGTCGTCTTCAGCGAGGTGCCCCGGCCCGGCTCCAGTTCCTGGATCTGGGTGTGGCCGGCCGCGTTGGTCTCGGTGACCTTGAAGACCTGGCCGGTGGGCGGGTCGTAGGCGATCGTGCCCGAATTGCCGTCGGGGTCGGTCTGCTTGACGACCCGGCCGGTCGCGTCGAACTCGGAGCGGCCGTTCGGCTGGAAGCCGGAGCCGTCGCCCTTGAGGGACCAGGTCTGCGAGGCCTCGCCCTGCGTGCCGGCGAGCAGCGCGGCGCCGTACGCCTGGCCGTCGTAGGCGGTGCGGGTGGCGCCGCTCAGGGTGGACAGGTCGGCGAAGTCGGCCGCCGCACAGGTAGTTGGGGAGACCAGAACCTGCTTGCTCAGGCCGATCAGGTTCTTGCCGGTCTGGTGGAGGTATTCGAGGCGGGTGCAGGACTCGTCGCCGGTCTTGCCGGTGTCGCCGAGCGACTCGACCTGCGTGGGCAGGCCGTACGTCGGCTCGTACGTCGTCGTCGACTTCACGACCCGCTCGGTGCGCTTGTCGTCGCCGGTGCCGGAGGAGCGGGTGTACGCCATCTCCTCGGGCTCGGTGACGCGCCAGGCCCGCAGCGGGGTGAGGCCGTCGTCGCGCGCGCGGGTCGCGAGGACGGTGGCCTCGGGGACGGTGACGCTGCGCGAGAGCCAGTCGGTGTCCGCGTCGCCGGCCTCGGAGTACGTCAGCTCCTCGGCGATCCTCCCCGCGAACGGCTCGCGGTCCTTGGCGATCTCCGCGCCGGTGATGTCCTTGACCGGGACGTCGTCGCCCATGCCCCGGAAGAAGCGGGTGACCGCCTTGGAGCGCTTGCTGCCCATGGACGGCTGGTCGCTGCCGGTGATGACGGTGGTCTGCTCGAACCCCGCGAACTGGGAGTACGTACGGGTGGCCTTCTTGGTGAACTCGGCCTCGGCGAGCTTCCAGCCGGCGTTCTTGTACTGGTAGGCGGTCTGCGTGGAGAACGCGCCGGGGACGTTGGGGAGTTCCTCGATGGTGTCCACGACGTACTTGTGGAACCAGTCGATGTCCTCGACCTCGGGGTCGGGGTGCCAGTACGACGGGTAGCACAGCCGGGTGTTGCCCTTCAGCTCGGCGGTGTCCGCCTTGCCGGGGAGGCCGGTGCCCGTGGCGCACTCGCCGGTGGGGTTCTTGTACGAGACGACGGTCTCGCCGCCGTACTCGTTGATCACGCGGCCGATCCGCAGGCGGGAGAAGCTCGGACGCTTGTCCTTCTTGACGCGGTTCGGCATGTCCTCGGCGTTGGACTCGAAGCGCACCGCGTTGAGGGTGGTGCTCGCGCCGCCCCGCTCGTAGCCGGTGCGCTGCACCGACTCCAGCCACAGCGCCGTGTTCGGGCCCGTCTTCAGGACCGGGAAGTCGTGGGCGAGGGTGTACTTGTCGACCGTCTGCCGGGCCGTGGAACCGGCGACGCGCTGGGTCTCGGTGGTGACGGCCGTCAGGCGCTTGCGCGTCCAGAACGACGGGCCCGCGTTCCAGCACATCTTCTTCGACTGGCAGCGCAGGTCGGCGGGGGTGTCGTACCAGATGCGGTACTTGCCGGGGTCCTTGTCGGCGAAGTTGGCATCGGAGCAGACGCCGTCCTTCGGCAGGCAGCGTTCCGCTACGGAGAAGGTGACGCGGGAGGTCGCCGGGGTGTCCAGGACGCTGCCGTCGGCGTCCTTGCGCTGGCCGTAGTCGATGTGGTCGAGCCAGGAGCCGCGGTCGTACTTGACCGGTGCCTTGAAGTTGAAGTTGCGGGCGTAGTAGTTGTCCTCCTTCTGCCACCACAGGGACATGGCGTTGCCGTGGACGTCCTCGACGTAGTCGAGGTTCCAGCGCCAGCCCTGCGTGCAGGCGGAGTTCTTCCACTCGGACTGGTAGCAGTCCTCGCCGCTGTGGTTGCCGTACACCGGGACCGTCAGCACCGAGTCGGTGACCGGCTTGCCGCTCGACCAGCCGGGGAGCTTGTGCTTGCCGAAGTGGTACTTGGTGCCGTCGCGGGTGGTGACGATCCAGTACTCGCCCTTGTAGGCGCCGTTCCCGGTGGATTCGTCGCGGATCTGCTGGACGACGGCTCCATCGCCGTTCGCCGTCGTCCACTTGCCGTCCGCCCACACCAGCTCGGTGGTCGTGCCGCCGAGGGAGAGGGTCGCGTTGTCCGAGCCCCAGCACAGGTCCGAGGTGCGGTGGGTCTTGTTGTTCGAGCCCGCCTTCTTGGAATCCTCGCGGCAGGTTGCGTAACTGCGGGTGATCGAGCCGGGGGCGTAGTCCCAGCCGTCGCCTATCCAGGACGCCTGGTTGTTGGTGGCCGAGGTGCGGCCGTCGACCGTCTGGGAGGAGTAGCCGAAGCTGACCTTCGGGGTGAGGCCGCCCGCCGATTCCGGGACCTGGAGCTGGTAGCCGTAGGTGAAGGCGCCCGAGGAGGAGCCCGCCGACCAGGAGCCGGAGGAGAGGAGGGGGGTGGCGGAGAAGTCGCCGGAGGTGGAGGAGCCGGTGTCTAGGGCGCCTACGACGCGGGGGCCTGCGGCGTCTACGGCAGGGAGGACGGTGGTGGCGGGGGTGGTGGTAGAGGTGGTTCGGGGCGTGGTGGCCGGGGTTGCTTTCCCAGCGACCGTGGTCGCTTTCCCGGCTGCCGGAGTTGCTTTCCCAGCCGTGCGGGACGCGGTTGCGGACGTGTCCCGCGCAGCCGCACCGGCGGTTTCGGCCGCAGCGGCGGAGCCGTACGTGACAGCCGCGCCGGCGGTGCCGGCAAGGGCGCGGGAGCTGTACGCGGCAGTCGCACCGGCGCTGTCGGCCGACGCGGACGCAGACCCGGACCCGGACGCAGACCCGGCGGTCCGGATCGACGCGCCGGTCGTGGTCGAGGTCTCCGCGCCCGCCAGCAGCTCGGCGACCGGCACCGACCCCGTCAGGATCGTGCGGGTGGTCTCCTTCTTCGCGGCGGTGATCCTCGCCGGAGCGTCCGCCGCCGGAACCTCCTCGACCTCGCTGGACAGCCGCTCGGGCTGCGCCTCGGCCGTGCCCGACATGGTCGTGACGCCGTCCTCGGGGGCGCAGTCGCCGGTGCCGGGGGCGTCCAGGACGCAGTCCGGGAGCAGGGTGAGGCCGAAGCGCTCGGCGGCCTGGGGGCCGTACAGGTCGGCGAACGCGGTGGTGTCGACGGCGAGCGCGACCTGGGCTGCGGGGTCGGCCGTCGCGGGCGGGGTGACCCGCATGATCAGGCCCGAGACGCCGGCGTCCTGGGACGTGGCCGGTGAGGCGAGGTCGACCTTCCAGGCACCGGCGAGCGTCGCCGGGTCGCCGCCCTCGGGGACGCCGACCGCGATCGGGAGGTCCTCGACGGGGACGGTGGTGCCGGGGGCGGTGTCTGCCTTGATGGTCGCGGTGCCGCTGTCCTCGGTCCACGGAGTGACGGCGGTCGGCACGTACGGGTCGACCGGGACCTCGGGCGCGGTCGTGAGGTTCTTGTCCGCCTCCTCGTCGCCGTCGAGGGGATCGGTCTCCGGCAGCTTCGGCAGCTCGATCGCCCTGGTCATGCCGGGCGCCGGCACCGACCACGCCTCGGAGTTAAGGCTCGTCACGGTCAGGACCGAGGACAGCAGCAGAACGGTCGCCACTTGAACGCGGCGCCGTCTTTGACCTTGAGAACGCAATCGCACACGCATACGCGTCGACCCCACCCAGGCGATGCAGACAACAGAGCTGATCAGGACCTTCTGGCATGAGCACCGCAGAGATCAAGGCCTTTAAAGTGGAGGAAAACCGTACGTTTGAGACTTGCGTCACGGGTGAATCCGTCACCGAGCGTGCCGAACCGGACACAAAAGCGCCGGTAAAGCGCTCACCAAGCCTCCATCACGGATTCATAAAATTTTCATTCGTGGACGAACGGTGAGAACCGTGTGATCGTGTCGGCGCACATGTCTCCATCCGTCCTGGTTCACACGGGAGTGGTCCGTGCGTACACGCACCCGGCTGACCCTTGCCATCGGCCTGGTTCTGGCCGCCCTGACTGTCGCCCTGCTGCCTTGGTGGCACCCCGACGATCCGCCGACTCCCGCTGCCCGGGGGCCTGTTGACGCCCGCAAGGCCGAGGTCGGCCCACGGGACGAGGCCGCTGCCGTGGCCGAGTCGCGGCGTACCGGCAAGGCCGTGGCCGTCGACACCGCGACCACCGCCACCGAGCTGACCTGGGCCCTGCCCGACGGCCGGATGCGCACGGAGGTCGCGGCGCTCCCCCGGCGCGCGAAGAACGCCGAGGGCCGCTGGGCGCCGATCGACAACCGGCTCCGGCGCACCGCCGACGGCGTACGCCCCGCCAACCCGGTGGTGCCGCTGCTGTTCTCGGCCGGGACGCGGCAGGACAGGGCGGACCGGTCGTACGCGCGAACCCCTCTGGCGGCCGGTCAGGACACCGTGCTGGCGCAGACCGTCATCGGCGGTCACGCCATCTCCTACACCTGGCCCGGCGAGCTGCCCGAGCCGGTGCTCAGCGGTCCGCGCGCGCTGTACTCGGAGGCGCTGCCCGGCATCGACCTGCTGCTGGTGGCCCGCGAGGAGGGCGGTTTCGCGCAGCTCCTCATCGTCAAGGACCGTACGGCCGCGGCGAATCCGGCGCTGGCGACGCTGTCGTACGGGCTGAAGTCGGCCACGGCCGTCTTCCGGTACGACGCGTCGGCGCAGCGGGTGGCGGTGCTGGACGGCTCCGGCAAGGAGATCGGGTCCGTGCCGACCCCGTTCGCGTGGGACTCCAGCGGGCGGAACCCGGAGCTGCCCGAGGACCCGGACGCGCCGGGCGACTCGGTCGCGTCGCCGGAGGAGGTCCTCGCGCTGTCCGGGCTGAACGGCATCGAGCCGGGTGCGCGGCAGGCGCGGGCCCCCATGGCGCTGGCCGGGGACGGGACGGGGGCGGCGCGGATCGAGGTGAAGGTCGCCGAGACGGGGCTGCTCAGTGATCCCGAGGCCCGCTTCCCGGTGTTCGTCGACCCGACGATCCACCCGGGCTGGGCAGCCTGGACGGTGGCCTACGAGCCGCACCCCAACTCCAGCTTCTGGAACGGCACCAACTTCGGCACCGGCACCTCCGACGCGCGGGTGGGGCACGAGAACGACACCGGCGGCACCGCCCGTTCGTTCTGGCGGATGAACTACAGCAGTTCGCTGAAGGGCGCGACGATCAGCAAGGCGTCCTTCAAAGTGCGCAACCACCACTCCTGGTCGTGCGAGAAGCGGGAGTTCCAGCTCTGGCTGACGGGGGCGATCTCGTCGGGCACGACGTGGAAGAAGCAGCCGGGCTGGACCACCGAGCTCGACCGCTTGTCGTTCGCGCACGGCTGGCAGGCCGGCAACTGCCCCGACGCCTTCGAGGAGTTCGACATCAAGGCCGCCGCGCAGAAGGGTGCGGACGCCGGCTGGGCCAGCCTCACCCTCGGGCTGCGCGCGACCAGTGAGCGCGACACCCAGACCTGGCGCAAGTTCGAGGCTCGCACGGCTCAGCTGACCGTCGAGTACAACCGTCCGCCGGCCACCCCCAGCGGCGTGACCAGCGCTCCCGGCGGCACCTGCAACACCGCCGCGGCCGGGGCGACGATCGGCAAGACCAACGTGGTCCTGTCCGCCAAGTCCACCGACCCGGACGGCAACCTCAAGGGGCTGCGCTTCCGGATGTGGAAATCCGGTGCCGCCGTCCCGGCGGGGACCCTCGTCACCAGCCTGTCCAGCGGCAAGGCGTCGATCACCATCGCGGCGGCCAACCTCGCGGACAAGGGGGTCTACTTCTGGGACGTCCGCGCGGAGGACTCCGGCGGGCTGGTGTCCGGGTACTACCCGCCTCCCAGCGGCAACCGGTGCGCGGTGACCATCGACGCGTCGGCACCGCCGCCGCCGACGGTCGACAGCGAGGTGTTCCCCGAGCTGACCAGCGACGGGCAGACCTGGGCGAAGGTCACGTTCGGCAACACCGGGGCGGTCACCTTCACCTCCCCGGGTGCGGCCAAGTTCCGGTACGGCATCGAGGGGTTGTGGTGGAAGACCGTGGACGCGGTCGGCAACGCGTTCACCGACAGCGCGCTGAAGCCCCAGCACACCGGGCCCAACTGGCTGAACGTGTACGCCCTCGACGCGGCGGGCAACCAGAGCGCGGTCACCAACTACGGCTTCTACGTCCCGCCCAACGGCTCGGGCGACCAGCCCGGTGACGTCAGCGGCGACGAGTTCCCCGACATCCTCCATGTGAACGGCAACGGCCAGCTCTTCACCTGCGTCGGGCTGCCGGCCGGTGAGCTCCAGGGCTGCATGCCCGCCTCGTACACCACCGGCGGCGCGCTGCACCCCGCCGGGCACTGGTACGACGCGGCGAGCGGCAGGGCCGCGCTGATCACCCACTTCTCCGACGCGTACCCCGGTGACGGCATCACCGACCTCTTCGCCGTCTCCCCCGACGGGACCTTCTGGCTCTATCCCGGGGACGGGTACGGGAGTTTCGACGTCACCAAGCGCATCCGGATCATCCTGCCGTCCGACGTACCCGCGCCCTCGGCCTGGACCCAGATCAAGGCCGTCGGCGACATCACCGGCGACCGGCTCCCCGATCTCTTCCTGCGCTCGGGCGGCTCCTTCTGGGTCCTCTCCGGCTACACCGGCGGGAAGTTCCAGACGGCCACGATGATGAACCCCGACGCGTGGGCGCGCCGCGACATCGTCAACGTCGCCGACATCAACGGCGACAAGACGCCCGACCTGCTCTTCCGTAACCTCGACAACGGCGCCATGTCCGTACGCCAGGGCAAGCCCGGTCCCGTCACCGGCAGCGTCGACCTCGAATCCCTCAAGCTCGGCTCCACCTCGCTCGGCGGCCAGGACGTCGCGTACGGCACCGGCTGGGCCGAGTCCGCCGTCTCCACCGCCATCGGCATCCCCGACGTCAGCGGCGACGGCATCCCCGACATCTGGGCACGGTCCGCGACGGACGGCCAGATCCGGCTGTACAACCCGAGCCGCACGAACACGAACGCGGCGGTGAAGGTGGTGCTGTCGGCGGACTGGAGATCGGTGAGGTCGATCGGCTGACACCCGTACAAGTAAGGGGCCCCCGGGAGAAATCTCCCGGGGGCCCCTTCCGTCTTCCGGACCGGCGTCAGATCTCCTCCGACCGCAGATCCCACGGCAGCCGCTCCCCCGCCGCCGCCTGCGCCGCCCGCAGCCGGTCCAGGTCGTCCTCGATCAGCAGGAGCGTCTCGAAGGCGTACGCCGCGCCCGCCTCGGAGGGCCCCTGGGCGACCTCGGAGTACAGGAGCGACAGGCCCTCGCGGGCGGCCTCGACGCAGGCCGAGGCCACGTCGTCGTCCGAGTCGACCGCAGGGCCGACGATACGGAGGATCCACCCGAGCAGCTCCCGCCGGGCGGGTTCGGACAGCGCCCCGGCGAGGGCGGCGTACGCGACCGGAACGAACGCCGCCGACACCGGCAGAAGACCGTCCGCCGGGGTCATGACGTGGTCGTGGAGAGAGGTGGTGAACGCCTCGCCGTGTTCCTCGTCGAGGCTCGCCAGTTCCCTGATCCGCCCCGGCAGGTGCGCCGCGCTCTCACCGCAGCCGCACTCCATCCGCTCCCAGTCGACCTTCCCGAGTTCGGTCTCGAAGAGGCTCACCGTCAATCTCCCCACGGCCCGCCCGGCTCCCCTTGGATGCCGGGTACGAAGTTGCCCTCGCGGTCGGGATAGTCGGCCTGGCATCGGACGCAGACCTTCTTCAGAACGGCCGTCCAGGCTCGTCCGGAGTCCCGGGCCAAGGTAACCGCATTCGTGAAGACGACCTCGTCCGGGTTGCCGCCGAGGGCGAGCAGGGCGTTGCCCTCGGCGCAGTAGCCGCCGCCGGAGGAGGCGCAGACGGAGTCGCCGGTACGGGTGTTGACGGCGCCGACGTAGGTACGGCTGCGGGTGCTGGCGCTGGACCCGAACACCGCGTACGTCGGGACGCGCGCCTCGACCTCGGCGAGCCGGTCGTCCAGGTTCCAGTTGGCCGGCGCCTGGTCGACGTCGACGAGCGGGGCACGGCCCCCGGCGTCACCGCGTGAGCTGGGTACGCCTCCCGAACCGCCGCCTCCGCCGCTCCCGGCCTTACCGGAACCGCCGCCCGCGCTGGAGCCTCCGCTGGCCCGTGAGGACCCGCCGGAGTTGCCGCCCGGCTTCGACCCCGACCCGCCGCCCCCGGACGACTTCACCGTGGAAACCTTGGGCGCCGCCTTCGCCTGCGCCTGCTTCTGCGCCGCGTTCCCCGTCTTCTTCGCCCGTGCCGCAGCCGCGTCAGCCGTGCGTTTCGCCTGTTCCGCCGCCTTTTTCTTGGCTCTCTGGGCCGCTTCCTTCTTGGCCCGTTCGATCGCCGCCTTCTTGGCGCGCAAGGCCGCTGATTCCGCTGCCTTGGCCGCCTTCAGGACCAGTTCGGCTGCCTTCTTCGCAGCGCGGAACGATTCGATCGCCTTGATCGTGCGGTTGACCGCCTTCAGGACCGACGGGATCTTGCCCAGCTTGGTCCACGGGATCGCCCCGATGATCAGGCTGCCGCACGACCACATGTCCCCGCCGAAGCAGGCCATCGCGTCGTTGATGCCGATGAAGTCCTTGAGCGTCTCCCAGGCGACCGCGAGGATCACCGAGGTCAGCGACTTGCCCATCATCGACTGGGCCTGCGCGACCTGCGCCGCCGAGAGGCCCGCGCCCACCAGCGCCGCCGCCCGCTCCGACGCCGTGAGGCTGATCGCCAGGCCCGTCGGGTCGGACATGGTCACCGGGTTGTTGTGGGCGTACGAGTAACCGTTGGACTGCAACACGTCGTTCAGGTCGAGCACCGGGTCGGCGGACAGGAACCGCCCCACCACCGGGTCGTACAACCGCGCACCGAGCGGCTGGTACCCCGACGCGTCGTCACGTGTCGCGCCCAGGAACCCGGCGTGCGTCTGCACGTTCACACCGACCGTGCCCGCCGCCCGCTGGTTCCCGAACGGGTCCTGCTTCCGCAGCCGCACCGAGTTCGTACTGTTCAGCGCGACCTCGACGTACGCACTCCCCTGATGGTCCCCGGCGAGCGCGACGAGGACATCGGCGCCGAGGCCGTACGCGTACCGCATCACCGAACCGCCGGGCGCCGAGTACGTGCGCTGCGTGTTGAGCAGCGCGCCGCCCGAGGCGACCGTCACCTCGGTGTCGCCCAGGAACAGCGTGGCCTGCTTGCCCTTGATCGCCAGCAGGCGGTTGCCGTCGGGGCCGTACACGTACCGCGTGTCGTTCTGCGCCGCCCACTTCTGCTCGGCGCGAGAGGCGTCGCAGGTGGCCAGGACGATCGGCGTGCCGCTCGTCGACAGCGCGTCCTTGACCGCCACGCACAGCGTGCCGTACAGCAGTTGGCCCGCGGTGTTGCGCTTGAACTCCTGCGCGGCGGTGCCGTCGCACTTGCGGATGCCGACCACGTTGCCGACCGGCTGGACGCACCAGTCGTCGTAGACGCTCAGCGTCCCCTTGTCCGCGTCCGTGCCGGGAGACGGCGAGAAGCGGAAGTTCTGCGCGGCCGACATGTTGCAGGAGTAGAGCTGGAGCGGCTGGTCGGTGCCGGTGATGCCGCTCTTCAGGTCGAGGCACTTGTCGGCGAGACCGACGTACGGCGTCTTGCCGCCCGTCCCCGCGCCGGTGATCCGCTCGACCTTGCCGTCGTACGTCCAGGCCAGCTCCTGCTTGTCGCCGTTCTGGAGCGAGGTGACGGACTTGGTCTCACCGGTGAGTTCGTAGACGCGCTCCGCCTCCGCCTTGACCTCGGCGCCCTGCGGCGTCTTGAAGGTCTTGGAGACCTTGGTCAGCGTGTGCGGCTGGCTGCCGTCCGCCTTGCCGTACGCGTACGACGTGACGGCGTCCTTGGTCGCGTCGCCGGTGAGGTTCTTCTCGGTGAGCGTCTTGCGGTTGCCGGCCAGGTCGTACTCGTACTCCTGCCAGTAGCCGGAGTTGTCCGCGCCCGCCGTCACGTTCAGCGTGCCGTCGGACTTCTTCGGGCCGACGCAGGAGGACTGATCCGACGCGGTCCAGGCCGACTTGAGCTGGCCCAGCGGGTCGTACGTGAAGCACTGGCGCTCGGTCGCCTTGCCGGCGGCGTTCTCGTTGATCGAGGTGACGTTGCCGGAGGGGTCGTAGGCGTAGGTGCGGCGGGAGACGAGGTTTCCGGAGACGACGTTCTTGTCGCCGGTCTGCTCGCGGTAGACGGCCTGTTCGGCGAGTTCGCCGCTGGACTCGTCGTACGTCGACTGGGTCCACACCCGGTACGGCTGCGCGCCCAGCGTCGAGCGCAGGACCTGGCCGTAGGCGTCGTACTCGGTCTCGGAGCCGTACCAGTCCTTGCCGGAGAGGGAGAGGGGCTTGCCGTCCTCGTTGTAGCGGACGACCAGGGTCTCCTTGTCGAAGCGGCCCGCCTTGGGGAGGGTCGCCTCCTGGAGCATGCCGGTGTCGGTGTAGGAGAACTCGGAGCGGTACTCCAGGTCCAGGCCCCAGGCGTCCTTGACGGACTGCGGGAGGGTCAGCGTGGTGGACGTCGGCTGGTAGTCCTTGGTGTAGCCGTCGACCTTCTGCGTGTACGCCTCGCCGCCGGTGTACCGGGTCGCCGCGTACGGCATCCCCTTGCCGCCGGGGGCCTTGTCGTACTCGAAGGACGCGAGCAGCTTGCCATCAGAGGAGCCGTCCCGCTGTTCCGTCGGCCGGGACAGCAGGTCGTAGCCGTTCCAGACCGTGCCGCGCGCGTTCGTCGTGGTCAGGACCCGCCCGCGCGCGTCGTACTTGGTGCTCGTCGTACCGGTGTCCGGGTCGGTCGCGGTGAGCTGGCGGCCCCGGTGGTCGTAGGTCCACGACCACGGGTGCGCGGTGTCCGTGGAGGCGGTCACCGACTGCTGCTGGCCGTCGCGGTTGTACGCGTACCGCATCGACGTGAAGCCGTTCGGCGCCTGCGGGTTGAAGGTGTCGACGCGGGAGGTGCGGCCGAGCGCGTCGGTGAAGACGCGGTAGGACGAGGTGCCGACCGGGTTGATCACCTTCGACCAGTCCTGGCCGTACTCGTAGCGGGTCGCCTTCTCGGCGACCGGCTCGGAGGACGACTCGCCGGTCAGCGGGTCGGTGACGCGCAGGACCGGGGTCTCGGTGAGGACGCGGCCGAGGCCGTCGTACGTGTAGCGGGTGATGTTGCGGACCGCGAGGTCGCTCTCCGGCTGGAACAGCTCGCCGGGCTTCGCGTCGCGGGTGAGGTAGGCGTTGTTCGTCTGCCAGACCTCGCCGGAGCTGTTGTAGAGGGTGTCGGTGATCAAGTGACCGCCGCCGTCGGCCTCTTCCTGCGTCTGCCGCTCGCGGCCGAGGCCGTCGTACAGGGTGACGGAGGTCTCGATCTTGTTGTCGTGACCGCGCGCGTAGGTGGTGATGTACGGCGGCTTGCGGTCCGGGTTGTCCTCGTCGTACTTCGGGATCGTGTAGACGGCGCGGAAGTCCGGGACCGCCGAGGCGGACGGGGTACGGCCCGCCGCCCACGCCTCGGTCATCCGGCCCAGCGCGTCGTACCTCGCCTCGCTGACCAGGCTGTTCGCGTCGGTCGTCTTCAGCGAGGTGCCCCGGCCCGGCTCCAGCGTCTGGATCTGGGAGTGGCCGGCCGCGTTGGTCTCGGTGACCGTGAAGACCTGGCCGGTCGGCGGGTCGAAGGTGATCGAGGAGGGCTTGTTGTCCGGGTCGAACCGCTTGACGACGCGGCCGTAGTCGTCGAACTCGGTACGGCCGTCGGTCTGGAAGTCGGTGCCGTCGCCGTTCAGCGACCAGGTCTGCGAGGCCTCGCCGAGGGTGCCGGCGAGCAGCGCGGCGCCGTACGCCTGGCCGTCGTAGGCGGTGCGGACGCCGCCGCTCAAGGTCGACAGCTTGGTGAAGTCGGCGGCGGCGCAGGTGGTCGGGGAGACCAGGACCTGCTTGGAGAGGCCGATCAGGTTCTTCGCCGTCTGGTGGACGTACTCCAGCTTGGTGCAGGACTCGTCGCCGGTCTTGCCGGTGTCGCCGAGGGATTCGACCTGCGTGGGCAGGCCGTACGTCGGCTCGTACGTCGTGGAGGTGCGGACCGTCCGCAGGGTGCGGGTGTCGTCGCCGGTGCCGGAGGAGCGGGTGTAGGCCGCCTCTTCCGGTTCGGTGACGCGCCAGGCCTTCAGAGGGGTGAGGCCGTCGTCGCGGGTGCGGGTCGCGAGGACGGTGGCCTCGGGGACGGTGACGGAGCGGGAGAGCCAGTCGGTGTCGGCGTCGTCCGCGTTGGTGTACGTCAGCTCCTCGGCGATCCGGCCCGCGAACGGCTCGCGGTCCTTGGCGATCTCCGCGCCGGTGATGTCCTTGACGGGGACGTCGTCGCCCATGCCCCGGAAGAAGCGGGTGACGGACTTGGACTTCTTGCTGCCGATCTTGTCGTCGTCGGCGCCCGTGATCACCGAGGTCTGCTCGAAGCCCGCGAACTGCGAGTACGTCCGCGTCGACTTCTTCGTGAACTCGGCCTCGGCGAGCTTCCAGCCGGGGTTCTTGTACTGGTACTCGGTACGGGTGGCCAACGCGCCGTCGACGTTGGGGAGTTCCTCGACCGTGTCCACGACGTACTTGTGGAACCAGTCGATGTCCTCGACCTCGGGGTCCGGGTTCCAGTACGACGGGTAGCACAGGCGGGTGTTGGCCTTCAGCGCCGCCTTGTCGGCCTTGCCGGGGAGGCCGGTGCCGGTCTTGCAGTCGCCCTCGGGGGTCTTGTACGAGACGACGGTCTCGCCGCCGTACTCGTTGATGACGCGGCCGACGCGCAGGCGGGAGAAGCCGGGGCGTGCGTCGTCCTTGACGCGGTTCGGCATGTCCTCGGCGTTGGACTCGAAACGGACCGCGTTCAGGGCCGTGCTCGCGCCCGCCGGGTCGTAGCCGGTGCGCTGGACGGACTCCAGCCACAGCGCCGTGTTCGGGCCCGTCTTCAGGACCGGGAAGTTCTGGGTCAGCGTGTACTTGTCGACCGGCTGGCGTGCCGTCGAGCCTGCGGCGCGCTGGGTCTCGGTGGAGATCGACGTCAGGCGCTTGCGGGTCCAGAACGACGGGCCCGCGTTCCAGCACATCTTCTTCGACTGGCAGCGCAGGTCGGCGGGGGTGTCGTACCAGATGCGGTACTTGCCGGGGTCCTTGTCGGCGAAGTTGGTGTCCGTGCACTTCAGGGTCGCCGTGTCGATGCAGCGCTCGGCCACCGCGAAGGTGATCCGGGAGGTCGCCGGGTTGGTGAAGATGCTGTTCAGCGCGTTGCGCTGGCCGTAGTCGATGTGGTCGAGCCAGCCGCCCCGGTCGTACTTGACCGGGTCCTTGAAGTTGAAGTTGCGGGCGTAGTAGTTGTCCTCCTTCTTCCACCACAGGGACATGGCGTTGCCGTGGAGGTCCTCGACGTAGTCGAGGTTCCAGCGCCAGCCCTGCGTGCAGGCGGAGTTCTTCCACTCGGACTGGTAGCAGTCCTCGCCGCTGTGGTTGCCGTACACCGGGACCGTCAGGACGGAGTCGGTGACCGTGCCGCTCGGGGCGCCCGGGAGCTTGTGCCTGCCGAAGTGGTACTTGGTGCCGTCGCGGGTGGTGACGATCCAGTACTCGCCCTTGTAGGCGCCGTTGCCCGTCGAGTCGTCACGGATCTGCTGGACGATCGCGCCGTCGCCGTTCGCCGTCGTCCACTTGCCGTCCGCCCACACCAGTTCGGTCGTGGTGCCGCCGAGGGAGAGGGTCGCGTTGTCCGAGCCCCAGCAGAGGTCGGCCGTGCGGTGGGTCTTGTTGTTCGAGCCGTCCTTCTTGGAATCCTCGCGGCAGGTTGCGTAGGTGCGGGTGATCGAGCCGGGGGCGTAGTCCCAGCCGTCGCCTATCCAGGAGGCCTGGTTGTTCGACGCGGAGGTGCGGCCGTCGACGGTCTGGGAGCTGTAGCTCAGCGCGACTTTCGGGGTGAGGCCGCCGGCCGATTCCGGGACCTGGACCTGGTAGCCGTAGGTGAAGGCGCCGGAGGAGGAACCGGAGGACCAGGAGCCGGAGGAGAGGAGGGGGGAGGCGGTGTAGTCGCCGGAGGCGGAGGAGCCGGTGTCCAGGGCGCCGATTACCTGGGGGGCGGAGGCGTCTACGGCGGGGAGGGCGGTGGTGGTCTGCTGGGCGGTGGCGGTGCGCGCGGCCTGGGTGTCGCCGGTCTGCCGGGTCCCGCCGGTTCGCTGCGCCTCGCCAGCCTTCAGCGCCGCCGTCCGTACGGCCGTTCCCGTCGTCCCCGTGCTGTCGCCCGGCAGGAGTTCCGCGACCGGGACCGAGCCCGAGAGGATCTTCCTGGTCGTCGCCTTCTTCGCCGCCGTCGTGCGGGTGGGGGCCTTCGACGCCGGGACCGTTTCGACCGTGCTGGAGAGGCGTTCGGCCTTGTCCTCCCGCTTGCCGGACATCGTCGCCGTGCCCTCGGGGGCGCAGTCGCCGGTGCCGGGGGCGTCCAGGACGCAGTTCGGGAGCAGCATCAGGCCGAAGCGGTCGGCGGCCTGGGGACCGTACAGGTCGGCGAACGCCGTGGTGTCGACGGCTAGCGCGACCTGGGCTGCGGGGTCGGCGGTGGCCGGTGGGGTGACCCGCATGACCAGGCCGGACACTCCCGCGTCCTGCGAGGTGGTCGGCGGGGCCAACTCGACCTTCCAGGTGCCGGCCAGCGCCGCCGGGTCGCCGCCCTCGGGGACGCCGACCGCGATGGGCAGGTCCTCGACGGGGAGCGTGGTGCCGGGCGCGGTGCCCGTCGTGATCGTCGCGGTGCCGCTGTCCTCGGTCCACGGGGTGACGGCGGTCGGCGCGTACGGGTCGACCGGGACCTCGGGCGCGGTCGTGATCGTCTTGACGGCCTCCTCGTCACCGGCCAGCGCGGTGCTCTCGGGGAGGTCGGGGAGGTCGACGCTGCGGGTCGCGTCCGGGGCCGGCGGTACCGCCCACGCCTCGGCGGACAGGGTCGTCACCGTCAACGTCGAGGACAGCAGGAGGACGGTCGCCACGCGGCCGAGCCGCCGACGCCGTCGTGGACCTTGAGCACGCATACGCGTCGACTCCACCCAGGTGATGCAACAACAGATGTGCTCGGCACCTTCTGACATGAACCGCGCAGGGATCAAGCCGGTCGAAGTGGACGGATGGGGTCCCCTTGAGATGTCCGTCACAGGAGATTTCCAGCCAGATCGACGCACGGCTGGCACGTAAGAGCGCGGTAAGGGTCTTTTCAAGCCTTCATCACAGCTTTATAAAATCTTCATATGTGGACGATCCATGGGAACCGTGTGATCGTGTGCGCGCCCATGTCCGCCTGGACCACACGGGAGTAGACCGCTGTGTCCGCGCCGCCCCGCTTTCTCAGCCCCTTCGTGCGCACGCGCACCCGGCTCACCCTCACCCTCGGCCTGGTGCTGGCCGCGCTGACCGCCGCACTGCTGCCCTGGTGGCAGGGGTCGGAGCCGTCGACTCCCGCTGCCCGTACGCCTGTTGACGCACGCCCCGCCGGCACCGGGCCTCGCGACGAGAACGCCGCTGCGGCCGAGGCCCGGCGTACCGGTAAGGAGGTGGTCGTCGATACGGCGACCACTGCCACGGAGATGACGTGGGCTCAGCCGGGTGGGGGGTTGCGGACGCGGATCAACGCGTTGCCTGTGCGGGCTCGGAATGCGCAGGGGAAGTGGGCTGCGGTCGACAACCGGCTGCGGGTGGTCGGGGACGGGGTGCGGCCGGTGAATCCGGTGGTGCCGGTGCGGTTCTCGGCGGGATCGGCTATGGGGAGTTCGCGGGCTGACCGTTCGTACGCACGTCAGCCGCTGACCGGCGTCGATTCCTTCCTCGCCGAGACCGTTCTCGCGGGGCACACCGTCACTTACACCTGGCCGGGCGCGCTGCCCGAGCCCGTGCTCGACGGGCCGCGTGCGCTGTACTCCGAAGTCCTGCCCGGCGTCGACCTGTTGCTCGTCGCGCGTGAGGAGGGCGGGCTCGCGCAGCTCCTGATCGTGAAGGGCCGTACGTCGGCCGCGTCGCTCGCGACGGTGTCGTACGGCTTGAAGTCGCCTACAGCTTCCTTCCGTTACGACGCCGGCGCGGGCCGAGTCCTCGTGCTGGACGCCTCGCGCCGCGAAGTCGGGTCGATTCCGACGCCGTTCGCGTGGGACTCCAGCGGGCGTGACCCCGAGTTGCCGGTCGGCGAGGTCGCTCGTACGTCCGTGGCGTCCCCCGCCGATGTCCTGAAACTGTCGGGGCTGAGCGGGATCGAGCCCGGTGCGCGGCAGGCGCCGACGCCGGTGCGGCTGGCCGGGGACGGGACGCGGGACGCGCGGCTCGAACTCCGCGTTGCCGACACGGGGTTGCTCGACGACCCCGCCGTACGCTTCCCGCTCTTCGTCGACCCGCCGCTCAACTCGGGGTGGCTGGCCTGGACGGTGGCGTACAAGCCGTACCCGAACTCCAGCTTCTGGAACGGGACCAACTTCAGCTCGGGGACCTCGGATGCGCGGGTCGGGCGGGAGAACGACACGAACGGTACGGCGCGTTCGTTCTGGCGGATGAACTACAGCACCTCGTTGAAGGGCGCGTCGGTCAGCAAGGCGACGTTCACGGTGCTGAACAACCACTCCTGGTCGTGCACGAAGCGGGAGTTCCAGTTCTGGCTGACGGGGTCGATCTCGTCGGGAACGACCTGGAACAAGCAGCCGAGTTGGTCGGACGAGATCCAGCGGAAGTCGTTCGCGCACGGCTGGTCGTCGGCGGACTGCCCTGACGACTATGAGGAGTTCAACGTCCGGACGGCCGCGCAGACGGGTGCCGACAAGGGCTGGTCCAACATCACCTTCGGGATGCGCGCGACCAGCGAGAGCGACACGCAGACGTGGCGGAAGTTCAAGGCGACGTCCGCGGAGATGAATGTCACCTACAACCGTGACCCGGCCGTCCCTTCGAGCGTGTCCAGCGCGCCCGGCGGCACGTGCAGCACCGCTGCGGCGGGCCGGACGATCGGCAAGACGAACGTCGTCCTCTCGGCGAAGTCCACCGACCCGGACGGCAACTTGTCGGCGCTGCGGTTCCGGTTCTGGAAGAAGGACGCGGCGGTGCCGGCGGGGACGCTGGTGACGGTGGCGTCCGGCAAGGCGACGCTGACGATCCCGTCGAGCTCGCTCGTCGACAAGGGCGTCTACTACTGGAACGTGCGCGCGGAGGACTCCGGTGACGGGCGCTCCGCGTACTACCCGGCCAGCGGCAACTGCACGCTCACCGTGGACGGTTCGGCTCCGCCGCCGCCGGACGTGGACAGCGAGGTGTTCCTCGCGGCCACCGACGACGGGGCGACCTGGGCGACGGTGAAGTTCGGCAAGCCGGGCGCGGTGACGTTCACGTCGTCCGGCGCGGCGAAGTTCCGTTACGCGGTGGACGGCCTGAACTGGAAGGACGCGCCGACGCCGACGGCGGGCGTGTCGACGGTCCCCGACCTGACGCCGAAGCACGCGGGGCCCAACACGCTCAACGTCATCGCGTACGACTCCGTCGGGAACCCCAGCAAGACGACGAACTACACCTTCTACCTGCCGCCGCGGGACATCGGCGACGCACCTGGCGACACCACCGGGGACGCGCTTCCCGACCTGCTCGTCGTGGATGCGGACGGGAAGCTGATCAACTGTGTGGGGGATGAGGGGGGTGAGTTGAATGAGTGCCTCGACGCGGCGTACACGTCGGACGGGACGCTGAACCCTGCGGGGCACTGGTACAACGCGTCGACCGGCAAGGCCGCGTTGATCACGCATTACGCGGACGCGTACCCGGGAGACGGGGTCACGGACCTCTTCGCGGTGACGCCCGACGGGGGGTTCTGGCTCTACCCCGGGGACGGATACGGCAGCTTCGACGTAGGCAAACGCCTGAAGATCTTCCTCCCCTCCAACGCCCCGGCCCCCTCCACCTGGATCCAGCTCAAGGCGATCGGCGACATCACCGGCGACGGGCTCCCTGACATCGCGCTGCGCTCGGGGCTGACGTACTGGGTCCTCTCCGGTTACACCGGCGGCAAGTTCCAGACGGCGACGCTGATGAACGCGGATGCCTGGGCTCGCCGGGACATCGTCAACATCGCGGACATCAACGCGGACGACGTGCCTGACCTGCTCTGGCGGAACCTGGACAACGGCAACATGTACGTCCGTCACGGCAAGCCGGGGTCGGTGGCGGGGAGTGTCGCGCTGGACTCCCTGAAAACAGCGGCGGCCTCGCTGAACGGGGATGTGGCGTACGGGACGAGCTGGACGGAGGCCAACGTCTCGACGGCGCTGGGCATACCCGACGTCAACAAGGACGGGGTGCCGGATATCTGGGCGCGGTTCGGGGCGGACGGTCAGGTGAAGGTGTACTACCCGTCGCAGGCGAACACGAATGCGCCGGTGAAGGTGGTGCAGCCGTTGGACTGGCGGACGGTGAGGGCGCTGGGCTGAGGGCGAGTGACTGGGCTCGGCTGCCTTTCGGGGTGGCCGGGCCTTTGTCGTGGCCCGAGTCGGGAGGGTGGTTCGGCCGGGTCTCACTCGTGGTGAGGTGTAGGTGGCCGGGGAGAGTGCGGGGCGTTCGTCGTCGGCGGTCGAGTGGCGGTGAGTTCTTCTACGGCCGCGCGGGAGCGGGAAGCGGCCCGCTCCTCACTCCTCCCGCGCGGAAGGCACGCCGCCGTCCCGGACCATGAACGGCTCGTCCGCGCGCACGCGCAGCGCCGGACCGTCGTCCAGCCCCAGCAGCACGGCGAGCCCGCCGGTGGCGAACGGCTCCGTACGCACCGTACGAACGGCGTGCCACCGCCCCCACACCCGTACGTACTGCCCGACCCGCACCGTGACCGCCGCGACCTCCCTGCCCTCGGGCTCGGCCACGATGTCCGACGCCTTCACCTCGGCCCAGACGGTCTTGCCGATACCGCCTTCCCGCTCGGCGACTCCCCAGCGGTGGGCCAACGCGTCCACGAGCAACAGGCCACGCCCGCAGGTCTCTTCGTCGCCGGGCTGCTGGACCTCGGGCCTGCCTGAGCCCGCGTCGCTGACCTCCAGCCGCAGCAGTCCGTCGGCCGACAGCCGCGCAATCCTCACACCGACCTGCCGGTCCCACGGTGCCTTCGCCCGCAGCGCGTTGGTGACCAGCTCGGAGAGCACCAACTCGGCTGTCTCCAGGACGTCTTGACCGACACGCCAGTCACTGAGCACGGCGTGGAGGGCGGCTCGGGATCGGGGGACGGTGCGGGTCGTGCGGGACATGCGGAAGGTGACTTCGTTCGGGTCCGGACTCTCTGCCATGACGCTCCCTGAAGGTCGGCTTTCGACCGGCGTCCTCAAGGAGGACGTCCGTGTCCATCACCAGCAGCATGGAGGTGCACCACTCGAATCTGCAACGTTGCCGAATAAGATGGGCCCGATGTTCCACCTTTCGAGTTAACGCACCACGCCGAACTCGGGTCTCTGCTAAAGGTGTTGCCATGCTTGCGAAGACCACCTCCCCCAACCCCTCCACCGTGCTCGGCCGCCAACTCGGTGATGAGCTACGCCGGTTGCGCGAGGACGCGGGAATGACCACCACTCAGGCGGCCGACGCCCTCGACTGCACCAAGGGGAAGATCAGCCGTATCGAGAACGGCCGGGTGGCGGTTCGTCTCCCGGACCTGATCGCGATGCTGCACGCGTACCAGGCCACGGACCCCGAACTCCGCGACCGGCTCAGCTCGTTGGCCCGCAAGGCCAACCGTCGCCGCAGGCAGGGGTGGTGGAACCAGTACGGTTCGGTACTGGCCGACACCTACCGCGACTACATCGCCCTGGAAGCCATGGCGGGCGAGATCCGCACGTTCCAGGCGCAGCTCGTTCCCGGCCTGCTCCAGACCCCGGAGTACATCCGTGCCGTGACAGTGGCCTCACGCCAGTGGCAGACCGCGGACGAGATCGAGAAGTTCGTCCAGGTCCGCCTCGCCCGCCAGGAACGGCTCACCGGTGACTCCCCCTTGAACCTGTGGGCCGTACTGTCGGAAGCCGTCCTCCTCCAGCAGGTCGGCGGGCCCCAGGCGATGCAGGGGCAGTTGGAGCACCTCCTGACCGTCTCCGAACATCCGAACGTGACGATCCAGGTCCTGCCTTTCTCGCGCGGAGCGCACGCGAGTATGTTCGGCCCGTACGTTGTGCTGGGTTTCCCTGAGGAGGCAGCGCTCGACGTGGTGCTGGCGGACAACCCGACCGGCTCCATGTGGCTGGAGCGGGAGGCGGAAGTCACCCGCTACCAAGATCTGTTCGACGCCGCTCGCACGTCCGCGCTCTCTCCGGTGGAATCCCGCGCCATCATTCGACGCAGGGCCAAGGAGCACAGAGCATGAGCAACACACGCCACAGCACGCCGGATCTGTCGGGCGCGATGTGGCGCAGCAGTACCTACAGCGGCGGAAACAACGAGTGCGTCGAGGTCGCCACGAACCTCCCCACCCTCACCCCGGTCCGCGACAGCAAGACCCCCACCGGCCCTGTCCTCACCTTCACCCCTCACACCTGGCGCGCCTTCATCACTCACCTGAACTGACCCCACCCCCTGGACACCTGGCTGCACGGCGAGACCAACCCTCGGTCCCTTTCGTAGCCGTCCTGCGCTCCCTGCGTGAACTGGTCCTGCGGACGACGGAGATCGGGGAGGCCGCGACAGCCGTACGCCGGGCCTTCGACACCCCGTACGGCCTCGCGACGGACGAGGTGACCGGCCCACCCCTGCTGGGCGGTGAACTCCCGCCCGGGGGTGCGTGGTTCGTGGTTCGCGCTCGCTCGGTGCGGTGACTTCGCGGCTGTTCCTGTAACCGCTTTCGATCTGTGCCGGTTGTCCTGGACGGCCGCCTGGTAAATGCGGGCGGAATATTCGACGGGAGGGGTGTCGTGGTCAGGGAACGTGTCGTGCGGGTTGTCGCCGGGCTCGCCGCAGGGGGTGTGCTCGCCCTGGGCCTGCCAGGGTCGGCCCATGCCACGGCCGTGGGGACGGCCCCGGTGCGGACCTTCGAGTACAGCGTGGGCGGGATGACCGTGAAGGTGCCGACCGGGTGCATGTTCACGCATGCGATCAAGGGGAGCGGGCGGAGGATCACGTATCAGAACGCCGGGGTGGACTGCGCGTTTGTCGGGGCGCTCAGCAGTGGGTTCTGTAATTGGCGGATCGACTTCACGTATTCCGACACGGACAACAAGGTCTACCGAACCTCACGCGGTGTTACGCACAGTGAGTGCAAGATCGACCCCATGCGGAACAACTCCCCTCAGACGCTGCCGCGTTACGGCAGGGCGTGCGCGCATCTGTATGTCGGTGGAGTGCGGCGGGTGAGTCAGTGTCACCACATCACGAAATGAGGGGTGTTGTGAGCGAGCGGCAGGGTGTCTGGTTGCGGCGGGTTGGAGTGGGTGGGTTCGTTGCGGGAGTTGTGGTCGGGGTGGCTTTCTTCGCGTTCTTTCCAGGGCTGCCGCACGTCATCGACTGGGGTGCCGTGATCGTCTCGCTGGGGGTGGGCGTTCTGGTCCGGTGGGGGTGCCTCGTGTGGGGGCGCAAGAAGGTTTCCGGTGCGGAGGGCAGTCGTCCGTGATGTGATCACGCCGTCCGTTTCCGGGTGGTCGTCTTCTTCGCGGGCGTTCTCTTCTTCGGCGCCGTCTTCTTCGCCACCGCCTTCTTGCGGGCCGGGAGTTGCTTGACCTCCGCGCCCGCATCCGCCTCCGCCTCCTCCCCGCGCGACGCCTTCGCCGCGTTCACGCTCTTCTCCAGCGCCGCCATGAGGTCAAGAACCTTGGCGGAAGCGGGAGTTGCAGGGGTCTCGGACGGGGGCTCGCCGGAGGATTTCACGGCGATCAACTGCTCCAGCGCCTCGCGGTACTCGTCGTGGAGGTCATCGAGGTCGACCTCCCCCAGCGTGTCCATCAGAACGTCCGCAAGGTCCAACTCCTCCTTACGGATGGTGACTTCCGTCTCGGGCGCGACGCCTTCGGGCACGCGGACCTCGTCCGGCCACAGCAACCCGTGCATGGCGATGGCGTCCCCGACGACCCGCAGCATGCCGAGACGTTCCCGCCCCCGGAGCGCGTACTTGGCGACGGCGACCTTGTTGCTGCGCTTGAGCGCCTCCCGCAGCAAGGTGTACGGCTTGGCGGCGGGCACGCCGGACGCGGCGAGGTAGTACGCCGTATCCATCTGAAGCGGATCGATCCGGTCGGCCGGCACGAAGGCGACGATCTCGATCGTGCGGGCGGTGGGAAGCGGCAGGTGGGCGAGGTCGTCGTCGGTGATGGGGACGATCGTCCCGTCGGCCTCCTCGTACCCCTTCCCGATCTCCGCAGTGGCGACCTCCCGGTCCTCCAGCTCGCAGACCTTGCGGTACCGGATCCGACCCCCGTCCTCGGCGTGGATCTGCCGGAAGGAGACGGAGTGGCTCTCGGTCGCGTTGACCAGCTTGATCGGGATGCTGACCAGGCCGAAGGAGATGGCGCCGTTCCATATGGATCGCACGTTCGGCATCCTTCCATCCCGTTTCGCACCGCTTTGCGTGATTCTTATCGTATGACGCCAATCACCTCCGTGGCCGGGCGGCGGCTCACGATCGGCAACCTGGACAAGGTGCTGTACCCGGCGGACGGCTTCACGAAGGGCGAGGTGCTGCACTACTACGCGACGATCGCGGACGTCCTGCTGCCGCACCTGCGGGACCGCGCCGTCTCGTTCCTGCGCTACCCGGACGGCGCGGCGGGCCAGGTCTTCTTCACGAAGAACGTCCCGCCGGGCACCCCCGAGTGGGTCACGAAAGCGCAGGTCACACGGTCGGACGGGGCCGCACGGATGGTCGTCGTGCAGGACCTGCCGAGCCTGATCTGGGCGGCGAACCTGGTCGCCGAGTTCCACACGCACCAGTGGACGGTGACCCGCCCCGACCGCGCCGACCGCCTGGTCCTGGACCTCGACCCGGGCGCGCCGGCGGGCATCGCCGAGTGCTGCCGGGTCGCCCTGTGGCTACGGGACCGGCTCGCGACAGACGGCATCGAGGCGTACGCGAAGACGTCCGGCGCGAAGGGCCTGCACCTCCTCGCGCCGGTCCGCGACGCGTCACCCGATCAGGTGAGTACGTACGCCAGACAGCTCGCCGTCGAGGCGGAGGCCGCCCTCCCCGACCTCGCCGTCCACCGCATGACCCGCGCCCTGCGCCCCGGCAAGGTCTTCGTCGACTGGAGCCAGAACGCGGCCCGCAAGACGACGGCCACCCCGTACACCCTCCGCGCCCGCCCGGAGGCGACGGCCTCCACGCCGGTGAGCTGGGAGGAGGTGGCTCGGTGCCGGGACGACCTCGTGTTCCGCGCGGGGGACGTCGTACGGAGGGTGGAGGAGTACGGGGACCTGCTGGCACCGCTGTTCGAGGCGAGCCGGGCAGGACGACTACCTGAGGGGTAGCTCCCCAGTCGTACACCTCAGGTACGTCATACCCTCCCCCACGTCCCCCGGTCCCGGGCCATCGCGTGCAGCGCCTCCACATCCGCCGGCTTCAGCACCCCGCCCTGCCGCCCCAGCTCGGGCAACGCGTCGTCCCGTAGTACCCGTACCTCTCGCAGGGGAGCCGTGACCCGGACCTCGGTCGCGCCGACGAGGGCGAGTACGGGGCGTACCTCTGCGGTCAGGGCGTACGACGCCCGCGCAGCGTCCGCGCGGACCCGGCGCAGGAGGGGCTGGGCGTCGCGGCGGCCCAGGGTGATGTGCGGGTCGGCGACGAGGACGCGCTGCTTGCGGGCGTACAGGGAGTGCACGGCGTACAGCCCGCCGGGGCCGATCGCGAGGTGGTGGAGGCGGTCGCCGCCGGGCAGGGGGACCGAGTGGAGGGTGTGCCAGCCGGCGCCGTCGAGGGCGTCGAGCGCGTCGCCGACCGCCTGCTCGGCGGCGAGGGCCCGGCGGCGGGGGTCGGGACGCAGGCGCGAGCCTGCCGACGGGGTCCGGTCGAGGGCGATCAGCAGGGCCTCGCCGGGGCGGTTGGGGGCGAGGTCGTCGTCGGGGTGGAGGGCGAGGAGGGCCAGTTCGGCGGGGGTGGGTACGGGGGGCGGGCCGACCGTCACCGGGCCGGTGAGGAAGGGGGCCAGCGCGTCCAGTACTTCAGTTCTACGGTCGTCACTCAGCAGGTTGACCCTGGCGGCCTCACGGTCGTACCAGGCGATGTTCCTTCCGTCGGCCAGACAGACGTAGAGCCGCTCCTGGCCGTGACGCCAGGCCGGTACGACGCGCAGTGCGGTCATGCGCCATCACCCCAGGGACCATGGGAACAGGACCGGTACGCCAGGGGCAAGAAGGCGGTTACCTTTGGCGCGAGTTGGGCAGGCCAGTGGCAGATCTCTATGCACACGTCCCGTAATACCTCCGAGGTACTCCTTGCGAGCGCGCGTTGGGGAGGCGTTGTTGCGGACCCGCAGGAAGCAGCCCGATGTACCCGCCCCCGACAGTCCGTGGAACGAGATCGTGCCCGGGCTGTGGATGGGCGGACACGAGTTCCGGGGCCGTTCCGGGCATGTGGAACGGGCCGTCGTACGCGATCAGTTCGACCTGGTGCAGACGCTGCTGCGGTTACCGGGGTACGGCCCCGACGCGGGCATCGAGCACCACATCTGGGACATCCCCGACGGCCCCCTGGACGGCACCCAGCTCGCCGGCGTCATCCGCCTCGCCCGAGCGGCGAGCGAGGCACTCGACGAAGGGCGCCGGGTATTAGTGCGGTGCTACCACGGCTACAACCGCTCCGGCCTGGTCGTCGCCCACGCGCTGGAACGCCGGGGCTACGGCGCGGAGGAGGCGATCCGCCTGATCCGCGCCCACCGCTCGCCGTGGGCGCTGCACAACGAACTGTTCGTCGAGTACCTGCTGGCGGGCCTGTCGACCGCCCGATTACTGGAGGAGCTGGCCGAATGAAGAACTGAGTAATCGTTTCAGCACGGCCTTTCCGCCGGGGGCTGACGAACGGTTCGATCATCGGAGGGTGCGGGTTCGACAGACGCGTACGAGGTGTTCCAGGACGCCGAGTCGAGAAAGGCGTACGACGTGCGGGCCGGGTACCTGGCGGCCTCGACCGGGGACGATCCACAAGTCCGCGAGGCCCTCAACTCCCTGCTGGAGGCCACCGAGGACGGCGAATTCACCTGGGCCCGAAGGCAGTTCGCGGAGATGCCCGACAGAGTCCAGAAGGCCGACCCGACTTGGGCTCCCCCTCGATCACGTCGGACTCCTACTGCGGGTGTTGGGACGCCGGTTCCGTGGCACCCCCGGTCTCGACACGGCGACCCGTGAAGACGTCCTCTACATCACCGCGCGAGCGGAATCGGCCCTCGACCTCGCCCATGCCGACGCGGCGAAACGGGAGTTGGAACGCCTCAAGACTCTCGCCCGGCGCTGCGGAGTGAAGGACTGAGCACGGTCCATGACGTAGCCGATCCCGCACAGCGCGGATCTCCTCCTCGGTGATCGGCCCGTGCTCGACCTGACGGGCGACATCCGCAGCCGCATCCGCGGACAAGCCCAACGAGCCACCGCGCACCTCGGCCGCTTCGGCGCTGTCCCGCACCGCAGCGATCACATACTCGCCAGCCCCTTCGCCCATACCTCCATCCTGCCGCGCCCCTCCTTCGCCTCCCCTCTTGCCCAACCCTTGGTCCAGTCCAGTACGCAAAAAGGACTTCCGTACGAATAGGGTGAACGGGATCAGTGTTCAGTGCGGCATGCAGGAGTCCCTTGAGTCTCGCCCGGCGTCTTCGTCTCGTACTCGTCGTCGCCCTGGTGGGGGCGGCGGCTGTGGGGTGCGGTGATGCCGGTGGGCTGCGTGGGGCGGGGCCGACCTCGACGGCGAACAGTCCGGAGCGGCTGTGGCCGCAGATCAAGCCCGCGTCGAGCCCGGCATGGGATCTGGACGAGGCGGAGACCCACGTGGTCCAGGGGGTGACCGTACCGGGGGACGACATCCGCCGGGTGAACCCGGTCACGGTCGTACGGGCGGAGATCGACTCCGACCCGAGCGACTACGCGGGAGCGAAGGCCCCCTACCGTGATACCAACCGGCTGATGAGCGCGTGCGGGACGGCCGGCAAGGGCGCGTGCCCCGTACTACAGCCCTACTACCGGGACCTCACCGGCGACGGGAAGCCCGACCTCACGCTCGGGTTCCGGCTGAGCCCCGGCGACCTCACCGCCGTACGCGTCTACACCGTGGAGTCGCACCGCCTCGTGCAGGTGATGGCCTGGGAGGACGCGGTCAGCGCGGTGGAGCTGGCCGGCCGGTCGGTGATCATCCGTTCCCCCTCGGACCTCGCGGACTACGAGTACCGCCTCCAGTGGACCTGGGACGCGGAGCAGAAGGCGATGCTCCTGACCCACGACGAGATGCTCCGCACGGACGGCAGACGCGAGCCGAGCGGAAAGCGGCACGGCATGCCCTCCGCGACCCCACAGCCACTGCCGTCGGCGACGACGACCGGGGCGGGGGTCGCGTACGTAGTACCCGGGGCGTACGACGACGACATGTACGAGGCTCCCCTCCCGACCTTGGCGCCGGTCCCGTACTACCCGTACCCCCCTAGTCCCACGAGCCCCGCATGAGCCCCCCGCGCCTCATCCGCAACCCCCGCTGGACCCGCACCCTCGCCTTCAAGGCCGCGGCGTTCATCACGGTGATGTGCTGCGCGCTGGCGACGATGCTCGGCGTCCTCGTGCACGTCCAGGTGACGAACCAGACGGTCGGCCAGTCGAGGGACGTCGCGCTGTCGAAACTCGCGGACGCGACGGACGCGTACGAGGCGGGCGACGCGCTGGCGCCGAACGCGAGCGTGGACCCCGACGGGCTCCCGAAGGAGCTGAAGGCGCTGGCGGCGGCGGGCGAGCGCGGCACGATGGTCGCGGACTACCGGGGCCGCCCGCTGATGTGGGCGGCGGGCCCGGCGGCCGGCGGCAAGGCGCTGGCGGTGGCCGTCGAGTACGGCCAACAGGCGCGCACGATCGAGGCGTTGGACAACGCGATCCTGTGGTCGTCGGGCCTGGCGATCGGCGTGACACTGCTGGTCGGCGCGGTGGCGGTGGCGAGGGTGACCCGGCGCCTCCAGGCGACCGCGCAGGTCGCGCGCCGGATCAGCGCGGGCGACCTGGACGCCCGGGTCGACGACCCGCTCGCGAAGGAGTCGCGGCAGGACGAGGTCGCCGCCGTGGCCGCCGCGCTGGACCGGATGGCGGCCTCGCTCCAGGGCAAGCTACTGAGCGAGCAGCGCTTCACGGCGGACGTCGCGCACGAGCTGCGCACCCCGCTGACGGGCCTGCACGCGGCGGCGGAACTGCTGCCGCCGGGCCGCCCGACGGAGCTGGTCCGCGACCGGGTCGCCGCGCTGCGGACGCTCACGGAGGACCTCCTGGAGATCTCCCGCCTGGACACCGGCAGGGAACAACTGGACGTCGGCGAGGTCGAGTTGGGGGCCCTGGCGCGCCGGGTCACGGCGGCGTCGGGCGGGTCGGCGGAGGTCGTCGTCGTCGAGGACCGGGTCGTGGAGACGGACCGGCGGCGGCTGGAGCGGGTGCTCGGCAACCTCGTGTCGAACGCGCACCAGCACGGTTCGGAGCCGGTGGTGGTGACGGTGGACGGGCCGGTGGTGACGGTCCGGGACCACGGCGGGGGCTACCCGGAGTACCTGGTGCTGCACGGGCCCCAGCGGTTCCGTACGGAGGGCGGCGCGCGCGGGCACGGGCTGGGGCTGACGATCGCGGTGGGACAGGCGGGGGCGCTGGGCGCGCGGCTCGCGTTCGGGAACGCGCCGGCCGGCGGGGCCGTCGCGACGCTGACGCTGCCGTCGGGGCCGTCCCCGACTGGCGCAACCTGAAAGGCAGTCCACCCCTTTTCACCCCTACCGTGGCGTTAGTCCGCTAATACCCGGCCTGGGCCGGACCCGCCCCTCTCCCGGAGGAACCGCCATGCGCTCCACCCTCACCCGCCTCGGCATAGCCGGTGCCACCGCCGCCCTCGCGCTCGCCGCCGCCGTCGTACCGGCCGCCGCGAACGACGACTGGGACGGCGGCGGCCCCCGGGACAACTGGGGGCAAGGTGGTCACCACCACCACGACAACCCGCGCCTGTACCAGGGCGTCGTGACGGCGAACGGCGGACTCGTGCTGCGCAGCGCGCCGAACCGGGGCAGCGCGGTCATCCGCGTAGCTCCCCAGGGTGAGGTGGTGACGATCTTCTGCAAGACCTCCGGCCAGTCCATCCAGGGCAACCCCCTGTGGTACCTGCTCACCGACGGCACCTGGGCCTGGGGTGCCGCGCGCTACATCGACAACATCGGCCCGGCGCCGCGCTGGTGCTAAGACCGGGCCCACGAGAAGCAGGAGCACCATTTGGGTAGGTTCCGGACATGACGAGTGCCGGTATCGGGATCGCCGCGGCCGACGCGGTCGTACGGCTCCCCCGGCGCCGTGGCGTCGAACTCTCCCTGCTCGTCGTCGCCGTCCTGCTCTGCGTGTCGGGCTACTGCGCCGTGGGACTGGCGCGGACCGGCGCGATCCCGCCCGGCGCCGCCGCTTACGGCGCCGGGCTCGGCGCGCTCGCCCTGTGCGCGCATCTCGCGGTACGGCTGCGCGCCCCGTACGCGGACCCGCTGCTGCTGCCGATCGGCGTCCTGCTCAACGGCATCGGCCTGGTCCTCATCCACCGCCTCGACCTGGAGACCCCGACAGAGCACGCGGCCCCGGCCCAACTCGTCTGGTCCGCCTCGGGAGTTGCCCTCTTCACCTTCGTGGTCCTGGCGCTGCGCGACCACCGGGTCCTGAAGCGGTACGCGTACGTCAGTGTCGCCGCCGCCCTCGCGCTGCTGACGCTGCCGGTGCTGTTCCCGGCCGTCAACGGGGCCCGGATCTGGATCCGGATCGCCGGATTCTCCATCCAGCCGGGGGAGTTCGCGAAGGTGCTGCTCGCGGTGTTCTTCGCGGCGTACCTCGCGGACAACCGCACGGCGCTCGCGTACGCGGGCCGCCGGATCTGGTTCGTACAGCTCCCAACGGGCCGCGTGCTGGGGCCGATCGTCGCGATCTGGCTCATCAGCGTCGGCGTCCTGATCCTCGAACGCGACCTGGGCACCTCGCTGTTGTTCTTCGGCCTGTTCGTGGTGATGCTGTACGTCGCGACCGGCCGCACCGGCTGGATCGCCGTCGGGCTGCTGCTCGCGGCGTTCGGGGCGGTCGCCGTGAGCGCGCTCGAACCCCATGTGCACAGCCGCGTCGAGGACTGGCTGCACCCGTTCGCGTCGATCGACGCGGGCCTCGGTCCCGGCCAACTCGCCCAGTCCCTCTTCGCGTTCTCGGCGGGCGGCGTCCTCGGCACCGGCCTCGGGCTCGGCCACTCCGTCCTGATCGGCTTCGCCGCGAAGTCCGACTTCATCCTCGCGACGGCCGGCGAGGAGCTGGGGCTCGCGGGCCTGTCGGCGCTGTTCGTCCTCTACGGCCTGCTGGTGGAGCGGGGTTACCGCGCGGGCCTCGCGCTGCGCGACCCGTTCGGCCGCCTGCTGGCCGTCGGACTCGCCTCGATCGTCGCGCTCCAGGTGTTCGTCATCGCGGGCGGCGTGACCGGGCTGATTCCGCTGACGGGGATGGCGATGCCGTTCCTCGCGCAGGGCGGTTCCTCGGTGGTCACCAACTGGGCGATCGTGGCGCTGCTGATCCGGCTGAGCCACGCGGCACGGAAGGGGACGGCCCGGTGACGAGGGCGGCAACTCGGGTGAGAGACAAGGGGAGTCCGGTGCGGCCGAAGGACAACGAGGGGTCCTTGAAGAGCGGCCTCCGCATGACCCGCCACATCCGCCACGCCGCCGTCTTCTCCTGCCTCCTCCTGCTCGCCCTCCTCGTCAACGCGGCCCGCGTCCAGGTCGTCCAGTCTCCGGCGTACGACGACAACCCGGCCAACCGCCGCGCGGACATCGCCCGTTACGCGAAACCGCGCGGCGACATCCTCGTCGACGGCTCCCCCGTCACCGGCTCCCGGGACACCGGGGAGCAGCTCCGCTACGAACGCACGTACCGGGACGGGCCGTTGTACGCGCCGGTGACGGGGTTCTCCTCGCAGTGGTACGGGACGACGCTCCTGGAGCGCAGCGAGGACCCCGTACTCTCCGGCGCCGATCCGGCGTTGTCCTCGTTCCCCCTCATCGACGGCGTCACCCGGGCCCGCCCGGCCGGGGGCCAGGTCGTCACGACCCTCAACCGCCGTGCGCAGCGGGCGGCTTACGAGGGTCTCGGCGACCGGAAGGGCGCGGTCGCGGCCGTCGAGCCGTCCACGGGGCGGGTGTTGGCGCTGGTGTCGACCCCGTCGTACGACCCCGCCGCGCTCTCCGGGAACGGGGCCGCCGTGCGCCGGGCCTGGGCGCGGCTGAACGCCGATCCCGACCAGCCGATGCTCAACAGGGCGGTACGGCAGACGTATCCGCCGGGGTCGACCTTCAAAGTGGTGACCGCGGCTGCCGCGTTGGACGCCGGAGTCGTCAACGACCTTGACGCGGCGACCGATTCGCCCGCGCCGTACACGCTGCCGGGGACGACGACGAGCCTCACCAACGAGGGGTCGGGGTGCGAGGACGCTCCGCTGCGGGCCGCCTTCCAGTGGTCCTGCAACACCGTGTTCGCGAAGCTCGGGGTGCGGGTGGGGGTGCGGAACATGGTGGCGACGGCGGAGGCGTTCGGGTTCAACGACCCCGGTGTGCGCATCCCGTTCGCGGTCGCGGCGTCCACCTTCGACCGGACCGTGGACCAGGCGCAGTTGGCGCTGTCGTCCATCGGGCAGTACAACACGCGGGCCACGCCGCTCCAGATGGCGACGGTCGCGGCGGCCGTCGCGAACGGGGGGCAGGTGCGGACGCCGTACCTCGTCGAGCGGACGACGCGGAAGGGCGGGGCGACGGTGTCGACTTCCGGTTCCCGTCCGGCTCGTCAGGCCATGGCCCCCTCAACGGCCTTGCAGCTGCGGGAACTCATGCAGGACGTCGTGCGCGAGGGGACCGGAACCAACGCGGCGATCCCCGGGGCGACCGTCGGCGGCAAGACCGGAACCGCACAGCACGGCGTCGGCAACTCCGGTACGCCGTATGCCTGGTTCGTGTCGTGGGCGCGGGGCGAGCGGGACATCGAGCCCCGGGTCGCGGTCGCCGTGGTCGTCGAGGACGGGTCGGCCGACCGGGGCGACATCAGCGGCGGGGACGTCGCGGCGCCGATCGCACGGGCCGTGATGGAGGCCGTGCTCACGTCGTGAGACGGGGGTATTCCCCGGCGCGGCTCCCGACCTAACGTTCGGTCATGGCCTCCTACGAACTCGCCCAGGTGAACATCTCCCGCCTCAAATTCCCTTTGGACTCACCGGAGTTGAAGGACTTCGTCGACGCGCTCAAACCCGTCAACGCGGACGCCGACGCGGCGCGGGGGTTCGTGTGGCGGCTGCAGTCGGACGGCGGGGACGCGACCGACATCCAGGTCTTCGGGGACGAGTGGCTCATCATCAACATGTCGGTGTGGCAGGACACGGACGTGCTGACGGCGTTCATGTACCAAGGGCAGCACCGGGAGTTGCTCCAGCGGCGACGGGAGTGGTTCGAGAAGGTCGTGGAGGCGATGACCGCGCTGTGGTGGGTTCCCGTCGGGCACCGGCCGACGGTCGCCGAGGCGGAGGCGCGGCTGCTGCATCTGCGGGCGAACGGGCCGACGCCGTACGCGTTCACCCTGCGGACGTCGTTCGCGGCGGGGGCGCACGAGTCGGTGGCGCGGGAGCTGCCGGAGGAGTTGGGGTGCGGGGTGTGAGGGCTTAGCCCCGTACCCCCCGTACCTCAGAGGGGCTGCCGTATCTCCTCGCGGACCTTCAGCGTCGTCTTCGCCGCCGCCTCCAGGTCGACGTCCTCCGCCTTCTGGGTGACCGTCTGTGCTGATACCTCCGCGACGGTGGCGCCCGTGTTGCCGTCCACCCATGCGCAGGCGGGGTACATCAGCTTCGTGCCGAGCTGCTCCTGGGCGACGACCTCGCACGTGATCGTCGTGTCGGCGCCGGGGAGGTCGAAGTCCTTGGGCGGGACGGCGATGCTCGCGTTGTCGGCCTGGCCGACGCCCTTCATCATGCTGGCGCGGGAGGCGGCGGTGTCCTTGAAGCGTCCGTACATGCCGGAGATGACCAGGCTGCCCTTGGTCTGGTCGCCGCCGACGTCGTACTGGCCGACCTTCGCCTTCACGTCGCGCGCGTTCCAGGCGCCGCTCTCGCGCTCGATCTGCCGGCCCAGCGTGCCGGACATGTCCTGGGCGAACGCGTACTTCCCGTCGAGCAGCGTCTTCGGCAGCGTCAGCTGGTACTTGGCCTCGGGGAACCCCTTGTCGGAGCTGCCGACGACGACCAGGGAGACGACGGCCACCACGAGCAGGACGAGGACGGAGCCGACGATGCCGAGGATGAGACCGGTGCGGCGCCTGCGCGGGGGCGGCGGCATCGCGGGGGCGCCCCAGGGCTGCTGGCCGTACGGGGTACCTGGGTAGGGGGTCTGCTGCGGCTGCCCGTAGGGGCCCCCGTACGCGGGCTGCCCGTACGGTCCCGGCGCTGCGGGCGGCTGCTGGCCGTACGGGTTCGGCTGCTGCGGGCCGTACGGCCCCTGGGGCGGCGGAGGCGTGGACACGCCAGAACCGTACTCCACCTGGGGGACTACCCGGACCGGAGGTGTGCGCGTACCTCCTGGGGCGTAGACGGGTAGCCGAGAAGTACCGCACGGGGGATTGACGGCCTTGCTGACAAGCAGTCTCATAAGTGCCATGACGACCCTCACAGAGACCGACGCCGACGCCGACGACGGGCCGCGGGACGCCCTCGGGCTGCTCAAGGACCGCGAGCAGGTGGCCGAACGTCTCCTCGCCTCCTCCGCGAAGCACTCGTTCGACCCGGACAAGGAACTCGACTGGGACGCGCCCTTCGAGGACGGCAAGTGGTTCTGGCCGCCGGAGCTGGTGTCCCTGTACGACACCCCGATGTGGCGGCGGATGAGCGAGGAGCAGCGCATTCTGCTCTCCCGGCACGAGGCCGCCGCGCTCGCCTCGCTCGGCATCTGGTTCGAGCTGATCCTCATGCAGCTGCTGGTGCGGCACATCTACGACAAGGCGGCGACGAGCGCGCACGTGCGGTACGCGCTCACCGAGATCGAGGACGAGTGCCGGCACTCCAAGATGTTCGCGCGCCTCGTCACCCGGGGTGACACCCCCTGGTACCCCGTGAGCCGCGCGCACCACAACCTCGGGCGGGTCTTCAAGACCATCTCCACGACGCCGGGTTCGTTCACCGCGACGCTCCTCGGGGAGGAGGTGCTCGACTGGATGCAGCGCCTCACGTTCCCCGACGAGCGCGTGCAGCCGCTGGTCCGGGGGGTGACGCGGATCCACGTCGTCGAGGAGGCGCGCCATGTGCGGTACGCCCGCGAGGAGTTGCGGCGGCAGATGCTCACCGCTCCGCGCTGGTCGCGGGAGTTCACGCGCGTGACGTCCGGGGAGTTCGCGCGGGTGTTCTCCGTCGCCTTCGTCAACCCCGAGGTGTACACCAACGTCGGGCTCGACCGGCGGGAGGCCGTCGAGCAGGTGCGGGTCAGCGGGCACCGGCGGGAGGTCATGCAGAAGGGCGCCGGGCGGCTGACCGAGTTCCTCGACGACATCGGCGTACTGCGGGGTGTCGGGCGGCGGCTGTGGCGGTCCTCGGGGCTGCTGGCCTGAGGGTTCGCCGTCTCATACCCGAGAGGGACGAACGGTTACCGGGCTCCTTGCAGAAGGCCCCGGCGTTCACGCTGAGGATGAATGCATCTCACGACTGCTCTGACGCGCGCCTTGGGGCGGATGCTTCGGCAGCCAGATACGGAAAATAGAACAAATTATCGATCAATTTCGATCTTCGGTGTACCGTGCGTGATCTGTGTGCGTAGCGTGGTGGACATGCAGCTCCGCTACAACTACCGGGCCTACCCCGACGTCCCGCAGCGCCGTGCGCTGGCCAGCGCGTTCGGGTGTGCGCGTGTGGTGTGGAACGACTGCCTGCGCGACCGGAAGAAGGCGCATGCGGCGGGGTTGCCGTACGTGACGTCGGCCGAGCTGTCCCGGCTGCGCATCACCCAGGCCAAGCGCACCGAGGAGCGTGCCTGGCTCGCCGAGGTGTCGGCGGTCGTCCTGCAACAGTCCCTGCGGGACCTGGACACTGCCTACAAGAACTTCTTCGACTCGGTGAAAGGCAAGCGGCAGGGCCGCAAGGTCGGCCCGCCCCGTTTCAAGTCGAAGAAGGACACCCGGCAGTCGGTCCGTCTCAACACCAACGCCTTCTGCCTCCACGCGAACGGCACGGTGTATGTGGCCAAGGTCGGCAACCTGAAGGTCACGTGGTCGCGTCGGCTCCCGGCCGCGCCCACGTCCCTGACGGTCACCAAGGACAGCTGCGGCCGGTACTTCCTCAGCTTCGTCGTCGACACCGAACCGGACATCCTCCCCGGCGTGGAGACCGACACGGGTATCGACCTCGGCCTGTCCGCCTTCGCGGTGCTGTCCGACGGGACGAAGATCGCCAGCCCACGCTTCCTGCGCCGGGCCGAGAAGAAACTCAGGCGCCTCCAGCGGGAGCTGTCCCGCAAGACCAAGGGATCCAAGAACCGGGCCAAGGCCCGCATTAAAGTCGCACGTCAGCACGCCAAGGTCGCCGACCAACGCCGGGACTTCCACCACAAGGCATCCACACAGATCATCCGCGACAACCAAGCGGTGTACGTGGAGGACCTCGCAGTGTCCGGCCTGACCCGCACCCGGCTCGCCAAGTCCGTGCACGACGCGGGATGGTCCGCGTTCACCGGCATGCTGGAGTACAAGGCGGCCCGGTACGGCCGCACGTTCGCCAAGGTGGGCCGTGCTTTCCCGTCCTCGCAGGTCTGCTCGGCCTGCGGGTTCAGGGGCGGACCCAAGCCGCTGCATGTCCGGGAGTGGACGTGCGGCGCGTGCGGCACCGTGCACGACCGCGACCACAACGCGGGCCGCAATGTCCTCTTCGAGGGACGCCGTATCGTCGCCGCCGGGCGGGCGGAGACACGAAACGCCTGTGGAGCGCCGGTAAGACGGGCACACGTGCCCGCACAGCGCCGTGAAGCAGGAAGCCACCGGAAGGGCCGACAGACGGCCCAGGCCGGAGTCCCTGGACTTTAGGCCGGGGAGCACGTCAAGCTGCACGTCATGCCGCCCCCCGCCGTACCCGCCTACCGTCGTCTCAGTGTCGAGGAGCGGCGCAGTCAGCTTCTCGACTCCGCGCTCACGCTCTTCGCGCACCGGGCTCCCGAGGAGGTGTCCCTCGACGATGTCGCCGAGGCGGCGGGGGTGTCACGGCCGCTCGTCTACCGGTACTTCCCTGGTGGGAAGCAGCAACTGTACGAAGCGGCTCTGCGGTCCGCCGCGGAGGAGCTTCAGCAGTGTTTCGACGAGCCCCTGGAGGGGCCGGTTCTCGATCGGCTCGGGCGGGCGCTCGATCGGTATCTCGGGTTCGTGGACGGGCATGACACCGGGTTCAGTGCGTTGTTGCAGGGCGGGAGTGTGGTGGAGACGTCGCGGACGACGGCGACTGTCGATGAGGTGCGGCGGGCTGCGGCGGAGCACATCTATCGCCACCTGGACGTCACCGACCCCGGGCCTCGGCTGCGGATGACCGTGCGGATGTGGATCACTGCCGTGGAGGCGGCGTCGCTGATCTGGCTGGACGAGGGGAAGCAGCCGCCTCTGGCGGAGTTGCGGGACTGGCTGGTGGAGCAGTTCGTGGCGGTGCTGACGGTGACGGCGGGGCGGGATGCGGAGACGGCGGGGGTGTTGGAGGGGGTTGCGGGGAGGGGGTGAGGTGGGGTGAGTGGGGGGCGAGTGCAGGTGGGTGAGTGCGGGCTCGTCGTGGCTGGTCGCGCCCGCGCGGCGGCAGCCGCACATAGACACAGCCCCGCACCCCTGGGTGGGTGGGGGTGACTGAGCTTCGTCGAGTGCGGGTGCCTTGTGGCTGGTCGCGCCCGCGCGGCGGCAGCCGCACATAGACACAGCCCCGCGCCCCTGGGTGAGTGGGGGGACTGTGCTTCGTCGAGTGCGGGTGGTGGGGCGGCGCGTGCCCTTGGGGTGGGTGTGCTTGAGACTGGTTCCGTGAAGAGTCAGAACACTCCCTTCGAAGGTGGGCCCATGGACGGGCGTTCCCTTCCCGTCCTTCTCGGGCCTACCGGACATCCGCCCAAGACCTACCGCATCCCCGTGCCCGACAGTGCGGGTGGGGCTCCCGTTGTGCTCGTCTATCGGCGGGTGCCCCGAGGGCACAGTAAGCGGCTCGGTGTGCCTACCGGGTGGAAGTACGAGTACGACCCCGACGGCAAGAGTGGGTCCTCAAAGCCTCGGTGGCCCTGGTCCAAGCCGGAGAAGAGGGACGAAGGAGGGGCTGGCGGGGTCGCGGGGTGAGCGGGGGAAAACCGTTCCCGGTGCAGCTCACGGCCTTGCTAAGGTGCCGCCGATGCCTACGATCAGACAAGTCCAGGTCACCTTCGACTGCCACGAGCCCGAGCGGGTCGCCCGCTTCTGGTGCGAGGTACTGGGGTATGTCATACCGCCCCCACCTGAGGGTTACGCCACCTGGGCCGACTACGAGCGCACCCTCCCGCCCGAACGCCAGGGCGCGAGCTTCGTCGCCATGGACCCCACGGGCGCCGGCCCCCGCCTGTACTTCCAGCGCGTCCCGGAAGGCAAGGTCGTCAAGAACCGCGTCCACCTGGACGTCCGCGCGGGCACGGGCCTGGTAGGCGCGGAACGCCTCGCGGCGCTGGAGGCGGAACGCGACCGCCTGATCGCCCTCGGCGCGGTCTGCGAACGCGTCCTGCTGGCCGACGAGTTCAACGAGTCCTGCATCGGGATGCAGGACATCGAGGGCAACGAGTTCTGCTTGGACTGAGACACGGGCCCTTGCAGGGGGCTGCGCAGGTACGACGCTGAGGGCACCTGGGCAGTCGGACTGGGGACGGGGCGGTACCGACGTACGGCTACCGCAGCGAGGGCACGACCGCCACAACGCACCCGCACCTGACGAAGCACAGCTACCCCATCGCACCTCAGGGGCGCGGGGCTGTATCGATATGCGGCTACCGCCGCGCGGGCGCGACCAGCCACGACGAACCCGCACTCACCCACCTGCACTCGCCACCCACTCACACCACACCCCTCATGACGCCCACGGGTGACGCCATTGCGCCGAACCGCTCACCCCCAGCGCGCCGACAGGCCCCAGCCTCGATGCTCACCCTGCGGGGCGGAAACGCCGGCCCGGTGGAGGTGACGGCATGTCAGGACGGTTGCTGCGGTTGGTCTGTACGGCGGGACTCGTGGCACAGGTCACCCTCGCACCAGCCGTCGCCCTGGGCGCACCCGAACCACCCAAGCGCACAGTCACCGAACTGCTGACGGAGCTTCAGCGGGTGTACCGAGAGGTCGAGTCCGCGACCGAGGTATACAACGCGACCGAGGAACGGCTCAAGAAGAAAAAAGCCGAGGTCGCGAAACTGGACGCCGACCTCGCCCACGCACGCCTCGCCCTGGACGACAGCCGAGACCTCGCAGGCCGCCTGGCCAGACAGCAGTACCAGTCCCACAGCGACATCTCGCCCTACGTACGGCTGCTGCTCGCCAAGGACCCCCAACACGCCCTGGACGAGGGCCACATCATCACCCAGCTAGCCCGCGACCGCGCATCCGCGACCACCCGGCTCGCCCAGGACGAACACCGCCGCAACACCGTGACCCGAACCGCCCGCACCGCCCTGGACACCCAACTCGCCCTCACCGCAAGCAAGAAGAAGGCCAGGGACGACGTCCGCACCCGCCTGGACGCCGTACAGAAACTCCTCGCGACCCTCACCCCGGACCAACTCGCCCGCCTCGCCCTCCTCGAACGCACCCAAGTCGACGACCGCCAACGGAAGTTCCTCGCGGACAACGACCTCACCGGAACCGACTCCCCCACCTCGCCGGAGGGCGAAGAGGCGGTGCGCTACGCGATGGACCAGGTGGGCAAACCGTACGAAACGGGGTCGGCGGGACCGACCGCGTACGACAACTCGGGCCTGGCGGCAGGCTCTTGGGGACACGCAGGCGCGCAGATCCCCCGTACGGCGAAGGAGCAGTGGGCAAGGCTGCCGAGGATCCCGCTGAAGCAACTCCGTCCAGGGGACCTGGTGTTGTACTACCCGGAGGCGACGCACGTGGCGGTGTACGTGGGGAAGGGCAAGGTCGTCCAGGCGCCGGGCCCGGGCGGAGAAGTGAAGGTCACCCCCATCGCCACCGACCCGGTACTGGGAGCGGTGAGACCCACGTGACGGGCCCCTCACTCCCCGGCAGCCGCCCCGATCGCCTCGTCCAACACCTCACGGGACAACGCCAGTTCAGCGATCAGCCGATCGATCCGAGCCCGCTCGGCCACCAGCTCCTCCACCAGCTTCCCGTCCGCCACCGCACTCGGCCCCCCGTCCGCATCCCGCATACACGGCAGCAGCCGACCGATGGTCGCACTGTTCAGCCCGGCCGCGTACAACGCCTGCACCCGGATCACCCGATCCACCGCCCACTCCCCGAACTCCCGATGCCCACCCGGCGTCCGCTCGGCGACCAGCAACCCCTGCTGCTCGTAGTACCGCAACGACCGCTCACTCACCCCACTGCGCCGAGCCAGCTCCCCGATCCGCACCCGTACCCCACCTCCCCTACCTGAGAGCCACTTGAATCTGACATCAATGTCAGGTTCTACGGTACCCGCATGGCACCGACAACCCCTCTCCTCACCCCCACCCACCTGGGGAAACGCCACCTCCCCCACCGCCTGGCCATGGCCCCGCTGACCAGGAACCGCGCGGAACCCGACGGCGTCCCGTCGGCGATGATGGCCGAGTACTACACGCAACGCGCCTCGGCTGGCCTGATCATCGCGGAGGCGACGACCCCGAACGCGACGGGCCAGACGTACCCGAACATCCCCGGCATCCACACGGACCAGCAGATCGAGGGCTGGCGCAGGGTGACGGACGCGGTGCGCGCGGCGGGCGGGACGATGTTCCTGCAACTCCAGCACGGCGGCCGGGTGGGCCACCCGGACACCAGCGGGTACGTCCCCGTGGCCCCCTCACCGATCCCGCTCCCGGAGCCGGTCCACACCCCCACAGGACGCCAACCCTCGCTCATCCCGAGGGAGTTGACGAAGGACGGCATCCGGGAAACCGTCGCCGACTTCGCCCGGGCCGCCCGCAACGCGCTGGCCGCCGGGTTCAGCGGCGTGGAGGTCCACTCGGCCAACGGCCACCTCCTGCACCAGTTCCTCGCCGCGAACACGAACACCCGCACGGACGAGTACGGCGGCCCGGCGGCGAACCGCGTCCGGTTCACCGTAGAGGTCACCCGCGCGGTCGCCGAGGCGATCGGCCCGGAGAACGTGGGCCTGCGGATCTCCCCGGGAAACACCGTGAACGGCATCGCGGAGACCGACACGGACACCCTCTACCCGGCCCTGGTCGAGACCCTGTCCGGCGACGGCCTCGCCTACCTGCACCTGACCACGATGAACCACGACCACCCCCTGCTCCCCCGCCTGCGCGCCCTGTGGCCGGGCACGCTGATCGGGAACCCGGCGCTGGGCGCGACGGTCCCCGCCGACGGCGGACAGCGCGCGGCGGAGCAACTCCTCGCGGCCGGCGCCGACTTGGTGGCCCTGGGCCGCGCGTTCCTCGCGAACCCCGACCTCGTGGCCCGCATCCGGCAGGGCGCCCCGCTCAACGAGGTGCGGGACGCCCTGATGATGTACACGGGCGGCGAGACGGGATACCTGGACTACCCCACGCTGGTTCAGGCCAGCGACGACAGGTACGCGGCGGTCCGCTCCGGCTCGTAGAAGAAGCCCTCGAAGTCCGCCGGGTCGTTGAACGCGTTGGCGAACCGGTCGGCCGCGGGCTGCAACTGCCCTGCCGCGCCAAGGAGGTTGACGACGTGCTCCGGCGGCGGCGCGAGCATCGCGTTGGTCCACTTCGTGACGTGCCGCGCGGTGTCCCAGTACAGCTCGAAGGTGGACCGCATCCACTCCTCGTCGAACTCCTTCTCCCCGTGGTCGAGGATGGCGGAGAGGTACGAAGCCGCGCATTTCGAGGCCGAGTTGGAGCCCTGGCCGGTGATCGGGTCGTTCGCGACGACGACGTCGGCGACACCGAGGACGAGTCCGCCGCCGGGGAGCTGCCCGACGGGGTTGCGCACGGTCGGGGCGTAGCGGCCCGCCAACGTCGCGCCCGCGTCGGTGAGTTCGACACCCTTGGCCCGGTCGTACTCCCAGGGCAGGAACGTCTTCATCAACTCAAGGGTGAGCGCCAGGTGTTCGGCGGGGTCCTTGACGCCGTCGAAGGCGTCGACGGGGCCGCCGGGTACGCCTTCCCAGAAGAGGATGTCCGCGCGGCCCGAGGTGGTGAGCGTCGGCATGACGAACAACTCCCCCACGCCGGGTACCAGGTTGCAGCGGACGGCCTCCATGTCGGGGTGTTCCGGGCGCGGGCCCAGGCCGTGGGCGTAGGCGACCGCGAGGGCGCGTTGCGGGGCGGTGTACGGGGAGCGTTCGGGGTCGCGGGCGAACATCGACACCAGTTCGCCCTTGCCGGCGGCGACCAGGACGAGGTCGTACGTACGGGAGAAGTAGTCCAGGTCCCCGACTGCCGCGCCGTGGATGACCAGTTGGCCGCCGCGCTGGGCGAACGTCTCCATCCAGCCCGCCATCTTCACGCGCTGGTCCACGGATTGGGCGTAGCCGTCGAGGCGGCCGAGCCAGTCGATCGCGCGCTGGGAGGGGCCGGGGTCGAAGGAGCCGGGGGCGGCGAGGGAGACGCCGAGGCCCTCGATCCGGGGTGCCTGGCTCGCCCAGAAGTCGATGCCGAGGTCGCGTTCGTGCTGGAGGGCGGTGTGGAACATGCACTGCGTGGACATCACGCGGCCCGAACGGATCTCGTCCGCCGTCCGGTTGGACATCAGGGTGACCTCGTAGCCGTGTTTCTGGAGGCCGAGGGCGAGCTGGAGGCCGGACTGGCCGGCCCCCACGACGAGTATCTTCCGCATGCGGGGAGTCGCTCCTATTCGGGTGTTTCGTCGAGCGCGTGCGTCACCAGGGAGAGCAGGGTGTCGATGACGGCGATCCGGCGGCGGGCGTCCATGACGACGACCGGCACTTTCTGAGGGATCGTCAGGGCCTCGCGCACGTCGTCCGGTTCGAAGCGTTCGGTGCCGTCGAAGTGGTTGACGGCGACGACGTACGGCAGTCCGCAGCTCTCGAAGTAGTCCAGCGCCGGGAAGCAGTCCTTCAGGCGGCGGGTGTCGGCGAGGATCACCGCGCCGAGGGCGCCGCGCACCAGGTCGTCCCACATGAACCAGAAGCGCTTCTGCCCGGGGGTACCGAAGAGGTACAGGACCAGGTCGTCGTCCAGGGTGAGGCGGCCGAAGTCCATCGCGACGGTCGTCGTGAGCTTCTGCGGGGTGGCGCTCAGGTCGTCCGTCGCGGCGGACGCCTGTGTCATCAGGGCCTCCGTCTGGAGGGGGGTGATCTCCGAGACGGCCGTGACCAGCGTCGTCTTGCCGACGCCGAAGCCGCCCGCGACGACGATCTTCGTGGCGACGGGGGCGCGGCTGCGGTCCGTCTGCCAGGATTTCAGGTTCTCGTCCTCGTCAACTCCCCATCCGGGGACGCGATCAGAGACGACGGAGTCCACTCAGCACCCTTTCCAGCAGAGCGCGGTCGGGACGGCCCGTACCGTGGGCGGTACCGGTGCCGTACACCCGGATCTTTCCCTGGTCCGCGAGGTCGCTCAGCAGGACCCGGACCACGCCGAGCGGCATGCGCAGCAGCGCGGCGATCTCGGCCACGGTCCGCATGCGGCGGCACAGTTCGACGATCGCGGCCAGCTCGGGGAGGCCGCGGAAGTCGTCCTGACGGTTCGTCAACTCCTTGTGTTCCTCGGGCGCTTCGAGCGCCGCGACGAAGGTCTCGACGAGGAGGACGTGACCGAAGCGGGTGCGTCCGCCGGTGAGGGAGTACGGCCGTACGCGGGCCGGGCGGCGGCCGGCGCCGCGTACCGGGAGTTGGTTCCTGGTCATCGCGCGCCTCCTTCCGCCTCCAGCGACTTCCGTAGTTCCGTGCGGAGTTCGGGGGTCAGGACGTGTCCGACGCGGCCGACGAACAGGGCCATGTGGTACGCCACGGTGCTCATGTCGCAGTCCGTGTCGCCGTGCACGCCGAGCAGGGAGCCGTCGCTGATCGACATCACGCACAGGCTGCCGTCGTCCATCGCGACCATCGTGTTCTTCACGCCGCCGAAGTCCATCAGGCGGGCGGCACCGAGGGTCAGGCTGCCGATGCCGGAGACGATCGTGGCGAGGTCGGCGGACGAGCCTCTCGGTCCGGCCGGTTTGCTCGAACTCTCCTCCTTGGCCTGGGCGTTGGCGCCCGGGTCGGAGGACAGGAGCAACAGGCCGTCGGAGGAGACCACGGCCACCGACTGGATGCCGGGGACCTCCTCGACGAGGTTGTTCAACAGCCAGTGCAGGTTACGGGCTTCACTGCTCAGGCCGAAGGTACCGGGCGCGGTCAACTGCTTGCCTCCTCGACGGTGCCCCCCGTGGTGTCCCCCGCATGTCCATACGTCCCACGCTCGACTACCCCCTCATTCGAGGGCGGTTCCCCTGCGGCCGTCTCCTCGGCGAGCTCCGACTCGGCGTCCCGGTACCCGGCGACGGCCCCCCGCCGGAATCCGCCGAGCTTCTTCCTGAGCGCCTCGGCATCGACGCCGCCGCCCGCCCGGGGCCGGACGACCTGCTCGGGCGCGGTCACTTTGGGCGTCCGCTTGGGGAGCCCCTTCTCGGTGACCTGCTCGACGGGTTCGGCACGGGAGTGCTCCGCCGACTCGGGGTGCGAGGCGGGTTCCGGGTGAGCGACGGCCCCGGCGCTCGGGTCGACGCCGGGGCGCGGGCCGGAGTCGATGCGCGGGTCGTCGACGGTTCGTGGCGCCGGGGGAAGGAAGAGGGCCATGGTCGTCTCGGACGAGACGGGGGGTTCGGCAGGTTCCGAAAGTTCGGTGAGTTCCGAAGATTCGCCGGATTTCGAAGATTCGCCGGGTTCTGAAGATTCGCCGGATTCCAAAAGTTCACCGGATTCCGAAGAATCGGCGCGTTCCGAAAGTTCACCAAGTTCTGAAAGTTCACCGAGTTCGGAAGGTTCACTCCCGACCGGCTCACGCAGCTCGGCAGAATCGGCGCGCGGAGCAAAATCACCAGGTTCGGCAGCAGCAGCATGCTCGACGCGGTCACTGGACTCGGCAGGCGCAGCATCCTCGCCGGACCCGAGAGGCGTAGCGGCGAACTCCTCCGGCGAAGCGGGGTCCTCCGGAGAAGCGGCCGTAACCGCCTCCTCCCGCACCTCCCCCCGATCGCCCTCGTCCCCGGCGTCGCTCCCGAGAACTCCCCCGGCCTCGACACCCCCGCCCTCCACCTCGACGGCCTCACCACGCGCCCCAGCCTCGCCCTCAAGGGCTTCCCCGCCCTCGGCAACGGCCCCCGCCTCGGCGGCCCCGGCAACCCCGCTCTCCGCGTCACCGGCCTCAGTCTCACCCTCGCCCCCGACACCCCCGTCCGCCCGAGAAGAACCCCCCGCCGCAACCTCCCCCTCGCTGGGAACCCCACCCCCCGCCGCCCGTATCGCCCTCTCCGCCAGCTCCACCGCAAGGTCCTTGCCCCGCGAACGCCCCCCGATGACATGCGAGTTGACCTCGGCGTCGGCACCCGGCAGCGTCACCCCGGCCGGGACCGCGCCCGGTGTGGAGGACGGTACGGCGCCGGCCGGTGCCGGGGACAGTACGGCCGTGGGGACGACGACGACCGCAGCGGTCCCGGGCGTCTTCTTCTGCCCCCTCAGCCGCACCCGCACCGCGTGCCGCCCCGCGAGCCGTGAGACGACGTACAGGCCGAGCCCCTCCTCGTCCTTGTCCTCGAACGGCACCTCGGGGTCGGACTCGGCGAGGCGGGTGTTCAGAGCGTCGCGGCGGGCCGGTTCGATGCCGAGGCCCTCGTCCTGGACGGAGAGCATGACGTCGCCGTTCTCCAGGAGCCAGCCGGAGACCTCGACGGGCAGGTCGGGCGGCGAGAAGGAGGTCGCGTTCTCCATCAACTCGGCGAGCAGATGGGAGAGATCGTCGGCGGCGAACCCGGCGATGTGGGCGTGCGCGGGAAGGGAGGAGATCCGGACCCGGTCGTACCGCTCGATCTCGGAGACAGCGGCACGGACGACGTCAACCAGCGGGACGGGGCCGGGATGTTGCTGCACATGCTCCGCCCCCGCGAGGACGAGCAGGTTCTCGCTGTGCCGCCGCATGACGGTGGCGAAGTGGTCCAGCTTGAACAGCGTCGCGAGCCGCTCGGGGTCCTGCTCGCGCTCCTCCAGCCCCTCGATGACGGCGAGTTGACGCTCGATGAGCCCGAGGGTCCGCAGCGAGAGGGTGCCGAACGTGGACCCGATGGACGCCCGCAGCCGCTCCAACTGCCCGGTGACCGAGGCGAGTTCGGTACGGAGTTCCTCGCGCGCGTCGGCCATCTTCTGCCGCTGCCCGACGAGGTGCTTGCGGTCGGCCTCCAGCGTGCCGATCCGCTCGTGCAGCCCGGCGGCGTGCGCGTGCAGCACGTTGATCGACCGCACCACCTGCGCGAACTCGTCGTTGCGGCCGGTGAACTTGACGGGTTCCTCGGCGCCGGGCTCCTCCGCCTCGGCGAGCCGCCCGGCCCCCCGGCGTACGGCGGACAGCGGCCGGGTGAGGCTGCGCGCCATCCCCGTGGCGACCCCGACGGCGACCAGCATGAGCGCCCCGAGCAGCGCGACGCGCAGTTCGAGCCCGGTGACGTCGTCGTCGCGGAGGGTCTCAAGTTCCTTGGTACGGCGGTCGAAGAGGGACGCCTCGACGCCGCGCATCAGCTCGATGCGGGCGGACAGAGCCGCGTCCACCGCAGCCGGCGTGGCCTTCAAGTCGTCGTCGCCGAGGACAGGTTGGTCGGTGAGCCGGGTCAAGTACCGCTCGGCGGAGTCGTTCTCGCCCCCGGTCACCGTCGAGTCGTACGCGTCGACCATCCGCTGCGGGGCCGTCTCGCGGAAGTCCGCGAGCGCCGAGTCCGAGCGCAGCCGGGCCTGTTGGGCGGCGGCGCTGAGGGCGTCGCGCACCTCGGCGGCGCCGGACGTGTCGTAGCCGTCGTCGACCGGCACGTCGAGCGCGGCGACCAGCAACCCCCGGGCGGCGGCGGCCTGTTGGACGGCGGAGTCGAGCTCGGCGAGGGCGTACGCACCCGCGCCCGCGCGCGGCGGGGTCTGCTGGGCGAGCTGTTCGGCGAGGCGGTGCAGCTCGGTGATGGTCTTCGAGTACGCCTCGTGCGCCTGGAGCGGCGTGCTCTTCCCGTCCAGCGCGTTCCCCCGGATCGCGGCGATGCCGGAGACGGCGGCGGGGAGGTTCCCGGCGGCTCGCAGGTCGGTGAGCTGCCGGTCGACGCGGGCGGTGACCTGCGTGTCGGGCGCGCTCTCCTTGTCGCGGCCGGTCGCGACGTACGCCGTGACCTGGTCGCGCTCGTCGGCGAGGGAGTGCGCGAGGACCAGCGCCTCCTGGGTGCGCTCGGCGAGCGTCACCAGCTCCTGGGAGTCCTTGAGTTCGGCGGAGAGCGCGAGCACGGACGGCGTACCGGCCGCGCCGATCGCGGCGGCCACCACGGCCACGGCGATGATCAGCCGGTTGCGCACATGGGTCGGCCGACCCTTGCCGACGGGCACACCCGAAGCCGCACCGGCGGGCGAACCTGCCCCGGAAGCCGACTGTTCTGTGCGCCCAGGCCGCGTCTTCTGCACCGGTGCTCGCATTCCTGTAACTCGTGTACCCATGGGACCGGATGACGCTCGGTCAACAACAGCGCACAACCGGTACGGTCCCCGACCCTCCCAGTGCCGGTGGGCGGGAAGCGCTCATCACCTGACCCGCCACCCGAAGGAGTGAACATCGGAGGGGAGTTGGCGGGCAAGTTCCGCCGGCGCGTGCGGGTTCCCTCTGCGGCCCGTCGGTTGGACGCGGGCGCCGGGCTTTGGCAGTATTCGCCGCCACGTATTCCCCAAGGGCTCGATTACCACCCAAATCACCCGCCTGACCTGCGAGGAAACGCCAACGGGGCGATCATCGCGAGCCGTTCGGGCGCCGTACACCCGGGTATGTGCAGACTGGCCCCATGCGTACGGAACTTGTGTCCGAGCCGGGCGATCCGGCCCGCCCCAACGAGGACTTCGCCGCGCTCTGCGTTCCCGCAGCCGGGCAGGGAGGCGTACTCGTCGTGCTGGACGGGGTGACGCCGCCGCACGGTCCGACGGGGTGCGTCCACACGGTGCCCTGGTACACCGCGCGGCTCGGTGGGGCGCTGACCGAACTGACCGTTTCCCTCCTGGATGTTCCGCTGGAGGAGGCGTTGTCCCGGGCGATCCACCGAACCGCGACCTCCCATTCACAAACCTGTGACCTTTCTCACCCGCGTACGCCGCAGGCGACGGTCGCGCTCGCGCGGTGGGGTGCCGAGGCCGTGGAGTACCTGGTCCTGTCCGACGCGGCGCTCCTCCTGGAGTCCCCCGGCGGCACGGTCACCCCGGTCCTCGACGACCGCCTCGCCCGGCTCCCCCGCGAACTCCTCGTCTCCGACGAGGTCACCGACGCCCGCGCCCGCAACAAGGAGGGCGGCTTCTTCACGGCCGCGGCGGACCCATCGGTGGCGACGCGCGCGGTGACGGGCCGCGCCCCGCGCCCCGACGTCCGCTCCCTGCTCGGCCTCACGGACGGCGCGACCCGCTGGACCGAGAAGTTCCACGAGGGCGGCTGGGCGGACCTCATGACGTACGCCCGCAAGGCGGGGGCACACGGACTCGTCTCCCGCGTACGGGAGTTGGAGACGGCGGACGCGGAGGCGCGGGTGTTCCTGCGGCGCAGCAAGACGCACGACGACGCGAGCGCGGTGTACGTGGAGCTGTAGCGCCGGGCGTCGACAAGGGCGCCCTCGGCTCTACTTCTCCATCACCTGGTTCAACTCCGCCAGCAGCCGCGCCAGTTCCGAGACCTCCCGGCGGTCCCAGTGCGCGAGCTGCGCCACGTAGATCGCGCGCCGCGCCTCACGCACCCGGCTCACCCGGCTGCGCCCCTCCTCCGTCAGCTCGACGAGCCACGCCCTGCCGTCCGCCGGGTCGGGCTCGCGGGCGATGAGGCCCAGCTCCTCCAGCGCCCGCAGCTGCCGGGACATCGTCGCCTTGCCGACGCCGATGTACGCGGCCAGTTCGGTGGCCCGGCGCCGCCCGGTCTCCTCCAGCCGTACGAGCAGCCCGTACGCGGCGGGCTCCAGGTCGGGGTGCACCTCGCGGGCCATCTCGCCCTGGTTCGCGCGAGCCCGCCGCAGCAACACGGTCAGCTCCCGTTCCAGCGAGAGGAACTCCCGGTCGGCCCCTCCCACGACGCCGCCGTTCCCGTCGTCACTCACTTCGGTGCTCCCTGTCGTCCGCTCGGCTCATCGCCGCAGTTCGGACAGTATTTCGCAGGTCGGCGTAGGGGGCTTGTCAGGGGACGGGTCCAGTTCGATGCGCGAAGGCTCGGGCCCCCCGCAAGGGGAACCCGAGCCTCCACTCATCCGGCGACGCCCGTCACGCCGCCACCGGAACCTCCGACGCCGCCCCGTTGGTCGCGGGCGTCAGCGCCAGTTCCAGGACCTGCCGTACGTCCGTGACGGCGTGGACGTCGAGCTTGTCCAGCACCTCCGCCGGGACGTCGTCCAGGTCGGCCTCGTTGCGCTTGGGGATGATGACGGTCTTCACCCCGGCCCGGTGCGCGGCCAGCAGCTTCTGCTTGACGCCGCCGATCGGCAGCACGCGCCCGGTCAGCGACACCTCACCGGTCATCGCCACGTCCGTGCGGACCAGCCGTCCGGAGAGCAGCGAGGCCAGCGCGGTCGTCATCGTGATGCCGGCGCTCGGGCCGTCCTTGGGGACCGCGCCCGCCGGGAAGTGGATGTGCACGCCCCGGTCCTTGAGGTCGCCGACCGGCAGTTCCAGCTCGGCGCCGCGCGAGCGCAGGAAGCTCAGCGCGATCTGCGCGGACTCCTTCATCACGTCCCCGAGCTGCCCGGTCAGGGTGAGGCCCGCCGCGCCCGTCTCCGGGTCCGCGAGGGACGCCTCGACGAACAGGACGTCGCCTCCCGCGCCGGTCACCGCGAGCCCGGTCGCGACGCCCGGGACGGCCGTACGGCGCTCGGCGGGGTCCTGCGCGGACTCCGGCACGTGGTGCGGGCGCCCGATGAGCGCGCGCAGGTCCTCGTCCCGGATCGTGAACGGCAGCTCCCGATCGCCCAGTTCGTGCTGCGCCGCGACCTTGCGGAGCAGCCGCGCGATGGACCGCTCCAGGGTGCGGACCCCGGCCTCACGGGTGTACTCCCCGGCGAGCTTGCGCAGCGCGCTCTCGTCGAGGGTGACCTCGTCCGTGTTCAGGCCCGCGCGCTCCAGCTGGCGCGGGAGCAGGTGGTCGCGGGCGATGACGACCTTCTCGTCCTCCGTGTACCCGTCGAGCCGGACCAGTTCCATCCGGTCGAGCAGGGCCTCCGGGATCGCCTCCAGGACGTTGGCCGTGGCGAGGAACACCACGTCCGACAGGTCGAGTTCGACCTCCAGGTAGTGGTCGCGGAAGGTGTGGTTCTGCGCGGGGTCGAGGACTTCGAGGAGGGCGGCGGCCGGGTCGCCCCGGAAGTCGGAGCCGACCTTGTCGATCTCGTCGAGCAGGACGACGGGGTTCATCGACCCGGCCTCCTTGATCGCCCTGACGATCCGCCCGGGCAGCGCGCCGACGTACGTACGCCGGTGGCCCCGGATCTCGGCCTCGTCCCGGACGCCGCCGAGGGCGACGCGGACGAACTTGCGGCCCATCGCGTGCGCGACGGACTCGCCCAGCGAGGTCTTGCCGACGCCGGGCGGCCCCACGAGGGCCAGTACGGCGCCCCCGCGCCGGCCGCCGATGACGCCCAGGCCCCGGTCACCGCGCCGCTTGCGGACGGCCAGGTACTCGGTGATCCGCTCCTTCACGTCCTCCAGGCCCGCGTGCTCGGCGTCCAGGACCGACTTGGCGCCCTGGATGTCGTACGCGTCCTCCGTGCGTTCGTTCCACGGGAGTTCGAGGACCGTGTCCAGCCAGGTGCGGATCCAGGAGCCCTCCGGGGACTGGTCGCTGGACCGCTCCAGCTTGTCGACCTCCTTGAGGGCGGCCTCGCGGACCTTCTCCGGCAGGTCGGCGGCCTCCACGCGGGCGCGGTAGTCGTCCGACTCCTCACCCTCGGTCTCGCCGTTCAGCTCGCGCAACTCCTTGCGGACCGCGTCCAGCTGGCGGCGGAGCAGGAACTCGCGCTGCTGCTTGTCGACGCCCTCCTGGACGTCCTTCGCGATCGTCTCGGCGACGTCCTGCTCGGCGAGGTGGTCGCGCAGTTGCTGGGTCGCGAGCTTGAGGCGGGCGACCGGGTCGGCCGTCTCCAGCAGCTCGACCTTCTGGTCCACGGTCAGGAACGGGGAGTATCCGGAGTTGTCGGCCAGCGCGGACACGTCGTCGATGGCCTGCACCCGGTCGACGACCTGCCAGGCACCGCGCTTGCGCAGCCACGCGGTGGCCAGCGCCTTGTACTCCTTGACCAGCTCGGTGACGCTCCCCGGCAGCGGGTCGGGCAGCGTCTCGTCGAGCCGGCTCCCCTCCACCCACAGCGCGGCGCCGGGTCCGGTGGTCCCGGCCCCGATCTTCACCCGCGCCCGGCCACGGATCAGCGCGCCGGGATCCCCGTCGGCAAGCCTCCCGACCTGCTCCACGGTCCCGAGCACACCGGTCCCCGCGTAATTCCCGTCCACCCGGGGCACCATCAGCACCCTCGGCTTCCCGGACTCGGTCCGCGCGGCGGCCTGCGCCGCCTCCACGGCGGCCCTTACATCAGCGTCATTCAGATCCAACGGAACAACCATGCCCGGCAGAACGACCTCGCCGTCGAGCGGCAGCACGGGCAGAGTGAGCGTTGAGGACGACGAAGCCATGATCTCCCCTTCGGCAGTCAAGTTGAGCTATGCCGACTCAATGCATGTGAGCCACCGAATGTTCCCGGCTCCGTGTTCGCCGTGAGCGATCACGGGGATTCCGCAGGTCAGTGGACCAACGCTGACGACAACAACACCCGGACCGGATTCGGTACCGGTCCGCGGGCAACGGCGACCCGCACCCGTTCCGGCCAGGTCGAACAAAGGCCCCCACTTTCCCGGTTCCCCCCGTTCCGCACCCCCGCCGCGACCACAATGCGCACATGACCGATGACTGGAAGCGACACATCGACGAGCTGCACGCGGAGCTGGTCCGGCGGGACGACCCGGTCGCGTGGGTGAGGGAGGCGGACGCGGTGGAGGCGTCGCGGCGGTATCCCCTGCTGGCGCTGCGGGGCCCGGTGTTCGGGGTGGCCGTACGGGAGGGCGAGGGGCGGTGGCGGGTGAAGACGGCGCTGGTGGACGGCATGCCGCAGATGGCCCGCGACGAACTCCACTCCCACCTCTGGTTCGCCGCGAAGGACGACACCGACGACCCCGCCGAACGCCGCGCGCTGATCGCCGCCGTATCGGTCCTGGAGAAGGAGCCGGCGAACGAGGTCGAGGCACTCGGCGTCCGCTACCGGATCGTCCGGGGCGACGAGTTCGCGCGGAGCGGCGAGTACGGCCTGGAGCCGCCGAGGCCGACCGACCCCGAGCCCGCCGACCTCGACTGGGACGCGCTGGACGGCCCCTCCCCGGACGTCGGCTTCGTCCTGGACCCGACCCGCGACGAGGGCCCGATGGCGAGCGCCCTGCGCCTGGGCCTCAGGGAGTTCAGCTACGTCGGGACCCGCTTCGCCGCGGACGCGCAGGACGACTCGCGGCGCGCGGTGACCACCCACCCCGACCTGGTCCGCCTCCCCGTCGGCTTCGCGATCGTCGAGCGCGACGAGAAGGGGTGGACGGCGTGCAGCTCCCCGAAGGCGACCCCGCACGAGGCGCGGCGCTGGCTGTACCAGGCGATGACCCGGTACTGGCCGCTGATGCACCGCGACGACGACGCCCTCAGGGCCGAGTACGCCGCGGGCGCCGAGGAGTTCCGCTCGGCGGGCCGGGCCGACGAGGCGACCGTCGCGGGCCGCCACTTCCGCGTGTGCCGCGTCGAGAGGGTCGTACGGATGGGCCCGGACGGCCCCGAGACACCCCGCCCCTCGGACGTCGACCAGTACGGCCCGTCGAAGATGCACCCGACGCTGCTGGAGGACGGAACGGTGATCCACGAGGACTGAGCCTTCTCAAGAACCGCGCCTCTCAGGAACACTCAAACGGCAAGCGCCGTACGCCGCGCTCCCCCCGCACTCCACCTCCGCACCCACGGCCACACCCCGACCCCCACACCCAGCGCGATCAGATGCCCCCAATTGCTCACCGGATCCGTCAGATTCACCAGATCCTGGAGCAGCATCCCCCCGAACAGCACCAGCACCGGCCACCGCACCCACGGCCGCAGCAGCCCCGCCACCGCGCCCACACTCGCCGCGACCCCGAAGCTGATCCCGTAGTCGAACCGGTGCAGCGAACTGTCCGGCAGCCGCCCGGCAAGGACCGCGAGCCCGACCGGCAGCTCGGTCGCGAGCGTCGCGACGACGTGCCCGGCGAGGAAGACGAGGGCGGTCCGCAGCCCCCCGATACGCCGCTCAAGGACGGTCAGCACGAGGAGGAAGACGGCGACGAACGGCGACCCGAGCCCCCCGGCCACCCACAGCGCGCTCGCGACCAGCACCAGCACCGGCGCCTGCACGAGATGCGTGACATCCGTACTGGACGCCTGGAGCACGCCGTCCACCCAGTCGGGATCGGCGTTGTCGGCGACGTACGAAGTGACGGCGAGCAGCACGGCGTACCAGAAGGTGAACGGCGTACCGGTGGGCGTGGGCAGCAGCCGCCACACGCGGGGAAAGGGCCGGACGGAGACGTCCTGGACCACCGGCGCTTGAACCACCGGCGCGGAGACAACCGGCTCCGCGACGCGCGGCCGTTGTCTCGGCACCCCGTCCAGCAGCGCCCCGGGAACCGACAACTCCCCAGCTTCAGCCGTCTCGGTACGTTCCACCGTGAGGCGCTCCTTCCGTTTCAGCTACACCTTTCGCGCCCCACACCCCCGCTGTCTGTGACTCAGACCACGTAAGAGCGGATTCTCAGCAAGCTCTCAAACAAACACTCACCCCGAACGCGGCCCCGGCCGGTGAAATTCCGTCGGCCCCGGGTGCCCCGAGTGCCAGGATGGGCCGATGCCGCAACCGACGCCACCGCAGCTGTCACCCTCCGTGCACACCCCCCTATACGACGCCCCGGAGGTCCTGGACCGCCGGGAGGGCCCCTACGGCGAAGTGGTGCTCCGCAGACATGGCGCCCTCCTCCAGATCATCGCCAACGGCTGCTTCCTGATGGATACGTCGGACGGCCGCTCGGAACGCCTGCTCATCGACGCCGCGTGGCAAACACTCGACAAAGACACCACCCGCCCCACGCTCCTCATCGGCGGACTCGGCGTCGGGTTCTCGCTCGCACACGCCGCCGCGAACCCGGACTGGGCGAGGATCACGGTCGTGGAGCGCGAGCGCGCGGTCGTCGACTGGCACACGGACGGCCCGCTGGCCGCCGTATCCGAAGCCGCGCTGGACGACCCGCGCACGGACGTCGTCGTCACCGACCTGCTGGATTTCCTCGGTGAGACATCGGACACGTTCGACGCGCTGTGCCTGGACATCGACAACGGCCCGGACTGGACCGTCACCGAGGGCAACGACAGCCTGTACGGCCCGGCCGGACTCGCAGGCTGCGCCCGGGTGTTGAGACCGGGCGGGGTACTCGCCGTATGGTCCGCGCAGCCCTCGCCCGACTTCGAGGGAACCCTCTGGAATGCCGGGTTCCGGGGGGTGCGTACCGAAGAGGTCGCTGTTGCCCGAGGCGTTCCGGACGTCGTCCATCTTGCCGTCCGGCCTGGATAGCAAAGCGATGGTGACTCCCCGTACTCTGCTCACCTGACGCCGATCATTCATGCGTCGGTCGCAGTCATGCGCAGACATGGGATCACCCCACGGATTCCGGAAAGCACCTCAGGGGCGGGCGATGGAGCAGACACACACCTCGCAGAGCGGCACGACGACGGCTACCCCGGGCGCACAGCGCCGCGTCCTGGTCGTCGAGGACGACCAGACGATCGTCGACGCCATCGCGGCCCGACTGCGCGCCGAGGGATTCCTCGTGCAAACGGCCGGAGACGGTCCGGCAGCGGTCGACACGGCCGAGGCATGGCAGCCGGACCTGCTGATTCTCGACATCATGCTGCCGGGTTTCGACGGCCTGGAGGTCTGCCGCCGCGTGCAGGCCCAGCGGCCCGTCCCGGTGATGATGCTGACGGCCCGGGACGACGAGACCGACATGCTGGTCGGGCTCGGCGTCGGTGCCGACGACTACATGACCAAGCCGTTCTCCATGCGGGAACTGGCCGCGCGCGTGCACGTCCTGCTGCGGCGGGTCGAGCGGGCCGCCATCGCCGCCGCGACCCCGCGCTCGGGCATCCTGCGCCTGGGCGAACTGGAGATCGACCACGCACAGCGCCGGGTCCGGGTCCGCTCGGAGGACGTGCACCTGACGCCCACCGAGTTCGACCTCCTGGTCTGCCTGGCGAACACCCCGCGCGCGGTGCTCTCCCGCGAGCAGCTCCTCGCCGAGGTCTGGGACTGGGCGGACGCCTCCGGCACCCGTACCGTCGACAGCCACATCAAGGCGCTGCGCCGGAAGATCGGCGCCGAACGCATCCGGACCGTGCACGGGGTCGGGTACGCGCTGGAGACCCCGACGCCATGAGCGCCGGGCCGGACGGCGGGCCGAGAGGGGAGCCCTGGGCGGGTATGCGGCCGTTCTCGATCAAGACCAAGCTCGGGGCGCTGGTCGTCATCTCTGTGCTGATCACGACCGGTCTTTCGATGATCGCGGTGCACACGAAGACCGAGCTGCGTTTCATCATGGTCTTCTCGATGATCGCGACGCTGCTGATCACCCAGTTCGTGGCGCACTCGCTGACCGCGCCGCTGGACGAGATGAACCTCGTCGCGCGGTCCATCGCGCAGGGCGACTACACGCGCCGGGTCCGCGAGAACCGCCGCGACGAGCTGGGCGACCTGGCCGAGACGATCAACGTCATGGCCGACGAGCTGGAGGCGCAGTACCAGCAGCGCAAGGAGCTGGTCGCGAACGTCTCGCACGAGCTGCGCACCCCGATCGCGGGCCTGCGCGCCGTCCTGGAGAACGTGGTCGACGGCATCGCCGAGGCCGATCCGGAGACGATGCGCACGGCCCTGAAGCAGACGGAGCGCCTGGGCCGCCTGGTGGAGACGCTGCTCGACCTGTCCCGCCTGGACAACGGCGTCGTCCCGCTGCGCAAGCGGCGTTTCGAGGTGTGGCCGTATCTCTCCGGCGTGCTGAAGGAGGCCAACATGGTCGCCTCGGCGCGCGCGGGGATGGCCTCGGGCTCGGGCAACCACACCCGCTCCGACGTCCACCTCCACCTCGACGTCTCGCCGCCCGAGCTGACCGCGCACGCGGACCCCGAGCGCATCCACCAGGTCGTCGCGAACCTCATCGACAACGCGGTGAAGCACAGCCCGCCGCACGGCCGCGTCACGCTGAAGGCACGCCGGGGCTCGCTGCCGGACTCGCTGGAGCTGGAGGTCCTGGACGAGGGTCCGGGCATCCCGCGCTCCGAGTGGCACCGCGTCTTCGAGCGCTTCAACCGGGGCTCGGTACGCCGCCCGCACGGGCCGGGCAGCGACGGGGGTACGGGGCTCGGTCTCGCGATCGCGCGCTGGGCCGTCGATCTGCACGGGGGCCGGATCGGAGTGGCCGAATCGGAGCGGGGATGCCGGATTCTCGTCATCCTTCCGGGGGAGTCCCGCGTCGGCGGTTGACGTACAGTTCGATCATCGTCGGGCAGTAAAGGTGCCGGACCAGCGTCGTTGTGGACGAAGAGAAGCCGTTTCGGGCGGAACCCCGCTTGTTTCCCGCCATTTCCGGCGATGAAACACGGCGTTCGATGTGACTTACACGACGATGCGGCGGCCCGGCCTCTCCTTCTCGGTCTTGGAGGCGTAGCCTTTATTCCCGCTGTCCATCACCTTGTGAAGCGGAAGAGGGCGGTTGCCGCCGTGTCGTCACAGTCCCCCAGTAACGGATCGAGCACCTCGACCGAAGCGGACCGAACGGGTACGAATCCCGCCGCCGCCTTCGGACCGAACGAGTGGCTTGTCGACGAGATCTATCAGCAGTACCTCCAGGACCCGAACTCGGTAGACCGGGCCTGGTGGGACTTCTTCGCCGACTACAAGCCGGGGGCTGCCGAGACCGCCGCCCCGGCTGCGGCGGACACTGTGGCCGCGGGGGCCGCAGCGACCACCACGCCCACGGCACCTGTCACCCCTGCTCCCGTTCCCGCGGCACCCGCGGCCCCGGCACCGGCCCCTGAGCCCGTCGCCGCAGCCCCTGCGCCCGCACCCGCTCCGAAGCCGAAGGCCGCTCCCGTGACGACCCCCGCCGCGCCCGCCGCTCCTGCCAAGGAAGCCCCCGAGGGCCCCGAACTCGTGACCCTCCGCGGCCCGGCCGCCGCCGTCGCGAAGAACATGAACGCCTCCCTGGAGGTGCCCACGGCGACGTCCGTGCGCGCGGTCCCGGTGAAGCTGCTCTTCGACAACCGCATCGTCATCAACAACCACCTCAAGCGCGCCCGGGGCGGGAAGATCTCCTTCACGCACCTCATCGGGTACGCGATGGTGCAGGCCATCAAGGCCATGCCGGCCATGAATTACTCCTTCGCGGAGAAGGACGGCAAGCCGACCCTGGTCAAGCCGGAGCACATCAACTTCGGCCTCGCGATCGACCTGGTGAAGGCCAACGGCGACCGCCAGCTCGTCGTCGCCGGCATCAAGAAGGCCGAGACGCTCGGCTTCTTCGAGTTCTGGCAGGCGTACGAGGACATCGTGCGCCGCGCCCGCGACGGCAAGCTCACGATGGACGACTTCACCGGCGTCACGGTCTCCCTGACCAACCCCGGCGGCCTCGGCACCGTCCACTCCGTGCCGCGTCTGATGCCCGGTCAGTCGGTCATCATGGGCGTCGGCTCGATGGACTACCCGGCGGAGTTCCAGGGCACCTCCCAGGACACCCTGAACAAGCTCGGCATCTCGAAGGTCATGACGCTCACGTCGACCTACGACCACCGGGTCATCCAGGGCGCCGCCTCCGGCGAGTTCCTGCGCATCGTCGCGAACCTGCTGCTCGGCGAGAGCGACTTCTACGACGACGTCTTCAAGTCCCTGCGGATCCCCTACGAGCCGATCCGCTGGCTGCGCGACATCGACGCCTCGCACGACAATGACGTCACGAAGGCCGCCCGCGTCTTCGAGCTGATCCACTCCTACCGGGTGCGCGGCCACGTCATGGCCGACACCGACCCGCTGGAGTACCAGCAGCGCAAGCACCCCGACCTGGACATCACCGAGCACGGCCTCACCCTGTGGGACCTGGAGCGGGAGTTCGCGGTCGGCGGCTTCGCCGGCAAGTCCCTGATGAAGCTGCGCGACATCCTCGGCGTGCTGCGCGACTCGTACTGCCGCACCACCGGCGTCGAGTTCATGCACATCCAGGACCCGAAGCAGCGCAAGTGGATCCAGGACCGCATCGAGCGCTCGCACTCCAAGCCGGAGCGCGAGGAGCAGCTGCGCATCCTGCGCCGCCTGAACGCGGCGGAAGCCTTCGAGACGTTCCTCCAGACCAAGTACGTCGGCCAGAAGCGGTTCTCCCTGGAGGGCGGCGAGTCCGTCATCCCGCTGCTCGACGCGGTCATCGACAGCGCGGCCGAGTCCCGCCTCGACGAGGTCGTCATCGGCATGGCCCACCGCGGCCGGCTCAACGTGCTGGCGAACATCGTCGGCAAGTCGTACGCGCAGATCTTCCGCGAGTTCGAGGGCAACCTCGACCCGAAGTCGATGCACGGCTCCGGCGACGTGAAGTACCACCTGGGCGCGCAGGGCACGTTCACCGGTCTGGACGGCGAGGAGATCACCGTCAGCCTGGTCGCGAACCCCTCGCACCTGGAGGCGGTCGACCCGATCGTCGAGGGTGTCTCGCGCGCCAAGCAGGACATCATCAACAAGGGCGGCACCGACTTCACGGTCCTGCCGGTCGCGATCCACGGCGACGCGGCCTTCGCGGGCCAGGGCGTGGTGGCCGAGACCCTGAACATGTCGCAGCTGCGCGGCTACCGCACCGGCGGCACGGTCCACATCGTCATCAACAACCAGGTCGGCTTCACGGCGGCCCCCGAGTCGTCGCGCTCCTCCATGTACGCCACCGACGTGGCCCGCATGATCGAGGCGCCGATCTTCCACGTGAACGGCGACGACCCCGAGGCCGTCGTCCGCGTCGCGCGGCTCGCGTTCGAGTTCCGCCAGGCGTTCAACAAGGACGTCGTCATCGACCTCCTGTGCTACCGCCGCCGCGGCCACAACGAGTCGGACAACCCGGCGTTCACGCAGCCGCTGATGTACGACCTGATCGACAAGAAGCGCTCGGTGCGCAAGCTGTACACCGAGTCCCTGATCGGCCGGGGCGACATCACCCTGGAAGAGGCCGAGCAGGCCCTCCAGGACTACCAGGGCCAGCTGGAGAAGGTCTTCACGGAGGTCCGCGAGGCCACCGCGCAGGGCCCCGCCGGCCCCTCCTCCGACCCGCAGGACGGGTTCCCGGTCGCCACGCCGACCGCGATCTCCACCGAGGCCGTCAAGCGGATCGCGGAGTCGCAGGTCAACATCCCGGACCACATCACGGCCCACCCGCGCCTGCTGCCGCAGCTCCAGCGCCGGGCGGCCATGGTCGAGGACGGCACGATCGACTGGGGCATGGGCGAGACCCTCGCGATCGGCTCGCTGCTCCTGGAGGGCGTGCCGGTCCGGCTCGCCGGTCAGGACTCGCAGCGCGGTACGTTCGGCCAGCGCCACGCGGTCATCATCGACCGCGAGACCGCCGAGGAGTTCACGCCGCTGAACTACCTCTCGGAGGACCAGGCCCGCCTGAACGTCTACAACTCGCTGCTCTCCGAGTACGCGGCCATGGGCTTCGAGTACGGCTACTCGCTGGCCCGCCCGGACGCGCTCGTCATGTGGGAGGCGCAGTTCGGCGACTTCGTCAACGGCGCGCAGACCGTCATCGACGAGTTCATCTCGTCCGCCGAGCAGAAGTGGGGCCAGACGTCCGGCGTCACGCTGCTGCTGCCGCACGGCTACGAGGGCCAGGGCCCGGACCACTCGTCCGCCCGCCCGGAGCGGTTCCTCCAGATGTGCGCGCAGAACAACATGACGGTCGCCATGCCGACGCTGCCGTCGAACTACTTCCACCTGCTGCGCTGGCAGTCGCACAACCCGCACCACAAGCCGCTGGTCGTCTTCACCCCGAAGTCGATGCTGCGTCTGAAGGCGGCGGCGTCGAAGGCGGAGGAGTTCACGAGCGGGCAGTTCCGCCCGGTCATCGGCGACGCCTCGGTGGACCCGAACGCCGTCCGCAAGGTCGTCTTCACTGCGGGCAAGGTCTACTACGACCTCGACGCCGAGCGGCAGAAGCGCGGGATCACGGACACGGCGATCATCCGGATCGAGCGCCTGTACCCGCTGGCGGGTGCGGAGCTCCAGGCCGAGATCGCCAAGTACCCGAACGCCGAGAAGTACTTGTGGGCGCAGGAGGAGCCGGCGAACCAGGGTGCCTGGCCGTTCATCGCGCTCAACCTGATCGACCACCTGGACCTGGCGGTCGGCGCGGATGTCCCGCACGGCGAGCGTCTGCGGCGGATCTCGCGTCCGCACAGCTCGTCGCCGGCCGTGGGTTCGTCGAAGCGGCATCAGGCGGAGCAGGAGCAGTTGGTGCGTGAGGTGTTCGAGGCGTAAGTCTCGTGCGGTAGCGCCATGAAGAAGCCCGGCCCTCTTCGAAGGGCCGGGCTTCTTCGCGTCTCACATCACGTCAGCACCGGCTCGAAGTCCCAGTACGGCCGCACCCGCGAGCGCGCCGAGATCGTGTGCGGATGCTGGCGTCCGAGGGTCGCCTCGAAGTCGGTGAGGGCCTCCTGCTCGACCTTCTCGGCCTGCCTGCGGTCGCGCAGGTTGCGCAGGTCGGCGGCGTGGGCGATCCGGGTGGAGAGGGTGAGGGGGTGGGTGCGGCCGAGGAACTCCGTCGCGCCCAGGACCGTCGCGCGGCTGAGGATCTCCGCCGACTCGGGGTCGCCGACGAGGTTGCGCAGCGCGGCGGCGTTGAGGGCGACGCCCAGCGTCCAGGGGTGCCGGTCGCCGAGGGTGGCCGTCATGTCGGTGAGGGCCTGTTCGAGGACGGCGTGGGCGTGGTCGCGTTCGCCGACGTTGCGCAGGACGAGGGCCTGGTTGGCGCGGGCGCCGGCGAGGAAGGGGTGGCTGTCGGCGAGCGTCTCCTCGTACCGGGCGACGACCGCCTCGCTCAGTTCGCGCGCCTGGTCGATGTCGCCGTGCTCGCGGATGAAGCAGCTCTGCGCGATGGCGGCGATGAGGGTGCGCGGGGAGGACTCGCCGAGGACGCGCTCGACGCGTTCCAGGATGCTCGCGAAGAGGGGGCCTGCGGCCTCGCGGTTGCCGCCGCGGTAGAGGCACATGGCGTGGTTGTGCTCGGCGTACAGGGTCTGCGGGTTGTCGTCGCCCATGACGATGCGCAGTTCGTCGACGTTGCGGGCCTGCACGGACTCGGCCTCGGCGTACCGGCCGAGCAGGCGCAGGTCGAGGGCGTACCCCAGCTCCGAGTTGAGGGTGGAGGTGTGGCGGGCGCGCAGCAGGTTGCGGCGGGCCTCCCAGGCCCTGCGGTCGGTGTCGAGGGCCTCGGCGTACCGGCCGAGCAGGCGCAGGGACACGGCGACGTTGTTGAGGGAGTTGAGGGTGCGGGAGTCCTGTTCGCCGAGGAGGTCGCGGTAGGCGACGAGGACCCACTGGGAGAGCTCCAGCGCCTCCTCGTACCGGGCGAGCCCGCGCAGGTCGCCGCCGAGGCCGTTGGCGGCCCGCAGGTGTTCGAGGTCCTGGACGCCGCGCTCCTCGCGCAGGTGGTCGACGGCGGTGCGGTTGAGCAGCTCGCTGCCCGCGTAGTCGCCGCCGGCCCGCAGCAGGTTGGAGTAGTGGTACGACAGGTCCCAGATCCGCGGGTGGGTCGCGCCGAGGAGTTCGCTCCACGCTTTCATGGCGCGCCGCGCGAGCTTCGTGCCGGCCCGGTACTCGCCGGAGATGTACATGTAGCGCAGGCAGTTGAGGACGAGCCGCTGCACCTCGGGGTCGCGGGTGCGCAGGACGTCCGCGTACTTCAGGTGCGGCACGATCTCCGCGTACAGCGGCCACATCCGGGTGTCGGTGGGGCGGCGCGGGTCGGCGAGCGCGAGGGCGCGCCGTACGACGTCGATGAACTCGGCGCGGTCGTTCTCCGGCATGTCCTTGTGGACGATCTGGTGGACCATCCGGTGCAGGTACAGGGAGTCGCCGGTGGTGGCCTCGTCGAGGCCTACCTCGTGGGACTCCAGGCGCACGACGGAGTACTGGCGGAGCTGGTTGATCGCCTTGTTCCACAGCAGCGGGTCGTTGACCAACCCGGCGACCTGTTCGGGGAGTTCGTCGCCCGGGAGGTCGCGCAGGAGGCGTACGGGGATGAAGCCGGGCGCGAAGAACGTGCACAGCCGCAGCAGGTCGACGGACTCGGGGACGGTGTCGCGGAGTTTGTTCAGCAGTATCGACCACGCGGTCTGGAAGGCGACGGGGAAGTCGGCGGAGACCTTGACGACGTCGGAGTCGATGCCGCCCTCCAGGAGGGCGATGTAGTCGCGCACGGACAGGTCGGAGTCGTTGAGCCAGCCGGCGGTCTGGTCGAGGAGCAGCGGCAGGTCCTCCAGGGCGTCGGCGAGCTGGTCGGCCTCCTGCTCGGTGAGCCGGGGCGCGCGGCGCCGCACGAACGCGACGGACTCGTCCCGGGAGTAGACGGGGATCTCCACCAGCCGGCTGTTGTGCTCGGCCCACTCGGGGTTGCGGGAGGTGATCAGGACGTGCCCGGGGCCGTTGGGGACGAGGTCCCAGATCTGCTCGGGTTCGTCGGCGCCGTCGAGGACGAGCAGCCAGCGGGAGTACGGCTCGCCCCGGCGCAGCGCGTCGCGGACGGCGCGCAGCCGCTCGCCGTACTCCTGGCCCGCCTGGAGGTCGAGCTTGGGGGCGAGTTCGGCGAGGAAGCGGCGGTAGGTGACGCGCTTCTCGGCGTTGACCCACCAGACGACGTCGTACTGCGAGCCGAACCGGTACACGTACTCGGTGGCGAGCTGCGTCTTGCCGACGCCGGACATGCCGTGCAGGGTGACGACGCCCGCGCCGGGCTCGGCGCTCTGGAGGATGTGGTGGATGTCGTTGAGGACGGGCTCGCGGCCGGTGAAGCGGGTGTTGCGGCGGGGTACGCCGCCCCAGACGTCCGGCATCGCGGCCGGGAAGCGGGGTCCCCGGCGGCCGTCGACGCCGTTCGCGTCCGGGTCGTACGGCAGGTCGAGACGGTCGAAGAGGCGGCGCTCGGCCTCGTCCGCGCCGAGGTTGGTGAGGCCCGCCGGAGCGAGGACCGTCACGGCCTGCGGGAGGGAGGCGTTGGTGAGGGAGACGGCGACGAACCGGGACGGGTCGGGGGCGACGACCTCGCGCAGCGCCGCGTTCCACTCCTCGTGGCTGCGCGGGCCGAGCTGGAAGTACCACTCGCTGACCAGGACCAGGATGCGGCCCTCGGAGAGCATCAGGTCACGCAGCAGGTCCGGGAGCGGCACCTCGGGCGGGGCGTCCCAGCGGACCAGCACGACCCGGACGCCGTTGCGCTCCAGGCGGTCGGCGATCCAGGCGGCCCAGGCCCGGTTGAAACCCGCGTAGCTGATCGTGACGGTCGGCCGTGCGGTCCCCCTCTCGGTGGACCTGACCGGTGTGCGGGCTCCAGACAAGGCGGCCTCCAGCGCGTCGTTCCAGGAAAAAATCGTAGGACCTCGGCGCGCCACCCGTAAGGTCCCGGAAGCCGGGGAGCGGGCGCCTGGGCACGGAGATCTTCGCTCAACGGACGGTGTCCGCGCGGGTGTTTCCTCAACCGTGCACCGTCCCCTCACTCGTTCGGACGCCGGTGGGCGGCGTGCCGTTGCGTCCACAGAGTGCGGGCGGCGCGTACGTACGCCTGGGCGCGCGCCCGTTGGCCCCGGGGGGCGGGCGGCATGTGCTCCCAGGTGGCGGCCATCGCGTCCACGAACAGGCGTCCTCGCGCGGTGAGATCGGGCGAGCCGACGAGGGCGGGCAGGGTCGCGCCGACCATCGCGTGGCAGCGGGCCTGCTCGGTCCAGGCGGTCTCGCCGTGCGCGGGGTCGGTCTCGGCCAGGTGCTGGTGGTAGTCGGCGATCGCGAGGTGGGAGTAGGCGCCCTGGAGGAGGCCGTCGAAGGGGCGCGGGTCCTGGCGCCAGGGGGCGAAGTACCGCTCCTGCGGGCCCGCTTGATGGAGTGTCACCAGCTCGGAGAGCGCGGAGAGTTTCGCGTGGTGGAGTTCGTGCACGAGGGTCGCGGCGAAGGCGACCGGGCTCTGCGGCGTGCTGCTGAGCAGCGCCCCGAACGCCTCACGCCGGGTGGCGCTGTACGTGGCGTGTCCGGCGGCGCCGGGAGGCGGGGCGAGGGGGACGAGGCACTTCAGCAGGGCCAGCGCCTCCCGCACCCGGTGCTCGCCACCGGCCCGCAGCGCCGCGGCCGTGCCGGACCATACGTGCGCCCACTGCTTGTGCCCGGCGTCGTCCAGGGTCAGCGGCTCGCCGCCGGGGTACGGCGAACGGTCGGTGCGGTAGGGGTCGAGATCCTCCAGGGGGACCAGCGGGGCGCCGGGCGCCAGTCCCAGCAGGGCGTGCGCGGGCATCCAGGCGCGGGACGCGGACCAGGCTCCGATGCCGGGTTCGGGGTGCACGGTGACGTCGGCCTCGCCCTTCCGCCGGATCACCAACCGGCCGTCCCTGTACGCCACTTCGGCATCCCCATCGCCCCGCAGCGCACCGAGTGACGGCAGGAAGAGCAGCCCGTCGTGGGCGGTGACCCGGAGCGAGAAGTCGACCCCGGCCCGCACGGCGCAGGCGGCGGCGAGGGCGCTCAGATGGTCCAGACTGCCCTGGATTCCGGGCGAGTCGAGGGCTCGGAGGGCGTGCCAGGCCCAGGAGCCGGTGAGGGGGTGGAGGAGACGGTCCCGGGAGGTCCCGCCCCCTTCCCGGTCCGCCCGTGTCAGCAGCTCCCACGCCTCCCGTACCCCTCCCGACTCCCCCGCCCCGTCCAACACCGCGCGCACCACCACGAGTTGCCGGTTGTGCTGGTCCCGGACCAGGGCGGCCAGCGTCGCGGGGTCCGCCTGCGTGCGGCCCAGGGACGTGATCGCCTCGTCGGAGAGGGTCATGACACGTGCTCCTCACCCCGTACGGCGGCGGTGACGCGGTGGGCGGTGTGGCGGATGAAGAGCTGGAGGTCGGCGCAGTAGACGGAGGGGTTGCGGAAGCCCGCGCCGGCCCGGTAGCGGTGGGCGTAGTGGCCGCCGCCGCACACGCGCAGCAGCGGGCAGGCCCGGCACTCCCCCGCCAACGCTCGCTCCCCCGCCTGCCGTTCGGCGACCGCGGGGTGGCGCAGGGCCTCGTCGAAGGGGTGCCGGAAGATGTCGAGGCCGGTCCGGGCGGCCCCGTCGTACGCGGACTTGAGCGCGTCGACCTGCTCGATGGTCCCGTCGGTCTCGACGACGACCGCGTCGAAGGGCGCGAGCCCGAGCCGCTCACCGCCCGCGCTCCCGCCGAGCAGCAGCGCGACGCACGCCTCGAAGAGCCGTACGCGGGTCTCCCGCCGCCCGGCGTCCCACCAGCGGTCGAAGACGGCGCAGAGCCACTCCCCGTACCGCCCCAACCGGTCGGGCGGGGCTGACCAGTTGCCGTGCGGAAGCAGCAAGTCGAGGGCGGGTGGCCGGAGTTCGAGGAGGGACTCGTACGTGCCCACGGGGTCGAGCGTCGGGTCGACGACGGTCAGGATGCCGCCGTACGCCTCGGGGAACCGCTCGGCGAGGAGCCGGGTGCCCCGGGCGGCGGCGGGCCAGGAGGGGCGTCCGGCGTGGTCGACGCGGCGCGTGTTGTGCACGGCGGTGCCCCCGTCGAGGCTGACGCCGACCCGGATGCCGGCGGCGGCGAGGACGGCGAGGCGGGCCGGGGTGAGGAGGGTCGCGTTGGTCTGGACAACGGCGTCGACGGCACAGCCGTACGGCACGCGTGCGCGGACCAGGCCGGTGAAGCGGGCGAGGGTGCCGGCGCCCGCGAGGAGGGGTTCGCCGCCGTGCAACACCAGGGAGATCCCGGTGAGTTGGTGGGTGCGCGCGTGGTCGGCGATGCGGTCGGCCGTGCGGTCGAGGACGTCGGCGGAGGCGCGCGCGGGGCGGGTACGCCAGGTGGTGTCGGGCCCTTCGTAGAGGTAGCAGTAGGTGCAGGCGAGGTTGCAGCGGCCGTGCACCTTGACGATGAACTGCCGGAACGGAACCGTGACGTGCGGGCGGGCAGCCGTCTGTCCGATCACTCGCCACCCCCCATGTGTGCGTGCGACGGCACATCACCGCGTATGCCCGCGATCGACCCCCGCACACACCCCCGTACCCCGGATCTGGCCGGTTCAGCGGCGGGAATCGACCGAAAGATTCAGGTCACATCGCGCTGTCGAAGACCCAGAAGGCCTGTCGGGGGCGGCTTGCGCGGTCGCGTAGTTCGTCGACCAGTTCGCGCAGGACGGGATGGTCGACGCGGCGCAGGTCCTCCAGGTCGAGGGAGAGCAGATCCGGCAGGTCGTCGTGGTTCACGGGTGCCCCTCAGTCATTCCAGCGCCGCCAGGCGCTCGGCGGTCTCCTGCGGTGTCGGCGTGTCCGGGACGACGCTGTCCTCGGGCAGTCGCGCCCACTCGGCCCGCGCCGCGCGGTACGCCTCGCGGGCGGCGCGGGGCCGGGTGGCCGCCTCATAGGACATACCCCGCCAGTGGTGCGCCTGCGCGCGCGTACGGACGCATTCCTGGCGGCGCCGCTCGGTACCGGCCGTCGCCTCCGCCTCGCGGGCGGCCTGCGCGGCGTCGCGGAAGGCGTCGACGGCGAGGTCGAGGCGGGCGGGGCGCAGCAGGCTGCGGTACGCCTCGTACTGGACCTGCCCGAGGTCGAGAAGGCAGTGCGCGGCGAGCAGCGGGTCGTCGGCCTCGTCGGCGGCGAGCCCGAAGAGGTGTTCGGCCTCGCGCAGGTCGACGCGGTCGCCCCGGGAGCGGTAGCGCAGCATCAGGGCGCGGCCCAGGAGCAGGAGCCGGTGGGCGAGGCGGGTGCTGCCGGCCGAGGTCTCCATGCGGCAGTCGCGCAGGACACGGATGGCCCGCGAGAGCACGTACCGGTCACCGGCCGCGGCGAGCCTGAGCAGCGCCTCGCCCCACTCGGCGAGGACGTCGGCGTGCGCGGGCGAGTCGCGGGGCACGCGCTGCGCGGCCCGGTCGAAGTGCCCGGCGGCGCGCTCCAGATCGGCGGCGAGCCCCGACTCGCCGTACCGGGCGACGGCGACCCGTCCGGCGCGTACGGCGAGCGCGGCGCGCTGCGCCTGTTCGCGGACGACGGCGAGCGCCTCGTCGACGCGGCCCTGTACGTCGTCCAGTGGGCCGCCCGCGCCGAGCAGTGCGTCGATGAGGTCCAGGAGGATCCGTACGCGGGCGCGGATCTCGTCCGGGGTGTCGGGCTCGGGGCTGGTCTCCAGGGCGGCGGTCAGCGAGCGGGCGGACTGTTCGGCGTAGCGGCGGGCCTGGTCGGGGTCGGCGGTGGCGCCGGACAGCAGGAGGAGGACGCGGCCGTGCACGAGGGGGAGTTCGGGCGGGCGGGTGCGCCGGTCGGGCCAGACGTCGGCGAACGCCTCCAGCATGCCGACGGAGACCTGGAGGAGGGCGCTGTCCCCGCCGAGCCGCCACTGCTCCTCCAGGGCGCGCACGCGCTCCAGGGTGAGCTTGAGGGCCTCGCTCTCGCCGAGGCCGGGCGCGGCGCAGGCGACGGCGTACTCGCGGTCGGCGCGGGAGAGCAGGTCGAGGGCGCCGGCCAGGTCGCCGCGCCGTCTGCGGTCCCCGGCACAGGCGTGCAACACCCGGGCGAGGACGGCGCGTTCGTGCAGGGCGCGGGGGTGTGCGACGGCGCGTTCGGCGGCGGCCTCGGCCTGGCGCAGGAGGTCGTCGCCGCCCTGCACCTCCCACAGGCGCAGCGTGCAGTGTGCGTACTCGGCCCACAACTCGGGGTCGGTGGCGGCCTGTTCGTCGCGCTCGGTGGCGCCGCGCAGCAACTGGACGGCGTCGATGGCGTCCTGGATCATGCCCTCGCGGTCGAAGCGTCCGATGAGCGTGCGGGCGCGCACCACGACCGGGTGGGTCCGGCGCTCAACTACCGCTCCGATTCCGGGTTGTTCGTAGTGCGGGGGCAGCGGCATGAACCGCCTGAGCACCCGCGCGGCGACCTCGGCGAACGGCTGCGGCACGGGCGGGGCGGCGCTGTCGTCGTCGCCGGGCGCGTACGGCCGTCCCGCGCCGCCGTCGCCCAACTGGGCCAGCGCGAGGGCCGGGAAGTTGGGGCCGCCCTTGCCGAAACGCTGCTCGATGTACTCCGAGGTGTGCTTGAGGACGAGCATCGCCTCGTCGCGCCCCAGCCTCGACAGGAGGGCGTCGCGGACGTCCGGCTCGATCTCGTACCACTGGGCGCCGTCTCCGTCGAGATCCTCGCCGGCCCTGCCGACCAGGCCGCCCACCAGGACCTCGGCGAGTTCGGCGGGGCCTGAGCCGGGGAGCATCGTGCGCTGCACGAGCTGCATCACCGGCAGGCACAGGGGGGCCGCGGCGAGGTACACGGCGAGGCGTCCGGCGGTCGGCGAGGCGCTCGCGCTGAACCGGCTGACCCGCTCCAGCGCCGTACGCCGCCGGTCCGCGCGGGCGGGCGGGGCGGGCTGCTGGTCGGCGCGGACCCAGCCGACCGCGCCGGGTACGGGGCCCGAGCCGGCGCCCGACAGGAGGCGCGCCCAGGCGCCGAGCGCGACCGGCTCGGGCGGCAGCACCGGTACGGGCAGCGCGCCCGGCTTGCGGACCTCGCCGGCCGTCCGTACGCGCAGGGCGCCGCCGAAGGTCTCCGCGCGGCTCAACTCGCCGAAGGTGACCGGGAGTCGGGTGCGGGCCCACATGCGCTGCGGGAGGGGTTGCAGGACGGCCACCGGGCCCTGTCCGGAGAGGTGGTGGAGCAGGCGGTGCGCCCGGCCGCTGTGCCACAGGGGGCCCGCGCAGTCGCTCACCAGGATCACGATCCTGCGGCCCGTCGGGTCGCTCAGCCGTTCCGCCGAGTTCAGCGGCGCGGCCTGTGCCTCGGGGCTGCGGCTCACCGTCGGCTCGCCGTCGGGGCCCTGGTGCAGGAAGCTCACCTGGATGTCCGAGAACGCGCCCAACTGGCCGAAGACCTGCTCCAGTTCCTCGAACATGCGGTGCCAGACACGCATCGACGAGGACGCGTCCAGGACCAGTTGCAGCCGCGCGTCCCTGCGGGTCACCGCCCGGTACACGGGGAGGATCAACCCGCCTGCCTGCGCGCTGAGTTCGGCGGTCGCGGCTTCGTCGAGGGCCGTCTTCAGCGGCGGCGCCGGGCTCCGGTACCCCTGCAACCTGCGCAGGGCGCGCTGGAGTTCGAGGGGGGCGGGGAGAACAGGGGCAGCGGGAACACCGATGTCGAGCGCACCGGCACGGGCCTTGGACGCGTTGCGGGGCAGGGGGTAGAGGCTGACCTGACCGTCCAACACCGGACGCTTGGGGGGCCGTTGAACCTCGGCGGCGGCGAGGGCGGGCGGATCGGCAGGGGCGGGCCCGGCCGCCAACTCCCCCATCGGGCCGGGTCCTTCGGGCACGGCCCCCTCGGGGGCGTCCTGCGCCGCGGGGCGCCGCGTGAAGCGGGCCAGCCAGAGGGCGTCGCTCAACTGGCGCTGGTCGGGGTCCAGTCCGGCGGCGCGGAGGCGGGTGATGAGCTCGGTTAGGGGGTCGAAGGCGGGGGTGTGGTGGGCGGGGGTGTCGTCGGGCGTGCGGGCTGATGCCGTGGGCTCGTCGCCGGGGAGGGGGCCGGGCGGGGCGGCGGGGGCGGGCTCGGGCGACTCGGCGGCATCTGGACCGGGCCGGGTGGTGGCGGGGGTGGGCTCGGGCGGAGTGGCGTCGGCGGCAGAGGCCGCAGCGGGCTCGGGCGGGGCCGCGCCGGGGACGGTGGCAGGCTCGGGCGGGGCGGCGTCGGGGGCGGGTGTCGCTCCCACGCCTGCGCCTGCGGTGAGGTCGTCGCCGCTTGCTCGTCCGGGCTCAGGTGCGCCGTCGGGGGTGGAGCGGGGCGTGTCGGGGTGAGGGGTGTCGTCCGGGCCGTGGCGGGGGGTCGCTTCGGGCATCGGGGGTCACCTCGGGCGGTCGAGGCGTTGGATGAGGAGGTCGGCCAGGCGGTCGCGGCTCGGTGGGGCCGCGGCGTCCGTGAGGTAGATCGCGTTCAACAGCTGGTCGGCGGCGAGGAGTTCGCTGCGGGAGCGCTCCAGGAAGTGGGTGATCAGGTCGTCGCCCGAGCGCGCGGCCTCGTCGCCGAGGTGGGCGCGGACGAAGTTCGCGAGCCGGTTGTGGTCGGGGCGGCCCAGCTCCAGGTGGATGCAGCGGCGCATCAGGGGGGCCGGGAAGTCGCGTTCACCGTTGCTGGTGAGGACGACGAAGGGGAACGCCCGGCACCGTACCCGCCCGTCCTTGACGCGGACCTTCACCCCGTCCGCCGTGAGTACCTCCGCCTCCCCGTCCGGCAGCCGGTCGGCGATCCGCTCCAGCTCCGGTATCGCGAACTCCCCTTCCTCCAGGACGTTCAGGAGGTCGTTCGGCAGGTCGATGTCGCTCTTGTCCAGCTCGTCGATGAGCAGCACGCGCGGCGTGGCGGACGGCAGCAGCGCCGTACCGAGCGGCCCGAGCCGGATGTAGCTCCCGATCCCCTCGACGGCCCCCGGCGACCCCGCCGCCTTCCCGAAGCCCCCCTGCGCGGCGATCTGGACGTCCTGGAGGCGCGCGATGGCGTCGTAGTGGTACAGCCCGTCCTGGAGGGCGGAGCGGCTGACGATGGACCAGCGCAGGACGTTGCCGAGACCGAGTTCGTACGCGACCGAGTGCGCGAGCGTGCTCTTGCCCGCGCCGGGACTGCCGGTGACCAGCAGCGGGCGGCGCAGGTACAGCGCCGCGTTGATCATCTCCAGCTCCTCCGCGCCGGGCCGGTGCAGCTCGGCAAGGTGCCGGTGCGCCCCGAGCCGCCGGTCCTCCGACCCCTCGCCCGGCGTGTCCCGCCCCGCGAAGTCCCGCCAGGGCGGCGGCGCGGGCAGCCGCTCGACGCCGTCGTGCGGTTCCCCCGCGCCCCGGTAGATGAGCCACTCACTGGATTCCGTCATGATCCGGTCCTCGTCACTCGTCCACTCCCCGGGCGGCCGTGCTCACGGTATCGATGCGGGCGGACAGCTGGTAAGAGCCTGTGCCGTATCACGGCGCCTCCAGCAACTCGCCCGTCCCCGGCAGGGGTTGGGTCGGGTCGTCGTACAGCAGGGCCACGCCGGCCGCCCAGAACGTCTCGCCGCGGCCCTCGCCCAACCGCACCCTGAGGTCGTGGACGGCCTCGGGCAGGCGCGCCGCGCTCGGCGGGCGGGCGATCTCGTCGACGCTGCCCCGGTGGAACTCCCCGCACACCGTGTCCGGGCGGGCCCTCCCGCGCCGCCACAGGGCGACGCCGTACCCGCCGTGCACGATCCGCGCGAGCGCCGCCGCGTCGTCCTCGTACCGGTGGTCGCCGTACCGGCACAGTACGGGGACCGTGCCGTACGCGAGCGAGCGCAGCTTCTCCACCGTCGGGACGGGTACCCGCAACCCGTCGTCGCAGTCCAGGAGTTCGGCCTGCGCGCGGTGCGCGTGCAGCCAGCGCCAGCGCGCGCCGCGCTCCTCCTGCGCGTCGAACCACTCCCCTTCCATGGCCTCCATCGCCTCCATGTCGTCGACGAGCTGCTCCCGGTCGGCGACCCGCACGACCACGGGCCGCGCCACCCCGAGCGGCTCCTCCTCCGGCACCGGCCGCCACGCGTCCACGTCCAGCCCCAACAGCACATGCGGCACGGCCACTTGCAGCACCGCCGGCCGCCCGGGCTCGTCACACCGCCGGAACGCCTCCGCGAGAGTCCCCGCGATCCGCCCCGGCAACTCCACGATCCGCGCCCGCTCCTCCCCCGGCAACGGATCGGCCCCACCGTCCGCGTGCAGCACCGAGACCGTCCAGTCGCAGCGGTCGGGCTCCCAGGGGCGGGGGAGGATTTCGAGGAGGACGGCGGGGCGGGGGCGAGCCTGCTGCGCGCGGGAGGGCTGGACGGGGATTCCGGGGACAGGGGCCGGGGTGCCGTTGGGGTGCGGTGGGGCGGGGGTGGTCAGGGGGGCGACGGTTCCGTACGGGGTGTCCGCACCGGGCGGTGAGACCGTACCGACGGCTTCGTACGCGGTGTCCGCACCGGACGACGAGACCGTACCGACGCCGGACGCGTCGTGCGCGGTCTCGGTGCCGGCCGGGGTGTCCGTTCCGGGGCCCGGTCCGAACGCGGTCCCGAACCCCCCTCCCGTGCCCGTCCGCGTGTCCATGGCGGGCCTCGGTGTACCCCCCTGGCCGTTCTCGCGCACGCGGCGTTCGCGGTGGCGCAGGCGGTCGATGTGCTGTTCCGCGAGGCCCGCGCGGTAGCGGCCGGGGAGGCGGCCCGCGGACTGCCAGATCCAGGACCAGAGGGATTCCTCGGCATCGGGGGTGGTCGCGGAGGTGAAGGGGCGGTCGGCGGCCAGGACGCGCATCGCGTAGTCGAGGACGAGTTCGAGGGCGCCGTCGTCGCGCGCGCTCTCGTACAGCGTGCCCAGCCCGTCGCGCCAGCCGCGCGGCGCGGGCAGCGGCGGCGGGCCCTGGAGGTCCGGCAGGGAGTCCAGGATGTCGAGCAGCGCGCGCGTGCTCGCGGGCGGCGGGAGGTCGGCGAGCCGGCCCAGCAGCTGTACGCGCTCGTCGGGGCTGAGCGTACGGCCCGGCCGCGCGCCGAGGCTGCCCTGGACGTCCGTCCAGGTCTGCGCGCGCGCAGAGGGATGCCGCTGGCGGTCCCGGTGGTAGCGGTCGTGCGCGTGGAACACCGCCTGGTACAGGTCGTCGTGCTCGGCGGTGATCTCCCCGGCAGGTACCCGCAGCGTGCGCAGTTGCTCGATGCCGGTGGAAGTGCCGCCCGGACGGTGGTCCGAGCGCGCCTTGAGCACGCCGATGACCTCCCCGCGCGCGAGGTCGATCACCGGCCCGCCCGACACCCCGTACGGCAGGTCGTTGTCGCCGAGCCGCATCTGTACGTCGGAGTTCCAGCCGCCGATCGTGCCCTGGACGGAGAGCGTGCCGTCGAGGACCTGGAGGCGTCCCTCGCTGACGGTCCAGCCCGCGTACAGCACCCGGCCCTCGCCGAAGTAGGCGGCGGGGCGTTCGGAGACGTACACGCACTCGTGGTCGTCGACCGGTTCGGCGAGCTGTACGAGCGCGAGGTCGGGGGCGGGCCAGTTACCGGACGCGGGCATCCGCGCGGGCCGCTCGGGCACGGTCGCGGCGACCCGCCCGCGTACCGCGCGAGCCTCCGTGCCGGGCGAGCTCCGACAGACCACCACGACCTCGCCCCCCTCCCCGGCGCCGACGACATGTGCGCAGGTCAGCACCCAGTTGGGTGCGACGAAGAACCCGCTTCCCAGAAAACTGTCGACCTCATCGATCTCATACCCGCCCCCACCGCGGTGAATGCGCACGGTAGCCGCGACAACGAGTCCACGCAGTGCACGCCGGGCGGCATCCCCACCGTCCGACGCGCCCCCGACGCGCCCCCCGTTCACAGCCACCCCCGACCACGCCGACCCCCACCGCCCCCATGCCCCGACGCGCCGCCCGATGCGACGCCCTCCGGGGGTGAGAGGGGGAGAACGGGGGCATCGTGCGGGCGGGGGGAACGGGCTGCGGCTTGCGGGGAGGGGGGTGCGGCGGGTGCGGGAAGGGACGCCGGAGGGGCGGGGGAGGGAGCCGGGGAAAGCGGCTCGGAAGGGACACCGGCGACGTGTCTCGCGGCGCCGGGAAACACGGGAGTGCGGGTGACGTCCGCCGCAGAGCGACCGGACAGCGCGGGCACAGCCCTCGGAGCGCCACACGGCTCGGGCGGGAACCCTGGAGCAGCACGCCCACCACGCACCAGCTCCAACACGGCGGCCCCCCTCACGCGCCCGACGGGACGCTCACTGAGAACGGACGCGGAAGCAGCACCACCGGTTACCGGTACGGAAGACAGGTCCCGCACCGATGCGCACGGCACACCACCTGCTGGCACGCGCTCCCCGGACACGGCCGACCTACTGCTCACCGACGCCGAAAGAGCACCACGCACCGAAGCGAAGGAAACTCCCCCCGCTCCCGCCGAGGCGCAGGGCGCACCGCCCGTCCGCTCCTGGCGCATGCCCCCTGCCTGCTCCCCAAGCTCCCCGCCCACCGCTCCCGCAGCAGCGCCGCCCGCCCGCGCACGCGGGGCGTCGCCCGGGCTGCCGTTCGTCGGTGAGGTGGTGTCGCCCGGGGCGGGGCGGGGAGTGCCCGGCGGTGTGGGCGGTGCGTCGTCCCCGGGCCGCGTTCCCGGAGGGTCGGCGGCGGGAGTCGTCTGGTCCGGGGGCCCACCCGCGCCCCACGTCAGCGTCACCGTGATCGCCGCCTTCGCCTCCCCGTCCGCCAGCAGCCCGACCACCTTGCCCGCCTTGGCCGTGAGTTCGATGCCGAACTCGATGCTGGCCTCGTCGGGGCGGACCGCGCGGAGTGGGCCCGCGAGGGAGTGGGCGACGCCGGTGATGAGGGAGTGGAGGCTCTCGACGCCGGCTTCGACGCGTTCGGTGAAGCCCGTGTCGCTGTACGACAGTTGGCCCGGTGGCGCGGAGGGGGCGCGCAGTTCCCCCGGACCGGAGATCCGCGCCCACACGGGCGTGCCGTCCGGCAGCGCCACGCGTGCGACGCGCGTCACATCCTGTCCCGCCCGCTCGGTCTCCTGGCTCATGGCGCTCCCCCCGCTGCCGTGTTCCCCCTGCTGCCGCCCGCCCGACGCCAGGACCGGCGGCCTATCCTTGCCCTGTGCCCCCACGGCCCCCTCGCGGGCCGCACGTGGGAAACAAGCTCATTCCCCCGGTGGCACTTCCCAACCCCGACGACCCACCCACGGAGCACGATCCATGTACTTCACCGACCGCGGCATCGAGGAACTGGAGAAGCGGCGCGGTGAGGAGGAGGTCACCTTCGAGTGGCTGGCCGAACAGCTCCGCACCTTCGTCGATCTCAACCCGGACTTCGAGGTACCGGTGGAACGTCTCGCGACCTGGCTGGCCCGTCTGGACGACGAGGACGACGAGTAGACGAACCCGCCCGGTTCCCCTCGTAACGACCGGCACCGCCCGCCGGTTCCCGTCAGGCCCGGGGTCGCCCCACGTCGTGCACCAGCCCCAGCACCCCGTGCCCGAGCAGCAGTGCCCCGGCAGCGGTCCAGCCCGCGCTGCGGCGCCGTACGCCCCAGAGGGTGAGCGGCAGGCCGAGGCCGACCTGGGCGACGGCCAGCGCACGCGCGCGGGGGCTGCCGGTCCAGGGCAGCCAGGGCCCGAGGGGGCTGCGCTCGACGGCGTCGATCTCCGCGCGCACGGTCTCCCGCCACCCGCCCCACTCGACGCGCTGGACGTCGCCCCGGTCGAGGGCGGCACGGCGCAGCCGGTCGGCGCTCTCGCCGGGGACGATCCCGGCGGGCAGCGCGACGCCCGCGCGCGTGAGGACGGCGAGCAGCCCGCGCAGGCGCCCGCGCGCGTCGGCGGCGGGGTCGGCCCGGGTCAGCTCTTCGAGGGACTGCATGTCGAAGACGGGGTCGAGCCCGAGCCGCGAGGCGAACGTCCGCATCGCCTCGTCCTCCCCCGCGGGCGTGCCGTCCGCGAGCCAGTCGTAGCCGACGGGCCGCCGGAACCCGGAGGCGAGCGCGCAGCCGGAGCGGTCGGCGTCCCACCACAGCGCGAGGACGGGCCAGGGCGCGCCGATGGCGAGGGCGGCGGCCCAGCCGGTGAGGACCCGGTCGACGGGTTCGCCGCCGTCCTGCCAGGGCGTGCCCTCGGGCACGAGCACGCTCCACTCGGCCCCGGCGCGCATCAGCAGCATGCGTTCGCGCAGCAGGTGCGCGGCGGGGGCGACGGCGTCGGGTTCGGCCCGGCAGAGCAGCAGCGCGCCGGGCTGTTCGGTCGGCGACATGCTCACACCGTAGGACAATTCGTCACCTTTGGGCGGGGGGAGTCACCGGAAAGAGTGTCTCGATATGTCTTGACTCCACGGGAGCGCGATATATCGTGAAGGGTAGAAGACGCGATATGGCGTGTCGTCGAGGAGGAGGGTCAGCGTCATGCCCGAGTGGTCTGTGTCCGAACTGAAGAAGTTCTCCTTCGACGAACCGGTGCGGGAGTTGAGCGTCCGGCTGGTCTCCGGAGCGGTGAACGTCGTGGGCACCGACGAAGGTTCCCCCCGTCTGGAGGTCTCCGCGATCGAGGGCCCGCCCCTGATCGTGACGCACCGGGACGGCGTCCTGACGGTGACGTACGAGGATCTGCCCTGGAAGGGCTTCCTCAAGTGGTTCGACCGCAAGGGCTGGCGTCGGCACGCGGTGGTGACCCTGGCGGTGCCGACGGACACGCGGGTCGCGGTGGGCGTGGTGAGCGCGGCGGCGGTGGTCTCCGGCATCGACGGCCGCGCGAGCGTGCAGGGCGTCACCGGGGACATCACGCTGGTGGGCCTCTCGGGGCCGGTCCGCGCGGAGACGGTCTCCGGCGGCGTGGAGGCCCAGGCGCTCACCGGCGACCTGCGCTTCAACTCGGTCTCCGGGGATCTGACGGTCGTGGAGGCGGGCTCCTCCGTCAAGGCGGACTCGGTGAGCGGCTCGATGATCGTCGACCTGGACCCGACGGCGGGCCCCACGGACGTCTCCCTGACGAACGTCTCGGGCGAGATCGCCATCCGCCTCCCCCACCCGGCCGACGCGACGGTCGAGGCCAACACCACCAGCGGCAAGGTCTCCAACGCCTTCGAGGACCTCCGCGTCAGCGGCCAGTGGGGCGCCAAACGCATCACCGGCCGCCTGGGCAACGGCAACGGCCGCCTCAAGGCGACAACGGTCTCCGGCTCGATCGCCCTCCTGCGCAGGCCGCCCACGGAGGACGGCGCATGGCCGCAGGGTCCTGCGGGGGCGAACGGGACGAACGGTACGGGCACAGCGGAGACGGACAGGACGAAGGGCACCGGCACAGCGGAGACGGACGGGACGAAGGGCACCGGCACATGGAAGCCCCAGGACGCCCCGGACACCCCCGACCCCCAGGGCCTCCAGGACCTCCAGAACACCCCGACCTCCCCCGACCCCCGGGACCCGAGGGATGCCGCCGACCTCCAGGACACACCGGACCTCCGAGACGCCGGTGACCCCTCGGACCCGTCGGACGCTCGGGACACCCGGAACCCGCAGACCCCGTCAGATCCCCAAGACGCCAGCGCCCCCTCAGACCTCGTAGACCCGGCTGACACCCACGCCCCCTCGGACCTCGTAGACCCGGCGGATCCAGCTAGCGCCCACGATCCCTCTGACCCCGTGGACCTGGCGGACCCGGCGGATCCGGCCGACGCCCTCGACGCCTCCGACCCCGTGGACCCGATGGACCCGGCTGATGCCCGCGCCCTCTTCGATCCGACAGACCCGGCGGACCCCCGAAACGCCCGGACCCCTTCCACCCCCATAGACCCGACAGACCCGGCGGACCCGACAGACCCACGAGATGCTCGGGACCCTTCCACCCCCGTAGACCCGGCGGACCCGGCAGACCTGGCGGACCCGCGAGCCACCCCGGCCACCCCAGCCACCCCAGCCACCCCAGCCACCCCAGCCACCCCAGCCACCCCAGCCACCCCAGCCACCCCAGCCACCGCCAACTCCCCCTCGACCCCCCAGAGTTCCCCGGCCACCCCCACCGACCCCGCCCCCTCCCCCACCGGCGACACCCCCGGCGGCCCGACCGACAAGAAGGTGCTCTGACATGCCCCCCGTCTTCGCCCACGGCCGCCTGCGCCTCTACCTGCTCAAGCTGCTGGACGAGGCCCCGCGCCACGGCTACGAAGTGATCCGCCTCCTGGAGGAACGCTTCCAGGGCCTGTACGCCCCTTCCGCCGGCACGGTCTACCCCCGCCTCGCCAAGCTGGAGGCCGAGGGACTGGTCACCCACACCACCGAGGGCGGTCGCAAGGTGTACGCGATCACCGACGCCGGCCGCGCCGAACTCGCCGACCGCAGCGGCGAACTCGCCGACCTGGAGCTGGAGATCCGCGAGTCGGTCGCCGAGCTGGCGGCGGAGATCCGGGCGGACGTCCGGGGCGCGGCCGGCGACCTCCGCCGGGAGATGCGCGCGGCGGCGACACAGGCCCGCGAGGGCACCGACGGCGGCGCCTTCCACGCCAAGGGCGGCGAGGACGACGAGTCGTGGCAGGCGGCGAAGGAGGAGATGCGCCGCGTCAAGCAGGGCTGGAAGGACCAGGCCCGCCGCGCGAAGGACGAGAGCCGCCGCGCCCGCGAGGAGGCCCAGCGCGCCCGCCGCCTGGCCAAGGAGGCGCAGGACCACGCCCGCGCGCAGGCCCAGGAGGAGGTGCAGCGCATCGCCCGCCGGGTCCAGGAGCAGGTGCAGGACCACTTCTCCCGGGGCGACTGGCCGACCGGCGTCCGCGAGGGCCTGACCGAACTGGCCAAGGAGTTCGGCGATTTCGGCAAGGACTTCGGGAAGGGCTTCGGCAAGGACCTGGGCTTCACGTTCGACGCGGGCACACCCTCCCGGGAGGGCACTGCCACCTCGGACCACCACACCACCGCCGAGGACGTCCCGTTCGAGTACGAGCCCTCCTGGACCCACGAACCCCCCACCGACAACCCCGCCCGCGACCTCGACCGCCTCCTCGACCGCTTCCGCGACGACATCCGCGACGCGGCCCGCGACCACGGCGTCACGCCGGACCAACTCCGGGAGACCCGCCACCACTTGTCCACGGCGGCGGCCCACATCGAGGCAGTCCTGAGGCAGCCGAAGGCATGAAAGAAGGGGCCCGCGAACGCAGCGGGCCCCCTCACCCCGCCCGCAACTCACCCCCGCCGTACAACACCCGGGTCACCGCCTCATAAGTAACCCCCTGATCCGCCAGCACCTCCCCCGCCACCCCCGGCAGAACAGTCACCGCCAACAAGATGTGCTCGTCCCCGATATGCCGGTCCCGATGAGCGACAGCGATACGCAGCGACCGTTCCAGCACATCCTTCGCCTCCCGCCCGAAGGACCGCCGCCCGCTCCACCACCCCTTGTCCCGTACGTCCCCGGACAGCGCCCCCACACCGTGCGCCTCCTCCACCCGCGCCACGATCTCGGTGACGTCGATCCCGAGTCCGGCGAGCGCGTCGGACTCGGCGCGGGAGAGGCCGGCCCGGCGGCGGGCGTCGGCGAGTTCCTCCCGTACGGAGTCGCGCCAGCGGTCGGCGCCGAGTGAGGCGAGGGCGAAGGACGCGCGGCTGCCCTCCCGTTCGAGGAGCGCGAGGAGCAGGTGCTCGACGGCGACGGTCCGCGCGCCGGACTCCTCGCACCGGTCGACGGCGCCGCGCACCACGTCACGGGCGTCCTGGGTGAAGCGTTCGAACATCACTGCCTCCCGTATTTCTTGTGCACGGCCTGCCTGCTCACGCCGAGTTCCGTGGCGATCTCCTGCCACGACCACCCCTGCACCCGCGCGCTGCGCACCTGCACGGCTTCCAGTTGCTCCAGCAGCCTGCGCAGGGCGACGACGGCGCGCAGTCCGACCCTGGGGTCACGATCCCCGGCCCGCGCCGCGAGATCCGTAGCTTCGGTCATGCGTGTCAACTTACATTGACACCGCACGGCCGTCAACCAAAGTTGACATCACCGGCACGAAAAATGGGCGGGCCCACCCGGACCCGCCCCTCAACGACCCGTCACCCCCGAGTCAGCACGATCTTCCCGAACTGCTCCCCCGACTCCAGCCGCTCGAACCCCTCCCGCGCGCGGTCCAGCGGCAACTCCTCGTCGATCACCGGCCGTACGCCCGTGGCGGCGCAGAAGGAGAGCAGGTCCTCCAGCTCGTCCTTGGTCCCCATCGTCGACCCCACGACCTTCAGCTCCAGGAAGAAGATCCGGGTCAGTTCGGCGTGCGAGGGCCGGTCCCCGCTGGTGGCCCCCGAGATGACGAGCGTCCCGCCGGGCCGCAGCGACTTGACGGAGTGCGACCAGGTCGCGGCCCCCACGGTCTCGATCACGGCGTCGACCCGCTGCGGCAGCCGCGCACCGGGCTCGACGGCTTCGACGGCCCCCAGCTCGACGGCCCGCTTGCGCTTGGCCTCGTCCCGGCTGGTGGCGAACACCCGCAGCCCGGCCGCCTTCCCGAGCACGATCGCCGCGGTCGCGACCCCGCCCCCGGCCCCCTGCACGAGCACCGAATCCCCGGGCCGAACCCCGGCGTTGGTGAACAGCATCCGATAGGCGGTGAGCCAGGCGGTGGGCAGACAAGCGGCCTCGGCGAAGGACAGCTCCTTGGGCTTGGGCAGCAAGTTCCAGGTAGGCACGGCGACTTGCTCGGCGAACGTCCCCTGATACCGCTCGGTGAGAATCGACCGAGGCTCCCGGGGCCCGACCCCGTGCCCGGTCTGCCCGATGACGGAGTGCAGAACGACTTCGTTCCCGTCCGCATCGACCCCGGCGGCATCACACCCCAGAATCATCGGCAACTTGTCCTCCCCCAGCCCGACCCCCCGCAGGGACCAGAGGTCGTGATGATTGAGCGAGGCGGCCCGCACATCGACAACACTCCACCCGGCCGGCGCCACAGGAGCCGGCCGCTCCCCCAACTCCAGCCCGTTGAGCGGCTGATCACGATCGATGCGGGCGGCGTAGGCAGCAAACATGGGTTAGACGATAGGGAGAAAAAGAGGGGAACAACACGCCCCGGCGATGTGACACACACCTACTTGCAAACGAAGGTGAGCATCATCGCCCCCCCAAGGGGCGCGGGGAACTGCGCGACCAGCCACAACGAACCCGCACCCGGAACTCAACAGAACCCACCACAACGAACCCCGCCCGGCCCACCCCCTGGCAGGCCCCGCGGGAAAGCAATGGCCCCGCCAATCAGACGGGGCCATCACAACTCACCTGCGAGCAACACCCTCCGCCCGAGCCGCAGCCGCAACAGCCGCCGTAACCGCCGGCGCAACCCGCTCATCGAACGGCGACGGAATCACATAGTCAGCAGCGAGGTCATCCCCGACAACCCCCGCCAACGCCTCAGCCGCAGCGATCTTCATCCCCTCGGTGATCCGAGAAGCCCGCACCTGAAGCGCCCCCGCAAAGATCCCCGGAAACGCCAGCACATTGTTGATCTGGTTGGGGAAGTCGGACCGCCCCGTAGCCACAACAGCCGCGTACTTGTGCGCAACCTCGGGATGAACCTCGGGATCGGGATTGGCCATGGCAAACACGAACGCCCCGGGCGCCATGGAAGCAACGGCGGACTCGGCCACCGTCCCCCCGGACACCCCGACGAACACGTCGGCCCCGGCGAGCGCGTCCTCAAGGGACCCACTCAGCCCAGCCTTGTTGGTGAACCCGGCAAGCTCCCGCTTGACGTCGGTGAGGTCGTCGCGATCGGCGGAGACGACCCCCTTCCGGTCGGCGACGGCGACGTCCCCGATCCCGGCCTCGACGAGCATCTTCGCGATGGCGACGCCAGCGGCCCCGGCGCCGGAGATGACCGCACGCAGCTCACCGATGGAACGCCCGCTCAGCCGAGCGGCGTTCCGCAGCGCGGCCAGCGTGACGACAGCGGTCCCGTGCTGGTCGTCGTGGAAGACGGGAATGTCGAGCGCGTCCTGCAACCGCCGCTCGATCTCGAAGCACCGCGGCGCCGAGATGTCTTCGAGGTTGACGCCCCCGAAGGACGGCGCGAGCCGCACGACGGTCTCGACGATCTCGTCGACGCCCGTGCAGGCCAGCGCGATCGGCACCGCGTCGACGCCGCCGAACTGCTTGAAGAGGATGGCCTTGCCCTCCATCACGGGGAGGGAGGCCTCGGGCCCGATGTCGCCGAGCCCCAGGACGGCCGTACCGTCGGTGACGACGGCGACGACGGACGACTTCCACGTGTAGTCGTCGACGAGTTCCGGATTCTCGGCGATGGCGGTGCACACGCGGGCGACGCCGGGCGTGTAGGCCAGGGACAGGTCGTCCTTGTCACGGATCGGAACGGTGGCCTGAACGGCCATTTTCCCGCCCCGGTGCAGCGCGAAAGCCGGATCGAAGGCGTCGTCCGTGCTGTCGCTGCGAGGATTGACGATCTCCGCTGCCATGTGTCGTACCCCTTACGCGTTCATGTTTGAGGGTGGCCGCCCCTGATTGAGGAGCGGGCGGGACCGCGTACGACCCACGGCGGTGACGCCAGACCAGACCAGTACGCGACGAGCACGCCGCACACGCGCCCTTGAGCCCCGGATGAGGGGTGTAGAACAACCTTTGTACTCGACGGACCGCACCCCGCACGAGTCGGATCCGTGCAAGGTCACATGCCTCGATCTGTCGACGCTCTACATCCCGCTCCGGAGGTCATATCCCAGTGACATGACTCATGCAGTGATATACGGACAAGCTCAAGAACAACTCTTGACAACCTCGAAAACCCAGCCGGTCCGGTTCCACATCCTGAGATACGCAGAAGATCTTCCGGACGGAACGGACCATTCCAGCAGATGATCCGGCCAGGACCGGCCACGGCGGCGCGGACCGACGCTTCTTCCGGACCGCCCGTTATCCGATTTTGACATCGGTTCCCGCGTGCACGGCATGGTCCGAATGGCAAGATGCCGTAATCACACGAGGTCGCGACACTCGAAGGTGTGTGTAGACGCGACCAGGCGCCACCGAACCCATCGGCAGCGCTCACCGTCCTGGAGTACGGCCGACTCCGTCGACCGTGCCCGCACGATCGGCAACTCCATCCATCCGCCGGAGGAACCCACGATGACCGCAAGCACCACCCGCCGTACGACCACCGCGCGCACCCGTCTGGCCGCGGTCGGCTCCCTCGCGGTCGCGGGCGCGCTGATCCTCACCGGGTGCGGTGACCAGACGAAGGACAAGGACAAGGGCGCGGACTCGTCCTCGTCCGACACGTCCGCGTCCGCCCCGCTCGCCGCGAAGCTGCCCGCGGACATCCGCTCCAAGGGCGTCATCAAGGTCGGCTCGGACATCTCGTACGCGCCGGTCGAGTTCAAGGACAGCTCCGGCAAGGTGGTCGGCATCGACCCCGACCTCGCCGACGCGATGGGCAAGCAGCTCGGCGTGAAGTTCGAGTTCGAGAACGGCACGTTCACGTCCCTCGTCACCGGTCTGCGCGCCAAGCGCTACGACCTGGTCATGTCCGCGATGACCGACACCAAGAACCGCCAGAACGGCATCGACGCGGACTCCGGCAAGAAGGTCGGCGAGGGCGTCGACTTCGTCGACTACTTCACGGCCGGCGTCTCGATCTACACCCCCAAGGGCAAGGACCAGGGCATCAAGACCTGGGCCGACCTCTGCGGCAAGAAGATCGTCGTGCAGCGCGGCACGGTCTCCGAGGACCTCGCGAAGTCCGAGACGAAGAAGTGTCCCAAGGGCAAGAGCATCGCCATGGAGTCCTTCGACAGCGACCAGGACGCCCAGACCCGCCTGCGCGCGGGCGGCGCGGACGCGGGCTCGTCCGACTTCCCCGTCGCGGCGTACGCGGTGAAGACGTCCGGCGGCGGCAAGGACTTCCAGCTCGTCGGCGAGCAGGTCGAGGCGGCGCCGTACGGCATCGCGTTCAGCAAGACCGGCACCCAGCTGCGCGACGCGGTCAAGGCCGCGCTGGACGCGATCATCAAGAACGGCGAGTACGCCAAGGTCCTCGCCAAGTGGGGCGTCCCCTCCGGTGCCGTCACCCAGGCCACCGTCAATGCCGGCAAGTGACCCGGAGGAACGGGCGCTGAGAGGCAACACCTGTGACTGTTGACATCGACAAGACGGACGGCGGCCCGGCGGACACCCCGCCGGCCGGCCCCGAGGCCATCAAGGCCATCCCCGTCCGTCACTACGGCCGCTACGTGGCGGCCGTGGTCGCCCTGGTGCTGCTGGGCAGCATCGTCTACGCCTTCTCCCAGGGCAAGATCAACTGGGGGGCGATCCCGGACTACTTCTTCGACGACCGGGTCGTCGAGGGCGTCGGCAAGACGCTGCTCCTGACGGTCCTCTCGATGGCGATCGGCATCGTCGGCGGCATCCTGCTCGCCGTCATGCGGCTCTCCAAGAACCCGGTGACCTCGTCCATCGCGTGGTTCTACATCTGGTTCTTCCGGGGTACGCCGGTCCTGGTGCAGCTCGTCGTCTGGTTCAACCTGGGCCTGGTCTTCGAGTACATCAACCTCGGGCCGATCTACAAGGACTACTGGTCCAGCTTCATGACGCCGCTGCTGACGGCGCTGCTCGGGCTCGGGCTCAACGAGGCCGCGTACATGGCCGAGATCTGCCGCGCGGGCCTCCTCGCGGTGGACGAGGGCCAGACCGAGGCGTCCCACGCGCTCGGCATGAGCCAGTCGAAGACGCTGCGGCGGATCGTCATCCCGCAGGCGATGCGCGTGATCGTGCCGCCGACGGGCAACGAGGTCATCAACATGCTGAAGACGACCTCGCTGGTGTCGGTCGTCCAGTACAGCGAACTGTTCCGGGTCGCCCAGGACATCGGGCAGACCTCCGGCGCACCCGCCGAGATGCTGTTCCTCGCCGCGGCCTGGTACCTGCTGCTCACCTCGGTGTTCAGCGTCGGCCAGTACTACATCGAGCGGTACTACGCGCGCGGCTCCTCGCGCCAGCTCCCGCCGACGCCGCTCCAGAAGATCAAGGTCAACGTACTGGGCCTCGGCCGCCCCAAGGGAGGTGCCGCGTGACCTCCATGGTCAAGTCCGAGGGCGTGCACAAGTCGTACGGCCCCGTCGAGGTCCTCAAGGGCATCGACCTGGAGGTGAAGTCCGGCGAGGTCTTCTGCCTCATCGGCCCCTCCGGCTCCGGCAAGTCCACCTTCCTCCGCTGCATCAACCACCTGGAGAAGATCAACGCCGGCCGCCTGTACGTGGACGGCGAACTCGTCGGCTACCGCCAGAAGGGCGACAAGCTGTACGAGCTGAAGGACAGCGAGGTCGCGCTCAAGCGGCGCGACATCGGCATGGTCTTCCAGCGCTTCAACCTCTTCCCGCACATGACGGCGGTGGAGAACATCATGGAAGCCCCGATCCAGGTCAGAGGCACAGCGAAGTCCCAGGCCAAGGACCGGGCGATGCAACTCCTGGACCGAGTCGGCCTGGCGGACAAGGCAGCCAACTACCCCTCGCAACTCTCAGGCGGCCAGCAACAACGCGTAGCCATCGCCCGGGCTCTGGCAATGGACCCGAAACTGATGCTCTTCGACGAGCCCACTTCGGCCCTGGACCCCGAACTGGTGGGCGACGTCCTGGACGTCATGCGGGACCTGGCGGAATCGGGCATGACGATGGTGGTAGTCACGCACGAAATGGGCTTCGCCAGGGAGGTAGGCGACAGCCTGGTCTTCATGGACGGCGGCGTAGTAGTCGAGTCAGGCAACCCAAGGGACGTCCTCACGGACCCCCAGCACGAACGAACGAAGTCGTTCTTGTCGAAGGTGCTGTAACGAAAAAAAGGGGGGCCGTACACACGTACGGCCCCCACATTTCAGCCCGTCCGGCGTTTGAGGACGAGGCCCTTTCAGGGCCGAACGGGGTCCAGGGGCAGAGCCCCTGGCGGGGTAGTCCAAGGGGCAGCACCCCTTGGGGATGTGGGGGTCCCCCCTGCTCGAAGAGCTTGGGGGAGGGTAGGGGCGGCGGGGGCGAAAAACTAACTCACCGCAACGCCAACAGCAACGTGTCCGAAGGCGAGCACCACACCCCCCGCACCTCCCCGAACCCGGCCCCCCGAAGGACCCCGGCATGCCACTCCACGGACGGCGTGTCCCCCTCCGCATGCTCCCCATAGATCTCGAACCGCCGAGCGGTGGGCCCGGCGAGCACAGGATCGGCGGCGGCAAGCTCCCACCACGAGGCCCAGTCAACGGCGCCGGAGTCCTTCGCGGCACCCTGCCGAGCACCCCGCAGCGCCCGCTCCGCCGCATTGATCCGAGGAGTCGACTCATCGACCATGTGATCGGCGTTGAGAAACACCCCACCCTCGGGAAGCAGCCCGGCAAGCTGCCCGTACAGCGCCTCCAGGGGCCCCCGCCGAAGCCAGTGCAACGCGGTCGCGGTGAGGACGGCGTCGTACGAGTCATAGGGCAGCAGGGAGACCCACGAGGCATCGTGGAGGTCCGCCTCGACGAGCGTCACCCGCGCATCCCCGTCAAAGGTCCCGTGCGCGATGGCGAGCAGCGCGGGATCGAGGTCGACACCGGTGGACACGGCGTCGGGAAACCGTTCGAGAAGCCGCGCGGTAATGGTCCCGGTCCCGCACGCGAGGTCGAGCACACGCGGCGCCGTACCGGCAAAAGCCTCGACCATGTCGAGCATGACCCGAAACCGCTCCTCCCGGTCCGGCAGGTACCACTCCTGCTGCCGGTCCCAGCTCCGCTGCCACCCGGCCCAGTCGGTGATGTCGACGGTACTCATGAACCCTCCCCGCGTACGTAATACCCTGTAAGGGCAACCGGCCATTACCGACCGAGCCCACGACGACGATAGAACGCCTCCGTAAGGACTACAAGTGGAACTGGCCTATTACTCGGACTACGCCGTACGTCTGGTGAACACCGAGGAACCGGCGCGCAACAAGGACGCGTTGACCTCGGTCGACGCGGTGAGGGACCTGTTCGGCGGCAGCCAGGAGGCGGCGAGGAGGGTCACGGACGCGGACGTGACCCGCTTCAGGTCCGTACGGGCCCGCCTGCGGGCGGTGTTCGACGCGGCGGACGCGAAGGACGAGCCCCTCGCCGTGAACCTGCTGAACTCCCTGCTCCTGGAGTTCCCGGTGAGCCCCCAGATCTCGGGCCACGACTTCCGGGACGACGAGGGCAACCCGCTGTGGCACATGCACCTCGCGGACCACCCGTCGAACGCCACGGCGGGCTACGCGGCGATCGCGGCGATGGGCCTGGCCTTCCACCTCACGGAACACGGCGTGGACCGCCTGGGCCTGTGCGAGGCGGCACCGTGCCGCAACGCGTACCTGGACACGTCGACGAACCGCTCCCGGCGCTACTGCTCGGACCGCTGCGCGACCCGCGCGAACGTGGCGGCCTACCGCGCCCGCAAACGCCTGGAGGCCGACCGGTCGGACAGCACGGGCCGTACGGCGGTGAGCGCCCAGCGCGCGAGCGCGACCGGCGACCGCTGACCGGATTCGACCGCCCGGTACCGGAAGAGGACCTTCCCGAGCACGAGGTCGTCGGGAACGGTCCCGTAGTCCGTGGAGTCGCCGCCGGCGTACGCGTTGTCCCCGAGGACCCACCACCCCCCGTCCCGGCGCTCCACGGCCCGTTTCACGACGAGCAGGTCCTGCTGGAAGGGGTGGCGCAGGACGACGACGTCCCCGGCCCGCACCTTCGCGCCGTACCGCACGACCAGCTGGTCGCCGTGGCGCAGCGTGGGCACCATGGACGGCCCCGTGACCTCGGCGAGTCCGAACGGCGTGGCCGCCCTTCCGCGTTCCACTCCTGCCTCCCGCGACAGCTCCGGCATCGCCGGCACCTCCCCTGGATATGTCCTCCGCGGGTCCAGTGTCACCCCGGACTTTGGTCCTAAGCCCCCGGGGGCGCCCGCGAAAAGCCGTCCCTCAGGGAGTAATCTCCCACTTGAGAAGACGATCACGAGGAAGGAACGCTCCATGCTTTCCCGCCTGTTTGCCCCCAAGGTCAAGGTCAGCGCCCACTGCGACCTGCCCTGCGGCGTGTACGACCCGGCCCAGGCCCGCATCGAGGCGGAGTCGGTGAAGGCCGTGCAGGAGAAGATGGCCGCCAACGACGACCCGCACTTCCAGGCCCGCGCCGTGGTCATCAAGGAGCAGCGCGCCGAGCTCGCGAAGCACCACGTGTCCGTGCTCTGGAGCGACTACTTCAAGCCCCCGCACTTCGAGAAGTACCCGGAGCTGCACGTCCTGGTCAACGACACCCTCAAGGCCCTCTCGGCCGCGAAGGCGTCCACGGACCCGAAGACCGGCGAGAAGGCGCTCGAACTCATCGCCGAGATCGACCGCATCTTCTGGGAGACGAAGAAGGCCTGACCACAGGCTTTCAGCTTTTCCCCGACCGCACCCGGCCGCCTTTCATGGGCGCCGGGTGCGGTCGTTTTTCAGACAGATGCGGCGAGTTCCTCCAGCGGCGCACCGCTCAGCCGGCAGATCCGCCACTCGTCCAGGAACTCCGCGCCGAGGGACTTGTATACGGCAATGGCGGGCTCGTTCCAGTCCAGGACCCACCACTCGAAGCGCTCGTACCCCCGGCTCACGCAGATCGCGGCGAGCGCCGCGAGCAGGGCCTTGCCGTGGCCGCCGCCGCGTGCGGAGGGGCGGATGTAGAGGTCCTCCAGGTGCAGGCCCCGGGTCCCGGTCCAGGTGGAGAAGCGGGGGAACCACAGGGCGTATCCGACGACTCCGCCGGTCCCGTCGTCCTCGGCGATCAATGCGTACGCCGCCGGCTCCGCCCCGAACAGCGCCTCCCGAAGCTGCTCCTCGGTGGCCGTCGCCTGCTCCACCGCCCGTTCGTACTCGGCGAGTTCACGGATCATGGCGCGGATGTCCGCGACGTCGTCCACGGTGGCGTTTCTGATCATGTGCCCGATCATGTGCGGGAGGAGGCCCTCTGTCCATCCGGTTCCCCGCCGGGGACACTGCCGCTGTGCTGACCTCTCTCGCCGCGTTCGCGGGCGCGGCCTTCCTCGTCTCGATGGTTCCCGGCCCGAGCACGATCGTCATCCTGCGCCGCGCGGCCACGGACGGCCGCCGCTACGGCATGGCCACGGTCCTCGGCAACGAGTGCGGCGTCCTGGTCTGGGGCCTCGCCACCGCCTTCGGCCTCTCGGCGCTGCTGCTGGCCTCGCGGCTGGCGTACGACGCGATCCGGATCGCCGGCGCGGTGGTGCTGGTCTGGATGGGCGCCCGGGCCCTGTGGCAGGCCCGCCGCCTCCACGCCGCCCCGGCGCAGGCCCCGCCCGCCGCCTCACCCTCCTTGCGCCGCGCCTTCGTCCAGGGCCTGGTCACGAACCTCGCCAACCCCAAGGCCGGGGTCTTCGCGATCGCCTTCCTCCCCCAGTTCGTCCCCTCCTCGGCCCCCGCGCTCCCCCTGCTCCTCGCGCTGGCGGTGATCTGGGCCGCCATGGACCTCATCTGGTACACCCCCCTCGTCTGGCTCGCCGGCCGCGCGGGAGGCTTCCTCCAACGCCCCCAGATCCGCCGCCGCATGGAACGCCTCTGCGGAACTCTCCTGATCGGCCTGGGAGTTCGCCTGGCGGCGCAGCCCTGAGCAGCCCCGTACGACAACGGCGGCCCGAGCCGAAGCCCGAACCGCCGTACCCCGCAACCCCTCAGTGGAACTGCGGCACGATCAGATAGATCCCGTACGCCACCACAGCCGCGCACGCGAGGAAGCACAGGCCCGCCTGGACCCGGCCGGCGACCGTCGCCGTGCCGTCCGCCGAACCCTCCTCCGGGCCCCGCGCGAGGCCGAGGACGCCGAGGCTGAAGACGACGACCACCGCGACGGTGACGCCGAGGCTGACCACGGCGACCTGGCCGAGGGCACTCCAGTTGAGATGCATCAGGTGTCTCCTAAAGACTCAGGCGGCCGTGCCGACGTGCGCCGGCGCCTCACTGCGCAAGGTGACCTCGTGCGCGTCATTGACGTTGCTCGCGTGAACGGGATTGCGCCGGGACGCGAGGAAGATCCCCCCGGCGACGGCGACGCCGATCAGCGCGACCACCGTCGTACCGAAGTTCCCGCCGTGCTTGACGGCGTACGCGGCGACGGCCCCGACGAGCGCGGCGGCCGGCAGCGTGACCAGCCAGGCGACGACCATCTTGCCCGCGACGCTCCAGCGGACCTCCGCGAGCCGGCGGCCGAGCCCGGCGCCGAGGATGGACCCGGAGGCGACCTGGGTCGTGGAGAGCGCGAACCCGAGGTGTGCGGACGTGAGGATGACGGCCGTGGACGCGGTCTCGGCCGCGAACCCCTGCGGGGACTGGATCTCGGTCAGCCCCTTGCCCATCGTCCGGATGATCCGCCAGCCGCCGAGGTACGTGCCGAGGCCGATCGCGAGGCCCGCGGAGGCGATGACCCAGACCGGCGGTCCGGCGTCGTGCCCGAGCGCGCCCGCGGAGATCAGCGTGAGGGTGATGACGCCCATGGTCTTCTGCGCGTCGTTCGTGCCGTGCGCGAGGGAGACGAGGGAGGCGGAGGCGATCTGCCCGTACCGGAACCCCTTCTCGACCGGCTTCTTCTTGGCCCGCTCGGTGATCCGGTACGCGAGATACGTCGCCCCGAGCGCCGCGACCCCGGCGACGACCGGGGAGGCGACCGCCGGGACGAGCACCTTCTCGACGACCTTGTCGAAGTGCACGCCGTGCTCGCCCGCGCCGACCCACACCGCGCCGATCAGCCCGCCGAACAACGCGTGCGAGGAGCTGGACGGCAGCCCTACCAGCCAGGTCATGAGGTTCCAGAGAATGGCCCCGACCAGCCCGGCGAAGATCATCCCCGGCGTGACGAGCGTGTCGTCCACGATCCCGCCGGAGATCGTCTTCGCGACCTCCGTCGACAGGAACGCGCCGACGACGTTCAGGACGCCGCTGATGAGTACGGCCGTACGCGGTCCGAGCGCGCCCGTCGCGATGGACGTCGCCATCGCGTTGGCCGTGTCGTGAAAACCGTTGGTGAAGTCGAAGGCCAGCGCCGTGACGATGACCACCGCCACCAGGAACGTGATGTGATCCATTCCCCCATGCAAACAAGCGCAGGCCAATCCCGGGCGAACCCCAGGCAAAGCCTCGGCCAGGAGAGTGAACGCGCCGCGTGCCATGCTGGCGGGCATGGTGAGCGTCGAGGATCTTGTGCGACTGCGGCAGGCCCGGGACCGGATGGACCGGGAGTACGCCGAGCCGCTGGACATCGCCGTGCTCGCCGCGACCGCGCTGATGTCGCCGGGGCACTTCCAGCGCAGCTTCCGCGCCGAGTACGGGGAGACGCCGTACGCGTATCTCATGACCCGGCGGGTCGAGCGGGCCAAGGCGTTGCTGCGGCGCGGGGATCTGTCGGTGACCGAGGTGTGCATGGCCGTGGGGTGTACGTCGCTGGGGTCGTTCAGCTCGCGGTTCACGGAGTTGGTGGGGGAGACGCCGAGCGCGTACCGGGCGCGGTCGCACGAGGAGAGCGCGGTGATCCCGCCGTGCGTTGCCCGGACGTACACCAGGCCGAAACGCCGCCGCCGTCCCTAAGCTGACCGGCATGGACCTGAAACTCCACCAGTGCTTCATCGCCGTGGACGACCACGACAAGGCCCTGCACTTCTACGTCGGCGTGCTGGGGCTGGAGATCCGTAACGACGTCTCGTACGAAGGGATGCGCTGGGTGACCGTCGGCTCGCCGCTCCAGCCCGACGTCTCCGTCGTCCTCGAACCCCCGGACGCGAATCCCGACGCCTCCGCCGCCGACCGCGAGTCCCTGAACCGCCTGCTGGCGAAGGGCCTGCTGCGCGGGGCGATCTTCGCGACCCCGGACTGCGACGCGCTCGCGTCCCGCGTCCGCGAGGCGGGCTACGACCTCCTCCAGGACCCCACGGACCAGCCGTACGGCGTCCGCGACTGCGCGTTGCGTGACCCGGCGGGCAACCTTCTGCGCTTCATGGAGCGACCGGTATGAGCGACGTCCGCTGGACCTATGCCTTCATCGACCGCCCCTCTCCGGCGTCCGCCGACTTCTGGACGAAGGTGACGGGTACGCGCCTGTCCGAACCCCGGGGAGACGAGGCCGAGTTCGCGACGCTCCTTCCGCCCGACGGGTACGACCCGTGTCTCAAGTTCCAGACGGTCGCCGAGGGACCCGGCGGCGCGCACCTGGACTTCGCGGTGACGGACGTACCCGAATTCGCCGCGCGTGCGGTGGACTTGGGAGCGCGAATGATCGCCGACCACACCACGTGGGCCGTACTCAGCTCCCCCGCGGGCCAGCTCTTCTGCGCGGTCCCTTGGCAAGGCGAATCCACCCGCCCCCCGGTCCACTCCGCGAGCCGCCTGGACCAGGTAAGCATCGACATCCCCCCATCCACCTACGCCTCAGAAACAGCCTTCTTCACCGCATTGCTCCCCACATGGACCTCAACGCCCGGCTCCCTCCCAGAGTTCCACGTCCTCACCCCACCCCCCGGCCTCCCCATCCGAGTCCTCCTCCAACGCACGACCCAGGAACAGCCCCTGACCGCACACCTGGACTTCGCGGCGTCCCCGAACATCCCGGAAGTCCGCTCCCACCACGAGAAGTTGGGAGCACGAACGGTGGCCGAGTTCCCGTACTGGACGGTGATGAGGGACCCCGACGACGGCCTGTACTGCCTGACGGGGCGGGACGCGGAGACGGGCGGCCTGCCGAGGGGCTAGGGGGCCGGCGTGGACCTCGCGTCGTACCACCCCATGTGCATAGGAGGCCGAGCCGAATCCTGAAGCCAGAGGGTCACCCCACCCCCGACGACGACAAGGGCAAGCCACACCCCGACGCCCCACCGCCTCACCCCCACACCTCGACATCCACAACCGCCCCCACGGGAACGGCCCCGTAGACATGCGGAAACCCACCCTCATACTTCACCGGCACCCCAAGCCGAGCCGGATCGATCACGAGCACCACGAGATCGACGTCGTCATCGCCGTACACGAGCGCGGCGGTACCGGCGAGTTGCTCCCGGGTCGAACAGTGCACGAACCCTTCTTCCTGAAGGGTCCGCCCCCGGGTGGACCACTCATAGAGCTCCCGCTCCTGAGCCTCCTCCCAAAGAGCACGCTCGGTCAGATGCAGGACATAGGACGAGGTCTCAGACATGCCGCCACGATAAAACAGGCCCCGCACACCGTGGGGATGTGCGGGACCTGGTCCGATGGAAGACCGGGTGCGAAGCACCCATCTTCCAGGGGCGCGGGCCTGTATCTGATGCGCGACTACCGCCCCGTGATGCGGCCCCGCTGGGGCCCGCATTTCAGGGGCGCGGGGCTGTATCTGATGTGCGGCTACCGCCGCGCGGGCGCGACCAACCACCCCCGTGGATGCGGCCCCGCAGGGGCCCGCATCTCCAGGGGCGCGGGGAACTGCGCGACCAGCCACAACGAACCCGCACCCAACCGACAACCCCCTCAACTACTCCGCCGAGTAACAAACTCGGCCAACGTCAACAACCCTCCCGCCCGCTCCGGATCCGGCACAGCCCGAGCCAACTCCCCCAACGCCACCCCCATCCGATCCGCAGCCTCGATCTGAGCCCAGTCCCGCCCCCCGGCCCGCTCCACAGCGAGAGCCGTCCGCTCAAGATCCCCCGCCACATACGGCACCGAATACAGCGCGGCCAGTTCCTCCCCCGCCAAACCACCGGAGGTCAACGCCGCGACAACCGGCAACGACTTCTTCCGAGCCGCCAGATCCGCCCCCGCAGGCTTCCCGGTATGCAACGGATCCCCCCATATCCCGATGACATCGTCGATGAGCTGAAACGCAAGCCCGGCCTGCCGCCCGAACGCGTCAAGGGACTCGACCACCTCAAGGGACCCCCCGCCGTACAACCCCCCGATCGCACAGGCACACCCGAGCAGCGCCCCGGTCTTCGCCTCGGCCATCCGCAGCACCTCGGACAGCCCGACCTCACGGGGATCCCGGCGTTCGAGGGCCGTATCGACCTGCTGCCCCTCACACAGCTCGATGACACAGGCCGCGAGCCGCCCGACGGCGGCAAGGGCGACGGGATGGGAGTCCCCGGCGAGGAGCTGGAAGGCGAGAGCCTGGAGCGCGTCCCCGGAGAGGATCGCGTCGGGATCGCCGAAGACGTTCCACGCGGTGGCCCGATGCCGGCGCGTGGGATCACGGTCCATGACGTCGTCGTGGAGCAGCGTGAAGTTGTGGACGAGTTCGACAGCGGCGGCGCCCCGAACGGCGGCCGTACGCCCGGCGGTCCCCCCGACCGCCTCGGCCGCGGCCAGCACCAGGGCGGGCCGTATCGCCTTGCCCGCGTTCCCGTGGACCGCCCGCCCCTCCGCGTCCTGCCACCCGAAGTGGTACCGGGCGACCCGCCGCATCTCGGGCGGCAACGAGTCGACGGCGAACCGGAGTTGGGGATCGACGTCGGCGCGGGCGCGCTCCAGGATGAGCGCGGCCTCGTGGGCCACTTCCCCGGCCTGAAGGGTCACGTGCGCACCCGCCCCGAAGGGCGGGCACACACGGCGGGACGGAGGGTCACCAACGACCGACCTCGACGTTCTCCAGGACACCGAGGGCGTCCGGGACGAGGACGGCGGCGGAGTAGTACGCGGTGACGAGGTACTTGATGATGGCCTGCTCGTTGATGCCCATGAACCGCACGGACAGGCTGGGCTCGATCTCGTCGGGCAGCCCGGACTGCCGCAGCCCGATGACGCCCTGGTCCTTCTCGCCGAGACGCATGGCGATGATGGAGCTGGTGCGGGCCTCGGTGACGGGGATCTTGTTGCAGGGGTAGATCGGCACGCCGCGCCAGGTGGGAATGCGGTTGCCCTCGATGTCGATGGTCTCGGGCACGAGCCCGCGCTTGTTCAGCTCACGCCCGAACGCGGCGATGGCGCGCGGGTGCGCGAGGAACAGCTTGGTCCCGCGCCGGCGGCTGAGCAGCTCGTCCATGTCGTCGGGCCCGGGCACGCCGTCGTGGGGCTGGATGCGCTGGTCGTACTCGCAGTTGGTGAGGAGCCCGAACTCCCGGTTGTTGACCAGCTCGTGCTCCTGGCGCTCCTTCAGCGCCTCGACGGTGAGCCTGAGTTGCTGCTCCGTCTGGTTCATCGGCTGGTTGTAGAGGTCGGCGACGCGCGAGTGGATGCGCAACACGGTCTGGGCGATGCTGAGTTCGTACTCGCGGGGCGAGGCGTCGTAGTCGACGAACGTGTGCGGGATGTCCGGCTCGCCGGAGTGGCCGGCCGCGAGGTCGACGGCCTTCTCGCCGTACTTGTTGGTGTTCTGCGCGGGGATGGAGCGCAGCTCGCTCAGGTGCGCGCGGAGCGAGTCGCCGCGCTCGGCGACCTGCTGGAAGTCCTGCCGGGACAGGGTGAGGACGGTGCAGGCGGTGACCGCGCGGGCGGTGAACTCCCAGATCGCGTCGTCGTCGAGGAGGGCCTCGTCGCCGAAGTAGGCGCCGTCGGCGAGGACGCCGAGGACCTGGTCGTCGCCGTAGGGGCCGGTGCCGACCTTCTCGACGCGGCCGTGCGCCAGCATGAACACCTCGTCGTTCGAGCTGCCGAAGGAGGCGATGACCTCCCCGGCGCCGATCTCGCGCTGGCGGGAGCGCGAGGCGAGCTCGGTGAGGACCGCCTCGTCCTCGTAGCCGCGCAGCGCGGGCAGTTCGCCCAGTTCGGCGGGGATCACCTCGACGCGGTCGCCGGTCTTGACGAAGGTGATGCGGCCGTCGCCGACGGAGTACGTGAGCCGCCGGTTCACCCGGTACGTGCCGCCCTGGACGTCGACCCACGGCAGCGTGCGCAGCAGCCAGCGGGAACTGATCTCCTGCATCTGCGGAACGGACTTGGTGGTGGTGGCCAGGTTCCGCGCCGCGGCCGTTCCGAGGCTCTGCTGCGGCGCGCCCTCTTCGGTGCGGATCTCTTCGCCTACCGACATGTGGATTGCCCTCCCGCTACATGCACCGGCACGTGGTGTGCCGGGCACTCATCTCGCGGGCAAGCTTTCCGCAGCTGAGCCGGTAGTGGTATTACACGAAAGAGCGGGAATGGATCATCGCAAGAGTGGGAAGGGGCACGTTCCACCGAACGGTGTTCGACAATGACCGGGTGCCCCTGCCCTCCCCGCTCCAGGAAACCCGGGACGAACGTTTCACCAGCCACGACGTCCGTCTCCTGCTGAAACGCGACGACCTCCTGCACCCCACCCTGATCGGCAACAAGTACCGCAAACTGACCCCGAACCTCGAAGCGGCGTCCGGCCGTCCGCTTCTCACGTTCGGCGGCGCCTACTCCAACCACCTCCGCGCGACGGCCACCGCCGGAGCGGCCCGGGGCATCTCCACGATCGGCGTCGTCCGGGGCGACGAACTCGCCGCCCGCCCCCTGAACCCGTCCCTGGCCCACTGCACGGCCCACGGCATGCGCCTCCACTTCGTCGACCGCACGACGTACCGCCACAAGTCCAACCCGGCGACCCTCGCGAGAATCCTCCGCGAGGCGGACGCCGAGGACGCGTACGTCGTCCCCGAGGGCGGCAGCAACGCGGCAGCCGTACGCGGTTGCCGGGCCCTGGGCGAGGAGCTCGCCGGTGTCGACGTGGCGGCGGTCGCCTGCGGCACGGGCGGCACCCTGGCGGGCCTGGCGGCCGGCCTCGCCCCGGGCCAACACGCGCTGGGCGTCCCGGTGTTGAAGGGCGACTTCCTCACCGAGGAGATCCGCGCCCTCCAACGCGAGGCGTTCGGCCGGGAGTTCACGAACTGGCACCTGGACCACCGCTTCCCGTTCGGCGGCTACGCCCGCACCACCCCCGAACTGGAGGATTTCGCCCGGGACTTCGAGGACCGGCACGGCCTGCCGGTGGAGCGTCTCTATGTCGCCAAGTTGCTGTACGGACTTGTCACCCTGACCCGCGAAGGCGCCTTCCCGCGCGGGACGACACTCGCGGCGGTGATCACGGGAACCCCGTTCCCCGGCTGATCCGACGGCCGTACAGTGAGCCAGTTGACCGGCGATCAGGGGGGAACCTGTGGCGGACGAGATCGGTGTGGGCGAGGCGGTCCAGGCGCTGCGCGACGAGCTGCTCGGTGCGGCGACGGCGGGCGCGACGAGCGGCCTCTCCTTCGAAGTGGGGCCCATCGAGCTGGAGTTCGCGTTCACGCTGACCAAGGAGGCCACCGCCAAGGTCGGGGTGAGCCGGATCTTCAGCGCGGTCGTGTCGGCGGACGTCAGCGGCAAGGTCGGCAAGCAGGACACGCACCGCGTGAAGTTCGTCCTCACGCCCAAGGACGCCTCCGGCAACCCGCTGCTGATCAGCAACGAGCATCCGCCCGAGGCCGGCGCCCTGGACTCGGCGTTCGGCCGCTGAGCCGTGCCGGACCGGCTCCGGGCCGCCCTGGTGGAGGCGGCGGGCCAGGGCTCGGGCCTCGTCCTCGCCCCGCGCCTGGTCCTCACGGCGGCCCACGTCCTGCGCGAGCGCACGCACGCGACGGTCCGCACGCCCCGCACCCCCGCCGTACGCTGCGAGGTCGTCTGGTCCCGCTTCGACCGGCACTACGACGCGGCGCTGCTCCTCGCGGACGAGGACGTCCTCCCGGGCGTCGAACCGGTGCGCTGGGGGACGCTGGTCACGTCGGAGCCGGCCGGCGTCACCCTCCTCGGCTTCGCCGCGGGCCCCGGTGACCAGGTCGGGTCGCGTCCCTTCCGGGGCGAACTGGACCCGCTGGACGCCGTGGAGCGCGACCGGTACGTCCTGAACCTCACCGGCACCCCGCCGGAAGGCGCCTCCCCCTGGGCGGGCCTGTCCGGCGGCGCCGTCTGGTGCCGGGACCTCCTGGTCGGCGTGGCCGTCGCCGACCTCCCCGACTGGCAGCACAGCCGCTTGGAGGCCGTCCCGGCGTACGTCCTGCTCGCCGACCCCGGCTTCCGGGACCTCCTGCGTGAACACACCGGCCAGGACGCCCAGTTGGAGCCCGCCGAGTTCGCGGACCGGGCCCAGCCCTCGGCGCCCCTGGTCCCCGCCTCCGTCGCCCTCCTGCTGCACCCGCGCGCGGAGACGGTCCGCTTCACGGGCCGCACGGAGTTGCTCGCCGAGCTGACGGCCTGGTGCCAGGACGGCGACGGCGTCTCCCTCGCCCTGCTGACCGGCGCGGGCGGCGCTGGCAAGTCCCGGGTGGCACGGGAACTGGGCCACCGCCTCGCCGCCTCCCGGCACGCCGTCGTCCACCTGGCGCGCAGCGCCGTACCGGACGCCCTGTTCGCCTCGACGACGGCGCCCGTGCTGCTCGTCGTGGACTACGCCGAGAGCCGCGTCGGCCAACTCGGCGCCCTCCTGGAGATCGTCGCCCGGCGCCCGCGCGTGCGTGTCCTCCTCATCGCCCGCGCGCAGGGCCGCTGGTGGGACGAACTCCGCGCGCACGGCCCGGAGGCGGCCGACCTCGCCGAGAACGCTCGCCGCTGGTCCATCACCGGCACGGAGTCCCTGGGCGCGGACGCGCGCGAGGTGTTCCGTACGGCCGTGACGGACCTGGCGCGCGGTGTGGCGGCTCTGGGGCTGCCAGTGGCACCCGCACCCGGGGAGGCGCCCGCCAGGCCCCCCAGGACCGTCCTGGAGATCCATATGGCGGCCCTGGCGAGCCTCCTGGCCCCCTCGGCAGGGACGGCGGCCCAGGACACGCTCCTGCGGCACGAGGCGGCGTACTGGAAGACCGCCTCCCGGGACGCCCCGCTGAACGCCCTCGGCGAAGCGGCCCTCCGCAACGCCGTCGTCACGGCCACCCTCGTCGGCCCCGTCCCGCGCGAGCGCGCCCACGCCGTCCTCGCGCACGTGCCGCGCGTCGGGGATCAGCCGGAGGCGGTACGGCGGGCTGTCGCCGACTGGCTGCGGGACCTGTACCCGAGGCCGGAGGGGGGCGCCGCGCACTGGGGTGTGCTGGAACCCGACCCGCTGGGCGAGTACCTCGTGGGCACGCGCGTGGCCGACGAGCCGGAGATCTTCCTGCGGCTGATCGGCGTCCTGGACAACGAGGAGATGATCAACGCCCTGTTGGTGCTCAGTCGTGCGTCCGCGCGCGTGGAGGGCGTCGCGGGGGTTGTGTACGACGCCGTGCGCGCGGCGCCGGGGATGTTGGCGCCCCGGTTGCTGGGGGCGGTGCGGCGCAGTGCGGAACCTGCGGTGCTGGTGGGGGCGTTGGAGGTGATCCTGGACGAAGAGCTGATGCCGGACGAGCAGTTGGTGGAGCTGGCCAATCGGATGCCATTTCTGAGCCAGGCGCTGGTGTCGTGGAGTGTGCGGCTCCAGCAGCTGTTGGTGGACCTGGGGGAGGAACGCTCACCGCTCGCGCGCGCGGGATCGCTGCACAACCTCGCCGGACGCCTCGTGGCCGCCGGGCAGCACGCGAAGGCGCTGGAGACCACGGTGTCGGCGCTGGCCCTCCTGGACAGCGTCCCGGACGCCCCGGCGTGGCTGCGGGGGGCGCTGCTGGGCCAGCGGTCCCGTGAGCTCAACTCGCTCGGGCGGCCGGAGGAGTCCGTCACCGAGGGCGAGAAAGCGCTCCGGGAGCTGTCCAGGGTGCCGGACTCGGAGGAGCCCGACGTCTGGACGGAGGCCGTCGCCGCGACGCTGAACAACCTCTCCTACGGCCTCGCCGACTGCGGCCGGCTCGGCGAGGCGCTGGAGCGGGCGCGGGACTCCGTCGCCCTGCGGCGGGAACTGTCGGGCCGTCACCCGCAGTTGCTCCCCAGCCTCGCCCGCTCACTCAGCACGCTGTCCCGGCACCAGTACCGCGCGGGCGATCCGGAGAGGGCGCTCAGGACGGCCGAGGAGTCGCTGCGGGTGCGCAGGTCGGCCGCCGAGGAGGAACCGGACGCCTACCTCGCGGAACTGGCCTCCACGCTGGACCACATGGTGCAGATCCTGGCGGCTCTCGACGACGAACCCGCACTGGTCGAGGCCGCCCGGGAGGACCTGTCCGTCCGGCGCCCGCTGGCCCGTGTCCGTCCCGAGGCCCACCTGTCGGACTACGTGGAGATCCTCCTTGTCCTGGCCAATCTCACCGAGGGGGCGGAGAGCCGGCAAGCCGCGGACGAAGCCGTCACGGCGGCCCGCGTACTCGTACGTGACCAAGGCCGCGAACACCTGCTCCTGCTCGGCTCGGCCTTCCGCCTCCAGGCCCGGTCGCTGATCTCCGTCAGCAGTCCGCCGGTCGCGTTCCGCGTGTACACCAAGGCCGCGCAGATCTTGCGCAGAGTGTTCCGTGAGACCGGCGAGGGCACGGACGAGCTGTTGTGGGCCCTCGACGCACAGGCGCGCTTCTACCTGCTGTTCACCGACCGCTACGAGGCCGCCGAACACCTCTCCGCCGAGGCCCTCGCTGTCCTGGCGACCCTCCCCGACGACGCCCTCCCGGACGAACGCGCCGCCGCCCTGGACACCCACGCGCGCGTACAGGAAGCCCTCACTCCGCCTCCCGATAAGCCGCCGCTTCCTCCAGATCCAGCCGCCTGAGCAACGTCCGCAACATCTCGTCGTCGATGTACCGACCGTCCCGCAGCCGCACGAACATCTCCCGCTCCGCGCTGATCATCTCCCGCGACAGCCGCCGGTACGTCTCGTCGACGCTCTCCCCGGTCACCGGGTTCGCCTGCCCCAGCCGCTCCCACACGGCGTTGCGACGCCGCTCCAGGACCGACCGCAGCCGGTCGGCCAGCGGCGGCGGCAGCGCGTTGCGTTCGTCGGAGAGCAGCTCGTCGAGCCGCTGCTCGGCGACGCGGGACGCCTGCGCCTGCGCGTTGGCCTCCGCGAGGGTCGCCGCGCGCGTGTCCGCCTCGGGGAACTTCAGGAGCCGGATCAGCGGGGGCAGCGTCACCCCCTGGAGGACGAGCGTCCCGATGACGGTCGTGAACGTCAGGAACAGCACCAGGTCCCGTTCGGGAAACGGTTCTTCGCTGTGGTGGAGCGTCAGCGGCACGGAGAACGCGATGGCCAGCGAGACGACCCCGCGCATCCCGGCCCACCCGATGACCACGGGCCCGCGCCAGGTCGGATTGTCCTCGCGCTCACGGATGCGTTTGGACAGCAGGCGCGGCAGGAAGGTCGCCGGGAACACCCACAGGAACCGCGCGGCGACGACCACGAGGAACACGGCCACGGCGTACCAGGCGGCGTCGGCACCGTCGTACTCGTCGAGCCCCTTGAGGACGACCGGGAGCTGGAGGCCGATGAGGGCGAAGACGGCGGACTCCAGGACGAAGGCGACCATCTTCCACACGGCGTGCTCCTGGAGCCGGGTGGCGAAGTCGACCTCCCACGCGCGGTGGCCGAGATACAGCGCGACCACGACGACGGCGATCACCCCGGACGCGTGGAACTGCTCGGCGGTGGAGTACGCGACGAAGGGGATCAGCAGGGAGAGCGTGTTCTGGAGGAGGGGTTCCTTGAGGCGGGTGCGCAGCCAGTGCAGGGGCGCCATCAGGACGAGCCCCACGACGGTCCCGCCGACGGCGGCCAGCAGGAACTCCCCGATCCCGCCCGCCCAGGACGCGCCTTCCCCGACGGCAGCGGCGACAGCGACCTTGTACGCGGTGATCGCGGTCGCGTCGTTGAGGAGGGACTCGCCCTGGAGGATCGTCGTGATCCGCGACGGCAGCCCCACGCGCCGGGCGACGGCGGTGGCGGCGACGGCGTCCGGGGGCGCGACGACGGCTCCCAGGACGAGCGCTGCGGTCAGCGGCATCCCCGGGACCAGCTCGTACACGGCCCACCCGACGGCGAGCGTCGCGAACAGCACGTACCCGACCGACAGCAGCGCGACGGGCCGTACCTGCGCGCGCAGGTCGAGGTACGAGCTGTCGGCGGCGGACGTGTACAGCAGGGGCGGCAGGAGCAGCGGGAGGACGACGTCCGGGTCGAGGGTGTAGTCGGGGACCCCGGGGACGTACGACACCACCAGGCCGACCGCGACCAGCAGCAGGGGCGCGGGTACGGGCGTACGGCGGGCCGCCGCCGCGAACGCGGCGCTGCCCGCCACCAGCAGGAGCAGCGGCATCACATCCATGTCGGGCCCACCCTCGTTCCTCGGTTTTTCCGCGCGGTCGTCCGTACGGCCGTCGTAACCTGGCAATCATGAAACAGTGCACGCACGCGGACACGCTGCCGCACCCGGATCCCACGCCGCTGAACGAGACGTGTCCGGAGTGCCTGCGCGACGGTACCCACCCGGTGCAGTTGCGTCTGTGCCTGACGTGCGGGCACGTCGGCTGCTGCGACACCTCACCCGGCCGGCACGCTACGCGCCACCACGACGAGACGGGCCATCCGGTGATGCGGACGTTCGAGCCCGGCGAGGACTGGCGGTGGTGCTTCGTGGATCACGTCCTGGTGTGATCGGGAGCGGGTACGGTTCGAGAGTCTGATGCCGGGGTACGTCAACCCGGCGCGCGCTCTTCCGATTTGGGCCCGCGGACCCCCTAGACACGGAGCGTATTCAGAGTTTTACTGTGAGTGACGCCATGGGGTCGGGGTCCCGGGACAGGACGCTGGTGAGCGCGATAGCGTCACCGCTGCACCACACTTCGCGTTACTCCGGGGGGCGACGACCCTCGGCCCGAACAGCTTGTACCACCTTGGAGGTGAGGGTGTCCCAGATCGCAGGCGAGCCCGCGACCCAGGACTTCGTGGAAGTCCGGCTGCCGGCCGCGGGTGCCTACCTGTCGGTGCTGCGGACGGCCACGGCCGGCCTCGCGGCCCGTTTGGACTTCACCCTGGACGAGATCGAGGACCTGCGCATCGCGGTGGACGAGGCGTGCGCGATCCTGCTCCAGCAGGCCGTGCCCGGTTCGGTGCTCGGCTGCGTGTTCCGCCTCGTCGACGACTCGCTGGAGGTGACCGTCTCCGCGCCGACGACGGACGGCCACGCACCCGCGCGGGACACGTTCGCGTGGACCGTGCTGTCCGCGCTCGCGGGCAAGGTGTCCTCCGCCGTCGACGACGACAAGACCGTCTCGATCAGCCTCTACAAACAGCGCGGCGCGGGCCCCGGGCCGGCGTGAGGGACGGGGACGGGCCGGTGCAAGGCGATGAGCGGGGCGCGCGCCTGCCGACCGAGGAGGGCTTCCTGCGGCGGACGGCGGACGGCGTCGACGGCATTCCCGAACAGGCCCGGCCGCATCCGGAGGAGCACACTCCGGGCGGCGAAGGGCGGGAGCGGGACGGTGCGCAGGGCACCCCTGGCCGGGCCGGGAGAACGGCTCGACAAAGGGCGACGGGCGGGACGATGAGCGAGCACGAGCGAGACGATCAGCAGGGCGGCGTGGCCGCCGTGCCACATGGTCATCAGGACCGCAGCGAGGCGCGGGCACTCTTCGTCGTGCTGCGCGGCCTCGCGGACGACAGTCCCGAGTACGCGGAGCTGCGCAACCGGCTGGTGCGGATGCATCTGCCGCTCGTCGAACACCTCGCGCGCAGGTTCCGCAACCGGGGCGAGCCGCTGGACGACCTGACCCAGGTCGCCACGATCGGGCTCATCAAGTCCGTGGACCGCTTCGACCCCGACCGCGGCGTCGAGTTCTCCACGTACGCGACCCCGACGGTCGTCGGCGAGATCAAGCGGCACTTCCGCGACAAGGGCTGGGCCGTCCGCGTCCCGCGCCGCCTCCAGGAACTGCGCCTGTCGCTGACCACCGCGACCGCCGAGCTCTCCCAGCTCCACGGCCGCTCCCCCACGGTCCACGAACTCGCCGAGAAACTGGCGATCTCGGAGGAGGAGGTCCTGGAGGGCCTGGAGTCCGCGAACGCGTACTCGACCCTCTCCCTGGACGTCCCCGACACGGACGACGAGTCCCCGGCGGTGGCGGACACCCTGGGCGCTGAGGACGAGGCGCTGGAGGGCGTCGAGTACCGCGAGTCCCTCAAGCCCCTGCTGGAGGACCTCCCGCCCCGGGAGAAGCGGATCCTCCTGCTGCGCTTCTTCGGCAACATGACCCAGTCGCAGATCGCCCAGGAGGTCGGCATCTCCCAGATGCACGTCTCCCGCCTGCTGGCCCGCACCCTGGCCCAGCTCCGGGAGAAGCTGCTGGTGGAGGAGTAAGGGTTATTCCTGAGCGTTGCCCGGGCCCCGGATCCCCAGGGCCCGGGTCGTCTCGGGGTTGACCAGCAGGACCAGGGCCACGATCGCCACGACACCCAGGGCGATCCCCGCCGGGATGGCGACGCTGTCGGCTTGGAGCAGGTTGTAGGCCACCGGCAGGGCCATGACCTGGGTGACCACGGCGGGGCCCCGGCTCCAGCTGCGGCGGTTCAGCAGGCCCCGCGCGGCGAGCAGCGGCAGCAGGGCAAGGACGGCGAGGGTGATCCCTCCGGTGACCGCGCCCTGACGGTCGTCCGCGTCCCCGCTGACGCCCACGACCAGCATCCACACCCCGCCCGCCAGCAACGCCACGCCCTCAAGACCGGCCAGCACAGCGGCGTACGTCAGCCTGCGGGGCCGGGGCCCGTCGGGAGCCGTGGGAGCCGTGGGGGCCGTGGGGGCCGTGGGGGCCGTCCCCTCCGCCGCGTCGGGGTTCCGGGAGGGCTTGGGCGCCTTTTCACTGCTCACGCCTGAAGCGTATCGGGCCGCCCCCGAGGCACGGCTCCCCGCGTCGGAACCCCGGTCCCCCGAAGCACCCGCCCACCCGCACGCCCCCCGTCCACCTCCACACGCCCCCGCCCCGTGTCGAGACTCACGTCCTGATCTCTTACCCCTCCCCTACCTCGACCTGTGCCCGGTACCACCCAGTAGGTACGCTGCAATCCATGCGTGCACTTCTTGTGGTCAATCCGGCGGCGACGACTACGAGTGCGCGTACGCGCGATGTCCTGATCCACGCGCTGGCGAGCGAGATGAAGCTGGAAGCGGTGACCACGGAGTACCGCGGACACGCGAGGGACCTCGGCCGGCAGGCGGCGACGAGTTCGGACATCGATCTGGTCGTCGCACTGGGGGGCGACGGCACGATCAACGAGGTCGTGAACGGCCTCCTCACCGGCGGCCCCGACCCCGAGCGGCTGCCGGGCCTCGCGGTCGTCCCCGGCGGATCGACGAACGTGTTCGCGAGAGCCCTGGGCCTGCCGAACGACCCCGTGGAGGCGACCGGCGCCCTGCTGGACGCGCTGCGGCAGGGCAGCGAGCGGACCGTGGGCCTGGGTTTGGCGTCGGGCACCCCGGGGACGGAGGACGAGGCCGTCCCCGCACGGTGGTTCACCTTCAACGCCGGCCTGGGATTCGACGCGAAAGTCATCGGCCGGGTGGAGCAACAACGGGAACGTGGAAGGAAATCCACACACGCTCTTTACCTTCAGCAGGCACTCCGTCAGTTTTTCGGAGAACCGCACCGGCGACACGGAACGATCACCCTCGAACGGGCCGGAGAAGAACCCGTGACCGATTTGGTGATGTCCATAGTCTGCAACACGGCTCCGTGGACCTATCTGGGCAATCGCCCGGTGTACGCGTCACCTAAGGCCTCGTTCGATACTGCCCTCGACGTACTGGGTCTCAGCCGCCTGTCCGGCCCCGCACTTGCCCGGTATGCGACCCAATTGCTCCTTTCGTCCCCCGAGAAGGGCCCCCAGGGCAAGCACGCGGTCTCCCTCCATGACGTGGACCAGTTCACCTTGCATTCGAAGGTGCCACTCCCGCTCCAGATGGACGGAGACCACCTCGGACTGCGAACCAGCGTGACGTTCACAGGCGTACGCCGGGCACTGCGTGTGATTGTGTGAGCAGAAAGGGCGGAAGTCCTTTCACTCGAACGTTTAGGCCAGGGTCCACCCCTTGGAAGTACGGCTGTGACCCAGTCGACACCGAGGAATCAAAAAAAACTTTCCAGAAGGGGTTGTATCCGCCGCTGAGGTTTGCGAGTCTCTACGTGGCGATCGGGACAGCCCGCAACACCGGCATCCACTGATCACCGGAACCCCTCTTCACGACACCAGGACCGCGCCAGGCGTATCTGGCTGGTGGCCCTTCCCTTGTTGAGGGATTCGTGAAAGCGTTCACATTCACAAGCAACCTGCACGTAACACCCAAGGAGAGGTAGCAGCCATGGACTGGCGTCACAACGCCGTTTGCCGCGAGGAAGACCCCGAGCTCTTCTTCCCCATCGGCAACACCGGTCCTGCGCTGCTGCAGATCGAGGAAGCCAAGGCCGTCTGCCGCCGCTGTCCCGTCATGGACCAGTGTCTGCAGTGGGCGCTCGAGTCCGGTCAGGACTCCGGCGTCTGGGGTGGTCTCAGCGAGGACGAGCGTCGTGCGATGAAGCGCCGCGCCGCCCGCAACCGGGCCCGTCAGGCCACCGCCTGACCCGTCCGCCCCGCGGAAAACAGCCTGAGGTTGGCGGCGCGTACAGCACGTACGCAGCTCCCGCCCCCGAACCGCAGCGCGCAGTACCCCCAAGCGCTCAGTACGACTTGCACCACATGCACGAGTACCGCAGCAGGGAGCACTAGCCCCGGCCCGCATGGGTCCGGGGCTCTTTGCTGTCCGGCGGCCGTCACTTCTGCGCCCGCACCGGCACGTCCAGGATCACCCGCGTACCCCCCTCGGGCCCCGGCACCATGTCGAAGCTGCCCCCCAACTCCCCCTCCACCAGGGTCCGTACGATCTGGAGCCCCAGGTTGCCGGAGACCTGCGGGTCGAACCCCTCGGGCAGCCCCACCCCGTCGTCCTGGACGGTGACGAGCAGCCGCGCGTCCTTCGTCGTGCCGCCGCGCACGGCCGTCACCTCGACGGTCCCGGTCTCCCCCTCGCGGAAGCCGTGCTCCAGCGCGTTCTGGAGGATCTCGGTGAGGACCATCGACAGCGGCGTGGCCACCTCGGCGTCGAGAATCCCGAACCGCCCGGTGCGCCGCCCGGTCACCTTGCCCGGCGAGATCTCGGCGACCATCGCGAGCACCCGGTCGGCGATCTCGTCGAACTCCACGCGCTCGTCCAGGTTCTGAGACAGCGTCTCGTGGACGATGGCGATCGACCCGACCCGCCGCACCGCCTCCTCCAGCGCCTCGCGCCCCCGCTCGGACTCGATCCGGCGGGCCTGGAGCCTGAGCAGGGCGGCCACCGTCTGGAGGTTGTTCTTCACCCGGTGGTGGATCTCCCGGATGGTCGCGTCCTTCGTGATCAACTCCCGCTCGCGGCGGCGCAGTTCGGTCACGTCCCGGAGCAGGACCAGCGAACCGATGCGCGTGCCCTTGGGCTTGAGGGGGATCGCGCGGAACTGGATCACCCCGTCGTTCGCCTCGACCTCGAACTCACGGGGCGCCCAGCCGCTCGCGACCTTGGCGAGCGCCTCGTCCACCGGCCCGCGCGTGGGCGCGAGTTCGGCCGTCGTCAGCCCGAGGTTGTGGCCCACGAGGTCGGAGGCGAGGCCCATGCGGTGGTACGCGGAGAGGGCGTTCGGCGAGGCGTACTGCACGATGCCGTCCGCGTCGAGGCGGATCAGGCCGTCACCGGCGCGGGGCGCGGCGTCCATGTCCATCTGCTGGCCGGCGAACGGGAACGCGCCCGCCGCGATCATCTGCGCGAGGTCGGAGGCGCTCTGGAGGTAGGTCAGCTCCAGACGGCTCGGGGTGCGGACGGTCAGCAGGTTCGTGTTGCGCGCGATGACACCGAGGACGCGGCCCTCACGCCGTACGGGGATCGACTCGACCCGTACGGGGACCTCCTCGCGCCACTCCGGGTCGCCCTCGCGGACGATACGGCCCTCGTCGAGGGCGACGTCGAGCAGCGGGCGCCGGCCGCGGGGAACCAGGTGGCCGACCATGTCGTCCTGATAGGAGGTGGGGCCCGTGTTGGGGCGCATCTGCGCCACCGAGACGTACCGCGTGCCGTCGCTCGTCGGGACCCACAGCACCAGGTCGGCGAAGGAGAGGTCGGAGAGCAGCTGCCACTCCGAGACCAGCAGGTGCAGCCACTCCAGGTCGGAGTCGTCCAGGGCTGTGTGCTGGCGTACGAGTTCGTTCATGGAGGGCACATGGGCGAGCGTACCCGCCGGTTTGTCGCTGGCTGAAATACGGCGTTCGTACGATGTGCTGAATCCCATCGTCACGGCATACCCGGGGAGCGCCCGGGAGTATGCCCCCGGAAACACCCGCGGGCCGCGGCGCCTGGAGGGACCCTCAACCCTCGCGGCACCGCAGCCCGGAGCAATCCCGGCCACGGGGTGTGCGGTCCCGATCGGCCGAAAGGTGAGGAACCGGAGCAGTCAGGGCAGAGAGCACCGGGTCCTCGGTCCGCCCTCCTGTGCGGGGAGAGCGGAAGCCGTAATGAGTCGAACGCTCTGCACGTTCCAACGCAGCCTAGCCTGTGCGGGTTCCCGTGGGGGGACTGATCGGCGGGGCAATTTCGGCGGTCCCCGGGCGGATTCCGGCGGATGTTCAGCGGACCGACAGACGGACGACACCCCCGAGGCCGGAAGGGGTCGGCTAGATTAGAGTGGTCTAAACCACATGTCCTTTTCGGATCGTCCTCAGAACGGCAGGCCAGCGTGGAAGTTGTGATCGTCCCGGACGCCGCCGCCGGCGGGGAGCTCGTCGCCGAGGCCATTGCGCGGCTGGTGGGCCGTAAGCCCGACGCCCTGCTCGGGGTGGCCACGGGGTCCACTCCGCTGCCGGTCTACCAGGCGCTCGCGGCGCGGGTCCGCGCGGGCGGGGCGGACGTCTCCGCCGTACGGATAGCGCAGCTCGACGAGTACGTGGGACTGCCCGCCGAGCACCCCGAGTCCTACCGCTCGGTCCTGCGCCGCGAGGTCCTCACGCCGCTCGGCATCCCGATGTCCGCCTTCCTCGGGCCGGACGGCGCGGCGGACGACATCCAGGCGGCGTGCGCGACGTACGACCGTGCGCTCGCGGAGGCCGGCGGGGTGGACCTCCAGCTCCTCGGCATCGGTACGGACGGCCACATCGGCTTCAACGAGCCCTGCTCCTCGCTCTCCTCCCGCACCCGCATCAAGACCCTCACGCAGCAGACCCGCGTCGACAACGCCCGCTTCTTCGACGACGACATCGCCCAGGTCCCCCACCACGTCATCACCCAGGGCATCGGCACGATCCTGGAGGCCCGCCACCTGGTCCTCCTGGCCACGGGCGAGGGCAAGGCGGACGCGGTGGCGGCCACCGTCGAAGGCCCCGTGGCAGCGATCTGCCCCGCCTCGGCGCTCCAGCTCCACCCGCACGCGACGATCGTGGCGGACGAGGCGGCGGCGTCGAAGCTGAAGCTGGCGGACTATTTCCGGCACACGTTCGACAACAAGCCGGAGTGGCAGGGGATCTGAGAAGGTCCCCTAAGCGCCCCGCACCCCCGCGATCACCTCCGCCGCAGCCCAGCCGCACACCCTCGCCGCGCCGTACGTCGCGATGTGGGCCGCGCCTCGGGGGGTGGCGTGGGGGACGCCCATTTCCACGACGACCGTGTCGGGGCGGGCGTCGAGGAGGGTGGTGAGGGCCGTGGACATCCAGGGGTGGCGGTGTTCGTCGCGGACCACGGCGACGATCCGGCGGTCGGCCGCCGCCGACAGGGCCTCGCGGCCCGCCTCAAGGCCCGTGAACGTGCCGGTGCCGGTGCCGGGGAGGAGTTCGGCCAGGGCCGGGGCCAGGCCCCACGGGGTCTCGTCGCCCACGGCCATGTTCGCCAGCGGGGTGAAGGCGGCGACGTAAGGGGGCGCCATCAGCGGGAGGTTCTCCGGGCAGGTCACCCGGAGCGCTCTTCGAGCCGCCTCCAGGCCGATGCCCGGGTTCGCGGCCAAGTGGGCCCGCGTGGCCGTCGTCGTCCACCGCGCCAGCGCCCGTACCCTCCCCGCCGCCTCCGCCAGCCGTTCCTCCGCGAGGTCTCCCGTGTGGACCGCGGTCACCAGGGCGTCCCGCAGGCGGATCACCGTCTCGCCGTCCGACAATCCCCCGCCCACGCAGATCGCGTCCGCCCCCGCGTCGATCGCGAGGACCGCGCCCCGTTCGACGCCGTACGTGTCGGCCACCGCCCGCATCTCCATGCCGTCGGTGATGATCAGGCCGTCGTAGCCGAGGTCGTGGCGCAGGAGGTCGAGGGTGCGGCGGGAGAGGGTCGCGGGGCGGGTGGGGTCCAGGGCGGGGGTGAGGATGTGGGCGGTCATGATCGCGCGGACCCCGGCGGAGACGGCCGCGCGGAAGGGCGGCAGGTCGCGGGCGGCCAGCGTCTCGTACGGCACGTCGATGCGCGGCAGCGACTCGTGGGAGTCGACGGACGTGTCCCCGTGCCCGGGGAAGTGCTTGGCGCAGGCGGCGACCCCGGCGGACTGGAGCCCGGCGACGTACGCGGCGGTGTGCCGCGCGACCAGCGCCGGGTCGGCGCCGAAGGAGCGTACGCCGATGACGGGGTTGTCGGGGTCGGTGTTGACGTCCGCGGAGGGCGCCCAGTCGAGGGTGACCCCGCACTCGGCGAGCCGGCGCCCCAGCTCGGCGGCGACGGAGTGCGTGAGGCCGGTGTCGTCGACGACGCCGAGCGCGAGGCTGCCGGGGAAGGAGGACCCCCGGCGCGCTTCGAGGCGGGTGACGTCGCCCCCCTCCTCGTCGACGGCGATCACCACGTCCGGCCGGACCTTGCGCAACTCGGCCGTGAGGTCGGCGAGTTGCCGGGGACCGGCGATGTTGCGGGCGAAGAGGCCGACGGCGGCGAGGCCCTCGTCGAGGCGGCGCAGCAGCCAGTCGGGGGCGGTCGTCCCGGTGAAGCCGGGCTGGAGGACGGCGAGGGCGTCCCGGGTCACAGTCGTCTCCGCCAAGGCCACCCTCCGAATGGTGTAGACCAGCATCGCGAGCTTGGACCGGACCAAGGGCCGTGTCAAGGGCCGGGACGCCGTACGCAGGGAGTTCTTACCGGCCGAGACCGGAACCGACCTGGCCGTACGGGCACCCGTACACACGATCCCGTGCCACGATGTGAGCCGCGGCCGACGGGAGGTCGGCCCGTGCGAGCCGGGAAGGCAGGCCATGAGCACCGACGTCAGCAGTGCGGAGAACGAGGGTGGAGCGACCGTCCGTACCGCGCGTGTGCCCAAGTACTACCGTCTGAAGAAGCATCTGCTGGACATCACCCAGACGCAGGCACCCGGTACGGCCGTCCCGCCGGAACGCACGCTCGCGGCGGAGTTCGACACGTCCCGGACGACCGTCCGCCAGGCCCTCCAGGAACTCGTCGTCGAGGGCCGGCTCGAACGCATCCAGGGCAAGGGCACGTTCGTCGCGAAGCCGAAGGTGTCCCAGGCGCTCCAACTGACCTCGTACACCGAGGACATGCACGCGCAGGGGCTCGAACCGACCTCGCAGCTCATCGACATCGGGTACGTCACCGCCGACGACCGGCTCGCCGAGCTCCTCGACATCGCGTCCGGCGGCCGGGTCCTGCGCATCGAGCGACTGCGGATGGCCAACGGGGAGCCGATGGCCATAGAGACGGCGCACCTCAGCGCCAAGCGTTTCCCGGCCCTGCGCCGGTCCCTCGTCAAGTACACGTCCCTGTACACCGCCCTCGCCGAGGTGTACGACGTCCGGCTCGCCGAGGCCGAGGAGACCATCGAGACGGCGCTCGCGACGCCGCGCGAGGCGGGGCTCCTCGGGACGGACGTGGGGCTGCCGATGCTCATGCTGTCCCGGCACTCCCTGGACCTGCGGGGGGAGCCCGTGGAGTGGGTGCGGTCGGTGTGGCGGGGGGACCGGTACAAGTTCGTGGCACGGCTCAAGCGGCCTGTCGACTAGCAACGGCGCGACACAGCTTCAGGACGATCCGTCAGCAGGGCTTCCGCTGCGCTTATCCGTCACTTAGATTGCCTGCGCATTGCAGTGGTGATCACTGGTGATCTCAGCGAGGGGACGGAGCCGCCGATGTCAGAGACCCCACCGAAGGCAGAGGAAGCGGTGGTGACGCCGGTGCGCGTCGTCATCGCCGTCTGTCTGTTCGCGCCCTTCGTGGCGCTGCTGTGGGTCGGGTCGTATGCCGATGTGAACCCGCGGTTCATCGGCATCCCGTTCTTCTACTGGTACCAGATGCTGTGGGTCCTCATCTCGACCGCGCTGACCATGACCGCGTACAAGCTGTGGCAGCGTGACCAGCGCGCCCGCAAGGGGGGTGCGTCGCAGTGAACGACGGCGTGAACGGCGTCGCGCTCGGCGTCTTCATCTTCTTCTTCCTCGCGGTCACCGTCATGGGGTTCCTCGCGGCGCGCTGGCGCCGGGCCGAGACCGACTCCCTCGACGAATGGGGGCTCGGCGGGCGGTCGTTCGGGACCTGGGTGACCTGGTTCCTGCTCGGCGGGGATCTGTACACGGCGTACACGTTCGTCGCGGTTCCGGCAGCCGTGTACGCGGCCGGGGCGGCCGGGTTCTTCGCCGTGCCGTACACGGTCCTCATCTACCCCCTGATCTTCACGTTCCTGCCCCGGCTGTGGTCCGTCTCGCACAAGCACGGGTACGTCACCACGTCCGACTTCGTGCGCGGGCGGTTCGGGTCCAAGGGGCTGTCGCTCGCGGTCGCGGTGACCGGGATCCTCGCGACGATGCCGTACATCGCGCTCCAGCTCGTCGGCATCCAGGCGGTGCTGGACGTCATGGGGGTCGGCGGGGGCGAGGACACGAACTGGTTCGTCAAGGACCTGCCGCTGCTGATCGCCTTCGGCGTGCTGGCCGCGTACACGTACTCCTCGGGGCTGCGGGCGCCGGCGCTGATCGCGTTCGTCAAGGACACGCTGATCTACATCGTGATCACCGTGGCGATCATCTACATCCCGATCAAGCTCGGCGGGTTCGACGACATCTTCGCGTCGGCCAGCGAGAAGTACACCGCCGCGAAGGCCGGGGGGCTCGTGCCGGCCGAGGCGGGGCAGTGGACGTACGCCACGCTCGCGTTGGGCTCCGCGCTGGCGCTGTTCATGTACCCCCACTCGATCACGGCGACGCTGTCGTCCCGGAGCCGCAACGTCATCCGCCGCAACACGACGATCCTGCCGCTGTATTCCCTGATGCTGGGGTTGCTCGCGCTGCTCGGGTTCATGGCGATCGCGGCGGGCGTGAAGGTGAAGAACGGCCAGCTGGCGATCCCCCAGCTGTTCGAGGACATGTTCCCGGACTGGTTCGCGGGCGTGGCGTTCGCGGCGATCGGCATCGGGGCGCTGGTTCCGGCCGCGATCATGTCCATCGCCGCGGCCAACCTCTTCACCCGCAACATCTACAAGGACTTCATCCGCCCCGACGCGACGCCTGAGCAGGAGACGAAGGTCTCCAAGCTGGTCTCCCTGCTGGTGAAGGTGGGCGCCCTTGCCTTCGTCCTCACCATGGACAAGACGGTGGCGATCAACTTCCAGCTCCTGGGCGGCATCTGGATCCTCCAGACGTTCCCGGCGCTGGTGGGCGGCCTCTTCACCCGCTGGTTCCACCGCTGGGCCCTGCTGGGCGGCTGGGCGGTGGGCATGCTGTACGGCACGATCGCGGCGTACGGAGTGGCTTCCCCCACGCAGAAGCACTTCGGCGGCAGCTCGAAGGAAATCCCGGGCATCGGCGAGATCGGCTACATCGGCCTCACGGCGTTCGTCCTGAACGTGGCGGTGACGGTGGTCCTGACGTTCATCCTGCGAGCGGCGAAGGCCCCGGACGGGATCGACGAGACGAGCCCGTCGGACTACACGGCGGACGCGGGAGACCCGGGCGTACAGACGGAACTCCCCCCGGCGACGTCGGGAGCGGCCCACTAGCTGCCCCCCTGGAAGGTCGCGCGAAGCGCACCTTCCAGGGGCGCGGGGAACTGCGCGAGCAACCACGACGGACCCGCAGCGGGCCGCCAAGGGAACCCCCCTCGGCGGCCCGCAGTCCTTTCGTCCCGACACTCCCGAGTTCACACTCCCCACCCAACAGTTGACGCTCCGAAGCCGACGCGACACAACATCTGGGGGTGACCTGACAGGCCGGCACTAGATGTATGCTCATGCTCGCTGTCGCCGCAGGGGAATCCGGTGGGAATCCGGAACTGTCCCGCAACGGTGTACTTGTGCGCATACGCGCGCAGGAGTCAGTCCGAGGACCTGTCGGCAGCAAGCGCCAGCCGTGCACAGCAACGGCTCGGCGTGCCCTGACGTCCGGGCCTCGCGGAGTGGGCCGGGTACGCGTACGTGTCGTGCGTCCGTGCTGCCCCATGCCCCCCCGCGAAGGCCCCTTGCCGAGCGAGGGAGAGCCTCACGTGACCATCGCGCCAGCCGAACCCGTTTCAGAGGTCCAGGCGGTCGAGACCGGAACCGACGGTCCCGGTACCGCGCTGCTGCGGACCCTGACGGAGCTGACCGCCGACCTCCCCGACGCGGACCCCGGCCGGGTCGCCGCCGCGGCGCTGCGGGGCCGTTCCGCGCGGGCGGACGAGGCCGAGCTTCGGGAGCTGGCGACGGAGGCCGCCGCGGGCCTGATCTCGGAGGACCCGGCGTACTCGCGTCTCGCCGCGCGCCTGCTGACGATCAGCATCCGCGCGGAGGCCGCCTCGCAGAGTGTGACGACGTTCACGGAGTCGGTCTCCGTGGGCCACCGCGAGGGCCTGATCGCGGACCGCACGGCGGAGTTCGCGCGGCTGCACGCGACCGCGCTGAACGGCCTGCTCGACCCGGCCGCCGACGACCGCTTCGGCTACTTCGGCCTCCGCACCCTGCACAGCCGTTACCTGCTGCGTCACCCGATCACCCGCAAGGTGATCGAGACGCCCCAGCACTTCCTGCTCCGGGTCGCCTCCGGCCTGGCCGAGGACGACACCGTACGGGCGCTGGACGAGGTCGCGGCCCTGTACCGCCTGATGAGCCGCCTGGACTACCTCCCGTCCTCCCCCACGCTGTTCAACTCCGGCACCCGGCACCCGCAGATGTCGTCCTGCTACCTCCTGGACTCTCCCAAGGACGAGCTGGACTCCATCTACGACCGCTACCACCAGGTCGCCCGCCTGTCGAAGCACGCCGGCGGCATCGGCCTGTCGTACTCCCGTATCCGCAGCCGGGGTTCGCTGATCCGGGGCACGAACGGGCACTCCAACGGCATCGTGCCGTTCCTGAAGACGCTGGACGCGAGTGTCGCGGCCGTGAACCAGGGCGGGCGGCGCAAGGGCGCGGCGGCGGTGTACCTGGAGACCTGGCACTCCGACATCGAGGAGTTCCTGGAGCTGCGGGACAACACGGGCGAGGACGCCCGCCGTACGCACAACCTGAACCTCGCGCACTGGATCCCGGACGAGTTCATGCGCCGGGTGAACGCGGACGCCGAGTGGTCGCTGTTCTCGCCCTCGGACGTGCCCGAGCTGGTCGACCTGTGGGGCGACGAGTTCGACGCGGCGTACCGCGCGGCGGAGGCGAAGGGGCTCGCCAAGAAGACGATCCCCGCGCGGGACCTGTACGGCCGGATGATGCGCACGCTCGCGCAGACCGGCAACGGCTGGATGACGTTCAAGGACGCCGCGAACCGTACGGCGAACCAGACCGCCGAGCCGGGCCACGTGGTCCACTCCTCCAACCTCTGCACGGAGATCCTGGAGGTCACGGACGACGGGGAGACGGCCGTCTGCAACCTGGGTTCGGTGAACCTGGGCGCGTTCGTCGACCCGGCTTCCCAGGACATCGACTGGGAGCGGCTGGACGAGACCGTCCGTACGGCCGTGACGTTCCTCGACCGGGTCGTGGACATCAACTTCTACCCGACCGAGCAGGCGGGCCGCTCCAACTCCCGGTGGCGCCCGGTGGGCCTGGGCGCGATGGGCCTCCAGGACGTCTTCTTCAAGCTGCGCATCCCCTTCGACTCGCCCGAGGCGAAGGAGCTGTCGACGCGGATCGCCGAGCGCATCATGCTCGCCGCGTACGAGGCGTCCGCCACGCTCGCCGAGCGGTCCGGCCCTCTCCCCGCCTGGGAGAAGACCCGTACGGCCCGCGGCGTGCTGCACCCCGACCACTTCGGCGTCGAGTTCACCTGGCCGGAGCGCTGGGCGGCGCTGCGCGAGCGAATCGCGTCGACCGGCCTGCGCAACTCGCTGCTGCTGGCCATCGCGCCGACCGCGACCATCGCGTCCATCGCCGGTGTGTACGAGTGCATCGAGCCGCAGGTCTCCAACCTGTTCAAGCGCGAGACCCTCTCCGGGGAGTTCCTCCAGGTCAACTCGTACCTGGTGCAGGACCTCAAGGACCTCGGCGTGTGGGACGCCCGCACCCGTGAGGCGCTGCGCGAGGCCAACGGCTCGGTGCAGGACTTCGGCTGGATCCCGGCGGACGTCCGCGCGCTGTACCGCACGGCGTGGGAGATCCCGCAGCGCGGTCTGATCGACATGGCGGCGGCCCGTACGCCGTACCTGGACCAGGCGCAGTCCCTGAACCTGTTCCTGGAGACGCCGACGATCGGCAAGCTCTCCTCGATGTACGCGTACGCCTGGAAGTCCGGGCTGAAGACGACGTACTACCTGCGCTCGCGCCCGGCGACGCGGATCGCGCGCGCGGCCCAGGCTTCTGTCCCGGTGCAGGCCACCCCCGACCCCGACGCGGTCGCCTGCTCCCTCGAAAACCCCGAGTCCTGCGAGGCATGCCAGTAATGACCACCGAAGCCCAGAAGAACCTGCTCGACCCCGGCTTCGAGCTGACGCTTCGCCCGATGCGCTACCCGGACTTCTACGAGCGCTACCGGGACGCGATCAAGAACACGTGGACCGTCGAGGAGGTCGACCTCCACTCGGACGTCTCGGACCTCGCGAAGCTGTCCCCCGAGGAGCAGCACCTCATCGGGCGGCTCGTGGCGTTCTTCGCGACGGGTGACTCGATCGTCGCGAACAACCTCGTGCTGACGCTGTACAAGCACATCAACTCCCCGGAGGCGCGGCTGTACCTGAGCCGCCAGCTCTTCGAGGAGGCCGTGCACGTCCAGTTCTATCTGACGCTGCTCGACACCTACCTGCCCGACCCGGACGACCGCACCGCCGCCTTCGCCGCCGTCGAGAACATCCCCTCGATCCGCGAGAAGGCCGAGTTCTGCTTCAAGTGGATCAACGAGGTCGAGAAGCTGGACAGCCTCCAGACGAAGGCCGACCGCCGCCGCTTCCTGCTGAACCTGATCTGCTTCGCCGCGTGCATCGAGGGCCTGTTCTTCTACGGCGCGTTCGCGTACGTCTACTGGTTCCGCAGCCGGGGCCTGCTGCACGGCCTGGCCACCGGCACCAACTGGGTCTTCCGCGACGAGACGATGCACATGAGCTTCGCCTTCGAGGTGGTCGACACGGTCCGCAAGGAGGAGCCGGACCTCTTCGACGAGACCCTCCAGAAGGAGGTCACGGACATGCTGGCGGAGGCCGTCGAGGCCGAGCTCCAGTTCGCCCGTGACCTGTGCGGCGAGGGCCTCCCGGGCATGAACACGGAGTCGATGCGCGCGTACCTGGAGTGCGTCGCCGACCAGCGCCTGGTCCGCCTGGGCTTCGCCCCGGTCTACGGCTCCGAGAACCCCTTCTCCTTCATGGAGCTCCAGGGCGTCCAGGAGCTGACGAACTTCTTCGAGCGCCGCCCGTCGGCGTACCAGGTCGCCGTGGAGGGCACGGTCGACCTGGACGAGGACTTCTGACCTGACGCGTCCCGTCACACGGCCCGGCACTCCCCCGAGTGCCGGGCCGTCGTGTTCAGCGGGCGATCGGCCGCAGCCGCAGGTCCCTCGGGCGCAGGGTGATGCCGATCCGGTGCCGGGAGTCCGAGCCCGGGGTCTCCTCGAAGCGGAACGCCGTGGCCATCGCGGCGGTGAGGAGGGTCATCTCCGCCATGGAGAAGTGGTCGCTGGGGCATTTGCGGTTGCCGACGCTGAAGGGGCTCATCGCGTGTTTGGGGACTTCCTCCGAGCCGCCGGGGAGCCAGCGGTCCGGGGAGAAGAGTTCGGCGGAGTGGTAGGAGCGGGGGTCGCGCTGGACCGCGTAGGGGCTGTAGACGATGTCGGCGCCGGCGGGAATGTCGTATCCGCCCAGAGCGGTGTCGACCACCGCCCGGCGGGTCAGAATCCATACCGCCGGATAGAGGCGCAGGGTCTCGACGACGACATTCCCGGTGTACGGCAGACTGCGGACGTCGTCGAATCCCACGGGCCGGTCGCCCGCCACGTTTTTCACCTCGGCCCGGATCTTGTCGGCGTGTTCGGGGTACTCGGTGAGCACCAGGAGCAGCGACATGATCATGGACCCGACGGTTTCGCTGCCCGGGGTGAGTATCGCGATGACCTGGTCGTGGATCTCCTGTTCCGAGATGGGTTCGCCATTCTCGTCGACCGCCTCCAGCAAAGCCGTCAGCAAATCGTCGGGCTTTTGCCCGGAGGCCCGTCGGTCGGCGACGATCTCGTCGACGAGGAGGTGCAAATCGGCCAGCGCCCGGTTGAATTCGCGGTTGGCCGGAAGCGGCACGCGATAAAGCGGTCCGAGGGGGACCACCATCCGCTGGTACATACCGCGGAAGAGGCTCGCGAGGTCCGCGCAGATCCGGTCGGCGCGCTCGTCCATGTAGCTCCCGCGCATGAGGCAGCGCGCGGCGATCCTGGTCGCGACCCGGAACGACTCGGCGGTGACGTCGAGGCTGCCCGCGCCGCGCCACCGCTCGACGAGGGCCCGCGCCTCCTCCTCCATGACGGGCCCGTACCCGGGTATCGCGTCGAGCCGGAACGCGGGCTGGATGGTGCGCCGCTGGCGCCGGTGCAGGGGCCCGTTGGCGGTGGCGACCCCCTGCTTACCCAGGAGGCTCTCCAGCGACTCCCACAGGGGCCCGGCGATGATGTAGTCGGGGCTCAGGGCGACCTCGCCGATCAGCTCGGGCGAGGTGACCGCGTACACCGTCTTCGGGCCGAGCTTCAGCCGGACGACGTCCCCGTGGTCGCGCAGCTGGGAGAAGAACGCGAGGGGTGAGCGGGCCAGTTTCCAGCCGTGGCCGAGGAGGGGGAGCCCGCCGCCCGCGAGGGGTGCCTCCACGGGGGCCGGCCGTACCGATTCGAGGGTCATCTATTTCTCTCCCGCCGGCGCGTTGTCGACATAAGGGGGTGTGGACCGGTCGTCCCAGCTGTCGACCATGTAGCGGCCGGACTCGTGGTGGAACCAGTAGACGGAACCGAACCAGTTCCGCATGTTCGCGAGGCAGGCGAGCACGGCGTCGCGGATTTCCTTGTCGCCGATCCCGTCCGCGTACCGGCGCGTCTCCCGTTCGGCGGCGAGGAAATCGGCGATGCATTCCAGGATCCGGCGCCTGAGTTCCTCGACGGATTCCTCCAGGGTCAGCCTTTCGTGAACGATGAGACTGATGCCGAGATTGTGTACCTCGTCGCCCGCTATTTCTTTCGGCAGCGAACAGAGGTCGTTGTACCAGGCGGCGAATTCCTGACTGAGGAGCGCGGCCCGCCGGAATGCCGGGTGTTTCCGCACTGCGTCCGGGAGTTGTGTTCCGGCGGCGAGTTCCAGGAGGTCCGTCCATATCCAGTGGGCGAAGGTGAGGCGCCTGAGGGCGAGATATTCCTCGACCGGCGGGACCCGCGCCTCGACGCGGTTGCGGAACTCCCGGTCGTACGCGTCGATCACCTGGTGGAAGTGGCGGGCGAAGCGGGCGTTCCAGCTCTCGGGCAGGAAGCCGTAGAGCCTCAGGACGCTGTCGGCGAGGCCCGCGACCAGCGGGTCCTGATGGTGCAGGTGGGCCGCCGGGGCGTCGAGGGCCTGGTGGAGCAGGGACTTCAGGCGGCGCCAGGACGCGGTGCGGCCGTGCACGATGTCACGGTCGTGGCGGTCGTCCCAGACGAAGAACCAGGCGCTGTAGTCGGCTACGGCCTGGAGGACCGCGTCGGGGGCACCGAGGTAGTAGCCCGCCATCAGATCCGTGTAGCACAGGCCATCGGCATATTCCGCGACCTTGTCCGGCGGCATGAGCCGCTTTTCCAGCAGCCAGCGCCGGGTGTTCCGCTGGAGCTGTGGCCAATACGGATGCCTCAGCCGGGGAAACTCCGCCTCGACGACCGGCAGACTGAGCGACGGCGGAACCGCGGGCGCCTGGCCGGTACCCGGCTCGCGGTTTGCGGCACCCTGTGCGGCACCGGTCCTGCTGTATGTGGTGCTGTGTGGGAAAGCTGGCACGAACAACCCCTCTCGGCCGCCTGTCGCACACACCCCTCCCGCTGTGCCGGGCGTGCGCCGTTGCGTATCCCCGCTCTTCCCATTCAGCACCACAACTGACCGTTCTGGGAACGGATTTGCTTCTTTCACCACCCCGGAATGCCGAGATTCCACCTCTCGTGACCGGTTATGGATCAAAAGATGCGCTTAGGCGATCGAACGTGCGACGCACATACGGACGACGCCCGGCCGAAGGGGGTATCGGCCGGGCGTCGTCAGGGGGTGCGAGTCAGTCGTTGGCGACCACGGGGTAGCGGGGCTCGTTCTCGGCCATCTGCTTGAGCGCCTCCTTGCGGTCCCGCTTGGAGAGGCGGTCGATGTAGAGGTAGCCGTACAGGTGGTCGGTCTCGTGCTGCAAACACCGTGCGAAGAAGCCGGTGCCGCGCACCTTGATCGGGTTGCCGCGCTCGTCCTGGCCGGTGACCTCGGCATAGTCGGGGCGGGCGAGTTCCGCGTACGCGGTCGGCACGGACAGGCAGCCCTCGTTGCCGTCGTCCAGGCGCCGCTTGTCGGCGGGGAGTTCGACGAGCTTCGGGTTGCAGACGACGCCGGTGTGGCGGACCCCGTCGTCGTCCGGGCAGTCGTAGACGAACACCTTCAGGTCGACCCCGACCTGGTTCGCGGCCAGGCCCACGCCCTCGGCGGTGCGCTGCGAGGCGAACATGTCGTCGACGAGCTTCAGCAGGGCGTCGTCGAACTCGGTGACGTCCTCGCACTCCTTGTGCAGCACCGGGTTGCCGACGACGGTGATGGGCAGCGAGGTGCCGCGCTCGCGGTAGGCGGCCTCACGCGCCTCGTTGTCCTCGGTGTCGATGACGAAGCCCTCGTCGTCCACGGGGAGCACGCCCGCGTGCTGCTGATCGGTGTCCTGCTGCGCCATGACGACGTAAGCCTTCCTGCAACCTGAAGAAAAATCTGCGGGTACAGCCTAAAGGGAGGCGCACGGCACCACCGGCGCCGTCCACTGTGGCAAAACGGTTCAGCAGACCTCTTCGACGTCCCGATAGTCCCGTGTGTCCGGGCTGTCCGCGACCCAACCGTCCAGCAGCCCCGCCACCAGCGAAGCCGGCGCGGCCACGCCGCACTCGCGCTCCGGCACCCACAGCTGACCGTCGGTCCGATGGCCGAGCGGCCCCGGCTGGCCCGGTTCGCTGTGGTCGTGGGGGTCGAGGTGCTCCCCGTCGCCCTCGTCGGACGGCATGCGCGACTCGGAGCACGTCCGGCACAGCAGCCGCACGGACGACGACCAGTCCTCGGCGGCGAACCCGGCATCGGCGGCGAGCTGTTCGAGCGCGTCCCGGTCGGCCTCGGTCGCCGCCTCCAGGAGCACCACCCAGGTCGGCACCGGCGACGGCGCCCACAGCTCGATCTCGTCGAAGACCGGGTAGGAGTGCCCGGCGGAGGTGGTCCGCTCGCCGTGCGGCACCCCGTCGTGCAGGACGACCTCGCCCCAGCGCCGCCCGGAGGAGGGCAGCGGGATGGAGAGCACCTCGACGCGCGCGGGGTCGAGCCGCCGCCCCCACACCACCTCGGCCTCGCCCTCGGGGGAGAGCCGTACGGCGGCGCTGCCGAGGTCCATGCCGACGGGCTCGGCCAGCGAGCCGGAGCCGCCGGGCACGTCCAGTCCGTACGCCTGCCAGGCGCGGCGGGCCAGCGGCCAGTCCTGGAGGGCGGTCGCGGCGATGCCGACGTTCCACCAGTCGGGGGCGCCCGCGTCCCGGTCGAGGAGGGCGACGGCGCGCAGGCCCGCGGCCCGCGCCTGCTCCCAGTCGTGCCGGAACTTGTGCAGGAGGGCCAGGTTGAACCAGGACTCCGACAGCCACGGTTCCAGATCGGCCGCGCGGGTCAGGAGCGCTCCCGCGTCCTCGTACCGCCCGTCGCCGATCAGCGTGAACGCGCGATCGGTGGCCTGCCGCCAGGAGGCGGAGGGCCGGTGCCGTCCCTTGCCGAAGATCCTCACATCACCACCCGCCAGTTCCCCTGACACCCTCTGCTCATCGCATCAAACCACGTACGACCGGAAGGGCGCTCCCTACCCATGGGTTACCCAGGGACGGCCGGGGTATGACAGCCCGCCCCGATCGCCGGACAGCACCCGCGCGAGCGCCGCGACGACCTCGGGCGCGTACCGGTCGCCCGTCCCGAGCCGCAGCTCCTCCAGCGCGCTGAGCGGCCCCGAGGCGCGCGCCTTCTCCTCGTACGCGTTGACCACCCGCACGATCCGCGCGGCCCGGGGCTGGTCGGCGCCCGGGTCGGCCTGCCGCTCCACGACGGCGGCGACCTGCGCGCCCGCGCCGGTCTGCCGTACGACGGCCCCGCCGAGCAGCGCGATCCGGCGCTGTTCCTCGGGCGGCAGGCCGCTGGTCGCGCCCTCGGGGACGGGGTCGACGAGGCTGAGCTGGCCGATGTCGTGCATCAGCGCGGCGTACTCCAGGACGGTCGACTCGGCCTCCGTGAGCCCCAGTTCCCGGCCGACGGCCTGGCAGAGCGCGGCGACGCGGTGCGCGTGCCCGGTGGGCGTGTACCCGGCGATCTCGGTGGCCCGCGCGAGGGACGCGATGGTCTGCCGGTAGGTGGCGCGTACGGCCGCGTACCGGCGCAGCGCGACCTGCGCCAGCAGCAGCGGCACGCAGAACAGGGGCAGCGCCCACAGCCCGACGACGGCCACCGCGAGCGCGGTCACCGCGCCGGTCGCGCACACGGCCGACCCGATGCCGGGCACCGCGCGCAGCTCGTCGCGCAGGAGGGGCCCGTACGGCCATCCCGTGCGCGCGTGCGCGAGGGCCGCCGCGACGACCGCGTCGCACAGGGCCGTCAGCACGAGCAGCGCCAGCAGGAGGACGGCGTACCCGGGGCCGTCCGCGAGGACACCCCGGTTGAACAGGGGCTGGAAGCACAGCGCCGCGAACCCCACGGACAGGAGGCGGCGTACGAGGTGGTCGGCGACGCTGCCGCGCCCGCGCGCGATGTGCGGCACGTTCCCGATGAGCGAGGCGACGGCGACCACGGCGACGACCTGCGCGGCGCCGTGCCCGGTGGGGGCGCCGGCGTCGTCCCCGAGGAGCGCGTACGCGAGGGAGGCGGCGGCGCCGAGGGGGGCCATGTCCCGGACGCCGGGCCCGCTCCAGCGGAGGGCTTCGCCGAGGGCGATCAGGGCGGCGAAGGCGAGGACGGTGGGGGCGTCCTTGAGGCCATCGGCGCAGGTGAGGACCAGGGAGGCGGCTACGGCGAGGGCGGCGGAGGCGTGCAGGAGGGAGCGGGGCCTCACGGGCGTACCGCTTTGTGTGTGACGTCTTTCTGCGTGGCTTCTTTTTGTGTGACGTTCATGGCCGGGGCCGCCGTGCACACCGGTTCCTCCGCCGTCACCACCGGATGCCACCCCCACCGCTCCAGCGCCCGCCCCAGCGCCTCCACCATCCGCGGGTCGAACTGCGCCCCCGCGCACCGCCGCAGCTCCTCCAGCGCGACCGGCACGGGCCGTGCCCTGCTGTACGACCGGGTCGAGGTCATCGCGTCGAAGGCGTCCGCGACGGCGACGATGCGGGCGGGTTCGGGGATGCCGTACCCGGCGAGGCCGTACGGGTAGCCGCCCCCGTCGAACCGCTCGTGGTGGTGGAGGATCGCGGAGCGCGCCTCGCCGAGGAACGCGATCCCCCGGGTGATCTCGTGCCCGTACTCGGGGTGCAGCTCGATGACGCGCCGCTCCTCGGGGGTGAGCGGCCCGTCCTTCCTCAACAGCCGTGTGGGGACGCCGAGTTTGCCCACGTCGTGCAGGATCCCGGCGAACCGGATCAGCTCGACGCGCTCCTCGTCCATGCCCAGCTCCCGCGCGATCATCACGGACGCCTGCCCGACGCGTTCGCTGTGCCCGCGCGTGTACTCGTCCTTGATGTCGACGGCCTGCACGAGCGCGCGGATGGTCGCGCTGTGGGCGGCGCGCTCCCGGTGCACCTGGGCGAACACCCACCAGGCCACGCACATCGGCAGCAGCACGAGCAGCGCGGCGACAGGGCCGTACGGGCTGCGCCACAGCACGGCCATCATCAGCCCGGCGAGCCCGTGCACGGCGAGGGGAGCGAGGGCCCGGCAGATCGCGGGCCGCCGCACGGGTTCCCCGGCGAGCACGCGCACTCCGCTGTCGAGGACGATCAGTACGAGGCAGTAGACGAGCACAGCGGCGGCGGCAGGCACCAGGGCGTACGGAAACTCCGGCGCGACCACGGCGTCCCGCCCCCCGAGCCGCCAGTGCACCGACCCCGCCGCCCAGACGGTGACGGCCCCGGAGGCTCCCCGCCAGACGCGGCGCACCCAGCTCGTGGACGCGCACAGGGCGCCGGGCAGGGGCACGAGGGCTGCGGCGGGAGGAGGCAGCAGGAACACGGCGGCCAGGAGCACGGGGTGGAAAGCCCCTTTGACGACCCGCTCCCCGATTCCGTGGACCACCGCGAGCAACCCGACGGCGATCCAGGGAGTCTTACCGGGCAGGGGCACACACACCACGCCGGCTACCAGAACGACCGCCCCGACAAACACCCGCGCCCGCCCCGCAATAGCCTCCACGGACGGGAAGCCTAGGGACGGGCGGACGGGGCGGAAGGGGTAACCAGAGGTAGTACCCCATTCGAGTGAATGGTGGCTTCTCGGGTCTCCTGAGTGTCTTCTCAGGTCTCCTGAGGTGCGGCCGTGACGTCATGGTCGGGCACGACCTGCCCCGACCGGATCAGATCGATCCGGCCCATGACCTTCGCCCGGAGGTCGGCCGGCACGTCGTCCTGGCCGCAGCAGCGCTTGACCAGCTTCTTCACGGCCTGTTCGAGCCCGTACTTCTCCAGACACGGCGAGCACTCGTCGAAGTGGACCTGGAACTTGTCCCGGTCCCCGAGAGGCATCTCGCTGTCGAGGTACTCGTAGAGATGATCGAGAACCTCGGAGCAGTCCGTCTCGTGGGCGTCTCCGCAGCTCATGAACCCGAGCCTTTCGCTTCGTTCGACTCCCCCGCGCCGGCCGGGACGAGTCCGCGCTCACGCGCGTAGTCCTCCAGCATGCCGCGCAGTTGGCGCCGGCCCCGGTGCAGCCGGGACATCACCGTACCGATGGGTGTCCCCATGATGTCGGCGATCTCCTTGTACGCAAAGCCCTCGACGTCCGCGAGATACACGGCGATACGGAACTCCTCGGGAATCGCCTGGAGCGCTTCCTTCACATCCGAGTCGGGCAGGTGGTCGAGCGCCTGCGACTCGGCGGAGCGCAGTCCGGTCGACATGTGCGACTCGGCCCGCGCGAGCTGCCAGTCCTCGATCTCCTCGGCCGCGGAGCGCTGGGGTTCGCGCTGCTTCTTGCGGTACGAGTTGATGAACGTGTTCGTGAGGATCCGGTACAGCCACGCCTTCAGGTTCGTGCCTTCGCGGAACTGGTGGAAGGACGCGTACGCCTTGGCGTACATCTCCTGCACGAGGTCTTCCGCGTCCGCCGGGTTGCGGGTCATCCGCAGCGCGGCGGAGTACATCTGGTCGAGGAATTCGAGCGCGTCCCGCTCGAAGCGCGCGCTGCGCTCCGCGGTCGACTCGTTCACGCCCCGGCCCTCGGGCTGCTCCGCCTGGCCGTGTTCGGTCCCTGCGTCGGTACCGGTGACCGGACCCACCTCCTCAAGATTCCAGGCAGCACCGAGACCGGTGCCACCAGAATCGGAGGATAGACGACGACCCGCTCCTCCCGCCCCCGGAATCTGGGCGGTCCTCGCCGCATGCAGCACCGTCCAGTCCAGGTCGGCACGGCTGGAGCGGTTCGGGCAGATGGTCGAACCCATGCGGCGGACTCCCTCTCTTACGGCCTTCTCAACGTCCTGTGTCTGCCTCAACAGTCGTACGGGACTCAACATTCCCGAGCGTCCCGATCCACCGGAGGACGCCGTCCGTGATGACCGTCACGGTCTCCTCCGGCGTGACCCCGCTGCGCTTCGGCACGGCGAACCCGTGATCCCCGTACGGAACCTCCACCATCCCGAACTCCCCCGCCGGGAACTCCGCCGGCTTCCCGAAGGGGTCGTTCCCGCCCTGGACGACGAGCGTCGGCACACCCGCGCCGAGCAGCTCCCCGGCGCGGGACTTCTCCGGCTTGCCGGGCGGGTGGAGGGGGAAGCTGAGTGCGAGGACGGCTGCGGCGCCCAGGTCCTTCGCCGTACGGCAGGCGACGCGGGCGCCGGCGGAGCGGCCCCCGGCGATGACGGGGAGGTTCTTGGCGGCTACGGCACCCCAGACGCCGGACCACCCGACGTCAAGGGTTCTCGGAGCCGGCGCGACCTTCTTGCCGGCGACCCGCCAGGGCTGTTCGACGAGGGCGACGGTCACACCGTGGGCGGGGAGGGCGGCGGCCAGTGCCTGGAGGTCGCGGGCCTCGATGCCGCCGCCGGCGCCGTGGCTGACGGCGAGGACGAGGCGGGGGGTCTTCGCCGGGTGCCAGGTGATACGGGCGTCGCCCGCGTCGGTGGGGACGAGCTGGGTGGTCATGTCAGAAGAGTGTGCCCTCCTCCGGCCCCTCCAGCTCCGTCAGCAGCTCCGGGCCGTTGTTGCGGACGTTGCTGACCGCCGTCGACACCGGGTACGCCCGCATCAGGCCGGTCGGCGGGGGCGTCAGCATCGGTACGAGGTCGTCGAGGCCGGTCGTCGTGGGGTCCAGCCACGCGTCCCACCGGTCCGGCGTCAGCATCAGCGGCATACGGGGGTGGATCTCGGCCAGGGTGCCGGGCCCTTCGGCCGGGGCGAGAGCGAGGGGCGTGGTCTCGGCCTCGGTCGTGATCACCGAGCACGTCACCCACCAGGCCAGCGGGTGCTCGTCGGGCAGCGTACGGTCACGCCAGAACTCGTACAGCCCCGCCATCGCGAACACGGACCCGTCGGCCGGCGACACGAAGTACGGCTGTTTGCGGGGCCGCTTCTTCTTCCCCTCGACCTCCAGCTCCCGCTCCTCCTTGGCGGTGACCCACTCGTAGTACCCGTCCGCCGGGACGATGCAGCGCCGGGTGGCGAACGCGCGCCGGAACGAGGGCTTCTCGTGCACGGTCTCGGCCCGCGCGTTGATCATCCGCGCGGCACCCTCGGGCGACTTCGCCCACGCCGGCACGAGCCCCCACTTCACCGTACGGAGCTGCCGAACCGGGCGCCGGTCCGCCGCGTCTTTCAACGGACGGTCCAGGACGACGTACACCTCTTTCGTGGGCGCCACGTTGAAATCCGGCGCCCACGCCTCTTCCGGCTCGATCTTCTCGATCTCAAAGATTCCTGCGAGATCCTCGGGTCCACGACTGGCCGCATACCGTCCGCACATACGTGCCACACTGCCAGACCCCGTACGAGCGTTGGGAGCCCCCGCCACCTATGGACACCTTGTGGGACCGAGTCACCGGACTCCAGCCCGACCCCGACCTCTGGGTGGTCCTGGCCACAGCCGCAGCCGCCCTGGCGATAGTGATCCCCCACAACCTGTGGCGCATCTCCCGCAACGCGATCACGATCGCGCACGAGGGAGGCCACGGCCTGATCGCGCTCCTCACGGGCCGCACCCTGACAGGCATACGCCTGCACTCGGACACAAGCGGCCTAACTCTGAGCCGAGGCAAGCCGCACGGCATAGGCATGATCCTCACAGCGGCGGCGGGCTACACGGCCCCGTCCCTGCTGGGCCTGGGCGGCGCCTCCTTGCTGGGCGCAGGCCGAATCACCCTGCTCCTATGGGTAGCAACGGCGCTCCTGGTCGCAATGCTGGTAATGATCCGCAACGCGTACGGCGTCCTGACGGTGGTCCTCTCAGGCGGCGCTTTCCTCCTGGTCTCCTGGCTGGCAGGCCCCCAGGTCCAGGCGGCGTTCGCGTACGCGGTGGTGTGGTTCCTGCTGCTGGGAGGGGTGAGGCCACCGTTCGAGCTCCAGGCGAAGAGGAGGCGGGGAGGAGCGGGGGAGTCGGACGCGGACCAGCTGTCGAGGCTGACGCATGTGCCGGCGGGGTTGTGGCTGTTCTTGTTCCATACGGTGTCGCTGTGTGCGTTGCTGGGTGGGGGGAGGTGGCTGCTGGGGTTGTGAGGCGGGGGGCTCTCACACGGCATACCCCGACAGGTGATGCGGCCCCGCAGGGGCTCGCATGGGCGCGACGAAGCACCGGACCGCAACCACGTCTTTTAGGGGCGCGGGGCTGTGTCAATTTGCGGCTACCGCCGCGCGGGCGCGACGAGCACCGGACCGCAACCACCTCTTTTTTAGGGGCGCGGGGCTGTATCAATTTGCGGCTACCGCCGCGCGGGCGCAACAAACCCCCGGACCGCAACCACCTCTTTTTTAGGGGCGCGGGGAACTGCGCAACCAGCCACAACGGCGCCGCACCCAACCCTCGAACCGCAACCATGTCTTTTCAGGGGCGCGGGGAACTGCGCGACCAGCCACAACGAACCCGCACCCGACCACCACCGCAGACCCGAATCCCCACCGCCGACTAAAGTGAACGCATGCCGCAGAACCCCGTCCACACCGCCCACTGGCCCGCCCCCACCGCGAGCGGAGCCGTCGACGCGACGGTCCACGTGCCGGGGTCCAAGTCCGTCACCAACCGAGCCCTGGTACTAGCCGCGCTGGCAAGCGAACCGGGATGGCTGCGCCGCCCCCTGCGGTCGAGGGACACCCTCCTCATGGCAGGCGCGCTGAGGGCAATGGGCGTAGGGATCGAGGAAGGGGTCGGACCGGACGGCACCGGTGAAGCGTGGCGCGTCCTCCCCACCGACCTCAGGGGCCCGGCAACCGTGGACGTAGGCAACGCCGGCACGGTCATGCGCTTCCTCCCCCCCGTAGCCACCCTGGCCAACGGCCCGATCAGGTTCGACGGCGACCCGAGGTCGTACGAACGCCCCCTGCACGGAGTGATCGACGCCCTGCGCACCCTCGGCGCAAGGATCGACGACGACGAACGAGGCGCCCTCCCCCTCACAGTCCACGGCGGCGGCGCCCTGGACGGCGGCCCCGTGGAGATCGACGCCTCCTCCTCGTCCCAGTTCGTCAGCGCACTCCTCCTCTCGGGCCCCCGCTTCAACCAGGGCGTGGAGGTACGCCACACCGGCACGACCCTCCCCTCCCTCCCCCACATCCGCATGACCGTGGACATGCTCCGCGCGGCCGGCGCCCAGGTGGACACCCCGGAGGCAGGCGGCGAACGCAACGTCTGGCGGGTGACCCCGGGCGCCCTCCTGGGCAGAGACCTGACGATCGAACCGGACCTCTCGAACGCCCAGCCCTTCCTGGCGGCGGCCCTGGTGACCGGCGGCAAGGTCACGGTCCCGGACTGGCCGAAGCGCACCACACAGCCGGGCGACGCCCTGAGGGAGATCTTCACGGCGATGGGCGGCTCCTGCGACCTCACGGACGAGGGCCTGACCTTCACCGGCACGGGCAAGGTCCACGGCATCGACGTGGACCTGGGCGACGTAGGCGAACTCACCCCCGGCATCGCGGCGGTGGCCGCCCTCGCGGACTCCCCGTCAACACTTCGCGGCGTAGCCCACCTCCGCCTCCACGAGACGGACCGCCTCGCGGCCCTGACCAAGGAGATCAACGAACTCGGCGGCGACGTCACGGAGACGGCGGACGGCCTGCACATCCGCCCGAGGCCCCTGCACGGCGGCACGTTCCACACGTACGACGACCACCGCATGGCGACGGCCGGCACGATCATCGGCCTGGCGGTGAAGGGCGTCGAGATCGAGAACGTGGCGACGACCGCGAAAACCCTCCCGGACTTCCCGGAGATGTGGACCGGGATGCTCGGGAACTGACGATCATGCGTCGCTACGGCAAGCACACCGACGAGGACGACATCCCCTCGCGCCCCAACCGCAAGGGCACCCGCCCCCGTACGAACATCCGCCCCAAGCACGAGGACGCGGCCGAGGGCATGGTCCTCACGGTCGACCGGGGCCGCCTGACCTGCCTGGTCGGAGACCGCACGGTCCTCGCGATGAAGGCCCGCGAACTGGGCCGCAAGGCCGCGATCGTCGGCGACCGGGTCTCCCTCGTCGGCGACCTCTCGGGCGCGAAGGACACCCTGGCCCGCATCGTCCGCATCGAGAAGCGCACCTCGGTCCTGCGCCGCACGGCGGACGACGACGACCCGTACGAACGCGTGGTGGTCGCCAACGCCGACCAGCTGGCGATCGTCACCGCGCTCGCGGACCCGGAACCCCGCCCCCGCCTGATCGACCGCTGCCTGGTGGCGGCGTACGACGGCGGCCTGGAACCGCTGCTGGTGATGACCAAGTCGGACCTGGCCCCCCCGGACAAGCTCCTGGAGCTGTACGGCGCCCTGGACATCCCGTACGTGGTCACGAACCGCGAGGAGCTGGAGAACGGCGACGCGGCGGACCGCGTACGGGAGTTCCTGACCGGCCGCACGACCGCGTTCGTCGGCCACTCCGGCGTGGGCAAGACGACCCTGGTCAACGCGCTGGTGCCGGCCGACAAGCGGCGCCTGACGGGCCACGTCAACTCGGTGACCGGCCGGGGACGCCACACGACGACGTCGGCCCTCGCGCTCCCGCTGCACGGCGCCGACGACTGGGTGATCGACACCCCCGGCATCCGCTCCTTCGGCCTCGCGCACATCGACCCGTCCCGCGTCATCCACGCCTTCCCGGACCTGGAGGAGGGGACGGCGAACTGCCCGCGCGCGTGCAGCCACGACGAACCGGACTGCGCGCTGGACGCGTGGGTCGCCGAGGGCCACGCGGACCAGGCACGCCTGTACTCGCTGCGCCGGCTGCTGTCGACGCGCGAGCGTACGGAAGGCGACTGACAGTCCCTCAGGACACGTCCCTGACCTGGGTGTTGTTTGTGTGTACCTGAGTCCGGTAAGTGCACAATCGCACCGACCCCGACTGAACGTGACCGAACGTGACACCAAAACGGGAGGACAGCACATGGCATGGCTGCTGGTCGTCGTGGCCGGACTGCTCGAAACAGGTTTCGCGGTGTGTCTCAAGCTGTCCCACGGCTTCACGCGTCTATGGCCGACGATCGCGTTCGCGGCGTTCGCGCTGGGCAGCTTCGGGCTGCTGACGCTCGCGCTGAGAAAGCTGGACGTGGGTCCGGCGTACGCGGTGTGGACGGGGATCGGGGCGGCCGGGACCGCGATCTACGGGATGATCTTCCTGGGGGACCTGGTCTCGGTGCTGAAGCTCGTGTCGATCAGCTTCGTGATCGTCGGGGTGATCGGGTTGCAGCTGTCGGGGTCGGCGCACTGAGGAAGCCGGTCAAGGGAGGCACCGCTAAAGCTGTTTCAGCGCCCCCGCCACCAGCTCCCTGACGCCCCCCTCCCCCGCAGGCGCCGCGACACACGACAGCGCCAGCCGCACCGCCAGTTCCGCGCCGCGCACCACCTCGTCGGCGTCCCCCTTCCCGGTCCCGGCCGGAACCAGCACGGCCAGCGACCGCTCCCGTACGTGTGCGACGAAGTCCCCCGGCGCGGGCAGCGCCCCGTCCGCCCGCCGCTGCGCGGGCACCGCCGTCGCCGACAGCACCGCCCTGAGCGGCGGCGCGGGCAGCCGCTCGCTCCAGCAGCCGGTGAGCATGGCCCGTACGAGGGGGTTCTCCCGCGCGTGCGCGACGGTCCACTCGGCGAGCAGGGCGAGCCGCTCGCTCACGTCGCCCTCCTCCGCGAACGCCCGCTCGACGCCCGCGAGATAGCCGTCCGCCTCGCGGCGCACGAGGGCCCGCGCGAGCCCGTCCTTGCTGCCGAACTCGTTGTAGAGCGTCTGCCGCGACACCCCGGCCGCCGCGGCCACGTCCACCATCCGCACCGTCGACCACGACCGCCGCGCCAGCGCCGCGAAAGCGGCGTCCAGCAGAGACTCCCGCGCTGAGGGCATCGTCGCCTCCCTGGGCCGAGCAACTCTGCCGCACACATTTGACGCGGCCGGGACCACTGTCAATAGCCCGCGTCCCGATACGGCGGGAACGCGTCACCGGAAAACCGACACCAACCCGCAACCGCCCCGTGCCCCCGCGCATGGCCCCGCCGTCACCTCGGCGGATACCGTTCCCCCATGCCGGACTACCTCGATGACCTCCGCCTCGCCCACGTCCTCGCCGACGCGGCCGACGCCGCCACGACGGCCCGCTTCAAGGCGCTCGACCTGAAGGTGGAGACGAAGCCGGACATGACCCCGGTGAGCGAGGCCGACAAGGCGGCCGAGGAACTGGTCCGGGGCCACCTCCAGCGCGCGCGGCCGAGGGACGCGATCCTCGGCGAGGAGTACGGCCTGGAGGGGACGGGCCCCCGGCGCTGGGTGATCGACCCGATCGACGGTACGAAGAACTACGTACGCGGCGTCCCCGTCTGGGCGACCCTGATCGCGCTGACGGAGGCGTCCGAGGGCGGCTACCAGCCGGTCGTCGGCCTGGTCTCCGCCCCCGCGCTGGGCCGCCGCTGGTGGGCGGCGAAGGGCCACGGCGCGTTCACCGGCCGCTCCCTCTCCTCGGCGTCCCGCATGCACGTCTCCCGGGTCGCCGACCTCTCCGACGCGTCGTTCGCGTACTCCTCGCTCTCCGGGTGGGAGGACCGCGGCACCCTGAACGGCTTCCTGGACCTGACCCGCGAGGTGTGGCGCACGCGCGCGTACGGCGACTTCTGGTCGTACATGATGGTCGCCGAGGGCGCGGTGGACCTGTGCGCGGAGCCGGAGCTGTCGCTGTGGGACATGGCGGCGCCGGCGATCGTCGTGCAGGAGGCCGGCGGCATGTTCACCGGTCTGGACGGCCGTCCGGGGCCCCACAGCGGAAACGCGGCGGCGTCGAACGGGCTGCTGCACGAGGAACTCCTGGGGTACCTGAACCAGCGCTAGGCCGTCGGCACATCTGAGCGCGCACGCCCTCAATGGGCGTCGCGCGCCCCCTTGTTGACCCCCGCTTTACCTGCGACGCTGAGGGCGCCCCCACTTGTGCACTTGTGAATCCCCGCACTTTCGGGGATCACAGGAGGAGGTCACCTCTCGATGCTCGTCCACGAAGCCATGACCCCGACGGTCCTCACCATCGGCCCCGCCCACACCCTCCGCCAGGCCGCCGCCCTGATGTCCGCCCGCCGGGTCGGCGCGGCCGTCGTCCTCGACCCGGACGCCGGCAACATCGGCATCCTCACGGAACGCGACATCCTCAACTCCGTGGGCCTCGGCCAGAACCCCGACCGCGAGCCCGCCCACGCGCACACCACGACCGACGTCGTCTTCGCGACGCCCTCGATGTCCCTGGAGGAGGCGGCCCTCGCGATGACCCGCGGCGGCTTCCGGCACCTCGTCGTCCTCGACGGCGGCGAGCCCGCCGGCATCGTCTCGGTCCGCGACATCGTGCGCTGCTGGGTGCCCGAGGAGGTGCGCGTACCGGCATGACAGATGGGCCGCCCCCCGCAGGGACCGGCCCACCGGCCTCGGCGAGCGGTCCAGTGCTGGAGCGACCGTGCAGGGCCTGGACCACGGCCTCCAGCCGCCCGCCGAACTCATTCCAGATCCTATCTTGGACTTATTCCAAGTCAAGCCAGCTTCCAAAGTCACACCTATTCGGAAAACGGCACCCGGCTGTTAATCTGGACAACATGAGTGACCTTCTGGAGCGGCTGCGCGGACGCGGATGGCGCATGACCGCACAGCGGCGCGTCGTGGCCGAAGTCCTCGACGGCGAACACGTCCACCTCACGGCCGACGAAGTCCACTCCCGAGCGGTGGCGAAACTCCCGGAGATCTCCCGGGCGACGGTCTACAACACGCTGGGCGAGCTGGTGACCCTGGGCGAGGTCCTGGAGGTCACCACGGACAAACGGGCCAAGCGCTACGACCCCAACGCCCACCGCCCCCACCACCACCTGGTCTGCGCCCACTGCGGCACCATCCGCGACGTCCACCCCACGGGCAACCCCCTCACGGACCTCCCCACGACGGAACGCTTCGGCTTCACGATCGAGGCGGTAGAGGTCACGTACAAGGGCGTCTGCCCAAACTGCGCAAAGCCTTAAAGGCGGTCCCGCCAAACACGCCGAAGGCCCGGATCCTGTTCCCAGGACCCGGGCCTTCGTCATCAGTAGCGGGGACAGGATTTGAACCTGCGACCTCTGGGTTATGAGCCCAGCGAGCTACCGAGCTGCTCCACCCCGCGTCGTGAACACAACGTTACGCGAGGGGTAGCCGAAGAGGCAAATCGATTCCCCCAAAGCTCAGCCACATCCAGCCCGTCCGGCGCTTGAGGACGAGGCCCTTCGGGCCGAAAGCGGGGGGCCTGGGGGCGCAGCCCCCAGAGATGGGACGGGTAGGGGCGGCGGGGGCGAAAAAAATCACGCACTCAACTCTTCTCGCAGAGCATCCCGCAACCGAGCCGCCCGCTCCCCCACTTCCCCCGGCCCCAACTCCACCGCCCGGGAAGCCCACCGCTGCCCCTCAACCAGCTCCCCCCTCCGCGCACACACCAGCGCAAGCCGAAGAGCAGCCCGCCCATGCCCAGCAGCAGCCGCCCGCTGCCACCACACCACCGCCTCAGGCTCACTCCCCTCCCGAACCAGCAGCAGCCCAAGGTTGAAGGCCCCATTCCGCGACCCCGCCTCAGCAGCAGCGCGATACCACCGAGCCGCCTCGACAACGTCCCCCCGCCCAGCAGCCAGCATCCCCACCCGCACCTGAGCCCGCCGATGCCCTTGGGACGCGGCCCGCTCGTACCACTCCTCACACTCGCTCTTCTCCCGAACAGGCTCCCCCAGCTCATGCGCGGACACGGCAGGCCGACGAGCGTCGAGAAGAGCCGCCAGCCGATAAGCCCCCTCAGCACTCCCCCCACCCGCAGCACACCGCAGATGCCGCTCAGCGGCCTGCTCGTCCCCTTCCCGGAGCCGAGCCATCCCCACCTGGAGCGCGGCCTCGGTGTGCCCGGCGGCAGCAGCCCGCTCGTACCACCGCAGCGCGGCATCCTCCTCCCCACGCCCGGCATGCAGGATCCCGAGGTTGAAGGCGGCGTCGACGCTCCCGGCCTCGGCGGCCTTGGAGAACCACGGCTCGGCCCCGCTCGCGTCCCCGTTGCGCAGCAGCAGAATGGCGAGCGCGTTGGCGGCCTCCCGATGCCCGACGTACGCGGCCCGCCGGTACCACTGCTCGGCCTGGGCGACCCGCCCCTGCTCGGCGCAGAGCAGCCCGAGGTTGTAGGCCCCGTTGATGTCCCCGGCGTCCATGGCGGCCCGGTACCACCGCTCGGCGGTCTGGTTCTGCCCCCGCTCGGCATGCAGCGCACCGAGCGCGTTCGCGGCGTTCCCGTCCCCGTCCTGGGCCCCCCGCAGCCACCAGATGGCGGCGTTCTCGACGTCCCCGGCGTCGCGCAGCAGGAACCCGAGCGCGCAGGCGGCCCGCGCGTCCCCGTCCTTGGCGGCCATGAGGTACCAGCGCCCGGCCTCTTTGGCCTCCCCGCGCCGCTCCAGGATCCCGCCGAGGTGGAGCGCGGCCCGCAGATGCCCGCGCGCGGCGGCCTGCCGGTACCACTGCTCGGCCTCGGCGCTGGATTCGCTCCGCTCGCCGAGGAGCCCCCCGCTGCCGGGCCGGTCGAGCCCGCGGGCGAGCCGGTAGGCGGCCTCACGGTGCCCGCGCTCGGCGGCGACGCGCAGCCATTTGCCGGCCCCGGCGTCCCCCCGGTGCTCAAGGAGGTCGGCGAGGGCGTAGGCCCCGAGCGTGTGCCCCTGCTCGGCGGACTGGCGCAGCCAGTACTCGGCGGCGGGCTCGTCCCCCCGCTCGCGGTGGTGGCGCCCGAGTGCGTGCGCCGCGGCCGAGGACCCGGCGACGGCGGCGATCCGCCACCATCCGGCGGCCTCGTCGGCGTACCCGCGCTGATGGAGGAGGACTCCGAGATTGTTGGCGGCGGCCCGGTCCCCGGCGGCCGTGGCCGCACGCAGCCGGGGCTCCGCACCGTCCAGGTCACCGCGCCGCAGCAGCCGCGCACCGAGGACACTGGCCGCCTCGGTGTCGCCGCCTTCCGCCGCGAGCCACAGGCGCGCCTCCTCGGCGGCCTCCCCCGTCTCGTCCGGGGCCGCTTCTTCGGCCTCGCTGGAAGCCTCACCCGAAGGCCGCGCAATTCGCCCTGTCTCGTACAGAGTTCCCTTGTCCCCCATAACGTCCATCGTCGCACCACCTGCAACCGAGTTACATCTGGTATACCGCAGCCAGTGAGGTCACTTCAGCGTTTTGTCGACATGCCCACAGAGAGACACATCAAACCCATTTTCTTTCCAAGACGCGCCGAAGGCCCGGATCCTAGTAGGATCCGGGCCTTCGCCTTCAGTAGCGGGGACAGGATTTGAACCTGCGACCTCTGGGTTATGAGCCCAGCGAGCTACCGAGCTGCTCCACCCCGCGCCGTGTTGTGACAACCGTACCACGGCGCGGAGGGAGCCTCCGACCTGCTCAAGCCCCTAGGAGGAGCTGGGACTTGGCTTCGGACTGGGACTGGCCGCCGGAGACGGCTTGACCGCCGCCTGCGCGGCCTCGGCCCGCTTGAGCGCGGACTCCAGATCCTTCTGGGCCTGCCCGTACGCCTCCCAGTCGCCCTTCTTGAGGGCGTCCTGGCCGGCGGTGAACGCCTTCTGCGCGTCCTGGAGGGCCTGCTGGACCGTCGGGTTGGACGAGGTCGGCGGAGGCGGGGTCGTACCGCCGCCCCCGTCGTCCTCACCAGGTGGTGTGACCGGCGGCGGGGTCTGCGTGTCGAAGACCTTGTCGAGCGCCGCCTCCAAGGTGTCCTCGAACGCGGTGTTGCCGTTGTAGGTCACCAGCACCTTGCGCAGCAGCGGGTACTTGAGTCCACCGCCGCGTACGTAGACCGGCTCCACGTAGAGCAGTCCGCCGTCGAGCGGGACGGTCAGCAGGTTGCCGTACTCGACCTCGGAGTCGCCGCCTCTCAGGAGGCGGATCGACTCGGCGATGTCCTGTTCGGAGTTGAACTGGCTCTGGACCTGTTTGGGTCCGTCGACGGTCGTACTGGTCGGCAGTTTCAGGATTCTGATCTTGCCGTAGTCCGCCGTTCCGGCCTCCGCGTCGACCGCCATGAACGCGCTCAGGTTGTCCCGGCCGTTGGGCGTGAGCGTCGTCGTCAGCGAGAACGCCTGCGCCTTCTGGTCGGGCATCTTGAGGCTCAGGTAGTACGGCGGGACCGCGTCGCCCGACTTGTTGGTCGGGTCGTCCGGGACCTGCCAGACCTCGCTGCCGCTGAGGAACGTCGTCGCGTCCTTCACGTGGTAGCGGGTGAGCAGCTCGCGCTGGACCTTGAAGAGGTCCTGCGGGTAGCGCAGGTGGTCCATCAGGTCCTTGGAGATCGCGCCGCGCGGCTCGACCGTGTCCGGGAACGCCTTCATCCAGGTCTTGAGGACCGGGTCCTGGGTGTCCCACTGGTAGAGCTTGACCTGGCCGGTGTACGCGTCGACGGTCGCCTTCACCGAGTTGCGGATGTAGTTGACCTGGTTCTGCTGGGCCACCACCGCGCGCGAGTTGTTGGCCGCCGTCAGCGAGTCGGCCGTCGTGTCACCGAGCGTCGTACGGGAGGCGTACGGGTAGCCGTTGGTGGTGGTGTACGCGTCGACGATCCACTGGATCTTGCCGTTGACGACCGCCGGGTAGGCGTCGCCGTCGATCGTCAGCCAGGGGGCGACGGCCTCGACGCGCTCCTTGGGCGTGCGGTTGTAGAGGATCCGCGAGCCCTCGCCGATCGCGCCGGAGTACAGGATCTGCGGCTCCCCGAAGGCCACCGCGTACGCCGCCCGGTTGACCGGGTTGGAGAGGTTGACGCCGCTGTTGCCGGTGTAGCTGGTCGTCTTCTCGCCGCTGTCGTCGGAGTAGTCGATCTCCTTCTGCGGGCCGCCGACGATCGAGTACGTCGTCGTGCGCTCGCCGTAGTAGATCCGCTGCTGGTACTCGCCGAGCTGGCCCGTGGACGGCAGGTCGGACTCGGTGAACACCGGCCGGCCCTCGGAGTCGACCGAGGTGCCCTGCGCCGCGACCACTCCGTACCCGTGGGTGTAGCGGAAGTGGTTGTTGATCCAGTTCTTCTTCGGGATGCCGTCGAGGTTGATCTCGCGCAGCCCGATGACCGTGTCCTGGTCCTTGCCGTCCTTGGTGTAGCGGTCGACGTCCAGGTTGGTCGGGAAGGCGTAGTAGTTCCGGATCTGCTGGAGCTGCTGGAACGTCGGCGAGATGATGTTCGGGTCCATGATCCGGACGCTGGCCGCCGCCGCGGCGTCGGAGCGCAGCTTGGTCTTGGCCGTCGCCGCCGGCTTGCCGGAGTACTCGGTGACCTGTGCGTCGTCGATGCCGTACGCCTCGCGCGTCGCCTTCAGGTTCTTCTCGACGTACGGGGCTTCCTTGGCCTGCTCGTTCGGCTGGACCTGGAACTTCTGCACGATCGCCGGGTACAGGCCGCCGATCAGGATCGCCGAGAGGACCATCAGGCCGAAGCCGATGACCGGGAGCTGCCAGGTGCGCCGCCACAGGGTGGCGAAGAAGAGCAGGGCGCAGATGACGGCGATGCAGAACAGGATCGTCTTCGCCGGGAGGTAGGCGTTGGCGTCGACGTACCGAAGGCCCGTCCAGCTGTCGGTGGCCTTGAAGTCGCTGGACTTGACGGCCAGTCCGTACCGGTCGAGCCAGTACGCGACCGCCTTCAGGGCGACGAAGATGCCGAGCAGCACCGACAGATGGCCGGTGGCCGCCGCCGTCGCGCGCGCGCCGGGGCTGGTGACGCGCAGTCCGCCGTACAGGTAGTGGGTGAGCGCCGCCGCGATCAGGGAGATGATCGTCGCCGCGAAGCCGAAGCCGAGCAGGAAGCGGTACCAGGGCAGGTCGAACGCGAAGAACGACACGTCCAGGTGGAACTGGGGGTCCTTCTTGCCGAAGGACACGCCGTTGACCCACATCAGCCACGTACGCCACTGGCCGGAGGCCGACGCGCCCGCGATCAGGCCCACCAGGGCCGTGATCCCGAGCAGCAGCCACTTCTTGTACGGCGCGATGCCCATCCGGTAGCGGTCCAGGCTCTGCTGCTCGGCCGACATGGCGGCCAGCGGCGGGCGCAGGCGGTGCGCGAGCCAGATGTTGAAGCCGACCGCCAGGGCCATCAGCAGGCCGAAGACGAAGAAGAGCCCGACCTTGGTCCACAGGGTGGTGGTGAACACGGACGAGTAATGCACCGACCGGTACCAGAGCCAGTCGGTCCAGAACCCGGCGAACATGGTGAACGCCATGCCGAGCACGGCCAGCACGCCCAGTGTCAGGAGCAGGGTCCTGGCTCGCCTGGACGGGCGGCCCACTCTGATCCGTGGCCCCGTCGGGCCTCCGCCGCGGTCCGGCATCTGGAAAGCCAAGGTGGCACCTCGAAGTTCGCTGTCGATCCCTCAGGCCCGCGTTTTCGCCGACCCCTCGTGACCCCCGATGATCGCGGGCCCACACCTATGCAACTTACTCACCGTTTACTCGGTTCCCGATTCAGGTCACGAACAAGAGAGGATTGTGACCATGTCCAACACTCCCATGGCGGCGAACCCGCTCACCCGGGCCGTACTGGAGATCGACGAGTACGTCTCCGGTCTCGGCTGGGACCAGCCCGCCCGCCTCTTCGCCCTCGTCGACACCGCGCGCCTGCGCCGCGAGGAACCCCGTATCGCGGCCCAGCTCGGCCTCGACGACGCGCCCGAGACCGCCGGTCTCACCCCGATCGAGCAGGACGAGGTGCCCGCCGGCCGGCCGCTCGACGAGTTCCTCGCCACGATCGCCTGGCCGGCCGCGGTCACCGGCTGCGCGCTGACCGTCGAACGCCTGATGCTGCCGCCGTCCGCCGAGGCCCAGGTCCCGTCCAACCTGAACGAGAAGAAGCTCGCGCAGTGGGTCGCGGCGCACCCCGACCGCCAGGAGGTCCGCATGACCGTCGCGGTCCTGCGCGACGGCACCCGCGACTCGGCGCTGCGCCTGCGCGAGAAGGACGCGGCGACGGAGGTTCTCACGGGGGGTGCACTGGTGCCGGGCCTCGCGGAGGCGCTGTCGGCGACGTTCGAGGACTGATTTCTTTACTTCTACGACGGTGAGGGTGCCCTTCTTGGCAGAGGGCACCCTCCGTCAGTTCTTGGTCGTGCACTTGGGCAGGGCGTCGGTCTTGCCCTCCCTGATGTCCGTCAGCGCGCCGAGCGCGTCCTTGATGGTCGCGACCTTGACGAGGGTGAGGCCGCTCGGCGTGTCCTTCGCCGCCGCCGCGCAGTTGTCGGCCGGGGTGAGGAAGTACTGGGCACCCTTGTCGCGCGCGCCGACCGTCTTCAGCTCGATGCCGCCGATCGGGCCGACCTTGCCGTCGTCGTCGATCGTCCCCGTGCCCGCGACGAACTTGCCGCCGGTGAGGTTGCCCGGGGTGAGCTTGTCGTAAATCCCGAGGGAGAACATCAGACCGGCGCTCGGTCCGCCGACGTCCGCGAGCTTGATGTCGATGCTGAAGGGGAACGTGTGGTCCGTCCCCGCCGAGATCCCGACGATGGCGCGCTTCTGGCCGGTGTCGTCCGAGGCCGCCGTCCTGATGGTGACCTTCTGGGTGGCCGTCGCGGTCTTGCCGGACTTCTGCGCGGTCTCCTGCGCCTTCGCCGGGGTGATCGTGAACACGACGTCCTCGCCCGGCTTGTGCTTCGTCACGAGCTTCGCGACGTCACCGGGTTCTTTTACGGCCGTCCCGTCCACGTCCTTGATGACGTCCCCGGCGTGCAGCTTGCCCTCCGCCGGGGAGCCCTTGACGACCGTCGAGACGATCACCCACGACTGCACGGGGATGTTCAGCGCCTTCAGCGCGGCGACCTTCGCGCTCTCCTGGGACTGGCTGAACTCCTCCGCGTTCTCCTGCGTGGACTGCTGCTCCGTCTTGCCGTCCGGGTACAGCGTGTCGTGCGGGACGACCTTGTTGTCGTGCGCGAGCCAGCCGTACACGGCCTCGACGAGGTTCATCCGGTAGTCGGCGCCGGTCACTCGGACGGTGGTCATGTTGAGGTGCCCGGACGTCGGATACGTCTTGTGCCCCGAGATCTGGAGCACCGGCTCCCCGTCGTGGTCCCCCAGCGTGTTGACCGTCGGACCGGGTGACATCTCGGCGTACGGCACCTTGACGAACACCCCCACGCACAGGAGGGCGATCAGCATCAGGGTCGAGGCGAGCATCGTCGCTGTGCGGCGTGGCATGGGTCGACAGTACGGGACGGGGCTGTCAGTGCATCGTCAGGGCGGGCCCGTCAGGTGTGGGCCCTTGGGGGGCGGTGGTTTCGAGGGTCAGCGGGGGTTCGTCGAAGGTGTCGGCGGCGACGTTCCGGTGGGCGTCCTCGAACCCGGCGTACCGGAAATCGCCGTCCCGCAGGATCGGCCGCTCCATCGCCGCGCGGAAACGGGCGTACCCGTCCAGTTCGGGGCCGTCGCTGCGGGCCTTGCGCGTGCGGTTGACCCAGCCGCCCCACACCCCCGCGCCGACCGCCGCGAGCAGCGGGATCACCAACCAGGCGAGCGCCCCCATGTACGACCTCCCGACCCCGGACTGACTGATCAGCACAACGCTCACGCGGGGCAGCCGGTTACGCAACCCGAGCCTCAGCAGGCCCCCACCCACTCCTCGGTCCCGTCGGAGAACTTCTGCTGCTTCCAGATGGGCACCTCGTGCTTGAGATCGTCGATGAGCTTGCGACAGGCGGCGAACGCTTCAGCCCGATGAGCACAAGCCACAGCAACGATCACGGCAACATCCCCCACCTCCAACTCCCCCACCCGATGCACAGCGGCGAGCGCCCGCACAGGAAACTCCGCGACAACCTTCTCGGCAACCCGCCGCATCTCGCTCTCGGCACTGGGATGACAGGAGTACCCCAACGCCTCAACCCCAACCCCTCCGTCATGATCCCGAACGGTCCCCACAAACAGGGAGATCCCCCCGGCGGCATCGTCCCCCACGGCCCGAAACACCTCATCGAGAGACAAAGCCTCCCCGCGAACAGCAACCAACTTAACGGGCTCAGCAGCCCCAACTTCCCCGGGATGATCAAAAGAAACATCAGCCATGGCCCAATGGTCCCTCATGGAGTGGTCCTCATGGAGTGGTGCCTCGTGGAAACAGGACGGAGAAAAGGGCGCCCAGCATTTTTTCAGCCCGTCCGGCGTTTGAGGACGAGGCCCCTTCAGGGCCGATCACCCCCCACCCACAGAATGCCGCCCCCACCTCCCCCACCCACCCCGGGGTCCAAGGGGCGGAGCCCCTTGAGGATGGGACGGGTAGGGGCGGCGGGGGCGAAAACAACTTGGGGCCCGCACCCCCCGTACTAGACCCGCCGCCGAGCCTTCCGAGCCCGCCGCACCACAGCAGCCGCCCCCAGCAACGCAACCGTCGCCCCCGCAGCCCCCGCAGCAGTCGCATCCTTACGCCCCAGCCGCCGCCCAACGACGGTGTGCCGCCCAGCAACCTCCTCAAGCAGCTCAGCCAGAACCTCCTCGTTGCTCCACTGAGGCCGCCACCCGGCAGCGTGCAGCCGGCTGCCACTGACCACCCAGGGATACATGGTGTAGGCGAGATCCCCGGCAGGCGACGGAGTCAGCCCGATCCGATGCAGCCGAGCAGCCGCCCCAAGAGCAACCGCGGACGGCAACTCCATCCGCCGAATCCCACTCAGCTCCTCGACCTCCTCCTGTTCGAGCCACCCGTCACACCCGACGGCAAGCTCCCCCTCGACCTTCTCCAGAACGGCGTACTCCAGAGCCGCACACAGATCGTCGACATGGCAGAACTGCCACGCGGGCCGCGACCCGGCGACGACGAGGAGCCGGGGCGACTCGAAGTACCGGGTGAGGGCGGTGTCGGTGCCACCGACGAGCGTGGCGGGCCGCACGACGGTGACGTTGAGCCCGGGATGAGCACGGGGCGCCCGCCGGGCAAGCCGCTCGATCTCCAGCAGATCCCCGACCCCGGTGGCCTCGGCGGTGGCCCGCAACTCCGCGTCCTCGGCAAGAGGCAGCTCGTTGTCAGGCAGAGCGCCGTACACCATGGCGGAGGTGCACAGCACGACCCGATGAACCCCCGCAGCGGCGGCAGCGGTGAGCACGGTCTGCGTACCCCGCACGTTGTACGCCGTACGGGCGGCGCCATCGGACCCGAGATCGAGATCCAGCGCGAGATGGACGACGACATCGGCCCCCCGCAACTTCTCCGCGATCGCCGGATCACGCACGTCGAGGACATGCCACGTCGCGTCGTCGCACTCCCCCCGCCGCTCGTCGATGGCGACGACCTGCTTGATCTCGTCGGACGCGGCGAGCCGCTCGGTCAGCAGCGCGCCCACCCCGTGCGCCGCGCCGGTGACGGCGACGACGGGCCCGCGCGAGGCCGCGCCGGTTGAGCGGTTTCGCGCTGCGCGAACCTGCGGATCTGGGGAACTCACCAGGTGTCTCCAGCGGTTGTCATGGCATACGGCGCGGATGACGCGTACGTACCAGGTGGCTCCATCCTGCCGCAGGCCGCGAGTCGGCGGAGCACCGAGGCCCGATCGGGCCCGGGTGTCTACGCTGGGTGGTGTTGCAGGGCAGCCGCGCCGCCGGTCGGGAGACCGGTGGCCTTACCAGCCGAGGAACCCCGTGAGTGACACCCCATTCGGATTCGGCCTTCCGCCGGAGGAGCCGGAGGACGGCGACGGCAAGAAGAAGGACCCCCAGAGCGGTGGTGGTCAGGGACCGGCCAACCCGTTCGGATTCGGCCTCGGAGCCGGCGGCTTCGGCGGTCCGGGCGGGGACAACCCGCTCGCCGCGATGTTCGGCTCCATGAACCCCGGTGACCTGGGGGCCGCGTTCCAGCAGCTCGGGCAGATGCTGTCGTACGAGGGCGGCCCGGTGAACTGGGACATGGCGAAGCAGATCGCCCGCCAGACGGTCGCGCAGGGCACGCAGGACGGCGTGAAGGACGCGAGCGTGGGCGCGGCGGAGCGTACGGCGGTCGAGGAGGCGGTGCGCCTGGCGGACCTGTGGCTCGACGACGCGACGTCCCTGCCGTCCGGCGCGGGTACGGCGGTGGCGTGGTCGCGCGCGGAGTGGGTCGAGGCGACGCTGCCCGCGTGGAAGGAGCTGGTGGACCCGGTCGCCGAGCGCGTCGGCGCGGCGATGGGTGACGTCCTGCCGGAGGAGATGCAGGCCATGGCGGGCCCGCTGATCGGCATGATGCGCTCGATGGGCGGTGCCATGTTCGGCACGCAGATCGGGCAGGCCGTGGGCGTGCTCGCGGGCGAGGTCGTCGGCTCGACGGACATCGGGCTGCCGCTGGGCCCGGCCGGGAAGGCCGCGCTGCTGCCGGTGAACATCGAGACGTTCGGCAAGGACCTGGGCGTCGCGAAGGACGAGGTCCGGCTGTACCTGGCGCTGCGCGAGGCGGCCCACCAGCGGCTGTTCGCGCACGTGCCGTGGCTGCGGTCGCACCTGTTCGGCGCGGTCGAGGGCTACGCGCGCGGGATCAAGGTCGACACGGCCAAGCTGGAGGACGTGGTCGGCCAGTTCGACCCGCAGAACCCCGAGCAGCTCCAGGACGCGCTCCAGCAGGGCATGTTCCAGCCGGAGGACACGCCGGAGCAGAAGGCGGCGCTGGCCCGTCTGGAGACGGCGCTCGCCCTGGTCGAGGGCTGGGTCGACGCGGTGGTGCACGCGGCGGCGAAACCCCGGCTGACCTCGGCGGACGCGCTGCGCGAGACCCTGCGCCGCCGTCGCGCCTCGGGCGGCCCCGCCGAGCAGACGTTCGCCACGCTGATCGGCCTGGAGCTGCGCCCGCGGCGCCTGCGTGACGCGTCCCGCCTGTGGGCGTCCCTCACGGACGCGCGCGGTGTCGACGGCCGTGACGCCCTGTGGGCCCACCCCGACATGCTCCCCACCGCCACCGACCTCGACGACCCGGACGGCTTCGTCCACCGCGAGCAGCTCGACTTCTCCGAGCTGGACAAGCTGCTCGGCGAGGCCGCGGAAAGCGGACCCGACCTGAAGAAGAAGCCCTCCACCGACAAGGACGACGACACCGAGTGACCCTGCACGACGACGCGGCCTCGGTCCTCAAGGGATACGAGGCCCAGCCGGACCTGCGCGACACCTACCTGTCCCACCTCGCCTCCCACCCGGACGGCATGTGGAAGTCCTGCGCGGACGGCCACATCACGGCCAGCGCGCTGGTCATCGACCCGGCGCGCGGCCGGGTCCTGCTGACCCTGCACAAAAAGCTCCGCATGTGGCTCCAGATGGGGGGCCACTGCGAGCCGTCCGACACGAGCCTGTCCGCCTCGGCGCTCCGCGAGGGCGTCGAGGAGTCCGGCATCGAGGGCTTGAGGCTGCTGCCGGGCGGCCCGGTGAGGCTGGACCGCCACTTGACGCCGTGCGCGTGGCACTTGGATGTGCAGTACGCGGCGGTGGCTCCGGAGGGGGCGGTGGAGAAGATCAGCGACGAGTCACTGGACCTGCGGTGGTTCTCGTACGAGGAGGTGGCGGGGGTGGCGGACGATTCGGTAGTACGCCTGCTGGAGGAAACAAGGAGAAGGCTGGCGGTGTAAGGAGTAAGGGGCGCCCACAAGGCGGGCCGCCCCTTACACACGCGGGGAGGGCTCGGATTTTTCGGGGTGAGCATCGGGTTTTTAGGGGCGCGGGGCTGTATCGATGTGCGGCTCCGCCGCGCGGGCGCGACAAGCCACAACGCACCCGCACCCGCCCCACAACCCTCCGCGGCACCCCCCTAGGCGCTAGTTCCGACTACCCCCCAACGAGTTCCCGCTCAGCCCCCCACTCCCCACCCCGAACTGCCCCAACACCCCGGACGTCCGCAAATGCTGCGGCGGCAACAACTCACTCGGCTGCACCAGCACATGCCCGCTCCCGGAGAACTGCATCTCCCACCCCTCCCCGGAAGACCCCCGCCGCCGCCAAACCGCAGAAGTCGACGTCGGCGCCTGCAACTGCGTACGCAGCGAAGTCGACCAGGCGATCACCGCATCGGAGTCGCAACAGACGTTCTTCCCCGGCTCGACCTCCAGCACCAACGGCTCCCCGGACGTCATCACGACAACCTGCCCATCCCCGGCAAGCTCAAGGTTGTACGCCCCGGCAGAAGCCACCTCAACCGCACTGTCGATCGCAACGATCCCGACATTGAGGGACCCGTCGAACGCAAGCACGGACGACGAGTCGACGGTGATCCCCCGCCCCACTTCCATGATGTGCAGGTGCTGAGCGAAGTTCGCGAGATACACAACCCCGCTCCCCTTGCACCGCATGAGTTCGAGCCGCTCCCCCGTCATCCGCTCGACATTGCGCCACCCCCGGTCCCGGTACTGACTGTCGAACTGGACGTCGCCCTCGAAGGCGACCATGGCCCCCTGCCGCGCAAGAATCGCCCCGCGCCCGCGCGCGACGTCCGTCTTGAGGAGCTGCGGGTTCTGGAGGGTGTAGCGCTCGGTGGACTCCACCGGAATGTGCGCGAAGAGTGTGCTGTGCATGTCTGTCGTGGCTCCCCTCAGCCCCGGATCTTGAATCGGTCGCCGGTGTCCTCGCTGGGCTGGACGACGACGAACCCCTGCCCCTTGAAGCCGACTTGAAAGGCTTCCCCGCTACCGCGCCCGATCAGCGCGCCCGCCTTGATCGTGCGCTTGGCCTTCATGTCGAGCCCGTCGGTCCAGGCGATCAGCGCGTCGGGATCGACGTACGTCTCCCGCTCGGCGCAGTCGAGAGAGATCGGTACCCCCCGACTGACGAGCGCGACCCACCCGGTCCCCCGCACGACGAGGTTCGTGAGCCCGGACCCGGAGAGCTTGGCGAGCCCCTTGACCGGCTCGATCTTGAGATCGAGGGAGGCGTCGCAGGCGAGCAGGGTGGGCCCGTTGACGGAGATCGCCTCGTTGTTGAGATGGAGTACGAGTACGTCGCCGCCGTAGTCGGCGAGGTACAGCTCGCCGTCGCCGCGGCACAGCATCAGCCGCCCGCCCTCGCCGCTGACCATCTCCTCGGCGTTGCGCCGCAGGGTCGCGGGGGCGCCGTCGAACTGGACGTACCCGTCGTACGCGATCATCGAGCCGGCCTTCGCGTACAGGTCCTGGCCGGTGACCATGGTGACCTTGAGCGTCTTGGAGCTGTGCACGCTCATCCGTACGCCGGCCGTCGCGGGCTGCTGCGCGTTGAGTGTCTGGAGGTCCACGGTCTGCCTCACACCTCGAAGGGCTGGACGACGACGAAGTTGCCGGGGGCGCCCCGGAACTGGAGGTTGACGGCCTCCGCGCTCTGCCGGGCGTACCCGGAGCGGCGCAGGCGCAGCGAGGTCGTGGTGACCGCCTGCGCGCCCGCGGACCAGGCGATGACGGCGTTGCCGTCGACGTACGTGGCGGGGCCGACCGGGAGGACGACGGGGACGCCTCGGGTCTTGACGACGACCGCGCCCGTGCCGGAGAACAGCATGCTGAACAGGCCGCCGCCGGGCAGGCCCACGCCCTCGATGCGGCGGACCTCGGTGTCGAGGGCCTCGTCGAAGGCGAGCACCCCGCGCGCGGACGTGTACAGCTGCTCGCCCTGGAGGCGGATCACGAAGAGGCGGCTCGCCTCGTCCGCGAGGAACACCTCGCCGTCGCCGGAGCAGCGCATGAGGCTCATGCCCTGGCCGGTGAGCTGTCCCGTCAGCTTGCCGAGGAGTCCTGAACCCTTGTGGGCGAAGTCGATGTCGCCCTGGTAGGCGACCATGCTGCCCTGTTTGGCGAGAATGTTGGCACCCTTGGTGAGGGTCGCCCGCACGAGCTCCGGGTTCTGCTCGGTCCAGCGGTCGCCCACGGGGGCCTCGGCGTACTTGGTGAGGACTGCGCGGAGGCCGGCTTCGGGGGGTACGGGGGCTAGGGAGGTGGGGGCGCCGAAGGGGGCGCCGGGGGGTGGGGTGGTGCCGAAGGGGGCACCGGGAGGTGTCGTGCCGGGCTGGCCGAAGGGCGCCGCCGGGGGTGTCGTGCCCGGGGTGCCGAAGGGAGCGCCGGGAGGCGTCGTCCCCGGCGGGGTGAACGGGCCACCCTGGGGTGCGGGCGCCGTGGGGGTGGGCGGGGGCGGGATCGTGCTGGCGGGTGGGGTGTGGAGGCCGGCGGCAATGGTGGGGGCGGCGTGGGGGGCGAAGGCGGGCGCGGGGGCCGGTGGGGGTGTGGTGGGAGCCGGAGCGCCGAAAGAAGGCGCGGGCGCCGGGGCGGGCGGGGCTGCGGGGACCGGCGTGCCGAAGGAGGGCGCGGGGGCCGGAGCCGCCGGGGCAGGTGCCTGCGGCGGTACGGCGGCCGTCGTCGGGGCCGCCGGGGGCGCGAAGGCCGGTGGGGCGAAGGCGGGGGCCTCGGCCGGGGGCTCGGGCGCCTGGGCCGGTTCCTCCTCCGCGACCTCGCCGCCGAAGTTCTTCAGCAGCGCGTCGAGGCCGCCGTCGAAGCCCTGGCCGACCGCCGCGAACCGCCAGACGTCCTTGAGGTAGAAGTCGCCGAGCATCACCGCGCGTTCGGTGGAGAACTCCGAGCCGTCGAAGGCGTACCGCGCGACCTCCTCGCCGCCGGCGACGATCCTCAGGTAGCCGGGGGCGATCTGCGACATCCGGCCGTCGCCGTCGATCGTCGCGGTGAAGGACAGCTTCTGGATCTGCGGCGGGACACGGTCCAGGGTCACCCGGAAGGATTCCGTGTCCCCGGCCTGCTCACCGAGGAGCTGGATGGACTCCTCGGGGGACTTCGGCTGGTTGAAGAAGACGAAGTACCGGTCGTCCGAGAGCCGTTCGTCGGCGTCCAGTCCGAAGCAGCTGATGTCGAAGGCCAGGCCGGGCGCCGAGATCTGTACCCCCACGTACAGATCCGTCCCCGCCGTCAGATCGCCGACCTTGGCCTTGTGGCCGCGTTGGAATTCCCTGGGCATGTGCAACGACCGTCCCCCACTCCCGAATGCGAGTTCGTTCGCGCCAGGCTAACCGCTGGCTCCGACATCGCAGGAAGTCGGTACAGACCCGGTACACGGCACGCGCCCCGCGTCACTCCCCGCGCGCGCCCGGCAGATGCGGGAGCCGGTCGGCGGAGACGACGCCCTCCAGGTACCCGCGCGCACGTTCGGTGCGCGGGTAGGCCTCCAGCAGCCGCCAGAAGTCGGGCCCGTGGCCGGGTACGAGGAGATGCGCCAGCTCGTGCAGGAGGACGTAGTCGATGACGTACTCCGGCATGCCCTTCAGCCGGTGCGAGAGCCGGATGCTGCCCTCCGCGGGCGTGCACGAGCCCCAGCGGGTGTTCTGGTTGGTCACCCACCGCACCGAGCTGGGCCGCGCGCGCCCGTCGAAGTACTGCGCGGACAGCCGCTGCGCGCGCTCGGAGAGCTCGGCGTCACCGAGGACCCGTTTGCTCTCCTGGGCGGCCAGCTTGTCGAGCATGACAGTCACCCAGCGCTTCTCCTCGGCCTCGGACATCCGGGCAGGGATGAGCACGACGGTGCGGTCGCCCTCGCGGTACGCGGAGACCGTCCGGCGGCGCCGGGCGCTCCTGCGGACCTCGATCGCACTCGCCTTCGAGCCGCTCTGCGGCGGATTCGTCGTGCTGCGCTGTGATGTTCCGGCGTGCAATGGGTCGGCGGACACGCCCTGACGTTACCCGCTGCACACGGAAGAAGTCTTGACTCCGGGACGGTTCGGTGTCTTTCCCGTGGCATCCGGGTGCCCCGAGCGGCCGACTTGTACGACTGATGCCGTTACCTGTGGATAACTTTCGGCGAGTTTTCGTGGGGGTGGGCATGCTGAGGGTGACGGCCGGGGCGAGGGTTCCGGCGAGGAGCCGGGGCCTGTGCGGGCCGGGCTCCGGGGCCGTGGTTCCGGGGTTTCGGGGCGTGGGGCTCGGGGCGGTCCGCCGGGGCGCGTGCTCCGGGGCGCACGGCCCGGGTTTCGAGGCCGTGGGGCCATGACGACGACGGGGGTGGTGGCTGTGCATCCGAGGGTGAAGCCGGCGTTGCGGCGCGGGTGGCGGGATCTGAGCACCGTGCAGTTCGGGATGACCCCGGCGCATGCGCTGACGCTGGGGCCGCTGGACAGCGCCACGCAAGGGTTCCTCGATCTGCTGGACGGCACGCGGGGGCTGCCGCTGCTGCGGGAGGAGGCGCGCAGGCGGGACCTGCCGGAGGGGCATGTGGACGGGCTGGTGCGGGGGCTGGCCGGGGCGGGGCTGCTGGACGACGCGCGCGGGGGCGGGCCGGAGGCGGACGCGCTGCGGCGCCGGGGCGAGGCCCTGGAGCGGCTGGGCCCGGACCTGGCCGCGCTGTCGCTGCTCACCCCGGAGCCCGGCGAGGCGATGCGGCTGCTGGCGGCCCGGCGCCGTGCGCGGGTGCGGGTGCGGGGCGCGGGCAGGGTCGGCACGGTGCTGGCCGCGCTGCTGTCGGGGGCGGGCGTCGGCACGGTCGAGGTGTCCGACGAGGGCCGGGTGGAGCCGGGTGACGTGGCGCCGGGCGGCCTGCCCGCAGGCGCGATCGGCGAGCCCCGCCGCGACGCGGCCCGGCGTGCGGTGCGCGCGGCGTCCCCCGACCGTCCGCCGTCCCGCGAACCCGGCCCCGAGCCGGGCTTCGGCCTGGTGATCCTCACCCCGCGCGACGACGTCGGCGTGTACGCGCCGGACCCGGCCACCGCCGAACCCCTGATCGCCTCGGGCACCCCGCACCTGTACGCCGGAGTGGTGGAGGCGACCGGCATGGTCGGCCCCCTCGTCCTCCCCGGCGAGACGGCCTGCGCGGGCTGCCTCCAGCAGTCCCGCTGCGACGCCGATCCGGCGTGGCTGCGCCTCCTCGCCCAGTGGCGCTCGGGCCACCGCCGCCCCACCCTCCCCTGCGACCTCGCCCTGGCCACCACGGTCGCGGGCCTCGCCGCCGGCCACGCCCTGGCGTTCCTCGACGGCCAGACCGCACCGGCCCACAGCACCCGCTGGGAGATCTCGACCCCGGCGCTCCAGTGGCGGGCGAGGACGATCGAGGCGCACCCGGAGTGCGCGTGCGGAGCAGCCGTCGCCGGGAACCCCGAAGGGCCCTCCCGGGTCCTTCTTGCCGAAGCTTCTCCCTCTGTTGAGGAACACCCCGTCGAGGACACAGGGGCGCACGAGACAATGGCTGGGCAACGGCATTCGAAAGAGTCACTCCGTCCGGCGAACGCGGCGCGGCCGGTGGGTACTTGGAGGGCGCATGTCTGATCTTCCCCGCAAGGCGGTCACCCGCACCGCCAAGCTCGCCGCGCTCCCGCTCGGCATCGCCGGCCGGGCCACCTGGGGCCTGGGTAAGAGGATCGTGGGCGAGTCGGCGGAGATCGTCGGCCGCGAGCTGCAACAGCGCACGGCCGACCAGCTCTTCAAGGTCCTCGGCGAGCTGAAGGGCGGCGCGATGAAGTTCGGCCAGGCCCTGTCGGTCTTCGAGGCGGCGCTCCCCGAGGACGTCGCGGGCCCCTACCGCGCGGCCCTGACGAAGCTCCAGGAGGCGGCCCCGCCGATGCCGGTCCGCACGGTGCACGCGGTGCTGGCGGAGCACCTGGACGCGAACTGGCAGGACCTGTTCCTGGAGTTCGACGACAAGCCGGCGGCTGCCGCGTCGATCGGCCAGGTCCACCGCGCGGTGTGGCGGGACGGCCGTGACGTCGCGGTCAAGGTCCAGTACCCGGGCGCGGGCGAGGCCCTGCTCTCCGACCTGAACCAGCTCAGCCGCTTCGCCCGTCTCCTCGGCCCCCTGGTGCCGGGCATGGACGTCAAGCCGCTGATCACCGAGTTGCGCGACCGCGTCTCCGAGGAGCTGGACTACGCCCTGGAGGCGACCGCCCAGCGCGCGCACGCGCAGGAGTTCACCGACGACCCCGACATCGTCGTACCCACCGTGGTCCACCAGTCCGACCAGGTCCTGATCACCGAGTGGATCGAGGGCGTGCCGCTGTCCGAGGTGATCTCGGGGGGTACGGCGGAGCAGCGCGACCGGGCCGGTCAGCTTCTCGCGCGCTTCTTCTTCTCGGGCCCCGCGCGCACGGGCCTGCTGCACGCCGACCCGCACCCCGGCAACTTCCGTCTGGTCCCGGACGGCGACGGCTGGCGCCTGGGCGTCCTGGACTTCGGCACCGTCGACCGGCTGCCCGGGGGGCTGCCCCGGCCGATAGGCGAGGCGCTGCGCATGACCCTGGCGGGTGACGCGGGCGCGGTCTACGAGCACCTGCGCACGGAGGGCTTCGTCAAGGACTCCATCGACCTGGACCCCGACGCGATCCTCGACTACCTGCTCCCCATCATCGAGCCGGTCCAGGCGGAGGAGTTCACGTTCACCCGCTCCTGGATCCGCACCCAGGCGGCCCGCATCGCCGACCCCCGCTCACCGGCGCACCAGCTCGGCAAGCAGCTGAACCTCCCGCCGTCGTACCTCCTGATCCACCGCGTCACCCTCAGCACGATCGGCGTCCTGTGCCAGCTGAACGCGACGGTCCACCTGCGCGAGGAACTGGAGGAGTGGCTCCCCGGCTTCACCACCAAGCCGAATCCAACCGCCCTTCAATAGCCCACAGATTCTCCCGCCCACAGGAGTCACAGAAGTACCGCCGCTCACCGCTCTCGACGGAACAGGTCCAGGTGAGCGGCGGCGGGTCACCAGCGGGGACACCACACCGGGTGCAGGCAACCGGAACGTCGGACTGACCGTCAGGGGAAGGATCGCTCATTTCCTGACGATAACGGCGTAAAACCTCACAACCGCCCGCAACCCGCTCTTTCAGGGGCGCGGGGCTGTGTCTGACATGCGGCTGCCGCCGCGCGGGCGCGAACAACCACAACGAACCCGCACCCGCCCACCGGCCTCCACAGGCACCCCCCCTTTTTTCCACCCACCACAAGGGGCCGGCCCGAAACCGGACCGGCCCCACGAACAACCTCAGTCGTACGGTGTGTACGCCTTACTGCATGACGGCCATGGCGATCGCCCGCCGAGCGCGCCGCGAGGCCCGCTCCGCACGACGCTGCATCCGCCGCGCGGCGACCACGCGAGCGGCCAGCCGCTCCCGCTCGGCCTCCTGCATGCGCTCATGCATATGCGCACGAGCCAAGGCTTCTGGGATGAGTTGCATCTCTCGGTTCCTGTTCTGGCGCGAGTCGTTCGCGCCGCTGGTAATGACGTCTGTGTTCGCGGAGCCCACGGGCTCACTGGCGGACGGCTTCATCGGGGCCTGCTTCTGGGGGTCGTGCGTGAGGGGGCGGTCGATGGTTCCGGTGATGTTCATGCTGAGACCGGGTTCTTGCGCGGACGGCCACGAGGCCGCTTGCGGGCGACCACGACGCCCTGCACGAACAGCTCGCCACCCCAGACACCCCAGGGCTCACGCCGCTCCTTCGCCCCGGCGAGGCACGCCTCCATCAGGGGGCAGGTACGGCAGAGGGACTTCGCGTACTCCACGTCCGCGGGCGACTCGGCGAAGAAGACCTCCGGGTCGTAGGAGCGGCAGGGAACGGGTACGCCGAGGTTCTCGATGGCGTCGTCGAGCGCGGTGAGCGCGGTGAGGGGAGTCAAGGCGGGGTCCTCCTGGAGACCGGGCGGGGGGATCGTTTCGGAAGGCGGTACGGACGTTTCGTGCGCTTCGAGTTGCACGGTTTCGTCTTCCTCGTCTGTCGGACCGGCCCTGTTGGGCCGGTGTCGGCTTGTCGTCCCGAGGCTCCTTCGGCTGTCCGTCCCCGGTGTGGGGACAAACAGAAGGGCCGCGGATCCCGGATGGGGTTCCGCGGCCCTGAAGGCGCCGGCCTGATCGTCGATCAGGCTGGATCACTCCAGGGATCTGGCCCGCGGAAGGCCCACATCTGGTGGTGGTGCGTCGTCTGCTTCGGGTTTCCGGCACCGGCTGCCGCAAAGGCATAGGACCGGGCCTTTGCCTCTACTGCTTCCAGTGCCTTCATCGGTCGCTCGTCGCGGGTGGGAACACTCGCGGGGGCGACGGAGAGCGACTCGGACCGGCCGGCGCGAAGGCCGGACAGACCGGTGCCCGGGTTCGAGGCGCCGAGGATGCACACGGAGACGACCGAGGGATCGGTCAGTTTGACGGTGCTGGTGAAGCGGGTCTTGTTGATGATCACTGGAATCGCCTCCTCTCGGCGTCTCAAGGACCGGGGATGAAACCGGTCCGGCGGATACGCAAGTACAACACGGATCAGGGGCCTTCGAGAAGGCCGCCGTCCCCGGTGTCTAAGAACCTATGGGGATTGCCGGGGCATGCGCAAACTATTTTTTCGACGACTTCGCATCAGCCCTCCCCTTCCTCTCCCGCACAGTCCTGACCTGCGCAGATGGCCAGCACGTCGGTGCCGTACCGGTTGAGCTTGCGCTGGCCGACGCCGGGGATGCACGCGAGATCGCCCGGCTCCTCGGGGGCGGCCTCGGCGATGGCGACCAGCGTCTTGTCGGTGAAGACGCAGAAAGCGGGCTGTCCGGTGTGCTTGGCCTGGACCTCTCGCCAGGCGCGCAGCCGCTCGTAGAGGCCCTCGTCCATGTCGGAGGGGCAGTCGTCGCACCGCAGGAGCTTCAGCTCGCCGCCGTCGGTCAATGTGCGCCCGCAGATCCGGCAGCGCGCCGGCGTGCGCTGGCGCCGGGGGGACGGGCCGAGGGCGCCCGCCCGGCCCGTCGCGGCCTTCAGGGTGCCGCGCTCGACGCCCCCGGAGGCGCCCGAGGCGGCCGTACGGCCCGCCGCGCTGCCGGAGCCGGGGCGCAGGCCGTCGAGGAAGCGGGAGGGGCGGCGGCTGGCGCGGCCTCCGGGCGAGCGGGCGAGCGCCCAGGAGACGTGGAGCCGTTCGCGCGCGCGGGTCACGCCGACGTAGAGCAGCCGCCGTTCCTCCTCGACCTGCTCGTCGGTGCGGGCGTAGGTGATCGGCATCATGCCCTCGGCGACGCCGACCAGGAAGACGACGTCCCACTCCAGGCCCTTGGCGGAGTGCAGGGAGGCGAGGGTGACGCCCTGGACGGTCGGGGCGTGCTGGGCGTTCATGCGCTCGTCGAGTTCAGCGACCAGGTCGGCGAGCGTGGCGTCCTGCTTGGCGGCGGTGAAGTCACCGGCGAGGTGGACCAGGGCGGCGAGGGACTCCCAGCGCTCCCTGACGGCCCCGGAGCCCGCCGGGGGCGTTGTCGTCCACCCTTCGCCGGAGAGGACGGCACGCACCTGCGAGGGCAGGTCCACGGCGTCGTCCAGCGCGGAGTCGTTGCCCCCGAAGCGGGCGGCGGCGCGCAGGGAGGCGGTCGCCTTGCGGACCTCGGGCCGGTCGAAGAACCGCTCGGCGCCGCGCAGCTGGTAGGGGATGCCGGCGTCGGCGAGGGCCTGTTCGTACGTCTCGGACTGGGAGTTGGTGCGGAACAGGATCGCGATCTCGGCGGCGGGGACACCGGCTGTGAGCAGCTCGCGGATGCGGCGGGCGGCGCCCTCGGCCTCGTCGGGTTCGTCCGTGTACTCGGTGTAGGCCGGTTCGGGTCCGGGGGCGCGCTGGGAGACGAGTTCGAGCCGGTGGTCGGCGGCCCGGCCGCTGGCCTGGGCGAGGAGGCCGTTGGCGAGGTGGACGACCTGGGGGGTGGAGCGGTAGTCGCGGACCAGTTTGACGACGGTCGCGCCGGGGTGGCGAGTGCGGAAGTCGAGGAGGTGGTCGGGGGTGGCGCCGGTGAAGGAGTAGATGGTCTGGCTGGCGTCGCCGACCACGCACAGGTCGTCGCGGTCGCCGAGCCACAGCTCCAGGAGGCGCTGTTGCAGGGGGCTGACGTCCTGGTACTCGTCGACCACGAAGTGCTGGTACTGGGCGCGGACCTGGTCGGCGATGTCCCGGCGGTCCTGGAGGACGGCGACGGTCAGCAGCAGGACGTCCTCGAAGTCGATGACGCCGCGCTCGCGCTTGAGGTTCTCGTAGGCGGCGTACACCTGGGCGAGTTCGGCGGGGTCGCGGGGGGCGTCGCGGCCCGCCTTGGCGACGGCCGGCGCGTAGTCGGCGGGGACGGTCTGGGTGACCTTGGACCATTCGATCTCGGCCGTGGCGTCCCGCAGCTCGCCCCGGTCGAGGCGCAGTCCGCAGGAGAGGGCGGCGTCGGCGACGAGCTGGAACTTGCGGTCGACGAGGCGGGGCAGGGCGCCGCCGATCGCTTTCGGCCAGAAGTACTGGAGCTGGCGCAGGGCGGCGGAGTGGAACGTCCGCGCCTGGACGCCCTGGGCGCCGAGCTGGCGCAGCCGGCCGCGCATCTCGCCCGCCGCGCGGTTGGTGAACGTGACGGCGAGGACGCTGGAGGGCTGGAGCATGCCCGCGCGGACCCCGTAGGCGATGCGGTGGGTGATCGCCCTGGTCTTGCCCGTGCCGGCGCCGGCCAGCACGCACACCGGGCCGCGCAGGGTGGTCGCCACCTCGCGCTGCTCGGGGTCGAGCCCTTCGAGCACCGCGTCGGCAGAGTCCGGTGCCTGCGGGAAGAGAGGGGAGTGCGTTGCTGCTGTCACACCGCCATGCTGCCAGGTCCGCGGAGACGGGCGAAAAAGTTATCCACAGGCGGGACCCGATTGTCGTACAAGTGCGTCGGGTGTCACGTCAGGGTGACGCCGAGAACGGGAATGGTGACGGATTCACGTACGTTCCCCCTCTGCGAGCAGACTTCCCCGACCCGCCGAAGGAGCGCGAGAGACATGCCGGGCACTGTGACGATGTACAGCACCACGTGGTGCGGCTACTGCCAGCGGTTGAAGAAGCAGATGGACCGCGAGGGCATCGCGTACACGGAGATCAACATCGAGCACGACCCGGATTCCGCGGCCTTCGTCGAGAAGGCGAACGGCGGGAACCAGACGGTTCCGACCGTGCTGTTCCCGGACGGTTCGACGCTGACGAACCCGTCGTTGGCGCAGGTCAAGCAGAAGGTCGGCGCGTAAGCGCGGACGCGCGAGAGGGGCGGTCCCGGTTCATCGGGGCCGCCCCTCTTTTCTGTTCTTCGCCGTGTCTTCGCCCGCTCAGATGAAGTTGCGGGTCGGCAGGGGCTTTCCGTACCAGAGTTCGATCAGGCGGGCGGCGATGGAGATGCCGTAGGGCGGCAGGACCTCGCCGGACTCGAAGGCGGCGCACAGTTCGTCGCGGGAGAACCAGCGGGCCTCGTGGATCTCGTCGCCGTCGACGTCGATGTCGGTGGACGTGGCGTGCGCGAGGAAGCCGAGCATCAGGCTGGACGGGAAGGGCCAGGGCTGGCTGGCGACGTACTCGACGCGGCCGACGGTGACGCCGACCTCCTCGAAGACCTCGCGGCGCACGGAGGTCTCGATGGACTCGCCGGGCTCGACGAACCCGGCGAGCGTCGAGAAGCGCCCTTCGGGCCAGTGGACCTGGCGGCCGAGCAGGAGGCGGTCCTCGTCGTCCGTGACGGCCATGATCACGGCCGGGTCGGTGCGCGGGTAGTGCTCCGCGCCGCAGGCCGGGCAGCGGCGGATGTGACCCGCGGCGGCGATGACGGTGCGTTCGCCGCAGCGGGAGCAGAAACGGTGGGTGCGCTGCCAGTTCTCCAGGCCGACCGCGTGGACCATCAGGCCGACGTCGCGCGCGGACAGCAGCAGGCCGGCCTCGCGCAGGCCCGCGGGGCGCGCGGACTGGTCGATGCGGCCGGGCAGGGCGTCCTTCTGGAGGGCGAAGTAGCTGACGCCGTCCTCGTCGGCGCCCAGGAAGTAGCGGTGCGCCTCGGTGAGCGGTGCCTCGAAGGAGGGCGTCATGACGAGTTCGGTCCGGCCGTCGGGCGTCTCGTCGATGAGGACCTGTCCGTCGGAGACCACGAAACAGCGGGTGGTGGGGTGGCTCCACGCTGCGGCGAGCCACGCCTCGTCGAGCCGGTGGTGGGCGGCGCGGTCGATGCCGCTGGGTGCGGTGAGCGACACGGGCCGGTCGGCGTTCGGGTCGGTCCAGGTGGTCACGGGTACTTCCAACTCCCCCGGTGCAGCGGTTGGTTCGGCGGGACGTACGGCAGGGGCGGGTGCGGTCGGGTGTCAGGGCGCATGGCGCCAGGTGCGCGCGAGGTCGTCCCACAGGTGGGCGGTGGTCTCGGCGCCCTTGAGGAGCAGGTCGAGTTCGACCTTCTCGTTCGGCGCGTGCCAGCCGTCGGAGGGGACGGAGATGCCCAGGAACAGCACCGGGGCGCCGAGGACCTCCTGGAGGTCGGCGGCGGGCCCGGAGCCGCCCTCGCGCGTGAAGCGGACGGGTTGCTCGAAGGCGCGTCCCATGGCGCGGACGACGGACTGGAGCGCGGAGTGGCCGAGCGGGGTCAGGCACGGGCGCGTGGCGGGGCTGAAGTCGATCTCGCAGCGGATCCCGGCGGGCACCTGACCGGCGACCCACGCGCGGACGGCCTTCTCGACGGTGTCGGGGTCCTGTCCCGCGACGAGCCGGAACGACAGCTTCACGAACGCGGAGGCGGGGACGATCGTCTTGCTGCCGGCGCCCTGGTAGCCGCCGCCGATGCCGTTGACCTCGGCGGTGGGCCGCGCCCAGACGCGCTCCAGGGTGCTGTAGCCGGCCTCGCCCCGGGCGGCGTACGAGTGCGCGGTGCGCAGCCAGCGCTCCTCGTCGAAGGGCAGCTCGGCGAAGAGGGCGCGCTCCTCGTCGGTGAGGTCGACGACGCCGTCGTAGAAGCCGGGGACCGCCACGCGCGCGTGCTCGTCGTGCAGGGCGGCGACGAGGCGGGCGACCTCGGTGGCCGGGTTGGGGACGGCGCCGCCGAAGGAGCCGGAGTGGATGTCCTGGTCGGGGCCGTGCAGGCGGATCTCGCAGTCGGTGAGGCCGCGCATGCCGGTGCAGACCGTGGGGGTGTCCTCGGCCCACATGCCGGTGTCGGAGACGATCACCGCGTCGGCGGCGAGCCGGCCGGCGTTGGCCTCGACGAGGGCGCGGAAGTTCGGGGAGCTGGACTCCTCCTCGCCCTCGATCAGCAGCTTCAGGTGCACGGCCGGGGCCGTGCGGCCGGTGGCGGCGAGGTGGGCGCGCACGCCCAGGGTGTGGAAGAACACCTGTCCCTTGTCGTCGGCCGCCCCGCGCGCGTAAAGACGGTTCTCGCGGACGACGGGGTCGAAGGGGTCGGTGTCCCAGCCGTCCTCGCGGGCGGCGGGCTGCACGTCGTGGTGGCCGTAGACGAGGACGGTGGGGGCCTGGGGGTCGTCCGCGGGCCACTCCGCGTAGACGGCGGGGGCGCCGGGGGTGGGCCAGACCTCGACGACCGGGAAGCCGGTCGTGGTGAGCTGCGCGGCGAGCCAGTCGGCGCTGCGGCGGACGTCGGGAGCGTGCTCCGGCTGGGCGGAGACCGAGGGGATGCGCAGCCACTCGGCGAGGTCGCCGAGGAAGGCGGCCCGGTGCTCCTCGATGTACGCGCGGACGGCGCTGACATCACTGACGGCGCTGTCAATGGGCTGGCTCATGTCCACGAGCCTATCCGGCCGCACCGACATCGTCGCCGGGCGCCCGGACCTCCGCCAGGGGCTCCCCGGTGGCCTTCGCACCCCGCAGAATCCGCTCCAGAGCGGCCCTTCCGGGCAGCTCGGGGGGCCGGACGACGTCTCCGGTCCTCACATAGAGGAACGCCGCTGTGACGGATTCCACGGGCACACCCTCCTGCTCGGCCCACGCGAGCCGGTACAGCGCGAGCTGGAGGGGGTCGGCGGTCCGCTCCCGGTGGGTCTTCCAGTCGACGATCTCGTACGACGCCGTCGCGCCGTCGCCCTCCTTGTAGACGGCGTCGATACGGCCCCGTACGACGCGGCCCGCGAGGGAGAGCTGGAAGGGGGCCTCCACGCGGTGGGGCGTGCGGTGCGCGTACGCGGTGCGCTCGAACGCTTCCTTCAGCTCCTCCAGGTCGCGTTCGTCGTCGATCTCCGCGTCCTCGGTGCCGGGCAGTTCCTCGGGCTCCAGCAGGGGCAGGGTGAGCGCCTCCCAGCGGGCCTCCACCCAGGCGTGGAAGCGCGTCCCCCTGCGCGCGGCCGGTTTCGGCGGCTGCGGCATGGGGCGAGCCAGCTCCTGCGCGAGGCCGTCGTGGTCCTCCGCGAGGCGCATGACCTGGGAGGCGGTGAGGACGGCCGGGAGGGGGACGTCGGTGACGGCCCTGCGCGCGCGCAGGAGTTCGCCGGTGAGGGCGTCGAGGTCGCGGTCCCAGGAGGCGATGGTGCGGGCGTCCTCCGGGGTGAGGGGGGTGGTCTGGTGGGGGACGGTGGGGGCGGGGCGGGGGGTGGGGGCGTGAGGGGCGTCGTACGGGACCGTCTCGTCGTACGGCTCCGGATCGTCGTACCGGGGGTCGTAGGGGTCGTCGTCGTCCGGGGGCGGGGGCCAGTCGGGGTCCTCGTGGGCGTGGGGGTCGTGCAGGGCGGTGGGGTTGTCCAGGTGGGTGAGGACCGTGTCGGCGGCGGCGCGGCGGCGGCGCAGGGCCGTGTCGTCGAGGGGGAGCGGCCAGGCGTGGTCGGCGGTGGTGTCCTGGAGGGTGGGGTTCTCCTCGCCGTCCTCGGGGGCGTCGGCCCACGCCTCGATCTCGCCGTGTCCGGCGGCGCAGTGGTCGTACAGGGCGGTCAGGAAGCCGGAGGGGCCGCGGGGCTTCTTCTGGGTGGGGCCCCACCAGTGGCCGGAGCCGAGCAGGAGGCTGCGCGGGCGCGTGAAGGTGACGTAGCCGAGGCGGAGTTCCTCGGTGTGCTGGTGGTCCTTCATGTCCTCGTGGAACGCCTTCATGCCCTTGGCGTCCCAGCTGGTGACGTCCGGGAGGGTGTCGGCGTCCCCGCGCAGGGCGTGCGGCAGGACCTTGGCCTGGGCGGTCCACTTCTCGCGGCCCTTGGCGCTGGGGAAGGTGCCGTCGACGAGCCCGGGGACGACGACGACGTCCCACTCCAGGCCCTTGGACTTGTGCGCGGTGAGGACCTTGACGGTGTTCTCGCCGCCGGGGAGGGCGTTGTCGAGGCCCTTCTCGTACTGGGCGGCGGTGCGCAGGAAGGCGAGGAAGGCGAGGAGGGTGGCCTGGCCGTCGTGGGCGGTGAAGGAGGCGGCGACGTCGAGGAAGTTCGACAGGGTCTCGCGGCGGCGGGCGGCGAGCGCGTGCGGGGACGCCGACAGTTCGACCTCCAGGCCGGTGACGGCGAGGACGCGGTGCAGGACGTCCATCAGCGGGTCGGACAGGGAGCGGCGCAGGTCGCGCAGTTCGGTGGCGAGGTAGGCGAAGCGCACGCGCGCGTCCGGCGAGAACGGCAGGCCGTCGTCGTCCCCGGTGCCGTCCAGGAACGTGTCCAGGGCGTCGGCCAGCGATATCACCTCGGCCGGGTCGGTGCCCTCGACGGCGGCGGCGAGGCGCCGGTCGGGGTCGCCGTCGTCGTCCACGCGCGCGTGGGTGACGAGGCGTCGGGCGCGGCGGCCCAGGAGGGCGAGGTCGCGGGCGCCGACGCGCCAGCGGGGGCCGGTGAGGAGGCGGACCAGGGAGGCGTTGGCGCCGGGGTCCTGGAGGACCTCGCAGACGGCGACGAGGTCGGCGACCTCGGGGAGGTGCAGCAGTCCGGAGAGGCCGACGACCTCGACGGGGACGTCCCGCGCGACGAGGGCGCCCTGGATCTCGGCGAAGTCGGTCGCCGTGCGGCACAGGACGGCGATCTCACCGGGGGCCGTGCCGGTGTTCACGAGGTGGGCGATGGAGTCGGCGATCCAGTCGGTCTCCTCGGCGTGAGTGCGCAGGAGGGCGCAGCGGACCGTGCCGTCGCGTTCGGCGCCGGGGGCCGGGCGCAGGGCCTCCACGCCCGCGTGCATGGCGCGCAGGGGCTCCGCGAGGCCGTTGGCGAGGTCGAGGAGGCGTCCGCCGCTGCGGCGGTTCTCGCTGAGCGCCTGGCGGGCGGCGGGGCGGCCGTCCGCGTGCGCGAAGTGCTCGGGGAAGTCGTCGAGGTTGGCGACGGAGGCGCCGCGCCAGCCGTAGATGGCCTGGCAGGGGTCGCCGACGGCGGTGACGGGGTGGCCGGTGCCGCCGCCGAAGAGGCCCGCGAGGAGGATGCGCTGGGCGACGGAGGTGTCCTGGTACTCGTCCAGGAGGACCACCTTGAACTCCTCGCGCAGGATCCGGCCGACCTCGGGGACGCCGGCGAGGCGCGCGGAGAGGGCGATCTGGTCGCCGAAGTCGAGGAGGTCGCGGTCGCGTTTGGCGGTGCGGTAGCGGCGGACCAGTCCGGCGAGGTCGCGGCGGGCGGCGGCCGTCTCGGGGACCTTGCGCAGGTCGGCGTTGCTGAGCTTCGCGCCGTCCAGGGCCGTCAGCAGGTCGGCGTCCCACGCGCGCAGGTCGTCCGGGTCCACCAGGTGTTCGGCGAGTTCGGCGTCCAGCGTGAGGAGGTCGGCGGTCAGGTCGGCGAAGGAGCGGGTGAGCGCCGGGTAGGGGCCCGGGGCCTCGCGCAGGACGCGTGCGGCGAGCTGGAAGCGGGTCGCGTCGGCGAGCAGGCGGGACGTCGGCTCCAGGCCGAGGCGCAGGCCGTGGTCGGTGAGCAGGCGGCCCGCGAAGGAGTGGTACGTCGAGATGACCGGCTCGCCCGGGGGGTTGTCGGGGTCGACCGGGTCGGGGTCGGTGACGCCCGCCTTGACCAGTGCCTTGCGGACGCGTTCGGCGAGTTCCCCGGCCGCCTTGTTGGTGAACGTCAGGCCGAGGACCTGCTCCGGGGCGACCTGTCCGGTGCCGACCAGCCACACCACGCGCGCGGCCATCACGGTCGTCTTGCCCGACCCCGCCCCGGCCACGATCACCTGCGGGGCGGGCGGCGCCGTGATGCAGGCCGTCTGCTCCGGGGTGAAGGGGATGCCGAGGAGCTCTTTGAGCTGCTCGGGGTCGGTGATGCGGGAGGACATGCGGGGAAGGCTAGTGGGCGGCACTGACAACGGAGGACAAATCGACGGGTGGGACGGGAGATGCGCAGGTGGGAGGGGTGGTGGGGTCGGTCACATGAGGTGCGCTCACCTGAGGTGCGCTCACTCCACCACGTGCCGTCCCTCGGGCCGCGCGCTGCACGACGCCCGGAACGCGCAGTGGGTGCAGTGCTGGCCGGCGTCGGGGGTGAAGCGTTCGTCGAGAACCTTGCCCGCGGCCGTGGCGAGCAGGTCGCCGACCCACTCGCCGGACAGCGGCTCCTGCGCCTGCACCTTGGGCAGCGTGTCGCCGCCGTCGCGCCGGGCGGCGCCCTGGCGGAGCTGGACGAGTTCCGCGCCGCCCGCCTCGGGCCGTACGCCGTCGAAGACCTCGTCGACGGCGCCCTCGCGCACGGCGAGCTGGTAGACGGCGAGCTGGGGGTGGCGGGCGACCTCGGCGGAGGTGGGCGTCTGCTTGCCGGTCTTGAAGTCGACGACGTACGCGCGGCCGTCGGTGTCGGTCTCGACGCGGTCCATCTGGCCGCGGATGCGCACCTCGTACTCGCCCGCTTCGAGGGTGACGTCGAAGTCGTGCTCGCTCGCCACGGGCGTGCGTCCCGCGCGGTCGAGCACGTGCCACTTCAGGAAGCGTTCGAGCGCCACGCGCGCGTTGTGCTTCTCCTGGTCGGACTTCCAGGGCGCGTCGAAGGCGAGCCCGTTCCACACGGAGTCGAGGCGCTCCATGAGGACGTCGAGGTCGGCGGGGGTCCGTCCGGAGGCGACCTCGTCGGCGAGGACGTGGACGACGTTGCCGAAGCCCTGGGCGGCGGTCGCGGGCGCGTCGGCCTTCACCTCGCGGCCGAGGAACCACTGGAGGGCGCAGGTGTTGGCGAGCTGGTCGAGGGCGCTGCCGGACAGGACGACGGGCTGGTCGCGGTCGCGCAGCGGGACCTTGCTCTCGGTGCGGTCCCACATGCCCCACCAGCGGTACGGGTGGGCGGCGGGGACCAGCGGGCGGCCGTCCTCGTCGGCGAGCGCGGCCAGGCGGGCGAGGCGGCGCGCGGCGGCCTCCCTGAGAGTGTCGGAGGCGCGCGGGTCGACCGTCGTCGCGCGCAGTTCGGCGACGAGCGCGGGGACCGACAGGGGGCGGCGGGGGCGGCCGGTGACGTCCTGGGGTTCGACGCCGAGTTCGGTGAGGAAGCGGGAGGGCTGATCGCCGTCGTCGGCGGGCGCCTTCACGGCGGTGACGACGAGGCGCTCGCTCGCGCGGGTGGCGGCAACGTAGAACAGGCGGCGTTCCTCGGCGAGCAGCGCGCCCGGGGTGAGCGGTTCGGCGAGTCCGTCGCGGCCGATGCGGTCGGCCTCCAGCAGGGAGCCGCGCCGGCGCAGGTCGGGCCACAGCCCTTCCTGGACGCCGGCGACGACGACCAGGCGCCACTGGAGGCCCTTGGCGCGGTGCGCCGTCATCAGGCGCACCGCGTCCGGCCGTACGACGCGTCGCGTGAGGGTGTCGGCCGCGATGTCCTCGGCCTCCAGCTCCTCCAGGAAGTTCAGGGCGCCCCGGCCGCCGGTGCGGGCCTCCGCGCGGGCGGCCGTCGCGAACAGCGCGCACACGGCGTCGAGGTCGCGGTCGGCGTTGCGTCCCGCCGCGCCGCCGCGCAGGGCGGCTTTGGCGAGCCGGCCGGGCCAGGACGTGCGCGCCCACAGCTCCCACAGCGCCTCCTCGGCGGTGCCGCCGTCCGCGAGGCGCGCGCGTGCCTTGGCGAGCAGTTTCCCGAGGTCCTGTGCGCCGCGCGCGTATGCCCGGTCGTGCGCGACCAGTCGTTCGGGTTCGGCGACCGCGCGCGCGAGCAGGTCGTCGGAGGGCGGCGGCAGCGGGTTGCCGCCGGCCCGTTCCTCGTCGCGCAGCGCGCGCCCGAGGCGGCGGACGTCGGCGGCGTCCATGGCGGCGAGGGGCGAGGCGAGGAGGGTGAGGGCGGTCTCGGTGTCGAGCCAGACGGGCGGCTCAGCGGGCTCAGCGGGCTCGGTGTCCGGGTCGGCCGTGGTGTCCGTACGGCTCGTCGCCTCCGCCGTCGCGACCGCGCGCAGGGCCGTCAACAGGGGGGCGACCGCCGGTTCGTGGCGCAGCGGGACGTCGGCGCCGTCGGTGTGCAGGGGGACGCCTGCGGTGCTGAGAGCGCGGCGCAGGGCGGGTACGGAACGGGTGCCCGCGCGCACGAGGACGGCCATGTCGCGCCAGGGGACGCCGTCCTCCAGGTGGGCGCGGCGCAGGATGTCGGCGATGTTGTCGAGCTCGGTGCCGGTCGTCGGGTACGTGTACACCTCGACGCCGCCGCCCTCGCGCGTGGGGGCGAGGGCGCGGTGGGCGCGGGCCTTGTCCGCGGGGAGGCGGGTGAGGGGCATGCGCTGGGCGAGCAGGCGGGTGGCGGTCAGCAGGCGGGCGGCGGAGCGGCGCGAGGTGCGCAGGACCTCGACGGGGGCGGGGGTGCCGTCCGCGCGCGGGAAGGTGTGCGGGAAGTCGAGGATGCCGTTCACGTCGGCGCCCCGGAAGGCGTAGATCGACTGGTCCGGGTCGCCGAGGGCGACGAGGGTGCGGCCGTCCCCCGCGAGCGCGCGCAGGAGCCGTACCTGCGCGGGGTCGGTGTCCTGGTACTCGTCGACGTAGACGGCGTCGTAGCGCGCGGCGAGGTGGGCGGCGGCCTCGGGGCGCTGGGCGAGGAGGACGGCGCGGTGGACGAGTTCGGCGTAGTCGAGGACCCCTTGGAGGTCGAGGACGTCGAGGTACTCGGCGAGGAAGACGGCGGCGGCGCGCCAGTCGGGGCGGCCGATGCGGTCGGCGAAGGCGGTCAGGGCCTCGGGGCCGAGGCCGAGTTCGCGGCTGCGGGCGAGGACCGCGCGGACCTCGTCGGCGAACCCGCGCGTGGTGAGGCAGGCGCGCAGTTCGTCGGGCCAGCTCACGTGCGCGAGGCCGAGGCGCTGGAGGTCGAGCTGGCCGGCGAGCAGCTCCCGGACGGTGACGTCCTGCTCGGGGCCGGAGAGCAGCCGCAGGGGCTCCACGAACAGTTCGCTGTCCTGGTGGGCGCGCACGAGGGCGTAGCAGAACGAGTGGAAGGTGGTCGCCTGGGGTGCGCGCGAGGCGCCCATGCGCAGGGCCATGCGGTCGCGCAGCTCGACGGCGGCCTTGCGGCTGAACGTCAGGACGAGGATCCGCGCGGGGTCGCCGCCGCGCTCGACGCGGGCGGCGACGGACTCGACGAGGGTGGTGGTCTTGCCGGTGCCGGGACCCGCGAGAACCAGCAGAGGGCCGGTGGTGTGGTCAACCACGGCGCGCTGCGCGGCGTCCAGACGAGGGGGAGCCTCGCGGGCCGGAGGGGTGCGCACCAGTCGGTAGGCGCCACGGGTCCCCTGCCGTACCTGGGGGTGCGGCAGGCGCCCGGTGGAGGGAGAGGTGCTCACGTGGTTCGCCGGTCCTGGTGGGTGTGCTGGTTCGCCGCCGTCCGTCCGTGCCGGGCGGTGGTCTCGGGATGAGGGGGACGTGTGCGGCCGACGCTACGCCGGGAGCCGGCCCCGGTGAGGGCCTTCCGGTCGGTCCCGTGCGCCTCGTACGGCTCACACGCCCCTTGCCCCTCGAACGTACGTCATGCTCCGGGCGTGCCCCGGTTCACCCGAACGGCGCACGGGTCCTTCGAGGGTTCCCGCGATGGCGGAAGCTGTCAGGTGTGCCCGTCCGCGCCGCCGCCGTCCCAGCGCGCCCGCTTCATGTCGAGGCGCGGCAGATGCCCCTGAGCGGCGGCGCCCGCCGCTTTGAGCGGGGTGCCCTCCGCACGGTAGTGATCGAGGGCCCGCAGTTCGTGTCCGGGCAGCAGAGCGCCGTCCGCGCGCACGACGCGCCACCACGGCACGGCGCCCCCGTAGAGGGCCATGACACGCCCGACCTGCCGGGGGCCGCCCTCCTGGAGCCACTCGGCGACGTCCCCGTACGTCATGACCCGGCCCGGCGGGATCAGCTCGGTGACGTCGAGGACCCGCTCGGCGTACTCGGGCAGCGCGTCCGTGTACTCCGCGCGGGCGTCGTCGGGAAGGCTCTGCTCGCTCATCCGCCCCATCCTGCCGCACCGCACCGACAATGCGACGGGCCCGTGACGCTCGGTGGACCTCGCCCCGGAAGGACGCTTCGGGCAGACTGTGCGCCCCGCGTTCGCACCCTGACATCACCGGATGTCGGTCGGGCATGCCACCATCGTGCGGGCGGTGACCGGTGATACGAGATCAAGAAGAGACGATGAAGCAGCAGGGTGTGCATTCCGACGACGCGGAGGGCACCTCTGACGGCGCATCGCGCCCGGACACAGGCGAACCGCCCGCGCGCGGGAGCTCGAAGGAGTACGCGGACGTGGCGCACGTGGACGAGGTGGAGGGCGACGAACCGCTGCTCCCCGCGCGCGTGCACCGTCCCTCGGACCTCATGCGGCTCCTGGCGGGCGTCCTCGCGATCGTGGTGCTCCTGGCGATCGCCGCGTTCGCGCACGGCACGACCTCCGGCCTGGAGCAGGACATCAACAAGGGCACCGGCCAGGCGCCCGACCTGCTGATCAAGATCGCGGGGCTGGCGTCCAGCATCGCGATCCTCCTGGTGCCGGTCGCGTTCGCGATCGAACGGCTGGTCAAGCGCGACGGGCTGCGGATCGCCGACGGCGTCCTGGCGGCCGTCCTCGCGCACGGGGTGACGCTCGCCATGGACCTGTGGGTCGCCAAGGGCGCCCCGGCCTCCATCCGGGACGCGCTCACCCAGCCCTCCCCCGGTGACATCCACGCCCTCACGGACCCGGTGCACGGCTATCTCGCGCCGGTCATCGCCTATATGTCGGCCGTGGGCATGTCACGCCGGCCGCGCTGGCGCGCGGTGCTGTGGATCGTGCTGCTGCTCGACGCGCTGTCGATGCTCGTCACCGGCTACACGACCCCCTTCTCGATCATCCTCACGGTGCTGATCGGCTGGAGCGTCGCCTACGGCACGCTGTACGCGGTCGGCTCGCCGAACGTCCGGCCCACCGGGCGCACGCTGATGGCGGGCCTCAGGACGGTCGGTTTCCGGCCGGTGAGCGCCGCGCGCGTGGAGGCGACGGAGTCCGGGGACAGCGACCGCGGGCGGCGCTACTTCGTCACCCTGGAGGACGGCGCGCCGCTGGACGTGACGGTCGTCGACCGGGAGCAGCAGGCGCAGGGGTTCTTCTACCGCGCGTGGCGCAATCTGGCGCTGCGCGGCTTCGCGACCCGCTCCAGCCTCCAGTCGCTGCGGCAGGCGCTGGAGCAGGAGGCGCTGCTGGCGTACGCGGCGATCGCTGCCGGCGCGAACGCGCCCAAGCTGATCGCGATGTCCGAGCTGGGCCCGGACGCCGTGATGCTGGTCTACGAGCACACCGGCGGGCGCACGCTGGACTCACTGGCGGACGCGGAGATCACCGACGAGGTGCTGCACAACGCGTGGCATCAGGTGCGCGCGCTCCAGTCGCGGCGTATCGCGCACCGCAGGCTCGCGGGGGACGCGATCCTGGTGGATCGTTCCGGCACGGTGATCCTCACCGATCTGCGCGGCGGCGAGATCGCGGCGAGCTCCCTGCTGCTGCTCATGGACATCGCCCAACTGGTGACGACCCTCGGCCTGCGCGTGGGCGCGGAGCGGGCGGTGGCCTCGGCGGTGAGCGTGCTCGGTCCGGACGCGGTCGCCGACTGCCTGCCGATGCTCCAGCCGATCGCGCTGACCCGTTCCACGCGCTCCACGCTGCGCCGGCTGGCCCGGGAGCAGGCGCAGCGTGAGCGGGACGCCGTCCTGGAGGCGTCCAGACAGGCCAAGCAGGCCCGTCCGGAGGCCGCTGAGGAACCAGAGCCGGTCTCCTCCGGAAAAGCCGCCAAAAAGACGCTGAAGGCCGAGGCACGGGCCGAGAAGCGGGCCATGGACGAAGCGGTGGAGGAGGCGCGCGAGGACGACCTCCTCACCCAGATCCGGCACGAGGTGCTGCTCATCCGCCCGCAGGCGCCGGTCGAACCGGCCCGCCTGGAGCGGGTGCGCCCGCGCACGCTGCTGAGCTTCATGGCGGGCGCCCTGGGCGCGTACTTCCTGCTGACACAGCTCACCCACATCGAGTTCGGACCGCTGATCTCCAACGCCGAGTGGGGCTGGGTGGCCGCCGCGGTGGCGTTCTCCGCGCTCAGCTACGTCGCCGCGGCGATGAGCCTCCTGGGGTTCGTGCCGGAACGGGTGCCGTTCCCGCGGACCGTCGCCGCGCAGGTCGCCGGGTCCTTCGTGAAGATCGTCGCGCCGGCCGCGGTCGGCGGGGTCGCCCTCAACACGCGGTTCCTCCAGCGGCAGGGGGTGCGGCCGGGGCTCGCCGTGGCCAGCGTGGGTGCCTCGCAGCTCTTCGGGCTGGGCTGCCACATCGTCATGCTGCTGTCCTTCGGCTACCTGACGGGCATCGAGAAGACGCCGTCGCTGACGCCGTCCCGAACGGTCATCGCCGGGCTGCTGACGGTCGCCGTACTCGTCCTCGTGGTGACGTCGGTGCCGTTCCTGCGGAAGTTCGTCGCCACGCGCGTACGGTCGCTGTTCGCGGGTGTCGTCCCGCGCATGCTGGACATCCTCCAGCGGCCCCAGAAGCTCGTCACCGGCATCGGCGGCATGCTCCTGCTGACCGCCTGCTTCGTGATGTGCCTCGATGCCTCGATCCGTGCGTTCGGCAACGAGTCGACGTCGATCAGCCTCGCCAGCGTCGCGGTCGTCTTCCTCGCCGGCAACGCGCTCGGCTCCGCCGCGCCCACGCCGGGCGGCGTAGGAGCGGTCGAGGCCACCCTCACGGTCGGCCTGATCGCCGTGGGCCTCCCCAAGGAGGTGGCCGCCCCCGCCGTCCTCCTCTTCCGCCTCCTCACCCTCTGGCTCCCGGTCCTCCCCGGCTGGATCGTCTTCAACCACCTGTCCCGCAAGGGCGCGCTGTAGGGAGCCGGTGACACCGAAGCCCCCGACGCGCGCACGCGCCGGATGACCGGCGAACTGTCCCGGTCCCTCGTACGGCTCGCGCCACGCGCGCGGGGGAGGGCCCGGCAGCAGGATGGGGATCATGGCGAAACGTTCCGTCGTGTTGGTCTCCGGCGTTGTGCTGCTGTCGTCCCTGATGGCGGCCTGTGGGGGTGGGGCCGGGGAGGAAGAGCCTGCGGGGCAGAAGCTGGGGTGGAAGGACTGTCCGGCGCCTTCGCAGGCGGAGGGCGGGGGCAACGTGCCGTCTCCGCTGCCGGACGGAGGGACGTGGCAGTGCGCGACGATGCGGGCGCCACGGGACTGGTCGAAGCCTCACGGGGACACGATCGGCATCGCGCTGATCCGCGCGCGGGCGAGTGGTGACGCGGGCGGACGGATCGGCTCGCTGGTGTTCAACTTCGGCGGCCCGGGTGGCTCGGGCGTGACCACTCTGCCGTCGTTCGGCGCGGACTACGACAAGCTCCGCACCCGGTACGACCTGGTGAGCTTCGACCCGCGCGGGGTCGGCCGCAGCGCCGGTGTGAAGTGCGAGAACGACCGGCAGCTGGACGCCTACTTCCAGCAGGACATGACCCCCGACGACGCCACCGAACGCGCCGGACTCCTCGCCGCCACCAAGGAGTTCAACGCGGCCTGCGAGAAGAACTCCCGGAAGATGCTCCCGTACGTACGGACCACCGACGCGGCCCGGGACATGGACCTCATGCGGCAGGTCCTGGGCGACGACAAGCTGTACTACTTCGGCATCTCGTACGGCACCGAGCTGGGCGGCGTCTACGCGCACCTGTTCCCGAAGAACGTCGGCCGCGCGGTCCTGGACGCGGTCGTCGACCCCACGCAGACCTCCGAACAGGGCGCCCTGGGACAGGCGAAGGGCTTCCAGCTCGCCCTGGACAACTACGCCGAGAACTGCGTCTCCCAGACGGAGGACTGCCCCGTCGGCGACACCGCGCAGGGCGTGAAGGACCGGATCGCGGGGCTGCTCAAGAGCCTCGACGCGAAGCCGCTGCCGGGCAACTTCCCGCGCGTGCTGACCCAGACCGCCGCCACGAACGGCATCGCCCAGGCCCTGTACTCGAAGGACTTCTGGGAGTACCTGACCGAAGGTCTGGAGCAGGCGTACGAGGGTGACGGCAAGGTCCTGATGCTGCTGTCGGACCTGATGAACGGCCGCAGCCCGAACGGCGAGTACAGCAACATGACCGCCGCCAACATCGCCATCAACTGCGCCGACGACAAGCCCCGTTACACCCCGGCGGACGTCGAGCGCGGGCTCCCCGGGTTCCGCGCCGCCTCCCCCGTCTTCGGCGACTTCCTCGCCTGGGGCATGGTCAGCTGCACCGGCTGGGCCGTTCCCGGCGCCGCCGGCCACCCCGACGTGAGCGCGCCCGGCGCGGCTCCGGTCCTCGTCGTCGGCAACACCGGCGACCCGGCGACGCCGTACGAGGGTGCTCGCAGGATGGTGGAGGCGCTGGGCAAGGGGGTCGGGGTCGAGCTGACGTACAAGGGCCAGGGACATGGCGCCTACGACAGCAAGGACAAATGTGTCCAGGCCGCGGTGAACGGCTATCTGCTGGACGGGAAGGTCCCGGCGGCGGGAACCGTCTGCCCCCGCTGAAACCGCAGGTCACAGGGTTATCCACAGGCTGACACAGCGTCTGCTTGCTCCCCCTACGATGGCTGCACAGCCGTTCGACGCACGGATCGGGCGGCGCGGAAGCGGGGGGTGCGCGATGGCGCGAATCGTACGGTGGGCCGCGTTGGGAGCGGTCGTGGCGCTGGTGGTGGCCGGGTGCGGCAGTGGGTCGAAGGAGAAGGCGGACGACGGCGGGAAGGCGCCGGCGTCGGACGCTCCCCCGGCGTCCGGGCTCCCCACCCGTCTGACCGGACAGAAGCTCGACTGGCGGCGCTGCACGGGGAGTTCGGCACCGGGCGGCGCGTGGCAGTGCGCGACGATGAAGGCGCCGCTCGACTGGTCGAAGCCCAAGGGGCGGATGATCGACGTCGCGCTGGTGCGGACGAAGTCGAGCGGATCGGCGGACGAGCGGATCGGCTCGCTGCTGTTCAACTTCGGCGGCCCCGGCGGCTCGGGCGTCGATTCCCTGCCGTCGTTCGCCCCGGACTACACCGCGCTGCGCGAGCGCTACGACCTGGTGAGCTTCGACCCGCGCGGGGTGGGCCGCAGCGAGGGCGTGCGCTGCCGCGACGACAAGGAGATCGCCGCCGCCGAGACCGTGGACGCCACGCCGGACACGCCCGCCGAGGAGCGGGCGTTCTTCCAGGACGCGGACAGCTTCGGACAGGGCTGCGAGAAGGCGGCCGGTGAGCTGATGGCCCACGTGTCGACGACCGACACGGCCCGCGACATGGACCTGATGCGCCAGGTCCTGGGCGACGCGAAGACGTACTACTTCGGCGTCTCGTACGGCACCGAACTCGGCGGTGTCTACGCGCACCTGTTCCCGAAGAACGTGGGCCGGCTGGTCCTGGACGCGGTGGTCGACCCGGCCGCCGACGCGGTGGGCCACGCCCGCAACCAGGCCCAGGGCTTCCAGCTGGCGCTCGACAACTACCTGAAGTCGACCGGGCAGGACCCCGAGGAGGGCACCCGGAAGATCGCGGACCTGCTGGAGAGACTGGACGCGAACCCGCTGTCGGCGTCCTCCGGCCGCAGGCTCACCCAGACGCTCGCGGTCACCGGCATCGTCACCCCGCTGTACTCCGAGTCCGCCTGGCCGAGCCTCACCCGCGCGCTGGAGAAGGCTCAGGACGGCGACGGCTCGGGCCTGCTGGTGCTCGCCGACGCCTACAACGAGCGCGACTCCTCGGGGCGTTACGGGACGTCGAGCCACTCCCAGCGGGTCATCTCGTGCCTGGACGACAAGCAGCGTCCGACGGCGGACGAGACGCGGAAGGTCCTCCCGGAGTTCGAGAGGATCTCCCCGGTCTTCGGCCCGTACCTCGCCTGGGACAGCGCGGGCTGGTGCCACGACTGGCCGGTGGCCGGCCAGTACGAGACCCCGGAGGTGAGCGCGGCGGGCGCGGCCCCGATCCTGCTGGTCGGCAACACGGGCGACCCGGCGACCCCGTACGAGGGCGCGCGCAAGATGGCCGACGAGCTGGGCGAGAAGGTCGGGGTGCTGCTCACCTGGAAGGGCGAGGGACACGGCGCGTACGGCAGCGGCAGCGACTGCGTCGACTCGACGGTGGACGCCTACCTGCTGGACGGCACGGTGCCGCGGGACGGAAAGGTCTGCTCATGACGGCGGCGGGGGTCTCCCCCACGCATGGTGGGCGAGACCCCCGCCGTCGGGGAGCGGGAGCGGTCTCAGTAGACGGGCTTGTGCGGTTCGATCTGGTTGACCCAGCCGATGACGCCGCCGCCGACGTGGACGGCGTCGGAGAAGCCGGCCGACTTCAGGACGGCGAGGACTTCCGCACTGCGGACACCCGTCTTGCAGTGCAAGACGATCTTCTTGTCCTGGGGCAGCGACTCCAGGGCGGTGCCGAGGAGGAACTCGTTCTTCGGGATCAGCTTCGCGCCCGGGATGGAGACGATCTCGTACTCGTTCTGCTCGCGGACGTCGATGATCTCGATGTTCTCGCCCTCGTCGATCCACTCCTTGAGCTGCTTCGCGGTGATCGTCGAGCCGAGGGCGGCCTCCTGGGCCTCCTCGGAGACGACGCCGCAGAACGCCTCGTAGTCGATGAGTTCGGTGACCGTCGGGTTCTCGCCGCACACCGCGCAGTCCGGGTCCTTGCGGACCTTGACCTGGCGGTACTGCATCTCCAGGGCGTCGTAGATCATCAGGCGGCCGACGAGGGGCTCACCGGTGCCGGTGAGGACCTTGATGGCCTCGGTGACCTGGATGGAGCCGATGGACGCGCACAGCACGCCCAGGACGCCGCCCTCGGCGCAGGAGGGGACCATGCCCGGCGGCGGGGGCTCCGGGTAGAGGCAGCGGTAGCAGGGGCCGTACTCGGACCAGAAGACCGACGCCTGGCCGTCGAAGCGGTAGATGGAGCCCCACACGTACGGCTTGTTGAGCAGTACGCACGCGTCGTTGACCAGGTAGCGGGTCGCGAAGTTGTCCGTGCCGTCGACGATCAGGTCGTACTGGCTGAAGATGTCCATCACGTTCTCGGCTTCGAGCCGTTCCTCGTGGAGGATCACGTTCACGTACGGGTTGATGCCGAGGACGGAGTCGCGCGCGGACTGCGCCTTGGAGCGGCCGATGTCGGCCTGGCTGTGGATGATCTGCCGCTGGAGGTTGGACTCGTCGACCTCGTCGAACTCGACGATGCCCAGCGTGCCGACACCGGCCGCGGCCAGGTACATCAGCGCCGGCGAGCCCAGGCCGCCGGCGCCGACACAGAGCACCTTCGCGTTCTTCAGCCGCTTCTGCCCGGCCATCCCCACGTCGGGGATGATCAGGTGGCGGGAGTACCTGCGGACCTCGTCTACGGTGAGCTCGGCGGCCGGCTCGACCAGGGGTGGCAGCGACACGGGGACTCCGTTGGTCGGTCAATCACTACAGTTGTTCTCCCCGTAACACTGCCACGCACTTCTTCATTCCGAGACACCTGTTCCGATCCGCGAGACGATCTCGTCCCAGTAGCCGGGCAGGGTCTCCCAGGGGTCGTCCCGGCCGCCCCGGTCGGAACGGTCGGTGAACCAGATGGTCGCCGCGCCCTGCCAGCGCGCGACCCGCAGAGCCTCGTCGAGATGCCCGCGGGGCACGCCGTGCACGAAGTGGCAGAAGCGCTCCGGCGGATGCTCGGCCGTCCACTCCGCCACCTGCGACCAGCGGTAGTCGCTCCAGGCCCCGGAGAAGGTCACCAGCTGGTCGCCGTGCTCGGCGTACCCGGGGTGCGGGTGGGTGCCGTGGCCGAGGACCAGGTGGGCGTCGTCGGCGAACTCCCGCAGCGCGACGGCCAGCAGGCCCGTGCCCGCGAGGCCGGCGCGCTCGACGGGACAGCGGTCCAGGAGGAAGCCGTCGACCCGGTACCAGCTCGCGTAGCGGCCCGCGTCGTCGAGGAGGTCACCCCGCGCGCGGGTGCCATGGACGGCGTCGAGGCGGCCCAGGACGCGCACGCCCGCGTTGCGCAGCCGGCCGGCGGTCTCCAGGCAGTGCGGGTCGGGGCGCGTCCCGGGGCCGTCGGCGACGTCCAGGACGGCCCAGTGCAACGGCGTGCCCGGGCGGGCGAGTTCGCCCCACTCGCCCGGCGCCAGCAGGGGATGCGCGAACCCGGGGACGCCGAAGCCGGTGCGCACCCCGGTGCTCGCCCCGGTCACATGCGGCACGCGGCCTCCATCCAGATGTCCGCGAGGGACTCCTCCAGGTTGATCCGGGGCCGCCAGCCGAGCCGGTCGCGCGCGGTGCGCACGTCGGCCTGCTGCCAGCTCCCGCAGCCGTCCGGGTACGGGTACGCGACCGGCGCGGCGGGGTCGTGCTCGTGCCGGGGGTGGCCGATGGCCGCCCGCATCGGGCCCGGGGGGACGTCGAGTTCGTGCAGCGCGCCCCCGTACCCGGCCACCCGCGCGAGGGTCGCGGCGGCGTCCCGCAGGCGTACGGCGCGGCCGGAGCCGATGTTGATGACGCCCTGCGCGGCGGACAGCGCGGCGGCGTGCACCGCGCGGGCGACGTCCCGGACGTCGATGAAGTCGCGCTGCGCGGCGAGGCCCGCGAGCTTCAGCTCGCCGTCGCCGGACTGCATCGCGCGGCGCATCGCCTCCGCGAGGCGGCCCAGCGGGCTCCCCGCGGGCGTGCCGGGGCCGGCCGGGGAGAACACCCGCAGCACGACCGCGTCGAGGCCGGAGCCGAGGACGAGTTCCGTCGCGGCGAGCTTGCTCACGCCGTACGGGCCGCCGGGGCGCGGGACGGCGTCCTCCGCCGTCGACGAGCCGGGCTGGCTCGGGCCGTACTCGGCGCCGCAGCCGATCTGCACCAGGCGCGCGCCGCAGCCGCTGCGCCGCAGCGCCTCGCAGACGGTGGCGACGGCGACCGTGTTGTGCCGGATCAGCTCCTTCGCGCCGCCGCGCGTGGCGCCCGCGCAGTTGATGACGACCTGGGGGTGGACCGCGTCCAGGAAGCGCGTCAGCGCCCCCGGGCTGCCGGACGCGAGGTCGAACCGCACGTCGGCGTCGTCCCCGCGTCCGAGCGCGGTGAGCTGCGCCGCCGGGTCGGCGAGCAGCCGGTCCGCGACGAACCGGCCGAGGTATCCGTTGGCTCCGATCAGCAGAACCCTCATCGCGCCGCCCCCAGGAAGTGCAGGGAGCGGGTCGCTCCGGGTCGAGGCGTGGTCATCTGGTCTCTCCTTCGAGGGTGGTGCGGTTGCCCGCGGCGGGGTGGTGGGGCGCGCTCGCCACGCGCGTGGGGGGCGGCCGACGAGGGCCGTGCACGGGGGCGAGACGCCGTCCGGCCGCCATGACACGGCCGACACCGGCGCGGCCGTACGGCGGACAGGGGAACGACGCGTCCGGAACGCTGGAGTTGGGTGCGGCTGCCGTGGTGCAGCGTGCGAGTGCCGGGTTCGCCGGGCGGGCGCTCAGCACGGCCGGTCCGTCCGCGCGTGGGCCGATGCCTTCGTGAGGGTGCGGGCCGTGTGGATCAGGAGGGTCGCGGCGGCGGCCGTGGCGGTGAGGGCGGGGAGCGCGGCGGGGCCCCAGGCGGTGAACAGTGTGTCGACCGGGACGGACAGGGCGTCGCAGCCGGGGAGGCGGCCCGCGAGGACGGTGGCCGGCGCGAGGGCCAGGGCGGCGGCAGCGGCGGACAGGACGACGGCGGGGGCGTGCGTGAAGCCGTGGATCGTGAGGAGGCGGGCAAGAAACAGGAGCAGGCCGAGGGGGACCACGCGCGCGTACTCGGCGGGTTCGCCCAGGAGCGCGCCGCACAGCGCCGTGAGGCCCGTGAGGGCGGCCGTGTACAGGGCGACCGTGCCGAGCAGCAGCGGTCGTACGGCTCTGGCGAACTCCTCCATGCCTCGACTGCCGCACACCCTGCGGCCCGCGCGGACGGCGAGGAGGTGGGCGCAGTACGCGGCGGGCGCGCAGGCCAGGGCGAGGGTCAGCAGGGGCGCGGGGGTCAGCGGCCAGGGGGCGTCCGGGGTGAGTCCGGGCGGGCCGTCGGGGCCCCCGGTGACGGTCGCGGCGAGGAAGCCGTCGCCGACAGCGGCGTACAGCAGGAGCCAGCAGGTCGCCGAGGTGGTCCGGTGCGGCACCGGGCGGGGGCGCCGGCGCGGGCTCAGCGGGCCGTGGCGCAGTACGGCGCGCAGCGCGAGGGCGACGGCGAGGACGCCCACGCCGAGGACGGCCTGCCGTTCGGCGCCGGAGGTGCGGTGCAGCCCGGCGACCGTCGCGGCGCACAGGGCGCCCGGGAGGAGGCTGAGCAGCGCCCACGCGGGGCGGGCGGGTGAGGGCAAGCGTTTGGAAGGCGCCTGCTCTGTCGCGGTGTTCTCCCTCGGCACGCGCGCGTACATCTCCTCGGCGAGCGAGAAGACGTCCCGGTGGCGCAGCCGCGCGGCGTCCCGGTCGGTGAACCCCTGCGCCTCCAGTCCTGCGGCGATCTCCAGGGGGTCCACCGCGCGTTCGCACAGCTCCCGGTGGCGGTGCAGCAGTGCCTTGACGGGGTCGACGCCGGTACGCCGAGGCCCTGTGGCGACGACGGTTTCGCGCAACGCCGGAGACTCGCCCAGCGCCGTACGCCCCGGCTCCCCCGGCGCGCGCCCGGTCCACTCCAGCGATCGCTCGTCCCACGCTCCCGGACTCCCCGGTGTCCCGGGCCGGTCGAGCCCTTCCACCCCGCTCACAGGACCCCCTCCACCACCGAAACCGCCGTACACACGGGCCCCGAACCCACCCCCACGGGCACGGCGTACGCCCCGCAGCTCCCGTCGCTCCGAGAGGTGCCCTCGGCCCGCGCCGCAGCCGTCCCTTGAACGGCCGCACGCGCCCCGGCCCTCGCGCCCCCGCAGACCCCGGCCCCGCCTACGGCTCCGGCCCCCTCGAAGACCGCGTCCTCGAAGGCCCCGCCTTCAACAACCGTGCCCTCACCGGCACCCCCAGCCGCCTCGAACGCCTCGCCCCCCGCAACCGCCCACCCCGGCACCCGGCGCCCCGTCCACCGCCCCGCCAGATGCGCCTCCGCGGGCACGCCGAACGGCATCGGCTCCCCGTCCTCGCCGACCACGACACGCCGGACGGGGCACCGGGACACGACGTCCAGATAGATCGCGTCGAACGCCGCGACGTTCTGCTCGACGGTGAACAGCTCCAGCGCACGCGCACGCGCCGCCGCACCCAGGCGCGCACGGCGCTCGGGGTCGCGCAGGAGCGCCACGCACGCCTCCGCGAGCGCCCGCGGATTGCGCGGGGGGACGACGAGCCCGGTGCCGCCTATCGCCTCGACGACGGCGCCGACGTCGGTGGAGACCGTGGCGCGCCCGCAGAGCATGGCCTCGACGAGCCCGTCGGGGAACCCTTCGACGACGCTGGAGAGGACGACGACGGCGCCCGCCGCGTACGCCTCGGCAGCGCCGGGGAGTTCGGGTCCGCCGGGTTCCTCGAAGGAGACGGGGTTGTCGCCGACGGCGTAGGAGCCGGGGGCCTCGTCGGGGAAGAGCTGGGCGGCCAGCGCGCGGCAGTGGCCGAGGTAGGCGGCGCCCTCGGCGTCGGCGGGCGTGCCGACGACGCACAGCCGGGTGCCGGGCTCCTGCCTGCGGACCTCGGCGAAGGCGTGCAGGAGGGAGACCAGGTCCTTGGCGGGCTCGATCCGGCCGACCCACACGAGGGTGCGCGGGTCGGCGCTGTCGGGCGCCTCGCCGGCCTCGGCGAAGGGGCGGGCGTCGAGCCCGGGGTGGACGGTGCGCAGCTTGGCCGGATCGGCGCCGCAGCGCTCCTGCCAGCGGCGCGCGTGCGCGTTGCCGGGCGTGATCCGCGCCGCCCCGCGGTACACCTCGGCGGCGAGCCGCCCGTGGAAGGCGGCGAGCAGGGCGCGTACGGGGGCACCCGCGCGGTGAGGACCGTCTCCCTCGCGCGCGCCTCCCCCACTCCCCTCCCCCTCCGCACTCCTCGCGCTCTCCGCACTCCTCGCGCTCTCCGCGCTCTCGAGGTACTGCGCCCGCAACCGCACCCCGTACTCCGTCACGACGAGCGGCACCCCGAAGAAGTGCCCGGCGAGGAGCCCAGGGAGGGCCACGACGCCGCCTGAGGCCGCGTGGCAGAGGTCGACGGCCCCGAGGGTGTCCTCGTCGTACCAGGGCAGCGACAGGGGCCTCAGGGCCCGTTCCAGGCGGTCCGCGACGGCGAGCAGGTCGGGAACGCGGGCCTCGTGGGCGGCGGGGCGGGCGCCCGGCGCGCGACAGGCGCGTTCCAGGGTGCGTACGGCCCGTTCGGAGCGGAGCGCGCCGGGCAGGCCGCCTTCGTCGCGGGCGAGTTCGGCGAGTGTGTACAGCGCGTTGCCGAAACGGTCCGCCTCTGCGGTGGAGGGGGACGCGGAGCAGATGGCGGCGGCCAGTTCGCCGTACGCGTCCAGGAAGCGCCCGCGTGCGCGGCGGCCGTGGACGATGCCGTCGTCGCAGGGGTCGTCGGGGTGAAGCGTGTAGACGGCGAACTCGTGCTGCCCGAGCCCGCGCACGAGCCGGTCGCACCAGAGTCCGGCGTCACCGCCCAGATGCGGCCGGCCACCCTCCGTCAGCAGTCCGATGCGCACGAGCGCACCCCCGATCTCCCGTTCAGGGAGCCGTCGTTGACCCGACGGCTCACAGCGGGAAGAACGTATGCGGACAAGGCGGTGGTGTGGTGGACGGTTGTCCGTCGCACCACCAAAAGGGGTGAACGGTCGTAACTTTCCCGTGCGGGTCGCGTTCTGTCGCGCTAAGGGATCACACGGTCACCGACCGACGGGCCGAAAATCATATGAAAGCGCCCCAGGGTGACACCCTGGGGCGCTCGGTCGGCTCAGGCCGCCGCCAGCTCCCGCCGTTCGGCGCGCCTGCGCGCGGCGACGCCCGGATCGAGCGCCGGTACGGCCGCCAGGAGCTGTTTCGTGTAGTCCTCGCGCGGCGCGTCGTACACCTCGTCGGCGGGCCCCTCCTCGACGATCCGGCCCTGCCGCATGACGGCCACCCGGTCGCTGACCTGGCGGACGACGGCGAGGTCGTGGGCGACGAAGACGAGCGCGAGGCCCAGTTCGCGCTGGAGCTCGGCCAGGAGGGCGACGACCTGCGCCTGCGTGGTGACGTCGAGCGCCGACACGGGTTCGTCGCAGACGATCACGCGCGGGTCGGCGGCCAGCGCGCGGGCGATGCCGACGCGCTGGCGCTGGCCGCCGCTGAACTCGTGCGGGTAGCGGTCGTAGTGGCCCGCTTCGAGGCCGACGCGCTCCAGGAGCTCCGTCACCCGCGCGCGGATGGCCTTCTCGTCCTTCTCGCCTCGCGCGCGCAGGGGGTCGGCGATCGACTCGCCCACGGTGCGGCGGGGGTTGAGGGAGGAGACGGGGTCCTGGAAGACCATCTGGACGGCAGGGTCCACGCGCGTGTGCGCGTGTCCGTCGTAGCGGATCTCGCCGGCCGTGGGCTTCAGGAGGCCCACCAGCATGCGTCCCAGGGTGGTCTTGCCGCTGCCGCTCTCGCCGACGACCCCGAGGGTCTCGCCCCGGCGGACGGTCAGGGAGACGCCGTCGACGGCCGTGAACGCCTTCTTGCCGCGCCCGAACTCGCGCCGCAGGCCGGTGGCTTCGAGGACGACGTCGTCGGTCGCCCCGGAGACCGTGCGGCGTACGTCCACGCGCGGGACGGCGCCGAGCAGCTCGCGCGTGTACGCGTCCTTCGGGGCGCGGAGGACGTCCCCGACCGTGCCGTGCTCGACGAGCCTGCCGTGGCGCATGACGAGGACGTCGTCGACGCTCTCGGCGGCCACGCCGACGTCGTGGGTGACCAGCAGGAGGCCCATGCCGGTCTCCTCGCGCAGCGTGTGCAGCAGGTCGAGGATCTGGGCTTGGACGGTGACGTCGAGGGCGGTGGTGGGCTCGTCGGCGATCAGCAGGTCCGGTTCGCAGGCGAGGGCCATCGCGATGAGCGCGCGCTGGCGCATGCCGCCGCTGAACTCGTGCGGGCGCGACCGCGACCGGCGGGCCGCGTCGGGGATGCCTACGCGTTCCAGGACCTCGACCGCACGCGCGCGTGCGGCACGCTTCGTGGCACGCGTGTGCACGCGGTACACCTCGGCGATCTGGTCGCCGATCGCGTAGTACGGGTCCAGGGACGACAGCGGGTCCTGGAAGACCATCGCCGCCTTCCCGCCGCGCAGCCGCCGCAGCTCGTCGTCCGAGGCGTCCTGGACGGCCGTCCCGGCGACGGTCACGGAGCCTCCCACACGCGCTCCAGTGCCCCTGTGCAGGCCCAGGAGCGCCGAGGCGACCGTGGACTTGCCGGAGCCCGATTCGCCGACCAGAGCGAGCGCAGCGCCCGCCCGGAGGGTGAAGGAGAGGCCGTCGACGGCCTTCAGGGCGCCGAACTCGACCGTGAGGTCACTGACTTCCACGAGGCTCACGCGAGCACCACCCTCCGGTCGGCCACCGCGTACAGGACGTCCGCGACGGCGTTGGCGAGAACCACGAAGAACCCGATGACCAGGACCATGCCGACGACGACCGGGAGGTCGACGACGCTGACCGCGTGGACCAGCTCCTGGCCGATGCCGGGCAGTCCGAACAGTGTCTCGATGAGGACCGCGCCGCCCACCGCGCTGCCGAAGTCGTTGGCGTTGAGGGCGATGACCGGCGCGAGCGCGCCGCGCAGGGCGTGCCGTCCGATGATCGCCCGCTCGCCAACGCCGTACGCACGGAAGGTGCGGATGTGGTCCTCGGCGAGCGTCTCCAGCATCGACGTACGCGTCAGGCGCGCGAAGTAGGCGGCCTCCGCGAGCGCGAGGGTGAGCCACGGCAGCAGGAGGTTCCACGCCCACTGTTCGGGGTCGTCGGAGAAGTTGACGTACTGCGGGAACGGCAGCAGTTCGAGCTGTCCGCAGACGACGATCATCAGCAGGAGGCCGATGACGAAGACCGGCATGGCGATCCCGGCGAGGGTGACGCCGGTCAGCGCGCGCTCGGTGAACCGGCCGCGCCGCCACACCGACAGCACGCCCGTGCCGACGCCCAGGATCAGCCACAGCACCATCGCGCCGAACACCAGCGACAGGCTGACCGGGAGCTTGCCGAGGATCGTCTGGGTGACCTGCTGGCCGGTCTGGTACGACATGCCGAGGCAGGGCGCCGAGCAGTGCTCGACAGAGGTGCCGGTCGAGTAGTCGTGGCCTACGACGATGCCCTGGAGGAAGTCCCAGTAGCGCAGGTAGAGCGGGTCGTCGAGCTTGAGCTGCTCGGCGACCTGGCGGACCTGTTCCGGCGAGCAGCGCGGGCCGCAGGTGATCTGGGCGACGTTGCCCGGGGTGACGTAGAAGACCACGTAGATGACCGCCGAGAGGGCGATCAGCGTGAGGACGACGCCGACCGCGCGGCGCAGGAGGAATCCGATGAGGCCGTTCACTGCTCGACCCCCTTGGTGGTCTCGGCCTTCGCCTCCTGTTTGCGGCCCGTCCCCACGCGCAGGCGCGATGCCGCGCGCGGGTCGAGGGCGGTGCGGACGCCGTCGGCGAGGACCATGAGGGCCAGCACCGTGACGAACAGGGCGCCCGCGGGCAGCAGCAGGTACTGCGGGGCGGTCTGGTACCAGACGTTGGCGGAGGTGAGCATCTGTCCCCAGGAGGGGGTGGGCGGTTTGACGCCGACGCCGAGGAACGACAGAGCGGCCTCGATGGCGATGTTGGCGGGCGCCATCAGCGCGGCGTACGTGATGACCGGCGCGGCGAGCCCGGGGAGGAGTTCGCGGTGCGCGATGCGCCAGGTGCTCCAGCCGCTGAGCCGGGCGGCGGCGACGTAGTCGCGCTCCTTCAGGCTGAGCGTCTGCGCGCGGGCGATCTTCCCGATCGTGCCCCAGGCGACGAACCCGATGACGAACGAGACGAGCACCGGGCGCGGGAAGCTGTCCGGTACGACGGCCAGCAGGGCCAGCGCCATGATGATCAGCGGCATCGCGACGATGATGTCCGTGATCCGGCTCAACAGTTGATCAACCCATCGGCTGCCGAGCGCGGCCGTGACGCCGACGACGACACCGAGGACGACCTGGACGACGGTCGCCGCGAGCGCGACGCCGAGGGAGACGCGGGCGCCGTAGACGAGGCGGGCGAACAGGTCGCGGCCGGTCTGCGGCTCGACGCCGAACCAGTGGTCGGCGCTGATGCCGCCGAAGGAGCCGACGGGCACGCCGCCGCGCGCCGAGTCGACCAGGTCGGGGTGGTAGGTGGTGGGGTCCTGGCCCTCCAGGGCCGTGAGGAGGGGCGCGGCGAGCGCGACCAGGACCAGCAGGGCGACGGCAGCCGCCGCGACCATGGCGGCACGCTGTGCGCGCAGCCGCCGCCAGAACTGACGGGCACCCGAAGCCCCCGGGACGGCGGTGTCCGTCCCGGGGGCCTGGGTGGCGTGGAGTGCCTGACTCATGTTGATTGCTTGATCGTCGTTGATTGTGTGTATCGACTACTTGACCGCGACCTGCGAGATGTCCAGGACACCCGTCCAGTCACTGATCACGACGTTCTTGATGTCCTTGCCGTAGAGCCGCTTGTAGACGGGGTGGAACAGCGGGACGGTCAGCGCCTGCTCGCCGATCTTCTTGTCGAGGGCGCCCCAGCGCTTGGCGGCGGCGTCGAGGTCGGTCAGCTTGTTGATCGCGTCGATCTCGTCGTTGACCGACTTGTCGTTCAGCTGGGCGGAGTTGAAGTTCGCGCCGTCCGTGACGATCTGGCGGCCGTCGAAGATCGGGGCGAGGAACGGGCCGCCGGAGGGCCAGTCGGCGCCCCAGTGGGCGAGGAAGAGGCCCGGCTCGGTCTTCACGCTCTGGATCGTGTCGGAGTAGTCGTTGTCCTCAAGACCCTGGAGCTTGACGGTGATGCCGGCCTTCTTGAGCGCGTCCTGGATCGCGGTCGCGATCTCCGGGCCGGTCTCGGGGTTCTTGTCGTTGGAGTGCGTCAGGGTGACGGTCAGCCCGTTCGGGAAGCCCGCTTCCTTCAGCAGTTCCTTGGCCTTGGCGGCGTCGCCCGTCGCACCGGCCGGGAAGAGGTCGTACGGCGTGTAGCCGAAGGACTTCTGGTTCGGCAGGTAGGTGGTGGCGGGTTCGGCGAGCGCGGAGCCGCCGGCCGCGTTGATCACGGAGGAGCGGTCGACGGCGTAGGAGATCGCCTGGCGGACCTTCGGGTTGTCGAACGGCTTCACCTTCGGGTTGAAGGCGATGTAGTTCGTGTAGCCGAAGTGACCGGTGCCCACGCGCGAGGCGAGGTTCTTGTCGCCGGTCACCTTCGCGAGTTCGGCCGGGCCGAGGTTGGTGTCCGTGGTGACCGCGGCGGCGTCCGCCCCTTGGGACGCGGACAGCCGCTGGTTGATCACCGCGGAGTCGAGGCCGGAGCGTACGTCGATCTTGTCCGGGTACGCCTTGCGCTCGGCGTCCGTCGCGGCCGACCAGTTGGGGTTGCGGTCCAGGACGACGTGCTCGCCGTTGTTCTCGTTCGTGACGACCTTGTAGGGGCCGGACGAGACGGGGTGCTCGACGTACTTGGTGCCGGTGTCCTTGGCCTTCGGGACCGGCGCGAACTGCGTCTGCGTCGCCAGGAAGGGGAACTCGCCCTCGGGCTTGTTCAGGTGGAAGACGATGGTCCGCGCGTCCGGCGTCTCGATCGCCGCGAGGCCCTTGGGGTCCTTGTAGGGGCCCTGGTAGCCGGCGGCGCCGACCAGCCAGTCCCGCAGGTAAGGGGCGCCGCCGGACAGCTCGGGCGCGAAGGAGCGCTCGATGCCGTACTTGATGTCGGCGGTCGTGATCGCGGTGCCGTCCTCGTACTTGAGGCCCTCCTTGAGGGTGTACGTCCACACGGTCGCGTCCTTGTTGGGACGGCCGGTGTCGGTGGCGAGGTCGGGGACGACCTTCGCGCCCTCGGCGCCGTTCTCGCGGTTGCGGGTGGTGAGTGTGCGGAAGAGGAGGGACGGCACGTTGCCGCCGCCGGAGGTGTAGAGGCGGGCCGGGTCCAGGTTCTTCTGGGGGTTGGCGTTGAGTACCGAGAGGGTGCCGCCCTTGTGCGGCGTTGCGTCGGCACCGGAGGAGCCCTTGGCGTCGTTGTCGTCCGGCCCGCAGGCGGCGACACCCGCTGCCACGACCAGGGTGACGGACGCCGCGGCCACGCGGCGGGCTATGACGGACGGTTGACGCATCGGTGGGGGCCTCTCGATTGACCGGACCGGTCGGGTTGACCGGGCTGATTGTGTTGACTGCGAGGTTGATTCAGTGGACCGAGTTGATCGGATCGTCCCGCATCTCGACAGTCGTCCCGATATTCGAGACGAATTGACGAGGAGTGAGACGATCGCGGACAAACGTCTGCCCCGGCGGCGGAGAGTCGAAGGAAAGTGACCCTGGTCACGACATAAGGCTGGGGATCCGACGCGCGCACGCATGAGGGCGGGGCGTCAGCAACAGTGGATGTCGGCTACACAGAGCGCGGTCACGCCGATGAGCGCGAGCTCGATGGCTGCGCTGGAGACAGCATGACTAGACCACATGGGCAGAAATATGAACGAAAATCGGTGCGCATGTCAACGTGACTTATGAGTCGTTTGTCAACTGCCCGGGTACGCCCAGGGGTTGGGTCGGCAGTGGATCCCCTTGAAGACCAGGAACTTCGTCTGCTGCTGCATGACGGGGGCCAGGTCGCCGTCCTTGTCGCACGTCTCGTGCCCGTACCCGAGCCGGTGCCCCACCTCGTGGTTGATCAGCATCTGCCGGTACAGGTACATCTGGTCGCCGTACGTCTGCGAACCCTGTGCCCAGCGGTACGCGTTGATCATCACGCGCTCGGTGGCGGTGGAGTTGCAGGACACGTTGTCCTGCGTGGTGTCCAGGCCGGACTTGTCGCACCAGAACGCGGTGGTGCCGGGACTCGCGAGCGTGATGACGAAATCCGGCCGTCCGCTGTAGATCCGCTCGAAGGTACGGGCCCCGTTGTGCGCCCAGCTCCGGTTGTCGTTCAGGGTCTTCTGCACGGCCTGCGCGAACAGCCCGCCGTCCAGCCCCATCCCCTGCTCGACGTCGACCCGGTACGTGTACTTCCGGCCCTTCCCGGGCGCCTTGTCGACCCCTGGCACCGCGTCGAACTTCCCGGACCCCTTGAGGTCCGCGGCCAGCGGGTACTTCACGGCCATCTTCTCGTCGTACGACAGCGGCTTCACGTCCGCCGGCACGGACGGGCTCGGGACGACGCCGGCCGCGCCGCCCGCCTGCGTGGACCGTTCGCTCTGCGACTCGGTGCGGGCCGTGTCGTCGCTGCCGTCGTCGGTGACCTGTCCGGCGACGACCACGGCGAGGACGGTGGTGACGGCCGCCGCGGCGATGCCGGTGAAGGCGCGGCCCTTGGCGCTCTTCGTCGGGGCCGGGGTCTCGGCGTCACTGTCGGGGTTGATCGGGTCGACCGGGTTGAGCGGTGTCGATGGGTGGTCGATACCTCGATCAACATCGTCAAGTCGGTCACGTCGATCAAGTTGGTCAATGAGATCGACGTCCATATGGACGGCCGTGTCCATACGACCGGACCTGTTGACCACATTGACGGCATTGACGGCATGACCGCCGCCGTCCACCTGACCCGCCCCATCCCCGAACGCGTCCAGATACTCCCGCCGCGGTCCACCCCCCACCCGCGGCCTCGGCACGACGGACGGCCGCCCCGCGCCGCCCTCCCCCAGCGCACCCCAGCCGCCCCCGGCCTCCCGCTGCTCGGGATGCCCCCCGCGCACGGAGGGGAACCCGCGCGCGGGCGTCCCGTCGAGCGGGGGAAAACCGTAGGGAGGCGTCCCCTGAGGAACACCCCCCTGGGGCGCACCGTTCCCGCGATAGGGCCCGGCGGAGGGCGCCCCGCTCTCGTGCCAGGACGCCTCGGAGTTGCGCGTGGGCAGCGGAGGCCGCTCCCCGGAACCCTCCTGCGAGGGAGACGCACCGCGCGGGGAAGCCGCGCCATCGGCGGGAACCCCGCCCTGCGCGGCCTCCGCCCCCTTCTTCGCCGGTTTCGGCGCGGGCCCCCGTCGGCTGTGCCGTCCCACGCGCCTCAGCTCCCGGTGTCGGCGTCGGCGGTCTGGGCGAGGAGGTCCCGGAAGGCGGCGGCGACGGCCTCCGGGTACTCCATCATCGCGACGTGCCCGGCGTCGGGCAGGGACAGCAGCCGGGAGTCGCGGAAGGTGCGCTCGGCCTTGCGGGCCATGCGGTAGCCGACGAGCTGGTCGCGGGCGCCGTAGACCAGCAGCGTGGGGGCGAGGACGCGGGCGGCCTGGCGCCACATGTTGTGCTGGCCGCCGAGGGTGTAGGAGTTGACGAGCCCGCGCGCGGAGCGCGTCATCGCGTCCCAGAAGTACGGCAGCCGCAGCCGCCGCTCCATCTCCTCGACGGCGGCCTGGAAGCCCTCCGGCGTCACGCGCGCGGGATCGCCGTAGCAGAGCGCCGTGACGCCCCGGACGCGGTCCTCCGGCGTCCAGTCGCGGCTGAGGCGGGTGAACAGGGCGGTCACTCCGGGCACGGCGAGCAGTCCCGTCGGGACGGCGGTGCGCTGGACGCGGATCTCGGGGAGGGCCGGCGAGACCAGGGTGAGCGTGCGGACCAGGTCGGGCCGGACGGCCGCGACGCGCGTGGAGACCGCGCCGCCCAGGGAGTTGCCGAACAGGTGCACCGGGCCGCGCCCCGAGGAGTCGAGGAGGTGGATGACCGCGCGCGCGTGGGAGGAGACCGAGTAGTTGCCGTCGTCCGGCGGCGGAGAGTCGCCGAAGCCCGGCAGGTCGACGGCCTCGCTGTCGACGTCGCCCTCCAGGCTCCGCATCAGCTCCGACCAGTTCTGCGAGGAACCGCCCAGGCCGTGGACGTACAGCGCCGGAGGCAGCCCCGCGCGCGCGGGTGGCCGGGAACGGACCGTGAGCGTCGCCCCGGGCAGCCGCACCGACCTCAGGCGCTCGCCTTCCGCGACCCGGACGGGCAACACCTGGGGAAAGGCGTTGACGGGCGGCGGAGTTGGCACCTCGGTCGAAGACATGCGGCAATGTTACGAGAGGATCACACCCCCTTACACGCGATCGCCGTCACAGAAGGCGTGACGGAACGCACAAAGGGGGAACGGAACCGATCACGCAGGAACGCGACCGGTCGGCGGACGTCACGCGCGCCCGCGCCGGCTGCGCGGCATGGCACCCGCGCGGGACGTCTCCTAGGCTCGGAAGGGACTCGGCATCACCCTGGCCCATCGGCCTCACCCGGACCCCGGTGGACGCGAACCCCAGCGGAAGGGAGACCCGTCATGACCACCGACCCCGTCGACCCCACGGATCCCGACACCTTCGAGCACGACGGACAGCGCGACGAGCAGACCGACGTCGAGGCCCCCGAGAACGACGCCGCCGAACAGCGCGCGGAGCTGACCCCGCGCCAGGACGACTCCCTGGAGGACGCGGACCCGACCCGCGCCGCCGAGGGGGACCTGCTGGAGCAGGCCCGGGTGGTCGCGCAGGACGAGGACGACTACCGCTGAGTCGGCCGGCCACCTCCGGGACGGCCGCCGAGAGCGCCTCGTATGCCCGGAACGTGCCGGGCCGAAACCCCTCGTGTCACTTCTGCGCGGCTTTTCCCACTGCCCCGGTCCGTGAAATTCTGCGCTCGCACCGCGCACACCACGGTTACCGAAAAGTACGATGGCGACGCGGCCAAGCACAGCACACCGCATGTGGACAACTTTGGGAGGCGGCGTGACAGCCATCGAGCAGACTGAGGCTACGCGCCCGCGAGGCACGCGCCTGCCGCGCCGTGCCCGGCGGAACCAGTTGCTGGGCGCCGCCCAGGAAGTGTTCGTGGCACAGGGCTACCACTCGGCCGCCATGGACGACATCGCCGAACGCGCGGGCGTCAGCAAGCCGGTGCTCTACCAGCACTTTCCGGGCAAGCTCGACCTGTACCTCGCGCTCCTCGACCAGCACTGCGAGGCGCTGATCCAGGCGGTGCGCACGGCGCTGGCGTCGACGACCGACAACAAGCAGCGCGTGCGCGCGACGATGGACGCGTACTTCGCGTACGTGGAGGACGAGGGCGGCGCTTTCCGGCTGGTCTTCGAGTCGGACCTGACGAACGAGCCGGCCGTGCGCGAGCGCGTCGACAAGGTGGCGAACGAGTGCGCGGAGGCGATCTGCGACGTCATCGCCGAGGACACGGGCCTCTCGCGCGCGGAGTCGATGCTGCTGGCCTCCGGGCTCGGCGGGCTCGCCCAGGTCGTCGCCCGCTCGTGGCTGCACAGCGACCGCAGCGTCCCGCGCGACCAGGCCGTCCAGCTGCTGGCCTCGCTCGCCTGGCGCGGCATCGCCGGGTTCCCGCTGCACGGGGTGGAACAGCACGGCACGGAACAGTCCGGCACGGAAACCCACTGACGTCACGGCTCGCGTTTTTGTTCCCGGACGGTGTTCGCTCCTGGCGTGGGTGGCCAGCGCCGTGTCCGTCGCCCCGCCGGGCTAATGTGTGCAGCGTACGGCGCGGACGCCCGCGCACTCACTGACCGTCGGAGGGACATAGCCGTGGAGGTCAAGATCGGCGTGCAGCACGCACCCCGCGAGATCGTTCTGGAGAGCGGTCAGAGTGCCGAGGAGGTCGAGCGGGCGGTGGCCGAGGCACTGGCGGGCCAGTCGTCGCTGCTCAGCCTCGTGGACGACCACGGGCGCAAGGTCCTGGTCCCCGCGGACCGTCTGGCCTACGTGGAGCTCGGCGAGCCGGCCCCGCGCAAGGTGGGCTTCGGCGCGTAAGGCACATGCACGGCGAGGGCCCGGCGACTGGTGACAGTCGCCGGGCCCTTGATCGTTTCTTCACGGACGGAGCACATCTCCCACACAGGGGAGGATTGCATTCCGCAGGTCACGGGTATGACGGCTACGACCTTGGTGCACGGGACGGCCGTACGGGAGGGACCCACATGATCTTCGAAGCGCTCGCTTCCGCGATGCTCGGTCTGGCACTCGCGTGGGCAGCGGTCCGCCGCCTCCCGCACCGTCTCCCGGCCGCCTCCCTGGTCCTGACGACCGGCACGGCCGGAGCCCTGTTCGGCGACTTCGTCACGCACACGGCGTTCGCCTCGGGCCTGCTGCCGAGCCTGCTGGGAGCGGTGGTCGTGGCGACGGCGTCCCTGTCGCTGCTGCTGCGCCCGTCAGCGGGGCGCCTGCGGGAGCGATCGATCCCGGCGTGACGCCGGGACACCCACGGCGGGGACACCAACGGCCGGGACACCCACGCGGGCGCGGATGACTCCCCGCGCCCCCGGACACCCTTCCAGACGGCCGCCCCTCAGGCGGCCAGTCCCAGCGCCGCCATCCGCTTCGTGTGCGCCTCGGTGATCCGCGAGAACATCCGCCCCACCTCCGCGAGGTCGAACCCGTCGGCCACCCCGCCGACCAGCATGGTCGACAGCGCGTCCCGCTCGGCCACCACCCGCTGGGACTGCGACAGCGCCTCCCCCATCAGCCGCCGCGCCCACAGCGCGAGCCGCCCGCCAACGCGCGGCTCGGCGTCGATGGCCGCGCGCACGCGCTCGACGGCGAACCCGGCGTGACCGGTGTCGTCCAGCACGGCGAGCACCAGCGCGCGTGTGTCGGAGTCGAGCCGCGCGGCAACCTCCCGGTAGAAGTCGCTGGCGATGGAGTCACCGACGTACGCCTTCACGAGCCCCTCCAGCCAGTCGGAGGGCGCCGTCTGCCGGTGGAAGCCGTCGAGGGCCGCGACGAACGGGTCCATGGCGTCCGTGGGCTCCGCGCCGATCTCGGTGATCCGGTCGCGCAGCCGCTCGAAGTGGTGGAACTCGGCGGACGCCATCTTCGCCAGCTCGGCCTTGTCCGCGAGGGTGGGCGCGAGCTTCGCATCCTCCGCGAGCCGTTCGAACGCCGCGAGCTCGCCGTAGGCCAGCGCTCCGAGGAGGTCCACGACGGCGGCCCGGTACTGCGGCTCGGTGGCGGCCTGGTCCCAGTTCTGGGCGGCGATGCCGGTGTGCTCGGGGGTTTCGGCGGACTCGTTGGCGTGGTCAGACGTCGTCATGAAACGCACAATAGTCCGCCGCCAGGCGGGGTCGCGGCCGTACAGCTGCGGGGACCGGACCCTGGCCGAACCCTGTGAGAACCAGGACGTGACCCGATCGGCCATCACATGTGCACGATTCCGGGGTATGGTGGTAATGCGCCTGCTGGTACCTCGTGTACCTCGCAGGCCCATGTATGAGGATGCCCGGTCGCTGGCCCGATCGGCTCCGACCCGACAGCCCTCCTGTTCCGTACGGCACATCGCGTACGGCGTTCGGAGGGACCCTCAGCGGTACGAGCGCTAGAGCGTCGGCAGAGGTCCCGTGCCCTACGGCTGGTCCGTAAGGCCGCCGACGTCCCCCGGCACGGTCTGCCAAAGACCCCCGCGCTCGCCTCGCACCGCGTACACAGAAGAGGCAGCACCCTGACTACGACGTTCAGAGATCTCGGAATCCTTTCCGAGACCGCCGAGGCCCTCGAAGCCGTCGGCATCATCAATCCCTTCCCCATCCAGGAGATGACCCTCCCTGTCGCCCTCAGCGGCACGGACATCATCGGCCAGGCCAAGACGGGCACCGGCAAGACGCTGGGCTTCGGCCTGCCGCTCCTGGAGCGCGTCACCGTCCCCGCCGACGTCGAGGCGGGCCGCGCCGCCCCAGAGATGCTCACAGACGCTCCGCAGGCCCTCGTCGTCGTCCCCACGCGCGAGCTGTGCACCCAGGTGACGAACGACCTGCTGACGGCCGGCAAGGTCCGCAACGTGCGCGTGACGGCGATCTACGGCGGTCGCGCGTACGAGCCGCAGGTCGAGGCCCTCAGGAAGGGCGTCGACGTCGTCGTCGGCACCCCCGGGCGCCTGCTCGACCTCGCGGGCCAGAAGAAGCTCGACCTCAAGCACGTCCGGTGCCTGGTCCTCGACGAGGCCGACGAGATGCTCGACCTGGGCTTCCTGCCCGACGTCGAGAAGATCATGGCTATGCTGCCCGCGCGGCGTCAGACGATGCTGTTCTCGGCCACCATGCCGGGCGCCGTCATCGGCCTCGCGCGCCGGTACATGTCGCAGCCGACGCACATCCGCGCGACGTCGCCGGACGACGAGGGCGCGACCGTCGCGAACACCGCGCAGTACGTCTACCGCGCGCACTCGATGGACAAGCCCGAGATGGTCTCCCGCATCCTCCAGGCCGAGGGCCGCGCGCTCGCGATGGTCTTCTGCCGCACCAAGCGCACGGCCGCCGACATCGCCGAGCAGCTGGAGCGCCGCGGGTTCGCCTCCGGCGCGGTCCACGGCGACCTCGGCCAGGGCGCGCGCGAGCAGGCGCTGCGCGCGTTCCGCAACGGCAAGGTCGACGTGCTGGTCTGCACCGACGTCGCCGCGCGCGGGATCGACGTCGAGAACGTCACCCACGTCATCAACTACCAGTCCCCCGAGGACGAGAAGACGTACCTGCACCGCATCGGCCGCACCGGTCGCGCGGGCGCGTCGGGTACGGCGATCACGCTCGTCGACTGGGACGACATCCCGCGCTGGCAGCTCATCAACAAGGCGCTGGACCTCGGTTTCAACGACCCGCCGGAGACGTACTCCACGTCCCCGCACCTCTTCGAGGACCTGAAGATCCCGGCGGGCACGAAGGGTGTCCTGCCGCGTTCCGAGCGCCTGCGCGCGGGGCTCGACGCGGAGGAGCTGGAGGACCTGGGCGAGCCGGGTGGCCGCAGCCGTGGCCGTGGCGGCCGGAGTGACCGGGACCGCCGTGGCGGCTCCGGCGACCGTGACCGTGACCGCCGTGGTGGCCGTGGCGAGTCCGCGCCGCCCGTCGAGGCCGAGTCCGAGCGCCCGTCCCGTACGCCGCGCCGCCGTCGCCGTACGCGCAACGGCTCGCCGCTGGAGCAGGGCGCCGCGCCCGTCGTGCAGCAGCAGCCGGCCGCCGTCGAGGAGACGGCCCCGGCCGGTCGTACGCCGCGCCGTCGCCGCCGTACGCGCAGTGGGGCGCAGGAGTCGGCCGTCACGACGCCGGTGACGCCGTCCGCCGAGCAGGCGCCGGCCGCCGAGGTCGCGGTCGAGACCGCCGAGGGCCAGCCGCGTCGCCGCACGCGCACGCGTAGGGGTGACGAGCAGCCCGTCGCGTCCGTGGTGGAGAGCGAGTCGGCCGCCGGTACGACGCCGGTCGCTGCCGAGGTCGCCGTGGAGACGGCCGAGGGGGCGCCGCGTCGCCGTACGCGCACGCGTAAGGAGTCGACGCCGGTCGCCGCGCCCGAGGTGACGGCTGCCGCTGTCGTGGAGACCGTCGAGGCGAAGCCGCGCCGTACGCGGAAGGCTGCCGCCGAGGCTGTGGTGGAGGCCGTCGCGGCCGAGGTCGTCGAGACCAAGCCGCGTCGCACCCGCAAGGCCGCTGCCGCTCCGGTGGAGGCTGCCGAAGCGGTGGTCGACGTGGTCGAGGCCAAGCCTCGGCGTACGCGGAAGACCGCCGAGGTCGCGCCTGTCGTCGAGGCTCCCGTTGAGGCCGCGCCGCGCCGTACGCGCAAGACGGCCGCCGCGAAGGCCGCTGTCGACACGGCCGAGGCCGTCGAGACCAAGCCCCGGCGGACCCGCAAGACCGCCGCCACCAAGGCCGCCGAGGCCGTTGTGGAGGCCGCTGAGGCTGTCGTCGAGGCCGTTGAGGCGAAGCCGCGTCGGACGCGTAAGACGGCTGCCACCAAGGCCGACGAAGCCGCGCCTGTCGCTGAGGCTCCCGCCGAAGCCGTTGAAGCCGCGCCGCGCCGGACGCGCAAGACGGCCGCCGCGAAGGCTGCCGAGGCCGCTGTCGACACGGCCGAGGCCGTCGAGACCAAGCCCCGGCGGACCCGCAAGACCGCCGCCACCAAGGCCGGCGAGGCAGCGGTGGAGACGGCCGAAGCTGTCGTCGAAGCCAAGCCGCGCCGGACGCGCAAGACGGCCGCCACCAAGGCCGCCGAGGCCGCTGTCGACACGGCCGAGGCCGTCGAGACCAAGCCGCGCCGCACTCGGAAGACGGCCGCCCCCTCCGAGGCGCCGGTCGAGGCCGTCGAGGAGGCCAAGCCCCGCCGTCGTACGACCCGGAAGGCGGCCACCGCCGCCGAGATCCCGGCGCAGGCGACGGAGGAGCCGGTCGTGAAGCCGCGCCGCACGCGGAAGGCCGCCGCCGTGGAGCCCACGGACGGCTGAGCAGCAACGAACAAACGCCGACGGCCCGGCCCCTCTCTCACGGGGCCGGGCCGTCGGCGTTCCCGAGGGGACTCCCCCAGCCCGGTCTTCCCCTCCTCCCCCGGATACCCTCCCCAAGTGACCTTCCCCCTGCCCCCCGCAGCCCGCCCCCTCACCCTCCGCACGCCCCGCGGCGACTTCGCGGCGATCGACACGCCCGCCGTCGCGACCGTGCCCTACCGGGGTGTCGCCCTGCTGCTCCCCGGGTTCACCGGCAGCAAGGAGGACTTCCACTTCCTCCAGGGGCCGTTGGCGGCGCGGGGGTATCGGACGGTCGCTGTGGACGGCCGGGGGCAGTACCAGTCGTACGGGCCCGAGGTGGACGAAACTCCGTACGCACAGGGCGAGTTGGCGAGAGACGTCCTCGCGCAGGCGCGATCCCTCGGTGGGCCGGTGCACTTGCTGGGGCACTCGATGGGCGGGCAGGTCGCGCGGGCGGCGGCGCTGCTCGACCAAGTCCCCTTCCGCAGCCTGACGTTGATGTCGTCGGGCCCGGCGGAGATCTCCGACTCGCAGAAGCAGCGCGTCGCGATGCTGCACGAGGCGCTGGCCGTGATGAGCATGGCGGAGGTGTGGGAGGTGATCGTGGCGATGGGGCCGCCGGAGGACGTCGGCGGACCGACGAAGGGCTTCGGCACACCGGAGTTGATGAGGGACCGCTGGACCGGGCACAGCCCCGCCCAACTCCGCGCCACGGGACGCCAGTTGTGCACGGAACCGGACCGCGTGGACGAACTCGCCGCGCTGGCCCTGCCGTTCCACGTCCTGTCGGGTTCGACCGACGACACCTGGCCGGTACCTCTGCTGGACGAGATGGCGGTACGGCTCTCCGCGCGCCGTACGGTGATCGAGGGCGCGGACCACTCGCCGAACCAGGATCAGCCGGCGTCAACTGCCAAGGCGCTGGCGGACTTCTGGGACACACACCAGAGCGCACACCACGGCACGCGTCAGACGGACAACCCGGTGCACCACCAGGCGGACGACCTCGCGTGCGAGCCCAACTAGCCCTGCCCGCCCGGGAATCAGTACTGCGTCTGGACGTGCTCCCAGAACCCGTCCCGCAGCGCCCGCCGCAGATCGGCCTGCCCCCGCAGCGAGTACTGCAGGATGCCCTCCGCCTCGACCAGCAGATCCTGGTCGACGGAACCCGGCAGGTACGGGTGCCCCGGCAGGAGTTCGGCGAGGCTCTCGCGCCCCCGCTCCACCAGCCACTTCGCCGCGATCTGCGCCCCCACGAACCGAACGTCCTCGCGCGTGGGCCGGTTCGCGGCGGGCCCGTCGTACGAGATGCCGGCGCGGCGCGACACGTACGGCTTGAAGAATTCGAGGTCCAGCGTGCGCTGGCTGTCGACCTCCCACAGCAGCGGCTCCGCCTGGTTGCGGCCCTCCGGCGCCTCGATCCCCCACAGGTGCACGCGCGCGCCGTAGCCCTGCGCGGCCTCGACCGCCGAGACGAGGTCCTCGTCGCCGCCGAGGAGGGCCGCGTCGCTGATCGCGCGGTGGCGGGCGAGGGATTCGAGATCTGTACGGATCAATGAATCAACGCCCTTCTGCTGATTGTTCGCGTTGAGGTTGCCCAAACGAACCTTGACGTCGGGAAGCTCCGCGATCGACTGCTGTTCGGCGGTGTGGATGCGGCGTCTCGCGCCGTCGTACCAGTAGACCCTGAGGAGCCGGCTGTCCGCGAAGACCTGGCGCGCGCGGTCGATGAGCGCCTCCAGGAGGCCCTCCGCGTCGAGGTCGAAGGACCTGCGGTCTTCCGTGCCGGCGACCAGACGGCCCGCCGCGGCGTAGAGATACCCCGCGTCGACGAAGATCGCATGTGTCGAAGGGGTCTTCGCCACCTCGGCGAGCACCCGTCTGAGCAGGTCGTTCGTACGGTCGATGCGGTCCACGAGGGGCCCGAGGTCGTCACTCATCCTCCCCATTGTCCCGCCGGTCACGCAGCGAACACAACCGATCCCGTTCAGTCTTCGCTACCGCTTGGTAGTTAGCTGTTCGAAAAATTTCCTTAGCGTAGGGAATGTTTGTAACACGAGTCCCGTTGAATCCTCATGTAACAGCGATTCTCCTCAGGAGGACACCCGACGAAGGGAGAAGCCCATGCGCTTCGAAATCCTGCGACTCGACGACGTCGACGGCACGCCCGTGGACTGCACTGTCGTGGACGCCGCCTCCGTCAACCGGATCGTGCAGGACGCTGCCGCCATCGGTCAGCGACTCTGGATCCGCCCGGCAGACCGCTCGGCGTCATAACACGCGAGCACACCACACTTCAGAGCCCCCGTACGGTGCCAACACCGTACGGGGGCTCTGTGTATGTACCAGGTTCACGATGTATGCAGCAGGTTCACGATGCGTTGATCACCTGTACCACTCCATTGATGATCTGCTGTACCGCGATCGCCGACAGCATCATCCCGGCGAGGCGCGTCACCAGCACGACGCCTCCATCCTTGATCAACCTGATGATCAGCAGCGAGTACCTCATCACCAGCCACAGCACGGCGTGGATCGCGAGGATCGCGCACCAGACGGAGACCTGCGTCGCGACGCTGTCCGCCTTCTGCACGGCGAGGATGACCGACACGATCGCCCCCGGGCCGGCCAGCAGCGGCATCCCCAGCGGGACGAGGGCCACATTGACGTCCTTGGTCTGCTTCGGTTCGTCGCTCTTCCCCGTCAACAGGTCCAGCGCGATCAACAGAAGCAACAGACCGCCCGCGATCATCAATGCGGGCACCGAGACATGCAGATAGTCAAGTATCTGGTGGCCCAGCAGACCGAACACGGTGATCACCCCACCGGCGACGCACACGGCCTCGAACGCCATCCGCTTCTGCACCTTCGCGGCCCGGCCGGAGGTGAGCGCGAGGAAGATCGGTGTGATCCCGGGGGGATCCATGATGACAAAAAGGGTGAGGAAGAGAGAGCCGAAGACGGCAACGTCGAACATGGGTGGAGCAGCCTTGAGGGAGTTGACGGAAAGAGGAGAGGGAGGGTGGGGCGTCGACAGGCCGGGGCGGTGAGGCTCATGCGCCCGGCGAAACCGCGAACCCCGGCCGGCCTCAGACTCCCCCGGCCCCCGGCACCGGAAATGCCCCCCACGCCCGCCGCGTGATCTCCCCGTACACCTCGGGGTCGGTCGTGTACTCCCCCAGCACGCACGTCTTGCGGCTGCCGTGATAGTCGCTGGAGCCGGTCACCAGCAGCCCCAGCTCACGGGCCAACCCCCGCAGCCGGACGCGAGTCTCGGGGTCGTGGTCCATGTGATCGACCTCGATCCCGTCAAGCCCCGCAGCGGCCATCTCGGCGATCGCCGCGTCCGGGACGGTCAGCCCCCGCTTGCTGGCGCCGGGATGGGCGAAGACGGTCACTCCACCGGCCGCCTTGACGAGCCGGATCGCCTCGAAGGGGTCGGTCTCGTGCTTGGCGACATGCGCGCGGCCCCCGTCGGAGAGCCACTGCTCGGTGAAGGCGGCGTCGACGGAGCCCACGACGCCGGACTCGACGAGGGCGGCGGCCACATGGGGACGCCCGACGGACCCGTCCCCGGCGATGCGGGCGACCTGCTCCCAGGTGACGTCGACGCCGAGTTCCCGCAGCCGCACGACCATGGCCTTCGCACGGGGCACCCGGTCGTCGCGGACCAGTTCGCGCTCGGCGAGGAGCGCGGGCTCCTCGGGGTCGAAGAGGTAGGCGAGCATGTGCATGGAGATGCCGTCGATGCGGCAGGACAGTTCGGCGCCGGTGACGAGGGTCAGCCCCTCGGGCAGCGCGGCGATGGCCTCGGCGTACCCGCGGGACGTGTCGTGATCGGTGAGGGCGACGACGTCGAGCCCGGCGGCAGCGGCGTTGCGGACCAGCTCGGCGGGGGTGTCCGTACCGTCGGAGGCGGTGGAGTGGCAGTGCAGGTCGATGCGCACGGACGACTCCAGACGGGTGACTGACGGGACGAGGGTGACCTAAGAATAACCGTCCCGAAGGGTGCGATTGTCACACCTCAAATCTCAGGACACCCCTTACAAACACCCTCACGGCCCCAACAACCTCGGCGACAGCGCCCCACAAGGCACCATCTCCACCTCCGCCCCCGCATCCCGCAGATCCGTCAGCACCAGCTCGTCGTACATCAACATCCCCGACTGCTCAGGCCACACCACAGCCCACAGCCACACCCCCAGCGCCTCCCCCGCGAAAACCGCCCGGTCATCCGGCGCCTCGGCCACATGCCACAACGGCGTAGGCCGCCCCGCGGCCAGCACCTTCACCTGCGGCGGCTTCTCGACGTCCAGATGCGGACCGGGGTCGGGCCCGTCGATGCCCGCGTACCGCGCCCCCAGCCCCACCCCCAGCTCCTCCGCGACGAGGATCAGCTCGCCGAGGCCGCCGAGCGGCCCGGGACCCGTGCAGGCGACGGCCGTGGCGCGCCCCCCGCTGCGGTCGTCACCGGCGCACGCGACCCCCGTGAACAGCCACCCCACGGGCAGCGGCCACGGCATCCACAAGGGCACCTGGGTGCGGTGCACCACCACGCCGAGCGCCTCGACGCTGGGCGGGATCACGGGCTGGACCGGATGCACCGTGCCATGGTCAGCGCACTGCCAGGAATCGGCGAAGAGACCGGGCGCCCTGACCCGGCCACCACACTTCGGGCAACTGGGTTCGCCCCTCATAGGGCCCAACGGTCCTACCCTCCCCGGCCCGCGTCAAGCCGCGATCACCCATCCGGGAAGCCGAGCCCGCCCAAGTAGATGTAGCTTGCATTAATTAGCCGACCTAACTTAGTATGTGTAAACACCAACCATCCGTACCGGGAGGGACACAGGAGATGAAGGACGACAGCGCAGACCCGTTCGACGCGGGCGCGGGCGGACTCCTGAAGCAGCCGAAGGCCGTGTGGGCGACGGCGGGCGCCTCGGTCGTCGCGTTCATGGGCATCGGACTGGTCGACCCGATCCTCCCGTCGATCGCCAAGGGCCTGGAGGCGACGCCGAGTCAGGTCTCCCTCCTGTTCACGTCGTACTTCCTGATCACGGCGTTCGCGATGCTGATCACGGGCTACGTCTCCAGCCGGATCGGCGGCAAGAAGACCCTGCTGCTGGGCCTGGCCCTGGTCGTCCTGTTCGCGGCGCTGGCCGGCACCTCCGGCTCGGTCGCCGAACTCGTCGGCTTCCGCGCGGGCTGGGGCCTCGGCAACGCCCTGTTCGTCTCGACGGCCCTCGCGGTCATCGTCGGCGCGGCGGCGGGCGGCAGCGCGGCGGCGATCCTGCTGTACGAGTCGGCGCTCGGCCTCGGCATGGCCTGCGGCCCGCTGCTCGGCGCGCTCCTGGGCGACGCGAGCTGGCGCTACCCCTTCTTCGGTACGGCGTTCCTGATGGCCGTCGGCTTCCTGTGCGTCACCGTGTTCCTGAAGGAGCAGCCGAAGCCGGCGACGAAGACCTCGATCCTCGACCCCCTGAAGGCCCTCGGCCACGGCGGCCTCGCGTCGGCGGCGGTCTCGGCGTTCTTCTACAACTACACGTTCTTCACGGTCCTGGCCTTCACCCCGTTCGCCCTCGACATGACGCCGTACAAATCGGGTGCCGTGTTCTTCGCGTGGGGCCTGCTGCTCGCCCTGTTCTCGGTCGTCGTCGCCCCGCGCCTCCAGGCCCGGTTCGGCTCACTGAAGGTGCTCGGCGGATCTCTGGTGCTGCTCGCGGCGGACGTCCTGCTGCTCGGATACGGCGACCACGTCACCGCGATCGTCTGCACGGTCCTGTCCGGCGCGTTCATCGGCGTCAACAACACCGTCTACACGGAGCTGGCCCTCGGCGTCTCGGACGCGCCGCGCCCGGTGGCGAGCGCGGGCTACAACTTCGTCCGCTGGTTCGCGGCGGCTGCGGCGCCGTACTTCGCGCCGAAGATCGAGGAGTGGTCGGACATCCACATGCCGTTCGTGGTGGCGGCGGTGACGGCCGTGATCGGGGCGGGAGTTGTGGTCGTACGGCGCAAGGCGCTGACGCACGAAGCCGAGGAGCGGGAGACCGCGCACGCGACGCAGGATTCGGTCACGGTCTTCGCGAGCTGACGGTGAGTTGAGTCACCCCGACGTCACGTACGAAGGTCAGTCCAGCGGGACGGATCTCCGGGCCGGGTCCCGGAGGTCCGTCCCGTTCGTCAGCCACCGTTCCTGGAGCGCCTGCGCGCCGTGCACGCGTTTCCACGCGGCCTCGTTGGGGGTCATCGGCAGGAGGGGGAGGAAATGCACGGGGTCGAGCGGGGCGTCGAGTTCGAGGTCCTCGACGAGACCGCCGGGTTCGGCGACGAGTACGGAGGTGAAGGGGGCGTCCGGCCACAGGGGCTCGCCGACGTCCAGCGAGGCGCCGGGGGCGACGACGACGCCCTCGACCTGCGGGGACGCGGCGAGGACGGCGAGCGGGCGGAGCACCTTGTCGGTGTCGGCGAGACCCCCTCGCACCGAGAGGACCAGCTCCGCGCGGGGGCCCTTGAGAGGGTCGGCGAGCATGCCCGTGGGGTCGGTCATGGGGTGCGCGGACATGCCGAGCGTGGCGTACCGGACGATGCCGTCCCCCTGCTGGAAGCGGAGGACCTCGACGCGGTCGGTGCCGAGGAAGGTGACCGCCGCGCGCGCGTCCGGCTCACCCAGCGCGGTGTGCAACCGGGCCTCGACCAGAGGGAGAACATCAACCATGTCGCGAGCATAGAACTCGCCAGTACGGGGCAAAGCAGCACCTTGACACTTCTGGCTGCTGATACTCTGGCCAAGTCGTTCTGGGCAGCTTGCAGAAGCACGCGTATCAAGTCCGGACGACCTGGATCTCCCTTACGAGGGACCGGCCGGAGGAGGTGGGGCTGTCATGGATCGAAGTCACCCGTGCAGTACCACTCGCTCTTCCCGCCGCTGACGCGATCGAACCCGGCTGTCGTCCGTAGACGGCCGATCCCGCTTCTCAGCGTCCTTCACGCGGAAGAGCACTTCGTTTCATCTCCTTGAAGTAAGCCGCCGCGACGGTGCGGTGCTCCCCGCTTTGTGGACGTGCGAAACATCTCAGCGCTCAGGACGTCCTCATTCCGGGCAGTTCCACCCGTCGGCGTGGCCTTTTGGCCAACGATGCGAAGGAGCCCTGCCATGTCCATGATCCGCGATCTGCGTGCCGCCGTGGTCCGCCCGTCCCGTGTCACGTCCCTGCGCAAGGTCCACAAGGACACCATCCTGACCGGCCCGTACGACACGACGCGCGACCCCGCGACGCCGTCCGCCGTCGTCGACTGCGCGGTCTACCGGAACGGCGCCCGGGTGCAGTTCGACCGGTCCCTCACCCCGCACGAGGCGATGCGTCAGGTGCGGCGCGACGGCGGGTTCGTGTGGATCGGGCTGCACGAGCCGACCGAGGCCGAATTCTCGGGTATCGCCGGGGAGTTCGGGCTCCACCCGCTCGCCGTCGAGGACGCGGTGCAGGCGCATCAGCGGCCGAAGCTGGAGCGGTACGACGACTCCCTGTTCACCGTCTTCAAGACCATCCACTACGTCGAGCACGAGCAGCTCGACGCGAACAGCGAGGTCGTGGAGACCGGCGAGGTCATGTGCTTCACCGGCAAGGACTTCGTCATCACCGTCCGGCACGGCGGGCAGGGTTCGCTGCGCGCCCTGCGCCACCGGCTCCAGGACGACCCCGAGTTGCTCGCGAAGGGGCCCTCGGCCGTCCTGCACGCCATCGCCGACCATGTCGTGGACGGGTACATCGCCGTCGCCGACGCCGTCCAGGACGACATCGACGAGGTCGAGACGGACGTCTTCTCGCCGGGCCGCAACGGCTCGCCGCGTGGCACCGACCCGAGCCGGATCTACCAACTCAAGCGCGAGGTGCTGGAGTTCAAGCGGGCGGTGTCTCCGCTGCTGCGTCCGATGCAGCTCCTGAGCGAGCGCCCGATGCGGTTGATCGACCCCGACATCCAGAAGTACTTCCGCGACGTCGCCGACCACTTGGCCCGCGTCCAGGAGCAAGTCCTGGGCTTCGACGAGCTGTTGAACTCCATCCTCCAGGCCAACCTCGCGCAGGCGTCCGTCGCCCAGAACGAGGACATGCGCAAGATCACCTCGTGGGCCGCGATCATCGCCGTCCCCACCATGGTCTGCGGCGTCTACGGCATGAACTTCGACCACATGCCGGAACTGCGCTGGAAGTACGGCTACCCCATGGTCATGGCCATCATCGTGACCATGTGCTTCGGCATCCACCGCACCCTCAAGCGCAACGGCTGGCTCTAAGGTGACGTCATGACGTCCCCCCTGGACCCCTTGGACCGGGCCCTCGTCGAAGAGGCCACGAAGAAGTCGGGCCTCATCTGGGTCAAGGGTCCCGACGCTCCCGCCCGCCCCCTGTGGCACGCCTGGCACGAAGGCGCGGCGCACCTCCTGGGCGACGGCCCCGGTGAACAGCCCCTGCCGGGGCTGGCGGACGGGGGCACGGCGGAGGTGACGGTCCGCAGCAAGGACAAGGGCGGCCGGCTGGTCACCTGGACGGCGAGGGTCGTCCGCCTGGAACCGGGCACCGACGAATACGCGGCGGCGGCAACGGAGTTGAAGACGAAACGCCTCAACGCCCCGGACGGCGAGGCGGTGTTGGAACGCTGGGCGAGGGAGTGCAGACTGCTCCGCCTGGAACCGACGGGGGAGACACTCCCGACGCCGGAAGGCGACCTGGCGGCGAGCCCCCTCCCGACCCCGGCGACGACGAGGCAGCCGATCCCGGCAGCCGTACCGAGGCTGCTGTTCAGGAAGCGGAAGAACCCCCGCTAGGAAGCCGGTAGTTGCTTCCCGTAGTCCACTGTCTCGTCCTTGGACGGCTCGGCGAGCGTGAAGTCCTGCCCCCACGCCGAGAACGCCAACGAACCCGCGCTGCCCGCCCGTTGGAGCAGGAGGGGATACGGCTCGCCCTTCAGCGAGACGTCCAGCGTGCCGCCGGAGCCCTTGTCGCCGGTGATTCTGATCGTGCGGGTACCCGCCTGCTCGTGATGGCCGTCCTTGGAGAGGGACCCGTGCAGGGTCAGCAAGCCGTCGAGGAGGAGGTCCTTGTCCGTGAAGCCGCTGAATTTCGTGTACGAGGGATCCCCGGCCGGGATCTTGACGTACTTGCCGTCCAGCTTGCCGGCCGCGTCCGTCGCGTCGCTGTCCTGCTTCCAGAACCCGGCGTCGGCCTTCAGGAACAGCGCCTCGCCCACGCGCAGGAGCTGGAAGGTCGTCCCCTGCGAGGAGACCGACCCCGTGCCCCCGTCCTTCTTCAGCCGCATGTCGAGACGGTACGTCCGCCCACTGGTCACGACGGTCCCGGCGAGCCGCACCGCGTCGACCCCGGCCGCCGCCGTCTTCGCCCGGTCCTGGATCTTGTCCGCGCCGAGCTTCCCCACCCCGTTCGTCCCCGCGTCGGGATCCTCGCCACCGCACCCGCTCACCCCGAGGGCGAGCGCGCACACCGCCCCGAGCAGCGCGGTGCGGGTGCGGGCCGGAGAGGATGCGGTCACGAAAGACGCTCGCTTTCGACGTGAACGTGAGGGACGGCGTACGGCAGCGTACCGGGGTCGCGAAGACCCGGCGGACGCGGTCCTTCCGTACCCCTCACCAGCGCGTATCCGATCGGGACGGGCTAGCCTTAAGCCCTCCCGAGCCGACATTCCGGACCATAGCGAAGGAACCCCAGTCATGGCAGCCGGCGCCCCCCGGATCTTCGTCTCGCACCTCTCCGGTGTCGCCGTCTTCGACCCGAACGGCGATCAGGTCGGCCGCGTCCGCGACCTGGTCGTCATGCTGCGCACGAACCGCAGAGCGCCGAGGCTCCTCGGCCTGGTCGTCGAGCTGTCGACGCGCCGCCGTGTCTTCCTGCCGATGACGCGGGTGACCGGCGTGCAGTCGGGCCAGGTCCTGACGACCGGCGTCCTGAACGTCCGCCGCTTCGAGCAGCGCCCGACCGAGCGCCTCGTCTTCGGCGAGCTCCTCGACCTCCGCGTCACGCTTGCGGAGACCGGCGAGGAGGCGACCGTCCTCGACCTGTCGGTGCACCAGCTGCCGTCCCGCCGCGAGTGGGAGGTGAGCCGCGTCTTCCTGCGCAAGGGGAAACCGGCGAGCACGTTCCGCAGGGCGAAGGGCGAGACGGTGACCGTCGAGTGGGCGGCCATCGACGGCATCTCGCTGGAGGAGGAGGGCCAGGGTGCCGAGAACCTCCTCGCGACGTTCGAGCAGCTGCGCCCGGCGGACCTCGCGAACGTCCTGCACCACCTCTCCGCCAAGCGGCGCGGCGAGGTCGCTGCGGCTCTCGACGACGACCGCCTCGCGGACGTACTCGAAGAGCTGCCGGAGGACGACCAGATCGAGATCCTCGGCAAGCTGAAGGAGGAGCGCGCGGCGGACGTCCTGGAGGCGATGGACCCGGACGACGCGGCGGACCTCCTCGCGGAGCTGCCGGAGGCGGACCAGGAGCGGCTGCTGTCGCTGATGGAGCCGGACGACGCGGCGGACATGCGGCGCCTGCTGACGTACGAGGAGCACACGGCGGGCGGCCTGATGACGACCGAGCCGATCGTGCTGCGTCCGGACGCGACCGTCGCCGACGCGCTCGCCCGCATCCGCGAACCGGACCTCTCCCCCGCGCTCGCCGCGCAGGTGTACGTCTGCCGCCCGCCCGACGAGACGCCGACCGGCAAGTACCTCGGCGCGGTCCACTTCCAGCGCCTGCTGCGCGACCCCCCGTACACGCTCGTCGGCTCGATCATCGACGACGACCTGCGGCCCCTGGACCCGGACGCCGCGCTGCCGGTCGTCGCCGGGTTCTTCGCGACGTACGACATGGTCGCGGCGCCCGTCGTCGACGAGTCGGGGTCGCTGCTCGGCGCGGTGACCGTGGACGACGTGCTGGACCACATGCTGCCGGAGGACTGGCGGGAGACGGAGTTCGACTCCGGGGAGGGGGCGGTCAGCGATGGCGCCTGAGAAGACCACCACCGGTACGCGCCCGCGCGTACGGCTCGACCAGCCCCGTCCGCAGCGGCGGCGGTTCCTGCCGGAGTGGGACCCGGAGGCGTTCGGGCGGCTGTCGGAGCGGATCGCGCGATTCCTGGGGACCGGCCGGTTCATCGTCTGGATGACCGTCGTCATCATCCTGTGGGTGCTGTGGAACATCTTCGCGCCCAAGGATCTGCGGTTCGACAACTATCCGTTCATCTTCCTGACGCTGATGCTGTCGTTGCAGGCCTCGTACGCCGCTCCGCTGATCCTGCTCGCGCAGAACCGGCAGGACGACCGCGCGCGGGTCGACCTCGAACTCGACCGCAAGCAGAACGAGCGGTCGATCGCGGACACCGAGTACCTGACCCGGGAGATCGCCGCGCTGCGGATCGGGCTCGGAGAGGTCGCGACGCGGGACTGGATCAGGTCGGAGCTCCAGGACCTCGTCAAGGAGCTGGACGGGCAGGGCGTATTCCCGGCGGAACGGTCACCTGTGCGTGATGTGAACGACCGCCGAGAGGCTCTGTAAGGCGCCTTACACTTCAGGCATGGCTAGCGAAGACGCGGTGCGCGAGGCACTGGCGACGGTGAACGACCCCGAGATCAACCGGCCCATCACCGAGCTGGGGATGGTCAAATCGGTGGAGATCGGTTCGGACGGCGCGGTCGCGGTGACCGTGTACCTGACCGTCTCCGGCTGCCCGATGCGGGACACGATCACGCAGCGCGTGACGGACGCGGTCTCCGCGCTCGACGGCGTCACGCGGGTCGACGTCACGCTCGACGTGATGAGCGACGAGCAGCGCAAGGAGCTGGCGACGGCGCTGCGCGGCGGGCAGACCGAGCGCGAGGTGCCGTTCGCGAAACCGGGCTCCCTCACGCGCGTGTACGCGGTCGCCTCCGGCAAGGGCGGTGTCGGCAAGTCGTCGGTGACGGTGAACCTCGCCGCCGCGATGGCCGCCGACGGGCTGAAGGTCGGGGTCGTCGACGCCGACATCTACGGCCACTCGGTGCCCCGCATGCTCGGTGCGGACGGGCGTCCGACCCAGGTCGAGAACATGATCATGCCGCCGTCCGCGCACGGCGTGAAGGTCATCTCCATCGGCATGTTCACGCCGGGCAACGCGCCCGTCGTGTGGCGGGGGCCGATGCTCCACCGGGCGCTACAGCAGTTCCTGGCGGACGTGTACTGGGGCGACCTGGACGTCCTGCTCCTGGACCTGCCCCCGGGCACCGGCGACATCGCGATCTCGGTGGCCCAGCTGGTCCCCAACGCCGAGATCCTGGTCGTGACGACGCCTCAGCAGGCGGCGGCCGAGGTCGCCGAACGCGCGGGCTCCATCGCCGTACAGACCCACCAGAAGATCGTCGGCGTCGTCGAGAACATGTCCGGCCTCCCCTGCCCGCACTGCGACGAGATGGTCGACGTGTTCGGCACGGGCGGCGGCCAGACGGTCGCGGACGGCCTGACGCGGACGACCGGCGCCACGGTCCCGGTGCTGGGCTCCATCCCGATCGACGTCCGCCTGCGCGAGGGCGGCGACGAGGGCAAGCCGGTCGTCCTGACCGACCCGGACAGCCCGGCGGGCGCCGCGCTGCGGGGGATCGCGGAGAAGCTCGGCGGACGGCAGCGAGGGCTTTCGGGGCTGTCGCTGGGGATCACGCCGCGCAACAAGTTCTGAGTTCCCCCGAATACGGCACGGACCTCGCGCGGGGTCCGTGCCGTGACCGTTTACGCGTACTCCGCGATGTCCTTCACCGTCGAGAAGCCCAGGCCGTACGCGCTCATCCCGCGTCCGTACGCCCCGAGGTGCACCCCCTGCTGCGTCGACCCGGCGAGGACCCAGCCGAACTCCGACTCGCGGTAGTGGAACGGGGTGGGTACCCCGTCCACGGGGAGGGTCAGGGTGGACCAGTCGTCGCCGGCGAGGTCGTCCGCGAGGACCCACGCCGTCTCCGTCTGCTGCTCCAGCCAGTCGTCGCGCAGGCTGTGGTCCATCTGGCCGGGCCAGGTGAAGGACAGCAGCCCCACGCCGGCCAGCCAGGCGGCGGAGGAGACCGAGGTGGCCTCCAGGAGCCCGGTGCCGTCGGCGCTGCGGCGGGACGGGTTCGCGGCGACCGTGACGACGACCGCGAACTTGCCCCGGTCCTCACCGGCGGTCTCGTGGCGGACGGACGGCTCGTCGCCGTGTCCGATGGAACCGTGCTCGACCGCGCCGTCGGCGGCCGTACCGACCTGCATCAGCCACCGGCGCCCCGTGTACGCCTCGTCGAGGCCGTACCAGGGGAAGGGCGCCTCCAGGAAGCCGTCCACGGTGCGCCGGACGGCGGGGGCGGGTTGTCCGCCCTCCGCGACCGGCGCCTGCGCGACCGCTCGACTCGTCGTCTCCATGTGACCGGACGCCTCCTCGCTCTCGGCGGACCCGTACGGCCCGCCCCCCTTCGGGCGCACGCGTCAGGTCCGCACAACAACTCGGCAGCATATCCGGCCGGGCGTACGGATCAGGTGGCGTCGTAGTCGAAGGGGGGTCGCTCGTCGGTGTCGGGCTTCTTCGTGAGGTCCGCCTTCTTCGCGAGATCGGGCTTCGTCATGTCGACGGCCGCGGTGGGCGCGGGCGACACCGGAGTGGCCTCGGCCGTGCTGTGCACCGCGTCGGCGACCTCCGCCATCTCCGACTTCAGGTCGAAGCCGTTGCGGATCTCCTTCAGCCCCAGTTCATCGTTGTCCAGCTGCTTGCGGATGAACGTCTTGGGGTTGAGGTCCTCGAACTCGAAGTCCTTGAACTCGGGGCCCAGCTCCGTACGGATGTCCTGCTTCGCGCTCTCCGAGAACTCACGGATCTTGCGGAGCGTCCGCGTCACGTCCTGGATGACCTTGGGGAGCTTGTCCGGACCGAAGATGAGCACGGCCAGGACGGCGAGGGTCACCAGCTCAAGCGGTCCTATGTCATTGAACACCTGAAGCTCCTTGCGATGTCCGCGGTCCTCGGCCCTCCGCGGTACCGGCGGGTTCTTCCGTGGACCGGGCCGCGTCCACGGTACCTGTCACACCTGGCGAACCGGTACCGCCCGGAGCATTCCTCACCGCCCCGGCCGGGACGTTTTCCGGGATGTTTGCCCAGGGGTAAGGGTGCGCGCCGGTCACCTGTGAGGTTTCTGTCAGTTCCCGCCCGCACCCTTTTCTCACCCTCCGGCACTCCCGAGCACCAGCGAGAGGCTCATCGTCTTACCCCCGCGGACGACGGTGAGGCGCAGTTCGTCGCCGGGCCGGTGCGCCCTGACCTTGACGATCAGCTCGTCGCTGGAGTGCACGGGCTTGCCGTCGACCTCCGTGACGACGTCGCCGGGTTCGATCCCGGCGAGGTCCCCGGGGCCGCCGACGGTCACCGGCGGACCGGCCTCGCTCTTGTCCGTCCGTACGCGCGCGCCGTCGCCGGTGTACGCGAGGTCGAGGGTGATGCCGATGATCGGGTGCGTCGCGCGGCCGTTCCTGATGAGTTCCTCGGCGATCCGCTTTCCCTGGTTGACGGGAATGGCGAAACCGAGTCCCACCGACCCCGACTGTCCCGTTCCGGTGTCCGACCCGTTCGCCGACCGGATCGCCGAATTGATCCCGATGACCCGCCCTCGCGCGTCCAGCAGGGGTCCTCCGGAATTCCCGGGGTTTATCGGCGCGTCCGTCTGCAACGCGTCCACGTACGACACGTCGCTCCCGTCCCCACCTGCGGTGATCGGCCGTTCCGTGGCGCTGATGATGCCGGAGGTGACGGTGCCGGAGAGGTCGAAGGGGGCGCCGATCGCGACGACGGGGTCACCGACCTGGACTCCGTCGGAATTGCCGAGCGGGAGGGGGGTCAGATTCCGTACGCCTTTGACTCTCACGACGGCGAGGTCGTATCCGGCGTCCCGTCCGACGATCTCCGCCTTGACTGCCTGTCCTCCATTGAAGACGACGGTTATGTCTCCCCCGCTCCCGGCGGGCTGGACCACGTGATTGTTGGTGAGGATGTATCCGAGGTCGTCGAGCACGAAGCCGGTCCCCGTCCCGGACTCCGAGCCGCCCTTCACGTGCAACGTCACCACACTCGGCAGCGCCCGCGCGGCGATCCCGGCGACACTGTCGGCGTCCCTCCCCGGGGGCTCGGGCGGGGCCTGCGGCAACTCGATCCCCCCGATCCCGTGCCGCTCCAACCGCACCCCGACAACACCCCCGACCCCACCGGACACGAGCGCCAGCAACAAGGCCCCGGCGACAATCCCCTTCCGCCACTCCCGCTTCCGCTGCCGCTCACTGGGAACGCTCTCGCCGGTCTGCTGAAGGGGGGAGGGGGCCCAGGGGTCGTACCGGGCCCAGGGGTCGCCTTGGGCGGTGCCGGGGTGCTGGACGGGAGGGGCGGGGGCCCAGGGGCCTGGGTGGCCGTAGGGGGGTGTGCTGTAGGCGTCGGGGGTGTGGAGGGGGGTGTCGGGGGCGCTCGGCGCGGCATCTAGGGGCGGTTCGGGTACGGGGGTCCCGTGGCCGCCCGGCACGGCATCTAGGAGCGGCTCGGGTACGGGGGTGGCAGGCGCGTCCGGCGTGGCTTCCGAGGGGGGCTGCGGGGCGGGGGTCGGAGGGGCGTCCGGCGCTTCCGCGAGGGGCGGTTCGGGTGCGGAGGCTGCGCGGGCGTCCGACACGACGCCGGGGGACGACTGGGGTACGACGGCCCTGTGGGCGTCCGGCGCCGACCCTGGGGGCGTCTCCGTGGCACAGCCCGCGCCATCACGCGGCGCGCTCTCGACGGACCCGTCCTCTACGACGGGACCCGACGCGGCTCCGGCAACAGCACGCGGCGCGGCTCCGGCGTCCGACTGACCGGCGTCCCCCTTCACCAACGACACCACCGGCCGTTCCGGCTCCCTCAACTCGTCATCCCCACGCCCCTCTTCAGGCCGAGCAAGCTCGAAGTCACCGCCGTCCTCGCCGACGGACAGCACCCCGGAACCCCCCATATCCCCCAAAGCCGCCGCCCCCTCGACAGGTTCCCCAGCCCGGCGTTCACTCGGCTTCCCGTCCATGCTCTCCCCACCAGCCGACCGGAGCCGGACGCGTCGGGCGGCTGGTCGGACGTTGTCTGCGCGTCCGGCCGGGATGGCATGGACACGGGTTCCCGCTGGGATTCAACCAGGTCGCCCCGGGCCCTGTTGTCACGTTCCGGCCGACCGCACCGACTCACGCCCGCGGAAAGAACTAAGGCATGGACGTGGCGTCAGGAGACAGCAGCCCCGGGGTGGTGGGCCAGCTCACCGACAGCGGGCGTATCAGCGGCGACATGGCAGCCGCCCCCGCGACAACCGGCGCGGTCAACGCCCGCAACGCCTCTTCGTGCCGCGCGGACACCGGCGTAGGAATCCCCGGCAGCAGCGGCGCGGCCACCTCCGTGGGAGCGGCGGGAGTGTTCCGCAGCACACCCTGGCCCCCCTGCGAGAGAAGCGGCCCGGCCGACCGGCGCCGAGAGGAACCGTCAGGAACGGCCGCCCCCGCAGCCCTGGACGGCGTCACATTGCTCCCCGCTCCACCCCGCGCCTCGGTCGTCTGGTCGATCGGCGCCGACCCGGTCACCCCGCCCAGCGCGATCGCCGCGAGCGACACGGCCCCGGCGGCGACGAACGCGAACCGCAGACTCCGCGACCGCTCCTCGTGCCGCCCGACGGGATGAACCCGGAACCCCTTCTCGGCGACGGAGGCGGAGAACGCGGCGGCGGTGTCACCGAGAGAAACGGCACCACGGGAACCCCGCACAGAGGCGGCGGCGTCCCCGGAGATCCGCACGGACGCGGCAGCGTCACCGGCAGCCCTCACAGACGCGGCAACATCCCGGGCCCGCCCATCAGCGTCGGCGCCCTGCCCCCGTCCCCCATGCCCGTCGTCCGGCAGATATCCGAACTCGAACGGCTCCCCGGCCCGTGCCCCGAAGACGGAACCCCCGCCTCCGAGAACCCCCGAAGACCCGCCGAACCCTCTGCCGCCACCGAGCGCACCGGAGCCCCCGCCGAGCCCCGCGAAGCCTCTGGACCCGAATCTGGCCCCCCGCTCACCGCCGAGGAGCCCGCCGCCCCCGAGGGGACTTCCGCTCGCGGAGTCATCACCCCCGGGCAGCCCCTGAAGGCGCGCGAGGAAACTCTCGGACGGAGTCGGAGGAGCCACCTCGGAGAAGACACCCTTGAGGCGGCGCTGTGCGTCGACCTCCGTCTTGCACTGCGCGCAGGTAGCGACATGCGCGAGGACACGCTCGCGCGCGTCATGGCCCAGCTCTCCGTCCACCAGGGCGGAGAGCCGGTCACCGAGATGCTGTTCCGCGTGGTTCACGGAAGGTTTGGGCCTGGAGCCACCGAGTCCACTCACGCGGTCGCGCCCCCTCCCCCCAGGACGGGGACACGGGCCATGAACGTCCGCCGCCGCTCGGCCTCGCGGGCCTGCGGGGAGCGGTGCGCGAGAGCCTTGCGAAGCTGGGAGCGCCCCCGGTGGATCCGGGAGCGGACGGTCCCGAGCTTGACGCCGAGGGTCGCCGCGATCTCCTCGTACGACAGCCCCTCGATGTCGCACAGCACGACGGCCGCGCGGAACTCGGGCGCGAGGGTGTCCAGCGCCTGCTGGACGTCCGCGTCGAAGTGGGCGTCGTTGAAGAGCTGCTGCGGGTTCGGCTCCTTGCTGGGGAGCCGTTCCGCCGCGTCGTCCCCGAGGGAGTCGAAGCGGATGCGCTGCTTGCGGCGGACCATGTCGAGGAAGAGGTTGGTGGTGATGCGGTGGAGCCAGCCCTCGAAGGTGCCCGGCGTGTAGGTGGACAGGGAGCGGAAGACGCGGACGAAGACCTCCTGCGTGAGGTCCTCGGCGTCGTGCTGGTTGCCCGTCAGGCGGTAGGCGAGGCGGTAGACACGTCCGCTGTGCGTGCTGACGATCTCCTCCCACGTGGGCGGAGTCCACGCCTGCCCGTCCGCGTCGGTGGAGAAGGTCGCGGTCTGGGCGTAGTCGCCGGCGTGGTTGCGGTCAGCGGTGTCGTTCACGGATTTCGGCCTGCCCGCCGATCCGAGAAAGCGCCGGAGCACTCCTCCCCGATCCACAGACTGGGCCGCACCTCCCCTGTCGGCTCTGGTGGTGTCCAGTGGAGCCCCTACCATAGCCACCTCGCCCGTTAGCTCCGGATAAGCGGTTTTACCTGAATTTGATCTGGGCTGACACGGCTCATACAACTGCGTCTGTCCGAACTCGCCGCGCCACCCGCCGCCGTGATCCAACTGTGTCCCCCCATCACCGTTCCCACCCCTTCAAACGCGCGGTCCCATCTGCGGGTTCCCGCCCGCAGCGGATACAGTCACGCCGAGGCACATCATGGGGAACAGGAGAGGGTCATTACCGGCAACCGGCAGGCAAGCTGGGCGTTCGCCGACGCCTACGCCGCCGAGGACGACGCGCTGCTCTGGGCCCGCGACCGGGCCCGTGAGGCAGGGCTGCGCTCGGTGTCGCCCAGCACGGGCGCCGCGCTGCGGTTGCTGGCCGCCACGGTCGACGCGAAGGCGGTCGCCGAGATCGGCACCGGCACCGGCGTCTCCGGTCTCCATCTCCTGCACGGCATGCGTCCCGACGGCGTCCTGACGACCGTCGACCCCGAGCCTGAGCACCAGCAGTTCGCCCGGCAGGCCTTCCGCGCGTGCGGGTTCGCCAGCAACCGGGCGCGGTTCATCCCCGGGCGCGCGCTGGACGTCCTGCCGCGTCTCGCCGACTCCGGCTACGACCTCGTCTTCTGCGACGGCGACCGGCTGGAGCTGCTGGACTACCTAGCTGAATCGTTGCGCCTGCTGCGGCCGGGCGGGCTGGTCGTCTTCGAGGGCGTGTTCGCCAACGGCCGTACCGTCGACTCCGGTCCCCAGCCGACGGAGGTCGTACGCGTGCGCGAGCTGCTGCGCACGGTGCGCGAGAGCACCGAGCTGGTGGTGTCGCTGCTGCCGGTGGGCGACGGGCTGCTGTGCGCGGTCAAGCGCTGAGCGACGTACCCGCCCGGTGAAAACGACAGCCCCGGCGCCGCACGCGATGCCGGGACTGTCGTAAGGGGCTGCTTGTTGCGATCAGCTGACGACCTTGTTGAGGGCCTCTCCGAGCGCTGTGGCCTCGTCTGGGGTCAGCTCGACGACGAGCCGCCCGCCGCCTTCGAGCGGAACGCGCATGACGATGCCCCGCCCCTCTTTGGTCACCTCAAGCGGGCCGTCGCCCGTCCGCGGCTTCATGGCCGCCATGCTCGTTCCCCTTCCTGAAACCAGCTCAACCGTCAAAGCCGACGGCCCCTGGAGAGGGCACCGCGCGGTCCTGCGTGGGACACGCGACACCGGCATCGAACACATTGCTTCCAAGCCATTATCCCGCATCTCAGGACCCGATGACCAACTTCGGACGGCATCGCTTGGGCAACGCGCCTGAGCAAAACCACCCAATTCGGCGGTGTGGCTGCGATACTGCGCCGCCTCGCCGCGTTAGGCCGTCCGAGAACAGGGCCGTATTCTTTGACGCAGGTCACACGCTCCGTCCGGTCCTCGGACGGCGGACTCCGCCATGCTGTGTCCCTGGCGACGTTATTTTTCGATGCGGAGGGGACAACTCCATGGCCGACAGCGTGCTGTACGAGGTGACCGATGGGCTCGCGATCATCACCGTGAACCGTCCGGAGGCGATGAACGCGCTGAACGTCGCGACGAAGGTCGCGCTGCGGGATGCCGTCGAGTCCGCTGCGAGCGATCCCGACGCACGCGCGATCCTGCTGACCGCCGCCGGGGAGCGCGCGTTCTGCGTGGGCCAGGACCTCAAGGAGCACATCGGGCTGCTCGCCGAGGGGTCGGACGTCGTGATGAGCACGGTCGGCGAGCACTACAACCCCATCACGCGCGCGCTGACGGGTGCCGCGAAGCCGGTCGTCGTCGCCGTCAACGGGGTCGCCGCCGGTGCCGGGTTCGGGTTCGCGCTGGCCGCCGATTACCGGATCGTCGCCGACACGGCCTCTTTCAACACGTCGTTCGCGGGGGTCGCGCTCACCGCCGACTCCGGGATCTCGTGGACGCTCCCGCGCGTGGTGGGGCCGTCCCGGGCGATGGACCTGCTGCTGTTCCCGCGCAACATCGGTGCGCAGGACGCGCTGGACCTCGGGATCGCCAACCGGGTCGTCCCCGCGGCTTCCTTGCGGGAAGAGGCGCTGAAGGTGGCCCGCGCGCTCGCCGAGGGGCCGACCGTCGCGTACGCCGCGCTCAAGGAGTCGGTCGCGTTCGGGTTGACGCACTCGTTGACGGAGACGCTCGACAAGGAGGACGAGTTGCAGTCCCGCGCGGGCGCGGCGGAGGACCACCGGATCGCGGTGACGGCGTTCGTCAACAAGGAGAAGCCGAAGTACGTGGGGCGCTAACCCCGCGCGCCGCAGTCCTCCAGGTGGTCGTTGACCAGCCCGCACGCCTGCATCAGCGCGTACGCCGTCGTCGGTCCCACGAACCTCAGGCCCCGCTTCTTCAGCTCCTTCGCCAGCGCCTTCGACTCGTCCGTCACGGCGGGTACGTCGGACAGGGTCCTCGGCGGCTTGCGGGGTTCCTGCGGCGCGTGGGACCAGATCAGCTCGTCCAGGTCGCCCGGCGTCCAGTCGGCCAGTACGCGCGCGTTGGCCATCGTCGCGTCGACCTTCGCGCGGTTGCGGATGATCCCGGGGTCGGCCAGCAGGCGCGTACGGTCCTCGTCCGTGAACGCGGCCACCTCGGCGATCCGGAAGCCGCTGAACGCCGTACGGAAGGTGGGGCGGCGGCGCAGGATCGTGATCCAGGAGAGGCCCGACTGGAACGCCTCCAGGCTGAGGCGCTCGAAGAGGGCGTCGTCGCCGTGGACGGGGCGGCCCCACTCCTCGTCGTGGTACGTGACGTAGTCCGGCGTGGAGAGCGCCCAGGGGCAGCGCGGGACGCCGTCCGGACCGGCGAGGGCGTCGGTCACTGGGTGTCCTCCGGGGCGGCCTTCTCGACGGACACGCGCGGGGGCGTCAGCGCGGCCTCCAGGTCGGCGATCCGGGCGTCGCGCTCCGCGAGTTCCGCGGCGAGTCTGCCCAGCGCGTCGTCCACGTCCGACATGCGGTAGCCGCGCGCGGCGAGCGGGAAGCGGAGGCTGTCGACGTCCGCCCGCGTGACCGGGCGGTCCCACGGCAGCGGGTCGTGCAGCCGCTGCGGCGACTCCTCCGGCAGCGGGCCCGTACCCTCCCCGCCGCCCACCACGGCGAGCGTCACCGCGGCGACCACCACGGCGAGCGCGATGACCAGGAACAAGAACATAACCATCGGCGGGCCCCGCTCGAACGTCGGACGTGTCTTGTCCCTGATCGTGCCATGCGGGTCTGACAGTTAGGGTCTCAGGCGGCGGATGTCCCGCATGTACTAGGAGAGGTCACAGGGGATGCTCAGGCTGGGCAGGCGTGAATTCGGTCCGCACGAACCGGTGATCATGGCGATCGTCAACCGGACGCCCGACTCCTTCTACGACCAGGGCGCGACCTTCGCCGACGAGCCCGCGCTCGCGCGCGTGGCGCAGGCCGTTTCCGAGGGTGCCGCGATCGTCGACATCGGCGGCGTCAAGGCGGGGCCCGGCGAGGAGGTCACCGCCGAGGAGGAGGCCCGCCGGACGGTCGGTTTCGTCGCGGAGGTCCGGCGCCGGTTCCCCGAGGTGGTCATCAGCGTCGACACGTGGCGCGCGTCCGTCGGCGAGGCGGTCTGCGAGGCCGGCGCTGATCTTCTGAACGACGCCTGGGGAGGCGTGGACCCGGGTCTGGCGGAGGTTGCGGCGCGGTACGGGGTGGGGTTGGTCTGCACGCACGCCGGACGCTCTGAGCCGCGTACACGGCCTCACCGGGTCGCGTACGACGACGTCATGACCGACATCCTCGACGTGACCGTCGGCCTGGCGGAACGCGCCGCCGCTCTCGGCGTCCCCCGCGAGTCGATCCTCATCGACCCCGGCCACGACTTCGGCAAGAACACGCGGCACAGCCTGGAGGCGACGCGGCGTCTGAGCGAGATGACCGCCACCGGCTGGCCGGTCCTGGTCTCGCTGTCCAACAAGGACTTCGTCGGCGAGACGCTGGACCGGCCGGTGAAGGAACGCCTGATCGGGACGCTGGCCACGACGGCGGTGTCGGCGTGGCTGGGGGCGCAGGTCTACCGCGTCCACGAGGTCGCGGAGACGCGGCAGGTGCTCGACATGGTGGCGTCGATCGCCGGGCACCGTGAACCGGCGGTCGCGCGGCGGGGGTTGGCGTGAGGTGGGTCAGGATCGAGTGACGGAGGACGGCGTTCCGGCGACCCGCACCTCGGTGCGCGCGTGGCGCCACGGCAGGAGTTGCGCGATGCCGAACGCCGCCTCCACCAGCAGGAACAGCCACAGGACCTTGATGCCGTGGGCCAGTGCGTACGCCAGCCAGGTGGAGAACAGGACGCGCGCCGCGCCGTCGTAGAGGCCGTGGACGGGGAGGGTGTGGCGGATGCGCAGGACGGACCAGATGATGACCACGGAGGCCATGAGGTTGGCGTAGAGGGTCTGGAGAAGGGTGGTGGGAGGTAGCGGGCCCAGGTGCAGGGTGGTGCCCAGGGAGGAGAGTGCCGCGTGGGTGAGGTGGTAGGTCCAGGGGGTGGCGAAACCCGCGGTGATCAGGAGGTCGTACCAGGCGCTGACGCGTACCAGGCGGAGGTACCCGGGGTGGGAGACAGACATGGGGGGACCGTAGACAGTGGAGTACTGTCCAAGGTCAAGTCCGGAGTCTGCAACGGGGGTTGAGATGCGGATCGGGGAACTCGCCGCGCGTACGGGGATGTCGCGGGACACCATCCGGTTCTACGAGAAGGTCGGGATCGTCGCGGGACGACGGCTCGGGAACGGGTACCGGGACTTCCCCGTCGAGACCGTTCCCTGGCTGGGGTACGTGCGGACGGCGCAGACGCTCGGGTTCTCGCTCGCCGAGATCGCGCGGCACGGCGCGGAGTTGGGAGCGGCGGAGGACTCGGCGGAGGCGTTGTCCGCGTTGTTCGCCGAGAAGATCTCGGTGGTTGACGCGCGGATGGCGGAACTGGCCGCGCTGCGAGCGGAGTTGGAGGCGCGGGTGGGGACGGGGTGCCCGTTGGCGAAGAGTCCCGGCGGGAGCGGCGCGGCCATGAGCCACGCCGCCGCCCCAGGTCAGTAGCTCAGCGCGCCGCTTCCTTCGACACCAGCGCCACCGCCTCGTCCACATCGTCCGTCACGTGGAAGAGGAGCAGGTCCTTCTCCGACGCCTTGCCCTCCGCGACCAGCGTGTTCCTGATCCAGTCGATCAGGCCGCCCCAGTACTCCGTGCCGAAGAGGACGATCGGGAAGCGGGTCACCTTCTGGGTCTGGACCAGGGTCAGGGCCTCGAAGAGTTCGTCGAGGGTGCCGAGGCCGCCCGGGAGGACCACGAAGCCCTGCGCGTACTTCACGAACATCATCTTGCGGACGAAGAAGTAGCGGAAGTTGAGGCCGATGTCGACGTAGGGGTTGAGGCCCTGCTCGAAGGGCAGCTCGATGCCGAGGCCGACCGAGATGCCGCCCGCCTCGCAGGCGCCCTTGTTGGCGGCCTCCATCGCGCCGGGCCCGCCGCCCGTGATGACCGCCCAGCCCGCGTCGACGAGGGCGTGGCCGAGGCGGACGCCCGCCTCGTACTCGGGGGAGTCCGGCTTCGTCCGGGCGGAGCCGAACACGCTGATCGCGGGCGGGAGTTCGGCGAGCGTGCCGAAGCCCTCGATGAACTCGGACTGGATGCGCAGGACGCGCCAGGGGTCGGTGTGGACCCAGTCCGAGGGGCCGCCGGCGTCGAGGAGGCGCTGGTCCGTCGTGCTCGCCGTGACTTGGGAGCGCCTGCGCAGAACCGGCCCCAGACGCTGCTCTTCCGGCTTGGGGGTTCCCTCGACCGTCATGTGCGCTCCCTTCACTTGCTGGTGTTTCCGTACTTCAGCCTAGATCCGCGGGGGTTACGGGCGGGGGACGTCAGCGTGTCAGCCAGTTCCGCAGGCGTTCCTCGGCGTGCAGGATCGCGGCCGTGTCGACGCGTTCGTCCCGCTTGTGGGCCAACAGGGGGTTGCCGGGGCCGTAGTTGACGGCGGGGACGCCGAGCGAGGAGAAGCGGCTGACGTCCGTCCAGCCGAACTTCGGCATCGGCTTGCCGCCGACCGCCTCGACGAAGGCCGCTGCGGCGGGGTGGGAGAGGCCGGGGAGCGCGCCGGGGCTGTGGTCGGTGACCGTCAACTCCTCGTAGCAGTCCGCGAACACCTCACGGACGTGCGTGAGCGCCTCGTCCTCGCTGCGGTCCGGCGCGTACCGGAAGTTGACGGTCACCACGCACTCGTCCGGGATGACGTTCCCCGCCACTCCCCCGCTGATCCCGACCGCGTTGAGCCCCTCGCGGTACTCCAGCCCGTCGATGACGGGACGACGGGGTTCGTACGCCGCGAGGCGGGCCAGGATCGGGGCGGCGGCGTGGATCGCGTTGGCGCCCATCCAGGAGCGGGCGGAGTGCGCGCGCTCGCCCTTCGTGCGGAGCTGGACGCGCAAGGTGCCCTGGCAGCCGCCCTCCACCTGGCCGTCGGACGGCTCCAGGAGCACCGCGAAGTCCCCGGCCAGCCACTCGGGGTGCGCGCGGGCGACGTGGCCGAGGCCGTTGCGGGTGGCCTCGACCTCCTCGTTGTCGTAGAAGATGAAGGTCAGGTCGCGGTTGGGAGCAACGACCGTTGCGGCGATGCGGAGTTGGACCGCCACCCCGGACTTCATGTCACAGGTGCCGCAGCCCCAGAGGGTCCCGTCGGGGTCGAGGCGGGAGGGGACGTTGTCGGCGATCGGGACCGTGTCGATATGGCCGGCGAGGATGACGCGCTCCGGCAGACCCAGCCCCGTACGGGCGATGACGTTGTTGCCGTAACGGTCGACCGTCAGGTGGGGCAGCGCGCGCAGGGCGGCCTCGATCGCGTCGGCGAGAGGCTCCTCCGTACCGCTCTCGGAGGGGAAGTCGACGAGACGCGCGGTGAGCGCGGCGGCATCCAGAGTGAGGTCAAGCGGGGTGTCGGCCATGGTGTCGACCCTAACGCGCCAACCAATCGGACCAGTGTTCCCACCTGGCCCGTGCGCAACCGTACTCTCCAGTACCTTGTACGCGTGTCAGCCCCGTCCCCCTCCTCCAAGCGCCCTGGCCGCCTGCTGCGCTCCCTGGCCGCGGTCGTCGTCCTGCTCGCCGTCGCGGGCTATGTGGTGGTGCAGTACATCACCGGCGGGACCGGTGACCCGGGGTGCAGGGTCGCCGCCGCCCAGAAGGGCGGGAAGACGTACGAGTTCACGCCGGAGCAGGCCGTCAACGCGGCGACGATCACGGCCGTCGGCACGAACCTCGGGATGCCTGAGCGGGCGGTGACGATCGCGCTGGCGACCGCGCTCCAGGAGTCCGGGCTGCGCAACCTCGCGCACGGCGACCGGGATTCGCTCGGCCTCTTCCAGCAGCGGCCCTCGCAGGGCTGGGGCACCGAGGCGGAGGTGCAGGACCCGGCGTATTCGGCGGGCGAGTTCTACAAGCACCTCAAGAAGGTCCGCGACTACGAGGACCTCCCCCTCACGGTCGCCGCGCAGCGCGTCCAGCGCAGCGGCTACCCGGACGCGTACGCCAAGCACGAACCCGACGCGACCGTCCTCGCCGCCGCCCTCACCGGGCGGTCCGCCGCGACCCTGACGTGTACGGGGCGGCCCGACGCGACCGTCACCGCGACCGGCGAGAGCGCCGTACGGGCCGCCCTCGTACGGGACTTCGGGCGCGACGCGGTCCAGGGGACGGCGGCGACGTCCACGGCGAGTACGCAGTCCGAGGGGCCGACGGCGATAAGCGGCGGCGAGACCGTCGCGCTCCCCGTCGTCGGCGACACGGCCTCCGCCGGGCGGTCCGTGCCCGAGCGGGGGTGGCAGCTCGCGCACTGGGCTGTCGCCAACTCCTCGGCGCTGCACATCCAGCGCGTCACCTACGCCGGGCGGACCTGGGTCGCCGGGAACAGCGACAGCCAGTGGCAGCCGGTCAGCGGGACGCGCGCCGATCGCGAGAAGTCCGTGCGGATCATCACCGGTCAGTAGTGCGAGGGGTACGCCGCCCGGGGTGTTCACAGCCGATAATGCGACGCATTACCAAGTCTTTACGTTGCCGATCCGCAACCTTCCTGGGGGCTACGGCTGTTCTCACGGCGTCAGAGTCCGAACCAGCTTGTAGGAGCGACATGTCCTCCCTTCCCCTGACCCGTCGGATCGCCCGTGCCGCGCTGCTCGTCGCTGCGGGGGCGGCAGCCGGGGTCGGTGTGGCCGGCTCCGCCAGTGCCGCGCCGGCTGCTCCTGTGCCTGGCCTTGGTGGGTTGACCTCGCTCGACACGGCCAGTGTGTCCAACACGCTCGATGCGGCGACCGAGGGAGCTACCAGCACCGCCGGGGAGAACGGGGCGAAGGTTGCTGGGCAGGCGGTTCCTGTTGTCGGTAAGAGTGGGGGGCAGGCCGTTAAGAAGGTGACTCCTCCGGCGTCCAAGGCTGCGGGGGCTACTGCCGGGGCTTCGGGGGAGTTGGTGGGGGAGACTGCCAAGTCCACGACCAAGGGTGGGCTGCCGACTGACTCCCTCACGAAGGGGGCGGAGACGCTGCCGTTGAAGGGGCTTCCCTTGGGGGTCTGAGACTTCTTGAACTCGCGGGGCCCAGAGGGTGTTTGACTCTGGGCTCCGTTGTCGTCTGCGGGTCGTGGTGGGTTCTCGCGCAGTTCCCCGCGCCCCTAGGTAAGTCTGGCAACCGCCGCTTGGATGCGCTCGTCCGTTGCTGTGAGCGCAACCCTTACGAACCTTGCCCCTGCCTCCCCATAGAAGTCCCCCGGCGCTACCAGAATGCCCAACTCCGCCAAGTGCGCCACCGTTTCCCAGCACGACTCGTCCCTCGTCGCCCACAAGTAGAGGCTTGCCTCGCTGTGTTCGATGCGGAAGCCGTGTGCGAGCAGCGCGTCCCGTAGCGCCGTACGTCGTGCCGCGTAGCGTTCGCGTTGTTCCTGTACGTGCTTGTCGTCGCCCAGTGCCGCGATCACCGCCGCCTGTGTCGGGGCCGACGTCATCATGCCGCCGTGTTTGCGGATCTCCAGCAGGGGGGCCAGGACCGCCGGGTCGCCCGCCAGGAACGCCGCCCTGTAGCCCGCCAAGTTGGAGCGCTTGGACAGGGAGTGGACCGAGACGATGCCCTCGTACGAACCGCCGTTGACGTCCGGGTGGAGGACCGAGATCGGGTCCGCCTCCCAACCCAGTTCGAGGTAGCACTCGTCCGAGAAGATCAGGACGCCGTGCTCTCGGGCCCACGCGACCGTGCGGGTCAGCTCTTCCTTCGTGAGGACCTTGCCGGTCGGGTTCGAAGGGGAGTTGAGCCAGAGGAGTTTGAGGTTCGTGGGGTCGAGGGACGTGGGGTCGTCGTAGACCTCGTAGTCCGCGCGAGCCAGGCGCGCGCCTACCTCGTAGGTGGGGTAGGCCAGGCGCGGGTAGGCGACCTTGTCGCCGGGGCCCAGGCCGAGTTGGGTCGGGAGCCAGGCCACCAGCTCCTTGGAGCCGACGATCGGCAGGACGTGGTGGTGGGTGACATCGCGTGCGCCGAGGCGGGTGCCGAGCCAGGCGGTGATCGCGTCGCGCAGGGCGGGCGTGCCCCAGACCGTGGGGTAGCCCGGGGAGTCGGCGGCGGCGATCAATGCCTGCTGGACCAGGTCCGGGACGGGGTCGACCGGCGTGCCCACGGAGAGGTCGACGATGCCGTCGGGGTGCGCGGCGGCCGTCTGCTTGTAGGGGGCCAGCTTGTCCCAGGGGAACGCGGGGAGAAGGTCGGCGAGGGACACGGGACGCTCACTTTCTGGTACGGCAAACGCCTCGGCCCCTGGAGGGGACCGAGGCGACGGTGCTTGGGGCCCGTGGGGTCAGGCCTGCGGCGGCAGCGCGGCCACGAACGGGTGGTCCCGCTCGATCAGGCCCAGCTTGCTGGCGCCACCCGGGGAGCCCAGCTCGTCGAAGAACTCGACGTTCGCCTTGTAGTAGTCCTTCCACTCCTCCGGAGTGTCGTCCTCGTAGAAGATCGCCTCGACCGGGCAGACCGGCTCACAGGCACCGCAGTCGACGCATTCGTCCGGGTGGATGTACAAGGACCGTGAGCCCTCGTAGATGCAGTCGACCGGGCATTCCTCGATGCACGCCTTGTCCTTCACGTCGACACAAGGCTGCGCGATGACGTAGGTCACGCTGTCGTTCCTCCTCGATAGGGCGCTGGCGGGCCTGCCTCAGGCTCCGCCGCCTGGCGCGCGGGAGCGCGGCGTCGTCGATGCCCGCCACCTAGTATCTCCGTTCTTGGGCATGATCCGAACAGGAGGGGTGGACGGACTCGTGGAAATCCGAGGCGCAGGTCGGCTCAAAGTTCGCATTACGGCTGCTGATGTGGGCAAACGCGTCTCCGTACGGCGAATTTCCGACCCCGTCGTGACGGAGGGGAAATTCACCGACACGGTGGGTGTTCTCACATCATGGGACGACGGTGTGGTCGTGATCACTCGCCGGGACGGGATCGCGGTGCGGATTCCCGCAGCGTCCCTCGTCGCGGGCAAGGTCGTCCCCGCGACTCCCGCCCGCCGCCGGGTGCCTGCGACTTCGTACGAGGAACTCTCGCGGGTCGCCGCGCGTTCCTGGCTGCCGGTGGAGAGTTCGCCGCTCGGGGATTGGGAGCTGCGGGCCGCCGCCGGGTTCACCCGCCGGGCCAACTCCGTGCTGCCGCTGGGGGATCCGGGGGTGCCGCTGGACGAGGCGTTGCGGGTGGTGCGGGAGTGGTACGGGGTGCGGGGGCTGCCGGCGTACGTCCAGGTCGGGGACGGGGACGCGCTGTGCGGGGAGTTGGAGGCTCGGGGGTGGGTGCGGGAGGTGACCGCTCGGGTGATGGTCGGGGGGTTGGCGGCGCTGGCGGATCGGGGGGTGCGGGCGGAGGTTGTGCTGTCGCGGGAGGCGGGTGCGGCTTGGCTGGGGCGGTATCAGCGCAAGGGGGTGAGTGACGTGGCGTTGCGGGTGCTGGGGAGTGGGCCTTCGGTGTGGTTCGCGGCTGTGGGGGGCGGGTCGGGAGAGGGAGGCGGGGGTGTCAAGCGGGGCGTCGGCGGGGATGCCGGGCCGGATTCCGTGGGGAGCGGGGCCGGGGATGCCGGGCGGGGGGCCGTGGGAGGTGCCGGGCCGGACGGTGTGGGGAGCGGTGGCGGGGATGCCGGGCGGGATGCCTCGGTGAGCGCTGCCGGAGATGCCTCGCGAGGTCCCGTGGGGGATGCCGCGCCAGATGTCTCGGGGAGTGCCGCCGGAGGTGGCGTGGAGAGTGTTGTCGCCATCGGGCGGTGTGTCGTCGATGGGCGGTGGGCCGGGTTCTCCGCCGTCGAGGTTGATCCTGCTCGGCGGCGGGAGGGGCTCGGGAGCGATGTCATGGCCGTGCTTGCCGGGCGGGCGTTGGAGGAGGGGGCCTCGGCTGCCTGGCTTCAGGTCGAGGCCGACAACTCCGGTGCGCTCGCGCTGTACGAGGGGCTCGGGTTCGCCGTCCATCACTCCTACCACCACTACCGGGAGCCGGCGTGAGCTATCCGCCCGGCGAGGTACGGCGGCTCTTCGCCGAGGAGGCCCGCGCCGAGCGGCCCGACCTCGCGACCCTGTGTTTCCTGATCGGCGCGGAGGCGGACCCGTCGCTGGGACCCTCCGACCTGGACGCCCTTCAGGTCGAACTCGACCGCCTCGCCGGGGAGTTGCCGTACCGGCCCGGCGGCGCCCGCGCATGGGCCGAGGCCGTACGGGTACTGCTGGGCGAGCGGTACGGATTCCGGGGCGACGCGTCCGACTATCAGCGCCTCGGCTCCTCTCTCCTCCCCCAAGTCCTGGAACGCCGACGGGGGTTGCCGATCCTGCTGTCGGTCGTCTGGATCGAGGTCGCCCGGCGTGCGGGGGCTCCGGTGTACGGGATCGCCGCGCCCGGTCACTTCGTCGTGGGGTTCGGGAGCCGTGCCGAGCGGGTCGTCGCGGACCCCTTCGACGGGGGGCGTGTCATGGAGGGCGGGCCCCGGTCGGCCTCGCGGGAGGTGGGCGCCGCCGATCCGCTGGCCGTGGTGGCGCGGATCCTCAACAACGTACGGGCCTGGGCGGGCGGGCAGTTGGAGCGGAGCGGGGACGCGTTGTGGGCGGTGGAGCTGGGGTTGCTGTTGCCTTCGCATCCGGCGCAACTGCGGTACGAGCGGGGGAAGTTGCTGGTGCAGCGGGGGGATTATCTGGGTGGGGCGCTGGAGTTGGAGGGGTACGCGGAGGTTGTGGGCGCGGTTGACGAGGGGGCGGCGGAGAAGGTTCGGGGGGAGGCGTTGGGGGCGCGGGCGTTGTTGAACTGAGCGGGTTCATGGGGGTGTTGGCGAACTGGGCTGGTTTCCTCGGGGCGTTGTCGAACTGGGCTGATTTTCAGAGGCGTTGGTTCACCCCGCGCGTCCCGTGAGCCGGCCGAGGTCCGTGTTCCGCAGCAACTCCCGTAGTTCCAGGGCTGCCTGGAGCGGTCTCGTCGGCAGGGCCACATGGACCGTACGTCGCAGCGTGCGGTCCGTCAGGGGGCGTAGGGCGAGTTCCGTGGGGACCGCCCAGGCCGCCAGCGACGGGACCAGTGCGACGCCGAGTCCTGCCGCTACGTACCCGAACTTGCCCGCCCACTCCGCGATGCGGATGACCTTCCGGGGGCTGAACCCCGCCCGCGCGCACGCGTCCGCGAGCATCGTGGGGCGGTCGCCGTACGCGTTCTGGACCCAGGGTTCGTCGCGGAGTTCCCGCAGGTCGACGGTGTCCTCGGCGGCCAGGGGGTGGGTGTTCGGAAGGGCGACGAGGAGGTCGTCGGCGCACAGGGGCGTCGTCGTGACGCCGTCGGCCGAGGGGAGGCCGTACGGGTAGTCGCTGACGACCGCGAGGTCGAGCGTGCCGTCCGCGAGGCGGTGCATCAGCGTGTCTGTCGGGCCCTCGACGGCGATGATCTCGACGTCCGGGCGGGTCTCCTGGAGGGCGCGGAGGGCCGCGGGGACCAGGGAGATGTTGGCGGTGGCGAAGGCACCCACGTGCAGGAGGCCACCGTTTCCCGCGTACAGGACGGCCAACTCCCGTTCCGCGCGGGCGAGTCGGGCGAGGACCTCGACGGCGTGGTGGTGCAGGGAGCGGCCGGCGGGGTTGAGCCGTACGCCTCTCGGGAGGCGGTCGAAGAGGGGGCCTCCGGCCTGGCGTTCCAGGGTCGCGATCCTGCGGGACACCGCGGACTGCGTGTAGTCGAGGCGGGCGGCGGCGCCGGTGAAGGAGCCCGTCTCGGCCACGGCCACGAGCAGTTTGAGCGCGTCGATCTCGAACACCGGTCCTCCTGGGTATTCCTGAGGCTCATCGATCCCATGCAATCTAGTCGCTGGTGGAATGTCTCGTCCGGTCCTAGCGTCGGTCGTACGCCAACTCCCAGGGGGAACCGTGCTGTTGACGACGATGCTCGACGATCTGCGGGAACTCGTGCTGTGCGAGTCCTTCTCCGGTGACCATGCGGCGGTGCGGCGCAGTGCGGAGGTGGTCGGGGCGGTGGGTGCGCGGCTGCTGGGCGCTCCGCCGGAGACGATCGTGATCGGTGGGGTGAGTCATCTGCGGTGGCGGTTCGGGGAGTTGACGGGGGCTCCGCGCGTGCTGGTGCTGGGGCATCACGACACGGTGTGGCCCGTCGGGTCGCTGCGCCGGCTGCCCTGGTCGGTGACCGACGGGGTCGCCCGGGGACCCGGCGTCCTCGACATGAAGGCCGGGCTCGTCCAGATGTTCCACGCGCTGGCGTCTCTCCCGTCCCTCGACGGGGTGTGCGTGCTGGTCAACGGCGACGAGGAGGTCGGGTCGAACACGTCACGGGAACTGATCGAGGAGGAGGCCCGGCAGTCCGACGCCGCGTTCGTGCTGGAGGCGGCGGGGGACGGGGGTGCACTGAAGGTGGCACGGAAGGGGGCGGCTCGGTACGAGGTCGTGGTGCGGGGGCGGGCGGCTCATGCGGGGGTGGAGCCGGGGAGGGGGGTTAATGCGGCGGTGGAGGCGGCGCATTTGGTGTTGGCCGTTGCGGGGATGGGGGGTGGGGAGGGGGGTGTCGACGTGGAGGCCGGGGGCGAGGTCGGGGCCGTCGGCGCGAAGTCTGAGGTCGGGACCGGGGGCATCGGCACGGAGGCCGAGGTTGAGGCCGTCGGCACGAGAGGCGAGGCCGGGACCGAGGCCGGGACCGTCAGCGCGAAGTCTGGGGGCGGGACCGGGGGCATCGGCACGGAGGCCGAGGTTGAGGCCGTCGGCACGAGGGCCAAGGCCAGGGCCGGAGTCATCGGCGCGGAAGGTGGGACCGAGGCCGAGGTCATCGACGCGAGGGCCGGAGTCGGGGCTGGCGCCGTCGGCGCGGAGACCGGAGCCAGCGCCGGGATCGTCGGCCCGGAGGCCGGGGCCAAGGTCGGGGCCGGCCGCGCGAAGCCTGGGGGTGGAAGCAGGGGCATCGGCATGGAGGCCCAAGCCGAGGTCGGGGCCGTCGGCGCGAGGTGCGAGGCCGGGGCCGGAGTCATCGACGCGGAGGCTGAGGCCCGGGTCGAGGTCGAGATCATCGGCACGAGGTCCGGAGTCGGAGCCGTCGATGCGGAGACCAGGGCCGGGGCCGGAATCGTCGACGCGGGGGCCGGGGCCGGGGGCGTCGACTCGGAGGCCGAGGTTGAGGCCGTCAGCGCAAGGCACGAGGCCGGAGTCGGAGCCAGTGCCGTCGGCACGGAGACCGGGGCCGGAGTCATCAGCGCGGAGGGTGGGGCCGGGGCCGGGGCTGTCAGCGCGAGGTCCGAGGCCGGGACCGAGGGCGTCCGCGCGGAAACCGAGGTCAGAGCCGGAGTCATCAGCGCAGAGACCGGGGTTAGCGCCAGTGTCGTCTGCGCGAAGGGCGGGGGCGGTGGCGTTCTTGCGGGTACGACCGTGACGCCCACCCTTCTGTCGTCCGGCACGTCCCGTAACACCGTGCCCGACCTTGCCCGGATCTCCGTGGACGTGCGTGTTCCCGACCTCGACGAGTACCGCCGTGTCGACGCGCTCATGCGGGGGCTCACCGCTCGGACGCCCGGCGCGCGGGTCGAAGTGCTGGGGCTCGGGGGGCGTCCGCCCATGGAAGCCTCCGGCGAGCTGTTCGCCCTCGCCGCTCTGGTCGCCGCGGGGCTCGGTCAGGAGCCTCCTCGGGGTGTCGCCGTCGGTGGGGTCTCGGACGGTAACTGCACTGCGGCCGTGGGCTGTCCGACGCTGGACGGACTCGGTGCGGTCGGCGGGGGTGCGCATGCGGACGGAGAGCATGTCGAGGTGGGGTGGATGGTGCCGCGTGCGCGGTTGCTCGCGGGGTTGGTGGCGGCGGTGCTGCGTACGCCGTGCGCGGAGCCGGGGGCCGGGAACTCCCGGGTTCCTCCTCCTCGTACCCCTTCCCCTCGTACCCCTCGTACTCCCCGTGAAAGGTGACGTGACCATGCGCCAGCCCATCGATCTCGGCCTCGGCCGGCACTGCGGGAACCACCCCGTCGCCGGGCCGATCGGCGCGGTCCTCCAGATGTTCCGCCGGCTGGGCCTGGCCCTCGCCGCACTGATCGTCGTCCTACAGGTCGTCAACAAGCCGCCGAACGCGCTCTTCAAGACCACCGTCACTCTGGCCGTCGTCCTCGTCGCGTACGGCCTCCGGCTGGCCTGGCGCCTGCTGTCGGCCCGGTTCGGTCTCAGCCGGTGCTACCTCTACACCGGCGGCCTGGTCATCACGAACCTCCTCGGCGGCGTACGCGACGCGGTCGCCTGGAGCGACGTGACCACGCTGAACAGATCCGCCGGTTTCGCGGCCGGCGCGACGTTCAACCGCTTCGTGCTCTCCCGCAACGGCAGGCCCCCGGTGACGTTCTTGGCGCTGGGCCTGACCCCGGCACTGGCGAAGGAACTGCCGGACAGGGCGGCACGGAACGGCATCGTGTAGGGGTACACGCCGGAAGCCGGGACGGAGGAGTCGGGGCCAGGGAGTCACTCCCGGCCCCGACTCCCGGCCGCGTCCCTAACTCCGCACCCGGCCGTCCCCCTGGCGCTGGACACGAACGGGCCCCACACCCGAACGCCGCCCCTGGTTCCTTGCACCCACCCCGCGTCTGGTCGCGTACATGGACCCGCCCCCTCACCCAAGCCGCCACCTGGCACCCACCCCTCCCCCAGCCGCGCACACCGGCCCAAACCCTCACCCCAGCCATGCCCAGCACCCACCCCACGTCCCACCACACACGCCAGAGGCCCCGCCCTCTCACCTCAGCCGCCGCCCGGCACCCACCCCATCCGCCCGCGCCCGCAGGGAAGCCACCCCCGAACCCACCCCACATCCCCCTCCCCTACAACCACCCCTTCTCCCGAGCTATCCGCACCGCCTCCACCCGATTCCTCGCCGCCAGTTTCTGGATCGCCATCGAGAGGTAATTGCGGACAGTCCCCTGCGACAACCGCAACTCCGTAGCGAGTTCCGCGTTCGTCCCGCCCTCGGCCGCCGCGCGAAGCACCTCGCGTTCGCGGTCGGTGAGAGGGTTCGCGCCATCGGCCAACGCCGCCGCCGCCAGCGTCGGGTCGATGACCCGCTCGCCCGCGAGGACCTTGCGGATCGCCTGCGCGAGCTGCGCCGCGGGGGCGTCCTTGACCAGGAACGCGTCCGCCCCCGCCTCCATCGCGCTGCGCAAATAGCCGGGGCGGCCGAAGGTCGTGAGGATCACCAGCTTCAAACCCGGGAACTCGCCCCGCAGTTGCGCCGCCGCCTCGATCCCCGTCGCGCCCGGCATCTCGATGTCGAGGAGGGCGACGTCGAGGCCGGGATGCGCGCGGGCGGTCGGCAGAACCTCGTCGCCGCGTGCCGCCTGGGCGATCACCTCGATGTCGTCCTCCAGGCCGAGGAGCGCGGCGAGGGCCTCACGGACCATCGACTGGTCCTCGGCGAGGAGAACCTTGATCGTGCGGGTCATGGGGCGGATCCTACGGGGACGCGGGCGACGAGCCGGAAGCCGTGTTTCGTGCCGGTCGTCTCCAGCGTGCCGCCCGCTTTCTCCAGGCGTTCGGTGAGCCCCGTCAGCCCGTTGCCGGGCGTGCCCGGCGAGCCGCCGGAGCCGTTGTCCTCGACGACGAGTTCGAGGAGGGGCCCGTCGAGGGTCTGACGCCGGACGAGGTCGACGCCGCACCGGCTCGCCCCGCTGTGCCGGACGACGTTGGTGATCGCCTCGCGCAGCGCCCACGCGAGCGCGGACTCGCTGTCCTCGGACACCCCGTCGAGCGGAACGTCGACCGGGAGCCGCACCTCCACCCCGGCGGCCGTCAACGCGACCTGCGTGCCCGCGAGTTCCGCGGCGAGCCGGGGCCTGCGGTAGCCGGTGACGGCCTCCCGGACGTCGACGAGGGCCTGCCGGCTGACCTGCTCGATGTCGGCGACCTGCGCGGCGGCCTTGTCGGGGTGGCCGGGGAGCATCCGCCCGGCCAGCTCGCTCTTGAGGGTGATCAGGGAGAGGGAGTGACCGAGCAGGTCGTGCAAGTCCCTTGCCAGGCGCAGGCGTTCCTCGTTGGCGGCGAGGTGGGCGACCGTCGCGCGGGCCCGGCGCAGTTCGATGGTGGTCCGCACGAGCTGGCTCACGCCGGTCATCGCGAACCCGATGAGCAGGACGAGGATCAGCAGGTCCCCGGCGTCGGAGAGCCCCGCGCGCAGGCCGACCAGCATCATCAGCGCGCCCGTGCCGGGCACCGCCCAGTACGCGGCGCGCAGCGGGAGGGCGATGCCGCAGGACACGGAGACGTAGCAGTACAGGCCGAGCCAGGCGGAGCCGAGGGTGAGGGCGAGGACGGTCGCGAGGACGGCGAGGAAGCCGATCAGGGAGGCGACCCGGACCGTCGGCCAAGGTGCCTCGCCCATGTTGCGGAACAGCAGGGAGAGGTAGACGGCGACGAACGCGCCGAGTCCGAGCCAGCCGCCGGCCGTGCCGGCGGTGGTGTGGTCGCCGGTCAGCAGGTCGTGGACCGGGGAGCTGAGGAAGACCAGCCAGATGCCGATCCACAGCACCTTGCGCCGCCACAGGTCGCGCCTGCCCGCCATCGGCTGGCCGAGCGGGATCAGCTGGGGCCGCTCGGTGCCGTCGTTCGTCGCGCTCACGGTGTTCACGCCTTCAGCGTGTCCTTCCGGTACAGCCACGCCGCGCCGCCCGTGAAGAGGACGAAGAACACGGCGAGGACGGCGACGTCCGTCGCGTGCGGCATCTCGCTCTGTTCGATGGCCCGGCCGAGCGCGGCGTACGCATGGGTGGGGACCCACTTCGAGACGTCCTGGAGCCAGCCGGGGAACGTCGTCGTCGGCATCCACAGCCCGCCCAGGATGGACAGGCCGAAGTAGGTGATCATCGTGATCGGGCGGACCGCGTCGCCGGTCGCCACATAGCCGAGGGCGACGCCGAGCGCGGCGAAGACGAGGCTGCCCGCCCAGATCGCGGCGGTGAGGACGATCCACTGCCAGGCGTCCAGCCGTACGTCCTTGACGAGGGCGGCGACGGCGAACACGACGACGATCGACGGGAGGCTCACGACGGCCGCGCTGGCGGTCTTCGCGAGGACGTAGCCCCGGCCGGGGAGCGTGGTCAGTCTCAGCTGCCGTGTCCAGCCGTTCTCGCGCTCCTTGGCGATGCGCTCGCTGTTGCCGGTGAGGGCGGCGGTGAGGGCGCCGAAGGAGGCCATGGAGACCATCATGTAGGTCGGGAGGGTGAGGCCCGTGCCGTCGACCTTGTCCTTGGTGTTCGCGCTGCCCGCGATCAGGAGGAACAGGGCGGCGGGGTAGATCACCGAGAAGAACAGGAACTTGCGGTTGCGCAGGGCGCGGGACAGTTCGAGCCGGATCAGACTGTTCATCGGGTGCGAGCCTCCTCGGCTTCGGTGATCGCCACGAACGCCTGCTCCAGGCCGAGGCCGGTGACTTCGAGGTTCCTGGGGTAGAGGCCGGTGCCGTACAGGGCGTGGACGGTCGCGTCGGCGTCGGTGGACTGGATGCGGACCGTGCGGCCCGAAACGTCCAGCGCGGTGAGGAAGGGCAGGTCGCGCAGGGTCTGCGGGATCTCGCCCTCAAGGTCGAAGGAGATGCGGCGGGCGCCCGCCTTGGCCTTGATCTCGGCGGCCGTGCCGTCGGCGAGGAGGCGGCCCCGGTGCAGGACCAGGACGCGGTCGGCGATCGCGTCCGCCTCCTCCAGGTAGTGCGTGGCGAACAGGACCGTACGGCCCTGGTCGGCCTGTTCGCGCATGGTCGCCCAGAAGCCCTGGCGGGTCGTGACGTCCATCCCGGTCGTCGGTTCGTCCAGGACGATCAGGTCGCTGTCGCCGGCCGTGGCGAAGGCGAAGCGGACGCGCTGGGCCTGGCCGCCGGAGAGCTTGTTCACCTTGCGGTCGGCGATGGCGGTGATGCCCGCGCGGGCCATCACGTCGGCCGGGCGGTAGGGCCGGGGGTGCAGGTCGCAGGCGAGGCGGACGAGTTCGGCGACCGTCACCTCGTCCATCAGGCCGCCGCTCTGGAGCATCGCGCCGACCTTCCCGGCGACGATCGCCTCACGCGGCGTCGTACCGAACAGGCGGACGCTGCCGCTGTCCGGGGTCTTCAGGCCGAGCAGGAGGTCGAGTGTGGTGGACTTCCCCGCGCCGTTGGGCCCGAGCAGCGCCACGGTCTCCCCCGGGCGCAGGTCCAGAGTCAGTCCGTCGACGGCGCGGACCTCGCCGTACGCCTTGCTGACCTGGTCGAACGCGACCACCGAAGCTGTCGTTGTCATGCGTCCATGGTCGCTTCGCGGACCTCGTCACGCACAGTGTCGGACGTACGGAATGCCGCATGACTTCTGTCATGCGGCACCCCGGTACGAATGTCCTCGCAGGTCAGCTCGGGTCGGTCTCGATGGTCACGGTGCGCTCCGCGGTCGTCTTGCCGACCAGGGCCTTGCGCAGGGCGTTGACCACGTCCTGCGGCAGGACGTCGCGCTTGCCGGTGGCCGTGGTGACCTTGACCCCGGCGAAGGTCGAGCCGTAGATCTCCTGGAGCGCTTCGAGGTTGTACGTGTCGACGAGCTTCCCGTCGACCGCCTTGAAGCTGATGATCTTGGGCAGGGACTTCGAGCCGAACTGGAGGCCCTTCCCGTTCGGCGCCTGGATGGTGACCCGCTCCGACATCGCCGGCTCGGCGAACTCCTTCATCATCCGGTCGACCTCGGCGTTGGAGACCGTCGGCTGCTTGGTCGTCGTCGGGACGGTGACCGGGGCCGCGGCGCCGGTCTCGACCTGCTTGCGGTAGGCCTCCTCGACGGCGGGCAGCGCCTTGGCGGCGTCGATGCCCTGGCCGGGCTTGCCGTAGACGGCGACGGCCTTGCCGTCCTCGAACGTGATCGTGCCGTCCGAGGAGCCTGCCGAGCCGCCGGAGGCGCTCTCCAGGGCCGCCTGGAGCTTCTCCTCGTCGACCGGCATGTCGGGCTCGACGACCCGCTGCTGTCCGAAGAGCGCGCCGACCACGGAGACCGGGTTGTAGTCGCTCTTGGCGACGGAGTCGACGGTCGCCGGGATGTCGAACTGGAGGCCCGCCTGGTCGGGGTGGAGCGTGACCTGCTTGTCGCCGACCTTGAGCTGGAGCTTGGTGTTCAGCGCGCGCGTGCCGAAGGCGTCGTCGAGCTTCTGGACGGCCTGGTCGCGCGTGGAGCCGCCGATGTCGACGCCGAGGACGGTGGTGCCCTTGGGGACGTCGGAGTGGTTCAGCAGCAGGCCCGCGCCGTACACGCCCGCGCCCGCGACGACGACCAGGCCGGCGAGCAGGGGCAGCTTGCTGCGGCCCTTCTTCTGCTTCTTGCCCTTCGCGGGCGCCGTCTGCTTCGGCGGGGCGCTCTGGCCGGCCGGGGGGACGACCGGGATGCCGCTGGTCAGCGTCTGCCCGGAGGGTCCCTCGGGGCCGGGGCCGCCGGGCCGGAAGCCGTTCGGACCCGGGTTCGGGACGAGCTTCTGCGGCGTCAGGATCGCCGTGTCGTCGCTCAGTCCGCCGCCGGGGAGCCGCCCGGTGCCGGGAGCGCCGGGCGTGGCCAGGCCGTTCATCAGGCCGGGGCCGCCGGGTCCGGGAGCCGTGCCGGGGGCGCCAAGTCCCGCCTGGGGGACGGCCGCACCGCCGGTCACCGGGCCCGCGGTGGGTCCCGTGGGCGCGTTCGGGTCCGGGTAACCGCCGTTCGGGGCGGAGAAGTTGTGCTGGTCGGAGAAGTCGTGCTGGGCCGTCGTGCTGCTCTCGGGCTCCGCGAAGTACGGCAGGTCGTCGCGGGTGGGCTCCGGCGCGCTCGCGCGCGGGGTGGTCGCCGCGAGGACCTCGGTCACGTCGAAGGAGCCGGTGCCGCCGCCGTGGCCGGGCGCGACGGGGCCGCCGGTGGCGCCGCCGGGCAGACCGGAACCGTTGGTGCCGCCGGGGCGCTTGCCGGGGGCGGACATCGAGCCGACCACGCCGCCGGGGCGGGCGCCGCCTATGGCGCCTCCCGCCGGTCGTGCACCCGCCGTACCGGGAGCGGTACCCGGGGCGGACGGCTGTCCGCCGTTCGTACCGGACGAAGCGCCGGGCATCCCCGCGCCGTTGGTCTTCGGGCCCGAGGATCGGCGCGGCGCGAACCAGTCGTTCTTCTCGGCGGCGGCCTCGGGCGCGGGCGCCTCGGTGGCCTGCGCGGGGACGGACGGCTGCGGCTCGGCGGCCGGCTCGTCGCCCTCTCCCTCGCCGACGGGCTTGCGCACGACGACCGGCGGAATGGGCCGGGATCCGGGGATGTTGATGCGGATCCGGGTCGTCACCGTGGTCTCGGTCTTGCGTTCCTCCGGCTGGGCAGCCGAACGGCCCGCGTCCGCACCGCCGTCGGACACCATCGGCGTCCCGTACGGCGGTGTACCCGACGGGTACGCGGCTCCCCCGCGCCCGTTGGTGGGCCCGGAGGACGGAGTGTCAGTTTCACGACTCAAGGCAGGCTTCTCCAGGTTGGCTCCGCCGCCCGCCACGACCTCACGGGCAGCTCGGCGGCGCGCACCACCATACTGGCCACTTCCGCCACCGATCCCACGAGCGCCGGGGAAACCCACACGGGATACGCACGCTCATGCCACGGCGAAGTGGTACGTCACTTCCCAAGTCGGGCGTCGGGGCCGATCGGTTGCCTCCCGGCGCCAAGGGTGGCGCAGATCACAGCCGTTGCCATGCCGCCGAGCAGGAAGAGGTACGAGCCGCCGCCCGCCGCGAACAGGAAGTCGCCCTCGGGACGCCCGGCCGTCAACAGCACGACGGCGATCATCCACCCGGCGGCGGGAGCGACGGCCCCCGCGCGCGTGCCGGTCGCCCGCGCGCCGCCGAGGAACAGTCCCGCGGCTCCGGCGAGCGCGAGCAGGAGCCCGCCGGGGAACCAGCCCGCCTGGACGAGGGAACCGGCGGCACCGGTCGCCGCGCCGAGCAGGAGGAGGCCGACGTAGGCCACGATCCGGGCCGCGGACGGGGGTTTGAGGGGCTGGGCGAGGTCGATCGACATTCAGGCCTCCAGCCCGGCGAAGAGGTCGGTCTCGCGGCCCTGAGCGCTCTCGCCACACTCCCCGCGCGCGAGTTGGTAGTACTCCGTCGTGAACAACGGCTGCGCGAGGTAGTTCGACAGGATGAAGTACCGCCCCTCGGGCTCCACTTCGAGCTGTGTCGCGTGCGCGCGCATGGCGGTCGCCTTTGCGTCCGCGTACGGTCCGCCGTCGATCGCCGTGGTGATCAGTTGGTCGTCGACGACTCCGGGGACGTCGGCGATCTCGCCCGCCTTGTCGAACGGCAGCGCCGGGAGGTCTTCTTCCAGCCGCGCGAACGCGTCCTCGGCGACCGCGCGCGGGACGCGGTTCCAGTAGACCTTCGCGACGGGTACGCCCTCGGCGTCGGCGAGTTCGGCCGCGCGCATGGCGACGCGGTGCGCCTGGATGTGGTCGGGGTGGCCGTAGCCGCCGTTCTCGTCGTACGTGACGAGCACCTGGGGCCGTACCTCGCGGATGACGTCGAGAAGCTGCCCTGCGGCCGTCTCGACGTCCGCCTGCCAGAAGCACGCGGGGTCGTCGTTGTCGGCGGTCCCCATCATCCCGGAGTCGCCGTAGCGCCCGGCCCCGCCGAGCAGGCGTACGTCGTCGACGCCGAGCGCGCGCATCGCGTCGGCCAGCTCCTGGCGGCGGTGCGCGCCGAGGGCCGCGCCGGACAGGTGGGCCAGTCCGGGCGGGATGACCTCGCCGCGCTCCCCCAGCGTGCAGGTGACCAGCGTCACCCGCGCGCCGTCGGCCGCGTACCGGGCCATGGTCGCGCCGTTGTTGATCGACTCGTCGTCCGGGTGCGCGTGCACCAGGAGGAGCCGGCGGGAGGGGAGATCCGTCATGGGGTCAGCCTACGAGGGACCGGAACGTGATCCCTCAGAGGCTCTCGAAACGGACAGGACTGATCAGCGCCGATCCGGGCAGGCGGACATCAGAGTCAGAACTTGAGGTCTCCGATCATGCTCGCCACGCTCGTCGTGAGATCGCTGATCGTCGGGGCGATCGTGGAAGACGCCAGATAGAAACCGAGCAGGATGCACACGACGGCGTGACCGCCCTTCAAGCCCGACTTCTTGACCAGCAAGAAGACGACGATCGCCAGCAGCACCACCGCCGATATCGAGAGTGCCACGGCGGCTCACCTCCAAGAACCCGGGTACCAGGGGAACAGAGCGGGAGAACGTGTAAATCCATACAACAGCCAGCAGGTTCATACCCACGCAGCGGTAGTGATCATAGCTACGGATATGCGCGCATCCTTCGGCGCACGGACGCGCAAGGGGGCGCGCGGCCAACATGCCTCGTAGGGTCGGGACATGACCATCGAGAGCGGTTCTCCCGCCGACTCCTTCCCCCGGCGGCACGCCCGTACCCAGCGGTTCACCCTCGGCGCGCCGCGTTCGTTCAGCGCCGCGCCGGGCGGAGAACGTGTCGCGTTCCTGCGCTCGCCCTCCGGTACGGACCGTGCGAACGCCCTGTGGGTCCTCGATCCGGCGGACGGCTCCGAGCGCCTCGCGGCCGATCCCGTCGCCCTTCTCGGGGGCGCCGGCGAGGACCTTCCGCCCGAGGAGCGCGCCCGCCGCGAACGCACCCGCGAGGGCGGCGCCGGCATCGTCGGATACGCCACCGACGCGGCCGTCGAGCTGGCCTCTTTCGCCTTGTCAGGGCGGCTTTTCACGGCCGATCTGCGGGCCTGTACGACACGCGCGCTGCCCGTCGCCGGACCGGTGATCGACCCCCGTCCGGCACCCGACGGGAGGCACGTCGCGTACGTCGCGGGCGGTGCCCTGCGGGTCGTCGGCGTGGAGGGCGACGGCGACCGCGCGCTCGCCGAACCCGAATCGGCGTCCGTCACCTACGGATTGGCCGAATTCATCGCCGCCGAGGAGATGGACCGGCACCGGGGGTTCTGGTGGTCGCCCCAGGCGGACCGGCTGCTCGTGGCACGTGTGGACGACACGCCGGTGAAGCGCTGGTGGATCTCGGACCCGGCCCATCCGGAACGTGAGCCACGGCACATTCCGTACGCCCAGGCGGGCACCGAGAACGCGATCGTACGCCTGTTCGCGCTGGGCCTCGACGGGTCCCGCACGGAGGTCGTCTGGGACCGTGCGCGCTTCCCGTACCTGGCGCGTGTGCACTGGTCAGCGGCGGGTGCGCCGCTGCTGCTCGTACAAGCGCGCGACCAGCGCAGCCAGTTGTACCTGGCCGTCGACACCGACTCCGGGGCGACCCGGATGGTGCACGCGGACGAAGATCGGATTTGGCTGGATCTTTTCCCCGGCGTGCCCTGCTGGAGCCCTTCCGGACAGCTCGTCCGCATCGCCGACGAGGGCGGCGCGCGCGTGCTGGCTGTCGGGGAACGTCCGCTGACGGCGGCGCAGTTGCATGTGCGAGCGGTCCTGGACGTCTCCGGCGACGACGTGCTCGTGTCGGCCTCCGCCGGGGAGGAGGCGGCCGACCCCGAGACCGGCGAGGTGCACGTCTACCGCGTCAACGAGCTGGGCGTGGAGCGCCTTTCGCAGGAGCCCGGCGTCCACTCGGCGGTGCGCTCGGGGGACGTCACGGTCCTCGTGTCGGCGACCCTGGAGCGCCCCGGGTCCGTCGCGCGCGTCCTGCGGGACGGCAAGCCCGTCGCGACCGTCACCTCGTACGCCGAAGATCCCGGTCTGTCCCCGCGCGTTCGGCTCACCCAGGGGGGCGCACGCCGGATTCCGTGCGCCGTGCTCATGCCCCGGGACCATGACGGTGTCACTCCCCTGCCGGTGCTCCTCGACCCGTACGGCGGTCCGCACGGCCAGCGCGTCGTCTCCGCGCACAACCCCCACCTCACCTCGCAGTGGTTCGCCGACCAGGGGTTCGCGGTCGTCGTCGCCGACGGGCGCGGGACGCCGGGGCGGTCGCCGGCCTGGGAGAAGGCCGTCCGCGACGAGCTCGCCGCCGTCGTCCTGGAGGACCAGGTCGACGCCCTCCACGCGCTCGCCGGGGAGTTCCCGCTCGACCTGGGCCGGGTCGCGATCCGGGGCTGGTCCTTCGGCGGCTACCTGGCCGCGCTCGCCGTCCTGCGCCGACCCGACGTCTTCCACGCGGCCGTCGTCGGGGCGCCCGTCACCGATCTGCGCCTGTACGACACCCACTACCAGGAGCGCTACCTCGGCCACCCCGCCGAGCAGCCCGACGTCTACCGGCGCAACTCCCTCGTGGACGACGCCGGGTTGGTCGACGCGGCTCCCGCCCACCGGCCGATGCTGATCATCCACGGCCTCGCGGACGACAACGTGGTCGTCGCACACTCCCTGCGCCTGTCGTCGGCCCTCCTCGCCGACGGCCGCCCGCACGAGGTGCTGCCGCTGTCGGGGGTCACGCACATGACGCCCCAGGAGGAGGTCGCGGAGAACCTGCTGCGGCTCCAACTGGACTTCCTGCGGCGGTCGCTGGGGTTGTCCCAGGGCTGAGGCGGGTACGGCAACGGGCCGGGAGACATGGCGCTCCCGGCCCGTTTACGGCACCCGCACGGCCGTACGCTGTTCAGCTTGGAGCGTCCGTATATCGGAACCGGGTCGGGAAAGTTGCCTGCGCGTTAACGCGTTTGCTGTGCGTTTGGGTTGATTTCAGGGCGCATTTCCTTGATCGTCTTCCGGTGGAACCACTTGCTTCTCCTCCGCGAAGTGGCACGCCGAGTCGTGTGCAGCCGGGCCTCTGACGTCCCTGAACTCCGCCGGGATCGCCAGCAGCGGGACCTCCAGTGCGCATCTCTCCTGCGCCTTCCAGCAGCGTGTGCGGAAGCGGCATCCCGACGGGACGTTCGTGGGGGACGGCACGTCGCCGGAGAGGATGATCCGCTCCCTGTGCTCCCTCGCCGCCGGGTCCGGGACCGGGACCGCCGACAGCAGCGCCTGCGTGTACGGGTGCGTGGGGTGGTCGTAGATCTCCGCGTCCCTGCCGATCTCCACGATCCTGCCGAGGTACATCACGCCGACCCGGTCCGAGATGTGCCGGACGATCGACAGGTCGTGCGCGATGAACACGTACGACAGGTCGAACTCGCTCTGGAGGCGCTCCAGCAGGTTGATCACCTGTGCCTGTACGGAGACGTCCAGCGCCGAGACCGGTTCGTCCGCGACGATCACCTCCGGGCGCAGCGCCAGGCCCCTCGCGATGCCGATGCGCTGGCGCTGTCCGCCGGAGAACTGGTGCGGGTAGCGGTTGATGTACTCCGGGTTCAGGCCGACCACGTCCAGGAGGTCCTGGACCCGTCTGCGCCGGTCGCCCTTCGGCGCCACCTCGGGGTGGATCTCGTACGGTTCGCCGATGATGTCGCCGACGGTCATGCGGGGGTTGAGCGACGTGTACGGGTCCTGGAACACCATCTGGATGTTCCGGCGCACCGACTTGAGCGCCTTGCCGGAGAGCTTGGTGATGTCCTCGCCCTTGTACTTGATCGCTCCTTCGGTGGGGCGCTCAAGATTGACCAGCATCTTGGCAACAGTTGATTTGCCGCAGCCCGATTCCCCTACGATCCCGAGGGTCTCTCCACTGTTGACGGCGAAATCAACACCATCAACCGCTTTGACCGCACCGACCTGTTTTCTGAACAGGATGCCTTGAGTCAACGGGTAATGCTTGACCAGTCCAGTGACTTCGAGGATCGGCTCAACTGTTGAATCAACCATTGAGGCACTCCCTCCAGAAGTGGCAGGCGCTGGTGCGGTGTTCGCCGGCGTCGTGCAGGGGCGGTACATCCGTCCGGCAGACGTCTTGAGCCATCGGGCAGCGCGGGTTGAACGCGCAACCCGTAGGGATGTTCATCAAGTTGGGCGGCAATCCCTTGATCGCGTACAGCTCCTGGCCCTTCTGATCAAGACGGGGGATGGAATCGAGCAGTCCGCGTGTATAGGGGTGAGCCGGTGCTTTGTAGATGTCGTGCACCGGTGCCTGCTCGACGATCCGGCCCGCGTACATGACGGCGATCCGGTCGGCGACGTCCGCGACGACCCCCAGGTCGTGGGTGATCAGGATCAGGCCCATGTTGAACTCGCGCTGCAACTCCGCGAGCAGGTCCATGACCTGGGCCTGGACGGTGACGTCGAGGGCGGTGGTGGGTTCGTCGGCGATGATCAGGGCGGGTTCGAGGGCCATCGCCATGGCGATCATGATGCGTTGACGCATGCCGCCGGAGAACTGGTGGGGGTACTGCCGTACACGCTCCTTGGCACCGGGAATCCGTACCCGGTCCATGAGTTCGACGGCCTTGGCGCGGGCGTCTTTCCGGGACATTCCCCGGTGCACCTCGAACATCTCCCCCAGCTGATCCCCCACGGTCAGCACAGGGTTGAGCGAAGACAGCGCGTCTTGAAAAATCATCGCCATCTGCGCGCCCCGGATCTTCCGCCGCTCCTCCTCCTTGAGCTTCAGCAGATCCTGCCCCTGGAACAGGATCTCGCCCCCACCGATCCGTCCCGGCGGCACATCGAGAATCCCCATGATCGCCTGAGCGGTCACGGACTTCCCCGACCCCGACTCCCCCAGCACGGCCAGCGTCTCCCCGGCTTCCACCCCGTAGGACACCCCGTTGACCGCCTTGGCGACCCCGTCCCGCGTACGGAACTCCACATGCAGATCACGCACTTCGAGCAACATGACGCCGCTTCACCTCAGCTTCGGACGGAGACGGACAGAACAGGGACGAGGGGGGTGGGACCGGGAGGGGGAGGAACGGAGCGCGGGACACCGAGGCCCGGAACCGCAGACCGAGCAGGCGAAACGGCCACCGGAAGCGGACGGGGTACGAAGCTCGCGCGGGCCCGCGCAACACGCCACCCCCGACACACGGCACCGCCGAACGCGGACGACACCAGCGGCGTACACAGCCCCCGCGCACCGACCCCGAGGCAAGCGCACGGCATGCGGCGCCACTGGACTCTCGGCGCGCCGGCCTCGTACATACCGTCCCGCCCGCCCCCGGCGTCACCCACCCGCCCCCGCCCCACGCGCCCCGCGACCGCGAGCCCCGTAGAACCGTCCGAACCCGCACGCCGACCCCGGAGCCGCACCGCACAGCGCCCCCGAACCCGGCCCGCGCCGACGGGGTACGTACCGCCACGCCCAGCCCAGGCACCCCGCCCGCCACCAACGCGAACCCCCGCCGCCCGTGGCTGCCGGACGCAGGTCGCGCCGTCCTGGTACGCATCGCCCGGCCCGGACCCAGCCCCCCACCCGCCCCCGGAACGGACCGGCAACTCCCGGCACCGTCGGACGCGATCCGCACCCGCCCACCTCACCGCCCCTCACCTCAGCTTCGGATCAAGGGCGTCCCGCACCGCGTCGCCCAGCATGATGAACGCCAGGACCGTGATCGCGAGGGCGCCGGAGGGCCACAAGAGGGCGTGGGGGGCGTTGCGGACGTAGGGGGAAGCGGCCGAGATGTCGATGCCCCACGACACGCTCGGGGGTTTCAGGCCGACGCCGAGGTACGAGAGCGTCGCCTCCAGCGCGATGTACGTGCCCAGCGCGATCGTCGCCACCACGATCACCGGGGCGACCGCGTTGGGGGCGATGTGGCGCAGCAGCATGCGGGAGTTGGAGGCGCCGAGGGCCCGCGCCGCCTGGACGTAGTCGTTCTGCTTCGCCGTGATCACCGAACCCCGGGCGATGCGGGAGATCTGCGGCCAGCCGAGCAGCACCATGAAGCCGATGACCGGCCAGATCGTGTTGCTCGTGACGACGGACAGCAGGACCAGCCCGCCGAGGACCACCGGAATCGCGAAGAAGATGTCGGTGATCCGGGACAGGACGGAGTCCCAGATGCCGCCGAAGAACCCGGCGAGACCGCCGAGGACGCTGCCGAAGACGGCGACGCCGAGAGTGGCGAGGACGCCGACGGCGACGGACGTGCGCGCGCCGTACACCGTACGCGTGTAGACGTCGCACCCCTGCCCGTCGTACCCGAAGGGATGGCCGCCGGAGGAGCCCTGCTGGGCCTTGCCGAGGTCGCACTTGAGCGGGGACCCCGACGCGATGGCCGACGGCCACAGGGAGACGAAGACCAGGAAGAGGATGACGAGCGCGGAGAGGATGAAGACGGGGTTGCGGCGCAGGTCGCGCCACGCGTCGGACCACAGGGAACGGGGTTTCTCGGCAGGCCCCTGAGGGCCGCCCTCCAGGCTGGCGCCCTCGCTCACCGCGAGGTCCATCGCCGCGCCCATCCCGGTCCCGGCGATCACCCCCTCGGGTTCCTGGGGTTCAGGCATAGCGGATCCTCGGGTCGAGTACGGCGTACAGGAGGTCGACGAGCAGGTTCGCCACCAGGAAGACGAGCACCAGCACGGTCACGAAACCGACGACCGTCTGCGTGTTCTGGCGAAGGATCCCCTGGTAGAGCTGGTATCCGACGCCATGGATGTTGAAGATCCGCTCGGTGACGATCGCCCCTCCCATGAGCGCCCCGACGTCCGTGCCGATGAACGTGACGACGGGGATGAGGGAGTTGCGCAGCAGGTGCCGGACGACGACCCGCCGCCGTGGCAGCCCCTTGGCGATGGCCGTACGGACGTAGTCGGCGCGCCGGTTCTCGGCGATGGAGGTCCGGGTGAGCCGGGTGACGTACGCCAGTGAGACGGACGCCAACACCAGCCCGGGGACGAAGAGTTCGCCGAACTGCGCGTCCGTGGAGACGGACGGTTTGATCCACCCCCACTCGACGCCGAGCAGCAGTTGGAGCAGCAGACCGGTGACGAAGGTGGGGACGGAGATGACGACGAGGGTGACGAGGAGTACGGCCGTGTCGATCGGCTTGCCGCGCCGCAGCCCCGTGACGACGCCGAGCGCGATGCCCGCGACGATCTCGATGAGGATGGCGACGATCGTCAGGCGGATCGTGACGGGGAACGCCGTCGACATCAGCTCGGTGACCTTCTGGCCGTTGAACGCCGTACCGAAGTCTCCGGTGAAGACGTTCCCCATGTAGGTCAGGTACTGCTGCCAGACCGGCTTGTCGAGGCCGAACTCCTTCTTGAGCTGGGCCGCGGTCGCGGGGTCGCACTGCCGGTCGCCGCACAGGCCGGCGATGGGGTCGCCCATCACGTTGACCATGAGGAAGATCAGCAGCGTGGCGCCGACGAAGACGGGCACCATCTGGAGCAGGCGCCGGACGACGTAGCGTCCCATGACGGGTCAGCCGACCTTGATCTCGTTGTAGACCGGTACGGAGAACGGGTTGAGCTTGACGTTCGAGAGGCGGTCCGAGTAGCCGGCGCTGCCGTTCTGGTACCAGAGGGGGATGGCGCCCATGTTGTCGCGCAGGACCTCCTCCGCCTTCTGGAAGTCGCCGACGGCCTTGCCCGTGTCGGTCTCCGCGTTCGCCTGGTCGACGAGCTTGTCGAAGTCCTTGTTGGTCCACAGGCCGTCGTTGGAGGAGGCGTTGGTGTAGTACAGCGGCTGGAGGAAGTTCTGGATCAGCGGGTAGTCCATCTGCCAGCCGGCGCGGAAGGGACCGGACATCTTGTGCTGGGTGATCTGGCTGCGGAAGTCGGCGAAGGTGCCGATGGGGTTGCCGACGCACGCCTTGTCGTTGCCGAGCGCGTTGTTGATGGAGTTGCAGACGGCGTCGACCCACTGCTTGTGGGAGCCGGTGTCCGCGTTGTAGCTGATCTTGACCTGGCCGCCGGGCAGCCCGCCGGCCTCCTGGATCAGCTTCTTCGCCTCGGTGGGGTCGTACTTGCAGGCGTCGCCGCACAGGCCCGCCTTGTAGCCGCCGGTCTCGCCGAGCACCGGGGAGGTCCAGTCGGTGGCGGGCGTACGGGTCTTCTGGAAGATCGTGTCCGTGATCTGTTCACGGTTGATCGCCATCGACAGGCCCTGCCGGAGTTTCTCGCCTCCCGCCTTGTTCCAGTTCTTGTCGTAGAACGGGAACGCGAGGGTCTGGATGATCCCGGCGGGGGTGTTCAGGTAGCGGTCGCCGAGGTCGCTCTTGACGTTCTTCAGCTGGGCCGCGGGCACGTCGTCGACGAGGTCGAGGTTGCCGGCCATCAGGTCCGTGTACGCCGTGTTGTTGTCGGTGTAGACCTTGAGGGTGACGCCGCCGTTCTGGGCCTTGTCGGCGCCGGGGTAGGCGTCCCACTTCTTCAGGGCCATCTGGGAGCCCTTGGTGTACGAGTCGATCAGGTACGGCCCGTTGCCGACCGGCTTCTTCAGCCAGCCCGCGTGGTCGGTGAAGAACGCCTGCGGCAGCGGGACGAACGCGTTGTAGCCGAGCGTGTCCGGGAACGTCGAGAACTTCTGCGACAGCTTGATGGTGAAGGTCAGCGGGCCGGTGACCTTCAGTCCGGAGAGCGTGTCGGCGGTCTGCGCGCTGCCGTCCTCGGGGTGCGCCTTGGCGAAGCCGTCGATGTACGAGAAGAAGTACGCGTTCTTCTGGTTGTTCTTGAGGCTCGCCGCGTAGTTCCAGGCGTCCACGAAGGACTTCGCGGTCACCTTCTCGCCGTTGCTGAACGTCCACCCGTCCTTGACGGTGACCGTGAAGTTCTGCGAGTCCGTCGTCTCGATCTTGTCGGCCAGCATGTCGTTGGCCTTGCCGGTCTCGGGGTCGTACCGCTTGAGCCCCCGGAAGGTCATGTCGAGGACCTTCCCGCCCTGCACCTCGTTGGTGTTGGCGGGTTCCAGCGGGTTCTGCGGGTCGCCCCAGGACGCGGTCAGCACCCCGCCGCTGCCGCCGCTCCCGCCCCCGCCGCCGTTGTCGTCCCCGCCACATCCCGTCGCCACCAGGGCGACCGCCGCCGCCCCTACGACCCACTTGGCGTGCGTGGCTCCACGCATGGATGCCTCCCTCTGTGCACTGCGTCTGTCCGCGCCTTGTCGGGGGCGGCGGGCACTGTCCGTTACCGGCCACTATCGCCAGAGGTTGGACATACAGCACATTTAGGGCGTCCGTTTGCGGGACGGAGGGTGCGCCACAGGTCGCACGCCGGGTGCGCCGGCACCGTACGGAACTTCCACCCCGTACGGCGCCGGCGCGGCGGTCAGCGCACTCCGGCCAGGCGTCCCGTCGGCAGGGTGCGGCGCGTCTGGGTGCCCGGCGTCCGGAACGCCACCTGGACCGTTCCCGTCGGGGAGAGCGCGATGAGGAGGTTGGCGGACATGGCGGAGGCTAGGCGTTCGAGGAGCGGGAGGGTGGGGACGGCCCTGCCTCGTTCGAGGCGGGAGAGGGCGCCCTGGCTCATGCCGGCCTGGGCGGCGAGACGCTCCTGGGTGAGGCCCAGTTCTACGCGGCGGGCCTTGACCGCGGCGCCGAGGGGGGTGCCGAGGCAGTCCCAGCCGGAGTCGGCGCGGGTGGCGTGCTGGATACGTGGTTCTTCGGTCTGGACGACCATGTTTCTTCATCTCCCCGTGGTGACGGCGCCGAAGCAGTGAGCGCCGATGCCCAGGGGACACCCTCGACGCGGGGGGTGGTTCCTCGTTTGGGCAAATCTTGAGGTTCACCGGAGGGAACCATTCCGGAGGGGGTTTATACCGAGGAAGGCATACACCTCCAAGATGTGAACCAGGTCACATTATTCGGCTCAGACATAGGGGTAAATCGGCGATAAAGCCAACAACTCCACCACCCCCGTCGACACTATGGGCGTTTTGCCGAGCGCCCCCGACGCCCTGTCAACCCCTCCCCCAACTCCCCTCCCGCACAACCCGGTTGTCACCCCGCCCGCCCTCCGGCCAACCTTCACCTCGCCACGGCGCCGGGCCCTGCGACCCGGACCACCGCCGCCGGTGAACCGCTCATCGAAGGGAACCGATTCCGTGCGGAAGATCGCCAGCTCCGTCATCGCGTCCGCCATCCTCGCCGGCGGTGTCGTGGCCGTCTCGGCGGGCACCGCCTCCGCCGCCTGCCCGCCCGACGCGGGCACCCGGTACACGATCACCAACAAGTCGACGGTCCGTCAGTCCTCGAACCTGCACAGCGACTGGATGTACGACAACCTCGGCGGCACCCTCACGTACAACAAGACGACGACGGCGGCCGTCAACGCGAGCGGCACCGCGACCCTCGGCACCGAGGCCGGTGTCATCTTCGCCAAGGCAAGCGCCTCGTTCAGCGTCACGGTCGGCAAGACCTGGACCAAGTCGAGCAGCTGGTCGTACACGATCCCGGCGAAGAACAAGGCGGGCAAGACCAAGGTCCGCATGACGATGTTCCACGAGTCGAAGAAGTTCCTCGCGTCGAAGTACGCGTACCACTACGACGCGCACTGCAAGTACATCGAGAAGAAGCTCTGGTCGAAGTGGATCACCGCGCCGGTGAAGAAGGACAGCAACGTCTGGGGCCTTGAGTGGAAGTAGTCCTGACGGGACAGTGAAGTGAGACGGCTCGCCGGTGAGGTCACCGGCGAGCCGTCAACGTTTCACCAGCCACGCTTCACCGGTCTCGACCATTGCCGTACGACAATCCGATCAACGCCGCGTTTCCGCAGGCCACACGGGGTGCACGCATCGTTGACGGCGGCTTCCGCGCCCTGGTACACCGTCCGACAACCGGTCCCTGTGCGAGTCGTGTGAAGCGAGGTCATGTGCGATGAACCGACCCGGGCGCCTTCTGACGGCCGCCACCCTCACCGCGTCCCTGCTCCTGCCCGCAGTACCTGAGGCATACGCGAAGGACGATACGAAAGTACTCACCATCGCCGTCGCCCAGAGCGTCGACTCCCTGAGCCCCTTCCTCGCCACCCGCCTCGTCAGCACCAGCCTCCTGCGCCTCACGTACCAGTACCTGACGGACTACGACCCCGCCGACGCGCACGCGATCCCGGGCCTGGCGACCAAGTGGTCCTCCTCCCCCGACAAGCTGACGTGGACGTACACGATCCGCTCGGACGCCAAGTGGTCGGACGGCGAGCGGGTCACCGCCGAGGACGCGGCATGGACGTTCACGAAGATGATGACGGACCCCAAGGCGGCCACCGCGAACGGGAGTTACGTCACGAACTTTGCGCAGGTGACGGCCCCGACGCCGACCGAGCTGGTCGTCAGACTGAAGAGTCCGCAGGCGACGATGACCGCCCTGGACATGCCGATCGTCCCCAAGCACGTGTGGGAGAAGGTCGGCGACTTCTCGAAGTTCAACAACGACAAGTCGTTCCCGATCGTCGGCGACGGCCCGTTCGTCATCACGGACTACAAGGCCGACAGCTACGTCCGCCTCAAGGCGAACAAGGACTTCTGGCGGGGCGCCCCGAAGTTCGACGAGCTCCTCCTCAAGTACTACAAGGACGGTGACGCGGCGGTCGCGGCGCTCCAGAAGGGTGAGGTCTCCTTCGTCAACAACCTCACCCCGGCGCAGGCGAAGTCGCTCTCCACCCAGAAGAACATCAAGGTCAACGACGCGCCCGGCCGCCGCTTCTACGCCCTCGCCGTCAACCCCGGCGCCCGCGCGAAGGACGGCACCCGCTTCGGCGACGGCCACCCCTCCCTCCTCGACCAGCGCGTCCGCCAGGCCCTCTTCCGCGCGGTGGACCGCACGGCGCTGATCGACAAGGTCTTCCAGGGCCATGCCGTGGAGGGAGAGGGCTACATCCCGCCCCGCTTCATCGAGTACTACTGGAAACCCTCCCCCGCCCAGAAACTCTTCTACGCCCCGGAGCGCGCCGCCCAACTCCTCGACCAGGCGGGCTACAAGAAGAACGCGGACGGCCGCCGCCTCGGCAAGGACGGCAAGCCGATCACGTACCGCATCCTCTGCCACGCGACGGACCCCAATGACAAGGCAGTCGGCCAGTACCTCAAGGAGTGGTGGGACAAGCTCGGCATCGGCGTCCGTCTCGACTGCCTGGACAACGTCACCGACCCCTGGCTCGCCGGCACCTACGACCTCGCCTTCGACGGCTGGTCGGTCAACCCGGACCCGGACTACGTCCTCTCCATCCACACCTGCGCGGCCCTGCCCGCGACCCCCAAGGACACCGGCGCGACCGACAACTTCATCTGCGACAAGCAGTACGACGCCCTGTACGCACGGCAGTTGGCCGAGTACGACCCGGCCAAGCGCGCCGACCTGGTGAGGCAGATGGAGTCGCGGCTGTACGACCTGGCGTACATGAACGTCATGGCGTACCAGAACTCCGTGGAGGCGTACCGCACCGACCAGATCGCCTCCATCGAGACGATGCCGAAGGCCGCCGGGAACATCTACGGGCAGGACGGGTACTGGAGTTGGTGGTCGGCGGTGCCGGCTGCGTCGTCCGGCACGTCCTCGTCGGGGATGTCCGGCGGGGCGATCGCCGGGATCGTCGCCGGGGCCGTGCTGCTGGCCGGGGCCGGGGTGTTCCTCGGGCTGCGGCGGCGCGCGGGGGCGGAGGACCGGGAGTGAGCGACACGGTTGCCGTCGTCGTCGGGGAGGCGCGCAGACCAAGGGCGTCGAGCGGGTATCTCCGGTACGGCGCGGGCAAGGTGGGCGGGGCGGTCGTCTCGCTGCTCGCCGTACTGGTCACCGGGTTCTTCCTGTTCCGGCTGATCCCGGGCGACCCGGTGAAGACGATGACCGGGGGCCGGCCGGTGTCGGCGGAGCAACTCGCGCAGTACCGCAGGGAGTTCGGGCTCGACCTGCCGGTGTGGCGGCAGTTCACGGACTACTGCGGCAAGGCGCTGACCGGTGACCTCGGGACGTCGTACCAGTTCCGGACGCCGGTCGTCGACAAGATCGGCGAGGCCCTGCCGAACACGCTGCTGCTCACGGGGACGGCGTTCATCCTCTACACGGTCCTCGGCATCGCCCTCGGCACCCGCTCCGCCTGGCGGCACGGCGGACTCGGCGACCGCTTCAACACCGGTCTGGCGCTGGTCCTTTACTCGGTGCCGTCGTTCTGGCTGGGGCTGCTGCTGATCATCGTCTTCGCGGTCGGGGCGGGTCCGATCCCGGGCCTGTTTCCGACCGGCGGGATGGAGACGGGCGGTGAGGAGGGGTTCGCGTATGTCCTGGACGTGGCCCACCACTTGGTGCTGCCCGTCGTCACGCTCGTCGCCGTCGAGTACGGGCAGACGCTGCTCGTGACGCGGTCCGCGCTGCTCGACGAGATGGGCAGCGACTACCTGACGACCGCGCGGGCCAAGGGACTTCGGGACGCGGTCGTCCGGCGCCGCCATGCCGTGCCGAACGCGCTGCTGCCGACGGTGACCCTCGTCTTCGTCAACCTCGGCCGGACCGTCGCCGGGGTGATCCTGGTCGAGACGGTGTTCTCCTGGCCGGGCCTCGGCGGGCTCTTCTACCAGGCGCTCAGCGTCCCCGATCTCCCCCTGGTCCAGGGCCTGTTCCTCTTCTTCGCCTCGGCGGTGATCGTCATGAACACCGTCGCCGACCTCGTCTATCCGCTGCTCGACCCGAGGGTGGCCGCCCGATGACGACCATGGCCTGGCAGCGGCGACGCCTCGGCGCCGTACGCTTCTGGAACACCTACCGCACGCACCGCGCGGGCCTGTTGGGGCTCGCCGCCCTGATCGCGTTCGCGCTCGTCGCCCTCACCGCTCCCCTGACCGTCGGCGCGGACGTCACCGGCGTGACCGACGCCCCCGGGCAGCCCCTGGAGAGCCCGAGCGGCGAGTTCTGGCTCGGCACCGACCGCTACGGCCGCGATCTGCTCGGCCTCGTGCTCTGGGGCTCGCGGGTGTCGCTGCTCGTCGGGCTGCTCGCGGCGGTCCTCTCGGTGACCATCGGCACGCTGATCGGGGTGACCGCCGGGCACTTCAAGGGCGCGTACGCGACCGTCGCGATGCGGGTCACCGACTGGTTCCTCGTGATGCCGGCGCTGGTCCTCGCGATCGCCCTCGCGACCGTCCTGTCCCGGTCCCTCGGGACGGTGATCCTCGCGATCGGGGTGACCTCCTGGCCGACGACGGCCCGTCTCGTGCGCGCGCAGACGCTGGCGGTCGAGTCACGGCCGTACATCGAGCGCGCCACCGCGCTCGGCGGGGGGCACGGGCACATCATGGTCCGGCACGTCCTGCCCAACGTCATGCCGCTGGTGCTCGCGCAGACGACGCTCATGGTGTCGTCCTCGATCCTCGCGGAGGCGACCCTCGCGTTCCTCGGACTGGGAGATCCAACTGTCGTGTCCTGGGGCGGACTTCTCCAAGAGGCCCGGGAGGCCGGCGCGGTGAGTGCGGGCGACTGGTGGTACCTCGTGCCGCCCGGCATCGCCATCGCCGTCGTCGCGCTGGCGTTCACGCTGTGCGGGCGCGCGGTCGAGTCCGTGCTCAATCCCCGGCTGGGGGTGGGGCGTTGAGCGTCCTTGAGGTACGGGATCTGCGGGTGACGTACGCGGGTGGGTTCGCGGCGGTGCGGGGCGTCGACCTTGATCTGACGCCTGGTCAGAAGCTGGGCGTGGCCGGGGAGTCGGGGTGCGGGAAGTCGACCCTCGCCCTTGCGCTGCTGCGGTTGCTGCCTGCCGGGACACGGGTCGAGGGGCGGATCCTGCTGGACGGTGAGGATGTTCTCGCGATGCACTGGGGGCGGCTGCGGGCCGTCCGTTGGGCCGGGGCGTCCATCGTCTTCCAGGGCGCTATGCACTCCCTCAATCCCGTTCACCGCGTGTCCGACCAGATCGCCGAGCCGATCGTCCTGCACAGCGGGGTGACGCCAACTGCCGCTCGGCGCAAGGCCGGTGAGCTGCTGGAGCAGGTCGGGCTGCCTTCCGCGCGCGGACGCTCGTACCCCCACGAACTCTCCGGTGGGCAGCGCCAACGCGTGATGATCGCGATGGCCCTCGCGTGCGCGCCGGACCTGATCATCGCCGACGAGCCGACCACGGCGTTGGATGTCATGGTCCAGGCTCAAATCCTGCGGCTGATCGAGGGGTTGGTGGCCGAGGAGGACCTCAGCCTCATCATGATCAGCCACGATCTGGCGGTCCTCGCGGAGACGTGCGACCGGCTTGCCGTGATGTACGCGGGGCGGGTGGTGGAGGAGGGTCCGGCTCGGGAGGTCTTCGAGGGGGCTCGGCATCCGTACGCCCGGGCTCTCGCGTCGGCGTTCCCCCGGGTCGGCGACCCGGCGGCTCGGTTCGCGCCGCGGGGGTTGCCGGGGGATCCGCCGGATCCTTCCGACCTGCCGGGTGGGTGTGCGTTTCATCCTCGGTGCGGGGTGGCGTTGGAGGTTTGTGGGCGGGAGGACCAGGTGTTGCGGGGGGCGGGGGTGGGGCGGGTGGCTGCTTGTGTGCGGGTGGGAGAGGGGCGGTGAGGGGGGCGGTCGACGTCGGCCGTTGTTCGCGCGGGGTGCGGGTGACGGCTGTCCGCGAGCGGGGGCGGGGAGTGCCGGGTGCGCGCCCCTCACGAACCGCGTGGGGTCGGTCGGGGGTGCGGGGCACCAGCCCCACACGAACCGGGCCCGGAGACGCCCGGCGCCCCGTGGTGACCGGCGCCGAGGGGCGTGCTCCGCGGGCCGTGAGCCGTGCGCGAGGCAGCCGTCCGGCGCGAGCGCCCCTGAGGCAGCCGCCGCCTGTGCCCTTCTCTCGTCCCCACGCAAGGAGCCTCCCGTGGCCCTCCTGACCGCCGATTCCCTCCACGTCACCTTCCCCGGGCGCCGGGGCGGGCCACCCGTACGGGCCGTCGACGGTGTCGAGTTGGCCGTCCACGCCGGTGAAGTCGTCGCTCTCGTCGGCGAGTCGGGGTGCGGGAAGACGACCCTCGCGCGCGCCCTGCTCGGGCTGGTCCGGCCCAGTGCCGGGCAGGTCACCTTCGCCGGGGCGCCGCTGGCGTACAACTCCCGTGCGCTGAAGGCGTATCGGCGCAAGGCACAGCTCGTGCTCCAGGATCCGAGCGGGTCGTTGAACCCCCGGCACACCGTCTACGACGCGGTCGCCGAAGGCCTGCGCATCCACGGGTACGGCGGTGACGAACGCGCCGCCGTGTCGGGGGCCTTGTCGCGGGCCGGGTTGCGGCCTCCCGAGCGGTTCTTCCTGCGCTACCCGCACGAACTGTCCGGCGGCCAGCGTCAACGGGTCGTCATCGCCGGGGCGTTGGTCCTGGAGCCGGAACTCCTGGTGGCCGACGAGCCGGTGGCTTCCCTCGACGCCTCCGTACGCGGCGAGATCCTCGCTCTCCTGCTGCGCCTGCGCCAGGAGTTGGGCCTCGCGGCCCTCGTCGTCACCCACGACCTCGGCCTCGCCTGGAACATCGCCGACCGGGTCGCGGTGATGTACCTCGGCCGGATCGTGGAGACGGGGACGGTGGAGGAGGTCCTGACGACGCCCCGACACCCGTACACCCAGGCCCTGTTGTCGGTCCTCCCCGACGCGCCCGGCACCCCCGTCGTCCTCACCGGCGAGCCCCCGGACCCGTCCCGCATCCCGGGCGGCTGCCGGTTCCGGGTGCGGTGCCCGGTGCTGGCGAGCGGGGAGGCGGAGCGGGCGGGGGTGGCGGGGAGGTGCCGGACGGAGGATCCGGGGGTGTTGGGGGCTGCGGGGGAGGCGCAGGTGGCGTGCCACTGGGCGTCCCCGTGAACCCGGCCCGCGACAAGGCCCCGTACGGAAGCACCCCCGAAAACGCCGGTTCCCGGCGCCTGGAACTCCAGGTGCCGGGAACCGGTCGGGTCAAAGAACTACGCCGCGTGGACGATGTCCTTCTCCTCGGCGAAGTGGCACGCCGAGTCGTGCGCGGCCGGGGTGTCCTCGCCCTGGAAGCGCTCGGGTATCGCGAGGAGCGGTATCTCCTCGGCGCACTTGTCCTGGGCCTTCCAGCAGCGGGTGCGGAAACGGCACCCGGAGGGCGGGTTGGCCGGGGACGGGACGTCGCCGACGAGGATGATCCGCTCGCGGTTCTCGCGGGCCTCGGGGTCCGGGACGGGAACCGCCGAGAGGAGCGCCTGCGTGTACGGGTGCGTCGGGTGCTCGTAGATCTGCTCGTCGGTGCCGATCTCGGCGAGCTTGCCGAGGTACATGACGCCGACGCGGTCCGAGATGTGCCGGACGATCGACAGGTCGTGCGCGATGAAGATGTAGGACAGGTCGAACTCGTCCTGCAAGCCCTCCATCAGGTTGATGACCTGCGCCTGCACGGAGACGTCCAGCGCGGAGACCGGCTCGTCGCAGATGATGACCTCGGGGTTGAGGGCGAGTCCGCGGGCGATGCCGATGCGCTGCCGCTGGCCACCGGAGAACTGGTGGGGGTAGCGGTTGATGTACTCCGGGTTGAGGCCGACGACGTCGAGCAGCTCCTTGACCCGCTGGCGCCGGTCACCCTTGGGAGCCACCTCGGGGTGGATGTCGTACGGCTCCCCGATGATGTCGCCGACCGTCATCCGCGGGTTCAGCGAGGTGTACGGGTCCTGGAAGATCATCTGGATGTTCCGGCGGACGGCCTTGAGGGCCTTGCCGGACAGCCGGGTGATGTCCTCGCCCTTGTAGAAGACCTCGCCGGACGTCGCGCGCTCCAGGTTCATCAGGAGCTTGGCGACGGTCGACTTGCCGCAGCCGGACTCGCCCACGATGCCGAGCGTCTCGCCCTTGTAGAGGTCGAAGGAGACCCCGTCGACGGCCTTGACGGCGCCGACCTGGCGTTTGATGACGATGCCCTGCGTCAGGGGGAAGTGCTTGACGAGGTTGCGCACCTGGAGGATGGGTTCCCCCCGGTCCGCCGGAGCCGCCTCCTTGGACACGGAGACGTCCGGCTTGACGTCCTCGGGCTCGGTGGCCTTGGTCGTCTCAGCCATGGATCGTCTCCTTCCAGAAGTGGCACGCGCTGGCGCGGCCGGGCAGTTCCGTACCGTCCCGCTCGGTCACCGGGACGAGCGGCGGCAGCTCCGTACGGCAGATGTCCTGCGCCCGCTCGCAGCGCGGGTTGAAGGCGCAGCCCTGCGGGACCTTGAGCAGGTTGGGCGGCAGGCCCTTGATCGCGTACAGCTCCTGGCCCTTCTGGTCCAGGCGCGGGATCGAGTCGAGCAGACCCCGGGTGTACGGGTGGGCGGGGCGCTTGTACAGCTCGTGCACCGGCGCCGTCTCCACGATCCGGCCCGCGTACATCACGGCGATCTTGTCGGCGACGTCCGCGACGACCCCGAGGTCGTGGGTGATGAGGATGAGCCCCATCTGGTACTCGCGCTGGAGCTCCGCGAGCAGGTCCATGACCTGGGCCTGGACGGTCACGTCGAGGGCCGTGGTGGGCTCGTCGGCGATGATCAGGTCCGGTTCGAGGGCGAGCGCCATGGCGATCATGATGCGCTGGCGCATACCGCCGGAGAACTGGTGGGGGTAGTCGTTGACGCGAGCCGCGGCGGCCGGGATCTTCACCCGGTCCATCAGCTCGATCGACTTCGCCTTGGCGTCCTTGCGGGACATCCCCTGGTGGACGCGGAACATCTCACCGAGCTGGAAGCCCACGCTGAGCACGGGGTTGAGCGAGGAGAGCGCGTCCTGGAAGATCATCGCGATGCGGGCACCGCGCAGCTTGCGCCGCTCCTCCTCGGGCATGACCAGCATGTCCTGGCCCTTGAAGCGGATCTCGCCCTGGGGGATGCTGGCCGGCGGCATGTCGAGGATGCCCATGATCGCCTGAGCCGTCACGGACTTGCCCGAACCGGACTCGCCGAGCACGGCGAGCGTCTCTCCGGACTTCACCGAGTAGTTGACCCCGTTGACGGCGCGGACGACGCCCTCACGGGTCTTGAACTCGACATGCAGGTCACGTACTTCGAGCAGCGGGCTGTCACTGCTCTGGCCGTCCCGGGGAGCCGGGACTGCGTCCGTCGTATCGATGGTGGTCACGTACGCCTCCCTAGCGCATCTTGGGGTCGAAGGCGTCGCGCACCACGTCGCCGAGCATGATGAACGCCAGCACGGTGATGCTGAGGAATCCGGCCGGGAACAACAGGGCGTGCGGCGAGGTGAGGAACCGGTCCTGCGCGTCGGAGATCATCAGGCCCCAGGAGATGTTGGGGGCCTGGATGCCGATACCGAGGTAGGACAGGGCGGCCTCGGCGGAGATGTAGACGCCGAGGTTCATCGTCGTGATGACGATGACGGGGGCGAGCGTGTTCGGCAGGATGTGCCGGAACGCGATCCGGTTCGAGTCGGCGCCGAGTGCCCGCGCCGCCGCGACGTAGTCGTGGTACTTGTTCGCGATGACCTCGCCGCGCATGATCCGGAAGACCTGTGGCCAGCCGAGGATCGCCATGATGAACGAGACGCCCCAGACGTTGCCCGCGTTGAAGATCGACATGATCAGCAGACCGCCGATGATCAGCGGCAGGGAGGCGAAGATCTCGGTGATGCGGGAGACGACCGAGTCGACCCAGCCGCCGATCAGACCGGCGAGCATCCCGAGGAGGCCGCCGACCAGGGTGGTGGCGAGGGTGGTGAGGACGCCGACCACGATCGAGGTGCGGGTACCGAAGACCGTGCGGGTGTAGATGTCGCAGCCCTGGACGTCGTAGCCGAACCAGTGCCCGGAGGACGGCCCGCTCATGGAGTTGTCCAGCTGGCAGAAGCCGTCGGACAGCGGCGAGCGAGAGGTGAAGAGGCCGGGAGCGACCGCCAGCGCGAGCAGGGCCACGATGATGATCATGGTGACGATGAACATGGGCCGCTTGCGCAGATCCGCCCAGCCGTCGCGCAGGAGGCTGGCCTGACGGGCCGCCGCCTTCTCCTCCGCCTCCAACTCCTTGGCCAGCGCGGCCTCATCGGGGACAGAGGGCTTCTCTATCGTCTTCTCACTCATAGCGGATCCTCGGGTCGAGCACGGCGTACAGCAGGTCTACGAGGAGGTTGGCCACCAGGTAGATCAGGACGAGCAGGGTCACCAGACCGACCACGACGGGCCGTTCGCGCAGGTACACGGACTGGGCGATCTGGCCGCCGAGACCGGGCAGGTTGAACACGCGCTCGGTGATGATGGCGCCGCCCATCAGGGCTCCGAGGTCCATGCCGAGGAAGGTGACGACCGGGATCAGCGAGTTGCGCAGCGCGTGCACGCCGATGACCCGGCGCCGGGGCAGCCCCTTGGCGACCGCGGTGCGCACGTAGTCGGCGCGGATCGTCTCGCCCATGCTCGTGCGGGTGAGGCGGGCGATGTAGGCCATGGAGGTCGAGGCCAGGACGATGGCGGGCAGGATGTAGCTCTGCGGCCAGCCCTGCTCGATGCCGGCGACCGGTGTGATCTTGAGGTTCACACCGAGTTCCAGCTGGAGCACGCTACCGAGGACGAAGACGGGGATGGAGATCAGGACCAGCGTGGAGATCAGCACCACGTTGTCGATGAACCTCCCCTTCTTCAGCGCCGAGAAGATACCCGCGACGATGCCGATGACGGCCTCGATGGCGAACGACGTGAGGGCGAGCTTCAGCGTGACGGGGAACCGCTCGGAGACGATGTCCGAGATCTCGCGGCCGTTGTACGTCTGGCCGAGGTCACCGGTGAAGACGCCGCTGATGTAGTGCCAGTACTGCTGGTAGAGCGGTTCGTTGAGGTGGTACTGCTCTCTCAGCATCGCCGCGATGTTGGGGTCGGCGCGCTTCTCGCCGGCCAGGGCCTGGATCGGGTCGCCGGGCAAAGCGAAGACCAGGCAAAAGATGATGAACGTGACGCCTATCAGCACAGGGATTGCCTGTAGCAGGCGTCGCGCCGCATATCGGCCCATGGGTACTCCAGAGGGGGGTTGCTGTATCCGTCCGAGGCCGGGGGCACGGCTCGTCAGGACGGGAGACGGCAGACGGGGTGAGCAGGAGAAGGACCCGCCTCCCCCTGCTCACCCTGGTCCGCGCTGGTCGGAAACCGCTCAGTTGCGTACTAGCTGAGCTGGACCGAGTCCCACAGGACGTTGTGACCGGCGACCTTGACCGACTTGATCTTGTCGCTGAAGCCGGCGTTCATCTTGTAGAAGTAGATCGGGATGTACGGCATCTCGTCGAGCAGGATGTCGTCCGCAGCCTGGTACTTCTTGATGGCGTCGGCCGGCGTCGGCGCCTGGTCGCCCTCGACGAGCAGCTTGTCGAAGGCCGGGTTCGAGTAGCCGGCGTAGTTCGAGCCGTTGGCGATGGCGTCCGTGGAGAAGATCGGACGGAGGTAGTTCTCCATGTCCGGGTAGTCCATGTTCCAGCCCATGCGGAACGCGCCCTGGTACTTCTTCGCGTCCAGGTCGTTCAGGATGGTCTGGAACTGCTCGAACGGCTTGGCCGTGACCTTGATGCCCAGGTTCTGCTGGATCTGGTTCGCGACCGCGGTGACCCACGCCTTGTGGTCGCCGTCGGCGTTGTAGCCGAGCTCCAGGGTGTTGCCGGGGATGCCGCCGCTGGTCTTGTACAGCGCCTTGGCCTTGGCCGGGTCGAGCGTGCACGCGTCGCCGCAGGCGCCCTGGCGGTAGCCGTCGATGATCGGGCTGATGAAGTCGTCTGCCGGCATACGCGCGCCGAGGAAGATCTTGTCGGCGATCGCCTTCCGGTCGATCGACATCGAGATCGCCTTGCGGAGGTCCTTGTTCTGGAAGAGCTTGTTGTACTTCAGCGGGAAGCCGATGTAACCGACGCCGGAGTCGGACTCGTCGAGCGTGCGGCCCGGGAGGTCCTTCTTGTACGTCGGCAGACCCGAGTTCGGGACCGTGAGGTCGAGGTCGAGGTTGCCGGCGACCAGGTCCTTGTAGGCGGTGTCGGCGTTCGAGTAGATCTTGAAGTCGATGCCCTTGACCGCGTACTTCGACGCGTCCGGGTACTTGTCGTACTTCTTGAGCGTGATCGACTCGTTGTGCTTGACCTTGCCGTCCATCATGTACGGCCCGTTGCCGATGGGGGCCTCGCCGAACGCCTTCGGGTCCTTGAAGAACGCCTGGGGCAGCGGAGCGAACGCGGTGTACGACAGCTGCGCGCGGAACGCGGAGAACGCACCGGTGAGGGTGACCTGGAACGTGTTCTCGTCGATGACCTTGAGGCCGGACAGCTTGTCGGTCGCGGGCTTCTTGCCCTCGCCCGGGTTCAGCGCGGTCCAACCCTCGATGTGGTTGAACAGCGGGTTGGTCTGCTGCGCGTTCTGCTGGTTGGCGCCGTAGTTCCAGGCGTCGACGTAGGACTGGGCCGTGACCTTCTCACCATTGTGGAAGGTGTAGCCCGGCTTCAGCTTGAACGTCCAGACCTTGTTGTCCTTGGTCTCGATCGAGGCCGCCATGTCGTCGACGACCTTGTTGTCGGCGTCGAGCTTGGTCAGACCCGTGAAGAGGGCGTGGATGACCTGGGCGCCCTCGGTCTCGTACGTGTTGCTCGGAACAAGGCCGTTCTGCGGCTCGCCGATCTGCATCGAGACGATGCCGTCGTTCTTGCCGGAGCCGCCGCTGTCACCGCCGCCGCCACAGGCCGTCGCGCCGAGTACCACAACCGTGGCTATGGCCACCCACTTGGCGCTCTTGGCACCGCGCATGGGTTCCTCCTCATGAGTCCCTAGGTTCACCGCATAGAAGAGCACAAGACATCGCACCGTCACCGATGTCGGTAAGAGTCGAGTGCCCCCTGCGCTCGCGAGCCGACGCCACCTGAAGACGTGGACCCGTAGTTCCGAGCTCTACGCGCCTAACTATCTGCCATCACCCATGGCCGAACCACACCCGCAAGGTCTCGGTTCGATCACACCTGCGGCCTACTTCTTCCAAAATCCGGACAAAGCACTAGGTGAAAGATCCCTGCGAAACGGACTTGTTACACAACTATCGACGATAGGTGTCCGGATAGCGGACGCTGGCGCAAAAAAATCATTTGCCAACAAGTGCGGAGATAGTTCCTCAACGCACTGGGCAGAACAAAACGTGACGTTCCCCGACAGGTGACCCGTCGTCCTCGCCACGATAGCGCCGCGCCGCCCCCCGATGCGATCGCTCCGTGTAACCCCGCCCAGGTCGTAGGGAAAACCCTGTACGCACAAGGACCGGATCCCTCGAAAGGAACCCGGCCCTCATCACTCTCTTCTTACTGCACGCGTCAGCAGTACCCGTTCTTCGCGGCCCGCTTCGCCGTACCCGCCGCGGGGTTCTCGGTGCACTTCACGGCACCCTCGGCGTCGACGCTCCAGCTGTGTCCCTTGCCGTAGCCGACGCTTCCCCAGCCCGTCCCCCGGGAGTTGCAGGTCTTGGCCGTGTAGTAGCCGGTGACGCTCTTCACTCCGCTGAAGATCGCGTACGTCCCCGGCCGGTTGAAGTTGAACGTGATCGTCTCGCTCGTCTCCTTGGTCTTCTCCCCCGCGCGCGTCAACGTCCCCGACACGTTGGCGTCCAGGCTGGAGATCACCCAGCTCGCCGAGTAGTTGACACCAGTGGTGATCTCCCGGCCGGACGTCACGGTCTTCCGGTACGTCGCGGTCTTGGAGTACGTGCCGGTCGAATCCGCCGCGATGCTGACCTGCTTGGCGTGCGTAATGACCCAGCCCTGGCTGACGCTGGTCCACTTGGCGCTCTTGTAACCCGGCTCACAGACGAGCGGAGCGGCGTTCGCGGCGGTGGCCGGGCCCAGCACGACCGTGGCGGCGACGAACCCTGTGATGCCGGCGACGGACAGCAGCTTCTTCATGAAGTCCCCCATCTCCATACGGACGGTCCTGGTGAGGAACCGTGCGAGGAAATCAGCAGCGGGACTCCGGGGATTTCGTGGCACTTGAGCGAGATCTGAGAGTCGAGAACCGGTGCCCGGCTTTCCCGGCCCCCGCCCGCCCCTCCGCAGGCACCCCGTCCCCGAGCCCCGTACGATGGGGTGAGGCCGTGGCATGTGACCGCCCGGCAGGGTCCGCGTAACACAGACGTACGCGTCGGCCTCTTCCTCATACTCCGGGAGTACGTCCACTATGGCCACGCGCCACGACATCCGCAATGTCGCCATCGTCGCTCACGTCGACCACGGCAAGACGACCCTGGTCGACGCCATGCTCAAGCAGGCCGGTGCCTTCGCCGCGCACGCCGCCGAGTCGCTCGACGACCGCATGATGGACTCGAACGACCTGGAGCGTGAGAAGGGCATCACGATCCTCGCCAAGAACACGGCGGTGAAGTACCACCCCAAGGACGGGGCGGAGGTCGTGACCATCAACATCATCGACACCCCCGGCCACGCCGACTTCGGCGGCGAGGTCGAGCGCGGCCTGTCGATGGTCGACGCGGTCGTCCTGCTGGTCGACGCCTCCGAGGGCCCGCTCCCGCAGACCCGCTTCGTCCTGCGCAAGGCCCTCCAGGCCAAGCTCCCGGTCATCCTGTGCATCAACAAGACGGACCGCCCGGACTCCCGTATCGACGAGGTCGTCAACGAGGCGTACGACCTCTTCCTCGACCTCGACGCCGACGAGGACCAGATCGAGTTCCCGATCGTCTACGCCTGCGCGCGGGACGGCGTCGCCTCCCTGACCAAGCCGGAGAACGGCACGGTCCCGCAGGACAGCGACAACCTGGAGCCGTTCTTCTCCACGATCCTGTCGCACGTCCCGGCCCCGGAGTACGACGAGGAGGCGCCCCTCCAGGCGCACGTCACGAACCTCGACGCGGACAACTTCCTCGGCCGTATCGCGCTGCTGCGCGTCGAGCAGGGCGAGCTGCGCAAGGGCCAGACCGTCACGTGGATCAAGCGCGACGGCTCGATGACCAACGTGCGCATCACCGAGCTGCTGATGACCGAGGCGCTCACCCGCAAGCCGGCCGAGAAGGCCGGCCCGGGTGACATCTGCGCGGTCGCCGGTATCGGGGACATCATGATCGGCGAGACCCTCGCCGACCCCGAGAACCCGATCCCGCTGCCGCTCATCACGGTGGACGAGCCCGCGATCTCGATGACGATCGGCACGAACACCTCGCCGATGGTCGGCCGCGGCGGCTCCGGCAAGGGCGCCGACGCGAAGGCGGCCGTCAAGGACCGCAAGGTCACCGCCCGTCAGGTCAAGGACCGCCTCGACCGCGAGCTGGTCGGTAACGTCTCGCTGCGCGTCCTGGAGACCGAGCGTCCGGACGCCTGGGAGGTGCAGGGCCGCGGTGAGCTGGCGCTGGCCATCCTGGTCGAGCAGATGCGCCGCGAGGGCTTCGAGCTGACCATCGGCAAGCCGCAGGTCGTCACGAAGGAGGTCGACGGCAAGACGTACGAGCCCGTCGAGCGCATGACGGTCGACGTCCCCGAGGAGCACATGGGCGCGGTCACGCAGCTCATGGGCGTCCGCAAGGGCCGCATGGACAACATGTCCAACCACGGCTCCGGCTGGGTCCGCATGGAGTTCGTCGTCCCCTCGCGCGGCCTGATCGGCTTCCGTACGGAGTTCCTGACCGGGACGCGCGGTACGGGTATCGCGCACTCCATCCACGAGGGCCACGAGCCGTGGTTCGGCACGCTGACGACCCGTAACAACGGCTCGCTGGTCGCCGACCGCGCGGGCGCCGTCACCGCGTTCGCGATGACCAACCTCCAGGAGCGCGGCGTCCTGTTCACCGACCCCGGCACCGAGGTGTACGAGGGCATGATCGTCGGCGAGAACTCGCGCTCCGACGACATGGACGTGAACATCACCAAGGAGAAGAAGCTCACCAACATGCGCTCCTCCTCCGCCGACTCCTTCGAGGCGATCGTCCCGCCGCGCAAGCTGTCGCTGGAGCAGTCCCTGGAGTTCTGCCGCGACGACGAGTGCGTCGAGGTGACCCCGGAGGCGGTCCGCATCCGCAAGGTGGTCCTGGACCAGCGCGACCGCGCTCGTACGGCGAGCCGCGCGAAGCACAACTGACCTGACGCGAAAAGGCCGGTGACCCCCTTCTCGGGGGGCACCGGCCTTTCGCATGAGCGGGGTCAGTCCGCCGACGGCGACGGCGAGACCTTCGCGCCCTTCCTCAAGAACCCCATGTCCTCGAAGACCGGGGTCTGGAAGCCGAAGGCTCCCGCGTTCGCCAGGTTCTTGCGGGCCGCGGTGAGCTGGGGGCGCTGGTAGAGGGGGATGGAGCCGGCCGCGGCCCAGATGCGGGAGTCCGCCTTGCGGATGAGGGAGCGGGACTCGTCGGCGTCGAGGGTGGAGATCGCCTGGTCGAAGAGCTGGTCGACCTGGTCCGTGCCGACCCGGGTGTAGTTCTGCTCGACGTTCAGGGAGCCGTCGGCCGCCGGGACCGGCTTGGAGTAGATGGGGCGGGCGTCCGTCGCGGGGAACGCCGAGGCCGGCCAGGTGTAGAGGGCGAGGTCGTACTGGCCCGAGGCGACGTGGTCCTTGAAGTAGCTCTCGTCGGGGACCTTGGTGACGTCGGTGCGGATGCCGACCTTGACGAGCATCCGGGAGATCCGCTCGGCGACGACCCGGAGGGACTCGGAGCCGGGGCCCGACGGGACGACGAAGCGCAGGGTGAGCGCCTTGCCGTCCTTGGCGAGGGGACCGGCGGCGCCGCCGGGGGCGGGGGTGCCCTTCGGGGCGTACGCGCCGGGGGCGCCGTTCTGTTTGGCGTACTGCTTGCCGTCCTGGGCGCGGACCGAGGCGTCGTCCGAGGGGGCCTTGCGGGCCGGTGCTTTCTCAGCGGGCGCCTTGTCGTCCTCCCCCACGATGTACGTCCCGTCCCCGCCCCCGTCCGAATCCGCCGGCTTCTGCGGCCCCGCCCCCTTCTCCCCCGGCTTCTTCTCGACCACCGGCCCCCCGGCCACCCACCCCGCGTCCGTCAGCAGGGCCTGTGCCTCTGCCGTGTCCTGGCCGCCGAGCGCGCCGCTGCCGTCGGCGTACGCGTCCTGGCCCGAGAGGGCGAGGTGGGAGCCGACAGGGGCGGCGGGGAGGCCGAGGGGGTTCAGGACGGCGGAGGCCAGTTCCGTGCGGTCGAGGGCGCGGGCGACCGCGCGCCGTACGCGTTCGTCGGCGAGGGGGCCGTTCTCGCCGTTCATCGCGAGCTGCGTGTACGCGGGCTCCAGGGACTTGCGGACCTCGAAGCCCTGGAGGGTCTGCTGCTGCTTCTCCCAGGCCACGATGGCCCGGCGCAGCTTGGTGGCGGCGCGGACCTTGCGGTCGGTGCCCTCCTCCTCGTACTCGTCGCTCTCGGCCTTCGCGGCGGCCGACGCCTGGGCCATCGCCGTGCGCAGCGCCTTCGCGGCGGTACGGCCGCTGCCCGCGCCGGTCAGGGGGCCGCCGGTGCCCTTCGCGGCCTCGCCGATGCGGGTCGCGTCGGCGGGGTCGATGTCGGCGAGGTCGACGGTGCCCGCGGCGAGGGCGGCGGAGCGCTTCGCGCGGGGTACGGCGGTGAGGCGGATCTCGGACAACTTCGCGGGCCGTCCCCACCAGCGGGCGTTGCGGGTGAGGCGGACGACGTCCTTCTTGCGGTCGACGTCGGTGAGCGCGAACACCCCCGCCGTGACCTTGAGTTTGCGCCGCGCCCCGTCGTTGAAGGCGTCCGGCGTGCCCATGACGTCCTTGGGGTACAGCGGCGAGAACAGGGACTGCCAGTCGGCGTACGGGCGGCTGAAGGTGACGCGGACTTCGAGGTCGTTGGCGCCGCGCTCGACCTTCTCGATGCGGTCGTACCCGGCGTTGCGGGCGGTCCAGTACGCGCTGTCCTTGCCGGACAGGGCGCGCCACTGGGCGGCGAAGTCGGCGGCGCCGATCTCGCGGCCGTCGCTCCACACGGCCTGCTGGTTCAGGCGGTACAGGACGACCTGCTGGGGCTCGGTCTCGACGACCTTCGCGGACTCCAGGTAGTCGGCGTCGCGCTGCGGGCGGCCGTTCGCGTCGAGGCGGTACATGGCCGGCAGGACGGCCTGGGCGACGCGGGTGGTGGTGGCGTCGGCGTCGGACTGGAAGGTGTTGAAGGTGTCGGGCACGTCGTCGACGGCCCAGCGCAGGGTGCCGCCGTCGGCGACGAGGGCCCGGCCGGCGGCGGCGATCTGCTGGCCGGCGAGGGGCTTGGTGGCCTCCTCGTCGCCGGCGCAGCCGCTCAGCAGGGGGACCGCGAGCGCACCCGCGGTGAGGAAGGCGACCGAGCGCATGACCGCGCGGGTGCTGACGCCGTCGTATGACATCGCTGTTACCTCCGGCTCCGCGGGAGGGGCGCTCGCGGATCGACGTAAAGTCCGATCAACCCTTGATCGGATGTACGGGCGGGCGTACGCCGCCACTGAAGAGGACGGGGTGCGCGGAGGTCTTCCGACACGACGGGGGCGGGGCGGAAGGCCACTCGCACGGCGCAACGGGGCGGGTGTGTACGGCGCGCTTTGGGGCTTGCTTTGGGGCGCACGCTCCTCGCCGTCACGCGCTCCGGCGTACGTCCGGCAGCTCGCGCCCCCGCCGCGCGGCGCCTCCCGTCCTGTACCCCGGCGCAAATCTGCCCCCGTACGCCCCAACGGTCACCGAATCCGTGCACAGCGCTTCACACCGGGTGGCGTGACGCGCGACACTCGCAGGCGCATGAAACGTCATGTCCGCCCACGGAAGTGAGGCCGCGTCATGTCCGTTCACGACGAACTCACGTCGGTCCAGCGCTGCCTCGACGACCTGGTGCGCGCCCTCGGCCGGCTGGAGAAGCAGTGCGACCCCGGCTCGCTGGAGCTGCGCCGGGTCCGCTCCGACACGAACCATCTGCGCGAGAGCCTGGCGCTCCTGCGCGAGGCGACCCCGGGCCCGGCGGCCCGCCGTCCCGACCTGGTCCCCATCCCCGACACCCCGTACGACAGCACCCTGTGGACGGACTCGGACGACGAGGGAGTGGGCAACCGCCACCGACCCTGACCACCGAACGGGAGTCATCCTTGGCAACCGACACGGAACCCGGTACAGACCCTCGTCCTCGCCGGGGCGGCGTCCGCGCCCCGACCCGCGCCGCGATCTCCGCACCCCATCTGCGCACCGACCGCTGGTGGTTGGCGCCGGCCGTCACCGCCGCCGGGCTGCTCGCGTTCGTCGCGTACTCGACGTGGCGGGCGTTCGCGAACGCCGACTACTACGCGGCGCCGTACGTCTCGCCGTTCTACTCGCCGTGCCTCGCGGAGAACTGCGACCCGATGCGTTCGGGGCCCAACGCCGGGCTTTTCGGGGGCTGGTGGGGGATCTCCCCGGCGATCCTGATCCTGATCTTCCCGCTGGGGTTCCGGCTGACCTGCTACTACTACCGCAAGGCGTACTACCGGGGTTTCTGGGCCTCTCCCCCGGCCTGTGCGGTGGCCGAGCCGCACGCCAAGTACACCGGCGAGACGCGGTTCCCGCTGATCCTCCAGAACGTCCACCGGTACTTCTTCTACGCGGCTCTGGTGGTCGCGGGGATCCTCACCTACGACACCGTCCTGTCGTTCCGCGACGAGCACTACAACTGGGGCCATATGGGCCTGGGTTCGGTGGTGTTCCTCGTCAACATCGGGCTGATCTGGGCCTATACGCTCTCCTGCCACTCCTGTCGGCACATCGTCGGCGGCAAGCTCAAGCACTTCTCCAAGCATCCCGTGCGGTACAAGGCGTGGCAGTTCGTGGGGAAACTGAATGACCGTCACATGCTGCTGGCGTGGGCGTCGTTGATCAGTGTGGCCGCCGCCGACTTCTACGTGTATCTGGTCGCGTCCGGTGCTTTCGACGATCCGCGATTCTTCTAGTGAGTGGGGCCTTTTAATGTCCGTGGTCGACCGCCAGGAGTGGGACGTCGTCGTGATCGGTGCCGGCGGTGCCGGGCTGCGCGCCGCGATCGAGGCGCGCGAGCGCGGCGCCCGTACGGCCGTGATCTGCAAGTCGCTGTTCGGCAAGGCGCACACGGTGATGGCCGAGGGCGGCATCGCGGCGGCGATGGGGAACGTCAACTCCGGCGACGACTGGCAGGTCCACTTCCGCGACACGATGCGCGGCGGCAAGTTCCTCAACCAGTGGCGGATGGCCGAGCTGCACGCCCGCGAAGCCCCGGACCGGGTCTGGGAGTTGGAGACCTGGGGCGCCCTCTTCGACCGGACGAAGGACGGCCGGATCTCGCAGCGCAACTTCGGCGGCCACGAGTACCCGCGCCTCGCGCACGTCGGTGACCGCACCGGCCTGGAGCTGATCCGTACGCTGCAACAGCGGGTCGTCGGCCTCCAGCAGGAGGACCACAAGGAGACCGGCGACTACGAGTCGCATCTGAAGATCTTTCAGGAACGCACGGTGACACGGCTGTTGAAGTCCCCGGACGGCCGCGTGTCGGGGGTCTTCGCGTACGACCGTGAGACGGGCCGCTTCCTCGTGCTGGAAGCCCCGGCCGTCGTGATCGCGACCGGTGGCATCGGCAAGTCGTTCAAGGTGACGTCCAACTCCTGGGAGTACACCGGCGACGGCCACGCCCTCGCGCTGCTCGCCGGGGCGCCGCTGCTCAACATGGAGTTCGTGCAGTTCCACCCGACCGGCATGGTCTGGCCGCCGTCCGTGAAGGGCATCCTCGTCACCGAGTCGGTGCGCGGGGACGGCGGGGTGCTGCGCAACTCCGAGGGCAAGCGGTTCATGTTCGACTACATCCCGGACGTCTTCAAGGAGAAGTACGCCGAGTCCGAGGCGGAGGGCGACCGTTGGTACGAGGACCCCGACAACAACCGCCGCCCGCCTGAGCTGTTGCCGCGCGACGAGGTGGCCCGCGCGATCAACTCCGAGGTCAAGGCGGGCCGGGGTTCACCGCACGGCGGGGTCTTCCTGGACGTGTCGACACGGATGCCGGCTGAGGTGATCCGGCGCCGACTGCCGTCCATGTACCACCAGTTCAAGGAGCTGGCGGACGTCGACATCACGGCCGAGGCGATGGAGGTGGGGCCGACGTGTCACTACGTGATGGGCGGCATCGCGGTCGACTCGGACACGGCGGCTGCGCGCGGGGTACCGGGATTGTTCGCGGCGGGAGAAGTCGCGGGCGGAATGCACGGCTCGAACCGGCTCGGCGGCAACTCCCTGTCGGATCTGCTGGTGTTCGGGCGCAGGGCGGGGTGGCATGCGGCGAACTATGTGGACGACCTGGAGGTGCGGCCGGGGGTGGAGGAGGGGGCGGTGGATGCGGCGGCGGCGGAGGCGCTGCGGCCGTTCTCGGCGGAGGAGGGGGCGGCTGGGGCTGTGTGGGCGAGCGTGGGCGCGTCGGGGGGCTTGGGGGCGGGGGCGACGCTGGGGGCTTCGGGGGGCGCGGAGGCCGGGGCCGGAGCGGCGGGAGGTGGAGCCGAACCGGAGGGCGGGGACGCCGAGGCCATGCCGGCGGGCGTGGACGTCGAGGCCGCGCCGGAGAGTGGGGACGCCGAGGCCGAGCCGACGGAGGAGGGGGCAGCGGCTGGGACCGCGTCGGCGAGCGCGGGCGCGTCGGGAGTCTCGGGGGCGACGCCGGGAGCTTCGGGGGACGCGGACACGGAGGCCGTAGCGGCGGGAGGCGGAACCGTGCCGGAGGGCGGGGACGCCGAGGCCGAGCCGACGGAGGAGGGGGCAGCGGCTGGGACCACGTGGGCGAACGCAGGCGCGTCGGGGGTCTCGGGGGCGAGGGCGACGCCGGGGGCTTCGGGGGCCGCAGCGGCCGGAGCCGAGGTCGCGCAGGCAAGGGCCGGGGTCGCAGCGGCGGGAGACGGAGCCGAGCCGGTGGGCGGGGGCGCCGAGGCCGTGTCGGAGGGCCCGTCGGCCGTCTCCCCGTCCCCGCAGGCCGTCGTTCGGCCCGCGTCGGAGGCCCACCGGCCCCTGCCGAGGACCCCCGAGAACCCGTACACCCTCCACCAAGAGCTCCAGCAGGCCATGAACGACCTCGTCGGCATCATCCGGCGTGAGGGCGAGATGGTTCAAGCCCTCGAGAAACTCGCCGAGTTGAGGGTTCGCGCTCGCCGTGCCGGGGTCGAGGGGCATCGGCAGTTCAATCCCGGCTGGCATCTCGCCCTGGATCTGCGGAACATGCTGCTGGTCAGCGAGTGCGTGGCGCGGGCGGCGCTGGAGCGTACCGAGTCGCGGGGCGGCCACACCCGTGAGGACCATCCGACGATGGAGCGGTCCTGGCGCAACGTCAATCTTCTGTGCCAACTCACCGATCCCGAGGGCGAGTTGACCGAGCGCGACCAGATCACCCTGACCCGTGAGACGACCACCCCCATCCGCCCCGACCTGCTCGCCCTCTTCGACAAGGAAGAGCTGGTCAAGTACCTCGCCGAAGAGGAGCTGTACGAGTGAGTGGATACGAGGCCCGCTTCAAGGTGTGGCGGGGTGATGCCGGGGGCGGCGGCCTGGAGGACTTCAGCGTCGAAGTCAACGAGGGCGAAGTCGTGCTGGACATCATCCACCGGCTCCAGGCAACGCAGGCACCGGACTTGGCCGTGCGCTGGAACTGCAAGGCGGGCAAGTGCGGTTCGTGCTCGGCGGAGATCAACGGCCGCCCGAGGCTGATGTGCATGACCCGCATGTCGGTGTTCGAGCGGACGGAGACCATCACGGTCACCCCGCTGCGGACCTTCCCCGTCGTCCGCGACCTGGTGACGGACGTCGGCTTCAACTACCAGAAGGCCAGGGAGGTTCCGGCGTTCGTACCGCCCGCCGGAGTGGGCCCCGGCGAGTACCGGATGATGCAGGAGGACGTGGACCGCCCGCAGGAGTTCCGCAAGTGCATCGAGTGCTTCCTCTGCCAGGACACGTGCCATGTCGTACGCGACCACGAGGAGAACAAGACGGCGTTCGCGGGCCCCCGATTCCTCATGCGGGTAGCCGAGTTGGACATGCACCCGCTGGACGCGGCCCAGGAGTCCGGCCTGGACCGCAAGACGGCGGCCCAGGACGAACACGGCCTCGGCTACTGCAACATCACCAAGTGCTGTACGGAGGTCTGCCCCGAGGGCATCCACATCACCGACAACGCGCTGATCCCGCTGAAGGAGCGGGCCGTCGACCGCAAGTACGACCCGCTGGTGTGGCTCGGCAACAAGATCCTCCGCCGGACCCCTTAGGCCTTCTTCGCCCGCAGGTACCCCGAGTGCGCCACGGAACCGAGGAATTCGAGCCGGGTCTCCCCGGCCATGTGCTTGTCGAACGCCTCTTTGATCCCGGGCCACTTGGGGTGACCGAAGTCGTCGAGGACGACGATCCCGCCCGGCGCGATGATCTCCTCGACCCACTCCAGGTCCTGCGCGACCCCGTTCGCGGAGTGGTCGCCGTCGACGATGATCGCGCCGTACTTCCGGTCGGAGACCAGCGCACGGACCTCGGGGTCCTCGGAGAAGCCCTGCTGGATACGGGCCGCGGCGCCCGCCGCACCGGCCAGCGAGAGGTTCGTGCGGACGGCCGCGCCGCGCACCGGCGTGCCCGTCGCGTCGTCGCCCATCGTCGTGCCCGGCTGGAGCTGCGTACCGGCCAGCGGGTCGACGATCGTGAGCTGCGGGTCGCGGCCCGCGCGCTCCATCATGCGGATCAGGGCCGCGCTGAACATGCCGTACAGCGTGCCGATCTCCAGGATCTCGTCGTTCGGCGGGTCCAGGAGGGGGACGGCGGAGAGCTTGCCGACGATGTTCATCGTGCCGCCCGCGATCCGGCCGACGCCGAGTGCCTCGACGGCGATGAGCAGCCGGAACGCCTGCGCGACGGCCCGCTCGGAGCCCTCGCGGTCGCCGGTCACCACTGTCAGTTCCCTGATCGCCTTGTCGAGGTGCTCGCCGCCCGGCATCCGGGAGACACCGCGCCCGGTGCCGTCGAAGAACAGCTCCATCGGCCGCTGGCGGTCGCGGAGCTGCTTCAGTTCCCGCTGGATGTCTGCCGCCGGGCCCGCGCTCTTCACGGCCTTGCGGACCTGCCGTTCGATGCGCTGGTCGATGAGTTCCGCCGCCGGGCGCAGCGCGCGGCGGACGGCCTTGCTGGTGAGTAGCGATCGCATCAGGGAGGATCCCTCACAGAGTTCGGAGATGTGGACGCTAGGGCGTGCACATGAGCCGCACAACCAACGCGTGGATCCCTGATGGCGAAGCCGGTATGAACTTCCGGTGAAGCTTGCGGCCGGCGGTTTCAGCGGGCGTCTTCCAGGAGACGCAGCGCCTCTCCCAGATTGTGCTCCGCGATGCTCTTCATGAACCGGGGGTTGGGGAAATCTCCCCTCAGCAATGTCAACGGGCCGCTGACCAGGCTGAGATGCATGCACAGCCGGTAGAACCTGAGCCTGTCGACGTCCAGTTCGGGGTGCGGCAGGCGCTCGTACCAGTCCCCGAACCTCAGCTTCAGAAAGACGTGCTCCTGCTCCAGGTCGAAGTACATCAGCCCCTCGATGTCGATCAGCACCGGCTCGCCGTCCTCCGTCAACAGAACGTGATCGGCGCCGAGTTCGCCGTGAATCAAGGCGTGCCGGCTGCGCGGCTGGACGGCCTCGTAAAGGCTCTCGATCCGCTCGGCGAGGGGTTCCCGTACGGCGGCGAGCCGCGGCTCCAGCGCAACACCCTTGTCGAGTTCCCTCAACATCCCTTCGTAGACGACCTGTTCGCACGAGGTCCCATGAGAAACGCCGCCGGAATCGACGAGGGCGACCTTCCCGTACCGCGCATTCTCATGAGCGTGCATGACCCGCAGGGCTTCCGCGAGGCGGTCCAACGCCGGGTGCTGGGGGTCGCGTTGGAGGACATCCTCCAGGGTGCCACCGGTGACGTCCTCGGCTACGACGGCGTCCGCTCCGACGTACAGGATGCGCGGGGTGCGGACGCCTACGGCGGTCAGGCGGTCGTGGGCGGCTACGAGGAGGTCGCGGCCGGTGGCTGGGGAGAACGGGCGCCGGGGGTCGGGGGGTTGGGTGTGGTCCCAGTAGTTTTCGTCGGGGGACCAGATGTAGGCGATGGCGGTGCGGGCGTCGTCCAGATGAAGCCGGTAGACGCCCTTCTTGGAGCCGCCGCGAAGACGCTCGGCGTGGAGGAGCTGCCGGTGCTTTCCGAAGGCTTCGTGGGTGAGGGGGGCGAGGTCGGGGGTGGTGAGGTGGGTTCGGGGGGAGTGCATCGCCGGAGTCTTGCGGAGCGGGTCGGTTGGGCCAAGGGGTTTTTGCATTGGGCCGGGTGGGGGCGGCGTTGGGGGGGCAGCGGGGTGCGGGGAGCCGTACCGGCGTGGCAGTCACGAGGGTTTTAGGGGTGCGGGAAGCTCTTGAGGCGCGGCAGCTGCATGCGCGCGCGGGAGCTGGGCAGCTCTCAAAGCGCGGCAACCGCACGTCTTTTAGCGGCGCGAGAACGCCGGGCGACTCTCAAGACACGGCAACCGCATGTCTTTTAGGGGCGCGGGGAACTGCGCGACCAGCCACAACGGACCCGCAGCCGCCCCACAACCGATCCCACCCCCTAGAACAGACTCAACAACGCCTCCGCAGGGTCAACCGGCGTCGAGTCCCCATCCGGCAGCGGCAGTTCGAACCACACCGTCTTCCCCCGAGGCGTCCGCCGAGAGCCCCACGCCGCAGACAGCAACCCCACTAGTTGCAGTCCCCGACCCCCCTCGTCCGTATCCCGCGCACGCCTCCGCCGAGGCTGAACCAACCCCGAGTCCCACACCTCGCACACCAACGTCCGGTCCAGCAGAAGCCGAAGCCGAATCTCCCCCTCGCCATACCGCAACGCATTGGTGACAAGCTCACTCACCAGCAACTCGGTCGTATCGACCAGGGGTTCAAGATCCCAGCTCACCAACTGCGCCCGCGCATACTCCCGAGCCCGCCCCACACTCTTCGGCTCACGAGGCAACGTCCAGTCCCCCACGGACTCCGCAGGCAACCCCTGAACCCGCGCCATCAACAACGCGATGTCGTCCTCACCATGGTGGGAGTCAAGCGTGTTGAGAACGTGATCGCAGACGTCCTCCAGCGGCTGGGAGGGATCGGTCAACGCCCCCACGAACGCCTGGAGCCCTTCATCGAGGGGATGGTCACGGGACTCGACCAACCCGTCCGTGTACAGCGCGAGCAACGCCCCCTCAGGCAGCTCGACTTCAACCTCCTCGAACGGCTCCCCACCCACCCCGAGCGGCATCCCCGGCGGCACGTCCAGCATGAGCGCAGGCTCACCCGGCTCCACCAACACCGGCGGCAGATGCCCCGCGTTGGCGAACGTGCACCGGCGAGTGACGGAGTCGTACACCGCGTACACGCACGTCGCGAGGTACACCTCGGAGAGGTCCGCCTCCCGGGGCCGCCGAGCCGCACGGGTCGCCTGCTGAACACCCCCCGGCGTACCGAGCCCGCGCGCGATCTCGTCCAACGCGGTGAGAACCTCGGCGGGTTCGGTGTCGAGCAGCGCCAACGTCCGGACAGCCGTACGGAGTTCCCCCATCGCGACAGCAGCCCGCAGCCCCCGCCCCATGACGTCCCCGACGACCAACGCCGTACGGTGACCCGGCAGTTCGATGACGTCGAACCAGTCGCCACCGACCTCGCTGGGGCGCCCCGTCGCGGCGTTGCCCGGCAGATAGCGGCAGGCGATGTCGAGCCCGGAGGCGATCGGGTCACCCGGCGGCAGCAGCGAGCGTTGCAGTATCAACGCGCGTTCCCGCTCACGCCGGTACAGCCGCGCGTTGTCGATGCTGACGGCGGCCCGCGCCGCCAACTCGACCGCCAGGTCACGGTCCCGGTCGCCGAACGGCTCGCTCCCCTTCGTACGGGAGAACTGCGCGAGCCCGACGACGGTGTCGTGCGCGACCATCGGCACGGCCAGCGTGGACTGCACGAGGCCGCCCTCCTCGCCGGAGATGTGCTGGGGGCGTGCGGTGCGCAGCGCGTCCGCGCGGGAGGACGTGAACGGGAAGTGGTGGACGGCGCCGACGGGGATCGGCGTGCCGCCGGTCGCGGTGAACGGGACGTCCGAGACGGCCGACGCGAAGGCGACGCGGCGGAGTTCCGCGCTGCCGTCCGCGAGGCCGGGCGGGGTCTCGTCGCCGGCCAGCAGGCCCTGGTAGAGGTCGACGGTCGCGAGGTCGCAGAAGCCGGGGACGACCACGTCGAGGAGTTCGCGGGCCGTCGTCTCCAGGTCGAGGGAGTTGCCGATGCGGGCGCCGGCCTCGTTCAGGAGGGCGAGGTTGCGGCGGGCCGCAGCCGCTTCCCTGGCCGCCGCTCTGCGTGCCGTGATGTCGATGCCGAGCCAGGCGATGCCGATCGGGCGTCCGCTGCCGCTGTGCACGCGGTACAGGTTGATCGACCAGTGCCTGCGTTCGTCCGAGTCCGGTGTGAAGCCCGTGACGTGCATGTCCGTGATCGAATCGCCGGTCTGGAGCACCCGCTTCAGGATCGCGGTGACCCGCTCGGCCTCCGACCGCTGGAGATAGTCCGTGACGCCGCGGCCCCGGTGATCGTCCGGCGTCCCCCCGAACAGCGACGCGAACCGTTCGTTGGCCCGCCGCACTCTCAGGTCCGGGTCGATCAGCAGGAACCCGAACGGGGATTGGCCGAAAATCGACTGTGAGGCGGCGAGGTCGGTCTCGATGCTCCGCAAGGTCCTCACATCGACGACGATGCAGACGGCGGCCCTGTCGCCGTCCGGCGTCGTCGTCGGCATCACATAGACCTCGGCGAGCCCCCGCTCCCCGCTCTCCGGCACCTTGAACGGCACCACACCGGTCCACTCCCGCCCGTCCAGGATCTCCGCCATCTTCCGCTGCCCGCGCGCGCGCAGGTCGGGGTCGATGAACGCCTGGATCGGATCCAGCCCCACAGCCCGCTCGGCGGCGATCCCGAAAATCTGCTCGGCCCGCAGGCTCCACTGGTCGACGAGCCCGTCGGGGCCGATGGAGAAGGAGGCGACGCGGATGTAGTCGTAGATGGACCCCGGGGGGTTGCTCTGCCAGACGGCGTCGGCGGGGGGGATGTCGGAGAGGGCTGAGGGGGATACGGCGGTGGCCTCGCCGCGCGCGGGGGCGGTACGGGGGCGGGTGGCGCCCGGCGGCTCGTCCTGCGGGGCGTCGTCCGCCGGATCCGTACGGGAGGCTGCGGAGGAGCCGTCGGCGGGCTCGCCGTGCGCGGCGCCTGCGGGGTTCGGCCCCGAGCCCGTGGGATTGCCGCCGCGTGCGCCTGTCCGGCGCGGGATGGGGGCGTCCGTGGAGGTGTCGCGGGAGCGGGCCGGGGTGCTGCCGCGCGAGGCGTCGGAGCCGTCGTGGGGCTGGGCCGGGGTGTCGCCGTGCGAGGCACTGGAGTGGGTGGGGCTGCCGCCGCGCGAGGCGTCGTGAGACTGGCCCCCTGGGGCGTCGGAGGCCCCGCGAGACTGGCCGTACGCGGCGTCGGAGACCCCGCGAGATTCGCCGTGCGCGGCGCCGGAGCCGCCCCGCGCCTCGTTCCGGGCACCGCCGGAAGCCGCCCGGCGTGGTTCAGCCGCGTCAGCGCGGCCCGGGCCGCCCGGCTGCCCGGCGTCCCTCCGCCCCGTCCCACCGGCCGAGGCGCCATCGCCGAAGGCGCCTGCGGCGTCCGACGGGTCGTCGTGCGACTCCGTGGCCTTCGCTGGTATCTCGCTCACGCGAACCGTCCCCTCCAGCTCACCGCGCCCGGTACCGGTCACCAGGGGCGGCTGCCCGCAGTATCCAGCACTACGGGGCCGCACGGCACGGTGTTCACGATCACAGCACGGCCCAGGCGTTTTTTGGACCGTTCCGTTCCAACACTTCCACTCTTCTAACCAGCGGGCACACCCTCGAACCACCCGGATCGACACGAGTCCCTGGCCGAAAACCGACGTACCCCGCCGACGAGGCGCCCGCACCGGCATTTTCGCAGGTCACTCGGACACCGCCAGTTCGAACCAGACCGTCTTGCCGGACGCGTCCGGACGCGTACCCCACCGGTTCGCCGCGGACGCGAGCAGCTGGAGCCCTCTGCCGCCCTCGTCCTCCGGCCGGGCCGCGCGCTCGCGGGGCGGGTCGGGCAGCGGATCGGAGACCTCGACGACGAGTACGTCACCGAGCCCGGCGGGACGGATGAGCCGTACCCGGATCGGCCCGGCCGCATGGCGCAGGGCATTGGTCACCAGCTCGCTGACGAGCAGCACCGCGACATCGCTCACCCCCTCAAGACGCCACCCCCTCAACTGCCCCCGAACAACCGCACGAGCCCCGCGCACCGCTCCCGGGTCCGCCGGGAACGTCCACTCGGCGCAGTCGCCTTCGGTGTCGATCACGCCGATCACTTCCCAGCACAGCAATGCACGCCATGTCCGATTTCAGATATTCGATAACCACATACCCGATATCGCACACCCGGTACCACCCGACTTGGCGCACTTCACCCCACCCGGCGCACACCCGCCCCCACACTCCGGCACACACACCGCCGGTCACCCCCACCCCCGCCTCACTCCACCCCCGTACCCATCCTCCCCACCACTTCCCGCACCGCCTCCACATCCTGTTCCAGCCAGTCGACGCCCCACACCTCGTCCCGCCCCAGCCACCGCAGATCGTCGTGGTCCTCCAGCGGCGCGGGCCGGGGTGAACCGGGCCGCAGCCGGGCGACGTAGACGTGAAGGGTGTACGGCGACCGAAGCGGCCACTCCCCCGGCACCCGCTCCCCGACCTCCGCGTCCACCCCCAACTCTTCCCGGAGTTCCCGCGCCAGCGCGTCCTCGGCCTTCTCCCCGCGCTCCACCTTCCCCCCGGGCAACTCCCACCGCCCGGCCAACTCGGGCGGCGCACTGCGCCGAGCGGCGAGCAGCCTCCCCTCGTCGAGAAGCGCCGCCCCGACCACCACGATCCGCTCAGTCATGCGCGGGAGCCTACGGGAGCCGGGGAAGGGGCCGGGGTTTCACACGCCTCACCCCCGAGCCACCCGCGCAACTCCCCGCCCCCGCCGGTCAGTTGCGGCTGGGATCCCCATGCTGGCCCGCCCGCTCGACCCAATACATCTGCCGATGCCCGGCGGCGTCCAGGCTGTCCGCGATCTTCTGCGCCTCGTCCTGGGTCGCGTAACGCCCCACCCGGTACCGGTTCCCGTTGTCGTCCTGGCGTATGACCAGCCAGGGCAGGGAGATGGTGTTGTTGTCGGTCATCGCGCCCCGCCCCTCCCGCACGCCCCACCCGCTGAGGAAACCGCACTACGCATATGCCCGAGCCTACGCCCTACCTTCACGCACCGAACACGCCTTTTCACCAACAGACATGCAACAAGCCCGCCAGGAGGGGAAACCCCACAAGAACCCCACCCCAACCCCCACACAAACAGGGCGCACAACCTCGACCGAGCGCCCCCGCCCGGTCCCCGAAGGGCCCCTCAGCGGACCGGCAGGTGATAAGCCACCCGGTACCGGTCGGCCGGAATCACCACGTCCGCGGTCTCCACCGCCCTCCCCGACGCGAAGTACGTACGCTGCACCACGATCACCACATGCCCGGGCACGCCCCCCAGCGCGGCCAGCTCGTCCGCGAGCCCCGGCCGGGCCCCCACCTCCTCGGCGACGTTGTCGACGATGACGTCGATGGCCCGCATCCGCTCGACGACGCCCATCCCCCCGAGGGGCCCCTCCTCGGGCAGCATGACGGGCGTGCGCCCCGTGAGGGCCAGCGGCTCCCAGGACGTGGACAGCATCATCGTCCGCCCGCCCTCGCGGAAGACGTACCGCGTCCGCATGACCCGCCCCCCCTTCTCGATCCCGAGCCGGGAGGCGACGGCCGCGTCCGCGTCGGCCTGTTCGCTGCTGGACTCCCAGGTCCCGCGCACATCCCCCTCGGCCTGCTCCTGCCGGAACGGCGTGGCGCCCCCGACCGGCCGGAACCCGGAGCGGGCGATCCGGCGCGGGACCGGCCGCTCACGGACGTACGTTCCCGACCCGGAGCGCCCCTCGACCAGCCCCTCGGCCATCAGCACCTTGCGCGCCTCCAGCGCGACCGTGTCGGAGACCCCGTACTCCTCGCGGATCCGCGCCTGGGACGGCAGCCGCGTGTGCGGCGGGAGCGAACCGTCGGCGATCTTCCTGCGCAGATCTCCCGCGACCCTCAGATACGCCGGTTGCTCACCGATACTCACAAGGCCGCTCCCATCAGGCTTTACAGACAGCTACAGCCTGGCAACCGTGGGTTCCTCCATGCAAGCAAAGGCCAGAGAATCACTCGATGTGATGACAAAACCCGGGGTGGAGCTTTACGCAGGAACTTTCTCCCGGTATAGCCGCGTTCACACCTCAGACGTCGAGTCGGCCGCTGTCGTCGTCGGTCGAGGGCACGGTGACCGCGAGCCCCAGCGCACTGCGCGCCCCGATCGTCGTGGCCCCGTCGACGAACGCGTACCCGGCGTCGTACGCGTCGTAGTACGCGTCCGCGTCGTCGGCGACGGCGGCTTTGCGCCACGACTCGCGCGCGTCGCGCAGATCCCGGACGAGGAGGTCGAGCGCGGGCTGCGCGCCGGACCACGAGCGCGACTGAAGCGCCGTCGCCTGCTGTCCGAGCGCGTCACGGACCTCGGCGGCCCACGCCGTGTTGGCCGCCAGGTCCTCCTCCGGGTAGTCCTCGGGCTCGGCGTACAGGGCGTCGTCGATCGCGGACATGGCCGTCAGGAAGGCGAGTTGGCGGTCGTCGAGGTTGGTCTCGTCGCGGCGCAGCGAACCGATCATGGGGGTGCCGAAGTCGGAGCGCGCGTACACGCAGGTGATCGCGCGGTCGCCGGACTCCCAGCCGTCGCGCTCGGGGAGCAGCGTGTACCAGTCGGTGCCGTCCGGCACGGCCCACGGGTCCATCGTGTAGCCGAGCTTGAGGTCGTAGCACTTCTCGTTGCCGATCTCCCGCAGCTTCGCCCGGCCGGGGAAGACATCGCCGTCGACGGGTACGACGCCGAAGATCTCGGCGTCGTGCGGGTGCGCGCAGTCGGCCTCGTCGACGTCGTACACGTCGGAGCTGATCGTGTCGCCCGGCGGCAGGTCGAAGCAGTCGCCCGTGTCGAGCGCGGAGACGGTGGTGATCTCGGCGGCGTCCTCGATGGCGTGGACGGTGTCGCGGGCGACGTTCGTGGTGAGCGCGACGAGCCACAGGGCGAGGCCGAGGGACGACAGGACGATCCCGATGACGGCCATCGCCTTGCCGCGCTCGCCGCGCCGCTTGATCTGGACGAGCGCGATGATCCCGAGGACGATCCCGACGGCGGGCAGGAAGCACAGCGCGCCGAGCACGAGCGCGGAGATCGCCACGCCGTTGACCTGCCGCACCGGCCGGAACGGCCCCGGCGCCCAGCCCTGCCCCCAGCCCTGCGGCGCCGGCGCGGCGACCGGCACCTGTCCCGGCTCCGGGGCGCGGAACGGGTTCTCCTGAGGCCCCTGGGGCCCGGGCGGGGGTGTCGACACGGGTAGCGTGCTCCTGGTTCGGACGGTCCGGTTTTCACACAGGTGTGCGAGCGCATCGTAAGCGAGCGGTAAACGAGGGCGGAAACGCGTATGCGTACGGCCGTACAGGCGGCGAACGCGCTCACCTCGCGGTGGGGCGGGGCCGTGGACGTCTCGCACGGTACGGCCTTCTCGGCGGCCGGGGTATGGCCGCTGCTGGCGTTCCTCGCGGACGGGGCGGACGGGGCGGCCCGCTCAGAGCTGTCGGCGGCGGTGGGGGTACCGGCCTCGCAAGCGGCGTCCCTGGCACGGGAGTTGCTCGCCGGGCTCGCGGACGTCGCCGGGGTGGACAGCGCGGTCGGAGTGTGGGCGCGGCGGACTCTGGAGCTGCGGGAGTCGTGGGGCGAGGGCCTGTCGCGCGGGGTCCTCACCGGTGACCTCGCCGCCGACCGGGACGCCCTCGACGCGTGGGCCCGCGAGCACACCGGCGGTCGTATCCCCTCGATGCCGGTCACCCTCGACCAGGGCACCGAACTCGTCCTCGCGAGTGCGCTCGCGCTGCGGACGCGGTGGGCGGAGCGGTTTCGGGAGACGTTCCTGGACTCGCCGCACTGGACCGGCCGCGCGTACCTGGGACTGCGCCGGGTGACCGCCTCCCTCGACGAACTCGCCGTCGCGTCCACGCCGTTCGGGTACGTCACCGAGGTGCGGGTTCTCGGTACGGAGTCCCTCGACGTCCATCTCCTGCTGGGCGAGCCGGAGTTGCCGCCCTCCCAAGTGCTGCGGGCCGGCGTCGGACTGCTCGCCGGGGAGCATCCCGTCGTACCCGGCTCCCGGCTCGCCCTCGGTGACGCCGGGCCCGGCGTGCGGGTGCGGGAGAGGCCGAGTGCGGAGCCGAACCCTGCCGAACTGGACGTCCTGACCGCGCCGTTCGCGTTGACGGCTCGCCACGATCTGTTGTCCTCCCCGGAGTTGTTCGGCCTGAAGGCCGCGCAGGACAGGTCGCACGGCCACTTCCCCGGGGTCAGCGGCCGTCCCCTCGCGGTGAGTTCGGCCGAGCAGTCCGCCGTCGCCCGGTTCGGCGCGGAGGGGTTCGAGGCGGCTGCGGTGACGCTGGTCGCCGCTGCGGCGGCCGGTGTCCCCCGGTTCCGCTGGACCACCAGAACGGTCGAGGCACGCTTCGACCGGCCCTTCGGGTTTCTCGCGGTGCACCGGGGGACGGGGCTGGTGCTGATGGCGGGGTGGGTGACGGAGCCGTCGGACTGGCACGAGTTTCCGGGGCGGGGCTGAGGCGGGCGGGCCGCCACTGTCCCCGCCCCACAGGGAGAGCGTCCCCCGAAGGTGGGCCCATACCGTTTCCGCAGGTCAGCCGTACCGGCCCGGCCGCTCTCCCCTGCGTCATCGGCGAACCGTCCCTCTGTGGCCCACCGCGCGCCCCCGAGACGTCCGGTGGGCCCGCGTCCGCTTGCGGCCCCACCCGGGGGCGGGACGGGCGGCTGACCCCGGGCGGGGGCGGCCGGTGTGGTCCGGGAACACTTACACCGCTCGTTGCAGACGCGGTGCAAGCCGATTGTTGACGGCGTTGTCATCACGGCTTCGCACATGGGGCCGGGACAACCACCGGGCGCCCCAAAGTCGATAGCGGGCCCACCTGGTTACAGGGCGGTGACCAAAGAGACGGTTGGGACAGCGACCGACAGTAGCTGTCCCCCCACACACCGCTGAGGAGACCGTCGTGCCTGTGTCCACCTGCGCCGGGCCCGTGACCGCACGCCACCCGTCCACGAGCCGGCCCCCCGCCCCGGCCGTAGACGCCGTGGCCGCCGACCTGAGCCGGGTCCTGTTCGCCCCGTTCCGCAGAAGGGACCAGCGGCGCAAGGCCGAGATGTACTTCCAGGGCCTGCTCACCACGAGCGGCCGCAAGTCCGTACGGAACATCGCCGCGCACCTGGGCGACCCGGGCGCGGAACAGGGCCTGCACCACTTCATCTCCTGCTCCACGTGGGACTGGCGCCCCATGCGGGCCGCGCTCGCGGCGTATACAGAACGCCTCGCGCCGGCCCAGGCGTGGGTCGTCCGTTCCATGCACATCCCCAAGGCCGGCGAGCATTCCGTCGGCGTGGACCGGCTGTTCGCACCCCAGCTGGGCCAACTCTTCTCCGGACAGCAGGCGATCGGCGTCTGGTACGCGTCCGAACGGCTCAGCGCGCCCGTCCACTGGCGCCTCCTGCTCACCGACCCCTGGGTCAGCGACCGGCGCCGCCGCGACCGGGCGGAGGTCCCGGAGAAAGCGCCCGCCGAGAGCCTCGAACAGTGCACGGCGGAAGCCGTGTTGGAGGTCGTCCAGCGCAACGGCAGCGTCGCGCGCAGGCCGGTCGTCCTCGACGTCCGGGGCGGTACGACGGCGGCGACGCTGACGCGGCTCACGGACGCCGGGGTGCCGGTGCTGGCCCGGGTGACGGCGGCGACGCGGCTGGCTGTCGCCGACCGTGCGCTTCCCGGTTTCCGCGCCGGGCTCCTGTGCGCGTCGCAGATCCTGGAGGCGACGAAGGGGCTGCGCCGACCGGTGACGTGGCCCGACCCGGCCAACGCCGGCGCGGTGCGCTCCGCGCTGGCGTCCGTGGTGCGTGTGACGGTTCCCGACGCGCAGGGGCGGCGACACCCGATGCTGCTCCTCGGCGAGTGGTCCGACCCCAACCAGCCGCCGTCCGCAGCGTGGTTGACGAACCTGAACGAGTCGCCGGTGGGCCGCTTGGTCCGCCTCACGCGTCTCCCGCGCCGGGTGGAAACGGACTTCACGGAGATAGGCGAACCGTGCGGCCTACGGGACTTCATGGGCCGCTCGTTCCCCGGCTGGCACCGTCACGTGACTCTCGCATCGGCCGCCCACACGGCGATGTCGCTGGCACGAGCGGACCATGCACTGACGATGCCGCCCCACTTGTAGCCTTCGCACCGAGCCCCCGCCGACAGGGTTCGGTACGACGTCAAATGTCCGATGGGGTGAGGTTGTTGGACGAGTGCGGGCGGGTTGTGGCTGGTCGCGCAGTTCCCCGCGCCCCTAAAAGCGACAACTGACCGCCGCCTGAGAACGAACCCCGACACGCTCGCCATACTCCCACAATGGCCCCCAGCACCTGCATGCTTGGGGCCCCTCACCCCCGTACCCGTACTAGCACCGACGCGAAAGCCGCCCCACCGCAGAACCCCCTACCCACGCCCCACCGGCGGACAGCCGCGAACGGCGGGGAGCGGGGTGCGGGGGTGCGGCGCAGCCCGTTGCTTACACAGTCGGTTGCTGGCTTCCTTGGGAACGGGCGGCCATCGTCCCCGCAACGGGCTCGCCGCACCCCCGCACCCCCGACCCACCCCCCGGTCTTCAGCGGCGCAGAACGTCCCGAACCCGGTGGAGACGCAAGGCCAGTTGGATCTCCAGCAGGGGCCCAGGGTTCTGCCAGTCGGGACCCAGCAGAGCGGTGATGCGCTCCAGGCGCCGGGAGACCGTGTTGGGGTGGACGTGGAGCGCGCCGGCGGCCCCCGTGGGGCTGGACTTCGCCGCGAAGTACGCCTCCAGCGTGACCGCGAACTCCGTGAAGTGCTCCTCGTCGTGGCGGAGGATGGGCCCGATCGTGGAGTCGACGAAGCCACGGACGTCACGGTCGTCGGAGAGCAACACGCCCAGGAAGCCGAGGTCTTGGGGCGCGGCGGTGGCACCGGGCGCGTCGAGGGCGGTCACCGCGTCCAGACACCGCACCGCCTCCTGGAAGACCCGCCGCACCTCAAGGACCCCCCGCCCGGGCCCGGCAGCCCCGCAGGACACGGGCCGCCCGAGCAGCGGCGACAACTCCCCCGCGACGGCCCGCGCGGCGGCGGACGCGTCGGTGCCGGGCAGGAGGAGGACCATGCAGCCGTCGTGCTCGGTCTTGAGGCCGGTCATGCGGTGGACGTAGGAGAGGGACCAGACGGTGGCCCGCCCGTGGTCACCGCCTTCGGGCCGCATGACGACGAGGACGTACGGCTCGTCGAGGTCGACGCCGAGCTGGCGCGCGCGTTGGGCGATCCGGCGGGGCGCGCGGGGCGGCGCGGAGACGAGTTCGTCGAGGAGTTCGTCGCGCTGGGGGCCCTCGGTGAGGCCGGCGCTGCCCTGGATGAGGAGCTGAACGGCGCATACCTGCGCGGCGAGTTGGAGGAGCCGCTCGTCGGCGCCGACGAGGGGGGTCTCGGGGTCGAGGACGAGGTACCCGAGGTTCTCGGCCCCGGCGATGACGGGCGCGACCCAGACCCCGCCGGGGGTACGGACGGTGGTCCGCCGGGCGTGGGCGTCGAGGATGGCCTCGGCGACGGTACCGCGAGCACCGGCAACTCCCCCGCGCCCGGGGCCACTTCCACTCCGGGCACTCCCAACTCCGGCCCCGGCGAAGCCGTCGGCGCCCTCGTCCTCACCTTCGCTGCTCGCCAGCAGCCTCCCGGCGGGATCGAAGAGCCGGGCCCGCCCGTCCAGCGCGGCGCCCGCCGCCGAGACGATCGTCGCGAGGTTCGCCCCCACCAGCGGCAGGCTCATGATCCGCCCGTACGCGTCGGTGAGTTCCTGGAGCCGGACGAGCCCGGCGCGCACCCGGTAGTTGTCCTGCTCCAGCTCGGTGGACTGGTGCCGGGCGTGCTGGAGGAGGCGCGCGTTGTCGACGGCGAGAGCCGCGAGGTCGGCGAACTGGATCATCGCGCCGATCTCGTCGGGCGTGAAGTGCCGTACGGCGCGCTGGGCGCCGTAGAGGACGCCGACGGCGGAGTCACCGACGCGTAAAGGGACGGCGAGGAGGGCGCGCAGCCCCTCCGCCTGGGTGGCCTCGTCGAGCCCCTTGGACGTGACGAAGGTGTGGTCGAGGAGGCAATCGGCGGTCCACGCGGGCGATTTGGTGCGCAGGACGCGCGCCCCGACGCTGCCCTCGGAGACGAGGTCGACGTTGGTGCTGAGGTCGGTGACGGACCCCTCGGCCGCGTGCCCGCGGATCTCGCCGTCGAGGTCGGTGAGGACGACGAAGGCGATGTCGAGGCTGAGGAGCCTGCGGGCGCGCCGCGCGACGGTCCGCAGCAGCGCGTCGACGTCGGGCGCGTCCATCAGGTCGCGGGCGGTGTCGACGAGCGCGGTGAGGTCGTCCTCCCACTGCCGGCGTCTGCCGGGCCGTTCGGGCAGGGCGCGGGCGAGTTGTACGGCCCGGCTCAGGCGTCCGAGTTCCGCGTCGGGCAGGCCCTCACGGCGGGCCCGTACGAGCAGCGAGTCGAAGCGGCTCGGCGGGCTGTCCTCCGCGAGGAGTTCCAGTACGGCGAGTATGTGACTGTCCGTGTTCGGCGGCTCCATCACCCAACCCATCCCCCGTAGTTCGAAATGCGATCTTCCCGGAAGGTAGAGGTCTGCCCGGCCACCGGTCAACGCTCTGCGACACTCCGGCAGCGGACGGTCAGCTCGGCGATCGAAGTGGCCGACAGGACAGGGTACTTGATGAAGATTCAGCCCTACGGAAAACAGATTCAGCTCTACGGAAAAACGGGGCGCGGTCGGTTAAAGGGTTTCCAGATATCCACGAATGTTCCGCTGAATCTCCACAACACTGTCGCCTCCGAACTTCTCCGCGACCGCGTCCGCGAGGACGAGCGCGAGCATCGCCTCGGCGACGATCCCGGCGGCCGGTACCGCGCAGACGTCGGAACGCTGGTGGTGGGCGACGGCGGGTTCGCCGGTCGCCATGTCGACGGTCCGCAGCGCGCGCGGGACCGTCGCAATCGGCTTCATCGCGGCGCGCACGCGCAGGAGTTCACCGGTGGACAGCCCACCCTCGGTCCCGCCCGCGCGCCCGCTCGCCCGCCGTACGCCGTCCGGCCCGCGCACGATCTCGTCGTGTGCCTGTGAACCCGGGACGCCCGCCAACGCGAAGCCGTCGCCCACCTCTACGCCCTTGATCGCCTGAATTCCCATGAGGGCGGCGGCAATTCGGGCATCGAGCCGCCGGTCCCAGTGCACGTGCGACCCGAGCCCGACCGGCACGCCGTACGCCAGCACCTCGACGACCCCGCCGAGCGTGTCCCCGTCCTTGTGGGCCTGGTCGATCTCGGCGACCATCGCCTTCGAGGCGTCGGCGTCGAGACAGCGCACCGGGTCCGCGTCGAGTCTCTGTACGTCGGACGGGGTGGGGAGGACTCCGTACGGCGCCTGCGCGCCCGCCAGTTGGACGACGTGGCTGACGATCTGCACGCCGGCCGTCTCCCGGAGATACGCCCGCGCGACCGCGCCCAGCGCCACACGGGCCGCCGTCTCCCTCGCCGACGCGCGCTCCAACACCGGCCTGGCTTCCGTGAATCCGTACTTCTGCATCCCGGCGAGGTCCGCGTGGCCCGGGCGCGGGCGGGTCAACGGGGCGTTGCGCTGTACGCCGTTGAGCTCGGCGGGGTCCACGGGGTCGGCGGCCATCACCTTCTCCCACTTGGGCCACTCGGTGTTGCCGATCATGACGGCCACCGGGGAACCGAGGGTGAGGCCGTGCCGGACGCCGCCGAGGAAGGTGACCTCGTCCTGCTCGAACTTCATCCGGGCGCCCCGGCCGTACCCGAGCCGCCGCCGGGCAAGGTGGTCGGCGACCTCGGCGGTGGTGATGGGGACTCCGGCGGGGAGACCTTCGAGGGTGGCGACTAGGGCGGGGCCGTGGGATTCACCTGCGGTGAGCCAGCGGAGTCTGGTCAAGGGGGGCTCCTCGAAAGGGGGTTGTGGCGGTCTTCAACTCCAGCGCGTCCAGGGCCGCTTCGGTCACCTCGTCCGGGGTGCGCCGGTCCGTGGCGACGATCGCCGTGGCGACCTCCTCGTACAGATGGCGGCGTGCGGCCATCAACTCCCGCCACTTGTCGAGGGGGTTGGCGGCGAGCAGGGGGCGCCCGGCGCCGAGGTCCAGTCGCCGGGCCGCCTCGGCGGCACCCATCGTCAGGTACAGCACCCGGCGTCCGGCGAGCAGAGCACGCGTACCGGGGTCGAGGACGGCCCCGCCGCCAAGGGCGAGGACCCCGCCGTGCCCGTTCAGCGCCCGGACGACCGCCCGCTTCTCGGCGGCACGGAAGGCGGGTTCACCGTCGACCGCGAAGATCTCGGCGATGGTGCGGCCCTCGGCGGTGACGATGTCGCCGTCGGTGTCCCGGAACCCGGTGCCGAGACGGACGGCGAGGAGCCGACCGACGGTGGACTTGCCGACGCCCATGGGGCCGACGAGGACGGCGACGGGGTCGGTGGGGTGCGGGTCGGGGCCGGTGAGATGCGCGACGAGGCCGGTGAGGTCCGAGCCAGGACCGGCGACGTGCAGTCCTGGGCCGGCGAGATGCCAGCCGGGGCCGGGGGCACCGATGGCCCGCCGCCCAGCCTCACCGGCGGGCCAACTCACCTGCCCCGCCCGGGAATCGGCCCGCCCGGGACCGGTGACCTGCGGGCCAGGACCGGCGAGATACCGGTCGGGGCCAGGGTCGCCGATGGCCCGCCCCCCAGCCTCACCGGCGGGCCAACCCGCCTGCCCCGCCCGGGAATCGGCCCGCCCGGGACCGGTGACCTGCGGGCCAGGACCGGCAAGATGCCAGCCGGGGCCGGCGAGATGCCGGTCGGGGCCGGGGGCGCCGATGGCCCGCCGCCCAGCCTCACCGGCGGGCCAACTCACCTGCCCGGCCCGGGAATCGGCCCGCCCGGGACCGGCGACGTGCGGGCCGGGACCGGCGAGATGCGAGCCAGGACCGGCGAGATGCCAGCCAGGACCGGCGAGATGCCAGCCGGGGCCAGGGGCACCGATGGCCCGCCCCCCAGCCTCACCGGCGGGCCAACTCACCTGCCCCGCCCGGGAATCGGCCCCGCCCCTCACGACGCCAGCGCCGGCAGCCCCGCCACCAACGCGTCGAGCAGCCCCGCCGTGATCCGGGGCCCGTCCACCGTCAACAGCGACTCCGCGTGGAACTGCATCGACGCGAACCGCCCCGACCGCAGCGCGTGTACCTCCCCCGTCGCGGGATCGCGGCTGACCTCGACCTCCGTACCGTCGGGGAGAGTCAGCCGGTCCCGGTCCGCCCGTGCCGAGAACGTGTTGTAGAAGCCGACGCGCTCGGACACCCCGAACAGGTCGATCTCCCTCTGCACGCCCTGGTTGGGCACGTCACGCCGGACCACGTCCAACCCCAGCCGCCGGGCGAGGACTTGGTGGCTCAGACACACCGCGAGGAACGGTCTCCGCTCCCGCAGCAGACAGCTCACCGCCGCGTCGAGGTGGGCGATCTTCACATGCCCGGTGTCCTGGGGGTCACCGGGCCCCGGGCCCATCACGACGAGGTCGAACTCGTCGAAGACGTACGGCTCGTCGAACCGACGGACCGTCACCTCCAGCTCCAGCGCCTTGAGTTGCTTCTCGATCATCGACGTGAACGTGTCCTCCGCGTCGACGACGAGCACCCGCTGCCCCGCGAGCCGGGGCCGCGAACCGACCTGCGCGGCGCCGTCCGCGAGCCAGAAGTCGGCGACGGAGAGGTTCCGTTGCTCCAGCGCCGCCCGCACCTCGGGATGCGAGGTGAACCGCGTCGGCCCGCCCGCCTCCAGCGCCGCGACCAGCCCGGCCGCCTTGGCCCGGGTCTCGGCGACCTCGGCGAGGGGGTCGGAGTGCCGTACGAGCGTGGCACCGACGCCGATGCGAACCCGGCCGCCGGCGTCAATGTCGGCCGTACGGATGAGAATTGCGGAGTCCATCGTGCGAACTCCCCGCTCGTCGCGCCCGATCAGCGCGGCGACCCCGCTGTAGTACCCCCGCCCGCGCGGCTCATGACGGGCGATCACCCGGCACGCGCTCTCCAGCGGGCTGCCCGTGACGGTCGGCGCGAAGAGCGTCTCGCGCAGGATCTCGCGCGGATCGCGCTCGCAGCGCCCCTCGATGAAGTACTCGGTGTGCGCGAGCCGAGCCATCTCCTTGAGGTACGGCCCGACAACTCGCCCGCCGTCCACGCAGATCCGGGCCATCATCTTGAGTTCCTCGTCGACGACCATGTACAGCTCGTCGGCCTCCTTGCGGTCGGCGAGGAAGTCGAGGACGCCGGGCAGGGTCGGCCCGGACTCGGGGTAGCGGTACGTCCCGCTGATCGGGTTCATGACGGCGGTACCGTCGTGCAGGCTGACGTGCCGCTCGGGCGTCGCGCCGACGAACGTACGCTCCCCGGTGTGCACGACGAACGTCCAGTACGCCCCGGTCTCCCGCTCGACGAGGCGGCGGAAGAACGTCAGCGCGGAGTGGACGCCGTACCCGGTGATGTCGGCCGTGAACGACCGCTTGATCACGAAGTTGGCGCCCTCACCGGTGCCGATCTCGTCCGCGACGACGCGCCGCACGATCTCGGCGTACTCCTCGTCCCCGACGTCGAAATGACCCCCCGTCAGCTCGATCCCGGCGTCCGGGATCCGCGCGAGCGCCTCGGCGAGCGGCAGGGTCTCCTGTTCGGTGACGCTCATCGCGATGAGCGGCGCACCGTCGTCGTGACTCTCGAACCCCCGCTCGGCGACTTGCCGGTAGGGGATGAGGACGAGCACTTCGGCGCCGGGCCCGCGATCGTCGTCACCGGAAAGGGGTATCTCACCGAGCGTGGAAGGGAGTTGAACCTCCCCGAGCAGCACGTCCAGTGAACGCGGCCCGGCGGTCTCCGGCCGGAACAACACGGCGAACGGCCCCGCGTTTCCCTCAAGCACCCTTTGCAGAGCATCAGTTGTCATCCCAGAACCTCCTTCGTCGGCAGTACGACCGCACAGCAGCGGGCCGCGTACTCCAGAGCCATCCGGTGATCGCCCTCCCCGAAGTCCGCGACGGCGTCGGCGACGAGGAACGTCTCGATGTCGTGCGTGTACGACTCCACGCAGGTAGCCAGCACGCCGACGTGCGCGTAAACCCCACACACGACCAACTGATCCCGCCCGGCATCGCGCATCCGCTGCAACAGATTGGTGTTGAAGAAGGCGCTGTACCGCCACTTGGTGAGCAGCCAGTCCCCATCGCGAGGAGCAACGGGCTCAACAACTTCCCGATCAACGGGATCAACACGCATCCCGGGCCCCCAGAAGTCCTTGAGCAGCCCGCGCTGTTGGGGAGTCATACCGCCGGGCTGAGCGGTATAGGCAACGGGCACGGAGGCACCCCGAGCCCAGGAGGTCAACGCGGCGGCATTACCGATGAGTTGGGAGCGAAGCCCTTCGGGAAAGGGCCGAAGAAAATACCGCTGAAGATCATGAAGCAGCAGAACGGCCCGCGCAGGATCAACGCGCCACGAGGGAACGCGAGGCGGAAGAGAATCGGCGGTGGGCATGGGATAAGGCGGGATAAAAGGCAGACCAGACATGGGGTTCCCTTTCGACAGGGGCTCAGTTGACGCACCTAAAGGGGCGCGGGGAACTGCGCGACCAGCCACGATGGCGCAGCAGTCGGCAACGACCTAAGCCCCCAACGTCGCCCCTCCGTCAACCGTCAGATCATGCAACGTGATATGCGAAGCCTCGTCCGACAACAAAAAACACACCGCAGCAGCCACATCCTCCGGCCGAGCAATCTTCCCCAACGGAATCCCCAACTTGAACGCATCCGGCGACCCGTCAATGGTCTTCTGCCGCCCACTCTCATCGGCCCACATAGAACTCAGCATCGGCGTATCGGTAGACCCCGGCGCCACGACATTGCACCGAATCCCATACCGAGCCACCTCCACCCCGAGCGACTTGGTGAACTGCGCGGCAGCGGCCTTGGACGCGGCATACGCGGCCATCTCACTACGCGGCGTACGCGCGGCATTGGACGCGACAGTGACAATCGCCCCGCTCCGCCGAGGAATCATCCGGTCGACGACGGCCCGGGTCATATGGAACACCCCGGTCGCGTTGACGGCGAAGGTATCGGCCCAGTCCTGCGTACGGAACCCCCGAACAGTGCCGAGCCGCAGTATCCCGGCCGCGTTGACGAGGAAGTCGATGCCCCCGAGCCGCTGTTCGGTCTCGTCGACGACACGTCGTACCGCGTCCTCGTCGGTGATGTCGGCGGGCAGCGGCGCGATGTCGAGCCCCCCGGTGGAGAGCTTGGTGGTGACTTCGAGCAGCTCCCGCACATCCCGGTCGACCGCCGCGACCCGCGCCCCCGCGGACGCGAGCGCGTGGACGATCGCCGTACCGATACCGCCCGCCGCACCCGTCACGAGCGCGGTCCTGTTCGCCATGCCGTCCATGGAGTTCCTCACTTCGCAGGGTGCCACGCGGAGGCGACCGCCACCGCTTGGCCGGGGTTGAGCCGGGGGTCGCAGTGGGAGGTGTAACGCCCGGTCGCGCAACCGGAGTCGGCGACGCACTCGACGACGTCGTCCGGGGTGGTCTCCAGGTGGAGCCCGCCCGCGACGCCCCCGGCGGAGCGCACGGCCTCCTGGAACGCGACGATCTCGCGCTCGACGGTCGCGGTGTGCCGTGTCTTGACGCCGTCGGCGGTGGTGACGGTGTTGCCGTGCATGGGGTCGGTGAGCCAGCTGACGGGATGCCCGGCGGAGCGTACGGCGGCAACCAGCGCGGGCAGCGCGCCGGCGACCGTACCGGCGCCCATCCGGGCGATCAGCGTGAGCCGTCCGGGTTCGCGCTCGGGGTCCAACTTCTCGCAGAGCGCGAGGAGTTCGGGAACGCTCATCTTGGGTCCGACCTTGCAGGCGACCGGGTTGACGACCTCGGCGAGCAGCGCGACGTGCGCGCCGTCGACCTGCCGGGTGCGTTCGCCGATCCACGGCATGTGGGTGGAGGCGAGCAGAAGCCGTCCTTCGCGGTCGCGGCGCAGCATGGGGATCTCGTAGTCGAGGAGGAGCGCCTCGTGGCTGGTCCACACGGGCGGTTCGATGCCGCCGCGCCGCCCGAGGTGCTCCATGATCTCGGCGGCGGCCATGTACCCGGTGAGCAGCCGCAGCGGATCGGGCCGCCGGCCGTCCTTGTCGAACTCGGGCGAGTTGACCATGTGCCCCCGGAACACGGGGAGTTCGACGCCGTCCACGGTCTCGGTGTCGTGGGAGCGGGGCTTGGCGAACTGCCCGGCGATGCGTCCGATACGGACGACGGGACGGTGCGCGGTCATCTTGACGGTGCCCGCGAGGAGGTCGAGGACGGCGGCCTTGCGGGCGACGTGGGCGGCCGTGCACTCGTCGGGGTCCTCGGCGCAGTCGCCGGCCTGGACGACCAGGGCGTTCCCGGCGGCGACCTCGGCGAGGGCGGCGCGCAGGGCCCGTACGTCCGCTCCCGTGACCAGTGCGGGGCGCCGGACCAACTCGTCGCGTACGCGCTCCAGTTGCTCCAGGTCGTCCCATGCCGGCTGCTGCCGCGCTGGTTTCAGCCGGATGTCGAGCAGGGTGTTGTCCACTGGGGTCTCCGTAGAGCTGAGGGGTCACGGCCTGCGGTGCGGGGCGAGCCGTGGCGCGCTCGGAGGAAACCGGCGGCGCGGGGCGCGGCGCGGGATGCGGGTGACGGCTCGCCAGGATTCTTGGGCCGCTGCCGAGCCCCGGCCAACGGGCCTGTGAGCAGTACGTCAGGTGCGGCGGAGTCCATCAGGTCGAGGACTTGACATTGTTCCCGCGCATTTCTTGCCGGGGGGTGCGGCGTCCGTAGAGTGAGGCGCGGCCGGTGGCGCGGCGGGGTGGATGAGGGACTGAATCCCTGTGGCGTGAAACCGGCTCTCCGGGCGGCGGCTCGGCCGAAATCCGTGGCGGCCCACCGCTGCCCGGTCTATTTGCGTGCCGTATTTCTTTATCCGGATATGCCGGTCATTCTTTGTCGCGTCGTCCTTCGTCACGCCCCCGCGACGGTCGGGGCCGGGTGTTCGCGCCGGAGCTGCCAGTACGCGGTGAGAGCGGTCTGGGAGGTGTTGCCCGGGTGGAGCTTCTCCAGGAGGCGCTCGTAGAGCGGCTCGCGCAGCCTCAACCGGGCGATGACGGCGACGAGTTCGGTGATGAGCTGACGGTCGCGGCCCGCGCGCAGCTCGGCCTCGATCCACTGGTCGACGGCGCGCCTGCGGGAGCGTTCCAGGTCGTCGATCCTCAACTGGAGCCGTGGGCCCGCCTCCACGCCGCTGAACGCCTCGCCGGACCACAGGGCGAGGGCCTGGCGCAGTCTGCGGGCCGCGCTCTCCGCGTCGCCCGCTTCCATCGCGCGGTAGCCGGCGCCCGCGTACCGGTCGAAGTCCCAGGTGTCGAGGGTGCCCGCGCCGGTCTCCAGCCGGTATCCGCCCGGGAGTTCGGAGAGCAGGTCCTCTCCGCGCCGGCCGCCGCGCAGCGCCTCGGCGAACCGCTCGCGCAGCTCCCGTGCGGCTGTCTGGACGACCAACCTGCCGGTGCCGGGCGGCTCTTGGGGGGCGACTTCCTCGGCGAGCACCGCGGTGGGCACGAGTTGGCCGGGGTAGGCGGCGAGGAGCGCCAGCGTCTGGCGGGTCAGCCGGGCGGCCGGGAGGACGGGCATGCCGTCCACTTTGACCGAGAACGTTCCGAGTACCTTGATGTCCACGCTGCCCCCAAGCGATTCGCCACAAGTCTCGGCCGGATTCTAGATCTCGACCGCACGAAAGAATAATGGCTTTTTTGTTTTCGGGACAACTCCCCGAACCTGACACCGCGTCGGAGCAGCTGCCTAGAGTTAGTGAGGATTTTGTTTTACTGGCTGTTTGTCCTGTTGGTGGTGTGTGTTCAGGGAGGGGCGGCATGAGGCAGCAGAGGGCCGTTCGGACGCGGTGGACTCTGGTGGCCGCGGCGGCCGAGGTCTTCGACCGGGACGGCTACGAGGGCGCCTCCCTCGCCCGGGTCGCGCAGGCCGCGGACACCTCGCTCGGTGCGCTCACCTTCCACTTCGCGTCCAAGGAGGACCTGGCGAGGACGGTCGGCGAGCAGGGGGTCAGCACGACGCGGGCCGCCCTCACGGGGCTGCCCGCGCACCCGGCGTCGTCCATGGACTGGCTCGCGTCCTTCACTCTCGCGCTCACCGGGCTCCTGGACCACGACCCCACCGTACGGGCCGCCGCCCGCCTCACCCGCGAGCTCCTGTGGACGCCGCCGAACTGGTACTCCGCCTGGCAGCCGGCCCTGCGCGACCGCCTCGCCTCGGTCTGCCCCGCCGAACTCCCGCCCGGCGCCGACCCGTCGACGCTCACGGCCCTCGCCGCACACCTGATCGCCGGCTCGGAGACCTGCGCACGGCAGCGCGCGTACCATCCCGAGGCGGACGAGCAGGGGTGCGGGGGTTCCACGGAGGACGTGTCGCGGATTCTGCAACTGGTGCTGGACAGCGGGCCGTTGACGGAGGGGGCGCATCCCACGGGGGTACCCGTCAGGAACAGGTGACAGCGGGTCACCCCACCTCGCCCGCGCGCCCCGCGCCGTACTCGATCCGTGCCGCCGTCGCCGGTGTCGCGATCCCCGGCAGCAGGCAGCGCCAGATCGCCTCCACGCGGTCCGGCAGGTCCTGGTACTCGGTCTCGATGCGGGAGTGGATCTGGGCGCCGGTGCAGGCGTTGACGAGGACGCGGGCCAGCTCCTCCACGTCGACGCCGGGGCTCAGTTCGCGGCGGGCGCGGGCGGCGCGCAGGTGCTCGACGAGGACGTCCGCCCACTGGCGGTGCGAGTTCTGCTCGGGCGCGACGAAGTTCTCCTGGTCCATCACGAGCCGCGCGCCGGCCTGGAGCAGCGGGTCGGACAGCATCCGGCAGGCCCACATCAGCGTGAGGTCGACGACGTGCTGCAAGCCCTCGGAAGGGTGCGGCGGCACGACGAACAGGGCCTGCGACACGACGATCTCGCGCGCGAGATGCTCCTTGTTCCGGAAGTGGAAGTAAACGGCCCCGAGCGTCAGCCCGGCCCGCTCGGCGATCCCTTTGACGGTCGCCCGCTCGAACCCCACCTGCCCGAACATCTCCGCAGCGGCCCGGATCAACGCCGTACGCGTCACCTCGGCCCGCCGCTGCTTCAACGTCCGTGTCACCATCACGCCCTCCACGGGCTCCCCCGGAGAAACACATTCACCCGAAATGATCGTATCCCCGAACCTTGGGCCCCAACATCGCTTCGTTCGGCTTGAGTTGATCCGCTCCACGGTGCCCGGACGCCGACACGTGCGCCCGGGATTGTCAGTAGTGTCCGGCACGCTGGATCCGTTCGGTATCGAGGGGGGGTACGGCATGGGTGGGACCGACACGGCTCGGGGCATGGGCTTCCAGACCGCATGTGCGCTTCTGCAGCTGATCTGTGCCCCCGAACATTTCCCGGAGGCCGACACCTTCCGCGTGGAAGGTGCCGACGAGGCCATCGACTTCGAGGTGCGCGACGCGCAGGGGCAGCCGCTCCTGCTGGCCCAGGCGAAGACCCGGATCGAGCCAGGATCGTGGTCCGGCCGGGAGCTGATCAGGCTCACCCGCCGCTGGGGAGAAGCCGACCCGGACGGCACCGCGATCTTGCGGTTCCTCTCGGACGCTCCGGTGGACAAGACCGGTGCGGCGGTGCGGGACGCGGCGACACGTGCCCGGAGCGAGCCGGATCCGGACCGGTGGCTCGCGGAGTGCACGAGTCTTCGCATGCCGGTCCCGCTCACCACCGAGGATCACGCGCTCCTGCGGCGGCTGGAAATCGCTACTCGGATTGGTTCGTCGGAACAGATTCTCCACGAAGCGCGTATGGAGTTGTTGCAGCGGTCCCCTGCCTCCATGGCCACAGAGGTGGACAGCACTGTCAATGCGCTGTTCGTAGAACTCTTCCAGCGGTCCGGGGACCGTCGGCTCCCACGACGTACGATCCGGCTCGATGAACTTCCAAGGCTGCTCCACGGACGCCGGACGGCATTCGGGACCCGTACGGATATGTGGCCGAGACCGAGCCACGCCTTGTTCCGCAGCGTCCCTTCCACTAGCGGCGCACGTGGCCGGAACCAGGAACTGACCGCCCTGCACAAGCGGTTCGAGGGGGAACCGGGTACAGGATCTGTCACTGTGGTGGTATCCGGACTCGGCGGCATCGGTAAATCGAGCCTCGCCCGGCTTTATATCCACCAGCACCGGAATCGGTACAACTTCGTCTGGTGGATCCCGTCGGACACACGTGAGGACGTACTCGCCGCGTACCGGCGAATGCTGGGGGAAGACCGGCAGGAGGCCGAACCGGCCACTGAAGTGGAGATCCTCGCCCAGGTCGCATGCCGTCTTACACACCTCGGTACACGCCTGCTCCTCGTCTACGACAACGTCGCGGACCGTGGACAGCTGCGTGCGCTCCTTCCCGCATACGAAGGCGCGCACGTCCTGATCACCACCCGCGACTCGGCATGGGCCGCATCAGAAGGCGGCCTAGTCGTAGAGAGGATGACAACCGAGGAGGCCACGGTTTGGGCAGGTGAACGCCTGCCGAACGTCACCAGTTCCGAAGTCTCCGCGCTGGTCGACGCTGTGGAGGGAATCCCGCTCGGCATCGCCCAGGCCATCGGCTACATCGCCGCGACGCATTGTCCAGTCCCCGTCTACCTGGCAGAACTCGCCAACTGCGGTGCCCGGTTGTTCGACGACGACGGTTTCGTACCGCTCGACTACCGGGAGGGAATGACACTGACCGCGACGGTCACGCTCAGCGTGGAAAAGGTGATCGCCCAGTCTCTACGCTCGCCCGAAGGTTCGGAACGACGCCTTGCCGCCGAGTTGCTCGTTCGCTGCTGCCTGCTGGCACCGGACTCCATCCCGCTGCATCTCGCGACGCTCGGCCTACCTACCGGAACAGCGGTCTACGGCGCGGTGGCGGAACTGCGCAGGTTCTCGCTGGTCGATTCCCGTGACGGGATGCTGGCGATCCGTCGCATTGTCCAGGAGATCGTCCGCACGCTGTTGGACAGCGAGGCCGTCCACATGATGCAAGGACGTTTCCAGCACGAGTTGGTGAAGCAACTGGTCGAATGCCAGAAGCAGAGCGCATGGGCCGAGGCCGCCACGCTGATCGAACACTCGGTCCACGTGGCGCACCACGTGCTCGGAAGCGGTCACGCAGACTCCGACACCGTCGCGCTGTTGGCCAATGTCGCGGGTGCGATCTCGAACGTCCAGGGGGATCTGACACGCAGTGAAAGGCTCCTACGCGAGGCCCTGGAGTTCCTGGACCACGCCAGTGACACCGCGATCGACGATCCTGTGTACCGGCGGGGCGCGACAACAGCCACTCTGGCTCAAAGTCTCCTGAATCAGTGCCGGTTCAATGAGGCGATGGAAGCCGCGCGGACCGCCTGGCAGTTGTTGGAGGGAGCGGACGAACTCACGGCCGGCCATGTGGAGCACCTTCTCCTGGCCCACTCCGCAGAGATGCGCGCGGCTGTGGCGACGGATCGCTTCGCCGACATCGCCCGCGCCAACGCCAGGCTCGAAACAGTCCTACGACACGAAATCGTCCTCCCTTCGACCGCTCTGGGGTTCCGGCTGGATCAAGTGCAGGTGCTCGTGTGGATCCAGAACTGGGGAGACGCGGCCATGGCCATCGACCACGCCAGGAGGGTCGCCCCGGAGGAAGCTGAGAGGAGCGTCAAACTGCGCTTCCTGGATGCCATCGTGAAGGCATCCACAGGCTGCCTGGAAGAGGCCCTCGCCATCACCGCTCGTATCCCTCGGCCTTCGGAGCTCGCAGCCGTCGCCCTCGTACGCACTCATGCGGACGACTTGGTGGAGGTGGCCCATGCCCTGATGGTCGGCAGCGATCACCAGCACGAGAAGGGGGTCTCCACCGACACCTGGATCCTGCGGGCTGCCGAGTCCTTGATCGACCAGGCCGAGGCATTGCTCAGAGCACACACAGAGGCCGGACCGGGCATATTGGCCACCCTTGTGCACCGACGCGCGATTCTCGCCTGGACCCGGCACCTCCTGGGGCACCCGGTCGAAGAACCGGATCTGCATCGCACCCTCATGCGGAAGGCCCTGGATCTGTTCGAGGAGGCAGGAGAGGAGCACGTGCCCCTCGCGGTCAACGCACGCCAGTTCCTTGAGCTGCTCGCGCAGGACTCCGACGACGAGCCCTCCGAAACCGCAAGTGCGGACGGACCTCCCCACATCCGACTGGCGCCGTCGGCAGGCAGCGGGCCGTACCCGGTCTCGGAGTTCCCCTGGCGCATGTCCGTGGCCCTGGCCCGGAACGCTCCGGCAGAGGCACGCTCGTTGTACGGCCTGCTGGGGGCGTCCTCGTACCACTTGAGCGGACAGCCCGCGCCTTCTCCCGCCTTCCTCACCCTGGCCTTCGCGGTCGCCCTGCGATCCCTCGGTACGACATGCCGATTGATCCCCACGACCTTGCAGATGATCCACCCCGACGGCACCCCCCTCGACCTGCCGGACTGGCAGTCCCCTCCGCTGGCCGCGCCGACCGGGGAGATCCGCGGACACGTCACGATCTGGTGCGAAGGAGCCGGACGGCTCGTGGATCCCGCTCTGCTGCTCGGCCAGAGCCAGTTCGCTCCCGATGCCGCGGAACGGAAAGTCCTCCGGGGCCCCGTGGTTTTCCCCGCGCCAGGACTGGACTCCCTGCTCGGCATCAGCCCGGCCACGCACCGGGAGGAGTACCTGCTCGCCTACGTCTTCCGTCCCGACTGGGAGGGTCGGCTCGCCGAAGTTCTCGCAGGCCTGGACAGCACGGCGGTCGCCGACTTCGCTCAGGTACTCGTCTCCTCCGCAGCCCTGGCCATCAGTGCCCAGGACGGGTGAGCCGCACCGGCGGTCAGCCCTCCGTCCCGTCGTCCGCCAGAACCAGCCCGCCCCCGTGCTCCGCCAACCCCCCGGCCGCGACGAGCGCGTCGATGTCCCCCGTCAGCGCGTCCCGGATCTCGGAGCCGAGGCGGGACCATCCGAAGAAGCGCGCCACCTCACGCAGCAGTTCCTCACGCGGCACGCCCGGGCTCTCCTCGACCATCCTGTGTACGACGAGACGCCGCTCGACCGCCGGCACCTGGCCGACCTTGCGCTCGCAGGACGCCGTGGGGGTCCGGGCGAACGCCACGTCACGGCCGGGGAGGTCGTACGTGGAGCCGTCCCGCGTGATCCGGCCCTGCCTGGCGAGGCGGCTGAGAGCTCGTCCGATGCGGTCCTGGACCACCTGGCCCGAACGGCTGATCTCCCACGCGGTCCGAACCCTCGTGAGGATGACCTCATGCTCGACCGGGCCCTCGACGTCGACAACGCTCAGCGCCACGTCGGCAACCGCTTGACCGGCCTCCGGGTCCTGGAGCTCGATGTCCGACGGCAACCCGCGGCTCCGGCACGCCTGCACCCTCAGCTCCACCAGGCTGTCCCGCGCCACGTCCCGGTAGGGGCGGCTCCACGACACCGGCCCCTCGGCCATGACCGGCGCGTACGAGACAGCAGAGCCGGACGGCGGCTCGGTGTCCCGCTCATGCCCACCGGGCGCTGATGCGACAGCAGCGGAGTCCGCAGCCAGCGCCTCCCGCACACCGTGCGGATCCCGCGCACACGCCGCCTCCACCGCCGTACGCAGCCGTGCCATCGCCTCCCGCCGGTTGCGGTACCAGTCCGTGCCCCAGATCCGGTGCAGGTTCCAGCCCAGGTCGCGCAGGACGGACTCACGCAGCCGGTCACGGTCGCGGGCGGCCCTGGAGGAGTGGTACATGGCGCCGTCGCACTCGATGCCCAGCGCGTAGGTACCGACGGCGGCGGGGTGGCGTACGGCCATGTCGATGCGGAAGCCCGCGACGCCGACCTGCGGCTGCACGGAGTATCCCCAGTCGCGCAGTACGTCGACGACCTCCTCCTCGAAGGGGCTCTCCGGCTGTGCGTCCGGGTCGGCGGCGTCCGTCGCGAGGATCTGCGGGCCGTGCTGTGCGTACTCCAGGTAGCGCTTCAGCTCGCGCACGCTGTAGTTCGGGCTCTCCGGCAGGTCACCGCCGTGGAAGGAAGCGACGACCTCCATGCGGCGGCGGGCCCGGGTCACGGCCACGTTGAGCCGCCGCCAGCCGCCCTCCCGGTTGATGGGACCGAACTCCTGCCGCAGCCTGCCCTGCGCGTCGGGGCCGTAGCCGACCGAGAGGATGATGACGTCGCGCTCGTCTCCCTGGACGGTCTCCAGGTTCTTGACGAAGAATCCGCCGAGGCGGTCCTCCGTGAAGAAGCGTTCCAGGTCGGGCCGGGCCGCGCGGGCCTTCTGCACCGCTTCCTCGATGGCTTCCGCCTGAGGCTTCGACAGTGCCACGACGCCGAGCGTGCGGCCGGGCCGGGTGGCGAAGTGGTGCATGACGCGCTGGGCGACGAAGGCCGCCTCGCCCGGGTTGTCCTTGCGTCCGCCCCGGTCGTACACGCCGTGGGCCTTGAAGAACTCGACGCCGGCGTCCGGGCTCTCCTCCAGTGCGCCGGGGAACGTCACCATCGGTGCGTCGGAGTAGAAGTCGTGGTTGCTGAAGGCGATGAGGTTCTCGTGCCGGCTGCGGTAGTGCCAGCGCAGCGAGAGGCTGCGCAGGACGCCGCTCGCCTTGCAGGCGTCGAGGATCGACTCGAAGCCGTCGGCGGCGTCGTCGTCCCACTCGTCGTCCTCGTCGCTGCCCGAGGTCGCGCTGAAGAACGACGTGGGCGGCAGCTGCTTCTTGTCGCCCGCCACGATCAGAGATCTGCCTCGGTAGACCGAGTTGACGGCGTCCTGCGGCAGCACCTGGGACGCCTCGTCGAAGATGACCACGTCGAAGCGGAAGTCGGACGGCAGGAACTGGCTCACCGTCAGGGGGCTCATCATGAAGCAGGGCTTGATGCGGTGGACCACATGGCGTGTCCGGTCCAGGAGGACGCGGACCGGCATGTGGCGGCGCTGTTTCTCCGCCTCGCTGCGGATCACCGCCGTCGGCCCCATCGAAGTACCGCGCGGGCGACGACTGTTGCAGGCCGCGATGACCTCGGCATGGGCCGCCGCGACGAGGTCGCGGTCCACGGTGCGGAAGCGATCCACCAACTGGTCGCGTTCCACGGCCCGCATGGGTGTGAGCCGTGCGTCCGTGGCGAGCTGATGGTCGATCCAGGCGGTGAGGACGGCTCGTTCCACGGCGGACGGGAAGCCGGCGGCGGAGACACCGCGCTGAGCGAGCTGTTCGGGCAGCCCGTCGAGACGGTACGCGCGCAGCGTGGCCAGGCCCTGCGCGCAGGAAGTCCACGCCTCCGGACCGTACGGGTCACGGTCGAGGCGAGACAGCAGGTCTCCGGCCGAGGACAGCGAGGTCCCCAGTTCCCGGCGTACCCGATCTGCTCGCTGCGGCTCGAAGCAGTCGGCGAGGACGTCGCTCTGGCGCTGCCACTCGTCGCGGCGCACCGTCGTCGACGGGTCGGCGGGCGCGCTCAGCATCGTGCGGGCGGCTGCCTCGGTCAAGGGACCGGCGCTGCCGCCGTGCGCGGTACGCCGGACCCTCTGAGCCCAGTCGACCGCGTCCCGCACGGTGTCCCACTTTGTGTCGGCGCCTCGGTACAGCTCGCCGAGCAGAGTGCGGTGGCCGGCGTCCCGCAGCTCGAACTCCTCTTCCGCCGCACGGGCATCAGCCACGGCCCGGACCGCGGCCCGTGCAGCGGTGAGAGTCAGACCGTCCCCCGGTCTCTCGGTGACGCGTGCCACCGCGTGCACAAGCTCGGCCGCTTCTTCGAAGGGCTCCACGTGGACGCGCAGCCAGAGTGCGATCTCGTCCAGCGAGCGCTCCGCGAGGACGGGCGCCACGGTGGCCAGGTGCGGCCGACGCGCGTTTTCGCTCCAACGGTCGAGCTCCGTACGTACCGTGCCCGCCTGGCGCAGCAGGTCGTACGGGACCTGTCGGCCTGCCGCCAGGGTCTCGCTCAGCCGTGCTCGCCGTCCGGGATCCGCCAGGGTCTCGGGGACGAGGCGGGCGACCGTGCCCGCGGCGTCCAGGGCGGCTCGCAGTGCCGCCGTGTCGATACGTCCCGGTGTCGCGTACGGACCGAGCAGCTCGCGTTCCGTGGTGGCGGGGCCCTGCCGGTGGCGGAGCATGTCGCGCGCCGAGCGCAGGAGCCGTCCCACCCCGTGGTACTCGGCGATGTCCGTGTCCAGGTCCGCGGGATCCGTGTCCAGGGCCCGGTACCAGGGGCCCAGGAGTGCGCGGTCGGTGTCCTCCTGTGCCGCGAAGGCGGCTGTCTCGCGCTGTGCGGCGTGGGCGGCGAGGAGAGCGGCCCGTGCGGTGGCGACCGTGTGCTCGAAGTCCGGGTCGCTGTCGCCTCGGCCGGTGGACGTGACCGTCTCCACGAGCCGGTCCGCCTGGCGCAACGGGGCCAGGTGGGCACGCAGCCAACCGGCCACGTCCGCGAGGCGACGCTTCGTGAGGTCGGTCGCGTACGGCGCCAGCTCCGCCCGGTCCGACTCCTGCTGCCATACGGACAGTTCGCGACGGAGTTCCGTACCCTGCGCCAGCAGTTGCGGGGCGGCAGTGCTGCCGTGGGCCAACTGTGCGGCGAGGAGGCTGCGGCAGGAGGGGTCCGCGACGGTGTCCGGCGCGAGACGGTGGACGGTCTCGGCGTGTGCGAGGGCTTCGCGTGCGCCGGTCACGTCCGGCAGTTCACCGTCCGGGCCGGTGGCGTAGGGCCCCAGTACGTCGGCGTGGTCCACGGCGAGTGCGCGCAGCCGGGCACGGGCGGTGTACCAGGCGACGGCCAGCGGCAGCTTGTCGTACAGGTCGCTGTGCCATGAGCCTTTGTGTGTCAGGCCCGCGACGAGCTTGCGGTCGGCCCGGACGGTGCCGGAGAGCAGTCCGCCGATGCCTCGGGCCCCGTCCATGAGGCGCCGGGCCGCCTCGGGCAGCTCGGTGAAGGTCGCGGTGCGGGGTGTGAACGTGTCTCGTGCCGCCGCCTGCGCCGCGTCCAGCTTCAGTGCCGCATCGGCTATCTCTCCGACGGCGGACCGGGAACGGGCGCGTTCGGCCGGGTCGAGCCATCCGGCCGGCGTCCGGTCGGGGGCTGTGGCGGTCCCGACCAGTGCGGCGATGTCGTCGGCCGCGGCCGTCGTCGCCGGGCGGGCACAGCCGAGCAGCGCCGCGGCCGAGTCCGCGTGCCGTCCGGCCGACTCCACCGTACGGGCCAGGGACTCGAACCGGTCCGCGAGTCGGGCGGCCCTGCGGCGGGTGAGACCGGTGAGGTCCAGTCCTGGCGGTACGAGGCCGGCGAGTGCCTGTTCGTTCTCCGGTTGCCGTGCGCTCGGTCCGGATCCCAGGTCGGCCCAGCCGGGGCCCGCTTCGGCCGAGGCGAGCGCTCGCGCGGCCAGCACCTGTTCACGCCGGGTGAAGAACGCGTCCAGCGCGTCCGCGACGACGGCGACGGCAGCGCTCTCGGCCTCGGCCGCGCCGTCCGGTGCCAGCCATCCCTCCAGCGGTCGGTGGTCCGTACCTGCGAGGGCGACGACGTCGCACAGGGCGTGTACGGCCGCGAGCGTCTTCGGTACGTCGACACCGGTCCGGGTGCCGAGGTCCGCGACGTCCTGATGTGTGCGCCGCAGTCTGTCCGACGCGTTCTCGAACTCCCGGGCCAGTTCACGGGCCCGTGTCTCGGTGAGACCCGCCGGGTCGGCGCCGGGCGGCGTCAGCATGGCCAACGCCCGCTCGGCGTCGTCGGGTTCCCACGTCAGCGTGCGTGAGAGCTCCGACCAGCGCTCGCCCGCCTCCGCCCGCGCCTCGTCACGGCTGCGCCGCACTCTGCGCAGATCCGTCTTGAACGCGTCGACCTTGTCGTTCACGGTGACGGCGAAGTCGTCCGTGGTCAGCCAGGTCTCCGGTACGGGGCTGCGGGAATCGAGAAGGCCGATCAGGGTGACGAGCCGTTCGACACCGGCCCGGTCGTGCACCGGTCCGGCGCCGGGCGCCAGGTCGTCGTAGCGGGCCAGGGCCGTCACCAGGCCCTCGCGTGCGGCGATGGCCTGTTCCAGGGCCGGGCGCGGGTACGGCCCTTCGGGACGGAGCTCCCGCCAGGGGAAGACCGGATCGGCGACCGCTTCCCATGCCTCGGCGATCGTCTGCGTCGCTTCGACGATCAGACGCAGGTCCCGGGCGCTGAGCCGGTCGGCGCGGAAGGCATGGGTCTGGTACACCACGGGAGCGTCGGCCAGTCGGCCGAACCTCCCTATGGCGTCGTGCAGGGTCTGTCCCAGCGGCTCACGGACCTCGTTCATGGCATCGGCGTAACCGCTGAGTGCCTGCCGTGTCTCACGGACCTGTGACACGGCCTCCTGCGAGAGCTGAGGTGCTCGGGGCTCCTCCAGCAGGGCGCGGCCGAGCTCCTGGGCCACGGCCTTGCGGCTCGTGTTGTGACTGTGCAGGGCAAGGGCGTACGAATCAAGACCCACCGAACGCAGCCGGTCGAGCACCACGTCGAGGGCCGCCGCCTTCTCACTGACGAACAGCACGCTGCGGCCGGCGTGCATGAGGCCCGCGATCATGTTGGTGATGGTCTGGCTCTTGCCGGTGCCGGGAGGGCCGTCCAGCACGAAGGAGCGGCCGGCCACGGCAGCGGCCACCGCCTGACGCTGGGACGCGTCGGCGTCGAGCACCAGCGGGCTGTCCTCCGGCGGGCTCAGTTCGTCGATGCGGTCGAGGTCGAGTTCCTCGAAGGAGAAACGGTCGGCGGCGAGGTTCGCGCCCGGGCCGAGGGCCACCGCGCGCACCAGGTCGCTGGCGAGGACGTCCGCCTCGTTGTCCAGCAGATCCTGGTACATCGACTCCTTGTGGGACGCGAACAGGGCGAGCACCACACGGGGTGAGACCTCCCAGCCGCTCTTGCCCGAGACGGCGTCGGCCGCGGCGGCGAGCACTCCGGGTACGTCCAGCGGGTCCTGGTCGCTCACCAGGCTCCAGTCGATGTGGAACTGCTCCAGCTTCACCCGCAGCGCCGGGTTGAACTTGGCGTCCTCGTCGTCGTTGAGCCTGAGCCGTACCCGTCCGGCGGCCGTCCGTTCGATCCGGACCGGCAGCAGGACCAGTGGTGCGTCGCTGGTGGACTCCGCTCCGTCCTCCCGCCAACGGACCATGCCCACACCGAGGTTCAGCGTCCACAGACCGTAGTCGTTGAAGAGCTGCGTCGACTTGCCGCGCAGGGTGCGCAGCGCGCGAAGGAGTGCGGGGTTCGTGGTCTTCTGGGTCACGATCCCGCCGCGCCGAGCGGTCGGCAGCGCCTTCGCCGGTGAGTCCTCGCCGGTCGCCCCGGGCTCCCCGTCGGCGGGCTCCGGCTCCTCGTCGGGGAGAACGGCGAAGTCCCAGCCCGATTCGATCTTCTCGACCAGCTCCTCAGCCGTGGGGTACGAGATCTCCAAGGTCGCCGACCGGGTGTGCCGGAAGTTCAGCAGACGGTTGCGCCCGCTCAGATCGACCAGGGACGTCCGCCATCCCGCCAGCTTCGCCTTGAACCGCTCAAGGTCGGTTCCCCCGCCGAAGGCACCCGGAGTCGTCACACTGTTCCCTGGATCTCGTCACCTCGGGAGCGGACCGGACACGGACACGCCCCCCGCGCCTTCCCCGGGCCCAGGATCGAGGGCCTCAGCCCTCTCCCGTGCCAGGGAATTCCCGTCACCCCCCTGAGCGAGGAATTTTACGGGCAACGCTGCGGAGAGTGAAGCCGTCGCTACACATCCGACGAGGCCGGCATCAGGGCCGCTTGCGCGGTCGGACAAAGGGGCCGACCCCCGGAGGAGCCGACCCCACCTGACCTGCATATTTGCCAGATCAGCAACGTGGTGTTGTTTCATCCGCTCACACGTTGAACCGGAACGTTAACAGTAAGGCTCTCACCTGCGTAAACGGGGTTCTGAGAGATTCCAGTCAGCACAGAATCAGCACGGCCCCCCGAGGACCGTCTTCTACCTCGACGGCGTCGACCACCGAGCCCTTGGCCGGACGCTCGCACTTCGGCGGCCGGTCGCTGGCCAATGCCCGCTTGACCGTGTTCTTCGAGATGCCCAGATGCCTCGCGATCGCCCGGACCTGCATCTGCTCGGCCCGGTGCAGCCTGCGAATCTCCGCCCAGTCCTCCACGCAGATCACCCTCTCCCTCCTGACCTCAGATCAAGATCAGGTTCGGGCGAAGATCACCAAGTGGGTCACTGTCGGCCCTCCGTGGCCCTGGCACTGATAGTGATCCAGAACCAGGATTCGAGCGACGCCGAGAGGCGGGCGCGCCGGTATGACCGCCCGCTGCGCTGCTCCCTCGGCCGACGCGTCGTAGGCACGTGACACTGGTGCTCGCCTCGCGGCAGGCCCGGTCACCAGGTCATGGGCAGCTCATGGATGCCGTAGGTGGCCATGTCGTGCCGGAACGGCAGGTCTTCCAGAGCGCAGGCGAGCCGCATGCCGGGCAGCCGTCGGATCACCGCGGGAATGGCCTCCTGGAGTTCGACTCGGGCCAGTGCCTGGCCGACGCACTGGTGGGGTCCGTAACCGAAGCCGACATGGGGCACGGACGGGCGGTCGAAGTCGAGTTCGTCCGGGTTCGGGAAGACACTCTCGTCCCGGTTGGCCAGGGGGAGCGCCGCCACCACCATCTGGCCGGCCCGCACCGTGACGCCGCCCACCTCGACGTCCTCGGTGGCGATCCTGCCCAGTCCGAGCTGCGAGACGGTGTGATAGCGCAGCAACTCCTCGACGAGCAGGGGTATCCGCTCCGGGTGTTCGTGGACGACGGAGAACTTCTCCGGCTGCAGTGCATAACTCACCAAGGACAGCGAGATGGTGCTGGCCGTCGTGTCGTAGCCCCCGACGATGAGCATGAGGATCACGCCGATGGTCTCGTGGAAGGTGAGCTGCTTCTCCTGGTACGGGCCCGTCACCAGGCGCCGGATCAGGCTGTCCTCGGGCAGTTCGGAGGGGTCCTGGACGAGCCCGCCGATGTACTCGCCGAGTGTCCGGAACACCTCGGCACCTTCGTCCTCGCTCCCCACCGCCGAGACCACGCCCTTGACGCATCGGGTGAGCAACGCGCGGTCCTCGGCCGGAATCCCCAGCAGCCGGAAGACGGTCGCGGACGCGACCGGTACGGCGAAGGCCTCGAGCATGTCCTGGGGAGGCGCGGTCTCGGCGAGCCCGTCGAGCACACCCTGGACGATCTCGCGGATCGCGGGGCGCAGCAGCTCGATGTGCTTGGGCAGGAACTCGCGTGCGATGGTGCCTCGCAGGCGCCGGTGATCAGGATTGTCGGTGCGTACGAACGGCGGTGCCGCGGCCTGCGACTGGAGCGTCGGAGTGAGTTCGGTGAAGTTGGGTCGGCGCGAGTCCGAGCTGAACCGCCTGTCCTGCAGCACGGTCCGCACATCCTCATACCCGGAGAACACGTGCGCCGGCGTGCCGTTCCACAGACCGACCTTCGCCACCGGGCAGGACTTGGCCTCCGGGTAGATGTGATAGGGCTCCAACGGCGAGTTCGCCGGGTCGACCTGGGTGGCCGGAGATTCCATGGTGTCGTTTCCTTTCCAAGACCGCAGGCCTGGGCCGTGCGGCGTCGTGACGGCGTCTCGCGTCATACCGCCTGGTCGAAACTGAAGAAGCGGTCCGGGTCACAGGCCGCCTTGACCCGGGAGAGCCGGGCGGCGTTGTCGCGGTAGTACTCACGTCAGTCCTGCAGGTCCGGCTCGGTGAATCCGCCGTAGGTGCCGTGCGACGCGGTCGGCTGCCCAACAAGTACTGCGCGTCCAGGTGCCAGGACGCCGTCGCGGCCGGGTCGACGCGGCCATCACACGCTCGTGACCGCTGCGCCCGCCGTCCGTGAACACGCCGAGGACGGCGTCTACGACAGAACCGGCGACGGGTGCGGAATGGAGGTCACCCTTGATGGCGGCGGAGCCGACACGTGGCAGGCGCGCTCCTTCCCGGGTGCCCACCCGATGGCAGGCACGAACCCTCGTCGGCACCTACGCCGGACTCGCCGGGTTTCCGGAAGGTCTCCAGCATCGCGCCGAGACAGTCCGTCTCCGTCGTCCGGCGTTCGGCTGGGTGGGGCACCGACGTGCCCCACCCAGCCGGTCCAGCACCGCCCAAGCGCTTCGCCCGGCCCCGGCCGGCCTTCGGGACCACCACCGGAGCCGGTGCGGCGTCGGTGCCGTACGAGACCATCGGCAGGGACACCACGTCCTCGGAATCGGCGGTCGCCCAGCCGAGCCAGCCGTAAACGGCCCGGTTCTCGGCGACCCGTGGCCCCGCTCGATGTTATTGGCCGGGTCATTCACGGACGGACGCCGGGCGCATGTCCGTCCATTCCTTCTCGATGTACTCAAGGGCGCTTCCGCGGGGGCTCGGCCCGCTCACGGAACGCCACCCGGAGGGGATGTCGGCGAAATTCGGCCAGAGTGAGAACTGGCCTTCCTCGTTGCGGAGCACATGGAACTGCCCGTCATGGTCGTCGAAGGGTGAGGGCACGGTGAATTTCTCCTAGTCGGCAAAGAGGGCCCGGCACCGGGAATTGACGGTGCTTTCGGTGGCTTTCGCGATGATTCGGGGTCGGACGGCTACGGCCGTGGTGAGAAGGCCCGCCGTTCCGGCTCGGTGAGGATGTCCAGGGTGTGAAGGCGTGCGTCCGGGTCGCGGACCGCGGCGGACAGCAGCAGGAGATACCGCTCCAGGAGCAGTTCGACTGTCTCCTGGGAGAAGAGGTCCGAGCTGTACTCGGTACGGCCGGTGAGGCCCTGGGCGAGGCCGGCGCTGTCCCGGCTCTCGTCCCAGTTGAACATCAGATCGAAGCGGGCCGTTCCGGTGTTCGGGGGCGGTTCGGGGGTGAGGGTGACGGAGTCGGCCCGATGGCCGTCGCCGGGCGGTGCGTGCAGGACGAGGGCCGTCTGGTAGAGCGGGTGACGTGCCGGGTGGCGTGCCGGGTTGACGCGATCCACCACCTGGTCGAACGGGACCTCCTGGTGGGTGAAGGCGTCGAGGTCCACGGCCCGGGTCCGAGCGAGCAGGGTGCGGAACGTCGGGTCGCCCGAGGTGTCGACGCGAAGGACGACACTGTTGGCGAACAGCCCGACGAGGTCGTCCAGCGCGGGGTCCGTGCGCGCCGCGGCAGCGGTGCCGACGACGATGTCGGTGCCGCCGCCCAGCCGGGTCAGCAGTGCCGCGAGCGCGGCGTGCAGCACCATGAAGAGCGTCGCGCCCGTCTCCCGCGCGCAGTTGAGCAGTTCCTGATGGAGGGAGGCTTCGACGTGGGTGTGGACGGTGCCGCCACGATAGGTAGGTCTGGCCGGACGGCTCCGGTCGGCCGGCAGCCGCGTCTCGACCGGAAGACCGCGCAGCGTCCGCTCCCAGAAGGCGAGCTGGCGCCCGAAGCCGCTGCCGCGGTCCTGCGCCTCGGCTGCTTGCTCGTTGTGCCATACGGCGTAGTCGCGATAGTGAACCGGCAGCGGCTGCCACTGCGGGGCCCGCTGCCCCAGCCGCGCCCGGTAGGCGTGCGCCAGGTCCGCCGTCAGGGGGGCCAGCGACCAGGCGTCCACGGTGATGTGGTGCATCAGGAGCAGGAGCGTGTACCGGTCCTGTCCGTGCCGGAACAGGCGTGCGCGCAGGGGAAGGTCCGTCCTGAGCTCGAAGGGTTCCGCCGCGGCCCGCGCCAGGTGGCCGGCCAGACGGTCTTCGGCGGCGTCGGTCTCATGAAGGACCACCGCGGCGTCCTCGGGGGCGAGGACCCGTTGGCGGGGGCCGTCACCGTCATCGGGGAAGACGGTACGCAGGGGTTCGTGACGAGCCACGACGTCATCGAGTGCGGTCCGCAGCGCCCCGGTGTCCACCCGGCCCGTGATCCGCAGGCAGTACGGCACGTTGTAGATCCGGCTCGCGGGTCCGCCGAGTTGGTTGATGAACCACATGCCGTACTGGCTGTGCGAGAGCGGCACCGCCGCGTGGTTCTCGTCGCGGCAGAGCAACAGCGGGCGGAGCCTGCTCGCCGGAGCGGTACGCCCGGCCAGGCCCTCGACGGTCGGTGTCTCGAAGATCCAGGCGATCGGAACATCGACTTCGAGGTGTTTCGCGATACGGCCGACGAGGCGCGTGGCCAGTAGCGAGTTGCCGCCCAGGGCGAAGAAGTCGGCGTCCCTCGGCACCCCGGGCAGGCCGAGCACATCGGCGAAGAGATTGGCGAGGATCTCCTCGCGCGGAGTGCGGGGCGCCTGCCCGTCAGCCCGCGGGAACAGGGCGGGACGGGGCAGCGCCGTGCGGTCGAGCTTGCCGTTGACGGTGAGGGGGAGCGACGCGATGCGTACCACGGCGCTGGGCCGCAGGTACGCGGGGAGCCTGGCGGCCAGATAGCCGGGGAGCTTGCCCATCAGGGCGTTGCCGGTCCGGTGCGTGGTCGGCTGGTTGGCGTGGTCACCGGGCGACGTCCTGCCGCTGTCGGCGGACTCCGCCAGCGGGACGGCGCCCGGTTCACCGCCCACGGGTGTGAAACAGGCGTCCAGTCGCGTGGGGTCCTGCGCCGACCACGTGAGGTGGACCTCGCAGCCGGCGCCCCCGCCCAGGGCGTGCAGTTCCTCGGGGTCGATCCCTGCCGCCGGTTCTTGCAGCAACCGCAACGGCTCGTCGAGCGACCGGGCCGTGGTCAGCGCCGTCGCGGCCGATGCCTCACCGAGGATCCGGCTGTTCGGCACGCCGCGCAGCAGCAGCGACGTGCGGGTGCGGGCCAGCAGGCCGGACAACTCCTGCAGTCCGCTGACATCCGTGCCCCAGGTCAGTGTCTGCGCGTCCGGCGCAGCGGTACCGGTTTCCACCGGCTCCTTGATGAGCACCGCGTCGTACCGGTAGCGGGTCAGTTCGTTGTGGTGCGTGCCGCGCTGCACCGCTGTGCGTACCCCGCGGAGCTGCGGGATCCACCGGGGTACCGCGGCGAAGAACGCGGGGTCGAGGAGCAACTCCTTCTCATCCACCAGGTCCTGCTCGACCGCCGCGCGGACGGCGGAGGCAGAGGCTTCCCGCCGGGTGGCGGAGCGCAGCCGGACGGCGCTGCGCAGCGGGCGCAGCAGACGCAGGTGCCGGATGTCGCCGACGAACACCCGGCCGCCCGGCGCCAGCAGGCGTGCCGCCTCGCGCAGGACGCTCACCAGGTAGTCGGCCGACGGAAAGTACTGGATCACCGAGTTGAGGACAACGGTGTCGAAGTACCCCTCGGGGAGGCCGGGGAGGTCGTGTGCGGGACCGTGCAGCAGGTGGACCTTCTCCCGCAGCACCGGGTCGACGTCCACCTTCTTGCCGAGTGTCTCGATCACCTCGGCGGAGAAGTCGGTGGCCCAGTACGCCTCGCAGTCACCGGCGAGGCGGGACAGCAGCAGCCCGGTGCCCACGCCGATCTCCAGTACCCGGCGCGGTCGCAGGGCACGGATGCTGTCGACCGTGGCGTCCCGCCAGGCTTGCATCTGAGGCACGGGAATGGGCTCGCCGTCGTAGGTGCTGTTCCAGCCGCTGAAGTCCTCCCCCAGGGGGAGCGCTCCCACTGCGCTGTAGACCTCGTCGTAGAGCCGTTGCCATTCCTCGACGTGCTCCGAGGTGGTGTCGTCGGCCTGCCGCACGGCCGGGTGGTCCGGCACGACATAGGCGACGAGCCTCTGGTCTCCCGGAGTGTCCTCCCGGACCACCACCGCGGCCTGCGCGACCTCGGGATGGTCGCGCAGCACGGCTTCGACCTCGCCGGGCTCCACTCGGAAACCCCGTATCTTCGCCTGGTCGTCGACCCGGCCCACGAACTCCAGTTGCCCGTCGTCACGCACCCTCACCCGGTCGCCGGTCCGGTACATCCGCTCGCCCGGCGTCCCGAAGGGGTCGGCCACGAACCGCTCGGCGGTCAGCGCGGGCCGCCCCAGGTACCCGCGGGCCAGCCCCGCTCCGGCGATGTGGATCTCTCCGACCGCTCCCGGCGGTACCGGCCGGAGCCGCTCGTCGAGGACGTGGATGCGGGTGTCCGAGAGCGGACGGCCGATGGGCGGGATGCCTGCCCCGGCCAACGGTCCGCTCATGGTCGCGGAGACGGTCGATTCGGTCGGTCCGTACGCGTTCACCAGCAGCCGGCCCGGCGACCAGCGGCGCACCAGCTCGCTGTTGCAGGCCTCGCCCACATTGACGACGGTGGCCCCGGCGGGCAGAGCGCCGTCCGGCAGGGCGGCGAGCGTGGAGGCCGGCAGGGTGAAGTGGGTGATGCCCTCCTCGGCGGCGAGCGCACTGAACTCCGGTCCGGGCAGGAGCCGTTCACGCGGTGCGACCACCAGCGTGGCGCCAGTGAGCAAGGCCATCGACACGTCCCAGAAGGCGCCGTCGAAACTCGGCGAGGAAAAGAGCAGCAACCGGCTGGACGGCCCGATCCCCAGGTCCCGCGCATGGCTGCCCACCAGGCTGGCGATGCCGTGGTGGGTGAGGACCACTCCTTTGGGAGTACCGGTGGAACCCGAGGTGTAGATGACATAGGCCGGATGCCGGGTCCGGAGCGGGGCGCCGCGTTCGTCGTCCGCCACATCCGCCGCGGAGCAGTCGGCCAGGGTCCGTACGACGGCCGGGTCGTCCAGCACCACCGTGCGGGAGGCCGCCTCGGCCGGCAGCTCGGGCTCGATGTCACTCCTGGTCAGCACCAGCATGGGAGCGGCGTCGGCGAGCATGAACGCCAGCCGCTGCGGAGGATAGTCCGGATCCATCGGGAAGTAGCCGGCGCCCGATTTCAGTACGGCCGCCACGGCCACCACGAAGTCGGTCGAGCGCGGCAGGGCGAGACCGACCAGGCTCTCCGGGCCGGCGCCACGTGCGATGAGCAACCTGGCGAGGCGGTTGGCCCGCCGGTTCAGTTCGGCGTAACTCAGCCGCTCGCTCGCGGAGTTGATCGCGGTGGATTCGGGGGCGGCGTCGACACGGGCTTCGAAGAGCCGTCCCCATAGGCCGGGGGTGAACTCGGGGCCGGCCTGGGCCCCGGCGGGCGAGGCCGTGGTGCGGCTTCGCCCCGGCGGCAGCATGGACATCGAGTGGACCTCACAGATGATGGGATCGGACGGGCTGGCCCTGGGAGTCACTGCAGTGGGAGGTCCTGGACGCGGAGATCGGGATCCTTCAACAACAGGGACAGCACGACTTCGTACTGCTGGGCGAGCCGGACGACCGTGTCGTCGCGCAGCAGCCCGCTCTGGTACTGGATGTGGCTGCGCAGCGTCCCGCCGTCCGCGGCGGAGGCCAGATGCTCCACGGTCCACAGCACCGGATAGCGGGCGGATTCGCTCGCCGGCCGTGGGCCGGGACTGATGGTGAGGCCCGGCAGGTCGGCCGGCGGAGCTGCGACCGTGCGCAGGACGAGTGACACCTGGGGCGGTGGCACGTCGGCCAGGCGCTCGAAGAGCAGGTCCTGGTGGGCATAGGCACCGAGATCGGTCACGCGGACCCGGTCCAGCAGTTCGCGGAAGGTGGGGTTGCCCGACGTGTCGGTGCGCAGCGCCAAGGTGTTGGCGAAGAGGCCCACCAGCGGTTCGAACTGGGTGTCGGTCCGGCCGGCCACCGCGGTCACGACGGTGACGTCCCCTCCTGCTCCCCTGCGGGCGAGCAGTGCGACGAGCGCGGCGTGCAGGATCATGAAGACGGTGACACCGTGCTCACGGGCCGCGGCTGTCAGCACCCGGTGGCCGCCGACTTCGAGCGGAAGATCGAGGGACCTGCCGGCAAAGTCCTGCTGGGCCGGCGCCGGGCTGTCGGTCTCCAGGACCGGCCTGTCGTCGGCACCGTGCAGCGTCTTCCTCCAGTACTCCGCCTGGCGCAGCGCGACGTCGCTCGGGTCGTCCGTGGCGCCGAGCAGCCGGCGCTGCCAGGCGACGTAGTCGAGGTAGCCGAAGGACAGCGGCTCCCACTGTGGTGCGCGCCCCTCGGTCCGGGCGCGGTAGGCGCGGACCAGGTCCTCCAGCAGGGGGCCGAAGGACCAGCCGTCGGCGGCGATGTGATGCATGACCAGCAGCAGTACGGACTCGTCCGGGCCGAGCGTGAACAGTACGGCCCGCAGCGGGATCTCGGTCTCGAGGTCGAAGTGGCGGCGGGCGGCGTGCGCGAGATCCTCGGACAGCCGCTCGGGCGTGGTCCTGGTCTCCGTCCATGGGATGTCGTCCGCGGTGGCTTCCGTGATCACCGCACACGGACCGCTGCCGTCGTCCTGGACGAGCGTGCGCAGCGGAACGTGCCGGGTGACGACATCGGCGAGGGCGGCGCGCAGTGCCTCGGCGTCGACGGCACCGGTCAGCCGCTGCGACAGCGGCACGTTGAACATGTCGCGACACAGGCTTCGGCGGTACTCGTGCCACATCTGCATCTGCTGGGCCGACAACGGCGCCGTGCTGCCGGAGGCGTACTCGCTCGGCACGGGCAGCGGCCTGGCCTCGTCCCCCGCGTCGAAGCGGGCGGCGAGCGCGCCGACGGTGGGCGACTCGAACAGCCACGACAGCGGCATCTCGGTGTTCAGGCGCCGCCGGACCTCGGCGGCGAGTCGGGTGGCCAGCAGGGAGTTGCCGCCGACGGCGAAGAAGTCGCTGTCGGCTGTGACGTCGGCTGTCGCGAGTACGTCGGCGAAGATCGCCGCCAGTACCTCCTCGCGGGCGGTCCTGGGCGGACGTCCCGAGGCATGGGCGGCGCGCCGCGGCCGGGGCAGGGCGCCGCGGTCGAGCTTTCCGTTCACCGTGACCGGCAGCCTGTCGAGCGGGACGAAGACCTCCGGGACCATGAAGGCCGGCAGCTTCGCCGCGACCTGCCCGGGAAGAGAGGCCATCGTCTGGGAGTCGGGGCGGGCGAACGCCGGCCTGTTGGTGAACCGGGCCGGGGAGAAACCGTCCGGCTCCGCGTCGGTCCGGGGGGCGGGACGCGGCACGAGCGCTCCGGCGCGTGTGAAGGAAGCGTCGATCAGGGCGTCGTCCTCGGACGACCAGGTGCAGTCGACCCGGTAGCCCAGTTCCGCGCCCAGCCGGCGCAGGTCCTCCGGTGCCACGCCCGCCGGAGCCTGCCCCAGGGACAGCACCTCGTGCAGGGGGCGCCGGTCGAACAGCGCGAGTGTCGCGGCATGCTCGCCGGCCACCCGGCCGTTGGGGATCCCGGTGACGCACAACCGCTCCGGTTTCCCACGACGCAGCCGATCGGCGACGTCGGCCAGGCTCGCCATCTCGCCGTCCCACCGCAGTCGCACGACCGGCCCCGCGTCGTCCGTGGGCCCGGTGTCATCGGCAGGCCCGGCATGCTTGCGCAGCACCACCTCGTAGCGATAGCGGCTGAGTTCGTTGTCGTACCCGCCCCGTTTGAGCGTGCACGACTCCAGCGTCATGCCGGGCAGCGCGCCGACGGCCGTCGTGAAGAACTCCGGGTCCACGAGCAGTTCCTTCTCCTGCGCCATGGCCCGGTCGATCGCCGCGCAGACCGTCTGCGGAGTGTCGGTGTGCGTGGCCGCCGCCAGCAGCCCCCCGGCGTGGAAGGTGCGCAGCAGACGAAGGTTACGGACGTCGCCGAGGAACACCGCGCCCCCGGGTACCAGGAGCCGGGACACCTCGCGCAGTAGGTCGAACAGGTAATCGCCTGAGGGAAAGTACTGGATCACGGAGTTGAGCACGACGGTGTCGAAGCCGCCGCTGGGCAGACTCCCCAGCTCATGGGCGGAGAGCTGATGCAGGACGACCCGGTCCGCGAGGCCGGGGCGCTCGGCGACCTGCCCGCGCAGCCGCTCGATCAGGGCCCCGGAGATGTCGGTGCCCCAGTAGCTTTCGCAGTCACCCGCCAGCTGCGAGAGCAGCAGACCGGAACCGCAGCCGATCTCCAGTACGCGGCGCGGAGCCAGTTCGCGGATCTGCCGCACGGTCTGCTCACGCCATTCGCGCATCCCCTCGATCGGCCGCCCGCCATAACTGCTCACCCAGCCGGAGAAGTCCTCGCCGAAGTCGGCGGTGTCGGCTCGGCCGTACAGATCGTCGTAGAGCCGTCGCCAGGCATCGAGTTGACCGTCCGGTTCCTCGCCGGCCGCCTCGTCGGCGGCCGCGTTCTCGGGTATGACGTAGGCGGCGAGGTATGGCTCTCCGGGCCGGTCCTCACGCAGGACGACGGCGGCCTGCCGGACCCCGCGGCACCCGGCGATGACGGATTCGATCTCGCCCGGCTCGATACGGAAGCCGCGTACCTTGACCTGGTCGTCCGCCCTGCCGACGAACTCCAGGTCTCCTGAACGGGTCCAGCGGCCGAGGTCACCGCTGCGGTACATACGGCTGCCGGCCGGGCCGAAGGGGTCCGCCACGAACCGCTGCGCGGTCAGACCCGGCCGCTCGAGGTACCCGCGTGCCAGGCTGTGCCCCGCGATGTAGATCTCGCCGACCGCTCCCGGCACAACCGGTGCGAGGCGGTCGTCGAGGACATGGATCCGGGTGCCGTCCACCGCCCGGCCGACCGGCGGCGCCACGTCGTCGGCCAGCGGATCGCTCATGGTGGCGCAGACGGTGGACTCCGTCGGGCCGTAGGCGTTCACCATCGTCCGGTGCGGGCGCCAGCGCTGCACGAGAGCCGCCGGGCACGCTTCGCCCGCGACGACCAGCGTCACGCTCGGAGGCAGCATGTCGGGGCCCAGCGCACCCGCGACCGAGGGCGGGAGAGTGACATGAGTGACTCCGTGGTCCGCGATCAACGCGGCCAGTTCGGCGTCGGGCAGCAGCCGCCCCGGCCTGCCGACCACGAGCGCGGCCCCGGCCAGCAGCGCCATCGACATCTCCCAGAAACTGGCGTCGAAACTCGGGGACGAGAAGGCGAGCACGCGTGAGGCGCCGGTGACGGCGAGGCGACGACGCTGGGTCGCGATCAGGCTCGCGACGCCTTGGTGGGTGACGACGACTCCCTTGGGGATCCCCGTGGAGCCGGAGGTGTAGATGATGTAGGCGGGACTCGCGGGGCGCAGTGGCTCCAAACGTTCCCCGTCCTCCATGTCGTGGTCCGGCAGACGGCGCAGTACGTCCTCGGTGGCCTCGTCGTCCAGTACCACGAGGCTGCCGGTGGGCAGCTGGCCCAGAAGGTCGCCCCGGACGTCCGACGTCGTCACCAGCACCACGGGTGCTGCGTCCCGGGCCATGAAGGACAGTCGCTCCACGGGGTAGTTCGGATCCAGCGGCAGGTACGCGGCCCCGCACTTGAGCACGGCCGTCGCGCACAGGAAGAAGTCCGCGGACCTGCCCAGCACCAGCCCGACCGACCGCTCCGGCCCGGCGCCGAGGTACTTCAGCCACCGGGCGAGCCGGTTCGCACGGGCATTGAACTGCGCGTACGTGAGCGCCGTGTCCCCGGCGACGAGCGCGATGGCGTCAGGTGTGTCGGCCACCCGCGCTTCGAGGAGACTCGGCCACGTCGTGGCGAGCGCTCCCTCCGGGAGATCTTCACCGGTCAGGTGCGACACAGGTATCCGTTCCTCTCTGTCGTCGAGCCGCCCGTGGGCGCGCTCAAGCCGATGGCATGGAAAGCGGAAGCAGGGGAGGGGAAAGACGTCGGGCCTACGTGGGGCCGAGTGGCGCCAGGAGTGGTGAGCGACGACGGTTCGGGGGGCCACGGGGTACGGGTGCCGGCTTCTCCTACGAGAACCCGAGCCACCGCGTGCGGCCGACGGGCCGCCGGATCGAGAAGCGGTTGCAGGAGAACCGTTCTCAGAATGTCTTGTCCGTCCCGATGAAGCAGGTGTCGTAGCACCGGGAATCCCCCTGTGAATGGTTCTCGCACGTTGGAACATAAGCATCATGGGGTTGTTTCCGCGGCGCAGTCTTGTCGGTCAGTGACCGCGTCGTTGCCTCTGGACGCCAGGCTTCCGTTTGCAGCGGGAGCTACTGCGAGGAGGCCACGTGCCGACGATCCAGCGGGGTCGGGCAACGGTGAGGTGGTGATCCGCGCCCGGGGTCCTGCAGCCCCCGCCACCTCGCAAAATTTCGACAAACAAATTCGACACAGGAAGACCAGACTTCCGCGACCGGAGGAAAGCGCAGGGAGCTGCCTGTGACTTCCCGCATCGGCAGCGCTCGCGCTCGACGACTCCGTCCGTCCGGCGGGCCGTCGCCTCAGTCAACCACCCCGGCGTAGCGAGTGAGTGCAGTTGAGCGGATAGCTGGTGAGGTAAACCCAACGGGCGAGTTCGATGAACGCACGTACGGCTGCGCCGACAATCCCGCAGGTGGCTTGCGCACCGCCCGCCAAGACAATGCTCCTGTGTGCGCACCCTCAGGAGCCAACACACAACTCCGGTCAATCAGTAGGTACTTGACTGGACTGCCACCCGCAGGGCACTGTCAATAAGCGGGAGCGCTCCCACAGCGCTCTCTTGTACAGCGCAGCACCTCCTGATGAGCAGTGACGGACTCGCACGGACTCAGTAAGCGAAGACGCGCACGGCCCCTTCCCCTTACGGCCGTTCGTGGCCTCGTGATGAGTGAGGAAAACCTGATGGACAAATTTGCCTCGGACAGACCTGGAAACCCGATCGCGGCGACGGAGTTTCTCTCTCCGCACTGTTTCCGGAGGCGCTGGCCACGGCATGGAGAAACGGGGCGCGACCGTTACGGCCACCCTGGCCCGGGCGGCGGCATGCCGTGCGAGCGAGGCTCGCTCGGGCGTCGCCACGGACTCCGGCGCAGGAGCGTTTATGCGGTGCGATGCAGTGACCCGGGTGACTGCCTGACGCCAGCCGGCGGAGACGGCTGGCCACAGGCCTGTCAGATCGCACCTCCCCTCGGTCGACGCAGCGGGTGAGCAAGTCACCCAACGTGGATCCGAGGGTCCACGCACCCACGATGGAGACGTCCGCAGCGGAATGTCAGCACACCTGACCCGTCTGCGGCGCGCGAGGAGCATCGATCGCACCCGCGGGTTGTGACCAGGATTCTCCCGCCTCCGGCGCCAGACCCGATTGACCTGGTAGTTGAAATTTCAATCAAACTAAGCGGGTGAACGACTGGGTTCGTTCCTTGCGGAGGATCTCGCCGTGGCCTGTTCTGAACTGTTTGTCGCGCTCGGAGCCGAGAAGGGGGAAGCATCTTGCTTCACTCGATTTCCGGCCGACGCGCCGAGCGCAAGGTACTGCCTTTTGTCGAGCTCAGGCATGCAGATAAAATCTTTCAAGGCCGGCGGGGTCAAGGTGACGATCATAGATTCCGGTCCAGCCGTCATCGAGTTCGAGGCAATCAACTCGGAGGCGGCCTTGACGCCGCAGAGAACAGTCATATGCGTACTGTCAGGAATGGCGTTCATCGCTGGTACCGGAAACGGTACGGAGATCGACGCGGGGACGCTGGTTATGACGGACGGCGACGTTCCCTTTTCGATGAATGTGCCCGTTGCTTCGCGACTCCTCGTACTGCGTTTCGCCGACGAAGCGAAGGATGGACTCCCGGTGTCGCCTCGGGGGACTTTTATCGTGACGGATGCTGCCAAGGGTCCCGGATCCGGATTTCTTTTTTCGTTCTTGAATACCCTGGCTGTGGAGATGATGAAAACCGATGGGATTCTGTCCTCGTATATGGAGGAGGTCGTGCGCATCCTGGCGATCTCCGCGACGCGAATCGCATATGCCGAGCTCGGAAAGCATTACTCTGGGGGATGCGATCCACTTCTGATCGCGGTTCAGGAGTCGATCGACCGGCAGTTGGCCGACCCCGAGATCAGCCCGGCGACCCTCGCGGCCGAACACAACATATCGGTGCGTCAGTTACATCGAGTTTTCGGACCGATCGGGGAAAGCGTCATGAGCTATGTCAAACGCCGTCGCCTGGAGCGTTTCGCATGCGATCTGAGGGATCCGAGCCTGGGGCACCGGAAGATCAATGAGCTGGCGGCGGACTGGGGGATGCTGGATGCCGCGATGCTGAGCAGACACTTCCGCTGCGCCTACGGAATGTCGCCCCGCGATTACCGGAAGCAGCACTGTTTCACCTGAAACGGCGAGGGCATGACGGCGGCAGGGACGACGTGTCGCCCACGGTTCGGCACGGGGTTCCCGGCGCCACCCCGGCCCGAGAAAGGACCAGGGCCCCGAAACGTGGTCGTGGACGAGCCGAGTCAGCACGGTCCCGGCACGGGAGGCCTGCCCCCGCACCATGCAGCTCAGACGCCACCACACGACACACCTCGGTCACTCCACCGGGCCGAAGGGGAGCGTCCTGGTCACCGGAGTGCCGACGCCGCACCTCCTCGCGTGCGCTCTTCGGTCGCCCACCCGGGACGTGCCCGCACTGCGCGAAGCATCGGACACCGTGGACGCCTCCACCGGCACGCACGCAACTTACGAGCACTCCTGGCCAGGTGATGTGACTTGCACCTCGGGCTGAAGCCGGAGGGTTCCCGCCTTCTCGATCGTTGCTGTGCCACTACGCGGCCCGGGGCTAGGCGGCACGGATCGATGGCCCTGGGCACAGCCGTCATGCAGCTCATGCACTGCCGACCGCCTGCGGGCCGGTCGCGAACTCCCGCCACATCACACAGCCTTCGGTGTCCCACGTTGCGGGGCTGCGCGGTCAGTAGGGCGTAACTGCGACTCGGTCAGGGGATCCCCATGGATCCGCATCTCGACTGCTACGGCAACTCCCTCGCGGCCTGGAGCAGGTCTGGGAGGTCGGTGTGAACCGGCCGATCCTGACCAGGGTGCGGCCGTACCGTTCCGCTTTGTACTCCAGCATGCTGAGGAACGATGGCCACCCGGCGTCGTGCACGGACTTGGTCAGCTTCGTGCGGGCCAGTCCCGCCACCGACAGGTCCTCCACGGCGATCCCTTGGTCATCACCCGGCAGCCGGCCGGCGCCTACCAGGTGGGCCGGTTCGGCGGAGCCGGAGGGCCTGGCCCGGCCGGATACACACGGTGAGTGCCTTCGGTGCCAGGTCTCAGGCCGGAAGGTTCCGGCGGTCGCGTCCGGAACACCTCGTCCGCGACCGCCGGCCTGTGCAGGGCGACCAGCGGCGACTTCCCCGGCGGCGGGCCGGGCAGAAGGGCGGAACGAGCCACGACGGCACGGACCAACTCGACCCAGGAGAGCCCGGTCTGCGGGTCGGCCGGGGAAAGTGCGGCCGGACTGCGGCTTGCGTGTTCCCAGGCTGAGCCGGTCCATCGACATCCGGCGTCTCAGACGCTACGTCACCCGTGAGATATACGGTCAGATGCAACCGCCACCTTCCTCGCCGCCTCGTCTTCTGCCGCCTGCCGCAACATCGGGGCATCCTGAACGTTCATCTCGCTTATGGAATGCGGCAGTTCATCGCCCGGCAGGACTGGCCGACCCGCTACCGGCTGGTCTCCTACGCACCCGGCCTCAACCCGGCGGAAGGCTTCTGGTCGCCGCTGCGGTCCCGCACCGCTTTCACCACTCTCCGAGCACCTCAGCCGGACCATCGAAACGGAATGAGGAAATCCGGTATGTTTCCCACTCATCGACGGATGCCTCGCCGGAACCGGTCCGTCCCTCACGCCAACGACCTCACAAGCTCAGTCGCTGTCAGGACGAGGGAAAACCTCCAATTCCCTCCCGGCTTTACCGGGATATGACAAGGCGCCTCGTGGTGCGGCAGCTTTCGTCGGCACCTCGCGCCATGCGCAGGTCCCCTGTCCGCGAAGGTATCGAAAGGTGCATAGCGGAACTGGCATCCAACAGCTAAGGATCAGTCACCGATCGACAAGATTTCGTCGGGGATGCCTATCCATGATGAAGGTGTGCCGGCGCACGATCTTCAAGAGAGAGGAATTCCGGTGCCACGGCGCCTCCGTCACCAGGACAGGCAACACATGTGAGCGTGGTTCTCCTGTGGGCCGCTTCTTGATCCAGCAGCCCCGTTGCTCGCACGCAGTAGCTCAGGTCCTCGTCGGAGAAGCCGATCTCCGCGCCGAACGGCACCTGCGAATCACCGCCGCTCGCCACAGGATTCCTCCGCTCCGTGGCCGGGCTCGCCCCGTCGCCGGAGATCCCGCCCGGCGATGCCGCGCCGCCCGCCCTGTCAACACGTATGCGCCGCGACTGACAACCACGGGATCGAGGGCTCGCCTCCCATCCCGGAATTCCTGCCGCGATCCCCGGCTCCGCATCCCTTTTCGACTACCCCAAGGAAGCCCCTGTGACCGTCCCCTCGCCGCTCGCCGACCCGTCCATCGTGCCCGACCCCTACCCTGTCTACGCCGACCTGGCCCAGCGCCGCCCCGTCCACTGGGTCGAGCGCCTGAACGCCTGGGCGGTCTTGACGTACGCCGACTGCGCCGCCGGGCTGAAGGATCCCCGGCTCACCGCCGACCGGGGGACGGAAGTGCTGGCCGCGAAGTTCCCCGGACAGCCGCTGCCGCCGGACAACATCTTCCACCGCTGGACCAAGAACGTGGTGATGTACACGGACCCGCCGCTCCACGACGCGCTACGCCGGTCCGTCCGCGCAGGCTTCACCCGTGCCGCGCACCAGCACTACGACCAAGTCCTCCAGAAGGTCGCGCACGACCTGGTCGCTTCCATCCCGGCCGGTGCCACCGAGATCGACGCCGTCCCCGCCCTGGCTGCCGAACTCCCCGTACGCTCCGCCGTGCACGCCTTCGGGGTCCCCGAGGAGGACCTCGGATTCCTCATCCCGCGCGTGAATACGATCATGACGTACCACTCCGGTCCGAAGGATCAGCCGGTGACGCAGGAGATAATCCTGGAAAAGCTCACCGACCTGCACACGTACGCCTCCGAACTCCTCCAGGGCATGCGGGGCAAGGTCCTGCCGGACACCGTCATCGCCCGCCTGGCAGCCGCCCAGGACGGCCTGACCGAGACCACGCCGGAACAGACCGTGCACCAGCTGGCGCTGGTGTTCATCGCGTTGTTCGCGCCCACGACGCCGGGCTCTCTCAGCAGCGGCACGCTCGCGTTCGCCCGCAACCCGCGGCAGGTCGAACGCTTCCTGGCGGACCAGGCGTGCGTGGACAACACGGCGAACGAGGTCCTCCGCTACAACGCCTCGAACCAGTTCACCTGGCGCGTCGCGGCCAAGGACGTCGAGATGGGCGGCGTACGGATCGAGGCCGGGCAGACTCTCGCCCTGTTCCTGGGCTCGGCCAACCGGGACGCCAACATGTTCGAGCGACCGAACGACTTCGACCTCGACCGTCCCAACAGCGCTCGGCACCTGTCGTTCGGCCAAGGGGTGCACGCCTGTCTCGCCGCGCAGCTCATCTCCCTGCAGCTGAAGTGGTTCTACGTCGCCCTGCTGAACCGCTTCCCGGGCATCCGGACGGCGGGCGAGCCGATCTGGAACGAGAACCTCGAATTCCGCTCCCTTCGCTCCCTGCCGCTCAGCCTCCGCTGACGAGGTCAGCGCTCTACTCCCCTGCGAGGAATCGTGACCTCCGAAGTCGCTCTGGGCCCTTCCTTGCCCGCCCCGTCCCCGACAGCGTGCCCGGCACTGGGGCCCGATTCGTCCCTTGGCCCGGTCCCGTCGGCGGAACCGGCGACGCCGCAGTCCTGCGGCGTCGCCGATCCAAATGAGGCTGAGGAGTTCCTGCGCCAGTTCCACGCGGAGCAGTCCGATCAGCCCGTCCCGCTCGCCCGGCGCCTGGAGCAGGTCCGCGCCGCCATCGACGCCACGGGCACCTACCGGCACACCACCGCCGAGCTCGTGTACGGTGCCCGCGTCGCGTGGCGCAACTCCAGTCGCTGCATCGGCCGCCTGTACTGGAACAGCCTGCGCGTCCTGGACCGCCGGGACGCCACAGCCCCCGATGAGATCCACCGGCACTTGTGCACGCACCTGCGCCAGGCGACCAACGGCGGGCGCATCAGGCCGGTGATTTCGGTCTTCGCCCCGGACTCCCCCGGCCGGCCCGGCCCGCAGGTGTGGAACGAGCAGCTCATCCGGTACGCCGGCTACCGCCGCGACGACGGCACCGTGCTCGGTGACCCGCGCACCGCCGACCTCACCGAGGCCATCCTCCGCCTCGGCTGGCAGGGCTGCCCCCAAGGGCCGTTCGACGTCCTGCCCCTGGTCATCGACACCCCCGACGACAAACCCCGGTTCTTCGAGCTGCCGCGGGAGCTGGTCTTGGAGGTCCCTATCACCCACCCCGACGTCCCACGCCTGGCCGAACTGGGCCTGCGCTGGCACGCCGTACCCGTCATCTCCAACATGCGCCTACGCATCGGCGGGATGGACTACCCGCTCGCCCCGTTCAACGGCTGGTACATGGGCACGGAGATCGGCGCCCGCAACCTCGTCGACGAGGACCGCTACAACATGCTCCCCGCCGTCGCCGCCTGCCTCCAGCTGGACACCACCAGCGAGTCAACCCTGTGGCGCGACCGCGCCCTGGTCGAGCTCAACGTCGCCGTCCTGCACTCCTTCGAGGCCGCAGGTGTCCGGATCAGCGACCACCACGAGGAGTCCCGGCGCTTCCTCGCCCACCTGGCCAAGGAGGAACGCCAGGGCCGCACCGTATCCGCAGACTGGAGCTGGATCGTCCCCCCGCTCTCCGGCGGCATCACCCCCGTGTTCCACCGTTACTACGACAACGTCGACCAGCGCCCCAACTTCTACCCCCACCAGTGAAGTGATGAGGCGTCTACAACCCCGCCCCGCAGCATCTGCTCGACGGCCGCCAGTGCCGGCGGCTGTCGAACTCCTCCAGGAAGACGAGGTGGGAATGGCCGCAGGTGTGGCTGACGACGTCTCCCAAGGCCGGAGCCTGCGCGCCCTCACCGTGACTCGATTCGCTCTAGCAGCAGCTGGGCGGTCGCCAGCCAATCCCGTCGGCGTCGGCGTCGACGCTGGTCAGCTATGGCGCGCACTGCCTGACCAGATGCGAGTCACCGTAGCGGACCAGGGCAGATGGGCGGGCACCTGAATGCCGAACCCGGCGGCGTCGGACATGGCGCCCACTGGTCAAAGCGCAACGTCTGCAGCCTGATCGCGCTCACCAACTCCCGTACCGCCTGCAATCCACCACTCCCAGCGGCCAAGCAGCCAGCACATCGCCGGGGCCGTCAACATGACCACAGGGCGGTGCTGTCGCAGCGCGGCTTCGGCGACCGCCGCATCAATCGCGTAGGTGTGCCCGCGCAAGCCGGCATCCATCAACAGCTTCGAGGCCGCCCGCGCCTCCTCGTCGCCCACCGGGACTACGCGCAGTCCGGAAAGCACCCGGTTCAGGCAAGACATGTTCGTACGGGCGTGGACGGCCTCGATGATGGTGAGCGCGCTGATAACGACCTCCATGCCGCGCGAGCGGGCCTCGGCAACCAGAGCCACCACTTGCTCGTCGTCGGCGAGCAGCTTCGAAACCCCCCGCTGCCGAGGACCAGCGTCCCCTCGTGACTCAGCTTGCGGCGGGCCACTCGGCCTCCTCGGCGAACACCTCGTCGAAGACGTGCCGCGCCCGCTGCCGGGCTTGCTCGGAGCCCGGCTCCTTACGGTTCTCGTAGTCCGCCAGGTACTCGTCCAGCACCTGGCCGCGCAGCTCACGCTCGACCGCCGCGGCGATGTACGCGGAGAACTCCCGCTTGCCCACCCGCGCCCGGATCGCCTCGGCGGTCCCCTCCGGCAGCGACAGGTTTACCCGCGTCGCTGGCCCCTCCGCGATGCCGTACGTCGTCTCAGCCATGACCCCAAGCGTGTCAAACGAGTAGGAAAAGCGCTGCGGCCCGCGCCTGGGACTCGGCACCGGAGCCGACCGCCATCCCGGCACAACCGCAGCACGGTAGGGATGAGTAGGGGTGACGGCAGGTGACGACGGGTCAGGTTTCCTGGCACCATCCCAGCACGGAAAAAAACCAGGGGCCCGACCCCGAAGAGCCGAACCCCTATTGACCTGCATGTTTGCCAGATCAGTGACGTGGCGGTACGTCACCCGCTACACATTGAAGCGGAACTCCACGACATCCCCGTCCTGCATCACGTACTCCTTGCCCTCCATCCGCGCCTTCCCCTTCGCCCGCGCCTCCGCCACCGACCCCGTCTCCACCAGGTCCGCGAAGGAGATGACCTCCGCCTTGATGAAGCCCTTCTGGAAGTCCGTGTGGATGACGCCGGCCGCCTCGGGGGCGGTGGCGCCCTTCTTGATGGTCCAGGCCCGGGATTCCTTGGGGCCTGCCGTCAGGTAGGTCTGGAGGCCCAGGGTGTCGAAGCCGACGCGGGCCAGCGTCGCCATGCCGGGCTCCTCGACGCCGACCGACTCCAGGAGCTCCATCGCCTCCTCCTCGTCGAGCTCGGCGAGGTCCGCCTCCAGCTTGGCGTTGAGGAAGATCGCCTCGGCGGGGGCGACCAGGGCGCGCTGCTCGTTCTTGAAGTCCTCGTCGGTCAGTTCGTCCTCGTCGACGTTGAAGACGTAGAGGAAGGGCTTGGTGGTGAGGAGGTGCAGGTCGTGGAGGAGTTCCTCGTTGCCGGAGCCCTGGACGATGCCCGCGGAGAACAGGGTGTCGCCCTTCTCCAGGATCTCCTTCGCCGCCTCGACCGCCGCGACCTTCGGCCCGATGTCCTTCTTGATGCGCGACTCCCGCTGGAGCCGCGGCAGGACCTTCTCGATCGTCTGGAGGTCGGCGAGGATCAGCTCGGTGTTGATCGTCTCGATGTCGTCCTTCGGCGAGACCTTGCCGTCGACGTGGACGACGTTCTCGTCCTGGAAGGCGCGGATGACCTGGCAGATCGCGTCGGACTCACGGATGTTCGCGAGGAACTTGTTCCCGAGGCCCTCGCCTTCGGACGCGCCGCGCACGATGCCCGCGATGTCGACGAAGTCGACGGTCGCCGGGAGGATCTTCTGCGAGCCGAAGATCTCGGCCAGCTTCGCGAGACGCGCGTCCGGGACGCCGACCACGCCGACGTTCGGCTCGATCGTGGCGAACGGGTAGTTGGCCGCCAGCACGTCGTTCTTGGTCAGGGCGTTGAACATGGTCGACTTGCCGACATTCGGCAGACCGACGATTCCGATCGTGAGCGACACGTTGCGACTTCCCGTGAGTGGAGGGCCAGGAGCCGGGGCGGTGGGACCCGGCCGGTGACCCCGGCGCGGCCCGGAAACCCGGCCGATCCCCCAGTCTAAGCGGTACGCGTCCCCGCCCCGCCGTCCGTCTCGAACGCATGCACAGGCCCGGTCCGACGGCGTGTCCCGCACCGGATTCGCCACATAAACCGACCTAACGTGGACGAGTGCACCGACCCGTCCGTGGGTGACAGCCCGGTGCGAGACCGCGTGGAGGTGCCCGGCATGGCAGGCAACGGCAGGTCCCGCCCGAACGGCACCGGCGCAGACGAGTTCACCGAGGCGACCGTCGACGCGCTGAGCCTCCTCGGCCCCAGGGGAGACGTCCCCCGCCCCGCGAAGAGGGAACGGCCACCTGGCGGGAAGGACACCGACGGGAAGGGTGCCTCAACTCCCGTACGGACCAACCGCAACGGCGACCCCGCCCCCGTACGCGCCAGCCGCAACGGCGACGCCAGCCCCGTACGCAGCAATCCCCCACTCGCCGCCGTACGCCGCAAATCCCCCGCCCAGAACCGCAACACCCCCCGCCGCCCCGCTCCCACCCCCGGCACGACCCCGCAGCCACCCCCGCCCCGCCGCACCCACTCCCCCCACGCCCGCCAGACCCCCACCCCCCGCTACCCCACCCCCCGCCTCACCGGCCTGGGCAGCGGCCTCTTCAGCGCCACCCTGATGACCGCCCTCGGCCTCCTCGTCAACCTCCTGGTCGGCGACTCCACGACCGTGTACGCCGTGCTCTACCTGCCGGTCTGCCTGCTGACGGCCCTCTGGACCCGCCGCGGCGACCTGATCTCCGCCCCGGTCGTGCTGCCGATCGCCTTCGCCGTCGGCATCGTCTTCGTCACGGACGACGGCGACGGCGTGGGCGCCACCCTGATGGGCCTGGTGACGGCGCTGGCGACGCAGGCGGGCTGGCTGTACGGGGGGACGCTGGCCGCGCTGGTGGTGGTCGCCGTACGCCGGTTCCGGCCCCGCCCGGCAGAAAGGCACCCGGCGTCCCCCGGCCGCTGACCCGCTACCCCGCCGCGCGCATCGCCGCCCCCACGATCCCCGCGTTGTTCTGCAACTGCGCCGGCACGATCTCCGCCGTGATCCCCTGGACGTACGGCAGGAACTTCTCCGCCTTACGGCTCACCCCGCCGCCGATGATGAACAGCTCCGGCGAGAAGAGCATCTCCACGTGCGCCAGGTACTTGGTCACCCGGTGGGCCCAGTGCTCCCACGTCAGCTCGCCGTCCTCCCTGGCCTTGCTGGAGGCGCGGGTCTCCGCGTCGTGACCGTGCAGTTCGAGGTGGCCCAGCTCCGTGTTGGGCACGAGCGCGCCGTCGACGAAGAGGGCGCTGCCTATGCCGGTGCCGAAGGTGAGGAGGATGACCGTCCCCTTGCGCCCTTGCCCGGCGCCGAAGTTGACCTCGGCGACGCCCGCCGCGTCCGCGTCGTTCACGACCGTCACCGGCAGCCCCCCGAGCCGCTCGGTGAACAGCGCCCGCGCGTCCAGGTCGATCCAGCTCTTGTCGACGTTCGCCGCCGTACGCACCGTGGATCCGCCGGTCACCACGCCCGGGAAGGTGAGCCCCACAGGCCCCGTCCAGCCGAAGTGGTCGACGACCTCCTTGACGCCGTCGGCCACCGCGTCCGGCGTCGCCGGGTGCGGGGTGAGCACTTTGTGGCGCTCCTCCGCGAGGTCGCCCCTGTCCAGGTCCACAGGAGCGCCCTTGATCCCGGAACCGCCGATGTCCACACCGAAGATCTGCATGGCTCCACGTTACGACGGCCCACTGACAGTCACCCAGCCGAGGCCGTCAAGACGGCTTCAGGCCGCTTCCGGACCGCTCCCGCCGCGCTCCGCCACCAGCGCCGCCGCCTCGTCCCGCAGATCCCGGCGCAGCTCCTTCGGCAGCGAGAACGTGATCGACTCCTCGGCGGCCTTGACCAGCTCGACGTCGCCGTACCCGCGCGCGGAGAGGTACTCCAGGACCTCCTCGACGAGGACCTCGGGCACGGACGCGCCGGAGGTGACCCCGACCGTCGTCACGCCCTTCAGCCACGCCTCGTCGATCTCGCTCGCGAAGTCCACGAGGTACGCCTCGCGCGAGCCCGCGAGCTTGGCGACCTCGACGAGCCGTACGGAGTTGGACGAGTTGCGGGAGCCGACGACGATCACCAGCTCCGCCTCCGCGCCCATCTGCTTGACCGCGAGCTGACGGTTCTGCGTGGCGTAGCAGATGTCGTCGCTCGGCGGCGAGATGAGCTGCGGGAACTTCTCCTTGAGGGCGTCGACGGTCTCCATCGTCTCGTCGACGGACAGCGTCGTCTGGGAGAGCCAGACGATCTTCGACTCGTCGCGGACGGTGATCTTCTCGACGTCCCCCGGGCCGTCCACGAGCTGGATGTGCTCGGGCGCCTCGCCGGAGGTCCCGATGACCTCCTCGTGGCCCTCGTGGCCGATCAGCAGGATGTCGTAGTCGTCGTTGGCGAACCGGACGGCTTCCTTGTGGACCTTCGTGACGAGCGGGCAGGTCGCGTCGATCGTGGCCAGGCGCCCGCGCGCGGCCTCCTCGTGGACGACGGGGGCGACGCCGTGCGCCGAGAACATCACGATGTTCCCCGCCGGCACCTCCTCCGTACGCTCGACGAAGATCGCGCCCTTCTTCTCCAGGGTCTGGACGACGTACTTGTTGTGGACGATCTCGTGCCGGACGTAGATCGGGGCCCCGTACTGCTCCAGGGCCTTCTCGACGGCGATCACGGCGCGGTCCACACCCGCGCAGTAGCCACGGGGGGCGGCGAGCAGGACACGGCGGCGCGGCGAAGCGGTCATGCGTCCCATCGTAAGGGTGCGTCCAAGGGGTCGGAGATCCACTCCTCGGGGAGACTGGCGGCACGCTACGCGCGCGGGAGCGGAGGTTCTCGATGACCGGCACCCCCAAGGACGTCGATACGGCGTCGTTGCGACGCACTCTCGGCTTCCGTGACCTCGTCGTCTACGGGCTGCTGTTCATCGCGCCCATGGCGCCGGTGGGGGTGTACGGCACGCTCGACGCGAAGTCCCATGGCGCCGTCGCCCTCGTGTACGTCGTCGCCACCGTCGCCATGGCGTTCACCGCGTTCAGTTACGCGCAGATGGTGCGCGTCGTCCCTCAGGCCGGGTCCGTCTACGCGTACGCGCGTGTGGGGCTCGGTGACGGGGCCGGGTTCGTCGCCGGGTGGATGGCCTCGCTGGACTACGTCCTGATCCCCGCCGTCGCTTATCTCTTCTCCGGCATCGCGATGAACTCCCTGGTCCCCGAGGTGTCCCGGTGGGTGTGGACCGCGCTCGCCGTCGTCGTCACGACCCTGTTGAACCTGTGGGGCGTACGCGCCGCCGCGCGCGTGGGGTTCCTCGTCCTCGCGATGGAGATCGTCGTCCTGCTGGTGTTCGTCGTAGCAGCGATCGTCGTCCTCGCGCGAGGCGGTGCCGAGCGGGGGTGGCTGTCGCCGTTCACCGGGGACGGTACGCAGGGTGGGTTCGCGTTGTCCGCCGTCCTCGGGGCGGTCTCCGTCGCCGTCCTGTCGTACCTGGGCTTCGACGCGGTCGCCTCTTTCGCGGAGGAGGTCACGGGCGGCTCCGCGCGCGTGGCTCGCGCCCTGCTCTTCTGCCTCGCCCTCGCGGGCGTCCTGTTCATCGCCCAGACGTACCTTGTGGCCCTCCTGGAGCCCCTCTCGTCCGCCCGGCTGTCCGCCGACCCCTCCCGGCAGGGTTCGGCCTTCTACGACGCCGTGGAGGCGTCCGTCGGCACCTGGCTGCACGACCTCGTCGCCGTCAGCAAGGCGATCGGCGCGGCGTTCGCCGCGCTGGCGGGGCAGGCCGCCGCCGGGCGCCTCCTCTTCGCGATGTCCCGCGACGGGCGGCTCCCCCGGGCCCTGTCCCGGACCACCTCGGGCGTCCCCCGCCCCGCGCTGCTGACCTCGGCACTGATCACCCTCGCCGCCGCGGTCTGGGCCGCCCGCCGCGACGACGGCATGGACCACCTGGTCTCGGTCGTCGACATCGGCGCGCTGACCGCTTTCACGCTGCTGCACGCGAGCGTGGTGGGCTGGTTCGCGGTGCGCCGCGCGGGCGGGCGGGTGAGGTGGGGGCGGCATGTCGCGGTGCCCGTGCTGGGGGCGGCGATCACGGTTGCGGTGATCGTGGAGGCGTCGGGTACGGCGTTGGTGGTGGGGGCGATTTGGCTGGCGGTGGGGTTGGGGGTGCTGGGGGCTCAGCGCGTGCGCGCGAGCTGAAGGGGGCCGACGGCCCCTGGTGACTCCCCCTACGGGTGCGTGTCCGTGGCCGCGATGACCTCGTCCAGGCGGTCCAGCGTGGCCAGTAGGTCGTCCGCCTTCGCCCGGATGCGGTCGCGTTCCGCTCGCAGCATCGCTCGCTGGTCCGCGTCGGTGTGGCCCGCGTCCCAGCACGGGAGGAGTTCCGTGATCCTGCGGCTGGTGAGGCCGGCGGCGTACATCTGCTGGAAGAAGCGGACCCGGGCGATGGCGTCCGGCCGGTAGAGGCGCTGGCCGGACGCGCTGCGCTGCGCGGTGAGCAGCCCCTGCTGCTCGTAGTAGCGCACCGCGCGTACGGAGACACCGGCGCCCCGTGCCACCTCGCCGATGCGGATCAGCCGCTCGGCCGAGGGCTCTGTGGCGGTCATGGCGATCCTCTCCCCGGCGCTACTTGCCTCTGACGTCAGCGTCAGGTTCTAGCGTACCGGGCATGGACATCGAGAACTCAGTAGCCCTTGTCACCGGAGCCAACCGCGGCCTGGGCCGCGCCTTCACGCAGCGCCTGCTCGACCGCGGGGCCCGCAAGGTCTACGCGACGGCCCGCCGGCCGGAGACCGTGGACCTGCCCGGCGTCGAGGTGCTGCGCCTCGACATCGCCGATCCCGCGTCCGTGCGGGCCGCCGCCGAGGCCGCCCCGGACGTCTCACTGCTCGTCAACAACGCGGGCGTACAGACGGGCACCGACCTGGTGACCGGCTCACTGGACGCGGTGCGGCACGAGCTGGAGACCAACGTGTTCGGCCACCTGGGGATGATCCGGGAGTTCGCGCCGACGCTCGCCGGGAACGGCGGGGGCGCGATCGTCAACGTCCTCTCCGCGATGTCGTGGTTCGGAGGCAGCGGCGCGGGCGCCTACCACCTCGCCAAGGCCGCCGCCTGGGCCATGACCAACGGCGTCCGCCTGGAGCTCGCCGGACAGGGCACGCTCGTGACGGCCGTGCACCTCGGCCTGGCCGACACCGACATGGCCGCGGGCTGGCCGGTGGCCAAGCTCGCGCCGTCGGACCTGGCCGACGCGGCGCTCGACGGCGTCGAGGCGGGCTCCGCCGAGGTCCTCGCCGACCAGTGGAGCCGGGACGTCAAGTCCCGGCTGCCGCTGACGCCGGAAGAGTTCAACGCGGCGATGGAGCGTGCGCTGGCGGCGCTGACGGCGGCCTGAGGGGTCCTCGGCCCGCACCCGGCCACGACAGCCCCTCAGCCGAACGGCCCACCCCCGTTGTCAGTCCCGGCCGATACTCTCGGGCACATGGCTGTCAACACGTCCGCTGAAGCTCCCTTGCCGGTCGGGGAGGTGTCGCGGCTCATCGGGAGTTGGATCGACCGGCTGGGGGCCGTGTGGGTCGAGGGGCAGATCACGCAGCTGTCGAGGAGGCCCGGCGCCGGGGTCGTCTTCCTGACGCTCAGGGACGCCTCCCATGACATCTCGGTCGGGGTGACCTGCTTCCGGCAGGTGTTCGACGCCGTCGCCGATGTCGTGGGCGAGGGCGCCAGGGTCGTCGTCCTGGCCAAACCGGAGTGGTACGCGCCCCGGGGCCAGCTGTCGCTGCGGGCCGCCGAGATCCGGCCCGTCGGCGTGGGTGAACTCCTCGTGCGGCTGGAGCAGTTGAAGAAGGCGCTGGCGAGTGAGGGCCTGTTCGCGGCGGAGCGCAAGAAGCGGCTGCCGTTCCTGCCGCAGTTGATCGGGCTGGTGTGCGGGAGGGCGTCGGCGGCGGAGCGGGACGTGCTGGAGAACGCCCGGCACCGATGGCCCGCCGTGAGGTTTGAAGTGCGCAACGTCGCCGTACAGGGCGTGCACGCGGTCACCCAGGTCGTCCAGGCGGTGAAGGAGCTGGACGCGATGGACGCCGTGGACGTCATCGTCGTGGCCCGGGGCGGCGGCAGCGTCGAGGACCTGTTGCCGTTCTCGGACGAGCAGCTCGTCCGGACGGTCGCGGCGTGCCGTACGCCGGTCGTCTCGGCGATCGGGCACGAGCCGGACAACCCCCTGCTGGACCACGTCGCGGACCTGCGCGCCTCGACCCCCACGGACGCGGCGAAGAAGGTCGTGCCGGACGTCGGGGAGGAGCTGGAGCGCGTACGGATGCTGCGCGGCAGGGCCCGGCGGTGTGTGGAGGGGTTCGTGGACCGGGAGGAGCGGGGGCTGGCGCACGCGCTCGCGAGGCCGGCGATACAGGATCCGCACCGGATGGTGGCCGAGCGGGAGGACCACGTGGCGTCGCTCCTTGAGCGCTCGCGCCGGACGCTGGGCCACGTCCTGGACCGCGCGGACTCGGAGCTGTCGCACACGCACGCGCGCGTGGTGGCCCTCTCCCCCGCGGCGACGCTGAAGCGGGGGTACGCGGTCCTCCAGCGGCAGGACGGCCACGTGGTCCGCGATCCGGACGAGGTGGCGGCGGACGAGACACTGCGCGCGCGGGTCGCCGAGGGCGAGTTCACGGTACGGGTGACACAGGAGCAGCGGGGAGCACAGGAATGACAGACACCCAGCAGGAGACCCTCGGCTACGAGCAGGCGAGGGACGAGCTGATCGACGTGGTGCGCAGGCTGGAGGCGGGCGGTACGAGCCTGGAGGAGTCCCTCGCGCTGTGGGAGCGCGGCGAGGAGCTCGCGAAGGTGTGCCGCCGCTGGCTGGAGGGCGCGCGGGCGCGGCTGGACGCGGCGCTGGCGGAGGGGGACGAGGAGGAGGCGGAGTGAGCTGCGCGGCATTTGGTTGAACCTTGAACTTCCGTGGCGTACGGTCGTACCCGTCAACCGGTACGGCGTCCCGTACCCGGACGCGCACCTAAGGAAAGCCACGCATGTCTCTCGTTCTCGACCCCACCGCCCAGGACCTGCTGTTCCGTGAGGCCCACACCGCGAACGCCTTCACGGACGAGCCGGTGACCGACGAGCAGATCCAGGCGATCTACGACCTGGTCAAGTTCGGACCCACGGCGTTCAACCAGACGCCGCTGCGCATCACCCTGGTCCGCTCGGCCGAGGCCCGCGAGCGCCTGGTGAAGCACATGGCCGAGGGCAACCAGGCCAAGACGTCGACCGCGCCGCTGGTCGCGATCCTCTCCGCGGACAACGAGTTCCACGAGGAGCTGCCGACCCTGTTCCCGGCGTTCCCGCAGGCCAAGGACCTCTTCTTCGCCGAGCGCCCGGCCCGTGAGGGCTCCGCGAAGGTGAACGCGTCCCTCCAGGCCGCGTACTTCATCATCGGCGTGCGCGCGGCGGGCCTCGCGGCCGGCCCGATGACCGGCGTCGACTTCGAGGGCGTCCGGGGGGAGTTCCTCGACGACGACCACACCCCGCTGATGGTGGTCAACATCGGTCACGCCGCCGAGGGCGCCTCGTACCCGCGCTCGCCGCGCCTGGCGTACGAGGACGTCGTCACGACGGTCTGATCAGCGCCGTACCGCAGAACGAAACCCCCCGGGATCATCACCGGGGGGTTTCTGCGTGTCAGACCGTGTGTCAGGCCGTTTTGAGCGCGCGCGCCATCTCCGCGAGGCGGTCGAAGGAGGCCGTGCCGGCGACGACCGTGGTGGAGCCGTCGGCGCCGGTCAGGACGAGTGCGTCGTACCGGCCGCCGGTCCAGCGGGTCCACTTCGCGCCGGCGATCTCGTCGGTGACGTCCGTCGCCGTCGCGCCCTGGCTCGCGTCGTCCACGAACCGGTCGCGCTTCGCCGAGGCCGACTGCTCGACCTGGACGTACTGCCCGTCGGGCGCGCGGAAGCCGAGGTGCCAGGCGTCGGAGTCCGCGCCGTCGAACCGTACGGACGTCGCCTTCCAGGTCTCCGGCAGCCCCACGGGCGCGGAGACGGGGTACGACGCCGCGCGGCGGGCCGTCGCCAGCTCCACCGTGTAGTCGACCCGCTTGAGGTCGGGCTCCCCGTCGTCGTGCGGGATGAAGAGGTAGATGACGAGTGCCGCCGCCACGATGAGCCCCAGGGAGAGGATCATGTCCCGGGCCGACTTCTGCTTGCCGTTCGAACCTGCCACGCCCCCTATCGTCGCAGGTGCCCCGCGCGCTCATCCGTGGGGTCCCCTGCTCATTTTTTCGTACTGGAGTTAGAGTCAGGAGTCAGAACCTCGCCCCGGCCGTCGTCGAATCGGTCAGAAAGGTGCGCCTCGTGTCCGAGCACCATCACTTGCCGTCCGAGCTGGACGTCCCCTCCGAGGCCCCCGACCGCAACCTCGCCCTCGAACTGGTCCGGGTGACCGAGGCCGCCGCGATGGCCGCGGGCCGGTGGGTCGGGCGCGGCGACAAGAACGGCGCCGACGGGGCCGCCGTACGCGCGATGCGCACGCTCGTCTCGACCGTCTCGATGAACGGCGTCGTCGTCATCGGGGAGGGCGAGAAGGACGAGGCGCCGATGCTGTTCAACGGCGAGCGGGTCGGGGACGGGACCGGGCCCGAGGTCGACATCGCCGTCGACCCCATCGACGGGACGACCCTCACGGCCAAGGGGATGCCGAACGCGATCGCCGTCCTCGCGGCGACCGAGCGGGGCGCGATGTTCGACCCGTCGGCCGTCTTCTACATGGACAAGCTCGTCACCGGACCCGAGGCCGCCGAGTTCGTCGACATCAACGCGCCCGTCGAGGTCAACATCCGGCGGGTCGCCAAGGCGAAGCGGGCCAAGCCGGAGGACGTCACCGTCGTCATCCTCGACCGCCCCCGGCACGCCGGGATCATCGACGAGGTACGGCGGGCGGGCGCCCGCATCAAGCTGATCTCCGACGGCGACGTGGCCGGTTCCATCCTCGCCCTGCGCGAGGGCACCGGCATCGACCTCCTCCTCGGCGTCGGCGGCACCCCCGAGGGCATCATCTCCGCCTGCGCCGTCAAGTGCCTCGGCGGCGTCATCCAGGGCAAGCTCTGGCCCAAGGACGCGGAGGAGCGCCAGCGGGCCCTGGACGCCGGCCACGACCTCGACCGCGTCCTCACGACCGAGGACCTCGTCACGGGCGAGAACGTCTTCTTCGTCGCCACGGGCATCACGGACGGCGAGCTGCTGCGCGGCGTCCGCTACCGCTCGGAGACGGCCACGACCGACTCGATCGTCATGCGCTCGAAGTCGGGGACCGTGCGGCGGATCGACTCCGAGCATCGGTTGCGGAAGCTGCGGGCCTACAGCGCGGTGGATTTCGACCGGGCGAAGTAGGAGCGGCGGGACCAAGAACGAGGGCGTTCCCCCAGGGAACGCCCTCTCCTGCTCCTGCGAGCGGGTTTCCTCAACCCGCCTGCGCGACCCGGGTGTTGTCGGCCGCCCGCGTCGCCTTCTTCAGCTCCAGCTCCCTGCGGCGCCTGCGCGCGAGGACGACGCGGCGCTCGGCCGCCGTCAGCCCGCCCCAGACGCCGTACGGCTCCGGCTGGAGCAGCGCGTGTTCGCGGCACTGGACCATGACCGGACAGCGGGCGCAGACGCGCTTGGCGGCCTCCTCGCGGGAGAGGCGGGCCGCGGTGGGCTCCTTGGAGGGGGCGAAGAACAGCCCGGCCTCGTCGCGACGGCACACCGCCTCCGTATGCCATGGGGCGTCTTGGTCCCGCACGGGCACCCGCTGGGCCGGAACGGCAGCTACCAGGGACGAATGCGGCGGTTGCGGCACGGTCTACTCCTGACGACGGCTTCGCGAGCGAGAGACGATTGCGAGAGGCGATGCAGCAAGCCCTACCCGCTGTACGCGCACCTATGCACTGAGTTCCGAACCGCGGGTTTCCCGTCCCTTCACGAGCGTCAACGGTCCAGATGTTTGTGCAAACCGCGATCCACCTTGCGCTGAACCCGATCGAGAATGTCCGCGACGAGGCGCCCGCGCCGGGGCTTGCCCTCCACGCTGCCGAGCACCGCCCAGCCGTCCAGATGCACCACCGGCGCGTCCGGATCGCCGGAGTCCATCGTGTCCACCTCGAAGCTGCCGAGGATGCCGCCGCCGTTCCCGCGCAGCGAGACGTTCTCCGGGACGCGGACCTCGACGCTGCCGAACACCGCGTACGCCTTGACGACGACCTGCTGGTACTCGAACAGGGCCTCGCTGAGGTCGATCTCCACGCTGCCGAAGACCGCGTACGCGTGGATACGGCGCCCCGCGCGCCAGCGCCCGCGCCGGGTGGCACTGCTGAAGACGGCGACGATGTTGTCGTCCGGGTCGGCGGGCAGTGCGGTGCCCGCCGGGCGGGGCGGGGGCGCCGTACGGCTCTGGCCGGGGGCCGGGAGGTCCTTGACGAACACCTCCAGCTCGCCGACCGTCTTCGCGGCGAGTACGCCCTCGACGCGCTCGGCGTGCTCCTCGGCCGTGAGGCGGCCCTCGGCCAGGGCGTCACGGAGGATGTCGGCGACGCGGTCGCGGTCGGCGTCCGAGGCGCGCAGGTCGGTGGGGGCCGGGGCGGGCTGTGGCGGCGTGTTCTTCTGAAGGTCCACGACAGCAGCGTAGCGAAACACGATAGATCGCGACACCCCTACGGGATTTTCATTATCATCGAACTAAGCCTTGCCTCACCGGGGCGTTGTCAGTGGCAGGTTCTACGCTGGACAGCGCTCGCCAACGGAGGCCGGCCCCCGCGCCGACCGCCACCCCGTCGAATGAGGAATGGGCGTCGATGCCTGAGTTCGCGTACACCGATCTGCTGCCCCTGGGAGAGGACACCACGCCCTACCGGCTGGTGACCTCCGAAGGCGTCTCCACCGTCGAGGGGCCGGACGGGCGCACGTTCCTCCAGGTCGAGCCCGAGGCGCTGCGCAAGCTCGCCGAGGAGGCCATCCACGACATCCAGCACTACCTGCGCCCCGCGCACCTCGCGCAGCTGCGCCGGATCGTCGACGACCCCGAGGCGTCCTCCAACGACAAGTTCGTCGCCCTCGACCTCCTCAAGAACGCGAACATCGCGGCGGCGGGCGTCCTGCCCATGTGCCAGGACACCGGCACGGCGATCGTCATGGGCAAGCGCGGCCAGAACGTCCTCACGCGCGGGGGCGACGAGGAGGCCCTCAGCCGGGGCATCTACGACGCGTACCTGAACCTCAACCTGCGCTACTCCCAGATGGCCCCGATCACCGTGTGGGAGGAGAAGAACACCGGCTCCAACCTGCCCGCGCAGATCGAGCTGTACGCCACCGACGGCGGCGCCTACAAGTTCCTCTTCATGGCCAAGGGCGGCGGCTCCGCCAACAAGTCCTTCCTCTACCAGGAGACCAAGGCGGTCCTGAACGAGGCCTCCATGATGAAGTTCCTGGAGGAGAAGATCCGTTCGCTCGGTACGGCCGCCTGCCCGCCGTACCACCTCGCGATCGTCGTCGGCGGCACGTCGGCGGAGTACGCCCTGAAGACCGCGAAGTACGCCTCCGCGCACTACCTCGACGAGGCCCCCACCGAGGGCTCCGCGCTCGGGCACGGCTTCCGGGACAAGGAGCTGGAGGAGAAGGTCTTCGAGCTGACCCAGAAGATCGGCATCGGCGCGCAGTTCGGCGGCAAGTACTTCTGCCACGACGTCCGCGTCGTCCGCCTCCCGCGCCACGGCGCCTCCTGCCCCGTCGCCATCGCCGTCTCCTGCTCCGCCGACCGGCAGGCCGTCGCGAAGATCACCGCCGAGGGCGTGTTCCTGGAGCAGCTGGAGACCGACCCGGCGCGGTTCCTGCCGGAGACGACGGACGAGCACCTCTCCGCCGACGAGGAGGGCGTCGTCCGCATCGACCTCAACCAGCCGATGGACACGATCCTCGCCGAGCTGACCAAGTACCCCGTCAAGACCCGGCTCTCGCTCTCCGGCCCGCTGGTCGTCGCCCGCGACATCGCCCACGCGAAGATCAAGGAGCGGCTCGACGCGGGTGAGGAGATGCCGCAGTACCTGAAGGACCACCCGGTGTACTACGCGGGCCCGGCGAAGACCCCCGAGGGCTACGCGTCCGGCTCCTTCGGCCCCACGACGGCCGGCCGCATGGACTCGTACGTCGAACAGTTCCAGGCGGCCGGCGGCTCCAAGGTCATGCTCGCCAAGGGCAACCGCTCCCAGCAGGTCACCGCCGCCTGCGACAGCCACGGCGGCTTCTACCTCGGCTCCATCGGCGGCCCCGCCGCCCGCCTCGCCCAGGACTGCATCAAGAAGGTCGAGGTCGTCGAGTACGAGGAGCTCGGCATGGAGGCGGTGTGGAAGATCGAGGTGGAGGACTTCCCGGCGTTCATCGTCGTGGACGACAAGGGCAACGACTTCTTCCAGGACCCGGCGCCTGCGCCGACGTTCACGACGATTCCGGTACGGGGGCCTGGGCTGGGCTGAGCGCCTCCCGATAGACCCACAGAGCCCTCGGCACTCGCCGGGGGCTCTGCTGCTGCCCGTGGGGCCTCGATTTACCCGACTACGCGAATATTGGCATTGCCGCATGGACGAGGATTCCGGTCCCTCGTACCGTCGTGACCACAGGCTCCAACGGGGGCCAACCGCAAGGGGGTTTCGGCATGGCGCGCGAGGAACTGACCCGACTGACCGGGAACGGGAACGGCACCTGCGGCAAGGACGACTGCCCGAACGTCTACCGCACAGCCAACGGCTCGTTCGTGGTCCAGGGCGACCTTTCCCGGGCGTTCACGCCGTGAGGAATGGGCGGCACGCTTCGAGGGGTTCCAGCGGGAAGCGTGGAGGCTTGAGACTCTGCCCCAGTACCTCATGCCGCAGGAAGAAGCCGAGTTCGAGGCGTTCAAAGCGGGGGCCCGAATCGACCCCCAAGCTATGTCGAACGAGTACACCGACCGGCTGCGCCGACAAGCCGCAGAAGGCCGCATCCAAGGGCGCGTGCACATCGTGACGCGGCCACTGACGGACTACCTGAAATTCGAGAAGTCGTACTCATGCACTACGAGGCGGACGGTGCACAGATCAGCCGCGAAGTATTCGAGGGGGCATGGCCCCGTTCTTCGAATACCAGCACATTGCGCTGACCGATTCGGTGCCCTTCGAGGAGTACGTGAAGGGTCTTGAGCTTTGAACCCGAGTCCCTGGGTCGGTCGAGGACGGACCTGGCGGAGTCACTACGCGGCGAACGCAAGCGAGTCGGGCTGACTCAGGCCCGGCTCGCTCGGCGCTGCAACATGTCGCAGACCAAAATCAGCAACATCGAAGGAGGGAAACTCACTCCCACCGTTCTTGACGTTGAGCTGATCATTGAAGCCCTTGGGATCGACGGTCCCGTCTCCGAGGAAATACTCGGGCTGGCCCGCACGGCCAACACCGAATGGCAAGACCAGTGGGCTTCGCAACGGCGTGGGTTGGATAAAAAACAGAACGAATTGGCCCGCCTCGAATCCCTCACCGTGGAGTTCCGATTCTTCCTGCCGACGATGATTACGGGTCTCCTGGCAACGCCCGAATACGTACGGGCGAGCCTCGCGGGGAACTCGGGCGATATGTCCAAGATCGTGGCCAAGAAGCTGGAGCGACAGCAGGTCCTGTTGGACTCGTCGAAGTTCTTCACGTTCCTTCTGACGGAACAGGCCGTGCGGTGGCCGCTGGCTTCCTCTATCGCCATGGCCATGCAGCTCGACCGACTGGCGTCCGTCTCACGTATTCCCAACATCCGACTGGGCGTAATCCCTCTAGGAACAGTCGACCCCATCGCCGAGACTCCGCTGAGCGTCTTTACCGTGTATGACCGACGACTGGTCCAGGTCGAGACCAACACGGGAGCGCTGATCCTCCGCGACCACAGGGACGTGAACGCATACCGAGACGACTTCGACCGATACAAGTCCTATGCCGTCTTCGGAGACGAGTGCCGAGAACTCCTCTCGGAGTGGTCCATGATTTTTACCCGGCAACGCCAATAACAATGGATGCGCTTCTGCCTCGTCACTACTGTGGGTCAGGACAGCAACAAGGCGGACGAGGGGGCCGAATGGCCGACGTCACTCAGGAGGAATCTCCGGCTTCAGATGCCGTGCAGTGGAGCTGGAAGAGGAATCCGAAATGCGTTCGGTTGGCGATGGCCGCTTTGGCCGACCGTTGGCATGTCGACGCGCGCATGGTCAACGACCACTACGCGGTCGGAAAGACCATCTGGTTCGAGATCGACCGCTCGGTGTGAACAGCCGACCGACAACCGGACGGCGGCCCCGGTGTCCCCAACCCGCCCAAGAAGCAGGTCAGTTGAGCCCCAGCTGGGAAGAGTTGGGGCGTGTCCTCGCGGCCGGAGGTGCCCTCTCTTCCGACTGGGCGGACACCTTCGCCGCGGTCTCCCGCACCCCGTTCCTCCCCGACCTCGTCTGGCCGTTCGACATGGAGACGGGGAGGTGCGTGCCCGTGTCGAGGTCGGTCGAGCCGGAACTCTGGTGCCGGTATGCCGAGTCGGACGTCCCCCTGGTCACGCAGTGGGACGACGGGGCACATGTGGGCCCGGAGCCCGGGAGCGTCGCGACGTCATCCGCGTCCATGCCGTCCGTCGTGTTCCGGATGCTCCGGGATCTCGACGTACGGCCAGGGCACCGCGTACTGGAGATCGGCACCGGCACCGGCTGGAACGCGGCTCTGCTGGCGCACCGCCTCGGCGCCGGGAACGTCACCACCATCGAGGTCGACCCCAGAGTCGCGGCTCAGGCGCGAGGCGTACTCCCCGTGCGGGTCGTGCTGGGTGACGGGCTCAAGGGGGTTCCGGAGGGAGCCCCGTACGACAAGGTCATCGCGACGTGCGGGATCCGTTCCGTACCCTTCGCGTGGGTGCGCCAGTGCAGGGCGCGCGGCGTCATCGTCGCCCCTTGGGGAACGCACTACGGCAATGGCGACGCCGTCGTCCGATTGCTGGTCGCCGAGGACGGTGAAAGCGCCTCGGGTCCCTTCACCGGCCCCGTCGAGTTCATGAAGGCGAGGGCACAACGGCTCCCGCCCGTCGTCCACGCCGACTACATCGACGACACCCCAGACCGCGAGAGGTCGTCCACCACGATCACGGAAGCCGAATTCCTCGGGGAACGGTTCGATCCGCGCCGGTTCGCGCTCGGAGTGGGTCTCCGGGGTTGCGTTCACGTCGTAGCCGAAAAGCGCGACGGGAAACGCCCTGTGTGGCTCTACGGACTCACCGACCGCTCATGGGCGTGCGCGGTGTTCCACGACGGCTCTCCCGCCCGCGTATGGCAAGCGGGGCCGCGCCGCCTCTGGGACGAAGCCGCATCGGCGTACAGGTGGTGGAACGAGCAGGGGCAACCCCAGGGCCCCGGCGTTTGCCCGGATCGCCCCGGCCTGGGCCGGTTGATCATGCTGGCGGGCCTCGGAAGCAGATGAACACGGCACCTGTGGATCATGGAGTTCTCTACGCTGCAAGATCCACGAAGGTGCCGTGTTCGTTCCTCCATCATCCCCTGCCGTCGTTCCCGTCTCTCCGGCGCCCCGCCTGGAGGCCCTCGGCTCGGATGCCGCGCGAGACCAAGTCCGCGGCCTGGTTGCCGAGTTCGAGTCGGTCACCGATCCTCGCGGGGCGTGCGGGGTGCGCTACCGGGTCTCCTCGCTGCTGGCCCTGGTGGTCTGTGCGATGACCCCGGCGGGCCATGACTCCATCACCGCGGCGGCGGAGTGGTGCCGACGTGCGACGCCTGAGGAACTGGCCGCTTTCGGTCTGCCCTACCATCCGTTGCGCGGCCGCTACCGGATCCCGAGCGAGAAGACCTTGCGCACCGTTCTGGGGCGGCTCGATCCCGGTGAGGTCAGCGCGGCCGGCTACGACCACCTGCGGCCCCTGCTGTCCACGGTGTCCCACTCTCCCGAGCCGCTCATGCCCGACGGCGGCATCGAACGCGAACAGCGCCGCGCCCACCGGGCGGCCGCCCGCGCCGAACCGGTGCGCTCCCGGCGCCGGGCCATCGCGGTGGACGGCAAGTGCCTGCGCAGTGCGAAGCGCCCGGACGGCAGCCGCGTCTTCGTGCTCTCCGCCGTCCGGCACGGCGACGGCATCACCCTCGCCTCCCGCGAGATCGGCGCGAAGACCAACGAAATCCCCGAGTTCCAACCCCTGCTCGACCAGCTCGACGACGCCGATCTCAAGGGGGCCGTCGTCACCGCCGACGCCCTCCACGCCCAACGCGACCACGCCACCTACCTGCACGAACGCGGCGCCCACTACCTGCTGACCATCAAGAACAACCAGCGCGGCCAAGCCCGTCAGCTCCACGCCCTGCCCTGGAAGGAGATCCCCGTCATCCACCGTGACGACGCCCGCGGCCACGGCCGCCACGAACAGCGTCTCGTCCAGGTCGTCACCGTCAACGGCCTGCTCTTTCCCCACGCGGCCCAGGTCCTGCGCATCCAGCGCAGACGCCGTCTCTACGGAGCGAAGAAGTGGTCCAGCGAGACCGTCTACGCCATCACCGACCTGCCCGCCGAGGAAGCGAGTGCCGCCGAGATCGCTTCATGGGCTCGCGGGCACTGGACCGTGGAGAACACCGTCCACTGGTGTCGGGATGTGACCTTCAACGAGGACAAGTCCCAGGTCAGGACCCACAACACGCCCTCAGTCCTCGCCGCCGTCCGCGACCTGATCCGCGGTGCGCTCAAGCTTGCCGGGTACGTCAACACCGCCGCCGGCCGCCGAGCCCACACCGAACGCACCCTCGTCCTCAGCCTCTACGGCATCACATGATCAAACCGGACGACCCGGGCAAACGCCGGGGCCCTGGGGGCAACCCGGCTTCGGACGGTTCGGCCTGACCGTCACCGCCGACGCGGAGACCGTCTGGCTCGACGATCCGGGGAATCCGGTTCCGGCGGCTCCCGGATGAGCAACGCGTACGACTGAGGGGGCGGGGCGGCCGGATTCGAACCGGCGTCCTCCGAGATGATGTCGCGGCGCATTACCTCTGTGCTACGACCCCGCCTTGCGAGGGAGATTACGGGGTCGGCGGAAGCGGCGCACGGGAATAACGGGTCGGCGGACGGCAGCCTTTAGAGGCACACCACTTCCGTCTGTGCCGCCGACCTCACCGGATCGGGTGAACATCCGTCCCGCCAGGAACAAGTGAGCGACCCCGTTCGCTGTACGGGACATGAGCGACTACCGCATCGAGCACGACTCCATGGGCGAGGTCAGAGTCCCGGCGCACGCGAAGTGGCGGGCCCAGACGCAGCGGGCCGTGGAGAACTTTCCGGTCTCCGGGCAGCGCATCGAGCGCGCGCACATCGAGGCGCTCGCGCGGATCAAGGGAGCCGCCGCCAAGGTCAACGCCGAGCTCAAGGTGCTGGACGCGGATGTCGCGCGGGCGATCCAGGGGGCCGCGCGGGAGGTCGCCGAGGGGAAGTGGGACGAGCACTTCCCGGTGGACGTGTTCCAGACGGGCTCGGGGACGTCGTCCAACATGAACGCGAACGAGGTGATCGCGACCCTGGCGACGGAGCGCCTCGGCAAGGACGTGCACCCCAACGACCATGTGAACGCCTCCCAGTCGTCGAACGACGTCTTCCCCTCGTCGATCCACATCGCGGCGACGGCGGCGGTCACGCACGACCTGATCCCGGCCCTGGAGCACCTCGCGGCGTCCCTGACCCGCAAGTCGCAGGAGTTCGCGGACGTCGTCAAGTCGGGGCGCACGCACCTGATGGACGCGACCCCGGTCACGCTGGGACAGGAGTTCGGGGGGTACGCCGCACAGGTGACGTACGGCGTCGAGCGCCTGCGCGCCTCGCTCCCCCGCCTCGCCGAACTCCCCCTCGGCGGCACGGCGGTGGGCACCGGCATCAACACCCCGCCCGGCTTCTCGGCGGCGGTGATCGCGGAGGTGGCCCGCGCGACCGGCCTGCCCCTCACGGAGGCCCGCGACCACTTCGAGGCGCAGGGCGCGCGGGACGGCATCGTCGAGACCAGCGGACAGCTCAGGACGATCGCGGTCGGCCTCACGAAGATCGCCAACGACCTGCGCTGGATGTCGTCGGGCCCCCGCACGGGCCTCGCCGAGATCTCGCTCCCCGACCTCCAGCCGGGCTCCTCGATCATGCCGGGCAAGGTCAACCCGGTGATCCCGGAAGCCGTGTTGATGGTCGCGGCGCAGGTCACGGGCAATGACGCGACGGTCGCGACGGCGGGCGCGGCCGGCAACTTCGAGCTGAACGTGATGCTCCCGGTGATCGCGAAGAACGTCCTGGAGTCGATCCGCCTGCTGGCGAACGTCTCGCGCCTGCTCGCGGACCGCACGGTCGACGGCATCGTCGCGCACCGCGAACGCGCGCGCGAGTACGCCGAGTCGTCGCCGTCGGTGGTGACGCCGCTCAACAAGTACATCGGGTACGAGGAGGCCGCGAAGGTCGCCAAGAAGGCGCTCGCGGAGAGGAAGACGATCCGGCAGGTCGTCGTCGAGGGCGGGTACGTGGAGAGGGGGGATCTGACGGTGGAGCAGCTCGACGAGGCGCTGGATGTCCTGCGGATGACACATCCGTAACCAGCGGGGACGCAGCTTTAAGATCGCGAGAACCATGACCGAAGCCACAGCGCTGATTGGCCTGGGCACCTAATATCTGGTCATGGCAGACGAGGGAGCGGTGAGCAGCGTGAACGGTTCGGTGACGGGTGGCTCCCCGCCGCTCCGCTGGGCGCCGGGCACCCCCGTCCTGTGGCGCTACCGGGCCAACGGCTCGGAGGGCTTCCACATCGCCCGCCCCGTCACCGTCGTACGGGACGACGCCGACCTCCTCGCGGTCTGGCTCGCGCCCGGCACGGAGTGCGTGAAGCCGGGCCTCGCGGACGGCACCCCGGTGCACCAGGAGCCGCTGGAGACGCGGTACACGAAGCCCCGGACCCTCCGGCGGGGCCGCTGGTTCGGAACCGGCGTCCTGAAGCTCGCACGGCCCGGCGAGCCGTGGTCGGTGTGGCTGTTCTGGGAACCGGGCTGGCAGTTCAAGAACTGGTACGTCAATCTGGAGGAGCCGCTGGCCCGTTGGGCGGGCGGCGTGGACTCCGAGGACCACTTCCTCGACATCTGCGTACATCCGGACCGGAGTTGGGAATGGCTCGACGAGGACGAGTTCGCGCAGGCGCAGCGGGTCGGGCTGATGGACCCCGAGGCGGCGGCGCGGGTGCGCGCGGCGGGGCTCGCCGCAGTGGAGGTGATCCGCGCCTGGGGGGCGCCCTACCGGGACGGCTGGGAGAGCTGGCGCCCGGATCCGTCCTGGAACGTCCCTGTTCTGCCGCAGGACTGGGACCGGACCCCCATGCATGCTTCACCATGAGACCCTTGATGCGCCCCGGGACGGCAACCGTAGGATCGTCGTCCGGAAGGGCAGTGCGGCAGTAACTCCCGGAGCAGACACCAGGTCTGACCGAACGTCACCGAGGGGCGGCAGGACGTGAGCGAGGGGTACGAGGGCAACACCGGGCCGGGCGGCGGCGAGCCGACACCGGCCGGCACGGAAACAGCCTGCGCTCACGCCGGTTTCCCGTTCCGGGGACACGTATTCCGGGTATCGGATTTTCTGCGGGACCGACTGCGCGTACGGCGCGCAGCCCCGGACGGACGGATTCGACACGCGTGACGGAGCACCCGACCTCCTTCGAACGCCCTCAGGGCGCCGACCCCGCGGATCCCCGCGGGGCGCTCCTGCGTTCCCCGGCGCACACGCCGGGCACCGCGGCACTGGAGACACCGCCGTACGAGCCGGGCGGTGACAACCCCAGCAACACGAGCGGCACTGGCAACACGAGCGACATGGGCAAGGACCCCGAGCACTCACAGCCGGTGGCCGCGGAGCCCGACGCGCACCGCCCCCGGCCCTCGCCGGAGTCCATCCCCGCGCAGCCGGGCGGCGATGTGCCGCAGGAGCGGCGCAAGGGCGAGGGCCTGCCGCCGGGCCAGCCGACGCCGATGCGGCGCGACGGGGACCGGCTCAGGTTCGTCGGCGCCGCCACCCGGCGCATCGCGCGCGGCATCGACCTCGACGAGATCGTGATGGGCCTGTGCCGGGCGACCGTGCCGACCTTCTCCGACGCGATCCTCGTCTACCTGCGCGACCCGCTGCCGGTCGGCGACGAACGCCCCACCGGGCCTCTCGTGCTGCGCCTGCGCCGCACCGACCGCATCCCCGAGGAGCAGGACTCGGAGGCCGGGTTCATCATCCCGGCACCCCTGCCCGAACCGTCCGAGATCTCCGAACTGTCGTCCGCGATCGCCGAGTTGTGCGAGGTACGGCAGGGCGGGGCGCTCGCGGAGGTGCTGCGCGGGGTACGCCCGGTGTTCGCGGACGCGCCCGCCGCGCGTGCGGCGCTGCCGGAACTCCTCGGCGAGGACAGCCAGTTGGTCGTCCCCGGCGGGCAGCGCGCGATTCTCGCGCCGTTGCGCGGCCGGCGCCGGGTGATCGGCGCGGCCGTCTTCATCCGCCGCGCCGACCGCTTCCCCTTCGAGTCGGACGACCTCCTGGTCGCCGCCCAACTCGCCACGCACAGCGCGCTGGGCATCGACAAGGCGGTCCTGTACGGCCGTGAGGCGTACATCGCGGACGAGTTGCAGCGCACCATGCTGCCCGACCACCTCCCCCGCCCCACCGGCGTCCGCCTCGCCTCCCGCTACCTCCCCGCCGCCGAGACGGCCCGCGTCGGCGGCGACTGGTACGACGCGATCCCGCTGCCCGGCAGCCGCGTCGCCCTCGTCGTCGGCGACGTCATGGGCCACTCGATGACGTCCGCCGCGATCATGGGCCAACTCCGTACGACCGCCCAGACCTTGGCCGGGCTCGACCTCCCGCCCCAGGAGGTCCTGCACCACCTCGACGAGCAGGCGCAGCGGCTCGGCCAGGACCGTATGGCTACCTGCCTCTACGCGGTGTACGACCCGGTATCGCACCGGATCACCGTCGCCAACGCCGGTCATCCGCCGCCCGTCCTGCTGCACCTCGGCGGCCGGGCCGAGGTTCTCAAGGTGCCGCCGAACGCGCCCATCGGAGTCGGGGGAGTCGACTTCGAGGCCGTCGAGCTGGACGCGCCGGCCGGTGGGACGCTGCTCCTGTACACCGACGGGCTCGTGGAGTCCCGGCTGCGGGACGTCTGGACCGGGATAGAGGCGCTGCGCGAGAAGCTGGCCGCTACCGCGCAGTTGACCGGGCCGGATCATCCGCCGCCGCTCGAAGCGTTGTGCGACGAGGTGCTCGACATGCTCGGTCCTGGTGACCGGGACGACGACATCGCGTTGCTCGCCGCGCGCTTTGAGGGGATTGCGCCCAGTGATGTCGCGTACTGGTTCCTTGAGCCTGAGGATGCGGCACCCGGGCGTGCTCGGCGGCTTGCGCGGAGGGCTTTGGCTCGGTGGGGGCTTGAGGAACTCAGCGATTCTGTCGAGCTGTTGGTGAGTGAGGTTGTCACCAACGCGGTGCGGTATGCGTCTCGGCCGGTGACTCTGAGGTTGTTGCGGACCGACGTTCTGCGGTGTGAAGTCGGGGACGATGTGCCGCAGTTGCCTCGGTTGCGGAACGCTCGGGCTACCGATGAGGGTGGGCGGGGGTTGTACCTCGTCAACAAGTTGGCTCGGCGGTGGGGGGCTACTCGGCTCTCCACGGGCAAGGTTGTTTGGTTCGAGCTCAATAGGAGTTGAGTTTCGGCTTTCCGCCCGGTGGGGGGCGTTCGCGCAGTTCCCCGCGCCCCTAAAAACCTAAAAGAACAAGACAGGCGCCCGGTGCTTTCAAGCACCGGGCGCCTTCCCCTTGTTACTGGCCTTCTCTTGGCTCGAACGGGTTCCCCCCGCCCGTTCCCAGCGTGTCCCCGCCCGTCGGTGTCGGTGTCGGGGAGTTGCTCGGGGTTGGACTCGGGGACGGGGACGGGGAGTTGCTCGGCGACGGCGACGGGCTCGACGACTTGCTCGGCGACGGGGACGGGCTCGGGGATTTGGACGGCGACGGCGTCGGCGACGGGCTCGGGGACGGGGTCGCCGTGATCGTCGGCTGGACCGCCGCGCCCTGCGTCGTCTCCAGGTCGAACTTGGAGACCTTCGAGGAGACACCGAACGTGTAGTCGGCCCAGATCTGCGCCGGGTAACCACCACCGTTGATACGGCCCTTGCCGGGGATCAGCCCGGTCGCGCCGGTCAGCGTGACCTGCGGGTGCGGCGGCTTCGCGGACTCGCCGAAGAGGCCGACCGACGTCACCAGGTCCGGCGTATAGGCCGTGAACCAGGCCGACTTGTTGTCGTCCGACGTACCCGTCTTGCCCGCGACCTTCTGCCCGTTGCGGTTCGGGTTGTCCCGCACGGACGTCTTCGCCGTACCGTCGTCGACCACACCGGTCAGGACGGACGTGACCGTGTCGGCGGACTCGCGCGAGACGACCTGCTCGCCGATCGGGTTCGGCTTGATGGTGATCGTGGAGGACTCGGCCTCCTCGATGAGCGCCGGGGTGACCTTCTTGCCGTGGTTGTCGAGGGTGGCGTACACCCCCGCCATCTGGAGCGGGCTCGCCCCCATCGTGCCGAGGGTCTGCGCGGGGACGGCCTTCAGGTCGCCGGTGTCCATGCCCAGCGCCTTGGCGGTGTCCATCACCTTGTCCATCCCGACGTCCACACCGAGCTGGGCGAACACCGAGTTGATGGACTTGTTCATCGCCGTCTGGACGGTGACCTGGCCGTAGTCCTGATCGTCCTCGTTCTCCGGCGCGAACCCGATCGGGCTGCCGACGACGGGGCGTTTGCTGGTGCCGTCGTACATCGAGTTCACGTTGATCGTGTCGCCGTCCTGCGTCTTGGCCTGGCGGTCGAGCGCGGCGGCGAGGATGACGGGCTTGAACGTGGACGCCGGCTGGTAGTCGGTGCGGGTCGCGTTGTTGATGTAGTGCTCCAGGTAGTCCGTACCGCCGTACATCGCGAGGACCTTCCCGGTCTTCGGGTCGACGGATACGGCCCCGGCCTGGACGTCGCCGTCCACGGAGCGCTTCTTCTTGTCGAGCTTGCTGGTGAGCTGCTCCTTGACGGACGTTTCGAGCGCCGCCTGCTTCTTCTTGTCGATGTTGAGGGTGATGGTCCAGCCGCCGCGGTCGACCAGGGCGTCGGCGTCGGACCTGCTGGCGGCCCGGCCGGTGGCGACGAGCTGCCGGGAGAGTTCCTTCTTCGCCGCGTCGACGAGGTAACCGACCTGGCCCTTGTTGCCGGCGGCCGGCTTCGGCTCCAGCGGGATCGGGAACTTCATCGCGTCCCGCTTGGTCTTGTCCAGCCACTTCTGGCCGACCATGTTGTCCAGGACGTAGTTCCAGCGGGCCTGGACGAGCTTCTTGCCGGTCGGGGTGGCCGCCGCCCAGTCGTACTGGCTGGGGGCCTGGAGGAGCGCGGCGAGGTAGGCGCCCTGTTCGACGGAGAGGCGGTCCGCGTCGACGCGGTAGTACGCCTGGGCCGCCGCCTGGATGCCGTACGCGCCACGGCCGTAGTAGCTCGTGTTGATGTACCCGGCGAGGATGTAGTCCTTGGACTTCTGGCGGTCCAGCTTCAGGGAGATGACGATCTCCTGGAGCTTGCGGGTGACCGTCTGTTCCTGGGTGAGGTAGTAGTTCTTGACGTACTGCTGGGTGATGGTCGAACCACCCTGCGCGCCGCGCCCGGCGACGGTGTTGAGGATGCCTCGGGCGGTGCCCTTGAGGTCGATGCCGGAGTCGTTGTAGAAGGTCTTGTTCTCGGCGGCGACGAAGGTGCGCTGGACGTCCTTCGGGATCTTGGAGAGGGCGACGTTCTCGCGGTTGAGGTCGCCGTCGCGGGCGAGGACCGTGCCGTCGCTGTAGCGGATGACGTTGCTCTGCTTGAGCGCGTCGGCGTTCCCGGCCGGGATGTCGATCAGCATGTACGCGGCGATGAAGGTGCCGATGCCGAGGAGGCACACGCCGAGGAACGTCCCCAGGATCTTCTTCCAGGTGAACATCCTGCGCAGGAAGCTGCGGCCGTCCTTGCCCTTGGGGCCGGTCGCGTCCTTACCCTTTTTCTTACCGTGCTTTTGTGCCGCGCGACGCGCTGCCGCCCGACCGCCGGGTATCGGCTCCGAAGCGCCGGGAGCCTCGTACGAAGGACCCACGGGCGGCTCCTCCGTGACCACCTGCTCCGAGCGTTCCCTGGGCGCGGCGCGGCGGCCACCGCGCTGTCGCGCACGTCTGTCGTCCGCTCGTCCCATGAGTCCGCTCGCTCCGCTTCCTTCTCGGCAGTCACTCCAGTGCCCGTGGGGCAGATCAGCCCCGGTGGGCAGGTCAGCTCAGAAAACTAACATCGCTCTCTATGACAAAGGTCCGCCGATGCGGACTCTTACGGGCGTGAGAATGAGCACCCGGGCACAACGGGCCCCAGGGGCACACCCGTTCCTCCCCAACGTTTTCGACGCTTCCGAACGCCCAAGGGTTGCCGCGAGCCGAAAAAGTGATATCACTTAGCTAGACCAACGCTAGTGGCCTCGGGGGGACAACCCATGACTGAACAGACCATGACGGACAATCCGGTACGAGAGTTTCCGGCGCACAGCGTCGGCGGCGGGCTCGCCCTGTCGCTCGGACTCCTCGGGATGTTCGGCGGCATCGGCGCGGCGATCTCGGCGGCCGGTGTCACGGCCGTCGCCGCCAAGGCCGTACTCATCACCGGCGGCATCGTCATCGCCGTCGTCGCGCTCTTCACGCTCTGCGGGCTCAACATGATCGCGCCGGGTGAGGCGCGGGTCGTGCAGCTCTTCGGGCGGTACCGGGGGACGCTGCGGGACGACGGGCTGCGGTGGGTGAACCCGTTCTCGTCCCGCGCGAAGATCTCGACGCGGGTGCGCAATCACGAGACGCCGGTGCTGAAGGTCAACGACGCGTACGGCAACCCCATCGAGCTGGCCGCCGTCGTCGTGTGGCGGGTCGAGGACACCGCGCAGGCGAGCTTCGAGGTCGACAACTACCTGGAGTTCGTCTCCACGCAGACCGAGGCGGCCGTCCGGCACATCGCCATCGAGTACCCCTACGACGCCCACGACGAGGGCGGCCTCTCCCTGCGCGGCAACGCCGAGGAGATCACCGAGAAGCTGGCCGTCGAACTGCGCGAGCGCGTCGACACCGCCGGTGTCCAGATCATCGAGTCGCGCTTCACGCATCTCGCGTACGCTCCTGAGATCGCCTCCGCGATGCTTCAGCGGCAGCAGGCGGGCGCGGTCGTCGCGGCCCGGCGCGAGATCGTCGACGGCGCGGTGGGCATGGTCGAGGCGGCGCTCGCCCGCATCACAGAGCAGGACATCGTGGAACTCGACAACGAGCGCAAGGCGGCGATGGTGTCCAACCTGATGGTGGTCCTCTGCGGGGACCGCGCGCCCCAGCCCGTCCTCAACACCGGGACCCTTTACCAGTGACCTCCTCCCCCTCTCCCGGCGAGCGTCGGCCGCAGCGCAAGCAGGTTCTGCTGCGGCTGGACCCGTCCGTCTACGACGCGCTGGCCCGGTGGGCCGGGGACGAACTCCGGTCCGCCAACGCGCAGATCGAGTTCCTGTTACGGAAGGCGTTGCAGGAGGCGGGAAGGCTGCCGGGGGGTGCGGGGCCGCTGCCGCGCAGGGGGAGGCCGCCGGGGTCGGCGGGGGGTTCGGGGCCGGGGTTCCGGGACGGGGCGTAACCCTCCTGGCGGGAAGGGGAGTTGGGCCGTCGACACCAACGCACTACGGCGGCCCCGCTCAACAGGGCCGCCGTACGCGTATGTTCAGTCCCCCAGAATCTCTTCCGCCTCCAGCGTGACCCCGACCGCCTGGATCACCGAGGCGATCTTGAACGCCTCCTGGACCACCTCGCGGTCAACTCCCGCCTTGCGCAAGACCTGTTCGTGCGAGTCGAGACACAGCCCGCACCCGTTGATCGCCGACACCGCGAACGACCACAGCTCGAAGTCGACCTTCTCGACGCCGGGGTTGCCGATGATGTTCATGCGCAGGCCCGCACGGAGGTTGCCGTACTCGTGGTCCGAGAGCAGGTGCCGGGTGCGGTAGAAGACGTTGTTCATCGCCATGACCGCAGCCGCCGACTTCGCGGCGCGATACGCCTCCGGCGACAGCATCTCCCGCGCGTCCGGGGCGAGTTCGCGCAGAACGATGGGTGAGCGGGAGGCGATGGCCGTCGCCAGGACCGTACCCCACAGCTGCTGCGGCGGGAGTTCGGAGTTGGCGATGACCGAACTCAGGTTGAGGCGGAGGTCCTTGGCGTAGTCGGGTATCCGGGACTTGAGGGTGTCGAGGCTCAACTTCACTCACCCGCCAGGAGTTTGGTGGGGTCGAGGGTCGCCTCGCCCTTCGTCCAGTTGCAGGGGCACAGCTCGTCGGTCTGGAGGGCGTCCAGCACGCGCAGCACCTCCTTGGGGTTCCGGCCGACGGACCCGGCGGTGACCATCGTGAACTGGATCTCCTTGTTGGGGTCCACGATGAAGACCGCGCGCTGGGCGAAGCCGTCCTCGCCCTCGATGCCGAGGTCGCGCATCAGCTCGTGCTTGGAGTCGGCCAGCATCGGGAACGGCAGGTCGCGCAGGTCGTCGTGGTCCTTGCGCCAGGCGTGGTGGACGAACTCGGAGTCGCCGGAGAAGCCCAGGACTTGAGCGTCACGGTCGGCGAAGTCGTCGTTCAGCTTGCCGAACGCGGCGATCTCGGTGGGGCACACGAAGGTGAAGTCCTTGGGCCACGCGAAGACGACCAGCCACTTTCCCTCGTACGACTTGTGGTGGACCGTCTCGAACTCCTTCCCCTTCTCCAGCGAGACACAGGCGGTCAGTTCGAACTCGGGGAACTTGTCACCGACAGTGAGCATGAGCGCTCCTTGTAGCGAGAGGGTCGGACGACGCAGATGCTTGCACAAGGTGCATTAATTACGGAAATAGCTACACTCGGGAGTGTTGATCGGAGGTGGTTATCAGTGACCGTGGGTAATGCCGGGGCCAGAAGGCGCCAGCCCAGTCTCGCTCAGCTGAGGGCGTTCGCCGCAGTCGCCGAGCACCTGCACTTCCGGGACGCGGCGGCGGCGATCGGCATGAGCCAGCCCGCGCTGTCGGGGGCGGTGGCCGCGCTGGAGGAGGCTCTGGAGGTGACGCTGCTGGAGCGGACGACGCGCAAGGTGCTGCTCTCCCCGGCGGGTGAGCGCATCGCCGTCCGGGCGCGGGCGGTGCTCGCGGAGGTCGGGTCGCTGCTGGAGGAGGCGGAGGCGGTCCGCGCGCCGTTCACGGGGGCGCTGCGGCTCGGGGTGATCCCGACGGTCGCCCCGTACCTGCTGCCCACGGTCATCGAGCTGGTGCACGGCCGCTACCCGGCGCTGGACCTCCAGGTCCACGAGGAGCAGACGACGAGCCTCCTGGACGGGCTCACGACGGGGCGCCTGGATCTGCTGCTCCTCGCGGTCCCGCTGGGCGTCCCCGGTGTGGTCGAACTCCCGCTGTTCGACGAGGACTTCGTCCTGGTGACTCCGCTGGACCATCCCCTCGGGGGCCAACGGGACGTCCCCCGGGAGAAGTTGAGGGAGCTGAACCTTCTCCTCCTCGACGAGGGGCACTGCTTGCGGGATCAGGCCCTCGACATCTGCCGCGAGGTCGGCCGGAGCGACACCCCGGTCACGACGACGGCCGCCGGCCTCTCCACCCTCGTACAACTCGTCGCGGGCGGTCTCGGCTGCACGCTGCTGCCGAGTACGGCGGTGACGGTGGAGACGGCGCGCAATCCGCATCTTCGGGTGTCGACGTTCTCAACTCCGGCGCCCTCGCGGCGGATTGCCCTCGTGACGCGGACGGGGGCGGCGCGGGCGGGTGAGTACCGCGAACTGGCGGCGGCGTTGCGGGAGTCGCTGCGGGCGTTGCCGGTGCGGACGCCGTAAAAGGGAGTTGGGCGAGCAGGCCCCCACGGCCCGCTCGCCCGAGGGCGGCCCTGTTTCCCCACGCCGCCCCGTACCGGTCCCCCGCCGTCCCGCCCAAGGCGCCGACAGGGAACCGGAGTTGTTACTCCGTGCGCAGCCCGTCCGGCCGCAGCAGCCTCAGCAGCGGCGGCAGGCTGAGCAGCGTCACCACCAGGACGACCCCCGCCGCGATACCGGTCATCGTGAAGACGCCGGCCCAGTCGATATGGATGCTCTGGCTCGTCATGCGGAGCAGGATCGCGCCGAGCGCGATGCCGATGACGGCGGCGAGGATCAGACCGAGGGCGATCGGGACCATCGTCTGCCACAGGACGGACAGGGAGAGGGTCCGGCGCCGGGTGCCGAAGGCGACCAGCGCGGAGAGCAACTTCCGCCGCTCACGCAGCTGTTCGAGCTGCGAGACGAGGAGGCTCGCACCGATCAGGCCGAGGACGCAGGCCGCGCCGACCAGCAGACCCGTACGGATCTTGTCGTACTCCTCGGACACCTTGGTGTCGTGCCACATCATCGGCTCGGACGCCGGGTCGAGGCGGGCCGCCGTGTTGCGGGCGAAGTCGGCCGCGTCGGGGACGGAGTCGTCGAGGCTGAGGTAGACGCTGCCCCACGCGGCTTTCGCCATCCCCTTCGACGTGGCCTTCGGGGTGATCAGCACCCCGTAGCGCCGGTCCCCCGTGGGGTCGTCGATGGTCCGCGCGGGCTTCACGCCGCTCGGCACGGTCCACGGCGCCACCTCGTCGCTGTTGTCGTCCACGTTGTAGTAGACCGTGCTGCCTGCCTTGAGGAGGCCCTGGTCCTTGCCGCCCACGTCGTAGTCGGAGCTCTCGTAGGTCCCGTCGTCCCTGCCGATCCGGAAGACGTCCCCGTCCTTGCAGGACGGCAGTTGGGCGACCTCCTTCAGGCTCTCGCAGCTCCCGATCGTCGCCCGGAGGTAACGGCCGCTTTCGTTCTCGGGCTTGAAGTACGCCCGGTTGCCCACGTAGACCGTGGCGAGCGCGGAGGCCCGCCGCACGCCCTCGGTCTTGCCGAACGCGGTCTCGTAGGCGACGAGTTGGTCGAACTTCGCCGACACCTGCATCCCGGCGCGGGTCGTGTCCTGTCCCGTCTCCTCGGTGTACTCGCCGCTCAGCCCGGCGAACAGCATCTGGAGCGCGATCGCGCCGGCCACCGCGACGGCCACGCCGTTGACCATCCGGGCCGCCGTACCGCTGCTCAACTGGAGCCGCCGTACGGCCAGTTGCCAGGCCACCCCGCCCGAGCCGAGCCGGGCGACGGTCGTCTCGACCAGCCACGGCAGCAGCGCGGTGACGCCGATCAGCAGCAGGAGGACGCCGCCGACGACGAGGTACTCGTTGAAGGCGCCGCCGTCGCGGCCCTGGCCGAGCATCGGGTACAGCAGCCCCGCACCGGCGATCGGCAGCAGCAGCCGCCACCACAGGCGGCGCCGCGAGGGACGCGCCGTACGCACCACGCCCAGCGGTTCGATGACGACGCTGCGCAGCGTGAACAGGGTGACGCCGACGGCCGCTGCGGGCACCGCGACGACCACCAGCAGCGTCAGCAGCGGCGAGGGGACCAGGTCGCGGGACTGCACGCTGACGTCCATCAGCTCCATCCGGCCCGCGAGTTCACGGCCGATCAGGAAGAACGCGGCGCCGAGCACGAGTCCGAGGAGCGCCCCCGCGAGCGCCTCGCCGGCCGCGATCCGCCGCGTCATCAGCCCGTCCGACCCCACGAGCCGCAGCGCCGCGAGCCGTTTGTCGCGCCGCTCGCCGCCGATGCGGACGGCCGCCGAGACGAACACGCCGACGGGCATCAGCAGCACGATGATGACGATGACCGTGAGCAGGACGAGGATCGGATCGGGTGCCTGGGTCGACGGCTTCTCGGCCCGTCCCCACCTGTCCAGCCGCATGACCTGGGTGTCGGGGGCCTTCTTCGCGAGGTCCGGCAGGGTCGCGTAGAACGACAACTCCTGGGAGCCGACGATGCCTTGGTCGCCGATCGTCCCCACGATCTCGTACGGCAGCCGCTCGCGCAGCAGCTTGCCCGAGCCGGAGTCGAGAAGTTCCTTCAGCTTCGGCGAGACGACCATCGCGCCGGTCTTCGGGTACTCCTTCACGCCGGGCGGCAGCGGGGCGCGCGGGCCCTCCGGCTCGACCAGGCGTCCGCGTACCGCCTTCTCGCGGAACGTCGTGTCGGCGCGGACGACGAGGACGGTGTTGTCGGCCTTCTTCGCCTCGGTCTGGGAGTCGTACGTCCAGTCCGAGCGCGCGGCATCCCGCGCGTCCCGTGCGCTCAACGCACCCGGGACGGCCGCCGCGAGCAGCAGCAGCGCGACGCCGAGGCCCACGCCCATGGCCGTCAGCAGCGCCCTCGACCAGCCCTCGCGGCCCCCGGCGAACGCGAACCGCATCCCCATGCCGAGGTCCCGGGACCACGATCTCGTGCTCCTCATACGACGCGCTCCATGTCCCTCGACTTGCCGTCCCGTACGACGATCTCGCGGTCCGAGTAGGCGGCGACGCGGGCCTCGTGGGTGACCAGGACGACGGCCGCGCCCGTCGTGCGGGCCGCCTCCGTCAGCAGCTCCATCACGCGCTCGCCGTTCAGGGAGTCGAGGGCGCCGGTCGGCTCGTCGGCGAACAGGACGCGGGGGCTCGTCACCAACGACCGTGCCACCGCGACGCGTTGGCCCTGGCCGCCGGAGATCTCGCCGGGGCGCTTGCGGGACAGGTCGTCCACCTCAAGGCGCTCCATCCAGCCCAGTGCCGTCTTCTCGGCGGCCTTGCGGGACGTGCCGTTCAGGCGCAGCGGCAGGGCGACGTTCTCCACGCAGGTCAACTCCGGTACGAGCTGGCCGAACTGGAACACGAACCCGAACTCCGAGCGGCGCAGCGCGCTTCGCCGGGCGTCGTTCATCGTCGCCATCTCCTGGCCGTCGTACATGATCGACCCGGAGTCGGGCGTCACGATCCCGGCGAGGCAGTGCAGCAGCGTCGACTTCCCCGACCCCGAGGGCCCCATCACGGCGACGACCTCGCCGGGATGGATGGAGAACTCAGCGCCGTCGAGCGCGAGGGTGGGGCCGTACGCCTTGCGGAGATCCTCAGCGGTGAGGAGGGAGCCGGCGGGAGCGGTCACGGGGCCACCGTCCTTGGTATCGGGGTCGGTTGAGTGGTCGGGGTCATCGGGTCACTGCCTCGCGGAGCTTCTCCAGCCTCGCGGCGGTGAGTTCGAGCCAGCGCAGGTCCGCTTCCAGGTGGAACAGGGCGTGGTCGCAGATGAGTTGGTCCGCGAGGTCGCCCTTGCGCTTGCGGTCGGTGAGGATGCGCATGCCGCGCAGGTGCTCCGAGCGCTGCGTGTCGAGGATGTCGCCCGCGTCGCGGTGCGTCAGCAGGGCGAGGACGACCTTCGTGTAGAGCGTCGACTGGAGGTACGGCTCCGGCTTCTCCGGCGTCGCGAGCCAGCGCTCGACGTCCGTGACGCCGGCACCGGTGATCGCGTACCGCTTCCGCTCGGGGCCGTCGCCGGCCTCGATGCCGTCGACCTCCACGAGGCCGTTCTTCAGCAGCCGCGACATCGTCGAGTAGACCTGGCCGTAGTGCAGCGGCCGATCGTGACCGAACTTCTCGTCGAACGCCCGCTTCAGGTCGTAACCGTGACGGGGTCCGGACTCCAGGAGTCCCAGGAGGGTGTGACCGATGGACATGGGGAGGACTGTACATGCGGTGTATACGTGGTGTGTATACGCGGAGTGTGTAGACCCTGACCTGGGGGTTGTTCCCGCAGGTCAGGGTCTATTGTCACGGGTTTGGAACAGGGGTGGCCGGACGAGTTCCGTATCGCCGTGCTCATGCTCAGGCAGACCTCCGGGAAGCTGCGCGGGTGCGGGCGGGGCAGTGCCGAAGGCGATCTCGACCGGGTGGCCTGATGGCCGACGGCCGCCGTCTCGCGCGCGTTGAGGTCGCAGGCGGTGACCGGGGAGGTCCGTGAGGTCCAGGGGCGGCGCCGTGGCCCGCGCCCAGCCGCCCGCGAGCTGCTCCGGCGTCGCCGTCGCCCGTGACGGACAGGCACAGCGCGGGGCGGCAGCCCTGGAGCATCCGGCCGATGCGCCGCGCGGACTGCGCCGGGTCGATCGGCGCGTAGGCGGCGCCCGCCATGAACGCGGCCGGCGCGGCGGCTGTCGCGTTCCGGCCCGGTGGCAGGAGCAGGGCGGCCAAGTCCCACGGGCGCACCCCACGGATCCTCAGCCGACAGCCACGGCCTGGGCCTCCGGTGTGGGCTCGCTCGCCGCCCGCAGGTTCCGCGCCGACCGCACCGCGTACAGCAGCACCGGCGTGCAGAACATCCACACCGCCCCGGCGAGCAGCATCGTCGTCGGCGAGGTGACCAGTGCGGCCGGGCCGATCAGTGCCTGGCCGAGCGGCAGCAGGGCTATGCTGCCCAGCCACTCGTAGGCGCTCACCCGGCTCATCGCGGCCAGCGGCACGTTCTGCTGCGTGGCCGTCAGCATGAAGACGTTGAACATCGACAGGCCGATGTTGCTGATCAGGGCGGCGGCGCCGATGAGCGGGACGGGGGCGGCTGCGGCCAGCGCCAGCAGTTGCAGGCCGTAGAGGCCCAGCGGGATGAACGAGGCGCGCAGGATGAAGCGCGGGCGCATCCGCAGCGCGACAATGCCGCCGAGGATCGAGCCCAGGCCCGCGCAGGTGGTGATCACCGCCCACGCGGGGGCGCCGCCGAGTTCGGCCCTGGAGATCGACGGGCCGAACACCTGCCACGCGGGCAGGACGAGGACGTGGAAGCCGGCGCACCAGGCGACCAGGGTCCACAGCCAGGTGCGGGACCTGAACTCCTGCCAGCCCTCGCGCAGTTCGTGGATCATCGAGGGGGCCGGACCGTCCGCGCCGCGCGGCTTGGGCGGCATCCGCAGCAGGTACAGGGCGACGCCGCTGATCCCGTACGTCAGCCCGTCGGCGATCAGGGCCGCCCCGGGGGAGACGAACGAGACGAGGATGCCGCCGATGGCTGGGCCGAGCGTCCAGGCGGTGTTCTCGCTGAGGCCCATCATGCCGTTGGCCCGCTGAAGGTCGCGGGGTGCGACGACCTCGGCGATCAGTCCGGTCGCGGCCGGCTGGAAGAACGCGGCGGCGGTGCCCGCGACCAGCTGGAGCACGATCATCGTGGTGATCGAGGCGTGCCCGGTGAGCAGCAGGGTGCCCAGCAGGAGCTGGGAGCAGAACCGGGTGACGTCGCAGACGAGCATCAGACTCCGGCGGCCGACCCGGTCGGCGATCACCCCGCCCACCAGCAGCAGGGCGACGGTGGGCACGATCCGCGCGGCGAGCACGATGCCCAGCACCGACGCCGAGCCGGTGAGGTCGAGCACGGCGAAGGCGAGGGCGAGGGGCACGATGGCGTCGCCGATGACGGAGGAGGTCCGGCCCACGTACAGCAGCCGGAAGGGGCGCTGCCGCAGGAGCGACGGTTCTCGCGAGGTGGTCACGGTGTCCTTCGGGGAGGGGGCGTCGGGCGTGTACGGCTGGGGTGTCGGGGCGCGGCGTGGGGGGCGCGGGATGTCGGGGCGCGGCGTGGGGGGCGCGGGATGTCGGGGCGAGGGGTGGGGGTACAGCGAGGGAGGGCATAGGGCGTTGTGCTGGTTCCCGCTCGGCAGCGTGGGGGTCGGCGGCAACGCGCTCGTCCGCCGCCGTCCGCAGTTCTAGGCCCGAGAGGTCCTACGGGGCTCCCGTTCTGGTCCCGTCGGCGCGTACGACGGTCGTCCTCGGCGCGCGGGGCCCGCACATCGTGGGCTGCGACCTCCACAGCTCCTGACGCCCGGCCTATGATCACCGACGTTGTCGAGGCCAGATGGACTGTGCGCGGGGGAATCATGACGTCGGACGGTGCGGCACAGCTGCGTTTCGACATCCTGGGCCCGCTGGAGGTCTGGGAGGGCACAACCCGCCTCCGGCTAAGCGGCCCGATCCAGGAACGCATCCTCGTCGCCCTGCTCCTGGACACCGGCAAGGTCCTGCCGATCCCCCGCCTGGTGGCGGCAGCCTGGGGCGAGGACCCTCCGGCCACCGCCGTCCACCAGGTCCGCAAGGCCATCGGCGACCTGCGCCGCAGGATCGGCGGCGAGACCGTCGTCACCGACGGCCCCGGCTACCGCGCGGTGCTCGGCGGGAGCCGCCTCGACCTGAGCGAGTTCAACACCCGGCTGCGCGAGGCGAAGGCCGCGACCGCCGAGGACCGGCTCGCCGACGCCGTACACGACTACCGCGCCGCCCTCGCACTCTGGCGCGGCCCGGTCCTGTCCGGTGCGGGCGGCCCGGTGATCGAGGCGGCCGTGACCGCGCTGGAGGAGCGCCGTCTTGCGGCGGCCGAGCAGTACTTCGACCTGCGCCTACGCCTGGGCGAGACCTCCGAGCTCGTGCCGGCCCTGCGCGAACTGATCGCCCAGCACCCGCTGCGCGAACCCCTGCGCGGCCGGCTGATGCTCGCCCTGTACCGCGCGGGCCGCCAGGCCGAGGCGCTGGAGGAGTACGCCCGGGTCCGCGAACTCCTCGCCGAGGAACTGGGCGTCGACCCGGGCCCGCAGCTCGCGACGGTGTACGAGGGCATCCTGCGCGAGAGCCCCCCGTCACCGGCCGAGGCGCCGTGCACCCTCCCCCACGACCTCGCGGACTTCACCGGCCGCGAACCCGAGTCACAGCGCCTGCTCCGGTTCGCGCGGCCAACGGACGGCACCAGCACCGGAGTCGTAGGCATCGACGGCATGGGCGGCTGCGGCAAGACCACCCTGGCCGTACGCACCGCCCACCGGCTCGCCGCCGACTACCCGGACGGACAGCTCCACATCGACCTGCGCGGCTACGCCCCCGGCGAGCAGCCCGTCACCACCGGGACCGCTCTCGACGTCCTGCTGTGCGCACTCGGCGTACCGGCCGCCCGCATCCCGGAGGAGACGGCCGCCCGTACCGCCCTGTGGCGTTCGGCGCTCACCGGCAAGAAGCTGCTGCTCCTCCTCGACAACGCCGCCGACGCGGCGACCGTACGGCAGCTGCTGCCCACCTCCCCCGGCTGCCTGGTACTGGTCACCAGCCGGGCCAGGCTGGTCGACCTGGACGGGATGGAGTGGATGTCGCTCGACGTCATGACCCCCGAGGAGAGCGCCACGCTGGTCGCCGGGACCATCGGCGCGCACCGCGTCGTCGCCGAACCCGGGGCCGCCGAGGAACTCGCCCGGCTGTGCGGCCATCTCCCGCTCGCCCTGCGCATCGCGACGGCCCGGCTGCGCAACCGCCCGCGCTGGACCGTGCGTTACCTGGCCGACCGGCTGCGGGACGAGACCCGACGGCTGGACGAGCTGAGCCTGGGCGAGCGCAGTGTCGCCGCGACCCTGCGGCTGTCGTACCAGACGCTGAACGAGGAGTGCCGTACGGCGTTCCGCATCCTGGCGCTGCACCCGGGCGGGGCCATCGACGTGCACGCGGCGGCGGCGCTGCTGGACACGGCGGGCGTCTGGGAGGCGGAGGAGATCCTGGAACTGCTGCTGGACGTCCATCTGCTCCAGCAGCCGGAGATCGGCCTGTACACCTTCCACGACCTGGTGCGCAGCTTCGCCCACAGCCTCCGGGGGCCGGACGCGGCGGCGGTCGAGCGGCTCCTCGACTACTACATGTCGGCCACCGAGCGGGCCTGCGCCCTGCTGTTCCCCGGCCGCGCCGCCCGCCCCACCGGCCTGCGCGCGTCCACCCGGCCCGTGCCCGGCCTCCGCGACACCGCGCAGGCCCACGCCTGGTTCGCCCGCGAGCACACCGCCCTGCTGGCGGCCGTCTCCCTGGCCGAGCGCAGCGGCCACGACCGCCACACCGTGTGCCTGGCCCGCAACGTGGCCTTCCTCGTCAACGGGCGCGGTCATCTGGATGAGTTCGCGGAGCTGAGCAGCACCGCCGTCGCCGCCGCCCGCCGCCTCGGCGACCTCGAACTCCTCGGGGTGAGCCTGTCCAACCTCGGCGTCGCCTGCTGGAAGCTCGGCCGCCTGGAGTACGGCATCGAGGTCGCCCAGGAGGGCCGCGACGTCGCCGTCCGGCTGGGCGACCGGCACACCGAGGCGCACAGCGAGAGCACGCTCGGCCTGTACCGGAGCCTGCTCGGACAGTTCCCGCAGGCGCTGGCCCACCTGGAGAGCGCCGTCGCCCTCGAACGGGAACTGGGCTCGACGCGGGCGGAGGCCGAGAGCCTCACCATTCTCAGCGCGCTGTACGAACAGTGGGGCCGCTATCCGCAGGCCGCCGCGTCGGCCCGCCGGGCGGTCGACCTGGTCCGCCAACTCGGGCAGCACGAGAGCGAGTCGGTCGCCCTGACGGACCTGGCCCTCGCGCACACCGGCCTGGGCGAGTACCCGGCCGCCGACGCCTGCCTGACGCAGGCGCGCGCCCTGTGCGACGAGAGCGTGGAGCCCGGTCAGGCCGCGATGACGCTGGCCCTCTCCGCCGACGTCGCCGACCGCCTGGGCCGCAGCGAGGAGGCCGACGAGTACGCCGGTGCCGCGCTGTCCCGCATCCGTTCGAGCGCCTCCCCGCTGCGCCGGGCCAAGGTGGAGAACCTGGTCGGCCGGTTCCTGCTCCGCCGGGGCGAGCACACCGCAGCGCTGGCCCTGCACGAGCACGCCCACGCGCTGGCGTCGGCGGTCGGGTACCGCTCGGAGGAGGCGTACGCGCTGCTGGGGATGGCCGGGGCGACGGAGCACGCATCGGTGTCCGCCGAACACCGGCGGGCCGCCGAGGAGTTGTTCACGGCGATGGGGGTGCCTGCGGGGGGCCGGCGGGGATGACCCCGTCGTCGTCCTCGAACTCCGCCTCCAGCTCCGCCTGTTCGCTCGCGTACCTGCGCAGGTAGCCGACGACCGTGTTCGTCACCGCCACCAGCGGGACCGCGACCACCGCTCCCCCGATACCCGCGACCATCCCGCCCGCCGCGACGGAGAGGACGACCGCGAGGGGGTGGACGCTGACCGCGCGGCCGAGGATGAACGGCTGGAGGATGTGGCCCTCGATCTGCTGGACGGCGAGGACCACGGCGAGGGTCATGACGGCCGTGAAGGGACCCTGCGTGACCAGCGCGACCAGGACCGCGAGGGCGCCGGAGGCCACCGCGCCGACCAGCGGGATGAAGGAGAACAGGAAGATGAACACGGCCAGCGGGACGGCCATGGGGACGTCGAGGAAGTAGATGCCGAGGCCGATGAAGATGGCGTCGATGAGGGCGACGACGACCGTGCCCCGGACGTACGCCGTGAGCGTCGCCCACGCGCGGGGACCGGCGCCGGCGACGCCCTCGCGGGCCGCGGCGGGGACGAGCTTGAGGGTCCACTCCCAGATGCGGCGGCCGTCGTAGAGCAGGAACAGGGTGGAGAACGCGGCGAGGAGGATGCCGGTCAGCAGCTCGACGATGACCGTCACGCCTTCGAGGCCCGCCGAGGTGATCTCGTCCGCGTTCGAGCCGACCGCCTCGCGGAGGTTCTTGGCGATCGCGTTGATCTGTTTGTCGGTGACGTGGAAGGGGCTGTCGAGGAGCCAGCGGCGCAGGTCGTCGATGCCGGACTGGATCTGGTTGGACAGGTCGTCGATGTTCTCCATGACCTGCCAGGTGACGAACCACCCGAGCAGCCCGATGACGACGAAGCCGAGGACGGCGGTGAGGGTGGTCGCGAGCCCGCGCGGCACGCCCCGGCGCTTGAGCGCGGCGACGGCGGGCTCCAGCAGCGCGGTGAGCAACAGGCCGATGACGAAGGCGAAGACGACGAGCTGGACCGCGCTGATGACCCGCATGAGGATCCACACGGTCCCGGCGAGCACGAGCAGCCGCCAGCCGGCCTCGGCAGCGACCCGCACGCCCCAGGGGACGGCATGCGCGGGGTCGGTACGGGGGACGGGCGGCCGGGGACGACGGCGTACGGGGCGCGGAGCGGCGTACGACTCCGGGTCCGGCGCGGTGTCCGGTGCCGTCGGCTTCGTGCGGGGCTCCGGCTTCGGCTCGTCCAGCACTCCGCCGTCCCGCTCGACCTCCGCGCGCCGCTCGTCGAGCCGCTCGCCGATCTCGGTGAGACCGGCGCCGAGCCGGCCGAGCCACCCTGGCACTCGCGACATGATCCGTGTCCGTCCCTTTTCCCGGGTTTCCCGGGTCCTCCCGGTTCCAGCCACCACTCCTCCCCGGGAGTCGCGTCGAAGGAGACCGTACAGGGCAACAGCCCCTCCCCTAAGGACGGGGAGGGGCTGTAGAAGGTTGAGAGACCGGTGGGTCTAGTACCAGTTGTTCGCCTGCCAGAACGACCAGGCGTCACAGGGACTGCCGTAGCGCTCGTTCATGTAGTTCAGGCCCCACTTGATCTGCGTCGCGGGGTTCGTCTGCCAGTCGGAGCCGACCGAGGACATCTTGGACCCGGGGAGCGCCTGGAACAGGCCGTACGCGCCCGAAGAGGCGTTGACCGCGCGGTAGTTCCAGCTCGACTCGTGGTCGACGATGTTCGAGAAGCACTGCCACTGGCCGCCGGCGACCATCTGGCGGGCCATCGACTGGATGTCCGAGATGGAGTAGGAGCTGAGGACCGGGAAGTCGCCCTTGGCTGCCTTCGCCTTGGCCTCGGCTTCCGCCTTGGCCTTCGCCGCCTCTTCGGCGGCCTCCTTCTTGGCGATGGCGACCTCGGCGGCGGCCTTGCGGGCTGCCTCCTCGGCGCCCTTCTTCGCGCTCTCGTCGGCAGCCATGGCCTGGTAGGCGGCCTGCTGCGTCAGGGAGGCGGTCTGGATCTCCGCCTGCTGCCCCACGGGGATGTCCGCGAGGAGAATGGCGTCGTCCGCCGTCGTCTGCGCATCGTTGCTCTGCGGTGCGGCGACGCTGCCCGAGGCAACGCCCACGACACTTCCGACGGCGGTGACCGCGGTGGCCGAAGCCACTGCGAACCCACGGACCGAGACCCGGCTCACACGGTTTCCTTCCAGCATCGCCCGCTTCGGTGACCCTGGCGGACGCGATCGTGCCCCTTGGCACTGGCCTCCGAATAAGGGTCACGGGAAGCGCTGGCCCACCGGCGCTCCCTCCCGTAAGAGGGGGCGCCTTCTGGCGATTGGGCGGCGTACGACGTCGTATGTGAAGTTTGGGGCGCTGAACCGCTGGGGGTACAGCTGTGTCGTACGCGGGGCCTGACAGAACCGAGACTCTGCCGTAACAAGCCGCCGATGACAATTCCGAGTTGGGTGTGAAAGCTCACATCGCGTGTGGGGCAAGGGATTTCGGCGAACGCGCACACGCGGCGGCGCCGTCCCGCTAGGCTCTCGGCCTTTGCGGAACGGCGCCGGACTGCTGTCGAAAGCGGGTCAGATCTGGCCGTCCTCCAGCATTTCGGTCACGAGCGCGGCGATCTGGGAGCGCTCGGAGCGGGTGAGGGTGACGTGCGCGAAGAGCGGGTGCCCCTTCAGCTTCTCGACGACGGCCACGACCCCGTCGTACCGCCCCACCCGGAGGTTGTCGCGCTGGGCGACGTCATGGGTGAGGACGACGCGGGAGTTGGCGCCGATCCGGGAGAGGACCGTCAGCAGGACGTTCCGCTCCAGGGACTGGGCCTCGTCGACGATGACGAACGCGTCGTGCAGGGAGCGGCCCCGGATGTGGGTCAGGGGGAGCACTTCGAGCATCCCGCGCGCGGTCACCTCCTCGATGACCTCGCGGCTCGTGACGGCCGACAGCGTGTCGAAGACGGCCTGCGCCCACGGGCTCATCTTCTCGGCCTCGGAGCCGGGGAGATAGCCGAGTTCCTGCCCGCCGACCGCGTACAGCGGGCGGAAGACCATCACCTTCTTGTGCTGGCGGCGCTCCAGGACCGCCTCCAGGCCCGCGCACAGGGCGAGCGCGGACTTGCCGGTGCCGGCCCGGCCGCCCATCGACACGATCCCGACGTCCGGGTCGAGCAGCAGATCCAGCGCGATGCGCTGCTCGGCGCTGCGGCCCTTGATGCCGAACGCCTCCCGGTCGCCGCGTACGAGGCGGATGTTGCCCTCGGGGGTGACCCGGCCGAGGGCCTTGCCGCGCTCGGACTGGAGGGTGAGGCCGGTGTGCACGGGGAGGTCGGCGGCCTCCGGGACGTACACATGGCCTTCCTCGAAGAGGACGTCCACCTGGTCGCCCGGCAGCGTCAGTTCGGACATTCCGGTCCAGCCGGAGGAGTCCGTGATGGCCAGCTCTGCGCGGTACTCCTCGGCGGTGAGGCCGACCGAGGACGCCTTGATGCGCAGCGGCAGGTCCTTCGAGACGACGGTGACGTCGTACCCCTCGGCCTGGAGGTTGCGCGCGACCGCCAGGATGCGGGTGTCGTTGTCCCCCAGTCGGTAGCCGCTGGGCAGGATGCTGGGGTCCGAGTGGTTGAGCTCGACACGGATCGAGCCGCCCAGTTCCCCGATCGGGATGGGCGCGTCCAGGCGGCCGAACTTCACCCGGTAGTCGTCCAGCTGGCGCAGGGCCTGCCGGGCGAAGTAACCGAGTTCGGGATGGTGCCGCTTGGCCTCCAGTTCGGTGACGACCACGATCGGGAGCACGACTTCGTGCTCCTCGAAACGGGCCATCGCGGACGGGTCGGCCAGCAGGACGCTGGTGTCGAGAACATAGGTGCGCCGGTCGGACTTGTGGCGCTTTGTGCTGGTCACCACGGAAGGACGTACCCCCTCGGAAGAGGTCGGGGAGCGACGGAGTGGAGCTGGACCGGTCCAGGACCCGTTTGCACGGGCCGAGAACCGGCCCTCCACTGCTGCGTCCGTGCCGTGACCGCACGGTCGTGCTGGTGCAAAGGGCCTCCCGGGCGGACGGCCCCGTGCCGTCCGCTGAGATCCGACACCCGTGGGTCGGGTGTCGACCTGCTTGGCTTATGCCCTCTAATTTGCGCCGTCATGCCACGGCGAAGCACGGCGTCCTGGTGAACAGCTTGTTACGCGTGTGGTGAGAGGCTTCGAAAGCGGTTGCCGTCAGCCGCCGAAGCGGCGGTGGCGGGCCTCGTAGTCGCGCAGGGCGCGCAGGAAGTCGACCTTGCGGAAGGCGGGCCAGAACACGTCGCAGAAGTAGTACTCGGAGTGCGCGGTCTGCCACAGCATGAACCCGGACAGCCGCTGTTCGCCGCTGGTACGGATGACGAGGTCGGGGTCCGGCTGGTCGCTCGTGTAGAGGTGGCGGCCGATCATGTCGATGTCCACGGACTCGGCGAGGTCGTCCATGCTGACGCCCCTGTCCTGCGCGTCCTGGAGCATCGAGCGGACGGCGTCGGCGATCTCCTGCCGGCCGCCGTAGCCGATCGCGACGTTCACCAGTATTCCGTCGACGTCCTCGGTCGCCTGCTCCGCCTCTTTCAGCGTCAGCTGCATCTGGTCGGGCAGCAGATCCTTCGTGCCGACGTGGTGGACCCGCCAGCGGCCGTCCGAAGCGAGCGTCTTCACGACGTCCTCGATGATGCCGAGGAGCGGGATCAGTTCGTCCTTCGGGCGGTCGAAGTTGTCCGTCGACAGGAGCCAGAACGTGACGACCTTCACATCCGCCTCGGCGCACCAGCCGAGGAACTCGGACATGTTGTCGGCGCCGGCGCGGTGGCCGTGGACCGTGGATGAGCCCGCCGCCTTCGCCCAGCGGCGGTTGCCGTCCATGATGACGCCGATGTGCTTGGGCACCTGGGTGTGGTCGAGGTGGCCTTCCACCCGGCGCGCGTAGAGCCTGACCAGCAGGCCGCGCAGTTTGTCGCGCAGGATCACGTGATGTTCAGCCCCTCCTCGACGGCGGTCCCCGCAGGCGGGGAGCTTACCCCTACTGGGAGTTGGGGCGGGGGTTGGGCGCCTAATCGAGGGGGTAGGGGTGCTTAGTTGTGCGTCTGCGGGTTGTGTGTGGTTGCTCGCGCCCACGCGGCGGAGCCGCAAATCGATACAGCCCCGCGCCCCTAAAAGACAAAAGACAGTCGGACCACTCGCCGCCGATCAGGAAGCATCCGGCGATCTTGCCCAATAAAACGGGCCGGTCCGTGGGGGGGATACGGACCGGCCCGAGGGGGGGTTTCCACCATAACCCTTCGTGAGGGATGTTGCGCACATCGGCGCGAAATTATTACTCTCCGGAGTTGGGTGGCGACGCCGTTCCGGGGGTGGAAGCCCTGTTCGTGGGGGTTTTGTGGCCGGAAAACGTGGGTGTAGCGGGGTCCCTCGCACGGGGGAACGTGGTGCGCGGCGTCTTCTTGACGGAGGCGTCACCGCGCGGTCCCCTCCACTGCGCGGTGACGCCCACGCAGCTTTGCTTGCGCGAATTGCCGTGGCTGAATTTACGTGACGCAGGGGGGTCGGGGCACCTGTTCGCGATAACAATGTGGAAACCCTGTGGAGATCGGGGAGGCTCGGCGACGGTTCCCGGCCATTTATGCGGCGACGGGTCTGCGCGCCTCGATCAGGTGCCTCGCGCTGTACGCCACGAAGGGGCCCTCGGCGGTGATACGGCTGTGCAGCGCCCTCAGTTCCGTGTCGTACCGGGCGGACGTGAAACCCGGGACCATCCAGACGACCTTGCGCAGGAAGTGGACGACCGCGCCGATATCGTGGAACTCCATCCGCAGGCGCTCCGCCCTGAGGTCGGTGATCTCCAGCCCCGCCTTCCGTGCCGCCTCCGTCTCGACGTCCGGGTGGCGGTCGCGGCTGACCTCCTCCGGGAGGGGGCCGAGGAACTGCTCCACCAGCTCGAACACGCTGCGGTGGCCCACGTGTTGGGCGAAGTACGTGCCGCCCGGGGTGAGGACGCGGGCGATCTCCGCCCAGGGCGGGCGTACCGGGTGGCGGCTGGAGACGAGGTCGAACGCGGCGTCGGGGAAGGGGAGTTCGCCGTCCTCGCCGGGGCGTACGACCACCACCCCACGGGGACGCAGGAGTTGGACCGCCTTCGCCGCGTTCGGGGGCCACGCCTCCGTCGCCGCGAGAACGCGGGGCGGGGTCGTCGTACGGTCCAGCGCGAACTCCATGACCTCCCCTCCCCCGGTGTCCAGGTCCAGCGCGGCGTCGGCGGCGTCCAGGCGGGCGGCCAGGGAGACCGCGTACCCCCAGGAGGGCCGCGCCTCGGTGGCGCGGCCCTCGAACCAGGAGAAGTCCCAGCCTTCGGTGGGGGCGAAGTCGGCTTCGGCGACCAGAGCTTCGTAAGTCATACGGGGATCGTGACAAGGGAGCGGTGGGGGTGCCGCTGATTTTTTATGGGACCAGCGGCCGTACCTCCTGCGCCGTGAACCTCAGGAAGCCCTCCGGGTCCGGCTCGTCCGGGGTCGGGAGGAGTACGACGGTGTCGGCGCCCGCCTCGGCGTATCGGCGTACCTCCGCTGCCACCGTCTCCGCGTCTCCGGCGACGCCTACCCCCGTCAGGCCGAGGTGGTCCAGCTCGCGGGCCAGGCGCGGGGCTGCGTCGGGGCCGGTTGCGGCGAAGACGTACACGACGATGCGGTGCGGGGTCTTCGCTGCGGCGCGGATCTCGCGTACGCGGTCCGGGGTGGCCGACTCGTTCAGTACCGTGCCGTCCGCGATCTGGCCCGCGAGGCGCAGGGTGCGGGGGCCTACGCCGCCGACCAGGATCTCGGCGGGGGGCTGTGGGGGCCAGCCGAGGGTCACGTCGTCCAGGGTGACGTACACGCCCTTGCGGGTGACGCGTTCGCCGTTCAGGAGAGCTCGCAGGGCGCCGGTGTACTCGGTCAGGAGCGTCAGCGGGGAGTCGGGGCGGGCGCCCACCTGGGCCATCCAGTCCTGGACGCCGTGGCCGATCGCCAGCGACAGGCGGCCCGGGAACATGCGGTGCAGGGCCGCCGTCTCCATCGCCGTCAGCGCGACGTTCCTGAGCGGGACCGGGAGGAGGCCCACGCCGATGCGGACGCGGTCCGTCCAGGCGAGTGCTGCCGCCGCCGCGGTGAGGCCGCCTTGCAGGAAGCAGTCCTCCCACAGCCAGAGTTCGTCCAGTCCTGCCTCGTCGGCCAGGCGTACGGCCGACTTGAGGCGTTCCGGGGGGAGTTGGGGGCGGAGGATGGCACCGAGGGTGATCGTCATGGGGACTTACTATCCAGGGGGCCGGGTGGCTACAACTCCTTATCGGGAGGCGTGTGATGGGACGCTGGCGGGACGGGCGCGGGGTGCTGGTCGTGCACGGGGTGTCTTCGACAGAGGTGCCGTTGGAGGTCGCCTCGTCGTATCGGGCCCGTACGAAGGGGTTGTTGGGGCGGTCGTCCGTCGAAGGGGCGCTGTTGTTGTCCCCGGCGTCCGGGATTCATACGTTCCGGATGCGGATGGCTATTGATGTGGCTTATCTGTCACGGGACTTGAAGGTGCTCGCCGTGCGGACGATGGTTCCGGGGCGGCTGGGGTTGCCTCGGGTGCGGGCTCGGCATGTGCTGGAGGCGGAGGCGGGGGTGATGGCCGGGTGGGGGGTCGTGGCGGGGGTCCGGGTGGAGGTGGTGGGCGTGTCCTGAGGGTGGGGGCGTCGTTGTCGTACGCATGAAGAAGATCGTTACTGCGGTTCTGCCGCTTGCTGCCCTTGCCCTCGCCGGTGCGCCGGCGCACGCCGACACCGGCCCTCTCAGCGCCGCCGACAACTGGAACTTCGCGGCCGGTGTCGTCTGTCATCAGGAGCTCGCCGTCGTGCCCGCCCTCGGGGACATGGTCGGCGATCACGTCAACAACTGCGCCGACGGGAACGTCGTCAGCCCTCCCTCGGGAACGTGATCTCCACGCGGCGGTTCTTCTTGCGGCCCTGTTCCGTCGAGTTGTCCGCGATGGGGTACTGCTCGCCGTAGCCGCGGACGTCGAACGTGAGGTTCGCGTCGTTCAACTCGTCGTCCAGGACCGCCTGTACGGCGTTCGCGCGCTGGCGGGAGAGGACGTCGCCATGTGCCGAGGAGCCCAGGTCGTCGGTGAAGCCGAAGACTCTGATGCGGGTGGCGTTCTGCTTCTTGATCTCCCCGGCGATCGCCGCGATGCGGGACCGCGAGGTGGGGGAGATCGTCGAACTGTCCTTGCTGAAGAGAACCTCGGCCTGGAGCGCGAACTTGACGTCCGCGTTCGTGTCCTCCCGGCGTTCGTCGCCGGTCTGGTCCTCGACGACCTGCTTGATGTCGAGCACCTTGGGGGTGGCGAGGGTGCCGCCCTGCGGGAGCTTGAGGTCGGGGTCGTTGGGGTCGACCTGGACGGGGGCGGAGGCGGAGGGTTCGGTGCCCGGGGGGACGCTGGGGTCGTCGGTGGCGTGGGCGGGGGTGGTGAGGGTGAGGAGGAGGGTGGCGGTGAGGGTGAGCGTCGTGCGTGCGCGGGTCATGGGCGGGCTCAGCCGGTGATCTGGAGGGGGGCGGAGGCGAAGGTGGGGAGCTGGAAGGTGACTTCCTTGGTGGCCTCGGGGGGTGCGGGGAACTGCATGAAGACGGCCAGGGTCTCGCCGGCTTTGAGGGAGGTGAAGCCGGTGGTGGTGAGGGGGCGGCCGTCCGTGTCGCGCAGGACGTAGTAACGCTTCTTGGCCTGGCTGTCGACGAGAGTGGCACCGCCCAGGGACATGCCGTGGCGCAGGACCTCCGTCTCGTCCCCGCGGACTGCCGCCGGTACCGTGATGCGTTCGCCGCCGTCGTTCTTGAGGATGCCGTTCACCGTGACGAAGCCGCCGGAGTCCCGGCTCGCGGTGGTGATCTGGAGCAGCAGCCCGCTCGTCCCCTTCATCTCCGCGATGGGCGGGTCGTCCGTACCCTGCTGGGGGTTCGGCTCGGACCCGCTCTTGCCGCTGGAGGCGGGTGCCGACGCCTCGGGCTTCTTGTCGTCGCCGCCACCGCCGCATCCGGTCGCCCCGAGAGCGAGACCGGCGGCGACGGTCAGTGCGACCACGCTCCTGCGGGCCTTCGTGGTGAACCGCATGCTCATGCCCCTTGTTTCCTTGAAGTCGTGGCGTCTCAGTCGACCAGATGGACGTCGAAGAGGTCCTGGGGTTCCGGCAGATGGAGGTTCTGCGGGTCCAGGGGCCACTCGACACCGTCACAGTCGAGCTGTGGCAGTTGGACCGGCGGAGGCTCCTCGCCGCCGGGGTCTCCCGTGGGAGTGGGGGTCGGTGTCGGAGTGGGGGTCGGGGTGGGGTCGGGGAGCGGGTCGAAGGAGCACAGCAACTTGATCACGGCCTCGGCGTGGGCCACGGCGTGGGTGTTCTCCGTGCCGGGTACGACCGAGTCGCCGACGGTGCCGTCCGTCTGCACGGAGACCGTGTAGCCCATGTCCTGGGTGACGCACCCGGTCAGGTTCGCCCCGTTCGACTCGGCGAGTTGCGCCGCGCGTCCGCACCCGTCGTACCAGGGGGAACCGTGGAAGATGTCGTCCCACTTCGCCGGGTCGAGGACGTTGTCCACCCAGGCGCCGGCGAGCCGGTCCCTGGTCTCCTGGGCCGCAGCCAGAGCCGCCGCGTCCGCTGCGGCCTGGGCGTCACCCCGTTTCGCTCCGGCCTGCCCGACCGCGAGGTACGCGAACGCAAGCAGGAGCAGGCCGCCCACCACCGTGATGTAGATGGGGAAGGCCTGCCCCGCGTCGCCGGACCGGCGTGTCCGGTTCAGCCGCCCACGACGTTGCCGATCTGGTCCGTGATCGCGGTGTAGATCGTGTTCCCGATGTCCGTCCCTGTGATCGCCAGCACGATCGCCACCACCACGGCGATGATGCCCAGGTACTCCACCGCGGTCTGGCCCTTGTCGTCCCGCAGATTCCTCATGACCCTGTCCTCCGGTCGCAGCGCCGCGCTCCCCGCGTTCGGCGGCAGCGTAAGCCCCGCGGCAAGCGGATCGCGAGGGTCCGGGGGCCCAAATGTGGGCCCAAGAAAGGGAGCGCATCGCTCAGCTCACCCCCCGCACCGGCGGCGGCGCCATGCCGAGCCACTTCGCTGTCGCCTCGGCACGACTCGTGCTGTGCAGCTTCGCGAAGATCCGGTTGATGTGGTTCTTGACCGTCTTCTCGCTGATGAAACAGGACACGGCGATCTGCTGGTTCGACATGCCGGACGCGATGAGGTCCATGATCTCCGCCTCCCTCGCACTGAGCCGGAACCTCCCCCTACTTGAGGGAGACTGTCCCACAAGTGGTTGCACTTGTGAAAGTCCTTTGCTGAAAGTGCCTGAATAATGGGCAGTTGAGGAGAGATCACCGTGTGCAGTCGCACTCTCACCCGAGGGGCCCCACAGCCCCTCCAGCACCGCGGTGGCAGCGGTAGGCGTCAAGTGCGCCCGCCCCCGCACCACATCCCGCACAGCCTGCACCAACTGCTCGACCCCGAACTCCCCGTGCACGAGATACCCCCGCGCCCCGAGCCGCAGAGCACCCCGCACGGTCTCGGACTCCCCGCTGTACGTCAGCATGAGGACCGCCGAGACCCGCACCAGCCGGGGCAGCGCGGCGAGCCCGTCGACCTCGGGCATCCGGACGTCGAGGAGGACGACGTCGGGCCGGTGCAGCTCGGCGAGTTCGCACGCCTCGCGCCCGTTCACCGCCTGCGCGACGACGTCCATGCCACCGGCCCCGCCGAGCAGCGCGGCGAGCCCCGCGCGGACCACGGGATTGTCGTCGGCCACGAGAACCTTCATCCGCCGTTCCCCTTCCGTCACGCAGCCCCCTTCTCGAACTGTCCCACCTGGAGCGGGAGTCGAAGCTCGACGCTCACTTCGGTCCCCGGCCCGTCCCGCCCGATCCGCAGCCGCGCCCCGAGCGCCACGGCACGCTCACTCATCCCGAGCAGCCCGAAGTGCCCGGCCCGCCGCAGCGCGTCGAGGCTGGTGCCGGGCGGCAGCCCCTTGCCGTCGTCGTGGACGGTGACGCGCAGGACGTCCCCGTGCACCCCCGCACTCACCTCGACCCGGCTCGCGTCGGCATGCCGGTGCGCGTTGTCCAGCGCCTCGGCGGCGATGGTGAGCAACTCCCGTGCCACGAAGGGGGGTACGGGTACGGCGCTGCGCTCACCGGTCGCGCGATAGGTGGTCGGCAGCCCGGTGCGGGACGCGAAGTCGGTTGCCCTGGAGGCCAGTTCGTCGAGTACGTCCAGCTCCTCGCCCGCCCCGCCCCGCAGGTCGGTCAGCAGCTCCCGTGACTCCCCGGCCGCGCGCCGGGCGGCGCCCGCGATCAACTCGGCCTGCTCACGCACGGGTTGCTCGGCACCGGCGGCCAGCGCCTCGGCGGCGAGGGCGACGCCGTACAGGGACTTGGCGAGGGAGTCGTGCATCTCCCGTGCCAGCCGGTCGCGTTCGGCGGCGACGGCCTCGGCGGCGGCGAGGCGGGCGCGGGTCTGGGCGAGCGCCTCGGTGGCCTCGCCGAACCTCAGCATCAGCCCCCGCAGGGCGGATCCGAGCGCGCCGGTGATCACGCAGAACCCGGGGAGCAGCAGCCGTTCGGCGACCCCGGCGCCGGATCGGGCCGCCAGGGTCGTATGGACGAGGAGCAGGATCAGGCCTTGCAGGGAGGCGAAACAGGCGGCGCCGCGCCAGCCGTAGAGGATTCCGGCGAGGAGGGGGGTGCAGACGCTGACGTAGGCGAGGGTCGTGTCGGGTCCGGCGGAGACGAGCAGCAAGGAGCCGAGGAGGGTGTCGACTGCCAGCAGGCTGGGGTGTCTTAGGAGCAGCGGGCCGAAGCGTTCCCAGTCGCGCAGGAGGGCGTACGACACCATGAAGGTGACGACGACGGCCGTGCCGACGAGGCGGACGCCCACGCCCGGTGAGGCGTTGAGGAGGGCGGAGGGTGCGGCGAGGGCGATCATCGCGAGGCGGAAGCCGAAGACCTGGCGGGACATGGCCTGGAGGGCGTTGACCTGGAGAGCGAGGGGAGCCGGCGTGCGGAGTATCCCCTTTCGTCCCAACACCCCCATATCGGCGCCTACTTCCCCGTGATCGTGCCGAAGTCGGTGCCCGACCCCAGCAGCAGTCCGGCGCCGAGGAGGAGCATCGTCGCCGGGACCATGAACGTGGTGATCATCAGCGTGGCCCGGGGGACCGCGCGGGCGGCCTTGCGGCGGGCGTTCTGGGCGTCGGTGCGGCGCATGTCCTTGGCGATGGAGACCAGGGTGTCGACGATGGGGGCGCCGAGTTCCTCGCCCTGCTGCAACGCCGTGACGAACATGGCGACTTGCTCGGAGTCGTTGCGGCGGCGCAGTTCCGCGAAGGCTTCGCGGCGGCTCATGCCGAGGTCCATCTGGCGCAGGGTGATGCGGATCTCGTCGGCCCAGGGGCCCTCGTAGTGGGTCGACACGCGGTCGAGGGCCTGCCGGAAGCCGAGGCCCGCGCTCACGACGACCGCGAGGACGTCGAGGAAGTCGGGGAGGGTGCGTTCGATGACGTCCTTGCGGACGCGGATCGCGGACCAGATGCCGACCTCGGTCCACACGGCGCCGAAGGCGAGCATCAGCAGGGCGATCAGAGGGTTGCCCCGGAGGAAGAAGATCAGGGCGCCTACGGCTCCCAGCGTGCCGTAGACGGCGCGGCGGGCGGCGTAGCGGTCGATGGTGAGGCCGCCGGGGTTGCCCGCGAGGTCGATGCGGCGGCGGTACTTGGCGACCAGGCGGGGGCCCATCAGGCGCAGGACGGCGGGGGCATACCGCATACCGAGGCGGTCAACTACGGAGTCCACCGCGCCTGTTCGGGTCGCGCCGACCTCCAGGGCGAGCGCGAGGTCGGGGGGCAGTTTGACGTCCGCGCGGTACATGCGGATGCCGGTGAAGGCGCCCCACACGGAGGCCGCCATCAGGAGCGCGAGCAGCAGAGCCATGTCCAACTCCCCCCGCTCAGACGTCGATCCGGGACATGCGCCGGATGAGGACGAAGCCGACGGCGTACAGGCCGAAGGCGATGAGGACGGCGGCCTGGCCGAGCGGCGAGCCGGTCATGCGCTCCAGGGCCCCCTCCTTGACGCCGTCCATCAGGAACAACGACCCGACGCCCAGGAGGGGTACGGCGTACGCGGTGAGGTTCACCTGGGAGAGCTGGGTGCGGATCTCGCGCCGGGTCTCCTTGCGCTCGTCCAGCGTCTCGGTCAAGTTCCGCAGGGCGCCCACGACTTGGCCACCGGCCTTGTTGGAGAGGACCAAGGTGGTGACGAGGACGACGAGTTCGCGGGAGGGGAGCCGGTGGGCGAGTTCGCCGAGGGCGTCGTCCATGGACTGGCCGACCGCCAACTGGTTGGCGACCTTGGCGAGTTCCTCCCCGGCGGGGGCCTCCAGCTCCTCGGCGGCCATCCCTATCGCGGTGCGCAGGGCGAGGCCCGCCTGGGTGGCGTTGGCCAGGATGCGGGACAGTTCGGGGAGTTGGCCGATGAAGCGCTCGATGCGCTTCTGGCGCTGCCAGTTGAGGAACTGAACGGCCGAACCGACCGCGACGAGACCGGCGATGGGGCCGAAGAAGGGGGCGAGGACGGCCTGGGTGACCAGCCAGAGTCCGGCGACCGCGCCGATCAGGTAGGCGGTGAACTCGCCCGGGGTGACGTCGAGTCCGGTCGTCGCGAGGCGGCGCTCCAGCGAACGGCCCAGGCCGGTGCGGCGGATGCGGCGGTCGAGGTCGCGGAAGCGGCGGCGGCGTCCCGGCGGCGGCAACTGGCCGGTGTAGGAGAGCCGGTCGACGAGGGCGGCGCGCTGGGCGCGGCCGGTGGCGTACGCGTGCAGGCCCGCGACGGCCAGGGTGAGGCACAGGACGGTCAGGCCCGTCGTGAGGGTGGTGAGCTGGTCGAGGTCCATGGTCGTCCTGCCTAGCGTGCTTCTCGGATCGCGAGTTCGGCCGGGGTCTGGGCCACGCCGAACGCCTGCGGGATGGGCTGGCTCGCCATGTACAGGCGGTCGGCGGTGCGGCGCGGGAGGGGGAAGTAGCGGAAGCTGCCGTGGATGCGGCCGTCGGAGGACATCGGCAGGGCGTCGAAGCGGGCGGCGGTGGCCAGCCGGTACGGTTCGCCGCCGTGGCTGTCGAGGATCGCGATCTCGGTGATCCGGCGGGCGCCGTCGGCGAACCGGGTGAGCTGGATGATGACGTCCACGGCGCTGTTGATCTGGTCGTGCAGGGCGACGAAGGGGACTTCGACGTCGGACATCGAGGCGAGCGTCTGGAGCCGGGTGAGGGCGTCCTCGGCGCTGTTGGCGTGGACGGTGGCGAGCGAGCCGTCGTGGCCCGTGGACATCGCCTGGAGCATGTCCAGGGACTCGCCGCCGCGGACCTCGCCGACGACGATCCGGTCGGGGCGCATGCGCAGGGAGTTGCGGACCAGGTCGCGGATCGTGATGTGGCCCTTGCCCTCGACGTTCGGCGGCCTCGACTCCAGCCGTACGACGTGCTGTTGCTGGAGCTGGAGTTCCGCCGAGTCCTCGATGGTGATGATCCGCTCGCCCTCGGGGATCAGTCCGGACAGGGCGTTGAGGAGGGTCGTCTTGCCGGTGCCGGTCGCGCCCGAGACGATCACGTTGAACTTGGCCTGCACGAGGCCCGCGAGCAGGAACAGCATGTGCTCGTCGAGGGAGGTGAAGCCGACGAGTTCGTGGAGGGTGAAGGAGCGGGGGAAGCGGCGGATCGTGAGGATCGGGCCGGTGAGGGAGAGCGGCGGGATGATGACGTTGACGCGCTCGCCGGAGGGGAGGCGGGCGTCGACCATCGGATTCGACTCGTCCACGCGGCGGTTGACGGTGGAGACGATGCGTTCGATGGTCTGCATCAGCTGGTCCGCCGAGGCGAACCTCAGCGGCAACTGCTCGACCCTGCCGCCGCGTTCGACGAATATCGCGTCCGGGCCGTTGACCATGATCTCGGTGACCGAGGCGTCTTCGAGGAGCGGCTCCAGGATGCCCAGCCCCAGGGCCTCGTCGACAACTCGCCTGATCAGCCTGGCGCGTTCGGACGTCGACAGGACCGGGCCCTCGCGGCTGATGATGTGGCCGAGGACGCGTTCGAGCCGTGCGCGGCGTTCGGCCGCCGCGAGCGACGTCATCTCCGCGAGGTCGATCTCCTCCAGGAGCTTCGCGCGGTACGTCGCGACCAGGTGGCCGTCCTCGCCCCGACTGCCGTTCTCCTCGGGCGTGTTGATCCGTGCCCTGAGGCTCATGGGGACTCCGTTCGCTGGTCGTTCGGCATGGTCGCGGTCCGCTGCGCGGGGCCGAAGTCGCCCCACCCGAAGAACACGGACGGGATGGCGACGGAGGAGGTGACCCTTACGTCGGTCCCGAGGTTCGTGGACACGCAGCTGGTCCCGTCCGCGAGCCAGCTGCTGACGGCGTCCCCGCACGCCTGCCCCGCCGTCCCGGCCTCCCGCGCCTCGCTCCGCGCCCCGGCCCGCGCCGCCGTACCGGCCTGCTGTCCCGCGTACGCGATGATCCCCAGCTGGACGACGGCCATCCCGACGAGCAGCAGGATCGGCAGGAACCCCAGGTACTCGATGGCGACTTGCCCCCGGTCTCCACGACGCTTCTTCATGTCAGGGCCCGTGCCATTCCTCGACGGCCCCCGCGCGTCCGATGACGTCGAAGGGGAGGGACAGAACTCCCGGGAAGAGCACGGGTACATGAAGCGTGGCGGTGGCGGTGACGAACCCCGACCCGGTGCACCCCACCTCCGCGTCCCCTTGCCAGGCGCTCGGCAGATCCTCGGTCCCCGCTTCCTGGCACACCCCCGGCCGCGCCCCCGGCTCCACGACCGTCCCCGCCCGCACGGCCGCGTCGGCGGCGTTCCCGGCGAGCGTGTACGTGTAACCGACCAGCACGCACTGCCAGATGGCGATGAGGGTGACGAGGATGACGGGGAGCATGCCGATGAACTCGACGGCGACTTGGCCGCGATCGCCGGTGAGGCGGCGTGGCGCGGCAACGGCGGGCCGGCATCTCGTCGCGCCGGTGAGTCGGTGTCCCATCGCGCTCACTCCTTCCGCCGCCGCAGGCCCGCCGACCCCCGGTCCCCGCCGCGCGCCCTGCGTCCCTGTGGTGCCTCCGAGGCTTTGGCGAGGCCGAGTTCGCCCGCAAGAGCCCAAAGGGCCTGGCGTACCGAGCCCTTGGGGTCCAGGGCGTGGAGGCGGCCCGAGTCGACAGCCGCCTGTAGCTCCTTGAAGTGGGCCGGAACTGCCGTCGTCGCCAGGGCTGTTCCGGTGATTTTTTGGATCAGGGCCGGTTGGATTTCCGTTGCTCGGGAGTGGCGGTTGACCACCACCGTCGTCTCCTCCGCCTTGCGGATCTGGAGGCGGTCCCACATGCGGACGGTTCGCTTGGCGCCTCGGACGGACACCACGTCGGGCGTCGTCACCAGCAACGCCGTGTCCGCCGTTTCCACCGCCGCCGCGCTCGCGCCGCTGAGCTGTGCGCCGCAGTCGACCACCACCACCTCGTACCGGGCGCGCAGGGCGCCGACGATGTGGCGGGCCGCCCTGTCGGTGACCTCCTCGCCGCGCTCCCCGTCGCCGGGGGCCAGCAGGAGGTCCACGCCCGTGTCGTGGCGGAAGACGGCCTCCGCGAGGATGCGGGGGGAGATGTCGGTGATGGCGGCGAGGTCGACGACCGAGCGGCGGAACTGGACGTCCAAGTAAGAGGCGACGTCGCCTGTTTGGAGGTCCAGGTCACACAGGGCCGTCGTACGGCCCGACGCCTGGGCGGCCAGGGCGAGTTGGATCGCCGTCAGGGTCGTGCCGACGCCCCCCTTCGCCCCGCTGACCGTGACGACCGTGCCGCCGGGGCCGGTGAACACGTCGGTGGAGCCGCCCAGATGGCGCCGCACGCCGGTGGACCACTGGGCGACGGCCTGGACGCGGGTCGCGAGGTCGTCGTAGGCGAGGGGGAAGGTGATGAGGCCGCGCGCGCCGGAGTCCATCGCGGCGGAGAAGAGGCCGGGGCTCGCGTCGCTGGTGACGAGGATGACGCCGACCGCCGGGAAGCGCAGGGCGACTTCGCGGACGAGTTCCAACGCCGGTACGGGGCCGATGCGTTCGTGGACGACGACGACCTCGGGCAGCTCGTCGACGGACTCGGCGGCCAACCGGGCGAGCGTGTCGACGAGTTGGGTGGAGTCGGTGACCGGCGGCACCGGTTCCGCGTCAGGCAGCTGGCTCAGCAGGGAGACGAGAGAGCGGACCGCGTCCGCGTCGCCGACGGCCGGGAGGATCCTCGTGGGCATGGTCGGCCTCTCACTTGTCCGTGGCGAGCTGGTAGGTGCGGTCCTTCTCCGGGACGGCCGTGCCGGTGCCGGGCGCGACCAGGGCGAGCCGGACCCGCTTCGCGAACGACTCGGCGTACGTGATCCGCTGGGCGTCCAGCGTGGAGAGGGCGAAGGTGATCGGCACCGCCTGCGTGGGGCCGGTGGAGCGGTCGTCGCGGTCGGGTTCGAGGGCCGTGAGCTTGCCGACGTCCAGGACGCGCGCGTTGGTGACGATGATCTTCGAGACGTCCGGGTCGGCGTCGCGGGCGCCCTCGAAGGTGGCGTACACGTTGACGGACGCGCCCGCCGTGATCTTCCCGGCGACGCCGGTCGCCGCGTCGATCATGATGGCGACCTCCTGTTCGCCGGGCCGCAGCGCGGGCTGGTCGACGACCATGTCGCTCTGGAGGAGGGAGCCGGCCTTGAGGGTCGTGACGGCGATCTTGCCGCGGATCGCGGCGAGGTCGGTGACGGCGTTGTCCGACAGCCACCGCTTCGGCATCGAGATCTTCTCGAACTGCCCGGCGGACAGGGCGGTGTAGGGCGCCACGTCACTCTTGACCTGGTACGCGGCGACCTCGGGCCCGACCTTCGATTTGACGTCGTCGACGACGGACAGCACGCCGGCGAACGCGCCGAGGGCGCACAGGACCGACAGGAGCAGAAGGATCACGCCGCGGCGCTGACGGGAGTTCATGAGCCGTGCAACCTCGTTGGGGGATCGGGTCCAGCGGACGGGGCGGGCTAGCCTGCCGGGAGCGCGTGGCGGGGGCCGCCCGTGGTGAGCGCGCGGACCGGTTCGGCGGGGACGGGGGGCGGGGTGGCGGAGCAGAACACGCAGCGGTCGCCGATGACGTCGACACCGCACCAGTGGCACACCGACTGCCGTACGGAGGTGACGAGTTGGTACAGCACCGACAGATCCGGCAGATAGGCGCAGAACTCGACGAGCTTGCCGGTCCCCCACCACACGGCGGACTCGGCGGGCAGCGGGGTCTCCCGCAGGCCCTGCGCACGCCAGGCCGGGGCGAGGGTCTCGGTCACCCACTCCGACGGGAGCTGCCCCTTGGCGAGCAGCAGCCACGTACCGAACTCGGGCCCGGGGACGGTGACTCCGGGCCCGGCCTTCACCAACTGCGGCTGGGGGTGGGCGAGTACGGCGAACTGGCTGCCGGGGACCCAGGAGCGGGCGTGCGAGGTGAGGGTGACCGGTACGTGGTCCAGGCGGGCCACCGAGCCGAGCAGGGCTCCGGCGTGGATGTAGTGGGTGAGGAGCCGTCCCGCCGACGCGAGGACGCCGGGGCTCAGGTCGCAGGAGGCGAGCTGCCTCAACTGGCGGGCCAGCACGGCGATTCCGAGGGGCGGGAGGTCGGGCTGGAGGATGGCTATGCGGTCGCTCTCCAGCAACGAACGGACCGTGTACAGCCGTTGGACGACGGCGGCGGGGGCGGCCTTGGAGCAGACGACGACGAGATGGCCGTAACTCTCCACGGCGCTCTGCACCATGGCCACGGCCTGCTCCAGCGGCTGGCGTTCGATGCCCTCCAGCACGACGGCGGGCACCGTCCGCTCGTCCTGCGCGGGCAGCGCGAGACCCGCGCCGGTCACCGCAATGGCAGTTGGCACGCGCAGCTCCCCGATTCCCGCGACCCGGCCCACCGGCGTTACTCCGGTGCACCGGGATGACTTCATTGCGTGACTACCTCAGCACTGTATCCACGCCTCACCACGGGGAGAACAGCTTTCGTGAGCCGGTAACGAACTCTTCTCCGGAGCGCCACCGGTCAACTGCCCCCAAACCGCCGCAACTCACCTCCACGTACCCTCCACAAGCGGAGTGCGCGCCTTCCTTGAAACATTTCCCGGGAGCCACCGCGTCGACAGGGGCAGAGGGCGCCGGTACAGCAGGGGGATACGGATGAGACAGTCGCGGGCGGACGAGTACGCGGAGTTCGCCGCGGCGCGCGCCGGGCAGCTGTACCGGTCGGCGTGTCTGATGACGGCCGGGGACACGTACCTGGCCGAGGACCTCGTGCAGGAGGCGCTGGGGAAGATCTACGTCCGCTGGGGGCGCGTCTCGAAGGCCGAGAACCCGGCGGCGTACGCACAGACCGTCCTCACCCGCGTCTTCCTCACGCACCGGCGCCGCCGCAGCAGCGGTGAGCGCGCGACGGACGCGTTCCCCGACCTGCCGGCCACCGACGAGACGGACGCGCCGCTGCGGCTGACGTTGCTGCAAGCGCTGGGCCGGCTCTCCCCCAAGGACCGCGCGGTGGTCGTCCTGCGGTACTGGGAGGACCGCTCGATCGAGGAGACCGCGCACGTGCTGCATACGACGTCGGCGGCCGTTCGCAGCCGCAGTACGCGGGCGCTGCGGCGGCTGCGGGAGCTGTTGGGCGAGGGGATCGGGGAGTACGCGCGGCCCTGAAGTCCTGCCAGTCCTGAAGTTCTGAAGTTCAACTCCACTGACCGACAAGGCGGTTCACCATGCCCGAATACGACCCCTTCGAGCGGCACCTCGCCGAGACGCTCCGCGAGACCGGCGACACGTTCACCACCGACCGCACGGAACTCGTCGAGGGCGGCGCCCGCCGGGGCCGTACCCGGCGGCTGCGGCAGCGGTTCGCGGTGATCGGGGGCAGCGTGGCCGGGGTGGCGGCGCTGGGCGTCGGCGGCGCGCTGCTGACCTCACCGGGCGACACCCCCCAGGACGTCGGCACGGGTACGACGGCGGCATCGACCCCGGCGTCCAACCCCGCCTCCCCGGACATCACCGAGATCCTCAAGAAGCTGCTACCGAAAGGCACGTTCACCGTCGGCCAGAACAGCGGCTCCACCGTGTCCGGCGTCTTCGACGACGGCAAGGGCGCCGCCGCGCTCTCCCTCTCCGTCGGCCCCGCCTCCTCGCGCGGCACCGACGGCTGCCCGGACCCGGTCCTGGTCCCCAACGACGCGTGCACGACCCAGCGCCTCGCGGACGGCTCCCAGGTCACCGTCTTCCAGGGGTACGAGTACCCGGATCGCCGCGAGGAGACAAAAGTCTGGTACGCGGACCTGACGACCCCGGACGGCACGCACGTGAACGTGACGGAGTGGAACTCCCCCGCGGAAAAGGGCGAGAAGATCACCCGCCCCAACCCCCCACTCTCCCCCGCCCAGTTGACGAAGCTCGTGTCCTCGGCGGAACTGCGCGCGCTCACAGCGGGCAGCACCCCCGGAACACCCGCCCCCTCAACTCCCCCCGCCCAGACCGGAACCGTCGGCAAAACCCTCACCTCCCTGCTCCCCAAGCACCTCAAGGTCGTCACCAAGAGCCCCGACAACGACCCCGAGTTCGCGTACGTCGTCGTCGACGACGGCAAGGGCAAGAGCTACGTCCAGATCAACGTCCAGCCCAACATGGCCGACGTGAAGGACGACCTGTTCGGCTCCGGCGCCGAGACCCTCCCCGACGGCACCCTCGTGGCCACCCACCAGGGCCCCGGCGAGAAGGGCGGTTCGGGCGTCGTGATGTGGACGGTCGACACCCTGCGCACGGACGGCTTCCGCGTCGTGATCAGCGCCTTCAACGCGGCCACGCAGCAGACCCCGGCCACCCGCACCACCCCGGCGCTGAGCATCAAGGAACTGCGGACGATCGCCCTCAGCCCGAAGTGGCGCCCGTAGGAAGGCTCCGGCTCAGAACAACTCCGATCAGAAGAACTCCGACCACGGCTGGTCCCACACCTGCTTCGCGCACAGCACCACGAACAGCACCCCGGCCACCACCAGCATCCCGTTGCTGAGCCACCCGTTGCGCCACTCCGCAGGCGTACGGCGGGAGTTGAGCAGCCAGATCAGGGTCAGCGCGAGGAACGGCAGGAACGCGGCGCCCAGCACCCCGTACAGGATGATCAGCCGGAACGGCTGCCCCTGGAACAGCAGGACGATCGGGGGGAACGTCAGCCAGAGCAGGTACGCGCGGAACGGCCACGACCGCTCGCGGACGCCGGACGCGATGTCCTCGGCGGTCGAGTCGCCGGCGCCCCTGACCCGGGAGACGAAGTCCGCGAACATCAGGCTCACCCCGTGCCACACCCCGATCAGCGAGGTGAACGACGTCGCGAAGAACCCGATGAGGAAGAACTTGGCGGTGGCGGAGCCGTACTCGGCCTCCAGGATGTCGCTCAGCTGGACAAGTCCCTTGTCCCCACTGGCGATCGCGACGTTCGCGGAGTGCAACAGCTCCGCCCCGACGAACAGCATCGCGACGACGAAGATGCCGGTCGTGACGTACGCGACCCGGTTGTCCAGCCGCATGACCTTCATCCACCCGGAGTCGGTCCACCCCTTCGCGTTGACCCAATACCCGTACGCCGCAAGGGTGATGGTCCCGCCGACGCCCCCGATCAGGCCGAGCGTGTTGAGGACCGAGTCCTTCTCCTCGGGCAGGACCGGGAGCAACCCGGCGACGGCGTCAGGGATGTTGGGGGTCACCCGGATCGCCAGGTAGACGGTGACGACGAACATCACGCCGACCAGCACCGTCATGACCTTCTCGAACACCGCGTACTTGTTGAACCAGACGAAGACCAGTCCGGAGAGACCGCAGGCGACGGCCCACCACTTGAGGTCCATCACGTCCGGGAACAGCGCCTGGAGCGGCAGCGCGCTGGACGACATCGCCGCCGCGCCGTACACGAACCCCCAGATCACGGCGTACACGCCGAAGAACCAGAGGGTCCAGCGGCCGAGGCTCGCCCAGCCGTCGAAGAGGGTGCGGCCGGTGGAGAGGTGCCAGCGTCCGGCGGCCTCGGCGAGGGAGATCTTGACGAGGCAGCCGATCACCGCCGCCCAGAGGAGCGTGTAGCCGAAGTTGCTGCCCGCGATGAGCGTCGCGACCAGGTCACCGGCGCCGACACCGGTCGCGGCGACGACGACGCCGGGTCCGATGTGGCGCCAACTGGCCTTGCGTGGAACGGGGGTGGAGGGGGCGTGGGTCGTGGGGTTTCCCGTGGTGTCCGCCATGAACGTCAAGGATGCGCAAAGTCTCGTATACGGCAAGAGGGCGTGCACGAGGTCCACCCATGAGGCGCTCTTGACCTGCTCATGCCATACCCCCGACCATGAGCGACACGCCGCACAGCACGTACACAGCAAAGCTCCCCTGCTCCACCCCCACCCCTCCGGACAATCCGGACGGACTGGAGACACAAGGAGACCTCATGCGCCTTCGCATCCGCGGCTCGAACCCCCGATCAGGCAGACGCAGCGCCGCACTCGCCACCCTCCTCGCGCTGACGCTCGCCGCCCCCGTCTCGGCGTCGATGACCAGCGCCTCGGCGGACAGCGCCACCAAGGCCGCCCCCGCCTCGGACGACATCCGGCAGTACGAGATCCACGTCCACAACAACACCGCGCCCGTGCGCACCGCGATCATGCGGGCCGGGGTCAGCATCGACGAGGTGGACTCCGAGGCCGTCGTCGTATCGGGCCGCAGCGACCAGATCAAGCAGCTCAAGGCGGCCGGGTACGAGGTGACCCCGCTCGGCGCCGCGCCGGACCGGCTCGCCGAAGACGAGTTGCGGCTGTACGACTTCCCCTCGGCGGACTCGGGCTACCACAACTACGCCGAGATGAACGCGGAGATCAACCAGCGGCTCGCGGCCTACCCGAGCATCATGAGCAAGCGCGTCATCGGCACGTCGTACCAGGGCCGGGACATCTACGCGATCAAGATCAGCGACAACGTCGGCACCGACGAGGCCGAGCCCGAGGTGCTGTTCACGCACCACCAGCACGCGCGCGAGCACCTCACCGTCGAGATGGCGCTCTACCTGATCCGCGAACTCGGCGCCGGGTACGGCACCGACTCACGGATCACCAACATGGTCAACGGGCGCGAGATCTGGATCGTCCCCGACCTCAACCCGGACGGCGGCGAGTACGACATCGCCACCGGCTCGTACCGCTCGTGGCGCAAGAACCGGCAGCCCAACTCCGGTTCCAGCGCGGTCGGTACGGACCTCAACCGGAACTGGAACTACCGCTGGGGCTGCTGCGGCGGCTCCTCGGGGTCGACGTCCTCCGAGACGTACCGGGGCACGGCCGCCGAGTCCGCGCCCGAGGTGAAGGTCGTCGCCGACTTCGTCCGCAGCCGGGTCGTCGGCGGGGTGCAGCAGATCAAGACGAACATCGACTTCCACACGTACAGCCAGCTCGTGCTGTGGCCGTTCGGGTACACGAACGCCGACACCACGACCGGCATGACCGCCGACGACAACGCGGCGTTCAAGGCCGTCGGGCAGAAGATGGCCGCGAGCAACGGGTACACCCCGGAGCAGTCGAGCGACCTGTACATCACCGACGGGTCGATCGACGACTACCTCTGGGGCACGCACAAGATCTTCTCGTTCACCTTCGAGATGTACCCGTCGTCCTCGTCCGGCGGCGGCTTCTACCCGCCCGACGAGGTGATCGAGCGGGAGACGTCGCGCAACCGGGACGCGGTGCTGCAACTGCTGGAGAACTCCGACTGTATGTACCGGTCGATCGGGAAGCAGGCGCAGTACTGCTAGTCCTCTTCCGGTTCGGTCTCTTCCGGCGCGGTCTCTTCAGACTGCTCCGGCTGGGCGCCGTCCTCGAAGTACGCGTCGAGGACGGCGTCCAGTTCGCGCTCCCAATCGGGGAACGCGGAACGGGACTTGGCCTCGATCTCGATCGGGTACCAGCGGCGGTCGGGCGTGTGGACGGTGATCGTGAACCGCTTGCCGAAGCGGGTCGTCTCCGTCTCGACCGCGCCGATCTCGTCCCACCGGAACTCGCAGTTCTGGTCGTCGAGGGCGAGGCGGACACCCTTGTGGTCGGCGACGAAGGAGGCACGGCGGTCGGACGCCTCGAAGACGGGGCCGTCGACGGGCGCCTCCTCCTCTTCGCCGGAAGGCTCTTCGCCGGAAGCCTCCTCGTCGAGGGCCGTCTCGACGGCGGCCTCCTCCGAAGGCTTCGCGCCGTCCTCCGAAGCCGCCGCTTCCGGCGAGGGCTTCGCGTCCTCGGGCTCCTCTGCCGTCTCCCCGGAGGGCTTCGCCGCCACGGGCGAGGTGAGCCCGGGGATGAAGGCCGGGTCGAACCCGGCGCCTTCCAGGGGCTTGCTGCTCGGTCCTATGCGCTGCTCCACAGCGGGCAGTATGGTCGAAGATCCTGTGCCGCACACAGTCGGCCCCGACTTCGTTATACGACAGAGCCGCGACCTGGAGTGACCTTGTCCCGTACGTCCGGCGCCCCGGAGCCCCTCGCCGGCCTCGCGGCCGAGCGCCTCGACCACCGCTTCAAGGGCCTCCCGCCGGACGCCGACGGCCGTACGGTCGCCGAGCTGACCGCCGAACGCCGCAACCTGTTCACGGGCGGCTTCCCCACCCCGGTCCTCACCCTCTCCGCCGAGCGCCTGGCCCACAACCTCGCGCTCCTGGAGTCGTACACGACCCGCCACCACCTCGCCTTCGCCCCGCACGGCAAGACGACGATGGCCCCGGCCCTCTTCCACCGCCAACTCGCCCACGGCGCCTGGGGCATCACCCTCGCGATGCCCCACCAGGTCCGCGTGGCACGGAAGTTCGGCATCTCCCGCATCTTCCTGGCCAACGAACTCGTCGACGCAGCCGCCCTCCGCTGGCTCGCCGCCGAACAGGACGCCGACCCCGCTTTCCGCCACATCTGCTACGTCGACTCCGTACGCGGCGTCGAGCTGATGGACGCGGCACTCCAAGAGGCGGGTGCGGTACGCCCGTTGGAAGTGGTCGTCGAACTCGCGGCGGGGCCCGAGGGGCGCACCGGCGTGCGCACGGAGGCGTCGGTCGTCGCCGACGCGGTCTCCAAGACGCGCACGCTCCAACTCGTGGGCGTGGCAGGGTACGAGGCTCAGGTGCCGGACGCCACAGCGGACGCCGTCCGCGACTGGACCCGGCAACTCGTCGCGCTGGCCGTCGACTTCGACCGCGAGGGGCGCTTCTCGGGGCCGGAGATCGTCGTCAGCGCGGGCGGCAGCGAGTGGTTCGACGCGGTGACGGACGTCCTCGCGGAGATGCCCGAACTCTCGGCGCCCGTACTGAAGTTGCTGCGCTCGGGGGCGTACGTCACGCACGACCACCTGCACTACCGCGACCGCACACCCTTCAACCGCGTACCCGAAGAGGGCTCCCTGGAACCGGCGTTCAGGCTCTGGGCGCAGGTCGTGTCGAGGCCCACCGCGCACCAGGCGTTCCTCAACGCGGGCAAGCGGGACGTGGCGTACGACCTCGGGCTGCCGGTCGTCGAGGTGATCCGGCGCGGGAGCGACGAGCGTACGGCGGACGGCATTTCGGTGACCGCGCTCTCCGATCAGCACGCCTGGCTGGAAACCGGACCCGGCGTGGATCTGGAGGTCGGTGACTGGGTCGGGCTCGGGCTGTCGCATCCGTGCACGACGTTCGAGAAGTGGCCGCTCATCCCGGTGGTGGAGGCGGACGGCACGGTGGCCGAATACGTACGGACGTTTTTCTAGTCGGCGGCGGGGGCGGTCCGTCTCAGTCCCGTGGGACGGAACACCCCCGAGTTCAGCCGGAGTTACGACAGTTACGGCTTCGGCAGGATGCAGCCGCTCGCGTTCAGGTTGAGCTGGTTGCCGGTCGTGAAGCAGGCCGGTATCTGGTACGTCTCCTGCGCGTAGTTGATGCCCTTGCGGACCGTCACCGTGCCGGACTCGGTGACCTCGCACGGGTTGTTGACGGTGCACTGCGCGCCGTCCTCGTTACCCGTGTTGTTGACGGCGACGACGTTGCCGGTGGCCTGGTCGACGACCGGGGAGCCGGAGGTGCCGCCGATGGTCTGGCAGGCGGAGGTGTAACGGAGCGAGTCCTTCCAGGTCCAGTCGCCCTCCTTCAGCCGGTACACGAAGCCGTCGACGTTGCAGCTGTAGAGCCGCTTCCAGTACCCGGAGGCCACCGTGATCGCCGTACCGACGGTCGGGTGCGTGTTCTGGACGGTGAGCGGCGCGATCCCGTAGTTGTTGCGGATCGTCGCGTACGTGCTGGTCAGCTGGTAGATCGACACGTCCGTGTCAGTCATCGTCGCGTACGCGATCTTGCTGGCGCGCAGCGTCGCGACCTGCGTGCCCGCCGAGTTGAGCAGGCCGAAGGTCCGGCTGGACGCCTGGTTGACGACGACCTCGCCCGGGTCGAGGAACCCGGAGGTGAGGCAGTGGCCGTTGGACATGACCAGCGCCGGGTCGGTGTCGAGCGAGTTCGGGAAGCGGATCACCGAACCGGAACAGTTGCTGAGCGCGACGGTCCCGGCGAGGGTGACGGCCTTCAGCGCGGGTGCGGCCTCGGCCTTCACGGCGGTCGCGGGTGCGGTCGCGATCTTCCCTACGGTCGCGGCCGACGCGTCCGGCGCGGCGACGGCGGGTGCCGCGCCCACCCCGGCCAGGGCCAGGGCGAAGAACGCGGCGACGAGAGGCTTTCTCATGTGGGGGTCCCCTCTGTGACTGGATGCTGCTGGCTAGATGTTTGTCATGCACATAATCAACATCCGCACCGCTGGGAACAAGCACTTGTTTTCGGCCGGGCCTCTTTGACCCCCACGTGGCGCAAAACACGTCCCTACCCCGGTGACCGGGCCGTAAGCTCCGTGACATGCAGGTGATCCAGTCCACAAAGCTCGCCAATGTCTGTTACGAGATCCGGGGCCCGGTCCTCGAAGAGGCAATGCGGCTGGAGGCGGCAGGTCACCGCATCCTCAAGCTCAACACCGGCAACCCGGCCGCGTTCGGCTTCGAGTGCCCGCCGGAGATCCTGGAGGACATCCTCCGCAACGTCTCCACGGCGCACGGCTACGGCGACGCGAAGGGTCTGCTCGCCGCCCGGCGCGCGGTCGTCATGCACAACCAGACCCTCGGCATCGAGACCGACGTCGAGCACGTCTTCATCGGCAACGGCGTCTCCGAGCTGATCGTCATGGCGATGCAGGGCCTGCTGGACGACGGCGACGAGGTCCTCGTACCCGCCCCGGACTACCCGCTGTGGACGGCCGCCGTCTCGCTGTCCGGCGGCACCGCCGTCCACTACCGCTGCGACGAGCAGTCCGACTGGATGCCCGACCTCGCCGACATCGAGCGCAAGGTCACCGACCGCACCAAGGCGCTCGTCATCATCAACCCGAACAACCCGACGGGCGCGGTGTACGACGAGGAGATGCTCCGGGGCCTCACGGACATCGCCCGCCGCCACAACCTTCTCGTCTGCTCCGACGAGATCTACGACAAGATCCTGTACGACGACGCCACGCACACGGCGACCGCCGCCGTCGCGCCCGATCTCCTCACGCTCACGTTCAACGGCATGTCCAAGGCGTACCGCGTCGCCGGGTACCGGGTCGGGTGGATGGCGATCTCCGGGCCCCGCGCGCACGCGGACTCCTACATCGAGGGCCTCACGATCCTCGCGAACATGCGGCTGTGCGCGAACATGCCGGGGCAGCACGGAGTCGTCGCCGCGCTCAGTGGGCGGCAGTCCATCAACGACCTCGTCCTTCCCGGGGGGCGCCTCAAGGAACAGATGGACACGGCGTACGAGCTGCTCACGCAGATTCCCGGCGTCACCTGCGTCCGCCCCAAGGGGGCGCTCTACCTCTTCCCCCGCCTCGATCCGCAGGTCTACAAGATCAAGGACGACCGGCGGATGGTCCTCGACCTGCTGCGCCGGGAGAAGATCATGGTCGTCCAGGGCAGCGGCTTCAACTGGCCCGAGCCGGACCACTTCCGCGTGGTGACGCTTCCGACGGCCGCCGATCTGAAGGACGCGGTCACCCGGATCGGGCGTTTCCTCGACGGGTACGCCCAGCACTGACCGTCGGTGACGGGGGGCGTCGATTCTGTAGTACTGCCAACTTTAGACAGAATCCAAGCTAGGGTGGTTTCCTGTCAGAGCACAGGAGGCCATCCTCATGTACGAGCCGATCCGTACGAAGTCGGTCCACAGCACGCCTGTGCACGCCTCCGACGTCCCGCACCGCACGCGTGAGGAAGAGCTGGACATCCAGCTCGCGGGCCACCTGTCCGCACTCCTCGCCGTGACCGACGAACTGCGCGCCCAGTCCTCGACGCCGGACCTGGAGAAGGCGGCGCACAGCCTGGCCCACCAGGTCACGCGGCTGCGCGGCGGCCGGGTGCCGCTGCGCTCGCACGCGGACGCGGCAAGCCACTCGCCTGTGTCGCTGCACCGCCGGGCCCATGCCCTCGCGGGCCGCGCCCTGCTGGTGGCGGCGTCCCGCGCGGACACGACGTCGGCGATCCTCGCGGCGCAGCGGATGGACGCGCACACGGCGGCGCTCGCCGTCCACTAGTTCCCCCCCACGGGGTCCGCCCCCGAATCGGCCCCGGTCCGCGCGCACCCGCAGCGACGCGCGGGCCGGGTGCCACTTTTTGTGGCTCTGCCGCTGTTTCGGGGATGGCGCGAACGCCCTTTCGTGCAAGGCGGCTGCCTTCAGGTAGGGATGGACGGCTGTTCCCCCGGACGGCGCCCGCGGGTGAGGGTGATGCGGTGAGAGCACGTGCGCGTACCCCCGAAGAACCGCAGGTCACCGGAGCACCCGGCCGTGTCCGGCCTCCCGCCCGTACCGGTCCGGCCTCGCTGATGTCCCTCCAGCGCGCGGTCGGCAACGCGGCGGTGGCAAACATGGTGCGCGGCGGACAGCAGCCTCCCACCGCACTGCCGGCCGTCCAGCGCATGCCCCCGGAAGAGTCACCGGCTCAGGAGCCGCGGTCGGTGTTCGAGTCCGATTCGGAGTCGGAATCCGACTCGGGTTCCGAGGCCACCGCGACCGTCGAGGACACCGAACTGCCGTTCCACAAAAGCCTGAGGGCGCTGCGAACCGTGATCCGGCAGGGCATGAACTCGGCGGAAGCACACGGTAAGCCCTGGACCGTCAAGGCGAAGATCGACCCCGGTGCGCCCTGGACGAGCGCCGAGTTCCGCAACGAGGACGCGGTGGGGCACGTCTGGATCGAGGTGACCTCCCCGCTCGGTGATTCCACCGAGTTCGGGTTCTACCCGCAGGAGCCTTCCCTCCAGAGCGTCCCCGGAGTGATCGTCTGTCCCGACCGGCACGGGGGTGACAAGGAGCAGAAGACGGCGCGTGTCGGGATCGAGGCCGTGCTGCTGGGGTACCACGCGGCGTTCGCCAGGACGGACGCGACGTACAACCTCGCCACGTACAACTGCGCCGGCTTCGCGTCCGACATCTGGGAATCCATGACCGGCAAACCCCTGCCGAACGGCCTCCTCATCGCCAACCCGGCGTCCGCGTCGGAGTCGGTCAGGACCGAACGTGAACTGCGCGAAGCGTTCGCCGGACAACAGACGGGCAACGACCTCGAAGACCTCATCGAGATGGCCAGCTCCGGCCTCATCCCGCCGGCCCTGTGACGGGGTCCGGTCCAGAGGGGGCGGTCTCATGGCGAGCGAAGCTTGCGGCGTGGGTCGCCGAGCCGCACAGCTACGAGGTCCCGGAGTAGGTCGGCTACGGCATGCCGGGCGCCGGCCGGTGTGGCCGTTGCCTGACCCGGCATCCCGCTCGTGGGCGTGGGCACTAGCCGTTGTAGCGCCCGCTCCCGCCGTAGGTCCCTTCGTCACTGCTGCTGTAGTAGGCGCCCGCTTGGCCGCCGCCTCCGCCGTAGCCACTGTAGGAGCCTTAGTAGATGCCGCCGCTGCCGCTGCCACTGCCACTGCCACCGCCGCCACCGGCGCCACCGAGCTCGCCGCCGCCCGTACCGGCGCCGATACCGGCGGCGTAGCCGCTGCCCCAGGAGCCGTCGCTTCCGCCCGTGGCGGGGTTGGCGTCGGCGTCAGGGTCCCAAGCGTGGTGGGTGGATCGGTGTGCGGTCCCTGAAGGAAGGGCGGTTCTCGTGGTGGGGACGCTGTAGCTCTTCGCCTCTGCGTGGGTGGCGGCTGTGGCGGTGGCGGTCGGCGCCGTGAGGAGCAGTGAGAGGAAGGCTGTGGTGGCGAGCTTTCGCATGGTCATGTCCTTCGCGTCCCAGGTCATCGGGTGACGGTGAAGTCGATGGGGTCCCTCTGGTCGGCGACTTCGATCTTGCCGATGATGCGGGTGACCCGGGTGCCGGTGCAGGAGAGGTCCGTGGACCAGCCGTGTCCGGCGTAGGAGGGGAAGAGGATCTTTCCGCGGCCGGAGGCGTTGGAGCGGATCTCCAGGTTGCCAATGGCGAAGCGGGAGTCACCGGCGCCACCGGCGATCTCCACCTTGACCAGGTTGCTGCCGAGCAGTTGGGGGGTGATGGTCAGGGGTCGGTCGATGCCGTTGTGGGTGGCGCTGCCAGTGAACGCGATGTCGAGGCCGCTGACGCCGGTGTAGTCGGCGACCGCTCCGCCGCACACGTTCACCACCGGCGCCGCGCCTGCCGGGGTGGTCGCGACGAGACCGGCGAGCAGAGCTGAGCCGCACAGGGCGGCAAGCACACGGGACTTGACCATGGGACACCTTTCGAGGGGGCACTCTTCTCCGCAGCAGAGAAACAACCGAAACGACCTGTTTTCAGGTCAGACACTCCCCGGTCACCCCAAGGGCGTAGATACCGCACTCGAACAGCTGTACCTCCTAGCGCATCGCGCGAGCGCATGAAAAAGGCCACGGCATCAATGCCGTGGCCCTGAGAGTCGTGCGGGGTCTACCCGTGCTGATACGCCACCAGCGAGATCCCCACGTAATGCACCACGAACGCCGCCAGCGTCAGCGAGTGGAACACCTCGTGGAAGCCGAACCAGCGCGGCGAGGGGTTCGGTTTCTTCATGCCGTAGATCACGCCGCCCGCGCTGTAGAGGAGGCCCCCGACGATGACCAGGACCAGGACCGCGATGCCGCCCGCGCGCATGAAGTCGGGGAGGAAGAAGACCGCCGCCCAGCCCATCGCGATGTAGCACGGGGTGTACAGCCAGCGCGGCGCGCCTACCCAGAAGACCCGGAAGAGGATGCCCGCCGCCGCCGCGCCCCAGATGCTCCACAGCAGCCACGTGCCCTTCGAGCTCGGCAGCAGCAGCATCGTCAGCGGCGTGTACGTGCCCGCGATGATCAGGAAGATGTTGGCGTGATCCAGCCGTCGCAGGATGCCGTCCATGCGGGGGCTCCAGTTCCCCCGGTGGTACACCGCGCTCACACCGAACAGCAGGCACGCGGTCAGGATGTAGATCGCGCAGGCGATCCGGGCCTTCGGCGAGTCCGCGAGGGCCGTCAGGAACAGGCCCGCGATCAGGACGGTCGGGAACATGCCCAGATGCAGCCAGCCGCGCAGCTTCGGCTTGATCGGCTCGGCGAGTTGCTGGGCCTGCTGCTTGAGCTGGTGTGGCAGGGAGGGCGCAGTCATACGCGAAATCGTACCTACGGAACCGTAAGTTACGTGTCAGTACGACAACATGACCGGCGCGGAGTGGCCATCCTCTCACGGGCGTTGCGCCCCACGGAAGGGCGTCCGCCGACCCGCAGAATTCCGCCGTTCGCCCCATCCTCGTAGCCCCCTGTTCCCCTCCGTGGTCGCGCGAACACGTGGCGAGCCTCACTCCGCTCATATGTGACGCCCTCTGGACAGATGCGCTGACCCGGCGGATGATCAAATGAGTGCGGACGGCACCGGATGAGCGCCCTTCAGTGAAGCGTCCGGGTCGTGGCCCCCACGGGGCAACAAACAAAAACCCTCGTCCCAGTAGGAGCAATCGTGGCGCGCGACATCGCGGCTCCCCCCACCCCTCACCAGGAGCTCGCCTCCTGGGTGACCGAGATCGCCGAACTGACCCAGCCGGACAGCGTCGTCTGGTGTGACGGATCCGAAGCCGAGTACGACCGACTTTGTGCGGAGTTGGTCGACAAGGGCACGTTCAAGCGGCTCGACCCGATCAAGCGGCCGAACTCCTACTACGCCGCCTCCGACCCGACCGATGTCGCGCGGGTCGAGGACCGGACGTTCATCTGCTCCGAGAAGGAGGAGGACGCCGGTCCCACCAACCACTGGAAGGCCCCCGCCGAGATGCGGGAGATCTTCACGGGTACGCAGGGGGTCTTCCGCGGCTCCATGCGCGGCCGGACCATGTACGTCGTCCCCTTCTGCATGGGCCCGCTGGGCTCCAAGCTCTCCGCGATCGGCGTCGAGATCACGGACTCCGCGTACGTCGCCGTATCGATGCGGACGATGACGCGGATGGGGCAGGCCGTTCTGAACGAGCTGGGGACCGACGGGAAGTTCGTGCGTGCTGTGCACACGCTCGGCGCGCCCCTCGCCCCCGGCCAGGCCGACGTCCCCTGGCCCTGCAACTCCACCAAGTACATCTCCCACTTCCCCGAGACCCGCGAGATCTGGTCGTACGGCTCCGGATACGGCGGCAACGCGCTGCTCGGCAAGAAGTGCTACGCCCTGCGCATCGCCTCCGTCATGGCCCGCGACGAGGGCTGGCTCGCCGAGCACATGCTCATCCTGAAACTGACCCCGCCGCAGGGCGAGGCCAAGTACGTCGCCGCCGCGTTCCCGTCCGCCTGCGGGAAGACGAACCTGGCGATGCTGGAGCCCACCGTCTCCGGGTGGACCGTCGAGACCATCGGCGACGACATCGCGTGGATGCGGTTCGGGGAGGACGGGCGGCTGTACGCGATCAACCCCGAGGCCGGGTTCTTCGGCGTCGCGCCCGGCACGGGCGAGCACACCAACGCGAACGCGATGAAGACGCTGTGGGGCAACTCCGTCTTCACGAACGTGGCGCTGACGGACGACGGTGACATCTGGTGGGAGGGGATGACCGAGGAGACGCCGGGTCACCTCACCGACTGGAAGGGCAACGACTGGACGCCGGCCTCCGACGCACCGGCCGCCCACCCCAACGCCCGGTTCACCGTCCCCGCCTCACAGTGCCCGATCATCGCGCCCGAGTGGGAGGACCCGCGCGGCGTCCCGATCTCCGCGATCCTCTTCGGCGGGCGGCGCGCGTCCGCCGTACCGCTGGTGACCGAGTCCTTCGACTGGAACCACGGTGTCTTCCTCGGCGCGAACGTCGCCTCCGAGAAGACCGCCGCCGCCGAGGGCAAGGTCGGTGAGCTGCGCCGCGATCCCTTCGCGATGCTGCCGTTCTGCGGCTACAACATGGGTGACTACATGGCCCATTGGATCGACGTCGCCAAGGACAAGGACGCGGACAAGCTCCCCAAGATCTACTACGTCAACTGGTTCCGCAAGGACGACGCGGGGCGGTTCGTGTGGCCCGGCTTCGGTGAGAACTCGCGTGTCCTGAAGTGGATCGTGGAACGCCTGGACGGCACGGCGGACGGGGTGAAGACCCCGATCGGCGTCCTCCCGACGAAGGCGTCCCTCGACACGAAGGGGCTCGAACTCGCCGACTCCGACCTGGAGTTCCTTCTCACGGTCGACAAGGAGATCTGGCGCGAGGAGGCGTCCTTGGTCCCGGCGCACCTGAAGACGTTCGGCGACCATACGCCGAAGGAACTCTGGGACGAGTACGAGGCGTTGGTGAACCGCCTCGGGTAACTCCATGATCTCCGCGGCCGGTTCACCGATCAGTCCCTGACCAGACGCGTTCGTCACGAACCGGCCGCGGTACTTACCGGCGAGGCCCTGTACAACGGCGTACGGGGTCGGGCCCACCGCTCCTTCCGTCCGCCCCGACGGATGCGGGTGGTGGGCCTTCGTCATGTCCGGGGGGGGTGGTTCAGGTCGTCACGATCCATGCGACGGTCACGACCCACATGAGCGCTGCGAGGACGACCACGATGGTGCACACGGTCCTCATGCGGGGTCCAGCGTGGACGGGGGCGCGTCCCATTCGGTGCCGCCGCCTTCGGGGCGGACGTACGCCATGAGCTGCGAGCGGCGGTGGGCGGGAGGTAGGTCGGGGTTCTCCCAGGTGATCAAGTCCATGAGGATTCCGGTGCGTTGGCCGTCGGTGACGGTCTTGCCGATGTGTTCAGCGGTGACCACGGGTTGCCTCCCGGGCGCACTCGGGGCAGTTCTTGTAGGGGCAGGGGGTGTAGGCCGGGGTGGGGAGTTCGACCTTGCCGGTCGCGGGGTTGAGGGTGCCGCCGTACTCGGTTCGCCAGTCGGAGTCTTCGGTGCCGTCGAGGAGTTGGACGAGGCGGGGTTCGCCCAGCGCGGTCACGCGGGCGTTCGGGTGCCTCACTTCGACTTCCCGGGGTGGGTGTTGGTGACGTGCATCTTCCAGAGGACGGCGGCGTCGCTGGCGGCGGAGGGGTCGTAGTCCTTGTTCTTGCGGATCATGTGCCTGAACCACTTGTCGACGAACACCTTGCATTCGTCGCAGGCGTCGATGATTTCGGGCTTGATGAATTCCTGGGGGTACGGCGTACTGTTGTTCATCGCCGTTGGTCTCCTGAGGGTCGAGGTTTCTCCTCTTCAGGGAACGACCCATTCCGTAGGTCCCGCTACTGGCATCCTCGTTACAACGGCACCGGGACAAACGGGAGTTAGGCCATGGCCACGACTTACGGCGAGTGGTTGAAGGAAGCGCGGACCGCCAAGGGGTGGACGCAGCAGCAGTTGGCGGATGCCGCGATCATGTCCCGTTCGCACATCGCGGCGATCGAGAACGGGACTCGCTATCCCAGCGAAGAGGACGCCAAGAGGCTTGACCAGGCGCTGGGTACGGGGAATGTGCTGGCTACTTTCCGGCCGGGGCAGAAAGGTGACGTCCCCGACTGGTTCGAGCGTGCGCGGCAGTTGGAGCAACAGGCAACGAACATCCGTGTCTTCGGGCTGTCGTACGTCCCCGGTCTTCTGCAAACCGAAGAGTACGCAAGGTCTGTCATTGACTCCGGATACCCCCGCCGGAGTGAGGATGAGCGTCACAAGGCCGTTGTGACACGGCTTGAGCGGGCCAAGCTGCTGGAGGACCCGCTGACCCCGGAACTATGGGCGTTGTTGGATGAGGCGGTCATCAGGCGTCCCGTCGGAGGCCCCAGGGTCATGGCAGACCAGCTGGCACACATCGTGGCGCTTGCCGAGTCTGGGCGGATCAGGGTCAACGTGCTGCCGTTCGGTACACCGCACTCGTTGCTGGCGGGCCTGGCAATGCTGATGTGGTTCGCGGATCAGCCACCCGTTGCGTATACCGAGGGCCTGCGTACAGGGACGGTGCATGACTCCCCCGCCATGGTTGAGGAGATTCAAGGAGCCTACGCTCTTGCCTTGAGCGAAGCCCAACCGCTCCAGCAATCCCTAGCCCTGCTGAGGGCGACAGAGAAGGAATACAGGCAACATGGCTGAGCAGCGCATATCGGACGCATCCACTCTGAGTGGATGGCGCAAGTCCTCGTACAGTGGGGCGGCCGGAGGCGAGTGCGTTGAGGTCTTGGACGGCTACGCGCCTGGCGTGCCAGTCCGGGACAGCAAGAACCTCAGTGGCCCAGCCGTGATCGTCCCGGCGGACCCCTGGACCTCGTTCCTGGAAGCCGTCAAGCACGGACAACTCTGACGACGGCTTCCGTCTGTGCCGCTGCCAGGAGCCGGAGCCCCTTTTCCGAGGGGCTGTCCGGCGGGGCGGTCCAGATGACGATGTGCTGGTCAGGTGCGGTGGAGCTGGTCAGCGTGTCCCAGTCGAGGGTGACGGTACCGGCGACAGGGTGATGGAAGATCTTGTTGCCGGTGCCCTGGACGGCGACTTCGCGGTTCTGCCACCAGCGCTGGAAGTCGGCATGCGGGGCCATGCGTTCCAGGAGGTGCTGGAGGCGAGGGGCGTCGGGGTGGTGCGCGGTGTGCATGCGCAGATAGGCCACGCAGGCATGGGCGCCTGCGGGCCAGTCCTCGTAGCGGGCGCGCAGAGTGGGGTCGTTGAACAGGAGCCAGACGTAGTTGCGGTCGGCTTCGGGGACCTGTGCGAAGTCGGTGAGGAGGGCGGCTGCGAGCTGGTTCCAGGCCAGGACGTCCATGGTGTCGGACAGGACCACGGCGGGTGACTCGGTGAGCTGGTCGAGAAGCCTGCGGCAGTGCTCGGTGATCTCCCGGCCGGAGCGGGCGGGCGGTTCGCTTCGACGGCCGGCGAGCTCGAAGAGATAGGCGCGCTGGTCACCGGTGAGGCGCAGCGCGCGGGCGATGGCTTCCAGGACGGGAACGGACGCCTGCATGCGGGCCTGCTCGACGCGGGTGTAGTAGTCGGTGCTGATCGCGGCGAGCTGGGCGACTTCCTCGCGGCGCAGGCCCTTCACCCTCCGCCGGGTTCCGGTGTCGGGCAGACCGACCTGGAGGGGGTCCAGGTCGGCCCGGCGGGCCTGGAGGAAGACGCCCAGTTCTTTCGGGTCACCGTGGCCGCTGTTCATGGTTCCAGTGTGACCCCGTCCGCCCAGGAGGCGAGGATGCGCAGCGCGTCGTGGGAGGGGGAGCCGGGTTCGGCGGTCCAGACGACGAGGTGCTGGTCGGCGTCGACGGTAGGGGCGAGGGTGTCCCAGTCGAGGGTGAGCTCGCCGACGACCGGGTGCCGCAGGACCTTGGTGCCGACGCCGCGCGCCGCGACGTGGTGGGCGGCCCACCAGCTGCGGAAGTCGGCGTCCCGGACCGACAGCTCGCCGACGAGCCCGGCGAGACGCGGGCTGCCGGAGTCGCGCGCCGCTTCCCTGCGCAGCTGGGCCACGCAGGCATGGGCGACGTTCTCCCAGTCGGCGTACAGCTCTCGCATGGCGGGTTCGGTGAAAAGCAGGCGTATATAGTTCCGATGCTTTTGTGGAACCTTGGAGAAATCGGTGATGAGAGCAGCCGCGAGGGGATTCCAGGCGAGAATGTCCATGCGGCGGCCCAAGACGATTCCCGGGGTGGTGCCCAGGTCGGCGAGGAGCCTTCTCAGGCGGGGCTGCACTTTCTGTGCGGTGCGGCGCGGCGGGCAGGCCGCGGGGCGGCCGGCGAGTTCGAGCAGGTAGGCGCGCTGGTCGTCGTCCAGGTTCAGGACGCGGCCGAGGGTGTCGAGTACGGGCGCGGACGCCTGCATACGGCCCTGCTCCAGGCGGGTGTAGTAGTCGGTGCTGATGGCGGCGAGCACGGCGACCTCCTCGCGGCGCAGCCCGTGGACACGGCGGCGGCCACCGGTCTCGGGCAACCCGACCGCGCCGGGGCTCAGCTCGGCCCGGCGGGCTTTGAGAAAGGCTCCGAGTTCGTCACGGCGCGCACTGGTGGTCATGGTCGCCAGTGTGTACCCGAACGCGACTTCGGTGTCAGGGATATTTTTATCCCTGGATAGACCGCTCCGAGGATGAAAGTGTCCTCTGGTGACGGAACGCGGCACGTGCGAACGTATTTCATGTGACCGAGCGGGAATCACTTGCGGACCGATACGAATTTCCGGTTCCAGGATTTCCACGTCACAAATTTCTCCGTAATGAAGGAGCTGGATGCCGATGCCCGCCATCGAACGCGTCCTCGTCGTAGGGGCCACCGGCCGCACCGGACGTCACGTCGTCACTGCGGCGACCGCCCGGGGTCTGACCCCGGTGGCGCTTGCCCGCGACGAGTCCCGTGCCCGAAAAGTCCTGCCGGCCGGCACCGAGATCGTGACCGGCGACCTCACCGCCCCGGACACCCTCGTCAAGGCGGTCGCCGACATCGGCGCGGTGATCTTCGTCCACGGCTCGGACGACGACTCCCGCCCCGAGTCCTTCGAGCGCACCGACTACGGCGGCGTCGCGAACGTACTGACCGCGCTCGGCGACCGCCGCCCGCGGATCGTCCTGCAGACGACGATCTTCGTCACCCGCCGGGACCACCACTTCAACGACAGCGGCCATGCCCTGGACTGGAAGCGCCGCTCCGAACGCCTCGTCCGCCTCAGCGGTGCCCCGTACACCGTCGTCCGTCCGGGCTGGCTGGACGCCGGCGAGGGCGGGGCGCACCTGCGGATCGAGCAGGGAGACACCGGCGAGGCCGGCATCGGCCGCGACGTCCTGGGCGCGCTCCTGGTCGAAGCGCTCCTCGACGACACCGCGCTCGGCCGGACTTTCGAGGTCTTCTCCGGCCCCGGCCCCGCCACCACGGACTTCACCGCCCTGTTCACCGAAGCCGCTCCGGACGAGCCCGGAGCCCTCGACGCGGTCGAGGACAGCCCCGGCATGCCGCTGGCCGACGAACCGGCCCGCGTCCGCGACGACCTCGCGCACCTGCGCACTTCTTGAGACCACCGCACCACACAGGAGCACCACGATGGAAGCCATCACCTTCCCCAACGGCCAGATCACCATGGCGGGCAGCCTCTACCTGCCCGAGGGCCTCGACCGCACCACCCGCCACGCCGCGATCGTCGTCGTCCACCCCGGCGGCGGCGTCAAGGAGCAGGCCGCCGGCCTGTACGCGAGCAAGCTCGCCGAGCAGGGCTTCGTCGCCCTCGCCTTCGACGCCTCCTTCCAGGGCGACAGCGGCGGCGAGCCGCACCACCTGGAGGACCCCTACGCCCGTGTCGACGACGTCCGCGCCGCCGTCGACCACATGCAGACCCTCGACTTCGTCGACCCCGAGCGGATCGGCACCCTCGGTATCTGCGCCGGCGCCGGCTACAGCGTCAACGCCGCCATGACCGACTACCGCATCAAGGCCCTGACCACCGTCAGCGCCGTCAACATCGGCACCAACTTCCGCCGTGGCTGGTACGGCACCGACTCCGACGCCGCCGCCGTCCCCACCCTCCAGGCCGTCGCCCGGCAGCGCACCGCCGAAGCCTCCCAGGGCGCCGAGCCCACCTACCTGCCCTACGTCCCGGCCGAGCCCGACGAGAACACCCCGCGCGACCTGGTGGAGGCCGGCGAGTACTACCTCACCCCGCGCGCCCAGCACCCCAACGCCAAGAACAAGTTCCTCTTCACCAAGAGCGTCTCGCGGATCTTCACCTTCGACGCCTTCCACCTGGTCGAGGACCTCCTCACCCAGCCCCTCCTCGTCGTCGCCGGCAGCGAGGCCGGATCGCTGTGGATGTCCACCGAACTCCACGGCCGCGCCCGCACCGCCAAGAAGCTCCGCATCGTCGAGGGCGGCACGCACATGGACTTCTACGACGTCCCCAAGTACGTCGACCAGGCCATCGCCGAGGCCGTCCCGTTCTACGCCGAGCACCTGGCGGCCGAGCCGGCCGACCAGGGCTGACAGCCATGAGCAGCGTCCCAGAGTCGTCGAGACCGCGGCGGGAAGTGTCTCCGTCGGAGCTGTTCTACGACCTCGTCTTCGTCTTCGCGGTCTCCCAGCTCTCCCACCACCTCCTGGAGCACCTCACCTGGCGCGGCGCCGCCGAGACGGGCGTCCTGCTGGTGGCGGTGTTCGGCACGTGGGCCTACACCAGCTACGAGGCCACCCTCCTCGACGTCCACCGCGACGTCACCCGGTGGATGATCGTCATCGTCATGGGCCTCGGGCTGTTCATGAACGCCACGATCCCCGGCGCCTTCGACGACCGGGCCTGGGCGTTCGTGATCCCGCTCCTCGCGATCCTGTTCTTCGCGGGCGCCGTGACCGCTCTGGCCGGCCGCACCGACGCTCTGCGCGAGCACTTCCGCCGCACCCTGGTCTGGATGGCGGTGTCCGCCCCGCTGTGGATCATCGGCGCCGCGGCCGGCTCCGGACCCCGGCTGTGGTGGTGGGCGGTCGCGGCCCTGATCGACCTCACCGGCACCTGGCTGGCCCACCCGCTGCCCGGCCGGACCCTCAGCGGCCGTGAACTCGCCTTCGACGCCGACCACATGCTCGAACGCCTCCGCCTGTTCTTCATCATCCTGCTCGGCGAAACCGTCCTCACCGCCGGCCGCACCCTGTCCGAAGCCCCCGTCGACGTCCCCAACGTGCTCGCGACCGCCGCGGTCTTCATCGCTCTGGTGTGCCTGTGGGCCGCCTACTTCGGGGGCGGCGAGGACGTCGTCACCGGCTCCGTCGCCAACAGCCCCGATCCCGTCCGGTCGGTCCGGCTCGGAGTCAACAGCGCCTATCTGGTCCTGGCCGCTCTGGTCGCCCTCGCCGTCGGCAGCGAACTCGCCATCGCCCACCCCACCGGCCACGGCTCCGCCGGCCTCGCCCTCCTCCTCTTCGGCGGTCCCGCCCTCTACCTCGCCACCACCGCCTGGTTCTTCGGCACCACCGCCGGCGGCGCCTGGAAGGAACGCCTCCTCGCCGCCGCCGTCCTCGCCGCAGCGGGCGTGGTCGCCATCTGGCTCCCTCCCCTGGCCTCCCTGGCCGTCCTCGACCTCATCCTCGTCGTCACCGCCACCGTCCTCACCCGAGCACACCGGCTGCTGACCTCCAAGCAAAGAGACAGTCAAGCCCGATTGACAGCAACCACCTTTTGAGAGCTACTCTCATTTCATGGACACTGTCACTCCAGACCCCCGCCGCTGGTGGGCCCTCGGCGCGCTCGTCGCCAGCATGCTCACCCTCGGCTTCGACCTCACGATCCTCAACGTCGCCCTGCCCACGATGGCCGGAGACCTCGGCGCGTCGACCGGACAGCAGCAGTGGATGGCCGACGCGTACGTCGTCGTCTTCGCCGCGCTGATGCTCCCCGCAGGGCTCCTCGGCGACCGGTTCGGGCGACGGCGGATGCTGATCGTCGGGCTCGCGCTCTTCCTCGCCGGTTCCGTGGTCGGCGCGCTCGCGGGCGACGTCAACTGGGTCATCGCCGCCCGCGCGTTCATGGGCATCGGCGGCGCCCTGGTCACCCCGCTCGCGCTGTCCGTCCTGCCGTCCCTCTTCGGCGCGGACGAGCGGACGAAAGCCGTCGGCATCATCTCGGCGGCCAGTTCGCTGGGCCTCCCGCTCGGCCCGATCATCGGCGGCTGGCTGCTGAACCACTTCTGGTGGGGCTCGGTCTTCCTCGTCAACGTACCGATGGCCGCGATCGGCATCGCCGCCTGCGTCTTCCTGCTCCCGGAGACGAACGACCCCTCCTCCCCCAAGGTCGACACCGTGTCCGCCGCCCTCACCGCGTCCGGCCTCGGCGCCCTGATCTTCGCGATCATCGAGGCCCCGACGCGCGGCTGGGGCGACCCGCTGATCGTCGCGATGTTCGCGCTGTCGGCCGTACTCCTCACGGGCCTGGTCCTGCGCGAACGGGGCATGTCCCGGCCGATGTTGGACATGTCCCTGCTCTCCCAGCGCGGCTTCCTCTTCAACACGCTCGCCGCGACGCTGGTGATGTTCGTGCTGTCCGGCCTGCTGTTCGTCCTCCCCCTGTACCTCCAGACCGTCCTCGGCAACGACGCGCTCGGTACGGGCGTACGGCTGCTGCCGATGATGGGCGGCCTGCTCATCGCCGCGCGCGCCGCGCAACCCGTCGTGGAGCGGTTCGGCTCGCGGGCGGTGGTCAGCGCCGGACTCGCGGTGCTGGCGTTCTCCGCGCTCCTCGGGAGCCGTACGACGGTGGACTCCGGGTACGGGTTCACCGCGCTGTGGCTCTCCATCACCGGCCTCGGCTTCGGCTTCTCCGTCGTCCCCGCCATGACCGGCGCGCTCGGCGCCCTGCCGCGTGAGCGCGCGGGCAGCGGGTCGGGGCTGCTGATGACGCTGCGCCAGGTCGGCGCGGCGATCGGCATCGCGCTGCTCGGCAGCCTCCTCGCGAGCGACTTCCGCGACCGGCTCGACGTGACGGGACTGCCGTCCGGCCTCGCGCACACGGCCGGGGAGTCCGTCGTAGCGGCGCATCTGGTGGCGGAGAAGGCCGGGGTTCCCGGTCTCGGTGCTTCCGCGAACAGTGCGTACGTCCATGGCATGAACCTCGCGCTGCTGGTGTGCGGCGTCTGCGCGCTGGGCGCGGCGCTGCTGGCGGCGGCGTTCCTGCCGGGGGCCAAGGCCGAGCCGCCCGCAACGACGGACGTGGTTCCTGACCAGGCCGATGCACGACAATGAGGTACATGGCACACCTCTCCCTAGACGCCGGTTCCCCCCTCGGTCTGCGCGAACGGAAGAAGATCAAGACCCGGACGGCGATCCGCACCGCGACGTACGCCCTCGTGAAGGAACAGGGGTACGACGCGACCACGATCGAGCAGATCGCCGAACGCGCCGAGGTGTCGCCGTCCACGGTCTTCCGGTACTTCCCGACCAAGGAGGACATCGTCCTCACGGACGAGTTCGACCCGCTGCTGCTGGCAGAACTCGCGAAGCGTCCGCTGGACGAGCCGTGGATGACGTCGCTGCGGCACATCATGCGGCTGGCGGTCGGAGCGGGGCTCGCGGAGGGGGAGGCCGAGAACACCCGCCTGCGCTCCCACCTCCTCGCCCATGTCCCCGCCGTACGCTCCCGGATGCTGGAGAGCATGTCGGTGACGGGGAAGCTGCTCGCGGACGCGGTGGCCTCCCGGACGGGTCAGGACAAGGACAGCCTGGAGGCCCGGGTGTACACGATGTCGCTGATGGCGGGGCTGTCGGAGATCACGCTGTACTGGGCGGAGAACGACTTCCAGGACGACATGATGGACCTGCTCGACCGCGCGATGGACGTACTGGAGAAGGGTCCGCCGGGGATGCGGCAGCAAACCCCTTGAGCGGACCGGCGAGCGCATCCATGCTGGCCGGGTGACGACCGCACCGCAGATCCACTTCCGAGTCGCCCCCGCCCTCTCCCTCTTCGTCCGCCGCGCCACCACGACCCTGAGGATCGACGGCGTCTCGACGCTGGGCCACGTCGTGGAGTCCGCCGGAGTGCCCCTCACGGAGGTGGGGGCGCTGCTGGTGGACGGCCGTGAGGTGCCCGCCTCGTACGTCCCCTCCCCCGGCGAGTCGGTGGAGGTGCGGGCGCATGTCCTGCCCCAGCGGGTCCCGGGCGCGCCCCTGCGTTTCCTCCTCGACGTCCACCTCGGCACCCTCGCGCGGCGGCTGCGGCTGCTGGGCGTGGACACGGCGTACGAGTCGACGGACATCGGCGATCCCGCGCTGGCGTCCCGCTCGGCGGCCGAGAAACGCGTGCTGCTGAGCCGGGACCGGGGGCTGCTGCGGCGGCGCGAGCTGTGGGCGGGGGCGTACGTCTATGACACGTCGCCCGGCACGCAGCTCCGCGAGACGCTCACGCGGTTCGCTCCCACGCTGTCCCCCTGGACCCGGTGCACCTCCTGCAACGGGCTGCTCCGGCCGGCGACGAAGGAGGAGGTCGCGGACCGGCTGCGGGAGGGGACGCAGGCTTCGTACGACGTGTTCGCGCAGTGTGGGGAGTGCGGGAAGGCGTACTGGAAGGGGGCGCACCATGAGCAGTTGGAGGCGATCGTGGCGGAGGCGGTGAGTTTCCGGGGGGAGCCGGGCTGAGCGTGGCTCTGGTCGCCGGAGTCGTTCACGGAACCCCGGGAACGGGGCGTGCCGGTGCTCACGCCTCTCTGATGATCACGCGGCTCCCGCAGAGCTTCGACCAGTCGTCGCGGTCGGAGGTCAGGACGATCACGGGGGCCGAGGCACGGAGTGCGAGCGCGGCGACGAGAGCGTCGATCGCGTACTTGTGCCCGTGCAGCCCACCTGCGTCCCGAAGGAGCGTCACTGCGGTCAGGGAATCCTCCTGGCTGACCGGTTCCACGCGCAGCCGGGAGAGCACCCACTTCAAGCGCGCCAGGTCGGTCTTCCCCTGCGCAGCTTCAACGATGGTCAGCACAGACACGAGGACGGGCACTCCGGCCTGCCGGGATGCCTCGATGCGAGCTGCCATCCTCCGGTCGTTGCGCAGGAGCAGAGAGAGCGCCTCGGAGTCGAGCACCAGCGAGCGGGCCGACTGTTCTTTCACGCAGCGCCTCGCTGGACACCCTCGGCGTTCTCGTCGCCGAACAGGTCGCGACGAGCCGCTTCGATCTCCTGCTCCGTAAGCACGCCGTGCTCTTCCTCGTGGGCCGCGACGATCTCGGCGAGCCCATCCATGGCGAGCTGGTGTCTGACGGCCTCGGTGATGTAGCTGGACAGGCCGCGCCGGCCTGTCCGAGAGCGGAGTTCGCTGACCAGTTCAGCCGGCATGGATACGGAGATGTTCTCGGTGTTTCCGGCTCGGGTCGACTTCATAGCCCCAGTGTAAGACACCATCTATTACAGAGCGTGGGCTTTCGGCACTCCGCGCCTGCCCGCCGGGAGGCAGTTCTGTCGCAGCGCTCGCCCGACTCCGGAGTCGGGCGAGCGCTGCGCCTCAGCCGCCATGCTCGCGCAGTAGTTCGATCATGTTGCGGAGCATCGGTATCGCCGAATCGCCGGCCTTGTCCTTGTCGTTGAAGTGCATCAGCTCGTTGCGGATCTCTCGTAGCTCGTCGAGGCGGGCCGTGAAAGCCTTGCGGTCCAATGGCCAGTCCAGCCTGTCCCACTGCTTCTGATTGCTCAGAACTTGCTGGTAATCCCCGAAGGACAGCTGGTCGAAGGCAGTGAGCTTCCGGAGCCCGTCCGGATCGCAGAGCGTGATCACCTCGGTAAGCTCCAGAGTTCGCGAGATGACCCGGCGCAGTTGCCGGTCGAGGTCACCAATGAGCAGGAACGGCCGGGCCGTGGCGCCGTATTCGGCGGCTACGTCGGCGACGGTGATGATTCCGGCGATCTGATTCATCTGATCCTTGACCAGGAGGAAGCCGAACCGCTCCAGGTCCGGCAAGACGTCGATCAGGTGTTCGGCGTAGCTGACTGCGTGAGCATCGACGATGGCATCCGCGAAAGGGGCTGCGGCGTCCGCGTAGCGCGCTCGTGCGATGGATTCCCAGGTGACGGCCCCCCGTAGATTCCGGGGTCCGTTCAGGACCGGCAGTTGCGAGTACCCGTTGAGCCGCATCTTTGTGAACGCCTCCTCGAAGCTCGCCGAGGAGGGCACCGACACCACTCCCTTGAGCGCCGAGGGCAGGTTGCCGACCGTTTGCCCCTGGACCGGCTCATCCTCGTCCTCTTGGCCGCCGGAGGTGGTGGTGGGCCCTGATGTGCCGGTCGCCCTCGGCTCCTGCCCCGCCACCGGCTCCTGCTCAGCCGTTTCCTCCTCCGTGTCCTCCCCGTCCTCGGTGTCCCCGGAGGGTCCGGTCAAGGCGACTCGGTCGTCGATCCCCACAGCTTCGAAGTCCGGCACGGTGGACAGACCGTGGTTGGCCAATTCGGCGGCTACCTGCTCGGTGACCAGGTAGCCGCGCCGGGATGCCCCCCACCAGCCCAGCAGATCCCTCACAGTGAGAGTGATCGGCGTGTCGGCGTCAGCCTGCCTCCGCGCGTTCTTCAACCGGACGTGCCGGGCGGCGGAGCCCTCCGCCGCGACGTTGCCGGAAGACGGCAGCTCCGCCACTGTATCCAGGAGCTTCTGTCTCAGAACGTCCAGCAGGGTGCCGTCGTCCAGTGCCCAGGCCGTCCACCCGTCATGAGGGCCTCGCCCCGTGGCTGCGGCAGCTGCCGCGGAGGGGGACTTGAAACGCTGGCCGTCGCTCAGCTCGATCCTGCCGTCCTCGGTCACCCGGGCGCGGTGTGCCTCTCCGGATCGCTTACGCCAGAACGTGAGCTGCGCCCCAGGGGTCAGCAGGCCCGCGTTGACAAGGTCGGAGACCAGCACTCTCCGTCCCTCGATCAGATAGGAGGCTCGCCCCAGAGACTCGTCCTCACCTTTGCCCAGCGTGGAATCGATCATCGGCGTCTTCCCCCAGCTCGGTCCCGCCTCGAAGTGCTCAGATCATTACAGAGGCGCACTTTGTGCTGCTGTTGATTTCGAATAACTCGTCCGTCAGCGCGCGACGCCTCTGACGGACGAGGACCCTGCCGGCCGGACGCGCGCGATCCGCCATACCGGCGTACCTCTCGGCATCCACCCCGAAGTCCTGCGGGGACCTGGGGCAATCGCGTCGAGACCGACGAAGGCGTACGCCCCAGCACCACCAGCCAGGACGCCGCCCGCATCGCCGAACTGGAACGGGGGGGGGAACCGGGAGTTGAAGCGGGCGAACTCGATACCGAAATCCGCCTCGGCTTCCTTCGCCGCGGAGCTGGACCACCCGTCGCGATGAAGGTCGCCTACATCGACCAGTACGAGGAAGCGTTCGGCGTCCAGCCGATCTACGACCCCTCAAGAACCGACGCCGAGATCATGCCGAGCACCCGCTACGGCGCCTACAGTGCCCCCGAGATCCACGCCGCGCTCCTGCGGAAAGGGCTCACCCTCGCGCGGTGCACGGTCGAACGGCTCATCTGCGCGGCCAGCCTGCGCGAGGTGATCCAAGCCTTAAACCCGCGCACAACCTGCCCCCCGAGACCAGGGCTCCGTCAAGTTCCGTGATTGCGTGGAGGGTTGGCGATCAGGCCGGTAGGGGCGGACAGCAGAGCAGGCACGGGGGTTCGTGATCATTGTGGTGTCGAAGCCAGATGATCACGAGGACGTCCCGTGCCTGCTGTTGCATCTTCCCCTATCCCTGCCGTGCTGGAGAAGCTGGGTCCGCTGGATGCGGACCGGATCGCTGACCTGCGTCCCTACCTCGAATCGGTTCCGGATCCGCGCTCGCGCCGGGGCCGGTGGTACTCGCTGACGGCGATCTTGCTGGTGTGTGCCTGCGCGGCCGTCTGCGGAGCGAAGAGCATCGACGAGCTCGCCGAGTTCGGCGAGCGGGCCACGAACTCGCTGCTGGCATCCCTCGGGGTACGCCGTCACCTGCTCGGCTGGCGGCGCAGCCCCAGGCCGGTCACTCTCGGACGCGTTCTTTCGGCACTTGACGGCGACGCCCTGGACCAGGCTGTGGGCGCCTACCTGGCCGACCGGCACCGCATCACCGCGTCCGCGGAAGTGCCCGAGGCCCGATCGCGGCAGGTCATCGCCGTGGACGGCAAGGCCCTCAGGGGCTCAGCCCGCCTGGCCGCGCCGCGCCGTCACCTGCTCTCGGCGGTCACCCACGACCGCGTCGCCACGATTGCCCAGGTCGAGGTCGGTGCGAAGACCAACGAAGTGCGCCACTTCAAGCCCCTGCTGGCGCCACTCGACCTCGCCGGCACCGTCGTCACCTTCGATGCCCTCCACTCGGTGAAGGCCAACATCACCTGGCTGGCCGAGACGAAGAAGGCCCACTACATCGCCGTCATCAAGACCAACCAGCCCACCGCCTACGCCCAGCTCGCCGCCCTGCCCTGGACGTCGATCAAGGTCCAGCACACCACCTCCGCCACCGCCCACGGCCGCCGCGAGTCCCGCTCGATCAAGACCTGCGCCATCGCCGACAACCTCGGCGGCATCGCTTTCCCCCACGCCCACCTCGCCATCCGGGTCCACCGCCGCCGCAAGCCCACCGGTCGGCCCGAAACCCGCGAGAACGTCTACGCGGTCACCAGCCTCGCCGCCCACCAAACCCGCCCCGCCGACCTCGCCACCGCCATTCGCGGGCACTGGGGAATCGAAAATTCCTCCCACTACATCCGAGACGTCACGTTCGCCGAGGACGCCTCGACCATTCACGCCGGCACCACGCCCCGCGCCATGGCCACCATCCGCAACCTCGCCATCGGCACCCTGAAGATCCTCGGAGCCGACAACATCGCCAAGACCACCCGCGCCATCCGCCACGAACCCGAACGAGCACTCGCCATCCTGGGCATCACCAACACCCCGGACACTCACGGAACTTGATCGAGCCCTGCCCCGAGACCGACCCCCTGGGCTGGGTCGACATCAGTCAGCTCGGCCTTGGCGCGGGCGCCCTTGTCCTTTCTGGCCGGGTCACCCTTCTCCATAACCGACGGGATCGACGATCTCGCCTTCCAGGGCGGACTCCAATACCCGCTTGGCCAGTTGCTGCAACAGCCCACCCTCACCGGTCAGTTGCATGCCCTCACCGCGGGTGCAGACGGGATGATTCCGAGCTGACTGAGGGCGGACCTACACCCTCGACTTCGGCAGGGCCCAACCTCGCCCTCAACTCCGCGTGACAGTTGTTACAAAATAGACAATGTCAGGCAAAACTGGCCAACTTGCGCAATTCACACTTGGCGACCAAATGGCTGATTGGAGATCTTCCGCTACGCCAATCTCGCTTATTGCATTCTATTTTTGAACACGAAAGTGCGAAAACGATCAATTGAGATCTTCAGTGACGTCACATCATCAAGGTCCATATAATCCTGAAATGATCATCAATAACGGGGTTGCAGAGGGCGTACCCACGCCACGTCTCATCCAAATCACTCCTGAGATCGCAGAGACTCTACTGTCCCGAGCCGTGGTAAATCGCCGCCTGGATTGGGGACAAGTCGATTTCTTAGCCGATTCAATTGTCAGCGGAGAGTGGCAGCTAACGCACCAGGGAATCGCGCTTGATGGGCCTCTTGACGTGGGATGCCTCCTCGACGGCCAGCACCGCTTGAATGCCATCATCAAGGCCGGGATTCCGGTGTGGATTTACGTATTCGAAGGGCTTCCGAGAACTGCGTTTCCTGTCCTCGATACAGGAAAGCGTCGAAGCGGTGTGGACACGCTTTCCGCTACCGGCGAGAAGTATCTCCCTCTGCTTCACTCCACCATTCGCCACGTTCTTCTGTTCAAGAACATGCCAGACTCTCCCTGGACTGGCAATGGAGCCCGAATCGCGAACGGTCGGATCCTAGCGGCATACACCGAGGACAGCGATATGTACCGAGAAGCTGTTGCGGTGGGCCGCGAAATTTCCAAGCACGTATTTGCGAGCCAAACGGGGGCGGCAGTGGGATACTTTGTCACGACTGAGGCGGCCCCCGCAGTGAAGGTTGACAGCTGGATCGATGGGCTAACCTTGGGTGCAAACCTTGAGGTCGGAGACCCGCGACTTGCCCTTCTCAAGGTCCCTCACATGCAGAGAAGGAGCTCCAAGCGGCGATATTCAATGCGCGAGCAAGTAGCTATTTACATCAAGGCATGGAATGCGTGGGTTCGGGAAGAAAAAATCGAAAACCTACGCTTCAGGAAAACAGAGAAGATGCCAATGTCTGCGGAGGTTAAATTTGAACGGTGAATCAATTGCGTACATGCTAAGAAAAGTGGGTTCCGCTACGCATCAGCACATCCCCCGACTCCCCTGTCACAACCACACGCATACCCAAAGACTTGGCCATACGTTCGATGAAATCACGCGACAAGAATGTACTGCTACCCTCCGGATGCTGTGCGGTAATGTTTACCCCACCGTTTTCCCGTGAGGACCCAGTCACCTGCCATCCGATCTTCGCAAATGATGCCACGATGAACTCGTCCTCGCTGATTCGCCGACTGTACGATAGTTTTTCCTCGACTTGATTCGCCTTTCCTTCTAGATCCGTCCGGCGATATTCTTGCTTTCGGACCAGCAAGAGGATCTCTTCGAGCATCTCCGTATCGGACCTCGCGACTGAATTCCGCATACCCTCTCGCGGGGGTGCGCTGCGGACCTCTTGTAGCGCGCTCTCCAATTCGCTCCAGCTCCTCGAGAAGGCTCTTTCCAGGCGTTCCTCTGCCACCGCTCGTCCTGCTGACGACTTGTTCATATCCCCAATGAGCTTCCGGACATCTTCTCGACTATCTCCGACGGTTGCCTGGAACTGCGAGAGAGGGCCGGTTAGGTCTGCAATCTTCATGTCAATGAGAAAAGGAACGACATGTGCAATTTCGAACTCCTTGGCGAGTGAGCCTGCCTCGAAATTGATCCACTTCGACGCCTCGTTCTCTGGGGTTACGCAGATGATCCCGAAATCTGTAGCGGCAAGTTCATGAGTAATCTCCTTGATCCCTCTGCCTCCTTTGGCGATGTCCTGAGTCGAGACCCACGGATCAACCTCTTGGATAACATCCGGCAGCCAAGATTTCAGAGCCTCAGCGACTTGCCTGGAACGCTCGCCGGACCAGCTCAGGAATACTTTCATGAACGGTTCCTCCCCCATGTGGTCGCCGCCAAAGACCTGGTGGCTCATTAATCGAGTCGGCTCGATTGCAGCAATTCTTCTTGCTCGGCCTTCAGGGTGACGTACGACTCGCGTACGTACAACAGGAAGCTGCTTCCCGGATGACGGATCAGCGTGGAATGGTTGACGGCTACGGTATCCCAGTCCGCCAGTAGGGCATCATATGTCGCGGCATGGGCACAGAAGTCGAGTACCACTGGTGGCATCTCTCTTTCGATAATGAGATCTCCGCGCGCAGTGATGATTTCCCTTATCTGTTGGGCCCTTGGAGCAAATACTGCCTCAACCCATACGTGCCATCGCATCGACATTGACTCCGCCAGTGGTCCCCTTGGAGATTCTGTCGAATCGGATGGAAAATATGCCCTCCGATACTCTCGCCATGCCCGCTCGTTAATCTCCGCCAAAATAAGAAGTGGGCCGTAGAGGTCTTTGAGTTGACTGCCTACCCAGTCGATCCGTTCCTTCCTGAGAGACCTCTGGACTTCTCCCCGGTGATTCAACCAGTACGCCATGATCGCAATTAAAATACCGGCTCCAGCCGTCACAATTGATGCAATCACTTGCGGCCTCCATGGTGGTGGTTCGCAAGGTTTCCAAGTGCGACCTACATTAAGAGGTTGTCTCACGTGGTGAGTTTCGCGAGCTTCTTGTAGCAGGTCAGGGCGGCTGCGAGGCCGAGGAAGGCGAGGAAGTGCGATCCCTTCCGCTCGTATCGCACGGTGAGGCGGCGGTAGCCGAGCAGCCAGGCGATGGACCGTTCGATCTTCCAGCGGTGCCGGCCGAGTCGCTCGCCGGACTCGATGCCCGGACGTGCGATGCGCGGGACCAGGCCCCGTTCACGGAGCCAGGCCAGGTGGTCGGCGGAGAAGTACGCCTTGTCCGCGCGGATCTTGACGGGACGTCGTCTTCGTGGTCCGCGCCGCGAGCGGACGGCGGGTATCGCCCGGATCAGCGGCTTGAACGCCTGGCTGTCGTGGAGGTTCGCGCCGGACACCGCGAGGGCGAGCGGGATGCCCTGGGCGTCGGACAGGACGTGCAGTTTGCTGCCCTTCTTGCCGCGGTCGACCGGGTTCGGCCCGGTCAGTGATCCCCCCTTTTCGCACGGACGGAGGCCGCGTCGATGATCGCCGAGGTCCAGTCCAGCTCACCCCTGGCGCCGAGTCGGTCGAGCACGGCCCGGTGCAGCCGGCGCCACAGGCCGGCTTCGGTCCAGGCCGTGAACCGGCGGTGCGCTGTCGCCGGGGACGTACCGAACGTCGGCGGCAGGTGCCGCCAGGCACACCCGCTGGTCAGTACGTACACCACCGCCGTGAACACGGCCCGCTCATCACGCGGAGCGGTCCCGCCTCCCTGCGGTCGAGCGACGAACGACGGCAGCAACGGGGCGACCAGCTCCCAGAGTTCATCAGGAACCAGCCGCTTCGACAGATCGGCAGTCACGACCGACATCATGCCGCACGAACATCACGCCACATGAGACAACCTCTAAACCTCTCCGGCAATCATCTTATAATCTCTTAAATAGTCAGGGATGTAGCAGCTTCTGATGAGGTGGCACCCGTCAGTTAGCCAAGAGGTCCGGGTGGCCTATGTGGTAAGGGATCGCGCAGTGCGACGTGTGCACACAGGAAGTGATCGGCGCCGGCTAGTTGCAGGCAGCGGCCTTGCCGTGTCCATGTAGGCCAGGTGGGGGAGTAATTGCACGGTGAATGAACAGCTGCTTCAAGCGGTGAGCGGATGCTGCCAGGCGAAGGCCGCACCGGAAGTCAGGCGGAATCTCCGAGCGACACGCGGGCCGGGGACGTGTCCTGCCTGGAGGACGGCTTGACGCGATGCGGGGCGACCTCTCCTGACTGATGACCGGCGAGGAACGCGTCGCCTACCTCGGCGGCGTCACCGCACCAAGCAGAAGCACCGGAAAGCCGGACGTCACCGTCTGGGACACGCCTGCCGTCCGAGCGGCCGGACACTGCGGCAGGATGGCTCCATGCCGAACCGACTGGCCCATGAGACGTCCCCCTACCTCCTCCAGCACGCCGACAACCCCGTCGACTGGTGGCCCTGGTCGGCCGAGGCGTTCGAGGAGGCCCGGCGGAGCGAGCGGCCGGTGCTTCTGAGCGTCGGGTACAGCTCGTGCCACTGGTGCCACGTGATGGCCCACGAATCCTTCGAGGACCAGCACACTGCCGACTACCTCAACGAACACTTCGTCAGCGTCAAGGTGGACCGCGAGGAGCGGCCCGACGTGGACGCCGTCTATATGGAGGCCGTGCAGGCGGCGACCGGTCAGGGCGGCTGGCCCATGACCGTGTTCCTCACCCCCGACGCCGAGCCGTTCTACTTCGGTACGTACTTCCCGCCCGAGCCGCGGCACGGCTCGCCCTCCTTCCGGCAGGTGCTGGAGGGCGTGCGGCAGGCGTGGACCGGCCGCCGGGACGAGGTCGCCGAGGTCGCCGGGAAGATCGTGCGGGATCTGGGGGAGCGCGAACTGTCGTTCGGGGACGCGCAGCCGCCCGGCGAGGAGGAGCTGGCCGCGGCGCTGCTGGGGCTGACCCGGGAGTACGACCCGCAGCGCGGCGGTTTCGGGGGCGCGCCGAAGTTCCCGCCGTCCATGGTGATCGAGTTCCTGCTGAGGCACCACGCGAGGACGGGCTCGGAGGGTGCGTTGCAGATGGCGGCGGACACGTGCGAGCGGATGGCGCGGGGCGGCATCTACGACCAGCTGGGCGGCGGCTTCGCCCGGTACTCGGTCGACCGCGACTGGATCGTGCCGCATTTCGAGAAGATGCTGTACGACAACGCCCTGTTGTGCCGCGTGTACGCCCACCTGTGGCGCTCGACGGGTTCCGAGCTGGCCCGCAGGATCGCCCTGGAGACGGCGGACTTCATGGTCCGCGAACTCCGCACACCCGAGGGCGGGTTCGCGTCCGCGCTGGACGCCGACAGCGACGACGGCACCGGGAAACACGTAGAGGGCGCGTACTACGTGTGGACCATGGCCGAACTCCGCGACACCCTCGGCGAGGACGCGGACCTCGCCGCCCACTACTTCGGCGTCACCGAGGACGGCACCTTCGAGGAAGGCGCCTCGGTCCTGCAACTCCCGCAGACGGAGGGCGTGTTCGACGCGGACAAGATCGCCTCGATCCACGCCCGCCTCCTCGCGAAACGCGCCGAACGCCCCGCCCCCGGCCGCGACGACAAGATCGTGGCCGCCTGGAACGGCCTCGCGATCGCGGCCCTCGCGGAGACCGGCGCCTACTTCGACCGCCCCGACCTGATCGAGGCCGCCCTCACCGCCGCCGACCTCGTCGTCCGCATCCACCTCGACGACCACGCCCATCTCTCCCGCACCAGCAAGGACGGCCAACCCGGCGCGAACGCGGGCGTGTTGGAGGACTACGGCGACGTCGCGGAAGGCTTCCTCGCGCTGGCCGCCGTCACCGCCGAGGGCGTCTGGCTGGACTTCGCCGGCCTGCTCCTGGACCACGTCCTGGCCCGCTTCACGGACCCCGAGTCGGGCGCCCTGTACGACACGGCCTCGGACGCCGAGCAGTTGATCCGCCGCCCCCAGGACCCCATGGACAACGCGACCCCCTCCGGCTGGACGGCGGCGGCGTCGGCACTCCTGTCGTACGCGGCCCACACGGGAGCCGAACCCCACCGCACCGCAGCCGAAAAAGCACTCGGCGTCGTCAAAGCGCTCGGCCCCCGGGTCCCCCGCTTCATCGGCTGGGGACTGTCCGTAGCGGAGGCACTCCTCGACGGACCGCGCGAAGTCGCCGTAGTGGCAAGGGAGTTGACCGATCCGGCCGGAAAGAACCTACACCGACAGGCGCTTCTGGCCACGGCTCCCGGGGCTGTTGTGGCCTATGGGGTGACGGACAGTGACGAATTTCCCTTGATCGCCGACCGGCCACTTTCGGGAAGTGAAGCAACGGCGTACGTCTGCCGTAACTTCACTTGTGATCTTCCGACGACCGACCCCGATCGGCTGCGCACCGCGCTGACCGGCCCGAACGGTCAGTCCACTTGATCATTGCCGACCAAAAAAGAGATCACGTGTCCGGATATGTGCAGCTAAGAACAAGTCAGCTCTGAAACAAGCTATTTATCGGAAGACCTCCCCCCGTTCACAGTTTCCACTTAGTGTCAGCACATGACGCGACGCATGTGACGCGCCGTCGCGACAGGGGGCACTGAGATCTGGGGGGATCTTTTCTTGTTCACGTCCATCTTCATATCCGCCGTCTCGCTGGGCCTTTTCGGGATGGCCGCCTTCACCCTGTGGTGGCAGATGCACGCCTGGCGTACGCCGGAGGTGCTCGCCTCGACGAGTTTCGGCCAGCCGGACGGGGGCCAGCACACCTCGTTCTCCCTGCTGCTGCCGGCGAGACACGAGCAGGCCGTGCTCGACCACACCATCCGCCGGCTCCTGGAGTCGACCCACACCGACTTCGAGATCATCGTGATCGTCGGCCACGACGACCCCGAGACCACCGAGGTCGCCGAACGCGCCGCCGCCCGCGACCCCCGGGTGCGCGTCGTCGTCGACACCCACGAGACGAAGAACAAACCGAAGGCGATGAACACGGCGCTCCCGCACTGCCGGGGCGGCGTCGTCGGGGTCTTCGACGCCGAGGACCAGGTCCACCCCGAGCTCCTCGCGCACGTCGACCACGCCTTCCGCACCACCGGCGCCGACGTCGTCCAGGGCGGCGTCCAGCTCATCAACTTCCACTCCAGCTGGTACAGCCTGCGCAACTGCCTGGAGTATTTCTTCTGGTTCCGCTCCCGGCTCCACCTGCACGCGCAGAAGGGGTTCATCCCGCTCGGCGGCAACACGGTCTTCGTCCGCACCGACGTCCTGCGGGAAGCGGGCGGATGGGACTCCAACTGCCTCGCCGAGGACTGCGACTTGGGCGTCCGGCTGTCGTCCGTCGGCAAGAAGGTCGTCGTCGCCTACGACTCAGACATGGTGACCCGCGAGGAGACCCCGGGCTCGCTCATGTCCCTGCTCAAGCAGCGAACTCGCTGGAACCAGGGCTTCCTTCAGGTCTACCGGAAGAAGGACTGGAAGCAACTCCCGGGCTTCGGGCAGCGGTTGCTGGCCCGCTACACCCTCATGACCCCGTTCCTCCAGGCGTTCTCCGGCGTCGTCATCCCGCTGAACGCGGCGATCGCGCTCTTCCTCGACGTGCCCGTCGGCATCGCCTTCGTCACCTTCCTGCCGGCCGTCACCGCGCTCGTGACGTTCGTCTTCGAACTCGTCGGACTGCACGACTTCGGCAAGCAGTACGGCCTGCGCGTGCGCTTCGTCCACTACGTCAAGCTCGTCGTGGGCGGCCCCTTCTACCAGGTCCTCCTCGCGGGTGCCGCGATCCGCGCAGTGTGGCGCGAGCAACGCGGGCAGAGCGAATGGGAGTTGACCGAACACACCGGTGCGCACCTGACCACCCGAGAGGACGTTGCCGCGTGACCTCCACGCTCCCGACGGTGACCACCCCGAAGATTCCCGTCCAGCGCACCGTCGCGCCCCTGACACCCCCGGCGTCCCGCACACGCCTCTCGAAAAAACCCGATCTCCTGCTGTGCGGCGCCCTGTTGACCGTGATCCTCGTGGTCCAGGGCTGGAACATAGCCGCCTACCCGACCCTCAGCGACGACGAGGGCACCTACCTCGCCCAGGCGTGGGCCGTCCAGGAGGGCAAGGGCCTCGCCCACTACACCTACTGGTACGACCATCCCCCGCTCGGCTGGCTCCAGTTGGCCCTGCTGACCTGGATCCCCAAGGCCCTCGACCCCGGCACGATGACCGTCGGCTCGATGCGCGCGGTGATGCTCGTCGTGACGGCGTGCAGCGCCACCCTGCTGTACGTCCTCGGCCGCCGCCTCTCCCTCCCGCGCTGGGCCGCCGGGCTCGGCATGGCCCTCTTCGGGCTCTCGCCGCTCTCCGTCGTCCTCCAGCGGGAGATCTTCCTCGACAACCTCGCGGTGATGTGGACGCTCCTCGCGTTCACGCTGGCCGCCTCCCCGAGCCGCCACCTGTGGCACCACTTCGGCGCCGGGATCGCCGCCGCGACGGCCGTCCTGACGAAGGAGACGATGCTCTTCGTCCTGCCCGCCGTGCTGCTCACCATGTGGCGCCACAGCCACCGCGACACCCGCAAGTTCGCCCTCACCGGCGCGATCACCGCATGCGTCCTGATCGGCGTCTCGTACCCCCTCTTCGCCCTGCTGAAGGGCGAGTTGCTCCCGGGCGGCGGGCACGTCTCGCTGTGGGACGGCATGAAGTACCAGATGACCAGGCCGGGTTCGGGCTTCATCCTCGACAACGGCTCGGGCGGGCACGGGGTGTTGCAGTCCTGGCTCTACTACGACACCGTCCTGATCGTCGGCGGCCTCGCGGGCGCGCTGCTGCTCCTGGTCACCTGGCGCTGGTCGGTCACCGCCCGCGCGCTCGCCGGGCCCTCGCTCGCCGTCGCGATCCTGGCCGTCGTCGCGCTGCGCCCCGGCGGCTACCTCCCCGCGATGTACGTCATCCAGGCGCTGCCGTTCCTCGCCCTGGTCCTCGCCGGAGCGGTCTCCTCGCTCGCGCACACGATCCTGCACAAGCGGCGCGGCTCCGCCGAGCACCACTGGGTCAGGTACGGGCGGTACGCGGTCGCGGCGTCGCTCGCTGTCGCCGCCGCGCTGTACGTCGTACCCCGCTGGTACGACGGCGACCACACCGCCGTCACCGCCGACGCGAACGGTCCCTACCGGTCGGCGGCGAAGTGGCTGGACCACGAGGTCGCCGACCCCGCCGGCACCCGCGTCCTCGTCGACGACGCCCTCTGGCTCGACCTCGTGCACGCCGGGTACCAACCCGGCCTGGGCGCCATCTGGTTCTACAAGGCCGACCTCGACCCGGCGGTCACCAAGACCCTCCCGAACGGCTGGAAGGACGTCGACTACGTGGTGGCCTCCCCGACGGTACGGCGCGACGCGCGCGACCTGCCGACCGTGAAGGCGGCGCTGACGCACTCAACGCCCGTCGCCGTGTTCGGCATCGGCGAGGACCGCATCGAGATCCGCAAGGTCGGAGGCGCGCTGTGAGCCACGAATACACCGCACCGGTCCCGGACGTCCGCGAGGACGACATCCCCGAACCCGGCGCCGTCACCATTGTCGTCCCCACCTTCAACGAGTCCGCGAACATCCGCCAACTCCTGCGCCAGATCCGGGAGTCGGTCCCCCGCAGCCTCCCCTGCGAGGTCGTCTTCGTGGACGACTCCACGGACGACACCCCCGAGGTGATCCGGGACGCGGCCAAGGACTGCCCGTTCCCGGTGACCGTCCTGCACCGCGAGGAACCGGTGGGCGGCCTCGGCGGCGCCGTCGTCGAGGGGATCAGGACCGCCGGGTCGGACTGGGTCGTCGTGATGGACGGCGACTGCCAGCATCCCCCGTCCCTGGTACCGGAGTTGGTGGCGACCGGCGAGCGCTCCGGCGCCGTACTCGTCGTCGCCTCCCGGTACATCAAGGGCGGCAGCCGCGCCGGGCTCGCCGGCGGCTACCGGGTCGCCGTCTCGAAGGGCGCGACCTGGCTCACCAAGTCCCTCTTCCCGCGCAGGCTGCGCGGGATCAGCGACCCGATGAGCGGGTTCTTCGCGATCCGGCGCAGCGTGGTGAGCGCCGATGTCCTCAAGCCCCTCGGCTACAAGATCCTCCTCGAACTCGCCGTCCGCAGCAGGCCGGAGCGGGTCGCCGAGGTGCCGTTCGTGTTCCAGGAGCGGTACGCCGGGGAGTCCAAGTCGACGGCGGCGGAAGGGGTGCGGTTCCTGCGGCACCTCCTCGGGCTGCGTACCGCCTCGCCGCTCGCCCGCATGATCGGCTTCGGGCTGATCGGGCTGAGCGGGTTCCTGCCCAACCTGGTCGCGCTGTGGGCGCTGACCCGTACCGGGCTGCACTACCTGCCCGCCGAGATCCTCGCCAACCAGTTCGGCGTGGCCTGGAACTTCGTCCTCATCGAGCACCTGCTCTTCCGCGACCGGCGTGAACACCGCCGCTGGTGGGACCGGGTCGGCAGGTTCGCGCTGCTCGCCAACGCGGACCTGGTCCTGCGGATCCCGCTGATCGCGCTGTTCGTGCACCGGTTCGGGATGGGCGCGCTCTCCGCGACCGCGCTCGCGCTGGTGACGACGTTCGTGCTGCGGTTCGTGGGGACCGAGGCGCTGGTGTACCTGCCGAGGAAGAAGAAGCGCACGACCGCGTGACCTGCTCCTGAGCAGCCTGTCGAGGCCGGTCGCCGGAATGCGCGCGACGCCGTGCGACGCCTCACCCAACCCCGCCCGACGCCGGCCAAGAGCCGCCCGGCGTCGGCCGGTTGCCCGATCCCCGAAGGGAGCCGCATGAAACTGCCCCTCAAGTACCGCAGAAAGACCGCCCTGTTGGCCGTCGCCGGTCTCACCGGTGGCCTGCTCCTCACCTCCCCGCAGCCCGCCTCCGCCGCGAACCTCGTCCTCAACCCCGGCTTCGAGACGGCCGGTTCGGGCGACATGCCGTACTGCTGGGAGAAGTCCGGCTGGGGCGACAACGACTTCACGTTCACCACGACCTCGGACGCGCACTCCGGGTCGAAGGCGATGAAGGTCGAGCTGACCCGGCGCGTGAGCGGCGACCGCAAGGCCCTGATCACCGAGTCCGCGGCCTGCGCGCCGACGGTCGTAGCGGGCAAGCAGTACGACCTGTCCCTCTGGTACAAGTCGACGACCCCCGACACCTCCCTCACCCTCTTCCGGCACGACGCCACCGCCGGCTGGCAGTACTGGACCGACCTCAAGACCCTTGACCTGGCGCCGACCTGGACCAAGGCGAGCGTCCGCACCCCGGAGGTCCCGGCCGGCACCGACCGGATCACCTGGGGCGTCTCCGTGTACGGCACCGGCTCGGCGACGACCGACGACTACACGATGGAGCAGGTCCCGGACGTCACCCCGCCACCGGCCTGCACGGGCACCAACGCCCAGTGTGAGGACGGAAGTTGGAACGTCCTCCCGACGCAGAACCCGGTCCGCTCGATGCACTCCGTCGTCCTCAACAACGGCAAGGTGCTGATGATCGCCGGCTCCGGGAACAGCGAGGAGCAGTTCGCGGCCGGCACGTTCACCTCCGCCGTGTACGACCCGGCGAACGGCACGTACAAGGTCGTCCCCACACCGAAGGACATGTTCTGCTCCGGGCACGTCCAGCTCCAGGACGGGCGCGTGCTGGTGATGAGCGGCAACAAGGCGTACCCGGTCGTCGGCGGCCACGGCTACGAGGGGTACAAGGACTCGTACATCTTCGACCCGGTCACCGAGACGTACAGCAAGACCAACGACCTGAACGACGGCCACTGGTACCCGTCCGCGACCGTCCTCGGCGACGGTGACGTGCTCTCCTTCGGCGGGCTGCGCGAGGACTCCTCCGGGTCGGTGACCGCCGAGCGCTGGTCCGACGCGGAGCAGCAGTGGCTGCCGCTGTGGAAGGTCAACCAGACCTGGTCGTACTGGGGGCTGTACCCGGCGATGGTCCTCATGCAGGACGGCCGGCTCTTCTACACCGGCAGCCATGTCTTCGGGAACAACATCCCGGGGACAGGTTCGGCCGTTTACGACTACGGCGCGAACACCGTCACCCAGATCCCCGGCCTCCAGAACAAGGACCAGCGCGACCAGTCCGCCAGCGTGTTGCTGCCCCCGGCGCAGGACCAGAGGGTCCTCACCCTCGGCGGCGGCAACATCGACTCCAACCCCGAGGGCAACCGCCTCACGGACGTCATCGACCTGAAGCAGCCCAACCCGGCGTACGTCGCCGGCCCGCCGATTCCGCAGGGCACCGTCGACCTCGGCAACGGCCCCGTCCAAGAGACCGGCAACCAGGGGAAGATGTACGTTTCGGCGGTCCTCCTGCCCGACGGCAAGGTCCTGGAGACCGGCGGCGCGCTGCACAACCGCGCCAACCCCGTGTACGAGTCCTCGCTGTACGACCCGGCGGCGGGCACGTTCGACCAGGTGGCCGCCGATCCCGAGGCGCGCGGCTACCACTCCTCGGCCGTACTCCTCCCGGACGGGCGGGTGTTGACGACCGGCGACAACCCCGGCAACGGCACCTGGAACCACAACGTGTCCGTCTACTCGCCGCCCTATCTCTTCAAGGGCCCGCGTCCGGCGATCACTTCACTCATCGACACCGAGTGGCAGTACGGCGACACCCAGCGCATCACCGTCGACCGGCCCATCGCCAAGGCCGAGTTGATCCGTCCGGCGGCGGTCACGCACTCCTCCGACCCCAACCAGCGGTTCGTGGACCTGCCGCTGTCGGTGAGCGGCAACAACGTCGACCTGAACGTCACCAGCAACCCCAACCTGGCGCCGCCCGGCTGGTACATGCTGTTCGCCGTCGACGCCAACGGCGTTCCCTCGGTGGCGAAGTGGGTCCACCTGACCGGGCCGAAGGCGCTCTCGCTCGCCAAGACCCAGGCCGCACCCCATGTCCACGATTTCGCCGCCAAGCTGACCGGCAAGGTCACCGGCCCCGGCGCCAAGAAGCAGTCCCAGCAGGTCAGTCCGACCATCTCCGGCTGCGACCGCCACTACGGCTCGGTCAACGTCTGCGTACCGACGGCCTTCCCGGCCGAGGTGAAGAAGACGACGGCCGCGCGCTGCGCGTGGCTCGCCAAGAACGAGTACGGCCGTCTGAACGTCAACGGCGGTGACGATCCGCTGGGGTTGGACCCGAACCGCAACAAGGTGGCGTGCGACGCGAAGGACGTGAAGCGCGGCTGACCTTTCCAGGTGGGCAACTGGAGCCCCGTACCCGGCACTTGACCGGGTGCGGGGCTCGCTGCGTGCGTCATTCCGCCTTGCGCAGCGGGCAGCTCACCGGCAGCACCCGCTCGGACAGCTGCCCCGTGAGGTGCGTGTCCGTGAGGTCCGCCTCCGCCAGCCAGTCCGCCGTCGTCAACTGCTCGACCAGGTCCTTGAGTTCGGCGGCGTCGACCGGGACCCACGCGGTGAGCCGGTCCAGCGCGATGCCGCCCCCGCCGGGGCCGAGACGGCCCGACGCGTCGGTCTGGGCCGCCAGGGCCAGGGTGAGCAGCCGGGTGGTGGCCGGGGCCTTCTTCTTGCGGAGCTTCTTGTCCGAGACGACCCGCTGCGCCCAGCCGGAGAGCTTGGGCCGCATCTTCTTGCCGAACGTGAACGGGCCCGCCTCGTCCTCGGCCGGCACCAGCGAGGGGACCGTGATCGGGGTGGGGTTCTCCGGGCGGGAGGCGAGCAACTCCTCGGCCGTGCACGGGATCTCCAGCCAGCCGCTGCCGGTCAGCTCCTCGACGAGGGCCTGCGGATCGGTCAGGCCCAGGCCCGTGAGGTCCTGGCCGACGAGGTTGCCGGTGCCCGTGTGCGCCGTCCGCAGCGTCAGCATCAGCACCGCGAGACGGGCCTCCGGGCCGGGCAGGGGCGTGTGCTCGGCGACGTACGCCAGGACCGCGCGCGCGTGCTCCCACTGGGTCAGGCCGGTCAGCAGCCGGGTCACGGCCGGGCCGTCGCCGTCGATGACCCCGTCGACCGGGCCGCTGTAGGCGATGCCGGTACCCGTGCCGGTGCGCTGCTCGTGCTGCATCCGGATCGTGGCGGCGGCCTGCTCGGCACGCTGCGCCTCGAACCGCAGGACGCCCTCCAAGGTGGCGTCCGCCCACGCGACGAAGGCGCGCGCCTTGCGTTCCTGGAGGTCGGCCAGGACCGCGAGGTCGGGCTTGTCGCGCTTCTGGTAGGCGCGGAAGAGGTTCCCCAACTCGATGAGCTCGTCCCGCAGTTCGACCGGGCGCAGGTCGTTGGGGATGATGCGCTGGGCGATCTTCGCGATCTGCGGGCGGCGGCGGGCGGGGGCCGTCTTGGGTGCGGGGCGGGGGGCAGGGAGGGGGGCGGCGGGCTGGTGGTCGGAGAACTGGGGGGTGATGGGCTGGTGGTCGGAGAACTGAGGGACGGCGGGGCGGCCGGGGGGCGTACCGGTGCCGGAGCCTGCGGGCGTGCCTGTGCCGGGGGCCGTGGCTGCGGCGGAGTGCGCGCCGGTGCCTGCGGGGGCGTACGCGGAGTGCTGCGCGCCCCCGCCCACGCCTGCGCCCGTACCTGCGCTCCCGCCCGCGCCTGCGGCCGTACCCGCCCCACCCGCGCTCGCGCCTGCGCCCGCAACGCCTGACCGGTCAGCCCCCTGCCCCCCGGCCCCCTGCGCGGCACCCACCGTCCGAGCCCCAGGCGTAGCCGCCACACACCGCGAACAACACTCCATGGCCTGCCACCACCGCCCCTCCCGATCGGTGACCACAGCCAGCACAACCGGCCCACCACACCGCCAGGGCTCGGCCCGAGGGTTCCGCCCGACGGCAGGCATGTGCGTACGACACCCATCGGCCCTGCACGCGCAGTACACCCCCTCCCGAGGAGCCGGCGCGGCACGCAGATGCGCCTTGAGGTGAGCGACCGCAGCCGCCCGCCCCTCGGCCGCCGTCGGAAAGCGCTGCTCGGCACAGGCGGGACGACTGCACGACACCCGCACCACCCCGCCCCGGCCGACGGGGTCCAGCCGCACCGTCCACCGGCGCCCCGGCACCCGCTCGTCCACCCCGCCCACCTCGGCCTGCGTCATCCTGTGTCTTCCTCCCGTGCCCTGCCCAAAATGCTAGGGCGCTTCTGATGGATCTCCGCGGCGTCGCGACGCCCGGCACGCACTCTCGCGGCACCGCGCGAAAGCCCCCGTAGCTCCGCTACGAGGACTTCCACGCGGCACCCCGAGAGCACGCACCGAACGCCGCTCCTTCATCCACGGATATCCATCAGAAGCACCCTAGCCGCCGCCACCGACAGTGCCGAACGGCCTACGCGGACGCCGAAGCCACCGTACGGGGGCGCCGACGGCCCTGGGAAACCCACCGGCGCACCTCCGAGAACCTACGTCGGCCGACGCGATGCCCGGCCAGGCCCGATGGCTTTGCACTCCCGCGACCGACATCGTCACCGAACCCGGCCTCGCTCTGCCTCACCTGCTCGCTCTCTGCGGAGCCGAGGCCGAGTCGTGGAACGCCTTGCTCAAGGCCCTCGGCTTCAGCCACGCCGATCCTCACCCCGGTTGTCGACCCCTGCCGGCCCCCGGCAACGAGTTGTGACAGGACGGTGCCAGTTCTGCCCTTCGCATCCGGGCGCCCCCCGCCGCACACTTGACCAAGGACAGCTGTTGCCGCCGGAGGGGGACGGGACATGCGCGACAGTCATCGGGTCGAGGCCGAGCGGTTGGTGGTTCGGGCTGTTGAGGAGGAGGTGCGGAGGTCCGGGGGGCGGACCGACGGGAAGGTGCTGCTCGGGCGGGCGCGCGGGGCGCTGGACGCCATGGCGGAGACCGCCGGCGCCGAGTACGAGGCGTACACGCGGGCGTTGAGCGAGACCGAGGCGGCGAACGTGAGCTTCGGGAAGCGGTACGCCGAGGAGGGCGGCCGAACTCCCCTGCTGGTGGCGGGCGTTGCCGCGGTGACGACGACGCTGGCCGACCTGGTGCTCGGGACGGACACCGGTACGGCGTTCGGCGCGGGCCTCGCGGTCGGGGTCGTCGGCGCCGCCGCGACGGTCGTGAAGGTCGCCGGCACGCATCTGCCGGCCGCGAGCCGCCGCGCCGGTGCGGCCGGACAGCCGGGCGGAGCCGAGCAGTTGAGGCTCCAGTGGCTGACGGCGTTGGAGGTACGGGGCATCCGCCCGTTCCTCGACCAGCAGCGGGTGCTGAGCGCGTCGACGGGCCCGAAGGCGACCGGCCCGCAGCTGAAGGGCGCCGACAAGAGCGCAGCCGCGCGCGGCCGTACGCTGCTTGAGCAGTCGTACGCCCAACTCCCCGAGTCGTCCGGGGTGTTCGCGGGGCGGCGGCAGGAGCTGGCGAAGATCAGGCAGTGGGTGCAGGCGGGCCGGGCGTCCACGCGGACACGGCCCACGGTGGTGGTGCTGCACGGCGAACCCGGCAGCGGGCGTACGGCACTCGCGGTGCGCGCGGCGCACGATCTGCGCGACCAGTTCCGGGGTGCGTGTGTCGTGGACCTGCGCGGCGGTTCGGACGAAGGCCCGCTGTCGACGCGGGACGCGCTGCTGCACCTGCTGAACCGGCTGGGCGCGCCGCGCGAGCAACTCCTGTTCCGGGAGCGGTCGTCGGCGGACCAGCAGGTGAAGCGGCTGAGCGAGCTGTACTACCAGCACCTGACGAAGCTCCCGGTCACGGTCGTCCTGGACGACGCCTCGGACCCGGCGCAGGTCCGCACCCTGATCCCGGAGCGCTCGGACAGCCTGGTCCTGGTGACGTCCCGTACGCCGCTCCCGCTGCCCACCGAACTCGGCGCGTGGGTCCACGAGTTGCCGGTACGCCCGCTGGAGGCGGCCGGCGCGGAGGAGCTGCTGGCCGCCGCCGCGCAGGACAGCACGGGCCCGTACGACGCGGAGTCCACCGACCGGGTCCTGGACCTGTGCGGCGGCCTCCCGTTGGCGCTGCGCATCGCCGGTTCCGCGCTGGGCCCGCGTTCGCCGCGTCAACTCGCCCTGGAACTGGGCGCGTACGGCCCCGTACAGCCCATCGACCGTGCGCTGTGGCTGCGTTACACCGACCAGCCCGAGCAGACCCGGCGTCTGCTGCGCCGGCTCGCGCTCGCCGGGCGGGCCTCGCTGGGGGCCGCCGCCGCTGCCGCGCTCCTCGCCACGGACCGGACCGAAGCGGCCCGGCTGCTGGGCGAGTTGGCGCGGGCCGGGCTGATCGACCGGGTGCGCGGGGACCGGTTCCGGCTGCACGACGTGGTGCGGACGTTCGCCGCCGCGCGGTTGCAGGACGAGGAGGAGACGAGCGAACTCGTCGCCGCGCAGGAGCGGTTGATCGTCAGCTACTCCGAACTCGCCGACTCCGTACTCCGGTTGGTCGACGGCAACATGTCGACGCGTTCCGACCGGTTCAGTCCGCACGGATTCACGTCCCTGGACGAGGCGTTGCGCTGGCTCGACGACGAGTCGAGCTTCATCACCTCGACGCTGCGGCACGCCGAGGGCGTCGACCAAGCCGCCGTGCTCTCGCTGCTGGGCGCGCTGTGCGACTACTGCCTGCTGCGCGGCGACCTCTACCGGCTCGGTGAGATCAGCGAGTTGGCGCAGTCCATCGACCGAGGGCTGCTGGTGCGGTCCGTGCAGTGGCGTACCGGGATCGCCGCGCGGCAGCTCGGTGAGCTGGACAAGGCGCGCACGACGCTGACGTCCGTCGTCGACCTGTATCTCCAGTCGCATCACGACGCCGGGGCCGCGCGGGCGCTGTGCTCGCTCGGGATCACGCTGCATCACCAGGGGAACCTGGTCGAGGCCGCCGTGAAGCTGCGCGAGGCCATCGACCTGCAACAGACACCGGAGTTGGCGACCGACCGGGCGTGGAGCATGCACGCGCTGGCCGCCGTCGAGCGGGACCGGGCGCGGTTGCCCGAGGCGCTGGAGCTGCTCACCGAGTCGCTCGTCCTGCATCGGCGGGGCGGGTCCGTGCACGGGGAGGCGTGGGCGCACTACCAGTTGGGGCAGTTGAACCTGCGGCGCGGTGAACTCGACGCGGCGTTCGGGGAGTTGAACCGGGCGATCGAGCTGTACGGGCGTACCCGTGACTCCCGGGGTGAGGCGTGGGCGTTGACGCAGCTCGCGCGGGCCCGGCTGATGGCCGGGGACGCGGCGCTCGCGGCCGAGGATCTGCGGGCCGCCGCCGCGCGGCACCGGGAGAACGAGGACGCGCGGGGAGAGGCGTGGACCGTCTACTACCTGGGGCTCGCCCTGGAGGAGACGGGTCAACTCGACCGCTCGGTGCGCGAGTTGGAGCGCTCTCGGACCATGTTCTCCCGTATGCGCGACGTGTACGGTCTCGCCTGCGCCCGCCACCACTCCGCCCGCGTCACCCGCGATCAGCGTGCCGCGCAGACCGGGTCCCTGCGTAACTCCGGGTTCGCGCGGCAGTTGCTGGTGGACGCGCGCGCCGATTTCCAGCGGATCGGGGTCGCGCACGGGGAGGCGTGGACGTGCCTCGAACTCGCCGTCGTCGATGCGGGCAATGCGCGTACGGCGCAGGCGCTTTCGCTGTGCGACGAGGCGGTGGCTCTGTTCGCGTCGTACGGGGATCGGCGGGGGGAGGACTGGGCGCGGTTCCTGCGGTGCACGTTGTTGCCGTATGCCTCGCCCGGCGGGGTTGAGATCGGGACCGCTGTCGCGCAGGAGGAGTTGGTCCAACTTGGGCGGGAGGGGCATGACTTGCGGGACGAGAAGCTTGGTGACTTCGTCGAGGCGTATGGGTTGGTGCTGGAGCGGGGGGTGAATTTGGAGGCGGGGTGGCAGGCTTGGCGGTTGCGGATGGTGCCGGGGAGGCATGCTCGGGAAGTTATGGGGGTGGCGGTGTCTGCCGGGGCGGCTTAGGGAGGGGGCGGGGTGGACGTTTATCGGGAACTTCTCCGGCGTCGGATGGTGGTGCTGGACAGGGAGGTGCGGCTCCCTCCTGGGGTGCCGGTGATCCGGGTCGAGGACATTGGGGTGTCCGAGCCGCCGGAGGTGACGTTGCTGCGGGTGCTGGGGGCGCTGGACCAGGGTGGGTACTCAGACGTCGAGGAACTGCTCGGCTCCCTCCGGGAGTTCGCGGAGTTCGTCGTCGAGTTGTGCCGTCAGGTGCTGCCGAGGTTCGAAGGCTTGGTCCTGCGACTCGACGGACCCGGACAGCCGTTGCTCGATGTCATGGAGTCGCTGGCGACGAGCGGGGTGGTCATGGTGCTGGCCGTCACCGCGCCGCAGGATGTGCCGCAGCGCTTCCCGGAGACGCTGGATCCCGAAGCGTTGCGCCTGTGCGAGAGACTGGCCGCGCTGACCACGACCGGTCCTCTTCGGGTGCCGCTCGCTCTCGTGTCGGACCTGCCACCCGAATCCACCCGCCAGTTGACGAGAGCTGGCCTGGCCGACATGAACAGCAACGGGATACGGCTGCACAGCACGGCCGCCGCCGAGATCACACAACACTGGTCCGCTGGCGAGACCCGCATCCGTGCCGTCGTGGCACTGAGCCGGTTGTTGGGCACGTGTCGGCCCGAAACGGTCGACCGGTTCGGCTGGACGTACGTCCAACTCGCCGGACGCCTCCTGGACCTTTCCCCGGGCCTGACGTCCAAGGCCACCGTGGGTTCCCTGGCCGAGGAACTGAGACGGTCCCAGCAGGCGTTGGCGCTGGCCGCGCTATCACTGTTCGCGAGTTCACCAGTTGCGACCTCCTCGCGATTCACACTCGCCGTGGCCGAATGGGAAGAGGGCGATCTCCGCACCGCCACCCGATTGCTCGCCGAGATCCCCGAACGCCGCCCCGCCGACGGCTGGGTCCTGCACACGCGTGCCGCCGTCGCCTGCGACCGAGGCGACCTGCGCGGCGTAGGTCCCTTGCTGCGCCGCGCGATCGAGGCGCACCAGGTCGCCGGGGGCCGGCGCGGTGAGGCGTGGGCGATGCTCCACTACGGTCACTGGCGGCTGCTGAGCGGCGACTTCGACGAGGCGGAAAAGGTGATCGACGCCGCTCGGGTGGCTTTCCAGGACGTCCATGACACTGCGGGCATGGAATGGGCGGGCGTCGAACAGCAGCGGCTCACCCTGCTGTTGAGTATCAGCGGTTTCGTGAGCGACGCCTCTCTCGACCCCAGATCCACGAGACCGCGTCAGGAGATCGGGCGGGTCAACGACTGGGCCGACTTGTTCTTCGCACTGTCGCAGACCTCCTCCCAGCTGCGCCGGACACCGCTCATGTCCTCGGACCAGTTGTGCGCGGCCTGGGCACGGCACTTCGCCTGCGTAGGGCCCCTGCAATTCCCGTACTCCGACACAGACTTGATCATCGAACTGACCCGGAGCGTCGGGGCGTTCGCCCACCTAGGCTGCCCCCACGGCGAAGCCTGGGCCTCCCTCGAACTGGCCATCCGCACCCCCCACCTCCCCTCCAGCCCTCACGCCTTCGCCAAAGCCCGAGCCCGCTTCCAATCCATCGGCGACGAAGCCGGCCAAGCCTGGGTAACCCTCGCCCAAGCCCTCGCCAACAACGAAGACCCACCCCCCGAAGCCCTACACGAACTCTCCCGCCGCTACCCACCCGCCCTCCTAGCCACCACCGAATGGCCCTGGGAACACGGCCGTTTCCGCATCCCCTTCGCAGCCCGCCTCCTCATCCCGGAGCCCCGCTACGAAGCCACCCAACTCCGCCTCCCCACAACAGAATCCCGCGTCCGCCTCACCCTCCACGACGACAACCGCCTCACCCTCCAGGTCATCCCCGGCCGCCACCACCCGTGGTCCACCACCCCCACCCTCCCCTGGCTCACCGCGAGGGCCACCCCCCTCACCCCGGCGGACATCGAACCGGAGCACGCGGTCCCCATCCGCCCCGGCCCCCCAGACAACACAGACACCGGCGCCGAGTTCCACTTCACCCCCCACCGCCCAGGCCACCACCGCATCCGCTTCACCGTAGAACACCACCTAACCGGCACAGTCCTCCAAGAACTGGAGACAGAGTTCGACGTAACAGACACCCCCGGCACCGACCTAACCGGCACCACCCCCACCTCCCTCAGGAGGACCTGACCGGTGCCAAAAGAACTCCCCCTCCGCATCACCCAAGACCCCAGCCACGGCTTCACCCGCCACCCCTCGTCAACGATCCGCCACCCGGACCTGGTCCTGACCCTGGACACATACGCGGAGAACCACATCACAGCCCGCGCATACGGCACAGCCCTCCCCCCGTCCCCCCACGAGTACACGGCCCGCCTGGACGTCTCCCCGACAACGATCCGAACCAGCGCGGCACGTCTACGAACCCTGTGGAAAAGGGAGTTGGTGGCATACGAGCCGATCGACCAGGCAACCGGCATACCGGTGAGCGAGCCCTACGCAACCCGCATGGACCTCACAGACGAACCCGAACTCGCAGAGATCCTCGACGAGTTGGCAGAACAGGGCGCCTACCTCCTATGGCACGAACTCCTAGGCGCGGACGGCCGAGGAGCCGACCGCCTGCGGAAGGTCGTACAGGAAGCCCTGACCAGCGAGAAGCCGCTCAGAATCAGAGTGGACTCCCCCCTGTTCCTACCCTGGCCAATGCTCGCGCTCCCAAAGGGAGTTGAGGAAAACCCCCTGCACCGCTTCCTGGGCTACCGCCACCAGATGGAACAGACAGGCGGCAGATACGCAGACTTCCCGGACGAGTCCGACCCTCAACTCCCCCCACCCGTCCCGGTCGTAAGCCTGAACCACGACAAGAACATCGACCCGTACGGCCGCACAAGAGCGGCGGACGTGGCAACGGCGCTCACGCAGGGCACCGTATGCGTAGAACGCTCCCGCCGCGACGAACTACTCACAGCACTCAAGTCGGGCCGCATGGACGACCAGTTGATGTACTTCTGGTGCCACGGCAGATTCGAGGCGGCACAGGACGCAAGCGCACCGTTGCTAGTGCTGTGACCGGAAAGGTTCACCGGGGTCGGGAGCGGGTGAGCCTCTGGAGGGAGCGGACGGTCCGTGGGCCGGGCGTGAGAGGATCGCGGCCGTGACCATCAAGCTTCATGACTTCGACGGCGAACACTCGCTGACGTTGGATGTCGGTGGCCTGGCTGCTGATGCCGCAGTGGTCGATGCAGAACACGAGCCGAACGGATACTTCTGGGAAGGTCTCGTGCGGTTTGCCTGGCCAGACATCGCCGAGCGCCTCGACTTCGACAGTGAGGCCGGCATGTTCTGCGCGGTCGGGAGTCCGAGCGACCTCGCGCTTCTCAAGACGGCCGTTGAATCAGTCATCACCAGCCCCGAGGCAGTCCGCGAGATCATCGCCCGGGCGGAAACTTCGGGCTTCGAGTTCGACGATTAAAGATCCAACCGGATAGCAACACCAGTTGGGTCAGGATGCTGTGCTGAGGGGGCGTCCGCCCCAGCGGATGCCCTTCTCGCTGCGGATCCGGGCACGCTCCTTGCGCTGGGCGGCCAGCACGTCGGGGTGTCGGGCGTTCTTGTTGCGCCAGCGCAGGTAGGCGTGCAAAGCCCGGGTCTGGGTGGGGTGGCTGCGGTGGTTGGAGTTAGCGACGGTGAACTGCCGCAGTGGTCCGAAGTGGGCCTCGATCGGGTTGGCCCAGGATGCGTAGGTGGGCGTGAAGCACAACTCGACCCTGTTCCTCCTGGCCCAGCGCCGGATCATCTCGCCCTTGTGGGCAGACAGGTTGTCCAAGATGACGTAGACCGGCGCGCCGTCCGGGCGGGCCGTGCGGATCGACTTCAGCGCGGCCAGGGCGTTCGCGGCGCCCTTCTTGCAGCGGTTGACGCCCCACAGGGTGTCGTCGCCGATCGAGTAGCAGCCGTGGAAGTAGCGGACGCCGTGGGTGCGGTGATAGGTCGCGGGGTGCCGCTCGGGGTAGCCGGCAGGGGCCCAGCCGCAACCGCCGGTGGGGCGGATGCCGAGCGGGCCGAACTCGTCGAACGCGAACACCCGGTCCGGGAACCGCTCCAGGACGTGCTCGATCCGGTCGAGCTTGGTGTCACGCTCGGGGTCGGGTGATTCCTTCCATGTCTTGGTGCGCTGGAAGGTGATGCCGCGGCGGGCGAGCAGGCACCGTAACGCCTCGCGGCCAATCCTGATCACGCGACCGTGCACGCGTCGCAGGTGGGCGGCAAGTTTGCGGACGGACCAGCGGGTGAAGGGCTGGCCGAGCTTGGTCGGGCGGGTGGTGGCCGTCGCGACGACGAAGTCCTCGTCGTCAGGACTGAGCAGGCGGGGACGGCCTCCCGCCCACTGAGGGTCCAGGCAGGCCAGGCCGATCTCGTTGAACCGGTGGATCACGTCGCGGACGGTGTCCTCGTCTGCCTGCACCAGCAGGGCAATCACCGGGACCCGGTTCCCGCCGGCCGACGCCAGCAGCATCATCGCGCGCCGGTAGCGCACCGAACTGGTGCTGCCCCGGCGCACGATCTGCTGCAGCTTCTGCCCCTCCTGGTCGGTCAACCTGCGCACACGGACAGGCTCAGCCACCACACCCCCAGCGATCGGACGAACGGACGTCACCGGACATCCAACCGCCGCGACCACCAACCCGGCGAACCTTCCCGGTCAGAGCACTAGTCGTACGCCTGACAGACAGTCAGGACATCGACGCGCACACGGTATTGGCAAGACGGACGGCAGGCCTGCTGCCGCACCGTCCACTGGTGCTGTTCAACGCGTGCTACGCGGGCCTGCCGGGCAGCGCAGACCTCACATACCTCGGCGGCGCACTGATCACGGCGGGCGCGGGCGGCGTACTCGGCCCGCAGATCGAGATGCCGCAGGTGTTCGCGGCGGAGTACGCGTACGCGTTCGTCACCCGCTACCTGGGCGCAGCCGACACAGCGGGCGAGATCGCCCACACGCTGGCCCGGCACTTCGCGGACACGTTCCACAACCCGCTGGGGTTCGCGTACGCGCTGCACTGCGGAATGGACCGACGGCTGGAGCGGGCCGCACCAGTGCTGTGACACACGTCACGCGACACTGTGCGGCCCGGTCGTCACGACGTACCCGTAGTACGACCGAGCCACCGACCGGTCAGCCCTTGGCCGGCTTCTCAGCTGCGGGAGCCGACGCCGGGGCCTCCTGCGCGGAGGGACCCCCGGGTTCCTTGAAGTCGACCCGGTTCATGTGCTTGCTCATGCTCTTCATCAGCCCCCACACGGCCAACGCCATGGCGGCGAACACGATGAAGCCGAGGACGCCAGGGGTGACCTTGTTCTCGTCGACCTCCTTGGCGAGGAGGACGAAGTGCGTCATTGCCGGGCTCACGCTTGCGCTCATATCAGGCATTGTCGCGGATGCCCGCAAAGAGGTCGTCCTCGGGGATGGACGTATCGACGAGAGCCTTCGCGAGCTCGTACTCCTCGGTCGGCCAGACCTCCCTCTGGAGCTCCATCGGAACGCGGAACCAGCCGCCGTCGGGGTCGATCTGGGTGGCGTGCGCGAGGAGCGCCTTGTCGCGGATCTCGTAGTAGTCGGCGCACGGGACGTGCGTGGTCAGGACGCGCTCGACGGCTTCGAACTCGTCCCAGCGCTTCAGCCAGTCCGCGTACGGGGACTCCATGCCGCGCGAGATCATCGCGTCGTGCAGGGCCTGGGTGCGCTGCCGGTTGAAGCCCTGGTTGTAGTACAGCTTCCGCGGCTGGTACGCGGGCCCGTACTCGGACTCGGGGTACTTCTCGGTGTCCGCCGCCGCATCGAAGGCGATCATCGAGATCTTGTGGGTCATGATGTGGTCGGGGTGGGGGTAGCCGCCGTTCTCGTCGTAAGTGGTGATCACTTGTGGACGGAACGAACGGATCTTGCGTACGAGTTCCCCGGCCGCCTTGTCTTCGTCCTCAAGGGCGAAACAGCCCTCCGGGAGCGGCGGCAGCGGGTCGCCCTCGGGCAGGCCGGAGTCGACGAAGCCGAGCCACTCCTGCTTGATCCCGAGGATCTCGCGGGCCTCGTCCATCTCTTTCTTGCGCACCTCGTGGATGTGCGCCTCGATGTACGCGTCACCCTGGAGCTTCGGGTTCAGGATGGAGCCGCGCTCCCCGCCCGTGCAGGTGACCACCAGGACGTCCACCCCCTCGGCCACATACTTCGCCATGGTGGCCGCGCCCTTGCTCGACTCGTCGTCGGGGTGGGCGTGGACGGCCATCAGTCGCAGCTGATCAGTCAAGACTCATCCTCAGTCAGTCGGCACCCGGTCGTCCGGTGTGCAATCACGTCGGTCCGCCCCATAAGGAGGTCGCCGAGGGGCGGTGGTCGCCCGCGCGCGGGGGGCTTCTATAGTGACCGAATCGGGGGACGAATTGTTCCGGGGCCCGGAGGACCATCATGAGTACGGCACATGCGAGCGCGCCCGAGGGGCGCTACGGCCGTACGTCCGACGCGCGGGCCGACCACCGGCTGAAGGTTCTCGGCGGGGTCCTGAGCGTCCTGTTCCTCGGCGTCATCGGCTGGTTCGGCTGGCACTACGTCGGCCAGAACGAGATCAGCGGTGAGCTGATCGCCTTCCAGGTCTCCGACTCCTCCGTCTCGGTCCACCTCGAAGTGCGCAAGGACTCCGGTACCAGCGGCTACTGCACGGTCCGCTCCCAGGCGGAGAACGGCGCCGAGGTCGGCCGCGCGGACTTCCGCTTCACCGGCTCGGACACCCGGATCGACAAGGTCGTCACGCTCCGTACGACGGCCCGGGGGACGACCGCCGAGCTGCTCGGGTGCCATCCGGGCTGAGTCCTGCGCTCACCCGTTCGACGTATCCCGCCTGCGGGGCAGCCGTGACCTGCGGTGACGGTTTTCCGGTGACTTATGTCCTCCCCCTTCCGCCGTCGAATTGTTAGGCTCGTGGTTTCGCCCGTCCCTGAAGGAACATGCTTCGGGGTAGGGCGATGCTTTGTATTCCCAGTACCGACGAGGAGCACCTGTGACCCAGACCAGCGAGAACGTCACCTGGCTGACCCAGGAGGCGTACAACAAGCTCAAGGACGAGCTTGCGCACCTTACTGGTCCCGCGCGCTCGGAGATCACCGCGAAGATCGCGGCGGCGCGCGAGGAAGGTGACCTGCGCGAGAACGGCGGGTACCACGCGGCCAAGGAGGAGCAGGGCAAGCAGGAGCTTCGCGTGCGCCAGCTCACGCAGTTGCTGGAGAGCGCCAAGGTCGGCGAGACCCCGCAGTCCACGGACGGCACGGTCGCTCCCGGCATGGTCGTCACCATCGCCTTCGACGGCGACGAGGACGACACCCTGGTGTTCCTCCTGGCCTCCCGCGAATACGCGAGCACGGAGATCGAGACGTACTCGCCCCAGTCGCCCCTGGGCTCCGGCGTCATCGGCCACAAGGTCGGCGAGGACGCGGAGTACGAACTCCCCAACGGCAGGAAGGCGATGGTCCGCATCCTGAAGGCGGTCCCGTACAACGGCTGACCCACCCCACGCCCTCGACAGACCCCCGCCGCCTCGGTGCCGGGGGTTTCGTCGTGTACGGGGGCGAGGGGGGTGATCATGCCGTCGCCGACCGGTACTTGCGGACCGCCAGTGTGCGGAAGACGACGATGATCAGCAGGGAGTAGAGGACCGAGGCCCAGACGGGGTGCTGCATGGGCCAGGCGTCGGAGCGGGACAGGCCGGGGTCGCCGAAGAGCTGGCGGCAGGCCTGGACGGTCGCGCTGAAGGGGTTCCATTCGGCGATGTGCCGCAGCCAGGGGGTCATCTGGCCGGAGTCGACGAACGCGTTGGAGATGAAGGTGACCGGGAAGAGCCAGATGAGGCCGCCGGAGGTGGCCGCCTCGGGCGTGCGCACCGAGAGGCCGATCAGCGCGCCGATCCATGTGAAGGCGTAGCCGAGGAGGAGCAGGAGGCCGAACCCGCCGAGGATCTTGCCGAAGTTGGTGGGCTGCGCGGTGCCGAGGCGCCAGCCGACGAGGAGGGCGACGACGGCGAGGACGACGAGGGTGAGCGCGGTCTGGACGAGGTCGGCGACCGTACGGCCGGTGAGGACGGCGCCGCGCGCCATGGGCAGGGAGCGGAACCGGTCGATGAGGCCCTTGTGCATGTCGTCGGCGATCCCGGCGCCCGCTCCGGCGGTCGCGAAGGTCACGGTCTGCGCGAAGATCCCGGCCATCAGGAAGTTCTTGTAGACGCCGGGGTCGGTGCTGTTCCCGATCTTCATGGACCCGCCGAAGACGTAGGCGAACAGCACGACGAACATGACCGGCTGGATGACCCCGAACAGCACCATCTCGGGGATGCGGGACATGCGGATCAGGTTCCGCTTGGCGACGACCATGGAGTCCCGGAAGGACTGCACGGCGGGGTGCGGCGGGGCGGGGACGACGCGGGGCTCGGTGGTGGTCATGCCGTGGCCCTGCCCTTCTTCTCGGTCTTCTCGCTGCCGTTGCCGTTGTCGGTCTTCTCCTCGGCGACGTGCCCGGTGAGGGAGAGGAAGACGTCGTCGAGGGTGGGCCTGCGCAGCCCGATGTCGTCGATCTCGATGCCGCGCAGGTCGAGTTCGCGGATGATCTCGGCGAGGAGCTTGGCGCCGCCGGTGACGGGGACGGTGAGCCTGCGGGTGTGCTCCTCGACGGTGACGGAGCCCTTGCCGGAGGCGGTGAGGAGGTCGGCGGCGACGGGGATGTGTGCCCGGTCGTGGACGACGACCTCGACGCGCTCGCCGCCGGTCCGCGCCTTGAGCTGGTCGGACGTACCGCGCGCGATGACCCGGCCGTGGTCGACGACGGCGATGTCGTGCGCGAGCTGGTCGGCCTCCTCCAGGTACTGCGTCGTGAGCAGCAGCGTCGTGCCGCCGGCGACGAGGTTCTTGATGACGTCCCACAGGAGCAGGCGGTTGCGGGGGTCGAGGCCGGTCGTCGGTTCGTCCATGAACATGACCGGCGGCGAGACGACGAGCGCGGCGGCGAGGTCGAGGCGTCGGCGCATGCCGCCGGAGTACGTCTTGGCGGTGCGGTCGGCGGCGTCCATGAGGTCGAAGCGGTCGAGGAGTTCGGCGGCGCGGGCCTTCGCCTGCCGGGGTGCCATCTGATAGAGGCGGCCGACCATGACGAGGTTCTCCCGGCCGGTCAGGTACTCGTCGACCGCGGCGAACTGGCCGGACAGGCCGATGGAGCGGCGTACTTCGTTGGGCTGCTTGAGGACGTCGAGCCCGGCGACGACCGCCCGCCCGCTGTCGGGGCGCAGCAGGGTCGTCAGGCAGCGTACGGCGGTGGTCTTGCCCGCGCCGTTGGGGCCGAGCAGGCCCAGGACCGTGCCTTCGGGGACGTCGAGGTCGACGCCGTCGAGGGCTTTGACGTCACCGAAGGTCTTGACGAGTCCTTCGGCGTAGATGGCACCCGGCATTGGGCTCTCCACGTCTTCGGGGTGTTCGGGGATTCTTCGGATCAGGTGAAACGGGTCGTGCGAAAAGCGTAGGTTCGTGCCTTCCGGATCGCCCGACAGAACGTTCGAGCGACGTACGACACACCATAACGCGATGTATCGCGTCGCTCAATGCACTTCACCCGTCCGGGCTAGCGGCACTCTCGTGACCTGCGGTTCCCTAGTCGATGACGGTGTAGCCGGCGGCCCGCAGAGCCTGTCCGACCTCGGTGCAGTGGGCCGGGCCCTTGGTCTCCAGGTGGAGTTCGACCTCGGCCTCGGCCAGCCCGAGCCGCGGGTCGGTGCGGACATGGCTGATGTCGAGGACGTTCGCATCGGCCTCCGACAGCACCCCCAGCAGCGTCGCCAGGGCACCGGGCCGGTCCGTGAGCCGCAGCCGTACGGCGAGGTAGCGGCCCTGCGCGGCCATTCCGTGCCGCAGGACGCGTTGCATCAGCACCGGGTCGACGTTCCCGCCCGACAGCACCGCCACGACCGGCCCCTCGAACGCGCCGGGCTCGCTCAGCAGCGCGGCGACGGGGCTCGCGCCCGCCGGTTCGACGACCAGCTTGGCCCGCTCCAGGCACAGCAGCAGCGCGGCCGACAGGGCGTCCTCCGAGACCGTACGCACCTCGTCGACCAGGTCGCGGACGATCGCGAACGGCACGTCACCGGGGCGCCCGACCCTGATGCCGTCGGCCATCGTCAGCGGGCCGCGCACCGACACGGGCCGCCCGGCCGCGAGCGAGGGCGGGTACGCGGCGGCGCCGGACGCCTGGACGCCGACGATCCGTACGTCGGGGCGCAGCGCCTTCACGGCGACCGCGATGCCCGCCGCGAGCCCGCCCCCGCCGATGCCGACGACGATCGTGCGGACCTCCGGGCACTGCTCCAGGATCTCCAGGCCCACCGTGCCCTGGCCCGCGATGACGTCCGGGTGGTCGAAGGGGTGGATGAGCACCGCGCCCGTCTCGTCGGCGTACTCCTGCGCCGCCGTGAGCGTCTCGTCGACCACCTGGCCGTGCAGGCGGACCTCCGCGCCGTACTCACGGGTCGCGCTGATCTTCGGGAGGGGCGCGCCCTGCGGCATGAAGACCGTCGCGTGCACGCCGAGCAGCGCCGAGGCGAGCGCGACACCCTGCGCGTGGTTGCCCGCGCTCGCGGCGACGACACCGGCCGCGCGCTCCTCGGGGAGCAGACCGGCGATCCGTACGTACGCGCCACGCAGCTTGAACGAACCCGTGCGCTGGAGGTTCTCGCACTTGAGGTGCACCGGGGAACCGACGAGCTGGGTGAGGTGCCGGCTGCCCTCCATGGCCGTCATGCGGGCCACACCCGAAAGCATCTTCTGGGCGCCCCGGACGTCGTCGAGAGTGACGGGCCGGAAGGAGTCAGCCGTGCTGTAGCTCATGCCTCCAGCATCGCAGTTCACAGGCGGGAACGAGTCCGCCGACCAAGGCGCGGGACGGGTTTGCGCAGCGCCGGTACGACTGCCCGTCCGGCCGCGTACCCTGTCCCCCAACCCAGCACCCCCATGATGGAGCGAGCCCCCGGCCATGCCCACAACACCTGAAATGTCGATGGACATGACGACCGTCGGTGACACCGGTCTTCTCGACGATCTCCAGCACGAGGTCGCCCTCTTCGCCCGCCGCGCCGAGCAGACCCGGCTCGGGGGCGTGGGCCAGGTCCGCAACTCCATGGACCGCGCCGCGTACCTGCTGCTGAACCGCCTCGACAAAGAGGGCCCGATGGGCGTGAAGGCGCTCGCCGCGAGCATGGGCATCGACTCCTCGACGGTCACCCGGCAGGTCGCGCCCCTCGTCGACACCGGCCTCGTCAAGCGCACCTCGCACCCCGAGGACGGCCGCGCCGTCGTCCTCCAGCTGTCGCCGCGCGGCACGTCCCGCCTGGAGGAGGTGCGGTCCTCCCGGCGCCAGCTGATGGCCGAGCTGACGCAGGACTGGCAGCCCGAGGAGCGCGAGGTGTTCTGCTCCCTGCTCACCCGCTTCAACACCGCCCTCTCCGCGCGCATGTCCTCCCAGGGCCTGCCGGGGGCGGAGCCCGCACAGGAGTCCTGAGGGTCTTCACGTCGTCAGACGCTTCACCGGGCACGGGGGTTGACCGGTCGGGGGTCGCCGGTCTCAGATGAGGACGGTCGAGGCGGCGCGGGAGGTGCCGGGTGCGGGAGTTCGAGGCGTTCGTCGCAGGGGCCGGGGGGCGGCTGCTGTGGACGGCCACGCTCATCACCGGCGAGGTCGCGGACGACAACCCGCGCGCGCGACGCCTGCTGGCGCTCGCCCTCGCGCGCACGTACGCGTCGTGGGACCGCGTCCAGGACAGCGACCCGTACGACCACGCGCGCGGGGAGCTGGCCACCCGCTTCGCCCACTCCGCGTGGCGCCACCACACCACCCACCCCGGCTCCCCGCTGGCCCGCCTCACCCCCCAGGAGCGCCTGATCCTGGTCCTGCGCCACCACGAGGGCATCGCGGAGGAACAGATCGCCGCCCTCCTCGGCCTCTCCCCCGAACGCGCCCGCGCGATCTGCCACCGCGCCACCACGAACCTCCTGCATCCGCCCCGGGGTCCCGCGCCGGTGGTGGGCGGGGCGAAGGCGGTGCCGTCGTGAGGGGCGGGGCGCACGCGCGCGAGGTGTGTTCATGAGCAGCCGGTCGAACCGTGAGGTGACCGTGCGGCGGATGATGGACGGGCCGGTGCTGGTGGTGCCGGCGGAGGTGGTCGCCGAGGCCGTGCGGCGCGGTGGGCGGCTGCTGTGGTGGCGGCGGCTGGCGCGGCGGGTGATGTGGACGGTGCTGGTCGCGGGGGTCGTCGCGTTCGCCGTGTGGGCCGCCGTGGCACAGCCGTGGGTGGAGCCGCCGTCCGAGACGACCCCACCCGTGGTCGGCTGGTAGGTCAGCCGAGCGCCTGCTTGAGGTCCTCCAGGAGGTCCTCGACGTTCTCGATGCCCACGGAGAGGCGGACCAGGTCGGCCGGGACCTCCAGGGCGGAACCGGCGACCGACGCGTGCGTCATCCGGCCCGGGTGCTCGATCAGGGACTCGACGCCGCCGAGGGACTCGCCCAGCGTGAACACCTTCGCGCGGTTGCACACCTCGACGGCCGCCTCCTCGCCGCCGGTCACCTGGAAGGAGATCATCCCGCCGAAGGACCGCATCTGCTTGGCCGCGACCTCGTGCCCGGGGTGGTCCGGCAGACCGGGGTAGAGGACGTTCGTCACGCGCGCGTGCCGGGTCAGCATGTCGGCGACCTTCACGGCGTTCTCGCTGTGCCGGTCCATGCGCACGGACAGCGTCTTCGCGCCGCGCAGCACCAGCCAGGAGTCGAAGGGCCCGGCGACCGCGCCCATCGCGTTCTGGTGGTACGCCAGTTCCTCGCCGAGCGCCTCGTCAGCGGTGACCAGGGCGCCGCCGACGACGTCGGAGTGGCCGCCCATGTACTTCGTCAGCGAGTGCACGACGACGTCCGCGCCGAGCGCGAGGGGCTGCTGGAGGTAGGGCGTCGCGAACGTGTTGTCGACGACGAGCCGCGCGCCCGCGCTGTGCGCGACCTGCGCGACGGCGGCGATGTCGGTGATGCCGAGCAGCGGGTTGGAGGGGGTCTCGACCCACACGGCCTTCGTCTTCGGCGTGATCGCCGCGCGCACGGCCGCGAGGTCGCTGGTGTCGGCGACCGACCACTCCACGCCCCAGCGGGCGACGACCTTCGCGAACAGCCGGAACGTGCCGCCGTACGCGTCGTTGGGGATGACCACGTGGTCGCCCGGGCTCAGCAGGGTGCGCAGCAGGCAGTCCTCGGCCGCCAGCCCCGACGCGAACGCGAGCCCTCGACGGCCGCCCTCCAGCGCCGCGAGGTTCTCCTCCAGCGCCGTGCGCGTCGGGTTGGCGCTGCGGCTGTACTCGTAGCCGCCGCGCAGACCGCCGACGCCGTCCTGCTTGTAGGTCGAGACCTGGTAGATCGGCGGTACGACCGCCCCGGTCAGGGGGTCCGCCGTGTTGCCCGCGTGGATGGCGAGCGTCTCGAAGTGCTGACTGATGTGCCTGTCGCTCATGGGTTCCGAGGGTAGTGCGCTCGGAGCGGTGGTGCTGTACGGGTTCGGGGCTCGCAAAGTTATCCACAGGCCGTGGGAGGGGGTTCGCCAATTGTCGGTCAAGTCTGGTTCGCTTTGGGCATGGAGATTCTCTTGGTCCTGATCGCGGCGCTGCTTCTGAGCTTCGTGCTGCTGCCGTTCCTGCGGCGCAGGCGAGGCGGGATCGAGCTGGTCTCGCCGGGGCACCCGGACGCGGCGGACCCGGCGAACTACGGCTTCACGCTGGAGGAGGAGCTGGACGTCCGGCTGCCGGGCCCCGACCGGGACCTGGTCGATGTGCTGGACGTGGTGCAGCGGTCGCAGGACTATCGCGCGGCGCAGCAGTTGCTGGCGGGCACCGCGAAGGACGGCGAGGTGCGGTGGCAGCGGGTGCAGGCGTTCGCGGGAGCGGCCTCGCTGGAGTTGCAGCAGCGGCCGGGCGGGGTGAGCGACAGCCCGGGCGGGCAGTGGCTGCGGGTGTGGCGTGCCGAGCAGCCGAAGGACGCGGGCGGGGCGGCGGTGCACGCCGAGTTCCTGGTGCAGCAGGCGTGGCGGACGTCCGCGCCGGGGACCGACGACTTCCGGATCATCATGGAGGAGGCGAAGGAGGCGTGCGGGCAGGCGGCGCTGCTCGCCCCCGGTGACCCGGTCCCGTACATCGTCGAGCTGTCCATCGCGCGCGGGCTGAACTACTCCCGCGAGGAGTTCGAGCAGCTCTGGCTGAAGATCCTGGACCGCGCCCCGAACCACATGGGCGCGCATCTCTCGGCCCTGCACTACTGGTGCGAGAAGTGGCACGGTTCGCGGGAGATCGCCCAGTCCTTCGCGGAGGCCGCCGCCGCCCGCGCGCCGCAGGGTTCGCTGCTCTCGGCAATGCCGCTGTTCGCCGTCTTCGAGCACCTTCCCGAGGTCAACCTCGTGCGCGGCTTCTACCAGAGCGAGGTCGTCACCAAGGCGATGCACGGCGCACTGCACGCGGTGCACTCCGCGCGCCGCGACGACCCGATGCTCGCGCACGTCCGGCATCTGCTGGTGTTCTTCCTCGTCCGCAGCGAACGGTGGGCCGAGGCGATGAACCAGCTCGTCCACGTCGACGGCCATGTGGGCGCGCTGCCGTGGACGCTGTCGGAGGACCCGGCGGGCGAGTTCGCGGTGTACCGGGCGCTGGCGGTGGCGGGGTACGAGGCGAATGGGGGGAGTCCGGCGACGTTGCAGGCGTGAGGGGGGAGGCCGCCGGCGGAGTTCGAGGGGGCCGGGTATTACCCGGGTAGTACCGGGGGCCGTGCGGCGTTCACGGCGGGGTACGGGGGGGCGGCTCCAGGGACGTACCCGGGTAGTACCGGAGAGCTACGGCCCCCGCACCGGCGTATCCGTCCCTCCCTCGGGCATATGTGTCGCAGCGGACCTCCGGCCGGCGCCCCACCCCTGCCTCCCGCCTCCATCCCGCCCCGCGGAATGCTCGCGGCGTCCCGGACGTTGTACCGGGCGCCGCCACCCGCGACGGCGGACCCGCCCCAGATCCACAGGGAGACGCGATGCTCTTCGGCCGTACACCCCAACTGCCCACCCCGGAGCAGGCGCTCCCCGGCCGGGCGGCGCCCGTGTACCAGGTTCCGGAGCGGCACACCGTGCTGGACACGCCCCTTCAGGGCCCTTACCCCGAGGGGTACGAGGTCGCCGACTTCGCGATGGGCTGCTTCTGGGGTGCCGAGCGGAAGTTCTGGCAGCTCCCGGCGGGCGTGTGGACGACCCTCGTCGGCTACCAGGGCGGTCACACCGAGAACCCGACGTACGAAGAGGTCTGCTCGGGGATGACCGGGCACACGGAGGTGGTCCGCGTGGTCTTCGACCCCGCGGTCGTCTCGTACGACACCCTCCTGCGCACGTTCTGGGAGTCCCACAACCCGACGCAGGGTTTCCGCCAGGGCAACGACGTGGGCACCCAGTACCGCTCGGCGATCTACACCCACTCCCCCGCGCAGGCCACCGAGGCGGAGTCCTCCCGCACGTCGTACCAGAAGGTCCTGGCGAACGCCGGCCACCCGGAGATCACCACAGAGATCCTCCCCGCCGACACCCGCCCCTTCTACCCCGCCGAGCCCTACCACCAGCAGTACCTCGACAAGAACCCGGCGGGTTACTGCGGCATCGGCGGCACGGGAGTCTCCTGCCCGATCGGCGTCGCGAAGGCGGCCGACTGAGCCGCGTCCCGTCAGGAGACCGACCCGACCTCCACGGCCAGGTAGCGGAACTCCCCTCCCTGGCCGCCGAGTTCGGAGTACGGCTTCCAGGTGAGGCCGTAAGTTCCCAGCAGGGTGCAGGTGTTGCGCTCGTACGTTCCCCCGGCCCACAGCAACGTGCCGGTGAGCGTGCGCCCTTGGTGGATGCGGAAATCCTCGTCGCGGGTCGGCTTGCGGCCGGGGGCGGGGGGAGTCCACAGGGACGCTTCATTGGTCACCATGACGGCTAGGCCGTTCTGCTGCCGTCCCGCGCAGAAACGCTCCAGCCGGGCTATGTCGCGTACGAAGTGCAGGCGGGCCAGATCTGTCGCAGCGTGGTCCTTCAAGGCGTAGTCCTCAGGGGGTACCCCTGAGGTACCCGTCCACCCCCGGGTGAAGTACTTGAACTCGATCGCGGTACGGGTCCGGCTGATGCACAGCAGGTCCAGGTACCTCCGCCGCCCCGGCTCCTCGCGCTGCGGCACCTCCAACCTGGATTCCACGTCCGGCGCCAGTTCCCACAGCACCCGGGCGAAACCGTGTTGCAGGTCGGCCTCGGAGTGGAAGACGGGTCTGTGGCGGCCCAGTTGGGCCATGACCGCGTCGAGTGGAACGGTGTCGGCCACCGTTGCGGAAGCTGGCGTCTGTGCCGTCGTCATGCCGCCATTGAAGGGGCGCACCGGAGGATGTTCAACTTGCCGGATGAGGCAACTCGCGCCCGGCAACGGCCGAAACGCGTTCTCCCCCGGCCGGGTGGGCTCTGTGCGGGGAGCAAGGTCCGTCGGACAATGGGGAGTTCGTGTCCGTGTGGGTAGGGAGGGGCTGTCGTGGTGTTCGGTCGGAGGCGGGAGTTGCGGATGCCTACGCGGGAGGAAGCGCCGGTTGGGCGGGGGGAGTTGGCGTATGCCGTGCCGGAGCTGCATGCGGTGCTCGGGACTGCTTTGCAGGGGCCTTATCCCGAGGGGTGTCGGGTGGCCGAGTTTGCGTTGGGGTGTTTTTGGGGTGGGGAGCGGCGGTATTGGCAGCTGCCTGCGGGGGTTTGGACTACCGCCGTTGGGTTTCAGGGTGGGTTTACGTCGTTTCCCGTTGATGATGAGGTGCGGACCGGGTTGACCGGGCATGCGGAGACCGTGCGGGTTGTGTATGAGCCTGAAGTGGTTTCTTATGACGCCTTGTTGCGGGTTTTTTGGGAAGGGCACGATCCCACGCAAGGGTTTCGGCAGGGTAATGATGTGGGGACGCATGTCCGGTCGCTGATCTTTACTCGTACGTCCGCCGAAGTGGAGGCCGCCGAGTCGTCTCGGGATGCCTATCAGAAGTGTCTTGCCGAGGCTGGGTACGGGGAGATCACCACCGAGATTCTGGCGGCGGCGGAGTATCCGTTCTATCCCGCCAGTTCGCTGCATCAGCAGTATCTGGCCCATAATCCGGGCGGGTACTGCGGGTTGGGAGGTACGGGGGTGACTTACCGGGCGTGAGTTTCGCCGTTCATGCTCGTCGGGTTCGTGACGAGAGTCTGCCGTTCGTGCGCAGGCGCGGGGAGTTGAGGTGTGCCGTCGGGCGGTACTGTCCGCTCGGATTCAACGCGACGTGGGCCTATCTCGCGACGCTCGCGCCGGACCTGCGTACGGAACCCGCTGCGCTGCCGCGTGCGCTGGCCGTCCTGGAGGAGAGCAGGGGCGTATTCCTGCTTCAGGAAAGGGAGTTCGCGGCGCGGCGGCGGGGCGAGAAGGCTGCGGGGTGGCGGACTCCGGGAGTTCGGGGTGCGGCTCCCTGTTGGCCGGGTACGGTGCCTCCGTCGCGGCTCGGGTTGATCGCGGCGGTTGCTAACAGGCATACGGCGTTTCGGAGTTGGCCGGCCTCGGTCGAGGAGACCCCTCTTGCCGAGCTGCACGCGCGACTGGACGCCTGCGCCGTCGCGTACTTGGCGGATCTCGGTCGGCAAGGACCCGATGCCGCGAAGGAGTTGGCCGACACGCTCGACGGGATCGAAGCGCTCACCCTGCCCGGATTCGCGCCGCTGGACTACCTGCGCTTCGGGCGCCTCCTCGCGTACGCCATGAGCGTGACGAACGCGCCCAGTTGACCAGCCGGAACCACCAACTCCCGTTCCTGCCAAGGTAATTCGGTTGCCATCCACCCGTCCCGACCCCGCTAATGCACTGCATGGCCGACATCCAGGGCACCTACGACGACCTCTTCCTCGCCGTCCCCAACCTCCTCGCCCGGCTGCTGGACGAGGGTGACGCGGGAGGCTCGGTCGCCGTGTTCGTGGGCGGTGAGCCCGTCGTGGACGTGTGGGGCGGGTACACGGACGCCGCGCGCCGCGTCCCCTGGCAGCGGGACACGATCACGAACGTGTGGTCGGTGACGAAGACAATGACCGCGCTGACTGCGCTGACGCTGATCGAGCGGGGCTCACTGGACCCGGACGCCGAAGTCGCCCGGTACTGGCCGGAGTTCGGGGCGAAGGACGTTCTCGTACGGCATGTCCTCTCGCACACCGCCGGGCTCCCCGACTGGCCGGGCACGGTGGAGGAGCTGTACGACTGGGACGCCGCGACCGCGCGGCTCGCGGGTCTCACTCCGCAGTGGGAGCCGGGTACGGAGGCGGGGTATCACTCGCTGACCCAGGGGTACCTGGTGGGCGAGTTGGTCCGGAGGATTACCGGGGTACCTCTCGGGGACTACTTCGCGGCGGAGATCGCGGGGCCCCTCGGGGCGGACTTCCACATCGGGCTGGCCGCCGAGCACGACCACCGGGTCGCCGCGAGCGTCCCTCCCGAGGGGGAGACGGAGGAGTACGCCGCCAGCGCACCGGGGCACACGGACTCGGCGACCCCGGCGACCTCCACCACCGCCCCCACCCCCATACGCGTCCGGCATGGCAACTCCCCCTCCTGGCGCCGCTCCCAGATCCCCGCCGCGAGCGGCTACGGCAACGCCCGCTCGGTGGCCCTGGTCCAGTCCCGCCGCCTCACCGGCCCCGTCCTCGACCTCGCGCGCCGCACCCAGTTCACCGGCGAGGACAAGCTCCTCGGCATGTCCGTCCAGTACGGCCTGGGGTACGGCCTCTTCGGCAACACCCTCGGCTGGGGCGGCTGGGGAGGTTCCCTGGTCCTCGTGGACCCGGACGCCGGTATGACGGTCGCGTACGTGACGAACCAGATGCGCCGCCCCGGCGAGGACAACCGGGGGTTGGAGATGGTGACGACGGCGTACGAGGGGCTGGGCCGCTGAGTTACCGTCCCTCCATGTCGCCCTCGACCAGTGCCCTCATCGTCGCCGTCGTCGGTGTCGCCGGCACCCTCCTGTCCGGCGTCCTCGCACACCGAGGCGCACTGCGCTCCACGTCGATGGAGCTGGAGCACGCGAGGGTGGAGAGGGAGGCGGAGCGGGAGGCGGTGGAGCGGCGGGAGAACGTGGAGGCGCGCAGGGCGTCGTACGTGCAACTGAACCGGGCGATAAGGGAGTTGCACCTGTTGCTGTGGCAGCACCGGGAGGCGCTGGCGACCCGGGCGGGCGACCCGGCCGCCCAGACCGCCGAACGCGCCGACGCCCAACGCGAGTTGAGGGAGGCGTACGCGACGGCCCAACTCGTCGTCACGGACGACGTATTGCAGGCGGCGGGCCGCCTCGTGCACCAACTCCAGCGCATCCACACCCAGTTGGCGAGGCACGAGCAGAACTCCCCCGGCAACCAGGCCCCGGAGTCTCTGGACGAACTCCTCGACCGCCTGAAGAACGCGTCCGAGAGCCTCTACGAGGTACGCCAGCACATGCGCAGGGACCTCGGCATCACGAACCTCCCCATCGAACGCCCCGAGGACCACGGCGCCCGCTGACCAGCCCCCCGCAAAACCCCGCCACAAAAAGAGAGGTTAAGGTAAGCCTTGCCTTAGCGAGACCCCCTTGCCTGGGCAAGCCCCTTATGCCCCCCGGAGTCCCCCCGTGCGCACGTCCAAGCCGACAGCAGTCCTGACCGCCGCCCTCATCGCAGGCACCGTCCTGACCGGCTGCTCGACCGACTCGGACGGCACCACCGACGCCAAGACCCCCGGCGGCGTCAACAAGGTCGCCGGCGCCTCCGAGGGCCCCGCCGCCGCGCCCGCCGCGCTCGCCGCCGGCATGGGCTCGGACGTCGCCAAGGACGGCACCTTCCCGAGGACGGTCAAGCACTACGAGGGGAGTACGACGATCAAGGCGGCGCCCACGAAGATCGCCGTACTGAGCACCGGCCAGCTCGACGACCTCCTCACCCTCGGTGTCGTACCGACCGCCTCGACGCGCGCTACGAACGCGGGACTAGTACCTGACTACCTGAGCGCTACGTTCCCGCAGTACAAGCCGGAGCTGGCCAAGATGTCGGACGCCGGCACCCGCCAGGCCCCCAACCTGGAGTCCCTCGCGACGGCGAAGCCGGACCTGATCCTGGTCAACAAGTCGCTCTCCGACCTGTACCCGAAGCTGTCGAAGATCGCGCCGACAGTCGTCACCGCAGGTCAGGGCATCAACTGGAAGCGCGATCTCATACTTGTGGGGGACGCGGTCGGCAAGGGCCAGGCGGCGCGGACCCTGCTGAACGGCATCGTCGCGGACGCCAAGTCCAAGGGGTCCGGCGTCAAGGATGCCCCCACCGTCTCCATGATCCGCTTCACCCCTGACCGCACCCGCATGTTCGGTGTCTCCTCCTTCACGGGCTCGCTCGCTGTCGACATGGGTCTCACCCGTCCCGCGTCGCAGCAGTTCAAGGCCATCTCGCAGGACATCAGCAGCGAGAAGATCGATACGGCGGACGGCGACTGGATCTTCTACTCGGTGCAGGGCGACGCGTCGAAGACGGACGCGGCGAGCACGGTCGCGGGCCCGCTGTGGAAGGGCATGAAGGGGGTCAAGGCGGGTCACGCCGTGCAGGTCGACGACGACCCCTGGTACCTGAACGCCGGTCCCACCGCCGCGCGCCTGGTCGTCGGGGAGCTCGCGGAGCACCTGGCCAAGTGACCCGGCGCCTGATCGTCTGGCCGGCGGCTGCCCTCGTGGTGGCCGCCGCCGTCGTGCTCAGCCTCGCCGTAGGTACTAGAGCCGTACCCCCGTCGGCGGTCCTGGACGCGCTGCTCCATCAGGGGGAGTCCCCTGATGCCCTGGTAGTACGGTCCCTGCGGCTGCCCCGCACCGAGATCGGGCTCACGGCCGGTGCCGCGCTGGGGCTCGCGGGGGCCGCGCTGCAAGCTGTCACCAGGAATCCGCTGGCCGACCCCGGCATCCTCGGCCTCAGCCAGGGTGCGGCGGCCGGTGTCGTCACAGCGATCGCGTTCGGCTGGGCGAACGGCTTCAGCGGGTACGTGTGGTTCGCGTTCGCGGGTGCGGTCGTCGCCGCGTGTCTCGTGTACGCGGTCGCCTCGCGCGGCCGGGGTGGTGCCTCGCCGGTCAAACTCGCCCTCGCGGGCACGGCGTTGGCGGCGATGACAGCGGGCGGCACGACCGTCGTCCTCACCTCGTCGTCCGCGACGCTCGACCAGTTCCGGTTCTGGCAGGTCGGTGCGCTCAGCGGGCGGGACGCTGGGAGCGTCGTACAGATGCTGCCGTTTCTGCTGGTGGGGGCGGTGCTGGTGATGGTGTGCGCGCCGGGTCTTGATGCGCTGGCCCTCGGGGACGAGACGGCTCGGGGGCTGGGGCATCGGGTGCAACTCGTGCGCGGGGCTGCGGCGTTGGGGGCGACGCTGCTGACGGCGTCCGCTGTGGCCGCCGCCGGGCCGATCGTGTTTGTGGGGCTGGTGGTGCCGCATGTCGCGCGTCGGCTGGTACGCAGGGGAGGGCATCGTTCGTTGTTGCCGCTGTCGGCGCTGTTGGGTGCGGCGCTGCTGGTCCTCGCGGATGTGGCCGGACGGGTGGTGCGGGCCCCGGCTGAGGTGCCGGCCGGGGTGATGACGGCGTTGGTGGGGGTGCCGGTGCTGGTGGTGCTGGTGCGGCGGAAGAAGGCGGTCGTATGAGGCTCTCCGGCACACCTTCGGTCGACCCCGGCAACCCGAACCCCGGCGGTCCGCTGCCCGGCGCCCCGAAGAACCCCGGCGACCCGAACCCCGCCCGCCCGACCCCCGCCGGTCCCACCAGCGGCGTACACCCTGGCTCCCTGGTACTACGCCCTACCCCCCGCCTCTCCCTCCTCCTCCACCGGCGTTCCCTCGCCGTCGCCGTCACCCTCCTCGTCCTCCTCGGCGCCGCGATGCTCGCCTCCGCCTGTCTGGGTCAGACCCTGGTACCCCCGGGTGACGTGTGGTCCGCCCTCAGGGGGACGCCGGGGCCGTACGACCTGGTGGTGACGGAGCTACGGGTCCCCCGCATCGTCGTCGGCGCCCTCGTGGGGCTCGCGCTCGGTGTCTCCGGTGCCCTGATCCAGACCGTGACCCGCAACCCGCTCGCCAGTCCCGACGTGATCGGCGTCGGGCACGGGGCGGCTGCGGCGACCGTCGGTGCGCTGGCCACCGGCATCGTCTCGTCGCCGTCCGCGATGCCCGCCGTATCCGTGCTGGGCGGCCTCGCCGCTGCGGCCCTCGTGTACGCCCTGGCCTGGCGGAACGGGCTTCAGCCGAACCGGTTCGTGCTGACCGGCGTGGGCATCGGGGTGGCCCTCTCCGCTGTGGTCCAGCTGTACCTGGCCGACAGCGAGCTGGACGCCGCCGAGCAGCTCAAGCTGTGGCTGACAGGGAGCCTCAACGGGCGCGGCTGGGAGCAGGCGCGGCCCCTCGCCGCCGTACTCCTGCTGGCGCTTCCGGCGCTGGTGTGGGCGAGCCGTGCGGTGCGGCCCCTGGGGCTGGACGCGGATACCGCTGCGGGACTAGGGGTACGGGTGAACCGGATGCGGCTGGGGTTGACGGTCCTGGGTGTAGTACTCGCCGCCGCAGCAACCGGCGCTGCCGGACCGATCAGCTTCGTGGCGCTCACGTCTCCGCAGCTGGCGCGCAGGCTCACTCGTACACCGCAACTGCCGCTCGTCGCGTCGGGGCTGACCGGGGCGGTCGTCCTCGTGACGGCGGATCTGGTGGCACGGGTACTAGTACCTCCGGTGGAGATACCTGTGGGGGCCCTCACCGCGCTGGTCGGGGGGCCGTACCTGCTGTGGCTGCTGGGGAGACGAACATGAGGCTGGTCCTCCGGTAGGGGATACCGGAGGACCAGCCTCAGCGTCGTACGACCGTCAGGGTCAGATCGTCGCGGCGTCGATCACGAACCGGTACCGGACGTCGCTGTTCACGACCCGCTCGTACGCCTCGTTGATCTCCTCCGCCGAGATCAGCTCGATCTCGGAGCCCAGGTTGTGCTCGGCGCAGAAGTCGAGCATCTCCTGGGTCTCGGCGATGCCGCCGATCATCGAACCGGCGAGGGTCTTGTTGCCGCCGATGAGGGAGAAGAGGTTGAGGGAGACGGGCTCCTCGGGGGCGCCGACGTTGACGATCGCGCCGCCGGTCTTGAGGAGGGAGAGATAGGCGCCGAAGTTCAGCGGCGCGGAAACCGTCGAGATGATCAGGTCGAAAGCGCCTTCGAGCTGCTTGAACGTGTCGGCGTCGCTGGTCGCGTAGTAGTGCGTGGCGCCGAGCTTGAGGCCGTCGTCCTTCTTGCTGAGGGTCTGCGAGAGGACGGTGACCTCGGCGCCGAGCGCGGCACCGATCTTGACGGCCATGTGGCCGAGCCCGCCGAGGCCGATGACGGCTACCTTCTTGCCGGGGCCCGCGCCCCAGTGCTTCAGCGGGGAGTACGTGGTGATGCCGGCGCACAGCAGGGGCGCGGCGACGTCGAGCGCGAGGCCGTCGGGGATGCGGACGACGAAGCCCTCCGTGACGACGACCTGCTGCGAATAGCCGCCGTACGTGGGCTCGCCGTCCTTGCCGATGGCGTTGTACGTGCCGACGTTGCCCTGCGTGCAGAACTGCTCGACGCCGGCCTTGCAGTTCTCGCACTCGCCGCACGAGTCGACCATGCAGCCGACGCCGACCCGGTCGCCGACCTGGTACTTCGTGACGCCAGGGCCGACCTCGGAGACGACGCCGGCGATCTCGTGGCCCGGGACCATCGGGAAGATGGCGGTGCCCCAGCCTTCGCGGGCCTGGTGGATGTCGGAGTGACAGATTCCGGCGAACTTGATGTCGATCTGGACGTCGAACTCGCCGACCGGGCGGCGCTCGATGGTGGTGCGGGCGAGCGGTGCCTTGGCGGCGGGTGCGGCGTACGCGGCGACGGTGGTCATGCCGAGGTTCTCCTAGCGAGGGGGGTGTCCCGGCCTGCCTTCGGGCCGGGCACGTACTCCAGCGTGCCACGGCGTCGAGGGTTTACCCAGGTCACAGCCCTGCCTACGTCCGCTGGTCGTACTACTGGCGGGGACAGGATCAGGATCGTACGACGGTACGACGTGGCTGATACTGGGTGTATGGACGAGGAGCTGCCGACAGGGCTGGACCGGCGGGCCGAGCTGAGTGAGTTTCTGCGGACCCGGCGGGCCCGGCTGAAGCCGGAGGACGTAGGACTTTCGGGGTACGGACGGCACCGGCGGGTACCCGGGCTGCGGCGGGAGGAGCTGGCGCAGCTCGCCGGGGTGTCCGTTGCGTATTACACGCGTCTTGAGCAGGGCAACGGGCGGAACGTCTCGGCGGAGATCCTCGACTCGATCGCGCGGACGCTGCGGCTCACCGAGGCCGAGCACGCGCACCTCATGCACCTCGCGAAGCCGAAGCAGCACAAGAAGAAGGCGGGGGGTGGGCGGCCTCAGCAGGTCCGCGTCTCCCTGCACCATCTCCTCACCGCCATGGACGGTGTCCCCGCGTACATCATCGGGCGGCGTTCCGAGATCCTCGCGTGGAACCGGCTCGCCGCGGCTCTCTTCGGCGACTGGTCCGAACTGCCCGCCGCTGAGCGGAACTGGGCCCGCCTGACCTTCCTGCGCCCCGACTACCGGGACCTGTTCACGCCGTGGGAGGAGAAGGCGAGCGACATCGTCGCGACGCTTCGCTGGGAGGCCGGGTGCTATCCCGACGACCCTCGGCTCTCCGCCCTCGTCGGTGAACTCTCCGTCAAGAGCGAGGAGTTCCGGCGGCTGTGGGCTGCGCATGACGTCAAGCAGAAGAAGAACGGCGTAAAACACCTGAACCATCCGCTCGTTGGTGAACTCACCTTGTCCTTCGAGGGGTTCAGCCTGGGGGCGGACCCTGAGCAGACGTTGGTGACCTACCACGCGGAGCCGGACTCCCCCAGCGCGGAGGGGCTGCGGCTGCTGGCGAGTTGGGGGGCGGATGCGGTTCGGGTGGAACGGGCCTGAGCGTGCGCAGGTGCGTCACGACCGCGCCGGCAGACACTCACCGCCGAGAGAGGAACCAGCAAGGTGACGCAGGCCAGGGAGCTCTACCTCAGCGTGGCGGACACGGCGGCGAAGCTGCTGGGCGCACCGGAGGTCGCAGACCGTTGGCACCAGCCCTCGGCGCTGGCGAAGCTCAGCGTCCAGGGGCTGGCGGGCCACCTGGCCGGGCAGGTCTTCTTCATTCCCGCGGTGCTGGCCGAGGCGGTCCCCTCCGAGCCCGCCATCTCGATCCACGAGTACTACGCGCGGGTGAGCTGGATCGGCTCGGACCTCGACACACCGTTCAACCAGGGCATCCGCTCCGGCGGCGAGGAGGAGGCAGCCGACGGTCCCGCCATGCTGGCCGCCAGGGTCGCCGCGTGTGTCGAGGAACTGCGGGGCACTTTGCCCACCGCGCCGCATCGCCTGGTCCGCCGCCCTACCTGGGGGCCGTGGTCGATCACCCTCGACGACTTCATCACCAGCCGGACCCTGGAGATCGTCGTCCACTCCGACGACCTCGCTCACAGCGTCGGGCTGCCGACGCCGGAGTTCCCGGCGCGGGCCGTCGAGACGGTCGTGGACGTGCTGTCACGGATCGCGCTGCGGCGCCATGGCGCGACGAACGTGCTGCGCGCGTTGAGCCGCGCCGAACGCGCGCCGGGGTCCATCTCGGCGCTCTAGGTGTACGGCCATGAGGCGCGGGAGTTGGTGACGGGGGTGTGATCAGGCGAGGGAGGCGAGGAAAGGGGTCCAGGCGGTGGCGGGGAAGAGGAGGGTGGGGCTGTGGGGGAGTTTGGTGTCGCGGACGGAGACGAGGGCAGGGAGGTTGGTGGCGGTCTCTACGCAGTTACCGCCACCTGCGTTGCTGTAGCTGCTCTTGAGCCAGTGCGCATCACTCAAGTCGACTCGGCTGCTTGCCATTTCGGTAATCCTCTGCCGCTGCTTTGATCATGGCCAGAGACGCCTTCGGTGCTAGCGCGGCGGCCCTCAGCAGATCGTACGACCTGCGGTACTGCACCACGAGTCCCGGATCATCGATGGTGTCACCGCTGTGCAGCGCCTCCGTGTAGAACAACGGTGGGGCGTCGGGGAAGGTCATGATCATCGCCGGACCGGTCATGAGGGGGTGCGCACCGAACTTCCGCAGGATGAGTTGCGGAGTGATCCGGCGCCGCTCCGCCAACTCTACGATCTGGTCAAGCTGTTCGGCCATCTCCTGGCACGGCAGGATCGCGTCAGTGATCAGCGACTCGTGCATGATCGCCCAGTACTCCGGGGTCCGGCGTCCGGGCTCGAAGAGAACCGCGCGCTCCATGCGGCCGGTGACCTTCTCCTCCACCTCCTCGTCGGTCGAGTACGGAAACCCCGCCAGGACAACTGCCCTCGCGTAGGCCGGAGTTTGGAGCAGCCCGGGAATCAGGATCGGGCACCACTCCTCGATGGTCAGCGCAAACTTCTCCGCCTCCAGCACCTTCTCGAAGTACTTGGCGTGACCCTTCCGCCTCGACTTCCGCACGTCCTCACAGTTCCGCTCGAAGTACCCGTCCGTACCGAGCCGTTGGTCCACATGCCGCGCCAGGTCGATCGGCATGCTGCGCTCCCCGCGCTCGATGTCGCTGAGGTGCGTCTTGCCGTAGAAGCTCCCGGCGAGCAACTCCTCCAGCGACATCCCCGCCTCCTCCCGCTTCCAGCGCAACTCCTTGCCGTAGAAGGTCGAAACGCCCTCCGAACCGTCGATGTCCTTGCCTCGCGCCATGTTCCTCACCCCTTGACTGGGCCCTCCGCAGCGTGCGCTGCGGACTCAAAACCCCTTTCACGGTAGCGGCCAACACGACACCCTGTGAGGCATTCGTCACACACCGCACAGAAAGCGACTCCCCCACATGCCCGACAACTCCCCCTCCCCCAACGACATCCCCGCCTGCGTCGAAGAACTCCGCCAGGCCCTCGCCCTCCACAACCTCCAATTCCCCTCCCTCGGCCTCGACATCATCAGCTACGCCAGCCGCTACAGCCCGCCCCTCAACCTCCTCTCCCTCGGCAACTGCCCCACCACCACCGCCCTGGCCCTCGCCGCCATCCTCCGCGAGGCCGCACCCAAGTGAGCTTCGAGCACAGCCTGTTGGCAACGCCGAAGGCGGTACCGGACCTCCGGCACCGCCTCCGCGAGCACTCGTACGACGTCCGCCTGTGCGCGACGGAACTGATCACGAACGTGATCGACCACGTCGGCGACGGCACCCCCGTGACGATCCGCGTCCTCCCCACGGCCCCCGGCCACACCCGCATCGAGGTCACGGACCCCGCCCCCAACGCCCTCCCGATACTCCAACAGGCCACCACGGACGACGAGTCGGGCCGAGGCCTCGCCCTCCTCACGGCCCTCGCCCGGCGTTGGGGCGTGGAGTGGGCGGCCGGCCGCAAGACGGTGTGGTGCGAGATCAGCGACTCGTGACGACGTCACCGGTGCAGCGCGGATCGGGATGCGGCGACACCTGATCCGCGACGGCCTTCACCCAGCGGACGCGCTGCGCATCGAGCCCCGTATCCGCGGGGACGGCGAACCAGACCCACCCGTCGCGGTACGAGGCACTCGGGGTCGTACCCACGACGTACCGATGACCAGGTGACAGCACGGGGTAACTCTCAGGTTTGTCGGTCGTATAGCCCCCCTCAGAGGTACGACCGACCCCCTGCCCAACAGTCAACTCGGCGGGTGGCGTCCCTTTGAGCGGTTCATCGACACGCAGGGTGGACATGAGGACCCCACCGGGGAGTTCGGGTTCCTCCTCCAGGTATCCCGCCGTACGGGTGACGGTGACGACGGCCACGACAGCGACGTAACCGGCCTTGTCGACGTCCCGCTCGTACGCGGGAACACAGACACTGGCGATCTCGTCACCCCCGGAGGACCCGGCGTACCAGACACCGGCAGCCGTAGCACAGAGCACGGCGGTCGCGGCTGCGGCGACGGCCGGAAGACGGATGTACTTCACGGCATCAACCCCACAGCCGTCGGTAGTTGGCCTGATCGGTGTCGGTGGGCGCGGTGATCACCGGATCGACGGACGTCCACATCAGCGACAGCACGCGGCCTGACTTGTGGCACAACCCGAGCGCGTGCCCGAGTTCATGCGCGGCGGTCGCCCGCCGGTAGTCCCGGGTGCCGTGTTCGCGGCTGTCGAGGATCCGTTTGTTGAGGTAGATGTAGTCGGTTTCCGCGACGCCGCCACGGTAGTGGTAGTAGGCGGCACGACCGTCGGCACGGTCGTAGTCGCGCCATTCGAGGTCGTTGACGGTGGTAGCGGAGTCGGCACGGACCTTGATCTTCGACAGGGTGCCGGAGGAGGACTGCCACGCGTACGGGGAGTTGGTCAGCAATAGAGCCGTGGCCGTCGCGGTGGCAAGCGCGACCATCGTGACACCCGTAAGCCGCCGATCGCTCCGGTTCCCACCCGGATGGCCGAACCCTCCAGGCGTACACCCCCGTAGTCCTACGACAGAGGTGCACGCCCGGACACAGCAAGGCAGTCAGGACGTCGCCTTCTCCGTCACCGTGATCCGCCCCTTCCTGATCGTCACCAGGCGAGGCGCCTTCTTCGCGATCGAGGAGTCGTGGGTGACCATGATGAAGGTCAAGCCGTGTTCCTTCCACAGCGTCACCAGCACGTCCATGATCTCGTCCCGCATGCTTTCGTCGAGGTTGCCGGTGGGCTCGTCGGCCAGCAGCACCTTCGGCTTCTTCACCAACGCCCGCGCTATCGCCACACGTTGCTGCTGGCCGCCGGACATCTCCGAGGGGAGGTGGGACAGTCGCTCGCCGAGGCCCACCGACTCCAGTGCTTCGGCGGCCCGTTCGCGGCGTTCCTTGACCTTCAGGCCCAGCGGGACCAACGCCGTTTCCACGTTCTCCTGAGCCGTCAGCGTCGGGATGAGGTTGAACGACTGGAACACGAAGCCGATGTTCTCGCTGCGGACCTTCGTCAGCTTGGACTCGGAGAGCTTCGCCAAGTCCGTGCCGTCCAGGACGACTTCACCGGACGTCGGGCGGTCGAGGCCGCCGATCATCTGGAGCAGCGTGGACTTGCCGCCGCCGGTGGGCCCCTGGATGACCAGGCGGTCGCCGTCCGGGATCGTCAAGTCGACGTTGTCCAGGGCGAGTACGGCATCCTTGCCCCGCGTGTAGCGCTTGGTGACGTTTCTGAGTTCGTACATGGGGTGAGCAACTCCTCGGTGCAGTAAGGGGGTCAGGGCCAACTACTCGACACGGCGCAGCGCATCGGCGGGACGCAGACGGGACGCCCGCCAGCCCCCGAACGCCCCGGCGATGAGCCCACCGGCGACCGCGAGCCCCACGGCCAACGCGACCGTCGAGACGCTGACCGGCGCCGTCAGCGCGACGTCAAGGGTGCGAGCGGCAGCCGCACGCCCGGGACCGCCGCCCCCGAAACCGCCGCCGCCTCCGCCGCCACCCCCGTTACCGCCGCCCAACTGGGCTTGCAACGTAGGGCTGATGGCCGTCACGGCATACGCCCCCGCAAGCCCCAGCGCGATACCGAGCGCACCCCCGAGCAGCCCGTTGACCATCGCCTCACCGACCACCTGCCGCGTCACCCGCCCCGACTTCCAGCCGAGCGCCTTGAGCGTGCCGAACTCCCGCACCCGGCGAGAGACAGCGGAGGAGGTCAGCAGACCAGCGACCAGGAACGCCGCGACGAGCACCGCGATCGACAGCCACTTGCCGACGTTCGTCGCGAGGGAGGACGCCGTCGACAGCGACCCCGACACCGTGTCCGCGAGATCCGCCGACGTCGTCACCGTCGTACCCGAAATGTTCTTCTGGATAGAAGACTTGACGCCGTCGATCTGCTGGGAGTCGGTGGCCTTGACATAGATCGTGGTGACCTTGTCCTTCGCGTCGGCGAGGGTCTGCGCCTGGGCGAGGGGAACGTACAGGTTGGCCGCGGAGTCACCGCTGTCGGCGGTCGCGATGCCGATGACGGAGAACTTGACGGTCTTGATCGTGACGGTCGAACCGACCTTGAGGGACTTCTCCTTGGCGTACGACGCGTCGACGACGGCGACCTTCGCGTCGGTCTCGGACGTCTTGAACGTCCGCCCGCTGGTGATCTTCGAGGAGGTCAGCGGCCCCAACTCCGGCTTGGCGACGTCGGTTCCGTACACGGAGTAGTTGTTGACGTCGAAGTTGGCGCCCCCGCCCTGGACTTCACCCTGCGGCTGACCACCAGCACCGCCGCGACCGCCCCCCGTACCGCCACCGCCACCGTTCTGCTGGAACTGCCCGCGTGTGAACTGCCCGTCCACCTTGATGACTTGAAGGCTGAGCCCGCCCACCGCGTCGGCGACACCGCTCTGCTTCCCGACCTGCGTCACGGTCGAGGTCGCGAGCGTCTGGAACCCCCGCACCATCACGACATCGCTGCTCTGCTGCGCATCACTGTCACTGTTCTGCGCGTCGAACTGGAAGCGGGGCCGCCCGGCGCCGGTGCCACCGGCAGCCGCCGCCTTGGTGACGGTCATGTCCGTGCCGAGTCCGTAGAGCGACTGGAGGACCTTGTCCTGGGCCTTCCCCATGCCGGAGGACACGGAGTTGACCACGATGACCAGCGCGATACCCAGCGCGAGTCCGGAGGCGACGACGAGGGCCGCTTTTCTGCGGCGGCGCAGCTCGCGCCTCAGGTAGGTGAAGAACATGCGCCGAAAAGTAGGTACGCCGCGTGATGACTCGATAAGCAGCGCATAAGAGCCGGATGAGAAGGCCCTGTGCATCGCCTCAAAGGGCTCTGCGCGCCACCCCGAACGCCCTGTGCGTCAACTCGCCGACGCCGCAAGCCACTTCAGAAACACCGATGCCGCCCCCCGACAAGGGAGGCGGCATCGATCAAACCGTATGCGTCAGGCGGCGGACCCGGCCTTCCAGTCCGCCCAGCTCATGTTCCAGCCGTTGAGCCCGTTGTCCGGCGCGACAGTCTTGTCACCCGTGTTCTGCACGACCACGACGTCACCGACGATCGAGTTCGTGTAGAACCAATACCCGGCCGTACCCGTGTCGTTGGCGCCCTTCGTGTCCGAAAGACCCACACACCCGTGACTGGTGTTGGTGCTGCCGAAGATGGACTTCGCACCCCAGTAGTTGCCGTGGATGAACGTCCCGGAGTTGGTCAGCCGGATGGCGTGCGGCACGTCCTTGATGTCGTACTCGCCCTTGCCGTCGTCGTCGGTGAAGCCCACGGTCGCGCCGTTCATGCGCGTCTCCTTGAACTTCTCCGACATCACCATCGTGCCCTCGTACGTCTTGTTGTCGGGCGAACCGGCGGAGATCGGGATGGTCTTGATGGTCTTGCCGTCCTGCGTGACCTTCATCTGCTTGGTCTTCGCGTCGACGTAACTGACCTGGTTGCGGCCGACCTTGAAGGTGACGGTCTTCTGCTGGACGCCCACGACGCCCGGCGCACCCTCGACCCCGTCGAGCGCGAGCTTCAGCGTGACGGTGGAGTTCTCCGTCCAGTACTGCTCGGGACGGAAGTCGAGGCGGTTGGCACCGAACCAGTGGCCGACGACCTCCTGACCGCTGCTGGAGGTGACCGTGATGCCCTTCTGGACGGCGGCCTTGTTCGCGATCGACTTGTTGAAGTTGATCGAGACGGGCATGCCCACGCCGACCGTGGAACCGGCGTCCGGCGTGAAGTTGCCGATGAAGCTGTTGGCCGGCGAGACGGTCGTGAACGACCCGTTCTCGTGGGCGACGCGGCCCTCGGAGTCCTTGGCCTCGGCGGCGATCTTGTACGTCGTGGAGCGCTCCAGCTGGTCGCTGGGCTTCCAGGTCAGCTTGTCGGCGGAGAGCTCGCCCTTGACGGCCGTACCGTCGGACGTCGTCATCGTGACCGCCGTGAGCGTGCCCTTGCTGACCGTGACCGCTGCGGAGTTGTTGATGGAGGCGTTGGCGGAGCCGTCCGCGGGCGTGATCTTGATGTCCGCCACGGACGCCTTCTGGGCCGCCGCCTCGTCGGCCTTGGCCTGCGAGGACTCGCCGCTCCCGCTGCCGGAGGCGTCGTCGTCGCCACCGGAACACGCGGAGAGCACCAGGACCCCCCCGAGCAGTACGGACGCGGCCCGCAGACCCTTGCGCCGCTTACTGTTCGCTATCACTCGCTTCTCCATACGTTGCCGATTACCCGGAACCCGGACGTCCCCGTTTCCCCGAGGATTCCCCAATCCCCGGGATCCTCTTGCCTATTCAACGCGCTGACTGCCGCTCCACGTTCCACATGTTCCCGTCATGTGGGCATCGCCACGTCGTCATGCGGGCGACACGGCACCGGGGCGGCGGTGGCCCGCGTACTGCCTGAGACGACGAAACCCCGGACGCGGTTTCCGTCCGGGGGCCGCGGGTTTCACTGGTTCCCCAGGACGCTCAACCGTTACGGTCCATGGCGCCGTCCTCCTGGTCATCATCCTCGTCGAGGTCCCACTCAGGCGAATCGGGGTCGTAGTCGATGCGCTCGGTGGACCAGGAAGCCTGTACGAGCTCCACGCCCGGCACCCCGCTGACCAGGCCGAACGGGTCGACGAGATAAGCGAGCGCCTCAGCGGTGTCTTCCGTCACAGCGCTCTCGGCGTGCGCGCGCTCGGCGTCCGGAAGCTCCGGATCCGCCGCGAGCCGCTCCAGCGCGGCGCTCGTCACAGCGCCTTCGTCATCGAGTTCCAGCACGATATCCACGCGAAGGCGGACAAAGCGCGAGGTTCCTTCATTGCTCATGCCGGGAGCGTACGATCTCTCTCCCCCGTGACTTTCCCGTGACCCTCGCCTTTCACTAAGCTCGCCCCCACGGCCACATTCTCCAGCGCACAAGGAGATCGATATCCCGTGTCCTCCGCCCGCCGTCCCCTGCTGACCGCCACCGCCGCGGGGACCCTCCTGTGCGCCCTGTGGTTCGTCCCGTCCGCCAAGGCCGACACGGTCGCCACCACACCCCAGGCGCCGACGACGCACAGCGCCTCCCAGCAGGCGCGCGCCGTACCCGCCGCCGATTCCTCCGGCGCACAACTCGCCGACACGGGGAGTTTCGACACGACGCCGTACGTTGTCGGCGGGAGTGTTTTCCTCACCTTGGGTGCGGGATTCGTGCTTTATTCGGTTCGCCGGGAACGCCTGGATTTTTGAGCCGAATTTGACTGTTACTTGGCTTTAACTTCATAGTTCGCGTCATGAACCGTTCCTGGGGGGTGCGGCTGTCGATGACGGCCGCCGCGAGCGCGCTCTCGCTCGCATTCATCACGGGCTGCTCGTCGGATTCGGACGAGGGCAAGAAGGACACAGCGGCGGACGCGAAGGCGACGGCTGCGGCGGCGCCGGCTGCGAAGGCGTCGACGGCTGCGGAGCTGAAGAAGCTGCTGCTGGTGGCGGGGGACGCCACCGGCTACACGATCGAGGCGACCGAAGGTCTCGTGCCGACGGCCAAGACCGAGGCGAAGCTCGACAAGGCGGCGTGCGGACCGCTGGTCTGGTCCTCGCTGGCCCTGCCCCCGGGTGACACCACCGTCGGCGTCAGCAACTCCCTCAAGGAGGACAAGAAGCCGCCGACCTCCGGCAGCCTCGACGCCGCCGCGCTCCTGGACGCCACCCGCACGCTCGTGGGCCTGTCCTCGTACGACGGTGACGGCGCCCAGAAGGCCATGAAGTCGGTCTCCGACAGCATCACGGCCTGCGCGACCGGCTACACCTCGACCACCGACGGCGAGGCCAGCAAGGTCACCAAGGTCGCCGCGGAGAAGGGCACCGGCGGCGGTGACGAGGCCCTGGCCTTCGTCGAGACCGTGGACGTGGGCGGCGAGACCGCCACCGTCCACGGCGAGGTGATCCGCAAGGGCAACACGGTCGCCACCTTCTACACGGTCAACTTCTCCGCCTTCGCGGGCGACGGCAAGATGCCGATGAACCCCCCGGCCATCATCACGGCCCAGCTCACCAAGCTGAAGTAACCGGGTAGTACCCGAGTACTACGGGCCCCTGTCTCTCATACGTACGAGGGACAGGGGCCCAACCCTTTGCGCAACCGCCTACCGCAGCGCCCCCGTCACCTTCTCCACCGCCTCCACGAGCCCCCCGCTCCGCACGAACGCGTCCGCCGCAGCGAGATCCGGCGCGAGGAACCGGTCCGGCCCCGGACCCTGAACACCCGCCCCGCGTACGGCGCTGACGACGGCCTGCGTAGCCGGTGCCGGCGTCAGCCCCTCGCGCAGCTCCACCGCCCGCGTCGCCGCGTACAGCTCCACCGCCAGCACCCGCGTCAGATTGTCGACGGCCGTCCGCAGCTTGCGCGCCGCCGACCACCCCATCGACACGTGGTCCTCCTGCATCGCCGAGGACGGGATGGAGTCGGCCGACGCCGGTACGGCGAGCCGCTTCAGCTCGCTGACCAGCGCCGCCTGCGTGTACTGGGCGATCATCAGCCCGGAGTCGACGCCGGCGTCGTCCGCGAGGAACGGCGGCAGCCCGTGGCTGCGGTTCTTGTCGAGCAGCCGGTCGGTGCGCCGCTCGGCGATGGACGCGAGGTCGGCGGCGGCGATGGCGAGGAAATCGAGCACGTAGGCGACGGGCGCCCCGTGGAAGTTGCCGTTGGACTCGACCCGGCCGTCGGGGAGGACCACGGGGTTGTCGACGGCGGACGCCAACTCCCGTTCCGCCACGAGCCGCGCGTGCGCGATCGTGTCCCGCCCGGCCCCGGCGACCTGCGGAGCGCACCGCACGGAGTACGCGTCCTGGACGCGCGGCGCGTCGTCCTGGTGGTGCCCGGTCAGCTCCGAACCGTCCAGTACGGCAAGCATGTTGGCGGCCGAGTCGCCCTGGCCGGGGTGCGGGCGGATCGCGTGCAGCTCGGGCGCGAGGACCTTCGCGGAGCCGAGGAGCGCCTCCAGGGAGAGGGCCGCGGTGATGTCGGCGGCCTTGTAGAGGGCGTCGAGGTCGGCGAGCGCCATCAGCAGCATGCCGAGCATGCCGTCGGTGCCGTTGAGGAGCGCGAGGCCTTCCTTCTCGCGTAGCTCCACGGGCGTAATACCGTGCGCCGCGAGCAGCTCGGCGGCCGGGCGTACGGTGCCGTCGGGGCCCTCCGCGTCACCCTCGCCCATGAGGGTCAGGGCGCAGTGCGAGAGGGGGGCGAGGTCGCCGGAGCAGCCGAGGGAGCCGTACTCGTGGACTACCGGGGTAATACCCGCGTTCAGGATGTCGGCCATGGTCTGCGCGACCTCGGGTCGTACTCCGGTATGACCCGAGCAGACCGTCTTCAGCCGCAGGAACATCAGCGCCCGGACGACCTCCCGCTCCACGTGCGGGCCCATCCCGGCGGCGTGCGAGCGGACGATGTTGCGCTGGAGCTGGGTGCGCAGCTCCTGGCCGATGTGCCGGGAGGCCAGCGCGCCGAACCCGGTGGACACCCCGTAGACCGGCTCCGGCTTCGCCGCCAGCGCGTCCACGATCTCCCGCGCCGCCGCGAGCGCCGCGAGCGCCTCGGCCGACAGCTCGATCCGGGCTCCGCCCCGGGCCACGGCGAGAACGTCGGACGCGGTGACCCCGGAGGTCCCCACCACCACAGTGTGCATATCCATATTCAGGAGCGTACGCATTGAAGAGGACGCTGTCACCATCGGAGCACCGTTTCACCCCTTACCGGTGCGGTCGCCCCGGAAGCGGCGGCGTTCGGCGCCGGTAGGGGGTGGGGTGTCCGCCAGAAGTACTACGGGGTCCTCGGGGCCCTTGCGGCCCGCGACCACCGGGTACCCCGCGCGTTCCGCCTTCGCGCGGTACTGGGCCGCGTCCGCGAGGCGGAAGAGGCGGCGGGCCGTGCGGATCGGGCCGATCGGGTCCGCCGTGGACGCGATGCCGCAGGCCACGCCCTCGCCTAGGTCCAACTCGCCTGCCCTGCGGCACAGTTCGGTCGCCGCCAGCACGACCTCGTCCGCCGTCGGGCCCACCGCGAGGAGGCAGAACTCGTCACCGCCCAGGCGTGCCGCGAGCGCGCCAGGGAGCATGGCTCCGCAGAGGGACAGGATCGAGCCGAACCGTTCCAGCAGGCGGTCGCCCGCCGCGTGGCCCTGTGTGTCGTTCACCTTCTTCAGGCCGTTCAGGTCGCAGACGACGAGGCTGACCGTTGTGCCCTTCTCCTTGTGCTCCTCGATCGCCTCGTCCAGGCGGACGTCCACGGCTCTGCGGTTCGCCAGGCCCGTCAGGGCGTCCGTGAAGGCGAGGCGGCGGGCCTCCTCCAGGCGTTCCGTCTGGGCGAGGCCTGCGGCTACGACCGAGGCGAGGACGGTTGCGAAGTCCGCGTCCGCGCGGTCGAAGGGGGGTGTCCGGGTCGGCCTTGCTACGTACAGCTCGCCCCATGCTCTGCCGTTCAGGACGATCGGGGCGACTACGCAGGAGCCTCGGCCTCTGCGTCGTAGCGCTGCGACGCGTTGGTGTACGTAGCCCGGGGTGCCGCTTGTTGGGCCCTCCTCCGCGGTTTCCACCCAGGCGTTTGGCTCGCCGCCGGTTGCCCAGCGTTCGTGCAGGAACTCCGCGATCTCGGGGAACTGGTGGACCGGGTATGACTCCGTCTCGGGGTACTGGTCCTCGCCCGGGGCTCTGTCTCCTACGTTGACCAGTACCCGTAGTCGGCCTAGCTCCCGTTCCCAGACGGAGAGGGCTGCGAAGGTTCCGTCGAGGGCGTGGCATGCACCTGTGGCCGCAGCGGTCCAGGTGTCCCTGGGGGTGCGTGCGGCTGCGAGTCCCTGCGCGAGCTTCACCACTGCCGCGAGGTGTCTTTCGTCGCCCATTAGTTCAGGCTAGGGATATTTGGGGTGAAAGGGGGGTTCGGGGCGGTCCGAGTGGGGGGTTCTGTCGGATTCGGGGTGCGGGTGCGTCGTGGCTGGTCGCGCCCACGCGGCGGAGCCGCAAATTGATACAGCCCCGCGCCCCTAAAAGAACCAGACCGTCGCCGGCGATCCGAAGGCACCCCTACAAGATCCACCCGTCGCCCGGCGTTTCAAAAGCGCCCCCGAAAGATCCACCCGCCGCCCGCCCTTCCACAGGCACCCCCAAAAAGATCCACCCTCGCCCAGCCTCTCCCAAGCCCCCTAAAAGACTCACCAGCCACCCAGCCCCCGAAGGACGCCCTCACTCACCCGGCCAGTTCGGCTTCCGCTTCTCGTTGAACGCCCTCACCCCCTCCGCCCTGTCCCCCGAGAACGCCACCGTCCTCCATGCCGCGTCCTCCACCTCCAGGCCCGCCCTGATGTCCAGGCCCTGGCCCAGGCGTAGCGCCTTCTTCGCCGCCCGTAGGCCCAGCGGGGAGTTCGCGGCCATCCTTGTCGCCAGGGTCAGCGCTTCCTCCCTCGCCCTTCCCTCCTCCACCAGTACGTCCACCAACCCCAACTCCCTTGCCTCCGCCGCCTCCACGCGCCTCGCCGAGAAGATCAGTTCGGCAGCGCGGGCCGCCCCTACCCGGCGGGGGAGCAACTGTGTGCCGCCGCCTCCCGGGATCACCCCCACCGATACTTCCGGCAACCCCACCACCGCCGTGCTGTCCGCCACGATCACATCGCAGGACAGGGCCAGTTCGAAGCCGCCCCCCAGCGCGAAACCGTTGACCGCCGCGATCGCCGGGACGGGGAGGTCCAGGACGGACGTGTACGCGGCCCGGGTCGTCGGGCGTTGGAGGCGTAGGTCCGTGTCCGTGAACGAGTTGCGTTCCTTCAGGTCCGCGCCTACGCAGAACGCTCGGTCGTTGGACGACGTGAGGACCACGACCCGTACCTCGGGGTCTACCCCCAGAGAGCTACACGCGGCGGTGATCGCGCGGGCCAGGTCCGTCGAGACCGCGTTCATCGCCTTCGGCCGGTCCAGGACCAGCTCCGCCACGTGTCCATCGGCGTCGCGCCGGACCAGGACATGCTCGCCGAACCGTTCCTCGCTGCTCATGGCATCCTCCGGGGTCACGTCGTTAACGGTGGTTAACACTTCGTCCGGGGCGATCATCGCAGTACATCCCCCGCCCGGGGAAGGGTGGCGGGTTCGGGGTCCGACTACCCGTTCGAGTGACATACCTCCGGACTACGCCCCTTAGCTCCCACCCCGCCGCATACCGTCGCTGCGGCCCATCGGGAGGGGACATGTACGAGGGAGACGATCCGGCGACGGCACGCTCAGGGGCGTTCCGCCCCCGGGGGCGGCATCGGCGTCCCCGGCCCCGCAAGGTGGTCCTCGCGGCGGGCGGGCTGGCGTTCGCGGCGGGAGTGCTGGGGCTGCTGCGGGTGGTGCCGGACGGGGGCGGCGGAGGAGGTACTAGTACTGGAGTAGGGGAGGGTGAGGTCAGTCGTGAGGGGTACGCCGGTGGCGTCACCGATCTCGCGACGAACGCGGCGGCTGCGGTGCCGGTCCCCTCGGTCGGGCCCGGTGCTACGCACGGCACCGGTGATACCCGTAGTACTCCAGGGGGAGCCGTCTCCAGGGTCCCGGACCCTCGTAGTACCCCCCGTACCTCCGGCGTACCCCGTCCTTCGGCTCCCTCTCAGGAGCTACCGGTATCCCCTACCCCGACCCCTGATACCCCCACCCGCACCGCGCGCCCCGCGCCTCCCGCTCCGGCCCCTACCCCCACGGTCGTACCCCCTGAGAGCCACACCCCGAGTACTACCCCCACCCCCGACGACCCCCACGACATCTGCATACCGGCCATCGGCCTCTGCGTGGACACACCGTTCATCGAACCGAACCCCTGAGGCCCCTGAGCCCCCTCCTCAGCGCTCCTCGTCCTCCCCGCCCCGCCTGCTCAGCAGCCACGGTTCCACCACGCCCAGACCCCGCACCGGCCGCTGCCACATCGGTTGCAGCGCGAACCGGTACGCCGGGGGCTCCTCCCCCTCCTTCTCCGCCGTCGCCGCCTCCTCCGCCGCTTGCGCCTCCGAGGCGGGCGCGTCGCCGCTGCGGATCAGGTCCTCCGCGAACGCCGAGTCCACGAGGACCGCGTCCCGGGGGGCTATGGAGGTGAGGCGGGAGGCGAGGTTCACGGTCGTACCGAAGACGTCGCCCATCCGGGTGGTGACCGTGCCGAAAGCCATGCCGACGCGGAGTTCCGGCATCGTCTCGTCGTTCGCCATCGTCTCGATGAGGCGCAGGCCGATCTCCGCGGCCGTACCGGCGTCGTCCGCCGCGTACAGGACCTCGTCGCCCAGCGTCTTGATCAGCCGGCCGCCGTGCGCGGCGACCAGGTCGGCCGCCGTCGTCTCGAACGCCTCGACCAGTTCGCCGAGTTCCTCCTCCTCCATGCGGCGGGTCAGCCGCGTGAACCCGACGAGGTCGGCGAAGCCGACGGCGAGACGCCGGTCCACCATCTCCTCGTCGTCCGCCGTCTGCACGACGCGGCCCGCCGACGCGGCGAGCTGGCGGCGCCAGACGTACACGAGGAACTCCTCCAGCTCGGGGAGGAGCAGCTCGACGATCGGGTACGTGACCTCGGTGCGGGTCATGCCCGGTTCCGGGGGCTCGGTGAGGCCCTCCAGGAACGAGTCGATCTGCCATTCCGCCAGGCGGGCGGTCGTCTGGCCCGTCGAACGGGCCACCTGTACGGCCATCGCCTCGCTCAGCAGGCCCGCTTCCACGAGGCCCGCGAGGCGGCGCAGGGCCAGGACGTCCGCCTCCGTCAGGGCCTTCGCCTGGCCGATGTCCGCGAAGCCCATCGCCCGCCAGAACCTCGACGCCAGTTCCATCGACACGCCCGCGCTGCGGGCCGCCTGGAACGGGGTGTAACGGCGCTCCGCACCCAGGATCAGGCCCTCCAGGCGCAGCGCGAGGGGGTCCTCGCCGGGGTCGGCGGCGTCCTCGCCCACGTCGGAGCCGGTGTCGTCGACGGTCACGCCTGCTGCCTTTCCGGTCTGCCACGGTCAGGTATCGACCGGGGTCAACTTTACGGCAGATGTGCGGTAGCTCACGCTGGGAAGGGGAACCGGGGGATCTGGTGAACGCCGGTTTGCTGGTTGCCGGTGCTGGTGTGGGCGTCTACCTAGGGGGCGCTGCCCCCTAGACCCCCGCCGCAATGGGTCCGCTGTCGGCCTCAGGTCCGCTGTGGCTGGTCGCGCAGTTCCCCGCGCCCCTAAAGGACATGCACCCCACGCCAGCCTCAAAAGGTCCCCTTCTCTACGCCGGCCTCAAATGCACGATGTCCCCTGCCCCTACCGGCTCCCTCACCCCCTCCTCTGTCGCCAGTACCAGCCTGCCGTCCCCGTCCACCGCCACCGCCTCCCCCACTACCGACCTCTCCCCCGGCAGCTCCGCCCTCACCGTCCTCCCCAGCGTTGCGCAGCCCGCCGCGTACGTTTCCTGGAGGCCGCTCGTCAGAGGGTCGCCCTCTGCGTCGCGCCACTTTCCGTACCACTCCTCCAACGCGCGGAGTACGGCCCTCAGCAGGGGGTCCCTGTCCGTGCTTACCGAGCCTGCCAAGGCCAGGGAGCCCGCCTGGGGTACGGGGAGTTCGTCAGACCTGAGGGTTACGTTGATGCCTACGCCGATGATCACCGCGTCCTTGCCCGCGCGCTCCGCGAGGATGCCTCCCGCCTTGCGTTCCTCGCCCCCGACCTTTACCAGGAGGTCGTTCGGCCATTTCAGGGACGTGTCCACTCCTGCCGACCTCGCCAGCCCTGTCGCCACCGCCACGCCGGTCAGGAGAGGGAGCCAGCCCCAGCGGTGGACCGGTACCTGAGAGGGACGCAGGAGGACCGAGAAGAAGAGGCCCGAGCGCGGGGGTGCCGTCCAGCGGCGGTCCAGGCGGCCCCTCGCCTCGGTCTGTTCCTCGGCGATGAGGACCGTGCCCTCGGGAGTCTCGTCGGCCGCGGACGCCAGGTCCGTGTTCGTGGAGCCCGTCTGCCGGACCACCCGGACCTCCCGCCACAGCCCACCCTCGTGGATCAGTCCCCGGCGGAGCGCTGTCGCGTTCAGCGGGGGGCGTTCGAGGTCGGACCAGGGGCTCGGGTCTGCGGCGTCGCGGGGTGTCATACCACCCACCCTAGGTGTGGCCAACGCCGCACTGCTGTCCCGTAGGCGCACCACTACTCTACGAACGAGTAACCGTCCCCTCTCTTGAGCAGGCAGGGAGCCGCATCCCGATGTCCGAGCCGGAAACGCGCCATGAGATCGACATCCACACGACCGCGGGGAAGCTCGCGGATCTCCAGCGCCGCGTAGAGGAGGCGACGCACGCCGGGTCGGGGCGGGCCGTCGAGAAACAGCACGCGAAGGGCAAGCTGACGGCCCGTGAGAGGATCGAACTCCTGCTGGACGAGGGCTCGTTCGTCGAGCTGGACGAGTTCGCCCGGCACCGCTCCACCAACTTCGGCCTGGACCAGAACCGGCCGTACGGCGACGGGGTCGTCACCGGGTACGGCACGGTCGACGGCCGTCCGGTCGCCGTGTTCTCGCAGGACTTCACCGTGTTCGGCGGCGCGCTCGGCGAGACGTACGGCCAGAAGATCGTGAAGGTCATGGACTTCGCGCTGAAGACGGGCTGCCCGGTGATCGGGATCAACGACTCGGGCGGCGCGCGCATCCAGGAGGGGGTCGCCTCGCTGGGGGCGTACGGCGAGATCTTCCGGCGTAATACCCATGCCTCCGGGGTCATCCCGCAGATCAGCCTGGTCGTCGGCCCGTGCGCGGGTGGAGCGGTCTACTCGCCCGCGATCACCGACTTCACGGTGATGGTCGACCAGACCTCGCACATGTTCATCACGGGCCCGGACGTCATCAAGACGGTGACCGGCGAGGACGTCGGCTTCGAGGAGCTGGGCGGCGCGCGCACGCACAACTCCGTGTCCGGCGTGGCCCATCACATGGCCGGGGACGAGAAGGACGCGGTCGAGTACGTCAAGCAGCTGCTGTCGTACCTGCCGTCCAACAACCTCTCCGAGGCGCCGGTCTTCCCCGAGGAGGCCGATCTCGCCGTCACCGACGAGGACTTGGAGCTGGACACCCTCGTCCCGGACTCCGCGAACCAGCCGTACGACATGCACACCGTCGTCGAACACGTCCTGGACGACGCGGAGTTCTTCGAGACGCAGCCGCTGTACGCGCCGAACATCCTCACCGGGTTCGGGCGGGTGGAGGGCCAGCCGGTCGGGATCGTCGCCAACCAGCCGATGCAGTACGCCGGTTGCCTGGACATCAAGGCGAGCGAGAAGGCGGCCCGGTTCGTACGGACCTGCGACGCGTTCAACATCCCGGTGCTCACGTTCGTCGACGTCCCCGGCTTCCTCCCCGGCGTCGACCAGGAGCACGACGGCATCATCCGCCGGGGCGCGAAGCTGATCTACGCCTACGCGGAGGCCACGGTCCCCCTCATCACCGTCATCACCCGCAAGGCGTACGGCGGCGCGTACGACGTGATGGGGTCCAAGCACCTCGGCGCCGACCTCAACCTCGCCTGGCCGACCGCGCAGATCGCCGTCATGGGCGCGCAGGGCGCTGTCAACATCCTGCACCGGCGGACGATCGCCGAAGCGGAGGCGAACGGGGAGGACGTCGAGGCGGTGCGGGCTCGCCTCATCCAGGAGTACGAGGACACCCTCCTCAACCCGTACATCGCCGCCGAGCGCGGGTACGTCGACGCGGTGGTCAGGCCGTCGGACACGCGGCGGCACGTCGTACGGGGGCTGCGGCAGCTGAGGACGAAGCGGGAGTCGCTCCCCCCGAAGAAGCACGGCAACATCCCTCTGTAGAGCCAGCCGACCAGGAGCCGCGATGAACATCAAGGTCGTCCGGGGGAACCCGACCCCGGAGGAGTTGGCCGCCGCACTCGCGGTGGTGAGAGCGAGGGCGTCGGTAGCTCCTGAGACCGACGCCCCGAAGGCGAAGGACGCGTGGTCCGACCCGGCGAGAATCGCCGCGCGGGGCGTGCCCCGGGCGGGTGCCACGGCGTGGGCGCGGACGTACTGGCCGAAGTGACCAGACGGGTATGACCCGGTAAGCGGAAGACTTGAGTACTAGTACTCAGGTCTTCGCCACCTTTCCGTCGCATCCTGGACACCATGCTGTGGTCCGACCCTGAGAACGAACCTCCCAAGGAACTCCGCGACATGCAGGTGATGTTGCGGAGACTGGGCGTTCTCATGGCGGTGGCCATGGTGCTGGCGATGTTCGTCATCGGCCTGAGATGAGGCGCTGAGACGAGGCGCTGAACCGGCGCGGATACGCTGAACGCCATGACCACCGCACCTCGCCGCCTCATCCTCGCCTCCCAGTCCCCGGCCCGCCTCAAGCTGCTGCGGGACGCCGGTTTCGCGCCCGAGAAGATCGTGAGCGGCGTCGACGAGGACGCGGTCACCGCCCCCACCCCCGCCGAACTGGCGCGGGCCCTCGCGGAGGCCAAGGCGTCCGTGGTCGCCGCCCGCCCGGAGGCCAAGGGCGCGGTGGTGATCGGCTGCGACTCGGTCCTCGACCTCGACGGCCAGGCGCTCGGCAAGCCCGCCGACGCCGAGGAGGCCACCGCCCGCTGGAAGTCGATGCGGGGCCGCGCGGGCACCCTCCAGACCGGCCACTGCGTGTACGCCGACGGCCGCTGGACGTCCGCCGTCGCCTCCACGGTCGTCCGCTTCGGCGAACCGACGGACGACGAGATCGCGGCGTACGTCGCGACGGGCGAACCCCTTTACGTCGCCGGGGCGTTCACGCTCGACGGCCGCTCGGCGCCGTTCATCGACGGCATCGACGGCGACCACGGCAACGTAATCGGCCTCAGCCTGCCGCTCGTTCGCCGGTTGCTAGGCGAACTCGGCATCGGGATCACGGAGTTGTGGGCACCGACGGAGGCGTGAGCGGCCCCGGCCCGCTGCCGCGCGGGCTGCCTTCCGACTTCGGCGCGACATCCTCGTACCCGTCGTGCGTCATCAGCAGCAGCACGATCAGGGCCATGACCACGACCATCCCGGCGAAGGCCGTGGCGCCCACCAGGCCCCAGGCGACGGCGGCCAGCAGGCCGTGGACGACGGCCGCGCTGATCAGCAGGACGCGGCCGAGGCCCGCCGGGCGGTGGCCGCGCAGCGCGACCAGGAGTGCGACGAGCGCGCAGAAGGCGAAGTAGGCGGCGAAGACGAAGCCGGAGATCTTCGAGGAGTTCGCCATCACGTCCGGGTCGAGGCCCGCGAGGGACATGTGCTGGCGGCCGACGAGCGTCCCGAGGATCCAGTTCAGGAGCGCGACGCCGAACGCCTCCACGAGGAGGACGACCGCGACCACCCATGCCACCGGCCTGCGGACCATCGTCACCACCTGCTTTCGACCCGTGCTGGAGCGATTCTGTGCCCACCCGAAGTACGTTCGAGTCACAGGGAACGCTACTGACTGGTAAAGCTCAGGACAATGGTTCGCGTCGGCGCAAAGATCCGGAGCGTCGTTCGTAGGGACCCGACAAAGAAACGGAGTGGGCCGCAGCACCCCTTCACAGAGACCTTGACCACATCGGAGGGCTAGGGTTTTCCGAGGAGTCCTGCGTACAGCCGTACGACAAGGGATTTCGCGGGTCGAGCGAGCCTGGTGTCACGCTCCGTGTGGGCAAGCTCACCTTTGGGGACGGGTCGATGCGCCGTGTCGGCAGTCCCTAAACTCGGCTTGTTTCCAGGAAGGAGCCTCAATCGTGCGCAAGGTGCTCATCGCCAACCGTGGCGAAATCGCAGTCCGCGTGGCTCGCGCGTGCCGGGATGCCGGTATCGCCAGTGTGGCCGTCTATGCCGACCCGGACCGGGACGCGCTGCATGTCCGCGCCGCGGATGAGGCGTTCGCCCTGGGCGGTGACACCCCGGCGAGCAGCTACCTCGACATCGAGAAGGTCCTGAACGCGGCCCGGGAGTCCGGCGCGGACGCCATCCACCCCGGGTACGGATTCCTGTCCGAGAACGCCGACTTCGCCCAGGCGGTGCTCGACGCGGGCCTGGTCTGGATCGGCCCGCCGCCGCAGGCCATCCGCGACCTCGGTGACAAGGTCGCCGCCCGGCACATCGCCCAGCGCGCGGGCGCGCCGCTCGTCGCCGGTACGCCCGACCCCGTGTCCGGCGCCGACGAGGTCGTCGCGTTCGCCGAGGCGCACGGGCTGCCGATCGCGATCAAGGCCGCGTTCGGCGGTGGCGGGCGCGGGCTGAAGGTCGCGCGGACTTTGGAGGAAGTGCCGGAGCTGTACGAGTCCGCCGTGCGCGAGGCCGTCGCCGCCTTCGGGCGCGGTGAGTGCTTCGTGGAGCGGTACCTCGACAAGCCCCGGCACGTCGAGACGCAGTGCCTCGCGGACTCGCACGGCAACGTCGTCGTCGTCTCCACGCGTGACTGCTCGCTCCAGCGGCGCCACCAGAAGCTCGTCGAGGAGGCGCCCGCGCCGTTCCTGACGGAGGCTCAGGTCGCCGAGCTGTACTCGTCGTCCAAGGCCATTTTGAAGGAAGCCGGCTATGTCGGCGCCGGTACCGTCGAGTTCCTCGTCGGGGTCGACGGGACCATCTCCTTCCTTGAGGTCAACACCCGTCTCCAGGTGGAGCATCCGGTCACCGAGGAGGTCGCCGGCATCGACCTCGTCCGCGAGATGTTCCGTATCGCCGACGGCGAGGCGCTCGGGTACGGCGATCCCGAACTCCGGGGCCATTCCTTCGAGTTCCGCATCAACGGGGAGGACCCCGGGCGTGGGTTCCTGCCCGCGCCGGGCACGGTGACGGCGTTCGCGCCGCCGTCGGGTCCCGGGGTGCGGCTGGACGCGGGCGTCGAGTCCGGGTCGGTCATCGGGCCCGCGTGGGACTCGCTGCTGGCCAAGCTCATCGTTACGGGGGCCACGCGCGAACAGGCGTTGCAGCGGGCCGCCCGGGCGCTGGAGGAGTTCCAGGTCGAGGGGATGGCGACCGCGATTCCCTTCCACCGTGCGGTGGTTCGCGATCCGGCGTTCGCGCCCGAACTCACGGGCTCCAGCGAGCCGTTCACCGTCCACACGCGGTGGATCGAGACGGAGTTCGTCAACGAGATCCCCGCGTTCTCGGCGCCGGCCGATGCGGAGGCCGAGGACGACGCCGACCGCGAGACGATCGTCGTCGAGGTGGGCGGCAAGCGTCTCGAGGTCTCCCTCCCCGTCTCCCTCGGCATGTCCCTGGCGCGCACGGGCCTCGCGGCCGGCGCCAAGCCGAAGCGCCGGGCGGCGAAGAAGTCGGGCCCGGTGGCCTCGGGCGACACCCTCGCGTCCCCGATGCAGGGCACCATCGTCAAGGTCGCGGTCGAGGAGGGCCAGGAGGTCAAGGAAGGTGACCTCGTGGTCGTCCTGGAGGCGATGAAGATGGAACAGCCGCTGAACGCGCACAAGGCGGGCGTGATCAAGGGGTTGTCGGCGGAGGTGGGGGCGTCGTTGACGTCGGGCGCGGCGATCTGCGAGATCAAGGACTAGGCCGGGCTCGGTAGCGGAGGGGTGGACTCGGATCGTACGAGTCTGCCTGTCCGCTGTGGCTGGTCGCGCAGTTCCCCGCGCCCCTAACGGCGTTGGACCTGCCCGGCGTTGAAAGCCACGACGTTCTGGGTGGAGGCTGCGCCAGCAGACTCCACCCAGAACCCGCGGCCGAACTACAGCCGCAACCACGTCTTTTAGGGGCGCGGGGAACTGCGCGACCAGCCACATACGACCGTCAGTCGCACACGAGCCTCAACCCGCCCCTACCTACTGCGCCGGAGATCAGCCACCCGCGCCCTCTCACTCTGCACCTGCTCCCCCATCGCCGCCGCCCTCAACCCCCCGGCGGAGCCGGGCAGTTGCCCCCTCCGAGGCGTGGGCAGCGCAACATCCCGACGTTGCGGAGGATGCTGCCGAGCAGGAACCGCCTCACCGCCGGAGGCCCCCGCACCGGCGACAGCGATCTGCACCCCCTGATCAGCCAGCGCCTGCAACTCGGTTGCCGCACGGTCGTCATGGGCCGGAGGATCATCGGTGACAAGCCGCGTGATGACATCGGTAGGCACCGTCTGGAACATCGTGTCGGTCCCCAACTTGGTGTGGTCCGCAAGGACTACAACCTCAGCGGCGGCCTGCACAAGCGCACGATCGACGGACGCGGACAGCATGTTGGACGTGGACAGCCCCCGTTCGGCAGTGAGCCCGCTCCCGGACAGGAACGCCCGGGAAACACGCAGCCCTTGAAGGGACTGCTCGGCACCACTCCCGACGAGCGCGTAGTTGGACCCCCGCAGGGTCCCACCGGTCATGACGACCTCCACCCGATTCGCATGGGCCAACGCCTGGGCGACAAGAAGGGAGTTGGTGACCACGGTCAGCCCGGGGACCCGCGCGAGCCGGCGGGCCAGCTCCTGCGTGGTCGTACCGGCCCCGACGACGATGGCCTCGCCCTCCTGGACGAATCCCGCCGCGAGATCGGCGATGGCCGTCTTCTCGGCGGTCGCGAGATGGGACTTTTGCGGAAAGCCGGATTCTCGCGTGAATCCACCCGGCAGTACCGCACCGCCATGCCGGCGGTCGAGGAGTCCTTCTGCCTCCAGCGCGCGCACGTCCCGCCGTACGGTCACTTCGGAGGTCTGGACGACGCGGGCGAGCTCACGGAGCGACACGGCCCCGTTCGCTCGCACCATTTCGAGGATCAATTGGCGACGTTCAGCAGCGAACACGAAACTGACAGTAACGCGGGCGACCGTCTGTTTTCAGGTGTTTGCGTCGAATAAACGAAGTTGTTCGCACAGGAGTGGGTGAAGTGGTATAGGGGCTCGGCTACCCGCCCCACGCCGTCACCAACCCTGGCAACTCCCCGTGACCGACGGGGAGTTGCTTTCGGCCGTCAGCTCTCGCCCGCCGCCTTCCTCGTGTGCAACTGCCGTGCCACCTCGGCGATCGAGCCCGACAGGGACGGGTACACGGTGAACGCGTTCGCGATCTGTTCGACCGTCAGATTGTTGTCGACGGCGATCGAGATGGGGTGGATCAGTTCCGAAGCGCGCGGCGCGACGACCACGCCGCCGACGACGATCCCCGTACCGGGACGGCAGAAGATCTTGACGAAGCCGTCGCGGATGCCCTGCATCTTCGCGCGGGGGTTGCGCAGCAGCGGCAGCTTGACGACGCGCGCGTCGATCTTGCCGCCGTCGACGTCGGCCTGGCTGTAGCCGACGGTCGCGATCTCGGGGTCGGTGAAGACGTTCGAGGAGACCGTCTTGAGGTTGAGGGGGGCCACCGCGTCGCCGAGGAAGTGGTACATGGCGATACGTCCCTGCATCGCGGCGACCGAGGCGAGCGCGAAGATGCCGGTGACGTCGCCGGCGGCGTATACCCCCGGAGCTGTAGTGCGGGACACCTTGTCGGTCCAGATGTGCCCGGACTCGCGGACCTTGACGCCAGCCTCCTCCAGGCCGAGCCCGGCGCTGTTGGGGATCGCGCCGACGGCCATCAGGCAGTGGCTGCCGGTGATGACACGGCCGTCCGCGAGGGTCACCTCGACGCGGTCGCCGACCCGCTTCGCGGACTCGGCGCGGGAGCGGGCCATGACGTTCATGCCGCGGCGCCGGAAGACCTCTTCCAGTACGGCGGCGGCGTCCGGGTCCTCCCCGGGTAGTACCCGGTCGCGGGACGAGACGAGGGTGACCTTCGAGCCGAGCGCCTGGTACGCCCCGGCGAACTCCGCGCCGGTGACACCGGAGCCGACGACGATCAACTCGTCGGGCAGCTCGGTCAGGTCGTAGACCTGCGTCCAGTTGAGGATCCGCTCGCCGTCGGGCTGCGCATCAGGTAGCTCCCGGGGGTGAGCACCCGTCGCGATGAGTACGGCGTCGGCGGTGAGCGTCTGCTCGTTGCCGTCCGGGGTCGCGACGACGACCTTGCGGGAGCCGTCGAGCGACTGCATGCCCTCCAGGCGGGCCCGGCCGCGCATCACCTTGGCGCCGGCGCGCGTCACCGAGGCCGTGATGTCGTGCGACTGGGCGAGCGCGAGGCGCTTCACCCGCCGGTTGACCTTGCCGAGGTCCACGCCGACGACCCTGGCCGCCTGCTCCAGGGGTGGCGTGTCGTCGGCGACGATGATGCCCAGCTCCTCGTACGAGGAGTCGAAGGTCGTCATCACCTCCGCCGTGGCGATGAGCGTCTTGGACGGCACGCAGTCGGTAAGCACCGACGCACCGCCCAGACCGTCGCAGTCCACGACGGTCACCTCCGCCCCGAGCTGGGCAGCGACCAACGCCGCCTCGTACCCGCCGGGCCCGCCACCAATGATCACGATCCGAGTCACATACCCCATTGTCCCGTACGCCACGGGGGAGGCGGGATTCGGGGGGCCGAGCGGGCGACGGGGCAGGTATCACCGGCGGTACTGATACCGGGGAGCTACGGGTACGACGACTGCGCACCGGACCCCCGGCGTCACTGCCGTACCCTCTCCCCCATGTCGCTCTACGCCGCGTACGCCGGCAACCTCGACGCGCGGCTGATGACCCGCCGCGCTCCCCACTCCCCGCTGCGTGCGACGGGCTGGCTGAACGGCTGGCGGCTCACCTTCGGCGGCGAGCAGATGGGCTGGGAGGGCGCGCTGGCGACGATCGTCGAGGAGCCTGGCTCTCAGGTATTCGTCGGCCTGTACGACATCGCCCCCATGGACGAGGAGTCCCTCGACCGCTGGGAGGGCACCGGCCTCGGGATCTACCGCCGTACACGTATGCGCGTCCACACCCTGGAGGGCGAAGAGGGCGCGTGGACATACGTTCTCAACGGGTACGAGGGGGGTCTCCCCTCCGCCCGCTACCTCGGCGAGATCGCGGACGCGGCGGAGTCGGCGGGGGCGCCGCACGACTATGTGATGGAGCTGCGGAAGCGGCCTTGTTGAGATCTCCTTGATCGCGGCCGACCGGAATTGGTCGGAAACGACAAGACAACGATCGTCGAGCCGTAAGGTCTGTCATCTACGCGCGTAGGCATGGACCGGCTACGCTCATCCGCGTGAACGCATCTCTTCTGCCGGACGACATCCCGGACGACATTCAGGGCAACCCCTACACCGCCGCCGACAGCGCCGCCGCGCGACTGCGTGAGCTAACGGGTGCCGAGACGCATGACGTCGCCCTCGTGATGGGCTCCGGCTGGGCACCGGCCGTCGACGCGCTCGGCGCGCCCGACGCGGAGTTCCCGGTCACGGCGCTCCCCGGCTTCCCGCCGCCCGCCGTCGAGGGCCACGGCGGCAAGATCCGCTCGTACAAGATCGGAGAGAAGCGCGCGCTGGTCTTCCTGGGCCGCACGCACTACTACGAGGGCCGGGGGGTCGCCTCCGTCGCGCACGGAGTCCGCACCGCGGTCGCCGCCGGCTGCAAGACGATCGTCCTGACGAACGGCTGCGGCGGCCTGCGCGAGGGCATGCGTCCCGGCCAGCCGGTCCTCATCAGCGACCACATCAACCTGACGGCGGCGTCCCCGATCGTCGGCGCGAACTTCGTCGACCTCACGGACCTCTACTCCCCGCGCCTGCGCGCCCTCTGCAAGGAGGTCGACGAAACGCTGGAGGAGGGCGTCTACGCCCAATTCACGGGCCCCCACTACGAGACCCCCGCGGAAATCCGCATGGCCCGCGTAATCGGCGCGGACCTGGTAGGCATGTCCACGGCCCTCGAAGCGATCGCGGCCCGCGAGGCGGGCGCGGAAATCCTGGGCATCTCCCTGGTAACAAACCTCGCGGCAGGCATGACGGGCGAGCCCCTGAACCACGAGGAGGTCCTCCAGGCGGGCCGGGACAGCGCGGCGAGGATGGGCGAACTGCTGACGCGGGTGCTGGGCCGGCTGTAGTACCGGACGGGGGCTTGGGGTGCCGGACGCGGAACAACGGGTCCGGCACTTGAGCCCGAAACGGCGGCAGGAAGGTGACCGGACGAAACAACGGTCCCGGCACCCTCAGCCCACCGAACCCCCAAGCCCAGGCCCCGGCCACTTGAGGCCGAGGCCCTTCCAGGGCCGCCCCCAGCCCGTCCGACGCTTGAGGACGGGGCCCAGCTTGCCCACCCGCTCGACAACCTCAGCCCGTCCGACGCCCTCAGCTAGTCCGGCGCTTGAGGACGAAGCCTTTCGGGGCTGCCCCACACCCACCCCGCCCCATCTCTTTTCAGCCCGTCCGGCGCTTGAGGACAAGGCCCTTCCGGAGCCGACTACCACCCACCACCCCTTTCAGCCCGTCCGGCGTTTGAGGACGAGGCCCCTTCAGGGCCGATCACCACCCACCCACAGAATGCTTCCCCCACCTCCCCCACCCACCCGGGGCCCATGGGGCGGAGCCCCCTGAAGCGGGGTCGAAGGGGCAGCAGCCCCTGGAGGATGGGACGGGTAGGGGCGGCGGGGGCGAGAAAACTCCGAGCCGTACCACCCACGACGTACAACGAAAGGCTGACCCGCAGTGCACGACGACCTCATGACCCGGGCCAGAACCTGGCTCGCGGAGGACCCCGACCCCGAAACCCGAGACGAACTGGCGAAACTGATCGAGGCCGGCGACATCACAGAACTCGCCGCCCGTTTCACCGGCACCCTCCAGTTCGGCACAGCCGGCCTGAGAGGCGAACTCGGCGCAGGCCCCATGCGCATGAACCGCACGGTCGTCATCAGAGCAGCAGCAGGCCTGGCGTCATACCTGAGGACCAAGGGCGAACCGAACGCCCTGGTAGTCATCGGCTACGACGCCCGCCACAAGTCGGAGGACTTCGCGAGGGACACGGCCGCGGTGATGACAGGCGCAGGCCTACGCGCAGCACTCCTCCCCCGCCCCCTCCCGACCCCCGTACTGGCGTACGCCATAAGGCACTTGGGCGCAGCAGCAGGCGTAGAGGTAACGGCGAGCCACAACCCCCCGAGGGACAACGGCTACAAGGTGTACCTGGGCGACGGCTCCCAGATCGTCCCCCCGTCGGACAGCGAGATCGCGGCGGAGATCGAAGCGATCGAGTCCCTGAACAACGTCCCCCGCCCGGAGGGTGGCTGGGAAACCCTGGACGAAACAGTACTGGAGGCGTACCTCGCACGTACGGACAAGGTGCTGTCCCCCACGTCCGCAAGAACGGCCCGCACGGTCTACACCCCGCTGCACGGCGTAGGCAGGGACGTACTCCTCGCAGCCTTCGACCGAGCAGGCTTCCCCACCCCCGTCCTGGTCCCCGAACAGGCGGACCCGGACCCGGACTTCCCGACGGTAGCGTTCCCGAACCCGGAGGAACCGGGCGCGATGGACCTGGCGTTCGCGAAGGCGAGGGAGACGACCCCGGACCTGATCATCGCGAACGACCCGGACGCGGACCGCTGCGCGGCGGCGGTAAGGGACGGCGACGACTGGCGCATGCTGAGGGGCGACGAGGTGGGCGCACTCCTGGCATCCCACCTGGTCAAGAGGGGTGCGCAGGGAACGTTCGCGGAGTCGATCGTGTCCTCCTCCTTGCTGGGCCGCATCGCGGAGAAGGCAAACCTCCCGTACGAGGAGACCCTGACGGGCTTCAAGTGGATCGCGAGGGTGGAGGGCCTGCGGTACGGCTACGAGGAGGCCCTCGGCTACTGCGTGGACCCGGAGGGCGTCCGAGACAAGGACGGCATCACGGCGGCCCTCCTGATCACGGAACTGGCGTCGGAGCTGAAGGAGCAGGGCCGTACGCTCCTGGACCTCCTGGACGACCTCGCGGTGGAGCACGGCCTGCACGCGACGGACCAACTCTCGGTCCGTGTCGAGGACTTGAGCCTGATCGCGGACGCGATGACCCGCCTGCGGGAACACCCCCCGACGAGCCTGGCGGGCCTGCCGGTCACGAAGGCGGAGGACCTCACGCAGGGCACGGACAAGCTCCCGCCCACGGACGGCCTGCGCTACACCCTGGACGGCGCCCGGGTCATCGTCCGCCCGAGCGGCACGGAACCGAAGCTCAAGTGCTACCTGGAGGTAGTGATCCCGGTCGAGGACCACTCGGCGCTCCCGGCGGCCAAGGAGAAGGCAGCGCACCTCCTCACGGAGATCAAGCGGGACTTCTCGACGGCGGCAGGCATCTAATACCTGAGATGTACACGGGGACTACGGGGTTCAGACCCGCACCGGACGACTGAACCCCGTACCCCGCCCCTCGCGCAACCATCTGCTCCCATAGGGTGATTTCCCGGCGACAGCCCCCGCGCGCCCCGCCCCGCACGCCTCCTCGGGTGAACGGTGGACCGGTAGTACCGGACCCCACCCGACTTGGAGCCCGCCGCCGTGACCACCCTGACCACCCCCACCCCACCCCCTCCGACGGCGCCGACTCCCCCGCCGAGCCCTCGCACCGCCGCCCTGCGCCACGCGGCCCCCGCCCTCGCCGCCTACCTAGCGGTCCGCCTCATCTCCCTTGCGGTACTGGCGACTTGGGCCCACCGCCGCCACCACGGCGTCCGCCCGATCCTGGCTCTGGAGTGGGACGCGAAGTGGTACTGGGGTATTGCCACCCACGGCTACACGCACACCCTCGGCACGGCGTACGACGCGAACAACCTGGCGTTCTTCCCCCTGTACCCGTACGTGGTGAAAACCCTCTCGGCGATCACCCCCCTCTCCCTCTCCAGTACGGGCCTGGCCGTAGCTCTCACGTCCTCCCTCCTAGCGGCCTGGGGCATCTTCGCGATCGGCGACCACCTCCACGACCGCCGCACCGGCATCCTCCTGACGGTCCTGTGGGCGGCCTGGCCGGTCGCCCTGGTCCAGTGGATGGCGTACACGGAGTCCCTCTTCACGGCCTTGGCGGCCTGGTCCCTGTACGCGGTCCTCACCCAACGCTGGCTCCCCGCAGCGGGTTTGGCGATCCTGGCGGGCCTGACCCGCCCCACGGGCATCGCGGTAGCGGCGGCGGTCTCGCTGGCAGCCCTGCTGTCGCTACGACACCACCGCTCGCACAAAGCCGCCCTCGCGGTAATCACCGCCCCCCTCGGCTGGTGCGCCTACGTCACCTGGGTCGGCCTGCGCCTCCACCGCTGGGACGGCTACTTCGCGGTCCAACGCCTCTGGCACAACGAATGGAACGGCGGCCAGGAAACCCTGCGCCGCTTCCGCGAACTCCTGGGCCAGGACTCACGACCGGAACTGTTCCTGATCGGCGTAACCCTGACACTGATCGCGGCAACGGCCCTCTACGCACTGTCGATTTGGGACCGCCAGCCGACACCGCTCCTGATCTTCACCGGCGCAATGCTGGCCATCGTCCTGGGCAGCGGCGGCGTCTACTTCCCCCGGGCCCGCTTCCTCCTCCCGGCATTCCCCCTACTCCTCCCGATCGCCACCCACCTCACGAAAGCCTCCCGCCGCTTCCGCTGGCTCGCGCTGGGTACGGCGGTGACAGCATCGGCGTACTTCAGCGCGTACATGGCACTCGTCTGGCCGAGCGCGCCGTAGCCCCGTAGTACTAGGTACCTACTCCCACGGGGGCACCCCTCAGCCGGACCAGGGATATTGTCGGCCGATGCAAAATCGAACGGTGTCAGCCGGAGTCGGTCTCGCGCGGGTGCTGGCGCACTGCGGGGGTGACCCGGCGGCGGCCCTGCGCCATCTGACGAGGGCCATCGCCTCCGCCCCCTCGGATCCCGAGCCCTATACGGTGCTCGCCGAGTTGTGGCGGGACAGGCCGACCGAACTGGCCGGCCTCATGCGGAACGACTCCCTGGAAGCGGTACTGGCGCAGTCGTACATCAGCTTCCTCAAGGGCGACATGGACGGCGCGGCCCTGGCTCTCGGCTCGGTCACGGGCGCGCGGCCCGACATCGCGTGGGGCGCGGCTCCCTGGTTCAGCGACGCACGTTTCCTCGATGCGGTGAGCGCCGACGCGCTGGCCGAAGCCGCGATGCGGACGATGGACTACGGCCACGACCTGGACACCGACAGCATGCGGGAGCGGTTCCAGCCCTGGTTCCACGCCATCGACACGGTCTCCACCCGCCAGCCGCTGCCGGACGCGCTGGCCAAAATGGCGATCCTGCTGCGCGCCTGCGGCCTCACGGACGCGTCATTCACCCTGTGCGACCGGGCGGACACCGTGGAACGCACCATGCTGACGGAGGTAGTCCGAGCGGGCACCTGGCGCAAGCTGGGCGACCCCGAACAAACGGCGGCAGCATTCGAGCGTGCCCTGATCCTGGACCCGACCAACTGGTCCCTTTATCTCGACCTGGCCGACATACGGGTCGAACAAGGCAACTTCACCGCCGCAGTCCAACTGACCACCCAGGGCCTGACCCACGAGCCCACCGAACCCACCCTCCGAGCAGCGAACGCCGCCTACCGCACCCACCTCACCGGCTCCCCCACAGCGCTGACCGAACTCCTCGAACTGGCCCCAAATCTCCCGAACACCGCATACAGAAACGTACTACTCAACCACGCCTGCGCGGCCCCCTCCCTCCCCACCGACCTCGTAGCTGCGGCCCGCCACATCCAGAACAGCTGAAGCTCTACGACGGGCCTACCGGTAGTTACCACCGGTGTCGATGACTTGGTCCCCAACCATCCCCCGCTTATGAGCCTGGACCTACGGAGCATTACCCCGCGCACCCTTTGCCCCTGCACGAGACTTCTTCTTCGCGACTGTCACCTGCCCGTCCAACAGACACTCGACAAGGACCGAACCACCCAGCGGATAAACCCAGAAATGCGGTGCCGCATCAAGAATTTCACGGGCCTGCTGAACGGCCAGGGTCGCGGGCATGGTCACGGTGGGCATCACGAGATTTCCCCAGAAGACGGCGACCTGTCTCCCGTTCTGTAGGTAGGGCGCGAGAATCTCTGCCGCCATCCTCGTCCAGTCATCCTCGCCGTCCCACCACATGCGCTCCTCGAACGGAACGGCGCCCCAGTCAAGAGCCGAGCTCGTGGCGGCCGGGAACCTGCTCAGACTGACGGCTTCCAACTCGCGGCTCTCCGCATGGTTCAGCAGCCGGACCTGGCGATCTCCCCAGCCCTGGATGTCGTTGACGAAGTCCGGAAGATAGTCCGGTCGGCTCCCGTAGGAGTTGTCACTGATCACGCGTTCCGCCTCAGCCAGGGGGTGACGCTCGCACCCGGCCGCCTGATTTCCCACCTCCTCCAGGCCCCCGCCTACACCGAGGCGGTCGTCCGGGAGCAACGCCCGGACAAGGCCGACAGGTCTTCACTCACAGCCCGCCTCCACGGCTGTGAGCGATCCTCGCCGCACAGGCATCGGAAGCCAACATCCAGGTGCAGGTACCACCCAGGAGGCCTCGATCAACTCGGCCCTGCACGACCCCTTCGGCATCCTCGCCTTCCCCGAACCCGTCGAGACCGATGTCGTCTACGCGGACGGCCTGATCGACACCGTCCACTACGAGGAACCGGCCCAGGTGGAAATCTTCACCACCCTGTTCCGCCGCCTCAACTCGGAAGCTCTTCCCGCAGACGAATCCATGGCACGTATCCGCCTCGCCATACAGGAAATGGAAGAAGACTCTTGATAACGCACTTCCCGAACGCTGCAGCCACCGGCTTCGACTGGTTCAAATCGTCACATTCAAGCGGAGACCAAAGTTGCCTGGAGACGGCGGCGGCCCCGGGAATCATCCCTGTCCAGACAGCAAGAACTCGAACGGTCCCGCACTCGTACTCACTCCTTCGGCATGGGTTTTTTCGTTAATCATGCAAAGAAATAGCTTTTATTGAACATTCACCACCCCGCACCCATACAGGACAGAATTAAAGCGATTCATTCAACGCGGGAAGGTGAAAATCACGCGGCTGACCCGGACTCCAACTCGGCCGCAACCCAAATCTCGTCGTCCGCCTCAAGGGTTCCTTGAGCACTAACAAAGAAGACCCCCGAACGATAGAACCCACAGAAAGCATTCACCATTTCCTCAACCGTTTTATACACGATGAGTGATTCGCCACCCATCATGACGTGTACCACTCTCGAATCCTTGAGGGAGGTTCCATGCACGGCTGCGTAGAAGTCTCCGCCACCAGTCGCAAGAAGCGGGGTCCAGTGTTCACCTAGAACTGCTTCATCAATGCCGTACGACTCTCGCACCGCTCGCGCTTCACGCAAGGAGAGCGGCTCATAACCGGGTACCAGGAAAGCGTCGTCCTGAATCTGCCCAGGAAGGTACTCGACGCCGTTCGACCAGCCAAACCATGTGACGATGTCCTCCGGCACAGCACCCCCCAAAACCTCTTCGACCTCGCTCTCCATCACACCGGGTACGCGAGATCCAGCGACTGGGCGGTTGAGGTTCTCCACCTCGGCCCAGAGTCGCTCAAGTGATCGAACGAGCATCTCTCGCACTCTCCTTTCCTTACTGAACTCGAACCGCGAAACGATCACCGTTGCCGACGTTGTTTCTGGTCCAGAACCACCTCAGCAACGATCCATGACTGGATTTTACCGACCCTGGCGAGAGTGTCAGAGTTGCACCCGCGCCACCTTCGAGGGTATGGGCGAACGGATACTCCTCCCATGTCGCATTGGGGGCAAACTGGCGCGGCCTCGGGGCGTGCGCTTGAGCAGCTCGCCTGTTACGCCTCTCCAAGGCACTACTCGTATGCCTGGTAAGGATCGCAGGCGATCCATTCGCTGTCGCCCTCTGCGCATTAAGCGCTTGTGGAGCATGTGTGCTGGAGTCAATCACATGCACGGGCAATATTTCGGTCTCACCTGCGGAATCTACCGCGAATACCCGAGGGTCATCTCCACAGTTATGAACAAGTACCGGAGTGTCACCCGCCAGCACATAGTACGTGTGCAAGCCCTCGACGCTCAGGTCGTAGGTCACCCGCTCTGCGGTGTACGACACCACGTCCGAGATATCGGCCGGAGCGCCCTCACCGTTCTGGAGCGTCTGCCCCGCCTTGAGATCCCCCGCCTGCGTCCACCTGTTCTCGCTGACCTCATAGAACTGGTGATGCTCAGTCGTCTGGATCGTCTTCGGCCCCGACTTCGTGTCGACGACCAGGGCTCCGTCAAGTTCCGTGATTGCGTGGAGGGTTGGCGATCAGGCCGGTAGGGGCGGACAGCAGAGCAGGCACGGGGGTTCGTGATCATTGTGGTGTCGAAGCCAGATGATCACGAGGACGTCCCGTGCCTGCTGTTGCATCTTCCCCTATCCCTGCCGTGCTGGAGAAGCTGGGTCCGCTGGATGCGGACCGGATCGCTGACCTGCGTCCCTACCTCGAATCGGTTCCGGATCCGCGCTCGCGCCGGGGCCGGTGGTACTCGCTGACGGCGATCTTGCTGGTGTGTGCCTGCGCGGCCGTCTGCGGAGCGAAGAGCATCGACGAGCTCGCCGAGTTCGGCGAGCGGGCCACGAACTCGCTGCTGGCATCCCTCGGGGTACGCCGTCACCTGCTCGGCTGGCGGCGCAGCCCCAGGCCGGTCACTCTCGGACGCGTTCTTTCGGCACTTGACGGCGACGCCCTGGACCAGGCTGTGGGCGCCTACCTGGCCGACCGGCACCGCATCACCGCGTCCGCGGAAGTGCCCGAGGCCCGATCGCGGCAGGTCATCGCCGTGGACGGCAAGGCCCTCAGGGGCTCAGCCCGCCTGGCCGCGCCGCGCCGTCACCTGCTCTCGGCGGTCACCCACGACCGCGTCGCCACGATTGCCCAGGTCGAGGTCGGTGCGAAGACCAACGAAGTGCGCCACTTCAAGCCCCTGCTGGCGCCACTCGACCTCGCCGGCACCGTCGTCACCTTCGATGCCCTCCACTCGGTGAAGGCCAACATCACCTGGCTGGCCGAGACGAAGAAGGCCCACTACATCGCCGTCATCAAGACCAACCAGCCCACCGCCTACGCCCAGCTCGCCGCCCTGCCCTGGACGTCGATCAAGGTCCAGCACACCACCTCCGCCACCGCCCACGGCCGCCGCGAGTCCCGCTCGATCAAGACCTGCGCCATCGCCGACAACCTCGGCGGCATCGCTTTCCCCCACGCCCACCTCGCCATCCGGGTCCACCGCCGCCGCAAGCCCACCGGTCGGCCCGAAACCCGCGAGAACGTCTACGCGGTCACCAGCCTCGCCGCCCACCAAACCCGCCCCGCCGACCTCGCCACCGCCATTCGCGGGCACTGGGGAATCGAAAATTCCTCCCACTACATCCGAGACGTCACGTTCGCCGAGGACGCCTCGACCATTCACGCCGGCACCACGCCCCGCGCCATGGCCACCATCCGCAACCTCGCCATCGGCACCCTGAAGATCCTCGGAGCCGACAACATCGCCAAGACCACCCGCGCCATCCGCCACGAACCCGAACGAGCACTCGCCATCCTGGGCATCACCAACACCCCGGACACTCACGGAACTTGATCGAGCCCTGGTCGACGACGACATCGACATAGTCACGGTCCGTCTTGGTGACGATCACTTCCTTGACGCGGTGCTTCTCCTTCTTCTCCTTGCCGGGCTCGGCCGTCAGGACGTAGTCGCCGGCCTTGACCTCGGAGATCGGCTTCACCGTGCCGTTGGCCATCAGCACGCCAGTCAGCCCCGTGAAGCTGTGCGGGACCTTGACGCGGCAACTCGGGCCAGAGGGCTCTTCCGAAGCCGCCTTCTGCTTCCCCTTCGGCCCGTACTTACTGACCGCCGCCCCGAACAGACCCCCCGTCAACGCCCCGAGCGTGGCCGCCTTCGCGGCCCCACTCCCGCTGCACCCTTCCTCGCTCGCCGCACAGGAAGTGCCGTACCCGACCGCCCCCTCGGCCGCGCCACCGGCCCCTCCCAGCGCCGCCCCCTGCGCCACCTTCCCGCCGACACCCGCCAGCAGACGCCCCACCGCGTTCGTGGCCAGACCACCCGCCGCACCACCGAGCGCGCCGGTGAGACCACCGATGGCCGCCGCACCCAGGAACCCGCCCAGGGACTTGGAACCGTCGCTCATCAGGTAGCCGGCGCCATTGGCAGCCGCTCCCGCGAGCGCCCCGCAGGCCACCACACCGGCGCCCGCCGTCGCCGCCGTGCACCCCGCGAAGACCGCCACCCCCACCGCGACCGACACGATCGTCGCGGCATGCTTCTTCACGAAGTTGGCGGACGCCTTCACCGCCTTCGCGGCACCGCTGCCGATCTTCTTCGCGGCCTTCTTCCCCGTCGCGACGGCTTTCCTCGCCACGCTCTTGCCGATATCCGAAAGAACCCGAGCCGTTTTCTTGGCGTTCTGGACGACCTTGTGGGCCTTCCGTTTCACCGCCCGGTACGTCCGCTTGACATACCGCTTGGCCTTTTTGTACGTGTCCTGGACGTACCGCACTTTCTTCTTGACCGAGCGATACACCTGCCGCCCGGCCGCCTTCGCGACCTTCTTGACCGCCGCCACGGTCTTCTTCGCCTTCGTGGCGGCCTTCTTGACGACCGCGGGCGCCCGCTTCCACGCGGACTTCGCGACGCTCTTCGCCTTGGCTTTGGCCTTCGACGCGAGCTTCTTGCCGACCTTCTTGAGGCCGCTGAAGAACCCGTGCCCGGTCGGGTCCGTCCCCGTCATCGGATTCTGGTTGGCGTACGCGTACCGGTTCGCGTTCACGGAATCCGGCAGCGGACTGTTGGACACCGTGTCGCGGCTCAGGAATTGCCCGGCCTCCGGCGAATACCACCGCGCCGCCATATTGACCTTGGCGGTCTCCGGATCGGTCCACCCGGACTGGTAACCGAGATTGCCGACCAGCCCGGTCGAGGAGGTGACCTTCCCGAACGGCGTGTAGCTCGCCGACCCGGACAGGCTCTCCCCGGTGTCCGTGAACTGCCCGACCACGTCGTCGTGGAGGTCCGTCCACACCAGCGCCGACGACACCGGCGTCTTCACGCCCAGCAGCGACCCGTCGGTATTACGGCTGTACGTCGCGGTCCCGTCCGACGCCACATCGTTGCCGACGCCGCTGTACTGGAAGGCGTAGACCTCTGCCCCGTTCTGGTCCTTGGCTCCCAGCACCCGGTCGAGTCCGTCGTACGCGTACGTCCGGTCGCCCTCGCTGATCACCCGGTTGAAGGCGTCGGCCGCGACCGAGGTCTGGGTGCCGTCCTCGGCGGTACTACTCCGCAGGGTCCCTCTCGGGGTGTACGCGTACGACGTGTGTCCGTCCGAGGTGAGCCGGCTGCGCGCGTCGTAGGTGTACGTATCGCCGCCGACCCGGGTCCGGTTGCCGGAGGCGTCGTACCCGTAGACCTCAGTGGCGGTCCCGTTGTTCCACGAGGCCAGCCGGTCCGCCCAGTCGTAGGTGTACGTGTTCGTGGAGGCACCGGCGACCCCTGTCGTCGTCTTCGACGTCAGGTTGTCGTTCTCGTCCCACCCGTACGCGACCGACGCCACCGTCCTGCCGGTCGGCGAGGTCAGCTTGTCCGAGGTCGGCCGGTCCAAGCCGTCGTAGGCGTAGTCCCTCTTGGACTTGCCGCTGCCGTAATCGACCTGTCTGACACGGCTGTTGACGTCGTAGGTGTACGACTGGCTGCTCCCGGTGGCCGCGTCGCCGACCGTCTTGACCCGGCCCGCCGTGTCGTAGGCGTACGTCGAGGTCCCTGAGGCGTCGGTCCGCGAGGTCATCCCGCCGTCGCCGTCGTAGGCGAAGGAGGAGTCGCCGGACGGGCCGGACGCCGACAGCAGGAGCCCCCGGTCGTCGTAGGTGAACGTGTTCCTTCCGGCGTCGGTGCCCGTCACCGAGGTGACGCGGTCGTCGGAGTCGTAGGTGTACGTGTGGTCGGCGGTCGCCGCCTCCGCACCCGTGCCGGTCTGTTTCACCAGCCGGCTCTTCGCGTCGTACTCCTGGGTGACGACGACTCCACCCGGCGACCGCTGCTCGGACGGGCGTCCGGCCGCGTCGTACACCGTGGTGAACGTGCGGTCCGCGAGGGCCGGATGGGACGGCGTGGAGGGTTCGATCGCCGACTCCGGCAGGCCCCACGCGTTGTACGTGGTGATGTACGGGTTGCCCCGGCCGTCCGTGTACCGCGTGAGGTTGCCCGCCGCGTCGTACCCGTAGGACGTGGTGACCGACTCGGTCGCGGAGACCGGCTCGACCGACTTCGTGACCAGGCCCGTCGCGTCGTACGTGAGAGTGGCGGTATGACCCCGGGGGTCGGTCGCCGTCACCGGGTTGCCGGACCGGTCGTAGGCCGTACGGCTGGTGCGCAGCACCAGGCCGCCCGCGTCCACGTCGCTGACGGCCGTCAACTGGCCGTATCCGTCGTAGGTACTACGGGTACTGGTGCCGTCCGGGTCGGTCGCGGTGAGGACCTCGCCGTCCATCGTGTACGTGTACTTGGACGTGTTCCCGGCGCCGTCCGTGGCCTCGGTGACCTCGCCGAGCGCGTTGTACACGTAGGACTGCGTGACCCCCGTGGGGCTGACGGTCCGGGAGAGGTCGCCGCCGGGCGCGTCGTACTCGTTGATCGCCGTGTACGCCCTCTGCGTCGGCTGGCGCACGATGTCCGTACTGGTCAGCTCGCGTCCGAGGTAGTCCCAGGTGGACTCCTCGCGGGCGCCGCCCGGCCGGGTCGCCGACAGCAGGTCGCCGTTCGGGGTGTAGGCGAACGCCGACTTCCCGCCGCCCGGTTCGGTGACCGAGGCGAGGTCGCCGAGCTGGGTGTAGGTGTACGTCGTGCGGTTGCCGAGCGGGTCGACCTCGGCGGTGACCTGGCCGAGTTTGTTGTACTCGTTCCAGGAGGTCGCCGTGACCGGTGTGGTGGAACCCGGCGGGGTGTAGCCGGGCAGGGTGGTCGAGGTCTCCTGGCCGTCCGCGTCGTAGGCGGTGACGACCTTCCGGCCGCTCGGGTCGTACGTCTCCGTGACCTCGCCGAAGGTGTTGTACCCGGTCATCGAGATCGGACGGATCAACTCGGGTGCGCCGCCGTCGTGTTCGGCGTTGACGGCCGGTTCGGTGACCACGGTCTGCTGGGCCGCCGTGTCGTAGGCGTAGTCGGTGGTGTTGCCCGCCGGGTCGGTCATCGAGGTCGGCAGGCCCCGCTGGTCCAGCTTCCAGCTCGTCGTGCGGACCGAACTGCCGGACGCGGGAAGGGTGTTGCCGTACACCGCCGACACCTGCGCGGCGGTCAGCGCCTCGCCGTAGACCTGGACGTCGGCGATCTGGCCCTGCGCGTTCTCGCCGTAGGCGCCCTGGTAGAGGCGGCGGCCGAGCTGGAGCGGGCCGGTGGACTCCCACGGTGTGGTGAAGGCGGCGGTGCCTGCCTGGGTGCCGTTGACGTACAGGCGCAGCGCGCCCGCCAACTGGTCGTAGACGCCGGTGAGATGGGTCCAGGTGTTGGTGGTCACCGCCGAAGTGCCGGAGGACGCACGGGTGATGGTGGGGTTGGCGACGTCCGCGGAGTGCCGGTTGAAGGTCCAGCCGGCGCCGGTGGCGTAGTACAGCTGGAAGCCGCTCGCGACGTCGCCGTCCTGCGCGACGAAGGTGCTGTTGGCGCTCGTCGAGCCGAGCTTGACCCACGCCGAGACGGTGAAGCTGCCGCTGGTGTTGACGGCCGGTCCGTCCGCCTTGCCGTAGGCGTTCGCGGTCGCGTTGAAGACCGCCGCGCCGCCCTTTTCGGTGGAGCGGGTGACCGAACTGCCCAGTGTCACCTTGTTGTTGCCGCCCGAGGAGTCCCCGGCGGCGAGGCCGCTGGTCTCGGCGAGCTTCCAGCGGGCGACGGGTGCGGCGGTGCCGTCGTGGACGGTGGTCCCGGTGACGTTGCCGAGGCGGTCGTACCGGGTGTCGCGGATGTCGGTGTCGGCGGTCGCCGGGTCGTACTCCGACTCTGTCACGACGTTGTCGTCCGGGTCGTAGGCCACCTTCGTGGTGCGGCCCGCGCCGGCCGGGTCGAGCACCGAGGAGGTGACGCGGTCGGCGGCGTCGACCTCGAACGTGGTCGTGGTGCGGCCGTCGTTGGTGATCTGCCGGGTCAAGTTCCCCGCCAGGTCATAGGTGTTGGCCTGCTCGACGAACTGCTTGCCGGTCGCCGGGTCCTTGCGGACCACCGAGGCGGTGAGGCCGTCGTCGGTGTAGGTGTACGCCGTGACCCAGCCCATCGCGTCGGTGAGCGAGGCGAGCCGGCCCGCCGGGTCGTAGGCCCGGGACTCCTGGACAAGGGTGGCCGGCGACTGCGGGTTCTGCGGATCGCCGGTGTAGTCCAGCAAGTTGGTGGTGAGGGGGCGTCCCTCGGCGTCGTAGGTGTAGGTGCTGACGTTCCCCCCGGGGTCGGTCTCCTTCACCTTGTTGCCGTAGGCGTCGTACTCGTACGAGGTGACGCCGCCGCCCGGATCGGTGCGCGAGGCAAGGCGGTTGTAGGGGTCGTACGTCATCGAGGTGATGCGCGCGGTGTCGCCGCCGCTGAGGTCGGAGACCGTCTGCGAGACGACGTTGCCGTCCGCGTCGAAGGCGGTGAACGTCCTGGCCCGGTGCTCGGCGCCGCTGACCCGGTTGGTGACGGCCGGGCTGGTCTCGGTGAGGACCTGGTCGTTCTTGTCGTACGTCCAGGAGGTGACGAGCCCGTCCGGCTGCGCGTCGGAGACCTCCGTACGGGACAGTTGGCGGCCGAGGCTGTCGTAGGTGTACTTGGCCTTCGCGCCGTTCGCGTCGGTGGTCTCGGCGAGGTCGCCGTTGGCGTAGTAGACGTACTTGGTGCGTCTGCCGCCGGGTGTGGTCACCGTGTCGACCAGACCGGCGGGGGCGACGGCCGTACCCCCTTCGGCGGCGACCGTGCCGGAGGTCGTGTAACTGGTCGTCGCCGTACGCCCGTTGGGGTGTCCGGCGACCGGCGGGCCGGTCACCGACAGGAGGTTGCCGCCGGTGTCGTACGCGTAGCTCGTCAGGTACGTGGTGTCCGTCGCGGACGAGGAGCGCGCGTCCCGTTCGGTGAGGAGCAGGTCGTTGCGCGGGTCCATCGCGGGGAACGCGGTCGTCGAGTCGGGGTAGTACGTGTAGTACTCGGTGGCGCACCTACCGGCGGCCGTGTCCTGGCAGTCGGTCTGGGAGACCGTGTTGCCGCGGATGTCGTGGCCGGTGATGCCGCGGTTGCCGTTGGCGTCGGTCACCGTGTGCAGGAAGCCGGAGGTGTCGTAACCGTACGTCGTGCGCTTGCCGTTGGTGTCGATCGCGGCGAGCAGCCGGTTGCCCAGCTCGGCGTCGTACACGTAGGTGAGGGTCTTGTCGGCGGGGTCGGTGAGCGTGACGGTGCGCACCGGGGCGACGCCGGAGGACGCCTTGTACGCGGACCAGTGCTGCCCGACCTGATCCTCCGTCAGGGAGTGTCCGTACGCGGCGACTTCGGCGATCGAGCCCTTGAAGTAGCTGACGTCGCCGGGTGAGCTGACCCAGCCGCTCTTGACGAAGCCGGCCCCGACGAACGTGCGGGTGTTGGACTGGTCGTTGACGCCGCTGGTCAGGTCGGCCTGCTTGGCGCCGTCGACGTACAGGGTCTGGGTCGTGCCGTCGGCGGTGAGGACCGCGTGGTGCCAGGCGTTGTCGTTGACCGCACCCGTCGACCCGAACGCGGCTCCGGCGTTGCCGCCGCTCCACCAGTGTCCGTGCAGCTTCCCGTCCGCTCCGACGTACAGCAGCGGACTCCAAGTACCGGCCGGCGTCGAGAGGTTGGGAGGCTGCGACTGGTCCGAGAGGAGCACACCCGGGCTCGCGGTCTTGAACCACAGTTCGACAGCGCGCGCCGAGGAGCTGTGCCAGGGCGTGAACGGTATCTCCGCGTACGACGAAGTCCCGTTGAACGTCGCGGCAGTTGAGTCTCCGGCGCCGAACGGCCCGGCGGCGCCCTGCGTGACGGTGTTGTACGTGCCGAACCCGGTGTGCACCTCGTTCGCGGCCTCGGGTGCGCCGAGGGTGTCGCCCAGCCGCCAGTACCCGGTCGGCGCGGACCCCATCACCGCCGAGCGGTAGACCTGCGAAGAGCCGGTGACGGTGGGGGTGTTGAGCTTCCAGACGCCGCCCTCGCCGTCGGTGACCCGCTGCACGAGGTCGTCGGTCTTCCCGTACTCGACCTGTGCCTGGACCTTCCCGTTCGGTGTGGTGATCTTGTCGAGGAGCCCGGCGGACCGCTTGGCGGCCTGGTACTGGGCGGTGATCACGGACGGGTCGAGCGGCTCGGAGTAGATCGCCGCCTCGGCCATCTGCCCGGTGTAGTGGCCGAGTTGGTCGTTCGTGTTCATCGCGGGCCAGCCCTGCGTGTTCACGCCCGCGCCCAGCGAGATGTAGGGCTGCTCCCAGTCGTTGATGGCCCCGGTCAGCGAGCCCTGGGCGACGCCGTCCAGGTAGAGAGTCTGACTGCTGGCCTGTCCGGTGAGGACCGCGTTGTGCCACTGCCCGTCCGTGACGGTCGCCGAGGAGACCGCCGTGGGACTGCAACTCGGCGACATGGCAAGGCAACCGCGCAGCTTCCCGTCCGTGCCGACGTACACCGCCGGGGTGTTCTTCGTCGTGCTGGCGACCGGATCGGCGTCGCTGAGCGGCTTGTCTCCGTAGTAGAAGAGCACCCCGCCGGCGGTGGTCGTCCTGAACCAGAGCGAGACGGTCATGTAGGACGGTGTCGCGCCGGGTGCGGACGGCATCTCGACGTAGGACGTCGTGCCGTTGAAGGTCGCCGTGGTCTGCGTCGAACCGGCGAGGAAGGCCGAGCTTCCCAGGGTCACGTTGCGGTAAGTACCGTTGTAGCGGCCCTGGTTGGTGTCGACGGAGTCCTTGGCGACGCCCGTCCCGCTCGCCTCGCCGAGCCGCCAGTAGGCGTACGGATCGGCGTCCAGGACCGTGGTGCGGTAGTGGTTGCCGGTGGTGTAGCGGTACACCGTGCAGCGCGACTGGTCGGCGGGCGGGCAGACCGACGTGAGCTGGTCGCCGGAGTAGCCGTACTTCCAAGTCTGCGTGGACGACGCGTCGTTGGGGTCGGCGGGTGCGGTGAACACGGTGTCGACGTGCGCGGCGGTAGCGCCGGTGGGGGTGGTCCAGGTCAGTGACAGGGACCGCTTGGCCGTGTCGTTCGTGATCTTCGTGAGCTGCTTGGCCGTGTTGTAGGCGAACGTCTCGCCGCGGCCCGCGTAGTCCTTGATCGCGGAGATCGCGTACGTGCCGGCCTTCGCGGTGGTCTGCTTGAAGGCGTACTCGGTGAACTCCTTGTCGGTCAGCGTGTATCCGCCGCCGGAGACCGCGAGCAGCCGAGCGTACCGGCCGAGCGGCGGCTGGAAGGTGCCGTCGCTGTTGCGACCGAAGGCGACCTGCTCGCCGCCGGGGTAGGTGACGATCACGCTGGTGACCACGCCCGAGGGGTCCTTGGCCTCGGCGGCCTTCATGTCGGCGATCGTCGACCAGCCGGCACCGAACGCGCCGTCCGTGCGCGGGTCGAGGCTGTTGTAGGAGCGGTCGATCTGGAGGGAGGGGCCGACGACGTCGAGGTCCGCGTCGGTGTCCTCGGTGGTGTAGTTGCCGTCCGAGGGGTCGAACTCGTGGCCGTCCGTGTTCTGCGCGAGGCCGGAGGTGACCGGCGGCTGCGGCACGGCGGTGGTGAAGCGGCTGGAGTACGTCACTTCGTCGTAGCCGTCCGAAACGCCCACGTACCAGGCGTAGTTCTTCGACCACTTCAGTTTGCCGGCGGGTATCTTCCAGCTGCTCTTGGCGAGGCTGCCGGAGGTGACGACCGGGGTGGTGCTCGCCGAGTCGGCGTCGTACACCTCGAACTCGTAACTCAGCGCCGTATTGGGCCACTTGTCGGCGTCGCTCGCGTAGACCAGCAGCTCCGGCTGGAGCGTGTTGGCCTGGAAGTTCTCCGGCGGGTACTGCGCGTTGACCTGCGGCTGGGTGTTGGCGGCGTAGGTCAGGTCCAGCGAGGGACGCCAGGCGGCGGTCGCGGAGTTGTCGGAGTGGAAACGCTTCCAGTGCAGTCCGTCACCGGTCGGAGCGGCCATCGCCAGGCCGTAGTTGGCGCCGCCGGTGGCGACCTGCGTGAACCAGGACGTCGACAGCGTCACCGGCATCTTCACGCCGACGTCGACGCTGCCGTCCGGGTTCTTGCAGGCGGCGCCGGGGTTCACGGACGCGGTGCCGATGGCGGTGCCGACCGTCGGGCCGGGGTAGGTCGTGGTCGTCGACGGCACCCACGCCTGGGTCACCGGGTACACCGAGAACGGCGTGGGGTCGCAGACCGAGGCCCACAGCGCCCACACGTTGAGGGTCGCGGCGGACACCTTCTGTCCGGCGATCTTCGAGGCCAGCGAGGAGAACTGGAGGAAGGAGTTGGCCTTGTTGGTGCCCGCGTCGTACGAACCGACCTTGATCTGCGTCTCGGTGGAGCGGTTCAGAGCGGCGTCGCTCTGCACGTACGTCCCCTCGCTCGCCGAGACGACGGTCGTCGGGTCGACGGTCACCGGGTAGACCCGCTCGGGGTCGTCCAGCCAGCTCCGGTCGGCGGTCATCCGCAGCGCCGACTGCCCGTCCACCGTGGTCAGTTCGTACGACACCTGCGCCGAACGCGCGCCCTCGCCGGAGCGCGGGTCGGTCTTCGAGTCGACCATGTAGGCGTGCGGGACCGTCGCGGCGACCTTGCCGTCCGCGCCGGTGAACTCGACGTCGCCGGTTTCGGCGAGGCGCGGGGTCAGCCCCTCGGCGTCCAGCCTGAAGAGCCAGGAGTTCGCCGCGGCCGGCGAGTTCAGGACGAGGTTCTCCTTGAACCCGTCGGCGATCGGCACGAGTTGGACGTCCGTGCCAGGGACGACCTGCGGGTAGACGAGGGTGCCGTCGGCGTTCTCGACCGCCGTGACCTGCCGTGCGCCGTCCAGGGTGTACGACAGGGCGCGTCCGTCGCCCAGGGAGACGGAGGCCAGTGCGGCGTCGTTCGCGTGCGCGGCGAACTCGACGTCGAGGGAGTTGGCGTCCTGGGTGTACCGGCCGTCCGCGCCTTCCACCAGGCTCGTGTCGATCGGCTGCCAACTGCCGTCCGGTCCCTGGAAGTTGGTGCGTCCGGTGTAGTGGCGGACCGTGGTGGAGCCGTCCGCGTTGACGAAGTGGTCCGAGGTGGCGGTGGACTTGGCCGCGTCGCGCTCGCTGGTGGCGGGGTCGAAGCTGCCCTCGGTGGGGGCGGCGGGTCCGGTGGTGACCTGCTCGGTCTCGGCCACCGGCCGTTCGTACGGGTCGAGTTGACCCTGGCCCTCACCGGCGGCGCGCCCGCTGCCGCCGTCCGCGCTGGTGGCCGCCGTGGAGGCGATGTGGCTCTTGCCCTCAGCGGTGCCGCTCGCCTGGTCGGGGGTGTCGAGCGGGGAGGTGTTGGCCCAGGCCCACAGGACCGAGAGCGACAGCTTCGGCATGCTCAGCGCCGGGAGGGTGGCACCGTTCGCCGCCGCCGTTTCGGTCGTGAGCATGAACGAGAAGAAGACGAGCACCGAAAGAGCGATCGATCTCAGCCTGTGTCTACGCATGTCCCGCCCCCGCAAGATCCCCTACAGAACTCCGAAGGGCATCCCCAAGGACGAACAAATGTTCACTACAATCTCGGCAATTTTGTTCGATCTTTGCCAATTGGTAGGAACCTGCGGGCACTTCACACCATCGCGCCCCGAATCCCCTTCACCACCGCGCTCTTGAGGCCCTCCCCGGGCCGTACGACGGTGATGTTGTCCCGTGCCGCCTCCCCGTCGCCGACCACGAGGAACGACACCGAGGGGTGCTGGCCTGCGGCGGTCTCCGCGGCTCGTACCTGTGGGGTACCCACGGCCAGGACGACGTCGCACTGCCGCTGGACGAGCCCGTTCACGAACGGTCGCGCGTTGTCGGCGGTCTGCTCCCCCGTGACGGGTACGTAGGTCACGCGAGCGCGGGTCTCCTTCGACGCCTGCTGCATGCCGTCCCACACGGTCGCCGCGACCGTCCCGCGCGCGATGCCGTCCGCCCCGGTCAGCAGGCACGCGTCGAAGTCCCGATACTCCCGCGCGCGCGTGTCGGGGGGAGTGCTCGTGGTCCCCTCGTCACCGCCGCCGAACAGCGCGAACCCGATCGATCCGAGCATGGCGAGCGCGGCGGCTCCCGCCACCCAGCCCCGGTGCGCCCTAAGCCGTCGGCCGACGACACCGAGCACCCGTCTCCCCCGCCCGGGTACGACACGCTTCGCCCCACCCCGGGCACGCCACTGCCGCCGAGTTTTGACCACGGCTCCCCCTAGCTCTCAAGTCGCTGGGTACACCCTCCCCCAGGGGTACGTCGTACATACATGCGAGAGATCGCCATGCGGTATGACGCGGAGCGGGCGAGCCGCGTGAATTACCCCACCGCCAGCAGAATCACCAGGACTACGGCCCCGGCGACGACGGGTCCCAGTACCTCCCACGCCCAGCGGACGCTCACCTCGGTCGGGGCGTCGGTGGACTCGGTCCCCGGACGGTAGCCCTCGTGCAGGGACCGCAGGTCCGCCATGGAGCGGTCGCCGGAGGCGAGGTCGTCCCCCGTGTCGACGTCCGTCGTACGCATCCCGGCGCCGAACAGCGACATCCCCCCGCCGGCGCTGCCCCGAGCGGCGCGGCGTGTCGCCTTCTTGCGGCCCCGGAGGGAGACCGGGATGGCCCAGAGCTGGAACTTGTCGCCCGCGTTGCTGACCGCCTCGTTCGTGTAGTTCGAGCGGACCACCGCGACCTCGGACCAGGGGAGGACGATCACACGGAAGGGGTTGCGGATGCGGAGGCGTTCCTCGTTGGCGTACACCGCAGGGCGGATCGTGAAGGCCGCCACCAGGGGTACGGCGAGCAGGAGCGCCGCGAGCGCCAGCCACGGCGTGCGGCCGTGCCCGACGACGACCGCGTCGATGCCGAGCCAGCCGCCGATGCCGAGCAGCAGGACTCCACCGACGATGCCGGCGGGTGAGCGGTAGACGCGGTCCGGGTACGCGGGACCGGAGGGCTGCGGCTCGTGTGCGGGGGTCGTCATGCGCCCGATTCTGCCCGAAGGGTCTCCCTGGGCCATCTCAGACCCCAGTAGGGGGTACCCATCCCCCGGAGGAGCCAGTCGCGGGCCTCATACCCAGGAGCCACCCCGGCGTCATACCCGTAGCTCCCCGGAACTCCCCGGAGCCCCCTGTAAGGCCCACCGGCCCTATACATCCGCTACGCGCGTAGATATGCTCATCTGGTGACCATGCCCACCACTGCACCCCCTGCTGCCCGCTCGGCGCTCGCCGACGTCGCCGCGTCCGACAGCACGCTGCGGCGCTTCCTGCACGGCCTCCCCGGTGTCGACGCGGTCGGCCTGGAGGCCCGTGCCGCCTCGCTCGGGACCCGTTCGATCAAGACCACCGCGAAGGCGTACGCCATCGACCTGGCGATTTCCATGGTCGACCTGACGACGCTGGAAGGCGCGGACACCCCCGGCAAGGTCCGGGCGCTCGGCGCGAAGGCCGTCCACCCCGACCCGACCGACCGCACGACGCCCGCGACGGCGGCCGTCTGCGTGTACCCGGACATGGTCGCGACCGCGAAGGCGGCCGTCGCCGGTTCCGGCGTGAAGGTCGCGTCGGTGGCGACCGCCTTCCCCGCCGGCCGCGCCGCGCTCGACGTCAAGCTGGCCGACGTCCGTGACGCCGTGGCCGCCGGTGCCGACGAGATCGACATGGTCATCGACCGGGGCGCGTTCCTCGCCGGGAACTACCTCAAGGTGTACGACGAGATCGTGGCCGTGAAGGAGGCGTCCGGCGCCGCCCGGCTCAAGGTCATCTTCGAGACCGGCGAGCTGTCGACGTACGACAACATCCGGCGCGCGAGCTGGCTGGGCATGATCGCGGGCGCGGACTTCATCAAGACGTCCACCGGCAAGGTCGCCGTCAACGCGACTCCCGCGAACACCCTGTTGATGCTGGAGGCGGTGCGCGACTTCCGCGCGCAGACCGGCGTACAGGTCGGGGTGAAGCCCGCGGGCGGCATCCGTACGACGAAGGACGCGGTCAAGTTCCTCGTGCTGGTGAACGAGACGGCCGGTGCGGACTGGCTGGACAACCACTGGTTCCGTTTCGGCGCCTCCTCCCTCCTCAACGATCTGCTGATGCAGCGTCAGAAGCTGGCCACCGGCCGCTACTCCGGTCCCGACTACGTGACGGTGGACTGATTCCCCATGGCTTTCGAGTACGCACCCGCACCCGAGTCCCGCTCGGTCGTCGACATCGCGCCGTCCTACGGCCTGTTCATCGACGGCGAGTTCACCGACGCGGCGGACGGCAAGGTTTTCAAGTCCATCTCCCCTTCCACGGAAGAGGTGTTGGCGGAGGTCGCGCAGGCCGGTGAGGCCGACGTCGACCGCGCGGTCAAGGCCGCCCGCAAGGCGTTCGAGAAGTGGTCCGCGCTGCCCGGCTCCGAGCGCGCGAAGTACCTCTTCCGCATCGCCCGCATCATCCAGGAGCGCAGCCGCGAACTGGCCGTCCTGGAAACGCTGGACAACGGCAAGCCGATCAAGGAGACGCGGGACGCCGACCTCCCCCTCGTCGCCGCGCACTTCTTCTACTACGCGGGCTGGGCCGACAAGTTGGACCACGCAGGGTTCGGCCGGAGGACGACAAATGGGCACAGCGGGGCCAACCCGCAGCCGCTCGGCGTCGCCGGTCAAGTCATCCCGTGGAACTTCCCGTTGCTCATGCTGGCGTGGAAGATCGCGCCCGCTCTCGCGACCGGCAACACGGTCGTCCTGAAGCCGGCGGAGACAACTCCCCTGTCCGCGCTGTTCTTCGCCGACATCTGCCGTCAGGCCGGTCTCCCCAAGGGCGTCGTCAACATCCTTACGGGGTACGGGGATTCGGGCGCCGCGCTCGTCGCGCACCCGGATGTCAACAAGGTCGCCTTCACCGGCTCGACCGCCGTCGGCAAGGAGATCGCCCGCAGCGTCGCCGGTACCCGCAAGAAGCTGACGCTCGAACTCGGCGGCAAGGGCGCGAACATCGTCTTCGACGACGCGCCGATCGACCAGGCCGTCGAGGGCATCGTCGACGGGATCTTCTTCAACCAGGGCCAAGTCTGCTGCGCAGGAAGCCGGTTGCTGGTCCAGGAGTCCATCCAGGACGAGCTGCTGGACGCGTTGAAGCGCCGCCTGTCCACGCTGCGCCTCGGTGACCCGCTCGACAAGAACACGGACATCGGAGCGATCAACTCCGCCGAACAGCTCGCGCGCATCACGGCGTTGACGGAGCAGGGTGAGGCGGAGGGCGCCGAGCGGTGGTCGCCCGCCTGTGAACTCCCGTCCTCCGGTTACTGGTTCGCGCCGACGCTCTTCACGAACGTCACGCAGGCGCACACCATCGCGCGCGACGAGATCTTCGGCCCCGTCCTGTCCGTGCTGACCTTCCGTACGCCGGACGAGGCCGTCGCCAAGGCCAACAACACCCAGTACGGCCTCTCCGCCGGTATCTGGACCGACAAGGGCTCCCGCATCCTCGCCGTCGCGAGCAAGCTGCGCGCGGGTGTCATCTGGTCCAACACGTTCAACAAGTTCGATCCGACCTCGCCGTTCGGCGGTTACAAGGAGTCGGGTTACGGCCGCGAGGGCGGTCGCCATGGCCTGGAGGCGTACCTCGATGTCTGACCGACTCACTGTGTTCAAGACCTACAAGCTGTACGTCGGCGGGAAGTTCCCGCGTTCCGAGAGCGGCCGGGTGTACGAGGTGACGGACTCGAAGGGCAACTGGCTGGCCAACGCGCCCCAGTCGAGCCGCAAGGACGCCCGTGACGCGGTCGTCGCCGCGCGCAAGGCGTTCGGCGGGTGGTCGGGCGCGACCGCGTACAACCGGGGTCAGATCCTGTACCGCATCGCCGAGATGCTGGAGGGGCGCCGCGAGCAGTTCACGCGTGAAGTGGCCGAGGCGGAGGGGCTGTCGAAGTCCAAGGCCGCGGCTCAGGTGGACGCGGCGATCGACCGGTGGGTCTGGTACGCGGGGTGGACCGACAAGATCGCGCAGATCGTGGGCGGCGCGAACCCGGTGGCGGGGCCGTACTTCAACCTCTCCACGCCCGAACCGACCGGCGTGGTAGCGGTGTTGGCGCCCCAGGACTCGTCGTTCCTGGGCCTGATCTCGGTGCTGGCCCCGGTCATCGCGACCGGCAATACGGCCGTGCTCATCGCCTCCGAGAAGTCCCCGCTCCCCGCGCTCTCTCTGGGCGAGGTCCTGGCAACGTCCGACGTCCCGGGCGGAGTTGTGAACATCCTCTCCGGCCGCACCGCCGAGATCACCCCGTCCCTGGCCTCCCACCAGGACGTCAACGCGATCGATCTGGCGGGCGCGGACGAGGAGTTGGCGAAGGAGCTGGAGATCGCGGCGGCGGACAACCTGAAGCGCGTCCTGCGTCCACAGCCTGTGGACTGGAACGACCCGCAGGGCACGGACCGCCTGACGGCGTTCCTGGAGACGAAGACGGTCTGGCACACGACGGGTTCGCTGGGCGCGTCCGGCTCCGCCTACTGACGGTTGCTCAAACGGCCCTGCGGCAAAGGCATTTGCCGCAGGGCCGTCGCACTCTCACGGGGTACCCGCGTTCACTGAGCGCCGGCGCCCCGAGGCTCCCGGAACCCCCTCATCCCTTCAGCAACCCCGCCACCTGCCCCACCACCGGCAACGACCCGATCGACTGCGCCTGAGCCACCGGCCCGGTCAGTGCCTGGGTCGCGATCGGCTGGAAGTCGGCGAGTTGGGTGCCCGCCCCGTTGTCGAGGGGGTCGACGCCGGTGCCGGCGAGGGGGTTCGGCTTGAGGGCGGTCACCGCGCCGGTCGCGTACGGGAGTGAGCCCAGCGCTCCTTGGAGGCCCGCCTGGGGGTCGATCTGGCCGACCGCGGAGGGGTTCGTGCGGACGGCGTCGACGACCGGCTCGTCGGCGGCGGCAGCCACCCCGGCGCCGGCCCCGAGGGCGACCCCTGCGGTCGCGAAGGCGGCCAGCGCGCGGCGGCCGGTTGAAGAGGAGGGGACGTTCTCGTGCTGAGGCATCTCGCTGCCACCTTTTCGATGCGGGGAGTAATCGAGTCGACGCAGAGGGTAGTTGAAGGGCGCCGTACGCATCAAAGGCGACCCGCGATGATGTGACGCGCGCTTCAATGGCACCCCGTGGACTCGTGCCGAGCAGGGCACATGCCGCACACTGGTGTCCCGTGAGTTCCCTTTCCACCCCCACGCGGGTCGTACTGCTGTGCGGCCCCTCCGGCTCCGGCAAGTCCCTCGTCTCGGCCCGCTCCGGCCTCCCGGTGCTGCGGCTCGACGACTTCTACAAGGAGGGCGACGACCCGACGCTGCCGCAGGTCGAGGGAAGCTCCGACATCGACTGGGACCACCCGGCGTCGTGGGACACGGAGACGGCCGTCACGGCGATCACGGAGCTGTGCCGCAGTGGCTCCACGGATGTACCCGTGTACGACATCTCACTCAGCGCGCGCACCGGCAGCGAGACGGTCGACTTCGGTGGTACTCCGGTATTCATCGCGGAGGGCATCTTCGCCGCCGAGATCGTCGAGCGGTGCCGCGAGGAGGGGGTACTCGCGGACGCGCTGTGCCTGCGCCGGGGCCCGGTGAAGACGTTCCGCAGGCGTTTTCTGCGGGACCTCAAGGAGGGCCGCAAGTCGGTCCCCTTCCTGCTGCGCCGGGGCTGGCGCCTGATGCGCGCCGAGCGGGCCATCGTCGCCCGCCAGACCGCGCTCGGCGCACACGCCTGCGACCGCGACGAGGCGCTGACCCGCCTGGCGGACGCCACCGGCCGCCCCACGGAGGCGACCGCACCGGCGACGTAACCGGGTACCCCGGAAGGACTACCGAGAACGCCACTCGGCGATCTGCTCACCCGCGAGCGCGGTCAGATCCCCGAGCGCCACATTCACGTCGGCGACATGCAGCCCCAGCGCGTTCGTACGGGAGTCCGCGGCGAACAGCGACAGGTCCCCCTCGACCTGCAACCAGTCCACCCGTACCCCGTCGGTACCCACCGCGCTCTCACAGGCACCGGTCACCGACGACGGGTACCGGGCGAACCCGGCAGGCAGATCGGGGAACGGGTAACCCCCCATGACGGGAGCCAGGTACCCCGCAGGTACTAGTGCGTTACCCCCGACGAGCCGCCGCGTCGGCATCAGCGCGTCCAACGGCACCCGGTCCCCCGCAGCCGCACCCCGCACCAACGCCGCCGGATTGACGCACACCTTCCGATGCCCCGGCGCGGTACTCCGACCGAAGCTCGTGGGCACACCCCCGTCCGCCAGGTCGAAGGAGGAGTAGGCGACCACACACCCCACCGGAACCGAAGCCCCAGCCGCCCGCGTGCACACGGGCACGTTCTGGAACGTCGAGTCCGGATCCCCGCCCCCACCCCGCACCCCGCCCACCGGCACCTGCACATCCCCACCGAGCAGATACGCCGCGACCAACTGCCGCCGCATCCCCGCGTCCCCGTCGAAAGTGGACCGCATCAAGGCACTCAACGCCGCGGCCCCCTGCGAATGCCCGATGAGGACGACACCCCGCCGCTCCCCGGTGACAGGGTCGACGTTGTCGTGGGCCCAGTAGTCCGCGAACGCCTTCTCCACATCCCCGAACCCCACCGAAGGGTCGGGACTCGTCCCGGTCAGAACCCCACCGGCCAACTCCAGCAAGGTGAGTTGACGGTAGACCGGCGCAAACACCCGGCACTCCCCGGCGAACCGCTGCGCCTGCGCGAACGTCACGGCCAGCGCGTTGTTCTGCGGGACGGGCGGCAGACTCCCCAGCCGCAGCAGGGGGTTGGGCAGCAGATCGACGGTCGGATACACGTAGAAACAGTCGACGGGAGGATCGACCGCGCCGGGAAGCAGCTCACCCGTTCCGCCGGCACGCCGATCGTCGAACTCCGTACTCCCGCCCGCGATATAACGACCCGTCAGAACGGAATCGACCGGATTCCCCCGGGCGTCCTGCCCGCAGGGGTTCGCCGGCATCCCCGGCCTGCACAGCCAGACGGTGGATTCGAGCGGCGCGGCCCCGGCGGCGGGCGCGGACAGTAACGGAAAGAAGAAGACGGCGGCGAGCAGGGCGACCAGACGGCGCAAGGCGGTCCTTTCTCCGGAAAGTGAACCGCCTTGATCTCTGCCGCAGTTGAGACAAAAAGAAACAAAGACACGGGAAGGGGAACAAAGAAACGGGACTGGACAGACCCCCCGGCCCTCCAGCCCCGCTCTCTGTTCCCCCGTGCTCCCCCCCTGCGGTACCGCTCCCCGCGACGCTCCCCCGAACGCCGTCCCCCGAAGGTCCCCCCGGTACCGCTCCCCCGCATTCCCCCGATACCCCCGCCACCGCTCCCCCCAGAGCGGAGCCGGGGTCAGCCTTCAGGCGACAAGCTCCCCGAAGGCGCTCTCCTCGTCACGGCCGAAGCTGAGGACCTCGTCCTCGCGCAGCCGGCGGAGCGACCGCCAGATGCTGGACTTCACCGTGCCGACACTGATGTCGAGGATCTCCGCGATCTCCGGGTCGGTACGGCCCTCGTAATACCTGAGGACCAGCATCGTCCGCTGGAGTTCCGGCAGCCGGGACAGCGCCTGCCACAGGACCGCGCGCAGCTCGGTGCCGCGCATCGCGTCCGTGTCGCCGGGCGTCTCCGGCAGTTCCTCGGTCGGGTACTCGTTCAGCTTGCGGCGGCGCCACGCGCTGATGTGCAGGTTCGTCATGGTGCGGCGCAGATAACCGCCTACTGCCGCTTTGTCACTGATCCGGTCCCAGGCCCGGTACGTCGAGAACAGCGCGCTCTGGAGCAGGTCCTCGGCCTCGAACCGGTCGCCGGTCAGGTGGTACGCGGTGGCGTACAGGGAGGCGCGGCGCTCCTGGACGTAGGCGGTGAACTCCGCCTCGCTGATGGAGCGACGCTCCCCCGTGTCCTCCCTGTACGCGGCTCCCCCCGGAACCGCATCCCCCGTTTTCGCGTCAACCACCGTGATGTACGTGGTGTGTTGACGCCCGGCGTTGCGAGCGCACCCCCGCCCGCTCACAACACCGGACTTCTCCGAGCCCCACCGGACGTCGTGGAGACGCGTGACCACTGCGCTGGTGTTCATGCTGTGCAGCGACATGTCGCGCCTCCCGTCGTGGACCTCTGGTGCTCTTGCGCCAGGCCGTCTTGCCCTGTGCCGAGAAGCTTGCCGGGGGACCTTCATGGCCGTGTCCGCCGACTGTCACAGAGCTGTCACAGGGGCCCCTCACGGCGACACCACAGCGGCTTCAAAGGCGTCGGCGGTAGACCGGTGCGTTTGGCCTCCTCACCACCCCCATGGGACCCTTGCGGACATGGGTTACGGCATGGTCCTCGGCGACCCGCTCCCCCGCGCTTCGGCGCGGCGGTGACAGCGGGTCCCCAGCCGTTCCCCCTGCTCCTCGCCCCGTCGAAGTGCCTCCGCTCCCACGGCACTTACGACTTCCAGGAGCATCCCCATGCCCTCCCGCGAGCCCCGGAACGAGACCGCGCCCCGCACCGGGTACGTCCCCGTCGACGACACCCTCCGCGCCTCCACCGCACACCGCCTGACCTCCACCGGCACAGCGCTCCTCTGGCGGGGCGACTACGTCAACGCCCGCCAGATGCTTACGGCGTTGAGCCGCCGCATCCCGAACTCCCGTTACGACGAGGCGGGTTCCCCGGCGGAGATCTTCCGCCTCCAGCGCCGTGACCGCGCCCGCCGGGCCCAGACACTGAACCGTCTCCTCGTGGAACTCGACGCGGACCACGCCCTCTCCCTGCGCCGCGCCCCCGACGTCCGCGAGGCCTGCCGCGCCGCGTACGGCCCGCCCACCGGCCCCTCCGTCGTACCTCTGAGGGAACTCCTGGGAGTGATCGGCGCCCACCAGTGGCAGCTGAGGGGCATCGAGGTCCCCGCTCTCAGCAACCGCATTCACCCCCGTTACAGCGTCTTCTCCCCCGTACGAGGGGAGTACGTCGACCTCGTCGCCTCCACCCCCCTCCCCCGCCCCTGCCGCACCGCCTTCGACCTCGGCACCGGGACCGGCGTACTGGCGGCCGTGCTGGCCCACCGAGGGGTCGGGCGGATCATCGCGACCGACGTCAACCCGCGCGCCCTCGCCTGCGCCGAGGAGAACGCGCGCCGCCTCGGACACGGCGACCGGATCGACGTACAGGGACCGGCGCTGTACCCGCCGCAGGGCCGCGCCGACCTCGTCGTCTGCAACCCCCCGTGGCTGCCGGGCACGCCGAGCGCCGGTCTTGAGCTGGGGGTGTACGACCAGGACAGCGGGATGCTCCAGGAATTCCTCGCCGGGTTGCGCAACCGGTTGCTACCGCAGGGCGAGGGCTGGCTGATCATGTCGGATCTCGCCGAGCTGCTCGGGCTGAGGACGCGGAAAGAGTTGCTGCGACTTTTTCGCGCCAGTGGCCTCACCGTCGTAGGAAGGCACGACGTACGCCCCCGGCACCGGCGTGCGAAGGACCGGAGTGACCCGTTGTATACGGTCCGCAGTGCGGAGGTGACCTCGCTGTGGCGGTTGGGGATCAGGGTGTAACCGGGTAGTACCTGTGGGGGCTCGTAAAGGCGTTATAAGCCCCCACCTGTCGAACCTCACCCCCTGTATGGGCCAGAATGAGGCCGTGCCTTCCCTGTTGCTGATCGAGGACGACGACGCCATCCGTACGGCCCTGGAGCTCTCACTGACGCGCCAGGGGCACCGCGTGGCGACCGCTGCCAGTGGAGAGGACGGTCTGAAACTGCTGCGTGAGCAGCGACCGGATCTGATCGTGCTGGATGTGATGCTGCCCGGCATCGACGGGTTCGAGGTGTGCCGGCGCATCCGGCGCACGGACCAGTTGCCGATCATCCTGCTGACCGCGCGCAACGACGACATCGACGTCGTGGTGGGCCTGGAGTCCGGCGCGGACGACTACGTCGTGAAGCCGGTCCAGGGCCGGGTGCTGGACGCCCGGATCCGGGCCGTGCTACGGCGCGGCGAGCGGGAGTCGAGCGACTCGGCGACGTTCGGCAGCCTCGTCATCGACCGTTCGGCGATGACGGTGACGAAGAACGGCCAGGACCTCCAACTCACGCCCACCGAACTGCGGTTGCTGCTCGAACTGAGCCGGCGGCCCGGACAGGCCCTGTCGCGGCAGCAGTTGCTGCGGCTCGTGTGGGAGCACGACTACCTCGGTGACTCGCGGCTGGTGGACGCGTGTGTCCAGCGGCTGCGCGCCAAGATCGAGGACGTGCCGTCGTCGCCCACGCTGATCCGTACCGTCCGGGGTGTCGGCTACCGCCTGGACGCGCCTCAGTGACCCAGGCCGCACCAGGTTTCCGCGGCTGGCCCGCGTTTCGCAAAGTGGTCCTGTCCCGGCTGCGCTTCACGAGCCTGCGCCTGCGGCTGGTCGTCGTGTTCGGCGCGGTCGCGCTCGCCACGGCCGTCTCGGCGTCCGGCATCGCCTACTGGCTCAACCGCGAGGCCGTGCTGACGCGCGCGCAGGACGCGGTGCTGAAGGACTTCCGTACGGAGATGCAGAACCGCGCGGGCGCGCTCCCCGAGCGTCCCTCGCAGACCGAACTCCAGCGCACGGCCGCGCAGATGGCCAACTCCAGTCAGCGTTTCAGTGTGTTGCTGGTCGCGGCCGACGACGTCGGGCGGACGGTGTACGGCAACTCCGGTGGTCTGAGCGGGTTCTCGCTGGACGACGTGCCGGAGTCGCTGCGGCGCGCGGTGAACAAGCAGCAGTCGGTGTCGGGGGCCAACAGGGCGCCGTACCACCTCTTTTGGCAGCGCGTCGTCGATCACGGCACGCCGTATCTGGTCGCCGGGACGAAGGTCGACGGGGGTGGTCCGACCGGGTACATGCGCAAGTCGCTGGAGCCCGAGGCGAAGGACCTCAACTCCCTTGCCTGGTCGCTGGGGATCGCCACCGGGCTCGCGCTGATCGGGGCGGCGCTGATCGCGCAGGCCGCGTCCACGACCGTGCTGAAACCCGTGCACCGGCTGGGAGTTGCCGCGCGGCATCTCGGCGAGGGGCGGCTCGATACCCGGCTCCAGGTGTCCGGTACGGACGAACTCGCCGATCTGTCACGGACGTTCAACCGTGCCGCCGAGGCGCTGGAGAAGCGGGTCGCGGACATGGCCGCGCGGGACGAGGCGTCGCGGCGGTTCGTCGCCGACATGAGCCACGAGCTGCGGACGCCGCTCACCGCGATCACGGCCGTAACCGAAGTTCTGGAAGAGGAACTTGAGGCCGAGACCGGCAGCATGGACCCGATGATCGAGCCCGCCGTACGGCTCGTGGTGAGCGAGACGCGGCGGCTCAACGACCTCGTCGAGAACCTGATGGAGGTCACCCGCTTCGACGCGGGGACGGCCCGGCTGGTGCTCGACGTCGTCGACGTGGCCGACCAGATCACCGCCTGCATCGACGCGCGCGCCTGGCTGGACGCGGTCGACCTCGACGCCGAGCGCGGGATTCACGCGCAGCTCGATCCGCGCCGGCTCGACGTCATCCTCGCGAACCTCATCGGCAACGCCCTCAAGCACGGGGGGTCTCCGGTGCGGGTGTCCGTGCGGGAGAGCGCCGACGAGATGGTCATCGCCGTGCGCGACCACGGGCCCGGTATCCCCGAGGAAGTGCTGCCGCATGTCTTCGACCGGTTCTACAAGGCCAGTGCGTCCAGGCCGCGTTCGGAAGGCAGCGGGCTCGGGCTCTCCATCGCGCTGGAGAACGCGCACATCCACGGCGGCGAGATCAGCGCCGCCAACTCCCCTGAAGGCGGTGCGGTGTTCACGCTGAAACTGCCCCGGGGGAGCTGGGAAGTCGTGGAGCAGGAGGACGAGGACGGGGGGACGGCGTCGTGAGGCTGACGGAAGATGTCACGAACGGGGCGGCCTCAACTGCCGTGCCAGAAAAGGGCGTCCCGGCCCGGGTGGCCTCAACCCGCGCCCCCACCAAGGGGCGTACGCGACTGCTGCTCGTCGCCGCGCTCGGACTCGTCCTCTCCGGGTGCGGTATCCGGGCGACCGAAGTGCCGACCGACTTCGGTGCGGCGCCCTCCCGCGTCCGGTGCTCCGCCGCCGAGTCGGGTACGACCGCCGCGCAGATGTCGGGCCGGGTGCCGGTGCAGGTGTTCCTGCTGTGCGGGGCGTCGCTCGTCGCCGTCGACCGGGCGGTTCCCGTACCGGACGGGGCAGTTGGTGCCAAGCGTCGGGTGCTGGTCGCCCAGGGGCTGCTGAACGAGCTGGAGGCCAGCCCGTCGTCCCAGGAGAAGGAGTCGGGGTACACGACCGACGTGCGCGAGGGCGTGACCGTCCTCCCGCCGCTGACCGGCACCGACCCCGACGACGCGCTCCGCCTCACCGTCGCGCCGGAGACGCTCTCGCCGTACGCCCTCGCGCAGGTCGTCTGCACCCTCTCCGACTCGGCCGCCTCCGACGGCGACGGCTCCGTGGTCCTCGGCGGGCCCGCAGGCCGGGAGTTGACGCGCTACGAGTGCACGGACGAGGTGAAGCAGCGGCCGGGGACCAAGCTGCCGCCGTCGTCGAAGGTGGCGAAGTAGGAGGATCGGTACGTGAGTTGCGACAGTCGCCGTGACTCACCGTGATCAAATCCTCGTGTGTGGGGGTGTGGTGAAGGACTCACCCCCCTCCCTGAGGCCCCTGCGGAACCATTCGCCGTGAGCGGTGCGTCTTGGGGGTCGTGCAGCGTCAAGGCCCCATCGGCGGCAGCGCCGTGATCCGTGTCCGTGTGGCGGGAGGTGTTCTCCTCGCCGCTCATCTCGCGTTCGTCGTTTGGTACTCGCTGCGACCGCTGGACGTCCCCTGGGTGATGCCGGCCAACCTGCACCCGCTCGACGGCATCCGCACCGACCTCGGTCTGGGGTGGCACGAGGCGGTCCGCCGGATCGGGCGGGGTCTCCTGCTGCTGGCTCCCCTCGGAGTACTCCTCCCCCTGGTGCACGGCAGGCTGCGGGTCTCCCCGTTCGGCTCGCTGGTGCGTACGTCCGCCGCCGGGGCGATGCTCTCGGTGACGGTGGAGCTGTTGCAGACCGGCGTACCGGGCCAGGTCGTGGACGTCGACGCGGTCCTCCTGAACACCCTCGGCGTCGCCCTGGCTCATACCCTGGTGGTACCCGCCGGGAGGTACCTGCTGCGTAGGCGTACGCCGCGGCGACGACGGACCGCCGTCCGTCAGGAGGAGCTGTCTCAGGGTCGTACCCCGACGATTCCCAGGGTCGGGATAGCTCCGTAGAGTGACGCTTCATCCGCTTCGTCCTCGTAGCTTTGAGTCATGGAGAGGCGGCCGACAGGGGCCGCACCTCGATCGAAGCTCACGCTGTGAAGGAGCCCCAGATGTCCCGCCTCGCCCGTCCCACCCACGGCCGCATGATCGGCGGCGTGTGCGCCGCGCTGGCCAACCGCTTCGGCACGTCGGCCACGACGATGCGCGTGATATTCGTCCTGTCCTGCCTCCTGCCGGGGCCTCAGTTCCTGCTCTACATCGCGCTGTGGATCCTCTTCCCGTCGGAGGAGAAGGCGCGGACGACGGGGAGCGCCGCCTGGTAACCGCCGTCGGGTCACGGGGGTGGCCGAAACCCTCATAGAGTCATCCGGGTGACTTTCGACGAAGCACCAGAGACGACCCCCGACGCCGAACTCCCCCTGCTGACGGCGGCGCAGGCCGATCACCTGCGCTCGCTGGCCGCTCCGCATCTCCGAGACGGCCACCGGTACTCCCTGCACGACCTGGCCGTCCGCTGCGCCCGGTCCGCTGTGGAGGAGTGGCCCGCGCTGGTGGACGCCCACTTCGGTCAGCTGCGGCAGGCGAGCGAGGGCGGCGAGAGCGCCGAGGAGCTGCTGAGGGACGCGCATGTCCGGCTGCTGCCCGCCGAGTCGATCGGCCCGGAGATCGCTGCCGACCTGACGTACGCGCGCGTGGTGGCCGACGGCCTGGTCTTCGCGTACGCCCTGGACGGCCCGACGAGCGTACGGATCCTCACCGACGGGGACGTGGAGCGCGCGGGCCTCGAAGCGCTCGGCAAGGCGGGGTACGACAACCTGGCGCGCGTCCCGGTCGAGCACGACGTGGTGCAGGTCGGCGAGCACACGACGCTGCACAGCCTCTACGGCGACTCCCCGTTCGTCGCGAGCAAGGCCCTGTACCTGGGGGAGGTGGCCCGCCGCGTCACCGGCGAGCCGCTGCCGGAGCACGGCGCGCTGTTCGTCGTACCGACCCGCGACAACCTCGTGTACCACCCGATCGCGGACGGCACGGTCGTGGACGCGCTGAACGCGCTCGCGCAGTTCGCGCTGGGGGCGCACCAGAGCGGCGAGGGGCGCCTTTCGCCGCGCGTGTACTGGTGGTACCGGGGGAAGCTGACGTCCCTGACGGTCATCGACGAGGAGAACCGCAGCTTCTCCATCCAGCCGCCGCCGGAGCTGCTCGCGGCGATGAAGGGCCTGGTCCGGCTGGACGGCGCGGGCCGGCTGCGGACGGCGCTGACCGGGCGGGCGCCGGACGCCGAGGCGCTGGCGCGGGACACGGCGGGGCTGCTGGAGCGGCTGGCCCAGGACCCGTCGGTGCTCGCGGACGCCTTCGCCTCGACGGTGACGCTGGCGCACGCGCGGTGTGTCGTCGACCCGGACGCGTCCGAACTCGCCACGTGGGACGCCTGGTCGGCGGCGGTCCAGCTCGGGACGCTGCTGTTCACGGGCGGTGAGGCGCGGGAGTTCCTCTTCGACGACCTGGAGGTGCGCCTCCCCGCGTTCCCGGCGGAGCCGCCGGCGGACGCGCGGGCCTGGCTGGACGCGCTGTACCTCGCGCTGGTGTGCCGGGAGTGGGGCCGGGTGTCCCGGCTGGTGGAGGTGCCGCTGGAGCGGCTGCGGGAGGACGAGTCGGTCGACGAGTACGTGCTGCACTGGATCGACACGCTGCGGACGTACCTGTCGCGCGGGCCGATGGACGACATCGTGCAGAAGCTGCTGGCGACGATGCAGGCGGGGCATCCGAAGGCCGTCGCGTACACGCCGACCGGGTTCTCCGACCAGGTCGACTACCAGCCGGCCGCGCTGTTCCACCGGATGATCGCGAACGACGACGAGCAGTTCGCGAAGACGCTGGCGGACGCGCTGGAGAAGCACGCGCTGTACTGGGGCGACTCCCCGGCGCCGCGCGCACAGGTGTCGCTGGGGCTGCTGGCGCTGGCGAGCCTCGCCGGGTCGCAGGAGTTCCCGGTGCCGCAGAAGGAGCGGCTGCTGCCGCTGTACCTGCTGAACGGGGAGCGGATCGAGGTCATTCCGGCGCCGTGAGAAGGGCCGCCGTGAGAAGGGCCGGGGAGAACAGAAGCGGGGTACGTCAGCCGAGCGGGATGCCGTTGAGCGGCAGGCCGTGGGTGGGCAGGCCCTTGCCGATCGGGAGGCCGCCGAGGAGACCGGCGACGGGGGCGGTGGGGCCGTCGGCCAGCGCGCGCTGGGCGATCGGGGCGACGGTGGAGGCGCTCGTCGTGAGGGCGGGCTGGGCCTGGTTGACGAGCTCGCCGGCGCCCGGCAGCGCGCCGGTGACGCCGCCGAGGGCCTGCGTGGCGTCCGGCAGGGCGGGGGCGGCGGAGGCGGCACCCGCGCCGACGGCGGCGATGGCGGCACCGAGGGCGGCGACACCGAGGGTCTTGGCAGCAGACTGCTTCATGGGAATTGCGTCCTCGAACTCGAAGGGGGCAACGGGGAATGTACGGGAATACGAGCAGTCCCCGACCGTAAACATGCGGAGGCACCCACCGCAAACATCGAAATGCGGACGAGTGGTGAACACTCGTCCGCATCCCGGAGCCCCAAAGCCTCTGCTACCGGCCCTGTCCGATGGAAGAACCGCTGGTGGAGGCCGTCTGCTGGAACAGCCATTCGGATTTCAGCTCGGCATACCCCGGCTTGATCACGTCATTGATCATGGCGATTCGTTCATCGAAAGGAATGAACGCCGATTTCATAGCATTGACTGAGAACCACTGCATGTCGTCGAGCGTATAACCGAACGCGTCGACCAGGTGCTCGAATTCCCGGCTCATGCTCGTCCCGGACATCAGGCGGTTGTCCGTGTTGACGGTGGCCCGGAAATGCAGCCGCCGCAGCAGTCCGATGGGGTGCTCGGCGTAGGAGGCGGCGGCGCCGGTCTGGAGGTTGGAGCTGGGGCACAGCTCCAGCGGGATCCGCTTGTCGCGGACGTACGCGGCGAGCCGCCCGAGGGTCACACTCCCGTCGTCCGCGACCTCGATGTCGTCGATGATCCGTACGCCGTGGCCGAGCCGGTCGGCGCCGCACCACTGGAGAGCCTGCCAGATCGACGGCAGCCCGAAAGCCTCGCCGGCGTGGATCGTGAAGTGGTTGTTCTCGCGCTTCAGGTACTCGAAGGCGTCGAGGTGCCGGGTCGGCGGGTGACCGGCCTCGGCGCCCGCGATGTCGAAGCCGACGACGCCCGAGTCACGGTACGTGTTGGCGAGTTCGGCGATCTCCAGGGCGCGGGCGGCGTGCCGCATCGCGGTGAGGAGGGCGCCGACGCGGATGCGGTGGCCGTTCTCGCGGGCCCGGCGTTCGCCCTCGCGGAAGCCCTCGGTGACCGCCTCGACGACCTCTTCGAGGCTCAGCCCGCCGTCGAGGTGCTGCTCGGGGGCGTACCGCACCTCCGCGTAGACCACACCGTCCTCGGCGAGGTCCTCCGCGCACTCGGCGGCGACCCTGACCAGCGCGTCGCGCGTCTGCATGACGGCGACGGTGTGCGAGAAGGTCTCCAGGTACCGCTCCAGCGAACCGGAGTCGGCGGCCTCGCGGAACCAGACGCCGAGCTTGTCGGGGTCACTCTCAGGTAGCCCCGAGTACCCATACTCGCGGGCTAGGTCGACGATCGTGCCGGGACGCAGCCCGCCGTCGAGGTGGTCGTGCAACAGAACCTTGGGCGCCCGACGGATCTGGTCCGGTGTCGGGGTGACGCCCCTGGGGATGCTCTGGCTCGTCATCCCGGCACAGTAACTCCTACGCGCGTAGACGGCCCGGCTCAGCGCACCGCCGATACGCAAAGGTGACCCCACGGACGGGTGGAGTACACCGCCGCTTCTGACACTGTTCTGCCATGGCACAGCATGTGACGCCGCTCCGAACCGCCCACCTGGGCAAGGCGATCGGCCCCGAGCCGACCTCCGTCAGCGGAGCGGTTCTGCTCCTCCCCGGCGGCGAGGAGCTCTCCGAGCGCAAGCCGTCCCCCATGTGGGCGACGTCCTCCGTACGCGCCCTCGGCCGCCGCCTCGCCCGTGCGGGGCGCGCCGAGGGGCTCGCCGTCCACGCCGTCCACTACCGCTATCGCGGGTGGAACGGGACGGAGGCGCATCTCGCGGCGGATGCCCTCTGGGGGGCCGAGGAGGTCGTGCGCCGGTACGGTGACGTTCCCGTCTGTCTCGCCGGGGTCGGGATGGGGGCGCGGGCCGCGTTGCGGGCTGCCGGGCATGATGCCGTCAACTCCGTTCTCGCGCTTGCTCCTTGGTTGCCGGAGGAGGATGTGGCGGCGTCTCCTGAGCCAGTCAAGCAGCTTGTGGGGCGGCGGGTGTTGATCGTCCACGGGACCAATGACGAGCGTACGGATCCGGAGTTGTCGTTTCGGCTTGCCGCTCGGGCGAAGAAGGCGAATCGGGATGTGTGTCGGTTCGAAGTGCACTCCGATGGGCACGGGTTGCATCAGTATCGGGGTGAAGTGCAGGCGTTGGCTGAGGACTTCGTGATGGGGACGTTGTACGGGCGGGGGTTCGCGAGGCCGTTGGAGGATGCGCTTGCTGCTCCGCCGCCGTTGGGGTTGAGGATGCCGCTTGCTGTGGGGTTCGGGGCGTCGTTGCGGAAGTGACTTCGGGTGCGGGCTCGTTGTGGCTTGTCGCGCCCGCGCGGCGGAGCCGCAAATTGACACAGCCCCGCGCCCCTTAGGGCAGCAAGGTGCCCCTTCTTGACAGCAAGAACTTCTTGAACGCCGCCACCGGGGGTGTGTCCGGGTGGCCGTCCAGCCAGGCCACCCCGATTTCCCTCACCGCCCTTGGTGACGTCACCGTTAGCTCCGCCACCCCTGGTCTCCTCACCGCTGGAGGTGGCAGCAGCGCCACCCCAAGTCCCGCCGCCACCAACCCCCTTAGCGTCTCCGCCTCCTCCCCCTCGAACGCGATCCTCGGGCGGAAGCCCGCCTGTTGGCACAGGTCGTCCGTGATGCGGCGTAGGCCGTAGCCCGGTTCCAGGGTTACGAACGTCTCGTCGGCCGCCTCGGAGAGCCGTACGCGTCTGCGGGTCGCCAGGCGGTGGTCCGCCGGGACCACCAGGCGGAGTTTCTGTTCGTCCAGGCGGCGGGCCACCAGGTCCGGTGCGTCCGGTACCGGGGAGGTCAGGCAGAGGTCCAACTCCCCTGTCCGCAAACGCTCGATCATCGCCTCGCCGTAGTTCTGCACGAGGCTGAACCGCACCCGGGGATGGTCCGCGCGGAAGGCGTGGATCAGCGCCGGCACGGTCTCCGCGCCCATCGTGTGCAGAAATCCGAACGCCACCTTGCCCGTTGCCGCGTCCGCGTCCGCCCGTACCGCGTCGGCCGCCTTCTGGATCTCCCCCAACGCCCGTTCCACAGAGGCGAGAAAGGTCCGTCCGGCGGGCGTCAGCGAGACCGTACGGCCCCGGCGCGCGAACAGGTCCACCCCGAGGTCCCGCTCCAGCCGGACCATCGCCCGCGACAGCGTCGACTGCGGGACCTGTAGCTCCTGAGCGGCCCGGGTCACATGCTCCGTACGGGCCACCCCGGCGAAGTACGCGAGCCTCGGAGCGAGCAGCGTCGTCATGTCTTCCGTGTCACCGGACGGTGACAGATGACCCTGTGACCTCGGTTGATGCACCATGGGAACGATTATGACGAGTCCGTGCATTGGACGCATCAACGCAGGTCGGCCTACCGTCGACGTATGCCTTCCGCCAGTACCGAGGCGCCCGTCACCACGGGCGCCCGCGCAGCCGTCCCCTCCGCCGACACCCGTATGCAACCCGGTGAAACCGATTACCGCCGGATGAGCTTCGCGCTGTTCCTCGCGGGCGTCGCGACCTTCGCGCTGCTGTACTCCACGCAGGCTCTACTCCCCCTGATCTCCGGCGAGTTCGGCGTCGCCGCGAGCGATGCGAGCTGGACCGTGGCCGCCGCGACCGGCGGACTCGCGCTGTTCGTCCTGCCGATGAGCGCGCTGTCCGAGCGCTACGGGCGCCGTACGGTCATGACCGCGTCGCTCGCGGTCGCGGTGACCGTCGGGATGCTGGTGCCGTTCGCGCCGTCGCTCGGCGCGCTCGTCGTGCTGCGGGGTGTGCAGGGTGCCGCGCTGGCCGGGCTGCCGGCCTCCGCGACCGCGTACCTCGCGGAGGAGGTCCGGCCGAAGGCGCTGGTCACGGCCATCGGGCTGTTCGTCGCGGGCAACAGCGTCGGCGGGATGAGCGGGCGCGTCATCACCGGGTGGGTCGCGCAGGAGTGGGGCTGGCGGGTCGCCGTAGGGGTGATCGGGGGGCTCGCGGTGGTGTGCGCAGTCGCGTTCCGCGCGCTGCTGCCCGCTCCGCGCCACTTCACGCCGGGGTCGCTGCGGCCCCGGGTGCTGCTGGGCACCGTACGGGGTCATCTGGGTAACCCCCTCCTCCGGAGGTTGTACGCCATCGGTGCGCTCTTCATGACCGTTTTCGGGGGCGTGTACACGGTCATCGGGTACCGGCTGACCGAAGCGCCGTTCTCGCTGCCGCAGGGCATCGTGGGGTCGGTGTTCCTCGTCTACCTCGTAGGTACGGTGTCGGCCTCCACCGCCGGGCGGCTGGTCGGGCGCGTCGGGCGGCGGGGTGCGCTGTACCTCTCCGGGGGTACGACGGCTACGGGGCTGCTGCTGTCCCTCGCCGGGTCGCTGGTGCTCGTCCTGCTCGGGCTGGTCCTCATCACCGCCGGGTTCTTCGCGGGGCACGCGGTGGCGTCGTCGTCGGTGAGCAAGACGGCGACGAGCGGGCGGGCGCAGGCTTCGGCGCTGTACCAGTCGGCGTACTACATCGGGTCCAGCGTCGGGTCGACCGTCGGGGCGATCGCCTTCCACGCCGGTGGGTGGGGTGGGACCGTCTCGGTGGGGTTGCTGGCGGTGGCGGGGGTCGTGGCGATCACGGTGGCGGGGACTCGGGCGGCTCGGGCGGCGGCTCGGCGGGAGGTTGTGGCGGCGGCTTGATGCCGGTGCGGTGGCTTGGCGCCGAGGCGGCAGCTTGACGCCGGTGTGGCCGCGAGGCGTGTGAGGTCGGCGGGGCGGGTGGTGCCGGGTGTTGTCATGGCCTCGTTCCTACTGCGCTGACCAGCGGATTTGTCAAGTCCAGGGGTGATTGTCAGTGGGGTGCGGTAGCTTCCGAGGAGGTGGACGCGAAGGCGCGTGACACGAAGGCCACAGGGGTGGGTGGACGAGGAATGAGTGACGGTACGACAGCGGTGGCGGACCTCGATGTGCGGCTGGAGAAGCACCGGGTCGAGCTGACCGGGTACTGCTACCGGATGCTGGGCTCGACCTTCGAGGCGGAGGACGCGGTCCAGGACACGCTGGTGCGGGCCTGGCGGAACTACGAGAAGTTCGAGGGCCGGTCCAGCCTGCGCTCGTGGCTGTACCGGATCGCGACGAACGTGTGCCTGGACATGCTGAACGCGGGCAACAAGCGCGCCCGGCCGATCGACCTCAGCGAGGCGACGCCCCTCGCGCAGGCCGCGCTCTCCCCGCGCCCCGAGAACACCTGGCTCGAACCCATCCCGGACGCGCGAGCGCTCCCCACCGTCGAGGACCCGGCGGAGGCGGCCGTGGCCAAGGAATCCATCCGGCTGGCGTTCATGGCGGCGCTCCAGCAGCTCCCGCCCAAGCAGCGGGCCGTCCTCATCCTCCGCGAGGTCCTCGCGTGGAAGGCCAGCGAGGTCGCGGAGCTGCTCGACACGTCGGTCGCCTCGGTGAACAGCGCCCTCCAGCGCGCCCGCGCGACCCTCGCCGAGCAGCCCGAGGACAAGGGCGCCGCCGCCGACGTCTTCAACTCCCTCGACGACGAGCAGAAGAAACTCCTGGAGCGGTACGTCGCCGCCTTCGAGGGGTACGACATGACCGCCCTCACCGCGCTCCTCCACGAGGACGCGATCATGACGATGCCGCCGTTCGACCTGTGGCTCACCGGTCACGCGGACATCACCGGCTTCATGACCACCCTCGGCTCGGGCTGCGAGAACTCCCGCCTCTTCCCCGTCCAGGTCAACGGGCTGCCCGGGTTCGCGCACTACAAGCCGGACCCGGAGAAGGGCGGCTGGTCGCCCTGGTCCATCCAGGTCCTGGAGATCTCGGACGGCCGCCTAACCGGTTTCCACTTCTACCTCGACACCCCCCGCTGGTTCCCCCTCTTCGGCTTCCCCCTCCACCTCAAGGACGAGACCGACCAGCCCTAGCAGCGCGACGAACGCCGGGCCGGGGTCTCTGAGCCGTATCCGCCCCCCGGCCCGCTTGGCCACGAGCTGCAACCGGGCAACCAGGTCGACCTGCGCCAACCCCGGCGGCCCGAGCCCGCCCACATCGACAACGACCACCTTCTCAACAGCCACGGCCAACAACCTCCGCACCTCGTCGGAGAGCCCCTCCACCACATCCGGGGTGAAGGGGCTGCGCGGGATGACTACGGGGAGTCCTTCAGGGTCCACGTGGGGTAGACCCCGGCGGGCGGCTCAACTCATCGGTGCGCCCGAACAACACCGTCAGTCACAAACAGGTGGACTTCCGTTTTTCCGAGGTGATCGGTAGAACAGCCGGATGAACGAATCAGCGGCGGAACTGGCCGAGCTCCAGGAGCTCATCGACGACAGCGTCCGCCGTGCCTCTCCATCGCTGCGCGCGTCGTTCGGACTGCCCGAACAGTCGCTGTCCGCAGCACAGTTGGTACAGCGGTGCGCAGGTGTGTTCCAGGTGGTCCTGGCCACCGTCACCGCTTCGGGAGCCCCCAGGTGCGCGCCGGTGGGGGCGTTGATCGTCGGGGGAAAGCTGTACGTCCCGACCGGCGCCCAATCTCATCGGGCCCGCAACCTCACGGAGCGTCCCGCCCTGAGCCTCAGTCTGTCGGCCGAGGACGGGTTCGCGTTGATCGTGCACGGCACCGGACGGATCATGGATGCCTCCGATCCCGAGTTCGCGGCGGTCGAGGAAGCACAGTTCCAGGCACGTGGAACGCGGGTGTCGGACTGGGGGAACGGGGTTTTCATCGCCGTCGAGGCGGAGTCGCTGTTCACGTACGCGCGTGATCCGGCGGGCAACCCGGCATAGGCGCAGCGGTTCGTGGGGGCATCGAGTAATGAAACAGACCGAAGGAGTGCTGGGATCGCTATGAACAACGCCGAGTCCTCGACCGCCGCTTCCGGTCTCACCTGGTTCAAGAGCAGCTACAGCGGCGCCGAAGGCGGCCAGTGCGTCGAGGTCTCGGCCCGCACCACAGCCGTACACGTCCGCGACTCCAAAGACACCAGCCTCCCCCACTTCTCCGTCTCCCGCGACGCATGGAGTGGTTTCGTCGAGCTGGCCTCCGCCGAGCCGCGCGTCTGACGGTCGTACCGAACGCCACAACCCCGCCCGAGTTTCTGACTGACAGGGCGGGGTTGTGGCGTCAAAGAAGGATCAGGCGATGCGCTCCAGCACCACCGGCGACGCCTTGAAGTCCGTCCCCGGTGCGGCCACGTCGTAGGAGCCCTCCACAGCCTCCAGCGCGTACGCGAAGCGGTCCGGCGTGTCCGTGTGCAACGTCAGCAGCGGCTGGCCCGCCGTCACCGTGTCCCCCGGCTTCGCGTGGAGCTCCACCCCCGCGCCCGCCTGCACCGGGTCCTCCTTGCGCGCACGGCCCGCGCCCAAGCGCCACGCCGCGAGGCCGATGTCGTACGCGTCCAGGCGGGTCAGGACGCCCGAGGCCCCTGCTGTGATCACGTGCTGCTCTCGCGCCACCGGCAGCGCCGCGTCCGGGTCGCCTCCCTGTGCCGCGATCATCCGGCGCCATACGTCCATCGCCGAGCCGTCCGCCAACGCCTTCGCCGGGTCGGCGTCGCGTACGCCCGCCGCGTCCAGCATTTCCCGGGCCAGCGCGATCGTCAGTTCCACCACGTCCGCCGGGCCCCCGCCCGCCAGGACCTCCACCGACTCCCGGACCTCCAGCGCGTTGCCCGCCGTGAGGCCGAGCGGCGTCGACATGTCCGTCAGCAGGGCGACCGTCTTCACGCCGTGGTCCGTGCCGAGGCCCACCATCGTCGACGCCAACTCCCGCGCGTCCTCGATGGTCTTCATGAAGGCACCCGTACCCACCTTCACGTCCAGGACCAGCGACCCCGTGCCCTCCGCGATCTTCTTCGACATGATCGAGGACGCGATCAGGGGAATCGCCTCGACCGTGCCGGTGACATCCCGGAGGGCGTACAGCTTCTTGTCGGCCGGTGCCAGGCCGTCGCCCGCCGCGCAGATCACCGCGCCCGTGCCGTCCAGCACCGACAGCATCTCCTCGTTCGACAGGAGCGCGCGCCAGCCCGGGATCGACTCCAGCTTGTCCAGCGTGCCGCCCGTGTGGCCGAGGCCCCGGCCGGAGAGCTGGGGGACGGCCGCGCCGCACGCGGCGACCAGCGGGGCCAGCGGGAGCGTGATCTTGTCGCCGACGCCGCCCGTCGAGTGCTTGTCCGCCGTCGGGCGCGACAGCGACGAGAACTCCATCCGCTCGCCGGACGCGATCATCGCCGCCGTCCAGCGCGCGATCTCGCGGCGGTTCATGCCGTTGAGGAGGATGGCCATGGCGAGCGAGGACATCTGCTCGTCGGCGACCTCGCCACGGGTGTACGCGTCGATGACCCAGTCGATCTGCTCGTCGGTGAGTTCGGCGCGGTCCCGCTTGGTGCGGATGACGGAGATGGCGTCCATGGCCATGGGGTGGGTGTCCTTCCGAAGAAATGCGGCCCCCCGGACAAGCAAGGGGGGCCGCACAGGAGTTACTTGGTGAGGTGTCCCGGCCCGAAGGCCTGGGGGAGCATCTCGGAGAGAGGGAGGATCCCCTCGGGGGTTTCCAGCAGCAGGTCAGGACCGCCGTGCTCGTACAGGAGCTGGCGGCACCGACCGCACGGGACCAGCACGTCGCCGTTGCCGTCGACGCACGTGAAGTGGGTCAGCCGCCCGCCCCCGGTGCGGTGCAGCTCGGACACCAGCCCGCACTCCGCGCACAGGCCGATGCCGTACGACGCGTTCTCGACGTTGCAGCCGGAGACCGTGCGCCCGTCGTCGACCAGCGCCGCGACCCCCACGGGGTAGCCGGAGTAAGGGGCGTACGCGCGGGTCATCGCCTCGTGGGCGACCGCGCGCAGCGAGGACCAGTCCACCGTCACTTGCCCTGCCCCTTCCGGTACGGCAGCCCGTCCGCCTTCGGCATCCGCAGGCGCTGCGCGGAGAAGGAGAGGACGAGGAGGGTGACGAGGTACGGCGCGGCGGTGACGAGCTGGCGCGGGACCTCGTCCGTGTTGGCGTACCAGATGAACATCACGACGGAGATCACCAGGGAGATCGCCGCCGACACGTACTTCTTCTTCCAGATCTGGTACGCGGCGGCCACCACCAGCACCAGCGCGAGCAGCAGGAGCAGCGCGTGCACGTTGGTCGTACCGCCCCGGAGGTTGAGGCTGTCGGTGTAGCCGAAGAGTCCGGCACCCAGCGCGAGCCCGCCTGGCATCCAGTTGCCGAAGATCATGGCCGCGAGGCCGATGTACCCGCGCCCGGCGGTCTGGCCGTCCAGGTACACATTCGACGCGACGATCGACAGGAACGCCCCGCCAAGACCCGCGAAACCACCCGAAATGATGACCGCGAGGTACTTGTACTTGTAGACGTTGACGCCGAGGGACTCCGCCGCGACCGGGTTCTCACCGCAGGACCGCAGGCGCAGACCGAACGCCGTACGCCACAGCACCCACCACGTCAGCGGCACGAGCGCGACGGCGACGACGGTCAGCGGGGACAGGTTCGTGACCAGCCCGCCGACGAGGCCCGCGATGTCGGAGATCAGGAACCAGTGTTTGTCGTTCAGGGTCTCCAGCCAGCTCGACAGCCCTGGGATGTCGAAGTTGCCGAGCGAGTCGATCGGCGGGGACTGCTTGGAGGAACCCTGCGGCGCGTCCTCGAAGGTGAACTTCGAGAGGTAGCGGGTCAGGCCGAGCGCGAGGATGTTGAGCGCCACACCGGAGACGATGTGGTTGACGTTGAAGGTGACGGTGGCGATCGCGTGCAGGACGGCGCCGAGCGCGCCGCCGAGAATGCCGAACACGACACCCGTCCACGGACCCCACTGGTACCCGGCCCACGCGCCGAACCAGGTGCCGAGGATCATCATGCCTTCGAGGCCGATGTTGACGACGCCCGCGCGCTCGGCCCACAGCCCGCCGAGCCCGGCGAGCCCGATCGGTACGGCGAGGCGCAGCGCCGTGGACATCTGGCCGGTGGAGGTGATGCCGTCGGCGCCGGAGATCAGGCGCACGATCGAGGTCAGGACCAGCACACCCGCGATGATCAGCAGGAGTACGGGCAGGGAGAGTTTGCGGCTGCCCTTGCCGGGCTGCTTCGCCGGGGGCTTGGCGACGGTCGCGGTGGCCATCAGACCGCCACCTCCTTCTTGACGTTCTGAGCGGCTTCGGCGGCGAGCTGCGCGCCGACCTGCTTCTGCTGGCGGCGCAGACCCCACTGCCGTACGGCTTCGTAACTGATGACGACGGCGAAGACGATCAGGCCCTGCATGATCGTGGCGATCTCCTTCTCGTACGCCACCGGCATGGCGTAGTCGAGCGCGGGGGACGCCTTGTCGAGGAAGGCCCACAGCAGCGCGGCGAGCGCGATGCCGCCGGGGTTGTTGCGGCCGAGGAGGGCGATGCCGATGGCGGTGAAGCCGAGGCCCGCCGGGAAGCTCAGGCTGTAGGTGTGCGCGTCGCCGAGCAGCAGCGGGAGGCCGGAGATACCGGCGACCGCGCCGGAGACCAGCATCGCGGTGACGACCATCCGCTTCGCGTCGACGCCGGACGCGGCGGCGGCCGTCTCCGACTCGCCGGTCGCGCGCAGGTCGAAGCCGAAGCGGGTGCGGTTGAGGACGACCCAGTACGCGATGCCGAGGGCGATCGCGAGGAAGACCAGGCCGTAGATCTCGCCGACGTCCGCGCCGAGGTTGATGCCGGGCATCCAGCCCGAGTCCTTCATGATCCCGGTCGTGACGTTGTCACCGACCAGGACGCCGAAGTTGTCGCGCAGGGTGAGGTAGCCGATGAGGCTGGTCGCGATCGAGTTCAGCATGATCGTCGCGACGACCTCGGAGACGCCCCGGGTGACCTTGAGGATGCCCGCGATACCGGCCCACATCGCGCCGGTCAGCGCGCCGACGAGCAGCAGCAGGGGGATCTGGAGGAACCCGGGCAGCGCGACGTGCGCGCCGACGATCGCGGTGACCAGCGCGCCGAGGCGGTACTGGCCGTCGACGCCGATGTTGAACAGGTTCATGCGGAAGCCGAGGGCCACCGCCAGCGCCGCGATGTAGTACATCGACGCCTGGTTGATGATCAGGACCTGGATGTCGGAGTAGGGGATCTGCTCCAGCATCAGCCGGTACGGCTCGATCGGGTTCTTGCCGGAGGCGAGCAGCACGACCGAGGTCAGCAGGATCGCCGCGACGAGCGCGATGACCGGGCCGGCCACCGCGAGGAGCACGCGCTCCTTGTCGAACTTCTTCATCGGGCGTCGTCCTCCCGGGACGGCTCGGGCTGGGATGCGGATTCGGGCGCGGGCTCGGCGTCGGGCGCGGGAGCGGCTTCGGCTGCGGGCTCGGTGGGCTGATTATCGGCTTGTACGTCGATGGGGGCCCCATCGGCATCGTCGCCGCCGACCTCACCAGCCTCGGCGTCGTCCGCGTGCTCCAAGTGCCCGCTCGCCGCCCCCGTCATCGCCGACCCCAGCTCCTCCGGCGTGATCGTCGCCGGGTCCGCGTCCGCGACCAGCTTGCCGTCGTAGATGACGCGGAGCGTGTCGGAGAGGCCGATCAGCTCGTCGAGGTCGGCGGAGATCAGCAGGACTGCGAGGCCCTCGCGGCGCGCCTCCCGGATGCGGTCCCAGATCTGGGCCTGTGCGCCGACGTCCACGCCACGCGTCGGGTGCGCGGCGATCAGGAACTTCGGGTCGTGGCTCATCTCGCGGCCGACGATCAGCTTCTGCTGGTTGCCGCCGGACAGGGACGCCGCCGTGACGTCGATGCCGGGCGTGCGGACGTCGTACTCCTCGACGATCCGCCGCGTGTCGGCCTGCGCGCCCTTGGGGTCGAGCCAGAAGCCCTTCGCGTTGGGCTTCTCGGTGACGTGGCCGAGGATGCGGTTCTCCCAGAGCGGGGACTCCAGGAGGAGCCCCTGACGGTGCCGGTCCTCGGGGATGTAGCCGACGCCGGACTCGCGGCGCTTGCGGGTCGGCCAGGGCGTGATGTCCTCGCCGAGGAAGGCGATCGTCCCGGAGTCGGCGTTCTTCGTGCCGATCAGCGCGTCGATCAGCTCGGTCTGGCCGTTGCCCTCGACGCCGGCGATGCCCATGACCTCGCCCGCGTGGATGGTGAAGGAGACGCCGTCCAGGACCTTCTTGACCTCGCCGGCGGGCTGGCCCTCGACCCCGGCGACCGCGCCGAGGGAGGCCCCGCCGGCCGCGTACACCGTCAGGTCCTCGACCGTCACGACCGCGCGGTCGGTGACCGTCGACTCCGAGGTCTCCGGCGTCGGGAGTTCGCTGCCGACCATCAGCTCCGCGAGCTGGCGGGGGGTCGTCTCGGCGGGGATCGCCGTCCCCACCGTCGTACCGCGCCGGATGACGGTGATCTCGTCCGCGACGGAGAGGACCTCGCCGAGCTTGTGGCTGATGAAGATGACCGAGAGGCCCTCGGACTTCAGCTCGCGGAGGTTGCCGAAGAGCGCGGCGACCTCCTGCGGGACGAGGACGGCGGTCGGCTCGTCGAGGATCAGGGTGCGCGCGCCCCGGAAGAGGACCTTGAGGATCTCGACGCGCTGGCGTTCGGCGACACCGAGGTCCTCGACGAGGGCGTCGGGGCGGACGCCGAGGCCGTACCGGTCGGAGATCTCCTTGATCTTCCTGCGGGCGCCGGCGCCGATCCCGTACAGCTTCTCGCTGCCGAGGACGACGTTCTCCAGGACGGTGAGGTTGTCGGCCAGCATGAAGTGCTGGTGGACCATGCCGATGCCGCGCGCGATCGCGTCGCCGGGGCTCGCGAAGGCGACCTGCTCGCCGTCGACCGTGATCGTGCCCTCGTCCGGCTTCTGCATGCCGTAGAGGATCTTCATCAGGGTCGACTTGCCGGCGCCGTTCTCGCCGACCAGCGCGTGGACGGTGCCGGTGCGGACGGTCAGGTGGATGTCGTGGTTGGCGACGACACCGGGGAAGCGTTTGGTGATGCCCGCCAGCTCCACCGCGATCGTCGGCTCTGCGGTGAGCGGAGGGCTGCTGGACGCGTCGATGGCGCACTCTCCTTGAGAAAGGGGCCATCTACGCGCGTAGCGCCCCTACTTTAAATAGAGCCCGGATCCGATCGGTTCTTTTCGGTCACGATCCGTTCCGAGCATTGTGCCGCGCGAACGGGGCACGGAGAGGCGATCCTCCACGTACCCCGTTCAAGAGCGGTAACGGTGTCATTACGACAGCCGATCCGATCGGTCAGACCGTCGTCTTGACCTTGATCGTGCCCGCCTTGATGCCGGCTTCCGCCTTCTTCACCGCGTCCTGGATCGCCGTGTCCGACGCGAACTTCGGGTTCGAGTTCGCGAGGGAGACGCCGCCGTTGGCCAGGGAGCCGCGGATCTCGCCGGACTGCGGCTTGCCGTCGTGGACGGACTTGGCGAGGTCGTAGACGGCGCCCTCGACGTTCTTCATGGCCGACGTGAGGATGTACGCCTTGTACGCGGCCAGCGCGGTCTGGTTGTACTGGTCGGAGTCGACGCCGATCGCCCAGATCTTCTTCGCGGCGGCGGCCTTGATGACGCCCTGGCCGGAGAGACCGGCGGCGGCGTAGATGACGTCCGCGCCCGCGTCGATCTGACCGTCCGCGGCGGACTCGCCCTTGTCGGGGCTGGAGAAGCCACCCTCGGCGGCGGTCTCGGTCAGGTACTGCGACTTGACCTTGACGCTCTTGTCGGTGTCCGTGACGCCCTGCCGGAAGCCCGCCTCGAACTTCTGGATCAGCGGTACGTTGACGCCGCCGACGAAGCCGACGGTCTTGGTCTTGGTGGCCTTCGCGGCGGCGACGCCCGCGAGGTAGGACGCCTGCTCCTCGTGGAAGACGAGGTCGGCGACGTTCGCGGCCTTGATCGTGTTGTCGTCGACGATGCCGAAGGTGACCTTCGGGTACTTCGCGGCGACGTCCTTGACGGCGGGCGCGTACGCGTAGCCGACGCCGATCACCGGGTTGTAGCCCTGCTTCGCAAGGCTCTCCAGGCGCTGCACCTTGTCCGCGTCGGACTCGCCGTCCTGCGGCTCGACCGCGTTGGACTTGTAGCCGAACTCCTTGTCGGCCTTGTCCAGACCGGCGGTCGCCGCGTCGTTGAAGGACTGGTCGCCCTTGCCGCCGACGTCGTAGGCGAGCGCGAGGCCCAGGTTCTTCTTCTCACCGGCCGACGACGAGGTCGACGTGGAAGAGGATCCGCAGGCGGAAACGGTCACGGCGAGAGCCGCGGTACAGACACCCGCGAGGGTGAGACGGGAAACCCGGCGCATGGTGCGAGACTCCTTTGTGCAAGCGCCCTGATACCAGGCGCTGGTTCCGCGGCAGCGTAACGCGCGTAGACCAGCAGGAAAAACCCTTCTGTCCGCTCCGTTACCGACCTGTGGCCACATTCGGGTTTCAGATTACGGACAGCAATACGCCCCTCGCTTCATGCGAGGGGCGTACGGGTGAAAAGCCAGGATCACTTGGTGATCTTGATCGTCACCTTGCCGTCGATGATGTCCTTCTTCGCCTTGTCCACGGCCGCGACGACGTCCGTCATCGCCTTGTACTTCGGGTTGGTGTCGGAGAACCCGACGCCGTCGTTGGACAGCGACCCGCGCACCACGCCGGTCAGCGGCTTTCCGTCCACGACCGACTTGACCAGGTCGTACACCGCGCCGCCGACGTTCTTCGTGGCCGAGCCGAGGATGTAGTCCTTGTACGCCGCCAGCGCGGACTGGCTGTACTGGTCGGAGTCGACACCGATCGCCCACACCTTCTTGGCGGCGGCCTCGCTGATGATGCCCTGGCCGGAGAGGCCCGCCGCGCCGTAGATGACGTCCGCGCCGGCGTCGATCTGGCCGCTGGCACCCGCCTTGCCCTTGTCGGGGCTGGAGAAGCCGCCCTCGGCGGGGGTCTCCGTCAGGTACTGGGACTCGATCTTGACGCTCTTGTCCGTGTCCGTGACGCCTTGGCGGAAGCCCGCCTCGAACTTCTGGATCAGCGGGATGTTCACGCCGCCGATGAAGCCGACGTGCTTCTTCTTCGTGGCCTTGGCCGCGGCGACGCCCGCGAGGTAGGAGCCCTGCTCCTCGTGGAAGACCATGTCGGCGACGTTCGCGGCCTTGATCGTCTCGTCGTCGATGATCCCGAAGCTGGTGTTCGGGAACTTCGCGGCGACCGCCTTGACGGCGGGCGCGTACACGAAGCCGACGCCGATCACCGGGTTGTACCCGGCCTGCGCGAGCTGCGTGAGGCGCTGGACCTTGTCCGCGTCCGACTCGCCGTCCTGCGGCTCGACGTCCCGGCCCGGGATCTTGAAGTCGGTCATCGCCTTCTCCATACCGGCGTACGCGGCGTCGTTGAAGGACTGGTCGCCCTTGCCGCCGATGTCGTACGCGAGGCCGATCCCCTTGCCGGAGTAGCCGCTCGACCCGCTGGAACCGGACGACGACGGCTTGGTGCTGCTCGAACTGCTGGACTCACCGCAGCCGGCAGCGGCGAGCGCGACGACCGCGATCGCGGTGGCGACTCTCGCACTCCTGGACAACTGACGCATGGCAAGCACCCCTTACTTCCCCACGGCACCGCGTGCGGCCCGTTTTCCCCATGGCGGAGCCCTCCGTGAAGGCTCCCCCAACAAGCCGTTCTCGGTGGCGATTTCGGGCACCGTAACGCGCGTAGACGGGCAGGGGAACAGGGTTTCTCTCTGCCGTTACCGATTCGTGCCGGTGCCGCGTTACGTCCACGCACGCGGGGTTACATGAGAGTGACGCAATACGACGAAGGGGTGCATTCCGGTAACTCCGGCGCACCCCTTCCCGGCTGTTGCTGAAAGCGGTTACGACGTCCTCGTCGCCGCGTCCAGCAGTGCGGCTGCGGTGAACAGTTCCACACCTACGGTGATGGCGTGCTCATCCGCGTCGAAGTTGCCCTGGTGCAGGTCGCGGACGGTTCGCTCACCCGGTGTCCGTACCCCCAACCTCGCCATCGCGCCCGGGACTTGCTCCAGGTACCAGGAGAAGTCCTCGCCGCCCAGGCTCTGTTCGGTGCCCTCCACGGACTCCGTGCCGCGCCTCGCGGTCATCGCGTCCCTCAACAGGCCGGTGACCTCGGGGTCGTTGACGACCGGGGGGACGCCCCTGACGTAGTTGATCTCCGACTTCGCGTGGTGCATGTTCGCGACCTCGTCGATCGCTGCGACGACGATGTCCGGGGCCTGGCGCCAGGCCTCGATGTCGAGGCAGCGGACCGTTCCCGACAGTTCCGCGTGCTGCGGGATCACGTTCGGGGCGTGGCCGCACTCGATCCTTCCCCAGGTGACGGCGAGTCCCGCGCGGGTGTCGACGCGGCGGCCGACCAGGGCGGGTACGTCGACGACCACGCGGGCCGCCGCTGTGACCAGGTCCGTGGTGAGGTGGGGGCGGGCGGTGTGGCCGCCGGGGCCGTCCAGAGCGATTTCGAGGCGGTCGCAGGCGGAGGTGATGGCGCCCTCCCTCAGGCCGATCTTGCCGGCGTCCACTCGGGGGTCGCAGTGGACGGCGATGATCCGCCCTACGCCGTCGAGCACGCCGTCCTCGATCGCGTCCGATGCTCCGCCGGGGAGGATCTCCTCCGCTGGCTGGAAGATCAGGCGTACGGGGCGGGGGAGCTTGCCTCGCCGGTGCAGGTCCGCGAGGACCAGGCCGGCGCCGAGGACGACGGTGGTGTGGACGTCGTGGCCGCAGGCGTGGGCTCGGTCGGGGACGGTGGAGCGGTAGGGGGAGGTGGTTTTGGTGTCGGGGATGGGGAGGGCGTCGATGTCTGCGCGGAGGGCGAAGATGCCGGGGGGTTTTACGGCGGGGGTGGCTGGGTCGGCGTTCAGGGGGGCCTTTACGCCGGGGGCCGGTGGAGCGGCGTCCAGGGAGGCGGTTACGCCGGGGGCGGTGGAGGTGGCGGGGGCGGGGGCGTTCACGCCGGGGGTCGACAGGGCGGCGGTGGCCTTGACGCCGGGGGCCGGTGGAGCGGCGTTCAGGGAGGTGCTTACGCCGGGGGCGGTGGGAGTCGCGGCGGCGGGGGTCTTCACGCCGAGGGCTGGCGGAGCAGCGTCCAGGGAGGTGCTTACGCCGGGGGCGGTGGGAGTCGCGGCGGCGGGGGTCTTCACGCCGAGGGCTGGCGGAGTGGCGTCCAGGGAGGCGCTTACGCCGGGGGCGGGGGAAGTCGCGGCGAGGGTGGCCTTCACGCCGGGGGCCGTCGAAGCGGCGGCCACGGGAGCCTTCACGCCGGGGGCCGTCGAAGCGGCGGCCACGGGAGCCTTCACGCCGGGGGCCGTCGAAGCGGCGGCCACGGGAGCCTTCACGCCGGGGGCGGTGGGAGTGGCGGTGCCGGGAGCCTTTACGCCGGGGGCCAGCAGAGCGGCGTCCAGAGGAGCCCTCACTCCGGGGGCCGTCGAAGCAGCGTCCAGGGGGGCCTTTGCGCCGGGAACCGGCGGAGTGGCGGTGCCGGGAGCCTTTACGCCGAGGGCCGGTGGAGCGGCGTCCAGGGGAGCCCTTGCGCCGGGGGCGGTGGAAGTGGCGGGGGTGGGGGGCTTTGTGCCGGGCGCGGTGAGGGCGGTGGCTGTGGTGCCGGGTGCCCTCTCCGTGCTCGCGGCTTCCGCCTCCGCATCCTCCTCCACGCCGATGTCGCATACGAGTCCGGTGCCCCCTGCCAGGACGCGCGGCTTCAGGCCCGCCTTCTCCAGGCGGGCCTTGATCGCGGCCGTCGTGCGGAACTCCTGGTTGCCGAGTTCGGGGTGCATGTGGACGTCGCGGCGGAAGGCCACGAGTTCGGCGAACAGGGCCTCCGGAAGGACGCCGGGGAGCTGGGTTCCGCCGACGGGGTCGGCCTCGGACTCTCGGGACATCAGTTGCTTCACCCTCTGAAGGGTAGGACGCCGAGGTGGTCAACTGACCCGCGATCCACAAAACTTCAGCCCGTCAGGCGAAGAAAAATGGCCGCGCGGCGCATGGCTGGCAGGGCGGATGGGTAAACTCGCCCGCTCGTGCGAGGGGTACCGCAAGGGGCGTTCCGCAAACCCGTCCGGGGTTACCCGGACCCCCACCCTTATCACGAGAGATCGACAGCACGCGGTTCCTGTCCACCTGGTGAAACCGGTTGCCCAGTGGTGACTTTGCGTAGCGGTCGGGCCCAGAGCAGGGTCACGGCGAGAACGGCACCGAGCGGAAACAGCCAGGGCAGGACGCCGTCCGTGGCGAACGGCCCGATGATCAACCCCGTTGCTCCGGCGGTGAGTTGGAGCGCAAGGGACTGGACGGAGAGCGCGGTGGCCCGCCGATCGTCGGGGACGCGGTGATGAAGCAGCTCGTTGAGGTTGGGATTGACGACACCGAGAGTGACGTAAAACACGACGTACCCAGCAACGGCGACGAGATCCCCACCGACAGCGAGCAACCCGAGCGCCCCCGCGACAACCCCGGTCCCCACGACAACGACCCGCCGCCCGCCCCCCAACAACGGCGCGACCTGACTCCCCCCGGCGGAACACAGAAACCCGAGGGTCGCAAGCCCGGCATACCCAACGGCACCGGACTCGGCAGCACCGGTAAACGCGGCGACGCGCCCCGGCGTAAGCAACTCGACAACGGCGAGCGCACTACCTGCTGCGGCGGCACTGAACATCACACGCCGAACGACGGCATCGCGTACGGCGAGCCGAAGACCGTCGAGGACGGTACTGGGGACCGCACGGAGGACACCCCCGAGGGTGGGCCGAGGCCGGGACGACTCACGCCGGGTGCCCCCGAGGCCCGCCGGAGGTGGTTCGCGCCGGGCATCCCCGAGATGTGTCCGGGGGCGGGGCGGGTCGTGCAGGGCGATGAGGGAGTGGGCTGTGAGGGCCAGTGCGAACAGTGACGCGAGCAGCATCGGGGTCGACAGGGGGACGATGGTTCCGCCGGTCGCTCTGCGCAGCTCGTCGCCGTATCCGTCCAGTGCCCACGGCAGCGCTCCCCCGGTGACCGTCCCGACCGCCAGCGCCACGGACGACGCGGTCGCGCCCCGTGCGAGGCCCGTACGCAGGTCAGCGGCCGGGCCCTCCTCGGCGCGTACCGAGTCGACGTACCAGGCCTCGGCCGGGCCGCTGGAGAGGGCCCGCGCGGCGCCGAGCAGGCCTGTGCCTACGCCGAGCAGCACGGCCGTACCGCCGAGGCCGATCAGCAGGAACGCGGCGCACATGAGGATGCCGGCGGCGGCCAGGACACCCCTGCGGCCGAGGACGTCGGAGAGTCCGCCGGTCGGCAGTTCCAGCGCGGCGGCGGTGAAGGAGTGCACGGAGATCAGCGCGGCGACGGTGCCGGGCGAGAGACCGCGCCCGGCGAGGAGGAGGACGAGGGGGGCGACACCGAGGCCGACGGGGAACCAGTAGAGGGCGGTGTTCGTGACGTAGCGGCGCCGGACGGGGTGGGTCACGGGTGGCCTCCGGGGGACGAGGGGTGAGGGTCCGCGGGGTACGGAAGCCGGGTCGGCCCGGGAATCGCCATCGCCCGCGCCCCCGCGACTTCTCCCCGGCCCGCCCTCCAACTCGCCCCCTCCTTCCCACCGACCACAAGTTCGCCAGCATCTCGCGGCGCCTCCCGCCCTCGGCTCCCTGTTCCTCCTCCGCCACCACCTCCACTCCCACCGCCCCGCTCCCACCCTCCCCACAGCCCGGAGTTCACCGGCATCTCGCAGCACCTCCCGCTCCCATCCCCACCCCCGCCCTACACATCCGCCCGCGGCAACCCCGCGAAAATCACGGCGACTTGACGGGCGCGCGGGTCGTCGGCGTCCCGGCGTCGGAGTTCCTCCACCTTCGCGTCGAGCAACTCCGTGAGTTCCAGGAGGGATTCAGGGGTCAGCCGGATCAGCGTGTCCGAGATGCCCGCCGCCCCGGTCCACTCCTCCCCCAGGAGCCCCACGGCGACATCGCTCTCGTACCGCCGCGCCGATGCCGCGAGGTGGTCCGCCTGGAGGCGCCTCGAAATGCCGACGAACTCCTGACCGACAGGGTCCTTCTCCATCGCCGCGTTGTCCCAGGACGTCACCCGGTGGACAGCCTTCCAACGGCGCTCACGACTGTCACGGTGCTCGGCCTCCGCAATGAACGCGTACTTCGCCAGCACCCGCAGGTGATAGCTCGCCGACGCCGAGGACTCCCCCGTCCGCACGGCCAGTTCACTCGCCGTCGCCGGACCGAACTGCCGGAGCAGGCCGAGGAGTTGGATACGCAAGGGATGCGTGAGGGCCTTGAGCGCGGCGGCGTCCCGGGTGGGGTCGAGGACGCGGCCCTGGCTGTCGTCACTGTCCATGAGCGGTGACGGTAACCGCTTGCACCACGTTTCCCAAAGAGTTTTTGCAAAAGTTCTTCGGGAGAACGGGCCCGTAAGGTCCGGCGGATACAGTCCCCCTCGTGACGGACGCGGACTTCATACACAACACCCGGGACTCGTACGACAAGATCGCCGAGGACTACACGGAGCAGTTCCCCAGCGGACTCGGCGACCGCCCCGTGGACCACGGACTGGTGCGCGCCTTCGCGGAGTTGGTACGGGCAAGAGGCACCGAACCCGTCGCCGACCTCGGCAGCGGGCCGGGCCACGTGACGGCCCACCTCCGCGACCTCGGCCTCCAGGTCTTCGGCGTCGACATCTCCCCCCGGATGGTGGCGCTGGCCCGCCGGACCCACCCCGGCCTCCGCTTCCACGTCGGCTCGATGACCGCGCTGGACCTGCCGGACCAGACCCTGGGCGGCATCTTCTCCCTCTTCTCGGTCATCCACGTCCCGGACGCCGAACTCCCGGCCCTGTGCAAGGAGTTCAGCCGCGTCCTGGTCCCCGGCGGCTACGCGTTCCTCTGCTTCCAGACCGACACGACCACCCGCCTGCGCCTCACCGAACGCTTCGGCCACGACATCACCCTCGACTACTACTGGCACGACCCAACGCGCTTCGCCCAACTCCTCGCGGAAGCGGGCCTCTTGGTAGAGGCCCACTGCATCCTGGAACCCCCGGAGGGGGCGAACAGACCGAGGGCGATCTTGCTGGCGAGGAAGGGGTAGGGGCGCGGGGCCGAGGCGGCAGGAGGAGCGGGGCGGAGGGCCGCGAGGCCGTGCGGCGGCCGTGGCGCGGCTCGGTGGAGCGAGGTACAGCAGGCGCTGGCGGCTCAGCTTGGCAAAGCGGCGTGCGGGCACAGGGAGCGGCAACGCGGCTCAGCGAAGCGGCAGGGGACGGTGAAGCTGCGCATGGCAGGCTCAGGGCAGCACGCGGCTCAGCGAAGCGGGGTGCGTACGGCAAGCACGGTGCGACACGACGCGGCTCGGTGAAGCAACGCGCGGCAGGCTCAAGGCAGCACAGCTCAGCGAAGCGGCGTACGGCGTCGGTGCGCGACCGTCAGGCGTACGTGGCTTGGTGAGCAACACCCCTACATACGACCCGAGTTGACTCGCGAAGCGGCCAGCTCCGCAGCACCCGGCGCACACCTCCCGCATACCCGCCGCCCGCACCCACGCCGCTCGCGTACTCGCCGCCCCCCTTCCTCACCCCCTCACTCCACCTCGCCGAGCCATGCCACGCGCCCCTCCGCCGCTTTGCCGAGCCGCGCCGCACCCACCGCACACCCCTCCACCTCGCCCCACACCGCTCACGTACTCACCACCCGCACCCACACCTATGCCGCCCCAACTAACCACCCCCTCCTCCCCGTTCCCTCACTCCGCCCCCTCCCTGAACTCCTCCGCCGCCCCCGGAATCACGATCGACCTGTCCCCCGCCGTCTCCAGCAACGCCCGCAACCCCTCCACCAACCCGGCCCGCACCCCCGGAGCCACCCCCTCGACCAGTTTCTCCACCTCGCAGCGGCGGTGGTCCAGGACTCGCTGTACGAGATCCTCGCCGCGCCCGGTGAGGCGAAGGACGACCTCCCGGCGGCTGACCTCGCTGGCCCGGCGATCGACCAGCCCGACCTGTTCCAGTCGCATCACGGACCGCAGCGCGGTGGAGGAGTTCACGCCCAACACCTCAGCCAGCACAGCCAACTTGACCGGCCCGCACCCCTCCAGCGCGACCAGCGTCCGCAACTGGGCCAGCGACAGCGACTCGTCGACTTCGGCGAGCGCCCGCGCCGAGATCCCCATCACCAGCCGGGACGCGGCCATCACGACGGACACGACATCGTCGGACTTCACGGGGGATTCATCCACGGTTGCGCACCGGCCACCGCAGCGCACCCCGAACCCGCCACCACAGCGCGCGCCACCGGGCCGAGCCGGTGCCGTACGGCCGTCCCACCGGTACCTCCCCCGTGTCCCGCCCCAGCGGAACCCCCTCCCGCGGATACTTCTCCGGCGCGTTCTCGTCCATGCGCTCTCCTGCCCCGATCCTCCGACGGAACGCAGCATCCACATCAGGGCCACGGATACACAAGCCCGCGGTCCGACAGATGGCATGTACGTACGCCGGAAGAGCGACGACGCAGGCCAGAGCCTCACCACACGCCCCGTCAGGCAGTACTCACCGACGCCAGCCGATGCACATCCCGCGCCGTCCCCGTCACGCCCGACAGAAAACCCTGCGCCCGGGGCGACGCATTGGTCGTCAGCCACTTCGGGTCGATATCGCAGACGGTGACACGGACACCCGTACCGACCAGGGCAATCGGCAGAGTGTGCACGACAGTTGAGGGAAAGCTCAGGATCGTACGGCCGATGGGCCCCCGGCGGGCGATGAGTTCGAGGGGGAGCTCGGGGCGGACGATCTCCAGGCCGGACTCGGTCTGGAGGCGGTGGAGCTTCTCGGTGGACTCACGGCGGTGCGCGAAGTAACGGGTCACACCGTGGGTCTTCGCGAGGTTCTGGACGGCCTCCAGATACCGCTCCTGGTCCACAACTCCCGTCTCCACAAGGGACGTTCCGACCATGTCGGCCCCCTTGGTGACGGTCGGCGGCCCGAACCGGTCCCGCGTCCACGCGAACGTGTTCTCCGTGATCCGCACCCCCTCGGGCACATCCTCGATGGGCATCGCCGAGAACACCTCGACACGCCGCCGCGCGGAGGGCGTGAGCCGGCGCCGCGCGGAGGAGGACACCGGCGCGAAGACGAGGTCACGCGGCCCGGGCCGCCCACCCTTGCGGTGCCACCGCACGAGCCGTTCCCCACGGGCGAGTTGACCGACGAACTCCATGGTCGCGGTCCCGTCGTCGACGACGACGAGTTCGGTGGCTTTGGTGATGGTCAGCAACAACTGCACGTACCGGGAGAAGGGATCGCCCATGACGACCCGCCGAGCCCTGCGCAGCAGCCGGGACAGCCCCCCAACTGTCCTGAACGGAGCGGAGGTTCCCCCACGCGCCTCCTCCCAGCGCACCACATGCCCTTCCTCGCGGGCGAGTTCGGCCATACGCCTCAACTGCCCCCGGGTCATGGGGTCGTTGGGAGCGAGCACAACCAGCACAAGCCCACCCTCGTCCCCCGCCCCCGACACCCCATCGGTGCCGGAAGCGTGGGCCGAGTCACCCCGCCCCGCCCCCAACTCGCGGGCATGCGCCCACTCCAGGACATTGAGCAGCTGCACCGGACTCTCGACGAACGCGAGAGTCGTGGGCGTGTCGGCGCGCGGGGTCATCCTCGTACGGCCAATCCGTCGTAAGGCGTAGCGGGGCACAGGGGTCAGACGGTGAGGGGCTCGCCCGCGGCGTCCGCGATCTCGGCCTCGGCGATGACGCCGGTGACGCGGCGGAGCTTCTTCATGGGGCCCAGCTCGGAGTCGTAGACCTTCTTGACGCCGTCGCCGAGGGACTCCTCGATGGTGCGGATGTCGCGGACGAGGCGCGTGAGGCCGCCGGGCTCGACGGAAGCGGCCTGGTCGGAGCCCCACATCGCGCGGTCGAGGGTGATGTGGCGCTCGACGAAGGCCGCGCCGAGGGCGACGGCGGCCAGCGTGGTCTGGAGGCCCGTCTCGTGGCCGGAGTAGCCGATCGGGACGTTGGGGTACTCGGCCTGGAGGGTGTTGATGACGCGCAGGTTCAGCTCCTCCGCCTTCGCCGGGTAGGTCGAAGTGGCGTGGCAGAGAAGGATGTTGTCGGAGCCGAGGACCTCGACGGCGTGCCGGATCTGCTTCGGCGTGGACATCCCGGTGGAGAGGATGACCGTACGGCCGGTACCGCGCAGGGCGCGCAGCAGCTCGTCGTCGGTGAGGGACGCGGAGGCGACCTTGTGCGCGGGGACGTCGAACTTCTCCAGGAACGCGACGGCCTCGGTGTCCCACGGGGACGCGAACCAGGCGATCCCCTTCGCCTTGCAGTACTCGTCGATCTTGCGGTACTCGTCCTCGCCGAACTCGACGCGGTGGCGGTAGTCGATGTACGTCATCCGGCCCCAGGGGGTGTCCCGCTCGATGTCCCACTGGTCGCGCGGCGTGCAGATCTCGGGGGTGCGCTTCTGGAACTTGACGGCGTCGCAGCCGGCTTCGGCGGCGGCGTCGATCAGCTTGAACGCGTTGTCGAGGTCACCGTTGTGGTTGATGCCGATCTCACCGCAGATGTAGACGGGGCGACCGGGGCCGGCCTCGCGCGAACCGAAGCTGCGGATACGGGAGTTGGTGCTCATGGCGGGGCGTTTCCTTACTGGGTGAGGGTGTCGAGCGAGGGTCCGAGGAGCCAGCCGGCGATCTCGCGGATCGCTCCGTCGCCGCCTGCTGTGGCGGTGACCGCGCGGGCGGCGCCCCGGACGACGTCGTGGGCGCTGGCCACAGCCACCGGCCAGCCGACGAGGGCGAAGCAGGGAAGGTCGTTGACGTCATTGCCGGCGTAGAGGACGCGCTCGGGCGAGATGCCCTGTTCCTCGCACCACTGCTTGAGCGCGAGGTCCTTGCGGTCGATGCCGTGCAGGACGGGGATCTTGAGCTTGCGGGCGCGGGCGGCGACCACGGGGTTCAGCTCGGTGGAGAGGATGAGCAGCTTCTTGCCGCTGCGGCGCAGGGCGGCGATGCCGAGTCCGTCGCCCCGGTGCACGGAGACGAACTCCCGGCCGTCCTGGTCGATCATGACCCGGTCGTCGGTCTGCGTCCCGTCGAAGTCGATGACGACGGCGTCGACTTCGACGCCGGTCGGCAGACCGCCGGCCCTCTCGGAGTCGAAGAGGGGCGCCAACGCCCTTGCGCGCGCGAGGTCGTGGGGGTCGTCGATCTCCAACACCCGTGCGGGGTCGGTGCGGACGAGTTCGGTGCGGCCGAAGAAGCGGTGGTTGTGGGTGCGGAACCCGGCCGCGTTCATCGCGTACGCGGCGCCGGTCTCCAGGAAGTCCTGCGGCCGGTCCTGGCGGCGGGGCCGGTACGCCTTGTCGTGGTTGACGCCCTGCCCGCCCTCGGTCTCCTCGCGCCACACGAATCCGTGGAACGCGGCGACAGTTACGGCGGTGTCGGCGCCCTTCTCGACGACGGCGGCGGCGACCCCCTCGACGTCCTCGCGGCTCACGAACGGGCTGGTGCACTGCACGAGCAGCACGACGTCCACGGGCGCACCGTGCGCGGCCTCGTGGGCGTCCATCGCGTGCAGGACGGCGGCCTCGGAGGTCGCGGTGTCCCCGGCGATGACGGCGGGCCGCAGCACGACTTCGGCCCCGGCCTCGCGCGCGGCGGCGGCGATGCTGTGATCGTCGGTGGAGACGACGACATCGGTGACCAGGCGCGCGGCCAGGCACTCCCGTACGGCTCTCGCCACCAGCGGCACACCCCCGACCGGCGCGAGGTTCTTCGCGGGCACACCCTTGGAGCCGCCCCGCGCGGGAATCACGGCAAGCACCCGACGCGACGAACCGCCTTGCGCTGCTTGCGAGTTGGACATGGAGGGAACTCCTTGTACGGAATCGGGGGGCACCGGGGAGCTGTGGCGCGCACCTGAGGCAGCCGCGCCGCTCACAGCTCGCCCATCCGCCGGATCACCGGCGCCACGCGCTGCACCCCGTGCCGGTAGGCGCCCCGGGCGGCGCGGCGGACGATCTGGCGGACGGGGCCGGGTGTCTTGTCGGCGGCCGGGGCACCGGGCAGCGGCGTGCCGTCGGGGCCGAGGTGGTGGCGGGCGAGGATGCCGGGGAGGTAACCCGGCGCGGTGGCCTGCGTGTAGTACGGCTGGAGCGCCGGAAGCCCCGACCGGTCGAGCAGCTTGGCGATCCGCTCGCGGGCCGCGTCGAAGGCGTTCTCGTACGTGCCGTCGGCGCAGACGCCCTGCCGCGACACCCACTCCTCGTCCGCCACCGGCCGGTGCCCGGCGTCGAGTTGCTCCCAGGACGCGAGGCACCCGGAGCCGACGAAGTGGTGGTTGCCGAGGGATTCCCGGATGCCGAGGTCGGTGAGGACGACGGTCGGGATGCGGCGGTGGAGCGATTCGAGCGCGGCCGTGGAGCTGATGGTCACCAGCAGGTCGGTGCGGTCGAGGACCTCGCCCATGTTCCCGTACACCAGCCGGAAGTTGGCCGGGAGGTCCTTGCTCTGGGCGAGCTTCTGGTAGGGCAACTCCTCGATGTGGGTGGTGTGTTCACCCGGCCGGGAGCGCAGCTTGAGCAGCACCTCGCGGTCGGGGTGCAGCCGGGCGTGCTGGACGAGGCGGTCCAGCAGGTACGTACGGTCCTTGCGGCTCTCCGGCACGGAGGGCTGCGCGGCGAACACCACGGTGTACGGCTGGTGTTCACCCGTGTAGGGCGCACCCCCCAGGAACGGCAGGGCGACTTCGGTCACCGCCGAGGAGTCGGCGCCGACCCCGTCGTACACGGCCTTGAAACGGTCCGCGTCCTGGCGGGAGTTGGCGAGGACGAGGTCCGCGCCGTGCCGCAGGAGCAGGCCGTCGGCGAGCTTCTCGTAGACGACACCGACGTACCCGGTGACGACGACGGGCCGGGGCTTGTCCTCCCAGACGCGCTTCAGGCCGTGGAGCATGGCCTGCACGCCGCCGCCGACGAGCGACAGGACGAGGACGTCGTAGGACTCGGCGCCCATCGCGCGCAGGAACTCGACGGCCGTGACCTCGCGCAGCGAGTCCGCGGCGATCCCCACCTCGGCGAGCTGCCGGGGTGTGGGGGTCGCGCGTCCGCGCAGCAGATAACCGTCCAGAATGGGTTCCCGGCCGCTGTCGGGAGCTATGCGCCGTGCGGTGCGGGCTCCCCATTTCCAGCGAGTGTCGGAGTCCGCCAGGACAGCGATCTTGAGGGGTGTCGAAGTACGTGGTGGCACAGCACGAGAGACTAGTAAGGCAAAATCCGGCATCGCGAAAACCAAGACTCAACAAAAAGTGAACAGCACCCTACCGAGCGGCCAACTGGGCCGTGGAATCATGGAAAGCAGCCAGGATGCACATTCCCGACGCATCGAGTTCACCGCCCGTACAGCTTCCGGACGCTTCTCCCGCCGCGCCGCCTCCTAGGCTCACTCAGGTGCCCAAGCTCTCCGTGATCGTGCCCTGTTACAACGTGCAGCACCTCGTACTGGACACCCTCAGAAGCCTCCAGGCGAACGCGCGCGAGGATTTCGAGTTCGTCCTTGTCGACGACAAGTCGAAGGACGACACCGCGGCTGTTCTGGAACGCGCGGCCGAGACCCTCTCGAAAGTCTCCCAGGTGCAGGTCGTCCGCCCCGAGAAGAACGGCGGACTGGCCACCGCGCGTAATAACGGACTGAATGTGGCGCGCGGTGAATATCTGACATTCCTGGACGGCGACGACTGGTACGCCCGCGGTTTCCTGGCCGAATTGGTCGATTCGATCGAGAAACTCGGCTGTGATTTCGTCCGTGTCGATCATGTGCAGACGACGGCCCGCGCCCGCGCGATCTTCCGCCACCCCGAGGGCCGCCGGAACGTCGTCCTGGACCCCCGCGACTCGATCCTCCCGGCGGACCGCTCGTCCTCGGTCGACTACCCCTACGCGTGGGCCGGTGTCTACCACCGCCGCCTCGTCGACAAGGGTCTGCTGCACTTCACGGACGGGCTGCGCACCGCCGAGGACCGGCCCTGGATCTGGAAGCTGCACCGCGAGGCCGAGTCGTTCGCGGTGGCCGACCTGCACGGCATCTTCTACCGGCGGGGCGTCGCCAACTCCCTTACCCAGATCGGCGATGTGCGCCAACTGGACTTCATCCGCGCCTTCGACCAGGTGATCGCGGAGACCTCGAAGGACCCGGACGCCGACCGGCTGCTGCCGAAGGCGGTCCGTACGTACCTCGCGATCATCGCCCACCATCTGTCGGAGATCGAGAAGTTCGAGCCGGCGGTGGCCAAACTGCTGCGGGTGCGCAGCGCCGCCGCCATCCAGCGGCTGCCGCAGGGACTCCTCACGGACGTGCTCGACACCATGGACATCGAGCGCTCCGCCAAGCTGCGGCGGCTGCGCCGCAAGGTCACGACAGCGAAGGCGGCTGCCTGATGCCCCGCACGACCCAGATCTACGTCGCCTCCACGCTGTACGGCGTGGCGACGATCGCCGCCGCGATGGACTCGGACGTCTTCCCGGCGGCGGACCGCAGGCTGCTGCTGGTGTGCAACAACGCCAACGCCCCTGAGACGGTGGACACGTTGGAGGCGATGCCGGGGTTCGCGCCGCTGCGCCGCCGGTTCGACGGAGTGCTGTCCTGGAACGACGCGATCAGCCCGTTCCACCCGAGCACCTGGTCGCCGCGCGCCGACGACACCGTGCTCTTCGAGCGGTACCTGAGGATGCTGTGGGACCTCGGGGACGACCGGATCGAGATCGTCCTGGAGTCGCTCCAGGTCAACCCCGCCCAGGCGATCGCCGCTTGCTTCTTCGGCGCCCCGGTCGACGTGTACGCGGACGGCCTGATGACGTACGGCCCGACCCGCAACAAGGTCGATCCGCTGATCGGCACGCGGGTCCGCCGGGTCCTGCACCTGGACCTGGTCCCCGGCGAAGTCCCGCTGGCGCTCACGGAGTTCGGGGTCCCCGCCGAGATCGTGCCGACGGACGCGTTCCTCAAGGTGCTCGGCGAAATCACGGACACCGCCGAGGAGTTGCCGCGTCTGCCGGTCAACTCGGCGCTGCTGCTGGGCCAGTACCTCGCCGCCCTCGACATCCTCACCGTCGAGGAGGAAGAGGAGCTGCACGTACGGATGTTGCGCGGCGCGGTCGCCAAGGGGCACACCTCGATCGCGTTCAAGCCGCACCCCTCCGCACCGGCCGGGTACAGCAAGGCACTTGAGGCGGCGGCGCGGGAAGTCGGCGCGGAACTCCTGGTGCTGGACACGCCGGTCCTCGCGGAGGTGCTGTTCGCGACCGCCGAACCGGCCCTGGTCGTGGGCTGCTTCTCCACCGCTCTGTTCACGGCGAAGGAGTTCTACGGCATCCCCGTCGCGCGGGTCGGCACGCCGCTGATGCTGGAGCGGCTCGTCCCCTTCCAGAACAGCAACCGCGTACCGGTGATCCTCGCGGACGCGCTGCTGCCCGACCTGGAGGGCAAGGACCAACCCGTCGCCATGGACGACCTGTTGGAGACGATGGGCTTCGTCATGCAGGCCCAGATCTACCCGTACCTGCGGCCCGTGGCGGAGAAGTACCTCGCCTCCCGCCTCACCCCGCGCACCCAGCGCTACTTCCGGCGCCGCCGCCTCACCGCGCTCGGCCTGCCCGGCGGCATCCCGGCCCGCCTCGCGTTCCTGCCCCGCAACGCCACCGCGCGCAGGGTCGTACGACGGGCCCGCGCGCTGAAGAAGTCCGTGAAGAAGTAACCCGGCAGGGCGCCGGGATGAACATTCGGCGACGAGTGGACGCACGGTCCGTTCCTCGCACAGACGTACCCAACCGGCGCCCTACGATCCCCCATGACCACCTCTCCCGTACGAGGGATACCAGCGTGACCGAGACGGCCGTAAGAACCACGGAGTCCCCGGCGGAGCCGACAGCCGCACCCAAGCCTCCCCGGGTGAACCGGCTGCGCGCCCTCGACGGGCTGCGGCTCGTGGCCGCGCTCATGGTCGCCATGTACCACTACGCGGGGCGCGGCGCGCAGGTCTCCACGTCGTGGGGTGCCTCGCCGAAGACCGAGTTCCCGACGCTGCACCAGTTCGCGACGTACGGCTGTCTCGGTGTCCAGGTCTTCTTCGTGATCAGCGGGTTCGTGATCTGCATGAGCGGCTGGGGGCGGTCCCTCCAGTCGTTCTTCGCGTCCCGTGTCTCGCGGCTGATGCCGGCGTACTGGTTCGCGGTCGCCCTGCTCATCGTCGTCATGGCGCTGCCTGCCGTCCCCTTCAAGGGGGTCTCGCCGAGCGACGCGCTGATCAACTTCACGCTCCTGCAACAGCCGATCGGCGCGGAGCGCGTCCTCGGCGTGTGCTGGACGCTGTGGGTCGAGATCCGGTTCTACGCGCTCTTCGCGCTCCTCGTCGTCATCCCCGGCGCCAACCGCCGCCGCGTCCTGATGTTCTCGATCGGCTGGCTCTTCGCCATCCCGATCGCGCAGGCCTCCCACCTGCCGTTCCTCGACCTGGTCGTCATGCCCGAGTACGCCCCGTACTTCATCGGCGGCATGGGCCTCTACCTCGTCCACCGCGACCGCACCGACATCTACGCCTGGGGCCTGGCCGCCGCCGGCTTCCTCATCGGCCAGCACTACGCGGTCAAGGACCTCTGGAACGCGGCGGACCCCAACGCGTTCGCCCACCGTACGACGTTCGGCATAGTCGCGATCGTCGCGTTCGGCTTCATCGCGGTGGCGGCGATCGCGCTGGGCTGGCTGAACTGGGCGAACTGGAAGTGGCTGACGATCGCGGGGGCGCTGACGTACCCGTTCTACCTGCTGCACGAACATCTGGGCTGGGTGGTGATCTGGGCGCTGCACAGGAAGCTGGACGTCCCGGCGATCCCGACGTTCTTCCTGACGATCGGGGGGATGCTGGTGCTGGCGTACTTGATCTACCGGTTCGTCGAGAAGCCGCTGACTCCCAAGCTGCGGACGGCACTTCTGAAGTCCCGCTAGTCCCTTACTTCTTGTACTTCTTGCCGTACCTGGCGGCGATCCCGTCGATGACGATCTCCAGTCCTTCCTCGAAGTGCCGGTCGTAGTCGGCGAAGATCTCCGGCCCGGCCGCCGCGCTCAGCGGGAACTCCGCGAGTCTGCTTGCCCGTTCGTCGAGGTCGTACCCCTCCCGTCGTTCGCCGGGGAGAGGTACGACGCCTTGTTCCTCGATGACGAACCCGAGGGTGTAGTTGGTGGCGGTGCTGTACGCCCGTACCCCGTCGGCCGGCGAGAACCCCGCGTCGAGGAAGAGGCGCAGGTTCTCCTCCATGCGCACGGCGTGCTCGGTCCCGGTGAACCGTGAGCCGCTGAACACCTTCGCGCCGTCCCGGTAGGACAGCAGCGCGGCCCGCAGCCCGACGCAGGCGCCCCTGATCCGGTCCTGCCAGATGTCGCCCGGGTCGAGGACGACGCCCGCCTCCATCCGCCGGAACATCACGGTCGCCATCTCGTCCAGCAGCGCCTGCTTGTCCTTGAAGTGCCAGTACAGCGCGGGCGCCTTGACGTCCAGTTCCTTGGCGATGGCCCGCAGGGTGAGCCCTTCGAGGCCGACGTCGTTGAGCAGCGCGAGGGCGGTTTCGGCTACGCGGGTGCGGTCGAGGGGGGCGCGGCGTTCGGTCGTCACGGGAAACAGCTTGACACCTTAACGACGTTAAGGGCACCCTCGGAGGCGCAGCCATTTAACAACGTTAAGGAGATGATGGCCGTGCAACACGCAGACGTCCTGATCGTCGGCGCCGGCCCCACCGGCCTCACCCTCGGCATCGACCTGGCCCGCCACGGCGTCGACACCCTCGTCGTGGAGAAGGACGGCACCCTCTCCCCCGGCTCCCGCGGCAAGGGCCTCCAGCCCCGCACCCTGGAGATCTTCCAGGACCTCGGTGTCGTCGACGAGGTCCTCGCGGCCGGCGGCCCCTACCCCCTCCGGGTGAACTGGAAGAACGGCGCCCCGTTCGGCGAGGAGCAGATGTTCGACCCCGCGAAGGAGGGCGAGGAGGGCTCCCGCTTCACGATCCCGTGGATGATCCCCCAGTGGCGTACGCAGGAGATCCTGTACGGCCGACTACGCGCCCTCGGCGGCCAAGTACTGTTCGGGCACGAGGCGTTGACGCTCGATCAGGACCCCGATGGCGTGACCGTGACGTGCGACGACGGGACGACGGTCCGCGCCCGGTACGTCGTCGCGGCGGACGGCGGACGCTCACCCCTGCGCCAGGCCCTCGGCATCGGGATGACCGGCGACGGGGCGCCCGAGGCGGACCCGTTCCTCGTCGGGGACGTTCGGGTCCCGGGCCTCAGCCGCGACCGCTGGCACTTCTTCCTCGCCGAGGCAGGCATCGTGGGCCTGTGCCCGCTCGCCGGCACCGACCAGTTCCAGCTCATCGCCCAACTCCCGCCCGAGGACGTCTCATTGACGACGGTCAGCGCCCTCCTGCGGGAGCGCACCCACCTCACCGGGGCGACCGACCTCACCTGGCACTCGGTCTTCCGCCCCCGCAGCGCCCTCGCCGACCGCTTCCGCGCGGGCCGCGTCTTCCTCGCCGGAGACGCCGCGCACGTCCACCCGCCGACCGGCGGACAGGGCCTCAACACCGGCGTCCAGGACGCCTACAACCTCGGCTGGAAACTGGGCGCGGTACTGCAGGGCGCGCCCGTCGCGCTGCTCGACACGTACGAGGAGGAGCGCAGGGCGAACGCCACCGACATGCTCGCGCTCGCGACGGCCGTCCAGCGCGGGGAGGTGCGGCGGGGCCGGGCCACCCGTCAACTCGACCTGAACCACCGGAAGTCGACGCTGTCCCGGGAGACCCGGACGGCGCCGTCCGGGCTACGCGCCGGGGACCGCGTCCCCGACTCCCTGCACGGCATCGACCTGCACGCCCTGATCCGGGGCCCGCACTGGAGCGAACTCACCCTCCCCGAGGGCGTGTTCCTCGTCCGGCCGGACGGGTACGTCGGCTGGGCGGGGGCCTCGCGCGAGGGCCTGGCCGAATACGCGGCAGAGGTCGGGGCCCGGACTCACCTGTAAGCCTCCCTGGACACACACTCAGTCGCCCGCATCACACGCTCGCCGTCGACAGCTTCACGGCGAACCCGAGGAACAGCGCACCGGCCGCCGAAGTCGCCCCGGCGGCAAGCCTCTTGCGGCTACGGAAGGCGGTGGCCAGCCGCGTCCCGCCGAAGATCAACGCACTCAGGTACAACACGCTGAAGGCTTGCGCGATCGCGCCGAGCACCACGAACGACAGCGCGGGGTAGGCGTATCCGGGGTCGACGAACTGCACGAAGAACGCGATGAAGAACAGGATCGCCTTCGGGTTGAGCAGGCTGACGACGAACGCCCGCCGGAAGGGCCGCTCATCTCCCCCCGCGACAGCGGGAGTCGGCTCCTCCGCCACCCGCCGCGCCTTCCACATCCCCCACGCGGCCCGCAGCATCCCGACCGCGAGCCAGCTCAGGTATCCGGCGCCGATGTACTTCACGATCCCGAACAACAGGGCGTTCCCCTGGAGCAGGGAGGCCACACCGGCTGCGGAGAGGGTCATCAGCACGGTGTCCCCGCACCAGACGCCGGCCGCGGCGGTGTATCCGGCGCGGATGCCTCGCCGGGCGGCGACGGAGAGGACGTACAGCGAGTTGGGCCCCGGGAGCAGGACGATCACCATCAGGCCGACGAGGTAGGTGGGGAGGTCTATGACACCAAGCATGGGACCGAGTGTGGCATGGGTCAGAAGGCATCACTGGGGATATACGTCCCCCACACCTCCCGCAGCGCGTTGCACACCTCGCCCACCGTCGCCCGCGCCCGCAGCGCCTCCCTCATCGGATACAGCACGTTGTCCTCCCCCGACGCCGCCTTCCGCAGCGCGTCCAGCGCGGTGTCCACCGCCCCTTGGTCCCGGCCCGCCCTCAACTCCGCCAGCCTGCGCGCCTGTTGCGCCTCGATCGCCGGGTCGACGCGCAACGGCTCGTACGGCTCCTCCTCGTCGAGGCGGAACCGGTTGACGCCGACGACGACCCGCTCCCCGGCGTCCTGCTCCTGCGCGATCCGGTACGCGCTGCGCTCGATCTCGCCCTTCTGGAACCCGTGCTCGATCGCGGCGACGGCCCCGCCCAACTCCTCGACCTTGCCCATGAGTTCGAGCGCGGCGTCCGCCACCTCGTCCGTCATCCGCTCGACGACGTACGACCCTGCGAAGGGGTCGACGGTGGCGGTCACGTCGGTCTCGTACGCCAGCACCTGCTGTGTACGGAGCGCGAGCCGCGCGCTCTTGTCGGTCGGCAGGGCGATCGCCTCGTCGAAGGAGTTCGTGTGCAGGGACTGCGTACCGCCGAACACCGCGCCGAGGGCCTGGACCGCGACCCGGACGAGATTCACCTCAGGCTGCTGCGCGGTGAGTTGGACCCCGGCGGTCTGCGTGTGGAACCTCAGCATCAGGGACTTGGGGTTCTTCGCACCGAACTCGTCCCGCATCACACGGGCCCAAATCCTGCGCGCCGCGCGGAACTTGGCGACCTCCTCCAGGATCGTCGTCCGCGCGACGAAGAAGAACGAGAGGCGGGGCGCGAAGTCGTCGACGTCCATGCCGGCGGCGACCGCCGTACGGACGTACTCGATCCCGTCGGCCAGCGTGAACGCGATCTCCTGCGCGGGGCTCGCACCGGCCTCCGCCATGTGGTACCCGGAGATCGAGATCGTGTTCCACCTCGGGATCTCGGCCTTGCAGTACTTGAAGATGTCGGCGGTCAGCCTCAGGGAGGGCTTGGGCGGGAAGATGTACGTCCCCCTCGCGATGTACTCCTTGAGTACGTCGTTCTGGATCGTCCCCGTCAACTCGCCCGCGCCGACGCCCTGTTCCTCCGCGACGAGCTGGTACATCAACAGCAGCAGCGCGGCGGGGGCGTTGATCGTCATCGACGTCGACACCTGGTCCAGGGGGATGCCGTCGAACAGCACCTTCATGTCGTCCACGGAGTCGATCGCGACGCCCACCTTGCCGACCTCGCCGGAGGCGATCGGGGCGTCCGAGTCGTGGCCCATCTGCGTGGGGAGGTCGAAGGCGACGGACAGGCCCGTCGTGCCGTTCGCGATGAGGTGGCGGTAGCGGGCGTTGGACTCCACGGCCGTGCCGAAACCGGCGTACTGGCGCATCGTCCAGGGGCGGCCGGTGTACATCGACGGGTACACGCCCCGGGTGTACGGGTACTCCCCGGGTACCCCCAGCTTCTCGGCCGGGTCCCAGCCCTCAAGTGACTCCGGCCCGTAGACCGGTTCGATGGGGAGTCCGGACTCCGACTCGCGCGTCATGGTGTCGCCGCCTCTCGGTGAGCTGTGGGCCTCGGCACCATCTTGGCTCAGCGGGGGGCGGTCGTCCCGTGGAAGAAAAAGAGCGCGGACGGGACCGGGGGAACGTGTCCCGCCCGCGCCAGGTGCACGGAGCCGTAGGTACGGGGGGAACCCCGGCTCTGTGCGAGGGCCGATGACCAGTCGGCTCACTTGGTACTGCGCCGGGGGGCGGGAAAGTGTCACACCCTCAGGGAGATTTTTTCTGAACGCAGGAAAAATGCAGGTCAGGGCTAGGCGAGGAGCTGTGCGCCGCCATGCGGACGTACGCCGCCTCCGCCGCTGTGGCCGCCACCGCCGTGACCACCGCCACCGCCGTACGTACCACCGCTGTACCCCCCACCATGTACCCCTCCGGAGTTACCCCCTCCGCCCCAGGCACCCTTGGTGCTCCCCGCAGACCCTCCGGACGCGAACCCCGCTCCCCATCCCCCCTGAGAGCTACCCGCGGAGCCGGACCCCCCGCCGGATCTGGACCCGCCGTTCGACCCCGTACCCGTACTACCCCCGTTGCCCCCTCCGGAGGAGCCCCCCTGGGTCCCACCGTTCCCGCCGTTCCCGCCGTTCCCGCTGCCCCCGCCGTTCCCGCCGGACGCCCCGCCGCCGGAACCCCCGTTGCCCCACCCGCCCTTGTCACCCTTGTCCCCCTGAAGTACCCCCGCGCAGTACGCGGGCACCTTGGCCGCACCCCCGGCGGCTCCCTCCAGGGACCTACGCCGTGCCCCGTCCACGGAACGCCCCAGCGCGAGGTCCCGGCACGTAGTACCGAGGGCCTCGTTCTCCTGGGCGCCAGTCCCGCCGTCTCCCCCTGAAGTAGTCCCCCCGGATGCCCCGGACACGGCGGACCCACCGGCCCCGCCGGACGGGCCTCCCCCCGTAGTACCCCCGGCCCCCCCACCGTCAGGTACTACGCCTTCGGCACTGACCCCCGGCTCAGGCACCGGCGTACCCCCCTGGGACTCCCCAGGCGTAGGCGTGGCAGCGGCGGACACGGTCGCCCCCGGCTCGGGCGTACCCGACCCCCCGGACCCCACCCCGGCCACCACGGCCGCACCCCCCGCGACCCCCAGCGCCAGCACAGCCGCGAGCCCGAACCGGGCCGCCCGCTGCCGCCGCGACACCCCGGCGGACACGACAGGCACCCCGAGCTGGACGACGTCTCCGACCTCACCGGCGTCCCCCACCGGCGCCCCGGCGAAGCCCCGCTCCGCGCGCACCTTGCGGAACGCGGCCAGCGCGGCGGCCTCGCCCGGCAGCTCCGCACCGTCCTGCGGTCCGGCCGACGTCAGCGAGCCGAGCGTGTGCGCGAGACGCGCCGCCCGCTCCCGGTCCGCGGGCTCGACGACGTCGGGCGACTCCCCGCTCAGCAGCCGTTCCGCCGTGTCGGAGTCCAGCCACCTGTACTGCTCGTCGGCCATCACATGTCCTTCTGCGTACGCGCGCACGCATGCGTCACACCCGGCCCCGACTGCTGCGGCAGCGCGTCGAGCACGCCCGAGGCGCCGGGATCCTCCCCGATCAGCTCGGCGAGCTTCTTCAGTCCGCGATGCGCGGCGGTCCGTACGGCGCCGGGGCGCTTGCCCAGCGTCTCGGCGGCGGTCTTCGCGTCGAGCCCCATCACGACCCGCAGCACGACGGCCTCGGCCTGGTCCTGCGGGAGCCGCGCGATCAGGGAGAGCGTACGGCCGGTGGCGAGCGCCTCGATGGCCTCCCCCGCGGTGTCCGACTCGGCGGCGTGCCCGGTCAGCTCGGTCTCGTCGCCGCCGATGGCGGGCCGGCGCCCCCGCATCCGGATGTGATCAAGAGCACGGTTGCGCGCGATCCGCGCGGCCCACCCCCGGAACCGGTCGGCGTCGCCGCTGAACCGCTCCAGGTCCCGGGCGATCTGCAACCACGCCTCGGACGTCACATCCTCCGCGTCCGCCTCCCCCACCAGGGTCCGCACGTACCCGAGCAGCCGAGGATGCACGGCGCGGTACACGGCCCGGAACGCGTCCTCGTCCCCGCCCTGCGCACCGAGCACCGCGGCAGTCAGCTCCGCGTCGTCCCCCAGCACCCCGGCACCCTGGTCTCTAGTCCGTCTGATCCGTCTGATTCGCGCCACCGAAGATCCCTGAACAGGACGGTCGGTCACCCACCCCGCTCCCCGGCGCGAAAGGCACGTTACGACCTCCGTCCGCGCCCCGTCCACGCCGCCCCCGCCCCGGTGTGACAGAAACCGCCCTCCCGACGCTGTACAGAACACGGGCCGCCGCGCGACCCGTACAACGACGGCCGGGGTCTCTCCTGTGGGGGGTGGCGACCCCGGTCGTCGCCTGTCTGCACGTCCTTACGACAACCCGTCTTACGACGGCCCGTCGCGAAGTACGTCGTCCCCTCGCCGCCAGTCGTCGCACCGCCGGGTAGGCGCACACAGCGCCCCCGAATCCCGCGCCACCCGAAACGCGGCCAGCGCCTCGGCCTCCGCGTCGAGGTCGGGGTCGGGAGGGGTCAGCGCGTCGGCGAGGAGGCGGGGGAGGTCGGTCATTCGATGCCCAACTCCTTTGCCAGGCGGCGGAGTCCGCGGTGTGCAGCGGTGCGTACGGCGCCGGGTCGCTTACCGAGGACGCGGGCGGCGGCGGGACCGTCGAGGCCGACGACGACGCGCAGGAGTACGGCTTCCGCCTGGTCGGGCGGCAGCATCCGGACGAGGGTGAGGGCGCGCTCCGTGGAGAGGGCCTCGGCGACTTCGTCGTACGTGTCGTGCGGGGCGACGGGATCGACGTCCTCCAGCGAACCGCCGCGTACGGGACGTACCTTCATGCGGCGCAGGTGGTCGAGGGCGCGGTGCCGCGCGATGGTCGCGGACCAGCCCCGGAACCCGGCGCCGTCCCCGCGGAACCGGCCCAGGTCGCGGGCGATCTCCAGCCAGGCCTCGGAGGCGACGTCTTCGGCCTCGTCGCCGACGATCCCCTTCAGATACCCGAGTAACCCGGGCTGCACGATCCGATAGACAACCCCGAACGCCACCTCATCGCCCTCCTGGGCACGGGCGACGGCCACCCCGAGCTCCCCGTCGAACGCCGCCTGAGGGCGCCGGGGTTCCCCACCCTGCCCCACAACAAGTCCCCGTTTGATGCCGAAGTCCGAGGGCGACGCCCGCGCGGCCCACCCCCGTGGGACCGCACCGGCCGCCGGTCCGCGACGCGGCCCTCACTGTGTCCAGCGACGAACGACCGGAAAGCATCACGGGGTTGGGGTGTGGAACGGGTCACACGGCGAAGAACTCGATGTCCCCCAGAGCGTCCTCGGCGATCCCGCCGAGCACAGGGTCTCCGAGAAGACCCTCCAGACAGGCCCTCACCTCACCACTGACGACTCCACGTATCCGCCCCACGTGCCCCATACACGTCACCGCCAGCGCACGCAGTTGAGGATCGCTCCCCTCCCGCACCTGCTCAAGCAGGAGCCCTTCGAGCCAACACCGGTCCGGGTCCTCGTAGGTGAGGTGAAGGAGCGCGCGAGTCGCCCGGCCCGGATCACCACTCGCGAGATCCCCCAACTTCTCGACACGCATCGAATCAGCCCGGCAATCAGCACTCGAAGGCTTTCGCTTAAATTCGGTCACCAAAGAACCAATCTGCCTCCATCGACGCATTGAACGGTTTTCATCGAATCCAGCCCGCCAGCTCCGCGCACCACGACTTCGCCGCGCTCTGTACGCACCTGCATATGGATCACCATGCACCACCTTGCCAGCCGGTCCGACCCGACCCGGTCGAACTCAAAAGAACCCGGCTGCGCATGATAGGGCTGCGCTTCAGGTGAGCGTCAAAGGTCTCGCTGAACACCATGAAGTGCGGCCGGTGACCTGGCCGGAACGGATACAGACCTGATAGCGAAGAGCACCTCACCTCCCTTGACCTGCGCGTTCACGCGGATCACCCCGGTCAGATCTCCGCCCGTCAGACTCGGGCGGCTTCCGGGGCCTGCTTGACAGCCCACTTCTCCGAGCGCTGGAAGGACAAGTCCCACCGCCGTGGGTACCTTCCCACCCCCTGGCCGGCTTGCCACGAAGAGGAGTGACCAGCGCCTCCCGACCACCGGCGCCACTTCACCCATGCAGGGAACAATTACCCGGAACACCTACCGTCTCGGATCAATAGCAGTACGTGCACAGCTTCCCAATGGTCAGGCCGCAAGAGCTCAAAGGTGAGAATCATCCTCAAATTCGTCTCGCCAGCACACGAAATCTTCGGGTCCATGAAGATATCTACCGGGAGATTCGAGCAAGTCAGCACCCGCAAGCCGATCCAAAGCGCGCCAGACCTTCGGGTCCACGCCTTCGGAAATCTCACTCTCCATTACACACAGCGCCCAATCAGCTGCCTCATCGGGAGAGATAAGCCCCTCAGCGAGCCGATTCAAGTGACTACCTACCAGCGCTCGAATACCTTCGCTCACGGCACCTCAAAAAGTTCCTGTGAAGTTTCCTTCGGAATTGAACAAGTAATGCACCTTGCTCCCACCTGTGACACTCACATCAGGTCGCACGATCCGCACGTTCCCTGAAGTGTCAAGCGTCTCATGCCAAATCCGAGTGAAATCCGTCTTGGGGTCCCATTCACGTACAAGGCGACGGCCGACCATCTCTCCAGGGTTACGGGCCGGCGTGATATTTCCGTAGAAGCGAATCCTCCCGCTCTCAAGCGCCTTCGTTCCATCTTTTCCGTACTTCTCACTTTGCGAATAGTAGCGCTTCAGCTGAGCCGCATTCATGGCATCGCTTGCGCCACTATTGCAGTTGTGAACCAGGACCGGAGTGTCCCCCGCCAGCACATAGTACGTATGCAGTTTCCCGACCGTCAGGTCATAAGTGACCCCGCCTCGGTGGACGTTCAGCACCCCCGTCACGACGACGGTCGAGCCGTCGGGTTGGCGGAGTTTTGTGCCCGGGGTCAGGTCGTGGGCGTCGGTCCATCGTTGGTGGCCGGCGTCCCAGAAGGGGTGGTGCCAGGTGGTTGTCAGGGTCTGGGGCTTGCCCGGGGTGTTGTCGGAGGAGGGCGGGCCGCGGACCGGTGCGACGGACAGGGTGAGGATCGTGAAGTCGTGGTCGTTGTGGGTGACGATGACTTTTTGGACCGGTTCGGGTGAGGTGACGCCTGTCTGGGGGTCTGTGGCCAGGACCTTGTCGCCGGGCTGGATCTTGCTGATCGGTTTGGATGTGCCGTCGGCCAGGCGCACCGGTGTCGTCGGTGTGAAGCTGTGGACCTCGCAGCTCGCGGCACCCTCGGCATCACCCCCGGCCCGTTCCGCATCGGCCATCGCCCGCTCACTGCGGGCGGCGTCCTCCGCGACCCGTGCTGCTTCCTCCGCGTCCTTGACCGCCGTGTACGCCCGGTCCAGCTGGCGCCAGATCTTGAAGGCTTCGACGCCGACCTTGATGGCCTTGAACGCTTTGCCCCAGGGGACGGCGGTGAGGGCTGTGTTGAGGCAGCCCATGACGTCGCCCTTGGTGAAGCAGTTGTAGGCGTCGGTGACGCCGAGGACGTCGGCGACGAGGTTGAGGAGCTGGTGTTTGAGGCCGGTGACCTGCTTCTTGGCGGCGGCTGCGGCAGCGTTCGCGGTGGATTTCGCGCGGGCGACCGCACGCGCCTCGGCCTGCGGGTCGTACGTCTTCTTGCTGATGTTCCCGCCGCTGGCCCCGTAGGCGTGCCCGTCGGAGCAGCGTCCGTGGTGGCAGGTGGCGTGGTTGGGGCCACCCGGGTCGACGGGACCGTCGGTGATGTAGCGGACCGGGTTGTTCGGGCCGGTCCCCGTACCCCCGATGGGGTACCCGATACCGCACAGGTCAGCGGGACACAGCCCGGACGGGTCGGACAGCGTCACCGGGGAGTCGGCCGCGTAGTCGTACGCGTTCCAGCTCTGCGGCGCCCCACTGTCCAGCACCGGGTCAGGACTCAGGAACCGCCCGATGGACGGGTCGTACTCCCGCGCCCCCAGATTCGTCAGCCCCGTGTTGTCGTCCTGCACACCCCCGACGAACCCACGCTGCCCGACCCACGCCCCGGTCTGGTCCCGGGCCTCCCCGAAGGGCTTGTACTGACGCCGGGTGACGGCCTGGGTCTGCGAGTCGACGGCGAGTGTGCCGGTGCCCTGGTGGTCGGGGATCAGGTATGTGAAGTGGCCGTCGGAGGAGTGCGTGGCGACCGTCTCCCCGGCGATGGAGATGTACCGGATCCCGTCGGCGCTGGTGGCGCCCTTCTTGAGGGTGAGTTCCTCGTCGCCGGCGTAGAGGGTCGTCGCGTCGGGGCTCCGGCGCAGCAGGAGGGTGCCGTCGGCGTCGTACTGGTAGGTCGTGTCGGCGGCCGTTCCGGTCGAGGACAGCTCGGAGAGGTCGCCCTCGTCGTCGTACGTGAGGGTGTCGGTGCCGGCGCGGGTCGTGCGGGTGGTGGCGTTGCCGGCGGCGTCGTACCCGTACGTGTTGACCGTCGAGTCCGTCGGGCCGGTCCGCGTGACCTGGGAGACCGCGTGCGCGGGGCCCTGGCCGGCCGCGAACGGCGTGTAGGTCGCCGTCGTGTCCGAGGAGCCGGTCGCGTCGTGGTCGGTCTGGGTGAGCCGGGCACCGGTCCCGTCGTAGGTCCAGCTCTGCCAGTACGGCGAGGGCCCGCCCACCGTGGCCGCGCCGGGCGCCCCCGCGCAGTCGTCCTTCGCCGTCCAGGCCGCGCTGAGGCGCTGCGCCCAGTCGTAGGAGTAGCACTGGGTGTCGGTGGCGCCGGTCTCCAGCTTGTCGGTGATCTTCGTGATGTTGCCGGAGGGCTGGTAGGCGTACTTCGTCTGGTCGGAGATCGCCGCGCCGGACTTGGTGGTGAGGGTGGAGCCGGTCAGGCGGTGGGTCTGGTCGTCGTACGCCAGGGTCTGCTGGGTGAAGTTGCCGTCGGTCCCGTAGGTGAACTGGGAGGGTTCGTCGAACTCGGTGTACTTCAGATCGCTGACGTACGCCCAGCCGTTGATGTCACCCTCGACATCGATGGGGCGCCCGTACTTGTCGTAGGTGTAGCCGACGGTCTCCCCCGGAAGGGTGACCGTCGTCGGGAGACCTTCGGAGTACTCCGAAAGGGTGCCCGTGAGCTTGTAGTGGTTGGACGTCGTGTAGTTCCCGGCGAGCGCGCCCTCCGTCGAGGGGATCACCAGTTGGGTGCCCTGGACCCAGCCGTGGCTGTCGTAGCCGAGGACCTTCTTCGTGTACGCCGCGCCGGAGGTGCCGCCGGCGTAGCGGGTGGAGGAGGTGGGCCGGTCCTTCTTGAGGGTGTCGTACGTCCAGGAGGCCAGCTCGTTCGCGGTGGTCGGGTCGGCGCCGCCGGTGAGGTCGAACTCGGCCTTCTTGCGGCCCAGTTCGTCGTACTGGTAGCCGATCGTCTTGTGCCGGGCGTCCGTGGTGGACAGGAGCTGGCCCGCGTTGTCGTACGCCGAGGTCGAGGTGCCCGTGTCGGGGTCGGTCTGGGTGGTGCGGCGGCCGAGGAGGTCGTAGCCGCTGCTCCAGACGTGGCCCTGGCCGTCGTCCTGACCGGTCTGGTTGCCCGCCGCGTCATACGTATAGGTGACGGTGTCCGCTACCCCTGTGGGGGTAGTCCCGTGGTAGCGCAGGAGCTTGGACAGGCGGCCTCGCGCGTCCGTGTAGGTCGTCGTCGGGGTAGTACCTGCGGGGGGTGTGACGTCCACCCGGTCCGAGCCGGGGTAGGCGGTCGTGGTGCGCCAGGTCTCAGTGGCGAAGTGGTAGGCGATGGAGGCCGTGGCCCGGCCCGCGCCGTCGTAGACCGTGCCGGTCTGGGACGGCGTCTGGTTGTCGGCGGCGTCCACGAGCGTCCCGGAGGGCGCGCCGGTGTTGTAGTACGGGGCCGACGCGCTGACCGCCCAGCCGTGGGAGTCGTACACCGTGTCGGTGATGACCCGGCCGCCGTCCACGGTCGCCGTCTGCGTCTCGCGCGGACGCAGCAGCGCGTCGTAGAGGGAGATCGACGTCCGGTAGGTGTTGTCGTCCTGGAGGCTCTGGGTGGTGACCGTCGAGGGGGCGCCCGGGTTCAGGTCGTAGGCGTACTTGGTGTTGGGGTTCGCGGTGGTGGCGAACCCCGGGTTCCATACGGCGGTGAGGCGGCCCAGCGGGTCGTAGGTGCTGTTGGTCGCGTACCCGGCGGCGTCCGTCGTCCTGAGGTCGGTGCCGCGTGCCGGGTCGAGCGTGGAGGTGGTGGTGAAGGCGGCCGTCTGGCCGGTGACCTGGGGGCGGGTGATCTTGACGGAGGTGGGTGAGGCGCCGCTCGCCGGGGTGAAGTCGGTGGTGGTGGTACGGCCGTCCCCGTCGGTCTCGGTGTGTTCGCGGCCGTAGGAGTCGTATCCGGTCTTCAGGGCGGTGATGTAGTGCGGGGTGCCGTCGGCGGCGACCGAGTCGGCCTTCTGGACCATCGTCACGTCGCCCTTGGTGGGCGGCGCGGTGTTGTCCGTGGAGCCGTCGAAGAAGGTGAGGTCGTCGCTGACCAGGTTCTTCGGGTAGGTGGGGGTGGCCGCGCAGGAGACGGAGACCTCCTGGACCCGGCGGGGCGCGGGCAGGGTCGCGCCGGCGGAGTCCTTGGCGTACCAGGTGCGGGTGCAGGTGTCGTCGGCCGTGGTCGAGGTGTCGCCCTGGTCGTCGACCGACGTGGGCAGGCCGGTCGCGGGGTCGAGGGTGTAGTCGATCTCGGTGGTCTGCTTGGTGCCGTCGGCCTTGGTGCTGACGCTGCGGGCGCGCTGCATGTTGGTGCGGCGCGCGACGAGCGGGTCGAGCCCGGTCTTCGTACGGGACTGGGTGGCCGTCGCCGCCGAGGTCCAGGGGTCGGTGACGCCGTCGGACAGGAGCGCGCCGCCGTCGCCGTCGTACGACTGGGTCTCGAAGACCTGGCCGGTCAGCCAGTCGGAGTCCTTCTGGGAGTCGGCGCCGATCGCGGCGTCGAGGGTGACGGAGCGGGTGCCGGTGGACGTCTTGTCGCCGTCCATGCCCCGGAAGTAGGTCTGCCGGGAGAGGGTGAGCGTGCCGGGTGAGGTCCCGGTGCGGGACTCGACCTTCCCGTAGCCGCGCCACTGGTTCCAGGTGCGGTACTTGGCCTGGGTGAGCGGGTCGTCGTTGTAGTGCCAGGCGGGGTCGCCGAGGTAGCTGTAGGTGGTCTGGACGGGCAGGCCGCCGCCGGTCTGGTCCTGCTCGGTGACGGAGGTGACGACGAACTTGTTGAACCAGTCGAGCTGCGGCGAGGTCTGGCCCGGCGGGGTCCAGTACTGGGGGTAGCAGCGCAGGGTGTTGGTGTCGGCGGCCGACGGCAGGACGGGGGTGCCGGTGCGGTGGCACTGGGGGCCCGTGTAGTTGACGGTGGTGGTGCCGCCGGACTCGGTGGTGACCTTGGTGATCCGGTAGCGGGTGATCGGCTGGTAGCCGTCGAGTCCGTCGACCCGGTTGGCGAGGGCCTGTCCGGTGAACGTGATGGGCGGCAGGGCGAGGCTGCCGCCGTCCTTGCCGGTGCGGGTGATGGACGACAGCCACAGGGCCGGGGTCGTGGTGTCCCCGGTGGCCGGGAAGGTGTGGGCGAGCGTCCAGGCGTCGACGTCGGAGTAGGCGGTGCCGACGAGCGTCTGGGTGCGGATGCCGGTGAGGCGGCGGCTGCTGAAGAACGCGGGGCCGTGGTTGTCGCAGGTGCCGGTGGACGGGCAGACCTGGTCGACGGGGACGTCCGGCCAGTGGGTGGCGTTGGCGGACGTCATCTTGGCGGTCGCGCAGTCGAAGTTCGCGTCGGGCAGGCAGCGCTCGGCGGTGTCGAAGAGGACCTGGGCGGCGGCCGGTGACGCCGTGTCGTAGACCTTCCCGGCGAGCTGGCCGTACTGGATCTTCGCGAGGGAGCCGGAGCGCGTGTAGGGCGTGGGGGTGGTCGCGTTGTCGCGGCCGTAGTAGCCGGTCTCCGGCGTGTACCAGTAGCTGATGGCGTTGCCGTGCGGGTCGACCGTGTAGTCGAGGTTCCAGCGGTAGCCCTGCTGGCACCAGGAGGCGGCGAAGGTCGCGGCGTGGCAGGGTTCGCCGGTGTCGTTGCCGTAGACGGGGGCGGTGAACACCGAGTTGGTGGTGGCGGCGCCGGTGGTCCAGCCGGGGAGGCGGTTGAGGCCGAAGTAGTACTGGGTGCCGTCGGCGGTGGTGACGACGAAGTACTCGTTGTCGTTGTCGCCGTTGACGGTGTCCGTCTTGACCTGGATCTTCTCGCCGTTGTCGTCCTGCGGGCGCCAGGTGCCGGTGGCGTCGTCGTGGACGAGGGTGTTGGAGGAGCCGTTGAGGGACAGGGTGAGCGAGTCGGCGTCGTCCGACCAGCACTCGTCGGAGGTCTTCGGGCTGCCGTTCGCGGTGTCGTCGGCGCAGGAGGCGTAGCCGCGCTCGACGAAGCCGGGCGCGTAGTCCCAGCCGTCGCCGATCCAGGAGGCTTGGGCGTTGGTGGAGGAGGTCCGTCCGTCCACGGCCTGGGAGCTGTAGTCGAGGGAGACGCTCGGGGCGAGGCTGCCGGGGACGTCCGGGACGGGGACGGGGTACGAGTAGCTGAACGCGCCGCTGGAGCCGCCGGCCGACCACTGCCCGGAGGGGGCGAGGGAGGTGGCCGCGTAGCTTCCGCCGCCGCCCGTCGCCGCGGCGACGGCCGCGAGCACCATGGGGGACACGGTCGTGCGGGGGACCTGGACGGTCGCGGTGACCTGCTCGTGGCGCGCGTCGTTGGCCGAGGGCAGCGGGGTGCGGGTGCGGCAGCGGGGGGCGGCCGGGGTGGTCAGGGCGCAGGCGGGGAGCTGGACGAGGCGCAGGCGGGTGGCCCAGTCGCCGCCGTACGCGTCCTTGAACGCTGCGTAGTCCAGGGCGACTTGGGCGCTGCCGCCGGGGGTGGCGCTCCTGGGCTGGACGGTGAGCAGGACGCCGGGCAGGTTCAGCTTCTGGGCCGCCTGCCGGCCGGGAAGGGAGATGTGGAGCTTCGTCGTGGCGGGGGCGTGGTGCGGGCCCGTGGGGGTGACGGTGACGGGGAGGCGGCCGGCGCGGGACTTCGCGGCGAGGGTGGTGTCGGCGGCTCCGGCCGCCGGCCAGGCGGTCTTCGGGTTCCAGGACGGCATGCGGGTCGCGGGGACGGCGTGTCCGTGGACGGGGGTGACCGGGACCGAGCGGTCCTTCTGGGGCTTCACCAGGTGACCGGGGGCGGGGGTGGCCGCCGCGAGCGCGGTCTGGGTGGCGGAGAGGGAGAGGAGCAGGGCGAGTGTCGTCGTGAGAATCAGCCAGATCCGGGCCGTGGATCTGCGTCTGCCAATTCTTCCGAAATTTCGAACCAATCGCGTGCCGCGAGTCACCTGATATCCCCATCCCCTAGTGAAGGCCCCGTGAAGCTAACCGACACCGCAGATGGGGAGGTTAAGGAACGAATAAAGAGACTGCGTGCATATGCCAAAGAGCTCAAAGCGCACTCAAAGGATCAGGAATGCGACAGCAATCCGCCCCTTATCGCCCGAAATGAGAAAAGGCTTCTCCCTAGGGTGTGCGCATCAGACGCACTCGCCCGGCCGGGGGGAAATCCGCATGCCCGAGATACGAAGAGCCGTGACCCTGGCGCTTCTCGCACCCCTGATCGCGGTGGGCCTGACAGCCGCCCCCGCCACGGCCGACAGCGCCGCCCCCTCGCCCGGAGTCCCGGCCCCGCCACTCACCGCCACCCGCCCCGACGGCCCTGCGGGCACCCAACTCCAGCCCGACGACTCGGGGTTGACGCCGGCCCAGGAATCCGCGCTGGCCACCGCCCAGGCGAAGGCGTCCGCGAGCGGCAGCCCCGTCACCGTCGACGCGCTCACCACCGAGACCTCCACCGCGCAGGCCAACCCGTCGGGCACGGTCACCTGGACCGGCAGCCTGCTGCCGGCCCGCGTCCGGCAGAACGGCACCTGGGTCCCGGTCGACGCCACCCTCCGCGCCGACGCCGGCGGCTACAGCCCCGCCGCCTCCGCCGAGCCGCTCACCTTCTCCGGCGGCGGCACCGGCCCGCTCGTCACGATGACCGCCGGGAAGTCCCAACTCGCCTTCTCCTGGCCGACGTCACTCCCCGCGCCCACGGTCTCGGGCCCGACGATCACCTACCCGGACGTCCTCCAGGACGTCGACCTGAGACTCACGGCGGACACGACCGGCGGCTTCTCGGAGCTGATCGTCGTCAAGACGGCGACCGCCGCCGCGAACCCCGCCCTGACGAAGCTCCAACTCGCCACGCACACAACGGGTCTGACCGTCACCGACGACGGCCACGACAACCTCCAGGCGGCCACGCCGAACGGCCAGGTGATGTTCAGCGCGCCGCAGCCCCTGATGTGGGACTCGACGACGAGCACAGCCACGAACTCGGTGAAACCTCAACTCCTCGCGGAGACGAGCGACTCGGGCACGGCCACCACGACCACCACAGCCGCCTCGGCCACCACGACCACCGGCCCCGCCCCCGGCGCCCGCACCGCCCACGTCACCGACGACGTCACCGGCTCCACCCTCTCCCTCACCCCCGACCGGACCCTCCTCACCGGCGCCTCCACCCGCTACCCGGTCTACATCGACCCCACCTGGAACCCGCACTACGCCTCCGGCGCCAAGCAGCACTACATCGAGACCCAGCAGGGCTGCCCCTCCGCGAAGAACTACGACTCCACCCAGTACGGCGACCCCGGCGTCGGCTACAACAGCTGGTCGGGCTGCATCGGCGTCGAGCGCTCGTACTTCCAGCTCGCGATCCCCTCGGCGGCCTGGGGCACCCACATCGTCGCCGCGACCGTCGACGCCAAGGAGAACTACTCGGCGAGCTGCAGCCTCTCCTCCGACGTGAAGCTGTACCTCACGGGCGCGATCGGCTCCGGCACGACCTGGTCCAACAGGCCCGCCCTGTCCACCTACTTGGGAGCCAAGAGCTTCGGCCCCGCCTGCTCCAGCGAACCCTCGGGCGGCTTCTCCGTCACCTCGACGATCGCCAGGCTGGCCGCCGCGAAGGCGTCGAGCTGGACCTTCGCGCTGGTGAACAGCCAGGAGGGCAGCGGCGACGGCAACTACTTCAAGCGGTTCGCCAACAACCCCTCGATGTCCGTCGAGTACAACCACGTCCCGACCAAGCCGAGCGCCCTCGCCGCCAAGTTCGGTACGCACTCGGCGGGTTGCGGCACGACGGCGCCGTACCCGGTGATCGGCAAGACCCTCGCGACGACCCCGCCGACCCTCAACTCCGTGGTGAGCGACGGCGACAAGGACGCCCTCGCGGCGACGTACACGTACTGGGTCGGCAGCGGCAGCGCGACCACGACGGCCAGCGCGACGGTCGCGAGCGGCACGAACGCGCCGAAGCAGCTGTCGTCCACGTTCATGAGCGGCCTCAGGAGCGGGGACGTCGTCAACTGGAACGTCACCGCGAGCGACGGCAAGGACACCAGCTCCCCCTCCTCCACCTGCCACTTCACCGTCGACCTCACCGCCCCGGCCCCTCCGGCCGTCACCAGCGCCGACAACCTCTACATCGAGGACGCGGCGGGTACGACGGCGGCGGGCACGGCGGGCCGCTTCACCCTCAGCACCGACAGCGCGGCCAAGTTCCTCTACCGCCTCGACGTCAGCCCGCCGACCTCGAACACCCCGGCGGCCCAGACCGTCACCGCCTCCGGCAATAAGGCGACCGTCACCGTCACCCCGCCCGCCCCCGGCACCCACACCCTGTACGTGTACGCGGTCGACGCGGCCGGGAACGTATCGGCGCAGCAGCAGTACCAGTTCACCGCCCTCGGCCACGCCGGTACGACGTACCCGAGCCTCCAGGCGGCCTTCGACAACACCGCCGTCACCGACGACGCCCACCGCGCGGCCGGCGACGCGGACGGCAACGGCGCGACCTTCTCCCTCCAGGACCTCAAGGCGGCCGGCTGGCAGCCCGGCGGCAAGGTCACCGTGGACGGCGCCACGTTCACGCTGCCCTCCTTCGGCGCGGCGGGCGGCGACAACGTCCTCGCGGCGAACCAGACCGTCCAACTGAGCGGCAGCGGGCGGGCGTTGGTGTTCCTCGCGTCTTCGACGTACGGGTTCGTCTCCTCGCAGCGCGCCGACGCCGACGTCACCAGCCCCGCCGTGCCCGACGGCACCTCGGTCGGCGGGACCGAGTGCACGCTCGGCAACGGGCAGTACGAGGACTGCCGCGCGGGCGGCCCGTTCGGCACGGTCACCTATGCCGACGGCTCCGCCGCGCAGCAGTACCACCTGACGGTCCCGGACTGGGTGTACGGCTCCCCGTCCCTGGCGGCGCTCACCCTGCCCCACCGCAACCACGCCGACGGCACGCAGGAGACCCGCTCCACGAACGTCTACGCCTTCGCCGTCCCCCTCAAGGCGGGCGCCGCGCTCAGCTCGGTCACCCTGCCCGACCTCACCGACACGGCCCGCGTCGACGTGCCGGGGCTGCACATCTTCGGCATGGCGGTCCGCGACACGACGGCCGCGCCGGGCGGCGCGCACTGGACGGGGGCGTGGAGCGCGCCGAACGAAGGGGCGTTCAACTACGAGACCACCGACTACAAGGACCAGACGTTCCGCGTCACCGCCGCGCCGAGCATCGCCGGGTCGAGCATCCGCGTCCGGCTGTCCAACGCGCTCGGCCGCAGCCCGCTGACCATCGACCACACCACCCTCGCCACCCAGTCCTCCGGCGCGGCCCCCACCGCGACGCCGGCCGACCTCACCTTCGGCGGCGGCAGGGCGGTGACGATCCCGGTCGGCGGCGAGGTCTACAGCGACCCGGTGAGTTACGCGGCCACGCCCGGCAAGCGCGTCATGGTCAGCCTGCACCTGGTGAACGACACGCCCTATCTCGTCCAGCACAGCTGGGCCGCCGGGACCACCATGTACGTCAGCGCCGTCGGCTCCGGCGACCACACCGCCGACACGGCGACGACCGCGTTCAGCGGGACGGGGACCACCTGGGGTTCGTTCACGGACGTCGTCACCGGCATCGACGTCGTCGCCGACGGGAACCGGCCGACCGTGGCGGTCCTCGGCGACAACCTCGTCAGCCCCTTCGACGCCGCCACCAAGGCCGTCCTCGGCGCACCGCGCCTCTCCGACGCGCTCACCGGTCCTTCGTACGGTGTCGTCGGCACCGGCATCGAGGCCAACCGGCTCGCGACCGACCTCGCCGGGCAGGGCGGCCCGGCCGTCCTCACCCGCCTCGACCGGGACGTCCTCGACCTGCCCGGCCTCTCCACGGTCGTCGTCGACGAGGGGCTCCAGGACCTCGTCTCCGGCACCGACGAGACCGGCCTCGAAGCCGCGTACGACCTACTGCGCACGCAGCTCAGAGGCTGGGGCGTCAAGGTCGTCTTCACCACCCTCATCCCGTGCACCGGCTACGCCCCCTGCACGGCAGCGGCCGACGCGAGCCGGGTCGGCGCCAACACCTGGATCACGGACCAGTTCGACGCGAACACGCCCACGGTGAGCTACGCCGACACGGAAGCGGCCGTGGCGGTCCCGGACACGACGAGCCCGGCGGACCCGCCCCCGCTGAGCCTGAGCCCCGAGGCGGACGCCGGGGACCATGTGAACCTCACGGCGGCGGGGTACGGGGCAGTGGCGGGGGCGATCGACGCGGGGGCACTGGGGCCGGACGTGTAGAGGAGGGCGGCCTTCGCCGCACCCGTGGGTGCGGCGAAGGCCGATCGCTAACCTTTACCCACGTGACAGTGCGAAGAGGGTTACCGGTGCGCAGCTTCGTCTGCGCGATTCTGGTCATGGCGACGCTGGCCGTCGCAGCCGCCACCACCGCGTCGGTCGGGCCGCTCATCAGTGGGGCGGGAACGGCGGCCGTCGTCGCGGCACTGGTTCTCACCGTGTGGAACCCTCCCCAGCCGAGGGTCCTGCCGCTCACCGTGCTCGGCGTGACAGCGGTCTCCCTGACCGTGACCTTCGCCTATCAGGGGCCCGCCCGCTCGGCCACCGCCAACTGGTGGACGGCGGAGACCCTGGCGTTCACGGCGCTGGTGGCCGCCGCCGTCCGCAGACCGCGTCCGCGCACGTCGGTCGGGCTGAGCCTGCTGCTGGCGTCGGCGATCACGCTCTCCCCGCTGCGGATCACCCTCAACATGACCCCACCGGCCGGTCACGACGAGACGGTTCAACTGTGCCTGCTGTGGGCCCTGTTCGCGATGAGCGCCGGAGGCATCGGCGCGTATCTGCGCAGCCTGGACGCCCGTAGCCGGGCCGCGGTGGCCGCCGAGCGGCAGGCCCAGCGCATGCACCTCGCCCGCGACCTCCACGACTACGCCGCTCACGACATCACGGCGGTGGTCGTCCTCGTCGAGGCTGCCCGGGTCATGGCGGAGAAGGATCCCCGGCAGGCCCTGGACCTACTGCCGGAGATCGGCGCGGCCGGCACCCAGGCGCTTGAGGCCATGGACCGTACGGTGCAGCTGCTGGCCGAACCCACGGCGGCCGGGCAGCCGGAGCGTGCGGTACGCGACAGCGAGAGCGCACGCCACCTCCGTATCGGCAGCCGGTCCCGGCGAGATCTCGGTGAACTCCCTTCGCTGGTGGAGAGGTTCAACCGGACGGGCCGCCCCGAAGCCGTGCTCGACATGGCCGAGGGCCTGGTGGACGAACTTCCGGCCGAGGTCAGTGCGGTGGGCTACCGGGTGGTCGTGGAAGCCCTGACCAACGTGCGCCGGCACGCCGGCACGGCGTCCCGCGTGGACATCTCGCTGCGCACCGCGGCCGGCGCCCTGTCGCTCCAGGTCAGCGACGACGCGCACCGCCCGCAGGCCGAACCCGGCCTTCCCGAGCGGCCGGCGGGCACCGGAAGCACCGGGATCAAGGGACTGTCCGCGCGCGTGGCGGAGCTGGGCGGAGAGCTCACCGCGGGGCCGCGCCAGCCCCACGGCTGGCACGTCACCGTGCTCCTGCCCCTCACCGGAACGCCCCCGGCCCAGGAGACACGGGCTTCCCGCAATCTGCCGAACGGCTGATACCGGTTCGCGGATCAGGCTGACAGCATGATCCGCATGGCTGGGCGTACGGGGGGACGGATTGCTTTGACGCTGGCGGTGACCGTACTCGTCTCGTCGGCTCTGCTGAGCACGGAGGCCCTGAACGACCTGGACGCCGCGCCACGCAACGGGCAGCGCCGGTTCGCTTTCGACGGCAGCCGGCTGGACATCGTCGTACGAGGCGACGGGCGGGTCCGGCTGGAGCAGGGGCCCGGGGACGATCTCGCCGTCGAGCGTGAGCTGGCGGGAGCCGCGGCCCGGGAGGGCAACTCGGGCTGGGACCTGGACGGCAACACCCTCCGGCTGTCCGCCTGGTGCACCGGCTGGGCCATGAACTGCCGGGGTGAATTCGTCGTCCGGATACCCCGCGGCGTGGCGGTGTCGGTCGACGCCTCCTCGGGTGTCTCCGCGCTCGGGCTGAACCGCACGCTCGAAGTCGCCACGGGGGACGGGAACATCAGCGTCCGCAAGGCTTCCGGGCCGCTGTCGCTGCGCTCGACGCGGGGGCGTGTCCAGGTCCTGGACTCCACGTCACAGACCGTGGACGCCCACGCGACACGCGGCCCGGTCTCCCTCGCGTTCTCCGAGCCGCCCCGGTCTGCCGTCGCCACCTCGGAGATCGGGGACATCCGCATCGAACTGCCCCGTGCCTGGTACCGCGTCGACGCCGAGGCCCGGGACCGGGACAGCGTGTACGTCGGCGTCCTCGACCTCCCGTCCGCCGCCCGGCACATCGTCGCCCACACCGAAGAGGGAACCATACGCATTCGCGCCACAGATTCCTGAGAGATTCCGGCCCGCATCATTGGTCCACCATGCCCAGGAGGTTTTCCCATGCACCAAGTGATTCTTTCCGCAACCGACCTGACACGTATCACCATCAGCGAGTCGGACACTACGCACATCGAGTCGATCTTCGCTCTGGAGGCTCTCGGGGAGAGCAGTGGAGAAGAATTCAGGATGTGGCGTCGACGAGTCTGGTTAAGCGCCCCCGGAACCGATCCGGGAAAGACGGAAGTGGCCAAAATCCTCCACATTCCCGGCGGCCCCGAAAGGTTGCTGGAGATCTGTACCGACGCGGAGATCCCGCCGCCGGCCGCCTGCTCCGCCGCCCTGAAGTTTCTCCGGACGGCTGTCGCGCCGCACCGAGCCCGCCTCCAGGCCCATCTGGACGCGGCGCGGGAGACACTGCGCGGCATCATGGCCCGGGACGGCGTCGAAGTGCTCCTCAACAGCCTGGGCCCGGGAATCAGCTGGAACGCACCCGTTCTGAGCATCTCCGGTGTCCGGCCCGGCGAGTCGAGGCCGGGCGGCGGCGGTCTGGTCCTGACGCCGTCCCTGTTCCTCCAGCACACCGGCAAGGTGATCCCGGCCGGCGGGCGAGGGGCGGGAGGTGCGGCCCTGCTGGCGTTCGCCGACCGCCCGGGGCCCGACGACGTCGCGCGCATCCTCGGTGAGCACCGCGCGAACGACCCGCACTGCGCCCTCGCCGCACTGGTGGGAAGGACCCGGGCGGCCACGCTCCACGCCGTGAAAGAGGGGTGCACCAACACCGAACTGGCCGAACGGCTCGGAGTGTCGACGGCCGCGGTGAGCCAGCACACGGCCGTCCTGCGGTCCGCCGGACTGATCCGCACCCGCCGCAACCGGAGCCGGATGATTCACACCGTCACCCCTCTCGGCCGCCTTCTCCTGCAAGGAGAGGCCGCGCAGCGGCATCCGGCCCCGGCGCCTCGCCCCTCGACGGCGCAGTCCCGCCAGGCAGTACGGGCGGTCGGTGTGGTCGGCATGTCGCCCATGCTGCCGTAGACCGCCCGCATTCCGATATCAGCCGTTCGGCAGATCGTCCCGTCGGGCCCCCGGCATCAGTCCGGACTCCCACACCCACGCGGCGATGCCGACGCGGTTGCGGACCTTCAGCTTCTTCTGGAGATGCATCAGATGAGTCTTCACCGTGCCGGGCGAGATGAACAGTTCGGCACCGATGTCGGAGTTGGTCAGCCCTTCGGCCACCAGTTGGGCGACCTCCTGTTCCCGTGCGGTCAGCAGTTCTCGCGGCCGGCCCGCCGTGGGGTACGGGTGCCGGAACCGGCCGAGCAGCCGTGCGGTGATTTCGGGACTGATCATCGAATCGCCCGCGGCGGCGGCCCGTACGGCTTCGACGAGCACGGCGGACCGGGACCGCTTGAGGAGGAAACCGCAGGCACCCTCGCGCAGCGCCGTGTGAACGTACTCGTCGAGCTCGAAGGTCGTGACGACGACCACCCGGACGGAGGGGACGGACCGGCCGATCCGCCGGGTCAGCTCCAGGCCGTCCATCTCCGGCATACGGATGTCCGCCAGGAGCACGTCAGGGGTCAGCTTCTGGGCCACCTCCAGGGCGGCGACACCGTTCTCCGCCTCGGCCACGACCCGCATATCCGGTTGGGAATCCAGAATGCGCCGGAATCCCATACGGATACTGGCCTGGTCGTCCGCGAGTACGATGCGCGTCGTCATGGAATCCATGATCGCATGATCGACTTCCCGGAAGTGCGCCCCGTCATGGGCAAGACATGCTTTCCGGCCAGGATGGCGCGAGCCGAGCAGTCGGAAAACGGAATCCGGAGCATGCAGTTAAGTCTGGGCTTATCCAGTTGCCCTTCGGCGGACGAATCCCCGAGGATCGAACACGACGACGAGGAAAGCGATTTCCCGTCAGAATTCCCGATGACGGATTTCCCGATGGCGGATTCCCGGACAAGGCGAGTATGGGGAGGGTGCATGGACCCGAGGTACGAGGCATTCACCATCGCCGACCCCTTCTGGTACGAGCCGTTGGACCGCTGCAAGGACGAGCAGTCCCTCTTCTCCCTCGCCGTGCGGGAAATCCCCGAGGACTGGCGGCGGGAGCACCACGGCGTCTGGGAGTTCCTGACACCCGCCGCGGCCGGGGAACTGCCGGAGCAGGGCTGGAAGATCCACGTCAGCACGACGCCCGACACCGCCGAGGAGACGATCGAGGCGGCATGGCTGGTGTGCCGGCGGCTCGGGCTGCCGTGGAAGTTCCTGCGCAGCCGGCTGATCGTCACCGCCCTGAACACCAAGTACGCCCACCGCGCTTCGAGCGGCAAGGCGGTGACCGTCTATCCCCGCACCACGGACGAACTGCGGACCGCCCTGACCGCACTGGACTCGCTCCTGGGCGGACGGCCCGGCCCGTACGTCCTGTCCGACCAGCGGTGGAACGACGGCCCGGTCTCCGTGCGATACGGCGCCTTCACCCTGATGTGGTGTGAACTCTCCGACGGCGCCCGGGTGCCCGCCCTGCGCGATCCCCGGGGGCAGCTGGTGCCGGACCCCCGCCGCCCTGTCTTCACCACCCCCGAGTGGGCCGAGGTACCGGAATTCCTCACGCCCCGGCCGGCCGGTGAATCCGCGACGCTGAACGGCCACCGCATCCACAAGGCACTGCATTTCTCCAACGGCGGGGGTGTCTATCTCGCGGAGGACGGCCGAGGCAGGAATGTCGTCCTCAAGGAGGCCCGGCCGCATGCCGGTCTGGACGGCAACGGTGTGGACGCGGTGGAGCGATTACGCACCGAGGAGGCGGTCCTGCGGAAAGTGGCCCATCTGCCCTTCGTCCCCCGCCTGTTCGATTCCTTCACCGCCTGGGAACACCATTACCTCGCGATGGAGTACATCGAGGGGGAGACGGTCAACGCCTGGCTGGGCCGGGACTACCCGCTCACCCGCCACCGGCCCACGCGGGAAGCGCGCGCGGCTTTCGCGGCTCTCGCCGTCCACCGCATGGAACAGGTCGAGGAGTGCGTCGAGGCTCTGCACCGGGCGGGCGTGGCCTTCGGCGACCTGCACCACCGCAACATCCTCATCCGGCCCGACGGCACGGTCGCGCTCGTGGACTTCGAACTCGCCACGCGAACCGACGCCGTCCGTACCGCGGCCCTGGGGGCGCCCGGCTTCACGGATCCCACGATCGAAGACCCGCGTGAGGCCGATCAGTTCGCCCTGGGCTGCTGCCAGCTCGCTGTTCTCGTCCCCCTCACCGTCCTGACCCTGCGCACTCCGTCGAGCGTGGCCGCGCTGATCGAGCTGGCCACCACCTCGTTCCCGGACCTCCCCGACCGGTTCGTGAAGAAGATGACCGAGCGCCTGGCACTGTCACCCGCGCTCAGGCCGTACGTCACCCGTTCCCAGGTCCCCTCCCCGACGGCGCCGGCCACGGACACGCTGCTGCGCGGCATCGCGCGCGCGGCGGACGTCGAGCGTACGGACCGGCTGTTCCCCGGCGATGTGGCCGGACACCGGCCAGGAGCCTGTCTCGGGCTCGCGTACGGCGCCCCGGGAGTGCTCTGGGCCCAGCAGGCAGCCGGCACCGCCCCGGCCGACGCGCACCTGGACTGGCTGATCCGGGCCGCGCGCCGCGCGCCCGCGGACACGCCGGCCGGACTGTACGACGGCCTGGGCGGCACCGCCTGGCTGTTGCAGCGGCTCGGGCATCCGGAGGGCGCGAACCTGATCGACCGTCTGCTGGCCGGCCCACTGCCCGCCTCGCCGGGTCTCTTCGGCGGCCTCACCGGCATCGCGCACGTCCTTCTCGACTCCGGGCTGAAGGAGGAGGCCCTGCGGCTCGCCCTGCGCGTGCGTGAACGGGTCGGGACGGCGGGTCTGCTGGACCGGCCGGGCTTGATGTACGGCTGGTCGGGCCCCGCGGTCCTGTTCGCCCGCTGCTCCGGCGTGACCGGCGACCCGGCGTGGCTCCAAGCCGCCGAGCAGGCTGTGCGCTGCGATCTGCGGCACGCCCGCGACGTGGACGGCATGCTCCAGATGCACAGTTCCCACAAGCTGCTGCCCTACTTGGCGGAGGGCTCCGCGGGCGTGGCCTTCGCGGCGCTGGCCCTCCCCGATGCCCAGGCCGCCTCGCTCGGCGCGGACGCCCTGGTGGCGGGCGCCGTCCGGGCCGGCGCCGTACAAGTGGTGCTCCAGGGCGGGCTGTTCAACGGCCGGTCCGGACTGGCCTACCTGCTGTCGCACCTCGTGGCCCGGGAACCGCGCTGGACCGGGGAACTCCACGACCACCTGCGCGCCCTGTCCCTGCACCTCGCGCCGTACGAGGACGCCCACGTCCTGCACGGCGACCAGTTGGTCCGTCTCTCGACGGACCTGGCGACCGGCTCCGCCGGCGCGGTCCTCGCGCTGAAAGCCGCCCAGAGCCCCGGCAGCCGACTGCTCCCCGGCGCCCATCCGTGACCCGGACGGACGCCGACCGGAGGAGCCTGCCGCCGGTACCTGTCCCGACCAGCCCCGAAAGGAGGTGACCTCACATGCTGAACGTTCTCGCCCTCCAGGAGCTCGACGAGGAGACCGTCGTCGACGCCCCCATCAGCACCGCTTCCTTCGTCAACTGCTGACTCCGGCCAACCCCGAAAAAGAGGTGACTCCACATGCTGAACGTTCTCGCCCTCCAGGAGCTCGACGAGGAGACCGTCGTCGACGCCCCCATCAGCACCGTCTCCGTCGTCAACTGCTGACCCCGGTCCGGCGCACAGCCGGACCGCAGTCCGCACCGACCGCCCCCGGAAGGAGGTGACTTCGCATGACGGACGTTCTCGTGCTCCAGGAGCTCGACGAGGAAATCGTCGTCGACGCCCCGATCAGCACCATCAGCCTCGGCGGCTGCTGAACCGCCCCGGCGGTGTGATCGGAGCCCGCTCCGTCCCTTCGCGCCCTGAGAGGGGGTGCCTTCCCATGATGGATGTCCTCGCTCTCCAGGAACTCGACGAGGAGACGGTCGTCGACGCCCCGATCAGCACGCTCAGTGTCGTGGTGTGCGACTGACGCACGGTCACGGCCCGCCGCGTACCCGCGCGGCAGACAAGTCCGGGGAGGCCACGGTATGGGTGGCCTCCCCGGACTCCTTCCAGATTACGCCCCGTGAAGGACAGAGGACAGTGCCCGTTGCGTCCCGCCCCCCAGCCTCCCTCGTCGGTCCGACGAGCATGCGCCGCCTGGCCGTCTCCGAGGCGCGGGCCCACCCCGGCCGCCTGGCCGGCGCCGCGCTGGCCTGTGCCGTGACCGCGGCGGGCCTCGGCGCGTGTGTCCTGCTGTATCTCGGCACCACCGGCCTGGACCTTCCCGAGAACTCCGTGGCGGCCGACGAGACGCGGGACGCCCAGGATCTGCTGTCCCTGCTGCTGTCCCTGCTCCTGATGTGCGCGGTGATGGTGATCGGCTCCACCGTCTCCCTGTGGACGGGGCAACGGCTCGGGCAGTTCGCCGTGCTGCGCGCCCTCGGTGTCACGTCGGGGCGTCTTCGGGTCCTCGTCGCCGGTGACGTGGCGGGACTCGCGTTCCTGTCGGCCGCCGTGGGCACGGCCGTCGGCATGGTGCCGCTGGCCCGGCTCGGACACCGTCTGCTGGAGGACCGCCGGCTCTATCCCGGGACGGCCGGACTGCCATCGGCCGGCGCGACCTGGACAGTGGCCGCAGGCGTCTGCGCGGCCACCGCTGCCGTGGCCGTCCTGGCGGCCCTGGCCAGTGTCCTCGCGGCGGGCCGGGTGAGCCCCGGTGCGCTCATGAAGGACGCGGAGGCCGCCTCGGCGACCTCCCGCAGCACGGCCCGGGGGTTCACCGGTCTGGCCATGGCGCTCATGCTGTGCGCACCGCTGTTGTACGTGATGGCGTTCATGGACCTCCCGGCCACGGTGCGCGCCGCTGTCGCCCCCGGCCTCGCACTGATGCTGATCCCCACGCTCGCGGTCCTGGCCCCGTGGATCGTGCCGCCCCTGCTCCTGCCGGTCTGCGGCGTCCTGCGGGTCGTGGACCGGCAGGTCGGCCGGATCGCCGCGGCGGGTCTGCGCGCGGCGCCCGCCCGGACGACGGCCATGGCGGTACCCGTCCTGCTCGCCGTGGGAATCGCCGTCTGCCTGCTCGGCGCCGGGGCCACCATGGGTACGGCGGTCCAGCGCGAGACGGAGGACGGGCTGCGCGCCGCCGGAGTCGTCACCGCCGCTCCCGGAACCCGGCTGCCCGCCGATCCGGGGACGACGTTCCCCGGCGGCACCGCGACCGCGCTGGTGGCCGCCGAGGTCACCGCGCCGCCGACCGACCTCGACAGCAGCCCCAAGGCGGTGAAGGCATGGGGGGTCGACGGCCCTTCGCTCGCCGGGGTCCTCGACCTCGACGGGCGGGAAGGCGACCTGTCCGCGGTGCGGGAGGGCACCTTCGCGGCGGGCTCGGCGGTGGCCGAGGCCCAGAAGTGGCACGTCGGTGACCGGGTGGGCCTCACCCTCACCGACGGTTCGAGGACGACGCTGACGCTGGTGGCCGTCTACGAACGGGACATCGCCTTCCCGGAGTTCGTCGTCTCCCGGTCCACGGCCCTGGACCACGCCGACTCCCCGTACGCCGACCGCATCCTGCTGACCGGCTCCTACCGCTCCTGGCCGGCGCCGCACGGCCAGACGGTCATGTCCCGGGACCAGTACCTCCACGACCTGCAACCGCGCAGCGCGGCCGACGACTTCGCCTCCCGCCTCATCGTCGCCGTCGTCTCCGGTTACGCGCTGCTGGCAGCCGCCAACACCTCGTCCCTGGCCCAGCGCGACCGCCGCACCCAGCAGGCCCACCTCCGCGCCCTCGGCCTGGGCAAGGGCCAGTTGCTGCGCTGTCTGCTGTACGAGTCGGTGGGCACGGCGGCGGTCGGCGTGGCCCTGGCCGCCGTCACCACCCTGGCCTGTCTGGTCCCGCTGGCCGTGGTTCTCGGCATCGGCGTCCTGCCCACCCTCGACGTGCCGTGGACCGCCGGTGTCCTCCTGGGCTCCGTCCTGGCGCTCGCCGTCCCCTCGGCGATGACGGCCCGTCCGCTGGCGAGCGTCCAGGAACAGTTCGCCAGGAGGACGGGATGAGCCCGCCCCGTCCGAAACAGCGGCTCGGTACGACGTTCTGGCTGCTGTTCTGCGGGGAGTCCGCCTCCGCCGTCGGCACGGCGGCCTCGGTCATCGCCCTGCCGCTGGTCGCCTACCAGGCGAGCGGCGACGTCCGGCAGGCCGGATTCACCAGTACGGCCCTGTCCCTCGGCATCGTCCTGGCCAGGCTGCCCGCCGGAGTGCTCGCGGACCGGTACGAGCGCCGTCTGCTCCTCTTCGTCTGCAACGCGCTCGGTGCACTGGTGCTCGGCGCGCTCGCCCTGCTCCAGTGGGCGGACGCCGGCCACCCGGCGGTGCTGCTGGCCGCGGCTTTCCTGCTCGGCGCCGTGGGCAGCACCCTGGCGCCCGCCGAGAACGTGGCCGTGCGTGCCTTCGTCCAGCCCGACCTGCTGCCGAGAGCGCTGGCCCTGCTCCAGAGCCGCGCCGCCTTCGCGCTGATCGTCGGGCCGCTCGTGGGGGGTGTGCTGCTGAAGGTCGACGCCGCCTGGGTGTTCGGTGCCGACGCCGGTACCTACTCCGTCGCGGCCTGCTGCTCCTTCCTGCTGCCGTCCGGGACCGGTGCCGGACGGGACGAGCAGCCCGCGTTCCGCGCGGTGCTCGAAGGTCTGCGCTTCCTGTGGCGTTCTCCCTTCCTGCGCTACGGCGCGATCAATTCCACCGTGCTGAATCTGGTCTTCAACGGCCTGCTGATCGTGGTCATCGCCTCCTCCGGGGACGGCGGCGCGGGCTCCATGGACGTGGCGGTGCAGACGGCGGCCCTGGGAGCCGGTGCCCTCACGGGTTCCCTGCTCGCCGTTCCCGCGGCGCGACGGCTCGCGGCCGGCCGGGGCGTCGCACTCGCCACCGGGGTCGTCGCGGTCGCACTCCTCGGCTTCGCCACCACGCGCAGCACGGGGCTGGCGGCCCTCCTGCTCGCGGTGGCCGCCGCCGCGGGGCCGGTGATCACCGTGATCATCTCGTCGACCCAGATGCGCCTCACCCCGCCGAGGCTCCAGGGCCGTGTCCACAGCGCCGGGGGGTTCCTCGCCCAAGCGGTCGCCCCGCTCGGTCCCACGCTCGCCGGGGCGAGCGCCCATGCGTTCGGGCTGGCACCGACGGTGACCGGAGTCGCCGTACTCGTCCTGCTACTCGCCGTCGCGGGGTGGCTGACATCCGGCAGCCGCACCGTGCCCGCCGACCCGGCCGACGTCCCGCCCATGGAGGCCCGGCGTGGCTGACACCGCACCCGATCCGTACCGCTGGCTGGAGGAGGACTCCCGTCGGACGCGCTCCTGGCTCCGCTCCCAGCGGCACCTCCTGGAGCGGCGGGCGGAGCACTCCGGGGAACACGCCTGGGAGTCGCTGCTGGCCGGCATCGGCGATGCCACGGCGGGCCGGCCGCTCGACCCGCCCGCGGAAGCCGGCGGGATGCTGTTCCAGCACGTCATGACCACGTCCGGCAGCCGAGCGCTGACCGTGTCCGACACGCAGGGCCGCACCCGGACCCTCCTCGACACGGCCGGCGGTTCCTCGGACGTCCGTATCGCGTCCTGGCAGCCGGACCCCACCGGCCGGACGGTCGTGGTCCAGCTCCACCACGACGGCCGCGAGAACGGCGGTCTCACCCTGGTCCCGGTCGACGGCGACACACAGCACCTGGCCGAGGCGGCACCGCACCCCGCCGTCGCCTTCCTCCAGGATCTGCTGCTGTACAGCGCCGGTACGCGCACCGAGCACGTACTGTGCGCCCGGCACCTGGACGGCGGCCCCCCGCGCACCCTGGAGCTTCCGGTCCCGGCACCGGTACGGCTGTCCCTGCACACCACTCCGCAAGGCCACCTGCTGCTGCGCACCCGGACTCCCGGCGCCCCGTCGCCGCGCTGGTGGTGCACACGGTGGGACGGCCGAAGTCCGGTGGAATGGCAGCCTCTTCCCCTGGACGGCTCGAACGTCACCGCCTTCGCCCTCGGCGAGGACACGCTGCATCTCGCGGTGGACGGGCAGCTCTCGGCACTGGACCTCTCGGCCCCGGAACGCGGTCTCACCGCAGGCGTCCCCGCTCCGTCCGGAACGGGGACGGAGATCAGAGGCCTGCGCGTGCTGGGTCCGGCCGGGGCGCCGTACCTGATGGCCCTGAAGCAGGACGGCACCGTCCGTCACCTCGATGTCAGGAGCCTGTGCGGGGACGCGGAAAGCACGTCCTTCACCTGGCACGCCCGGCTGCGGCTCGGTTCCTGCACGCGCCGGGACGACGGCGGCCTCGGCGACGCGCTGTGGATCCTCGGCGACGACCCCGTCCACGGCCGCTGGGTCCGCCGCGTGGTCGCCGGCGCGCCCGTCGACGCCGCCCCCGCCGACCGGTCCTCCCTCAGGGTTCTGACGACCACCAGTCGCGACGGCACCGCCGTACCCGTCACCGTGTGCGACCCGTACGGCCTGCCGACCGTGCCCGAGGCAGGTCCGGTTCCGACCTTGATCACCGTCTACGGCGGCTTCGGCGTACCGCTCGAACCCTCCTGGGACCCGATCACCGCGGCATGGCTGACCGCCGGCGGCCGGGTCGCCTGGGTGCACGCGCGCGGGGGCGGCGAGTTCGGCCCGCGCTGGGCGGCGGCAGGGCGCGGCTCCGGCAAGTCGGACACCGTCGACGACCTGTGCGCGGCGGCGCAGCACCTGGTCGCGCACGGCGAGGCACGTCCGGGCCGGCTGGCGGCGCTGGCCGCCAGCAACGGCGGTCTGGTGCTGGCCGGCGCCCTGGTCCGCGCCCCCGCCGTCTTCGCCGCGGTGGCCTGCGCGGCTCCGCTGACGGACATGGCGCGTTACGACGTCGACGGCCTCGGCCCGCTCTGGCGTGCGGAGTACGGCGATCCCGCGGACCCGGACACGTTGCGGGCGCTCCTCACGTACTCCCCGTATCACCGGGTACGCGAGGGCGAACCGTATCCGGCGACTCTCCTGATCACCGGCGGACAGGATGCCCGGGTCCCGCCGTGGCACGCGTGGAAACTCTGCGCGGCGCTCCAGCGGGCGACCTCGGGCCCGGCGCCGATCCTCCTCGACCACCAGGAGAACTCCGGGCACCAGGGGCGGTCGGGCAGCGCCGCACGGCAGCTGGGCTCGCGTGTCCTGGCCTTCCTCGCCGCCCGAACCGGCCTGTCCCCCAGCCCGTCCGAACCACCACCACGGAGCACCGCATGACCTCGGCACATCCCCACAGCGACACCGGCCCCGGGCCCTACGACCAGCACTCGGCCGCGGCGGCGGTGGATCTCACCAAGGTGTACGGCACGGGCGCGCGCCGGGTCGTGGCCCTCGACCGGGTCTCGGTGGCGTTCCGGCGCGAGCGGTTCACCGCGATCATGGGGCCGTCCGGATCGGGCAAGTCGACGTTGATGCAGTGTCTGGCGGGACTGGACACACCGACGTCCGGCTCGGTCCGCATCGGTGACGCCGAGTTGTCGCGGCTCTCGGACCGGCGTCTGACCCTGCTGCGCCGTGAGCGCATCGGTTTCGTCTTCCAGGCGTTCCATCTGCTGCCGACCCTGACGGTGGCGGAGAACATCACCCTTCCGCTCACCATCGCGGGCAAGCGTCCGGACCAGCGGTGGCTGGAGCAGGTGGTGACGACACTCGGTCTGGAACAGCGGCTCACCCACCGGCCCGGCGAACTGTCCGGCGGCCAGCAGCAGCGCGTCGCCTGTGCGCGGGCCCTGGCCGGCCGGCCCGAGCTCATCTTCGCGGACGAGCCGACGGGCAACCTCGACACCCGGGCCGCCGCGGAGGTGCTCGCTCTCTTCCGTGAGCTGGTCCGCACGATGGCTCAGACCATCGTCATGGTGACCCACGACCCTGCCGCCGCGGCCTTCGCGGACCGTGTCGTGTTCCTGGCCGACGGCCGTGTCGTGGACGAGATCCGCCGCCCGGACACCGACCAGGTCCTGGAGCGGATGAAACGCTTCGAACGAGAAAGGCTGTAGCCCCCTGCCCGTTCCCGGTCTAGGGAACAGCCACCCGCCCCCGCCGAGAAACCACCGCCCGCACCACCCGCCGCCCCTCCGTGGACACATCCACCGCCCGCCGCAACCCCGCACCCCCATGCCCCGCAACCACCTCCAACACCGTCACCTGCCGCCGGAGTTCCGCGACGACCAGCGGCGGCAGGCCCTCGGTGTGGCCGTCGCGGGGGATTTCCGCGGGGCCCGTGGCCGGGTCGAGGAGGAGGTGGACGCGGAGGGCCGCCAGGGAGCAGGTGTCGGCCCAGTCGCGGAGCGCCTGCCCCGTACGTTCGGCGGGTGTGCCGTCGAGCATCGCGCGGGTGAGGAGTACGGCGTCGTCCTCGGACTCGGCGGAGCCGTCCAGCTTCGACTGGATCTGCTGGAGGAGGGCCGGCCAGGCGGCGGGGTCGCCGCCGGGCGCGAGGTTTCCCCACAGAGGTCTCAGGACCTCGTCGTCGCCTCCCAGCAGAGACACGCACCGATCCAAACAAGCCAACCCGCTCGCGGCCAGCGTCAGTTCGTCGGCCCCCGCCAACAGTTCGACCAGGTTCATCGACTTCTCCCTCCCCTGGGCCCCACCCCCGTACGAAGCCCCTTTTTCCCTGTGGCGCCCCAGTCTCACAGGGCCACCACCCGATACGCCAGGGCAAACGGAACGGAGATTTCCAGCCAGAAGTGGCCGAGAGAGGGGAGAAACCGGCCGGGAAACGGAAAGAGGCGGGGTGGGGCATATGCCGGGTCGATGACCACAACTGACACCCACAGTTGACGCCCACAGTCGACGCCCGCTTCACAGGCCCCCCAACGACACCGGCGTCACCCCACCGGCAACGCGGCCCTCGCCATCGCCTTCTCGTTCTGCATCCGAGTCACCCGCAGCACGACAAGAATCGCCAGCACCCCCGCCAGCGCCCCCATCGCGTCCGTGACCATGGTCACCCCGGCGAACTCCCGAAGCTCCGCAGCGGTTTCCGCACGTCGGTACTTCACTCCCATCGCCCAGCTGGAGTAGATCGACAGCACCCACGCCACCCACCACGCATCGACGAGTCCATGCGACACCGTCCGCCCCAGCGGCGCGCTCGCCTTCCACACGTCGACCATCACCCGCCGCGGGAACCAGAGGTTGAGGACCGGCATGAACCAGCCGCCGACGGTCCACCCCCGCGTCTTGGCGTGTCCCCCCGGCTCGAAGACCTCCGCGTTCACGCGGACCCGCCAGAACCAGCAGAGGTAGACGACGATGACGGCCATGAACGGAGGTGCCTGGATCATCGCCGCCAGATCCTGCAACCGGTCCGCGTCCACCGCGGCTTCGACGTTGTCGATCCCGTCCGCGAGGTCGCCGTAGGCGCCGTACCTCACGCTCCCCACCCACACCGAGAACACCCGCGCGACGACGACGGCTCCGAGCAGCACGGCCGTGGCTCTCCCCAGCCACACCGGCGAACGCAACCACGCAACAGACATGAAATCCCCCCAAGTAATGAGAATTCCGGGCCTCCCCAGACCCGGAACGCGCATTCTCGCACGGGAGCAACGGCAGCACAGGCCCCCTCAGCTCACCCGCCCCGCCAACTCCCGGAACCGCGCCCACGACAAATCCGGTGTACGGGAGTCCCACAGCTTCTGCGAGACCGCCCGCAACGGCATCCGAATCCCCGCAGCGACCTGAGCCTGCGTCTGCGACTGCGACAGATCGCACCACACGGCGAAAACCCCGCCGAGAATCTGCGAATCGTAGGACGAGGGAACCGCGGCAGCCCCCCGCAGCACCCGAGGATTCCACTGCTCGTAAATCCGCTGCCCCGTCGGATAGACGAAGGTGTTCGGCTCCCCGAGCACGTAATAGAGGAACTCGTCGTTGTAATTGACGACCTTCCGCCCGGCGGAGAGATACTCGACCGGTTTCCGCGCCCCCAACTCCTTCCCGGTCCAGTACGCGACCTGGATCCCGTCGGCGGCCTTGACCGACGTCCCCCGGTAGAACCCGTCGTTCCAGGCCCGCACGGTCCGCCCGGCGACCGCCTTCGCCCGGTCGTTGAGCCACGCGGTGGCGAGATCGGCGACGCCCGCACCGGCCCCGTACTCGTTCCGCGCGGCGGCGGCGAGCTGGGGGTAGAGGGCGCCGGGGTTGGGCACGGTCAGGGCCTGGTACTCGTCGCCGCCGAGATGCCAGGAAGAGCCGGGGAACAACTCCGCGTATTCACGGAGCAGTTCGTCGACGATCTGCGCGGAGGCGCCCTTGGAGATGTCGACGGCGCCTTTCGTGGGCACGCCGTTCACATTGCGGAGCTGCAATTCCGGGTGCGCCGAGATGACCGCCCCGAGGTGCCCCGGCGAATCGATCTCCGGCACGATCTCGATATGCCGGGACGCCGCGAGGGAGACGATCGACTTCACCTCGGATTTGGTGAGATGCACCTTCGACACGACCTCCGGGTGCGAATCGGAGGCGATCCGGAACCCCTGGTCGTCGGAGAAGTGCAGCCCGAGCTGATTGAACTTCAGGTCGCCCAGCTCCCGTACCCGGTCCTCGATCCAGGACGCCGAGAAGTTCTTGCGCGCGATGTCGAGCATGAACCCCCGTACGGGCTTGGCGGGCCGGTCCCGCACGACCCCTTCGGGCGCCGCCCCGCCCCCGCGCACCTCCTGCTTCAGCGTCCGCGTCCCGTAGAACACCCCCGCCTCGGACGCCCCGCTGACGGTGACCTTCCCCCCGCTCACGGTCATGCTGTACGACTCCGAGGGCCCCTCTTCGCCGAGTTCGAGCCGTACGTCGCCGTCCCGGCTGTCGGCCGCCTCACCCCCGTACGACATCCCCAACTCCCCGGCGATCAGCTGCCCTTCGTCCGCGAGCCGGGAGTCGTCGACGACGACGACCCGGAAGCCCCGCGCGGGCCGCCACCCGGGACCGCGCGCCGGGGTGTGGGAGGCGACGGCGGGGATGGTGCGGGGGCTGGTGGAGAGGGGGTAGGAGGAGGGGGGCCGGACGGAACGGGAGGCGCTGGGCCCAGTACTAGCAGTACTAGCAGTACTACGGGAGGCCCGCGCGGACGCCTCGGTCGGCGACCCGGACCCCGAGGACCCGGACGAGGCCCACACCCCGACCCCCACCCCGAGCCCCACGGTCACCACGAACGCCCCGGCGACGACGGCTCCCCGCCGCCCACCGCCCTGCCGCTTGCCGCGCTTGTGCCTATGCCTGCTCACGCCGTCAACCTATGACTCAAGGCCGACCACCTGTCGTCCACCACACGTTCCGAAACTCTCCCGATCGAGTGAAATTCGGGCAACTGTCGGACACACCACGACCACTCTCGATACGGTGACGCCACACCAGCCCCCCGTGACACGAGGACCACAGCTGCCCGCCCACCGCGTGGCCATACCGGCCCTACCCGAACAACCATCACCTACGCACACCCGCCTCACAGCGTTCAACGCCGCGCCCCCGGCGGAGGCGTACACAGTCCTCCTCACCTGCCTCCACAGCGAAACCTGGGCGGCAAGGGTGGCAACCCACCGCCCGTACCCGACGGTCGACGCACTTTTGGCGGCGGCGGACGAGGCGGCGTACGACCTGACGAGGGCCGACTTGGCGGAAGCACTGGCGGCGGAAAAAATGCCCCAACTCCCGCCGGGGACATACGTAGCGGCCCACATGGCGCTGAGCGCCGCACACGCGGCATACGAGTCGAAATTCGGCCACGCATTCGTCATCATGGCCGAAACCATCGATCACACCCTGGAAGCCATCCGGTCACGTTTGCTGAACGATCCGGAGGACGAACGGGTGCTGGCAGCAGAAGAACTCCGCAAGCTGGCAAAGCAACGTTTGGTGAACGCCGTCAGGGGCGCGGGGCCGTGACATAGCGGCTCCGCCGCGGGGCGCGACCAGCCACAACGAACCCGCACCCGGCACATAACAGCACCCACCACCCCAGATGCCGCCACAGCTTCACCCATCCGCGTGCCACTTTGATCACACCGGTAGGCCCGCCGTAAACCCGCCCCCACTGCGTAGCTAACATGCTGGGGGCCGGTGGACCGTACCCGGCCGGGCCGACCGACAGCACAAGCCGGCAGGCCCCGAACCCCGCTCCCGGAGGGACTTCCGTGCCGGCTGGAACGCTGTACCGCGGCCGGGAAGGAATGTGGTCCTGGGTGGCTCATCGAGTCACCGGCGTCCTCATCTTCTTCTTCCTGTTTGTCCACGTACTCGACACCGCTCTCGTGCGTGTCTCCCCCGAGGACTACGACAAGGTCGTAGCCACGTACAAGACGCCGATCGTCGCGTGCCTTGAGTACGGCCTCGTCGCCGCCATCCTCTTCCACGCGCTCAACGGCCTCCGCGTCATCGCCGTCGACTTCTGGTCGAAGGGCCCGCGCTACCAGAAGCAGATGCTCTGGACGGTCGTCGGCCTGTGGGTCGTGCTGATGATCGGCGCGATCTACCCCGTCCTCGGCCACGCGGCCCGCGAACTCTTCGGGAGCTGACACCGATGGCCACCACCGAAACCACCGCGTCCGGCATCGGCCCCGTAGAGGGCGGTTCGCTGTACGACGTCGACAACCCGGCCCCGTACATCGAGGCCCCGCGCAAGCGCACGAAGAAGACCCCGAAGTCGACGCGGGGCAACTTCGAGCTGGCGGCGTGGCTGTTCATGCGCCTGTCCGGCATCGTCCTGGTCGTGCTGGTCATCGGCCACCTGCTGATCCAGCTCGTGCTGGACGGCGGCGTCTCCAAGATCGGCTTCGCGTTCGTCGCGGGCCGCTGGGCGTCCCCGTTCTGGCAGGTCTGGGACCTGCTGATGCTGTGGCTGGCGATGCTGCACGGCGCGAACGGCCTGCGTACGGTCATCAACGACTACGCGGAGCGCGCGAACACCCGGCTGTGGCTCAAGGGCCTGCTCTACACCGCCACGGTGTTCACCATCCTGCTGGGCACGCTGGTGATCTTCACCTTCGACCCGAACATCCGCTAGGCACGGGGCTGCGACCAACATGAAGATCCACAAGTACGACACCGTCATCGTCGGCGCGGGCGGCGCCGGTATGCGCGCGGCCATCGAGTCGACGAAGCGCAGCCGCACCGCCGTGCTGACGAAGCTCTACCCGACCCGCTCCCACACGGGCGCGGCGCAGGGCGGCATGGCCGCCGCGCTGGCGAACGTGGAGGAGGACAACTGGGAGTGGCACACCTTCGACACGGTCAAGGGCGGTGACTACCTGGTCGACCAGGACGCCGCCGAGATCCTGGCGAAGGAGGCCATCGACGCCGTCCTCGACCTGGAGAAGATGGGGCTGCCGTTCAACCGGACGCCCGACGGGACGATCGACCAGCGCCGCTTCGGCGGGCACAGCCGCAACCACGGCGAGGCGCCGGTGCGCCGCTCCTGCTACGCGGCCGACCGCACCGGTCACATGATCCTCCAGACGCTGTACCAGAACTGCGTGAAGGAGGGCGTGGAGTTCTTCAACGAGTTCTACGTCCTCGACCAGCTGCTCACCGAGGTCGACGGCGTCAAGAAGTCGGCCGGTGTGGTGGCGTACGAGCTGGCGACCGGCGAGATCCACGTCTTCCAGGCGAAGGCCGTGATCTACGCGTCCGGCGGCACCGGCAAGTTCTTCAAGGTGACGTCCAACGCGCACACCCTGACCGGTGACGGGCAGGCCGCCTGCTACCGCCGGGGGCTGCCGCTGGAGGACATGGAGTTCTTCCAGTTCCACCCGACCGGCATCTGGCGCATGGGCATCCTGCTGACGGAGGGCGCCCGCGGTGAGGGCGGCATCCTGCGCAACAAGGACGGCGAGCGCTTCATGGAGAAGTACGCGCCGGTCATGAAGGACCTCGCGTCCCGTGACGTCGTCTCGCGCTCCATCTACACGGAGATCCGTGAGGGCCGCGGCTGCGGTCCCGAGGGCGACCACGTCTACCTCGACCTCACGCACCTCCCGCCGGAGCAGCTCGACGCGAAGCTCCCGGACATCACGGAGTTCGCGCGCACCTACCTCGGCATCGAGCCGTACACGGACCCGATCCCGATCCAGCCCACCGCGCACTACGCGATGGGCGGCATCCCGACGAACGTCCAGGGTGAGGTCCTCTCGGACAACACCACGGTCGTTCCGGGTCTGTACGCCGCCGGCGAGGTCGCCTGCGTCTCCGTGCACGGCGCGAACCGCCTCGGCACCAACTCGCTGCTGGACATCAACGTGTTCGGCAAGCGGGCCGGCATCGCGGCGGCCGAGTACTCGCAGGGCGCCGACTTCGTCGAACTCCCGGAGAACCCGGCGCAGTTGGTCGTCGACCAGGTGGAGCAGCTGCGTGCGGCGACCGGCACCGAGCGGGTGGCGGTGCTGCGCAAGGAGCTCCAGGAGACCATGGACGCGAACGTCATGGTGTTCCGGACCGAGCAGACGATCAAGACGGCCGTCGAGAAGATCGCCGAGCTGCGCGAGCGGTACAAGAACGTCTCGGTGCAGGACAAGGGCCGCCGGTTCAACACGGACCTCCTGGAGGCCATCGAGCTGGGCAACCTGCTCGACCTGGCCGAGGTGATGGCCGTGTCCGCGCTGGCCCGCAAGGAGTCGCGCGGCGGTCACTACCGCGAGGACTACCCCAACCGCGACGACGTCAACTTCATGCGCCACACCATGGCGTACCGCGAGGTCGGCGACGACGGCACGGACTCGATTCGTCTCGACTACAAGCCGGTCGTGCAGACCCGCTACCAGCCGATGGAGCGTAAGTACTGATGGCAACTCCCGTTCTGGACAAGGTGGAGGCGGAGGCCGCGGCCTCGGACCACCTCATCACCGTCACGTTCCGCGTCCGCCGGTTCAACCCGGAGGTCTCGGCGGAGGCGACCTGGGAAGACTTCCTGCTGGAGATCGACCCCAAGGAGCGCGTCCTCGACGGCCTCCACAAGATCAAGTGGGACCTGGACGGCACGCTCACGTTCCGCCGCTCCTGCGCGCACGGCATCTGCGGTTCGGACGCCATGCGGATCAACGGCAAGAACCGGCTGGCCTGCAAGACCCTGATCAAGGACATCAACCCGGCCAAGCCGATCACGATCGAGCCCATCAAGGGCCTCACGGTCCTGAAGGACCTGGTCGTGGACATGGAGCCGTTCTTCCAGGCGTACCGCGACGTCATGCCCTTCCTCATCACGAAGGACACGAACGAACCGACCCGCGAGCGCCTCCAAACGGCCGAGGACCGCGAGCGCTTCGACGACACGACGAAGTGCATCCTCTGCGCGGCCTGCACGTCCTCGTGCCCGGTCTTCTGGAACGACGGCCAGTACTTCGGCCCGGCGGCGATCGTCAACGCGCACCGCTTCATCTTCGACTCGCGCGACGAGGCGGGCGAGCAGCGCCTCGAGATCCTCAACGACCGTGACGGCGTGTGGCGTTGCCGCACGACGTTCAACTGCACGGACGCCTGCCCGCGCGGCATCGAGGTCACGAAGGCGATCCAGGAGGTGAAGCGGGCGCTGATCACGCGCCGCTTCTAGGTTCTTGGTACGTCGTACTGGGCCCCGTTCCTCCGGAGCGGGGCCCTGCGCGTCGGCTTGATGCCTTGGCTTGATGTCTCAACTCACCTTGATCTACTTGAGAGTTCAAGCCAGACTCTGGCGCATGGCAATCCTGAGAAAAGCGGCGACGGCCTCACTGGCCCTGACCGCCGTGCTCTTCGCGATACCCCCCACTGCCTCGGCCTCCCCCGCGTGGACGACGGAGACGTCCGCCGGCAGCACGATCACGGTGGTGCCCAGCACAAGTGGGCGTCCCGGCAAGGAACTTCTCTTCCACACCGAGGGCAACGGCAAGGCGTTCGTCGTCCTGCCGCTCAAGTACCTTCCGGGGAATAGTCTTTGGGCCCGCGCGCGGGTGAAGCTGGGGGCCGTTCCGCTCTCGCCCGACTGGGCGCACTGGACGCTCGCGGAGGCGTCCGGGAGTGATTCGCCCACGCTGGTACGGCCGTTGGGCGGGCAGTACGCGCCGACCGACAAGGGCAACTTCTACGGCGTCGGCTCGGACCTGGGCGTGACCGGCGACTGGACGAACTGGCGGACCTCGGCGCCGGCCGCCGCGGGCGTCTGGCAGTGCCTGGAGTTCCACCTCGACGCGTCCGACAACAAGGTCACGGTGTACTTCGACGGGGTCGAGAACCCCGACCTGACCGTGTCGACGAAGAACCACGGCGGGACCGCCGACGACTTCGTGTTCCCGACGTTCGACAAGCTGAAGCTCGGCTGGCAGCTGTACCAGGCGAACCCGAGCCCGTCGTCGTACGACGTGCGGATGGCCGACATCGCGGTGGGTCCGCGGCGTACCGGCTGCTGAAGCCGTGGGGGTCCACCCCTGGGAGGAGCCCAGGGGTGGACCCGTGAACCCCGCGGGGGGTCAGCCGCGCAGGACGCGGCCCTGCTTGTCCGTGCGGTCGTTGCTGACGAGGAACATGATCCCGTCGATCAGCGCCCAGAGGCCGAAGCCGCCGCAGGTCAGGAGCTGGGCGATGCCGACGCCGACGTTGCCGACGTAGAAGCGGCCGATGCCGAGGGTGCCCAGGAAGATCTGGAGAAGGCCGGCGACGAGCTTGGACTTGTCGGAGTACGGGCGGCCCTGCGGGTCGTAGCCGTAAGGGGCCTCGGCGTTGGGGACGGGGACGGTCATAAGAACTGCTCTCCTGACGGAACTGCTCGGGATGCGAGAACCGGGGAGCGCGCACGTCAGCCCATGCCTCGGCCGTCCCCCCGGGTGAGCGCTGAGCGTAGGCAGGGGCGGGCGCGGTACGGCACCTCCGTCGAACGATCGTTCCCTTACCGTGACAAAACTCGCGCCAACTTACGGCTGGTTCCGGCCACTTCGGTCACCCTGCTCAACCCGCGCACACCACGGTGCGTGGCGTCAGCAAAGGTTCCGGACAACAGCCCACCCAACGGCAACCCCAAGAATCAACACCTGCACACGCCCACTGACTTGAGGCCTCCACCGACGCCCCCGCACCCCCTCCCACATCCACCGCCCCAACAACGCGAGCGCGAACGGCGAGGCAAGCAGAAGCACCCGATTATCGACCCACGCCGCGCCGAGACGGCCGTGCATCAGGTCGTACACCATGCGGGTGCCACCACAGGCGGGACACAACAACCCGGTGACGAGCCGGAAGGGGCACTGGGGGAGGAGGTGGCCGGGTTGATGGGGATCGGTCCCGTACAGATACGCCGCCCCAGCGGCTCCGGCGACAAGCACCGCGAGGGGGGCTGTCGCCGGGTGCCGGAGGAGGGGGGCGAGCTTGACGGTGTACGCCGGCCCGGGGGTGGGGGGCTTGGACGCGGACGCCGACCCGAGCACTGCGGGCTCAGGAGGCATGGACGCCGGTCCGCAGGAGGCGGGCGTCGATGTGTACGCCGATCCCGGCGCCGAGGGTTTCGGCGTGGACGCAGCCCCGGTCCCCGTAGACGCCCGTCCCGACAGTGCGGGCGCCTCCTCAGGCGGCTCGCGTTCGGACGACGCGCGCGCCTTCCTGGGTGGCGTAGGGGCCTCCCCGGTCGGCGCGGGCGGCGTTTCAGCCACGGAGGACCCGGCCCTGCCCGTCCGTCGTGCTGTCGCTGGTCAGCAGGATGATGCCGTCGATCAGGGCCCAGATGCCGAAGCCGCCGCAGGTGAAGAGCTGGGCGAGCCCGAGGCCGACGTGTCCGATATAGAACCGGCCGACGCCGAGGGTGCCCAGGAAGAGCTGAAGGATCCCCGCGACGATCTTCGACTTGTCGGAGTAGGGGCGGCCGTAGGCGTCGTAGCCGTAAGGGGCGTACGGGTCACCGGTGTAGGTGCCGGGCGGCTGGTAACCGGCGCCGGGCGGCATCTGGCCCCCGGGGTACCCATAGCCCTGCGGGGGCGGGGGGTAACCCGGCCCCGGCTGCCCCTGCGGAGGCGGATAGCCCGGCCCCGGCTGTCCCTGAGGGGGCGGCGGGTACCCCTGGCCCTGCGGCGGCTGCTGGTACCCGTACCCCGGCTGCGGCTGCTGCGGCGGCGGCTGGCTGTAGGGGTTGTTGTTCGGGTACCCGTACCCCGGAGGCTCGTAGGGCTGCTTCGGCTGTTCCGTCACGGTGGTACTCCCCCAAGGTCTGACAATCGGATGCCGCCATCTTGCCCGACTTCTCTGCGCCGGAGCACATGGATGTGTGACGGCGACACGGGGATCTCATGGGCAGAGGGGGATACGGCGCCCCCTCACCCCCGCCTCCACAACGCATCCGCACTCAACCACTCAGCAACACCCCACCCGCACCCCGCCACACCACAGCCCCACCCCTCCCGAACCCGGCACTTACCCCAGCACCGACGCCACCACCGACAATCACCCGATCCAGCCAGCAATACACCTATTGTGACGTTATGTCTGATGACGAGTCGTACGAGCTGCTCGGGTTCGACAACGTGCTGCTGCCGGTCGGGAACCTCGCCGAGGCGGTGGGGTTCTACGAGCGCGCCGGGTTCGCGGTGGGGTTCCGCTTCGACGAGGGCGGGATCGCGTCGCTGAAGGTGGGCCCGGAGACGCCGGGCATCCTGCTGCGGGAGGAGGAGGCTCTGGCCCACCGCCCCCCGCCGTGGGGCTGCGCGCGCGTGTGGATGGAGGTCCCGGACGCCCGGGCGGTCGCGCGCAGGCTGACGGCGGCAGGGGTCGCCGCGATCGACAAACCGGCGTCCGTCGCGACGGGCTGGACGGTGGAGATCGCCGACCCCTGGGGCAACGTCGTCGGCTTCACGGACTACACGAAGCGCCCGGAGCTGGCGAGGCGCTGAAACCCTGGGCCCATCCATGTTGAACACGTTCAAAAACAGGTCTACAGTCACCCGTGACAGACTTTTGAACGTGTTCAAGAAAGTGGTGGGGACATGGACCGCACGGTCATCGCCTACGTCGTCTACCTGGCCGTCAGCATCGCGCTGACCATCTGGGTCGCCCGGACCCTCAGCCGCAACGGCCGCATCTTCCTCGCGGACGTCCTGCGCGGCGACGAGAAGCTCGCCGACGCGGTGAACCACCTCCTGGTGGTCGGCTTCTACCTCGTGAACCTGGGCTTCGTCGCCCTCTACCTGAGCGGCGACGAGGCCCTGTCGAACACCCGCGAGATCTTCGAGGCCCTGTCGACGAAGCTCGGCGTGGTCCTGCTGGTCCTCGGCGCGATGCACCTGGGCAACGTGTACGTCCTGAGCCGCATACGGCGCCGGGGCATGCTGGAGCGCGAGGACGTGCCGCCGGTCGCCCCGCGCGCGTGGGTCGCGCCGACGAAGCCGGCCCAGGCATGACCGGCGAGACCGTCGCCGCCGACCGGGACGCCGCGCGCGTCCCGGTCCGCCGGCTGACCGTCCTGTACGACGCGGAGTGCGGCCTGTGCCGCACGCTCAGCGCCTGGCTGGCCCGCCAGCCCAAACTCGTCCCGCTGGACCTCGTACCGGCCGCCTCCGACGCCGCCCACGCCCTCTTCCCCGGCCTCGACCACGGGCTCACGCTCACCGAGATCACCGTCGTCGGCGACAGCGGCCAGCTCTACCGGGGCGCCGACGCCTGGGTCGTCGTCCTGTGGGCGCTGCGCGAGCACCGGCCCCTCGCGCACCGGCTCAGCACGCCGTCCGGTGCGCGGCTCGCGCGGGGCGCGCTGCTCGCGGCGGCGAAGCTCCGGGAGGCCGGGTGGGGTGGTGACACGTACGCGCGGGACGACGGGTGGGCCTACGACCCCGCGCGCGGGTGGGAGTACGCCTGTGACAGCGGCTCCTGCTCCACTGGTTAGGCTCGCGACCGTGTCCGCGAACAACGACAGCCCCGCCGCAGCTCCCAGCAAGTCCGAGCAGACCCGCGCGCTCATCCTGGAGACCGCCATGCGGCTCTTCCAGGAGCGCGGGTACGACAAGACGACCATGCGGGCCATCGCCCAGGAGGCGGGGGTCTCCGTCGGCAACGCGTACTACTACTTCGCCGGCAAGGAACATCTCATCCAGGGGTTCTACGACCGCCTCGCCGCCGAGCACCGCGCAGCCGTCCGCCCCCTCCTCGCCCGCGAGACCGACTTCGAGGCCCGCCTCGCCGGGGTCCTGCGCCTGTGGCTCGACCTGGCGACGCCGTACCACGAGTTCGCGGTCCAGTTCTTCAAGAACGCGGCGGACCCCGACAGCCCCTTGAGCCCCTTCTCCCCGGAATCGGAGCACGCGCGCGAGGAGGCGATCTCGGTCCACCGGGAAATCCTGCGAGGCGCCACAAAAACCAAGGTCGCGGACGACCTGAAGGACGTCCTCCCCGAGCTGATGTGGCTCTCCCAGATGGGCCTGGTCCTCTACTGGATCTTCGACCGCACCCCGAACAGAGAACGCAGCTACCGCCTGGCGGAACGGGGAGCCCGCCTCACCGCACGCGGAGTGGCCCTGTCCCGCTTCCGCGTCCTGCGCCCCCTGGTGCGAGAGGTACACGAACTGTTCACGGACTTCCTGCCGGGGATGACGAGGATGCTGCCGGACCCGGGAGCGAAGGGGAGCGACAAATGATCACTTTTGATCAAGTAACTCATTCGGACATCGGGGACGCCGTCTGTCTACGATGATGCCCTCGACACCAGCCCATGGGAGGCACGTGATGTCCGCAGCATCCGTCGAGCAGCCTTTCGACGACGAGCCGTTCTCCCTCGCGGTCATTGCCGACGAGATCATGGAACGTCATCCGGGCTATCGCGTCGAGATCATTGGAGGCCATCTCCTCGTGACCCCCTCACCGGACTCTGGTCACTCACGCACGCTGACCAAGCTGATGCGTCCGTTCATCGCAGCCGGACTGGACGACGGTGACTCGGAGGTTCACCAGGGCATGGGCCTCTGGCTGCCCAACGCCGCCGAGGACTACGTCATCCCGGATCTGGTGATCGTGGACGCCGACATCGACGATCACCTCATCGAGAAGAACGCGTACGACCCGGTCTGCTTCCGCCTCGTCCTGGAGGTCACCTCCGGGAACTGGAGGGACGACCTCAAGACCAAGGTCCGCGCCTACGCCGAGGCCAAGGTGCCCGTGTACGTCGTCGTCGACCGCAAGCACCAGCGGCTCCACGTCCTGACCGAGCCCTCCGGGGACGAGTACGGCAGCCACCGCGTACACGCCCCCGGCGAGACGGTCACGCTGCCCGACTCGATCGGCGCCGAAGTGACTCTCGACGTGGCCCAGATCATCAAGTACGGGCAGCCCAAGGGCTAACTGACCGCGTCCACCTCCCCCTCCCGCAGCTCCACGTCCTGCACCACCGGCCCCTCCCCCACGTTCACGTGCCGTGCGGACGAGCCGTACGCGGGTGCGGTGACCGCCAGGAGGTACGTGCCCGGGGTCGGGACCGACAGGATGTAGGAGCCGTCCGCGAGGGTGACCACGTGGTCGAGCTGACGGCCTCCTCCTGAGGAGAGGAGGGTGACCGCGGCGTCGGCGACCGGGGCTCCCTCCGGGTCGCGGACGAAGCCGTGGACCGCGGAGGCGGGGCCGTCGGAAGCGACGGGCGACGCCTCTTCCTGGGGCTCCACCGCCAAGTGCGGCAGCCGCTTCTCCAGCCACGCCGGAAGCCACCAGTTCGACGTACCCAAGAGGTGCATCGCCGCCGGGACCAGCGCCGTGCGCAGGATGAACGCGTCCAGGGCGACCGCGACCGCGAGCCCGACGCCCGCCATCGCCGCCCCGGAGTCCCCGCTCAGGACGAACGCGAGGAACACGCACACCATGATCAGCGCGGCGGAGTTGATGACGCGGGACGTCTCCGCGAGGCCGACGCGTACCGCGCGCGCGTTGTCGCGGGTGTGGACCCACTCCTCGTGCATACGGCTGACGAGGAAGACCTGGTAGTCCATGGAGAGCCCGAACAGCAGGGACAGCATGATGACCGGCAGGAAGGCGTTGATGGGCCCCTCCTTGCCGAGGCCGAGCAGCTCAAGCCCCCAGCCCCACTGGAAGATCGCCACCAGGACGCCGAACGAGGCCGCCGCGGCGATGAGGTTCATGAGGGCCGCCGTCAGCGGCACAACCAGCGATCTGAACGCCACCAGGAGCAACAGGAACCCGAGCCCGATGATCGTCGCGACGAACAGCGGCAGCCGGTCGCCGGTGACGGTCGCGAAGTCCTTGGAGACGGCCGTGACACCCCCGACGTGCGCCTGCGCGCCCGCCTGCGGGATGACGCGATCGCGCAGGGTGTCGATGAGGTCGTCGGTCTCCCGGGACTGCGGAGAGGTGGTCGGCACGACCTGGACGACGGTGACACCGGCGGACGGCGGCAGCGCGGCGACCCGCGCGACCCCCTCGGTCGCCTCGATGCCCCGCACCAGCGCGGCCGTGTCCCCGCCGTCGGCGACGACCTGGAGCGGCCCGTTGAACCCGGGCCCGAAGCCCTCCGCGAGGAGGTCGTACGCCTGGCGGGTCGTCGTGGTCGTGTCGTTGTTGCCCTGGTCGGTCGTGCCGAGCCGCAGCGACAGCACCGGCAGCGCGAGGACGACCATGACGGCGAGGGCGAGCGCCGCGATGGACCGGGGCCGCCGCTGGACCTGCCCGGACCAGCGCGCGGCGGGCCCGCTCGTCGTCTCCGGCTCGGGCCCGGAGGCGGCGAGCCGGCGCCGCTGCTTGCGGCTGAGCACCCGCTGCCCGAGGAACCCGAGGAGCGCGGGCAGCAGCGTCGTCGCGGCGAGGACGCTGAGGACGACCGTCAGGGACGTACCGATGACGACGCCGTCGAGGAAGCGCAGGTTGGTGACGAGCATCCCGGCGAGGGCGATGCAGACGGTGCCGCCCGCGAACAGCACCGCGCGCCCGGAGGTGTTGAGCGCGGTGACCGCCGACTCCTCGGGGTCGAGCCCGCGCAGGACGCCCTTGCGGTGCCGGGTGACGATGAACAGCGCGTAGTCGATGCCGACGCCGAGGCCGATCAGGGAGGCCAGCAGGGGCGCCAGGTCGGGGATGTCGGTGGTGTGGCTGAGGAGCTGCGTGCCGAACAGGCCCATGCCGACGCCGAAGATCGCGATGGCGATCGGCAGGAGCATCGCGAAGAACGAGCCGAACGCGAGGAACAGCACGATCGCCGCCGCGGCGAGCCCGACCATCTCGGCGAGGCCCGTGGGCGGCTCCTGGACGCGCAGGATCGCCTGTCCCCCCAGCTCGACCTTCAGGCCGTCCTGCCGGGCCTCCTGAGCGGTGTCCACGACCTTCTGGATGATGTCCTTGGGTACTTCGTTGGCCTGCTTGGTGAACGTCACCTGCGCGTAGGCGATCTTCCCGTCGCGGCTGATCTGCGCCGCCCCGCCCGCGCCCGCGTACGGCCCGGCGACGTCCCCGACGCCGTCCAGCCCCGCGATCTCCTTCAGCGCGGGTTCGATCCGCTGCCGTACGGCGTCGTCGCGGACGCTGCCGCTGTCGGTCTTCCACACGATGGTGTCGGTGTCGCCCGCGCGTGCGGGGAACGCCTTCTCCATCAGGTCGTACGCCTTCTTGGAGTCCGTGTCCGGTAGCGAGAAGACGTTCGCGTAGTTGGTTCCGGCGGCCGACGCCGCGAACCCCATGCCGAACAGTGCCCCCACCCACAGCAACAGGACCACCAGCCGGTGCCGATAGCACCAGCGTGCCAATGCCGCCACGCTTCAACTCCTTTTCCATGTCGGTCGGTTCGGTCGGTCCCCCAGGTCCTGACCGACAGCATCGACAGGAGTACGCGCGGCTGGACATCCACTGGCCATGACTCTCAAGGAACTCCAAAGACCAACTCCGCGCCGGCGGCCAAGTCTCCGTCGATACTGGGGACATGACGACGGCCCCTGGCACCGTGCTGGTCGTGGAGGACGAGCCGAGCATCGCGGACGTCCTCGCCATCGCGCTGCGCTTCCACGGTTTCGAGGTGATGGTCGCGGGTACGGTGCGCGAGGCGCTCGCGCTCGTCGGACGCACCCGTCCCGACGTGGCGCTCCTCGACGTGATCCTCCCGGACGGCGACGGCCGCGCCCTCGGCCGCGAACTGCGCACCCGGCGCGCCGACCTGGCGATCGTGTTCCTGACCGCGCGGGACTCGCCCGCCGAGATCGTGGGCGCGCTCGGCTTCGGCGACGACTACATCACCAAGCCGTTCGACATCGACGTCGTCGTCGCGCGCATCGGCGCGGTGCTCCGGCGCACGCGCGCGGCCGACGTCCTGCCGCAGCGCCCGCCCCTGCGCTACGGCGACCTGGAGCTGGACGAGACGACGTACAGCGTGCACCGCGCGGGGCGCACGGTGGAGCTGACGCCGACGGAGTACGCGCTGCTGCGGTTCCTGGTGCGCAACGGCGGCCGGGTCGTCCCCAAGGAGCAACTCCTGCGCCACGTCTGGCAGTACGAACACACGCCGCCCGAATCGACGGTCGTCGAGACGTACATCAGCTATCTGCGGCGCAAACTGGCCGCCCTGGGCCCGCCGGTGATCACCACGCGGCGCGGCGTCGGCTACGGGCTGGCGTGATGGGCATCCCGCGCGCGTGGGCGATGCGCTCCCTGCGGGTGAAGCTGACACTGGCGAACGTCGCACTGCTCGCACTCGGCATCACGGCGGCAACGGCCGTGAGCCTGATGGCGATGCGGCACTACCTGATCGACCAGATCGACTCCGGGCTGACCAAGACCCGCTCCTCGCTGGAGAGTTCGCGGCTCACCCTGCGGGACGTCGACTCGCTGACCGTGCTCGCGTTCATCAGCGACCAGGTGCTCCCCGAGGCGGAACGCGAACAGGCCACGCCGGACTCGGTGTTCGCCGCCGTCGACGCCAAGGGGACGGCGCTGCCGCTGTTCGGCATCCAGCCGACCGAGGCGCAGAAGGGCATCGCGAAGGCGGTCGGCTCGCCCGCCGGTCTCGTACGGCACAGCTCCCCGCAGGACGTCGACCTGCACGGCGCCCCCTACCGGGCGACGGCGACGCGCCTGAGGGACGGTACGTACGTCCTGATGGCGACCTCCACCGACGGCCTGCACAAGGGGATGGCGAAGGCGCTGCGAGCCGATGTCACCGTCGGGACGCTGCTGCTGGCGCTGCTGGCGTGTCTGACGCTGTTCAACGTGCGACGGCGGATGCGGCCCCTTGAGGACATGGTGGAGACGTCGTCGGCGATCGCGGAGGGCGATCTGACGCGCCGGGTGCCGTCCAACTGCGAGGCCACGCAGGAGGTCGAGCAACTGCGCCTCGCGCTGAACTCGATGCTGCACCAGGTGGAGACCGCGTACCGCACGCGCGAGCGCAGCGCCGCCCAGCTCCGGTCGTTCGTCGCGGACGCCTCGCACGAACTGCGCACCCCGCTGGCGGCGATCCGGGGCTACCTCCAGCTGTACGACAAGGGGATGCTGCGCGAGGAGGAGGAGCGGCGGCGCGCCTGGGACCGGATGAACGCCGAGGTCGACCGGATGGGGCGGCTGGTGGACGAACTCCTCACGCTGGCCCGCCTCGACCAGCACCCGGAGCTGCGGCTGCGGTCCGTCGACGTCACGCGTCTGGTGCGGGACGCGGCGCAGGACCTGCGCGCCCAGCAGCCGGCCCGCCCGGTCACCGTGGACGCCTCGGGCACCCTGCTGCTCCAGGCCGACGAGTCGGGGCTGCGGCAGATCCTCGGCAACCTCGTCGCCAACGTCCGCACCCACACGCCCGCCGACGTTCCCGTGCACCTCTCGGCGCGGCGCGCGGGCGACCGGATCACCCTGACCGTCGCCGACAAGGGGCCGGGGCTGAGCGCCGAGAACGCCTCGCGCGTCTTCGACCGCTTCTTCCGCACCGGCAGCGCGGCGGGCAGCGGCCTCGGGCTCGCGATCGTCCAGCGGGCGGTGGAGTCCCACAACGGCACGATCAGCGTCCGTACGGCGCCCGGGGAGGGGCTGACGGCGACGGTGGAGCTGCCCGAGCGTCCTGGTTGCTCCTGAAACGGGCGACGGCACCCCGGGAGTTCCCGAGGTGCCGTACGAGATCCAGCCGTACCGGATCCGGCCGTACCAAATCTGGCGGACCTAGATCCAGTTGAGGCTCCACAGCCGGAACACGCCGTTGCCGTCCGCGAGGTACTGGCTGCCGCCGACGTCCTCCGTGGCGACGACGTACTCCTTGCGCTGCCACAGCGGGATGACGGGCGCGTCCTCGGCGACGTCGTCCTGGAGGCGGCGGAAGTCGTCGGAGACGCGGCTGCGGTCGGCGTACTGCTGGCTGTCGAGGATGAGCTTGTCGACGGCCTTGCTGCTGTAGCCGGTGTTCATCGTGGAGTCGCTGCCGACGAGGGGCGCGGCGAAGGTGTCGGCGTCCGGGTAGTCGGCGACCCAGCCGACGGGGTACGCGTCGAGCTTGCCGGTGGCCCACTCCTTCTGGAAGTCGCTCCACTCGTAGCCCTTGACGTCCACCTTGAACAGGCCGCCCGCTTCGAGCTGGGCCTTCACCGCGGCGGTCTCCTGCTCGGCGACGCCCCGCTTGCCGTAGCCGTAGGTGATCGTGACGGGCAGGGAGACGCCGGCGGCCTTCAGGAGGTCCTTGGCTTTGTCGACGTCCGGCTTGGGGTAGGCGTCGAAGAACGACGTGGCGTGGCCGGTGATGCCGGTCGGGATCAGCGAGTACAGCGGGTCGACGGTGCCGTCGTACACGGTCGTCGCGAGCTGTTCGCGGTTGATCAGCCAGGCGGCGGCCCTGCGCACGCGTGCGTCGTGCAGCGGGGAACCGGCGCGGGTGTTGAAGTACAGGTTGCGCGTCTCGGAGCTCTCCGCCTCGGTGACCCGCTGGTTCGGGTCGCTGGCGTTGAGGGAGGCGAGCATCTTCGGCGGGAGCTGCCGGGTGGCGACGGAGACGGCCTTCGCCTGCCAGGCGCTCTCCAGCTGCGCGGAGTCCTTGTAGTACTTCAGCTCGACGGGCTCGCCGGGCTTGAAGGCGCCCTTGTAGTCGGCGTTGGGCTTGAGGTCGACCCGCTCGTCCTTGGTGTACCCGGTGATCGTGTACGGGCCGGTGCCGTCGACACCGTCGTCCGTACGGAGCTTGTTCTCGGGGTACTTGGTGCTGTCGACGATCGAGCCGACGCCGGTCGCCAGCTTGAACGGGAACGTCGCGTCGGCGGACGACAGGTGGAAGGTGACGGTGTCGCCCTCCGTGTCGACCGACTTGAGGGTGGACAGCAGCGGCTGGGGGCCGACCGGAGAGTTGATCTTCTTGATGCGGTCGATCGAGTACTTGACGTCCTTCGGCGTGACCTTGCGCCCGCTCGGGAACTTGAGGTCGTCGCGCAGCTCGCACTGGTACGTCGTCAGCCCGCCGCCCTGGAAGGCGCAGCTCTTGGCCGCGTCCGGGACGGGCTGGACGCCGCCCGGCGCGAACGTCAGCAGCGACTGGTAGACGTTGCTGTACAGCGCCCAGGAGCCCGAGTCGTACGAGCCCGCCGGGTCGAGGGACGTGACCGTGTCGGTGGTGCCGACCACGATGGCCTTGCCGTCGCCACTGTCCGACGGCAGCAACTGCCAGCCGCCCACGCCGACAGCGGCCAGTACGGCGAGCGCCGCGATGATCCGCATGCGAACAGATCGCATGGTGGTGCCCTGCCTCCCCAGGCCCGGTGAACGGGCCCAGTCCTACCTACGAAAAAGAGGCCACTCCCCTGAATGGCCGGCTCACCTAATCACACACGGTTTCGCCCAGGGAAGGTTAATCGGACGAGATGAGAGAGAACTTACCCGAACAGTTGTTTCGGTCCGGTTTCACAGCCCCTTCACAGGTGTGCGGGGGTTCAGGCCCTCAGGGAGGCCAGTTCGATCACCGTGACGTCGGACGGCGCGCCCACGCGCGTGGGCGGACCCCACGCGCCCGCGCCGTTGGAGACGTACAGCTGTGTGTCGTCGTACCGCTCCAGGCCGGAGACCGTCGGGTTCGCGGCCTCGGCGAAGTACTTGCCGGGCCAGAGCTGGCCGCCGTGCGTGTGGCCCGAGAGCTGGAGGTCGACGCCGTGGTCCACCGCGTCGTGGATCTGCACGGGCTGGTGCGCGAGGAGTACGGCCGTGCGCGCGGTGTCGCGGTCGCCGAGCGCCTTCGCGAAGTCCGGGCCCTGGCCCTCGCTCTCGCCCGCGATGTCGTTGACCCCGGCGAGGTCGAACCAGGGGAGTTCGGTGCGCTCGTTCTGGAGGGGGCGGATGCCGAGGCGGCGGACCTCCTCGACCCACTGCTCGGCGCCGGAGAAGTACTCGTGGTTACCCGTGACGAAAAATTTTCCCTGACGGGCCGTCAGTTGCGCGAGGGGGGCGGCTGCCGGGCCGAGGTCCTTGACGCTGCCGTCGACCAAGTCGCCCACCACCGCGATCAGGTCGGGCTGGGTGCCGTTGATCGTGTCGACGACCTTCTGCGCGAAGCCCCGGCCCAGGATCGGGCTGAGGTGGATGTCGCTCACGACCGCGATGCGGTAGCCGTGGGCCGCGCGCGGGAGCTTCGCGAGGGGGACCGTGACGCGTTTCACCTTCGGGCCGCGCAGGACGCCGTAGGTGCCGTAGCCGACGGTGCCTACGGCGGCGGTGGCTGCGGCGCCGGCGACGACTCGGGAGACGAAGAGGCGGCGGGTGGGGCCGGCGGGGGTGGCGGTTTCGGGGGTGCCTGCGGTTCCCTCGGGCGCCGAAGGCGCCTGTGCGACCTCAGGGGCCTTCGTGGCGTCCGGCGATGCCGGAACCTCGGAGAGGGTGCGTACGGGCTCCTGAGGGGCCTTCAGGGGCTCGGGGGCGGCATCCGTGGCCCGTCTCGCCGCCCGCCGCTCCAGGAACAGCCGCAGCAGCGGGCGTACGGCCTCCCCCGCCAGGACCGCCAGCAGCAGGTACATCGCCACCGCCAGCCACAGGAAGCCCGGCCAGGCCAGGACCCGTTGCAGCCAGAAAGGCGCACCCGTGCGCTCGGCCACCAGACCCGTGATCGCGAGGGTCCAGCCGGCCCCGATGAGGACGGCGCCCGCGCGGCGCGCCCAGCCCGGGCCCCGTGTCGTGTCGCGGAACAGCCGGCGCCACAGGTACCAGTTGCCGGTCACCAGGACGGCCAGCGCGAGCGCGCCGAAGACGATCACCATGACTGTCGTAAACCCCTTGTTCCGCTGGCCACTTGCCCGGCTCGATCCGCTACGACGTGGCGCGCAGCGCGCGCAGGGAACGCAACCCGATGAGCCCGATGGCCGTCCCCAATACGAAGGACACGACCGCGAGCGTCAGGTGCACCCAGAAGTAGGCCGTGGGATGTCCGTCGTCGAACGCCAGGCCGCTGCCGTCTTTGATCAGATTCTTTACGAAAGTGACCCAGATGACCCACGACCAGACCCCGAAGGCGAGCAGGAACCACGAGAGGGGGCGGGTGAGCTTCATGCGCCCAGTATCGCCGTCGGGTGTCCGGTTCCCGGAGGCGGGTGGGGAGCGCGGTGGGACTTCCGCCGGGGCTGCGGGTACGTTCGGCGTCGTGCCCGCACCCATGAAACGGGCCGTCAGGCGATCCCTGACGGTCACCGCCGCCACGCTCGCGACCGCCTCGCTCACCGCGCCGTTCGCCGTCGCCGCGCCCAGCCCGTCGCCGAGCCCCTCCGTGACGCCGCCCGCGCGCATGTCGACGGTCGGGGGTGCGCGGCTGGGACTGCCGGGGACGCAGGCCGACCTCGCGGGCGGCGCGCCCGTGCTGCCCAAGGACATCACCGCGCGGTCCTGGATCGTCGCCGACGCGGAGTCGGGGGACGTGCTCGCGGCGCACAACGCGCACTGGCGGCTGCCGCCGGCCAGCACGATGAAGATGCTGTTCGCTGACACGGTGCTGCCGCGCTTCCCGAGGACCACGCAGCACAAGGTGGCGCCGGCCGAGCTCTCCGGCATGGGGGCCGGTTCCAGCACCGTCGGCATAAAGGAGAACGAGACCTACTCCGTCCACGACCTGTGGCTCGGGGTCTTCCTGCGCTCCGGGAACGACGCGGTGCGCGTCCTGTCCGCCATGAACGGCGGCGTCCCCGCGACGGTGGCCGACATGAACGCGCACGCGGAGGAGCTCCAGGCGCTCGACACGAGCGTCGTCTCGCCGGACGGGTACGACGCCCCCGGGCAGGTCTCGTCCGCCTACGACCTCACCCTCATCGCGCGCTCCGGGCTCCAGAAGAAGGACTTCCGGGAGTACGCGTCGACGGTCAAGGCGAAGTTCCCGGGCGAGACGAAGAAGGACGCCAAGACGGGCAAGGTCACCCGGACCCCCTTCGAGATCCAGAACACCAACCGCCTGCTCAGCGGCGACTCCGACATCGCCCAGTACCCGGGCATCGCGGGCGTCAAGAACGGCAACACGACCAACGCCGGCGCGACCTTCACGGGCGTCGCCGAACGCGCGGGCCGGGTCCTGCTCGTCACGGTGATGAACCCCTCGAAGGAAGCCCACAACGAGGTCTACAAGGAGACCGCCGCGCTCCTGGACTGGGGTTTCCAGGCGGCCGGCAAGACCCGCCCCATCGGCGAACTGGTCCCCCCGAAGAACGCGACCGCCCAGCAGGGTTCCACCAGCACCTCGACACCGTCCGAGCCGACGGGCCAGGCCGGGGGCGCGGGCGACGCGTCGGGTTCCCCGGTCGCCGCGAAGACGGCCCCCGGCGGCTCCGGCGGGATGGGTACGGCGATGGGCATCACGGGCGGGGTGCTGGTGCTGCTCGCCGGGGGTGTGTTTTTGGTCAACCGCAAGTGGCCTTCGGGGAGGGCCGCGCGGGCGGGTGAGACGGGGGCCGGAGAGCCGGAGGAGACGCCGGGGGCCTGAGGAGGGACGTCGGCTCGCACTCCGCGCGCGCGTTCAAAGTGTGCGCTCGCACCTCGCGCGCGTGCAGCGAATCCCCCCTCACGCCTCCACCTCCACCTCCCCCTTCTCCACCTCCACGCTCCGTGTCGCCGACCACGCCGCGCAGTACAGCACCAGCTTCGCCGTCAGGTTGATCCACAGCAGGAGCGCGACCGGGACGCCGAAAGCGCCGTACATCGTCTTCGTGGCGACGCCCTGGAGGTAGCCGCTCAGGACGAGCTTGAGGAGTTCGAAGCCGAGCGCGCCGATCAGCGCCGCTTCGAGGAGGCGGCGGCGCGGGGGGTCGGCGCCGGGGAGGAGGGTCAGGACGTACAGCAGGAGCAGGAAGTCGGCCAGGACCGCCACCGCGAACGCGGCCACGCGCAGGAGTGCGGTGCCCCAGCCGTGTTCGTCCAGGCCCAGGGCGTCCGCGAGGGCGCCCACCGCCCATGTCGCGACCGTGGACGCCGCGAAGGTCACCAGGACCGCGCCGCCGAAGCCCACGAGGACGCCCGCGTCCTTGGCCTTGATCAGGACGGGGTTGCCGTCGTCGTCGGGGAGTTCCCAGACCGCGCGCAGGCAGTCCCGTATCTGCGAGACCCAGCCGAGGCCCGTGAAGAGCAGGATCGCGCCGGCGATGAGGCCGACCGTGCCGGCGTTCTGCACGAGGGACGCGACGTCGAGCTGTCCCGAGATGCCGGGGACCTGGTCGGCGATGCGGCCTTCGAGGCGTTTTTGCTGGTCGCCGCTGAGGGTCGCGGCCGTGACGGCGGCGGCCAGCGTCAGCAGCGGGAACAGCGAGATGAAGCTGACGAACGTCATCGCGGCGGCGAGCCGCGTCCACTTCACCTTGTCGAGCCGCTCGTACGACCGCCACGCGTGCGTGGCCGTCAGCCGCACCACGAACGGCCCGACGACGGGAAGCCTCTTCAGCCAGTCCATGCCCGGAACTCTGCCTCACCTGTGTGCCGGAAAACCCATGTCCGGGTGCCCCGGAAGGCGGGACTGTAGCCGACCCTCACCAACGAGCCACCGCCAGGCCGTACATGGCGATCCACGCCACCCCGATCAGCGCGAGCGCGCGGTCCCCCAGCACGACCTCCTCGGGCTCCCCGGCGGTCCCCCGGTCCGCGAAGACGGCGTACCGCAGCACCGCGAGGATGAACGCGACCATCGACAGCTGACGCCACGGCACAACACTCGCGTACGCGCCGCCCTCCAGCGCCCACAGGCAGTACCCGAGGACGGCGACCCCGGCGGCGAGCTGCCACACGAACCGCAGGTACCCGGTCGTGTACTCGGTGAGCAGCGCGCGCGTGGCCCCCGCCGTCCCGTCCATCTGCACGGCCTCGGAGTACCGCTTGGCGGCGACCATGAACAGCGCCCCGAACCCGGTGGTGATGAGGAACCACCGGGACAGCGGGATGCCGAGCGCGAGCCCCCCGGCGGTGGCCCGCATGAGGAACCCGGTCGACACGACGACGAGGTCGACGACGAGGACGTGCTTGAGGCTGACGCAGTACGCGAGCTGCATGGCCACGTACGCCGCCAGGAGGGCCGCGACGCCGGGTGTGGTCAGCCGCAGGGCCAGGAGGGGCCCGGAGGCCGCGAGAAGGCCGCCCACGGCGTACGCGAGGGGTACGGGGACCTGTCCGGCGGCGACGGGCCGGAGGCGTTTCGTGGGGTGGGCCCGGTCCGCGTCGGCGTCGCGCGCGTCGTTGACGAGGTAGACGGCCGCCGCGCAGGCGGTGAACAGGACGAAGACGAGGGCGAGTTGAGCGGCGGCGGGCCAGGACAACAGCCGTCCGGCGGCAGCCGGCGCGGCGACGACGAGGACGTTCTTGACCCACTGCTTGGGCCGGGCGGTCACCAGGAGCCCGAGCAGCACCCCGCGCGCGGGAACGACCACAGGCGGCTGCCCCACGCGCGTGCGCTGCTCGCGGAGTTCGGGCGCGGTCTGCGTCATCCGCGTACGCCCGCCAGCATCCACCGCGCACCCACGCGCGCGGTGACCACACCGAGCACCGCCCCCGCAGCGACGTCCGACGGATAGTGCACGCCCGCCACCAGCCGGGACACCCCCATGGCGACGGCGACAGGGGCGTACGCGTACGCGCCGAGCGCCCCGTACGCGTACGCCGCAGCGGCGGCCGACGTCGCGTGGGAGCTGGGGAAGGAGTGCCGCCCGGCGGTGCGGACCAGCGGACGCACGTGGGACGGCCGGGGCCGCCGTACGACGCGTTTCGCGGCGACGCTCACCGCGTGCGCGCCCGCGCAGAGTGCCGTCGCCCGCAGCCAGGCGCTGCGCCGGCCTGTGTCGAGGGTCGCTCCGGCGAGGCCCGCCGCGAGCCACACCGCGCCGTGCTCGCCGGCCCACGACAGGGCGCGCGCGGCGTTCGCGACCCGGGGGTCGGCGCCGCGCGCGTGGAGCGCGGTGAGGAGGCGCCGGTCGTAGTTCTCGTCCATATCAGCCCACTGTTCACGCCCGAACGGCCGCAGGACCGGCAATATTGGGCGAAATCCCATTTATCACCCATTTCGGGGAGGGGATTTGATGTTGACGAGGTTTCCGGACAAATAGGGGCGCTACGGTCACCGACATGCCTGCCGAGACCGCTTCCGTCACCGGATGGGGCCGCACCGCCCCCTCCACGGCCCGTCTGATCCGCCCAGGGACGTACGAGGAGGCCGTGGAGGCCGTCCGGGGTGTGGGAGCCCGGGGCGGCATCCCCCGGGGCCTGGGAAGGGCGTACGGCGACGCGGCGCAGAACGCCGGCGGCGCCGTCCTGGACATGACCGGCCTCGACCGCGTCCACGCGATCGACGCCTCCGAGGGGATCGTCCTGTGCGACGCGGGGATCTCCCTGCACCGCCTGATGGAGGTCCTCCTCCCGCTGGGCTGGTTCGTGCCGGTCACCCCGGGGACCCGGTACGTCACCGTCGGCGGCGCGATCGGCGCGGACATCCACGGCAAGAACCACCACGCGTCCGGCTCCTTCGCGCGCCACGTCCCGTCGTTCGAGCTGCTCACGGCGGACGGCACGATCCGTACGGTCCGCCAGGGCACGCCCCTGTTCGACGCGACCGCCGGGGGCATGGGCCTGACCGGCGTGATCCTCACCGCGCGCGTGCGCCTGCATCCCGTCGAGACGTCCCTGATGGCCGTCGACACGGAGCGCGCCGCCGACCTCGACGACCTGATGGCCCGGCTGACCGAGGGCGACCGGCACCACCGGTACTCCGTCGCCTGGATCGACCTCCTCGCGCGCGGGGCGTCGACGGGACGGGCGGTCCTCACGCGCGGGGACCACGCGCCGCTGGACGCGCTGCCTGCGCGAAAGCGGCGGGCCCCGCTGTCCTTCCGGCCCGCCGTCCTCCCCGCCGCCCCCTCCTTCGTCCCCGGCGGGCTGCTCACGCGGACGACCGTCGGCCTCTTCAACGAGCTCTGGTACCGGCGCGCCCCTCGCGCGCGTGCGGGTGAGCTCCAGCGGATCCCGGCGTTCTTCCACCCCCTGGACGGCGTCCCCCACTGGAACCGGATCTACGGGCGGGGCGGCTTCGTGCAGTACCAGTTCGTCGTCGGGCACGGCCAGGAGGAAGCCCTGCGCCGGATCGTCCACCGCATCTCCGAGCGCCGCTGCCCGTCCTTCCTCGCCGTCCTCAAGCGGTTCGGCGAGTCCGACCCCGGCTGGCTCTCCTTCCCCCGCCCCGGCTGGACCCTCGCCCTGGACATCCCGGCCGCCCTGCCCGGCCTCGCGGCGTTCCTGGACGAGCTGGACGAGGAGGTCGCGGGGGCGGGGGGCCGGGTGTACCTCGCGAAGGACTCACGGCTGCGGCCGGATCTTCTCGACGCGATGTACCCGCGCGCGGACGCGTTCCGCGAGCTGCGCGCACAACTGGACCCGCGCGGGGTGTTCGTGTCGGACCTCGCACGCCGGCTCAATCTCTAGGAGACACCGTGAAAGACGCCTTCGGCCTCCCCCAGTCCCTCCTGATCCTCGGCGGCACCTCCGAGATCGCCCTCGCCACCGCCCGCCGCCTGATCGCCCGCCGCGCGCGTACGGTGTGGCTCGCCGGGCGGCCCTCCCCCGCGCTGGAGGACGCCGCCGAGAGTCTCCGGGCGCTCGGCGCCGACGTCCGTACCGTCCCCTTCGACGCCCTCGACGCCGAGTCCCACGAGACGGCCCTCGGCAAGGTCTTCGCGGAGGGGGACATCGACGTCGTACTCCTCGCGTTCGGCGTGCTCGGGGACCAGGCGAACGACGAGCGTGACCCCCTCGCCGCCGCGCGCGTGGCGCAGACGAACTACACCGGCGCCGTCTCCTCCGGCCTGGTCGCCGCCCGCGCGCTCCAGACGCAGGGCCACGGCTCGCTGGTCGTCCTGTCCTCCGTCGCCGGGGAACGCGCGCGGCGCGCGAACTTCATCTACGGCTCCAGCAAGGCGGGCCTCGACGCGTTCGCGCAGGGCCTCGGGGACGCGCTGCACGGGACGGGCGTCCACGTCATGGTCGTACGCCCCGGCTTCGTCCGGACGAGGATGACGGCGGACCTCCCCGAGGCACCGCTCGCGACGACCCCCGAGGCGGTCGCGACGGCGATCGAGGCGGGGCTGCGGCGGCGCGCGGAGACGGTGTGGGTGCCGGGGGTGCTGCGGGTGGTGATGTCGGCGCTGCGGCACGTCCCGCGCGGGGTGTTCCGCAGGCTGCCCCTCTAGTAGAACCTCTAGAGGCTGGGGACCGAGTCCACCGGCGCCGACGCCTGCGGCGGGACCACCGGGCTGCCGAACGGGTACTCGCGCAGCTTGCGCCACACCCCGTCCGGTCCCTGCGCGTAGAACGCGAAGCCGGTGCAGGACCAGTCCGCCTCGTACCCGGCGAGTTCCTCGTACGCGCGGTCCATCGCGGCCTCGTCGATGCCGTGGGCGACCGTCACGTGCGGGTGGTAGGGGAACTGGAGCTCGCGCGCGAGCGGCCCCGACGCGTCCCTGACCCGCTGCTGGAGCCACGCGCACGCCTCGGCGCCCTCGACGACCCGCACGAAGACGACCGGCGACAGCGGCCGGAACGTACCCGTCCCCGACAGCCGCATCGGGAACGGCCGCCCCGCGCGCGCGACGTCCGTCAGGTGCGTCTGTACGGCCGACAGCGCCTCGTCGTCGACCTCGGTCGGCGGCAGCAGCGTGACGTGCGTGGGGATGCCGTGCGCGGCGGCGTCGCCGAAGCCCGCGCGCAGCTCCTGGAGCTGGCTGCCGTGAGGCTCCGGGACCGCGATCGACACACCGATCGTTACGGTCCCCACGTCGTCTCCCTGTCGTCCGGGTCGTCTGGTCGCTGCCGTCCGTGGCAGTCGGCTATCGACTGTACGGCCACGGCCCGCGTGTGGGCAGGCGCAGCCGTAGTGATGTGCAGCGCTCTTCCCCGGCGGACGCCGTGTTCGTACGGTGCGTGCGTGCGCGCTCAGTGCTTCGCGGGCAGGAAGCCGACGCGGTCGTACGTGTTCGCGAGGGTCTCGGCGGCCACGGAGCGCGCCTTCTCCGCGCCCTTCGCGAGGATCGCGTCCAGCGTCTCCGGGTCGTCCAGGTACTGCTGGGTGCGCTCCCTGAACGGGGTCACGAAATCTACGACGACGTCCGCGAGGTCCGTCTTGAGGGCGCCGTACATCTTGCCCTCGTACTCCGCCTCCAGCTCGGCGATGCTCTTGCCGGTCAGCGTCGAGTAGATCGTCAGGAGGTTGCTGACGCCCGGCTTGTTCTCCGCGTCGTAGCGGACGACCGTGTCCGTGTCCGTGACCGCGCTCTTGACCTTCTTCGCGGTCGCCTTCGGGTCGTCCAGCAGGTTGATGAGGCCCTTCGGCGTCGACGCCGACTTGCTCATCTTGACCGCCGGGTCCTGGAGGTCGTAGATCTTCGCCGTCTCCTTGAGGATGTACGGCTTCGGGATCGTGAACGTCTCCCCGAAACGGCCGTTGAAACGCTCCGCGAGGTCCCGGGTCAGCTCGATGTGCTGGCGCTGGTCCTCGCCGACCGGCACCTCGTGCGCCTGGTACAGCAGGATGTCCGCGACCTGGAGGATCGGGTACGTGAACAGGCCGACGCTGGCGCTCTCCGCGCCCTGGCGCGCCGACTTGTCCTTGAACTGCGTCATCCGCGACGCCTCGCCGAAGCCGGTCAGGCAGTTCATCACCCACGCGAGCTGCGCGTGCTCCGGGACGTGGCTCTGGACGAACAGCGTGCAGCGCTCGGGGTCGAGGCCCGCCGCCAGCAGCTGCGCCGTCGCCAGCCGGGTGTTCGCCCGCAGCTCCGCCGGGTCCTGCGGAAGCGTGATCGCGTGCAGGTCGACGACCATGTAGAACGCGTCATGCGACTCCTGGAGCGCCACCCACTGGCGCACCGCGCCGAGGTAGTTGCCGAGGTGGAACGAGCCGGCGGTGGGCTGGATGCCGGAGAGCACACGGGGTCGAGCAGAGGCCATGGGTTCATTCTCTCAGGTTCAGGGGAGAGGTAGGGAACAGGGCGGGGGTGTCTGTGAGACGGATCGCGGTACTGGCACTGGCGTTGTCCGCGCTGCCCGTGACCGGGGCCGCCGCTGCGGATACCCGATGTGGCGATGCTCATCGACGGCACGTCGGGACAGACCCTGGCCGTACGCTCCCGCGAGGCCGACTTCGACCGGCTCTGGGAGCTGCTCGACCCGACGTACACGGGGACGGTGCGGGTGCCTGTGGGGTGGGAGGCGGGGCACTATCCGGCGGTGCGGTTCACCGTCGTGTGGGGCCGCAGCGGGGTCGGCGGATGGCCCCAGGACAACCGGCCGCCGGGCGGGGACGTGGCGGTCGACCAGGTGGATCAGGTGGTGCTGGCGGGGGACGGGACGCCGTGGGTACGGAGAGATGTCGCGCCGGAGGTCGAGGACGCGGACATCCGGTGGCATCCGGCGCCGCGGTCGGCGTATGAGCGGTGGGAGCGGGAGGGGGGGTTCACGGGGGTCGCGCCTTCGACGCCGGGTTCTGGTTCTGGAGGGGGGTGGCTGGTGCCGGGCGGTGTGGGGGTGGTGTTGGGGGCCGGGGGGATGCTCCTCGTACGCCGCTTGGCGGGGCGGCGTGGAGGGGGGCCGCCTCGGGATGGGCCTCGGCAGGAGCTGATCGAGCTGTGAGTGGAGCAGGATCTTCCGAACCAACGGTGAAGCTCCGTCGCAGGAAGGCGACTCCAGCGACGGAACTTCGGTCAGGCTTCTCAGCCGAGGTCGATCTCCGGGTACAGCGGGAAGCCCTGGACGAGGTCCGTCGCGCGTTGGGCGATCTCCTGGGACACCTTCTCGTCCAGGACGTGCGCCGCTTTCGACACCGCGCCCGATTTCGTCGTGCCCTGTTCCGTTGCCGTGAGGACGCGGTCGATGAGGCCCGCGACCTCGTCCATCTCGGATGTGCCGAGGCCGCGTGTTGTGAGGGCGGGGGTGCCGATGCGGATGCCGGAGGTGTACCAGGCGCCGTTGGGGTCGGCGGGGATCGCGTTGCGGTTGGTGACGATGCCGGAGTCGAGGAGGGCCGATTCCGCCTGGCGGCCGGTGAGGCCGTACGACGTGGATACGTCGATGAGGTTGAGGTGGTTGTCCGTGCCGCCGGTCACCAGGGTCGCGCCGCGTCGCATCAGGCCTTCCGCGAGCGCGCGCGAGTTGTCGACGATGCGCTGGGCGTAGTCCTGGAACGACGGCTGGCGGGCCTCGGCCAGGGCGACGGCCTTGGCCGCCATGACGTGGGGGAGCGGGCCGCCGAGGACCATCGGGCAGCCCCGGTCGACCTGGTCCTTGAGGGAGTCGTCGCACAGGACCATGCCGCCGCGCGGGCCGCGCAGGGACTTGTGGGTCGTCGTCGTGACGATCTGCGCGTGCGGGACCGGGTCGAAGTCGCCGGTGAGGACCTTGCCCGCGACGAGACCGGCGAAGTGCGCCATGTCGACCATGAGCGTCGCACCGACCTCGTCCGCGATCTCCCGCATGACACGGAAGTTCACCAGCCGGGGGTACGCCGAGTACCCGGCGACCAGGATCAACGGCTTGAACTCACGCGCCTGGGCACGCAACGCGTCGTAGTCGATGAGGCCGGTCGCGGGGTCCGTGCCGTACGACCGCTGGTCGAACATCTTGCCGGAGATGTTGGGCCGGAAGCCGTGCGTGAGGTGGCCGCCCGCGTCGAGGGACATGCCGAGCATCCGCTGGTTGCCGAAGGCCTGCCGCAGCTCGGCCCAGTCCGCCTCGGAGAGGTCGTTGATCTGGCGGACCCCGGTCTTCGCGAGGAACGGCACCTCGACGCGGTCGGCGAGTACGGCCCAGAAGGCTACGAGGTTGGCATCGATCCCGGAGTGCGGCTGGACGTACGCGTGCCGCGCCCCGAACAGCTCACGCGCGTGCTCGGCGGCGAGCGACTCGACGGTGTCGACGTTCCGGCACCCGGCGTAGAAGCGCCGCCCGACCGTGCCCTCCGCGTACTTGTCGCTGAACCAGTTCCCCATGGCCAGGAGGGTCGCCGGGGACGCGTAGTTCTCGGACGCGATCAGCTTGAGCATCTCGCGCTGGTCGTGGACCTCCTGGCCGATCGCGTCGGCGACGCGCGGCTCGACCGCGCGGATCACGTCGAGGGCGGCGCGGAAGGCGGTGGACTGGGGGGACAGGGGCTCGGACATGAGACCTCCGGACGTAGGGCTACGGCGTTCGGCGTTCAGGTTCGGCCCAGGCGCACGGCACTCGTCGTTCCGGGCCGCTCCCCGATGGTCGGTCCCATCCCAGCGCGCCAGTCACGGCCCTCGGTCAGCCTACCCGGTGACCTCGATCCGCCACTGGCCCACGTCCTGGTGCGCGGAGTCGTAGACGGCGCTGCCGTCGCCGGGTTTCAGGTCGTAGTGGTGGAGGTTGCCGCCCCAGTAACGGAGGATGCGGCCGAGTTCCTCGGCGGGACGTTCGGGGTCGACGGAGACTTCGAGCACGAATTTCGCGGTCGTCATGCCTTCTATCGTTTCATTGAGGCGCCCTGTGAGACTTTTCGGCGAGTGGCCCTGATGGATCGCCGAAAAGTCTCAACAGGGGTGCAGACCTCAGTCGGCGTACTGGCCACCTGCCGCGGGGTCGGTCAGGAACCGGAAGCGGTACTTGGTGCCGTCGAGCACGTCTTCGGCGACCACGGTCCAACTGGAGCCGACGTACGTGTAGTTCTCCTGGCAGTCCACACCGCCGGAGCTCGGGTAGAAGCACACCTTGACGTTGCGCGCACCGTTGGTGATCCGCAGGTTGATGTCGTTGCAGTTGCTACTTGTCGTCAGGCGACTGCTGGCGCTGATCGGGTAGTAGAAGCTGCCCGCTCCCTTGTTGAAGGTGAGGTCCCCGTCGTGACAAGCGGCCCGAACCCCTTGCTCTGCCGCACCCGCACTCCCCGCCCCTCCCACAAGAAGTCCCGCGGTCATGGCCAACCCACCGGCCAGCGCGGCGATTTTCCTGGACGACGTCATGTTCTGCCCCCATCTGTTTCGGCTGTCCCGCCACCGTCGCACCCCGCCGACCAGCCCAGACAGTACTTTCGAGGGCGGTAGAAACACCCAGCTCACCTCGTCCGCAACAACGCCGCCCCCGTCGGCGTCAACGTATGCAGCACCGTATTCGAGCACCGCCGACTGAAGATCAGCCCCGCCTCCCGCAACACGGACGTGTGATAGCTGGCCGTGGCCGGCGAAACATCCAGCGCACGGGCGAGTTCCGTGGTCGTGGCCCCCACCCCGGCGACCCGCAGCGCGGCGGCCCGGGTCTGCCCGAGCAGCGCGTCGAGCGAGGCGCCGCCGGGCGCCGCCCCCGTACCGGCGTGGCTCAGCGGATAGAGCAGCGCAGGTTCCCGCTCCGGATCGGCGAAGGTGACCGGCCGGTACCGGCAGAAGTACGAGGGGACCAGGCGCAGTCCGCGCCCGTTCAGATACACGTCGCGGTCCTCGACGTAGTCGACCTCCAGCACCGGCGACCGCCACCGCACCCCCGGCCCGAGACCGCCCAGCAGCCCGTCCACACCCCCGTCGAGAAGGGCCCGCCCGAGCGTCGCCCGCTCGCTGTCGAACTCCGCCCGCATCCGGTCGTGGTGGGGTGCGATCACGGCGGAGTGGTAGGCGCGCAGCACGCCCACGATCTCCTCGCGGGCCCGCCGCTGCACCAGCCCGCCCGCCCAACTCGGCGCCCCGACCCGTCTCGCGAGGGTCTCCAGTTCCCGCCGCACCCGCTCGGGAGGCGTGTCGAGGATCGCCGCGAACCCGGCGTCAAGACCGTCGGCGGCCTCGGGCGGGGTGAGGAAGTCGGGGAAGTAGTCGGCGCGGGGCAGGAGTTGGTGCAGCGTCCCCCGTACGGCGGCGCCGAGCGGCGTACGGGTCAGCTTCGGCAGCGCCACGCGGAACCAGTCGGCGTAGGCCCGCCGCCCCCGGGTGTCCTGGAGCCGGTGGAGGCTGAAGGCGACCTCCCAGAGCGGGTCGGGCGATCCGGCGATCCGGACCCGTGCGAGGTCTTCGGGCGTGAAGTGGATACGCAGCATCCGGCCCCCTGGGTGTGGCGCCCTCACCCCCGTGGCAGGGCTCCCGCCCGGAACGATCCCAGCATCCGCCGCCGAGTAAAATAACAGCAAAGAATGAATGGCGAAAACGGGATGTTCCGGGACGAAAGGTGGCCGGATCTCACTGGATGATGTGCGGCAGGAACCTCGCGTACACATCCGTGACCAACCCGGCCGACTCCCGGATACCGAGCCCCGCCGCCTCCCCCTCGACGGTCCACGCGCCGAGGACGACATGGTTCCCGTCGAAGGCGGGGAGCGGCGCCAACTGCTGGTAGCAGCAAGGCTCTACAGGTACGACCGGCTCGGCGCCCTTCTGATGCACCACGACCCCGGCACCCTCGCGCCCCAGCAAGGGTTTCGAGACGTACTCGGCCAACTCCCGGGGCCCGTCCAGGTATGCGGGGAGGAGGTTGGGGTGGCCGGGGTAGATCTCCCAAAGCACCGCCAGCAACGCCTTGTTGCTGAGCAGCATCTTCCACGCCGGCTCGATCCACAGCGTGCTGCCCGTGCCGCCCCCGTTGTCGAGCGTGTCCAGCACATGCCCGCCGAAGCGGTCAGTCGTGAGCCACTCCCAGGGGTACAGCTTGAAGCAACTCCGGATGAACCGGAGCTTGTTGTCGACGAACCGCCCCGAGAGCCGGTCGAAGCCGATGTCCTCGACGGGGATCCACTCCGTGTCGAGCCCCGCCTGTTCGGCCGTCTCCTTGAGGTAGGCGACGGTCATGAGGTCCTCGCCGAGTTCGTCGGCGGTGGAGTGCGCGAAGTAGAGGGGACTGCCGGGCGGCAGCAGGTCGCCCTGTCGCTTCCAGGCGGCAACGAGCCGCTCGTGCAAGGAGTTCCACTGGTCGGCGCCGGGGAAGCGGTCCTCCATCCAGAACCACTGGGGGGACGCCGCCTCCACGAGGGACGTGGGCGTGTCGGCGTTGTACTCCAGCATCTTCGCGGGCCCGGTGCCGTCGTAGCGCAGGTCGAACCGGCCGTACACGGACGGGAGTTCGGCCCGTCGGCGCCAGGACTCGGCGACGGCGTCGGCGACTTGGGGATCGGTGATGCCGAGGTCGGCGAAACGGCCCTCGGCGACGATGAGTTCGGCGGCGGCGAGGCACATCCGGTGCAGCTCCTCGACCGTCTCCTCCAGCGCCTCGACCTCGTCGAGGGTGAAGGAGTAGTACGCGCTCTCGTCCCAGTAGGGGTACAACTCCCCGTCCGGGTACCGGGAGAGCGGGTAGACGAGGCCCTGCGCCTCCACCGTCCGCTGCCAGTCGGGGCGGGGTTCGATGCGGTGGCGTATCACGGCGCGCTCAGCCGCCGGAGCTGCCGTGGCCGCCGTCGCTGCCGCCGAAGCCGCCCCGGTCGACGCCGCCGGACCCACCGCTGGAGCTTGATGAACCACCGGACGATTTACGGGACTTGGTGAGCGAACCGCCGTCCACGTAGCCGTTGCTCCGGTTGCCGCCGTAGTACCAGACGGTGTGCGACGAACCGCTCGACGACTTGCAGTTCTTGTCGGAGACGACCTTGTAGCCCTTCAGGGAGTCGTAGCTGTCGCGGTCGACGCACCGCTTGTCCGGGTCGGAGGAGCACGCGGTGAGCGCCACCGCGAGGATCCCCACGCCGCCGAGGACGACCGCGTTCGAGCGCAGCCTTCTGGTCGTGTCCGCCATGTCCTGATCTCCCCGTGTAATGGATGCGTGTGTTCGACGATCAGCCTAGAGATCGGTGAGAGTTCCCGTTCGAGTACCCCCGCCGCCCGCCCCTCCCCTACAGTCCGTTTGTGATGTTTGGGATGGTGTGCGCACTCGCCGCTGCGGTCTGTTTCGGTACGGCGACGGTGTGGCAGGCGGTGGCGACCAGGGAAGCGGCGGCGGGCGGTTCCTCTCGCGGTGACGCCGCGCTGCTGCTGCGTGCCGTACGGCAGTGGCGGTACGTCGCCGGGCTCGGGCTCGACGGGCTCGGGTTCGTGTTCCAGGTGCTGGCGCTGCGGTCCGTACCGATCTACGCGGTCGGCGCGGCGCTCGCGGCGAGCCTCGCGGTGACGGCGGTCGTGGCGGCGCGGATGCTGAAGGTGCGGCTGAGCCGGACCGAGTGGGGCGCGGTCGCGGTGGTGTGCGCGGGGCTGGGGATGCTGGCTCTGGCGTCCGGCGAGGAAGGGTCTCGGCACGGGTCCGACGTACTGAAGTGGTCGGCGCTCGGGGCCGCCGTCTGCATTCTGCTGCTGGGGACCGTCGGGGGGCGGCTGCCGGAGCGGGGGCGCGCGCTGACTCTCGGGCTCGGTGCCGGGTTCGGGTTCGGGGTGGTGGAGGTGGGGGTGCGGCTGATCGATTCCGTGGAATCCTTTTCGTTGCTGGCGAATCCGGCTTCGTACGCGTTGCTCGTCGGTGGCGGGGCGGCCTTCCTGCTGCTCACCTCGGCGATCCAGCGGGGGTCGGTGACCGCCGCGACCGCCGGGATGGTGATCGGGGAGACGGTCGGTCCTGCCGCCGTCGGCGTGATCTGGCTGGGGGACCGGACGCGGGGCGGGCTGGAGTGGCTGGCGGTGCTGGGGTTCGGGGTGGCTGTGGCGGGGGCGCTGGCGCTGGCGCTGGCGCGGTTCGGGGAGGCGCCGGAGGAGGCTCCGGTGGGGGAGACACCCACGTCACGGGCGTCCCAGTAGACTCGGCCGACGTGGCGGACACCCAGTACGAAGACCTGTTGCGGCAAGTGCTCACCTCCGGTACGGCCAAGGCCGACCGGACCGGCACCGGTACCCGGAGTGTCTTCGGACACCAACTGCGCTACGACCTCGCGCAGGGGTTCCCCCTGGTCACGACGAAGAAAGTGCACCTCAAGTCGATCGTGTACGAGCTGCTGTGGTTCCTGCGCGGCGACTCGAACGTCAAGTGGCTCCAGGACAACGGCGTCAGCATCTGGGACGAGTGGGCCGACGCCGATGGTGAACTCGGTCCCGTGTACGGCGTGCAGTGGCGCTCCTGGCCGACGCCGGACGGCGGTCACATCGACCAGCTCACTGAGGTCCTCGACACACTCCGCCGCGACCCCGACTCGCGCCGGATCATCGTCTCCGCGTGGAACGTCGCCCAGCTCTCCGAGATGGCCCTCGCGCCCTGCCACGCGTTCTTCCAGTTCTACGTCGCCGACGGCCGCCTCTCCTGCCAGCTCTACCAGCGCAGTGCGGACCTGTTCCTCGGCGTCCCCTTCAACATCGCGAGCTATGCGCTGCTGACGCACATGGTCGCGCAGCAGACGGGTCTGGAGCCGGGTGACTTCATCTGGACCGGGGGCGACTGCCACATCTACGACAACCACGTCGAGCAGGTGACGGAACAGCTCTCCCGTACGCCGCTGGACTTCCCCCGGCTTCAGCTGCGCCAGGCCGACGACCTCTTCTCGTACACCTACGACGACGTAGAGGTGGTCGACTACCGGCACCACCCCGCCATCAAGGCGCCGGTCGCGGTATGAGCGTCGGACTCATCTGGGCGCAGACGCTGGACGGCGTGATCGGCGCGGACTCCACGATTCCCTGGCGTCTGCCCGAGGACCTGGCCCACTTCAAGGCGACGACGCTGGGGCACCCGGTGGTGATGGGTCGCCGTACGTGGGACTCCCTCCCGCCGCGCTTCCGGCCCCTTCCCGGGCGCCGCAACATCGTGCTGACCCGGGATGCTTCATGGACGGCGTCCGGCGCTGAACGAGCAGCCTCGCTTCCTGAGGCGCTTGCCTCAGCGCCGGACGCGTGGGTGATCGGCGGGGGCGAGATCTACCGGGCGGCGATGGAGTTCGCTGCACGGCTCTCGGTGACGGAGATCGACGTACAGGTGACGGGCGACACGTACGCGCCCGCGCTGGACGGCGGTTGGCGGGTCACCGAGGAGGGTGACTGGCTGACCTCGGTGTCGGGGCTGCGGTACCGGATCCTGGAGTACGTCCGCTCCGTGTAGGACCGGGACTGACCTACCCGGGGCCTAGCGTCGCCGGGAACCCAGGAGGTCAGATGCCCGTCAAGCCGATTCCCGAGGGCTACACCACCGTGACACCGTGGCTCATCTCGCGCGACACCGTGCAGCTCATCGACTACCTGAAGCGCGCCTTCGACGCCGAGGAACTCGCCTGCCTCAAGGGCGAGGACGGCTCCGTCGCGCACGCGGAGGTCCGTATCGGCGACTCGGTGGTGATGATGTTCGACACCCGCCCGGAGTGGCCCCCGACCCCCGGCTTCCTCCGCCTGTACGTCGAGGACGCCGACGCGGTCCACCGCCGGGCCGTCGCGGCGGGCGGCACGTCGGTCACGGAGGTCACCCACTTGTTCTTCGGCGACCGGGTGGGCCGGGTCCGCGACCCCTTGGGCAACCTGTACTGGATCCAGACCCGGGTGGAGGACCTGACCCTGGAGGAGATGGAACCCCGCCTGACCGACCCGGAGTTCACGAAGGCCATGGAGTACGTCCAGAGCGCGGACTTCTTCCCTGGCCGGGAACGGGACGCTGACTGACACGCAGGGGACCGACCGACAACGGAGGCTGCTCTGCTCGACTCGGGTTCACCAGTCGGGTCTGATCGGAGAAGACCCCACCCGACAGGTCTCGGGGGAACGACCATGTCGGGCGGGGCCGATCGGGGCGCAGCGGGTGCTTCTCAGCCGTGCTGGTCCAGGTCGTCACTCCGGCGACGATCCATGCGACGGTCACGACCCACATGAGCGCTGCGAGGACGACGACGATGGTGCACATGGCCTTCATGCGGGGTCCAGCGTGGACGGGGGTGCGTCCCATTCGGTGCCGCCGCCTTCGGGGCGGACGTACGCCATGAGTTGCGAGCGGCGGTGGGCGGGAGGTTGGTCGGGGTTCTCCCACGGGATCAAGTCCATGAGGATTCCGGTGCGTTGGCCGTCGGTGACGGTCTTGCCGATGTGTTCAGCGGTGACCACGGGTTGCCTCCCGGGCGCACTCGGGGCAGTTCTTGTAGGCCGGGGTGGGGAGTTCGACCTTGCCCGTGGTGGGGTTGAGGGTGCCGCCGTACGCGGTTCGCCAGTCGGGGTCTTCGGTGCCGTCGAGGAGTTGGACGAGGCGGGGTTCACCCAATGGGTTCGGGGGCCTCACTTCGACTTCCCGGGGTGCGTGTTCGTGACGTGCATCTTCCACAGGACGGCCGCGTCGCTCGCGGCCGACGGGTCGTAGTTCTCGTTCGGTGCGCCGTCCTTCTGGGGGTTGGTGGCCATGCCCCCGGACGCTCGAACGTCGCGGGGGTTTGTCGTTACAACAGTCAACGCCGGAGGTCAGCAGGCGACTTGCACACTTCTTGCACAGTCACCCAGCGCGCTCAACGAGGTTTTGGGACCCTGGAGGGGAGAACGTCACCAAGTGGGGAAGGCGTCGGACATGGACGCTGCACACGTACCTGGGCCTGGCTCGAACGTGGCCAAGCGCCGTAAGGAACAACGACTCAGCCAGGTGGCTCTCGCCCGGAAATCAGGGGTGTCCGTGTCCCTGCTGAGCAAGGTCGAAGTCGGGGACCGAGCGCTCACTCAAGGGGTGGGTGCCGCCATCGCGCGAGCATTGAACCTCACCCTTGACGAACTCCTGGGCAGCGCACCCGAGAAGAATCTGAGTGAACTCAACTTTGTCATTCGCAGGTTCGATGTCCCCGGACCGCCACCTGAGCATCCCGAAACTCTTCAGCGGGAAGTCGACGACCTCAACCAGCTTCGGCAGAACACAGAACTGTCCCTGGTTCTCCAGAGGCTTCCCGGAGTGCTCTCCAGGGTCACGAACCACGCTCATCTGGTACAGCGTCCGGGGGCTTGGACTCTGGTCGCCGATGTGTACGGGATCGTCTACTGGCTGGCCGCGAGGCACAGGTGGATGCACCTTGCCGAGCTGGCGACCATGAAACAGCGCATGGCTTCCGAGCGGGCCGACCCGATCGCGGCGATCGTCGCGGCACGCGATGACGCGGGGACGTTCCTGAACTCGGGGGATTTCGCCGGCGGCCTGGCCGTCGTCGACCGTGCGATCGTCCGGACGGAGTCGATGCTCACCGGTCGGGACCGTGCGTACGCGTTGGGGATCCTGCATCTTCGCGGCCTGACCCTGGCCGGACGGCTCAAGGACAAGCAGACGGCGAACCGGCACATCGAAGCGGCTTGGGAAGTGGCCGAAGAATTCCCGGAGGACATCGTCGAGCACGGCATCCATTTCGGCCCCGAAAACACGGCCACACATGTCATCGCGACGGCTTCCGACATGGAACAGCACCGTAAGGCGTTGGACACGGCGGATGCCTTGATCCGGGCGGGACTCAACCTTCCCGCCACAAGGGTGGGGCCGCTCTACATGAACCTCGGACGTTCCCAGCTCGCTCTCGGGGATCAAGAAAGCACTCTTGAGAGCCTCGAAAAGGCATGGGCGGTGGCGCCCGAGATGGCCGCCGTTCACCCCACGTCTCAGGAACTGACCCGAGTCCTGGTGTCGAAACACAAGCGGAGCAACGAGCGGTTGACCAGGATCGCAAAGAGGACGGGTATCTCGCTGTAAACAGCTGACCGGTCCCCACAGCCGGCGTTCACCGGGTTCCTGCGGGAATGCCCGAGCCTTCGAGGCCGAGGGGCAGGGAAAGCCGAAGCGCCGTCAGGGCAATTCGGCGTCCGCCACGGCGGCGTCACGCTCGGTCTCCAGCCGGTAGACGATTTCGGAGTTGAGGGACCTGCGGGCGGACTTGGCCTGGGTGACCAGCCACCCGTGTAGGTCGGCGGGCAGGCGAAGGGTGATGCGCTTCTCTTCATCCATGACTCCAGATTAGAGGGTCATGGGCACTGTTTGAGCGGCAGAATGACGTCATGGCGACACCAAAGAAGGTTTCGGAGGATACCGGGCACGCCCGGTACACCTACCGGCTTCGTGTGTCGTCGACCGCCCGCACCGCTCTGCTCGTGGAGTGGGACCGGTGCCGGTGGGTGTGGAACGAGTGCGTGGCCAAGTCCCGTGCTGTACACGCCCATAATCGGGCGCATTCCGAGAGCAGGCTGACGTGCGGCCCGGCTCAGCTCGACAGGATGCTGACTGAGGCCCGCGCCCGCACGCCGTGGCTGCGTGAGGGTGCTTCGGTGCCGCAACAGCAGATCATCCGGGACTTCGCCAGGTCCCGTTCGAAGGCACTGAAGGACGTCGAGAAGCGTCTGCCGATGCGGCAGCGCGCGGGCATGCCCCGGCACAAGAAGAAGCGTGAGGCGCTGCCCACGCTCAACTACACACAGCGCGGGTTCCGGCTGAAGGACGGCCGTCTGCATCTCGCGGGCGACATCGTGCTGACCGTGGTGTGGTCGCGTGAACTCCCGTCCGTGCCTTCGTCGGTACGGGTGTACCGGGACGCGGTGGGGCACTGGTACGCCTCGTTCGTCGTCGCCACCGAAACCCAGCTGTTGCCCGACACGGGCCGTGTGCTCGGCGTGGACTGGGGAGTCAGAGAGACCGCCACCACCACCTCGGACGCCTACGACCTTCCTCACCCCCAGCACGGGCGTACTACTCAAGGCAGGCTGACTCGGTACGACCGGATGGTGTCCCGTCGCAAGCCGGCGAGGGGGCAGGCATTGTCGAAGGGGTATCGGGACGCGAAGAGGTGGCGGGCGAACACGTACGCGAAGATCGCCCGGCAGCGGCAGGACACAGCCCGCAAGTGGGCCAAGCGCGTCGTGCGCGATCACGACGCCATCGCTGTCGAGAACTTCCGGCCGAAGTTCCTCGCGAAGACCACCATGGCCCGCAAAGCTGCTGACGCGGCGATCGGCGCCACGAAGAAGGCCCTGATCGAGATGGGCCGCAAACACGGGCGGGACGTCCGCCTCGTCAACCCCGCGCACACCACCATGGACTGCGCATCGTGCGGAGCGAGAACCAAGCACGCACTGCCACTGTCCGAACGTACCTACACCTGCACCACGTGCGGAGCCTCGTCCCCCAGGGACAAGAACTCCGCCCGCGTGATGCTCGTCCGGGCTGGTCTCACCCCGGCTGGTGCCGAAGGCACAAGACCTGCGGGAGCGCCGCTCCCGCAGGCAGCCTGAGCCAGAAATCCCCTCCTTTCGGGGAGGGGAGGATGTCAAGGCAGCACCCGGCACAGCGCCGCCAGCGCCGCAGGCCACGTGTGGTCCGACGGCGTTCCGTAGCCGACGACCAGCGCGTCCCGGGGTGTGTCCAGGGTCGCGTGGCGGAAGCGGGTCAGGCCGTAGAGGGCCAGGCTCTGCCAGGCCGCCGCGTGGATGACCGAGTCCTCCGTGCCCGGCGGGAGGCTGAGGACCGCGTGGAGGCCGGCGGCTATGCCGGTGACGCGGACGTCGGGGGCGTGGGTGGTGACGGCGGTGACCAGGTCGTCGCGGCGGCGCCGGTAGCGGAGGCGGGAGGCGCGTACGTGGCGGTCGTACGCGCCGGATTCGATGAACTCGGCGAGCGTCAACTGTTCGAGGGCGCTGGTCGATTGGGCGCCGTTGAGGCGGGCCGCCTCCGCCGTGAGGGACGGGGGGAGGACCAGCCAGGCGATGCGCAGGCCGGGGGCCAGGGACTTGCTGGCGGTGCCGAGGTAGACGACGTGGTCGGGGGCCAGGTCCTGGAGCGCGCCGACCTGCTGTCGGTCGTAGCGGAACTCGCCGTCGTAGTCGTCCTCCAGGATCAGGCCGCCGCTGCGGCGCGCCCAGTCGACGATCTCCGCGCGGCGCTCGGGGCGCAGGGCGACGCCGAGGGGGAACTGGTGGGAGGGGGTGAGGAGGACAGCGCCCGCACTGGCGGGCAGGTTCTCGACGCGGGTGCCGTGGGTGTCGAAGGGGAGGGGGGTCGTGGTGAGGCCGGCGCGTTCGAGGATCGCCCAGTGGGGCGGGAGGCCGTACGACTCGACGGCGAGGGTGCGGACGCCGCGCGCGTGCAGGAGTTCACCGAGGAGGCGGAGGCTGTGGGAGAAGCCGGTGGAGATGAGGAGGTGCTCGGGGTCGGTGCGGACGCCGCGTACGCGGGCGAGGTAACCGGCGAGCGCGGCGCGCAGTTCGGGCAGGCCGCGGGGGTCGCCGTACCCGAGGACGTCGTTGGGCGCGGCGGTGAAGGCGCGCCGGGCCGCCTTGAGCCACTCGGCGCGCGGGAACGCGGCGAGGTCGGGGCTGCCCGGCAGCAGGCTGTACCGCGGCTTGCCGGGAGCGCGCCGGTGCCCGCCGCCCCTGGTCTCCCGTTGCGGCACGGGCCGCTCGGCGACCCGGGTCCCGGACCCCTGCCGCGCGGTCAGCCACCCCTCGGCGACGAGATCGGCGTACGCATCGGCAACGGTGTTCCGGGCGATCCCCAGATCGACGGCCAGCACCCGCGACGACGGCAGCCGCGTCCCCGGCCCGAGTCGGCCGCTGCGTACGGCCTCCCGCAGGGCGTCGGTGAGGCCGCGCCGGAGGTGGGGGCCGGTGGGGACCAGGTGGAGGTCGATGCCTAGGCCGACGGGGGGTGGGGCGGGGGGTGCTTCCTGGGGCTCGTCGGGGCCGGGGTTGTCGTACACGGGGACGGCCTCGGAGGTGGGGATACCGGCCAGGCCGGTCATGACGACGGGTTCGTCACCGTTCTCGTCCACCTTCGGCCCCTCCCGATTGGCCCACGTTTTCGGTCACGGAATGGACCATATCCGTGGGCTGCTTGCATTTTAGGGTCGGTTGCATGAGCACAGCGGAGCGGGAGCGGGCGGCGCACTGTCCGCGGATGGTGCTGGCGGAGAGGGTGCCGGAGGTCTATCGCGCGTTGGTGAGACTGGACGCGGCGGCTCAGCAGGGCGTCGACGCGACGCTCAGGTACCTCGTCAAGGTGCGGGTCTCGCAGGTCAACGGGTGTGCGTTCTGCGTGGACATGCACAGCAAGGACGCGCTGGCGAACGGCGAGAGTGTCGAGCGGCTGATGCAGCTGACCGTGTGGAAGGAGTCCCGGCACTTCTACACCGAGCGCGAGGTCGCGGCGATCGAGCTGGCCGAGGCAATGACCCGGCTGACGGAGGGCCCGGTGTCGGACGAGGTGTACGGCAACGCGGCGAAGCTGTTCGGGGAGACGGAGCTGGCGCGGCTCATCTCGGTGATCACGGTGATCAACGCGTGGAACAGGATCGGCGTGACGACGAGGATGGTCGCGGGGACGTACCTGCCGGAGGACGCCGGATGAGCGGGGCGGAGGCCTTCGGCCCGGCCGGTGGACGCCGGATGAGCAAGGTGGAGATTTTCCGCGCGCTGCACTCGCGGCGCCGCCCGGACGACCCCCTCGTCCTGGCCGGCGCGTGGGACGCGGTGAGCGCGGGCGTGTTCGCGGACGCGGGGTTCCCGGCGCTGGCGACGCCGAGCGCCGGGGTGGCGGCGAGCCTCGGGTACGCGGACGGGAAGACCCCGGCCCTGGAGATGTTCGCCGCGGTGTCGCGGATCGCGCGCGCGGTGGACGTCCCGGTGTCGGCGGATGTCGAGGACGGGTACGGGCTGGCGCCGAGGGAGCTGGTGGCACGGCTCCTGGAGGCCGGCGTCGTGGGGTGCAACCTTGAGGACTCACGTGGGGAAGTCCTCAAGGACCCGCACGAGCACGCCGACTGGCTCGCGGAGGTGTGCGCGGTGGCGGACGGGGAGCTGTTCGTCAACGCGCGCATCGACACCTTCGTACGCGGCATCGCCTCCCCGGAGGCGGTGATCGAGCGGGCCGCGCTGTACGTGGCGGCCGGCGCGGACTGCGTGTACCCGATCCTCGCGCCTCCGGTCGCGCTGCCGTTGCTGCGGGCGGGGGTCAAGGGGCCGATCAACGTCCTCGGCCACCCGGAGGACGGCCCGACGCCTGCGGATCTGGGCACGCTGGGGGCCACCCGGGTGACGTTCGGGCCGGGGATGCAGCGGTGTGCGACGGCGGCGCTGCGGGAGATCGCGGCGGGGCTCGCGCCGCAGGTATGACCTTCGCCGGGCCGGCGGACCGGGTTCAGCCGCTCTCGTTTCCACCCCGGTCATAAGGCTCGGCTTTCGCGAGGGTGCCTTCCGGACGCACCTGAATCGTCCGGGGGGCACCCTCAAACTCAGTTGGGCAGTGCGCCGCGCATCCACTCCCGCACCAGCCCTCGCAGCCACGCGTGCGCCGGGTCGGCGTCATAGCGCGGATGCCAGGCCATCCCCAGCCTCAACGGCGGCAGCGGCAACGGCACTTCGAAGTGGACGAGCCCCAACGTCCGCGCCAGCGACAGCCCCCACCCCGTGTTGAGCCCGACGAGGTCGGTGTCGCGCAGGACGAAGAGGGACGCGGGCAGCGAGCCGACGCTCACAACCACCCGGCGCTGCAAGCCGAGTTCGGCGAGCGCCGCGTCAACCGGCCCATGCAGCTTGCCGCGTCGGGACACGGTCAGGTGATCCGCCTCGACGGCGAACCGTTCGGGCGTCAACTCCCCTTCCAGCAACGGGTGTCCGGCCCGCACGACCCCCACCATCCGGTCCTCGGCGAGGAGTTCGGTCCGTACCTCGGGCGATGTGCTGTCGACGACGCCCACTTCGAGGTCGGCGGTCCCCTCCCGGAGGAACGGCGCGTCGAGGTGGCTCTCGCTGAGGAACCGCAGCCGGATGCCGGGCGCCTCGGCGGCGGCGCGCGCGAGGAGAGCGGGCCCGTGCGCAGCGGCTATGGCGTCGTGGCCGAGGATCGAGAAGGTCCGTACGACGGTACGGAGGTCGGTGTCGGCCGGGGTGAACACCGCTCGGGCCCGCTCGACGACCGTACTCACCTCCGCGCGGACGGCGAGCGCGCGCGGCGTGGGGACCATCCGCCGCCCCGCCCTGACCAGCACCGGATCGCCGAGCGCCGTACGGATGCGGCCGAGGGTGCGGCTCATCGCGGGCTCGGAGAGGTGCAGGCGCCGGGCCGCGCCCTGGACGCTGCGCTCCTCCAGCAGGACGTCCAGCGCGACGAGCAGGTTGAGGTCCACGGATTGCGTCACACGCATTCATCCCTTGCGAAGGTTGCACTGGAAAGCAGGACAGGTCGAGCCTACGGTGAAAGCACCCGGGAATCCCACACCGTCCAGCTCCCTGGAGGAGCCGTGTCCGCGCCTGCCCTGAAACGCTCGACCCTCCTCGCGCTGTGCGCCTGCGTGCTCGTCGCGCAGAGCATGGTCGCGGCGATCAACCTCCTCATCCCGCAGCTCGCGGCGTCGGATCTGCGGCCCTCGCACGCCGAGATCTTGTGGACCGTCGACGCGTACGTCATCGCCTTCGCCGGGTTGCTGATCCCGGCGGGGGCGCTGGGGGATCGGTACGGGCGGAAGGGTGCCCTTCTCGCCGGGCTCGCGCTGTTCGCGATCGGGGCCGGGGTCAGCGCGTCGGCGACGACGCCCGCGCTGCTCATCGCCGGGCGGGGGGTCTCCGGCGCCGGCGCCGCGCTCATCACGCCGGCGACCATGTCCCTCGTCGTCCACCTCGCGGGGCCCGCGCGCAGGGCGCAGGCGATGGCGTCGTGGACGCTGGCGATCGGGCTGGGTGGGATGGTGGGGAACCTCGGGGGCGGGTTGGTGGGCCAATTCCTCACGTGGCGGGCGCTGTTCGGGGCGATGGTGCCGCTTGCCGGGGTGCTGGCGATCGTCGTCGCGGTGACGACCCCGCGTACGGATCGTTCGCCGCGCAACTCCCTTGATCCGGTGGGGACGTTGCTGCTCACCGCCGGGTTGGTGGCGGTGCTGTTCGGGATCATCGAGAGTCCCGAGCACGGGTGGACGTCGGGGGTGATCCTGGCGGCGTTCGGGGTGGGGGCCGGGTTGATCGGGGGGTTCGCGGGGAGGTCGGTGAGGGCGGCGCGGCGGGTGGACTCAGCGGTTCCGGAGACCGGCCTCGGCGCGCAACCCTCGTACAGAGCCCCCCTCTTCGACCCCCGCCTCTTCCGTTCCCCCCAACTCCGCGCCACCGTCCTCGGGTTGGCCACCGGGTTCTTCGGCCTCTTCGCCCTCTTCTTCGTCAACTCGCAGTACCTGCAAGAGGTCAAGGGGTACGGGCCCGGTGTCACCGGCGTCGCGATCCTCCCCGTGATCGTCGGCATGGCGCTGGTCCCGAAGTTCGCGGCACGCTGGTCCGCGCACCCGCGTCCGGTGGTCGGCGCGGGCCTCGCACTGATCGGCCTCGGCCTGCTGGGGACGTCGACGGCGGACGCGGGAACGCCGTATCTCCTGTACGCCTGCTGGCTGTTGACGATCTCGGTGGGTACGGGCCTGGCGATGCCGGCGCTGACTCTGGGCGTCGCGACATCCCTCCCCCCTCACCAGACCGGCCTCGGCTCCGGACTCGGCACATCCGCACGGGAGATCGGCGCGGCGCTCGGAGTAGCCGTGTCCGGCACACTGCTGGCCCACCACACCGACCTCGCGTCGGGGATGGGCTCGGCACTGCGGATCGTAGGAATCACGGTCCTGGTGTCAACGGCCTTGGTAATAACGGAGTTCAGGGCACCATGCAAGCCGAAGCCCACAGAGGAAAAGGAACCGGCATCCACACCGGCGAACGCCACGTGAACAGCACCCGGCGTTGAAGTCCCTCGCAGCGGACGTCACTTGAGACGCCGGGGACCCAACGCGCGTCCCCGGCGCACCTACTTGTCCAGGTCCCGCATCCCCCTAGCCTTCCGCCACGCCTTCTTCCGCGCGCGTTCCGCCTCCCACAAGGCGTGGTACTCCTCCATCTGCTTGCTGATCTCCGGGTCGGTCGGAGTGTCGTCCTCCTCGTCCTTCCACAGCCCCGCGTCCTTGAGGCGCTTGACCTGGACGTCGGAGGGCTCGTCGGGGTCGTAGTCGGAGCGGCGGGGCGGCTCGGGGCCGTCAGGGCCCATGCGGACGAGGCGTTCCACGCGGGTGACGCGGTAGCGGACGCCGTCCACGACAAGGGCGTTGGCGCGGGTCTCGTCGAGCCGGTCGGCGTGCGCCGCCCACTCGGCCTTCGTCTTCTCGTCGAGGCCGAGTTCCCACGGGCCGTGCAGCCGGAGGTACGAGGCGAGGGCGTCGCGGGCGCCTTGCGCCGTCGCGTACGAGGAGGCGATGTTGAACGCGCCCCACTGGCCGTCGCGGCGCTCGGAGACCGTGAACACGGGGGGCATCAGGACGCCGCCGGGGTACTCGCGGCGGGCCCTGCGGGAATCCTCGTACCCCTCCTCGGTCGTGTGGTCGCGGGCGTTCACGAAGTCGACGAGTTCCATCTTCAGGATGCCTTCGGAGAGGCCGGTCCAGGCGAAGACGTCGACGATGTGGCCCTGGTCCTTCGGGCCGGGGACGTCACCGCCTCCGACCTCGCCCGTGTCGCGGTCCGAAGGGCGGGGCGGCTCGGGGCCGTTGGGGCCCATCCTCAGGAAACGGCTGACCCGGACGATCCGATAGCGACGGCCCTGGACGGTCAGGTCGTTCACGACCTCGCGGTCCATGCGCTTCGCCGCCGCCATCCACTTACGGCGGTTCTTCTCGTCACCGGCGTCCTCGGCGTCCTTCGCGCTCATGCGGAAGTGGCTGCCGAGGGAGTCGCGGGCGGCCTGGGGAGTGATGTTCCCGTACCCCAGCACCTCCCAACCCCCCTGCTCGCACTCCCCCATGTAGAAGAACTCCGGCAGCCCCAGCCCCATCACCTGCGGGTACCGGTCCCGTGCCCGCCACGCTTCCTGGTCCGCGAACTGAGCGAGGGGGCTTTCCGGGACGGTCATCCGGAACGTGAGGTAGGCCGGATGGTTGTCCTGGTAATCGGTCATGCACGTACCGTGCCCGGTTGAGGGGGTGGGCAGACATGCCAATTGCCCTGTCTTGAGGATTCGGTCGCACCACCGTGCGTTCGGGGGGTGACACCGGCTAGTCCGGGTCCCGCAGCCCCCGGGCCCTCCTCCACTCCCTCTGCCTCGCCTCTTCCTCCTCCACGAGGGACTGGTACTCCAGAGTTCTCTCGTCGAGTTCGATGGGCTTGTGCTCGTCGTCCTCCCACAGGCCCGCCTCCTTGAGCTGCTGGACGTGGACGGTGATGGGGGGCTCGGGGTCCGGGTCGGAGGGGCGGGGGGTCTCGGGGCCGTCGGGGCCCATGCGGACGATGCGGTCGACCCGGGTGATCCGGTAGCGGACGCCGTCGACGGTCAGGACGTTCTTGCGGGTCTCGTCGAGGCGGTCCGCCAGCGCCGCCCACTCCGCCTTCTTCGCGTCGTCGAGGTCCTTGCTCCAGGGGCCGGTGACCCGGAGCCAGTGGGAGAGGGAGTCCCGCGCGCCCTGGGGGGTCGCGTGCGTCGCGTCAGGGTTCGCCGGGGACCAACCGCCGCCGCGCTCCCGCCGGGAGATGACGAAGACCGGCGTCAGCAGCACCCCGCCGGGATAGTCGTACTGCGCCGCGACGGCGTCGTCCCGTACCTCCTGCGGTACGTCACCGGCCGGCCCGGCGAGGCTGAGCAACTCCAGTTTGAGGAGTCCGTCGGAGAGACCCGTCGGGGTGTAGGGGTCGATGACGAACCCGTCGTCCCGGTGGTCGAGGCGGTACGCCGCGCCGACGTCGGCGGTGTCGCGGTCGGAAGGGCGGGGCGGCTCGGGGCCGTTGGGGCCCAGACGGACGAACTGTCCCGCACGCGCGATACGGAACCTCTCCCCCCGTACCCGGAACTCGTCGACGACCTCCCGCTCGATCCGCTCCGCCGCGGCCATCCACTTACGGCGCACGGCCTCGTCGTCGGCGTTCCCCGCGTACGTACGGAAGTGGCTGCCGAGGTCGTCCCGCGCGCCCTGCGGCTCACCGCATCCGGCGCTGAGGATCTCCCAACCCCCCGTCTCGCACTCGCGGGTGGGGAAGAACTGCGGCGCCCCGAGGCCGACGACCATCGGGTACCGCTCCATCGCCTCCGCCGCCTCCTGCTCCGCGAACGCGGCGAGCGGGCCCGCCTGCGGGGTGACGCGGACGGTGAGGTAGGACGGCGCGCTGTCCCGGAAATCACGCATGGCTCCACCGTGCCCGAAAGGGGCGTGCGGGAGACCGGGTTCGCCAAAAACGCCGGCCCCCGGGCGACGATACGGTCACCCGGGGGCCTCGATTCGGTCGTAACCGATCAGACTCAGATCAGGCCGAGCGCGCGGACCGCCTCGCGCTCCTCCTCCAGCTCCTTCACGGACGCGTCGATGCGCGCGCGGGAGAACTCGTTGATCTCCAGGCCCTGGACGATCTCGTACACGCCGTCCTTCGTGGTGACCGGGAAGGAGGAGATGAGGCCCTCGGGGACGCCGTACGAACCGTCCGACGGGATACCCATCGAGACCCAGTCGCCCTCGGCCGTGCCGTTGACCCACGTGTGGACGTGGTCGATCGCGGCGTTCGCGGCGGACGCGGCGGAGGACGCGCCACGGGCCTCGATGATCGCCGCGCCGCGCTTGGCGACGGTGGGAATGAAGTCGTCGGCCAGCCACTGCTCGTCGCTGACGACCTCGGCCGCGTTCTTGCCGGCGACCGTCGCGTGGAAGATGTCCGGGTACTGCGTCGCCGAGTGGTTGCCCCAGATGGTGAGGCGCTTGATGTCGGCGACCGTCGTGCCGGTCTTCTTCGCGAGCTGCGTCAGCGCGCGGTTGTGGTCCAGGCGCGTCATCGCCGTGAAGCGCTCGGCCGGTACGTCCGGGGCGGCGGCCTGCGCGATCAGCGCGTTCGTGTTCGCCGGGTTGCCGACGACCAGGATCTTGACGTCGTCCGCCGCGTTGTCGTTGATCGCCTTGCCCTGCGGCTTGAAGATGCCGCCGTTCGCGGAGAGGAGGTCACCGCGCTCCATGCCGGCCGTGCGGGGGCGGGCGCCGACGAGGAGGGCGACGTTCGTGCCGTCGAACGCCACGTTCGGGTCGTCCGTGATGTCGATGCCCTGGAGCAGGGGGAACGCGCAGTCGTCCAGCTCCATGGCGGTGCCCTCGGCGGCCTTCAGCGCCGGGGTGATCTCCAGGAGGCGGAGCTTGACCGGCACGTCCGCGCCGAGCAGCTGGCCGGAGGCGATGCGGAAGAGGAGGGCGTAACCGATCTGGCCGGCCGCGCCGGTGACGGTGACGTTCACGGGAGTGCGGGTCATGGCGTTCTCCGTATGACAGCTGGCGGTGGGGCGTCCCTGCCCCGGATGATCGATCTCTTGGCATCAAGAGAATCCAGCGGTCAGGCTATCGCGCATCCGGGATGGGGGGTGCGCGGGGTTGTGTGGCTCAGCCCACAGATCTTGGTGGGTGGGGGGTGGGTACGCGAAATGGCGGTCGCCGGTCCGGGAGAGGAGTGACCGACGACCGCCAGGACGGGGGCGGCGGCCGGGCGAGCCGGGCTCCCGTGGGGTTGTAGTGCGCGTGCCCTGGAGTTGGGGGGACAAACACGGGGGGCCGGAAATTTCGGGGGCGGGTTTGTTGGGGGCGGGTTCCGAGGGGGTGGGACTGTGCTTGGCGGGGTGCGGGTGCGTCGTGGCTAGTCGCGCCCACGCGGCGGAGCCGCACATCGATACAGCCCCGCGCCCCTAAAAGACGGGGGGCTGTCCGGCGGTCGGCTGCGGGTACGCGTGGCCCGTCGCGTCCTCTCGGCAGTAGCCGCACATAGCCCCTGCGCCTCCTACCCCGTACACCCCCGCCTTCCCGACGCCAGTTCCGCGCACGCCCTCGCCTCTCCCGGCGTTCGTACCGCGATCATCGGTGTGTACGCGATCGTGTCGTCCGTCGTCGTGATCTCGCCCCGTTGGTGTGTCCTCCCCACCGTTACCTGTACGACGTCCCCCGGGCCCGCCTGCACGATCCGGCCCCACGCCGCGCCGCACGTCTTGCTGTACCGCACCTCGACCTGTGTTCCGGCGACCGTCGCCCTTGCCGTTGTTGTCACCAGGTCGTCGGCGCAGCCCATCGTCTCCGCGTCCTTGCCGGTGCAGGTGGGGCCGTTGCATTTGACGCCGGGTGGGAGGGTGGGGCGGAAACTCGTGGACGGGGAGGGGGAGTTGGTGGCTGCGGCGGGGGTGTCGTCGGGGCCGCTATCCGTCAGGAGGAAGGCGGCACCGGCGAGGGCGACGACGCCGAGCGCCCCTGCGACGAAGGTGAGCCAGCGGGGGGCGGACTTGACGCCGGCTTCGGAACGGACGGCCGTAGCGAGGGAACTCTCGCGCTCCACCGGCTCCTTGGCGCCCTCCTCCGCCGAACCCCCGGCCCCCACCGCCCCCTTGCTACCGCTCTCCGCCAAGCCACCGGCCCTCGCCGCCCCCTGTCCACCACCCTCCGCCGAACTCCCAGCCCCCGCCGCCCCGTTACCCCCGCCCTCCCCCGAACCCCCCACCCGCGACGGCCCCTTGTACCCCGCCAACCCCCAAGAGTTCCCCTCCGTCGGGCCGCCCACCTCCCTCGTCGGCAACGCCGTTGGAGGTACCCGGAGTTGGGCGGTCGCACGGTCGTGGGAGCCGGGGCCCCAGGACTGTTCCGCGAGTTCCCACAGCGTCGTCAGGTGGACCGGCGAGATCCCCGTGGCCTCGGCGAAGGCGTCGACCGCCCGGCGGGGAGCCAGGAGGCGGCCGTCCAGGAAGCGTTCCCACGACGTACGGCTGTAGCCCGTGCGCTCGGCCAGCGCCGGCGTACTCAGCCCGCTGCGGTCGACCGCACGCCGCATGTGGACGACGAACTCGACCATCCGCGGGTCGAGTTCGTCCGGCAGAGGCTTCCAGCGAGCCATCGTGTCCCCCCAGTGACAGTCCGTCCCGTTCAGAGACGTTAGTCCGGTTCAGCGCCGGAATCGACAGGCACCGGGAGGGAATTGTCGATGAGTCGACAGCACCTCAGGTCTTGACCGTGAAGTGCAGGGTGTCCTTGAGGAAGGGGATCTGGAGCAGCGGGTTCGGCTGGGCCATCAGCGCGAGCAGCACGATCGCCAGCCCCAGCACCCCGTACGTCACGATGTCGGTGAACCGCGACCGCACGGCCAGCATCCCCACGCCCGGCAGCAGCCACCGCATGACGGCCCCGCCCAACAGCGCCACCCCGATGATGATCGTCCCCACCCGGAACTGGTCCAGCGCGGTGATCAGCAGCCCGAGCGCCACCGTCCCGAACACCGCCAGCATCGGCCACTGCCGCGCCGGCACGGACGACGCCCCGGCGACCGCCCGCCCACTCCCCTCGGGCCGCGCCGTGTCCCGCGTGATCCGCGGAAACCGCCTGCTGCCACGCCGGTTGACTGCCTCTTCGGCCACGGGCTCCTCGCCTCGATCGTTCGTACGCTGCTGTCCAGTGTCGCGCGACGGGGAGGCCGCACTTGTAGGGAGGCCGGGGGTGGGGGGTTCGGTTGCGGAAGACCGTGTCACGGGAGGTTCCGCCGCAGGGGGTTCGGTCGCGGAAGGCTCCGCCACGGGCGCACCCGCTCCGACCGCCCCCGCCCTGGCCCTCCCCGCCCCGATCGCCCTCTCCCCGGCCATCCTCTCCCCAGCCGTCCCTTCCCCGGCCGACCCCTTCTCGGCCTCCCCCTTATCGCCCGGCACCGCGCTCCGCCGCCTCGACCACGTTGACCAGCAGATGCGCTCGGGTCATGGGCCCGACCCCGCCCGGGTTCGGCGAGATCCACGCGGCGACCTCACGCACGTCAGGATGGACATCCCCGACGATCTTCCCGTCGGCCCCCCGCGACACCCCCACGTCCAGCACAGCCGCCCCCGGCTTCACATCCTGCGCGCGGACCAGGTGGGGAGACCCCGCCGCCGCGATGACGATGTCCGCCCGCCGCAGGTGCGCCGCCAGATCCCTCGTACCCGTATGACACTGCGTCACCGTCGCGTTCTCGCTGCGCCGGGTCAGCAGCAGCGGCATCGGGCGGCCGATCGTGACACCGCGTCCGACGACGACCACCTCCGCGCCGTCGATCCGGACGCCGTGGCGGCGCAGGAGCGTGAGGATGCCGTTCGGCGTGCAGGGCAGGGGCGCGGGTTCGCCGAGGACGAGGCGGCCGAGGTTGGTGGGGTGGAGGCCGTCCGCGTCCTTGGCCGGGTCCATGAGGCCGAGGATGCGGTTCTCGTCGATGCCCGCGGGGAGCGGGAGCTGGACGATGTAACCGGTGCAGGACGCGTCCTCGTTCAGCTCGTGGACGGCCTTCTCGATCTCCTCCTGCGTGGCCGTCGCGGGGAGTTCACGCTGGATGGAGGCGATGCCGACCTCCGCGCAGTCCCGGTGCTTGCCGGCGACGTACTTGCGGCTGCCGGGGTCGTCGCCGACGAGGACGGTGCCGAGGCCGGGCACGACGCCCCGGTCTCTCAGCGCCGCCACGCGCGTGGTCAGCTCCGACTTGATCTCGGCCGCGGTGGCCCGGCCATCGAGAATCTGGGCGGTCATGCGGCCATCCTCGCGGATGACGGGTCCCCGCTTCCAATCCGGTCACTCCTGTCACCGATGTTGCACTTGCACAACACCCGGCGAATCGGGCTGGACAAGAACTCGCCCGACCATCAACGATGAAAACCGCACATCAGCGGTCAGGTCGGGGGAAGAACCGCTCACTTATCGACATTCCTCCGCTTGCCCGCGCCGTCCCCGCGTAGTCCAACGGAGGAATCCAGCCATGAGTTTCGGCGCGCCGCCGCCCGGCAACCCCTACGGCCAGCAGCCCCAGCAGCCGCAGCCCGGCGGCTACGGCCAGCCGCAGCAGCAGCCCGGATACGGCCAGCCCCCGCAGGGCTACGGCTACCCCCAGGACCAGCAGCAGTACGGGCAGCAGCCGCCGCAGGGCTACCCGAGCTACCCGCAGAGCCCCGGCGGCTACCCGCCGCCCGGCTACAACACCGGCGCCCCGCAGGTCGCGTCGATGGGCCGCCGCCTCGGTGCGCGCCTCATCGACGGCGCCATCATCTTCGTCGTGTACCTGGCCTTCGCGATCGCCGGTCTCGCGGGGAGCGTCAGCTCCGTCAACGACTGTGACGCGAACGCCTCCTCGGCCGTCTACGAGGCGTGCGTGAACGACGCCGCGAGCGACGTCGTGGGCAAGTTCACCGCGATAGCCCTCCTGCTGACCGTCGTCAGCTTCGTGTACGAGTGGCTGATGGTCGGCCTCAAGGGCGCCACCCTCGGCAAGCTCGCCGTGGGGCTGCGCGTCGTGAACGTCGAGACCGGCCAGAAGCCCGGCATGGGGTCCTCGTTCATCCGCTGGATCATCCCGATGGTCGGCAGCTTCGCCTGCGGCATCGGTCAGCTCCTCGTCTACCTGTCCCCGTTCTGGGACAAGTCGGGCCGCCAGCAAGGCTGGCACGACAAGGCGTCCAAGACGATGGTCATCCACAACCGGTAACGCGGCCGGCGGTTTCGACCCTCAGGCGTGCACCCTCGGACCGGCTCCGGGCGTGCACGCCTGAGTGCTGTTCGCCCTCGCGGATATTGCGTTATCGGGCAAAGCGTGGCGGACACCACCAAGCTCCCCTTACTCTCAGGCCCATCGGATCGGGGGGCCGAGCCCCCTGGCTTGCCCGGAGAAGGGGACGACTCCATGCACAGCCTCATCGTCGTACCACCGTCGTGTGCGAGCGCGAACGGCCAGATCAGACTCGGTGCGGGGGACCGGCTGCCGTTCGGGAGGGCGGACGGCGGGCTCGTCATCGCGCACGAGGGGGTGCCCCGGGTCGCCGGCGAGATCGTTCCCGACCGTACGTTCTGGCTGCTCAGCAACCACAGCGAGGACCAGACGTACGTCGTCGAGAACCCCGAGGGCGCCGGTGAGCACGTCAAGGTCGCGCCGGGCCGGCTGGAGGCCCCGGTCCCCTTCGAGTTCGCCCGCGTGGTGCTGCCCGCCGCGGGGGACCTCCTCGCCTTCGACGTCTGGGCCCCGCGCCACGCCTTCCACAGCGTGTCCCGGCGGGGGCTGAGCGGGGCGGCGACGACCCCGGCGTTCTCCCTGGACCGTACGAAGCGCTACTTCGCCGTCCTCACGGCCCTGTGCGAACCCCGCCTGCGCGGCGAACCCCACGCCCCGCTGCCCGCCGTCGAGGACCTCGTGGACCGCCTCCGCGACGTCTGGCCCGGCGTCACCCGCTCCGCCGTCTACTGGAACATCGACTACCTCGCGGTGAAGCTCCGCCTGCGCGAGGACACGGCCGAGCCCGGCGGCCGACGCCTCAACGGCAAGAAGGAAACCCTGGTCTCCCTCGCCCTGCGCTTCGACCTGGTCCAGGAGGACGACCTCGTCCTCCTGTCGGCGCCGGCCTTGCGGGAGGCGCGATGAACACCACCGTGCCGAAGGGATACCGGGTCGGGGACTGGGAGGTACGCGAGCCGCTGGCCTCGGGGGCGTTCGCGACGGTGTACGCGGGGCGGCACTCCAGTCGTTCCAGCAGCGCCCCCGGCCTCCCCCGCGACGTCGCCCTCAAGTTCCTCCCCACCGGCACCCGCACCCCCCGCCAACTCCGCCACCTGCGCGAACTCGCCGACCGCGAGGTCGAGTTGCTGTCCCGGCTGCGGACGCCCCGGCTGATCCGGATGCACGACGTCGTGACGGTGGAGGACCCCGAACGGCCGGAGCTGGACGGCGCCACCGTCCTCGTCCTCGAACGCGCCGAAGGCTCCCTGGACACCCTCCCCTTACGAACCCCTCAGGTCCTGGCCCAGATCTGCGAGGGCCTGCACCAGCTGCACCACGCGGGCTGGGTCCACGGCGACCTGAAACCGGCCAACGTCCTGCTGATGAAGGACGGTTCGGTACGGCTGGCCGACTTCAGCACGGCGGCGGAACTGGAGGGCACCCACGCCTACGCGCCCCTCTTCACCACCCCCGACTACACCCCGCCGGAGCTCCTCTGGCCGGAGGTGAGCGAACGCGGCACCCTCATCCGCCCCAGCGCCGACACCTGGGCCTTCGGCATCCTCGCCCACGTACTCCTCACCGGCACCCACCCCCTCCCGGGCGCCACCCCCCAGGCCCGCACGGACGCGGCCCTGCGCCACGCCCGCGGCACGCAGGAGCTGCGCCTCAGCGCCGAACTCCCCGCCGAGTGGCGGGAGATCGTGCGGGACTGCCTGACGCCGGACCACAGCTCACGCATCACCGCGAAGGAGCTGCTGCGCCGGGTGGAGTCGGCGGCGGGCACCACCCGCTCGGCCCGCCTCCCCCGCCTGCGCCCCCCGCGCTGGCGGCGACCCGTCCTCGCCGCCCTGCTCACCGTGGCCCTGCTGGGCGCCGGTTCCGCGACGTACGCGGCCCTGCGCGACCAGGAGCCGGCCACCTCGGCCCCGCCGACCTGCGAGAGACCCGCGCTGTACTCCGACCCGACGTACGGCAGCGGCTACACCGCCGGCTGGAACGGCACCTGGGACTTCACCATCAAACGCGGCGACGGCGGCAGCCAGGTCCGTGAACTCCAGTGCCTGCTGCGGAACCTGCACAAAATCCCCGAAGTCGGCAAGGCGGACGGCGACTTCGGCCCGCTGACCCACGGCGCGGTCGTCACCTTCCAGAAACGCGCGGGACTGGACGCGGACGGAGTGGTGGGGCCGCGCACCTGGTCGGCGCTGCGGAAGGGGCCCTGATACGCCTAGGCGTGGTCGTCGGCGAACCGGGCGAACGCGGCCCGGGTCAGCGGGCCGACGTACCCGTCGACCGGGCCGGCGTAACCCGACGTCGACTGCAACTGGGTCTGGAGCGCCCTGATCGTGCCGTCGCCGACGATTCCGTCGATCGGGCCCGTGTAGCCCCAGTTCTGGAGGCAGCGCTGGTACGCCTTCCAGCTCTTGGCGCCGAGCAGGCCGTCGACGGCGTCGTCGTACCCCCAGAACTCGGCCAGCCAGCGCTGGACGTTCTTGGCCTGCGCACGGCTCAGGCCGAAGTTGACGACAGCGTGCGTGGACGCCGCCTCGGCCCCCACCACCCGCTCCTGCGCGGCCGGCGCCGCGAAACTCGGGGCCGCCGTCGCGAGCCCCCCGGCGGCGAGACCGACCACTGCTGCCGCGCTGACCAGCGCCTTCGACAGAACGAGGCGTCGCATTCCGTGTTCCTTCCCTCTGACTCGGTGTGACGCCTGTCAGTCTTCCGGCCGAGGCGGACCCTGGGTACCTGACAGGTATCAGGGGCCCGCCCCCGGCCTCGCACCGGTCTTCCCGGGAAGCGGCTCAGTGGAAGAAGTGCCGCGTCCCCGTGAAGTACATCGTCACGCCCGCCTTCTGCGCCGCCTCGACCACCAGCTCGTCACGGACCGAACCACCGGGCTGGACGACCGCCTTGACGCCGGCCGCGGTGAGGATCTCCAGCCCGTCGGGGAAGGGGAAGAACGCGTCGGACGCGGCGTACGAACCCTGCGCGCGCTCGGCGCCCGCCCGCTCGACCGCGAGCTTCGCGGAGTCGACCCGGTTGACCTGCCCCATGCCCACGCCCACGGACGCCCCGTCCTTGGCCAGCAGGATCGCGTTGGACTTGACCGCCCGGCACGCCTTCCACGCGAACGCCAGCTCGGCCAGCTCCTCGGCGGAGAGGGCCTCCCCGGTCGCCAGCGTCCAGTTCGCCGGATCGTCGCCGTCGGCCTGGAGCCGGTCGGCGACCTGGAGCAGCGCCCCGCCCCCGATGGGCTTCAGCTCGACCGGCGCGGACGGCCCCTGCGGCGCCTTCAGCACCCGGATGTTCTTCTTCTTGGCGAGCGCTTCGAGCGCGCCCTCCTCGTAGTCCGGCGCCACGATGACCTCCGTGAAGATCTCCGCGACCTGCTCGGCCAGCTCCTTCGACACCGGCCGGTTCACGGCGATGACCCCACCGAACGCCGACAGCGGGTCACACGCGTGCGCCTTCCGGTGCGCCTCCGCGACGTCCGAACCGACCGCGATCCCACAGGGGTTCGCGTGCTTGATGATCGCGACGGCCGGCTCGTCGTGGTCGTACGCGGCCCGGTGCGCGGCGTCCGTGTCCGTGTAGTTGTTGTACGACATCTCCTTGCCGTGCAACTGCTCGGCGACCGCGAGCCCGGTCCCGCTGCCGTCGACGTACAGCGCGGCCGGCTGGTGCGGGTTCTCCCCGTAGCGCAGCGTGTTCTCGCGGGCCCAGGTCGCGCCCAGGAAGTCGGGGAACTGCGACTCGTCCACCGGCGCGTACCCGGACGCGAACCACGACGCCACCGCCACGTCGTACGCGGCCGTGTGCTGGAACGCCTCCGCCGCGAGCCGCTTGCGCGTGGCCAGGTCGAACCCGTCGCCCGAGACGGCCTTCAGGACGTCCGCGTACCGCGCCGGGCTCGTCACCACGGCCACCGACGGGTGGTTCTTCGCGGCGGCCCGCACCATCGACGGCCCGCCGATGTCGATCTGCTCCACGCACTCGTCCGCGCTCGCCCCGGACTCCACCGTCTCCCGGAACGGGTACAGGTTCACCACCACCAGGTCGAACGGCTCGACCCCCAGCTCGGCGAGCTGCTCACGGTGGCTCTCCAGCCGCAGGTCCGCGAGGATCCCGGCGTGCACCTTGGGGTGCAGGGTCTTGACCCTGCCGTCGAGGCACTCGGGGAACCCGGTCAGCTCCTCGACCTTCGTGACGGGGACACCGGCGCCGGCGATGCGCGCGGCGGTGGAGCCGGTGGAGACGAGCTGGACGCCGGCCGCGTGCAGGCCCTGGGCCAGCTCCTCCAGGCCGGTCTTGTCGTACACGCTGACGAGCGCGCGGCGGATCGGGCGCACGTTCTCAGAAATTACGGCCTCTGAAGTCACAGCCTCGGCGGTCACGGGATAACTACCTTTCGTCCCTCAATGCGGTGGCCGTTGCGGGCGATGCGCCCCACGACCTCGACGAGCAGCCTTCGCTCGACTTCCTTGATGCGCTCGTGCAGCGTGTTCTCGTCGTCCTCGTCCCGGACCTCGACCACGCCCTGCGCGATGATCGGACCGGTGTCGACGCCGTCGTCGACGAAGTGGACGGTGCAGCCGGTGACCTTCGCCCCGTACGCGAGCGCGTCCCGCACTCCGTGGGCTCCGGGGAAACTCGGCAGCAGCGCGGGGTGCGTGTTCACGAACCGGCCGCCGAACAGGGCCAGGAACTCCTTGCCGACGATCTTCATGAACCCCGCCGAGACGACCAGGTCCGGTTCGTACGCCGCGACCGCCCCGGCGAGCGCGGCGTCCCACCCGTCCCGCGTCCCGTGGTCCTTCACCCGGACGACGAACGTCGGGATCCCCGCGCGCTCGGCCCTGGCGAGACCCTCGATCCCGGCACGGTCCGCGCCGACCGCCACGACCTCGGCGCCGTACTCCCGCGCTCCGGTCTCGGCGATGTGGTCGAGCAGGGCCTGGAGGTTCGTACCGGAGCCGGAGACCAGGACGACCAGGCGTTTGGGGGCGGGGGCCGGGTCGGCCACGTTCGGGGACCTTTCTCACGGTCGGTTTTTGTGCGGTCGTACGAATGCTTCGCGCCCTCGGATACGGGGAAGTCTACGAAGCGGCCGACCGTCAGCAACGATACCGGCACACCCGGCGGCCCCCACGGGACGGGGGCGGGGCCGGGAGGTAGCGTCTGCGGGGAGCGGACTCGGGAACGCGGCGGTGGTGTGGCACGTTCCCGGAGTGACAGCTCATTTCAGACCGATCGGCACATGGGGGGTGGGTGCGCCACCCCCTCCTCACCGGCCGGTCCGAACAGGGCGTCCACCGGACCGCCCTGCCCGTCCGACTGACCTCCGACTCACCTAGGGAAGACGCTCACTTGATGCCGGACCGCAGTCTGCGACCCTCCACCCACTCCCCCCTCCTGCGCGAGGGCCACCTCCCCTCCGACACGGACCGGGTCCCCCAGGGCACCGACGAGAGCCGGGCTCCCCAGACCTCCGGGCCGGAGACCCTTGGACCGGGTGAGGGGCCTGACGGCCAAGGGGCTCGGGGTGCGGAGGGCCAGGGCGCTGAGGCTCAGGCACTCTCTGGAGTTGACAAGGATCAGAGTCCGGAGGGGCGGGGTTCCTCCGAGGGTGACGAGACTCAGGGGGGTCGGGGTGAGAATCCCTTCGCTCCGCCGCCCGAGGGAGCTCCGGATCAGCCCTGGCGGCCCCGGGAACCCGCGCAGGGAGAAGGGGGCGACAGGGAGGGGGGTTCACCCTGGGGGCGGTGGAGCGACCGGCAGCCGGGGCGCTCGCAGGGCGGGTTCGGGGATCGGCCCGGTGCGGGGCCCGAGGGACAGGGGGGCAACCAGGCCCCCGGTCCTCGGTGGGACCCGACCGATCCGGCTCAGCGCCGTGCGCGGTACTCCTTGCTCGGCGGCATGTGGGCTTTCTTCTTCGTCCTCTTCGGCTGGGCCTATGTCGCCCTCCTTCTCGGTGCGCTCTCCCTCTACTGGGCGATCAGTGCTCTGCGAGCCCGTCCCCGCCAGAACGGCTCCGACGCCCCCGCCGCGAACGGCCCCGCCAACCCGTCCGCCCTCGGCAACTCCACCGGCTCCTCCGGCGGCCGGCCCCAGAAGACCGCCGCGATCACCGGGCTCGTCACCGCGTCCCTGGCCCTCGCTCTCGTCGGCGCCGGCTTCACCGCGCAGCTCGTCTACCGGGACTACTACACCTGCCGGGCGGACGCCCTCACCAACGAGGCCCAGCAGTCCTGCGACGATCTCCTTCCTGAGAAGTTGAGGGAATTCCTGGGTACCAACGACTGAGGTCCTGGGCCTCACCTCCTCCTTGTCCGGCCTTTCCGCCCTGCCCCTCTACCCCCTCATCGTTTTGACCCCGCCGCCCGGTTCACTTCCCCGCGAAAAAATTTCCGCCCCGCCAGAACCCGCCCCTCACCCCTCCCCCTTCTCCCCCTTCTTCTCCCCCGGCAGCTCCGCCTCCGGCCCCGTCTCCGCCTCCTCCCACGGCCTCGAAGCCTCCCTCAACGCCGCCCAGCGAGCCTCGCGGGCCGTGTCGTCGTGCCAGGCCGGATCGGGGGACGTGGTGAGGAAGTCGTACGGCTCGAAAAGGCTGTCGGAGGCGCCGGCGCCGTCGGAGGTGTCTTTGAGGAGAGACGCGTAGACGGGATCGTCGGTACGGGGAACCGCGGCCTCGGAAAGGTCGGGCACTTTCTCCGCCGTACGGAACAGCCCGGTCGGCGACGGGAACCACGTACGGCGTCGCCGCGCCGCCTCCCCCTCGTACCCGTCCTCGAACGCTCCCGGCTCGCCCCCGCTTTCCCGCACCTCGTGCTCCGGCCCACGCCTCCGCTGCCACCACCGCCGGCCACTCCCCTCCCGGCCGGCTTCCTCCGCCCCCTTCTCCTGCCCGTCTCCCGGCACCCCCGCTTCCCAAGCAGCCCCGTCGACCAGCAGCTCCCACTCCCGCCCGCTCTCCGAACTCCCCGCGTCCCGCCCGCTCTCCCCCACACCCGACACCTTCCGAACCCCCCACCACCGCACGGTCCTCGCCCCCCGTTCCCGGCAGGACCACCCCCGTACCCCCAGAGCCACAGGCACCCCGACCCCCACCCCCCAGACGAACGCCGCGCCCCCGACCTGCCACCACACCGGCCCGAACCGGGACAGCGCGCCCACCCCGAGCGAGCCCCCGGCGACCCCTGCCGCGACGGCCATGACCACCGCGAAGACGACGGCCGCCGCGACGGCGCCCCCGGCGGTCCGCCCCCAGGACCACGCGGCGCCCGCGCGCGCGAGGAAGCACCCGACGGCCAGCGCGCCCGCGAGGGCGACGCCGGCGGCGGCCCAGGTCGACGGTCCGCCGTTGCCGACGTCGGGGACGGCGGCGAGGAGCGGGAAGGGCGGCAGAAGGGCGGCGGGGTCGGAGACGAGGGGCGTGACGGGGTGCCCGGCGCCGAGGACGAAGCCGGGGCCGAGGGCGTAGGAGGCGCCCCAGACGGCCGCGTTGGGGACGAGGACGACGCAGAGCAGCAGGACGGCGAACCGCCCCGACCAGCCCTCCGTCAGATGGAGGAACGACCCGCGCGCGGCGCCCCCGTGCAGGACGGTGGAGACGGCGACCAGCAGCGCACCGCCGCCGAGGAGAACCCCGGCACCGGCGAACCCGGCGCGGAAGGCGACGCCGCACCACTCCCGGACGTCCCACCCCTCGCCGTCGGCCTTCTGGGCGCCCGGCTCTGACGGTCCTCCGCCGAGCCTCCGCAGAAGCGCGGCGACACGGACGGATGCGGCGTCCTCCCCCCGTACGAGCCCTCCGAAACCGAACCACCCCGCGCCGATCCCCCCGGAACCGCTCCAGGCGCCCGCCGCCGCAGCGGCGCCGACGACGACCGGCACGCACACGCCGGTCCACCCCCAGGAGGGCCGCAGCGCGCCCCCGGCCGCGTACCAGGCCGCCCCCGCCGCGACGAGGAGGTACCCAGCGACGACGCCGGCCCACCCGGCGCCGCCCCCGTCCGCGTCGCGCGCCGCGCGCCGTACGAGCCACACCGGCAGCAGGACGAGCAGCAGCGGCGTCACCCCCATGGGTGCGGGCGCACCCGAAAGTGTGTCGACGCGGACGAGTTCCGCGCCGTGCGCGAGGAGCCACAGGGAGACGGCGACGTGGAGCGCGCCGCCGGGCCCGCTGTCGGGGTACGGGGAGCTGATCCACAGGACCATGACGAGCACCGCGAACGACCCGAGCCCCAGGCCTGCGGCGAGTGCGCCGCCGAGGAGGCCGGCGGCGAGTCCGGGCGAGCGTTCGCGCACGCGCGCGGGGAGGGACGACAGCAGCGGGCGGCGGACGGTCATCGGGTTCACGCCCGTCATGCTCCCAACGACACGCGCTTTCCCGGCGTAACAGGCGAACGTTCGCCGTGTCACCCAAAATAGTTTTATGTACTTTTTCGTACGGAAGGGTGCCAGGTGACCCAGAGCCAAGCCGCTCCCCTCCCCCCTCCCAAGGAACGCCGACGCCTGCGCGAGGCCCACGCGCTGACGCAGGCTCAGGTCGCCTCGACGGTCGGCGTCACCCGAGAGACGGTGCGCGCCTGGGAGACCGGCCGTACGACGCCGCGCGGCACCACACGGGAGGCGTACGCGAGGCTCCTGGCGTCGCTGGAAAAAGAAGTGACGAAATTTCAGGAAGTGACGCAACCTCAACCACCGGTGGCCGCGTCTCTCCAGGCAGAACAGCCCGCCCCCGGCGAGCCCGAGCGCTCACCCCTCACCCCGGCCCAGGCGTTCGACGCCCTGTACGCCTTCTGCGCCCCCGCCCTCGTCCGCCAGGCCTACCTCCTCACCGGCCGCCGCGAGCTGGCCCGCGAATCGGTGGAGCGCGCCTTCCAGTCGGCGTGGCAGCGCTGGCCCGAGGTCGCGACGGACCGCGACCCGGCGGGCTGGATCCGCGCCACGGCGTACGAGTACGCGCTCTCCCCCTGGCACCGGCTGCGCCCCCGCTACCGGCACCCCGAACCCCCGCCCGCCTACGCCCCCGACCGCGCCCTCCTCGACGTACTCCTGCGGCTCCCCCCGTCCTACCGCCGCACGCTCGTCCTGTACGACGGGGTCGGCCTCGACCTGCCGGAGACGGCGGCGGAGACGGAGTCGAGCACCCCGGCGGCGGCCAACCGCGTGCTGCACGCGCGCGAGGCCCTCGCCACCCGCCTGCCCGAACTCGCCGACCCGGCCACCCTCCACCGGCGCCTGGCGGAGGTCGCCTCGGCGGAGCGCCTGCGTACGCCGAGGCCCAGGACGGTACGGCTGTCGGGGGAGCGCCGGGCGAGTTTCTGGACGCGTGCGGCCATCGCGTTCACGGTCGCGATCATCGGTGCGACGGCCCTGACCCTGAACACGGCGCCCACGCACTACGAACCGCCGGTCCCGCCGGGGGCGACGGTCAGCGGGGTCCCGCCGAGGCAGGCGCCGGGCGCGCTGTCGGACGCGGAGCTGGCACTGCGGGCGAAGCTGCGCAAGGAGACGAGCAACGGCCCGGAGAGGCTCGTACCGGACGTCAGATGACACCGAGTACGCCGATGGGCCCGCCCCCCGTTCGGGGAGCGGGCCCATCGACAGGGAGCCGGTCGGCGTCAGCCGGCCAGGATCTCCCGGGCCAGCTTGGCCGTCTCGGTCGGCGTCTTGCCGACCTTGACGCCCGCGGCCTCAAGGGCCTCCTTCTTCGCCTGGGCGGTGCCGGACGAACCGGAGACGATGGCGCCGGCGTGGCCCATGGTCTTGCCCTCGGGCGCGGTGAAGCCCGCGACGTAGCCGACGACCGGCTTCGTCACGTTCTTCGCGATGTAGTCGGCGGCACGCTCCTCGGCGTCGCCACCGATCTCGCCGATCATCACGATCAGGTCGGTGTCGGCGTCGGCCTCGAACGCGGCGAGCGCGTCGATGTGCGTGGTGCCGATGATCGGGTCGCCACCGATGCCGACGGCGGTCGAGAAGCCGAGGTCACGCAGCTCGTACATCATCTGGTACGTCAGCGTGCCGGACTTCGAGACCAGCCCGATGCGGCCCGGCTTGGTGATGTCGCCGGGGATGATGCCGACGTTCGACTGACCGGGCGTGATGATGCCGGGGCAGTTCGGGCCGATGATCCGGGTCTTGTTGCCCTTCTTGCCGGCGTACGCCCAGAACGACGCGGAGTCGTGCACGGCGATGCCCTCGGTGATCACGACGGCCAGCTCGATCTCGGCGTCGATGGCCTCGACGACGGCGTCCTTCGTGAACTTCTCCGGCACGAAGATGACGGAGACGTTCGCGCCCGTCTTCTCGATCGCCTCGGCCACGGTCCCGAACACGGGTACCTCGGTGCCGTCGAAGTCGACGGTCGTACCGGCCTTGCGGGGGTTCACGCCGCCCACGACGTTGGTGCCGTCGGACAGCATCAGCTTGGTGTGCTTCTGCCCGGTGGCGCCGGTCATGCCCTGGACGATGACCTTGCTGTCCTTGTTGAGCCAGATAGCCATGGTGTGTCGGTGTCCTCGTCCTGAGTGCTTACTTGGCGGCGGCCAGCTCGGCGGCCTTGTCGGCCGCGCCGTCCATGGTGTCGACGCGCTGCACCAGCGGGTGCGCGGCGTCGGTGAGGATCTTGCGGCCCAGCTCGGCGTTGTTGCCGTCGAGGCGGACGACGAGCGGCTTGGAGACGTCCTCGCCGCGGTCCTCGAGGAGCTTCAGGGCCTGGACGATGCCGTTGGCGACCTCGTCACAGGCGGTGATGCCACCGAAGACGTTCACGAACACGGACTTGACGTCCGGGTCGCCCAGGATGATCTCCAGGCCGTTGGCCATGACCTGGGCGGAGGCGCCACCGCCGATGTCCAGGAAGTTGGCCGGCTTGACGCCGCCGTGGTTCTCGCCGGCGTAGGCGACGACGTCGAGGGTGCTCATGACGAGACCCGCGCCGTTGCCGATGATGCCGACCTCGCCCTCAAGCTTGACGTAGTTGAGGCCCTTCTCCTTCGCCGCGGCCTCAAGCGGGTTCGCCGCGGCCTTGTCGTGGAGCTCCTCGAAGTCGGGGTGGCGGAACTCGGCGTTGTCGTCCAGCGAGACCTTGCCGTCCAGCGCGATGACATCGCCGGAGGCGACCTTCGCCAGCGGGTTCACCTCGACCAGGAGGGCGTCCTCCTTGATGAAGGTGTCCCACAGCTTGACGAGGACGTCGGCGACCTTGTCCGCGACCTCGGCCGGGAACTTCGCGGCCTTGACGATCTCCTGCGCCTTCTCGGGGGTCACGCCCTCGATGGCGTCGATCGGCGTCTTGGCGACGGCCTCGGGACGCTTCTCGGCGACCTCCTCGATCTCCATGCCGCCCTCGACGGACGCGATGGAGAGGAAGGTACGGTTCGCGCGGTCCAGCAGGAAGGAGACGTAGTACTCCTCCACGATCTCCGGCGCGGTCTCGGCCATCATCACCTTGTGGACCGTGTGGCCCTTGATGTCCATGCCGAGGATGTTGGTCGCGTGCTCGACCGCCTCGTCGGGGGTGGCCGCCAGCTTCACGCCGCCGGCCTTGCCGCGGCCACCGACCTTGACCTGGGCCTTGACGACGGACTTGCCGCCGAGCCGCTCGGTGGCTGCGCGGGCCGCCTCAGGCGTGTCGATGACTTCACCGGCCAGCACCGGTACATCGTGCTTGGCGAAGAGGTCCCTCGCCTGGTACTCGAACAGGTCCACGCGCGTCCGTCCCTATCAGTGATCTCGCGGTTCGTTGGATGCGTGGGCGTGCCGCGAAGGGCAACGTGACGACCGCGTGTGTCACAAGCAGGGCGCACACGGTGTCCGAGCGCGCGGCATGTCCGTCTCGCAGGTTATCCCTGCCATGCGACCCCCTCTAAATCGCGGGTCACACCTGAGCGGTGATACCTGTCACATGATGCCGTCTGACGGCCCCTTTCCTGGCACCGCGTGCCGTCTGTGCTGGTCCTGGAGACGGGGGTGGCGGGGTGAGGGGAGGGACGGGTACGAGGGGAGGCGGGACGAGGGGAGCCGGAACCCCCCTCCCCCCGCCCCCGGCCCCTCAGCCCGCCTCCGGCACCGGCAGCGGTCTCCCCTCCAGCGCCGCGGCCATCACCTCGGGGAACAGCTCCGGGGTGCAGGCGAAGGCGGGTACGCCCAGGGCCGCCAGCGCGGCGGCGTGTTCCCGGTCGTAGGCCGGAGCCCCTTCGTCGGAGAGGGAGAGGAGGGCGACGAACTCGACACCCGCCGCCTTCATCGCGGCGACGCGCTTGAGCATCTCGCCCCGGATCCCTCCCTCGTAGAGATCACTGATCAGTACGACGACGGTGCCGGCGGGCCGCTCGATGCGCGCCTGGCAGTACGCGAGCGCGCGGTTGATGTCGGTCCCGCCGCCCAGGTGCGCCCCGAACAGGACGTCCACCGGGTCGTCGAGCTGGTCGGTCAGATCAACGACCGACGTGTCGAACACGACGAGTCGCGTGCTGATCGTCGTCAGAGACGCCAGCACCGACCCGAACACCGCCGCGTACACCAGCGACGACGCCATCGAACCCGATTGATCCACGCATAGCATTACCCCCTTGTCGAGTGACTGTGCCGCCCGCCCGTATCCGACGAGCCGCTCCGGTACGACCGTCCCGTGGTCCGGGAGGTAGTTCCTGAGGTTGGCGGCGATGGTGCGGTTCCAGTCGATGTCGCGCGGGCGTGGCCGCCCCGTCCGCGCGCTGCGGTCGAGTGCTCCGGCGAGCGCGGCCCGGGTCCGCCCGGCGAGCCGCTTCTCCAGGTCCCGGACGACCTTGCGGACGACGGCCCTGGCCGTCTCCCTGGTGGTCTCCGGGAGTGCCCGGTCCAGCGAGAGCAGGGTGCCGACGAGATGCACGTCGGCCTCGACGGCCTCCAGCATCTCCGGCTCCAGCAGCAGGGACGCGAGCCCGAGGCGCTCGACGGCGTCCCGCTGCATGACCTGGACGACCGGTGCGGGAAAATACGTCCGTACGTCCCCCAGCCAGCGGGCGACCGACGGTGCGGACGCCCCGAGCCCCGCTCCCCTCCCCTGCCGCTCCCCCTCCTTCCCGTACAGGGCTCCCAGCGCCGCGTCCATCCCCGCGTCCTGCCCGTGCAGTTCGCATCCGGTCCCCTCCGCTTCCGCTCCCCCGAGCACCAGCCGCCATCGCCGCAACCGCTCCCGCGCCTCGCCGTCCCCCGCGAGTCCGCTCGTGTCCGTCACCGTCTTCACCTCCCCCTCGGTCGCCGCCACCGGGGCCTCCCGGCGGCATTCCATTTATCTGATGATTCGTCAATTCGTTTTATGAGTCGGGTAGTTGCCTGGTTTTCCGGCCCCTCACTCATCGATCGCTTCAGCCTCCCCCATCGGTTCACTCATCCGCTCACCAATTTCTCAATCCCTGAAAATCTCGGCGAACCACGGCCAATCGCCGCTAACCTGCGCCCTCACGCATCCCGAGCAGGAGCCGCACCACCGGTACGACCGCCTCGGCCCGGACCGTGTCGAGTTCCTCGGCGAATCCGGTGGTCCTCGTGACCGCTTCGGCCGCGCTCCCCCGCCGCACGACCTCGCCCAGCGTCCGGCGCACGCCCGCGTCGAAGGACGCGAACGTCCGCCGCAGCAGCGGCAGTACGTCCACGAACGCCTCCTCGGACACGCCGGTGAGCCAGGTGTCGACGATCGCGAGGAGCCGTTCGTCGTGGACGAGCAGCAGTCCGCCGCCCGCTCCGCCGCCGACGAACCCCTCGACCCAGTCGGCGGCTTCCCTGGGCGCGGTCCCCCGGGACAGCGCGAGCCCCATCCACCGGGCGGCCTCCTCCGGTCTGGCGTCGCCGCCGTCCAGCAGGAGCCTCGCCGCGCGCCCGCGGATCACGGCGGCGACGGAGTCCCGTCCGGCGAGGGTGCGCAGGACGCCGCGCCAGCGCGCGCCCAGGTCGTCCCCTGTGCCCTCGGTGCCTTCCGCGAGCAGCGCCACCGCCCCGTGGACGGCGTCCACATGGGCGCGTATCTCGCCGGCCGCGTCGGTGTCGAGGCCGGTGCAGGCGGCGGGCAGGCCGACGCAGATCCGCAGGGCGAGCCCGGCGGCGACCTCGGCGAGCGCGCCGGTGTCGGTGCCCCGGACGTCGCCGTAGCGCAGGGCGCGGACGAGCGCGGGGAGGGCCTGCGCGAGGTGGCCGACGTCGGTGTCGAGGGCCGCGCGGTCGGCGAGGGCCCGCATCACCGCCGGGAGGGCGTCGGTGAGGCCCGCCAGGAGGCAGTGCTCGGCGAGGGCGGTGACCTCGGCGAGGGCGCGCGCGGCGACGGCGTCGGCCTGGGCCTTCGCGGTCGCGGCGGCCTGGACCGTCGTCCCCCAGCCGCCGGCCTCGGCGACCCGTACGGCGAGTTCGGGTTCCCAGCGCAGCCGCCAGGTCTCCCGGAACGTGCCCGTGGCGCCGCGCGCGGGGAGGGCGGTTCCCCAGTCGACGCCGAGCAGGCGCAGCCGGTGCAGCAGGCGGCTGCGCGCGGTGTCGGTGTCGCCCCGCAGGTCCAGGTCGATCTCCCGCTCGGCCGCCTCGGGGCGCAGCCGCAGCCGGCGCTGCTCGCGCTCCAGGTCGCGGCGCAGGGGCACGGCGGGCGCCTCGTCGGGGACCTCCCCCATGACGTCCCCGACGACGAGCCGGTCCCACACGAGCGCCAGCGGTACGTCCGACCCCTCGCACAGCACCGCGCGTACCGCGTCGGTCGCCTCCCCGAGCCCCGCCAGCGGCCTCCCCCGCAGCGCCGCGAGCGTCTCGGCGAGCCGTACGGCCTCGATGACGTGCGCCGGGGAGACGATCCGGTCCTCCTCCCGGAGCAGCCGTGCGACCTTCGTCATCCACCGCTCGACCGGCCGGTCCGGCGCGCCGAACAGGTGCCCGTACCAGCCCGGTGACTCGATGCCCGCGCCGTACCCGCCCGCCCGCGCGAGCCTGCGGTACGTCCACGGCACCCAGGTCAGCTCGGCCCTGACTTTCGGCAGTCCCTTCAGGAGCGCGCGGTCGGCGGCGACGGTCGTACGGCGACGCAGCGCGGGCACGTGCCAGGCGCCGCACACGACGGCCACGCCGTCCTCGCCGAACTCCTTCACCGCCGCGCGCGCGTGGAGCCGCATCCGGGCTTCCCGTACGGCGTCCCGCGCGTCCTCCTGGTCGTCGTACGCCTCGCGGACCGCGCCCATGGCCTCCTCGACGGCGGCGAACGGGTCGCCGGTTCCCCGGTGTTCGATGACGTCCTCCCACCAGCGCTCCGGGTCGTCGTGGCCGGCGGCCTCGGCGAGGGCGCGCAGGGGGTCGACGCGGACGGCGGTGGGGGCGGTGGCCGGGGGCGCGGCGAGGGTGTGGGCGGCCGGCAGGTCGATGAAGCGGGCCGGTACGCCGTGCGCCAGCGCCCAGGTGAGGGCCGCCCACTCCGGGGAGAACTCGGCGAACGGCCAGAACGCGGACCGTCCGGGCTCGTCGACGACGTGGGCCAGCAGGGCGACCGGCGCGCGCATGTGCGCGTGGGCGACGAGCGGCACCAGCGCGTCCGCGTCGGCGGGTCCCTCGATCAGCACGACCCGGGGCCGCGCCTCCTCCAGCGCCCTGGTCACGGCGCGGGCCGAACCCGGTCCGTGGTGCCGTACCCCCAGCAGCTTCATCGTCCTCACCTCCGTCCCGGTCGCGTGCTGTCGTCTCTCACGCGCTCGCCTCCCGGCAGGCGCGGTAGAAGTCCGTCCATCCCTCGCGCTCGCGCACGACGGCTTCCAGGTACTCCTGCCAGACGCCCCGGTCGGAGGCCGGGTCACGGACGACCGCGCCGAGGATCCCGGCGGCGACGTCGGCCGGGCGCAGGACGCCGTCGCCGAAGTGGGCGGCGAGCGCGAGGCCGTTGGTGACGACGGAGATGGCCTCCGCCGGGGAGAGCGTGCCGCTGGGCGACTTGACCTTCGTGCGGCCGTCGGCGGTGATTCCGTCGCGCAGTTCGCGGAAGACCGTCACGACGCGCCGGATCTCGGTGATGCCGTCCGGGACGGCGGGCAGGTCCAGGGAGCGGCCGATCTGCTCGACGCGCCGGGCGACGATCTCGACCTCCGCCTCCGCGCTCGCGGGCAGCGGCAGCACGACCGTGTTGAACCGGCGGCGCAGCGCGCTGGACAGTTCGTTGACCCCCCGGTCGCGGTCGTTGGCCGTCGCGATGACGTTGAACCCCCGCACGGCCTGCACCTCCTGGCCCAGCTCCGGGACGGGGAGGGTCTTCTCGGAGAGGATCGTGATCAGCGAGTCCTGCACGTCGGCCGGGATGCGCGTCAACTCCTCGACGCGGGCCGTCATCCCCTCCGCCATCGCCCGCAGCACCGGGCTCGGTACGAGGGCGGCGCGGCTCGGGCCGTGCGACAGGAGCTGCGCGTAGTTCCAGCCGTAGCGGATCGCCTCCTCCGGCGTCCCCGCCGTGCCCTGCACGAGGAGCGTCGAGTCGCCGCTGACCGCCGCCGCGAGGTGCTCCGACACCCACGTCTTGGCGGTGCCGGGGACACCCAGCAGGAGCAGTGCGCGGTCCGTGGCGAGCGTGGAGACGGCGACCTCCACGATTCTGCGCGGGCCCACGTACTTCGGCGAGATCACCTCGCCGTCGGGCAGCGTGCCGCCCAGCAGGTACGTCGCCACCGCCCACGGGGACAGCTTCCAGTTCGGGGGGCGCGGACGGTCGTCCTGCGCGGCCAGCGCGGCGAGTTCGGACGCGAAGGCGGTCTCGGCGTGCGGTCGCAGGACGGCCTCGGTCGCGGGTGTCTCGTTCGCGAGCGCGGCATGGTTCTGGGTCGGTTCGGCGGACGTCGGTCCAGCGGTGAAAGACATGGCTGAGGCCCCCTCCAGCTCGGCCGGTTTCGGATCTGGTCCCACCATGCACCACCCCACTGACAATCACCCTGACCTGCACAAACGCGTTTTCGAGGGCGATTGTCAGTGGGGGGTTCTACCGTCGGTGTCATGACTCAGCAGGGGGTGCGCCGGACCGCGGACCAGGTGCTGGCACTGGCGCCTGACGACGCGTCGCGCGAAGCGGGGAGCGAACTGGCCGAGGCCGGGCGGTGGTCGGGTGCGGGCTGCTCCGGGACGGGGGTGGTGTGGGGGGTGTACGAGGCGGGCGGGGCGCCGTACCGGGCGCTCGCCGACCTCTCGGGCGCCGAGGGGCTGGTGTCCGCGTGCGGCTGCCCGAGCCGGAAGTCGCCGTGCAAGCACGTGCTGGGGCTGCTGCTGCTCTGGGCGGCGGAGGATCCGGCCGTGCGGGAGGGGGTGGCGCCGGACTGGGTCCGGCAAGGCGGCCCGAAGGAGGCGTCGCCGGCGAAGGACGGCGGCCTGGCCGATCCCGGGGCCGCGCGGCGGCGTGCCGAGCGTCGGGCCGCGCGGATCACCGCGGGGGTCGTGGAGCTGGAGCAGCGGCTCGCCGACCTGGTCCGGTCGGGGCTCGCGGGGGCCGAGCGGGAGGGGTACGGGCTGTGGGAGGAGACGGCGGCCCGGATGGTCGACGCGCAGGCGCCGGGGCTCGCCGCGCGCGTGCGCGAGGTGGGCGCGATACCGGCCTCCGGCCCCGGCTGGCCGTCCCGCCTGCTGGAGGAGTGCGCCCTGCTGCACCTCCTGACCCGGGCGTGGCTCCACCGGGACAGCCTCCCCGAGGAGTTGGCGGCGGCGGTCCGCGCGCACGTCGGCCTGCCCACTGCCCCGGCCGGCCCGCCGGTCCTCGACGACTGGCTCGTCCTGGCCCAGTACGACACGTCGGACGGCAGGCTGACGACCCGCCGCATCTGGCTGCACGGCGCGGCCACCGGGCGTACGGCCCTGGTCCTCTCGTACGGGCCTGCGGGCCGCGCGCCCGAACTGTCCCTGCCCGTCGGCCTGTCCGTGCGCGCGGAGGCCACTGCCTATCCGGTCGGCCCCCGGGTCGCTCTGGGGGACCTCTCCGCCGTTCCGGTCCCGACGTCCCTGCGGCCTCCCGGCGTCACGCCGGGCGAGGCCACCGCGCTCTACGGCACCGCGCTCCAGGCCGATCCGTGGCTGGACTACGTCCCGGTGACTCTGGACGGCGTCGTGCCGACTCCCGTGGGCGACACCTGGCAACTCACCGACCTGGAAGGGAAGACCGCGCTTCCCCTCACCCCGACCGCTCTGTCCCGTTCCGGGCTCTGGCGTCTCGTCGCTCTCTCCGGCGGCGCTCCCGTCACGGTCTTCGGCGAGTGCGGGCATCGGGGGTTCACGCCGCTGACGGCATGGTCACCCGATCGGGGAGAACCGATCGGGCTGTTCGTTCCGATCTCCTCGTGAAGGCACCGAAACCGCAGGAAAGGACAGGGTCATGAACGGCACATCGTCATCCGGTCTCTGGGACGAGTTGGTCACGACGGCGCTGCTGGGCACGAACCGGCGGTCGGTCACGGGGATGTTGCCGGTGCCGGGCGGGGAAGCGTCGCCGGGTTCGCCGCGAGAGCGAGCGCCGGACCCGCCCGACGGCCACGGCCTGGGCAAGGACGCCCCCGCCGTCCTCCTCGACATCGCGGCCACGGAAACTCTCCGGCGCAGGGCCGGTCTTCTTCCCGGGCTCGCCGCGCCTCCTCTTCCTCTGTCCCCGGAGGATCTCCGTCGGCCCCTTCCGGCTCCGGCGGCCCGGCGTCTGGCGCTCCTGCTCGCCGACCGTGCCGCGCAGGCAGGTGGCCGACGGGGTGCCGCCCCGGATCTCATGGAGCTGCTCCCGCAGTGGCTGGCGGCGGCCAACGCGCACGGGTACGCGCCGCCTCCGCAGGTGCTCCCCGCGTTGCTGGACGCGGCCAGGGGGCGGACCGATCTGCGGCCCGCGGCGCTGGAGTTCGCGGGGCCGAGGGCGCTGTGGCTGGCGCGGCTCAACCCGGACTGGCGGTTCGCGTTGCGGGCGACGGCCGGGGACGGGGTGGCGCTGCCGGGGCCGGAGGAGACCGAGCGGGTCCGGCGGCTGTGGGAGGAGGGACTGTTCGCGGAGCGGGTGACGCTGCTGATCGCGTTCCGTGGGCGGGACGCCGACGGGGCGCGGGAGTTGCTGGCGGGGACCTGGGCCACCGAACGTGCCGAGGACCGGCTGATGTTCCTGGACTCCCTGCGGGCGGGGCTCGGGCCGCGCGACGAGCCGTTCCTGGAGCAGGCCCTCTCCGACCGCAGCCGCAACGTCCGGTCGACGGCGGCGGAACTGCTCTCCGCGCTCCCCGGTTCCGCGCTGGCCGCGCGAATGGCGGCCCGTGCCGGTACGTGCGTCGCCGTCGACCACATGGCCGAGGTCCCGACGATCGGGGTGGAGGCACCGCACGAGTGTGACGCGGGCATGGAGCGCGACGGGGTGATCAGGACGGCTCCGACGGGGCGGGGTGAACGGTCGTGGTGGCTGGGCCAGTTGGTGGAGGCGGCGCCGCTCGGTGCGTGGCCGGCGCGGCTGGGGGGCCGTACACCGGAGGAGATCGTCGCGATGCCGGTGGCGGACGGGTGGGCCGGTGAGCTGCACGCGGCGTGGTGCCGGGCCGCTGTGCGGCAGGGGGACGCGCAGTGGTCGCGGGCGCTGCTCGGGGCGCCCTCGGCGCCGGGTGCGGGCGGGCCCGGTGCCGTCTCTCTGGCCGAGCGCGCGCGGCTCCTCGGGACGCTGGCGGCGGCCGAACGCGCCGACTGGGTCGCCGGGTTCATCGCCGCGCACGGGCTGTCCGAGGCGTTCCAGCTCCTGGGGGTCTGCGCGGTCCCCTGGGCGCCGGCCCTCGGGCGCGCCGTCGTCGACGCCCTCGACATCGCCCGCGACGCCGGCAGCTACCCGTGGAGCTTCAGCGGCGTCATGGGCCTCGCCGAACGCTGCCTCGCCCCCGAGGAGGCCACCCGGCTCGACGCGCTCCTCTCAGTACCGGAGGAGTCCGAGAACACCGCGCCCGGCGCCGGGAGTTACTGGGCGGAGGCGTTCCAGAGACTCGCGGCGACACTGAGGCTGCGGGGCGAGATGCGGCGGGAGCTGGAGGGGGCGTGAGGCCGGAGGAGCCGGGGGCGGGACGACGTTCGGGGCACGGTGACCGCGTTGCGAAACCAGGAGGGAGTGGGGGGAGGCGCTCGGGGTACCGCGACCATCTCGTGAAAGCCGGAGGGCACGAGGCGAGGCACTCGGGGCACGGTGACCGCGTCGTGAAGGCCGGAGGAGACGGGGCGGGGCGCTCAGGGCACGGCTGCCGCTGCCGTGGAGGGAGCCGACAGGGAGTGAGCGCGCGCCGCGCAGGGTACGGGTGCTGCCGGCGCCGCTCCCCGGGCCCCTCAGCCTCCGGAGACCGTCGACTGCCGCACATTCCCCCGTACCCACTCCACGATCGACTGCGTCGTGGCCCCGGGTGTGAAGATCTCCGCGACGCCCTGCTCCTTGAGGGGCGGGATGTCGGCCTCCGGGATGATGCCGCCGCCGAAGACGAGGATGTCGTCGGCGGAGTGTTCGCGCAGGAGGGCGAGGACCGCAGGGAAGAGCGTGTTGTGGGCGCCGGAGAGGATGGAGAGGCCGATCGCGTCGGCGTCCTCCTGGATCGCCGTGTCGACGATCTGTTCCGGGGTCTGGTGGAGGCCGGTGTAGATGACCTCCATCCCGGCGTCGCGCAGCGCACGCGCGATGACCTTGGCCCCACGGTCGTGGCCGTCGAGCCCCGGCTTGGCCACCACGACACGGATCCGGCCGGCTGCCACACCCATCACTGCCTCCCTGGAGGGATCACCTCGTCGGTGCCCCTGCGGCACGGACGCCCCAGGCCCACAGTGGCACGAGATGTGAACGAACGTTTCCTACAGCTTCCCGCAACCTGCCGTTTCACGGCGGAGGGCGAGGGGCACATCACACAGTGGGACACGTTCGCCGCGCACCGCTCCCCTCGCAACACGGGGGAACAAGCGCAACGGGAGCCGCAACGAGGTCGCCGTACCGCCGCGCCGTGGCCGCGCGTCGCGGCGGTACGGCGAGTCGGCGCAGGCAACTGGGGGCACCTCTCAGCGCCATTGGCTCTGAGGGGAGGGCACGAGCAGAGCAGGTACGGCACGACAGCGGGGAAGCCTCGTCGCCACACCGGCAAGGAGCCTCGCCGCGTCACGGGCAGCAGTTCAGGCACGACTCACGCACCACGGACGACCAGCACGACGACCAGCACCACAGCCAGCAGGACCGCAGGCGACGGGACCACGGACGACGGCACCGCGGACACGCAACACCGCAGCCGACCAGCACCGCACACCCGGCACCAGCACCGGCACGGCACCCAGCACCAGCACCAGCACCAGCACACCGATCACCACGCCGCCCGGCCACCCCTCCGCACCACCCCCACCGCCTCGCCGCCACCCTCCGCCCGGACTCCCACGAGGGCACACGGGGGAACAGAGCCGTTCCTCCCGCGCGCCGACAGGAGGAGGCCGGCCATGACACGCGCCACACAGACCCCCACAGCCGAAGCCGAGGCACCCGAAGCCGAGCCCACAGCCGGCACCCGGCCTCCGGCGACGCCGGCCGCATTCCCCGCACCCGCCGAACCTCAGCCCCTAGCCAAGGCCCCGGCGCCCGGCGCGCAGCCTCCAGCCGACGCCCCGATCCCGGCGCAGGCCACACCCGAACCCCCCACCCCCCTGAAACGCCTCATCCCCGCCTGCCTGACCACCCTCTCCGCAGCCCTGTGGAAAGCGACAGCCCTGGAGCTAGCGATCCTCGCCGGTCACCTCCTCCTCTACCCCACCGGCATCACGCAGGAGCGCGCGACCCCGGCCCCCACCACCCCCGACGACAAGGCGACCCGACTGCCCGCCCCACCCCGCCCCCCGGTCGTCCTCCTGCACGGCTTCATCGACAACCGCTCCGTCTTCGTCCTCCTCCGCCGAGCCCTCGCAGAGCACGGCACCCGCACCCTCACCTCGCTCAACTACTCCCCCCTGACCTGCGACATCCGCACGGCGGCGGAGTTGCTGGCCCGGCACATAGAGGACGTCTGCGAGCGCACGGGCAGCCGGCAGGTGGACGTGGTCGGGCACAGCCTCGGCGGTCTGATCGCCCGTTACTACGTGCAGCGCCTCGGCGGCGACACCCGGGTCCGCACGCTGGTCACGCTCGGCACCCCGCACGGGGGCACGCGCGCGGTCCCGCTGGCGAACGCGCACCCGATCGTGCGCCAGATGCGCCCCGGCTCACCGGTGATGGAGGAGCTGGAGCGTCCCGCGCCGGGCTGCCGGACGCGTTTCGTGAGTTTCTGGAGCGACATGGACCAGGTGATGGACCCGCCGGAGACAGCGTGCGTCGACCACCCCGACCTGCTGGCCGAGAACATACGGGTCACCGGCATCGGCCACCTCGCCCTGCCGGTGCACCCGGCCGTGGCGGCGGGCATACGCGAGGCCCTGGACGCGAACCTCCCGCACCAGGCGGCGTCCGACACGCGGCGAAACGGCTTGACGGTCGCCTGAGCCACCCGCCCGAGACGGCCCGAGCCCCCACTCGCCTCGAACACCCGTCGAACACATCCCCAAACCCGCGCCCGCCCTCCCCCGAAACACGGCCGAATGCCCGTTTCCCGCAAGGGGGAAACCTGACGAAGATTGTCGTGCCCGCATACTGCCGGGTACAGTCACCGCACTGCTCTGGCAGCCCCTGTTGTCGAGGCGAAAGAGAAGTTGGTGAACGATCGTCACCCGTCGGGGACCATGACCACCCCCCCGACCCCGGCCTCCGAAGCCGGCCCGGCGCACTCGGCGTCGTACGGCACCCAGGAGGCCACGTACGACGACGTCACCTCCTCTTACACCGGCTACGACACCGGCACGTACGCGACGGGCGGTTACGACACCGGCGCGTGGCAGACGGCGACGGGCAGTCACCAGAACCTGAACTACGACCCGTACGCGGCCCAGCACCACGCCGCGTACGACACGGGCGCGTACGACACGACGGGCTGGCAGGCCGACTACCAGCAGCTGTCCGCGATCCCCGCGCAGGCCCCGGCGCAGGACGACGGCACGGGTCAGTGGGACGCGCGGACCTGGCTCCCCCCTGAACAGACGGGCGGGACCACCGACCAGACCCAGCAGTGGGAGTGGGGGACGCAGAGTTTCGACACGGGCGCGTACGACGCGACGGAGTGGAACTCGGCGAGCGCCCCGGACGTTCACGAGACAAGCGGCGACGGATACGACACCGCCGACGCCGTGTACGACAGCCCCGACAGCCCCGGCCTCCCTTTCGACCAGCAGCCGACCACTACGTTCGAGGCGACGCCCCACGCCGAGACCGAGACCGGTGAACTCCCCGTCCTCCTGGACGGCCAGGAGGAGACGGCCCCCTACGGCGCCGACCACCACACCCCCACCCCCCGCCCCGGAGGCCGCGCAGCGACCCGCGCGGCCCGCCGCAAGCCCCCCGCGAAGCGCTCCGCCCTGCTGACCATCGCCGTCCCCTCGGCCTGCGTGATGAGCGTCGCCGGTATCGCCGCCGCCTCGGTCGGCACGTTCAGCGACGACGCCAAGGAGACGACCGCCTCGTCCGTGGAGACGAAGTCGGTCAAGCCGTCCGCAGCGAACAACAAGCTGGACACCCAGCTGGCGAGCCTGAGCGCGGAGGCCGACGCGTTCGCCGACCGCGCGAGCCGTACGCAGGAGCGCATCGACCTCAAGGCGCAGCAGGAGACCGAGCGGAAGAAGGCGGCGGCGGAGGCGGCACGCCTGGAGCGGCTGCGCCCCAAGTACGCGCTGCCGGTCGCCCAGCACGGCCTGAGCGCGTACTACGGCCAGTCCGGCATCAACTGGATGTCGATGCACACCGGCATCGACTTCCCCGTGGCGTACGGCACGACGGTCATGGCCGTGACCGACGGCACGGTCCGCACGCAGTGGAACAGCGCCTACGGCAACATGCTGATCCTGACGGCGAAGGACGGCACGGAGACCTGGTACTGCCACCTCTCCAGCTACCGCGTCGCGTCGGGTACGACGGTCAAGGCGGGCGACCCGATCGCGTACTCCGGCAACTCCGGCAACTCCACGGGCCCGCACCTGCACCTGGAGGTCCGGCCGAACGGCGGCTCGTCGATCGACCCCCTGCCGTGGCTGCGCAGCCACGGGCTGGACCCGACGTAAGCCCCGTCCCACACGCCGCGAGCCCCCACCGCTGTCCCTGGTGGGGGCTCGTTCACGTTCGCCTGCGTACCTTCAGAGCTTCTCGACCGGCGCGTACCGCAGCAGCAACCGCTTCGGCTTCCCCTCGCCGAAGTCGATCGTCGCCTCGGCCTTCACCCCCGCACCCGCCACACCGACGACGGTCCCGAGGCCGAACTGGTCGTGCGTCACCCGGTCCCCGACGGCCAGCGCGATAGCGGGCTTCTCCTCCGCCCCCCGCCGCGTGGCGAACCCGGAAGCCCCCTTCGCCGAGGACCGGGACGACGACAGCGACGACGCGACGGCGGAAGACGGCGCGGCCGGCGCCCCCGTCCGCTTCCAGTCGACGTACGTCCCCGGAATCTCCTCCAGGAACCGCGACGGCGGGTTGTACGAGGGCTGCCCCCACGCACTGCGCAGCGTGGACCGCGTCAGGTACAGCCGCTCACGCGCACGCGTGATCCCGACGTACGCGAGCCGCCGCTCCTCCTCCAGCTCCTTGACCTGCCCGAGGGCGCGCATGTGCGGGAAGACCCCGTCCTCCATGCCGGTGAGGAAGACGACGGGGAACTCCAGCCCCTTGGCGGTGTGCAGGGTCATCAGCGTGATGACCCCCGACCCGTCGTCGTCCTCGTCCGGAATCTGGTCGGAGTCGGCGACGAGCGCGACGCGCTCCAGGAAGTCGGAGAGCCCGCGAGGAGCCGCCTCTTCACCCTCTGCGGCCTCCCCCGTCTCCTGCTCGAACTCCAGGGCCACGGAGGCGAGTTCCTGGAGGTTCTCGATGCGGGTCTCGTCCTGGGGGTCGGTGGAGTTCTGCAACTCGGCGAGGTAGCCGGTGCGTTCGAGTATGGCCTCCAGGACCGTGGCGGGTCCGGCGCCGGACTCGACGACCGTACGGAGGTCGTCCATCAGCTCGTTGAACCGCTTGACGGCGTTCGCGGAGCGCGCGGCCATGCCGTACGCCTCGTCGACGCGCTTGAGGGCCTGCGGGAAGCTGATCTTCTCGCGCTGGGAGAGCGCGTCGATCATCGCCTCGGCGCGCTCGCCGATGCCGCGCTTGGGGACGTTGAGGATCCGGCGCAGCGGGACGGAGTCCTCGGGGTTGGCGAGGACGCGGAGGTAGGCCAGGACGTCCCTGACCTCCTTGCGCTCGTAGAAGCGGACGCCGCCGACGACCTTGTAGGGCAGGCCGACCCGGATGAAGATCTCTTCGAAGACGCGGGACTGGGCGTTCGTACGGTAGAAGACCGCGACGTCCCCGGCCTTGGCCGCGCCCTCGTCGGTGAGGCGGTCTATCTCCTCGGCGACGAACTGGGCCTCGTCGTGCTCGGTGTCGGCGACGTAGCCGGTGATGCGGGCGCCCTCGCCCGCGTTGGTCCACAGGTTCTTGGGCCGACGGGACTCGTTGCGCTCGATGACCGCGTTGGCGGCGGTCAGGATCGTCTGCGTGGAGCGGTAGTTCTGCTCCAGCAGGATCGTCGTCGCGTTCGGGTAGTCCTCCTCGAACTGGAGGATGTTGCGGATCGTCGCGCCGCGGAAGGCGTAGATGGACTGGTCGGCGTCGCCCACGACGCAGAGTTCGGCGGGCGGCACGTCCGAGGCTTCCCCCACGAGCGGCGTGATTCCCACGAGTTCCCGTACGAGCGCGTACTGCGCGTGGTTCGTGTCCTGGTACTCGTCGACCATCACGTGCCGGAAGCGCCGCCGGTAGTGCTCGGCGACGTCCGGGAACGCCCGCAGCAGGTTGACGGTCGTCATGATCAGGTCGTCGAAGTCGAGGGCGTTCGCCTCGCGCAGGCGCGACTGGTACAGCGCGTACGCCTGGGCGAGGGTCTTCTCGAAGCCGTCGCCGGCCTGCGCCGCGAAGTCCTCCTCGTCGATCAGCTCGTTCTTGAGGTTGCTGATCTTCGCGCTGAACGCCTTCGGCGGGAACCGCTTGGGGTCGAGGTCGAGGTCCCGGCAGACGAGGGCCATCAGCCGCTTGGAGTCGGCCGCGTCGTAGATCGAGAACGACGAGGTGAAGCCGAGCTTCTTGGACTCGCGGCGCAGGATCCGTACGCACGCGCTGTGGAACGTCATGACCCACATCGCGTTCGCGCGCGGGCCGACGAGCGCCTCGACGCGCTCCTTCATCTCACCGGCGGCCTTGTTGGTGAAGGTGATCGCGAGGATCTGGCCCGGGTGGACGCCCCGCTCGGCGAGGAGGTACGCGATGCGGTGGGTCAGTACGCGGGTCTTGCCGGACCCGGCGCCGGCGACGATGAGCAGGGGCGAGCCGGCGTGGATCACCGCCGCGCGCTGGTTGTCGTTCAGCCCGTCGACGAGGGCCGCCGAGTCCAGCACCGGGCGGGGGGTGCCGCCCCGGTAGTGGGCGTCACGGTCCGGCGGCAGGTCGAACTTCCCGCCGAACAGATCGTCCGGGACCGGCTCCGGACCCTGCTCGTCCTCGGGCGGCGGAGGGGGTTCCTCGGCGTGCCCGCGCGGGGCCTGGAGGTCGGCCAGGAAGCTGTCGTCAAAGAGGCTGCTCATCGCTCTCCGAGTCTAGAGGGCCCCACTGACAACCAGACCCGGTCCCGGCAATCTCCACGCTCACCTTCCGGATCGCCTCTATCACAACCCGTGATGACCTGCGGGGACTTCGACACAGGTCACAAAAACGTATCGGGCAAATCGCCCGCCAACCTTCACAGAAGCCACACGAGTTGGCTACCGTGCCGGTCAGGGCCGCCTGTCCCCACCGGCGAACGTCGCCGGGCCGCGCGGCCTCCGCCGAATCCGGCCCGCCCCCGTGCGCGAGGCAGCCGGAGCCGGGGACCCACCGAGAACTTGGGGTGAATCGGCCGACCTCCGCCGAGGAAGGCCGTAGGGCAACCTTCCGCAGCAGCAAACCGCCCGAACCCTCCCCCGGGGCCCGAAGCCCGGGGGAACCCCCACCGCTAACCCGCTAGGCGGTACAAGGAAGGAGTCGCCTCCATTGGCGTCGCATCAACGCAGGCTCCGCTGGACGGGCATGCGCGCGTCAGGCATCAGCGCCCCCGCCCTCGCCACAGCCGCCATCACGTCCATGGCGATGTTCTCCCAGCCCGCCGAGGCCGCCCCGGACCCGTCCGACGAGGGCAGACCTACCCTGGAGGACGTCGAGGCCAAACTCGACGCCTTCTACAGCAGCCAGTCGGGATCGAAGAAGGACACGGCCGCCAAGGAGAAGGAGACCAAGCGCGCCAAGACCTTCCTCGACACGGCGGCGCGCTACCGCACGCAGGAGGAGCCGGCGCTCCCGCCGCCCCCCGCGCTGCCGCCGCTCCCGTCGTTCCCGCCGTCGGTCTCCCCCGGCCATGACCACGACCGCGCCCACGGCTACGACTTCACGGCCGAACCGGAGAACTTCGCGAGCGCGCCCGCAGGTCACGAGGCCGCGCCGAGAAGCACCGACCGGATTCCGGACTGGTACGACGAGATGCCGCCGGGCCACCCGTCGTTCCCGGAGATCCCCCTCCCGGCGGCGCTCCTGGCCGACACGGAAACAGCCGGCCCCGAAACAGCCGCTCCCGAAACAGACGACCCGGAAATCGATCTCAGCCACGCGAAATCCGTCGTCCAGGGAAAACTGAGCAAAGCGCAAGCCCTACTGTCCTTCCACACCGCCGGACAGCAGAAAGCGACCCCCCGCCGGCCGGAATCCACCCAGATCTCCGCAGAGGCGGAAAGGGCCCTCGCCTTCGCCTACGAACAACTCGGCAAACCGGTCGTCCTAGGCGCGGCGGGCCCCGGCTCCTTCGACGGCCCCGGCCTCACCCAGACCGCCTGGAAATCAGCCGGAGTGAACCTCCCGCGCACGGTGTTCGGCCAGGTCACGGCAGGCAAACCGATCCGCCTCCCGGACGCCCGCCCCGGCGATCTGATCTTCTTCCACGACGCCATCACGCACGTCGGCATCTACACAGGAGAAGGCCGGATGATCCACGCCCCGCGCCCCGGCGCGTACGTGTGCGAGGAATCCATCCACTTCGCGGGAACGTCGGAGATCCACAGCGTGGTACGCCCGGCCTGAACACGTGTAAGCACCGGAAGAACGCCGAAACTCAGGTAAGTCAGCCCCGTATCAGCCACCCCCACCCCTGCGGGCCGGTTCCCCGTACTCGGTCAACCCCGTACCCCGCCCCGCCCTCGAAGGCGGGATCGGTACGCAGATACGGTCAGCCGACAACTCTCTGGAACCACTTCCGCACATCGCGTTACTCAAACGTCACAGTGCGGCCTAGCGTCCTGCCCCAGGTGCCCGGCTCCCCACCGCCGCCCGGGTCAGGGCGGCAGTCGGACACCACCGCCGAGAAAGTCCGGCGGCGTCGCGCTCCCCCTGTGCGGGGCGTCGCCGGACGCGGTCGTACGAAAGGACGTGACAGGTCCACCGTGGCAGCGCACCGCAAGCCCCGTCAGCGCACGAACGTCGCACACACCGCCCGTACCGCAGCGACCCTCGCCCTCGCCGGCGCGGCGACCGCGACGGCCTTCGACGGGACCGGCCACGCCGAGCCCGCGCCGACGGCGGCCCAGGTGAAGGCGAAGGTGGACAAGCTGTACCGGGAGGCCGAGGTGGCCACCGAGCAGTACAACGGCGCCCGGGAGAAGGCGGACACGGCCCAGCGGCGACTCAACTCCCTGCGGGACGAGGCCGCACGGCAGGAGGCGGACCTCAACTCCGAGCGCGACAAGCTGGGTTCACTCGCCGCCGCCCAGTACCGCGACGGCGCCCTCGACCCCGCCGTACAGCTCGCGCTCTCCGGCGACCCGGACCGCTACCTCGACGGCGCCGCCTTCGCAGAACGCGCGGGTGACCGGCAGTCCGCAGCGGTCTCCCGGGTACGGCGCCGGCTCGCCGAGGTCGAGCGGCTGCGCGGCGCCGCGCGCATCGAGCTGGACTCCCTCGCCGCGCGCCGGGCGGAACTGCGCCGGCACAAGGAGACGGTGACGGAGAAGCTGGGTTCGGCGCGGAGTCTGCTGGCCCAACTCCCGGCACAGCAAAGGGAACAGGTCACCGGAACGGCACAGCCCCGCGCCTCCCGAAGCGCACGCGCCGCCCTGCCGGGCCCCTCAGCTCCGGCCCCCAACTCCCGCGCGAGCGCAGCGGTTTCGTACGCCTACGCCAAACTCGGCAGCCCCTACGTCTGGGGCGCCACCGGCCCCGACGCCTTCGACTGCTCCGGCCTGATCCAGGCCGCGTACCGCTCGGCGGGCCTCTCCCTGCCCCGCACGACGTACGCCCAGATCGGCGCGGGCCAGCGCGTCTCCCGCTCCCAACTCCTCCCCGGCGACCTGGTGTTCTTCTACTCCGGCATCAGTCACGTGGGCCTCTACATCGGCAACGGCCAGATGATCCACGCCCCCAACCCCTCGGCCCCGGTCCGCATCGCCCCGATCGACGAGATGCCGTTCGCGGGGGCGACACGGGTGGTGTGAAGCCGAGTTGATCCAAAAGGACCTCACACCAGCAAGGACCTCACACCAGCCGACGAGCCGTGGCCCACCGAGTCAGCTCATGCCGGTTCGACAGCTGCAACTTCCGCAGCACCGCCGACACATGCGACTCCACCGTCTTCACGGAGATGAACAACTGCTTGGCGATCTCCTTGTACGCGTACCCCCGAGCGATCAACCGCAGTACCTCACGCTCGCGTTGGGTCAGCCGGTCCAGATCCTCGTCGACCGGCGGCGCATCCGTGGAGGCGAACGCGTCGAGGACGAAGCCCGCGAGGCGCGGAGAGAAGACCGCGTCGCCCTCCTGGACCCGGAACACCGAGGCGACCAGATCCGTGCCGTTGATGTTCTTCGTGACGTACCCCCGCGCACCGCCCCGGATCACGCCGATGACGTCCTCGGCGGCGTCGGACACGGACAGTGCGAGGAACCGCACCGGTCGCTCCGGATCGGACGCCAAGTCGGCGCAGCGGCGCAGGACTTCGACGCCGCCACCCCCGGGCAGGTGGACGTCGAGGAGGACGACCTCCGGCCGGGTCGCCGTGATGACGGTGACCGCCTGGTCGACGTCCGCCGCCTCCCCCACGACCTCGACACCGGTCTCGTCGGTGCGGCCGATCTCCGCCTGGACCCCCGTACGGAACATCCGGTGGTCGTCGACGAGGACGACCCTCACCCGGCGCTCAGGACCCGTCTCTTCGCTCGTCACGTCTTCTCCGCCCTCTCCATCTCCAGCTCGACTTCGGTGCCGCCGCCGGGCACGGCGCGCAGCCGTGCCGTACCGCCGTTGCGCTCCATGCGCCCGATGATCGACTCCCGTACGCCCATGCGGTCGGCGGGGATCGCGTCGGGGTCGAAGCCGGGGCCCCGGTCACGGACGGACACGAAGACCGTACGTCCCTCGACCTCGGCGTAGACCTGGACGGCCCCGCCCTCGCCACCGTACTTGGCGGCGTTGACCATCGCCTCACGCGCGGCCTGCATCTGTGCGGACGTCCGGTCGTCGAGGGCGCAGTCGCCGACCACGACGACCTCGATGGGGACGCCGTGCTTGTCCTCGACCTCGGCGGCGCTGCGGCGTACCGCGTCGGCGACGGTCGTGGGTTCGTCGGCCTCGTCCTTGCCGGTGCCCTCGGGGTTGTACAGCCAGGTGCGCAGGTCGCGTTCCTGCGCGCGGGCGAGGCGGCGGACCTCGGCGGCGTTCTCGGCGTTGCGCTGGATCAGGGTGAGGGTGTGCAGGACGGAGTCGTGGACGTGCGCGGCGACTTCGGCACGCTCCTGTGCGCGGATGCGCATCAGCCGTTCCTCGGAGAGGTCCTGCGTCATGCGGACGAGGTACGGGCCCGCGAGGAGGGTGATGCCGACGAGCACGGCGAGCGCCGCCTGGAGGACCGAGCCGAGGTGCGCGGCGGAGCCCTGGAGGACGAAGACGCCGGAGACGCCGGCGGCGACGAGGAGGACGCCGCCGAGGGTGCGCACCAGCGTCAGGGTGCGCCGACGGCTGCCGACCTCGACCCAGCGGGCGCGGCGCGCGTTGTCGGCCTGCCGCCAGACCAGCGCGACACCCGCGCCGACCAGCACGATCGGCAGGAAGTACACGCGCGCGCCGCTGCCCACGTCGACGCTGCCGACGAACACCATCGCGAGGACGACCATGAGGAGCAGGGCGAGGATCTGGCCCCGGTCCGGCTTGCGGGCGACCAGTCTGCGGCGGCCGTCGGGCGCGGTCTCCGTCGTGACCAGGGAGGGCGGCGGCTTTCCGCCGACGCCACCGACGCCGAGGGGGACGAAGAACCAGAACGCGGCGTACAGCAGCGCACCCAGCCCCTCGGACATGAACATGCCGACGAACGTCAGCCGGACCCAGATCACGGGCAGCCCGAGATGTCCGGCGAGCCCCCGCGCCACTCCGCCGAGCCAGCGGCCGTCGCTGCTGCGGTAGAGCTTGCGCAGAGGCCGCGGTTCGACGAGGGGTGCGGTTGCGGCGTCCGGCATACGGACGATGGTCACACGGAAAGTCGCCCCCTGACATCAGGGTCCGCCCCCGAGACTCCCCTGATCCCGCCACCCCCGCCTCAGGGCGATATCAGGGTCCGACCAGGGTCGTCCCGACTCCCGCACCTCCCTCGGACCCGCCACCATGGACCCATGGCAGATCACGAACCCGCCGCGAACCCGAGGGGAGCCGCGGCCCCGCCCGGCACCACCGCCGAGAAGCCCGCCCCCCTCGCCCCTCTCGCCTTCCGCCGCGACCGTGATCACAAGCTCATCGCCGGTGTCTGCGCGGGCCTCGGGCGGCAGTGCGACATGGACCCGGTGATCTTCCGGATCACCCTCGCCGTGCTGTCGGCGACGGGCGGCATCGGCCTCATCTTCTACGGCTTCGCCTGGCTGTTCGTCCCGTACGAGGACGACGACGAGAACGAGGTACGCCGGCTGCTGACCGGCCGGGTCGACGGGCAGGCGCTCGCCGCCGTCCTGTTCGCGCTCGTCGGCTGCGGCATCTTCCTGTCGATGCTGCGCAACGGGGACGTCCTGACGTTCGCGGCGGTCCTGTCCCTGCTCCTCGCGGGCGCGGGCTACTGGTCGCGCAACCGCGACACCTCGGACACGGCCCCCCTGACCGCGCAGGCCGCCGCCGACGCCCCGCCGGAGCCGCAGGCCCCGCCGATCACGGCGACGCTGCCGTCCTGGTGGCGCGACCCGATCGTGAAGGACGGCACGCACAACGGGGGCACGGGCTATCTGTGGGGGCCGAGCGAGCCCGCCGACGCCACTCCGCCCGCCTTCTCGTGGCCCAACCTCCACACGCTGCACCGCGGCTTCCAGCACCGCCCACAGCCCCGGCACCACGGGACGGCGGCCCAGCTGAGGCGCGGCCCCCGTCCGATCGGCGGCCGGTTCTTCTTCCTCGCGCTGGCCGCCGGCGCCCTGACCACCGGCCTGACCTGGGACGATCACCCGCTGGGCACGAGCCTCCAGGCGGGCCTGTCGGCGGCCCTGATCATGCTGGGCCTCGGCATCGCCATCAGCTCGTTCCGGGGCCGCACGGGCGCGGGCTCCTTCTTCCTCGCCCTGGTCACGGCGGGCCTGCTCGCCGCGACGACGGCCGTACCGAAGAACATCACGACGCACTGGCGGGACCTGACCTGGAGCCCGGTCACCACCACGCAGCTCCAGAGCTCGTACGACCTCGGCACGGGCAAGGGCACCCTCGACCTGACGGGCCTGGCCCTGCCGAAGGGCTCCACCGCCGCCACCGGGATCACCGTGGGCCTGGGCAAGCTGCGCGTGATCGTCCCGAAGGACGCGACCGTACGGCTCAGCGCCGATGTGGGCCTCGGGGACATCCAACTGCCGGACGACAAGAAGGAGGACGTGGACGTGCAGCCGGGACGCCACCAGGACCTCACCCTCACGCCCCCCGCCGGTACGACCCCGGCCGGCACCCTGGACCTCGACGTCCACGTGGGTCTCGGCCAGCTGGAGGTGTCCCGTGCCGCGTCATGAGTTCCGCCCCGGCCGCCTGTTGGCGGGCCTCTTCTTCGCCCTCGCGGGCGCGGTCTACGCGGGCGACGCGGGGGGTCTGTGGGAGACGCCGTGGATGGCGATGGTCCCGCTGGTCCTGTTCGGCCTGGTGCTGGCGGGGGCGGCGGGCGCGACGGCCCGCGCCGTACGAAAGCGCCGGGCCCGCAAACCCGGCGCTACCGCCTAGAGCCCCCTGGAGTTCCGCCGCCGTTCCTTGAGCAGCGCGTCGACCGACAGCACCGACGCCCCGCCCAGCACGAACGGCAGCCAGGCCATCATGTACGGCAGGTCGTTGCCGTAGTAGTACGGGTCCGAGGCCCAGCTCACCGTCAGCCACAGGCTGAGCGAGATGAGCAGTCCCCCGAGGGCCGCGAGCCGGGTCAGCAGCCCGAGCAACGCGCCGAGCCCGACGGCGAGTTCACCGAGCGCGATGGCGTACCCGAACCCGACGGGGCTCTTCAGCGCCAGGTCGACGAGCGCGGGGATCGCCGAGGAGTCCCGTACGGCCCGCATCGTGTCGCCGAGGGACCCGGCGCCCGAGTCCTTCATGAACGCGCTGTCCGTGAGCTTGTCGAGCCCGGCGTAGACGAACGTCACGCCGAGAAAGATCCGCAGCGGTACGAGCGCGTACCGCGCCGCCAGGTCACGCCAGCCCTGCCCTCCGCCGCCACCGACCGAAGAAGGGTAGGTATCCGTACGCATCCCGTGAGCCATTGCCGTCGCCGCCTCTCGTCCACCACACCGTGAACCCCTCACCAGACGATACGGACGCGGGGTGCCCCCGGCTCACCGTCCGCCGTGACTGACAGCAAAGCGACAGCGGGCGCTATTCGGCCACGTCGATCGCGTACCGCCCGGTCTCCACCCCGGCGGCGGTCACGACCTGCACCTCCACCCGCCCCGGCTCCACCTCGGCGGGCACCGGCACGGTCAGCACGGCGTCGGTCGGATTGCTGAACCCCCCGACGACCGGCACCAGCGGCACGTGCACATGCACGGCCCCGACGCGGACGACCATCCGGGCGAGCCGATCGGCGCTCTGCGCCCCGGGCGGTACGAATCCGGCGCCCCGGATCTCGATGTCGTCACCGGTGCGGATGGGCCCGTCGAGATCCCCGGCCTCCCGGGACCGCACGACGGACAGGATCACCGGCCGCCCGCCCTCGGCGTACTTCCCGGCGAGATAGGTCCCGGCCGACACGAGCACGACCAGCGCCAACCCCCAGGGCAGGTCGGGCAGTTGATCGGGCCGCCGGGCGAGCCGCACACCGGTGAACACGAGGGCGACCCCGCTGATCACGACGTACTGGATGTCGGCGAACGCCCCGCGCCCGGAGTCGTCGGTCAGCAGATCGGCGGCCCGCGGCCGATGCGCCCGCACCTTCTGCAACCGCTGCGCCAGCACCCGCACGCCCACAACTCGCCTGACCAGTACGGCGATTCCGCACACGACGGCGAGGACGGTCACCACGCCCGCACCCCGCGCGAGATCGAGCCCGTCGATCAACGCGTCCCGCTCGGCGGACCCGGACGCGGCAGCCAGCTCCCCCACCAGCACGAGCACCGAGTACGCCACGACCAGCACCCAACTCCCGGCGACCACACGGGAGGTGGAGAGCCGGTTGTCCTCCCCGATGACCGGCGCGAGCGCCCCGCCGCGACCCCGGTGGAACCAGGCGGCGGCGCTCACCGCACACCCCACGACGACCGCCGCGAGCAGACCGGCCGTCCGCGCGCTGCTCCACCCCGCCCCGATCGCCGTGAGCGCCTGCACGAGCAGCAGCACGAGCACGCCCGCCCACACGGAGACGACGGCCCACCGCCACAGCCCGCCGAGCCACGCCTCGCCCTCGGCGCGCCCCCGCTCGGCGACGTCCCCGGCGGACTGGGTCAGCTCCTCCGACACCCACTGCCGGGAGGCGAACGCCGAGTGCGCGACCGCCGCCGGCACCCCCTCGCCCGCCGCGAAGGAGTCCCGCTGCACGAGGAACGCCGCGACGGCCCGCCGGTGCCCTTCCCGGGCCCCGTGCGGACACCCTCCGCACGTGCATCCGCCCGTGTGGACGCCCCCGGCGTCGACACCGGCCCCCTGCCCAGCTTCCCGCACCGCCACGTCCGACGACCGCCTTCCCGCGACCAGAAAGAAACCCCAGGCTGAGCGCCTGGACAGAGAACTCGGACAGAGGACGGGCGGGGGCTGTGAGGCCCCCCGACAACTCCCGTGTACCGAGAGCGAATTGTGCCCTATCGGGACCGTCGCGCGCTGACCTCCCACCCCCTGTTGACCTCCCTGGGACAATTCCCCTATGGCCGAGATCATCCAGCGCGACGGGACCTGGGCCTTCGACGGTACGACGGTCAGGATCACCCCCGGTCTGCACCGCACCGTCCCCCTGTTCCGCCAGACGTACGGCGAGGTCGCGCTCCCCCTGGAAGCGGTCGCGGGCGTCGTCTACGAACCGGAGCGCAGGCGCGGCCGGTTACGGGTCCGCCTGCGCGAGGGCGCCGACCCGCTCCTCCAGGCGACCGGTGGCCGGCTCCCCGAACCCGCCGACCCCTACCGCCTGTTGGTGGACCCGGACAGCGCCGGGACCGCCGAGTTCGTCGCCGAGGAGATCCGCAACGCGCTGCTCCTGGAGCAGATCCCGAAGGACCCGACGGCCGGCTATCTCCTCCCCGGCCCGCCGGTGCCGGTCTCGGTGCGCTCCTCGGACGGCACGGTCTCCTTCGACGGCACCCGCGTCCGCATCGACTGGGCGGACACCTCGGACCGGGTGAAGCGGGCGACGGGGCCGCGCGTGATCGGCGTCGGAGACCTCGTCCGGGTCGAGTGGATGCCCAACTCCGGTTACGACGACGGGTTTCTGAGGTTCGTCACCCGGGACACGGTGTTCTCGAAACTCCCGCCGGAGAAAGACCCGTACACCCTGGACCTGTGGGGCAACACGCGCCGCGACCTGCTCACCGCCCTGGTCGCGACGGCCGTCACGGCGCGCCTCCCGCACCCGTCGACCCGCCCGTCTCGCGAGAACTTCCCATCCCTGCCTCCGCCGTCGGCCGACCACCATGACGTACTCCTGCGCCGCCTGCGGGAGTTGGGGGAGCTGCACCGGGCCGGGGTGCTCACGGACGAGGAGTTCGCGCGGACGAAGACCGTGGTTCTCAGGGGTTTCGGAAGCTAGCTGAGCAGGTCCGGTTCGCTGCGGCTGATGTCCTGCCACAGCGGCTGGTAGTTGATCCACGCGACCAGGTCCCCGCCCAACTGCTCACGCGTGGCGACCGCTTGGCGCCGTTCGATCAGCACGGGACGCCCGGCGGCCTTCGCGGCCAGCTGCACCTGGCTCGACCGCTCCATGGACAGGAACCACCAGGCGGCGGCGTCCACGGAGTCCCCGACGGTCAACAGCCCGTGGTTGCGCAGGACAAGAGCCTTCCGCGAGCCCAACGCCGAGGCGATGCGCCGCCCTTCGTCCGCGTCGACGGTCACCCCGGTGTACGTGTCGTACAGCGCGTGATCCTCGAAGAAGGCGCAGCTCTCCTGCGTGATCGGATCAAGCAGCTCCCCGAGCGCCGCGAGCGCCCTCCCGTACACGGAGTGGCAGTGCGCGACGGCAACGACGTCCGGCCGCGCGGCGTGCACCTGCGCGTGCACGGTGAACGCGGCCTGGTTGACGTGATAACTCCCCTCGACAACTTGCCCCTCGGAGTTAGCCAGCACCAAATCACTCACCGTCACATGCCGAAACGGCATCCCGAACGGATTCACCCAGAAACAGTCACTGAACTCCGGATCCCGAGCGGTGATGTGCCCCGACACCCCGTCCTCGAACCCAAGCCGCCCAAAGACCCGCACGGCCCCAGCAAGCCGCTCCTTGCGGTACCGCCGCTCGTCCTCGGGCGACTCGTGCACCGGCGGCAGAGCGAACCGGAGCCGGTCGGTGGGCAACGGGGAAGGCGGCGTGGGCATCGGTCCTCCAGCGGTGAACTGCGCTACAGGCCCGGAAGTTACCGCCGGTCAGCAGAAAAAGGCAGGGCCACGCAGGAAAGGCGACAGAGGTTGTCGGGATACGCCGGGACACTCACGACATGACCACGAACTGGGCCGCTTTCCACACGGCCGAACCCGCCCTCGCCGCGACCGTCGAGGCACGGTTCGCGCTCCAGGCGTCGTACGTGAAAGAGGTGGAACCGCCGGAGCCGTTCCACCTCTTCCGTGTCGAACTCACCGATGTCACGAGGACGTTTGTGGAGGACGAGACCTACCTGGTCGTCGAACTCTGGGAGCCCGGAAAACCCCTACGTACGATCAAACGCAGGTGACTACTCCCACTCGATCGTGCCCGGCGGCTTCGAAGTCACGTCCAGTACCACCCTGTTGACGTCCCGCACCTCGTTCGTGATCCGTGTCGAGATCCGTGCCAGCACCTCGTACGGCAGCCGCGACCAGTCCGCCGTCATCGCGTCCTCGGAGGAGACCGGGCGCAGCACGATCGGGTGGCCGTAGGTGCGGCCGTCGCCCTGGACGCCCACCGAGCGGACGTCCGCGAGGAGGACCACCGGGCACTGCCAGATCTCGCGGTCGAGACCGGCCGCCGTCAGTTCCTCGCGGGCGATCGCGTCGGCCTCGCGCAGCAGGTCGAGGCGCTCCTTGGTGACCGCGCCGACGATGCGGATGCCGAGGCCGGGGCCGGGGAAGGGCTGGCGCTGGACGATCTCCTCGGGAAGGCCCAACTCCTGGCCGACCATGCGGACTTCGTCCTTGAACAGCTTGCGCAGCGGCTCGATGAGCTGGAACTCCAGGTCCTCGGGGAGCCCGCCGACGTTGTGGTGCGACTTGATGTTGGCCGTACCGGTGCCACCGCCGGACTCGACGACGTCCGGGTAGAGCGTCCCCTGCACGAGGAACTCGACCGCCGGACCCGCGTCCGCGATGATCTCGGCCTGCGCCTGCTCGAAGACGCGGATGAACTCGCGCCCGATGATCTTCCGCTTCTCCTCGGGGTCGGAGACCCCCGCGAGCGCGGACAGGAACCGCTCCTCCGCGTCGACGACGACCAGCTTGACGCCGGTCGCGGCCACGAAGTCCTTCTCGACCTGCTCGGTCTCGCCCTTGCGCATCAGCCCGTGGTCGACGTACACGCAGGTCAGCTGGTCCCCGATGGCGCGCGCGACGAGCGCCGCGGCAACGGCGGAGTCGACGCCGCCGGAGAGCCCGCAGATGGCGCGCTTGTCGCCGACCTGCTCGCGGATCGCCGCGACCTGCTCCTCGATGACATTGCCAGTGGTCCAGTCCGGCTTGAGCCCGGCGCCCCGGTACAGGAAGTGCTCCAGGACCTGCTGGCCGTGCGTGGAGTGCATGACCTCGGGGTGGTACTGAACGCCGTACAGCCGCTTCTCGTCGTCCTCGAAGGCGGCGACGGGGACGACGTCGGTGGACGCGGTCACCGCGAAGCCCTCGGGCGCCGCCGAGCAGGCGTCGCCGTGGGACATCCACACGGCCTGCTCGGCCGGGGTGCCCTCGAAGAGGGTGGACGACACCTTCGAGACGTGCAGGTCGGTACGGCCGTACTCGCGCGCGCCCGTGTTGTCGACCGTGCCGCCGAGGACCTGCGCCATCAGCTGGAAGCCGTAGCACATGCCGAAGACGGGGACGCCGGCCTCGAAGAGCGCGCGGTCGATGCGGGGGGCGCCCTCCTCGTACACGGACGAGGGGCCGCCGGAGAGGATGATCGCCGCCGGGTTCTTCGCGAGCATCTCCGCGGCCGGCATGGTGCTCGGCACGATCTCGCTGTAGACCCGCGCCTCGCGGACCCTACGGGCGATGAGCTGGGCGTACTGCGCGCCGAAGTCGACGACCAGGACGGTGTCGGGGGCGGCTGGGGTCGCTGATGACACGGGGGCCTTCCGGCGGAGGGGCGGGGTGCGTGGGGCCGATTCTACCGGGGCCGCCGGAGGGGGGCCGGTGGGGAGGGAGGCCGTGGCATACTGACCGAATGCTCACGCCCACGACGTTCTTTACCTATGGCACCCGGCCCGCCGGCTGCCATGGTCGTGCTTGCGCGTAGAGCCGAGCGACTTCCCAGGCGCCCCGGGCCGACAAGGCCCGGGGCGCCTGTCGTTTCCCCTCCGGGACCTGCTCGATCCGGGGCTCACCGAATCCCAAGGAGCCCCGCATGACCTCCCTCGACCTCACCGGCGCGAAGACCCCCGACGCCGCCGACGTCATCACCGGCGCCCGCGAGCGCATCGACGCCCTCGACGACCGCATCATCGGCCTCATCCAGGAGCGCGCCGCCGTCTCCGCCGTCATCCAGGACGCGCGCATCACCTCCGGCGGGCGGCGCGTGAACCTCTCCCGCGAGATGGAGGTCATCGGCCACTACAGCGAGGCGCTGGGCAAGCCGGGTACGACGCTGGCGATGACGTTGCTGGAGCTGTGCCGGGGTCGTATCTGAGCATCGGCCGTGTCTCGCAGATGAGTTCGGGCCCTCCCTCACCCGTACGGCGCGTGACCGACTCCCGGTGTCCGTCGTTGGTACCGGTGTCCGTGCCAGCCAGGCGCGGGCCCGGAAGAACCACGCGTGGCTCGTCGGAGCGATGAGACGTACGGATCGTGCCGTACGTCGTGGGACCTCGCTCCAGCGAGATGACCGGACGGCAGGGGACAGCGGCCCGGTCATCCCAGAGAAACGGCCGGCCCCGGGGACGCTCGGGGCCGACCGGCGGAACTTGCAAAAATCTATGAGGTACGGGTCAAACGGTTGCGGCGACCGCGTTCATCCAGCACGATGCGTACAGCTTCACGTCCCCCCACGAAACCCCGCTCGCCGTGCACGGCTGAGTGGAGACGCCGGAACGTCTACTGCCAGAGGTCCAGACCACTGGCGTACGGCAGGTGACGGGCCGGCCCACGTACCACCCACAGCGGCGCACCCCCCGGCGCCGTTCCCGGGAGGCACCGGCGCTGCCCTGACGCCGGTGCTGACGAAAGAAGGGCCCCGCGGCTCCGTCCCGCGGGGCCCTTCGCTCTTTTCAGATCCGCGAGACCGTTCCGCACGGCTCGTCCTCGGCCGGTGCCTCCGTCGACATCTCCTTGCTCCGGTCGTACGGGTCCGCCTCGGGGCCCGACGGCGACGGCCCGGACGAGCGGTCGTCGCGGAACTCGGGGTGGAACCAGCCGTCGTACACGTCGCACGACGAGTTGCCGCTCTCCATCTGGTACAGGGAGATGAAGACCGTCCCCGGGGTCACCTGGTAGCGCGCGGGGTCGGCGAGTTTGACCTCCAGGAGGCGGCGGACGATGGTCCTCGTGGCCTCGGCGTCCTTGTCGTCGGCCGGCGTGCTCGCGCGGACGACGGGATAGACGAAGGTGTAGTCGGCGTGGACGACGACCGCCCCGTCCTTGTCCCCGGCGAAGGTCATCCGCCCGCGCGTCTTCACCACGCTCCCGGCGATCCGCACCTCGGCGGGGTCGAACCGGCTGGCCATCAGCAGCGGATCGTCACCGTCCTTGCCGGGCTTGCTCAGGGCAGCACCGAAAAGTTTGTGTACGTCCTTCTGGAGCGGGTCGACGATCTTCGACGCGGCGTCCGGGCGCCCGCCCCTCAGCGTCGCCGGGTCGAGGTTGGTGTCGATCAGGAGCGTCCGCGTCTTCGTCAGCAGGTCCTGGACCTGCGCTTTCGTGAACCCCTTCACCGGCGTCGCGGGCGGCGCGACGATGCCGGCGGCGCCGTCGGCCCACTGCAACGCCGGGGAGCCCGCGAAGGGGCGGGCCTGCGTGGGGGCGTCCGGGTCGACGGCTCCGGGGGCGGCGCTGGGGGCCGCCGTCTCGGGCGGGAGGGGGGTCGCGGCGACGTCGGTGCCGCTCGACCCCGTACCGAAGGGGTCGCCCGGGATGACGGACGGCTTCATCGCGACGAAGGCCAGCGCGGCGGCGACGGGGACGCCGACGAACGTCCACAGGCGGCGCCGTTTGCGCGCCCGCGCCTCCGTGTTCTGCCAGGCCGGGCCGGTGCGCCAGCCCTCGGGGAGTTCACCCCGCGCCTCCTGCTCGCGCAGGCGCGCAGTCACCATGCGGGCGCGCGCGGACGGCTCCTTCGGAGCGTCGTCCGGCGTGTTCTCCGCACTCTCGCGCAGGAACTTGTCCCAGTCGTCGTCGGATATCTCGGGCACGATGGCCATCCCCCTCGGTCCTCACGCAGGCTTCTGCGGCAGCAGAGCGTAGAACGTGACGCGACCCACACGAAAACATGTGACGTGGAACACATGAGAATGGCGTGAGAATCCGTACAACCTTTCCCACAACTCGCGGATCAAACCTCGCGTAACACGGGCCACACCCGCGCCCCCAACGCGGAAGGTCTCCCGCCGACACGTCACGCCAACCGGGCGCGCCGTGCCTGACACCCAGAGGTCTTCTCATGAAGCTCCGCCGTGCCATAGCCGTGGCCGCCGCGACCGCCGCACTGTCCCCGCTGGCTCTGATGTCCGCGCCGTCCGCGTTCGCGGAGGAGAGCGGGTCCCCGTCTCCGTCGGCTTCTACGTCCGCTTCCGCTTCGGCCAGCGAGTCGGCGCCCGAGGCTGCGCCGACGCCCCCGGCGACCGACGACAAGGGCGCCGCGTCGCCGAGCACCTCGTCGTCGAGCTCGCCGAGCAGCAGCGCGACCAGCACGCCGACCGGTACGCCGTCCGCGAGCACGTCGGTCAGCTCCTCGCCGTCGGCCCCGGCGGACGTCGACTACTGCGAGACCTTCTCCGACGAGGACGAGATCCAGCTCAGCGAGAGCCTGAGCACCGGTCTGTCCAACCTTCCGGAGACGATCGTCGCGGGCAGCGGCTGGCACAACTTCAGCTTCGACATCGCCAACGACGGCAAGGACACGATCAAGAACATCAAGCCGTTCATCCTGGTCGGTGCCGGGACCGAGGAGGACGACTACTCCGACGCCCTCTCGCTCCAGGTCTTCCAGCCCTCCTCGGGCAAGTGGATCACGCTGGAGGACGGCTTCGGCGACGCGACGACCTTCAGCACGCTGACGCTCGACGCGGGCAAGTCCACGTCGTACAAGCTGCGGCTCTCGGTCAAGGGCAAGACGCCCGACTCCATGGGGATCGCCATCGGTCTGGCGACCTACTCGGACGCCAAGAGCTGCTGGGTCGGCAACGACCCGAACGGCGCGTCCTACGAGTTCGAGATCCTCGCCGCCGGTTCGAAGCCCGGTAAGCCGGGCAACGCCAAGCCCCAGACGGGCGGCGCCAAGCCGGTCAACCTGAACGACGTCGAGGTCACCGGAAGCCTCGCGGAGACCGGTTCCTCCTCCGCGCTCCCGATGATCGGCCTCGTCGGCGGCGCGGCCGTCGTCGCCGGCGCGGGCGCGATCTTCATCGTCCGTCGCCGCAAGACGGACGGCAGCCACGCGTAGTACCTGAGGACGACGGAGGGACCTGCGCTCGGAGGGGGGCGCAGGTCCTTCCGTGCTTTCAGCTCTTCTTCGGCGGCACCACCGGCACCCCGAGGAACGGCAACTTCAGCGCCCCGAACGCCTCTTCGGGCACCACCGGTGACTTCGGCTCGACGGCGGCGAGCCGCTCGTACGCCTCCCCCTGCGCGGGCCGTGTGTCGGGCTCGCCCTTGTTCGGCCAGTACGCCATGGCCCGTTCGGCCTGCGCGGTGATCGTCAGGGAGGGGTTCACGCCGAGGTTCGCGGACACGGCGGCGCCGTCGACGACGGAGATCCCGGGGTGGCCGTACAGCCGGTGGTAGGGATCGATGACGCCGCTCTCCCGGGAGTCCCCGATGGGGCAGCCGCCGAGGAAGTGCGCGGTGAGCGGAGTCCCCATCAGCTCACCGACGTTGGACCCGGCGAACCCATTGATGTCGGCGGCGAGCGCGGACGCGGCTTCCGAAGCGGCCTTGATCTGCTGGGGGTTGGGCGCGCCGTGCCCCTGACGGGCCGTCAACAGCCCCTTGCCCACACCGGATGGCTTCAGGTACGTCGTGAGCGAGTTGTCCAGCGACTGCATGACGAGGCCGATGATGGTCCGCTCGGACCACTTCCGGTTGGACAGGGACCGCAGCAGCAGCATCGGGTGCCTGGCGACGTGCGCGAGCCACCCGGCGACCCTCGACGACCCTTCGGCGTAAGGGACTTGGACGATCGACAGGCCGCCCATCGCGTTGGACCCCTTGCCGTACCGCACGGGTTCGATGTGCGTGTTGGCGTCGGGGTGCACGGACGAGGTGATGGCGACCCCGCGCGTGAAGTCGGGGCTTCGCCCGGTGGCCTTCCGGTAGCGCCGCTCGTCGGCCTGGGCCCCCACGAGCGCCTCGGAGTTGGTCCGGGTCAGCTCCCCCAACCGCTCGGACAGGTACGGGAGTTGGCCGCCCGCCTTCATCCGGTGCAGCAGCGTCTGCGTGCCGTACGTGCCGGCCGCGAGGACGACCCGGCGGGCGGTGAAGATCCGCCCCTTGCCCTTGCGCCGGTTGTCGGTGGGCAGCGTGGCGACCGCGTACCCGCCGCGCGAGTCGTCGGTGACGGAGACGGCGGTGGTCATCGCGTGCACCGTCGCCCCGGCCTTCTCGGCGAGGTACAGGTAGTTCTCGTTGAGGGTGTTCTTCGCGCCGTGCCGGCAGCCGGTCATGCACTCCCCGCACTCGGTGCAGGCACGCCGCTTGGGCCCGGCCCCGCCGAAGTACGGGTCGGCAACTTCCTCACCCGGCTTGGCCGTTGGCCCCTGCCCGTCCGCGTCCTCGCCGTCCCCGAAGTAGACGCCGACCGGCGCCATGTGGAAGGTGTCGCCTACGCCCATGCGCTGCGCGGCGGCCTTGAGGTGGACGTCGGAGGGGGTGAGGGTCGGGTTCAGCCGCACGCCGAGCATCCGCCGGGCCTGGTCGTAGTAGGGCGTCAACTCCCCTTCCCAGTCGGTGATTTCCTTCCACTGGGGGTCCTCGAAGAACGCCTTGGGCGGTACGTAGAGGGTGTTGGCGTAGTTGAGGGACCCGCCGCCGACCCCGGCGCCGGCCAACACCATGACGTTGCCCAGGAGATGGATGCGCTGGATGCCGTAGAAGCCGAGCCGGGGTGCCCAGAGGTAGTTCCTGAGATCCCAGGAGTTCTTGGGCAGCAGGTCGCGGCCGAACCGGCGTCCGGCCTCCAACACGCCTACCCGGTAGCCCTTTTCGGTGAGGCGCAGCGCGGTCACGGCCCCGCCGAAGCCGGAGCCGACGACCAGCACGTCGTAGTCGTGGGCGCCTTGGGATGTCTCTGACACGCTGTCCCCTCCTACCGGAACCGGAACGCTTTCATCGCCTTGAGGCTCCGGCTCATGAACCGCGCGTACTTCTCGTCGTCCATGCCGAGCGAGGGCGCCATCGGCAACAGCCGCTGATGGGCCACGGTTTGGGCCTCGGTGTACTTGAGGATCCCCTCGGACCCGTGCCGCCTGCCGAGCCCGGAGTCCTTCATGCCGCCCATCGGCGACTGGACGCTGCCGTACGCGGACGCGTATCCCTCGTTGACGTTGACGGTCCCGGTCCGCAACCGCGCGGCGACGGCCCGCCCGCGCCGCCCGTCCTTGGTCCAGACGGACGAATTGAGGCCGTACGCCGTGGAGTTGGCGAGCGCGATCGCCTGGTCCTCGTCCGTGAACCGGTAGATCGCGACGACCGGCCCGAACGTCTCCTCCCCGCACACGGCCATCGGCGCCTCGACGCCGTCGAGGATGGTCGGCTCGTAGAAGTAGGGCCCGATGTCGGGCCGGGCCACGCCGCCGGTGACGACGGTGGCCCCCTTGGCGACGGCCTCCTCCACGTGCCGAGTCACGGTGTCGAGCTGCCGCTGTCCGACGAGCGAGCCCATCTCGGCACCGTAGGCGAGGGAGTTGCCGAGCCGCATGGCGCGCGTGCGGGCGGCGAACCGGTCGAGGAAGACGTCGGCGATCGACTCGTGGACGTACAACCGCTCGATGGACACGCAGAGTTGACCGGCGGAGGAGAAACAGGCCCGGACGGCGCCTGCGGCGGCCTTCTCGATGTCCGCGTCCTTGAGCACCAACATGGCGTTCTTGCCGCCGAGTTCGAGCGACACCCCGACCAGCCGGGCGGCAGCGCCCTGCGCGACCTCGCGGCCGACGCGGGTGGAGCCGGTGAAGGAGACGTAGTCGGCGTGCCGGACGATCTCCGGCCCGATGACCGGTCCGTCGCCGAGCACGACCTGGAACACCTCGGCGGGCAGCCCCGCTTCGATCAGCAGGTCGCGTGCCCACAGGGCGGTGAGGCAGGTCCCGGTGTCGGGCTTCATGACGACGGCGTTGCCCGCGACGAACGCGGGGATCGCGTCGCCGACGGAGAGTTCGAGGGGGTAGTTCCAGGGGGCTATCTGTCCGACTACCCCTCTGGGGTGACGCAGTTCGGTGACCTTGGTGAGGCTCGGGACGGCGCCCGTATGACCCTTGGCCCTCAGGTACGACGGTCCCTTGCGGCCGTAGTGCCGGGCGGCGACCGCGACGGCCTGGACCTCCTCGTGCGCGTGCAGCCTGGCCTTGCCGGTCTCCAGCTGGACCAGGTCGAGGACCTCGGCCTGGCGCTCAAGGAGCAGGTCGTGGAAGCGCAGCAGCACCGCCGCCCGCTCCCTGACCGGCGTCCGCGCCCAGACGTCCTGCGCGGCGCGGGCCCGCTCGAAGGCGAGCGCCACGTCCTCGGGCGTCGACTCCGGCAGGTCGGCGAGCTTCTCCCCGGTGAACGGCGTGTGGTTGGCGGTGCGCCCCGAGCCCACGACGCCCTTCGTGAGCTGGGCGACCAGTTCGGGGGTGACCACGTCCGCTGCGGTGCGCACTCCGGCGGGGGCCGGGGCGACGGGGTTCGTGCCGTGCGGGGCGCTGCTTCGAGCCTGCGAGTCCGTCATGACGCGCAGGGTATGCCGCCGCCACGCCTTTGGGTACCCGTCGGTAACGCGGATTCACCGCACCCGCACACCGCGCCAGCGTTCACTGGCAAGGAAGGTGCTGATCAGGGGGTTGCCGCCGAGGTGCCCGGTAAGTCGCCGCCGGGTCACCCGAAGAAGAGGCTGAGCGGGAAGGGGCGCCGCCGGGCCGGCTCCTGGACGCCGTACTCGCTCTGGTCCTCGGCCACGACGACTCGGGCAGGCTCGTCAGGCGCCTCACTCTCAGGTACGACGACTCGGGTACGGTCCTCCGGCGCCTCGGCCTCAGGTACGACACCCCGAGCGCGCTCCTCTCGTGCGTCCCCCTCAGGTACGACACCCCCTTGCGCGGACCCCTCGGCACCACTCCCGGAGACCGCCCTCAACACCTCCTCCACCTCACCCGCCCCCATCCGCTCCCCTGGCTCCTTCACGAGCAACCCCGAGAGCAGCACCCCCAGTCGACCGGCCCGCACCGGCTCGGGCACCTCCCCGGCGAGGACCGCCGCGAGCGTCTCCTCGGCCGTACCCCGCCGGAACGGCGACACCCCTTCGACGGCGGCATACAACAACACCCCGAGCGACCACAGATCCGACTCGGCCCCCGCATGCCCCCCGGCGGCCCGCTCCGGCGCCGCGAACTCCAACTCCCTTACGGGGCCCCCGTCTTCGTACCCATGAGCGATCCCGAAGTCGGTCACCACGACCCGCCCGTCCACCCCCAGCAGCACATGCTCGGGCCGCACGTCCCGATGCACGATCCCCACGGCGTGCGCGGCCCGCAGAGCCCCCAACACGACGCCCCCAACGCGAGCGGCCTCGACAACCCCCAGAGGCCCCCGCTCCAAAGCCTCGGCGAGCGACTCCCCCTCGACCAACTCCATGACCACCCAGGGAAGTTGATCCTCCCCCTCCACCACAACGTCATGGATGACAACAGCCCCGGGATGCTCCACCCGAGCCGCAGCCCGAGCCTCCTGATAAAGCCGATGAGCGGCCCGCCGAAACTCCTCACCCCCCGGCGCCCCAGGCACCCGAGGCGCCTTGACGGCAACCTCCCGCCCAGCCTCCACATCCCAGGCCCGCCGAACAACTCCCGTCCCCCCGAGAAGGCGATACCGCCCACCCACTATCAGCCCGTCCCCATCATCCCCAGCACCCCGGTCGTCGCTCATGCCCCCATGACTACCGTGCGAACCACCGGATTATCAACGCGAGCGGATCGCAAGCCCGGAGGGAACCCGACGAACCACCAGAAGCCCCCCGAGAAAGCACCGCTGGAAAACCAAGCCCGACGAAAACCGAACCAGGAAGCCCCACGGCGGGACAGCCGCGAACGGCGGGGAGCGGGGTGCGGGGGTGCGGCGCAGCCCGTTGCTTACACAGTCGGTTGCGGGCTTCCTTGGAAACGGGGGCCCATCGTCCCCGCAACGGGCTCGCCGCACCCCCGCACCCCCGACCCACCCACGAACCTCAGCCCCCCGACCGATCCGCTTCCCGCCAACTCTTCAACACGGACGTGAACTGCTTGGCCGCGGCAGCCCAATCCTCCACCGGCGACGACATATAGATCGCGTACTCCGTCCCGTCATGCGCGACGTACGTCTCCTCGACCGCCCGCCGAGACCCCGGGAACTTCGTGTCCTTGGCGAGCGCCGTCCACGTGTACTCCCACTCGGACCCCTTGCGGTCCCGGTACAGGTTCTCCTCCAGCTTGACGCGCCGATAGTCGACGAGCCGCTGAAGCTGCTTCTCCAGGTCGATCTGATGGGCGTGCGGATCGGCGTAGTCGGGCGAGATGTCCATGGCGATGCGGAGGAAGTGCTTGCCGTTGTCCGGCGTGTAGTCGATCTGCTTGAGATCCCCGTCGTCCTGGAAGACCTGCCGGTTCCACCCCTTGGGCAGGGACAGCCCGAACCCGAGCGGATCGTTCACCTCGACCCAGGAGTCGGGCACGGCCCCCTCGACGGCGGACGGACTCGGCGAGGCCCCGGCGGAGGACGAACCCCCACTCTGCCGCCCCTCGTCCCACCGCTGAAAGGCGACGGCGGTCCCCCCACCGACGAGCGCGGCGAGCACGACGACGAGAGCGAGCGTCCGCAACCGCCGCCGCTTGGGCGGAGCCTGCACGACACCGCCCCCGGCGGAGTGCACTTCGCCCCCACCACCGTACGAGGGCACCCCGCCCCCGGACCCGAACCCGTCCCCACCACCCGCGAACCCGGCCCCACCACTCCCATTGCTGCCACCGACAGTCCCGAAGCCAGCCCCGTTGCTCCCCCCACCGACCGTCCCACCCGCAGCCCCACCAACCCCGCTGGTCCCACCGACCCCATAAACCCCGTTGGACCCGCTCCCGAACCCCGCCCCCGACTCAACCCCCTGCCCAGAAGCCCCGTACCCACCGCCCCCATACTGCGTAGGCACATACGCCTGAGCCCCATGCGCCCGCCGCCCCTCGGCAACCTCCGCCAGCATCTGCTCAGCCTCGGCGATACCAGGCCGCGTAGCGGGATCCTTGCGCAGCAGCGCGGTGATGACCGGCCCGAGCACCCCCGCGTGCTGCGGATCGGCAGCCTCTTCCTGAACGACAGCCTGCATCGTGCTCAGCGGAGACGTACGCCGGAAGGGCGAGCGCCCCTCGACGGCGGTGTACAGCGTCGCGCCGAGCGCCCACAGGTCGGAGGAGGGCCCGGGGTCGTTGCCGCGTACCCGCTCGGGCGCGAGGTAGTCCACGGACCCGACGACCTCACCCGTACGGGTGATCGTCGTATCCCCCTCGATCTGCGCGATACCGAAGTCGGTGAGCAGCACCCGCCCGTCCTCGGAGAGGAGAACGTTGCCAGGCTTCACATCCCGGTGCAGCACGCCCGCGGAGTGCGCCGCGCGCAGCGCCCGCAGCACCCACATCCCGATCCGCGCGGCCTCGGTGGGCTCGACCCGCCCGTCGGCTTTGACCGCGTCGGCGAGCGAGCGCCCCTCGACGAGTTCCATCACGATCCAGGGCCGACCGTCGTGTTCGAGGACGTCGTGGACGGTGACGACGGCGGAGTGGTTGATCCGCGCCGCCGCGCGCGCCTCGGCCCGGGTCCGGGCGAGCAGGACGGGCTGGTCGGCCTCGGCGACGTAGAGGGCTGCGGTCAGCTCCTTGATCGCGACGGCCCGGTGCAGCAGCTCATCGTGCGCACGCCACACACGGCCCATGCCGCCGCTCCCGATGGAGTCGACGAGCCGGTAGCGGCCCGCGATGAGCAGGCCCTGCATCTGATTCACGTTGCCCCGCAATGCTCTTGACAGGCTCAGCGTAAAGACCGGCCGACGTCCGTGGAACCAAAGGGGGCCCATGGAGACAGCACTGTGACGGTTGTCGCTTCGGACGCGTTCCGGGAACCCGGTCTCAGCCGGTGTACCGGTAGCTCTCGGCGGCCTGTTCGTACAGCCGCGTCACCTCGTCCCGCTCCGCCTCCGGCCCTCGCACCTGGACGACGTGGTACCGCCCCGCGATGAGAACTGCCCGGTTGCGCACGAACAACTCCTGCCCGCCGTCACTCGTCCAGGTGAACTGCCCCTCGGCCATCTTCTGCTGCCCGACCTGGATGTTCCTCAGCCCCGACGCGGTCGCCCAACTGGACTGCCGGTAGGGCTCCAGCTCGCTCTCCTTGTCCCGCTGATAGGCCATCGGATCACTCCCGTTGGCCGCGGCGCTGTCCCTCCCGGGTACGACGATCAGCTCGAAGTCCCCGTGCGAGTAGACGACCTGCCCGCGCCCGTTCTTCGGCGACCGCTCCCACCCGTCGGCCACGGCGACCTTGAACCCGGCGTCGTCCGCGCGCAGCGTGAACCCGTCGGCCACGTCGGACCCGGCCTGCGTGGACGTGCCCGCCGTCGTCTCGTCGCCCCCCGGCGTCGACTGGTCGGGCCGGGGTTCGCTGCTGGCGGGCGGCGGCGAGGCGGTCGCCCCGGCGGGCTCGGTGGCTCCCGCCGAGGAGCTGGGACTGTTCGCGGCCCCCTCCTCGCTTGCCTTCGGCATGAAGAACACCGCGTACGCGATGGCCCCCGCCAGCAGGAGCAGGACGATCACCAGCAGCGTCCGCCCCAGGTTGCGCGGCGAACGCTCCGGCTCGGCGCGGCCCCGCTTGTGCCGGGCGTGCGCGCCTCCCGCTGCGGCCTTCGCCTTGGCCTTGCGCCGGCGCACCAGCTCGCCCTTGCGGCGGATGATCGGCAGCCGTCGCGGGTCGGCGGGCGGCGCGGTGACGACGTACGCGCCTGCCTCCGCCTCGGGCGCCGACCGCACCAGCGACCGCAGCCAGCCGCGCAGTTCCTCGAAGTCCGGCCGCTCGGTCGGGTCCTGGCGCAGCAGCGACTCCACGACCGGCCTGAGCGGCCCGCACTCCTCGGCGAACGCCGGAGGCTCGCCGCACACCATCTGGACGAGTTCGGCCGTCGACTCCTCCGGGTAGGGCGCGTGTCCCTGGACCGACCTGAAGAGCAGCGCGCCGAGCGCCCACAGGTCGGTGGCGGGGCCGATGGGCGCGGCCAGCTGCCAGTTCTCGTGGACCGGTCCGGCCTGCTCGGGGGCCCAGCGCTCGGTGACGGGTCCCACGACGGCCATCCGTGCCTGGCGGGCACGCTCGGCGGCGAGGGCGGTGGTCGGGGCGGACGTCGGGGTCGGCTGCTGCGGGACGGTGTGGCCGAGGCGAGCGGTGTCTGCCTGCTCAACGGCCGGGGCCGCCGACGGAGTTCCCGCCGCGAGGTCACTCCATCGGGTGGGAGTGACGGGTGCCTGCGTTGACTCGGGGCGAGGGGTCCGGGGATCGCGTATGCCGTACGGGCTGGCGACGTCCGGCGTCTCACGGGCGCCGTGCGAGCCGCCGAAACCCTGCGCCCCACCGGCGCCGTAGGGACCGGCGAGCCCTTGCGCTTCGCGGGAGCCGTACGAACCGGCGAGGCCCTGCGCCTCGCGCACCCCGTACGGATCGGCGATCTGCCCGTGCGAGCCCTCCCCCCGCGCGCCCGGCAGCACGGTGCGCCCGTTCTCCGGCGCCCGCCCGCTCTCCAGCGCCTTCCCGTTCTGCTCGGCCTCCTGGACCCGGGCCGCCGCCCGCGCGCCCGCGCGGTACGCGGCGATGGCCCCGGCGCGCGCGGCGCGGATGTCGCCGCCGGTCTCCGAGGGCGCGGTGGGCGGGGCGAGTTCACCGGCCGGGGCCGCCGCCGTGCCGTTGCCGAACGTGCCGCCGTTGCCGGTCGCGCCGCCGGGGAGCCGGCCCGCGGCCCGTGCCTCTATCGCGGCCCGGCGCGCGGCCTCGGGGTCCGTCCCACCGTCCCCGAGGGGCGGCACGGAGACGGTCCTGGGCAGCGGTCCGTCCTCGGTGGGCACCGGGTCGTTCCCGCACAGCGCCTCCTCGGCCGCGCCGACCGCGAGGCCGGTGAGGACGATCCGCCCGTCGTCGCACACGAGGACGGTCCGCGCGGTGATGTTGCGGTGCACCCAGCCGTGCGCGTGCAGCACCCGGAGCGCCATCAGCACGTCGGAGGCGACCTCGGCGGCCCGGTACGGCGTGAGCGGCTTCTCCGCGAGCAGCTCGGCGAGCGGGCGCGCGCCCACGAGTTCGCTCACTATCCACAGCGAGCCGCCCTCGGCGAACACGTCGAAGACCTGGTCGAGCCGGGGGTGGTCGGGGATCCGCGCGGCGGCCTGCGCGGCTTCGAGGGCGCGCCGTACGACAGGGTCGGCGGGCCTGCGGGTGCTCGCACCGGCGCCGTACGCGCGCTCGCGCGCGGTGAAGCCCTCCGGCAGCCCCTCCGCGTCGAGCACCTCCGCCTCGACGACCTCGGGCAACGGCACCTGCCGGACGAGGACTTCTTGGCCGCTGTACGTGTCGAAGGCCCGGGTCTCGCTGAGTTCGTACGCCTCGGACGGCGGCAGCGGCAGCCGGTAGCGGTCGGCGAGCACCCGACCCGCGTAGTCGTCCATCGTGCCTCCCCCGGCCGCCCGGTCTGTCAATTCCGTTCGCGTCGCGCTCCGTTGTGCACCTCTACCTGGATGCGTACGGTCCGCAAGCACTCACGATACGTGCCGGAGGCAACTCGCAAAGAGCGGTTGCCATATATCCCGGTCCATCCCCCGTACGGGCCGCCCGGAAGCGTCCGTCTCACTTCTTGGGCTGGAAACTCTCCGTGAGCGCCGTCCAGGTGGACTTCCGCAGCTCACCGTCCCAGTCGGCGGCCTCGGCCGTGTACATGAGCGCGTACCCCTGCGTTTCGCTGACGACGAAGCCTCTGTCGATGGTCCGGTACGAGGTACCGCTCTCCGTGTAGGTGAACTCCCAGTCGGCCGTGTTCCAGCCCCGGTAGTCCACCGCCTCTATTCGGATCTTGCGGTACTGCGCGCGCAGCATGGACTTCTCCTGGGCCGTCCAGTCCGCGACGGCGTCGCCCTTGGGTGTACTGGTCCAGGCGACGAGCAGCTTCTGCCCGCCGGGCCCGGTGAACCGGTCGCCCGCGGAGCTGGCCGTACCGAACTTCCACCCTGCGGGCAGCCCGATCGTGTACCCCTGGCCGCCCTTGTGCGTCGACACCGCCGCGCCGTCCGCCGAGGGCGACACCTGCGTGCCGGTGCCGCCGGTGGGCGCGGTCCCGCCGGCCGGGGCGGAGGCACCGGGCTCGGCGGACCGGCCGGCCGACCCGTCCGTGCGCGTGCCGTCCGACTGGTCCTCCTTGGTGCCGACGCCCTCGCTCGCGACGGTCTGCTTGCCGCCCTCCGCGCCCGAGTCGTCGGCGCCGCCGTCCCCGCCGAGGGTGACGGCGAGGACCGTGCCGATCACGGCGAGCACCACGACCACCGCGATGATGACCAGCGTCCGCTTCGGCACCACGTCCGTCAGCGGCGCCCGCTGCACCGGCCGCGCGGGCAGGTCCGGCGGCTCCATGACGGGCCAGCCCGAACTGCGCCCGGCCACGGGGGCGTTCGCCGGTGCGGGACCGCTGCCCGCCGCCGACTCGGTGCGCCCGGCGGCGGGGGCACCGGCCGTGACGGCGGCCTTCCGCGGCTTGTCCGCCTGCTCCGGCGGCGCCACCATCGGCACGGCCTGCGTCACGTCCAGCGGCGGCGGCTCCTCGGCCTCGGGCGCGTAGACGACCCGCTCCAGCAGCCTGCGCGCACCCGCGTCGTCGAGGCGCCGCACGGGGTCCTTGGTGAGCAGCCCGTAGATGACGTCCCTGAGGGGGCCCGCGTTCTTCGGCTCCTCCAGCGGTTCGGTCATCACCGCCGTGAGCGTCGCGATCGCCGAGCCCTTGTCGTACGGCGGGGCGCCCTCGACCGCCGCGTACAGCAGGCCGCCCAGCGACCAGAGGTCGGCCGCGGGGCCGGGCTTGTGGCCCCGCGCGCGCTCGGGGGCGATGTACGAGGGGGCGCCGACGAGCATCCCGGTCGAGGTGATCGACGGGTCGCCCTCGACCTGCGCGATGCCGAAGTCGGTGAGCACGACCCGGCCGTCCTCGGCGATCAGCACGTTCGACGGCTTCACGTCCCGGTGCAGGATGCCCGCGCGGTGCGCCGCCCGCAGCACGTCGAGGATCGCGAGCCCGACCTCGGCCGCGCGCCGGGGCTTCAGCAGGCCGTCCTCACGGATGACCTCCGCGAGCGAGCGCCCCTCGACCAGCTCCATGACGATCCACGGCCGGTCGTCCTCGTCGACCACGTCGAAGACGGTCACCGCGCTGTTGTTGCGGATCTTCGCGATCGCCTTGGCCTCGCGCAGCGTGCGCGTGATGAGCCGGCGCTTCTCCTCGTCGTCGATGCTCGACGGGAACCTCAGCTCCTTGACGGCGACGGTCCGCCCGAGCGTCTCGTCCTCCGCGCGCCACACCGTCCCCATGCCGCCGCGGCCGAGTACGCCTCCCAGCCGGTACCGCCCGGCGAGGAGACGTGCGCTCTTGTCCTGACGGGATGTCCCCGCCCGCTCCGCCTCCGACATGCGTCCCCTCATGCAACCCGCCCTGACAGAGCCTCCATTGTCCCCTACCCGCCAAGTGCCCGACGCCCAGACCCCCCTCTCCTCGCACCCCCCTTCTTCACATTCCGGCCAATAGGTACACCGCCGTTGAGCCATCCTCACCTCCTTCCACCGACCTCGTCCTCCGTCACCCCGCCACGCCCGCCCGGACATTCACCGCACCGGCACCCGAAGTGACCGAACCACCCGCCACCCGGGGCCAGTTGCCCCCGACCGTCACGTCAACCCCACGCCTCCCCCCTGCCTGTCACACCTCACCCTCATCTGCGGCCTGCATCATGACCCCCACCCACCCGAGGAGGACCGCGATGCCACCGCGCCGGAGCCTGCTGGTCGTGGCCGTCGCCCTGCTCCTGCTGGAACTCGCGACGGCCGGCTCACGGGCCACCGTGAACCCGTCCCCTCAGGCGCTGCTCCCCCTGCTGGTCTCCCGGGGGAAGGCCCCGGCCGCCGCCCTGCTGGCACGGACGCCGGACGGCAGCCGGTACGCCTCCGCCGGGACCAGGATCTCCCCGGACGACCACTTCCGGGCCGGCAGCGTCACCAAGACCTTCGTGGCCACCGTGGTGCTCCAACTGGCCGCGGAACACCGGCTGTCGCTGTCCGACCCGGTGGAGCGGCACCTGCCGGGACTGGTGCGGGGAGCCGGCAACGACGGCCGCGCGCTGACCCTGCGCTCCCTGCTCACCCACACCAGCGGCCTGTACGACTTCACCCGGACCACCCGGGGGACCGTCCCGCTCACCGCTCTCCAAGCCGTTCGTCTGGCCCTCACCCACCCTCCGGCCGACCGAGGCCGCTTCTCCTACTCCAACACCAACTACGTCCTGCTCGGCCTGGTCGTCGAACAGATCACCGGCCGCTCCTACGCCGCCGAGGCCGAACGCCGCGTCATCGCTCCCCTCCGTCTGGCGGGCACCTCCTTCCCTGGCTCCCGTACGTCCCTTCCCTCACCTCACGGCCGCGCCTTCGCGAGCGACGGTTCCGACGTCACCGATCTCGACCCCCGCGTCGCGGGCGCCGCCGGCGAGCTGGTGACCACACTCGCCGACCTCGACCGCTTCTACGCGGCGCTGCTCTCCGGTGAACTCCTGCCCCCGCACTGGCTGCACGAGATGCTGGACACCCGCGCCGCACACGGCTCGTACGGCATGGGCCTGTTCCCCGTGAGGCTGCCCTGCGGTGTCACGGTGTGGGGCCACGACGGCCGCATCCCCGGCAGCTACGTCCGCACCGCCGCGACGCCTGACGGCCGCCACGTCCTCACGTTCCGCGTGAACACCACGACGCTGGCGACCCCCAACCTCGAACCGGCCTTGCTCGCTGCCGAGTTCTGCCCGCGTTACTAGGAGAACGGCGGGGCTCCAGGCAAAGATCCCGGCAGCCTGTAGCTCGATCGAGTGGCGTTTCCAGGACTACGCCGGGAAGGCCATCGCCGATCAGGGGCGCGGGGCTGTATCGATATGCGGCTACCGCCGCGTGGGCGCGACAAGCCACATCGAACCCGCACTCGCCGACCAACCGCACCAGGCACCCCATTAGGCACCTAGAAGTGAACGCCCCTCACAGGGGAACGATGTCCGGCGCCCCCAACCTCGCCGCATCCGCCGTCAAATCATCCGGCTGCCGCTGAGACTCCCGCTCCGCCTCCACCCGCTTCTCATAATGCTGAACCTCCCGCTCGACCTGCCCCTCGTCCCACCCCAGCACCGACGCCATCAACTCGGCGACCTCACGGGCACACCGCGTCCCCCGGTCGAACGTCTCGATGGAGATCCGGGTCCGCCGCGTCAGCACGTCATCCAGATGCCGGGCCCCTTCATGCGAAGCGGCATACACAACCTCGGCCCGCAGATAGTCGTCGGCCCCCTGAAGCGGCTCCCCGAGCGAGGGATCCCCGGCGATGAGGTCCAACACCTCCTGCGCCAACGCACCGAACCGATTCAGCAGATGCTCGACCCGCACGACATGCAGCCCAGCCCGCGCAGCAATCCGCGCACGCCCGTTCCACAGCGCCCGGTACCCCTCGGCCCCGAGCAGCGGCACATCCTCGGTGACACACGCGGCGACCCGCTGATCGAGCCCGTGGACGGCCTCGTCGACCGCGTCCTTGGCCATCACCCGGTACGTCGTGTACTTACCGCCCGCGACGACGACGAGCCCCGGCACCGGATGCGCGACCGTGTGCTCGCGCGACAGCTTGCTGGTCGCGTCCGACTCCCCGGCCAGCAGGGGCCGCAGCCCGGCGTACACGCCCTCGACGTCATCGCGGGTGAGCGGCGTCGCGAGGACCGAGTTCACATGCTCCAGCAGGTAGTCGATGTCGGCGCTGGACGCGGCCGGGTGCGCCTTGTCGAGGTCCCAGTCGGTGTCGGTCGTCCCGACGATCCAGTGCCGCCCCCAGGGGATGACGAACAGCACGGACTTCTCGGTGCGCAGGATCAGCCCGGTCGAGGAGTTGATGCGGTCGCGCGGCACGACGAGGTGGATGCCCTTGGAGGCCCGGACGTGGAACTGCCCGCGTGAGCCGACCATCGCCTGTGTGTCGTCGGTCCACACCCCGGTCGCGTTGACGATCTGCCGGGCCCGGATCTCGTACTCCCCGCCCGCCTCGACGTCCTGCACGCGCGCGCCGACGACCCGCTCCCCCTCCCGCAGGAACCCGGTCACCCGCGCACGGTTGGCGGCTTTCGCGCCGTACGAGGCCGCCGTGCGCACCAGCGTGGCGACGAAGCGGGCGTCGTCCATCTGGGCGTCGTAGTACTGGAGCGCGCCGACGAGGGCGTCCTTGCGCAGGGCGGGGGCGACGCGCAGGGCGTGACGGTGGCTCAGGTGGCGGTGCGTGGGCAGGCCCCGGCCGTGGCCCCGGGCCATCGACATCGCGTCGTAGAGGGCGACGCCCGAGCCCGCGTACAGCCGCTCCCAGCCCTTGTGCTTCAGCGGGTAGAGGAAGGGCACCGGTTTGACCAGGTGCGGCGCGAGGCGTTCCAGGAGCAGGCCGCGTTCCTTCAGCGCCTCGCGGACGAGGGCGAAGTCGAGCATCTCCAGGTAGCGCAGTCCGCCGTGGATGAGCTTGCTGGAGCGGCTGGAGGTGCCCGACGCCCAGTCGCGCGCCTCGACCAGGCCGGTGGACAGGCCCCGGGTGACGGCGTCGAGGGCCGTCCCCGCGCCGACCACCCCGGCTCCGACGACCAGTACGTCGAGTTCGTGCTCGGCCATGTCCGCCAGTGACTCGGCCCGCTGCACCGGTCCCAGTGTCGCTGTCCTCACCGTCGCCTCCCGCCGTCGATCACCTTGCCCTCGCTCAGATTCTGACCGCCTTGTCCGCGTCAGGCCACACCTGTGGACAACACGCCCGGCCAATCCCGCATAACGGTCATATTTACTCCTAGTCTGACATTGCGCTCGCTCGTTCAGTCCACAGGGCTTGCGCACCCGCCCCGCTTCGGTTAACCCCACCGTTCTCGGTGACTGGGAAGGACGGCCCACTCCATGCCCGCAGATCTCGCCGTCATCGGACTCGGCCCGCTCGGCCTCCCCCTGGCCCAGGCAGCGGTCGCCGCAGGCATCCCCACCATCGGCTACCGCACCGGCCCGGAACCCGGCTCCCTCACCCCCGCCGAACTGCGCCGGATGCTCGCGGGGGGCTTCCGGATCGTCACGGACCCCGCCGAACTCGGCCGCGTCCGTACGGCGGTGATCTGCGCGCCCACCCCACGCGACGCGGACGGCGGACTCGACCTCGGCCAGGTGGAGTCGGCCGCGCGCACCCTCGCCGGTCACCTGCGCCCGCACACCACCGTCATCCTCGAATCGCCGGTGCACCCCGGGACGACCGAGGACTTCCTGCGGCCCCTCCTGGAGGAGACCTCGGGCCTGCACGCGGGACGCGACTTCCACCTCGCGCACTCCCCCAGCCGCGTCGACCCCGGCAACCGCGCCTTCACCCCGGCCAACACCCCGAAGGTCATCGGCGGCCTCACGCCCGCGTGCACGGAGTCCGCCGCCGCGTTCTACGGCCGCCTCACCGACAAGGTCGTCCGCGCGCGCGGGCTGCGTGAAGCGGAGACCGTGCAGCTCCTGGAGACCAACTTCCGGCACGTCAACATCGCGCTCGTCAACGAGATGGCGATCCTCTGCCACCGTCTGGGTGTCGACCTCTGGGACGTCATCCGCTGCGCCGAGACCAAGCCGTTCGGCTTCCAGGCGTTCCGCCCAGGCCCCGGCGTCGGCGGCCACTCCGTCCCCCTCGACCACCCCGGCGGCCCCCTGCGCATGGTCGAACTCGCCCAGCAGGTCAACACACGCATGCCCCGGTACGTCGTCCAGCGCGCCGCAGCTCTCCTCAACGAATACGGCAAGTCAGCACGCGGCGCCCGAGTCCTCCTCCTGGGCGTCACCTACAAGGCGGACCTGGCCGACCGCCAGAACACCCCCGCACACGAGATCGCGGTCCGCCTGATGGAACTAGGCGCCTCCATCAGCTACCACGACCCCCACGTCCCCTCCTGGAACGTCCTCGACCGCCCCGTCCCCCGCGCCGACTCCCTCTACGAGGCCGCAGCCGACGCCGACCTGACGATCCTCCTCCAACAGCACCGGACGTACGACCTCCAGGGCCTGTCGGTAAAGGCACAGCTCCTGCTGGACACCCGGGGAGCGACGCCTACGGGGGCGGCGCATCGGTTGTGAAAGGGGGCGCGCGGGAGGAGCGCACTTCTGGGGTTGGTGGCGCGTGGCAGACGGGGCCAGTACTTTAGGGATGGGTGGGAGCCCACCGCAGTGGCTTCTGCGGCAGGCTCCCGGATGGTTCATGGGTGTTCCGCCCCTAGTTCACGTGGGGGCGGCCACTCTCCGTCTCACCTAAAGGGTGGAGCCCGCCACAGAGGGCACTGTGGCAGGCTCCTGAAGGTAATTGGGTGTCCGCCCCCAGGCTGTTGGGGGGCGGCCGCCTACCTTCCGTAAATCCGCAAGATCCACCTCCTCTTGAACTGGACCATCCGAAGACGGACCTTGTCCCAGCGGGTGGGCTTGCGATGGCGTCCCATGGGCGCCCCCTTCCACGACGCCGCCCGATAGCCCGGTAGAGCAGCTCGTCTGGAATCGGGCCGGGCCCCGAGGGGACGGGGTCCGGATCAAGTCCTTGGAAGGGGGCGCTACCAAAAGCCTGGAGCGCCACAAGAAGGACGCTATCGCTCGAAGATCAGCAGAAACCTTCCGCCAAACCCCGTTCACCACCGCACGCCCCCCACTTCACCTCGCGCTCCCCCACCAAAAGCCTCAAGAAAAACCAAAAGGAGCCGATCACCGCACCCGCGGCAACCGGCCCCTTCAAGCGTCGTACGACCGACTACCGCCGATCCTGCGAGTCCGCGACAGCGACCTCGACCCGCTGGAACTCCTTCAGCTCGCTGTACCCGGTCGTCGCCATGGCCCGGCGCAGCGCGCCGAAGAAGTTCATCGACCCGTCAGGCGTGTGGGACGGCCCGGTCAGGACCTCCTCGACCGTGCCCACGGTCCCGAGGTCGACCTTCTTGCCGCGCGGCAGCTCCTCGTTGACGGCCTCCATGCCCCAGTGGTGCCCCTTGCCGGGCGCGTCGGTGGCGCGCGCGAGCGGGGAGCCCATCATGACCGCGTCGGCGCCGCAGGCGATCGCCTTGGGCAGGTCGCCGGACGAGCCGACCCCGCCGTCGGCGATGACGTGGACGTACCGCCCGCCGGACTCGTCCATGTAGTCGCGGCGCGCGGCGGCGACGTCAGCGACGGCGGTGGCCATCGGGACGCGGATGCCGAGCACGTTGCGCGTGGTGTGCGCGGCGCCGCCGCCGAAGCCGACGAGGACGCCCGCCGCGCCCGTGCGCATGAGGTGCAGCGCGGCCGTGTACGTGGCGCAGCCGCCGACGATCACCGGGACGTCGAGTTCGTAGATGAACTGCTTGAGGTTGAGCGGTTCGTGCGACCCGGAGACGTGCTCGGCGGAGACCGTCGTCCCCCGGATGACGAAGATGTCCACGCCCGCGTCGACGACGGCCTTGGAGAACTGGGCCGTGCGCTGCGGGGAGAGCGCGGCGGCGGTGACCACGCCCGCGTCGCGCACCTCCTTGATGCGGCGGCCGATCAGCTCCTCCTTGATCGGCGCGGCGTAGATCTCCTGGAGGCGGCGGGTGGCCTGCTCGGAGGGCAGCTCGGCGATCTCGTCGAGCAGCGGCTGCGGGTCGTCGTACCGCGTCCAGAGCCCTTCGAGGTTGAGGACGCCGAGGCCGCCCAGCTCGCCGATGCGGATCGCGGTGGCCGGGGAGACGACCGAGTCCATGGGGGCGGCCAGGAAGGGCAGTTCGAAGCGGTAGGCGTCGATCTGCCAGGCGATCGAGACCTCCTTCGGGTCCCGCGTACGACGGCTGGGGACGACGGCGATGTCGTCGAAGGCGTACGCCCGCCGGCCGCGCTTGCCGCGCCCGATCTCGATCTCAGTCACGTCTGTGGCCTTTCCCTGTTGCGTTGCAGCGTCTCCCAGTATCCCCGACGGGTATGACAAAGGCGGCCCCGGAGTTCCCGGGACCGCCTCGATCGGGCTTCACGCGCGCGTGAAGCTTTACTTGCGGCTGTAGTTCGGCGCCTCGACGGTCATCTGGATGTCGTGCGGGTGCGACTCCTTCAGACCGGCCGAGGTGATCCGTACGAAGCGGCCCTTGCTCTCCATCTCGTCGATGGTGGCGGCGCCCACGTAGCCCATGGTCTGGCGCAGGCCGCCGACGAGCTGGTGCAGGACGCTGGAGAGCGGGCCCCGGTAGGGCACCTGGCCCTCGATGCCCTCGGGGACGAGCTTGTCGTCGGCGGCGACCTCGGCCTGGAAGTAGCGGTCCTTGGAGTACGACTTGCCCTGGCCGCGCGACTGCATGGCGCCGAGCGAGCCCATGCCGCGGTACGACTTGTACTGCTTGCCGTTGATGAACTGGAGTTCGCCGGGCGACTCCTCGCAGCCCGCGAGCAGCGAGCCCAGCATGACGGTGTCGGCGCCGGCGGCGAGGGCCTTGCCGATGTCGCCGGAGTACTGGAGGCCGCCGTCGCCGATGAGCGGGATGCCTGCCGTGCGGGCGGCGAGGGACGCCTCGTAGATGGCGGTGACCTGCGGGACGCCGATACCGGCGACCACGCGCGTGGTGCAGATCGAACCGGGTCCGACGCCGACCTTGATGCCGTCGACACCGGCGTCGATGAGGGCCTGCGCGCCGTCGCGGGTGGCGACGTTGCCGCCGATGACGTCGACGCTCACGCTGGACTTGATCTTCGCCATCCAGCTGAGGGCGTTGCTGTTGTGGCCGTGGGAGGTGTCGACGACCAGGAAGTCCACGCCGGCCTCGGCGAGCGCCTGGGCGCGCTCCAGGGCCTCGGGGGACGCGCCCACGGCGGCACCGACGATGAGGCGGCCGTCGGCGTCCTTGGCGGCGTTCGGGTACTTCTCCGCCTTGACGAAGTCCTTGACGGTGATGAGGCCCTTGAGGATGCCCGCGTCGTCGACGAGGGGCAGCTTCTCGATCTTGTGGCGGCGCAGGAGTTCCATCGCGTCGCCGCCGGAGATGCCGACGTGGCCGGTGACCAGCGGCATCGGGGTCATGACCTCGCGGACCTGGCGGGCGCGGTCGTTCTCGAAGGCCATGTCGCGGTTGGTGACGATGCCCAGGAGCTTGCCGGCGGGGTCGGTGACCGGGACGCCGCTGATGCGGAACTTCGCGCACAGGGCGTCGGCCTCGGCGAGAGTCGCCTCCGGGTGGACCGTGATCGGGTCGGAGACCATGCCGGACTCGGAGCGCTTCACGAGGTCGACCTGGTTGACCTGGTCCTCGACGGACAGGTTGCGGTGCAGCACGCCGACGCCGCCGAGGCGGGCCATGGCGATCGCCATGCGGGACTCGGTGACCTTGTCCATGGCGGCCGACAGCAGGGGGATGTTCACCCGGACGTTGCGGGACACGCGGGACGAGGTGTCGACCGCGTTCGGGAGGACCTCGGAGGCTCCCGGCAGCAGCAGCACGTCGTCGTAGGTCAACCCGAGAGTCGCGAACTTGCCGGGCACTCCGTCGACGTTGGCAGTCATGACACCTTCCCCAAATGGCCTTGATCGGTGCGGATGTCCATGCTAACGGGAAGCAGGGGCCGCAAATTCCACGGTACGAGGTGACCTCGGGCTTCGTATGTTCGTACGGAACCGACGGGCGCTCCGTTCAGCCGGGGCCCCGTCCGCGCGCGGGCGCCGCTCGGCAGGTGACTCGACAAGTAAGGGGCGTCTCCCTGGAGCCCGCCCCTTACCGGCGTCACTGCTCCGCCAGTGCCCGCAGCCTGCTCAGCGCGCGGTGCTGGGCCACCCGGACCGCGCCGGGCGACATGCCGAGCATCTGTCCGGTCTCCTCCGCCGTCAGCCCCACGGCGATCCGCAGCAGGAGCAGTTCGCGCTGGTTCTCGGGGAGGTTGGCGAGGAGTTTCTTGGCCCACGCGGCGTCGCTGCTGAGCAGGGCGCGCTCCTCGGGGCCGAGGGAGTCGTCGGGCCGCTCCGGCATCTCGTCCGAGGGGACGGCCGTCGAGCCGGGGTGGCGCATGGCGGCGCGCTGGAGGTCGGCGACCTTGTGGGCGGCGATGGCGAAGACGAACGCCTCGAAGGGGCGCCCGGTGTCCCGGTAGCGCGGCAGGGCGAGGAGGACGGCCACGCAGACCTCCTGCGCGAGGTCCTCGACGAAGTGCCGCGCGTCCCCGGGCAGACGCGACAGGCGCGTACGGCAGTAGCGCAGGGCCAGGGGGTGGACGTGGGCGAGCAGGTCGTGGGTCGCCTGCTCGTCGCCGTCCACCGCGCGATGGACGAGGGAGCCGATCGTTCCCTGGGCACGGACCGCCTCGTCATCACGCATCGGTCCATGGTGCACCGAGGCCGTCTCGTCCGTGGCTCCGTGTCCTTCGTTGTGCACCGAAGCGTTATGAGCAGGTGCGCCGGAACTCATACCCCGCGCCCTCCCCTCCCGCTCGGCCGACTCGTCCCCGAGGAACTCCACACCTCAAGCATGCGGCATCCCCGCCGAAACGAGCAGCACCCCTCCGGGGAACCGGCCCGCACGGCCCGCGCCCGCCGGCTCCCACCACCCCACCCACCAGCGGAGAGTGAGGAGACGACAGCCGCCGGAAGCACACCCGGAATGTGTCCAAGATGACTCCGGGAACACGTTTCCCCGCGGGCGTCCGGCACCGTCGGCGCGGGACTCAGCGGACGAGCCCCCACCGGAACCCGAGGGCCACCGCGTGCGCCCGGTCGGACGCGCCCAGTTTCTTGAACAGCCGTCGCGCGTGCGTCTTGACGGTGTCCTCGGACAGGAACAGCTCGCGCCCGATCTCCGCGTTGGACCGCCCGTGGCTCATCCCTTCGAGCACCTGGATCTCGCGCGCGGTGAGCGTCGGTGCGGCGCCCATCTCGGCGGACCGCAGCCGGCGCGGCGCGAGCCGCCAGGTCGGGTCGGCGAGGGCCTGCGTGACGGTCGCGCGCAGTTCCGCGCGGGACGCGTCCTTGTGCAGGTAGCCGCGGGCCCCGGCAGCGACCGCGAGGGCCACGCCGTCCAGGTCCTCGGCGACGGTGAGCATGATGATGCGCGCACCGGGGTCGGCGGACAGCAGCCGCCGTACGGTCTCGACGCCGCCCAGGCCGGGCATGCGTACGTCCATCAGGATCAGGTCCGAGCGGTCCGCACCCCAGCGGCGGAGGACTTCCTCGCCGTTGGCCGCGGTTGTCACGCGCTCGACGCCGGGCACGGTCGCGACCGCGCGGCGCAGCGCCTCTCGGGCAAGCGGGGAGTCGTCGCAGACGAGGACGGAAGTCATGGCCGCCCTCCGCAGCTGATGCGCGTCACCTTGTGCCTCCAGGCTGGTACGTATTCACCTGTGCGGTCGACCGGCTCGGACATCTGCCCGAGCTTTTGTGTTTTCAACCGCCTCCGCACTCTCAACGACGGTCACTCGAAAGAGTTACGGGGCTGCGTAGCCTCTTCGGCACTCTACGTGAGGGTGCTCGGACGGTGCAGATAGGCACAACAGACCCTCGCCGTTTCATCACAACCGGTGCCCCATTTAGACCCATTTCTTCCCTTCAGGTGGTGTCTAGGGCTAGATTTCCAATGAGTCATATTTTCATCTCCTTAGATCGTAGTTGTACGGTCGTGGGCACCGTATCCGCTCAGCACGGCTACAAGGGGTCACGTAATGGCAGATTTCTCCCGCCTTCCCGGACCGAACGCGGACCTGTGGGACTGGCAGCTCCTCGCTGCCTGCCGCGGGGTCGACAGCTCGCTCTTCTTCCACCCTGAGGGCGAGCGCGGGGCAGCCAGGAGCGCTCGCGAGAACTCGGCCAAGGAGGTCTGCATGAGGTGTCCGGTCCGCGCGCAGTGCGCGGCTCACGCACTGGCGGTGCGTGAGCCGTACGGCGTGTGGGGCGGACTGACCGAGGACGAGCGCGAGGAACTGATGGGGCGGGCACGGAGCCGCCTCGTCACGGCGTCGGTCGAGACGGCCGCCGTTTCGAACACATGAAGGAACGTTTCTCCTAAGAGAAGGGCCACCACCACCGTCTGAGGCCGGGGCGCGCGCGTGCGCGCCCCGGTTTCTCACTGCCGTACGGCGGCCCGCTCCAGCTCCTCCAGCGTCGCCGCCACCGCGGGCACGCGCGCGAGGTCGGGCAGCGTGAGGGCGACGACCTCGCGCCGGACGGCCGGCTCCAGCGCCAGCGTGCGCACACCGCGCGGCCGGACGGACTCCAGGGCCAGCCGGGGCAGTACGGCGACCCCGAGCCCCGCCGCGACCAGGCCGACGACCGCCGGGTGGTCGTCGGTCGCGAAGTCGATCCGCGGGGTGAACCCGGCGCCCTCGCACACCTCGACCAGCTGACGCCGGCAGCGCGGACACCCCGCGATCCAGGGCTCGCGCGCGAGATCGGCGATCCCGACGGCCGCCGCGCGCGCGAGGGGATGCCGTTCGGGGACGAGGGCGACGAGCCGGTCGGTCAGCAGGGGCCGTACGACGAGGTCGGCCCACTCCTCGGTGTCGGCCGCTGTGCCTCGGGAGCTCTCGTACCGGAAGGCGAGCGCCACGTCGCAGTCGCCCTCGCGCAGGAGGGTGACCGAGCGTGGGGGTTCGGCCTCCTCCAGGAAGACGCGGGTGCCGGGGTGGGCGGCGCGCAGGGCGGCCAGGGCGGCGGGGACGAGGGTCGAGCTGGTGCTGGGGAAGGAGACCAGGCGGACCCGGCCGGCGCGCAGGCCCGCGATCGCGGCGATCTCCTCCTCGGCGGCCGTCAGCCCGGCGAGGATGCCGGACGCGTGCCGCACCAGGGCCTCGCCCGCCTCGGTGAGGCGCATCTCGCGTCCGCCACGCACCAGCAGCGGGGTGCCGACGGAGGTCTCCAGCGCCTTCATCTGCTGGCTGACGGCCGGTTGGGTGCAGCCGAGTTCGCGGCCGGCGGCGGAGAAGGAGCCGGTGGTGGCGACGGCGCGCAGAACGCGCAGATGGCGGGCCTCTATCACCGGGCGAGCATAGCCCTGGCCATAAGTAGCTCTTGGGTATGACAGCCCAAAGTATGTCGACTCTTTGAGGTCCGCTCGATTACGGTGCGTACATGAAGATTCTGTCCGTGAACCTGGGGCGGCTGGCGGCCGTGCCGTACACCGATCAGCCGCAGGGCCTGACCGGGATCGACAAGCGTCCGGTGGCGGGGCCGGTGCGGGTGTCGGCGCCGGGGCCGAAGGGGACCGGCGGGAGCGGGCTCGCCGGGGACGAGATCGCCGACCTGCGCCACCACGGCGGGGCCGACCAGGCGGTGTACGCGGTCGCGCGGGAGGATCTCGACGCCTGGGAGCGCGCGCTGGGCCGGCCGCTGGCCGCCGGGGCGTTCGGGGAGAACCTCACGACCGAGGGGGTGGACGTCTCGGGGGCGCTGATCGGGGAGCGGTGGCGGATCGGCGCGGAGGTGGTCCTTGAGGTCACGACCGGGCGGATCCCCTGTCTCACCTTCCAGGGCCATGTGGGCGAGAAGCAGTGGGTCAAGCGGTTCACGCGCGAGGCGGCGCCGGGGGCCTATCTGCGGGTGATCGAGCCGGGTGAGATCCGCGCGGGCGACCCGCTGGAGATCGTGCACCGGCCGGAGCACGACGTGACGGTGGCGGTCGCGTTCCGCGCGGTCACCACCGAGCGGGAGCTGCTGCCCCGGCTGCTGGCGGCGGGTGAGGCGCTGCATCCGGAGGGGAGGGCGCAGGCGCTGAAGTACGTGGAGAGACACGGCGGCTGAAACGACGTCAGGGGTGCTTTGTCCAGGGCGGCGGAAGGAGTGTCACCAAGCCGTTGCCGAGGGGTTCTCAGCCCTCGGGAAAGCCCCTGGGGCAGACGGACGCGCGTACTTCGGCCGCCTACGCTTCTGCCATGACAACGGCTCTGATTACGGGATCGACCGCGGGGATCGGTGCCGCGTTCGCGCGGCGGCTGGCGGCCGACGGGCACAACCTCGTGCTGGTGGCGCGCGACACGAAGCGGCTGCGCGAGCAGGCGACGGAGTTGCACGACCGGCACGGCATCGAGGCGGAGGTCCTCACCGCGGACCTCTCCGAGGACGCCGGCATCGAGTCGGTCGCCACCCGTCTCGGTGACCGCAAGAACCCCGTCGACCTGCTGGTCAACAACGCCGGTTTCGGCAACAAGGGCCGTTATCTCGACGTCTCCATGGCGGACGAGCTGACCATGCTCAAGGTGCACTGCGAAGCCGTCCTGCGGCTCACGTCCGCCGCCGCCGAGGCGATGCGCGAGCGCAGACGCGGGGGCGTGGTGAACGTCGCCTCGGTCGCCGCGTTCCTGCCGCGCGGCACGTACGGCGCGTCCAAGGCCTGGGTCGTCCAGTTCACCCAGGGCGCGGCGAAGGATCTCGCGGGCAGCGGCGTACGCCTGATGGCCCTGTGCCCCGGCTTCGTCCGTACGGAGTTCCACGAGCGGGCCGGTATGGGCACGGACAACATTCCCGGCTGGATGTGGCTCGACGCGGACAAATTGGTCACGGCCGCTCTCCAGGATCTCGCCCGCGGCAAGACGGTCTCCATCCCGGACCCCCGCTACAAGGCGCTCATGGGCGTCGTGAAGATGGCACCCCGGGGGCTGCTGGGCGGGGTCTCGTCGAAGGCGGGGCGCAAGTACGGGCCGCAGTGAGCGGTCCCCCGCCGCGCCCCGCTTTCCGCGCGGCGCCGGGAACGGGGAAACCCGGCACCCCCCCGAGAGGGTGCCGGGTTTCTGTGCACTCAGAGGTCAGTGCGAGTGGCCGTGGGAGTGGCCCCCGGCGGCCGGCTCCTCCTCTTCCTTCTTCTCGACGACCAGGGTCTCGGTCGTGAGGAGGAGGGAGGCGATGGAGGCGGCGTTCTCCAGGGCGGAGCGGGTGACCTTGACCGGGTCGATGACGCCGGCCTTGACCAGGTCGCCGTACTCGCCGGTCGCGGCGTTGAAGCCCTGGCCCTTGTCGAGCTCGGCGACCTTGGAGGTGATGACGTAGCCCTCCAGGCCGGCGTTCTCGGCGATCCAGCGCAGCGGCTCGACGACGGCCTTGCGGACGACGGCGACACCGGTCGCCTCGTCGCCGGTCTTGCCGAGGCCGCCCTCCAGGACCTTCGCGGCGTGGACGAGCGCGGAGCCACCGCCGGAGACGATGCCCTCCTCGACCGCGGCGCGGGTCGCGGAGATCGCGTCCTCAAGGCGGTGCTTCTTCTCCTTGAGCTCGACCTCGGTCGCGGCGCCGACCTTGATCACGCACACGCCGCCGGCGAGCTTCGCGAGGCGCTCCTGGAGCTTCTCGCGGTCCCAGTCGGAGTCCGTGTTCTCGATCTCGGCCTTGATCTGGGCGACGCGGCCCTGCACGGCGGAGGAGTCACCGGCACCGTCGACGAGCGTGGTGTCGTCCTTGGTGATGGTGACGCGGCGCGCGGAGCCGAGCACCTCAAGGCCGACCTGGTCGAGCTTGAGGCCGACCTCCTCGGAGATGACCTCGGCGCCGGTCAGCGTCGCCATGTCCTGGAGCATCGCCTTGCGGCGGTCGCCGAAGCCGGGCGCCTTGACGGCGACGGCGTTGAACGTGCCGCGGATCTTGTTGACGACCAGGGTCGACAGGGCCTCGCCCTCGACGTCCTCGGCGATGATCAGCAGCGGCTTGGAGGCACCGGCCTGGATGACCTTCTCCAGCAGCGGCAGCAGCTCCTGGATGGAGGAGATCTTGCCCTGGTTGATCAGGATGTAGGGGTCCTCCAGGACCGCCTCCATGCGCTCCTGGTCCGTCACGAAGTACGGCGACAGGTAGCCCTTGTCGAAGGCCATGCCCTCGGTGAAGTCCAGCTCCAGGCCGAAGGTGTTGGACTCCTCGACGGTGATGACACCGTCCTTGCCGACCTTGTCCATCGCCTCGGCGATCAGCTCGCCGACCTGCGTGTCCTGCGCGGACAGCGCGGCGACGGCGGCGATGTCCGCCTTGTCCTCGATCGGGCGGGCGGTCGCGAGGAGGTCCTCGGAGACGGCGGCGACGGCCGCGTCGATGCCCTTCTTCAGCAGCGCCGGGGAGGCACCCGCGGCGACGTTCTTCAGGCCCTCACGGACCAGCGCCTGCGCGAGCACGGTGGCGGTGGTGGTGCCGTCACCCGCGATGTCGTTGGTCTTGGTCGCCACCTCCTTCACCAGCTGGGCGCCGAGGTTCTCGTAGGGGTCGTCGAGCTCGACCTCACGGGCGATGGTGACGCCGTCGTTGGTGATGGTCGGCGCGCCGAACTTCTTGTCGATGACGACGTTGCGGCCCTTGGGGCCGATCGTCACCTTGACCGTGTCGGCCAGCTTGTTGACGCCGCGCTCAAGGGCGCGACGGGCGTCCTCGTCGAACTTCAGGATCTTCGCCATGACAGCGGGTGCCCTCTCGAAAAATCTGCGGATACAAAAAACGCCGCGCCCCTGGCACCCGGCTCCTTCAAGGGATCGCGGGGCCAGGGGCGCAGCTGGAAGAACTGAGGTGTCTTTACTTCTCGATGATCGCGAGCACGTCGCGAGCCGAGAGGACGAGGTATTCCTCGCCGCTGTACTTGACCTCGGTGCCGCCGTACTTGCTGTAGAGAACGATGTCGCCGACCTTCACGTCGAGCGGCAGGCGCTCGCCGTTCTCGAACCGGCCCGGACCCACGGCGAGAACAGCACCCTCCTGGGGCTTCTCCTTCGCGGTGTCCGGGATGACCAGGCCGGAGGCCGTGGTCTGCTCGGCGTCGAGCGGCTGGACCACGATGCGGTCCTCAAGCGGCTTGATGGCAACCTTGGAGCTGGCGGTCGTCACGATCCGACCTCCCCCTTCGGAGATCTCACGGGGTTAACTGTCTGAGGTGGCGACCAGGTGGATCCGTCGTCGCGGGTGCCGGACCTGCCCGTCGCGTTGTTGGCACTCTCCAGTGGGGAGTGCCAGACCTGAGACTATGACCGCGATTAGCACTCGGTCAAGCGGACTGCTAATTCCGACGCCGTGGTGACCGAGTTTTTCCCTATCGGCGGCCTACCGGTAGTCCTCAAGTCTCCCCACGGTGAGCCCCCGCTCCTGGGCCTCCCGCAGCACCCGCACGGTCCGTTCCCTGAGGGTCGGGCCGCCCGCCTCGTCGGAGTCCATCGCGACGATGTCGCCGGGGAGGAGGTGCCGGGAGCCGCGCGTGTAGGCGAGCCCGGCGGGGGTCATGGCGGCGCGCCAGAGGACGACGGTGGAGATGCCGCAGTCGGCCGCCGCGCGCAGGGTCGTCGCGTCGTACGTGCCGTAGGGCGGGCGGAAGAAGCGGGGGCGCAGGCCGAAGCGGGACCGGAGCTTGTCCTGCTGGCCGCAGATCTCCGCGCGCTGTCCCGCGTAGGGGAGGCCGCGCAGGGCGGCGTGGTGGAGGGTGTGGTTCTGGAGGTTGGCGCCCACGGACTGGAGGCGGGCGAAGTGTCCGTAGCCGGGGCCTACGACGCTGTCCGTGAGGAACATGCTGACCGGGAGGCGGAGTTCGCGGACCATGTCGATGAAGCGGGGGTCGCGTTCGGCGCCGTCGTCGTAGGTGAGGAAGACGACGCGGTCGGGGGTGGGGATGTGGTCCAGGACTACGGGTACGGGGGTGGTCGTGGCGGGCGGTCGCGTCGGGCTCGCCGTACCCCCAGTACCCCCCGTACCCGTAGTACCTGCGGGGGACCCGGGGGTGACCCGTGCCCGCGTAGTACCCCCCGTACCCGTAGCACCCGTAGTACCTCCGGGGGACCCCGTCCTCTCCGGTGCGGGAGCCAGCGGCTTCGTCAGCCCCCAGCGGCGGTACGCCGGTTGCTCCGCGCCGGACGGGTGGGAGCCGTGGACGCGTTCCGCCGCCTTCTTGCCGAGGCGTTCGATCGGGTCGACGGACTGGGCGCAGCCGGTGGTGAGTGCCAGGGCCACGAGCAGGACGGCCGCCACCGGCCCCCGCGTTCTCACAGGTAGTCCTCCAGGCGTCCCACGGCGTACCCCTTCTCGGTGACCATGTTCAGGAACCGGCGGACCATGTCGGGCATCGTGCCCTTCCAGTCGTCCCGGCCCCGGAAGTGGCTCAGGACGATGTCGCCGGGGTGGAGGTCGCGGTCCCACTCGCGGTACTCCCAGTGGTCGACGAAGACCTCCTCGTCCCAGAGTGGGGCGTACTTCACGCCGCAGGCCTTCGCGGCGCGCAGGGTGTCCTGGTTGTAGTTGCCGTACGGGGGCCGGAAGAGCAGGGGGCGCTTGCCGTAGTGCTTCTGGATGACGTCCTGCATGCCGCAGATCTCGTGTTTCTGCCGCTGGTACGACATACCTGGGAGGTACGGGTGGTGGAGGGTGTGGTTGTTCAGGACGACGCCCGCGTCCTGCATCTTCTTGAAGTACCTGTAGTCCTCCTTGACCAGGTAGTCGGAGAGGAACGCGGTGTACGGGACCTTCAGTTCGGTCATCATCCGCAGGAACGCGGGGTCCTTCTCGGCGCCGTCGTCGATCGTGAGGAAGAGGACCTTCTCCTTGGTGGGGACGGTCGTGAAGACCGGCGGGAGGCCCAACTCCTCGTGGTCGTCGACCTCGAAGCCGTCCCGCGTCGTGATCTCCGGTTTCTTCGCGGGCGGGGCGGGGGGCGTGAGGGGGACCCGCTTCAGGCCCCACTTCTTCGCCACCGCGACGCGTGCCGCCTGCTCCGAGCGGAGCCTCTCGGCGGACGACATCGGCGGGCGGGCCCGGGCCGCACCCGCCTCCTGGCCGGCCGCCGGCCTGCTCTCCCCCGCCGGCCGCTCCCCCTGCGCGCAGCCGGACGCGATCGCGGCGACCGCGAGGACGGTCACGCCGCTTCGGATCCTGTTCACCCGCGACGTACGCTTTTTGTATTTTTGTCCCACTAGTTCCATGGTGCGGGATCTTTACAGGCGAGGGGGGTGGGTCCGGGCCGACACTGCGGGTGGGGTGCGGCGATCCTTCGGGTGGCGTACAGGGGGCGGCGCGGGCCGGGGACAATGACCCGGTGAACGACCTCGCGCCCCTCCTCACCCCCCAAGGCCGCGCTCTTCTGGAAGAAGTGCGCGGGACGTCGCCCGGTGACGAACTGGCGGTGGCGACCCGGCTCCGGCGGGAGCATCCGGCGGACCTCGTGTCCGCCGCGCTGGGGCAGGCCCGGCTGCGGGACCGCGCGGTGGTGAAGTTCGGGGCCGAGGACGCCGGGCGGATGTTCTTCACGCCCAACGGGGTCGAGCAGGCCACCCGGGCGAGCGTCGCCTCGTACCGCGCGCGGCGGTTCGCGGAGTTGGGGGTGACCTCGCTCGTCGACCTGTGCTGCGGGATCGGCGGCGACGCGATCGCGCTCGCGCGGGCCGGGATCAAGGTGCTGGCCGTCGACCGGGACCCGTTCACCGTCGCCGTCGCCCGCGCGAACGCCGAGGCGCTGGGGCTCGCGGAGTTCATCGAGGTGCGGGAGGCGGACGTCGTCGACGTCGATACGGGGCCGTACGACGCCGTGTTCGTCGACCCGGCCCGGCGGGGCGGGCGGGGTCGGATCTTCGACCCCGAGGCGTACTCGCCGCCGCTGTCCTGGGCCATCGGGGCGGCCCGTACGGCGCGGGTCGCGGCCCTGAAGATCGCGCCCGGCGTTCCGCACGAGGCGCTTCCCGAGGACGCCGAGGCGGAGTGGATCTCGGACGGCGGGGACGTGAAGGAGGCGGTGGTGTGGTTCGGTACTACCCCTGGAGCGGTACGGGCGACCCTGCTACCTGAGGGGGACACGCTGCTGGGCGCCGGGCTGCCGAATCCGTCCGTACGGCCCGTGGGGCGTTATCTGTACGAGCCGGACGGCGCCGTCATCCGCGCGCACCTGGTCGCGGATGTCGCCGCCGGGCTCGACGGGGGCGGGCTGATCGACGAGACGATCGCGTACGTCACGTCGGACGAGCTGCGGCCGACCCCGTACGCATCCGCGTACGAGATCACCGACCAACTGCCGTTCAACGTCAAGAAGTTGCGGGCGTTGCTGCGGGAGCGGGAGGTGGGGGTGCTGACCGTGAAGAAGCGGGGGTCGGCGGTGGAGCCGGAGGAACTGCGGAAGAAGGTGAAGCTGCGGGGGGCTAACTCGGCGACGGTTTTTCTTACGCGGGTGGCGGGGGCGCCGGTGATGTTGGTGGGGCGGCCTGTGTGACGGGGATGGGCTGGATGGTGCGGTCGCGGAGGATGCGGACGCGGGCTCTGCGGGCGGCTTCGTAGGCGTGGTGGTGGGCTTGGGGGAAGTGGGGGCCTGCGAGGTCGCCGCCGGGGAGGAAGCGGGTGAGCCAGGTGACGGCGGTGGGGCCTTCGGCGGCGGTGGCGGTGCGGGTGAGGAGGAGCCGGTAGTAGCCGTGCTGGCTGGTGGCCGCGCTCGGGGTGTCCTGGAAGTAGCGGAAGACGGCCTCGGCCCGGGAGGGGGGAACGCGGGCGGGGACCGAACTGATCCCCCCGGGCTGCCCCCGGCGCAACCGGTCCAGGTAGTGGTCGACCTCGTCCTCCGGCGAGAGGACGTACAGCCAGGGGCGGGCGGCGTCCGCGCGGGTGATGTCTGAGAGTTCCACGCGGGAGCGCAGGTCGGCGACGATGCCGTCGAGGCCGTACGGCGTCAGCGCGGTGACGATCCGGTCGGGGTCCCAGACGAAGTCGTCCCCCTGCACGCCGGGCACGGTCCGGTTGCTGAGGATCGCCGTCCGGATGACGTCGAGGCGCACCGGCGCACCCCACGCGGCGAGGGTCGCGGCGGTGGCCGCCCGGACCCGCATGTCGTAGTGGTCGAGGAGTCCGTCGAGTTCGCTGGGGTCGCCGGGGCAGTGGTCGAGGGCTTCCAGAGCCAGGATGCGGACCTGGACGCCCACGGCGTTGCGGTGGACGAGGTCGAGCAGCGCGTCCCGGTGGAGATGCCCGTGTCTCCCGGCGACATGGTCGCGTACGGCCCGCATGGGCTGGTCGCTGTCTCTCATGCCTGCTGCCAGGATCCGGTCGAGCAGGGCCCGCACCCCGTCGTCACCGGCCGAATCCAGGTAGGCGGGGGCGATGTCGTCGCCCGACCAGTGCAGGTCGAGGTGGTGCAGGAGCCGCTCGGCCAGTCCGAACTCCTCCCGCCCCTTGAGGAGTTCACGCACCACGGGTGCGACCGGGTTGGCGTAAAGGCCCCTGCACGCTCCGAGCGCACGCAGCAGGAGATCGGTCGGCGTGTGCTCCGGGCCGAGCGCACGCAGGATCAGAGCGACGCGTGCGGCGGGCTGCGAGTGGTTCAGCGAGGAGCGCTCGGCTAATTCCAGCGCCCCCTCCAGCTCCGCCCGCAGCACCCCCGCCGCCCCCGCCACCCGCAACGTCCCGAGCGCCGAGATCAACGCATCCCTCAACTCCCCCCGACATAAAGCGAATGCCCCCAACAACCGCTCCCCCACCCGCCGCCCGCCATGCGCCTCCAGCGCCTGGACCAACGCGATCCGTGCCCCGTCCTCCCGCCGGCCGTCACAGATGTACGCAATGACGTCGTCGAGTTGCTCGTCCGACCGCAGCACCCCCACCAACGCCTCGGCTGCCCGCCGCTTCTCGTCCGGATGCGGGGAACGATCCAGCAACTCCCATACGGCGGCCACTATGTGCCGCCGCAGCCCGACGTCCGCCACGCGCGGGCTCCCCGTCAGGCACCGCGCCGCCAGCAGCAGATCCGTATGGAAGAAGTCGTCGTCGGGCAGGTCGAGCAGGTCGACGTCCCGGCGCTCCCCGAGCTGCAACACCCCCGCCAGCAACGGCGTCGCGTCCGGCAACGCGCCCGCGAGCAACAGGATCACCTCCTCCCACCACGGGTCGTAACGCGCGCCGACCGCTTGCTGGATGCCCTCCGCGCCCCGCTCCAGGAGGGCCGCCGCCGTGAAGTGTTCCTGGAGCGTGAGGTGGAGGAAGCCGTACCAGCCGTGGGCCTGCGGCTTCAGCAAGCCGTACTGGGTGCTGATCTCGTCGAGGATCGTGCGGCTGTCGGCGGGGTCGAGGTCGATCGTGGGGAGGAAGCGGCCGATCCGGTCGAGGAGGTCGTCCTCGGGGAAGTAGCGCAGGCCGCGCTGGTGGTAGTGGCGGGCGAGTTCCTTGAGGAGGTCCTGTTTGCGGTCGGTGGTGAAGCGGCTGTAGCGGGTGATCTCGCGGTGCGCGTCCCATTCACGCAGCAGGACTTCGACGCAGCGCTGGTACAACGCGGCGCGGCGTTCGGGGAGTTCGAGGTCGCGTTCGTAGACGATCGCGATGAGGCTGAGCAACAGGGGGTTCGCGGCGAGGGTTTGGAGCCGGCCGTTCGCCGAGAGGGCGCGTACGAGGCCGGCGCGGCGGCGGTCCGTCGTACCGAACCAGTTCGCGACGAACGTCTCGATCTGCGGCCACTCGAAGTCGAGGGCCTCCAGGACCTGGAACTGGGGGAGGCCGCCGCGCCAGCCCTGGCGGCGGCAGGTCGTGGCAAGGGGGGCGCGGGGGAAGCGAGTTGAGAGGCGGGCGATCTCGGTGGTGACCCTGCGGTAGGCGTTCTCCGCGTCCTGGGCGTTCTCGCCGCCGAGGACTTCGTCGAGGCCGTCGAGGAGCAACACGGCGGTGCCGTCGGCGAGTTTCTCCATGAGGTAGTCGCGGGCGTCGTCGAATCCGTAGTGGTCGGACCAGGTCTCCGCCAAGTAGTCGAGCAGGGAGGTGTGTTGGCTCTCTACGAACCGGAACAGTTCTACGTACGCCGGGAGTTGGGGTGAGTCCGTGGCCAGGCGCAGGGCGAGGTGGCGGAGCATGGTGGTCTTGCCTGCGCCGGGGTCGCCGACGACCACGATGCGGCGGTAGCGGGTGAGGGCGTCGAGCGGGGCGTAGGTGTGGACGGCGGTGGCGCGGGCTTCGGCGGCGGCGCGGGCCTGGGCGCGGCGGTGCCGGTCCCGTTCGTTCTGAGGCCGGTCCGCGTCGTCGCGCGGGCGGGTGGGGTCGGCGGGCCCTAGGTACGAAGGGGTCACGAAGTCCGGGTGGCTGCTCCTGTCGGCGGATCCTCCGTACGGATCCGGGGGCAAGTACCGGTCGTCGCGGTCCAGTTCGTCCGCCGACAGGAACCTCAGCGGCTGCTGTTCCTGGACGCCGACCTGGACGTACAGCCGCTCCAGTCGCAGCGGGCGCGACATGTCGAGGATCTTCAGGGTGGAGAGTTCCTGGACGAGGCGTGCGCAGTACAGGGCCGCCGCGTCCTCCAGGGTGGAGCGGCGTTCGGCGACGCGGGCCGCCGCTTGCTCGATCTCGCGGGTCGCGTCCCGTTCGGCCCTTCGCCTCTCGCGTTCCGTCAACTGGCGTTCGTGGTCCCACTCCTGTTCCTTCAGGCGGAGTTGGGAGGAGAGTTCGAGCTGGATCTTCTCGCGTTCCAGGCTCTGGGCGCGCTGGACCTGCCACAGGGCGATTCCCGCTGCGATCAGTGCGGCCAGGAGTCCGCCCAGGGCGGTGACCACCGACGCGCTGTCCAGTGCGAGATACCCCCTCATTCCGCCGATTGTGACAGCGGGGGGCGTCGGTGAAACCCCCTTCGGGGTACGTCAGTTCGCGGCGCGGTTTCTCAGCAGGGCCTGTTCTCTCGCGTTGGCCGTCAGGGTTGCCGCGCGTTCGAATTCTGTGCGGGCTTCCGCCTTGCGGCCCAGGCGGTCCAGGAGGTCTCCTCGGACGCTGGGGAGCAAGTGGTAGTCCTTCAGGGCGGGTTCGGTGGCGAGGGTGTCGAGGAGGGTGAGGGCTGCTGCGGGGCCCTCCGTCATCGAGAGGGCCACTGCTCGGTTCAACTCCACCACCGGGGACGGGAATCGGGCCGCCAAGGCGTCGTACAGGCGGGTGATCGTCGGCCAGTCCGTCTCCTCGTACGTCGTCGCGTGGGCGTGGCATGCGGCGATCGTCGCCTGGAGGGTGTAGCGGCCCGGGGTGCCGGTCGTCGTGGTGCGGGCTCGGGTCAGGGCCTCGATGCCGCGGGTGATCAGGAGGCGGTTCCAGCGGTGGCGGTCCTGGTCGCGGAGGAGGACGGGGGTGCCGTCGGGGGCTGTGCGGGCCGGGGTGCGGGACGCCTGGAACTCCAACAGCGAGGCCAGGGCGTGGACTTCGGGTTCCTTCGGCATCAGGGCGGTGAGTTGTCTGGACAGGCGGAGGGCGTCCTCGCAGAGGGAGGGGCGCAGCCAGTCGTCTCCCGCCGTCGCGGCGTAACCCTCGTTGAAGATCAGGTAGATGACGTCCAGTACGGAGTCCAGGCGGGCGGCTCTGTCGGGGCCGTGGGGGACCTCGAAGGCGACGTTGCGGGTGGCCAGGGTGCGTTTTGCCCGGACGATGCGTTGCGCGATCGTCGGTTCCGGGGCGAGGTACGCTCTCGCGATCTCGGCGGTTGTGAGGCCGCCGAGGAGTCTCAATGTCAGGGTGGTGCGGGACTCCGGCGACAGTACGGGGTGGCAGGCCATGAAGACGAGCCTCAGGACGTCGTCGTCGAAGTCGTCGGCGTCCTCGTCCTCGTACGACGCCGGTGGGGCCGTTTCTTCCAGGTCCCGGCCGATCTCCGCGAGCTTTCGGGCGTACGTCTCCCGGCGCCGGATCAGGTCCACGGCGCGGCGTCTCGCGGTCGCGGTCAGCCAGGCGCCGGGGTTGTCCGGGACGCCGTCCCTCGGCCACTGCTCCAGTGCGGCGACGAGGGCGTCCTGGGCGAGTTCCTCGGCGATGCCGATGTCTCTGACGAGGCGGGTGACTGTTGCGATGATCCGGGGGGATTCGAGGCGGAAGACGGTTTCCAGGGTGGTGCGGGGGGCGTCGGTGCGGTGCGGGTCCACGGTTCACCATGAAACACCGTGGGACTGACATTGGGGGGTGGGTGGGGCTGCGAGTGGGCAGGTGCGGCGCCGTCGTGGTTGTTCGCGCCCGCGCGGCGGTAGCCGCATATCGATACAGCCCCGCGCCCCTGAAAGACGAGGTGATGCTCGGGGCTTCGGCGATCCGTTCGTACGCCGCCGAAGGCCGAGGCGGGGCCGAAGGCCGAGGCGGGGCCGAAGGCCGAGGCGGGGCCGAAGGCCGAGGCGGGGCCGGGTTGTGCCTTCGGCACTCCCTGCCCTCCGCCCTCGCCCCCGCCTCTCAGCTTCGCCCCCAGCCCCCCACCCCCTCAGCCTTCCGCGATCTCCCGCACCTCGCACGTCACCGTCCAGTACTCCTCGTGGACCCGCAGGAACCGCTCCGCCCAGTGCAACGCCTCCGCCTTGTCCTTGCACTGCATGATCGCGTAGCCGCCCACGACCTCCTTCGCCTCGGTGAAGGGGCCGTCCGTGATGGAGATCTTGCCGGACTGCCAGTGGACGCGGGTGCCCTGGGCGCTCGGGAGGAGGCCTGCGGTGTCGAGCATGACGCCTGCCTTGGTGATCTCCTCGATGAGGTCGCCCATGCGTTGCATCAGGTCGGGGCTGGGGCCCTCCGCGGGGGCGGTCGCTTCGTCGATCTTCACGAGGGACAGGTAGCGGGGCATGGTGACTCCTCGGGTACGGGGCGGGGTCGTTCCCCGCCTTTCATAGGTACGTCGAACAGGACTCGCCCACATCGACAGGCTCACCGGAAAATCCCGAGGAAATTTTTCAGGGCCCCGCCACCGCCGCAAGCACCGACGCCGCAGACCTCCCCGAACACGAACGCCGCCCACGCACCCCACCCACCCGCACCACCACACCCCCCGCCGCAGGCGGAAATGCAAAAGCCTGAACCCGCACCCACCCCCCACAGCACCCCCTACCTCAACGACCCCCACAACTCACTCGCCGCCGGCTCCTTCGCCACCACCCTGTTCGGATCCGACGGTGCCAGCACCACCGGCATCATCACGGTCGTCAGGTTCTGCACCGCCAACCCCCTGACGCTCTGCCCCAGTTCCATCAGGTCGGACAGAGAACTCAACCCCGTGTCAGTGGTCAGACTCCCGGTCACCGCGTCGGCGACTCCGTACAGCTTCGTCGGGCTGCTCAGCAGGTTCAGGTGGGAGATCTGGGTCAACAGGGCCTTCACCAGCGTCTGTTGGAGACCTATTCGGCCCAAGTCGCTGCCGTCGCCGATGCCATGGCGGGTTCGGGCGAACGCGAGCGCCGTCTTCCCGTCCAAGTGATGTGTACCAGCGTCGAGTTGAAGGTGACTGTCGGAGTCGTGGATGTCCTCGGTGGTCGTGACAGTGACACCCCCGAGCGAGTCGACAAGTTTCGCGAACCCGGCGAAGTCGACCTCGATGTAGTGGTCCATGCGAACGCCGGTCATCTGCTCCACGGTCTTGACCGCACAGACAGGCCCACCGACCTCGTACGCAGTGTTGAACATGACGCTGTGGGCAACCTTGGTCGACCCACCCGAGTCACGAGGACAGGACGGCCGGGTGACAAGGGTGTCGCGGGGAATGCTGACGACAGTCGCCGCCGTACGCCCCGCGTCGAGGTGAACGACCATCGCCGTATCGGAGCGGGCACCCCCCTCGGGCCCCCCGCCAAGCTCCTTGTTCTCCTTGCCCGTTCGCGAATCGGACCCGAGGACAAGGATGTTGAGGGACCCGGTGGGCAGAGGCGACGCGGACGGCGACGGCGTGACCATCGCCCGCGCAGGCCGGTCCTCGCCGAGCGCCTGGTCGATGTCGACGCTCTTGATGTTGGAGTCGAGATGCCAGTAGGCCCACCCCCCGGCCGCCACACCGAGCACCAACACGCCCGCCAGGGTGAGGCCGACGATCTTCAGAACCCTGGATCGCCGGCTCACCTGTCTGCCTTCGTCGCCCTGCTCCTCGTTTCGCGTCACACAACGAACATAAGTCCGGAATGTCAACGCGCTGTAAGGAAAGGGGCGCTGAGACTGTTTCTTCGGAAAATCTCACGCCCCAGCCACACCCAGCGTCAGGACACGGTCACCGTCGGCACCGGATTGCTCCCACTCCACGCCCCGTTGAACCCGAACGACACCGAACCCCCGTCCGGCACAGTCCCGTTGTACGACGCGTTGGCACACGACACGCCCGCCCCCGACTGCGTACACACCGCGTTCCACGCCTGTGTCACCGTCTGCCCGGCGCCGAAGTTCCACGTCGCCCGCCACGACGACAGAGCCGCCCCCGAGCAGGAGATCACCACGTTCCCCGTGAACCCGGTGTTCCACTGACTGGTCACGCTGTACGTCGCCTTGCAGGCCCCCGTCGGCGGAGTGGAGGTCCCCCCGAGCGCCTCGGAGATCCCGTAATACGCAGGCTTGGGCTGATAGTTGGCGTCGTACGGCGTAGCCGCCCCCTGCCCAGGGAACGTCGACTCCACCCACGAATCGGAGTCGGTGAACCCCCACACCGTGAGGTTCACGCACCGCGCAACAGCCACACAAGCAGCGGTCACCGCCTTGTAGTCGGCCTTCTGCTGAGCCAACTTGCCCGCGTCGGACGGCAAGTTCATCCGGATGTCCAGCTCGGTGATCGCGACATCGACCCCCAGATCCGCGAACCGCTGGATGTTCTGCTGGAACGTCGACGGAACCTGCCCGAGGATCAAGTGCGCCTGAAGCCCGACCCCATCGATCGGCACGCCCCTCTGTTTCAGCGAACTGACCAGGTTGTACAGGGCGTTGGACTTCGCGTTGACGCCCTCGACGTTGTAGTCGTTGATGTAGAGCTTGGCGTCAGGGTCGGCGGCATGCGCCCAGGTCAGCGCATTGGCGATGTAGTCGACGCCGAGCCCGTTGTACCAGAGGGTCGGCCGGTACGTACCGTCCTCGTTGAACGCCTCGTTGACGACGTCCCACGCGGCGATCCGCCCCTTGTACCGCCCCACCTCGGTGTTGATGTGGTTCTGGAGCAGCGTGCTCAACTGGGCAGGCGTCCAGCTCCCGTTGGTGAGCCAGTTCGGGTTCTGGTTGTGCCAGACGAGGGTGTGGCCGCGCACCTTCTGCCCGTGTGCCTCGGCGAAGTCGACGATCTGGTCGGCCTCGGCCCAGTTGAAGGTGCCTTGGTTGGGTTCGACGGACCCCCACTTCATGGCGTTGCCGGGGGTCAGCGAGGAGAACTGGGCGCCGGCCAAGTCGCCGTAGACACCGGTGAGTTTGGAGCCGGTCACGGCCGTACCGATGACTTTCCCCTTCGCCGCACCGAGGTCGCGCAGGGGGGTGTCGGCGGCCTGGGCGGGTGCGGCCGTAGCGGTGAGCAGGGCGGCGACGGTCACCGCACCGGAGAGCAGAGCGGGCAGGCGTGATCGAGAGGAGGATCTCATTGCGGGTGCCTCCGAAAGTTTCGGTTGTGCAACCGATTGACTTCGGAGGAGTGTGGGGGCACCCGTCGGACCCGTCAATACATCAGCTTCCGGCCAGCGGCGGCACCCCCGTACTCGACCGCACCACCAAGCTCGTCGCCAGCTCCACCCGCGTAGCCGCAGGCCCCTCCGCGCTCCCGTTGTCCGACCGCCCCAGCTCCAGCACGAGCCGCGCCGCCGCCTCGGCCATCTCGGTGAGCGGCTGCCGTACGGTCGTCAGCGGCGGCCCCACCCACCGCGCGACCGGCAGATCGTCGAAGCCGACGACGCTGAGGTCCTCGGGGATGCGCAGCCCCAGCTCGCGCGCGGCCTCGTACAGGCCGAGGGCCTGGAGGTCGTTGCCGGCGAAGACGGCGGTGGGGCGGTCGGGCCGGGCGAGGAGTTCGCGGCCCACGCGGTAGCCGGTGTCGTGGTGGAAGTCCCCCGTACGGATGAGGTCGGGCTCGACCGGCAGCCCGGCGGTCTCCAGCGCGGCGCGGTAGCCGTCGATGCGCGCGCGGCTGCACATCATCTGCGGCGGCCCGGTGATCGCGCCGATCCGGCGGTGGCCGAGTTCGACCAGGTGGCGGGTGGCGGCGAGGCCGCCCTGCCAGTTGGTGGCGCCGATCGAGGGGACGTCCGCGCCGGGGTCGCCCGCCGGGTCCATGACGACGAACGGTACGGAACGGCTGGTCAGGAGCGCGCGCTGGGACTCGTCGAGGCCGGACAGGACGAGGATCACGCCGTGCGGACGGCGGGCGGCGACCTGGTCGGCCCAGGTCCGGCCGGGGGTGAGCCGGCCCGCACTCTCGCTCAGTACGACGCTGAGGCCGGCGTCGCGCGCGACGTTCTCCACGCCCCGGATGACCTCCAGCGCCCAGGCGCTCTCCAGCTCGTGGAAGACCAGGTCGATGAGGGGGGAGCGGGTCGCCTCGGCCCGCCGGCGCCGGTAGCCGTGGGCGCGCAGCAGGTCCTCGACGCGGGTCCGGGTGCCGGGTGCGACGTCGGCTCTGCCGTTGAGGACCTTCGAAACAGTCGGCGCGGAGACGCCGGCCTCGCGGGCGATCTCCGCGAGGGTCGCGGTCTGTGGCCGCGTTTCAGCGGGGTCCGAGGGTGTCATGGCGGCGATCGTATCCCCGCGCACCCTCTTGACGAACCCCGTGCGGCGCCATAGGTTCCCGGAACATTCGGAATTAATCTCGAAACATTCGCGCAATGGCTGCGCGAGATCGTCCGACTGGTGGCTCACCGACCTCTGACAGGAGCTTCATGACCACCGCCTCCGAGACCGGCTCGGCCCCCGAGCGCGCGCCCTGGCGCGACCCCTCCCTGCCCGCCGCCGCACGGGTCGACGACCTCATCTCCCGGATGACCCTCCAGGAGAAGACCGCCCAGCTGTACGGCGTCTGGGTGGGCGCCGACACCGAGGACGGCGGAGTCGCACCCCATCAGTCCGACATGACCGCCGATTACGACTGGGACGAGCTGGTCTCGCACGGCCTCGGCCAGCTGACCCGCCCCTTCGGCACCGCCCCCGTCGACCCGACGGCCGGTGCCCGCGCCCTCGCCGAGGCGCAGCGCCGTCTGGTCGCCGCGAACCGCTTCGGCATCCCCGCGCTCGCCCACGAGGAGTGCCTCGCCGGCTTCACCGCCTGGCAGGCCACCGCCTACCCGGTCCCCCTCTCCTGGGGCGCCTCCTTCGACCCGGACCTGGTCGAGAGGATGGCCGCGCGCATCGGCCACGACCTGCGCTCGGTCGGCGTCCACCAGGGCCTCGCCCCCGTCCTGGACGTCGTGCGCGACGCCCGCTGGGGCCGCGTCGAGGAGACGATCGGCGAGGACCCGTACCTCGTCGGCACGGTCGGCACGGCCTATGTACGGGGCCTGGAGTCGGCCGGCGTGGTCGCCACGCTGAAGCACTTCGCCGGGTACGCGTCCTCCGCGGGCGCCCGCAACCTGGCTCCTGTGCGCGCGGGCACCCGCGAGTTCGCGGACGTCACGCTGCCGCCCTTCGAGATGGCGATCCGCGAGGGCGGCGCCCGCTCGGTCATGCCGTCCTACACCGAGCGCGACGGCGTCCCCGCCTCCGCCGACCCCGAACTTCTCACCCAACTCCTGCGCGAGACCTGGGGGTTCACCGGCACGGTCGTCTCCGACTACTTCGCGGTCGGCTTCCTGGAGAGCCTGCACCGCGTCGCCGGTACGCCCGCGCAGGCGGCCCACGCGGCGCTCGCCGCCGGCATCGACGTCGAGCTGCCGACGCTGAATTGCTACGGCAAGCCGCTCCTGACGGCCGTTCAGGAAGGCTCTGTGCCGGAGGAGTTGGTGGACAACGCTGTCCGGCGGGTCCTCCTCCAGAAGTGCGAGCTGGGGCTCCTGGACGAGGACTGGGCGCCGGTCCACGCGGACCCGGTCGAGCTGGACTCGGCGCAGAACCGGGCGGTCGCGCGCCAACTCGCCGAGGAATCCGTCGTGTTGCTCGACAACCCGGACGGCATCCTGCCGCTCGCGCCGGACACGCGGATCGCGGTCGTCGGTCCGCGCGCCGCCGACGCGCTCGCGATGCTCGGGTGCTACTCCTTCCCGTCCCACGTCCTGCCCCACCACCCCGGGGTCGTCAACGGCATCGAGATTCCTACGGTGTTGGAGGCGCTGCGCGGTGAACTGCCCGACGCCAAGGTCACGTTCGCCGAAGGGTGCGGGGTCGACGAGCCCGACACCGGCGGCTTCGACGAGGCCGTGGCGCGCGCGTCCGAGGCGGACGTCTGTGTCGCCGTCCTCGGCGACCGGGCCGGGCTGTTCGGGCGGGGGACCTCCGGGGAGGGGTGTGACGCGGAGGATCTCCGACTGCCGGGTGTCCAGGCGGAGTTGCTGGACGCGCTCGTCGCCACCGGGGTTCCGGTGGTGCTGGTGATGCTCGCCGGGCGGCCGTACGCGCTGGGGCGGTGGCACGGGCGGCTCGGGGCGGTCGTCGAGGCGTTCTTCCCCGGGGAGGAGGGCGGGCCTGCGGTCGCGGGGGTGCTGTCGGGGCGCGTCAATCCGTCCGGGCGGCTGCCGGTGAGCGTGCCGCGCGTGACCGGGGGGCAGCCGTGGACGTACCTCCAGCCGCCGCTGGGGCTCAAGGGCGAGGTGAGCAACCTCGACCCGACTCCCCTGTACCCGTTCGGACATGGGCGGTCGTACACGGAGTTCGTGTGGGAGGGCTTCGGGGAGGGGGCGGCGATCTCGACCGACGGTTCGTACGACGTCGGCGTGACCGTCCGCAACGCCGGGGACGTGGCCGGTACCGAGGTCGTCCAGCTCTATCTGCACGACCCGGTGGCTGCGGTGACGCGGCCCGACGTACGCCTGATCGGGTACCGGCGGGTGGAGTTGGCGCCGGGTGAGTCCCGTCGGGTGACGTTCACGTTCCACGCGGATCTGTCGGCGTTCACGGACCGCAGCGGGCGGCGGATCGTCGAACCCGGGGCGCTGGAGCTGCGGTTGGGGGCGTCCAGCGCGGACACGCGCCATGCCGTTCAGCTCGAACTCGCCGGGGAGGTACGGGAGTTGGGGGTGGACCGGCGGCTCACCTGCCCGGTCGCCGTCGACTAGTCGACCGTCTCGAACCGCCACCGATGCACCGCGCGGGTGACCAACTCCCCCTCCGGCTCCGGGAGTTCGGGCAGCGGTGCGTCGTACTCCGCGTCCCACCAGGTGATGACCAGCACCCGGTCCTGGGGGGCGCGGAACGTCTCCCGACGGAGGGGAGACGAGGGGAGGGGCTGGCGGCGGGCCCAGGCGAGGAGTTCTTCGCCACGGCCTGCCGCCGCCCTGGCCTCCCACATCAACGCGACTGTCATCCGTACAGGTTGCCCTTGCTGATCTCGTGAACGTGGTCGTGAGAGTGGCCTGGGACGTGGGGATCGGTGACCGGCAGCGACGAGTCCGCCGACAGGTCCCAGTCCGAGGCGGCCCGGTTCCGCGCCACCATCTCCGCGCCCAGCGCCGCGACCATCGCCCCGTTGTCCGTGCACAACTTCGGCCGGGGCACCCGGAGTTGAATCCCGGCGGCCTCGCACCGCTCCTGAGCCAGCGCCCGCAGCCGGGTGTTGGCCGCGACACCGCCGCCGATCATCAGGTGGTCGACGCCCTCGTCCCGGCACGCCCGTACCGCCTTGCGCGTCAGCACGTCCACCACCGCCTCCTGGAAGGACGCCGCCACATCGCGTACCGGCACCTCCTCCCCCGCCGCCCGCTTCGCCTCGATCCAGCGGGCCACGGACGTCTTGAGACCGGAGAAGGAGAAGTCGTACGCGGGGTCGCGCGAACCGGTCAACCCCCGGGGGAAAGCGATGGAGTTGGGGTCGCCCTCGCGTGCGTACCGGTCGATGACCGGACCCCCCGGGAAGCCCAGGTTCAGCACGCGCGCGATCTTGTCGAACGCCTCGCCCGCCGCGTCGTCGATCGTCGCGCCCAGCGGCCGGACGTCCGACGTGATGTCGCTGGAGAGCAGCAGCGAGGAGTGCCCGCCGGAGACCAGGAGCGCCATCGTCGGCTCGGGGAGCGGGCCGTGCTCCAGCTGGTCGACGCAGATGTGCGAGGCCAGGTGGTTGACGCCGTACAGCGGCTTGCCCAGCGCGTACGCGTACGCCTTCGCCGCCGAGACGCCGACCAGCAGGGCGCCCGCGAGGCCCGGACCCGCCGTGACGGCGATGCCGTCCAGGTCCTTCGCGCTCACCCCGGCGTCCTTCAGGGCCCGTTGGATCGTCGGGACCATCGCCTCCAGGTGTGCGCGCGAGGCGACTTCGGGGACGACGCCGCCGAAGCGGGCGTGCTCGTCGACGGACGAGGCGACCGCGTCCGCGAGCAGGGTGGTCCCGCGGACGATCCCGACACCGGTCTCGTCGCAGGAGGTCTCGATCCCCAGGACCAGGGGTTCGTCAGTCATCGTTCTCGGTTCCTCGTACGGGAGTTGCTGCGGGGTCGGGGCGGCGCATCACCAGCGCGTCCACGTTCCCCGGCTGGTAGTAGCCGCGCCGGAAGCCGATCGGCTCGAAGCCGTAGCGCTCGTACAGCTTCTGGGCGCGGAGGTTGTCGACGCGGCACTCCAGCATGACCTCCGGGCACTCGAACTCCGTTGCGGCGCGGAGGAGTTCGGTGAGGAGTCGGCCGCCGAGGCCGGTGCCCCAGTGGTCTCGGGACACGGCGATGGTCTGTACGTCGGCGAGGTCGCCGGCCGCCGCGAGTCCGGCGTACCCGATGATCCGGTCGTCGGTTCCCAGAGCCACCACGTACCGCCGGTTCGCCTCCGGCCCCCGCGCATGGGCCAGCTCCGACCAGAACATCCCCCGCGACCACGCGTCCTCGGGGAACAGGGCACGCTCCAGCTCCAGCACGGGATCGATGTCCCACCAGCGCATCTCACGCAACACGGGCTCGGTCACTTCGGTGTGACCACCTTGTAGTTCTTGGGGACCTGGGCGTCGGGGCGGCGCAGGTACAGGGGGCGGGGTTCGTCCAGCTCGATGCCTGCCGCGAGCCGCTCGGCCGCCAGCGCGGCGAGCGCCGCCGCCGAGACGTGTTCCGGGCCGGGGACGACCTGGAAGTGCTCCGGGTACAGCAGCGTGCCCGCGCCGTACGCCGGGACCTCCTGCGCGACCTCGGCGGGGCGGTCCACCGCCGGTCCGCTCACCCGCGTACGCCGGTCCGCGTACCGCGCCCAGTACACCTCCTTGCGCCGCGCGTCCGTCGCGACCACGAAGGGGCCGTCGACCTCCGCCTCGTACGCCAGGCCGTCCAGCGTGCATACGCCGTACACCGGCACGCCCAGCGCGAGCCCGAACGTGTCCGCCGTCATCAGCCCCACTCTGAGCCCCGTGTACGGCCCCGGGCCCGTCCCCACGACGATCCCCGTCACGGCGTCCAGTCTCACCCCCGCCTCGGCCAGCACACGGTCCACGGTCGGCAACAACAGCTCACCGTGCCGGCGCGCGTCCACCTGACTCGACGCGGCGACGGTCTCGCCGCCGTCGTGCAGGGCGACGGTGACTGCGGGGGTGGCGGTATCCAGAGCGAGCAAGAGCACGCGAACAGCCTACGGCGCGCGAAGGTCGTGTACGTCCGCTGCTGCTAGCGTCCGACGCGAAAACGGACGTTTACGTACAGAGGTGGGCGCAGGTGACAAGCAGCAGCGCGGGATTCGTGGCCGGGCTCACGGCAGCGGCGATCACGACGGTGGGGGTGCTGGCGTGGCAGGCGTCGGCGCAGTCGCCGGGCGACCTGAACCGGCCCCTCCCGACGGCCGCGTCGAAGGCACCGCGCGATGTGAAGCACCCCGACGCGCTGCCGGTGAACTCGGGTGCGGGCCAGCGGGTCGTGTACTCCGTCGACGACGACCGGGTCTGGCTCGTCGACGAAACCGGCAAGGTCACGCGCACGTTCCGCGTCTACCCCGGCGGCGTCGACCCCAAGCTCGGCCCGCACACCGTCTCCTCCCGCGCGAACGCGGTCACCGCGACGGACGGCACGCACATCGAACACGTGGTCCGCTTCGCGGCGACCCCCGACGGCATGGCGATCGGCTTCAGCGCGGCGGTGAACGGTGCCCTGCCCGCCGGCGACACGATGGTCAAGACGGGCGGCATCCGGGAGACCCGCCCGGACGGGGACGCGATGTGGGACTTCGCGACAGTGGGACGCCGGGTGGTGGTGATCCGGTAGGGCCGTCCCGACTTTCCTGGGGGTCAGGAAAGTCGGGCGAGGGTGAGGAGGCCGGTGAAGGCGGTGGGGGTGAGCAGGAGGGGTGGGCTGGTCGGGGTCTTGCTGTCGCGGACGGGGACGATGCCGTGCGCGTACGCGTACGAGGGGGACCACTCGACGCATTCGCCGCCGTCGCCGTCGCAGTAGGTGGACCTGACCCAGACCATGGACTGCTCCTATGCCTTGAGGCTGCGGACGAGGCTGGTGAAGCTCTCAAGCGTGAGCATGAGGGGCGAGCCGCTCGGGGTCTTGCTGTCGCGGACGGGGACGACGCCGTGGGCGTGCGCGTACGAGGGGGACCACTCGATGCACTGGCCACCCTCTGCGTCGCTGTAGGTGGACTTGACCCACGTAAGGGCACGAGGGTCGAGGGTGTTGCTCATCTGGCGTACTCCTCCATGATCGAACGGATCAGAGCGAGGGAGCGTGCCTCGGACTCCGCCGCCGCGCGGAGCCGGTTGTAGATGTCCGACCACTTCCGCACGTCAGACGCGGAGTCGTTGACGAAACCCCTGCCAGCGGTCTCCGAGTACAAGACCCTCGCCCCGTCATCTTGCGTAAGCAGGTTAAACGACTTACTGGACGCCGGGGCCCCTGCTCCGAAGGTGAGAACCTGAACTGTGACGTGCGGAAACGCCGCCATCACAGCGAGGTGCTCCAACTGGCCCGCCATGACGCCGCGATCGCCAACCACCGTACGCAGCACGGCTTCGTTGAGGATGACCCACAGTGACGGAGGAGCCTCCCGCTCCAGGATCTCCCGCCTGTGCATACGGAGGTCCACGCGCGACTTGATCTCGTTGTCGGTCTGGTGCGGATATCCCGCTCGGTAGACCGCTTCCGCGTACTCCGGCGTCTGGAGCAGGCCCATGACGAACGTGGTGCTGTAGTCCTCGATCTCAGCGGCTTCCTTCTCCAACTGCACGTACGGCACGAACCACCCGGGGTTCCCCCGCTCGCTCACCCGCACCAACAACCGCCCGAACGACCCCGGCGTGTTGAAGAAGCAGTCGCACTCGTCCGCGAAGTGCTGTGACGCCAGCGCTTTCCCGTTCACGACCTTGGATACGTACGGCTCCTTGTACCCGGTAGCCACGGCCAAAGCCCTCTGCGTCGCCCCCTTGTGCTCCAGCGCCGCCGCCACCTCCCTCCCGAACCACTCCAGTCCGTCCACAGGCTCCGATTCATCGTTCACCTGTTCAATTCACCTGCTTTCCAGGGCTATTGGAAACCTCAGAACCCTTCAACCGTACGGGCCGATAGTCCATCGTGTGACCAGAACGACCCAGAAAGTCAAGGAGGTTGCATGATGCTCTGCCCCGCCACCATCGTCGTCCCGGACGAACTGAAGGAAGCCGCACTGAAATACCCGGACGGCCGGCCGGACGAGGAGCCGATTCCGGACTACGTCAGCTGCGAACTGGACAAGCACAAGTACGGCACGCACACCTGCCTTTTGAGGGACCTCTCGGCAAAAGCGAGCGGCTCGGTGTGGATCACGTGGTCGGACCCTCAGAACGTGAAAGTGGAACAGTTGCCGTATTGCGTCTCGCGGGGGCCGGAAAAGGGCGACGCGTGCTGGCTGACGGAAGGGCATCGGGGCGGGCACAGTTGGGAGCGGTACGAGTGACTCCGCCGCCCTAGGCTCACCGCATGGACCCCCGCGACACCGCCTGGGAGCAGGACCACGCCAGATACGGCGTCTACTTCGCGAGGGTGGGCCTACACCCTCTACGTGATGGTCGATGACAGCGGCACCCCCGGCCTCGTTCGGCTTGCCGGGGTTCTCGGGGATCCGTTCGCCGAGGTGTGAGGCCACTCCGCGTTCCGGGTGACCCCACCGCGTGCCCTACACGGCTCTCGGCGCCCGGGGCGTTACGTCTGATCACGTGATGAGCAGACGTATCCCCCTCGCCCTGATGCTGGCCGGCGTCGTCTTGTTGCCCAGCGCCCAAGCCAACGCCGCCCCCGTCCCGGAAGAAGACCTCGTGCCCGGCGTCAAGCAGACCGCGCTGGTCGACACCCCGGATCAGGTGCTGGCGCCAAAGACGTACGTACCCGGCGCTGAAGAAGACGCCACCGAACCCCCAGACGCCGCCCCCAACGCCTACGACCTCGTCGAATACGTCCCCCTCGGCGAAGCCGTCGCCCGTATCAGCTGCACCAAGAAAACCGGCCCCTATCAGCGGCAGATCGAACGATGGCTGAAGCTGAAAGTCGACGGGAAACAGTCGACGAAAGACTGCAAGGCCATCAAGGCGTTCCAGAAGAAGCAGAAGATCAAGCCAGCTATTGGATTCGCCGGACCAGTCACCTGGAAACGGATGCAACTCCTCTCCGCCAAGAAGAAACCGAACGCGGCGAAGAAATGCCCCGTCAGGAAATACCGCATCGCGTGTGTGGATCTCACCCGGCAGATCACCTGGGTACAGAAGGGCAATAAAGTCGTCTTCGGCCCCGTCTCCATGCGGAGCGGCAGAAAGGCACACCCGACCCGCACCGGCTGGTTCAAGATTTACTGGCGGCACAAGAACCACGTCTCCACGCTGTACAACACCCCGATGCCGTATTCCCAGTTCTTCAGTGGCGGCCAGGCATTCCATGCCGTTTACGGCAGCATTCACACGACCGTCGGCTCGATGGGCTGCGTCAATCTCACCGTCCCCGACGCCCGCAAGCTCTGGGGCGTGCTCAAGAAGGGCGACCGGGTGTACGTCTGGGGGAAGAGGCGGCTCTGAGAGACTGGGGGCGATGAGAGAGACGGAACGGGCGCGCCCCAGGGCGGTGATCGACCTGGCGGCGCTGCGAGCGAACGTACGCGCGCTGCGGGTGAAGGCACCCGGCGCGGCCTTCATGGCGGTCGTGAAGGCCGACGGGTACGGCCACGGCGCGATCCCGTGCGCCCGCGCGGCGGTGGAGGCGGGCGCGACGTGGGTGGGTACGGCTACGCCGGAAGAGGCGCTGGCCCTCGTAAAAAAAGCCGGTCTCCCCGACCACGTACGGATCATGTGCTGGCTGTGGACGCCGGGAGCCCCCTGGCGTGAGGCCATCGAGGCCGGCATCGACGTGTCGGTGAGCGCGCTGTGGGCGCTCACCGAAGTCACCCAAGCCGCAAAAGCCGCAAACAGCACAGCCCGCGTCCACCTCAAAGCCGACACCGGCCTAGGCCGAGGCGGCAGCCAACCCTCCGACTGGTCCGACCTCGTCCGCCACGCACGGGACGCCGAGCGCGCCGGCGCCGTACGCATCGTCGGCCTCTGGTCGCACCTCGCCTGCGCGGACGAACCCGGACACCCCTCCGTCCAGGCCCAGTTGGACCGTTTCCGCGAGATGACGGCGTACGCGGAAGCGCACGGCGTACGCCCCGAGGTCCGCCACATCGCGAACTCCCCCGCCACCCTCACCCTCCCCGAGGCGCACTACGACCTCGTCCGGCCGGGCATCGCGATGTACGGCCTCTCCCCGAGCCCGGACCTCGGCGCCCCCGCCGATCTGGGCCTGCGCCCGGCGATGACGCTCACGGCGCCGGTCGCGCTGGTCAAGCACGTACCCGGCGGACACGGCGTCAGCTACGGCCACCACTACGTCACCCCCGGCGAGACGACCCTCGCGCTGGTCCCGCTGGGCTACGGCGACGGCGTACCCCGCCACGCGTCCGGCGCCGGACCCGTGCTGATCGGCGGGAAGTGGCGGACGGCCGCCGGGCGGATCGCGATGGACCAGTTCGTCGTGGACCTCGGAGGTGACGAGGTCGAGGCCGGTGCGGAGGCGGTTCTGTTCGGGCCGGGTGATCGTGGGGAACCTACTGCCGAGGACTGGGCGCAGGCCGCGGGGACCATCGGGTACGAGATCGTGACCCGCATCTCCGCGCGTGTTCCCCGCGTCTACGTCAATGGGTAGTCATCCGGTGGAGAGGAGCGGTACGTGAGCGAGAGCGGTGTGGAGGCGATCGTCTCCGCCACGGGGGACGCCGCGGGCAACTGGCGCCGCGCGACCGGTATCGCGGGCGCCGCGATAGGGGTGATCGCGGCGGGCGCCGCCGCCGGGGTCGCCCTGGAGCGGATGACCGTCGGGCGCGGGATGCGCAGGAAGGCGCAGCTCGCGCTGGATTCGACCGGTCCGTACGGCGCGCTGCGCGGCACCCCCGGCAAGGCGTACGCCGATGACGGCACCGAGCTGTACTACGAGGTGGACGACGTCGAGCCCGAGGGCGGGCCCGCGCCCCGGCGGCGGCGCCTGTTCGGCCGTAAGGCGCCGGCTCCCGTGACCGTCGTCTTCAGTCACGGGTACTGCCTGACCCAGGACTCGTGGCACTTCCAGCGGGCGGCGCTGCGGGGTGTCGTACGGACCGTGCACTGGGACCAGCGCAGTCATGGGCGGTCGGCGCACGGGGTCGCGCAGCTCCAGGACGGGGCGCCGGTCAGCATCGATCAGCTGGGGCGGGATCTGAAGGCCGTCATCGACGCGGCGGTGCCGGAGGGGCCGGTCGTGCTCGTGGGGCACTCCATGGGCGGGATGACCGTCATGGCGCTCGCCGATCAGTTCCCCGAATTCGTACGGGAGCGGGTCGTCGCGACCGCCTTCGTCGGGACGTCCTCCGGGCGGCTCGGGGAGGTCAACTACGGGCTGCCGGCGGCCGGGGTCAACGCCGTGCGGCGGGTGCTTCCGGGGGTCCTGAAGGTGCTCGGGCAGCAGGCCGCGCTCGTCGAGAAGGGGCGGCGGGCCACCGCCGAGATCTTCGCCGGGATCATCAAGCGGTACTCGTTCTCCTCGCGGGACGTCGATCCCGCTGTCGCGCGGTTCGCGGAGCGGATGATCGAGGGGACGACCATCGATGTCGTCGCCGAGTTCTATCCGGCGTTCACGGAGCACGACAAGACCGAGGCGCTGGTGTGGTTCCGGGAGATGCCGGTGCTGGTGCTCGCGGGGGTGGGGGATCTGGTGACGCCCAGCGAGCACAGCGAGGCCATCGCGGATCTGCTGCCGGACGCGGAGTTGGTGCTCGTCCCCGACGCCGGGCACCTGGTCATGCTGGAGCACCCCGAGGTGGTCACCGACCGGATCGCCGACCTGCTCATGCGGGCCGGGGCGTTTCCGGCGGGGGCTACCGTTGGCGGCTATGGAAGCAGCACCGCACAACCTGGTTGAGCTGACCGTCACGTCCCCCGAGCAGATGCGCGACCTCGGTCTCCGGCTCGCCTCGATCCTGCGCGCCGGGGATCTCGTCATGCTGGACGGGGAGTTGGGGGCCGGGAAGACGACGCTCACGCGGGGACTCGGCGAGGGGCTCGGCGTACGGGGGGCCGTGACCTCGCCGACGTTCGTCATCGCCCGCGTGCACCCGTCCCTGGGTGAGGGTCCGCCGCTCGTCCACGTCGACGCGTACCGCCTCGGCGGCGGGCTCGACGAGATGGAGGACCTCGACCTCGACGTCTCGCTCCCCGACTCGGTGATCGTCGTGGAGTGGGGGGAGGGGAAGGTCGAGGAGCTGACGGACGACCGGCTCGTGATCGGCATCCGGCGGGCGGTCGGGGACACGACGGACGAGGTCCGGCACGTGTCGCTGCGCGGGCTGGGGGCCCGGTGGAGCGGCGTCGACCTGGACGGTGTGCTGCGCGCGTGAACGTTCCGACGCGTTGTCGGCAAAATATTGCGTCCCCGGCATCGGGCGTGGTCATATGGTATCCAGTTCGTGGTTAGGTCTACCTAAGTAGCCCTCCACGCTCGCCCCCGACCCGCTGGAGGCGTCCATGTCCGTGCCGGTTGTGTCTATGCGTGAGCTTCTCGCGGCGGGCGCCGCGGCGGAGGCGGTGTCGTTGCCTCCCCGGGCGCCGACTCCGGTGCCGATGGCTTCGGCGGAGGAGCCGGAGAGCGGCGCCGGTGAACCCTTGGACGTACGGGACGCGGCGTAGAGGCTCAGCGGCGCAGGCGTCTCGCCTGATACAGCGCCAGCGTCCCCGCCGCCATCGGCACCCACATGATCCACACCGTCACGATCACGTCCGCCGTGGACGTGCTGTCCGTGGTGATGATCACCGCGAGCAGGGCCCAGAACGCGGCGATCAGACCGACCGCCCACAGGCCCAGCGTCCACCCTGGGGTGGACTTCCCGGGTGTAGACGGAGTTGCACGCCGAGGTTGCGGGATGTTCGCCGGGTCGCGGGGCGGGAGGTGGACCACCAGGTGCGACGGGATCGCCGCGTCGATCGCCGCTATGCGGTCCGGGGTGACGCCCTTGTAGAGGGTCGGTTCCACCGTTACCGAGAAGCCGTCGTGGCCCGTGAGGGAGCGGGAGCCGTCGGGGCGGGTGGTCATGGCGGCGCAGGTCGCGTAGTGGACGGTGACCGGGCCTCGGGGGGTGGTCAGCGAGACGCCGTCCGGGCCGATCGTGAGGGTGACGCCGTCCGGTGAGGGGTGCGTCGTACCGGTGACCGTTGTCGAGGAGTACTGCGGGGCCAAGGTGAAGCCCGCCCAGTCGACGCCCCTCCCCGGCACCTGCATCAGCGCGTTGGACCAGGTCTCCTGGGCGACTTCGTGGACGTCCGCGAGGGTTACGGCGTGGAGTTCCGAGCGGCGTTCCTCGACCGTCGTCACCGGGCGCCCCAGCAGGATGCTGAGCGCGTTGCCGGGGAGGAGGCCCGCGCCGGGGTCGTCGTACTGCTTGGCGACGCGGGCGCGGGACGAGTCCAGTTCCTGTTGGGTGAACGTGCCCGCGCGCAGGCGGGCCAGCGTGTCGACGAAGCCGCCGACCACCGCGTCCTGCTTCTTCGGGAGCGCGTCGGCGTACGCGGTGATCGTGGCGTGCGACGCGTCCCGTACGGAGTAGTCCGCGTCCGCCTGGTACGAGTAACCCCCCTCCTGGCGCAGGTCGTGGAAGAGGGCGCGGCCGAAGAGGTCGGCGAAGACCATGGCGGCGGCGGAGCGGCGGACCACTGCGGACAGGACGACCGTGCCGTCGTCGCCGTGGACGTACGCCGGGGTGACGGGCAGCGCGTCGGAGGCGGGCGGCGCGGGGATGCGGGTGCCCGGCGGGAGGGTGAGGTCGAGGCCGGCGGGGACGTGGTCGCCGGTGAGCCAGAGGACCGCGTTGTCGCGGGTGAACCTGGTCTGCGCCCAGTAGCGGACGGCGTCCGGCGTGAGGCTCCAGGTGCCCAGCTCGGTGTAGCTGCTGAGGCCGTAGCCCTGCGCCCCGTACCGCCACAGCGGCAGCTGCGAGGACCCGCCGCGCCCCGCCGCCTCCGTACGCAGGATCTCCTTCTCCGTCTCCAGCCGCTCCAGCGGCAGTTCGCGCAGGGACGCGCAGACGCTGTTGAGGTACGTGACGACCTCGGCCTCGGTGCCGGTGACGTGGAAGAGGGTGTACGTGTTCGCCGTCGCGCCGTTGTAGTGCAGGTCGGACAGGCCGAGGCGGTGCAGCGCGAGGTGTTCGACGAGGTGGGTGAGGCCGGCGGTGGCGAGGGTCTCGTCGGCGCGGCCGACGCGGAACATGAGGCCGGCGGTGATCTCGGAGGACGACGTGCCGGGGGCGTAGAGGGTCGGGATGCCCTGCGTGACCGTGCTGTTCATCGGGCGACCGCCTCTCGCGCGGACTTGCGGTACCTGCGGAACGCGGCTTTCGGGTCGGACAGGTAGGACCAGGGGCCGGCGGCCCGGTCGCCGAGTGCGGCGAAGTGGGGGGCGGCGTCGGCGTGGTGGCCGCCGAGGGAGAAGGCCAGCGCGAAGGTGCCGTGCGCGTAGAGGCTGGAGAGGTCGGGGCGGTACGCCGGGTGCCGTACGGAGATGGCGGCGGCGTTGCGCAGGTCGTGGAGGACGTTCAGGCCGCGCAGGTACGGTCCGCCCTGCCCCTCCAGCGACAGCCAGTGCTCGATGTGCGCGTCGGCGACGAGGACGCCGGTCGGGGCGCCGTCGGGGGCCTCGCGGGTCGCCTCGGCGGCGAAGCCGTGCGCCTCCTCCCAGGTGCCGCCCCACTTCGGGCAGAGCTGCTGGAGGAGGGCGGCCTGGGCGCCGTACACGTGCGGGTGGTGCGCGCGGAGGCGGTCGTAGCGGCGGCGGGCCTCGGTGGTGCCGAGTTCCAGGCCACGGGCGAGGGTGATGCGGATGTACCAGGCGGGGGCGTACGAAGGCTGTTCCGCGCAGACCTGGATGAGGAGTTGCTCCGCCCGGCGCAGCCAGGCGTGGAACTGGTCGAACTGTTCCCGGGACACGTCCTTCGCGAGCGCGGCGCTGCGGATGTCCCAGCCGATGATCACGTAGCGCTTGGCGAGGAGGGTTCGCGGCAGGGGGTCGGCGGGGAAGTCGGCTGCGGCGCGCTCCAGCCAGCGCTCGACGCCGGGTGTCTCTGCGATGGAGTTGAGCGCGGTGATCATGTCGTCCACGCTGCCCAGCCGCCCGAAGAACGCCCGCACGGCGGCCCAGTCCCCCGCGTACGCCGCGTCCCGCAAGGGGATCAACTCGGGCGTGTTGTCGTACGTGTCAAAACTCGGCTCTGCGCCGCCCACTCTGTCCCCACCCCTGGCCTGATTCGTACATCTGTTTCAAGACGCCGCAGGGTAACAGCCCGGTCGAACCTTAAAGTGCTCGGCATGAGCATCATCGGAGTCGGCATCGACGTGGCCGAGATCGACCGCTTCGCGACGTCCCTGCAACGCACGCCGGGTCTCGCCGCGCGCCTCTTCCTGGACAGCGAACTCCTCCTCCCGAACGGCGAACGCCGGGGGCCTGCGTCCCTCGCGGCGCGCTTCGCGGCGAAGGAGGCGTTGGCGAAGGCACTGGGGGCGCCGGGGGGGCTGTTGTGGACCGACGCGGAGGTGTATGTCGAGGCGAGTGGGCAGCCTCGGCTGCGGGTGAGGGGGAGTGTGGCGGCGCGGGCCGAGGCGTTGGGGGTGACGGGGTGGCATGTGTCGCTGAGTCATGACGCGGGGGTGGCTTCGGCGGTGGTGATCGCGGAGGGGTAGGGGTGGGGGGACGGGGGTGGCTTGGTGTACGTGGTCAGCTTCGGCGGTACGACAATCGGACCGCCGCTCGTCTCCCCGAACCCCGTCACCTCACCCGATCTCCACCACCTTCGCCCACTCCGGCGGCCCCTCCGGGACGTACTCGGGGTCCGTCTCGCGCCAACTCCCCCTCCCCGTACGGGGGAAGAGGCCGACGACCGTGCGGCACGGGGGTTGGGGCGGCCACGGGGTCTGGCCGTCCGTCAGGGCCACCACCACGTCGGGGCGCGTGCGCAGAGCCGCCGCGAAGCCCTCGCAGAGATTCGTGCCGCCGCCTCCGATCAAGGGGATGTCCTCCGCCCGGCACAGGGGGTGGGCGACGTGGGCCGCCGCGTCGCAGGCCACCACCGTGACCAGGTCCCGGCGTCCGCCCACCGCCCTGGTGATCGCGGCGACTTCGAGGAGCGCGCTGCCGAGTTCCGCGTCGCTGACCGAGCCGGACGTGTCGATGACGACGGCGACGCGGGGCGGGTGGCGGCGGAGGCTGGGCAGGACGATGCCGGGGAGCGAGGACGCGCGGCGCGACGGGCGGCCGTACGTGTAGTCCTGGCCCGCGCCCGCACCGGAGACGGCGGAGCGCAACGCCGCGCCGAGGAGGCGCAGCCAGGGCTGGGGCGGGTGGAAGGCGTCTTTCGCCCAGCGTTTCCAGCCCTCGGGCGCGTCCCCGGGGCGGCCCTTGATCGCCTGGGCGACCCGGTACCGTACGGCGTCCCGCTGCTGCGCGGTGAGCCCGTCGGCGCCGTCCGCGCCGAGGTCCCAGCCGCGTCGACGGCCGTCCGCGCCGCTGCCGCAGTCGAGCCAGGCGATGTCACTGTCGTACGTCTTGAGCTGGAACCGGCGCAGGTACTCCTCCATGAGGAGCCCCTCCGGCAGCTCCAGCCGGGCGGGGGTCACCGCGCCCCTCGGGCGCTCCAGCCCGTCGCCGTAGATGTCGTCGTTGATCTCCATGTCCGCCGCGATGTTCATCCGCAGCCGCTCCCCCGGCCCGTCGAGCCCCTGCTCCTTCGCGAACCGGTCACCGCGCCCATGATGATCCCGCAGCAAATGCGACACCTCGTGCACCCACACCCCGGCCAACTCCTCCACCGGCATCCGCTCCACGAACCCCGGCGACACGTAACAACGCCAGTACCCGTCCACGGCCATCGTCGGCACGGTGTCCGTCGGGACGACGTGCAGCGCGAAGAGGGCGGAGGCGAGGTAGGGGCGGGCGCGGGCGGCTTGGAGGCGGGCGGTGTAGAGCTTGTCGGTGTCGAGGGGGCGGGGCGGTACGGGGGTGGGTCCGCGAACTGGGGTTGGGGGCAGGGTGGTTGTCTGGTCCGGGGTGGGGGTGGGGTCCGGCGTCGGGGGTGGGCTGGTGGGGTGGCCCGGGGTACGGGCCTGGTCCGGCGCCGGGGTCGCCACCTGGTCGGGCGTACGGGCCTGGTCCGGCGTCGGGGTCGCAGCCGCCGGGTGGTCCGGCGTACGGGCCCGGTCCGGCGTCGGGGTCGCACCCGCCGGGTGGTCCGGCGTACGAGCCCGGTCCGGCGTCGGAGTCGCCCCCGCCGAGTGACCCGGCGTACGGGCCTGCCCCGGCGTTGAGTTCACACTCGCCGGGTGGTCCGGCATACGGGTCCCGCTCATCATCTGATCCCCCGCCCAGCTCTGACCCGGCGCCGAAGTCCCACCCGCAGCCTGGTCCCCGGTCCGGCCCTGATCCGGCGTCGAAGCCACACCCGTAACCCAGCCCCCGGTCCGCCCCTGACCCGGCGTCGAAGCCACACCCGCCGCCTGATCCCCCGTCCAACCCCGATCCGGCGCTGAAGTCCCGCCCGCCACCTGACCCCCCGTCCAACCCTGATCCGGCGTCGAAGTCACCCCCGCCACCTCCCCCCTCAACGCCCCACCCCCGCCTTCTCCTTGCCCATAACCCGGGCCATCACCCGATCCGCCCCCCGCGACAACTCCACCACCCCCGCCAACCGCTCAATCTCCCCCGGCACCTCCCACTCCTCCTCCCGCAACGAAGCCAACGTCGTCGCCGGCACGACAACCAGATCCGGTGCCCCCGTCTCCAGCGCACGCACCAGCACCGACCACGCCGAATCCCACCGAGCCCGCGTCGGCCGGTTGCGGACCGCCTCGACGACGCCGTCCAGGACCGCCTGACGGAGGTCACCCCGGCGGGGCAACTCGGCGTTGGCAGGGTCCGCGAGGACCGTCTCCGGGTCCGGCAGGTCCATGCGGTCGACGCAGGCGAGGAGTTCGAGGCCGGGCCCGTCACCGACGGTCCCCCGGACGAGGAACGACAGCACCTCCCGGGACGACCCCGCAGCCCGCGCGAACGCGATCAACCGCAGCGCCATGTCCCAACTCCGCGGCGAGGGCCACGCACCACCCCGCCGGGTCTCCGCGCTCGGCAACTGATGCACCAGCTTCGGCCGCACCTCCAGCAACCCGCACACCGCGCGCCGCGCATACTCGACCGCCTCGGCCAGCCGCCCGGCGTCAAGCACGGGAAGGCTCGCACGCGGCCACGTCCCACCGAGCCCCCGCACGACGACCTCATGATCGTGCACCCACTGAAGGTGCACGAACCGGTTCGCGAGCGGAGCGCTCAGCTCCCACCCGTCCGCCGCCGAGGACCTCGGATTCGCGGCGGCCACGATCCGTACGCCGGCCGGCAGCCGCAACGTACCGATCCGCCGCTCCAGCACGAGCCGCAGCAGCGCGGCCTGGACGGCGGGCGGCGCGGTGGACAGCTCGTCGAGGAAGAGCAACCCCTTCCCGGCGCGCACGAGTTGGACCGCCCAGTCGGGCGGGGCCATCGGGACACCCTGGACGGCGGGGTCGTCACCGACGACCGGCAGCCCCGAGAAGTCGGAGGGTTCGTGGACGCTGGCGATGACGGTCGTGAGGGGGAGCCCGAGGGACTCGGCGAGCTGATTGAGCGCGGCGGTCTTGCCGATACCGGGCTCGCCCCAGAGGAGGACGGGGAGATCGGCGGCGACGGCGAGGGTCAACGCCTCCAGCTGCATGTCGGGGCGGGGTTCGGTGTTCGTGTCGGAGAGGAGGGCCAACAGATCGTCGGCGAGGGAGAGTTGAGAGTTTTCGGGCATGGGTGATCACCGTTTCGGGGAGAAGGGGTCCACTCGGACCGGAAAGGGAAGGGTTGAACAGCGGGGTGGGACTTACTTCTTGGGCTTACTTCTTGGGCTTACTTCTTGAGCTGAGGCCGCCGCGAGTACCGCCGAGGCCGGCGCCTCCGCCCGGTCCACTGCTCCCGCGTACGCTCGGGCGCGCCCTCGCCCAACCCGGCCCGGTACAGCCCGTACACGACCCGCCGCTCGGCCGCCTCCGCCAACGCGTCCTTGAGCGGCCCGTCCCTCAACACGGCGCCAGGACCGAGGAGTTCCTCCACGACATCGAGCGCACCGGCGATGTCCCCGTGCTCCAGCCGCTCCCGAACACCGGTCAGGCAATCAGGCCGACGATGCGCCTCGTCGATAACACGCAGACAGGGCAAGGGAGTTCCGGCCAACGCCATCAACAGCGCCTCCCGGCGGAGCTGTTCGGGCGAGTGATCGAGCGGCGCGAGCACACCCCCGACGAAGCCGATACGGTGCCGCTCGCCCCGGCAGTCGACGAAGCGGTGCGATTGATCGGGCGGCGGGGTGGAGGGACGAGGACACCCGGGAGCCAACGCGTCGGCGACGAGGGGATGCAGGTCACCGGGATCGATGGCGCCCGCGCGGAGGAGGACGAGGTCGGGGAGGGGGTGGGTGGAGGCGTCGGGGAGGAGAGGGAGGGTGCGCGGGGGAGGCGTGAACTCCCGTACGGGAGGGGGCAGTTCGATGTACGAGGCGAACTCGCTCGGGTGGCCGGGTGATCCGGGGTAGGACGCGAACTCGCTTACGTGGCGCGGCGATTCGAGGTCCGACGCGAACTTGCCTAGGCGGCCCGGCGGTTCGAGGCCCGACACAAACCCGCTTACACGGCCCGGTGGTTCGGCGCGAGACACAAACCCGCTTACACGGCCCGAGTGCTCGGCATGCGACACAAACCCGCTTACACGGTCCAACTGCTCGGCATGCGACGCGAACTCCCTCACCCAGCCCGCCGATTCGGCGCACAAAGCGAACTCGCCTACGCGGCCCGGACGTTCGACGCGCGATGCGAACCCCCGCACCCCGCCACCCGGTTCACCGTACGCCGCGAACTCCCCACCCCCTGGCAGCGATTCCCGTGTATCCACCACCCCCCGCCACCCACCCGCCCGCACTTCCACCGGCCCCGCCGGAAGCCCCTCGGCATCCAGCAGGAAGGCAGCCTCGGCAAGCCAGCGACGCGTCGCGTGCTGGTCGTCGGCGGACGAGCGTTCCGCCAGTTCACCGACCCTGCGGGCGTCCCACAGATGCCGGTGCAGGTCGAGACGGAAACGTCGGCTGGGGTGGGGGTGTGGATGACGCCGGGCCAGCACATCCCCGGCAAGATCGCCGTCCCACAGCGCAAGGCTCAGACGCTGCCCCGCATCCGCCCACGCGGGCGGCGTACGAACGACGAGCCACAGGGGTCGACCATCCGCGTCGTACCGGGCCAGCGGAATAGTCAGGGCCGGCCTCAGAAGACCGTCCGGCGCGGCCCTCGGCATGTGCCAGCGCAGCAGATCGGGCGCGAAGTGCCGTAGATCTGAACGGAGTTGAGTCACCACTGCCGTGCCGTACGCCCGTTTCGCAGACCCGAGATCCAGGTCCACTTCCACACGCGCCGCAGCACAGGCCCCGGCCCAGTCCCCGGTCTCCCGGCGAGCCGTAGCGGTCTTGATCATGGCAGGCGGTACGGCGTAACGACGTACTCGCGGCCAGAAGAGGGTGCCGTCCGTGAGGTGAGGTGCCATCAGCACTCACCTTGAGCGGACGGGGCCCCCAATCTCATGAGAGAAGAGGTAGTCATCGAGGGGATCGTAACCGTGGTGGGTGGTGGGAGGGCAAGGGGTTTTCGCAGCGGGGGGTAAGTCGGGCGTGCACAGGCGAACGGACAGGCAGGTGGACGGACTCGGCGAACGGACAGGCAGGCGTTTCGGGGCTACGGCTTCGAAGGCGGCGAGGTCATGCCACCACCCCGAGCGACCGCACCAGCGCACCGCTCTCGGGGGAGGTTCACCGGCAGCCCACGGTTCTCGGAATGAGCCCGCCCCCACGCACGGGACGAACCGGACGACCGCGCCGATCATCGCCGTCGCCGTGATGCTCGCGAGCAGCCGCATCGCGGCGATGGCGGCGGAGCCCTGCCCGACGGCCTCCTCGGAGCAGTAGCAGGCGGCGACCAGCCAGAACCCGAGGCCCACCCACAACTCACCGCCCCGGACTGGACTCACCTCACAGCTCACCGCGCCGAGCGCGAGCACTTCGAAGACGGCGAGCCCCATGGCACCGACCCGAGCGCGGGCGCTTCGGAGGGCTGCGCAATCCATGCCACCACCCCGAGCCACCGCACGAGCGTCCACAGCAACGCGCCGCTCTCGGTCCGACCCACCCCGCAACTCACCGCCCCCGCACCAGACCCGCCCAACAGATCAGCACCCCCGGGCCAGGCCCACCGCTCAGCCCACCGCTTCCGTCATGGCCCCCAGCGACACGAGCACCACCCGGCTCGCCAGCCCCTCGCCTCGCCGCTCCCGCTCCCGCTCCCGCTCCAAACCCACCCCACAACTCACCGCCCCGAGGTACGCCCCTCCCAGCGGCACAACCCCCGCCCGACGAGCCCGATCGCCCCACACACGCTGCCTCTGGCCAAACCCGCCCTACGGCCAACGACTCCCAGGCCAAGCCCACCCCGCAGCCCCTCAGAGCGGCCCCACCCCCAATGACACAAGCGCCACCCAACCCCTCGGGTCACCGACCCCCCACCTCTCCACCCTCGGAATGCACCCGCACGGCGGGAGAGCCGCACCCGGCGAGCCCGCCCCGCCTGCCCCGGACGGCGGAAGACCGGCGGACGGCGGGTCCGCCTCGGCCTGCCCCGTACGGCGGGAGACCCGCGAACGGCGAGCCCGCCCCTGCCTGACCCGTACGGCGGGAGACCCGCAAACAGCGCGCCCGCCCCGCCTCCCTCGTACGGCGGGAGACCCGCAACCGGCGGGCCCACCCCCACCGCACCCAGACGGCGGGAGAGCCGCAACCGGCGAGCCCGCCCCGCCTGACCGGCATGGCGGGCGGGCCGTGAATGGCGGGTCCGTCCCGGCCTGTCCCGTATAGCGGGAGAGCCGCGTACGGCGGGAAGCGGGGTGCCGGGGGTGCGGCGCAGCCCGTCGCTTACGAAGACCACAGCCCACGGCTCGGTCCACCCCACCGCCCAACACCGTCCGCGACGGGCTCGCCGCACCCCCGGCACCCCCGACCCACCCCCAAACCCCCCGCGCGCCCGCAGGGCCCTCAACCCCGCCCCGGGGACACCCCCGCCTCCTCCCCCACCCCACCCGCCCGGTGCAGACTGGACGCATGCGTACCGCTTACCGCGTAGAGACCGTCCGCCGAGTCGAGGGCGAGTTGATGGCCCGCGTGCCCGAGGGGGCGTTGATGCAGCGGGCCGCCGCTGGACTTGCCGTTGCCTGTGGGGAGTTGATGGGGCGGGTGTACGGGCGGCGGGTCGTACTGCTCGTCGGAAGCGGGGACAACGGGGGCGACGCGCTGTACGCGGGCGCCCGGCTCGCGCGGCGGGGCGCGGGGGTGACGGCCGTGCTGTTGTCGCCACTCAAGGTGCACGAGGGGGGACTCCAGGCGCTGGTGCGGGCCGGGGGTCGGGTCACCGGAACCGACGGCGCCGAACTCGCCGTCCGCAACGCCGACTTGGTCGTCGACGGCATCGTAGGCATCGGCGGCCGAGGCGGGTTGAGGGAGGACGCCGCGCAAGTCGTGCGCGTCGTCGAGGAGTTCCGCGTCCCCGTCATCGCCGTCGACCTCCCCAGCGGCGTAGACGCGGACACCGGCGAGGTCCCCGGCGCAGCCGTCCGCGCCGACCTGACGGTCACATTCGGCACGCACAAGCCGGGCCTGCTGATCGACCCCGCACGGGAGTACGCCGGAGTCGTCCGCCTAGTCGACATCGGCCTAGACCTGCCCGAGAACCCCGACGCCGAGGCCCTCCAGCACGCCGACGTCGCCCACCTCCTCCCCCGCCCCGGCGCGTCAAGTGACAAGTACCGCAGGGGAGTTGTCGGCATCGCGGCAGGCTCGGGGCGCTACCCCGGCGCCGCGGTCCTCGCCGTCGCCGGGGCGCTACGGGGCGGCGCGGGAGCGGTACGGTACGTCGGCCCCGCCGGGGACGCGGTCCTCGCCCGCTTCCCGGAGACCCTGGTCACGGACCGGGGCCCGAAGAACGCGGGCCGCGTCCAGGCCTGGGTGACGGGCCCGGGCGCCGGCGACGACGCGGGCCCGGTCGCCGAGATCCTCGCCCTGGACGACGTCCCCGTCCTGATCGACGCGGACGGCCTACGCCTGGCGGACGCGGCAACGGTACGCAGCCGCACAGCACCGACCCTGCTCACCCCGCACGCGGGCGAGGCGGCAGCCCTCCTGGGCATCCCCCGGGACCAGGTGGAGGCCGAACGCCTGTCAGCGGCAAGGGAGTTGGCGGCACGCTACAAGGCGACGGTCCTCCTCAAGGGAGCAACCACCCTGATCGCCAACGCGACAGGCACGGTACGGGTAAACCCCACAGGCACCCCCTGGCTGGCAACAGCAGGCAGCGGCGACGTCCTGTCCGGCCTCACGGGCTCCCTCCTGGCGGCGGGCCTGCCACCACTGGACGCGGCAAGCACGGGCGCGTACCTGCACGGCCTCGCGGGGCGGTTCGCGGCGAAGGGGGCGCCGACCACGGCGTACGACGTGGCGGAGGCGCTGCCGGAAGCGTGGCGGAACGTGAGCGGACGCGGCGCGTAAGAACCTGTGTCACATCCTCCAAGCCACCGCGCAGCCCTGGACGCTTCGCCAATCAAGTGTGGACGCTCCGCCAACGACAGACGCCCTCCCCTCCCCGGATAGTCGGCACCTTCACGTCAACCTCTTCACGCCAACGGGAGGAAACCATGAAAGCCGTGAGAAACGCCTCGCTCGTCGCCGGGCTCGCCCTGACCGCCACGATGGGCCTCGGCACCCAGGCACAGGCATCCGAAAACAGCGGCTGGGTCTACACCACCAACCGCAGCGGAGCCGCGTTCTTCGACGCCGACCTCAACGGCCAGCCCGGCATCGAGAAGCTCACCGTCTGCGACAACAAGTCGGACGGGCGCGGCATCAGGGCCCAGGTCTACGGCAACAACAACGGCACGAGCGTCTGGCTCATCCAGTCCGACCCGTCCAACGACGGCCACTGCGCGTCGATCCAGGGCAACTACTACATCGAGGAAACCCCCGTCACCGTCATCGTCTACGAGTACTGGGGCGACAACACCAACGACGAGGGCAAGGGAGTCGGTACGGGCATCGCCTAGCCGCTCCACGTCGCGCGCCGGACCGGATACACCCCGGCGCGCGACCCCGCCTCACCCCGCCGCCTTCACCACCAGCGCCGCCAGCTCCCGGCTCGCCGCCTCGTCCAACGCCGCGTGCCCCAGCATCATCCGGTACCACAACACCCCGTACACCGTGTCGATCAGCAGCTCCGGGTCCACATCCCCCGCGACCTCCCCCCGCCCCACCGCCCGGTCCAGCAACTCCCGCAACACCGCCCGCCGGCTGAACAGGAACCGCTCCCGGAAGGCCGCCGCGAAGACCGGATCGAGCAGGGCCTGAGCCATCAACCCCACCAGGACGGGACGATGATGGCTCTCCCTGAACGTCGCGGCGAGGAACGCCGTGAGATCCGCCGCCAACGACCCCTCGTCCGGCACCGGAATCCCCTCCTCCACGCGATCGAGCAGCGCATCGAGGACCACGTCCGCCTTCGACGGCCACCAGCGGTAGATCGTCTGCTTCCCCACCCCCGCCCGCGCGGCGATCCCCTCGATGGTCAGCGCGGCGAACCCGTGCTCCCGCAGCCCCTCCATCGCCGCCGCGAGCACCGCCCCCCGCGCCTGCGCACTGCGCGGCCTGCCCGGCCGTCGTTCACCCGTCATGCCCGCCACTTTACAAGACGACACGTCTCGATATAAAAACGAGACGCCACGTCCCGAAAAGAAGGTGCACTGTCATGCGTGTAGTGATCATGGGCGGAACCTCCGGCATAGGCCTCGCCACGGCGAAGGCGCTCGCGGCGGACGGCGCGGAGGTGACCGTCACGGGCCGCGACCCCGCGAGGCTCGACGCCGCGCGCGACATCCCGGCGACGGCGGTACGTCTGGACGCCACCGACGAGACCGAGGTCGCGGAGTTCTTCACCCGGACCGGCCCGATCGACCACCTGGTCCTCGCGTTCAGCCCCGGCGCGGTCGGCCTCGGCCCCCTCGCCGACGTCGAACTCACCGACGTACGCGCCGCGTTCGAGGGCAAGCTGTTCCCGTACCTGTTCGCGATCCAGCAGGCCGAGGTCACGGGCTCGATCACCCTCCTCTCGGCGGCCACGGCCCGCTCGGCCCTGGCCGGCACGACCGCGCTGGCCGCGGTGAACGGCGCGATCGAGCGCGCCGTGTCTCCCCTGGCCGCCGAACTCGCCCCCGTCCGCGTCAACGCGGTCTCCCCCGGAGCCGTCGACACCCCGTGGTGGTCCTTCCTCCCGGAGGACGCCAGGCAGGCCCAGTTCAAGGCGGCGGCCGACACGGTCCCGGCGGGCAGGGTCGGCGACCCGGCGGACGTCGCGGAGGCGATCCGCTACCTGATCGGCGCGGAGTACGTCACGGGCTCGATCCTGCCGGTGGACGGCGGAATGACGGTCGCCTGACCCCGAGCTCCAAAAAGCGACGGCCCGCCGGACTCCCCCGACGGGCCGACCCCGCCCCCTACTCCACCGTCACCGACTTCGCCAGGTTCCGAGGCTGATCCACCTCGTTCCCCCGAGCCGTAGCCAGCTCACACGCGAACACCTGCAACGGCACGGTGGCCACCAGCGGTTGAAGCAACGTCGGCGTAGCGGGAATCCGCACGAGATGATCCGCGTACGGCACCACCGCCTCGTCCCCCTCCTCCGCGATGACGATCGTCCGAGCCCCCCGCGCCCGGATCTCCTGGATGTTGGACACGATCTTGTCGTGCAGCACGGACCGCCCCCGGGGCGAGGGCACGACCACGACGACGGGAAGGTCGTCCTCGATGAGGGCGATGGGCCCGTGCTTCAACTCCCCCGCAGCGAACCCCTCGGCGTGCATGTACGCCAACTCCTTGAGTTTCAGCGCCCCTTCCAGCGCGACGGGGTATCCCACATGCCGCCCGAGGAACAGCACCGTCTTCTTGTCGGCCAGCGACCGCGCCAACTCCCGTACGGGCTCCATCGTTTCGAGCACCCGCTCGACCTCCCCGGAGATCCGCGCGAGGTCCCGCACGACGGCCCGGATCTCGTCCCCCCACTTCGTCCCGCGCACCTGCCCGAGGTACAGGGCGACGAGGTAGCAGGCGACGAGCTGCGTCAGGAACGCCTTGGTGGAGGCGACGGCGACCTCGGGCCCGGCGTGCGTGTAGAGGACGGCGTCGGACTCGCGGGGGATGGTCGACCCGTTGGTGTTGCAGATGGCGAGCACCTTGGACCCCTGCTCGCGGGCGTGCCGCAGCGCCATCAGCGTGTCCATCGTCTCCCCCGACTGCGAGATCGCGATGACCAGCGACCGCCCGTCGAGAATGGGATCCCGGTACCGGAACTCGCTCGCCAGCTCCACCTCACAGGGAATCCGCGTCCAGTGCTCGATCGCGTACTTCGCGATGAGCCCGGCGTGGAAGGCGGTCCCGCAGGCGACGATGACGACCTTGTCGACCTCCCTCAACTCGGAGGCGGAGATACGGACTTCGTCGAGCACGAGCGACCCGGCACCGTCGATCCGCCCGAGCAGCGTGTCGGCGACCGCCTTCGGCTGCTCGGCGATCTCCTTGAGCATGAAGTAGTCGTACCCGCCCTTCTCGGCGGCGGAGGCGTCCCAGTCGACGTGGTACGAGCGGACGGCGGCCGGCGCCCCGTCGAACCCGGTGACGGTGACCCGGTCGCGGCGCAGCTCGACGACCTGGTCCTGCCCCAGCTCGATCGCGGAGCGGGTGTGCGCGATGAACGCGGCGACGTCGGACGCGAGGAACGCCTCCCCCTCGCCGACCCCCACGACCAGCGGCGAGTTGCGCCGGGCGCCGACGACGACGTCCGGCTCGTCCGCGTGCACGGCGACCAGCGTGAACGCGCCCTCCAGGCGCCGGCACACGAGCCGCATCGCCTCCGCGAGGTCCGCGCACCCCGAGAACTCCTCGGCGAGCAGGTGCGCGACGACCTCGGTGTCGGTCTCGGACACCAACGCGTGCCCGCGCTCGGCGAGTTCGGCCCGCAGCGCGGCGAAGTTCTCGATGATCCCGTTGTGGACGACGGCGACGCGGCCGGCGTTGTCGAGGTGCGGATGGGCGTTGGCGTCGGTCGGCCCGCCATGGGTCGCCCACCGCGTGTGCCCGATCCCCGTCCCCCCGGCCGGCAACGGCCGCTGCACCAGTTCCTTCTCCAGATTGACGAGCTTCCCGGCCCGCTTGGCGGAGGCGAGCCCCCCGTCCGCAGGCACGGCCACCCCTGCCGAGTCGTACCCGCGATACTCCAGCCGCTTCAGTCCCCCCATCACGACATCGAGCGCCGACTGAGACCCCACGTATCCCACGATTCCGCACATGCGCGGCAGCCTAGGCCGGTTCCAGCACCAAAACAGGGTCCAGCGTGCCCGATATCGGAAATTCCCGCCGGGTTTTCGCACCCCGGCGGGAACAGACCTCACGAGAACGCCTTACGACGAACGCCGCCGCCGTACGACGAGTGCGCCGCCCGTCAGGACCAGCGCACCCGCGCCCGCCGTGAGCCCGGCCACCGGGAACCCGGCGCCGGTCGCGGCGAGTTGGCCTCCGCCGCCCGCCGGGGACGGCATCGACGACGGCGAGGTGGTCGGGGTCGGAGTGGGGGTGGGCTTCGGAGTCCCCGGCTTCGCGATCCTGAACACCAGCTCCGTACGGTCGTTCGTCCGGTTGCCGTCCAGCGGGCTGGAGCTGTAGATCCGGGTCGGCACCCGGAAGACCGTACCCGCCGCCTTCTTGGGGAACTTCCAGGTGAACGCGAACTTCACGGACTCGCCGCGTTCGAGGTCCTTCTCGATGTCGCAGTACAGGACACCCGGGTCGGCCACACAGGCACTGTCGTAACCGAGCTCGGGCCAGTAGTCGAAACCGATATTGAGGTGTGCGGCATTGACCCGGACCGGCCCGGGACCGTGGTTGGTGACGGTCACCTCCGTCGGCACGGACTCACCGACCTTCACCGGCCCCTTGGGCGCGGTGGTCCACTCGATCCCGAGGTCGGCGGGCACCCTGACCCCGACCTTCGCCGACGCGACGTTGTTCTCCGGCGCGCTGTCGACCGCGTCCCCGATATCGGCGGTCGTGGTGAACACCAGCTCCGTACCGGGCGCCACGTCCGCACCGACCTTGACCCGCAGGTACGCCGACAGCAGCTCCAGCCCCTGGGCCGGCACACAGCTGACGCTCCGCCCGTCGGCGGACGGCTTGCAGACCCCGTTGCTCGCGTTGTCGAGATCCTTCACGTACGTGACCCCGGCGGGCAGCTTCAAGGTGAGCCCGAGCTTCGTCACGCTCCCCTTCTCGACGTCCGCGACGGCCCGGATGTCCAGCGGCCGGCCGGGCGCGATGAGGTCGTCGTCGGGGTAGAGCCGCGATATGACATCGACCGGTACGGGCGCCTTACCCGGCCCGCCCCCGGCACCAGGCGCGGGTACACCATCCGGCGCAGGAGCGGGTACACCACCGGGCACGGGCGCAGGCTCAGCCCCGGGCTCGGGCTCGGGCGCGGTACCGGGCACCGGCTCAATCCCCGCCCCCGGCACGGGCACGCCACCCGCCCCAGGTGCCGGCGTCCCACTCGACGCCTCCCCAGCCCGGACCTCGGACCCGGCAGACCCGGCCCCCGACCCGGTCCCACCCGCCCCAGGCGCGGGCACACCACCCAACGCCTCCCCCGCCCCGACCCCGGCCGCCCCCGACCCGCCCGGCCCTCGACCGGCCCCGACCGACCTCGCCCCGGCAGCCCCCTGCCCCGCCAACTCCGCCCCGGGTCCGGCCCCGGCCCCGGCAGAGCCAAACCCAGACCCAGCCGCCCCCGGCCCACCCCCGTCCGCCGCCCAGGCCCCCGCCCCCGGCCCCGCCAGCAACGCCAACGCCGCCGCGCCCACCGCAACAGCGGCACGTCCCCCTCGTACAGACATCCCGTTCCTCCCTCAGTCCTCTACCGCTCGTCCAGAGCACGTCGTCGCACCCTGGTCCCCACCACCGCGAACAGCGCCCCGCCGAGGACGACCGCCCCCACCGCACCCCACAGCACCGGCCCCAGACCCCCGGCCCCGGTGGACGCGAGATTCCCCCCGCCCCCGGCGGCCGAAGGCGCGGGCGCGGGCCGCGAGGAAGGCGTGGCGGACGCCGACGGTGTGGGCCCGGCCGAAGCCCCCGCCTTCACGATCCTGAACACCGCATCCGCCTGGTCGTTCGCGGCGACGGGATCGTGCCGACTGGCCCCGTACAGCTCACCCCGCATCCGGTACGTCGTCCCCACCGCCTTCTTCGGGAACTTCCACGTGAACGTGTACGAGAAGGTCTCCCCCGGCGCCATGTCCCCCGCCCGGTCGCAGATGATCACCCCGGGATCGGTCCAGCACGGCGGATACACCGGCGCGCTCGTGGGCCAGTAGTCGAACCCCGGATAGAACTTCACGGTCCCGACCCGCGAGACCCCGGGCCCGTGGTTGGTCACGGTGAACACGGTCTTCACCTCCGTCCCGGCCGCGACGGGCCCCGACGGCGTCATGCTCCACTCGACCCCGACATCGGCCTTCTCCATGACGGTGACCGTCGAATCGATGCTGTTGTTCGAGGGGTTGGGGTCGACGGTGTCCCCGATGTCCGCGACCGCCGTGAACTTCAGGTCGGTCATCGGCGGCAGCCCGGCACCGACCTTGACCTTGATCTTCGCCGTGACCTCCTTGGTGTTCCCGTCATCGGCGAGACAGGTCAACACCCGCGCCCCGGACGGCGTACAGGTCCCGTTCGTCTGCCCGGCCATGTTCCCCTCGTACGTCACCCCCTCGGGCAACGTCAGCTTCAGCGCGAGCTGCGGCGTCGTGTCGTAGAGGTTCTCCGCGATGGCCCAGATCCCGAACGACTCCCCGGCCCAGAGGGTCCCGAGGTCGGGCCACATCCGGGTGGTGGCGTCGATATGAGGCTCGGCCCGCGCGGACGCGGACGGCGACACGGACGGCGCCGGACTGGACGTACCCGTCCCGGACGGCGACGGCGTACCCGGCCCCTCAGACGACGAGGACGACGACGGCGAAGGAGACGGCGACCCCGAACCCCCCTCCGCCCGAGCCACCGGCCCCACGGCCAGCGACACCACCGCCACCCCGGCCGCCGCAGCGACCCACACTCCCCGCCCGAGCATCACCGCACCCGCCTCCGCCTCTGCACGAGAACGAACAGCGCACCCCCGACGACGACCATCCCAACGGCCCCGCCCAGCACCTCGGGCCCGACCCCGGCACCGGTGGCCGCGAGGTTGCCGCCCCCGCCGAGCCCCGACGGCGCGGGAGTGGGCGTGGAGGTCGGCGTGGGAGAAGCGGAGACGGAGGCGGAAGCGCTGGGTGTCGGCGACGGCGTACCGGACACCTTGCCGATCTTGAAGACCAGCTCATCGCTGTCGTTGCCGCGCACCGGGTCGTCGGCGTCGTCGAAGAGGGTCCCGGCCCACGCCTGCACCGTCTTCCCGGCGCTGTCGGCGGGGAACCGCCACTTGAAGACGAAGGTGCGGCTCTCCCCCGGGGCGAACCCCGCCTCCCACTCGCAGATCCAGTGGTAGTTGTCGGCCCAGCAGGGCAGTCCGGGCGACTCGTACGGCCAGAGCGGCTGGCCGGCGTTGAGGGTCGACATCTCCACGCCCCCGGGCCCCCGAGAGGTCCGGTCGGAGTGGTTGGTGACGACCAGCTTCGTCGTGACCGACTCCCCCGGCTTCACGGACGTCTTCGGGGAGAACCACTTCACCCCGAAGTCGGCCCCCGTACGCACCTGGAGGGTCGTCGACGCCGTGTTGTCGGCCGGATTCGCGTCCGGCTCGTCGCCGGTGGCGGCCGTGGCAGTGATCGGCAGGTCGGTGCCGGGCTTCACATGGTCACTGAGCATCATCTGGAGCCGGTACGACAGCCCATGCGCCGGGGTGTACTGCGACGTACAGGTCACGGTCCGCTTGTCGGCGGAGTTCGCGCACTCCTTGGTCTCGTCATGGTCCGACTGGTCGGAGAGGTACTCCATCCCGGCCGGAATCCGGAAGACCGCCGTCAGCTTGGCCGGCGCCCCACTGACGATCGCCGCCTTGGCCGTGAGGAAGACCCGGCTGCCGGGAGCGACATCGCCGGGCGGGAAGCCGATCGACATCCGCACGTCCACGGGATCGGCGACGGCCCGCGCGGACGGCGACCCGCTGGACGACGGCGACACGGACGGCGACGGCGATCCGGAAATGGACGGCGAGGGAGAAGCCGTCTCCGCCCCGGCCCCCGTCACCCCGACGGCCCCCAGCAACACCGCCACGGCCCCCACCGCGAACGCTCTCACCACGCCTGGCCCACCACGCATACCGCGCCCCCTCATCTCCCATGCAGCCCGAAGTGCCCCGTTGGACAGCCGGCACACAGCAACGGTTGTACGCGACTTGGCCCCCGGCGTGACGGACCCCACCTCCCGCCCCGTTCAAACTCCGTTAACAATGGACTGTGATCTCTCCGGTCTCCCCGATCCCCCGGAGCGCCCACCGGCACAGGCCGGAGGCGACTCCCTACCTCGACCTCACCCGCTCCGAGTGGAGCGCGCTGCGGAACAAAACCCCCCTGTCACTGACGGCGGAGGAGGTCGAGAAGCTGCGCGGCCTCGGCGACGTCATCGACCTGGACGAGGTGCGGGACATCTACCTCCCGCTCTCCCGCCTCCTCAACCTGTACGTCGGTGCCACGGACGGCCTGCGGGGCGCGCTCAACACGTTCCTGGGCGAACGGGGTTCCCAGTCGGGTACGCCGTTCGTGATAGGCGTCGCCGGTTCGGTCGCCGTAGGAAAGTCCACCGTGGCCCGCCTCCTCCAGGCGCTCCTGTCCCGCTGGCCGGAACACCCCCGCGTCGAGCTGGTCACGACGGACGGCTTCCTGCTGCCCACCCGCGAACTGGAGTCCCGGGGCCTGATGTCCCGCAAGGGCTTCCCCGAGTCGTACGACCGCCGCGCCCTGACACGCTTCGTCGCCGACATCAAGGCGGGCAAGGACGAGGTGACGGCCCCCGTCTACTCCCACCTGATCTACGACATCGTCCCGGACGAGAAACTGACGGTCCGCCGCCCCGACATCCTCATCGTCGAGGGCCTCAACGTCCTCCAGCCGGCCCTGCCGGGCACGGACGGCCGTACGCGGGTCGGGCTCGCGGACTACTTCGACTTCAGCGTGTACGTCGACGCCGCCGCCGACGACATCGAGCGCTGGTACCTCAACCGGTTCCGCAAGCTCCGGGCCACGGCTTTCCAGGACCCGGACTCGTACTTCCGCAAGTACACGCAGGTCTCCGAGCCCGAGGCCCTCGACTACGCCCGCACCCTCTGGCGCACCATCAACAAGCCCAACCTGCTGGAGAACATCGCCCCGACCCGTGGCCGTGCGACCCTGATCGTCCGCAAAGGGCCCGACCACAAGGTCCAGCGCCTGCACCTGCGCAAACTCTGAAAGCCGCCGATGCTGCACCTGCGCCTCATCACCCCGCCCGACACCACGGACGACGCGGTCCGCCTCATCGAGAAGACGGTGGGCACCACCCACCTGGTCGTCCTCCCCGGCGCCGCCCGCAACCCCGCCGGCGACGTCGTCCTGTGCGACGTCGCCCGCGAGGCCGGCGACGGACTCCTCACGGCCCTCCAAGACCTCGGCCTGGACCGCACGGGTTCCATCGCCGTAGAGAACATCGACCTCTCCCTGTCCCTCCGCGCGGACAAGGCGGAAGCGGAGGCGCCGGGCGAGGGGGCGGACGCGGTCCTGTGGGAACACCTCACCGACGCGACCCACGAGGAGTCGACGCTCTCCTGGACGTACGTCGCTTTCCTCACGCTGGCGACGATGATCGCGGCGTGCGGAGTCGTGCTGGACAACGCGATCCTGATCGTCGGCGCGATGGCGGTGGGCCCGGAGTTCGGCCCCCTGGCAGCGCTATCAACCTCGATCGTCCGCAAGGCCCCACGCCTAGCGCTCCGCGCCCTGACCGCCCTCTTGGTCGGCTTCGCGGTGGCAATGGTCCTAACAGTTGCCTTCAGCTGGCTCATGGACGCAACACACCAGTTCCACGAGTCCGACCTGGAGGGCGACCGCCCCAACACGGCGTTCGTCTACGCGCCGGACGCGTTCAGCTTCGTAGTAGCGCTCCTGGCAGGAGCAGCAGGCACCCTCTCCCTGACATCAGCAAAATCGGGAGCCCTGGTAGGAGTAGCGATCTCGGTCACCACAGTCCCAGCAGCAGCAAACGCAGCGGTAGCCCTCACATACGGAGACCCCAGCCAAACCTGGGGCTCAACGGCCCAACTCCTACTGAACCTCTTGGGCATCGTGCTGGCCGGGGTAATAACGCTGCTGGTGCAGAAGTGGCTGTGGAGGAGGCAAGGGGTGGGCGGGGGAGGGTAGCCAACTGCGGGAGCATCGTGGCTGATCGCGCAGTTCCCCGCGCCCCTAAAAGACGGGGCGCGGACCGGCGGTCAACTGCGAGCAGCGAAACACATACATGCGCGGCTACCGCCGCAAGAGCAACTACAACGCAGCCGGTTGCCGGTTGCCGGTTGCCGGTTGCCGGTTGCCGGTTGCCGGTTGCCGAACGGAACCACGTCTTTTAGGGGCGCGGGGAACTGCGCGAGCAACCACGACGCACCCGCACTCAACCACCGGCCCGCACCACGTTTTTAGGGGCGCGGGGAACTGCGCGAGTAACCACGACGGACCTGCACCCAACCACCGAGCAGCACCCCACCTCCCAGGGGCGCGGGGAACTGCGCGACAAGCCACGACGCACCCGCACCCCGCCGCGCACAGCCCCACCCCTCCCGAACCCGGCACGGCACCTACCCCAGCGCCGACTTCACCGCATCCGCCAACCGCGACGCCACCGACTGCGCCTGCCCCTGATCCGCCGCCTCCACCATGACCCGAACCAACGGCTCCGTACCAGAGGGCCGCAACAGAACCCTCCCCGTCGCCCCCAACTCCCGCTCCGCCTCGGTGACAGCCGCCGCCAGCTCCGCCGACGTAGACACCCGAGACCGATCCACATCAGGGACGTTGATCAAAACCTGCGGCAGACGCTGCATGACACCAGCAAGGTCGCGCAGAGACTTACCGCTGGAGACCACCCGAGCCGCCAACATCAGCCCCGTAAGCGTCCCGTCCCCCGTAGTCGCATGATCAAGAATGATGACGTGCCCGGACTGCTCCCCCCCGAGCGCGTACCCATGCTCCTTCATGGACTCCAGCACATACCGATCCCCCACAGCGGTCTGCACAAGAGACAACCCCTCCCGCTCAAGCGCAAGCTTGAACCCGAGGTTGGACATGACGGTAGCGACAACGGTGTCGGCCCGCAGAACCCCCCGTTCCCGCATATCCAGCGCGAGCACCGCAAGAATCTGATCCCCGTCGACCTCCTCCCCGGTGTGATCGACGGCAAGACACCGATCCGCGTCCCCATCATGCGCGATCCCGAAATCAGCACCGTGGGAAAGAACCGCGTCCCTGATCTTGGAGAGATGGGTGGACCCGTACCCGTCATTGATGTTGAGCCCATCAGGCTCGGCACCAATGGTGACAACCTCAGCCCCGGCACGGGAGAACGCCTCCGGCGACACCCGAGCGGCAGCGCCATGCGCCTCGTCGAGGACGATCTTCAGCCCGTCGAGCCGATTGGGCAGCACCCCGATGAGATGGGCGACGTACCGATCGAACCCTTCGCCGTAGGAACGAACCCGCCCGACCCCGCTCCCCGTGGGCCGCGACCAGGGCTCACCATGCCGATGGCTCTCGTACACGGCCTCGATCCGATCCTCAAGATCGTCCGCAAGCTTGTGCCCACCACGAGCGAAGAACTTGACCCCGTTGTCGGGCATGGCGTTGTGGCTGGCGGAGAGCATGACACCGAGATCGGCGCCAAGAACACCCGTGAGATAAGCCACGGCAGGGGTGGGCAGCACCCCGACCTTGAGCACATCCACCCCGGCACTGGCCAACCCCGCAACAACGGCCGCTTCGAGAAACTCCCCGGACGCCCGAGGATCCCGCCCGACGACAGCGGTGGGCCGATGCCCCTCGAACGTACCCGCCTCGGCAAGCACATGAGCAGCCGCGACAGACAGACCGAGCGCCATCTCGGCAGTCAGATCCGCGTTGGCCACTCCACGCACGCCGTCGGTACCGAAGAGTCGTCCCACTTGTCCTCCTGAGGAAGCGTCACTTACGGAGATCATCCGATCACATGAGCCTATGAGCGTCTTGTGCCGTTATACGCCCAAGGCAGCAATAAACGAATGCCCCGACAGCACGGGCGTGCCGCCGGGGCATTCGAACAAGCGATAAGGGGTAGGCAGCGAAGCTGCCACCCCCCAGGGGCGCGGGGAACTGCGCGACCAGCCACAACGGACCGGCGGCCGAAAACGGCGCCCCCGGCGGAGCCTAGCGCTTGCTGTACTGCGGAGCCTTACGAGCCTTCTTCAGACCGGCCTTCTTACGCTCGACCGCACGGTCGTCACGACGCAGGAAGCCCGCCTTCTTCAGCGCACCACGGTTGTTGTCGACGTCGGCCTCGTTCAGCGCACGAGCGACACCGAGACGCAGCGCACCGGCCTGCCCGGAGACACCGCCACCACCGATACGCGCGATGACGTCGTAACGGCCTTCGAGCTCAAGAACCTTGAAGGGCTCGTTGACTTCCTGCTGGTGCACCTTGTTGGGGAAGTAGTCCTCAAGGGTGCGACCGTTGATCTTCCACTTGCCGGTACCCGGAACGATCCGGACACGGGCGATGGCGTTCTTGCGGCGGCCCAGGCCGGCGGCCGGCTGGGGGTCACCGAAACGACCCGCGAGGGACTCGGAGGTGTAGTCACCCTCCACGACGACCTCGGACTCGGTGGTGTAGCTCTCGATGTCGACGTTCTCGATGTCGACGTCGTTGTCGAGCGGCTGCTCGGCAGTGGTCTCAGCCACGGTGTTTCCTCAGCTTCTCTTGGCTAGTGAATGGTCTGCGTGGCCGGAATTACTGCGCGACCTGGGTGATCACGAACGGCTGCGGCTGCTGCGCGCCGTGCGGGTGCTGGTCACCCCTGTAGACCTTCAGCTTCGAGAGCATCTGACGGCCCAGCGTGTTCTTCGGGAGCATCCCCTTGACGGCCTTCTCGATGGCCTTCTCCGGGTTCTTGTCCAGCAGCTCGTCGTAGCGGACCGAGCGCAGACCGCCCGGGTAGCCGCTGTGGCGGTACGCCATCTTCTGGGTCCGCTTGTTGCCGGAGAGGTGCACCTTGTCGGCGTTGATGATGATGACGAAGTCACCGGTGTCGACGTGGGGCGCGTAGATCGCCTTGTGCTTGCCGCGCAGGATGGACGCGGTGGTGCTGGCGAGACGGCCCAGGACGATGTCCTGGGCGTCGATGACGTGCCACTGGCGAGTCACATCGCCGGGCTTGGGGCTGTACGTACGCACTTAGCAGCCTTCTTCTTCAGGGATGGGGTGCTGACACATGGCATCACTGAAGCGATCGTGCAGTTGGGGACGACAATGGCCGGGAACACTGCCCGTATGCCGCCCACTGGAAACTGCTCCAGGGAACCTAGGTAAGGCTCTCTCGCGTGGAAACGAGGAAGCCAATACACAACGACTAGCCAGAGTACCCGGGCCCCCACGGGCGGGTCAAAACGAGCCCTCCCGCCCCCGCCCGCGCCCTTCCTGGGAACTCCCTCACACCCAAACACGACATCTACGGGTGAGTGGGTTTCAAAGCTTCCCGAGGCTGCCCCACCGGTGTGTCGCCCCGTCTAGGATGCGGCGCATGAGCTATGGGCAGGGGGGACCTCCGTCCCAGTGGGATCCGTGGAAACCGAACTCCCAGCAGCCGTGGAACGGTGAGAGCACCGGCCCGAGCGGCCCCGACTGGGCCGCCCTCGCGGAGTCCTCGGAGAAGCGCAACAGGCGCAAGCGGATCTTCCTGATCGGCGGCGGCGCCGCGGCGACCGTCGCGATCGGTACGGCCGTGGCGATGGCCGTGGTCTCGGCGAACGGCGGCGGTACGGCGAACAAGCCGACGTCGTCCCTGCCCGCGGCCGGCGGCGACCTGCCGAGCGCCTCCTCGGCCCCCTCCTTCGCGCCGACGACGGCCCCGCCGCCGCTGAACCCGAAGGAGTTCATCTCGGACAAGACGAAGGACACGGCGCCCAACGGCCCGCACCTCCTCTTCCCGGGCACCCAGGTCACCCTCACGGGCGGCACGTTCCGCAAGGGCCCGTCCGCCGACAGCCCCGCCTGCGACAGCGGCTCCCAGGGCTCGCTCCCGAAGGTCCTGAAGGACAACGGCTGCACCCGCCTGATGCGCGTCACGTACGTGAAGGACGGCATAGCGACGACGGTCGGCGTGGCCGTCTTCGACACCGAGGCGCAGGCCCTGAAGGCGAAGAAGGACGCGGACGACAAGAGCTTCGTGAAGCCCCTGTCCGGCAACGGCATAGCCGCCTTCTGCAACGGCGCGATCTGCCGCTCGACCACCAACTCCTACGGCCGGTACGCCTACTTCACGGTCTCGGGCTTCACGAACGGCAAGAACGTCACGAAGACCGACACGGCCGTCTTCGCGGCGGGCGACACCCTCGCGGAGTTCACGTTCCAGCAGATCAACCGCCGCGGCGAGACCCAGGCATCAGCGGCGGCCACGTCGTAACGCCTGAGATCTTCATCACGTCCGGGAAGCCCGACCGACGTGCACAACCCCCCGCACCCGGCGCGCCTGCACCTGCCTCTCGGCAAGCAACTCGTCCGCCGGGTAAGCGACTTCCTCCAACGTCAGCCCGTTCGGCCGTACGACGTGTACGGCGCTGTCGCGCACCCCGGCGTCCAACACCCGCCGGGGCCACCCCGCATCCCGATGCCCGTCCCCCACGAACAGCAACGCCCCCACCATCGACCGCACTTGGTTGTGACAGAAGGCATCGGCCCGCACCTCGACCTCGACCACCCCGTCGTCCCGCCGCCGCACCCCGAAGTCGAAGATCTCCCGCACGGTGGAAGCGCCTTCCCGCTTCTTGGCGTAGGCGGCGAAGTCATGCTCCCCGACAAGTGACTTGGCGGCGGCATCCATCACGGCGACGTCCAACGGCCAGTCGTGCCACAGCACATGACTCCGAAGCAACGGATCGACCCCACCGGCCTGATCCCCCACGCGATACACGTACCGCCGCCACAGAGCCGCGAACCGAGCATTGAACCCGGCAGGAGCCTCAGCAACCCCCCACACCCGCACATCCTTGCTCAACCGCCCGGCGAGCCGCTTGAGCAACTTCTCCCGATGCTCCCCCCACACAGCCTCAGGCAGATCAACATGAGCAACCTGCCCCCGAGCATGCACCCCGGCATCGGTACGCCCCGCAACGGTGAGGTCGTACCCAACCTCCCCGGACCGCGTAACGGTCCGCAGAGCATCCTCAACCTCCCCCTGAACGGTCCGCTTCCCCCCGGCCTGCTTGGCCCACCCGTGAAATCCGGTGCCGTCGTAGGAAAGGTCGAGCCGAACCCGTACGAACCCGGTCCGCACGTCATCACTCACGGGAAAGTTCCTCTCAGGAAAAGAGAACGGGCCCGCTCCTGTGAAGGAGCGGGCCCGTACAACACCTGCCGAACGCTTACGCGTCCTTCGACTCCTCGGTGGCCTCGGTCTCCTCGACCTTGGTCTCCTCGACAGCCTTGGCCTCGTCGGCCTCCTTGACCGCGCGCTTCGTCGCGGCCTCGGCCTCACCCGTCGCCTGCTGCGCAACCGTCAGCGCCTCGACCAGCTCGATGACAGCCATGGGCGCGTTGTCGCCACGACGGTTACCGATCTTGGTGATACGGGTGTAACCACCGGGACGGTTCTCGTACCGCGGGCCGATCTCGGTGAAGAGCGTGTGGACGATGCTCTTGTCCGTGATGACCTGAAGCACCTGGCGACGGTTGTGAAGGTCACCCTTCTTCGCCTTGGTCACCAGCCGCTCGGCGTACGGCCGCAGCCGACGCGCCTTCGCCTCGGTCGTGGTGATCCGACCGTGCTCGAAGAGCGACTTGGCAAGGTTCGCCAGAAGCAGCTTCTCGTGAGAAGCACTACCACCGAGACGGGCACCCTTGGTGGGCTTGGGCATTTCATTCTCCTGAGGTGTCTGCCCCGGCCGTACGAGGTACCGGGGTCAGTATCTGAGCAGACGGTCGCCTGTCAGAGATCCGAGGCTTCTTACGAAACTCCGGAAAGGGGCATCGCCCTTAGGGGCGCGGGGAACTGCGCGACAAGCCACAGCGCACCCGCACCCAAGCACGAACCGGATGGCCCGAGCTCTTAGATCAGTACTGCTCGGTCTCCACGAAACCCGCGTCCGCGTCATCGTCGGCGCCAAAGGCGTCAGCCGCGGCGGTCGGGTCGAACCCGGGAGGCGAGTCCTTGAGCGCGAGACCCATACCGGCCAGCTTCGCCTTGACCTCGTCGATCGACTTCGCACCGAAGTTACGAATGTCGAGCAGGTCAGCCTCGGACCGAGCAACGAGCTCACCCACAGAGTGGATGCCCTCACGCTTGAGGCAGTTGTACGACCGAACCGTGAGCTCAAGCTCCTCGATCGGCAGCGCCAGATCAGCGGCGAGAGCGGCATCCGTGGGGGACGGCCCCATGTCGATACCCTCGGCGTCGATGTTCAGCTCACGAGCAAGCCCGAACAGCTCGACCAGCGTCTTACCGGCAGAGGCCATGGCGTCACGAGGACGCATCGCCTGCTTGGTCTCGACGTCCACGATCAGCTTGTCGAAGTCGGTGCGCTGCTCGACACGAGTCGCCTCGACCTTGTACGTGACCTTGAGAACCGGCGAGTAGATCGAGTCGACCGGAATACGCCCGATCTCCTGACCGACCTGCTTGTTCTGCACGGCGGAGACGTAACCGCGGCCACGCTCGACCGTCAGCTCCATCTCCAGCTTGCCCTTGCCGTTGAGCGTGGCGAGGACGAGGTCGGGGTTGTGCACCTCGACACCGGCCGGCGGCGCGATGTCGGCGGCGGTGACCAGACCCGGGCCCTGCTTGCGCAGGTACATCACGACGGGCTCATCGTGCTCGGAGGAGACGACGAGCTGCTTGATGTTGAGGATCAGGTCGGTGACGTCCTCCTTGACACCCGGCACGGTGGTGAACTCGTGCAGGACGCCGTCGATACGGATGGACGTGACAGCCGCACCCGGGATCGAGGAGAGGAGCGTACGACGCAGGGAGTTGCCGAGGGTGTAGCCGAACCCCGGCTCCAGCGGCTCGATGACGAACCGGGAGCGGAACTCGTCGACGACCTCTTCGGTCAACGACGGACGCTGAGCGATCAGCATGTGGTGAATCCTTCAGTTGTGGGCGCCCGCTATTTGACGCCCGACTCTGTACTACAAGGGTACGGGCGATACGGCCCGAAAGAGCCGTACCGCCCGGAAACCTCAGACCAAACGGCCTGCGCCAAAGATCAGACGCGGCGACGCTTGGGCGGACGGCAGCCGTTGTGCGGGGTGGGCGTGACGTCCTGGATCGAGCCGACCTCAAGGCCAGTGGCCTGGAGGGAACGGATCGCGGTCTCACGACCGGCACCCGGGCCCTTGACGAACACGTCGACCTTGCGCATGCCGTGCTCCTGCGCGCGACGGGCAGCCGACTCGGCGGCCATCTGCGCGGCGAACGGCGTGGACTTGCGGGAGCCCTTGAAGCCGACGTGACCGGCGGAGGCCCACGAGATCACGTTTCCGGCCGGGTCCGTGATGGACACGATCGTGTTGTTGAACGTGCTCTTGATGTGCGCCTGGCCGTGCGCGACGTTCTTCTTTTCCTTGCGGCGCACCTTCTTGGCAGCGCCCTGACGACCCTTGGGGGGCATCTACAAACTCCTACGGGGAGGTGGTCGGTCCTACAGCGAAGACCGCTGATGAAGCGTTGTCCGCTGAGGACTACTTCTTGCCCGGCTTCTTCTTGCCGGCGATGGCGCGACGCGGGCCCTTGCGGGTACGAGCGTTCGTGCTGGTGCGCTGCCCGCGGACGGGCAGGCCACGGCGGTGCCGCAGACCCTGGTAGCAGCCGATCTCGACCTTGCGGCGGATGTCGGCCTGGACCTCGCGACGGAGGTCACCCTCGGTCTTGATGTTGGCGTCCACGTACTCGCGGATCGCGACGAGCTGCTCTTCGCTCAGGTCGCGGACGCGGGTGTCGGGGTTGATGCCGGTCGCAGCCAGCGTCTCTTGCGAGAGGGTCCGGCCGATGCCGAACACGTAGGTGAGGGCGACTTCCACACGCTTTTCGCGCGGGATGTCAACACCGGAAACGCGTGCCATTAAATGGCTCCTGGTGATCGTCGGAGGTCTTCCACAGGACCGCCTCCCAGCTCGCCGTACTAGGTACGAACCGGGTCCCCGGCCTCCGAACCGGGGGTGTCAGACGGCTCGGCCGTCTGGGTCCTGCGTATGAACAATTCAGCTCGCGTCGCGCGAAGATTCTGCGGATGCAGAGGGGTGGATCGGGTTGCGGTCAGCCCTGGCGCTGCTTGTGGCGCGGGTTCTCGCAAATGACCATGACCCGGCCGTGACGGCGGATCACCCTGCACTTGTCGCAGATCTTCTTGACGCTCGGCTTGACCTTCATGGGATTGAGGTTCTCCGGGTCAGTGCCACCACCCCGCGTGAGCGGGATGCGGGCAAGATCTACTTGTAGCGGTAGACGATCCGGCCACGGGTCAGGTCGTACGGAGAAAGCTCCACAACGACCCGGTCGTCAGGGAGGATACGGATGTAGTGCATCCGCATCTTGCCGCTGATGTGGGCCAGGACCTGGTGGCCGTTCTGGAGCTCTACCTTGAACATCGCGTTCGGAAGAGACTCGACGACAGTGCCCTCGATCTCGATGGCACCTTGCTTCTTGGCCACGCTTCGCCCTTCGAATCGACTACCTTGATCGACTCCCGCTGCCGCATTCCAGACACACGAATGCACGAAAGCCGACGCGTCAGTCTACGTCACCCCACCCAGAAAGACGAATCGAGAAGGATGCCCCCCAACGAAGATCCCCAACCCCCCTTTTCCCCCAAACAGCCCCACACGCCCCCGAAGGACGGGAGAGGAGGACGTCAGGCCAGCGGATCGGGAGCCGCCGTCACCCCGTACTCCGCCAGTTTCGCCTTGCCGCCGTCCGGAGCCGTCAGGACCAGGGGCCCGGCCTCCGTGAGGGCCACGCTGTGCTCCCAGTGGGACGACCACGTGCCGTCGGTCGTGATGACCGTCCAGTCGTCCGCGAGGACCTCGGTCTTCGGGGTGCCGAGCGACACCATCGGCTCGATCGCGAGGCAGAAGCCGGGGACCAGCTTGGGGCCCTTGCCGCGCTTGCGCTCGACGTAGTTCAGGAGATGCGGGTCCATGTGCATCTCCGTACCGATGCCGTGCCCGCCGTAGTCCTCGATGATCCCGTACCGGCCGCCACCGGGCTTCGGCTGGCGCCGGATGTACGTCTCGATGGCCCGCGAGACGTCGACCAGCCGGCTGCCCGCCTTCATCGCGGCGATCCCGGCCCACATGGACTCCTCGGTCACCCGGGACAGCTCGACCAGTTCGGGAGCGTGCCCGGAGCCGACGAACGCGGTGTACGCGGCGTCCCCGTGCCACCCGTCCACGATCGCCCCGCAGTCGATGGAGATGATGTCCCCGGACTTGAGGACGACCTCGTCGGAGGGGATGCCGTGGACGACGACGTCGTTCACGGACGTGCAGATGGTCGCCGGGAATCCGCCGTACCCGAGGAAGTTGGACTTGGCCCCGTGCTCCGCGAGCACCTTGCGGGCCACCTCGTCGAGGTCGCGGGTGGACGCCCCCGGCACAGCGGCTTCCCGAGTGGCAGCGTGGATCGCCGCCACGACGAGCCCCGCCACCCGCATCTTGGCAATCTGCTCGGGACTCTTGATCTGCACCATGCTGGGTTGCGCCTCCTGGGCCACGGTCGTTTTCGGCACCTCAGGATACGCCCACGCACAGACGTACGCCGAAGCCCCGGTCGGTGCACTCGACCGGGGCTTCGGAGGGAACTGGAGGGCTCAGCTCTCGCGGATCACCGGCGAGACGACACAGGCACCGCCGCCGTTCCAGCAGAGCACCATGTCGTGCGGCGTACGGCCGAGGAGGTCGGTCTCCTTCGTGTCGCAGCCGTTGTCGCCACCGTCGTCGATGGTCAGGATGGTGACGATGCGGCCGTCGGCGCGGAGCTGCCGGACGTACCCGGTGACCCCGTGGTCGTCGACGCGGGTGTCACAGACGCGGAACTTGTCGCCGTCGTCGATGAAGGTCATCGTCCCGCGGCTGTTCGGCAGGCTGATGCTGACGTTGCTCGCCATGGCCGGCGAGGACGCGAACCCGATGGCGACGGCGGCGGAGGCGGCGACGATGCCCGCGCGCTTGATTGCGGTCTTCATGAATCTTCTCCCCGTTGTGAGAGCCGAGAACGGCTCAACTGCACGGGGGCATACGGAAGTTGGCCCTGCCGACCACCGTTTCCCCCGTTGGTCGGCACGACCTTATCCATCGGGATCTTGCATGTCCACGACTATCTGATGTTTCAGCAAAGCCCACCCAAAGACAGAGCGCGCACAAAGAAGCCCCCGCCGTCCCTGAGGGACGAGCGGGGGCTCGATGCGAATAACCGGGGCCTACTCGCCCTGGAGCGCTTCCATCGCACGCGCCGTGACCTCGTCGACCTTGCCCAGCGCGGAGATGGTGACGACCAGCCCCTGGGACTTGTAGTAGTCGATGATCGGCTCGGTCTGCGTGTGGTAGACCTCCAGCCGCGTACGGACGGTGTCCTCGGAGTCGTCGTCGCGCTGGTACAGCTCGCCGCCGCAGACGTCGCAGACACCGTCACGCTTCGGCGGGCTGTACGTCACGTGGAAGACGTGGCTGGAGTCCTCGCGGCAGATCCGCCGACCGGCGATCCGCTTGACGACCTCCTCCTCGGGGACCTCCAGGTCCAGCACCGCGTCCAGCTTCATGGACTCGGTGCGGAGCATCTCGTCGAGCGCCTCGGCCTGCGAGACGTTGCGCGGGAAGCCGTCGAGGAGGAAACCGCCCTCGGCGTCCGGCTGCTCCATGCGGTCCTTGGCCATCCCGATGGTGACCTCGTCCGGCACCAGGTTGCCCGCGTCCATGTAGGACTTGGCGAGCTTCCCGAGCTCGGTCTGCCGGCTGATGTTGGCGCGGAAGAGATCACCCGTGGAGATGTGCGGGATCGACAGGTTCTTGGCGAGGAACGCGGCCTGCGTACCCTTCCCGGCACCCGGCGGCCCGACGAGGACGATTCGCATCAGCGGAGGAACCCTTCGTAATTGCGCTGCTGGAGCTGGCTCTCGATCTGCTTCACGGTCTCCAGACCGACACCCACGATGATCAGGATGCTGGTACCGCCGAACGGGAAGTTCTGGTTTGCCCCGAAACCAGCCAACGCCATCGTCGGGACGAGAGCGATCAGGCCCAAGTACAGCGAACCCGGCCAGGTGATCCGGTTGAGTACGTAGGAGAGGTACTCAGCGGTCGGTCGGCCAGCCCGGATGCCCGGGATGAATCCACCATACTTCTTCATGTTGTCGGCAACTTCCTCGGGGTTGAAGGAAATCGCGACGTAGAAGAAGGCGAAGAACACGATCAGCAGGAAGTACAGCGCGATGTGCACCGGCGCCGCTGTGTCGGCGAGATTGCGGGTGACCCAGGTCGCCCACTCGGCCTGCGAGTTGGAGAACTGGACGATCAGCGCCGGGATGTAGAGCAGCGACGAGGCGAAGATGACGGGGATGACGCCCGCCTGGTTCACCTTGAGGGGGATGTAGGTCGACGTACCGCCGTAGGACCGGCGGCCGATCATGCGCTTCGCGTACTGGACGGGAATGCGCCGCTGGGCCTGCTCGACGAAGACGACGAGGCCGACCATGACGAGGCCGACCGCGATGACGGTGCCGAACTCGATCCAGCCGCCCGCCAGGGTGCCCTGCTTCTTGATGCCCCAGAGCGCGGAGGGGAAGGTCGCGGCGATCGAGATGAACATCAGGATGGACATGCCGTTGCCGATGCCGCGGTCGGTGATGAGCTCACCGAGCCACATGACGAGGGCCGTACCGGCGGTCATGCAGATGACCATCACGATGGTGGAGAAGATGTCGCGGTCCGGGACGATGTTGCTCGCGACGGAGCAGCCGGAGAAGAGGGAGCCGCTGCGGGCGGTGGCGACGAGACCGGTGCCCTGAAGGATGGCGAGCGCCACGGTCAGGTAGCGGGTGTACTGCGTGATCTTCGCGGTACCCGCCGACCCTTCCTTCTTGAGGGCTTCCAGGCGCGGGATCACGACGGTCAGCAGTTGGAGGATGATGCTCGCCGTGATGTACGGCATGATCCCGAGCGCGAAGATCGTGATCTGGAGCAGCGCGCCGCCGCTGAACATGTTGATCAGCCCGAAGAGGCTCTGGTTGCCGGACGCCTCGTCCACGCACTGCTGGACGGACTTATAGTCGACGCCGGGGATCGGGACGTGGGTACCGACCCGGTAGGCCACGACGATACCGAGCGTGAAGAGCAGCTTCTTGCGCAGGTCGGGCGTCTTGAACGCCCGGGCGAACGCGGTGAGCACGGTGCCTCCTGCGACCCCCGCGCATCTGCGTCAAGGGTGACGGTCTGAGGTTCGACGGTTGGTTGATGACGGTGCTGAATAACAGACAGCGCAGGCCACCTTACCGGCGACACTGCCCCCTCTGGAACGACCGACCGGGGATACCCCTTTTGTGGGGTATCCCCGGTCGGGATCGCTCATGTCATCGAGGCGCCTGAGGTGATCAGACGAGCTCGGTGACCGTGCCGCCGGCGGCGGTGATCTTCTCCTTGGCGGAGCCGGAGACGGCGTCGACCGTCACCTGCAGCGCCACGGAGAGCTCACCCTGGCCGAGGACCTTGACGAGGCTGTTCTTGCGAACCGCGCCCTTGGCCACCAGACCCTCGACGGTGACTTCGCCACCCTCGGGGTAGAGGGCCGCCAGCTTGTCGAGGTTGACAACCTGGAACTCGGTCTTGAACGGGTTCCGGAAGCCCTTCAGCTTCGGAAGACGCATGTGGAGGGGCATCTGGCCACCCTCGAAGCGCTCCGGAACCTGGTAACGGGCCTTCGTACCCTTGGTACCACGGCCTGCCGTCTTACCCTTCGACGCCTCACCACGACCCACACGGGTCTTGGCGGTCTTGGCGCCGGGGGCCGGACGGAGGTTGTGGATCTTGAGCGGGCTGTTCTCCGCCATGATCAGTCGACCTCCTCGACCGTCACGAGGTGGCGGACGGTGTGCACCATGCCGCGGAACTCGGGACGATCCTCCTTGACGACGACGTCGTTCAGGCGCTTGAGCCCGAGCGAACGCAGCGTGTCACGGTGGTTCTGCTTGCTGCCGATGTAGGACTTCGTCTGCGTGATCTTGAGGCGGGCCATTACGCAGCACCAGCCCCGGCACGCGCCCGCAGCAGAGCCGCGGGGGCGACGTCCTCCAGGGGGAGGCCACGGCGAGCCGCGATCTCCTCCGGACGCTGGAGACCCTTGAGGGCCTCCACCGTCGCGTGGACGATGTTGATCGCGTTGGACGAGCCGAGCGACTTCGACAGGATGTCGTGCACGCCCGCGCACTCCAGCACGGCACGCACCGGGCCACCGGCGATGACGCCGGTACCGGGGGAGGCAGGCTTGAGCAGGACGACGCCCGCGGCCTTCTCGCCCGTGATCGGGTGCGGGATGGTGCCCTGGATACGGGGGACCTTGAAGAAGTGCTTCTTGGCCTCCTCAACACCCTTGGCGATGGCGGCCGGCACCTCCTTGGCCTTGCCGTAACCGACACCTACGGTGCCGTCACCGTCGCCCACCACGACGAGCGCGGTGAAGCTGAAGCGACGGCCACCCTTGACAACCTTGGCGACACGGTTGATCGCGACGACACGCTCGACGTACGCGGTCTTCTCGGCGGCAGCTGCGCCACCGTCACGACCCTTACGGTCCCGCCGCTCGCCGCCACCGGCACCGCTTCCACGGCGCTGGGGTCCAGCCATTGGATTACCTCTCTCTTTCCGCTAGCTACGAGCGGCTCAGAACTTGAGCCCGGCTTCGCGGGCGGCGTCCGCCAGGGCGGCGATGCGCCCGGCGTACTGGTTGCCACCACGGTCGAACACCACGGCCTCGACACCGGCGGCCTTGGCACGCTCGGCGACCAGGGCGCCGACCTGCTTGGCCTGGGCCGACTTGTCGCCCTCGCCACCGCGGATCGAGGTGTCCAGGGTGGACGCCGACGCAAGGGTGTGCCCCTTGAGGTCGTCGATCACCTGGGCCACGATGTGGCGGTTGGAGCGGGTAACGACCAGACGAGGACGCTCTTCCGTACCGTTGATCCGCTTGCGGATGCGCAGGTGACGGCGCTTGATCGCGGCGCGCTTGTAGGCGTCGCCCTTCAGGATCTTCTGTCCGTATGCCATGGCTTACTTACCCGCCTTTCCGACCTTGCGGCGGATGACTTCGCCCTCGTACTTGACACCCTTGGCCTTGTACGGGTCAGGCTTGCGCAGCTTGCGGATGTTCGCCGCAACCTCGCCGACCTTCTGCTTGTCGATGCCCTCGACCTGGAAGTGGGTCGGGTTCTCCACCTTGAAGGTGATCCCCTCGGGGGCCTCGACCACGATCGGGTGGCTGTAACCGAGAGCGAACTCAAGGTTGGTGCCCTTGGCGGCGACTCGGTAACCGACACCGCTGATCTCGAGCTTCTTCACGTAACCCTGGGTCACGCCGGTGATCATGTTCGCCACCAGCGTGCGGGACAGGCCGTGCAGGGCCTTGCTCTGACGCTCGTCGTTGGGGCGGGTGACGCTCAGCACGCCGTCCTCGCCCTTGGCGATGTCGATCGGAGCTGCAACGGTGTGGGTCAGCTCGCCCTTGGGGCCCTTGACCTTCACCGTGCGGCCGTCGATGGTGACGTCCACGCCGGCGGGAACCGCGATGGGGAGCTTGCCGATACGCGACATAGCTGTTTCCTCCGTTCCCTTCTGCTACCAGACGTAGGCGAGGACTTCCCCACCCACGCCCTTCTTGCCGGCCTGCTTTTCGGTGAGGAGCCCGTGCGACGTGGAGATGATCGCCACGCCGAGGCCGCCCAGCACCTTCGGCAGGGAGGTGGACTTCGCGTAAACCCGGAGACCGGGCTTGGAGATCCGCTTGATGCCCGCGATGGAGCGTTCACGGTTCGGGCCGAACTTGAGCTCGATGGTGAGGTTCTTGCCGACTTCGGCGTCCTCGACCTTCCAGCCCGTGATGAAGCCCTCCTGCTGGAGGATCTCCGCGATGTGGGACTTGATCTTCGAAGCCGGCATGGTCACGGAATCGTGGTACGCCGAGTTCGCGTTCCGCAGACGCGTCAACATGTCTGCGATCGGGTCAGTCATGGTCATGAATTGGCCTTCGGCCTCTCTCGCCGGGGTTTCCTGTATGCGCCATCCCTCTCCCCACTCGGTGGCGGGACGGGTGCGGTGCGGGGACCTACGGCGTAGTAAGTCGTACGGGCGACTGTCAGGCGCCCAACCCTCCAAGCCTAAGCCATGGAGAGGGGGGCGCCTGACACGCCCAGTGCTTACCGAGAGCCTCTGGAATCCCTAAGTGCGGGACTACCAGGAGCTCTTGGTCACGCCCGGCAGCTCGCCGCGGTGAGCCATCTCACGAAGGCACACACGGCACAGGCCGAACTTGCGGTACACGGAGTGCGGACGGCCGCAGCGCTGGCAGCGGGTGTACGCGCGCACACCGAACTTGGGCTTGCGAGCAGCCTTAGCGATCAGAGCCTTCTTCGCCATGCTCACGCCTCCTTGAACGGGAAGCCGAGGTGACGAAGGAGCGCACGGCCCTCAGCGTCGTTGGTCGCCGTGGTCACCACGGTGATGTCCATACCCCGGACGCGGTCGATCTTGTCCTGGTCGATCTCGTGGAACATGACCTGCTCCGTGAGACCGAAGGTGTAGTTGCCACGGCCGTCGAACTGCTTGGGAGACAGGCCACGGAAGTCGCGGATGCGCGGAAGCGCGAGCGACAGGGTGCGGTCCAGGAACTCCCACATGCGGTCGCCGCGGAGCGTGACGTGGGCACCGATCGGCTGGCCCTCACGCAGCTTGAACTGCGCGATGGACTTGCGGGCCTTGGTGACCTGCGGCTTCTGGCCGGTGATCGTGGAGAGGTCGCGGATCGCGCCCTCGATCAGCTTCGAGTCACGGGCGGCGTCGCCGACACCCATGTTGACCACGATCTTCACGAGGCCGGGGATCTGCATGACGTTCTCGTAGGTGAACTCGTCCTGCAGCTTGCCCGCGATCTCCTCGCGGTACTTCGTCTTGAGACGCGGAGTGGTGGTGGTAGCCATCAGATGTCCTCACCCGTCCGCTTGGCAACGCGAACCTTGTTGCCCTCGTCGTCGAAGCGGTAACCGACACGCGTGACGACCTTCTTGCCGTCCTTCTCAACGACCAGCTGGACGTTGGAGACGTGGACGGGCGCCTCGGTCGTGACGATGCCGCCGGCCTGCGAACCGCCAGCGGTCGGACCGGCCTTGGTGTGCTTCTTGACCCGGTTGACACCCTCGACCAGGACCCGGTCCTCGCGGGGGAAGGCCGCGATGACCTTGCCCTGCTTGCCCTTGTCCTTACCGGTGATGACCTGGACCAGGTCGCCCTTCTTGATCTTCATGCTTACAGCACCTCCGGGGCCAGCGAGATGATCTTCATGAACTTCTTCTCGCGCAGCTCACGCCCGACGGGGCCGAAGATGCGGGTACCACGAGGGTCACCGTCGTTCTTCAGAATGACGGCGGCGTTCTCGTCGAAGCGGATGTACGAGCCGTCCGGACGACGGCGCTCCTTGACGGTGCGCACGATGACCGCCTTGACGACATCGCCCTTCTTCACGTTGCCGCCCGGGATCGCGTCCTTGACGGTGGCAACGATGACGTCACCGATGCCCGCGTAGCGGCGACCGGAGCCACCGAGCACACGGATGCAAAGGATTTCCTTCGCACCAGTGTTGTCGGCGACGCGCAGTCGCGACTCCTGCTGGATCACGTCTATCTCCTGTGTGTCTGCCGGTTCCCCGGGAGCCGCTCAGCGAGCGGCTCCCGGAGCCTGGCGGAACCGTCCTGCGGGGAATGCCCAGCAGGAGATTTACTTGGCCTTCTCGAGGATCTCGACGATGCGCCACCGCTTCGTGGCGGACAGCGGCCGGGTCTCCATCAGGAGGACACGGTCGCCGACGCCGGCGGCGTTCTGCTCGTCGTGAGCCTTGAGCTTGTTCGTACGGCGGATGACCTTGCCGTACAGAGCGTGCTTCACGCGGTCCTCGACGGCGACGACGACGGTCTTGTCCATCTTGTCGCTGACGACGAGACCCTCACGGGTCTTGCGGAAGCCGCGGGCCTCTGCGGTCTGCTCAGTCACGTTGTTCTCGCTCATCAGGCGCTCTCCACCGTCTCGATGCCCAGCTCGCGCTCACGCATCAGGGTGTAGATCCGCGCGATGTCCTTACGGACGGCCTTGAGCCGACCGTGGTTCTCGAGCTGGCCCGTCGCCGCCTGGAAGCGGAGGTTGAACAGCTCTTCCTTGGCTTCGCGGAGCTTCGCGAGAAGCTCCTCGTCACCCAGTTCGCGCAGCTCGGACGCCTTGGTACCGGCCGACATCACGCTTCACCTGCCTCGCGCTTGACGATCCGGCACTTCATCGGCAGCTTGTGGGCCGCACGAGTCAGCGCCTCACGGGCGATCTTCTCGTTGGGGTACGACAGCTCGAACATCACGCGTCCGGGCTTGACGTTGGCGATCCACCACTCCGGGGAACCCTTACCGGAACCCATGCGGGTCTCGGCGGGCTTCTTGGTGAGGGGACGGTCCGGGTAGATGTTGATCCAGACCTTGCCGCCACGCTTGATGTGACGCGTCATGGCGATACGAGCGGCCTCGATCTGACGGTTCGTCACGTAGGCCGGGGTAAGGGCCTGAATGCCGTACTCGCCGAACGACACCTGCGTGCCGCCCTTGGCAGCGCCGTCCCGCTTGGGGTGGTGCTGCTTGCGGTGCTTGACCCTACGGGGGATCAGCATGTCGGTCAGGCCTCCGTTCCGGTGCTTTCGGCAGCCGGAGCAGCGGCCGGAGCCTCGGCCACGGGGGCCTCGGCAGCGGCTGCCTGCTGCGGCTTACGACCGCGACCGCCACGCTCGCCGCCACCGCCGCCACGGCCACCACGGGCCGGACGGTCGTTGGCACCGCCACGGGCCGGGCGGTTGCCGGCGCGGGCTGCGGCGTTCTCGGCGCGGACCTCGGCGATGTTCTTGACGTCGCCCTTGTAGATCCAGACCTTCACACCGATACGGCCGAAGGTCGTCTTGGCCTCGAAGAAGCCGTAGTCCACGTTCGCGCGGAGCGTGTGCAGGGGCACACGGCCCTCGCGGTAGAACTCCGAGCGGGACATCTCGGCGCCGCCGAGACGGCCACCGCACTGGATCTTGATGCCCTTGGCGCCGGCCTTCATCGCCGACTGCATGCTCTTGCGCATGGCACGGCGGAAGGAGACGCGGGAGGACAGCTGCTCGGCGACGGCCTGGGCCACCAGCTGAGCGTCCGTCTCCGGGTTCTTGACCTCAAGGATGTTGAGCTGGACCTGCTTCTTGGTCAGCTTCTCCAGGTCACCGCGGATACGGTCGGCCTCGGCGCCGCGGCGGCCGATGACGATGCCCGGACGCGCGGTGTGGATGTCGACGCGGACGCGGTCACGGGTGCGCTCGATCTCAACCTTCGAGATACCGGCGCGCTCCATGCCGGACGTCATCATCCGACGGATGGCGACGTCCTCGCCGACGTACTCCTTGTACGACTTGTCGGCGTACCACCGGGACTTGAAGTCCGTGGTGATGCCGAGCCGGAACCCATGCGGGTTAACCTTCTGGCCCATTACCGGGTTCCTTCCTTGCTGCTGACGACCACGGTGATGTGGCTGGTCCGCTTGCGGATCCGGTAGGCACGGCCCTGGGCGCGCGGACGGAACCGCTTCAGGGTCGGGCCCTCGTCGACGTACGCCTCGCTGATGAACAGCGACGTGGCGTCGGGGTGGTCGTAGTTGTGAGCGGCGTTGGCGATGGCGCTGTCCAGCACCTTGCCGACGGGCTCGGAAGCGGCCTGCGGGGCGAATCGCAGGACCGCCTGAGCCTCCGTGGCGTCCATGCCACGGATAAGGTCCACCACGCGGCGGGCCTTCATGGGCGTAACGCGGATGTACCGCGCCTGGGCCCTGGCTTCCATGGTTGTCCCTCTCAGTTACTTACGTGTCTGATGCGATCCGCGCTTAGCGGCGCTTCGACTTCCGGTCGTCCTTGACGTGACCCCGGAAGGTGCGCGTCGGCGAGAACTCGCCGAGCTTGTGGCCGACCATCGACTCGGTGACGAACACCGGGATGTGGATCTTGCCGTTGTGCACCGCGATCGTGTGCCCGAGCATCGCCGGGATGATCATGGAGCGACGGGACCAGGTCTTGATGACGTTCTTGGAACCGGCTTCGTTCTGGGCGTCCACCTTTTTGATCAGGTGGCCGTCGACGAAGGGTCCCTTCTTGAGACTGCGCGGCATCTAAACCCGCTCCTAGCGCTTCTTGTTCGTCTTGCGGCGGCGGACGATGTACTTGCTCGACGCCTTCTTGGGCGAGCGAGTACGACCCTCCTTCTGACCCCACGGGGAGACCGGGTGGCGACCACCGGAGGTCTTGCCCTCACCACCACCGTGCGGGTGGTCGACCGGGTTCATCGCCACGCCACGCACGGTCGGGCGAACGCCCAACCAGCGCTTACGGCCGGCCTTGCCCCAGTTGATGTTGCTCTGCTCGGCGTTGCCGACCTCGCCGACCGTGGCGCGGCAGCGCTGGTCGACCAGGCGGATCTCGCCGGAGGGCATGCGGAGGTGGGCCATCGAGCCCTCCTTCGCGAGCAGCTGCACCGAGGCACCGGCGGAGCGGGCGAACTTGGCGCCGCCACCGGGACGGAGCTCGATCGCGTGGATCGTGGTACCGACCGGGATGTTGCGGAGCGCCAGGTTGTTGCCGGGCTTGATGTCGGCCCCGGGACCGTTCTCGACGCGGTCGCCCTGCGTCAGGCCGCGCGGCGCGATGATGTAGCGCTTCTCGCCGTCGGCGTAGTGCAGCAGCGCGATGCGCGCGGTGCGGTTGGGGTCGTACTCGATGTGCGCGACCTTCGCCGGCACGCCGTCCTTGTCGTGACGACGGAAGTCGATCACGCGGTAGGCGCGCTTGTGTCCGCCACCCTGGTGGCGAACGGTCACACGACCGGAGTTGTTACGACCGCCCTTGCTGTGCAGCGGGCGGACCAGCGACTTCTCCGGCGTGGACCGCGTGACCTCGACGAAGTCGGCGACGCTGGAGCCACGACGGCCCGGCGTAGTCGGCTTGTACTTGCGGATTCCCATTTCTCAGTCCTCGTCCGATATCGGACGATCCGACCCGCTTACGCGGTCGGACCGCCGAAGATGTCGATACGGTCGCCCTCGGCCAGGGTCACGATCGCGCGCTTGGTGTCCGCACGCTTACCGAAACCGGTCTTGGTGCGCTTGCGCTTGCCCTGGCGGTTGATCGTGTTGACGCCGGTGACCTTGACCGAGAAGACCGCCTGGACGGCCTGCTTGATCTGGGTCTTGTTGGCGCCGGGGGCCACGACGAACGTGTACTTGCCCTCGTCGAGGAGCGCGTAGCTCTTCTCCGACACGACCGGCTTCAGCAGCACGTCACGGGGGTCCGTGAAGGACTTGCTGAGCGGGGTGACGACGGTGTTCTTGCCCTCGGCCTCGTGGCGCTTCGCCTTGGCGACGCGCGCGGCCTTGGCGGCCTTCGCCGCCTTGGGGGCGATAGAGGGGTGACGGATAGCCATCTCAGACCTCAGTCCCTTCGATGTCGTTGGCCTTCGGGCCGGCGACGAAGGACTCGAGAGCGGCCTGGGTGAAGACCACGTCGTCCGAGACGATCACGTCGTACGTGTTCAGCTGGCCCGGCTCCAGGATGTGGACCTGGGGCAGGTTGCGGGCGGACAGCCACGCGGCCTCGTCGGCGCGGTCGACGACCAGGAGCAGGTTCTTGCGCTCCGAGATCTTGCCGAACAGCGTGCGAGCGGCCTTCGTGGACGGGGTCTCGCCCGCGATCACGCCGGTGACGACGTGGATGCGGTTGTGGCGGGCCCGGTCGGTGAGGGCGTGGCGCAGGGCCGCGGCCTTCATCTTCTTGGGCGTCCGCTGCGAGTAGTCGCGCGGCTGGGGGCCGTGCACGACGCCACCGCCGGCGAACTGCGGCGCGCGGGTCGAGCCCTGACGGGCGCGGCCGGTGCCCTTCTGGCGGTAAGGCTTCTTGCCACCACCACGGACTTCGCCACGGGTCTTGGTCTTGTGCGTGCCCTGGCGGGCAGCCGCGTTCTGCGCGACGACGACCTGGTGGATCAGCGGGATGCTGACCTTCTCCACGCCGAAGATCTCCGCGGGGAGTTCGACGCTTCCGGTCTTCTCGCCGGCAGGCGAAAGGATGTCAACAGTGCTCATCGGTACCTCAGGCCCCCTTGGCCGCGGTGCGGACCAGGACGAGGCCGCCGTTCGGACCGGGGACGGCGCCCTTGATGAGCAGCAGACCCTTCTCCGCGTCAACGGCGTGGACGGTCAGGTTCTGGGTGGTGACACGCTCGTTGCCCATGCGACCCGCCATGCGGAGGCCCTTGAACACGCGGCCCGGGGTGGCGCAGCCACCGATGGAGCCGGGAGAGCGGTGCTTGCGCTGGGTGCCGTGACCGGCGCCGAGGCCCTTGAAGTTGTGACGCTTCATGACACCGGCGAAGCCCTTGCCCTTGCTCTTGCCGGTGACGTCGACCTTCACGCCGGCCTCGAAGACCTCGGCGGAGATCTCCTGGCCCAGCGTGTACTCGGAGGCGTCCGCGGTGCGGATCTCGACGAGGTGACGACGGGGGGTGACGTCGGCCTTGGCGAAGTGGCCCTTGAGGGGCTTGTTCACCTTGCGCGGGTCGATCTCGCCGAAGGCGATCTGGACCGACTCGTAGCCGTCGACGTCGTTCGTACGGACCTGGGTGACGACGTTGGGGCCGGCCTTGACGACGGTGACCGGAACAACACGGTTGTTCTCGTCCCACACCTGCGTCATGCCGAGCTTCTCGCCCAGGATGCCCTTGATCTGCTTAGCCATTACTCAGATCACCGGCCTTCAGAGCTTGATCTCGATGTCGACACCGGCCGGGAGGTCGAGTCGCATCAGAGAGTCAACGGTCTTGGGCGTCGGGTCGAGAATGTCGATCAGGCGCTTGTGCGTGCGCATCTCGAAGTGCTCGCGCGAGTCCTTGTACTTGTGCGGCGACTTGATGACGCAGTACACGTTCTTCTCAGTGGGCAGCGGCACCGGGCCCGCGACCGACGCACCAGTGCGCGTCACCGTCTCGACGATCTTCTTCGCCGAGGAGTCGATGACCTCGTGGTCGTAGGCCTTGAGCCGGATGCGGATCTTCTGTCCCGCCATGGCTACTCAGTAGTCCTGTTCTTCTTCGCTCCGGAACCCGATGGTTTCCACTCTTCGCTCCGACCCACGCGGTCGGGCGTGTCGCACCCTCGCCAACAAAAGTTCCCAAGGGGAACCATCCATCTACGAGGATTTCCACCGAGCCCCTGGCCGGTACCGCACCGCACTTCCCGAAAGATTCCCGTACGTCCGCCCCAGCGCTGCCCTTGGGGCAGTTAAGGCGACGAGTACTGTGGGACTCGCTTCCGGTCCTCCCGGCGGGAGGCGCACAGCATCAACACTCGACCGAGCAACCCCGCTAGTCTGCCATACGGGGGGTCGGGTCCGCCAATCGGGTCGGGGAGCATACCCCTAGAGTGACGCAGCTCAAACGCAGGGGAGCTTCACGCCGTGCCGGATACGTTCGCAGTCACCCCGGACCCCGGACCCGCGACGCCGGACCACATACCGCGCTCGACCCTGACCCGCGTCCCCGACGGCACCCAGCTGGCCCGGGTCTCCACGCCTCGCGCCGGACCGCCCCTGTACTCCCTGCACAGCGCCCCCGACGACACCCTCCTGTGCACGATCGCCCACGTCCAGGACGCCTACCGGGACGTGTACGACGTACTGGCGCCCGACGCCACCCCCCTGGCCCGCGTCATGCACCGCCCCCGCCGCCTCCTCCCCTGGCCGCGCCGGACCCGCTGGACGGTCCTGCTCCCCACCTCCCCCACCCTCACCGGCCGCCGGGGAACCGCGTACGCCTGGTGCCTCTACGTCCTCGCCTTCCCCCTGATCCTCCTCTACGCCCTCATCGCCCTCGCCCTGGCCTTCCTCTTCGACGACCTCCCGGACCTCGACCTGGACCTGAAGCCCCCCGAACAAACCCGCTGGCGAGCCCCCCACTCCCGCCCCGCGCTCGCCTTCCGGGGCATCAAGGCGGTCTACCACCACCGCCCGGAACACCTGGACACGCGCGTGGCGTACGCCTTGGCGGTACTCCACGACCGGCATCGGACGGGCTGAGACGCACCCGGGTGGAGACCCCGTGGAACTTTCGTGTGCCTCTGCGGGGAGCGGCGAGGGCCCGCCCGACCTGCGATCCGACCCCGTGTGATGATCACACCCTCAGCCAACCTCACGGGGAGCACAGCAAGGATGGCCGATGGTCACAAGGTCGATTTCGAGGCGCTCGCCAAGCTGATCGTCGACCTCGCCGAGTGCGCGGGCGGCATGCGCACCACCATGCGGGAGCTGGAGGACATCGGTCCCTCCGGCACCGGCTCCGGCGAACTCGAAGACGCCTGCCACCACTTCCAGGCCAAGTGGGGACACGGCATCAAACTGATCGCCGACGCGACGAGCGGCGTCACCGAGAAGGTTGCGCAGGCGGGCCGGCTCTACCAGGGCACGGAGGACGAGGTGGTGAAGCTCGTCTCTGCGGTGCAGGCGGTCGACAAGACCATGCGGGCGGGTGACCGATGACCTCCGCGGCGATCTCCTTCCAGGTCCAGCCGGAGTTCCACGCCGTCCCGCTGGGCACCGCCGAGGACTCGTTCGACGAGCAGATGCGGCGGTTCGCCCACGACTACTGGGGCGAGCGCGCGGATCTGGAGCCGCTGCGCCTGTTCACCAAGGCCGCGTACACGGCCGGCGCGCAGACCCTCGTCGAGGGCGGTGTCGTCTACAACGCGCTCGGTGTCTTCCCGGTCGGCGGCAGCGCGGACGGCACCGAGCCGCCCGAGCGCGTCAGCCGGGCCACGCTCACGGTCAGCGTGCGCGAACTGGACAACCCTGACCCCCAGTTCACCGCCATGGGCATCGCCCAGGCCCTGGACAGGGCGAACGAGGGCGGCGAGACCCGGCCGGTCTCCCTCCCCGCGGGCCCCGCAGTCGTTCACGTCGCCGCTTCCCGCGCCGTCTGGGAACTGCCGGAGGGTGAGCAGGAGCAGCACTTCGTACGGATCGAGGTGTGGCTCCCGTTCCCCTCCGAGGACCACGTCCTGCTCCTGTGCCTGAGCACCCCCGACGTCCAGGACCTCTTCCGCTGCCAGGCGATCCTCGCGGACATCGCGGACACCGTGGTCTTCGAGCCGGAGAACCCTGCGCGGGAGCCCGCCGTCACCCCCTCCCCCTTCCGCGCCTACTGACCGCGCCGAGGAGACCGCTCCATGAACACGCCTGAGACGTACGACGCGCTCGGCTTCGACCCCGCCCCCGGCGACCCCGCCTCGGTGCACCGGCTGGTCACCTCGCTGACCAGCACGGCCAGACAGCTCTACGACGCTCACGCCACCCTGACCCGGCTGGGCAGGACGAACGGCGCCTGGACCGGCGAGGGAGCAGCCGCGTTCGCGAAGACGACCGGTGCCCTCCCGAGGTATCTGGACAACGCCCATGACTCGATGGCCGACGCCGCGCACGCCCTGCGCACCTGGGAGTCACGGCTGACGGAGTTCCAGGGCACGGCCCGGCTCTACGAGGAGGAGGCCGAGGACTCCCGCAGGACTCTGGCCGCGGCGAAGGCCGACCCGGACCTGAAGCTCGCCGGACAGACCTTCCCCACGGGCGAGGAACTCCGCGACGCCCAGCGGCGCCTGGACCACGCGACGAAGCGCGTCACCGAGGCGAGCGCCGAACTCGACGCGGTCGTCGAGAAGGCGCGCCGGCTTCAGCAGGACCACCGGGCCACGGCCCACCAGGCCGCCGAAAAGCTCCGCAAGGCCGCCGAGGCGGCACCCGGCAAGTCCCTGCTCGACAAGCTCAAGGACCTGTTCGAGGACGTGGCCGAGCAGCTCGGCGACCTCGCCGGCGACCTGTGGAAGTGGGTCCAGAAGCACGCCGACACGATCTACCGGATCGGCGACTGGCTCGGCTACGCCAGCGCCGCCTGTGACGTCCTGGCGGTCATCACCTCCGAGACCCTCATCGGCGCCGTGGTCTTCGAGGGCATCGGCATGGTCCTGAACGGCGGCGCCCTCCTCGCCCACGGAGTCGGCTGGGCGGCCGGCGCGAAGAAGGGCAACTGGCTGGACATCGGTCTCGACGTGGCCGGCTTCATCCCGTTCGGCGACCTCGCGCGGGTGGGGAAGGTCGGCAAGGGGATGTTCACCGGCGTCAAGATTCCGATGCGGGTGACGGACTTCGGGGTGAAGGCGGCCGATTCCTGGAAGCGGGCGTCCAACATCATCGAGCACGCCGGAGGAACCGCGAAGCTGGGTGAGGACGCCGAGAAATGGGTGATGCGCAACGTCGGCGCGTTCGGCCGCAAGGCGGACGCGATCCACATCACCGCGGACACGCTGGGAGACCGCCTCAAGGTCGCCGTGGCCAAGGAATTCGGTGACCGCAACCTCTACCGGCCCGGCGCGGGGATCACCGACATGCCGTTCCAGAAGCTCATGCCCCAGCTGATCGAGCACACCCCGCTGGGACGGGTCCCGGCGCTCGCGGACTCCGTCAAGCCGATCGTGGACGACGCCGGCCAGACAGTCGGCCGCTACATCGATCCCCGTTCCTGGACGGCACGCGGCTACGAGGCGGCACTCGGCGCGAAGGACCTCTACAAAGAGGGTGTGCGCCACGCCACCGAGGACGTCCAGTTCGCGTCGGAGCAGATCCACGAGAAGTACGACCAGGCGCGCGCGGTCGTGGGCCGTCTGGCGACCGTCAACCCGTTTGGATAGCCCCATGCACGACGCCTCGTACACGTTCGCGGTCTCCGTGAACAACCCCGTTCCGGTCTCCGGTCCGCCGGCGCCGGGTCTGCCCGCCGACGCCGAGACGGTGGCGGCGATCCGGCTCCGAGCCCCGCAGCGCCCCGAGGACCCCCCGCTGGCCCGGGTCATCGCATCGCGGTCCGCGGAGGCGAAGGGGGCCGTCCCGCTGCCGCTCTGGATCCACGACGGCCCGAGCGGCACCCCCTGGTGCTCGGTCCGCCCGGCCGGCGCGGACACCTACGACGTCCACGCCCCCGACGGCACCCACCTGGCCCGTATCACCCGCCGCCCCGGCCGGGTCCTGCCCTGGCCGCGCCGGGTCCGCTGGTCCGCGCACCTCACGGGCGTACCGGACCCGGTCACGGGCAAGGAGGGCACCTGGTACGCCTGGCTGATCCACACCGGCACCGCCCCCGTGTGGTTCCTCTTCGCGCTCTGCATGATGCTCTACGCCTACGTCGACGGCACGACGGACGACTACACGTTCGGCCGCCCCGTCCGCACCCGCTGGCGCACACCACGCACCGGCCTGGCGCTGGACTACCGGGGCCTGAGCAGGACCTACCACTACACCCCGCACCGGCTGGACCCCCGGGTCGCGTACGCGCTGGCGGTTCTCCAGACGTACGGGCACAAGTGAAGACCCCACGCCCTCAAGGCAGTTCGCGTCGCAACGCCTCATCCAACGCCTTAGCCACCGCCGCCGGATCCGCCCCGCTCGTGAACAGCGGCGCAAGCTCCTCCGTGAACGTCTGCGTGAGCGCCCCGTACAGCGGAGTACGTGGCCGGGGAACCGCCCCGCGCAGCGCCGGCAGCAGGACGTCCCGGCCGAACCGTTCCTGTTCCGGGCTCCAGCGGTCGGGGCTCTCGCCGGTGCTCTCCGAGCCCGAGGTGTCGACGTACGTGCAACGGGTCGTCGCCCGGTACGAGGACTCCCGCGTCGCCGCGAACCCGGCGTACAGCAGGCACCGTTCGCTGTCGGCGTCGGTGAGGAACCTGATCAGGTCGGCGGTCCTCGCGGCCTTCTCCCCGGAGACGGACCGGGTCATCGCGAGGTTCTGGCCGCCTAGCACCGCCTTTCCCGGCAGCTGCGTCACCCCGAGGGCTCCCTTGAAGGTCTGGGACAACGCGGGGTACGCGTAGGGCCAGTTGCGCAGGAACGTGGTCTTCCCCTGCGTGAAGTCGCTGAGCGAATCGGACTCGTTCGAGGTGTACGCACGCGGCAGGACCTCCGCCGTACGGGCACGCAACTCCTCGACGCCTTTGGCCAGTTGGCCCTCGGTGGCCCGGTACCTGCCCTTCCCGTCGGTGATCTCCAGACCCTCCACGGCGGAGGCGAACGCCTCGATCGCGTTGACGGTCCGCCCCTCGTAGGGAGCGAGCTGAGTGGTCCAGCCCGCCTCCCAGCCGGGGATCCGCTTGCCGCGCACGGCGTCGATGTACCGCTGCACCCCGGCCCAGGTGACGACGGGCCCCAGCTCACCCCCGACCTGGTCGCGCCGGTAGTACAGCAGCCCCACATCGCTGTTGAACGGCACGGCGTACCGCTCCCCGCCCCAGAACGACGTCTCGTCCACGGGCCCGACGAGGTCGGCGGGGTCGCGCACGGCGTCGTCCGGCAGCGGCTGCACGAGCTTCGCCGCGGCGAACTCCGGCACCCAGGTGACGTCCAGGTTGACGACGTCGTAGGAGCTGCTCCCGGACTGGAGCGCGCCGAGCAGCTGGCTGCGCTGCTGGTCGGCGGAGCCGGGGAGTTCGACGAGGGCCGCCCGGTAACCGCCGGGCGCCTGGCGCGCGTTCCACGCGTCGATGAGCCGCTGCCGGATGCCGTCCGTGACGTCCCGCCCGCTGGCGACGACGATCCGGTGCTCGTCCGGCCCGGCCACCGGCTGCTCGGGAGACGCGCCGCCGCCGGTGCAGGCGGTGGCCGTCAGCAGCAGAGCCGCGAGCCAGGTGCGCCGCGTCATCCCTCCCCCGTTCCCGTGCGCGCGACCTCGTCCCGCAGGGAGGCCGCCGGATCGTCGCCGGGGTCCAGGCAGCGGCCTTCGGAGGCGGCGGCGACGACCGCATCGGCCCGGCCCTCCTCGCAGCCGCCGGTCGCCAGCGACACCATGGTCACCGGTGTCCCCGCGGTGCGGGCCAGCTCCCGCAGATCCTCCAGGTTCTGCCCGGTCAGCCGGTCGTTGTCCTCGTCGTCGGTGACGTACACGATCTGCCGGGGCCGCTCGCTGTCCACGCCCTGCCGCTTCATGAACTCCAGCGCGTCGCGCAGCGCCCGGTACGGGTCCGCCTGGTCCCCCCGCGCTCCCGCCTCGCGCGCGGCCTCCAGGGCGTGTACGGCGGCGGCGCGCGCGTGCGATCCGAAGCGCAGCAGGTCGGTGTGGGTACGGCCGGTCCTCCCGGCCACCGCCCACACCCCGTACTGGTCCTTCGCGCCGAGCCCGCCCAGCGACTGCTGGATCAGTCCGGGTCCGTTGCTCAGCCCCTGCCACAGGTTGGCCATGGATCCGGAGCTGTCCAGCAGGAACAGCACCTGGCCGGATCCGCCGGCGTTGCGGTACCGCTCCAGCGTCGCGTTCATGGCGGTCGCCTCGGCGGACTTCTGGTCGACGAGGTCGGTCTGGGATCCCCGGGGCGCCGTGCCGAGCAGCGCGTGGCCGGGGTCGGCCGAGCGCAGGCCGTGCCTGCCGAGTTCCGCCTTCCCCTTGTCGCCGGTCAGCCAGTCCCTGAACCTGCGCACCGCCTCGTCGCGCGCCTCGGTGTCCCGGTGGGCGGGGGTCCAGGTCACGCGGACGAACGTGGGGGTCAGGCCCGGTACGTCGTCCGGGTACAGCGCGGTACGCGGTTGCAGCCCGCCCCAGGGGCAGTCGGCTTCGTTGCGCAGCGTGAACTCCGGTACGAGGAGCGCGCTTCGCCGGTCCGGGGAGGCGGCGCACAGCAGGTCGGCGGCGGAGCGGGCGGGGGGTCCGGCGTACGCGACGCGGTGCTCACCGGCGCGGGCGTCGGGCGGCTCCCCGTACAGGCCCATCGTCGCGAACAGCGCCGCGTCCGTGGACTCCGGGTCGGGGCGGCGGACGTCGCTCCCGCCGGTCTCCAGGTCCACGGCCATCGCGGCGAGGGACCGGCCGGTGCGCTGTCCGGGGACGGTGCCGGCGGCGGCGAGGACGACGGGGGAGTACGCGAACGGGCCGTCCTCCGCGTGGAGTTCGGCGGAGTTCTGGTCGTACGGGTCCTGTGCGGCGCGTTCGAGGTCCGCGCGGGTCGCCGGGATCCACACGTCGGGCTGGGGACCGATGTCCCGCTGCGGCTGCGGGTCGCCCTCCCTGCCGGACGGCCGCCACCAATAATTCGTACGCTCCCGTAACCCCGCCACCGCATCGGTGACCCGCGCGCTGTACACCCCGATCCCACTCCTCCTGCACCCGTCCCGGGTGTTCTCCGGCGACTCGGTGTAGGTGTTCGCGGCGGCGGTCAGCACCGGTTCCAGGTCGGGGTCGGTCAGCACCCGCAGCTGGAGCGGCGGCGCGCACCCGGTGTCCTCGTCCCCGACGAGTGCGACGATCCCGGCGACGCCGCCAACGGTCGCGAGGGCGGTGAGCGCCAGGGTGAGGACGAAGCGGCTGCCGTGGTGGAAGAGGGTGCGGAGGGGGTTGGCGCGCCTCGGCCGAGGAAGCTCCGAGGTCGTCGTCGGAGGCAGGAACAGGACGGAGGCGGGAGGTGTCGCGGAAGCGGGTGCGAGTGCGGGTGCGGATGGGCCTTCGGCACCCGCCAGCAACACGTCCTCCCCGGGCTCCCACACCCCCTGCGGCATCTGCACCTCGTCGTGGTGGACGGTACGGACGCCTGCCGCACGCATCCGCTCCTTCAGCCCCTCGTACACCGTGGAGAGCCACAACTCACCCTGTCCGCCGAGGACTTGGACCAGCTCGCGGGTGAAGGGGGTCGCTCTGCGGTGGTCACCGGGGTCGGTGAGCTGGTTGGGTTGCGCGCTCATCAGCAGCAGGATCTGACGGCGGCGCCGGTCGTCGCCGAGGCTGCTGCTCGGCATGTGGGCCGCGTTCCCCGAGTAGCAGCAGTCGAGGATCACCACGACCCGCTCGGCCCGGCTCGCGGCCAGTTCGGCGAGGACGAGTCCGAAGTGGACGGCGCCCGAGAACGCCCGCTCGGCGCCGTGCACGATGCGCGCGTTGCGCATCTGGAGGTACAGCTCGTCGCCTTTCGTGTTCACGATGCCGTGCCCGGCGAAGTAGAACAGCAGCAGCCCTTCGGTCTCCTGCGCGACCTGGTGCAGCGTCTCCGCGAAGTGGTCCTGGTACGGGGAATGCTGCACGACCACTTCACGCCGGCCGAACACTCCGCCGCGCTCCAGGACGTCGCGCAGTCCCTTGCAGTTGTGCAGGACGGCGCCCAACTGTCCGGGTACGCCGCCCGGTTCATCGGGTTGGGTGTGGTCGTACTCGGAGACGCCGACCAGCAGTGCCCGGTTGACCTTCCCCCGAGGGTCGAAGCCGCTCACCGGATTACTCCTGGTCGGGATCCAGCGGTTCCACCGTCGCTTCGGGAGTCGTATCCCCGGTCACGCGCTCACGGTTGGCCCTCCAGGCACGCACCGAGGCGCTGGCGGAGGCGCCGATGGTCGTCAGATTGGCGACGGTGCCGATCACCAGCAGCACCAACTCCGTCTGGGACCCCATGTGTTCGGGCCCCGCACCGGACCGGGACCGCTCCTCGATACGCACCAGCCCGCTGAGCGCCTCTTCCCGCTCCAGCCACGCCTTCAGCGCGTCGACATCGCCCCGACTCCCGTCGTACCGAACCCGCCAGCCCGATACAGGTACCGCTTCCCCCTCAGCCATACCCCTCATCATGGCACCGCTCCCACCACCGGGGGACCCCTTGGACACAACCCCCGAAACCGTCGGGTGTGCGCACCCACACAGCGAACAGCCACCGACCGGGAGTAAGCCGGAAGAACTGGTGAGCGCCGGGACGGAAGGCCTCACTTCCCACACTCACCGCTGCTCATCCGTGATGCACCAGAAGTTCCAACTCGCCGATGTGAAACTCTCCGTAGCCGAATTGCCTTCCAAGTACCTGATAGCGGACGTACTGCTCCGCTCTCAACGGCACAGCCAACACCTGAAGGATTCTGATCAGCAGTCTGTATCCGAGATCAGGATCTACTTGGGTGGCGACCTGCTCCAACGCTTCCACGACGGCCTCGCCCGGAACCTCATGCCAGCCAGGACTCACTACCCGGTTCGCCAGCAGCGGAGTCACGTCACGGATTTCTCGGAGCACAGGGCCGACCAGTTGTTCCTGAACAGGCTGCATGACGAGTGTGTACGACGGAGCGGCCTCTCGTAGGCGTTCGCGACACGCCTCCACGATCGTTTCGAGCCAGTCTCGCGCATCCAAATCCATTCGGTCCAGGTTAAAACCTCGGTCCGATGCGGCCAGCCACAGGACGGTGATCACGCTGGAGGGCAGCGAAGAATCCAGAAAGCGGAGAGCATCTTGGAGCAGAAAGGCCGCAGCCGAGCCGGGGGGATCGGCGGTATCATCATTGGCCGCAGCTCGCTGGACGGTTTCCTCCATTGTTCGGTCGCACCACTCCCCTGAGAACCATGACGCAAGTTCCGAAAATCCGAAGTCGCCGACTCCTTCTCTCCTCTTCGTGTCGATGGGAGGCCATTTCACGTTCAAACCCTCATACACCAATGGACCTGGATACCGAAGCCTGGTGTCGAGTTCCATCAGACGGCCATATTGATCTTTTGAAACCGACACGCCATACACTTTCAAGACCCTCAAGAACAGGCGGAAACCGAGCTCCCCGTCACATTCCCCGACAACCTTTTCCAGAGCCTCGGGAACCGATTCGAGAGACGAGGCCGAGAGACCGTCCCCTGTCAGCGCCCGAGCCAACTCGGGTGCGGAGTGGCGAATTTCCAGCACCACGGCTTCACATAGCTCCAGCTCACCTATTTGTGGTGCCGCAGACTCCGACCGGACCCGGCGAAGCTTGAATGGGTACAGGCTTGAGAGTCGACCGATCCAGTCACGCATATTCACTCCGAAATACGCGGGATCGAAACGTTGACGTGTGGCCGCGACCCATGCTGCGCGCATCACGCTTTCAGGAAGATCGGATTCCAGCAGGCAGTGCAGATCCGCACCGAGCTCGATGGCACCTTCACCATCACAGTCATCGGCCACCTCTGCGGCGAGTTCCAGCACTTGCGCCTCATCAACCCTCGCGACCGAGTCATAGACTCTCTCCGCGAGCGCGGTGAGACCAAAGTCCCTTTCGTAGATTTCACCAAGGCGCTCACGTCTCCGTGCCATTAATTCCTCACATTGTCAACGCAAAAGAAAATCTAGGGCTTTTTGAGCGGGTACGCCGTGTAGACGATGAATCCGCTGTGCCCGCGCTCACCCGGTAGCCTCTTGAGTATCACGCGAACCCCGTTGCCAGCGGCCTCCCAGTTGCCATCGGCGTCGTACACCCTACCCAGAGAGTCATACTCGTCCCACTTCCCCGTTATGGGGAACTCGGTCTTCCCTCTCCACTGTCCGCGCTGGCTGAGAAAATTATCCAGCGCATCAAAGCTGGCTCCCCTGCGCTTACCGTTGGGGAAGAAGTAATGGGAGAGAACCCGGTCGACCGCCTGCTGAGCAATATCCCCGTCGGTCCACACCGCACTGATGGGCTCCAGTCCCCTTCGCTTGTTCTCAAGAGCGAAAGCCTTGGCTTCCTCCGGAGTCACATTCACATGCCGGCTCAGCGTATGGGCCCCGCTCTTCGGGAATTCCAGTTCGTCGGCAAGGTTCGCACAGTTGTGAACCAGCAGGTCATCCGCGTGAGGGCCATCGGTGCGCACGTAGAAGGTGTGCAGACCGTCAACGGTGAGGTCATAGACCTCGCGGGGTTCCAGGTTCGCCAGATCTCGCAGTTCGCTGACGGAGTGGACCGCTCCGTCAGCTGACCGTAGTTGGTCATTCCTGTGCAGCTCCGCCACCCGCACCCAGCCTCGGTCGACGACGAAGACCCGATGCCCCGCTGTACTGGACAACGTGCTTCCGTCGGCGAAGGTGATGTCGATCAGCCGGTCCGTGTCGTGCGCGAAGGTGGCGCTGACCGTCTGCGGCCGCTGTTCGCCGGTCTTGGGATCCTCGGCCAAGACCCGGTCGCCTGTGCGTACTTCACTGATCGCCATGCGGCTGCCGTCCGCCATCAGCACCAAGGTGTGCCCTGGAAAGCTGTTGACCTTGCAGGACGTCGCCAGGTCCTCGAAGAGGTTGACGGTGTTCTCGATCTTGGCCAGTGTCGCTGGATCGACGTCCAGTTTCTTCAGCGCCTTAAACGCGTCGGCGACACCGATGCCGGTCTTGAGCGCGGCGTCCAGCGCGTTGAGCGCCTCGGCGATCTTCGCGAATGCCTTCCCCGGAATGAAGTTGCTCGCGGCCCAGGCGCAGCCGCTCGCGCTGCCGTGCCAGCAGTCGAGGAAGTCCTGGACGAGGACGGCCTTGAGGATCTGGTAGACGACCGTCTGCTGAAGGATGTCGAGCTTGCTGAAGTACTCGGTGACGTCCTTCTTCATGCCGGTGAAGCGTTCGGTCTTGACCAGGATCGTGTCTTCGGACGGACAACCCGAAGCAGTGGCGGGTACGGCAGGGTCGGCGCAGAAGAAGAAGTCGACCGTGGCGCTGAAGGTGACCTCGAAGGTGACGGTGCAGCCACCGAAGCCGATGTCGATGACGCAGTCGTTCTTCTGCCGGGTGTTGGTGATCTCGACGCTGTCTTCGTCGACGACGTAGAACGTGCCGCCGACCCCGGTCCCGGCACCGTTCTTGACCTGCTCGTTGGCCCCCTTGCGCTCAGCGGACTCCGCCGCTTCCTGCGCCTCCTCCGCGTACTTGTCCGCATCCTTCGCAGCCCGCTCGGCCTCGGCAGCAGCCACATCCGCCCGCTCAGCAGCAGCCCGAGCCTCCGCAGCCGCCCGCTCCGCCTCAGCCGCAGCGGCACGCGCAGCCGAAGCATCCAACGCAGCCCGATCAGCAGCAGCCCGAGCCGAGACGGCATACCCCTCAGCCCGCCCAGCAGCAGCATCGGCCGCAGACGCATCCACCGCAGCCTGCCGCTCGTACTGCACCGTCCGAGTCAGCGAAGCGGACGCCGCAGCAGCCGCTTTGGCCGCATCCGCCGAGTACCCGAGCGCCTCCTTCGCGTAGCCCCGAGCCGTCGAGGCATACCCAGCGGCGCCAGCAGCATGGACGTACGCCTGTTTCGCATCCCCCTTGGCCTGCTCAGCCAGATTCTTCGCGGCCGAAGCCTCAGCGGCAGCGTTCCGCGCATGCGCCTCCGCAACAGCCCGCTGCTGCTCGGCGATCGTCTTGGACGCCTGCCCGGTCAGCACCACCAGCGAGGCCGCCGAATCGTTCTCGGCGTACACGGACCCGATCTGGATCGCGTCGTTGGCGGGATCGGCGACGGCAGATGCAGCCGCGCCGGCATCAGCAGCGGCCTGAGCCGTGACGTACGCGAACCCGGCAGCCTTCGCAGAGGCGGCGACCGCCTTGGCGGCCTCCTCGCGCGCCCCGTTCGCCTCTTCCCGAGCCGTACGAGCCAGCCTCTCCGCCGCAGCGGCCTGAGCAACAGCCGCATCGGCCTCCCCAGCCGCATGCCCAGCAGCCTCGATGGCGTCCGCGACCGCGGAGGTCGCCGTCTTCACCGCGGCATCGGCCCGCAGCCGAGCCGCCTGAGCCCCGTCCGCATCCGCACGCGCCCGCCCGGCCGCAGCCTCGGCACGGGTCGCGGCGGCATCGGCGTCAGCAGCGGCACGCCCAGCCGCATCAGCGGCCGTACGAGCCCGGCCCGCCGCCGCTTCCGCGTCCCCGGCGTGCCGGTCGGCCGCATCGGCGGCAGCACGAGCCGCGTCAGCAGCGTCCCCGGCGTCCAGCGACTGCGCGTACGCCTCCTTCGCATCCGCCTTGGCCCGCAGAGCGTCGGCCTTCTGCTCCGCCCCCCACGCGTCGTCCCGCGCATCCCGCGCCTTGTCCCGCGCCTTGACCGCATCGTCCCGACGGGCGGAAGCCGTCGCCTCGGCGGCGGAGGCCCGCTCCCGCGAGGACTGCGCGGCAGCCGCCTCGCCTTGAGCCGTCTCCTTGAGCCGGCTCGCCTCGGCCTGCTTAGCGGCGGCGTTCTTCTGCTCCGCGAGCGCCGTCTTCTCCTCCGCCTCGGCGCCGAGCCGCTTGGCCCGCGCATCGGCAGCGGCGGCCTTGGCGTCCCCCTCGGCCTTCAGGGCGACCGAGAGCTTCGCCTCGGCGGTCTCCTTGTCCTTCTTCGCGTTGTCCCGGTGCATGAGGGCCGCGTCGGAGGCGGCCTTCGCCTGCAACTCGGCGGTACGCGCGGCTTCTCGCCGGAACTCCGCCTTGGACTGCGCGGCCTGCGCCAACGCCCGCTGCGCGACGGTCTCGCTGTCGGCGGCGGCTGCGCGGGTCGCGGCCTCGGCGGTCTCCCCCGCCTTGACCAACGCCGTCAGCGCGGCCACCGCCCCCTTGGTGACCTGCGCCTTCTGCATCCCGACGAGCAGCCCACGGCCGCGCGGCGCACCGGCGGCGTCAGCGATGCCGTACGCGGTCTGAAGGGCCGTGTCCGACGCAGTGGCCGCCTTGCGCGCGCCGTCCAACTGCGCCTTCAGGAGAGGGAGTTGCTTCTTCGCCGTCGCCTGCGCATCGGCGACGACCTTCTTCGCCTTGTCGAACTCCGCCTTCTTCGGGTACAGCGGGGAGCCCGAACCCTGGTGGCCGGACGGCTTGATGAGGAAGTTCTGGGCGGCCGGGACGGGGGTCTTGCAGTCCGCCAGCCGCGCGTCCGTGCCCTTCGTGAAGTTCGCCAGGTCCAGGCACTTGCCCGTGGTCGCGCTCTTCAGCGGCGCAGCGGCGCGCGGATTGCCTTGCCAGGACTGCCCGTTGGTCTTGTAGCACTCGGTGATCTGGATCTTCGTACCGTTCGTGCCGATGTCCAGGCACCGCTGCGAGACGACGCTGCGCAGATGCAGGTCTCCCCCGCCGCCTTCGAGCGTCCACTGCTGAGCCGCGCTGCCGTTGCACGTATAGATCTGTACGGGGGTGCCGTCGGTCTTGCCGCTGCCCGCGACGTCGAGGCAGTTGCCCTTCGCGCCGGGCACCTCGACCGTCACGGCGCTGTCGCCGATCCACCCCACGCCCCCGGCGGACCAGTAGTCCTGCCAGCGGGTCGCGTAGTCGGCGAGCCACGACTGCCCGACCAACTGCCCCAGCGTGTACGTGCCTTCCTGCAACGCCTTCGTGGCGGTCGCGGAGGCGGCGAGGATCTGCTGACGCGGCGCGGCCTGCGCGGCGATCTCCCGCTGCCACTCGGCGGACGCCTGCGCGACCTCCTTGCCGAGGACCCGGTTCGGGTCGATGGGCGCGTGCCAACTGCACGACGCGAAACGGGACTTGAGGTCCTCGACGGCGATACGGAACTCCGGGGTGTCCGGGGTCGTACCGGTACGCGGGAAGCCGCCCGCCGACAGGAAGATCCGCGCGTCGTCCGCGAACACCCTCGGCACGAACAGGACGTTGGGCTTGATCTCCCCGGAGTTCTTCTGCCACAGCTTCCACGCCTCGCGCTCGGCGGGCGTGCCGGCGGAGGTGTACTGCGGGTCGCCGACCGCGAGCGCGGCCGTCTTCGTCGCCCTGTCGGCGGTGGGGGACGGCTCGTAGAAGGGCGAGAACAGGTCGATGGACTTCGAGTACGACTGCCACAGCCACGGTACGAGGCCGGTCCGCTCGAAGATCCCCCAAGCGCCGTCCCGCTGCGAGTAGAAACTCAGCGAGGAGACCGCGCCGTTCCAGGCGAGTTCCTGGTCCTGGGCCTTCTTCCCCCACTGGTCGCTGCTCGCGGCGTCCGCGTTGTACGCCTGATGCAGCGGAGTACTCGTGTCGAAGAGATCCCGGTCGAGCTTCTGATGCAGCTGATCGTCCGGCAACGTCAGAGCGCCCTGCGCGAGCGCGAAAAGATTCGCTCCCCCCTTGCGCAGAGCGTCGACGGCCACGCACTGGTCCGCGCGCACCTGCTCCGCGGCCTTGCTGTCGAACCCGTCGTACGAGTCACCCGCGCCGGTGACGCGCTGCTCGGCCGCTTGACTCGGCGGGACGGCGAGGCCGCACAGGACGGCCAGAGCGGCGATGGATGTGATGGCAGACGTGAGCGATCTGCGTCGCAAAAAATATCCCCCCATAGGACATGTGCATGCCACACGAGAGGGTGGTCGGCCCCCTCGAACAGACGTGCGGCGCTCACGATAGCCACGGGGGGACGGGCCAGGGCAAGGGATTACTCGCCCTCACGCCCGGAGACCACGGAGAATGTGGAGAAACCGAAAAGACTCCGCCACAACTTGGCCAGAACCGTCCGCGCAGCCCTAGGCGTTCACCCGTCTTTGCCGAGAGCCGCCCTCAGGTGGGGGATGAGGTCGGCGGCCATGACCTCCGTCCAGGCCGTGCCCGGGGGCCGCGCGACCGAGTAGTGCCCTTCGCGCTCCTCGAACACCAGGATCTGACGGCTCAGCCAGTTCATCGGGTCCACCCGCAGGCGTACGGCGCCGTGCGTGATCGTCGGGAACATGTTCCGCAGCACGTCGTCCGCGTGGAGGAGGCGCAGAAGGTCCCCGGGTTCGGAGCCCAGAAGGTTGGTCCACTGAGCGGCGGTCGGCTCCCCCCGGTCGAGCGCGCCGGCGAATTCGTCCAGCTCCAGGAACGCGAACTCCCCGGCCAGCACGTCGAACGGCACGCCGTCCCGCCACGCGGCGATCACGTCGACGAGGAGCCCGAGATCGTCCGTGGCCCCGATCCCCCACGAGAAGCCGGGGATGTGGACGCGCACCCGGAAGAGACGCTCCTCGTCGGACAGATCGACCGACACGTACCCCCTGGTCGTCGGGACCGTGACGTAGTCGATGGCCCAATCCGGCACCCCGACATCACGCCCCCGCCGCCGCGCAACCTCCCGCACAGCGGCCCCGAGCCCACCGGAAGCAACCACGTCCGGGTACAAGTCGCTCATGCCCTCTCCCTCACCTTCCATCCTCTGGTCGTCCTACAGATGGTCGAGAGGTTCGGCGGCGTACGTTCCGTCGCCCAGCGGGGCATCGGTCAACTCGAAGCGTTGAGGCAGGCCGTCGACCCGGCGGGTGACGATGCTGCCGGGGGCCCGGGTCGTCTCGTAGTACAGGGGAGTGCCGTCGGCACCGGCGGTTCCAAGCAGACGGAAGCGCCGCAGCACGCGGGGCGGTGCCGGGGTGGTCCGGCGACGCCGGTAGAGCTCGACTGCGCCGACTAGAACGCTGACGGCCAGGCCGACTACGGTCGGGATGAGGAACTTGTCGAAGAGCACGATCAGGAACTTGTAGAAGAGCGCGGACACGGCGGCATCACTCCTGCGAGACGGATAGAACCCGCCGCTACGACGGGCCGCGCCGAAGATGCGACAGGCAGGGGTTAGCCGCGCAACCCCCGTTCATCCGGTGCTCCGTCCAGACGTGGTGGCGTTCCTGAGCCGACCGCTTCCCGCGCGGAGCCGCCCCCGTGGCGCCGATAGCGGCCCGGCGAAGTACCGTAGGCCCGCTTGAACGCTTTGCCGAACGCGAACTCCGAGACATAGCCCACCTGTTCCGCCACGCGCTGGACGGGCCGATCGTCGCCGCGCAGCAGCCCCGCAGCGGTCGTCATCCGCCACCAGGTCAGATACCCCAGCGGCGGGCTCCCGACGAGCGCGGTGAAGCGGCGGGCGAACGGCGAGCGGGACAGGCCCGCGACGGCGGCCAGCGACTGCACGGTCCAGGCGCGGCCGGGGTCTTGGTGGATGGCGCGCAGGGCAGCGGCGATCGCGGGGTCGTGCAGCGCGGCGGCCCACCCCTCCGACGGCCGGCCGCCCAGATTCTGCTCGTCGTGCCAGGCGCGCAGCGTGTACAGCAGCAGCGTGTCCAGGAGCGCCGGGACGACGGCCCCGCTGCCCTCGCGGGGACGGTCCAGCTCGGCGCCCAAGAGGTCGATGACGGCGCGCAGTTCGGGATGGGCTCCCACCCGGGAGGACAGGTGCACCACCTCGGGGAGTTCGGCGAGCAGCGGGTGCCGTCGGTCCTGGTCGAGCAGATAGGCGCCGCACAGCAGGATGGTGTCCGCCGGGATGCCGTCAGGGGACGGGGGCAGGGAACCGGGGGCGGCGGCCTCGCGCAGCGGCGTCGCGGGGTCGTCGGCGAGTGCGTGACTGGTGCCGTGCGGAAGCAGCGCGATGTCGCCGACGCCGAGCCGGACGGGTTCCGCACGATGCGGCAACACCCAGCAGGAGCCTTGCAGCACGACGTGGAACCCGGCACCCGCGAAGGGGGCGAAGCGGACACCCCAGGGAGCGTCCCAGCGGGTCCGGGAGGAGTGGGGCCGCCCGGTACGCATGGCGGTGACGGCATCGCTCAGCACGTCCATGCCCCGACCCTAGCGTCCTCCGGTAGGACTTGGCACAGGACGATCAGGCATGAATCAGGGACGGCTGGGCATTCAGAGTCCCGGCGCATCGCTCCTAGCGTGGCGGTCATGAAAAAGATCGCGGTGTACGGAGCAAGCGGCTTCACGGGACGACTGGTGGTAGCGGAACTGGCGCGCCGGGGTGCCCCGGTCGTCCTGGTGGGCCGCGACGAGAACCGGCTACGAATGGCTGCCGAGGGCGTACCCCGCACGGAGGTACGGCACGCCGGGGTCGAAGATCCCTCAGCGCTGGCGGCGGCGTTCGCCGACTGTGCCGCAGTGGTCAACTGCGTAGCGCCGTTCGAGCTGTTCGGCGAACCGGTGGTACGAGCCGCCATCGCCTCCGGCTGCCACTACGTCGACACCAACGGCGAACAGTCGTACCTGAAGCGGATCTTCGACACGTACGGCGACCCGGCCCGGCAGGCAGGGATCTGCGTGGTCCCCGCGCTCGCGGACGACGGCGGCCCGGGCGACCTGATCGCCCACCTCACCGCCGAGGCCCTCCACGCCGACCTGGCGGAACTGACGATCGCGGATCTACGGCGCCCGGGCGCGGTCTCGCGCGGCACCGCTCGTACGGCCCTGGCCAACCGGAAGTTGTGGAGCGGCGGCCCCGGACTGGTGTGGACGGACGGCGCCTGGCGCGACGGCGCCGAGCACACGCCCGGTGACCGCGCGACGGTGCCGGTTCCCGAGGGCGAGGAGGGGGACATCAAGGTGGCACCGTTCGCGCTGCCGGGCGTGATCACCGTGCCACGGCATGTCCGGGCGGGCCGGATCGACGCGGTGATGCGCGAGGAGGTGGTGCCACTGTTCGGGGCGGTCACGGAGGAGTTGGTCGCAAGCTTGCCCGAGGGCCCGGACCCGGCGGCGCGGCGCGCGTCGCGCTGGCTGATGGCCGCGTACGCCGTGGGCCGGGACGGAAGCCACGCACAGGGCTCGGTGACGGGTGTGGACGGCTACGGCATGACGGCGGTGATCGCGGTGGAAGGGGCACTGCGCCTGGTGGCGGACGCACCACCGGCCGGAGTACTGGCACCGTCACAGGCATTCGAACCGGCGGACTTCCTGAGGGCGTTGGAGCCGCACGGCGTGCGATGGAGCGTGGACGTCGACTGAGCCGAAAGCACTCCCGCGCCGAACAGCCCCCGACTCCTCACCCAGGTATCCCCGCCCAAGTCCCCATCGTCGCCTCCAACGTCCAGATCCGAACCTCCGCCCGCAACCGCGAGGCGTACAGGTCGCGTTCGGCGACGATGCTGAGGTCGCCGGTGCCAAGTTGCTGGCGGACGGCGTGTTCGGCGAGGTCCATGCCGGTGCAGCCGCCGTCGCAGAGGGCGGCGAGGAAGGCCGCGTTCCAGGTCCGTTCGTGGAGGACCCACGGCGCCGTACCGTCTGCGGTCAGGCGCAGGAGCCGCATGAAGCTGTGCGCACAACTCCGGCGCGCTGAACCGTCCTTGACCTGGAAGACATGGTTGCCGGTCTCGATGACGGTCGCGGTGGGAAGGACGAAGCGGACGCCCGCCTGACGTCGTTTCTCCATCTCTACGACGATGTCGGCGCGGTGCTCGTTCCTGCCGGGTACGTCGAGGATCTCGACGAAGACGGACGTGTCGAGGAAGTCGACGACGGGCAGCGCCAGTCCGGGTCGGGTACTCACAGGCTCCTCAAGAAGTCCTCGATGCTGCCGCTTCCCGTGTCGCGTGGCCGCACGGCGTCGGGCAACCGCCCCTTGGCCACGGCGTCTCCGAGGTCCCCGGCGGCCAACAGGTCGACGTACCCGGGGAGTTCGGGCAACGGGGTCAACAGGCTCTCGCCGGTCTCCGGATCGCGGCTGCACACGATGACGCCCGCGTGGTCGTCCGCGGTGAGGGAGTTGAGCAGCGCCGGGCTGTGCGTGGTGAAGAGGACGTCGATACGGCGACGCCGGGTCTCCTCCTTCATCAGGTCCAGGACCCGAGCGGCCTGCGTCGGATACAGCCCGTTCTCGATCTCCTCGATGACGAGGTGCCGTCGGCTGCTGAGGAAGGCGGTACCGAAGGCGAGGAACCGGAGCATGCCGTCGCTGAGGAGGCGGGCGGGAACGTCGTGATCGGCGCCGTGGTACCCGGACTCACTGAGCAGAAGCTGTACGTCGCCGAGCCCCGTGACAACGAACCCGACCCCCTTGACGGGGTACTCCGGCATGCCGGCGACAAGGTCGGTGAGCCGGTGAAAGGCGTCCGGCTCGGTCTCTTCGAGCCGCGCGACGACGGCACTCAGGTTGTCGGCACTGCGCCGCAGCTCGGAGTCCCGCTCGTTGACGTAGCTCCGCATGAGGTGGGGAACGGGGTCGAGGAGGAAGACTTCGCGGAGGGCGGTGAGGACGGTGTCGGCAGCCCGGTGAACCAGCTGTCCCGCACGGGTGGCGCGGATAAGAGGAGTCAGGCTGGTCAGCAGTCGGTCTTCGAGATTGTCAAAGGTGATTGAGCGGCCTCCCAGATGCTGCCCTTTCCCTTCACCACCAGTCAGCAACGCCTGCCCCCTCAACCGCCGATTCCCGTACGACACCCCTTCGACGGCGACAAGTTCCTCCCGAACGATCTTCACCTCGGGCCGCACCTCGACCTTGACGTCCAGATCGAACACGGCCTCCCCTTGCCGCACCCGACACCCGATCTGGAACGAGTCCTCCCCCAGTGGAGCACACCCCTCGACCCCACCCCTGATCGACTCCACACCCCGAGGCCCGTCCAACGCATCCCGCACCGACTCCCCCGAAGCCAGCCTCGCCAACACCATCAACGCATCCAGCGCGTTGGACTTCCCACTCCCGTTCCGCCCGATCAACACCGTGAGGTCCTGCAAGGGCAGCCGCTGGCCGGTGAAGCTCTTGAACGAGGTCAGCCGCACCTCCTCCAGACGGGGCCCTTCCACCGGTTACCTCTTTCATCGCACCGACCAGGTCAGGTACCCCAGTCTGTCAGCTAGGCCCCGCCCGAACCGGCTCAGCAGCCCCATCACCTTGCACATACCATCAACGCTATATACCGTCGTATGCATGAAAGGCTCGCGGTACACCATCGAACTCGAACCAGAGGTCGAGAAGTGGCTGGACACCCTGACGCCGCATGACCACGGGCGGGTCATGTTCTACGCCGACCTCCTCGTCGACTTCGACGGGATACTGGACGAGCCCTACAGCCGCCACCTCGGCGGCAAGGTCCGGGAGCTCCGGTTCCGCCTCGGGCAGCAGCATTACCGCATCACCTACTGGCTCGCGCCGAACCGCCGCATCGTGTTTCTCACCGTCTTCCCCAAGACACAACGCCAGGAGACAGCGGAGGTACAACGCGCTCTCCTGGCGCAGAAAACCTGCGAAGCCGAGCACCCGCCCGCCCACACCGTCTACGACCGCTTCCCGGAGGACACGCCATGAGCCACGCCCGTTGGGAGATCACCGACGCCGACCGGTCCCGTGAGGGATACCAGGAGGCCCGCCGGGCCTACCTGTTCGGGAAGGCCGTCCGGGATCGCCGTACGGCACTGGGTATGACGCAGGCGCGGCTGGCCGAGCGCGCGGGAATGACTCAGGCCGCCGTCTCCCGGTTGGAACACGGCGGCGCGACTCCCACGATCCCGCTGCTCGAACGCCTGGCCACGGCCCTGGAGTCCACCCTCCACCTGGACATCACGCCGGACAGCGATCTGTCGGTGAGCTTCACGTCCCAGGCCGCCTGACGGCAGGGTCAGTGGGAGGTGGTGTGGGTGACGAAGGTGGACCAGGTGGTGGGGGTGACCTGGAAGGTGGGGCTGGTGTCCGGGAGCTTGGAGTCGCGGATGTGTACGCAGGTGGGGGTGGTGGCGATCTCGATGCAGTCCTCGCCGCTGGTTCCGCCGCTGTAGGAGCTCTTGAACCAGTTGAGGGCTACCTCGACGCAGGACTCACCGTTGGTGCCGCCGCTGTAACTGCTCTTGAACCACGCCAGTTCGGAAGGGTCACCGGCGAGGGCCTTGCGGATCATGTTTCTCCCAGCAGTCGTTCAACGTGGGCCAGCGTCTCCCGGGGCGGGAGAGCCAGCGCTCGGATCGTCCCATATTGCAACTCGACGACGCGGAGTTGTTTCGGTTCCCTGGTGGGCCTACCGAGGAACAGGCTGTCCGCGCGACCGACCGCCGTTCCGTCCGCGAACTTGAACAGCTCCATCTTGCCGTCCAGCCCGGGATGAGGATCGGAGTTGGTCAGCATGAGCTGGAGGGTGACGAAGTCCAACCGCCCTACCTCCAGCAAGTGTTCGAGCTGACGCTTCCAAGCCATTGTGCCCCCAACCCTGCGCAGCAGAACCGCCTCTTCCACCACGAAGGTCATCGAAGGCGCCGGGTCCCGCTCGAAGACCGACTTCCGGGCCATCCGTGCAGCCAGCAGCCGCTCTACGTCCTTCGGCGTACGGGTCGGCTTCCAGGCCCGGAGCAGCACCTCCATGTGCTCACGCGTCTGCAACAACCCCGGAAGAGTGTTGCCCTCGTACACCGAGATCTCGACAGCCTTCCCCTCGTTCGCCTTCAAGTCCCGCACCTTCTTGGGGTACTTGACCTTCTCCACGTCCTCCTTGAGGATCGCGATCGTCCCCTGCGCCTCCAGCACCTGGTCAGCGAGGTCCAGGAACCCCGGCCCGGGGATCCGCTCCCCACGCTCGATCTTGTACACCATGTCCTCGGTGTAGTTGACGCGCCTACCGAACTCGGCCGCCTTCATCCCCTTGTTCTCGCGCCGCTTCTTGATCTGCCGTCCGGCGGTCTCCAGTACCGCCTTGCCCCACTCGTCGTCCGGGTCCGGAGCCCAACCCGGCTCCTCCTCGGCCTCGTTGCCCTGCTGCTGAACGCTCTCCGACATGGCCCGCCCTTTCACTGCGTACCGTGACCTCCTCGCGACGCCAGGTACCCAAACAACGGCCTAGACGCCCTAGACACCACTGGACAGCGCCAAGACAGTTACCGTACGCAGTCGCCAAGTAGCCGATAACGCTAGCCACTTCCCGCCACCCTGGGTCACGTGAACAGCGAATCTCCCCAGACCTCAGCCCCCCTCCCCGCCCACACCTTCTGCGTGCAACTCTCCCCCACGCGCCGGGGTGCACGCCTCGCAAGGCTCCTCGTCACGGAACAACTCCGTTGCTGGGGGCTCCCGTTGTACCCGGCGCAGCAGGTGATCGCCGAGTTGGCGAACAACGCGGCGACGCACGGACGTGTCCCCGGCAGGGACTTCCGCGTCGCGATGTACGTCCTCGGCGAGACGCTCCGCCTGGAGGTGACCGACACGCGCGACGACGCGGTGCCGCGCCACGAACCCCCTTTGGAGGAGGGCGAGTCGGGCCGAGGCCTCGCACTGGTCGAGGCGCTCACCGCGAGGTGGGGCGTGTCGTTCGGCCCCACCCCTCGCAAGACCGTGTGGGCGGAGATCGGTCTCCGCAACGACCGGCGCGCGGGGAACGGCGTACCGGTGGGCGGGAGTTCGGGCGGGCGCGGGGTCAACCACCTGTAAGTACCGGGGGTGGAAAGTACCCTTCCAAACCCCCTCCGTCCCCCGCCCCCGAAGCTCACCCCAAAGCTTGACACCGCAAAAGTGCCCTGCCCTATGCTCGCGCCACCACACAAAAAGTCGGCCCCCGCCGGGACTCGCAATCCCGAACGAGGGCCTGACCACCTAGGAAGACTTGACCCTTCCCGATGGCTAAAGAAGACATTAACGCGCCCTCGTACGACCACCTCCCCCTCCCCACCGCCTTCCCACCCCACGGCGTCGCCCACATCACCGCCCCCCACCGCTCCCACTTCACGGTGATCGGCAACCACCTCGCCCAACACACCGACCTCAGCCTCACGGCGATCGGCCTGGCAACCCACATCCAGTCGCTCCCACCAGGCACCCGAGTCGACATCAAAACCCTCAACGAGAAGTTCGACGAGGGCGAGGTACGAATCGCCCGCGCGCTGCGCGAACTGGAGAGGTACGGCTACCTCCGCCGGGTACGGGTACGGCTGGCGTCGGGCCATGTGGTGACGCGGACGGTGTCGTACAACAACCCGGGGGCGTACGGGGGCAAGCCCCCGGCACCACCGAAGCAACGCGCACCGAAACCGCAGGTGGAGCCGCCACCCCCCGTACCCACAGCCCCGCCCAAACCAAAACCCCCACTCCCCACCCCCACCACGCACACCCCCGAACACCACGAATCGGCAGAAGCACTCCTCAAAACCCTCCACCTAACGGACGCCCGCCTCCTACTCCGCCGCAAGGACGTAACAACACTGACCCCGGCGGTAGCCACCTGGCTGGAGAGAGGCGTCCCCCTAGAAAAAATCCGCACCACCTTGACCACAACCCTCCCCACCCCCCTCCACCACGCCCCCGCCCTCCTCTCCCACCGCCTCACAGACCACATCCCCCCACCGCTCCCTCCCACGGCCCCCCGCCCCCACCCGGTCACGACCTGCGACGGCTGCGACAGAGCAATCCGAGCCCCCCAGGGCACCCGCTGCCGGGACTGCACACCCCACCAGAAAGCCGCATGACCTCCCACCGCTACCAAGCAATGCGAACAGCCATCGACTCCCTGGACGACAACATCCCCGGCACCTTAGAAATCACCCGCGAGGGCCTAGTCCACGACCTCCGAGACCCCTCCGGCCGCCACGAACTAACCCACGCCCTCATCCGCAGACGCCTGGACGCCCAACTCCCGGAAGACACGGTCGCCCACACAGGAAAACCGGACGTCGAATCAGAACCGAACGGCATCCTCCGCCGCCCGGACTGCATCGTCATCAAGTGGACGGACATGGAGGGCCAAGGATCCTTCGACCCCCGCACCCTCATTGCCGCCATCGAGGTCGTCTCCCGCTCCAACCCGGCCAACGACTGGGTCACGAAACTCCGCGACTACCCCTTGATCGGCATCCCGGTCTACGCCATCTTCGACCCCCGCACAGCAACAGGCGCAGTCTTCACAGACATCCACCCCACCCTGGAGGGCCCCCGCTACGCCACCCGCAAAGACTTCATCTACGGCGAGGACGTCACCATCGCCAACTGGACGATCTCGACGGACGGCCTCCCGAGGTACGACAAATGACAAGGCACCCCATGCCCGCCTCCGCAGAACCGACGCTCCCCGGCCTGAGATGGATAACCTGGCCTGGGCATCCCCTGGAGGACACGATGAGCACTCAGGCCGACCACGGACACGAGCTGATCCCGCGTCCCGAGCAGACGCCGGAGGCCCTGCGTGCGGCGCTCGCCGTCGTCGCTCCGGGGCGGCTGAAGGAGATGCAGGCCAGCAAGGACGAGGCGTTCGCGAAGGCCGTCGAGTGGCAGTCCCTCAGCCCCGTACAGAGCTGGGTCCTCACCTGGGCCAGAGAGATCGAGATCGCCCGCCGCCCAGACCTGTCCGCACGCCGGGCCACCGCAGAAGCCGGCCTAGAACACCCGGACGCGCTGACCGCCCGCGAGGCGCTGGAGGAGTTGAGCAGGGTCCTGGACGAGGCGATGAGGGCCGTACGCGGGTGAGCTGGAAGTGGGAGTACGCCTTCGGCGCCGAGGAAACGGCCCGCTCGGCCCCCGCCGCATTCCTCACCCACGTCACACACAAGGCCGAGGAACTCGTCCGCGCCGCCGAGGCACTCCACGTCCACGGACGCGCCGCCACGGACGCAGACCCGAAGGGCGGCGACATCCCCGTACCGGGCGGAATGTTCTCGTACCAGATCGTCGTCCGCGCCGAGTGCGTCTACGTCGTACAGATCACGTACCTGGGCTTCTAGCCCCTCACCACCCCACCAACACCCCCCGCCAAACCCACCCCGCCCCCACCACAACCCCCGTCAACGCCCCCCGCATCTCCCCCGAGTCAAACCGCTCCCCCGCACTCCACACAACCACCCTCCCCGGCCCCCGCCCATACCGCCGATTCCCCAGCACCCCCGACCTCTCCCACCGCTCCTCCAGCACCCGCACCTCCCCCCGCCCAGCATCGAACCGCATCCGTATCCGCAGGCGAACCCGGTGAGGGGTGGACCACTCGGCGACCAGGTCGGCCTTCTCGTCGAGGCGTGGGGCTCGGACCGTGAAGGGGACGTCGAGGGCGCGGAGCGCGGCGCGGAGGTCGGGGAGGGGGACCGGCGTAGACCCCTCGGCGGGGCGGATCGTGCCCGTGAACTTGTCGCGCAGGCGGCCCATGTCCTCGTACCCCTTCTCAGCGGAGGACCCCAATATAGAAGCGGCCCAGTGGGACCCCCGTCCCCACCGGGCCGCTCAGAACACGGGCTCAGTCAGTGATCGTCACGCACGGAAGACCGACGCTACGGCCGTCGTGCCACCCCTCGACACAGATCCGCGTCCCCGGCGGGAAGTTCTGGTTGATGTTCTTGTAGTCCCGGTACGTCGTCCACGCCGGAACGTTCTCCACCTTGGTCCAGAGGTTGATCTGGCCGTTCGTGCTCCAGATGTGCGTCTTGATGTCACGGTTGCTGATGTTGCTGGACCAGACGGAGGTCTCGATCTTCCCGACGTACCGGCCGTTCGTGTTGATGGAGAAGCAGGTCTGGTTGTTGCACCACTCCCCGCTCGCGGAAGCGGGCGTGCTGGTCGCGAAGAGCAGCCCGGTCATGGCCGCGGCCGTGCCGAGCGCGGCGACGGCGTTCCTGAGCTTGCGCATGGTGGTCCTTCCCCCGTTGGAGAAAACAGCTGAGTACGACCACCCTGATGCGCCCGGATTCCCGAGTCACGCATTTCGAAGTCCTTCGAAACGTCCCGCCCGAAGACTCACCCCTTCAGCCGAGCGAAGGACGAGTCCAACCCCCGCTTGATGACCCCGGCGAGAGGCCGCTCGACCACCCGATGCACACCCCAGCTCAACACCATGAACCCGGCGAGCACGACACAGATCAGCAGCCGCGCGTCGAGATCGTCACGGAGTCGGCTGATCAACGTCGTACCGGCGGCGTAGTGCAGCAGATACAGCGGATACGTGATCGCCCCAGCCGTGACGAGCCACTTCCCCCGCACCCGGTCCAGCTTGCCGAGCGCGATGGCGACCATGACGAGCAGGAACACGGTGAAGATGAGAACGGCCCCCCGCCACCCGGACACCCCCTCGACATTGTCGATCCGATGCCCGATCTCCTGCTGCCCCATCAGCCAGGCCATCCCGAGAATGCCCCACAACAACAGGTCCTGCCCGAACCGGTACATGAGATACAGCGCGAGCCCGGCGATGAAGTACCAGGCACCGTCGGGATTGGCGATCAACGAGAACAAGGGCCACCCGGCAGAGGGCGCGAGCATCGCGGCGGCCCCCCAGAGGCAGCAGAACAGCACGACCCGCCGATAGCTGAGCCCGACCGCGACGACCACCAGGAACAGCAGATAGAACCGGAGTTCAGCCCAGAGCGTCCAGTACACCCCGTCGACATTCCCGACCCGCGACCCCGACTGAAGCATCGTGAGATTGACGAGCACCTCGCGCGGAGCGAGCCTCTCCCAGACCCCCGGGAACGCCGCAAGCACCCCGGTCGTGAAGAGAATCGCGAACCAGTACGCCGGGTACAGCCGGATCACCCGGGAGACGAAGAACTGCCGGGGAGTCCGCCCCCAGCAGGACATGCAGATCACGAACCCGCTGATGACGAAGAAGATCTCGACGCCGATCCAGCCGTACGAGGCGACCCGGAACACGTTCGGCATGATCTCGGAGACGGGCCGGTCCCAGATGGGATTGCCGGGCCGGTCGGCGCGAGCGGTCCCCGCGAAATGGTGCAGCGCGACGAAGAGCGCGGCGAGCAGCCGCAGCCCGTCGAGGACGTACAGCCGGGGCCGCCGCACCGGCACGGACACCGACGGCTGTGAACGCTGAGTGAAGGTCAGGCCAGTCATCGCCCGTCACCTTACGGAGCCCCCATAACTCAAGGTGAACGGAAAGAGAAAACCCGCACGACCGAAGTCGTACGGGTTTTCCCAAGCGGCCCGAAGACCAGTGCGGCCCGAGGGCCAGGTAAGAACTAGGCCTTGATCTTGGTGACCTGGCCGGCGCCCACCGTACGACCACCCTCACGGATGGCGAACTTGAGGCCCTCCTCCATGGCGATGGGCTGGATCAGCTCAACCGACATGTCGGTGTTGTCGCCGGGCATGACCATCTCGGTGCCCTCGGGGAGGGTCACGACGCCGGTCACGTCCGTCGTACGGAAGTAGAACTGCGGACGGTAGTTGTTGAAGAAGGGGGTGTGACGACCACCCTCGTCCTTCGACAGGATGTACGCCGTGGCCTCGAAGGAGGTGTGCGGCGTGACCGAGCCCGGCTTGATGATGACCTGGCCGCGCTCGACGTCCTCGCGCTTGATGCCACGGAGGAGCAGACCGACGTTCTCGCCCGCCTGGCCCTCGTCGAGCAGCTTGCGGAACATCTCGATACCGGTGACCGTGGTGGTGGTCTTCTCGGTCTTGATGCCGATGATGTCGACGGTCTCGTTGACCTTGAGGACACCACGCTCGATACGGCCGGTGACGACCGTGCCACGGCCGGTGATCGTGAAGACGTCCTCGATCGGCATGAGGAACGGCTTCTCGACGTCACGCGCCGGCTGCGGGATGTTCTCGTCGACGGCCTTCATCAGGTCGAGGACGGTACCGGCCCACTTCTCGTCGCCCTCAAGGGCCTTGAGCGCGGAGACCTGGACGACCGGAAGGTCGTCGCCCGGGAACTCGTACTCGGAGAGGAGCTCACGGACCTCGAGCTCGACGAGCTCCAGGATCTCCTCGTCGTCCACCATGTCGGCCTTGTTCAGCGCGACGACGATGTAGGGGACGCCGACCTGGCGGGCCAGGAGGACGTGCTCCTTCGTCTGCGGCATCGGGCCGTCGGTGGCGGCGACCACGAGGATCGCGCCGTCCATCTGCGCGGCACCCGTGATCATGTTCTTGATGTAGTCCGCGTGACCGGGGCAGTCGACGTGCGCGTAGTGGCGCGCCTCGGTCTGGTACTCGACGTGCGCGATGGAGATGGTGATACCGCGCTGACGCTCTTCCGGCGCCTTGTCGATGTTGTCGAACGCGGTGGCCTCGTTCAGGTCCGGGTACGCGTCGTGCAGCACCTTGGTAATGGCGGCCGTGAGGGTCGTCTTACCGTGGTCGATGTGACCGATGGTGCCGATGTTGACGTGCGGCTTAGTCCGCTCGAACTTCGCCTTCGCCACTGGGGTCCTCCTGGAGTGGTTCTGTACGCCTTGGATTCATCGGCGCCAGGTGATCTTTGCTGTTGGGTCCCGGGCCCCGGGCCGTTCCGCCACGAATGCGGAGGAACAGCCCGTGAGACACCGGGGTCAAGCCTACGGCGTGCGAACGCGGTGCGTTACTCGCCCTTGGCCTTCGCGATGATCTCCTCGGCGACGTTCCGGGGAACCTCGGCGTAGGAGTCGAACTGCATGGAGTAGCTGGCCCGGCCGGACGTCTTGCTGCGCAGGTCGCCGACGTAACCGAACATCTCCGAGAGGGGCACGAGGCCCTTCACGACGCGGGCACCGGCCCGCTCCTCCATGGCCTGGATCTGGCCACGGCGGGAGTTGATGTCGCCGATGACCTCACCCATGTAGTCCTCGGGGGTGGTCACCTCCACGGACATCATCGGCTCCAGGAGCACGGGACCGGCCTTGCGGGCGGCCTCCTTGAACGCCTGGGAACCGGCGATCTTGAACGCCAGCTCGGAGGAGTCGACCTCGTGGTAGCCACCGTCGAGCAGCGTGACGCGGACACCCGTCATCTCGTAGCCCGCGAGGATGCCGAACTGCATGGCCTCCTGAGCACCGGCGTCCACCGAAGGGATGTACTCCTTCGGGATACGGCCACCGGTGACCTTGTTCACGAACTCGTACGACGTGTCGCCGCCCTCGATGGGCTCGATCGCGATCTGCACCTTGGCGAACTGACCGGTACCACCGGTCTGCTTCTTGTGGGTGTAGTCCACGCGCTCGACGACCTTACGGATCGTCTCACGGTACGCGACCTGCGGCTTGCCGACGTTGGCCTCGACCTTGAACTCACGGCGCATACGGTCGACGAGCACCTCAAGGTGCAGCTCGCCCATACCGCCGATGATGGTCTGGCCGGTCTCCTCGTCCGAGTGGACCTGGAAGGAGGGGTCCTCCTCCGCGAGACGCTGGATCGCGATACCCAGCTTCTCCTGGTCACCCTTGGACTTGGGCTCGATGGCGACCTGGATGACCGGCGCCGGGAAGTCCATGGACTCCAGGATCACCGGCTGCTTGTCGTCGCACAGCGTCTCACCGGTGGTGGTCTGCTTCAGGCCCATGACGGCGACGATGTCGCCGGCGCCCACCGCGTCGATCTCCTCACGCTTGTTCGCGTGCATGCGGTAGATCTTGCCGATGCGCTCCTTCTTGCCCTTGACGGAGTTCAGCACGGCAGTGCCGGACTCCAGGCGGCCCGAGTAGACCCGGACGAAGGTGAGCTTGCCGAGGTGCGGGTCGCTCATGATCTTGAACGCCAGCGCGGACAGCGGCTCGTCGTTGGACGGCTTGCGCTTGACGATCTCCTCCGCGTTGTTGACGGCGTGGCCTTCGATGGCCTCGACGTCGAGCGGAGTCGGCAGGTAGCGCACGACCGCGTCGAGCAGGGGCTGGACGCCCTTGTTCTTGAACGCGGTGCCGCAGAACACGGGGGTGACCGTCACGCCGTCGGACTTGCCGGAGGCGATGGTGACCTTGCGGATCGCGGCGTAGAGCTGCTCCTCGGAAGGCTCTTCGCCCTCAAGGAAAAGCTCCATGATCTCGTCGTCGTAGTCGGCGACGGCCTCGATCAGCTTGTTGCGGTACTCGTCCGCGGCCTCGACGTGCGTGGCGGGGATGTCGACGACGTCGTACATCTCGCCCTTCGCCGCCTCGGCGGACCACACGAGCGCCTTCATGCGGACGAGGTCCACAACGCCCTGGAAGTCCATCTCGGAGCCGATCGGGAGCTGCATGATGAGCGGGACGGCGCCCAGGCGGTCCGAGATCATGTCCACGCAGCGGTGGAACTCGGCACCCGTACGGTCCAGCTTGTTCACGAAGCAGATGCGCGGCACGCCGTAACGGTCGGCCTGACGCCACACCGTCTCGGACTGCGGCTCCACACCGGCGACACCGTCGAACACCGTGACAGCACCGTCGAGCACGCGGAGCGAACGCTCCACCTCGACCGTGAAGTCGACGTGCCCGGGGGTGTCGATGATGTTGATCGTGTAGTCGTCGTCCTCGAGCGGCCAGTGACAGGTGGTGGCAGCAGAGGTGATCGTGATGCCACGCTCCTGCTCCTGCTCCATCCAGTCCATCGTGGCGGCGCCGTCGTGGACCTCACCGATCTTGTAGCTGACGCCGGTGTAGAAGAGGATCCGCTCGGTGGTGGTCGTCTTGCCCGCGTCGATGTGGGCCATGATCCCGATGTTGCGGACCTTGGCCAGGTCAAGTGAAGTGGTAGCCATGAGGGCTCGGTCTTCTCTCGGTCTCGATGGGGTCTGCGACTACCAGCGGTAGTGCGCGAAGGCCTTGTTGGACTCGGCCATCTTGTGCGTGTCCTCGCGCTTCTTGACGGCCGCACCGAGGCCGTTCGAAGCGTCGAGAAGCTCGTTGAGCAGGCGCTCGGTCATGGTCTTCTCGCGACGGGCGCGGGAGTAACCGACGAGCCAGCGCAGCGCGAGCGTGTTGGCACGACCGGGCTTGACCTCGATCGGGACCTGGTACGTCGCACCACCGACACGGCGGGACTTGACTTCGAGCGTCGGCTTGATGTTCTCCAGCGCGCGCTTCAGCGTGATGATCGGGTCGTTGCCCGTCTTCTCACGCAGACCCTCCATGGCGCCGTAGACGATGCGCTCGGCGGTGGAGCGCTTGCCGTTCATCAGCACCTTGTTGATGAGGGAGGTCACCAGAGGAGAGGCGTAGACCGGGTCGATGATGACCGGGCGCTTCGGGGCGGGGCCCTTACGAGGCATTTTCTACTTCTCCTTCTTGGCGCCGTAGCGGCTGCGGGCCTGCTTGCGGTTCTTGACGCCCTGCGTGTCAAGCGAACCGCGGATGATCTTGTAGCGAACACCGGGCAGGTCCTTCACACGGCCACCACGCACGAGCACGATGGAGTGCTCCTGCAGGTTGTGTCCCTCACCCGGAATGTAAGCAGTGACCTCGATACCGCTGGTCAGACGCACACGCGCGACCTTACGCAGGGCCGAGTTCGGCTTCTTCGGGGTGGTCGTGAACACACGCGTGCAGACGCCACGGCGCTGGGGCGAACCCTCGAGCGCGGGCGTCTTGTTCTTCTCGACCTTGTCCTGCCGGCCCTTCCGGACCAGCTGCTGGATCGTAGGCACTACTTCTCCGGTTTCTGTGTGCCGATGGTGAAGCTAACCTGGAACGTCGCCGACCCACGCGGTCGGGTGTGTCGGACCCGGCACACCCCCGCCGTGAGGCGGGAAGAGGCGCGGATCGCGGTGGCCGTACACGGCTCGTGTGCGGTTCGAAGGCACGCACAGGAGCCAGGGCACACCCCAGGCACAAGGTCTGAGCGTACCCAGCACACCGACTTCGGTCAAAACGAATACGCAGGACACGACACGCCGGTGATTTCAGGACTTCGTCCGGACCTCGGTCTCGGCGTGTGCATCGGCGTGTGTATCGGCGTGTGTATCGGTGGCCACGAAGTACGTCGGTCTGTTCTGCACCGCCGTGTAGATCCGGCCCACGTACTCCCCCAGCAGCCCCACGCAGATCAGCTGAACAGCGCCGATGAACAGGACGCCGGTGAACAGGGACGTCCAGCCCGGGACCGTCTCCTCGTACGCGTGCGCCCACAGCGTGTAGCCGATGAGACCCAGGCACACCAGGAACGCGAACGCCCCGAGCCAGGTCGCGATCCTCAGCGGCGCCGCCGAGAATCCCGTCACACTGTCCACCGCCAGCCGGATCATCCGGCCCAGCGGGTACTTGCTGTGGCCCGCCGTCCGCGCCTCCCGCTCGTACGTCACCTCGCCGCTCGGGAAACCCAGCCAGGGCACCAGCAGCCGGTACACCCGCTGCTGGTCGGGGAGGGCCTTCAGGGCGTCCACGGCGGCGCGGCTGAGGAGACGGAAGTCACCGGCCTGCGCGGGGACGGAGGGGCCCGCGAGACGCCGTACGAGGCGGTAGTAGAGGGACGCCGTCCAGCGCTTGAAGCCGGTGTCGGTGGCGCGGTCGGCGCGGATGCCGTACACGATGTCGAGTCGGTCTTTGCGCGCCAGGTCCAGCATCTCCGGGATCTTCTCCGGGGGGTCCTGGAGGTCGGCGTCGATACTGACCGTGTAGGCGCCGAGCGCCCGGTCGAGACCGGCGGTCAGCGCGGCCTGGTGCCCGGAGTTCCTCCGCAGCGTGATGACCCTCAGCTCGGGCCATCCCAGCCGGAAGGCGTCCAGCAGAACGGCGGTACGGTCCGAACTGCCGTCGTCCACGGCCACGACCTCGTACGCCCCGAGCCCGTCGAGAACCGGCCGGAGTCTGCTCACGAGCGCGGGCAGCGCCTCTTCCTCGTTGAACATCGGCACGACGACCGAAAGCACCACCGGCGCGCCCGGTATGCCATCGTCCTGCCTGTCGTCTCTTGGGTCCACGCGCCCCTCCCGAACCTGTGGAGCGGATGTGCGACTCTGGTGCGATCTTATGCCTAGGGGGGAACCCGCTCATGAGTACGACCGCGACCGACTCCGTGGTGACGGCGCCTGAGCCACCGCGCCGCTTCGCGGTGCCCGACGGGGTACGACCGTACCTTCCCCCGCTCGCGCTGTACGGCGTCTGCAAGCTGGTCGGGCTTGGCGTCTTCGCGTACCTCCTGGAGTGGACCGGGGACTACAAAACCAGGGATCCGCGCTTCGGCGGCGGCGCGCACTGGTGGGACGTCCTGTCCACCTGGGACGGCTGGTGGTACCTCCAGGTCGCCGAAAAGGGGTACGACCCGAAGCCCCTCCAGCACCTCGCGCCGGGCGGCATGTTCACCGTCCAGCAGGACTCGGTCGCCTTCTTCCCCCTCTTCCCGGCCCTGATCCGCGGCACCTCGGAGATCACCGGCCTCGGCCTCTACGGCTCCGCGATCCTGGTCTCGGTCGTCAGCTCCTTCATCGCCGCGGCGGGCATCTACGCGGTGATCTCCCTGCTGGCGGGCCCCCGCGCGGGCACGATCGCCGCGGGCCTGTGGGCCATCGTCCCCGGCGCCGGCGTCGAGTGGGCCGTCTACTCCGAGTCCCTCTTCGTCGCCATCGCGTCCTGGACCTGCTGGTACGTGATGAAACGCCGCTGGGTGGCGGCGGGCCTGCTCGCGTTCCTGGCGGGCCTGAACCGTCCTACGTCGGCTGCGCTCATCGGTGCGGTGGGGTTGGCGGCGCTGGTAACGCTGGCCCGCCGCGAAACCCGCCGGGAACACGGCATCGCCGGCCCGGTGTACGCGATGATCGCGGCGCCGCTGGGCCTGCTGACGTACATCACCTGGGTCGGCCTCAGCATGGGCGACCTCACGGCGTACTTCACGCTCCAGCGCGAGGGCTGGGCGCACTACTTCGACTTCGGCGCCTACACGTTCGACGTCCTGCGCAACACGGCGGTCGGCAAGACGGACTACTTGTTCGCGTTCCCTACGCCGGACCTGATCGCGGTACTCCTGGTCCTGACGCTCCCATTCTTGATCGCCCTGATGCTACGAGCGAAGCCTCCACTGGTCCTGGTCGCGTACACGCTGGCATCGATCATCACGGTCCTGGGCACGCAACAGATGTTCGCGAACACCCCGAGGTACTTGCTCCCGGCGTTCCCGTTGCTACTGGCCCCGGCGATGGCACTGGGCCGCTTGAGGTGGACGACGCTGGCGACGCTGTTCGGAACGTTCGCGGTGGCGTCGGGTTGGTACGCGCACTACTTGATGTTCGAACTGGGCATCCCGTAGACAGCGTCTCTCAGGGGCACGGGGCTGAATCGATCTGCGGCTACCGCCGCACGAACGCGATACAGCAGCCACGCCTTTCCAGGAGCGCGGGGCCGTATCCATTCGCGACTACCACCGCGCAACCACGCCTTTCCAGGAGCGCGAGCCTGATCCATTCGCGACTACCACCGCGCAACCACGCCTTTCCAGGAGCGCGAGCCTGATCCATTCGCGACTACCACCGCGCAACCACGCCTTTCCAGGAGCGCGAGCCTGATCCATTCGCGGCTACCACCGCACGACCGCGCCACAGCAACCACGCCTTTCCAGAGGCCCGGGCCTGATCCATCCGCGACTACCGCCGCGCGAACGCGACACAGCAGCCACGCCTTTCCAGGAGCGCGGGGCCGTATCCATTCGCGGCTACCACCGCGCGAACGCAACCACGCCTTTCAGGAGCGCGAGCCTGATCCATTCGCGGCCACCACCGCACGACCACGCCACAGCAACCACGCCTTTCCAGAGGCCCGGGCCTGATCCATCCGCGACTACCACCGCACGACCGCGCCACAGCAACCACGTCTTTTAGGGGCGCGGGGAACTGCGCGACAAGCCACAACGCACCCGCACCCGCACCCGCCGACGCACCCCAGCCCCCCTCCCCGGCCTACCCCCTACGCCGCGATCAGCACCATCAACAAAATAAACGCAGCCCACCCAGCAATAGACAGCCACCCGAGAATGATCCCCGCCATGGCGAATCCCTCCCCACCCTCCCCGGTCCGCTGAATCTCGGTCCGAGCCGTGTGCCCGAGGATCACCGCAGGAATCCCGGTCAACCCCATCGTCATGGTCGTCAGCACCCCACACACCAACGCCCCGACAGCCTTACCGTTCGTCGGCGGCGCAGGCATGGGCCGAAACGTCCGCGGCACATACCCCTGCGGCGGCCCGAACTGCTGCACAGGCGCAGGCCCCTGAGGCAGATCGGAAACGATCAGCGACAGCTCCCCCACGGTCCGCGCCTGATACGCCCGAGCAACCCGCTTCTCCAGCTCATCCGCCTGCAACCGCCCCTCACTGAACCCGGCCCGCAGCACATCGACAGCCCGCTCCCGGTCAGCCGTGGACGCCAGCATCCCCTGCTGCATCCCCGAAGGACCTTGCTGCCCACCCTGCCCTTGAGCCGGCTGCCACGGCTGCCACGGCGTCGGATACGACACGGGACCTCCCCCGGACGGCACTTCACTTACCCCTATCATCCCCCAACGCCCGACACCCGCCCACAGTTCCACCCGACGACGCCACCTCCAAAAGAATCACGCCCACCCCGCACGCCCCTCCCCTGGCACGTATCCGGAAACGCTGGCCGATTCGCGCTCTTCCCGGCCCGACGACCTTGCGCTTTCAGTACGTTGACCGGTCCGCTGCGAGGAAATCGGGGGCAAGAGTGACAAGCACGGCGGTGTACTCACCGGACGACGGAGGCCTGGACGACCGGGTGCCCTTCCTGGCCCGGCTGGAGACGAAGGACCGCTCGGCGATGCTGAGCCTCGGCCGCCGGCTGGACTTCACGGCCCGCATGGTCCTCATCCACCAGCACGAACCGTCCTCCCACGTCCTGTTCCTGGTGCGCGGCTGGACGAAGGTGACGGCATCGGCGGCGAACGGCTACGAGGCCCTCCTCGCCCTGCGCGGCCCGGGAGACATCGTCGGGGAGTCGGCGGCACTCACCGGCCGCCCCCGCTCGGCGACGGTGACGGCGCTGGAACCGGTGGAGGCGGTCGCCGTGGAGCACGAGCGTTTCAAGGAGTTCCTGGGCCGCTTCCCCGCCGTGTCCTTCGCGCTCCTCGGCCTGACGGCGGACCGCACGCGCGCGGCGGACCGGCGCCGCCTGGAGTTCGCCTCGATGAGCGTGCGCCAGCGTTTCGCCGTCCTGCTGCTGGACCTGGCCCGCACGCACGGCCGCCGCGCCGAGGGGGGCGTCGAGCTCGCCGTCCCGTTGAGCAAGCAGGAGCTGGCGGGGTCGGTCGGCGCGTCCCGGGAGATGGTGCAGCGGCTGCTGCGGGAGCTGCGCGACAAGGAGGCGGTGATCACGGGCCGCCGGACGCTGCTGATCCGCAGGCCGGACGTGCTGCGCCGGATCGCGGCGATGGAACTCCCGGGAATCCCCTCGCCCCAGGGCCCTCGCGAAGAGTGACCACACCGTCCCCAGCAGTCGTTCTGTGCACACGGTCACAGAACGAGTGAGTCATCCGCCCTCACCGCTCGGGTCACGCGAACGCCACGCTGTTGCCTCGCACCGGCCCCTTCGGAGAGGCGACCATGACCGACCCCGTGCACCGCACCATCCTGCTGCTGGACATCGAGGCGTACAGCGACCGTGACGACGTGGAGCAGGCGTACCTGCGCCGGATGCTCTACGACATCGCCGACCGCGCGCTCGAAGGCGCCGGCATCGACGAGACGCTCCGGCTGCGCGCGGACCGCGGGGACTCCGTGATGGAGCTCGTCGAGTCGAGCGCCCCGGTCACGGCGCTGCTGCGCAGCCTGCTCACCGGGGTGCCGGCGCAGCTGCGCTCGGTCAACCGGATGGCGTCGCGTTCGGCGCAGATCCGGCTGCGCGGTGTCGTCGCCACCGGCTGGGTCGCGGTGGACGAGCACGACGGCTGGGTCGGCTCCGACCTGAACCACGCCTGCCGGCTGCTCGACGCGGACGTCCTGCGGCAGGCGCTGAAGAAGCGCGCCGACGACTTCGCGCTGTGCGTCTCGCAGGCCGTGTACGCCGGAGTCGTCCGGCACGACCACACCAGCATCCCGAAGGAGGAGTTCCACGAGGTGACCGTGGACAGCAAGAACGGACCGCTGACGGCATGGCTGCACGGCCCGGTGCCGACCGGCGCGGTACCGCCCCGGCAGGAGCAGACGAAAGCACCGGCCCCCGCCATCGGCAGCGTCGGCCGCGACCAGAACAACGTCACCGGCAACAGCGTCGGCGGCGACTTCGTCATCGGCTCGGTCCACAAGCGCGGTGAGAGTTCGTGAGCACGGCCGAACCGCAGCAGCAGGCCGGCCCCGCTCCGGCGGACGAGGCGCGCGCAGAGGGCGGGGAGGAGGAGCCCGAGGAACTCGACCAGCCGCAGAAAGCCTGGTCGGCCCGGCGGGACCTGGTCGACCACAGCCCGCGCAGCATGAGCATCGGCGCCCAGGCCCGCTTCGGCGGCGGCACGGTCGACGGCGACCAGAACAACGTCACCGGCAACAGCGTCGGCGGCGACTTCGTCATCGGGACCAAGACGGTCTACCAGTTCTCCATGACCGGCTTCTCGTCCCGGGCCGCCGCCTCCGGCGAGATCCCGGCGAGCACCCTGGAGCGGCTGCACGAGGACTTCACCGCCGACGAGACCGTCGTCACCGGCCTGCTCGACCGGCTGCGCCGCGACCACGTCCTCGTCCTGTCCGGCGCCCGCTTCACCGGCCGCCGTACGGCCGCGCTGATGCTGCTGCACCGGCTCGGCCTCACGAGCGTCCGCGCGCTGGACGGCGGCGTCGCGCCGGGTGACCTGGCCGACCAGGTCACCGCCCCCGACACCCCCGACGACGCGGCGGACCCCTCGCGCGGGTACGTCATGTGCGACGTGGTCACCCGCCGCGACCGCCCGCTGCGCGAACCCCACCTGCTCGCCGCCCGCGACCGGCTCGGGGAGCACGGCTACCTGGTCATCACCGTCGACCTCACCGCCGTCCTCGACAGCGTGCCGTTCGTCGCGTCCTGGCAGCCGCCCGCCGCCGCCGACGTCCTCGCCGCGCACCTGACGGCCCGCACCGACGCCGGGACCGCGGCCGAGCTGCTCGGCCTCCCGGACGTCACCGAGTTCCTGCGGCGGGGGCACCAGCTGCGCGAGGTCGCGGCCTTCGCCCAGCACCTCACCCGGTACGCGCGCGGCGAGGTGGGCGCGGACGCGGTCGCGCAGTTCTCGCTGGTGTCGCTGGAGAGCCAGGTCCAGGAGTGGTTCGAGGAGGACGAGGCGTCGATCCACCTGCGGGACAAGGCGTTCCTGGTGGCCCTCGCCGCGTTCGACGGCGGTCCGTACGCCCTCACCGCCGAGGTCAGCGACCTGCTCTACCGCCTCCTCCAGGAAACCTGGAACCACTCCCTCGCCCCCGAGGTCCCGGTCTTCGGCACCCACATCGGCAAGCGGCTCCAGCTCGCCCGCGCGGAGAGGTTCGAGGAGGACGAGCACACCGAGTGGGGTCCGGTGCCCCAGCAGAAGGCCAGGTTCGTCGACGAGCGGATCTCGTACGTCCTGCTGCGCGAGGCGTGGACGGGCCATCCGTCCGCCCGCCCCGCGCTGATCGGCTGGCTGCGCAAGCTCGCCGACGACGGCCGCCCCCTGGTCCGCACCCGCGCCGCGTCGACCGTCGCGGTCCTGGCCCTCACCGACCTGCCCTCGGCGATGGCGCTGGTCATCGAGCCGTGGGGGACGTCCAAGCCGTTCCGGCAGCGGCAGGTCGCGGTGAGCGCGCTGACCCTCGCGCACCTCATCGGCACACCGCACGTCCCGCGCATCCTCGACGGCTGGTGCGAGGGCACCGACCCCCGGCTGCGCTGGGTGGCCGTCCGCGCCTACGGCCTCCTCGGCCCGGAACGCCCCGAACAGGCGCTCGCCGCGCTGCGCAAAGCCGTACACCGGCTGTACGAGGACGACCCCGACGACCTCGACACCGAGATCCTGGACGAACTCGCCGCCGCCGTGGACCTGCTGCTGCTCTCCCCCACCGGCGACCGCGCCCTCGCCGAGCTGCTGGCCCGGATGAACGACGACCGGCCGGTGCGCGAGCTGACGCTCAACGGCTTCCTGAGCGCCTGCGAGCACACGGAAGGGGACGCGCCCCAGGGCGATCCGCTGGTCCTGGCCTGGTACGCCCGCGCGGCGGCCGACACCGGGGTCGGCGACGGCGTCCCCGCCCTGTGGCGGGCCGCGCTCGCCGACCCGGGGACCACCGACGACGCGCTGACCGTCCTGCGGAAATGGGTCCTGACCGCCGACCGGTCCAAGGCGGCCGAGTGGGCGCTCGCCGCCCTGCTCCCCCGGCTCGTCACCACGTCCGCCGAACACCAGCGGCTGAGCCATCTGCTGCGGACCATGCCCGGCGAGGACGGCAGTCCCCCGCCCGGGGTGGCGTCCCGCCTGCTGGCCGTCCTGCCGCCCCGCTGACCCGTACCGAGGAGACCTCCACCATGCCCGCTTTCTCCCGACCGCCCGAGTGGCAGCAGCCCGCGGACCGGCACACCGCGCTGGTCGACCCGGTGCTCACCGTGCGCCAGTTGGGCCGCCTCGACCTCAACCTCAAGCCGCTGGTCCGCATGGACCACGCGCTGGTCTTCACCACCCCGAAGGGCGGCTACGACCCCTTCCTGCCGCCCCGGCGCCCCACCCGCGGCGAGATCGCGGCGAAGCGCTACACCTCCGTGTACGAGGTGGACATGGGGGTGCACCCCTTCACCGCCGAACTGGCGCTGCCCAGCGACAACGACGCGTTCGAGTTCACCGCCTCGGTCGACCTGTCCTGGCAGGTCCTCGACCCGGCCCGGTTCGTGGTCAGCGGACACCGGGACGTACCGAGGCTGCTGCTCGGCGAGTTGCAGCAGGCGGCCAGACCGGTGACCCGGCGCTTCGCCGTCGCCGACAGCGCCGACGCCGAGTACGAACTGCTGCGAGCGGTCACCGTGCTCGGGGAGAGCGCGGGGCTGCGGGTCGCCTGGACGCTGCGGCTACGCCGCGACCAGGAGGCCATCGACCACCAGCGCCGGCTCCAGACCATCGACCACAGCGCGTACGAGCAGATCCGCGCGACGGAGCACGGCATGCGCGTCGACGCCGAGATGGACCGCCGTGCCCGGCAGCAGGACCGGCTCCAGCTCGACCGGGCCATGGAGTACGGCGGACGGCAGCAGGAACTCGCCCTCCAGCAGCAGGACTGGCAGCACGCGCTCGCGATGCGGCAGGGACAGCACCTGCTGGAGTTGCAGCGCGTCGAGGCCGAGAAGATCAGCTTCTACCAGTGGCACCTGTCCCAGGGCGGCGTCCAGGCCTGGGCCCTGCACCTCGCGCAGCACCCCGAGGACTCCCAGCTGGTCATGAACACGATGCGCGAGGACCAGCTCCGCATGATCCAGGCCCAGATGGACCTCGTGAGCCAGCTCCTGAGCGACGGCACGCCCGAGAACTACGAACTGGAGGGCCCCAAGAAGCTCGCGCTGCGCACGGTGAGCGACATCCTCAACCAGCGCCTCCCGGGCGTCCCCCAGCCCCCACCCCTCATCGCCCCGACCGAAGCCCAGCCGACGCAGGCACAGCAGACCCCCACCCCGGAGCCCCACCCCCTGCCCGGCCCTCGTCCCGCGCCGACGCCTGAGGCACAACCCGCGCCCCCCTCTGAACCGCAGGGCACGCAGCCCCCTACCCCGGCCTGGACCCCGCCCATCCCCGCCGAACCGCAGGACGCGCAGCCCACCCCCACCTGGACGCCACCCATCCCGCCGTACCCCCCGGCGCCGTACCAGGGAACCCCCGCTCCCCCTCCCGTACCACCGCACCCCCCGGCCTGGCAGCCCCCACCCGGATACGGCAACACCCCCACGCTGCCCGTACAGACGCCGCCCGGAGACGACGGGCCGCCGGACGCCCCCCGGCAGGCGAGCGCCACATGACCGCCGTCGGCCCGATACCCGCCCCGGCGGACTCCGCCGAACGCCTCCGCCTGTGCGAGCGCCTCCTCGCCGATCTGCGCACCGAGATAGCGCGCGCCGACAGCAAGGCGGCCGTACTGGTCGCCGCGCTGGGCATGACGGCCGGGATGTTCAGCGGCCTCCTCGCCGGACGGAACTGGACACCGACCGCGCTGTCCGCCCCGGGAGCCGTGCTGTGGTGGTCGGGGACCGGCCTCCTCACCGGCTCCCTCCTCGCCCTGCTCCTCGCCGTGCTCCCGCGCTACCGCACCGGCTCGTGGGCACCGGGCCTGCCGCTGACGTACTTCGGCGACATCCGCCAAGCGGTCCGCCAGGGCCGGCTGGAGCCCGCGCTCGCCGACACGGAACGCGACCCGGCAGCCGCCCTCACCACGGCCCTCACCGAGTCGAGCCGTATCGCCGCCCGCAAGCACGGGTGGATCCGCGTCGGCCTGACCGCCTTCTGCCTCGGCACGGCCCTGCTCCCCGCGTCCCTGCTGATCGGCTGAGCCGCCGCACACCGTCCCCGACCGACGCTACCGACTGGAACCCACATGACTCAGCAGCCACCGGAGCCTCCCCCGTACCCACAGGCGCCGCAGTACCCGCAGGCCCCGTCGCCCGAGCCCACCGCGCCCCCCGTCCACCCGCACCACATCAGCACCGAGCGGGGCCGCGTCCACCTCCGCAAGGACCAGCGCCGGACCGATGTCACCGCCGTCGGCAGCCTGCTGCTCCACCTGCCGAACTTCCTGTGCAGCCTGTCCGTCGTCGTCCTCGTGTCGATGCTCTTCCGGGAACTCGCCGTCGTCGTGGTGCTGGCGTGGCTCGCGAGCGGCGCACTCATGTTCCACCGGCCCACGGAAAGCGCCCTGGCGCGCTATCTGCTCCATCTGCGCCACCCCACTCCGCGAGAACGAGCCAAACTCGAACCGGTCTGGAACGAGGTCACCGCCCGCGCGGGTGTGGACGGCCGCACCTACGAACTGTGGGTGGAGGACAGCGACAGCCTGAACGCGGTCGCCGCGGCCGGCCACATCGTCGGCGTCACCCGCTTCGCCATGAACGAACTCCCCAACGGCGAACTCGCCGCCGTCATGGCGCACGAACTCGGTCACCACGTCGGCGGCCACGCCTGGTCCGGCCTGCTCGGCCACTGGTACGCGCTGCCCGGCCGGCTCGCCTGGCGGGCCCTGAAGGTGGTCCTCGGCCTCGTGTACAAGGTGTCGCGGTCCTTCGGCTGCGTCGGCGTCTCCATCGCCGTGCTGGTCATCGGCGGTATCGCGCTGACGACGATCAGCAGCCTGTACGGTCTGCCGCTGCTCCTGCTGGCCGTCCCGTACGCGCTCGCCGCCGTCAGCAGGCGCTCCGAGCTCCAGGCCGACCGGCACGCGGCGGCGCTGGGTTTCGCCCCGATGCTGGCCGCCGTCCTGGAGAAACTGCACGAGCAGGAGGAGCGGGCCGACGCCACCCACCCGGGCGTGAAACCGGCGGCCGGGACCCTCGCCAGGCTGCTCTCCTCGCACCCGGACCACTACACGCGGCTGCACCACCTCCACCGGTACCCCGGCCCGCCGCGCTGACACGCCGAAGGGCGGCCACCCCCGAGGAGTGACCGCCCTTCAAGCACTACCGAGCCCTGAGCCCTACTGGTTGTACGGACCGTAGTCGTAGTCCTCCAGCGGAACGGCCTGGCCGGAGCCCGTGCCGAACGGCGAGTAGTCGATGTCGTCGTAACCGACGGCCGAGTACATCGCGGCCTTGGCTTCCTCGGTCGGCTCGACCCGGATGTTGCGGTAGCGGGACAGACCCGTACCGGCCGGGATGAGCTTACCGATGATGACGTTCTCCTTGAGCCCGATGAGGCTGTCGGACTTGGCGTTGATCGCCGCGTCCGTCAGGACCCTCGTCGTCTCCTGGAAGGACGCCGCGGACAGCCAGGACTCCGTGGCCAGCGAGGCCTTGGTGATACCCATGAGCTGCGGACGACCGGAGGCCGGGTGACCGCCCTCCTGGACGACCCGACGGTTCTCGGTCTCGAACTTCGACCGCTCGACCAGCTCGCCCGGCAGGAGCTCCGCGTCGCCGGACTCGATGATCGTCACCCGGCGCAGCATCTGCCGGATGATGATCTCGATGTGCTTGTCGTGGATCGACACGCCCTGCGAGTTGTAGACCTTCTGGACCTCGCCGACCAGGTGGACCTGGACGGCACGCTGACCGAGGATGCGCAGCACGTCGTGGGGGTTGGTCGCGCCGACCGTGAGCTTCTGGCCCACCTCGACGTGCTCACCCTCACTGACCAGCAGACGTGCACGCTTCGAGATCGGGAACGCCGTCTCGTCGCTGCCGTCGTCCGGCGTGATGACGATCTTCTTGGTCTTCTCGGTCTCCTCGATCCGCACCCGGCCCTGGGCCTCGGAGATCGGGGCGACACCCTTCGGCGTACGCGCCTCGAAGAGCTCGACGACACGCGGCAGACCCTGGGTGATGTCGTCACCGGCCACACCACCGGTGTGGAAGGTACGCATCGTCAGCTGGGTACCGGGCTCACCGATGGACTGCGCGGCGATGATGCCGACCGCCTCACCGATGTCGACCAGCTTGCCGGTGGCCAGCGAGCGGCCGTAGCAGAAGGCACAGGTGCCGACGTGCGACTCGCAGGTCAGGATCGAGCGGGTCTTGACCTCTTCGATGCCGTGCAGGACCAGCTCGTCGATGAGGACGTCACCGAGGTCGGTGTTGGCCGGGGCCAGCACACGGCCGTCGACGGTGATGTCCTCGGCGAGCATCCGGGCGTAGACGGACGTCTCGACGTTCTCCGTCTTGCGCAGCACGCCGTCCTCGCCGCGCTCGGCGATGGCCAGCTTGAGGCCGCGGTCGGTGCCGCAGTCCTCCTCGCGGATGATGACGTCCTGCGAGACGTCCACCAGACGACGGGTCAGGTAACCCGAGTCGGCGGTACGCAGGGCGGTGTCGGCGAGACCCTTACGGGCACCGTGGGTGGAGATGAAGTACTCCAGCACGGACAGGCCCTCACGGAACGAGGCCTTGATCGGACGCGGGATGGTCTCGTTCTTCGCGTTCGACACCAGACCACGCATACCGGCGATCTGCCGCATCTGCATCATGTTTCCTCGGGCACCCGAGTCAACCATCATGAAGATGGGGTTCGTCTTGGGGAAGTTCGCGTTCATCGCCTCGGCGACCTCGTTGGTCGCCTGCGTCCAGATCTGGATGAGCTCCTGGGTGCGCTCTTCCTTGGTGATCAGACCGCGCTCGTACTGCTTCTGGACCTTCTCGTCCTTGGCCTCGTACCCGGCGACGATCTCCTTCTTCGCCTCAGGGACGACGACGTCGGAGATGGCCACGGTGACACCGGAACGGGTCGCCCAGTGGAAGCCGGCCGCCTTCAGGTTGTCCAGCGTCGCGGCGACGATCACCTTGGGGTAGCGCTCGGCGAGGTCGTTGACGATCTCGGAGAGCTGCTTCTTGCCCACCGAGTAGTCGACGAACGGGTAGTCCTCGGGCAGCAGCTCGTTGAAGAGCGCGCGGCCCAGCGTGGTGCGCAGCCGGAAGCTGTCACCCTGCTGCCACTCCGGCTCGTCCGCCTCGCGCACCGGCGGCGTCCAGCCACGCGGCGGGATGGTGCCCACCGGGAAGCGGATGTCGACCGGCGACTGGAGCGCGAGCTCCCCGGCGTCGAACGCCATGATCGCCTCGGGCACCGAGGAGAAGGAACGGTCCTCGCCCTTGGTGTCGCGCAGCTCGCCGTCGGTGGTGAGGAAGAACAGACCGAGGACCATGTCCTGGGTCGGCATCGTCACCGGACGCCCGTCGGCGGGCTTGAGGATGTTGTTCGAGGACAGCATCAGGATGCGGGCCTCGGCCTGCGCCTCCGCGGAGAGCGGCAGGTGGACGGCCATCTGGTCACCGTCGAAGTCCGCGTTGAACGCGGTGCAGACGAGCGGGTGGATCTGGATGGCCTTGCCCTCGACGAGCTGCGGCTCGAAGGCCTGGATGCCGAGGCGGTGCAGGGTGGGCGCACGGTTCAGCAGCACCGGGTGCTCGGCGATGACCTCTTCGAGGACGTCGTACACGACGGTGCGGCCACGCTCGACCATGCGCTTGGCCGACTTGATGTTCTGCGCGTGGTTCAGGTCGACCAGGCGCTTCATGACGAACGGCTTGAAGAGCTCCAGCGCCATGGCCTTCGGCAGACCGCACTGGTGCAGCTTGAGCTGCGGACCGACGACGATCACGGAACGCGCGGAGTAGTCCACACGCTTGCCGAGGAGGTTCTGACGGAAACGGCCCTGCTTGCCCTTGAGCATGTCGCTCAGGGACTTCAGCGGGCGGTTGCCGGGACCGGTGACCGGGCGACCACGACGACCGTTGTCGAAGAGGGCGTCCACGGCCTCCTGGAGCATGCGCTTCTCGTTGTTCACGATGATCTCGGGCGCACCGAGGTCGAGAAGCCGCTTCAGGCGGTTGTTGCGGTTGATCACACGGCGGTACAGGTCGTTCAGGTCGGAGGTCGCGAAGCGGCCACCGTCCAGCTGCACCATCGGGCGGAGGTCCGGCGGGATGACCGGGACGCAGTCCAGCACCATGCCCTTGGGGCTGTTGCTGGTCTGGAGGAACGCGGAGACGACCTTGAGGCGCTTGAGCGCACGGGTCTTCTTCTGGCCCTTGCCGGTGCGGATGATCTCGCGGAGGCGCTCGGCCTCTTCTTCGAGGTCGAAGGACTCCAGCCGCTTCTGCAGCGCGGCGGCGCCCATCGAGCCGTCGAAGTAGGTGCCGAACCGGTCGCGCAGCTCGCGGTAGAGCAGCTCGTCGCCTTCGAGGTCCTGGACCTTGAGGTTCTTGAACCGGGCCCAGACCTCGTCGAGGCGGTCGATCTCGCGCTGCGAACGGTCGCGCAGCTGCTTCATCTCCCGCTCGGCGCCTTCGCGCACCTTGCGGCGCACGTCGGACTTGGCACCCTCGGCCTCCAGCTCGGCCAGGTCGCCTTCCAGCTTCTTGGCGCGAGCCTCCAGGTCGGAGTCCCGGCGGTTCTCGATCTGCTGCCGCTCGACGGAGACGTGCGCCTCCAGGGAGGGCAGGTCACGGGTACGGCGCTCGTCGTCGACGTACGTGATCATGTACGCCGCGAAGTAGATGACCTTCTCCAGGTCCTTCGGGGCGAGGTCGAGCAGGTAGCCCAGGCGCGACGGGACGCCCTTGAAGTACCAGATGTGGGTGACGGGAGCGGCCAGCTCGATGTGGCCCATCCGCTCACGGCGCACCTTGGCGCGGGTGACCTCGACGCCACAGCGCTCACAGATGATGCCCTTGAAGCGGACACGCTTGTACTTGCCGCAGTAGCACTCCCAGTCCCGGGTCGGACCGAAGATCTTCTCGCAGAAGAGCCCGTCCTTTTCCGGCTTCAGGGTGCGGTAGTTGATCGTCTCGGGCTTCTTGACCTCGCCGTGGCTCCACTGGCGGATGTCATCCGCGGTGGCCAGGCCGATCCGAAGCTCGTCGAAGAAGTTGACGTCGAGCACTATGCGTCAATCCCTCTCAGGGTTGTCAGTCATGGGGTCTGAAACGGGGGTCCTGGGGCCGGCCGGGTTCACTGGGAACCCGGCCGAACTCCCGTCAGACCTCTTCGACGCTGCTCGGCTCGCGCCGGGACAGGTCGATGCCGAGCTCTTCCGCAGCGCGGAAGACGTCCTCGTCGGTGTCGCGCATCTCGATGGACATGCCGTCCGAGGACAGCACCTCCACGTTGAGGCACAGGGACTGCATCTCCTTGATGAGCACCTTGAAGGACTCGGGGATGCCCGGCTCGGGGATGTTCTCGCCCTTGACGATGGCCTCGTAGACCTTCACGCGGCCGGTCACGTCGTCGGACTTGATGGTCAGCAGCTCCTGGAGGGCGTACGCGGCGCCATAAGCCTCCAGCGCCCACACCTCCATCTCACCGAAGCGCTGGCCACCGAACTGGGCCTTACCACCCAGCGGCTGCTGGGTGATCATCGAGTACGGACCGGTCGACCGGGCGTGCAGCTTGTCGTCGACCAGGTGGTGGAGCTTGAGGATGTACATGTAGCCGATGGACACCGGGTCCGGGAACGGCTCACCGCTGCGGCCGTCGAACAGCCGCGCCTTGCCGGTCGGCTGCACCATGCGGTCGCCGTCGCGGTTCGGGATGGTGTGGTTCAGCAGACCCGCGAGCTCGTCCTCACGCGCACCGTCGAACACCGGGGTGGCGACGTTGGTGCCGGGGGCGACCTGGTCGGCGCCGATGACCTGGAGGCGCTTGGCCCAGTCCTCGGCGAGCCCGGAGACGTCCCAGCCACGGCTGGCGAGCCAGCCGAGGTGGATCTCCAGCACCTGTCCCGGGTTCATTCGGGACGGCACACCCAGCGGGTTGAGGATGATGTCGACCGGCGTGCCGTCCTCAAGGAACGGCATGTCCTCGATCGGCAGGATCTTGGAGATGACACCCTTGTTGCCGTGACGACCGGCGAGCTTGTCACCGTCGGTGATCTTCCGCTTCTGCGCGACGTACACACGCACCAGCTGGTTGACACCGGGCGGCAGCTCGTCGCCCTCCTCGCGGTCGAAGACGCGTACGCCGATGATCTTGCCGATCTCGCCGTGCGGCACCTTCAGCGAGGTGTCACGGACCTCACGCGCCTTCTCACCGAAGATCGCGCGCAGCAGCCGCTCCTCCGGCGTCAGCTCGGTCTCGCCCTTGGGCGTGACCTTGCCGACCAGGATGTCACCGGCGACGACCTCGGCACCGATGCGGATGATGCCGCGCTCGTCGAGGTCCGCGAGGACCTCCTCGGAGACGTTCGGGATGTCCCGGGTGATCTCCTCGGGGCCGAGCTTGGTGTCACGGGCGTCGACCTCGTGCTCCTCGATGTGGATCGAGGAGAGGACGTCGTCCTGCACGAGGCGCTGCGACAGGATGATCGCGTCCTCGTAGTTGTGGCCCTCCCACGGCATGAACGCGACCAGCAGGTTCTTGCCGAGCGCCATCTCGCCGTTCTCGGTGGCCGGACCGTCGGCCAGGACCTGGCCGGCGATGATCCGGTCGCCCTCGTCGACGATGACCTTCTGGTTGACCGAGGTGCCCTGGTTGGAGCGGGAGAACTTGTGCAGGCGGTACGTGATGTACGTGCCGTCGTCGTTCGCCGTGGTGATGTAGTCCGCGGAGACCTCCTGGACCACACCGGGCTTCTCGGCCTTGACGACGTCACCGGCGTCGACGGCGGAGCGGTACTCCATGCCGGTGCCGACGAGCGGGGCCTCGCTCTTGATGAGCGGGACGGCCTGACGCATCATGTTCGCGCCCATGAGGGCACGGTTGGCGTCGTCGTGCTCGAGGAACGGGATCATGGCGGTCGCGACCGACACCATCTGGCGCGGCGAGACGTCCATGTAGTCGACCTCGTCACCGGGGACGTAGTCGACCTCGCCGCCACGACGGCGGACCAGGACGCGGTTCTCGGTGAAGCGCAGGTCGTCGTCGAGCGTGGCGTTGGCCTGCGCGATGACGAAGCGGTCCTCCTCGTCGGCGGTCAGGTAGTCGACGTCGTCGGTGACGATGCCCTCGATGACCTTGCGGTACGGCGTCTCGACGAAACCGAACGCGTTGACGCGGCCGTAGGAGGCGAGCGAGCCGATCAGACCGATGTTCGGGCCTTCAGGGGTCTCGATCGGGCACATGCGGCCGTAGTGCGAGGGGTGCACGTCACGGACCTCGAAGCCGGCCCGCTCACGGGAGAGACCACCCGGGCCGAGCGCCGACAGACGGCGCTTGTGGGTGAGACCCGACAGCGGGTTGTTCTGGTCCATGAACTGCGACAGCTGGCTGGTGCCGAAGAACTCCTTGATGGAGGCGACGACCGGCCGGATGTTGATCAGGGTCTGCGGCGTGATCGCCTCGACGTCCTGGGTGGTCATGCGCTCACGCACGACCCGCTCCATACGGGCGAGACCCGTACGGACCTGGTTCTGGATCAGCTCGCCGACCGACCGCAGACGGCGGTTGCCGAAGTGGTCGATGTCGTCGGTCTCGACGACGATCGTCTGACCGCTGTCGCCGACCGTCTCGGTCTCGCCCGCGTGCAGCTTGACGAGGTACTTGATCGTCGCGATGACGTCCTCGACGGTCAGCACACCGGCGTCGAGCGGCGCGTCCGCCGCGAGCTTCTTGTTGACCTTGTAGCGGCCGACCTTCGCGAGGTCGTAGCGCTTCGGGTTGAAGTAGAGGTTCTCGAGCAGCGTCTGCGCGGCCTCACGGGTCGGCGGCTCGCCCGGACGGAGCTTGCGGTAGATGTCGAGCAGCGCGTCGTCCTGGCCCTGGGTGTGGTCCTTCTCCAGGGTGGCGCGCATCGACTCGTACTCGCCGAACTCCTCGAGGATCTGCTCGGTCGTGTAGCCGAGGGCCTTGAGGAGGACGGTCACGGACTGCTTGCGCTTGCGGTCGATGCGGACACCGACCATGTCGCGCTTGTCGATCTCCATCTCCAGCCAGGCACCCCGGGACGGGATGATCTTCGCGGAGAAGATGTCCTTGTCGGACGTCTTGTCGATGGAGGAGTCGAAGTAGACACCGGGCGAGCGCACGAGCTGCGACACGACGACACGCTCGGTGCCGTTGATGACGAAGGTGCCCTTGCCGGTCATGAGCGGGAAGTCGCCCATGAAGACCGTCTGGGACTTGATCTCACCGGTCTCGTTGTTGGTGAACTCCGCGGTGACGAAGAGCGGTGCGGCGAACGTGAAGTCGCGCTCCTTGCACTCGTCGATGGAGTTCTTCGGCGGCTCGAAGCGGTGGTCGCGGAAGGTCAGCGACATCGACCCGGAGAAGTCCTCGATCGGGGAGATCTCCTCGAAGATCTCCTCCAGGCCGGACTTGGTGGGGACGTCCTGACCGGACTCCAGAGCCGCCTCGACGCGGCTCTGCCAGGCAGTGTTGCCGAGCAGCCAGTCGAAGCTCTCGGTCTGGAGTGCGAGCAGGTTCGGAACCTCGAGAGGCTCCCTGATCTTTGCAAAAGAGATGCGCAGCGGGGCAGTGCTGGCGGCGTTGTTCGTATTCGCGGTCGAGGCGGTGCGCGAGGCGGCCAAGAGGGGGTCCTTCCGAGGGCTCGGACTCACTACGCGCTTCCCGGCCCCTCCCCGGCGCACCAGACGACAGAAATTCCCAGGTCAGGGCCGTTTCAGTCGCTGATGCTCAAGTGAGGGCAGACCCCTGGTGACGGGCAGGGGATAGCTAACAGGCAGCGCAAAGGGTCAGTGTAGCCACTCGGCACACTGATGTCCAGCCCCGATTTTCAACAGCCCTCGTCGTCACTCACAGCCCTCGGCGCGCTTGCCCTCAATGCACGGTCATCCTGCCCTCTTCGCCGCCGATCCATGCCTCGGATTCGGATCCTTGTGACGACGCGTCCTGAGAATTGCGCGCTGCGTGCTGTTCGTCAAGAGCCCCCCGCCCGAACAGAGGGTGTCCGGAGACACGACGAAGATCACCATACCCCTCGTGAACAGGGGTTCAAGGTAACCGTGGCCACCCTTCCAGGAACGCCGAAGAGCGACCACCCGGATGGATGATCGCTCTTCGCGGTGCTCGCGTTACAGCCCTCGCGGACTGTTTTTCGAGACGGGTTCCGAGACTCTTTCCGAGGCTCGGAAGGTGTTACTTGACCTCGACCGAGGCGCCGGCGCCCTTGAGGGCCTCGGCGGCCTTCTCGGCGGCGTCCTTGGCGACCTTCTCGACGACGGCCTTCGGCGCACCGTCGACCAGGTCCTTGGCCTCCTTGAGGCCCAGGGAGGTGAGCTCGCGCACGACCTTGATGACCTGGATCTTCTTGTCGCCGGCACCCGTGAGGATGACGTCGAACTCGTCCTTCTCCTCCGGCGCCTCGGCGACGGCGGCCGGGCCGGCCGGGGCGGCGGCGACCGCGGCGGCGGCGGTGACGTCGAACTTCTCCTCGAACGCCTTCACGAACTCGGAGAGCTGGATGAGGGTCATGCCCTCGAACTCGGCGAGCAGTTCGTCCTGGGTGAGCGCCATGGTGGCTGCTCCTTCCACTTCTCATTCGGCTGGTGCCGGGATGTACATGTCTGGCGGGCGTACGTTCGGCCCGCTACGACCTACGCGCTACGGCAGTTGCCTCACGCGGCGGTCATGATGCGAGCCGAGTTACTCGGCACCGCCCTGCTCGTCCCGCTTGGCACGAAGCGCGTCCACGGTGCGGACGAGCTTCGACGGAAGCGCCTGGAAGAGCTGTGCAGCCTGCGTCTGCTTGCCCTTCATGGCGCCCGCCAGCTTGGCGAGCAGAACCTCGCGGGACTCGAGGTCCGCGAGCTTCTTGATCTCGTCGGCGGACAGCGCCTTGCCGTCAAGGACACCGCCCTTGATGACGAGGTTCGGGTTGTCCTTGGCGAAGTCACGAAGACCCTTCGCCGACGTCACCGGGTCACCGGTGATGAAGGCGACTGCCGTCGGACCGTTGAACAGGTCGTCGAGCGTCGAGATCCCGGCCTCGTTGGCCGCGATCTTGGTCAGCGTGTTCTTCACCACGGCGTACTGGGCGTCAGCACCGAGCGAACGGCGCAGCGTCTTGAGCTGCGCCACGGTGAGACCCCGGTACTCGGTCAGCACGGCGGCGTTCGAGCTGCGGAACTGCTCCGTCAACTCGGCTACCGCGGCAGCCTTGTCGGGCCTTGCCATAAGCGTGGCCTCCTTCCGGGTGATGAGACCGCTCGGAAGGGGCTGGAGAAAACGAAACGCCCCGGCGCAGGCGCACGGGGCGTTGCTCGACCGGGACTCGCACACCGCTGGGGCGGCGAACTCCGGGAGCACTTCCACGAACACCTGCGCGGGTCGTCCGCATATCAGCGGATCCTTCGGCCACCGCACATCCTGACGGACACACGGCAACGACCAGCGGTCTTTGGCTTCTCGAGGAGAGTACGCGACCGGATCGGCGCGGGGCAAATCCGGTCGTACGACGATGAGGTTCCCTACGCGGCTCAGCTCGCCGGGGTGTTCTCCAGGTCCTGGAGGTCGAGGTCCCCGGCGTCCAGCCCCTCCAGGTCCTTGTCCAGGCCCTTCAGCTTGTCGCCGAGGTTCTTGAACATGTCCATCAGGTCGAAGGTGTCCTTGGCGGCCGGCGGCGTGACCTTGGCCTGCGCGCCGTAGTCGGAGAGCTTCATGCTCATCTTGAGCGCGCCGTCGGGGTGGTCCATGACGACGTCCATCCGGACCGGGAGGTCGTCCTTGTTGACCCAGACGTCCGTGTCGTAGCCCGTGAAGCCGGACTTCTCGATGCCCTTGAGGAGCTTGTCGCGGTCGGCGGAGTCCAGGACGTCCAGCGACTTGTTGGACGCCATCATCTCCTTGACCGTGAGCAGGCCCTTGTAGTGCTCCGCCTCAACGCCGTCGATCTTCTCGCTGCCGATGTGCTTGATGTTCGGCGATTCGAGCAGCAGGGCGAGCTGGTCCACCGGGCTCTGGTTCATGTTCTCCAGGCCCGCGGTCGCCTGCTTCTGGAGCGCCTTGTCGCCACTGGCCTTCGCGGCGGCCATCATGTCGAGCTTCATCCAGCGCTTGCCGTCCGTCATCTCGGCCATGTCCGGCGAGGCGCCCATGTCCATGTACATGACGTTGTCCGCCATGATCATGCGGACGCTCTCGGGGGCACCGGGCTCGCCCGTGAGACCGTCGCCCTTCATCGTGACGTCCAGCACGGTCGGGTCCCAGCCCATGACGCCGGTCATCGTCGTGTCGCCGCCGCCCTCCATGGCCTTCGGCATCGACATGGTCATGCTGACCTTCGCGGACTTGGCCTCCGAGGTCTTCTTGAACGACGCCGTCAGCGCCTGGGCCGCCGTCCGCTCCACGGTGTCGGACGCGTTCCCGCAGGCCACGGCGCCGGTCAGCACCAGAGCGGTCACACCGGCGGCGGCGGTCTTCTTCCGGACGTTCACAAGTACCCCCCACATCCCGAGGAGCCTCCCCAGACTCCCCTTCATTTGCTTTACCTGTGTAGAACCTTAGTCCGAGACTCCCTTTACTGTCCCCGACGTTTTCACCCGCCCGAGAGTTCCCGCACCAGCTCCGAGAAGTCCGCGGTGTCCTTCGCCGGAGGCCGCTCGACGGCCACCTTCGTGCCGTACTCCCCGTAGTACGCGGTCTGGCTGTACGCCCCGTCCGCGGTGACGCCCTTCTCCACCTTCTTCACCAGCAGGTTCCGCTCGTCCACCCACACGTCCACGCGCTCGGTCGTCACACTGGACGCGTCGGAGTCCACGGCCCCCGAGTAGTGCGTCGTACGCCGCCCCCGCACCGTCTCCCGGCCGACCTCGCGCACGTCCCCCGAGGCCAGCAGGAGCTTCACCGCGCGGCTGGGGGCCGTGTGCCGGAGCTGGTCCTGGATGTACGCGCCGGCGCCGCCCGCGAGGCGCTCCAGATCGGCGTACGCGTACCGCACCCACTGCTTGCCGCCGGCCTCCTTCGCGAGCCGGGCGCCCGTGCGCGCGTAGTACGCGTCCGGCAGATAGCGGGCCTCCGTCGAGGACACGCCCGCCTCCCGCATGGTCTCGGCGACGCTGCCCCCGGTGTAGGTCAGCACGAGCGTCCCCGTGAACCCCCGCGCCCACGACACCGCGCCCTCGGCCGTCAGGGACATCACCTTCCCCATCGCCGTGCTCGACTCGACCTTGGCCGACCCGGCGTCCGTGGTGGCCCGCTCGGCGCCGCGCAGGGCCTTGACCGGCGCGCTCGCCGCCGCCGTGGTACCCCCGGCCTGCGGCTGTGGCGTCGTACACGCGACGCTCCCCACCAGCAGGGCCACGGTCGCCCCCCACAGCCCCACCCGCGCCATCCGTCCCACCACCCCTGTGCGATCTCCGTTCCCGCACGTTAACCCAGGCCACCGACAACGGGAACGGGCCCCACACCCGAAGGCGTGGGGCCCGTGTCCGACTACGAGGTGAGCGGTGAGGCTCAGACCGCGGCCGGGTCCTCCTCGGTGAGGAGGTTGCGGGTGCGGTTGGGGTCGACCGGAACGCCGGGGCCGATCGTGGTGCTGATCGCGGCCTTCTTGATGTACCGACCCTTCGCGGCGGACGGCTTGAGACGCGTGATCTCGTCGAGCGCCGCGGCGTAGTTCTCCACCAGCTTCTCGTCCTCGAAGGACGTCTTGCCGATGATGAAGTGCAGGTTCGAGTGCTTGTCGACGCGGAACTCGATCTTGCCGCCCTTGATGTCCGTGACGGCCTTGACGACGTCCGGAGTGACGGTGCCGGTCTTCGGGTTCGGCATCAGACCACGCGGACCGAGCACGCGGCCGAGGCGGCCGACCTTGCCCATGAGGTCCGGGGTGGCGACGACGGCGTCGAAGTCCAGGCGGCCCTTGGCGACCTCGTCGATCAGTTCGTCGGAGCCGACGATGTCGGCGCCAGCGGCTTCCGCGGCAGCAGCACGGTCACCGGTCGCGAAGACCAGGACCCGGGCGGTCTTGCCGGTGCCGTGCGGCAGGTTCACGGTGCCACGGACCATCTGGTCGGCCTTGCGCGGGTCGACACCCAGGCGGAAGGCGACCTCGACGGTGCCGTCGAACTTCGAGGTGGAGGTCTCCTTGGCGAGACGGACGGCCTCGAGCGGGGCGTACAGCTTCTCCCGGTCGATCTTGGCGTCCGCAGCGCGAAGGGCCTTGCTGCGCTTGCTCATTACTGCTCCTGTGAGGTTCTGGAGTCGTGGTTCAGGGCCGAGCAGGCCCTCCCACATATCTGCGGTGAAGGGGGGTGAGGTCAGCCCTCGACGACGACGCCCATGGAGCGCGCGGTGCCGGCGATGATCTTCGCCGCGGCGTCCAGGTCGTTGGCGTTGAGGTCGGGGAGCTTGGTCGTGGCGATCTCGCGGACCTGCGCCTCGGTGATCTTGGCGACCTTGGTCTTGTGCGGCTCGCCCGAGCCCTTCTCGACACCGGCGGCCTTGAGGATCATCTTCGCGGCCGGCGGAGTCTTGGTCACGAAGGTGAAGGAGCGGTCCTCGTAGACCGTGATCTCCACCGGGATGACCCAGCCACGCTGCGACTCGGTCGCGGCGTTGTAGGCCTTGCAGAACTCCATGATGTTGACGCCGTGCTGACCGAGCGCGGGGCCGACCGGCGGGGCGGGGTTCGCCGCACCGGCGTTGATCTGGAGCTTGATGAGCCCCGTGACCTTCTTCTTCTTGGGAGGCATAGCTCTCCGGGTCCTTTCGATTCGGGTCCTGCCCGTGCTCGGGAATCACCCGGACGCAGGCATACCGCACAACGATAACGGGTATAGGTGTGCGGCCAAAAACCGAGCAGGTCAGACAAGCTGTGACAGCCTGTCTGACCTGGCCGGAAGTGTGTCTTCCAGAAAGAGCTAGTTCTTCTGGATCTGGTCGAAGGACAGCTCGACCGGGGTCTCGCGGCCGAAGATCTCCACCAGGCCCTTGACCTTCTTGGAGTCGGCGTTGATCTCGTTGATCGTGGCCTGGAGCGTGGCGAACGGGCCGTCCGTGACGGTGACCGAGTCGCCGACCTCGAAGTCCAGCACCTGGACCTCAAGCTTGCGCGACGGCGCCGGCTTACCCTCGGCCTCGGCCGCCTCGCGGGCCGCCTTCTCCTCCGCCTCGGGCGCGAGCATCTTGACGATCTCGTCCAGCGTCAGCGGGTAGGGGTCGTACGCGTTGCCCACGAAGCCGGTGACGCCGGGGGTGTTGCGGACGACGCCCCAGGACTCGTTCGTGAGGTCCATCCGGACCAGGACGTACCCGGGAAGCTTGTTCTGCCGGACCGTCTTGCGCTCGCCGTTCTTGATCTGGGCGACCTCTTCCTGCGGCACCTCGGCCTGGAAGATGAAGTCCTCGACGTTCAGCGAGACGGCGCGCTGCTCCAGGTTGGTCTTCACGCGGTTCTCGTAACCGGCGTAGGTGTGGATGACGTACCACTCGCCGGGGAGGGTGCGCAGCTCCTCGCGGAGGGCCTCGACGGGGTCGACGGGAGCGGTCTCGACGTCGCCGCCGGACTCGTCCTCCTCATCGCCTTCTTCAAGGTCGGCGTCTTCTTCAAGGGCGGCGTCCTCTTCGAGGTCGGCGTCCTCTTCCTCTTCGAGGTGGACGGCGTCCTCTTCAGCGGCCTCGCCGGCCTCGGCGTCGGCAGCCTCCACCTCGTCCAGGTCCTCGTCCGCGCCCTCGACGATGTCGAGCTCGTCGTCGACGGACTCGACGGCCTCGACAGCTTCGTGGTCGTCGTTCAGGTTCTGGTCAGACACGTGGCTGCTTCTTCCTGGGATGCATAAGGGTGGAACATGCGAAAGGGGCGCCGGTTTCCTCGGCGCCCTTCGCTAATCGGCATCAGCCGAAGACGTACTTGGCGGCATGGCTGAGACCGTAGTCGATCACCGTGACCAGACCGATCATGATGACCACGAAGACGATCACCACGGTGGTGTAGGTGGTGAGCTGATTGCGCGTCGGCCAGACTACCTTGCGCAGCTCGGCGACGATCTGGCGGTAGAAGAGGGCCAGACGCTTCAGCGGGCCTCGCTTGGCGCGCTTTCCGCCCTTGCGCGCCTTCTTCTTGCTCTCAGGCGCTTCGTCCTGGGCATCAGGCGTATCGATGGAGCCCACGGCATCCGCCATTCGTCCTCACCTGTTCCCGGGTCGTGGCCGTGCCGCGCCCGGTCTGAGCCGCACGACGGTGCAATGCTGTGTATACCTGCGCACACATCCTGAAGGAGTGTGAAGCAGGGCCGGAGGGACTTGAACCCCCAACCGCTGGTTTTGGAGACCAGTGCTCTACCAATTGAGCTACGACCCTTTGTCCGTCCCCCAACCTACCGTATCCACGCGGGTGCTTGGTGTGCACCGCTGGTGGCACGGCTGTAGAGGGCCAACGACGGATGAGTGTACGTGCTCCTGAGCCCGGCGTCGAACGCGAAGCGCTCTTGATCGGTCTCGGTCTGATGTTCCGTCGGTTCACCCGGGCGTGGCCTCGCGTTGCCCAGTACGTGAAACCGGCGTGCCGCCGGTGTTGCGGGTCTGAAAACATGGGCCGCATGAGCGCTGCAACCTCTCCCACCGAACGCCGGGTCTCGGCCCGCATCGGCGCGATCTCCGAATCCGCGACCCTCGCCGTGGACGCCAAGGCGAAGGCCCTGAAGGCCGCCGGGCGTCCGGTGATCGGTTTCGGCGCGGGTGAGCCCGACTTCCCGACCCCCGACTACATCGTCGAGGCGGCCGTCGAGGCCTGCAAGAACCCCAAGTACCACCGCTACACCCCGGCGGGCGGCCTGCCCGAGCTGAAGGCCGCGATCGCCGCGAAGACCCTGCGCGACTCGGGCTACGAGGTCGACGCGTCCCAGATCCTCGTCACCAACGGCGGCAAGCAGGCCATCTACGAGGCGTTCGCCGCGATCCTCGACCCGGGCGACGAGGTCATCGTCCCGGCGCCGTACTGGACGACCTACCCCGAGTCGATCCGTCTCGCCGGCGGTGTCCCGGTCGAGGTCGTCGCCGACGAGACGACCGGCTACCGCGTCTCGGTCGAGCAGCTGGAGGCCGCGCGGACCGCGAACACCAAGGTCCTGCTCTTCGTCTCCCCCTCCAACCCGACCGGCGCGGTCTACACGCGCGCGCAGGTCGAGGAGATCGGCCGCTGGGCCGCCGAGCACGGCCTGTGGGTCCTGACGGACGAGATCTACGAGCACCTCGTGTACGGCGACGCGGAGTTCCACTCGCTCCCGGTGGTCGTGCCCGAGCTGGCCGACAAGACGATCGTCGTCAACGGCGTCGCCAAGACGTACGCCATGACCGGCTGGCGGGTCGGCTGGGTCATCGGCCCCAAGGACGTCGTCAAGGCCGCGACCAACCTCCAGTCGCACGCCACGTCCAACGTCTCCAACGTCGCCCAGGTCGCCGCGCTCGCCGCGGTCTCCGGTGACCTCACGGCCGTCGAGGAGATGAAGGTCGCCTTCGACCGGCGGCGCAAGACGATCGTCGCGATGCTCAACGAGATCGACGGCGTGTTCTGCCCGGTGCCCGAGGGCGCGTTCTACGCGTACCCGTCCGTGAAGGAGCTGCTCGGCAAGGAGATCCGGGGCCGGCGGCCCGCCTCCTCGGTGGAGCTGGCCGAGCTGATCCTGGAGGAGGCCGAGGTCGCGGTCGTACCCGGTGAGGCGTTCGGCACACCCGGTTATCTGCGGCTGTCGTACGCGCTGGGCGACGAGGACCTCGTCGAGGGCGTCTCGCGGCTCCAGAAGCTGCTGGCCGAGGCCAAGTAGGACATCACCGTGCGGGCCGCCTTCCTCCGGGGAGGCGGCCCGCTGGTGTGTGCGAGCAAACCCACGTTCGGGGAACCGATTACCCGCGCCTCACCCGCGTACGGCAGTATCGGCGAATGCTGAGCCTTTCAGGGGGGAGCCCCCCGAACCCCCCGTGTGTACGTGATCTCTCTCAACTCCCCAAAGCCCATCTGCACCTGCACTTCACCGGCTCGATGCGGCCCGCGACCGTGCTGGAACTGGCCGACAAGTACGGGGTACGGCTGCCTGAGGCGCTGACCGAGGCGCTGACCAGCGGGGAGCCGCCGCAGCTGAGGGCTACGGACGAACGGGGCTGGTTCCGCTTCCAGCGGCTGTACGACGCTGCGCGCTCGTGCCTGCGTGAGCCCGACGACATCCGGCGCCTCGTGCGCGAGGCCGCCGAGGAGGATGTCCGGGACGGCTCCGGGTGGCTGGAGATCCAGGTCGACCCCACCTCGTACGCGCCCCGGCTGGGCGGGCTCATCCCGGCGCTGGAGATCATCCTGGACGCGGTGGAGACGACCTCGCGCGACCTCGGGATCGGGATGCGGGTGCTGGTCGCCGCGAACCGGATGAAGCACCCGCTGGACGCCCGTACGCTCGCCCGGCTCGCCGTCCGCTACGCCGAGCGGGGCGTCGTCGGCTTCGGCCTCTCCAACGACGAACGCCGGGGCCTGGCCCGCGACTTCGACCGGGCGTTCGCGATCGCCCGCGAGGGGGGCCTGCTGTCCGCGCCCCACGGCGGCGAGCTGGCCGGCGCCTTCTCCATCCGCGACTGCCTGGACGACCTCCACGCGACCCGCATCGGCCACGGGGTCCGCGCGGCGGAGGACCCCCGCCTGCTGAAGCGCCTCGCGGAGCGGGGGGTGACCTGCGAGGTCTGCCCCGCGTCCAACGTCGCCCTGGGCGTGTACGAGAAGCCGGAGGACGTGCCCCTGCGGGTGCTGTACGACGCCGGCGTGCCGATGGCGCTGGGCGCGGACGACCCGCTGCTGTTCGGCTCCCGGCTGGCCGCGCAGTACGAGATCGCCCGGCGGTACCACGGGTTCACGGACGAGGAACTGGCGGAACTGGCGCGGCAGTCGATCCGGGGGTCGGCGGCGCCGGAGGGGGTCAGGGGGAAGCTGTTGTCCGGGGTGGACGACTGGTTGGCGGCGCCGGTGTCCTGAGGGCGGTCTCCCTAGGGTGCCTCGGCGGCTCCGGCCGTTTCCGCCAACCTCGTTGCCCCGTCGGGCCCGGCCTCTCCTGCGGGTCCCGTGATGCCCGCGAGGAGCGTGCGGGCGAGGCGGGACGCGAACGTCGCCGTGTCGGGGCGCGTGTCCGCCGCCTCGTACGCGAACGCGCGCTGTGCGCAGGCGCCGAGGAGGAGGGACGCCGCGGCGAAGGTGTCGGTGTCCGGGTGGACGCGGCCGAGGGTCTGCTCCGCGCGGAGGTACGCGTCGAGGAGGCCGATGGGGACGTGCGGGCCTCTGCCCCTCTCGCGCATCGCCCGGTCGTGCCGCTGCTTGAGGCTGGGCTCCGCGTAGAGGGACGCGGCGATCGGGAAGCTCTCGTCGTAGAAGAGGGACGCCTGGTGGGCGATCTCGGTGAGGTTCTCCTCCAGCGTGCCCCGGCCGGGCTCCGCGGCGAGGCTGCCGAGGAGGGGCGTCAGCTGCGGGAGGCGTTCCGTGAGGACCTGGACGAAGAGGTCCTCCTTGCTGTCGAAGTGCTTGTAGAGGGCCGCCTCGGAGCAGCCGGCCGCTCTCGCGATCTCCTTGGTGGTGGCCCGGGCGAGCCCGACCGTACGCATCAGGTCGTGGGCGGCGTCGAGGATGCGCGCTCGGGTGGGCCTGGGTTCCATGGGGGACATCCGTTCGGTGTCGGCACTTGACGGGTGAGTGATTACTTACCCACTCTAGGAGAAGACAGGGTGAGTGAGCACTCACTCACCTCATTCCCACTGGGGGTCCACCATGAAACTCACCGTCCTGGGCGCGACCGGCGGCATCGGCCGCGAGATCGTCCGCCAGGCCCTCGACTCCGGCCACGAGGTCACCGCGGTCGTCCGCGACCCGGCCCGCCTCACCGTCACCGGCACACACCTGGAGGTCGTCCGCGCCGACCTCACCGACCCGGAGGCCCTGCTCCCCGCGCTGACCGGCCGCGACGCCGTCCTCTCCGGCCTCGGCCCCCGCGGCCGGTCGGACGCCGGCGTCGCCACCCGCCTGACCCGTACGGCTCTGAAGGCCCTGGAGTCGACGGACGTACGCCGGTTCCTGCTGGTCAGCGCCGCCCCCGTGGGCCCCGCCCCGGCGGACGACGGCCTCCTCGACCGGGCGATGATCCGTGCCGTCTCCGCGATCCTGCGCCCCGTCTACGACGACCTGCGCGAGATGGAGGCGGACGTCGCCCGCTCCACGACGGACTGGACGTTCGTCCGCCCGCCCCGCCTCCAGGACAAGCCCCTCACGGGCGTCTACCGCAAGGTGATCGGCGGCTTCCCGCGCGCGGGGAGGTTCATCGGGCGGGCGGATGTGGCGCACGCGATGCTGGGGATGATCGGGGAGGCGGGGACGGTGAAGCAGGGGGTGGGGGTGGCGTACTGAGGGCGTGCCCCTTTCAGAGGCTGACGCCCACCATCACCGGCTCGTTCACCAGCGTCACCCCGAACGCCGTCTCCACCCCGGCGACGATCTCGCGGGCCAGCGCGAGGAGGTCCTCCGTGGTGGCGGTGCCCCGGTTCGTGAGGGCGAGGGTGTGCTTCGTGGACAGGCGCGCGGGGCCGGGGCCGTACCCCTTCGTGAAGCCGGCGCGGTCGATGAGCCACGCGGCGGACGTCTTCGTGTGCCCCTCCCCCGCCGGGTAGGCGGGCGGTTCGGTGCCCTCGCCGAGCCGCTCCCCCACGCGCGCGCGGAACGCCGCGAACTCGGCGTCCGCGAGGATCGGGTTGGTGAAGAAGGACCCGGCGGACCAGGTGTCGTGGTCCTCGGGGTCCAGCACCATCCCCTTGCCCGCGCGCAGCTTGAGCACCGTCTCGCGCGCGGCGCCGAGCGCGACCCGCTCCCCCGCCTCGACGCCGAGCGCCCGCGCGGTCTCGGCGTACTTCAGGGGCGCCGACAGCCCGCCCGCGTCCTCCAGAGCGAACCGCACGCGCAGGACGACGTACCGCTCGGGGTCCGCCTTGAAACGGCTGTGGCGGTACGAGAAGGCGCACTCGGCGGCGGACAGCGTGACCGTCTCGCCCGCGCGCCGGTCGTAGGCGACGACCTCGGTGATCGTCGAGGAGACCTCCTGGCCGTACGCCCCGACGTTCTGGATCGGCGTCGCGCCCGCCGACCCGGGGATCCCGGCGAGGCACTCGATCCCGGCGAGCCCGGCGTCCACCGCGCGCGCGACGGCGTCGGTCCACACCTCGCCCGCGGCCAGCTCCAGCGTCGTACCGCTCAGCTCGCTCCCGCGCGTGGCGATGCGCAGGGCCGTGCCGTCGAAGCCCTTGTCCCCGACGACGAGGTTGGAGCCGCCGCCGACGATCAGCAGGGGGGTTCCTGCCGCGTCGGCCTCGCGCACGGCCTCGATCACCTCGGCGTCGGTGGTGGCGGTCACCAGGCGGGAGGCGGGGCCGCCGAGCCGGAACGTGGTCAGCGGGGCGAGCGGAGCGTCGTGAAGTTCGAGCACGCGGCCAAGCCTACGAGACGGCACTGACAACGCCGGTCCCCCGCCGGGCACGTGTAAGGGGCGCCTCGCCCTGGAGAACGCCCCTTACATCGCCGTACGCGTGCGCGCCTGTCGCACGGAAAACCTCAGGCCAGGCGGACGACCGCCCGGGACATGCCGAGGACCTTCTGGCCGGCGCTGGTGACGGTGAGGTCGACGCGGACCGTGTTGTCGTCGAGCTTGGCGGCGACCTTGGCGGTGACCTCGATGAGGGCGCCCTCGTCGTCGTTGGGGACGACGACGGGCCTGGTGAAGCGGACGCCGTAGTCGACGACCGCGCCGGGGTCACCGGTCCAGTCGGTGACGACGCGGACCGCCTCGGCCATGGTGAACATGCCGTGCGCGATGACGTCCGGGAGGCCCACCTCCTTGGCGAACCGCTCGTTCCAGTGGATCGGGTTGAAGTCGCCGGAGGCGCCCGCGTAACGCACGAGCGTGGCGCGGGTCACGGGGAAAGTGCGGGCGGGCAGTTCGGTGCCGACCTCGACCTCGTCGTAAGAAATCTTCGCCGTCATGGGATTCCTCACGCCTCCTCGGTGGCCGCGCGGGCCACGAGCTTGGTCCAGGCGGTCACGACGTGCTCGCCGGCCTCGTCGTGGACCTCGCCGCGGATGTCCACGATGTCATTGCCGGCCATCGACTTGACGGCCTCGATGGTGCTGGTGACGCTCAGCCGGTCGCCCGCGCGCACGGGGCGGACGTACGTGAACTTCTGGTCGCCGTGCACGACGCGGCTGTAGTCGAGGCCCAGCTGGGGGTCCTCGATGACCTGTCCGGCGGCCTTGAAGGTGATGGAGAACACGAACGTCGGCGGGGCGATCACGTCCGGGTGACCGAGCGCCTTCGCGGCCTCGGGGTCCGTGTACGCGGGGTGGTCGTCACCGATCGCCACCGCGAACTCGCGGATCTTCTCCCGGCCCACCTCGTAGGGCTCGGTGGGCGGGTAGCTCCGCCCCACGAAGGACTGGTCGAGCGCCATGGGCCCGGCACCTCTCTGGTTGCTCTACTGACCGGTACTACCTGTTCAACGACGTGAGGCCGCCCCCGATCTCTCGGGGACGGCCTCACGTACGAGCCTGATTTATCGCGTTTCGCGGTGCGCGGTGTGCGCGTTGCAACGCGGGCAGTGCTTCTTCATCTCCAGTCGGTCCGGGTTGTTGCGCCGGTTCTTCTTGGTGATGTAGTTCCGCTCCTTGCACTCCACGCAGGCCAGCGTGATCTTCGGGCGGACGTCGGTGGCAGCCACGTGAGTGCTCCTTGACGAAACGGGTAGAAATGATTAACGCATGAAAGAGTAGCCGACTGGAGGACCGACCCCACAATCGGCTACTACTCGTAGCGGTGACCGGACTTGAACCGGTGACACAGCGATTATGAGCCGCTTGCTCTACCGACTGAGCTACACCGCTGTGATGAGATCCGTTCCCGCCTCGCGGCGGGAACCTCTCTCACCAGAGCCCCAATACGGAATCGAACCGTAGACCTTCTCCTTACCATGGAGACGCTCTACCGACTGAGCTATTGGGGCGAGCGAGGAAGACATTACACGCTCCTCGGGCGTACACCCAAATCCGTTGTCGGGCCCTGTGCGGCCCCGGTTTCCGGCCTGCCGCAAGGGTCTCCGGGGCCTCCCCCGCACGGCGGACCACACCGGTACGACTATTTCGTCCCTCCCTGACAGCGCCGGACGACCGCCCTAGGCTCGACTCACTCTGTGTGATCTTCCTCTGCCACCCTGGAGCCCCGGGAGCGCGATGCCCGACAGTCAGCCGCAGCCGTCCCCGTCGTCGCCCTCCGGCCCTCAGCAGGACCCGTCGGCCCTCCTGCTGTGCGGCGCCCGGCTCACCGACGGCAGGACCGTGGACGTACGGCTGGGCGGCGGGCGGATCGAGGCCGTCGGTACGGCGGGCAGCCTGACCGGCCCTCCCGCGCGCGGGGGCCGCGTCGATCTCTCCGGCTACCTCCTGCTCCCCGCCCCCGCCGAACCGCACGCGCACGCGGACACCGCGCTGTCCGCCGACACGGACGGGCCGGTGTCGTACGCCCCCGAGGACGTCCAGCGGCGCGCCACCGAGGCGGCCCTCCTCCAGCTCGGCCACGGCGCGACCGCCCTGCGCGCGCACGTGCGCGTGGGCGACGTCCAGGGGCTCGGCGCGCTCGGCGCCGTCCTCCAGGCGCGGCGTTCGCTGCGCGGGCTCGCGGAGCTGACGACCGTGGCGGTGCCCCGGCTGCTGACCGGGGTGGCCGGCGCGGACGGACTCGCGATGCTGCGGGACGCGCTGAAGATGGGCGCCTCCGTGGTGGGCGGCTGCCCCGACCTCGACCCCGATCCGACGGGGTACGTCCAGGCCGTCCTGGAGGTCGCCGCCGAGCACGGCTGCCCGGTCGACCTGCACACCGACGCCGCCGACCCCGGGCGCCTCGCGCGCATCGCCGCGCAGTGCGGGGGCCTGCGGCCCGGCGTCACGCTCGGCCCCTGCGGGGCGCTGCCCGCCGAGCACGCCTCCCGTACGGCCGACCAGCTCGCCGCCGCGGGCGTCACCGTCGTCTGCCTCCCCCAGGGCTCCTGCGGGGCCGTGGAGGGCCGCGGGACGGCTCCCGTGCGGCTCCTGCGGGCGGCGGGGGTGCGGGTCGCCGCCGGGAGCGGGGCGCTGCGGGATGTCTCCAACCCCGTGGGGCGCGGTGATCCGCTGGAGGCCGCGTATCTGCTGGCCTCGCGCGAGGGGTTGCGGCCCGAGGACGCGTACGACGCCGTCAGCGCGTCCGCGCGTGCGGTGCTCGGGTTGCCCGAGGTGCGGGTGGAGGCGGGGTTTCCGGCCGAGTTGCTGGCGGTTCGGGGGGAGCGGCTCGCGGGGGCGCTGTCGCTCGCCTACAGCCGGATCGTGATTCATCGGGGGCGGGTGGTGGCTCGGACGAGTGCGGTGCGGGAGTACTGCAATTCGGCTGTGGCCGCGGAGTTGGGGTTGCCTCGGCAGGGGCGGGGGGAGGTGTCGTAGGGGGCGGTGGGGGCGCCGAGGGGGCTGTGTGGCGTGGTGGCTCGTGAGCATATTTACCGACCGTCACACTTAAGGGGAGTCGTGCGGCGGACGGGGCTTCCCGGGCGTACGGTCGACAGCATGCGCATTGTCATCGCCGGAGGTCATGGTCAGATCGCGTTGCGGCTGGAGCGGTTGCTCGCCGCGCGCGGGGACGAGGTCGTGGGGATCATCCGCAAGGCCGAGCAGGGGGACGATCTACGCGCGGCCGATGCCGAACCGGTCGTCCTGGACCTGGAGTCGGCGTCCGCCGAGGAGGTCGCCGGGGTTCTCCGGGGCGCCGACGCGGCCGTGTTCGCGGCGGGTGCGGGGCCGGGCAGCGGGGTCGCGCGCAAGGACACCGTCGACAAGGGGGCGGCGGTTCTCTTCGCCGACGCGGCCGTACGCGCGGGCGTGCGCCGGTTCCTCGTCGTGTCCTCGATGGGCGCGGACGCCGGGCATGCCGGGGACGAGATCTTCGACGCCTACCTGCGCGCGAAGGGGGCCGCCGACGCGTACGTCCAGAGCCTGGGCGCCCTCGACTGGACCGTCCTGCGGCCCGGGGGTCTCACCGACGACGCCGGGACCGGGCTGGTGCGCCTGGAGGCGCGTACGGGGCGCGGCATGATCCCGCGCGACGATGTGGCCGCCGTACTCGCGGAGCTGCTGGAGACACCGGCTACGGCGGGGCTGACGCTGGAGCTGGTGGGGGGTTCCGCGCCGGTGTCCGTGGCGGTGAAGTCGGTGGCGGGGAACTGACGGGTCCTCAGGGGCGTTGTACGGCTGAGGGTGTGCGGTGGTGGGTGCTCGTACGGCGTGGTGCGCGGGTCAGAAGAGGGGCATCTGGCCCGGGAACTCGGGGACCGTGAAGCCGTCCAGCGACGGCTGGGCGGCGCCGAGTTGGGCTTGGCTGCGGGAGCCGGGGCAGGACGTCAGCTCGCCGGCCGCGCGGGCGCCGGGCGGGTCGTGCCGGGCGAACCGTCCGGCGACGACGGCGATCTCGCGGCGGCACTCGGGGCAGGTTCTGCGGCGGCTGGACATGAGGTCAGTGTGCCTCAGAGGGTGTGATCTTCTTCATGAGCCCGTCGCGGCGGCGCACATGACGAAGGGCCCGTGACCCACTGCTTGAGTGGATCACGGGCCCTTGCGTTCCCGTGTGGCGGCGCCAGGATTCGAACCTGGGAAGGCTGAGCCGGCAGATTTACAGTCTGCTCCCTTTGGCCGCTCGGGCACACCGCCGGGGGTTTGTCACCTGGTCCAGCCGCTTTTCGGCGGTGTTCCCTGGCAACGACGTAAACAATACCCGATGGGGAGGGGTGGTCCGCCACCCGATTGAGCTGCGCCCGGAGGTGATCGGGTGGCTAGGCTTGTCCGGACGTGGCCGGGGCTGTGCCGGGACAGGCACGGGCCCCCGAGGACGCCGCCACGCACTCGACACGCCCCCTGATACAAGGAGCCACAGGACATGGCCGACTCCAGTTTCGACATCGTCTCGAAGGTCGAGCGGCAGGAGGTCGACAACGCCCTCAACCAGGCCGGCAAGGAGATCTCGCAGCGCTACGACTTCAAGGGCGTGGGTGCCTCGATCTCGTGGTCCGGCGAGAAGATCCTGATGGAGGCGAACTCCGAGGACCGGGTCATGGCTGTCCTCGACGTCTTCCAGTCGAAGCTCATCAAGCGCGGGATCTCGCTGAAGGCGCTGGAGGCGGGCGAACCGCAGCTCTCCGGCAAGGAGTACAAGCTCTTCGCCGAGGTCAAGGAGGGCATCTCGCAGGACAACGCGAAGAAGGTCGCCAAGCTCATCCGCGACGAGGGCCCCAAGGGCATCAAGGCCCAGGTCCAGGGTGAGGAACTGCGCGTCAGCTCCAAGAGCCGTGACGATCTCCAGACCGTCATCGCGCTGCTGAAGGGCCAGGACTTCGACTTCGCGCTCCAGTTCGTGAACTACCGGTAGTCCGTGGGCCGGTGGGCCAGAAGGGCGGGTGCCTCGGCGCCCGCCCTTCTGGCGTGTCCGGGGGTTCGGTTCCGCGTGGTTCAGTCCCGCGAGTTGCCGAACAGGAGCCGGTAGACGATCAGCAGCACCAGCGAGCCGCCGATCGCCGCCGCCCAGGTCGCGCCGTCGTAGAAGTCCTTCGTCACCGGGTGGTCCAGCCAGCGCGCCGAGATCCAGCCGCCGACGAACGCGCCCGCGACGCCGATGAGGGTCGTGCCGATGAGGCCGCCCGGGTCGCGGCCCGGCAACAGGACCTTGGCGACGACTCCGGCCAACAGTCCCAGGATGATCCAACTGACGATGCCCATGCCCCGAACCTGCCCTTCCGCGCTGTGCGTCCGCTGTTCCTGCCGTGTGGGTCCGGTGAAAGTGGCGCGTCCCGCACCCGCCGCCGCACGTGCGTTCGTCCTGTGTTGGTGTGGACGACGTCGCGCCGGTACGCGCCGGTTCCTCCGGTCATTAGGGTGCGGCCCATGACACACGCGCCGGCCCGCCCGGCCCTCGCCACCCCGAGGCACCCCCTCTCCGGAAGGCGCCACCCATGACCGTCCCCTCCGGCTCCCCCACCGGACTCCGCCGCACCCTGGGGCTCGGGGACGCCGTCGTGATCGGGCTCGGGGCGATGATCGGCGCCGGTGTGTTCGTCGCCCTGGGGCCCGCCGCGCGGGTCGCCGGTACCGGTCTGCTGCCCGCCCTCGCGCTCGCCGCCGTGATCGCCTACTGCAACGCGACCGCCTCCGCCCGGCTGGCCGCCCGCTATCCGGCCTCGGGTGGTACGTACGTCTACGGCCGGGAGCGCCTCGGCGCGTTCTGGGGGTACCTCGCCGGGTGGGCCTTCGTCGTCGGGAAGACGGCGTCGTGCGCGGCGATGGCGCTGACCGTGGGGCTGTACGTCTGGCCGGCCCACGCGCACGCGGTGGCGGTCGCGTCGGTCCTGGTGCTGACGGCGGTGAACTACGGCGGCGTCCAGAAGTCGGCGTGGGTGACACGGGCGGTCGTGGCCGTGGTGCTGGCGGTCCTGGTGGCTGTCGTGGCCATGTGCCTGGGGGCGGAGGGTGCCGAGAGGTCCGGCGCGGGGCCGGCGGACATCGGGTTCTCCGGTGGGGCGGGCGGGCTGCTCCAGGCCGCCGGGCTGCTGTTCTTCGCCTTCGCGGGGTACGCGCGGATCGCGACCCTGGGCGAGGAGGTGCGGGATCCGTCGCGCACGATCCCCCGGGCGATCCCGCTCGCCCTGGGCGTCACGCTGGTGGTGTACGGGTGTGTGGCGGTCGCCGTCCTCTCGGTGCTCGGTGTCGACGGGCTGGGCGGGGCGGGTGCTCCGCTGGTGGACGCGGTGCGTGCGGCGGGCGTGCCCGGTCTGGTCCCCGTGGTGCGGGCCGGTGCGGCCGTCGCCGCGCTGGGATCGCTGCTCGCCCTGATCCTGGGGGTCTCCCGGACGACCCTCGCGATGGCCCGTGACCGGCATCTCCCCGGGGCCCTGTCCGCCGTCCACCCCCGCTTCCAGGTCCCCCACCGTGCCGAACTCGCCGTCGGCGCGGTCGTCGCCGTCCTGGCCGCCACCCTCGACGTCCGCGGCGCGATCGGTTTCTCCTCCTTCGGTGTCCTCCTCTACTACGCGGTGGCCAACGCCTCGGCGTGGACCCTGTCCCCGGCGCCGCTCGCGCGCCTGGTGCCGGTGGTCGGTCTCGCGGGGTGTCTGCTGCTGGCGTTCTCCCTTCCTTGGGTGTCGGTGGTGTCCGGGGCGGGGGTGCTGGTGCTGGGGGCGGTGGTGTACGGGGTGCGGCGGGGGTGGGTGCCGGGGAGGGGGTGAGCTCTCAGCGGGCCGCCCCCGTACGTATCCGGAACTCCGCCCACGGGGCCGTCTCGGTGTCGTCGTCCGGCTCCCCGTACCAGCCCTTCTCCTCCACCTGGTCCTCCAGCCACTGCGCGAGGCTCGGCGGGTCCAGGTACCAGGCGCCCTCGGCGTCCACGGCGGCGGGGAGTGAACTCCGGCCCTGGGGCCGGGTGGTGCGGGCCTTCCTCAGCACCCGGGTCAGCGACTGCTCGTGCTCGGTCATGGATTCATCGTGCACGCCGCCACTGACAATCGCCCTGACCTGTGGATAACCCCGGGCCTGTGGACAACTCGCTCACCCCGAAGTGGCTGTCCCCCGCCCCGGCAGGGTTCAGCGGGCGCCGAACGGTTCGTCCGTCGGGACGATCTCGCGGCCCAGGGGCATGAGGGAGACGGGGATGAGCTTGAAGTTGGCGATGCCGAACGGGATGCCGATGATCGTGACGCACAGGAGGAGGCCGGTGACGATGTGGCCCAGGGCCAGCCACCAGCCGGCCAGGACGAGCCACAGGACGTTGCCGACGCAGGACGGCGCGCCCGCGTCGCGGCGTTCGACGGTGGTGCGGCCGAAGGGCCACAGGGCGTAGACGCCGATGCGGAAGGCGGCGATCCCGAAGGGGATGCCGATGATCGTGATGCAGAGGAGGAGGCCCGCGCCGAGGTAGGCGAGGAAGAGCCAGAATCCGCTCAGGACGAGCCAGACGACGTTGAGGATGGTCTTCACGACTGGCGACCTGCCATCTTCTCCAGGCGGGCGATCCGCTCCGCCATAGGTGGGTGCGTCGAGAACATCTTGGAGAATCCCTGCCCCGGACGGAAGGGGTTCGCGATCATCATGTGGCTCGCGGTCTCGATCCGGGGCTCGGGCGGCAGCGGAAGCTGCTGGGTGCCGAGTTCGAGCTTGCGCAGCGCGCTCGCGAGGGCGAGCGGATCGCCGGTGAGCTGCGCCCCGGAGGCGTCGGCCTCGTACTCGCGGGAGCGGCTGATGGCGAGCTGGATGAGGCTGGCGGCGAGCGGTCCGAGGAGCGACAGCAGGAGCACGCCGATGATGCCGGGGCCGTCGTCGTCGTCGGAGCGGCCGATGGGGATCAGCCAGGCGAAGTTCGCCAGGAAGACGATCACCGAGGCGAGCGCCCCGGCGACCGAGGAGATGAGGATGTCGCGGTTGTAGACGTGGCTCAGCTCGTGCCCGATGACGCCGCGCAGCTCGCGTTCGTCGAGGAGGCGCATGATGCCGTCCGTGCAGCACACGGCCGCGTTGCGCGGGTTGCGGCCGGTCGCGAAGGCGTTGGGCGCCTCGGTCGGCGAGATGTACAGGCGGGGCATCGGCTGGCGCGCCTGCGTGGAGAGTTCGCGGACCATCCGGTACAGGGCGGGGGCCTCGAACTCGCTCACCGGGCGCGCGCGCATCGCGCGTAGAGCCAGCTTGTCGCTGTTCCAGTACGCGTACGCGTTGGTGCCGAGGGCGATCAGGACGGCGATGATCAGCCCGGTCCGGCCGAAGAAACCGCCGATGACGACGATGAGTGCGGACAGCCCCCCGAGGAGTACTGCGGTCCTGAGCCCGTTGTGCCGGCGGTGCACGGTACTCCCTCCAGGTCGTGCGGCAGGGGAACCCTTTGCTCGCTGATCTGCGGTCCTTCTGGTGTCACGTCCAGTGGACCCTCCTGTCCGTGTCAACGCCAGGCGAGCGCCACGAGTTCCCTCGCGCACGCGGGCGCGAGGGTTTCGGCCGTCCGGGTGAGGCCTCAGAACAGGGTGGTGTCGGCGAACCGCAGGACCAGCTGGGGCGCCCCGGACAGGACGACGCCGGCGGTGGCCGTGAGGGTGAGCGCGGCCGTCAGCGGGGCCGGGACGCGGTGCCGTACCGGCTCTCCCTCGGGCGCGGCGAACAGCAGGGCCGTCCAGCGGAGGTAGTAGAAGAGGGCGATCACGACGTTGACGGCCATGACGACGGCGAGCCAGCCGAGGCCCGCGTCGACGGCGGCCGAGAAGACGGTGACCTTCGCGAAGAGGCCGATGACGCCGGGCGGCAGGCCGGCGAGGCAGAGCAGGAAGAAGCCCAGCAGGAGCGCGGAGAGCGGGCTGCGGGCGTACAGGCCCCGGTAGTCCGTGAGGCGGTTGGCGGGGCTCTGACGGGCCACCAGGGCGGCCACGGCGAACGCGCCGAGGTTCACGGCGGCGTACATGAGGGCGTACGCGAGGGTGGAGCCCACGGCGCGGGCGGCGTCGTCCGTGTAGGCGGCCGAGGCGATCGGTACGAGGAGGTAGCCGGCCTGGCCCACGGAGGACCAGGCGAGGAGGCGTACCGCGCTGTACGCGCGCGTGGCGTGCTGGCGCAGGGCGGCGGCGTTGCCGACGGTCATGGTGAGCGCGGCGAGGCCCGCGAGGGCGGGGCCCCAGACGTCGCCGTACGAGGGGAGGGCGACCACGGTGACGAGGATCAGGCCGGAGAGACCGACGGCCTTGCCGACGACCGACAGGTAGGCGGCGATCGGCAGGGGCGCGCCCGTGTACGTGTCGGGGACCCAGAAGTGGAACGGGACGGCGGCCGTCTTGAAGGCGAAGCCGACGAGGGTGAGGACGACGCCTGTCTGGGCCAGGGTGTGGAACTGGCCGTCGACGTCCTGGATGCGTTCGGCCACCTGGGTGAGGTAGAGGGTGCCTGTCGTGGCGTACACGAAGCTGATGCCCAGGAGGCTGACGGCGGTGGCTGTGACGGACGACAGGAAGAACTTCAGGGCCGCTTCGGAGGAGCGTTTGTCGCCGTGGCGGATGCCGACCAGCGCGAAGGCGGGCAGGGAGGCGACCTCCAGGGCGACGATCAGGGTGGCGAGGTCGCGGGAGGCGGGCAGCAGGGCGGCGCCGGCGGCGGAGGACAGCAGCAGGAACCAGTACTCCCCTGCGGGCAGCGTCTTGCGCTCGTCCTTGAGGGCGGTGACGGACAGGAGGGCGGTCAGGAGGGCGCCGCCGAGCACCAGGAACTGGACGACGAGGGTGAAGCGGTCCGCTGTGTAGCTGCACGCGCGCGGGTCGCCGGCCGCGCAGAAGGTGGCGCGGTCGCCGTCCAGGAGGGGCAGCAGGAGGGCCGTGGCGGCGGCGAGTCCGGCGACGGAGAACCAGCCCAGGAGGTGCTTCCTCGCGTCCGGGAGGAACAGGTCGGCGACCAGGACGGCGAGGCCGACGACGGCCGTGCCGGTCGGCGGGGCGATCGCCGTCCAGTCGACCGACTGGACGACGGACTGCGCGAGGGCGCTCATCGGGGGCCTCCTGCGAGGAGCTGCTGCACGGCCGGGTCGGTGAGCCCGAGGAGGGCCTTGGGCCACAGGCCGCCGACGACGGTGAGGACGACGAGCGGGGTCCAGGCCGCGAACTCGTACGCGCGTACGTCCGTGAGGTGCGGGGCGTCCTGCGGGACGGCGCCCATGCACACGCGCCGGACGACGAGCAGGAGATAGGCGGCCGTCAGGAGGGTGCCGAAGGCGGCGATCGCCGTGAAGGTCAGGAAGGCCGGGCGGCTGAGGTCGCTCGCGGGGTCGAAGGCGCCGAACAGGGCCAGCATCTCGCCCCAGAACCCGGCGAGTCCGGGCAGTCCGAGGGAGGCGACGGCGGCGAACGCGAGGAGCCCGCCCAGGCGCGGCGCGCGGCCGTACAGGGCCGCTCCGGTCTGCCGGGCGAGGGTGTCGAGGTCGGTGCTGCCGGTGCGGTCCTTGAGGGCGCCGACGAGGAAGAACAGCAGGCCGGTGATGAGGCCGTGGGCGATGTTCGCGAACAGGGCGCCGTTCACGCCGGTCGGTGTCATGGACGCGATGCCCAGCAGGACGAAGCCCATGTGGCCGACGGAGGAGTAGGCGATGAGGCGTTTGAGGTCGCCGTTCGCGCCGGGCCTGACCAGGGCGAGGCAGGCCAGGGAGCCGTAGACGATCCCGACGACGGCGAAGGCGGCGAGGTAGGGCGCGAAGGTGCGCAGGCCGTCCGGGGCGACGGGCAGGAGGATGCGGACGAACCCGTAGGTGCCCATCTTGAGCAGGACGCCGGCGAGCAGGACCGAGCCGGTGGTCGGGGCGGCGGTGTGGGCGTCGGGGAGCCAGCTGTGCAGGGGCCACATCGGGGTCTTCACGGCGAGCCCTAGACCGATCGCCAAAGCGGCGGTGACCTGCACGGATGTGGTCAGGGACCGGCCGTTGTCAGTGGCGAGTGCGACCATGTCGAATGTGCCCGCTTTGACGCCGATCAGAAGCAGGCCGAGGAGCATGACGACGGAGCCGAGCAGCGTGTAGAGGATGAATTTCCAGGCCGCGCGGGTCCGGTCCTCGCCGCCCCAGCGGGCGATGAGGAAGTACATCGGGATGAGGACGGTCTCGAAGGCGAGGAAGAACAGGAGGAGGTCGAGGACGGCGAAGGTGGCGAGGGTGCCGCCCTCCAGGAGGAGCAGCAGGGCGACGAACGCCTTCGGGGACGGGCCCGCGGGCGGCTTGAAGTAGGAGTACAGCGCGCACAGGAAGGTCAGCAGCGCGGTCAGGACCAGCAGCGGGAGGGAGATGCCGTCGATGCCGAGGTGGATGCGTACGTCGAGTGCGGGGATCCAGCTGATGTCGGTGCCGGCCTGCATCTTCGAGGGGTGGTCGTGGTCGAAGCCCAGCGCGAGGGCGATCGCTGCGACGAGGACGGCGCCGGTCACGGTCACGCCGTGGCGCAGTACCGCCTGGTCCGGTGATTTCCCCTTCAGCCCCGGCGGGGCGGGCAGGAGGGCGGCGACGGCGCCGAGGAGTGGGCCGGCGACGGTGAACGCCAGAAGGAACTGCATCACGGACTCGTTGATACCGATCACGGCCGCTCACCCTCCCGAGGCGACGAGAAGGACGGTCACCGCGAGGACGACGGTGCCGGCGAGCAGGGCGCTCACATAGGTCTGGACGTTGCCGGTCTGGGCCCGCCGTACGGCGGTGCCGAGCCAGCGGGGCAGGGCGGCGGCGCCGCCCACGTAGCCGTCGACGACCTCGCGGTCGAGGAAGCGGACCAGGCGCGCGGCGGACTGGACCGGGCGCACGAACAGGGCGTCGTAGACGGCGTCCAGGTGGAAGCCGGTGGCCGCGTGGCGGTGCAGGGGGCCGAGCAGGAGGCGTCCGGGGTCGGCGGGGTCCCGGGCGGCGGTGGCCGTCAGGTGGCGCCAGGCGCCGTACGTGATCAGGGCGCCGACCAGGGCGAAGCCCGTGCCGAGGACGGAGGTGGTGAGGGTCGGGGCGAGGGAGGTGCCGTCGAACCAGTCGGGAAGCGTGGCGTAGGCGAGGCCGCCGAGAGCCAGGGACGGGAGGGCGAGGACCCAGAGGACGACGGTCATCGACAGAGGCTGGCGGCCGTGGTCGGGGGCTTCGGGGCCCCGGCCGTGGAAGGCGAGCAGCCACAGGCGGGCCGCGTAGGCGGCGGTCAGGAGGGCGGTGAGCAGGGCGGCGACGAGGACGGTCCAGCCCGCGGCGGCGGGGGCGTGCTCGGTGTGGCCGGTGACGACGTGTTCGGCGGCGCCGAGGACGGACTCCTTGGAGAAGAAGCCGCTGAACGGCGGGATCGCGGCGAGCGCGAGGAGCGCCACGGTCATCGTCCAGTACGCGTCCGGCACGCGGGCGCGCAGGCCGCTCGTACGGGACAGGGCGGCCAGGGAGTTCGTACCGGCCGCGTGGATGACCGCGCCGGCCGCGAGGAACAGCAGCGCCTTGAAGGCGCCGTGGGACAGGAGGTGGAAGACGGCGGCGCCGCGGTCGCCGACGGCGAGGGCGCCGGTCATGTAGCCGAGCTGGCCGATCGTCGAGTAGGCGAGGACGCGTTTGATGTCGTCCTGCGCGAGCGCGGCGAGTCCGGAGCCGAGCATCGTCACGGCGGCCATCACCGCGAGGACTCCCATGGCGGCGTGCGACGCCTCGAAGACCGGCAGCAGGCGGGCGACGAAGTAGACGCCGGCGGCGACCATCGTCGCGGCGTGGATCAGCGCGGAGACGGGCGTGGGGCCCGCCATCGCGTCCGGGAGCCAGGTGTGCAGCGGGAACTGCGCCGACTTGCCGGCCACGCCCGCGAGGAGCAGCAGGGCGATCAGGGTCGGGTGGTCCAGGCCGCCGTGCGTGACGGCGTCGAGGATCGTCGTGATCCGGAACGACCCGGCGTCCGTGGCCAGCGCGAACAGGCCGATCAGGAACGGGACGTCGCCGAGCTTCGTGACCAGGAACGCCTTGATCGACGCGGCGCGCGCCTCGGGGGTCTCCCAGTAGTGGCCGACCAGGAAGTACGAGCAGATGCCCATGACCTCCCAGCCGACGAGGAGCACGATCAGGTCGCCCGAGTAGACGACCAGGAGCATCGCGGCGGTGAACAGGGAGACGAGGGCCGCGTACGAGGGGTAGCGGGGGTCGTCGCGGAGGTAGCCGGTCGAGTAGATCTGTACGCAGGTCGCGACGAGGGCGACCAGGACGGCGACGAGGGCCGCGAAGCCGTCGATGTGCAGGGCGAGCTCGACGGGGATGGAGCCGGTGGGGGTGAGTTCCGTCGCCGCGTCGACGGCGGCGCCGCCTCCCTGGCGCACGGCGACCAGGGCGGCCAGCGCGAGGGCGGTGAGCGGGGGCAGGACGGCCAGGGGGCGGACGTAGCCGGGGGCCGTGCGGCCCAGGAGGAGGCCGGCGAGTGCGCCGAGGAACGGCAGGAGGGGGACGAGGGCGGCGAGGGTGGTCGTGGTCACGCGGCGGCCTCGGCCTTCTCGTCCCTCGGGTGCGTGGTGTTCTCCGGGGTCTCCGCTGTGTCGCGGAGTCTGTCGATGTCCGAGGTGCCTCGGTTGCGGTACACGGCGAGGACGATCGCGAGGCCGATGCCGATCTCCGCCGCGGCGATCGCGATGGTGAACAGGGTGAGGGCCTGGCCGGAGTGGAGGGTGCCCTCGGCGGTCTTGCTGAGCCAGACGTCGAAGGCGACGAGGTTGAGGTTGACCGCGTTGAGCATCAGCTCGACCGACATCAGGACCAGGATCGCGTTGCGGCGGGCCAGGACTCCGTAGAGGCCGGTGCAGAAGAGGAGGGCCGAGAGGACGGCGGGGTAGGCGAGGTGCATCAGCGGGCGCCTTCCTGCTCGGTCGGGGGGTTGGGGTCGGCGGGGGATTTCGGGGGCCGCGAAGTTTTTTCGAAATCTGTGACCGGATGGGAACTCTGCGTGACCGGCCGGGCGTTCTCGGGGGGAGAGCTCGTATCCGCTTTCGCTTTGCGGGACAGGACGATCGCGCCGACCAGTGCCGCGAGGAGGAGGACGGAGAGGGCCTCGAAGGGCAGGACCCAGTGCCGGAAGAGGCTCTCGCCGGTGACCTTCGTGGAGCCGGCCGCCGGGCCGTCGAGGTCGATCCAGGTGGTGCGGAAGGCGTCGGCGACCACCCAGACCAGGGCGATGGCGGCGACGGCCGCGACCGCGAGGGCGGGCCACCGGTTCCCGGAATCGGCGTCCGGGGAGCGGCCGATGGGGGCGCGGGTGAGCATCAGACCGAAGAGAAGGAGGACGACCACGGAACCGACATAGATGAGGACCTGCACCCAGGCGATGAACTCCGCCGTCAGCAGCAGGTATTCGACGGCGAGTCCTCCGAGGGCCACGACCAGCCAGAGAGCCGCGTGCACCAGCTGTCTGGTGGTCACGGTCACCAGGGCGGCGCCGAGGGTCAGCAGGCCGACCAGCAGGAACGCGACCTCGACACCGGTCGGCGAGAGAAAGCCGTGCGGCGCTTGGGCGAGAGTCACCGCCGGCCTCCCGGGGGGTCGGTGGGGGCGGGGCCGGTGGGCGTGGGCTGTTGGGTGGCGGTCAGTTTCTCCGCCGTCTTGCGGGCCGCTGCCAGTTCCTTCGGTTCCTCCGCGCCGGGGTCCAGCGGGGGTGGGGGCGGGACCGTCCACATCCACTCGCGGAGTTTGTCCCGCTCGTGGGTGAGGTCGCGGATGTCGGTCTCGGCGTACTCGAACTCGGGGGACCAGAAGAGGGCGTCGAAGGGGCAGACCTCGATGCAGATACCGCAGTACATGCAGAGGGAGAAGTCGATGGCGAAACGGTCGAGGACGTTGCGGCTGCGCTCGCGGCCACCGGGCGCGGCGGCGGGGATCGTCTCCTTGTGGGAGTCGATGTAGATGCACCAGTCGGGGCACTCGCGGGCGCAGAGCATGCAGACCGTGCAGTTCTCCTCGAACAGGCCGATGACGCCTCGGGTGCGGGGCGGGAGGTCGGGCTGGACGTCGGGGTACTGCTCGGTGACGGACCGGCGGGTCATCGTGCGGAGGGTGACGGCCAGACCCTTGGCCAGGCCGGAGCCGGGGATCGGAGGCACTAGGAGATCACCACCTTGACGACGCCGGTGACGGCGATCTGGGCGAGGGAGAGGGGGACGAGGAGGGTCCAGGAGAGCTTCTGGAGCTGGTCCTCGCGCAGGCGGGGATAGGTGACGCGGAGCCAGATCACGACGAAGGCGAGGAGGGCGGTTTTCAGGAGGGTCCACACCCAGCCGAGGCCGTCGGCGCCCCAGGGGCCGTGCCAGCCGCCCAGGAAGAGGACGGTGGTGAGGCCGCACAGGACGACGATGCCGGCGTACTCGGCGAGCAGGAAGAGGGCGAAGCGCAGGCCGGTGTACTCGGTGTAGGCGCCGAAGATGATCTCCGAGTCGGCGACGGGCATGTCGAAGGGCGGGCGCTGGAGTTCGGCGAGGCCGGCGATGAAGAAGACGATCGCGCCGACGAGTTGCCAGGGCAGCCACCACCACTCGAAGGCGTCGAGGATGCCGGGCAGGGAGACCGTGCCGGCCGCCATCGCGACGGAGGCGGCGGTGAGGAGCATCGGGAGTTCGTAGGCGAGGAGCTGGGCGGCGGTGCGCAGGCCGCCGAGGAGGGAGAACTTGTTGGCGCTGGCCCAGCCGGCCATGAGGGAGCCGAGGACGCCGACGCCCATCACGGCCAGGACGAAGAAGATCCCGGCGTCCAGGACCTGGCCGACCGCGCCCTCGCCGGGGCCGATCGGGATCGCGAGCAGGACGAGGAGGTACGGCAGCAGGGCCACGGCCGGGGCGAGCTGGAAGACGCGGCGGTCCGCGCCCGCCGGGACGATGTCCTCCTTCTGCGCGAACTTGACTCCGTCGGCGACGAGTTGGGCCCAGCCGTGGAAGCCGCCCGCGTACATGGGGCCGAGGCGGCCCTGCATGTGGGCCATGACCTTGTGTTCCGTCTGACCCACGAGGAGGGGGAAGGTGAGGAAGACGACGAAGACGATCAGCAGACGCAGAGTGACGTCGAGCGCGTCGTTCACTGCGGGCCTCCCGAGGGGGTGTCGTCGTCTTCGGCGGGGGGTTCGGGGGCCGGGGGTTTCGGGGTGGTGCCGGGGGTTTCCGGTCGTCCGGCTTCGGGGGTGGGCTCTGGAGTCGGGGTGCCGGGTTGTTCAGCTGCGGGGGTCGGCACTGGGGTCGGAGTGCCGGGGGTGCCCGGTCGTCCAGCTTCGGGGGTGGGCTCCGGAGCTGGGATGCCCGGTTGTTCAGCTGCGGGAGTCGGCCCTGGGGCCGGAGTGCCAGAGGTGCCCGGTCGCTCGGCTTCGGGAGTGGGCTCTGGGGCCCGGGTGTTGGGGGCCGGTTCGCCAGGGGGTGGGGCGTCGAAGGCCGGGCGGGCGTGGTGCCAGGGGGCGTCGGCGCTTCGGGGGGTGGTGGTTGCCGGGGGTGTATCGGGTGTCGTGTCAGGAGCGGCTGGGGTCGGGGCGTCCGCTGTGGGGGCCGTCGTACCGCTGTCGGTTTCCGAAACTCCCGCCGTACCCAGCGACTGGCTGGCCGAACCCTGCGACGCCGAGCGGTTGCGGCGGGCGGGGCGGCCGTCGGGGGTCGTTGTCTCCGGGGGCGGAGTGCCGGTGGTGCCTGTTTGGCTCGCGGAACCGTCGGAGGCCGAGCGGTTGCGGCGGGCACCCGGAGGCGTTGCGCCCTCCAGAGTGGGGCTTCCGGCCGGGCCCGCTTGACTCACCGAACCCTCGGAGACCGAGCGGGTACGGCGGGCACCCGGAGCCGTCGTGCCCTCCGAGGTGGGGACTCCAGCCGGGCCCGCTTGACTCACCGAACCCTCGGAAGCCGAACGGGTGCGGCGGGCACCCGGAGATGTTGTGGCTTCCGGGGTGGGAGTTTCGGTGGGGTTCGTTTGGCTGGCCGAGCCCTGTGATGCCGAGCGGGTGCGGCGGGCCGGGCGGTCGGGACGGGGTGTGGGCGGGGTGGTTGTGGCACCCGCAGGTGGGGCCGCAGGTGTGGCGACCGCTGTTGCAGGGCCCTCGGGTGTGGCGCCCGCTGTTGCGGAACCCACCGGTGTGGGGGCCCCCGGCGTGGGAGTCCCCGGCGTGGGGCGGGGGCGGCGGGAGGGTGGGGTGGGGAGTTGGCCCTTCTGGGGGCCCCATTCGTTGGGGTCCGGGACTCCTGGGGGGAGGGGCTGGCGACGTTTGGGGGATGCGTGGTCCGACTCGCCTGGGTCCTTGGCGCCGGGCCAGGGTTTGGCGGCTCTGGCCACCAGGACGAAGTCCTTGCGCAGGGGGTGGCCTTCGAAGGTGTCCGGGAGGAGGAGGTGCGTGAGGGAGGGGTGGTCCGTGAAGACCACGCCGAACATTTCGTGGGTCTCGCGTTCGTGCCAGGCGGCGCCCGCGTAGATGTCGACGGCTGTGGGGAGGGCCGGGGACGCGTGCGGGACCGTCGTACGCAGGAGGAGGCGGCGGAGGGGGGAGAGCGCGACTACGTGTGCGGCTACGCGGAAGCCCGTGCCGGGTTCGTCGACGGCGCTGAGCCAGTCGAAGTACGTGCAGGTCAGGGCCGTACGGGCGGTACGCAGCGCGGTGAGCCAGGCGGCCGGGGGGACGTCGACCGTGAGGACGTCGTACGACTCGTCCGCGACGGCGTCGGGGCCGAAGAGGTCCTGGACGGGGGCCGGGAGCCAGCCGGTGGTCATCGCGGGGTGCCCTTCGGCTCGGGGGCCGGGAGCAGGCCGCTCTGGAGGGCGGCCGGGGAGGGGCGGGTGCCGTAGCGGTCGGCCAGGGACTCGCGGGCAATCTTCTCCTGGAGCTTCAGGATGCCCTGGAGCAGCGCCTCGGGGCGGGGCGGGCAGCCGGGGACGTACACGTCGACGGGGATGATCTGGTCGACGCCCTTGGTCACCGAGTACGAGTCCCAGTACGGGCCGCCACAGTTGGAGCAGGCGCCGAAGGAGATGACGTACTTCGGCTCGGGCATCTGCTCGTACAGCCGCTTCACGGCCGGCGCCATCTTGTCGGTGACCGTGCCGGAGACGACCATCAGGTCGGCCTGGCGGGGTCCCGGCGCGAACGGGATCACGCCGAGGCGGATGAAGTCGTGGCGGGCCATGGACGCGGCGATGAACTCGATCGCGCAGCAGGCGAGGCCGAAGTTGAAGACCCACAGGGAGTAGCGGCGGCCCCAGTTGAGGACGACCTTCATGGGCTCGGGGGCGAGCCGGGCGAGCGCGCCGAGGCGTTTGGGCTCGGGGAGGTACACGGGTGACGGGGCTACGGCAGCGGCCTCGCTCGCCGGCGTCGTACCTGTCGTACCCGTAGTACCCGTCATACCCGTAGTCCCTCCGGCCGACCCCGGTGTCACGTCCATTCCAGGACGCCCTTCTTGTATGCGTAGAGCAGGCCCACGGTCAGGAACCCCAGGAAGATGAACATCTCGGCGAGTGTGGTCGCGCCGTAGCCCTCGGCGGCGAAGACCGTCGCCCACGGGAAGAGGAAGATGGAGTCGACGGCGAAGATGACGTACAGGAAGGCGTAGACGTAGTACCGGACCTGGGTATGAGCCCAGCCCTCGCCGACCGGGTCGACGCCGCACTCGTACGTCATGAGTTTCTCCGGCGTCGGGACGACGGGCCGCAGCAGGCGGCTCGCGCCGAACGCCACGGCCACGAACAGCACGCCGACGACGGCGAGCAGTCCGACGGCCGAGTACGACTGGAAGTAGTCCGCCGCGAGCGCGGTCCCCGGGGCGCCGGTCGATTCCCGCACGTCCGTCCCTTCGCTGCCGAGCTGTCAGTGCTGTCTGAGCTGCCTGTTGTCCGCTGTCCGTACCGCGGCACGTACTCACGGGAGTCTAGGCCCTGCTAAAGGGACGGTAAGCGGGTCGTCACGCCACTTCCGAGGTAGGTGGGGTTTTCCCCCGGGCCCGCCGGTAGGGAACGTCATGGCGTCGCCGCCCGGCACACGGCAGGCTGACTTGTATGACCGCGAAACCCCTGGCTCCCGACGAGCCCCTCCCTCCCCCGCGTCCCGCTCTCGACGCGGTGACGTGGAAGGAGATCACCCATCTCGTGCTCAACCTGCCGGTCGCGCTGACCGGTTTCACGTACGCCGTGACGATGCTGGCCGTCGGCTCGGGGCTGACGGTGACCGTCGTCGGGCTGCCGTTACTGGCGTTCGGGCTGATGGGCGCGCGGGTGATGGGCCGGTTCGAGCGGACGCGGGCGCGGGTGCTGCTCGGGGTGCGGGTGGAGGAGCCGTCGAAGGTGCCGTGGCGCCGGGGGCGCGGGTTCCTGCCGGTGCTGTGGACGGCGCTGAAGGACCCGGTCGGCTGGCGGACGGTGCTGTACGACGTGATCAGGCTGCCGTGGGGCATCTTCACGTTCACGGTCGCCATCACCTCGCTGTTCGTGGCGTGGCCCCTACTCCCTTATCTGGCACGGGCGTTCGCGAACGTGGACCGGGCGATGGTGCGGGCGCTGCTGTCGCCGTCGGACGAACTGGAGCGCCGGATCGCGGAGTTGGAGTCGGACCGGGGCGTCGTGGTGGACACGGCCGCGGCGGACCTGCGACGCATCGAGCGGGATCTGCACGACGGGGCGCAGGCGCGGCTCGTCAACCTCGCGATGGGGCTCGGGCTGGCCAAGGAGAAGCTGCTCGAAGACCCGGACACGGCGGCGGAGATGGTCGCGGAGGCGCACGGTGAAGTGAAGCTCGCCTTGCAGGAGTTGCGTGACCTGGCGCGGGGCATCCACCCGGCGGTCCTCACGGACCGGGGGCTCGACGCGGCGCTCTCCTCCGTCGCCTCCCGCTGCACGGTCCCGGTGAAGGTCACCGCCGACCTGCCGACCAGGCCCGCGCCGGCCATCGAGGGGATCGCCTACTTCACGGTCTCCGAGCTGCTCCAGAACATCAGCAAGCACAGTGGCGCGCGGTCCGCTTCGGTGGACGTGTGGCGGTCCGACGAGCGGCTGCTGATCCAGGTCAGCGACGACGGGCAGGGGGGCGCGAGCCTCGACAAGGGGACGGGGATGCGGGGGCTGGCGGACCGGCTGGACGCCGTCGACGGTCTGTTCGTCGTGGACTCGCCGCCGGGGGGCGGTACGACGGTGACGGCGGAGCTGCCGTGGCGGGATCGGGGGTAGCTCTGCGGAGCTAGTACTCCGGGGGTACTGCGGAGGTAGCTCGTAGGTATGAGGTCGCTCGTAGCCCTCACGGTCGTACGACTGTGGGGGCTACGGGTATGACGCGGGCTCTCTCCAAAGCCTGGGTAGGGATAACCCCCCACCCGAGACGCCGACGGACTCCATGGCTCCAGCGACCCCCTCCCGCGAAGCTGGTCGTACGGCAGACGGTGCACGACGAGCGGAACGGGACGGAGCCATGGCCATGCAGGGCGTGGGGTACGGGAGCTACGGGGAGTACGGGGAGCCCGAGCGGCGCCATCGGCTGCCGGCGGCGCTGCGGGCGCCGTTCGAGGGGCGCAGCTGGCGGGAGTTCGGGTACGTCCTGCTGAGCCTGCCGATCAGCATCGTGTTCTTCAGTTACACGGTGACGATGCTGTCGGTGGGCGTCGGCCTGATGGTGTCGTTCCTCGGGGTGCCCCTGCTGGCCGTCGCGCTGGCGGGCGGCCGGGGTTTCGGGGCGCTGGAGCGGGCCCGCGCGCGCGGTCTGCTCGGCATGGAGATCGGTGACCCGGCGCCGCTGCGGCCCCGTAAGCGGAGCCTGATGGGGTGGGTGGGCGCGGTCCTGCGGGACGGCGCGTCGTGGCGGCACGCGCTGTACTCGCTGCTGCAACTGCCGTGGGCGGTCTTCACGTTCACCGTCTCGGTGACGGTGTGGTCGATCGGCTGGATGATGCTGACGTACCCGCTGTGGTTCTGGCTGTTCCCGATGTACGGCGGCCAGGACGGCCTCCAGCTGTACGGCGACGACGGGCACCGGATCTACCTGGACAACCCCTTCGAGATCACGGTCACCGCGCTGATCGGCCTGGTGTTCACGATGGTCACGCCGTGGATCGTGCGGGCGCTGACGACGGTGGACCGGCTGATGGTGCACGGCCTGCTGGGCCCCTCGCGGCTGGCCTCGCGCGTGGTGGAGCTGGAGTCGGACCGGGGTGTCGTGGTGGACACGGCGGCGGCCGACCTGCGCCGCATCGAGCGGGACCTGCACGACGGCGCCCAGGCCCGCCTGGTGAGCCTGGCGATGGATCTGGGCCTGGCGAAGGAGAAGCTCCGCGAGGACCCGCAGGAAGCCGCGCGGATGGTCGCGGAGGCGCACGGCGAGGTGAAGACGGCATTGCAGGAGCTGCGTGACCTGGCGCGCGGCATCCACCCGGCGGTGCTCACGGACCGGGGCCTGGACGCGGCGCTCTCCTCCATCGCCTCCCGCTGCACGGTTCCGGTACAGGTGGACGTGGACCTCGTCGAGCGGCCCGCGCCGGCCATCGAGGGGATCGCCTACTTCACCGTCTCCGAGCTGCTCCAGAACATCAGCAAGCACGCGCGCGCGACGATGGCGTCGGTGGACGTGTGGCGGGTGGAGAATCGGCTGATGCTCCAGGTCGTCGACAACGGGGTGGGCGGCGCCGACACCTCCGCGGGGTCCGGTCTCGCCGGGCTCGCGGGACGGCTGGACGCGGTGGACGGGATCCTGGTGGTGGACTCGCCGGCCGGGGGGCCGACGCGGGTGACGGCGGAGCTGCCGTGGCGGTCGGAGCGGATCTGATCGTCGTCCATGGGGGTGTTGTTCCGGTCAGGAACGGTCAGGTGTGACCGTTCCTGACCGGAACGCTGTCTCTGGGGGACCGAAACGTCGTCCTGAAGAAGGGATCGAAACGCCTCCCCGGCGATCCGATCGTCCTAAGAGACGATCCGTTCGGCTCCGGGCCTGGGATGCTGGGTGCGCACGCAGCCGTACAGCTACCGGGGGAGCCGAAGTCGTGGAGGACAGAGTGCGAGTCGTCATCGCGGAGGACTCGGTTTTGTTGCGGGAGGGGCTGACCAGACTGCTCACCGACCGGGGGCACGATGTGGTCGCCGGGGTCGGGGACGGGGAGGCGCTCGTCAAGACGATCACGGAACTGGCCGCCGAAGGGGCGCTGCCGGACGTGGTCGTGGCGGACGTACGCATGCCGCCGACGCACACGGATGAAGGGGTGCGGGCCGCCGTACAGCTCCGCAAGGCCCATCCGGGGCTCGGGGTGCTGGTGCTGTCACAGTACGTGGAGGAGCGTTACGCCACCGAACTGCTGGCCGGTTCCAGCCGCGGGGTGGGGTACCTGCTGAAGGACCGGGTGGCGGAGGTCCGCGAGTTCGTGGACGCCGTCGTACGCGTCGCGCGCGGGGGTACGGCGCTGGATCCCGAGGTCGTCGCCCAACTGCTCGGCCGTAGCCGCAAACAGGACGTGCTGGCCGGACTCACCCCCCGGGAGCGGGAAGTACTAGGCCTAATGGCTGAAGGACGGACCAACTCGGCGGTCGCCAGACAGCTCGTGGTCAGCGACGGGGCCGTCGAGAAGCACGTCAGCAACATCTTCCTGAAGCTCGGTCTGTCGCCCAGTGACGGGGATCACCGCCGCGTTCTCGCGGTTCTGACCTACCTGAACTCGTGACGGGGTAGCACTGTAGTTGCTTGACATTGGCAATGACCGTGTGTGGCGACCGACGAGGAACGGAGCGAGCGGTAGATCATGACAAGCCGGGGCGTCCGGCCGTCGTACGGCGGTGATCCGCGCACGATGATCGGCCGAATGGCCGAGGGCGGGCGACCCTCACAGTCGTAGGCTTGATCTGGGAGGGCCTTCGGGAAGGCAGCTCCCGGACAGCCGCCTCGAAGGAGGTCCAGTTCAGTGACCAGTCAGGTCAGCAGCCCGGCGGAGCAGGCCGACGAAGCCGTCGTGGGAGAGCAGCGCAAACCGGGCGGGACGGCGAAGGACGTACGCCGTGTCGACCGGGTGATCATCAGGTTCGCGGGGGACTCGGGCGACGGGATGCAGCTCACGGGTGACCGGTTCACCTCGGAGACGGCGTCGTTCGGGAACGATCTGTCCACGCTGCCGAACTTCCCGGCCGAGATCAGGGCTCCCGCAGGGACGCTGCCCGGGGTGTCGAGCTTCCAGCTGCACTTCGCGGACCACGACATCCTGACGCCGGGTGATGCGCCCAATGTGCTGGTGGCGATGAACCCGGCGGCGCTGAAGGCGAACGTGGGGGACCTGCCGCGCGGCGCGGAGATCATCGTCAATACCGATGAATTCACCAAACGGGCGATGCAGAAGGTGGGATACGGCGAGAACCCGCTGGAGGACGGCTCGCTGGACGGCTACCACCTCCATCCGGTGCCACTGACGACGTTGACGGTCGAGGCCCTCAAGGATTTCGACCTCACCCGCAAAGAGGCCGAGCGCAGCAAGAACATGTTCGCGCTCGGCCTCTTGTCATGGATGTACCACCGGCCCACGGAGGGCACGGAGCGGTTCCTGAAGGCGAAGTTCGCGAAGAAGCCGCAGATCGCCGAGGCGAACCTGACGGCCTTCCGCGCGGGCTGGAACTTCGGCGAGACGACGGAGGACTTCGCGGTCTCCTACGAGATCGCGCCGGCGACCACCGCGTTCCCGCCGGGCGTCTACCGCAACATCTCCGGCAACCTCGCGCTCGCGTACGGGTTGATCGCGGCCTCCCGCCAGGCGGACCTGCCGCTGTTCCTCGGCTCGTACCCGATCACCCCGGCCTCGGACATCCTGCACGAGCTGTCGCGGCACAAGAACTTCGGCGTGCGCTCGTTCCAGGCGGAGGACGAGATCGCCGGCATCGGCGCGGCGCTGGGGGCGGCCTTCGGGGGCTCCCTCGCGGTGACGACGACGTCGGGGCCCGGCGTAGCTCTCAAGAGTGAGACGATCGGCCTCGCCGTATCGCTCGAACTGCCGCTGCTGATCGTCGACATCCAGCGCGGCGGGCCCTCCACCGGCCTGCCGACCAAGACCGAGCAGGCCGACCTGCTCCAGGCGATGTTCGGCCGCAACGGCGAGGCGCCGGTGCCGATCGTCGCCCCGCGCACGCCCGCGGACTGCTTCGACGCGGCGCTGGAGGCGGCCCGTATCGCGCTGACGTACCGCACGCCGGTGATGCTCCTGTCGGACGGCTACCTGGCCAACGGCTCCGAGCCCTGGCGGGTCCCCGAGGTCGACGAACTGCCCGACCTGGCCGTGCGGTTCGCGCAGGGGCCCAACCACCGGCTCGCGGACGGCACGGAGGTGTTCTGGCCGTACAAGCGCGACCCGCTCACCCTCGCGCGCCCGTGGGCCGTCCCCGGCACGCCCGGTCTTGAGCACCGCATCGGCGGCATCGAGAAGCAGGACGGCACGGGCAACATCTCCTACGACCCCGCCAACCACGACTTCATGGTCCGCACCCGGCAGGCCAAGATCGACGGGATCGACGTCCCGGACATCGAGGTCGACGACCCGGACGGCGCGCGCACGCTGGTGCTCGGCTGGGGGTCGACGTACGGCCCGATCACGGCCGCCGTGCGCCGGCTCAGGACGGCCGGGGAGGCCATCGCGCAGGCGCACCTGCGGCATCTGAACCCCTTCCCGAAGAACCTCGGTGTCGTACTCAAGGGGTACGACAAGGTGGTGATCCCCGAGATGAACCTCGGTCAGCTCGCCCTGCTCGTCCGGGCGAGGTACCTGGTCGACGCCCACTCCTACAACCAGGTCAACGGCATGCCGTTCAAGGCGGAGCAGCTCGCCACGGCGCTCAAGGAGGCCATCGATGGCTGAGCCGACGCAGGTGTCCGAGGCGAATCCGCTGCTCCAACTGGTCCCGAGGGCCGAGGCGAAACAGGCCATGAAGGACTTCAAGTCGGACCAGGAGGTGCGCTGGTGCCCCGGCTGCGGGGACTACGCGATCCTGGCGGCCGTGCAGGGCTTCATGCCCGAGCTGGGGCTGGCGAAGGAGAACATCGTCTTCGTGTCGGGGATCGGCTGCTCGTCGCGGTTCCCGTACTACATGAACACCTACGGCATGCACTCCATCCACGGGCGCGCGCCCGCGATCGCGACGGGGCTCGCGTCGTCGCGGCGGGACCTGAGCGTGTGGGTGGTGACCGGGGACGGGGACGCGCTCTCGATCGGCGGCAACCACCTCATCCACGCGCTGCGGCGCAACGTCAACCTGAAGATCCTGCTGTTCAACAACCGGATCTACGGGCTGACGAAGGGGCAGTACTCCCCTACCTCGGAGGTAGGGAAGATCACGAAGTCGACGCCGATGGGGTCGCTGGACGCGCCCTTCAACCCGGTGTCGCTGGCGCTCGGCGCGGAGGCGTCGTTCGTGGCGCGGACCATCGACTCCGACCGCAAGCACCTGACGGAGGTGCTGCGGCAGGCCGCCGCGCATCCGGGGACCGCGCTGATCGAGATCTACCAGAACTGCAACATCTTCAACGACGGGGCGTTCGAGTCGTTCAAGGACCGGGAGGCGGCCCAGGAGGCGGTGATCCGGCTCGAACACGGGCAGCAGGTGCGCTTCGGCGCGGACGGCACGCGGGGGGTCGTACGGGACCGTCGTACCGGAGAGCTACAGGTCGTCGACGTCACCCCGGAGAACGAGGCGGATCTCCTCGTGCACGACGCGCACGCCGAGTCCCCGACGACCGCCTTCGCGCTCTCCCGGCTCGCCGACCCGCAGACGCTGCACCACACGCCGATCGGGGTGCTGCGGTCCGTGGAACGGCCCGTGTACGACAGCCTGATGGCCGATCAGCTGGACACGGCCGTCGAGCAGCGCGGGAAGGGTGACCTCGCGGCGCTGCTGGCGGGCGGGGACACGTGGACGGTGGTGGGCTGACGTCCGCCGCGGCGGGGTGGGTCCGAGGCTTCGGGACTCACCCCGCCGCCCGCTCCTCGCGGCGCGCGTCGTACTCCTCGCGGGCCGCCATGACCCGGTCCAGGCGGGCCTGGGTCCACTCGGCGACCTCGCGGACGCGTTCGGCGGCCTCGCGGCCGAGGGGGGTGAGGGAGTAGTCGACGCGGGGCGGGATGACCGCGTGGGCCTCGCGGTGGACCATGCCGTCGCGCTCCAGGGTCTGGAGGGTCTGGGTGAGCATCTTCTCGCTGACCCTGCCGATCGCGCGGCGCAGTTCGCTGAAGCGGTACGGGCGGTCCAGGAGGTTGAGCAGGACGAGGACGCCCCAGCGGCTCGTGACGTGCTCCAGCACCAGGCGCTGGGGGCACATCGCGCTGTCGAGTTCCTGGTGGGTCCGCACGAGGTCCGTGAAGCGCGGGGCGCTGGTCTCCTTGGTTACCGACATGCCGGTAGCTTACTTCAAAGTGGGTACTTTCCTTTGGTTAGCGCAGCTCCTAGGGTTAGTGCGCAGAGCACCCCACAAGGAGTTGTGAACCCATGAGCATCGTCGTCACCGGAGCCACCGGACACCTCGGCCGCCACGTCGTGGAGCAGTTGCTGGAGAAGGTTCCCGCGGAGCAGATCACGGCCGTCGTACGCGACGAGGCCAAGGCCGCGGACCTCGCGGCGCGCGGCGTCAAGCTCGCCGTCGCCGACTACAACGCCCCCGCGACCTTCGACGGCGTCCTCGCCGCCGGGGACAAGGTCCTGCTGATCTCGGGCAGCGAGGTCGGCAACGACCGGCCCGGCCAGCACCAGGTCGTCATCGACGCCGCGAAGGCGGCCGGCGTGGCTCTGCTGGCGTACACCAGCGCGCCGGGCTCCCTGACGGCCGCGCTCGGGGACGACCACCGGGCCACCGAGAAGGCGCTGCTCGCCTCCGGGGTGACGTACGCGCTGCTGCGCAACGGCTGGTACCACGAGAACTACACCGAGAACCTGGCCCCCGTCCTGGAGCACAGCGCGGTCGTCGCGGCGGCCGGCGAGGGGCGCGTCTCCTCCGCCTCCCGCGCGGACTACGCGGCTGCGGCCGTCGCCGTGCTGACCGGTGAGGGGCACGAGAACCAGACGTACGAGCTGGGCAGCGACGTCGCGTGGGGCTTCGCCGAGTACGCCGCCGAGCTGAGCGCGCAGACCGGCAAGGAGATCGTCTACAACGCGGTCACCACCGACGTCCTCGCCGGCATCCTCGTCGGGGCCGGGCTGCCCGAGCCGGTCGCCCAGATCCTCGCCGGGGTCGACGCGTCCATCGAGAAGGGCGAGCTGGAGATCACGTCGGGCGACCTGTCCCGGCTGATCGGGCGCCCGGCGACGCCGCTCGCCGAGGCGATCACGGTGGCGCTGAAGGGCTGAGCGCGGGGCTGACCGCCGGGGTGGAGAGGCCCTCGGAGGTACGACCTCGCGGGTATGACGGGGTGTACGGGGGACGCGGATGGGCGTCGCTCGTGCACCCCGTGGTCGTACCCGGGTAGTACCCGAAGCGCCGTCATGACCGTATCCCGATACGCGCATGACATCCCCGCCCCTCCCCCGCTACCTTCGTCCCGCGTCCGTACGGTGCGGGCCGGTGGGGTGAGCGGGAGGTGTCGTGGGCGGGATGTCCAAGGGCGAGCAGCGAATAGGGATGGTGAACGGGGTCGCCGCCTACGGGATGTGGGGGCTCGTCCCGCTGTACTGGCCGCTGCTGAAACCCGCCGGGTCGGTGGAGATCCTGGCCCACCGGATGGTGTGGTCGCTCGCCGTGGTCGCCGGCGCGCTGCTCGTCGTACGGCGCTGGGCGTGGGCGAAGGAGCTGCTCCGGCAGCCGAAGCGGCTCGCGCTGGTCGTGGTCGCCGCGTCGGTGATCACCGTCAACTGGGGCGTGTACATCTGGTCGGTCAACGCCGGGCACGTCGTGGAGGCGTCCCTCGGGTACTTCATCAACCCGCTGGTCACCATCGCGATGGGCGTCCTGCTGCTGAAGGAGCGGATGCGGCCCGTGCAGTGGGTGGCGGTGGGCGTCGGGTTCGCCGCCGTCGTCGTCCTGACCGTCGGGTACGGGCGGCTGCCGTGGATCTCGCTGGTCCTCGCGTTCTCCTTCGCGACGTACGGGCTGGTCAAGAAGAAGGTCAACCTCGGCGGGGTCGAGTCGCTGGCCGCCGAGACCGCCGTGCAGTTCCTGCCCGCGCTCGGGTATCTGGCGTGGCTGAGCGCGCACGGCGGGTCGACGTTCGCGAGCGAGGGCACCGGGCACGCCGCGCTGCTCGCGTCGACCGGCATCGTCACCGCCGTACCCCTCGTCTGCTTCGGTGCGGCGGCGATCCGGGTTCCGCTGTCCACGCTGGGGCTGCTCCAGTACCTCGCGCCGGTGTTCCAGTTCCTGCTCGGGGTCGTCTACTTCGGTGAGGAGATGCCGCCCGAGCGGTGGGCGGGCTTCGGGCTGGTGTGGCTGGCGCTCGCCCTCCTCACGGGGGACGCGTGGCGTACGGCGCGCAGGGCGAGGAGCGAGATCAGCGCGCCGAGCGCGGCCATCGCGACGGGGACGGTGAGCGCCGCGCGGAAGGCGGAGAGCGTGGCTTCGGGGGTGAGCGCTCCTGGCTCCGCAGGGGTAGTACCCGAGGGGGACGCCGAGCCGATGCCGCCCGCCGCCAAGCCGTAGACCGCGGTCACCGCGGAGATGCCGAGCGCCGAGCCGAACTGGGTCGAGGTGTGCAGGAGGCCACTGGCGAGGCCCTGTTCGCGGGGGTGGACGCCGTCGGTCGCGGCGATCGTCAGGGGGCCGTAGGCCAGGGCGAACGCGAGCCCGGCGAGGAACAGGGCGGGGAGCATCGCGGCGTACGACCAGTCCCTCCCGAGAGGGAGGAACGTCCCGTACGCCGCTGTCGCGCACACGAAGCCGCCGGTGATCACGCGGGCGTTGCCGAACCGGGCGACCAGCCGCGGTGTGAGCGTCGGGGCGAGGATCGCGTCGCAGCCCATCACCACCAGGGCCAGCGCGGTCTGGAGCGACGACCAGCCGCGCAGCTCCTGGAGGTACAGGGTGACGACGAACTGGAAGCCGAAGAAGGCGCCCACGAACAGCAGCGCACCGAGCCCGGACCGCAGGACCTCCCCCTCCCGGAGGATGCCGAGGCGTACGAGGGGGTGCCTGGTCCGGCGCTCGACCGTCACGAACACGAACCCCAGGACGATCGCCGTCAACCCGGACGCCACTGTCACCCGCCAGTTCTCGGTGCCGTACTCCAGGCGTACGACGGTGTAGGCGGCCGTCAGCATCGTCGCGGCGGCGAGGAGGGCGCCGGGGAGGTCCAGCTCTCGGGTACTGCGCGGCGGCGCAGGTGTCGCCGGGATCAGTCTCACCGCGCCCGCGAGGAGGACCGCCGCGAACAGGACCGGGGCGAAGAAGACCCAGCGCCAGCCGAGTCCGGTGAGGAGGCCGCCGGTCACCATGCCGAGCGAGAAGCCGCCCGCCGCCGTACCCGCGAAGATCATGAGCGCCTTGTCGCGGGCCGGGCCCTCCTCGTACGACGTCGTGATCAGCGACAGCGCGGCCGGGGTCATGAACGCGGCGGCGACTCCCGTCACGAACCTCGCGGCGATCAGGGTCCAGCCGTCCTGGGCAAAGCCGCCGAGGCCGGAGAAGGCGAGGAAGACCGTCAGCCAGACCAGGAACATGCGTCTGCGGCCCAGGAGATCCGCCGCTCGGCCGCCGAGCAGCGTGAAGCCGGCGTACCCGAGGACGTACGCGCTCATCACCCACGCGGCGGTGTCCGTGGGGAGGGCGAGGTCGGCGCGGATGGCGGGGACGGCGATCGCCATCATCGCGATGTCCGCACCCTCCAGGAAGATCGTCCCGCAGAGGACGAGCAGGAGTAACGGGCGGGTTCGGGCAGGCATGGGGGTACTCCAGAGGTAGCGGGGTAGGACCCGAGAGTCAGGGGTGGGTCAGCCCTTCGGCGAGGGACGGTTCCCTCTTGTAACCGTCCTCAGCCTGCGGCAGCATCAGCGGGCATGGAAGAAGGCACTTCGGAGTCACCCGGTTACCCCGCGGGAACCATCGAGCCCTGCGACGCCGATCCGTTCCAGTGGGACGTGCGGGAGGACTGCGAGGTGCGGCAGATCCTCGACCGGATCGCCGACAAGTGGTCGCTGCTGGTCATCGCCCTGCTCGACAACCGGCGGCTCCGGTTCACGCAGTTGCGGCGGGAGATCGACGGGGTCAGCCAGCGGATGCTGACGGTGACGCTGCGGCAGCTGGAGCGGGACGGACTGGTGCGGCGGACCGTGTATCCCGTGGTGCCGCCGAAGGTGGAGTACGAGCTGACGGCGCTCGGGGTGACGCTGCACGCGACCGTCCAGTCGCTGGTGCTGTGGACGGAGGAGCATCAGGGGGAGGTGGCGGCGGCGCGCGAGGAGTACGACCGGCGAGGGGACGGCGAGTAGTACCCAGGGGGTACGGGGTGAGGCGGCGAAAGGGGCGGGTTGTCAGATACGGGTAAGGGTGCGTGCGGGTCAGGTGCGTTGCGGTGGTTTCTCCCGTTCTCGCCCCAACTCCCTTTCCTCAAGGCCCTCTTGACTCCGCGTTGACCTCGGCTTCACCATCCACTCACCTCATCAACTGTGGTCCCCCTGCGGAAACCCCGCACGGGGCACCACCAGGACTGGATTCCGGAGCCCCCCACCATGAAGCTCTCTGTCTCCGCGCGGGCGTCGGCCGCCGCGGTCGTCGCGGGTGTCACCCTGTTCGCCACCGGTGTCACCGGGTCGTCGGCCGCCGGTGCGGCATCCGGCACCGGGACGCTGGCCGCCGCACCCGACATCCCCGTGGCCAACGTGAAGGCGCACCTCAGCCAGTTGCAGTCGATCGCGACGGCCAACGGCGGCAACCGCGCGCACGGCCGGGCCGGCTACCTCGCCTCGGTCAACTACGTGAAGGGCAAGCTGGACGCGGCCGGATTCACCACCACCGTCCAGCAGTTCACGTCCTCCGGCAGGACCGGCTACAACCTGATAGCCGACTGGCCCGGCGGAGACGCGAATCAGGTTGTCATGTCTGGGTCACACCTGGACAGCGTGACCTCCGGCGCCGGCATCAACGACAACGGCTCGGGCTCCTCCGCGATCCTGGAGATCGCCCTCGCCGTGTCCCGCGCGAACTACCAGCCCACCAAGCACCTGAGATTCGCCTGGTGGGGCGCCGAGGAGCTCGGCATCGTCGGCTCCCGGAACTACGTCAACAGCCTCTCCGCCACGAACCGCGCCAAGATCAGCGGCTACCTCAACTTCGACATGATCGCCTCCCCCAACCCGGGGTACTTCGTCTACGACGACGACCCCACGATCGAGAAGACCTTCAAGGACTACTTCGCGGGGATCGGCGTCTCCACGGAGATCGAGACGGAGGGCGACGGCCGCTCCGACCACGCCCCCTTCGACAGCGCGGGCATCCCGGTCGGCGGGCTCTTCACCGGCGCCGAGCGCACCAAGACCGCCGCCCAGGCCGCCAAGTGGGGCGGTACGTCGGGGCAGGCGTTCGACCGCTGCTACCACTCGTCGTGCGACACGACCGCCAACATCAACGACACGGCGCTGGACCGGAACTCGGACGCGGCGGCGTACGCGGTGTGGACGCTGTCGTCCTGACACGTCGGACGGGGCCGTAGCGTCGTGACGAGGGTGTAGCGACGCTACGTCACCGTACGGCCGCCGCCCGTTCCGCCAGCCGCAGCATGCGGGACCTGGCGGAGTCCAGGGCCGAGGGGTCCTCGGCCGCCGGGCCGCCCTCGGTGGCGAGGGTGGTCCACAGGCCGAGGAGCTCGCTGCCGAGGTTCAGGCCCTGGACGGGTTCCCGTACGGCACGCCAGGCCGTCGCGGCGCTCTGCACGTTGCCGTACGCGGCCTCGGCGTCGCCCGCGTGGCAGTGGGCGCGCGCGACGTCGAGGGAGACGTGGAAGGCGCGGACCGGGTCGCCGGCCAAGTACGCGATGTACGCGGCGAGTTCCCGCAGGCGCAGCACCTCGGGGTGGTCCGCGCCGAGCGCCGCGGACGCGTCGGTCACCGTCTGTTCCGCCAGTCCCGCCGCCGTGTCGATGCGGCCCGCGCGGACGGCCTCGTTGATCCGGGCCACCGGTCCCGCGAGCGGTCCCGGCTCCGCGCCGTCGGCCTCCCGGGGGTCGTCCCCGAGGACGGCTTCGGCCACCGCGTCGAACCCGCGCGCGGGCGTGTGCTTCGGGGAGGGCTCCGGGGCGGTGGCCGCCGGGTCGAGGAGGGGCGCGCGGGTGGGGCGGGACGGGGGCGCGTCGAGGGGGACGGGCTGGGGGCGGGTGTCGAGCAGGGGGGACGGCAGCGGGGCGAGGGGTTCGGGAGTGTCGTACGAGGGCTCCGGCTCGGCTTCGGGCCACTCCTGGGGTTCGAGGTGGTCCATCTCCGGGGGCGGGCCGAAGACTCCGGTCGGTGCGGTGACGGTGCCCGGTGCGGGAGCCTCGTCGGCGTACACGTCGTCCGTCGGCGCCGGGTGCTGTGCGGCGGAGGGGGCCTCATCGGCGTACGCGGCCGGCGGCGGGAGCGGTGTCGGTTCTGCCGTGAGGGTGCTGGAGCCGTCCGGGGCGATCTGGAGGGGGACGGCGTAGCCGCTGCGTTCGTCGTGGATCGTGGCCAGGACCGGGTGGCCGGTGGCCACGGCGATGCGGCGCAGGTGGGCGAGGACCGCGTACTTGATCTCCTCGCCCTGCGGGGCGGTGAGCGGGACCCCGTCGACGGACGCGGTGTCCCGGCCGGCGGCCGTCGCGACCCTGACGTCGATCGGCACCGGCGCCATCACGGCGGGCCCGGACTGGGGCTCTCGGCTGGGTCGGGACATGTGTTCCTCACTCGGTTCTGCCGGGGAACCGGCGTTCCGCGCGTCACGATCCGATAACACGCTTACTGGCGAGTATGGCCGCTCGGCCCCGGCACTCGCGTCACCGGGACGTCACAGCCTCGTTCCAGATACCTGGCCGGAATCCGGCGCCGTACACAACGCCGTTGATCCACAAGGCGGGTTCGCCGAGGATGAGACGACCGTACGACGTATCCCCGGGGGGTCTCATGCGCTGGACCGTGCACGGCGAACGACCGCTGTACGACACGCCGTGGGTACGCCTGCGCGCGCTGGACGTCGAACGGCCCGACGGCACCCGTACGGAGTACCACGCGGTGCGGCTGCGCGACCTCGCCGTGCTCGCGGCGGTCGACGACGCGCGCGTGCTGATGATGTGGCGGCACCGGTTCCTCACGGACGCGTGGGGGTGGGAGCTGCCGATGGGGCTCGTCGAGGACGGGGAGACGCCCGCACGCGCGGGTGCGCGGGAGCTGGAGGAGGAGACGGGGTGGCGGCCGGGCAGCGTACGGGAGTTGATCTACTCGGAGCCCGCCGCCGGTGTCAGTGACACGCGGCATCATGTGTTCCGTACGGACGATGCGCGGTGGGTCGGGGCTCCTACCGAGCGCAACGAGTCCGACCGGGTGGAGTGGGTGCCGCTCTCCTCTCTCGCCGGGATGATCCGGCGGCGGGAGATCGTCAGTGGGGCCACGCTCGTGGGGGTCATGGCGTTGCTGCTGGATCTCGGGGCGCCGTGAGCTTGTCGCCGCCCGGTAGCGCCGTTGCGATCTCCGCCGCCGTTCGGTCGGGGGCCGTGAGTGCCGTGGAGGTGCTGGAGGGGGCCCTGGAGCGGCTGGAGCGGATTGATCCGGTGCTGTGCATGTTTCGGGAGGTGTGGGGGGCTCAGGCGGGCGTTTGGGCGCGTGCCGTGGACGCTCGGGTGCGGGACGGGGAGTGGTTGCCGTTGGCCGGGGTGCCGATCGCCGTCAAAGGGGGGCGGTCCGAGTGGGGGGCTCTCTTCGACGCCGGGTGCGTTCCTGTGGGGCGTACCGCTGTGCCTGGGGCGGGGACGCCCTGGCGGACCTGGGGGGTCGGGCGGCATGGTCGTACCGTCAACCCCTGGCGGTACGACCGGACGCCCGGGGGGTCGTCCGCCGGGTCCGCTGTTGCCGTGGCCTCGGGGGTAGTACCCCTGGCTACTGGGAGTGACGGGGCCGGATCCGTGCGGATTCCTGCCGCCTGGTGCGGGGTGTTCGGGATGAAGGTGGGGAACGGGCGGTTGGCGAGTCCGGATCGTACGGGGCTCGCTGCGCCGGGGTTCTTCGCCCGGGAGGCGGGGGATGCGGCTGCGTGTTGGGGGGTGTTGTCCGGGGAGGCTGTGGCGGGGGTGGGGCGGGGGGTGGATGCTGTCTGGTCCGCGGATCTGGGGTTTGCCGGGTGTGATGCGGAGCCGGTGGGGGTGGCTCGGGCGGCTGTGGGGCGGTTGGTGGGGGCGGGGGGTGTGCGGCTCGTCGGGGGGTCGGTGGGGTTGGAGGATCCGGCGGAGGCGTGGTTGGGGGTTCGGGGGGTGGGGACGTCGGGTGCGGGTGGCGTCGGGGTGCGGGAGGTCAATGATCGGCGGTTGGACGAGGTGTTTCGGCGCGTGGATCTGGTGTTGACGCCGGTGACTCCTCATGCGGCTCATGGGCATGAAGGGCCTGGTGAGCGGTACTCCACTGCTCTGACCTGGGCGTTCAATCTCAGTGGGCATCCGGCGGTGAGTGTGCCCGCGGGGGTGGGGGCGGACGGGTGTCCGCTGGGGTTGCAGATCGTGGGGCGTCGGGGGGAGGAGGGAGTGCTGCTTGCCGTGGCCTCCTTGTTGCCCTGGGAGCTGAGGTGAGGGCGGTGTGTGGGGGTGGGGTGGGGTTCCGTTTCGGCCATCCGCCTCGATTCTTGCGCGCGCATATAATCACTCCTCATCTGATCTCTGGGGGGTCGTCATGACGAACCGTCGTTTCCTGTTCCTGCTCGGCAGCAGTCGTCAGGGCGGGAACACCGAGCTCCTCGCGCGCCGCGCCGCCGAGCAGTTGCCCGAGGGGGTCGAGCAGGAGTGGGTCCGGCTCGTCGACCGGCCGCTTCCCGACTTCGCCGATCTGCGGCACGACGAGGGGTACGCGGCGCCGGCCGACCCCAACGCGCGGTATCTCCTCGACGCCACCCTCGCCGCGACCGACCTCGTCATCGCCTCGCCGCTGTACTGGTACTCCGTCTCCGGGCTCACGAAGCGGTACCTCGACCACTGGTCGGGGTGGCTGCGGGTGCCCGGGGTGGATTTCCGGGGGGCGATGGCCGGGCGCACGCTCTGGGGGGTCACCGCGTACGCCTCTCGCGCGTCCCTCGCCGACCCTCTTGCCGGGACCCTGCATCACACCGCCGCGTTCATGAGGATGCGCTTCGGCGGGGTGCTGCTCGGGAACGGGACCGATCGGGAGGATGTCCTCAAGGACGGGGAGGCTGTGGCGCGGGCGAAGGGGTTCTTCTCGGGGGAGGCGCCGTTGGCGCGGTTTCCGGATGAGGTGGGGTGAGGGGGGGTGGTGATGGTGGGTGGGTGCGGGTTCGCTGTGGTGCGGCGCGGGGTGCCGCAGGTACGTGGGTGATGGATCAGGCCGTGATGTCCTTCGCCGTGAAGCGGGCCCACGCTGCTGAGCCGAATGTTGCTGCGTACAGGGCCTGGAGGCCCAGGTTTTTCTGGAGGTCCGGCCAGTAGATCGGTTCTCTCATCAGGTCGGCGAAAGAGAGCCAGTAGTGGGGGAAGAGGTAGGGGTGGACGGCGTGGAGCTGGGGGATCTGGTCGATGATCTGGACCGTGATCAGGAGGCCCACCGTCGTTGCCATCGCGGCGATGCCGCTGTTGGTCAGGGTGGAGATGAAGAGGCCCAGGGCCGCTACGCCCATCAGGGACGCGGCGACCACCAGTGCGATCAGGAAGGCCCGCCACAGGCCCTCGGCGAACGTGATGCGCGTGCCGGAGATCGTCGTCAGGTCGCCGAGCGGGAAGAGCAGCGCCCCGACCGCGAGCGCGGAGACCGCCACCACCAGGGTCGCGATCAGGCAGAACACCATCGTCGTCACGTACTTCGTGAGCAGCAGCCGGGTACGGCCCGCGGGGGCGACCAGCAGATAGCGCAGCGTCCCCGCGCTCGCCTCGCCCGCGATCGCGTCCCCGGCGATCACGCCCACGGCCATCGGCAGGAAGAACGGCAGGGTCGCCGCCAGCGCCGTGAACACCAGGAACAGCCCGTTGTTGGTGACCTGCGAGATGAACGCGGGCCCACCCTCCCCGCCGCCGGGACCGGGCCCGCCGCCCGAGGAACCGTCGCCCGTCTCGATCCGTACGGCGATGCCGACCAGCACCGGGACCGCCGCGAGGACGCCGAGCAGAGCCAGCGTCCGCCAGCGGCGCAGCGTGATCGCCAGCTCGCTGCGCAGCAGGCCCAGCGTCCACAGCGGGCTCGGCGCCCGCACCGCCGGTGCCGTCTCAACCCGCGACATCGAATCCCTCTCCGGTCAGCTCCACGAACGCGTCCTCCAGCGAGGCCCGCCGCAGGGTGAAGCCGCGCACCCTGACGCCCGCGCCCACCAGTGCCGCGTTCACCTCCGCGAGGTCGCGCTCCGGCGGCTCCGCGGTGACCCGCTCGCCCTCCGACGTCACGTCCGCGAGGCCCTGTTCCTTCAGCACGCGCGCCGCGTCCGCCGGGTCCGGCGTCGTCACCACCAGCCGGCCGCGCGTGCGCGCCGCCAGCTCGCCCACCTCGCCCTGGACGATCAGCCGGCCGCGCGCCATCACCGCCGCGTGCGTACACACCTGCTCGATCTCGTCCAGGAGATGGGAGGAGAGGAAGACCGTCGTGCCGTCCGCCGCCAGCTCCCTGATCAGCGCGCGGATCTCCCGCATGCCCTGCGGGTCGAGGCCGTTCGTCGGCTCGTCCAGCACCAGCAGGCGCCTGGGTTGGAGGAGCGCCGCCGCGAGGCCCAGGCGCTGCTTCATGCCCAGCGAGTACGCCCGCGCCTTCTTGCCGGCCGCCGCTGTCAGCCCGACCCGCTCCAGCGCCGACGCGACCCGGTGGCTCCGGGTGCGCGGGTCGGCCGTCGGGTCCGCCGCGTCGTACCGGACGAGGTTGTCGCGGCCCGACAGGAAGCCGTACAGCGCGGGGCCCTCGATCAGCGCGCCCACCTCCGGCAGGACCTTGCGGCCCGCGCCCGGCATGGGCCTGCCCAGCACCCTCGCCGTCCCCGAGGTCGGTGCGATCAGGCCCATCAGCATCCTGATCGTCGTCGTCTTGCCCGAGCCGTTCGGGCCGAGGAACCCGAAGACGCTGCCCCGGGGGACGGTCAGGTCGAGGGAGTCGACGGCCAGTTGGCCGCCGCGGAAGCGCTTGGTGAGGGCGTGGGTGTGGATGACGGCGTCGTCGGGAGCGGGAGCCGGGCCCTCGGAGGGGGCCGCCGGTCCCGGAGCCTTGGCGGGCTGCGGGTCCGGCTCCGTGGTGGACGGCTGTGGCATGGCTCCCCCGATCCCGTGACGACGCGGTGGTCGTACTCCCTCTAACCGTACTTACTTGCCCTCGGCCGCCTTCACCAGGGCGTCCTTGGTGACCGCGCCGACGTAGACCTTGCCGTTGTCCGTGATCAGGGCGTTGACCAGGCGGGTGGAGAAGACCGTGCCCTTGCCGAAGTCGCCGGAGACCTTGTCGCCGAAGGAGCCGAGGAAGCCGCCGAGGGCGCCGGCGTCGGGGAAGTCGGAGGAGGAGGGGACGCCCTGCTCCTTGCCCGTGTCGTACGCGGCGATGGTGGTCCAGCCCTTGCCCAGGACGTTCAGGCCCGTGAGGTCCTCGCCGAGGGCGCCCTTGCCGAGTCCGTCCTTGCCGGGGGCGTCCTTGCCCTTGTCGCCGTGGATCGTGTCGCCCTCGGTGACCTTCGCGCCCTTGGGGGCGGTGAAGTCGAAGGTGGAGGCGGCCGGCTTGTCGAAGCTGACCTGAGTGAAGCCGGCGTCGATCACGGCCGCGCCGCCGCTCCTCGGGGTGAGCGTGAACTTGAGGGGCAGGCCCGTCTTCGCGTCCACCGCGATGCTGATCGCGCCGACCGTCGAGCCGGACTGCTTGGGCGTGACGAGGAGCTTGTAGGCGTCGCGGCCCGCCACGTGGACCGTGCCGTCCACCGTCACCGACGTCGTCGGGTCTATCGCCTTCAGGGTCTCTTCCGTGAGGTCCTTCGGGGTCGCCGGGGCCTGGGAGTCCTTGCGGGCCTCCTCGGAGAGCGTCGAGTGGTAGACCTCGTTCGACTTGCTGTCGTAGCCCCAGACGTTCTTGCCGTTGTGGATCAGGCTGTACTCCGCCGCGTTCTCCAGCAGGGAGAGCTTCTGCTTCTCGGGGCCGTCCGTCGCGACGCGCAGCGTGTGCGTGCCCGCGGCCAGCTCCGTCAGCTTGGCGGTGGGGTCGGCCGCGGAGGTGTCCGAGGACTGGGTCGCGCCGGAGAGGAGGCTGCTCTCCATGCCTCCGAGGTTGGGGAGGCCCAGGTCCGTCGTGATCTTCACCGTGCCGGAGAGCTGCTGGACGTCCGACGCGGCGACCTTGTCCAGGAGCTGCTGGGCGGTGATCTTGGGGAGGTCGGGGTCGCCGGAGTTGGCGATGGCGGGGACGAGGCCGATGGTGGCGGCGGCCATGCCCACGACGGTGACCGGAACGACGTACCGGGCGGCCGTCCTGCGGCGGCGGGACCTCGCCTCGTCCGCGTCGGCCTCCGTGAGCGGGGTCCGGGGGTCGTCGGATGCGTTCGGTGCCATGTCTGCCTTACCTCCGTCGTCGGCGGCGGCCGGTGGGCGTCTCTGGGCAACCCACCCCGACCGCCATTCTCACCCGAATCGGTGAGCAGTGGTCCTGCGTCTGCATCCATGACACCAAACCGGACCCGTCACCGGCGTCACCCCGCAGAGCCAACTCCACGTACTCCTGCGGTATGACACGCCCCACCGGCACCCCGTACTTCTCTCAGGGGTCGCGGGGTCGTACCTGGGGGCCAGCCCACAGCACCGGGCCGACCCCGCCCACCTCACCCCGCCCGGTGCACCACCGCGTCGCACATCTCCACCAGCGCCACCTTCGCGTCGCACTCCGCCAGGGGTGCCAGGGCCGCGCGGGCCTCCTCCGCGTAGCGGACCGTGTCGCGGCGGGCCTGTTCGAGGGCTGGGTGGGCGCGCAGCGCCGTGAGGGCCTCGGCGTGGCGGGTGTCGTCCGTGAGGTCGGAGTCGAGGAGTTCGCACAGGGCGATGTCCTCGGCAAGGCCGAGGCGGGCGGCGCGCTCGCGCAGGCGCAGGACGGGGAGCGTGGAGATGCCCTCGCGCAGGTCCGTGCCGGGGGTCTTGCCGGACTCGTGGGAGTCGGAGGCGATGTCGAGGACGTCGTCCGCGAGCTGGAAGGCGACGCCGAGGCGTTCGCCGTACTGCGTGAGGACGTCCACGACCGTCTCGTCCGCGCCGGAGGTCATCGCGCCGAAGCGGCAGGAGACGGCGACGAGGGAGCCGGTCTTGCCGGCGAGGACGTCGAGGTAGTGGTCGACGGGGTCACGGCCGTCCGTGGGGCCCGCGGTCTCCAGGATCTGGCCGGTGACGAGCCGTTCGAACGCCTCGGCCTGGATGCGGACGACCTCGGGCCCGAGGTCGGCGAGGATCTGGGACGCGCGCGCGAAGAGGAAGTCACCCGTGAGGACGGCGACGGAGTTGCCCCAGCGGGTGTTGGCGCTGGCCACCCCGCGCCGGACCTCGGCCTCGTCCATGACGTCGTCGTGGTACAGCGTGGCGAGGTGCGTGAGCTCGACGCCCACGGCGGACGGCACGACACCGGGCGCGTACGGATCGCCGAACTGCGCCGCGAGCATCACCAGGAGTGGCCGGAAACGTTTGCCTCCCGCGCGCACGAGGTGCTGCGCGGCCTCCGTGATGAAGGGGACCTCGCTCTTGGTGGCTTCGAGCAGACCCTCCTCGACGGCAGCCAGTCCTGCCTGGACATCGGCCTCCAGTGCCTGGTCCCGCACGCTCAGCCCGAACGGCCCGACGACGGTCACGAGGGATCTCCTGTCTGCTGTTGCCCACTGGCGACTGTTGGCGATTACACGGTTTGTCGATAGGTCGCTGCCATCACTCAAGTCAGCGTATCCGGTCACGTTTCGATCACCGATAGCCCCCACGGTTACAGCACGGGCGCTATCGGATCACGCCCGTTATGCAGCTTATTGGTAAATAAGGCGTGCCATCTTGAGAAATGGTCACCTTGTGTCCATTTTGCCGTTATTGCTATTTCGTGAGTTGAGTCACGGGCACTTCCTCCGGCCACTTCTCCCCCGCCCCTCTTCCCCCTTGCCCCTGCTGGCGAGTTGACACTTGGCGGTCGCAAAGGATCAAGCACCTCATACGCCTCAGGCAGAGGTCAATAGGGGCGAGATGTGAATCGGGCACTTGTTCCGGACATGTGCTCTCGCATACGTTCCGCCGAGTCGGGCGGACGCCTAATCCTGCCGCCGCCCTTCACCACCTCATCCACGACCACTCGCGTACGGCAGGAGCGGGGGACCCAGGTAGTACGCCGCGCCGGACACGTCTCCGGAGCGGCTCGGGGTGAAGCCGCGCCACCGCCCCCGGTGGCCGGCCGGGCACCTCCCCGCCCGAACCCGACAGCTCACCTCGCAGGCGCCGGAGAGGAACACCGCCATGCCCGCAATCCGCAAGAAGCGTCTCGCCAGGGCCCTCGCCGTCGCCGCCACCGGCACGGCCCTGCTCGCCCTCCCGATCGCCGGCGCGACCAGCGCCTCCGCCGCCACCGGCCCCTCGTCGTCCACGGTCGCCGGGTACCCGAACACCCTGGACGGCTGGATCCGCGAATCCCTCGCGATCATGGCCCAGAAGGGCATCCCGGGCAGCTACGACGGCATCTACCGCAACATCATCCGCGAGTCCTCCGGCAACCCCTGGGCCATCAACGACTGGGACTCCAACGCCGCCGCCGGCACGCCCTCCAAGGGTCTGCTCCAGGTCATCGACCCGACCTTCCAGGCGTACCACGTCGCCGGGACGGCGTACGACCCGTACGACCCGATCGCGAACATCACCGCCGCGTGCAACTACGCGGCGGCGGTGTACGGGTCGATCGACAACGTGTACGGCGCGTACTGACCGTCCCTCCCGGACGCCCTCCGGGAGATCGGCGTCCCTGTAGGAGCCCCGGTTTCGGATCGGGGCCCCTATAGGGGGCGCGTTACGGAAACATCCGTTCAAGAACGGTCGCCACCCCGTCCTCCTCGTTCGAGAACGTCACCTCGTCGGCGACGGCCTTGAGTTCGGGGTGCGCGTTGGCCATCGCGACCCCGTACGCGGACCACTCGAACATCGGGATGTCGTTCGGCATGTCCCCGAAGGCGACCGTGTCCTCGGGGGCGATCCCGAGGCGTTCGGCGGCCAGCGCGAGGCCCGTGGCCTTCGTGACGCCGCTCGGCTGGAGCTCGACCGTGCCGGGCCCCGACATGGTCACCGTGGCGAGCGAACCGACCGCCGCGCGCGCGGTGGCCGCCAACTCGTCGTCCGTCAGCGCGGGGTGACGCAGCAGCACCTTGCTGATCGGCTCGCACCACAGGTCCTCGCGGCGTCCCACGCGCAGCGCGGGGAGCGTCGGGTGCGGCATCAGGTAGCCCGGTTCAATCAGCGTCAGCCCGTCCACGCCGTCCTGGTCGACGGCCGCGTACACCTGGCCGACCTCCGCCTCGATCTTGCCGAGCGCGGTCTCCGCGAGTTCCCGGTCCAGCGTGACCGACCACAGCAGGCGGTCCGCGCCGGCGTCGTACACCTGCGCTCCCTGGCCGCACACCGCGAGCCCTCTGCCCCGCAGGATCTCCAGCAGCGGGCGCACCCGGGGGGCCGGGCGGCCGGTCACCACCAGGTGCCGCGCGCCGGCCTCCACGACCCGCTGGAGGGCGCTCAGCGAGCGGTCGGAGAAGGTGTCGTCGGCGCGCAGGAGCGTGCCGTCCAGGTCGGTGGCGACGAGGGCGTACGCGCGCGTGCCGGAAGCGGGGGTGGTGGGTGCGGCCATGATCAGAGAATACGGACCGCACCGCCTCCGGGAGGCCCGACGGCCCGTCTCGCACCTCCCGCGCGCGAGGAGGCCCGTTCCGATCAGCGCGCACCCGCGCGGGACGACGATGAGGACATCGGAACGGCGTTCGTCATCGAATCGCCATCGAAATGCCAACGGTTCTGCGAAGACTGCACCAGTTGGCAACAACATGGGGCGCTATCTACCGCTGGTCCCGTCCGGAGGGGTACGGTCCCTGTGTCCAGGGGGGACTTGATCGGGGGGTCAGGTTGAACAGTGGGCGCATTCGTGTGCTGCGCGCGCAGGAGTTGGGCGAGGGGGAGCGCGAGCGGTGGCGGGCCCTGCGGGCCGCTTCACCGGCTCCGCGCAATCCGTTCATGGAACCGGAGTTCGCCGAGGCCGTGGGGCGCGTACGGGCGCGTACGCGGGTCGCGGTGGTGTACGAGGGGCGCGAACCCGTCGGGTTCCTCCCCCACGAGCGCGGCGCGCTCGGCATGGGCCAGGCCCTCGCGCACGGCGTGTCGGACGCCCAGGGCGCGATCCTGGCACCCGGACTCGGCCTGGACGCCGCCGAGTTGATGCGGGCCTGCGCCCTGTCGAGCTTCGCCTTCGACAACCTGGAGGCGGAACAGGGCCTGTTCGTCCCGCACGCCGCCGCCGAGTACGCCGCATACGTCATCGACGTCGAGAAGGGCTACGACGCGTACGCGTCCGTCCTGCGCGGCCAGTCCCCGAAGTTCCTGCGGACGACGCTCGCCAAGGAGCGCCGACTCGGGCGTCAGGCGGGCGAGTTGAGGTTCGTGTTCGACGAGCGGGACCCGGCCGCGCTGCGCACGCTCATGGCGTGGAAGTCGGCGCAGTACCGCCGCACCGGCCGGCGTGACCGGTTCGCGCAGGAGTGGATCACGCGCCTGGTCGCACGCCTCGCCGACACCCGCGCGCCGGAGTGCGCCGGCACGCTCTCCGTCCTGTACGCCGGGGAGCGGCCCGTCGCCGCGCACTTCGGGCTGCGCTCGTCGACCGTCCTGGCCTGCTGGTTCCCGTCGTACGACACGGAGTTCGCGAAGTTCTCGCCAGGGCTCGTGCTGCATCTGCGGATGGCCGAGGCGGCGGCTGCGGAGGGCATCGGGACGCTGGATCTCGGGCGGGGGGCCGCCGAGTACAAGGACGCGCTGAAGACCGGCGAGATCCCCGTGTACGAGGGTGCGTGGACGCGGCCGGGGGTGGGGGCGGCGCTCTACTGGCTGAGCCGTGAACCCTCGCGCCGGGCGCACCACTTCGTGCGCGGGCGCCCACGGCTCGCGAGCGCTGCGGCGCGCGCGCTGAAGAGCGCCGGGCGGCTTCGGGGGGCGGGGCGGCAGCGGGAGGGTTCCGGGCAGCGGGGGGATTGAACGGCGCGGCGGGCAGCACAGGGGTGACGCCGCAGGGTGATACCTGAGGGCTCATGACATCAGGGGGGTTCATGTCCCGTACGACCCGTACGTCCCAGGTACGAGACGAGATACGGCGCTTCCTCGCCGTCCGGCCCGTCCAGGTCGGTGAGCTGGACCTGACCGGCGGGGGTGCGGTCCTGAGACCCGGTCCTGGCAGCCCGCCGGTGACCTCGGGGCCGGTGTTCGTGCTGGTCCGCAGGGAGGGACGGCCGGTCGGCACGCTCCTCGGGGAGGTCCCGGAGGGGGCGGACCCGAAGGCGACACTCAGTGAACTGGCTCAGGGGGTGGGCCAGTTGGAGGACACCACCGAGCCGGCGACCGGGCCTCCACCGCCGTACACCACCGTCGTCATCGCCACCCGCGAGCGGACCGGCAAGCTGGTGCACGCGCTCGACTCGATGCTCGCGCAGGATCATCCGCGGTTCGAGATCGTGGTGGTGGACAACGCGCCCGCGACGAGGGCTACTCGGGATCTCGTACGGGAGAAGTACGCCGAGCGGGTGAGGTACGTGTGCGAGCCGGTGCCGGGGCTCGCGGTCGCGCACAACCGGGGGGTGGCCGCGGCGCGCGGGGAGGTCGTGGCGTTCACGGACGACGACGTCGTCGCCGATCCGCGCTGGCTCACCGAGCTGACCTCGCCGTTCGCCGCCGATCCGGGCCTCGGCTGCACGACGGGCCTGATCCTGCCCGCACGGCTGCGCACCCCGGCCCAGGTCCTCCTGGAGAGCCACGGCGGCTTCTCGAAGGGATTCGTGCCGAGGACGTACGACCCCGCCGCGCCGCCCGCCGACGAGCCCCTGTTCCCCTTCACCGCCGGGCGGTTCGGGTCGGGGGCCAGCATGGCGTTCCGTACCCGGGTACTACGCGAGGTACGGGGCTTCGACCCGGCGACCGGGGCCGGCACCCTGGCTCGCGGGGGTGACGACCTGTACGGCTTCGTCCGGGTGCTGGCGCGCGGGTACCGGCTGCACTACACGCCGTACGCGCTGGTCTGGCACCACCACCGGGAGACGTGGCGGGACCTGGAGACGCAGGCGTACGGGTACGGGGCGGGGCTGGGGGCGTATTTGACGGCGGTGCTGGTCAACAGTCCCGGGCTGGTGCCGGGGTTCCTCGCCAGGTTGCCCAAGGGGGTGGCTTATGCGCGGGCGTTGACGGCGAGCCGTGGGGTGGAGGGGGGTCGGGGGGACTCGACGGCGCGTCCGGCTTCTGCCGGGCCGGGTGTGCACGGGGACCGGGATCATCCGTGGCCCCGGCGGCTGTCGAGGCTCCAGCGGCGCGGGATGTTGTACGGCCCGGTCGGGTATCTGCGGGCGCGGTGGGCGTTGCGTGCGGCGTGGGGGCGGGGAGCGGCGCGGTGAGCGGGGGCGAGGGGGGCATACCCGGGAGGGACGAGGGCGTCGTACCTGCGGGGGACGGGGACGAGGGTGTCATCCCCGTGTTCCTCTACCACGCCGTGATGGAGGAACCCCCCGACTGGATCGCGGAGTTCACCATGACGCCGAAGCTGTTCGGCGCGCATCTGGACGCGGTCGTCGACAGTGGCCGTACGCCGGTCACGATCAGTGCGCTCGCCGACTTCCTCGCCGGGCGGGCGGCGTTGCCGCCGAGGCCGGTGCTGCTGACGTTCGACGACGGGTTCGCGGACCTGCCGGGGCCGACCGCCGAGGCGGTGTTCGCGCGGGGGCTCACCGCGACCGCGTACCTCACGACCGGCGCCATCACCCCGGGCGGGCGCAGCCTGTTGCCGCCCGCGCCGATGATGTCGCTGGGCGGCGTACGGGAGTTGGAGCGGGCCGGGATGGAGATCGGCAGCCACACCGTCACCCACGCGCAGCTCGACACCCTCGCGCCCCGGGACCTCGCGCACGAACTGCGCCATTCCCGCGCCGTGCTGGAGGACGCCCTCGGTCACCGCGTCCGTCATCTCGCCTACCCGCACGGCTACAACGACCGCCGGGTGCGCCGGATGGCGGCAGCCGCCGGGTACGAGACGGCGACCGCCGTACGGCACGCGCTCAGTTCGGAGCGGGACGAGACGCACCGGATCGCGCGGCTGATCGTGCGGCGGAGTCATACCGTCGGGGACGTCGCCGACTGGCTCTCGGGTAGGGAGGCGCGTATCGCGCCGTACCGGGATGCGCCCCGGACGGTGGCGTGGCGGTGGTACCGGAAGGGGCGGGCGGCGGTGAAGGGGCCGGTGTTCGCGGGGTGAGTGCGGCGCTGGTGGCGAGGGTGGGGCGGGGGTGGCTCTCGGGTATTAACCGTCTACCCCTCAGGTATCGGGAGGCGCTGAAGGGGCGGGGGGAGCACCCCGCCCCGGTAGTCCCCGTGTACTACTTCAGGGGCTGGTTCAGGTACGGGTCGGAGACCGCCTCGCGCAGGCTCGACCAGGCCCGGGAGTTGGCCACGGCCAAGTCGCAGTTCGGGCCGGGGTCGCGGTAGTTCCACTGGAGGGCCGCCTTGACGCCGGTCAGCTTCTTGAGGACCGAGGGGACCTCGGCGTACCAGTCGGCCTGGCGGGCGGGGCGGGCCGGGTCGTCCGCGGTGCCGAACTCGGAGAGCATCAGCGGTTTGTCGTCGGAGATGTTCCTGCGCATCCAGTCGTGCGTGGCCTGCTGGGTCTGGGCGAAGGAGAGCCAGCCGGCCTTGTGGCACCGGTAGTAGTTGTACTGGTTGTAGGCCACCCAGTCGACGTAGTCGTCACCGGGGTACATCCGTTTGATGAGGTCGGCGTGGCCCAGGTACCCGGTGGTGATCCAGGTCCACACGACGTTGGTGACGCCGAGTTCGCGGAACCGGTCGTGGATGTGCCGGTAGGCCCGTACGTAGTCCTCGGGAGTTCCGCTGTCCGGGGTACGCGTATCCATCTCCAGGTCGAAGGAGAGGAACACCTTCTTCCCGTACGCCTTGATCCGCTCGGCCTGGACGTCGATCACCGAGTCGTCGAGGTCACCGGCGCTGATCTGCTTCCAGGTGGGCTGCTGGGCCGCCGTACCGCCCCAGACCTTGCTCTCCCAGGAGAGCAGCAGGAGCCGGTCCTTGCCGACCTCGCGTTCCTCGTCGGTGAGCAACTGGCCTTCCCTGCGCGCCCCTTGGACCAGGGACATGTCGTGGTACGTGTAGACGATGTCGAGGGGGCGGCCGATCTGCCGCTCGTACCCCTTCACCTTCTCGGGAAGGTCGTCCTTGTCGTGCGGCACGAACGCGCCGAACCAGGCCCCGCAGGGCGGTTCGAGCAGAGCCGTCGGCGCGCACCGGCCGCCCTGGGTGGTGGGCCGGGAGCCGCCCCGATCCTGGTCGCCGGAGGAGTCGTCCCTCAGGAGCAGTACGGCGGTGAGGGTGACGCCCGCGGTGAGTACGGCGGTGAGGGCGAGGCGCCGGGGGCGGGGGCGGGGTCGTCCCCGGTGTCGTCCGTGAGAGGGAGGGGTACGGGGTACCCCCGGGGTACGCCGGCCCGTCGTACCTGAGCGGTAGACCGGTCGTCGGCGGGCAGGTCGTAAACGGTGGAGCCACCTCACAGGGCAGTACCTTTCACAGTCCGCGGGGAGGCGCGCAGGCGCGGGCAGAACGCCGCGATGGTGGTCAGCAGCGTCAGGGTGAGCAGGACGCGCTGCGCGCTGAAGGCGTGCGTGGCGATGAACACCGTCCCGACGACCAGGACGGCGGACACGCTGACGAAGACGGTCAGCATCAGCCGCTCCAGGAGGTCGGAGTGGCGTGCGAAGGCCGGGTCGCGGCCTTCGACGGGACCCTCGGCGGGCCGCGCCGCGAGCGCGGGCCCGCAGATTCTGACCAGGGCCCCGCCCGGCCCCGCCGCCAGGAACAGCACGACGGCGGCGACTCTGAGCGGGGATCCGCCGGGCAGCGCGAGGGAGCTGACGGCGAGCCAGCCGGCGAACGGGGCCGCCATCCGGACGACGAGTTCCTGCGGGGTCATCGGGCCGTCTCCTTCAGCACGTACGCCACCCCCGCGCCGTTGCCCGCGACCCGTTCGAACAGGGGTGACGCGGCGACCGAGGCGCGGATGTGGTCCAACTGGGCTTTCGTGAGGAGGCCGTTCATCTCCGAGTCGGCGTACTGGCCCTGGGACAGGACCAGATACGCGCGGGCCGGGGAGTCGACGGCCGACATGTCACTGGCGAGCGTCGCCGCCGGGTTCCGCAGGATCTTGTCCACGTGCGCGCGCGAGTCGTCGAGGAACCAGTAGTGGTCGACGCGCCAGTAATCTGCGTACGCCAGTGGGTAGTTGCGGTCCGCCGCGACGACCAGGGAGCCCTCCGGGGCGCGGTCGAAGACCTGCTGGACGAGGTGCACCTCGGCGGGCGGGAAGTAGCTGATGCGGTCCTTGCCGGAGTAGCTCGGGACGAACGCGAGCGTGCCGGCGAGCAGGGCCGCGAGCGGTAGCCAGGTGTAACGCCGTTGGCGCGTACGGGGGTTGAGTTCCGTCGCCGTGAGGGTTCTGACCTGCGGCATGAGCGCCGCCGCCGCGAAGAACGCGGCGCCGGGGAGCATGAACATCAGGACGCGGAAGATCATCTCGCTGCCGTAGCTGCTCGCCGCGAACATCGGCAGCGGGGCGATCGCGAGCAGCAGCAGGGGCAACGCCCGGTGGCGCAGCACCGGTTGGCGCCAGGCGCCGAGCGCCGCGAGCAGGATCACCGACGCGGACAGCAGGCGGGCGGCCCAGGAGGTCGCGATCGCGCCCGTGCCGGTGGGGGTGGCGCCGTAGCCCGTCTCGACGTTGCCGCCGATGTCGCCGACCGAGCGCAGCATGTCCGGCATCGTCGCGGACAGGAACGGCAGCGCGGCGGTCAGGCACCAGGCGAGGAAGATGACGACCGTGGTGACGATCGGGACCCTGTCGCGGTAGCGGCGCGCGAAGAAGAGGACCGCGAGGGAGATCACCAGCATGCCCGGGGTGAGCTGGTGGGAGATGACGATCCCCACGACGAACAGGGTGAGGACGACGGTCCATACGGCCGCGCGGGAGCGGGCGTCGGGGGTACGGGGGGTGGCGTACCTCCTGAGGACTACGGCGAGTACGCCGAGGTGGAGGGCGAAGGCGACGGACTGGGGGGAGAAGTAGTCCTGGCCCACCCAGTTGGCTACGTAGAAGAGCCATACCGCCGTCCAGACCAGGCGCCTGTCCTCCGTGAACGTGCGGTAGATCAGCAGCAGGGGGAGCAGCAGCATCAGGCTGGAGACGAGGGGCCACCACGCCATGAGCTGGGCCGCCGAGTCGACTCCCAGGAGCCGTACGAGAGTTGCCTGCGCCGCGAAGAAGCCGGGCCACTGGTCGTAGACGGCCATGTCGCCGAGGGTGTCCGAGCCCTGGAGGCGGCCCGCGGTGAGGAGGTGGTCGATCACCGCGTCGTGTTTCCACGCCCAGGCGTACAGGGGGGTGGGGTACAGGACGGCCTGCGTCGCGCGCTCCATCACCAACAGGCCGATGACGTACGCCGGTGCCCAAGCGGGGTGCCTGCGGCGGGAGTTGACGAGCGTGGACCAGAACCCGGCCGTCAGCACGACCAGGCCCGCCCAGAACGCCGGGTGCAGCGCCGTGAGCAGCCCGAAGTCGTCCAACTCCCCGACGTCCGTGTGCCGCACGGCGTACGCCCACAGCCCCATCGCCCCGGCCAGCCCCGCCGCGGGCCACAACGCCGAGTGGTACCAGGGGCGCGCGGGCGGGAGGTCGGCGAGATCGGTGACGGGGTCCTCGGCGAGGGCGGTGACGGGGGTGCTCGGCGGGGCCACGGACGGCTCCGTACGCCCCAGGGGGGACACACCTGGGTACGACACCGGGCCCCCCGGAGGGACTACGGAACCTGAGGACGGCCCCGGCTCCCCCGAAGGAACCACGGCCCTCGGGCCCTCCGAGGAACCCACAGGACCACCGAAGGGAGAGGCGGAGACGTCGGACTCCCGTACCCCGAAGCCGACTTCGGCTTCACCGAGGACACCGCCCGACCGCCCCCCAGGCCCGGCCCCGGCAGCTCCCGCAACCCACTGCGTCACGCCCCTGGACCCCCGCTCTACCTCCCTCTCGGCCTCCACGGACTCCCCACCGGCCTCGCCCCACTCCCCCGCGCCCCCTTGCCCCGCAGCCTCAGGCCAACGAACAACCCGCACCTGCCCCGCACGCGCGGAACGCCCCCGGCTCCCCGAGGACTCGGCGAAGCCCACATCCACCCGAGCGGCATCCTCCAACTCCTCACCCACGCCCAGTGGTTCACTCGGCCCCGCCCCCCCAACAGCGCCGTGCCCCGGCACCATGCCCGCGCCCACCGCACCAGCACCAGCACCAGCACCAGCCCCGGCCCCGGCCCCGGCCCCGGCCCCGGGATCATCCGGCCAAGCAGCGCCCCCCGACTCTCGGGTCTCGCCCGCACCCGCCCGAGCAGCACTCCCCGGCTCTCCGGCCTCGCCCGCCCGAGCAGCGCCCCTCAACCCCCCGCCCCCGCCCAGCGGTTCACCCGACCCCGTCCCCGCAACAGCGCCGTGCCCCGGCACCACGCCCGCACCCGCGCCCCCAGCCCCAGCCCCAGCCCCAGCCCCAGCCCCAGGATCATCCGGCCAAGCAGCACCCCCCGACTCTCGGGTCTCGCCCGCACCCGCCCAAACAGCGCTCCCCGGCTCTCCACCCTCGCCCACGCCCACCCGAGCGGCGCCCCTCAACCCCCCGCCCTCGCCCAGCGGTTCACCCGAACCCATCCCCCCAACTCCGCCGCCCCCCGGCTCCGCACCCCTCTCCGCCACCCCGCCCTCCGAGCCCGGAGAACCAGCCCCCCTCGGCTCCCCGCCCCCGGCCTCCCCCTCGCCCACCCGCCCGGCACCACCGCCCCGCTCCCCCCGCCCCAACTGCCCGACACTGCCGAGCCGCTCCCCCGTCCCCAGCTCCCCCGCACCGCCGAACTCCTCGCCCGCCCCCGCCTCCCCGGCGACGCCAAACCGCTCGCTCGCCCCAGACTCCCCGGCACCCCCCGGCGCCCCGCCCTCACCCGCACCCACCCGCCCCGCACCGTCGAACCCCTCGCCCGCCCCCGACTCCCGGGCACCACCCCACGGCTCACCCACCCCACCAAGCCTCAACTTCCGTGTCCCCTCCCCCCGTTCGCCCCCCGGCGCACCCGTACCCCCCTCGTCCGGCCCCGCGCCGGGTGGTTCCGAGGTGTCTGTGTTCGGGTGGGACGTCTCGGCGCTCTGGGAGCCCTTGGCCGGGTCCGGTCCGGTTCTCTGGTTCGGTGTGCGCACGACGGTTCCCCCCTGTCGTTCGGCGTTGGATCAGGTCGTGGGGCGCGGTGGGGCGCGGTGGAGCGAGAGGAGCACGGCGAGGACGAAGAGCGCGGCGAGAGTCGGCGGCGCGAAGGGCGCCAGGGCCTCTCGCCACGCCCAGCCCCCCAGGGCGGCGAGATAGACGAGCCCCCAGCGCGCCGTCCAGGGCAGCCGCAGCCGCTCCCCCAGCCGGGCGAGCACCTGCGACAGCGCGACGAGGCACAGCAGTTGGCACAGCGGCGGCGCCCAGCGCAGCAGCGGTACGGGCCCGTCGAGCCCCATCGCCTCCGCGAGGAATCGCGCCGTTTCCGTATAGAACGTCCCGCCCACCGCCTCCGGTTCCCGCCCCAGCGAGACCGGTACGGCGTACAGCGCGAGGACCACGGCCCCCAGCACCGTCCCCGGCAGCCACGGATCGCGCCGCAGACCGAGCGTCACCGCCCCGGCGTACAGCAGGAGCAGCACGAGCCCGGCGCCGAGCGCCGTCCAGGGCAGCGCGTCGAGCATCGCCCGCCCGGTGACGGACCCGGACGCCGTACCCGTAGTACCCGAGGACCGCAGCCACGGCAGATCCCGCACCCCGAAGGCGAACACAACAACAGCGGCGACGAGCGCCGTCCACACCCCGCCCCGCAGCCACCGCTGCCCCTTCTCGGACCACAATCCCCGCGCCCCGTACGCCGGTTCGACGCCCCGCCCACCGAGGAGCCCACCCGCAGGCGGCCCCGAGGAGGACTCGGACGACGACCCCGAGGACAGCTCGGAGGCCGACCCCGGAGGCGTACCCGGGTAGTACCCAGGTACGACCCCCGACCGCACCCCCGCCGCCGACACACCTCCACCCCGCCCCTGCGGCCACACGATCACCGCCAGCGTGTCCGCCTCCAGCGCCTCCCGCTCGTACCCCGGCCACCCGATGAACAACGGCACGGTGTCCTCGTCCGCGACAGCCGCCCGCCGAGCCCAGCTCGTCCCGTACCCGGAGGCCGTCGCATACCCGGCGGTCGCGCCGAGCCGATGAGCGGACTCCAGCGCAGGCGCAGGCGCGGAGGCCGAGGCCAGCGCCGACACCGAACCCGGCGCCGACCCCGAAGCCCGCGCAGAGCGCCCCCACCCCGCCCCCTCCGGCCGCAGCGCCGCCCGCAACCCCACCACCGACACCCCCGCGATCAACGTCATCCCGAGCAGCACCGCCCACCCCGCCCCCGCGATCCCAGCGGGCCCGAACAACACCGCCGCACACCCGAGCACCAGCGCACACATCGCCCCCTGGAGCGCGGCGAGCATCCCCGTCCGCCCCTGCACCCGCAGCACCCCGATGTACAGCTCGACCACGACCCGAGGCAGCGCCCCGAGGGCCAGCAGCCGCAGCACCGTCGTCCCGTGCTCGGCGTAGTTCTCGTCGAACGGCATGAGGATGCGCGGCGCGAACAGCACCAGCACGAGGACGACGGGTACGAGGAGCAGCGTCATCCGGCGCAGCGCGCCCCGTACGCCGTCGGCGAGGTGACGGGGGTCGTGGGAGGCGTGCGCGGTGAGCGAGGAGGCCATGTTGATGGCCATGAACTCCATCGTGCCGCCGACGGTGTACGCGACGTAGAAGTAGCCGTTCTCCGCCGCGCTGAAGCGCACGGCGACCATCACCGGCAGCAGGTTGATCATCGCGAGGCTGAACAGCGCGCCCAGCGAGTCGCCCGCGAGGAAGCGGCCCATCTCGCGCAGACGCGGCGGCTCGACGTGCCGGTCGGCGGCCTGCTGGCGCGGGATCAGCCGGCGGAAGATCAGCCAGCCGAGCGGCACCGTCGACAGGGCGATCGCGGCGGCCCAGGAGACGAAGATGCCGAGCGCCGGCAGCGCGGTCGCGAACACGGCGAGCAGGATCAGCTTGCCGATGGAGAACACGGCGTTGCCGACGGGCACCCACAGGGCCTTGCGCAGCCCCGTCAGCACCCCGTCCTGGAGCGTCAGCAGCGCCCACGCGACGCACGCGACGACGAACACCGCGCCGGCGGCGGGCGTCCCCAGGGGCGCGTACGAGGCCCCCCACAGGTCGAGCGTCAGCAGGAACACGCACGCGGCGATCACCACGACCACCGAACTCGCCGCGTACGCGCGCCACACCAGCGCCCCCGTCGCCCGCCCCGCGCGCGGGACGAACCGGACGACCGCGCCGATCATCGTCGTCGCCGTGATGCTCGCGAGCAGCCGCATCGCGGCGATGGCGGCGGAGCCCTGCCCGACGGCCTCCTCGGAGTAGTAGCGGGCGGCGACCAGCCAGAACCCGAGGCCCAGGACGGCGGAGACGCCCGTGCTGAGCATCAGGAAGTAGGCGTTCCTGAAGAGGGAGTCGGGGCCCCCGCGCGCGGGCGCGTCCTTCGTCTCCTCGCGCGCACCGGCCGCCGCGCGCTGTCTGGGTTCGGCCCGCGTCTCAGTCACGGGTCCCTCCCGGTGCACGCGCGGGTGCCACCCCCGCCTCCGTCAGCGCCGCGATCACCTCACGCGCGCGCAGGGGGTCGACCGGCAGCGCGTGCCGCGCGAACCAGCGCGCCCCGGACGGGTCCGGCGACACGTCCGTGAACTCCGCGCCCGCGTAGTCGTCCAGCGGCGGGTCGTACAGGTACCCGACGACGATCCCCCGGCGCGCGAGCGCCTCCCGCGCGGCGTCCCGGTCCTCGACGAACAGGGGGACCCGGAAGAGGGGCTGCGGCGGGCCGTCGCCCGCGCGCGCCCACGGCGTCGCGAGGAGACGCTCCGTACCCTCCCGGCAGGCCGTCAGCACACCGTCCAGACGGTCCAGCTTGCGCCCCACGCGCGCGAGGCGGCCGTTCCCGGCGCTCAGGCGGTAGTCGTGCATGTCGACGCGGACCCACGGGTCGTACGCGGCCAGGCCGGTGGCGGTGGCGCCCGCGCGCGCGAGGTCCGCCGGCCGCAGCGGCATCCGGATCTCCTCGCGCTCCATCCGCCCCAGCAGCCGCAGGGTGGCCCAGGCGGCCCGGCGCAGGCCGAGACCGCGTACGGCGGCCTCCGCGTACGGCCGTACGGCGTACGCCAGTTCGGCCGTCGGCCGCGCGGGAAGCAGCAGGTCCTCGCGGGCCTTCTCCAGGGCGTCGCGCAGACCCGCGTCCGCGCAGGACAGGAACCCGCCCGCCTTCGCGCCGACGTGCTTCGACAGGCTGAACACGGAGGCGTCGCCCCACGCGCCGACCGCCCTGCCGCCCGCCTCGCTGCCGATCGCGTGCGCGCCGTCCTCGAACAGCGGGATGCCGAGCGCGTCGCACCTCGCGCGCAGGCGCGGGGCGTCGTCCGGGTTGCCGTACAGGTTCGTCGTCAGTACGGCGGACAGGGTGCCCCAGGTGGCCTCCGGGACCGCGTCCACGTCGATCGACGCGTCCAGCGGCCTCAGGGGGGCCTGGACGGGCCGCAGGCCCGCCGCGAGCACCACGAAGAAGATCACGTCGTCGTTGACCGGCGACATCAGGACCCGTCCGCCGGGCGGGCACCAGTGGCGCAGCGCCACGTACAGCCCGAACCGGCACGACGGCACGTACACGCATTCCCGGCCGAGTCTGCCGCGCATCGTCGCCTCCAGCCGCGCGAGCCGGGTCCCTGCTCCCGTCCCGCCCTGCCGTACGCCACGACCCGCCGACCCCCGGCCGGCCTCCCCTTCGGCCATCCGCCCCCCAGATGCGCCCAGCGAGAGCTCCCTCCCCGAGGCCCTCCGGCACCCGCCCAGAGTCTCCCCGTTCGCACCGCTCCGTCAAGATTGCGTCCCAGCCTGTGGATAACTTCCCGTATCCGACCTAAAGGGGTGTCGTGTACGGACTGTTGGGGTGTGTGAGGTGTGTGGGGTGCTGTCCGCCCCGAGCCGGGGATACGGCCGCCCGCGCGCCTCGCCGCCAAGGGGCTGACGGCGTCGGGGCTCGCGGTCATACTGGCCGCGAGGACCCGTGAGGCCGGGATGCCGCCCGGCCGGGTCGGGGAGCGTGACAGCGTGACGCCGGCCTGCTGGTTCACCGCACAACCGTGTACGTCCTCCGAGCAGAATCCGGAAACCGTGGGATGACCATCTGTCTGCTTCTGCTGAGCGCCGTCGGGCTGACGGCCGCGGTGCCGGTGCCGCGCGCGCTGACGCGGGCGCGGTGGCCGGAGCGGGAGCCCGTGGTGGGGCTGTGGGTGTGGCAGTGCCTCGTGGCGACCGTACTGCTGTGCTGCGTCACCGCGTTGACGCTGGGCGTCGCCGCGGTCTTCCACACGGTCCGTACACAGCTCTTCGCGCCCGCGCCCCGGGAGGTGACCGAGGCGTACGACCTGTCGGCCGCGCCTGTGTGGGCGGTCGTCCTGACGCTGCTGCTGGCGTGCGGGGCCGCCTGGACGACGGCGATGCTCGGGCGGGAGCTGGTCGAGGCCCGGCGGCGGCGCGTCCGCGACCGGGCGTTGCTGCGGGAGCGCGCGCCGGACCTCCCGGCGGGCCTGCCCTCCGCGCGCGGGCCCCTCCTCGTCCTGGAGGACGAGTACCCGGACGCCTGGTGGCTGCCCGGCAGCCCGCCCCAGCTGATCGTCACCACGGGCGCGCTGAACCGGCTCACCGCGCACCAGCTCGACGCCGTCCTCACCCACGAGAAGGGGCACGCGCGCGCCCACCACGACTGGCTGCTGCACCTCTCGACGGCCCTCGCGACCGGCTTCCCCCGCGTCCCCCTCTTCGCCCACTTCTGCGACCAGACCCACCGCCTCGTCGAACTCGCCGCGGACGACACGGCGTCACGGCGCTGCGGGCACCTCACGACCGCCCTGGCCCTCATCGAGCTCAACCAGCACCGGGGCGTCCTCTCCTGCGCCTCCAGCCACCGCCTCCTCGGCGAACGCGTGGACCGCCTCCTCCAGCCGCCCCCGCGCCTGCTGCGCCGACACCGGGCCCTGACGACGACGGTGGCCGCGCTGATCCCCCTGCTGCCGCTGCTGATCACGTTCGCGCCGGGGTTGTCGGCGCTGACGTAGGCGGCGCGGGGGAGGCTCGGGGCACCGGGGACGCCACGGCCGCGCGCAGCCCCCTACGCCCACGCGAACGCCACAGCCACAGCCACAGCCACCCGCCCCCTACGTCCAGTCCGGCTCCTCCTCCATCTCGCCCCAGAAGTCGTCCTCCGCCGATGCGGAACCCTGCGTCGCCTGCGCCGGTACGGACCCCTGCGTCACCGGAGCCGGCTTCACCTCGCCGCCACCACCCCCCGGCGCCCCACCCAGCTCCGCCAGCGCCGCCACGACCCCCTCGCCATAGGTCACCAGCTTCTTCTCCCCCACCCCACTGATCCCCGCCAACTCCCGCACCGACGACGGCCACGCGGAGACGATCTCGCGGAGGGTCGCGTCGTGGAAGATCACGTACGCCGGGACCCCCTGCTCACGAGCCTGCTCCGCACGCCACGCGCGCAACGCCTCGAACGCGGGCTGAAGGTGGCCCGGCAGTTCGACGACCGCCGCCTTGGCCTTGCCGCTCTTCCCGGAACCGGAGGAGGACGTCTTGGCGACCGTCGCCCGCTTCGGCTCCTTGCGCAACGGCACGTCCCGCTCGCGCCGCAGCACCGTGCCACTGCCCTCGGTGAGGACCAGCGTCCCGTACTCGCCCTCGACCGCGAGCAGCCCCTGCGCCAGCATCTGCCGGATGACGCCCCGCCATTCGCCGTCCGCGAGGTCCTGCCCGATGCCGAAGACGGAGAGCTGGTCGTGGTCGAACTGGATGACCTTGGCCGTGCGCTTGCCGAGCAGGATGTCGATGATCTGGACCGCGCCGAACTTCTGCCCGCGCTCGCGCTGGAGGCGGACGACGGTGGAGAGGACCTTCTGCGCGGCGACCGTGCCGTCCCACGTCTCCGGCGGGGTCAGGCACGTGTCGCAGTTGCCGCAGCCGACGGGGTCGGGGTCCTGGCCGAAGTAGTTGAGGAGCTGGCCGCGCCGGCACCGCGCGGTCTCGCACAGCGCGAGCATCGCGTCGAGGTGGGACTGCGCGCGGCGCCGGAACGCCTCGTCCCCCTCACTGGACTGGATCATCTTGCGCTGCTGGATGACGTCGTTGAGGCCGTACGCCATCCACGCCGTGGACGGCTGTCCGTCACGCCCCGCGCGGCCGGTCTCCTGGTAGTACCCCTCGACGGACTTCGGCAGGTCGAGGTGGGCGACGAAGCGGACGTCCGGCTTGTCGATGCCCATGCCGAAGGCGATGGTCGCGACGACGGTGAGGCCGTCCTCGCGCAGGAACCGGGACTGGTGCCTGGCGCGGGTGCCCGCGTCGAGCCCGGCGTGGTACGGCACGGCCGCGATGCCGTTGTTCACCAGGAACTCGGCGGTCTTCTCGACCGAGTTGCGCGAGAGGCAGTACACGATGCCCGCGTCGCCCGCGTGCTCCTCGCGCAGGAACGCTAGGAGCTGCTTCTTCGGGTCGGCCTTCGGGACGATGCGGTACTGGATGTTGGGCCGGTCGAAACTGGCGACGAAGTGCCGGGCGTCCGGCATGCCCAGGCGCTGGACGATCTCCTGGTGCGTGGCCTCCGTCGCCGTCGCCGTCAGCGCGATGCGCGGGACGTCGGGCCAGCGCTCGCCCAGGAGGGACAGGGCCAGATAGTCGGGGCGGAAGTCGTGGCCCCACTGGGAGACGCAGTGCGCCTCGTCGATCGCGAAGACGGCGATCTTGCCGCGCGAGAGCAGCTCCAGCGTGCTGTCGAGGCGCAGCCGCTCGGGCGCGAGGTAGAGCAGGTCCAGCTCGCCGGCGGCGTACTCGGCCTCCACGAGGCGGCGTTCGTCGAAGTCCTGCGTCGAGTTGATGAACCCGGCGCGCACGCCCACGGCGCGCAGGGCGTCGACCTGGTCCTGCATGAGCGCGATGAGCGGCGATACGACGATCCCCGTACCGGCTCTGACCAGCGAGGGAATCTGATAGCAGAGCGACTTGCCACCGCCGGTCGGCATCAGCACGACCGCGTCCCCGCCGCCGACCACATGATCGACGACCGCTTCCTGCTCGCCCCGGAAGCTGTCGTACCCGAACACCCGCCGCAGCACGGCGAGCGCCTCGCTCTCCTCCGCACCGACCCCGGCCCCGGCCACCACGCCTTCCACCCCTACCGCCTCCGCCATCACGCCGATCCCACCCGTCGTCCCTCGAACCACTGCCTCCACGTACCCCCCACGATAGGCCCCCGCACCGACACCCACAGAGTTATCCACAGGCCGCCCCGAGAACCGCACACCCGCACCCACCCCCCGACACACCGACGGCCCGGCACCCCCCGGAAGAAGGGCACCGGACCGACGTACACCCGAACCACCGCTCAGCGCACGAACACCCCCGCCTGCCCCGCCAGATCGAGGAAGTACTGCGGCGCCACCCCGAGCACGAGCGTCACCGCCACCCCCACCCCGATCGCGGTCATGGTCAACGGCGAGGGCACGGCGACCGTCGGTCCGTCCGGGCGCGGCTCGCTGAAGAACATCAGGACGATCACCCGGATGTAGAAGAACGCGGCGATGGCGGACGAGATCACACCGACCACGACGAGCGGCGCCGCACCCCCTTCAGCCGCGGCCTTGAAGACGGCGAACTTCCCCGCGAACCCTGAGGTCAGCGGGATGCCGGCGAAGGCCAGCAGGAACACGGCGAAGACGGCGGCGACCAGGGGTGAACGGCGGCCCAGGCCCGCCCACTTGGACAGGTGGGTCGCCTCGCCCCCGGCGTCGCGGACCAGCGTGACCACGGCGAACGCGCCGATCGTCACGAAGGAGTACGCGGCCAGGTAGAAGAGCACCGAGGAGACCCCGTCGGGCGTCGTCGCGATGACACCCGCGAGGATGAACCCCGCGTGCGCGATGGACGAGTACGCGAGGAGCCGCTTGATGTCGGTCTGGGTGATCGCGACGATCGCGCCCCCCAGCATCGTGACGATGGCCACGCCCCACATCACCGGCCGCCAGTCCCACCGCAGCCCCGGCAGGATCACGTACAGGACCCGCAGCAGCGCCCCGAACGCGGCGACCTTGGTGGCGGCGGCCATGAACCCGGTGACCGGCGTCGGGGCACCCTGGTAGACGTCCGGCGTCCACATGTGGAACGGCACGGCGCCGACCTTGAAGAGCAGGCCCATGACGAGCAGCGCGGCCCCGATGAGGAGCAGCGCGTCGTTGCCCATGGTGTCCGCGAGCGCGGGGTCGACGGACTTGACCGTGCCGTCGACGACCTGCGCGATGGTGCCGTAGGAGACGGAACCGGCGTACCCGTACAGCAGCGCGATGCCGAACAGCGTGAACGCGGAGGCGAACGAGCCGAGCAGGAAGTACTTGACGGCCGCTTCCTGCGACATGAGCCGCTTGCGGCGCGCGAGCGCGCACAGCAGGTACAGCGGGAGGGAGAAGACCTCCAGCGCGATGAAGAGCGTCAGCAGGTCGTTGGCGGCCGGGAAGACCAGCATGCCCGCGACCGCGAAGAGCAGCAGCGGGAAGACCTCGGTGGTCGTGAACCCGGCCTTGACGGCGGCCTGTTCGCTGTCGCTGCCGGGTACGGAGGCGCCCTGTGCGGCGAACGAGTCGACCCGGTTGCCGTGCACCTCGGGGTCGAGGCGCCGCTCGGCGAAGGTGAACAGGCCGACCAGGGCGGAGAGCAGGATCGTGCCCTGGAGGAACAGCGCGGGCCCGTCGACGGCGATGGCGCCCATCGCGGCGATCCCCGCGCGCGTGGTGCCGTACCCCTTCGCCGCGAGGGCGACGACCGCCGCGAACGCGGCGCACAGGGCGACGACGGAGACGAACAGCTGGGCGTAGTAACGGGACTTCCGTGGCACGAACGCCTCGACGAGGATCCCGACGACCGCCGCGCCCAAGACGATCAGGGTGGGCGACAATTGCCCGTATTCGATCTTCGGCGCGTCGATCTTCGCGATCGGTTCGGCCGCCGTTGTCCACAGGCTGTGGACGGCTGTTGCGCTCACCGGGCCGCCTCCACCTCAGGCTGGGGGTCCTTCTTGTTCACGTCGGACAAGGTCTGCTTGACCGCCGGGTTGACGACGTCCGCGATCGGCTTCGGATAGACGCCGAGGACGACGAGCAGGACGATCAGCGGCGTGACGACCGCGATCTCCCTGATCTTCAGGTCCGGCATCGACGCGACCTCGGGCTTCACCGGGCCGGTCATCGTCCGCTGGTAGAGGACGAGCGTGTACAGCGCGGCGAGCACGATCCCGAAGGTGGCGATGATCCCTACGACGGGATAGCGCGCGAACGCGCCGACCAGCACCAGGAACTCGCTCACGAAGGGCGCGAGGCCCGGCAGCGAGAGGGTGGCGAGGCCGCCGATCAGGAACGTCCCGGCGAGCACCGGCGCGACCTTCTGGACGCCGCCGTAGTCGGCGATGAGCCGCGAGCCGCGCCGGGAGATCAGGAACCCGGCGACGAGCATCAGGGCGGCCGTCGAGATGCCGTGGTTGACCATGTAGAGCGTCGCCCCGGACTGGCCCTGGCTGGTCATCGCGAAGATGCCGAGCACGATGAACCCGAAGTGCGAGATCGACGCGTAGGCGACCAGCCGCTTGATGTCACGCTGGCCGACGGCGAGCAGGGCGCCGTAGATGATGCTGATCAGGGCGAGAACGAGAATGACCGGAGTTGCCCACTTCGACGCCTCCGGGAAGAGTTGCAGACAGAACCGGAGCATCGCGAACGTGCCGACCTTGTCGACGACGGCCGTGATGAGGACGGCGACCGGGGCCGTGGCCTCGCCCATCGCGTTCGGCAGCCAGGTGTGCAGCGGCCACAGCGGGGCCTTCACCGCGAAGGCGAAGAAGAAGCCGAGGAACAGCCAGCGCTCGGTGTTGGTCGCCATGTCGAGCGAGCCGTTGGCCCGCGCGGCGGCGATGTCCTGGAGGCTGAAGTTGCCCGCGACCACGTACAGGCCGATCACGGCGGCCAGCATGATGAGGCCGCCGACCAGGTTGTAGAGCAGGAACTTGACGGCCGCGTACGACCGTTGGGTGGACGCCGCCTCCTCGCCGTGCTCGTGCGCGCGGTCCCCGAAGCCTCCGATGAGGAAGTACATCGGGATGAGCATGGCCTCGAAGAAGATGTAGAAGAGGAAGACGTCGGTGGCCGCGAAGGAGATGATCACCATCGCCTCGACGGCCAGGATCAGCGCGAAGAAGCCCTGGGTGGGCCGCCAGCGCTTGCTGCCGGTCTCCAGCGGGTCGGCGTCGTTCCAGCCGGCCAGGATGATGAACGGCATCAGCAGCGCGGTCAGCGCGATGAGCGCCACCGCGATGCCGTCGACGCCCAGTTCGTAGCGGACCCCGAAGTCCTTGATCCAGGGGTGGGACTCGGTGAACTGGTAGCGGTCCCCGTCGGGGTCGAAGCGGACCAGGATCGCGATCGCGAGGGCGAGCGTGCCGAGCGAGACCAGCAGCGCGAGCGACTTCGCCGCATTGCGCCTCGCGGCCGGCACCGCGGCCGTGGCGATGGCTCCCACGGCCGGGAGCACCGCCGTCGCTGTCAGCAGGGGAAAGGACATCGGTATCAGACCGCCCTCATCAGCAGCGTCGCGGCGACCAGGACCGCCGCGCCGCCGAACATCGAGACCGCGTAGGAGCGCGCGAAGCCGTTCTGGAGGCGGCGCAGCCGTCCGGACAGGCCGCCGAAGCCGGCCGCCGTGCCGTTGACGACGCCGTCGACCAGGGTGTGGTCGACGTACACCAGCGAGCGCGTGAGGTGCTCGCCGCCGCGCACCAGCACGACGTGGTTGAAGTCGTCCTGGAGGAGGTCGCGGCGGGCGGCCCGGGTGAGCAGCGACCCGCGCGGGGCGACGACCGGGACGGGCCTGCGGCCGTACTGGAGGTACGCCAGGGCGACGCCCACGACCATGACGGCGACCGTCGCCGAGGTGACCGTCGCGGCGCTGATGGGCGCGTCGCCGTGGTCATGTCCGGTGATCGGCTCCAGCCAGTGCAGGAAGCGGTCGCCGACGCTGAACAGGCCGCCCGCGAAGACCGATCCGAAGGCGAGGACGATCATGGGGATCGTCATGGACCTCGGGGACTCGTGCGGGTGCGGTTCGTTGCCGTTCTCGTCCGGCTGCCAGCGCTTCTCGCCGAAGAACGTCATCAGCATCACGCGCGTCATGTAGAACGCCGTGACGGCCGCCCCCAGCAGGGCCGCGCCGCCGAGGATCCAGCCCTCGGTGCCGCCCTTGGCGAACGCCGCCTCGATGATCTTGTCCTTGGAGAAGAAGCCGGACAGACCGGGGAACCCGATGATCGCGAGGTAGCCGAGGCCGAAGGTGATGAACGTGACCGGCATGTGCTTGCGCAGGCCGCCGTACTTGCGCATGTCGACCTCGTCGTTCATGCCGTGCATGACGGAACCGGCGCCGAGGAAGAGCCCGGCCTTGAAGAAGCCGTGCGTCACCAGGTGCATGATCGCGTAGACGTACCCGATGGGGCCGAGGCCGGCCGCGAGGACCATGTACCCGATCTGCGACATCGTCGACCCGGCGAGGGCCTTCTTGATGTCGTCCTTCGCGCAACCGACGATCGCACCGAACAGCAGCGTGACCGCGCCGACGATGGTGACGACGAGCTGCGCGTCCGGCGCCGCGTCGAAGACAGCCGCCGAGCGGACGATCAGGTACACGCCCGCGGTGACCATCGTCGCCGCGTGGATGAGCGCCGACACGGGCGTCGGGCCCTCCATGGCGTCCCCGAGCCAGGACTGGAGCGGCACCTGCGCGGACTTGCCGCAGGCCGCCAGCAGCAGCATCAGGGCGATCGCGGTGAGCTTGCCCTCGCTCGCGTCGGCGGCGACACCGGGGTCGGTGTGCGTGCCGAGCAGCGGGCCGAAGGCGAACGTCCCGAAGGTCGTGAACATCAGCATGATCGCGATCGACAGGCCCATGTCGCCGACCCGGTTGACCAGGAACGCCTTCTTGGCGGCCGTCGCGGCGCTGGGCTTGTGCTGCCAGAACCCGATGAGCAGGAACGAGGCGAGGCCCACGCCCTCCCAGCCGACGTACAGCAGGAGGTAGTTGTCGGCGAGGACCAGGATCAGCATCGCCGCGAGGAACAGGTTCAGGTAGCCGAAGAAGCGGCGGCGCCGGTCGTCGTGCTCCATGTACCCGATCGAGTACAGGTGGATCAGCGAACCGACGCCCGTGATCAGCAGCACGAACGTCATGGACAGCTGGTCCAGGCGGAACGCGACGTCCGCCTGGAAGCCCTCGACGGGGATCCAGCTGAACAGGTGCTGGTGGAGCGTGCGGTGCTCGGCGTCCTTGCCGAGCAGGTCCGCGAAGAGGATCAGGCCGAACACGAAGGAGACGGCCGACAGGAGCGTGCCGATCCAGTGGCCGACGGCGTCGAGCCGGCGGCCTCCGGTGAGCAGGACGGCCGCTCCGAGCAGGGGCGCCGCGATCAGCAGCGCGATGAGGTTCTCCACGTTTCTTCCGACCCCTTACAGCTTCATCAGGCTGGCGTCGTCGACCGAGGCCGAGTGGCGGGAGCGGAACAGCGACACGATGATCGCGAGTCCGACCACGACCTCCGCCGCGGCGACGACCATCGTGAAGAAGGCGATGATCTGGCCGTCGAGGTTGCCGTGCATCCGGGAGAAGGCGACGAACGCGAGGTTGCAGGCGTTCAGCATCAGCTCGATGCACATGAAGACGACGATCGCGTTGCGCCGGATGAGCACTCCGGTCGCGCCGATCGTGAACAACAGGGCGGCGAGGTACAGGTAGTTGACCGGGTTCACTGCGACGCCTCCTCAGCCTCGCGCGTCTCGCGCGCCTCGCGCCGGAAGGGCGGCTCGATCTCGTCGCGCTCCAGGCGCTCCTCGGAGCGCTGCTGGAGGGCCTTGAGGTCGGCGATCGCCTCCGTGGACACGTCCCGGACCTGGCCGCGCTCACGCAGGGTCTTGCTGACGGTCAGTTCGGACGGCGTCCCGTCGGGCAGCAGGCCCGCGATGTCGACGGCGTTGTGCCGCGCGTACACGCCGGGGGCCGGGAGCGGCGGGAGGTGCTTGCCCTCGCGCACGCGCCGCTCGGCCAGTTCGCGCTGGGTCAGCGTGCGCTCGGTGCGCTCGCGGTGGGTGAGGACCATCGCGCCGACGGCCGCCGTGATGAGCAGCGCGCCGGTGATCTCGAAGGCGAACACGTACTTCGTGAAGATGAGGGTCGCGAGGCCCTCCACGTTGCCGTTCGCGTTCGCCTGCGCGAGGCCGTTGAACTCGCTCAGCGAGGCGTTCCCGATGCCGCCGACCAGCAGGACCCCGAAGCCGAGGCCGCTCAGCAGGGCGAGCCAGCGCTGGCCCTTGATGGTCTCCTTCAGGGAGTCGGCGGCGGTGACGCCGACCAGCATCACGACGAACAGGAACAGCATCATGATCGCGCCCGTGTAGACGACGATCTGCACGATGCCGAGGAAGTAGGCGCCGTTGGCGAGGTAGAACACCGCCAGGATGATCATGGTCCCGGCGAGACAGAGGGCGCTGTGGACGGCGCGCTTCATGAAGACGGTGCACAGGGCACCGATCACCGCAACCGTACCGAGCGTCCAGAACTGGAACGCCTCGCCGGTGGAGGTGGAGTACGCGGCCAGCGCGCTCATGCGTCCACCACCTCTTCCTCAGGCTCCTCGCCCTTGGAGACGGCGACCTGGCGTTCCGTACCGGGCGCCGCTTCGGTCACCAGCCCCCGGTAGTAGTCCTGTTCGTCGGTCCCCGGGTAGATCGCGTGGGGCGTGTCGACCATGTTGTCGTCGAGGCCCGCGAGGAGCTGTTCCTTGGTGTAGATGAGGTTCTCGCGGCTGGAGTCGGCCAGTTCGAACTCGTTGGTCATCGTCAGCGCGCGCGTGGGGCACGCCTCGATGCACAGGCCGCACAGGATGCAGCGGGCGTAGTTGATCTGGTAGACGCGGCCGTAGCGCTCGCCCGGGGAGTAGCGCTCCTCGTCGGTGTTGTCCGCGCCCTCGACGTAGATCGCGTCGGCGGGGCAGGCCCAGGCGCACAGTTCGCAGCCGACGCACTTCTCCAGGCCGTCCGGATGGCGGTTGAGCTGATGCCGTCCGTGGAACCGCGGTGCGGTGGTCTTCTGCTGCTCCGGGTACTGCTCGGTGAGCCGCTTCTTGAACATGGCCTTGAAGGTCACGCCGAAGCCGGCGACGGGGTTCTGGAAACCGGGTGTGGTCTCCTTGGGCTCCTCAGCCATCGGACGCCTCCTTTCCGTCACGAGGTCCGTCACTCTGAGTATCGACCCCACCACTGACAATCAGCTCCCGGTCCTGGCGGGACCGGCGCCGGGGCACCGGCGGAAGCTCCTGTCCGGGCAGCGGCGGCACCGGGAACCCGCCCGCCATCGGGTCGAACCCGACCGGTTCGGCGGGGACTTCGGCGCCCTTCCTCGCCTTGTCGCGGAAGACGTCGGCGACGAAGGAGATCAGCAGGACGGCGATCAGCCCGCCGGCCACGTACAGGGCGATGTCGGTGAAGCCGTAGTTCTCGTTGCGCAGGGTCCGCATGGTGGCGACGAGCATCAGCCACACCATCGAGACCGGCAGCAGCACCTTCCAGCCGAGCTTCATCAGCTGGTCGTAGCGCACGCGCGGGAGCGTGCCGCGCAGCCAGATGAAGAAGAACAGCAGGAGCTGCACCTTGACGACGAACCAGAGCATCGGCCACCAGCCGTGGTTCGCGCCCTCCCAGAAACCGCTGATCGGCCAGGGGGCCCGCCAGCCGCCGAGGAAGAGGGTGGTGGCGACGGCCGAGACGGTCACCATGTTGACGTACTCGGCGAGCATGAACATCGCGAACTTGATCGACGAGTACTCGGTGTTGAAGCCGCCGACGAGGTCGCCCTCGGACTCCGGCATGTCGAAGGGGGCGCGGTTGGTCTCGCCCACCATGGTGACGATGTACAGGATGAACGAGACCGGCAGCAGCAGGATGTACCAGCGGTCGCTCTGCTGCTCGACGATCGTCGACGTCGACATCGACCCCGAGTACAGGAACACCGAGGCGAACGCGGCGCCCATCGCGATCTCGTACGAGATCATCTGCGCGGCCGACCGCAGGCCGCCGAGCAGCGGGTACGTCGACCCGGAGCTCCAGCCCGCGAGCACGATGCCGTAGATGCCGACCGAGGCGACCGCGAGGATGTACAGCATCGCGATCGGCAGGTCGGTGAGCTGCATCGTCGTACGGTGGCCGAAGATCGAGATCTCGTTGCCGGCCGGGCCGAAGGGGATCACCGCGATCGCCATGAACGCGGGGATCGCGGCGACGACCGGCGCGAGGACGTAGACGACCTTGTCCGCGCGCTTGACGATGACGTCTTCCTTCAGCATCAGCTTGATGCCGTCGGCGAGCGACTGGAGCATGCCCCAGGGGCCGTGCCGGTTGGGTCCGACGCGCAACTGCATCCAGGCGACGACCTTGCGCTCCCAGACGATGGAGAACAGCACGGTCACCATCAGGAACGCGAAGCAGAACACCGCCTTGACGACGACCAGCCACCAGGGGTCACGGCCGAACATCGAGAGGTCTTCCGCCGCGAGGTACGGGCTCATGCCTCCACCTCCTTGGGGGCGTCGGCGGGCGTCGCCGGGCCGATACGGACGAGGGTTCCGGGCCGGGCCCCGGTGTCCGAAGCGACGCCCGCCCCCGCCGAGTTGAGCGGGAGCCACACCACCCGGTCGGGCATCTCGGTGACGGCCAGCGGCAGTTCGACGGTCCCGGCCGCGCCGGTGACGGCCAGCAGGCCGCCGTCCTCGACGCCCGCCTCGGCTGCTGTGGCGGCCGACACGCGCGCGTAGGAGGCGTGCCGGGTCGCGGCGAGCGCCGTGTCGCCCTCCTGGAGAAGCCCCTGGTCGAGGAGGAGCCGGTGCCCCGCGAGGACGGCCTCCCCGGCGGCGGGCCTCGGGAGCGCTCCCCCGGTCTCGTTCGGCTCGGCGGCCCGCTGCCCGTCCCAGGCGCCGAGCCGGTCGATCTCCGCGCGCGTGGTGCGCAGGTCGGGCAGACCGAGGTGTACGTCCATGGCGTCGGCCAGCATCTGGAGCACGCGCGCGTCGCTCGGGGGCAGGCGGCGCGTCATCTGCTCGGGCTTGAGCGCGGCGTCGAAGAACCGCACCCTGCCCTCCCAGTTGAGGAACGCGCCCGGCTTCTCGGCGACCGCGGCGACCGGCAGGACGACGTCCGCGCGCCGGGTGACCTCGCTGGGCCGCAGCTCCAGGGAGACCACGAAGCCGACCTCGTCGAGCGCCGTACGCGCACGCGTGGGGTCGGGCAGGTCGGCGACCTCGACGCCGGCCACCAGCAGCGCCTGGAGTTCCCCGGCGACGGCGGCCTCGACGATCTGGCCGGTGTCGCGGCCGTACCCGTGCGGGAGTTCGGCGAGCCCCCAGACGGCGGCGACCTCCTCCCGCGCGCGCGGGTCGGTCGCCGGGCGTCCGCCGGGCAGCAGCGCGGGCAGCGCACCGGCCTCCAGGGCGCCGCGCTCACCGGCCCGGCGCGGGATCCACACGAGCCGCGCCCCGGTCGCCGCAGCGGCCCGCACGGCGGCCGTGAGACCCCCCGCGACGCCCGCCAGGCGCTCCCCTACGACGATGACGGCGCCCTCGGCCCTCAGAGCCTCGGCGGCGGCCCCACCGGGCGTCTCCAGGCCGCTGCCGGCCGCGAGGGCGTCCAGCCACTCGGCCTCGGTGCCGGGAGCGGCCGGCAGCAGCGTGCCGCCCGCCTTCTCCAGCCCGCGCGTCGCGTGCGTGGCCAGCGAGAACACCTTGAGCCCGGTCCTGCGCCACGCCTTGCGCAGCCGCAGGAAGACGCCGGGCGCCTCCTCCTCGGACTCGAACCCGACCAGCAGGACGACCGGAGCCTTCTCCAGCGCGCCGTACGACACGCCCGTGCCGTCGAGGTCCCGGCCGCGTCCGGCGACCTGGGAGGCCAGGAAGTCGGCCTCCTCGCCGCTGTGCACGCGTGCGCGGAAGTCGATGTCGTGCGTATTGAGCGCCACGCGCGCGAACTTGCTGTACGCGTACGCGTCCTCGACGGTGAGCCGGCCACCGGTCAGCACGCCCGTGCGCCCGCGCGAGGCGAGCAGTCCTTGAGCTGCGATCTGGAGGGCCTCCGGCCAGGAGGCGGGCTCCAGGTCGCCCTCGGGGTTGCGGATCAGCGGCGTCTCCAGGCGGTCGCGCGCTTGCGCGTACCGGAACCCGAAGCGCCCCTTGTCGCAGATCCACTCCTCGTTGACCTCGGGGTCGTTCTCGGCGAGCCGCCGCATGACCTTCCCGCGCCGGTGGTCCGTACGGGTCGCGCAGCCGCCCGCGCAGTGCTCGCACACCGAGGGCGACGACACCAGGTCGAAGGGGCGCGAACGGAACCGGTACGCGGCCGAGGTGAGCGCGCCGACGGGACAGATCTGGATCGTGTTCCCGGAGAAGTACGACTCGAACGGATCACCTTCGCCCGTACCGACCTGCTGGAGGGCGCCCCGTTCGAGCAGCTCGATCATCGGGTCGCCGGCGACCTGGTTGGAGAACCGCGTGCAGCGCGCGCACAGGACGCACCGCTCACGGTCCAGCAGCACCTGCGCGGAGATCGGCACCGGCTTCTCGTACGTCCGCTTGCGGCCCTCGAAGCGGGACTCCGCCTGCCCGTGCGACATGGCCTGGTTCTGGAGCGGGCACTCGCCACCCTTGTCGCAGACCGGGCAGTCCAGCGGGTGGTTGATGAGCAGCAGCTCCATCACGCCGTGCTGGGCCTTCTCGGCGACCGGGGAGGTGAGGTGGGTCTTGACGACCATGCCGTCGGTGCAGCTGATCGTGCAGGACGCCATCGGCTTGCGCTGGCCCTCGACCTCGACGATGCACTGCCGGCAGGCGCCGGCCGGGTCGAGGAGGGGGTGGTCGCAGAACCGGGGGATCTCGATGCCGAGCTGTTCGGCGGCGCGGATGACCAGAGTGCCCTTGGGCACGCTGATCTCGGCGCCGTCGATCGTCAGCGTCACGAGATCTTCCCGCGGCACCGCCGCCTCTCCGCCGCCTGCGGGGGCATTGGTGGTCACCGTCATGCGTTCACCTCCGGGCGGTCCGCCCAGGCCGTCGACTTGGCCGGGTCGAAGGGGCAGCCCCGGCCGGTGATGTGCTGCTCGTACTCCTCGCGGAAGTACTTCAGCGAGGAGAAGATCGGCGAGGCGGCGCCGTCGCCGAGGGCGCAGAACGACTTGCCGTTGATGTTGTCGGCGATGTCGTTCAGCTTGTCGAGGTCGCCCATGACGCCCTTGCCGGCCTCGATGTCGCGCAGCAACTGCACGAGCCAGTAGGTGCCTTCGCGGCAGGGCGTGCACTTGCCGCAGGACTCGTGGGCGTAGAACTCGGTCCACCGGGTCACCGCGCGCACCACGCAGGTCGTCTCGTCGAAGCACTGGAGCGCCTTCGTGCCGAGCATCGAGCCGGCCGCGCCGACGCCCTCGTAGTCGAGGGGGACGTCGAGGTGCTCGTCGGTGAACATCGGCGTGGAGGAGCCGCCCGGCGTCCAGAACTTCAGCCGGTGCCCGGGGCGCATCCCGCCGCTCATCTCCAGCAGCTGACGCAGCGTGATGCCGAGCGGCGCCTCGTACTGGCCGGGGCTCGCGACGTGGCCGGAGAGGGAGTACAGCGTGAAGCCCGGGGACTTCTCGCTGCCCATCGAGCGGAACCATTCTTTTCCGCGATTCAGGATCGCGGGAACCGACGCGATGGACTCGACGTTGTTCACGACAGTGGGGCAGGCATAGAGCCCCTCGACGGCAGGGAAGGGAGGACGCAGCCGCGGTTGACCCCGGCGGCCTTCGAGCGAGTCGAGCAGCGCGGTCTCCTCACCGCAGATGTACGCGCCGGCGCCGGCGTGGACGGTGAGCTGGAGATCGAGCCCGCTGCCCAGGATGTTCTCGCCGAGATAGCCCGCCGCGTACGCCTCGCGTACGGCCTCGTGCAACCGCCGCAGGACTGGGACGACTTCACCCCGCAGATAGATGAAGGCATGAGACGACCTGATGGCCCAACACGCGATGACGATGCCCTCGATGAGGCTGTGCGGGTTCGCGAAGAGGAGCGGGATGTCCTTGCAGGTCCCCGGCTCCGATTCGTCGGCGTTGACAACTAGATAGTGCGGTTTGCCATCACCCTGGGGAATGAACTGCCATTTCATCCCCGTCGGGAACCCAGCACCGCCGCGCCCCCTAAGTCCGGAGTCCTTGACGTACGCGATCAGGTCGTCCGGCGACATGGCGAGGGCCTTGCGCAACCCTTCGTACCCCTCGTGCCTCCGGTACACGTCGAGCGACCAGGACCGCTCCTCGTCCCAGAAGGCCGACAGCACGGGTGCCAGCAGCTTCTCGGGGCTGCTGTCCTTCAGTTCGGGTGCCAACGTCATCCCTCCCCCTCCTCGGCGGCGGGCCGGTGCCCGGGTTCCTCACGCGGGTGGACCACGCGCGCGGGTGCGGTCTCTCCCCTGGCCAGGCGGAGGCCCACCAGCGAGGCGGGTCCCGCACCGCCGCCCGCCTCGACCGCGCCCTCGCGCTCGTCGGGGAAGCCCGCCAGGATGCGGGCGGTGTCCTTGAAGGTGCACAGCGGCGCCCCGCGCGTGGGGGACACCGTCCGGCCGGCCCGCAGGTCGTCGACGAGGCGTTTCGCGCTCTCGACGGTCTGGTTGTCGAAGAACTCCCAGTTGACCATCACGACGGGCGCGAAGTCGCAGGCCGCGTTGCACTCGATGTGCTCCAGCGTGACCTTCCCGTCGTCCGTGGTCTCCGAGTTCCCGACGCCCAGGTGCTCCTGGAGCGAGTCGAAGATCGCGTCGCCGCCCATCACCGCGCACAGCGTGTTGGTGCAGACGCCGACCTGGTAGTCGCCGCTGGGCCGGCGCCGATACATGGTGTAGAAGGTCGCGACGGCGGTGACCTCGGCCGTGGTCAGGCCCAGCACGTCCGCGCAGAACTTCATCCCGGTGCGGGTGACATGGCCCTCCTCGGACTGCACGAGGTGCAGCAGCGGCAGGAGCGCGGAGCGGGAGTCGGGGTAGCGGGCGATCACCTCGCGCGCGTCCGCCTCCAGGCGGGCCCGTACGTCGTCCGGGTAGGGGGCGGCGGGCAGTTCGGGCATGCCCAGGCCGACGCCGGAGGAACTGGTGGTCACCGGTCGACGCCTCCCATCACGGGGTCGATGGACGCGACGGCGACGATCACGTCGGCGACCTGGCCGCCCTCGCACATCGCCGCCATGGCTTGCAGGTTGGTGAAGGACGGGTCGCGGAAGTGGACCCGGAAGGGGCGGGTGCCCCCGTCGGACACGGCGTGCACGCCGAGTTCGCCCTTGGGGGACTCGACGGCGGCGTACGCCTGTCCCGGCGGGACCCTGAAGCCCTCGGTGACCAGCTTGAAGTGGTGGATCAGGGCCTCCATGGAGGTGCCCATGATCTTCTTGATGTGGTCGAGGGAGTTCCCCAACCCGTCCGGCCCGAGGGCCAGTTGGGCGGGCCAGGCGATCTTCTTGTCGCCGACCATGACCGGGCCCGGCTGGAGCCGGTCCAGGCACTGCTCGACGATGCGCAGCGACTGGCGCATCTCCTCCAGGCGGATCAGGAAGCGCCCGTAGGAGTCGCAGGTGTCGGCGGTCGGGACGTCGAACTCGAAGGTCTCGTACCCGCAGTAGGGCTGCGCCTTGCGCAGGTCGTGCGGGAGGCCGGTGGAGCGCAGGATCGGGCCGGTGGCGCCGAGGGCCATGCAGCCGGCCAGGTCGAGGTGGCCGACGTTCTGCATCCGGGCCTTGAAGATGGGGTTCCCGGTGGCGAGCTTGTCGTACTCCGGGAGGTTCTTCTTCATCTTCTTCACGAACTCGCGGATCTGGTCCACCGCGCCGGGCGGCAGGTCCTGTGCGAGTCCGCCGGGGCGGATGTACGCGTGGTTCATCCGCAGGCCCGTGATGAGCTCGTAGATGTCGAGAATCATTTCTCGATCGCGGAATCCGTAGATCATGATCGTGGTGGCGCCGAGTTCCATGCCGCCGGTGGCGATGCACACCAGGTGCGAGGAGAGCCGGTTCAGCTCCATCAGGAGCACCCGGATCAGGGTGGCGCGGTCGGGGATCTGGTCCTCGATGCCGAGGAGCTTCTCGACGGCGAGACAGTAGGCGGTCTCGTTGAAGAAGGACGTCAGGTAGTCCATGCGCGTGACGAAGGTCGTGCCCTGCGTCCACGTACGGAACTCGAGGTTCTTCTCGATGCCGGTGTGCAGGTAGCCGATGCCGCAACGGGCCTCGGTGACCGTCTCGCCGTCGATCTCCAGGATGAGGCGGAGCACACCGTGCGTGGAGGGGTGCTGGGGGCCCATGTTGACGACGATGCGCTCGTCGTCGGCGCGGGCCGCGGACTGGACGATCTCGTCCCAGTCGCCTCCGGTGACCGTGTAGACGGAGCCTTCCGTGGTCTCACGGGGAGTTGCGTGCGACGTGCTCACGAGTACGACCTCCGCTGGTCCGGAGCCGGGATCTGGGCGCCCTTGTACTCGACGGGGATGCCGCCGAGGGGGTAGTCCTTGCGCTGCGGGTGGCCCTGCCAGTCGTCCGGCATCATGATCCGCGTCAGGGCCGGGTGGCCGTCGAAGACGATCCCGAAGAAGTCGTACGTCTCGCGCTCGTGCCAGTCGTTCGTCGGGTAGACGGGGACGAGGGACGGGATGCGCGGGTCGGCGTCCGGGGCGCTGACCTCCAGGCGGATCAGCCGGTTGTGGGTGATCGAGCGCAGGTGGTAGACGGCGTGCAGCTCGCGGCCCTTGTCGTGCGGGTAGTGGACGCCGCTGACGCCGGTGCACAGCTCGAAGCGCAGCGCCGGGTCGTCGCGCAGGGTGCGGGCGACGCGCTCCAGGTGCTCGCGCTCGACGTGGAAGGTGAGTTCGTCCCGGTCGACGACCGTCTTCTCGATCGCGTTGTCCGGGAGCAACCCCTGTTCCTCCAGGGCGCCTTCGAGTTCGTCGGCGACCTCGTCGAACCAGCCGCCGTACGGACGCGTCGAGGCGCCCGGCAGGCGGACCGAGCGGACCAGGCCGCCGTATCCGGAGGTGTCGCCGCCGTTGTTCGCGCCGAACATGCCGCGCTGGACGCGGATCTCCTCGCCCTGGTCGCCGCGCTGGTCGGGGAGGTTGGAGGCGCCTTCGGGGGCGGCGTCCTCGGGAGCGGTGTCGCTCATCGCAGCAGCCCCTTCATCTCGATGAGGGGGAGCGCTTTGAGCGCCGCCTCCTCCGCCTCGCGGGCCGCTTCCTCCGCGTTCACTCCGAGCTTGGTGTGCTGGATCTTCTGGTGGAGCTTGAGGATCGCGTCCATCAGCATCTCGGGGCGCGGCGGGCAGCCGGGCAGGTAGATGTCCACGGGGACGATGTGGTCGACGCCCTGGACGATCGCGTAGTTGTTGAACATGCCGCCCGAGGACGCGCACACCCCCATGGAGATGACCCACTTGGGGTTCGGCATCTGGTCGTAGACCTGGCGGAGGACCGGCGCCATCTTCTGGCTGACCCGGCCGGCGACGATCATCAGGTCGGCCTGGCGGGGCGAGCCCCGGAAGACCTCCATGCCGAAGCGGGCGAGGTCGTAGCGCCCGGCTCCGGTCGTCATCATCTCGATGGCGCAGCAGGCGAGGCCGAAGGTGGCGGGGAAGACGGACGCCTTGCGCACCCAGCCCGCGGCCTGTTCGACGGTGGTCAGCAGGAAGCCGCTCGGCAGCTTTTCTTCGAGTCCCATGGCTAAAGGCCCCTCAGTCCCATTCCAGGCCGCCGCGCCGCCAGACGTACGCGTAGGCGACGAAGACGGTGAGCACGAAGAGCAGCATCTCCACGAGCCCGAAGACACCCAGGGCGTCGAAGGTGACGGCCCAGGGGTAGAGGAAGACGATCTCGATGTCGAAGACGATGAAGAGCATCGCCGTCAGGTAGTACTTGATGGGGAAACGCCCGCCGCCGGCCGGCGTGGGGGTCGGCTCGATTCCGCATTCGTAGGCTTCGAGCTTCGCGCGGTTGTAGCGCTTCGGCCCGATGAGCGAGGCCATGATCACGGAGAAGATCGCAAAGCCTGCCCCGAGGGCTCCCAGTACGAGGATGGGCGCATAGGCGTTCACCGCTCCTCGCTCCTCTCAGTCGGCACTGACTGTTGGCGGGTTGCATGAGAAACATTGGGTGAACCGCGAAGATCGCGAACATGTGAAGCAGGTCACAAGCCCAACTGCCCCGCATCCTATGCCTGTCGCTCTGTGATCTGCGACACGGGGTATTGCACAAGCTTTGTGATCTCCACCACCTGACGAAGGATCATGAAGTCATATCGGTACGGATCTTGACACGCGAGGCGCCGAAGTGATCACGAGGGGTGACATTTTCGCTCGTCAGTGACGGTCCGGAGGGGGCGTCTCTATATCAAGAGAGTTCCCTTGCATCCAAATTGGCCCTGGACGAAGGGGGTTGATAGGGGACCCCGTTCACACGTCAGAGGGAACCGGCCGCGAGTGTGGACGCGTGCACACATTCACGAGCGCCGGACGCGGGCGTTCCGGTAACCGTTCCGTGACCTGCACCACATCGGAACGAACCCCTCCGAAGCCAGGCTTGGCCAACGACCTCAACGAGTGGTAGGCAGCGGGCAATTCGGGCGTAACAGCGAAAGGCAGTGATCACGGCCCTGAACGCCCAGGTCCGCAATGTCCGTTACGGCGTCAATAAAGAAATCGGTGCACGGAAGTTGGGGCATCGATTGAACAAGTGTGGCGCAGGACACGTTCCTTGTAGGTATGGAGGAGCTCCTGATACCGGTTGGACTCATGTCCCACACCGCTCACATACGTAGCCACCGAAAACCCCGCCGCAACGCGTCCTCGATCGCGGTGCGGGCCGGCGTCGCCAGTGGTGTCCTCGGCACGCTGGCCGTCGCCACCGCGGCGGGTTCGGCCAACGCTGCCGACGCGACGGTGACGCAGACGCTGGAACTGCCCACGCTGACCGCCGACCTGTCCGCGCAGGTCGAGCAGGCCGCGCAGTTCACGCAGCAGGCCGCTGCCAACTACCAGCTCCAGGCCGAGCGCGACTCCGCGGCTGCCGCTGCCGCCAAGGAGGCCGCGAAGGACCTGGCCGCTGCGAAGCAGGCCGAGGCCAAGAAGAAGGCCGCCGAGGAGGCCCGCAAGGCCGCCGCAGAGGAGGCCGTGTCCCGCTCCGAGACCCGCGCGAGCCTGAGCAGCGGCTCCTCGGACTCCGGCAGTGTCTCCGCGCCGGCCAGCGGCAGCGTCGCGACCGTCATCGCCTTCCTCAAGGCGCAGGTCGGCGACGCGTACGTCCTCGGTGGCACCGGGCCCAACGCCTGGGACTGCTCCGGGCTCGTGCAGGCCGCGTTCCGGGAGGTCGGTGTCGACCTGCCGCGCGTCTCCGAGGACCAGTCGAACTTCGGGACCGACGTGTCCCTGTCGAACATCCAGGTCGGCGACATCCTGTACTGGGGTGCCAAGGGGTCGGCGTACCACGTCGGCGTCTACCTCGGCGGCGGGAAGTACCTCGACGCGGCGAACCCCTCCAAGGGGGTCGTCATCCAGGAGCTCTCCGGGTATCCGGCGAGCGGTGCGGTGCGGGTGCTCTGAGCCGGGGGTACTACCCGGGTAATACCTGAGGTGCAGGGCCGCAGCCGCTCGGGGGCAGCGGCCCTTCCTCGTACGGAACTTCAGCCGCGTCCGGCGCGTTCCTCCCCTCGCACCGATCGACGAGCGATCGGCAGGCAGAGGGAGAGACAGACATGCCCAGCGTTTTCGTCCAGGGCCGCGCGGTCGACGCGTACCCGCGCCACGCACCCGAGGCCCGGCAGGGTCGCGTACGCCGGATCACCGAGGTCGGCGAAGAGGTCCTGCACAAGCCGTGCCGTGACGTCACCGAGTTCGGTCCCGACCTCGCCGCGCTGATCGACGACATGTTCCTGACGATGTACCTCGCGAACGGCGCGGGCCTCGCGGCGAACCAAGTGGGCGTCGATCTGCGCCTGTTCGTGTACGACTGCCCCGACGACGAGGGCGTCCGCCATGTCGGCCACATCGTCAACCCGGTCCTCGCGCCCCTCCCCACGGCTGGCCGCCGCCTCCTGGACGACGACGAGGGCTGCCTCTCCGTGCCGGGCGCGGTGATGGACGTACCGCGCCCGGACATGGCCATCGTCCACGGCCTGGACCGGACCGGTACCCCCGTCACGATCGAGGGGACCGGGTACTTCGCGCGGTGCCTGGCGCATGAGACGGACCATGTGAACGGGCACGTGTATCTGGACCGGCTGTCGAAGCGGGACCGCAAGGTAGCCCTGCGGCAGATGACGGACCGCAGGGAAGTGGTGATGGCACAAAGGGCAGCAAATGAGGAGGCTTTGGGGCAACGCCCTTAAGGGGCGCGGGGAACTGCGCGACAAGCCACGAAGGCGCCGCACTCGCCCACCGGCACAACGCGGCACCCCCTTGGTACTACCCCTCTACGCCTTGGGAGCCACCTTGCTCAGCCCATTGATGATCCGGTCCATCGCGTCACCCCCGGAGGGATCCGTCAAGTTCGCCAGCATCTTCAGCGTGAACTTCATCAGCAACGGGTGAGTCAGCCCCCGCTGGGCCGCGATCTTCATGACCTTCGGATTCCCGATGAGCTTCACGAAGGCGCGGCCCAGCGTGTAGTACCCCCCGTACGTGTCCTTGAGCACCTGCGGATACCGCTGGAGCGCGATCTCCCGCTGCGCCGGCGTGGCGCGCGCGTGCGCCTGGACGATGACGTCCGCGGCGATCTGCCCGGACTCCATGGCGTACGCGATGCCCTCGCCGTTGAAGGGGTTGACCAGCCCACCGGCGTCACCGACGAGCAACAGCCCCTTGGTGTAGTGGGGTTGACGGTTGAAGGCCATCGGCAGCGCGGCCCCGCGGATGGGCCCGGTCATGTGCTCCGGCGTGTACCCCCACTCCTCGGGCATGGACGCGCACCACGCCTTGAGCACCTCGCGCCAGTCCAACTCCTTGAAGGAACCGGACGTGTTGAGGACCCCGAGCCCGACGTTGGAGGTCCCGTCGCCCATGCCGAAGATCCACCCGTACCCGGGCAGGAGCCGGTCCTCGGCCCCGCGCCGGTCCCACAGCTCCAGCCAGGACTCCAGGTAGTCGTCCTCGTGCCGGGGGCTCTCGAAGTACGTCCGGACGGCGACCCCCATCGGCCGGTCCTCGCGCCGGTGCAGCCCCATCGCGAGGGAAAGCCGCGTGGAGTTGCCGTCGGCGGCGACCACCAGGGGCGCGTGGAAGGTGACTTCGCGCTTCTCCTCCCCCAACTTCGCGTGTACGCCGGTGATTCGGCCGGTGCGGTCGTCGCGGATCGGCGCACCCACGTTGCACCGCTCGTACAGCCGCGCCCCCGCCTTCTGCGCCTGCCGGGCGAGCTGCTCGTCGAAGTCGTCGCGCTTGCGGACGAGTCCGTAGTCCGGGTACGACGCCAGCTCCGGCCAGTCGAGTTGGAGCCGTACGCCGCCGCCGATGATCCTGAGGCCCTTGTTGCGCAGCCAGCCGGCCTCCTCGGAGATGTCGATCCCCATGGCGACGAGCTGTTTCGTGGCGCGCGGCGTGAGGCCGTCGCCGCAGACCTTCTCGCGGGGGAACTCGGTCTTCTCCAGCAGGAGGACGTCGAGCCCGGCCTTGGCGAGGTAGTACGCGGTCGTGGAACCGGCCGGTCCCGCACCGACGACGATCACATCGGCGGTGTTCCCGGAGAGAGGCGCGGTGTTTTCGGAGTGAGGATCAGTCACGACGGTCACGGCGGGATCTCCCCAAGTTCGGAATCTGCGTGCCGACCGGCACTGGACATGGGCAGTCTATTCAGCAGAATTGATCACCCGGCTGAAGGGTTGCCCCCGTGAACCTGGCTCTTCCCGTAGTACGGCTGCGTGTCCCCACCGACGAGGACGCCGTCGCCTGGCACCGGACCTTCGCCCACCCGGACGTCATGGAGTACCACGGAGGTAGAGCGGCAGAACTCTCGGAGTACGAGGAGCTGACGGCACGCCAGCGGCGGCACGACGCCGAGCACGGCTTCTGCCTGTGGACCATGCTCGACCGCGAGGGCCGGGTGATCGGCTTCACCGGGGCCCAGCCGTGGCCCCTCGCGTGGGGTCCGGTGGGCGAGATCGAGATCGGCTGGCGGCTCGGCCGGGAGTACTGGGGCAGGGGGTACGTCACCGCCGCCGCGCAGATGACGCTGGAGCGGGTGCGGTCGGCGGGCGTACGGGGGGTCGTCGCGATGGTCGACGCCCGCAACAAGCGGTCGATCGCGGTGACGCGGCGGCTCGGGATGCGGCTCGGGGAGGTCTTCACCACGCCCGACTCCAGCCGCACGGGTCACTGCTACCGCCTCGATCTCGAAAGCAGTAACTCTCAGTAGCCAAGCGCCGCGAAATTGTCGCACAGCGCTTCCGGATGGCCCCCTTCGGCGGTTACCCTTCCAGTACCGCTGGGGGTGACATCTGTGCTCATACCACCCAAAACATCCGAAGTACATGTCCCGCGTCTGGTCGGCCTGATGGCGATGGACGCACGCGAGAGGGCCCAGGCCCATGGCGTACTCCTGGCCACCCCCGACCGCCCGGACTTCCTCCGCACGGTCGTGGACTACGTAGTACGCCAGTACCCCCCACCCGGCGCGGAGGTCCCACGCGGCGCGGTCGTCTCGATCTGGTTCGACTTCGGCGAGGGGGAGGGCGGGGGCGGAGCAGGAGTCCACGAGCCGCGCATACCCCGCCCGGGAGGCGGAGGCTTCCAACGGGAACTGGAGGAGCCGGGGGAGCGGTATGCGGCGGTGGGGTACGGGGGGCGGGAGATGCCGATGGCGCTGGGGTAGGGGGTACTACTGGGGTAAGGGGACTACGGGTAGGGGGGTAGTGCACGGCGTGGGTACTGCACGGCACGGGAAACGCACGGCGCGGACAACGCCCCGATGGGCCGCAGGCCCATCTAGGGGCGCGGGGAACTGCGCGACCAGCCACAACGAACCCGCAGCCGCACAGCTATCCGCACACCCCACCCCGGAGCGTCATCCCTTAAATCCCCGGTGCAACGTCACAACACCCCCCGTGAGATTCCGCCAAGCCACCTTCCCCCACCCCGCCTCCCGCAACCGAGAGGCCAACGCAGGCTGATCGGGCCACGCCCGAATGGACTCGGCAAGATACACATACGCATCCGGATTGGACGACACAGCACGAGCCACCGGAGGCAACGCCCGCATCAAATACTCCGTGTAGACGGTCCGGAACGGCGCCCACGTCGGATGCGAGAACTCACAGATCACCACCCGCCCCCCAGGCCGGGTAACCCGGTACATCTCGCGAAGCGCCGCATCGAAGTCCTGCACATTCCGCAGCCCGAACGAGATCGTCACCGCATCGAACGTGTCGTCCTTGAACGGCAGCCGCGTAGCGTCCCCCGCAGTGAACGGCAACCAGGAGTTCCGCCCCTTACCGACCTGAAGCATCCCGAGCGAGAAGTCGCACGGCACGACATACGCCCCGGCCTGCGCGAACGGCAGCGAGGAGGTACCCGTACCGGCAGCGAGATCAAGGATCTTCTGTGCCGGCCGAGCATCCACCGCCCGCGCGACCTCCTTGCGCCACCGCCGGTCCTGCCCGAGGGACAGCACGTCGTTGGTGAGGTCGTACCGTTCCGCCACGTTGTCGAACATCGAGGCGACTTCGTGCGGCTGCTTGTCCAGGGATGCGCGGGTCACCCGGCCATTCTTGCAGCCTCCCTCAGGGAACCTCAGGGCACCTCACGGCAGCAGCCGGGGTTTCCTCTTCCCGGCCACGTCCTCCACCCACCCGCACAGCAGCACGAACACGACGATCAGCACCCACCCGACCCCGAACATGAACCACTGGCTCTCCAGAGGGAGCCACTTCTCGAACGCGGGGACGTCCCAGAACCGGTCGACCACCGGCACCGCGAGGATGAGCGCGATCTCGTGCCACAGGTAGATCGTCACCGCGCGGGCGTTGAACACGGTGACGACCCGGTCGAGCCGCCGATGCTTCGCGAGCCCGGCGAGATCGACCCCGAAGTACGACGTCGCGTACATCAGGAGAGTGACGTACCCGGCGGACCAGAACGCCTGCGCGAGGGGTATGTCGTCGAGGTCGTACGACCCGGTCTCCCCCTGACGGGTGAGGGCGTACCAGCCCCCGAACCCGATCGCGGCCAGCGACAGCACGATCACGGCGAGCGGCTTCAGCCGTCGTAGTACCCCGTCCCGGTGCGCGAACCCGAGAACCCAGCAGAACAGGAACGTCGCGAGGTCGGTCAGCGCGTCGCCGAAGCGGTTGTCCGGCGGCTCCCACAGGAAGTGGAGGACGAGGACCGGCGCGAGGGCGGAGAGCAGGACGGCGACGGGGGCGAGCCGGAACACCCTGAGGAGGACCGGCGAGAGGAGGACGAACCACAGGTAGGTCCGCAGGTACCAGAGGATCTCCCACGCCTGTACCCCCCAGGGATTACCCGGCGGGTCCCCCAGAGGTACGACCCAGAAGACGATCTGCCACCCCGGCATCCAGCCGTGGACGAGCATCGCGAGCACCACGAAGACGCCCCAGAACCAGAACGGCGGCAACAGCCTCCGCAGCCGGCTCCGCACGACCTTCAGCGCGGGCCGCTCCAGCGACTTCGCCATGAGCGTCCCGGCGAGCCCGAACATGACCCCCATGGAGGGGAACACCATGCCGGCCCAGGCCCAGCCGAAGGTGTGATAGGCGACGACGCGGATGAGGGCGAGGGCTCTGAGGGTGTCGAAGTACCGGTCCCTGGAGGGGCGTTGGGGGACTGCAGCCTCGGCCCCGTGCCCCGGCCCCGCCGCCTCCGTGACCACCCCAACGGAACCCCCCTTCCGATGCGCCCCCATCAGCTCGCCCCCGCCGGAGTCCCGACCTCGCCGGTCCGCTTCAGCTTCTGCCACCGCAGCCGCCCACCGGTCAGCGCCGTGATGCAGGAGTGGATGAGGACGAGGTACATCATCTGCCGGTAGGCGAGTTGCTGGAGCGGCATCATCCACAGGTACCGGTACTGCTCCCGGTCGAGCCGGAACGCGTAGGCCGCGCACAGGAGTTGGACCCCGAGGACGGCGAACCAGGCGAGCAGCGCGGCCCGGAGGTCGACGAAGACCATCGAGTAGACGGTGAACACGTCGATGAGCGGCGCGAAGACGGGCGTCACGATCTGGAAGAGCACGACCAGCGGCATCCCGACCCGCCCGAAACGCCCCGAAGGCCCCTTGTCCGTAAGGGACTTGCGGTGTTTCCAGAGTGCCTGCATGGTCCCGTAGGACCACCGGTACCGCTGCGACCAGAGCTGCTTGAGCGAGCCGGGCGCCTCGGTCCAGGCCCGCGCGTGCTCCTGGTAGACGACCTGCCACCCGGCGCGGTGCATGGCGATGGTGATGTCCGTGTCCTCGGCGAGGGTGTCCTCGCTCATCCCGCCGGCCTGGAGCACCGCGTCCCGCCGGAACGCCCCGATCGCGCCGGGGATCGTCGGCATGCAGCGCAGCAGGTCGTACATCCGCCGGTCGAGGTTGAACCCCATGACGTACTCGATGTGCTGCCAGGCCCCGATGACCGTGTTCCGGTTCCCGACCTTCGCGTTCCCGGCGACCGCCCCGACCCCGGGATCGGCGAACGGCTGCACCAACTGGTGCACGGCGTCCGGCTCGAAGACGGTGTCGCCGTCCATCATGACGACGATGTCGCAACTGGCGCTGCGCACCCCGTTGTTGAGCGCGGCGGGCTTCCCTGCGTTCTCCTGCCGGACGACGCGTACGTTGTCCATGCCGAGCCGCGTCGCGGCGTCCCGCGCGATCTCCGAAGTCCCGTCCGTGGAACCGTCGTCGACGACGATGACCTCGATCGGGTGCGTGCTGCGCGCCAGCGATCCCAGGGTGTTGGCGATGCACTTCTTCTCGTTGTACGCGGGGACGACCACACTGACCCGCCGGGTCACCTCGGGCCCCCAACTGAACCTGCGCCTATGGCGTTTGCGGTAGTGCCGCCGCGCGAGGACGAACATCATCCCGAACCGGCCCAGCACCGCGACGCCTACGACCATGAGGCCGACGGAGAGCGTGGGCACCGTCCATTCGGCGAGCGTCACGGCGGCGATGAGAGCCTTGCCCTCGTAGAGGGTGACGCCGGTGGCCTCGCGGTGGGCGGCCTGGAGGGGGTCGGCGGTGTCACCGTTCGGGGCGCCACCGGACTGCTGACCTCGTCGCCCGTTCTCCTTCTCCAGCACCCCGCTGATCGTCGTGAACGCGTACCCCTCGGCCCGCATCCGCTCGATGTACGTCGGCAGCGCGGCAATGGTCTGCGACCGCTCCCCACCGGCATCGTGGAAAAGGACCGACGCGCCCTTTCCGTCCTCCGGCGTAGCCCACTGGATGATCTTCGAGACGCCCGGTTTCTTCCAGTCGTCGGAGTCGGTGTCGACGAAAACGCTGGTGTAACCGTCTTCTCCGAGTTTCTGGTACACGGGCCAGCTGTAATTGTCGATGGCGTCGGTCTCGGAGGAATAGGGCGCCCGGAAAAGGGTCGTGGTGATACCGGCGGCACCGGCCAGCGCCAACTGGGTCTGCTGCATCTCGCGGTTGACGCGGGCGCCGGACTGGTACGAGAGGTCCACGTGGGTGAAGGTGTGGATGCCGACCTCGTTCCCGTCGTCGACCATCTCCTTCACGATGCCCGGATAACGCGACACCATCGAGCCGACCAGGAAGAACGTCGCGGGTATGTCGTACTTCCGAAGGATCGCCAGGACCTGCGGGGTCCAGGTCGGGTTCGGCCCGTCGTCGAAGGTCAGCGCGATCGTCCTGTCGGGGACGGAGACCGTAGCGGCCTGGCCGCCCCGGAAGGTGAGGATCGGCCCGCCGTCGAGAATCTTCTCCGGCACCTTGTCGGAGCCGGCGCCGGTCCGCACCCGCTCGTCGCCGCCGACCTCGGCGCGCAGATAGCCGTCGAGGAGCATCACGCTGGTCAGCGCGAGCAGGAGCAGCAGCGCGAGGATGACCCTCGGTTTCTGGAGCGCCGCCGCCTTGCCCGCTGCCCGGCCGATGCGGGAGGGGGCGCGGCGGCGGCCTCGGGGGGACGTCGTCGTAGCCATGGTGGTGCCTCTATGTTCCGTTCGGTACCGGTCCGTTCCGGTCTGTCGCCCTGAACTCCCGGGGTTCTGCGGCCAGTTCGCCAACTGCGGGTCGAGCGGCCGGAGTTGGGCCGGTCGACCGGACCCGGTCAGCCGGCCGACGCGGAGGCGGACGGAGATGCGGACGGGGACGGGGCGGACGTCGGGGTGGCGCCCGAGGGGAGCGCGGGCGGGGAGCCGGTGGGCGCGCCCGTCGGTACGCCCCTGGGTGCGCCGACCTGGTCGCCCCGGCCAAACGGCAGCAGAGAGGACGGCGTCAGCGAGGACCCCCACCCCATGAACGCGGCGCCGAGGATCACGGCGTAGGCGAGGCAGCCGACGCCGACGAGGAGGCCGATCCGGCGCAGCGCCTTGGACCTGCGCCCGGAGTTGTCGACGAACACGGGCCCGGCGCCGCGTTTGCGTCGCCGTCCGCGAGTGGCCGCACGGCTTTCGATGGCAGGCTCGGATTGCATTCCCTGGACATTAAGGAGCGTTTATGTGGACCAAACTCCGTCTTCCGTGTGAGAGACCCATGAGAAACGTTCGAATCTGTCCTTTTGCTGAGAGAACAGGGAAAACGCCTACGCGACGCCCGTCCGGCACGGCAGAGTTGACCGTTCCGCCGGAAACCCCTTTTGTTTCGGCGCTGCTCTCTCCACCGAGACAGAAATCACGAAAGTGGGTGCTTACACGCGATGCGGAGTTTCCTGGTGCCGCTGTCCGGGCTGACCTGTCTGTTCGCGCTGGCCGTGGCGGGCTGTTCGTCCGACTCCGGTACGACGTCGGACGCGGCGGCGGGGGCGGCGGAACCGGAGTCGCCCTTCCCCAGCCCTTCGGTATCCCCTACCACCACGAGGTACGCCCCCTACGTGAGTGCTACGGAAGCGTCCGCCAACGACTCGGCGGGCTCCCCGGCGACATACAACCTGGCGTTCGTGATCTCCGACGGCAGCACGTGCACGGCGAAGTGGAACGGGACGACGGCCGTCGGCGATACGGCGGTGAAGTCCCGGATATCCAAACTGACCGCGTCCGGTTCGAGCGTCCGGGTCTCCTTCGGCGGCGCCTCCGGCAAGGAGCTGGCGACGGTCTGCACCAGCGCCTCGAAGCTGGCGGCGGCGTACGGCGCGGCGCTGGACGCGGCGGGTTCGACGCAGGCCGACTTCGACATCGAGGGCACCACCCTCACCGACAGTGCCTCGGTCGCCCGGCGCTCCCAGGCGATCGCCCAACTCCAGAAGGACCGCCCCGAGTTGGAGGTCACCTTCACCCTGCCGGTGATGCCCTCCGGCCTCGACGCGGACGGCCTCGCGCTGCTCGCCTCCGCGAACAAGTACGACGTCCAGGTCGCCACGGTCAACATCATGACCATGAACTACAGCGAGACCTACACCGGGGACATGGGCGACTACGCGATCACCTCCGCGACGGCCACGCACACCCAGCTGAAGTCCGTCTTCGGCACCACCGACGAGTCCGCCTGGCACGGCCTCGCGCTGACCTCGATGATCGGCGTCAACGACATCGCGAACGAGACCTTCACCCTCTCCGACGCGGCCCAACTCCGGTCGTTCGCCGAGGAGAAGGGGGTCTCGTGGGTGTCGATGTGGTCGACGTTCCGCGACCAGCAGTGCGCGTCGGACACCGTCGGCCAGAACGACGCGGCGACCAATTGCAGTGGGGTGGACCAGAGTTCGGGGGCGTTCGGCAAGGCGCTCGCGGGTTAGCGCGCCAACCCGGCCCCCGCTCCCCCGAGTTCACCGACTCCGGTACAGCAGACGCCCGTTGACGACGGTGGCCACGCAGGTGGCGGCGCCCTTCGCGGTGAGGGCGGCTTCGTCGGGGACGTCGAACACGGCGAGGTCGGCCCGGCCTCCGACGGCCAGCGGCGCGTGCACGGTGCCGGGCAGGTCGTACCCCTCGGCGAACGGGTCCAAGTCGGGCCGCTCGCCGAGCAGTTGGCCGGGAGCACCCTCGATGGTGACAACGGCCAGGCCCGAGCGGGCGATCGCCGGTGCGACGAGGGGGTCGGTGAAGCGGGCGCCGGGTGCCGCGACGGCCGTCGTACCGTGAGCCATCATCCGCTGGATACCGCGCCGTACGCTGCCGGACCAGCGGGCCTCGGACAGTTCCAGTGCGGCCAACTCCTCGCCCCAGAGGGGGAGTTCACCCAGCTCGTCGGCCTCGCGCGGGTCGGGGTGGTAGCAGCGGCGCAGCAGCCACAGGGGGTGCCACTGGCGCAGGCCGGGGGTGAGGGTGCCGGGCCAGCGGCGCACCCGCGCGGCCGGGGCGACGGCCACGACGTCGTCGTACGCGCCGAAGGCCGTGACGCGGTCGCCGGCCACCGCGACCGCGCCGTTCTCGACCGGGGGCGCCCCTACCGGCAGCAGCAGGGGCGCGGTGTGAATCGTCAGCACCGGGTGCCTAGTTGGACGTCAGGATCTTCAACTCGGGGTGTGCGGTGCCGCCTTCGATCGCCGTGGAGGAGATGTGGGACACCACCCGCTTGTCCACCGGGTCGTTGGCGGGGTCGTCGTGGACGACGAGGTGCTCGTACGTCGTGGCGCGCTGCGCCGGGACGCGGCCCGCCGAGCGGATCATGTCGATCATTTCCTGGAGGTTGGAGCGGTGCTTGGCACCGGCCGCCGAGACGACGTTCTCCTCCAGCATGATCGAGCCGAGGTCGTCCGCGCCGTAGTGCAGGGTGAGTTGGCCCGCGTCCTGGCCCGTGGTGAGCCAAGACCCCTGGATGTGGGCGATGTTGTCCATGAAGAGGCGCGAAATGGCGATCATCCGCAGGTACTCGAAGATCGTGGCCTGCGTGCGGCCCTTCAGGTGGTTGTTCTGCGGCTGGTAGAGGTACGGGATGAACGCGCGGAAGCCGCCCGTGCGGTCCTGGACGTCGCGGATCATCCGCAGGTGCTCGATGCGTTCGGCGTTGGTCTCGCCGGTGCCCATGAGCATCGTGGAGGTGGACTCGACGCCCAGGTTGTGCGCCGTCTCCATGATCTCCAGCCAGCGCTCGCCGGACTCCTTGAGCGGCGCGATGGCCTTGCGGGGCCGCTCGGGGAGCAACTCCGCGCCGGCGCCCGCGAAGGAGTCGAGTCCGGCCGCGTTGATCCGCCGGATCGCCTCCTCGACGCTCACCTTGGAGATCCTGGCCATGTGCTCGACCTCGGAGGCCCCGAGGGAGTGGATGACCAGCTGCGGGAACGCCTTCTTGATCGCCGCGAAGTGCTCCTCGTAGTACTCCACCCCGTAGTCCGGGTGGTGCCCGCCCTGGAACATGATCTGCGTCCCGCCGAGCTCGACGGTCTCCGCGCACCGGCGCAGGATGTCGTCCAGGTCGCGGGTCCAGCCCTTGTCCTTGGCCGTCGGCGGGGCGTAGAACGCGCAGAACTTGCACGCCGTGACACACACGTTCGTGTAGTTGATGTTCCGCTCGATGATGTACGTCGCGATGTGCTCGGTACCCGCGTACCTCTTACGGCGTACGGCGTCGGCGGCGGCGCCGAGCGCGTGCAGGGGGGCGTCCCGGTAGAGGACGAGCGCCTCCTCGGGGGTGATCCGTCCACCGGCTGCGGCACGGTCAAGGACAGACTGGAGGTCGGCCTTCTCGGTCACCGGGCGTCCCTTTCGTAAGGGTTGTGGATGGACCGGTCCAGCGTACGCCAGAGGTATGAGGGGACTACGGTCAGGCCGTCCAGGCTCCCGACACCACCCCCAGCACCGCCCCGGCGATCAGGAACGGCCCGAACGCGATGGTCGTACCCCTCCCCGACCTGCGGACCACGGCGAGCACTCCCCCGTACCCGGCCCCGAGCGCGAACCCGGCGAACGCACCGAGCAGCACCGTGTCCCACCCGTACCACCCCAGTACGGCCCCCAGCCCGACCGCGAGTTTCGCGTCCCCGTACCCCATCCCCTCCGGGTTCAGCAGGTGCAGGACGAGGATCGCGGCGCCGAGGACGACGGCCCCGAGCAGCGCGGTCGTCCACTCCCCGGCGTGGTCCGGGACCAGCGCGGCCACCCCCAGCAGCGCGGGCGCGGCGACCGCGAGGCCCCAGGTCAGCGGGTCCGGTAGACGTCGCACCCGGACGTCCACCACCGCGAGCAGCACCCAGGCGGGGGCGAGCAGGAGCCAGGCCGCGAGTTCGGGGCGGAGGCCGGTGGCCAGGGCGAGGAGGGTGGAGAGGAGCGCGGTGAGTAGTACGTAGGGGGTACGGGGTGAGTCGTACGGGCCGCAGGTCCGGCACCGCGCGGGCCCGAGCCAGCCGCGCAGGGGATGTCCCTCGGGACACTCCCGCCGCCAGCCGTCGCTCTCCTCCTGCGAGGAGTCCTCCGGGGGGTACTCCAGAGGTACGGAGAACCGGTACGCCGCTCGGGGTAGTACCCCGCCCGCCAGCGCACCCCACACCGCCGCCGCTACGGCGATCACCCACAACTCGCTCACCACGGACCGATCCTGCCCCACCCCGGCCATCACTCCCCCACGATTCCCCCATGAGAGCCAGCCAACTCCCGTGCCATGATCCCGAAATGGACCTTCTTCCGATCAACGGAGCCACCCTGGCCTCCGAGCCGACCGTCCTGGCGTCGGTGCGGACCATCAGCGCGCAGTACGGCGTGGACTACACGGACGACCGGGCCGTGACCGCGATGTTCGAGGAGCGGCGGGAGGCGCTGCATCGGAGTCAGCGCGGCCCGCTCGTATGGCTCGGCGGGCTCGCGCTGCTGGTCGGCGGGGTGTGGCCGTTCATCGGCCCGGAGGTCCCCGCACTCGCGGAGAACCCGGCGCTCGCCTACGGGCCCGCCGTACCGATCCTCGCGGCCGGGATCGTCTGCCTGATATCCGTGCGGGCCCGCTGGAAGAGGGAGTTGGGGCATCCGGCGCTGGCCGGCTACCGGCACGTCCTCGGCGTCGCCCGGTCGCGGGGGCTGCCGGTGACCCACGTACCCGCGTGGCTGGAGGGGCGGTCGGAGTACGGAGGTACCAAGCCGACGACACCGGTACCGACGTACCGGCCGACGGGCGGTGAGCCGTCTCATACCCCTAGTACTCCAGCGGGACCGTACGCCGCCGGTCCCTACGGCCGCCAGGCCCCGGGCACCCCCGCGGGCCCCTACGGCTACCAGCCCCCCGGCGCCGCACCCGGCACCCCGAACCCCTACGCCGTCCACACCGTCCCGCCGGTCCCCGACGCCGTCGCCGCGTACGAGAAGATCGCCGACCAGGGCGGCTGGCACGACGAGGCCGGCTGTCTCTTCGTCATCGCGGCCCTGATCGGCGCCGCCTACGGCTGGTGGCAAGGCGTGACCCTCGGCTACCTCGCCCTGGTCCTCGTCCCCCTCGCGATCTGGGTCTGGCTCGCCGGGAGCAGACAGGGCAAGGAGAAGGAGCGGCTGCGCAAGGAGGCGCTGGCGTACGTCGAGACGGTCGCGCGGGCGCAGGCGGCGGGGGCCGCCGTACCCGAACTCTCGCCCCGGCTGCGGAAGTTGCTCGATGAGGAGCAGTGGATGGGACGGCGCTGAACGCCGATACGCCTACGGCGTCAGCAGTTCCACGTTGACGTCCGCCGGGAAGCCGGTCGTCGGGCCCACCCGGCGCGCGAACTCCGTGACGGCCGCCAACTGCGGTGCGCCGAAGCGGAAGTCGAGGGTGGTGAAGTACTGCTCCAGGATCGTCTCGTCGAACTCCTCCCAGCGGGCGGCCTGTTCGGCGACCTTGCCGACCTCGTCGAGGGAGAGGTTGCGGGAGGCGAGGAAGGCGCGGTGGACCTCGCGGGTGAGCTCGGGCTCGCGTTCGAGGTAGTCGCGGCGGGCGGCCCAGACGGCGAAGACGAAGGGGAGGCCGGTCCACTCTTTCCAGAGCGCGCCGAGGTCGTGGACCTGGAGCCCGTAGCGCGGCCCGTCGAGGAGGTTGGCGCGCAGGGCGGCGTCGCCGATGAGGACGGCGGCATCGGCCTCCTGCATCATCAGACTCAGGTCCGGGGGGCAGGTGTAGTACTCGGGAGTTACGCCGTACCGCTCGGCGAGCAGGAGCTGGGCGAGCCGTACGGAGGTACGGGAGGTCGAGCCGAGGGCGACGCGGGCGCCGTCCAGCTGGTCGAGGGGAACCTGCGAGACGATCACGCAGGACATGACGGGCCCGTCGCAGCCGACCGCGATGTCGGGGAAGGCCACCAGGTCGTCGGCGTTGCGCAGGAACTCGACGAGGGTGATGGGGCCGATGTCGAGGTCGCCCTGCACGAGCCGCTCGCTGAGCTTCTCGGGGGTGTCCTTGGTCAGCTCAAGATCGAGCAGCGTGCCCGTTCTCGCGAGACCCCAGTACAGAGGCAGGCAGTTGAGGAACTGGATGTGGCCGACGCGCGGCCGGGTGCGAGAATTGTCCACATCGCGAGGCTAGACCCCGGTCGGGTACGCTGCTGAGTCACCCCCCACGATCCCCCTGGGGTCTTACCGGTATCAGCGGACTCTCCGATCCGTTCACATCACGCCCCGCCGCACCCCGGTGTCAACCATTGCCCGGGCGTTTCAAACATCCGAGTGACGTGATCTTGACCTCTATCGCTTTCGGCTGCCTGCGTGCTAGGCTCGCCGCAAGTTGCAGTTTGGTTTCCCTTGCAGTACAGAGCCTGCGGAGCATGTGACCGCGGGCTCTCGACGTTTTCGGAAGTTTGCAGTTGTGCAGCACTGTTTTCACACTTGCAGGTTCTGGAGCAGGGCGACCCTTTGAGCCCAAGGAGGGCTTATGGCTACCGGAACCGTGAAGTGGTTCAACGCCGAAAAGGGCTTTGGTTTCATCGCCCAAGAAGGCGGCGGCCCTGACGTCTTCGTCCACTACTCCGCGATCAACGCCTCGGGTTTCCGTTCCCTCGAAGAGAACCAGCAGGTTTCCTTCGACGTGACCCAGGGCCCGAAGGGCCCGCAGGCGGAGAACGTCACCCCGGTCTGATCCGCCGGGCGACTGCCGGAACCGGCAGCGTGATCGCAGTCTGAGAAGCACCACCCAAGGAGCCCCGCGCCTTCCGGCGACGGGGCTCCTGCCTTTCTCCCGGCGCCCCTAGCGGGCCGGCCCCGCGGAGCCGAATTCATTTCCCGTTCACGTGTGCTGCATGACGAGCACGAACTTCGTTCCGGCCGCCGTCGCCTCGTACATGTGCGGCACATCTCCGCGATACGACAGATAATCCCCCGGACCGACCTCCACACCCTCCCCGCGCGGCCCCGCTTTCACGCTTCCCTCGGTGACCACGATGTGTTCCACGGTGCCGGGGATATGCGGTTCGGATTCCCGGACAGTGCCCGGTTCCAGCCATACGTAGTAAATGTCCCGGCGTGCTCCCGGCGGACTCGCGGACAACAACGTCGCGAGATAACTGGACTGTTCGGAGTGCACCTTGGGACCCTCCCCCGCGCGGACGACCTGGACGGGCGCCGAGGGCGGTTCGACGAGCACGCTGAACGGGACGCCGAGCGCCACCGCCAGCGCCCAGATCGTCTCCATCCCCGGGTTCCCGCTCGCCGCCTCCAGCTGGGACAGCGTGGACTTCGCGATCCCCGCGCGCTTGGCCAGTTCGGACAGGGACAGCCCGGTCCTGGCGCGCTCCCGCTTCAGCGAGGCCGCGAGCCACTCCAGGGGTTCACTCACGCTTCCACTCCGTTCGCTGTACGAGTACGAACGTTCGCCTTGACGAACGGTCGCCCTGGCGTTCATTTTAGAGAACATGCGTTCTCCACGCCGAACACTCTCCAGGGTTACCCCGTCCGGGGGTAGTCCGCAGGTATCACCGGACGACTCCACCCTCCTGCGGGACGTCCTCCTCGTCTGCCTCGCCAGCGGGGTCGTCGGGGTGTCCTTCGGCGCGATCGCCGTGAGCGGCGGGCTGCCGGTCTGGGTGCCGGTCGTCATGTCCCTGGCCGTGTACGGGGGATCGGCCCAGTTCAGCGCGGTCGGCGTACTGCTCGCCGGGGGCGGTCCGCTGGCCGCCGCCGCGACCGGGCTCGCCCTCAACACCCGTACCGTCGCCTACAGCCTCGCCGTCGCCGGGGACATCGGCCGCGGGCCGTTCACCCGGCTGCTCGGCGCGCACCTCGTCACGGACGAGACGGTCGCCTTCACCCTCGCCCGGTCCGACCCGGCCCGCCGCCGCGCCGCGTTCTGGACGTCCGGGCTCGCGCTGTTCGCCGTATGGAACACGGCCGTCGTCATCGGCGCGCTCGCGGGGCAGGCGCTGGGGGACACCTCCCGGTACGGGCTCGACGCGGCCTTTCCCGCGATCCTCGCGGCGCTCGTCGTACCCACCCTCCGCAAGGACTCCCGCGTCCGCCGGCCTGTCGCCCTCGGCGCGGTCCTCGCCCTCGCGGCGACCCCGCTCCTCCCCACCGGGGTACCTGTCCTCGTAGCTCTTCTGGGGCTCTTCCTGTACGACCCTGAGGTGACCCCGTGAGTCCGACCGTCGTCACCGTCCTCGTCCTGGCTCTCGGGACGTACGCCTTCCGGCTGACGGGGCCTCTCCTGCACGGGCGGGTCACGCTGCCGGCGCGGGTCCAGGAGCTGCTGTCCGCCGGGGCGGTCGTGCTGCTGGTCGCCCTGCTGGCGACGGGGGCGCTGACCGAGGGGGGCGGGTTCTCGGGGTGGGCTCGTCCGCTGGGGGTACTGGTGGGGGTCGGGCTGGCCTGGCGGAGGGCGCCGTTCGTGGTGGTGGTGCTGGGGGCGGCGGGTACTACCGCGGTACTACGGGGGTTGGGGGTGGGCTGAGAGGGGCAGCGCCGACTGGCTCTCAGGTATCGGACGCTGAGCCCCGGGGCGTTGTCAGTGGTACCGGTTAGGGTCACCCGCCATGACTGACTTCCTCACCACCACCCGTACCTTCTACGACGCCATCGCCGAGGACTACTCCGAGCGGTTCCAGGACGAGCTGGTCAAGAGGCCGCTGGAGCGGGCCGTACTCGGGGTGTACGCCGAACTCGTGGGCGCGGGTGGGAAGGTGGCCGACCTCGGGTGCGGGCCCGGTCGGTCCACGGGGCGCCTCGCCGGGCTCGGTCTGGACATCTCCGGGCTCGACCTGTCGGAGTCGATGCTCGCGGTGGCCCGCCGCGAGAACCCCGGAATCCGCTTCGAACAGGGCTCGATGCTCGACCTCCCCTTCCCGGACGGCTCGCTCGACGGCGTCATGTGCTGGTACTCGTCCATCCACACGCCGTCACCCGAACTGCCCCGTCTCTTCGAGGGTTTCCACCGCGCCCTCGCCCCCGGCGGCCACCTCCTCCTCGCCTTCCAGGTCGGCGACGAACCCCGCCACTACGACCAGCCCTGGGGTCACCCGGTCGCCATCGACTTCCTGCGCCGCCGCCCGGAGTTCATGGAGGGGCTGCTGACGGAGGCCGGTTTCACGATGCTGTCGCGCACGGTCCGGGAGCCGATGGAGGAGGAGAAGACACCGCACGCGTTCCTGATCGCCCAGCGGGTGCGGTAGCTGCGGCTGCGCTCAACTCCCTTGGGGTTGCGGTCGGTTCCTGTCTCTTCATGCGTTCCCCTGCTCGTCGGGGAAATGGTCGGCACCCGCTCCCTCCCGGGTGGGGAGCGGGTTGCCGCCGTGGGCCCGGGGAAATCGTCGTACGAGCGGGAAGGGGGAGTCAATCCTTGGGATTTGTTGCTGGACTCTAGTGTTTGCTTGGGGGTATGACGCTAGAAGATCTGCGGGTGTTCGTCGCTGTGTGCCGGGCCGGGAGTCTGAGCGCTGTGGCACGGGAGTCTGGGTGTACGCAGTCGGCGGTCAGTCAGCATGTGAAGCGGCTGGAGCGGGAGTTCGGGGTGGGGCTGCTGGAGCGGCGGCCCCGGGGAGTCGCGGTGACGCAGGCCGGGCGGATCCTGGAGCGGGCCGCGCGGGACGGGATCGCCGGACTCGACCTGGCCGCACGGGAGTTGAAGGATCTCGTCGACGGCGGCCGGGGATACGTACGGCTCGCCACCGGCGCCACCACCGTGCGGCACTTCATGTCGGACGCGGTCGTCGCCTTCCGCCAGCGGCATCCGAACGTCAACCTCGAATTCCGCACGGTGAGTTCGGGCCGGGGCAGCTTCGAAGCGCTCGCGGACGGCACGCTCGATCTCGCGTGGATCACGCTGGGACCGCCGGTACGCGGCATCGAGCAGCGCCGGGTGGTGGAGCTGCCGTGGATGCTCGCGGTGCGCGAGGACGACGAGTTCGCTCGGCGAAAGTCCCTGAGCGCAGGGGAGTTGGACGGCATACGGCTGATCCGCCTGCCCCCGAACTCCACCTCGGCCGCCCATCTGGACGCCGCCTGCGCGGAGTTGGGGGTCCGGTTCGCGTACGACACGAGCGTCGCCGACTGGGACACGGCGTTGCTGCTCGCCGAGGTGGGGGTGGGCCGGGCGGTGGTACCGGCGTTGCCGGGGCTGGTGGCGTCCGGCGCGGGGGCGTTGCGGCTCGTGCCGCTGCCGGATCTGCGTCCCCTGCCCGTCGGTTGGGCGATGCGGCGCTGGGACGCGTTGAGCCCGCCCGCGCGGGCGTTCGCGGAACTGGTCGTGGAGCTGCGGCAACGGCGGACTCGGGGCGGCGAACAGGCGGTGCCTCTCCCGCGCGGAGTGCGGACTCGCGGCGACGAAGAGGCGGTACGCCTCCCGCGCTGAGTGTGGACTCGCGGCGGTGAGCAGGCCGTACGCCTCCCGCCCGAAGTGCCGGACTAGAGTGCCCTGATGATCGAGGTGCCCGAAATCCTCGCCCGGAACACCGTCGCCCGCGAGGGCGCGACCGGCGAGCGCTGGATCTCCGAACTCCCCGGGATCGTCACCGAGTTGCTCGACCGCTGGAGCTGCGCTGTCGACGGTGAGCTGATGTTCGGCGGGGTCGGGCTCGTCGTACCCGTCGTACGTGAGAGCCACGGGCCTGCCGTACTGAAGGTCTCCTTCCCTCACCCCGGCAATGTCCACGAGCCCGACGCCTTCGCCGCCTGGGCGGGGCAGGGGGCCGTTCTGCTGTACGAGCGGGACGACGCGCGGTTCGCGATGCTGCTGGAGCGGGTCGGGTCGGCGACGCTGGGCGAGAGCGAGACCGACGAGGACCTCATCGCGTCGGTCGCCGGGCAGCTCAGCCGGCGGCTCGCGGTGCCCGCGCCCGCCCATCTGCCCCGGCTCAGCGAACGCGCCGACGAATGGGCCGAGCAACTTGTCGTGGATGCCGGGGAGTTGGAGCACAACATCCCCGCCCGCGTCCTCGACTTCGCGCGCGCCACCGTGCGGGACCTCGGCCGGGATCAGCCCGACACCCTCGTCCATGGTGACCTGCATGCCCGTAACATCCTGCGCGCCGAGCGGGAGCCGTGGCTCGCCGTGGATCCCAAGGGGTATGCGGGTGACCAGGGTTACGACGGGGCGAACTTCCTGAAGACGCGGGCGTTCTCGCTGCTGGTCGCGCCGGATCTGCGGGCGGCGACGCTGCGGCTCCTGGACGTCTTCGGCGAGGCGGCCGGAGTCGAGCGGGAGCGCCTGCGGCGCTGGGCCCAACTCCACGCCGTGCAGGCCGCGTTCTGGGCGAGGCGGCATGGGTTCCGGGTGGCGCGGGGCGGGCCGGAGCTGGAGCGGCTCACCGCGTTCGCGGAGGAGTTGGCGGAGGTGCTGACGGACGGAAAAGCGTTTGCGGCGGCGCCGGGCCTGCCGGACCATCCTCGTCCATGAGGACTACGCCTTCCCGCCCGCTCGCCCTGCTCACCGGAGTGGGCCGGACGGTCGGCATCGGGGCGGGGATCGCGGCTCGACTCGCCGACTCCGGCTGGGACATCGCGTTCACGCACTGGACGCCGTACGACGACCGTATGGCCTGGGGACGGGAGCCTGACGCGGCGGAGGTGATCGCGGCGGGGCTCGTGGAGCGGGGTGCCGCCGTGCACGCCGTCGAGGCGGACCTCGCTCAACCCGAGTCCCCGGCAAGGATCTTCGACGAGGTCGAGGAGCGGCTCGGCAAGGTCACCGCGCTGGTGATGTGCCACTGCGAGAGCGTCGACTCGGGGATCCTCGACACCAGCGTGGAGAGCTTCGACCTGCACTTCGCGGTCAACGCGCGGGCGAGCTGGCTGCTGATCCGCGAGTTCGGCCGCCGCTTCGACGCCCCGCACGGCACGGGCCGTATCGTCGCCCTGACCAGCGACCACACCGTGCACAACCTGCCGTACGGCGCGAGCAAGGGCGCCCTGGACCGCATCACGCAGGCCGCCGCGCACGAGCTGGCCCACCTCGGGATCACGGCGAACGTGGTCAACCCCGGCCCGGTGGACACGGGTTGGATGAACGACGGGATCCGTGCGTCGGTGCTCGCGCGAACTCCCCTGGGCCGTACGGGCACTCCGCAGGACACCGCACACCTCGTCGGCTTCCTGTGCTCCCCCGAGGGCCAGTGGGTCAACGGTCAACTCCTCAAGAGCGACGGGGGGTTCTCGTCATAACCCCGAGCTCCACAGCGTCACGGCCCCGGCACCCCCGTCACCGCTGCTCGTACAAGCCCTCGACGACGTCCGAGAAGTCCCGCAGGATCGTCGCCCTCCTGAGTTTCATCGACGGCGTCAAGTGGCCTGCCGTTTCGGTGAAGTCGGTGGGCAGAACTGCGAACTTCCTGATGGATTCGGGGCGGGAGACGAGTTTGTTGGCATCGTCGACGGCGCGTTGCAGGAGGGACTCCAACTCCTCGTCACCGATGAGGAGTTCGGCGGGGACGGGGTGCTTGCCGTTCATGCGGCGCCAGTGGGTGACGCCTTCGGGGTCGAGGGTGATGAGGGCGGAGACGTAGGGGCGGCCGTCGCCGAGGACCATGCACTGGGAGATCAGGGGGTGGGAGCGGAGCCAGTCCTCAAGTGGCGCCGGGGCGACGCTCTTTCCGCCCGCCGTGATGATCATTTCCTTCTTGCGGCCGGTGATCGTGAGGTAGCCCTCGTCGTCCAACTCCCCTATGTCACCGGTCGGCAACCACCCGTCGGGCGCGGCGGGGACGACGCCTCCGGCGGACGGGTCCCAGTAGCCGCGCAGGACATGCTCCCCGGCGATGAGGATCTCGCCGTCCGCCGCGATCCGGATGCGCGTGCCCGGCATGGGCCAACCGACCGTCCCCAGACGGGGTTTGAGGGGCGGCGTCACCGTCGTCGCGCCGGTCGTCTCGGTGAGGCCGTACCCCTCGTAGATCTCGATTCCGGCGCCGAGGTAGAAGGAGGAGAGGCGGCGGCCGAGCGGGGAGCCGCCGCAGATGGCGTGCCGGACCCGGCCGCCCATGGCGTTGCGGATCCGGCGGTAGACCAGGGGGTCGTAGAAGGTGCGGGCGGTGCGCAGGGCCGCGCCGGGGCCCGAGCCGGTGCCGGTCTTCTGCGCCTCGACGGCCTCGCCGTAGCGGCGGGCCACGGACACGGCCCGGTCGAAGGAGGTGACCCGGCCGCCCGCCTCGGCGCGGGCCCGCGCCACGTTGAAGACCTTCTCCAGCATGTAGGGGATCGCGAGCAGGCAGGTCGGCTTGAACGCGGCGAGATCCGGGAGGAGTTGCTCGGACTTGATGCTCGGCGCGTGGCCGAGGCGGACCCGGGCGCGGACGGCGGCGATGGCGACCATCCGGCCGAAGACGTGCGACATCGGCAGGAAGAGCAGGACGGAGACCTCGATGCCCTGCGCCTTGAAGACCGGGTGGAGAAGCTCGATCGCGTTGTCCACCTCGGCGAAGAAATTGCCGTGGGTGATGGCGCAGCCCTTGGGTCGTCCCGTAGTACCTGAGGTGTAGACCAGGGTGCACAGGGTGTCGGGGATCAGCATCCCCCTGCGGATCTCCACCTCGGCGTCGGGGACGTGCGCCCCGGCCTCCGCGAGCCGCTCCACGTGCCCTTTCTCCATCACCCAGATGTGCCGCAGGTCGGGCAGCCGGTCCAGCTCGGGCCCGATGGCCGAGGCCTGCCCGAGGGTCTCGGTCACGAGAGCTACGGCGCCGGAGTCCTGAAGTATCCATCGGACCTGGAAGACCGACGAGGTCGGGTACACCGGGACGGTGACGAGTCCGGCCGCCCACGCCGCGAAGTCGAGGAGCGTCCACTCGTACGTCGTACGGGCCATGATCGCGAGCCGGTCCCCCGGCATCAGCCCCTCGGCGATCAGCCCCTTGGCGACGGCGTGGACCTGCGCCGCGAACTGCGCCGCCGTCACGTCGCTCCAACGCCCCTCGGCGTCGCGGCGGCTGAGGACGATCTGGCCGGGCGCCACCGCCGCGTTGTCGTACGGGAGTTCCGCGAGGGAGCCGTGGGTGACGGGCGGCGCGAGCGCCGGTACGGCCGCCTCGCGGACGACTCCGTCGAGCCGCCGGACCTCGGGCTCGACGAGGGCGGGGGGAGCGCCGTCGGCGTAGTCGGCCGACGAGGGGTACGAGGTGGACACGGGCGGCTCCCTGGGCACGCAGCGGAAAAAACGCTTGCTGCAGGACATACGGGCCTCGTGCACCGAGGCGTTCAGCCTGGGGGCCTCGGGGGACGCGGTTACCAGCGGTTAGGCACGGTGATCGTACGGTGCTGACGTGGGGGGCCTGTGAGGATCGGGAGGTGGTCCGGGGGCGGGGCTGTGCAGTATCGAGGTTATGTGAGGAAGTGTCACGTTCGCTCCAGGATCGCGGTCACCCCCTGTCCCCCGGCGGCGCAGATGGAGATCAACCCCCGCCCGGGGGCGTCCCGTTCGGCTAGCAGCTTGGCCAGCGTCGCGACGATCCGGGCGCCCGTCGCCGCGAAGGGGTGACCGGTCGCCAGGGACGAGCCGGTGACGTTGAGCCGCTCGCGGTCTACCGGCGCGAGCCCCTGCTTCTCCCAGGCGGCCAGCGTCGCCAACACCTGTGAGGCGAACGCCTCGTGGATCTCCACGAAGTCAAAGTCCCCTATACCGAGGCCCGTTCGCTCCAGCATGCGCGGTACGGCGTAGGCGGGGGCCATCAGCAGGCCGTCCTCCCCGCCGGCGACGTCACCGCGTACGAAGTCAACCGCCGCCGTCTCGTACGCCGTGAGGTACGCCAGCGGCTCCAACCCCCGCGTCTCCGCCCACTCTTCGGAGGCGAGGAGCACGACCGCCGCGCCGTCGGTGAGGGGCGTCGAATTGCCCGCCGTCATCGTCGGGTTGGGTCCGTCGGTGCCGAACACCGGCTTGAGCGCGGCGAGTTTCTCCACCGTCGAGTCGGGGCGCAGGTTCTGGTCGCGCCGAAGGCCCCGGAAGGGGACGACGAGGTCGTCGAAGAAGCCGCTCTCGTAGGCCTCCGCGAGGCGTTGGTGGCTCGTGGCCGCCAACTCGTCCTGTTCCGCACGGGAGATGCCCCAGGTGCGGGCGGTGACCGCCGCGTGCTCGCCCATCGAAAGCCCGGTGCGGGGCTCGGAGTTGCGCGGGATCTCGGGGACCAGGTGGCCGGGGCGGATCTTCGCCAGGGCCTTGAGGCGGGCGCCCGCCGACTTGGCGCGGCGGACCTCCAGCAGGATGCGGCGCAGGTCGTCGTTGACGCCGAGCGGGGCGTCGCTCGCGGTGTCGACGCCGCCCGCGACGGCCGAGTCCGTCTGCCCGAGGGCGATCTTGTTGGCGGCGGCGATGATCGCCTGGAGGCCGGTGCCGCACGCCTGCTGGATGTCGTAGGCCGGGGTCCGCGCGTCCAGCTTCGAGCCGAGGAGCGTCTCGCGGGCGAGGTTGAAGTCGCGGCTGTGCTTGAGGACCGCCCCGGCGACGAACTCGCCCACCACGCCTGGGACATCGAGGCCGTGGCGCAGGGCGAGGCCGTTCACGGCGGCTGTGAGCATCTCCTGGTTGGAGGCGGTCGCGTAGGGGCCGTCGGAGCGCGCGAAGGGGGTGCGGGCGCCTCCGATCACCGCGACCCGGCGGGCGCGCGGGGGCTCGACCGGGGGCTTCGACTCGCCGTCGCGCACCAGCTCCAGGGGACTCATCTCGACCTGCTCCTCACCCTTGACCTAGACTTACCCCAGGTAACCTTACTCCGGAGTAAGTAATTCCGCCGGGCCCGTGCGAGACCTTGGGAGACGTACATGGCCGACCGCTATCTGAGCTTCACCGCCACCGCACCCGGCCGTTTCCTCACCCGCCGGCTCGGCCTGCCGCAGCCCGCTGCGCTCCTGCGCTTCTCACCCGAACGCCCGTCCCTCACCGGCACCTTGGTTCACCTTACGGCCGGCACGTCGACACTGGACCTCTCACCCGTCCTCGCCCGTACGGGACTTGGCACCGGCTCCGGCGATCCGGCGGCGGTCGTCCTCGACGCGGCCGGGGTGCGGGACCTCGAGACGCTCGCCGAGGTGCACGCCGCCCTGCATCCCGTCGTCCGGTCCGTCGCCGCGAGCGGGCGAATCGTCGTGCTGGGGGCGCCACTTGACGCCGCCGATCATCAACAGGCCGCCGTGCAGCAGGCGTTGGAAGGGTTCACACGGTCGCTGGGCAAGGAGATCGGGCGCGGCCGGACCGTGAACCTCGTGCGGGTCACCGACGCCGGGGCCGCCGAGTCGACGCTGCGGTTCCTGCTCTCGCCCAAGTCCGCGTACGTCAGCGGGCAGGTGGTCGAGGTGGGCGGCGGCGAGGCGTTCGCCGGGGACTGGGAGCGGCCTCTCGCGGGGCGGATCGCGCTGGTCACCGGGGGTGCACGGGGGATCGGTGCGGCCGTCGCCGAGACGCTCGCCAGGGACGGGGCCGAGGTCGTCGTGCTCGACGTGCCGCAGGCCGAGGACGAGGCGCGGCGGCTCGCGTCACGGCTCGGCGGGCGGGCCCTCGCACTGGACATCACCGCCGCCGACGCCGGGGAGCGGATCGCCGCCGAACTCCCGGACGGGCTCGACGTGTTGATCCACAACGCCGGGATCACCCGCGACCGGCGGCTGGTCAACATGCCCGCCGAGCGGTGGAGTTCGGTGCTCGACGTCAACCTCGCGAGTGTGCTGCGCACCACCGACGCGCTGCTCGGGAAGGGGGCGCTGCGGCCGGGCGGGCGGATCGTCGCGACCGCGTCCATCGCCGGGCTCGCGGGGAACGCCGGGCAGACCAACTACGGGGCCAGCAAGGCCGGGATCGCCGGTCTCGTACGGGCGCTCGCGCCGCGCGCGCTCGCCGAACACGGGGTGACCGTGAACGCCGTCGCGCCCGGGTTCATCGAGACGAAGATGACCGCCGCCGTGCCGCTGTTCATCCGGGAGGCCGGGCGGCGGATGAACTCCCTTGCGCAGGGCGGGATTCCGGCGGACGTCGCCGAGACGACGGCCTGGCTCGCGCATCCGGCGTCCGGGGCCGTCAACGGGCAGGTCGTGCGGGTCTGCGGCCAGAGTCTGCTGGGGGCTTGATGCCGACGCTCGCCGCCGTCCCCTCGCTGGCCCCGTCCTTCGTCCGGGGTGCGCTCCTCTCCCCCTTCAAACGGCCGCTCCCCGACGCCGAGTTCGCGCGGGAGCGGGTCGTCGTTCCCGGGCTGCGGATCGATCTCGCGCGGCTGTCGGCGTACGAACGCGTCTGCGGGTTCGCCACCGGGGACGACTCGTTGCCGGTGACCTATCCGCATGTCCTCGGGTTTCCGCTGGCCATGCGGCTGATGAGCGCGCGGAGTTTTCCGCTGCCGCTGCTGGGGCTCGTGCACACGTCCATCGAGATCAGCCGGTACGGGACGCTCGCGGCGACCGGGGTGTACGAACTCGGCGTGCACGTCGCGGAGTTGGCGCCGCATCGCCGGGGGACCGAGGCGACGGTCGTCACCGAGTTGCGGCGGGGCGGGGAGGTCGTGTGGGAGTCGCGGAGCACGTATCTGGCACGGAGCCGGACGAAAGGCGGTTCAGGCAAGGGAGTTGACGCCCCTTCAGGGGCTCGGCCTCTCCCCGTGCTCGACGAGTGGCGGCTCGCCGGAGACGTGGGCCGGCGGTACGCGGCGTCTTCCGGGGACCGCAACCCCATCCACCTCTACGCCTTCACCGCACGCCTCTTCGGGTTCCCCCGCGCCATCGCGCACGGCATGTGGACGGCCGCCCGCTGCCTCGCCGCACACGGGACGCCACCGGCGGTGCGGGTACGGGCGGAGTTCCGGGCACCGGTGCTGCTGCCGTCCGCTGTGGTGTTCGCGTCGGACGGGGGGCGGTTCGAGCTGCGGGAGAGGGCGCGGGACGGGGAGGTGGGGAGGGTGCATGTGAGCGGGCGGGTGGACCCGCTGGTGGAGGGGTCCTGAGGCGGGCGAGGGGTACCCGGGGACTACCCCAGAGCTACGCGCCGCCCGGGAGCCGTGCCCGAGGGGCACCCTGGGGACTACCCGGGTGCTACCCGCGAGCTACTCCGCCCCCTGCTCCGGTGCCGACCACGTCCGTCGGCCCTCCATCAAGTTCGACAGCCCCGACCACGCGAAGTTCATCAGCGTCGTCGCCGCCTCCCGCGCGGTGACGCCCTCCGTCGTTTTCGCCCAGTCCGCCAGGGACTCGGCCGCGCCCACCAACGCCACCGCGAGGCCCGCGACCTCGCGCTCGGGGAGGTCGGGGTCGCGGTGGGCCTCGCGGGCCGCGGCGACGATCAGGCCCGTGACGAAGGCGACGATCTCCTCGCGCATCGCGGCGACCTCGCGGGCGAACCCCTCGCCGTGGGTACGGGCCTGGAGATGGAGGACCGACCAGGCATCCTGGTGCTCGGCGGTGTGCGCGAAGAACGCCCGCAGCCCGTCCCAGAGTTGGCGGTCGGCGGGCAGGTCCGTGGCGATCGCGGAGCGGATCGCGGCGATCAGCGCGGCGGCCTCACGGCGGATGCACGCGGTGAAGAGGTCGTCCTTGGAGTTGAGGTACAGGTACACCAACGGCTTGGAGACACCAGCGAGTTCGGCTATCTCGTCCATCGAGGCGGCCATGTAGCCCCGGCGTCCGAAGATCCGCACTGCGGCGTCCAGCATCTGCTGCTCACGGACCGCGCGCGGCATCCGCTTGGTCTTCACGGCACCCATGGGCCAAGGTTAGGGCCTGTCCGCCGGTTCAACTCCCCTGCGGGCGGCGATGCTTGGATCAACCGCCGGCCAAGACCGCAGACCGCGTGGGTCAGGAGGTCCGGCCCTGCACGCGCGGCGCCGCCTCGTCGATCTCGGCGTCCTCCTGGGTGCGGTTGGCCTCCAGGTTGGCCTTCATCCGGTCCACGCGCGCGACGACGTTCTCGGAGGCGCGGTCCCGCTCCCCGCGCAGGACCACGAAACTGATCGGCGCGGAGAGGACCAGCGCGAGCAGCACGAGCCACATGCCGTTGGAGTCGCCGAGACCGCGCGGGACGATTCCGGTGTAGGCGAGACCCCAGACGACCCCGAGGCAGCCCACGAAGATCCCGAGGCGCATCAGCGTGTAGCGGAGCATGGCAATCCACTCTTCCGGTTCGAAAAGGTCCGTCGTCCAGTCAACCACGCCGTACGGGCGATCTTGGACGGGGGTCAGAGGAGGGGGAGCAGCATGACGATGTCGTCCCGGTCGTCCCCGGGAGCCACCCGGATCGCGTCCGGTATGCGGCCGACCTCCTTGTAGCCGTAGGACCCGTAGAACCGCTCCAGGCCGAGGCCGCCCCGGCAGGTGAGGCGGATCGCCTCGATGCCGTCGAGGGAGCGGGCGGCGGACTCGGCGGCGGCGAGCAGGTCGTGGCCGTACCCCTGGCCCTGGTGGGAGGGGTGGACCATCACCGTGTAGAGCCACAGCCAGTGCGCCATCAGGCGGTGGGTGTTGAGGCTGAGGAAGGCGGTCGCGGCGACCTTGCCCGTCTCGTCGTGCCCGACCAGCAGGTGGACGCGGCCCTCCGCCATCTCCGCGAGGTGCTTCAGCAGCGCCGGGCGGACGGTCTCGCGGTCGACCGGGGCGACGAAGCCGACGGCGCCGCCCGCGTTGGAGACGTCCGTCCAGAGGTCGAGGACGCCGTCGCGGAGGTCGGGGGTGACGGAGGGGTCGAGAGTGAAAGTAAGGGACACCAGTACATCGTAGGTATTACCCGGTGAGTACTGAATGACTACTGGGTCACAGCCGCATCGGCTGCGGCGACTCGCGGCGCAGCGGGTCCGCGCCGTCGTACTCGCGGATGATCTCGTAGCGCGTGTTGCGCTCCACCGGGCGGAAACCGGCGTCGCGGATCAGGTCGAGGAGGTCCTCGCGGGTCAGCTTGTTCGGGGTGCCGAAGTTGTCCGCGTCGTGAGTGATCTTGTACTCGACGACCGAGCCGTCCATGTCGTCCGCGCCGTGCTGGAGGGCGAGTTGGGCGGTCTGCACGCCGTGCATCACCCAGAAGACCTTGACGTGCGGGACGTTGTCGAAGAGGAGGCGGGAGACCGCGAACGTCTTCAGGGACTCGGCGCCGGTCGCCATCCGGGTGCGCTCCTGGAGGCGGTTGCGGACCTTGCCGTCCTTCAGGTCGACGAAGTCGTGCTGGTAGCGCAGCGGGATGAAGACCTGGAACCCGCCGGTCTCGTCCTGGAGTTCACGCAGCCGCAGCACGTGGTCGACGCGGTGGCGGTGCTCCTCGATGTGGCCGTACAGCATGGTGCACGGGGTCTTGAGACCCTTCTCGTGCGCCAGGCGGTGGATGCGCGACCAGTCCTCCCAGTGGGTGCGGTGGTCGACGATGTGCTGCCGGACCTCCCAGTCGAAGATCTCGGCGCCGCCGCCGGTCAGCGACTCCAGGCCCGCGTCGATGAGTTCGTCGAGGATCTCGGAGGCGGACAGGCCGGAGATCGTCTCGAAGTGGTGGATCTCCGTCGCCGTGAACGCCTTCAGCGAGACGTTCGGGAGAGCCGCCTTCAGCTCACGCAGGGACCGGGGGTAGTACCTCCAGGGGAGGTTGGGGTGCAGGCCGTTGACGATGTGGAGCTCGGTGAGGTTCTCCGACTCCATCTCCGTCGCCAGCCGGACGGCCTCCTCGATGCGCATCGTGTACGCGTCCTTCTCGCCCGGCTTGCGCTGGAACGAGCAGTACGCGCACGACGCCGTGCACACGTTGGTCATGTTGAGGTGGCGGTTGACGTTGAAGTGGACGACGTCGCCGTTCTTGCGCGTCCGCACCTCGTGCGCCAGACCGCCGAGCCAGGCCAGGTCGTCCGACGCGTACAGGGCGATGCCGTCCTCGCGGGTCAGCCGCTCGCCGGAGCGGACCTTCTCCTCCAGCTCGCGCTTGAGCCCGACGTCCATGCCTCCACCTTTCGTACGACAGCTCCCCCAAAGGTACCCCTGCGTGTACTACCCCCCTCCCGTAGTCCCCCTCAGACCTCCTCGGGCAGCGCCCCCACCCGGTTCTCCCACTTCGTCGACAGGACGATGGTCGTACGGGTACGGGATACCCCCTTCGTCCCCGACAGGCGGCGGATGATGCGCTCCAGGCCGTCCACGTCGCCCGCCCGCACCTTGAGCATGAACGAGTCGTCGCCGGCGATGAACCAGCAGTCCTCGATCTCGCCGAAGTCCTTCATGCGGCGGGCGACGTCCTCGTGGTCGGCGGCGTCCGAGAGGGAGATGCCGATCAGGGCGGTGACGCCGAGGCCGAGGGAGGCGGAGTCCACGGTGGCCCGGTAGCCGGTGATGACGCCGGCCGCCTCCAGCCGGTTGATGCGGTCGGTGACGCTGGGTCCCGACAGGCCGACGAGGCGTCCCAGCTCCGCGTAGGAGGCCCGGCCGTTCTCCCTCAGGGCCTGGATGAGCTGCCTGTCCACGGCGTCCATGCGATTCGCGCCTTCCGATGAGAGATCCGTTCGCGCTCGAAGGGATCTGCGAGGTTCCTGATGTGTGCCCGTGACGGTACGGAGGGTCCCCCACGGGCCTCCGGTTCCCCTGCCGCCGGGTCGGTCTCCCGTACTACCCGGGTAGACCCGTACGGGGCGTGTGTGATGCAGGGAGCGGCGCTCAGTCGGCGCGCGCGCCCCCGGGTACGCGGCCGTCGCCGCCCCCGCCGCCACCGAGTTCGCCCTTCCACCGGTGGTAGAGGCCGTGCGGGACGCCCGCCGAGTCCAGGATCCGGCCGGCGACGAAGTCGACCAGGTCCTGGATGTGGGTCGCGCCGGCGTAGAAGGCGGGCGAGGTGGGGACCACGCTCGCGCCCGCGTCGTCCAGGGTGACGAGATGGCGCAGGGTCTGGCCGTTCAGCGGGGTCTCCCGGACGGCGACGACCAGCGGCCTGCGCTCCTTGAGGGTGACGCTCGCCGCGCGCTGGAGGAGGTCCTTCGACAGACCGAGGGCGACTCCGGCGACGCAGGCCGTCGACGCGGGCACGATGATCATCCCCCTGGAGGGGTACGACCCCGAGGACGGGCCCGCGGCGAGGTCACCAGCCGGCCAGTACCGTACGCGGTCCAGCTCGACGTCGTAGCTCTGAGGTTTGCCGTCCGCACCCCTGCCGAGCCACTCCCCCAGATCCTCGCGCCAGTGCCCGTCCCGGAACGAGATCCCCGTCTCGTCCAGCAGAGTGAGCCGCGAGGCCCGGCTGACGACGAGGTCGACACACTCGCCCGCTGCCAGCAACGCACGCAGGACAGCGCCGGCATACGGCGTCCCCGACGCCCCCGACACCCCCACGATCCAAGGCACGCGCTGCGTTTCTCCTGCGTTCACACCTTGAGCGTACCGGCGGGCATGAAGAGGTTCAGGACCGGCCGGGGCCCTTGCGGTCGACGGGGAGGGCGGGGGTGGGGACGGAGGGCTCGCCGATACCCCCGGAGGTGTACGCCGGGGACCCCTACCTGCGGGGTAGTACTCCGGCGGTACGGCACGCGAGTTGGGGGTGCGGGCCGCTCACGGGAATCGCACCCTGCTCACACCGTCAGACCGTAAGTCCCCGGACCAGCAGATCCAGCAGCGCGCACGCGAACAGCGCGATGCCGATGAAGCCGTTCACCGAGAAGAACGCCCGGTTGAGGCGGGAGAGGTCGTGGGGGCGGACGATCGTGTGCTCGTAGACGAAGGCGCCCGCGACGACCAAGAGGCCCAGCCAGAAGAACGCGCCCGCGTCCGTGGCCAGGGCGTACCAGACGAACAGGGCTGTCGTGAGGGCGTGGCACACGCGGGCCGACCAGACCGCCGCCGGGATACCGAAGCGGGCCGGGACCGACAGGACGCCCGTCTCGCGGTCCGTGTCGATGTCCTGACAGGCGTAGATGAGGTCGAAGCCACCGATCCAGACGCCGACCGCGAGACCGAGGATCACCGCGTCCCAGGACCACTCGCCGGTGATCGCGAGCCAGCCGCCGATCGGGCCCATCGCCTGGGCCAGACCGAGGATCGCCTGGGGGTAGTTCGTAAACCTTTTGCCGTACGGGTATACCACCATCGGGATGACGGCGACGGGCGCGAGCGCCAGGCACAGCGGGTTCAGCAGCGCGGCCGAGCCGAGGAAGATGACGACGGCGATCAGCGCGCCGGTCCACGCGTGCCGTACCGACATCGCCCCCGTCACCAGCTCACGCTGCGCCGTACGGGGATTGCGCGCGTCGATCTCCCGGTCGATGATCCGGTTGACGGCCATCGCGAACGTCCGCAGCCCGACCATGCAGACCGTCACGAGCAGCAGCCGGCCCCAGTGGATGTTCCGGTCGAGCTGGAACATCGCGGTGAGGGCGGCGATGTACGCGAAGGGCAGCGCGAAGATCGAGTGCTCGATCATGACGAGGCGCAGAAAGGCTTTCGTACGCCCCGGCTGGGGCACCGCGGCGGCGGACGCGCTCACAGGCCGTACTCCTTCCAGCGCCGGTCCACCGTCGCCGCCGTCTCCGGGTCCGACAGGACCATCTCCGGCCAGCCGCCGTCCCGCGTGTACCCCTCCTCGGGCCACTTCTTCGTCGCGTCGATCCCGGCCTTGCCGCCCCAGAACTGCTGGTAGGAGGCGTGATCGAGGTGGTCGACGGGGCCTTCGACGATGCTGAGGTCACGGGCGTAGTCCGTGTTGCCGAGGGCCCGCCACGCGACTTCGTGCAGGTCGTGGACGTCGCAGTCGGAGTCGACGATCACGATCAGCTTGGTCAGGGACATCATGTGGGCGCCCCAGATCGCGTGCATCACCTTCTGCGCGTGCTTGGGGTACTTCTTGTCGATCGAGACGATCGCGCAGTTGTGGAAGCCGCCCGCCTCGGGCAGGTGGTAGTCCACGATGTCCGGCACGATGATCTTCAGCAGCGGCAGGAAGAACCGCTCCGTGGCCCGCCCGAGGGGTCCGTCCTCGGTAGGGGGCCGCCCCACGACGATGGACTGGAGCAACGGCCGCTTGCGCATCGTCACGCAGTCGATGGTCAGCGCGGGGAACGGCTCCTGCGGCGTGTAGAACCCGGTGTGGTCCCCGAAGGGCCCCTCGGGAAGCATCTCGCCGGGCTCCAGCCAGCCCTCGAGTACTACCTCTGCGGTAGCGGGGACCTGGAGGGGTACGGTCTTGCAGTCCACCATCTCGATCCGCTTGCCCGCGAGGAAGCCGGCGAAGAGGTACTCGTCGATGTCACCCGGAAGGGGTGCGGTGGACGCGTACGTCACGGCGGGCGGGCACCCGAAGGCGATCGCGACCGGCAGCCGCTCACCCTTGCGGGCGGCGACCTGGTAGTGGTTGCGGCTGTCCTTGTGGATCTGCCAGTGCATGCCGATCGTGCGCTTGTCGTGGCGCTGGAGGCGGTACAGACCGAGATTGCGTACGCCGCTCTCGGGGTCCTTCGTGTGGGTCAGCCCCAGGTTGAAGAAGGAGCCGCCGTCCTGCGGCCAGGTGAACAGGGCCGGCAGCTGCTCCAGGTCGACGTCGTCACCCTGGAGTACTACCTCCTGGACCGGCGCGTCCTTGACCTTCTTCGGCGGTACGTGGGTCATCGCGCCGAGCTTGCCGAAGGCCTCGCGGACGCCGATGAAGCCCTGCGGCAGCTCGGGGCGCAGGAGGCCGCCGATCCGCTCGGTGATCTCCGCGTACGACTTGAGGCCGAGGGCCTTGAGGAGGCGGCGGTCGGTGCCGAAGACGTTCATGGCCAGCGGCATCGCCGAGCCCTTCACGTTCTCGAAGAGCAGCGCCGGGCCGCCCGCCTTCTGGACGCGGTCGACGATCTCCCCGACCTCCAGATAGGGGTCGACCTCGGCTTTCACGCGCTTGAGGTCGCCCTCGCGTTCCAGGGCCCTGAGCAGGGAGCGAAGATCGTCGTAAGCCATGCGTCCCAGTATCGCCGAGCCACTCGACGGACCCGCGCAGGGGCCCGTCGTACGTGCGGGGTACCCGTCTAATACCTATGGGTGTCCCCGCCCCCTGCGCCGGATTTTCCCCAGCCGTTACCCTGGCCCCGACACCGGGGCCACCGGGCCCCGACGCCGTTTCCTGGGGGAACCCGCCCGATGCTCAGACTGCTGTTGTTCCTGGTTCCGCTGGCGCTGATGATCTTCGCGTTCATCGACTGCCTGAACACGCCCGAGGACGAGGTGCGGCACCTTCCCAAGGTCGCCTGGGTCTTCATCATCCTGCTGTTCCCGCTGGCGGGCTCGATCGCGTGGCTCGTGACGGGCAAGGTGCGTACGCCGCCGACCGGTGGCCGTACCCCCTCCGAGTGGCACCGCGACCACCGCACGACGTGGGTGGCGCCCGACGACAACCCCGAGTTCCTGAACTCCCTCAAGGAGGAGAACCAGAAGGACGAGGCGCTCCTCAAGGAGTGGGAGGCCGATCTGCGGCGCCGCGAGGAGGAGTTGCGGAGCAAGGACCCCCAGGGCAAGGACGAGGACCCGAAGAAGGACGCGGACTGAGCGTCGTCCGGAGGGGGTTGTCAGTGCCGGATGGCAGGCTGCGCGGCATGACGGAGACGACTCTTCCCGGCCCGAAGGCGGACCTGCTGCGGTACTTGCAGGAGGCCCGCGACTCCCTGCTGTGGAAGCTGGAAGGACTCGGCGAGTACGACGTACGCCGGCCGCTCACCCCGACCGGCACCAATCTGCTGGGCCTGGTCAAGCACTGCGCGGGCATCGAACTCGGCTATTTCGGCGACACGTTCGGGCGGCCGTACTACACGGAGGACCCGCCGCCCTGGTGGTACACGCAGGACTCCGAGCTGAACTCGGACATGTGGGCGACCGCCGAGGAGTCCCGCGCGGACATCGTCGGCCTGTACCGCGCCGCCTGGGCCCACACGGCCGCGACGGTCGCCGAACTCCCCCTGGACGCGGTCGGCTTGGTCCCCTGGTGGCCAGAAGAGCGCCGGGCGGCCACCCTCCACCACCTCCTCACCCGCGTCTGCGCCGACACGAGCCGCCACGCGGGCCACGCGGACATCGTCCGCGAACTCCTGGACGGTTCGGCCGGGGAGCTGGCGGACAAGTCCAACGTGCCGGAGGTGGACGGGAGTTGGTGGGAGGAGTACCGGGAGCGGCTGGAACGGACGGCGCGGGAGGCGGACGGGCGGTGAGGTGACGGGGACGGGGCCGCCGCTCGGCGGGCCTGCCCGCCCCACCCTCACTCCACCCGCAAGCCCCCAGGCTCTAGGCTGATCCCCCAAACAACACCCAAGCCGCGCAGGGATCTTCGGGAAGGGCGACCGTACATGCCGCCGAGCAGCGGGGAATCGGGGTCCGTCGTCTCCATCGGCGGGTACACGCTCGCCGAGCGGCTCGGCAGCGGCGGTATGGGGGTCGTCCACCTGGCGCACTCGCCGTCGGGGCGGCAGGTCGCGGTGAAGGTCGTGCACGCGCAGTACGCGCAGGACGAGGAGTTCCGGGCCCGTTTCCGGCAGGAGGTCCAGGCGGCGCGGCGGGTGAGCGGCGCGTTCACCGCGCCGGTGGTGGACGCGGACCCGGACGCCGAGGTGCCGTGGATGGCGACGCTGTATGTCCCGGGCCCCACGCTCTCCGAGGTGGTCGCCGGTCAAGGCCCGCTCGGCGGGCGGGAGTTGCGGGTTCTGGCGCTCGGCCTGACGGAGGCGCTCAAGGACATCCACCGGGCCGGGGTCGTGCACCGCGACCTGAAGCCGAGCAACGTCCTGATGGCCGAGGACGGCCCCCGCGTCATCGACTTCGGCATCTCCCGCGCCGCCGACAACCAGACGCTCACGATTACCGGCCGCCTGATGGGCACGCCGCCCTTCATGTCCCCGGAGCAGTTCACCTCGCCCCGTGAGGTGACGGCCGCCTCGGACGTGTTCTCGCTGGGCTCGCTGCTGGTGTACGCGGCGACGGGGACCCGTCCGTTCGACGGCGAGAGCCCGTACTTGACGGTGTATCAAGTCATGCACGAGGAACCGTCGTTGGACGGGGTGACGGAACCGCTGCGGAGCATGGTCGAGCGGTGCCTGATCAAGGACCCGGAGGAGCGTCCCCAACTCGCCGAGTTGCAGCGGCTGTTCAAGACCCTGCCGGACACCGCGCCCGCCGTGCCCACCCCGCCGCCGCCCGGCGATCACACCGAGCCCGAGGGCATCCCGTACGACGCGCCGACGCAAGCGGTCGTGGCGTCCCCCCGCCGCCGACTGTCAATTCTCAAGCGGCGTCCGGCAGTTCGGCGCCGCCTCAGACCTGGCCTGCCCCGCCTCGGCGGGCGGCGTCTGCCCCGCCGGCTCCTCACCACCGCTGCCGTCGGCGTCGTGGGCATCGTGGCCGTGATGTGGAACCTGGGCGTCGACAGCAACTCCTCCTCGGGCAGTTCCGACGTCGTCGACACCCCCGTGCTGTCCCTGCCCGAGGGCTGGTCGCCGTGGCGTACGAATCTCACGCGGGCCGTGTCCGCCGCCGACCAGGACCGGTTGTCCAGCCACGACCGGCCGGGCTGTGTCCCCGACAAGGCCGCCGTGTACTGCACGGGCAGCGGTTTCACGGTCGCCCGGATGGATGCCGGGACGGGGCGCGTGACCTGGCGGTTCGGGGTGAGCCCGCAGTCCGCGCGGCCGTTGGGGGTGCGGGACGGATTCGTGTACGTCTACGAGAACCCGCCCGTCGAGTCGTCCGGGGACGTCATCGAGTGGCAGTTGGTCGCGCTCGACGCGAAGACCGGTGAGCGGCGCTGGACCCGGTCCGTCGACGCGACGCAGCCCGCCGTCCTGTTCGACGGCGGTGTCCTGGCCCTGTCGACGGACCACTCCCAGCTGATCGGCATCGACGCGAAGTCCGGCAAGGACCTGTGGCGGAGCTCGACGAAGTCGTCGGCGGGCACGCGGTGTACCCCGCTGGTACTACACGGTTCCCCCTACGGTCTGTGCAGCAACCAGGACGACCCGGCGTCCGGGGACTGGAGTCTGCTGCAACTCGGCGAGGACGGCTCGCGGGAACTCGCCACGCTGCCTACGGCGGTAGTACCTCTGGGGGACCTCGCCGGGAAGCCGCTGTTCGTCCAGTCGAAGGACGCGGAGCAGCAGTCGCTGGGCGGGCTGGACGAGGCGTACACGACGTTCCTCCGGGTGGACCCGGCGAGCGGGGCCGTCACCCGGACGCGCCTCAGCCAGACCATACGGGGTACGGCGACGCTGGTCGGCTCGACCGTGTACTTCGTCCGGCCGGACGGGACGGTGAGCGCGGTCGCCACGGGCACCGGGGAGCTGGTGTGGCAGTCGGACACGCAGGTCGAGAACCTGTCGAAGCCGGTGTGGTCCCGGACGTTCGGCAGCCTCTTCCTCGTCAACCGGTACGGGCGGCTCCTCTCGCTCGAAGTCTCCACGGGGAACGTGATGTGGACGACGGACAAGCTCCAGGACCCGGCCGGGGCGCCGGAGAACGTCGTGCCGACCCTGACGCTGGTCGGCGACGCGATCGTGGCGGTGACCGGGGACACGGCGTTCTCCGTCAGCCCGGACACGCCCGACCTGGGGCCCGAGACCGTCAGCGCGGACAGTCTCGCGAGCTGACCTGGCTCCTGAGAGTTACCCGGGTAGGCCCGTTGTAGGGGGCCAGGCTCAGGACCGTCTCCGGGGTGCGCAGCACGTCGTCCCCGGTGAAGAGGGCGCGGGCCTCGGCGTACGGCACCTCGTCGCCCGCGATGACGGCGGCGGCACGGTCGTACACCGCGCGGGCCTCCTCGTCGAGGGTCTGGTCCTGATCGTGGTCCGTGTGGTCGAGGCCCCAGACGTCCCACAGCAGGGTCTCCACCCTGTTGAGGTCGGCGAGGTCGAGGCGGACGTTGCCCGCGACGAAGCGTTCACCCCACAGGGGTCCCTCCTGAGGGGGGTGGAGGCCGAACTCCCGGTGGTCCGCGCCCTGTTCGCGGATCATGCGCCAGGCTGTGCCGGCCGTGAGGAAGCGGGTGCGGGGGACGTCCAGCGGGTCGAAGTCGGCGTTCCAGTGGCGGGTGATGTCCGGGTCGGCGAGTTGGGGGTCCGCGAGGAGCCAGCGGCCTCGGTCCGCGTCCCAGTACTCCGTGACGACGTGGTCGCCGTGGAAGCCGTCGGTGCCGAAATAGTCCGCGAAGCCCGAGCGGATTCGGGCCGGGGTGCCGGTGTGGCGCAGCATTGAGCAGTACAGGAGCGCGAAGTCCCGGCAGACGCCGACGAATCGCTCGGCGGGTGGCCGGGGTTTTCCGAGCGGGGCCTCGGAGCGGGCGGCGAGAATTCCCAGGATGCCGTCCACGTAACGGGTTTCGGCGTCGTCGTGCAGTCGGTCCTCGGGAATGGCGTACGCGAACAGGTCGCCTTCGCCGCGGTGGATCAGCAAGTCCCGTACGACGCGGGCCAGTCGGGCCGGGTCGGCGGGGAGCCCGGCGTACTGGGCGGCCTGGGCTCCCGGGGTGCTGTACGGGCTCTGGGCGAGGTAGTGGGCGATGGGCATGCGGAAACTCCTGTCGCTGCACGGGAATTGCCGCCGGGCGCGAGAGGCGCGGCGGAATGGGCCACGTATGCGCATCGCGGCCGACGCGTCTCACCGTGTCAAAATTCGCCGGGAATTGTCCAGAGCGGGAGAAGTTCCTTCGTTCGAGGGCAATTTCCTCAACTCCCGTGGCATGAACGGATCGTGGGCGTACGGTCCGAGACGACGGGCAAGGCGAGCGGGAGGGCGGCCATGGGTCTGGATCTGAGCAGCGCGTGGGACGACGAGACCTGGAGCGACGAGGAGGAGGCGGACTCCGTGGAGCTCATGCGGATCCTCCCCGACATCTCCCGTATCACCACCGAACTCCTGCGCCACACCGTCGGGTTGTTCCCCGAGGAGCGCGTAGCCGCCCGCGCGTCGCGCGTCGCCGACCTGGTCCTCAAGGAGTACGGCAGCGACGGCCTGCGCCTCCTCTCCGTCAGCCTCTCCACCCTGGCGACGGTCCACATCGAACACAACGCGATCCTCACCCGCCGCCCCCTGCGCTCCCTCCTCGACGACCTGGACGCGAGCCGGCAGGAACTGCGGAGGGAGCGTCCGCACAAGAAGCGGAAGAAGTGAGCCCGGCAGGGGCTGCGCTCACTTCACCGTGATCGAGTCCAGCTTCTCCCTCAAGTACCCGTGCGAGTCGACCGGTTCGTACGCCACCCTCCCCACCGGCGCCGGTACCGACTCCACCCGTGTCCCCGGTGTGCACTCGCCGAAGTAGACGAGGGACATCAGCTCCTCGCTGGGCGCTTCGGAGGGGGGCGGGAGGACTCGGTGGCGGCCGGAGCGCCAGCGGTCGCCGGTCCAACGGGCCATCAGGTCACCGATGTTGACGGTGAACGCGGCGGGGTCGTACGGCGCGTCCTCCCAGCCGCCGGTCTCCGTCCAGACCTGGAGGCCGCCCTTGCCCGCCTGGCGGTCGAGGATCGTGACCGTGCCGAAGTCGGTGTGCGGGCCGATGCGGAACTGCCCGGGGTGAGGGGCGCCGACGACGTCGGTGCCGGGGTACCAGTTGATGTTGAACCCGTAGGTCGGGTGGTCCATGTGGCGGCTGAAGAAGTCGGGTTCCAGGCCGAGCGCCTCGCCCAGCAACAGCAGGAGTTCCTTCTCCAGCGCCGCCATCCGGCCCAGGTACTCCTCGCACAACTCCCGCAGCTCCGGCACCTCTTGGGGCCACACGTTGGGCGCGCACCACTCCGCGTCGACGACCGGGTCGTCGTACGGCACGTCGTTGGCGAAGGTGAGCGACTCCTTCAGGTCGGGCGGGGTCTTTGTACCCTCGGCGTACCCGTTGGCCTCGGCTCCCTGCGCGAGCCAGCCGCGTCCGCCGACCTCGGCGGCGTACGGCTGCTTCGCAGCGGCCGGCAGCAGGAAGAACTCGCGGGCCGCGGCGCGCACCCGGGCGCGCAGCCCGGCGTCGACCCCGTGGCCGGTGACCAGGAGGAATCCGGCGGTCTGGAGTGCTTCGTCGACCGTGCGGGCGATGCCGCGGCGGGTCTCGGGGTCGCCCTCCACCCACGGGTGGAGATCGATCGTGGGGATACGAGGGGTCGTCCTACTCACCGATGTCCTCATTCCACAGGGCCGGGTTCCCGGCGATGAAGTCCCTCATCAGGGTTACGCACTCCGGGTCGTCCAGCACGACGATCTCCACCCCGTGCTCGGCCAGCCACTCGTGGCCGCCGGAGAACGTCGTCGCCTCCCCGATCACCACCCGCGAGATCCCGAACTGTCTCACCAGCCCGGAGCAGTACCAGCAGGGCGAGAGGGTGGTCACCATGGTCGTACCCGTGTACGACCGCTGCCGTCCGGCCGCGCGGAAGGCGGAGGTCTCCGCGTGCATCGAGGGGTCGTCGTCTGGACGCGCCGGTTGTGGCCCCGCCCGAGGAGGGTGCCGTCGGGGCCGTAGAGCGCGGCGCCGATCGGGATGCCGCCCTCGCGCAGCCCGGTCCTGGCCTCCGCCACCGCCGTATCGAGCCATGCGCGCGCACGCGCCGTGTGATCCATGGGGACACTCTCCCGTACTACCGCCCTACACCTCAGGTATTCCTCCCTCACCAAACTTGTACAGCTCCTTTTCTTGAATCGTTCGCCTTTAGCGGGGTAGGTTGGGGCCCATGACCGGATCCGCCCCCCCCACCCCCGCCGAGGAGCTGCGCGCCGTCGGCCTGCGGGTGACGGCCGCCCGGGTCGCGCTGCTCGACGCCGTCCGCGCCGGCGACCACCTGGGCGTCGAGGCCATCGCCACCGGGGTGCGCGAGCGCGTGGGTCATGTCTCCGTCCAGGCCGTGTACGAGGCGCTGCACGCGCTCACCGCGGCCGGACTCATCCGGCGCATCGAGCCGGCGGGCAGCCCCGCCCGGTTCGAGGGCCGCGTCGGCGACAACCACCACCACCTCATATGCAGGACGTGTGGGACCGTCGTCGACGTGGACTGCGCGGTGGGACATACCCCCTGTCTGACCGCTTCGGACGACCACGGCTTCGCGATCGACGAGGCCGAGGTCGTCTACTGGGGCCTGTGCCCCGCCTGCTCCACCTCCTCCAGCGCTGCCTGAGCGCGGACCGTCGCTCAGTCTCGAAAGGATTCCCCCATGTCCGAGAACGCCGAAGAAGCAAAGTGCCCCGTGGCACACGGCGGCCGTGCCGCTCACCCCACGCAGGGCGGCGGGAACCGTCAGTGGTGGCCGGACCGGCTCAACCTGAAGATCCTCGCCAAGAACCCCGCCGTCGCGAACCCGCTCGGTGAGGAGTTCGACTACGCCGCGGCGTTCGAGGCCCTGGACCTGCCCGCCGTGAAGCGGGACATCGAGGCGGTCCTGACCGACTCGAAGGACTGGTGGCCCGCGGACTTCGGCCACTACGGCCCGTTCATGATCCGGATGGCCTGGCACTCGGCCGGCACCTACCGCATCAGCGACGGCCGCGGCGGCGCCGGCGCCGGCCAGCAGCGCTTCGCGCCGCTCAACTCCTGGCCGGACAACGTCAACCTGGACAAGGCCCGCCGCCTGCTGTGGCCGGTGAAGAAGAAGTACGGCCAGAGCCTGTCCTGGGCCGACCTGATGATCCTCGCCGGCAACGTCGCCCTGGAGTCGATGGGCTTCACGACGTTCGGCTTCTCCGGTGGCCGCGAGGACGTCTGGGAGTCCGAGGAGGACGTGTACTGGGGTCCCGAGACCACCTGGCTCGACGACCAGCGCTACACCGGCGACCGCGAGCTCGAACAGCCCCTGGGCGCCGTGCAGATGGGCCTCATCTACGTCAACCCCGAGGGCCCGAACGGCAATCCGGACCCGCTGGCCTCGGCCCGCGACATCCGTGAGACGTTCCGCCGGATGGCGATGGACGACGAGGAGACCGTCGCCCTCATCGCCGGTGGCCACACCTTCGGCAAGACCCACGGCGCGGCCCCCGACGGTCCGAACGTCGGCCCCGACCCCGAGGGCGCGCCGATGGACGAGCAGGGCCTCGGCTGGAAGAACAGCTACGGCACCGGCCACGGCGCGGACACCATCTCCTCGGGCCTGGAGGTCACTTGGACCTCCACGCCGACCAAGTGGTCGAACAATTTCTTCTGGAACCTCTTCAGCTTCGAGTGGGAGCTGACCGAGTCCCCGGCCGGCGCCAAGCAGTGGAAGCCGAAGGGCGGCGCGGGCGAGGGCACGGTCCCCTCGGCGCACGACCCGAACAAGAAGATCGCGCCGAACATGCTGACGTCGGACCTGGCGCTGCGCTTCGACCCGGTGTACGGGCCGATCTCCCGCCGCTTCCTGGAGAACCCGGACCAGTTCGCGGACGCGTTCGCCCGCGCCTGGTACAAGCTGACGCACCGTGACCTCGGCCCGAAGTCCCTGCACTTGGGCCCGGAGGTCCCCGCCGAGACGCTGATCTGGCAGGACCCGCTGCCGGCCGCCGAGGGCGAGGCGATCGACGCCGCCGACGTCACCGCGCTCAAGGCGAAGATCCTCGCCTCGGACCTGACGGTCGCTCAACTCGCCTCCGTGGCCTGGGCGTCCGCGTCCACGTTCCGCGGCAGCGACAAGCGCGGTGGTGCCAACGGCGCCCGTATCCGCCTTGAGCCGCAGCGCAGTTGGGAAGCGAACGAGCCCGAGCAGCTCGCCCAGGTCCTGCGGGTCCTGGAGGGCGTGAAGGCCGACTTCGACGCGCAGGGCGCGAAGAAGGTCTCGATCGCCGACCTGATCGTCCTCGGCGGCGTCGCCGCGGTCGAGAAGGCCGCCAAGGACGGCGGGTACGACGTCGAGGTGCCGTTCACCCCGGGCCGTGTCGACGCGGGCGACGAGCACACGGACGCCGAGTCGTTCGCGGCGCTGGAGCCGGGCGCCGACGGTTTCCGCAACTACTACGGCAAGGCCAACCGCCTCCCCGCCGAGTACCTGCTCCTGGACCGCGCGAACCTGCTCACCCTGAGCGCCCCCGAACTGACCGTCCTGGTCGGCGGGTTGCGCGCGCTGGGCGTCTCGCACGGCGAGACCAAGGCCGGCGTCCTCACGGACAACCCGGGCGTCCTGTCGAACGACTTCTTCGTCAACCTGCTCGACCTGGGGACGGCCTGGAAGGGCACCGACGCCTCCCAGACCGCGTTCGAGGGCCGCGTCGACGGCGAGGTCAAGTGGACCGGCACCCGCGCCGACCTGGTCTTCGGCTCCAACTCCGAGCTGCGTGCGCTGGCCGAGGTGTACGCGAGCGACGACGCGAAGGAGAAGTTCGTCAAGGACTTCGTCGCCGCGTGGGTGAAGGTCGCCGAGCTGGACCGCTTCGACCTGCGCTAAGCATCTAGCGCCACCAGAGCCCCGGGTCCGTCCATTTGGGCGGGCCCGGGGCTTTCTGGTGCCCAACGGACCGGTGGGCAGGGGCCTTTGGGGCGCGACGGGCTGGTGGGACAGACCGTTTCACGGTTGTTGTACGCCACCGTCTGTTCCGTACCTCTCTTCCGTCTTTACCCTTGCGTGCAGGACCACCGCTCTGGGGGGAGGCGTGGTGCACGGACAACTGCATGGCCGGGGTGCCCTGTTCGAGGCACAGCCGCCGGGGCTGCTGCCCCGGCTGATCGGGCTGCGGCCGGACGAACACCTCACCGTCAAGTCCGAATACCCGGGCGTCCAGCCGGTGTTGGTGCTGACGGGCGGGCGCGGACTCGGCAAGACGGCCGTCCTGGACGAGGTCGAGGCGTCGTACACCGAGCGCACCCGCAAGGGGGAACCGCGCAAGCGCACCCCGCTCGCCCGCGTCGACTGCGAGGACGCCCAGTTCGCGGCGCCCCCGCACGAGGAGAGCACCGAGTCCTGGTCCCCTCTCTGGCAGGCCCTGCTGGTGATCGCCGAGCAGCTCACCGAACCGGTGCGCGCGGCAGGCCAGTTGACGTTCCCGAGGCTCACGGCGGGGCTGGTCGCGGTGCGGGCCGGCGAGTGGAGCGGCGGCTCCGACTCCGAGCGCATCCGGCGCGAACTGACCCGCATCCTCCTGCTCAACGAGCACCGCTCCCGCCTTTCGCTGGCCGGGCGTTGGGCCTCGCGGGTCGCCGCGAAGGTGATCGCCGCCGCGACCGGGCAGGGGCCGTACCTCGCCGCCGCCGTCGAGGCGACGCTGGAGGCGCTGTCGGAGGGGGTGACCTCCCGCAAGGAGCAGCGCCCGTCGACCTGGTACCGGGCGTACCCGAACGCGGGCGGCAACGCCCAGCGGGGGCTGCTGCTCCTGTCCGGGAACTTCAGAGCGGGCGGGGCCTCGCGCGAACACGCCGAACGGTGGCTGGTGCGGGCCCTGTTGGCGGATCTCGCGGAGGGGTACAGCGGGATCGGGTCGCATCTGACGCGGATCGGGCGGCCGGTGGTGCTGCTCGACAACGCGGGTGGGGCTGCGGGACCCGGGCTGCTGGACGCGGTGCTGCGGGACCGCGCGGAGGGGGTCGCCGATCCGGCGGTGTTCGTCGCGACCGTGCGCGGGAGGGGGGTGCCTGCGGGGGCGGTACGGCGTGAACTGGCCGAAGTGGCACGGGTGTCGGGGGCGGCGGGGGTGGGAGCGGTCGGGGCGCCGGGAGGTGGGGCGCCGTCGACCGGGACACTCGGCGGGGGGACGCTCGGAGGGGCGCTCGCGGCAGGGGCGCTCGCCGTGCCGCTCCCTCCGCTCTCCCCCGACGACACCCTCCACATCGTCGGCGCCGTCTGCGACGACTTCCCCTACCCGCCCCAACTCCCCCACGCCGCCCACCGCTTGACCGGCGGAAACCCCCTCGGCATCGTCCTCACGGCGACCGCCGCCCGCCAACACCCGGACCACGCGGGCTCGTTGACGAGCCTGCTCACCGAGCCCGTCCACCTGAACGACGAGGACCCCCTCCCCGCGTACGGCGAACTCCTGCGCCGCCTCGTCCCCGCCGACCGCCTCGACGAGCTGACCGTCCTCGCCGCAGCCCACGACCACGACTCCGCCGTGGCGCTCGCCGCCGCCGGGCTCCCGGACGACTTCGGCTCGTCCGGCGTACGGACCCTGCGCGCGCGGCTCCTCGCGGAGGGGGTCGCGCAGGAGCCGGGGCACTTCGTCGGCGACCGGTTCGTCCGTACGCTGCTGCTGCTCCGGCTGCATCAGCTCACCAAGTGGCGTGACGTGCATGAGGTGTTGATCCGGCACTACGCCACCGACCACGCCGTCTACCGGCTCCACCACGAGCTCGCCCTCGGCGACACGGACGGCGCGGTCGCCGAACTCCGGGACGGCTTCGCCGTGTTGCCGGTCCGCGCCTGGCTGGACACCCTGCGGTTCGTGGCCTCGGCACCCCGCTTCGGGCCCGAGGACCAGCGGGTGGCGATCGCGCTGGGCCGCCGGGACACGGTCGGTCAACTGCCCCCGGAGAACGCCGGGTTGCACCTGCGGGTACGGCGGCTGCTGCACGCGGTGTGGCAGGTGAGCGATCCGCTCGTGCTGCCCGACCCGCGCGTCTGCGACCGGCTCAGGTTCGAACTGGAACAGCTCTCCGACCTGCGCCCCGCCGGGGGCGCGCTGCTCTTCGCGACGTCCCGGGCGTGGCCCGCGGACGCGCTGGCCGGGCGGCCGTTGAGCCTTCCGGACGAGGACGACGACGAGGACGAGGGGGACGTCTGATGGTGCGGTGGCTGCGCGAGGTCTGGCAGATCCGGCTCTACCGGTACGCCGCGATCCTGGTCTCGGCCGCGCTGGTGGCCGGGATCGTGATCGGTACGCGGGTGCTGCTGTCGGAGAACCGCTCCTGCGCGCCGGGGATCTCCCGGCCGGCGGGCAGCTCCGAGTGCGTCGGGGTGACGGCGTCGGCGTACGACTTCGGCAAGCCCCAACTCCGGGACTCCGTACGGGCGATCGCGGCGGAGAACGAGCGCCTCAAGGAGGGTTCGTACGTCACCGTCGCGCTGATGCTGCCGTTCTCCGCGAGCGCGCCGTCCACGCTGCAAGACGTCCAGCACGAGTTGCAGGGCGCCTACTTGGCGCAGTGGCAGGCCAACCACGCCGCCAACGGGCAGACTCCGGCGATCCGGCTGGTGCTCGCCAACCCCGGTGCCACCAGCGAGCATTGGGAGCCGATGGTGGACCGGCTGGCCGCGATGACCGAGTCCGGGGACCGGCTGCGGGCCGTCACCGGGGTCGGTACCAGCACCGACGCGAACAAGGCCGCCGTCGCCGAGCTGACCCGGCGCGGCATCCCCGTCGTCGGCGCGTCCATCACCGCCGACAACCTCGCCAACGGGCAGGGCGGGCGCGACCCCTTCCCCGGGCTCGCGCGGGTCTCGCCGACCAACACGGACGAGGCCCGCGCGCTGGCCTCCTTCGCGAAGGTCGGGGCCGGGAAGGCGATCCTCGTCTACGACAAGCCGGGTGACCCGTACACCCGGACCCTCCAGAACTCGTTCGCCGCGCTCATCAAGGGCTCGCCCTACGAACCCCAGCCCTTCACGCCGCCCGCCGACCGGAGCCAGGAGGGCACCACCGCGAACACCTTCCGGCAGATCACCCACCTCGTCTGCGACACGTCCCCCGGCACCGACACGATCCTGTTCGCCGGGCGGCACATCCAACTCCGGCAGTTCATCAACGCGTTGGGGGGACGGGGGTGCCAGGACCGCAGGTTCACGGTCCTCACCGGCGACGAGGGGTCCTACCTGGAGGGCGACAAGGGGCTCGACCGCAGGGCCCTGTCCCGCAACCTCTCCGTCCGCTACTCGGCTCTCGCCCACCCCGACGCGTGGACCTCAACTCCCCCTTCAACGCCGGGTGGTTCGGCCACCGACATGAAGACCCTCACCGACCTGATCACCCGCGCCGAGCGCGCCCCCGTCGGCCCGATCGGCGAAGTCGCCCTCGACGACGGCCAGTTGATCATCGGCTACGACGCGATGACCCTCGCGGTGAAGGGCGTCCGCGAGGCCACACCGGAGGGCGGCACAGTCCCGCCCTTGACGGACGTCGGCCTCCAATGGCCCCAGGTGAAAGGCTCGTTGCGGGTGAGCGGCGCCAGCGGCTGGATCTGCCTCGACGCACACGGGAACCCGTACGACAAGGCCGTACCGATCGTGGAACTGACGGCCGGGGGCGGCAACAGGTTCGTCCGGATCGCCTGGCCGGAGGGGAGACCACCGGCCAGGGAGTGCCTGCCGCCGTCGTAGGGGTCAGGGGCGTTGGCCGGGCTTGTCGACGATCGCGCGGCGCAGGACGGCCGTGTTGCTCGTGACGGTTCCCTTCTTCACGCCGGAGTGGCCGGAGGTGGCGACGCTGCGTTCACCCAGGAACGCGTGGGTCCTGAGGTCGAAGATCCACTCGTCCCGGGTGGGGTTGTCGGGGTCCTTGCGGGAGACGCCGACCCCAGGGCGGCCCGCCGCGTCGACGGCGTCCCCCGCGAGAGTTACGCCGGGGATACGGGCGACGGCCCTGAAGAGCGCGGCGCCCTGTTCCGGCGGCATGACCGAGTTGACCAGCAGGTCGCCGGCCAGCACGAACATCGCCTGGTAGGTCTCCTGTTCGCTGTACTTCGGCGCGGTCTCGTAGAGGTAGTCCCACATCCGGTCGGCGGTGACGGGGAGGGTCTTGAGGTGGTTGTAGAAGGCGGACGCCTCCCAGCCGGGGCCGCCCGGCCTCACGTCCGGCGGGAGGTCCATCGGCTTCTCCCCCGCCTCGCGCTTCAGCCCGGTGTGCAGGCCGTCCACCGACGTCCAGATCTCCTGCCGGTGCAGCGGAGGGACGGTGATCTTGCCGTCGCTGGCGCTGAAGTACGACACCCGACTCTCGACGTACACGAACTGGTCGTCGCGCACCTCCCCGTACGGCGTGCCCGACTCGGCGGCCATCGCCATGTCCTCCAGCAGGGCGACGACCTGCTTGCTGGGCGGCGAGGGCGTGGCGTCCCCGGAACCGGAACCGGAACCGGAGCCGAGGCCGGAGGACGGCAGGACCGTGAACGCGATGGCCGCGGCGGTCGCCACGGCCGCGGCGGCGAAGGCGGGCCGCCGCCACTTCACGCCGGCCCGCGCCGGCTCCGTACGGATCTCGGTCATCAGATGCTCCTTGAGGAGTAGGTGACGGCCCGGTGGAAGGTCACGCTCGGGAAGCTGTGTCATCGGTTTCCCTCCTTCAAGGGGCCGACCGCAGGTGCGCGGTCACCTTTCATCTGTCGTTCGGTGTGCGGGAGTTCCATATGTTTCGCGAGTTTTTTCCGGGCCCGCGAGAGGCGGGAGCGGACCGTGCCGACAGGTACGCCGAGCGCCTGCGCCGCCGACGCGTAGTCGAGGCCGGACCAGACGCACAGGGCCAGCACCTCCCGCTCGGGGCGCCGCAGTCGCCGTAACGCCTCCTGGACGAGGGCGAGTTGGGCGGCGTCGTCGAGGCGGCCCGCGATCTCGTCGGCGAAGTCCGCCACGGGTTCGCCCCTCGGGAGACGGGACATCGCGGCGGCATGGCGCCGTACGGTCCTACGGGTATTACGCGCCACGTTCGTCGCGATCCCCAGCAGCCACGGCCGTACAGGACCCCCCTCCCCATCGAGTGACTCCCGCAGTCGCCACGCCTCCAGGAAGGTCAGCGAGACGATGTCCTCGGCGCTCGACCAGTCGCCGGTCAGGCGGTACGCGTGGTTGTAGACGGAGCGCGCGCAGGCGTCGAAGAGTTCGCCGAAGGCATCGTGGTCCCCCGCGCGGATGCGTCTTCGCAGATTCGTGTCCACACCCTTCAACTGTCGTACGACAAAGGCCGGTTCCCGTGACCTGAGTCACAGGAACCGGCCCCTCGCAGCCGACGGTCAGACCCCCGCGTACGAGTGCTTCCCGGTCACGAAGATGTTGACGCCGTAGTAGTTGAACAGCCAGCAGCCGAAGGCGAGCAGGGCGAGGTACGCGGCCTTGCGGCCCTTCCAGCCGGCGGTGGCTCGGGCGTGCAGGTAGCAGGCGTAGCCGACCCACGTGATGAAGGACCAGGTCTCCTTGGGGTCCCAGCCCCAGTAGCGGCCCCACGCGTCGCCCGCCCAGATCGCGCCGGCGATGATCGTGAACGTCCACAGCGGGAAGACCGCCGCGTTCACGCGGTACGCGAACTTGTCGAGGGACGCGGACGCGGGGAGCCGGTCGAGCACCGAGTTCGCGAACTTGCCGGGCGTTCCGCCGGTCGCGAGCTTGTTCTCGTAGGAGTCCTTGAAGAGGTACAGGATCGTGGCGACCGCGCCGACGTAGAAGACCGCGCCGCAGAGGATGGCCGTCGAGACGTGGATGTACAGCCAGTACGAGTGCAGCGCCGGGACGAGCTGGTCGCTGGCCGTGTAGAGCACGGTGACCGCAAGTCCCAGGTCCAGCAGGACCGTTGTGATGAGGAACAGGCCGAGCCAGCGGACGTTCTTCCGCAGCGCCAGCAGCGTGAGGTACACGCCGACCGCGACCGTCGAGAACGTGATGTTGAACTCGTACATGTTGCCCCACGGCGCCCGCTCCACCGACGCCGCGCGCGTGATCACGCCGGTCAGCTCGACGAGGAAGGCGAGGATCGTGAGGGAGATCGCGATCCGGCCGTAGAGATCACCCTGCTCGTCCCCGCCGTGCGCCCCGGGCCCGTCCGGCACGTCGCGCGCGCCGGAGGCGGAGCGGACGACGACCTCCGGCCGCTCCAGTACGGCGGTCCCGCCGGCCTTCTTGACCGTGACGGCCGGTGCCTGCTTCGCGGCGGCGGTGGCGGCCGGGGTCAGCGCGGCGGCCGTACGGCCGACCTTGCTGCGGCTGCCGAAGAGCCACTCGGCGATGTACGCGAAGAACGCGAGGGTGTAGACGGCCATCGAGGAGTAGATCAGCGTGTTGCTGATGTTGGCGAGGTGTTCGTTGGTCGCGGCGGCGAGAGTCACTTCTCAGACCCTTCGGGAGGGACAGCTTGGGGGGTAGGGGGTACGTCGGGGTCGTCGGAATCTGGGGTGGTCGCGGGCTCGGCGGCGGTCACGGGCTCGGCGTCGGCGTCGGCGTCGGGGGAGACCTCGGAGGTAGTACCTGAGGGGGAGGCCGTGCCGGCGACGGTGGAGGTAGTACCTGAGAGGGACTCGGACCCGGTATCGGCGCCGGCATCGGACCCGGCATCAGCCCCGGCCCCGCCGTCAGCCTCACCCTCGTCCTCCGCCACCCCCGGCGCCCGCGCGTACACCCCGTCCGCCAGCGCCCCCAGCTCCTCCGGCACCTTCGCCGACTCGCTCCGCCCGAGGCCCGCCATCTCGACGACCGTCACCCCGTCGGGCCCGGCCACCGCGCGCACCCACACCCGGCGCCGCTGCACGAACAGCGACGCGGCGAGACCGAAGATCGCGGCGAGCGCCCCGGCCAGCGCCCAGCCGCCCCCCGGATCCTGGACGACCTGGAAGTTCGCCCACTCCTTGGTGCCCTCGTAGGTGATGGTCCCGGCGCCGTTCGGCAGCGTCATCGTCTTGCCCGGCGTCAGGTTCTCCCGCAGCTGCGCGCCCTTCGCGTCCTTGAACTCCTTCATGTGGGACTTGTCGAGCTGGTACACGCTCTGCGGGATCCCGGAGTCGACGCCGAGGTCACCGTGGTAGCCGACGACGTTCATGATCGGGTTGAGCAGCGCGGGGAAGGCCGACGCCACCTCGTTCCCCTTCATGTACGTCGGCAGGAAGAAGAGCTGGAACCCGAGCTGCTCGGTCTTGCCCTTCGCGTCCTTGTAGCCGTCCATGACCTTGACGACACCGGAGGACGTGACGTTGTTGTCGAGCGGCAGCAGCGGGATCGCGTCGCTGTAGACGACGTCACCCTTGCCGTCGCGGACGGTGACGACGGGGGCGTACCCGTGCGCGGTGAGGTAGACCTTCGCGTCGCCGATCTCCAGCGGGTGGTTGACCTTGACGACGGTCTGCTTGTCCTTGCCGTACGCACCCTCGCTGTACGTGAGGGCTGCCTCGTAGGTACGGGGGGTACCACGGTTGGGCCCGGTCAGCTCGTACGTACCCGTGAACTTCTTGAGTTCGAAGCTGAACGGGACCAGGTCCTCGCCGGTGTCGAAGAGGTTGCCGGACTTGAAGTCGTCGTACTGAGGCAGCACGTTCGAGAAGCCGTCGCCCTCGACGATCAGCTTGTTGCCCTCCGATTTGAAGAGCTGCCCCCACGCGAACGCGACCAGCAGGACGATCAGCGCGATGTGGAAGGCGAGGTTGCCGACCTCCCGGAAGTACCCCTTCTCGGCGGAGACGGCGTCCCCGACGACGTGTGCGCGGAACCGGCGCTTCTTCAGCAGGGCGAGCGCGGTCTCGCGTACCTCTTCGGGGCTAGCCGCCGTACGCCACGAGGTGTACGCCGGAAGTCTCGTCAGCCTTTTGGGTGCCCCCGGCGGCCGGGAGCGCAGCTGGCCGACGAACTGCCAGGTGCGCGGGACGATGCAGCCGATCAGGGAGACGAACAGCAGGATGTAGATCGCCGAGAACCACACCGAGCCGTAGACGTGGAAGAGGCCGACCCGGTCGTAGATCGGCGCCAGCGTGGTGTGCGCCTTGCGGAAGTCGGCGACCTTCGTCGCGTCGCTGCCGGTCTGCGGGATCAGCGAGCCGGGGATCGCGGCGAGCGCCAGCATCAGGAGCAGGAGCAGTGCGACCCGCATCGAGGTGAGCTGGCGCCAGAACCAGCGGGCCCAGCCGATGACGCCGAGCGCGGGGAGGTTGAGGGACTCTTCGGGGGCGGTGGAGAGTTTGGTGCTCGCGGCCTCGCGGGCTTCGCTCGAAGCGGCCTCTTGCGCGGCGGCGTCCTTGGCGGCGGCCCCCGCCTCCGCCTCACCCGAAGCGGCGTCCACCCCTGCGGCGTCCGCAGAAGCAGCCCCCGCAGAAGCCTCGTCCGTCGGCGTCGGACCGGTCTTGCCCATGGATCAGATCCCTACAACGAAGCCGTTGGACCAGGACTGCATGTCCTGCACCATGCCGTCCCAGACACCGGTCAGCAGCAGCAGACCGGTCACGATCATCATCGTGCCGCCGATCCGCATCACCCAGACGTAGTGCCGCTTGACCCAGGAGAAGGCCCCCAGCGCCTTGCGGAAGGCGACCGCCGCGAGCACGAACGGTACGCCCAGACCAAGACAGTAGGCGACGGTCAGAATCGCCCCGCGCCCGGCACTGGACTGCTGCGAGGACAGCGCGAGCACGGACGCGAGCGTCGGCCCGATGCACGGCGTCCACCCGATCCCGAACAGCGCCCCCAGCAGCGGCGCCCCGACCAGCCCGCTGATCGGACGCTTGTGGATACGGAACTCCCGCGCCGTCATCCACGGCATGAGCCCCATGAAGAACACACCCATGAGGACCATGAGCACGCCGAGCACCTTCGACAGGACGTCCCTGTTGGCCTGGAGGGTGTCCCCGAAGTACCCGAAGAGCGCGCCGCTCGACACGAACACGACCGTGAACCCGAGCACGAACAGCGAGGCCCCGGCGACCATCCGCCCCCGGCGCGCCTCGGCGAGATCCGTACCGCTGATACCTGTGACGTACGACAGATAGCCGGGTACGAGGGGAAGCACGCACGGCGAGAAGAAGGAGACGAGACCGCCGAGCAACGCGATCGGCAGCGCCAGTATCAGGGCGCCGTTGAGGACGGTCCCGTTCATCTCACCCACGGCGATCGTGTTCACGCCTTCTCCGCGAGCACCGGGTCGATCATCTCGCGCAACCGCTCCTCGCTCAGCGGCGACAGCGAGCGCGCGGCGACCTTGCCCTCACGGTCGATGACCAGCGTGGACGGGATCGACTGGAGGTTCAGCGTCCCCTTCTTGAAGCGCAGCAGCAGCTTCCCCGTCGGGTCCGACAGGCTCGGGTACGTCACCCCCATCTGCTTCTCGAAGGCGAGCGCGTTGGCGTTGTTCGCGTCCCGGGTGTTGATCCCGACGAACTGGACGCCCTTGCTCTTGAGGCTCTCCGACACCTTCTGGAACCCCGGCGCCTCGGCCCGGCAGGGCGAGCACCAGGACCCCCACACGTTCAGTACGACGACCTTGCCCTTGTACGAGGCGAGGTCGAGCCGCGGCCCGGCCACCGTCTCCCCCGACAGGTCGGGCACCGCGTCCCGCTGCCCCGCCTTCACCCGGGCGATCCCGTCGGTCCCCATCACGAAGTGCGTGTCCCCGCCTCCGCCGGACGTCCCCCCCGACGAACACGCGGACAGCACCAGCCCTCCCACGGCGGCACCGGCCGCCATCAGGACGGCCCGACGCGACGGGAACCTCTTCTCGAAGGCGCTGTTCGAACGCCGGAACACACGGCTGGCGGCACTCATGTGAAAAGTTTCGCATGCCCGTTCTGAGGATCTTGCACACCCCCCTCCCACCCGAAAACCCGCATTTCAGACGGGGTTTCCGGGACAGAACGCCCCCTCACAGCCACCGAACAGCTCCCGGCGACCGCTCAGGGCCACACCAGGCAATACGGCTGATGCCCCGCCTCATGCAACCGATGGCTGAAGTCCTGCCACTCATGCAGCAGTTGATACACATTGAACGCATCCCGAGGCCCCCCACGATCAGGAACCGTCGACCAGATGAAGGCCGCCGCCCCGACCGCCTCCTCGCCTATGTCCCGCAGGGGATCGACGACCGTCATCGGCAGCTTGACCACCGCGTAGTCGGGGTGCAGGACGACGAGTTCGAGCGGCGGGACCTTGTGGAGGGGGACGCCCTCGATGCCCGTGAGGACCATCGCCGCCATCGTCTCCGGCTTGATCTTCGTGAACATGCCGTTCATGCCCAGCTCGTCGCCGCCGAGTTCCTCGGGGCGCATCGAGATGGGGACGCGGGCCGCCGTAGCGCCGTCGGGGGCACCGAAGTACTTGTACGTCACGCCCACCCGACCACCGTTCCCGCTCCCCGCCGTGAGGCGGTCGGTCCGGGGTCGGATCAGCCGACCGATCTCCTCGGACTCGCCCTGTGCCTGAAATGTCTGCTGTGCTTCGTCTGCTTCCTCCGCGTCGCGCCGGTGCCTTCCCCGCCGGGCACGACGAGGACCCAGGTCATCGGTCCCCTCGCCCAGTCCGCCACCGCGATGCATATCTCCACCCGACTGCTTTTCTAGGACGCGCGGTACCGCCCGCGCAACCCGATCATCGTGTCAGTGACCTCCCCCACGGCCGCCCGCCGAAACGTGCGGTGAAACATCCTGTCCGCGGGATCGTCCCGGTCCCCGTTCAGTACGGCCCGTGTGAGCTGTATGTATCAGATCCCAGTTTCTCAGATCCCGAACACTGCCCGGAGATACAGCGACGGAGGCCCCGCCAACACCTGCCCCGGCCCACACGGAACACTCCGACGACACCCTTAGGGCACCCCACCGAACCCCCGCCCCGCCTGGCCCCGTACGACGGGAGACCCGCACCCGGCGAGCCCGCCCCGCCACACCCGTACGGCGGGAGACCCGCAACCGGCAGGCCCGCCCCGGCCTGCCCCGCACGCCGGGAGAGCCGCAAACGGCGGGGAGCGGGGTGCCGGGGGTGCGGCGCAGCCCGTCGCTTACGAAGACAGCAGCCCACGGCTCGGTCTACCCCACTGGCCAACACCACCCGCGACGGGCTCGCCGCACCCCGGCACCCCGACCCCACCCACAAACCAGTCGCGCGCCCGCAGGGCCCTCAACCCCGCCCCGGGACACCCCGCCCCCTCCCCCACCCCCTGGCCTACCCTGAGGAGGTCTCACCCCGCCCGACCTCGCCCCACCCCCAGCAAGCCGGAGACCCCCCAACCATGACCGAACCCCCCTACCCCTACACCGCCCCCGCCTCCCAGGCCCTCTTCACCCGAGCCTCCACCGTCACCCCCGGCGGCGTGAACTCCCCCGTCCGCGCCTTCAAGGCCGTCGGCGGCACCCCCCGTTTCATGGTCTCCGGCACCGGCCCCTACCTCACGGACGCCGACGGCCGCGAGTACGTGGACCTGGTCTGCTCGTGGGGCCCGATGATCCTGGGCCACTCCCACCCGGAGGTCATCGCCGCCGTACAGGAAGCCGTAGCGAGGGGCACCTCCTTCGGCACCCCCGGCGAGGGAGAGGTAGCACTCGCCGAGGAGATGGTGACCCGCATCGCCCCCCTGGAACAGGTCCGCCTGGTCTCCAGCGGCACCGAGGCGACGATGTCCGCGATCCGCCTGGCCCGAGGCTTCACCCGCCGAGCGAAGATCGTGAAGTTCGCAGGCTGCTACCACGGCCACGTAGACGCGCTGCTAGCAGCGGCAGGCTCCGGCCTGGCCACCTTCGCGCTCCCGGACACCCCGGGCGTCACAGGCGCACAGGCCGGCGACACGATCGTCCTCCCCTACAACGACCTCGACGCCGTACGTGAGGCATTCCGCCTGCACCAGGGCGAGATCGCGTGCGTGATCACGGAGGCGTCCCCGGGCAACATGGGCGTAGTACCCCCCCTACCGGGCTTCAACCAGGGCCTCAAGGACCTGTGCACGGAGAACGGCGCGCTGTACATCTCGGACGAGGTGATGACGGGCTTCCGCACGAGCAGGGCGGGCTGGTTCGGCGTAGACGGCGTAGTACCGGACCTCATGACCTTCGGCAAGGTGATGGGCGGCGGCTTCCCGGCAGCGGCGTTCGGCGGACGCGCAGACGTCATGGCGTACCTGGCCCCCGCCGGCCCGGTGTACCAGGCGGGCACCCTCTCGGGAAACCCGGTCGCGACGGCCGCGGGCCTCGCCCAGCTGAAGCTCCTGGACGACGCGGCGTACGCCGAACTCGGCGCCGTATCGGAGCAGCTCCAGGCACTGGTCTCGCAGGCCCTGGCCAAGGAGGGCGTCGCACACACCGTGCAGAGCGCCTCCAACATGTTCTCGGTGTTCTTCACCGACCGCCCGGTGCGCAATTACGAGGACGCGAAGGCGCAGGAGTCGTACCGCTTCACCGCGTTCTTCCACTCCCTCCTGGCGAACGGCGTCTACCTGCCGCCGTCGTCGTTCGAGTCGTGGTTCGTGTCGACGGCGCACGACGAGCGCGCCGTACAGAAGATCGCCGACGCCCTCCCGGCGGCGGCCAGAGCAGCCGCGGAGGCCACGGCAGCATGAGCACAGCCAAGGAACTCACCGTCGTCCACCTGATGCGGCACGGCGAGGTGCACAACCCGGACGGCATCCTGTACGGCCGCCTGCCCGGCTACCACCTCTCCGAGCTGGGACGGCAGATGGCCGACCGGGTCGCCGAGCACCTCGCGCCCCGGGACGTCACGTACGTCGTCGCGTCCCCGCTGGAGCGCGCGCAGGAGACGGCGACCCCGATCGCGAAGGCGCACGGCCTGGACCTCGCGTCCGACGCGCGGCTGATCGAGGCGGGCAACTTCTTCCAGGGCAAGACGTTCGGCGTAGGCGACGGCGCGCTCAAGAAACCGGGCAACTGGCCGCATCTCGTCAATCCGTTCAAGCCGTCCTGGGGAGAGCCGTACGTCGACCAGGTCGTCCGGATGAAGGGCGCGCTGGACGCGGCACGTGACCAGGCGCGCGGCCACGAAGCCGTGCTGGTCAGCCACCAGCTGCCGATCTGGATCGTGCGTTCGTACGTCGAGCGCCGCCGCCTGTGGCACGACCCGCGCAAGCGGCAGTGCACGCTGGCCTCGCTGACGACCTTCACGTACGAGGGGGACCGCATCGTCTCCGTCGGGTACTCCGAGCCCGCGATCGACCTGGTGCCCGCGCATCTGCGTGCGGGTGCGAAGCCGGTGAAGGGTAAGGACAAGGCCTTCGGCGCGTAAGGATCTTGCGGTAACGGCTGTCACCTCTTGCGGTAACGGCCGAAAAAGGTTGCTCCTGTTACCAAACCCGGAACTTCTCCGGGAACCTCGTCGTTCGATACGTCCTCTGAATGAGTGACCCACCAGAGACAGTGCGACGAACGGGACAGCTCCATGCGCAATCTCACCCGACGGGGAGCCCTCGGACTCGGTGCGGGCGCCGCCGCGGCGGCGGGACTGACCGGCTGCGGCACCTCCTCCGGATCCGACTCCGGGGACGGCGGCCCCTCCGCGAGCGGCTCCCCCAAGGGCAGCGCCAGTCCCAGCGCGCCGGCGCGGCCGATCGGGGACGGCTCGACGTCGTTCACCGGCAAGCAGCCGCACCAGCCGGCCAAGCCCGTGCCGCTGGAGGCCGGCCAGGAGCCCCCGCAGTTCGTGATCTTCTCGTGGGACGGCGCGGGCGAGGTCGGCAACGGCCTCTTCCCCCGCTTCCTGGACCTCGCCAGGGAGCACGGCGCGTCCATGACGTTCTTCCTCTCCGGGCTCTATCTGCTCCCCGAGAGCAAGAAGCGGCTGTACGAGCCGCCGAACAACCGGCGCGGCGCCTCCGACATCGGCTACCTCTCGGACGACCACGTCAAGGCGACCCTCACGAACGTCCGCCGCGCCTGGCTGGAGGGGCACGAGATAGGCACGCACTTCAACGGGCACTTCTGCGGTGAGGCGCACGGCTCGGTGAAGTTCTGGACGCCCAAGCAGTGGCGCAGCGAGATCGACCAGGCGAAGGCGTTCGTCAAGGAGTGGCGGACGAACACGGGGTGGACCGACATGCCGTCGCTCCCGTTCGACTACGAGAAGGAACTCGTCGGCGCGCGCACGCCGTGCCTCCTCGGCCAGGACAACCTGCTGCCGACCGCCCGTGAGCTGGGCTGGCGCTACGACGCGTCCTCGCCGGGTGGCCGCCAGGTCTGGCCGAAGAAACGACACGGCATCTGGGACTTCCCGCTCCAGGCGATACCTTTCCCCGGCCGCAAGTTCGAGGTCCTGTCCATGGACTACAACATGATGGCCAACCAGTCCCTCAACTCCACGAAGGCCCCGGCCCACAACTACCCGGGCTGGCGCAAGCAGTCCGCCGGCGCCTACATCCAGGGCTTCGAGCGCGCGTACACCACCAACCGCGCCCCCTTCTTCATCGGCAACCACTTCGAACACTGGAACGGCGGCATCTACATGGACTCCGTCGAGGAGGCGTTCAAGCACATCGCCGCGGAGAAGGAGAAGGGCGCCGACGTCCGCATGGTCTCCTTCCGCCAGTTCACGGACTGGATAGACGTCCAGAAGCCGGAGGTCCTGGAGAAGCTGCGCACCCTGGACGTCGGCCAAGCCCCGGCGGGCGGCTGGAAGACGTTCATGACGGAGAGCAAGGGGACGACGGCGGGGACGTCTGCGGGGGGTACGGGTACTAGTACCCAGACCATGGGGTCGACGGCGGCTTTCTAGGCGGGTGGCTCGGGGGTATTACACGGGTACGACGGGGTGCGTACGGTACGGGGGGTGCGCGGGGTACGTAGCACTGGGCGGGGTACGTCGGGATGCGCGCGGGGTACGTCGCCGGAGCGCGCGGTACGTCGGAGCGCGCGCGGTACGTGGGACTGGGCGCCGTAAGTCGGAGTGCGCGCCGCCCCTCACACCGTCCCCAACTCCCGCACCACCGCCAGCGCCAGCGCCCTGGCCACCCCCACCGTCTCCCTCACCGACACGGCCTCCCGCGCACTGTGCGCGACGCCGATGTCCCCAGGACCGAACTGAAGCGTGGGAATCCCGGCCCCGGCGTAATGGCGGAGATCGCTGCCGTACGTCGCCCCGCGCTCGCGCGGTACGGCACCCCCGTTCGCATCGGCGTGGGCGCGCTGGACGAGATCCAGGAGCCGGTGCCCGGCGGGAAGCCGCCCGCTCGCGAACTGCCCTCCGGGCCAGGTGACTTCCACAGGATGGTCCCTCAACCACGCATCTTGAGCGCAGACTTCAGCGACCCGCGCCTCGAACGCGGCACGCGCCAGCGCGGGTTCCTCCCCGAGCCGCACCCCCAACCGCCCCTCGGCGACCAGGAGATCGGGCACGCTGCTGGCCCAGTCACCGGCACGGACGGTCCCGACGGAGAGCGCGTAAGGAATCGGATACTCGGCGAGCAGCGGATCGACGTCCCGATTGCGCTCGGCCTCAAGCTCCCCCAACGCCCGGTGAACCGGCAGAAACGCATCGAGCGCACTCACCCCCCGCTCCCGCGAACTCGCGTGCGCCGCAAGCCCGTTGACGGCGAGCCGAAAGGTCAACGCCCCGGCGTTGGCGGTGACGATGGTCCCCCCGGTCGGCTCGGAGATGACGCAGGCACCCCCGGTATGCCCCCGCTTCAACGTCCCGAACGCCCCGATCCCCCCGTCCTCCTCCCCCACGACGAAGTGCACCCCGAGCCGCCCCCGAAGCCGCACCCCGGACTCCCGCAGGGCCCCGAGCACGGCGAGCTGCGCGGCGATCCCGGCCTTCATGTCACAGGCCCCGCGCCCGTACACGAGATCCCCGCGCACCCGAGGCACGAAGGGGTCCCCGTCCCAGGCACCGGGATCCCCCGCAGGTACGACATCGACGTGGCCCTGAAGTATCAGCCCGGCCCCCTCCCCCGGCCCCCCGAAGTACCCCACCAACCCCCACGCCTCGTCCCGCTCCACCTCAAGCCCGGGAAACCCCGGATCGGCGTACAACTCCCCCAGATCCATGGCCCACAGATCGACGTCGGAAGCCCCCAGCCGCTCCAGCTTCCGCGCCAGCACCCGCTGGATCTCCGACTCGGCCGCACTCCCCGTCACACTCGGCACGGCGACCAGCTCCATCAAGGTCCGCCCCAACGCCGCTTCATCGACCGCCGCCAGCACAGCGGCCTCCGCCTCGGTGTACACGCGCACATCCCTCCCAAGTACGAGACCAATTAAGGAACGATCGTTCTTGACCGATCGTTCCTCAACTGTCTACCGTAGGGGGCATGGGCAGGCCAAGAGCATTCGACGAGGACGAAGCGGTACGCGCCGCCGTGAACCTGTTCGGCGGGCGCGCGTACGACGGCGTGTCCGTAGACGACCTGGTCAGCCACCTAGGCGTACACCGCAACAGCCTGTACAAGACGTTCGGCAGCAAACGGGGCCTCTACCTGATCGCCCTGCGCCGCCACCTGACCGACGACGTCCGCCCGCTGCTCGACGCCCTGGCCGACGCACCGGACGCCGCGACCGTACTGCGACTCATCACGTCGGCAGACCTCGGCCTGCTGCTCCTGGCAGCGGTAGAACGCGCCCCGGTGGACGAGGAGGTCGCGTCCGAGGTAACAACCGCGCTGGCCACAGTCGACCGAACAATCGCCGACGCGCTCGACGTCCCCACCGACCTGGCCGCAGCCCTCACCGCCGCCGCACTGGGCATCCTCCTACGCGGCACCCCCACCGGCGTCGCCACCGCACTGACCCAGCACCTAGGGCGCTTCTGATGGATATCCGTGGGAGAAGGAGCGGCGTTCGGTGCGTGCTCTCGGTGTGCCGCGTGGAAGTCTTCGTAGCGGAGCTACGGGGGCTTTCGCGCGGTGCGGCGAGAGTGCGTGCCGGGCGTCGCGACGCCGCGGAGATCCATCAGAAGCGCCCTAGGCCCTCTCACCTGAAAAGAGAACCCGGCATGGCACTGATACGCATCGACGGCGACAACCTGGTCGTGGTGATCGAGGGCCTGGACAAACTCTGGGCCTTCAAGGGCAGCCTGACGATCCCCCTGACCAACGTCCGAGGCGCAACAGCCGACCCCGGCATCACCACGGACCCCAAGGGAATCCGCGCACCGGGCTCCCACGTCCCCGGCGTCATCACAGCAGGCACCTTCCACCAGGACGGCGAAAAAAACTTCTGGGACGTCAAGGACCCCGCAAAGGCGATAGTGATCGAACTAGCCGACGAGCGCTACAGGCGCCTGATCCTCCAGGTAGCCGACCCTCGCGCAACGGTCACCCTGATCGAAAAGGCTCTCGCCTGAGAGGAGGCGGCCCGATGTTCCACCTCTTAACGGCAACGGTGCTGGCCTTGACCGCCGCCACGGCCACCCCGGCCACCGCGACCCCGGCCACGACGATCTCGGCCACCGCGACCCCGCCCACGGCGACCCGCACCCAACGAACCCACATCCACCCCCACCAACCTAAGGGGCGCGGGACTGTATCTGACATGCGGCTACCGCCGCGTGAGCGCGACCAGCCACAACAAACCCGCACCAGCCCCACCGGACCCACCCCCTCAGCCCTCACCGACCCGCACCCGACAACCCACAGTCACCCCCTCCAACCTAAGGGGCGCGGGGAACTGCGCGACCAGCCACAACGCACCCGCACCAACCCCACCACCGCCACCCCCACCCTCGTACCCGCCACCACCCGCGAAATCACCTTCACAACCGACGGCACCACCACATACGGCACCCTCCACATCCCCGAACACCACACCGGCCAACGCCTACGCGCAGCCCTCCTCCTACCCGGCAGCGGCCCCACCGACCGCAACGGCAACCAGCCCCCCGCATCCACGCCGAACACCCTGTCCCAACTGGCCGACGCCCTCGCCAGGGACAAAATCGCCACCCTCCGGTTCGACAAGTACGGCACCGGCCGCACCGGCCTCGGCACCTACCAGACCCACCCGGAAACCCTCGACTACCCGGCCTTCATCCGCCAGGCACAGACCGCCTACGAGACATTGCGCGACCAACCGGAAACCAACCCGCACACGCTACTGATCGTCGGCCACAGCGAGGGCGCGCTAACAGCACTCCTACTGGGCAGCACCGTCCACCCCCGCCCGGAGGGCCTCGCACTCCTACAACCACAGGCACTCCGCCTACTGGACCTGATCGCACTCCAACTCAAGTCCCAGGTAGCCGAAGCAACCCGCCAGGGCCACTTCACCCCGGAACAGCAACGCACCATCGACGCGGCCATCGACACCGCCATCACAGCCCTACGCACACACCAACCGGTAGACACCACCGACCTACCCCCCGCGATAGCCCGACTCTTCGAGGCATTCCAGGGCCCAAGCGCCCGATTCATCCAGACCGACGACGCCATCAACCCACCGGACACCGCAGCCGCACTCCGCCCAGAAACCAGAGTGCTCCTGACATGCGGCACGAACGACGCCCAGATCCCCTGCACCACAACAAACGCCCTGACCACAGCCCTACGTCAAGCGCAGACCACCGGCCCGGGCCGCGTACCACTACCGGGAGTGGACCACCTACTGCACGACACCACCCACCCGAACACGCTCGCACCCCCCGTACTCGCCGCCCTACACCGCCTCACCCACCCCCGACCGTGAACCCGATCACCGACCCACCCCCCGCCCGCCGATGCGCATACGGCGTCCCCCCATGCGACAACGCCACCTCCCGCACGATCGACAACCCCAACCCCGACCCGGGCAACGACCGCGCATCAGCCGCCCGATAGAACCGGTCGAACACCCGCATCAGATCGTCCTCCGCGATCCCGGGCCCCCGATCCAGCACCTCCACCCGCACGGTCCCGGGCCGCGCAGGCCCGGTCACGCTGATCTCGATCGGCCCCTTCCCGTCCCGGTCGAACTTGGTCGCGTTCTCAACCAGATTGGACACAGCCCGCTGAAGCGACCCCGGCCGCCCATCGGTGCTCGTATCACCACTGACACGTACGACGATCTCGCGCCCACTACGCCGCCGCACAACCCCGGCAACCTCCTCCGCGATGTCCGCAAGGTCAACCCGCTGAGGCGGCTCGGCATCGGACTGCCCCGCCGCAAGATCGACGAGCTCGTTGACGAGATCGGTCAGCTCACGCGCCTCCTGCCCAAGGTCGGCAACCAGCTCCTCCCTTGTGGAGAGCGGGAGTTCGTCTATCCGCCGCAGCAGCGAGATATTCGTACGCAGCGAGGTCAACGGCGTACGCAACTCATGCCCCGCGTCCTGGACGAGCCGCCGCTGATCCTCCTCGGACTGCGCAAGCCGCCCGAGCATCCGGTCGAAGGCACGCCCGAGCCGCCCGACCTCGTCGTACCCGGTGACGGGAACTTGGATACCCAGACGGCGAGTTCGGGCGACGTCCTCCGCAGCCATGGTGAGAACGACAAGCCTCCGGGTGATCCGGCGAGCCAGCCACCAGCCGAACAGCCCGGCGGCGGTGACGACAACTCCCATGAGCAGAAAGGTGCGTTGCTGAAGGTTGCGCAACAAGTCCTCGGTACCGCTGAACTCCTGGGCGACCTGAACGGCACCCCAGCCCCGCCCGAGGGAGACGGTGGCGACGCGATAGACGTCACTGCCGACGTCAACGTCCTTGTGCTCGACGAGAGTTCCGGCGACCTTGGCCACCGCGATCTCCCGGTCCGCATCGGTGACGGGCAACTTCGGCTGCCCGGGATCGACGACCTGCCCACCGGACCCGAGCACCTGCACGTTCGTCCGGGCGGGCCGCACGAGATCGTGCCCGGGCGCCGACGACGAGAAGTCCTCCGGCGTCATCTTCTGCTGCCGGACCTCGTCACGCAGATCCTGGACGACCTCGCTGAACACGGTCTGCTGATCGACCCGCACGAGCCGCGCCGCGGCGTTGTACGACAGGATGCCGACCAGCATCGTCACGACCGCGGTGACCGCCGCGAACGACACGGCGAACGTCGTACCGAGCGCGGCGAGCCCCGGACGCCGGTGCGCGAGCAGCCGGCGCAGCCGGTCCACTCAGTCCTCCCTGAGGACGTACCCCACACCTCGGACGGTGTGAATCAGCTGAGGTGCACCGGGCTCGTCGAGTTTCCGCCGCAGATATCCCACATAGACGGCGAGATTCTTCGAACCGGGCCCGAAGTCGTATCCCCAGATACGGTCGTAGATAGTGGAATGGTCGAGAACGATCCCCGAATTCCGGACGAGGAGTTCGAGGAGTTCGAATTCGGTCCGGGTGAGTTCGAGTTCCCGCGCCCCGCGCCAGGCCCGGCGCGCCTGGGGGTCCATCCGCAGCCCCGCGGCCTCGATGTGCCGGTCGGACACGGGCGGCTCCTTCGGCACGGGGACGGCGCTCGCCGGGGCGACGGGGCCGGTGCCGCTGCGCCGCATCAGCGCCCGGAGCCGCGCGAAGACCTCCTCGACGTCGAAGGGCTTGACGACGTAGTCGTCGGCCCCGGCGTCGAGCCCGGCGATCCGGTCAGCGGTCTCGACCAGCGCGGTCAGCATGAGGATCGGCGTCCGGTCCCCTTCGGCCCGCAGCACCCGGCACACCTGGAGCCCGTCGATCCCGGGCATCATCACGTCGAGCACCAGCACGTCCGGCGGCGACTTGTGCGCGTGCGCGAGCGCTTCCACCCCGTCCGCCACCGCCGTGACCTGATATCCCTCCAGCGTCAGCGCCCGCTCCAGGGCATGGCGGATGGCTCGGTCGTCTTCGGCAAGCAACACGGTCTGAGGCACCCGCCCAGTCTGCCAAGCCGAACGCCTATCCCACCGCGACGACCGGCATGACGATCACCCTTTTTACCTGCCTCTCACCGTCCCGAAGACAACCGAACCCCGGAAATTCCGGAAGCGCGCGGTCCGTACGACGAAACGACGAACACGGACCGCCGTCACTCCGGGCCGCCCCCGCCGAGCGCCGCCAGCCGCTCCGCGAACGGTACGTCGATGGCGAACTCGTCCCTCGGCCGCGGCGGCCGTACCCCGGAGGAGCCCTGGAGCAGCGCGCCCAGTTCCCCGGCCGCCCGCTCGATCCGGGCCGGCAGGCCCTCCGCGCCCCAGTCCTCCGAGGCCGCGTAGACGCCGGTCGGCAGGACGACAGCGCGCAGGTAGGCGAAGAGGGGGCGCAGGGCGTGGTCGAGGACGAGGGAGTGGCGGGCCGTGCCGCCGGTCGCCGCGACCAGGACCGGCTTCCCGGCGAGGGAGTCCTTGTCGAGGAGGTCGAAGAAGGACTTGAACAGGCCGCTGTACGAGCCCGAGAAGACGGGGGTGACCGCGATCAGCGCATCGGCGCCGACGACGGAGTCGAACGCGGCCCGCAGCCCGGTCCCCGGGAAACCGTTCACGAATGCGTGCGCGATCTCCACGGCGAGTTCCCGCAGCTCGACGAATTCCACCTCGATACCGGGTACGGACCGCTCGACGGCGGCGGAGAGCCGTTCCCCGAGCAGCCGGGTGGACGAGGGAACGCTCAGCCCGGCGGAAACGACGACGAGTTTCATACGGCGGCCTCCTCGGAGTTCTTCGCGGTGTTGTTCGCGGTGTTGTTCGCTGCGTTCTTCGCGGCCAGCAGCGATTCGTGCGTGGGCGCCTCGGGAACATTCGCCCCGCGCCCCACGGCGAATTCCTTCCGCAGCACCGGAACGACCTCTTCCCCGAGCATGTCGAGCTGTTCGAGCACCGTCTTCAACGGCAGCCCGGCATGGTCGACGAGGAACAGCTGCCGCTGGTAGTCCCCGGCGTACTCCCGGAAACGCAGCGTCTTCTCGATGACCTGCTCCGGCGTTCCCACGGTCAGCGGGGTCTGCGTGGAGAAGTCCTCCAGCGAGGGCCCGTGCCCGTAGACCGGCGCAACATCGAAATACGGCCGGAATTCCCGCATCGCGTCCTGCGAATTGCGCCGCATGAAGACATGCCCGCCGAGACCGACGATCGCCTGTTCCGGCGTCCCGTGCCCGTAGTGGGCGAACCGCGCCCGGTACAGCTCGATCATCCGCTTCGTGTGATCGGCCGGCCAGAAGATGTTGTTGTGGAAGAACCCGTCCCCGTAATAAGCGGCCTGCTCCGCGATCTCCGGCGACCGGATGGAACCGTGCCAGACGAACGGCGGCACCTCGTCGAGCGGCCGGGGCGTGGACGTGAATCCCTGGAGCGCCGTACGGAATTTCCCTTCCCAGTTAACGACATCCTCGCGCCACAGCCGCCGCAGCAACGCGTAGTTCTCGATCGCGAGGTTGATGCCCTCGCGGATGTCCTGCCCGAACCACGGATAGACCGGCCCCGTGTTCCCGCGCCCCATCATCAGGTCGACGCGCCCGTCGGCGAGGTGCTGGAGCATCGCGAAGTCCTCGGCGATCTTCACCGGGTCGTTCGTGGTGATCAGCGTCGTGGAGGTGGAGAGAATCAGCTTCTCGGTCCGCGCGGCGACGTACCCGAGCATGGTGGTCGGCGAGGACGGCACGAACGGCGGATTGTGGTGCTCCCCGGTCGCGAAGACGTCGAGCCCGACCTCCTCCGCCTTGAGGGCGATGGCGACCATCGCCTTGATCCGCTCGCGCTCGCTCGGCGTCCGCCCGGTCGTGGGGTCGGGCGTGACGTCCCCGACGGTGAAGATCCCGAACTGCATGCCCGCTCACTCTCCAAGTAGTTGACGCTTGAACTATACCGCCGGAACGCGTCCCTCTCCAGAGGTATTCCCAGGCATACGATGCCCCGATGGCGGCCCCCCAGGACACCCGAGGCATCGTCGACCCGGCGACCCTCCTCACCCACGTCCACTTCCGCCGCCACCTCCCGGCGCCCCCGCTCCGCCCGTACATAGACCGCTACTGGCTGATCGACTGGGACCTCCCCACCCCGTACACCTCCAGAGTGATCCCGCACCCGGCGGTGAACATCACTTTCCAGTGGGACGAGGATGGGGGCGCCCCGTACGCGGAGCTGACCGGCATACCCCGGGGGTTGTACACCAGGACCCTCACGGGGAGGGGAAGGGTGTGCGGGGTGAAGTTCCGCCCGGGGGCGATCAGGGCGTTCGCGCCGGGGGTGGCGGCGGGGTGGTGGACGGGGAGGGTGCTGCCGCTGGACGAGGCGGTCGAGGAGGCGGCGGGAGGGGGGATACGGGGGCCGGGGCGGATGGCGGGGCGCGGGGTGGTGTCCGGGGTGGCGTCGGAGGCGGGGCGCGGAGCGACGTCGGAGGCCGGGTATGAGGCGACGCGCGGGGCGACGTCCGAGGCCGGACATGCGGCCGTGTCCGAGCCGACGTCCAAGTCAGCGCGCGAGACCGGGCACGAGGCGACACGCGGGACGACGTCCGGGACTACGTCCGAGGCCAGGCACGAGGACGCATCCGAGACGACATCGAAGGCGGCGCGCGAGACCGGGCACGAAGCAACGCGCGAGGCAATGCCCGAGGCGACGTCCGAAGCCAGGCACGAGGCCGCGTCCGAGGCGGCGCATGGGGCGGCGCGCAAGGCAACGTCCGAGGCGGTGCGCGAGGCGGCCGTACGGGGCGCAGCGGAGCCGGAGGCCGTACGCGACGCGGCGCGGAACCCACCCCGAGAGGCCCTCCGCGATCCCCTCGCCACCCTCCTCCCCGCCCTGGACCTCACCACCCCCGGCGACGACGGCCCCCGCATCGCCGTCCTCGACGCCCACTTCCTCGCCCTCCCCCTCACCCCCGACCCCCAGATCCCCCTGGCCACCCGCCTCGTCGCCCAGATCCGTGAGACCCGGGAGCTCCGCAAGGTCTCGGACGTCGCGGACGCCGCCGGTCTCTCCCCCCGCTCCCTCCAGCGCCTCTTCGCCACCCACGTCGGCGTCACCCCGAAGTGGACGATCCTCCGCTACCGCCTCCACGAGGCCCTCGACCAGGCCGCGCACGCCCCCGACTGGCCCACCCTCGCCGCAGACCTCGGCTACGCCGACCAGTCCCACCTGATCCGCGCGTTCACCAAGACCGTGGGGGTACCCCCGGAGGCGTACGTCCAGACACTGCACTGAAGTCGTACGACCATCCCTCTACGGGACCAGCACGAGCCTCCCCCCGACCCCGCCCTCCGCGAACCGCGCGTGCGCGGCGCCCGCCTCCTCCAGCGGGTACGTCCCGGCGACCCGGGTCGTCAGCACGCCCTCCTCCATCAGCTTCACCAGCCCGGCCAACTGCGCCCCGTCCGCGACGACCTGCACGGCGGAGGTCCGGACGCCCCGCACGGAAGCGGGCTCGCCGTGCGGCATCACCCCCATATACGCGCCCCCGTCCCGCACCCACCCCAGCGCGGCCTCCCCCAGCACGGCCGTATCGAACACGGCGTCGAACTCGCCCTCCACGGAAGCGGCGAACTCCACGCCCCCGAGCCCCCGGACGTACTCGGCGTCCCGCTCCCGCGCGAGCCCCGTCACCGACACCCCCCGATGCGCGGCGAGTTGAGCGGCGAACGCCCCCACGCCCCCGGCGGCACCGGTCACCAGCAACGACTGCCCGGCCCTCAACTCCAGTGCGTCCAGGCCCTGGAGTGCGGTCAGCCCGTTCAACGGCAGCGTGGACGCGGGCACTTCGTCGACCCCGGCCGGCGCGAGGGCGACCGCGTCGACGGGGACGACCACGAACTCCGCCTGCGCGCCCAGCGGTTGAGAGATCCCGTGATCGAGAGCGACAACCCGGTCCCCCGGCGCCCACACGCTCGCGACCCCGGCCGCGTCCACCACTCCGGCGACGTCCCACCCGAGCCCCACCTGCTTCCCGGCACCCCCGAACATCCCACTCCGTACGGCGACGTCGGCGGGGTTCAGCGCGGCGGCGGCCACCCTGATCCGCACCTCCCGCGCACCCGGCTCGGGCACCTCCGTCTCGACGACCTCCACGACGTCCGGACCACCGAACTCCCGGACCACGACAGCACGCATGACAGCAACTCCCTTAATTCCAGGCCGACTTGGGGAATCTCCCCCGACCCGCTGCCACGACCCTAGGAACAGTTACTATCCGACGGGAAGTAGTTACCCAGGAGTGCGTACCTCCCCGAAAGGTGAGCCATGGCGACCACGACAGCGGCCCAGCGCCAAGCCCAGGCACGCAACGAGTACGACGCGTTCATCAAGGACTGCCCCACGAACCAGCTCCTGGGCCGCCTCGGCGACAAATGGGCCGGCCTGGTCGTCTGCGCGCTGGCCCCCGGCCCCCTCCGCTACAGCGGCCTGGCCCGCAAACTGGCCGGCGTAAGCCCCAAAATGCTCACCCAAACGCTCCGCGCCCTGGAACGAGACGGCATCCTCACCCGCGAACTGACCCCCGCGGTCCCGATCCGCGTCGACTACGAACTGACCCCACTGGGCCACAGCCTCGCCCACCTCCTCACGGCCGTAAAAACCTGGGCGGAAACCCACATGGACGAGGTCCACGCGGCCCGCCAGAACTACGACACAGAGGAAACCCACGGAACGGGTTGAGGGGGCGGGGGCTGAGGCGGGCGGTCCGGGGGGCCGGCGGCTGAGGCGGGCGGCCCGAGAAACCGGCGGCTGACGCGGGCGCTCCAAGGGAGCGGCGACTGAGACAGGCGGCCCGAGAAACCGGCGGCTGACGCGGGCGGCCCGAGGGAGCGGCGACTGAGACAGGCGGCCCGAAGGGCCGACGACTGAGACAGGCGGTCCGAGGAACCAGCGGCTGACGCGGGCGCTCCGAAGGGCCGGAAGCCTGACGCAGGTGGCCCGAGAAGGGCAAAAGCATGACACGGGCAGCCCGAGAAGGCCGGAAGCCTGACGCGGACAGCCCGAGGCCGGGAACTCGACGCGGAGCCTTGAGCAGGCCGAGAACCTGACGCAGGGGGCGTAAAGAGGCACACCACCGCGCCCCACCCCTGAGCCCCCACCCCAGGGGCGCGCCGCGCCCGGACACCCCGGCCCTGCAAGCGCCGCACCCCGGCGAACGCCTCGCCCCGCCCAGAACTCCGGCCCCGCAAGCCCCGTAACCAGGCAAGCGCCGGATCCCAGCGAACGCCGTACCCCGGGGACGCCACGCCCAGACACCCCCGTAACCAGGCAAACGCCAGATCCCGGCGAACGCCGTACCCCGGGGACGCCACGCCCAGACACCCCCGTAACCAGGCAAACGCCGGACCCCGGCGAACGCCGTACCTCGGGGGCGCCGCGCCCGGACACCCGCGCCCCACCACCCCCGTACCCCCGTCCCTCAGAAGTAGTAGACGTCCCCCGTATCCAGCACCAACACCCGCTGCCGATCGTTCTCCCGATTCCGGTCCACCGTCCCCCCGCTCCACACCGTCTCCACCTCCAGCACAACCTCCTCGGGCCGCCCCCGCAGCCGCACCCCCACCTCGATCCGCTCCCCCGCCGCATCCGCCGCGAGCGCCCCCGTACGGCACACCACCTCGGCAGTCCCCACCCGCACACACCCACCGGGCAACCCCTGCATCCCCGCGGCAAGCGGCACGGACCACCGCAGCCGCACGGCAGAGTCGGCAACCCCCGAGGGCCCATGGTTCCGCGGAGCGACCCGCACCTCCATCCGCCCCCCACCCATGACAGCGGCCCCGTGGTACGAGAGATCAGCCTCAGGAACCACCCCCCATACCCCTCCCCCTTGAGGACCAGCCACAGCCACCCCACCCCCGAACACCGAACCCACCACAGCAGCCACCACAGCCGTCAGAACCCTGCGCATACATCACTCCTCGGTCCACCGAAGGTCGTACGGGGATGTATCCCACAGACCCCACAGGACAGGCACCGCCCAACAGGTGAAGCACACCCCACTCAGCTACGAGCACCGCCCACCACCAATCCGCAGCCGCACACCCACCGACCCGCACCCGACGAACCAACACTCACCCCCACCAACCTCAGGGGCGCGGGGAACTGCGCGACCAGCCACAACGAACCCGCACACACCCCCACACAGCCACCCCCCACCCCCACCTACCCTGGAAGAGCCACGCCCGCCCCACCCCAGGAGCCGTACATGCCCTCCCCCGCATCCCGCATCGCCGTAGTCACCGGCGCCAGCAGCGGTATCGGCGCCGAGACCGCCCGCAAACTGGCGGAGGCCGGCTACCGAGTGGTCCTCACCGCGAGGAGGGAGGACCGGATAGAGGCGCTGGCGAAGGAGATCACGGACGCGGGCGGCGCAGCAACGGCGTACACCCTGGACGTCACGGACCGCGCGGCGGTGGACGAATTCGCAACGGCGTTCGAGAAGATCGGCGTCCTGGTCAACAACGCCGGCGGAGCCCTCGGCAGCGACCCGGTAGCAACCGGCAACCCGGACGACTGGCGCACGATGTACGAGACGAACGTCATCGGCACCCTGAACCTCACCCAAGCCCTCCTCCCCAAGCTGGAGGCAAGCGGCGACGGCACGATCGTGATCGTCTCCTCGACGGCGGGCCACGGCACGTACGAGGGCGGCGCCGGCTACGTCGCGGCAAAACACGGCACCCACGTCCTAGCGGAAACCCTCCGCCTGGAAATCGTCGGCAAACCGATCCGAGTAATCGAGATCGCCCCCGGCATGGTGAAGACGGACGAATTCGCCCTGACCCGCTTCGGCGGCGACAAGGAAAAGGCGGCAAAGGTGTACGAGGGAGTGGCAGAACCCCTCACCGCGGACGACGTAGCGGACACGATCACCTGGACGATCACCCGCCCCAGCCACGTGAACGTAGACCTCCTGATCCTCCGCCCCCGAGCCCAGGCCTCCAACACAAAGGTCCACCGGGAACTCTGATGCCGGACCACGAGAACCCCCGCCCCACGAACCACCCCACACCGGACGCCCCGACATCACCCCCCGAGGCACCGACCCCCGAGGTCACCCCGGAACGCGCCGCAGAACTCCGCCGCCTAAGGGCTGTCCCGTAACTGCTGGTCACGGGTGAGATGATCTTGATGTGTCTGGTGTGATCACGGCGTCGGAGCCGTCCTGGATAGCCCCGTTCACCGGGCTGAGCCCCCGCCTGTTCGGCAAGCTGGTGACCGTACTGCGGCGCGAAGGTGCGGATGCGGTCCGCAAGGGCCGGCCGTGGAGCCTCCCGCTGGAGGACCGGGCTCTGCTGGTCGCGGCGTACTGGCGCACGAACTTGACGATGCGCCAGCTCGCCCCGCTCTTCGGGGTGTCCAAGTCGGCAGCCGACCGCATCATCGACCACCTCGGGCCGATGCTCGCGCTCCAGCCCCGCAAGCGGTTCGCCAAGGACACCGTGCTCATCGTGGACGGCACCCTGGTCCCCACCCGGGACCACACGGTCGCGGAGCAGTCCAAGAACTACCGGTACTCGACCAACCATCAGGTCGTCATCGACGCCGACACCCGCCTGGTCGTCGTGGTGGGCCGGCCTCTCGCCGGAAACCGCAACGACTGCAAGGCGTGGGAGGAATCCGGCGCCAAAGCCGCTGTCGGCAAGACCATGACGATCGCCGACGGCGGCTATCCCGGGACCGGGCTCGTCATGCCCCACCGCCGGCGCAAGGGCGAAGACCTTCCGGACTGGAAGGAAGCACACAACAAGTCCCACAAGCAGGTCCGCGCCCGCGTCGAGCACGTCTTCGCCCGCATGAAGACCTGGAAGATCCTCCGCGACTGCCGCCTCAAAGGCGATGGCGTCCACCACGCCATGCTCGGCATCGCCCGGATACACAACCTCGCCCTCGCCGGATAGACGAGCGGCCCGCACGACGGCCAACCACGCCCGAGACAGCTCGAAGATCATTTACGGGACAGTCCTTAGCCCGAGAAACGAAGAACGAACGCCAGGTCTGGATCTACCTCGCCTACTTCTTCTTCGTCATCCACATCATCGCCTTCGTCATGATCTACGCCGTACGCCACGCGAAGTAACCCCTTGGACGTTCCTCTGAAGAAACGACCCACCATTAACCCGAACGGGTGAATCGCGTCGATCACTCGATCGACCCAAGAACAGTCGACCTAGGCTCGCGACACAACACCAGATCGACGGCCCTCAGCCGGGCAACACCCCGGCAGAGTGCCTGACCAGCAAGGGAGTTGACGCTTCCCTATGGCTGAGTGCGAGCCTACGACCCACCAGTTCATGGACCTCACGGTCCCCGAGTACGCGTACATGTTCGGCTTCTTGCAGGCGGACGGCCACCTCGCGCAAGGAGCGGGCAAGAAGGGGCGCCTGCACGTCGAGATCAGCGCCAAGGACATCGAACTGCTCCGCAGCTTCCAGAAGTTGACGCCCTACTACACCAGCATCAGGGAACGCACCCGCTCCACAAACTTCGCCGAGGTCCACACCGCGGCGATCTGGAGCCTCTGCTCCCTGGAAGCCAGAACCAAACTGAACAAGCTCGGCCTGCCCTACGGCCGAAAGTCGAAGACGATAGCCCCGCCGAACGGTCGCTACGAGCACCGTGAGCTCTTTCAGAGTGGCCACTGATCGAGTGACCTAGGTAGTTTCGTTTGGATCAGTCGGTCGTTGGTCCGGGTGTGCCGTTGACTGATGCGCAGTGGGCGCGGATCGAGCCGTTGCTCCCGGACCGGACGCCGAAGCGAGGTGGCCGGTGGCGGGACCATCGTGAGGTGATCGACGCGATCGCCTTCAAGTTCCAGACCGGAACCCAGTGGGTTCACCTGCCGGAGAAGTACGGCAACTGGCGAGGGGTCTACAACCGGCTGCGGATGTGGGCCGTCGACGGCACATGGGAGCGGGTCTTCACCGCACTGGTGGCCCAGGCCGACGCGGACGAGGACCTCAACTGGGCCGTCTCGGTCGACTCCACGATCGTGCGAGCCCACCAGCACGCAGCCGGGGCCCGCAAAAAGGGGCCCCGGCCGGCGAACCCGACGACCACGCCATCGGCCGGTCCCGCGGCGGACTGACCACGAAGATCCACCTCGCTGCCGATGCCCGCTGCCGGCCTCTGGCGTTCGTCCTCACCCCAGGCCAGGCCGGTGACGCACCCGCCTTCACCGACGTCATGGCGCGCCTGCGCGTTCCCCGCCGGCGAGGACGGCCCCGCACCAGGCCGGACCTGGTCCTGGCCGACAAGGCGTACTCCTCCCGCGCGATCCGCGAGCACCTGCGCAAGCGCGGCATCCGCGCAGTGATCCCGGTCCCCGCCGACCAGCGCGCACACCGGCTACGTCGGGGCAGCCGGGGCGGCAGGCCACCGGCCTTCGACCGCGAGACCTACAAGCAGCGCAACACCGTCGAGCGGTGCATCAACCGCCTCAAGCAATGGCGCGGCATCGCCACCCGCTACGAAAAGACCGCCACCATCTACCTGGCCGGACTCCACATCGCAGGCATCTTCCTCTGGTCCGCCCGGTGATCCAAACGAAACGGCCTAGGCCGAGTCGGGATGAGGACCGCAACGCACAAGGCTCCCGCGCCGTTGAGGGAGGTGTTCGAAGTCTCAACCCATCGGCGCAGGAGCCCTGTTGGTTCCCCATCCTGCCGCACTCGACCTGCCGCACGCTCTGGTCGAGTGGGTATCCATGCTCATCGTCACCCGTGAGGGTGACCGACGCTGCAAGCTGCCGCCTCACCAGCGTGCCCTCGTGGGCCTGGTCTATCTTCGCCGCCACGACACGCTCGCGCAGATCGCGGCCGGCTTCGGTATATCCGTCGGCACCGCCCACGCCTACGTCAAGGCCGTCGTCCAACACCTGTCCGGCCGGGCTCCCGGACTGCTGCGGGTCCTGCGCGAGACCGATCCCGACCATGTCCTGCTCGACGGAACCCTCGCCGAGTGCGACCGCGTCGGCGACAGCCGGGCCGACTTCTCACAGAAGCACCGCCGCCACGGCGTGAACGTGCAGGTCGTGACCGATCCCACCGGCAACCTGCTGTGGATCTCGCCGGCGCTGCCCGGCCGCACCCATGACCTGACCGCGGCCCGCACCCACCGCATCATCCGGATCTGCGAACGCCAGGGCGTTCCGATCCTCGCCGACCGCGCCTACATTGGCGCCGGCCCCTGGGTGACCACACCGATCAGACGGCTCCCGAACCGGGACCTCACCACGACCCAGCAGACGATCAACCGGGCGCTGTCAGCGGCACGGGCACCGGTCGAACGGAGCATCGCAAGGCTGAAGTCCTGGCGCATTTTCCGCCGGGCCCGCTGCAGCCCCAATCGCATGACCGCCATCGCCGCAGCCATCCTCACCCTGGAGCGTCAACGCTGAAAAGGCTCCGTGACTACCTACGCGGCCTCATCGACGCAGACGGCTCGGTCGGCTTCACCAGCCAGGGTTTCCCCTTCGTCTCCCTCACCACGGCGAGCACCGCCATCGCGTCCCACCTGCGCGACTACGCACGAGACGTGACAGGAGCCGAACGCACCCTCAAACGCAACGCCCGCGACGACATCTACAACATCCTCTACATCAAAGAAAACGCCCAGAAGCTGGCAGCCGACCTCTACTACCCCGATTGTCTCTCACTGGAGCGGAAGCAGAACGCCGCAGATTCGCTCAGTTCCTGGACCCGTCCGGCAGGCATGAAAATCAAGCCCCCACGCATCGAGTGGACTCCCGAAATGGACCGCATTCTCCTCACCGCACCCACCATCGTCCACGCGGCAGCTGAACTCGGCTACTCCCAGAGCCCTTGCCAGAACCGCCGCTGGAAACTGCTGCACGGCATCGTGCCACTCCCGGACTGAGCGACAGAAATGGGCGCGGCCCACAATCGCCGCGCCCATCGCCGTTCCTAGCCCTTGACGCACACCACCTGCTTCAACTTCGCCACGACCTCCACCAGATCCCGCTGCTGATCGATGACCTGGTCGATGGGCTTGTAAGCCCCCGGAATCTCATCCACGACCCCGGAGTCCTTACGGCACTCCACCCCCCGCGTCTGCTCCTCCAGATCGGCGACGGAGAACCGCCGCTTGGCGGCATTACGGCTCATCCGCCGACCGGCCCCGTGGGAGGCGGAGTTGAAGGCGAGCGGGTTCCCGAGACCCTTCACGATGTAGGACCCCGTACCCATGGACCCCGGGATGATCCCGAAGTCCCCGGAGCCGGCACGGATGGCACCCTTACGGGTCACCAGCAGATCCATCCCGTCGTACCGCTCCTCCGCCACGTAGTTGTGATGGCAGGAAATCTCGGCCTCGAAGGTCGGCTTCGCCTTCTTGAACTCCTTGCGGACGACGTCCTTCAGCAGAGCCATCATCAGCGTCCGGTTGTACTTCGCGTACTCCTGAGCCCAGAAGAGGTCGTTACGGTAGGCGGCCATCTGAGGAGTGTCGGAGACAAAGACCGCAAGATCCCGATCGACAAGCCCCTGATTATGCGGAAGCTTCTGCGCAATCCCGATGTGGTGCTCAGCGAGTTCCTTACCGATGTTGCGGGAACCGGAATGCAGCATCAGCCAGACGGAACTCTCCGTGTCCACACACAGCTCTATGAAGTGGTTGCCGGCCCCAAGTGTCCCCATTTGTCGGATTGCCCGCTCCTCGCGAAACTTCACCGCATCCGCCACCCCATCGAACCGCTCCCAGAACCCATCCCACCTAGCAGTGGCAAGCCCATGAAACTGCCCCGGATCAACGGGATCCTCATGCATCCCCCGCCCCACCGGAATCGCCGCCTCCACCTTCGACCGCAACCGAGACAGATCCCCCGGCAGATCATTGGCGGTCAACGACGTCTTCACGGCAGACATCCCACACCCGATGTCCACTCCCACAGCAGCAGGACACACAGCCCCCTGCATAGCGATGACGGACCCGACAGTCGCCCCCTTGCCGTAGTGGACGTCGGGCATGACGGCGAGCCCCTTGATCCACGGCAGCGTCGAGACATTGCGCAGCTGCTGGAGCGCGACATCCTCGACGGCGGCGGGGTCCGTCCACATCCGAATGGGCACCCGCGCGCCCGGCATCTCCACGTACGACATGACTTCCTCATTCCCCCAGCAACAGAAAAGCGCGCGAACACGACAAAGAACGCCCCAGGACCGGATACGCAAAACCGGCGTCAGAGCCGACGAAACGGATGCCGGACCGGCGTCCGAGGTGTCGCGTGCGATACACATTGTCGTCAGGTGCCACCCTCCCCCGGCAACCGAAATTCCCGCCGGGGGACACTGGAACCCCCCACCGGCACAACCCCTCGCTTAAGGAGCCCCCGTGCAGCGCAAGGCGTACGTCCCCGGCGCGGCAGCCCTCCTCGTGGCGCTGCTGGCCGGCTGCACAGGCGGCTCGGACGACGGCGGCTCGACGGACAACTCGAACCCGGGCGACAGCGGTACGACGAGCGCGGCGGCGCAGCCGGGCCGGTACGCGACGCTCCCGGAGGCGTGCGGCGCGGTCGCCCGGGGCACGCTGGACGCCCTCCTGCCGGGCATCAAGCAGCTCATGGACCCGGCGCAGCAGCAGAAGGCGTACGCGGGTACCCCCACCCTGACGTACGACACGGACCGCCGGGTGGGCTGTCGCTGGAAGGTGGAGTCGACGGCGGCGACGGACCACTTGTCGGTGGACTTCGAGCGTGTGGTCTCGTACGACAACGCGGTGAGCGACGACACACAGGCGCAGGCGCTGTTCGCGAAGAAGCAGATCGCGGCGGACCTCCCGGCCCCGGTGTCCCCGAGCCCGAGCCCGACGCTGGCCTCCCCCTCAAGTACCCCCGGTACCCCCACCCCCAGTGGTACTCCCACGTCCAGCGCTTCCCCCAGCACGAGCGTGTCCCCCTCCCCTACCACCCCTACCGCAGAGGTACAGCCCCGCGTCCTGGACGACCTGGGCGACGAGGCGTTCGTCGACGACGCCCTCACGAGCTCCGGCTCGACGGCGAAGCAGCGCACGGTGACTGTGGCGTTCCGCACGTCCAACGTGATCGTGACGGTCCAGTACGAGGAGCAGCCGGCGACGCTCGGCACGGTCCCGGACAGTAAGGAAATGCAGGACAAGGCCCGGAAACTCGCGGCTCAACTGGCCGACAGGCTCGGCTGACCGACGGCCCGGGCAGCCGCCGTAGGCCCGTCCGCGAAGAGATCGAAAGGAGACCGCACAGCTTCTTCACCGCGTACCGTGGCCCCTCGGACCCGTTCAGACCCGCAGGAACCACCAGCGTCATGAGTGAAGGAACCATGCAGCGACGAGCCCAGCGAGATGACCAGCACGACCGGCGGACGAAGCGCGCCCGGAACCTGAGCCGCGCTCTCGCGGCAGGGGCACTCCCGGTGCTGCTGTTCGCGGCGGGCTGCTCCTCGGACTCGGGCGGCGGTGGCGGCAGCGCCGCGAACGCGGGTGACTCCCAGCAGTCGTCCTCGGGGGGTACGGCGACGACGCCGTCGGACGGCGCTTCCCCGTCCCCCACGCTGAAGGCGGCGGTGTACGCCACGTTGCCGGACGCCTGCAAGGCCCTGTCGGAGGACACCCTCGACGACACGGTGCCGAAGGCGAAGTCGGGCAAGAAGTCGGCGTCGGGCGAGGTGGGCACGCGTTCGGGCTGCACCTGGGACAGCCTGAGCGACAACGGTGTGAAGGGCTCGCAGTACCGCTGGCTCAGCGTCTCGTTGCTGCGTTTCGACTCCAACTCCGTTGCCGGGGACGCCGATCAGCAGGCGCAGAAGTATTTCACCCGGCAGTTGGACGACGCGAAGTCGGTGCAGGGCGCGACGAACGTCAAGTCGAGTGCGGCGGCCGGGATAGGGGACGCGGCGACGGCCGTCAGCTATGACCAGAAGAAGAAGGAAGGCGCCTTCAAGCAGCAGACGGTGGTGACGCGCACCGAGAACGTCGTCGTCACGGTCGACTACAACGGCGCTGGTTTCGCGGGTGACAAGGCCCCGGACCCGGCCGAGTTGATGAAGCTCGCGCAGCAGACGGCGAAGGAAGTCGTTGCGGCGGTGAAGAAGGCCAACGGCGGTACGGTGCAGCCGAGTTCACCTGCGGCGACCCCGCCGGCGAAGCCTTCCGCCACCCCGTCCGCGTCCGCTTCCGCCGTCAAGAGCTGACGGTCCGACGACACGTACGACGCACACATGTGCCACCCTGTTGCGCGCAACGACAGGAAAGCGAAGGGGAGTAACGGGTGGCCGCGCCGATCCAATTGACCCGGATGCACCGCGTGCTCATCGGCGTGGTCGTGGCCGGCGCCGTGGTCATCGCCGGTATCGGCTTCGCCGGTTCCTACGCGGCGGTCCGCGAGCTGGCGATCAAGAAGGGCTTCGGGAACTTCAGTTACGTCTTCCCGATCGGCATCGACGCGGGGATCTGCGTCCTGCTGGCCCTGGATCTGCTCCTGACGTGGATCCGTATCCCCTTCCCGCTGCTGCGGCAGACGGCGTGGCTGCTGACGATGGCGACGATCGCCTTCAACGGCGCGGCGGCCTGGCCCGATCCGCTCGGTGTCGGGATGCACGCGGTGATCCCGGTGCTGTTCGTGGTCGCGGTCGAGGCGGCCCGGCACGCGATCGGCCGGATGGCGGACATCACGGCGGACAAGCACATGGAGGGGGTCCGTCTGACGCGCTGGCTGCTCTCGCCGGTGCCGACGTTCCTCCTGTGGCGCCGTATGAAGCTGTGGGAGCTGCGTTCCTACGACCAGGTGATCAAGCTCGAACAGGATCGCCTCGTCTACCAGGCGCGCCTGCACTCGCGCTTCGGCCGTGCCTGGCGCCGCAAGGCTCCGGTGGAGTCCCTGATGCCGCTGCGCCTGGCGCGGTACGGCGTGCCCCTCTCGGAGACGGCCCCGGCGGGCCTCTCGGCGGCGGGCATAGAGCCGCGGCTGCTGCCCCCGGCGCCGGTGCTCCAGCAGGAGGAACTCCCGGCTACGGCGGCCTCGTTGGCCTCGGCGGCGGAGGGGCAGCGCCCTCAACTCCCCGCGCAGGCGGGCCCGCAGCCCGGGCAGGCGGCGCAGCAGCAGCCGTCGCAGAACCCGGCGGCACCGCAGCAGCAGCCGGAGCAACAGCCGGACGCGCAGCAGGCCTCGCAGCCGGATCCGCAGCAACTCCCGGACGAGCAGCCCGAGTCGGGCCCCGACGCGAGCCCCTGGTTCAAGAAGGCCCCGGCCGAGGTCGCGTACCAGGGTGGCTACGACCCGAACTACAACCCCGAGGCCGCGTACGCCGATTGGTACGCCCAGCAGGTGCAGGCGGAACAGTACGAGGCCCAGTACCAGCAGGAGCCCCCGCCGGAGGAGGTCTCCCCCGAGGAGACCGGCACGTTCCCGATCCCGTCGGGCCCCGGCCGTACCCGCGAACTCGGCGAGGGCGGCGGCACGGAACCTCCCGCGCCGGACGAGGAGTCGTTCTACGGCATCTTCAAGCAGTCGATAGACGGCAGCTACCCCACTCCCCGCGAGTTCAGCGACAACGTCGAGGCCACCCACGGCATCTCCCTCTCGGACGCCGAGGCGAAGCGCATGGTCCTGCGCTTCCAGAACCGCCACACGGCGGAGGTCATGGACGACCACATCGCGTAGAAGGCAGCAAAAAGGGAGCCCCTCTTCGGAGGAGGCTCCCTTTCGCGCGAGCTAGCTACAAAGGACTACCCGGTTACTCCCCGAGCAGTACCCGCACCCGCTCCTGCCCGACGGCAAGCAGCAGCGTAGGCAGCCGAGGCCCCGTGTCCCGCCCGACCAGCAGGTGGTACAGCAGCGCGAAGAACGTCCGCTGAGCCGTCTTGATCTCGGCCGGCAGTTCCTTCGGCGTCGCGTCGGCGGAGAACCCGGCCTGCACCTTGGGTACCCCGTACACGAGGTGGGTCAGCCCGTCGAGGGACCAGTTCGAGGCGAGCCCGTCGAGCAGCAGCCGCAGGCTCTGCTGGGCGGCCTCGTCGAGGGACTTCAGCAGATCGACGTCCGCCTCGGCCCGCACGATGGTCCGCTGGTCGGCGGGCACGTGCGTGTTGATCCACGCCTCCGCCTTGTCGTACCGGGGACGTACGTCGTCGAGTGCTACCAGAGGGTGAGCCGGGTCCAGCTCGGACAGAATCCGCAGCGCCTGGTCCTGGTGCCCGGCGGTGATGTCGGCGACGGACGCGAGCGTCCGGTACGGCAACGGCCGCGCCGTACCACCGAGTTCACCGGCAGCCGTACCGACGGCCCGCGAGTACGCGGCGACGTCCCCCGGCAGAGCCGACCCGTCCTCCACCTTGAGAACCAGCTTGTCCCACTCGTCGTACAGCCGCTGGATCTCCTGGTCGAAGGCGATCTTGAACGACTGGTTGGGCCGACGGCGCGCGTACAGCCACCGCAGCAGCTGCGGTTCCATGATCCGCAGCGCGTCCCCGGGCGTCGGCACCCCGCCCTTGGAGGACGACATCTTCGCCATCCCGGAGATCCCGACGAACGCGTACATCGGCCCGATCGGCTGCTGCCCGCCGAAGATCCCGACGATCTGCCCGCCGACCTGGAACGACGACCCCGGCGAGGAGTGGTCGACGCCGGACGGCTCGAAGACGACGCCCTCGTACGCCCACCGCATCGGCCAGTCGACCTTCCAGACCAGCTTGCCCCGGTTGAACTCGCTGAGCCGCACGGTCTCGGAGAACGCGCACGCGGTGCACGTGTACGTCAGCTCGGTGCTGTCGTCGTCGTACGCGGTGACGGTCGTGAGGTCCTTCTCGCAGTTGCCGCAGTACGGCTTGTACGGGAAGTACCCGGCGGACCCGGTGGACCCGTCGTCCTCACCGGCCGCGCCGGACCCCTCGGCGGCCTCCAACTCGGCCTCGTCCAGAGGCTTCTGGGACTGCTTGGCCGGGGCCTTCTTGGTCCGGTACTGGTCGAGGATCGCGTCGATGTCGGCGCGGTGGCGCATCGCGTGCAGCACCTGCTCGCGGTAGACGCCGGAGGTGTACTGCTCGGTCTGGCTGATCCCGTCGAACTCGACACCCAGCTCGCCGAGCGCCGCGACCATGGCCGCCTTGAAGTGCTCGGCCCAGTTCGGGTACGCCGATCCGGCGGGCGCGGGTACGGAGGTCAGCGGCTTGCCGATGTGCTCGGCCCACGTCTCGTCGACCCCGGGGACCCCCGCGGGAACCTTGCGGTAGCGGTCGTAGTCGTCCCAGGAGATGAGGTGACGGACCTCGCGCCCCCGGCGACGGATCTCGTCCGCGACCAGGTGGGGGGTCATGACCTCGCGGAGGTTGCCCAGGTGGATCGGCCCCGAGGGGGAGAGCCCGGACGCGACGACGACACGTTTGCCGGGGGCTCGACGCTCCGACTCCTCGATGACCTCGTCCGCGAAACGGGAGACCCAGTCGGTGGTCTCGGTGCTCTGAGCCACGATCGGCACGTCCTCTGTGTTCTGGGATTCCTCGGGGAATCACGGCTGACCGTCCCATTCTCCCAGGAGGCACCCAAACCACGAAAACGGGTATCGGCGCCCCCCGAGGGGGACGCCGATGAAGATGCGGAAACCTCAGCCGAAGTTCACCGGGATGTACTGGTCGTACGACCGGTCAGCCGTGGCAGTGAAGTCGGCCCGCGTCACGATCGCGCACTGCACCCCGTTCACCCCGCAGGTCACGCCGTCGGCGATCTGCGGCTTGATCTTGAGGTCGGTCAGGAAGGACCCACCCTCCTGGTAGGGGAGGGTGACCCCGGGGGTACCCGTACCCGTGTCGGTGATCCGACGGGCGGACCCGTCGGTCGACTCCCGCCCGCCGAGACAGGGCGTGGGCAGGGTGGTGTACGTCTCAGGGTGCCCGACGACTACACCCTTGGGTACGACACAGAAGGCCAGGAAGATGCCCTGCGCCCGGTTGTACCCGTACCCGGCGACATCGACGGTCCCGCCCGACGCGGGCAGCGAGGTGTTGAACGCGCCGAGTCGCAGGTCGAACTTCTGACCGTCGGCGGCGGTGGTCACGCGATGCGCGGAACCGAAGGAGGGGGTGGTGTACGAGGCGTACGAGGGCGTAGCGGAGGCACCGGACGCGGTGACGAGAGCGAGCCCGGCGGCAGCGGCCGTGACCAGCGCAGCCCGGAGTTTCTTGGTGGGGGGCTTCATGGTCAACATGACAGTCCGCAACTGATCAGTAGGCAATGGCGCCTGGATTCGTACACCAGACCCACACATCGACCGAAGTGAACGCTTATGTACTCCTTACGCCGGTGACCCTGAGTCCCGAAAATCGCTTTACCGCCCATGGGATACTGGAGGGGTATATCCATCCCCACGAGGAGAACGGCACCCACCCCATGGCCTCGGTCACGTCCCTGAGCGACTCCGTCCAGCAGCACCTCGCGTCCGCCCTCTCGGCCACCCTGCCGGAGGCAGCCGGAGCGGACCCGCTGCTGCGACGCAGCGACCGGGCGGACTACCAGGCCAACGGTGTCCTCGCGCTGGCGAAGAAGGCGAAGGCCAACCCGCGCGAGCTGGCGACGCAGGTGGTCGCGAACCTGACAACGCCCGACGCCTCCCCGGATGCCGCTCCCGCCGTCATCAAGGACATCGAGGTCTCCGGCCCCGGCTTCCTCAACATCACCATCGCGGACAGGGCGATCACCGACAACCTCGCGGCGCGCTACGCGGACGACACCGGCCGCCTCGGCGTCCCGTACGCGCCCCACCCGGGCACGACGGTCGTCGACTACGCGCAGCCGAACGTGGCGAAGGAGATGCACGTCGGTCACCTCCGCTCGGCGGTGATCGGCGACGCGGTGGTCCAACTCCTGGAGTTCACCGGCGAGAACGTGGTCCGCAGGCACCACATCGGCGACTGGGGAACCCAATTCGGCATGCTCATCCAGTACTTGGACGAGCACCCGAACGAACTGGACCACAAGGACGGCGAGATCACCGGCGAGGAGGCGATGTCCAACCTGGACCGCCTCTACAAGACGGCGCGCAAACTCTTCGACTCCGACGAGGAGTTCAAGACTCGCGCCCGGCGCAGGGTCGTCGACCTCCAGGCGGGCGAAGCGGCCACGCTCGCCACCTGGCAGAAGTTCGTCGACGAGTCGAAGATCTACTTCTTCTCCGTCTTCGAGAAGCTGGACATGGAGGTCCGCGACGCCGACATCGTCGGCGAGAGCGGCTACAACGACATGCTCCACGAGACGTGCCGCCTGCTGGAGGAGTCCGGCGTGGCGGTCCGCTCGGAGGGTGCCCTCTGTGTCTTCTTCGACGACATCAAGGGCCCCGACGGCAACCCGGTCCCGCTGATCGTCCAGAAGTCGGACGGCGGCTTCGGCTACGCGGCGACCGACCTCTCGGCGATCCGCGACCGCGTCTTCGGCCTGAAGGCGAACAACCTCCTCTACGTCGTCGACGCGCGCCAGTCGCTGCACTTCAAGATGGTCTTCGAGACGGCCCGCCGCGCCGGCTGGCTCAGCGACGACGTCACCGCCTTCCAGCTCGCGTTCGGCACGATCCTCGGCAAGGACGGCAAGCCGTTCAAGACGCGTGCGGGCGAGACGGTCAAGCTGGAGGACCTCCTCGACGAGGCCGTCGACCGCGCGACCGCCGTCGTCCGCGACAAGGCGGTGAAGATCGGCCTCACGGAGGAGGAGATCGTCGAGAACGGCCGGTACGTCGGGATCGGCGCGGTCAAGTACGCCGACCTGTCGACGTCGGCCGTGCGCGACTACAAGTTCGACCTGGACCAGATGGTCTCGCTCAACGGCGACACGTCGGTCTACCTCCAGTACGCGTACGCCCGTATCCAGTCGATCCTCCGCAAGGCGGACGGCGCGACCCCGACGCCCCACCCGGACCTGGAACTCGCCCCGGCGGAGCGGGCGTTGGGCCTGCACCTGGACCAGTTCGCGGAGACGGTCCTGGAGGTGGCGGCGTCCTACGAGCCGCACAAACTCGCCGCGTACCTGTACCAGTTGGCGAGCCACCTCACGACGTTCTACGACCAGTGCCTGGTCCTGAAGGCCGACACCCCGGCCCAGAAGGAGAACCGCCTCTTCCTGATCGACCTCACGGCCCGCACCCTGCACCAGGGCATGGCGCTCCTGGGCATCAGGACGCCGGAAAAGCTCTGAGGCTCCACACCGCCGGTGCCCTCGGATTCCCGCAAGGGTTTCCCCGAAGTCACCGGCGGTGACAACTCCCCTGCGGCAAAGTACCGTTGACAGCGCGATGGATGCGGGGGAGACATGGCCATCACCGTCGACGAACGAGCCGCGCGCCCGGCCGTGCCGTACAGCGGTACCGCGACGTCGGAACACGACTCCGACGGCTCCCGGCTCCCCGTCGACCCGCACACCGAACAGCCCGCGACGGTGCTCCCGTATGCCGTACGCCAGGCTGCCGCGCGTCTCTCGCCGCCTCCCGGCCTGCACAACCTCCCGCCGCTCCCGGCGGAGCCCTTCATCGGCCGCGAGACCGAACTCGGCCGATTACAGGACGCGTTGCTGTCGAGCGGCGGACCGTCTCCCGCGAGGGACAACGCCGTCTCCCTCCTGGTCGGCGCCGCGGGGACGGGCAAGACCACCCTCGCCCTGCGCTACGCGCACGCGCGACGCGCGGACCCGTACTCCTTGATCTGGCGGATCCCCGCCGAGACGGAGGCCCGGACAGCCACCGGCCTGGCCGAGCTGGCACACCACCTCCACCCGCCCTGGTCCCGTACCGCTTCGCCGAACGAGTGCGCCGAGTTCTCCCTGCTCTGGCTGCACGAGCACACGGACTGGCTGCTGATCTACGACAACGTGGAGCGGCCGGAGCACCTCACCCCCTATCTGGGCCGCCTCCTCGGCCGGGGCCACCAGCTGGTCACCACCCGGCACCGCAGAGGCTGGCCGGACCAGTCCCATCTGATCTCGCTGGACGTCCTGGCCCCCGAGAACGCGTACGACCTGCTCCGCAGGACGGCCGGACTCGACGAGGACACTCCCGCCGACCGCAGGACGGCGGAACGCCTGATCGAGGACCTCGGCTGTCTCCCTCTGGCCCTGGCCCAGGCGGGTGCCTACCTCCGCGAGACCCGTACCGGACTGGCCGGTTACCGCTCCCGGCTGGCCGATGCCGAGGGTCTCGACGACGACACCGACCCGGTCGGCGAGAAGATCGCCCAGATCTGGCGGACCAGCCTGGAGAGCATCCGCCACGACCATCCGCTCTCGGTGCCGCTCCTGCACGCCCTCGCCTGGTGTGCGCCGGAGGCCGTACCCCGCGAGGTCCTGGACCAGTGGCCCGAGCCCCGCCGGGAGGTCGAGGCGGCTCTGGACGCCCTGACGGACTTCCACCTCATCACCTCCACCCCGGCCGGTCTCCTCCTGCACCGGCTGGTCCGCAGCTCTCTCCAACTCGCCGACTCCCCAGGGGCGTTGACGGCCCGTGACGGAATGGAACGCGCGCTCGCGGCCCACCCGTCGGCCGAGCGGACGGTTCTCGTCCACGTCCAGGCGCTCGCCGAGTCCGGTCCGGCCGCCACCGCCGACCCCCGCGTGACGGACATGTACCGCAAGGGTGCGGCGGAGCTGATCTCCCGGGAACAGCACGTCCTGGCGATCCCGTTGATGACCCAGGTGGTGGAGGCCGACACCGTTCTGCACGGCGAGGACGCGGACGTCACCCTGACCGACCGCGACCTGCTGGCGGAGCTGCACGCCAAGGCGGGTGATCCCGCCAAGGCCCTGGGCCTGTGCAAGGACGTCTATCTCGACCGTCACCGGCTGCACGGCGCCGAGGCTCCCGAGACGCTCACCGCCCGTGAACGCCTCGCCTACGCCTACCGCAAGGCGGGGGAGGTGACCCGGGCGGTCACCGAGCTGACCGCGACGGTCGCCCACCGGCAGCGGCACTTCCCCGAGGCTCCCGAGACGCTGACCGCCCGCAGCAGTCTGGCCTACGCGCTCCAGAGCGCCGGGCGTCACGCGGACGCCGTCCGGGAGTTCGAGGCCCTGGCCGAGGTCCTCCCCCGGGTCCTGCCCGCCGACCACCCCGACATCCTCGCCTCCCTCAGCAACCTCGCCTACGCCCACCAGGCCGCGGGCGATCACCGCAAGGCCCTGGACCTGTACGCCCAAGCCGTGGCGGCGCGGCTGAAGGCGCGCGGCGCCGACCATCCCGAGACGCTGAACTGCCGGGGCTGGCTGGCCGCCGCCCACCAGGCGGCCGGTGATCCGCGTACGGCGGTGGCGCGGTACCGCGCGCTGGTCGCCGACCGCACCCGGGTGCAGGGACCCGACCATCCCGACACCCTGCGCTGCCGTCAGCAGCTGGCCTACGCCCTGGCCGGCGCGGAGGGGCACCACAAGGCGCTTCCCGAGTTCGAGTCCCTGGCCGCGGACAGCGCCCGCTTCCAGGGCCCCGACCATCCGGCGACGCTCGACTTCCGTGACGACGTCGCCACGGCCCACCGCAACCGCGCCGACCACGGCCGGGCGGCGACCGCCTACGAGAAGCTGATCGCCGACTTCGTACGGGTCCGGGGAGAGCACCACGTCGAGACGCTGCGCTGCCGGGGTGATCTCGCCTTCACCCGGCAGCTGGCCGGGGACCACCGCGCGGCGATCCGGGAGCGCACCGAGCTGGTCGAGGTCCGTACCCACATGCAGGGCCGGGATCACCCCGACACCCTCACGGCCCACGCCAACCTGGGTTTCGCCCACCGCTCCAACGGCAGCCACGGGCGGGCGATCCAGATCTTCGAGAAGGTCGTCGAGGACCGCACCCGCGTCCTGGGGCCCGCGCACCCGCGCAGCCTGAACGCCCGCCAGTACCTGGCACGGACCCGCCAGCTGGCCGGTGACCACCGTGGAGCGGTCGAGGGGCTGCGGCGCCTGCTGGCGGATCTCGCCGATTTCCTGCGTCCCGGCCATCCCACCGTCCTGAACGCCCGGTCGGACCTCGCCGAGGTGTATCTGGAGGAGGACGACCACCTCACGGCGCTGCGCCTCTTCGAGCAACTGGCCGCGGACCGCGAGGGTTTCCAGGGAGCGGCGCATCCCGCCACCCTCTACACGCGCGAGCGGCTCGGGGAGGCGCACCGGGCCGCCGGGAACCACCGGGAGGCTGCGGAGATCTTCGACGCCCTGACCGCCGACCGTGCCCGGCTCCTGGGTCCCGACCATCCGCAGACCCTGCACACCAGGAGCTGGCGGGCCTGGGTGATGCGCTCGGCCGGCGAGTTCCGCCAGGCCGTGTCGGCGTCCGCCGGCCTGGTGGCCGACCGTTCCCGGGTGCTCGGCGCGGAGGCCGCCGAGACGCTGCACGCCCGCAACGGACTCGCTCTGGCCAGGCTGGGCGCGGGTGACCACGCGGACGCCGTGGCGGACTTCTCCGCGCTGCTCGACGACCGCTGCCGCATCCTGGGCGCCGAGGCGCCGGAAACTCTCCTGATCCGCGAGAACCTGGCCAATGCCTGCTCGGCAGCGGGCGATCACACGCGGGCCGCCGTCCTCTACAAGGAGGCCGTGGCGTCCTGGACCCGGCTGCGGGGAGCCGACCACCCGCGCACGCTGCGGGCCCGCCGCGACCTCGCCCTGGTGCGCCGCACCGCCGGCGCCCACGCGGAGTCCCTGGCCCTGCTGGAGGCCGTCGTGGCGGACGCCGTCCGGCGCGGCGGTCCGCATCGTCCGTCCGTGCTCACGTTCCGCGGCGACCTGGTGTGGGGACACTGCGTGGCGGGTGCCTACCAGCGGGCGGCGGCGCTGGCCGAGGCGCTGCTCGCCGACCAGTCCCGGGTCCGTGGCCGCGAGCACGTCACGACCGTCGGGGTCCGCGCGCAGCTCGCCCACACGTGGATGCGGTCGGGTCAGCACCAGCGCGCGATCATCGGGTTCGAGGAGCTGGTGGAGATCCGTACCCGGCTCGGCGGACCGGACCACCATCTCGCGCTGGAGGCCCGCGCGTCGCTGGCGTCCGCGCTGCGGGAGGGGGTCCATCTGGAGCGCGCGGTCGCCGCCTTCGAGGACCTGGTGGCGGACCGCACGCGGGTGCTGGGCGCGGACCACCGGGACACCCTCGCCACCAGGATCTCCCTGGCCGAGAGCCGGCGGTACGCCGGGGACCGTATCGGAGCGCTGCGCGACCTGAAGGCCCTGCTGTCCGACCACGAGCGCATCCACGGTCCCGACCACATCCGCACCTTCGGGGTCCGCCAGTACCTCGTCTGGACGTCGTCGAGTCCGGCGGAGGCGGCTCGTACCCAGGAGGCGGCCGAGCGGCTGGTGGCGGACTGCACCCGGGTCCTGGGCCCCGCTCACCGGCACACCCTCACCGCGCGCGGCCGGCTCGCCCAGGTGCACTCCGCGCAGGGCCGTACCGCGCTCGCTCTGCGGGAGAGTACGGAGCTGCTGGCCGACTGGACCCGGGCCTCCGGCGCCGATCACGCCGACGTGTTCGACCTGCGCAGGTCCCTGGTGTGGACGCTGCGCCGCTCCGGGGACCGGCTGCGCTGCCTGCGGGAGGCCGAGGCGCTGCTGGCGGACAGCGAGCGGGTGCGGGGGGAGAGCCATCCGAGGACGCTCGATCTGCGGATCGTCCTCGCCTGTGCCTGCTGGCAGGCGGGAGACACCTGGCGCGCCGCCCAGATCCTGACGGAGCACCTCGCGCGCTGCGAGGCGGAACTCCCCGAGGAACACCCTGGGGTCTTCTGGGTACGCGGCCTCCTCGCCTGGCTGACGGCCGACGCGGGGGTGCCGGGACGTGCCGTGCGAACAGCCCGCGAGCTGGTCGAGCACGCCCGCCGGACCTTCGGCCCCGGCCACTGGTACGCGCTGCGTCTGCTCCCGGTCCTCACGCACGCCCTCCTCCAGGACGGTGCGCGGCAGGAGGCGGCGGAGGTCCTCGCGGAGCTGCTGCGCCACTACCCGGGTGGCCTGCCCGACACCGCGCGGGACATCGCACGGGTCCACGAGGAATCCCGTCCGGTCCAGGAGGACGACGAGGAGTCGGTCCGCCTCGGCCGGTTCCTGGACGTCTTCGCGACCGGTTACGAGGCTCCGCTCCCCACGCTCGCCGTCCTGGTCGCGCGCACCCTGGACAGCCCTCGGGAGGCCATGGCTCTCCTCGAAGCGGTGTACGACGGCCGCTCGCGGGTCCTCGGCCCGCACCATCCCAGCACCCTCGAAGCCCTCGCCGAACTCGCCTTCACCTGCCTGGAGTCGGGCATCGACGAGGTCCCCGAGGACGTCGTCGCCCGCCACGCGGAGGCCCTCGGCGCCGACCACCCCACGGTCCAGGAACTCGCCTGGCGCCTGCGCACGGCACGCCCCGCCTGGCGCGCCCGCGTCACCCTCCTGACCGACGAGCCCGCCACGAACACCCCAGCCCACCTGGAACTCCGCCTCGAACGGCAGCGCGGCCGACGGGAGTTGGCGCGCGTGATGGTGATCGCGGGCTGCCGCACGAAGGCGACGGTCGACCCGCCGACGGCGGAGTACGAGCCCGGCGGCGCCCTGCGTTTCGAACTGACCGCGCGTGAACCCGGCGCCCACGAGGTGCACTTCACGATGTACGACCACGCCTCGGGGTTCGCGCTCCAGGAGATCAAGACGGTGGTCGCAGTCAGCGAGGACAGCGAGGAAAGGAAGGGCCCGGCTCGATGACGGTGGACATGGCGGTGGAGACGGTCCGCGACCCGGCCCACGGCTACACGGGGGAACCACCAGGACAGGGCGACGGCGAGCTGCGCGTGATCCTGACGTACCGCAGCGCCGAGCAGCTCCTGATCGTTGTGAAAGGGCAAGAGGGCTGGTTCCGGGCCGACTTGGAGACCCCGGCGACCGTCCTGTGGCAACTGGGCGCGCGGCTGCGGGCGTTGTGGAGCGACCTGGTCGTGCACCACCAGAGCCCGGACGGCTCGTACGGCGAGCAGGTCGGCGGCTACCCGCTCACCGAGACCGTCGACCTCAGCAAGTTCGCCCCTGTCACCGACGAGTTGGTGGCGCGGCTCGCACGCGAGGGGTACGGGCTGCTGACGAAGCTGCTCCACGGCCACAACCCGCGCCTGACCGGCGTACGGGACTTCCTCATGGACGCGCTGACCCGACCCGAGCCGCTGCGCGTGACGTTCGATTCCGAGGTCCAACTCCCCTGGCCGATGCTGGCAGTTGACCCGGGCGGGTGCGGGAGCCCGTGGGAGGCGTTCCTCGGGCACCGGCACCAGGTCGAGCAGAACGACCGGCATCCCTGGGACCACGCGCCGCTCGCCGTGCGCGACCGGGCGGCGACCAGCCTCAACAAGGACACGGCGCTGGACGAGGTGGGCCGGGCGCCCGAGGTGCATCAACTCCTGGAGAACCGGACCCGGTTGACCGTACGGACCAAGGGCAGCGAACTCCTCGACGCGCTCGCCGTGCGCATCCTCGCCGAGGACCTCATGTACTTCTGGTGCCACGGCCACTTCGCGGACAACGGCGCCTCGGGGACGTGCCTGTCGGTACGGCTCACCGACGACGAGCATGTGGACGGCCCCGCGGTCGAGTTCCGGCGCTTCGGCATCCCGCGCACCTCGCAGGCCCGCTTCAAGCCCTTCGTCCTCCTCAACGCCTGCCACACCGGCCGGGCGGGCGCCCCGGGCGCGCTCAAGCACCTCGGCCAGGAGCTGATCGAGATGGGCGCGGTGGGGGTGCTGGCCCCGCAGATCGACGTACCGCAGGTGTTCGCGGCGGAGTACGCGTACGAGTTCCTGGAGTCGTACCTCGCGGGTGAGCGCACCGCCGGGGAGATCAGCCAGTCCCTGGTGCGGGACTTCGCCGAGAAGTACCACAACCCGCTGGCTCTCACGTACGGGTTGAACTGCGGCATCGACAGCAGACTGGACCTGGCCTCGTGAAACGACGCAAGCCCGCCCCCGCCCCGAAGCCCGCCGAGATCGACCTCGACAAACAGGGCCGCCTGACGACGGGCAAGGGCACCCCCGTCCCCGTCAACCGCGTGGCCGACCACCTCGCCACCCTCCTCCCCCTCCCCACCTGGGCCACCGACATCCACGTCTACGTCCACGGCTGGCAGACCCCACCCGCCCAGGCGACGAAAGCGGCGACCCAACTCCTGGGCCAGGCCGTCGAGTTGTACGCGAAATCCCCCGACCGCTACCCCGGCCTCAAGGCCGACGGCTACCGCCCCTGGTGCGTCGTCGTCCGCTGGCCCTCCTCAAGTCTCTCGAAGCTCAAGGGCGGTTACACCCGCATCCGCGACCGCGCGCACGCGATGAGCGCGGAGGGCAAGGGCCACGCGCCGTACGTCATAGGGCACTTGCTGGGGTATCTGGACGGGGAACGCGGCGATCCCAAGGCGCCCCCGGTCCTCGCGGGCCGTTCCGGCAAGTACCTCCACCTGATGGGCCACTCCTTCGGCGGCCGGTTCCTGTGCGAGGCCGTGCAGCGGGCCGCCGAGCCACCGAAGACGCTGGGCTGGAGCACCCCGTACGACCCCCGCCGGCCGTTCACCGTCGACAGCATGCTGATCTTCCAAATGGCCGCCCCACGCGACGCGTTCACGACCCACTTCGACACCCTGTTCCCCACGCCGACCCACCCGGGCGCCCCGCTGCGCGGCCCCCTCGTCCTCACGCACTCCCGCTGGGACCGGGCGACGGGCTTCTGGCACCTGCGCGCCGAGAAGGCGCCCGGCATCGGCCACTCGGGCGCGGGCGCGGCCCCCGTACCGCAGTTCAGTACGAAGCTGCTGCGGACGACCGTCCCCTACCCCCAACTCGCCCTGGACCACCGCCTGGTGAACGTCGACGCGGACTGGCTCTACCGGGGCAGCCCCCTCAACCCCACCGGCGCGCACTCCGACTTCCACCATCCGGAGTCCGCGCACCTCCTGCTCACCCTGGCGGAACGCTCCCGCTGACCGCTGGATACCCTGCGTCCTCATGAACCGCGCCTGGATCCTCCCCGCCCTCTTGGCCATCTGCGGCACGACCGCGGCAACAGGCCTGCTGACGAGGGAGAATCCGGTGGCGGCGATAGCCTTCGCGCTCCTGTTCGCCGTCCTCGCGGTCATCAACTCCCCGCTGATCTTCCCCACTTCGACCACCGAGGCCGCAGCCCGGAGCGCCGACGACGGCCGCCCGATCGTCTATTGGCGCCCCGGCTGCAAGTACTGCGCCCGCCTCCGCATCCGCCTCGGCCCCGACGCCCACCGTGTCCACTGGGTCAACATCTGGACCGACCCCGAGGCGGCGGCAACGGTACGGGCGGCGAACGACGGCAACGAGACGGTCCCGACGGTCTTCATCGCGGACCACCCGTACGTCAACCCCGAACCGGCGTGGCTGAAGGCGCAGTTGGCGGCCCAGGATCAGCAGACCCGCACCTGACGCACCGCAGCTCTCAGCACCGCAAGGGGAACTCGCACCACACCACCTTGCCGATCACCCGCTCCCTCACCCCCCACCTCGAACTGAGCGCGGCGACCAGCACGAGCCCCCGCCCTCCCTCGTCCCCGTCGCGCCCCTGCGCGATACGCGGCACCCCGTCCCCGCTGTCGTGGACCTCGACGACGACACTGTCCCCGTCCCGCCGGAGCGACAGCAGGAACTGCCTCCCCCTCGGCACCCCGTGCAGCAGCGCGTTGGTCGCCAACTCGCTGACGCACAGCAGGACATCATGGGCCCGCTCGGACGAAGCGAGCCCCCAACCGGTAAGCGTTTCCAAGGCGAACCGCCGCGCGGCAGGCACGGACCGCCGGTCACGGCGGAAGCACCTCTCTCGCAGCAACGGCCGTTGAGTTGTTCCGTTCACGGGGCGAGAGTGGCGCGGGATCACTACGGTTGAACACCCTGCCAGCCCGTACGCCGGATTTCGTACGGGTGTGTACGGGTGAGCCGCGCCCAACTCCGGGGGATAGAGGCCAACATGAGTCCGAGGAAGCCGTCAAGGCCAAAGAACCAGACTTCGATGAAGATGCTGGGCAGGCAGCTCGCCGCCGCCCGCCGCGCGAGTGGCTACACGCAGGTCGAGCTCGCGGAGATCGTCAAGGTCGACGACGAGACCATCGCCTCCATCGAGCAGGGCCGACGGCCCCTGAAGCCGGACATCGGCCGGAAGCTCGACAAGGCCCTTGGAACGAAAGGGGTGTTCGAGGAGGGCGCGGAGAACCTGCCGGAGATCGACCAGTACCCGATGTACGCAGAGCTGTACATCGACCACGAGCGCTCGTCGATCGTGCTGTGCTGGTACGACTGTTTCGTGATGCCCGGCCTGCTTCAGACGGAGGAGTTCGCAGAGGCCGTCCTGCGGGAGCGCACCCCCGCATACGACGAGGCGGAGATCCAGACGAAGTTGGCGGGCCGCGTCGAGCGTCTGGCGATCTTCGAGCGCGAGACCCCGCTCACGATGAGCTTCATCATCTGGGAGCCGATCCTGCACATCATGGTCGGCGGCCCGGCCATAAGGCAACGGCAACTCCGCCACCTGCGGGAACTCGCGGACCGGCCCAACGTGACGATCCAGATCCTGCCGCTGGCGAGCCCTCATCACGCCGGACTGAACGGCCCGTTCACCCTCCTCGAAACCGAGGACCACCAACGCCTCGCGTACGCCGAGGGACAGCGCGGCAGTCACTGGGTTTCGGACCCCGATGAGATGTCCATCCTGGAAGGCAAATATGCGATGCTGCGGACACAGGCCCGCGACGTCGAAGAGTCCAAGCGCATGCTGGACAGCTTGCTAGGAGAACAATGAGCACCGAAGCACTCCAGTGGTTCAAGTCGACGTACAGCGGCAGCGAAGGCGGCGCCTGCCTCGAAGTCGCCCTCTCCTGGCGGAAGTCGAGCTACAGCGGCGACGAGGGCGGCCAGTGCGTCGAAGTGGCCGAGTGCCCCGGCACCATCCACATCCGCGACTCCAAGAACCCCGAGTCCGCGAGCCCCACCCTCCAGCTCGCGCCCACGACTTGGGCCGCCTTCACCACCAACCTGTAACCCGCAAGATCGTTACCTGAGACCCCATCTCGCAGATAGACGGGGCATGTTGATCACCACAACACGCCCCACGCTGCGAGAACTCCTCTTCGAGGACGGCGTCCACACCACCCACCGCCACACCATCACGCACCCCGTCTTCCGCCACCGCCCCCACGCGACGACCGAGGAACGGTGGCGGCTGACATACGACCGCCTGCGCCACGTACACGACCAACTCCCCTTCCCCGCCGAGCACTTGGCGAACAACCCCCGCCACCTCGCCGCGCTGCACGAGTGGACGTCGGTTGTGGACGGCGCGACGGCAACGGTAGCGGGCATTCACTACAACCTATTCCTCGGAAGCATCTTGGACGACCAGGACTCCCCACCCCGGGACCTGACCCCGTTCACGAACCTCACCCGCACCGGAACGTTCCTCTGCACGGAGGAGGCCCACGGCAACGACGCCTCCGCACTGGAAACAACGGCGACGTACGACCGCGCCACCGACGCGTTCACCCTCCACACCCCGCACCCGGGCGCGGCAAAGTTCATGCCGAACACGAGTCCCGCCGGGGGCGCGAAAACGGCGGTAGTAGCGGCCCGCCTCCTGACGAACGGCCGCGACGAGGGCGTCTTCCTCTTCCTCACCCCCCTGACGGACTCAACGGGCACCCCCCTCCCCGGCATCACGATCACCCCCTTGCCGGAACGTATCGGCAGCCCGGTAGACCACTGCACCACCACCTTCACAAACGTCCCCCTCCCCCGCACGTCCCTCATCCAGGGCCCCCACGGCCGCCTACAACCCGACGGCACGATCAAGAGCCTCCTGGGCAGCCCAAGGAAACGCTTCCTCACAGCAATCGACCGAGTCACCACCGGCAAACTCTGCATGAGCGCAAGCACCTTGGGCGGCGCCCGAGCAGCCCTGACGGTAGCGGCCCGCTACGCCGAACACCGCAAGGTCTCGGCCCCGACCGGCGGCACCACCCGCATCCCGATCTCGGCATACACCACCCACCACAGCCGCCTGCTGGCCCGCGTGGCAACGGCGTACGCGATGACGTTCCTGCACCGGGCGGTGATGGATGAGTGGCTCAGCCACTCGGCCACTGGGCCGGTCGATGCGGTGGGCAAGGCTGACGCGGCGGGCAAGTGGCTCAGCCACTCGGCCACCGAGCCACCCGCCGCCGCGCCCTCGGCGGACCAGTGGCTGAACCACTCACCCACCGAACCACTCGTACCGGACCAGAGGCTCAGCCACTCATCCACCGAACCACCCGCCGCCACAGCCCAGGCGGACCAGTGGCCCATCCACTCACCCACCCACCCCCTCACCCCCGACCGCCCCGCAGCGGAGCGCCTCGTGGCCATCGCGAAGGGCTGGATCACCTACCAAGCCCGCGACATCGTCACGGAATGCCGCGAACGCTGCGGCGCACGCGGCCTGTTCCCCGTGAACGGCCTCGCCGACTACCCCGCGAACGCGGAGGGCGCGATCACCGCCGAGGGCGACAACCTCGCCGTCTGGTCGAAGGCCGGCGCGGAGATGCTCTTCGCCCACGACCTCGCCGAGGAGCAGCCGAAGGCGACGGGAGCCGAGAGCGTAACGGACGTAACGTTTCTCCGCAGGGCCCTCTCCACCGCCGAACGCCACTGGCACCAGACGGCCCGCACAGCCCTCCGCGCCCCCGGCACCAAGGGCGGCGCCTTCGCCCGCTGGAACAACGCGGCGCTCCCGGCACTGACCCTGGTGGAAACGCACGCACTCGCCCAGGCGTCGGACGCGTTCGCAAGGGCATGCACACGAGCGGACTCCCCCGAACTGACCGCCCTGCACGCCCTGTTCCTCCTACGCCACCTCCAGCCGTACGAGGGCCTGCTCCTCGCGGAGGGCGCATTCACGCCGGACCAGACCCGCGCACTCCCAACAGCCCGGGCAACCCTCACGACGTACCTGGCCCCCCACCTCACAACTCTCACGGACGCGTTCGACGTCCCGGAGGAACACCTCAACTCCCTCCCCCTGCTGACCCCGTAACCACCCACCCCCAGGCCGTCGCCAAGGCACGGGTCGCGCACGACAGATGCGCGCAACCCGTGCCGGTTCGGCGCCACTCGTCAACTGATCGGAGTCAGCTGCCAGAGCTCGGAATCGGCCCCGTTGTCGGTGTTCTGGAGCGCGCTCGCTCCGGGGTCGGTCGAGGCTCCGGCGACGTCCAACGGCAGTCCGCTGCGCACGTTGACCAGCTTGACGTAGCCGTGGCCGGCGTCGGTCACCTGCCACAGGTGGTCGTCGTGGCCGTCGTCGCCCCATTGCACGGCGTTGGCGCCCGGGTTGCCGGAGCCGCCGGCCATGCCGAGCAGCAGGCCGCTGTTGACGTTCTTGAGCTTGTACTGGCCGTTGCCGGCGTCGATCAGCCGCCACTGCTGGTTGGCGGTGGTGTCCGCGCTCTGCTGCACGACCGCGCCGCCGGGCGTGGTGGAGGCGCCGTCGATCCCCAGGTCGAGGCTGCTGTGCTTGTTGGTGATCTGGATCGCCGGGGCCTTCTGGCCGGCGATGGTGACCTGGTCGGGGTAGGCGGCCACCAGCGGGTCGGTGACCGAGGAGGGGGCGTCGGTGTCCACCACGATCCGGTCGCTCAGCCCGTCGTAGTGGGCGGCGGCGTAGTAGATCGTCGAGCCGACCGGCTCGATCTGCGCGACGGCGGAGACGATGATCTTCTGGACCTGCGCGGCGGTGAACTTGGCGCTGCGGGTGACGGTCGGAGTGGGCCAACTGGTCGGGGTGTTGCCGTTGGAGTCGGTCCAGTGCTGCGGGATCTGCAGGTTGTTGGTGTCACCGGCGTAGTCGGACGGGAAGGTGATCACCGGGCCGGTGTTCGGGTCCTGGTAGGCGGACAGGGCGCAGTTGTAGTCGGCCAGGGCCTGCAACTGGTCGCTCGCCGCGGTCGCGCCATGGGTGTTGCCGGGGTTGGACGTGAGCGAGATCTGCTGCGTGCACATGGGGGGCGGGGTGCTCGCGGGCGGGCCCTGGATGGCGACCTGGTCGGAGTACTTGGCGGTCAGCGGGTCGGTGACGGACGAGGGGGCGTTGGTCTGCACGATCACCCGGTCGCTCGCGCCGTCGTAGGCGGCGGCCAGGGAGTAGGTGGTGGTGTCGTCGCCGGGCTGGATGGCGTCGAGGACCGCGTTCTGCACGCTGTTGAGCTGGTCCTGCGTGAACCTGGCGCTTTTGGCGGTCGCGGGGGTGGGCCAACTGGTCGGCGTGGCGCCGGTGGAGTCGGTCCAGTCGCTCGGGTGTTGCAGGTTGTTGATGTCACCGGTGTAGTCGGACGGGAAGATGATCGTCGGGCCGCTCTTCGGGTCGTCGAACGCGGTCAGGGCGTGGTTGTAGCCCGCGAGTTCCACCACCTCCTCCCAGTCGGAACCAGTGGCGGTGGCAGTGGCGGTGTCGGCTTGTGCGGCGGCGGCCGGCAGCAGCGACCCGCCCGCCAGCACGAGCGACAGGACGGCGAGCAGGGCGGCGCCCGGCCGCTCCCGCAGCGCGGAGCGCATACGGCGCGGCGCTGCTGATGCGTTTTCCAGCATGATCTTCCTTGGGTCCGAGGGGCGGGCGATCACGGCGTCGTCTGCGTGGCCGGCTGTGTCGAGAGTCGAGCCGGTCTCAGCCATTACCGTCCCTGCACCGGTTGATCGCACTGCAGCCGCGGGTGTACGGGTTCGCCGCGATCGCGGGCACGCCGAGGTAGGTGTCCCTGTTGAAGCGGGCGCCCGGGTCGGAGCTCGGGTCATAGGCGGCCCGCGCCTCGGCATGGTGGGGATTGCCGACGAAGCGGTCGTACGTGAACGTCCGGCTCCGGTAGTCGAGCTGGCCGTTGACGACTCGCTCCCGCATGCGGTACACGCGCACGCCGATGATCGCGGTGCGGTCGATGTGGTGGATGTACGCCCACTCCTGCTGGCCCCCGAAGCGCTGGAGCGCGACATCTCCTCGCACCTGGTCGTCGGTGTAGAGAGCGTTCCGCGCCATGTGGGAGTCGATGACGTACACGTAGGTGTCCGCCTCCACCCAGCTGCTGGTGCACTGACCGGTCAGCGTCCAGCCCATCCCCGGAAAGGGAGTCCACGTCGCGACCGGGCGGCCGGTCCGGCAGCTGGGATTCGCCATCGCCGCACCCAGATTGCGGCCACCCTGGCTGCTGGCGAAGCGTTCCGCCTGCGACAGGTCCGCGCTCGTGGAGATGTAGCCGCTGCCGTCGCGGCCTTGCAGGTGGCTCCGCATGTCGTAGTTGGTACCGACCGCCGTGAAGCCGTTGGTGAAGATCTCGTACGGCGTCCGCGAGTCCCCGCGGTACACCTGGGCCGGCAACTGCCGTTCGTTGACGGTGTCGTTGTTGACGATGTTGGAACACGAGGAGGAGTTGCCGAAGCCTCGCGGGCAGTCCCAGAACCCCGCCGCGCGCGCCGGGCTGGTCGAGGCGACGGTCTGGATCAGGACGATCGCGACGGCGGCGAGGAACGCCGCGAGTGCTGATATCCGGTAGCGCATCCGCCATAGGGGCAGACGCGTTGCTGCTCGATTGAACATGAGCTCTCCGTGTCGGGGAGTGAGTGGATGGCATCGACGATGCGGATAAGGGGCAGGCCGAAACAATGGGGGACACATTGAATGGGTAGACGGCCGCTTCAGGACGGGTATGAGGAACGCGTCACAAACGCATTGAATGGGTAGGCAGCCGCAATAAAGTGGGTACCGCCGACGATGGCGGGCCGACCAGCCTCCGCCGGTCACCTTCCGTCACCCAGTCGAGCCAGGATGTGTCCGCAAGGGACGGTACTCAGGTGGCTGACCAGCAAGGTTCCCCCGGTCCTGGCCGGGGTTTCAGGTTCGTCGGCCGTCGCCAGGAACTCGATCTGCTACTCACCGTCACCAGACGGTCGCCTGCGGTCGTCATGATCGAGGGCGAGGCCGGCATGGGCAAGTCCCGGTTGGTACGCGAGGCCACCGCGATCCTGAAGACCGAGGGGTGGCGGGTGGTGACGGGCTTCTGCTGCCCACTGCGCGAACCCCTGCCGTACGGGCCGGTGGTGGACGCGCTCGGCAAGGTCGGTCCGTGGCTGCCGGCCACCGGGCTGCCGCCGACGGCCGGGGCACTGGCCCCGCTGCTGCCCGACCTGGCCGACCGCCTACCGCCGGCGCCCGCCACACCGGGCCACCCAGGTGCGCTGCGCCACCAGTTGATCCAGGCCGTACGCTCCGTGCTCGACGCGGTCGGCCGGGTGATCCTGGTCGTCGAGGACCTGCACTGGGCCGACGACGCCACCCGCGAACTGCTCCTGCTGCTCGCCCGCGACCTGCCCGACCGGTTCGTCCTGGTGGTCACCTACCGGGCCGAGGACCTGCCGACCGGGGCCGGGGCCCTGGGCGCCGCCTACCGCCCGCCACCCGGCACCAACGGCACGGTGATCCGGCTGTCGCCCCTGACCGAGACCGACGTGGCGGATCTCGCCGGCGCGGCGCTGGGCAGCCATGCCACTCCAGAGCTGTGCGCCGTGCTCCACCGCCGCAGCGAGGGCCTGCCGCTGGTCGCCGAGGAAGACCTGATCACGCTACGGGACCAGGCGTGTCGCGACGTCAGGGAGCTGGAGCGGGCCGAAGTGCCCACCGGTCTGCGGGAAGCGGTCACCGAACGGCTGAACTCGCTGTCGCCGATCGGCGGCGCGGTCGTGGACGCGGCGGCGGTGCTGGCCGTACCGGCCACCGAAGAACTGCTGGCCGAGGTCGCCGGCCTGGACGGTGACGCGGCGGCCGAGGGGCTGGTCGACGCGCTGCGGGCGGCGGTGCTGCGCGTGACCGACACCGGCCGCTACAGCTTCCGTCACGTGCTGGCCCAGCAGGTCGCCTACCGGCACATCCCGTGGCCTCGCCGGGCCCGCCTGCACCGGCGGGCCATCGACGAGCTCCGGACCCACGCCCCCCTCCCGCTGGTGCAGATCGCCCGCCACACGCTGGCCACCGGCGACCAGGAGGGGTGGCTCGACCAGATCGAGCAGGCCGTCGACCAGGCCGTCGCGCTCGGCGACACCGGCACCGCGGCCACCCTCCTGCACCGGGTCCTGGACCGACCCCACGTGGACACCGAGCGGCGGTCCCGGGCCGCGCTCACGCTCGCCCGGATCGTCAACTACGGCGTCGACTACGCCGTGACCGTCCGCGAGCTGGGATCGGTGCTGGACGATCCGCGGCTGCCGGAGGCCACCCGGGGCGAGATCCGCCTGGGGCTCGGTCTGGTCATGCTCAACGTCGGCGCCGACCCGGCCGGTTTCCGCGAACTCGCCCACGCCGCCGACGAGTTGGCGGCCACCCAGCCGGACAAGGCGGCCATGGCGATGTTCAACCTGGCCCTCAACGAGCGGGACGGTGCCGCCGCGCACGCGTGGGACTGGCAGGGCCGAGCCGAGCGGACCGTCCGCGACGGCGCCGACGAGAGGAGCCGGAGACTGGTCCAGATCAACCGGCTCATCCTGATGGCCCGGGACGGTGATCCCGCCGTCTGGCCGCTGCTGGAGAAGCTGCCGCGCCGAGACGACGCCGGAGCGGTGCCGCGCGACGCCGCCTACGCGCTGTACGCCCTCGCCGAGGTAGCGCTCCAGCTCGGCCACGACCGGCGGGCCCGCGCTCTGCTGCGCGAGGTCGAGGACTTGCTCGAACACGCAACCCACGGGCGCATCGAGTGCCTCCCCCGCGTCGCGGAGCTGCGCCTGGACCTGCTGGCCGGGCGCTGGACCCGGCTGGAGGAGGATTACGCGGCCCTGGCGCAGGCCCACCCCGACGTGAAGCAGATCGACGTGGACCGGGCTCTGTGCCGGGGACACCTCGCCTTCGCCCAGGGACGGCGGGCCCACGACCACTTCGCCACCGCGGCGACAGCCGCCGACGGCACGAGCGAGGTGGACGTGAGCATCAGGATCGCCGCCGCGCTCGCCGCGGTCCGGCTCGCCGAGGGTGACCCACAGGCGGCCTGGGCGATCGCCGAACCCGCGCTGTCGATGGTGCGAGGACTCAGGACCTGGACCCGGACCCTGGACCTCGTCCCGGTCGCGGCCGAGGCCGCGCTGGCCTGCGGGCACCACGCGTCGGCCGAACGACTCGTGGCGGAGGCCGAGTCGGACCTGTACGACCGCGACGCGCCGGCCGCCCAGGCCGAACTGGCCCTGACCCGAGGCCTGTTGCTCCGCGCCACCGACCCGGCGCGGGCCGCCGAGCACTTCGCCGAGGCACAGCACAGATGGCAGGACATCGGCCGCCCCTACGAGGTCGCCAAGGCCGCCGAACGCCGGGGCGAAGCCCTGACCCCCTCGTCTCCCGAAGACGCGACGACGCACCTGGCCGACGCCGCACACGGCTTCACCGAACTCGGCGCGACCGGCGACGCCGCACGCTGCCAGCGCCGCCTGCGCGAACTCGGTGTCCAGACATCGCGGCGACCGGGACGCCGCGGCTACGGCAGCGAACTGTCACCCCGTGAACGGGAAGTCGCCAAGCTCCTCGCCGACGGCGCCACCAACCAGGACATCGCCCAGACCCTGTTCCTGTCCCCCCGCACCGTCGAGAAGCACGTGGCCCGCGTCCTGGAGAAACTCCGCACCGAGCGGAAGAACATCCAAAGCGGCCTGCGGCGCGACTCTGCTCCGCCATCGGCAACGGACCGGACGGGCCACAGCGAACGCTGTTGAGTGCCCGACTTGGCTGCCGCAAGACGCGTGTTCACGCCTCGACCGCTACGGTGCATGGCCATTTCGTGCACGTCGTAGTCCGCCTCAGCACATGTGCAGGCAGCCAGGATTCGAAGCCCGGGGCTGTCGAGCCCACCCGCCCATGATTCCCCGTCCGACCGCGGCACCGGACGCGATCACTTTCACGTCCGCCGCCCGCTCTCCATACGCCCGAAACCCCGCACACCCCGCGTACGGAGCCAATCTCGACACCGACCCTATAATCACTCGAACCCGGAAGGAAGTTCGGCACCCCTCCAGGCCCCGCACGGCGCGTCCGGCGCCTCCCCGAGACCGAAAGACGTCCCCTTGCGCTCCAGACACGCCTGGCTCCCGGTCCTCGCGCTGACCCTGAGCGCAACCGCGCTCAGCACGGCCCCCGCCTCCTCCGCACCACCCACGGACACGGCACAACAGACCACCCCCCGGACCACCCCGCCCCGCCCAGCCACCCCGAGCCTGCGCGAAGAAGAGCAGTACTGGACGGCGGACCGCATGACCGACGCCGTCCCGACGGCCACCCCCTCCGCGCCCCGCGCGCACACCGACGCGGCCACCCCCCACGCACACACCGACGCCGTCACCCCCCACAGCACCCCACCCCCCGGCACCCCCCGCCCAGAACACTTCGCCGGCCACCCCACAGTCGGCACGTTCTTCTTCGACAGCAAACCCCTGGGCGGCAAAAGCACGTTCTGCACAGGCAGCGTCGTCCACACGGCCGCCAAGGACATCGTCCTGACGGCAGGCCACTGCGGCACAGGCCTCCAAAAGGCCACGCACCGGATCTTCGTACCGAGATACGTGAGCGGCAAGCCCGCAGCCTCGCAGCCGTACGGCGTCTTCCCGGTCACCCGCGTCTACATAGACCCCCGCTACGTGTCGAACACGAAGAAGCCGGTCTCGGACCTGGACCTGGCCTTCACGCAGACGGCACCCAACAGCAGGGGCAAACGCCTGGAGGACGTCACGGGCGCGCTGACGTTCACGGCGACGGCCACGGGCTACACGCAGCGCGTGACCGTCCTCGGCTACCCCAGCGCGGAGAAGGTCAACCCCCGCCACAACCCGATCCGTTGCCCGGTCACCACCCAACGCCTGCCGGGCTACGGCCAGTTGAAGATGGCGTGCACGGGCTTCTACGGCGGCGTCTCCGGCGGCCCCTGGATCAAGGACTACGACCCGACCCGGGGAACCGGCAAGGTCATCGGCGCCACCGGCGGCTACAACGGCGGCGGCAACGACGCGAACGACGACTGGGTGACGTACGCCCCGCTGTTCGGCAAGGACGCGCAGGCCCTGTTCAACGACGCGGCGGCGCACCGAACGGTGGGCGCGAGACCGCCGTACAAGACCCTGGTGCTGCCCGACTTCGCCCCCGCCGTCTGGAAGCACGCGGTGGGCATGACGGCGGGCTACTTCACCGGCGGCTCCCCCGGCGGCTCCCGTCACATGGACCTGATCGTTCGGTGGGACGACGGAAGGGTCACCCTCTACCAGGGCGGCGACACCACCCACCCCTTCACCGCCGAGTACCAACTCGCCCCCAGCAAAAGCATCTGGGCCAAGGCCGTCTCCCTCACCACCGTCAACACCGGCGGAAAGACCGACGGACTGGCCGTGCGCTGGACCGACGGCGAGATGACCCTCTACCCGACCGTCGACCCCCAGGGCTTCCACGGCGAGAAACAACTCGCCCCGCCCCAGACCGCGTTGTGGCGCGACACGGTCCAGCTCATGACCGGCGGACGCTTCACCCCCGGCGGCAACCGCGACGACCTCCTCGTCACCTTCAAGGACGGCCACGTCTCCCTCTACGCCGACCTCGCCACCAACGGCCTGAGCGACCAGACCCAGATCACCGCCAAGAACGCCACCTGGCCCCACGCAGGCCAGCTCACCACGGCCACGGTCACCAGCAGCCCCACCGACGACGTCATCGTCCGCTGGAGCGACGGCGAGACGACCCTCTACCCCGGCCTGACGCCCCAAGCCCTCCCCGCAGAAACCCAGCTCCAGCCCCCGAACTCCCCCTGGAAGAACGCCACTCTGGTCACCGCCGGCGCCTTCACCGCGAACACGACCGCCAACGACGTCATCGTCCGCTGGGCGGATGGCCACGTCTCCCTCTTCACCGGCACGGACACCAAGGGCCTCCACACCGAAACCCCCCTCACCTGACACACCCGCCCCGATTGTCAGTGCCGCCGCCTAAAGTCACAGACATGGCGACTCTCCCGAACCCCCTCCCCCAGCTCGCGTCGGACCCGAGCGGCCGCAAACTGGGCCTCCGACTCCCGCCGGGCAAGCTGGTGGACGCCAACTGGCCGCAGCCCCTGCTGTGGTACGCGAACCAGCCCTCGTCCTCCGGCAACTGGACGGCGCTCGGCGCCCAGGCGAGCCAGGCGGGCCTCCTCCCGGTACTCGTGGACGTGGCCAACCACTGGGAGGAGCGCCAGGGTTGGGAACTGGACCCGGACGCGGCGTCGTACCCGGGGGACCACGACGCGGAGGACGTCCTCGCGGAGTTCTGGGAGACCGTGGAGGACGAGTACGACGCCGACCCGCGCGCCCCCTTCACCCACACCTGGCCCGGCCTCGCCCCCGCCACCACCCCGACCGCCGACCCCGACACACGAGCCACCCAACTCGCGGACGACATCTCGGAGTCGAAGGACAGAACCTGGTTCACCGCGCCCCACCTCGCCCTCGTCCCCGCGCGCCGCTCCGCCGACATCCCGGCCGCGATCGGCTGGACGGGCCCCCTCAACCACGAGAACGACGTGGCCCGCCTCTGCGCGGTCCTGCGCACGTGGGAGGACCGCTTCGGCGCCCGCGTCGTGGCCATCGGCTTCGCCACCCTGGCCGTCTCGGTCGCCGCCCCGCCCGCCACGCAGGAGGAGGCGGAGGCGATCGCCGCCGAGCACTACGCCTTCTGCCCGGACAACATCGAGCAGGGCTCGGGCACGATCGAGGCGTACGCCAAGGACCTGATCGGCGCCCCGAGTTGGCACTTCTGGTGGGACTGACCCCGTGATCATCGACCGCGTGTACGCCCACACCACCCCGGACGACAAGGACGACACCGGCGCCCTCGAATGGCCCTGGTCCGTCCCCTGCGTCGCAGACCTCCTGGCAACCGGCCTCCGCCTGACCGCCCCGGTGACCTTCCTGGTCGGCGAGAACGGCTCGGGAAAATCCACCCTCGTCGAAGCCATCGCGGAGTCCTTCGGCCTGGACCCCTGGGGCGGCTCCCACGACTGGAAGTACGCCAGCCACCGCCCCAAGTCCCCCTTGGGCCAACGCCTCAAGCTCGACGCGACCCCCAACGGCCGCCGCATGATGTCCAGTTGGTCGGCGAGAAGGGGCTTCTTCCTCCGCGCCGAAACCGCGCTGGACGCCCTGGACAGAGAGGGCTTCGCCCCGAACGAGGTCAGCCACGGCGAAGGCTTCCTCGCCGCGTTCCGAGGCAAGTTCCACCACGCGGGCCTCTACGTCATGGACGAGCCGGAGGCGGCCCTCTCCTTCACGTCCTGCCTGGAACTCCTGGGCCACATCGACCACTTGACGAGATCCGGCGGCCAGGTCATCTGCGCCACCCACTCCCCGCTCCTGACCGCCCTCCCCGGCGCGGACATCATCGAGGTCGGCGAACACGGCCTGCGCAGAACGACCTGGCCCGAACTGGAGCTGGTGGACCACTGGCGCCGCTACCTCGACGACCCCGCCACCTACCTGCGGCACGTCATCGACTGACGGTCCCCGTAGCCCCGTACACGTTGATGTCGTCGTCCGTCACATCGTTGATGTCCCGGTACCGGATCTTCTCGATGTCGTCCAGCGCCTCGAACGCCTCCGCCTCGATGGCGGGCGGCAGCGGCGCGGCCCCCGGATGCCACTGATGCACCGGCACGACACCGGGAGGCGAGTCGAGAGCGAGCCCCGGCGTCTCGTCGAAGAACCGCTCCACCTCGGCCTTGGACCGGAACACGAACGTGAACCCCCGCTCGGTGTACGTCCGTTGGACCGCCCGTGTGGGCCCCGGATGCATCTCGTCGGTGAGATGACTCAGCACGAGCCGACTCCCGGCAGGCAACGCCTCCACCAGCTCCCGCACGATCGGATAGGCCTGCTCGTCCTCGACGAAGTGCAGAACGGCGACGAGGACAAGGGCAACCGGCTCGCTGAAGTCCAGCGTCTGCGCGGCGAGTTCAAGAATCCGCCCCGGCTCGCTCAGATCCGCGTCGATGTAATCGGTACGCCCCTCGGCCCCCGAAGTCAGCAACGCCCGCGCGTGCGCGAGCACCACGGGATCGTTGTCGACGTACACGACCCGAGCCTCGGGAACCACCCGCTGGGCGATCTGATGCACGTTCTCCCCGGTGGGCAACCCGGTCCCCACATCAAGAAACTGCCGAACTCCCTCTCCGACAAGCCGAGTCACAGCCCGCCGCATGAAGTCCCGGTTGTGCCGCACATCGAGATACCCCCGAGGATTGGCGACAAGCCCCGCAGCGGCGGCCTCCCGATCGACGGGATAGTTGTCCTTCCCCCCGAGGAACACGTCATAGACCCGCGCGGGATGCGCCTTGGTCGTATCGATCCGCCGCCGCAACTCGGCGGGATCCACCTCAAGCGCATCACCAGGCACGACAGTCTCCTCACCCCGAGCCGAAAATTCCTCCAACTACCTAACGGCTCACGGCAGTTGAGTTACTCACCTCACTGCCACCCCTCCAGCTTCCGAGCCGCCTCCACCGCCCAGTACGTCAGAATGTTCCGCGCCCCCGCCCGCCGGATCCCGGTCAGCGTCTCGAAGATCGCGCGGTCCCGGTCGATCCACCCCTTCTCGGCGGCGGCCTCGACCATGGAGTACTCACCGGAGATCTGGTAGGCGACGACGGGAAGGTCGACGGCGTCGGAGACGCGGGCGAGGATGTCGAGGTAGGGACCGGCGGGCTTGACCATCACCAGGTCGGCGCCCTCCTCCACGTCGAGGGCCAACTCCCGCAGGGATTCACGCCAGTTGGCGGGGTCCTGCTGGTACGTCTTGCGGTCGCCCCGCAGCGACGACCCGACCGCCTCGCGGAACGGCCCGTAGAACGCGGAGGAATACTTCGCCGTGTACGCCAGGATCGCCACGTCCTCCCGCCCGATCTGGTCGAGCGCGTCACGGACGACGCCGATCTGGCCGTCCATCATCCCGCTGGGGCCCACGACATGGGCGCCCGCGTCGGCCTGGACCTGGGCCATCTCGGCGTACCGCTCCAGTGTGGCGTCGTTGTCGACGCGCCCCTGCTCGTCGAGGACCCCGCAGTGCCCGTGATCGGTGGTCTCGTCGAGGCAGAGGTCGGACATGACCAGCAGCTCGTCACCGACCTCGGCGCGTACGTCGCGCAGGGCGACCTGGAGGATCCCGTCGGGGTCGGTCCCCGGCGTGCCGTACGCGTCCTTCTTCGACTCCTCCGGCACCCCGAAGAGCATGATCCCGGAGACCCCGGCCTCGACGGCCTCGACGGCGGCCTTCTTGAGACTGTCCCGCGTGTGCTGCACGACCCCCGGCATCGCCTGGATCGGCACGGGCTCGGCCACCCCCTCCCGCACGAACGCGGGAAGGATGAAGTCCGCCGGGTGCAGCCGCGTCTCCGCGACCATCCGCCGCATCACGGGAGAGGTACGAAGCCGCCGGGGCCGGGAGCCGGGAAAGGAAGCGTACGTAGACATATCCCTAAGCTACGCCCGCCCCGGGAGCACCTTTGCCGACGCGGTGTCGATCTCAGACCTGCTTCAGGTACCTCTCGGCGACCCAACCCCACTTGCCCTTGTTGGCCCCGGCGAGCACCTTCCCGTACCCCCAGGACTGCGAGCCGCCCGACGAGCAGTACAGGTCGAACTTCGTCCCCTTCGTGAGCAGTCCCTTCGAGGTGGCGCCGCTCTTGGGCCCGCTGCGGAGGTTGACGTTCGTCGTGGCCTTCTCCGTCACCGGCACCGGCAGGATGAGCTCCTTCGGACACGCGGACGGCATGGTCGCGGCCGAGGCGGAGGCCGGCAGCCCCACCACCGTCACCGCGCCCGCCAGAACCGCCGTACCGAGCAAAGCGGCCAGTTTCTTGCGCAAAGCGTTCCCCGTTCACGAGTTGCCGAGCTTGACGAGACCCGACCTTGCAGCAGCACACATTCCCGCCGCAACCCGGTGGACGCCACGCCAACCAACCGTGGACGCCTCGCCAACGACAACCCCGAAGCGCACCCCGGACCATGGTCAACGGCCGCTCACAGCAAAGGCCGACGGCGGAGCGCCCCACCCCCTCGCAGCCCCCCGCGAGGAAATAGCGCGCTCCGCCGTCTTTCACATCAGGTGGCCCGGCGCCGCCGCCCCCCGGGCCGCCGCTCGCTCGGCCGCGTAACAGGGTCCCCGGCATCCAGCGCGGCCATCCGACGCCGCACCCCGAACTCCGCCAACGCCTCCGCCAACTTCTGCGCGGACGGCTCAGGAGCCATCACGTCGACCCGAAGCCCATGCTCCTCGGCGGTCTTGGCGGTGGCCGGCCCGATACAGGCGATCACCGTCACGTTGTGCGGCTTCCCGGCGATCCCGACCAGGTTCCGCACGGTGGACGACGAGGTGAACAGCACCGCGTCGAACCCACCCCCCTTGATCGCCTCCCGGGTCTCGGCAGGCGGCGGCGAAGCACGAACCGTCCGATAAGCGGTCACGTCATCCACCTCCCACCCGAGGTCGATGAGCCCGGCGACCAGCGTCTCGGTGGCGATGTCGGCCCGAGGCAGGAACACCCGGTCGATCGGATCGAAGACGGGGTCGTAGGGAGGCCAGTCCTCCAGCAACCCGGCGGCGGACTGCTCCCCGCTGGGCACCAGGTCGGGCTTCACGCCGAAGGCGATCAACGCCTTGGCGGTCTGCTCGCCCACAGCCGCGACCTTGATCCCGGCAAAGGCACGGGCATCGAGCCCGTACTCCTCGAACTTCTCCCGCACAGCCTTGACGGCGTTAACCGAGGTGAACGCGATCCACTCGTACCGCCCGGTGACGAGCCCCTTGACGGCACGCTCCATCTGCTGGGGCGTCCGGGGCGGCTCGACGGCGATGGTGGGCACCTCGTGCGGCACAGCGCCGTAAGAACGGAGCTGCTCGGAGAGAGAGCCCGCCTGCTCCTTCGTACGAGGAACAAGCACCTTCCACCCGAACAACGGCTTCGACTCGAACCACGCGAGCTGATCCCGCTGGGCGGGAGCGGACCGCTCCCCCACGACGGCTATCACGGGCCGCCACCCATCAGGCGAGGGCAGCACCTTCGCCTGCTTGAGGGTCTGCGCGATGGTCCCGAGGGTCGCGCACCAGGTCCGCTGCCGGGTGGTGGTCCCGGCGACGGTCACCGTCAAAGGCGTATCCGGCTTGCGCCCGGCGGAGACCAGCTCCCCCGCGGCGGCGGCGACGGCATCCAGCGAGGTCGAGACGACGAGCGTCCCGTCGGACGCCCCCACCTCGGTCCAGCACCGGTCGGAGGCGGTACGGGCGTCCACGAACCGGACGTCCGCGCCCTGGGCGTCCCGCAGCGGCACACCGGCATAGGCCGGCACCCCGACGGCGGCGGCCACACCGGGCACCACCTCGAACGGCACACCCGCGGAAGCGCAGGCGAGCATTTCGGCGGCGGCGTACGTATCAAGTCCCGGGTCGCCCGAGACCGCACGGACGACCCGCCTGCCGCCCCGCGCGGCCTCCATGACAAGATGTGCCGCATCCCGCACCACGGGAAGCGCCACGGTCGCTGACGCGCTGTCAACTACCGTTGGCTGTGGTGCGATCGTGCCCGGGGCGGGGTCCGTGGGCACGACGGAGACGCCGGTCCGCGCGTGCGTCCGGACGACGTCGAGCACCTCGTGCTCGGCGACGAGGACGTCCGCGCTCGCCAGCGCCTCCACGGCGCGCAGAGTCAGCAGTCCCGGATCCCCGGGTCCGGCACCCAGAAAGGTGACGTGCCCGTGGTCCAGGCCGGAGGGAAGGGTGGTGGGGCTCAATGTGCTCGCTCCCCCATCAGACCGGCCGCGCCCTGGGCAAGCATCTCGGCGGCGAGCTCGCGACCGAGCGTCGTTGCCTGGTCATGCGTCTCGGGCACGGGACCGGTGGTGGACAGCTGCACCGTACGGGAACCGTCGGTGGTACCGACAACCCCCCGCAGGCGCATTTCCTTGACAATCTGCCCGTCGGCCAGCAGGTCGGCCAACGCACCCACAGGTGCGCTGCAACCGGCCTCCAGGGCGGCGAGCAGTGACCGCTCGGCCGTTACGGCGGCCCGTGTGAACGGGTCGTCGAGTTCGCCGAGCGCGGCGACGAGGTCGGCGTCGGACGCCGCGCACTCGATCGCCAGTGCCCCCTGGCCGGGGGCGGGCAGAACCGCGTCTATCGACAGGAAGTCGGTGACTTCGTCGGCGCGCCCCATCCGGTTGAGCCCGGCGGCGGCCAGCACGACCGCGTCCAGCTCACCGTCGTGGACGTACCGGATCCGGGTGTCGACGTTCCCCCGGATCGCGACCAGCTCGAACTCAAGACCGTGCGCACGGGCGTACGCGTTCAACTGGGCCGCCCTGCGCGGCGAACCGGTCCCGATCCGCGCCGCGCGGGGCAGATCGGTCAGCTTCAGCGCGTCCCGGGCGACGAGGACGTCGCGCGGGTCCTCGCGCACGGGTACGGCCGCCAGCGTCAGCCCCTCGGGCTGCGCCGTCGGCAGGTCCTTCAGCGAGTGAACGGCGAAGTCGACCTCGCCCGCGAGCAGCGCGTCGCGCAGCGCGGTGACGAACACGCCGGTCCCGCCGATCTGGGCGAGGTGTTCGCGGGAGGTGTCGCCGTACGTCGTGATCTCGACGAGTTCGACCGGACGCCCGGTCACCTGACTCACCGCCTCGGCCACCTGCCGGGACTGGGCGAGGGCGAGTCTGCTCCGCCTCGTCCCCAGTCTCAGCGCCTTGTCACTCATTCCGGGTCCTTCTCATCCGTTGCCCGGGACACGGCGGCGACCGTCTCCTGGTCGAGGTCGAACAGGGTGCGCAGCGCGTCCGCGTACCCGGCGCCGCCGGGTTCCGCCGCGAGCTGCTTGACCCGTACGGTCGGCGCGTGCAGGAGTTTGTCGACGACGCGCCGCACGGTCTGGGTGATCTCGGCCCGGTGCCTGTCGTCGAGCCCGGGGAGCCGTCCTTCGAGGCGCGCGATCTCGCCGGCCACCACGTCGGCGGCCATCGTCCGCAGGGCGACGACGGTCGGCGTGATGTGCGCGGCGCGCTGCGCGGCACCGAAGGCGTTCACTTCGTCCGACACGATCCGCCGGACCTGGTCCACGTCGGACGCCATCGGCGCGTCCGCGCTGGCCTCGGCCAGCGACTCGATGTCCACCAGCCGCACCCCGCCCACGCGGTGGGCGGCGGCGTCGATGTCGCGGGGCATCGCGAGGTCGAGCAGGCACAGTGCGGGTTCGGCTTCGGCGGAGACGACGTCCGCCGTTTCGGGACGGCGCCGCTCGGGAATGCGGCCGACGGTCGCGGCGGTCTGCGCGAGCGCCGAGATCAGCTCGGCCTCCTTGTCGGCCCGCCGGTCCACGCTCCCGTTGTCGACCCACGCGGCGTGCTGCTCCAGCGTGGCCGCGTCCATCCCGGCGACGGCGGCATCTCCGGCGACGGAGAAGCCCTGCTGGACGGCGCCGAGGTCGAGGGGACAGGACTCTTCGGTCTGTAGCGGTTTGACGGCGCGCGGCGCGGGTACGGCGCCGCGGACAACCGCCTCCGTACGCCCCTCGACGGCGCGAGCGACGTCCTCACCGGTGAGCACCAGCCCCGTCGCCCCCGTACAGGAGACCACCAGATCGGCCCGTGCCAGCTCGCCCGGCACCGATTCCATCGGGACCGCGCGGGCCGTCACGTCCGTACCGTCGGCCAGTATCTGTACGAGGCGCTCGGCGCGGTCGTGCGTCCGGTTGGCGACGACGATCTCGCCGACCCCGGCGCGCGCGAGCGTCGCGGCGGCCAGCGAGGACATCGATCCGGCGCCGATGACCAGCGCCTTCTTCCCTCGCACCCACTCCTCGACCGGCGTCTCGCGGGCGAGTTGCTCAAGCCCGAAGGTGACCAGCGACTGTCCGGCCCGGTCGATCCCGGTCTCGGAGTGCGCCCGCTTCCCGACCCGCAGCGCCTGCTGGAAGAGGTCGTTCATCAGCCGCCCGGCGCTGTGCAGCTCCTGCGCCTTGGCCAGCGAGTCCTTCAGCTGCCCGAGGATCTGCCCCTCGCCGACGACCATGGAGTCGAGCCCGCACGCCACGGAGAACATGTGGTGGACGGCGCGGTCCTCGTAATGCACGTACAGGTACGGCGTCAGCTCGTCGAGCCCGACCCCGCTGTGCTGCGCGAGCAGCGTCGACAGCTCGGCGACCCCGGCGTGGAACTTGTCCACGTCGGCGTACAGCTCGATCCGGTTGCAGGTGGCGAGGACGGCGGCCTCGGCGGCCGGGTCCGCGGCGACCGTGTCCTGGAGCAGCTTGACCTGCGCGTCCTGACCGAGCGAGGCCCGCTCCAGGACGCTCACGGGAGCGCTGCGGTGGCTCAGGCCGACGACGAGGAGACTCATGCCGGCATCACGGCGGGGACGTCCCCGTCAGGTCCCTCGGGGGAGTCGCCCTGCGCGGCGGCGGTCGCGTTCTCGGCGATCTCACCGGCCTTGCGCTGCTCGTGGAAGGCGAGGATCTGGAGCTCGATCGAGAGGTCGACCTTGCGGACGTCGACCCCGTCGGGGACGGTCAGCACGGTCGGCGCGAAGTTCAGGATGGATGTCACCCCGGCGGCCACGAGCCGGTCGCACACCTGCTGCGCGACGCTCGGCGGGGTGGTGATGACGCCGATGGACACACCGTTGTCCTGGATGATCCGCTCCAGGTCGTCGCTGTGGCGTACGGCGATGCCGGCGACCTGGCGGCCCTCCATGGCCGGGTCGGCGTCGATGAGAGCGGCGACACGGAACCCGCGCGAGGCGAACCCGCCGTAGTTGGCGAGGGCGGCGCCGAGGTTACCGATGCCGACGATGACGACCGGCCAGTCCTGGGTGAGGCCCAGCTCGCGGGAGATCTGGTAGACGAGATACTCGACGTCGTAGCCGACACCGCGCGTTCCGTACGACCCCAGGTACGAGAAGTCCTTGCGCAGCTTGGCGGAGTTGACCCCCGCCGCCGCCGCGAGCTCCTCGGAGGAGACCGTGGGCACCGAGCGCTCCGACAACGCGGTCAGGGCACGGAGGTACAGCGGAAGCCTGGCGACAGTGGCCTCGGGAATCCCTCGGCTACGGGTCGCCGGTCGGTGAGTTCGGCCAGTTGCCACGGTGCTCCTGCGGGTTGCGCGGGGCTCTGGGCGGTCGTACGTCCCCGGACCGCCCCGTCGAAAGCAGGCTATGTCTTTGTGAACGCGTGCACAAAGATGGTGTCCGATTTGCCCGGCCAACGTGACCGGGGTCACGCGTTTCACTCCTGGGGGCAAAACAGCTCACGCTCCTCATGAATCCCGCCCCCAAGACCACCTGGCCATCGATCCTAAGCGACATTCGTACGTCTTTGGACTAGCTGGTCAGTGCCTTCCGCAACCGGGCCTCGTCCACGCGCCAGAACGTGTGCTGCTTCCCGTCCACCAGAACGACCGGAATCTGCTCCCAGTAGGCGTCGTGAAGTGCGGCGTCCTGCTGGATGTCCTTCTTCTCCCACACCACGTCCAGCTCCCCGCACACCCTGGCCACCACCGCCTCGGCGTCCTCACAGAGGTGGCAGTCGGGCTTGCCGATCAGGGTGACGTGCTTCGGTGCGGCGGGCTTGCGCCGGAAGAGCGGAGTCATACGGCCCATTGTCCGGCCCTCGCCGCGCTCTTTAACGGTGCGGTCGTGGAGAGTTCACACCATCCGAACCCCACCGATCCGGAACGTGTCCGATGGACTGGCTATGCTCACGACATGGCCGCTCTCGGATGGCTCACTCCCCGTAGGCGCTCAGCCACGGCACGGAGCGTGTTGGCAGGTGAAGCGTCGGCTGAGGCTGCGCGCAAGTCCTCCAAGGAGGACGAGGAGACGCAGACCGCTGAGGACAAGGAACCCGATTTCCCTGTCCAGGGCGACGACAAGGCCGCCGCGTTCTTCGACCTCGACAACACGGTCATGCAGGGCGCGGCCCTCTTCCACTTCGGCCGTGGCCTCTACAAACGCAAGTTCTTCGAGACCCGCGACCTCGCCCGCTTCGCCTGGCAGCAGGCGTACTTCCGCATGGCCGGCCACGAGGACCCCGAGCACATGCAGGACGCCCGCGACTCGGCCCTGTCCATCGTGAAGGGCCACCGGGTCGCCGAGCTCCAGTCGATCGGCGAGGAGATCTACGACGAGTACCTCGCCGACCGCATCTGGCCGGGCACCCGCGCCCTCGCCCAGGCCCACCTGGACGCGGGCCAGAAGGTGTGGCTGGTCACAGCGGCCCCCATCGAGATCGCCCGCGTCATCGCGCGCCGCCTGGGCCTGACGGGAGCACTGGGCACGGTCGCGGAGTCGGTGGACGGCATCTACACGGGCCGCCTGGTGGGCGAACTCCTCCACGGCCCGGCCAAAGCGGAAGCGGTACGTGCCCTGGCCGCAGCGGAATCCCTGGACCTGACCCGCTGCGCCGCGTACAGCGACAGCCACAACGACATCCCCATGCTCTCCCTGGTAGGCCACCCCTACGCCATCAACCCCGACACCAAACTCCGCAAACACGCCCGCAAACTGGACTGGCGCCTACGCGACTACCGCACAGGCCGCAAGGCGGCCCGCGTAGGCATCCCGGCGGCGGCAGGCGTAGGCGCGGTGGCGGGCGGCACGGCGGCGGCGATCGCATTGAGCCGCAGAAAGCGGTAGTTGAAGCTCAGACACCGGCCGAGCTAGGCGATTATCCGACGGCCGGAAAATCACCGTAGCCGTCAACTCGCATCCCGCCCGAGAGCAGTTGGCGTTCAGGGGCGCGGGGCTGCATCCATCAGCGGCTCCGCCGCGGGGCACGACAAGCCACAACACCCCCCACACCCCACGCGATTATCCGACGGCCCGAAAATCGTCGTAGCCGTCCCGTCAGCAACCCCTCACAAGCCCCAGCAAACGTCAACTCGCATCCCACGCGCGAGCAGTTGGCGTTTAGGGGCGCGGGGAACGGCGCGACAAGCCACAACGCTGCCCGCACCCGGCTCAACACGCCCCGAACCACCCCCGAAGCCGATCTTTTTCGATCAACCCCCGGTCGGAACAGTGAACTTGATTCGACGTCAATCGGTCACAAACCCGACGTAATCGAAGTTTTGAGCAACTCGGCGTAGCAGGGCCTTCACGAAGCGTTATTCTCCTCAAACGCATTCCGGAACCCGCCCACCACTGCAACAGGTGATCGGTCCCGCACTGCACGTGATGGAAGCTCTGCCTCTGGGAGTCCCGTGTACCCACACGTCGGGGTTGACGCCTCGGGCCTGGCTACGCTGCGCGATTCGATCGCGACGCTAAAGGAAACGCTGCGCGGCTGTGTCCCCCCCGCGTTCGGCGTCCCCGCCTTCGCCACCGCCACCCCCGTCGGCGCGTGCTACGCGCTCGCCGACGGCGGCACCACCGTCGGCAGGCGCGGTCGCACGACCGCACCCGCCGCCCGCCGCCCCGCCGCGGACAGCGACAGCGCCCGCATGATGGACCTGGTGGAACGCGCGCAGTCCGGCGAGGCGGAAGCCTTCGGCTGCCTGTACGACCAGTACAGCGACACGGTCTACCGGTACATCTACTACCGGGTGGGCGGAAAGGCCACCGCCGAGGACCTGACGAGCGAGACGTTCCTGCGCGCACTCAGAAGGATCGGCACCTTCACCTGGCAGGGCCGTGACTTCGGCGCCTGGCTGGTGACGATCGCAAGGAACCTCGTAGCCGACCACTTCAAGTCGAGCCGCTTCCGCCTGGAGGTGACGACGGGAGAGATGCTCGACGCGAACGAGGTCGAGCGCTCCCCGGAGGACTCGGTCCTGGAGTCGTTGTCGAACGCGGCGCTCCTGGACGCGGTGCGCCGCCTGAACCCCCAGCAGCAGGAGTGCGTGACGCTCCGCTTCCTCCAGGGCCTGTCGGTCGCGGAGACCGCGCGGGTGATGGGCAAGAACGAGGGCGCGATCAAAACGCTCCAGTACCGGGCCGTCCGTACCCTCGCCCGGCTCCTGCCGGAAGACGCCCGGTAACCGAAACCTCCCGCCAACTCACTTTCAGTGAAAGTCCGTTGACTTCCCGATCCGATCATCCTCAGTCCGTAACCCAAGTGCCGCGCCATTCGTTGAGCGGGATACAGGCTCCCTGTGGTCACGTTCCGCCCGCCCCCGGTCACCCGATCGTGGGGAACCGGTCGAGGACGTGCAACCCTCCGACCCCCAGGGGAGTCGACCGTGATGACGAGAGGAGGTGCCGCCAGTGATCGCGAACGTATCGGCACACCGGCGGGCGAACGCCTTCGCCCAGGCCCTGGAGGATTCGGACCAGGGCACGGCGGCCGAGCAGCCCGAGGGATCACCGCCGGCACCGGCCGCCGCCGACCGCACCGAGCAGGACACGCTGCTGTCCCTGACGGCGGACCTGGCGGAGCTGCCGAAGCCGCAGCTGGACCCCGAGGTCAAGGTCGTCCACCGGGCGCAGTTGGTCGCCGCGATGGAAGCGATGCTGCAAGGGGGTGAGGCCCCCTCCGTACCGGAACAGCGCGGTCACCGCGCCGCGAAACACCGGTCGCTGGGCAAGCTCCGCCCGCGCGGGCGCCTGGCCAAGGGCCTCACGGCCGGCGGCCTGAGCGTCGGCGTCGCCGCGGGCGCCTTCGGCGGGGTCGCGGCGGCGAGTTCGGACGCGCTGCCGGGCGACTCGCTGTACGGCCTGAAGCGCGGCATCGAGGACTTCAAGCTGACCTACCTGACGGACGACGACACGGAGCGCGGCCAGGCGTACCTGGACCAGGCGTCGACGCGCCTGAACGAAGCGCGCCGCCTCCTCGACCGGGGCCGGGGCGCCCACCTCGACCACGAGTCGCTGGGCGAGATCCGCCGCACCCTCTCGGGCATGACCCACGACGCGACGGAGGGCCACCGCCTCCTGCACGAGGCGTACGAGCGCGACCCGGAGTCCCTGGGCCCGATGCGCGCCCTCTCCGCCTTCGCCCAGTCCCACCGCGAGACCTGGGGCGCCCTGCGCGACCACCTCCCGGTCCAGCTGGGGGACGTCGGCGAGCAGGTCACGCTGGTCTTCGACGCGATGGACGAGGAGGTGGCCCCCCTCCAGTCGCTCCTCCCGCCACCCCCGTCCCCCGGCTCGACGACCCCCCGCACCACCACCCCGGGCACCACCACCCCGGGCACCACCACCCCGGGCACCACCACCCCCACCTCCCCGACCCCGGGCCACTCCACCCCGGACCACACCACTCCAGGCCACTCGACCACCCCGGCCGCCCCCGCCACCCCGTCCGACGACGGCTTCCTCGACAGCAACACCGGCGGCAACCTCCTGGACCCCCCGAAGAACCTCCCCACCACCCCCGCCCTCCCCACCACACCCCCCGACGTCACGATCCCCCCGCTCGTCCCCGGCCTCCTCCCCGGCCTGGGCATCGACAGCGAGGACGTGGACTAGTACGACGATGGGGCGCCCCGACTCGAAGTCGGGGCGCCCCATCGTCGTACCCGCCCTAGAAGAACACCGACCGCCGCTGCACCAGCAACTTGGCCCCTCCTGTCTGCCGCCCTCGCACCGCTCCGCGGGCTTCGCACGGCTGCGCCGAACTCCGTCCGGCGGCTCCCCGCACCCACTCGCCGAGCCGCCTAGAAGAACACCGACCGGCGCTGCACCAGCAACTTGTACAGCGTGTGCTGGATCTGCTCCCGCACCTGGTCCGTCAGGTTGAACATCAGCATCGGGTCCTCGGCCGCCTCCGGCGGATACCCGTCCGTCGGGATCGGCTCACCGAACTGGATCGTCCACTTGGTCGGGAGCGGAACGGCGCCCAGCGGGCCCAGCCACGGAAACGTCGGCGTGATCGGGAAGTACGGGAAGCCCAGGACCCGCGCCAAGGTCTTCGCGTTGCCGATCATCGGGTAGATCTCCTCCGCGCCCACGATCGAGCACGGGATGATCGGCGCCCCCTTGCGCAGGGCCGTCGAGACGAAGCCGCCTCTGCCGAAGCGCTGGAGTTTGTAGCGTTCACCGAAGGGCTTGCCGAGGCCCTTGAAGCCTTCCGGCATGACGCCGACCAACTCGCCCTGGCCGAGGAGTCGGTCGGCGTCCTCCGCGCACGCGAGCGTGTGTCCGAGCTTGCGCGCGAGTTCGTTGACGACCGGCAGGCCGAAGACCAAGTCGGCGGCCAGCAGCCGGAGATGGCGGTCGGCGGGGTGGTTGTCGTGGACGGCGACCTGCATCATCAGCCCGTCCAGCGGAAGCGTCCCGGAGTGGTTGGCGACGATCAGCGCACCCCCTTCGGAGGGGATGTTCTCGATGCCCTTCACCTCGACCCGGAAGTATTTCTCGTACACCGGCCGCAGCAGCGACATCAGGACCTGGTCGGTGAGCTCCTCGTCGAAGCCGAAGTCGTCGACCTCGTACTCCCCGGTCAGCCGCCGCCGCAGGAACGACAGCCCGCCCGCGATACGCCGCTCGACGGACCGCGGCTCCTGTGGTGTCACAGGAACATCATCGCGCTCAGGAGCCCTGATGGGCAGGGGCTGGACCTCGCCGTTCCGCGCCTCCCGCTTCCCGAGCCCGCCCCGGCGCCGCGCGGGCCGCGTCGCCGTCCCCGTACGGGACCTGTCGTCGTCGAACGGGATGACCTTGGCGTCCGCCATCGTGGACACGCTCCTCAGTTCGCGCTCGGCGTCGGAAAGTTCGGCGTCTTCGGCGGGACCAGCGCCGCGACCCGGTCGACGGCGTCACCGACCAGCTCCGGCGGCAGCAGCCCGGACCCCTGGCTGCGCGCGAAGTCCGCGAAGGTCCCGGCGGTCGTGTACGCCGGCGAGAACCCGAGCGTCTCGCGCATCAGCGTCGTCGACACCACCCGCCCGTGCGTCAGCAGCCGGATCTGCTCGGGCGAGAAGTCGGTCATCCCGAGCGTGCGCACCAGCGACCCCGCCCAGGTGACGGCTGGCAGCAGCAGCGGCACGGTGGGCCGCCCGAGCCGCCGCGAACACTGCGACAGCAGCAGCACCCCGTCCCCCGCGATGTTGAACGTCCCGCTGTTCAACGTCCCGCGCGCCGGGTCGTACGACGCGATCCGCAGCACCTCGATGACGTCGTCCTCGTGCACGAACTGGAGCCGCGGGTCGTACCCGAACACCGTGGGCAGCACGGGCAGTTCGAAGTACGAGGCGAGCGGCGTCTCGGCGCCGGGCCCGAGGATGTTGGCGAACCGCAGCACGCACACGGCCACATCGGGCCGCCGCCGCGCGAACCCGCGTACGTACCCCTCGACCTCGACGGCGTCCTTCGCGAACCCGCCGCTCGGCAGCGACTTCGCGGCCGTCGACTCCGTGAACACGGCCGGATCGCGCGACGCGGACCCGTACACGTTCGTACTCGACTTCACGACGAGCCGCTTGACGCCGGGCGCCTTCTGACAGGCCCCCAGCAGCTGCATCGTCCCGATGACGTTGGTCTCCTTGACCGACGTCCGGCTCCCGCTGCCGAGAGGGGTGCCGGTCACGTCCATGTGGACGACCGTGTCGGCGCCGCTCTCCGCCAGCACCCGGGCGATGGTCGGCTGGCGGATGTCCGCCTGGACGAAGTCGGCGCCCCCGAGGGAGTGCTCGGGCCGTACGACGTCCACCCCGATCACCCGGTCCACGCCGGGATCGCGCTGGATCCGCCGTACGAACCGTCCCCCCAGCCTGCGGGCCACTCCGGTGACAAGCACGACCTTCCCCAAGATCAGCGCCTTTCTTCCAGGGCCTGGTGTTGGGTGCCAACCTAGCGGTTCGGTGTTGCGCTGTGATGACTGCCCGAGGCAAGCATGGCCGGATATGCGGGTGGCCCCCGCCGGAATATCCGATGGGGGCCACACCACGCGTACGCGACGCGCGCCGATTCAATTAGTAAGCGCTCGGGCTTACTTCTTGTTACGGCGCTGGACGCGCGTCCGCTTCAGCAGCTTGCGGTGCTTCTTCTTCGCCATCCGCTTACGCCGCTTCTTAATGACAGAGCCCACGACTTACCCTCGCTCACTTCTCATCACTCGGTGCTGGGCGCCGGGGCCCACACGACCTACGAGGGGCCAGCCTACCCGTCCGCGCGCTGAGGTCGTAATCGAGGGGGTCGGGGGAGATCGGAAGTGCTCTGTGCTGATCCCCCCCAGGTCAGCCGTCAGGCGGTTTCCACCCCCACATAACTCTCGCGGAGGTACTCGTGCACCGCTTGTTCGGGGACGCGGAAGGACCGCCCCACCCTGATCGCGGGCAGATGACCGCTGTGCACCAGGCGGTACACGGTCATCTTCGAAACGCGCATCACCGCGGCGACTTCCGCCACGGTAAGGAACACAACCTCGTTGAGAGGCCGATCAGCTGCCATGACAACACCTGAACCTTCCGCACTCGACGGTCACCGGCTTCCCCTTCCGGTGACTCTTCGTCGTTGCGTGCTCACTCCCCAATGTAGGGGCGGGTGATGCGAGTGGGGAAGAGGTGCACCCCAAGGCAGTCCTACTGTGACAGACACGCTCGATTGAGTACGTAGCGGGTAAGCGGCAAGTAGTAATCGGACCGCACGCCGTCATCAACCGGAACGGCGACGGACACGATCCCCTCGGCCTGCCCCACGAACACCGCGGGGTCATCGGCATCGGCCAGCCCAATGGCCTCAAACCCCAGCTGACCTGCTCCGCAGACCCAGCCGTGGTCCCCGATGACCAGGTCCGGCAGCCGCCCGCCGGACGCCGCGAGGGCCTCCAGCGCGAGCCGAACCGGCAGCGGGGAATGCGTGTGCACGCCGGTCGCGCAACCGGCGCGTTCGACGCCCGGTTCGAGGAGCCGGCCGACTCCTCGTACGTACTGGAGGATGTGCGTGCGTAGACCGAACCGGGTCGTTATGTCGACAGAGAGACCCTTCGCAGGTGTGAGCACTTCACATCCCGCCGTCGACAAGGCGTCCACGATCCCCCGGTAAAACCCCCCTAACCGCCCCGGATGTCCCGTCCCCACCAACACGGCACCGTTACAGAGCGCAACATTCCTGATCCGATCCGCAAACGCGTCGAGCGCGGCGACGGTCTTCAGGGGCTCCACCCAATCCTGCCCTGAAACCACCCGCAGATCGTCCGAAACCCCACACCCCTCAACCATGACCCCCAGCACTTCCCGCACCCCCCACTCCCCCCTGGTCACCACCCCCAACCGCACCCGAGGATCCCCCACCCCGAACAACCGATAATTCCGCAGACTCCGCTCCCGGGTGGTGGACACGGCCCCCGAAATCCCCACATCAACGAGATAACCCGCAAGCTCCTCAGCACTGAACACCCCAGAATCCTCCCGAACCCCGCACCCCCACGTCCGGAACTCAGTCCCCCCACAACCTGGTTGGAGTAACCCCACACCGGCTTACCCGAAGACCCCCAACCAACGAACCCCAGCCCATCCCCATCCAGCCGGTCCGCCGCTCAAGAACGAGACCGCACCCGGCGCTCTCAGCCCGTCCGGCGTTTGAGGACGAGGCCCCTTCAGGGCCGATCACCACCCACCCACAGCCAGCTTCCCCCACCTCCCCCACCCACCCCGGGGTCCAAGGGGCAGCGCCCCTTGAGGATGGGACGGGTAGGGGCGGCGGGGGCGAGGAAATCTCTACGCCAACAACCCCCGCAACGGAAACACCGCCCGCCGAGCCGCCAGCACCGCCTGATCCACCCGATCCCCAGGGTCGTACCCCGCCTCCCAGGAAGCCCACTTCACCGGCCACCGCCCATCACTCATCCGAGCAGGCGCCAACTGCCGAGTCCGAGCAAAGACTTGTTCCCGCCACCCCTCAGGAATCACCGCATCCGGCGACACCTCCTTCCCTGCGGCAATCCCCACCAAATGCGCCCAGGACCGAGGAACAACATCCACGACGGAATACCCACCCCCACCCAAAGCGACCCACTTCCCCCCGGCGTATTCATGGGCCAACTCATGACAGGCCACCTGAACAGCCCGCTGCGCATCGAGAGAAACCGCGAGATGAGCCAACGGATCCTCGAAATGCGTATCGGCACCATGCTGACTGACCACCACATCGGGCCGAAACTCCGCCACCAACTCCGGCACCACGGAGTGAAACGCCCGCACCCACCCCGCATCCCCGGTCCCCGCAGGCAACGCCACATTCACAGCAGACCCCTCGGCAACCCCGGCCGCCCCCGTCTCCTCAGCCCACCCGGTCTGCGGAAACAACGTACGAGGATGTTCATGCAGCGAGATGGTCAGAACCCGAGGATCCTCCCAGAACGCGGCCTGCACCCCGTCCCCGTGATGCACATCGACGTCGATGTAGACGACCCGCTCGGCCCCCAGCTCCAGCAACCGCGCGATGGCAAGAGCCGCATCGTTGTAGATACAGAACCCGGCGGCCCCACCGGGCATCGCATGATGAAGCCCCCCAGCAAAGTTGACGGCGTGCAAGACGTCCCCCCGCCACACAGCCTCGGCAGCCCCGACGGACAACCCTGCGATGAGGGAACTGACTTCGTGCATACCGGCGAACGCAGGATCGTCGACGGTCCCGATCCCGTACGACTGATCGGCGACCCGAGGATCCAAGGAGGCCGCCTTCACGGCCTCGATGTAGTCCTCCCGATGCACAAGCCGCAGAGTCGACTCCCCGGCGGCCTTGGCCGAGACGACATCGACCTCCCGGTCCAGCCCGAGCGCCGCCACCAACCCCCGCGTCAGCTCAAGCCGTACGGGATCCATCGGATGCCCGTCCCCGAAGTCGTACCCGGTGACCGCTTCATCCCACATCAACTGTGCGCGCCCGCTCATGCCCGCCACCGTATCGGTCCCCCCGCGTCTCGAACGACCGGGCATACAGGACGGTCACCAGCACCAACCCCATGGGCACGAGCATGGCGGCCCGATAGCTCCAGGCGTCCCCGATCACCCCCACGAGCGGCGAACCCACCAGAAACCCGACGTAGTTGAAGATGTTGAGCCGAGCGACGGCGGCATCGGAGGCCCCGGGGAACAACCGCCCGGCAGCCGCGAACGTCTGCGGCACGATCACACACAGCCCCACCCCCACGAGCGTGAACCCCACCATCCCCACCCAGGCCCCCGGCGCCCCGGCGACCACGACGAACCCCCCGGCGGCGACCAGGGCCCCGACCCGCACGACGACAACGGCCCCGAACCGCCGCACCCCGTAGTCCCCGATGGCCCGCCCGACGAGCATGGTCACCATGTAGACGTTGTACGGCACGGTCGAGAGCTGCTCGGAACTCCCCAGCACGTCCTGGAGGTACTTGGCACTCCAGTTGGACACGGTGGAGTCCCCGATATAGGCGAACGCCATGACGAGGCAGAGCGGCAGCAACACCCGGAAGGCGAGCCCGTCCCCGCTCTTGGCACCCTCCTCGGGGGCCTCAACTCCCGTACGCCCGTCGACATACCACCGGCTCCCGAGCAGCGCGGCCGGCAACAGCACACAGACGACGGGCAGATAGAGCACCCACAGCTCCAACTCCCAGTGCGCACCGACCCAGGCGAGCGAGGACCCGACGATCCCCCCAAGACTGAACGCCGCGTGGAAACTGAGCATGATGCTGCGCCCGTACGCCCGCTGAAGGCTCACCCCCAGCATGTTCATCGTCGCGTCGAGCGCCCCGAGCGAAAGCCCGAACACGGCAAGAGCGGCGGCGAGTTGAACGGCCCCGTGCCCCGCCCCGACCCCCACCAGGGCGAGCAGAACGACAGGCTGGGCCCACCGCAGGACAACCCTGGACGACGCCCGCCGCACAACCCGCTCGGACGCCACGCTCCCGACCCCGGCCAGCACAGGCACGGCCGCCAGATACACCGGCAACAGCCCGTCGGAGATCCCGTACCGATCCTGGATCGCCGGAATCCGGGTCACCAGCAGAGCGAACGCGGCCCCATGGGCAAAAAAGCTGAACGCCAACGAGGCCCTACCGCGCCGCAGCACTTCTGTCATGGCGGCGAGCGTAGGGCCCCGGCGTACTCATGGGTAGATCAAGCCAAAGATGAATTTAGCTCAGCTCTCAACGGCCCCGCCCTCACCCGAGCAGCAGCTCGACCAGTTCCCCCGGCTCGGCATACATCCGCGAGGCCCCCACGAGCCGCTCGGCGGGCGTCATCGCGGTGAAGCCGAGTACGTCCATCCCGGCCGCCACCCCCGCCCGCACCCCGAGCGGCGAGTCCTCGACGACCACGCACCGCCCCGGCGCCGCCCCCATCCGCTCGGCCGCGTACAGGAACAGATCCGGCGCCGGCTTCCCCCGCCCCACATCCTCCGCGCTGAACACCCGCCCCTCCCCGAAGAACCGGTCGAGCCCGGCCACCCGATGCCCCACCCGGATCCGCTCATGACTCCCGGACGACCCCACGCAGTACGGCACCCCCGCCGCCACCAGCCGCTCCAGCACCTCCACGATCCCCGCGACCGGCTTCAGCTCCCGCTCGAACGCGGCGAACACCCGGCCATGAAAAACCTCGTCGAACCCCTCCGGCAACCGCTCCCCGGTCCGCTCCAGCACCAGATCGTGAATCCGGTGCATCGCGGACCCCATGTAGTCCCGGATCGACTCCTCGTACGACGTCGGATGCCCGACCTCGGTGAGATATTCGGCGAGCAGCCGATTGGAAATGGGCTCGCTGTCGACGAGCACCCCGTCGTTGTCGAAGATCACCAGGTCGTAGCGCATACACCAACCCTAAACGCAGAAAACCCCCGCACCATAAGATGCGGGGTTTCCCAAATGATTGTTCGGCGGCGTCCTACTCTCCCCACAGGGTCCCCCTGCAGTACCATCGGCGCTGTAAGGCTTAGCTTCCGGGTTCGGAATGTAACCGGGCGTTTCCCTCACGCTATAACCACCGAAACACTATGAAACACATCAACCGCACCGTATATGGCCATACGGGGTTGTTCGTGGTTTCAGAACCAACACAGTGGACGCGAGCAACTGAGGACAAGCCCTCGGCCTATTAGTACCAGTCACCTCCACACCTTACGGTGCTTCCAGATCTGGCCTATCAACCCAGTCGTCTACTGGGAGCCTTACCCTCTCAAGGAGGTGGGAACACTCATCTCGAAGCAGGCTTCCCGCTTAGATGCTTTCAGCGGTTATCCCTCCCGAACGTAGCCAACCAGCCATGCCCTTGGCAGAACAACTGGCACACCAGAGGTTCGTCCGTCCCGGTCCTCTCGTACTAGGGACAGCCCTTCTCAATGTTCCTGCGCGCGCAGCGGATAGGGACCGAACTGTCTCACGACGTTCTAAACCCAGCTCGCGTACCGCTTTAATGGGCGAACAGCCCAACCCTTGGGACCGACTCCAGCCCCAGGATGCGACGAGCCGACATCGAGGTGCCAAACCATCCCGTCGATATGGACTCTTGGGGAAGATCAGCCTGTTATCCCCGGGGTACCTTTTATCCGTTGAGCGACGGCGCTTCCACAAGCCACCGCCGGATCACTAGTCCCGACTTTCGTCCCTGCTCGACCCGTCGGTCTCACAGTCAAGCTCCCTTGTGCACTTACACTCAACACCTGATTACCAACCAGGCTGAGGGAACCTTTGGGCGCCTCCGTTACTCTTTAGGAGGCAACCGCCCCAGTTAAACTACCCATCAGACACTGTCCCTGATCCGGATCACGGACCCAGGTTAGACATCCAGCACGACCAGACTGGTATTTCAACGACGACTCCACCCATACTGGCGTATGGACTTCAAAGTCTCCCAGCTATCCTACACAAGCCGAACCGAACACCAATATCAAACTGTAGTAAAGGTCCCGGGGTCTTTCCGTCCTGCTGCGCGAAACGAGCATCTTTACTCGTAGTGCAATTTCACCGGGCCTATGGTTGAGACAGTCGAGAAGTCGTTACGCCATTCGTGCAGGTCGGAACTTACCCGACAAGGAATTTCGCTACCTTAGGATGGTTATAGTTACCACCGCCGTTTACTGGCGCTTAAGTTCTCAGCTTCGCCACACCGAAATGTGACTAACCGGTCCCCTTAACGTTCCAGCACCGGGCAGGCGTCAGTCCGTATACATCGCCTTACGGCTTCGCACGGACCTGTGTTTTTAGTAAACAGTCGCTTCTCGCTGGTCTCTGCGGCCACCCCCAGCTCAAGGAGCAAGTCCTCTCACCAGTGATGGCCCCCTTCTCCCGAAGTTACGGGGGCATTTTGCCGAGTTCCTTAACCATAGTTCACCCGAACGCCTCGGTATTCTCTACCTGACCACCTGAGTCGGTTTAGGGTACGGGCCGCCATGAAACTCGCTAGAGGCTTTCTCGACAGCATAGGATCATCCACTTCACCACAATCGGCTCGGCATCAGGTCTCAGCCTTGATGAGCGGCGGATTTGCCTACCACTCGGCCTACACCCTTACCCCGGGACTACCATCGCCCGGGCTGGACTACCTTCCTGCGTCACCCCATCACTCACCTACTACCAGATCGGTTCAGCGGCTCCACCACTTTCCTTTCCCCGAAGGGTCCGGAACGGCTTCACGGCCTTAGCATCACTGGATTCGATGTTTGACGCTTCACAGCGGGTACCGGAATATCAACCGGTTATCCATCGACTACGCCTGTCGGCCTCGCCTTAGGTCCCGACTTACCCTGGGCAGATCAGCTTGACCCAGGAACCCTTAGTCAATCGGCGCACACGTTTCCCACGTGTGAATCGCTACTCATGCCTGCATTCTCACTCGTGAACCGTCCACCACTGCCTTCCGGCGCAGCTTCACCCGGCACACGACGCTCCCCTACCCATCACAGCAGGCGTTGGCCCTATATGCTGCAATGACACGACTTCGGCGGTACGCTTGAGCCCCGCTACATTGTCGGCGCGGAATCACTAGACCAGTGAGCTATTACGCACTCTTTCAAGGGTGGCTGCTTCTAAGCCAACCTCCTGGTTGTCTCTGCGACTCCACATCCTTTCCCACTTAGCGTACGCTTAGGGGCCTTAGTCGATGCTCTGGGCTGTTTCCCTCTCGACCATGGAGCTTATCCCCCACAGTCTCACTGCCGCGCTCTCACTTACCGGCATTCGGAGTTTGGCTAAGGTCAGTAACCCGGTAGGGCCCATCGCCTATCCAGTGCTCTACCTCCGGCAAAAACACACGACGCTGCACCTAAATGCATTTCGGGGAGAACCAGCTATCACGGAGTTTGATTGGCCTTTCACCCCTAACCACAGGTCATCCCCAGGTTTTCAACCCTGGTGGGTTCGGTCCTCCACGAAGTCTTACCTCCGCTTCAACCTGCCCATGGCTAGATCACTCCGCTTCGGGTCTTGAGCGTGCTACTGAATCGCCCTGTTCGGACTCGCTTTCGCTACGGCTACCCCACCCGGGTTAACCTCGCAACACACCGCAAACTCGCAGGCTCATTCTTCAAAAGGCACGCAGTCACGACTGCATGTGCAAGCACATACAGCGACGCTCCCACGGCTTGTAGGCACACGGTTTCAGGTACTATTTCACTCCGCTCCCGCGGTACTTTTCACCATTCCCTCACGGTACTATCCGCTATCGGTCACCAGGGAATATTTAGGCTTAGCGGGTGGTCCCGCCAGATTCACACGGGATTTCTCGGGCCCCGTGCTACTTGGGTGTCTCAAAACGAGCCGTTGACGTTTCGACTACGGGGTCTTACCCTCTACGCCGGACCTTTCGCATGTCCTTCGCCTACATCAACGGTTTCTGACTCGCCTCACAGCCGGCAGACTGTGAAAGAGAGATCCCACAACCCCACGACGCAACCCCTGCCGGGTCTCACACGTCGTAGGTTTGGCCTCATCCGGTTTCGCTCGCCACTACTCCCGGAATCACGGTTGTTTTCTCTTCCTGAGGGTACTGAGATGTTTCACTTCCCCTCGTTCCCTCCACATACCCTATGTGTTCAGGTATGGGTGACAGCCCATGACGACTGCCGGGTTTCCCCATTCGGAAACCCCGGATCAAAGCCTGGTTGACGGCTCCCCGGGGACTATCGTGGCCTCCCACGTCCTTCATCGGTTCCTGGTGCCAAGGCATCCACCGTGCGCCCTTAAAAACTTGGCCACAGATGCTCGCGTCCACTGTGCAGTTCTCAAACAACGACCAACCACCCGTCACAACCCGCTCACACGGATTTTTACCGGGGTCGGCATCATGAGGGGGTTCATTCCCTCAGACACCCAACAGCGTGCCCGACCAGACTCCCGTCCGGAGATCATGCTTTCCACGCCCCTAAGAGCAGTACTTGCAGCCTCCGACCCGATGTTCCGGCCGAATAATCAACGTTCCACCCATGAGCAACCACCGCAGAACGTTCGCCTGCGTTATGGCCCTGGCTGCCTTGCGACAGCTAGATGCTCCTTAGAAAGGAGGTGATCCAGCCGCACCTTCCGGTACGGCTACCTTGTTACGACTTCGTCCCAATCGCCAGTCCCACCTTCGACAGCTCCCTCCCACAAGGGGTTGGGCCACCGGCTTCGGGTGTTACCGACTTTCGTGACGTGACGGGCGGTGTGTACAAGGCCCGGGAACGTATTCACCGCAGCAATGCTGATCTGCGATTACTAGCAACTCCGACTTCATGGGGTCGAGTTGCAGACCCCAATCCGAACTGAGACAGGCTTTTTGAGATTCGCTCCACCTCACGGTTTCGCAGCTCTTTGTACCTGCCATTGTAGCACGTGTGCAGCCCAAGACATAAGGGGCATGATGACTTGACGTCGTCCCCACCTTCCTCCGAGTTGACCCCGGCGGTCTCCTGTGAGTCCCCGTCACCCCGAAGGGCACGCTGGCAACACAGGACAAGGGTTGCGCTCGTTGCGGGACTTAACCCAACATCTCACGACACGAGCTGACGACAGCCATGCACCACCTGTACACCGACCACAAGGGGGCGACCATCTCTGGCCGTTTCCGGTGTATGTCAAGCCTTGGTAAGGTTCTTCGCGTTGCGTCGAATTAAGCCACATGCTCCGCTGCTTGTGCGGGCCCCGTCAATTCCTTTGAGTTTTAGCCTTGCGGCCGTACTCCCCAGGCGGGGAACTTAATGCGTTAGCTGCGGCACCGACGACGTGGAATGTCGCCAACACCTAGTTCCCACCGTTTACGGCGTGGACTACCAGGGTATCTAATCCTGTTCGCTCCCCACGCTTTCGCTCCTCAGCGTCAGTATCGGCCCAGAGATCCGCCTTCGCCACCGGTGTTCCTCCTGATATCTGCGCATTTCACCGCTACACCAGGAATTCCGATCTCCCCTACCGAACTCTAGCCTGCCCGTATCGAATGCAGACCCGGGGTTAAGCCCCGGGCTTTCATCCGACGCGACAAGCCGCCTACGAGCTCTTTACGCCCAATAATTCCGGACAACGCTTGCGCCCTACGTATTACCGCGGCTGCTGGCACGTAGTTAGCCGGCGCTTCTTCTGCAGGTACCGTCACTTTCGCTTCTTCCCTGCTGAAAGAGGTTTAACCCGAAGGCCGTCATCCCTCACGCGGCGTCGCTGCATCAGGCTTCCGCCCATTGTGCAATATTCCCCACTGCTGCCTCCCGTAGGAGTCTGGGCCGTGTCTCAGTCCCAGTGTGGCCGGTCGCCCTCTCAGGCCGGCTACCCGTCGTCGCCTTGGTGAGCCATTACCTCACCAACAAGCTGATAGGCCGCGGGCTCATCCTTCACCGCCGGAGCTTTCGACCCCCGCCCATGCAGGCAGGAGTGATATCCGGTATTAGACCCCGTTTCCAGGGCTTGTCCCAGAGTGAAGGGCAGATTGCCCACGTGTTACTCACCCGTTCGCCACTAATCCACCCCGAAGGGCTTCATCGTTCGACTTGCATGTGTTAAGCACGCCGCCAGCGTTCGTCCTGAGCCAGGATCAAACTCTCCGTGAATGTTTACCGGTAATCCGGTGCACAACACAGAAGAGCGGAACGATCGGAGGAATGATCCGACCGTTCACAGCGTCCTCGCTGTGTTTGTTTCAAAGGAACCTCATCCTCGGCCATCGGCCAGGGACGGGGTATCAACTAATCTGGCGTTGATTTTTGGCACGCTGTTGAGTTCTCAAGGAACGGACGCTTCCTTTGTACTCACCCTCTCGGGCTTTCCTCCGGGCTTCCCTTCGTTTCCGACTCTATCAGATCTTTTCTCGATCCGATTTCCTCTCGGTGCTTTCCAGGTTCTCGCTCTCGCGTTTCCCTTTCCGGCGGTTCCGACTCTATCAGATCCTTTCGGCGTCTGATTCCCAGTCAGCGGGGGTTGTCTTCCTGGCCCTTGGGCCGTTCCGACGAGTGAGACTTTAGCGGATTCCCCCCCGAAGCCAATCGGGGGCGCGCCCTTTCGAACGTGGATTCCTCATTTCGCAAATACGCACGCCAAAGACACGACACCAGGTCGAGTGTTGGTTGGTACTTGTGGAATGGCTGTCCGGGGACCGACCGGAGTCGGCGCTCACGCTGGACAACTCGGAGAACACTACGTACCGGCTCCGGGGGTGTCAACTCCTCCCCGAGGGCACCCCGGAGGCGTACGCTAGCCCCATGACAACGCGTACGTACACCCAGCAGTGGTGGGCCGCCTGACGGCGGCCTGTACTCACGTACGCATCAACGGCCGCCGCCTCGGCGGCCGTTCTCGTTTCCTCTCCAGGATCGCGGGGGCCGACCGGGTCGGCGGTCCGGATCAGGAGGAGTGGGGATGACGAGGGTCTTCAGCGGGATCAAGCCGACCGGGCACCTGACACTGGGGAACTACCTGGGGGCCATGCGGCAGTGGGCCGAGGCCGACCAGCACCGGTCCGACGCGGTCTTCTGCGTCGTGGACCTGCATGCCCTGACCGTGGACCACGATCCCGCGCGCGCGCAGGCTCAGCCGGCAGGCGGCGACGCTGCTGCTCGCGACGGGGCTGGATCCGCGGCTGTGCACTCTCTTCGTACAGAGCCATGTCGACGAGCACGCGCGGCTGTCGTACGTCATGGAGTGCGTCGCGACCGACGGCGAGATGCGGCGGATGATCCAGTACAAGGAGAAGGCGCGGCGGGAGCAGGCGCGGGGCGGGAGTGTGCGGCTGTCGCTGCTGACGTATCCGGTGCTGATGGCCGCGGACATCCTGGCGTACGGGACGGACGAGGTGCCGGTCGGTGACGACCAGGCGCAGCACGTGGAGCTGGCGCGGGATCTGGCGGTGCGGTTCAACCAGCGGTACGGCCATACGTTCGTCGTACCGAAGGCGACGCATCCGGGGTTGCCGCGCGGGTCATGAACCTTCAGGATCCGCTGTCGAAGATGGGGAAGTCCGACGATTTCGGTCCGGGCATCGTCTATCTCCTCGACGAGCCCGACACGATCCGCAAGAAGGTGCTGCGCGCCGTCACGGACAGCGGGCGGGAGGTCGTGTACGACCGTGCGGTCCCGGCGTCGCGAATCTGCTGGAGATCCTCGCGGCGTGCACGGGCGGGAACCCTGAGGATCTGTCAGGCGTTCACAAGTCGTACGGAGCACTCAAAGCGGACACTGCCGAGGCTGTGATCGAGACTTTGCGGCCCGTGCAGGCCAGACACAAGGAGTTGTGCGCGGAACCAGGACATGTGGAAGGGGTGTTGCGGGACGGGGCGGAGAGGGCGAGGGCCATGGCGCGGCCGACGGTGGACGCCGCCTACCGTGCGATCGGGCTGCTCGAACCGGGTCGAGCAGCCGCACCGATCCTCACCGGCGTTCCCTCGGAGGGTTAGTCCTTCTTTCCGGAGGCGAGCTCGCGGCTGCGGTCGCGGGCCGCTTCGAGGGCGGCGATGAGGGGCGGCGCGTACGCCGTGGTTCTCCAGTTCGCGGATGGCGCTGATGGTGGTACCGGCCGGGGAGGTGACGTTCTCGCGGAGCTTGACGGGGTGTTCGCCGCTGTCGCGGAGCATCACGGCGGCGCCGATGGCCGACTGGACGATGAGGTCGTGGGCCTTGTCGCGCGGGAGGCCGAGCAGGATCCCGGCGTCGGTCATGGCTTCGACCAGGTAGAAGAAGTACGCCGGGGAGCCGGAGAGCGCGGTGCAGGCGTCCTGCTGGGACTCGGGGACGCGCAGGGTCTTGCCGACGGCGCCGAAGATCTCCTCGGCGTGCGCGAGGTGGTCGTCGGTGGCGTGGGTGCCGGCGGAGATGACGGACATGGCCTCGTCGACGAGCGCGGGCGTGTTCGTCATGACACGGACGACCGGTGCCCGGTGAGAGGCGCTCCTCGAAGAAGGAGGTGGGGATACCGGCGGCGCCGCTGATGACGAGGCGGTCGGCGGGGACGTGCGGGGCGAGTTCGTCGAGCAGCGTGCCCATGTCCTGCGGCTTGACGGTGAGGATCAGGGTGTCGGCGGTCTTGGCGGCTTCCGGGTTGGTGACCGGGGTGACGCCGTAGCGGGCGCGGAGTTCCTCGGCGCGCTCCGGGCGGCGGGCGGTGACCAGGAGGTCGGCCGGGGCCCAGCCGCCTCGGATCATCCCGCTGAGCAGGGCTTCGCCGATCTTTCCGGTGCCGAGGACTGCGACTTTCTGGCTCATGCCGCCATCCTCGCACCGGGTGCGGGGGCGGGGAGCGCTGTCCGGCTGGCGGAACACGGCGGTTCACCGGGTGCGGCGGCGCAGGGTCGCGGCGCCGAGGCCGAGGACCAGCAGGGCGCAGCCGGCGACCACGAGGACGTCGCGGACGAACGCGGCCGTCAGGTCGGTGTGGCGGAGGATCTCGTTCATGCCGTCGACGGCGTACGACATGGGCAGGACGTCGGAGATCGCTTCGAGGACGGGGTGCATCGCGTCCCTCGGGGTGAAGAGGCCGCAGAGGAGGAGCTGGGGGAAGATCACCGCCGGCATGAACTGGACGGCCTGGAACTCGGAGGCCGCGAACGCGGAGACGAAGAGGCCGAGCGCGGTGCCGAGGAGGGCGTCCAGGAGGGCGACGAGCAGCAGGAGCCAGGGGCTGCCGGTGACGTCGAGGCCGAGGAACCAGACGGCGAGGCCGGTGGCGAGCGCGGACTGGAGGATGGCCAGCGCGCCGAACGCGAGGGCGTATCCGGCGATCAGGTCGGCCTTGCCGAGCGGCATCGCGAGGAGGCGTTCGAGGGTGCCTGAGGTGCGTTCGCGGAGGGTGGCGATGGAGGTGACCAGGAACATCGTGATCAGCGGGAAGACCCCGAGGAGGGAGGCGCCGATGTTGTCGAAGGTGCGGGGGCTGCCGTCGAAGACGTAGCGCAGCAGGACCAGCATCAGGCAGGGGATGAGCAGGAGCAGGGCGATCGTGCGCGGGTCGTGGCGGAGCTGGCGCAGGACGCGGGCGGCGGTCGCGGTGGTGCGGGCGGCGGTCAGGACGCGGGTGGGTGCGGGTGCCGTGGTCATCGCACAGTGCCTTTCTCGCGGCGGCCTCGGTCGCTTCGTCGACCAGGTGGAGGAAGGCGGCTTCGACGGTGTCGGTGGAGGTGCGGATGCGCAGGGCGCCCGGGGTGTCGTCGGCGAGGAGTTCGCCCGCGCGCATGAGGAGGAGGCGGTGGCAGCGTTCGGCCTCGTCCATGACGTGCGAGGAGATGATCAGAGTGGTGCCGTGAGCTGCGGCGATGTCGTGGAAGAGGGTCCACAGGTCGCGGCGCAGGACGGGGTCGAGGCCGACGGTGGGTTCGTCGAGGACGAGGAGTTCGGGGGTGCCGAGGAGGGCGACGGCGAGGGAGACGCGGCTGCGCTGGCCGCCGGAGAGGTTCCCGGCGAGGGAGTTCGCGTGGGAGGTGAGGTCGACGTCGTCCAGGACGCGGTCGACGTCCGCGCGGCGGGCGGCGTGCGGGGCGGCCGGGGTGAGGATCGCCGCGAAGTAGTCGAGGTTCTGCCGGATCGTCAGGTCGTCGTACACGGACGGGGCTTGGGTGACGTATCCGATGCGGCTGCGCAGCGCGGGGTGGCGGCGGGGCGGCCGAGGACGTCCAGGGTGCCGGTGACCTTGGCCTGCGTGCCGACGATCGCCCGCATGAGGGTTGTCTTGCCGCAGCCGGAGGGGCCGAGGAGTCCGGTGATCTGGCCTCGCGGGACGGTGAAGCCGAGGGCGTGGAGGACTTCGCGGGGGCCTCGGGTGACGGTGAGGGGAGGCGGCGTGGATGGCGGGGGTGTCGGGTGGCGCTTCGGGGATGCCGGAGCTTTTATTCATCATGTGCTGAATAATGCTCTCGGCGGGGTGGGTCGTCAAGGACTCGCGCGCCCTTCCCGCTCCCGATCACCCCGCGCGCCGCCCGGGAGCCGGTGCGCGGCCGACTCGGCTTGCCGACAATGGAATTCATGCGCGGAACGGCGGGGTTCCGGGTCGCGCGTGGCGTTCGTACGAAGCTGCCGTGCCCCTCCCCGGGTATGGCGCCCACGCGTCTCCCGTTGCCGACCGGAGGTGCTGCCGAGATGCGCCGTGGCGTACGCAAGGCCGATCTGTCCGCTTCACTCGTCGTGTTCCTCGTCGCGCTGCCCCTGTGTGTGGGCGTCGCGTTGGCCTCGGGGTGCCGCCCGAGCTGGGGCTGGTCACCGGCATCGTCGGCGGGCTCGTCGCGGGGCGCTGCCGGGGAGCGGTCTCCGGGTCAGCGGGCCTGCCGCCGGGCTGACCGTGCTCGTGTACGAGGCCGTCCACACGTACGGGCTCCATGTGCTCGGCGTCCTCGTGTTCGCCGCCGGGGTGCTTCAGCTGGGGCTCGGGGCGCTGCGGCTCGGGCGGTGGTTCCGGGCCGTGTCCGTCGCCGTCGTGCACGGGATGCTCGCCGGGATCGGGCTCGTCCTGGTCGCCGGGCAGGTGTACGCGCTCGGGGACGTGGGCGCGCCGTCGGACGGGCTCGGCAGGCTCGCGGGGCTGGTGGAGCTGCCGGGGCGGGCGGATCCCGGGGCGTTGTCAGTGGGGGTGCGACCCTGGTCGTACTGCTGCTGTGGGGGCGGTGGCGGCGGGGTCCGGGCTTGTTCCCGCGCCGCTCGTGGCGGTCGTGCTCGCGGCTGCGGTGACCGGTGGTTTCGGGCTGGATGTGCGGCGGGTCGAGGTGCGGGGGTGTGGGAGGCCGTCCGGGTGCCGGGGCTGGCCGACGTGGGGCGGCTTGCGGAGGTCGGGGTGGTCGGGACCGTCGTCGCGTTCGCGCTGGTCGCTTCGGCGGAGTCGCTGTTCAGCGTGGACCGGCTGCACGACGGGAGGGCCGAGTACGACAAGGAGTTGTTGGCGCAGGGCGCGGGGAACGTGGTGTGCGGGCTGCTGGGGGCGCTGCCTATGGCCGCCGTGATCGTGCGGGGCACGGCCTCTGGGGAGTTCGTACGGGGGCGTCTCGGGTGCTGCACGGTGTCTGGCTGCTGCTCTTTGTTGTTTTGTACCGGGCGTGCTCGGGCTGATACCCGTCGCCGCCCTCGCGGCGCTTCTCATCCACGCCGGGTGCGGGCTGCTGCCCGTGCGGCAGGTTCGGGCGCTGTGGCGTACGGATCGTGGGGAGGTTCTCGTCCTCGCCGTGACCGCCGTCGCGATCGTCCTCGGGAACCTCTTCGAGGGCGTTCTGATCGGGCTGGCGCTTGCCGTTGCCAAGACGGCCTGGGAGATCAGTCATGTGCAGGTCGAGATTGAGGATCGGGGGACGGGGGCTGGTGGTTCGGGTCGTCGGGCATGCGACGTTTCTGCGGTTGCCGAAGTTGCTCGATGCGTTGGAGGGGTTGCCGGGGGATCGGGAGGTGCGGTTGGAGCTGGGTGGGCTGCGGCATGTGGATCATGCGTGTGCGGCTGCGTTGGAGGGGTGGGTCGAGGGGCGGCGGGAGGTGGTTTCCGGGGTGTGGGGTGAGGGGGCGGTACGTCGCTGGGGCGCGGGGGGTTGTGGGTGGGTCGGGGTGCCGGGGGTGCCGGGGGTGCCGGGGGTGCCGGGGTGCCGGGGTGCCGGGGTGCGGCGAGCCCGTCGCGGGTGGTGTTGGCCAGTGGGGTAGACCGAGCCGTGCGCTGCTGTCTTCGTAAGCGACGGGCTGCGCCGCACCCCCGACACCCCACTCCCCGCCGTACGCGACCCACCCGCCATGCCGGTGCGGCGGGGGCGGACCCGCCGTTCGCGGCTCTCCCGCCATGCCGGTCAGGCGGGGCGGGCTCGCCGGTTGCGGCTCACCCGCCGTCCGGAGGGGGAGGCAGGGGCAGGCTCGCCAGTTGCGGGTCTCCCGCCGTACGAGGGCGGTGGGGGTGGGCGCGCTGTTTGCGGCTCTCCCGCCGTACGGGTCAGGCAGGGGCGGGCTCGCCGGTTGCGGCTCTCCCGCCGTATGGGTGCGGCGGGGGGGTCTCGGGGCCGTGGTGTGGTCCGGGGGCGTCAGGTGGTTGTGCGTTGGGCCAGGAGCAGGGTTACGTCGTACGTCTCCTCCACTGTGGCGTCGGGGAACTCGGTCAGGAGGTGGGCGCGTTCGGTGGTGAGGAACGTCGTTGTGCGCTCCTGTGTGTCGACCAGGAACGCCGAGTGGCTGCCGATGTTCGCCAGGTGTGTGTCCAGGGGGATGCTGCGGCTCCAGCGGATGGTTCGGCGGGTGAAGGTGAGGGTGCCGGTCGGGTCGGCCAGGTCCGTACGCGTCGCGCGGGCCTTCTCGTCCTCGACGTCGATGCCGAAGTGCCGCCCCAGGCGCCGCGCCTGCGCCGCCAGCCATGCGACGTCGTACGGCGTCGTGTTCCACCACAACGCCAGTGCGCCGCCCGGGCGCAGTACCCGCAGCGCCTCCGGGACCGCGCGGTTCGGGTCCGTCCAGTGCCAGGACTGGGCGTACGTGAGGAAGTCGATGCTGCCGTCGCGGAAAGGGAGGTTGTTTCCGTCGCCCCGTACGAGGGGTACGTCCGGCAGCGTCCGCCGGAACTCCGCCGCCATCCCGTCGCCGGGTTCCACGCCGACGACGTTCGCGCCCCTCTCGTACAACACTCGCGTCGAAATACCGGTTCCCGCACCTACGTCTCCCACGATCGACCCCACGAACCGGCGTCCCGCCAACTCCTCGATCGTGTCCAGCAGTTCCGCCGGGTAGGAGGGCCGGTTGGCCGCGTATTGCGCCGCCGCGCTGTCGAAGGAGCGGGCTCGGGTGGGGCTGTGCGGGGAAGCGGTCATGGGGCCATGGTGGCTGGGGGGTTGGGGTGGGGGGAACCGGGTTTTGGTGTGAGCGGGGGGCGCTTGGCGGTGCCGGAGCAGGAAATGGGGTACGGCGGGCTTGGGTGCTGTGGAGTCCGCGCTGATGAGCGCGCGCCGGCGTGTATGGGGCATGCGCGCGTGGGGGCCAAGGGCTCGATGCCGCGTTATACACGCATGGGTGGGAGGGGATGGCGACTCGTCGGGAGACGGTGACGCGCGGGAGGTGCCGGGCGGTCTGTGCGGGCGAGGGCTTCGGGCTGACGGCTACCTCCGGTTCGACCACCCCGGCGCGGGCGGCACAGCGGGGGCTCGGCCGCCGGGGGCTTGTGGGAGGGGGCTGTCGTCGAAGGGCCGACGCGTATGTGCGTGCGGGATGTGTGGGGCGAGCGGTGTCATCGACGGCGTGGCACGCGCGGAGAGCCGCGTGCCTTCGAGGCTGTTCCGCATCACCGCGTACGCGCGCGGGAGGCTCCCCTTGCGTTGCCTGCGCGTGGCACGTGCTGGGCGACCGTCCGCGCGCGGGAGTTTTTGGAGGGCACCGGCGCCATGTACCGCGTCCCTCCTTCCTTCTTGCGCACGCGCGCGCGAGACCTCGTTCGGCCCTTGGACTTCGCCCGCGCCAAGCGCGGCGTACTCACGCGCGCGGGCGCCTTGCGCAGCGGCCTCGTCGTGTTGGCCCTCAGGGGTCCCCTCGGCCTTTCACGCCGTCCTGCGGACGCGAACGCGTAGACGGAGAGCCGGCCATCCCTCTTCCGCGCCCGCGCGGCGGAGCGCTGCGGCCTCCGAGCAAGCGTGCGACGTCCGCCCGTCGTCGGAAAGGCGTTCCGTCGGTCCGGCTCCTCCCGAACCGGCACCGTCGCGCCGCTCAAGCCCTGAGTACTGCCCCCCCGGCTCTCAGCCAGGCCCCCTCGCAGGCAAAGCTGACGGCAACCGCGTGGCCCCCGCCGCTCCCCTCAGCCCTTCCGGCGTTTCTTCGCCGGGTTCCCCGTCCTGCGTACCGCTCGGCGCTCGTGGCGTTCGCGTGCCGCCTCGTACTCCTCGCGGTGGAGTTGTTCGCCGGGGGCCTCCTGGAAGGCGCGGAACGTGTACGCGAGGAGGGAGCCGAGGAAGCCGATCGTCAGGAGGCCTCGGAGGGAGGACTGGCGGGCGGGGTCGGGGCGTTTGCGGAAGCCGTCCCAGGTGTGGCCGAAGGCCAGCGCGCTGCACCCCGCGAACATGACCACGAGCAGGACGGTCACGAAGCGGCCGATGTCGGCGATCGCGAGGCCCTCGTACGCGAACCGCAGCACGAAGCAGGCGGCGACGGTGACGATCGGGGCGCCCACGGCGACGGCGATCCGGCGTGCCGTGTAGCCGTCGTCGTGGTTCACCCACGTCGTGCCGAAGAAGCGCAGGGGTTCGGGACGAGGCCCCGCGCCCCCGTCCGGGAGGTCCCCCGTGTCCGGGCTGCCGTTTTCGTCGCTCACGGGACGATTATGGCGCCGGGCGGGGGCGGGCTTCCGGGCGGGGCGCGGCAAGGGCGTGGCCGGGAGGCGGAGATGCGGGCGGGTACGGGGGTGGGGAGGCGGCGGCGTGGACGGGTACGCGTGCGGGTGGCCGGGCTCGCAACGAGCCCCGCCCAGCAAGGCCCCCCGGCCTCGCAACCCGCCCGCCCCCGCGAACGCCCCAGCCCCCTCCCCCGACGGCCCGCCTCACCCCCGTACCCTCCGGCTCACCCCCGCCGCGCCCCCGACTCCCCCGGTCCGCTCAGAAGTTGCAGCGAGGTGCGATGTACCCGTCGCTCCCGGTCTTCACGTACGAGTCCGAGACGAACTCCCCGTTCCCGATGTTGTCCCAGATGTTCGTGGTGCCGTAGTACCCGGACACCGTCGTCCCCGGGATCTGGCAGTTGACCGGCACGCGCGTGTTGAGCGGCAGGACCTTGACGATGGAGTAGTTGGTGCCCGGACCGTTGCGGACGTTGAGCTGGGTGTCCGGCGCGACCGGGTAGTACACCTGCGCCAGACCGGCCTGCTCCTCGGTCTCCACCGCCTCGGCGGCCTCGTCGACAGACATGAAGAACTCTCCCCCCGTGAAACATCCCCGTGAATTCCCATGACGACCATGGGACCCCGTTGATACCCGCGGATCGGCGTTCGAAACACGCGTACGAGATTCGTACACCTCGGCCAACGGCCCGCCTCTGTCCCGTACGTGTCATCGACTAGGCTCCAGGCGCCGAGACAGCACGGGGGTGGTTCCATGGCGCCACGGAGGGACAGCGGAGCGGGCGTGGAAGCGGAACTTCCCGAGTACGCCGGCCACTACCTCCTGGAGTCACGTCTGGGCGCGGGCGGCATGGGGGTCGTGCACCTCGCGCGCAGTACGTCGGGGCTGAAGCTCGCGGTGAAGGTCGTACACGGCGAGTTCGCGAAGGACCCCGAGTTCAGGAGCCGTTTCCGGCAGGAGGTCGGCGCCGCGCGGCGGGTAAGCGGCGCGTTCACCGCGCCGGTCGTGGACGCCGACCCGGACGCGGAACGGCCGTGGATGGCGACGCTGTTCATCCCCGGTCCGACGCTGGCCGAGGAGGTCAAGCGGAACGGCCCGATGCCCCCGCCGAAGCTGCGCAGACTGATGGCTGGGCTGGCGGAGGCGCTGCGGGACATCCACCGCGTGGGCGTGGTGCACCGCGATCTCAAGCCGAGCAACGTGCTGCTGGCCGAGGACGGCCCGAAGGTGATCGACTTCGGGATCTCGCGCCCGAAGGACAGCGAACTGCGCACCGAGACGGGCAAATTGATCGGAACGCCGCCCTTCATGGCGCCGGAGCAGTTCCGGCGCCCGCGCGAGGTGGGCCCGGCGGCGGACATCTTCGCGCTGGGCTCGGTGCTGGTGCACGCGGCGACGGGACGCGGCCCGTTCGACTCGGACAGCCCGTACATCGTGGCGTACCAGGTGGTGCACGACGAGCCGGAGCTCGCGGGCGTGCCGGAGAACCTCGCGCCCCTGGTGCTGCGCTGCCTCGCGAAGGAGCCCGAGGACCGGCCCACGCCGGACGAGCTGATGCGCGAGCTGCGGTCGGTGGCGGCGTCGTACGACACGCAGACGTTCGTCCCGAGCAGGCGCGTGCCGGAGACCGACCCCGAGACGGCCGGGACGCCCACCCCGGCCCGCGCGCCCGAGCCGGTCCCGGTGGAGCCCCGCAAGGGGCGCAGACGCGGGAAGGTGATCCTCGCCGGTGCCGCCGTCGCCGTCCTCGCGGGCGGCGGTTTCGTCGGTCTGCGCATCGTGGACGGCACGAGCAGCGCCGCTCCGCGCACAACACCCTCCAGAACGGCCGCATTCGCCCCCTGGGCGACAAAACCGGCGCCGGACGACTCGGGGTCCCTCCCGCGCTGCACGTACGCCTCAGGGCGGCTCCTGTGCGCTCAGCGGAGTCTGGTCTCGGCGCTCGACGCGAACGACGGCCGTGTGCTGTGGCGGCACGCGCTGGCCGCCGACGACACCCCGGGCCGCGCACCGGTCGTCGAGAGCGGCCTCGTCCAGGTCGTCACCCGCTCGGGCAGCCGCGCCCTCGCCCTGGACCCGGCGACCGGCGCGACGCGCTGGCAGCGGGACGTCTCCGGGTACTCCGGCGTCTGCCACGCGGGCGGCGCGCTGCTGCTGACCGCGTCGAACGGCAAGGTCACGGCCGTCGACGGCGCGAACGGCAAGGACCTGTGGACCAAGCGGATCGAGGGCCAGCGCCTGCCGGTGTTCGCGTCGTTCCGGGGCGACCGGCTCGCGTACGCGGCGAACGTCTCCGCCGACGGCACGCGCACGCGGGTCACCGCACTCGACCCGACGACGGGCGCGGTCCGCTGGGAGGCCAAGCTGACCGGCGCGCTCACCCCGGTCGGGCGCGCGGGCGAGGACCTCGTCCTCCTCAAGGGCGGCGCCGACTACGGCGAGACCGGCGCAGTGGTCCGCTACTCCCCAGCGACGGGCAAGTCCCTGAAGGTGCCGCTGGACGTCGCCCTCACGCAGGCGCGCGCGACGGTGGCCGGCGAGAAGGTCTACCTCCTGGGCTACGACGGCTCCCTGGCCGCCGTGGACCTCGGCACGGGCACGCAGGTGTGGTCGCTCCAGACGTCCGTGAGCCGTGGCTCCGACCTCGCGGCGGACGGCGCGCGCGTGTACTTCAGCGGCGCCGACGGCCGGCTGCTGATCGTCGACGCGCGCGCGGGACGCCTCCTCGGCACGACGACCCTGCGCACCGGCAGCCGTCCCGACGAGGTCGCCGCCGCCCTGCCGGCGCCCCAGGCGGTCGACGGGCGCGTGTACGCGGGCGCGCCGGACGGGACGGTGTTCTCGGTGGCCGAGGACGACACGCCGGGGCAGTAAGGCGACGCCGGCGCTCCCTTGACGACGGACCGGGGCCCCCTTCGCGCAGAAGCGGAAGGGGGCCCCGGTCCGTCGTACCGAAAGTCGTACCGAAAGCGGTCAGCCCAGCTTGGACACGTCGCGGACGGCGCCCTTGTCGGCGCTGGTGGCCATCGCCGCGTACGCGCGCAGGGCGGCGGAGACCTTGCGTTCGCGGTTCTTGGGGGCGTAGACGCCGTTCAGGGCGGCCTCGCGGCGGGCCAGTTCGGCGTCGTCCACCAGGAGCTCGATCGAGCGGCCCGGGATGTCGATGCGGATGCGGTCGCCGTCCTCGACGAGGGCGATCGTGCCGCCGCCGGCCGCCTCGGGGGAGGCGTGGCCGATGGACAGGCCCGAGGTGCCGCCGGAGAAGCGGCCGTCCGTCACCAGGGCGCACGCCTTGCCGAGGCCGCGGCCCTTGAGGTACGAGGTCGGGTAGAGCATCTCCTGCATGCCGGGGCCGCCCTTGGGGCCCTCGTAGCGGATGACGACGACGTCGCCCTCCTTGATCTCCTTGAGGAGGATCTTCTGGACGGCCTCCTCCTGCGACTCGCAGACGACCGCGGGGCCCTCGAAGGTCCAGATGGACTCGTCGACGCCCGCGGTCTTCACCACGGCCCCGTCGACGGCCAGGTTGCCCTTCAGGACGGCCAGGCCGCCGTCCTTGGAGTACGCGTGCTCGGCGGAGCGGATGCAGCCGCCCTCGGCGTCCTCGTCGAGGGTGTCCCAGCGCTCCGACTGGGAGAACGCCTCGGCGGAGCGCACGCACCCGGGCGCGGCGTGCCACAGCTCGACGGCCTCCGGGGAGGGCGAGCCGCCCCGGACGTCCCAGGTCTTCAGCCAGTCGGCCAGGGAGGGGCTGTGGACGGAGTACACGTCCTCGTTCAGCAGGCCCGCGCGGTGCAGCTCGCCCATCAGCGCCGGGATGCCTCCCGCGCGGTGCACGTCCTCCATGTAGTACGTGCGGTTCTTGGCGACGTTGGGGGCCACCTTCGCGAGGCACGGCACGCGCCGGGAGACCGCGTCGATCTGCTCCAGGCCGAAGGGGACCTCCGCCTCCTGGGCGGCGGCCAGCAGGTGCAGGATCGTGTTCGTCGAGCCGCCCATGGCGATGTCGAGCGCCATCGCGTTCTCGAACGCCGCGAGGGAGGCGACGGAACGGGGCAGTACCGTCGTGTCGTCCTGCTCGTAGTACCTGCGGGTGATGTCCATGACCGTCCGCGCGGCGTCCACGTACAACTGCTTGCGCGCGGTGTGGGTGGCCAGCACGGAGCCGTTGCCCGGCAGGGAGAGGCCGATCGCCTCGGTCAGGCAGTTCATCGAGTTGGCGGTGAACATGCCGGAACACGAGCCGCAGGTGGGGCAGGCGTTCTCCTCGATGCGGGCGATGTCCTCGTCGGAGATCTTGTCGTTCACCGCGTCCGAGATCGCGTCGACCAGGTCGAGCGTGCGGACCGAGCCGTCGACCAGGGTCGCGCGGCCGGACTCCATCGGGCCGCCGGAGACGAACACCGTCGGGATGTTCAGCCTGAGGGCCGCGTTCAGCATCCCCGGGGTGATCTTGTCGCAGTTGGAGATGCACACCAGCGCGTCCGCGCAGTGCGCCTCGACCATGTACTCGACGCTGTCCGCGATCAGGTCGCGCGAGGGCAGGCTGTAGAGCATCCCGCCGTGGCCCATCGCGATGCCGTCGTCCACGGCGATCGTGTTGAACTCGCGCGGGATGCCGCCGGCCGCGACGATCGCCTCGCTGACGATCCGGCCGACCGGCTGGAGGTGCGTGTGCCCCGGCACGAACTCCGTGAAGCTGTTCGCCACCGCGATGATCGGCTTCCGGCCGATGTCCGCGCCGGGTACACCGGACGCCCGCATCAGCGCGCGTGCGCCTGCCATGTTGCGGCCGTGGGTGACTGTGCGGGACCTCAGCTCGGGCATCGTCGCTCGCTCCTTCAGGCAGATAGGGCTGTCATCGAGCGTACGCCGGTCATCCAGAGGGCGGGACGGGGCGTCCGGAATGCGGGATGTACATCTCGGGGCTGGGCGGTGTCGGGCGTGGAGCGGGGTTGTCAGGTGCGCCTCACGGCGCGGTCAGGTGGCCCTGTACGACGGGTGCCACGCGCGCGATGAGCTGTTCCACGTCCGCCGAGGCGAGCGGCTCGACCTTGATGACGTACCGGAGCAGCGCGCAGCCGACGAGCTGCGCGGCGGCGAGTTCCGCGCGGAGTTCCGCGTCGGGCAGGTCCACGCGCGCGGCGACGCGGCGCAGGAGCTGGGAGGCGATCAGGCGGCGGAAGACGGCGGCGGCGGTCTCGTTGGTGACCGCGGAACGCAGGATCGCGAGCAGCGGCGTACGGGTCGTCGGGTTCTCCCAGACCCCGAACACGAACCGCGCGAACCGCTCGCCGGTCTCTTCGAGCGGGACGTCGACGAGGAGGTCCGGCGCGTTCAGCACGGGCCCGACGGCGTCCTCGACCGCCGCCCCGAACATCTGCTCCTTGGTGCCGAAGTAGTGGTGCACGAGGGCGGAGTCGACGCCGGCGGCCTTGGCGATGCCGCGTACGGACGTCTTCTCGTACCCGCGCTCGGAGAACTCCTCCCGGGCGACGGCGAGGATCTTCTCCCGCGTCTCACCGGTCGCGGCCTCGGTAAGGCGGGGGCGGCCTCGGCGGCGGGGGGTTGAGGGGGGCTCAGGGGGGCCTTGGGGGACTTCGGGGGCTGCGGGGGTGGTGGCGGATGCCTCGGAGGCTCGCGGGGCGTCTGAGGCGGGCTGAGCAGCTTGAGGAGACGCCGGGGTGCCGGGGGGTGCCTCGGGGGCTGACGGGGCGTCTGGGGCGGCCTGAGGGGCCTTGGCGGGGTCGTTGCCCGGGGTGAGGCGCGTGGCCGGTTCCGCCGGCCGCTCCGGGGGCGGCGGGGCGGGTGTGCCGTCGGTCATCTGCGGGGGACCTTCAGCGCCGAGGCGAGGTGGAGGCGGGTGAAGGCGAGGGCCTCCGCCAGGTCGGCCTCGCGTTCCGCGGCGGACATCGCGCGGCGCGTGTTGACCTCGATGACGACGTGGCCGTCGAAGCCCGTGAGGGCCAGGCGCTCCAGGAGTTCCGCGCAGGGCTGGGTGCCGCGGCCCGGGACCAGGTGCTCGTCCTTGTTGGAGCCGAGGCCGTCGGCCAGGTGGACGTGCCCGAGGCGGTCGCCCATCCGGTCGACCATGTCCATCGCCTCGGTACGGGACGTCGCCGCGTGGCTGAGGTCGATCGTGAAGTGCCGGTAGTCGTCCTTGGTGACGTCCCAGTCGGGCGCGTACGCGAGCATCTCGCGGTCCCGATAGCGCCAGGGGTACATGTTCTCGACGGCGAACCGGACGTCCGTCTCGTCGGCCATCCGCCAGATCCCCTGGACGAAGTCCCGCGCGTACTGGCGCTGCCAGCGAAACGGCGGGTGTACGACGACCGTGCTCGCCCCGAGCTTCTCGGCCGCCGCGCGTGCGCGCTGGAGCTTGGTCCAGGGGTCGGTCGACCAGACCCGCTGCGTGATCAGCAGACAGGGCGCGTGGACGGCGAGGATCGGCATCCGGTGGTAGTCACTGAGCCGCCTGAGCGCCTCGACGTCCTGACTCACGGGGTCGTTCCACACCATCACCTCGACCCCGTCGTACCCGAGGCGCGCGGCGATCTCGAAGGCCGTCGCCGTCGACTCCGGATACACCGAGGCCGTGGACAGAGCGACCTTCGCATCCGGGATGCGCACCACTGGTTCTGCCACGAGGGACAGCGTACGGGGCCCCGCCGGGCACCGAGGCCGGGTCCCCGGGCTCCCTCCGCGAGCCCCTGCTTCCGACCACGCGCACACGCGTGAGGCCGGTCCCGGCACCCGGACGCCCTCCGAACAGGGACAGAGGGGCCGGCCGTACGGACCCGCGCGTGCGCGAGGCGCGCCCTTCGGCCGGGGAAGCCGGGCGGAGCAAGGGTGGCGCACTTCACGCACTGCGCGCGCCTCGCACCACCGCACGCGCCCCGCCCGCGCTACACCGCCGGCATGTGGTCCAGCCGCCGCAGGATGACCCCTTCGCGCAGCGCCCAGGGGCAGATCTCCAGGGTCTCGACGCCGAAGAGGTCCATGACGCCCTCCGCGACGAGGGCTCCGGCGAGGAGCTGGCCGGCGCGGCCCTCGGAGACGCCGGGGAGTTCGGCGCGCTGGGCGACGGTCATGCCGGCGAGCCGGGGCACCCACGCTTCGAGGGACTCGCGCTTGAGTTCGCGCTGCGCGTAGAGGCCGTCGGTGGAGCGCGCGGCGCCGGCGATGCGGGCGAGCTGCTTGAACGTCTTGGACGTCGCGACGACGTGGTCGGGGGCACCGAAGCGGCTGAACTCACCGACCGTACGGGCGATCTGCGCGCGCGCATGGCGCCGTAGCGCCCTTATGGGCTCCGCTCCCGGCGGGTCGCCCGGCAGCCAGCCGGCGGTGAGGCGGCCCGCGCCGAGCGGGAGGGAGACGGCCGCGTCGGGCTCCTCGTCGATGCCGTAGGCGATCTCCAGGGAGCCGCCGCCGATGTCGAGGACGAGCAGCTTGCCGGCGGACCAGCCGAACCAGCGGCGGGCCGCGAGGAAGGTCAGCCGGGCCTCCTCCGCGCCGGTCAGGACCTGGAGTTCGACGCCGGTCTCCTCGTGCACGCGCGCGAGGACGTCGTCCGCGTTGCTGGCCTCGCGCACGGCGGACGTGGCGAACGGCAGGAGGTCCTCGACGCCCTTGTCCTCGGCGGCCTGGAGCGCGTCCTGGACGACGCCGACGAGCCTGTCGACGCCGTCGGGGCCGATCGCCCCGTCCGCGTCGAGGAGTTGGGCGAGGCGCAGCTCCGCCTTGTGCGAGTGCGCGGGCAGCGGGCGCGCGCCCGGGTGTGCGTCCACCACCAGCAGATGCACCGTGTTCGATCCCACGTCGAGGACACCGAGTCTCATGTAAAGAACGCTACTGCCAGTGGCTCCGTCCTCCGTCCCTCCGTCTGTGCCGTGAGACGGCCGCGGCGACTTACCCTGGTCCCGTGCCAAAGACGAAAAAGGCGAAGAGCGAGAACCGGGAAAAGCCGGAGAAGTCACCCAAGGGCGACAAGGCGGGCGCGTCGTCGGGGAGTTCTTCGCCGGCGAAGTCATCGAAGAAGCAGGCTCTGAAGAGCGACGAGAAGGGGCTCGACTTCGCGCGCGCGTGGGTCGAGTTCCCGGATCCCGCGGACGACGAGCAGATCTTCCGCTGCGACCTGACCTGGCTGACCTCCCGCTGGACCTGCATCTTCGGCAGCGGCTGCCAGGGCATCCAGGCGGGCCGCGCGGACGACGGCTGCTGCACGCTGGGCGCCCACTTCTCCGACGCCGAGGACGAGAAGCGCGTCGCCGGGTATGTGGCGCGGCTCACGCCCGAGATCTGGCAGCACCACGCCGAGGGGCAGAGCGGCGGCTGGGTCTCCAAGGACGACGAGGGCTCCCGCCAGACGCGCCCGTACAACGGCTCCTGCATCTTCCAGAACCGTCCCGGCTTCGCGGGCGGCGCGGGGTGCTCGCTGCACATCCTGGCGCTCCAGGAGGGCCGTGAGCCCCTGGAGACCAAGCCGGACGTCTGCTGGCAGCTGCCCGTGCGCCGGACGTACGACTGGATCGACCGCCCCGACGACACCCGGATCCTCCAGGTCTCCATCGGCGAGTACGACCGCCGCGGCTGGGGTCCCGGCGGCCACGACCTCCACTGGTGGTGCACCTCCGCGACGTCCGCGCACGGCGCGGGAGACCCCGTCTACGTCACGTACCGCCCCGAACTGACGGAGCTGATGGGCAAGGCCGGCTACGACCGCCTCGTCGAGCTCTGCGAGGCCCGCCTGGCCTCCCACCTCCCCCTGGTGGCCCCCCACCCCGCGGACCCGACCCCCTGACCATCCGCCCACCGGTCCCCCTCTCCCCCGCGCGCATACGCCTCCTTGCGAATTCCCGCACCACAGCACCCCACACCCGAGCCCGGCCCACATTTACGTCAAACCGGGCGCAGGGGGGCGGACACGCGCGCGAGGGCCGGGTGTCGGGGGCATCGCGCGTACGCGCGGGGAGGACGGCGGGCGGGTGAGCCCCTGCCGGCCCCCTACGAAGCCGCCGGCGTCGGCTCCCCGCCGCCCTCCGACGGCGACGGGCTCCCGGGGTCGGCGGACGACTCGCTCGGGGACGGTTCGGGAGAGTTCGTCGGCGGCGTGCTCGCAGTGGCCGAGGGCGACGGTGAGGCGGTCGGTGTCGGGGACGGGCCGGACGACGGGGGCGGCGTGCCGGGGGTGCTCGGGACGGGTCCGTACCCGGTGATCGAGACGATCGCGCCCGCCGGAGCGATCGCCACGCGCGCGTGCCAGGCGCCGGAGGGCTCGCGGAGAGGGTCGACGTAGATCTTGACGGTGATCGACTCACCGGGGTCGAGGGTCCCGGAGGACTTGCTGAGGTACAGCCACGCGGAACCGGTCGTGGCGGACCACCGCACCGGCCCCCCGTCGCGCGCGGCGGTCAGCGTGACGAGGGTCGTGTCGCCGCTCCCGGCGGCGGTGACGGTGAGCCGCGCGGCCCCCTTCGTGCCCGCGCCCGTGACGCTGATGACCTCGACGGACACGTCGGGCCGCCCCCCGTCCGCACGATCAGCGCCGGACCGCGCGCCCGTGTTGCCCGCGCTCTGGTAGTCGCCCCCCGCCTCACCCCCGAGCGCGCCGGGCCGCTGCGCCTCGCTCGCGCGCGGGACGCTGCCCTCGGCACCCTCCCCGAGGGGCTCGCCTCGATAGGCGGCCCACAGGGCGAGCACCGGCGCGGCGACGACGGTGGCGACGACGGTCGTCGTCACCGCACGCGCGCGCAGCCGGTCGCGCCGGGCGGCACGGTCCTTGGGGTCCATGGGGAACCCGCGCCGGTCGTACCGGGGCGCGGCGACGCCTCGCGCGCGCGAGACGTGCGACATCGCGACGTACAGCGCCGAACGGGGCGCCTCCAGGACGGGCAGTTCGGCGGGCGTCACCGCCGCGCCGGGCCAGCGCCCGGGGACGGCGCGCTCTGCGGCCCGCCGGCAGCGCGGGCAGTCGTCGACGTGCCGGACGAGTTCGCGCCGCAGGGCCGCGCTGAGCACCAGGTGGTGGCCGTCGGCGAGGCGGGCGACGCCGGGGCAGTCGCCGGTCTCGACGACGGCGAGCGCCGCGCGCGTGCGCTCGACCTCGCAGGCGGCGGAGGAGAGCAGCTCGCGCGTGGCGGCGGGCTCCTTGCCGAGGACGGCGGCGACCTCGGGCGCGCTGAGCCGGTGCCGTACGGCGAGTTCGAGCGCCTCGCGCTGCTCCGGGCTGGTGCCGGCGGCCTCCGGCCAGGCGAGCAGGGCGAGTTCGCGGCGCTGCTGCTCCCGGACTGCGTGGTCGGCGTCGTCAGGCGCGGGCGCCTCGGTCCGCTCCCCGGAGGCATGACGTTTCTGCTTGGCCTGCGTCAGCCGCCGCAGACACGACCAGCGCGCGAGCGCGTACAGCCAGGCCCGCAGCTCGCCGCCCTCGTCCGGCATCCGGTGCCCGCGCCGCTCGGCGAAGGCCAGCGCGTCCCCGAGGGTGGCGACGGCCGCGTCGTGGTCGCACAGGACGGCCAGGCAGTACGTGAACAGGCCGTCGAGGTACGGCTCGTAGCGCGCGGGCGGGCGCTCGGCCAGCGTGTGCGCCGCCTCACGGTCACGCGCCTCCCGTCGCTCCCGGTGCGCGCCGGTCGTACGGGGCGAGGTCTCCGGACTCGTGCTCATCACCCGTGCGACCGTAGGCGCCTCGCGACGCCCCGATCCCGAACCTTGAGCCCTTTTAATCCATACGGGTGAAACGATCCCTCAATAGGGGACACCGGGCGCTCTCCCGTGGCCGTTTCCCGGGGTGACGCGACCGGTTCGCGCCCTCGGTTGTCCACAGGCCGGCCGCGCTGTCGGTGCCGGAGGTTACCGTTCCTCCCATGGCTGCCCGTACGAAGACCACCAAGGACCGTCCCTCCTACCGCTGCACGGAATGCGGCTGGCAGACGGCCAAGTGGCTCGGCCGGTGCCCGGAGTGCCAGGCGTGGGGGACGGTCGAGGAGTACGGCGCGCCGGCGGTGCGCACGACGGCGCCGGGCCGGGTGACGTCCTCCGCGCTGCCGATCGGCCAGGTGGACGGCAGGCAGGCGACGGCGCGGACGACGGGTGTGCCGGAGCTGGACCGCGTGCTGGGCGGCGGCCTGGTCCCCGGCGCGGTGGTGCTCCTCGCGGGCGAGCCCGGCGTGGGCAAGTCGACGCTGCTGCTGGATGTCGCGGCGAAGTCGGCGAGCGACGAGCACCGCACGCTGTACGTGACGGGCGAGGAGTCGGCGAGCCAGGTGCGCCTGCGCGCGGACCGCATCGGCGCGCTGGCCGACGACCTGTACCTGGCGGCGGAGACGGACCTGGCGGCGGTCCTGGGCCACCTGGACGCGGTGAAGCCGTCGCTGCTGATCCTGGACTCGGTGCAGACGATCGCCTCCCCGGAGATCGACGGCGCCCCGGGCGGCATGGCGCAGGTGCGCGAGGTGGCCAGTGCCCTGATCCGCGTCTCGAAGGAGCGCGGCATGTCGACGCTCCTGGTGGGCCATGTCACGAAGGACGGCGCGATCGCGGGCCCGCGCCTGCTGGAGCACCTGGTGGACGTGGTCCTGTCCTTCGAGGGCGACCGGCACGCGCGCCTGCGCCTGGTGCGGGGCGTCAAGAACCGCTACGGCGCGACGGACGAGGTCGGCTGCTTCGAGCTGCACGACGAGGGGATCACGGGCCTCGCGGACCCCAGCGGCCTGTTCCTGACCCGCCGCGCCGAGCCGGTGCCGGGCACGTGTCTGACGGTCACTCTGGAGGGCCGCCGCCCGCTGGTCGCGGAGGTGCAGGCGCTGACCGTGGACACGCAGATCCCCACCCCGCGCCGGACGACGTCGGGCCTGGAGACGTCGCGGGTGTCGATGATGCTGGCGGTCCTGGAGCAGCGCGGCCGGATCAGCGCGCTGGGCAAGCGAGACATCTACTCGGCGACGGTGGGCGGCGTACGCCTGTCGGAGCCGGCCGCGGACCTGGCGATCGCCCTCGCGCTGGCGTCTGCCGCGAGCGACACCCCGCTGCCGAAGAACCTGGTGGCGATCGGCGAGGTGGGCCTGGCGGGCGAGGTGCGCCGGGTGACCGGCGTGCAGCGCAGGCTCTCGGAGGCGCACCGTCTGGGCTTCACGCACGCGCTGGTGCCGGGCGACCCGGGGAAGGTCCCGGCCGGGATGAAGGTCGTGGAAGTCGCCGACATAGGGGACGCCCTGCGCGTGCTCCCGCGCTCGCGTCGCCGACAGGCCCCCCAGAGCGAGGAGGACCGCCGGTAGACTTTGCCCTGGTCTCGCCCGTCCGTACGAACCGTGTGCGCAGGCGGGAGCACCCAGATCCTGTGACCGGAGGAGTGCAGTGGCAGCCAATGACCGGGCGGCGGCTCCCGGAAAGTCCGGTGGGAACGCCGGTTCCGATGCCCTGATGCGCGCCTCGCTGAGCGCGGTCGCTCCCGGCACGGCCCTGCGGGACGGCCTGGAGCGCATCCTGCGCGGCAACACGGGCGGCCTGATCGTGCTGGGCTCCGACCGGACGGTCGAGGCGATGTGCACCGGCGGGTTCGTGCTGGACGTCGAGTTCTCGGCGACCCGGCTGCGCGAGCTGTGCAAGCTGGACGGCGGGATCGTCGTCTCCTCGGACCTGTCGAAGATCCTGCGCGCGGGCGTGCAGCTGGTCCCGGACCCGACGATCCCCACCGAGGAGACGGGCACCCGGCACCGCACCGCCGACCGCGTCTCCAAGCAGGTGGGTTTCCCGGTCGTGTCGGTCTCCCAGTCGATGCGCCTGATCGCCCTGTACGTGGACGGCCAGCGGCGGGTCCTGGAGGACTCGGCGGCGATCCTGTCGCGCGCGAACCAGGCGCTGGCGACCCTGGAGCGCTACAAGCTGCGCCTGGACGAGGTCGCGGGGACGCTGTCGGCGCTGGAGATCGAGGACCTGGTGACGGTCCGGGACGTCTCGGCGGTCGCCCAGCGCCTGGAGATGGTCCGCCGGATCGCGACGGAGATCGCCGAGTACGTCGTCGAACTGGGCACGGACGGCCGCCTGCTGGCCCTCCAGCTCGACGAGCTGATCGCGGGCGTGGAGCCGGAGCGCGAGCTGGTGGTGCGGGACTACGTCCCGGAGCCGACCGCGAAACGTTCCCGTACGGTCGACGAGGCGCTGTCCGAGCTGGACGCGCTGACCCACGCGGAGCTGCTCGAAATGTCCACCGTCGCCCGCGCGCTGGGCTACACGGCCTCCCCGGAGGCGCTCGACTCGGCGGTCTCCCCGCGCGGTTTCCGGCTGCTGGCGAAGGTGCCCCGGCTGCCGGGCGCGATCATCGACCGGCTGGTGGAGCACTTCGGCGGCCTCCAGAAGCTGCTGGCGGCGAGTGTGGACGACCTCCAGGCCGTCGACGGCGTGGGCGAGGCCCGCGCGCGCAGCGTCCGCGAGGGGCTGTCCCGGCTGGCGGAGTCGTCGATCCTGGAGCGCTACGTCTGACGGCGCGTGAGGGGCTCGGGGAGCCCCTCACCGGCGATAAGGGGCGAGCGCCCCGGAAAACGGCCCCTGGACGGTCGTACGACGATCTCTCGCGCGCGGTGGCGACGAGCCGTCAGTCCGCCTCCAGGACGAACGACGTCTGTGCCTTCGCGAATCCCGGGGCCTTCGCCTCGACGAGGTAGGTGCCGGCGCTCGCGAGGCCGGCGGGCGGGGTGGCGCACTCGGGGGCGCTCGGTTTGCGGTCCCACTTCAGGGTGTACGTGAAGGCGGCGCCGGCGGGGACGCGGTACAGGGCGCTGCCGGTGGCCTTGGGGCAGTCGTCGGAGGCCCAGTACGTGTCGTCGCTGTCGGTCTGGGTGATCGTCAGGACGGTGTTCTTCGGGCCGAGGTCGACCTTGCAGTCGCTGCCGGAGCTGTTGCGCGCGGTAAGGCGGAACGTCGGCGTCTGGTCGGGCGAGTAGGTGTTGCTGACGCTGCTGAGGGTCCAGGTGACCACGCTGGCCGTGCAGTTGGGGAGCGCGGTGCTTGCCGGGAGGGCGGTGCCGGCACTGCCGCTGCCACTGCCGTTGGAGCCGTCGTCGCCCGAGCCGCCGGAGGTGGCGGTGCCGCCCGTGCCGCCGGAGCCGGTGTCCGATCCGGAGCCGCCGCCGTCCGAACTCCCGCCGGAGGCCGACCCGTTGGCGTCGCCGGGCGTCGACTCGTCGCGTCCGCCCGGGTGTTGGCTGATCGCCGGGCCCGAGGCGGACGGCCCCGGGGTGATCGAGGAGGCGGGATTCTTGCCGTTGGACCCCTCGGCGCCGTTCTTCTTGCCGCCGCCGCCCGACAGGACGATCCAGGCGACCAGAAGCGTCAACAGGGCCAGCACGGACAGCAGTACGGCCCTCCGTCGCCAGTAGATGGTGGAGGGAAGCGGCCCGACCGGATTGCGCAGAGATCCCACGGCGCAAACTGTACGAGAGATCGCGGCGTTCGCCGTCCCCACCCGCCGCCTGAACCACAACTTTTCCGGATCATCATCCCGGTCGCGCCCGCCGCAACGCCCCCTGGCGCCCTACTCGTTCACAATCGCACCCCTTGCACCTTTGGCCATGGGACGGAGGGCGACGCCCCGCGCGCGTACGCGTGCGCCCCTCCCCCGGGTGACGGCACGCACGCGTGCACCCCTTCCCATGGCAGGATCGAAGAGCCATGACTGCGCCCACGAAGCCCCCGCACACCACCCCTTCCGACGCCGCCGACAGCCTGCCCCCCAGAGCCCGCGCGCGTGAGGAACAGCCGGTCGAGAGCACCGGAGCCCACCTGCACGCCCCGGTCATCGACTGGTTCGACGAGCACGCCCGCGACCTGCCCTGGCGGCGCCCCGAAGCGGGCGCGTGGGGCGTGATGGTCAGCGAGTTCATGCTCCAGCAGACGCCCGTCAGCCGCGTCCTGCCCGTCTACGAGCAGTGGCTGGCCCGCTGGCCGCGCCCCGCCGACCTGGCCACCGAGGCCCCCGGCGAGGCCGTGCGCGCCTGGGGCCGGCTCGGCTACCCGCGCCGCGCCCTGCGCCTGCACGGCGCCGCCGTGGCCATAACGGAACGGCACGGCGGCGACGTCCCCGCCGACCACACACAGCTCCTCGCGCTGCCCGGCATCGGCGAGTACACGGCCGCGGCGGTCGCCTCCTTCGCGTACGGCCGCCGGCACGCCGTCCTGGACACCAACGTCCGCCGTGTCTTCGCGCGCGCGGTGACCGGCGTGCAGTACCCGCCGAACGCGACGACGGCCGCCGAGCGCAAGCTCGCACGCGCGTTGCTGCCGGACGACGAGCCGACGGCCGCGCGCTGGGCCGCCGCCTCCATGGAACTGGGCGCCCTGGTGTGCACCGCGCGCAACGAGACCTGCCACCGCTGCCCGATCGCCGCGAGCTGCGCCTGGCGCCTCGCGGGCAAGCCGGAGCACGAGGGCCCGCCGCGCAAGGGTCAGACGTACGCCGGGACGGACCGCCAGGTGCGCGGCAAGCTGCTCGCCGTCCTGCGCGAGGCGCACGCTCCCGTGCCGCAGTCCGCGCTCGACCGGGTGTGGCACGAACCGGTGCAGCGCGCGCGGGCGCTCGACGGCCTCGTCTCGGACGGTCTGGTGGAGCCGCTCGCGGGCGGCCTGTACCGCCTGCCGCGCACCTGAACCCCTCGATCTGATTCACGGTCACCTCACAGCCGGAGGCCCCGCGTCACAGCGGATCCTCCGGCTGTGTCACACCCATTCTCATCCCAAATCACCACATAGGCGCATCAAAACCCCCACTTCTTGTATCCGATCCGCGGTCCGTTACACAACCGACGGACAGCCGAGCGCTCGCCGCAGGCTGCTCCGCACAGTGCCGTGACAACAGCTCCGTAGCTTCTTTTCCATGCCCCGGCGAGACGCGGGGCCACAGACCACAAGCGGGAAACCGGCACGTAAGTCGGCCGGAACGGGGATCGGAGGCGGTTGGACATGGCGCACAGCGAGGTGCTCGGTTTCGAGGAGTACGTCCGCACGCGGCAGGACGCGCTGTTGCGCAGCGCCCGCCGCCTGGTCCCGGACCCCGTGGACGCCCAGGACCTCCTCCAGACGGCGCTGGCGCGCACGTACGGCCGCTGGGACGGCATCGCGGACAAGCGCCTCGCGGACGCCTACCTGCGCCGAGTCATGATCAACACCCGGACGGAGTGGTGGCGGGCGCGCAAGCTGGAGGAGGTGCCCACCGAGCAGCTCCCGGACGCCTCGGTCGAGGACGCCACCGAACAGCACGCGGACCGCGCCCTGTTGATGGACGCGATGAAGGTGCTGGCGCCGAAGCAGCGCAGTGTCGTGGTCCTGCGACACTGGGAGCAGATGTCCACCGAAGAGACGGCCGCCGCCCTCGGGATGTCGGCCGGGACGGTCAAGAGCACGCTGCACCGGGCGCTCGCCCGGCTCCGTGAGGAGCTGGAGGCGCGCGATCTGGACGCACGCGCGCTGGAGCGTGAGGAGCGGGAGCGTTGCGCGGCGGCCTGACCGAGCCGGAACCACCTGCGGTCCACGGGACCTTCCAGGCGGCGATCACGGGCGTGTCCGTGCTCGCCGTCCTCGCCCTGTGCGCCTCCGCCTGCGGGACCGGTGGCACCGGCGCGCGCGACGAGGGCCCGGCCCACGCCGAGGCGGTCGTCGGGGCGACGCCCTCGCCAGGCGGCTACTCCGACCCGAAGGACATCGACGCGGTCAGCCTCGTCAAGGACGACCCCGCGGTCTCCACCGAGGTCAAGCGCGAGCTGAAGCCGTGCGTCGCCGACCAGTACCCGGTCGACGTGGAGTACGGCAACCTGACCGGCGGCGCCGCGACCGACATCGTGGTCAACGTCCTCACCTGCACGGACGCGGTCGGGGTCGGCTCGTACGTCTACCACGAGAAGGACGGCCGCTACCAGAACGTCTTCAAGGCCGAGGAGCCGCCCGTCTACGCCGAGATAGACCGCGGCTATCTCGTCGTGACGAAGCAGGTGTACGCCAAGGACGACCCGGTCTCCAACCCGTCCGGGGAGACCGTGATCACGTACGCGTGGAACGCAAGCGAGTTCGCGAAGAAATACAGCACGCACACGGAGTACGGGAACACGGGGACGGAGGCCACGCCTGCCCCGGGTGGGGGTTGAGGCGGTGGCACCGGGCGCGTCGGCGGGGCCGCCCGATGGCCGATCAGCTGGGAAGCAACCGCCGACCGGCCATGCTTCCTGGACTTTCGGCGTCTTGACGGCGCGTCGCTGACCTGCGGAAATCAAAGTCGGCGAAAAAATCTCCGGTGGTGAGAACCGATCGGGGTGCTCGGAACGATGTACGAGTGAAAGCGCCGGTGAACGGACCGGGCCGACGGAGCGTCCCCTTGGTGGGAGGCCCCGCGCCGAGCACGTACGACCGACAAGAGACCCCCACGAGGACTGTGAGAGCACCCGGATGGCAGACCAGACACATGTGCTGTTCGTCGAGGACGACGACGTCATCCGCGAGGCCACCCAGCTCGCCCTGGAGCGGGACGGCTTCGCGGTCACCGCCATGCCCGACGGCCTGTCGGGCCTCGACGCGTTCCGGGCCGACCGCCCCGACATCGCCCTGCTGGACGTGATGGTGCCCGGCCTGGACGGCGTGAGCCTGTGCCGGCGCATCCGTGACGAGTCGACCGTGCCGGTGATCATGCTCTCCGCGCGCGCCGACTCCATCGACGTCGTCCTCGGCCTGGAGGCCGGCGCGGACGACTACGTGACCAAACCCTTCGACGGCGCCGTCCTGGTCGCCCGCATCCGCGCGGTCCTGCGCCGCTTCGGCCACGCGGGCGGGGGCGACCGCGCCGAGTCCGACGCCCCGGCCGCCGGGGGCGTGCTGACCTTCGGCGACCTGGAGATCGACACGGAGGGCATGGAGGTCAGGAAGGCGGGCGTCCCCGTCGCGCTCACGCCGACGGAGATGCGCCTGCTCCTGGAGTTCTCCTCCGCGCCGGGGACGGTCCTGTCGCGCGACAAGCTCCTGGAGCGCGTCTGGGACTACGGCTGGGGCGGGGACACCAGAGTCGTGGACGTCCACGTCCAGCGGCTGCGGACCAAGATCGGCCAGGACCGCATCGAGACGGTCCGCGGCTTCGGCTACAAGCTGAAGGCCTGAGCGGGGCGGGGGTGCGGGGATGATCCGGAAGCAGGTGTCGGCGCTCTGGGAGCGCGCGGACATCCGTACGGGCCTTCGGTGGAAGCTGAGCGCGGCGATCGCCCTGGTGGGCGCGTTGATCGCGATCGTGCTGAGCCTGGTCGTGCACAACGCGGCGCGCGTGTCGATGCTGGACAACGCGCGCGACCTGGCCGACGAGCGGGTCCAGATCGCCCAGCGCAACTACGAGGTGTCGGGCCGCCCGAACTTCCCCGGCGTCAAGATCAACGACCGGGACCTGCCGCCGGAGCTGCGGGGCAAGGTGGTGGAAGGGCGGCGGGCGACGTTCGTCTCCGACCGCAGAGGCGGGGGACCGGACATCTGGGCTGCCGTGCCGGTGAAGGACGGCAAGGTGCTCTCCCTGCACACGGGGTTCACCGACCGCAGCACCGACATCCTCAACGACCTCGACCAGGCCCTGATCATCGGCTCGATAGCGGTCGTCCTCGGCGGCAGCGCGCTCGGCGTGCTGATCGGCGGCCAGTTGTCACGGCGGCTGCGCAAGGCTGCCGCCGCCGCGAACCAGGTGGCCAGGGGCGAGTCGGAGGTCCGGGTGCGGGACGCGATCGGCGGAGTCGTCCGGGACGAGACCGACGACCTCGCGAGCGCGGTGGACGCCATGGCGGACGCGCTCCAGCAGCGGCTGGAGGCCGAGCGCCGGGTGACCGCGGACATCGCGCACGAGCTGCGGACGCCGGTGACGGGGCTGCTGACGGCGGCCGAGCTCCTGCCGCCCGGGCGGCCCACGGAGCTGGTCCTGGACCGTGCGAAGGCGATGCGGACACTGGTCGAGGACGTGCTGGAGGTGGCCCGCCTCGACGGCGCCTCCGAGCGGGCGGAGCTTCAGGACATCATGCTGGGCGAGTTCGTCACCCGGCGGGTGGCCGCGAAGGACCCCGCGGTGCGGGTCAGGGTGGTGCACGAGTCGGAGGTCACGACCGACCCCCGGCGCCTGGAGCGCGTCCTGCTCAACCTCCTGACGAACGCCGCGCGGCACGGCAAGCCGCCCATCGAGGTCACCGTCGAGGGCCGGGTCATCCGCGTCCGCGACCACGGCCCCGGGTTCCCCGAGGCGCTCCTCGCCGACGGCCCGAGCCGCTTCCGCACCGGCAGCACCGACCGCTCCGTCCAGGGCCACGGCCTCGGCCTCACGATCGCCGCGGGCCAGTCCCGCGTCCTGGGCGCCCGCCTCACCTTCCGCAACGTCCGCCCCCCGGCCGCTCCCGACCACATCCCCGCCGAGGGCGCGGTAGCCGTCCTCTGGCTCCCGGAACACGCCCCGACGAACACGGGCAGCTACCCGATGCTGCCGTGACACCACCGGGGCGCCACGCAGAACACCTGCCAACGCCCCCGACAACGCGAAAGGCCCCCCGGCGGCGGACACCAACCGGAAGGCCTTCGTTCAGAACCGCGTCACACCGCGAACGGCATCACAGAGCGACCCGCGTCGAACCACCCCGCGTCACACCGGCTCCACCACCGGAGCCGCAGGCTTCGCCGGCCCGTCCTCCGCTGCCGGCCCCCCGGCCCCCCGCAGCGGAACCTCCTTCACGAAGACCGCCGCGACCAGCGAGATCACGGCGATCACGGCGCCGAGGAGGAAGGCGGAGTGGCTGCCGGAGGAGACGGCGTACTGGTACGCCTCCCGAGCCGCGGCAGGCAGCTTCGCGAGGCTCGCAGCGTCGAGCTGCGCGGACGCCTCGGTGACCTTGGACCCCAGCGCACCCGCGCGCTCGGACATGACGTCCTGGACCCGGTTGTTGAACAGCGCGCCCATGATGGCGACGCCGAACGACGAACCCAGCGTCCGGAAGAGGGTCGCGGAGGACGACGCGACGCCCATGTCCTTCATCTCGACGCTGTTCTGCGCGACCAGCATCGTGATCTGCATGAGGCACCCCATGCCGAGCCCGACGACGGCCATGAAGACCCCGGACATGAGCCGCGAGGTCCCGGTGTCCATGGTCGACAGCAGGTACAGCCCGACGATCATCAGCACGCTGCCCGCGACGGGGAAGATCTTGTAGCGCCCGGTGCTGGTGGTGATCCGCCCGGCGACCATGGAGGTGACGAGCATCGCGCCGAGCATCGGCAGGAGCAGCAGCCCGGAGTTGGTCGCGGACGCGCCCTGCACGGACTGCTGGTACAGCGGCAGGAAGAGCGTCGCACCGAACATCACGAACCCGGTGACGAACCCGATGACGGACATCAGCGTGAAGTTGCGGCTGCGGAAGATGTGCAGCGGCAGGATCGGCTCGGCCGCCTTCTTCTGCCAGAACACGAACCCGACGAGCGAGGCGACGCCGATCGCGATCAGCTCCATGATCCGCGCGGACGTCCACGCGTACTCCGTACCGCCCCAGGTCGTGACCAGCACGGTGGAGGTGATGCCGACGGTCAGCAGCGCGGCGCCGAGGTAGTCGATCCGCGCCTGCGACCGCTTGCGCGGCAGGTGGAGCACGACGCTGATGAGGCCCAGCGCGACGACGCCGAGCGGCAGGTTGATGTAGAAGGCCCAGCGCCAGCCCCAGTGGTCGGTGATCGTGCCGCCGACGAGGGGCCCGCCGATCATGGCGAGCGCCATGACGCCGGCCATCATGCCCTGGTACTTGCCGCGCTCGCGGGGCGGCACGAGGTCGCCGATGATCGCCATCACGCCGACCATCAGACCGCCGGCGCCGAGACCCTGAACGGCCCGGAAGGCGATCAGTTGGCCCATGTCCTGCGCCATGCCGCTGAGCGCGGAGCCGATCAGGAAGATGACGATGGAGGTCATGAAGGTGGCCTTGCGGCCGTACATGTCACCGAGCTTGCCCCAGATCGGGGTGGAGGCCGCGGTCGCGAGGGTGTACGCGGTGACCACCCACGAGAGGTGTTCGAGGCCGCCCAGGTCGCCGACGATCGTCGGCATCGCCGTACCCACGATCATGTTGTCCAGCATCGCGAGCATCATCGTGATCATGAGCGCGAGCAGGACGACCCGTACGCTTCTCGGCTGCTTGTCCTGCGGTGCCGCCGGCACCGAGGCTGCGGCGGCCGACCCCGCCGCCCGTTGTACTGCGTCCCCGGTCACCGGTGTGACGCTCTGTGTGTCCGCCATTGGTTCCCACTCCCCCCGGCTGGCCACTTACTTGCCGCCCGGCTAGTTCGATACACTGGGGAAGGTAGACCCGTAACTAGCCGGTCGTCAAGTAAGTTTTCTCCCAAGGCAACCATCCGGCCAGGGTGACCACCCGGGTTCTCACGCAAGCGCGAGGAGTTGGACAATGGGCGCCACCATGGACGGCACCAAGCAGCAGCGGCGCGGCAACACGCGCCAGCGCATCCAGGACATCGCGCTCGAACTCTTCGCCGAGCAGGGGTACGAGAAGACGTCGCTCCGCGAGATCGCCGAGCGCCTCGACGTCACCAAAGCGGCCCTGTACTACCACTTCAAGACGAAGGAAGAGATCCTCGTCAGCATCTTCGACGATCTGACGAAGCCGATCCAGGAACTGATCGAATGGGGCTCGCAGCAGCCGCACACCCTGGAGACCAAGCGGGAGATCGTCCGGCGCTACAGCCGCCACCTCGCCGACGCCGCCCCCCTGTTCCGCTTCATGCAGGAGAACCAGGCGACCGTCCGCGAACTCCAGATCGGCGACTCCTTCAAGGACCGCATGCGGGGCCTGCGCGACATCATCACCGACCCCGACGCGCCCCTGACCGAACAGGTCCGCTGCGTCAGTGCGATCTTCACACTGCACGCCGGGATGTTCCTGCTCCAGGACTTCGAGGGCGAGCCGGAGGAGAAGCGCGCGGCGGTGCTGGAGGTCGCGGTGGACCTGGTGACCCAGGCGCACGAGAACGCGAAACGCTGAAGAGGGGCGCCGGAAACGCGCCCCTGGATCAGCCCCTCGGATCAGCGCCCGTCAGAGGTCAACGCCTCAGACCGTCACACCCTTCGTACGCAGGAACGCCACCGGGTCCACCGCCGAGCCGTAGTTCGCCGTCGTACGGATCTCGAAGTGCAGGTGCGGCCCGGTCGAGTTCCCGGTACTGCCGGACAGCCCGATCCGCTGGCCGGTGGAGACGGTCTGCCCCACCTTCACGTCGACCCGCGACAGGTGCGCGTACTGCGAGTACACCCCGCTGGAGTGCCTGATCACGATCGCGTTGCCGTACGCGGACCCGTCCCCGGCACCGCCGGGCCCCGCCTTGACCACCGTACCGCCGTGCGCGGCGACGACGGCCGTGCCGGTCGGCACCGCGAAGTCCTGCCCGCTGTGCTTGGCGGACCACAGGCTGCCGGACTGCGCGTAGCTCGCGGAGAGGGTGTACGACTTCACCGGGTCGACCCAGGCCGCGGTCGCGGCGGACGCCGTCCCCGCGCTCCCCAGCACGGCCGCGGCGCCGACTGCGGTGGCGCCGACGGCCACGCGGGTGCGGAGCGGGGACGTGCGGAGGGAGCGGAGGAAAGCGCGCGGGGACATCGAGTACCTCGTGAGGTCGGGGACAGAAAAGCCACCCGCCGTACGGACCCGGCCGGGTGGACCCTCCCTTGGTAACCCGCGCCCCCTCGGACCCCCAAACGGGTGACCTACGACAGAAGCTAGTACGTCACCACAAACAGCCCCGATCAGGACAGAACCCCCAAGCCCGCCGCGCCACTATTCCGCCTAGTACGTGACGCGCGCCCTATGCGGCACATCACCGGCCTCCCGCCCCAAGGAACCCCGGACCAGGGCGAGTTGTGACCCTGGTCACGATGCGCGCACGGGTCTGTGACGCGCCTCTCAGCACCATCTACCGTCCAGTAACCCGCTGGTTCCCCTCAAGCCACTCCCACCCACCACCATGCCCACGACAAGGCAGCGCAAGGACGCGAGAGGACCCCACACATGACCAGAGGCACCTGGACGCGCCGCATCGGCCTGACGGTCGTCGCGGCGACCGCGGTGACGGCCCTCGCCGTCCCGGCCGGCGCCCAGGCCGCTACGGCCACCAGCACCTCCGCCGTCGCCGCCGCAGCAGCGGACGTCGACTACGCGACCTGGCAGACCGACTGCCAGGCCGTGATGGACCAGGCCCTGCCGTACCTGAAGAACCGTATCGCCGCCGCCGGGTCCGGCGAGAAGCAGGCGATCGTCCTCGACATCGACAACACCACGCTGGAGACCGACTTCGGCTTCAGCTACCCGCAGCCGGCCAACAAGCCCGTCCTGGACGTCGCGAAGTACGCGCAGGAGCACGGCGTCTCCCTGTTCTTCGTCACCGCCCGGCCCGGCATCATCAAGGCGGTCACCGACTACAACCTCAAGCACGTCGGCTACCAGGTCTCCGGCCTGTACGTCCGCGGCTTCCTCGACCTCTTCAAGGACGTCGCCGCGTACAAGACCGCCCAGCGCGCCGACATCGAGAACAAGGGCTACACGATCATCGCGAACATCGGCAACAGCGCCACCGACCTCTCGGGCGGCCACGCCGAGAAGACGTTCAAGCTGCCGGACTACGACGGCCAGCTCTCGTAGACACAGCGAGAAGGGGGGCCGGTGCTCGAAAGCACCGGCCCCCCTTTCGTACGGCTGATCCGCCGGAGGCTGAGGCTTACGCCTCCTTGCTCAGGTTCGGCCCGCCACCGCCGGCCGCCTGCTCGATCGGCGGGACGTCGGGCAGCGCCGACTTCTCCTCGCCGCGGAAGGTGAAGGTCGCGGTCTCACCCTCGCCCTCGACGTCGACGACCACGATGTGACCGGGGCGCAGCTCGCCGAAGAGGATCTTCTCCGAGAGCGTGTCCTCGATCTCCCGCTGGATGGTCCGGCGCAGCGGCCGGGCGCCCAGGACGGGGTCGTAGCCCTTCTTGGACAGCAGCTCCTTGGACGCCTGGGACAGCTCGATGCCCATGTCGCGGTCCTTGAGGCGCTCGTCCACCTTGCCGACCATGAGGTCGACGATCTGGAGGATGTCCGCCTGCGTGAGCTGCGGGAAGACGACCACGTCGTCGACACGGTTGAGGAACTCGGGACGGAAGTGCTGCTTCAGCTCGTCCGAGACCTTGTTCTTCATGCGCTCGTAGTTGGACTTGGTGTCGCCCGTGGCGGCGAAGCCCAGGTTGAAGCCCTTGGAGATGTCCCGGGTGCCGAGGTTGGTCGTCATGATGATGACCGTGTTCTTGAAGTCCACGACCCGGCCCTGGGAGTCGGTCAGGCGACCGTCCTCCAGGATCTGGAGCAGCGAGTTGAAGATGTCCGGGTGGGCCTTCTCGACCTCGTCGAAGAGGACGACGGAGAACGGCTTGCGGCGCACCTTCTCGGTGAGCTGGCCGCCCTCCTCGTACCCGACGTAGCCGGGGGGCGAGCCGAAGAGCCGCGAGACCGTGTGCTTCTCGCTGAACTCCGACATGTCGAGGGAGATCAGCGCGTCCTCGTCGCCGAAGAGGAACTCGGCGAGCGCCTTGGACAGCTCGGTCTTACCGACACCGGACGGACCGGCGAAGATGAACGAACCGCCCGGACGCTTCGGGTCCTTCAGACCGGCACGGGTACGGCGGATCGCCTTGGAGAGCGCCTTGACGGCGTCCTTCTGGCCGATGACCCGCTTGTGGAGCTCGTCCTCCATGCGCAGCAGGCGGGACGACTCCTCCTCGGTGAGCTTGAAGACCGGGATGCCGGTGGCGGTCGCGAGGACCTCGGCGATCAGCTCGCCGTCGACCTCGGCGACGACGTCCATGTCGCCGGCCTTCCACTCCTTCTCCCGCTTGGCCTTCGCGGCGAGGAGCTGCTTCTCCTTGTCGCGCAGGGAGGCGGCCTTCTCGAAGTCCTGCGAGTCGATCGCGGACTCCTTGTCGCGGCGCACGCCCGCGATCTTCTCGTCGAACTCGCGCAGGTCCGGCGGCGCGGTCATCCGGCGGATGCGCATCCGGGAGCCGGCCTCGTCGATCAGGTCGATCGCCTTGTCCGGGAGGAAGCGGTCCGAGATGTACCGGTCGGCCAGGGTCGCGGCCTGGACCAGCGCCTCGTCCGTGATGGAGACGCGGTGGTGGGCCTCGTACCGGTCGCGCAGACCCTTGAGGATCTCGATGGTGTGCGGCAGCGAGGGCTCGGCGACCTGGATGGGCTGGAAGCGGCGCTCCAGCGCGGCGTCCTTCTCCAGGTGCTTGCGGTACTCGTCGAGCGTGGTGGCACCGATGGTCTGGAGCTCACCGCGCGCCAGCATCGGCTTGAGGATCGAGGCGGCGTCGATCGCGCCCTCGGCGGCACCCGCGCCGACGAGCGTGTGCAGCTCGTCGATGAACAGGATGATGTCGCCGCGGGTGCGGATCTCCTTGAGGACCTTCTTCAGGCGCTCCTCGAAGTCACCGCGGTAGCGGGAGCCCGCGACCAGGGCGCCGAGGTCCAGGGTGTAGAGGTGCTTGTCCTTGAGGGTCTCGGGCACCTCGCCCTTGACGATGGCCTGGGCGAGGCCCTCGACGACGGCGGTCTTACCGACGCCGGGCTCACCGATGAGGACCGGGTTGTTCTTGGTGCGGCGGGACAGCACCTGCATGACCCGCTCGATCTCCTTCTCGCGCCCGATGACCGGGTCGAGCTTGGACTCACGAGCGGCCTGGGTGAGGTTCCGGCCGAACTGGTCGAGGACGAGCGAGGTCGAGGGCGTGCCCTCGGCGGGGCCGCCGGCGGTGGCGGTCTCCTTGCTCTGCTGGTAGCCGGAGAGCAACTGGATGACCTGCTGCCGGACCCGGTTGAGGTCTGCGCCCAGCTTGACGAGGACCTGGGCGGCGACGCCCTCGCCCTCGCGGATCAGGCCGAGCAGGATGTGCTCCGTGCCGATGTAGTTGTGGCCCAGCTGAAGAGCCTCGCGGAGCGACAGCTCCAGGACCTTCTTGGCACGGGGGGTGAAGGGGATGTGCCCGGACGGGGCCTGCTGGCCCTGACCGATGATCTCCTCCACCTGCTGACGGACCGCCTCAAGCGAAATGCCGAGGCTCTCCAGGGCCTTTGCGGCGACACCCTCACCCTCGTGGATCAGGCCCAGGAGGATGTGCTCGGTGCCGATGTAGTTGTGGTTGAGCATCCGGGCTTCTTCCTGAGCCAGGACGACAACCCGCCGCGCGCGGTCGGTGAACCTCTCGAACATCGTTAATCGCTCCTCAGAGCGGTCAGGCAATGAGGGGACGCTCCCCTCGCTGTCCTTCCGCAGCTTAGTCCCGCAAGCGGGGACCGCTCATTCCAACTGCCGACACCGTCCGGATCACCTCCGCGGGAGCGGGGACCTGGTGCGGTCTCCCGACCCCTAACGCCGACATCTGCTCCAACCTGATGGTGCGAGACGATGTTCCCGCAGGCCAGGCACTTACCCCGGTCGCCAGTACGCCGATGGCGAACGCGGGACGGCCTTTTCTGCGCGTCGCCCCCTCCCACTAGGGATGTCTTACCCGCCGGCACCGACAGTCCATGCCGTACGCACCGGTTCCCTCCGCTACGGGCGAACAACCTTGCGCCCGCCCGCATGGCCCCACACCCCCCTCTCGCGCACACTGCGCAGCCACTGAGCCACCCAGCGTAACTCGCGGCCCCTCCGCACGGTTGCACTTGTCATGGTTGGCTCTCCCCCCACGCCCGGCTCGCCCGTCGGCCCCACGCTCACCTCTGTCACCACGGTCCCCTCCCCACGCCGTCCGCCCGGTCCCCGCCCTGAATTCCGCGGTTGGTACGAGAACGACCTGGGCTGGCCGACAGTGCCCGGATCCCCGGTACGACTAATCACGGGCCGCGACTTCGACGTCCTGGAGGTCCCGAGGGAGGCGGGGCTGGCGACGCTGGAACACCTCACGGCGGGGGCGGCGGGGAGGCACGGGGTTCAAGGGGGCCCGGCCTCCGTGGGGCCCGTCCTCGTGCACGGCGACCGGATGGGGTTCCTGGTCGCGGCGGGTGGGGCCGAGGAGGTGCCGGGGATTCTGCGGTGGCTGGAGTGGGGCGCGCTGCCGCTGGACCTCGTCGCGGTCGGGGCGGGCGGGAGTGTGCTCGCTCCGCTGCCGCCGGGGGCGCTGCGCCGGGGTGCTGTACAGGGGGCCGCCGTGTGGCTGCGGCCCCCCGTTCCGGGTCGCGAGGAATCCTCGCTGCCGACGATGTCGGCGCCGGGGGTCGATGAGGGCGCCCCCGGTCTCGTACGTCTGGTGGACACGCTGGCGACTCATGCGCACCGTGTCCGCCTGCGGAGCGCGAGCGCTCAGCCGTTGGCCTTCTCGTAGGCCTCGCGGATGGTCGCGGGAACACGGCCGCGGTCGTTGACGTCGTAGCCGTTCTCCTTCGCCCAGGCGCGGATCTGCGCGGTGTCCTGGTTGCCGCCGGCCGCGGCACGGGCCTTTCCGCGCCCGCCGGAAGCACGGCCACCGGTGCGCCGGCCGCCCTTCACATACGCGTCGAGAAGGCCGCGCAGCTTGTCCGCATTGGCCGTCGTGAGATCGATCTCGTAGGTCTTGCCGTCCAGAGCGAACGTCACGGTCTCGTCCGCCTCGCCGCCGTCGAGGTCGTCGACAAGAAGGACCTGAACCTTCTGTGCCACCGGGTATTCCTTTCATCGATAACGTGAGGGCCGAGGCTCTGCGGCGTCCGCCGTTTCACCGCCCCTAGTTATATGCACTACGCAGTACGTCGGAAAGCAAACCGCTTTTGCCGGGAAAACACAAACCCCTGGGAGAGACCGGCCCCCCGCCCCGACCGGAAACGTGCGCGTTTCGGACATAGGACCCTTGGGCAAGGTCGATCACAGATGCAGAAGCATCCGGCTGTTGCCCAAGGTGTTCGGTTTCACTCGTTCGAGTCCGAGGAACTCGGCGACGCCCTCGTCATAGGAACGGAGCAGCTCCGCGTAGACATCGGTGTCCACCGGTGTCTCGCCGATCTCCACGAAGCCGTGCTTGCCGAAGAAGTCCACTTCGAAGGTCAGACAGAAAACCCGGCGAACACCGAGCCAGCGCGCCGTGTGCAGCAACTTCTCCAGCAACTGATGCCCGACACCGGAGCCCTTCAGGCCGGGCTGGACGGCGAGAGTACGAACTTCCGCGAGGTCTTCCCACATGACGTGCAGCGCCCCGCAGCCGACGACCTCGGCGTTGTCGTCCCGTTCCGCGACCCAGAACTCCTGGATGTCCTCGTAAAGCGTCACCGTCGCTTTGTCGAGGAGGATGCGCCCGCGCGTGTAGTCGTCGAGGAGTGTGCGTACGGCGGGGACGTCGCCGGTCCGCGCGCGCCGGACGGTGATGGCTTTGACGGGAGGCTTCTGCGCCGGAGGGTTGTGCGCTGACATGTGCCGGACGCTATCGCCCGGCGTTCTCGGCCGCCGCGCCGGGGCTGCGCGCAGGCGTCTCCGGCCCCTGGACCATCCGTACGGCGTCCCGCAGGGCCTCGCGCTGTTCCTCGCTCATCATCCCGAAGAAGGCGACGAGGGCGGCGGCGGGGTTGTCGCTCTGGCTCCACGCGTCGTTCATGAGGGCGGCGGCGTACGCCGCGCGCGTGGAGACCGCCTCATAGCGATAGGCCCGGCTCTCCGACTCCCGGCGGACCCAGCCCTTCTGATGGAGATTGTCCAAAACGGTCATCACCGTGGTGTAGGCGATGGACCGTTCCTGCTGGAGGTCTTCCAGGACTTCCCGGACGGTCACCGGGCGGTTCCACTTCCACACCCGCGTCATGACCGCGTCTTCGAGTTCTCCCAATGGGCGAGGCACGCTCAGCACAATAACGGGAGATTCCGTCATTCACCTCCCGAAACGGGATCTTTCGGGAGGCACAAGAACAAATGATGCTTACGACGGTGAGGTGCCCTCAGTCCTCGGCGCGGCCGGCGCCCGCCTGCCGGGCCGCCTCCGCGCGCGCGAGCGCCGCGTCGACGGCCGCGTCCTCCTTGGCCTTGTTGGCCCCGCCCTGGGTCTTCACGATCACGCGGATCAAGCCGATGAAGAGCACGGCCATGACGACGGGGGGCACGAGCGCGGAGACGTAGTCCATGGATCCAGGGTAGCCACGGAGAAAGCGGACATCCGGGCGGGGTCGGGAAGGCCGGGACGCCCAGGTGGGGGCCGTACGTACCCCTCGGGGGTGTTCCGTCCGGCGGATCGGCGGATCCCGGGGCGGCATTCCAGAGCTTTTGAAAACTCCGAGCCCCGCTCAAGGTCGTCCGGGTATCCTCGCGGCCCCGCCCGTGCGGTCCGGCGTTCCCGGCGATCACGCGTGCGCCGTGGCCGGCCAGGGAATCCGTGACCCTCATGCCCGGGAAATGCAGGCCCCAGGGGACCGGAACCGGTAAAACCGAGGCCGGAAAATCCCGGACCCCGACGATTCCGAGCCGGGAAGAAGCCGGGCCGGGGAAACGGGAGGGCTCCCAAACGCGGCCGGATCGCGAACATCGCCCACCGAGAGCGCTCCCGCGAGCACGGTCCGGTCAATTTCTCCCGCGAACCCGGTCACCACGATCAGTGAGCGTTCGATGACTACTCCGGCCCTCGCTTCTCCCCTCGAATCCCGGGGAACCCGGCAAGACGCCGCATTGCCGGACGCGTTCACCGCCGCCTATAGCCCCGCTCGAACGGCGCCGGAGCCCGCCGCGAAACACACGGATAGCCGCTTCAGAGAACGAAACGCGTTCCGCAGGACGCCCCGCCGCGACGCCCTATAGGGACGGACCTCACGCACACCCGCGCGGGCCGCACGACAGAGCCGGACATTCCCGGGACGGTCCGGGAGTCGCCACACAAGAACCCCGCCCTCGTGCCGGCCGTGAACGGGCCGGGGTTTCGAGGGCGGGGCGGGAAAACGCGTCCGGTGGGGCTTCAGCCCGCCGCGAGGCGCTCCTCCGGGTCGGCCGGGGGTGGGGTCGGGGTCGGCTTGCGGCGGGGGAAGACCTCGCCGGGCGTCGGGATGGGGCGCCGGGCGGGGTCGGGGGCCGCGGGCTCGGCCGGCTCGTCCGCCGGGCCGGTCGCCGGGCGCTTCTGCGGGGCCGGCGGCTCCTCCCCCGAGACCTCCTCGAAGCCGCCGTCGGGCGACAGGCCGCCCGGGAGGGCCAGGAGGCGGGTACGGGAGGGCGGGACCGCCGGAGCGGGCGTGAGCGGCGCGGGGACGGCATGGCGGGTGGTCCTGCGGGCCAGCCGGCTGCGGACGTCCTGCTCGGCCAGCACCTGGCAGCGGCTCAGGAGGGTCGCCGCGAGCGGGTTGCCCCGCAGGGCCCGCAGCGCGGCGAGGTCGTCGGGCTCGGGCCGGTACCCGGCGCCCAGCACCTCCTCCAGCAACGTCAGGTACCCGGCTGCCGTACCGGGCAGCGCCGCCCGGTACCGAGCGAGGTCGGCCACCAGGAACGTCCGCAACCGAGCGGCTTCGCGCAGCGCCTCGTCGAGAGACGTCGCCAGCCGATGACAGTCCTGGATGTCCTCTGCCGAGGCGGGACCGGGGTGAAGGGCGAGGGCGAGAGCGCGACGGAGCACACGCAGCTCCTCCGCACCGAACGCCATGCCGCCGCGGGATCCGTATGGCGTGGGCATGCGGCAACGATACGCGCTAATCAGACAAATTCGACATATTCCTCAGGCGTGGCGCGTGCCTTTCACATCCGCGAGACGTTCCGTTCGTACACCAACCGCAGCCCGATCAGCGTCAGCCACGGCTCGTGCTCGTCGATCACCGACGCCTCGCCGAGGACCATCGGCGCCAGGCCGCCCGTCGCGATGACCGTGACGTCCTCGGGGTCGGTGGCGAGTTCGCGGATCATCCGCTGGACCACCCCGTCGACCTGCCCGGCGAACCCGTAGACGATCCCGGACTGCATGGCCTCGACGGTGTTCTTGCCGATGACGCTCCGCGGCCGGGCGACCTCGATCTTGCGCAGCTGGGCCCCTCTGACGCCGAGCGCCTCGACGGAGATCTCGATGCCGGGGGCGATGACGCCGCCGACGTACTCCCCGCGCGCGGACACCGCGTCGAAGGTGGTCGCCGTCCCGAAGTCGACGACGACGGCGGGCCCCCCGTACAGCTCGACGGCGGCGACGGCGTTGATGATGCGGTCGGCGCCGACCTCCTTGGGGTTGTCGGTGAGGATCGGCACGCCGGTCTTGACGCCGGGCTCCACCAGTACGGCGGGGACGTCCCCGTAGTACCTGCGGGTGACCTCACGGAGTTCGTGCAGCACCGAGGGGACGGTCGCGCAGATCGCGATCCCGTCGATGCCGTCGCCGAGCTCGTCCCCGAGCAGGGGATGCATGCCCATCAGCCCTTGGAGGAGGACGGCGAGTTCGTCGGCCGTCCGGCGCGCGTCCGTGGAGATCCGCCAGTGCTCGACGATCTCCTCCCCGTCGAACAGCCCGAGGGTGGTGTGCGTGTTGCCGACGTCGATGGTCAGAAGCATCGCTTCACTCCGCCTCACGCAGGTCGAGGCCGATGTCGAGGATCGGCGAGGAGTGGGTGAGCGCCCCGACGGCGAGGAAGTCGACCCCGGTGCCGGCGTACGCGCGCGCGTTGTCGAGCGTGAGCCGCCCGGACGCTTCGAGCAGCGCCCGCCCGCCGACGATCCCGACGGCCTCCTCGCACTCACCGGGCGTGAAGTTGTCGAGCAGGATGAGGTCGGCGCCCGCGTCGACGACTTCGCGCAGCTGGTGGAGGGTGTCGACCTCGACCTCGACGGGGACGTCGGGGAAGGCCTCGCGGACGGCCTTGAACGCCTGCGAGACGCCCCCGGCGGCCACGACGTGGTTGTCCTTCACCAGCGCGGCGTCGGAGAGCGACATGCGGTGGTTGACGCCCCCGCCGCAGCGCACGGCGAACTTCTCCAGGGCCCGCAGCCCCGGCGTCGTCTTGCGGGTGTCGCGGACACGCGCCTGCGTGCCCTCCAGCGCGTCGGCCCACGCGCGCGTGGCGGTCGCGATCCCGGACAGCCGGCACAGCAGGTTGAGGGCGCTGCGCTCGGCGGTGAGCAGATCGCGCGTGCGCGAGGTGACCGACAGCAGCGTCTGCCCGGCCTCGACCCGGTCGCCGTCCTCGACGTGCCGCTCGACCTCGAACTCGTCCGTGCAGACGATGGAGACGACGGCCTCGGCGACCCTCAGGCCCGCGACGACGCCCGCCTCGCGCGCGACGAAGTCGGCGGTGGAGACGGCCTCCTCGGGGATGGTCGCGACGGTCGTCACGTCCACGCCGTGCGCGAGGTCCTCCTGGATCGCCACGTTCGCGATGTCCTCGACCTCGACGGGGTCGAGCCCCGCATTGGTGAGCAGCGCGGCGAGCGCGGGGTCGAGCCCGCACTCCAGGTACTCGGCGTACTCGGCGTCGCCCTCGGCCGCGCACGCGCAGCCGTCACCGCAGCCGCCGTTCTCTACGAGGGGAAGGTCGTTGCTCACTTCGGTCACTGCTCCTGGGGGCGCTGGGTCGGGGGGAAGTCGGCGGTGTCCGTGGGGTGCACGGCGAGCGAGCGGTCCGGGTTCAGCCGTACGACGATGTGGCGGCGCCAGGCGTCGTCGTCGCGGTCGGCGTGGTCCTCGCGCCAGTGGCAGCCGCGGGTCTCCTCGCGCAGGCGCGCGGCGGCGACCAGGACGCGGGCGACGCACAGGAGGTTGGTGGCCTCCCAGGTGTCGACGCCGGGTTCGGCGGTCTTGCCGTTCTCGTCGAGAGCGTCCCGCGCGTGCGCGTGGAGCGCGTCGAGCCGGTCGGCGGCCTGCTCCAGGGAGGCGGCGGAGCGCAGCACACCGGCGCCGTCGCTCATGATCCGCTGGATCGCGAACCGCTCCTCGGGTGCGAGGAGGGGGTGCGCGGGGGTCTGCGGGGTCTCGACGGGGGCGGGCACGCGCGCGTGGGGGCCGGTCTGCGCGAGGTCCTCGGCGATGTCGGCGGCGATGCGCTCGGCGTAGACCAGGCCCTCCAGGAGGGAGTTGGAGGCGAGCCGGTTGGCGCCGTGGACGCCGGTGCAGGCGACCTCTCCGCACGCGTACAGGCCCGGTACGGTCGTGCGGCCCCGGGAGTCGGTGCGCACGCCGCCGGAGGCGTGGTGCGCGGCCGGGGCGACCGGGATCGGCTCCTGGACGGGGTCGATGCCGTGCGCGCGGCAGGCGGCCAGGATCGTCGGGAAGCGGTGCTCCCACATGTCCGCGCCGAAGTGCCGGGCGTCGAGGTACATGTGCTCGGCGCCGAGTTCCTGCATGCGCCGCATGATGCCCTTGGCGACGATGTCCCGGGGTGCCAGCTCCCCCAGTTCGTGCTGGCCGGTCATGAAGCGCACGCCGTCCGCGTCGACCAGGTGCGCTCCCTCGCCGCGTACGGCCTCGGAGACGAGGGGCTGCTGTCCCTCCGCGTCGGCGCCGAGGAACAGCACCGTCGGGTGGAACTGGACGAACTCCAGGTCGCTGACCTCCGCACCCGCGCGCAGGGCGAGTGCGACGCCGTCGCCGGTCGCCACGGACGGGTTGGTCGTCGCGGAGAACACCTGGCCGATGCCGCCGGTCGCGAGGACCACGGCGGGTGCGTGGACGGCTCCCACGCCGTCGTGCTGGCCCTCGCCCATCACGTGCAGGGTCACACCCGCCGTGCGGCCGTCCGCGTCGGTCAGGAGGTCCAGGGCGAGCGCGTTCTCGACGGTGCGCATCCCGCGCGCGCGGACGGCCTCGACGAGCGCGCGGGAGACCTCCGCTCCGGTCGCGTCACCTCCCGCGTGCACGATGCGGCGGCGGTGGTGGCCGCCCTCACGTGTGAGTTCCAGGTCGCCTTCGGCGGACTCGTCGAAGTGCGCGCCGGTCGCGATGAGCCGCCGTACGGCGTCGGGGCCCTCGGTGACAAGGATGCGTACGGCGTCCTCGTCGCACAGGCCCGCGCCGGCGACGAGGGTGTCGTCGAGGTGCTGCTCGGGGGTGTCGCCCTCCCCGAGGGCCGCCGCTATGCCGCCCTGCGCCCAGCGCGTGGAGCCGTCGTCGAGGCGGGCCTTGGTGACGACGACCGTGTTGAGCCCTGCGGCCTCGCAGCGCAGGGCCGCGGTCAGGCCGGCCACGCCGGAGCCGATGACCACGACGTCGGCGGCGATCGACCAGCCCGGCGCGGGTGCGTGCAGGCGGGGGAGGTGGGCGGCGGGCGGGCGTATGCCTGTGGTGCTCACGAGGCGGCTCCGAAGGTCAGCGGGAGGTTGTCGATCAGCCGGGTCGTCCCCACCCGGGCGGCGACGGCGAGGACGGCCTCGCCGGTGAAGTCGTCCCCGATCTCCGTGAAGTCGGCGGGGTCGACGAGTGCGAGGTAGTCCAGCGCGAGCGGTGGATCGAAGCGGGCGGCCTCGTCGAGCACCGTGCGCGCGGCGGCGCGGATGCCCGCGGCGCCTGCGGCGGCCTGGGCGACGGCGTGCGTGTCGGCCGCCGCGCGGGACTCGCCGATCGCGCTCAGCGCCTGTGCGCGCGCCTGGGTGGCGGGCACCTCCCGCGCGCGGGCGCGCAAGGCTTCCTGCGCGGCGTGCCGGTCGCGGCCCGCGAACAGCGCGCGCGAGAGGGCGAGTCCGGTGCGGCGCTCCTGGGGCGAGAGGTAGCGGTTGCGGCTGGAGAGGGCGAAGCCGTCGTCCTCGCGGACCGTCGGGACGGCGACGATCTCCACGCCGAAGTTCAGGTCGCGCACCATGCGCCGGATCAGGGCGAGCTGCTGGGCGTCCTTCTGGCCGAACAGCGCGACGCCTGGGCGCGTGAGGTGCAGGAGCTTCGCGACGACCGTCAGCATGCCGTCGAAGTGCCCCGGGCGTACGGCGCCTTCGAGGCGCTCGCCCATGGGTCCCGCGCTAATGCGGACCTGGGGTTCGCCGCCCGGGTAGACCTCGTCGGCAAAGGGCGCGAACACGGCGTCCGCGCCGGCCTCCTCGGCGATCTTCAGGTCGGCGTCCAGGGTGCGCGGGTAGCGGTCGAGGTCCTCGCCCTTGCCGAACTGGAGAGGGTTGACGAAGACGGTGACGACGACCTCGCCGTCCGGTCCGGCGATCTCGCGCGCGGCGCGGACGAGGGTGGCGTGGCCGTCGTGGAGGGCGCCCATGGTCATGACGACGGCACGCGTACGGGCGCGGGCGTCCAGTTCCGCGGCGGTGCGCAGCAGGGCGAGGCTCATCGGGCGTCTCCTTCGGTGCCGGGCGTGCCGTTCGGGCCGACGCCGCCTGCCAGCACCCCGAGAAGGTCCTGCGCCAGCTCCGGCTTCAGCAGGCCGTGCGCGAGCGCGCGGTCGGCGGTGGCGCGGGCCATCGCGAGGTAGCCGGCGACGGTCTGGGGCGCGTGCTTGCGCAGCTCCCCGACGTGCGCGGCGACCGTGCCCGCGTCCCCGCGCGCGACCGGCCCGGTGAGGGCGGCGTCGCCGGAGCGCAGCGCGTTGTCCAGGGCGGCGCCCAGGAGCGGGCCGAGCATCCGGTCGGGCGCCTCGACGCCCGCCTCGCGCAGCAGCTCCATGGACTGGGCGACCAGCGTGACGAGGTGGTTGGCGCCCAGCGCGAGGGCCGCGTGGTAGAGCGGGCGGTTCTCCTCGGCGATCCACTCGGGTTCGCCGCCCATCTCGATGACGAGGGCCTCGGCGGCGAGGCGCAGTTCGTCGGGGGCGGTGACGCCGAAGGAGCAGCCGGCGAGGCGCTGGACGTCGACCGGCGTGCCGGTGAACGTCATCGCCGGGTGCAGGGCGAGCGGCAGGGCGCCCGCGCGCAGGGCGGGGTCGAGGACCCGTGCCCCGTAGCGCCCCGAGGTGTGCGCGATGAGCTGGCCGGGGCGGACCGCGCCGGTGTCGGCGAGGCCCTGCACGAGGGCGGGCAGCGCGTCGTCCGGGACGGTCAGCAGGACCAGGTCGGCGCGGCTCAGGACGTCCTCGGGGGTCGTCAGGGGCACGTCCGGCAGCATGAGGGCCGCGCGCCCCCGCGAGGCGTCGGAGACGCCGGAGACGGCCACCGGGCGGTGTCCGGCGAGCTGGAGGGACGCGGCGAGGGCGGGGCCCACCCGGCCGGCGCCGACGACGCCGACGGTGAGCCGCGCGGGGCGGTCTCTTGGGTCTGGCTGGTGCACTGTAGTCACGCGACGGCGGCCTTCCCGTTCCAGTCCGCATCTGGGTACCGGACGATTTCTCGTCATGTTAACGCGATCTGTTCCGGGGCGGCCGGTTGTCCACAGGCTGTGCATATTGCGGATGCCCGCACACGCCGTCGCACGGCATGATCCGGGCATGACCTCCACGCCAGGCCACCAGGCCGACGAGTCCCCCGCCGAGCAGCTGCGCGAGCGGCGCACGACGGCCCAGCGCGAAGCCGTACACGTCCTGTCCCGCCCCCTGTCCCGGGCCTCCCTGCGCGAGCGCATGGCGCATCTCCAGGAGGCGGCCGAGGGGTACGACCTCGACGAGCGCGCGGACGTGTACGGCAACGGCGTCGTGACCGCCCTGGAGAAGCGGATCGCGGGGCTGCTGGGCATGGAGGCCGCCGTGTTCTTCCCGACCGGCACGATGGCCCAGCAGGTCGCGCTGCGGTGCTGGGCGGGGCGTACCGGCGTGCGCTCGGTGGCCGTGCATCCGCTGGCCCACCTGGAGGTGCACGAGCGGGACGCGCTCAGCCAGGTCACCGGGCTGCGGCCGGTGCACCTGACGGACGAGCCCCGGCTGCCGACGGCGCAGGAGGTGCGCGAGGCTGAGGAGCCCTTCGGGACGCTCGCGCTGGAACTGCCCCTGCGGGACGCCGGGTTCGTGCTGCCGTCCTGGGAGGAGCTGACGGCGACAGTGGCCGCCGCGCGCGAGCGCGACGCGGTGGTGCACTTCGACGGCGCGCGCCTGTGGGAGTCGGTCACCCACTTCGGCCGCCCCCTGGAGGAGATCGCCGCCCTCGCGGACAGCGTGTACGTGTCCCTGTACAAGTCCCTCGACGGGCTGAGCGGCGCCGTCCTCGCGGGCCCGCAGACGCTGGTCTCGGAGGCCGGGGCGTGGCGCCACCGCTACGGCGGCACGCTCTTCCACCAGTTCCCCGCCGCCCTCACCGCGCTGGCGGGCCTCGACCGCGAGCTGCCCCGGCTGCCGGAGTACGTCACCCACGCGCGCGTGGTGGCCGACGCCCTGCGGGAGGGGTTCACGCAGGCGGGGGTGCCCTGGTTCCGCGTGCACCCGCGGGTGCCGCACACCCACGAGTTCCAGCTCTGGCTGCCGTACGGCCCGGACACCCTCTCGGAGGCGGCGGTGCGTCAGTCCGAGGAGACCGGCACGCTCCTGTTCGCGTCGCCCTGGGACGAGAAGGGGCCCGGGCTGTCGTACACGGAGGTCTCCGTGCGGGAGGCGGGCCTCGCGTGGGGCGTGGAGGACGTGAAGCGGGCGGTCGCCGAGTTCGTGGCGCGGCTGCCCGAGGGGGCCGCCGATTGACGGTCGGCGTCAATCGGCGGGGCGTTGTCAGTGGTGGGGTGCACCATGGGCGCATGAGCGTGAGCATCGACTTCGCCGGGGTCCGGCCCGAGCAGGTGGCCTTCGTCCCGTCGCCGCTGGCCGAGCTCGGCATGGCGCTGCACGCCCTGTCGGAGCCGGGGCACCACCCGGGCATCCAGGGGTGGACGGGGAGCGTCCTCGCGGCGCTCGATCCGCATCTGGCCGACCGGATGTGCGAGGCGGACTTCCTGTGGCGGACGGTGTTCTCGGACCTGTTCCTCGCCTGCGCGGGCGTCCCGGGCGCGCTCCCCGGGGAGACCCTCGCCGAGGATCTGACGCTGCTGGACAAGCTGTCGGACGACCAGTTCGTGGACGCGGCGCTGGAGTTCGCGTGCCCCTCGTGCGACTGCCCGGCGCCGGGCGTCCTCGCGGACCCCGTCCTGCGGACCCGCGTCCTGGACCTGGCCGCCTCGCGCGGGCCCCGGCAGCTCGCGTTCGCGCGCCGGCTGCTCGACGACCCGCTCGGCATGCGCGCGTGGCTGCGGCGCTTCCTGGAGGACTGCGACGAGGCGTTCTTCGCGGAGACCTGGGAGCGGCTGAGCCACCAGCTCGCCGCCGACGCCCGGCACAAGACGCAGATCCTGCACCGGCGCGGGCCCGCGGAGGCGCTCGCCGCGGTCTCCCCCGCCGTACGGCTCGACGAGGCGCGCGGGCGGATCGTCGTCGACAAGCTCGTCGAGAGCCGTACGTCCGCGCGGGACGCCGGTCTGCTGCTGATCCCGACGAGCCTGGGCCGCCCGCACCTGAACGTCCTGCACCGCGAGGGCTGGCGCCCCCTGCTGCACTACCCCGCCCACTCCCCGGCCCCCGACTCGGTGCCCTCGGTCGAGCTGCTCACCCTGCGGATGAACGCGCTGTCCCACCCCGTCCGCATGCAGCTGTGCCGCAACCTCGCGCGCAGCGCGTACACGACGACCGAACTCGCCCGGATCCACACCATGTCCGCGCCGGAGATCTCCCGCCACCTCGCCGCCCTCAAGAAGGCCGGCCTCATCACGACCCGCCGGCGCGGCAGATACGTCCTGCACCAGCTGGACGTCGCCCTGGTGGCCCGCCTGGGCAGCGACTTCCTGGAGGGCATCCTCCGCTAGACGCCAGAGGGCAGCGCCCTCAGGCGTGGCCCCCGCCCGCGCGCACGAGGCCCGTCTCGTAGGCGAGGACGACGACCTGCACGCGGTCGCGCAGGCCCAGCTTGGTGAGGATGCGCCCGACGTGCGTCTTGACGGTCGCCTCGGACAGCACCAGTCTGGCGGCGATCTCCCCGTTGGACAGGCCCTGGGCGACGAGGATCATCACCTCGCGCTCGCGCTCCGTGAGGCGCTCCAGCTCCTTGTGCTCGGGGGCGCGCCCGGAGCTGGGCAGCATCGGCGCGAACCGGTCGAGGAGGCGGCGGGTCGTGGAGGGGGCGACGACCGCGTCACCGCTGTGCACGGAGCGGATCGCGGCGAGCAGCTCCCCCGGGGGCACGTCCTTCAGCATGAACCCGGAGGCGCCCGCCTTCAGCCCGGAGAACGCGTACTCGTCGAGGTCGAACGTCGTCAGGATGAGCACCTTCGGCGGGTCGGGCTCCTCGCAGATGCGCCGGGTCGCCTCCACGCCGTCCAGCTTCGGCATCCGTACGTCCATGAGGACGACGTCGACCTCCGTGGACCGCACCACCTGGAGCGCCTCGACCCCGTCGCCCGCCTCCGCGACGACCTCCATGTCCGGCTGGGCGGCGAGCACCATCCGGAACCCGGTGCGCAGCAGCACCTGGTCGTCGACGAGCATCACGCGGATCGCCATCGGGTCCTCTTCCGTTTCCATGTCCATGCGTTCGGGTCGGGCGTTCGTGACAGGTGTCAGCGGGGCGTGTCAGTGCGCCGGTTTGAGCGGGAGCAGCACGCTGATGCGGAAGCCTCCCCCGGGGCGCGGACCGGCGTCCAGGGTCCCGCCGACCATACCGACGCGCTCGCGCATGCCGATCAGGCCGTGCCCCTGCCCGTCGGCGCCGCCCTCCTCGTACAGCTCGTGCGGGGCGCCCTTGCCGTCGTCCTCGACGAGCAGGCCGAGGCCGTCGTCGAAGTAGACCAGCCGCACGCTGGCGCCCGCGTTCGGGCCGCCGTGCTTGCGCGTGTTGGTCAGCGCCTCCTGGACGATGCGGTACGCGGTCAGCTCGACGCCGCTCGGCAGCGGGCGCGCGGTCCCCTCGACCTTGAAGTCGACGGGCAGCCCCGAACCCCGGCACTGCTGGACCAGGTCCTCGATCTGCTCGACGTCCGGCTGCGGGACGTACTCGCCGCCCTCCCGGTGCTCCCCGGTGCGCAGGACGCCCAGCAGGCGGCGCATCTCCGCGAGCGCCTGGCGGCCGGTCGACGAGATGGTCTCCAGGGCCTTCTTCGCCTGGTCCGGGGCGGCGTCCAGGACGTACGCGGCGCCGTCGGCCTGGACGACCATCACGGACACGTTGTGCGCGACCACGTCGTGCAGCTCGCGCGCGATGCGCGCACGCTCGGCGGCGACGGCGACCTTCGCCTGCGCCTCGCGCTCGCGCTCCAGACGGGCGGCGCGCTCCTCCAGCTGCGCGAGGTACGCGCGCCGGGTGCGCATCGAGTCGCCCAGCACCCACGCGAGGACGAACGGCACGGTCAGGAAGACGACGGTGACGATGTTGGCGCTCTCGCTCACGTCGTCCGGCCAGCGCAGCTGCGCCGCCGTCGCCGCGCACACGCCCATGGCGAGCGCCACCCGCGACGCCCAGCGGGCGCCGACCGCCGCGACCGTGTAGACGATCATCAGCATCGCGAAGTTCGCCACGTTGACCCCGACGCCCAGCACGAGCTGCGCGCAGCCCGCGACCGCCGCGAGCACCAGCATGGCCTCCGGCAGCCGCCTGCGCAGGGTCATCACCAGGCACAGCGCGACGACCGTCGGCACCACCACCGGCAGGGAGTCCGTGCGCCCGACCTCGTGGCGTGCCGTCTCCGTGACCATGGCGAACCCGAAGAGGACCACGGCCCAGAAGCCGTCCACCCCGGTCGGGTGCCTGCGGAAGAAGTCGTAGAGGCGCTGCACGTAACCCAGCGTAGGGATGCGTGATGCCCCTGTGGGTCAACCGGAGGACCGATCCGTATAGCGCTCGCGTACTCCGCAAGGTGGAGGGAGTGATCAGCTGTACGCATAGTCTGGGCGGGCGGCCGGGGAGGTGAGCGGCGTGGAGACGGCCTCGTGGCACGGGTGGCGGACGGCCGCCGAGAGGGCCCTGTACGGCCCTGAGGGCTTCTACCGGCGCCCCGAGGGCCCCGCCGGTCACTTCCGGACCTCCGTCCACGCCTCGGCGCTCTACGCCCGCTCCGTGGCCGCGCTGCTGACCCGGGTGGACGAGGCGCTCGGCCGGCCCCGGGCGCTGGACTTCGTGGACGTCGGCGCCGGCCGGGGCGAACTGGTGACGGGGGTGCTGGCGGCTCTGCCGCACGACGTCGCGGCGCGCACGCGCGCGTGGGCCGTCGAGATCGCCGCCCGGCCCCCAGGGACGGACGAGCGGATCACCTGGACCGCCGAGGCGCCGCGCGGCGTCACCGGGCTCCTGTTCGCCAACGAGTGGCTGGACAACGTGCCCCTGGACGTCGTCGAGACGGACGCCGACGGCGTCCCCCGGGTCGTCCTCGTCGGCCCTGACGGCACCGAATGCCTCGGCCCGCCCGTGTCCGGCGAGGACGCCGAGTGGCTGGCGCGCTGGTGGCCCCTGGACGCCGAGGAGGGCCTGCGCGCGGAGATCGGCCTCCCCCGGGACCGCGCCTGGGCGTCTGCCGTCGCCCGCGTCGACCGGGGGCTCGCCGTGGCGGTGGACTACGCGCACGCGGTGGATTCCCGGCCGCCCTTCGGGACGCTCACCGGGTTCCGCGCGGGGCGCGAGGTCGTCCCGGTGCCGGACGGGACGTGCGACATCACGGCGCACGTGGCGCTGGACGCGTGCGCGGACGCCGTACCCGTACCGGCGGCGCTGCACACCCAGCGGGCCGCGCTGCGCGCCCTGGGCGTCACCGGCGTACGGCCGCCCCTCGCGCTGGCGTCCACCGACCCCTCCGCGTACGTGCGCGCGCTGGCGGCGGTCGGGGAGGCCGCCGAACTCACCGCGCAGGGAGGGCTGGGCGACTTCGGCTGGCTCGTGCAGTCGGTCGGGATTCCGGACCCACTCGCCCTCTAGGGAGGGTCGGTCGGGTTTTTCCAACCGACTTACTTGTCGATGTCTCCCACGACAAAAAACATCGACCCCAGGATCGCCACCATGTCCGCGACCAGCGTCCCCGGCAGCAGTTCCGTCAGCGCCTGGATGTTGTTGTACGACGCGGAGCGCAGCTTGAGCCGGTACGGGGTCTTCTCGCCCTTGCTGACGAGGTAGTAGCCGTTGATGCCGAGGGGGTTCTCGGTCCAGGCGTAGGTGTGGCCCTCGGGGGCCTTGAGGACCTTCGGGAGGCGCTGGTTGATCGGGCCCGGCGGAAGGGCGGCGATGCGGTCGAGGCAGGCGTCCGCGAGGACGAGCGCGTTGTGGGTCTGCTCCAGGAGGGACTCGAAGCGGGCGAGACAGTCGCCCTCCCGCCGGGTGACGACCTCCAGGACGTCCTGGAGGTCCCCGTACGCGAGGTAGGGCTCGTCGCGGCGCAGGTCGAGGTCGACGCCCGACGCGCGCGCGATGGGCCCGCTCACGCCGTACGCGTGCACGGCGTCGGCCGACAGGACGCCGACCCCCCGGGTGCGACCCCGGAAGATCTCGTTGCCGAGGACCAGGTCGTCGAAGACGTCCATCCGGGAGCGGACGGCGGCGACCGCCGCACGCGCGCGGGAGGTCCAGCCGGCCGGGAGGTCCTCCTTGAGGCCGCCGACCCGGTTGAACATGTAGTGCATGCGCCCGCCGGAGACCTCCTCCATCACGTTCTGGAGGACCTCCCGCTCGCGGAACGCGTAGAACACCGGTGTGATCCCGCCGAGTTCCAGCGGGTACGAGCCGAGGAACATCAGGTGGTTGAGGACCCGGTTCAGCTCCGCGAGGAGCGTGCGCGTCCACACCGCGCGCGCGGGGACCTCCATGCCGAGCATGCGCTCCACGGCGAGCACGACGCCCAGCTCGTTGGAGAACGCCGACAGCCAGTCGTGCCGGTTCGCCAGCATGATGATCTGACGGTAGTCACGGGCCTCGAAGAGCTTCTCCGCGCCCCGGTGCATGTACCCGATGACGGGCTCCGCGTGGACGATCCGCTCGCCGTCCAGCACCAGCCGCAGTCTGAGCACGCCGTGCGTGGAGGGGTGCTGCGGGCCGATGTTCAACACCATGTCGGTGCTCTCCGCCGCCCCGCCGATCCCGACCGTGGTCTCCGTCGTAGGAGTCATGGTTCCAGTCTCCCCTACGTACGCTGGCCGTATGGAGACGGGGAGCCCGCGGGGCGCTGAGAGGGCGGAGCCGGCGTGGACCGGGCTTCCGCCGGGACTGCTGCGGATGCGGCGGCTGTTGCTGGTGGTGTGGCTGGGGGGCGCCGCAGTCGCCCTGGGGGTGTGCCTGTGGCTCTTCGTCGCCCCCGCGTGGGCGCTGGTCGCGGTGCTGCCGCTCGCGGCCGTCGCGTGGGGCTGGGTGCTGCTGGGCCGCAACTGGCGGTCCTGGCGGTACGCCGAGCGCGCGGACGACCTGCTGATCAGCCGGGGCGTGCTGTGGCGCGAGGAGACCGTCGTGCCGTACGGGCGGATGCAGCTCGTGGAGGTCACCTCCGGGCCCGTCGAGCGGTACTTCGGGCTCGCCAGCGTCCAGTTGCACACGGCCGCCGCCGCGACCGACGCGACCATCCCGGGGCTCGACCCGGCGGAGGCCGAGCGGCTGCGCGACCGGCTCACCGAGCTGGGCGAGGCCCGATCGGCGGGGCTGTGACGACGCCGGGCGCTCAGGACGCCGTGAGCCTGGAGAAACCGGCCGCGCCGGTCGTCGAGCACCGGCTGCACCCCGTGACGCCGTTCCGGCGCGCGTGGGCGCCGGTCGCCGTCCTCGCGGGGTGGGCGGTCCACGATCCCGGCCAGGCGCAGGAGCAGCTCACCCGGCTGACGTCGACGACCCTGCTGATCGCGATCGCCGTCGTCGTCCCCGCGTCCGCGCTGTACGGGTTCCTCAGCTGGTGGTTCACGCACTTCTCGGTGACCGACACCGAACTGCGCATCCGTACGGGGCTGGTGTTCCGGCGTACCGCGCACATCCGGCTGGAGCGGGTGCAGGCGATCGACATCTCGCAGCCGCTCCTCGCGCGCGTGGCGGGCGTCGCGAAGCTGCGGCTCGATGTCATAGGGACCGACGACAAGGACGAACTGGCGTTTCTGGGGGAGCCTCACGCGCGGGCGCTGCGGGCCGAACTCCTCGCGCGCGCGGCCGGGTTCGCGCCCGAGACCGCGCACGAGGTGGGAGAGGCGCCCACGCGCGAGCTGCTGCGGGTGCCGCCGCGCGACCTCCTGATCGCGCGCCTGCTGTCGGGGGGTACGTGGGTCGCGCTGCTCGGGGCGGCGGTGCTGGTGCCGTTTCTGTGGATGGCGACGAACTGGTGGACCGCCCTCGTCGCCGGGCTGCCGATGCTGGGGGCCGCCGGGGCGGGGACCGTGGGGCGGTTCGTCACCGAGTACGACTGGACCGTCGGGGAGTCTCCCGACGGGCTGCGGCTCGACCACGGGCTGCTCGACCGGTCCCACGAGACGGTGCCGCCCGGGCGCGTGCAGACCGTGCGGATCGTCGAGCCCCTGCTGTGGCGGCGGCTCGGGTGGGTACGGGTCGAGCTGGACGTCGCCGGGTCCGCGAACTCGCTGCTCGTGCCAGTCGCGCCGCGGGCCGCCGCCGAGGCCGTCATCGCGCGTGTGCTTCCTGGCGTGGCCGTCCCCGGTGTCCTCTCCCGCCCGCCGAAACGTGCGGGCCGCATCGCGCCGTGGTGGTGGCGCGGCTACGGCATCGCCGTCACCGACCAGGTCTTCGCCTCCCGGCACGGCATCCTCCGCCGCCACCTCGCCCTCGTCCCCCACGCGAAGGTCCAGAGCGTACGGCTCACCCAAGGGCCCTGGGGGCGGCTCTGGCGGCTCGCCGGCGTTCACGTGGACACCGGGGCGAACGAGACCGTTTCCGCCCGCCTGAGAGACGCCCACGAGGCCGCCGCCCTCCTCGCCGACCAGTCGGAACGCTCCCGCACCAGCCGCCACGACGCACCGCCGGACCGGTGGATGGCCTGAGGAAATGCCTCGGGGGCTGTACGGACCGCTGGTCGGCGGTCCGTACAGCCCCCGGTGAACGTCGACGTGCCGTCAGTACGCCGCGCTGCGCAGGCCCTGGAGGTCCAGTTGCTCGGTCTCGTCGTGGGACGTCAGGTCGACGACCTGGCCCACGGCTCGGGACGTCTCGTCGGCGGGCTTGAACTCCGCCTCCGATTCGGCCTTGTGCAGGGCCAGGGCCTCCTGGCCTACCACGTCGGCGAGGTCCTCGTTCTGGACCGCCTCCAGCGCCGCGGGTCCGTCGTCCTGCTTCGTGCCGAAGAAGTCGAAGCCGCCCTCGATCGCGGGGCGGCGGACAGGCTCGCCGGGTACGACGGCGACGGCGGTCGGCACCGCGAAGTGGCCGGCGGGGCGGCGGACGATCTCGCCGGAGGTGGACGTCTGCTGCGGGATGCCCGTCGCGTGCGCGGGTTCGAGGGCGTGGGCGGGCTGCTGCGGGACCTCGACGGTTCCGCGCGCGGGCTCGGCAGCGGCGTCGGTCCCCCGCGCGGGGACGTCGCGGGTGCGCACGTCCAGTGCCGCAGAGGTGCTCTCCTGGGAGGCGTCGTCCCGCGCGGGGATGCCGTTCGCCTCGGACACTCCGTCGCGGAGTGCCTCGTACCGCTCCTCGCGCCCCGTGGACCCGGCGACCGCGTGCTCCTGCGCGTCGGCCGCCTCGGTCTTCCCCTCGCCCTCGTCCTCCGCCACGGGCTCGCCGCCCTCGGGACCGTCACCCTGGGGAGAGCCACCGCCCGACGGCCCGTCACCCTTCACCGGCGAACCGGCCTTGGGCGAACCACCCTTGGACAACACGTCACCAGCACCGCCCTTGACGGCCCCCTTGGCAACACCGGCCTCAACAGCCCCCGCAGCACCCTCCGCTGAGCCCCCCTCAGCCGCCCCCGGCCTCTCGAACCGGCCCAGCGCCTCCGCAGCCCGCAGGAACAGCTTCGACCCCTCGGGCGAGAACAGCCCCGGAACCGCAGGCTCGACGGCAACGGCAACGGCGCTCTCAGCAACCTCAGCCTCAGCTCCCTCGCCCTCAACCGGCGTCAACGCCTCCAGCTCCAACCGCCGCCGCCCCTCCAGCGCACTGGCCCGCTCGGTCTCCGCGTTCGCGTACCGCCGCAGCAGCGCCGCGTGCTCATTGCGCAGCCCCGCCAGCTCGGCCCGCTTCGCGCGCAGGCGTTGCTCCAGCTTGCCGCGCAGCTCGCGGGACTCCTCCAGGTCGGTCTCCAGCTCGGCGACCCGCTCCTCGTAGCGCCACTCGTCGCTGACCCGCGCGCGCGAGAGGTCGGCGACCGTCTTGCCCGCCTGCGCGTCCCAGCGCCGCAGGACGGCCGCACCGACGACGGCGACGGCCGCGGCGAACGCGGCTATCACGCGCAGTACGGCCGTATCGGAGAACAACCAGGGCCCGAACGCGCAGACGAGGGAGACGCCAGCGATCGCCGACGGGGGCAGCAGCCTGTGCAAAGGCGGTGAATGGCGGTGACGTCCACGTGGCATGGCCAGAAACTTACCGCGCGTAGGGATGCGTTGGCGCCCCGCCCCGTAAAAACACAGCCATCCCGAAACCTTCGCACGACAGGAGAAATGAATTCCGGCCGGAGCGTGCGGAGGGGCGGGCGAAATCCAAGATCATTTCCGGTCGGAGTGCGCCGCGAGGGCCTGAACAGCCGTCCCGTGCAGGCCCGTCGCGCGCCCGCGCGCGGGACTCACGGTTGTGTCAGCCGCCCGCTGACCCACTGAAGGGTGGCCGGAATCTCCCGTCGCCATGTGTTGAAGTTGTGACCGCCGCTGTCGAGGATGATCGACGAGATGTGCGTACGGTTCGTCGCCTTCACCAGATCGATGAACTTCAGGGTCGCCTTGTAGTTCGCCTCGCCCTCCTTGCTGCTGGTGACGAGCAGTGAGGTGTCCGGCGCGGGACGGTGTTTGAGGAACCACTTCAGGTCCGCCTCGTTCTTCAGCGTCCCGTTCCCCTGGAACAGATCGCCCGTGGTGGGGTCGATGGGCGCCTTGTAGTACGGCGAGAGGCCCGCGCCCGCGGCGAACACCCCGGGGTGGTGCATCGCGAGCTTCAGGGCGCAGTACCCGCCCGTGGAGTCCCCGATGACGCCCCACTTCTTCGCGACCCGGTAGTGCGAGGCGATCGCGACGGGCAGGTCCTTCGCGAAGAACGACTCCGTCTGGGGCCCGCGCGGGACGTCGACGCACTCCGTGTCGCGCGGGGGCGCGACGGTCGGCCGCAGCATCACCAGGATCATCGGCTGCATCTTCCCGTCCCGGGCGAGGTCCCGCGCGGTGCGCGGGAAGTCCAGCTTGTCGACGAGCGCCTGCGCCGTACCCGGGTACCCCGTCAGGACGACCGCCGCCGGGAACGCGCGCGTGCGGTACTGCGGCTGGAAGTACTCCGGCGGCAGGTACACGTACGCGGGGGACGCGATGTGCGTCGTCCGGCCGACTATGGAGACCTTCTGTATCTGCCCGCGCGCCTGCGGGCCGCCGGCGGGTCCCTCCACGCGCTGTTCGTCGAGGACCTTGAGGGCGCTGGCCGGGCCGCCGCCGGAGGCGTGGTCGACGACCACCCCCTGGCCGTTCTCCTTGCCGAAGAGGTCGGCCCAGCTGGCGTAGAAGCCGAACGCCTGGTTGGCCGCGAGGCCCACCGCCGCGAAGAGCGCCACCTGGGTGGCGAGCAGCAGGCCGACGCGCCCGGCGACGGGGACGACCCCGCGCCGTGCCAGCCGCGGCCACAGCCAGACCGTGCCGATGAACAGCAGTGCGGCGCACACGATCGCCAGCACCAGCACCTTGTTGCTCGTAAGACCCATAGGGCGTTCCCTGCCTGCGCTTTCCTCGCCGGGCGCCCGCGCTTTCCACACTTCTTCGCGAGGGCTTGTCCCGGTCTTTCCCTGACCTTTGGAGCCGCTTTGGGGATGTGAGTGAACCTCTCTCCCCGAGACACCGTCCTAGAGGGCGCAATGTCGCCGGTTCGGCCACCTACGGCACCGGGATCAAAGTCACTCGCGGAACTACGGGATGCGATGTCTGTCAGGGAAGATGGGGAAATGTCGGGTGGGGTTCCGATCCGATCAAGTCGCGTACGGCGCGTTCTGCGAGGTCCGCGCCCCGAGTCCGTTCCGGTTCTCGTCGGCAGAGCGTGTGCCGTCGTAGGACTGCTGGACGTCGCTGCGGGCGTGTTCCCGCGGTTCCGCCACAGCCGTATGCACACGCTCGCGGAAGTGCTGCCCGGGTCGTTCGGCCCGTTCGCGGCGGCTCTCTCGCTCAGCGCGGGCATCCTGCTGCTGCTGCTCGCGCACGGCCTGAAGCGCGGCAAGCGGCGCGCGTGGCGCGCGGCGGTGGCTCTGCTCCCGGCGGGCGCGGCGGCGCAGTTCACGTACCGCCACTCCCCCGTGGGCGTGATCATCTCGGTCGCGCTGCTGATCGCGCTGATCGTCTACCGCGACCAGTTCGACGCGCTGCCCGATCCGCGCAGCCGCTGGCGGGCGCTGGCCAACTTCATCCTCATGGGCGCGGGCTCCCTCGCTCTGGGCATGGTCATCGTCAGCGTCCACTCGGAGCGGATGGTCGGCGACCCGAGCGTGGCCGACCGGCTGACGCACGTGGTGTACGGCCTGTTCGGCTTCGAGGGGCCGGTGGACTACGCGGGCAACACCTCCTGGACGGTCGCCTTCTCCCTGGGCGCGCTGGGCTGGGTGACCGCGCTCACCACGATCTACCTGGCCTTCCGCCCCGAGCACCCGGCCGCGCAGCTCACCGAGGAGGACGAGACGAAGCTGCGCGCGCTGCTGGACAAGCACGGCCGCCGCGACTCGCTGGGCCACTTCGCGCTGCGCCGTGACAAGGCCGTCGTCTTCTCGCCCAGCGGGAAGGCCGCCGTCACCTACCGCGTGGTCTCCGGCGTGATGCTCGCCAGCGGCGACCCCATCGGGGACGTCGAGGCGTGGCCGGGCGCGATCGAGCGGTTCATGGACGAGGCCAAGGCCCACTCCTGGACCCCGGCCGTGATGGGCTGCTCGGAGACCGGCGGCGAGGTCTGGACCCGCGAGACCGGCCTGGACGCGCTGGAGCTCGGCGACGAGGCGGTGGTCGACGTCGCGGATTTCTCGCTGGCCGGCCGCGCGATGCGCAACGTCCGGCAGATGGTCAAGCGCATCGAGCGCGCCGGGTACGAGACCCGCGTCCGTCGCATCCGTGACCTCGGCGACGCCGAGCTGGAGCGCATCCGCCGGGCCGCCGACGACTGGCGCGGCACCAGCACCGAGCGCGGCTTCTCGATGGCCCTGGGCCGCATCGGCGACCCCTCCGACGGCGACTGCCTGATCGCGACCGCGCACAAGGCCGACGACATCACCGACTCCTACGGCGACCTGAAGGCGATCCTGCACTTCGTCCCGTGGGGCACCGACGGCGCCTCGCTCGACCTGATGCGCCGCGACCGCTCCGCCGACCCCGGCATGAACGAGCTGCTCATCGTCGCGGCCCTCCAGGCCGCCCCGAAGTTCGGCGTCACGCGCGTGTCCCTCAACTTCGCGATGTTCCGCTCCGCGCTCGCGCGCGGGGAGAAGATCGGCGCCGGGCCCGTCCTGCGCGCCTGGCGCGGGCTGCTCGTGTTCCTCTCCCGCTGGTTCCAGATCGAGTCCCTCTACAAGTTCAACGCGAAGTTCCAGCCCCGCTGGGAGCCCCGCTTCGTCGTCTACCGCAATTCCGGCGACCTCCCCCGCATCGGCATCGCCGCCATGCAGGCCGAGGGCTTCGTCGACCTGGCCATCCCCCTCCCCCGCTTCCTGCGCCGCTCCCCCACGCCCGCGCGCCCCTGTGCGCACGTGACCGAGGGGGATGTGCGCGCCGCGTAGGACAGGACGCAACGGTGCCGACGGTACGGCGGCGTCACGACGATACGGTTTCGTCGCGACGTCGCCGTTTCGCGTTACGACGGTACGGCCCCGTCCCGACGTACCCACCCCCGCACGCCCCACCCCGACCCGCGCTCCCGCCTCCCCCCGGGGCCTACGCTGAACGCATGAGCAAGCAACGCGGGCGCGTCACCGGACTCCCCGAATGGGACCGCTGCGCGGTGATGGGGGTCGTGAACGTCACCCCGGACTCCTTCTCCGACGGCGGACGCTGGTTCGACACGACGGCCGGCGTGAAGCGCGGCCTGGACCTGGTCGCCGAGGGCGCGGACCTGGTGGACGTCGGCGGCGAGTCGACGCGCCCCGGCGCACGCCGGGTGGACGAGGCCGAGGAGCTGCGCCGGGTCGTCCCGGTGGTGCGCGGGCTGGCCTCCGAGGGCGTCGTGGTCTCCGTGGACACCATGCGCGCGTCGGTCGCCGAGCAGGCCCTCGCCGCGGGCGCGCGCCTGGTGAACGACGTCAGCGGCGGCCTCGCCGACCCCGCGATGATCCCCGTCCTCGCCGCCTCGGACGCCCCCTTCGTCGTCATGCACTGGCGCGGCTTCCTGGAGGGCGCGACGATCCACGGCGTGTACGAGGACGTCGTGGCCGAAGTCATGGACGAACTGCGCGCGCGCGTGGACGCCGTTCTCGCGGGCGGCGTCGCGCCGGACCGGATCGTCGTCGACCCCGGGCTCGGCTTCTCGAAGGAGGCCGAGCACGACCTGACCCTCCTCGCCCACCTCGACCGCCTGCGCGCCCTCGGCCACCCCGTGCTGGTCGCCGCCTCCCGCAAGCGCTTCCTGGGCCGCGTCCTGGCCGGCCCCGATGGCCCGCCCCCCGCGCGCGAGCGCGACGCGGCGACGGCGGCGGTCTCCGCGCTCGCCGCGCAGGCGGGCGCGTGGGCCGTACGCGTGCACGAGGTGCGGGCCACGGCGGACGCCGTACGCGTCGCGCGCGCCGTCGAGGGCGCCCGCAGCGGACACCCGGAAGGAGACCGGTGAGCGCGCCCCACACCGACGTCGAGCAGGTCGAGGCCGCCAACACGGCGTTCTACGAGGCGCTGGAACGCGGCGACTTCGAGGGCGTGTCGGCGCTCTGGCTGACCCCCTCGGACCTGGGGGTCGACGAGGAGTACCACGACCCGGCGGACGCCGGGGTGGTGTCCTGCGTGCACCCGGGGTGGCCGGTGCTGACCGGGCGCGGCGAGGTGCTGCGGTCGTACGCGCTGATCATGGCGAACACGGACTACATCCAGTTCTTCCTCACGGACGTGCACGTGTCGGTGACCGGGGACACCGCCCTGGTGACCTGCTCGGAGAACATCCTCTCCGGCGGCCCCGCACCGGCCGCCGGGGAGGAGCTGGGACCGCTGGTGGGGCAGGTCGTCGTCGCGACGAACGTGTTCCGGCGCACCCCGGACGGCTGGAAGCTGTGGTCCCACCACGCCTCCCCGGTGCTCGCGGAGAACGACGACGACGCGGCCGAGGAGGACGACGAGCCGGCGTCCTGACCGGGATCCGCCCCCGCACGCCCCCCACAGGGAGCAAGAAGTGGTTGGAATCACGAACCCGTGGGTAGGGGCGGCTACCGACCCGTCAGCGGCGGGGTCGGTCAAGGGAGTCGGTGACGCGTCCCCCCGGCCCCGGCCCGGCCCCGCGTCCCCCGCGGACCGGCGCTGTCAGTGCTCGCGGGTAGATTCGAATCCGAGGCCGGTGAGCCGCCCGACCAGGGCGGCGGCCGTCCGCCGACCGACGACTTGCAGGAGTGATTCGCGTGGATCGTGTCGCGCTCAGCGGCCTGAAGGCCCGCGGGCACCACGGGGTGTTCCCCAAGGAACGCGAGGAGGGCCAGACCTTCGTCGTGGACCTCGTGCTGGGCCTGGACACCCGCCCGGCCGCGGCCGACGACGACCTGGCGAAGACCGTGCACTACGGCATCGTGGCCGAGGAGGTCGTGGCCGTCGTCGAGGGCGAGCCGGTCAACCTCATCGAGACGCTCGCCGAGCGCATCGCGCAGACCTGCCTGAAGCACGACGGGGTCGAGGAGGTCGAGGTCCGCGTCCACAAGCCGGACGCCCCGATCACCGTCCCCTTCGACGACGTGACCGTCACGATCACCCGGAGCCGAGCATGAGGCCGCCTGCCGACCCGACCGTCCAGCCGGTGCCCGCGTCCGTCGTCGAGCAGGTCGACGCCGCCGACACCACACTGCACAACCCCCAGTGGGCCGTCCTGTCCCTCGGCTCCAACCTCGGCAACCGCCTGGAGACCCTCCAGGGCGCCGTGGACGCCCTGGAGGACACCCCGGGCGTCCGGATCAAGGCCGTCTCACCGGTGTACGAGACGGAGCCCTGGGGCGTCGACCCGGCGAGCCAGCCGTCGTACTTCAACGCGGTGGTCGTCCTGAAGACGACGCTCCCCCCGTCGTCCCTCCTGGAGCGGGCGCACGCGGTGGAGGAGGCGTTCGACCGGGTGCGCGCCGAGCGCTGGGGCGCGCGCACGCTGGACGTCGACATCGTGACGTACGCGGAGGTCGTCGACGACGACCCGAAGCTGACCCTCCCGCACCCGCGCGCGCACGAGCGGGCGTTCGTGCTGGCCCCCTGGTACGACGTCGATCCGGACGCCAAGCTGCCGGGCCGCGGCGCGGTCGCCGAGCTGCTCGGCGAGGTCGGCCGGGAAGGTGTCGTTCCCCGGGCGGACCTGGAACTCCACCTGCCCGCGTAGTCGTTAAGGTCGGTGACGACACTGCGTCCGCGGGAGGCTCCCGCGGACCCCCGGGGGAGCCGAAGGGACACCGTGAGAGAGCTGCGCATCAGGGTGCTGGCCGGCGTGTTCGCCGTCGCCGCGATCCTGTCCTGGGCGGGCGCCCGCCTCTGGAACTCGGTCGGGACCCTCCCCAGCGTCCCGCTGGCCGCCCCCATCGTGCTCGCCCTGATCGCGGCCGTCCTGCTGGCCACCGCACTCTCGCTGCGCGCCCGCCTGAAGGCCCAGCGCGAGCGCCGCCCCGGCGCCAAGGGCGTCGACCTCCTGATGGCCGCCCGCGCGGTCGTCTTCGGCCAGGCGAGCGCCCTGGTCGCCGCCCTCGTCGCCGGGATCTACGGCGGCGTGGGCGTCTTCCTGCTGGAGTCCCTCGACATCCCGGCCCGCCGCGACCAGGCCATCTACGCCGGCTTCTCGGTCCTCGCGGGCCTCGCCGTCATACTGGCCGCGATCTTCCTGGAACGCGTCTGCCGCCTCCCGGAGGACGACGACCGCGCGAACGGCAACGGCCAGCCCTCGGCGGCCTGAACCACCCCGGGAGGCCCGCTCAGCGCGCCATGATCAGGCTCATCGCCTCGTTGCGCGTCGCGGGGTCCCGCAGCTGACCGCGCACGGCCGAGGTGATGGTCTTCGCGCCCGGCTTGCGCACCCCCCGCATCGTCATGCACATGTGCTCGCACTCGACGACGACGATCACACCGCGCGGCTCCAGGATCTGCATCAGCGAGTCGGCGATCTGCGTGGTGAGCCGCTCCTGCACCTGCGGCCGGCGCGCGAAGACGTCGACGAGCCGGGCGAGCTTCGACAGCCCGGTGATCTTCCCGTCGGCGGACGGGATGTACCCGACGTGCGCGACCCCGACGAACGGCACCAGATGGTGCTCACAGCTGGACATCACCTCGATGTCCTTCACGAGCACCATCTCGTCGTGCCCGAGGTCGAACGTCGTGGTCAGCACGTCCGCCGGCTTCTGCCACAGCCCCGCGAATATCTCCCGGTACGCCCGCGCCACCCGCCCCGGCGTCTCCCTCAGGCCCTCCCGGTCCGGGTCCTCGCCGACCGCGAGGAGGAGTTCGCGTACGGCGTTCTCGGCGCGTTTCTCGTCGAACTCGCCGATGGTGCCCTCGCCGTCCAGTGTCACGGGGTCGGTCATGTGGCTGCCTCGTTCCTGTGCGGGTCGCGCGTGTGGGTCACGCGTCTGAGCTGCGGGCCTGCGCCCTGCGGCTGAAAAACGCCGCACCCCCCAGGCTAGGTCCTGGGGGGTGCGGCATCCATTTCGGGCCCGGTGTCAGCCGTCCGTGCGGTCCTCGGGTGCCTCGACCGCCGGGGCGGGTTCGGCGACCGATGCCTTGGCGGTGATCGCCGCGGCCGAGGATCCGTTCGCACCGTTCGTCAGGGCCAGCTCCTTGGGGGAGAGCACCGGCGGACGGGTCGACGGGGTACGGCGGGAGGAACCGGTCCACGCGGGCCGCGCGGGCCGCTTGTGGATCGCGGTGAAGATCTCGGCGATCTCCTCCTTGCCGAGCGTCTCCTTCTCCAGCAGCGCGAGAACGAGGTTGTCGAGGACGTCGCGGTTCTCCACCAGGATTTCCCAGGCTTCGTTATGCGCATTCTCGATCAGTTTTTTGACCTCTTCGTCCACCAGGGCGGCGACCTCTTCCGAGTAGTCGCGCTGGTGGGACATCTCACGGCCGAGGAAGGGCTCGCTGTTGTCGCCGCCGAACTTGATGGCGCCGAGCCGCTCGGTCATGCCGTACTGGGTGACCATCGCGCGAGCCGTCGCCGTGGCCTTCTCGATGTCGTTCGAGGCGCCCGTGGTCGGGTCGTGGAAGACCAGTTCCTCGGCCGCGCGCCCGCCCAGCATGTACGCGAGCTGGTCGAGCATCTCGTTACGGGTGGTCGAGTACTTGTCCTCGTCCGGGAGCACCATCGTGTAGCCGAGGGCGCGCCCGCGGCTCAGGATGGTGATCTTGTGGACGGGGTCGGAGTTCGGAGAAGCCGCCGCGACCAGGGCGTGTCCGCCCTCGTGGTACGCGGTGATCTTCTTCTCCTTGTCCGACATGATCCGGGTCCGCTTCTGCGGGCCCGCGACCACACGGTCGATCGCCTCGTCGAGCGACGCGTTGTCGATGAGCTTCTTGTCGCTGCGGGCGGTGAGCAGGGCGGCCTCGTTGAGGACGTTGCTCAGGTCCGCGCCGGTGAAGCCCGGGGTGCGGCGGGCGACGGCCGCGAGGTCGACGTCCGGCGCGACCGGCTTGCCCTTCTGGTGGACCTTGAGGATCTCCAGACGGCCCTGGAGGTCCGGCGGGTCGACCGCGATCTGCCGGTCGAAGCGGCCCGGGCGCAGCAGCGCCGGGTCGAGGATGTCGGGCCGGTTCGTCGCGGCGATGAGGATCACGCCGCCCTTGACGTCGAAGCCGTCCATCTCGACGAGCAGCTGGTTCAGCGTCTGCTCGCGCTCGTCGTGACCACCGCCGAGGCCGGCGCCGCGATGGCGGCCGACCGCGTCGATCTCGTCGACGAAGACGATCGCCGGGGCGTTCGCCTTGGCCTGCTCGAAGAGGTCACGGACCCGGGAGGCACCGACGCCGACGAACATCTCGACGAAGTCGGAACCCGAGATCGAGTAGAAGGGGACGCCCGCCTCGCCGGCGACGGCGCGCGCGAGGAGCGTCTTGCCGGTGCCGGGACGGCCGTAGAGGAGCACGCCCTTGGGAATCTTGGCGCCGACGGCCTGGAACTTGGCCGGCTCCTGGAGGAACTCCTTGATCTCGTGCAGTTCCTCGACCGCTTCGTCACATCCCGCGACGTCCGAGAACGTCGTCTTCGGGGTGTCCTTGGTGATGAGTTTGGCCTTCGACTTGCCGAAGTTCATCACCCGGGAGCCGCCGCCCTGCATCTGATTCATCAGGAACAGGAAGACGACGACGATGAGGACGAAGGGGAGCAGGGAGAGCAGGATGCCGACGAAGGCGTTCTGCTTGGTCGGCGAGACGGTGTACCCGTCGGGGATCTGCTTGTCCTGGTATTTGCTCTGTAGCGTGCCGGCGATGGTCACGCCCTGGTCGCCGATGTAGCTCGCCTGGATCTTCGAGCTGCCCTTGATCTTCTCGCCGGACTTGAGCGTGACCTTGATGGTCTGCTCGTCGCCGGTGGTGATCTTGGCTGATTTGACCTTGTTGTCGTTGATCGCCTGGACGACCTGGCCGGTGTCCACCGTCTTGTAGCCGCCGGACGAGCCGACGACCTGCATCAACACGACCACGGCAAGGACGGCCAGCACGATCCACATGACCGGCCCACGGAAGTATCGCTTCACGTCCATCCACACGGAGCGGAGCCGCCCCGTCCCTCCTGCCATAGTGAGTTTGATAAGACAGTTCTTCCGACGGTACCCCAGCCTGGGCGGCCACAGCCGCACTCAGGTTCCGGCAGTGCCGTCTGCATGCTCCAACGGCGCGAATCCCGCCGGGGTTCCCGACCGCGCCGTATTCCCGTCGAACGGGGTTCTCAGCCGCCGTAGACGTGCGGCGCGAGCGTACCGACGAACGGCAGGTTGCGGTATTTCTCCGCGTAGTCCAGGCCGTATCCGACGACGAACTCGTTCGGGATGTCGAAGCCGACCCACTCGACGTCGATGGCGACCTTCGCCGCGTCGGGCTTGCGCAGCAGCGTGCACACCTTCAGCGACTCGGGCTCGCGCGAGCCGAGGTTGGACAGCAGCCACGACAGGGTCAGGCCGGAGTCGATGATGTCCTCAACGATGAGGACGTGCCGGCCCTTGATGTCGGTGTCGAGGTCCTTGAGGATCCGCACGACGCCGGAGGACTGGGTGCCCGCGCCGTACGAGGACACCGCCATCCAGTCCATCGTGACCGGGGTGGACAGCGCGCGCGCGAGGTCGGCCATGACCATCACCGCGCCCTTGAGGACGCCGACGATGAGCAGGTCCTTGCCCGCGTACTCCGCGTCGATCTTCGCGGCCAGCTCGACGAGCTTGGCGTCGATCTCTTCCTTGCTGATGAGTACCTGCTGAAGGTCGGCACCCATGTCGTTCGCGTCCACCCGCATCACTTTCGTCGGTCGTCCCGCCGGCCACCACCCCCGTCAGGAGGGGCGGGTCTCTCAGCCCTGCCGGATGACCAGTCTGCCACCCTGCCGCTGGGCGACGACCTTGCCCGGCAGGTTGATGGCCTTCTGGCCGCGCCAGCCGGTGATCAGCCGGTCGACCTCCTCGATGTGCCGGGCGAAGAGGGAACCGGCCGGGGCGCCCGCCTCGATGGCCGCGGTACGCAGGATGCGGCGGCGCACGGCGGGCGGCAGGGCGTAGAGCTTGGCGCACTCCAGGAGGCCCGCAGCGTCCCGTACGGACGCCTCGGCCTGGCGCGCCCAGCTGTCGAGGGCGTCGGCGTCGTCCCGGGAGAGCTGGGCGGTGCGGGCGAGCGCCTCGACGACGCCTTTGCCGAGGGCCTTCTCCAGGGCGGGCAGGCCCTCGTGGCGCAGGCGCGAGCGCGTGTAGGCGGGGTCGGCGTTGTGCGGGTCGTCCCAGACGGGCAGCGACTGGACCATGCACGCCTTGCGCGCGGTCTGCCGGTCGAGCTGGAGGAAGGGGCGCCGGTAACGGCCGCCGGCCCCCGAGACCGCGGCCATGCCCGACAGGGAGCGGATGCCGGAGCCGCGTGCGAGGCCCAGCAGGACGGTCTCGGCCTGGTCGTCGCGGGTGTGCCCGAGGAGGACGGCCGTCGCGCCGTGGCGTACGGCGGCGTCGTCCAGGGCGCTGTAGCGGGCGTCGCGGGCGGCGGCTTCCGGGCCTCCCTCGCGGCCGACCGTGACGGCGGCCGACTCGACGGGGTCGAGGCCGAGTTCGCGCAGCCGCTGGACGACCTCGTGCGCGCGGTCGGCGGAGCCGGTCTGGAGGCCGTGGTCGACGGTGACGCCGCCCGCGCGCAGACCGAGGCGGGGGGCTTCGAAGGAGAGCGCCGAGGCGAGCGCCATGGAGTCGGCGCCGCCGGAGCAGGCCACCAGCACGAGCGGTGGGGAGGGGGGCGCGGGGTGTTCGTTCTCGTTGAGGATGTCGTGGAGGACGCGGCGGACCGCCAGGCGTATCGCCGCGACCGCAGGATGGGGACCCATGTCCGGTTCCCTTCATGAGGTTTTTCGGGGGGTGTACCCGAGCTATGTCACTCAGAGTGTGTAGATGGTGACAGAGCCGGGCCGCTCCCTGAGCATTGCACGCCTTCCGGTGGCTCACGGTCCCTCGGACGGGTGATTGCTACGGCGTTTCCCTGCCGTCAGCTCACATATCGGCCTTCCGGTGCACGCGCGCCACCCAGTCCGCCGGTTTCGCGATCTCCGCCTTCGTGGGGAGCGTGTTCGGGGACGTCCACACGCGGTTGAAGCCGTCCATGCCGACCTGGTCGACCACCGCGCGCACGAAGCGCTCGCCGTCGCGGTACTGCTTCATCTTCGCGTCCAGGCCGAGCAGCCTGCGCAGCGCGATGTCCAGCCGGGAGGCGCCCTTCGCCCTGCGCTGCTGGAACTTCTCGCGGATCTCCGCGACCGTCGGTACGACCTCCGGGCCCACGCCGTCCATCACGAAGTCGGCGTGCCCTTCGAGCAGCGACATCACCGCTGTCAGCCGGGCCAGGATCTCCCGCTGCGCGGGCGACTGCACCAGCTCCACCAGCGAGCGTCCGCCGTCGTCCTCCTCGCCCTCCGGGCGGCCCCCCGCGAGCGACTGCGCCGCCTCCCTGATGCGCTCCAGGAACGTCGACGGGTCCACGTCCGTCTCGCCGAGGAACGACTGGATCTCGCCCTCCAGGTGGTCCCTCAGCCACGGGACGGCCGAGAACTGGGTGCGGTGCGTCTCCTCGTGCAGGCACACCCAGAGCCTGAAGTCGTGCGGGTCCACGTCCAGTTCGCGTTCCACGTGGACGATGTTCGGGGCGACCAGCAGCAGCCTGCCGCCGCCGTTCGAGCCCGCCGGGAGGTCCCTCGTCGCCGGCGCGAACGTCTCGTACTGGCCCAGCACCCGCGACGACAGGAACGACAGCAGCATGCCCAGTTCGACGCCGGTCACCTTGCCGCCGACCGCGCCCAGGACCGCGCCGCCGGGTGAACTCCCCCTGCGCTCCTGCATCTTGTCGAGCAGGGGGCGCAGGACCTCGCGGAACCCCGCGACGTTCGCCTTCACCCAGCCCGGCCGGTCCACCACCAGTACGGGGGTGTCGTGCCCGTCCTCCGTCCCCATCCGGGTGAATCCGCGGACGTGGCCCTCCGACGCCTTCGCGTACCGCCGCAGTTCCGCGACGATCTGCCGCGCTTCGTCCCGGCTGACCTCTGGGCCGGGGCGCACGAGGCGGGTCGCGGTCGCCACCGCGAGATTCCAGTCGACCATCCCGGAAGAAGCACCGATGCTCGTCATGCCGTCAACCGTACGTGAGCGGTCCGACAACGGGCAGGGCGTGGAGGGGGCGGGTACGGGTCCGGGGGCTGCGGGCGGGCTTCAGGCGCAGCCGCAGTTCGCCAGCGCCGACGCCGTTCGGTCCAGGGCCGCCTGGGCCGCGTCCGGGTCCGTCGTGTCCGAGGCCAGGAACGCGAAGGCCAGTTGGCGGCCCTCCCTGTCGACGACCGTGCCCGCCAGCGCGTTGACGCCCGTCAGGGTGCCGGTCTTCGCCCGGACCACTCCTGCCGCCTCGTTCGAGTAGCGGGTGCTCAGGGTTCCGGTGAAGCCCGCGACCGGGAGGCCGGTGAGGACGGGGCGGAGGTTCGGGTGCGCGGGGTTCGCCGATGTCGTCAGGAGGGCGGCCAGGAGGGCGGGGGTCAGACGATCGGATCTGTCCAGGCCGCTTCCGTCTTTGATCGAAACTCCGGCCACGGGGAGGCCCAGTTTTTTCAGTTGGGCCGTGATCGCCTCGCCCGCGCCCGCGAAGTCCGGACGGACGCCGGTCGCCAGGGCCGTCTGGCGGGCCAGGGCCTCGGCGATGTCGTTGTCGCTGTTCGTGAGCATGCGTTCGACCAGGGCCGGCAAGGGGGGCGAGCTGACCGTCGCCAGCGTCTGCGCGCGGGACGTCGCCTTCGAGGGGCCCGGGGCCTTCGTCCGGACGCCCTCGGCCTCCAGGAAGCCCGCGAACTTCGCCGTCGCGTCCTGCGCCGGGTCCGGTACGCGTTCCACGGCGCCGCTGGTCGAGTCGTCCGGGCGGCCCTCGTCGGCCGTGAGGGCGACCACGCGCGCGAGGTTGGGGTTCTTGCCGATGGGGTGGCGGTCGGGGCCGACGTACAGGGTCGTGTCGTACGAGATGGTCACGTCCGTCAGGCCGCGCTTCTTGAGGGCCGCCGCCGTCGACTTCGCGAGCGTGCGCAGGCTGGCCCAGCCCTGTGCGTCCGCGCGTGCGGTGAGCGTCGGGTCGCCGCCGCCGACGAGGACGAGTTCGCGGGTGTCGGGTTCGAGGGCCGCGCGGGTGACGAAGCGGTGGTCGGGGCCCATCGCCGAGAGCGCGGCGACGGCCGTGGCGATCTTGGTGGTGGACGCGGGGGTCAGCGGGGTGGTCGCGCCGGAGCCGTACAGGAGCTTGCCGGTGGACACGTCCACGACCGCCGCGGCGTGCCGGACGAGCGCCGGGTCGGCGAGGAGAGGGCCCAGAACGGCCGTGAGGGCTCCTGTGGCGGGCGCGGGGGCCTTGGCGGTACCCGCGGCGCTCCCGAGGCCCGTGAGGACGGAGAGGGCGCTCGGGGCGGGTTTCGGCGCCTGCCCCGTCGTACCGGCCGAGCCCCGCCCGTGATCCGCGATCGCGCCGGCCCGCTCACGCTCGGCGGTCCGCTGCCCGCTGGAGTCCCAGGGCCCCGCGACGGTCGCCGCCCCCACGGCCAGCACCAGCCCGATCCCGGCGGCCCCGGCGGAGTACCGCAGCGTCCGCCGGGCCGACACGTCGGCAGCCTGCGGCCGAACGGCCTCTTTCAGTGTCACGACGTACGCCGAGACCCCCCGAACCCCCGGCTTCACCGCACGCACGGCCTTACCGAGCCCGGGCCGCACAGCGGCAACGGCCTTACCGAGTCCGGGCCCCACGGCCGCGGCAGCCTTACCGAGCGGGGGCCGCACGACCCCGGCGGCCTTGACCAGTGGCGAACGCACGGCAGCAACGGCAGCGGCGAGCGAAGACCCCACCGCCCGGTCAGCCGCGACCGGCGGGGAGCCCTCTGCCCTGTCCCCCTCGCCGACAGCCGGACCCACGGCCCCATCCGCCTCGCCAGCAGCCGAACCCGCCACACCGCCCACCTCGACCGGCGGCGAACCCGCCGCCCGGTCAGCCTCTCCGGCGGACGAACCCACCGACCCGCCCACCTCGGCCAGCGGCGCCCCCTCACCGACAGCCGAACCCGCCTGGACCGGAAGCGAACCCGCCGCCTCATCCGTCTCGGCCGACGAAGAGCCCACCGCCTCGCGCGCCTCGGCCCGCAGAGGGTGCGCTGCCTCATCCGCTTCGGCCGACGGGGAACCCACAGCCTCGTCAATCTCGCCGACAGCTGAACCCGCCGCGCCATCCGCCTCCGCCAGCGGGGAGCGCTCCGGCCGATCCGCCTCATCGGCAGCCGAACCCACCGGTTCTTCTGCCTCAGCCTTCTCGGCCCCTGAAGCCTGCGCTGCCTCATCCGCCTTGCCGACGGACGAACGCGCCGACGCACCCGTCTCGACCGGCGGGGACTCCACCGACCCGTCCGCCTCGGTGAGGGATGAGCGCTCTGCCTCACCCGCCTCGGCGGCAGGCGAACCCGCCTCGGCCGGGGTGGAGAGCTTCGGCCCGTCCGCCTCGGCGGCAGGCGAACGCGCCGGCTCTTCTGCCTCAGCCTGCGAAGTCCCTGCCTCCTCGGCCAGTTGCGAACCCACTGCCTCCTCGTCAGCAGACGGCTCCGCCTCAGCCTGCGGGGAACTCTCCGGCCCATCCGCCTCGTCGGCAGCCGAACCCACCGACCCACCCTCCTCGTCGACAGGCGAACCCGTCACGCCACCCTCCTCGGTCACCGGGGAATCCGCCTCGTCAACCCGCGAACCACCCACCCCGTCCGCCCCCGCGAGCAGGGCGGATACCCTCTTTTCCGCCTCGTCGGAGTTGGGGCCCGTGGCCTGCCTCGGTCTTGGCTCCGGCACTGCCACCAGCCCCTTTCGCGATCACACGTCGGCGTGAGGGACACTTAACCACCCGAAGTATGTGCTGATCATGGAGGAGCAACCGGTGGAGTTCGACGTCACGATCGAGATCCCGAAGGGTTCGCGCAACAAGTACGAGGTGGACCACGAGACCGGTCGGATCCGCCTGGACCGTCGACTCTTCACCTCGACCGCGTACCCGACCGACTACGGATTCGTCGAGAACACGCTCGGCGAGGACGGCGACCCGCTGGACGCCCTCGTCATCCTGGACGAGCCGACGTTCCCGGGCTGCCTCATCAAGTGCCGCGCGATCGGCATGTTCCGGATGACGGACGAGGCAGGCGGCGACGACAAGCTGCTGTGTGTCCCGGCGACCGACCCGCGCGTGGAGCACCTGCGTGACATCCACCACGTCTCGGAGTTCGACCGCCTGGAGATCCAGCACTTCTTCGAGGTCTACAAGGACCTGGAGCCCGGCAAGTCCGTAGAGGGCGCCGACTGGGTCGGCCGTACGGAGGCCGAGGCGGAGATCGAGCGGTCCTACAAGCGCTTCCAGGACGAGGGCGGCCACTGAGCACCCCTGGGACTCGTGGTGAAGGGCCGCGCGCGTGCGTACGCGTGCGGCCCTTTCGTCTGTCTGTGCGCATACTGAGGGCCGAGACGGAAGGTGTCGTTCCAGGGAGCGTTTCTCAGTGTCGGAGACGGTGGACCGCAAGCCGCGGTCGGACGAGGCGCGCAGTGCGTACGACCCGGAGATCACCTCCGAGTTCGCGCTCCCGGTAGGACTGGACGCGCCCAGAGCGAGCGAGTCGGAGACGACCTCGGAGTTCGCCGTCCCGAAGGGTCTGGACGCCCCGAAGCCGTCCGGTGAGCCGGAGGGCTCTGCGTTCAGCACGCCGAGCGGCTACAGCGCGCCGCCCGCGTTCACCCCGCCCGCCGGGATACCCCTCGTCAGCCTCACGAAGGACGCGCCCTGGCAGGACCGGATGCGCACGATGCTGCGCATGCCGGTGACCGAGCGGCCCGCGCCGGAGACGCCGTCGAAGCACACGGACGACGACGGACCGGCCGTCCCGCGCGTGCTGGACCTCACTCTGCGCATCGGCGAACTGCTGCTGGCCGGCGGCGAGGGCGCGGAGGACGTCGAGGCGGCGATGTTCGCGGTCTGCCGGTCGTACGGGCTCGACCGGTGCGAGCCGAACGTCACCTTCACGCTCGTATCGATCTCCTACCAGCCCTCGCTCGTCGAGGATCCGGTGACCGCGACGCGGATCGTACGGCGCCGGGGAACGGACTACACGCGCCTGGCAGCCGTTTTCCGGCTCGTGGGGGACCTCAGTGACCCCGAGGCCCATCTGAGCCTTGAGGAGGCCTACAGGCGCCTCGCGGAGATGCGGCGCAACCGGCACCCGTACCCGACCTGGGTGCTGACGTCCGCGAGTGGGCTGCTCGCCGGGGCCGCGTCCGTGCTCGTCGGGGGTGACGCGCTCGTGTTCGTCGCCGCCGCGCTCGGGGCCGTCCTCGGGGACCGGCTCGCGTGGCTCCTCGCGGGGCGGGGGCTGCCGGAGTTCTACCAGTTCCTCGTCGCCGCGCTGCCGCCCGCGGCGATCGGCGTCGCTCTCACGCTCGCGCGCGTGGACGTCGCCGCGTCCGCCGTCATCACCGGTGGTCTGTTCGCGCTGCTCCCCGGGCGCGCGCTGGTCGCCGGCGTGCAGGACGGGCTCACCGGGTTCTACATCACCGCCGCCGCGCGCCTGCTGGAGGTCATGTACTTCTTCGTCGGCATCGTCGTCGGGGTGCTCGCCGTGCTCTACATCGGCGTCAACCTCGGGGCGCGGCTCAATCCCGACGCCGCGCTCGTCACCGCCGACCGGCCCGGGTGGCAGATCGGCGCGGCGATGATGCTGTCGCTGACGTTCGCGGTGCTGTTGCAGCAGGAGCGGTCGACGGTGCTCGCGGCGACGCTCAACGGGGGTGTGGCGTGGTGCGTGTACGGGGCGATGCATCACGCCGGGCAGCTGTCGGCGGTGGTGTCGACGGCTGCTGCTGCGGGGCTGGTGGGGTTGTTCGGGCAGCTTCTCGCGCGCTACCGGTTCACGTCCGCCCTGCCCTACACGACCGCCGCGATCGGGCCCCTGCTGCCCGGGTCCGCCACCTACTTCGGGCTGCTGTCCATCGCGCAGCACGAGGTGGATCGGGGGATGGTGGGGTTGTCGAAGGCGGCGGCGCTTGCCATGGCCATCGCCATCGGGGTCAATCTCGGGTCGGAGATTTCCCGGCTGTTCCTGCGGGTTTCCGTGGAGAAGCGGAAGTCCGCGAAGCGCACGCGCGGGTTCTGACCGGGCCCGGTCAGTTCTGCGGGTAGCCGTTCTGCGAGTAGCCCTGCTGGTTCGGTTGCTGGGGCTGCTGGCCGTACGGGTACTGCTGCTGGTTGTTGTCGTAGTAGCCGCCGCCGTACTGCTGCTGTTGCTGCTGCTGGCCGCCGTAGTACTGGCCGTTGGCGTTTCCGTTGTCGTACGGCTGCTGTTGGGCGTCCGGCTGCGGGATGCGGCGCAGTTGGGTCGTCGCGTCGTCCATGTGCTGCTGGGGGGCCTGGAACTGCGGCTGCGGGGTGGTGGGCTGCTGGGCCGCCGCGCGCTTCTTCTTCGAGCGCTCGCGCAGGAACTCGATGATGATCGGGACGACCGACAGGAGCACGATCAGGATCAGGATCGACTCGACGTTCTTGCGGATGAACTCGATCTGGCCCAGCCAGTAGCCGGCCAGGGTCACGCCCGTGCCCCAGGCGACGCCGCCGATGATGTTGTACGACAGGAACGTGCGGTACTTCATACGACCGGCGCCTGCGACGATCGGCGCGAACGTGCGGACGATCGGCACGAAGCGGGCCAGGACGATCGCCTTCGGACCGTACTTCTCCATGAACTCGTGCGCCTTGTCCAGGTTCTCCTTCTTGAAGAGCTTGGAGTTCGGGCGGCTGAAGAGTTTCGGGCCGAGGAACTTGCCGATCATGTAACCGACCTGGTCACCGATGATCGCCGCCGCCACGATCAGCGTGCAGACCAGCCACAGGGGCTGGTCGATGTACTTCCCCTGGGCCACGAAGAGGCCCGCCGTGAACAGCAGGGAGTCGCCCGGGAGGAAGGCGAACAGGCCCGACTCCGCGAAGACGATCAGCAGAATGCCCGGCAGGGCGAACGTCTCGATCAGATAGTCCGGGCTGAGCCACTCGGGGCCGAGAGCGAGCGTGATCACGGGGATGTGGCTCCTGCTGTGAGGGTACGAAGCTGGCGGGGGCTGATGACGGGACTGCGCTCCCAAACGTATCAACGCAGCCGCCCCGGGCCAGGTTCCAGGCGGGTACCCAGGATGCACTGTGCGCGCGCTGGGGCAAAGCTGTGGACATGAGTATCGAGGACTACGGCGGCGGGCAGGGGCCCCAGCCGGACGTACTGGTCGTGACCACGAACGATGTGCCCGGATATCGGGTGGATCAGGTGATCGGGGAGGTGTTCGGCCTCACGGTCCGCTCCCGGCACATCGGCAGCCAGATCGGGGCGGGCCTGAAGTCGCTGATCGGCGGTGAGCTGAAAGGTCTGACGAAAACGCTCGTGGAGACCCGCAACGAGGCGATGCAACGGCTGATCGAGCAGGCACGCGCGCGCGGGGCGAACGCGGTGCTGGCGTTCCGCTTCGACGTGACGGAGGCGGCGGACGTCGGGACGGAGGTGTGCGCGTACGGGACGGCGGTGGTGCTGGCGCGGGAGTGAGGGCAGGGCCTAGGACACGTGTCGGTTCGCGTTCTCCCTGATCGCGGCCCTCAGGTGTTCCGCCAGGCCCTCCCCCATCCCGTCGTAGTACACCTTGAAGCGCTCGTCCGAGACGTACATGTCCGCGAAGCACGTGTGCAGCTCGTACGGGCAGTCGAAGTACCACCGAGTGATGTGCAGGCGGTGTTCCTCCGCGAGGGACACCGCCTCGTCGCTCTCCGGGGGCGTGCCCGCCGCGACCAGGGTCGTGTAGCGGGACTCCCAGGTGTCCATCTCGGCCTTCAGGCGCTGCCAGTCGTCCTTCGTGTACGTGGCCGTGCGGCGCATGCTCTCCGCGTACGTGTCGGTGCCTCCCCAGCGTTCGGCGGCCTCGTCGGCGTACTGGTCGGGGTCCTTGTCGCCGAAGACCTCGAAGCGTTCTTGAGGGGTGAGGTTGATTCCCATGGTGCGTGCCTCCAGGGCTTGTTGAACGGCTTCGGCCATTTTTTGGAGCCGGGTGATGCGCGCGGCGAGGAGATCTCGCTGGCGGCGCAGGTGCTGCGCGGGGTCGGTTTCGGGGTCGTCCAGGAGCGTGGCGATCTCCTCCAGGGGGAAGCCGAGCTCTCGGTAGAAGAGCAGGCGCTGGAGGCGGTCGAGGTCGGATTCCGTGTAGCGGCGGTGGCCCGTCGAGGTGCGGTCGGTCGGGGGGAGAAGGCCGATCGCGTCGTAGTGGTGGAGGGTGCGGACAGTGATGCCCGCGAACTCGGCCACCTGTCCTACGGAGTACGTCACGTCGGGCTCCTGTTCGTTCTCGGTCGCGTTTCACTGTGGGGCCTCACGTTGCGTCAGGTGCAAGTGTGGATTTCGGGAACTGGGCAATCGTGACGAACGTTCATTGGGCAGACGGGCTGGTGGGAGGCGGACATGGCGTTGCATGAGGGGCCGAGGAAGCACGAGGAGCGGGCGTTGTCGGTGAACCCGTTCTTCGGGGAGGCCGATCCGGTGGGCGGGATGAGCGAGGCGCCGCCGAAGCATCGGCTCGCGGAGGGGCCGATGCCGCCGTCGACCGCTTATCAGCTGGTGCATGACGAGCTGATGCTCGACGGGAACTCGCGGCTGAATCTCGCCACGTTCGTCACGACGTGGATGGAGCCTCAGGCCGGTGTGCTGATGGCCGAGTGCAGTGACAAGAACATGATCGACAAGGACGAGTATCCGCGGACCGCCGAGCTGGAGCGGCGGTGTGTGGCGATGCTGGCGGATCTGTGGAACGCGCCGGATCCCTCCGCGGCGGTGGGGTGTTCGACGACCGGGTCCAGTGAGGCGTGCATGCTCGCCGGGATGGCCCTCAAGCGGCGGTGGGCCGCGCGGAACGCCGACCGGTATCCCGGTTCCGCCCGGCCCAACCTCGTCATGGGGGTGAACGTCCAGGTCTGCTGGGAGAAGTTCTGCAATTTCTGGGAGGTGGAGGCTCGGCAGGTGCCCATGGAGGGGGACCGGTTCCATCTTGATCCGGAGGCCGCTGCGGAGTTGTGCGACGAGAACACGATCGGGGTCGTGGGGATTCTGGGGTCCACGTTCGACGGGTCCTACGAGCCGATCGCCGAGCTGTGCGCTGCGCTGGACTCGTTGCAGGAGAAGACCGGGATCGATGTGCCGGTGCATGTGGACGGGGCGTCGGGTGGGATGGTCGCGCCGTTCCTCGACGAGGAGTTGGTGTGGGACTTCCGGTTGCCTCGGGTGGCGTCCATCAATACGTCCGGGCACAAGTACGGGCTGGTGTATCCCGGGGTGGGGTGGGCGTTGTGGCGGGACAAGGAGGCGCTGCCGGAGGAGCTGGTGTTCCGGGTGAACTATCTGGGGGGTGACATGCCTACGTTCGCGCTGAACTTCTCCCGTCCCGGGGCGCAGGTTGTCGCCCAGTACTACTCGTTCCTGCGGCTCGGGAGGGATGGGTATCGGGCGGTTCAGCAGTCCACGCGGGACGTTGCGCTGGGCCTCGCCGGGAAGATCGAGTCGTTGGGGGATTTCCGGCTTCTCACGCGCGGGGACGAGCTGCCGGTGTTCGCCTTCACGACCGCCGAGCACGTCACGTCGTACGACGTCTTCGACGTGTCCCGGCGGCTGCGGGAGAAGGGGTGGCTGGTGCCGGCGTATACGTTTCCGGCCAACCGGGAGGACTTGTCGGTGCTGCGGGTTGTCTGCCGGAACGGGTTCTCCCAGGATCTGGCGGAGTTGTTCTTCGAGGACTTGAGTCAGTTGGTGCCGGAGTTGCGGCGGCAGCCGCAGCCGCTGACGCGGGACAAGGGGGCGGCGACTGGGTTTCATCACTGAGGGGGGTGCGGCGAAAGGTTGTGTGGTGGGTGCGGCGCCGTCGTGGCTTGTCGCGCAGTTCCCCGCGCCCCTAAGGGACTTGGGTGGCCGTCGGTGGAGAAAGCGGCGGATCGCTCCCGTGTCCCCCGAGAACGCTGCCCAGCCGTCGGTGAGAAGTGGCGAACCACCCTCGCACCCCTGAGGACGCGGCTCAGCCGTCGGGGAAAAGTCAGCGGGCCACGCCTGCGTCCCTGAGGGCGCAGCTCAGCTCTCGAGGAAGAGTCAGCGGGCACGCTCTGCGTCTCTGCGGGCGCGACCCAGTCGTCGGAGGAAAGTCAGCGGGCCACGCCTGCGTCCCTGAGGGCGCAGCTCAGCTCTCGAGGAAGAGTCAGCGGGCACGCTCTGCGTCTCTGCGGGCGCGACCCAGTCGTCGGGGGAAAGTCAGCGGATCTCCCTCGCGTCCATGGAGGTGCTGGCCAGCCGTCGGCGAAGAGAGTGGCGGCTGTCCCTCGCGCCGCCGGAAAGCACAACCCCGCCTACCTCATGCGGCCGAACCTCCTCACCGCCAGGGGGAAGAACACCGCCAGCAAGCCCAGTGGCCATGCCACCGCCGTCCACATGTGGGGGGGCCTCCGCTCCTGGGGTTCCGTACAAGTGCCTTACCGCCGTTGCTGTTTGGGATAGCGGGTTCCAGGCCACCGCTGTGCCCAACCAGCCCGGCATCGCCTCCGGGGTGGCCAGCGCGTTGGAGAGGAAACCTATTGGCCAGACCAGGATCTGGACCGTCTGGATCATTTCCGGTTTGCCTGCGATCAGGGCCAGGTGGATGCCTATCCACAGCATCGCGAAGCGGAGGAGTAGCAGGAGGGACAGGGCCGCCAGGAAGGACCAGGGCGTTGTGTCGGGGCGCCAGCCCAGCGCCAGGCCCATGGTCATCAGGGCCAGTGCGCCGATCGTCGAGCTGAGCATGTCCGCACAGGCCCTGCCCACCAGGACCGCGCCGTCCGCCATCGGCAGCGAGCGGAAGCGGTCGATGACGCCCTTGTCGAGGTCCCGCGTCACCGCGACCATCGTGTTCTCCAGGCCGAACACCATGGTCAGGGCGAGCATGCCGGGGAGGAGGTAGTCGAGGTAGTCGCCACGCACCCCGCGTCCGCCGCCCATGAGGTAGCCGAACATCAGGAGCAGCATCACGGGGAAGAGGAGCCCGGCGACGATCCGGCCGGGCTGGCGGGCCCAGTGGGAGAGTTCGCGGCGGGTCATGGTCCAGGAGTCGGTGAGGGCGTAGATCATGCGGCGACCTCCGTGCCGTCAAGGGTGGACGTCGGGCTCGGCGGCGGCGCTCCCCCGCCGCTCACCCCCCGCGCATCCCCCGTGATGTGCAGAAACACCTCGTCCAGCGTCGGCCGCCGCAGCGCGATGTCCTCCGCCTCGATCCCGGCGTCCGACAGACCGCGTACGACCCCGGCGAGCGCGGCCATCCGGTCGGTCACCGGGGCGCTCAGCAGCCGGCGGTCCGCGTCGACCGAGACGCCGGTCAGCCGCAACACAGCGACCGCCTCGCCGAGTTGGCCCGCGTCGCGCAGGACCACGTCGATGCGGTCGCCTCCCGTCGCCGTCTTCAGGGAGTCCGCCGTACCCTGCGCGACCACCCTGCCCGCGTCGACGACCGAGATGCGGCCGGCGAGCTGGTCGGCCTCCTCCAGGTACTGGGTCGTCAGGAGGACCGTCGTACCGGCGGCGGCGAGTGCGCGGACGGACGCCCACACCTCCGCGCGGCCCCGGGGGTCGAGGCCGGTCGTGGGTTCGTCGAGGTAGAGGACCTCCGGGTCGGTGATCAGGGACGCGGCGAGGTCGAGGCGGCGCCGCATGCCGCCGCTGTACGCGGTGACCGGTTTGCGGCCGGTGTCCGTGAGGTCGAAGCGGGTGAGGAGTTCGGCGGCGCGGGCGCGGGCGCGGTGGGCGCCGAGGTGGTGGAGGCGGGCGAACATCTCCAGGTTCTGGCGGCCGTCCAAGTCCTCGTCCAGCGCGGCGTGTTGACCGAGGAGGCCGATGCGGCGGCGGACCTCGCGGGGGTGGCGTACGACGTCATGGCCCGCGACCTCGACGCGGCCGGCGTCGGGGCGCAGGAGGGTGGCGAGGATGCGGACGAGGGTGGTCTTGCCGGCGCCGTTGGGGCCGAGGACCGCGTGGACCTCGCCGCGCGGGACGGTGAGGTCGAGGCCGTCGAGGGCGGGTTTCGGGCCGTAGGACTTGCGTGCGCCGTCGACGGTGATCGCCGGGTCGGTCACGGGGGCTCCCTTGTTAGTCAAGGTTGACTAGTCGATGCCGGTTGAAGGTAGCGGGGTCGGGGGGATTGGTCAAACTTGATTAGCCAGGGCGCCCTGAGGGAGATCCGTACGCTCCTGTCGGGCTACCGCGCGTCCCCGGGGTGCCTCTCCCCCGTCGCGTACGGGTTCTCCTGCCCCTCCGTCAGCACGCCCACGAACGGCTCGCCCTCCCCCGCGAACACGTACGCGCCCTTCTCGATCCGCGCGATCAGGCCCCTCGTCCACTCGGCCTCGCCGTCCGCCGTGTGGATCCAGAAGTTCATGATCTCGCCGATGTGGCCGAGCGGTTCGGGGCCGTCCTCGGGGATGTAGTAGTCCGTCACGGACGTCCGCCAGCCGGCGATGCGCCGGATCCGCTCCCCCAGGAGCGCGACGACCTCGGCCCTCGGGAGGTCGACCATGCTGCCGAGGGCCGCGGATTTGACGTCCGTCTTCTGGTCGTACGCGGTCAGCGCGTCGCGTACGAGGCGGAGGTACTCCTCGTTGCCGGCGGCCGTGATCTCGTACTCCGTACGCGGGGGGCCGCCGACCGTCGAGGGGGCGATCTCGTGCTCGTGCAGGTAGCCCTGTTTCGCCAGCTGTTTCAGGGCGTGGTAGATCGAGCCGGGCTTCGCGTTGGACCACTCGTGCGCGCCCCAGTACTCCAGGTCGCTGCGGACCTGGTAGCCGTGGGCCCGGCCGTGCTGACGGACGGCGTTCAGCACGAGGAGGCGGATCGCTGACATGGGGTCCAGGTTATGGGGTCAGCTTTTCGCCGCGAGCGCGACCAGCTCGAAGGCGGTCTTGCCGTCGAGGGATTCCCGTACGACGTCGGCGTGGCCGGCGTGCCTTGCCGTCTCGCGGATGAGGTGCAGCAGCAGCCAGCGCAGGGAGACGCGGCCCTCCGGCGGGAACCAGGGCTGGTCCGGGAGCGCGAAGGTTCGGTCGAGGCTGTCGGCTGCCCTGACGAACGCCTCGGTATCGGCGGCGACCTTCTCCCAGTACGCGAGCTGTCCCTCGACGGTCTCGTCGCCGACGAGCTGGAAACACTCGTGCCAGTTCGAGGCGTCCCGCTGCACGGCCGGCGCCTCCGCCTTCGCCAGGGCGACCCAGAACTGTTCGACCTCGGCGACGTGTTTGACGATGCCGGAGAGGGAGAGGTCGCTGGCGCTGGGTTTCGAGGCGGCTTGCTCCGCGGTGAGGCCGAGCACGGACCGACGGATGCCGCCGCGCTGCTCTTCGAGGAACGCGAGGAGGGCGCCGACCTCGTCGCCGGGGGTTTCGGAGGGGACGTGGGTGACCATGGGGGGTGCCTTTCGCCGGGGGCGGTTCTGCCTGACATCTCTGAAGGTAGGGGGGATATAGGTCAGATCCTGGCCGCCATGCGCTACAGCCGGTCGCGGAGGCGGAGAACGTCTCGATCGGCCTCGACCCAGCCGCCTTGAATATGTCGTCGACGACATATAGCGTGGCGATGTGGATGCGCTCTTCGCCATCGAGTTGGAACCGGAAGTGCGGGCCTGGCTGGAAGCTCTCCCCGCCAAGCACTTCCTCAAGGTCGACGAATACGTGGGGCTGCTCGCCGAGTACGCCGCCGCTCTGGGTGAGCCGTACGCGCGTCATCTCGGCGACGGGGTCCGGGAGTTGCGGCCCACCCTCGACGGCGCCGCGATACGGATCACTTACTGGCTCACCCCCGACCGCACCGCCGTCCTGCTGACCGTCTTCCGCAAGACGCGGATGCGGGAGGAAGCCGAGGTCGAGCGTGCCAAGCTCGCGCGGAAGATCTGCGAGGCGGAGCATGGACCCGCGCACGAGGAGTTCGTCCGCGTCATCGAGAGAGGAGAGGTCGAGCGATGAGCCACAGCCGTTGGAAGACGTTGCGGGAACGCAAGCTCACCGAAGGGTTCACCGAGGCCGAAGATATCGCCGAGGCGCGGCACGAGATCCGGATGTCCATGGCGCTCGCGAAGGCCGTGTACGACCGGCGCACCGAACTCGGGCTCACACAGAGCGAGTTGGCCGAGCGGTCGGGACTCAGCCAGGCGAAGGTCTCACGCATCGAGGGGTCCGACACGGTCCCCACTCTGCCGCTGCTCGCCAAGCTGGCGAAGGCATTGGACGCGACGCTGAACATCGCGCTCGACGATGACGATACGCAGGTGTCGTTCACCGCGCACCAGACCGATGCGGCTTGAGGAGGCGGGGATATGTCGATGCCGGTGCTTGTGTACGACGGGGACTGTGGGTTCTGTCAGGTTGCCGTTGATCGGATGCGGGGGATGGCCTCGCCGGTGGTTGAGGCTGTGCCCTGGCAGTTCCTGGACGGGGAGTTGACCTCGGCGCAGCTTGAACGGCTCAACCGGGAGGTGTTGTTGATGCGCGGGGGTGTGGTTCTCGCCGGTGGGGCTGAGGCGTTGGGGAGGTATGTGGGGTCGTCCGCGTCGGTGGGGTGGCAGGTGGTGGGGGCGGTGGTGCGGCTGCCGGGGGTGCGGAGGTGTGCGCGGGTTGTGTACGGGTGGGTGGCGCGGAATCGGCGGCGGCTGCCCGGGGGGACGGGGGCGTGTGCGGTCAGGGGTGGAGGGGGGAAGTCCTGACGGCTGCGATGAAGGGGGTCCAGGCGGAGGCCGGGATGAGGAGGGTGGGGGCGCGGACCGGGACGGAGGTGGGGTGACCGTCGAGGACTTCCAGGGGCAGGAACCGGCGTTGTTGTCGCTGTAGGTTGACTTGCGCCAGGTGCGGTCAGGCGTGGCTCGTGCGTTCCTTCACCGACGCGATGAACGACGTCCAGGCCGACGGCCCCACCAACAGAGCTGGGCCTTCAGCCAACTTGGAATCGCGGACCGGGACGCCCGAGGGGTGGTCGTCGAGGACTTCCAAGCAACTGTTGCTCTCGACACCGCTGTAGGACGACTTTCGCCAGGTCTGGTCAGTCACGATGTTCGTGCTCCTTAGCAGTTGCCCTGAGCATGGCCACTGACTCTTTGAGCGGCAGGGCATCACTCAGGGCAAGATCGTAGCGATGCTGGTAACGCTGGACCACCGCCGGGGAGTCGTGCGTCCGGCCCATCGCGTGGCCCTCGGTGTAGGCCATCGGCGGCTGATCCTGGAACCACATCAGCGTGAGTGCGCCGCCCATCAGCGGGTTGTAACCCGCGCCGAACGGGAGCACGTGGACTCGGATGCGCTCACTCTCCGCGAGATCAGCGACGTGCGTAATCTGCTCGGCCATGATGTCGACGGGGGCCATGGGTCGCCGCAGCAGGCCCTCGTCCAGCAGCGCCCAGAGTACGGGGGTCGTGGGGTTCCCGAGGATCTTCGCTCGGTCGAGGCGGGTGACAACGCGCTTGTAACGCTCCTCCTCGGTGATCGGAGGGAACGCCCTCCCGAAAAGCGCGTGCGCGTACCGCTCCGTCTGGAGGAGACCGGGGAAGAACCCCTCCGCGTACTCCCAGATCTGCACCGCCTGTCGTTCGAGTTCCAGGACCGGCGCGAAGTACTCCTCGACCTCACCCTCATCCTGCGGCCGGAAGTCGGTCAGTGCTCCGTGCGCGCTCAGTGCCTGGTCCAGTCGTCGCGCGTCCTCTTCCGAGGGCACCCTCCGCCCCGTCTCGATATGCGCGATGTACGTCCGGCTCACATGCACCTTGTCGGCCAACTCCTGCTGCGTGAGGCCCACTTCCTCCCGCCGCTTCTTGAGCCACACCCCGTACCTGTTACGACCCATCCCCTTCGCCCCCTTCGTGACAAACGCCGGGTCACCCGCTTTTGACTAGCGAGGCTAGCTCTCCACCCCGCACAGTGTGACCAGTTCGCCACAGAAAGCGAGATCCCCCATGTCCGCCACCCCCGAAGAGCCCGTCCGCCGCCTCCTCCCCTGGGCCAACGACCTCAACCAGCCCTGCTACCTGATGACCACCCGCGAGGGCGGTTACGTCTCCCGGCTCGCCGATCGTGTCGAGGCCGCTCAACTCGGTATGGCCGGCGACCTGTTGGAGCACGCCAAGGATCTGCTGAGCGACCGCAAGGTCACCGAGGACCAGTTGAGGTTCCTGATCGCGCGGATGCGTGAGTCCATGACCGACCTGCGGCGGATCGCCGAGAGCCGGGGCGAGCGGATCCCCGTGACCTACGACGCCGAAGGCGACAACTGAGCTGTCAGAAGGGGAACTTGCTCCGGCCCCGCTGGACCGAGATCCACTTCAGGGTCGTGAAGGCGTCCAACGTCGGTTCACCGTTCAGGCGGCCTATTCCGGAGTGCTTCTCGCCCCCGAACGGAATCAGCGGCTCGTCATGGATCGTCCCGTCGTTGACGTGGAACATCCCCGTATCGATCCGCTTCGCGAAGGTCACCCCACGCTCGACGTCGGCCGTATGGACGGCGCCACTCAACCCGTACGGAGAGTCGTTGACGATCCGGATCGCCTCCTCCTCCCCGTCGAAGGGGACAAGCAGCGCGACGGGGCCGAAAATCTCCTTGTGCAGGAGCGCCGAGTGGCTCGGCACGTCCGTCAACACCGACGGTTCCACAAGGTTGTTGGTGGTCTCACCCCGGACCAGGACCGTGGCGCCCTCCGCGACCGCCTGATCCACCGCGGCCGTGACCGCGTTCGCCTGAAGGGAGTTGATGACCGGCCCGATGACGGTCTGGGGGTCGCTGGGGTCGCCGGTCTTGAGCGTCTTGACCTTCGCGACGAACTTCTCCGTGAACTCGTCGGCCACGGAACGGTCGACGAGGACCCGGTTCGCGGCCATGCAGACCTGGCCCTGATCGACGTACCGGCTGAAGACGGCCGCGTCGACCGCGTAGTCGACGTCCGCGTCGTCGAGGACGACCAGCGCGCTGTTGCCGCCCAACTCCAGGACCGTCCGCTTGAGTTGAGCCGCACACACCGTCGCGACGTGCCGCCCGATCTTGTCGGACCCGGTGAAGGAGATGACCTTGGGGACGGGGTGCTCGATGAACGCGTCGCCGATCTCGGCGATGTCCGTCAGGACGACGTTCAACAGCCCGGCGGGCAGCCCCGCGTCCTCGAAGAACTTGGCGATCAGCGTGCCGCCGACGATCGGCGTCTCCTGGTGCGGCTTCACCACCACCGCGTTGCCCAGGGCCAGCGCCGACGCGACCGGCTTGATCGACAGCAGGAACGGGAAGTTGAAGGGGCTGATGACGCCGACGACCCCAACCGGCTCCCGGTAGAGGCGATTCTCCTTGCCCTCGATGGGTGAGGGAAGCAGCCGCCCTTCGAGGCGAAGCGTCAACTGCGCGGCCTCACGCAGGAATTCCTTCGCGAGCCCGATCTCGAAGCGCGCCTTGAGATGCGTGCCGCCGAGTTCGGCGACGATGAAGTCCGTGATCAACTGCTCGCGGTCTTCCACGAGTCGAAGGACCCGCTCGAAGACGTCACGGCGGGCATAGGGGTTGGTCGTGGCCCACTCGCGCTGCGCCCGCTCCGCGGACCGGTACGCCTGGTCGACCTCGTCGATCGTCGCGATGGTGATCGACGCGAGCTTGACCCCGTCGTACGGATTGACGTCGATGATGTCCCAGGAACCCGTGCCGGAACGCCATTCGCCATCGATGAACTGCCGTGCCAGGTCGGTGAAGTCGGAGGACGACATGTGATCCCTCAATCCTTGCCGCCGAAGCAGTGCCGAAGCAGCCGGAGCAGGCCGAAGCAGTGGAGGCGGACCCCCGCGATCCGTCTCCCGAACAGCCGTTCAAGCTGATCACACGTCATCGTACTGACGAATAGGGGCCGTTGTAGGGGCAGATGTTCAACAGGCAAGCATCCGCGCGGTGTTTATAGGGTTTTCCCTATCGCACGGAGGGTGCTGCCTGACGGTTCAACTGACGGGCGAGTTACGAGAGTTGCAGCAGACCGCGCAGGAGGTCGCGGCTCTCCGCGGGCGACGGGCTGTCGTCCTGGAGTTCACGCAGAACCTGCTCGTACTGCGCGACGTCCTCACGTTTGTCGAGATACAGCGCGCTGGTGAGCTGCTCCAGGTACACGACGTCCGAGAGGTCGGACTCGGGAAAGCTGAGGATGCTGAACGCGCCGGACTCGGCCGCGTGGCCGCCGAAGCTGAACGGCATCACCTGGAGGCGGACGTTGGGCCGCTCGGAGACGTCGATGAGGTGCTGGAGCTGGCCGCGCATCACCTCGCGGTCGCCGTAGGGACGGCGCAATCCGGCCTCGTCCAGGACGATGTGGACGTCCGGCGGGTTCTCGGCGACGAGGTACTTCTGGCGCTCCAGGCGCAGCGCGACGCGGCGGTCGATGTCGGCGATCGAGGCGCCCCGCATGCCGCGCGCGACGACCGCGTGCGCGTACGCCTCGGTCTGGAGGAGGCCGGGCACGAACTGCACCTCGTACGACCGGATGAGGGAGGCGGCGCCTTCGAGGCCGACGTAGGTGGGGAACCAGGACGGCAGGACGTCGGAGTAACTGTGCCACCATCCGGCCACGTTGGTCTCCCGGGCGAGGCCGACGAGGGCCGCGCGCTCGGTGTCGTCCGTGATGCCGTACAGCGTCAGCAGGTCCTCTACGTCCCGCGTCTTGAAGCTCACCCGGCCCAGCTCCATCCGACTGATCTTGGACTCGGAGGCGCGGATCGAGTAACCCGCGGCCTCGCGTGTGATGCCGCGCGACTCGCGCAGCCGCCTGAGTTGCGAGCCGAGCAGCATGCGTCGCACCACCGATCCGGGCTCTCCCGCGCTCACGTTCGCCAAGCCTCCCCAACCGTCTCCAGGGGCCGAAGTCTGCCACTAAAACACTCCGAGCAGTACTCACCTGATTACAGAGACGGAAAGAAGCCAAAGCTCACAGGTGGGGTTACCCCGGAGGAGGGGGGTGTGAAAGCAAGACGGGAGGGAGAGTTGTGCGAGAAGTTGGCGGAAAAAATGACCAACAACCCCCACGGGCGGCTCATTTCGGTCACGTGCACGTGCATCTGCCCTTGCATCCGCCGGTCGCATCCGAAAACATGGTCTCGCGCCACCGCTGCATCGCAACGACACGCGAATTCCCGGGAGTGCCTCGCATGGGGACGAATGGATCGACCATGCTCAAGCCATTACGGCAGGGCCTTCCGCCGCTGGATCCCGCGGCCGTGTCCAACGCCGCCTCCTGCGCTCTGCCCGCCCGCCTCGAAGCAGTGCGCGAGGCACGGCAGTTCACCCGCCGCACGCTCGGACAGTGGGACGTCGGCGACCGCTTCGACGACATCTGTCTCGTCGTCTCCGAACTGGTCACCAACGCGCTGCGGCACGGACTGCCGTCCGCCCAGGCCGAGTCGAACGGCTCCGACGACCACCAGCCGCCCGTGCGGCTGCACTTGATGCGGTGGACCGGACGGCTCGTGTGCGCGGTGCGCGACCCGGGCCGTACGACGCCCGAGGCGCGCGAGACCGACGACTTCGCGGCGGAGTCCGGGCGCGGCCTCTTCCTCGTCGACTCCTTCGCCGACAGCTGGGGCTGGCACCCGCTGGCCGGCGCGCTCGGCGGCAAGGTCGTGTGGGCCCTCTTCGGGCTCGGCACCCCCGCCGAGTGACGTACGGATACGTACGACGCCGGGCGCGCGAGTTCTACGCGCGTCACCGGCGTGTCGTATACGGAGAGCGGCCGTCCGTCTCCCGGAACGGCCGCTCTCAGCCTGCGATCAGGTGGTCGAACTCACCGTCCTTGACGCCGAGCAGCATCGCCTCTATCTCCGCGCGCGTGTAGACCAGCGCGGGTCCGTCCGGGAAGCGCGAGTTGCGCACCGCGACGTCGCCGCCGGGCAGGCGCGCGAACTCCACGCAGTTTCCCTGCGAGTTGCTGTGCCTGCTCTTCTGCCAGGCCACCCCGTGCAACTGCGTGGCCGTCATGCCGTTGTACACGTCGCGTCCCCCGTCAACGTCGTGGTCCACAGGTCGCTCCCTGCTGGTGCACTGGCTCTTGCGGCCGTTGGTGCAGTGGTCAACTGTCCGGATCATAACTCCGTTCATGTGCAGATGCGTGAGCAGATGCACGTGCACGCGGCGTGCCGTCGCGGTTACAGGTTTGACGCACGTTTTACCGAGCACGTTCCAGGGCGCTCCATCTATCAAGACGCACGCCGGGGCCTCGGTGTTCCTGTCTTCAACCGATTGGTCCAGTCCGGTTGTTGGCCGGATCACGACCGTCCGGCGGACCGGGAGGCTCCACTTGCGGCACCCTACGGCGCGGGTGTGGGGAAACCGGGTGCGTCGAGGTGCGGGCGTGGTGGGGGTGTTGTGGGTGCGGACGCGGGCTACGGCCGTTGCAGGGGCCCAAGTCGGGTGGGGTACTTAGGACTTGGGGGCCTTTCCGGCTGCGGGTGCCGGGGCCGTCGTAGCCGGGGATGACGCGAGGGGCGGGCGGCTTCACGGGACAACTCCCGTAAGCCACCCGCCCCTTCGGGGGGTTCCGCGTGAACTACTTCGACACGTACGGGAGTAGCGCCATCTCCCTCGCGTTCTTGATCGCGCGCGATACCTGGCGCTGCTGCTGGGCCGTGATCCTCGTGACCCGGCGGCTGCGGATCTTGCCCCGGTCCGAGATGAACTTCCGCAGCAGGTCGGTGTCCTTGTAGTCGATGTACGTGATCTTCGCCTGGTCCAAGGGATTGGGGCGGGGCTTCTGGGGCTTGCGGTCGAGCTTGCGCGGGGGCATCAGATCTCCAGGAGGGTGTCGAAGGCGGGCGGGAGGTTCTGCCACGCCGTGCGGCCCGCCTCGTACTCGGCGTCCGTCAACAGGCAGTGCTCCAGGAGGTGTTCGAGGCCGTCGCGGTCCAGGCCGGGGGAGGTGAACACCAAGTGCTGGCAGCAGTCGCCGTGTTCTGGGTGCCAGTCCAGGGCTGCGGCTGCTCGTCTGGTCGGGGGGACCATGTCCCAGGCTGCGTCCGGGAGTGACGCGAGCCAAGGGCCTGCGGCCTCTACGCAGAGTGCTCCGCCTGCCGCGTCCCAGTGGAGGAGGGTGTCCGGCTTGTCAGCCAGCCAGAAGCGGCCCCTGCTGCGCGCTGCCGCGCAGGTCAGGTCTTCGAGTGCTTCGTAGAGGCGTTCCGGGTGGAAGGGGCGGGCTCTGTGCCAGACGAAGGTGGAGACGCCGTGGTTGTCGGCGTCTGAGGGGAGGAGGGCGGAGGCGGGGTGTTGGGCTGCGGCTGCGGCTTCTACGTCGAAGCCGGCGAGGGCTTCGCGGGCGAGGGGGGTGGGTTGAGGTGCTTCGGCGGGTGCGGGTGCGTTGTGGCTGTTCGCGCAGTTCCCCGCGCCCCTGAGGTCCGTGGGTGGCTGAGGTGCTTCGGCGGGTGCGGCTTGTTCGTGGTTGCTCGCGCCCCGCGGCGGAGCCGCAAATTGATCCAGCCCCGCGCCCCTAAAAGCGTCAGGCTGAGGTGCTTCGGCTGGTGCGGCGTCGTCGTGGCTTGTCGCGCCCCGCGGCGGAGCCGCAAATTGATCCAGCCCCGCGCCCCTGGCTGCGCCAGCCTGAGGTTCGTTGTCCTGTGCAGGTGCATCTGCTTGCGCATCCGACAGGAACCTCGCCCAGTCCTCGTCCGTGATGCCCGCCAGGTCCCCTCCTAGGTGGCCGCCCGTCACGGGGACCTGGCGGGCCGTTGGGTGGAGTTGGGTCAGCAACTCGCGGTCCTCGTCGTCCGCTTCGGGGGAGTCGACTATTGCCAGGACCGGGGCGTACTCCAGTTGGCGGGCGAACGTGTCTGCCACCGTGCGTTGGTCCGTGGGGGCTGCCGCCAGGCCTCGTTCCGACAAGTCGTCGCCGTTGCCCAGGTATGGGATGAGCAGGGCCGGGTCGATCGCCGTGATGACCGAGGTGACCGTCAGGCCTGAGGCCGCCACCACCTCCGCCATCGCCTTCGGTTCCACCGAGTCCCAGAGTTCTACGATCGCCAGGGTCGTCGTGCCCGCGTCCTCCAGGCGGCGGAGTTCCGGGACCAGGTCCTCGCGCAGCGCGCAGCAGGCGCAGTCGTTCGACAGCGGGGCCTCGCCTGCGGCGACCAGGCCCGTCTCGTCGTGGATCGTGCGGATGACCGTGCCCGCCGTCGCCGTAGCGAGGTCGTGGTGCAGGACCACGCTTCCCGGTACGTCCCTGAGGAGTTGGGCGACCGTCGCCTTGCGGGCCTCCGTGTGGAGCCCGCCGACGATCGCCACGGACAGGGTCACGCGCCGGCCCGCTTTCCGTAGCGCTTCTCGAAGCGTTCGACGCGGCCGGCCGTGTCCAGGACTCGGGCCGTACCCGTATAGAAGGGGTGGCTGACGTTCGAGATCTCGACGTCGACGACCGGGTACGTCGCGCCGTCCTCCCACTCGATCGTCTTCTCGCTCGTCATCGTCGAGCGGGTCAGGAAGGCGTAGTTCGCGGCACGGTCACGGAAGACGACGGGCCCGTACGCCGGGTGGATTGCCTTACGCATGTCTCTAGCGCTCCTCTCGGAAGTCGACGTGGCGGCCGACCCTCGGGTCGTACTTGCGCAGGGTCATACGGTCCGGGTCGTTGCGGCGGTTCTTGCGGGTGACGTACGTGTAGCCGGTCCCCGCCGTGGAGCGGAGCTTGATGACCGGGCGGAGTTCGTTGCGTGCCATGCTGGTATCTTACTGAAAATGAATTCCATTAGCGATAGTCGATCGAGAGAGGTAGGTCACTCATGTCGGCGCACTGCATGCTGACGGGGGCGCAGCCGGGGTTCGGGAACCGCATCTCGCACTCCCACCGGCGGACTTCGCGGCGGTTCGATCCCAACATCCAGTCGAAGCGGTACTGGTTGCCGGGTGAAGGCCGTTACGTGCGGCTCCGGTTGAGCACCAAGGGGATCAAGACGGTCGACTCCATCGGGGTCGAGGCTGCGGTGGCCCGGATTCGGGCTCGGGGGGTGCGGGTCTGATGGCGAAGAAGAGCAAGATCGCGGCGAATCTTCGGCGGCAGGAGGTTGTTGCTCGGTATGCCGAGCGGCGGGCCGAGTTGAAGGAGGTCATTCGGCGGCCGTCGTCCTCGGAGGAGGAACGGGCTGCGGCTCGGCGGGAGTTGGAGCGGCAGCCTCGGGATGCGAGTGCTACTCGGGTGCGGAATCGGGATCAGGTGGATGGGCGGCCTCGGGGGTATTTCCGGGCGTTCGGGTTGTCTCGGGTGAGTTTGCGGGGGCAGGCGCATGCGGGGTATCTGCCGGGGGTTCGGAAGAGTTCCTGGTAGGTGGTCTTTCGGGTGCGGCGCCGTCGTGGTTGGTCGCGCCCACGCGGCGGTAGCCGCAAATAGACACAGCCCCGCGCCCCTAGGTAAGTCCACTCACAGTTGGTTCCAAGTCCCGTGCCTGATGCGGCTGGTAGCTTGCCGTCGTTCTCGGCTTCTAGCGCTTGGAGTGTGCGGTGGCTTCAGTGGGCTTGCGTGGCGTGGGTCTGGTGGTGGGGGTCGTACTCATGGCCGGGTGCAGCAGTGGTGGCGGGGATTCCTCGTCGCCCTCGCCCGAGCCGTCGACGGCTTCCACCACCACCGCCGCCCCCTCTCCGTCCGCGTCCACCCCCCTCGCCGGCAGCTGGCTCGGTAGCGCCGGTGGGCAGGCCGTCGTTCTCATGGTCGAGGGCGGCAAGGCGACGCTGTACGCGACCGGTGGCACCGTCTGCAACGGGACCGCCGGTGAGGAGGCCGGGATGCGGATGATCCACCTCACCTGTCTCACCGGGAACAAGGACCGTACGACCGGGATGGTCGACTCCGTCGATGCGGAGAAACTGGTCGTGACCTGGACGGGGAGTGTGGGGAAGGAGACGTACACCAAGGCGGACGGGAGCGTGCTGCCGTCGGGTGTGCCGACCGGGGGGCTGGGGTAGGGGATGATCCCCCTGAGCAACGTCACTCGTTCCTAGGGATCAGTTCATGCGCGCCGTTCCGCTCCGCCTCAGCGTCGCCGCTTTCTCTGCGGCCCTTCTACTTTCTGCTTGTTCCGGGGGCGGTGACGACGACAAGAACGCCGACTCCGGTACGACGCCGTCGGCGTCCGCGCCTGCCGCCGGCGGCTCCACCTGCGCCGTCGACAAGCTGGACACGCAGGCCGGCCCCGTCAACGCGGCTCCCGGTGTCGGGGACAGCGGCAACGTGACGTTCACGATCACCAACACCGGCGCCGAGTGCTCGCTGGCCGGCTTCCCCAAGGTCCAGCTGAAGGCGGGCGACACGTCCGTCGCCGTCCCCCAAGACCCGGCGGCGGTCGCCCAGACGGTGCCCCTGCCGGCCCAGGGCACGGCCTCCTTCACGATCACGTACACGCGCGGTGACGGCGACAAGGCGATCGCGGCGAAGAAGCTGGAGTTCGGACTCGCGGAGGGGTCGGGCAAGGAGTTCGACTGGTCGTACGGGGATGTCGTACTGAAGGACACGAAGACGCCGGACGCGACGGTTAGCGGGTTCCAGCAGGCTGGGGACTGAGACGGGGGCTTGGGGCGGGTGGGCCGGGGCTGAGGCTCGGGGGTCGTAGGGGTGCGGTCGGGCCGAGGGCCAACGGCGAGGGGCGGCTCGCGCCGGGCCCCCGGCGGTACGCGCTACACGGCCCGGGCCTTGCCCGGTCGGAGCTGAGACCGGGGGTCGTAAAGGTGCGGTTGAGCCGGAGGCCGACAGCGGGGCGGCTCGCGCTGAGCCCTCAGTGGCACGCGCTACACGGCCCGGGCCTTGCTCGGCCGGGGCTGAGGCTCAGGGGGGTCGTAAAGGCGCGGTCGGGCCAGAGGCCGACAGCAGGATGGCTCGCGCCAGGCCCGGCGGTACGCGCTTCACAGCTCGGCCTTGCTCGGCCGCACCACGCTTGGCGGGCCCGGGGCGGGTGGGCCGGGGCTGAGACTCGGGGGTCGTAGGAGTGCGGTCGTGCCGGAGGCCGACGGCGAGGGGCAGCTCACACCGGGCCCGGCGGTACGCGCTCCACAGCCCGGGCCTTGCCCGGTCGGAGCTGAGGCTCAGGGGGCGTAGAGGTGTGGCTAGGCCGACGGCGGGACGACTCGCGCCAGGCCCCCAGCGGCACGCGCTACGCGGCCCGGCCTTGCTCGGCCGCGCCACGCTTGGCGGGCTCGGGGCGGGTGGGCCGGAGCTGAGACTCGGGGAGTCGTAGGGGTGCGGTCGGGCCGGAGGCCGACGGCGAGGCGGCTCGCGCCGGGCCCGGCGGTACGCGCTCCACAGCCCGGGCCTTGCCCGGTCGGAGCTGAGGCTCGGAGGGCGTAGAGGTGTGGCTAGGCCGACGGCGGGACGACTCGCGCCAGGCCCCCAGCGGCACGCGCTACGCGGCCCGGCCTTGCACGGCCGCGCCGCGCTTGGCGGGCTTGGGCCCCGCTTGAGGGCCGTGCAGTCGCTGGCGAGGTGCGCGGGCGCATCAAGGCGCGCCACGCTTGATGGACTCGCCCCCGCTTAAAGGGCTCGTGCCCGCTTGACGGGCTCGCGCCCTCGCTTTGGCAGGCTCGCGCCACGCTTGACGGCCCGCGCACCGCGCAACCCTCACGCCCCCGGCAACCCCCGCCACTCCCCCACCCTCGCCCGGTCCGCCGCCTCCGCCCCCTCGACCCATCCCGCCTCGTCCGTGATCCCCCGCAGCCTCGTGCTGACCGTGTGCGGGAACAGTTCGTCCGTCGCGTTGACCACCGCTACGTCGCGCGTCGCGAGAACCGGGAGCAGGTTTTCCGGGATCTGTGTGCGGGTCGCCTCCGCCAGGCGCGTGCCCATGCGGTGTGCGTAGGCCGCGAGGAAGGACTGGCGGAACGTTTTCGTGCGTTTGCGGCCGGACGCCCGTTGCGCCGCCTCCGCGCGGGCCATCGCCGTCTGGGCCTGGATCAGGAGCGAGGTGTAGAGCAGCTCCACCGCCTCCAGATCCGCCTCGAAACCGACCACCGTCGAGAAGCAGAAACCTTCGTTCCACACCGACCGGCAGTGGTTCGCCTCCGCCACCGCGTCCAGCAGGATCGCCTTCGCCTGCTCGTACGGCGGCTCCACGCCGATACGGCAGGCCGCGGGCGCGTCCGGCGCGGGCGCCGCCGCGTCGACCAGCGCCTCGTCCACACTGTGCCGCGCCATCAGCTCCTGCGCCTTCGCGGTGAGCGCCTCCGCCTCCTGCGGGTACGTCGTCGCCTCCGCCTTCGCGAGCAGCGCGCGGATCCGGGTGAGCGTACGGTCCGCGCCCGCGCGGGTGGGCCGGCGCGGCTCGGTCAGGGGCTCCAGCGTGGGCAGGCGCAGGAGGCGGCGGTACAGCTCCAGGACCGCCGTGGCCTGCGTGAACCTGTCCGCCGGGGGCGCCGGTTCCACCGGGAGCGCCTCCAGCTGAGCCTTCCAACGCGGACCCCGCGCGCGGTCGTTACCCGCCTGCGCGCGGATCAGGGCGGCGAGGTGACGGACGTGTACGTCGTCCAGGTCGCGGCGGGTGAGCCGTACGAGGTCGGCGGGCTGCCAGCCCCTCGTCCAGGCCGTCGCGAGGAGCTCCTCGCCCTTGGCCTTGAGGCCGGGGTCCGTGGTGGGGTCGGCGGCGAGGAGGGAGGCGGCGGTGTCGAGGGTGGCGTCCGTGGTGTCGTACAGGGCTGTCGCGAGGGCTTTGGCGAGGGTGGGGTGGGGCTGGCTCACTCGGTGATGGTGTCACGGGGTGGGTTTGGGGGGCACGCGCGCGTAGGAGGGCGACGGCGCTGGGGCGCACGCGCGCGGGAGGGCGGGTCGGCGTCGTCTCCCGTGCACGCGCGCGTGGAGCGCGATCTCTGCGTTCTCCGGCCCGCGCGCGTAGTGGCTCAATATCGTCAACCCAAGGTTGACACTCAAGGGGTGTCAACTTACGGTTGACACATGACCGAGCCCGAGAACATCACGTCATCCGTCCGTCTCGACGACCTCATCGTCGCCATCAAGAAGGTCCACCCCGAACCCCTCGACCAGCTCCAGGACGCGGTCCTCGCCGGCGAGCACCTCGGGGACGTCGCCGACCACCTCATCGGCCACTTCGTCGACCAGGCACGCCGCTCCGGCGCGTCCTGGACCGACATCGGCCGCAGCATGGGCGTCACCCGCCAGGCCGCCCAGAAACGCTTCGTCCCCAAGGACTCGGAGGACCTGGACATCGACTTCGCCCGCTTCACGCCCCGCGCGCGCAACGTCCTGGTCGCGGCGGACACGGAGGCGAAGAACGCGGGCTCGGTGGAGACGCTCCCCGCGCACATCACCCTCGGCCTGCTCTCCGAGCCGGAGGCGATCGCCGCGAAGGCGCTGGCCGCGCAGGGTACGTCCCTGGAGGCCGTCCGCGAGGCCGCCGTCGCGACGCTCCCGGCGTCCGCCGAGTCCCCCGACCTCCTGCCGTACAGCGCGGCGGGCAAGAAGGTCCTCGAACTCACCTTCCGTGAGGCCCTGCGCCTGGGCCACAACTACATCGGCACGGAACACATCCTGCTGGCGCTGCTTGAGCACGAGAACGGCGCGGGCCCTCTCAGCGGACTGGGCGTCACGAAGCCGGGGGTGGAGGGGTTCGTGGCGGAGGTGCTGGCGACGGTGACGATCCAGAAGAAGGGGTGACCGGAGGGGCGGCCGGGGACGGGGCGGGCTGGTTCGGGGCGGGCCGGGGGTTCGTCCGGGCCGGGTCGGTACGGAGCTGCTGAGGGCGGGGATGCCGGGGACGGCTGTCGCGGCAAGCTCGCTGGTGAGGCTGGTGGCCTCGGCCTTGAGGTATTCGCCGATGGCCTCGGCATCGGCAAGGGCCTATGCCTCGGCTTCCTCGGCACGGGCGAGAGTCGTGACGCAGGCATCCTCGGGCGCTGGCCGCCTCGGACGCAGGCCGCCTCGGGCCCCGGTCACCTCGACCCTGGTCACCTCCGGGCCGGTTACTTCCGGGCCGGTCACCTCCGGGCCGGTCACCTCGGACCCGGCCGCCTCAGGGCCGGTCACCTCGGGGCCAGTCGCCTCGGGCACGCCCCCTCGGGCACTTGCCCCCTCAGGACAGTCGCCCCCTCCGCGCCCAGCGACGGCCACCCGACCTCGCGCCCCTCGACGGAGCGCCGTCCGTATCTCCACCCCACCCACCCGACGCCCCCTTTTCTACCGTTACCACCCATTTCACGGCGTTGTCAGTCCCGCCTGCCACACTCGGCGTATGAGTGATCGCTGGGTTCTGGTGCCGGGCGAGGGAGGTGGCGTGGAGGTCGCCCCCCTCGGGGGTGACGGCGTGCTGACGGGGGACGTCGTGCGGGAGGCGAGTGTGGGGGAGGCCGTGCGGAAGCGGGGGGACGTGGGGCGGTGGGTGTGGCGGAGCAGCGCGGAGGTGTACGCGGGGGTCGTCGCCGCAGGCGCCCGCGTGGAGCGGTGTTACGACGTGGAGGTCGCCGAGAACCTGCTGCTGGGGCACGAGGGAAGGTTCGGGTCGCCGAAGTCGGCGTGGGCCGCGCTCGCGCGCTTGCGGGGCACCGCCGTACCGGCTGACCTGCCCGTACGGGCCGTAGAGCCGGGCGCCCAGCCCTCCCTGTTCGAGCCGGGCGAGGCCCGCGCGCGGCTCTCGGTCGGGGAGCTCGTGGAGGTGTACCGGGACCAGATGCGCCGCCACGACCTGGCGGAGCACCCCGCGCGGATGCGCCTGCTGACGGCGGCGGAGTCGGCGGGGACGCTCGTCGCGACCGAGATGAACGCGGCGGGGCTGCCCTGGCGCGCGGACGTCCACCGCAGCGTCCTGGGCGAACTGCTCGGCGAGCGGTACGCGGGCGGCGGCGAACCCCGCCGCCTCGCCGAACTCGCGGACCAGGTCTCCGCCGCGTTCGGCAGGCGCGTACGGCCCGACCTCCCCGCCGACGTCGTCAAGGCGTTCGCGCAGGCCGGGATCAAGGTCAAGTCGACCCGGCGGTGGGAGATCGAGACCATCGACCACCCGGCCGTGGCGCCGCTGATCGAGTACAAGAAGCTGTACCGCATCTGGGTGGCGCACGGCTGGAGCTGGCTCCAGGACTGGGTCCGCGACGGCCGCTTCCGCCCGGAATTCCTCGCGGGCGGCACGGTCACGGGGCGCTGGGTGACGAACGGCGGGGGCGCGCTCCAGATCCCGAAGGTGATCCGGCGCGCGGTCGTCGCGGACCCCGGCTGGCGGCTCGTCGTCGCGGACGCGGACCAGATGGAGCCGAGGATCCTCGCCGCGATCTCCCGCGACCCCGGGCTGATGGAGGTCGCGGGCCGGGCGAGCGACCTGTACCAGGAGGTGTCCGACCGCGCCTTCTCCGGCGACCGCGACCAGGCCAAACTCGCCGTCCTCGGCGCGGTGTACGGCCAGACCTCCGGCGACGGCCTCAAGAATCTCGCAGCCCTGCGCCGCCGCTTCCCGCGCGCGGTGGAGTACGTCGACGAGGCGGCCCGCGCGGGCGAGGAGGGCCGGCTGGTGCGCACGTGGCTGGGCCGTACGTGCCCGCCCGCGGCGACCGGCGAGGACGCGGAGGGCACAGGGGACGAGGCGGGCATCCCGGTCGAGGAGTCCCCGTCGGCCTGGGTGCCGGGCTACGCCTCGACCAACGCCCGCGCGCGGGGCCGCTTCACCCGCAACTTCGTCGTCCAGGGCAGCGCGGCGGACTGGGCCCTCCTGCTGCTGGCCGCCCTCCGGCAGGCGTGCGCGGGAATGGCGGCGGAACTGGTCTTCTTCCAGCACGACGAGGTGATCGTGCACTGTCCCGAGGACGAGGCGGAGGCAGTGGTGTCGGCGATCCGGGAGGCGTCGATGCTGGCGGCCCGGCTGACGTTCGGGGAGACGCCGGTGAGGTTCCCGTTCAGCACGGCGGTGGTGGAGTGCTATGCGGACGCGAAGTGAGGGGGGAGCGGGAACGGCCCGCCGGGTGACCGAACACCGGCCGCCCCGACACGGCGGACGGCCCTCGGGGGGCGGGGCATCGGGCGGCGGGGGCGCGAATGCCCGGGGCTCGTACGGGCCGGGCGCGAACGCCGAGAGCTCAGCCGACCGCCGTCCAGCCAACCCGCGTCCATTCGACCGGCGTTCAGATGATCGGCGGGCGGCCCAGCCTCGTCAGCTTCCACACCGTCCGCCACCGCATCGGCCGCCGTGGCCCCGCCGGCTGGCGGACGCCCTCCGCGAAGCCCGCGAACCATGCGCGCAGGCCCGCGAGGGAGCGGGTGCGCAGGAGGGTGACCGCGAGCCAGATGCCGAGGTGGACGGGGATCAGCGGGAGGGGGAGGTTGCGGCGGACCAGCCAGACGCGGTTGCGGGCGGTGACCCGGTAGTAGATCGCGTGCCGCGCGGGGGACGTCTTGGGGTGTTGGAGCAGCAGCTCGGGGGCGTAGAGGATCTTCCAGCCCGCGTCGGTCGCCCGCCACGCGAGGTCCGTCTCCTCGTGCGCGAAGAAGAACTCGGCGGGCCAGTCGCCGGTCTGCGCGAGCATCCGCATGCTGAGGGCGTGCCCGCCGCCGAGGAACCCGGTGACGTACCCGCCGTCCATGGGGTCCGGATTCCCGGGGCGCGGGACATGGCGGCGGGCCGTCTCCCCGTGCTCGTCCGCGATGCGGAAGCCGACGATGCCGAGCTCGTCGTCCGCGGCGAACAGGTCCCGTACGCCGCGCAGGGTGTCGGGGTCGGGCAGCAGGCCGTCGTCGTCGAGATCCACGACGACGTCCACGTCACCGAACTCCCGCAGCCGCGCCAGCGCCTCGTTGCGGCCACCCGGACAGCCCAGGTTCTCGTCCAGTTCGATCAGCGTGACCTCACCCGGAAGAGCGAGCCGGTCCGTGAACTCCGGCAGCCGGCAGCCGTTCCCCACGATCACGATCCGCGCGGGCGCGAGGCTCTGCTTCGCCACGGACTCCAGCAGGGCGTCGACCTCGTCGGGCCGGTTCCCCATCGTCACCACGGCAACCGCGATCCTCGGCTCCACCACGGCTGCACTCCCCTGTTCCACGTCCCTGTTCCCGGCCGGCCGGGCACCCATTCTCACCATCGGCGCCGACCGTTCACCAAGATGTTGCCTCAAGGGCGCGCGTTGTCGGACGAGTGGGTTGCTTTACCTCCTTTTTGCACGGGTTTGGATCGGGGGCGGATTCGAGTACGGATACGGCGGGTGGCTGGGGCCGGCCGGTCGCGCTGGCCAGCCGGTCACCGCCGGACGCCCGGTCACGCCATCCGCAGCCCGCAGCCCCCTCCGGCCACCGTCACCCCGTACCCCCCGAAGCCTCCCGAGCCGCCCCGATGAACGCCGACTTCGCCCCCTCCAACTCGTCCGGCGACACATGCCCACGCAAGGCCCCGGCGATCCCCCGGGCCGCCTCCGCGACCGGCGCCGGGCCTTCGAGGAGGATCAGGCCGAGGGCCCGCTGGAACGCCGCCTCGTCCTCGGCGCCGCCCCGCCCCGTCCGCTCCGTGAGGATCCTCGCCTCCGCCGCCGCGAGGAACTCCGCGTAGACGCGGCGGCGTTCGGCGCGGGCGCGCTGCTCGGCGTCCGCGCGGACCGTGATCCGTACGGATTCCAGGAGCGCCTCGGCTTGGCGGTCCCCCGCGTGCCGCGCCGCCTCGGCCTGCCGGATGCCGGCGCCGCGGGCGTACCAACCGGTGACGATGCTGCCCGCGACCGCGGAACCCGCGGCTATCAGGGCGACTCCCCATTCGCTCATGCGGTCATCTTTCCCGATCTCCGCCGCGAGGGTGAGGGTTACGATCGACTCATGCCACCGTCCTCGCAGGCCCCCCGGAGCCCCTCCCCACCTGCGAAAACCCCGGCATGACGAGGGTGCTGTTCGCCGCCCGCTCCGCGGTCGCCCTGTACCGGCTCCTGGATGTCGTCCCGGTCTTCGCCGGTGACTCCAGGATCACGCGCTGCTTCACCCTCGTCCCCGGCTCGGACTTCGGCGTGGACGCGCTGGCCGTCGTCGACGCCCTGGGCGGCCGGACCGTCCCGTGGGAGCAGGCCCGCAAGGAGGTGTACGAGCTTGTCGTCACCGCCAGCCCGAAGGGCGAGCTGGGCCAACTGAGCGGTACGCACGTGCTGTTGCCGCACGGCGCGGGGTTCAGCAAGACGATCCGCGAGGAGGGCTCGGCGGACTCGGCGTCGGGACTGGACCCGGCCTACCTGAGCCGCGCCCCGATCGCCCTGCACGCCATGGCCCACCCCGGCCAGGTCACCCGCCTCGCCTCGGCCGACCCGCACGCGGCCAGGCGGGCCGGCGTCGTAGGAGACCCCACCCTCGAACGCCTCCTGGCTTCCCGCCCCCTGCGCGACCGCTACCGCGCGGCGCTCGGCACCGGCTCCCGCACCCTCCTCGCCCTGACCTCGACCTGGGGCAAGGAGTCCCTGCTGGCCCGCCACCCGGACCTCCCCGCCGAACTCGCGGCCCAACTCCCGTACGACGAGTACCAGTTGGCCCTGATCGTGCACCCCAACGAACACAGCCGCCTCAGCACGTACGACCTCACCGAACGCCTCTCCCCCGCCCTCGACGCGGGCATGATCCTCGCCGCGCCCCGCGAGAAGTGGGCGTCAACCCTGATCGCCGCCGACGCGCTGGTCACCGACCACGGCTCGACGGCCCTGTACTTCGCATCCCTGGGAGACCGCCCGGTCCTCGCGGCGACGGACGGCGGCCCGGAGCTGATCCCGGGCAGCCCCATGGACGTACTCCTGCGCGCGGTACCGGAGTTGAGCCGTACGACGCTCCCGGCCGCCCTCCGCGCCTACCGCCCCGGCGCCACCCTCCCAGCGACACAAGCCGCGTTCGCGCACCAGGGCCACGCCCTGGACCGCCTGCGCGCCGAGCTGTACGCCCTCCTCGACCTCGCCCCGCCCCCTTCGGTGCCCCGGGTCCGCCTCCTCCCCGACCCCGCCCCGTCCCTCCGTCTCCCGACGGCCTTCGACACCCACGCCGGCCTCACCCCCACCGGCGTACGCATCGCCCGCCACCCCGTCGGCCTCGGCCCGCCGGGCCACCACCTCGCGGCGGAACACGGCACGTCGAGCGAGCAACTCACCCGTTCCGCAGGGGTGTTGTACCGCCGCCCCCTCCCCGGCGCCCCGACCTGGACGTCCGACGGCTGGACCCGCCACGCCCTGGACGAGTACCCCGGCTGCCGCACCGCCGGGGTCGTCCACCCCACCGGCGAGGGCCTGTTGAGGTTCCGGGACCGCGAACTCCCGTACGTGGTACGGATAGAGCCGCACACCGAGGCCCCCGGCCGCATCACGTACGTCGACCCGGCGGTCGCGGTGTCGGCGGCACACGTGTGGTCGAACGGCTGGGACGGTGAGCCGGTGGAGTTCAACTGCCTGGTGGGGGAACGGCAGTTCACGGTACGAGTACGACGAGCGACCGAGGCCGAAGCCGCAACGCCCGTATGACCGGGCCCCTTTCAGCTGCGGGCCCTCACGGTGCGGACTTTGGGCTGATCCCGTTCTTCCGCCTGATCTTCTCCACGGCCTCCCGATGCCCAGCGGCCTCCGCCTCCCGCCCGGCACCCGCCTCCAACTCCGCCAACGCCCCATGCACCCGCGCCTGTTCAGACTGGGACCCGCGCCGAAGAGCCCGCCCCAACGCCCCCTCGTACAGCTCCCGAGCCTCGTCGACCTCCCCGAGCCGCAGCACAACTCCCCCCAGGGCGAAGGAGATCCGCGCCGCGATCCGCTCCCTCTTCTGCTCGACCGCCGCCGCGCGAGCCTCGGTCAGCAACTCCCGGGCGATCTCCAACTCCCCCAGCCACGCCCGGGCTTCACCGATCCGATAGGTCTGGAGCAGCACACCGTACGGATTGGGCACAGCCGCATGGATGGCGAGCGACTTCTCGAACTCCCGCACAGCGGCCCCCCATTCACCCCGCACTCCCAACAGCATCCCCTTGGACTCCGCGACAGACCCCCGGAGTCTGGCGTCCCCGTCCCCGAGCAGCCCCGCCGCCGCCTCGGCCGCGTCCAGCTCCCGCCCGGCCTCGTCGAGTTGCCCCGACTCCCAGAGCGGGCGCGCGAGTTGGAGCCGCGTCCGGACGATCCAGTCGGCCCGCGCCCCATGCCGTACGGCGGAGTCGACGGCGAGCCGGAACGCCTCGACGACGTCGGACTGGTGGGGATGGTCGAGCGCGTACGTCCAGACGGGCTCGGCGAGCGCGACCGCCTCGGCGTCCAACTCCCTTGCGTGCGCGAGCCGTAGACACGCGAAGAGGGCGTGCCGCTCGCCGTACAGCCAGTCGGCGTCGACCTCGGCGTCCGGCGTGTCCGGCAGCGCCGGGAAGGTGTCGCCGACGGTCAACCGCCGCCCGGCGACGAGGAGATCGGCCCGCTGGGCCTGCCGTACGTACCACCGCAGGACCCGCACCCGGCCGGCGTCGGTCTCTTCGCCGTCCGCGCGGCCCCGGCGCAGCGCGTGCGCGTGCAGCGGCCCGGGGAACCGCAGGCGCGTGCCCTCGTCGAGGTTCAGCAACCCCGCCCGGTGGAGTTCCTCCAGCGCGGCGTGGCACGCGTCCTCGCCGAGGCCGAGCAGCGCGGTCGCGGAGGCCGGCGTGAAGGTGGGGCCGGGGTGGTGGGGCAGCAGGCGGTACAGGAGGGACGCGGGGTGCGAAAGTCCGCCGTACGCCGTGTCCCAGACGCGCTCGACGCCGGGTACTCCCTTCTCGTCCCACTCACCGCGCAGTTCGGGGAGCAGGCGGGCGAGCGGGCGCAGGCGGTGCGCGCGGATCCAGTTGCCCGCGACGTGCAGCGCGGCGGGCAGGCCGTCGCAGAGGTGGACGAGGGCCCGTACGGACTCGGGGTCCTCGGCCAACCTCGGGTCCCTGGCGACGAGTTCGAGGAGCTGCGTCGCCGCGTCCTCGTCCAGCGGGGGCAGCGCGAGGTCGACGGCGGCGCCGTCCTCCAGGCCGTACAGCGGGCCGGGGCTCGCGACGAGGACGGCACACGCGCCGGACGCGGGCAGGAGGGGGACGACCTCCGAGGCGTACCGGGCGTTGTCGAGGAGCAGCACGAACCGTCTGTCCGCCGTGAGGTTCCAGTACTGGCGGCAGCGCGCCTTGAACTGCGGTTCCACCAGGGCGGGTTCGACACCGAACGAGCGCAGCAGCTGGGCGAGGACGTCGCCGGGGTCGAGGGTGCCGCCCACGCGATGGTCGTCGAGGTCGACGGTGAGGACCCCGTCCGGATACCGGTCCAGCACGGTCCGCGCGACCAGCCGCGCCAACTCGGTCTTCCCCAGCCCCGCCGGCCCACTGAACGCCACCACCAGCGGCCGACCGCTCCCCCGCCACTCCTCCACCGCCCTCACCACACGCTCCCGTTCCCGATACCGGTTCACGAAGTGCACGGGCTCCGGCGGAAGTTCGACCCTCATACGACGCCTCTCATACGACACCCCTGGACGCGATTCCTCTACCCATCCGTCCGGGACGGCTCACTCGGGGACGGTCCCGGCAGGAGACAATCACACGCCATGTGCTCAGCACTCTGCCATTACCGCCGGACGGCGTACGACATCCACCGTAGGATCGCCCCCATCGACTGGCGACGTGCTCCTCAACAGGGGCTCAGAGCAAGGGCGTTGACCGGCGTGACCTGAGCGCTCCCCCGACCTGATGAGGAAATCACGGTGTCCGACGAAGGACGGCTGATCGCCGGCCGGTACCGCGTCCTCGACCGCATCGGGCGTGGCGGGATGGCCACGGTGTGGCGGGCGCGGGACGAGTCGCTCGCGCGGGTCGTCGCCGTGAAGCAGTTGCACCCGCAGCCGCATCTCGACGAGAGCGAGCTGGCGACGCTGTACGAGCGGACCCGGCGGGAGGCACGCAGCGCGGCGCGGATCAGCCATCCGAACGTCGTCGTCGTGCACGACGTCGTGGACGACGAGGGCCGCCCGGTCATCGTCATGGAGTACGTCCCGTCCGTCACCCTCGCCGAACTGGTCGCCGCGAAGGGCCCGCTCGCACCGTCCGAAGCCGCCAGGATCGGCGCAGGCGTGCTGGCGGCGTTGCGCGCGGCGCACGGCGCGGGGGTGCTGCACCGGGATGTGAAGCCGGCGAACGTGCTGCTCACCGAGGGGGGCCGGGTCGTCCTCACCGACTTCGGGATCGCCCAGGCCGTCGAGACTCCCGGGCTCACCCGGACCGGTCAGCTCGTCGGTTCCGTCGACTTCATGGCTCCCGAGCGGCTGGTGGGCGCGGCTCCCGGTCCCGAGGCGGACCTGTGGGCGCTCGGCGCGACGCTGTTCCAGGCCGTGGACGGCCGGTCGCCGTTCCTGCGGCGGTCGGTGACGGAGACGATGTACGCCATCGCGATGGAGCCGCCGCCGGAGGTGCGGGACGCCGGAGGTCTTACGCCGCTGATACGGGGGCTGCTCGCGCCGAAGCCGGAGGACCGGCTGTCGGGGGAGGAGGCCGAGCGGTTGCTGCTGGCCGCGGCGGAGAACCGTACGCCTGTAGCCCGAACTCAGGTGCCTCCCGACCCCGGCCCTCCTCAGCTGGACGTCACCACCGGCCTCGGCGCTCCTCGCAAGGACCGCTCCAGGCGCCGCACCCTCCTGCTGGCCGTGACAGCCGTCGTCGTCGCACTCGCCACGGCCGCTCTGGTCCTCACCCTCGCCCAGGAGCCGGAGAACGCGACGGCCGATCCGCTCCCCGGCGGCGGGACGACCCCGGCCCCGTCATCGTCTCCGGCCCCGTCGTCCCCGTCCCCCACCGTCTCACCGTCCGACTCCCCGACACCCAGCCGCGCCCCGTCCGCAACCCCCTCCCCCTCCGCCACGGGCGGACAGCAGGACTCCGCCCCCGAGAACAAGGCCACCGCCCCCGCCCCGAGCGCCGGCTCCCCCTCCCCCAGTGCTCCCGGCCGCACACTGGTCGTCGCCGCCTCGGGCAAATGTCTCAGCAGCGGAGCGGGCACCGAGGGCCTCCAGCTCTTCCAGTCAGCCTGTGACGGTTCCGCCTCCCAGCGCTGGCAGTTCACCGAGGGAACGGCCCGCGCCGCCGGCAAGTGCATGACCGTGGCCGGCGGTTCCTCCGAGGACCGCACCGAGATCCAGCTCTCCACCTGCACCGGTTCCGCGAGCCAGCGCTTCCGCCTCACCGGTACGCAGCTCGTCGCCACCGAGTCCGCGAAGTGCGTCGACATCTTCGGCGGCGCGAGCGGGACGGGGGCTGTGCTGTGGGAGTGCAACGGGCGGGACAACCAGACGTGGACGGCGTCCTGAGCGGCGCGAGGCCCGGGGCGTCCTGCCGTCACGAGGTACGCACGAGTGTCAGCCCGTTGAACTTGCGCATCTGCCGGTCGAAAACCCGGGCGGGAGCCACCCGGCGCAGCAGGCTGAGGCGTCGGGCGAGCGGTCCCGCCGTGGTGCGCAGCCTCGGCCTGCGCGCCGTGGCCGCCGCGACGACGGCCCGGGCGACGACGGCGGGGGCATCGCCGCCGGTGACCGCCCCGGCGATCACCTCGTCGACGGTGCGCCGCTGCTCCGCGTAGACCGGCAGCGGGGTGTCGGGCTGCACGAGGTTGCCCTCGAACGCGGTACTGGTCCCGCCGGGCTCGACGAGCAAAACCCGTACGCCGTGTTCACGGACCTCGTGGTCCACGGACTCGGAGTACCCCTCGACCGCGTGCTTGGACGCGATATAGGCGGCCATGAAGGGCTGGGGAACGAACCCGTAGATCGACGACAGGTTGACGATGCGGCCACGGCCCTGGGCGCGCATGTGCGGCAGGACGGCCTTCGTCATGCGGACGACGCCGAGGACATTGACGTCGAGGACGTGCCGGTGCTGCGCCAGGGAGCTCTCCTCGGTGGCGCCCGACGAGCCGATGCCGGCGTTGTTGACCAGGACGTCGATGCGGCCGAACCGGTCGATGACCTGTCGGACCAGCGTGGCGACCGAGTCGTCGCTGCTCACGTCGAGGTCGAGGAAGGTCACGCCGTCCCGGGGGGCGACTTTCGCGGTGTTCCGGCTGGTTCCGATCACCTCGAAGCCCGCTTCGACGAGGGCGAGGGCGGTGGCTTCTCCGATGCCGGAGGACGCGCCTGTCACGAGTGCTACGGGTCGTTTCGTGTCCATCACGGACTCCTGAGGTTCTGATCATGTCCACAGCGATTGCACGCTTCCTGACGGAAACCGCATCTCCAGAGTACCCATTATCGAGTTAACCGCAACATCACTGTCGCAGTTTATGGAAAAGGTGCAGCTCGGGAGTACCTTCTTCAGAGAAACGACGGGAAGGGAGACGCCATGGGGCGAGCTCTGCGGGCTGATGCCGAACGCAGCGTGCGCGCGATCCTGGAGGCGGCCGAGAGAGTGCTCGCCGAGGACCCCGGCGCGCCGATGGAACAGATCGCCGAGGCCGCGGGCCTGGCCAGGACGACGGTGCACCGCCGATTCGCCAACCGCCAGGCCCTCATCGAGGCACTGGCCGCTTCCGCGAAGCAGCAGCTCACCGACGCCATCGACGACGCCCACCTGGACACCGCTCCCCCACTGGTCGCCCTGCACCGCGCCACCGCGAACACACTGCGCGTCAAAGGCGCCTGGCGATTCACACTCGGCAATCCCCTGGCCCAGAACGACACCGCCGAGGACGTCTGGACGGAGATCAACGCCCGGTCCCTGACCTTCCTCGCCCGGGCCCAGCACGAGGGACTCCTCGACCCCGCAGCAGACCTGGAGTGGACCCGCCGCGTCTACTACGCCCTCATCGGCGAGGCCCTGCACGGCCCCGACGCCCACGAGGACCAGGACGCCCAGAACCCGGACGCCCTGGCCACACGCATCGTCGACACGCTGCTGCATGGCGCGGGACGCCGCGACTGAGCCTCACGCGGCACTCAAACAGAAAGCCCAGGTCACAAGAGATGTGACCTGGGCTTGATCTGAGCCGCCTTCGGGATTCGAACCCGAGACCTACGCATTACGAGTGCGTTGCTCTGGCCATCTGAGCTAAGGCGGCGCGCCGTTCGCACCATGGTGCGGTCAGCAACGGGGTTAAGTCTACACAGTTCCGAAGGGTGCTCCGACCACCCCTGATGGGGTCAGGAGCAGCGCTTGCCGGGCGCTGGGACGGCTCCCGTGAGGAGGTAGGTGTCGATCGCCGAGTCGATGCATTTGCTGCCGCGCCCGTACGCCGTGTGCCCGTCGCCGTCGTACGTCAGGAGGTGCCCGGCGGAGAGCTGGCCCGCTAGGGACTCGGCCCAGCGGTAGGGCGTCGCGGGATCGCGGACCGTGCCGACGACGAGGATCGGCGCGGAGCCCTGCGCGGTGATGCGGTGCGGGGTGCCGGTCGCGCCCACCGGCCAGTACGCGCAGGTCAGGGACGCCCAGCCCATGCCCTCGCCGAAGACGGGGGACGCCTTCTCGAAGGCGGGGAGGGCCGCGCGCACCTCGTCGGGCGTGGAGTACGCCGAGGGGAGGTCGAGGCAGTTCACCGCCGCGTTGGCGGACATGAGGTTGGCGTAGCGGCCCGTGGAGTCGCGTTCGTAGTAGCTGTCGGAGAGGACGAGGAGACCGGCGCCGTCGTTCTCGCGGATCGCGGACGAGAGAGCCTCGCGGAGCTGTTCCCACGTGCTCTCGTCGTACATCGCGGCGATCACGCCGGTCGTCGCGAGGGCCTCGCCCAGCTTGCGGCCGTCCGCGTCGCCCGTGGGGATCGGGTGCGCGTCGAGGCGCCGGAAGAACGCCTTCAGGCCCGCGCCGACCTGCGCGGGTGTGCCGCTGAGGGGGCAGTCGGGGTGCCGTACGCAGTCCTTCGCGAAGGACTGGAACGCCGTCTCGAAGCCGGCGGTCTGGTCGAGGTTCATCCGGCGGGCGGTCAGGGAGGGGTCCATCGCGCCGTCGAGAACGAGGCGGCCGACCCGGTCGGGGAACAGGCCCGCGTACGTCGCGCCGAGGAACGTGCCGTACGACGCGCCCACGTACGTCAGCTTCGGGTCGCCCAGCGACGCGCGCAGGATGTCCATGTCGCGCGCGGCCTCGACGGTCGACACGTGCCGCAGCAGCTTGGGCGCGTCGGCGCCGCAGCCCTCCGCGAACTTCTGGTACGCCCCCACCAGCGCGTCCATCTCCCGCTGGTCGTCGGGGGTCGTGTCGGTCTGCGTGTACGCGTCCATCGCGCGCCCGTCGAGACACTCCACGGGTTCGCTGCGGGCGACCCCGCGCGGGTCGACGGCGACCATGTCGTACCGCGCGCGCACCGGCGCCGGGTAGCCGAGACCGGCGTACTGCTGGAGGTAGCCGACCGCCGAGCCGCCCGGCCCGCCGGGGTTGACCAGCAGCGATCCCAGCCGCTTGCCCGGACCCGTGGCCTTCTTCCGGGCCACCGCGAGCCGCACGTCCCCCTGCGCCGGCTTCGCGTAGTCCAGCGGCGCCTTCATCGTCGAGCACTCGAAGCCCGGCACCCCGCAGCTGCGCCACCGCAGCTTCTGCCCGTAGTACGACGACAGCTCGGCCGGCGTGGCCTTCGGCAGCGCCACCAGCTCGGCCCGCGCGGCGTCGGCAACCGAGGCGGCACCCCCGGTGGAACAGCCGCTCAGCAGCAGCGCCGCCGAGGCGAGCGACGCGATCAGGGCGGTGGGCGGTCGGAGGAGGCGGCTGAGACTCATACACCGAGAGTAACGCTGAGCGACGACACGAACACGATTCGCCCGGGATTCACCCCGTACGAGTGACAGTCAGTCAACTCACGGTGACGTCAAGGCGATCGAGGCAGGCCCGGAAAACCTCAGCCCGCCCGCAGCGCCATCGTCATCGCCTCCACCGCCAGCAACGGCGCCACGTTCCGGTCCAGCGCCACCCGGCACGCCCCGATCGCCTCGATCCGCCGCAACGTAGCCTCCGCGGACCCCTCCCGGGCGAGCCGCTCCAGCGTGTCCTCCGCGTCCGCGTTGGCGAGGGCGACCCGCGTGCCGAGCTGGAGGGCGAGGACGTCGCGGTAGAAGGCCGTGAGGTCGGTGAGCGCGACGTCGAGGCTGTCGCGCTGGGTACGGGTCCGGCGGCGCTTCTGCTTGTCCTCCAGGTCCTTCATCACCCCGGCGGTGCCGCGCGGCATCCGGCTGCCCTGGGTCGCGCCGAGCGCTGCCTTCAGCTCGTCGGTCTCCTTCACGTCGACCTCCTCGGCGAGCACCTTCGCGTCCTCGGCCGCCGCGTCGACGAGTTCCTGCGCGGCCTTCAGCGCGCCGCCGATCTCACCGACCCGCAGCGGCAGCTTCAGCACGGACGCGCGCCGCTCCCGCGCGGCCGGGTCGGTCGCGAGGCGCCGCGCGCGGTCGACGTGCCCCTGCGTCGCGCGCGCGGCGGAGGCCGCGACGTCCGGCGCGATGCCCTCGCGCCGGACCAGCATGTCGGCGACGGCGGCGACGGACGGCGTACTCAGGTTGAGGTGCCGGCAGCGGGAGCGGATCGTCGGCAGGACGTCTTCGAGGGACGGCGCGCACAGCAGCCAGACGGTACGCGGCGCCGGTTCCTCGACGGCCTTCAGCACCGCGTTCGCCGACTTCTCGTTCAGCCGTTCCGCGTCCTCGACGAGGATGATCTGCCAGCGGCCGGTCGCCGGGGACGTGAACGACTTCCTGACCGTGTCCCGCATGTCCTCCGCGAGGATCTGCGTACCGACGGCGGCGACGGTCGTCACGTCCGCGTGCGTCCCGATCAACGCCGTATGACACCCGTCGCAGAACCCGCACCCCGGCGCGCCCCCCAGCGCCCGGTCCGGACTGACGCACTGCAACGCCGCCGCGAACGCCCGCGCCACCTGCGTACGACCGGCCCCGGGAGGCCCGGTGAACAGCCAGGCGTGCGTCATCGAGGAGGCCTCGGGAGGCGGCGCACCGGTGGTGGCGGCGGTCACGAACGCGTCGGCGTCCCGAGCAGCGGCCCCCAACTGCTCACTGACCCGCTCCTGCCCGACAAGGTCGTCCCACACACTCACCTGGCCGACCGCCTTCCGTTTCGTCCCACTCGGCGCTGCGGGTTCCATTGTGCGTGGCGCCACTGACAAACGAAGACCAGCCCACATCTTCAGGGGCTCGAGAAACCACGAAGGCGCCGCACCCGCCGTACGACAGGTTGCGGCACCCCGTGATGCGCCTACCTACCGCCGACGCCCACCCTCGTCCTCATCCCGCCGAGACCCCAACAACTCATCGGCCAACGACGGCAGATCATCCAACGGCGTCTCCTCGGCCCAGTCGGACCGAGGCCGCCGACGAGGCGCCCCGCTCTCGTCCACCTGAGGCAACTCCCGCGTACGATCCTCCCGCTCCTCCCGGAAGAACCCCGGCGGCACCCGATCAGCAGGCCCCGCGCCAGGAACCGGCGGCAGCACGGCCGTCTCCTCCGCATCCGCGTCCACAGCCCAGGACGGCCGCGCGGAAGCGGACGGCTGAGGCAGCTCGGCCGTCACGTCACCCGGCCCCGAAGCCACGTCGTCCTTCACCAGCCGAACCGGCGGCAGCACGGCCGTCTCCTCGACGTCCCGCCCCCGCCCAGCCTCCTCCGGCGTCACCGCAGGCGTAGGCACGGTGACCGCCTCGGAAGGAGCAGGCCAAGCCCCCTTCTTCCCGGCACCAGAACCAGCACCGGAACCGACCCCAGACCCGGCACCTGCCCCCGTCCCAGACCCACCCCGAGCCACAGGCCAAGCCGCCGACTCCCCGGACTCGGTCCGCACATCCCGCCCCTCAGAAGCCCCTCCGGCACCCCCACGCGCAGCAGGCCAACTCACCGCCCCCGCACCGGTCCCGGGCTCACCGACAGCAGGCCACCCTCCGCCCACGACAGGCGTACCGTGCGCCGGCGTCCGAGGCCCGGCCGCAGCAGCGGCAGCCGCCGCCTCAGCAGCCCGCCGCGCCTCCTCGGCCCGCACCAACGCCTCCTCCGCCCGCCGCTGCTTCTCAACTCGCCGAGCCTCGGCCTCGGCACGCAGCCGCGCCTCCTCCTCGGCCTGCTGACGACGCCGCTCCGCCTCGACGGCACGCCGCGCCTCTTCCTCGGCGCGCGCCTTCTCCTCCGCGAGGAGCCGCACCCGCTCCTCCTCGGCCCGCCTGCGCGCTTCCTCCGCGCGCACGCGCGCCTCCTCGGCCTGCCGTTCGGCCTCGCGCCGCTGCGCCTCCTCCAGCTCGCGCCGCTTGCGCTCCTCCTCCTCGGCACGGAGCTTGGCGAGCTGCTCCTGGCGCTCGCGCTCCAGACGCTCCTCCTCGGCCTTGCGGGCGGCCTCTTCCTCGGCCTTGCGCCGGGCGTCCTCCTCGGCCTTCCTGCGCGCCTCCTCCTGGGCCTTGATCTCGGCCTCGGACAGCGGCAGCAGCTGGTCGAGCCGCGCGCGGACGACGGTCGTCACGGACTCGGGCTCCTGGCCCGCGTCGACGACGAGGTAGCGCCCGGGGTCGGCGGCGGCGAGCGTGAGGAAACCGGACCGCACGCGCGCGTGGAACTCGGCGGGCTCCGACTCCAGCCGGTCCGGCGCCTCGGTGAACCGCTCGCGCGCGGTCTCCGGCGAGACGTCGAGCAGGACGGTCAGATGCGGTACGAGACCGTCGGTCGCCCAGCGCGAAATGCGCGCGATCTCGACCGGCGACAGGTCGCGCCCGGCGCCCTGGTAGGCGACGGAGGAGTCGACGTACCGGTCGGTGATGACGACGGCGCCGCGCTCCAGAGCGGGCCGTACGACGGTGTCGACGTGCTCGGCGCGGTCGGCGGCGTACAGCAGCGCCTCCGCGCGGTGCGAGAGGCCGGCCGAGGAGACGTCGAGGAGGATCGAGCGCAGCCGCTTGCCGACCGGCGTCGCGCCGGGCTCGCGGGTGAGGACGACCTCGTGGCCCTTGGCCCTTATCCACTCGGCGAGCGCCTCGGCCTGGGTGGACTTGCCGGCGCCGTCGCCGCCCTCCAGGGCGATGAAGAAGCCGGTCGTGGCGGGCGCGGTGGCGGGTTCCGAGCCGCCGAGCAGCGCGTCGCGCAGGTCCTGGCGCAGGGGGACGCCGGAGCGGTCGTCGACCTTGGCGAGGACCAGCGCGGCGACGGGCAGCAGCAGCGCGCCGACCAGCATCAGCGTGAACGCGGCGCCACCGTGCACGAAGACGAACCGGCCGCTCTCCAGGCGGTGCGGGCCGATCAGCGCGGCCACGAGGGGCGCGATCAGCGCGGCGAACCCGACGAAGACCCGGACGACCGCGTGGAGGTGCTCGGTGACCCGCGCGCGGCGGCTGTCCTCGGTCTCCTGGTCGAGCAGCGCGTGCCCGGTGTTCGCGGCGACACCCGCGCCCACGCCCGCGAGGGCGGCGAGCAGCAGGACCGTCGCGTTGTCCGGGACGAGCCCGGCGGCGAGCAGCGCCACGCCGGTGACCGCGATGGCCAGCGCCAGCAGGCGGCGGCGCGACAGCGCGGGCAGGATCTTGGCCGCCGTACGGATGCCGACGACGACCCCGCCGGTCAGGCCGAGGACGAGCAGGCCGTACGAGATCGGGCCGCCGCCCAGGTCGACGGCCTGGAGGACCGACACCGCCACGGCGGCGGCGATCGCGCCCGCGACGGCGCCGCAGGCCGTCACCAGCAGCGGGATCGCGCCGGTGCGGCCGGTCTCGGTGCCGGTGCCCGCGCGCGGGCGGCGCAGGCCCTCCAGCGGGGACCGCGCGCGCGGGGTGCGCACCTTGGGCAGTTCCAGCGCGGAGACGACCGACAGGGACGCGGCGAACAGGCCCGCCGCGACGTACGACGCAAGCGCCGCCTGGTGCTGGTCGAACCAGGCGACACCGGCGCCCAGCAGGACGTTCACCAGACCGGCCGCGATCAGGACGGCGCCGCCGAGCGGGATCGCCGCGAAGCTCGTACGCAGCGACAGGCGGCGCAGGGCGTCCATGTGGTCCGGGAGCGGCCGTACGGTCGCCCCCTCCGGCGGCGGCGCCGGCAGCAGCGCGGGCGCGGCGCCCTCGCGCGCGACGGTCCACAGCCGCTCGGCGATGCCGGTCACGAAGACCGTCGCCAGCAGCAGCACCAGCGCGTTGCCCGGCGTCCAGTCGATCCACAGGGGCGCGACGATCAGCAGCACCGCGCGCACGCCGTCCGCACCGGCCATCGTCCAGCGGCGGTCCAGCGGGCCGTCGGGGGAGGTGAGCGAGGTCAGCGGGCCGAGCAGGACGGCGCCGAACAGGACGGTGGCCGCGGCGCGCACGCCGAGCACGAGCGCGACGGACAGCGCCGCCCCTCGGTACCCGCCCCCCAGCGAATCCTGGGCGACGACGGCCTGGAGCGTGAGGAACACCAGCACCAGGACGGCGAGGGCATCCCCCACCCCGCCCACCAGCTGCGCACTCCACAACCGCCGCAACTGCGGCTGCCTGAGCAACGCCCGCACGGCGCGCTCGCGTGAGTCCACCACCAGGGCGTCATTCTCTGCCGGGTGAAGGCCCGTCGGCTGCTCGGCTCGCGTCATGCTTTCAGCCTATCCGCCCCCACTGACAGCCCACCCCATACGACCACTCTCGCCCGACCTCGGCCCCCACCGAACCCGCACCAAAACCCCACCACTCCCCCGCACCCCGACCCGGCACCCGGCACCCGGCACCCGGCACCCGGAAACGACAGAGCCCCGCGCCACGCCACCCTCGGCGCGACACGGGACCCTGTCCCTCGCTCAGTCCTCCGCAGCCGCCCGGGAAGCAGCGCTCTTCTTCGCCGCAGCCGTCGCAGCCGTCGCCGTCTTCTTCGCGGTGGTCGTCTTCTTGGCCGCCGTCTTCTTCGCGGCAGCCGTCTTCGTCGCCGCCGCCTTCTTAGCCGGAGCCTTCTTGGCGGGCGCCTTCTTCGCGGTCTTCTTCACCGGCGCCTTCGCCCGCTTCTCCGCGAGGAGTTCATAGCCGCGCTCGGGGGTGATCTCCTCGACGCTGTCGCCGGACCGCAGCGTCGCGTTGGTCTCCCCGTCGGTGACGTACGGCCCGAACCGGCCGTCCTTGACGACGACGGGCTTCCCGCTGACGGGGTCCGCGCCGAGCTCCTTCAGCGGCGGCTTGGCGGCGGCACGCCCCCGCTGCTTGGGCTGGGAGTAGATCTCCAGCGCCTCTTCGAGGGTGATCGTGAAGAGCTGGTCCTCGGTCTGGAGGGACCGCGAGTCGGTGCCCTTCTTGAGGTACGGCCCGTAGCGCCCGTTCTGCGCGGTGATCTCGACGCCCTCGGCGTCGGCGCCCACCACGCGCGGGAGGGACATCAGCTTGAGCGCGTCATCGAGGGTGACCGTGTCGAGGGCCATCGACTTGAAGAGCGAGGCGGTGCGCGGCTTGACCGCGTTCTTCCCGGTCTTCGGCGTCCCCTCGGGCAGCACCTCGGTGACGTACGGCCCGTACCGGCCGTCCCGCGCGATGATCTGGTGCCCGGAGACGGGGTCGGTGCCCAGCTCGAAGTCCCCGGAGGGCTTCGCGAGGAGTTCCTCGGCCATCTCGACGGACAGCTCGTCCGGCGCGAGGTCCTCGGGGATGTCCGCGCGCTGGTGCCCCTCGGCGTCCTTCTCCCCGCGCTCGATGTACGGCCCGTACCGCCCGACCCGCAGGACGATCCCGCTGCCGACGGGGAACGACGACACCTCGCGCGCATCGATCGCGCCGAGGTCGGTCACCAGCTCCTTGAGCCCGCCGAGGTGGTCACCGTCGCCGTTGCCCGCGTCGGCCGCTCCGCCCGCCGCGCCGGTGCCCTCGCCGAAGTAGAACCGCTTGAGCCACGGCACGGACTTCGCCTCGCCGCGCGCGATGCGGTCGAGGTCGTCCTCCATCCGGGCGGTGAAGTCGTAGTCGACGAGCCGCCCGAAGTGCTTCTCCAGGAGGTTGACGACGGCGAAGGACAGGAACGACGGGACGAGCGCCGTGCCCTTCTTGAAGACGTAGCCACGGTCGAGGATGGTCCCGATGATCGACGCGTACGTCGACGGGCGGCCGATCTCGCGCTCTTCGAGCTCCTTGACGAGAGACGCCTCGGTGTAGCGCGCCGGAGGCTTCGTCGCGTGCCCGTCGACCGTGATCTCCTCTGCGGTCAGCGGGTCGCCCTCGGTGACCTGCGGGAGGCGCCGCTCGCGGTCGTCCAGTTCGGCGTTCGGGTCGTCCGCGCCCTCGACGTACGCCTTCAGGAAGCCGTGGAAGGTGATCGTCTTGCCGGAGGCGGTGAACTCGACGTCCCGGCCGTCGGCAGCGGTGCCGCCGATCTTGACGGTGACGCTGTTGCCGGTGGCGTCCTTCATCTGGGAGGCGACCGTGCGCTTCCAGATCAGCTCGTAGAGGCGGAACTGGTCGCCGGTCAGGCCCGTCTCCGCGGGGGTGCGGAAACGATCACCCGAGGGGCGGATCGCCTCGTGCGCCTCCTGCGCGTTCTTGACCTTGCCGGCGTACGTGCGCGGGGCGGAGGGGAGGTAGTCGGCGCCGTAGAGCTGCGTGACCTGCGCGCGGGCCGCGTTGATCGCCGTGTCGCTGAGGGTCGTCGAGTCCGTACGCATGTAGGTGATGAAGCCGTTCTCGTACAGCTTCTGCGCCACCTGCATGGTCGCCTTCGCGCCGAAGCCGAGCTTGCGGCTGGCCTCCTGCTGGAGGGTCGTCGTGCGGAAGGGGGCGTACGGCGAGCGGCGGTACGGCTTGGACTCGACCGACCGGACGGCGAACCGGGTCTCTTCCAGGGCGGCGGCCAGGGCGCGGGCGTTCGCCTCGTCGAGGTGGAGGATCTGCTCGCTCTTGAGTTGTCCCAGGGAGTCGAAGTCGCGGCCCTGCGCGACCCGCCTGCCGTCGACGGTCTGGAGGCGGGCGACCAGCGACGACGGGTCCGACGAGTCCCCGGCGCGGCCGGTCGCGAAGGTCCCCGTCAGGTCCCAGTACTCAGCAGAACGAAAAGCGATGCGCTCGCGTTCCCGCTCGACCACGAGTCGTGTCGCGACGGACTGGACGCGGCCCGCCGACAGCTTCGGCATGACCTTCTTCCACAGGACCGGCGAGACCTCGTAGCCGTAGAGGCGGTCGAGGATGCGGCGGGTCTCCTGGGCGTCGACGAGCTTCTGGTTGAGCTGGCGCGGGTTGGCGACGGCGGCCCGGATCGCGTCCTTGGTGATCTCGTGGAAGACCATCCGCTTGACCGGGATCGTCGGCTTGAGGACCTGCTGGAGGTGCCACGCGATGGCCTCGCCCTCGCGGTCCTCATCGGTGGCCAGGAAGAGTTCGTCGGACTCCTTGAGGAGGTCCTTCAACTTCTTGACCTGCGCGCGCTTGTCGGCGTTGATCACATAGATGGGCTGGAAGTCGTTCTCGACGTCCACGCCGAGGCGGCGCACCTCGCCGGTGTACTTCTCCGGCACCTCGGCGGCGCCGCTCGGAAGGTCGCGGATGTGCCCGACGCTGGCCTCGACGATGTATCCGGGGCCGAGATAGCCCTTGATCGTCTTCGCCTTGGCGGGCGACTCGACGATGACGAGTCGCCTGCCGCCCTTCGCGGTCTCGCTTGTCGGGGACAACTTCGCTCTTCTCTCCGGATCGACGCTGGGGGCCTCCCCAGGCTTCGTCCCGGGGCACGGTCATGGTGACGCTGCGGAGTGTGACGGTACCTCCCGCCCCCGTGTCAAACGGGAAAAGCCCGCAACGGCCACTCGAACGGTAACCCGACTACCGCCATTCCTGCCGCCCGGAGTGCCGACCGACGTATTCAGGACGGCCACCGCCGCCCCGCCCCGTCGTCCGGTACGGCGCTCCCGCGCGCGGTGACCCCGCGCCGCACCGTGCGCGCGCTCAGACCCGCGTGAGGCACCACGCCGCGACGGCCAGCGACGCCACGGCGGCGGCCGTGGCGAACGTCACCGCGACCCCTTGCCCGACCCCCTGGGCGACCGGCTGCCGCTGGCGCGCGCGTACGGTCGTCCACACCAACAACCCGCCCCCGAACAGCGCGAACACCGCCCCCGCGAAGATCGCCGGCCCACTCTCCATGCCCGTCCACGCCCCCTCGTCGCCCCGCACGCGCGTGCGGCTGCGCCGGACCCTGCCACGCCCGGACGGCACCCCGGCGAACCTCAGGTGAACACCGCTCGGACGCTCCCTCGGACCCGGAGGGAACCCCGGCGCACCGACGCACACGCCGGGCACACACCACCCGCGCGCGGGTGCCTTTCCGGCCGACTTCCGCGCGCGGGCCGCAGCCGAGGCCGAGCGCCCCGCCTCAGTCCCCGGCCACCGGCTCCAGGAACCCCTGCTCCACCAGCATCCGGATCTGCGCGGGCGTGCGGTCGCGCAGGACGACCTGGTCCTCGCCGAGGAGCTGGGCGATCGCGTCGAGGATCACGCCGGCGGCCAGCGAGCCGTCGCACACGCCCGCGAACCCGGCGCCGACGGTGTCGACCTTGGTGGCCCGGCGCATGCCCCGGTGCTGGCGCAGGACGACGTGTTCGGGGTCCTCGGCGCCGGGCAGGCCGACCTGTTCCTGGACGACCTCGGCGGCCAGCTTGAACCGCGCGGCGAGGAGGGCCGCGTCGTCGTGGGCGCGGAGGTAGTCGACGCGGTCGAAGTGGGCGCGGATCGCGTCCCCGAGGGGCTGCTCGACGGAGTGCGGCCACTCCTCGACGGTGACGGACGGCTCGGCGGCGGCGGCCTTGCGCAGGGTGATCCACCCGAACCCGACGGCCTTCACCTTGCGCGCCTCGAACTCGTCCAGCCAGGCGTCGTAGCGCGCCTCGTAGGCCGTCGGATCGTCCCGGTGGTCCCCGGCGTCGCGCAGCCACAGTTCGGCGTACTGGGTGACGTCCTGGACCTCGCGCTGGACGACCCACGCGTCGCACCCGCGCGGGATCCACGAGCGCAGCCGGTCCTGCCAGTCCTCGCCCTCGACGTGCTGCCAGTTGGCGAGGAACTGCGCGTACCCGCCCTCGTTCAGCCGCACGCCCGCGCCCTGGACGAGCGCGCGGCACAGGTCGTCGCCGCCCATCCCGCCGTCCCGGTACGTCAGGCGCGCGCCCGGGGAGATCACGAAGGGCGGGTTGGAGACGATCAGGTCGTACGACTCGTCGTCGCGCAGCGGCTCGTACAGCGAGCCCGCGCGCAGGTCGGCCGCCGGGGCGCCGGACAGGGCGAGCGTGAGGGCGGTGATGTGCAGCGCGCGCGGGTTGAGGTCGGTGGCCGTCACGCGCGTGGCGTGCCGGGCGGCGTGCAGGGCCTGGATGCCGGACCCGGTGCCGAGGTCGAGCGCGGCGCCGACGGGCGTGCGGACGGTGATCCCGGCGAGCGTCGTGGAGGCGCCGCCGACGCCGAGGACGACACCGGCGTCGGCCCGCTTCCCGATGCCGCCCGCCCCGCCGACCGCGCACCCGAGGTCGGACACGACGAACCAGTCCTCGCCGTCGGGCCCGCCGTAGGGCCGTACGTCGACGGTCGCCGCGACCGTGTCGCCCGCGCGCGTGAGCCAGCCGCTCTCGACGCACGCGTCCACCGGCAGGACGCTGGCCACGCGCGCGTGGGGCACGGTCCGCTGCAACAGGAAGAGCCGTACGAGGGCCTCCAGCGGCGTGTCGCCGCGTGTCGCGCGCAGGGCGGGCACCGTCTCGCTGCGGGCCAGCGCCGTGTATGCGGGGGCGCCGAGCAGGTCGAGGAGCCCGTCGGCGGTGAAGGAGGCCGCGAGCAGCGCCTCCCGCAGCCGGACGGTCACATCGACGTGGTCGGACGAGGGCAGCGGGGAGGGGGTGACTTCACTCACCCGCTCATTGTCCCCCGTACGCACGCGCGGGGGCGGCTACCCCTTGGCCGCACCCGTCGCGGACCCCGACGGCGACGGCGAGGCCGCCGGAGCCGAGGGCGTTCCCGCGTCGGCCGGCGCCGAGGGTGCCGCCGTCTGCTTGCAGGTGTCCTGTTCGACCATCGCCCGCTTGACGTCCCCGGTCTCCAGGTCCGTCAGCGCCGTGTCGCTGGTCTTGAGCGTCTTCAGGTCGGAGGCCACCGCTTCGAGCCCGACGGAGAACTTGGCCTCGCTCTTCGTGTCGAGCGCGTCCGTCTTGGTCTTGAGCCCGGCGTACGACGTGGACAGCGAGGTGAGCGCCGTGACGGCGTTCTGCTGCTTCGTGGCGCCGTTCTCGACCCCGGGCGGCGCCCCGGCGGAGCTGATGGCGTCGGCGAGCCCCTTGTAGCCGTCGGCCTGCTGCTGGAAGGCGAGGGACAGCGTCTGCTGGACCTCCTTCGGCGGGAGGCCGTTGGTGGAGACCTTCTGGATGGAGGCGCCGGCCGTGTCGATCTTGGCCTTGAGGGCGGGGATGTCGGAGCAGAGCTTCCCGGCCCAGGCGACGAGGTCCTTGTCGACCTCGTTGTTCTTCTGGTTGCTGCAACCCGACAGCGTCAGTATCAGGACCGCACCGCCGGACAGTGCGGCCGCAAGCTTCTTGTTCACCGGATCGGTCCCTTCCTTGGCTCTCGGCCACGGAAACATACACGCCGACCGGACCCTCACCGTCGGGAGAGCGGCCTCTATAGGGGGCTATCGGGACCTTTGTCCCCCACACCCGCTCCCCCGCTCTCGGGAGAGAAGCCTCACGGCGCGCAAGGGCGGGCGGCCCACACACGGACCGCCCGCCCTATAGGGACGACGTTCTGTACAGAACTTACGTAACGGCCGCCCTATGGTGCGCGCCTGTCGCCTCCTCGGACTCCTCCTCGTCCCCCACCGCGATCCCGCGCCGCTTGGACACGTACACCGCGCCCACGATCACCGCGAGGGACAGCACCGAGATCAGCACCCGTATCCCGACGCTCTTGTCCGCGCCGTACGAGAACTTGATCACGGCGGGAGCGATCAGCAGGGAGACGAGGTTCATGACCTTCAGCAGGGGGTTGATGGCGGGCCCGGCGGTGTCCTTGAAGGGGTCGCCGACGGTGTCGCCGATGACGGTCGCGGCGTGCGCCTCGCTGCCCTTGCCGCCGTAGTGGCCGTCCTCGACGAGCTTCTTGGCGTTGTCCCAGGCGCCCCCGGAGTTCGCGAGGAAGACGGCCATCAGCGTGCCCGTCCCGATCGCCCCCGCGAGGTACGCGCCGAGCGCCCCGACGCCGAGCGTGAACCCGACGAAGACGGGCGCCATGACGGCGAGCAGACCCGGCGTCGTCAACTCTCTGAGCGCGTCCTTGGTACAGATGTCGACGACCCGGCCGTACTCGGGTGTCTCCGTGTAGTCCATGATCCCGGGCCTCTCCCGGAACTGCCGCCGCACCTCGTAGACGACCGAACCGGCCGACCGGGACACGGCGTTGATCGCGAGCCCGGAGAACAGGAAGACGACGGCCGCGCCGGCGATCAGCCCGACGAGGTTGTTGGGCTGCGAGATGTCCATCATCAGGCTCATCGGCGCGCCATCCCCGCTGAGCTTCTCGCCGACGTCCCGCGCGCCCGTGGTGATGGCGTCCCGGTACGACCCGAAGAGCGCCGAGGCGGCGAGTACGGCGGTGGCGATGGCGATGCCCTTGGTGATGGCCTTGGTGGTGTTGCCGACGGCGTCGAGGTTGGTGAGCACCTGCGCGCCCGCGCCCTGGACGTCGCCGGACATCTCCGCGATGCCCTGCGCGTTGTCGGAGACGGGCCCGAAGGTGTCCATGGCGACGATGACGCCGACGGTCGTCAGCAGCCCCGTCCCGGCCAGCGCGACCGCGAACAGGGCGAGCATGATCGACGTACCGCCGAGCAGGAACGCGCCGTAGACCCCCAGGCCGATCAGGAGGGCGGTGTAGACGGCCGATTCGAGGCCGATGGAGATCCCGGCCAGGACGACCGTCGCGGGGCCCGTGAGGGACGTCTTGCCGATGTCCTGCACGGGCCTGCGGGTGGTCTCCGTGAAGTAGCCGGTGAGCTGCTGGATGAGCGCGGCCAGCACGATCCCGATCGCGACGGCGACCAGCGCGAGGATCCGCGGATCGCCGCCCCGGCCGCTGATCGCGGTGTCGGTGACGCCGTCCAGGTCGCCGTACGAACCCGGCAGGTAGACGAAGACGGCGACGGCGACGAGTGCGAGGGAGATCACAGCCGAGATGAAGAAGCCGCGGTTGATGGCGCTCATGCCGCTGCGGTCGGTGCGGCGGGGGGCCACCGCGAAGATGCCGATCATGGCGGTGACCACCCCGATCGCCGGGACGAGCAGCGGGAACGCGAGCCCCGCGTCGCCGAAGGCGGCCTTGCCGAGGATCAGCGCGGCGACCAGCGTCACGGCGTACGACTCGAAGAGGTCGGCGGCCATGCCCGCGCAGTCGCCGACGTTGTCGCCCACGTTGTCGGCGATGGTCGCGGCGTTGCGGGGGTCGTCCTCCGGGATGCCCTTCTCGACCTTGCCGACCAGGTCGGCGCCGACATCGGCGGCCTTGGTGAAGATGCCGCCGCCGACCCTCATGAACATGGCGATGAGAGCGGCGCCGAGGCCGAAGCCCTCCAGGACCTTGGGGGCGTCGGCCGCGTAGACGAGGACGACGCAGGAGGCACCGAACAGGCCGAGGCCGACGGTGAACATGCCGACCACACCGCCGGTACGGAATGCGATCTTCATCGCTTTATGAGATACGGCGGTGAGATCCTTTTCCGGCTCCCCCTCGGCCGGAGTCGCTTCTCTGGCCGCCGCCGCGACCCGTACATTGCTGCGCACCGCGAGCCACATGCCGATATAGCCGGTGGCCGCCGAGAACCCCGCGCCGACCAGAAAGAAAGCCGACCTTCCGGCCCGTTGATTCCAGTCGTCGGCGGGGAGCAACATCAACAGGAAGAACACGATCACCGCGAATACACCGAGCGTGCGCAACTGCCTGGCGAGATACGCGTTCGCGCCTTCCTGGACCGCCGCCGCGATCTTCTTCATGCTGTCGGTGCCCTCGCCGGCAGCCAGTACCTGGCGCACCAGCACACCCGCGACCACCAGGGCGGCGAGCGCCACGACAGCGATCACCGCCACCAGGACACGATTTCCGTCGGTCAGCTCCGCCATTCGTCCTCCTTGACGTTTGGGCTGAGCTCCTGAGATGTGGACGGATTGTAGGTACCGGAACCCGATCAATACAGTGCGCGGCAGGCAGAATTCGCCGCCGCGTCAAGTAATGCGACGGGGGCATTAAGATTCTTTTGACGAATCCACTGTAAGTGTTAATCACCGGGTCCGCACATGCCGAAGGGCCCCACTCAGGGGGCCCTTCAGCACTGCTGTCGTATTACGCCGGTGTCGTCGGCCACGTCATCCGGATGAGACCCGGCGTGACCTGGACGTCGTCCACGAGCCCGCTGATGACCGCGAGGCCCATGTCGTCCTCCTCGGTCTCCGCGCCGCCCGGCGACCCGTCACCGGGGGCGGTGACCGACGCCTCGTCGCCGACCTCGATGGAGAACTGCTTCTCCTCCTCGATCAGCGCGACCTGTACGGGTGCGGTGAGGCCCGCGCTCTGGTGGAGCCCCACCGCGCGCGTACAGGCCTCGCCGACGGCGAGCCGGACCTCGTCGAGTACGGCCTCGTCCACTCCGGCCCTGCGCGCCACCGCTGCCGCCACCAGTCGGGCGGTCCTGACGTGCTCGGGCAGCGCGCTGAAGCGGAGTTCAACGGTGGCCATGCGTCCCCCTCGGAACTACGGACGTGCTTGTGGGAAGGCCGGACCGCCGGTGTACGGCGGCCCGGTCCCCCCGGTTGTTCAGTTCGTCGTACCGCTGGTGGGCGGAGGTCAGTCGGTGGCCTCGACGGCTTCCGTGACCGAGGTGTGGATCGGGAACACCTTGGTGAGCCCCGTGATCCGGAAGATCTTCAGAATGCGCTCCTGGTTGCAGACCAGGCGCAGCGAGCCCTCGTGGGCACGCACACGCTTGAGGCCGCCGACCAGAACGCCGAGCCCGGTGGAGTCGAGGAAGTCCACGCCCTCCATGTCCACGACGAGGTGGAAATTCCCGTCGTTCACCAGCTCGACCAGCTGCTCGCGCAGCTTGGGCGCGGTATATACGTCGATTTCGCCACCGACCTTGACGATCGTGCGATCGCCGATGGTCTCGGTCGACAGGGACAGGTCCACGGATCCTCCAGCACCTTGCTATCGAGCGGTCGCCCCTCGGGACACCTAGGCAGGAGCCCCTGGACGGTTCGCCAGCCGCGATGGCATTCAATCACTTACCGGCAGGCGTGCACGACGCCTTCGCTCCATTGTCCGTCACGCCGGTGACACACTCGGTGCCGATGGCCAAGAATCACCGATCCGATCGACCCTCGCCGCAGGCGCTGCTGCACAGCCTCGCCGCGGGGTCCGACCGTGCCTCGCGCATCACCCATACGGAGCACTTGCCCCCGCGCGCGGGCCGTCATGCCGTCTGGCCGCACCGGATCCGCGCGGAAGTGGTCGCGGCCGTACGGGAGTACGGCATCGAACACCCCTGGGCGCACCAGGCGCTGGCCGCCGAACACGCCCTGGACGGCGAGTCGGTGATCGTTGCCACAGGCACCGCCTCGGGCAAGTCGCTGGCTTATCTGGTACCGGTCCTGTCGGCCCTCCTGGACGGCTCCGAGGCCCCCAACGGCCGTGGCGCGACGGCTCTCTACCTCGCGCCGACGAAGGCGCTGGCGGCGGATCAGCTCCGATCCGTGAAGGAACTTTCACAACCTCTCGGCACCGCGGTGCGTCCTGCCGTGTACGACGGTGACACTCCGGTCGAGGAGCGGGAGTGGGTCCGCCAGTACGGCACGTACGTCCTCACCAACCCCGACATGCTGCACCGCGGCATCCTCCCCTCGCACCCGCGCTGGTCCTCGTTCCTGAAGTCCCTGAAGTACGTCGTGGTGGACGAATGTCACACCTACCGGGGCGTGTTCGGCTCCCACGTCGCCCAAGTCCTGCGCCGGCTGCGGCGGCTGTGCGCGCGGTACGGCTCCTCCCCGGTGTTCCTGCTGGCCTCCGCGACCGCCGCCGAGCCCGCGGTCACCGCCGGGCGCCTGACGGGCCTGCCGGTCGTCGAGGTCGCCGACGACGCCTCCCCACGCGGCGAGCTGGTCTTCGCCCTCTGGGAGCCGCCGCTGACCGACCTGCACGGCGAGAAGGGCGCGCCGGTGCGGCGTACGGCGATAGCCGAGACCGCCGACCTGCTGACCGACCTCGCGGTCCAGGGGGCGCGTACGGTCGCCTTCGTGCGCTCCCGGCGCGGGGCCGAGCTGATCTCCGTCATCGCCCAGGAGCGGCTCTCCGAGGTCGACCGGTCGCTCGCGCGGCGGGTGGCCGCGTACCGGGGCGGGTACCTGCCCGAGGAGCGGCGGGCGCTCGAACAGGCGCTGCACTCCGGGGAGCTGCTCGGTCTTGCCGCCACGACGGCCCTGGAGCTGGGCGTGGACGTCTCCGGGCTCGACGCCGTCCTCATCGCCGGGTACCCCGGCACCCGCGCGTCCCTGTGGCAGCAGGCGGGGCGTGCGGGGCGGGGCGGTGAGGGGGCGCTCGCGGTCCTCGTCGCGCGGGACGATCCGCTGGACACGTTCCTCGTCCACCATCCCGAGGCGCTGTTCGACCAGCCCGTCGAGTCGACGGTCCTCGACCCCGACAACCCGTACGTCCTGGCGCCTCACCTGTGTGCGGCTGCCTCGGAACTTCCGCTCACCGAGGAGGACTTCTCGCTCTTCGGCCCCTCCGTCAAGGATCTCCTCCCCCAGCTGGAGGCCGCGCGGCTGCTGCGCCGGCGCACCAAGGCGTGGCACTGGACACGCCGGGAACGGGCCGCCGACCTCGCCGACATCCGGGGCGAGGGGGGTACGCCGGTCCAGATCGTCGAGGCGGGTACGGGGCGGCTCCTGGGCACCGTCGACGCCGGGTCCGCGCACACGAGCGTCCACGAAGGGGCCGTGCACCTGCATCAGGGCCGTACGTATCTCGTGCGCGCGCTGGATCTCGACGACTCCACGGCGTTGGTCGAGGAGGCCAACCCGCCGTACTCGACGATCGCCCGGGATACGACGGCTGTCGCGGTGCTGTCCGTCGACGCCGAGATCCCTTGGGGCGAGGGGACGTTGCACTACGGCTCGGTGGAGGTGACGAACCAGGTCGTGTCGTTCCTGCGCCGCAGGGTCCTGACGGGCGAGGTGCTGGGCGAGACGAAGCTGGATCTGCCGCCCCGGACACTGCGCACCCGCGCGGTCTGGTGGACGGTGACGGAGTCCCAGCTCGACCACGCCAACATCTCCCCGGAGATCCTGGGAGGCGCCCTCCACGCCGCCGAGCACGCCTCCATCGGCATGCTCCCCCTCTTCGCGACCTGCGACCGCTGGGACATCGGCGGCGTCTCGATCCCGCTGCACCCGGACACGCTCCTGCCGACGGTCTTCGTGTACGACGGCCACCCGGGCGGCGCGGGCTTCTCGGAACGCGCCTTCCACACGGCGAGCACCTGGCTGACGGCCACCCTGGAGGCCATCAGAGCCTGCCCCTGCGAGGCGGGCTGCCCGTCCTGCATCCAGTCCCCCAAGTGCGGCAACGGCAACGAGCCGCTGCACAAGCGGGGGGCGATACGGCTGTTGGGGGAGCTGCTGCGGGGGTGTGAAGGGGTGGACGGGGGCGCGAAGGGGTGAGGTTGGGGCGTGCGGGGCGAAATGGGGGCGTGAAGGCGCGGGCGGCTGAACGGCGAACGGTCCAACTCCCTCGGGGCGCGGGGCTGCACCGATGCGCGGCTCCGCAGCGCGAGCGCGAACAACCACGGACCCACACCCGACCCGCCTCGCCCAACCCCCAGCACCGAACAACGCGGGGAGCAGCCATCCCTTCTGGGGTGCAGGGCCGCACGGGCGCGAACAACCACAACAGCCCCGCACCGACCCCCTCCATCGCGGGAAGCCACCGACTCCCTCAGAGGCGCGGGACTGTACCGATGTGCGGCTCCCGCCGCGCGGGCGCGACAAGCCACGACGAACCCGCACCGGACCACGACCCGACCGCCCCGCCTCAAACACCCCCAGCACTGAACATCGCGGGATGCGGTCACCCCCGAGGGGCGCGGGCTGTATCGATGTACCGGCTCCGCCGCGTGCGCGCGACCAGCACGCGAAAGGGCTGACGGCGGGCCCGAGTCGGCTGGGCTCCGCCGCGTGCGCGCAACCAGCACCGACGAACCCGCGCCTACTCACCCCCCTCCTCCACAACCCCCGCCCGTGCCCGCCCCTCCGCCTCGAACGGCCCCGCCCCCACCACCACCGTCAGATCCACGACACCCCCCGTCACCGAACACCGCACCACCCGCCCGCCCTGAGCCCGAGCCACCCCCCGAGCCCGCTCACAGGCCACCTCCGCCCCCTCCAGCGCCCTTCCCGCCCCCGCCAACGCCGCGAGATCCGCCCCACCGGCCGCCCGGTGCCGTACGACGACGGCCTGGCCCAACGCCAGCACCGCCCCGAACACGACACACAGCACGGCGACGACCACGACGCCCCACACGCTCGCGGACCCCCGATCCCGAGACCCCCGTTTCACCGCCCCACCCCCTCAGCCACGGCAACAGCCTCCTCCCGCACCTCGAACGGCAACCCCCCGAACCCGACCGGCTTGGCAACGACGACCACCCGAACCTGATCCCCCTCCCGCCCGACAGACACCCGCGCGCCCCGAGGGGCGGTCGCCCGGACCACCCGGACGACCACCTCCTCGGTCTCCTCCCGCGCAGCGGCCCGCGCACCGGCACTCGCCGCATCCACACACCGGATCTGCACGACCACCGCAAGCAGCCCCCAGACCAACGCCATCGCAAACGCGACCAGCACCGGCAACACCACGGCCGCCTCGGCGGTGACGAACCCCCGATCCCGCTCACACCGTCGCACTGAGCGCCCTCGAAACGATCGCGGCCAGTTGCCCGGACACGGCGTCACTGGTCACGACCTTGTAGAAGGCCATCGCGAACGCAACGGCGACCAAGATTCCAACCGCGTACTCCGAGGTGGCCATCCCGGCATCCCGCCCACTCCTCCGGGCACGCACCCGACACCCCCACCCACGCACCCGAGCCCACACAGCCCGCCACACCTCGGCCTGCCCCATCCCAACCGGGCTCGCCCCAACCTGACTCGCACCGACCCGGCTCGCACCGAGCAGAGTCGCACCACCCTGCCCCGCACCGGCCTGATCCCTCTCGGCCTGATCCACCCCGACCGAACTCGCACCGACCCGACCCATCCCAACCTGATACATCCCGACCTCCAACAGTCCATCTCTCATCGCTTCACACCGCTCTCAACCACTCGCTCCACCCTCACGCCACCTCGCTCACCCGCCCATCACCCCTCCCGCCAGCCCGACCATCACCGGCACCACCCCCATCACCACGAACGCCGGCAGAAAGCACAGCCCCACCGGAGCCGTGACCAACACTCCCGCCCGCCGGGCCCGAGCCGTGGCCGACCGCAACCGCTCCGCCCGCGCGTCCGCCGCAAGCCGCGCCACAGGCACAGCCGCAGGCACCCCGGACACATCGGCCCGCTCAAGAAGCCGAGCCAACCCCTCCGCCCCCGGCACCCGGGCCAACCGCCCCCACGCGTCCCCGGGTTCACCCCCGAGCCGCACCTCGGCGGCCCCCCGGGCAAGCCCCTCCCCGACGGGCCCGCCCAGCGCCTCCCCCACGGCCTGAGCCGCGACGACAGGCCCGGCCCCGGCGGCAACGCACGCGGCCAACAGATCTGCGGCCAAGGGAAGCTGCCGAGCCGCAGCGACCGCATCGACCACCTCCCCAGGCTCCCCGGCGCTCCTCTCCCGCCCCCGCCGCCACCGCCACACTCCGACGGCCCCCACCACCCCGAGCACGCCCCCGAGCCCCCCACCGACGAGCACCCAGGCGACCCCCACAACCCCCGCCTCAAGCCCCCACCGCCGCCCCAGCTCCCACACCCGCACCCTCGGCACACTCGCCTCGGCCACCATCCGCAAAGCCATCAACTCCGCGAGCCGCCGCCGAACCCTCCGCTCCCGCCGAACCTTCTCCACACCCCGCAGCCCCCACCCGAGCACCGCAAGCACCCCAAGGGCCACCCCCAGCCTGTGGACAACTTCCTGACTCACCCGGCCACCACCTCTCCGAACCCCACGAACCGCCTGAACCCCAGCACGCCCGACACGTCACACCGCCTCTCTCCGAACCCCTCCGAAACTCCCCGACCACCACCCGCCCGCACAGCCCTCACCTCCCGAACCTCCGCATCCCGAACCGACTTGCCGCATCCCGTCACCTCCCGACCTCCGACCCGAACCGGCCTCTCGCCCCATCACCTCCCGACCCGAACCCCGCCCCAAAGCCCCGCCCGCACCCCTCACCCCACCTCCGCCCCCCGAACGATCCGAGCCACCCACCACACCCCCGCCGCCTCCAACACCCCGCCCACCACCAGGCACCCCACCCCCACCCCGGAGTGCAGCAACACCCCCAACGGATCCGCCCCGACCGCCGCCCCCAGCCCCAACCCCACCACCGGCAACCCCGCCAGCATCACCGCAGTCGCCCGAGGCCCAGCCAACTGAGCCCGCAGATCCGCCCGTTGGTCCCGCTCCGCACGCAACGCCTCCTCCACCCGATCGAGCCCGGCAGCAAGCCCGGCCCCCTGGTCGACGGCGACCCGCCAGCACGCGGCGAGCCCCAGCAGCCCTTCCGCGCCGGGCTGCCGAGCGGCAACCGCGAGGGCGGCCGGCACATCCCCGCCGAACCGCGCAGCGGCCAGCACCCCCGCCCGCGCCTCGTCGAGCCCGGCGGACTCCCGCGCGGCCAGCGACAGCGCCTCCCCGGGCTGCCGCCCCGCCCGCACCTCCCCGGCGAGGACCGAGCACAGCCCGATCACCGCGTTGACCCGGTTCTCACGCTCCCGGCGAGCCTCGGCGGCCAGCCGCAGCCTCCGTACGAGCGGCACCGCGGCGACCCCGGCGAGCACCGGCAGCACAGATGCCCCGAACACCCCGAAGGCGACCCCGACGACAGGCGCCCACCACTCGACCCGCCACCGCTCCCGCACCCGCCGCCACTCCCGCCCGGCGTCCCACCCTCCGTCCACGACGACCCCGCCCCCGGCGAGCAGCAGCCGAGCCCGCCGGACCCCTTGCCGCTGCTCCCCGACGGTCCAGAACACGACCCCGGCGCACGCGACGGCCGCGCCCAGGGACAGCTCGTACGCCGACGTCACGCGCCCTCACCCCCGAGCAGCTCCCGCAGCCGCGCCCACCCGGTCTCCTGGACGAACGCCTCGGCGCCCCACCGCAGCGCCGGCACGGTCCGTACGAGCCCGGCGGGGTCCCGCTCCAGGACGTGCACCTCGGCGATCCTGCGCCGCCCGCTCCCGTCCCGTACGAGGTGCAGGACGACCGACAGGGCCGCCGCCAACTGGCTGTGCAGCGCGGCCCGGTCGAGCCCGGCGGCGGTACCGAGCGCTTCGAGGCGGGCGGGCACGCCGGACGCGGCGTTGGCGTGGACCGTCCCACAGCCGCCCTCGTGGCCGGTGTTGAGGGCCGCCAGCAGGTCCAGGACCTCAGGCCCGCGCACCTCCCCCACGACCAGCCGGTCCGGCCGCATCCGCAGCGCCTGCCGTACGAGGTCCTCCAGCGTGACCAGCCCGGCGCCCTCCTGGTTCGCGGGCCGGCTCTCCAGCCGTACGACGTGCGGGTGATCGGGCCTCAGCTCGGCCGAGTCCTCCGCGAGCACGATCCGCTCCCTGGGCCCGACCAGCCCCAGCAGGGCGCTCAGCAGCGTCGTCTTCCCG